>NZ_CP189759.1:0-4194401 GCF_050214925.1 Brevibacterium sp. LE-L
TCCGCCCCCACGAGCCCGGCCACGTCGGCGACCGCACCGGACGGCGAAGACGCACCGACAGCCTCGGCGCCGATTCTCGTCGTCCTCGTCCTCGGATTCTCGAGCCTGTGCGCCTCGCTCATGCAGTCCCTGGTCATTCCGATCCAACCGGAGCTGCCGCACCTGCTGAACACCTCGGCGGCGAACGCCTCCTGGGTCGTCACCGCCACCCTCCTGGCGGGAGGCGTGTCGATGCCGGTCTCCGGCCGCTTGGCCGACATCCACGGCCGCAAGCCGATCCTCGTCGCCTCGGCGATGATCCTCGTCGTCGGCTCCCTCGTCTGCGCCCTGTTCTCGAGCATCGGCCCCGCCCTCATCGGCCGCGTCCTCCAGGGTGTGGCCATGGGCTACATCCCCGTCGCCATCAGCTTCGTCCGCGAGATCACCCCGCCGCACATGCGCAATTCCGCGGTCGTCGGAATCAGCGCCACCCTCGGCGTCGGCGGCGCACTCGGACTGCCGCTGGCGGCATGGATCGCACAGGACTTCGACTGGCACATGCTCTTCTGGCTCTCCGCCGTCCTCGCCGTCCTCATGACCGTCTTCTCGGCCCTGGCCCTGCCCCATGTCGCACCCGTCGACCGTGCCGGATTCGATACCCTCGGTGCGATCGGCCTGGCCCTGGGCGTCGTCGGCATCCTCACCGGAGTCTCAAAGGGCAACGACTGGGGATGGACCGCGCCGTCGACCCTGGTGACGATCCTCGGCGGCCTCATCGTCCTCATCGGCTGGGGCTTCTACGAGGTCCGCCACCCGCATCCGCTCGTCGATCTGCGCACCAGCGTCAAACGCCCGATCCTGCTGACGAATATCGCCGCGCTGCTCATCGGCTTCGGCATGATGGCGCAGTCGATCGTCGTCCCGCAGCTGCTGCAGATGCCGACCGAGGTCGGCTACGGACTCGGGCAGACGATCCTGCAGGCCGGACTGTGGATGGCTCCGGGCGGACTGATGATGCTTGCGTTCACTCCGATCTCGAGCCGTCTGCTCAGCACGCTCGGCGGTCGTGCGACCTTGGCCCTGGGTGCCTTCGTCATCTCTGCGGGTTACGTCTTCGCCGTCTTCTTCGACGGCGAACCCTGGCAGCTCATGGTCGCCACGTGCATCGCCTCGGCCGGAGTCGGCATCGGCTATGCGGCCATGCCCACGCTCATCCTCGAGAACTCCCCCGCCTCGGAAGCCGGCGCCGGAGTCGGCGTAAACTCGCTCATGCGCTCGATGGGCACGACCGTCGCCGGTGCCGTCATGGCCATCGTCCTCACCAGCCGGACGATCCCAATGGGCTCGGTCGCCATTCCCGCCGAAACGACCTTCCGCACCTGCTTCATCATCGGCGCCGGTGCCGCCCTGGCCGGGGCGCTGGTCGTCCTGTTCATCCGCCGCAACCACCCCCGCGCCGAGGTGGTCGAGACGTCCGAGCACGCCGAATCCCTCACCTGACGACTCCCGTCCCCCAACGGCATCGCGCCTTCGAACCGAGTTCCCAGACGTCGACGCGGCCCCTTTCGCCGGTCTCCGCCGGTGAGTAGTGTGGGCCCCCCACGTCACTCAACGAGGAGACCGACCGTGCGCATCATCATCACTCAGAACATCACCCTCGACGGTCGCGTCGAGATGCTCGACGACTGGTTCGACCCGCAGGCCCAGGACGAGGAACTCTCCGCCGAACTCATGCGGCAGTCCGCGAATGAGGATGTGCTGCTGCTCGGGCGGCGGACCTTCGAGGACTTCCGCGGCTACTGGCCCGACCAGACCGACGACACCACCGGGATCGCGGAGCATCTGAATCAGGTCGACAAACGCGTCGTGTCATCGACGTTGGCCGAACCGGGGTGGCAGAACACGCAGATCATCAGCTCCGATCCCATGCGGGCGGTCGCCGACCTGCGCGAGGAACCGGGCCGCGACGTCATCGTCACCGGCAGCATCACCCTCGCCCACGAGCTCATCGCCGAGGGGCTGATCGATGAGTATCGGATGTTCACCTACCCGGTCTGGCAGGGCCGCGGTCGCGGCTATTTCCACGACGGAGCACACTCGGCCAGACCGCCCCGACTGCGGCTCATCGATTCGAAAGCCTTCCCCAGCGGCATCGTGTATTCGGCCTACGAACCGAGCGAGTGACGAGCATCCTCCAGGAACTCGTCTGTATTCGTCCCACTCTCGTCCCCGGCCAATCTTGTGAGCCTGCTAGCGTTTCTGTTCATGGAGAGAACCGAGCTTGTCGTCTATGACCTCGACGGCGTCATCACTCGCAAGGACACGTTCACCGCTCTCGTCATAGGTCGACTCGTCCGCTCCCCATCGCGTTTCCTCCGGGCGCTGCCGGCATGCCTGACTTTCTTGTCTGGGCGGAAGGCACAGGCTTCACGACGCATTGCCGAGATCGCATTGTCCGGCATGTCCGACGACGACTACAGCACGCTTGCCGAACGCTTGGGCCAAAAGTTCGGTGCGGATTCGAGATGGATGCGCAGTGACGCCGTCGAACGCGTTCGCCGCCAACACGCATACGGTTCACGGATCGTCATCGCCACTGCGACAGAGCATCGACTCGCTTCGGCATTGCTTGCAACCGCGGAAATCCCCTTCGACGAGCTTTCCGCGTCGCGACTCGAAGTCACCACAGCCGGACCCAAAGTTGCCGATCACAGGGTCGGAGCACGAAAAGCGGACGCCTTGCGCAGTCTGGGCATTCCTCTCGAACGTGTGGAATTTGTCACCGATTCGCTGACCGACCTACCCACTGCCCGAGCGGCCGCCCGAGTAGTGCTCATGGGAGCGTCAGCTCACACACGACGACGATTCGACAAACACGGTATCCGAGTATCGAGAACGTCCTGACCTGAATTGATCGATCGACCCTGCTGCCTGCACCGCCCAGCAGCTCGCCCTGCCGGTTCAGTTCTCTCGGAGGCTCAGTCCGCTTGGTTCGCCGCGAAGTCCTTCCCCCACTCATTCATTGCCATCACGATCGGCTCAAGGCTGCGCCCCAGGTCCGTCAGTGAGTACTCGACCCTCGGCGGCACTTCCGGGTAGGCGGTGCGCAACACCACAGCGTCCTCCTCGAGCTCCCGCAGCTGCCTAGTGAGGGTCTTCGTATTCGCCAACGGCACCAACCGACCGAGTTCATTGAATCGACGCGTCCCGTCAAGGAGATGCTTGACAATGGTGAGCTTCCACGTGCCGCCGACCGCCGAAACCGCGACCTCGACAGGACAGACCTCCATCGCACGACGCACAGGCAACCGCATACACACCTCCACAGGGACATAAATGTCCGTACTAGACAGTCTTATGCTAAGCGGCAACCATGGAACCATGCAAGGAGACAACACCCCTCGGACAGTCCTCTGGCTCAGCGCGCATCCCGAACCCTGGTCACTCAACGGAAGCCTGCGCAGCGCGGGAATCACCCATCTGCGGGAGGCAGGCCATGCCGTCCTGACATCCGATCTCTACGCCATGGGCTGGGATCCGGTCCTGAATCGGAGCGACGGTGCTCATCTCGCGAGCACCGATCAACCGAGCGCTGAGGCGACCGACACCGATTCCGTCCGCGCCCCCGCCCGCTTCCGCGTCAGCGCCGACACCCGCACCGCCCAGGTCGACGGCACCCAACCGCACGAGATCACCTGCGAACAGGAGAAGCTTCAGCGCGCCGACGCTGTTGTGGTTCAGTTCCCCCTGTGGTGGTACGGGATGCCCGCGATCCTCAAAGGCTGGTTCGACCGTGTCTTTGTCAGCGGCTTCGCCTTCGGCACCGACTCGCCCACGGGTCGCCGCCTTCGCTTCGAACAGGGACCGTTCGCAGGCAAGCGGGCTCTCGTCGTCACCACCCTCGGCGATCGTCCTCTGGCCATCGGGCCCCGAGGCAAGTCCGGTGAACTCCGGGAACTCCTCTTCGGCCTCCTCCACGGCACCTTCGCCTACACCGGCATGAGCGTACTCGAGCCCTTCGCCGCCCCCAGCGCCGACCGGATCGACGACTTCGACGCAGTCCGCGACCGCCTCGTCGGACGCCTCGACGGACTCTTCACCGAACCCGTCATCCCCTACCGACCGCAATTCACCGGTGACTACACACCTGAATGGGAACTCGCACCCCGTGTCTGCCCCGACGAACACGGGGTTCGCATCCACACCGCCGGCTGACCGAACACATTCGCGCTCTCCGTGCAACCGCCACCGACTCCAGGAGGAAACCCGTGATGCCCAACTCCGACGACGCCCGTCCAGCCACCGAAGTCCAACCAGCCGACATTGCCCAAGCAGCCGACGCCGCCCTAAGTAGTGAAGCCATCCAGGGATTCGACTCACGCATTCCCGAAGCCGACCTCGACGATCTCCGTGCCCGACTGCAATCGGCCCGCCTGCCCGAACCCGAGACCGTCGCTCGACCAAGCCCCGACCCGCGACGGTGGGACCAAGGCATACCGCTGAACGACCTCATGGAGCTCGTCGACTACTGGCGAACGGTCTACTCGTGGCGGGACTTCGAAGACCGCCTGAACGACATGGGCCAATTCCGCACCACCATCGACGGCCTGGGCATCCACTTCCTCCACCGTCGCTCGTCCCGATCGAACGCGACCCCGCTGATCCTCACTCACGGATGGCCAGGCAGCATCGCCGAATACATCGACGTCGTCGACGAACTGGCCGAGCCGACAGATCCCGATGCACCGGCGTTCCACTGCGTCGTGCCCTCGCTGCCCGGTTTCGGGTTCAGCGACAGACCGAGTGTCACCGGCTGGTCCACGGATCGAATCGCCGAGGCGTGGGTGACACTCATGAGCAGGCTCGGCTACGACCGGTTCGCGGCTTTCGGCGGCGACTGGGGTGGGGTGATCACAACCATCCTCGGTGGGCGCTTCCCCGACCACCTGATCGGAATCCACACCACCTATGCGCCCGGAATCCCGGGAGCCTCACTGGAGGGCCTGACGGCAGACGAGCGTGCCTGGGCCCTCGACGCCGAAGACTTCTGGACGCATCGGGCCGCCTATGCCCACCAGCAGGCGACGCGACCGCAGACCATCGGCTACGCCCTCGTCGATTCACCCGTCGGCCAACTCGCGTGGATCCTCGACAAGTTCGCCGAGTGGACGGACACCGTAGACTCCCCGTTCGAGACGATCTCCCGCGACCGCCTGCTCGACAACGTCTCCCTGTATTGGCTGATGCGCACAGGCGCCTCGTCGGCGCGGATCTACTTCGAAAGCCACAACTCTCTCGACCCCGACCTGCGCGTCGACGTTCCCACCGCGATCACTATGTACCCGTACGACATCGAAAAGTATCCGCGTGCCCTCTCAGAGCACCGGTACCGCTCCATTGTGCGCTGGAGAGCCGCGGATCGCTGCGGACACTTTCCCTCGCTCGAAATGCCCGATGAGTTCGTCGCCGATCTCAGAGCCGGACTCTCAGCGATCCTCGCTGCGGACCGCTGAAGCACCTGGAACCATGCATCTGCCTTCGAGACAACGGTGGAGCGCCGAAACACCTGTGTGCACCGTGGTCTCGGCTCTCTGCCTGTGTCTCGAGCAGAACTGTGCCTCACGCGGTGCCGAACATGACCTTTCGGCCGTCGGGGTCCTCGACGGTGACGACGACATCGTCGACCGCGACGATCGGCACACCCGCATGGCGGATCCGCTCGAGGAACCCCGCCTGATCGGGGATCCGGAAATACAGGTGCGTGAGGTTCGACTCGGCCACCGGCGGGAACGCATAGTCGGCGAATGCTTCGGCGGAGTGGAAGGCGATCTGGACTCCCTCGGTCTCAACGAGGAAGTAGGTGTACTCATCACTGCCGGCCGTCGTCAGCGGCTGACCGGCGATGTCACGGTAGAAGGCGGCGGTCGCCTCGGCGTCGGCGCAGGTGAGGAACACCCCACGGAACGTCGACTCCATTTCGGCCCCCTTCATGGTCGATCTCCGGTCGCATCCGACCGGTAGCCGAAGTGTACCCGCCGAGGCGGACGCGGGGCAGTCCTCATCGCGGACCCGCCGGCTGGGTTGATGTGCCTCCCGAGACCCCGATGCAAACACCCTTGCCAAGCGACACACATACTCCACACATTCTTCGGGGAGTCGCCCCTGCTAGCCTGGCAGGCTGTATCCGAGAGCAGGAGTGATTGTGCGAACCAACCGGTGGTTGCTGGGCCTGGCCATGTCCGTCTCCGTGGTGGCGCTGGCCGCGTGCGGAAGTCAGGGCGACGACGCGAAACCGCAGGAGTCCTCGGCTGCCGCCGAGCAGTCCCCCGGCGCCGATTCCGGCGAGCAGGGCCAGCAGGGCAAGCCCAACACGAAGGACATCCCCAAGGTGGTCGCCGAGGTCAACGGCGAGAAGATCATGAAGGACGACTTCGTCCCTCTCTTCGAGACCCAGTACCAGCAGATGCAGATGCAGGCGCAGCAGTCGGGACAGCCCGTCGATGAGAAGGATCTGAAGAAGCAGACCGCCGAGAACCTCGTGAGCACCGAGGTGCTCGTCCAGGAAGCCGACAAGCGCAAGATCTCGGTGACGGACAAGGACATCGACAAGGGGCTCAAGGAGTCCGCCAAGTCCGGGCAGATGAGCGAGAAGGACTTCCTCAAAGCCATGAAGGACCAGGGCATGGACGAGAAGAAGGTCCGCTCGGAACTGAAGAATCAGCTGAAGATCGAGGGCCTCGTCGAGGACGAGTACGGCGAGTTCGAGGTCAGCGGCGAAGAGATCGGGCAGGCCTATGAACAGGCCAAGGCCCAGCAGGAGCAGATGGCGCAGCAAGGCGGGCAGCAGCAGGAGATGCCCTCGCTGGACGAGATGCGGCCTCAGCTCAAGGAACAGGTGAAGAGCCAGAAGACCGACGAGGCGACGCAGAAGTTCGCGAAGAAGCTGCGCAAGCAGGCCGACGTCACGCTCCACCTCTGAGACCACCCCGGCACGGAAGTCCCATCTGACGGGAAACTTCGGCGTTTTCCGGAGAAAACGCTGAGCATTCCTCGCAATCTGCTTGTGTGAGCTCTACCCTTTAGTGGAATATCGGGTCGGTTGATTCTTCACAGACCCCGCGTTCGTCCGCTCTCCGTTGTCGACGGCGAGACGAGTTCCACCAACAGAAGGACTTCCCGTGGCTTCCATTCTCACGCGTTCGGCGATCGTTGCGCCGAAGCACTTCAACCGGTGGCTGATCCCGCCGGCGGCCCTGGCCATCCACCTGTGCATCGGGCAGGTCTACGCATTCAGCGTGTTCAAGATCCCCTTCATGACGCACTTCGACGCCGGTGAGGTCTCGATCGGCTGGATCTTCTCGATCTCGATCCTCATGCTCGGCATCTCCTCGGCCGTCTTCGGTCCCTGGGTGGAGAAGAAGGGTCCGCGCGCATCGATGGTCGCGGCCGGAACCTGCTGGGTCGTCGGCTTCTTCATCGCCTCGCTGGGCATCGTGTCCGGACAGCTGTGGCTGGTCTACCTCGGCTACGGCGTCATCGGCGGCATCGGACTGGGCATCGGCTACATCTCGCCGGTGTCGACCCTGATGAAGTGGTTCCCGGACCGTCCGGGCCTGGCCACGGGTCTGGCGATCATGGGCTTCGGCGGCGGTGCGCTCATCGCCAGCCCGATGTCGAACCAGCTCATGGCCTTCTACGGCGGCGGTGTCGAACCCGAGAATCTCGTCGCCGGCCTCACCCCGACGTTCATCACCCTCGGCATCGTCTACGCCGTCGTCATCGCCGCCGGCGCATTCGTCATCCGCGTCCCCCACCCGGAGTGGACGCCGAAGGGCTTCGACCCCTCGACGGTCGCGGCGAAGCCGATGCAGACCGAGGGCAATGTCGCTGTCCGCAACGCCATCCGCACTCCGCAGTTCTGGCTGCTGTGGGTCGCCCTCTTCCTCAACGTCACCGCGGGCATCGGCATCCTCGAGAACGCCGCCCCGATGATCCAGGCCTACTTCGGCATCACCGCCGCCGCGGCCGCGGGCTTCGTCGGTCTGCTCTCGATCGGCAATATGGGCGGTCGCTTCATCTGGTCGACGACCTCGGACTACCTGGGTCGGAAGAACAACTACATGCTCTACCTCGGCGGTGGAGCGGTGCTCTACCTGCTCGTCGCGTTCTTCGGCGGCGGATCGATCATCCTCTTCGTGCTCGCCACGCTCATCATCATCTCCTTCTACGGCGGCGGCTTCTCCACGGTGCCCGCCTACCTCAAGGACCTCTTCGGCGTGTACCAGGTCGGGGCCATCCACGGTGCGCTGCTCACCGCCTGGTCGGCCGCCGGGGTGGCCGGTCCGCTCATCGTCAACTCCGTCGTCGAGGCCGGCGAGGCGGCCGGCAAGTCCGGCCCCGAGCTCTACACCCCGGGCATGTTCATCATGGTCGGCGCCCTGATCATCGGCTTCATCGCCAACGCGCTGATCCGCCCGGTCAGCGAAAAGCACTTCGAACGCGAAGAGGACGTCGCCGCCAGGCAGGCCGCCGCCCTCGAAGAGAACTGAGGAAGAGCAACGATCATGACTGACTCCACCCCCATCGCCCACGTCCCCGAATCCGGTTCGCCGCAGTCACCCGTCGGCGGCGCCTACAAGACCGTCGGCACGGCCCTGACCGTCGTCGTGGCCGGCGGCCTCGTCTGGGGCCTGTCCCTGACCGCGATCAAGGCAGTGGCGATCTTCACCGGCTGACCCCTCGCCGAGGCAGCCCTGGGCAGCCGCGCGCACACCGTCTTCCTCGCAGGCCCACCTTCGGGCCCCGGCTGAACCGATAACGGTTCTGCCGGGGTCCGGCAATCGACGGGAACTGCGACTCACCTCGGCGGGCGAGGACAAGCACGCGCACTGCGCACGCCTGCTCGGACACTCCCTCGACGAAAATGCCCGAGCGATCGGCATCGATCCGAGCTCACTGGCCTCCACGATCCGCGCACTCCACGACGAGGTCCGCAGCATCCGCTCCGACAACCCCATGGACCGCTCATGACCCTCATCCTCGCTGCACTCGCGACCGCCTGCGGACTGGCCCGTCTCGTTCTCTTCCTCGCCCTCCACCTCGTACGGAGCGAGTATTCGATCATCAGCCATGCCGTCAGCGACTATGCCGTCGGCAGCACGAGGCGCCTGAGCAGCGCGATGACCTGGGTGACGGTGCCGTTCTGGGGCCTGCTGGCCGCGGCCGTCGCCATCGGCATACCGGAATGGCCCGATTCGACGCTCGTGAGCATCGCCCTTGCCGTCCTCGCGCTCATCTTCGCCTTCCTGCCCTTCGTCCCCACCGACCTGGAAGGTGAGAAGCTGAGCACGACCGGCCGCCTGCACTACCTGATGGCCATCGCCTGGTTCGCCATCAGCTACGCCTGCATGGGCAACTTCGTCAGGCTCTTCACCGCCGAGGGGCCAGCACCCTTGGCGCAGACCCTGCACGCGGTCTCCTGGATCGCGCTCGTGTCGCTGGTCATCAGCGTCGTCGCGCTCATCATCAGGCCCCTTCGCGCGAAGGCCTTCGGCATCGCAGAACGTGTCTTCATCCTCTCCGTCAGCCTCTTCTACATCGGCACGGCCCTCGGCATCATCGTCATCGCCGCCTGAGCTGGTCTCACCCCTCTCAGCACTCGACTGGCAAAGTCGAAGCTTCGCTCCAGCTGCGCCACAGCCTGGCCACAGCCTCCGGGTACTGAATAGGAGTCATCGGACACTCCCACTCAGCACAGAAAGGCAGAGCCATGAACGAGTCGAAGCGCACGGGGTCAGCACAGGCACGGACCGGCGCTGGGCACACGGGTGAGAACACATCCGGCACCGAGACGGCGGCGACAGCCGTCACCCGCTCCCGCCCGCACAGGCATCGATTCGCCCTGGCAGTGACAGGAGCGGCCGCGGCTCTGGCGCTGAGCATCGGGTCTGCCGCGGGCCTGTCGGCCTCCGCCACGGGACACGCCCGCACGGTCGCGGCCGGGACCACCCAATCAGTCATCCCCTTCACCGGTCAGCCCACCGACCCCAGCCAGGGCGGCGACGGTTCGACGCAGCAGGACGCCGCACCGGCGAGCGCGGAAGAGTCCTCCGGTGTCGTCCTCATCGACATCCAGCTCGGCTACGAGAAGGCCGAAGCGGCCGGCACCGGCATCGTGCTGAGCAAGGACGGTCTCATCCTCACGAACAATCACGTCATCGCGGACTCGACCAAGATCGCGGTCACCGTGGCCACGACGGGCAAAACCTACGAAGCCAGCGTCGTCGGTTCCGACTCGGCTCATGACGTCGCCGTGCTCAGACTCAAGGACGCCACCGACCTCACACCGGCCGCCGTCGACGACGAGACCGTCCATGTCGGCGACGACATCACCGCCGTCGGCAACTCCGAGGGCGGCGGGCAGCTCCAGGCAGCCGATGGAACGGTCACCGACCTCGGCGCTTCGGTCACCACGACCGCTCAGGGCACCGAGGATTCGGAGACCCTGGACGGCATGATCCAAGTCCAAGCCGATATCGTCTCCGGCGATTCGGGCGGAGCCCTGCTCGATGATGAGGGCGAGGTCGTGGGCATGAACACCGCAGCCTCCTCCGGCACCCCGGTGGTCACCGGCTACGCCATCCCGATCGATTCCGCACTGACGACCGCCGAGTCGATCATCGCCGGTCAGCAGACGAGCACGAACACGCTCGGCTATCCGGCCTTCCTCGGTATCGGCGTCGGCCGGACCGAACGGTCGGACCAGCAGGACCGATCCGGACAGCCAGCACAGTCCGGCCAGCCCGGGCAGGGCATGCAGTCCGGGCAGACCGGGCAGGGCACGCAGTCCGGCCAGCCCGGGCAGGGCACGCAGTCCGGGCAGACCGGAACCGATGCGGTCGCAGGCGCCGTCGTCGCCGGGGTCTATGAGGACACCCCCGCCGCGAAGGCCGGACTGACCGCCGGTGACACGATCACCGCGATCGATTCGACGCAGATCAGCGACGGCACCGCGGCCTCGAGTGCGATCGCCGAGCACAAACCCGGCGACAGAGTGTCCCTGACCTGGACGGACACCACCGGTCAGAGCCATACCACCGAGGTGACCCTGACCGAAGGTCCCGCGTCCTGACACCAAGCCGGCCACGCTTCGGCCTCTGCCTGCAGTTCGACCGCAGGCAGAGGCCCGGCCCGTGTGCCCGCGATTGCCGTCCCACCCCGGCCGGGACGTAAGATCGGTCCATGCCCGGACACGAAGACAGCCCACCCCCGGAGCGACCGCACCGCCCCGGCCAAGCCGCTCGTGCCCGCGATACCGCTGCCCAGCGCACGCGGAACAGCCGCTCCCGCCTCGACTGGCCGACGATCCTGCGCAACATCGCCCTCGGCCTCGCGCTGCTGGCCGGAGTGTGGGCGGTCTTCAATGTCCGCCTGCCCTCCATCGACGTACTCCAGGAAGACATCCTCGCCGCCGGCTTCTGGGGCTTCGGTGTCTTCATCCTCATCTACATGGCCGTCGCCGCCACCCCGATCCCCGTGACGATCATGGCCACCGCCGGCGGCCTGATCTTCGGTCTGCCCTTCGGTACCCTGCTGTCGATGATCGGGGTCGTCGCCGGCTGCTGGATCGGATACTGGATCGCCAGGGCACTGGGCCGGGAGACGGTCATGCGGCTGCTCGGCTCCCACGCCGAGGCCGTCGAGTCCCGCCTCACCGGCGGTGGGTTCTACGCCGTGTGCGCACTGCGGCTCATGCCCGGCTTCCCCTATTGGCCGGTCAACTACGGCAGCGGGGCGCTGGGCATCGACAACCGCACGTTCCTCACCGCCACCGTCGTCTCCTCCCTGCCCGGCCAGCTCTCACTCGTGGCGGTCGGCGCCTTCATCGGCGAGCCGAATCTCATCAACGCCGTCGCCGTCGGCGTCTCCTGGGTGCTTGTCATCATCCTGACGATCATCACGATGCGTCGGTGGAAGTCCGCCCGCCACGACGATTCGCCTGAGCAGAGCAGCGATCATTGACTTCGCCCCGGTGATCGGCGCACGCTGAGACGGTGCAGCATCGCCCCTCCCCGGACATCCGGTGAGCCATCCTCCCTCCCGACGTGGGCTACGCGACGCCGCGCAGAGAGGACGACGCGATGACCGCCACCTACACCTGGGATCTCTTCACCACCGTCGACGGCTTCGGCTCTTTCACACCGGAGGGCGATTGGGGCGGCTACTGGGGCAAGCAGGGACCGGAGTTCCTCGCCCGCCGTGCCGCCCAGTACGGTCAGGAGCAGCGGCTGGTCATCGGGGCACGCACCTTCTGCATGTTCGAGAAGTTCCTCGCCCACCTCACCCCCGCATCCGAGGCGGAGGACCCGATCAACACCCGGATGAAGCACCTGCCCACGACCGTCATCTCCACGAGCCTGAGCCCGGGCGTCGACTGGCCCGATGCGACGGTCGAGACCGGCGCCCCCGCCGAGGTGGTCGCCCGGTTGAAGCGGGAATCGACGATCCCCCTACGCTCCCATGGCAGTCCCACACTCAACCGCGCACTCCTGGCCGCCGGTCTCATCGACCGCATCCAGGTGACGATGTTCCCCGTGATCAGCGGCCGCACCGGGGCCGTGCCGATGTTCGCGGGCGCACCCGATCTCGACCTCGAGCTGCTCGAGACGGTGACGCTGGACGACGGCATCGCCGAAGTGAATTACCGGCCAACGCTCCACGACGGCCGGCACAGCTGAGACCTCATTCGAAGTTCGGAGCCCGACGTTCCTGGAAGGCCCGGAACCCCTCGACGTAGTCCGGCGTCTGCCGGGCCGACTCCTGGAGGACGGCCTCCTCGGCGAGCAGATCGGCCATGCTCGGACGTTCGTCGGCGATCTTCTGCACGAACCCCTTCTCCATGGCGAAGGCCTCAGCCGGACCGGACACGATCTTCTCGAGCTTCGCTTCGACGAATTCGCTCAGGTCCGCGGCTGGGACCGCGCGGGAGACGATCCCGGCGACGGCCGCCTCGGCGCCGGTCATGAAGTCACCGGTGACGATGAGGTCCATGGTCCGGTGGTAGCCGACCCGATCGAGGAACACGTGATGGGCACCGGAATCGAGCATCGCACCGATCGCGGCGAACGGGGACCCGAACTTCGCGTCATCGGCGGCGAAGATGATGTCCGCGGCCGCCGCGACACCGAAGCCCAGCCCGAGAGCGGCCCCTTGGACCTGGGCGATGACGGGGATCGGCAGCGCCCTGATCGCCTGGAAGACGGGGGCGAAGGACTCGGCGAGGAACGCGTGTGCGTCATCGGTCTCGGCGTCGACGCCGCTGATATCGCGACCGGAGCAGAAGACCTTGCCCTCCCCGCGGATGAGGAGCACGCGCACACTGGGCACCGCCTCGGCGACCTTGGCCACGGCTGCCGCAAGGTCGCGGAGGTTGTCCGCATCGAGAGCGTTGCGGGAGGCGGGCCCGTCGAGGATGATCTCGGCGATGCGGCCGCGGTTCTTCAGCTGGATCTCGGTCATGGATGCTCCTTTGCGTGTCCTAACAGTGGTGCCGGCGCCCGTGGCGGGACTCCGGAGTGCGCCCGTGAGCGCGGGGTGTCACCAGGCGTAGAAGCCCTGCCCGGATTTCCGGCCGAGTTCGCCGGCCGCGACCTTGTCCTTCAGGATCTGCGGAGGGGCGAAACGCTCACCGACCTCGGCGGCGAGGTGTTCGGCGATGCCCAGGCGCACATCGAGTCCGACGATGTCCGTGGTCTTCAGCGGCCCGGCCGGATGCCGGTAGCCCAGCGTCATGGCACGGTCGATGTCCGCAGGCTCGGCGACGCCTTCTTCGACCATCCGCATCGCTTCGAGGGCGAGTGCCACGCCGAGGCGGGAGGACGCGAATCCGGGTGAGTCCTTGACCGTGATCGCCGTCTTCGACAGTCCCGCGATCCATCCCTTGGCGACTTCGACGAGGCCGGGGTCGGTGTGGGTGCCGACGACGACCTCGACGAGTTCGGAGACGGGAACCGGGTTGAAGAAGTGGAGGCCGATGAGCGCCTGGGGGCGCGGCAGGGCGGCGGCGAGTTCGTCGATGGACAGCGCCGAGGTGTTCGTGCCGATGCTTGCCGCTGGTGCGTGCTTCGCGATGGCCGCGAGGATCTCCTGTTTGAGTTCGAGGACCTCGGGTACGGCTTCGACGACGAGGAGCGCTTGGTCGAGCATGGTCGGGTCGCGGACGACTTCGACGGTGCCGGGGACGTCGATGCCCTTGGACTTCGACTTCTCGACCGAGGCCTCGATGCGTTCCCGTGCGGCTGCGACGGTGTCTTCGGTGTTCTCGATGACGATGACCCGGGCGCCGGCGGTGGCGAAGGCGTGGGCGATGCCCGCTCCCATCCGGCCGCCGCCGTAGACTCCGACGGCTTCGGGCACGCGCGCGGCAGGGGTGCCGGCGGCCGCAGCATCTGCGGCCGGGGTGTCGGGGGTGGACTCGCTCATTCGCTCTCGCCTTCCTGCTGTGTCTGCGCACCGGTCTCGGCCTGGGCGGCCCGTTCGGCGGCCTTCTTCGCCCTCTTCGCCTCGCGCTTGGACAGGAACGCATCCATGCGGGCGAACTTCTCTTGCGATTCGAACAGCACGGCCTGGGCCAGATTATCAATGAGCGGGTGGGCTTCACGAGGAGCGTGGAAGGCGGATTTGCTCAACCGGACTGCCAAGGGCGCGAAGCTTGCGATCCGATCGGCCAGCGCCTGGCCGGCGAGTTCGAGATCCTCGGGGTCGACGACGTCGTTGAGAAGTCCGATCGCCTTGGCCTCATCGGCCTGGAGGGTGCGACCGGCGAGCAGGATCTCCTTGGCCCGGGGTTCGCCGACGAGTTCGCGCAGACGCCAGGCGGCTCCGGCGGCGGCGAGGATGCCGAGTCCGGTCTCCGGGTTGCCGATCTTCGTCGACGGTGTCCCGATGCGGAAGTCTGCGGCGAAGGCGAGTTCGGCACCGCCGCCGAGGGCGAATCCCTCGACGAGTGCGATCACGGGCATCGGCAGCTGTTGGATGCGGGTGAAGATCTTCGAGTTGATGCCGGCCAGGGCATCGTCGCGGCGGCGGTTGCGCAGCTGGGCGATATCGGCGCCGGCGGCGAAGACCCCGGAGGTGCCGGTGAGGATCGCGACCTTCGGTTCGGCTTCGAGCTCGGCGCACACGGAGTGGAGGGCGTCGACCATCGCCTGATCGATGGCATTGCGCACCTGAGGCCGGTTGAGCCGGATGATCGTGCGGTCGGGATGGCGTTCGACGAGCAGCGGGGAGGCCGATCCGTTCGTGCCGGCGCCCGCTCCGTTCGCTGCGTCGCCGCCCGTACTCATGCGCGCTCCAGCAGCAGGGCCGAACCCTGGCCGACGCCCACGCACATCGTCGCCAGCCCCTTCTTCGCCCCGGCCTGTTCGAGCCGGTTGAGCAGGGTCACGGTGATGCGGGTGCCCGAGCAGCCGAGCGGGTGGCCGAGTGCGATCGCTCCGCCGAAGCCGTTGACGGTGGCCGGGTCGAGTCCGAGATCTCCCATGCACGCCAGCGACTGCGAGGCGAAGGCTTCATTGAGTTCGACGGCTTCGAGTTCGCCGACCTTCCATCCGGTGCGTTCGAGCACCTTCCGGGTTGCCGGTACGGGACCGACGCCCATGATCTCCGGGGACACTCCGGCGTTCGCACCGGCGACGACGCGGGCGCGGGGGTTGAGGCCGTGCCTGTTCGCATAGTCCTCGCTGACGAGCACGACCACGGCGGCACCGTCGTTGAGCGAGGAGGAGTTGCCGGCGGTGATGAGCCCGCCTGGGCCGTGGATGGGCCGCAGCCTGCCGAGCTTGTCCACGGTCGTATCCGCACGCGGTCCCTCATCGGCGGTGACCTCGCCGATGGGCAGGATCTCCGGATCGAAGCTGCCTGCGGCGGCAGCGGCCAGCGCCTTCTGGTGCGAGTCAAAGGCGAATTCGTCGAGGGCCTCGCGGGTCAGCTTCCACTTCTCGGCGACGCGTTCGGCCGTCTGCGGCATCGACAGGGTCGTGTCCTCGTCGAAGGCGGGGTTCGTGAACCGCCATCCGATCGAGGTGTCCCAGGTCCGGCCGGGCTTCGACCAGGCCCGGCTGGGCTTCTCGCTCACCCACGGGGCGCGGGTCATCGATTCGACGCCTCCGGCCACGACCACCTCGGCGTCTCCGGCGGCGATCATCGCACGAGCGGTGGTGATCGCGGTCATTCCCGAAGCGCACAGGCGATTGACGGTGAAGCCGGGCACGGACTCGGGCAGGCCGGCCAGGAGCACGGCCATGCGGGCGATGTTCCGGTTGTCCTCACCGGCCTGATTCGCCGAGCCGAGGATGACCTCGTCGATGTCGGCCGGGTCGATTCCCGTCCGGTCGATGACGGTCCTCATCGTCGTGGCGACGAGGTCGTCGGGGCGCTGATCGGCCAGGACACCTCCGTAGCGGCCGATGGGGGTGCGCAGTCCGTCCAGAATGAATGCCTCAGGCATGGGTCTCCTCGTTGACAGGGGTGACGATCAGGTGGGTGACGGTCGAGTCCGGGGTGGGCGCGGGACGCGACCGTTCAGGGTCGTTCAGGAGTCGAAGTCGACGACGACCTCATCGCTGACGGGGAAGGTCTGGCAGGTGAGGACGAAGTTCGCCTCGACCTCGGCGTCCTCGAGGGCGTAGTTGCGGACCATGTCGACCTCGCCGCCGCAGATCTTCGCGCGGCAGGTTCCGCACACCCCGCCCTTGCAGGCGAACGGCAGATCGGAGCGCGATTCCTGTGCGGAATCGAGGATGGTCTTGCCCTGCGACATCGCCGAGGTGGTGCGGCGTCCGTCGATGACGACCGTGACCTCGCTGGTGGCGCCTTCGACGACCTTGTCGGCGTGGACGACCTCCGGCGGCGGTTCGTCGACGTAGAAGAGTTCGAAGTGGATCCTCTCCTTCGGCACGTCGAACTCGGCGAGCACCCTGCGGGCGTCTTCGAGCATCCCGAAGGGACCGCACAGCCACACATGGTCCATGCTGCCGATCGGGACGATGGCGCTCAGCAGCTGCCGCAGCTTCTCCTCGTCGAGGCGGCCGGAGAAGAGTTCGACTTCGCGGGGTTCGCGGGAGAGGACGTGGACGAGGTCGAGCTGCTGGTTGCGGGCGTCCTTGAGGTCGGCGAGCTCCTCGGCGAACATCACGGTGTTCGTCTTCCGGTTGCCGTAGAGCAGGGTCACCGAGGCTTCGGGGTTCGACAGCACGGTCGACGCGATCGAGAGCATCGGGGTGATCCCGGATCCGGCCGCGATGCACAGATGCCGTCCGCCCTGGTCCGGGTCGGCCCGGAAGCTGCCCGAGGGCGGCTGGACCTCGATGACGTCGCCGGCACGGACCTCACGCACGAGCCAGAGGGAGAAGAGCCCTTCGGGGACCTCACGCACACCGATGCGCGGGTCGGATCCGGCCGGGGCGCAGATCGAGTAGGTGCGGCGGTGCTCCTGCCCGTCGATGAGCCGGCGCAGGGTCAGCGACTGTCCGGCGGCGAAGTCGAAGAGCTCGGCGTACTCCTCGGGCACATCGAAGGTCACGGCCGCGGAATCCTCGGTGAGGTGGTCGACGGACTTCACGGTCAGCGGGTAGAAGCTCGACCGGGAGGAGCCGTCGGCGCGCTGGGCGGTGGGGGCCGCCTCGGCGGTCTGATCGATCGTCTGGGTCATCAGATCTCCTTCACATGGTCGAACGGTTCCAGGCAGTCGAGGCACTGGTACATGGCCTTGCACGCGGTCGGGCCGAATTCGGAGGACAGTCTCACGTTCTCCGACCCGCACAGCACGCAGCTCACGGCGCGGCGGGTGGGCATGAGGGTCAGTGCCACCGGCCCCTGCCGGTGCGGTGCGGCTCCGGGCGGGGAGATGCCGGCATCCCTGAGTGCCTTCTTGCCGCGTTCGGTGATCCAGTCGCTCGTCCACGCCGGGGACAGGGACACGCGCACCTCGGCGTCGGGGAAGCCGGCGTCGAGGAGTTCGCGCTGTAAGTCATCGCGCATCGTCGCCATCGCCGGGCACCCCGAATAGGTGGGGGTGATCGTCGTGATGACGCGGCCGTCCTCGATGCTCACATTACGGAGCACGCCGAGGTCGAGCAGCGTGAGCATCGGCATCTCCGGGTCCGTCACGCGTTCGGCGGCGGCACGGGCACGCTCGATCGCCTCGGCGTCGGTGCCGGTCGGGTGGGTCCGCAGCATGGCGGTCACCACTGTCCCTCCGGATGCTCCCGGGCGACGACCTGCATCTCCGCGAGCAGCTTCGACAGGGCTTCGGTGTGGAGTCCGTCGCGGCCCTTGCGACCGTGCACGCCGACCCCGGCCAGCGATCCGCGGTCGGGACGATCGATGCCGGCGGCGGCGAAGACCTGGTCGATGATGACTCCGGCCTCGTCGGCCACCTCGGCGGGGTCGACGCCGATTCCGGCTTCGGCCACGGCGGCCTCGACCGGGTGGGATTCGAAGAGTTCGGTCCACAGCGGCCACAGCCCGTTCAGGGCGCTGATCAAGCGGGACTTCGATTCCTCGGTGCCGCGGGCCAGGGTGAGGACCCAGCGTCCGGCGAAGTCGCGGTGGTAGGACATCTCCTTGACGCCCTTCGCCGCGATCGCGGCGAGCACGGTGTCGCGGCTGGTCGTCAGGCGTTCGAAGATCGACAGGCGCCAGGTGGAGTAGATGAGGATCTTCGCGACCGCCTCGGCAAAGTCGCCGTTGGGGACCTCGGCCAGGCGGACGTTGCGGAAGGCGAGGTCGTTGCGGAAGTACGCGAGCCGATCCTCATCGGGCACGGGTGAGCCCCCGGGCAGTTCGGGCACGAGCTCCGGATCGGCGGCCGCGGCGCGGGCGAGCAGGAGTCGGGCCTGCCCGAGGAGGTCGAGGGCGATGTTCGCCAGCGCGATGTCCTCTTCGAGGTCGGGGGCGTTCGAGCACCATTCGGAGATCCGCTGGGAGAACACGAGCGCGTCATCGCCGAGCATGAGGCAGTAGGCGCCGAGGTCCTTCGCGTCGACCCCGTCGGGCACGGTCGTGTCGACGCCGGCCAGCGGGTCCTCGAAGTCGGTGCCGAAGGCCCAGTTCGCATCGTTGACGAGCAGGCCCGAGTAGGCGTTGTCGTGGGTGCCGTGGTCGACGTTGGTTCCCGCTTCATCGTGTTCGACGTGAACGGTGGGTTCGTTGTTCGCAGTCATTCGTCTCCCCTTCTCACATGTGGGGGACATCGTCGGGGATGTCGTAGAAGGTCGGATGCCGGTAGACCTTGTCGCCGCTGGGGGCGAACATCGGGTCCTTCTCGTCCGGGCTCGAGGCCGTGACATCGGCGGAGCGGACGACCCAGATGCTCACGCCCTCGTTGCGTCGGGTGTAGACGTCGCGGGCATGGTGGATGGCCATCTGGTCATCGGTCGCGTGCAGCGACCCGACGTGGACGTGGTTGAGTCCGCGCTTGCCGCGCACGAAGACCTCGTACAGCGGCCATTCGCCGCGGGTCGCACTCGCCGAGGCGGAGCCGGGGTTGGTCTCGGTCATTTCGCTGCCTCCTCGGCGGTGGTGGTGGAGCCGTCGGCCGACGGCACGGTGGGGGCGGCCGCAGTGGCGGCGTTGCCCGCGGTGGGGGCGGCCGCCTCGGCGTTCTGGTTCTCGGCGAAGGCGAGCGCGGCTTCGCGCACCCAGGCACCGTCGTCCCAGGCGCGCTTGCGGTGGGACACACGCTGTTCGTTGCAGGGCCCGTCGCCCTTGACGACGGCCCAGAACTCGTCCCAGTTCGGTGTCGAGAAATCATAGTGTCCGCGCTCTTCGTTCCACTTGAGGTTCTCGTCGGGGAACGTCACGCCCAGCGCCTCGGCCTGCGGAACGGACATGTCGACGAACTTCTGGCGCAGTTCGTCGTTCGTGTGGGTCTTGATACCCCAGGCCATCGACTGCTCGGTGTTCGGGGAGTTGTCATCGGGAGGGCCGAACATCATCAGCGAAGGCCACCAGAAGCGGTCGACCGACTCCTGGACCATGGCCCGCTGCTCGTCGGTGCCGCGCATCATCGTCATGAGCAGTTCGTAACCCTGACGCTGGTGGAAGGACTCCTCCTTGCAGATGCGGATCATGGCGCGCCCGTAGGGGCCGAAGGACGTCCGGCACAGCGGCACCTGGTTGCAGATCGCCGCACCGTCGACGAGCCAGCCGATCGTGCCCACGTCGGTGTAGGACAGGGTCGGGTAGTTGAAGATCGAGGAGTACTTCTGGCGGCCGGCGATGAGCTTCTCTGTGAGTTCGTTGCGCGTGGCGCCGAGGGTCTCTGCGGCCGAATAGAGGTAGAGGCCGTGACCGGCTTCGTCCTGGACCTTGGCCAGCAGGATCGCCTTGCGCCGCAGCGAAGGGGCACGGGAGATCCAATTGCCCTCGGGCTGCATGCCGATGATCTCCGAGTGCGCGTGCTGCGCGACCTGGCGGATGAGCGTCTTGCGGTAGGCCTCGGGCATCCAGTCCCGCGGTTCGATCCGGTCCTTGGCCTCGATCGTCGCGTCGAACTGCGCTTCGAGTTTCGCTTCGTCGTAGCGATTGTCGTTCACTTGAGTCGTCATGACCACTCCGCCCTTGGATGTGCCCTTGTCAGGACCTGCCTCGGTCAGCGGCTGCCGACCTCCCCATCGGTCCGACCATCGTCAGACCTCTGATCCAGGGCATCCATTTACTGACCATTTGTTCTGTATTGTTGCCACCAGTGTCGCACACCCCCGGCCCGGGTGCAATGCCGCCCACGCGAACGGCTTCTATGCGCCTATCTTTCGCAAACAGGCGCCCACCCGGCGCATGTGCCGGTCGATCCACAGCGGTTTCGGCGCCTTGGGTTCAAGGAGTCGTCGCAACACCTGTCGGATCGACCAGACAAACTTCCTCCGGCCCAAGCGGCGCCTGTCGAATTTAGGTCAGCATCGGATACTTTCAGCGCCGGAAAACGTCCGATAGCGACCTATATTTCTCGGAAACTATCCGATAGCGACCTATTCCCGCCTCCGCTTGACGATGCGTGCGCGATTCGCAGGCCGGATCATCGTGTGACTTGACAGCGGCGACTATCGGAACGATATTTATTGACCAGATGGTCGTTTATTCTCCGACGGGCTGACCGTCCGGGATCACGGGGAACTCTCACCGTCGTCCACACGCAGCGGCGCAGGCACTCCTCGTGCACCGGCGCCAGAACCCGCGACTCGAGGAGGAGCCGACCTTGGGACAGCCCACCCACGATACGACGACCGCGGAGTCACAGACCCCGAACACCTCCACCCCCACCGAGGCGGCTCCACAGCCCGATCCCACAGGATCCACCGAGGCATCCAGCACCGGGGCAGCCCCACACGCTCCCGCACCCACCGGCGCCGCCGCGATGTTCGCCAATGACCGCGCCTCACAGCACCTGGGCATCAAGGTCGATGACCACGGACCCGGCTGGGCGCAGTGCTCGATGACGATCACCGAGATCATGACCAACGGCCACGACATCACGCACGGCGGCTACGTCTTCCTCTTCGCCGACACCACCTTCGCCATGGCCTGCAACTACCCGGGCTCGATCACGGTCGCCTCGGGCGGAGACATCGACTTCCTCAAACCCACCTTCATCGGCGACGAACTCATCGCCCACGGCCGTGAGGTCATCAAGCAGGGACGCTCGGGCATCTACGACGTCACCGTCACCCGCGGTGACGAGATCGTCGCCACCTACCGCGGTCGCTCCCGCACCCTGCCTCCCCGCACACCGTGACCGGCAGCAGGCGGGCGCAGCGCTGACGTGGCCGATGCCGCCGCCTGCCCACCCCCAACCACCCGCAGAGGACACGACGCCGGAGTCGGTGCCCCTCCTCGGCGGTCAGCGGATCGGACGCCCCGTCCGGATCCGGCACAGAGAAGAATTTCGCAAGGAGACGATGATGACTGACACCGACCTCGACGCCGGCGAACGGATGAGCCTCGACGAGCTGCGCGCCGACCAGCTGAAGAACCTCAAGACCACGGTGACCTCCGTGTATGAGCAGGTGCCCTTCTACCGGAAGGCCTTCGACGAACTCGGCGTCAGCCCTGCGGACATCACGAGCCTCGACGACATCGCGAAGCTGCCCTTCACGACCAAGCAGGATCTGCGCGACAACTATCCCTTCGGGCTCTTCGCGGTGCCGCAGGAGCAGGTCGCACGCATCCACGCCTCTTCGGGCACGACCGGCCTGCCGACGGTCGTCGGGTACACGATGGGCGACCTCGACCGGTGGGGTGCCCTCATCGCGCGGTCCATCCTCGGCGCCGGCGGCGAGCGCGGACAGATGATGCACAACGCCTACGGCTACGGACTGTTCACCGGCGGCCTGGGCGTCCACGGCGCCGAACGTCACGGCTTCACCGTCGTGCCGATCTCCGGCGGGCAGACTCCGCGCCAGGTGCAGCTCATCCAGGACTTCAAACCGGACATCATCACGGCCACGCCGACGTATCTGCTCACCATCCTCGACGAGTTCCACCGCCAGGGCATCGACCCGACGTCGACGAGCCTGAAGACCGCGATCTGCGGTGCCGAGCCGTGGACGGACGAGATGCGCAAGGAGATCGAGCAGTCCTTCAACATCAACGCCGTCGACATCTACGGCCTCTCCGAGGTCATGGGACCCGGTGTGGCCTGCGAGTCGGCCGTGACGAAGGACGGTCCGACGATCTGGGAGGACCACTTCTACCCGGAGATCGTCGACCCCTTCACCGGAGAGGCGCTGCCCGACGGCGAGGAGGGCGAGCTCGTCTTCACCTCGCTGACGAAGGAGGCGCTGCCGATCATCCGCTACCGCACGCACGATCTCGCGACCCTGCTGCCGGGAACCGCACGCCCGAACTTCCGCCGGATCTCGCGCATCACCGGCCGCTCGGACGACCTCATGATCATCCGCGGGGTGAATGTCTACCCGGCCAACGTCGAATCCGTGCTCTTCGAGTTCAGCCCGCTGAGCCCGCATTTCCAGCTCCTCCTCACCCGCCCCGGCCGGATGGACGAGATGACCGTCGAGGTCGAAGCCCGCGAGGGCGTCGGTGCGATCGAACTCGAGGGCCTCGACCGTCTCGTCGCGGCCCGCATCAAGGAGCGCCTCGGCGTCTCCTGCGGCGTCGACATCAAGCTGCCCGGCGACCTGCCGCGCTCGGTCGGCAAGATGAAGCGCATCATCGACCGCCGCGAAGGCATCCGCTGAGATGACGTGCGTCTCCGTGCGTCACGCGGCAGCCGATTAGACTGATCAGCATGCCCGAATCGTCCTCATCCGCGTCGGATTCCCTCGCCGAGGCGGCCGCCCGGTCCCCGCGCTCCGCCGAGTCGACATCGTCGACCGCCGCCCCCAAGCGCTCGCGCCGCGGTCGCCCCGGCTATGACCGGGAGACGCTCATCAACAGGGCCACCGAGGTGTTCGTCTCCCGCGGCTACGACGGCACCTCGATGGACACCGTCGCCCGGGAGCTCGGCATCACGAAGTCGGCGATCTACCATCATGTGAAGTCGAAGGAAGAGCTGCTGCGGTTGGCGATCAACCGCGGCATCGACGCCTTGGACTCAGCCGTCGAAGCCGAGAGCCATCGGACCGGGATCACCGCCCTCGAACGGCTGCGTCTGGCCGTGCGGGCCAGTGTGCTCATTCTCATCGAGTACCACCATTCGGTGACTCTGCTGCTGCGCGTTCGCGGGAACTCGGCCATCGAGCTCGAGGCCCTCGATGCGCGTCGCGCCATCGACGAGAAGATCCGCAGTCTCGTCTCCGCGGCGATCGACGAGGGCGGACTCCGCTCGGACTTCAGCCCCGGGCTCATCACTCGCCTGCTCTTCGGCATGGTCAATTCGATCACCGAGTGGTACCGCTCGAGCTACCCCATCGACCCCGACACCATCGCCGAGGCGGTCACCACGATGGCGTTCCAAGGGCTCGAGGCCTGAACCACCGGCCCTGGCCCGCCCAACAAAGTTGCGGGCTTGCGGAGCACTCAGTTGCGGGCCGTGGGGCACTCGGTTGCGAAATTGTGGGGCACTCAGTCGAAGTCGGTCGCCGCACCGGCAGCGAGAATCCACCCCAGCGTCGCCTCCGTCTCGGCCAGTAGCCGATCGCGCGGAGGCTCGTAGCCGCTGATGACCCAGTCGACGACCACCTGCAGCCCGGCACCGACGAGGACGTCGCCGAGGACTCGCCTTCGGGCCGGCGTCAGCGGCGGGCCCGCAGTCACCTCCGCCAGACGACCCACGAGCTCGTCGCCGATGGCGCGAGCGTATGAGCGGTACAGCTCATCGACCCGGGCGCTGACTCCCAGGACCTCGAAGAGGTGGACGCGCGCCCAGACCGGGTTGGCCTGCACCCAATCGAGGAAGCCGGCGACGAAACCGCGCAGCACCTCGCGAGCCTCACCACCGCCGCCTGCGAGCACCGCCTCGCGCAGATCGGCGACCACCCGCGCATAGACGGCACAGAGAAGGTCCTCGAGCGTCGCAAACGACTCATAGAAATAGCGCTTATTCAGCCCCGCCTCGGCGCAGACCGCACCGACGGTCGCGGCCCGATAGCCGTGGAGGCCGAAGATCTGCGCACCGGCGGCGATGATTCGTTCGCGCCGTGCACTCTCGCGGGCTCGGCGGCTGGCACCGGCATAAGGTCGTCCATGGTCGCTCACACTGTGATGTTGACAACATTCCACGCCGATTGCAAACTGGTACGACTCAGTACCAGAAGGAGCGAGGATGCCCGAGGATGCCTGACAGAACCCATGGAGACGCGGCGCTCAATGCCGCTCGGCGAGCGCGGGACCTCGCGGCGGCCACCGCCGACGACACCGTCGACCTCGTGGTCATCGGCGGCGGATTCACCGGTGTCGGCGTCGCCCTCGACGCCGTGACCCGGGGACTCAGCGTGGTCCTCATCGAACGCGGCGACCTCGCCTCGGGCACGAGCAGCTGGTCATCGAAGCTCGCCCACGGCGGTCTGCGCTATCTGGCCAAGCTCGACTTCTCCATCGCCTGGGAATCCGCCCTCGAACGCGGTCGGCTGATGGGCAGGATCGCACCGCATCTCATCCGTCCGCTGCCATTGGTCATGCCCCTCCATTCCGGGGTCGGCCGCCTCGATGCCGCGATGTTCGGAATCGGCTTCTTCGCCGGCGACGTCCTGCGCAGGCTCGCACGCACTCCGGCATCCCTGCTGCCCCGTCCCAGTCGCGTCTCGGCCGCCGCCGTGCGCGAGCAGGTTCCCGCCGCGGACGCCGAGGGACTCCGCGGCGGCCTGCTCAGCTGGGACGGTCAGCTCATCGACGACGCCCGCCTCGTGGTGGCCCTGGCCCGCACTGCCGCCGTCCACGGCGCACGCATCATCACCTACGCCGAGGCCACCGATATCGAACCCGGTCAGGTCGGTTTCGTCGACGAGCTCACCGGCGACCGGCACACGGTGCGTGCGAAGCAGATCGTCAACGCCACCGGAGTCTGGGCCGATACCTTGGCCGATGAGGTCGAACTCGCACCCAGCAAGGGGTCCCACCTGCTGGTTCGAGCCGAGCGCCTCGGCGACCCGGAGGTCGCGATCACGGCACCGGTGCCCGGCCATTTCGGTCGCTTCGTCTTCGCGGTCCCCTGGCACGAGGGGCTCGTCATGGTCGGTCTCACCGATTCCCCGCACCATGGTGCGGTTCCCGACCGGGCGATGCCCGATGACGAGGACCTCGACTTCCTGCTCGCAACCATCAACACCGCCCTGGCCGAGCCTCTCGCCCTGGACGACATCGTCGGCAGCTACGCCGGGTTCCGGCCGCTGCTGAAAACCTCGGGCTCTTCCAGCGCCGATCTCTCCCGCAGGCACGCACTGCTGCGGGACCCGCGCACCGATGCGCTGACCATCGTCGGAGGCAAACTCACGGAGTATCGGCGCATGGCCGAGGATGCCGTCGACGCCGTCGTCGAAGGCGGAGGCCTCACGGCCGGCCCGTCTCGGACGAAGTCGCTCGGACTCGTCGGCATCGGCACCCCCGATCCGAACCTGCCGGAGGCGCTGATCCGCCGCTACGGCACCGACGCGGCCAGCGTCGCGGCCTATGCCGAGTCCGATCCGACCCTCGGCGGCCCGGTGCGCACGGGCATCCCCTACAGCGGCGCCGAGGTCCGCTTCGCCGTCGACCACGAACTGGCCATCACCGTCGACGATGTCATCGACCGCCGTTCGCGGTGGGGGCTCGTTGAGGCCGACCGCGCCGATTTCGCCTCTGCCGTTCGCAGGCTGGCACCCGAACTGATCGTGAACACACAGGAAGAAGGATGACGCTGATGGACACCCCTCAACCGAGGATGCGCTGGTGGGGCTGGGGCGAGGACGGACACGACGGTCCCGTCAAACCTGGAGCGAAGAAGATGCTGAACAAGGTCTGCGGTCGGTCCGCCGGCGTCGTCAATCCGCCCATCGATCTCGACGACGTGCAGCTGCCCGCCCCGGCACTTCCGCCCGAGGCGTTCGCGCGCATCGCCGAGCTGCTCGGCGCCGGTCACATCCGCGACGATCATGCCCGGCGGGTCTCGCACTCCGTCGGTCGCAGCACCCCTGACCTCATCCGTCTGCGCAGCGGTGTGCTGAGCTCGGCCCCGGATGCTGTGCTCTATCCCGGCACCGACGCCGAGGTGGACGAGCTCCTGGCCATCTGCCAGGAGGAGCGGATCTCGGTCGTCCCCTTCGGAGGCGGCACCAGCGTCGTCGGCGGCATCGAGACCGTGCGCGGCGAGTTCAGCGGCAGCGTGTGCATCAGCCTGGCCCGGCTCGATGAGGTCGTCGACATCGATGAGGAGTCGCTGACAGTGACCGTTCAGGCCGGCGTCTTCGGCCCCGACCTCGAGGAGAGGCTTCAGGCAGTCGGCTTCACGCTCGGACATTTCCCGCAGTCATTCGAGTTCAGCACCGTCGGAGGCTGGGTCGCGACCCGTTCGGCCGGTCAGCAGTCGACCGGATACGGACGCATCGACGCCAAGGTCCTCGGTCTGCGCTGCTCGACGCCCACCGGTCCCGTCGAGCTGCGCCCCTCCCCCGCCTCGGCGGCCGGCCCCGATCCTCGGCAGCTGATCGTCGGCTCCGAAGGCACCCTCGGCATCATCACCGAGGTGACGCTGGGCATCTCGCGCCTGCCGGAGGTCAGCCTGCCCGATGCCTGGTTCTTCCCCGATTTCCATTCCGGTGCGGCGGCGCTGCGGGAGATGGAGCAGACCGGTCTGCGACCGGATATCGCCCGGCTCTCCGACGTCAACGAGACGGCCTTCGGGCTCGCGCAGCTCGGCAGCGGGGTTCAGCGCAAGGGTGTTCTCGCCGTCCTCAGGGCCCGCGGCATCACGACCCCGTGCCTGCTGGTGCTGCGCTATGACGGGCAGAGGGCCTCGGCGCGGATGCGGCGGGCCGATGGACGCGACATCGCCAAGAGACACAAGGGCGTGAGCGTCGGCGGCTCCCCGGAGACCATGTGGGAGAAGCACCGCTTCTCGACGCCGTATCTGCGCGATCAGCTGCTCACGGAGGGAACGCTCGTCGACACCTTGGAGACCTCGGCTCCGTGGAGCGCGATCGAACAGCTCCACGACTCGATCGGTCAGGAGATCGAGGAGTCATTGGCGAAGCGGGGCACCCCTGCACTCGTGCTGTGCCACATCTCCCACCTCTACTCGACCGGCTGCTCCCTCTATTACACGATCTTCGCGCGCCAGGAGGAGGGCCGGGAGATCGCCCAGTGGAAGGCGCTGAAGACCGCGGCCAGCGATGCCATCATCGCCGGCGGCGGCACGATCACGCATCACCATGCCACCGGCCGCGACCACGCTCCGTGGATTCCCCGTGAGACCGGTGAGCTGTGGGTGCGGATGCTGCGCGCGGCGAAGGCCGAAGCGGATCCGGTGGGGATCATGAATCCCGGCAAGCTCATGAACGGACCGGATCAGCTGTGACAGCCGCTTCGCCTCCGCCGCTGCCGGTGATCCTCAACCCGACCGCCCGTCACGGAGAGGTGGGGCGGCGGATCGGGCCGATGAAGGCCGCCTTCGCTCGGAGGAGCTTGCAG
Source organism: Brevibacterium sp. LE-L (assembly GCF_050214925.1). Taxonomy (NCBI): domain Bacteria; kingdom Bacillati; phylum Actinomycetota; class Actinomycetes; order Micrococcales; family Brevibacteriaceae; genus Brevibacterium; species Brevibacterium sp. LE-L. The sequence goes on from NZ_CP189759.1 coordinate 28,099, forward strand.
GTCGAGGTTGTCGAGAGCCGCAGCGAGGCGCACGCGGGGGAGCTCGCCGCCGAGTTCGCCGGCCGCGGTGCGCCCCTCGTCGTCTCGCTCGGTGGAGACGGCCTGGTCCGCGCCGTCGGTGCCGGACTCCTCGGGACGCAGACGTCCCTGGGCATCATTGCCGGTGGCCGCGGCAATGATTTCATTGCGAAGCTCGGCATTCCGAAGGACGTCGAGGCGGCCGTCTCCGTCATCGCCGACGGATATGACCTTGCCATCGACACCCTCGACCTCGACGGGCTCATCTGCGTCGGCAATGTCAGCCTCGGCTTGGACACGACGGTGCAGGACTACGCCGATTCGACTCGCCGCATCAAGGGGCACTGGGTCTACCTGTACGGACTCATCCGCGCGATCAGGAGACCGACGCCCATCGACCTCGTCCTCACAGTCGACGGCGAGAGGCGCGGATTCCATGGGCTCTCGGCAGGTTTCGCGAACTCCGGCCGCTACGGCGGCGGGCTGAAGCTGTCCCCCGATGCGCAGGTCGACGACGGACTCATCGACGTGGTCCTCTTCGAAGACACGCTCGTGCCGCGCCTGGCCGCGGAGCTGGTCTCGTTCATGCTGGTCAGGCTTGGGTGGCACCCGCACATCAGCCTCAGTCACGCCACCGAGATCCGCATCGACACACCCCCGGGCGTGGATCCGGTCGTCATCATGGCCGACGGCGATGCGGTCGCTCGGACGCCGGCCACGCTCACGATCCGACCGGCCTCACTCAAGGTCCGCGTTCCACAGGACCGGAGAGCGTAACCGACCCGATGCTCCTCGTCTGCCGCAGGCAGAGACGGGGTTGCCCCACGCGAGCCCGGATGCCCTCAGTACTCCTTGGCCACCAAGGTGAGCACATCGTAGTTCGCGACGGGCTCCTCGTTCTGGTTGACGACCTGAGCGTCCCAGCGGACCTCCCCGTACTCGTCGGTCTCGCGCGGGGTGATGCGCTTGGCGGTCAGCGTCACCTTGAGCTTGTCGCCCGGGGAGACGGGCGTGATGAAGTTGAGCCCCTCGAGGCCGTAGTTCGCGAGCACCGGGCCGGGGTCCGGCTGGACGAAGAGTCCGGCGGCGAAGGAGACGATGAGGTAGCCGTGGGCCACGCGTCCCGGGAAGAACGGGTTCGCGGCGGCCGCCTCCTCATCCATGTGTGCGTAGAACGTGTCCCCGGTGAAGTTCGCGAAGTGCTCGATATCGTCGAGCGTGACCTCGCGCCATTCCGAGTCGAGGGTGTCGCCGAGGCGCAGGTCCGCAAGCGACTTCGTGAACGGATGCTCGCCGAGGCGGCGCTGCGATCCGCTCACCCATTCCCCGCCGATCGCGGTGAGCATGTCCGGGGAGGCCTGGATCGCGGTGCGCTGCATGAAGTGTTCGACACCGCGCAGTCCGCCCATCTCCTCGCCGCCCCCGGCCCGTCCGGGACCGCCGTGGATGAGGTTCGGCAGAGGCGAACCGTGGCCGGTCGACTCCTCGGCGTCGTCACGGTCGAGGACGAGCACTCGCCCGTGCCAGGGTGCGATCCTGCGGACGAATTCGGTGGCGAACTCGCGGTCGTGGGTGACGACCGAGCCGACCAGGGAACCGCGTCCGCGGGCGGCCAGACGGACGGCCTCCTCGGTGTCGGAATACGTGATGATCGAGGTCACGGGGCCGAAGGCCTCGATGTCGTGGACGGCATCGGCCCAGGCGTCATCGGCCTGGAGCACGGTGGCTGCGACATAGGCGCCGCCGTGTTCGGCGGCGAGGCGATCTGACTCCTCACGCCCGCCGGTGAGCAGGTGCGCTCCGCCGGCGAGGATCTCGTCGATGGAGTCGAGCACGTCGGCGCGCTGCTTGTCGGAGACCACCGGGCCCAGGCGGGTCGACTTCTCACGCGGATCGCCGACGCCCTGGGTGGCGAGCTTCGCGACGATGGCTTCGCTGACCGCCTCGGCGTGGGCAGCGGGGACGAAGGTGCGGCGGATCGCGGTGCACTTCTGGCCGGCTTTGACCGTCATCTCGGCGACGACGCCGGAGACGAACAGGTCGAATTCTTGCGTGCCGGGTCCGGCATCGGGACCGAGCAGGGAGAAGTTGAGCGAGTCCGCCTCGGCGAAGAATCGGGTGCCGCGCTCCGTGACGCAGTCGAGCCCGGACAGGCGGCGGGCGGTGTCCGCCGAGCCGGTGAAGGCGATGGCGTCCTGCTCGGCGAGGTGGTCGAAGAGCGGGGTGACGTCGCCGCTGACGAGCTGGATGGCACCTTCGGGCAGCAGGCCGGAATCGATCATGTCGGCAACGACCGCGCGCGTCAGGTGAGCGGTGTCGGTGGCGGGCTTGACGACGACGGGGACGCCGGCGACGAACATCGGGGCGAACTTCTCGAGCATGCCCCAGACGGGGAAGTTGAACGCGTTGATCTGCAGTGCCAGACCCTGTCGGGAGGTCAGGATGTGGCGACCGACGAAGGTGCCGTTCTTCGACAGTCGCTCGACACCGCCGTCGAGGTGGACGGTCGAGTTCGGCATCTGGCGACGGGCGACGCCGGAGTAGGTGAAGAGGGTGCCGATGCCGCCCTCGATGTCGACGAAGGCGTCGCGCTTCGTCGTGCCGGTGGTGAAGGAGATCTCGTGGTAGTCCTTCGTCCGCTCCATGAGGTGGGCGCCGAGCTGTTTGAGGATCACACCGCGCTGATGGAAGGTGAGCTTCTGCAGTTCGGGGATGCCGACCGTGCGCGCATGTTCGTCGACGGCGGCGAAGTCGAGGCCGGCCGAACTGACCTGGTGAAGGAGCTCACCGGTGGCGGCGTCGTGGACGGAGCGGGCGGACTCGGTCGCACCGGGCGTGTGCCAGGATCCTGCCACATAGGAACTGAGAATTTCGGTCATGCTTTGCTCTCCCTGGTGAAACGACGTCTCCCGGTTCACGGCGACCGCATTCGGCACCGCTGCCGATTCCTCCACAATATACTAACCAATCGGTCGGTAATTGTCATCGGACGACGGCGGAGGCGGAGCCGCGCTCAGGATGCGGCCGACGCCTCTGCGCAGGAGTGACACGGCGCATGTTCTGCCCTATGATCGAGACCAATTACTGACCAGACAGTCAGTCCCCCGCCACCTGTTCACCGACGGCACCGGCGATCACTCACGGTCGAGTATCACCGCCACCGGTGAGGTGCACGGCAATGTCGCCCAGCAACCGAAAGATCCGCTTATGTCCACGACAGCATCCGGCCCGTCCGCATCGCATCCGGCAGCACCCGCATCGATCACCCGCGAAGAGCGCAAGGTCCTCGCCGGCACCCTCGTCGGCACCACCATCGAGTGGTACGACTTCTTCATCTACGCGCAGGCCGCCGGGCTCGTCCTCTCGGCCCAGTACTTCGGGCCGCTGGCCTCAGACAATCCGGCACTCGGCCAGATCATGGCGTGGGCGTCTCTGGGCATCTCGTTCCTCTTCCGACCGTTGGGCGCGATCATCGCCGGCCACCTCGGCGATCGCATCGGACGCAAGAAGATGCTCGTGCTCACGCTCATTCTCATGGGGGCGGCGACTTCGCTCATCGGTCTGCTGCCGAACTACGCGATGATCGGCGTCGGCGCCCCGATCCTGCTCACTCTGCTGCGGATCCTTCAGGGCTTCTCCGCCGGCGGCGAGTGGGGCGGAGCCGCACTGCTGTCGGTCGAGCATGCACCGATCTCCAAGCGCGGCATCTTCGGTGCCTACCCGCAGATCGGCGTGCCGGTCGGCATGATCCTGGCCACCGGCGTCATCTGGATCCTGACCACCGTGCTCAGCCCCGAACAGTTCGCGAGCTTCGGCTGGCGCATTCCGTTCCTCTTCTCCGTCGTCCTCGTCCTCGTCGGCTATTACATCCGGCGCCAGGTCGAAGAGAGCCCCGTCTTCGCTGAGCTGGCCGAACGCAAGGCCGAATCCTCCGCGCCGCTGGGCACCCTGTTCAAGAAGAACACGAAGGAAGTCGTCCTCTCCGCGCTCATCTTCATCGGCAACAACGCCGTGGGCTACATGATCATCGCGTTCTTCGCCGCCTACGCCTCCCGACCGATCGAGGACGGCGGATCCGTCGGCCTCGACCGCGCACCCGTGCTGCTGGCGACGACGCTGGCAAGCTTCGGCTGGCTGATCTTCACGATGTGGGGCGGGGCGCTGTCTGACAGGCTCGGCCGCGTGCGCACCTTCCAGATCGGCTACATCCTCCTCATCGTCTGGCTCATCCCGACGTTCCTCATGATCGACATGGCCAACATCTGGGCCTACGGCATCGGCATCTTCGTCCTCACCGTCGGTATGGGCCTGTCCTACGGTCCGATGTCGGCGATGTACGCGGAGATGTTCCCCGCCCAGGTCCGCTACTCCGGTGTGTCGATCGGCTACGCGCTCGGCGCGATCCTCGGCGGCGCCTTCGCCCCGACCATCGCCGAAACGCTGCTCGCGGAGACCGGGAAGTCCATCTCGATCGCGATCTACATGATCATCGTGTGCATCATCTCGCTCATCGGCGTCAGCCTCGTCAAGGAGACCAAGGGCGTCGACCTCGGCATCACCAAGCACACGAGCTGAAACGCCCGGAGTGGTCCCGTTCGCTGCCTCTATGCTGGTGACGGGCCCGATCTGACCGGCAGGACGAGCCCTGGATCGACGACGAGGAGGATGCCCGCATGCCACCGGCCACGGAGCTGAGCCACACCGACATCGAGGCGGCCGCCGCACGGACCGGCGGGCGGGTACGGCCGGTCACGGTCACCTCGGCGCCGGAGGACGGGATCTTCTTCGCGCTCGAGTTCCTCCAGCACACGGGCACGTTCAAGGCCCGCGGTGCGCAGAATTTCATCCGCGCACACCTGGATGCCGGCACCTTCCCCGAGGCAGGGGTGACGATCGCCTCGGGCGGGAACGCGGGGCTCGCGTGTGCGTGGGCGGCCCGTGCGGCCGGGGTGCCCGCGACCGTGTTCCTGCCGACCACGGCCCCGAGCGTCAAGGTCGATCGGCTGCGCTCCTACGGGGCTCGCGTCGAGCTCGTCGGCAGCGAATTCGCCGAGGCGGCCGCCGCCTGCGACGAGTTCGTCGAGTCGTCCGGGGCGCTGGCCTCCCATGCCTACGACCACCCGCTCATCGCCGCCGGCGCGGGCACGCTCATGACCGAGATCCTCGGGCAGGTGCCCGATCTCGACACGGTCGTCGTCTCGGTCGGCGGGGGCGGGCTGTTCGCCGGAGTCGCGACGGCCGCTGCCCATCACGGAGTGCGCACGGTCGCGGTCGAGCCCAAGAACTGTCGGGCGCTCAATGCTGCACTCGAAGCGGGCGAACCGGTCGATGTCACGGTCGATTCGGTGGCAGCGGATTCGCTCGGAGCCCGGCGGGCGACGCCGCTGGGGGTGGCGGCTGCGCGGTCGGATCTGGTCACCTCGGTGCTGGTCGACGATGCGGCGATCAACGCCGCTCGGGAGCACCTGTGGGACGAGCATCGGCTCGCCGTCGAACATGCGGCGGCGACTGCACTTGCGGGGATCGACGGACCGCACCGCTCCGGTCAGTCGCGTGGATCGGACCGTTCCGACAGTTCAGGCGCCTCTGGCCCAGGCGCCTATGTGCCGGCTGCGGGCGAGAAGGTCTGCGTCATCCTGTGCGGGGCGAACACCAGCCTCGGAGATCTGTGACGCCGGCGGATTCCCGGCCCGAATGATTCCAGTGCTGACGGTCCTTAACTCTGGCGGTCCTTCGACCTCAGCGAGGCTTTGATGAGACCGAAGATCGCCATCGCGACAACCACGGCAATGATGGCCTTGACGAGGAACCACGCGATCGAGAACGCGATGTTGACCACCCACCAGGCGATGATGACGGCGATGATCGCGCCGATGATGCTCCACACGGTACTCATCTTCATGCCTCAAGCCTAGGCTCGAGCGCGGGTGGGTGCAATGACGGCCCGCACCATCCCAGCCGATCACCAGCTCCGGCTCATATGGCGATTCATCCCGGCAGCCCTCATCCCAGCGGCTGACATACCCGCCCTCATCCCGCCAGCTGGCGTTCCGGCACCCCTCATCCCGCCAGCTGGCTGGTCTCACCCCTTTAGTGCACTTCGCCATCAGGTTTGGTGCAGAACACCGTCACATTACGTACGGGCCATCAGTTCGCGTCATGATGATATGGACGAGATGTGGAAGTGCGACGCGACGTCGGCCGGCGCCCCAGCAGAGCGCCGCCTCGGCAGAGCGCCGGGTCAGCCGACCGGCTCGGCACCGGCGGTGCTGACGGCTCGCACGGCTCCGGCCGTACGCACGGCGCGGGCCGACCAGCGACGGTCGGCGAAACCGACCTCGATCGGATGGTCGAAGGCGGCGGAGACCTTTTCGGAGGTGAGCACCTCGCCGATGGAGTCCGCGGCGGTCAGTCGTCCTTCGGAGATGAGTGCGGCGTGCGTCGTCGTCTCGGGGATCTCCTCGAGGTGGTGTGTGACCAGCAGTGTCGCCAGCTGCGGCGAGCGCACCGACAGGTCGTCGATGGTCTCGAGCAGCTGTTCGCGTGCTGCGACGTCGAGGCCGGTGGTCGGTTCGTCGAAGAGCAGCAGCTGCGGATCGGCGATGAGCGCACGAGCCACGAGCGTCTTCCCCCGCTCCCCCTGCGACAGCACCTTCCAGCCCGCGTCCGCACGCGAGGTCAGCCCCACCTCGGCGATGAGGGAGTCGGCTTTCGCCACCTCGTGCGGTTCCGGTTCCCAGCGCAGGGGGCGTTCGACGGTGCCGGTCAGGCCGGTGAGGACGACCTCGCGCACGGACAGGTTCGAGCGCAGCGGATGGCGCGGATTCACGTGCCCGATGAAGCGGCGGAGGGCGGCGAGTTCGACGCGGCCCATCCGGGATCCGAGGATGTCGACGGTGCCGGAGGTCGGGAACACCTGCGCCGAGGCGAAGCTGAGCAGAGTGGACTTTCCGGCCCCGTTCGGTCCGATGAGCACCCAGTGTTCGCCGGCTCGCATGCGCAGGTCGATGCCGTGGAGGATATGCGTCTGCCCCCGTCGGAACGTCACCCCGGCAATATCGAGGACGGTTTCGGCCACGTCCCACTCTCCTCTTGAGTTCGCTGCTCGGCGGGTTCCACGCCGAAGGTCCCGCCGTTCGGCCGGGCCCATTCGAGTCTAGGCCCACCCCTTGTCGAAGCCGCCGCCATCGGTCGCGGCCGCGTTCCACATATTGGATCGCGGAGTAAGACCTCTGACTCGTCGACGATCGCAGAATGAGACGCTCGACGCGCGTTCTTGGCCTGATGCCCCGCGGTCCGACCCTTCATTCCGCCGCTCGGGCGCACGGGCCATAATGGGGGCATGCACAATGGCGCCGACCCGAATGAGGAACTCCGCGAGGAACATCGCATCAGGATGCGTGGTCGACTCCTCCGCCGCTCCGCGTCGTTCAATGTCGCTCATGCCGTCGACTCGCTCGAGCCCGGCACCGGCGCCCAGAGCATCCAGCGCGCACTGACGCTGCTCAACCTCGTCGGCCTCATCGCCGGTGAGCGACGCGAAGGCGCAAGCCTGTCCGAACTCGCCTCGATCAGCGGCCGTCCGAAGGCCAGCGTCCACCGCATGCTCCAGGCGCTCATCGCCATGGGTTATGTCGAACGGCTCGAGGAAGGCGGGTACCGCCTCGGCGTGCAGTCCCAGATCCTCGGGCAGCTGGCGCAGAAATCGGTCGACCCCCTGGTCACGGAGTCCGAGTCGAGCCTGCTGCGCCTGGCCGAGCTCAGCCACGACACCGTGTTCCTCACCCTGCGCACCGGCAGCTACTCGATCTGCGCGCGCCGCGAGGAGGGCTTCGGCGAGATCTTCAACAACGCCCTGTCCGTGGGCGACCGGCACCCGCTGGGCATCGGGGCCGGGTCTTTGGCGATCCTGTCCGAGCTCTCCCCCGCCGAGGTGGACGCCCAGTTCGAAGCCAACGCCGAGATCCTCGCCGAACGGTATCCGAAGGTCTCGGTCCCGCACCTGCGCGACATCATCGACCAGGCCCGCATCGACGGCTTCGTCCACAATCCCGGACTCTTCGCTCAGGGATCGTGGGCCGTGGGAGTGCCGTTGCGCATCCGCGGCTCCCGACCGCGCGCGGCTCTGTCGATCGCGAGCATCGCCGACCGCGTCACCGGGCCCCGGGTCGAACGCCTCGTCGCCCTGCTCCGTCGTGAGGCGAAGGCCATCTCCGAGGCGCTGAGCTCGCAGACCGACCCGGCCCCGGACTCCGGCGACCTCTGAGGCCCTGTCTCATCTGGCTCGTCCGCCCGGCCCCTTCGCTCCGCCCCGCCGCGCGGCCCTTTCGTTCCGCCGGCACACCTCACCCCGCCGAGGCGGCCCCGCGTTCGGCTGCCACCGTTTCGAGGATCTCGCCCATCCATCCGACCGCCGCCGGGTTCGGTCCCGTGCGGGTGACGAAGGAGACCCGCCTGGTGCCGAGGTCCTGCTTCGCCGGTCTGATCTCAACGGCGAAGCCCGTATCGACGGCGGCCTCCGTCGTCAGCGCACAGCCGAGTCCTTCGGCGACGAGTCCGTGGATCATATAGAGGTCGTCGCTGCGCATGAGCTCACGGACCTCGAGTCCGAGTGACCGGTAGACGCGATTGAGCACGCGCACCGAGGCTTCGGACTCATTGCGGCTCGACACCCACGCGACCTCACCCATCTGCTCGACGTCGAGCACGTCCTGCTTCGCCAGCTGCCCGTCACGGGCGACCATGACCCGGTAGGGCTCGTCGAGCAGGGTGCGCAGTCTCAGTTCGGGCCCGGCGAATTCGGGCAGTTCGGGGATGTCGTAGATGAGGCCGGCATGGACCTCACCGCTGTGCAACATGCGCACCACCTCGCTGGGCTCGGCCTCGACGACCTCGACGCGCACCGACTTCTGTGCCTGCAGTTCGGCGATCGCGGCCGGCAGCAGGCGTGAGCCGATCGAGGAGAAGGACCCGATCCGCAGGGTGACCACGCCCGCGTCGCGCTGCGCGGTCACGAGCTGTTCGGCGCGGTCGATGCGCTCGAGCACGGGCGCGATCTCCGCGGCGAAGGACTCGCCCAAGGGCGTCAGCCGGGCACCGCTCCGGGCCCGCTCGACGAGCTGCACACGCAGATGCGATTCGAGTGTTCGCAGGTGGTGGGTCACGGTCGGCACTCCGTGGCCGAGCACCTCGGCGGCGCGGTTGAGGCTCCCCACCTCCCGGACGGCCTGGAGGACCCGGAACTGCTGCAGATTCATCATGGTATAGACACTATGACAGTGTGATCGATTTCTTGCTATAGCGTAGGTTTCTTCGCTTCCGTAGCGTGAGTTCCATGCGCACCGATTCCCAGCTCTCCGAACTGCCCTCCGGCACCGTGGCCCACATCGACCCGCGCCAGCACGAGGCCCCGTACGCGGATGCCCTCCGCGCTCTGGCCGCCCAGGACTGGCAGCGTCTTCACGTCCCGGCTCATCAGGGCTCGGGCGCACATGCCCCGGGCCTGGCGGACATCGTCGGTGAGAGCGGCATGAGCATCGACTTCCCGATGCTCTTCAGCGGCATCGATCAGCAGAGTTGGAGGATGATCGATCACGATCGCCGGACTCCGATCGCGGCCGCCCAGCAGCTCGCCGCCGAGGCCTGGGGAGCCTCGCGCAGCTGGTTCATCACGAACGGCGCTTCCGGCGGCAACCACATCGCTACCACCGTCGTGCGCGGGCTGGGACGAGAGTTCGTGCTCCAGCGCAGCGTCCACTCCTCCGTCATCGACGGCATCATCCACGCCGAGCTGAGCCCGCATTTCGTCCACCCCCGGGTCGACGCCGGCCTCGGATCCTCCCACGGCGTCACCGTCGCCCAGGTCGAATCCGCACTCCGGCAGCATCCCGACAGCTCCGCCGTCTACCTCGTTTCTCCGAGCTACTTCGGCGCCGTGGCCGATATCGCCGCCATCGCCGAGGCGGCCCACTCCCACGATGTCCCGCTCATCGTCGATGAGGCCTGGGGCTCCCACTTCGGCATGCACCCGGATCTGCCGGTCAACGCAGTCCGCCTCGGCGCCGACCTCGTCATCTCGAGCACGCACAAGGGTGCGGGTTCGCTGGCCCAGTCCGCGATGATCCACCTCGGCCACTCCCGGCACGCCCGCCGCATCGACGGTCTCGTCGATCGGGTCGTGAAGTCCTACCAGTCGACCTCGAGCAGCTCTCTGCTGCTGGCTTCGCTCGACGAGGCCAGACGCCATCTGGTCACCCGCCCCGAGGCGATCGGCGCGGCCCTGGACACCGCCGCGGAGCTGCGCTCCCGGGTGAAGAGCGACACCCGCTTCCGTGATGCCACGCCCGATATCCTCGGCGGACACGATGCGATCGACCACGATCCGTTCAAGGTCGTCATCGACACCCGCGGCGCCGGAATCACGGGTGCCGAGGCCCAGTACCGGCTCATCCGCGACCACCGCATCTACTGCGAACTCGCAACCCCCTCGGCGCTGCTCCTGCTCATCGGTGCCACCTCGCCGGTCGACGTCGAACGGTTCTGGTCCGCCCTGCAGGCGCTGCCGCGATCGGAGTCCGAGCCGGAGCGTCCGATCGTCGTCCCCGGCAGCTGCGTCAAGCGCATGGAGATCAGCCAGGCGCATTTCGCGGACTCACAGGTCGTGGACTCCGCCGAGGCCATCGGTCAGGTCTCGGCCGACGCCCTGGCCGCGTATCCGCCCGGAGTGCCCAATGTGCTGCCCGGGGAAGTCCTCAGCGCCGAGGTGGTCTCCTTCCTCCGCATGACCGCGGCCGCACCGTCGGGATACGTCCGCGGCGCCCAGGACTCACGGATGGACACCTTCCGGGTCGTGAGCGATCGCTCCCGGGCCCGAGCCTGAAGCACCGAGGGGACCACTTGGTGTCGACCGGACCAGGCGCAACCCGCTCGCTCGAAGCCAAGTGGTCCGCTCGGCGAAGCGGGCTCGCGCCCCGCACTCAGCGCAGACTCAGCGCAGAACCACCGTCCTCTTGCCCGAGAGGAAGACACGACCGTCGCAATGCCACTTCACGGCACTGGACAGCGCTTTGCATTCGGCGTCGCGGCCGGCAGCGACGAGATCCTCGGGGGCGAAGGAATGGTCGACCTCGACGAGCTGCTGGGCGATGATCGGCCCCTCATCGAGCTCGCTGTTGACGAAGTGCGCGGTCGCTCCGACGGTCTTGACCCCGCGCTCCCACGCCTGGTGGTAGGGCTTGGCGCCCTTGAACGAAGGCAGGAACGAGTGGTGGATGTTGATCGCGCGTCCGGTGAGCTCGCGGGCGAGGTCATCGGAGAGGATCTGCATATAGCGGGCGAGCACCACGAGGTCGACTTCGAAGCGGTCGACGAGTTCGAGCAGCTTCGCCTCGGCCGCCGGTTTCGTCTCCTTCGTCACTGGGATCCGGAAGAACGGGATGTGATGCCATTCGACGAGTTCACGGTGGTCGGGGTGGTTCGACACGACGGCGGCGATCTCGATCGGCAGCTCGCCGACGCGGGCGCGGAAGAGCAGATCGTTGAGGCAGTGCTCGAACTTCGAGACCATGATGAGCACCCGTCGCTTCTCGCCCTGCGGCCACAGCTGCCAGGTCGCCCCGAACTCCTCGCCGATCGCCGCGAAGTCGGTCCGCAGCGCCTCGATCCCGTTGCCCGGCTCCTCGGAGACGCGGAAGTCGATGCGCAGGAACAGCTGCTGCGTCGACTGGTCATCGAACTGTTTGAACTCCTTGATGTCCCCGCCGTGGGTGAGCAGCGCACCGGTCACCGCATGGGTGATACCGGGACGCTCGGCGCATTCGAGAGTGAAGATGAAGTCCTGCATGTCTCTTTCCTTCTGCAGTCGGGGTTCGGCTGGATCGCGGCCGCTCAGCATTCGACGACGTTGACGGCGAGGCCACCGCGCGATGTCTCCTTGTACTTGGATTTCATATCGGCTCCAGTCTGCCGCATGGTTTCGATCGCCTGGTCGAGGCTCACTCGATGCGAGCCGTCGCCGTGCATGGCGAGCCTCGCGGCGTTGATCGCCTTCACCGAGGCGATGGCATTGCGCTCGATGCAGGGGACCTGCACGGTTCCGCCGACCGGATCGCACGTGAGTCCGAGGTTGTGCTCGAGACCGATCTCGGCGGCGTTCTCCACCTGCTCCGGCGTCCCGCCGAGCACGGCGCACAGGCCCGCGGCAGCCATCGCACAGGCCGACCCGACCTCCCCCTGACAGCCCACCTCGGCGCCGGAGATCGAGGCATTGCGTTTGAACAGGATCCCGATCGCCCCAGCCGTGAGCAGGAACTCGACGACCGCGTCGTCGCTCGCCGCGCCGGGATCACCGGGGGCGTCGTCATCGACGGCGCCCTCGCCACCCGGCCCGTCCCCGATGACGAACCGGTCCATGTAGTGGAGCACCGCGGGGATGATGCCCGCCGCCCCGTTCGTCGGGGCGGTGACGATGCGCCCGCCCGAGGCGTTCTCCTCATTGACGGCCAGGGCATAGAGATTCACCCATTCGAGGGCATCGAGGGAACCCGAGGCACGGTATTCGGCGGCCTCAAGCGTCGATCGCAGCTGCGGGGCCCGCCGCCCCACTTTGAGACCGCCGGGCAGGGTCGTCTCCGTGCGTGTGCACCCGTTGTGCACGCATTCGCGCATCACCGCCCAGATGTCGAGCAGCTGTTTGCGCAGCAGCTCGTCGTCCTGGCGCTGACGTTCGTTGACCGCCATCAGCTCGGCGATGCTCAGCTGGTGCGCACGGCACTGTGCGACAAGCTCATCGGCCGTGGAGAACTCGATGGTGTCCCCGTCCCGACCATGCCCGTCCCGATCGTCCCCGACTGTGTCAATCGCCTCGGCGGCCTCCTTCTCCGCGGCGAGCTCCTCAGCGGTGACGACGAATCCCCCGCCCACCGAGTAGTACTCGCGCTCGATGAGCCCACCGTCGACCTCGGCGCTGATCCGCATCCCGTTGGGATGGCCGGGCAGCGATTCGCGCAGGTGCAGGGTGAGGTCGGTCTGTGCGTCGAAGGGCACGGACATTCGCCCGCCGAGGTGGAGCGTGCCCTTCTCACGCACCTCGGCGACCAGCGGTCCCACCGAATCCGGGTCGAGGGTCTCGGGTTCCAATCCGCTCAGTCCCGCGAGCACGGCGGAATCCGAACCGTGTCCGATTCCCGTCGCTCCGAGCGAGCCGTAGAGTCCGACCCGGATCGCTTCGACGCGGCCGAGCAGCCCTGCGGCCTCGAGTTCCCGGACGAAGCGCACCGCCGCTCGCATCGGCCCCACCGTGTGCGAGGAGGAGGGGCCGATGCCGATGGAGAACAGGTCGAGGACCCCGAGCGCCATCAGCCGGTCCTCTCCGCTGTCACGCCGCGGTCGGCGCCGGTCGCACCGTCGGCACCGTCGCCGAGGAACTCCGCCATGCCGTCGAGCAGCCAGCGGACCAGGTAGTCGGCGAAGCTCGCGCGCGGGTAAACACGGTAGGCCTCCTCCGAGGAGTGGTGGAGGATGACCGGCACGGGGCCCAGCTGGGTGACGATCGCGGTGCCGATTCCGAAGGCGCGCGGGTGGAGGTCGGCGCGACAGCTCTTCTCGAGCACCTCGCGAGCTCTCCCACCGGAGAGTTCGAGGATCGTGCGGTTGGCCGAGAGGTCGACGGCCTGTCCGGGTAGCCCTTCGAGGCCCGCCTCGGCGACGAGGGTCTCCCCCGGCTGCTGCCGGCGGGAGACGTCGACGGCGAGGAATTCGTCGGGGCTCAGCCACAGGATGTGCAGCCCTGCACTGTCGCCGGTGACCTCGCCGACCCGGCGGGGCAGCGGCAGACCGAAGGCGTCTTCGAGCACTCGCCCCGAGGCTGAGTCGGGTTCGGCTCGGGCACCGAGCTGGACGGCGAACGGCAGTTCGCGCAGGGCCACGGCTCGGCCCCCAGCGGCCGATGCCTGAGCCATCTCGTCGGCCAGGTGAGCCGCCGGGGAGATGCGCAGGTCCTCGAGCGAACCGGCATCGGTGCGGTCGCGAACCGTTTGGGCAGCACTCCCCTGAGCAGTGCGGGCGGTGTCGGTGGAATAGGTGGTGTCAGCCATCGCGGCGGTTTCCTTCCGGGTCGTAGAAGACGGGCGAGGTGATCTCGACGTCGACGAGGGTGTCGCCGAACGGGGATTTCACGATCTCGCCTTCGCGGTTGCGGCCGTTCTCGACGAGGGCGAGTCCGAAGGGACGGTCGAGGCTGGGCGAGATGTAGGAGGAGGTGACGTGGCCGATCATCGGCACGGGTCCCTCGTCCGGCGTCACCGGCGTGGCCGAGGTGATGAGCTGTGCCCCCTCGGCCAGACGCGTGGTTCCGTCGACGGGCAGCACGCCCACGAGGTGCTTGCGGTCCTCCCGGGCCGTGTCGACACGGGAGTAGGAGCGTTTGCCGATGAAGTCCTTGAACTTCGAGACGATCCATTCCATGCCGGCGTCGGCCGGGGTCACGGTGCCGTCGGTGTCCTGGCCGACGATGATGAAGCCCTTCTCGGCGCGCAGCACGTGCATGACCTCGGTGCCGTAGGGGGTGATGTCGAACTCGGCCCCCGCCTCGGCGACGGCCTCCCAGACGGCGAGTCCGTAGAACGTGTCGACGTTGATCTCGAAGGCGAGCTCACCGGAGAACGAGATCCGGCAGATCCGTGCGGGAATGCCGCCTACCAGCGTCGTCTCCCGGAAGCCCATGAACTCGAAGGCCTCGTTCGACACGTCGAGGTTGGGGGCGAGTTTGGCGATGACCTCACGCGACCGGGGGCCGGCCACGGCGACGGTCGCCCACTGTTCGGTCACCGAGGTGAAGACGACGTCGAGTTCGGGCCACTCGGTCTGGTGCCATTCCTCGAGCCATTCGAGGACGGTCGCCGCCCCGCCGGTCGTCGTCGTCATGTAGTAGCGGTCCTCGGCCACGCGCAGGGTCACGCCGTCGTCGAAGATCATCCCGTCGGGCTTGCACATCAGCCCGTAGCGGCCCTTGCCGACCTTCAGCTTCTTGAACCCATTCGTGTAGATCCGACCGAGGAACTCTCCGGCATCCGTGCCGCGGATCTCGATCTTGCCGAGCGTCGAGGCATCTTGGAAGCCGACGGATTCGCGCACGGCCTTGCCCTCGCGCAGCACCGCCGCGTCCATGTCCTCACCCGGCTTCGGGTAGTACCAGGGACGCTTCCACTGTCCGACATCCTCGAACTCGGCGCCGTGGGCGACATGCCACGAGTGGATCGACGTGATGCGGGCCGGGTCGAACAGCTCGCCCTTGCGACGTCCGGCCAGAGCGGCGAACGGGACGGGGGCGAAGGGAGCGCGGAAGGTCGTGTGACCGACCTGTCCGAGGTCCGCGGCTTCGCCCAGCACCGAGGCGATCGCGCCGATCGCGTTGACCGCCGAGGTCTTGCCCTGGTCGTTCGCCGTCGAGATCGAGGTGTAGCGCTTGATGTGCTCGACCGAGCGCATCCCCGCATTCATCGCCCGCTGGACGTCGGCGACGGTCTGATCGCGCTGGAAGTCGATGAAATGCGTGGTCAGAGCCGTGTGCTCGTCCTTCGCCGAGGTGACCAGCCACAGCGGGCGGGCCGGGGCGCAGGCCATCGGCGCGGCGGCCGGAACGTTGAGTTCGATGGGGAAACCGGTGCGGTCGGCTGCGGCATTGCCGGCTTCGGCCCCCTGCCTGAGGGCCGCTTCGAGCGAATAGTCGCCGTTGATCGCTCCTGCCGTGGACTGGTTCGGCACGGGGGTCGTCGGGACGAAGGCGGCGATGTCGGCTCGCCAGTGGATCGGGCCCTTGCGCTGGCCGTGGAGGTGGATGACCGGTGAGTGTCCGCCGCTGACGGCGAGCAGATCGACGGCGATGTCCTCACCATCGTCCTCTGCGACACCGTCCTCGTCGAGACCGGAGACCGTGATCGCACTGATCCGTCCCGCCGGGCCCTCACCTGCGGTGCCGCTGACGGCGGAGCCGAGGATGAGTCGTACGCCCGTCTCCTCGCTCACGCGCTTCGCCGCCGCCGAGGCGGTTGTCCGGGAGTCGATGACCGCGGGGATGTCGATGCCGGCTGCATGCAGGTCCGAGACGAGCTCGTAGGCGGAGTCGTTCGTCGTGGCCACGGCGATCGAGTCACCGGCGGCGACTCCGTAGCGGTTGAGGTAGGTGCGCACCGCCGTGGCGAGCATGATGCCGGGGCGGTCGTTGTCGGCGAAGACGATCGGACGATCATGGGCACCGGTGGCGAGCACGACCTGTCCGGCTCGAATGTGCCAGACGCGCTGGCGGGTGCCGGGGCGGGCCGATGCGGTGCCTGTGCTGTCCGGATCTCCGGCCCCGTCGGCGCCGACGAGCTCGACGGTGCGGTCTTCGAGGGCGACGAAATAGTTCGAGTCGTAGCTGCCGAAGACCGTGGTGTTCGGCACGCAGCTCAGTTCCTCGTCCTCGGCGAATCCGGCGAGGGTGGTCTCGATCCACTCGACGGGGTCCTGTCCGTCGATGGTCTCCGCGGCCGAGCTGCCCGAGGAGGGCGTCGATGCCGACAGCAGCGATCCGCCGGGGGCGGGACCATCATCGAGCAGCAGTGTCCGGGCACCGGATCTGCCTGCCTCACGGGCCGCGGCCAGGCCTGCCGGTCCCGCTCCGACGACGAGGACATCGGTGTGGACGTGCTTGTGTTCGTAGACGAGCTCGTCCTGGCCGGGGTCGAGGATGCCCAGACCCGCGAGGTATTCGGCTTCGAGCCCCTCGGTGATGGCGACGCGTGTGGCCGGCAGCATCGATTCGGAGACGTCCCCGGGGACGCGGGCCTTGACGCGCACCAGAGCGTTCGACTCTTCGATGCCTGCGCCGAGGATTCCGCGGGCCCGCGACAGGTAGGTGGAGTTGCCGCAGTCGACGCGGCCGGCGGCGATGAGGGCGCTGGCGATGGTGTCTCCGGCGAAGCCCGAATAGGACTGTCCGTCGACGGTGAAGGAGATCGGGCGGCTGCGATCGATGCCGCGGGCTCCGGCGATCCGGGTGTCGGTCAAGCGTGGGTCTGTCATTGTCCGGCCTCGCCTTCGAGTGTTGTCGGTCGGTTATCGCCCATCGGGTAGACGGCGATGAAGTCATAGGTCACGGTGTCGCGGACGGCGTTGAACCATTTGCGGCAGCCTGCGCTGTGGCTCCACATCTCCGCGTAGGCACCGCGGTCGTTGTCGCGGTAGAAGAGGTATTCGGCCCACTCCCTGTCGCTCAGGGCGTGTGGGTCGGCGGGGTAGGGCACGTGGGCCTGACCGCCGTAGTGGAATTCGGTTTCGTCGCGCGGCCCGCAGTTCGGGCAGTCGATGAGAAGCATGTCGGTCCTTTCCGTCTCGTATCGGCTCAGTGGGCCACGGCGGCAGCGCCGTGCTCGTCGATGAGGTGGCCGGTCTCGAAGCGGTCGAGTGCGTAGGGGGCGTTGAGCGGGTGGGGTTCGTCGTTCGCGATGGTGTGGGCGAAGGTGAGACCTGCCGCCGGAGTTCCCTTGAAGCCTCCGGTGCCCCAGCCGCAGTTGGCGTAGAGTCCTTCGACTTCGGTCTTCGACACGATCGGCGAAGCATCGAGGGTGACGTCGACGTTTCCGCCCCAGGTGCGCAGCACATGGGCTCGGGAGAAGATCGGGAACAGTTCGACCGCGGCGGCCAGCTGCTCCTCGATGACGTGGAAGCCGCCTCGTTGGCCGTAGCCGTTGTATTGATCGACTCCGGCGCCCATGACGAGTTCGCCCTTGTGCGCCTGGGAGACGTAGACGTGGACGTGGTTGGACATGACGACGGTCGGGTGCACGGGTTCGAAGAGCTCGGAGACCAGGGCCTGGAGCGGGTGGGACTGGATGGGCAGGCGGATGCCGGCCATCTCGGCGAGCACCGAGGAGTCTCCGGCCACGCACAGGGCGACCTTCTCGGTGGCGATCGGCCCGCGGGTGGTCTGGACTCCGACGACCTTGTCGCCGATGCGCTCGATATCGGTGACTTCGCAGTTCTGGATGATGTCGACGCCCATCTCATCGCATTTGCGGGCGAAGGCCCAGGCGACGTGGTCGTGCTTGGCGATGCCGGCGCGCGGCTGGAAGGTCGCGCCCATGACCGGGTAGCGCAGGTCGTCGCCGATGTTGATGATGGGGCAGACTTCCTTGACCTGTTTGGGGTCGAGCCATTCGGCGTCGACGCCGTTGAGGACGTTGGCGTTGACCCGTCTCTGGGATTCGCGGACGTCCTGGAGGGTGTGGGCGAGGTTGAGCACACCGCGCTGGGAGAAGAGGAAGTCGTAGTCGAGCTCTTCGGGCAGCTGTTCCCACAGCTTGAGTGACTTCTCGTAGATCGCGGCCGATTCGTCCCACAGGTAGTTCGAGCGGATGATCGTCGTGTTCCGGGCCATGTTGCCCCCGGCGAGCCATCCGCGTTCGAGGATCGCGATGTTTCTCATGCCGTGGTTCTTCGCCAGGTAGTACGCGGTGGCCAGTCCGTGTCCGCCCCCGCCGACGATGACGGCCTCATAGGACTTCTTCGGTTCCGGATTGCGCCACAGGAAGTCTGGGTGCTCGGGTAGCTGGTCAGCCATCAGCGTGCTCCGATCTCTGAGATGGTGGGGTAGAGCGGGTGGTCGTTCGCGAGTCGGGTGACCCGGCGGCTCAGTTCGGCAATGGTCTCGGGGCTCGCGCCGCCTTCGGTCGCACCGGCTTTGAGCACTTCGGCGATGATGTCGGTCACCTCGGCGAAGGCAGCGGATCCGAAGCCGCGGCTGGCCAGGGCCGGGGTGCCGATCCGCAGCCCCGAGGTGACCATCGGCGGGCGGGGATCGTCGGGCACGGCATTGCGGTTGACGGTGATGCCGATGGCGGCGAGCAGGTCTTCGGCCTGGGCGCCGTCGAGGACGGACTCTCTCAGATCGACGAGGACGAGGTGGACGTCGGTGCCGCCGGTGAGGACCGCGATGCCGCGCTCGGCGACATCGTCTTCGGTCAGGCGGCGCGCGAGTTCCGAGGCTCCGGCCAGGGTCCGTCTCTGCTTGTCGGCGAAGGTGTCGGTGGCAGCCAGGCCGAAGGCCACGGCCTTGCCGGCGATGACGTGTTCCAGCGGTCCTCCCTGCTGGCCGGGGAAGACAGCGGAGTTGATCTTCTTCGCAATGTCGGCCTCATTGGTGAGGATGATGCCGCCGCGGGGACCGCCGAGGGTCTTGTGCGTCGTCGAGGACACGACGTGGGCGTGCGGGACCGGTGAGGGGTGGAGGCCAGCGGCGACGAGACCGGCGAAGTGGGCCATGTCGACCATGAGGTAGGCGCCGACGGCATCGGCGATGCGGCGGAACTCGGCGAAGTCGAGCTGCCGGGTGTACGCCGACCAGCCGGCGACGATGAGCTTCGGCTCGTGCTCGTTGGCGAGTCGTTCGACCTCGGCCATGTCGACGCGTCCGGTCTCTTCGTCGAGGCCGTACGGGACGATCGAGTAGAGGCGACCGGAGAAGTTGATCTTCATTCCGTGGGTGAGGTGGCCGCCGTGGGCGAGGTTGAGGCCGAGCACGGTGTCGCCGGGACGGATGAGGGCGTGCATGACCGCGGCGTTGGCCTGGGCGCCGGAGTGCGGCTGGACGTTGGCGTACTCGGCGCCGAAGAGGGCCTTGACCCGATCGATGGCGATGCGTTCGATCTCGTCGACGTGTTCGCAGCCGCCGTAGTAGCGGCGTCCCGGGTAGCCCTCGGCGTACTTGTTCGTGAGCACCGATCCCTGTGCGGCCATGACCGCTGCGGCGGTGTGGTTCTCCGAGGCGATCATCTCAAGCCCCTCACGCTGCCGGGCCAGTTCGGCGTCGATGAAGCCCGCGATCTCGGGATCGAGTTCGGCGATCGCTGTGCTCAGTTCGACAGGCTCACGACTGGGGAAGACGGACTCCGGGGTCGCCTCGGCGAGGCTGTCAGGACGGGAGACGAGCTGCTCTGTCATGGATCTCCTTCGATCTGTGGCGATCAGACCTCGGCGTCTGATCGGCAACTAATATATCAGCTGTGTTCCTGTAGTCTATGCAGAGGAATCCGCTCAGTGCAACAGATTCGCCAGCACTTTCTTCAGGAGTCACCCCATGGCCACGCCCGCCGACGCGACGTCACCGACGCCGACTCTGGCGAATCGCGCCTATGAGATCCTTCGCCACCGGCTCATCATGCTCGACATCGGCCCCGGCGACCCGATCAACGAGGCGGCACTGAGCGCGGAACTCGAAGTCGGCCGCACCCCCATCCGCGAGGCCCTCAAGCGACTCGAGCGCGACCACCTCGTCGTGTCCTACCCGCGCCGGGGGACCTTCGCGACCAATGTCGATCTCACGGATCTGGCGACGATCTCCGAAATGCGGGAGGCTCTCGAGCCGATCGCGGCCAGACGGGCCGCACGCAGCCTCACCCCCGAGCGACGCCAGGACTTCACCGCAGCGATCTCCGACCTCAGGGCCCTCGGCTCGACCGACGAGCAGCGCACGCTCATGGAACGCGACCTCGAGGTCCATCGCCTCATCTACAGCTCAGTCGACAATCCGCACCTGTCCGAGACGCTCATTCGGCTCGATGATCTGGCCACCCGCATCTGGTGCCTCGTCATCCCTGGGATCCCCGATCTCATCGGCCACATCCGCGAGCACATCGATCTGCTCGAGGCGATCCTCGACGGCGATGAGGAATCGGTTGCCGCCCGTGCCGCCGAGCACGTCCGCGAGTTCGACAAGACCGTCCGCTCCACCCTGGGCTGAGCCCTCACCGAGGCGGAACCGACTCCAGTCGGAGGGGATCGATCCGCGTCGCACCCTCTCCGCCCGTTGACGCATCGGAGCTGCGGCACTAACGTTTGTCCAGGTGATATATCAGTTGTCGATCTGATGATCGGCGATCGCTCCATCCCTCAAAGAAGAAGGACTTCCATGACTGACACCTCTGCTGCCGCCCATCTGGCCACGACCGAGAAGACCAGCATCCTGCGCGTCATCACCTATGCGGGGGCGATCATCGCGTTCCTCATCGGCTCGGGCTTCGCGACCGGTCAGGAGATCCTCCAGTACTACGCGTCCTACGGATTCTGGGGTGTCTTCGGCACGGGCCTGCTCGTCCTCGTGCTCATCTCCTACGTCGCTGTCGAATTCTTCCTCACCGGCCGCCGCGAGCAGTTCGAGAAACCCTCGGGAGTCTTCTACCACTACTGCGGCAGGTACCTCGGCACGTTCTTCGACTTCTTCTCGATCCTGTTCGTCTTCCTGAGCTTCACGGTCATGATCTCCGGCGCCGGAGCAGTTTTCGAGGAGTACTACGGTCTGTCGAAGTACATCGGCGGTGTCGCCCTGGCCGCCGCCGTCGGACTCACGGTGTGGTTCGGGCTGACGAGCCTCGTCGATGTCATCGGAAAGATCGGACCCGTCATCGTCGTCGTGGCGATCGCTCTGGGCGTCTACGGCATCATGCGCGACCCGGAGGGGATCTCGACCGGGAATGCGATCCTTCCGAGCCTCGATGTCACGCAGGCCTCGTCGAACTGGTTCCTGGCGGGCCTGTCATACGTCGGCTTCTGCATGCTCTGGCTCGCGGCCTTCCTCTCAGCACTGGGCAAGACAGTGAAGAACCAACGTGAAGCCACCGGCGGAGCACTCCTCGGCGGAATCGCGTTCTCGGCCGCGTGCATGGTCGTCGGCCTCGGACTGCTGGCGAACATCGAACAGGTCTACGATGCGGAGATCCCGATGCTCGTCCTCGCCGGCGACCTCGGCCCCTGGGTCGGCGCGCTCATCTCGGCGATGATCCTCGCCGGCATCTACACCACGGCCATTCCCCTGCTGTGGACGGTTTCTGCACGGTTCTTCGATGACAAGACGAAGAAGTTCAAGTACCTCACGATCGCCCTCGCGGCCCTCGGCACGATCGTCGGCCTGGTCCTACCGTTCTCGCAGATGGTCAACATCGTCTATGTCATCAACGGCTATGTCGGGATCGTGCTCCTCGCACTCATGATCATCCGCACGATCAGACATCTCACTGCCCGCAGCAGTCACTGACCTCACCGAGGTGATGCGACTCAACCGCCTCCCAGACGTCGGGTGATGGCGTCTGCCGCATGCACGCAGGCCTCACCGAGGTCTGCGATCCGGGCGGTATCTGCCCGGAATTTCGGCGCCGCGATGAGTACGGCCGCAACGACCTCTCCGCGATGATCGCGCACGGCCGCGGCCACCCCGACCTCGTGCGGGGAGGTCTCGGCGTCGTTGAGTGCGAAGCCGACGTCCCAGGTCGCCTCCTCGCCGCTCTCTGCGGCGAGGAAGACCTGGACCGATGCGCTCTGCTCGGTCCGATAGCGCGAGCCCAGCGTCGAGGTGTGTTTGACCGGCTGCGGACTCGGAATCTGTTCGACGGTGATCGCTTCGGACCCGTCCCAGACCATGAGGGCGCTCGTCTCTCCGGTCCTCTGCGTGAGGTCCTGCAGGATGGGATAGGCCGCTCGTCTCACATCCAGGTCCGCCAGCAGGGGACCGGCGATCGCAATGATTCCGAGTCCTAACCGGTATCGCCGTGATGCCCCCTGTTCGACGATGCCCTCCTGCTCGAGCGATGCGAGGATGCGAGACACCGTACTCTTGTGCAGCCCCACGCGCGGTGCGATCTCGGTGACACCGAGCTCCTGTCGATCCGGTGCGAAGCAGCGCAGGATGGCGACGGTGTTCTCGATGACCGAGGCACCACGGCGTGGATTGTCGGGCGATTGTCGGGACATAGTGTGAGTATATTCGCCCCCCGAGGGATCAGGCCGGGATGATGTTGTGCTCGGGCCCGAACGGGAACTTCGTGATGTCTTCGGACTCGTTCTCGCCGACGATGACAATGTCGTGTTCACGGTATCCGCCGGCGCCGGGCTGCCCCTCGGGGACGGTGATCATCGGCTCCATGGAAACGACCATGCCCGGTTCGATGACCGTGTCGATGTCCTCACGCAGCTCGAGCCCGGCCTCCCGACCGTAGTAGTGGCTGAGCACACCGAAGGAATGCCCATATCCGAACGTCCGGTTGGCCAGCAGCCCGTGCTCGATATAGATCTCGTTGAGTTCGGCAGCGATGTCCTTGCACACCGCCCCTGGTTTGATGAGTTCGAGGCCGCGCTTATGCACCTCGACGTTGACGTTCCACAGCTGAAGTGATCGCTCATCGGGTTCACCGTAGAAGAGCGTCCTCTCCAGCGCTGTGTAGTAGCCCGAGGGCATCGGGAAGCAGTTGAGGCTGAGGATATCGCCCTTGCGGATCTTCCGTGTCGTCGCCCAGTTGTGCGCGCCGTCGGTGTTGATTCCGGACTGGAACCACACCCAGGTGTCTCGCACCTCTTGGTCCGGGAAGGTCTTCGCGATCTCATGGACCATCGCTTCGGTGCCGATGAGAGCGACCTCGTACTCGCTGATGCCCTCGGTGATCGCGGCCTTGATCGCCTCACCGCCGAGGTCGCCGATCCGAGCACTGTGCTTGATGACCTCGATCTCTTCGGCCGATTTGATCATCCGCTGGCGCATGGCCGCCTGTGCGACGTCGACGAGCTCGGCATCGGGGAAGGCCGCTTGGATTCGGTTGCGGTTGTCCAACGGCAGGTTGTCGTCTTCGACGCCGAGTCGGCGAGGATTGCCGATGCCGCGCTGGCGCAGACCCTCCTGGATTGCGTAGTAGTAGTTGTCGCGGCGCCAGTCAGTGTAGACGATGTTCTCGCCGTAGCTCGTCCGCCACGGCATTCCGGCGTCGATGTTCGCAGTGATGGTCACCGTGTCATCGGCGGTGACGACCATCGCATAGGACCGTCCGAAGTAGGTGAAGAGGAAGTCCGAGTAGTACTTGATGTTGTGATACGAGGTGAGGACTACTGCGTCGAGCTCTTTCTCCGCCATGATCGCACGCAGGCCGGTCAGCCGCCGCTCCATCTCCGCATCGGAGAAGGTCAACGGCGTCTTGGCCCCGTTGTGGAGGACCTTGAGGCGGTCGAGGTCGGCGACGGAGGTGCTGTCGGCAAAAGTGGTCATTGATTTCTCCTGTTCCTTGGGCACGGTTGCACACTTGGTCCAACCGTGAGGGTGATTCTGCGCAGGTTCAGACTTCGCGCAGGGGTTTGTGGAAGGTCTCCTTGGCGCAGACGACGGCGCCGAGACAGATGGCGGCCGCAGCCATGAGATACCAGCCGGGGGCCAGGTTCGAATCGGTCAGACCGATGAGCAGTGTCGCCATGAAGGGGGCAGTGCCGCCGAACAGCGCGTTCGAGACGTTGAAACTCACCGCGAAGCCGGTGTATCGGATCCTCGTCGGGAACATCTCGGCAAGGAAGCTGGGAAGCGTCCCGTCGTTGAGCGTGAGCATCGCGCCGAGTCCGACCTCGACGAGGATGACGACGGTGAAGCTGCCGGCGTCGAGAAGCATGAAGGCGGGAACCGTGAGGACGATGAAGGCAATGGAGGCGATGGTGAGCATCCGCTTGCGACCGAACCGGTCCGAGGCCAGCCCGGTGAGCAGGATGAAGCCGATGTAGGTCACGAGCGCGATGGTCGTGGCGATGAATGACTCGGTCGCCGCGTAGCCGAGTTCGGTTGTCAGGTACGTGGGCATGTAGGTGAGGACGACGTAGAACCCGACCGCGTTGAGCAGAACCGCGCACATCGCGATGAGGAGCGGTCGCCAGTAATCGCGGAACATCGCAAAGACGGGCGCCTTGATGACCTCGTCCTGCTGTGCGAGTTCGCGAAACGCCGGTGTGTCTTCGAGCCGAGTGCGGATGTAGCGGCCGATCAGCCCCATGGGCGCGGCGAGGAAGAACGGCAGTCTCCAGCCCCAGCTCTCCAGCTGGCCATCGCTGAGCGTGGCCGAAAGCACCGCCGCGAGCACAGAGCCCAGCAGCAGCCCCGTCGCGGTGCTGGCAGGCACCACGGCCGCATAGAGTCCGCGGCGGCGAGGAGGGGCGTATTCGACGAGGAACGCCGAAGCGCCTGCATATTCGCCGGCGGCCGAGAAGCCCTGCACGAGACGGACGATGAGCAGCAGAACCGGGGCGAAGAAGCCTGCCATGGCATAGCTGGGCAGGAGCCCGATCGCGAAGGTCGCGACGGACATGATGAGGATCGAGATCGACAGTGCCGAACGTCGCCCGATCTTGTCACCGATGTGCCCCCAGATGAAACCGCCGATGGGACGGACGACGAAGGAGACGGCGAAGACCGCGAAGGTCGACAGCAGAGCGAGGTTGCCCTCGGAAGCGGGGAAGAAGACGAGCGCGATGGTGGTCGCAAAGTATCCGTAGACGCCGTAGTCGAACCATTCGACGAAGTTGCCGACGAAGCTTGCGGAGACGACGCGCCGCAGGGTGCGCTTCTGTTCGAGCGTGGGCTGGGCGGGTGAAGACCCTTCGGTCTTCGCCGCATCATTGTCCTCTGGAGCGAGGTCGGACTTCATTGTCTTCTCCATCGTCGTGAACGGTGACGCTTCGACCATGTTGCATTCTTTACAACGTGGTTGCATTAAAGGCTATTGCGTCACCGGTCCCCGGTCAAGAGATTTTTCCCGGCAATGCGCAGAAGGCATGCGAAAGGCCCCGCCGGACCGCATGTCCGACGGGGCCTTTCGCCTGTGAGTCCCAGCCCTCCGGTGCCGCGGCACCGGGATCGGGCGCTTCCGCCTACCTGCTCGAGACGCGCCCGAAGAGGTTCGCGATCGGTGCCAGCAGCAGCGGCCTGGCCGCGAACCACCCGGCCACAACCACGACCATGGCCACGATGAACCAGATCAGCCCGGCCCATCCGACCACGTCGGTTCCCGCGAACATGTAGCCGAGGTTCTGTCGCAGTCCGGTCGTGAACACGAGGAACACGTGGACGAGGATGAAGAACACGAAGAACAGCATCGTCGGGAAGTGGATCGCCCGAGCCAGCGGCGCCGGGTAGATCTTGTTCAGCGTCGAAGCGTCCTTCGGCCACCATTCGCTCATGCGCACGCCCGTGATCGCTGCCAGAGGCGCGGCGATGAACACGACGATGAAGTACATGAGCTGTTGGAGCGCGTTGTAGTTGACCCACGCGTCTTCCATCGGCCATTCCATCGTCGCGTACTGCAGCATCGCCGACAGAGCATTCGGGAACACTTCCCAACTGGTCGGCACGATGCGCGCCCAGTGTCCGGAGACGAAGAGCAGCACCACGAAGACGACACCGTTGGCCAACCACAGCAGGTCGAGACCCGTGTGCAGCCAGAGGTTGATGCTGACCTTCTTCCCGCCCTTCTTCGGGGTGTAGAACGCCGGCGGCTTCTGCTGATGGCGCACCTGCAGACCCGAGCGGATGATGAGCACCATGAAGAAGATGTTGAGGAAGTGCGTCCACCGCACCCAGCCCGGGAAGCCCGGATCAACGAAGTCCGGGATGTGGTATTCGCCCGGGTAGCGTTCGAGGAACTCGGGCACGCCCGGCAGAGTCGTGACTCCGCGCGCGGCGAGGATGAGGATTCCGGCCACGACGATGAGTCCGCCGAGCCCCAGCCCGACGAGCTTGGACCACTGTCCCAGCGACTTCGAACCGATCATTACCGGTTCCTTCTTCGCTGCAGGCTTCGCCGAGGCAGTACTGGCCGAACCAGAAGACGCGGCCTTCGCAGCCGGTGCCGATTTTGCGGCCGGCTTGTCCGCGGCGCGTGCCGCGGACTGCTCCGACGACTTCGCGGCGGGCTTGGCCATCGGCTTGCGCTGCGTGGGTTTGGCCGTGGCCTTGGCTGCTGGCTTGCCCATGGGTTGGCGCTGCGCGGGCTTCTTCTCGGTCGCGTCGGAGGACTTCACCGAACTCGCCGAGGCGGCTCCCGCTGCGGCGGCACCTGCACCGGCGGCGGCTCCCGCACCTGCGGCGGCCGCACCGGCGCCTACGCCGCCGATGCCGGTGCGTCGGCCCTGGGGCTTCTTCTCGCCCGATTCGTCACCGGGGGTCGGCTTCGAGTCCTGCTTCGTCTCAGCGGTCGACTGCGCATCATCGGCAGGCTTGTCTGCCTGAGCCGATGCGGTGTCGGTCGAGGGCGAATCTGCCGCGTCTCCCGGTGCCGAAGCGGAGGCTGGCTGCCCGGCTCCGGCAGTCTTCACTGCCGTTGCGGGGGCAAAGCCTTCCGGCGGCCAGGGGTCTCCCCCGGCGGTGCGGGGGAGTCCGCGGCGCAGCGGAACGTCCGAGAGCTCTCCGGAGCCCGAACCGCTCGCGGCGGCTGCGGCAGCACCGGCGCCTGCTGCAGCGGCGCCTGCTGCGGCAGCTGCAGGAGCCGCGGACGACGACTCGGAGGCGGAATCGGCTGAGGTGTCAGCTGAAGCGGTTTCGGCAGAGTCGGCCTGCGCTGCGGTGTCGTCCGCGGCCCGGTCGACGGGCGCAGCCGCTGCCGGAGCGGCGGCGCCGGCGGACGTGCCTCCTGCGGCCTTGACCCCGGCAGGCGCAAAGCCTTCCGGCGGCCAGGGCTCTCCGCCTTCGACACGGGGCAGACCACGACGCAGCGGAACCTCGCTCGCGGCCGCAGGTGCAGCCTCGGCGGCAGGTTCGGCCGACGATTCGGCTTCGACCGATTCGGTTTCTGCGCCGGTCGCAGCGGTCGCAACGGCGGCTCCGGCGCCGACGGTTGCAGCGGCTGCAGCCGGAGCTGCGGACGCCGACTCTTCGGTCGGCTCGTCGGCTTCTTCGGTCGGTTCATCGCTCGGGGTCTCAGCCTCGACGTCCGAGTCGGCAGCGGATGCCGCAGACGCGCCGGTGGCTTTCACTCCGGCAGGAGCGTGACCCTCCGGCGGCCATGGTTCGCCGCCTTCGACGCGTGGCAGCCCACGACGCAGCGGAACCTCGACGGACTCAGCGGCAGTCGACTCAGCGGCCACCGGCTCAGCGGCAGTCTGCTCAACGTCGGTCGTCTCGGGCTCGGCCGCCTCGGCGGGGGAACCTTCATCCAGTTCCTCCGACTCGGACGTCGCCGCGATCCACGATGCGCCCTCTTCCAAGGGCTCACCGACGGTGCCCTCCGGGGGCCAGGGGTCACCACCTTCGACCCGGGGCAGGCCCGAGCGCAGTGAACTGGAATAGGTCGCCATATCAGGACTTGTTTTCGTTCAGTGTTTCGATCGCCTGCGGAACGACCTTGAACAGGTCGCCCACGACGCCGAAGTCGGCGATGTCGAAGATCGGAGCTTCGGCATCCTTGTTGACCGCGACGATGGTCTTCGATGTCTGCATGCCGGCCTTGTGCTGGATCGCGCCCGAGATGCCGAGTGCCACATAGAGCTGCGGGGACACGGAGACACCGGTCTGGCCGACCTGATGCGACTGCGCGATGTAACCGGCATCGACGGCCGCACGCGAAGCACCGACAGCGGCACCGAGGACGTCGGCGAATTCGCCGACGAGTTCGAACGACTCTTCCGAGCCGACGCCGCGACCGCCGGAGACGACCTTCTGCGCACCGCGCAGTTCGGGCCGCGAGGAGGTCTCGACGATGGCTTCGAACGAATCGATCGAGGCGGCACGCTTGCCGGAATCGGCGACCTCGAGGGCCTGCGTGTTCTCAGGCTGGGCTTCCGCACGGGTCTCGATCGCACCGAGGCGCACCGTGATGACGGGAGCGCCGAAGGTCGGAGCCGACGAGGCGGTGTAGCCGCCGCCGTAGACAGAGTGATTGGCCACGATGCCTTCGGAGTCGCGCTCGACGCCGATCGCGTCGACGGACACGGCCGAACCGCTGCGCACCGCGAACCGGCCGGCGATGTCGCGGCCGTCAAGGGTGTTGGGCACGAGCACTGCGTCGGGGGCGGTGAGCTCGGCGGCCGAAGCGACAGCATCGACGGCGGAGTTGCCGAGGTTGCCTTCGGCGACTTCTGCGGTCAGGGTCGCTGTGGCACCGAGTTCGGCGGCCTTCTGCGCCGCGGCATCGGCACCGCCGGAAGCGGAGAGGACGAGCGCGACGGGCGAGCCGATCTCAGAGGCGCCGCCGAGCAGTTCGGCGGCCGGCTTCTCCAGCTGGCCTTCGGCATCGGCGGTGAGGACGACGAGAATGGAGTCCTGCGGGAATTCTGACATGACGATTCTCCTTAGGCCAGACGGTTCTTGGTGAGGTACTCGGCGAGCTCGGCGCCGCCATTGCCTTCGTCGACGACCTTCTCGCCGGCTTCGCGCGGCGGCTTCTCAGCGACGCTGACCATGATCGAGCGAGCCACGGACTGGTCCTCGGCATCGATGCCCAGATCGGACAGGCCGATGACCTCGAAGGGCTTCTTCTTCGCGGCCATGATGCCCTTGAAGTTCGGGAAGCGGGCTTCGGGCAGCGCCTCGGTGATCGAGATGACGGCGGGCAGTTCGGCCGAGACCTGCTGATTGCCGCCTTCGATCGCGCGGGAGCCCGAGACCTTGCCGTCGGTCAGTTCGACGGTCGCCAGGCCGGTCACGTGCGGGTAGTCGAGGTGCTCGGCGAGCATCGCCGGCATCATGCCGCCGTTGCCGTCGGTGGAGACGTTGCCGGTGACGACGAGATCGTATTCGCCGCGGCGGATGGCGGCGGCGAGCACCTCGGCGGTCAGACCGAGATCGGCACCGGCCAGGCCCTCGTCGGCGACATGCACGGCGTTGTCGCCGCCCATGGCCAGACCCTTGCGGATCGTGGCGGTCGCGGTGTCCGGCGACATCGAGATGACGGTCACCTCGGTGTCGCTGTCGCTGTCCTTGTGTGCCAGTGCGACCTCGAGGGCGCGCTCACCGATCTCATCGAGGACGGCTTCCGAGGCACCGCGATCGGCAAGCCCGGTTTCCAAGTTCAGTTTCCGGTCACCGTACGTATCCGGGACCTCTTTGACCAATACCGCGATCTTCAAGGATGACTCCTTAGTTTCGTGAAGCAGTTGGGCTGCAGTGAGACTTCTGTCTCATAATCTACAGGTGGCTGTTTGTCGACGGTTAACCGGGTCCGGCCGGATCCGATCATCTCTTCAGTCACCAATGGTACGTGGTACGCACCACAGACATCCTCGTTACTGTACGAACGATCGACAGAATTTGTCCAATGCCTCGGACCGCGGCCCCACTTCCCCGCTTCCGCGCACCGGCCCGTTTCCCCGCACCTCGCAGACGCCCGAGCCTTCCCGGTGTGGCGCAGAACCCTCGCCGAGGCGGGGCTCTAGAATCGAGGAGGGACTCTAGAATGGGGTCAGACCGACAGGACACGGTCAGACCGACCCTTGCCTCCCGGTGCCGATCCGAACCCGGGCGGACAGGACGCGAACATCAACGGTGAAGGAGCGCCCCGTGGCTTTCGACCTCGACGACATCGACCGCAGCATCATCGCTGCCCTCGTCGAGGATTCGCGCCTGAGTGTGCGCCAGCTGGCCGAGCGCGTCCACATCTCCCGCTCGGCGGCGCACAAGCGCTTCACCACCCTCGTCGAATCGGGTGCGATCAGGAAATTCACCGCCGAGGTGGACCGCCGCGCCCTCGGCATGACCGTGACCGCGGTCGTCGTCGTCAAGATCGGCGAGCGCCCCTGGCCGCAGGTCCGCGACGATCTGGCCGAACTGCCGTTCGTCGAGAAGGTCCAAGCCGTCAGCGGCGACATCGACGCCCTGGTCACGGTCAACGCCCCGGACAATACGGCACTCTCACAGGTCATTCTGCGCCGGATCCACGAGGTGCCCGGCGTCGTGTCCTCCCGCTCGCTGCTCATCCTCGACGAGGCCGAGGGACACAGGCCCGGCGCCGGCTGAGCGATTCACCGGCTACGACTCACCGGCAGGGCGACTCACAGACAGGGCATCGGCCCCGCAGATGAACCGTGCGGTGAATCGTCGAAGCCCTCGACACCGGAATTTGCGCCGAGGGCTCCATGACGTGAAACAGAGAGAATCACCACCATCGTGTCCAACACTTCAAGCCAGCGTGTCAACCGCCTTAGGCAAGACCGATGTTTCGTAATTCTCATAGGCTAGCCTAACCCGCAGCACGGCAACGCACAACAGGTCGTCGGCAACTATTTTCCCGAGACCGGCCGAATCCTCAGCGCGAGAGCAGCATGAGAGCGGCACCGGCGACGATGCGCCGGTACACCGGCTCTACGGACACCGTGTCTCCGTCTGCCTCAAAGAGCCCGAGCTCGGTCAGCTCCTGCAGCTCGTCCGCCAGCAATGTGGAGATCCGGCCGGCGCGCACCTCGTCGATGTCGAGCTCGGGAGGCTCGGGTGCGGAGTCGGGAGTGAGGATCTCGATGAGACGCTGGGCGATCGTGATCGCCGGGGCACCATAGTCCTCGCCGGGAACCAGGTTGATCACGTCGAGCAGCCGCTCGTAGATGAACGCGCCGATGACCGGCAGTGCCGCATCCGCGCTCACCACACCAGAGCGCCACTGGTCAGCGGCGTCGGCGGGCCTGACCTTCGTCCCAGTGATCTCGATGATCTCCGCGCTCTGCATGACGGCCCACATCGCCTCGAGGACGGGCACCTCATCCGCGCTGCGCGCATAGTTCACGCCGTCTTCGTACCGGGCGTTCGAGGCCACACCGACGGCATCGATGCCGAACTGTCCGGCCGCCTCGGCGATATCCGCTCGCTTCACCCGTCCCGTTCCGGTCACCTGTCGGGAGTCGCCGATCCACTCGAGGATTCCGGCGATGCCGGTGACGAGGCGGTTCTGCGTCATGGGCTGCGCGAGCTGCTCCTCGCTCAGTGCATTGGCTTCGACGGCGGCCATCAGGGCCGAGGGTAGCGGGTCGGTGCGCATGCTCGCGGCCTCGGCTCGGGCGCGAGCGGCGTTCCAGCGTTCGGGGGTCTCGTCGGTGTCCATGCGGAAGCGGAGATAGTTGTCGAGAGCTTCGAGGCTGTCGAGGAAGATCACCGTCGAAGGCGATTCGCCGTCGGCATTCTCGGCGCCCTCCTGTCCGTCGACGGCGAAGCTTTCAAGGACGTCGAGGAGGTCGTCGATTCCCTCCGGCTCGTCGATATCTGCGCGGGAGGATACGGCGATGCAGAACAGGAGGTGGGCGATGTCGAAGACCTCTGAGTCTTCATCGCCGTCGTCGTAGGCCTCGGCCAGCCAGTCGCGGAAGCGCTGGTAGAGCGGCATCTCGTAGACGGTCTTTTCGACCTCGTCCATTCGCTCATCGATGTCCCGCGGGTCAGCGGCAGCACCGGCTGCATTATCGGCAGCGTTCGATCCGCCGAGCCACTCGGGCAGGTCCTGCTCCACAGCGGGGCCGTCCTGAGCTTCCTGACCATCCTGGATCACTCGGTCGGTGGGGCTGTAGGTGCCGGCGACCGGTTCCGGATAACCGTCGAGGGGCATGAGTTCGTCGACGACGTCCTGCGCCGAAACCTTGTTTCGCTTGGTCAGGCGCACGACCACGGCGGCCACGGCGAGCATGGACCCTTCGAGGACGTGAAATCCGCTGTTGCTGTTGATGAGGCGGTCGAGGCTGTCGACGACGCGCCCCTTGTGCGCCAGCGCCAGGATGTCGCGTGCCACGGCACGGGACTTCTTCGTCGGCCACTTCGGCGCCATCACTCCGCCCAGTTTGGGTCCGTGGGTCTCGTCGGTGAACCATTCGTCGACCAGGCCCATCGCCACCCCGGTCACCTGTGCGACGCTCGGATTGAAGTCCTCAGGATCCGAGGGCAGGGAGGCCACAACAGCCTCGGCGCGCTTGGTATCACCCTCGGCGAAGGCAAGGGAGAAGGACCGCAGCTTCCCCACCGCCAGTCCGCGATGGGCACCGACCGGAGTGAACAGACGGCGGTTGTACGCCACCTGTGCCCTTTCCATGGCTGCGTGGAATTCGGCTTCGGTGAAGTCCGCATCCGGATCGTCGATGTCGACGCCTTCAGCTTTGAGGAACGGCGCCAACTCCCGCATCATCCGATCGCCCATGCCGGGGTTGTGGCTGATTTTGCCGCCCGCTGCCATACCGTGGAATTCGGGACTGTCGAAGAAAGAAGACACGCACTGCTCCTGCCGAGGATGAACTGAAGCAATAACGGTAACAAGCCAGACCTCGTCCGCCCCAGAACCGACCCGGCATGGCCCCGCGTCTTTACCGAGATCACACTCCGGGCGACCCCAGGGTCTTCCGCACCGCCCTGATGGTCAGCTCGAGGGACTGGGCGCGCACGGTCGGATCGTCGACGCCGACACTCACGCTGAAGAGGTGTCCGGAGCCGATAGTGAGGTAGACGAACGCCGCCGCCCATCCGATCGGCACGCCCTCATCGATGGAGCCGTCCGACTGCCCCCTCGCGATGACGGCTTCGAGCGGATCGGCATCGTCACCCGCACCTTCCGCGCCACCGCCCGCAGATTCTGCATCCGCACGGGACTCGGTGGCCGCCTCGGCGAAGGTCTCATCGGTGATGATCGGGTTGTCGGCGAAGAGCAGGGTGAGCACATCGGGCAGCGTGAACAGCTCCGCGCAGATCCGCTCGAGCGCGGCCAATCCATCGCCGTCGCCGGGCCGGGCCTTCATGACAGCCTCACCGAATCGCCGGGCACCGAGCCGGGCCGCCGCGGCGACGAGCGCCTCCCGATCACCGAAATGCCGATAGAGAGTGGTGCGGCCGACGCCGATCGACTGCGAGAGCTCAATCATCGACGCCTGCGGGTTCTCGGCAAGAATGGTCAGCGCCTCGCTGACCAGGGCGTCTTGGCCCAATCGACGCATGCCCTGCACCGGCACACCCCCTCCCTGACTCGGTGAACGATACAGAGCAGTCTACTTGTGGAACACACATGTTCCACTTTGGTATCATGGAGTACCGCAAAGGCCTTCGAGGATTGAGCATGTGATGGACCAGCCCCGACAGAAGAACGACCCCACCGCCCAGCAGCCCCACACCGCTGCGACGTTCGCGCTCAGTCGGACCGACGTCGTCGTCATCGGCCTCGTCTGCATCGGCATCGGCGTGGCGCTCGGATTCTTCCTGCCCGCACTCGGATCGATCGCCGCGACATTCCCCATCCCCTTCGGAGACGTCATCGAGAAGCTCAGCCGGTTCGACCAGGCGTGGGTTGTCATCGCCCGTCCGATCATCGGCGGGGCGCTCGGGCTCATCGCCACGTTCGTCATCGCCGCCTCGACGACTCCCCTGCGCATCGACGAGCACGGAATCACCATCGGACGAGACGACGACCACCCGCTGCGCATCTCCCGCGCCTCGTTTTCGACCGCATATTTCGCCGAGGGCAAACTCGTCGTCGTCACCGAAGGCGGGCATCAGGCCTTCAAGGGAACCGTCGAAGGCAAGAAAGCTGCGATCGCCGAGGCCTTCACCTCCCACGGCTATCGTTGGGGTGAGATCTGAAGACCGTGGCACCGGCGCGCCCGCGTGAATGAACCCCCGACCGCCCAGCCAAATGTCCACTCGGCCTGCCGGAACCGGCCCCTTCGTCCCGAGTTCGCGACACGTTTGGCCGCCCGTCCTCACCTGGCGTGACGCCATGGAATCGTGACTCGGCTCACGTCACCATGGGGGCATGACCATTGACGTTCCCACCACAGGCCGTTCACTGCCCCAGCTGCAGCCGATCAGCTTCATCGGCGCAGATGGCCGGCTCACCGACACCCCGACCGAGGGGCTGCGCATTCCCAGCGATCGCACCCTGACCGGGCTTTACCGGCAGATGGTCCTCGTCCGACGGTTCGAAGCACAGGTCACGCACCTGACCCGTCAGGGTCGACTCGCGACCTATCCCTCCGCGGCAGGTCAGGAGGCCGCCGAGGTGGGGGCCACCACCGCGCTGGCCCCCGGCGATTGGCTCTTCCCCACCTACCGGGACTCGGCAGCGCTGCTGACCCGTGGGGTGCCCGTGCCCGAGATCCTCGCGGCCTTCCGCGGCGACTGGCACTGCGGGTTCGACCCGCACGAGTACCACATCTCACCTGCGGCGACGCCTCTTGCGACGCAGACCCTGCATGCCACGGGATTCGCCATGGCGGCGAAACTCAAGGGAACGGATGCTGCGACTCTGACCTTCCTCGGCGACGGCGCCAGCAGCGAGGGCGATGCTCATGAGGCCCTCAACTTCGCCTCCGTCTGGCAGACGCCGACGGTCTTCGTCCTCCAGAACAACCAGTATGCGATCTCGACTCCGCTGCGGGAGCAGACGAACGCGACGATGCTCGCCGACCGGGCCGCCGGCTACGGAATGCCCGGGCTGCGCGTCGACGGCAACGATGTCGCCGCTGTGTTCGCCGCTGTCACCGCCGCCCTTGAGCGCGGCCGGAACGGCGACGGCCCCACCCTCATCGAGGCCCTGACCTACCGGATGGAATCGCACACGAACTCCGACGACCCGACGAAGTACCGCGACGCCGAGGAGGTCGAACACTGGAAGCAGTTCGATCCCATCGATCGTCTCGAGAAGTACCTGCGTCAGACCGGTGCCCTCGACGATGCCGGCGTCGATGAGATCGCCGAGGCGGCCGAGACCTTGGCCGCGTCCGTCCGCGATGCCATGAACACCGAGGCCGAGATCGACCCGCGCGAACTCTTCGCCCACGTCTACGCTCGCCCGCGCACCGCACTGGCCGAGCAGCAGCAGGTCCTCGAAGCCGAACTCGCAGCGGCGGGGCACGCATGAGCGTTGAAACGGGAACCGATTCCACCACCGATCCGACCGCGGTGAACGACGAAACCGCCACGGCCGCCTCGGCGAGCAATGTCGGGTCCGCCCCGTCCTCGGTGACGATGACGAAGGCGCTCAACCAGGCGCTGCGCGACAGTCTGGCCGCCGACGACACCGTGCTCATCTTCGGTGAGGATGTCGGCCGCCTCGGCGGGGTCTTCCGTGTCACGGAAGGACTGCGCGCGGAATTCGGGTCGAATCGGGTCTGGGACTCGCCGCTGGCGGAGTCCGGGATCATCGGCACGGCGATCGGCATGGCGATGAACGGGATGCGCCCGGTCGTCGAGATGCAGTTCGACGCCTACGCCTACCCGGCATTCGAGCAGATCGTGTCCCATGTGGCGAAGATGCGGAACCGGACGAAAGGCAAGGTCAGCCTGCCGATCACGATCCGCATTCCCTATGCCGGGGACATCGGCGGCGTCGAGCACCACTCGGATTCCTCCGAAGCGTATTGGACCTCGACTCCGGGGCTGACCGTCGTCACGCCCTCGAATCCGGCGGACGCGTATTCTCTGCTGCGCGAGTCGATCGCCTCCGATGACCCGGTCGTGTTCATGGAGCCGAAGCCGCGGTACTGGATGAAGGAGACCCTCTCCCTGCCTGTGACCACGGCCGCAATGGACCGTGCTCAGGTCCTCCGCGAGGGCACCGATGTCACCCTCCTCGCCTATGGTCCGACCGTGCGCACCGCACTCGATTCCGCGGAAGCCGGTGCCGAGCACGGTCTGTCCGTCGAGGTCATCGACCTGCGCACGCTGTCGCCCTTCGACGATGAGACCGTGTCCGCCTCGGTGCGCAAGACCTCGCGGGCCGCGGTCATCCATGAGGCCGCGCAGTTCGGCGGATACGGCGCCGAGGTGGCCGCCCGCCTCACCGAACGCAACTTCACGCACCTGTCGGCCCCGATCCTGCGGATCGCCGGGTTCGACGTGCCCTATCCCTCACCGAAGATGGAGGAGTACTACTTGCCGACGGTCGAACGCGTGCTCGATGCTCTCGAATCGTGGGATTGGGAGCTGTGATGAGTGCTGAGACGAGTTCTGTGCGTCGCGATGCCGGCTCCGCCGCGGCCACGCGCGAGTTCATCCTCCCCGACCTCGGCGAGGGGCTGACCGAGGCGGAGCTCATCTCCTGGAAGGTCGCCGTCGGCGATGAGGTCCAGGTCGATCAGATGGTCGTCGAGGTCGAGTCCGCGAAGTCCGTCGTCGAACTCCCCTGCCCCTACGCGGGACGCATCGTCAGCCTCCACGCCGCCGCCGGGGACACCGTCAGTGCAGGTCAGGCCCTGCTCTCCGTCGCCGAGGCGGGAGCCGAGGTGAGCGCGGGCGCTGAGTCGACAGCCGACGGCGGTTCCGAGAGCGCGGTGGCGAGCACGAGCGCAGTCGACGCAAACGGCGGAGACGACGGCGGCGAGACTGGCGCCGACGAATCGAACGGCGCGAACCTCATCGGCTACGGCACTTCGGAGCCGAAGACCAGGTCGACGAAGAAACGCTCGTTCGGCGGCAAGCACGCGGCCACACCGGATGCGACATCTACCGCCGCACCGACTGCGGCTCCCGCCGTTCCGACCGTCGTCCCGGATGCTCCAACGCAGCCGCCGACAGAGGCGCCCGCACGCGCTGATGGCTCGTTACCGTCCTCCACGGTCGACTCGTCGGTGTCCGCCGCCGACGAATCAGCGAGCGATGCGGACAACCACGTCTCCCCCGTATCCTCTCCCCTCGTGCGCAAGCTCGCGAAGGATCACGGCATCAGCGCCAAGCACCTGCCCGGTACCGGCCCAGGCGGGGTCGTGACCAGGGTCGATGTGCAATCAGCGATCGGGTCCGGGGCAGGTGCCGCTGCCCACGTCCCCGCAGGGACGTCGCCGGCAAACCAACCGCACCTGGGCACGGAACGGGGAGCCGCCTCGGCGAGCGCTTCCGCATCCCGAACAGCCGCTGCGGCGAAGTTGCCCGCCTTCGCCGGCGATGCCGCAGCAGCGAATTCCCATCGGTCCGACCGCGACACTCGCACCCCGATCACGGGGCTGCGGAAGGTCGTGTCCGAACGCCTCACGAAGTCGCGGCAGGAGATCCCCGAGGCGACGATCTGGCTCGACGTCGACGCCACCGAGCTGCTGACCACGAAGCGCGCGCTCGAGGCGCGCTCGGGAGAGAAGTACTCTCTGCTCTCGCTCGTCGCCCGCTTCGTCGTGGCCGGGCTGAAGAAGTATCCGATCATCAACTCCTCGATCGACACGGCCGCCGGTGAGATCGTCACCCACGGCGACATCAACCTCGGACTGGCCGCGCAGACTCCGCGCGGACTCATGGTTCCCGTCGTCCACGGGGCGGGCGAGATGAGCCTGCGACAGCTGCGCGATTCGGTGTCGGCGACCGTCGGCAAGGCGACGACAGGGAAGTTCGATCCGACTGAGCTCTCGGGAGGAACATTCACGCTCAACAACTACGGTGTGTTCGGCGTCGACGGTTCGGCCCCGATCATCAACCTCCCCGAGGTGGCCATGCTCGGTCTCGGCCGGATCAAGGAACGTCCCTGGGTCGTCGACGGACAGCTGACCGTGCGCAAGGTCATGTACCTGTCCTTCGTCTTCGACCACCGGGCCTGTGACGGTCAGGAACCGAGCGAGTTCCTCACCTTCGTCGCCGCCTGCATCGAGAACCCGATCTCGCTGCTCCCCGAGCTCTGAGGTCTGCCGGGGTCTGAGTGCCGTCCGGCCCGGATCGTCTCAGTTTCGTTCAGGCGCTCGCGCACAAGAGCAACGTCATTCAACCGTCAGCGCACTTGTCGAAAGGTGCACGCCCCGACAAGTGCACTCGCGTTCCTCGCGTCGGAAACTCTTTTGGGATTGCAGCTCCGCATCTCAATTTGACAGCCTCCTGACTCACGGAGCCGCGTTCGGCACCTGACCTAATCATCTCTGCATCGCATTCAGACCTCGGACAAACGTTCACGAGAACCCTTAGCCAATTCAAAAATAAGGCGACTGCATCCAGCCAATAGAAGAATCCAGAACATTACCCAAAACACGCTTTCTGAAGAGAGCACGAAACTGTCGCTCTCGAACAGAAAACATTTTGCTGCATCGCTTGTCGTCAGTGACTTGAGATCGTTGTCCACCAAACATTCTCCGTGTGAAGCAATACTGGATCGTGACGCCAGAACTTCGAGCAAATGTCGCGGTGAAAGAGAATCTACGAGACCCACCAAAAACCCTGAGATCATCAACAGCCCCATAACTATAACCTCTCGGTAAAGTATGTTGCCAATTGATGACAACCGATCACGGACAGACAGATAGGTACCGATTAGTGCCCCCAGAACCGTACCAAGAGTGGAACACGAAAGAGCTAGACCCTCGGACGCTGGCGGAGATGAACTAAGAAGCGATTGGAATGGGGTCCTCGAAATTATATCCCAGAGCGGAGGAGCAATTAGCCCGAGAATTAGACCTATAGCCGCACCGACTCCCGAGCTAGCCGAAAAATACACGATTGAACGGAATGGGCGCCTGTCATCACCGTTGATTCGGACGAAGGAGCCGAGTAGCGCAATGACTGCACAAGAAATCAACCACACCGAAACGATATAAGGGCCGTATGCGTAGAGATAGATTTCCCCCATGCGTTGAAACAACACCGCCGAATCGCTTTCCCCGCTTGCAACCCACGCAAATGACAAAGGTACATAGACCCCCACCCAGGCCACTATTAATAGCATCCACAAAGCGAACATCAACTTGAGACCGATTGCAATCGGTAAATCCACATTTCGAGTGATATCGCTTAAAGTTCTCACGACAGGGCTGTCGCGGCGGATACTGAAGCCCGATTTCCAACCATGCGGTGCAATTACTTTGCCAGCGTTTCTCAGGGAAGACAGCACACCTCGCCAAATTTCGACAAGAGCAACACCAACCTCGTTAACGAAAGTCAGTCGAGTATCCCAGTCAACGCTCCTAGACACCAAAACTCCGATAGTGAAATCGGCAATGAAGAAGACAATCACTCCTCCAACTACCAGTAAATAGAATGGACCTGTAGGTAAGATTGAGCCGGCGAGGAAGGCTCCGCCATAGATGAGCAGCCGCGGGCCTCGCCAATTGTTCGTATATTTGAGGGTGCCTACTCGCTTGATAACACCCCAAACACCGAGACCGATTAGCACAACTGCGGCTGTCAAAATTAGAAACATCTGTATCGACCACCTGTATCAACCCGATTTGCCACCTTTGCCCGGCTTCACTCATGTTCGCACGGAGGACTGACACAGAGTTCGAAAGTCGTGGCGAGGAGCACTCTAGAGGATTTCCCGCGGCTTCCTAGTCCTGACTCGAGTTTTTGGCGATTGCGAACACGATTCTCCGCTGGTCAACTTCACTGACCAGCATCACCAGCGCGATTCCACGATTCGGACCACTCTCCGCCGCCCATGGTCCAGACCACTAGCCTTGCCGGGTCATCTTGCCGAAGACGTCAGAAATGGTGAAAGGGCGCGCGCATGTCCCGGACTCATGATTCACAACCGCCGTCGGGGCCGCCTCGGCGGCGGTTCTCCCTCTTCCTGCTCATCATCCCAGTCGTTCTCTACGCCCTCACCCCGCTCGTGGCGAATTCGGTCGAGCCGCGCATCGCCGGCCTGCCGTTCGTCATCACCTACACGATCGTCGTCACGGTTCTCACCTGGTTCTTCGTGTGGATGACTGCACGCGGCGATCACTACTACCGCTCCGACAAAGCGGAATACATTCCAGCTGATATCGCCTTCGGTGAGGCTCATGAGATCGAAGCGAGCGGGAATTCTCACGAGGAAGGGGCCGGACAATGAGCACTTCCGCAGTCATCGCCTGCATCATCTTCGGCCTCGCCATGCTCGCGACCATCGGTGTCGGCGTGTGGTCCGGCCGGGGTCGGGAGAAATCTCTCGACGAATGGTCGGTGTCCGGTCGCGGACTCGGCTTCGTCTTCATCCTGCTGCTCATGGCGGGCGAGACCTACACGTCATTCTCGTTCCTCGGCACGGCCGGCTGGTCCTACTCCTACGGTGTGCCGATCCTCTACCTCATCGGGTACCTGAGCGTCGGTCTCGTCGTCGCCTACCTCGTTGGACCGCTGTTCTGGACCTACGCGGCCAGGCACAAACTCGTCAGCCTCTCCGACATCGTCGAACATCGTTTCCGCTCCAGAGGGCTCGCGATCCTCGTCGCCGTGCTCGCGACGATCTTCATCGTCCCCTACATCCAGTTGCAGATCCAGGGCATGGGCGCGGTCGTCAACGCGATGAGCTACGGGGCGATCGACCTCAAGATCGCCGCCATCATCTCCTTCATCGTCGCCGAGGCGTTCATCCTCGTCTCCGGTCTGCGCGGTTCCGCCTGGGTCAGCGTTCTCAAGGACGGACTGGTCATCCTCGCCGTGGCCTTCCTCGCGATCTACGTGCCGCTGCACTATTTCGACGGCCTGGCACCTCTGCTCGACCTCCTCGTCAGCGAGAAGTCCCAGTGGCTGACGTTCCCCGGCGCCGGCGAGGGCATCTACGGAGGCGCATGGTTCATCTCGACGATCATCCTCAACGGCATCACCATCACCGTGTTTCCGACATCGATCGCCGGATACCTGTCGGGCACCTCGGCGAATGCACTGCGCCGGAACTCGATCCTCCTGCCGTGGTACCAACTGCTGCTGTTGGTGCCGATGATGGTCGGCGTGGCCGCACTCTTCGTCGTCCCGGCACTCAAGGACGCCGACTTGGCGCTGTTCTCCGTGGTCATCGACTCACTGCCCGCGCCGATCGTCGCGATCATCGGCGTCGCCGGAGCACTGTCGGCGATCGTGCCGATGAGCGTGTACATGCTCTCGGTCGGATCGATGTGGGGCAGGACCGTCCTCGGCGGCGGTCTGGCCGGTCCGAAGAACGCCGCCTCGATGACCTCCGAACAGCACGCCGCCCGTGGTCTGCGCCAGAAGGCGCTGTCCCAGTGGGTGTGTCTGGCAGTCGGTGTCATCGCCCTTGCGATGAGCCTGCTCATGCCGGATGCGCTCGTCGAGCTCTCCGTGCTCAGCTATGAAGGACTCGCGCAGGTCGTTCCGGCTGCACTCCTGTCCCTGTACTGGCCGCGGATGAGCAAGCAGGCCGCTGCCGTTGGGCTCCTCATCGGCTCCGTCGTCATGGTGACCCTTCACTACACGGGACTCGACCCGCTGCTCGGAATCAACGGCGGTCTGTGGGCGGTCGCGGCTAACCTCGTCGTGGTCGTGGCGATCACGCTGGTGAAACCGGACCCGCGGTGGATCCCGGCCGATCAGCGTCAGACACGCACCGAGGCGGCAGTTGGGTAAGAGCGTCCTCCCCGACGGATTCCCGCTCGGCGGCCCGATTCGCTGTCGGTCAGGCCGATTGCGCTCGGTCCCCGACCGCCGCTCTCCCGATGTCGAGACGCGGCCACTCCGCGAGATCCGACAACATCTGCCGGTCGTGGGTGACGACGATGAGCGCCGCCGAGGCGGTCCCGAATGACTCCTCGAGTTTGTCGACCAGCGAGGTGGACAGGTGATTCGTCGGCTCATCGAGGATGAGCACGTCCGGTTCGACGGCCAGACACATCGCCAGCTGGAGCCTGCGCTGCTGACCCTGCGAGAGTCGGCGGACCGGTGTCATCGAATCATCCGCCGAGAGCAGACCGAGGTCCTGCAGGGTGAGGTCACCGGACAGTGACGCCTTCAGTGAGCAGTCCTCGAACACTCGGGCGGCTGTGTCGTCGGCGTTCCACTCGGGAACCTCCTGGCTGAGCAGCTCCACCCGCGCCTGCGGATGTCTCCGCACTTCTCCGGAACTCGGCTCGAGTCGGCCAGTGAGCACGTCGAGCAGCGTCGACTTGCCGGTGCCGTTCGCCCCGGTGATGAGCAGACGGTCGCCGGGATCGATGCTCAGGGAAACCGTCTGCCCCATCCGCCCCTCGACGGTGACCGATTCCGCAGTCAGCAGCGGGCCGCTGTCCGCTTCCCACCGCTCGTCATCGGTTTCCGACACCTCCGGCATGTCCGGCCACTGCAGACGCAGGGGCGGTTCGGGCACCTCAACGGCGTGCCGTTCGAGGTCGTCGGCTCGACGGTTAAAGGCCTGCACGACTCCGGCCGTCCGCGTCGCACGAGCGTGCTTGCCTGTTCCCTTCGGGGGCCGCCATCCGGTGCTCAGTCGGGATCGGGCGTCATCGGCGGCATCGGTCAGGCGGGAGTGCTCGACCACCTCGGCGCGGTAGTCCTGCTCCCATTTCTCGCGGTCCCGACGCTTTCCCTCGACCCATCCGGAGTAGCCGCCGGAATAGGTCCGAGGACGGCCGTCGCGGCTCGGGTCGAGGTCGAGGAAGTCGTTGGCGACATCGCGCAGCAGCGCCCGGTCGTGGCTGACCAGGGCGAATCCGCCGGAGCGATTACACAGCCGCTCGGTGAGGAACGCCAGGGAGGACGTGTCGAGGTGGTTCGTCGGTTCG
The DNA here is from genome assembly GCF_050214925.1 of Brevibacterium sp. LE-L. Taxonomy (NCBI): domain Bacteria; kingdom Bacillati; phylum Actinomycetota; class Actinomycetes; order Micrococcales; family Brevibacteriaceae; genus Brevibacterium; species Brevibacterium sp. LE-L. The sequence goes on from NZ_CP189759.1 coordinate 71,299, forward strand.
TCGAGCAGCAGGATGTCCGTGCTCGAACCGAGGACGACGGCCAAACGCACTCGGTAGCGTTGGCCGACGGAGAGGCTGGCAAGCGTCCGCGTGCGATCGGAACAGGCCGAGAGTCCTGCCAGTGCAGTGTCGATGCGACGTTCACCGTCCCAGGCGTCGAGGCGGGTCGCCAGTTCGAGGGCTTCCGCGAACGCCGGCTCGGAGCCGGGGTCTTCCCTGGCCAGCGCCTCGCCGGCAGCGTCGAGTGCGGCCAGCGCGGCGTTCTCGTGGCGCAGGGACTCGTTGATGAGGTCACCGACGGTGCGGTTCGCGTCAGCGTCGAGCGCCTGTTCAAGCAGAGTGACGGTGCCCGTTTGCCGCAGTGTTCCCCGGTCGGGCGGAAGAGTGCCGGCGAGAAGGTGCAGCAGGGTCGTCTTTCCGCTGCCGTTCTCTCCGACGATGGCCGTCCGTGAACCGGCGGAGATCGTCATGTCGAGGCCCGTGAGGACCTCACGGTCGCCGCGCATGACGTGGATGTCTTCGGCACGGATATGTGCGGCAGAGCCAGCGGGCAGCTGATTCTCGCCTGTGGGCAGATCGGTATAAGGGGATGAGGATGTGGTTTCCGGCATCGTGGTCTTTCAGCTCGTCATGGAGCCGGACAGCATGAAGCCACCGTCCGGCGAGGGCCAGGACGGCGCACGAGATGTAGAAAGCTGATCCCGCCGCCGTCAGCGGCGGCTGCGGAGCCTTCTCGATGGGAGACCGAAACTCATGCCGTCAATTCTAGCAAACGCCGAATCGCGCCCGCGGCCCCGGAGAGCCATCCGCCACTGCTGACTGGCTTCCACCAGCACCTTCGACCCTGAACGACAGTGCCGCAGATGCTGGACCAGTGTGAACAGCACCGCAACGGCGAGCACGATATAGATTCCGATCGTCAGCGACGAACTCAAGAGCACAGCCGCATCTCCGTCGGCCACCGCGAGCACACCGCGAAGTCCGGTCTCCGCCCGAGGCCGAGGATGACGCCGATGAGCAGCGGCGCCACCCGAGTCGGTCTGCAGGGGCGGCGCCCTCAGGTAACGCGAACGTCGAAAAAGTCGTCGCTGGCGGCGCTCTTTTCGAGTTTCGCGCTACCTGAGCGACGACAAGGACAGCCGCCGGCTCCCTCCCTACTCGTCGAGCAGAGCCGCCGCGTACATGGGGCGGGCGGCATCGGCGCTCGGCGGGTGGAACAGTCCGGCCGCGGCATCGCGGAAGAGTCGGGAGAGTTCGTGCTTGTTGCCGAATCCGCTGCCGCTCGTGCACATGAGCGCGGTCTCCGTGCAGTGTCGGGCCGCCTCGGCGGATTTGATGCGAGCACCCACGAGCCGCAGCGGCCACCCTGCCCCGTGATCGACCAGGTCATCGAAGTCCCGCGCATAGGCATCGATCATCGCGGTCACCGGCATGAGGTCGAGGTGGGCGTCGGCCAGGCGGGTCCGGGCCTCGGGCACCTCGGCGAAAGCGGTGCCGGCCTTCGCGGACTTCCGCTTGTGGAGCCCGGCCGCACCGAGTTCCAGTGCCCGGCCGGCGACTCCCGCATAGACGGCGGCAATGAGCAGCTGGAAGTTGCTCGTGATGGCGAAGGTGAGCAGGTCGGGGTGTCTGCCGGCGGGGATGACCCGGGAGACCCGCTCGGGTCTCATCGGCACCTGGTCGAGGATGGTCGCCCGCGACTGCGAGGCCCGCATGCCCAGCACATCCCAGTCATCGGAGACGGTGATCCCCGGCGCCGAACGTTCGATGAAGCCGTAGACGAGTTCGCCCTCGGCCGGTTCATCGGCATCGGGTCCGGCGATGCCGTCGTCATCGGCGGCCACGGCCCCGTGGACGATGAGACGAGTCCACACCGGTGACAGCGACGTGAAGATCTTCACCCCGGTGAGTTCGAACCCGCCGTCCGCGGTGGGCACCGCCTCGGTCGTCGAGCCCTGCAGCACCCAGTCGTTCGAGGGTTCGGAGATGCCGAAGGCGAAGATCTCACCGGCCATGACCTCGTCGAAGACCCAGTTGAGCGAGTCGTCACCGCGGTCGTTCATCGCCTTGACCACGCCCGTGCACATGAGGTGCATGTTGATCGCCAGCGCGGTTCCCGGCGCCGCCGCGGCCAGTCGCTGCTGCAGCCGGGAGACCTCGAACAGGCTCAGCCCGGGTCCGCCGTGGGTCTGCGGGACGAAGAGGGTGAGGTAGCCCAGTGACTTCAGCTCCTCAAGGTCCTCATCGAAGAACCGGTTCTCGCGGTCATAGACATCGGCCCGCTGCCGGAAGCGTTCGAGCGCCTCATCGGGCAGGTGCTTCTCGGCCAGTTCGCGAACGCGCATCTCACGGTCGGTCATCGTCTCTCCTCTGTTCAGCTGTTTTCATTCGTGCGCGCCGCACCCACCGCGGCGAGACTCCGGCTCAGGATGATCGCCCCGTTGTGTCCGCCGAAACCGAACGAAGTCGACAGCACGGTGGTGGCGGCCGCCTCGGCGGGGGCCGTGTCTTCACTCAGTTCACGGGCCTGGCCTGCGACGATGTCCCATTCCGGGAACTCGCGGTCATCGAGGTTGAGGGTCGGCGGCAGCACCTGATCGCGCAGCGTCATGATCGCGATGATCGCTTCGACCACGCCCGAAGCGCCGAGCAGATGCCCCGTCGATGATTTCGTCGCCGAAATCGGGATCGTTCGCCCGTCCTCGCCGAGGACCGCGTCGAAGGCGGCGAGTTCGGCCCGGTCCCCGGCCGGTGTGCCCGTGGCGTGGGCGTTGATGTGGTCGATGTCGCCGGGTTCCAGCCCGGCATCGGCCAAGGCCTGCACCATCGCCGAGGCGGCTCCCCGCCCATCCGGATGCGGATTCGTCGGGTGGTGGGCATCGCTGGCGGCGCCGAACCCGGCGAGTTCGGCGAGCGGTTCGGCCCCGCGTGCGGCGGCGGAGTCGGCGGATTCGAGGAGGATCGCGGCCGCCCCCTGGCTCATGACGAACCCGTTCCGGGCGCGGTCGAAGGGCCGGCTCGCTGCGGTCGGGTCATCGTCGAAGCCTGCGGCGAGGGCGCGCATGTTCGCATTCGAGGCGAGATTGACCGCGCCGAGGCAGTCCTCCATCCCGACGACGAGCACAGCCTCGGCGTAGCCGTGGCGGATGCGTCGCATGGCCTCTCCCAGGCCGATCGCCCCGGATGCGCAGGTCGCGGACACGCCTTGCCCGGGACCGCGGAGATCGAAACGCTGGCTGATGAGGGCGGCCGCCGAGTCCGGCGCACCGTGGATGGCCAGAGTCAGCGGCACCGCGCGGGGGCCGCCGGAATCGAGGACGCGGGTCGCTGACTGCATGGCATCGACGGGCCCAGATCCGGTGGCGGCGATGACGGCGGTGCGGTCACGGTCCCAGGGCAGTTCCTCGGCGGCCGAGGCGATTCCGGCCTGGCGGAGGGCCTGGTCGGCGGCGGCGATGGCCCAGTGCTGGACGGGGCTGAGACGGCGGGCGAGCGCTCGAGGCAGGATGGCCTCGGCGTCGAAGTCGCGGATCTGTCCGCCGATGCGCACCGCGAGGTCCGCGAACTGCTCACCGGCGAGGACGTCGATGGCGCTGATTCCGGTGCGGACGGATTCCCACAGGGATTCGGGGTCCTGCCCGCTCGGGGTGATGGCGCCGAGTCCGGTGACGACGACTCGGCGCGGTGGGGTGGTGGGGGTGTTCACAGTCGCTGTCCCTGTCCGTTCGTGATGAGTTCGGTGGCTTCCGTGCGCCGGATCTTCCCGCCCACGGTCCGCGGCAGTCGGTCGATCAGGTAGAACCGACGCGGCACGAACTGCGGGGCCAGGCGGGCACGCGCGTGAGCAAGCAGCGCGGCCTTGCCTGGGACAGACGGCGCAAGGCCGGCTCCGGTGGCGGACCCGGTTTCGATGACGAGGGCGACGATGCTGCCGAGGCTGTCGTCGGGCAGCGCGATCGCGCACGCCTCGCCGAGGCGGGGGCACGTCTCGAACGCCCGCTCGACTTCCGGCAGGGACACCTTGTGTCCTCCCGTGATCGCGATATCCCCGGCACGGCCGGCCAGTTGGAGCAGTCCGCCTTCGATGCGTCCCTGGTCGCCGACGCTGGCCCATCCGTCCGGGCCCTGGAGCTGCGCGTCGGTGGTGCCGGTGACGTAGCCGTCGGAGCACGCGGCGGCCCTGATCCACAGGGTGCCGATCTCTCCATCGGGCAGGGGTTGCCCGTCGTCTCCGCGCACCTCGGCCCCGATCGAGTCGTAGACGGTGATCCAGGTGCCGTCGCCGGCGCGGCTGTCGCCGATGAAGCCGATCTCGGCGGCACCGTAGTAGCTGATGAGTCGGGCCTCGGGGAGGACCTCGGCGAGACGGTCGCGGATGCTCGCGGGCAGGTTCGCTCCCCCGGTGACGAGGAGGTCGAGACCGTGGAAACGGTCGGGGGAACGCCCGGCCGCCTCGGCGAGGGCCTTGACCACGGCGGGCACGGCGACGATGCGGGTGATGGCTTCGTCCGCGATGCGCGGCCCCATGGTGAAGGGGTCGAAGTCGTCGGCGACGTGGACGCTGCCGCCGGTGGCAAGCGACTCGATGACCGCATAGAGGGTGAGGCTGTAGGACACGGGGCCGGGTGCGAGCGTGGCCACCTCGGGGAGCGGTTCGAGGTGAGCGGAGGAGACGGCCACATTGTCCCGGTACTGCTGCCGGGTCTTGATGAAGGCCTTGGGATTGCTCGTCGTGCCCGAGGAGAAGAGCATGAGGAAGGGTTCGCTCGCCTCGCGGACGGTCGGGGCCGGAGCCGGGGTGCCAGCGCTGCGGACCTGTGCCTCGCGTGTCGCGAATTCGGCCGGGGTGATCACGGTCCCGGTCCAGCCGGCGGCGGCGAGCGCCTCGGCGAGGGTGGGCGATTCGCTGATGACGAGGCCGATGCCTGTCGTGCGGATGACTCCGACCTGATGGTCGAGCGGCCACCGCGGATCGATGGTCGCCGAGACCGCGCGGTAGCCGGCGAGACCGGCGATGATGCGGGCGGTGAAGAACGCCGAGGTGGTGCTCACGGCCGTGATCGGAATTCCCTGGGTCTCCGGGGCGGGCCGCGGCGGTTCGGTCTGCGCCCGGTGGAGGGAGTCGACGACGGCGAACGCGACACGGGAGTCAGCGACGAGCTCCCCGTAGCTCAGTCGGGCCTCAGACCCGGCGAGGGCGAGCTGATCGGGGCGTTCGAGTGCCACGTCGAGGATCGTCGAGGTGATCGGCAATTCTGACCTCCAGAGTTCATGGCATTCCATCGGAGCGTTCGGCGGCACACCGGCGCACCATGTCGGCCGTTCCCACAGTACAACGTGGCCGACGCCCCCTCACCGCAGCCCTGCCACTGAGATACTTTCGAGTATTCGGATACTTCAGTGTATTCTGAAATCATGACTACCCCCTCCACACCCCGATTGACGCGCCGCGAGAGCCAGGAGCTCACCCGTCGACGCCTCATCGAATCGGCCGCCGGACTCTTCGCCGAGCACGGGGTGCGCGGCACCTCGCTCATCGCGGTCGCGGAGACCGCCGGGTTCAGCCGCGGGGCGGTCCATGGGAACTTCTCCGACAAGGACGAGCTCGCCGCGGCGGTCGTGCAGTTCGTCGTCGAGGATCTCGGGCCCGAGCTCGACCGGGCCCTGAGCTCGGCCGGGTCTGCGAACGACCGGCTCGCGGCCTATATCTCCACACACATCGACTACTGTCGCCGCGAACCGGCTCGGGCCGCAGCCATCATCGCAGCAGTGGGCTACCTCAGCCGGCCCGCTGCCCCGGCGCAGTCCTATAGCGAGCGCTCCGCCGATTCCATCGCCGATCTCGTGGCGCTCTTCGAGGACGGCCAGCGCCGAGGCGAGATGCGCAGCTTCGATCCCGCCACGATGGCCCTGGCTCTGCGTTCCGTCCTCGACACGGCAGTGCCCACCCATCCCAGCATCGAAGCGCACGAGATCATCACCCTGTTCGATCACGCCACCCGAGCCGAAGAGGCCCCACAATGACCTGGAATTTTCGCATCACCGTCCGCGGGCGCTTCGCCGCACTCGGCGAGGAGCAGCGCCGCAGCCTCCGTGCGGCACAGGACGATCACGACATGCTCTCCGCGCGCTTCTCCCCCGAGGGCACGTTCCTCTACACGCCCGAGCTCGTGAACTATCAGCACCGATTTCTGGTCACCAGCGACGAGGCGGACCGCGATGACGCCGAAACGCTGGCGAGCATCCGAGCCGAGGAGCTCTCCGATGCCGACCTCGCCGCACGCGGCCTCGGCGGCAGGGTCGTGAGTGTCTCAGCGGTGTGCGTCGAAGAGGTCAAGGTGCGGACGAGGACACGGTCATGAGCACAGACGAAGCCGCCGACTGCGCTTCCGTGCCGAACCTCGAGGCCGCATTGACTCTGGCCTGGGCGAAGAGCTCTTTGGACACGACGGTCGGCGCGGCGCTCTCGCGCGTGGGGCTCAGCTTGGACGACCTTCGCCGACTGCGCCTCATCGATGCCCGGCCACAGGGGCTGGGCCGAGAGGACCTCGCCGAGGCGATGGGCGAGACGCTTTCACAGGCGGTGCGTGCCAGTCTGCCTCTGGTCAAACTCGGTTGGCTCTCACGCTCGGAATCGGGTGAGTTCTCCCTCACCGACAGCGGCCGCTTCCTCGTCGAGCAGTCCGAGGGCATCGCAGAGAAGGCGGCGCGCCGCTGGTTCGCCGAGAACGGCCTCGACCCCAGTGAGGTGTCGATGATCGCGGGGTCGGCCCCTGATGTCGATGCGCAGTGGACCTTCGAGAGCTGAGCTCCCCAGCTGAGCGCCCCGCCGCAAGACAGCGAAAAACGGGCTGAGCGTCGAGACACACGTGCGTTCACACGTTTCTCGACGCCCAACCCGTTTATCGACGGTGTGCGGTCAAATATCAGTCAGCCACGTAGTACATGCGCTTGTTGACGAACTCGTCCATGCCGTAGGGACCGAGCTCGCGACCGAAGCCCGAACGCTTGGTTCCGCCGAACGGGATCTCCGCGCCTTCGCCGGCCGGGGTGTTGACGTTGGACATGCCGACGTCGAGGCGCTGAGCGAGCTTCGCGGCACGCTCGGGATCCTTCGCGAACACGGCACCGCCGAGGCCGAAGCGCGAATCATTGGCCAGCTCGAGGGCCTCATCATCGCTGCTGACTTTGTAGACGGTGGCCACAGGTCCGAAGAGCTCCTCGCGGTAGGCGTCCATCTCCGAGGTGACTCCGGTGAGCACGGCCGGGGTGACATAGGCCGAACCATCGGTGGCGAGTTCACCGCCGACGAGCTTCGCTCCCTGTTCGACCGCCCGGTCGAGCTGCTTGCGCAGGTTCTCGGCCGCGCCCCGAGAGGACAGAGGCGAGTACTTGCCGTCTCCCGCCTCGGCGGGGGTGCCCTTCTCCCAGGACTGGGCACGCTCGGTCAGTCCGGTCACGAAGTCGTCGTAGATGTCGTCCATGACGATCATCCGCTTGTTCGCATTGCACACCTGGCCGGTGTTGTACAGGCGAGTGCCCCAAGCGGTGTCGACGGCCTCGTTCATGTCATCGGTGTCGAGGATGATGTAGGGGTCGGAGCCGCCGAGCTCGAGCACGGCCTTCTTCAGGTGCTTGCCCGCCGTGGCGGCCACGGCCGAGCCGGCGCGTTCGGAACCGGTCAGGGACACGCCTTCAACGCGGTCATCGGCGATGATCGTCTCGATCTGCTCGTGCGTGGCGTAGATGTTGTTGTACACGCCCTCGGGGACGCCGGCTTCCTTCATGAGTTCGGCGATCTTCGCGGAGGAGCGGGGGCAGATCTCCGCATGCTTGAGGATGATCGTGTTGCCGAGCACGAGGTTCGGCGCGGCGAAGCGAGCGACCTGGTAGTACGGGAAGTTCCACGGCATGATGCCCAGCAGGGCACCGACCGGGCGGCGCTGGATGAACGCCTTGCCGCCGGACATCGATTCGATCGGCTCATCGGCGGCGAATTTCGGTCCGTTGTCGGCGTAGTAGTTGAAGATCGCCTCGCAGAACTCGGCCTCTTCCTCACCTTCGGCGGTGGGCTTGCCCATCTCCTCGGCGATGATCTTCGCGAGCTCGGCCTTGTGCTCACCGAACAGGGCTGCGACCTTGTTGACGACGGCAGCGCGCTCCTCGATGGTCTTGTCCCGCCAGGCCTGGAACCCCTTGTGCGCGGACTCGAGGACCTGCTGGATCTCCTCGTCGGTCGCGTTGTCGAACTTCTCGACGACTTCACCGGTGGCCGGGTTTTCGACGCGGTAGCCGCCTGCGGCGCTTCCTACATTGCTCATTCCAGACTCCTTTGACGTGGGCGCCTGTTGGCGCCGGCTAAGCAATCGCATACCTCTTCGCCGTCGGAATCGACGGATTGCGTATGCCTGTCTCACACGCTATCAACACGTGACCCGCGCAACAAGTGCCGGAACCTGGGGGAATCCTCAGTCCTGGATCGATCACCGACCCGCCACCGAGGGAGTGCGGATTCCGAATACGCTTCAACGAAATCCGCATGCCGTGAGTGCAGAACACAGCCACCTCCCAAGGGGCAGCCGCCTGCAAGGGGCAACCACCCCAAAGGGACTGCCGCCTCAGCGAAGGGAACGCACCGCAACAGCGAAACGGCCGCCCCCATACTGGGGACGGCCGCCTCGGTGAGGGAATCAGTCGAACCTGCGCGAGGAGCCGATCACGTCTCCGGCCTTCCAGTCGGCCCAACCGGGCTGATCGATCATGAACGATTCGATCGTGTCCTTGTCCGCCTTCAGCTGCGGATCGTGCTTGAGGTAGTGCTTCGTCTCCCGGGCGATGAGTCCGGAGAGGATGAGGATGCCAAGCAGGTTCGGCAGGGCCATGAGACCGTTCATCACATCCGAGAAGTTCCAGATCGGCTCGAGTTCGGTGGTGCAACCGACGAACACGACGAGGGAGAAGAAGATCCGGAACGGCAGCACTCCGCGCCGGCCGACGAGGCGTTCGACATTGCGATCGCCGTAGTAGGACCAGCCGAGCAGCGTCGAGAACGCGAAGAGGACGATGCCCAGCGTCACGACCCAGTGACCCCAATGACCGGGCAGACCGTGGGAGAAGGCCTCGCCCGTCATGAGCGCCGCACTGATCTGTTCCCCTGTCTCCGGATCGACTTCGTTCCAGGTCCCGGTGGCGATGATCGTCAGACCGGTGAAGCTGACGACGATGATCGTGTCGATGAAGGTCTGCGTCATCGACACGAGCCCCTGACGCACCGGATGCGAGGTTTTTGCCGCGGCTGCGGCGATCGGTGCCGAACCGAGTCCCGATTCGTTCGAGAACAGACCACGGGCCACGCCCATCTGCACGACGACGATGATCGCCGAGCCCGCGAATCCGCCGACGGCCGAAGTGCCGGTGAAGGCCTCGGTGAAGATCTGGGCGAAGGCAGAGGGCAGGGCGTCGATGTTCGCGATGAGGATGTAGATGGCGCTGAGGACGTAGAAGACGATCATGATCGGCACCAGGCCGGCCGTGACCCGTCCGATGGACTTGATGCCGCCGACGAGGACGACGAGCGTGAGGACCGTGAGCACAGCGCCGGTGATCCAGGTGGGAACCGACCAGCTCGACTCGACATTCGCCGCGATCGAGTTGCCCTGCGTCATATTGCCGATCCCGAAGCAGGCGAGGACGGCGAAGACGGCGAACATCAGGCCGAGGACCTTGCCGAGAGGACCTTTGATGCCGCGTTCGAGGTAGTACTGCGGGCCACCGGACTTCTCCCCGGCCTCATCGGTTCCGCGGAAGCGCACCGCGAGGAAGCCCTCCGCATACTTCGTGACCATGCCCAGCAGGCCGGTCATCCACATCCAGAACAGGGCACCGGGACCGCCGATGCCGATGGCAGTGGCCACGCCGACGATGTTGCCGGTGCCGACCGTGGCCGCCAGCGCCGTCGTCAGCGCCTGGAACTGCGAGATGTCACCCTCGGATCCGGCGTCCTTGCGCTTGAGAATGCCCAGACTCAGGGCCGGCAGCAGCTTCGTGAATTGCAGCCCGCCGAGGCGGAACGTCAGGTACAGGCCCGTGCCCAGCAGCAGCGGGATGAGTAGGAACGGACCCCAGACGAATCCGCTGATCGTATCGAAGAATTCGGCGGCAGCACCCATGATGTCACTTCACTTTCCAACGTCGGCGCGCGACGTGACCCAGATCATTGCAGAGAACAGTTCCTGACTGTACCCGATGAATGTTCTGGGAGAACACGGCGACTCCTGAGCCGACCCGGACTCAGACGCCGGGCTCAGAAGATCGAGCTGTAGGCGTTGAGCGCGAGCTGACCGCCGAGGTGGGCGTAGAGGACCGTGGAGTCCCTGTCGATGCCGCCCTGACCGACGAGATCGAGCAGCCCGGCCATCGATTTGCCCTCGTAGACGGGATCGAGGATGACGCCTTCGAGCTGAGCGGTCGTGCGGATCGCGTCGACGGTCGACTCGTCGGGGATGCCGTAGGCCGGCCCGGCCCAGCCGGAGCGGATGTCGATCTCGTCCTCGCGAATCCTCCGACCGAGTCCGATGAGCTCGGCAGTGGAGTTCGCAATGCGCCGGACCTGGTCACGGGTCTTGTCCAGGGTCGCCGAGGCGTCGATGCCGATGATCCGACGGGGACGCCCGCCGGCATCCTCGAGAGCCGCGAACCCGGCGATCATGCCCGCATGGGTCGAGCCCGTCACGGTGCACACGACGATGGTGTCGAAGAAGACCCCAAGCTCCTTCTCCTGCTCGGCGACCTCATAGGCCCAGTTCGCGAAGCCGAGTCCGCCGAACCTGTGCTCGGAGGCCCCGGCCGGGATCGGATAGGGCCTGCCGCCGGCCGCTTCGACCTCGGCGAGCGCATTCTCCCAGCTCGAGCGGATGCCAATGTCGAATCCGGCCGAGTCGAGGCGGACGTCGGCGCCCATGATGCGCGAGAGTTCGATATTGCCGACCGTGTCATTGCCCGGATCCTCCCAGTCCACCCAGCGCTCCTGGACGAGACGGGCCTTCAGGCCGAGATGGGCAGCGACGGCCGCGACCTGCCGCGTGTGGTTGGACTGGTAACCGCCGATCGAAACGAGCGTGTCCGCGCCCGAAGCGAGGATGTCGGGAACGATGTACTCGAGCTTGCGGGTCTTGTTTCCGCCGAACGCGAGTCCGGAGTTGACGTCCTCCCGTTTGGCCCAGACCCTCGCCCCGCCGAGGTGGTCCCCGAGCCTGCCCAATTCATGCACGGGGCTCGGCCCGAAGGTGAGCGGATAGCGGTCGAAATCGGTGATGGCCATGGGGACCCCTTCGTCGTCGTATCGTTCGACCGCGATCCCTGCTCTCTGCCGGAGACGACCAGCACATCGCGGCCAGTGATATGCAATATATTGCATTTCGGGCCTGTCTACAATGAGGTCGGCACCGCATCCCAGACTTCCACGACCGGTGCCGACCGCCATCCCGATGCCGACGAAAGGACCCCCGGTGCCGATTCCCGCGCATTCGCCCTCCCCGCAGCGCACTCTCCTGCGGGATGACGTCTACCGGTCGATCCGCGATGCGATCGTCCGCGGGCAGCTGGCCCCCGGAGAGCAGCTGCGCGATCAGGAGCTCGGCGCCTGGCTGCAGGTCTCGCGGACTCCGGTGCGCGAGGCCCTGCAGCGCCTGGCCCAGGCCGGTCTTGTTGTGGCCCAACCGGGGAGGATGACCCGGGTGGCGCCGGAGAATCCCGAGGCCATCGTCCATGCACGTCAGATCGCCGCCGAGCTGCATGCCCTGGCCATGAACCTCGCCGTCGCGGACCTCACCGGCGCGGACCTCGACGCCATGGAGCGAGCGAACGAGCGGCTGCGCGCGGCCCTCGACACCGCCGACATCGACGCAGCCATCACCGCCGATGACGAATTCCACGAGGTGGCCCTGTCCCGCAGCGGCAACCCGCTCATCGCCGATCACCTCGAGCTCGTCACGGCCACCCTGCGCCGCACCGAGTACCTCCACTTCGATTCGGTCGCCGGTTCGGCCTCGCCTGAGAAACACACCGAAATCATCGCGGCCGTCCGCGCCGGCGATCACGGCCTCGCCGTCGATCTCACGAGGCAGAACTGGGCTTCGCTCTCCGGTCGGCAGTCTCGACGATCGGAGTCACCGGCAAGTCCTTAAGTCATTTTATGACTTGTGCTAGAGTCCTGCTCACGATCACCGACGATCAAAGGACTCACGATGCAATCGACGACGAGACGCACCCCGACCGCCATCCTCGCAGCGGCATCCGCCGTGGTTCTCACCTCGAGTCTCCTGGCTCTGGGGCCGGCCCTTGCCACGAGCCCGGGCAGGGCGGCCGAGGCCGCCGCCCCGACGCTGGAGGCCGCCCCGTCCGCAGGCTGCGGGAGCGAGCAGACTCCGGGCAATGACGAACGGACGATCACCTCGGCGGGCGAGGATCGGACCTATCGGATCAACATCCCCCGCGACTACGAGGAGTCGACGCCGATGCCGCTGATCCTCGGCTTCCACGGCAACGGATCGGACGGAGCCGAGCTCCAGAACTACACGGGCCTGCCCACCCTCCCCGCCGTCACCGTCTTCCCCGATGGTGCACTCGACGACGGCAAACGCTCCTGGCAGGGTGCCCCCTATGCCAGCGGTGCCGACGATGTCCGCTTCGTCTCCGATCTGCTCGATTCGATCGAGGACGAGCACTGCATCGACCTCAATCGCGTCTATGCCACCGGCAAGTCCAACGGAGGCGGCTTCGTCTCGGTGCTCGCCTGCCATCTGCGCGACCGGTTCTCGGCCTTCGGCATCGTCGCCGGGGCCTACTATCCGCAGTCGACGAACGGCTGCGACTACTCGGAGCCGACGCCGATGCTCGCCATCCACGGCACCGGCGACGCGACGATGCACTACGACGGGGGCGAGCGCCAGGGCGAGACCTATCCGGGCGTGCGCGACTGGATCGAGCCCTGGGCCGAGGCTTCGGACTGCACGGCCACGACCGAGCGCAGGGTCGGCAAAAGGGGCGAGGATGTGCTGCGCACGAGCTGGAAGAACTGCACGGCTGGGACCTCCACCGCCAGAGGGAAGAGCTCGGGCGCCGAGGTCGAGCTCTATTCGGTCACCGACGGCGGCCACGTCTGGCCGGGTGAGGTGGTCTACAGCGGCGGCGGGTACGTGACGAAGCACTTCTCGGCGACCGACACCCTGTGGGCGTTCTTCGAGAACCACGCGGGACCGACACGTGACCGTTGACACATCCGCACCAAAGTGATTAGATGACTTAAACACTTGAAGGAGAGTGGCATGACACCATCCATCGGACTCGTCGAACGACTCACCCGTGAGATCGTCCAGACGATTCGTGCCGAGAACCTGCAGCCCGGCCAGACACTGCCCTCGGCGAAGGTTCTGGCCGAACGCTTCGAGGTCACCGTGCCCACGGTCCGCGAAGCCCTGCGTCGGCTCGAGGCCACGGGCTCGGTCGAGCTCATGCACGGCTCGGGGACCTATGTGCGCGAGGCGATCAATCGCCGCATCCTCGACAATCCGCACTATGTGCCCGTCGACCTCGCTGCGGCGATCGAGCTCCTCGACGCCCGCGTCGCAATCGAGCCGGGCATCGCCGAGCTGGCGGCCCAGATCCAGAGCGCCGAGGCGGTCGCCTCGATGGAATCCGCCCTCGACAATGCCCTGCAGGTCGAGACCGCGGTCCCAGCAGGCCACTTCCACGTCGAGCTCGCACGGGCTTCGGGCAACCGCGCCCTGCACGAGATGCTCGTCTCGCTGCTCGCGATCCACTCGCGCACTCAGCAGGCGGCGCGGACCACCTACGACCGGCTGCGTGACCACGATGAGCATGCGGACATCCTCGACGCGATCAAGCGCGGCGACGGATTCGAAGCCGCTCATCGCACCCGCAAGCACCTCGAGGCGATCAAGACCGTCGTCCTCGCGGACTGGGCCGATGATCCTCAGACAGACGACGCGGCGAACAAGGAGGCCGAACAGTGACCAGACAGCAGGTGAGCGAGATCCGCCCGGACATCCGCAGGTACGGGGAGCTCACTTCGCTCGAAGTCGAAGTCGCCAAGGAGCAGGGCAGCCTCCTCATCCTCCCGGTGGGCGCCTGTGAACAGCACGGCGATGCGCTGCCGCTGAGCACCGACAGCATCCGCGCCGAACATGTCGCACTCGCCGTCGCCGAAGAACTCGCCGCGAGGGCAGCGGCCGATGATCCGGCAGGCCGGGCCTTCGTCCTCCCCAGCGTCGACTACGGGGTCTCCCCGCACCACACCTTCCTCCCGGGCACGATCAGCCTCGACCCGCGGACCTTCATCGACATCGTCACCACGATCGCGGCCCGGCTCGCCGACTCGGGATTCGCCAAGCTCCTCGTCATCACCGGCCACGGCGGCAATCAGGCCGCGCTCGGCGTCGCCCAGCAGGTGCTGCTCGACTCCCATCCGAACCTCGTCTTCGCCCATTCCCCCGTGAGCGCGCTGGCGACCGAGACCACCGCCGCACTGCCCCGCACCGAGGTCAGCGGACACTGCGGGGAGTCCGAGACTTCCCAGGTCCTGGCCATCGACGACCGCCTCGTCGACTCCCCTCGGCTCGCGCCAGGGGCCACGAGACTCGACGAGCTCGACGACCGCGCACGGCTCAGCCGCACGAAGACCCCCGCGAGCGCAGTCACCTTCGACCGATATGCCGACAACGGGGTCCTCGGCGACCCCCGAACCGCCACTGCCAAGGCCGGTCGCGACCTCCTCGGCGAAGTCATCGCGAAACTCGTCGCCTACTCCCGAGACATGCTGCGCCTATGAGACATGCTGCGCCCATGACAGCCGAGATGAACTGACACCACCACTGACCACCCGCCCTCTCAGACCGATGGAGCTCACGGGCCCGCGATGAGTCATGCCCTTTTTCGCTCCTCCGCCATCCACCTGGAGACCCTGGAGACCGACATGGAAACGAGCACCACCGAGCGGACGCAGGAGAAGCTGCCGTTCGTCATCCGCGCCCTCAACGTCATCGAAGTCGTCGGCAACAAGCTGCCGAACCCCTTCTGGCTGTTCTGGATCCTTGCGGGGATCCTCGCCGCACTCAGCCTCGCCCTCTCCTTCGCCGGTGCCGGTGTCGAGGATCCCGAAACCGGGGAATGGACCCCGGTGAACAACCTGCTCAGCGGCAAGGGAATCGCCATGGCCGTGAGCACCGCACTCGAGGCCTATGAGACGTTCCCACCGCTCATCACGATCATGGTCGTCATCATGGGGGTCGCCCTGGCCGAGCGCACGGGGCTGCTGTCGACGGCGATGAAGGTCTCGATCGCCCGCGTTCCTGCCGGGCTCATCGTGTTCACGGTCGCGTTCATGGGCACGATCTCGCATGTCGCCTCGGCGGCGGCCTATGTCATCCTCGTCCCGCTCGGCGGGATGGTGTTCAAGGCGGTGGGGCGCTCCCCCGTCCTCGGTGTCATCGTCGCCTACACCTCGATCGCCTCGGGCTACGACGCCAGCCCCATTCCGACGCCCAACGACGCGATCTTCGCTGGCATCACAACGGCCGCGGCGAACATCATCGACCCCGACTACATCGTCACCCCGATCGGCAACTGGTACTTCAACATCACCAGCTCCATCCTGCTGGCCGTCGTCATCACCATCGTCACCGAACTCGTGCTCATGAAGCGCGACAACCTCGATGCCGACGAGGATGCCGAATTCGAAGACCTCGTCATCTCCGACAAAGAGCGCTCGGCTCTGCGTCTGGCCATGTTCGCCGTCAGCGCGGCGGTCATCGCCATCGTCGTCCTCGTCGTCCCCGAGGGGGCTCCCCTGCGCGGCGACGGCCCCTTCGGCGAGTCCCCGTTCCTCACCGGCATCGCCTTCCTCATCGCCCTGCTCTTCGGCATCGGCGGCATCGTCTACGGCTTCCGCGAGGGCACGATCGAGACCTGGTCCGACGTCCCGAAGCTCATGGGTCAGGGCTTGGCGTCGATCTCCGGAGTCCTCGTCCTCTTCTTCGCCATCGCGCAGTTCCTCGAGTACTTCGAGTGGACGAACATCGGCATGCTCGTCTCGGTCTCCACCTCGGAGCTGTTCATCGGACTCGGCCTGCCGACCTGGGTGGTCTTCGTCCTCGTTCTGCTCGTGCTCTCCGTCGTCAATGTGCTCATCACCTCCGGTTCGGCGATGTGGGCGATCATGGCCCCGGTCATCGTTCCGCTGCTCATGCTCCTCGAAGTTCCGCCGGAGACGAGCCAGGCGATCTTCCGCATCGCCGACTCCGGTTCGACGGCGATCACCCCGATGAGTCCCTACTTCATCCTCGCGCTGGGCTTCATGCAGAAGTATCAGAAGAAGGCCGGCATCGGCACGCTCGCCTCGCACACCCTGCCGCTGGCCGTGTGCATGACGATCACCTGGAGTCTCCTGTTCTTCCTGTGGTGGGGTCTGGGCATCCCGCTCGGTCCCGACGCCCCTGTGCGCTGACTCCATGTCCCCGTGCGCTGACTCGACTCCTCCGCCAGCGACATGACCAGGGTTTTCATGCCACACGGGCACCCGTCGCCGGTCGGCATCCGCACCCGCAGGCGGACTCCCGCGCGGCGACTGCATCGCGGACAGGTTCGCACGGCCCGCAGAAAGTCGCGAAAATTACAGATGTGAAACCTGTTGACGCACAAGTTTCGGGCACGATACTGTCCAGTAACACCCCGTGGTAACTTACGTCACAAAGTTCATGCCGGCGCAGGCGCCGGTGCCCTAGGAGGATCAATGAAGTTCCGCAATTCCGGCCTCGTCCGCAGGCTCGTCGCATCCCATGCCGGTCGCATCGCACTGGTTGCTGTCCCCACCGGCGTCGTGTCGGCCATGCTCATGGGCGGAGTCGCCCAGGGCGCCGTGCCCGTCTCATTCGCAGTCTCGGGCACACAGTTCAAGATCACCTCGTCGCAGCTCGAGGGCACCGGCTTCTCGCAGTACAGCGGCGTGGCCAAGGATGCCGACGGCGGCAAGCACCCGGTCGTCACCGCGAACATCAAGGACGCCACGCTCGAGAATCTCTGCCAGTCGGCAGCCGTCGACACCCCGATCGGCAAGGTGGGCGTGCTCATCAAGGCCGGCGGCAAGGGCACCCCCGCCTCGGCGAAGGACCTGCAGATCGGCATGACGGGACTCAAGGGCGACGCGGAATTCGAGAACATCCGCATCGGCGTCGATGCCTCTGATGTCAACACGAAGGCCAAGGGTTCGAAGGGCGACTTCGCTCAGGACGCGGACACGATCTCCATCAAGGACCTCAAGCAGGACTCGTGGAGCACGACCGCCTCGGTGTTCACCCTCAAAGACATGGCGCTGAAACTCACCGACGGATCGGAGACGTGCTCCTGATGAGGGAGACAACAGCCGACGGGCAGCCGACCGATGAACGGGAGGCAGCCGACCAGGACGCCACCGTGCAGAAGACGAGCCTGCTCGCGCTGTCCCGACGGAGTCGACGCGCCGGTGAGCAGAATGCCCACCTCGAATCCGATGTCGAGACGGCGGAATTCGCCGGTCCGGCATCGGAATCGAGGGCTGCTGACAGGAGCGAAGGAGCCGAGATGAGCGACGGCGCGAAGAAACGCCGCGGATTCAAGCAGTGGCGTCGGCAGCGGCCCTTCATCGGCGGCGTGCTGGCCGTGCTCGGAGGAATCGAGCTGTTCTTCTCAGGACAGCTGGATCTCGGGAACATGCAGATCCAGTTCGGCATCGAGGGACTCCAGGCGACGGTCATCCCGATCGCGATCGTGGTGCTCGCGCTCTTTGCGATCCTCAAGCCCACGCATCACGTGTTCTACGGGATCATCGCGCTCATCCTCTCCGTCTACTCGCTCATCGGGGTCAACCTCGGCGGGTACCTTCTGGGGATGCTGCTGTCGACCATCGGGGCGATCCTCGTCGTCGCCTGGATGGGACCGCGCGGACCGAAGCCCGGCCGGAGGGGAGACTCCGGAACCGCCGAGGAAGAAGGGGAGACTGCATGAGTGCGCCCAGCCGCCGAACGGCCGCCATACTGGCGGCAGCTGCCCTCGTCGTCCCCACCACCATCGGGGCCGGAACGATGACCGCCGCCCACTCGTCTCCGCTGTGCTCACTCGTGGGCACGTGCGATGACTCCGACGATTCCGCCAAGGACAAGACTCCCGCACCCGCGGGAACGATGTCTCCGGGCATGCCGCTGAAGCCGACGGATCCGCCGACCTCGGATCCCACGGTCCCCGCACCCACATCGCCGGGGCCGACGGACGAACCGAGCGAGGAGCCGTCGGATCCGGCCTCACCGGAGCCCACGGACCCCGGCGGTCTGGGTGTCGATGAGCCGGATGACGAACCGAGCGACGAACCGAGCGACGAGCCGAGCGACGAGCCGAGCGACGAGCCGACAGACGAGACCAACGGCGAGTTTCCGGATCATGCGAAGCAGGACGAGAAGGCACCGATCTTCACGGACACTCCGGCCGCCATGGGTTCGGAGGGACTGTCGTTCAAGGGACTCAAGGGCATCTCGTTCGTCTCGGTGCCCACCGCCGACGGCGGGAGCGTCGTGACGCTGAAGCTCCAGGCCGAGGAGATCAAGATCACCGGCTTCTCGCTCACAGTGCGCCCGCCGGAGGAGGACCACGGCCTGGTGACGAAGGCCGACACGATGACGCTCAAGGGCGATGTCTCGGTCTACATCGGTTCGATCACCGCGACGACGAAGGACGGGAAGTCACTGACCCTGGGCCCGGAGACCCCTCCGCCCATGGATGACGTCGAACCGGGCCTGCTGCGAGTGACGATGGGACTCGTCGGATCCACCGCCGATTCGATCGCCTACTCGAACACGGATCAGAAGCTCAAGCACGCGGACTGATCTGCCTGACACCCAACGGGGTGGGGCACGGTCGGTCAGGGCCCGAAGGCCGCGGACTCAGTCCGCGGCCTTCTCGCGTTCCTGCTTCTTCCGACGCAGCGTATCGCGGACCTCACGCAGCTTGTCGCGCTTGCGTCTGCGTCCCGCCTCGGCGGCTCTGATCTGCTCCGGGGTCGGTTCGTGATCGCCCATCCCGACCTGCAGCTCCACGGGGGTGACCTCTCGGAGGACCCCCGCGTCGATCTTCGTGCGCAGCCGCAGGACCTCGAGGCGGAGGATGCGGGCCAGGAAGTAGATGCCGAGCAGGTTGGGGAAGGCCATGAGGAAGAAGATCGCGTCGGAGAATGCGATGACCGAGTCCAGCGACATCGAGGCGCCGATGATGACGGCGACGATCCAGAAGATCTGATACGCCTTGTCGGCCTTCTTCGAGTTGCCGGTGAGGTACCCCAGGGCCTGCTGGCCGTAGTAGCCGTAAGCGAGGATCGTCGAGAACGCGAAGAGCACGACGGCGATGGTGAGCAGGATCGGGAACCAGCTCGACACCGTGCCGAAGGCCTCGGCCGTCAGGCCGATGCCGTCCTCGGTGCTTTCGCTGTAGAGGCCGGTGGTGATGATCGCCAGAGAGGTCAGGGTGCAGATGATGACGGAGTCGATGAGCGGCTCCCACATCGCCACGAAGCCTTCGGTCGCCGGCTTCGTCGTCTTCGAGGCTGCGTGCGCCATACCGGCCGAGCCGATGCCCGCGGCATTGGAGAACAGGGCCCGCTGGATGCCGACGATGGCTACGCCCACTGCGCCGCCCGCGACGCCGCTGGGGCTGAAGGCACCGGTGACCATGAGGACGAAGGCGTGCGGGATCTGACCGGCGTTGAGGACGAGGATGACGATGACGGACACGAAGTAGAGGATCGCCATGAGTGGAGTCAGCTTCGAGGTCCACTGGCCGATCTTCTTGATCCCGCCGAGGATGACCAGGGCGGTGAGTGCGGCGATGATCGCGCCGATGAGCCAGAGTTTGTCGGCGAAGAAGCTCGAATCGCCGCCGGTGGCCTGGACGAGGATCGCGGCGGCCTGGTTCGCCTGGAAGAGGTTGCCGGCGCCGATGACGCCGAGCACAGCGGTCAGGGCATAGAACACGGCGAGGAACTTGCCGAGCTTGGGTCGGCCGATCTCGGCCATGCCTGCCCGCAGGTAGTACATGGGACCGCCGGAGACGCTGCCGTCGTCGTTGATCTGCCGGTACTTCACACCGAGCGTGGCTTCGGCCATCTTCACGGTCATCGCGAAGAAGCCGAAGATGATGATCCACAGGGCGGCACCGGGCCCGCCGATCGTGATCGCCACGGCCACACCGGCGATGTTGCCCAGTCCCACGGTGCCTGAGAGTTCGGTGGCCAGGGCCTGGAAGCTCGAGACCTCACCCGGGTCGGTCTTGCGGGTGAACCGGCCGCGGATGATGCCGATGGAGTAGCGCAGACCGGTGATCGGCTGGAAGCGCAGGTAGACGGTGAGGAAGACGGCAGCGGCCATGAGCCACACGACGATGAGCGGGATGCCGAGATCGCCGATCTCCAGCTCGAAGAAGACGATGTTGCTGAAGGTCTGTGCCGCGGGCCCGAGGAAGGATTCGATGGCCTCATCGACTCCGGCGGCGTTGAGGTCCACCGCGGGGGCGGAATGGGCGAGATGTTCAGTTATGGAAGTCATACCTGCGGGCGCGAGATTGCGTTTCGTCCGGAGGGTTGGTCCGGGACCGGCACCCGTGATCAACCTAACAACCGAAGAGGAGACTGTCAGCTTTCGCCCAGGAAAAGCGGTCAGCTCACAGGGTTCTCACAATTCGCTTCTTCATGAAGATGGCAGGGCTTGCGCCGGACGACGCGGATTCAGGGTCGCTCAGCGACGAGGAACGCGACGAACGAATGCGCCAGGGCCCGGCCGGTCCTTTTGAGTTCCTCGTCGTGGTCGGCGACCTCGGCGATGATCGAATCCTCGGTCTTCCCTGCCGGCAGCGCGAGATCGTCTCCGTCGAGCCAGCGGGTGATCTGACCGGCATCGGTCTCCGGGTGGAACTGCGTGCCCCAGGCGAATTCGCCGAGGCGGAAGGCTTGGACCGGGGCGTCCGATCCGGTGACGAGGAGTTCCGCACCGTCGGGCAGTGCCATCTCCTCCTGGTGGAAGAGCACGGCCGGCAACCGACTCTCGGACAGTGACCCGAACACGGGGTCCGATTTCCCCGCCGAGGTGGCCGCAAGTTCGTAGATCCCGATCTGCGGGTGCGCCCGCCGAGTGATGGGGGCACGACCGGCGACGGCGAGCATCTCCCCGCCGAGGCAGATGTTCAGACTCGGGAACTCCCCGCCGATCGAGCGCTCCAGCAGTCGCCTGACCTCGGGGAACCACGGGTTCTCAGCGTCTTCGAGCGGTCCGGCGGATCCGCCGAGGACGATGAGGGCATCGAAGGAGCCGACCGCGGGGATCACCTCGCCGAGGTACGGCCGGGTCACGACCACCTCGGCGCCGGCGTCTTCCAGCCACCGTCCGAAACGTTCGGGTCCGGTGCCGTGTTCGTGTTCGATGACGAGGATCCTCACAGTGCTCATGGCACCATTGTCACCCACTCAGCACGGGCGAGGATCGGCTCAGTTCGCGATCGCCGCCGTGTCTGCGTGTCCGATCGCGGCCGTGTCGGCGACGACCTTCTTGCGCAGAGAGAGGAAGAACAGGACGAGGCTGACGGACAGCGCGATGTGGCCGAGTCCCGCGATGCCGGCGATCATAGCGTTGGATTCTTCGCCGAGGACGGTCAGCGATCCGTGCCAGACCATCATGCCCGCGGTGAGCACGACGCCGATGTTGTAGGTGACGAAGAACCATGAGAAGAGCTTCGATCCCGACAGACCGAACACCTTGTCCAGGGCGAGGACGATGAGGAGGACGATGAACCCGAGTGTGAGCAGGTGAGTGTGGACGACGGCGAGCTGGGTGAACTCGCCTTCGGGGAAGTCGTTGGCCTTGGTGAACTCGCGGTAGAACAGTCCGGCGAGGACTCCGATGATCATGTACGTGAATGCTGCGTTGAATATCTTCTTCATGCTTCCACTTCATCAATTCGCGGGCGCGGTTTCCTGACCCGCAGGATTGAACTCGGAATCCAACTTTCGATTGATGTTTGTCCTCACACCCTCTCGACGCTCGAATCGGCGCATCGCAGGGCATCCGTCGGGTTAGCCTGAGCGCATGGCTATGGAGAACGTATTCTCGAAGATCGATCGCATCGCCGGAGGCAGCAAGGCGGGCATCGTCGTGGCGCCCGAGGGCCTCGAGCAGCCGAAGACGAAACGCGCCTTCTCCTGGATCACCTGGCTGCTCGCGTTCGAGCTCGCCCTCGGCTTCGGTGCCGTGGTCTATGCGATCATCATCGCCCGTGCCGGCGAGCCGGTGCCCTTCGCCGTGTGGATGCGCACCGTCGTCGTCCTCGGCATGACCGCGACGCTGTTCTACTTCTTCTGGCGAGCGACGAAGGGCCTCTACTGGGGCTATCAGCGGCTGCGCCTGTTCACGCAGATCTTCCCCGTCATCACCCTCGTCATGGCCGCGATCCCCGGCCTCTATCCGGTGTGGATGATCACCGAGCAGATCGTGTTCAGCCTCGTCATGATCGGCGTCGGCGACTTCCTCACCGGCGATCACCTGCGCGAGGTGTTCCGCAGACCCGAGGACTGATCGCCGAGGCGGCCGCCACCTGACAGATCAGCCCGCCACGAGGCGGTGCGCTTCCTGCCGATGTGCGGCGATGAGGGCCGCTTTGTCGAGTTCGACCCCGTCGGCGCCGATGGCGTTGCCGTCGATGACTCGCCACCGGCCGTCGACCATCACCCGGTCGGCCTTCTCCGCTCCGCAGAGGACGAGCGCGGGGATCGGGTCGTGAGATCCGGAGAACGCCAGCCCGTCGAGGCGGAACATCGCGAGATCGGCCCGCCTGCCCACCTCGATGGTCCCGATGTCTCCGCGACCGAGCGCAGCAGCCGAGCCCTTCGTCGCCCAGTCGAGGGCCCGGTCGCAGGTGACCGCCTCGGTGCCGTAGCGCAGACGTTGGACGTAGAGGGCCTGCCGGACTTCGCGGATGAGGTTCGAGGCATCGTTCGAGGCGGATCCGTCGACGCCGAGGCCGACGTTGACGCCGGCGTCTTCGAGTTCGACGGCGCGGGCGATGCCCGAGGCCAGGCGCATGTTCGAGGTCGGGCAGTGGGCGACGGAAGCCCCGGCGGCGCCGAGGCGGCGGAT
The DNA here is from genome assembly GCF_050214925.1 of Brevibacterium sp. LE-L. NCBI lineage: Bacteria > Bacillati > Actinomycetota > Actinomycetes > Micrococcales > Brevibacteriaceae > Brevibacterium > Brevibacterium sp. LE-L. The sequence goes on from NZ_CP189759.1 coordinate 94,518, forward strand.
CTCCTCCTCGTCGAAGTGCACTCCGTGGGCCAGCCAGGCCCGATCGCCGAGCCAGCCCACGGATTCGAGGTAGTCGACGGTGCGCATGCCGAAGGTCTCGCGGCAGAAGTCCTCTTCGTCGATGGTCTCGGCCAGATGGGTGTGGAGGCGGACGTCGAGTTCGGCGGCCAGAGTCGCGGACTCGCGCATGAGTTCGGTGGTCACGGAGAACGGGGAGCAGGGGGCGAAGGCGATCTGGATCTGCGCTCCGTCGCCGCGTTCGTGGTAGCTCTCGACGAGGCGGCGGGAGTCGGCGAGGATCACCTCGGCGTCTTGGACGGTCTGCTGCGGCGGCAGTCCGCCGTCCTTCTCCCCCCGTGACATCGAGCCGCGGGTGAGCATGGCGCGCATGCCGAGCCTGCGGACGACGTCGACTTGGACGTCGATGGCGTCGTCCATGCCCGTCGGGAACAGGTAGTGGTGGTCGGCGGCGGTCGTGCATCCGGATTCGAGGAGCTCTGCCATGGCCACGGTCGTGGCGAGTTCGAGGGCGCGCGGGGTCAGCCGGGCCCACACCGGATAGAGGTTCTGCAGCCATCCGAAGAGGGGCAGATCCGCCACGGGCGCCCAGGCGCGGGTCAGCGTTTGGTAGAAGTGGTGGTGGGTGTTGATGAGCCCGGGTGTGATGACGTGTGCGGAGGCGTCGATGACCTCGCCGCGGAAGCCAGCCGCATCGCTGGGCTCACCACCGCTCGGCTCCCCACCGGCGGGCACGAGTTCGACGATGGTGCCCGTGGACCGGTCGATGACGATGCCGCGGGCCGCTCGATCAGGATCGACACCGGCACCGAGGTGGACGGCCAAGGGATCGCGCAGCCACAGTCGCGCTGTCGGGTCTCCGGTGTGGCCACCGGCGTTCGCGCGCTCGCTGCCTGTCATGTCGTGTGTCATATCGCCTGTCATGTCGTCGCCTTTCGGAGCTCGAAGCTCGGCCTGCGGTTCTCACTGCATGGCCCGTGATGAGTGACGACAACGCTGGGGGTCGACGCCACCAGCTCAGGTTTTCCGGCGTCTGCTGCTCCGCCGTCCGATGTCTCGGCCCTCCGATCTCTCGATCACTGGCCCGCAGATACCGATCTCACGGTTCATCTGCGCCGTCCGAACCCACGATCAGACGCATCAGCGCTGTGACCCGATCGTGCAGAGAGTCCGAACGACCCGGCTGTGCGGACCGTTCGACTCGCCTGTACGATGATCCGGAGCCACCGAACTGAGCGAACGATCAGTAGGTTGCCGTTTGACGAATACACCGACGAGCGAGACTCTAGCATGTGCCGCACGTCACGAAAACGTATTGCGCGTCGAATGGTATTCCTTTAGAGTTTTGCGATAAGGAAATCTTGTTTCGCACTTCGGAATTCTGAAACCGATTCCTCGGTCACAGTGGAGCTCCACACCGACCTTGCCGTCCAGAAACTGGAATACCAATCGGTTCGGCGCGGGGCGGAGCAGTAAGCGTTCGAGGACAACTCAACGGAGAGATAGATGTCGGTATCCCAACACTCACCTAAGAATGGCCGCGCATCGGCGGCCAAATCCCAGTCGCATCGTCCCGAGGACGAACGGCTTCCGGTCGGCAGCTCCTTCGCCTACGGCCTGCAGCATGTGCTGACCATGTACGGCGGAATCATCGCTGTTCCGCTCATCATCGGAAACGCCGCCGGCCTCGATGGCAACGGCATCAGCGTGCTCATCGCTTCGTGCCTGTTCATGGGCGGTCTGGCGACGATCCTGCAGTCGGTGGGCGTGCCCTTCTTCGGCTCCCAGCTGCCGCTGGTCCAGGGCGTTTCGTTCGCCGGTGTGGCCACGATGACGTCGATCCTCGCGGGTGGCGACGGTCTGCCCGCGGTGTTCGGTTCGGTCCTGGTCGCCTCGGTGATCGGCCTCGTCGTCGCACCCGCCTTCGCGCTCATCGTGAAGTTCTTCCCGCCGGTGGTGACCGGCACGGTCATCACGACGATCGGTCTGTCGCTCATGCCCGTGGCCGCGGGCTGGGCGATGGGCGGTGACGCGGAGGCCGCCGATTACGGCAGCATGCGCAATATCCTCATCGCAGTGGTCACCTTGGCCATCGTGCTCGTCCTCAGCCGCATCCCGGTGGCGATGGTCTCGCGCCTGTCGATCCTGTTGGCGATCGTTCTCGGCACCATCGGCTGCCTCATCTTCGGGTGGGCCGACTTCTCACACGTGCTCGATCGCGGAATCTTTGCCTTCCCGCAGCCTTTCGCGTTTGGTATGCCAACATTTTCGGCCGCCGCGATCATCTCGATGTTCATCGTCGTCATCGTCACGTTCGCCGAGACGACCGCGGATATCATCGCGGTCGGCGAGATCGTGCGGACCAAGGTCGACTCGAAGCGCATCGCCTCGGGTCTGCGTGCCGACATGCTGTCTTCGGCGGTGTCGCCGGTCTTCAACTCCTTCACTCAGTCGGCGTTCGCTCAGAATGTCGGGCTGGTGGCGATCACCGGTGTGAAGTCGCGTTTCGTGGTCACCGCCGGTGGTGCCATCCTCGTCATCCTCGGCCTGTTGCCGGTGATGGGCGGAGTTGTCGCGGCGGTGCCGACCCCGGTGCTCGGCGGCGCTGGCATCGTCCTCTTCGGCACGGTCGCCGCTTCAGGCATCCGCACTCTCGCGAAGGTCGATTATGAGGGCAACCTCAATATGATCATCGTCGCAGTGTCCCTGGCCTTCGGAATCATCCCGGTCGTCGAGCCCGATTTCTACACTTCCTTCCCCTCGTGGGTCGGCATCATCCTGCACTCGGGAATCTCCTCGGCGACGCTCATGGCGGTGCTGCTCAACCTCGTCTTCAACCACATCGGTGTGAAGTCGAAGGATCGAACGGATCGGTCGGTCTTCGTGGCGGGCACCGGACGGGTCATCCGCCAGGAGGAGCTGCAGCGGCTGATCGACAACGAGGCCATCCTCACCGAGGGCGACACCGTCAAGGACGGCAAGATCGTCGATTGCAACGGTGAAGAGATTCCGGTCGTCACCGATGCACAGCACGAGAAGGTCATCGAGGCGGCGAAGAAGGGCGAGGTCAAGACTCAGGATGACGTGCGTCGGCTGATCGAGGAGGAAGACAAGGGCTGATCCCTGTCCCTGCCAGAACCTCGGCGCGGGGTCGGTCGTAACAGCGCGGGGTGGGTCAGAACGGCGGCGGGTTCTCCGGATCCCAGCTCACGGTCCAGATCGACTCCTGCGCTTCCCGTGACCGGCGAGCCTTCGAACTTCGCCGGTCTCCGCCGGCGGTCGCCCCAGTGTCGGTCTCCGAAGCAGTGCCGGTCTCCGAGGTGTAACGCAGGACCGATCCCTCGCCGCCGTCCGTGCGGTCGGCCCACTCATCCCCTGCGCCCGTGCTGAGCGGGCTGTCCATACTGAGCGAGGTGTCCTTGCGCGAGGTGTCCGTGCCGGGCGGGGCGCCCGTGCGCGGGGTATCAGTGCTGGGCGGGGAACCTGTGCGCGCGGTGCAGGCAGAGTCAGCCTCGAACGGGGTGACCCTACCGCCACCCGCCCAGCCACCGAAGCCGGACAGGTCGTCGAAGTCGCACCGGTCCCCTGCTTCGGGGGCGGGCTCTTCGTCGACCGCCAGCCGGTCCGGCAATTGGTCATAGTTCTCCACCTGCCATGCGTGCTCGGCGTTGATCGGGTTATCCGGCGGGTGAATTGTCGTGACGACATCATGAGCGAAGGCATACTCCACGGCCCCAGCTGCGGTCGTGCGGATGGAGAACTTGCGGTCGGTCTTGAGCTGATGATGAGTCCGACACAGTGGGTGGAGATTGTCGAACGTCGTCTGGCCGCCTCGTACGGGATCGTCGTGGTCGAACGGGATGATGTGGTCGATTTCCGAGGTCTCGGCGCGACGGGTGCACCCCGGCACAGAACATGACTGCCACTTCCCGGTCAGCGGAGCGCGGACATCCGCCGGGATGTAGTAGCTCTTCGAGCGCGCGTCGATCGGGGTGCCGGTCGCCGGGTCGGTGAGTATCCGATGCCAGGTGGGACTGTCGCCGGCCAGAGCTTTCGCAGCATCGGCGGGCACGGGAGCACCGTCCGAAAACATTCCCGGAAGCCCCGAGCGGCCGACTGCGGTGAGATAGGGAACCGTCACCATCATCTTCGCCTGCTCACGCACCCATTGTCCGTGGGTGGGCATGGCGAGTTTGATGATCGACCTCACCTCGACGCCGGCTCCTGCCGATTCTTCGGCTTCCTGTGTGGCCGCCCGAGCTGCGCGGTCGACCGCGCCGGCCGAGATGGGGGCTTTGCGGTCGCCGGTCTCGATGGAGTCGAGAGCGACCTCTTTCGTGGAGGTCTCTCCGGTCGTTGTGTCATGAGCTGTCACGGCGATGACCATCTGCGGGGTCGCTCGCGTGGCGATGTCGAACATCAGGGCGGCGATGCTGTCCTGCTCGCCGACATCGATTCCGGACACATCCTGATCGGTGAACGCGGAGATGTTTCCGTTGCGGATGGCGCGCGCGAACGCCTCGATGCGCAGGAAGAAAGCCTGCAGTTCCACGGCAGGGCCCGACAGCATCACCGAAGCGGTTCCGTCGGCGTAGGTCGTGATGTCCACACGACGACGCCTCGCCGCGACTTCGAGACGATCCTCGACCGGAACGAGAGACGCTATCTTGAGGTTCAGGGACTTCCTGAAGGTTTCGATGGTGATGTCGGCGCGACGCTGTCCGAGGTAGGTGTCGAGACGCGGGACGTACTCGAACTCGACGTCCTTCACGGCCCGTGCCGCGACGAGCACATGCTCGATAGTGAACTCTCCGTTGAGGCAGCGGTCGAGGAACTTCGGCAGTCCGAAGACCAGAGTGAGAGCGTTCGTGATCTCGTTGTATGCACCCTCGATCGTCGCGCCGAGGACTGCAGTCAGTTCGGCGACTTCTTCTTTTGCGGCGAATTCGTGCGCCCACGAATTGAACGACCGGTAGAGCTGGAACTTCGGGAAATTCGGAAGCTGCTTCGGCGAGGCAGCCGCGGTGGGCTCGACTTCGGTCGCCTCAGCGTCGTCTGGCTCCGCACCGTCGCTCTCGACGTTTCCGGACCCAGCACTGTCGGACTCGACGTTGCCGACGGCGCTGGGATCGACGCCGTGCGCCTCAGCGTTGTCGGACTCGTCGCTTTCTGGCTCATCACCGTCGGGCTCGGAGGGTGCGTCTTTCGGCTCCCCGTCGCGGGCAGTGATGAAGCGGTCCACCGTCTCGGTGAAGGTGGCGTGGTGGTAGATCTCGCCCTCGGGAGCATAGCGGAGCCGATCGACGACCTCGGCGAGGAAGAGACCGGCGACGGCCTGGAGTTCTGCGATGCGTGCTCCGGTGCTCAGTCGTGCGATGCTCGCAACCACGGCCATGGGCGAGTCAGGGTCGACATCGAGGCGACGCGGTGATTCGGGGCCGACCAGCGGCGGAGGGGAAGACGGGGCCGTTAGGGAAGACGGCTCAATGGAGGAGCCATTGGAGCCTTCGATCGAAGGGTCACTCGAGGACTCGTTCGAAGAATCGTTTGAGGCAGGCTCAAGACCGTCGTTGCTCGGATCCTGGGGATCCTTCATCGGTCTCGCCGCCCTTCACGTCGATGTGAATGCCTTGGCTCTATTCTACTTCAGAACCAGATCAATGAATGTCACAATTCGATTACAAACCGAAGTGATCTATTTTTGATTGCTATTTGCAGACGTTTGTTCGAAGACAAACGGCGCTGAACCCGACACTTCTCGAAAGCGGACACGAGGCTCAGCCCTTGCCCCTTCAGCCGTTGGGTCATGCTCCTGCGGCGTCCTCGCGGCTACTCCAGGAGCAGGCCCGGCAGATCGCCCATCGTTGCGAACGTCTCGGCCGCTCCGACGGCCAGCAGCGTATCGACGCTGTGATGGACCGGCGAATCCGGGCAGAACCCGAGCACACGGGATCCTGCCGCAACACCGGCCATCACTCCGGTGGGCGAATCTTCGATCACGGCAGCCTCGGCGGGGTCGATGCCCAAGGATTCGGCAGCCGCGAGGTAGACGTCGGGGGACGGCTTCGAGTTCGGCTGCTCCATGCCGGAGAAGATCCGGCCGCCGAACGCATCGAAGAGTCCGACCTTCCGCAGCTGAAGTTCGATCTTCGGACGGTCTGCGCCCGATGCGCACGCGATCCTGTTCGGATAGGACTCAGCGAGGCGGTGCACCGTTTCCACGACTCCCGGGATCGCTTGGAGTGAGGCCTCGAGCCCCGCGTTGCGGCGCCGACGGAATTCAGTCATCCACTCATCGTCGATCCGGAATCCGGTGTGTTCCTCGATGATGTCGGCCTCGTCGCGGAGCATCTTCCCGACGAACCGGGCGATGCACTCCTCGGCGGTCAGCTGCCAGCCGAGTTCGACGAGCATGGCATGCAGAACACCGTTGGTGATGCTTTCGGAGTCGACGAGGACCCCATCGCAGTCGAAGAGAACGGCGGAGAATTTCGGGTGAGCTGCCATGGTTCGATTCTGCCATCCGCCACGGACATGAGAACACGGCCCCATGCCGCGCACATGGTCAACCGCAGCGACCCGAGCGACCGGTCCGTCAGGTCACAGCGACCCGATCGATACCGCCGTGTACAGAATGCGCGCGGAGGCGAGCGCGCACACGATGATGACCAGCGCGAACAGAGTCAGCCAGGCACCGGCCGGCAGTCGCGAATCCTGGGCGAGGATATAGGCATCGGACTGCTGCACGCGTCGGCGGCGGGTATGGACGCGGATGATCTTGACGAGGTCCCTGAGCGAACCGACCGTCAGCGCGGTGCCGAGCGCGGCGACGAAGACAGCGATCCATTCGAGCGGCAGGACTACGACGACGAGCTGGGCCGCGATCGCGGTGATCACGGCGATGATCGCACCCGCGAAGTTCCGGATGAAGAGGAGCGCCACGAGCAGAATCAACGCCCCCACCGACAGCGCCAGCGGGGCCCACCCGAAGACCGCCGAGGTGATGAGGACGAGACCGAGAACGCCCGGTGCCGGATATCCCCAGAACCCCGCCCAGGTGGCTGAGAAGCCGACTCGGCCGAAGGAGTTCATCTGCCCCGAATGATCGAAATTCAGCGAGATCCCCTTCACCACGCGTCCGGTGGTGAGGGCGGCAAATGCGTGGCCGAGTTCGTGGACGAAGGTGACGAAAAGACCGAAGAAGCGCCAGATGCCCGGGGTCAGCGTCACGAGGAGGGGCAGTCCGATGACGAGGACGAGCCCGACCACGTCGAGCTCGAGTCCGTCCTGGCGCCCGAATCCCGAGGTGATCGCGTCCCACCACGTCGCCGTTGCCTGCTTGAAGTCCATAGCGGCTCAGTCTACGAATCGAGCCTGTGCGACGTCCTCAGGTCTCACTCAACCGCGGTGACGTCCTCAGGTCTCACTCAACCGCAGTGATGGCCCGGGTTCAACCGCAGTGGCGGCCCGGGAACGAACGACCCTCACACCGCTTCGACGTCGACCCAGGCTCGGGTCGACACCGATTTCAGGACCGCTTCTGTCACGAGCACCGCGCGGACTCCGTCGCGGAGTGTGGGCAGTCCCTCCGGATCACCGCCGGCGAAGTACGAGTAGGAGTCGGCGACGAAGGAGTTGAAGGCGTCCTGATATCCCTGCGCGTGGCCGGCCGGGACCGCACACAGTCTCGCGGCATCGGCGTGCATCGTTTCGGGATCACGGACAAGGAGGCGACTCTCGTCTCGGCGTCCCCACCACAGACGTTCCGGCTGCTCCTGGTCGAACCGGAGGCTCGCCTCGGTGCCGGCGATCTCGACGGTGAGCGAATTCTTCCGTCCCGGTGCCAACTGGGACACGAGCAGCGTGCCGATGGCTCCACCAGCGAATTCGGCGGTGACGGCCACGGTGTCTTCCGTCGCCACGGAGGCCCCGCCTCGGCGAGGGTGGACGGTCCGTGTCGTCGCCACCAGGGACGAGATGCGGTCGTCGACGATGAACTCGATGAGGTCGACGAGGTGGGAGCCGATGTCCGCGAACGCACGTGAGGGTCCGCCGCGGGCCGATTCGACGCGCCAGTTCTCATCGTCGGCGCCGAGCAGCCAGTCCTGCAGATACCCGGCGTCGACGGTGAGCAGCCGGCCGGCTCCACCGGCGCGAAAGCGGGCACGAGCCTCGCGGACCATCGGATGGAAGCGGTAGACGAAGGGGACGGTCCCGGCCAGTCCCTGCTCCTCGGCGCGAGCGAGCACGGCCCGGGCAGATGGCGAATCGGTCGCCAACGGCTTCTCGCAGATGATCGCGGAACCGGCATCGAGCGCCCGCAGCGACTGTTCGGCGTGGACATCGTTGGGAGTGCACACGTGGACGATGTCGAGAGACCGGTCGATGAGTTCGTCGACAGATGCGGAATCCGCGAACCCGAGTTCGGCAGCCGCCCGGGCGCTGCCGGTGGGCCCGGACGTGGCGACGGTGTCGAGCACGGCCCCGGCCGCACGCGCTGCCCGACTGTGGACGCGCCCCATGAACCCGCCGCCGATCACACCGATGTGGGGCGGTCGGCCCCCTGCTGAAGCACCTTTGACCATGCCTCATTATGCAATCGCGCGCCCAGTCCCGTCGACCGCGCACCGGCACCGACACCGAGGTGGCGACCGGCGGACCGGCACCGAGGTGGCGACCTGCGGACCGACGGGCGCCACATAGTGGAACCGACGCGCCCGTGCCAGGGTGCGGCGGTCCGTGGACTCGCCCCGGGCCTCTACACTGAGAGAAGTGGCCGCACGATCCCCCGTTCGCTGCGTGCGCCACGTCTCCGAAGGAGTGTCATTGTCCCAGAACCGCCCATTCGCCCAGGTCGACGTCTTCTCCGCAGTTGCCTACCGCGGCAATCCCGTTGCCGTCATCCTCGATTCCGATGACCTCGATGACGAGCAGATGGCGCGGATCGCCAATTGGACGAACCTGTCCGAGACCACTTTCGTCCTCTCCCCCACGGACCCCGCCGCCGACTACCGCCTGCGGATCTTCACTCCGCACCGGGAACTGCCCTTCGCCGGCCACCCCACCCTCGGTTCGGCCGCGGCCTGGCTCGACGCCGGAGGCACACCCAAGCAGGAGGGCCGAATCGTCCAGGAATGCGGTGCCGGACTCGTCGACATTCGCCGAGGCGGCCCCACCCTCGCCTTCGCCGCTCCCGAACGCCTGCGCACCGGTGAGCTCGACGAAACGTACGTGGCGCAGATCGCAGCGGCCCTCGGCGTCGATCGCGGCGACATCCTCGATCATCAGTGGGTCGACAACGGCCCCGGCTGGGCGGCCGTGCGGCTGCGCAGCGCCGAACAGGTGCTCGCTCTGACCCCCGACTTCTCGGCGATCCCCGATGCCAAGCTCGGTGTCCTCGGCTCCCATCCGGCCGCCTCGGCGCACGAATATGAGATCCGCGCCTTCGTCCCCGGCGTCGGCGTCGCCGAAGACCCCGTCACCGGCAGCCTCAATGCTTCCGTCGCCCAGTGGCTCATCGGTGCCGGCCTCGCCCCGGACTCCTATACGGCCACTCAGGGCACCGCGCTCGGCCGCGCCGGGGTCATCTCGATCACCCGAGACGACGATGAGATCTGGGTCGGCGGCGCCACGACCGTGTGCTTCCGCGGGACGGTGATCGCATGAACCGCCATGTCACCGAGGTGAACAAACCGAAGAAGCGGCTGCGCATCTTCCACGGTCGCATGTACTTCGCGCTCCAGGCCCTCGCGGGGGCCGCGTGGTGGCTGGGCACCGCGACGATCCCCGCCGTGCAGACGGCGACGCTGGGCGGAATCGACCCGCTGATCATCGCCATCGTCGACATCCCGCTCTTCGTCATCGGCTCGGCCCTGGCCGCGCTCAACTTCCGCTGGGCCGTGTGGATCGCCACGGGCTGGAGTGTGCTCGTCGCCCTCGGCATGATCATCTACGCGACCGCCACCACCGAGGCGGGACTCGGTGCCGTACTCATGATCCTCGCCGCGCTCGGCAGCGTGCTCGCCGGCGCCCTCATGCTCTACGGCCGCATCCCGTCCGAGAAGCTCCTCATCGGCCCCTTCGCCTTCCACAGTTCGCACACCCGCGTGCGCTCCCACCTGCTCGTGCGCACCACGATCCAGGTCGTCATCTTCTGGAGCGTCTTCCTCGTCATCATCCCCCTGATCATCAACAGCTTCGAGGACCGATGGGGCCTCGCCTACAAGTTCCCGATCCTGGTGGCCGTCCTCGGCTTCGCTCTGCTCGCGTTCTCCAGCGTCATCGGAGTGTGGTCGGCCCGCGCGATCGCGAACTTCGGCTCCGGAACCCCATTGCCCGGACAGATGGCCAACCACCTGGTCACCCGCGGACCCTACTCCTTCGTCCGCAACCCGATGGCCATCGCGGGCATCGTCCAAGGCGTGTCGATGGGTGTGCTCATCGGCTCATGGCTCGTCGTCGTCTACGCACTCGTCGGCTCGCTGCTGTGGAACTGGCTCATCCGCCCCCACGAGGAGGCCGACCTGTATGAGCGCTTCGGCGACGAATACCGCGAATACGCCGACCGGGTGTACTGCTGGTGGCCGCGATACTCACAGACCTCGTCGGCGGACCTTGCCGACGAGGCCTGATCGGACTCTCGGCGCACACGGGCGAGCTGCCCTCACCCTGCGTCGTGGAACGTCACCGCGTAGCCGTCGAGGTCGGCGATCGTGAAGGTGAGACCGAAGGGGCTGGGGGCCGGCGCGCGGAGGATCTCGACCCCTGCCTCGGCGAGGGAGTCATGGAGAGCGCGCGCATCTTCACATCTCAGCCACAACGCTACCCCGTTCCCCGGACGGTCCCCGGAATCGAGATCGACGCCGGGCAGCGGTTCGCGCACCGCGAAGGGGATCGGCGAGGTGGTGAACACGACCGCTCCGGGAGGTGCGGATGGGGCGCGAGTGAGTCCGAGCTTCGATTCGTAGAACTCGGCGGCCGCTTCGACATCGCGCACCTGCACGGCGATGAAGTCCGGACCGCTCACTGTGCCGACCGACCCCGTGCCGGCCGACCCTGCTCTGACTGACTCCGGATTGCCTGATTCAGTGCTGGCTGATTCAGTGCTGGCTGACGCATTCATGACGTTCTCCCTGCTCTTTCGGCACCCCGCCGCTTGACGGAACTCTTTATTCGTTGAATGTCAGTATCCTGACATCAGCAAATGTATGTCAGAATGCTTACATGGGTCAAGGTTCAGAGAGTCACGATGTGGAGACGGACACTGATGGGCGGACGAACGATGCGGCACCGGTGGCGCTCGAATCCCACCTCGGCTATCAGCTCAAGCACCTGCAGACAGCGCTGCGGTCTCGGATGGACGAGACGCTGCGACCGCTGGGGCTGACCACGCCGCAGTACAACTGCCTCGAGCAGCTGCGCAGGCGGCCGGGAGCGTCGAATTCCGAGCTTGCCCGCGGCGCCTTCGTCACCCGGCAGACGATGAACACTCTTCTGCGCGGATTGCAGGACCGCGAACTCGTCACCCGCCCGGTGAAGGCCGACTCCGGTCGTGTCCTGCCCACGCGTCTCACCCCGGCGGGCGAAAGGCTGCTCGACCGGGCGGCGTCGCGAGTCGAGGCGATCTCGGACCGGATGGTCTCGCCACTCGACGAAGAGACTCGGACGATGGTCACCGAGGCGCTCGGTCTGTGCATCGCGGCCCTCGAGGCTCCGGAGAACGGCTGAGAATCCGGAGAACGACTGGGGGAGATCCGATATCCGGCATACTCCCTAGACGGCCGCGAGCTCCCGGCCTGAATCACTCCGCGCCCTCCGCTTCGGCCATACGGCCATGCAGCACAGGCCGAGGAGCGCGCCGATGCCCGCGCCGATCGTGTTCGTGACGAGGTCGCTGAGCGTGGCGAACCGGGTCTGCGTGAACACGGTGCCCTGGAAGATCTCGATGGCGGCGCTGAAGCCCGCACCGAAGAGGAACCCGAACCACCAGCGGCTGCGCCCGAAATGCAGGGCGGCAAGGAAGCCGAAGGGAATGAACATCGCCACATTGCCGAGCTTCTCGACCCGTTCGTAGGTCAGCCAGGCCGTCTCCCGGTGAGCGGCGAAGAGGTCGAGTGCGTACCCGATGAGGGTGTCCGGGCCGGTGCCCATCTGCTGCGGGGTCAGCGTGATGGCGGCGATGAAGAGGGTGTAGAGAACGAGAAGGGCCAGCGGCGCACCGACGGTGCGCTGATCACGATCTGTCATCACCGTCCCACATACGGCCGAATCCTTGGAGAGCGGTCAACGGATCTCGTGAACGATGGGGTTGGAACGTCCTCAACGGACTTCGTGATCGATGGGTTCGTCGTCCCACCTCGGCGGCCAGATGGTCATGACGATGAGCCCGAGCAGCGCGCCGATCCCGGCACCGAGGCTGTTCGTCACGAGGTCGCTGATCGTGGCGAAGCGGGTGGGTGAGAGCAGGGTCGCCTGCGTGCCTTCGATGAGGCAGGTGAAGGCGATCCCCGTGACCCAGCCGACCCACCAGCGGCTGCGTCCGCACTGGAGCGCGACGAGCAGACCGAAGGGAACGAACATGCCGACGTTCGCGAGCTTCTCGAGGATGTCGTAGTCGATCCACGCCGTCACCGGGTGAGAGGCGAGGAACTCGAGCAGTCGGGCGATGAACGAACCGGAACCCGTGTCGAGCTGGTTCGGGGTGAGCGTGACGAGGCCGATGAAGATCGTGTAGAGGATGAGCAGCGCCAAGGGCACGGTCCGCACTCGCCTCTTCGACCCTGTCATCGCACCCGCCCCCTCACCACTGTTCAGCGACCTCGACTCAGATGACTTCGCTCAGACTGCTTCGACATCGTCGAAGCTCGCGGTGTCGATGACGACGCGGAAGCGCACATCTCCGGCCACGACCCTGTCGTAGGCGGCGTCCGCCTCGGTGACGGGGATCGTCTCGATCTTCGCGGCGATGCCGTGCTCGGCGCAGAAGTCGAGCATCTCCTGGGTCTCGGCGATGCCGCCGATGTTCGATCCGGCGAGCACCTTGGCCCCGCCGATGATCGAACCGAAGGACAGCTTCTGCTTCTCCGGCGGCAGTCCGACGACGGCCATGACTCCACGCGGCCCCAGCAGGTGGAGGTAGCGGTCGACGGGGATGTCGGCGCTGATCGTGTTGAGGATGAGGTCGAATTCGCCGTTGTGCCGGCGGAAGAATCCGTCCTCGGTGGTGGCGAGCATCCGCTTCGCGCCGAGGGCGAGCGCATCGGCTTCCTTGTTGAGCGTGCGTGAGAGAACGGTCACCTCGGCGCCCATGGCCGCGGCGATCTGCACACCCATGTGGCCGAGCCCGCCGAGCCCGACGACGGCGACCTGCTTGGGTGCGCCGTTCTTCTTCTCACCGGCGCCCCACCGGGCCAGCGGCTGGTAGGTGGTGATGCCCGCGCACAGCAGCGGGGCGGCGACGTCGAAGTCGAGGGAATCGGGGATGCGGCACACGAAGCGTTCGTTGACGACGACCTTCTGAGCGTATCCGCCCTGCGTGATCGTGCCGTCGACGTCTTCGACGTTGTAGGTGCCGACATTGCCCGTGAAGCAGTTCTGCTCCTGGCCGGCCCGGCACTCCTCGCATTCGCCGCAGGAGTCGACCATGCAGCCGACTCCCACACGGTCGCCGACCTTCCACCCTGTGACCTCGGAGCCGACGGCTTCGAGGACACCGGCGATCTCATGGCCGACGGTCAGCGGGAAGTTCGCCTCACCCCATTCGTTGCGGATGGTGTGGATGTCGCTGTGGCAGATGCCCGCGGCCCTGATGTCGATGACGACGTCGTCGGGACGCGGATCGCGTCGCTGGATGGTCGTGACGGAAAACGGCTGGTCCGGCCCGGTCTTCTGCAGTGCTTTGACGCTGATGCTCATGTGCTCTCCTTGTTCGGATATGCGAAACTGGGCCCCATCGTCCAGCGCCTGACGCCCGCAGTCTATTCCATGCATCGGCACTGATCTTTCAGTTCGCACTCAGTGCTCGAATCGGGCTCCCACCGGCTCAGTCCTCGCCCCAGGGCGGTCTTCGAATCGACTCAGTCCTTGGTCGCGCGCTGCCCGATGTTCAGCTCGAGAGGGAAATCGACGGGGGCATCACCGAAGAGCAGACAGCCCGCCGAGGCGGCCGCCGCCCTGATCTCCTCCGCCGCCCGTTCGGCCTGCTCGGCCGGGGCGTGGACGATGACCTCATCGTGGAGGAAGAAGACAAGGTGGGCGCGGCGTGAGAACACCGGTCCCGAGGCCGCCGCCGGTTCCGAGGCAACCGGTTCGACAGCCGACCGACCGGTCGATCCCGACCCTCCGTCGCTTGCGGGCAGCCGGGCCAAACGCAGCCGCAGATCGGCGAGCCAGGCCAGCGCCCATTCGGCGGCGGTGCCCTGGACGACGAAGTTGCGGGTGAATCGTCCCTGGTCACCGGCGGCCCGGCGGGCCCGCTGCTCATCGGCCCCGGTGGCGTCGAAGCGGTTCGCGGCCTTCTGCAGGCGCTGCCAGCCCTCGCTCGGCGGCGGGGAGGTCCGCCCCAGCCAGGTGGACACGACTCCCCCACGCACTCCCACCTCGGCGGCGGAATCGACGAGATGCATCGCGGCGGGGAAATTCGCACGCAGGCGAGGCACCAAGGCACCCGCCTCACCGGTCGTCGAACCGTACATGGCACCGAGCACCGCGATCTTCGCCTCCTGCCGCGTGGCCACGACGCCGGCATCGACGAGCCCGGAGTACAGGTCTTTGCCGAACCCGGCCGCGGCCATCGCCCGGTCCCCGGACATGGCGGCGAGCGCACGGGGTTCGAGCTGAGCGACGTCGGCGGAGACGAGACGCCATCCGTGGTCGGCGCGCAGGGCCGGGCGCAGCTGTCGCGGAATCTGCAGAGCCCCTCCCCCACTGGCCGCCCAGCGACCGGTGACGACGCCGCCGGGCACATAGACCGGCCGATAGCGCCCCTCATCCACCCACTCATCGAGCCAATGCCAGCCGTTGGCGCTCAGCAGCCGCGCCATCTTCTTGTATTCGAGCAGAGGTGCGATCGCCGGATGCTCGCTGCCGCTCAGCTCCCATTTCGAAGTCGAGGCGACGTTGATGCCGGCATTGTGCAGGGAGGACAGCAGCCGGTTCGGGGAGTCGAGGTTGACCCGCGGGTCCTCGAGCGCGGCACGGACCTGATCGGCCTTCGCCAGCATCTTCGCGGGTTTCCCATCACGGATCGGCCGGGGCCCGAGGAGCTCAGTGAGGATCCGGTCGTGCTCGGCCTCGTCCCAGGGCACCCCGGCCGCTCGCATCTCCGCGGCGACGAGCCCTCCGGCCGATTCCGCGGCCAGCAGCAGACGCAGCCGACCCGGATCGCCTGCGCTGTCGACGGCGGCGGTCTGGCGGGCGAACTCGGCCAGGGCCGCCTCAAGGTCGTGCGGCACCTGCGGGACACGGCCGCGGCCGGCGTCGACCTCGAAGAGCGCGGCGGCCTCCTCACCGTCCTCGGCGCCGGTGGGCGCGGCGTCCCAATCCTCGGCGGCACGGAGCGGCTCGGCGGCGGTGACGAGTTCGGAGCGGGCGAGGATCGCATGAGCCAGTCGCAGATCGTGGCAGCGTTCGATGCTCACCCCGGCCGCCAGCAGCGGCGGGTACCACTTCGGGGTGTCGCTGAAGACCCATCTCGGCGGGGGTGTGCGCTGATCCGCCCCGTCGGCGCCGGACCCGTCGGGGCCGACAGCGGCGTTTCCGGCCAGGTTCTCACGGTCACGGACGAACTCGGGCAGGGCCGCCTCGGCGAGTTCGATCCGACCGATCTGTGCACCTGTCGCATCGAGATCGACGATGCCGATCCGCGCCCCCTCGAGCCCGGTGCCGGGCACGGTCCCGAGCACGCAGGCGGCGGGCAGCTGATCGGGGGCGACGGTCATGGGTTCAGCCTACGCCGCGACGAGCTGCGGAAGGGCCCTTCACGAGCACTCTCGGCACGATGCGGACCCGCCCGGTCCGCACCTTGACCTCCGCGCCGAGAACGACAGTGATCCTGGTAACGTCGGAAGCGAATTCCGGGTGCCGAACTCCGCTCGAAAGGCTCGATCACAACATGGACGTTGTCTCCTCCCTCACCTCAGCCCTGCCGGCCTCGGCCGTCATCACCGATCCCGACTCGATGGACGCCTACCGCTGGGATCGAGCGAACGATCCTGATGCCGGCGTACCGCTGGCCGTCGTCCGAGTGTCCTCCACCGAGGAGGTGCAGCAGGTCGTGCGCATCGCCGCCGAGGCGAAGGTGCCGATCGTGCCCCGCGGCGCCGGTTCCGGACTGTCCGGAGGCAGCTCCGCGATCGCCGGCGGAATCGTGCTCTCCCTGGATCAGATGCGCGAGATCAGCATCGATCCGATCACGCGCATGGCCGTCGTCCAGCCGGGTGCCTTCAACGCCGAGGTGAAGGCCGCCGCCGCCGAACACGGCCTGTGGTACCCGCCGGATCCCTCGTCCTTCGAGTTCTGCTCGATCGGCGGCAACATCGCCACGAACGCCGGCGGGCTGTGCTGCGTGAAATACGGCGTGACCACGGACTATGTGCTGGGCATGACGGTGGTGCTCGCCGATGGGCGGGCCGTAAATCTCGGTGGACCCAGGCTCAAGGACGTCGCGGGTCTGCCGCTGACGAAGCTCTTCGTCGGCTCCGAAGGAACCCTGGGCATCATCACCGAGGTGACCCTGCGACTCATTCCCGCCCAGCTGCCCCCGACGACCGTCGTCGCGATGTTCGGCAAGCTCGCCGATGCCACGCAGGCCGTGCTCGACATCGCGAAGGCCATGCGGCCGTCGATGCTCGAGTTCATGGACAAGCCGTCGATCAACGCCGTCGAGGACGAACTGAAGATGGGTCTCGACCGGGAGGCCGAGGGCATGCTCGTCATCCAATCCGACGAACCCGGAGAGCATTCGAGCGTGCAGGCGGCGCTCATCGAAGAGATCTGCAACTCCAACGCCGCCTCCGAGTGCTACCTCACCGCCGACCCCGATGAGGGCGAAGCCTTCGTCACGGCCCGCCGCATCGCGATTCCGGCCGTGGAGAAGAAGGGCGCTCTGCTGCTCGAGGACGTCGGAGTCCCGCTGCCGAAGCTCGGCGACCTCGTGCTCGGCATCGAGAAGATCTCGACCGAGCGTGAGGTCACGATCGCCGTCATCGCCCACGCCGGCGACGGCAACACGCACCCTCTGCTCGTGCTCGACCCGAAGGATGAGGCGCAGCAGGAGCGCGCGCGCATCGCCTACGGCGAAGTCATGGACCTGGCGACCGGCCTCGGCGGCACCATCACCGGTGAGCACGGCGTCGGCCGGCTCAAAGCCCCATGGCTCGCGCCCTACCTCGGCGAGGACGTCATGGAGCTCAACCACCGGATCAAACAGGCCCTCGATCCTGACAACATCTTCAACCCCGGATCGGTCTACACCGGGCTGGTCTGAGGAACCTTCTCAATCGAAGCCAGTTGTGTTGTTGACAAGCCGCAGAAGACCATAGAAGATAAACACGAATTAATACTTTTGAAGTTTCTCTCCTGCGTATGTGCCAGGATAGGAACCGAGGAAGTTCGGATCGTGCAGGCAGTGTTGATATCAATGGAGAGAAATGGTCGCAGAGGATAGCCCCGATCCGCACGAGTCGAGCGACTCTTTGCGGGACGTAAATGAGGTGTCGGAGACGAGCGCCTTCGATGCGCAGGGCCTTCCCAACGAGAATAGTTTTGATCAAACCCCAAGCTGGGTTGACTCAATGCGACGCCAGTTTGCGTCGCTGATCGAGAAATCCGCAAAGAATGCCGAAGACAAATTTGATCAGCTTCGCGCCGAGACCAGCGCGTTCCACGAGCGAGCAGCGGCCTATGAGGATAATGCTCGGTCGCTTCACTCACGGATCGAGAAACTGCAGGACGACCAAGTGCGGTCACTGCTGAAGCCGTTCTTCGAACGTCTGTCGACTCTGCATGCTCAGGCTCTTGACAGTTCAGCAGCGCTGGCCACGGAAGCTCCTGCGGCCGCAGAGGACTTCGAGTACTTCGCCGAGACAATCGAAGACATGTTCTCGCTTTACGACATCGATTCCGTCGGCGCCGCAGTCGGGAACCCGTTCGATGCGCGTCTCCATCAGTCCGCACGAATCATTGCGACCGAAGACCCTGCACTCGATGCCACGATCCAGAGAGTTGCTCGTCAGG
The DNA here is from genome assembly GCF_050214925.1 of Brevibacterium sp. LE-L. Taxonomy (NCBI): domain Bacteria; kingdom Bacillati; phylum Actinomycetota; class Actinomycetes; order Micrococcales; family Brevibacteriaceae; genus Brevibacterium; species Brevibacterium sp. LE-L. The sequence goes on from NZ_CP189759.1 coordinate 112,770, forward strand.
GATTCATCTTCGCAGGCGCTGACCGCGTGCTTCTGCCCGCACGCGTCTCAGTATTTCGCTACACGCCCACTCCCGACATCGAGTCTGAGGCGTCACACGCCGTCGCTTCAGAACACCGATCCACCGACACGAAAGAGAGCTCCCCATGAGCGAGCCCGCCTACGGCATCGACCTCGGAACCACCTACTCGGCGATCGCGCGGATCAGTGATCTCGGCGGCACAGAGATCATCAAGAACTTCGAAGGCGATGACACGACGCCGTCGGCAGTCTACTTCGAGGGCCCGGGGGCCGCGATCGTCGGAACCGAAGCGAAGCGTGTTGCGCCAACAGCTCCCGACAATGCGTGCCTACTGATCAAGCGCCACATGGGCACCGAGTACCCCCAGGAATTTCAGGGCGAGAGCTACACTCCTGAAGCGATCTCGTCAATGATCATCAAAGAACTCGTCAACGCTGCGAACAATCAAACAGGCAGGTCCATCACCAAGGTTGTCATCACGGTTCCAGCCTATTTCGGGGTCAAAGAGCGTGAATCCACGCGTCAGGCCGGACAGATGGCAGGTGTCGACGTCATCGGAATCGTCACGGAGCCCGTTGCCGCGGCGCTGTCGATCGGTGCCCGCAGCGACAAGGACGAGACGATCCTGGTCTATGACCTCGGAGGCGGTACGTTCGACACGACGATCATGCAGATCAGCAACGGGTCCGTGAAAGTCATCTCCGTCGACGGCAACCGCGAACTCGGCGGCGCCGACTGGGACAGCGTCCTCTTCGATCTGGTGGTCGAGAAGTTCATTGAGTCGGCCGAACTCGGCGATGATGACCCCCGCTACGACGAAGATTTCGCGCTCGACCTCCGGCTCGAGATCGAAACACTCAAGAAGACTCTGAGCCGACGTGAGTCCGCGAATGTACGCGTGGCCTATGAAGGAGAAAAAGCCACCATTGAGGTCACTCGGGATGAATTCGAACAGGCGACTCGTCATCTCATACTGCAGACGATCGAGATCTCCGAACGTGCCTTGTCAACTGCACTGGAGAAGGATTCGTCGATTGTCATCGACCGCGTTCTCCTGGTCGGCGGTTCTTCGCGTATGCCCATGGTCAAAGAATCGCTCAAGGAGCATCTGGGCTGGGACGCCCAGGACACTGAGTTCGATCTGGCTGTGGCCAAAGGTGCCGCGATCTACGGTCAGGCTGCCGTCGATGAAGTGCTTGCCACCGGTGATGAGGAGTCGACCCCGGAGATCTCGGACGACGCTCCTACTCGAGCATTCTTCCCAGGCGGCGCGGCGAAGCTCGACATCGTCAACGTCCTCTCACGTGGAATCGGCTGTGGGCTCGTACGCGAAGAAGACCACGACGAGCACTTCGTGCGCTTCTTGGTGCACGCAAATGATCAGATTCCGTGTTCGGCTGAGCCAGTCAAGGCATCGGCCATCACTGACGGACAGACCACGGTCAAAGTCACGATGTACGAACAGGGCGGCGAGCAGGAATCAGATGCACTCGAAGACAATGACCTGCTCAAAGAGACCACGCTGGAACTGCCAGAGCCGATTGACCGCGGCGATCCGATCGATGTCACGCTTGAGGTCTCCAGCGAGGGGTTGGCAACGATGGTCGTCACCGATGCCACAAGCGGAAAGTCTGTTCAGCTCGAAGCCATGCTGAGCGTGCTCTCAAAGGAACAGGTGGCAGAGGAGACTGCGAAGGTCTCGGCCATGGCATTGCGTTCGTAGCCGCCATGGCCACATTCGACGCCAAAGCGTACAAGTCCAATGTCCTGCGTCCCTTCTCAAAAGGGGAGGGCGCAGAGCAGCTGCGCGAAGTGCTCGCGGAGATGACGCGAGACCCGAAGAGCGAGGCTTATACACGCCTCGATCTCAACGCCCTCTTTGCGGTTCCCACACCCGCCGAGGCCAGTGAGTTGAAGGCTTGGCGTGCGAGCATTGTGCCCACACTGAATAAGGCGAAGGGGCTCCCCGCCGCCATGCGCATCAAACAGCTCCTCGAGTCGATTGAGAAGACCGGTGTGGAGCTGGACGATCCGTCGTTCTGGGCCGAGATGCAGGCGCGCCGCCAGTCATACATTCATGCGACTCTCAGCGAGAAGATCGGCCAGCTCGGGGTGGAGTATCCGCTCGGAATCATCACGCTCGAGGAGCTGGTCTCTCGTCTGGAGACCGTCGGCATCACGGGCGTCACCGAAGGCAGCGTCCGCAAGGTCGCCTCTGACAACGACCTCCAGATCGTCGCCGAGCTCACTCTGCCGACCGAGGGTGTGCCGAAGAGCATTCGCACGCCGTGGCAGCGGGTCATGCAACACGCGGAATACCGTTCCATTCTCGATGTGCTTCTCATCCACAGGCCAAACGATGCACGTGATGTCGCATGCATCGACGCTCTGAAGACTCCAGGTGGTCCGATCGGGATCGTTGATGTCGAGAAGGCACTGAAAAAGAACGAACAGGGCAGAGACACCGATGCCCTGCAGAGCGCGCAGAAGCTGCTCGTCGCCATCAAAAACTCCTGCCGCAATGATGCGGAGATCGCTCATGTCGTGCTCACGACAGTGGTCGATGCGGCAGAAAAGCAACTCAACCGTGGAAAACCGAAGATGGCCGTACGCGATCATCTCGCAGCCTCCGGTTTCACTCGAAATGATGCTGCACGGATCGTGGCGGCTGTTGGAGCGCAACCATCGAGCAGTTCCGAATCGAGCATGAGCCTCGCTCAAGTCCGCCAGTTCCTCAGCGAGGGAGAGCTTGCCCAGGCGGCACGCACTCTCACAGCGGTCTCATCAAGTGATGACGAGCAGGCAGATCGAACTGAACTTCACACGGAGATCAATCGGTTGAAAGCGCTCAAGAAGACCGCGTTGGATTCTTACCACTTCGCGGCGGCGAAGAAGGACTATGTTGCAGCACTCGTAGCGATCAACGAGGCCATCACCATCGACCAGGGTGACGAGACTCTAGTCACGCGCCGGGATTCCCTTCCTCCGTCCGCGCCGCGCTCCTTCGCCGCCCGTGTGACGGACGCAGGCGTCACATTGAGCTGGGCGCAGGAAGCCGATACGACAATTACGTACACGGTCATCCGAGGACGGGGGCATGCCCCGACCTCACCCACCGACGGTGTTGTCGTTGCCTCACAGACTACTGAATCATCGCTGACCGACGAGTCGGCACCCATCGCCGAGGTCACCTACGCAATCTTTGCGACTCGTGATGGTTCGATGTTCTCGGACGTGGTGCACACAACCGTTTCCGTCCTTCCCGCTCCAGAATCTCTGCGTTCAACCACAGATCTCACCACGGTGCAGCTCTCATGGACATGCCCGTCGGCGGCCGCGGGTGTCATTGTCACACAGCAGAAACCAGACGGATCGACCTCCGATCATGAGATCTCACACGGTTCGACATTGCGCGTGAGCGGACTGACGACGGGGGCCAAATATCGTTTCTTGGTGCGAGCCGTCTACCTCCTGGACGGTGGCCGACAACTCTCGGAACCGGCATCCACCACAGTGACACCGCGTGGCCGGGCGCGAGGGGTCCGCGACCTCGACGTGGTAGACAACGCCGGCTTACAAGCAACATGGACAGAGATCGTCGGCTACGATGTCGAGCTCTGGTCGTTCGCACCGCTCACGATGCTTCCCGAAGGAGAACTCGTCAATCGTGCAAAGCTCGTGCAGCTTGGCGGCACCCGGACAGAGCTGCTTCCCGGGGCAACGTCGGCAAAGGCGCGGCTGGCACCCTTCGACGGTTTCGCACGAATCGTACCGCTGACAATCGTCGACGAGGGCTGCATCGTCGGTTACTCCGTCATCGCCGGAACCGCACAGCCGGCAACCCAGATCGCGACCGAAGCGTTCGGGGACGACCTGCGCATCTCATGGAAATGGCCGGACGATGACTGCATTATGGAATTGTCCTGGCAAGCGGACGGAACTCGTCGCACACGCCGGGTGACTCAGGCCCGTTACCGCAAAGACGGCGGAGTGACCATTGTCGGTGGCGTCACATCAGCTTCTGACCTCGGCATAGGCACGGTGGTGCGCTTCGACGATGACGAAAGCGTGCTGGCATGGACGCCGATTCCTTGGGAAGCTGCAACGACGGCCAAGAGCGCACGCTACGATCTGAAGATCCACAAGTCCCTCATGGGCAAAGTCGCTTGCAGCATCACGGCAGTAAGCGAGACTACCGGTCACTCGATTCCCGCGCGGGTCGTTCTCAAACGGGGCTCCGTGAAGCCGTGGGACGCCGATGACGGCCATGTCGTGGGCTCCATCGATTTGGACTTCACCACCGGTACGTCGAGCGAGCACGAGATCGAGATCGGCAAAGAGAAGTCGCCCTTCTGGGTCTGCGTCTTCTCCCTCGACGACTCAGAGCTGATTCCACCGGCCACTCGAGCCATGAAAGGCTGAACATGTCTCTTTTCGGGAAGAAGACCACAGCATGCCCGTACTGCTATAACGAGCTCAACATGAAGAAAGTGGCCTTCCGCTGTTCACAGCGTGGCCAGCCGGGTCGTCCTCCCTGCCAGGACAGAGACGACCCCAAACGCAGACGCGAGTTCCAGGATTCACAACCTGTCCCACCGGCAATCACCCTTCCCGGCAGTGATCCGGCCAACCCGACTGACCTACTCGCCGCCGAAACGGCGGTCTGTTCCGACTGCGGCGGGGAAAGCAGAATCCGTATCTGTCCCGCGTGCCACTCCCGCCTGCCTCGCAGCCTCGAAGCCGGCTCACCGCTCTTCGGCCTCGTCGGGCTGCGCTACTCAGGAAAAACCGTTCTGCTGACTGTGCTCCACAAGCAGCTCAAAGGTCAGGTTGCGCGCCGATTCGATGCCTCGATCATCACGCCCGGCGGTAGTTCGGGCCTGGCGCGTGACCTTGAATTCAATGAGTACGCCATGCTGTCTGGTGAGCAGCTTCCCGGTCAGACCGAACAATCGGGCGGTGAAAAACAGGAACCTGCCGTCTACGAGTGGAAGGGCAGCACCAAAGGCAGCGGCACGATCTTCTCCTTCTATGACAATGCAGGCGAGGATGTCAAGAACGAAGATGTGGTCACAAAGCAGAAATACTTGGCACAAGTCTCAGGTGTCATGCTCCTGCTCGATCCCTTCGCGTTCCCGGAGAATCGCGAATCGGCGACGACGCGTGGTGTGACTGTCGCCGAAACCGACCCCGAGGCTGCCCTCGACGGAATCACTTCTGTGCTCCAACATAAACGCAACAGAAAGGTCAAGACACCGCTTGCCGTCGTTGTGCCCAAGATCGACGCATTTTTCGATCAGGTACCCGCGAATAACCCCATCCGGAGGAACTCACCCGAGTCCGATGTCTTCGATGAGCAGGATTCACTCGACGTCCATGACAACATGGTTTCGCTCATTGAGCGCTGGGGTGGAGATCACCTCATTCGTCAGCTGCGGGCCAACTACGACAACTTCCGCGTCTTCGGCGTCTCCGCGCTGGGCGCAGAACCCGAATATGGGGAAGCGCGAGTCAATTCTCGCGGCCTGCTGCCTCACCGTGTCGCAGATCCACTGCTGTGGCTGCTGGCTGAGCATCGCGTCATCCCCAAGAGTGCGAAGAAGTAGGAGTGTCGAATGGTCTTCGAAAGCGCCGTCTATACGGACGTGACGAGTGACGAGTCGGTCGACCGACTCGACGGCTTCGGTTTCCAAGCGGTGTCAGAGGGCATCGATGGCGCTGACCGTGCGGTGATCGTCTCCGAACTGTTGCATGTGAAGAGCCGCTCCTGGCCATTCGACCGCGAGGAAACAGAGCATCCACCTACTGCTGTCTACCTCCGAGGCGAGCAAGGGTTCTACTTCTCGCGTGGCATCGCCACGGGTAAGACGAACTCCGGCCGGAGCGGCAACCAGCTCACTCAGACTGTCGTCACTCGGGAAGAGGATGACATCCATCCCTATCGTCCCGCCCAGATCTGGGCAGCACGAAACTGGAGACTCGAGAAGGCGCCATCGTCGCGAAGCGAGAAATGGTTCGCCCCGCTGGAGATCGACGAAGCCTTCGAAGGCGAGGCACTCATCGCCATGCTCCGCGAGGATCCGTGGGCTGCGGCGACGCTTCCCCTCTATCTGAGCATGCTGCACGCCGCGCTCGACGAACCCGGCACCAAGGTCATCGTCATCCACCACGACCTTGAACTCGTCCTCAAGTGGTTTGCCGCAGGCACGCTACTCCTCCCTCCGAACGACGCCCTTGCGCTCGGGTGTCGGGCGTTCGCGACCGATCCATTCCGGACAACTGCTCAGCTTGTCGGCGTCCATCCCGATCTGGTCACAGAGAGCTTCTCCGGTGCACACGTCATCGATCTCACCAAGCACAGCGCGAGCGAAGTCCCGATCACGCCCGAAGCTGCGCGGATCGCTGCGTGGGTCAATGACCACGATGCCTTCGATGCGATCGAAGCCGCAGCACTCGGCGGCCGCTGGATGAAGGCGACAAACGCTGAAGTCGGAGGCAACGGTGTCGAGATGGTGCTCGGACTCCGCACAGTCGAAGCAGGACGCGATGAATGGGAAATCGGGATCTCCCTGATCGAGGGCCTCGGCGAGGCTGGCCTCCGTGATGACCTCGAGCTCTACTTCGATGAGCTCAGCGACTCCATTGCCTCCTACGGCGTCCGTAGTACAGATGATGCGATCCGTGCAGCGCGTGCGGCTCGCTATGCCGCGGATACAGGTGTCGCGGGTCTCGCTGAAGCCGTTCTCGTGCCCTCCCTCGAAGCACTTGCGGCGGATCCGACTGCCGCGAGCGCATGGGCGAGCGAACTCAATGCCAGCGGCGGCTGGCAGACCATTCGTCTCTCAGAACCTGAACGTATTGCCGATCTCTTCGCCGAGTTGATTCTCGGCACCACCAGCCATGCTCTGCCGCAGCTGCTCCGTCTCGCGGCGCCTTTGTCCGACAATCTACCCACTCAGCGTCTGAGTCCGGCCATCGAACGCGCCGTCTCGTATCTGCTCGATCACCCGCGTGAGGTCAGCAATAACATCACCTCTTGGTATGACGGTGAGCGGATCGTTCGGCACCTGCGTCGGTCCCTCCTCGGCGAACTCGCTGACCGTACGCTCTCCCATGCCCGCCTGGCACGCGAGCTGGGTGATGGGGCTTGGGACGCTATCATCGACGACGGTTCACCCGACTCTCACACACGCGCGCTCGCCCAGTGGCGAGAGGCCGCGCGGATCGGCCTCCAAGTGCCCGACAATCGCGAGGAGGCGATAGAGAACTCGCTCAAGAACGCTGCTTCCGATCCCTCGCGGGCCCGATTGCAGCCCGCAGGCTGGATCCTCGCGATCGGACCCGAGGATGACACAGAACAGGTAGACCCTAGGCTGTTGGCGCTTTGGGTGCGTCGTGTCGGTCTAAATGACAGCTTGAGAGAAGAGTGCAGTTGGCTATTGGCGCCCGTTCTTCAGCGTCATCCGAAGATGACGAAGACACGCGACATCAAAGGCTGGATCGAACTCGCCAAGGCGCTCATCACGGCAGATCCAGGAAATCACGACCACCTCGAAGCCGAAGCACGATTGACCGAGATCCTCCGCGGTATTCCTTCAGCGAAGAACTTCGCAAAAGATGGCTTCTCCAGCGCGGTAGGCTTTCTGACCGGCCGTCGGCACAATGATGCAAGCGATGAACGGGAAAGGGACGAATAATGCCACAGGTCATCGGAATCATCCTCGCCATCGTAATCGGCCTCTGGCTTGCTGTAATGATCGTCTGGTCTCTGTTCGTGCTCGTCGCAAGGATCATCGCCTATGTGCTCGGACTGGCGATCATTGTAGCGGGCCTCGCCCTGCTTGCCGGCATCATCACCGGGTTGGTGATTCCCTACCGGGTGCTGCGAGGGGCGAATGAGAAGGGTCCCACCATCGCGACACCAGCGAAAGTTCGGGCCGGTGGCGTGTTCCGGCTCAGCGCGTCGGGTGCTGCGAAGAATTTCGGCTGGGACTACGCCTGGCCGAACTATGTGCCTTTCCAGTTCCATCATGACCAGACTGCTGTTCTGCGTCAGTCCGGCGAAGTTTCGGCCGGCGCGCTGGGCCTCTGTCTGGGCTGGTGGTTCCCGCTCGCTTTCATTCCCGCACTCGGTTTCACCGTCGGTCTGTGGATCGGTACTCTCCTGTGGTATTTGATCACCTGGACATTCCGGGTGCTCGTCGTCATCACCCAGTCGATCACTCTCCGTATTCTGCGGGCGCAGGAGACGCACTTCATGAAACAGGAGGGAGCTACTGTTCACTGCGTGCAGCCGGGATGTTACGGAGTCACCGACACCCCCAGCTTCCGATGCTCGAACCCCGCGTGCAGGGTCATCCACCGCGATATGACTCCGGGACGGCTCGGCATTCGCACCCGAGTCTGTGGCTGCGGGCAGGAACTTCCGCTCACAGTGGCACGAGCCTCTCCTGTACTTGAGGCCATCTGCCCGTACTGCGATTCCTCCCTCCCTCGAGGATCAGGCACCCGTCGCGTCATCCAGATCCCGGTTCTCGGTCCTGTTGCAGCAGGCAAGACCCAGTTCCTTGCAGCCTCAGCTACGTCGCTGAACGATCACGGTGATGACGTGGCACCAGGTCTGACAATCACTCCGCTGAGCAGCGTGGCCGAGCAGTTCCTCACGACCTCCGTCAACGAGTCCCGCGCGGGCCGAGCTCCCGCTAAGACCGTGCATGACGACAAACCTGAAGGGTATCCGTTCCTCGTCGAGGGTCCAGAGAACACCTTCGAGATGCACCTTTTGGACGCCGCCGGCGAGAACTTCGTCACTGCCGAGCACGCTCATTCATTGACCTATCTCAACGATGCGACAGCATACGTCTTCCTCATCGATCCGCTCGCCATTCCCGTCGTCGCAGACAGCCTCCACCGCAGCAGGCTGAATGGCCAGATACCCGTCGCACAGGGGTCGACCGAAGATGCGTACGGTAGCGTCGTCGATCAGCTCGACGACCTCGACCGTCGTCGCATCGCAGTCGTCGTCACGAAGGTCGATGTCGTGGCAGAGATTTCAGAGACCGAGCAGAAGATCCCCGTCGACAGTGCAGGCATTCGTACCTGGCTGCAGGACGTCGGGGAAGACCGGCTGATCGCGCGCATCGAAAGCGATTTCGCCAATGTCACCTACTTCGCTGTCGACTCGACGTCTCGGGGGAGACCGAACATTCCGCCGCACCCGCTCGGCGTCGTTGATTGGGCCATCAGAGCGCAGGGTGGTCAGAGCCTGTTTGGGGAGCCGACCAGTTCGGCTGCGAGGGGTTCAGCAAAGGGAGAGGAGGCGAACGCATGAGCAGCGATGAGCTCCCGGCAAGCGGCGAACCCACACAGCACTGGGTGTTTCGCAACTTGGTGTCGATCGTGCAACTCGTCATCGTGGCCATGCTCGTGCTCCTGGCGGTTTGGTGGACGCTGAGCGACGGCAATGGCGAGCGAGTATGGGAATCCTTCTATGACTTCTCGCAGGGGATCGTACGCTGGTCGCACGAACACCTCAGATATCCGTGGGAATGAGGAGATCATGCGGAAATTCATTCACAGTCTGTTCGCCGGAAACAAGAAGAGCAGTTCAATACCCCAATCTCGACAGTCTCCGCGAACCGGTGCAAGACCGCACCGCAGCAAACAGTCCTCACCGAGTCCACAGGATGCTGGTGGCCGTAAAGTCGGAACACCCAAACCACAACTCGACACGATCTCACGTCCCAGCGGCAAAGGGCGAATGACGGGGTTCGAACCGCAGGAGCTGCGCTCCTATCACCCGCCGGTGTCCATCTGCGCTAAAGGAGTTGCCGGGCTGGGTCTCTTCGAGGCGGACTTCTCACGCAAGAACGTCTACAGCGGACAGCTTGGCGAAACAGGGTTCTACAAGGCTTTGTGCCGTGAGAACCTCATTGACAACTTCAGCTCGTACTGGTCGGTGGCGATGCCGGCTCCTGGCGGCAAGCCAATACCGGATCAGAAGTTCAACACTGATGTCGACTGCGTGATCGTGCAAGGCGCGACGATCTTTGTCATAGACCTCAAATACTACGCCTCAGGCGCGGTGACCTGGTATACCGAGAACGAATGGTTGCTATGCCGCGACGACAAAACAGGTCAGCAGGTCAAGGACCCACGACGAATGTCGCGCAACATGGAAATGGCGCGGACCCGTTTTCGGGAGCTCTTTCCCAACGCAAAAATCGAGCCGTCTGTCGTGTTGATCCCCACAAACGATGGCCTCGGGAACGTGGCTGCAGGCACAAAGTGTCCCGGAGGGGTGCCGCTCATCACTTTGCCCGACATGCTCGCTCGTCTCCGGTCGGGTGTCGTTGCGCACGCTGACCCAACCATCGACGCGGCACTCACCGCGCTGCTGAAGGACTGATACCATCCGGAAGAGCGAGCCGAATTGCGACACCTGCGGAAGACTCGAATCCGTCTAACCCATGTCTTCTGATTCTCTCGGCCCCCGCACATCGCCGACCTGGTCGACGTCGCACGGGTGATCGTGTGATGTTGCTCGCTGGCGGCCCGACTCCCAGGCACAGCACGATCGAAGATCTGCTGACCACGGAAGGTCGCTTCGGCCTCGTCTGGCCGGAACAGGGTGCCGCACTCGAATCGAACCCAGTCAGTCGCTAGCCCGCCCTCGCTGACGCCTCGCCTTCGCAGAAGGGACGGGTCAACGCATATGATGGTGCATCATGATCAAAACGCAGACCCGCACCCGCTCTCTGACTGCGTCAGCCCCCAACGTCCTCGGCGCTGTCCTCGGATCCCGAAATCCTCCTGCATGCACAATTCTTCTCTGACCGATCCGACTCCGGCCGCCGCAGGCACAGCTCAGGGCTTCGCCCATGCCAAGGCCATCCTGTTCGGCGAACACGCGGTCGTCTACGGCTCTCCCGCCGTCGCCGTGCCGTTGCACGGCCTCGGAGTCCAGACCGATATCCGCCGGTCACCGGAGCAGGAGACCCGGATCGAGAGCCAGCTGTTCTCCGGGAACGCGCAGACCGCCCCGGAGCCGATGGGTCCCGTCGTCGCCGGGCTGACCGCCGCCCTTGAGGGCGTGGGCGATCCCGACGCCGAGGTGGAGCTGCTCATCCGCTCGGCGATCCCCCACAGCCGGGGCTTGGGATCGAGTGCCGCCGTGGCCACATCCGTCGCCCGAGCCGTGGCGAATCTCCATGCCACCGTCTTCGACGAGGAGGCCCTCCACGAGATCGTGCAGGCCGCCGAGACCGTCGCCCACGGCCGCCCCAGCGGCATCGATGCCTGGGCGGTGGCCAAACCCGCCCCGATCCGCTTCCAGACCGGGTGCGCGGAGACGATCGATGTCGGTCAGCGCCTCGTCTTCGTCCTCGCCGATTCCGGTCACCACGGGTCCACCGCCGAGGCGGTCGGCGGAGTGCGTGCCCGTCGTGACGCGGATCCGACGCGCATCGGCGCGATGATCGACCGCTTGGCCGAGCTCACCGATGCCGCCGTGGACGATATCCGCTCCGGTGACCAGGTGACGATCGGCCACCGCATGCTCGAGGCCCATGAGCTGCTCAGCGGCCTCGGCGTCTCCACCCCGAGCCTGGACTCCCTCGTCGCTGCGGCCACCGCGGCCGGAGCCCGCGGGGCCAAGCTCACCGGCGGAGGCCTCGGCGGCTGCGTGCTGGCCCTGGCCGATGGAGACGAAGCCGCCGAGGAACTGGCGGATGCGCTGCGCGCCGCGGGAGCCCCCCGCACCTGGACGACGGAGGTCAGACCGACATGAGAACGACGACGGCGCGGGCCTACCCGAACATCGCCCTGGTCAAATACTGGGGCAAAGCCGATGAGGAGCTCATCCTGCCCGCCGCGGGCAGCCTCTCGCTGACCCTGGACCACTTCGAGACCACGACCACGGTGGTTCCCGCCCCGGAGGCGGCCACCGATGTCCTCGAACTCGACGGCAGCCTCGCCGATGCCGGGCAGACGAACCGCATCTCCGTCTTCCTCGACCATGTCCGCGAACTCGCCGGACGCGAGGACCGGGTCCTTGTCCGCTCCCGCAACTCCGTGCCCACGGGTGCCGGACTGGCCTCCTCGGCGTCGGGCTTCGCCGCCCTGGCGACCGCGGCCGCCGCAGCCTTCGACCTCGACCTCGATGCCCGCGAGCTCAGCCGTCTGGCCCGCCGCGGTTCGGGATCGGCCTGCCGGTCGATCGCCGCAGGAATGGCCGTGTGGCATGCCGGTGACGATGAGTCCTCGTTCGCCGAATCCGTCGAGGCCCCGGAGATGCGCATGATCATCGTCACCGTCAACCGCGCCAGGAAGGCCGTGTCCTCCCGCGAGGCGATGCGTCTGACGGCGGAGACCTCCCCGTTCTACTCCGGTTGGGTGTCCTCGACCGAGGACTACCTCGAGCAGATGGTCGCGGCCTGCTCCGCCGAGGACTTCACCCGCATCGGCGAGATCACCGAATCCCATGCCCTGCGCATGCACGGACTCATCCAGTCCACCGTGCCCCCGATCCGCTTCCTCAACCCGACCAGCCATGCGATCTTCGACGCCGTGGCCGAAGCCCGCGAGCACGGGATCGAAGCCTATTCGACCGCCGATGCCGGTCCGAACGTCGCCGTCATCGTCCGCCCCTCCGACGCCGAGGCGCTGGCGGAGAGGCTCTCCGGATTCGGCGATGTCCGCGTCGTCGGCCCCGGCCCCGGCGCCCACCTGCTCACCGCCGCTGACGAAGTCCCGCCCGCTGCGGGCACGTCTGCGGGTGAAGGCAGCCACGCATGATCGAGACCCGGGCACCCGGAAAGCTCTTCATCGCCGGAGAATACGCCGTCGTCTCCCCCGGGCAGCCGGCGGTGCTCGTCGCCGTCGATCGCTGCATCACGGTGCGGCTGACCGAGAGTGAGGACTCCGGCCGCATCCACTCCTCCGAATACGGTCAGGCACCGCTGGTGTGGCATCGGGAGGAGAACGGCGAGGCCATCGTCCTCGAGCATCGTCCTGCCGACTATGTGCTCTCGGCGATCTCGACCGTCGAGGAGCTGCGGGCCGCCCGAGGTGCGGCCCCTCGCTATTTCGATCTTGAGATCTCCAGCGAACTCGATGACACCGACGGCCGGAAGTTCGGGCTCGGCTCCTCGGCCGCGGTGACCGTGGCGACGGTCGCTGCCCTCGCCGAGTTCTACGAGCTTCGCCTCAGCCCCGCCGAACGCTTCAAACTCGCGCTGCTGGCAACGATCGCGATCTCGCCGAACGCTTCGGGCGGAGATCTGGCCGCCAGCACCTTCGGCGGGTGGATCCGCTACTCTTCGCCCGACCGTGCCGCCCTGCGCGCCCACCGTGAGGCCCATGGCGTCGTCTCGGCACTGAACTGCTCGCAATGGGCGGGCTCTTCTGCGCGGCGGATCACTCCTCCCGCCTCTCTCGATCTCCTCGTGGGATGGACGGGTTCACCGGCCTCGACCGAGCACCTCGTCAAACGCGTCCACTCCCCCGGCGCCGCACAGGATGCTGCGCCCGCACCTGAGGCTGGGCCCGCTCCTGAGGCCGGCCCGGCACCTGAGGCCGGCCCCGCGCCCGTAGCCGCCGAGCCGCGTCCCTTCTCCTCCTTCGCCGCCGATTCCCATACTCTCGTCGAGGATCTCGTGACCGCCTTCGATGACGATGATGCCCAAGCGGCGCTGAAGACCATCCGCGCCGCCCGCTCCCTGCTCCAGCGCCTCGGCGAGACCTCGGGCAGCCTCATCGAGACCGCCACCCTGCACCAACTGTGCGAGATCGCCGAAGCACACGGTGCCGCCGCGAAGCCCTCGGGCGCCGGCGGCGGCGACTGCGGGATCGCACTGGCCCATTCCCACACCGATGCGCAGACCATCCTGACCGGCTGGGAAGCCGCAGGCATCCGACCATTGGACCTCGGCACCCACCGAGAGGAAGGCGAGATCGATGAGTTCTGAGACCCCCGAGGCCAAAGCCTCCCGCGCCTCCCGCAAGGACGACCACGTCCGCCTCGCTTCGGCGCAGCAGACCGAAGGGCCCCGCCGCAGCGACTTCGACGACCTCGAGTTCGTCCACCATGCGCTGTCGGGCACCAGTCCCGAGCGCGTCGACCTCTCCGTCGACCTCGGCGACTGGACCTGGCCGACCCCCTTCTATGTCAACGGCATGACCGGCGGCACCGAGACCACGGCGAAGATCAACCGGGACCTCGCGATCGCCGCGGCCGAGACCGGGCTGCCCATGGCCTGCGGGTCGATGAGCGTGGCCCTTGACGATGCGGAGGCCGCGAAGGGCTTCACCGTCATCCGGGAGGAGAACCCGCACGGCTTCGTCATGGGCAACCTCGGTGCCGGTCGCAGCGCCGACGATGCCCGCCGGGCCGTCGAACTGCTCGAGGCCGACGCCCTGCAGCTGCACATCAACCCCGTCCAGGAGACCGCGATGCCCGAAGGCACCCGCGACTTCTCCACCTGGCTGTCAGGGCTCGAGGACATCGTCGCCGCCTGCCCCGTGCCCGTCGTCGTCAAAGAGGTCGGCTTCGGCCTCAGCCGCCGCACCCTGTCGCTGCTCGCCGGCATCGGGGTCCGCTTCGCCGATGTCTCCGGTGCCGGCGGCACGGACTTCCTGCGCATCGAGAACGACCGCGCCGGGGCCAGCGACTTCTCCATGCTCACCGGCTTCGGCCAGTCCGCCCTGGCCTGCCTGCTCGACGCCCCACCGGAATGGACCACTGCCGCTGACACCGGCGACGCGAATGCCGACGGCGTCTCGTCACGTGTGCTGCTGGCCTCCGGCGGAGTCCGCAACCCCTATGATGTCGTCAAAGCGCTGGCCTGCGGGGCTCGTGCCGTCGGTGTCGCCGGCACCTTCCTGCAGACCGTGCTCGATCACGGTCCGGACGGACTCGTCGAACTCGTGCGCACCTGGCAGACTCAGACCTCGGCTCTGTTCGCTCTGCTCGGTGCCGAACGGTCCACGGATCTCACGGGCACGGACCTGCTCACGCGAGGCCGCCTCGGCGAGTTCGCCCGGCTGCGCGGAATCGACGTCACCGCGCTCTCGCACCGAACTGACGTTCTTTCGAGGAGGAATCAGCTGTGAAACAGCAGACCACGATGACCGGGATCCCGACCACCTGGGTCGGTCCCCTGCGGGTCAGCGGCGAAGCGCTGGCTCCGACGGGCACCCACACCGAGGTGGCCGTGCCCCTGGCAACGTACGAAACCCCGCTGTGGCCCTCCGTCGGTCGCGGCGCGTCGATCTCGCGTGAGATCGACGGCGGCATCCGCACCGTCATCGTCGATGAGCGCATGACCCGGTCGGTGCTCTTCGTCGCCGAGTCCGCGATCGGTGCCGAGGCGGCCGCGCAGGCCATCCGACACCGCATGCCCGAACTCGAGGACGTCGTCTCGGCCGGCAGCAACCATGCCCGGCTCATCGAGGTCCACCCGGAGATCGTCGGCAATCTGCTCTTCGTCCGCTTCGCCTTCCGGACCAACGACGCTTCGGGCCACAACATGGTCACCCAGGCCTCGGACACGCTCATGGAGCGCATTCTGTCCTGGCACCTGGGCCTCGACTACGGTTCGGTGTCGGGCAACTACTGCTCGGACAAGAAGGCGACCGCGGTCAACGGGATCCTCGGGCGCGGCCGCAATGTCGTCGCCGAGATCCTCCTGCCCCACGAGGTCGTCGAACGCCGCCTGCGCTCGACCGCGGAGAAGATGACCGAGATCGTCATCCGCAAGAACCTCGTCGGGTCGACGATCGCCGGGGCGCTGCGATCGGCGAACGCCCACTATGCGAACATGCTGCTCGCCTTCTACCTGGCCACGGGTCAGGATGCGGCGAACATCGTCGAGGGCTCGCAGGGGATCACCTATGCGGAGAACCGACCCGAGGGCCTGTACTTCTCGACCACCCTGCCGCATCTCATCGTCGGCACCGTCGGCAACGGCAAGGATCTGCCGCATGTCGACGAGGCGCTGGAGCGACTCGGCTGCCGCGAGGACCGCGAGCCCGGCGCGAACTCGCGCCGTCTGGCCGCGCTCATGGCCGCCACCGTGCTCTGCGGTGAGCTCTCGCTGCTCGCCGCGCAGACGAACCCGGGCGAGCTCATGTCCACACATCTTGAGATGGAACGCAGAGAGGACGGCGAGGCCGCATGACACCGATCGGCATCGACGACATCGAGCTGGCCACGACCCATCATGTCGTCCGACTCGACGACTTCGCCGAGGCGAACGGCACCGATCCGAACAAGTTCCGTCTCGGTCTCGGGCAGGACGAGTTCAGCTTCCCGGCGCCCGATGAGGACATCGTCACCATGGCCGCCGCGGCCGCAGCACCCATCATCGAACGCAGCGGCACCGAGGGCATCAGGACGATGCTGTTCGCCACGGAGTCCGGCACCGACCAGTCCAAGGCCGCGGGCATGGCGGTACATTCGCTGCTCGAGCTGCCCTCGCAGATGCGCATCGTCGAGGTCAAAGAGGCCTGTTATTCGGCGACTGCGGCGCTGCAGGCCGCCGTCGGCATCGTCACCCGTTCGCCCGGCCAACGCGTCCTCGTCATCGCTTCGGACGTCGCCCGCTACGAACTCGACACCGCCGGCGAGCCCACTCAGGGTGCCGGAGCCGTGGCCATGCTCGTCTCCGCGAACCCGAGGCTGCTCGAGATCGAACCGGTCTCGGGCCTGAACTCCGCCGATGTCGATGACTTCTGGCGGCCGAACGATTCGACGACCGCGATCGTCGACGGTGCCCTGTCCGTCACCGCGTACCTCGACTCCCTCACCGGCGCCTGGAACGATCTGCAGACGCAGGACGGACCGGGAATCGACGAGATCGACCGCATCCTCTACCATCAGCCGTTCACGAAGATGGCGAAGAAGGCGCAGGTCCACCTCGCCGGTCTGACCGGAGCGGTGCTCAACACCGAGATCGTCGCGGGTGCTCAGACCGCTGCTGCCTCCGACCCGCGCGATACGGGACTGGCGGCGAGCACCCTGTACAACCGCCGTCTCGGCAACTCGTACACCGCTTCGCTGTATGCGGGTCTGTGTTCGCTGCTCGACCACGATTCGGATCTCGCGGGCAGGCGCATCGGATTCTTCAGCTACGGCTCCGGAAGCGTCGGAGAGTTCTTCACCGCCCGCGTCGTGCCCGGCTATGAGCAGCATTCGCATCGCGAGACCGTGACCGCGGCACTCGATGCCCGCGTGCCGCTGTCCATCGACGAGTACCGCACCCTGCACGCGACCGAGCTGCCGAGCGCCGAGGACGTCTCGACCCCGAAGGTGACCGCGGGACCGTTCCGCTTCGCCGGGGTCACGGGCCGCGCCCGCGTCTACGAACGCAGCTGAGCCGCGACCTCCCACCCCGTCGGGCCCCGCGGCGCAGCCTCGCGCCGCGGTCTCCCGGCCCGGTGCTGCGGGCTTGCGCCGCGGGGCTCTTCTGCAGACACGACGAAGCCCCTCACCCGACCTTCTCGAGGTCCCGGTGAGGGGCTTCATGTTCGCTGTGCGCGAGGGGGGACTTGAACCCCCACGACCTTGCGGCCACTGGCACCTGAAGCCAGCGCGTCTACCAATTCCGCCACTCGCGCGAACAAGAGAAAACTCTAGCATCGCTGACGGCGAAACATAAAACCGGATGGAGCGAAAGCGCACAAACGTGTCCACGTTCACATTTCCCGTCCTTGATCACAAGTGTCCGACGGCCCTCCCCCGCCCCCCGCGGTGCCGCCGTCCCGGCCCCTGCACCGCGCCCCGCGCAGCCCGCACACCACCTCTCACCATCCCCGCGACTTCACTGGACGCGGGCCGAGAATCGCGGCACAGCTTCGCCCCGAGAACACGCGCGACGTGAGTTGAGAGCCTCACCGCGTTAGGATTGGGTGTTGATGTGCTCAGACTGTGCCCACCCGGGACCACCTGGTCAGGGCCCACACAGACGCGTGGCGAAGAGTTCGTCTGCGACCGGCAACACCTGATGAGGAGGTGCCATGGGGATACTCGATCGCTTCGAGAAGGGGCTGGAGAGCGTCGTCAACGGCGCCTTTGCCAAGGCCTTCCGATCACAGGTCGAACCCGTCGAACTCGCCGGCGCTCTGCGCCGTGAGGCCGACAACAAGGCCGCCGTGGTCTCCCGCGGCCGCACACTGACAGCCAATCACTACATCATCGAGCTCTCACCGACGGATCACGACCGACTCTCCGGTCTCGAATCCGAACTGCGCTCGGATCTGCGCCAAGTCATCGGCGATCACGCCGTCGAGCAGGCCTACAGCTTCGTCGGTCCCGTGTCCGTCGAATTCTCCTTGGCCGATGACCTCGACACGGGCATGTACCGGGTCGTGTCCTCGACTCAGCGCCCCGACGGCTCCCCGGCCGCGCAGCCGGCCAATCGCGGCGGCTACGACCCGGTCTCCCGGGCCAACCCGGTCGTCGGCGAGTCACCGAACTCCGGCTCCCGGCCCGTGACCCCGCGCCGCACCCCGGAACCGGCGCGGGCGACACCCGCCCCGCGCGCCAATCCGGCCCCCCGACCGGCCTCCGCACCTGCCCCCGCACGCAGCCGCACGATCGAGGCCAGCGTGACCATCGACGGTCGCGCCCAGCAGCTGCGCCAGGGCACGAACACCTTCGGCCGCTCCTCGTCGAGTTCGGACTTCGTCATCGACGACCCGGGCGTCTCCCGCCGCCACTTCGAGATCATCGTCGAAGGCGACCATGCGGTGGCCAACGACCTCGGTTCGACGAACGGCACACTGCTGCACGGACGCAAACTCACCTCGGCGAACCTCTCCGACGGCGACATCCTCCTCGCCGGAGAGGCCGAAGTCCACTACAGCGAGCGAGACGCCCAGTGAGCGAATTCACCGTCACCGTCTTCCGGCTGGCCTTCTTCGTCATCCTCTGGCTCTTCGTCCTCGGAGTCGCCGGAGTTCTGCGCCGCGACATCTTCGGTCCCCGCCGTTCCCGCGCCGGACGGAAATCTCGCCGAGGCGGCTCCAAGGCCACCGCGCCCCCGCCGGCCCGTCCGGCACCCGCACCCCGGCAGGCCCCCGCGGCCGCACCGGTCGCCCACGCCCATCCGGGCACCATCCGCATCACCGACGGCCCACTGGCCGGTCAGTCGCTCATGCTCTCCGGAGCCCCCGTGACCTTCGGCCGTGCGCCGGACAACACGATCGTCATCAACGACGACTTCGCGTCCAGCCACCATGCCCGGATCTCCGCGAAGAACGGCGCCTGGCTGCTCGAGGACCTCGGTTCGACGAACGGCACCATCGTCGACGGATCACGCATGACCGGCCCTGTGCGGCTGAGCATCGGCACCCGGATCACCATCGGACATACGACCCTGGAGACCCAATCGTGACGACCGGCGGTACCATCACTCTCCGTTCGGCAGCCCGGTCTCACACCGGGCTGGTGCGCAAGAACAACCAGGATTCCGGCTATGCCGGACCGAACTTCCTGCTCATCGCCGACGGTATGGGCGGTCACGCCGGCGGTGACGTCGCCTCGGCGATCACCGTCGCCCGTCTGGCCGAACTCGATGAGGAACCCGGCGGCGAGGACGCGCTCGAACTGCTGCGCACCTCGATCCTCGACGCCAATGACCGGATCGTCCGCGGCGTCGGCGAACAGCCCGAACTCGCCGGAATGGGCACCACCGTCACCGCGGTGCTGCGCGCCCCGGGCAATCGCTTCGCACTCGCCCATATCGGCGACTCCCGCGGCTATGTTCTGCGCGACGGTCTGCTGCAGCCGATCACCCATGACCACACCTTCGTCCAGATGCTCGTCGATGAAGGCCGGATCACCGCCGAGGAGGCCGAGACCCACCCGCAGCGTTCCGTAGTGATGAAGGTCCTCGGTGACGTCGGCGCCTCCCCCGATCTCGATCTGTCCCTGCGCGAAGCCCAGGTCGGCGACCGCTGGATGCTGTGTTCGGACGGACTGACCGGCTTCGCCGACCTCGACGACATCTCCCGAGTCCTCACCGAGGTGGCCGACCCCGACGAGGCCTGCCGCCAGCTCATCGATCTCGCCCTGGCCGGCGGCGGAGCCGACAATGTCACCGTCGTCGTCGGCGATGTCCTCGAAGGCGAAGTCGAGACTCCCGGCGGAGTCTCCGTCGGCTCCGTCCACATCAATCCCCGCTATGCGGCGATCGGTGCGAATCCCGAGACCGAACCTGCTGCGGACACCGACACCCAAGCGGCCTACGAGGACGCAGAGATTCCCACCGACACCGTGCCGATCCAGGCCGTCGACGGCGAGGCCGATGACGACGTCGAAGCCCAGGACGGCACCACTCGGCAGCTGCGGACCAAAACCGCCGCGGATGAGGAGGACGACCTCGACGACGAGGTCGAGAAAAGGTCCTACCTCGGATGGATCATCACCGCCATCGTGATCATCGCGCTGGCCGTGGGCGGCTTCTTCGCCTACAACTACGTCAGCAACCAGTACTACGTCGCCGCCGAAGACGGCAAGGTCTCGCTCTACCGCGGTCTCGACACCACGCTCGGGCCCATCGAGCTCAGCCGCCTCGTCGACACCACCGACATCGAGGTCGACAGCCTCAACAGCTATTCGCAGGACCGTCTGCACGGTTCGATCCCCGCCGGTTCGCGCGATGAAGCCGACCGCATCATCGACAACCTGCGCAAGGAATCCGACCGCTCGACCGGTGTGACCGGCAACGTCGAGGATTCGACGAACCCGACCGATCCGGCACCCTCACCTCCGGATTCGAAATCCGCCGACCCCAGTGATGCGATCACCCGGGAGTCGCAGTGATGAACCAGGCTCCCTCGCAGACCGCGCGACCCAGACC
This sequence comes from Brevibacterium sp. LE-L, assembly GCF_050214925.1. Lineage (NCBI taxonomy): Bacteria > Bacillati > Actinomycetota > Actinomycetes > Micrococcales > Brevibacteriaceae > Brevibacterium > Brevibacterium sp. LE-L. The sequence continues at coordinate 133,652 of NZ_CP189759.1, forward strand.
CTACCGGCTGGCCGAACTCGGTCTCCTGATCCTGGCCATCGCCGTCGCCACCAGTGCTTATGCCCTCGTCGGTCTCGGCGTCGAGGGCACGATCCCGGCCAACGTCTACGGTTATGCCGGCTGGCTGGCCGCCCTGGGCCTCATCCTCCATGTCGTCGTCTGGATCAAGGCGAAGTACGCCGACCCCGTGCTCGTGCCGATCGCGGTGCTGCTCAACGGGCTCGGACTGGCCATGATCTATCGCGTCGACCTCGGACGGAAGGAATACCTGGGTTCGGCCATGACCCAGCTGGTGTGGATGACACTGGGCGTGGGACTGGCCATCGCCGTGATCTTCGTCGTCCGTGACCACCGCTGGCTGCGCCGCTACACCTTTGTGTCCGGCTTCGCCGCCCTGGTCTTCCTCCTGCTGCCGCTCGTCCCGGGCCTCGGCAAGACCATCAACGGCGCCCGCATCTGGATCGGTGTCGGGCCCCTGTCCTTCCAGCCCGGTGAGATCGCGAAGATCCTGCTGGCAATCTTCTTCGCCGGCTACCTCGTCAGCTACAAGGACCAGCTCGTGGCCGCCGGGCCGAAGATCCTCGGCATCCGGTTCCCCCGCCTACGCGACTTCGGTCCCATCGTCATCGCCTGGGTCGCCAGCGTCGGCATCCTCGTGTTCGAGAAGGACCTGGGCACCTCCCTGCTCTTCTTCGGCCTCTTCGTCGCCATGCTCTACGTCGCCACCGCCAAGGTCTCCTGGATCATCCTCGGCCTCGGCTTCTTCTCCGCCGGCGCCGTCGCTGCGACCTTCCTCTTCTCCCACGTCGGACAGCGAGTGTCCGGGTGGCTCAATGCCCTCAGCCCCGAGGAGTACAACAAGACCCCCGGCGGCTCCTACCAGCTGGTGCAGGGCCTGTTCGGCATGTCCAACGGCGGACTCATCGGCACCGGTTTCGGTGAAGGACGACCGAATATGGTCCCCTACGCCGAATCCGACTTCATCTATGCCAGCTTCGGTGAGGAGATCGGCCTGGCCGGACTCTTCGTGCTCCTGCTGTGCTATCTCTTCATCTTCCAGCGCGGCATCCGCACCGCCCAGCAGCTGCGCGACGGCTTCGGCACCCTGCTCGCCACCGGACTGTCCTTCACGATCGCCCTGCAGGTCTTCGTCGTCGTCGGCGGCGTCACCCGCCTCATCCCGCTGACGGGTCTGACCACGCCGTTCCTGGCGCAGGGCGGATCCTCGCTCATCGCGAACTGGATGATCATCGCTCTGCTGCTGCGGATCTCGGACAATGCCCGCCGCCCCGTCGAGGAGTTCCACACCGGCGTCCTCAAGGTCACCGAGGATCCGGAACCGGCGAAGAACACCGCACCGGCCGCGGTCGGAACCGGGGCCGCGGTCGGTCCGGCCGCCTCGGCGAACGCTGTCGACGAGGACGACCCGACGACGAACCTGCGCCGCACCGACGACGAGGCCGCCACGACGAACCTGCCGCCCGCACGCGGCCAGGACTCGGACGACACCGACCCCACCGACTCACGACCCTCCGGAGGTGAACGATGAAGAAACCGCTGACACATATCGCAGTCGTCGGATTCGTCATGTTCGCGCTCCTGTTCGGGTCGACGAGCTGGGTGCAGTACGTGACCGCGGACTCGCTCAACGACAACCAGCTCAACAACCGTCGGATCCTCGACCAGCTCGCTCGCGACCGCGGCCCACTCCTCGTCGACGGCACCCCGATCGCGTATTCGGAACCCGTCGACGACAAGTACAAGTACCAGCGCAAATACGGTTCGGACAATCTCGATCCGCGCGCCTACGCTTCGCTGACCGGCTTCTACTCGGTGGTCTCCGGTGCTTCGGGCATGGAACGCGCCGCCGGGGACTACCTCTCCGGTGACTCCGATGCGCTCTTCTACGACAAGGTCGGATCCTTCTTCACCGGTGAGCAGCCTCGCGGCGCGGCCGTGGAGCTGACGATCGATCCGAAGGTGCAGCAAGCGGCATGGGACGGTCTGGGCAACCAGAACGGCGCGGCCGTGGCCATCAACCCGAAGACCGGGAAGATCCTCGCCATGGTCTCGACCCCCGGCTGGAATCCCAACGCCCTGGCCAACCACGACACGGATGCCGCCAACAAGGCCTTCGAGAACCTCGAATCGGCCGAGGGCAAACCCGCCTACAACCGTGCCATCGGCGGCAATCTCTACCCGCCAGGATCGACCTTCAAGGTCCTCGTCGCCGCCGCTGCCCTCGAGTCCGGGGACTACGAACCCGATTCGCAGCTCAACGGTCCCGCGACGCTCGACCTACCGCAGACCACGGCGACGATCGGCAACTCCCATTCCGGCGCCTGCCGCAACGGCGGGCACCCGACCCTGGCCGATTCGCTCGCCGAATCCTGCAACACCTCGTTCGCCTCGCTCGGCATGGACCTCGGCGAGGATGCCGTCGCGAAGCAGGCGGAGAAGTTCGGCTTCGGCAAGGACCTCGAGATCCCACTCAACGTCACCCCGTCGTCGTTCCCGTCCGATCTCAACCCGCCGCAGCTCGCGCAGTCCTCCCTCGGTCAGTACGAGGTCCGGTCGACCCCGATGCAGATGGCGATGATGACTGCCGGCATTGCGAACGGCGGAAAGATGATGAAACCGCAGCTTGTCGACCGGGTGCTCAACGCGAACACCCTCGAACCGATCTCCGAGACCCGGCCGAAGGAACTCTCCCGCCCCGTCTCCGGTGATACGGCCGACAAGCTCACCGAGATGATGACCGGAGTCGTCGACAACGGCACCGCCTCGGTGGCGAAGATCGACGGAATGAAGGTCGCCGCGAAGACCGGCACCGCCCAGCATGCCAAGGGCGCGGCACCCCACGCCTGGTTCATCTCCTTCGCCCCTGCCGAAGATCCGGAGATCGCGGTCGCAGTCGTCGTCGAAAACGGTGGAAACGCAGGCAACGAAGCTTATGGTGCGACGGTGGCAGGACCGATCGCGAAGAACATGATGGAAGCGGTGGTCGAGAAATGAGACCCGTCGAAGGCACCCTGTTGGGCAACCGATACAAACTCACCTCCCGCATCGCCGTCGGCGGCATGGGCGAGGTCTGGAAGGGCGTGGACTCCGTCCTCGGCCGCGAGGTCGCGGCGAAGATCCTCAAGGACGAATACCTCTCCGAATCCACCTTCCTCGCCCGCTTCCGCGCCGAGGCGCAGAACATGGGTCGGGTCTCCGACCCGGGGATCGCCGGCGTCTACGACTACGGAGACGAGGACGGCTCACCCTACCTCGTCATGGAGTACGTTCCCGGGGAAGCGCTGTCGGCGATCATCGAACGCAGCGCGCCCCTGTCCGAGACCGACACCCTGAGCATCGTCACCCAGGCCGCTGCCGCGCTCGGTGCCGCGCACAAGGTCGGGGTCATCCACCGCGACGTCAAGCCCGGCAACATCCTCATGACCCCGGACTTCCGGGTCAAGATCACGGACTTCGGCATCGCCCGCGTCACGGATCAGGCACCGCTGACGAAGACCGGTCAGGTCATGGGCACCGCCCAGTACCTGGCCCCCGAACAGGCCACCGGCAAGGGTTCGGGCCCCGGCTCGGACCTCTATGCACTCGGCATCATCGCCTACGAGGCCCTGGCCGGCCAGCGCCCCTTCACGGGCGACTCGCAGGTCGCGATCGCCATCGCTCAGGTCAACCAGCAGCATCCGCCGCTGCCGGACACGGTCTCCGAACCGCTGCGCCGATTCGTCGACTGCCTGTTAGAGAAGAAGCCCGAACGTCGCCCTTCCGATGCGTTCAAGGTCGCGAAGGCCGCCGAGGCGCTCTCCGCCGGGGACGTCGCCGGTGCCGAGGAGCTCGTCCCGCAGATGCGGCACGGCAATGCCGCCGCCGAGGCGCTGACCCAGGTGTTCAACAATCCCGAGCCAGCAGCCACGACGAAGACCCTGCCCGTCACCGCGTCCCAAGACGCCACGCAGGTCTACCCGAACAGCCAGGCTCCCGGTTTCGCCGGCGCTGCCGGTGCGGGAGCCGCAGGTGCGGCCGGAACCGGCGAACTCGACCCGAACGATCCGCAGAACCAGGATCTCGAGAAGGACAAGCAGTCGAACAAGGGCCGCGTCCTCATCTGGATCCTCGCGATCATCGCCCTCATCGCCGTCGGTTCCCTGCTGTGGTTCTTCCTCGGCGGGGGAAATGCCGAACCCGAACCGGATCCGTCGACCTCGGCGCCGACCTCGGAGGCGGCGAAGACGATCGAGATCGATCCGAACGACTACATCGGACTCTCGGAATCCTCGGCGACGCAGAACCTCGAGAACAAGGGGCTGAAAGTCGACGCCACCGAGATCAACTCGGATCGCGCCTCCGGAACCGTCGCCGATGTCGGCGAGGGCGACAACGGATACACCTTCGAAGAGGGCGACACCGTCACCCTCTACGTCTCGGCCGGTCCCGCCGAACAGCCAGAGGAGCCGGCCTCGGATTCTGGATCCGATGGGGGTCAGGGCAACGACTCGGGGTCGAACTCGGACTCGGGTTCCTCCTCCGATTCGCAGGACCAGGGCTCAGGCTCCGGATCCGATTCGCAGGACAGCGAGACGGGCTCGGACTCGGGTTCATCGAGCGAATCGAGCGCCGATGATTCCGGCAACGACAGCGGTAGCGAATCCGATTCCGGAAACAACAGCGGTTCCGACAACGGTTCCGACACGGACAGCGGTTCGGGCAGCGGCTCGAACGGCAGCGACACAAGCTCCGGAAGCGGATCGAACTCCTCGGACAACGCGAACAGCGGCGAGGCCAGTGGGAACCCGGGCGGGAACAACGGCAATGACTAGACCCTGAACGATCACGAGAAGCGAAGAGTTTGCAATACTGAGAACTCAACCCGGAACGGGCGAGACCGAACCCACCGGCCGGGTGAGACAAGCGGAGGACATAGATGACTGAACCCAAGGTGCTGTCGGGGCGTTACGAAGTTCGTGCGCTCCTCGGCCGTGGGGGCATGGCAGAAGTGCACGAAGGCGTCGACAACCGGCTCGGCCGCCGCGTCGCCATCAAACTTCTGCGGTCCGATCTCGCCCGCGATCCTTCGTTCCACACCCGACTCAAGCGTGAAGCGCAGTCCGCGGCCGGTCTCAATCATCCCGGCATCGTCTCCGTCTACGACTCCGGTGAGGAGGAGTTCGTCGAATCCGGCGGCTCGTCGGTGTCTGTGCCCTTCATCGTCATGGAATACGTCGAGGGCCAGACCCTGCGCGAAGTGCTCAACGAGCACGGCACGCTCACCGTCGACGAGGCGCTCAACGTCATCGCCGGCGTCCTCTCCCCGCTCGAATACTCCCACCGCAACGGCATCGTCCACCGCGACATCAAACCCGCGAACGTCATGCTCACCCCCGAGGGTGACATCAAGGTCATGGACTTCGGCATTGCGCGGGCGCTCAAGGACAACTCCGGGCTGACGCAGACCCAGTCCGTGGTCGGCACCGCCCAGTACCTGTCCCCCGAGCAGGCCCGCGGCGAGGTCGTCGACGCCCGTTCGGACCTGTACTCGACCGCCTGCCTGCTCTATGAGCTGCTGGCCGGTCGTCCCCCGTTCGTCGGGGACTCACAGCTGGCCGTGGCCTACCAGCACGTCGGAGAGACCCCACAGCCGCCGAGCTTCTACAACCAGAACATCCCGCCGGCCGTCGACCGCCTCGTCCTCCACGCTCTGCTCAAGGACCGCGACGCCCGCTACCAGGACGCCTTCACCTTCCGTGAGGACGTGCTCGCCGCCCGCGACGGGCGTCCCATGAGCTTCGAGGACGACGCCGACGCCACACAGGCGTACCCGATGATGGCACCGCCGATGACCGCTCCGATGGCCCATGCCTCCGACGCCGAGGCGGCACCCGAGACCGGGCCGATGTCGGCGATCATGACCAACCAGGAGGAGCGTCCGCCGCAGAAGCGGTCGCGCGCCTGGGTCTGGATCGGCAGCATCTTCGTCCTCCTCGCCCTGGCCGCCGTGGCCCTGTGGGTGTACGAGATCAACAAACCCCCGGAGATCATCGAGGTCCAGGTCACCGATGTCGCCGGCATGGATGCCGAAGAGGCCGAATCCGCGCTCATCCAACAGGGACTGAGAGTCGACACGGACGAGCAGTACAGTGCCGACGTCGACGAAGGCAAGGCGATCGAGACCGATCCTCCCGGCGGTCAGACGGTCGAAAAAGACAGCATCGTCAAGCTGATCGTCTCTTCCGGTCCCGAATCCGTGAAGGTCCCCGACGTCTCCGGAAAGACCGAGGAAGAGGCCCGGAAGATCATCAACGACGCGAAGCTGCAGGCCGGCACCCACATCTCGCAGAACTCTCCGGATGTGGAGAAGGGCGTGGTCATCGAGACCAAGCCCGGTGACGGTCAGGAAGTCGATGTCGACTCGAACGTCGACCTCGTCGTGTCCTCCGGAATGGTCAAGGTCCCCGATGTCACCGGCAAATCCGCCGAGGAGGCCTGCAAGATCCTCGAGGGCGACGACTATCAGCTCGGCTGCAAGACCGAAGAGGTCGAAACGGCCGATCACGACGAGAAGAAGGTCTACGAGCAGTCCGCCACCGAAGGCAGCGAGGTCAAGCAGGGCAGCGAGATCACGGTGAAGGTGGCCAAGAAGCCGCCGGAGCCCTCACCGTCCGTGCCCTCGATCCCCGGTGGCATCCCGACCTCACCGAGCGATGACGACGCCGACAGCGATGGCGGCGGAGACGACGGCAAGGACGATAAGGACACCGACTCGATGGGCGGCGGACTCTTCGACGGCTGGGCCGACGCCTCCGGGCACTGAGGTCCTGCCGCCGCTGAGGTAGGTCCTGCCGCGCCCGCGAGGGCGCCTCTGCCGGGTCTCAGTCCAAGGTGATGAACAGGTCCGTGCGCAGTTCGGCCGGATCCGCCTCGGGGCCGGGTTCGGTGACATAGAGTTCGATGAACGGCAGACCCGGATGATGACCGGCGGCCACCGCTTCCTTGAGCAGCTGTGCCCAGGTCTCTCCGAGTCCGTCGTAGCCGCCGATGTGGCTGCGCACGGCCATCGAACCGGCCGGCAGCTGTGAGGGGATGACGATGCGTCCGCCGGAGATCGGCTGGGCGTTCGTCAGCCCCGCGGAGATGGGGATCCCCACCTGCAGATCCACGGTTTCGCTCGGCTGCCGGGTGTAGAGGGCGAAGGCCGGTCCCGCGGGTTCGACTCCCGCTTCGGACAGGACAGGGAAGATTTCGGAGAACGTGGCATCGAAGAGCGCCGGCAGCTCGGCCATGGCCACGTCCCGGGCCTCGACGACCGCGGCCGGGGTCCCCGGCACTTCGAGCACGGTGAGTTCAGTGAATGGTTCTTCGCGCAGATAGCTCGGTTCTGACATCGCGGTGGCCTCCTTGCGCACTGTGATCGTTGTGCACACGATCCTAACGATCGGCCGCCTCGGCGAGAACCCCGAGCACGCAGGTCGGCGGGAATTCTCAGGCGATCGCGGTCGCCAGCGGAGACATTCCGGCCGCCGCCTGGGCGGCACCTGCGAGACCGCACACCTCGAGCCAGTTGCCGAGCATGAGGTATCCGTGTTCGGTGAGGACGGACTCCGGGTGGAACTGGACGCCGAACAGCGGCTTGTCACGATGTTCGATGGCCATGACGATGCCGTCTTCCGTGCGGGCGGTGACGGTGAACCTCTCGAGGTCGAGGGTCTCGTCGACGATCGCCAGGGAATGGTAGCGGGTCACGGTCAGCGGGCTCGGGCAGCCGAAGAAGATGCCCTCGCCGTCGTGGCTGATCACCGAGGTCTTGCCGTGCATGAGCACGGGCGAATGCGTCACCTGCGCGCCGAACACCTCGCCGAGGGCCTGATGGCCGAGGCAGACGCCGAAGACCGGCATGCCCGCGGATTCGGCCCAACCCAGCAGGGACGGGCACACACCGGATTCGGCGGGAACGCCGGGCCCGGGGGACAGAAGCACACCGTCGTAGGCGCTCACGGTCTCCGGCATCGTCTCGGCGGGGATGTCGTCATTGCGGACGACGTCGACCTCGGCGCCGAGCTCACGCAGGTACGACACGAGCGTATAGACGAAGCTGTCGTAGTTGTCGATGACGAGGATCTTGGTCATTGCTCTCCGTTGCGTCATTGTCCGCCGTCGGTCACGGTCGCGTTGTTGAAGGGCATGTAGGGGGCGATGACGGGGAAGACGTACTGCATGAGCAGCAGCACCACCGCCGCGATGAGGATGAGCGCGAGGATGAGCTTGACGACCCAGTTGCCGGGGAGCAGTCGCCAGATGAGCGCGTACATGTCAGGCACCACCGTCCTTGCTGACCTTGTCGTAGGCCTTCGAGTCCTTGATGTTGTCGGGAGCTCCGTCGCTCGCTGGAGTCCAATCGGTGAGTTCGGCGTAGGCGACGTAGCGTTCCCGTGCGGAGAACATCGGGTTGCAGGCCGTCATCGTCAGGATCCGGTCCTTGCCCTTGTAGTCGGGTTCGTTCGGCACCGGGGCGAGGACCTCGACGGCGTCGGGCAGGATGATGTCGAAGTTGCGGAAGGTGTAGGTGTAGAAGCCGTCCTTGGTCTGGACGATGATCTCATCGCCGGGCCGCAGGTTCGCGATCTCGTTGAACGGCTTGCCGTAGGTCACGCGGTGGCCGGCGACGGAGAAGTTTCCGACTTCGCCGGGCATCGCCGAGTTCGGGTAGCGGCCGACGCCCATCCGGTTGAGCACGGGTTCGAGGTCGACGCCTTCGGCGACGGTGCGATAGTAGTCGTCGCCGAAGCGGGGGATGTAGAAGATGCCGAAGGCGTGGTTCTTGTCCACCGGGTCGGCGACGACGGGTTCGTCCGGGTCATCGGGCAGTTCGTTGGGGTCCTGGTTCGCCCAGTCCTGCGTGAGTTCGTCGGCGAGGACTTCGTTGTCGCGGTTGGCCTGGATGTCCGTCCACCACAGTTGCCAGACGACGAACAGGATGAGGATGAGGCCGGCAGTGATGCAGAGTTCGCCGAAGGTGCGGATGGTGCCGCGGATCGGACCGAGTGGTTCGCGCTGCACGGGCTGGCGCCGACGCGACGTCGCCGCCTGCTCCCTCCGGGATCGGGGCGGGGGCACCGGATGCTGGGGTGGGTGCTGGGCCGAATGCTGAGGTGGGTGCTGAGACGTTTCAGGGGCATCGGAGTACACAGCCGTCGGCTGCCCCTGTGCCGCGGCCGCTTCGGCCTCACGGCGACGCAGTTCGCGCCGGCTGAGCAGCGGCTGGTCACCGTGGGCACCGGTCGGCTGCGAAGAGTGTGGAGGCTGTGACGGCGAGGTCTGGCTCTGTGCAGGACGGATAGTGGGTCGCGTGGGCGGATTCGCGCCCGGTTCGTTACCCGAGGAGGAACTATTGACCACTTCTGCTCCGTGACTGTCACTGCGTTGTCGGGGCTCGTCCGGCAGTCAAGCCAGTACACCCCTATGCACTTTATCCTATGAGAATCACCGTTCGGAGCGCGTTCGGGGCGCTTTCAGGGTAGTCGGAGTTTTTCACTGTGACCTCCCTCGCGAGTAGACTGGTCACCGATTGTCCCCAACCATTCATCCGGCGGCCCCTGCAGCGGTCGACCGTCAAAGGAGTACTCGTGGCCAAGTCCAAAGGACGGACCCAGCGCCCCCAGCGCACTTCTCGCACATCGTCGGCGGCAAAGGCCCAGCAGGCAGAGGCCACCGACGAGGTCGAGGCTGTCGAGACCGAAACGGTCGACACCGAGGCGACAGAGGCAGAGGGCACCACAGAGACGGTGAACGAGACCGAGTCCGAGGACACTGAGTCCAAGGAGCCCGAGTCCCAGGAAGCCGGGTCCGACGAGGCTGCGGAGTCGGATCAGGCCGCGCACGAGGACGATGAGAAGGCTGCGGGTAAGGACAAGAAGTCTGTGGAGAAGAAGACCGGGGAGAAGAAGACCGCGGCTGCGGACTCGGCGAAGTCCAGCGCATCGAAATCCGGCACTGCGAAGTCCGGCGCTGCGAAGGCGTCGACATCGAAGAGCGCGTCCACCAAGCGCACCTCCCGGTCGGGCAATCCGGCCAAGCGTTCGCAGGGCCGCAAGACCGCAAGCTACACCTCGGCGACCGGCCAGCAGACGATCAAGCCGAACCCGAGCTGGTTCCTGCCCGTGCTCATCGGCCTGCTCGTCGTCGGACTCATCTGGCTCGTCACCTTCTACATCACCCAGGGTGCTTTCCCCGTCGAGGCCTGGGGCAACTGGAACATCCTCATCGGCTTCGCCTTCTTCGTGGCGGGGCTGATCATGTCCACCCGCTGGCGCTAGATCGAGGCGCCGGCGGGGCCGGCCTCGCCCGTACCGACTCACCCCGTGTTCATGACATCGGTGTCAACAATCCACAGGGGATGAGTTATACCCAAGCCGGGTGCGTCAGTTGTGGATAACTTATTTTAAGCCTCTGACCAGGCTAAACACACGTATGTAAGTTATCCACGTTGTGGACAGAGCCTGTGGACAAATAATTTTCCACCGCGGAATGCACACAAGACGGCTTTAATCTGCTATAAGCCTTCGTCGGTTCCGCGCCCGGCACCTGGTGCCGGATCCTCCGCCTCGTCACAGCCCCAGACCGAACATCCTCCAGGCCCCGCCCGCCGCCATGAGCACCATCAGCGCGAGCGCGGTCAGGGAGAAGACGAGGCTGCGGCTCCACTGCGGACCGAGCAGTCCCGCGCAGCCGAGGACGAAGCCCGTGAGCAACCCGCCGAGGTGGGCCTGCCAGGACACTCCCTCGACGAGGAAGCCGTACCCGAAGTTCAGGGCCACGAACGCCACCACTCCGACGATGTTGCGGTCGAGGCAACGGCTGGGCACGAGGAGGACGCCGATGATCGCGAACACCGCTCCCGAGGCGCCGATGTGGTGAGTCACCCAGTCGCGGCTGAAGGGGTCGGCGAGGACGAGCACCATCGCCGAACCGCCCACGGTGCCGAGGAGGTAGATGAGAAGGAACTTCACACGCCCCAGAGCCCTCTCGACGAACGACCCGAAGAAGAACAGTCCGATCATGTTCGCGAGCAGGTGGAACGGGTTCGGCTCCTCGTGGACGAGGGCGACCGTGAGGATCCGCCACGGCTGTTCGAGTGTGAGCGCCGGCACGAAGCCCAAGCGGTGAACCAGGTCGAGGGCGGGGATGAGTTCGGCGAGGAAGGCCACCGCGGTGACGATGAGGATTGTGCGGGTGACCATCGGAGGGGATGCATAGAGGGCCCGGCCGGTGTCCCGTGCCGAGCCCTCGTCAGGTGTGTCCATCACACCATCGTACTCAGTGGCCCGTCAGTGTCTGAAGGGCCTGCAGTCCATGGAGGACCCGTCTCACTTCTCGGTGATGTCGACCTTCTCGATGACGACCGGTTCGACCGGCTTGTCCATCGCAGCGGTGGGCACGCCCTCGATCTCGTCGACGACCTTCTGACCGGCTGCGTCGGCGACCTCACCGAAGATGGTGTGCTTGCCGTTGAGCCACGGGGTCTCGGCGGTGGTGATGAAGAACTGCGAACCGTTGGTGCCGCGTCCCATCTGCTTGCCGGCATTCGCCATGGCCAGCAGGTACTTGCGATCGAACTGGAGCTCCGGGTGGATCTCGTCGTCGAAGGTGTAGCCGGGGCCGCCGGTGCCGGTGCCCAGCGGGCAGCCGCCCTGGATCATGAAGTTCGAGATGATGCGGTGGAAGCCGAGTCCGTCGAAGAAGGGACGCTTGGTCGGCTCACCGGTCGAGGGATCCGTGAACTCACGCTCACCCTGGGCCAGCTCGACGAAGTTGGCCACGGTCTTCGGGGCGTGGTTTCCGAAGAGGTTGATGGTGATGTCACCGTGGTTGGTGTGCAGGACTGCTGTATGCGTTGCGACTGTAGTCATGTGCTCATTCTTCCACGCCGCGGCGGTGAATGCAGTTTCGCACCGGCTCCATTGCCGAGTCTGTCAGGCTATCTGCAGACAATTCGAGGACATCCGCTGTCCACAGGTCTTCCCGTAGGCCGTAGACTGGCACTGATCACTTGACCACCGACATCGAAGGATTGGGAACGTATATGTCGAAGAAGCCCACTCGAGATCAGCTCAGTTCGAAGCTCGATTCCGCGAAGCAGACGTCACTCCGAGTCCTGGCAGATGCCAGCGAGAACGCGGCCCCGAAGCTGCGTGAGGCCGCTGACAAGGCTCGTCCCCAGGTCGAGGCTCTGGCCGGCCGGGCAGAGGAGTTCGCCGAAAAGGCGCGCCCGCAGGTCGAGGCTCTGGCCGACAAGGCCAACGATCAGGTTCACTCCTGGGCCGACAAGCTCGAGGCCTACCGTCCCGAAGCAACCGAGCGCGCCGGCAAGTTCGCCTCGAACGCCGCGAACTCCCTGGCCGGCGTCGAGACCCCGAAGCTCATCGATGACCTGGCCGTCCGCCTCACCGGCGACAAGAAGGCCATGAAGAAGGCCCGCAAGGCTCTCGCCGGCGCCGGGAAGCGCATCGAGAAGGACACCGCTCGCAAGTCCGGCGGCGGCAAGGCCGCACTCGTCTGGACCCTCGTCATCGGTTCGGCCGCCGGAATCGGCTACTACGTGTGGAAGAAGGCGCAGCCGGTCGAAGACCCATGGTCGACCCCGCTGCCGAACAACCGTCCCGCCGATGCTCGCCCGGTCGGGTCGACCCCGGCTTCGCGTCAGGGCGCGACCACCCAGGTCTCTCAGACCTCGGTGCCCTCGACGAAGGCGCAGGGCGAGGACGAGGTTCCGGCTCCGAAGCCGGTCGTCAAGCCCGCCGAGGCGCAGGCCGGCGAGGATTCTGACGCCAAGCACTGAGACCGACCACGCGGCGCTGATTCCGTCGGCGTCGAGTGTGTGAAGCGAACCGATCGGTTCGCCTGAAATCGCCGAGGCGGCCCACCCATCCGGTGGGCCGCCTCGGCGCATCTGTGCCCGGAATCTCCCCGCCAGGCTGCTGCTCGGCAGGTCTTAGTCGTCGGCGTCGAGGACTTCGCGTCCGGCCGGACCGCCGCGGGGGAACCCTCCGGCACGGTGGGCGGCCAAGAGTCCCGTGATCGTGAAGGCCAGAGTGGCGGCGAGGACGAGCAGCAGCGGAGCCGTCCATCCGCCGGTCGCCGTGTTGAGCCAGCCGGCGAAGGGCGGAGCCAGGGTCGCGGCGAGGTAGCCGCCGCCCTGCACCCTGGCCGAAGCCGAAGCGGTCTGTGCATCGCTGCCGGCGGTGCGGGCGATGATCGAGAAGATCGCGGTGAAGCCGCCGCCTTGGGCGATGCCGCCGGTGATCGCCCACAGACCATAGGCTCCCGGTGCCAGCAGCAGGCCCACGGGCAGGGACAGCCAGAGGCCGGCGACGATCGCCACGGGCATCCAGGGCTGCGACTTCGCGGCGAGCAGCGGGACGCCGAAGGCACCGAGGATCGCCGCGATCTGGAACAGAGAGGCCGTGCTGCCGGCCGTGGCCGGGGCCAAGCCGATGGTGTCGGCCAGATAGCTCGGCAGCCACGTCGTCGTCGTGTAGTAGGCGATGGACTGGCCGGAGAAGGTGATGATGAGCAGAGCGATGATGCCGCGGAAGGCGGCGGGCGCCTGGCTCCACTTCTGCTTCGATGCGGGGGCGGCCGCCTCGGCGGTGGGGTCCGTCTCGGTGCCGACGGCGGCGGCTTCGGCGGCCCGCGCCGCTTCCCTGCCCCGGCGGATCCTCACACGGATGAGGACCATCCAGAAGCCGAGGCCGATGAACGCGAGCAGCGCCCACGCGGCCAGGGCCCAACGCCAGCCGAAGGCCGCGGCCATGGGCCCGGTGCCGATGAGTGTGGCCATCGAACCGATGTTCATCATCGCCGAATACAGGCCGGTGACCATCGACACCTGATCCCACGGAACCTCACGGCGGATGATGACGGGCACGACGATATTGCCCAGGGTGATCGCCACACCGATGATGCCCGTGCCCGTAAGCACGAGCCAGGACGGACCGACCGACCGCAGCACCGTGCCTACCAGCACCCCGGTCAGGCAGGCGAGGACTGTGGTTTCGGCGCCGAGGCGGGTGATGAGCTTCCCCGCCAGCGGGGTGGCGAGCGCGAACAGGAGGACCGGCAGTCCGGTGAGCAGACCGAGCCCGGCCGCGCTGAATCCCGTGCCCTCCTGGATCGCGGGCAGGATCGCGGTCGGCGCGATGATCGGGGTGCGCAGATTGAGCGCCAGGATGATGATGCCCAGGACGATCCAGGGCAGCATCCTCTTTGCGGAGGATCGGGGAGCGGAGCTCACATGCGCTTGGGGACGCGGATGCCGAGCACTCCGAGACCGGCTTCGAGGACCTCGAGCACGATCGTCGACAGGCGCAGACGGGAGTCCCGCAGCTCCTCGGTCTCGGCGATGAGCACCGGGCACTGCTCGTAGAACGAGGTGAAGCCCTGAGCGAGGTCGAACAGGTAGGTGCACAGACGGTGCGGCGCGGAGCCGGCCGCCGCCTCGGCGAGGACATCGGCGAAGCCGAGGAGGATCAGCGCCAGCTCACGTTCGGCCGGCTCATCGAGGCTGATCGCCGCGTTCTCGACGCGGGCCGTCTCGACTCCCTCGGCTTCGGCCTTGCGTCCGATGGAGCGGATGCGGGCGCCTGCGTACTGCAGGTACGGGGCGGTGTTGCCGATGGGCGCGAGCATCCGGTCGAGGTCGAAGGTGTACGAGGTGTCGTGGGCGACGGAGAGATCGGCGTACTTCACCGCACCGATGCCGACGATGCGTGCGACCTCTTCGGACTCCTCGGCGCTGAAGTCGACGTTCGAATCGGCCAGGGTCGTCTTCGCCCGGGCCACGGCCTCTTCGAGGAGTTCTCCCAAACGCAGCGGGGCACCGGAGCGGGTGCGCAGGATCTTGCCGTCGGAGCCGAGCACATTGCCGATCTTCACATGTTCGGCTTCGAAGGTCTCGGGCAGCCACCCGGCTTCGCGGGCGACGGTGAAGATCATCTCGAAGTGCATGGCCTGCGGGGTGCCGACGACGTAGAGGGCACGGTCGACGCCGAGGTTCATCGCGCGGTTGCGCACGGCCGCGAGGTCGGTCGTGGCGTAGCCGTAGCCGCCGTCGGACTTGCGGATGATGAGCGGCAGGGGTTCGCCGTCCCGTCCGGTGAAGCCTGCGGGGAACACGCACAGGGCCCCGTCGGAGATGCGGGCCAGGCCTTTGGACTCGAGTTCGTCGCAGACCTCGGCCAGGACGTCGTTGTAGGTGGACTCGCCGGCGAGGTCGTCGTCGGTGAGCGTGACGTCGAGGAGGGAGTAGATGCGGTTGAAGTAGTCGCGGGAGTATCCGACGAGTCTCGTCCACAGTCCGAGGGTGTCTTCGTCGCCGCCCTGGAGCTTGACGACGCGGGCGCGGGAGCGGGTGGCGAAGGCCTCATCCGAGTCGAATTTCGCCCGCGCCGCCTGGTAGAAGGCGTTCGGATTCTCCGACACCTCGGCGGCGGCTTCGGAGTCGACGCCGACGTCGAGGAGGTGCTCGATGAGCATGCCGAACGGGGTGCCCCAGTCGCCGATGTGGTTCTGGCGGATGACTCTGTTGCCGAGGAATTCGTGGGTGCGGGCCAAGGCGTCGCCGACGACGGTGGTGCGCAGGTGCCCGACGTGCATCTCCTTGGCCACATTCGGTGCCGAGTAGTCGATGGCGATCGTCTTCGGGTCCGTGTTGACCGCGGCCTCTGCCGCTGATCCGGCGGCAAGGGTGTCGGCGAGGAACTCGGGCGTGAACGTGAGGTTGATGAAACCGGGGCCGGAGATCTCCGGGGGCAGGCAGATGTTGGCGAGGTCGAGGTGCTCGACGATCTGCGCGGCGATGTCACGCGGCTTCGACTTCAGCTTCTTGGCCAGGGGCAGGGCCACATTGGCCTGGAAGTCCGCGAACTGGCTGCTCCTGATCACCGGGTCGCGTCGTGCGAAGTCCTCGCCGAAGGCATGGGCGAGGGCGGCGGCGAAACGGTCCGAGAGCACAGAAGTCAGAGATGGCATGAGCCCATTCTATTGCCGCGTGCAAGTTGCCTGAGCATCGGTTCCGGGCCTGCGCCGCCCGGCATCGGAGCTTGTAATGTGGGTCACGTGACTTATCTTCGCTATCCCCATGTCCATGCCGATCTCATCACCTTCACCGCCGACGACGATGTCTGGCTCGTGGAATCCGCCGGCGGTCGCGCCTGGCGGCTGACCTCTGACCGTGTGCCCGTGCGATCGCCGCGGATCTCCCCCGACGGTGCGCACGTCGCATTCGTGTCCTTCCGGACGGGTCAGCCCGAGCTCATGGTCGCCGAGGTGGACACCGGGGCTCTGCGCCGGCTCACCTGGCTCGGTTCGACGACCATGACGATGCTCGGGTGGCATGACAGCGCCCATGTCCTCGTCGCCGCAAACGCCGGAGAGTTCGAGGTCCGCAACCATGTGGTGAAGGCCGTGGGACTCGACGGCGGTGTCGAACGCCTCGAGTTCGGTCGCGCCTCCGGACTGGCCCGCCACCATTCGGGAGTCACCGCTCTGTCGACGCCGTTCTCCCGTCCGCCCGCGCACTGGAAGCGCTATCGAGGCGGCACCGCGCCGAGGCTGTGGCTCGACCGAGTCGGCGGCACGAACGCCTCGGGCATCCCCGATGGCTCGGGTGCCCGGTGGCAGCGGCTGCTGCGCGAGGATGAGGCCTCGCTGACCGACCCGCTGTGGGTCGGCGATTCCCTCGTCTTCACCTCGGATCGCGCCGCGACGTTCCCTCATCATGCCCAGGAGCAGGCGAACCTGTGGATCATCGACGGCTTGGCCACGGCCGCCTCGGCGAGCGGATCCGGCTCCGGTGCCGGCACCGGCTCGGGCGATGCGTCGATCGAACCCCGCCAGCTCACCGATCAGGGGGAGGCCGAGGGCTATGTCCGCGATGCCACGACCGATGGCACCCGCATCGTGTGGCACAGCCGCGGTGAGATCAAGATCCTCGACAGCCTCGACGCGCAGGTGCGCACACTGTCCGTGACCCTGCCGGGCACCCAGGTGCAGCCGCTCAGTCTCGACCCGAAGACCGGGATCAACAGCATCAGCCCTGATCAACAGGGCAATGCTTCGGTGCTCGAGTGGCGGGGGAAGACGTTCTGGCTGGCTCATCGGGAGGGCCCGGCGCGGGCGCTGTGCGCGGATTCCTCGATCCGCACCCGCGAACCCCTCGTCCTCGGCACGACCGGTCAGGCCGCGTACATCACCGATGTCGAAGGGGAGGACGCGATCGAGGTCGCGTCCCTGACCGGGGAGAAGCCGCCTCGGCGGATCGGGGCCGGAGCCCTGGGGCGGGTCCTTCACCTGCGGACGGATCCGGCGGGGAAGATGCTCGCGACGATCTCCCACGACGGGTCGATCCGGCTGATCGAGGTCGGCAACGGGCGCACCCGACTGGTTGGACATTCCGGACACGGTGAGGCACGCAGCCCGCGGTTCTCCCCCGACGGGAAGTACCTCGTGTGGTCGCAGCCGACGCAGGGCGAGGAGCTGCTCGCGCAGCTGATGATCGTCGAGGTGAAGTCCGACCGGCCCGCGCAGCCGCTGACGACAGGCAAGTTCAACGACTTCTCGCCGACGTTCACCGGTGACGGGAAGTTCGTCGCCTTCCTCTCCGACCGCACCTTCGACCCCTCGTACAACCAGCATTCCTTCGACCTGTCCTTCAACGGCGTCACCCGCCCCTGGCTGCTGCCGCTGACCGCCGAGGAGCCGGCCCCGTTCGGGCCGAGCGCCGGCGGCTGGGCGATCAGCGAGACCGAGGAGTCGAAGCCCGATCGTGCCAAGGCGGAGAAGCCGGCAGTCACCGCCGAGGTCGAACTCGACGGCGCCGAGGAGCGGATCCTGCCGTTCCCCGTCGCCTCGGGAGTCTTCCGCGACCTCGAGGCCGCCGACGGCGGTGTGCTGTGGATGCGCAAGGGCGATGCCGAGGGCGGTGAGCTCGGCTCCCAGCGAGCCGGCGCCGCCGATGACAAGCCCGCCGAGGTGGTCCAGCACTTCGACTTCGCCAAGCGCAAGGTCACCACCGTCGTGGACAAGGCTGACGACTATGAGGTCTCCGGTGACGGCAAGCTCATCGTCGTCCGCTCCGAGGGCGAGATCAGCGTGGTCCCGGCGACTCGGAAGGTCGAGGCTGACGATGACGAGAAAGTCTCCGTCGACGTGACCCGGCTGCGGTTCGAACTCGACCGGCGCGCCGAGTGGCTGCAGATGTTCGAAGAGAACGCGCGGATCATGCGCGACCACTACTGGCGTGAGGATATGAACGGGGTGAACTGGGAGTCCGTGACCCTGCGCTGGCGAGCCGTGGCGGCGAAAGCACTCACCCACGACGACCTCGTCGACATCCTGTGGGAGACCGTGGGCGAGCTCAACACCTCGCACGCCTATGTCTCCGGGCCGAATGGGCTGGGCGATGAGTCGAAGAAGCTCGGCTTCCTCGGCGCGGATCTGGAGAAGACCGCCGAGGGGTGGACGATCACTCGCATCCTTCCCGGTGAGAGCAGTGAGCCGGATGCGAGGTCGCCGCTGCGGCAGGCCGGAGTCGGCGCGCAGCCCGGCGATGTCATCGTCGCTGTCAACGGTCAGCCCGTCGACGAGGCGGCCGGGCCCGCCGCACATCTGCAGGGGGCCGCGGACACGATCGTCGAGCTCACTCTGCGCCGCGGCCGCCGCAAGGACCGCACCGTCGCCGTCATCCCCTTGGCCGGCGAGGAGGTCCTGCGCTATCAGGACTGGGTGCGCTCTCGGAGGGAGTACGTGGCGGAGAAGTCTCAGGGCCGCATCGGCTACGTCCACATTCCCGATATGACCTCCTACGGCTGGGCGCAGCTGCACCGCGACCTGCGACAGTCGATGGGCTGCGAAGGCGTCATCGCCGACGTCCGGTTCAACCGGGGCGGGCACACGAGTGCGCTCGTGGCCGAACGTTTCGCCGACAGGGTCGTGGCATGGAACCAGGCGCGCAGCTACGACGTCATGGGGCGGGACCCCGAGGACGCACCGCGCGGGCCCGTGGTGTTCCTGGCCAACGAGTTCTCCGGCTCCGACGGTGACATCATCAACGCACGCGTGCAGGCCAAGGGCATCGGCCCGGTCATCGGCGTGCGCACATGGGGCGGCGTCGTCGGCATCGACGGACGCTACGAGCTCGTCGACGGCACCGGAGTGACCCAGCCGCGCTACGCCTTCTGGATCGAGGGCAAGGGCTGGAGCGTGGAGAACTACGGCGTCGAACCCGATATCGAGGTCGAGCACGATCCCGGCCAGCTCTTCGCCGACGACGATCCGCAGCTCGATCGCGCCATCGCCGAGGTCTTCGCCGGCCTGGAAGCCCATCCCGCCGCCCAGGCTCCCGAGTTCCCGCCCCCGCGCGTGCAGCCCCTGAAGAAGGACGCGTCTCCCACCGCCCACCCCGAGGAGTGACGCCCCGGCCGCCTCAACCGAGGCGCCGACCCCGAGGAGTAATGCCCCGGCAGAGGAGTAGTGCCTGGCCCCTCACTCAGGTGGGCTCAGGTGGTCAGGCCGCGCCCCGGCAGGCCCCGCCCGCGCCGCAGCAAGCCTCCTCCGCGTCGCCACTCGCGCAGTAACCACATTTGGGACTATTCATCAGTTCGCGTACTGATGGATAGTCCCAAATGTGTGAAAAGGCGGACGAAACCTATGTGCGGGTGTACCAACTGCAATGAAAGCCGGCGGCGATGTGGTCACCGGGGACGACACCCCGGACAGCCGGCAGGCTGAACACCGCGGACAGCCCGGCAGGCTGAACACCCGATCAAAACTCAGGCAAAGCGGTCGGGCTCTGAACCCCGGGGCACCGGACACGCTGCTTCAGTCGTCGACGGGCACGAGCGCCCAGATGCCGAAGGACAGCAGCACGAAGCCGGGAATGATGCCGCTGAGGACCGGGATGAAGTCGAGAGCACCGGCGAAGAAGACGATGAATCCGGCGATCCCGCAGGCGGTGACGACCGTGGCGAGAACGTGGAAGCGCCCGAGCTTGAACACAGAGCCGAGCGCGTAGAAGTGCGTGCCCACGACGAACGCCACCCAGGCGATGCCGAGTTCGGGATGGCCGATTCCCGAGAGCAGGCGCGTGCCTGCGAAGAGCGCGAGGGCCTCGATGGCCACGATGACCCAGTAACTGCGGCCGAAGGGGTGTGCTCCGCGCACCGCGCTGTCTGTCGCGGTTTCAGAGACTGAGCCGTCTGCGGCGGGCGCTCGTGTGTCTGCGGTGGGAGTCTGTGCATCTGCGGCGAGCGCCCGGCCGCGCCCCATGCGCCGCAGGCTGCGCATCGCAATGAAGACGATGACCGCGAAGACGGCGATTCCCACAACGAGCACGCCTATCCGGCCCACGGTCGAGAACTGACTGCTGTTGACGATGAGGAAGACGAGGCCGAAGGCGCCGCCGATGAGTGACCCGATCTCTGCTCCTGCAGCAGGCTGGGGTCGGTGGTCCGCCATCTGATTCGTCATCATTTCATCCTGAGTGTTTGTCCTGCACTGAGCCTCAGCGGGCGGATGTTCCCTGTCGGCACAGGTTCGCGTGGGCCACTCTGCCAAGATGTTCTGTCGTTTCGATCTATTCTTACACCGCTTTCACACACTTGGGACTATTCATCAGTTCGCATACTGATGAATAGTCCCAAATGTGTGAACGAGCGGACGAAACCTATGTGCGGGTGTACCAAATGCAATGAAAGCCGGCGACGACGTGGCTCTGCGGCCGGCCGAGCACCGATTGCACGGGAGTCGTAGACTCGAAGAAAGCGAGCGAAAGGAGCATCCGTCGATGTCCGAGAAGAAGGGCTCCGCTCAGAGCAGCACACCGACAGTCCGGGTCCGACGCATCTACGACGAAGTGCAGAAGTCCGATGGGACCCGCGTCCTCGTCGACCGGGTCTGGCCACGCGGAGTGAGCAAGGACAAGGCCGAACTCGACGAGTGGATCAAAGACGTCGCGCCCTCGACCGAACTGCGCAAATGGTATTCCCATGATCCCGAGAAGTTCGATGAGTTCGCGCGCCGCTTTCGGAAGGAACTCGACGAGGACGAGGCCGCCGAGGCCCTCGATTCTCTGCGCGATCTGGCGAAGAAGGGCACACTCACGCTCCTGACCGCGGCGAAGCGCGATGACATCAGCCAAGCGACGGTGCTGGCCGAGATCCTCAACGGCGGCAAACAGACGAGCGGTAAGCAGACGAATAGCAAGCAGACCAGCAGCAAACAGACCAGCGACAAGAAGAAGACGAGCAGCAGCTCGAACGACGGCAAGGACGGACAATGAGCGAGATCACCCCCGACACCCGTGACTGGGCCGACGTCCTCACCGACGGCTGCCCCGACTGCGGCTTCTCCGGGCGTGAGGATCCGACCACGGCCCCCACCACCGTCACCGAGGCGGCCGCCACCTGGCAGACGGTCCTGACCAGGGATGACGCCACCATCCGACGCACCCCCGCCCGATGGTCGGATCTCGAGTACGCCGCCCATATGCGCGACATCTTCGAGGTCTTCGACCGTCGCACCGAGCTCATGCTCACCGAGGTCGACCCGACCTTGGACAACTTCGACGGAGACGCGGTCGCCCTCGCCTCCGATTACGAGCATCAGAACCCCGCCGAGGTGGCCCCTGCCCTCCGTACGGCAGCCGAGTCCTACGCCGCCCGCCTGTCCCAGGTGCGCGGGGACGAATGGGATCGCCGGGGATTCCGCTCCGACGGGCGCGAGTTCACCGTCGCCTCACTCACGCTCTACGGACTCCACGAAGTCCGGCACCATCTCGGCGACGTCGGGGCCTGAACGATTCTGTCGCGGTCCGAGCAATCCCTCGGGCCCGCAATCCATCGGGCCCGAACAGCTCATCCGGTGCGGCCGACCGATTTATTGGATACATCTGTCCAAAATACTTTAGGCTCGGCCTGTGGGCAGGAAGAAGAGCTTCGACGAACAGGCAGTCATCACCGCCGCCATCGCCGTCTTCAGCGAACACGGCTACGTCGGAACCGATGTCGGCCTCGTCTGCGAGCGGGCGAACATCGGCCGGTCGAGCTTCTACAACACCTTCGACAGCCTCGACGCCGTCTTCCTCCGCGCGCTGGAGGACTACACATCCAGCGGCATCCCCATCCGTGAAGCCCTGCTCGATTCGCACCGGCCGGCGCCGGTGCTGCTCATGGAACGCCTCGGCGGGGAACTGACGATCCAATGTGCGGATCAGAAGAAGATCGGGTGTCTGTCGGCGAATACCGCCGCCGAGCTCGGGCGTGAGGTCGATGCCGTGAGCACGATCCTCGATGCCGACCGCGAGGCCTGGATCGACACCTATGCCGCTCTCATCGCACGCGGGCAGGCGGCCGGGGACCTCCTCGGTGACATCGATGCCGCAGTCCACGCCCGCCTCGTCTTCAGCGTCCTGGCCGGATTGCGCATCGCCGCACGCATCATGCCAGCAAGCGAAGTCCTCGACCAGACTCGCGCCTTCGTCGCGGGTCTGTGCACCCCGGCGGGCAGAGCCACCCTCGACACCACCGGCCCGCGTCCGGGTACACCCGGTCCGGGTACACCTGATTCGGACACACCCGGTTCGGGCGCATCGACGAAAGGCATCCCCTCCGCATGAGCACGAGCACCCCGGCCCTCGAGCGCAGGCCTCGTGTCCCTGCTCAGGTCTATCTGCTGGCCGCCGTCATCTTCTGCCTCGGCACCAGCGAGTTCATGATCGCCGGGATCCTCGAACCCCTGAGCGCTGACCTGGGCGTGTCCATTCCGCAGGCGGGCCTGCTCATCACTGGCTTCGCCGTGGGGATGATCGTCGGTGCGCCGGCCATGACCCTGCTGACCCTCACCCTGCCGCGACGGGCGACGATGATCATCACGATCGTCGGCTTCGCCGCTCTCCACATTCTGGCCGCACTGTCGCCGGACTACGGGCTGCTCATGGCGACCCGAGTCCTCTCGGCTTTCGCGTGCGGCGGATTCTGGGCGGTCGCGGCCGTCCACACCACACGCATCTCACCGGCCGCGGTGCAGGGTCGGGCTCTGGCCAACCTGGTCGGCGGACTCACCGTGGCCAACCTCGTGGGCGTGCCCATGGGCACCTGGATCGGCACGCAGTTCGGCTGGCGCGCGACCTTCTGGGCCGTCGCCCTCGTCACTGCCCTGGCCGCGGTTCTCATCACGTTCACGATCCGACCGGACGCCACCGTCCGACCGGACACTGATTCGCACGACACAGACGCTGAGCCGAGCGGCGACGCACCGCACACCGCTGAGGCGAAACCGGGTCTGCGCACCCTCCTGCGGGCGGAGCTGGCCGCTTTCAAGGGACCACGCATCTGGCTGGCTCTGAGTACGACTGCGCTGTTCCAAGCCTCTGTGTTCGCCTCGTTCTCCTACTTCTCTCCGCTGCTCACCCGCGTGGCCGGACTCTCACCGGAACTCGTTCCCGCTGTACTCGCGGCCTTCGGCATCGGCGCCTTCGTCGGTGTCGTGGTGGGCGGTCGCCTGGCCGACCGCAACGTCTTCGGCAATATCATCGGCAGCCTCGCAGCCCTGGCGATCAGCCTCGGCGCCCTGTG
Source organism: Brevibacterium sp. LE-L (assembly GCF_050214925.1). Lineage (NCBI taxonomy): Bacteria > Bacillati > Actinomycetota > Actinomycetes > Micrococcales > Brevibacteriaceae > Brevibacterium > Brevibacterium sp. LE-L. The sequence continues at coordinate 157,288 of NZ_CP189759.1, forward strand.
GCTGTGCGCGGAGAACGGGGTGCTCGCGATCATCATGATCGTCCTCATCGGCGCCAGCGGGTTCTCCATCGCCGGAGCACTCAATACCCGTGTCTTCCAGATCGCCACCGACGCACCGACCCTGGCCGCGAGCGTGAACACCTCGGCGTTCAATGTCGGCAACGCGCTCGGCCCGGCTCTGGGCGGGTGGGTCATCGCCGCAGGTCTGGGCTTCAGGGCCCCGATCATCGTAGCGATCGGTCTCGCGCTGGCGGCCCTCATCATCGTGGCCGTGGCGATCAGGGTCGAAACCCGGGTCTTACCGAAGGACCGCAGCGTCCTCAGGCCCAGGCGAGTCGACAGTCGGTCGGCGGCGAGCTCTGCATCCCGCTGTCCGCCACGTCAGATGTCCGATCAGACCCGCTGACCTGCCTGCGCATGATCTCCGAGCCGCTGTAGCCAACGGATGAGCAGCTGAGTCTCGGCAGATCCGAGCACCTCGGCGTGGGAGGCAGCGTATTCGATGACCGAGTGGGCGAACTTCACATCCGCGGCCCCTGACTGCGAGGTCCCGGTGATCGCGGCGAACACACCGTCACGCACCGCTGCCGACAGCTGTTGATCGGGAACGGCCGCGATGATGAGGCGCAGGGTCACACCGATATTGGCAGCGAGGATATGGGCAGCTGCCTGCTCCGAATCGACGACGAGACGCCCCTGAGCCTCTGCCTCCGCTGTCAACGAGCCCAGGATCTCGCTCGCCCGCGACTGCTCTGCCGGTGCATAGCCTGGACGGACCTTGCCATACATGAGCGTGTAGAACCCGGGATTGTGCAATCCGAACTCGACATGGGCATCCCACCCCGTGCGCAGATCTTGAATCGGATCCCCACTCGACTCCATCGCCATCTTCTCTCCCAGGTACATGTCGAACCCGCGCTCGATCACAGCATCGATGAGTCCTTGTTTGCTGCCGAAGAAGTGGTAGAGAGTCGGCATCTTGACACCGACGGCATCGCACACTGCGCGCAGCGAGAAGTCCTCTCCGGGAGAGGCGGCAATGAGATCGGCCGCTGCATTGAGCAGCCGGGTTCGTGTATCGATGGTCGGGATCTCTGTCATATCGCTATATTATCGTGTACTATCGCTATAGCACTGTATATCAACGATATAGCGAGGTTGAGAATGACCGCCACTACACTGACGAACAAGAACATCCTCATCGCCGGAGGAGGGAAAAACCTCGGTGGCCTCATCGCACGACAAGCCGCGGGGGCCGGGGCGAATGTCGCCATCCACTACAACTCGGACTCGTCTCGACCCGAGGCCGAGGACACCCTGGCCGCAGTCGAAACCCACGGGGTCAGGGGAACGCTGATCAGCGGCGACCTCACTCACCCCGAGGTCGTTACGGCACTCTTCGAAGACGCCGAGGCCGCCCTGGGAAGAATCGACATCGCCGTCAACACCGCCGGCAAGGTGCTGCGCAAGCCGATCCTCGACACGAGCGAGGACGAGTACGATGCGATGTTCGACATCAACTCCAAGGCGGCCTACTTCTTCATCAAGGAGGCAGGCAGGCATCTCAACGACGACGGTCAGATCATCACCATCGTCACCGCTCTCCTGGCCGCATTCACCGACGGATACTCCACCTATGCCGGCGGAAAGAGCCCCGTCGAGCACTTCACTCGAGCTGCGGCGAAGGAATTCGGCGAGCGCGGAATCTCCGTCACCGCCATCGCCCCAGGGCCGATGGACACTCCGTTCTTCTATGGGCAAGAGACCCCGGAGCGCGTCGAATTCCACAAATCCCAGGGCCTGAGCAATAGACTCACCCAGATCGAGGACATCGCTCCGATCGTGCGATTCCTCGCGACCGAGGGCCGATGGATCACCGGTCAGACCATCTTCGCCAACGGCGGATACACCACCCGCTGACGAAGACCTCCGCAACAGACGGAGACCCATACAACAGACAGATCCCTCACTCGAACAGGATTCACCATGGAAAATCTGCAGATCCCGGATACCATCGCCAGGTTCATCGACATCGTCAATGCCCACGATGAGAACGGTTTCCTCGACGCCTTCGCCCCGGCGAGCACCGTCGATGACTGGGGCCGGGAATTCACCGGCCGCGAGGCCATCAAGACCTGGAGCGACACGGAGTTCATCGGCGCAGATGGCATCCTCACACCGGAGGAGGTGTCGACTGCAGGCGACCGTGTCACCGTGATCGGCGACTGGCGGTCGACCCACGCCAACGGACGATCCTCTTTCGCGTTCGATCTGGTCGGAGACCGAATCGCGAAGATGACGATCAGAGAGGGCTGAGCGGACATGCCTGCAGCCCGCCGGCCCTCACTCAAGTGAGCCGGCAGGCAGCAACCGCTCGCGCGTATCCTTCCACGGCTTGTCCCAGGACATGTCCTCAGGAAGCAGGGCCCGGCCGCAGGCGCTGCACACTTCGCCCCGAACGGTCTCGTTGCCGCAGGTCTCGTGGATGAGTGCCATGTGTCCGCCGCCGTCCGGGAGCTCCGTGTGCTTCTCAGCCCAGAGCGCCAGCTGCTGGAGAATCGGCAGAAGGTCGGCGGCGGCCTCGGTGGCCGCGTAGCCCTGCCGGATGCGCGCGCCGTCGGCGTAGTCGACCTTCGTCAGCAGTCCGGCATCGAGCATCGCCCGCAGCCGTCGGCTGAGCACGGCTTCGGAGATCCCGAGGTTGTCGCGCAACTCGTCGAAGCGTCCGCGTCCGTGGAGAACATCGCGGACGATGAGCAGCACCCACGGGTCGCCAAGCACATCGAGCGACCTCCTGACCGGGCAGAGTTCCTGGGACCAGTCCGAGCGGAGCGCCATCACATCTTACTTTCTTCAGAGAAGTCTGTCTATACTTCCTCCAGTATAACTTCTTCGAAGAAAGTTCGAGGGTCCGATGCCGACCACCCCCGAAAACCAGCCCACCGGCGACGCCCAGTCTCGTCAGCGCGGGCCCGACGCCCGTCGCCGTATCCATCCCGCGTGGCTGGTTGCGGCTGTCGCCTTCATCGCTCTGCTCGCCGCCGCCGGATTCCGTGCGGCCCCCGGTGCACTCATGGTCCCACTCCACGCAGACTTCGGGTGGTCGATGAGCAGTATGTCCCTAGCCGTAAGCGTCAATCTGCTGCTCTACGGGCTCACCGCCCCCTTCGCCGCAGCACTCATGGACCGCTTCGGCATCCGCCAGGTCGTGGCGGCAGCATTGACGTTCGTCGCCCTCGGCGCCGGAGGCAGCGTACTCATGACTGCGTCCTGGCAGCTGCTCATCTTCTGGGGAGTGCTCATCGGCCTGGGTACCGGTTCGATGGCCCTCGTCTTCGCCGCGACCATCGCCGATCGCTGGTTTCTCGCCCGTCGCGGACTCGTCATGGGCATCCTCACGGCCGGATCGGCAACAGGCCAGCTGATCTTCCTGCCCCCGGTCGCCGCGATCGCCGAGTCCACCGGCTGGCGGCCGGCCTCGCTGCTCATCGGCATCGCGGCGCTGGCTGCGGTACCGCTGGTATGGTTCGTCCTTCGCGATCACCCGTCTGACCTGGGAGTCCTGCCCTATGGAGCGATCGAGGACGACGACCGCTCTGGTGCTGCCACTGACAAATCCGTCTCGTCCGTCCCCACCAAGCGAAGCGACACCGGAGCCACCCGCCGCGCCTTCGAGGGCCTATTCCTCGCCGCTCGTCACCGGTCTTTCTGGGCCCTCGCCATCGCCTTCGCAATCTGCGGAGCGACGACGAACGGCCTCATCGGCATCCACTTCATCCCCTCGGCCCACGACCACGGGATGCCGGCATCGACTGCGGCCGGTCTGCTCGCCGTCGTCGGGATCTTCGACATCGCCGGCACTGTGTTCTCCGGTTGGCTGACCGACAAGTTCGATCCTAGGATCCTCCTCGTCGCCTACTACACCTTCCGTGGAGTCGGCCTGCTACTCCTGCCGTGGCTGCTGTCGGACACCATCCACCCGAGCATGGTGCTCTTCATCGTCGTCTACGGCCTCGACTGGGTCGCGACGGTCCCGCCGACGGCCACCCTGTGCCGAGAGATTTTCGGCGAGTCCGGCACCATCATCTTCGGCTGGGTCTTCGCAGCCCACCAGATCGGGGCCGCCGGTGCAGCGTTTGCCGCCGGAGTCGTCCGTGATGTCTTCGGTGAGTACACCTACGCCTGGTGGGGCGGAGCAGCCATGTGCGTGATCGCTGCGGTCCTGTCCTTCGCGGTCAAACGACGTCTCATCGACGATCGCCCGGAGCTCACCCCCGCCGAGGCGGGGCACTAGTCCCCGCTCAAGCCCAGCTCACCCGTCCTCGCCCCGCGAGGCGGGTTCTCCTCGCCCAGCTAACTCGCAATTCAGCTCTTCGCTTCGGGCTCCCAGAGTTCGATCCGATTCCTTTCGGGGTCGGTCACCCAGCCGAAGCGATCGATTCCGTCCATCTGCCGGGTCTGTGCAGCCATCTCGGCATCGGCGTTGCGCAGCTGTGCGATCAACGAGTTGAGGTCTGCGACGCGGAAGTTGAGCATCGTCTGCTGCCACAGTCCGTGCTCACCGAAGCCCAGTCCGAGCACATCTCGGTACCAGTCCGTCATGGCCTCGGGGTCGTCCGCGCGGAGGAATCATCCGCCGATTCCGGTCACTTCCTCCATGCGCCGTCTTCGTCTCAGAGATGGACACGAGTGTCGCGGAATGTCGGGAGACTGTAGTTTGTTACAGGGCACAGATCGTCAATCCGTGAAAGGACGTTCCATGAGCAAGTTCGCTGTCACCAATGCCAACACCGGCGAGGTCGAGGAGGAGTTCGCCTCCGTACCCGTCGAAGAGATTCCCAACTACATCGATCGTGCTCATGAGGCACACCTGTCCTGGAAGGAGACGCCGCTCTACGATCGCGCGGCGATCCTGCGCAAGTTCGCCGATCTCGTCGATGAGAACGCCGATGAGATGACCGACATCATCGGTCGCGAGATGGGCAAGGTCAAGAAGCAGGGCCTCGGCGAAGTCGACAAGGTCGCCCGCACCGCCCGCTGGATGGCCGACAACGCCGCCACGAACCTGGCAACCACGCACTTGGCCGCCGCAGGAGCGGCGAGCAGCTATGTCGAGCACCAGCCCCTGGGCGTGCTCCTGGGCATCATGCCGTGGAACTTCCCGTACAACCAGATCGCCCGCTTCGTGCTCCCGAACCTCATGGTCGGCAACTCGATCATCATGAAGCAGGCGTCGATCTGCCCGAAGTCCTCGCAGTACTTCGAGGATCTCCTCACCGAGGCGGGGCTGCCCAAGGGTGTCTACCAGAACATCTACCTCGACTCCTCCCACGCCGAGGAGGTCCTCAAGGACTTCCGCGTCAAGGGCTTCTCGCTCACCGGTTCCGAAGGTGCCGGTGCTTCCGTGGCCGCGATCGCCGCGAAGTACTACAAGCGCGCCGTGCTCGAGCTCGGCGGCAATGACCCGGCTGTCGTCCTCGACTCGAAGGACGTGGCGTCCGTGGCGCAGAAGCTCGTCGGGCTGCGCCTGGCGAACGCCGGACAGGTCTGCACCTCGCCCAAGCGCATGATCGTCGTCGATGAGCTCTACGACGAGTTCGTCGCAGAGGCTGTCAAGGCCGTCGAAGCAATGAAGATCTCCGACTTCGACGACCCCGAAGTCGGCATGGGCCCCGTGTCCTCCGAAGGCGCGCGCGACGAGATCGTCGAGACGATCGACAAGGCCGTCGCCGACGGTGCGACCCTGCTCACCGGCGGGAAGAAGCTCGACCGTCCGGGCTGGTTCATGTCTCCGGCCGTGATCACCGACATCGACCCGAAGTCGGACCTCGGCTGCAATGAGCTCTTCGGACCGGCCGTGATGATCTACCGGGCCAAGGACGAAGAGGATGCTCTGCGTCTGGCCAATGACACCGAGTACGGTCTCATGTCCTCGGTGTGGACCGATGACCTCGAGAAGGGTCAGGAGTTCGGCAAGAAGATCAACGCTGGCATGACGCTCATCAACGCCCACATGGAGTCGGGTCCCGAATACCCGTTCGGCGGCATCAACCGCTCCGGCTACGGCCGCGAGAACGCTCAGTGGGCGTTCCAGGCCTTCACCAACGAGCACCTCATCCGCGTGCACAACTGATCAGCTGCACACGTGATCGGCTGACCGACTGAGGTCTGCGCCCTCCGCGCAGGATCTCCGTCACCGAGGTGGCCGGACGGGCCCGATCGACCGCGAAATCTCCGCGGTCGATCGGGCCTTCGTCGTCTCCTCGGTCCGTCGATCACTCGGCCGGGTGATCACTTTCGTACGGCAGATGACGTTGCGTTTGTATAACGCTTCTCCAGCGGTCGCGGTGACGGTGGGCCACCTCGGCGGGAATTTGCCCCACCCCAACGACGTATGGGCCTGTGACCTGCGACGATACTCGTGACTGCCCTTGCCTCCACCACCCTTTCTCCACTGTCCGCCGAAGCCCCAGGGACGTGATCGGAACGGTGCCGCATGTGCGATGTGAGCTGCACCGCTTTGACTCTCCTGTGCCCCCGGCATACTGTGAAAATTCTGAAAGACCAATGGATGTTCTTTGAATGTGAGGCAGATGTGAAATTGAGAAAGCGACTCTTCTCCGGAATTGCGATCGCGGCATCACTGGCCCTGACCGCCGGACTCTCGGCCTGTTCCTCCGGCGGCGACGACGAGGATGCGCCGCTCGAGGACACGTACACCTACGCCACAGACACCTCGTTCGTGCCCTTCGAATTCAAGAAGGGCGGCGAATACGTCGGCTTCGACATCGACCTCATCACGGCTGTCGCCGATGAAGCCGGGTTCGAACTCAAACAGGAAGTGACGAACTTCGACGGCATCATCCCCGGTCTCCAGACCGGATCCTTCGACCTCGCCGTGGCCGGCATCAGCATCACCGACGAACGCAAGCAGACGATCGACTTCTCCGACCCGTACTACAAGTCCGGTCTCATCCTCGGTGTGCCCACCGACAATGACGACATCAAGAGCATCGACGACCTCGACGGCAAGACCGTGGCCACCCGCCTCGGATCGACGAGTGCCGCCTACATCGACGAGAACATCGACGGCGCCGAGGCGAAGACCTACGAACAGCTCGACCAGGCCTACCTCGCGGTCGAGTCCGGCAGTGCCGACGCGGTCCTCTACGATCAGCCCAACGTCGCCTACTACATCCGCACCGAAGGTGAGGACAAGCTCAAGATGGTCGGCGACCTGCTCGAAGCGCAGGACTACGGCATCGCGATCTCCAAGGACAACCCGAACCTCGTCAAGGCCGTCGACGAAGCCTTGGCCACCATCAAGGAGAACGGGAAGTACGCGGAGATGTACAAGGAATGGTTCGGCGAAGAACCACCGGCCGAAGACTGACATCCCAGTTGTGAGAGCACAGCGGACTGCGGGCAGGGGAGCCATCCCGTGCCCGCAGTCCTGTGGAAGGAAGATATGTCCCGCTTAGCCCAATTCAACTGGGTCGGAGTCATCGACTACATCCCGGCACTGCTGCAGGGTCTGTACTACACGCTGCTCGTCTCCGTCGTCGGACTCATCATCGGCTTCATCCTCGGTGCGATCTTCGGCCTCGGCCGCATCTCCCGCAGCAGGATCGTCTACAGCCTCTCGACCGTCTACATCGAGGTCCTGCGCGGGACCCCCGTGCTTGTGCAGGCGATCTGGATCTACTTCGCCCTGCCGCTCATCATCGGCTTCAACATTCCCTCACTGACCGCCGGCATCGTCGTCATCGGCCTGAACTCCGGAGCCTATATCGCCGAGATCGTCCGCGGCGCGGTGCAGTCGGTGGAGAAGGGGCAGATGGAGGCCGGACGGTCTCTCGGGCTCTCCCAGCACCTGACGATGCGCTATGTCATCTGGCCGCAGGCGTTCAAGCGGATGATCCCACCGCTGGGCAACCAGTTCATCATCAGCATCAAGGACACCTCGCTGCTGTCGGTCATCCTCGTTCCCGAACTCATCTTCCAGGGCCGCCTCGTCGCGTCCAACCACTTCAACGCCGTCGAGATCTATACGACGGTCGCGATCTTCTACCTGGTCATCACGCTGACTCTGTCGAAGGTCCTCAATGTCATGGAGAAGAGGCTGACTCACTGATGATCATCCGCGTATCCGATCTGCACAAATCCTTCGGTGACAACGAAGTGCTCAAGGGCATCGACTGCGAGGTCGAGCCGCAGGAAGTCGTCTGCGTCATCGGGCCCAGCGGTTCCGGCAAGTCGACGTTCCTGCGCTGCCTCAACATGCTCGAGGAGATCACGAGCGGTGAGGTCGTCATCGACGGCAAGAGCCTCACTGACAAGAACACGAACATCAATGAGGTGCGCACGGAGATCGGCATGGTCTTCCAGCAGTTCAACCTCTTCCCGCACATGAGCGTGCTCGAGAACATCTCCTTGGCACCCCGGAAGGTGCGCAGCCTCAGTCAGCAGGCTGTGCGGGACAGGGCGCTGAAGCTGTTGGACAAGGTCGGCCTCGGTGACAAGGCCGAGGCCTATCCCGCACAGCTCTCCGGCGGTCAGCAGCAGCGCGTGGCCATCGCGCGGGCCCTGGCGATGGAACCGAAGATGATGCTCTTCGATGAGCCCACGAGTGCGCTCGACCCCGAACTCGTCGGCGAAGTGCTCGCTGTGATGAAGCAGCTCGCCGAGGAGGGGATGACCATGGTCGTCGTCACCCACGAGATGGGCTTCGCCAGTGAGGTCGCCGACAGAGTGCTGTTCATGGACGCAGGCGCCATCGTCGAGGAGGGGACACCGCAGCAGATCTTCAAGGCCCCGACGTCCGAGCGCACAAAGTCCTTCCTCAACAAGGTGCTGTGAGAACCCTCGACACGGTGCTGTGGGAACGTCCCGGCAGATGATGGGAGCAAGGTAAGGTAACTCGAACCCCTGAGAGCCTCACACCGGAGCAGAGTCGACGGTTCAGCCGAGCGCGGGCTCGACGCGGATCGCCTCGGCGGCGTCGAGGGCGAGTTCGACGCTCTCACCGTCGATGTCCACGCCGATCGAGGACGCCGCTGAGCTGATCGCCGTCACCGTCAGGCGCGTGCCGATGACGATCCCTCGGTCGGTGAGATAGCGCAGCAGCTCGGGAGACCGGTCGGAGACACGGACAACCGAGACCTCGTCCCCGGGGGTGGTCTCCTCCAAACGGCGACTCGGGAACGAAGCGGTGTGCCCGTGCGCATCGGGGATGGGATCGCCATGCGGGTCCCGGTCCGGGTCTCCGAGGGCGGCGTTCATCCGCTCGAGCACGAGGTCGGAGACGGCATGTTCGAGCCGGTCGGCCTCCTCGTGGACCTGGTCCCAGGTCAGTCCGAGGGCTTCGACGAGGTAGGTTTCGACGATCCGGTGGCGTCGGACGATCTCCACGGCGGTCCGCCGCCCCGCGTCGGTCAGGACGATCTGCCCATAGGGTTCGTAGTCGATATAGCCGTCCCGGGCGAGCTTCTTGAGGTTCGCCGATACCGTCGAGGCGGTCACACCGAGCTGTTCGGCCAGATCCGTCGTGGCGGGGCGACCGCCCGGCCATTCGTAGGCCTTCCAGATGAGGGTGACATAGTCCTCGACCATCCGAGTCACTGCAGGGCGCGGCATGATCGTCATTCTACGCACGTGCCTTCGCCCGATCGGTGGGTGCCGCCTCGGCGAGGGCATCACCGCGGGTCCCATCTGAGCTCTCATGCCCGGATCGGCGGAAGGGTGCGGCCAGCGTGGGCAGGATGTGGCGACGGTGAAGGACGAGGAAGACGATCGCTAGTCCCGCCTGAATCGCCGAGAGCACAAAGCGTCCGGACGTGTCCGTGACGAAGAACTGCAGACCGAACAGGCCCGCCAGACCCAGCGCCGGTGCCCAGTGGAAGCGCAGCGCGAGGATGATCGCTACGCCGAGGATGGTCTGCGTGGCCGTGAGCGTGAACTCCTCGACCTGGCGAGGGTCCAGGGGCAGCCCCAACCCGCCCCCGCCGGCGAAGTGCGCGATCGGCAGGGACCCGATCAGCAGACTCCACTGGTTGACCTTCGCGGCGATGAGCGTGCCGATCGCCGCCCCGCCCATCCCGCGCAGGGCGAACATCGCGGCGATGACGAACTCGGGTGCCTCGGAGGCCAGCGGGGCCAGCCATTGGACGAGGAAGTAGCTGTCGATGCCGAGGCTCTCGCCTGAGGCCACGAGCGCCTCGGCGAAGGGTTCGGCGCTGAGCAGGATGATCGCCGCGGAAACGACGAAGAGACAGATCACGGTGGCCCGTCGGCGCCTCGTCGGCATTGCCGCGATGCCGGCGGCGGCACCGACGAATTCGCCTTCCGCGTCTCCGGCGGACCGGCCGGCGCACCAGAGGTAGGCGGCGAAGACGAGCACGAGTCCGATGCCGAACCATATCGGGATGCTGCCGATGAGCGGGATGGCGAAGGCGAGAACACCGAGGATGATGAGGAACCCGATGTCCATCCGGCTGCCGGGCTCGAGTCGCAGCGAGGCCGGTGCGTCGGCGGCCCTGCCCTTGGTCATCCGGCGGGCGGCGAGGAGGGCGATGATGACCACGAGCGGCCAGCCGAAGCCGAGCAGCAGCCGGTTCGATCCGGTCATGTTCGCGGCCGCGAAGTGCAGGTAGTCGGGATCGGAACCGGAACGGAAGGCGTAGAAGAGGTCGACGGCGTATTCGGGGAGGACGGCGATGAGCGCCAGCAGGGCGATCGCCAGGGCTCCCGAGATGTCCTTCTGCACCGCCTCGGCGGCCCAGGCCAGGAGGAAGGCGGCCGCGACGATCGCGGTGCCGAAGGCGAGGAGATCGAGGACGGGGGCCGCCTCGGTGCCGGTGATGCGCAGCACCACGGCGGGTGCGGCGATGAGCAGGCACACCGTGATGCGGCGAAGGAGTGCTGTGGGCATGTCTTCCAGACTTCCCGGCGCGAATCGGGTGTGTCTACGGACAACTGAGACTTAGACGTCTCCAACAATCGCATCGGCCCCCGCGATCCGTCTGATTCTGCGGTTCGCGGGGGCCCGGCAGCAGGGTTCGTGTGCTTGAGATCACCGGTCGGCGGACAGTGCCGCGGCCAGGTATCTCGCCGAGGGGCCCGCCCCGTCGGCGACGATGTCCGCGGGTGTGCCCGCGGCCACCACCCGTCCGCCGTCGTCTCCGGCCCCGGGACCGAGCTCGATGACGTGGTCGGCGACGGCGACGACCCGCATATCGAGCTCGACCATGACGACGGTGTTGCCGGCATCGACGAGTCTCTGCAGGTGAGCGACGAGACGGTCGGCATCGGCGCAGTGCAGCCCCGACGTCGGCTCGTCGAGCACGTAGAGTGTGTCTCCGCGCTGTGAGCGCTGCAGTTCGCTGGCGAGCTTGACCCTTTGGGCTTCGCCGCCTGAGAGTTCGGTTGCGGGTTGGCCGAGGCGCAGATACCCGAGTCCGACGTCGATGAGTGCGGTCAGCGAGCGGAGGATGTCGAATTCGCCGGTGAAGAACTCGTGGGCCTCTTCGACGCTCATGTCGAGGATCTCGGCGACATTGCGTCCGCGCCAGACGATTTCGAGGGTGCTCGATTGGAAGCGGGTTCCGTGGCAGTCCGGGCACTCGGTGTAGACCGAGGGCAGGAAGAGCAGCTCGACCATCACCGAGCCCTCACCTTCGCAGGTCGGGCAGCGGCCGCCGGCGACGTTGAAGGAGAACCGGCCGGGTCTGTAGCCGCGTTCTCGGGCTTCGGGAGTTTCGGAGAAGCGGCGACGCACATGGTCGAACAGGCCCGTGTAGGTCGCAACGTTCGAGCGCGGGGTGCGGCCGATGGGTCTCTGATCGATGCTCACGACCCGACGGATGCCCGTGAGATCGCCGGTGACGCTGCCGCGCAGTTCCTCGGATCCGTCGACGAGCAGCAGCTCGTCGCCCTCGGGTTCGGTTTCGCGAGCCTCGGCGGGAGCACCGAGCCGGTCGCCGACGACCACGGGAAGCACCTGGCTGACCAGGCTGGACTTTCCTGAACCCGAGACACCGGTGACCGCGGTGAGCGCTCCCAGCGGGACCTGAAGGCTCACATCGTCGAGGTTGTTGCGTCGGATGTTCTCCAATCGCATCCAACCCTGCGGTGAGCGGGGTTCGTGCGGGTCCAGTCCGCGATTGCCGAAGACGTACCCCCGAGTCACGGAGTCCTCGATCTCGGCGAGACCGGCCGTGGGGCCGCTGTAGAGGACGTCTCCGCCGCGTTCGCCGGCCCCGGGTCCGATGTCGACGAGCCAGTCGGCGTGCCGCATGATGTCGACGGAATGTTCGACGACGAAGAGACTGTTGCCGCGCGCCTTCAGCCCGTCGAGGATGCCGACAAGAGCGTCGACGTCCTGCGGGTGCAGACCGGCCGAGGGTTCGTCGAGCACGTAGACGACCCCGAAGAGCTCCGAGGTCAGCTGCGTGGCCAGTCGCAGACGCTGCAGCTCCCCTCCGGACAGCGTCGGGGTGGTCCGATCGAGCGAGAGGTATCCGAGTCCGAGATCGCTGATGGGTCGCAGTCGGTCGATGAGACCCTCGCCGAGGCGGACCGTCGTCGCTCGCTTCTCCGCGGAGGGATCTGCCGTGGTCGGATGACGGTCCGCGGCTGGGTCGTCCGATGATGCCTTGGCCGCGGCGACGGCCTCGTTGAGGACGGTCATGAGTTCGTGCAGCGGAAGAGCGGAGAATTCGGCGATGTCGAGCCCGGCGATCGTCACGGACAGGGCTTCGGGTTTGAGCTTCTTGCCGTGGCAGACCGGGCAGGGTCCGGCGGTGAGGAACTCGGCCACCCGCCGTTTCATCGCTGCGCTCTTCGTGTTCGCGAAGGTGTCGAGCACATATTTCCGGGCGCCGACGAACGTTCCCGAGTAGGTCGGTTCGGTGCCCGCGGCGATCGCTTCGCGCGCCTCGGCGAGGGTGAGCCGGGAGTGGACGGGAAGGTGCGGGGTCTCCTCGGTGTAGAGGATCCAGTCGCGGTGCTCGCGCGGCAGGTCCTGCCAGGGCACGTCGACGTCGTAGCCGAGGGCCACGAGCACATCGCGCAGCTGGTGGCCGTGCCAGGCCTTCGGCCAGGACGCGATCGCGCGTTCCCTGATCGTCAGCGTCGGGTCCGGGACCATCCTCTCCTCCGGCACCTCGTAGACGCGGCCGATCCCATGGCATTCGGGGCAGGCGCCTTCGACGGTGTTCGTCGAGAAGTCCTCGGCCAGGAGCATCGGCTCATCGTCCGGGTAGTGGCCAGCCCGTGAGTAGAGCATGCGCACGAGGCTGGAGACGGTCGTGATGCTGCCGACGCTCGAGCGGGCGCTGCGTCCGCCGCGCTGCTGCTGCAGGGCCACGGCCGGCGGCATGCCCGTGATCGAATCGACGTCCGGGACTCCGGCCTGATCGATGAGTCGCCGGGCGTAGGGGGCCACGGATTCGAGGTAGCGGCGTTGGGATTCCGCGTACAGGGTCCCGAAGGCCAAGGAGGATTTGCCCGACCCGGACACTCCGGTGAACACGACGAGTGCGTCCCGGGGCACGCTGAGATCGATATCGCGCAGATTGTGCTCCCTCGCCCCGCGGACCCTTACGTCCGATTGGATCTCGGCTGAGTGCGTCGGATGCGAGTGCGTCGGATCCGAATGCGCGGAGGAGGTCATGACGTCACCGTACCAAGGGCGGAGTCGAACTCGCCGAGGCGGCCACAGACGCGACCGCTGTCCCGGGGATCCCCGGGACAGCGGTCATGCGGGTGCGCCGATCATTCCGCGGGTGCGCCGGCGCTCGGTTCGACCACCTCGGCGGTGTGATCTTCCTGGTCTTCGGGCTTCTTGATGAAGAAGGCGAGGACGACGGACACGAGCGCGATGATCGCGGCCAGCAGGAACGCCGTCTGTGCACCGGGAGCACCGGCCTCGGCCACGGTCCGACCGGCGGCCTGACCGGAGTGCAGGGCCGCGGAGTAGATCGAGATGAGCAGGGCCGTGCCCGCCGCACCCGCGACCTGCTGCAGGGTGTTGAGCGCGGCCGAGCCGTGCGAGTACAGGCGACGGTCGAGCGAACCCAGGGACGCCGAGAACAGCGGTGTGAACGAGGCGGCCAGGCCCACGGACATCCCGGTCTGGACGACGACGAGGACCCAGGTGGGCGTCGCCGGAGTCACGATCGAGTACGAGAACATCGCCACGGCGATGAGGATCGTGCCGGGGACGAGCAGCGTCTTCGGGCCCCGTGCGTCGTAGATGCGACCCATGACGGGACCGAGCAGACCCATGAGGACCGATCCGGGCAGGAGCACGAGTCCCGACTGGGTGGCGTTGAGCCCGGCGACGTTCTGCAGGTACAGCGGCAGCAGGGAGAAGGTGCCGAACATCGCCAGCGCCACCACGGCCATGATGACCACGGAGATGACGTAGTTGCGGGAGTTGAACACGCGCAGGTCGAGCAGGGCGCCGTCGCGGCGCTGCAGGACGAGCTGACGCCACACGAAGAAGCCGAGGAACACGACGCCGCCCCCGATCGCACTCCAGGCCAGACCGGCCGAGGCGCCACCGCCGGAACCGCCGGAGCCGAACTGGCTGAGGCCGAAGACGATGCCGCCGAAGCCCAGCGCGGAGAGCACGATCGAGAGGACGTCGATGGGAGCGTGGGTGGACTCGCCGAGGTTGGTCATCCACTTCGCGCCGAGTCCCAGGGCGACGAGGCCGATCGGCAGGACGATGGCGAAGAGCCAGCGCCAGCCGAGGCTGTCGAGGACGATGCCCGACATCGTCGGTCCGATGGCCGGGGCCAGGGAGATGACGAGGCCGACGCGGCCCATCATGCGGCCGCGCGAATGCGGCGGGACGACGTTCATCATCGTCGTCATCAGCAGCGGCATCATGATGCCCGTACCGCCGGCCTGGACGATGCGGCCGATGAGCAGGAGTGAGAAGCCGGGTGAGACGAGGCAGATGAGGGTGCCTGCGCTGAAGAGGATCATCGCGGCCAGGAAGATCTGGCGCGTAGTGAAGCGCTGGAGCAGGAAGCCGGTGGTCGGGATGACCACGGCCATGGTGAGCATGAAGGCACTCGTCATCCACTGGCCGAGTTCCGGCGGGATGTCGAGGGAGGCGTTGAGCTCGGGGATGGCGATGGCCATCGTGGTCTCATTGAGGATGGCCACGAAGGCGGCCACGAGCAGCAGCCAGATGACCCGCATCCCGGCGGGATCGATGGTCTCCTGCTGCGGGGCCTGCGCGCGTGCGGGTGAGCTGTCGCTGGACAAGACGGTGCTCCGTTCGGATGTATCTGTGGGGCCCTGGATGTGGGCGGAGGCCGCACGCAGATGCCGAATCGGCGCGCAGACGAAAGTAAGAACAGCAACTCAGACTAACGTATTCCCGTTTCCGGCCGATAGTGGGGAGAACCCGAAACCTCAGCGATCTCCGTCACGGCGGGCATCGGTGGCGTCCGGTCCCGCCTCGGCGAGGTCACCGGGATCTGCGATGGCGAGCGAGTTCACCGTCTCTTCGATTCGACGTATCGGATGTTCATTCCGGCGCTGTTAGCGTCGACAGCGGAAGTCACGAGCCCACTTCGGGCACGCCTCCATGTCAATCAGTCGACCGGAGCGAACAGAAGAGAATGACTCTGAAGAACGTCACCACGAAGACCATGACAACCGCGATGATCGCCGGAGCCGCCGTGCTCGGCACCGGATCGATGGCCTCGGCGAGCCCGGAGGCGGAGAAGAAGTTCTCGAGCATCGGAGACTTCCTCAACCACTACAAAGGACAGTCGCCGGCGAACTCCCAGGGCAGGTATCAGGGAGAATGCGTCAGCCTCATCTCCCGGGCGCTCGAAGAGGTCCACGGTGTCGACCACGGCGCGTGGGGCGAGGCCATCGACTACCAGTCCGGCGGCTCCGGCGGGACCAAGATGAAGCAGAATGGCTTCACCTGGCACACGGACCAGAAGTTCGAGAACGGCGACATCCTCGTCTGGGGCACCGGGAACGACACCTCTGCTTACGGCCACATCGGCATCTACTACGAGGGACAGGTGTGGCACCAGAACTTCAACAACAACCGCACCCTGCACACCTATGACGGCCTCATCGACGGCTACCTCGGATATTGGCGAGCCTGAAGCACTCCCGGTCTCAAGGGCCCGGCCCATAACCCGAGTACTCAGCGAACGACGAAGGCTCCGAACCGCAATGGTTCGGAGCCTTCGTGTTACGAGTGCTGTCTCAAAACTACTCGAGTGGAGGTAAGGGGACTCGAACCCCTAACCCTCTGCTTGCAAAGCAGATGCGCTACCAATTGCGCCATACCCCCGAATCGGGCTCTCACCCTCACACCGAGTCGGTGTGTTCGGACCATTCGGCTTGGGCACTCTGATTCAGGTGCCGCCACCGGAAGAACACTCCCAGTCCCACCGCTGTGAGACCGCTGAGAATCCACTTCCTCATGATCCTCCTCGAAAGGAAATCCCCGAACTGGGGACGTGGGCCTACCTGGACTTGAACCAGGGACCTCTTCGTTATCAGCGAAGCGCTCTAACCGCCTGAGCTATAGGCCCTTATCGGGGTGAACCCGAAGTAAAACGATACCCAACCCCTGCCGACAAACACAAATCGGCTTCCAGTGACTCGCCTCACAGCCACACTCCCACCCAGCACTACCCGACGGCGGCCCAGCAACTTGGCGCGAGGTTGCTGGGCCGCCGTCGGGTAGCAAATGGGGTCAGTCGTCGGTGAGGGTGAGGCTGAAGCCACCGGCGATGAGGGATCCGATGTTGTAGATGAACGCAGCCAGGGTCGACAGAGCCGTCATCAGCACGATGTTGATCACGGCGATGATGAACCCGGCGGCCACGACTCGGCCGAAGCCGAAGATGCCGACGATGCGCTCGGCCGACTCGGCGCCGGCGAGTTCGCTCATCGTCGATTCGAGACCACTCATCACACCGGTCGCCTGCAGCACGACCCAGAGGACGATGAAGGCGACGATCGTGGCGATGCCGATGGCCACGGACATCAGGAACGACATCTTCATGACCGACCACGGGTCGACCGCGGAGACGGTGAGGCGGACGGTGCGAGGGCCTTTCTTCTTCTTGCCCTTGCCGCTGTCGACCATGTTCTTCACACCCATCTTCACGCCGCCGGAGCTGGCGCGGACGGTGTTGGAAGCGCTTCCCATCGCCGAGGTGGCTGTGCGGTTTCCGCCGCCCGACCCCTGCGAGCCGGTCGGCTGGGACCCGGCCGGCTGAGACCCGGAGGCCTGGGAGCCGGCCGTGGCCGCCTCCTGGGCGCCGGTGTGCGCGGATGGTCCCGAACCTGTCGAAGGAGCCCTGCCGGGCTTCGGCGAAGCCTTCGGCGCGGGCGGAGCGACGACCGTGGCCTTCTGTGAGGTCTGGTTGGCAGAGCCCTGACCGGACGATGCCGGACCGGACGCCCCCTGACCGGAGCCGCTGCCGGTCGCTTCGGCTGACTTCGCGTCGTTCTTCGACGAACCCGCCGTCAGCCGCGTCGAGCCGCTCGACGTCCGTATGATCTTGCCTGAGCCTGGCTGTTTGCTATCGCTCACTCTTCCACATCCTCGTTGCCGGTCTGAGGCTCTGCGACCTCACCTTCCGGGACTTCGGCATCGTCTTCAACTTCGTCCTCGACCTCGGCCTCGGGACCACGGGTCACTGCGATGATACGGTCTTTCTTGCCCGGTTTCGCAAACACAACACCCATGGTGTTGCGTCCCTTCGCCGGAACTTCATCGATGTTCGACCGAACGATCTTGCCCTTCTCCATGACCACGAGGACCTCTTCGCCTTCTTCGACGATGAGCCCGCCCACCAAGTCTCCGCGCTGTTCGGTGATCTTGGCAACCCGGATTCCCAGACCGCCACGGCCCTGCAGACGGTATTCGTCGACGGGGGTCCGCTTCGCGTATCCGCCTTCGGTGACGACGAAGACGTAGGTGTCGGGTTGGACGACATCCATCGTCAGCAGTTCGTCATCGCCCTTGAACTTCATGCCGGTGACGCCTCCGGTGACTCGGCCCAGGGGACGAATCGACTCGTCGTCGGCAGCGAAGCGAATCGACATGCCCTTGCGCGAGATCATCAGCAGGTGGTCTTCGGAACCGACGATGCGGGCCGAGACCAGCTCATCGGGCTGCCCCTTGTATTCGCGCAGGTTGATGGCGATGACACCGCCGGTGCGGTTCGAGTCGTATTCGCTCAGACGCGTCTTCTTCACGACACCCGAACGGGTGGCGAGGATGAGGAACTCCGCTTCCTCATAGTCGCGGATGGACAGGACCTTCGCGATCGACTCACCCGGCTGCAGCGCGAGCAGGTTCGCCACGTGCTGACCCTTCGCGTCGCGTGAGCCCTCGGGCAGCTCATAGGCTTTGGCCCGGTACACCCGGCCGGTGTTCGTGAAGAACAGCAGCCAATTGTGCGTCGAGGTGACGAAGAACTGTTCGACGACGTCATCACCGCGCAGAGCGGCTCCCTTGATCCCCTTGCCGCCACGGTGCTGAGCGCGGTAGAGGTTCGTCTGCGTCCGCTTCGCGTAGCCTCCGCGGGTGATGGTGACGACGACTTCCTCTTCGGGGATGAGGTCCTCGATGGAGACGTCCCCGTCGAATCCGGCGAGGATCTTCGTGCGCCGGTCATCGCCGTAGCGATCGACGATCTCGTCGAGTTCCTCGGACACGATCTCCCGCTGGCGAGCGGGCGTTTCGAGGATGTGGTTGTACTCGGCGATCAGCTGTTCGATCTTGTCGGCCTCTTCCTGGATCTTCAGGCGTTCCAGGGCGGCCAGGCGGCGCAGCTGCAGGTCGAGGATCGCATTGGCCTGGATCTCGTCGACCTCGAGCAGCTCCATGAGTCCGGTCCGGGCCTCGTCGGAGGACGGGGACCGACGGATGAGGGCGATGACCTCATCGAGGGCGTCGAGCGCCTTGAGGTAGCCGCGCAGGATGTGGGCACGTTCCTCGGCCTTGCGCAGACGGAACTGCGTGCGTCGGACGATGACCTCGATCTGGTGCTTGACCCACAGGCGCAGGAAGGAGTCGATGCTCAGCGTGCGCGGCACGCTGTCGACGAGCGCGAGCATGTTCGCCGAGAAGTTCTCCTGCAGCGAGGTGTGCTTGTAGAGGTTGTTGAGCACGACCTTGGCCACGGCATCGCGTTTGAGCACGATGACCAGGCGCTGGCCGGTGCGGCCCGAGGACTCATCGCGCAGGTCCGCGATGCCTGCGACCTTGCCGTCCTTGACGTAGGAGGCGATCTTCGCGGCCAGAGTGTCCGGGTTGACCATGTACGGCAGCTGGGTGACGACGAGGCAGGTGCGGCCCTGGATCTCTTCGACTTCCACGACGGCGCGCTGAGTGATCGAGCCGCGTCCGGTGCGGTAGGTGTCCTCGATGCCCTTGCGGCCGAGGACCGTCGCACCCATCGGGAAGTCGGGGCCCTTGATGATGCCGAGCAGAGCTTCGAGGGCCTCTTCCTTGCTCGCCTCGGGGTGAGTCAGCAGCCACTGGGCGCCGGCGGCGACCTCACGGAGATTGTGCGGCGGGATGTTCGTGGCCATGCCCACGGCGATGCCGGCGGAACCGTTGACCAGAAGGTTCGGGAACCGGGAGGGCAGAACCATGGGTTCCTGGTTGCGCCCGTCGTAGTTGTCCTGGAAGTCGACGGTGCCCTCTTCGATGTCCCGGACCATCTCCATGGCCAAGGGTGCCATCTTGCACTCGGTGTAACGGGGTGCGGCCGCACCGTCGTCGCCCGGAGAACCGAAGTTGCCCTGGCCGGCAACGAGCGGGTAGCGCATCGTCCACGGCTGCACGAGGCGGACCATGGCATCGTAGATCGCCGTATCACCGTGCGGGTGATACTGACCCATGACGTCGCCGACGACACGGGAGCACTTGGAGAAGTTGCGGTCGGGGCGGTAGCCGCCGTCGAACATCGCGTAGAGCACACGACGGTGGACCGGTTTGAGTCCGTCGCGGACGTCGGGCAGAGCACGACCGACGATCACGCTCATTGCATAATCGAGGTACGACCTCTGCATCTCGAGGTTGAGATCGACCTGCTCGACCCGGTTGATTTCTGTTCCGATATCGTTCTCGTCAGCCAATGTGGGTTCTTCCCTTGTGTCTTAACCGTATGCGACGGCAGTAGGTGAGTTCGTCAGAGTCTGTCTCCGCCGTCTCCGGCGGTGCTGATCAGATGTCGAGGAAGCGGACGTCCTTCGCGTTCTCCTGGATGAAGCGGCGGCGGGAGTCGACGTCATCGCCCATGAGGACCGTGAAGATCTCATCGGCGACGATCGCATCGTCGAGGGAGACCTGCTTGAGCAGACGATGGTCCGGATCCATCGTCGTCTCCCACAGCTCCTCATAGTTCATCTCGCCCAGACCCTTGTAGCGCTGGATGGCGAGGTCCTTGGGCAGTCGCTTGCCTTCGGCCCGTCCGGTCTCGAGCAGACCGTCGCGCTCTTTGTCCGTGTACGCGAACTGGTGAGGCGCGTTCGACCACTTGAGCCGGTAGAGCGGCGGGGTGGCCAGATACACGTAGCCGTGTTCGATGAGAGGCTTCATGTACCGGAAGATCAGGGTCAGCAGCAGGGTCGTGATGTGCTGACCGTCGACATCGGCGTCGGCCATGAGGACGATCTTGTGGTAGCGCAGCTTGTCGAGGTCGAATTCCTCACCGATGCCGGTGCCGAAGGCGGTGATCATCGCCTGGACCTCGTTGTTGCCCAGGGCCCGGTCGAGGCGGGCCTTCTCGACGTTGAGGATCTTACCGCGCAGCGGCAGGATCGCCTGCGTATTCGGGTTGCGTCCCTGGGTCGCGGAGCCGCCGGCGGAGTCACCCTCGACGATGAAGACTTCGGATACGAAAGGGTCCTTCGACTGGCAGTCCTTGAGCTTGCCGGGCATGCCCGAGGACTCGAGGAGTCCCTTGCGTCGGGTGGCCTCACGGGCCTTGCGGGCGGCGAGACGAGCCTGCGAGGCCTGCAGCGCCTTGCGCACGACATCCTTGCCCTGAGCCGGATTCGACTCGAACCAGTGCCCGAGCTCATCGCGGACCACCCGCTGGACGAAGCCCTTGATCTCGGAGTTGCCCAACTTCGTCTTCGTCTGTCCCTCGAACTGCGGATCGGCGAGCTTGACGGAGATGACGGCGGTCAGCCCCTCGCGGATGTCGTCGCCGGTGAGGTTGGGATCCTTCTCGCGGATCAGCTTCTGCTCCCGGGCGTAGTTGTTGACCAGGGAAGTCAGTGCGGTGCGGAAGCCCTCTTCGTGGGTGCCGCCCTCATGAGTGTTGATGACATTGGCGTAGGTGTGGACGGATTCGTTGTAGGCCGTCGTCCACTGCATCGCGATCTCAAGCGAGAGGGTCTGTTCGCCCTCCTCGGCTTCGAAGACGATGACATCGGGGTTGACGAGGTCGACCTTCTTCGACGAGTTGAGGTACTGGACGTAGTCGAGCAGACCGTGCTCGTAGTTGTACGTCACCGAGCGCGGCTTCCACTCGTCGGCCTCGTCTTCGTCGATCTGGACATCCGAGTCGTCGACCTCGTTGTGGCGCTCATCGGTGAGGCTGATCTTCAGCCCCTTGTTGAGGAAGGCCATCTGCTGGAACCGCGCGCGCAGATACTCATAGGAGAAGTCCGTGGTCTCGAAGATCGAGGCATCCGGCCAGAAGGTCACGGTCGTCCCGGTCTCCTCCGTCTCCTCACCGCGCCGCAGCTCACCGGTGGGCACACCGCGGACGAAGTCCATCGACCACGTGTAGCCATCGCGCTTGACCTCGACGGCCAGGCGTTCGGAGAGGGCGTTGACGACCGTCGATCCCACACCGTGGAGACCGCCGGCCACGGCGTAGCCGCCTCCGCCGAACTTGCCGCCGGCGTGGAGGACCGTGAGGATCACCTCGACGGTGGGCTTGTTCTCCGTGGGGTGCATCGCCACCGGCATTCCGCGCCCGTCGTCGGTGACCTGGACGCCGCCGTCAGCGAGGATCGTCACCTCGATATGGTCGCAGTAGCCGGCCATCGCCTCGTCGACCGAGTTGTCGACGATCTCCTGAACGAGGTGGTGGAGACCACGTTCCGAGGTCGAACCGATGTACATGCCGGGTCGTTTCCGGACTGCCTCGAGACCCTCGAGTACCGTGATGTCGCCGGCATCATAATGAGGCTGATCCTCGGTCGTCATGTGACTCCTTGTTCGGATGGTCGCTATCAGCTCCCCATTCTACCGCGCTGTGGGCTGAAATGCCCGTAAGCGGCCTGAGAAGGCGGATTTCCCGAATTTTCGGACCGCAGATGTACCCCCGGACACCTACGGGACCGGCTGTGGCCGTTTAAGGCCCTCTGAGTTCTTCCCAGAAACTGAGCGCCGGCACCGAGTTCCGACGGTCCCGCACAGGAGATCGCCGAGGCGGCTGCGCCCTTTCACCCGAATGTGTCCCGCGGGCCGCGGCCGGCCACCGACCGCCGACCCCGTTTGAAGCTGCGTCCCTGCGGACCCTTGATCTCGATCTCCGTGATCGTGGCCGAACCCAGCCCCTCTTCGAGGCGGCGCAGGATCGTCGGTTTGAGCACGCGCAGCTGAGTCGCCCACGTCGTCGAGTCAGCGGCGATGACGAGCAGCGGCGGTGAGAAGTCGACAGGAGTCGCATGTTGGGCCACCTGCTGGCCGACGAGATCGGGCCACCGCCCCAGGACCTTGCCGATGTCGAGGGAAGAGGACCAGCCGCGGTCGGAGATCAGGGAACCGAGCACGGACGACACCGACTTCGGGTCGCGTCCGTCCTTGCCCGATCCCGAGTACACGACTTCTCCGCGCAGGCGGGATCGGCGCCGGCTGCGGACGAACTTCGCTTCTGTGACCTCCATGCGGCGAACCCGATCGAGCGCTTCGAGGGCAGCGACAGGAGTGGAGAACTCCCGGACGATTCCGCTCATGAGGCGCTCCGGGTCGAGCTCTCGCTCTCTGCCTGGTGCTCACTCGCCGGCGGATTCGCACTCGCCGGCCCGTCGGCGCCGGCGAACAGCCCGGCCTGGTCGATCCGGGTACCTTCGAGTCCTTCGGGCAGATCCGAATCGACGGCGGCGGTGATGAAGACCTGTTCGGCGGCCGTGACTCGCGAGGCCAGGCGGTTGCGCCGGCCCGTGTCGAGCTCGGCGAAGACGTCGTCGAGGACGAGGATCGGCTGTTCGGCGGCGGAGCCGGCATCGGCAGAGAGCAGGTCCCATCCGGCCAGCTGCATGGCCAGGGCCAGCGACCAGGTCTCCCCGTGAGAGGCGTAGCCCTTCGCCGGATGCGAACCGATGCGCAGCGAGAGGTCGTCACGTCCCGGGCCGTGCAGCGTGAGTCCGCGTTCGATCTCCGTGGTGCGTCGCCGGTCGAGTGCCTCCAGCAGCAGCTCTCTGCACTCGGCGGCGGAGCCGGCCTGAGAATAGTCGATGCGCGAATCGTAGGAGATGTGCGCACCTTGGCGTTCGAGCCGCGCGTCAGCGGCGATGTAGGCGAAGTTCTCCTGCAGAGGGGCCACGATGTCGGACAGGATCCGCTGCCGACCGAAGATGAGCTCGGACGCGGAATCGGCATAGGCCATGTTCCAGATGTCCAGAGTCGCCTCGAGGCCGGGATCACGATCTTCGCGCAGTCGCTTCAACAGCGCATTGCGCTGTTTGAGAGCGCGTTCGAAGTCCGTGATGATCGAGGCGAAACGCGGATTGCGCGCCACGACGAGGGTGTCGATCCATGAGCGACGCTCCGCCGGTTCGCCGCGGACCAGGCTGAGGTCCTCGGGGGCGAAGATGACACAGGAGACGAGGCCGAGGATGTCCTTGAGCTTGACCGCGTTCCGATTGACCCGGGCTCGGTTGGCCCCTTTGGCCTGAATGGTGACTTCGACGGTGGCATGCCGCTGTTCCCGTCTGACCAGTGCCGAGACCGTCGCGGCCGGGCGGTCCTCGTGCACCAGTGGGGCGTCGAAGGCCACTCGGTGGGAGCGCTGATGGGCGAGGTACCCGATCGCCTCGACGATATTGGTCTTGCCTGTCCCGTTGTCCGCCACGAAAGTGGTGACTCCGGGAGAGAACTCGAGGTCGAGTTCCGGATACGACCGAAAGTCACGCAGGGAGAGTCGGGATATCCACATTCAGATCCGCGTGGGCATGAGCAGGTAGCGATACGACTCGTCGGCGGGGCCGTCGAGTTCCTTCTGCCCGGAGATGATGACCGGCTTCATCGGCTGGGTGAAGGAGAAGTTCACATAGGGGCTCTCGACCGCTGCGAGCCCCTCGGCGATGTAGTGCGGGTTGAAGCCGACCGTGATCTCCTCGCCCTGGAGAGTCGCTTCGACGGCTTCTGAAGCCTGCGCATCGTCACCGGTGCCGGCATGGAGGGTGAGCATTCCGTCGGTGGCTTCGAATCGCAACGGGGTGTTGCGCTCAGCCACGAGAGAGACACGACGGACGGCCTCGCGCAGCACAGCGGTCTCGACGATGGCATGGATCGGCACCGAGTCCGGGAACAGTGACCGGACCTTCGGGTATTCGCCCTCGACGAGCAGTGATGTCGTGACTCGCCCGGCCGAGGTGAACGAGATGAGGTCCTTGCCCGCATCGGTGCTCAGACCGATGGTGACATCGCCGCCGAGGGATTTCGAGACATCGGAGAGTGTGCGCCCGCGCAGCAGTGCCACGGCGGAGACATCGGGGCGACCAGGGTGCCAGGTGAACTCGCGGACAGCCAGACGGTACCGGTCGGTGGCGAGCAGAGTGACCTTCTCGCCCTCGATCTCAACGCGGACGCTGGTGAGGATCGGCAGGGTGTCGTCCTTCGAGGTCGCGATCGTGACCTGGGAGACGGCGTTCTGGAACTCGCCTGCGGACACGGTTCCGGAGTCTTCGGGAACCTGCGGCAGTGCCGGGTATTCGGCCACGGGCATGGTCATCAGCGAGAAGCGCGAGGAGCCGCAGGTGACGTCGACCTTCGCATCGATCTGTTCGAGGGTGACCTCTTGATTCGGCAGAGCCTTGGAGATGTCGGCGAGCAGTCGTCCGGATACGAGCACGGTTCCGGCGGAGGCGACATCGGCGGCGATCTCGACACGGGAGGAGACTTCGTAGTCGAAGACGGCCAGACGGACGGTGCCACCGGCTTCGGCAGTGATGAGGATGCCTGTGAGGACCGGAGCGGAAGGACGGTTGGGCAGAGTCTTGGTCGCCCAGGTCACCGCGTCGGCGAGTACATCGCGATTGACTTTGAACTTCAAGGGGGATGCTTCCGCGTTCACTTTACTCCTTCGGGGTGGCCACCCGACCTGCTCAGGGCATCTGGCACAAGACTCTGGGTTGCACGGCACAGGCTCGATACTGCTCGGAAAACTTTACACAGCCTATCGGATGAATGACCACCTCAGCAGAGGCGATCAGGAGGGCTGCAGCGAAAGTGCACGTGGGAGTGCCGAAAAGGGCTCAGAAGAGGGTGAATCTCGGATCCGAGAACTGGCTGAGATCCTGTGTTCGAATATTCTCCGGCTCGTCATCCCGTTGAACCCGAGCTCCGGAGCTCGGTGCTCACCGAGCGAAGCAGTCGGTGGCGGTCGCCCTCTTAAGAGTTGAATTCACTTGGTAGAAGTATCAGCACCTGTGGAGACTGTGGACAAGTGCTGCTTACCCCCTAGTAGTCAAGGGAACGAGCCGCTTATGGACCTGTGGATGCCTTGTGCACCGCGACGAGGGCGTCGGTGGGCGCTTGGGTAAACACAAGCATGTAGTTCACATCTTTCCACTCAGGCAGCTGGTCTGTCCACCGGTCTGTCCCCAGCTGTGAGCAATTGTCCCCAGGGTTATCCACAGATGTGCATACCGCGTTCTATAGGCGGTGCTGTTGTTTAATGCGGTTTGTGAGTTCAGTGACCTGCGTGTAGACGGCTCGTCTTTCGGCCATCTGAGTTCGAATCTTCTTGTTCGCGTGCATAACGGTGGTGTGGTCGCGTCCGCCGAAGGCCTGACCGATCTTCGGCAGGGACAGATCGGTGAGCTCCCGGCACAGGTACATCGCGATCTGTCGGGCCGTGGTCAGGGTGCGGGAACGCGAAGTACCGCACAGGTCGTCGAGCGTGAGGCTGAAGTAGGCAGCGGTCTGACCCATGATGTCGGCGGCAGTCACCGCAGGAGTGTCGTCCTGGGTGATGAAGTCCTTGAGGACGGTCGCGGCCAGGGAGACATCGATCTGCTGGTCGTTGAGGTTCGCGAACGCGGTGACGCGGATGAGTGCCCCTTCGAGTTCGCGGATGTTCGAGGACACACGGGAGGCGATGTATTCGAGGACATCGTCGGGGACATCGAGGTGTTCGGCGGCGGCTTTGCGCCGCAGAATCGCGAACCGGGTCTCCATATCCGGCGGCTGCACGTCGGTGAGCAGGCCCCATTCGAAGCGGGAGCGCAGCCGCTCCTCGAACCCTTTGAGCATCTTCGGCGGCTGGTCGGAGGTGATGACGACCTGCTTGGCCTCATTGTGTAGAGCATTGAAGGTATGGAAGAACTCTTCGACCGTCGCATCCTTGCCCTGCAGGAACTGGATGTCGTCGATCATGAGGATGTCGACTTCGCGATACCGACGCTGGAAGGCCGGGCGCAGCGCGTTCGAGGTCTTCGACGAACCGATCGTGTTGATGAAGTCGTTGACGAACTCTTCGCTCGAGACGTACTTGACGCGGATCTCAGGGAAGAGCTGAGTCGCGTAGTAGCCGATCGCGTGGAGCAGGTGGGTCTTGCCGAGTCCCGAATCCCCATAGATGAACAGAGGATTGTAGGCCTTGGCAGGAGCTTCGGCGACGGCGAAGGCCGCAGCATGGGCGAAGCGGTTCGAAGCACCGATGACGAAGGTGTCGAAGGTGTACTTCGGGTTGAGCTGGGCGACGCCGGGAGCATCGACGGGCGGGACCATGGGGGCGGCGGTCGCCTCGGCGATCTTGAGTTCGCGCTCGGTCATCCCCTGCGTCGACCGTGCCTGGTGTATCTGCGGCATCTGCGGTGCGGCAGGTGCCTGGTGGCCGGTCGGGTGACCGAAATCCTGCCCGGCGGGTGCCGGCGCCAGGGAGGGGGCAGCCTCGGTGCGCGGTGATTCCGGATTCGGCTGCTGAGCGTCGGGCATCGGCCGCTGGTCCTGGACCGGGGCGGGAGCTCCCGTCGCCGAGGTGGAGGTGACCGGATCGATGGGAACCTGAGGTCCCGGGGTCGGTTCCCCGATGAGATCTTCGAAGCGGATCGGCACGTCGAGTTCGGGATCGACGACGAAGCCGAAAGTCACGTCGAAGCCGAGAACCTTGGAGAACTCCCTGGTCAGAGGACCGAGAAGTCGAGTCTCGATGGTGCGGCGGGTGTGTTCGTCGCGCACGGCGAGGAGAACGAGCGCATTGTCCACGAGGGCTTTGGGCACAGCGAGGGAGAGGAATCCCTTCTGATGCGCCGTGAGTTCCGGGTCCTGATCCAGGGTTGAGACCACCGTGCGCCAGCGGCTGATGAGCTCATTCTTGGAGTTCGACACCGTCAATCTTCCTCAACTTTCAAAATATTCGTTCTCGGCGTGATCCACACCTGTGCATGACTTCCACATAGTTTTCCACAGATTGTGGACTCGTGCTGGCTCAGGCCAGTGAATCTCCACACTCGTGGATAAGCTTGTGGAAAACTACATGGGTGTGACTTGTGGACGAGGTCGGATGGCGCGGATGTGAACCGTGATGAATTTTCGCCGAGCGTGATGTGAAACATGGGAGCCGCGTTTGACCGTCTGGTTGCGGCCTCGCTAAGATGGAGTGTCCTGTGTACCGGGCTTCATCCGATTATCCTGATCATCTTTTGGCTCTTATGCACAGGAGTGCTCGGCGGTCGAGACTCTCACCGCCGTTTTTTGTGAGAACGCACCGGCGTTCACCCGCAACCTAGAATCGGAGACTGAAGTGAGCAAGCGTACATTCCAGCCCAATAACCGTAAGCGCGCCAAGAAGCACGGCTTCCGTCTGCGCATGCGTACCCGTGCAGGCCGTTCGATCCTGGCCGCACGTCGTCGCAAGGGACGTTCCGAACTTTCGGCCTGAGTGTGCTTGACGCGGCGCACCGGATCCGCAGCAGCGAGGACTTCAGACGAGTCTTCAGAGCCGGTGTCCGGGTGCGCTCAGAGCATCTCATGGCGCACTGCCTGAGAGGCACCGATGATACCCACGCTCCTCGCGTGGGTTTCATCGTATCCAAGGCCGTGGGCAACGCCGTGGTGCGCAACCGCACGAAGCGGCGTCTGCGCGAGATCATGCGCCCGCGTCTGGGCGAACTGAGAGCCGGAGAGCTGTTCGTGCTCCGGGCGCTGCCGCACGCGGCCGACGCGGAGTTCTCGGTCCTCGAGGCTGAGGTCGATCAGCTGTTGGCCAAGGCACAGAAGAAGCTGGAACATCGTGGACGCCGAGCATGATCTGAAACATGTCTCCGAGGTGCCCGGCCGTCCGTCCGGCTTCTGGCCGACGGTGGGGTGGATCGTCCGGATCGGGCCGCGCATGCCGTTCGTCTGGTTCATCCGGGCCTATCGGATCGTGGTCTCACCTCTGTACGGCCAAGTATGCCGCTACTATCCCAGCTGTTCCATGTACGGCCTCGAGGCCTTCGAGATACACGGAGTTCTCAAGGGACTGGTGTTAACTGGATGGCGCATACTGCGATGCAACCCGTGGTCCCACGGCGGAGTCGACCACGTGCCGGGTTCGGCGCGGGAGGCCAGATCGAAGACCATTCACGGCGGCGAGGCCCGCAGCTGAAGAACACAGACCACATAGGTCCCCGCAAACACGCGGATCGGCGGACTGGCTCGGGGCGCGTCGAGCGTGTCGCGCCAACCGATGAACAATGGCAAAATGAACGATCGTGACGAATCGTTGTAACGAGGAGAACTGAATGGGATGGATCGACAACCTGCTCTACCCGCTGCAGTGGGTAGTGGCATGGATCCTTGCGATCTTTCATGAGATCTTTACTGCTGTCGGCCTGCCCGCAGACAACGGCTGGACCTGGGTGCTGTCGATCGCCGGACTGACCGTGGTCATCCGCGCTCTGCTCATCCCTCTCTTCGTCTACCAGATCAAGTCGCAGCGCAAGATGCAGCTCCTGCAGCCGGAGATCCAGCGCCTCCAGGCGAAGTACAAGGGCAAGAAGGACCAGTACTCGCGTCAGGCCATGGCCGAAGAGCAGATGGCGCTGTTCCGCGACAACAAGACCAGCCCATGGGCGTCATGTCTGCCGCTTCTCGTGCAGATGCCGATCTTCTTCTCGCTCTTCCGCGTCATCCGCAACATGCCGGACGTCGCGAACGGGTCGATGGACGCTATCGGCGGTTTCACACGGGATCTCGCGGTTCAGGCCGAGAGCTCCTCGGTCTTCGGCATTCACCTCTCCGCTGTGTTCACCGATCCGGGAGTCTCGGTCAAGCTCCTCACCGGTGTCCTCATCGTCATCATGGCCGGCACGATGTTCATCACGCAGAAGCAGATGATGGCGAAGAACATGTCGGAGTCCGCTATGGCGAACCCGATGATGCAGTCGCAGAAGATGCTTCTCTACGTCATGCCGCTGGTCTTCGGCTTCGGCGGTATCTACTTCCCGCTCGGTGTTCTCATCTACTGGCTGGTCTCGAACTCCTGGACGATGGCCCAGCAGCACATGGTCATCCGCAATATGCCCGCACCCGGTTCGAAAGCCGAGAAGGAGATGCTTGAGCGCAAGGCTCGCAAGGGCAAGACTGTGAAGCAGGAAGAGATCCAGGGCCAGACCGCCACCGAGGAGGCCGCGAAGAAGAGTGGCCAACGGCAGCAGCCCGTGAGCAAGAACCGCAAGAAGAACAAGAAGCGCTGAGGACACGAACATGACCGAAGAGAAGATCGACGAGACCTCCGAGCAGACAGCTGAGGAGACCTCGACCAAGCCGAGCCGTGCCGAGCTCCTCGAAGAAGAGGGTGAGATCGCCGCGGACTACCTCGAAGAGCTTCTGGATCTTGCCGATATCGACGGAGATATCGATATCGATGTCGCCGACGGTCGTGCACAGCTGTCGATCGTCTGCGAGGACGACGAGGATTCGAACCTGAAGACCCTCGTGGGCAAGGAAGGGCGCACCCTCGGAGCTCTGCAGGAGCTGTCCCGACTGACCGTGCAGACGCAGACCGGTCAGCGGTCTTGGCTGATGCTCGACATCGACGGCTACCGCAACAGCAGGCGCGATGAGCTCATCAAGAAGGCGAATCGTGCCTTCGACGAGGTCAAGGACGGCGGCGAGGAGTTCGCCTTCAAACCGATGAACAGCTTCGAACGCAAGATCATTCACGACCAGGCGGCACGTGCCGGTCTGGTGTCGGAATCCGAGGGCGAAGGCGACGGTCGTCATGTCGTCGTCCGGCTCGCCGATGACTGATCTGCCTGAGACCGGCAGCGAACTGCCCGAGATCGAAACGCCGCCTGTCGGCACCGAGGAGTACTTCGGTGCGACATTCCCCGCGGCTCAGCGCTACGCCGAACATCTGGCGACCACCGGCATCGAATGGGGTCTCATCGGACCTCGTGAGGTCGATCGACTGTGGACTCGTCACATCCTCAACTGCGCCGTCGTCGCCGAATACGTCGGTGAGAGCGACGTCGTCGGTGATGTCGGCAGCGGAGCCGGCCTGCCCGGGATCCCGATTGCACTGCTGCGTCCCGACGCGAAGATCGTCCTCATCGAACCGATGGAACGACGCGTCGAATGGCTGAGCATGGTCGTCGATGATCTGGGTCTGGAGAATGTCCGGATCGTCCGCGCCCGTGTCGAGGAGCTCGTCGACGAGGAGATGTTCACCGTCGTCACAGCACGAGCGGTCAAGGCGATGACGACACTCATCGAATGGACGCGTGAAGTGATCAGCCCCGGAGGCCGTATCCTGGCGCTCAAGGGAGCCTCGGTCGAGGGCGAGCTGGTCAAAGCGAAGAAACTGATCAAGCGATATCGGCTCTCGCAGCCGAAGATCCACGTCGTCGATGGCGGCGGCATTCTCGAGGTCCCGAGTCGTGTCGTCGAGATCGTGAAGAAATAGTACGAAGTAGAGTTGGTCTAGGCTGGATGAGAGCCTTGTGAAACCGATGGATGATGGAGTGCGCCCTATGCCGATCATGGATGAGTCGTCTCCCATTGGTGCCGCGATTGCACGGGACAACCGGCGTGCGGATCGACTGTCGCAGACAACCTTTCCACGGCCGGATGACACCCGCATCTTCACGATCGCGAACCAGAAGGGCGGCGTCGGGAAGACCACGACGGCGGTGAACATCGCAGCGGCGCTGGCCAACCAGGGCCTCAACGTCCTGCTCATCGACATCGATCCGCAGGGCAATGCGAGTACGGCTCTGGGAATCGATCATTATTCCGAGGTCACGAGCATCTACGACGTACTCATCGACGATGTCCCGATGCGTCAGGCCGTGGCTCAGTGCCCGGATTTCGACACACTCACATGCGTGCCTGCCACCATCGATCTCGCCGGAGCCGAGATCGAGTTGGTCTCATTGGTCGCTCGCGAGCAGCGACTGCAGCGGTCTCTGGGCATCTATCTCAGCGAAGAGGAAGCCGCCGGGAACCGGTTCGATTACGTCATCATCGATTGCCCGCCGAGCCTCGGTCTGCTCACTGTCAACGCCTTTGTTGCCGCTCGCGAGGTTCTCATCCCGATTCAGTGCGAATACTACGCACTCGAGGGCCTGAGCCAGCTGCTGAAGAACATCCAGCTCATCCAGAAGCACCTCAATCCGGCGTTGGCGATCTCAACGATTCTGCTCACGATGTATGACGGGCGGACGAACCTCAGCGCACAGGTCGCCGAGGATGTCCGCACTCACTTCCCGGAACAGGTTCTCGGTACGGCGATTCCGCGTTCAGTGCGGATCTCGGAGGCTCCGAGCTACGGGCAGACCGTGATCTCATATGATCCACATTCGAGCGGTGCACTCTCGTACCGAGAGGCCGCAGAAGAAATCGCGAATCGAGGAGTAAGTCGTGGCTGAACGCAAGAAGAGGGGCCTGGGACGCGGCCTCGGAGCACTGATCCCCGACGCGAACTCCAGTGATCGTCCAGTCGATGTCTTCTTCTCCGGCGGGAATGGCGAAGACGGCAAGAGTGAGGGTGAACAGAAGACCTCCCGGACCGCTCGTACCGATCCTGCTGCTTCGATGCAGTCCTCACGCCGTCGCAAACCCAAGGCCGGATCTGCAGTGAAGACGGAGAACGAAGGGAAATCGTCGGACTCGGCCTCGGCGAAGTCGTCGACAGCGAAGACAGCGAAATCATCGACCGCGAGTACCTCTCCGAAGACGACGATGAAGACGGCTGCGAAGACGACGGCGTCCAAGAGTGCTGGTGCGACTGGCTCATCGTCGAAAACAGCTGCAGGTAAGACGTCCAGTGGAAAGCCAGCGCGCTCGAGCTCGACGACGAAGTCGACCGGCGGCACGAAATCGACGAAGACCGCTGCGGGGGCGACCAAGTCGGCATCCGGTACTCGAAGCACGACGTCGCCTTCCACAACCGCTGCTGCGTCTTCCAACGCCGCTTCTGCACCAAAGACAACTACTGCAGCGGACAAGGCTGATACTCCAGCGGGGAAGGCCAATACTGCCGCAGACAAGTCCACAGCGTCGTCAAAGAAGGACGTGGGCTCCAAAACCGTCGAGCCTCAGAAGACCCCAGGTTCCCCAGCCTCCGATCAAGCGACTCAGATTGCTGAATCATCCCCGAATGCCGTCGCGGATACCCAGGCAGAGAATCCGGATTCTGTCTCTTCAACCGCTGAGTCATCATCGGACGTCCGTGAAACGCATCCCGGTGTCTACACATCATCCGGCTATGACCCGGCCGACAACAAGGCTGATCAGGACGAAGGCAACGAAGACAGCGATAGCGTATCAACTACAGCGGTAGTGGATACTGCTGGTACTGACGCCTCGGGCGATGAGGTCGCGGCTTCGTCCGACGCAGCGAGTGGAGACGACGAGTCTTCAACCTCAGAAGACTCCGCTGCCGCCGGTGATGAAGAAGCAGATCCGCACGATGGTGTCGAATCGATCCCGGACACGGAGTTCGGTGAGATCGACGTCGACCTCATCGATGCGAACCCCCGTCAGCCCCGAACGGTCTTCGATGAGGATCTCCTGGCCGAGCTGGTTCACAGTATTCGGGAGATCGGAGTCCTGCAGCCGGTTGTCGTCCGGCAGAAGCCCAGTGATCGGTCGCGCTTTGAACTCATCATGGGTGAGCGTCGTCTGCGAGCGACGAAGGACGCGGGGCTCCCGACGATTCCTGCGATCATTCGATACGTCGAAGACACGGATCTACTCCGAGACGCACTTCTCGAGAACCTGCATCGGGCGGAACTGAATCCGCTGGAAGAAGCGGCCGCCTATGGTCAGCTGCTCGAAGACTTCGGATGCACGCAGGAAGAGCTGTCCGAACGCATCGGTCGTTCCCGTCCACAGATCTCGAATACTCTGCGTCTGCTGCGTCTTCCGCCGCTCGTTCAGCGCAGAGTTGCGGCGGGCGTGATTTCGGCCGGCCACGCGAGAGCGATCCTGGGACTGCGCGAACCCGAACATATGGAAGTTCTTGCGCAGCGCATTGTCGCGGAGGGACTGTCCGTGCGTGCATCGGAAGAAGCTGTTGTGTTGCTCAACCGCGGTGACTCGGCGAATGTTTCACGTGCAACGACGAAGGTGTCTCCGGAATTCATCGCGGTTGCCGAACGACTCGGCGATCGCTTGGATACGAAGGTGAACATCTCCGTCGGTAAGCGTAAGGGAAAACTGAGCGTAGAGTTCGCTAACCAAGAGGATCTCGATCGCATTCTTGGCCTGTTGGGAATTTCTGCCGAAGAAGACGGCTGAACTCCAGAGTTGAAAAGAGTCAACGCCCGGCGGGTGTCACCGCCGGGCGTTGTGCTATCCAGACTGAGACATGGGTTTTAGAGTCAAGCGGTTCGCTTCATGAATGTATGATTCCGCGGCCAAACGGCTGATTGCCCTCGCTGAGCTCGACAGCTTCGAATACGGATTGATGCTCGAGCCACTTTTCTAGCTTCAGGCTCCTGTGCCCCTCGGAGGTTGACCGCATCTACCGCTGCCTATCCGGTCCTCACCGGAGAATATAGTTCTTCCTTTGGCGCTGTGAGATGCTTGCTCCCCGGGTTGCCTACCCGCCCCGGTGTAATAGCAACTTCGCAAAGGTTGACGCGAAGTGCAGTCGCAAGGGTATCTCCTGCGGCTTGTTTGGGGCCGTTCCACGTGAAACAAAAGCTGGTGTCGATATACCATCGCGGCCCGGATCTGTTTCTCTCGGTTACCATGATGTTCAGTCGACTACTCCGCGACCGGAACGTATATTTTGGTCTATCCGGTTTGAATCGGCCCAGCTGGGTAGCTTCGAAAGTTTGGAATACGTCGGTGGAATGTTTGGTTAGGCGTTGGCCTGGGTCCGACGTTGGACTGGAACTTCACAGCTCCGATGTTTCACGTGAAACTATCAGGGCCACAGCCATACCTGTGCGACCAATCGGTGGCTTTGTCATAGACATACTGGACCGGTGGTTTTTGAAATTGACGTGCTCGACGTATGGGGTTCATGCTTCACGAGAAACGGTGGTGGACGCTATTTCTCCGCCCAATGGAGCTATCTTCTTCTACCGAACGCTATTTTCAAATCGGCCGCGAGATCAGCTCGTGATTGGGGGCGTTCCCTGTGTATTGGTCCGACGCTCTGTTAGACGTTCCATTGTGATTGCTACATGGAGACAGCAGCCGGACGATCGCAGACTCTGTTTCACGTGGAACGTATCAATCAGGAATGCCTGTTGCCTAAGAAGGTGGTCATTAGCGCTGATACCGACATAGTACTCAATCTAAGCAATGGTGTGTCGCCGATATCGATAGGTCACGTTTCACGTGAAACTAGGGCGTCGCCCACAGTTCGATCTGGTGGGTCAAGGCAATTGTCGCCAATGCATGTATTCGTGAACCTGTATCTACGAGGAATTCGGTGCATTCGCATTTACCGGTACCGTCATGCATTTTCGAAGAACTGCTGTCACGTCCCTCTAGCACCAGCACTACCAGGGTAGGTCTGTACTCGCATCGCTTGCTTCAGTACGTGTACTGGCGTATCGGAAGATCGGGGACGATTAAACGGACACGACAGTTTCACGTGGAACGACCCGAAGGGCGCGCTTTTTAACTCAACCTCGTTCCAATGCGTTGAACACCTTCTGCGCGATACCACGGTCCAGACGCTGCTAGTCTTGTGGATCGCTGGCTGCGTGTAGGAAGTTGCTTGTGTCAGATAGGGTACCCATTGAGTTCATTGCCAGAAGGTGGCGCTGGTGGCAGGGCGGGCTGGATGTGTGATCGGCCAACGCGGGGCTTCACGGATTTGCCCAACTCTACGGAACTATCGTGGCGCATCGGCATGCGTGTGGATGACGAGCTCTTTTGCCCCTGCTGTGGTCGTAAGTGTTTCACGTGAAACAAGGTGATACGCCCGAGCTATTGTGAATTGCCGGCCTTGGCCTGATTCGGCGGGCAGGCGTGCCTGGACCACAGTCCCCTCTATATATGGTTGTCGTGTTGTGCTTCCGACAAATTGATGACTGAAGTCGGGAGGAATGCAACTTCACCGTGGCCCCGGTTGATGATGGCGTGCATTGAATCTACCGGTGTGTTCAGGCCGCTGGTTCATCTCGTGAAGTTCCGGGGTCGCATAAGTGATTTCGTTCTATTGGAAGAAGCGAACCGAGGATCGGCGTTACGACACCATAGTGGGTTCATAGTTGACTTTCGGGCGACGGTCCACTCGCTGAGCCGCCTTCATCCCGCTGGGCCGCATCAGGTGTTTCATGTGGAACGGCTAGTTCGATCATTCGTCGAGCGAATAGCTCCAAAGAAGAGGTGCGTGTTGTCCCTTGTAGCACCGGGGATAGTACATCGGTGTCTTGTCACGGCGCCTCCGCTCTTGCTCAACCTTTTCCATCCATCGGAACAAATGCTGCTGAATCATCGATAGTTCCAAATATCGCCAATACCGCCCATATTGGTGGGTGTAGCTGCGGTTCCGAGGAGGGCCGTGACTGCGACATGGCATGACTGAGGGGGCCCAAGGAGGTCTTTGACAAGACCGACACTTGCCAGATGCGTCCTTGATGCATCACATGCGCCGCCCGCCGTTATTGGATCCGGCCAAACTGATGGTAGAGACGATTGTGTATCCCGACTGCTGAACTCGCCTGCTCCATCCGTTGCGGGCCGGACCTTAAGTAGTGTTCATCTTGGGGTAACTGCCGAAGCCCGTTCTCGAGCTTTGCGTGGTCCTATTTAACGATTAGTGCGTTGTTGTGTTTCACGTGAAACAGCGCGGGCGAAAGAAACGGCGTTGGATTGATTGCCGCTGTGCCCTCTCTCCGGGCCCCCGAGAATTTGAAGAATTGTGTGAGCCGGGACCGGCTGCAGAGCGATGTTTCATGTGAAACGCGGAGCGGCCGGTCGTGGCTAACTGCGGGCGGTCACTACCTGCAGTTGAGCATTGAGGTCAGCTGAGTGCTTTGATCGCTTCGAGGCTGAGGGCGCCAGTCTGAGGATCGTTGTCTTCTCTTATATAGAGGCGCTGCAACCCGGCTGCGATACCATCCGCGATCGAATCGCGAACATATGGATCTTGGAGGCTTTCGAGATCGTCAGCGTTGGTGAGGTACCCGGTGACGACATGGACCTTCGGAGTCTTGAGTCGCTTGAGTGAATACCAAGTTCGCGCATGAGTTCGGCAGTCGAGCATTCCGGTGCGCGCGACGACCTCCCCCTGGATGAGCTCCGCAAGTTTCTGCCCAGTGGGTGAGTTCAGATCGCTCTGTCGTTCATGTCCGAAGTAGAAGGTGGCGATTCCATTCGCATCTTTTGACTTGCTGACATCTGCGGTGACAGTGATGACTGCGGATGCGCCTAGTGCATCAGCCCGATTGACCTCGACGGTATCGCCTTCGAGAAGAAGTGCCCCCGCGCCGATGGCCTCAAGCCGTCCGACAAGGCGAGATGCAATATCGAGAGTGATCTGACGCTCGAGCGCGGACTGCTCTTCCGACATCGGCAGACTCTCGAAATCTACAACTGTAGTTGCAGCCTCGACGACAAACGTCCGTCCGACCAGTGAGGTGCCGGATGCCGCCACTCGCGCACGCTCCTGGAGAGCGAAGAGATTTCCCGTGTCCTGGTTTCGGTTGATGGCATTGAGCCCGCGCAGCGTCTGTGGCCCGGTCACGCCATCGACCTTGGTTCCGAGACTCATCTGCAGTTCCTTGACGGCCGTCTCGGTTCGGGCAGCGTACTCGGCATCGATTCTGCCAGGGTAGAAGCCCAAACCGGCGAGTCTTGTCTGCAGGACGACGACATCATCGCCTGTGAGCACTCTGACGGGGTCAAAGCGAAGCACTCGGTCGCCCAGCTGATATCTGGCCTGTTCGAGCTCCGAAAACGTCTCAGGGCCCAACACACCGTCGCACAGGATTCCGCGGTCCTGCTGGAATTGTCGCACTGCCAGTTCGAAGGGGCGGTCGAAATCGGCCGATTCGGTATCACCGATGTTGAGTCCCAGGCGCGCCATCTGGCTTTTGATATTCGGCAGCATCTCAGAAATGTCACCGCGCGTATAGCGCGGTTGGTTCGTGTTCGTCAATGCGTTGCCAATCTTCTGTGGAGCGGTTGCGGGGGCGGGTTCAATGGTGCAGATACGCCTAAGGCGCCTGTTGATAGTACAACAGGCGCCTTAGAACTCGATCAGATGAATTCGGAGAGCTCATCCTCGAGAGCAGGCTTCGGACGGGCACCGATGATGGTCTTGGCGACTTCACCGTCCTTGAAGACGTACAGAGCGGGGATCGAAGTGATTCCGTAGGTGCTCGCCGTCTCGAGATTCTCATCGGTGTTGACCTTGACCACGTTGAGCTTCTCTCCGTGCTCTTCTGCGATCTGGTCGACGATGGGGCTGACCATGCGGCACGGACCGCACCAAGGTGCCCAGAAATCGACGAGCACAGGCTTGTCGGATTTCAGTACGGTCTCTTCGAATGTTGCATCAGTGACTTCTGTCGACATGGTTGACCTTCCTTCACAACGAGTTTCACTATCGAGAACAGTGGTGCTGGCGGATTCATTCCCGCCTTGGGCGCGGTGCCGCTCCTGAGCGGGATGCAGCTTGATCAGGAAGCGACGGCAGCCTCAGCCGAAACTGGCACCGCAGCGGCGTCAAGATCAGCGAGGTAGTGCTCTGCGTCGAGTGCCGCTGAGCAGCCTGAGCCGGCTGCAGTGATGGCCTGACGGTAGACGGAGTCGATGACGTCG
Organism: Brevibacterium sp. LE-L; assembly: GCF_050214925.1. Classification (NCBI taxonomy): domain Bacteria; kingdom Bacillati; phylum Actinomycetota; class Actinomycetes; order Micrococcales; family Brevibacteriaceae; genus Brevibacterium; species Brevibacterium sp. LE-L. Next base: position 195,761 of record NZ_CP189759.1, read on the forward strand.
CCGGCGGCGAAGACGCCTTCGACCGATGTCTTGGACGTGCGGCCTTCGACACTGAGATAGCCATCGGGGCGCATGTCGAGCTGGTCGGCGAAGAGGCTGGTGCGCGGGTCGGAGCCGATGGCCACGAACATGCCGGTCACCGGAAGCTCGGAAGTCTCACCGGTGACAGTATTGCGAATCGTCAGACCCGTGAGGGAATCCTCGCCGTGGACCTCGGCGACTTCGCTGTCGAGAAGGAACTCGAGCTTCTCATCTGCCTGTGCGCGATCCTGCATCGCCTGCGAAGCACGCAGTTCCTGGCGACGGTGGACCAGCGTGACCTTCGAAGCGAAGCGAGTGAGGAACGTGGCCTCCTCCAGGGCGGAGTCCCCTCCACCGATGACGGCGATATGCTGATCGCGGAAGAAGAAGCCGTCGCAGGTGGCACACCAGCTGACGCCGTGTCCCGACAGCTGCTTCTCATTGGGCAGTCCGAGTTCACGGTAGGCCGAGCCGGTCGAGAGGATCACGGCTTTGGCCGTGTAGCGAGCACCAAGGGCGGTCTCGATCTCATGAGCTCCGGGGTTGAGCTTGAGGGTCTCGACATCGTCGTAGATGACCTCGGCACCGAATTTCTCAGCCTGCTCGCGCATGCTCTCCATGAGCTCGGGCCCCTGCACACCGGCGGGGAAACCGGGGAAGTTCTCCACATCGGTGGTGTTCATGAGCTCGCCGCCCGCTGTCACCGAACCTGCGATGACGACCGGCGAGAGGTTGGCGCGAGCCGCATAGACGGCGGCGGTGTAGCCGGCCGGACCCGACCCGATGATCACCAGTTGAGTATCAGTCATGTGAAAAGATCCCTGCTTCTGTTTGCTGTGCCCGACCCGTTATGGCGTGTCGTGCGGAGTGACTATCGTTTCTATAACCGTACGGTGCCGTGGACTATTCCGCACCTGCTGCCGCAGCTGCCTCGCCGCCCGCGGCACCTGCTGCGGAGAGACCATGTCTGTCAGGAGAACTGCACGGAGCTGATCGTGGCCTTGAAACCGCCGTCTGTCTGCGGCAGATCGGTCACCCACAGAATCAGCTTGTCGGTGGTGACCTTCTCATCGAACTTGACGGTGACTCCGCCATCGGCGTCGAAGACACCTTCGCCGATGACCTTCGCGTCCGCCGGATCGTCTCCGTCGCGGATCTCGAACTTACCGCCGGAGCTGCCCGACTTGACCTTGACCTTGCTGACGGTCGACTCGTCTTCGAACTCGAAGAGCAGACCGACTCCCGATTTGAGGTTGCCGAAGCTCGCCGAGTTGTAGCGGTCCGTGTTCCACGAACCCTCGGTGTTCGGAATGACGTTCTCGGTCTCACTGTCATGTTCCGAACCGTCACCCTCGGGATCGAGTGATTCGACCGACTCGATCTTCGGCGGATCAGCCTTCGGAGTCTCCTTCTTGGCCTTCTTCGTCGGTTCCTCGCTCGGAGCGGACGACTCAGCCACCGGAGCAGATTCGTCATCACCGGAATTGAAGTTGATGACGACGATGCCGATGATGATCGCCGCGACGACGGCGAGACCGAGCACCAACCACAGGAACGGCTTCCGGGTGGCTGCGAGATCGCGATCCTCCGAAGCAGAACCGCCGCCGCTGCCACCGGCCGCTGCACCGGCGGACCCTGCCCCGGCCCCTCCAGCCCCGGTCGTTCCCGCGACTGCGGCCCCTCCTGCGACTGCAGCTCCACCTGCGACTGCAGCTCCGGTCGCGGCCGACTTGGTCGAAGGCGTCTTCGACGATGTCGGCTTCGGTGCGGCGGCCGCAGCGGTGGAATCGCTGTGCTGCTGACGCGGCCGTCCTGCCGCCTTGCGTTCGGCCGGGCGAACGGACGCCGAATCCGCGGTCGGAGAGTTCTCGGTCGGCGGGGCCGCCTCGGTGCTGTGATCGTCATCGGTGTCCGGGGACAGCCGACGTATCTCCTTCGGCGGTGCCGCGGCATTGGCTTCCTGCTGCCGCGCGGCCGAGCTCGCTTCGAAAGCGGCAAGACGGCGGCGCGCCTCCTCTTCCTTCGCCTTCGCGATGCGACGTTCCCGCTCGTATTCGCGGCGCTGATGTTCGCGCTGCTGCTCATCGGTTTCGAATATGCCGCCGAGGAACCAGGACCCGTCGTCCTCTTCTTCGTCGTTGTCCATGATCACGCGCGTGTCGTTCTCATCGCCCTCGTCCTCGGGGACGATCTCGAGAGCCTGAGTGTCTGGGTCGGGATCGTCCTCCCGGCTCATGATCGGGGTTGTGAGGTTCTCATCGTATTCGTGAGCGGCGTATTCGGAGTATTCGGAATAGGTCTGCTCCGGCTCCCACTCCTCCCAGTCCTGGGCAGCGCTGTCGAGCTGCTCCTTGGCGATGGGGAAACTCGAGGCCTCCCTCATCTGCATCCGATCCGCGTAGCGTCCCGTAGTGCGTCCGACGACGCCCGCGGCCAGACCACGAGTGCCGGGACGAGTGATGCCCACGCGCACAAGAGCGGCCTGCACCTGATCCTCGCTGGCGCTGGCCGCACCTTCGGGGCCGGGGCCGATGGTCTTCGACCGGGGCGCAGGCAGGCTGGTCGCCTCATCGAAGCTGCGCGGCGAGGTCTCGAACAGCGTCTCGTTCTCAGCCACGGGCGCGCGGTTGACGTAGCGCAGCAGCTCCGGATCCCAGGAGTCGATGTAGCCGAGGATCTCGGCGACCGAACCGGGGCCGGGATCCGAACCGGTGATGATTCCACTGACGAAGTCGTCGAGCTCATCGGAGACATCGGGGTTGAGTGCCTTGACCCGCGCGATGCGCGCATTCTCCTTCTCCGCAGCAGGCAGGCCGTCGAAGGCTTCTTCCCCGGGCCAGTAACCGGTCAGAGCCGCGTAGAAGAGCTGGACGAGGGCCAGCGCGTCCCGACGCGAGGCCTTCGTCGGCGTGTAGTCCGTCTGCTCGACGAGCCCGGTGTCCAGCGCCAATGCCGCATCGATGCCGATGCCGGCGATGATCACCGCACCCTTCGAGGTCAATCCCACGACGCTCGGGCGCAGGAACATGTGGAACAGTCCCCGCCTGGCCGCCGTCACGAGTGCGGTGCCGATCTCGCCGATGAGTGCGCAGGCGGCGTCGACGGGCAGCGGCGACCGCGGGAGGATCTGATTGAACGGCGTCACCGCGATGCGTTTGATGACGATGTAGTCCAGGCCGTTCGAATGCCCGACATCGAGCGTCGGTGCGATGCGCGGGTCACCGAGGATCGACACGCGCCGAGCCGCCTCGAGGACATCGTTGGACCCGTCGGCATCGGCGACGAGGATGAGCACGGGCTCATCGAGGATCGCGTCGAGGCCCGTGCACACGGCACCGACCTCGGGCTTATCGGGAAGCCAACGTCGGTCCACAGTCGATACGACATAACGACCGGCCACCACCATGCCGGGTTCGATATCGATCAGGACGACCACCTCCGGTGGGGATTCAAGGGCTCAGGCTGCTCTTCTTAGTTTTCCAGCTACCACGTCAATAATCGAATGCAACTCTCTGACTCTGAGCAAATAACAAGCTCCGATGAAGAAAAGGAGCATGACGGTGCCGACGAGGGCGGTCGTGGCGATCGCCGGCAGGCGACCGGCCAGCGCGAAGTCCGGGAAGAAGTACAGCAGTCCGAAACCGGCACCTCCGGCGACGATCGCAGCGAGCAGGAACTTCACGTGCGAGGTGAGGATCTCGCGCAGATCGATCGCACCGAGGCGCTTCTTCAGGACTGCAAACGAGATGATCATCGCGAACAGGTAGCCCAGACTCATGATGAGACCGATGATCGCCACCGTCACCGACTTCGGGAAGATCGAAGCCGAGAGCACCGCCAGGGACTGGAAGACGATCTGCGGCAGCTGGATGAGGAACGGGGTCTTCGCATCCCCGTAGGCGTAGAACACGCGCTGTGCCAGATAGTTCGCGCTGAAGGGAACAAGCCCGAAGACCATCGTGATGATGACCAACCCGATGGCCATGGCCTGCTCGCGACCAGGACCGGCGATGATCATCGCCACCGGCGAGGCGAGGACGACGAGGGCGGCGAGAGCGAAGGTATTGACCATCCCGACCATCCGCACACCCATCGAGAAGTCGCCGACGACCGCCTCGGTGTCGTTTTCGGCGGCGTCCTTGGCCAAAGAGGTGAACAGGGCCGTGGCCAGGGATACTGCGATGAGCGAGTGCGGGAGCATGAACACGAGGTACGCGTTCGTATAGGCCGTGTTCGAAGCGTTTCCGTCTCCCGGCACCGAGGATCCGGCGGCGACTCGGGAGATGATGAGGAACCCGATCTGACCGACGAGCATCGCCGCGAACGTCCAGAAGGCGACCTTGCCGGCCGCTCCGAGTCCGACCCCGCGGAAGCCGAAGGTCGGTTTGTACTTGAAGCCGATGCGTTTGAGTGGCCAGATGAGGATGAGCGCTTGAGCTGCCACGCCGAGGGTGGCGGTTCCGGCGATGAGGGCGATCTTGTCCGGAGTCCAGGTATCCAGCCCGTGCGGGGAGGCGTTGTTCGTTCCGAAGACGATGATGAAGACCGCGAGGCCGGCGATCGCCACGATGTTGTTGAGCGCGGGCGCCCACATATACGGGCCGAACGAGGACTTCGCATTGAGGACTTGGCCCAGCAGCGTATAGAGGCCGTAGAAGAACAGCTGCGGCAGGCACCAGTACGCGAAGGCCGTGGCCAGCGCCAGCTGTTCGTGACTCCACCCGGAGGAATAGAGCCAGACGAGCAGCGGGGCCGCGACGGTCGCGATGATGGTCACTGCGCCGAGGATGAGGAAGGACAGGGTCAGCAGCCGGTTCGTGAAGTCCTCGCCGCCGTCCTTCTGTTTCGAGGCACGCACGATCTGCGGGACGAGCACGGCATTGACCACACCGCCGGCCAGCAGCATGTACAGGGTGTTGGGCACCTTGTTCGCGACGTCGAAGGCGTCGGCCTGGACGAAGGTCACACCGATCGCGGTGGCCAGCATCGAGGCCTTGGCGAAGCCGAGCACCCGCGAAGTCAGGGTGCCTGCGGTCATGATTGCCGAGGACCGTGCCAGGGATGAGAAGCTGGACAAGCGCTACCTCTTTTCGGGGTCGTCGGTCTGGGCGCGGGCCATCGCGTCGGCCAGCTGCTGCTCGGGGATCTTCGGACGCCCGCGCGAGATCGTCTTGATCAAGCCGATCACGAACACCGCGGCCAGGGCCAATCCGGCCACGGCCGTGCCGATGTTCTCCCAATCGGCGCGGACCCGCACAAGCAGCGACTCATCCCTGGGCAGGACGGCCCCATCGTCGGTGACCATCTCGATCGTGGTCGGCACATCGGCATTGGCCAGGCCTTCGACGGGGACGTCGACACGCATCGTCTCCGCAGCCGGAACCTGCACGGTCTCCGTCTCCTGGGTCCGCAGCTGCGGGGTGGAGGATTTCATTCGGATCCGCAGAGTCGCCTCGGCGGGGGAATCATTGACGATCGTGACGGGAATCGTCGTCTTCACGCCGGTGACGAGGAGGACGGACGATCCCTTGCGCAGGTGCAGGCTGTCCATGAGCTTCCGGCTCTGGTCCCGGGCCTTATCCGCGCAGTCGTTCGCCTTCGGATCCAGGGTCCACGCCGCCGAGGTGCAGCTGAGCAGTTCCCGATCCAAGCGGATGTCCGCGCTCTTCCGGTCGCTGAAGACGCTGTTGAAACCCGTCTGGTTCGATCGGGTCTGGGCCAGGGACGTCACCGTGGATTTGCGGATGTGCGCAGCGTCGGAATCGGTGCGGAGCAGCCCGCGGGCCTCCGACGGCGAGTCGAGGAGTTCGTCGGCCCCGGTCGGGGCGATCCACGGCGCGGAGGTGAGTGCCTCGACCGTCTTCTCCCACCCCGCCGAGGCGGCCGTGCGCGGCAAGGGCACCAGGAGGTTGCGCGCGCGATAGGGGGCTTCGGATTGGATCGCGGCCGATTCGGCGACGAGCTCGGACAGCGCCGAGGCGGGATGTTCGGAAGTGATCGCGGCGGTGCCCATGTCCGTGAGGTTCGAATCGGTGATCAGTGTATCGATCGTCGATTCCCCATCGTCGGTGATCGTCGTCTGCGAATGAGCATCGTCGTGGATACCGGTGATCGACGGCTGCTGCTCATCACTGAGGATCGCCGTGGAGTTGCCCGACTTCTTCAGCGCCCGCAGTCCGCTCTTCGTCGCGCTGCCGGCCACGGGCCAGGCGATGTCCGTGCGTGCTTCGGGGAAGACATCCTTGACGATCGCGCGCTGCTTCTGTGCGAAGGAGCCGAGCCGGTCGATCTTGCTGCCGTGGAGTGAGTGGAGATCGGGATCGCCGAAGGGCAGGGCGACGACCGTGTGCTTCTGTGCCTTGGAGACGAAGTCCTCGTACCAGGCGTCGAGGCGTTTGCGGCGCTCCTCTTCGGCTTTGAGTTCGGCGTCGCTGGCTCCGGTGTCCTCGTTCTCAGCGACTCCGACCGGTGGGGTCTGGGTCTGCTCACCGTCCTCGTCGCCGGGCTCCTCGGTCTGCTCCGAGCCCTCGCCGTCGGCGGGAGGAGGTTCGGCGATCGCGGCTTCGAAGGAGCTGATGACTCTCGGGTCGACGGCGAGTGCGAGTTCCTTGTGGTCGAGCAGCTTCATGATCGTCGACAGCGAACCGCCGTCTGCGATGGCCTTGTCGAGCTGCTCGGCGGGGATGAGTCCGCCCTCGGAATGTCCGGGCAGAGTGACCGGGGCGAGCAGGCTGAGCTTCGTCTGGTCGAACTTCGGCGTCGGATACCACGTCGTGAAGCCGAGCGCGGAGGCGCGCAGTCCGGTGCCGTCGCCGAGCTGAACGGCGAGACCGCGCGGACCCCAGGAACTCACGGGCGAGGACTTGCTCAGGCCCAGGTCGTCGGCCTCGACAGTGAAGGTGAACTCGGCGGAGGTGCCGGGATCGACGGTGTCCTCGATCGGCGTGTCGAGGGTGATCCCCGAGTCGCTGTCCGCCTCGGGGCTCTTGTCCTTCTCTGCCTTCTTCCGGGCCTTCGGTCCATCGTGTTCGAGGTCGGCGACGGTGCGGTGCTCAGACCCTCCCCGCTTCCAGGCGCTGAGCCGGGACTCCGAATCGAGCTTGCGGGTCGACATCTGCAGACTCAGGGTCGGCTTCTCGATCGCCTTGTCGGTGGGATTCGCGACGATTCCGCGGACCGTGAGCGTGCCCTTCTCATCGACCCAGGGTGTGACCTCGTCGAGGGTGATCGTGGGCTTGTCCGCCTGTGTATCGGACGTCTGCGCCTCCGTGGTGCCCTGAGTATCGGCTGCTGCCGGGGATGCGGACAGAAGCGGAAGCGCGAAAACCGGCCCTGCGAGCAGCATGAGCGTGCTCAGCAGGGCGGTGACGAATCGCAGGCGGCGGATGGGAATGGGTTTCACTGCTCCAGTCGGGACACCATCGGTCGGGCGGCGGCGACGATGCGGCGCTCATTGGCGAAGGAGAGTCGCGAACGCAGGTCGTTGAAGGGCACCCACGCGGCATCGATCGCTTCTTGGTCAGGATCATTATCCACTGTCAGGGTCCCCGATCGTGCACGGAGGAGGAAATGGTGGACGAGTTTGTGGATCCGGATCCCGGTCACGGTGAACCAGTAGTCGACGGTGCCCAGCGGGCAGATGATCTGTCCCGCGATCCCGGTCTCCTCCTCCACCTCACGGCGGGCCGCCTCGGCGGGAGTCTCCGTGCCTTCGAGATGGCCTTTGGGCAGGCACCATTCGATCCGGCCGGCCCGGTTGATGCGCGCGATGACGGCCACGGTCAGCTTCGGATGAGAGAAGTCGACGACGATGCCACCGGCGGAGATCTCCTCCACCGTGGTGCGGCGGGACGCCCTGGGTCCCGGCTTGGGCATCGGTGTGGTCATTCTCCTACCTTAGTAGGCGAATCTTGGAAGTTCCGTGTCACCGGCTCCCGGTAGGCTTATGGGGATCGGAACTTCCGCCTGTGGCCGGGCGGCATGTCTGAGCCGGCAAGAGCAGAAATCTGGAAGAGAAGGAGCTCGGTGGACCCGCAGACCGCGCACGCCCGACTGCACGACAAGCTCGATGAGCTCGAACACATCCTCGGCCCGCTGGGTCAGAGGTTCTCCGCGGCCGGTTTCGAACTCGCCCTCGTCGGCGGGTCCGTCCGTGACGCGCTGCTCGGCCGTCCGATGCCCGACCTCGACTTCACGACCGATGCGCACCCCGATGACATCCTCGGGCTCATCGCCGACTGGGTCGACACGCACTGGGACATCGGTCGGGAATTCGGCACCATCGGAGCCGTGAAGTCCGGTGTGCAGATCGAGATCACGACCTACCGCGCCGAAGCCTATGAGTCCGATTCGCGCAAACCGACCGTGCGCTTCGGCACGGACCTCGACGCCGACCTCGTCCGCCGCGACTTCACCATCGGGGCGATGGCGATCCGCCTGCCGTCGAAGACCTTCGTCGATCCGCACCAGGGCTTCGACGATCTCATCGCCGGGCGCATCCGCACCCCCGGCGCGCCCGCGGACTCCTTCTCCGATGATCCGCTGCGGATGATGCGCGCGGCGCGATTCACCTCTCAGCTCGGGCTCGACCCCGTTTCCGAGGTGGAGCAGGCGATGACCGAGATGGCCGAACGCATCGACATCATCTCCGCCGAACGCATCCAGGTCGAACTCGTCAAACTCATGACCGGCATCGATCCGGCCGCCGGCATCGACCTGCTTGTGCGCACCGGCCTCGCCGACCACGTCCTGCCCGAGGTGGCGGGACTGCAGCTCGAGACCGACGAGCACCACCGGCACAAGGACGTCTACCAGCATTCGCTGACCGTGCTGCGTCAGGCCATCGAACTCGAAGAACGCTATGCCGCGGCCCAGGCGGAAGCCGGCATGGCCGATGATGATCCGCAGCGTCTCAGAGTCCCGGACTTCGTCGTCCGCTTCGCCGCGCTCATGCACGATGTCGGCAAACCGGCCACCCGCCGTTTCCAGCCCGGAGGCGCCGTGACCTTCTACCACCATGATGCGGTGGGAGCGAAGCTCACGGCCAAACGGATGAAGGCGCTGCGCTTCGACAAGGACACGACGAAGGCGGTCGGCCGCCTCGTCGAGCTGCATCTGAGGTTCTACGGCTACGGGGATGCCGGCTGGACGGATTCGGCGGTGCGCCGCTACGTCACCGACGCCGGTCCCATGCTCTCCCGTCTGCACATCCTCACCCGTGCCGACGTCACCACCCGCAACAAGCGCAAAGCCGACCGGCTGGCGTTCGCCTATGACGATCTCGAGGAGCGCATCGACGTCCTCGCCAAGCAGGAGGAACTCGCGTCGATCCGTCCCGACCTCGACGGCCGGCAGATCATGGAGATCCTCGACATCGAACCATCGCCGCTGGTGGGCCGCGCGTACAAGCATCTGCTCGAGCTGCGGATGGAGCACGGACCACTCGGGCCCGAGCGCGCCGAGGCGGAGCTGCGCACATGGTGGGAAGACCACGGTCAGTGACCGACTCCTGCTGATCCGCCTGCGCCGAGTTCTCGACCGACCCCGCTGATCTGCGGACTGATCTGTGCTGATAGCTTCGGAATCGTCTAGATTTGTGCTTGGCGTCACAGACTGTGGCGTGGGCGATAGTGTGAGGAGAGAGCAATGACGGTGACCGACGAGTTCAGAGCAGCCCGAGATCAGCTGATCGAGCTCCGCAGCGACTACGACGCTGCCCGCGAGAAGTTCGAATGGCCGCGTTTCACACACTTCAACTTCGCCCTCGACTGGTTCGACAAGGTCGCGGAGAACAATGACAACCCGGCCCTGTGGATCGTCGAACAGGACGGAACCGAGGGCAAGTGGAGCTTCGCGGAGCTCTCGGCCCGGTCGAACCAGGTGGCCAACCACTTCCGCCGCGCCGGCATCAAGCGTGGTGACCATGTCATGGTCATGCTCAACAACCAGGTCGAACTGTGGGAGACGATGCTCGCCGGCATCAAGCTCGGCGCCGTGCTGCTGCCCGCGACGACGCAGCTGGGGCCCATCGACCTGACCGATCGCGTCGAACGCGGCAAGGCCGAGTTCGTCGTCGCCGGCACCGAGGATGCCGCGAAGTTCGATGATGTCGAATCCGAAGTCGTGCGCATCGTCGTCGGCGGTGAGCCCACCCGCCAGCAGGACTACAGCTACTCCGATGCCGATGAGGAGAGCACCGATTTCGACCCGCAGGGCAGCTCACGAGCTGATGACCTGCTGCTGCTCTACTTCACCTCGGGCACGACATCGAAGGCGAAGATGGTCGCTCACTCGCACGTCTCCTACCCCGTCGGCCACCTCTCGACCATGTACTGGATGGGACTGACCCCGGGCGACGTCCACCTCAACGTCGCCTCGCCCGGTTGGGCCAAGCATGCGTGGTCGAACATCTTCACTCCGTGGATCGCCGAGGCCTGCGTCTTCCTCTACAACTACTCGCGCTTCGACGCGAACGCGCTGATGGAGACCATGGACCGGGTCGGTGTGACGAGCTTCTGCGCCCCTCCGACAGTGTGGCGGATGCTCATCCAGGCCGACCTCAAGCATCTGAAGAATCCTCCGACGAAGGCCCTGGGCGCCGGCGAGCCGCTCAACCCCGAGGTCATCGACCGCGTCAAGAGCGACTGGGGCGTGCTCATCCGCGACGGCTTCGGCCAGACCGAATCGACCCTGCAGATCGGCAACCCGCCGGATCAGGAGCTCAAGTACGGTTCGATGGGCAAGGCCCTGCCCGGCTTCGACGTCGTGCTCGTCGACCCGGCCACCGGCGAAGAGGGAGACGAGGGCGAGATCTGCCTGCGTCTCGACCCGCGTCCCATCGGCCTGACCAGCGGCTACTGGAGCAACGAGGAGAAGACGGCCGAAGCCTTCTCCGGCGGTGTCTACCACACCGGTGACGTGGCCGAACGCGATGAGAACGGGTTCATCACCTACGTCGGCCGTGCCGATGACGTGTTCAAGGCCAGCGACTATCGACTCTCTCCGTTCGAACTCGAGAGCGTGCTCATCGAACACGAAGCCGTCGCCGAGGCGGCCGTCGTGCCCTCGCCGGACCCGCTGCGCCTGGCCGTGCCGAAGGCCTATGTCGTCGTCTCCGACAAGTTCGAGGCCAACGCCGAGACCGCACGGTCGATCCTCGCCTACTGCCGTGAGAATCTGGCACCGTACAAGCGCATCCGCCGTCTCGAGTTCGCCGAACTGCCGAAGACGATCTCCGGCAAGATCCGACGCGTCGAGCTGCGGGCGCGCGAGGACCAGCTCCACCCGTTCAGCGGCGAACCCGCCGTCGAGGGCAGCGAATACGCGGATACGGACTTCGACCTCAAGAGCTGACTCCGGTCGGTCGCACCCCTGGCCCCCCGGCCGCCTCGGTCGTGCAAACGCGCCGTTCAACAGGGAGTCAGGTTTTCGATGGTTCCTCGTATCGAAAACCTGACTCCCTGTTGAATGTGAGCAAACACGCACATGTCATGGTTGAAAATCATGCCGTGAAGTAAAATACCTGGTGAGATGCTCTGCGCCGGGTTACTCGGTGGACTGTACGGTAACCTCTCGCGATCGGAGGGTACGAGGCTCAGCACTCTTTCACCCTCTACTAAAGAAGGCGTGCCAGACTGAGGGGCGTCTTTGACCTTTTTCGGACCTCGTCGCCACGCATCGCGGCAGGCTGACTGACCTGGAGGACCTTGGGTGGCTAAGGGACAACACAGAGCCAAGAACATCGGCAGGAATACGAAGAATCTGCTCAACTACCCGCGAGCGGGTGTGAGCGGCTGGACTCGTTTCCTGCCGAGCATTCGCGTACTCGTCGTCGGCGGGCTCAGCCTCGTCATCGCGCTGTGCGTGCTCTTCGCTGTCGGATATGCGGCGACGGACATCCCGGAGCCGAACCTCGAGGCAACCGGTCAGACCTCGACGATCTACTACAGCGATGGCAAGACCCCCATCGGCCAGTACAAGGTCGAAGACCGCAAGTCCGTGGAGTTCGACGAGATCTCCGAGCCGATGCAGAAGGCCGCGATCGCCGCTGAGGACACCTCGTTCTACGAGAACCGCGGCATTTCGATCAAGGGTCTGTCCCGAGCGGTGGTCGGTGTGGCGACGAACAAGTACGCGGGTGGCGGTTCGACGATCACCCAGCAGTACGTGAAGAACTTCTACCTCACGAACGAGCATTCCTTTGATCGCAAGATCAAGGAGATGTTCATCTCGCTCAAGATCGACCAGCAGCAGTCGAAGGACGAGATCCTCACGAACTATCTCAACACCATCTATCTGGGCAGGCGCTCCTACGGCGTCGAGGTGGCTGCACAGAACTACTTCGACAAATCGGCGAAGGACCTCGACGTCAGTGAGTCCGCTCTCTTGGCCGCGATGATTCAGCGTCCCGGTGCTGCCGACCCCTCGGATAATCCCGAGGCCTACGAGGACCGCTTCGACTATGTGGTCAAGAACATGGTCGACGAAGGCTTCATCACCGAAGATCAGGCCGTGAAGGTCAAGTTGCCGAAGGTGGAGAAGCAGAACAAGGAGTCCTCGCTGTCCGGCCAGAAGGGCTACATGTGGGACTTCGTTCGCCGCGAGGCACTGCGGAAGCTCGACATCGATGAAGCCCAGCTCGACCGAGGCGGTTACAACATCGTCACGACCTTCGACAAGGACCGGATGAAGGCGGCCGAACAGGCCATCAAGACACTGCCGCAACAGCAACCTGAGGGTATGCAGGCCGGACTCGTCTCGATCGACCCGGACAACGGTGGAATCGAAGCCTTTTACGGTGGCAAGAACTATCTCGACCAGGCATTCAATGCCTCCACACAGAGCCATGTGCAGGCCGGTTCGACGTTCAAGCCCTTCGCCCTTGTGGCCGGGTTCGAGAACGGTGTGCGCCTGACCGATTCCTACCCCGGTTCCAGCCCGACAACGTTGAACAATGACGGCACGCCCTGGCCGGTGAAGAACTTCGGGAATACGAGCTACGGACCGGTGAGCCTGCTCAAGGCGACCCAGTCCTCGATCAATACAGCCTATGCCGCTCTGAATGTGCAGGTCGGGCCGGACAAAACCGTAGACGTCGCCGAACGTGCGGGACTGAGCCCGAACTGCACGAAGAAGGAGATGAAGGCCGGCAATACGGGCGGCTGCTCGATCGAGCTGACCCCGAACCCGTCGAACGTGCTCGGCACACCGAGTGTCAAGCCCATCGATATGGCTTCGGCGTACGCGACCTTCGCCTCCAACGGTGTCCACCACGAGACCCACTCGATCAAGACGATCCACCAGGGTGCCGAGGACAAGGAAGTGTACAAGGCCGAGACCAAGGGAAAGCGCGTCTTCGACAAGGCCGTCGCTGCGGAGACCTCCTACGCTCTGCAACAGGTCGTCAACGGCGGATCGGGCAGCTACGCCCAGAACCTCGGACGCCCGGCAGCGGGCAAGACCGGTACGACGACAGGGAATACAGCGGCTTGGTTCTCCGGCTACACCCCGAACCTCGCGACCTCGGTCGTGCTCTACCGCGAAGTCGACGGCAAGCAGACGTCGATCGGTGCCTACGGCGGACGCGGTGAAGTCACCGGTGGCTCATTCCCCGTGCAGGTCTGGACCGACTACATGCAGCAGGCGCTCCAGGGCGAGAAGGTCGAACAGTTCCCCGCCCGCGGCGAACTGCCCGACAAGCCGAAGCCGAAGAACACGAACCCGGCTCCGGCTCCGAAGCCCAAGCCCGCACCGGAGGCTCCCTCGGACAACAGTGACGAGGATAAGAGCAAGGAGACCAAGGCTCCGATCGAGACGCCGAAGGACGACGAGGACAAGGACAAGAACAAGGACTCGGATTCCAAGGACGACGAGAAGGGCAGGGAAGAAGGCTCCAAGGACGCCGACGGCAACGATAAGAACGACGGCAATGACGACAAGTCGAAGGACGATAAGCCGGACAATCCTTCAGATGACGATGGCGGAAACGGTTCTGACAAGGGTAGTGATGATGGGAAAGACGACGAACCGCCAATCGAGGTTCCAGTTCCCAAACCGTCAGATGACTGATGAAGGCTAGTACCCTCTAGCCATGCCCTCGAAGCCCAGTACCCGGATCGCCGAGCCTCTGCTCGGCGGTCCGGTCGGCATTCACCTCGGTGTTGCCGGTCGCCGGTTCCGCAGCGCCCAGGCGTACGCCTTCGCAGCAGTCCTCGGTGTCACCACTTTCCTCGCCCTGGCACTGCAGGGGCCGTGTCTGAACTCGGGATACGAACAGCCGGCCGCCTCGGCGAGGATGTGCGCGGGACCCCTCTCAACGGCCTTCGCCGGTGACGTCAATCCCGAAGTGCTCGGCCGCTCGCACGGCGGTGCGGGAGCATTGGCCCCACTCGAGGCCCGCCTGGTTGACCTGCTCCACCTGGTCACGAACGACGTCTCACTGTTCATGGTCGTCGTGCTCCTGCTCAACACCGCCGGGATCGCGGCCCTCGGTGCGGGACTGCTCGTCCTCGCCCGCGAACGCGCCTGGCTGATCGCGGTCTTCGCCTCCCCGCTCATTCTCTTCACCCTCGGCTCCACACTCGACCCGCTCGCCCTAGCCCTGAGCATTTGGGCGATGGTCCTCTTCACAGGCTCTCCGCCGCTGCCTCCGCGCGGCTGGCCGGCCGGCGTGCTGCTGGGCATCGCGGCATTCATCAACCCGCTCGCCCTGCTCGTCCTCCTCGCCCTCGCCGTGGCCGGGCCGCACCCGGCACGGGGACTTCAGCCACGGGACCCGCGGATGATGCTCGCCGCGGCCATGATCACCTCGGCGCTTCTGCTCGTTATCGACCGCACGGCTGTCGACCGGGTCATCCACTGGTACTCCGATGCTGTCGACGGCGGCTCCTTCGCCTCGATTCTGCTCATGGCCGACCTCGGCGACACCGCACTGTGGGCCCCACTGTGGATCATCGCCAGCGGCGGAGTGATCCTCGCCGTGGCCACCGCCCTCCACATGGTGCGACGCACCGGCCTCGACCCGGCCGTGTCCGCGTGCCTGCTCATCGGAGGCTGCCTGCTCCTGGCACCGGGCCTCATGCCCTGGGACAGCCTGTGGCTGCTGCCGTTCGTCGCCCTGTCCATCCGCCGCTGGTGGGTGCTCATCGTCTGGACCCTCGCCGAGGCGGTCTTCGCCGTCGGCATCCGACTCGGCGATGTCTCCGGCTACGAACTCGACGAGGGCCTCGATCCCGCCTTCGTCGCGCTCTTCGCCCTGCTGCGACTCCTCGCCCTCGTCCTCGTCGTCATCATGGCCGGGGAGAACCTCTACCGGCGACGGATCCGCGGCCGCACGGCGACGGCGGGGCCGCCTCGGCGAGGGGAGGAACCTCGACACACGCCTACGGCCGACGCCGACGCAGGGTACGGGGGCCATCAGGACGCAGGCCGTAAGGCAGACCACGCGGACGGACATGACAGCTCGCCGATGCGTCGACTAGACTAGCGAGGTCTGTTCCCATTTCGTGACCAGCACGGAAGCGGCACGGACATGCATATACCCTCCTGCCATGGACCGACCATGGCCGCAAAGACCAGAGGAGGTGGGTGACATATGCGTAAGTACGAGCTCATGCTCATTCTTGACAACGACCTCGAAGAGCGGACGCTGGCTGACACCGTGAACAACCTGATCAAGGTTGTCCCGGCTGAGAACGGCACCGTCGACAACGTGGACATCTGGGGACGTCGTCGCTTCGCGTACGAGATCCAGAAGAAGTCCGAGGGCTACTACGTCGTGGTGGATTTCCACGCCGAGCCTGCAACGACCAAGGAACTCGATCGTCAGCTCGGACTCAACGAGTCCGTTCTGCGCACGAAGATCCTCCGCCCGGACGCCAAGTAAGGCATCTAAGCTACCTCGCTTCAAGGAGCATTCAATGGCAGGCGAAACAGTCATCACGGTCGTCGGGAACCTGACCAGCGATCCCGAACTGCGCTTCACACCCAATGGTGCTGCAGTCGCAAACTTCACCGTGGCCTCGACGCCGCGTATCTTCGACCGTCAGGCCAACGAGTTCAAGGACGGGGAAACCCTGTTCCTGCGCTGCTCGGTATGGCGTGAAATGGGAGAGAACGTCGCCGAATCCCTGCAGCGTGGTACACGGGTCGTCGTTCAGGGCCGTTTGAAGTCCCGGTCCTTCGAAACCAAGGAAGGCGAGAAGCGCACCGTCATGGAGCTGGATGTCGACGAAGTCGGCCCCAGCCTGCGACGCGCCACCGCCCAGGTGACGAAGAACACCCCCGGCGGCGGAGGATTCTCCGGCGGCGGCAACTTCGGCGGAGGCCAGGGCGGAGGCGGCCAGCAGGGCGGCTTCGGCAACCAGCAGTCCTCCGGATGGGGCAACAACCCCCAGCAGGGCGGCCCCCAGGGCAGCCAGCAGGGTGGTCAGCGCCAGGGCGGCTACGGCCAGGGCAACAACGCACCGGGCAACGATCCGTGGGCATCATCGAACCCGCAGAGCGGAAACGGCGGCTGGGGCAACCCGGGCGCCGACGAACCCCCGTTCTGATCCACGTCTGAAGACATTTCGTTAACAGGAGATACTCATGGCCAAGCCAGAGATCCGGAAGCCTATCAAGAAGAAGGCTAATCCGCTCAAGAAGGGCGAAGCGGCGACCATCCACTACAAGGACACCGCTACGCTCCGTAAGTTCATTTCCGACCGCGGCAAGATCCGTGCACGTCGCGTCACCGGTGTGACCGTGCAGGAACAGCGCGTCATCGCAAAGGCTGTCAAGAACGCCCGCGAGATGGCACTTCTGCCCTACTCGAGCTCAGCTCGCTGATCGGAGGGAAAGAAATATGCCTAACCGCAAAGTGATTCTGAACCAGGAAGTCGACGGCCTCGGTGCCGCCGGCGATGTCGTCGAGGTTCGTGCCGGATACGCACGCAACCTGCTGCTGCCCCGTGGCTGGGCTTCGGCCTGGAGCGCCGGCGCCGAGAAGCACATCGAGTCCGTCCGCAAGGCCCGTCAGGCCAAGCAGATCGCCGACCACGATGAGGCTGTCAAGGTCAAGGGCGAACTCGAGTCGTCCACGGCTCGCATCGACATGAAGGCCGGCAAGAACGGTCGCCTCTTCGGCGCCGTCACCCCGGCTCTCGTGGCCGAAGCGCTGCAGACGGCAATCGGGCACGACTTCGATCGTCGCCAGGTCGCTCTGACCGAGCACGTCAAGACCCCGGGCAGCTACAACGCTGTCGTGCGCGTCAACGACGAGATCACCGCGAAGATCAAGTTCGAGGTCATCGGCAAGGCCTGATCGGCCCCATCCGTTGATCCGGACGTGGCGAGAGGGCTGCCCGGTCCGTACCGACCGGCACGACCCTCCCCACACCACCGCCGAGGCGGCACCTGTATTCAGGTGCCGCCTCGGCGCGTCTGTCAGGGTTTGCGGCGTCCGCTGGAGCGTGCGGCGTCGGTTGGAGCAGATCGGCCCTTCAGGCATCGGCCGGATAGGTGACGCGTGCATCCTCATCGAGCACCGCCCCCGCACTCAGCTTCGCCGCATCGATATGGTCATGGCCGAGCACGTGGGCGACCTTGAGCCCACGGCCGAGCAGCTGATCGGCGATGATCCTCCGGTGGCAGCGCCACCACACGGCTTCTGAGCACATGAGCGCACATCGTACGTCCTCACCCCAGTCGACGAGGGTGTCGAGGTCCGTACGGAACTCCTCGGACAGGCAGTGGTCGGCGTAGTTGTGGAAGCTTCTGTTCTGCCACCAAGCGTTGACGTCGAACGGCACCGTGCGGCTGACCGGTCGCCGGCCGGTCAGTCCCTCGAGGCGCCGCAGCTCGATCCCCGCCTCGGCGAGGTCGGTCTCAAGGGTGTCGGCGTTGAACTGGGGATTCCGGTTCGATCCTGGGAGTTTGCGGACGTCGACGACCACCTCGGTGCCGGTGGCCGTGAGGAGATCGATGAACTCGTTCAGTTCACGATTCGAATGCCCGATGGTGAGAAACTCGGATTCCCTTGCCGCGGGGGTCGGGTCGGTCATCGCTTGTCGATGCGGTGAAGTGCGCTGCCCTTGTGCGCGGCGATGTGGTCGGTCTTATCGCTGCGGATCTCGTACTGAGGTTCGTCCGGCGATGCCCGTCGGTTGTGCCCCTTGTACTCGAAATCCGAGGTGTGGACCTTGGTGATCGTACCGGAGACCTCGCCCGCTTCCGAGTTCCATCCCACGTGATCACCGACGTTGAATTCGGATCCCATGCTGCCTCCTCGACCTCAATGGCTGTGTTCCCATCCAAACACGAAGGTCGACGGAAGGGAACCAGGTGTCTCGGGGTCCTCGCTTCCGACCGACCGGCCGGTGTGCAACAGTGGAAGGGTGGCCCGCCGATCACCGGCATGAGCGAACGGAGAGTCCATGAACAGGCTGTTCATCAGCGCTGGCAACCGATTGGTCGCCTCGATCGTCCTCGGTCTCGTCGTCGGCGTCGTCATCGCGCTGGTCGAGGCCGCCGCATTCGCGACACTCGTCGGGATCACCGTTGTCACCACGACCTTCGTCATCCTGGGCACGGCAGTGCTGTGGCCCATGGACGCCGAGGCGACTCAAGCGAATGCGAAGCGCGAGGACTTCCGGCCCATCATCGACGAGGTCGTCGTCACCGTCGCCCAGCTGCTGGGCATCGGCGGCATCGTCGGTCTGCTCATCATGGGAGGATCCGATGCCGGACCCCTGCCGGCAGCGATCGCCCTCCTCGGTGTGTTCATGTCCTGGGCCGGCCTGCAGCTGCTCTACTCCGCCCGGTACGCTTTCCTATACTTCGACGGTGACGAGCCGGCGGGCATCGACTTCAACACGGATGTCCCGCCGAGATATCAGGACTTCCTCTACTTCGGGTTCTCCGTGGGCATGTCCCTCGGAGTGCCCGATACGAGTGTGTCGACCACCGAGATCCGGGCCGTGTTGCTGCGCCACAGCCTCCTGTCCTACATCTTCAACGCCGTCATCCTCGCCACGGCGATCAACCTCGTCGTGGGAGTGTTCATCGACTGAGTCCGAGGGAGGCGTCGGGGAGCTCAGTCAGTGCTGAGATCGGCGATGAGGGCGTCGATGAAGGATTCGCAGGCGGCGATCTGCTCGAGTTCGATGAACTCATCGGGAGCGTGCGCCTGGGCGATGTCTCCGGGCCCGCAGACGACGGTCGGGATGCCCGCGTTCGAGAACAGCCCCGCCTCAGTGCCGTAGGTGACCTTGTCATCGGTGGCGATGCCGCCCCAGTTCGCGGCGAGGTCGACGATGTCGGCACCGGCGGGAGTCTCGCAGCCGGGGGCACCGGCTTCGATGGTGAAGTCGACGCCGGCGGTGTCGTTCTCGGCCGCCATCTGGCGACCCAGGCGCGCGGCTTCGGCGCGGAAACGGGCGATGAGCTCTTCCCGATCGACCGAGCCCAGCGATCTGAACTCGAACTGCACGCTCGCCTCGGCGGGGATCGTATTGACGGCGATGCCGCCGCTGAACGTGTTCGCCGTGACCGAGGTGAACGGCACGACATAGGCCTCGTCGAAGGGTCCCTCGGTGCGGAATTCGGCGGCGACCGCGTGGACGAAGGCGACGAACTCGGAGGCGTAGGCGATGGCGTTGACGCCTTCGGGAGTGAGCGAGGAGTGAGCGGCCACACCGTGGAAGTCGACGCGGAAGACGTTCATCGACTTGTGACCGCGGATGACGCGCATGCTCGTGGGTTCGCCGACGACGCAGCCGCGAGGTGCCAGCTGCGCCTCGGTGATCGCTTCGACGAGGGACACCGCACCGACGCATCCGATCTCTTCGTCATAGGAGAAGGCGAGGTGGATGGGTTCGCGCAGCTTCGCGGCCGCCAGGGTCTCGAGGCGGGAGAGGATGACGCCGACGAAGGACTTCATGTCCGCACTGCCGCGGGCATAGTACTTTCCATCGCGGATCTCGGGTGCGAATGGGACCGATGACCAGTCCTGGCCGTCGACGGGGACGACATCGGTGTGACCGGAGAGGACGACTCCGCCGGTCTTCGTGCCGTCGGCGGCGGGTATGGTGGCGAGCAGGTTGGCCTTCGTGCCCTCGGGATTCGGGATCCGCAGGAAGGTGATGCCGGCGGCTTCGAGGCGGGCTTCGACGTGCTCGATGAGCGGGAGGTTCGAGTCCCGGCTCGTCGTGTCGAACGTGATGAGATCGGTGATCTCGGAGATGGTGGCCTCGGCGGGCTGAGCTGGCACGACTGCTCCTGACGGTCGGATGCTGATGGCGTCGATCCGGTCGTCTCGCTGAGTCTGTGGCGCAGAGCCCGTGCGGTCCCGGCGCAGGACAGCGGTGACCAGACCCCTCTCACTCTACGGGTCGGGCTTCGCCAGCGCGCCACCGGCCCGGTGCCTGGACGTGGAGCACCCCGGCCCGTGCCTGGACGCGGAGCATGCCGGCCCGTCAGCGTCACAACCTCCCGGCAGCCGCACAACCTCTCGCCAGCCGCACAGCCTCCCGTTGCACCGGTGCGTTGTGGCGGTAAGAGTCCGGTGTGGCGGGAACGGTGAGGGATGCTCAGCCCCTGGCAGGGGTGTGTGGGGTGTGCGAGCGAGAGATCTTCAGACTCCAGCGAGGATCAGCAGGGCTTCATTTCGTGTTTCGAGTCCGTCGTCAGGGATTTCGGCCGACAGCTCTTCGCGCATGACCGCTCGCTTCACCGGATCCATCGTCAGCTGAGCCGAGTAGGTGAACAGCATCGACAGCCAATTGTGCCTCGAATACCAGAGATCTTCGGCGAAAACGGATTCGTGCGGCGTGAAACCGGAGGCACGCAGCTGTGTGAGGGCAGGGTGCTCGACAGCGTCGAAGTTGCCCGCGGTCTCTGCCGTGCCCGGGTCCGCTGGCGTGCTCGGGTCCGCAGCAGTCCTCGGATTCGGTGCAGCACCCAGATTCGGTGCAGCACCCAGACTCGCGGTCGTGCCCTCGGCGTGGAAACGAGCGGAGATCGCATCGAGCCGGTCGCGGAACTCACCCTTCGGTTCGATATCGTTCCAGGCCAGGGCCAGTTTTCCCGCGGGTTCGAGCAAGGTGCGGATTCGCGGCAGAGCAGCAATCGAGTCTACCCAGTGGAAGGACTGTCCGAAGCTGATGAGGTCGAACATGCGGCCGTATGCCTCCCAATCCTCGAACGTCGAGATCTCCACTTCGAGGCCCTTGGACCTGGCGACCTGTGCCATCGCGGTGTCCGGTTCGACCGCGAGGATCTCAGCCCCTGCGTCCCTCAGCTGGGTCGCGAGGATGCCGGTTCCCGAACCGACGTCGAGGATGCGCGGGTCGCCCGTGCGAGACTCGGCGGTCGTCCTGGCTGCCTGCATGATCTCCGTGATGAGTGGGGCAGGATACTTCGGCCGGTAGGCGTCGTAGTCTCGGGCCACCTCGCCGAAGGATTCCGCCCGCTCACGATCCTCGAAATACTCCATCCACCGAGCCTAGCGTTCATGGGCGGCTCGGAGCCGCCTCGGCGAGTTGGGGGTTCTGATCAGATACTGATCGACTCGGGCTCGGGGAACTCCGCGAAGCTCAGCTCGTCATCGGTCGGGGCCAACTCGAGATAGCTGGGAATGTCGTCGTCGATGAAGAGCAGGAGCATCGCCCCGGATACACCGGCAGTGAGGACGATGCGATCCGACCAGTCCCCGTCGCCGCCTTGGTCGTTGCGTTTGTCATCGTCGGTGCGATGTCTGGGGCGCATGCCGATGCTCGGGCAGATGCCGCAACCACATTCATTTGTCACCAGCACCTCGCCGAGGCTGTTCTCCCAGGTCCGTCTCCGTTCGGCCGTGATCGGCACCGGCGGGTCCCAGGCGTCTCGCTGCTGAGAAGTGAAGTTCGCGTAGTCCGATTCGTCGGGAGAGGTCGTGGCACAACGGATGATGAACAGCGCGACACTGTGTTCTCGGGCGGTCAAGGGGCGGGCCATGGTGGTACTTTAACCCGATTGACGGCGCGCTGGGAGCTCTTCTCCTACAGGCAGCGGCTCAACCACCCGGTCCAACGGGGCGCTATGTCGGCAACGGGGCGTTGTGCGGTCAACGGTGCCTTATGTGGCCGACGCTCGGACTCCCCGCCGAATTCCCAGGTGAGAATCCGCCTGCGGATGCGGGTTGAGGGCCGTGGTTTCGCTAAAGTCGTTGAGCAGGGGGTAACGATGTCGATCGAGAAGACACCATCCGTTCCGCGCTTCGGTGCGGCAGGTGGAACCGGCGGGCCGGCCGAGCTCACGGCCGAAGACCAGGAGCGCGCTCGCGGGCTGAAGAAGATGCGCACACTCGCGCTCTCGTTGCTCATCCTGGCCACGCTCATCTTCCTGTCCACTCATCTCTTCACCGACAACACCGGTGTCTGGGGTTTCGTCTCCCGCGCCTCGGAAGCCGCGATGATCGGCGCGATCGCCGACTGGTTCGCCGTCACCGCGCTCTTCCGCCACCCCCTCGGCCTGCCGATCCCGCACACCGCGATCATCCCGCGCAAGAAGGACACCCTGGGCGCGAGCCTCTCGGCCTTCGTCGCCGCGAACTTCCTCCACGCCGAGGCGGTGTCGACGAAGATCCGATCCGCCGAGGTGTCTCACCGGGTCGGAGAATGGCTGGCCAAACCGGGCAACCGTGACATCGTCGTCGACCGTGCCGCAGGCGGGCTCGAGTACGTGCTCGCGCGCATCGACGATGACTCGATCGCGGCACTGACCAGGAACGTCATCATTCCCAGGCTCGTGGCGACTCGCAAGACACCGGTGCTGGCACAGCTGCTGCGCCAGATCGTGCTCGACGGAGCCCACCACAAACTCGTCGACCTCATCATCGCCGAGGCGTACACCTGGCTGCGCGACAATCCGCAGGTCATCGACGAGATCGTTCACAACCGGGCACCGTCCTGGGTACCCGATTTCGTCAACGAACAGCTGGCGAACCGGCTCCAGCGTGAGGTGCTCGGCTGGGTCGCCAACGTCCGCGACGACGAATACCACAAAGCCCGGCAGGCCCTCGACGCCTGGCTCGTCGACCTCTCCGACGACCTCGACTCCGAGACCTCGCTGTCACAGCGAGCCGAGGTCATCATCAACGACCTGCTCAGCCAGGACGGGGTCATCGAATCGGTGCTCGAGATCTGGACCTCGCTCAAGGCGCTGCTGCGCGAGGCGATCATCGACAGCGACGGTGAAGTGCGCGCCCGCATCTGGCAGCTCATCGGTGAATTCGCCGACCGGCTGCAGTCCGACTCGGACTTCTCCCGCCGCATCGACGATCGGATCGCGACCACGGCCGGCGACCTCGCCGAGAGTTTCGGCCCCGAAATCGCCAGCGTCATCTCCGACACCATCGAACGGTGGGACGCGAAGGAAGCCGCCGAACGCATCGAACTCTACGTCGGCCGCGACCTCCAGTACATCCGCATCAACGGCACCGTCATCGGCGCCCTCGTCGGACTCCTCATCCACACCGTC
Organism: Brevibacterium sp. LE-L; assembly: GCF_050214925.1. Lineage (NCBI taxonomy): Bacteria > Bacillati > Actinomycetota > Actinomycetes > Micrococcales > Brevibacteriaceae > Brevibacterium > Brevibacterium sp. LE-L. Next base: position 219,278 of record NZ_CP189759.1, read on the forward strand.
ATCGTGCTGCTGCCGGGGTGATCTCGGAGCAGGGCGGGTTCTGACGGCGACTTGGACAGAGCTGTCCGATGAACTCAGGGATGCGCGGTTGCCGAGTGCGGCATTGCTGACTCGGTACGTGCTCGGCGTCAGGCGCCGTCGGACTGGTGGACGAGCTGGATGAGATTGCCGACCGTGTCGTCGAGGACGGCCGTGGTGATCGGACCCATCGTGGCGGGCTCCTGAGTGAACGTCACTCCGAGGCTCTTCAGGCGTTCGTACTCGGCCTGGACGTCGTCGACGGCGAACTGATTCATCGGGATCCCATCGGCCACGAGCGCCTCGGTGAAGGGCGCCACCGCGGGGTGCGAATTGGGTTCGAGGACGATCTCGACCCCATCCGGCTCCTCCGGTGAAACCACGGTCAGCCACCGGGGACCGCCCATGTCGATGTCGTGTTTGAGCACGAAGCCGAGCTTGTCGGTGTAGAAGTCCAAGGCCTTCTGCTGATCGGTGACGAAGATGGATGTCCAGTTGATCTTCATGATGATTCCTCTGTGGCGGTGGGTTCCCGGTTCGCGTTCTCGCGTCCGGTTGACGAAATCGCGTCCTGTGGCCAGCGATCGGCGATCGCCGTCAATGGGGTGGGATCGATCTGGTGGAACTTGAATCGACCCTCTTTCCTCGACCTGACCAATCCGGCCGATTCAAGGGTCTCGAGATGCTGTGACACCGCCTGCCTCGACAGGCCGAGGCCATGCTTGGTGGCCAGGCGGGCGCAGATCTCGAACAGCGTCTGTTCGTCTCGGACGCAGAGCTCATCGAGGATCGTGCGCCGCGTCGGATCGGCGATGGCGCGGTAGATGTCAACCACACCGAAAACAATAGGCAAGTCAGCACTTGCCTGTCAATGCGTTCGCTGCTGTCAGTATGCTCGCTGTCGAGGCTGTCGAGGCTGTCGAAGGTGCAGATCCGTATCGGTTTTCCGTTTCCGAAGGTCGGGTTTTCCCGCAGCGGTCGACAGGGTGACTTCATAGTGGCGAGGGCCGTCGGACGAGAGCATGGAGACATGACTTCTTCACAGACCCCTGCACAGCATCTTCCCTCCATCATCACTGCCGGCGGCGTCACCAAGCACTTCAATCAGACCTATGCACTCGCCGGCATCGACCTCACGATCGGACTCGGCGAGTCCCTGGCGATCATGGGGCCCTCCGGTTCGGGCAAGACCACCCTCCTCCACTGTCTGGCCGGCATCATCCATCCCGATGACGGTCGCATCCGCCTCTCGCCGACCGACCGCAGCGCGGCCGCGGACATCACCTCGCTCAAGGAGTCCGGGCGCACCGCCCTGCGCCGCGAAGTCTTCGGCTTCGTCTTCCAGCAGGGACTGCTCCTGCCCGAGCTCACCGCCCTGGACAATGTCGCGCTCGCCGCCATGCTCGCCGGAATGAATCGCTCGGACGCCACCAAGCACGCGCGGGCCTGGCTCGATCGCCTGGGCCTGGCCGAACACGTCACCAAACGCATCGGACAGCTCTCCGGCGGACAGGCCCAGCGAGTGGCGATCGCCCGCGCCCAGGTCACCCAGCCCGTCGTCACGTTCGCCGACGAACCGACCGGCGCCCTCGACTCGCGCACCTCCGCCGAGGTGCTCACCGAGCTGCTCGACTCCACGACGGGCCGGGGGTCCACCCTCGTCGTCGTCACCCACGATGAGAACGTCGCCGCCCGCTGCTCCCGCATCGTCAGGCTCGCCGACGGTCGCATCGTCGCCGACTCCGCGCTACAGGGCACCACCCACCAGGCCCCGGCCCACCAGCCCCGAGTCCAGAACCACGGATGAGGGCACCGATGAATCTCCTTCCCATCCTCCTGTCCCGACAGTCCCTGACCTCGACGACGGCGAAGCTCGTGGGCATCGCCTTCTTCTCCTGCTCGACGATCTTCCTCACCGTCGCCGCCGGTGCCTGGGCGTTCACCGACCGCCCCGAAGTCACCGGATACGCCGAGGTCGCCGGGCTCTACCAACTCCTCGCGGTCCTCGCCACTGTCTTCCTCGTCGTTCCCGCGACCAGCCTCGGAGTCGCCTCGGCGAAGCTCAGCGCTCGCCGCCAGGACGAACGTCTCTCGACGCTGTCCCTGCTCGGCGCGAAACGCAGCACGATCCGGCTCGTCGCCGTCGCCGAACCCTTCATCCCCGCCTCACTGGGCATCCTCGCCGGAATCGGCGGCTACCTGCTCGTCGCCTGGCCGCTGAGGTTCATCTCCTTCGTCGGCGAACCCCTGGGCTATCAGGGCCTGCTAATGCCGATCTGGCTGCTCGCTGCGGTCGTCGCGGGCCTTCTGATCGTCTGCCTGCTCGCTTCGCTCATCGGCCTGCGGAAGATCACGATCTCCCCGCTGGGCGTGCGCACCCGGTCCCTGGCACGGAGGTTCCCCCTGGCCCGCGTCATCGCGACCATCCTGCTCGTCCTCGTCGTGGCCATCGCCACCTACGTCTCGACTCAGATGCGGCTGTCGACGACGGCCACCATCATCTTCAGCATCGCAACGATCGGCATCGCCCTGCTGCTCATCAGCGTCATCGGTGTCCTGTGCATCCGCATCCACGCCGGCATCTCGGCGCGCATCGCCCGAGGTCCCGCCTCGGTGATGGCGGCCGGAATGATCGCCGACGCCCCCGGACAGTACTGGCGTCGGGTCGCCGGGCTGGCGATGATCACTTTCATCGCCGTCGTCGGCGGGGCGGGAACGGCGATGATGCGCGGCGGTCAGGAGGACTTCACCGCCGAGGACCGAGCCGTCATGGGCCCGTACCAATACCTCGGCGACGACATCTTCACCGGGCTCATCCTCACCCTGGTCATCGCCTTCGTCCTCGTCATCGTCTCCGCCACGATCAATCAGGCCGCAGACATCCTCGACCGTGCCACGACCTACCGCGAGCTCCACGCCGCCGGAATGACCCAGCAGATGATGCACCGGGTGACCGTGAACGCGGTGATGTCGCCGATCCTCCTCGTCACCGTCGTCTCCCTGTTCCTCGGTGGGATCCTCGCCTGGCTCATGGCGTCGGTGAGCGACCTCGGCGATCCATTCACCATCGGAGTCGTGACCGCCGTCCTCGTCGGCGGGGTGGCGATGGTGTGGTTGGGTCTGCAGTTCACACGCCCCCTCGTCCGCCGGGTCACCGAGGCGGAGCCCGAGAACCGGGCCCCCGCCGAGGCGGCCGCGCAGGCTTCCCCGACACTGACCCGGGCCTGAGAGGAGATCCCTTGTCCACTTCATTTCGCACCGTTTCCCTCGTGCTCGGGCGTCGGTCGCTGACCTCGCCGACTTCCGTGCTCGTGGCAGCAGCCTTCTTCGCCTGCGCCACACTGTTCCTCACGGTGGCGGCGGGTGCCTGGATGTTCTTCCAGATCCCACCGAACCCGGACCCCGCCGAAGCGGGATTCGACATCATGTACAAGACCCTGGCCGCGTTGGCCACGGCACTGCTGATCATCCCCGCAGCGACTTTGGCCTCGGCTTCGGCCACCCTGTCCGCCCGCCGACAGGACGAACGTCTGTCGACGATGTCGCTGCTCGGAGCCGAACGCAGACAGATCACGGCACTTGCCGTGGCCGAACCTCTCATTCCCGCCCTGGTCGGGATCGTTCTCGGCGTGGTCGGCTATGTGGGTCTGGCGCTGCCGGTCAGCTTCATCCACTTCATGGGCCGGCCCATCGGGTACGAGAACATGCTCATGCCGGCCTGGCTCGTCCTCATAGTGGTGGCCGGACTCGTCCTCGTCTGTGCAGGTTCGGCGCTCATCGGGCTGCGCAAGGTCGCGGTCTCCCCGCTGGGTGTGCGGACGAAGAGCCTGGACCGGAAGTTCCCCGTGGGCCGGGTCGTGGTCACGGTGCTGGCAATCTGTCTGCTGCCGGTCGTGTACGCACTGACCCAGAGCGGCGGCCTCGGCGTGGGAGTCATTCTGGCCGCAGTGGTCGGCTTCTTCGCGCTCGGTCTCATCGTCGTCGACCTCGTCGGCGGACTCCTCGTCCGCTGGTTCGCTCACCTCAGCGGCAATCGCGCGGCCACCCCCGAACGTCTCATCGCCGCCCGTCTCGTCTCCGACGAGCCGAAGAGGTTCTGGCGTCGGGTCTCGGGACTGGCGATGGCCGCCTTCACCGCGGCCGTGTGCGGGTCCGGCGTGGCCCTCATGCAGCTCGGACTCGACACCGCCGAGGACCCGCAGTCAGGGATGAGAGAGAGCGATATCCACCTCTTCCACGACCTCTTCACCGGAGTGCTGCTCGTCATGGGCATCGCGATCGTGCTCATCGCCGTCTCGGCGGTGATCAACCAGGTCGCCGACATCCACGACAGGGCCGACACCTTCTCCGACCTCTTCGCCGCAGGCGTCGACCCCCAGCTCATCCACCGCGCACTCGTGCGGGCCGTCATGGCACCGGCGATCTGGGTGTCGCTGCTGGCCGGAGGGCTCGGTCTGCTGCTCGTGCTGCCCTTGGCCGGGGCGGCGCTCGTGTTCAAACCGGTCACGTTCCTCACGATCCTGCTGACCGTCGTCGTCGGCATCGTCATCATCCGTGCCGGACTGCAGCTGACGAAGCCGATCCTGCACTCCGTGGCCACGGCCGGGCGGGCTCGGGACTGAGAAGTCCGCACCGTCACCGAGGCGGCTCGCCGGGTCACGGTGGGCTGCCTCGGTGACGGTGTCCGGAGGCGCCGGCGGATACGATCATGTCCGTGCCGGAACCTACCATGGTCGGTGTCCGGTCGCAGCGGTGGCCGGGTACAGTTGGAGCGCACCACATGGGGTGGGCGAAGACGAGGCTGTGAGGAAGAGGAACACGATTGAGCAACGACCAGGGCTATGACGGTCTGAGGACCCCGCCGCAGGACGTCGAGGCCGAGCAGAGTGTGCTCGGTGCGATGCTTCTGTCGAAGGACGCCATCGCCGACTGCGTCGAGACGATGAAGGGCGATGACTTCTACAAGCCCGCTCACGAAACCATCTACGAGGCGGTCCTCGACCTCTACTCCCGCGGCGAACCCGCGGACTCGGTGACTGTGGCGAACTACCTGACGAAGACCGGCGACCTCGCCCGCGTCGGCGGTGCCGCCTATCTGCACACTCTCATCTCCTCCGTTCCGACCGCGGCCAACGCCGGCTACTATGCCGCGATCGTCAGCGAACAGGCCGTGCTGCGCCGCCTCGTGGAGGCCGGCACCCGCATTGTGCAGATGGGCTATGACGCCGAAGGCGACACCGACGACGTCGTGAACTCCGCGCAGGCGGAGATCTACAAGGTCACCGAACGTCATACCACCGAGGACTACGTCATCCTCTCCGACATCCTCGGCGAGGTGGCTCAGGAGATCGAGCGCAACGGCAACACCGACGGGCAGACCGCGGGCGTGCCCACCGGCTTCGTCGAATTCGACAACCTCACCAACGGTCTGCACCCGGGCACGATGATCGTCATCGCCGCCCGCCCCGGCGTCGGCAAATCGACGTTGGCGCTCGACTTCATCCGCTCTTCCGCGATCCACAACGATCAGGCCGCTGTGTTCTTCTCACTCGAGATGGGCAAGAACGAACTCGTCATGCGTCTGCTCTCCGCGGAGTCGGAGATTCCGCTGCAGAACCTGCGTCGTGGCGAGCTCAGCCCACACGACTGGACGACCTTGGCCGCGACCGAAGCCCGCATCAACAGTGCCCCGCTGTTCGTCGACGATTCGCCGAACATGGCGCTGACCGAGATCCGCGCGAAATGTCGCCGCCTCAAACAGCAGCACGATCTCAAGATGGTCTGTGTCGACTACCTGCAGCTGATGTCCTCGGGCAAGCGCGTCGAATCCCGTCAGCAGGAGGTCTCGGAGTTCTCCCGGTCGCTGAAGCTGTTGGCCAAGGAGCTCGAGGTTCCTGTCATCGCGCTGTCTCAGCTCAACCGCGGCAGCGAACAGCGCACCGATAAGCGGCCGATGATCTCGGACCTGCGTGAGTCCGGTTCGATCGAGCAGGATGCGGACCTCGTGCTGCTCATCCACCGTGAGGACATGTACGACAAGGAACACGAACGTGCCGGTGAGGCCGACATCATCGTCGCCAAGCACCGTGCCGGTCCGACGATGGACATCCCTGTGGCGTTCCAGGGCGCGAAGTCCCGGTTCGTCAACATGCCGCAGTGATGAGCGGTGCCCGGATGGACAGCGCCGGAAGGAAAGGAATGGCGGCGTGAGGGACCGACGTCGGAATCGGGGCAGCCGGAACCCCCTGAGCATCGTCATCGTCGGCGCCGTCTTCCTCATCGGCACCGGAGTGGTCTTCGCGCTCGGCTACCTGATTCCGTCCGCGCAGCTGCTGACCATCGTCCTCGGGGTCCTCGTCTTCGTCGGAGTCACTTTGGCGATGCGCATGATCATGGGCAGCGCATGGGCGTATTGGTACACCGGTCCGGTCGTCGCAATCGCCCTCATCGGCACGGTGATGCTCGCCGAGGATGTGGCCCTGTCACAGTCGGGCGAAGTCACCGAGGTGGTCGTCGTCGACCACAAGGTCGAGGTGAAGACCCGGCACGACTCGAGTTCGTCCCGGTCTCGGAAGGCCTACACGCACACCTACACCCTCGAGCGCACCGACGGCAGTCCGGTCGCCGAGCCGCTCATCTACCGCGGCAAGGACGGCTTCGATGATTTCGACGAGGGCGATACGATCACGGTCCTCATCGACCCCGAGGGGACGGCACCGACCCAACCGGTCGACGACGTCGACTTGGGCAGCGATATCGGCGTCATCGTCACCGGACTAGTCGCCTCGGGGATCGTGTTCTTCATCTGCGGAATCGTCGTGCTGCTGAGATGGACGCGCTCGCCAGCGCCGCAGATCGTCCGCTGAGGACACGGCACGAGGTGATCGTCTGTGCCTACTATGGCAGGCATGGACACCACCCCCAATGACCTGCTCGTGCTGCTGGCCGTCTCCCGCACGGCGAAGTTCACGACAGCGGCACACCACTTGGGGCTGACCCATTCGACGGTCTCCCGACGCATCGCGGCGTTGGAGAAATCCCTCGGCGGCCGTGTCCTGGCCCGCGCTGACAGCGGGTGGGAGCTCACGGAGCTCGGAGAGCGGGCCGTGGTCGTCGCCGAGCAGATGGAGGCGGCAGTGCTCAGCCTCGGCGAACAGGGACAGGCGCCGGATCCGGTGGCAGGAGTGGTGCGGATGACCGCCACCGACGGCTTCAGTGCCTACGTGGCCTCTCCCGCGGTGGCCAGGCTCCGACGCCGACATCCGGGCCTGAGCGTCGAGATCGTCACCGTCACTCGCCAAGCCCTGCAGCAGAGGTCGGGGCTCGACATCGAAGTCGTCGTCGGCGAACCGCGCGTGCACCGGGCGGAGGCGGTGAAGCTCGGCGACTACGAACTCGGACTGTACGCCGCACGCGACTATCTGGCCGCCCACAGCACTCCCTCCTCGGTGGACGAACTGAGCGAACACCGACTCGTCTACTTCGTCGACTCCATGCTCCAGGTCGACGATCTGGACGCACCGACGCGGCTCTTCCCCTCAATGAAAGATGCCCTGACTTCGACAAACGTCTTCGTCCACGTCGAAGCCACCCGAGCGGGTGCCGGGGTCGGATTCCTGCCGTGCTTCATGGCTGATCGCCATGCGGACCTCGTGCGCCTCTTCCCCGACACGGTGGCCGAACGTCTGCCCTACTGGATGGTGCTGCGCCCCGACTCGCTGCGCAGACCCGCCATCGCCGCGGTCGTGCAGGCCCTGCGCGACCAGACCGTCGCTCACCAAGAGGCGCTCTTGGGTCGGGGCCGAAAGACCGGTGACACGAGGGAGTGAGTCCGGCTCGGGCAGGTGCTCACCGGAACGACCCCCTAGGCTGGGTGGGTGACCGAGGAAGGGAATTCGATGAGACGCACCATGCAGGTCAGCGGCAGCATTGTCATCCGTGCAGAGGCCGACGCCATCTGGGCGCAGGTGGCCGATCCGACGCAGATGCCCCGGTGGAGTCCGGAGAACACCGGTGCCAGCACCCGCGCGGATGCACGCCCGTTGTCGGTGGGCGAGGTCTTCGAAGGCACCAACCGGCGGGGCCGCGCGAGGTGGGTGACCGAGAGTGTTGTCATCGATTCCGTGCCGGGCCGGCGGTTCGCGTTCACGGTGCGCAAGATCGGTCCCCGTTCGCCGTCTCTCGAAGGCAGCAATGCCACGTGGTCCTATGACTTCGAGGACCTCGGCGGAGCGACGCGAGTCACCGAGACCTGGAACGATGATCGCACCGGCTGGCCGGATTGGGTGGCCGCGGTCTTCGATCGTGTGGTCACGCGCGGGCAGTCCTTCTCGGACTTCCAGCGCATCAACATCTACCGCACGCTCACCGCGATGAAGGACGAGTTCGAACAGGGAAGCTGATCGGTCCCGCGCAGCACCGAGGTCCTGCCCGCAGACGGCGACTGGGAATGGGTGGAACGCATCCTGCCGTCGTCGCCCGGCGAATCACTGGTTCTGCGGCGGGAGGGCGGAGACGAGCGGATGGTCCTTGTCGATCACGCCCATGCCGGCAGCCCCGCCCGGGGAGCCGATGTCGTCGAAGAACTCGACATTGGCCTTGTAGTAGCTCGACCACTCCTCGGGCACGTCATCTTCGTAGAAGATCGCCTCCACCGGGCAGACCGGCTCACAGGCTCCGCAGTCGATGCATTCGTCCGGATGGATATAGAGCATCCGTTCGCCTTCGTAGATGCAGTCCACCGGGCACTCATCCACACAGGCACGGTCCTTCACGTCCACACAGGGTTGAGCGATCACATATGTCATACTGGCCACGTTAGGCCCTGCGACTGAACTTCGGCTCAATGCGAAGCGTGCTCTGCCCAGGCGGAGTTGCTCTGGTTCTCGTCAGCGGTTCGTCGGTTCCAGCAGCTCCAGACCAGCCAGATCCCGGCGCAGGGACTGTGCGTCGGTGAAGACGAGACCGATGAATCCGAGCTTCCGTGCGGCTTCGATGTTCGACGGCAGGTCATCGACGAAGACGGTCCGGCTCGGGTCGAGGTCGAACCGCTCGGTGAGCACGTGGAAGATCGCCGGATCGGGTTTGATGAGCTTTTCGCGCCCGGAGACGACGACGTCTTCGAGCTCATTGATGGCCGGTGCCGCTGCAGGGGCATGGTGGAAGGTCTCGGCCGCCCAGTTCGAGAGGCCGAGCAGTCTGGTCCCTGAGTCCTTGAGCTCGGCGACGACCTCGGCCATGCCCTCGACCGGACCGGTCAGGGACTTCTCGAAGCGCTCGTAGTAGAGGGAGATGATCTCGCCGTGGCGAGGGTCCGTCGCAGCGGCCCGCGCGACGATCTCGGCGACCGGAACGCCGGCGTCGGAGGCGGAGTTGAGGGCGGAGAAATCCGCTTCGGCGGCGAAGTCGCGCCATTCTTCGGCGCTCATCCGGTCAGCGAGCGGACCCGACTGGTCCCATCCGATGAGGACGTTGCCGAGATCGAAGACCACGGTCGTCGGAATGGAGGAGTCGGGCTGAGACATGAGGGCACCACCTGTGTGATCGGATTCGCTGAGTCACAACCCACGCTACCGGGTGCGGTGAGTCTCGGTACCGAAGACGGCGGTGAGGCTGCTTCCGGAGGCCGGGGATGAACCGGCAGGAGGGGCCTCGGCGGGTGGCCGGGCGACTACATCAGTCATCGGCTGCGACCGTGCTCCCGGCTGCGCATGATCGCCAGAATCAGGGCGATGACGAGGAAGATCAGCGAGAGTCCCCAGAAGAGGACGGCGAAGTTTGTCAGCGGCGGAATATGCGCCGCGACGTGGCACGCGGTGACGAGGAGCAGCAGGGCGATGATCCAGCTCAGCCGACGTCCTCTTCTCATCATGCCTCCGCCCCCGTCGTGTGTCTGAGCACTCCTGTGATCGTTGCCACGACTGTAGAAGTCGCAACAGTTATATGTCAACGTTCCTTGGCCTATGGTGGGCGCTGGACCGACGGCGCAGCAGCTGAGAGCTCGGTTCCGCACGGACAGACCATGAATTGCACGGACCGGATATGAAGAGCGCGGACCGGGCATGAATAGAGCGAAGCACCGAGGCAGCTGACTGCTTCGGTGCTTCGCTGGTGGAAACCATCCGACCGCGACTGGTGACCGATGAGACGATCACGACGGTGCCGAAAGCGGAGGGTCTCCGATGAATCTCAGAAGTCTCGAGAGAGACCTGTGATGTCTCTGATGAGACTCACAGTGAGTCTCAGAGGCCGCGGACGCGAGTCGCCTGCAGGCCCTTGGAACCCATCTCAGAGTCGAACTCGACGTTCTGACCCTCGGTGAGCTCACGGTAGCCGGAGGCTTCGATCGCGGAGAAGTGGGTGAACACGTCAGCCGAACCGTCGTCAGGCTGGATGAATCCGAAACCCTTTTCCGCGTTGAACCATTTCACGGTACCTGTTGCCATAATCTTTGTATCCTTATTTTTAGCTGATGACCGCTGGTGCGGTCGTGATGGTCGGACCCGTGACCGGGTCCGGCTGTTCACACCTGCAGAGCCTGGAGCTGATCGACAGTGCCGAGCAGCCGTTGGTCTGATGGTGTGACTTCTCGTTGGACGAACCGAGTGTCGTACGCGGATCCAACGAAAAACTGTGGTGAAACCGAAGCTCCGGAATTCGTGCTGATGTGAAAAATCCTTGTCTCAGGCGAAGAAGCGGAAAGCTCGGTGACGATAACGCACTCGAAGGTGCTGGATTGAAGTCGAGGTACGACTGGACTGAAAAGTGAAGAGAAAGTATGAGAAGCGCGGATGGTAGACACGCGCTGATTCGGCGACTGCAGGGCGCGGAGCGAATCTACCTACGCTCGCAACGCCACACGTTCCGCACAGTGTCGTACAGGAACAAATCCATTCTAACAGAGTCTGGACGGCTTGAATGACGGATTGCACTGAGAACCTGTGTTTAGGATTGTATGCAATCTGAAACAGAGTGAAATGAAGGAGTGCAGGTTTGCCGGAGATCGGACCGCGGCGTCAGCGTCGTCTCGCCATGAAGTACCGACGCCGCCGCACCATCGTGGCCCTGATCGCGGTCATGGTCATCGCAGTTCCGGTGACGATCGTGGCGGTCGTTCACAACCTCAGTTCCAATATCAGCTCCTCGCCCCTGCGTGCCGGAGAGGAGAGTGCCGTGCCCGAGAAGCTCACGGACGAGACGAATGTGCTCATCCTCGGTTCGGACACGCGAGATCTCGACTCCGGGAACGCCGAGGACGACGGCAGCACCGGCGAGGGCATGGGTGTCGAGGACGGCGGGCACGGAGCCGCCTCTTCGGGATACGGCACGGCCGAAGGCGCTCGCAGCGATGCGATGATCCTCGCCCACATCTCGGCCGACACCTCCCGCATCGATGCTGTTCAGATCCCGCGAGACACGATCATGGACATCCCCGCCTGCACCGACACCGGCTTCGGAGCCTCGAGCGCCGTCCACGGAATGATCAATTCCGCCCTCAACTCCGGTCCCGCCTGCTCGGTCTCCGCTGCCGAAGCCCTGACCGGCGTGCGCATCGATCACTTCATCGAGGTGAATTTCGACGGTTTCGCGACGATCGTCGATGCCCTCGGCGGGATCACCGTCGATCTCGACGAACCGCTCAAGGACTCCAAGGCCCAGCTCGACCTGCCTGCCGGTCACCAGACCATCGACGGCAGCGATGCCCTCGCGCTGGCTCGCACCCGCCATGCCGTCGGCGACGGCAGCGACATCTCCCGCATGGGCAATCAGCAGATGGTAATGGAATCGATCATCGACCGGGCCAAGAGCGCGCAGGTCCTGTCACGTCCCGACCGCCTCTACAGCTTCCTCGACGCCGTCACCTCTTCGCTGAGCGTCGACGAAGAACTCGACTCGGTTTCGGCATTGGGTTCCTTGGCCTCGACGGTCTCCTCGGTGCCCGAGGACGCGATCACCTTCGCGATCATGCCCTGGACGAAGGCTCCTGAGGACCCCAACCGGGTCGTCATCGCCCCCGAGGCGGATGCTGTCTTCACCGCCATCGCCGAGGACGAACCGATTGTGGACCTCGCCCTGGACTGAGTTCGTGACAATACAGAGTGCGCGGAGCATGCCGTCCAGGAGAAATGCCAACCCCGTCCAGACATCATTCATCCTCGGCTCCTAGACTGACCCGCATGTCTACGATCGAAATCACTCAGGACAACTTCGAATCGACCATCAACGACAACGAGATCATCCTTCTCGACTTCTGGGCCGATTGGTGCGGCCCGTGCAAGCAGTTCGCTCCGGTCTTCGAACAGGCCGCAGAGGCCAACCCCGACATAGCCTTCGGCAAGATCGACACCGAAGCCCAGCAGCAGCTGGCCGGCCTCTTCGCGATCTCCTCGATCCCGACGCTCGTCGCCTTCCGCCAGGGAATCGTCGTCTTCGCTCAGCCGGGTGCGCTCGCCGCACCGCAGCTCGAGCAGGTCATCACCGCCGTCAAGGGCCTCGATATGGACGAAGTCCGCGCCGAACTGGCCAAGCAGGACGCTGCCGCCTCGACCGAGGCCGCGGACGACGGCCCCGATTCCATCCCCGCCGATCCGGGCGTCGACCAGTGACCGAATCCATCGCTGTCCCGGATTCCGTGGCGGCCTGGGAAGAGCGCTACTCCGAATCTGACGACCCCGTGTGGTCGGGCAGCCCGAATGAAGCCCTCGTGGCCCTCGTCGGTGACATGGCGCCCGGCCGCGCCCTCGACGTCGGCTGCGGAGAGGGTGCCGATGTCGTCTGGCTGGCCGAACACGGCTGGGACGCCACCGGAATCGATCTGTCGACCACGGCCATCGACCGTGCCCGCAGGGCCGCCGACGACCGCGGAGCGAAGGCCGACTTCGCCGTCGCCGACATCTCCACCTGGGCACCGGAGTCCGCATCATCGGAAGACGCCGATCGCCGAGGCGGCTTCGACCTCGTCACCGGATTCTTCCTCCACACCCGGTTGCCCGACACCCGGGAAGAGCTGCTCGCCCGGGTCGCCGAACATGTGGCACCGGGCGGTGCCCTGCTGCTCGTCTCCCATGCCACGATGCCGCCGTGGGCGGCCGAACACAATGAGAAGCTCGACCACGGGATGGACCACCACCACGAACCGGTGAGCCCGAACGGAGACTTCGCTCTGCTCATCGGTGCCAGCCCCGATCGCTGGGAGATCGAACTCGCCGAGACCCGGACCCGACAGGTGACCTCACCGGACGGCGAACCCGCCGAACTCGATGACGCCATCCTGCTCGCTCGCCGGGTCTGAGCCGGATCCTTCCCGGGGCCTGAACCCAAGCTCTTTCCGCCTGAGCCGAACGGTCGTCACCGACCGCTCGACTCAGGCGGTCTCACCTTGCAGGACGCGGTGATTCCACTGCGGCTCGCCTGATGCATTTTCCGCATGTGAGGGTCTATGGTTGAGCCATGGCTCGGTTCAGCTTCCTCGAGTGGCCGGTACTCCGGCAATTCCGCACCTCGGACAAGACGGGACGCGGAGAATCTGTCGTGTCCCAGAAGACCCGAGACACCACCCCGCGCACGGCTACGGCCGATAAAGTCGTCCAGTCCGTGTGCCCCTACTGCGCCGTCGGCTGCGGACAGAAGATCTTCGTCAAGGATGACAAGGTCGTGCAGATCGAAGGCGACCCGGATTCGCCGATCTCGCGTGGACGTCTCTGTCCGAAGGGAGCCGCCAGCGAACAGCTGGTCAATGCCAACGGACGCGTCACCGAGGTCCTCTACCGCGCTCCGCGTGCCAAGGACTGGCAGAAGCTCGATCTGAATACGGCGCTCGACATGGTCGCCGACCGCTTCATCGAAGCCCGCCGCAACCATTGGGAGGACGTCGACGACAAGGGACACCCCCTGCGTCGCACGATGGGCATCGCCAGCCTCGGCGGGGCGACCATCGACAACGAGGAGAACTACCTCGCGAAGAAGCTCTACACGGCGGCGGGCGCGATACAGATCGAGAACCAGGCGCGCATTTGACACTCCGCCACGGTTCCCAGTCTGGGAACCTCGTTCGGGCGAGGCGGCGCCACACAACCCGTCCAGGATATGGCGAATGCGGACTGCATCATCATCCAGGGATCCAATATGGCCGAGTGCCACCCCGTGGGCTTCCAATGGGTGACCGAGGCCAAGGCCCGTGGTGCCCGCATCATCCACGTCGATCCTCGTTTCACCCGCACCACTGCGATCGCGGATAAGCACGTCCCGATCCGGGCGGGCTCGGACATCGTGCTCCTCGGTGCGCTCATCAACCGTGTGCTCAGCGACGGTGCGTACTTCGATGAGTACGTCCGCGCGTACACCAACGCGACGAATCTCATCAGCGAGAACTATCAGGACACAGAAGACCTGGACGGACTCTTCTCCGGGTTCGACCCCGAGACGAACTCCTACGACAATTCGACCTGGTCGTACCAGACCGATGAGTCGGGGGCGCCCATCACCGATGAGACCCTGAGCGACCCGCGCACGGTCTTCCAGATCCTCAAACGCCACTACTCGCGCTACACGCCTGAGATGGTGGCCGAGAACTGCGGCATCAAACCGGAAGACTTCGAATACCTCGTCGAGTCGGTGACCCGGAATTCGGGGCGCGAACGCACCACGTGCTTCGCCTACGCCGTGGGCTGGACCCAGCATTCGCTGGGCGCCCAGTTCATCCGCACCGCCTCGATCCTCCAGCTGCTGCTGGGCAACATGGGTCGTCCCGGCGGCGGCATCATGGCCCTGCGCGGACACGCCACGATCCAGGGTTCGACCGATATACCGACCCTGTTCAACCTGCTGCCCGGCTACCTGCCGATGCCCAGCGCCGGAGTCCATGAGACCTTCGACGACTACGTCAAGGCGGTGGGCACTCCGGAGACCCACAAGGGCTTCTGGGCGAACGGACGCAGCTATGCCACCAACCTGCTCAAAGCGTGGTGGGGCGATGCCGCCACGCCGGAGAACGACTTCGCCTACGACTACCTGCCGAAGATCAACGGTGCCCACGGCACGTATCAGACGCAGGTCCGCATGCTCAACGACGGTGTCGACGGGTACTTCCTGCTCGGCCAGAACCCGGCCGTCGGCTCGGCCAACGGGCGGATGCAGCGCATGGCGATGAGCCACCTCAAGTGGATAGTCGTCCGCGACTTCCGTCTCATCGAATCCGCCACCTGGTGGAAGGACGGCCCCGAGATCGCCAGCGGTGAGCTCAAGACCGAGGACATCGAAACCGAGATGTTCTTCATGCCCGCGGCCAACCACACGGAGAAAGCCGGCACCTTCACCCAGACGCAGCGTCTCGTGCAGTGGCGGCACAAGGCCGTCAACCCACCCGGCGATGCGCAGAGCGAACTCGACTTCTTCTTCGAACTCGGCAAACGGGTGCGCGAGAAGCTGGGGGACTCCGACGATCCTCGTGATCGTCCGCTCCTCGACATGACCTGGGACTACCCGGTCGATGAGGAGGGTGAGGTCGACGCCGAATCCGTGCTGGCCGAGATCAACGGCTACTACGTCGGCGGTGACAAGGACGGACAGCCGCTCGATAACTTCAATCAGATGACCGACGACGGCACCACCGCAGGCGGCTGCTGGATCTACGCGGGAATCTATTCAGGCGGCGAGAACATGGCCGCCCGACGCAAGCCCCGAGCCGAGCAGGACGAGACCGCCGCCGAATGGGCCTGGGCCTGGCCGGCGAACCGACGGATCCTCTACAACCGCGCCTCTGCAGCACCCGACGGCACACCCTGGTCGGAGCGGAAGAAGTTCGTGTGGTGGGACGAAGAGACCGGAAAGTGGACGGGCAAGGACGTCCCCGACTTCCCGATCGACCGGGCACCCTCGGCCCGCTCGGATCAGCCCTACGGCGGACCCGCCAACCTCGACGGGGACGATCCGTTCGTCATGCAGGCCGACGGCAAGGGCTGGCTGTTCGCGCCCAGCGGCATGGTCGACGGGCCGATGCCCACGCACTACGAGCCGCAGGAATCCTCGGTGGCCAACCCGCTCTACGAGCAGCAGTCGAGCCCGACACGACTGGTGATGCGCAGGGAGGACAACCTCTCGGCCCCGGCCGCAGGCAATCCCGGTTCCGAGGTCTACCCGTACGTGTTCACGACCTACCGGCTGACCGAGCACCACACCGCAGGAGGAATGTCGCGGTGGCTGCCCTACCTCTCGGAGCTGCAGCCGGAGATGTTCTGTGAGATCTCCCCGGAGCTCGCCGCCGAGGTGGGACTCGAGCCCTACGGATGGGCGACGCTGGTCTCCCCGCGCGCCGCCATCGAGGCCCGCGTGCTCGTGACCCGGAGGATGACGCCGTTGACGGTCGGCGGGAAGACCATCCACCAGATCGGCCTGCCCTACCACTGGGGCGTCGGCGGAGACGCCACGGTCGAAGGTGACTCCGCGAATGATCTGCTGGGCGTGACGATGGACCCCAATGTGTTCATCCAGAACAGCAAGTACGTGGCCGGCACGATCATTCCGGGACGCCGCCCACGGGGTCCGGAGCTCGTCGACTTCGTCGAGAAGTATCAGCGTGAGGCGGGTCTGAGCCCGGAATCGGGCAATCAGCTGGTCACGGTCTCCGATGACGTCGTCGCCGAGTCCCTGGCCGCGGACTCTGCGGCCAGCAAGGGCGGGCATCCGCATCGCGGTGGGGACTCCGCCGTGGGTGTCACCCCTGGGCGCACCCTCGGAGACGAAGCCGTCGACAGTGCCGATGATCGCACGGGCCGGGTCGATCTTGGACCCACCGACAGCGTGGACCAGAACCCGACCGAGACCGTGGACGCGAACCGCGCGGACGATGGGGACCCGACCGATGGCGACCCCGACCGCGGTTACATCGGCAAGGATGCGGACAAGGCTCAGCAGGGCAACCTCGGCGAGGGTGCCCAGACGGATACGGTGGACAACACAGGAAACGAGGAGGAGGACTGATGTCGACATCGACCGTCGGGAACGATGCCGTTGCGGATGGGCACTGGCACGGTTCCGCGCACGAGCGCAAAGGGTTCTTCACCGATACGTCGATCTGCATCGGCTGCAAGGCCTGTGAGGTCGCCTGCAAGGAGTGGAACAACAATCCGCAGGACGGGACCTACGAACTCCTCGAATCCTCGTATGACAACACGGGCAGCCTCGGGGCGAACACCTGGCGACACGTCGCCTTCATCGAACAGGACTCCGAGCGGATCGAAGCCGCCCGCGAGTCGGGGCGGAAACTCGTCAACCTCGGTATGCCGACGATCCGTCCGCGCACGGATGAGTCGGCAGGTGCCCAGCCGCTCGGCGGTGCCCTCAGTGCGGCAGCGGATGGGTCTGCCGGAAGCGGAGGACTGCCCTCGACCCCACCGATGGGCATCGATCTGCTGGCACCCGGCGCCCTGGAACCGAGCGATCCCGAGGACATCGCCAACCTCGACACGACGCCCCCGGACACGGCGGACTTCCGCTGGCTGATGTCCTCGGACGTGTGCAAGCACTGCACCCACGCCGGCTGCCTGGACGTGTGCCCCACGGGAGCGCTCTTCCGCACGGAATTCGACACCGTCGTCGTGCAGAACGACGTCTGCAACGGCTGCGGAACGTGCGTGGCCGGCTGTCCCTTCGGCGTCATCGAGCGCCGCGATGACGGCACGATCAACACACCCACCGACCGTGATCGCAGCGCCTCGGACATGGACGTGCCGGACAAGAACACGGCCAACAAGTGCACCCTGTGCTATGACCGCCTCGTCGATGGGCAGGAACCGGCGTGCGCGCAGACCTGCCCCACGGAATCGATCAAATTCGGCGACCATGACGACATGGTCGACAAGGCTCACGCCCGCGTGGCCGATCTCCATGCGAAGGGTCTCACCGAGGCTCGCCTCTACGGCGCGAACCCGAACGACGGGGTCGGTGGCACCGGATCGGTCTTCCTCATCCTCGACGAGCCCGAGGTCTACGGGCTGCCGCCGGATCCGCGTGTGCCGACGAAGGACCTGCCGAAGATGTACGCCAATGCCGGCATCGCGGCGCTCGGCATGGTCGCCGCCGCCGGACTCGCCTTCCTCGGGAGCCGCCGTTGAGCACGTCCGAATATGACTCCTACCGTCCACCCGAGCCGGAAGGCGGACGCAAGAAGCGCCGCCGAGGCGGTCGGCCCGGTGGCGGTCGTGGTGGACCGGGTGCCGGTGGTCGGCGAGGCGGTGGCTGGAAGAACCGCGGGGCCGAGGGCAACCGTGAGATGCCGATGGTCGAGGACGTCGAATTCACCTCCTACTACGGTCGACCCATCGTCAAGGCTCCGCCCTGGGGCGATGAGATCGGGCTCTACCTGTTCCTCGGCGGTCTGGCCGGTGGCTCGGCCCTCTTGGGTCTGGGCGCACAGTTCAGCGACCGTCCCGGTCTGCGCATCGCTTCACGGATGACAGCGATCACCGCAACAGGAATCGGGGGAGCGGCGCTCGTGGCCGACCTCGGCCGGCCCGAACGGTTCCTCAACATGATGCGCGTGTTCAAGGTCAGCTCCCCGATGAGCCTGGGCACCTGGATCCTCTCCGGCTTCGGCGTCGGTTCGGGCGTGCTGACCGCCATCGAAGTCGATCGCCTGACCGGTGAGAAGCTGCTGCCGCTCGGCCCCCTGCGCCGCGTGCTCCACGCCCTCGAAACGCCTGCCGCCATCGAGTCAGCGCTCTTCGCCACACCTCTGGCCGCCTACACGGGCGCGCTGCTCGGCGATACCGCGGTTCCCACCTGGAACGCTGCCGGTCGCAACGGACTCTCATATGTGTTCGTGGCCTCGGCATCGATGGCCGCCGGGGGAGCGGGAATGGCGCTGGCTCCGATCCGCGAGACCGGTCCGGCTCGTCTTCTGGCGCTGACCGGTGCCGCCGGTGAGATGGTGGCGATGGATCAGATGAAGAAGGGCATGCACCCCGCCGAGGTCGATCCGATGGAAGACGGCGAACCCGGCCACAAACTCCACCGGGCCGAGAAGCTGCTCCTTGCCGGTGCCGCCGGTGCCGCCGCCGTCGAGGTGGGGGCACGAGTGTTCGCGAAGAAGCTCGCCGGTAAGACTGACGCATCGAGTGGTGCCTTCGGTGCCGGGGGCAAGCGGAGCTGGAAGACGAGGACGGCGCTGCGTGCGCTCTCGGTCGTCTCCGGTGCGGCACTCGCCGCCGCCTCGGCGTACACCCGCTTCGGGGTGCTCGAGGCCGGCATCGAATCGACGAAGGATCCGCGTCACGTCGTCGAACCCCAGCGCGCTCGCCTCGAGGAGCGTCGGGCCCGCGGCATCACCGACGACTCGATCACGACAGGGTGGTAGGGGCGCTGGCTGGCAGACGACGCTGAGGCCGATGCCGCCGGACCCCTCACCCGCAGCGACATAACCTCCCGGTGCACCGCTGCGCTGTGCCGCTAACGGTGTGTTGTGCCGCTATCGGTTCGCTGTGCGGTCAGCGGTGTGTCGTGTCGCTGACGGTGTGAGATGCTCCGGGTGTTGTGCGGGCAACAGCGTGGGATGCCTGCACGGCCGGCAAGACGGGTTGCAAAACACAGCATGTGCAGTAGCGTAGGAAATCTATGAAGAAGCTGCTCCAGGATCGTCAGAGCGTCAGACTCGGTGTGTTCATGGCGCTGCTTTTCCCGTTCATCTATTTCGGCATGAGCCTTTTGGGCTTGGGCAATGACGCCTTCTCCTGGTGGGAGGCACTGCTCGTCGGCCTCGGGAACGGTGTCCTCTTCTGGTTCTTCTTGTCCAGCTTCCGACAGTTCCGCGACGAGGACGTCACTCCACGCAGATGACCGGCGTCACCGCACGTGCACGCCCGAGCCGATGGTGATCTCGCCGATGATCGGGTGGCCGGGCAGTTCACCGACGACGAGCAGTCCGCCTGAAGTCTGCGCATCGGCGAGGAGGAACAGCTCGTCCTCGGTCACCGAGTCGTCGGCGGTGAGGTTCGGGCGCACCCAATCGAGATTGCGCCTGGTTCCGCCCGAGACATAACCATCGGCGATCGACTCATCGACTCCGTCGAGGCGGGGCACCGCGGCCGCGTCGATGACGGCACCGACCCCGGAGGCCCGAGCCATCTTGAACAGGTGTCCGAGCAGGCCGAACCCGGTGACGTCCGTGGCCGCTCGCACCCCGGCCGCGACAGCCGCCCGGGCAGCATCGGCATTGAGCGAGGTCATCGTGGCGATGGCTTCGTCGAAGTTCTCACCGGTGACTTTGTGCCGGTTGTTGAGGATGCCCACCCCGATCGGTTTGGTCAATGTCAGGGGAAGTCCCACCTCGGCGGCATCATTGCGCATGAGCTCATCGGGGTGGGCCACCCCGGTCA
This sequence comes from Brevibacterium sp. LE-L, assembly GCF_050214925.1. Classification (NCBI taxonomy): domain Bacteria; kingdom Bacillati; phylum Actinomycetota; class Actinomycetes; order Micrococcales; family Brevibacteriaceae; genus Brevibacterium; species Brevibacterium sp. LE-L. Next base: position 239,665 of record NZ_CP189759.1, read on the forward strand.
CGGCCATTCCGTACTTCGGCTCGGGATCGTCGATCGAATGCCCGCCGGCGACGGGGCAGTTCGCCTGCGCCGCGACGTCGAGCCCACCGCGCAGGACCTCGGTGAGCAACTCCATCGGCAGCTTCTCACGCGGCCATCCCACGAGGTTGATCGCCGTGACCGGCGTCCCGCCCATTGCATAGATGTCCGAGAGTGCGTTCGCCGCAGCGATCCGACCCCAGTCGTAGGCGTCGTCGATGACCGGTGTGAAGAAGTCCGCTGTCGAAAGCACCGCGAGATCCTCGCGGATTCGCACCGCCGAGGCATCGTCACCGTCGTCGAGACCGACGAGAACATCCGGACCCGGCTGCCCGACCAACCCGCGCACCGCGTCCTCGAGCTCGCCCGGAGGAATCTTGCAGGCGCACCCTCCACCATGGGCGAATGAAGTCAGGCGGTCATGAATCGCAGTCATACCCGGAGACTAACACCGGTGGCGACGGGCGAGCACCTGCCGCCACCGTCTGAGGGCGTCGAGGTTGTCCCCGGCTGAGCCTCAGTGACTCCGGCTCGATCGGTTCGTTCTACGCGCCCGAGACATCCGGGCGATGAGGAGCCCGCCGATGACGAGCATGGCGCCGAGCCCGGCCGTCAGCAGGACCGGGCCACCGGTACGCGGAAGGTCGCCTCCGCCGCTGGCCTCCGAGCGGCCCCCGGACGTTCCGTCCTTCGCCGTGTCATCTGCGTCTGCGGAACCTGCGCCGGAGCCGCCATTGGCGGACGTGTTGTCGGAGCCATCGTCGTCAGAATCCTCGTCCGACCCGCTTGCAGTATCGTCGCCGTCCGCGTCTGCGCCGCTGACCTCGTCACCGCTGCCGTTCTCGGACCCATCGTCGTCTCCGGGACCGGGCGGCGGCTCCTCGCCGGCCACCTCGACTCTCGCCTTCGTTGTCTTGCCGTTGACGGTGACTTCGAGTACCGCGGTACCGGGGTTCTCTGCGGTGATCTCATGCGTGGCCGGGTTGACGCGGATGACAGCGGAAGCCGCCTCGGCGCCGGTGATCGACGTTCCCTTGGTCGCACTCTGCGCTGAAGCCGAGCCCGAGGAACTGCCCGTCGCCACCTGCATCGCCGTCTCTTCTCCGGAATCGATGACGACACCATCCCCGCCCCACTGGGCGGTGGCCGGCCAGCCGATGGGCACGGTGCGCTCGCCCTGTGTGAACTCGGCCGAAATGCCCGCGGACTGCCCGGGAGCCAAGGAGCCGGGGGCATCGAGGGAGATCTCATCGACGCGCGGTTTGGTCTCCGCGGCCAACCAGCCCACGCGATCGGCAGTGCTCGGGTTCTCGCCGACCTCGCCCGCACCGGGATCGATGCCGAGCATCGTCCAGCCGGTGAACCCACCGGTCGACGGAGTGCCTGCAGGACCCTTCCCGGAGTTGCCGTTGATGAGGTAGGAGACTCCTTCAACGGCAGAACCGTGGAAGGCGCCCACATGACCGTTGACCACCGCGGCGGACTTACCGCTGTCCCTGCGGAACTCGCCGAGCTTCTTCTCAAGCTCTGCGGCCTCGCGCCGATCGGCGAGCTGACTCGTCTTCGACGGCAGCGGATCCTGCGGCGGGTGGTGGAAGAACACGGAGATGCCGGTGAGGTAGTCACTGTCGGCCACCTCGTCGAGGGCGTCCTCCAGCTCCCTCAGCTGCGCATCATCACTGCCGTTGAGGGAGCCGGCAGACGAGTTGAGCGTGACCACCTTCGTCCGACCGAGGTTCCTCTGGGTCGTCGGTGCGCCGAATGCGGACTCGAAGTTCTCGATCTCACCGCCCATGATCTCGTGATTGCCGGGCACGTAGACGTAGGGGATCGAATCGTCCCACTCCGCATCGAGGATCGTCTCCGCCAGCTCGAAGTCGGCCGGCGAAGCTTCATCGACGAAGTCGCCGTTGATGACGAGCAGGTCGGGATCGGCCGCGCGAATCTCCTTCAGCGTGCGTCGGGCGCCCTCGACCGACTCCGAATCGGGGTCGGTGGCGACGAACTGCGCATCGCTCATCACGGCGACCTGCTGAGGGCGGCCTTCGACGGTGCCGCTGCTCAGCAGCGCCGGATCATGCGGGGCCTCGTCCGCAGGCTGCCGGCTCTCGGGAGTCGAGATCGCGCGCAGATCGGCGATGGAGATCTCGCCCTTGTACTTCTCGGCCGAGCGGGTCTCCATCAGCCGTATCCGCTCAAGAGTCAGCGGCTGAGACAGTCCTTCAGGGACCTCGAAGCGGATCTTCTGCCACCCCTCGAAGGTGATGTGGTCGCCGTCGATATTCGTGCTTGTTCCGTCGGCGGTGCTCACCTGCAGCCGGGGCCAGGGTCCTGTGCCATCGCCGCGGACCATCATCTCGAAGGCCACGGTGTCACCGTCGAGCTTCACCGGTTCCTTCGGGATGAGGTAATAGCCGCGAGTCGCCGAGGAGGTCGAGAAGTCATAGCTGAGATCGAGGCTCGGCTGACCGTCCTCGGTCGGCTCACCCACGGAGAACGAACCGGTCGCCCTGTCCACGCCATCAGTGAAGACCGAAGCTTCAGCGAAGTCGAGAGCCTGCTTCGACTCGGTGCCGACGGTGACGGGGATGGACGTGGAGACGTCCCCGACCGTTACCGTCACCGAGCCGGAAGCATTCGCGTCACGGCCGGAGATGACGAGTTCGCCCAGGCCATCGCTGTCGACCTCGATGCCCTCATCGGCGTCGACGTCGATGTCGGGGGTTTCGATGAGTGACCGTCGGCCTTCGGAGTCGTACCCGGTCAGGGACACCGAGGCGGAATCCTCGGTGTCCTGCAGGCTGATCGTGCGGGCACTCGGCCACAGTCCGACCGGATCGCCGAGCACGTCGAGATCGGTGCGTGCGGTGTGCCCGTCGACCGCGTAGCTCACCCGCCCGTTCCCGGTCTGATCTCCGGTGACGCGCGCAGAGGAGTCGTCCGATTCGGCGACAGAGACCCCGCCGTCGGCAGAGAAGCTGCCAGAGGCGGCGATGGGCTCGAGATTGGCGCCGAGTCCCGTGCCCTCCACGGTTCGGCCCAGGCCCTTGAGGACCGTGTTCTGACCTTCGAGGCTCGGCTCGATCTGCGCATCGCTGAGAGTCTGGGCGGGGGCATCGGAGTAGAAGACCAGCGCATTGCCGACGGTGCGCTGCTCTCCGTCTGAGGGCTCGTTCTGCACCACCGGTGCGTCCTTGCCTGCGGTGCGGGCCAGCATCGTCGTCGACCCGCCGCCGTCGAGGTTGACGGCATTGTGGGCGCCGATGTCGGCGAAGAACTCGCCCATGTCCTCGAGGCTCATTCCGCCGGAGTTCTCGGTGCGGCCGTCGATCGTGGTGACGAAGAGTTCGGAACCATCCTTGCTGATGCCCACGGCTGTGCGCGGGTGTGCGGTCTCCTCGAGGTCGCCTTCGCCGAGCTTCGGCACTTCGCCGTCCTCGAGAATCTGATGACTGCCGGCCAGGCCGAGGTCGACGTCCTCACTCGGGCTGATCTCCACATCGACCTCATCGCCGACCTCGAGTTCGGCCAGTTCCTTCGCTCCGGAATCTCGGCCCAGGAGCACCTGTCCGTCTTCGGGGATCTCGGGGTCGCCCGCCTCGTCGACGATTCCCGAGGTCTCCGTGACGGTGCCGTCGACGACGGTGACACGGGCGATCTCCGTCGCCATCGAATCGGGACCGCCCACAGGGCGGTCGAGCGTGTAGTCGCCCCAGGCTTCGTTGTAGACGCCGATCGCGTCCGGCGACAGATCCGGATTGTTGAGGCCGACGAGAGCCGTCTCTTCGCCGTCGTGGGTCAGTGTGCCCGCAGCCGACAGCATCTGCACGGCAGCTTTCTGCCCTTCGACGGTGAGCGCTGGCTGAGGTTCCTGAGACCCGATTCGCATTCCTTCCTTCGACACCGAGGTGTAGATGGGGGCATAGGAATGATTGATGTCGAAGAAGGTCCCGTTCACTGCCGCGACCGCCTTCTTCCCGTCCGGTCCCGTGCCCATGATCTCTCCGGTCGTGCCCTTGTCGGCCACGGTGCCGGGGTCGCGGACGTCGAGGGACAGCGAGTCGGTGGTGAGGTCGGCGGTGAGCACATTGCCGTTGTTCCAGCCCCCACTCTCAAGTCGCGAGAAATTCGTGAGCTCAAGCCCGGGTGCGACGCGTTTCGTCTCCGAGGAGCGCAGCGCCGAGTCGTCCCCGCCCAGGTCCTCGTCGCTGGGTGCTGCGGCGAATGCCGGCGCCGAGGCAGGGTCCGGCATTTCCGGAATCGCTGCCGTCGGAGCCACGAGAGCTGCGAGGATGACCAGAGTGGTCAGCATGCCCCGGATGGGGGAGAGGCGGGGGGCCTCTCGGAGTGGGGCGGGGGCCGTGCTGAAACGGGCGCAGTGACGCGATGAAGGCATGACGACTTTCCGGAAACGAGGTCGGGGACCTTGTCACCTTAAGTCGTTCATGACAACCGCTGAGCAAACCCTGAGTGAACTCAAGCCTAAGTTCCGCTCCTGGTCAGAGCGCTGCGGAAGGGGGTGTGCACCAGAAGCGGCGGACAGCGAGCGGTCGCGCCGGGAGGGCGACGTTCGCGGCGACCAGGCGGCCGTCAGCTCGCGACTCGGTGGGAGCGGGCGCACACCGCGGGGTAGGATTCTTCGTGGAGGCGTCCGTGTCCTGGTGGGCGCCCTGGTCTTCAAAACCAGTGAGACCGAGCATCTCGGTCTGGCGGGTTCGATTCCCGTCCGCCTCCGCCACAGTCCACCCGTTTCGCCGGCGGACGCGAAGGCAGGCGAGAGCAGCGCGCCACCGGTTCGCGCCCGTGCGTCGGCACACCCGAGGAGGCCCCATGGTCGAGTCCGACCCGCGTCGCAGCATACCGCGCACGGACCTCCTCCTCGCCTCACCGGACATCATCGCCGCAGGTGAACACCTCAATCAGGCGACGGTCAAGGCGATCATCACCGAAGTCCAGAACGCCGCCCGCAATGGTGAGATCCCCGTCGCCGAGGTGACCCCCACCCTCGTCTCCACGCTTCGTTCCCGTACGGCTTCCTCCCTGACTCCGGTGCTCAACGCCACCGGCATCCTCGTTCACACGAACCTCGGCCGCGCACCACTGTCACCTGCGGCAACGCAGGCCGTCACCGAAGCAGCCGGATACGTCGACGTCGAAATGAACCTGGCCGGCGGCAAACGCAGCAAACGCGGAACCGGGGCGAAGACCGCCCTGCTGCGAGCCTGCCCTGCAGCTGGGGACGCCCTCGTCGTCAACAACGGTGCCGCCGCCCTGCTGCTTGCGGTCACGGCACTGCGAGGCCGCGGCGCCGCATCCGGGACTGTCGGGTCGACTGCCACCGCCGGTTCAGCTGCCGGCAGTCCCGACGAGATCGTCATCAGCCGCGGTGAGCTCATCGAAATCGGTGCCGGCTTCCGTCTCACCGACCTCATGACCACCACCGGCGCCCGCCTGCGTGAAGTCGGCACGACGAACCGAACGCACCTCTCCGACTACGCCGAGGCGATCGACGCGACCACATCGAGTCTGCTCAAGGTGCATACGAGCAACTTTCGCGTCGAAGGATTCACCGCCTCCGTCGACGTCGCAGAACTGCGCACTCTCGCCGACGAACACGATCTGCCGCTCATCGTCGATCTCGGCTCGGGCCTCTTCACCCCCGATCCCTCACTCCCGGCAGAACCGGACATCGACACCGCTCTGCGTGCCGGTGCCGACCTCGTCATCGTCTCCGGCGACAAACTCCTCGGAGGACCTCAGGCCGGACTCATCCTCGGCCGCGCCGAAGCGGTGCGGGCGGTGGCGAAGCACCCCCTGGCCCGAGCGCTGCGGACCGACAAACTCACCCTCGCCGCGCTCGAAGCAACGATCACGCACACCGCGAACCCCGTCCACGACGCCCTCCACATCGACCCGGATCACCTGCGCAGACGCACCGATTCCCTCGCCGAGGCGGTCGGAGCGAAGGTCGTGGCCCACGACGGACGCGTCGGCGGCGGGGGAGCCCCCGGCGTACCGCTGCCTGGTTGGGCAGTGGAACTTCCCGAAGCCTGCGCCGCCGCACTGCGGACCGGAGACCCCGCGATCGTCGCTCGCACCCACCAGGGGCGCTGCCTCGTCGACCTGCGATGTGTGCCCGAGGCAGACGATGACCGCATCGCCGCCGTAGTCCGGCGGGTGCTGACCGCGGACCACCTCGGCGAAGAATCTCACGACAACGATGCCTGATCAGAATCCGCACCCCGACACCTTCGTCATCGCCACCGCCGGGCACGTCGACCACGGCAAGTCCACCCTGGTCAATGCCCTCACGGGAATGGAACCCGACCGGTGGGCCGAGGAGCGCAAACGCGGCCTGACGATCGACCTCGGCTTCGCGTGGACGACTCTGCCCTCGGGTCGGGAACTCGCGTTCGTCGACGTCCCCGGGCATGAGAAGTTCCTCGCGAACATGCTCGCCGGCCTCGGCCCGGCACCCATCGCCTGCTTCGTCATCGCCGCCGACAAGGGCTGGCAGGCCCAGTCGAGCGACCACCGTGACGCGATCGCCGCGCTCGGGATCACCCGCGGCCTCGTCGTCATCACCCGTGCCGACCTCGCCCCCGACACCATCGAGACCACGAAATCCCAGGTCAGCGCCCAACTGCGCGGCACTCCACTCGAGCACGCCCCCATCGTCACGGTCTCCGCCACGACCGGGGACGGTCTGCCCGAACTCATCTCCGTCCTCGACGAGGTCACGGCCGCGGCCGAGCCCGCGGACACCTCGGCGCGGGTGCGGCTGTGGGTCGACCGCGCGTTCACGATCAAGGGCGCGGGTACCGTCGTCACCGGTACGCTCACGGCCGGGACGCTGCGCACGGGCGACACCGTCGATCTGGTCGGTGAGACGATCGGCCGGACCGTGACCGTGCGCGGACTGCAGTCGAAGAACTCCACCACCACCGAGGCGGTCCCGCAGGCCCGCGTCGCCGTGAACCTGCGCGACACCCCCGCCGAGGATCTCCACCGCGGCGACGCCCTGCTCACCCCCGATGCGTGGCCGGTCGTCGACGTCATCGACGTCCGCCGCACCATGGGCGAGGACCTCGACGCGGGTGTCCGCGAACTCATGGCCCACATCGGCACGGCCGCCGTTCCCGCCCGACTGCGAGGCTTCGACGCCGACCACGCCAGGCTCACCCTGGAACGGCCTCTGCCGCTGCGGCTCGGTGACCGGATCGTGCTGCGCGCGCCGGGCAGCCGCAACGTCTTCGCCGGCCTCGTCGTCCTCGACGCCGACCCGCCCGAACTCTCACGCCGGGGCGCCGGTGCCCGCCGCGGACGTCAGTTGGCCGAGCGTCCGGTCGAGGGGGACATCCTCGCCGAGGTGGCCCGCCGCGGGGCCGTCGAACGCACCGTCCTCGTCCGATTCGGTCTGGAAGTGTCGAGTGATTCCCGGCCCGAGGAGGTCGAAGCCGTGGGCGGATGGCTCGTCCACACTCCCGCGCTCGCCGCCTGGGTCGAAACCGCGAGGACCCTGGTCGGCCGCGAACTCACAGCCCGACCGATGGCCGCTGGAGTCCCCGTCAAAGCCGTTGCCGAAGCACTGCGGCGAGGCGTCGAGACAGCCGACAGCGCTCGCAGCGCCGCAGCGAAGACACCGACGAAAGCACGCCTGCCCCTGCCCGAAGGCGCGGCCGCGGCGACTCGCACCCTGCTCGGCGAGATCATCTCCCGCGCCGGCCTCGAAACCGTTGACGGCATGGTCCGGCCGCCCGGCCACGCGGCGGATCTCGGACCCGCCGAAGCCGGACTCGTCGAACTCGAACGACGTCTCGCCGCCGATCCGTTCTCCGCCCCGGAAGCCGATGACCTGCGCGAACTCGGTCTGGGAGCGCGGGAGCTCGCGGTCGCCGAGAAGGCCGGACGGGTGCTGCGCCTCGGCGACGGAATCGTCGTCTCCCCACGCACCCCCGCCCAGGCGATGCGTGAACTCGCCGGTCTTGAGCAGCCGTTCACAACGAGTCAGGCCAGACAGGCGCTGGGCACGACGCGGAGGACGGTCATTCCGCTGCTCGAACACCTCGACTCGCGCGGGTGGACGCGTCGTCTCGACACCACTCACCGCGAGGTCGTGCGCTGAACCCGTGACCCATGCGGTGGTGGGCCGCCTCGGTGAAAGTCTGCGATCTGTACTACGATCATTTCGGAATGATCGTTCGCGTCCCTTCGGGCGCTTCTGTCGATGGTATGGGTGATAACAGACCGCGGTGATGGAGCCGCGGTGCCGCTTGATCTTGCCTTGACCCCACCATGCCACCATTCGAAACCACCACAGGAGCAACCATGTCGAACTATCGCGTCCAGAATCCCGCCACCGGTCAGACCGTCGAAACCTTCGCCGAGGCGACCGACACCGACATCGACAACACCGTCGCTGCCGCCCACGCCACCTACCTGACCTGGAAGGACACCGACATCCAGGAGAGGGCGGGAATCGTCCGCCGCGCGGCCGAGATCTTCCACGAACGCAAAGACGAACTTGCGCGCACGATCTCGACGGAGATGGGCAAGTCCTATGAGGAGTCCGTCGACGAGGTCGAGTTCGCCGCCGACATCATCGAGTACTACGGCGTCCACGGCCCCAGCCTGGCCACGGACTACCAGATCCCGAGCACGATCCCCGGAACCGCCCGCATCGAGGCCCTGCCCATCGGCGCGCTGCTCGGCGTCATGCCCTGGAACTTCCCGTACTACCAGGTGGCCCGCTTCGCGGCCCCGAACCTCGTGCTCGGCAACACGATCATGCTCAAGCATGCCGATATCTGCGGCCGTTCGGCTCTGCTCATCGAGGAGATCTTCCTCGCGGCGGGTGTGCCCGAAGGCGGCTACTCGCACCTGTTCGCCAACCACGACCAGATCGCTTCGATCATCGCCGACCCCCGCGTCCAGGGCGTGTCACTGACCGGTTCCGAGCGGGCCGGAGCGATCATCGGCGCGCAGGCGGGACAGAACCTCAAGAAGGCCGTGCTCGAACTCGGCGGCATCGACCCGATGGTCGTCCTCGACGCTTCGGATGTCGCCGCGGTGGCTCGTGAAGCCTGGGAATTCCGCACCTACAACGCCGGCCAGGTGTGCAACTCGAACAAACGGCTCATCGTCATGGACGACATCTATGAGGAATTCGTCGACGAACTCGTCAAGCTCGGCACCGGTCTCAAGCCCGGAGACCCGGCGAAGCTCGGTGACGACGAGTACGTGCCGCTGTCATCGCGGACGGCGGCCGAGACGGTCGACGCCCAGGTGAAGAAGGCCGTGTCCGAGGGCGCCCGGGCCCTCGTCGGCGGGGAGCTGGGCGAAGGACCGGCCGCCTACTATTCGCCGACGGTGCTCGTCGACGTGCCCCGGGACTCCGAATCCTATGGCGAGGAGATCTTCGGACCGGTGGCCACCGTGTACAGGGTCTCCAGCGATGAGGAGGCCCTCGAGCTGGCCAATGACTGCGCACTCGGGCTCGGCGGATCGGTCTTCTCCACCGACGAGGCGCGCGCCGATCGGGTCGCTGCAGGTCTCGAGGTCGGCATGACGCATGTCAACACCATCGCCGCCGAGGCCGCCGAGATCCCCTTCGGCGGGGTCAAACGCTCCGGCTTCGGCCGTGAGATGGGCCCGATCGGCATGGGCGAATTCGTCAACAAGCGCCTCCACTTCGTCGCGAAGTAGGCCGCGGCCGATTCTCCGCGGTCTCCTAACTGTGGTCACCTATGCCCTAGGTGCCTACAGTTAGGAGACCGCCATGCTTGTCATCACACCTCGGTAGAATGATGGGCGTGACGGCGACGGGGGCGGGTGACGGCCATCAATTCGATATCATTCGGTGAGCTTCTGCGAGAGTGGCGAACCAGACGGCAGCTCAGCCAACTCCAGCTGGCCACGCGCGCCAGTGTGTCAACGCGCCACCTCAGCTACCTCGAGACGGGACGGTCACAGCCGTCGCGCACCATGATCGAACGTCTCGCAGGCTATTTGGATGTTCCGCTGCGCGAACGCAATCAGCTGATGCATGCCGCAGGCCTGGCACCGACGTACCCCGAGCGTGGACTCGACGCGCCCGAATCGCTGGCAGTCAGCAGAGCACTGCAGTCGATCATGGATGCGCACTTGCCCTTTCCCGCACTCCTCCTGGACCGCTGGTGGGATGTCGTCGACCGCAACGCTGCGACCGACTTCCTGCTCCATGGCTGTGCGGCTCACCTGGTTGAACCCCCGATCAACGCGTTGCGGCTGACCCTGCATCCTGACGGTCTGGCCCCTCGTATCACCAACCTCGGCCAGTGGCGCTCGCACCTGCTCACCCAGGTACAGAGCAGGTCCGAACGTGATGGTGATGCCCGGCTCCATGAGCTTGCGGCGGAAGTGGCCGCCTACCCAGGTGATGACGTCGGTCGTCCAGTGCTCACCGATGTCGTCGTCCCACTCGAACTCAGAGTCGGTGGCGCAGAGCTGCGCTTCTTCAGCATCTCCGCCGCGGTGGAGTCAGCAATGGATGTCACCGTCGACGAACTGCGCATCGAGGCCTTCTACCCGGCCGACGAGACCACCAGAAATGCCATTCTCGGCATGTCATAAAGGCAGAGGCCCCTGTTGGCTCCTGGATAAATGACCTGTGAGGTTATCGACAACGGCCGCTAGAGGGACAACGCTTAGATGACCAAGGCGGCCATCGCCTCAACCATCAAGGATGTCCACCATGCACTCGCTTGCACAGCACTGGATCACGAATGTCATCCTCCACTCACCCGTCGCACAGACCCTCGCAATCTCGGTGCAATCGGCGGAGATCGATCACGTCACTCTCGCGATGCCGTATTCCGAAGAACTGACGACTACACCCCAAGTCCTTCACGGAGGCGTCATCGCGACTCTGATCGATACCGCAGGAGCCGCCGCCTTGGCATCCGGAATCTCACCCGATGACAACGCTTCCGGTGGCGCTACAGCAAATCTCACGGTGAACTATCTCGGCGCGGCCAAAACTGACCTCACTGCGACGGGAAAGGTTGTGCACCGGACTCGTTCGGCGACTCTCACCGAAGTGCACGTCACAGATGCGCAAGGGACTCTGGTGGCAACCGGACAGGTCAACAGTCGGGTCTTTCGGGATCGGTCCGCAGCGTCTCGGTGATAATGTCCTCCATCGCCGAGGCGGTCAGTTCCCTCCACTGCCGATGTGGCGGTGCGGACGGGATTCGCGCTCCGCGGACCTTGGCCAGGGCCAACTCGGTGATGGGAGAATGCTGAGGGAACGTGTCGAGGGCTCGGAGCCGACGGATGAGGTCCGGACTGCGACACCATTCGTCGGCGATGATCGCCACGGAGACCCCGGCGGGCGGCGTTGCGATCATCAAGGATGCGCAGGTCATCATCTGATTCGGCGGAGTCAAGCGCTCGCGCTTCGGCCGCGAGATCGGCCTGATCGGCATGGGCGAATTCGGCAACAAGCGCCTCCACTTCGTCGCGAAGTGGACAGGCTAGTGCGTCACTGATCGCCTAGTTGCACTTATAAGTGAAACGTTGGTATCGTTGTTCTCTAGATATAGAAGTGAACCCGGGAAGGGGTGACTATGTCAGCACTAGCTTCTTCCGAGCGAATTGCAATCAGCGATCAGACTGTGAAGGATGCCCAAGATACTGTCATACCCAGTGAAGCGTCGCTTGTGCTTCGTTTCGCAGGTGGAGAAGAGGCGGAACTTCCGGCCAGTATCCAGAGGACACTATTGCATGCTCTGAAGCTGATCGCGCAACAGGGCTCCGTTTCTATTGGGCAGCTTCCGACGGAGCTGACCAGTACAGTAGCAGCGGATCTGCTCAGCATTTCACGGCCGACCCTGATGAAATGGGTCGGTGAAGGCCGAATCAGTTCGTTTAAGAAAGGCTCACATACGCGTTTCAGCAGAGACGAGGTATTGGATCTTCGAGAGCGTAATGTGGCTGCTCGCCGGTCTGCTTTCGACGAACTGCGTCAGCTGGATGAGGAGCACGAAGAGTTCCTCACTGACTGAGACGAATCACTGACTAGCTGGAGGGGGAGTATCCACTCCAGCTAGTCTGTTTCTATGCCCCAGCGAGTGTTTGTCGATGCCAACATCTTCTTTAGTAAGACCCTCCTTGATTGGATGTTTCATTTGAGGCAGGCCAACGAAGGTATGTTTCAACTTCATTCGACCGAGGATGTTTTTGCCGAGGTGCTGGCAAATATGCGCAAAGAACAGCCCGAAGCGCCTGGGCATCGGACTCGTCACCGTCTCGAACTCATACGAGCTTGTGTCGACGAGGTGGTACAAGACTTTCCGGGCAATGTTGAGTTCACAGGTGAAGACCCAAATGATTACCATGTTCATGCGGCGGCGCTGGCAGCCCGCTCTGACCTTGTAGTCACGTCCGACCGTCCGACCGGAATCACGACTACACCGGATTCCCAGCCATATGAGGTCATTTCTCCGGATGATTTCTTCATGCTCGTGGTCGACTCTGCGCCTTCATGCCTTCGCCCGATAGTCCGTGACCAGTTCGAGTACTGGAAATCCAAGCCGAAATTCCGACAGCTGGACGAGGCTCTTGACAGGGCTGGATGTCAGCAGTTTGCACTGCGCGTTCGTGAAGCATTGAGCAACATAGCGCAAACCGCCTATTGAATCTCGTCAGTGCAGAACGACATCATCACGTAAATGGATCAGTTCTTGCCCGCGGTCTGTGCGTTCATGAGTATGTCCTCCATTGCTGAGGCGGTCAGTTCCCTCCACTGCCGATGTGGCGGTGCGGACGGGATCCGCGCTCCGCGGACCTTGGCCAGGGCCACCTCGGTGATGGGGGAATGCTGAGGGAACGTGTCGAGGGCTCGGCGACCTGCCTCCTCCTTGCCGATGATTTCGCCGGTCATCAGCGTGTGGTGCATGCGGGCGGGGCCGAGCACGCACCACACGACGGTGCTGGCGGCGAGTCCCCGCGGGGACGTGAGAATGCGGCGGACCAGAGCCCGAACACTCCGTAGCGGCCGAGCGCGGAGCCGAGCCGCCAGGGGAGACCAGTACTCTCGCAGATTGTCCGTGACCCATGGACGCAGTCGATCCGGTTCCGGGTTGAGGCACCACTCGGTGAACGCGCGGCCGCGGACGACGATGCCGCCGTCGACGAGTTCCTTCCAGACGACAGGGTTGACGTCGAACGCCCGGTTCGCCTCGAAGATCTCACCCGTATGCGAAGCGATCGGACGGATGCCGGTGACGGGCCGCGTGAGGTCGGACTTCCAGATGAACGAGACGTTGCAGCAGGCGCTGAATCCCCGACCACGTGCTGCGCGCAGAGCCAGTCGCGGAAGCTGCGAGAGGTGGAGAAGCCGCAGCCGGACGATGAGATCACGCCGATCCCGCCAGTCATCACCGATCACGGCGACGATGTCGATATCACTGCGATTCGGTCGATAGGCCCCCAGGGCAACCGACCCGGCCACTGCGGCCGCGATGACCGCGCCGGGAAGCAGACGGTCGGCCACCCCGAGATACGACTCGATCGCGCGGGAGACCTCGGTGGGCAACGTCATCGCCATGGGGCAACGGTGCTGTCAGGAATAGGAGGGTTTGTCGACGCTGGTCACCGTGGTCAGCAGGAAGGCGCAGTCCTCCAGCGCCAGCACCGAGTGGCGCTCATGGGTGAGGATCCACAGTTCGCCGGCCCCGAACTCCCCCTGCATCTCCTCGCCGAGTTCGACCCGGATGCGTCCGCTCAGCACCTGGATGCTGGCGGCAGGAGGCGAGTTGTGAGCGGGAAGTCGCACTCCGTCTGCCAGAGCGATCACTGTCTGGCGCAGCTCGCCATCGTGAGCGACGAGTTCGGCACTGCGCCCGTTCTCGTTGTCCCGTGCCTGGGCCACATGGGTGTCGGTGAGCTTCTTGAGATCAGCCACGTCAGTCCTCCGCGTCATCAGAATGTGATCCACGATACCCGACCGACCCGTCAGGGCACCTGAGAGCAGCGCAATCGTCACTCGGTGGTCTGTTCGACCGCGAGGGGAATGTGTACGGTGGGACGCATCGGCGAGGGACATCCGCTCACCGAGCATCTGGTCTCCATCGGGTTGGGAAGGAGATGAGCTGATGAGTGAGGATTCGCCCGCACTGTTCGGGGCCGATGAGTCCACGCGCCCCCTGGCCGACAGGCTGCGGCCGACGACTCTCGCCGAGGTGGTCGGCCAGGAGCATCTGCTCGCCCCGGAGAGCCCGATCGGACGGATGGTCTCCGAACACCGACTCGCCTCTATGGTGCTGTGGGGGCCTCCCGGGTGCGGGAAGACGACGATCGCCCGCCTCCTCGCCGAAGGAACCGATCTCGTCTTCGAGCCGCTGTCGGCCACCTTCTCCGGAGTCGCCGATCTGCGGAAGGTGTTCCTCGCCGCGCAGAAGCGGCGCGAAGTCGGACAGGGCACGCTGCTGTTCGTCGACGAGATCCACCGATTCAACCGCGCCCAGCAGGATTCCTTCCTCCCGTATGTCGAAGACGGGACGATCGTGCTCGTCGGGGCGACGACCGAGAACCCGAGCTTCGAGCTCAACGGCGCACTGCTCTCCCGCTGCCAGGTGTTCGTGCTCAAGAGGCTCGATGAGACCGCCCTGACGACGGTCGTCGAACGAGCCGAAGAGGCGATCGGCAACGCACTGCCGCTGGATGCGCAGGCGCGGCAGTCCCTCCTCGCCATGGCCGACGGAGATGGACGCTATCTGCTCAACCTCATCGAGATGCTGTCGACCGTGCACGAGCCCCTCGATCCGGCGGGCCTGGCTCAGCTCGTGCAGCAGCGCGCCCCGCAGTACGACAAGTCCCAAGAGGGGCATTACAACCTCATCTCCGCCCTGCACAAGTCGATGCGCGGTTCCGACCCCGACGCGGCCCTGTACTGGTTGGCGCGGATGCTCGACGGGGGAGAGGACCCGCTCTTCATCGCCCGGCGCCTCGTCCGCTTCGCCAACGAGGACATCGCCATCGCCGACCCGCAGGCCGTCCACCAGGCACTGGCCGCATGGGACGTCTATGAACGACTCGGCTCACCCGAAGGGGAACTCGCGATCGCCCAATGCGTCGTCTACCTGGCCACCGCACCGAAGTCCATCGCCGTCTATCGCGGGATGAACCGGGCGATGCGCGCGGCCAAGCAGTCCGGCTCGCTCATGCCCCCGGCTCACATCCTCAACGCTCCGACGAAGCTGATGAAGGACTTGGGATACGGGGAGGGGTACGAATACGACCCGCACACCGAGGCGGGCTTCTCCGGCCAGAACTACTTCCCCGACGACATGCCGCGACAGACGTTCTACGAACCGACCGACAGCGGCGAGGAACGGCTCATCGCCGAACGGATGCGCCGCTGGGCCCGACTGCGCCACGACTCCGCAGGTGATGGTCCCGACTAACACCGGCTTGGCACTCATCGAATTCGGCGCACATGTTCACTCCTCACTGACGTTTCGTTGCAGGGAGACTGAGCCACCTATGTGTCTCTATGCATTGAACCGGCGCGGTGCGTCCGACAGGGTTGTGATGGGCCATTTCCAGCCCCTTCTGTGCCGAACGCAGCAGGCGCGGCTGTGCCCATCACAGTGAGGACGGTCTTTCAGGCTGCCGGCCCACACCTACAGGAAAGTGAGAACAGATGAATCGTGTACGCACACTTGCGGTGACCGCACTCTCCGCTGCCGTCATCGCTGGAGGCGTCTCCCTGTCGACGGCGACCTCGGCTGCCGCCGACCCGACCGGAGGCATCGACGACCCCGACGAGCTGACCTCCGAACAGATCGACAATGCGCGCACGATCATCGGCGTCGGAAAGGGCGCGGACCTGTCGAAGGACGCGCAGACGATCGCCGTGATGACGGCACTGCAGGAATCGAGCCTGCAGAACCTCGACGGTGGAGACAGGGACTCCGCCGGAGCGTTCCAACAGCGGCCCTCCATGGACTGGGGATCGACCGATGAGGTCACCGACCCGGTCTACTCCTCGAAGGCCTTCTACGGAATCAACCCTGAAAGCCCCAATCCGGGTCTCACCGAGATCGACGGCTGGGAGAGCAAGGATCCGGGTGCCGCCGCGCAGGACGTGCAGGCCTCGGCCTACCCCGACGCCTACGCGAAATGGGAACCGCTGGCCGAACAGCTCGTCGACGAGAACCAAGACGTCGACGACATCGAGTGAGGCCCGCACCCGGCCCGTGTCCGGACCCGGCACGCATCCGGGCCACTCCCGGACCCGGCCTCAGGCCAGCGCGCCGGCGGCGAGGCGCCGGACCACCTCGGTGAGGTGATGCAGTCCGGAGACGAGGTCCTCGTCCTTGGTGAACTCGGACAGACTGTGTGAGATCCCGTCGACGCTGGGGATGAAGAGCATGACTGTCGGCACTGCATCCTTCATGTTCGTCGAGTCATGCCCGGCCACCGTCATCACCCGCGCCGAGGTGAGTCCCAGGTCATCCGCGACCGTGCGGGCCAGCTCGACCCCGTCCTCGGAGTACGGGTTCTGATCCCAACTGTGCTCGGCGACGATCTCGATATCGACCCGATCCTCCTCGCACACCGTGGCGATCGTGGCCATGAGGGACTCATGAGCGGCGGCGATCACCTCGGCGCTGGGAGAGCGCAGGTCGAGCAGCAGGCGAACCTCGCTGGCGACGACGACCGGGGAATTCGGATAGACGGTGAGCTGACCGCACGCGGTGTGCAGGGCTCCGGGCTCGAATTCCTCGGTGAGCTCACGGGCGGTCACGACGAGACGCGCCGCTCCGAGCAGAGCATCCTGACGGTCGTCCATGAGCGTCGACCCGCTGTGGGCCTGTGCACCGGTGACGACGAATTCGTACTTGTGCGCCGCCCACGTGGCACCCACCAGCCCGATCGTCACCCCGTCCTCCTCCATGCTGCGGCCCTGCTGAACGTGGATCTCCGCATAGGAGGCGATCTCGGGGAGGGTGAAGTCCCCTCGCTCGCCGAGGGCATCGAGCGCCTCGGCGACGGTGATTCCCTGCGCATCGGTTGTCGCCAGGGCGGACTCGAGTTCGGCCTTGCCGGTGAAGACATTGCTGCCCATCATCGAGGGCTTGAACCGCGATCCCTCTTCGTTGAACCAGTTGACGACGGCAAGATTGAACCTCGCCTTCGAGGGGTCCGCGCGCAGTTCATCGGCGACGGCGAAGCAGGCATGCGCCGAGGCCATCACCCCGTAGGCACCGTCGAAGCGACCGGCCGTGGGTTGGGAATCCATATGCGAACCCGTGAGCACATAGGGGGCACCGGGCACGAGTTCGAGCAGCCCGAACTGGTTGCCGATCGCATCCCGATGCACGCTGAAGCCGTGCTCGACCAGCAGCTCTTCGAACCATTTCCGCTGCTGCCCATCGGCCGCGCTGGCCGCCTGCCGGTCGACACCGTTCGTGCCCTCCACCGCGCCGAAGCGTGAGTGGACGGCCCAGTCGGCGAGGAATTCGGCCTCACGATCCGCGCTGATCAGAGAGGGTGTGACGGTCATGATGGGTCCTTTCGAGATGGTTCGGCCACGGGTGGGCCCCGCGGAGTCGCGGTAAGGATGCGGAAGAGGGCTGCGGTGTCGGCAGGGTCGGTGTCAGGAGGTCTCGTCGGCCGCCGGCGGCATCGTCGCCGGATCGATGAGCACGTGGATGAGCGCGGGGCCCTCCGCTGCCAGGGCTCGGTCGAGCGCGGGCCCGAAATCTTCGGTCGTCTCGACGCGTTCGCCATGCCCGGTCAGCCCGGACACCGAAGCATCAGCCCCCGGCGAGGCGGCCCCGGAGCTGCTCATATCGAACGCCGTCATCCACTCTGCGAAGTTCGGGTTGACCATCCGTGTGCCCGAGGGCCTGCCTGGATAGTGGTTCTCCTGGTGGGAGACGATCGTTCCGTACACGCCGTTGTCGACGACGATGATGAGCGGTCGGGCCCCATGAGCGAAGGCCGTGGCGATCTCTTGGCCATTCATGAGGAAATCCCCATCGCCGCAGATCGCGACCGCGCGCCGGTCCGGGAATGCCAGGGACGCGGCGACCGCGCCGGGCACGGCGCTTCCCATCGCCCCGTTGCGGGCACCGACGAGACTGGCCGGCCGATTGTGACGGATGAACCGGTGTCCCCAGATCGTCGCATTTCCCGCCCCGTAGGTGAGCATCGCCTCCCCGCCGAGGCGGTCGTCGAGGATTCCGAACGCCACCCCGAGATCGACCCCGGAAACCGGCGCTGCGTCGGCGCGGTGAGCGGCGAACCGGGACTGCACCTCCGTGCGGTCCCGCATCCACTCATCCGAACGTTCGCCGCGTGCACCGGCGGCATCGAAGCCGGTCAGCGCCTCGGTGAAGGACTGCGGTGAGGCGAGGATCTGCTGGTCGATACGTCCGGCATGCTGGGTGGCCTCCGGGTCGAGGGACACGAGCACGGTTTCGGCATCGAACCCGATCGTGTACCCGTCGCTGGCCACATCTGAGCGGGTGCAGCCGACGAAGACGAGCAGGTCGGCCTCGGCGAAACCGGCGGCCACCGCATCGGCGCGACCATAGCCGAGCCACCCGGCCCACGCCGGGCAGCTGTGCGGCAGCGCATCGTAGGCCCGCCAGTCGCAGAAGATCGGAATCCCCGCCGAGGCGGCGAACGCCGCAAGGTCGGCACCGCAGCCCGAGTGCCAACCGTCTCCGCCGAGGACGAAGGCGGGACGCTTCGCTGCGGCGAGACGGGCCCTCAGCGATTCGATCTCAGCGGTCGCCGGTGTCGGTGGGGCCGCCTCGGCGAGGGTCGGGGCGGTCGATTCGGTGAGGCGGACGAGGACGTCTTCGGGCAGGCCGACGACGACGGGTCCGGGCCGGCCGGCCGCGGCGATGCGCAGGGCATCGGCGGTGAGTTCGCCGGCGCGGTGCTCGTCGTCGATGGTGATGACACGTTTGGCCGTCGAGGAGAACCACTCGGGCAGACTGAACTCCTGGAAGGACTCGCGGGCTCGGTCGGTGAGCGGGACGAGGCCGACGAAGAGGACGAGTGCGGTCGCATCCTGCCATGCGGTGTGGATGGCGATCATCGCGTTCGCCGCCCCGGGCCCGCGGGTGACCATGGCGATTCCGGGGCGGCCTGTCAGTCGGGCCTCGGTGAGGGCCATGAACCCGGCCCCGCCCTCCTGACGGCACACGATGGTCTCGACCGAGGAATCGTAGAGGCCGTCGAGGACGTCGAGGTAGGACTCGCCGGGGACCGCATAGACGCGTTCGATCCCCGCGTTCTCCAAGGTGTCGACGATGAGGTGGCCGGCCGAGTGCGACATGGTATTCGTCCTTTCGAGGGGTGGTACCTGACCCCGGCGGGCAGGGGTGCGGTTGAGCGGGTCCGGAGACGGGCTCAGTGTTTGAAGCCCGGCAGGTCGACGCTCAGCTTCGGGGCGATGATCCCGGCGAAGGCGGTGAACAGCGACAGGAAGGCGAGCATCGCGGCGGCCGGCCACCAGTGATCTCCCGCCGAGGCGACGAAGCCGGTGGCCAGCAGCGGAATGAATCCGGAGAGCATACCGGCGGCGTTCTGCGACATTCCCACGCCTGTATAGCGGGTGTTGGCCGGGAACAGGCCGGTCATCACGGTCCCCGAGGCGGCGTAGGGCAGCGACAGGGTGCCCACCGCCAGGGTCATGGCCAGGATGATGAGCACCGGCTGACCGGTCACGAACAGCAGGAACGCTGGGACCGAGACCAGCGCCGAGGCGACTCCGCCCCAGAGGACGACCTTGCTGGCACCGTACTTCGCCCCCAATGCTCCGCCCCAGATGAGGACGAAGATCTCGACGAAGGCCGCGACCATGCTGCCCAGCAGCAGGAGCGAATCGTCATAGCCGAGGATGTTGACGCCGTACCAGACGCAGAACGCGGTGACGAGGTAGAAGCCGCCGACGCCGAGGAGGGCTGCGGCCATACCGACGATGACCTGCTTCCAGCTGTCACGCAGAGTCGTGCTGATTGGGCTCTTCTCGACCTCGCCGGACTCCTCGAGCTGACGGAAGACCGGCGACTCCTCGAGTCGAGAACGGAGGTAGACGGCGACGATGAGCAGGGGCAGGGCGATGAGGAAGGGGATCCTCCAGCCGAAGGAATTGAAGTTGTCCTGCGAGAAGACGAGCGTCATGATGAAGAAGCCGCCGGAGGACAGGATGGTGCCGATCGGGGAACCGATCTGCGGGATCGCCGCGTAGCGGGCGCGCAGGTGCAGGGGTGCGTTCTCGACGACGAGCGTCATCGCGCCCGACCATTCGCCGCCGACGAAGAGGCCCTGGAGGATGCGCAGGAGCACGAGCAGGGCGGGGGCGGCGAAGCCGATGGCGGCGTAGGTCGGCAGCAGGCCGATGAGACCGGTGACGACGCCGATGCCGATGATCGTGATGAGCAGGACCCGGCGGCGACCGAGCTTGTCGCCCATCCGGCCGAAGACCAACCCGCCGATGGGGCGGGCTGCGAGTCCGACGCCGAAGGTGGCGAAGGACGCGAGAGCGGCGGCGGTGGCGTTCTCGTTCGTGAAGTACTGGACATTGAAGATCAGGGCAGCCGCGGCGCTGAAGAGGAAGAAGTCGTACCACTCGAGGGCGGTGCCGATCAGCGCCCCGGCGGCGACCTTGTTCGCATCCTTGATGCTCAGCTCAGTGGTGGCGTTGAACTCGGCGGCCGCCGTGGTGTTCTGCTCGCTCATGGTTCTCTCCGTTGAGTCCGGGGGATGCGGCCCGGTTCGGCCGCATCTGTGTGCGGGTGAGGCACCGGGCGCCGCGTGCGCATGCAGGAGGAGTGCCCCGGCATACGCTGCGTTGGCCCGGCAGGTACCGACCTTACAGAGTGCCACATGCCGTGCTCCAGGCGCATTTGCCGCCGAATATCGGTCACAACTTGTGCATATGCACATATGCTTGAGGGGTGGTGAATGAGCAGGAGGGAAATGTCGACGACCGGCAGCTGCGGGACCGGCCGGCGCCCGGGGACGAGCAGCGATGGCTCGAACTTCTCGACGCGCTCGACCTCGATGAGTTGACCGAGAGGTTCATGTCCCGCGTTGTCACCGTCTCCGGATACGACCCCGCGCCGATCCCCGTCTCCGAGCTGCGCCGGACCGGACGGCTCTCCTTCAGCACCTTGATCGAGGGACTGCGGGCCGGCGGCTTCGATGGACCGGTGGCGATCTCGACGGAGGTCGGCGTCTCGCGAGCCCGGGCGGGCATTCCCCTGGAGGCGCTGATGACCGCGATCCGCCACGACTTCAATGTGCTCTGGGAGGTGCTCACCCGGGTGGCGAGTCAGGACGATGCGGAGCTCGTCATCCGCCACACGGGCATCGTGCTCAGCACCGTCGACGAATACGTCTCCCAGGTCCAGCAGGCCTACACGGCGGAGCTGGCGCGGATGCGCGCCGAAGAGTATTCGGTGCAGACGGGACTGATCGCCAGCCTCTTCGACGACCCCGACCCGACCGCTGAGCGCCTATCGACGATTGCGACCGGTCTCGGCCTCGACGCGGACTCACCGCTGTTGGTCATCGCCGCGGCCGGGGAGGATCTGCGAGCGCTGCGCGTGCTCATCTCCGATTACGCCCGCGCGGGCGGGACCATGTTCACGCACCACCTCGGCGAGGTGCTCATTGCGTTCACCCGCGATTCGGAATCTCGCGGTCGCCCCGGCGAGGCGTTCGAACGCCGGGTTGCTGAGGCGCGGGTGGGATACGTGCGGGCCGCGGGTATCGGGGCCCTGCGGAGGTCGGCACTGACGGCTCGCGATCTTGCCGAAGTCATCGCCCCTGATGAGACCTCGGCGATGACATGGCGACGCGGGTGGGCGCGCCTGGCAGCCCGGTCGCTCAACGCTGCCGGCAACCCGATCCTCGGCGATGTCGATTCGGCGCTCGCCGACTGCGGCCGGGTCGAACGCGAACGCCTCATCGAAGCGGTGCGGGCCTATCTGGCCTCGGGAAGCATCGGCGCCAGTGCGACCGAACTGTTCTGCCACCGCAACACCGTGGCCAATCGTCTGCGCCGTTTCGCCGAACTCACCGGAGTCGACCCGACGGTCCCCGCCGAGGCGGCCCGCCTCGTCGTCGGTTGGGCGTGAGGACAGCCGGCCATCACCGATGACGGACTCAACGAGGTGGGAAAGTGCGCTGAGGAATGCATCAGGGTGCCTTCCGAAGGCAGTGCACGGGCTCTGCCCTACATCAGCCCCTCATAGCTCTGCCCGTGTGGACCGGTCAGTGCCGTGGCCCTGCCGTCGACGGCAAGGACAAAGCGACCGTCCGGCTGGACGCCCAGGTCGCTGACCTGCGCGAGAACGTCAGGCAGCACCCCACCGCCCTCATTGCTGATCCACACGATGTCCTCGCGCTCGCGCATGAGGGCGGCGAACCGCTCGCGTACGGCGGGCTCGACATAGGCGAGCACGGCGCTGTGGAACACGACGGTCTGCGTGTTCGCAGGAGCCTCGGCCGCCAGCGATTCGACGGTGTCGAGCAGATCCCCGGGGACCAGCCTCGGCGGATCCGCCGCGACGAGTTCCGCGGCGGCACTCAGCCGAGCGCGTCGTCCGTCGTGCTCGGGCCAGATCAGCGACTGCAGCCATTTCTGCTGGTCAGTATCGGCGATGTCGATCGGATTGAGGTCGATCCCGGCGCGCCAGGCGACTTCGGGGACACGCGTCGGGGGCGCGGCATGTCTGAGCTCGCAGTCCAAGGTGACGTTGCTCGGACCGGTGACTGGGTCGCACCGGGTGATGCCTGACTCGCTGCGATACGTGTAGCTGTACCGATCGGGATACAGGCACAGCCCGGCCGAGGCGCCGACCTCGATGAGCGACAGCGGGCCGGAGAGCTGAGCCAGGGCCGGTAGGAGCACAGCGCAGCGACCCGCCTCGTTCGTCTGAGTCGAACGCGCAAGCATGAGTTCGCGGGTTGGTCTCCAGTTCTTCAGCAGCCATTCCCTCAGGCTCGAATAGTCACCATTTCCGGCGCCGAGGTGGCGGGCCGCCGCGAAGAGCAGGTTCGCCTGACGTTTCGGTGTAGGAAGCTCGAGGAGCCGAGCGATGATGACCTTATCCTCGGCCACGCCCCGAGCCCACTGAGTGTAGATCGGAGAGCTCTCAGCGGCCTCCAGGAGAGCGAACTTCCTGTAGTACTCACGCAGGCTCGCGGCATCGAGTTCGGTCATCGGCTGCATGGTGTCCCCCTTGTCGCTCTGCTCCAATCGTAGTAGTCCGCAGTCGTCCCGGTATTCGGCACTTCCGCCGCGAACGCTAGGCGAGGCGGGCGAGCTGTCGTAATGTGTTGCCGTAGTGCGCAGAGAGCCGTCATCGCGGCGAATCCCGAGCCACCACCGTGGCCGGACCAGATCGAAGGAGATCCTATGTCATCCGAGGTGAGCCCGTCCGCAGCCGGACAGTCACCGTCCGGCACCGTGTTGGAGAAGCGGACCATGCGCAAGGTCCTCATCCGGCTCATTCCGTTCATCATCGCGATGTACTTCATCAACTACCTCGACCGCACGAACCTCGGCATCGCCGGCCCCGGCGGAATGAATGAGGACCTCGCGATGAACGCCACCCAGTACGGGTTCGCCGCGGGCGTGTTCTTCTTCGGCTACCTCATCCTCGAGGTGCCCTCGAACCTCGCGCTGCACAGATTCGGGGCGCGCATCTGGCTCGCCCGCATCCTCATCAGCTGGGGGATCATCGCAGCCGCAATGGCGTTCGTGCCGAACCACGGGTGGCTCTATGTGCTGCGGTTCCTCCTCGGAATCGCCGAGGCGGGATTCTTCCCCGGTGTCATCCTCTACCTCACCTACTGGTTCCCGACCACGATGCGTGCCCGGGCGACTGCGCTGTTCATGCTCGCGATCCCCCTGTCCAGCGTCGTCGGATCGCCGCTGTCGTCCTGGCTGATCTCGAGCGGCAATGCCATGTTCGACAGCTTCGCCGGTTGGCGCTTCATGTTCATCATCGAAGGCGTCCCGGCGGTGCTGTTGGGCATCATGTGCATCGTCTACCTCACCGACCGTCCCCGCGATGCCAAATGGCTGACTGTCGAAGAGCGCAACTGGCTGCAGGCGACCATGGACGCCGAGGAGAAGGACAAAGAGCAGACCTTCCACTACCCGGTCCGCCGCTCCCTCCTCCAACCGCGTGTGTGGGCCCTGTCCTTCGTCTACTTCGGCATGGTCTACGGCCTCTATGCGATGAGCTTCTTCCTGCCGACGATCATCTCGGGGTTCCAGGCGACCTTCGGCGTCGAATACTCGATCGTCGAGATCGGCTTCATCACCGCCATCCCCTATATCTTCGGTGCACTGGCCATGTACTTCTGGTCCCGCCACGGCGACCGCAGCGGCGAACGGGTCTGGCACGTGGCCCTCCCGCTCTTCATCGGCGGTGTGACGATCCCGATCGCGCTCTACCTGTCCTCACCGTTCACCACGATGATCGCAGTGACGATCACGTGCATGGCGATCTGTGCGGCCCTGCCGACGTTCTGGCCGCTGCCGCAGACCTTCCTCGCTGGTGCCGGAGCCGCCGCCGGTCTTGCGCTCATCAACTCACTGGGCAACTCGGCCGGATTCTTCGCCCCCTACATCACGGGCTGGCTCGCCGACCTCACCGGGACCCAGAACGCGGGGATGTGGGTCGTCGGCGCCGCGATGGTCGCCGCCGGCATTGTGACCCTCATCCTCAAGGCGGCACCGGCGCCCGATAGCCTGGAGGCGAAGCTCAAGTAGAAGGCTGCACGACCGTCGACACCCATCGCCGAGGCGGACGACCGCGACGTTGCGACGCCGACCTTCGCTGCCGCCACCGATGAACCGAGGAGCACGCATGTCGACCCTTCCGACCGCAGCCGCGAACCCGACCACCGACTTCCCCACTCTTGATCCGGCCGTGCTCGCTGACCTCGCCGCCCGTCTGAGCCCGGGCGCACTGACGACCGACCCCGACGTCATCGATGCCCACTCCAGTGACGAAGCCCTGTTCTGTCCACGCGAGGGTGCGATCGCCCTGGTCAGGGCCGCCTCGGCGGGGGATGTCCAGGAAGTCATGCGCTTCGCCGGCGAACATCGGGTCCCCGTCGTCCCGCAGGGCGCACGGTCCGGAATCTCCGGCGGAGCGAACGCCTCACCCGGGGCGATTCTGCTCAACGTATCGAAGATGAAGGACGTCGTGGCCGTCAACGAGGCCGAACGACTCGTCACCGTCCAACCCGGCATCATCAACCAGGACCTCAAGGACCATCTGGCGCCGTACGGACTGTCCTACCCGCCGGATCCCGGATCGGTCGCGCTGTCGTCGATCGGTGGGAACATCGCCACGAACGCAGGCGGCCTGTGCTGCGTGAAATACGGTGTGACCAGGGATTACGTCCGGTCGCTCAAGGTCGTTCTCGCCGACGGGAGCATCACGACGCTCGGCCCGCAGACGGCGAAGGGCGTGGCCGGACTCGATATGCGCCACCTCTTCATCGGCTCCGAAGGCACCTTGGGCATCGTCGTCGAGGCGACCCTGCGCCTGGTGCCCGCCCTGCCCGATCCGTTCACCGCGATTGCGACATTCCCCGACGAACGCAGCGGACTGCAGACCGTCGCCGACTTCATGGCCGGAGGAGGGGCGCCGAGTCTGTTCGAGTTCCTCGACGGGGCAAGCCTGCGCATGCTCAACGACTACGGCGACTTCGGTCTCGACGGCGATGCCGGGGCGATGCTCATCATGCAGGTCGACGACAACCCGACGGATGCGGAAGCCGCGATGTCGACCTTCACCGAGGTGGCTCAGCGCTGCGGTGCCCTCGACGTCGCGTACTCCGACGACCCGACGGACTCCGCGGCCCTCATCACCGCCAGGCGAATGATCCAACCGGCCTACGAGAAGTTCGCGAACGCCCACGGCGGCGGGCAGCTGCTCGACGATGTGTGCCTGCCGCGCACGGCCGTTCCCGAATTCTGCGACCGGCTGGCCGAGCTGCGGGCATCCTCCGGACTCGAGATCGCGCTCGTCGCCCATGCCGGTGACGGCAATATGCACCCGTCGGTGTTCTTCGACTCTGCGGATGCGGCCGAGACGGCGAAGGCCGAAGAGGTGTTCGAAGAGATCATGCGCGTCGGCCTCGAGCTCGGTGGAACGATCACCGGAGAGCACGGGGTCGGCTTCCTCAAACGCGCGTGGCTGCCGAACGAGCTCGACGAAGGATCACGACGGATCCAGCTGGCCGTGAAGTACGCCCTCGACCCGCAGGGCATCCTCAACCCCGGAAAGATGCTCGCCGAGATCTGAAGGCGCTGTCTGCTGAGGGGCCGAGTGCTCAGCCCTCGGCCTTGCCCTGCCGCCAGTAGCCCATAAAGGCGATCTGCTTGCGGTCGACCCCGACCTCCTGGACGAGGTAGCGGCGCAGACGCTTGACCGGCCCGGCCTCTCCGGCGATCCAGGCATAGAAGGGACGGGTGTCCTTCTCCGTCGCACTCGAACTGTCCTGGGCCGCCTCGGTGAGGGCCGCGGGAACATCCCAGAGGATCTCCTCGTCGATGTTGACATCGTCGAGTTCCCGCACCTGACCATGCGGCCCGCCGGCCGACCCTGCCGATCCGGCCCCCACTTCGGCGGGGATCCGGGTCTCCGAACGCACCGCCTCACGGACGGCGGGTTCGAGCAGCTGTCCGAAATCGGCGTTGCCGCGCGGCAGCCATTCGATCTCGAAGCCGGCGGGAGCAGTCATGTCGATGATGTCCTCGGCTCTCGGGACCTCGAGCACGGCCTTGCCTTGGGCCTGACTGTCCTTGAGCGAATCGAGGATCGAGGCGATCGCGGGCACGGCGGTCTCGTCGCCGGCGAGCAGGATCTGGTGGGCATCGCCGGGGGCGAACTCGATCCCGGCGCACGGGGTCTCCGAGGTACGGGAGGGGCCGATGATGTGGAGACTGTGCCCCACCTCGGCAGATTCGGCCCACTGAGCCGCCGGGCCCGAATGACCGTGCTCATCGGTGTGGAGGACCATGTCGATGACGAGCCTGCGGTCGGCATCGTTCCAGTCCCGCACCGTGTAGGTGCGCATCGCGCCGCGAACCTCGGGATCGACCTGCAGCCAGGCCCGGTACCAGGAGACACCGGCAGCTTCCTGCTCGGTGAGGAACGCGGGCAGGTCGAACTGCGGTGTGGCCGCTCCGGCCGGAGGGATGACGAGTTTGATCCGCAGGTCACGAGGGTGCGTGTTCGGACCGAATTCCTCGAGTCCCGCACCCCCGAATGTCACCCGACGGAAAGACGGGCTGAGGTCTTCGACGGCGACGACCTCTGCTTCGAAAGCACCGATGGGGGCTCGTGACACTGATTCTCCTTCGCATCCCACGACCACAGGGTCTTGGGTGCGTCCCCGCGGGGACGCGTTCCGTTCGTGTGTGCAGCTGTCGAGGACGTGCGAACATCCACAACACTGCTCTATTCTAATTCAGTAAGGCTAGCCTTTCCAAATAGTGTTACGGTGGTCCCGGCGTCGCCTCAGGCCTCATCAGCGAGGTCGGCTGAGCAGCGCGCTGACCAGCACTTCCACCGTTCCACCTCGTCCAACGTCCCCGCGGGGACGTGCCCGATCCGTCCTCTCCGGGACGCTCACCGAAAGGCTCTCGATGCGTCGTCGTCAGCTTCTTGCCCTCTCCGTCCTCGCCCCGTTCGCCCTCGTCGCCTGCGACGGTTCGACGACCGACGACGCGCCGTCTGCGGTCTCCGGAGGCGGCGGCACGGAACAGAACTTCCGCTACTCGCCGGAGGGCTATGACGGGCTGACGATCGAACTCGACCGTCCGGCCAAGCGCATCGCCGCGGACTTCTACTCCGCGGCCGGTCTGGCACAGTACGGGATCACCCCGGTCGCGGTCTTCGGATTCGGGCAGAACGAATCACCGGGGAAGGCCTTCGACTCCACCGGGGTCGAGGTCGTCGGCACCGAGATGGAACTCGATATCGAAGCCCTTGCGCTGACCGAGCCGGACATCCTCGTCGCCTACGGCAATGACGAGGGCGACGGTTGGACCTGGTGGGACGACAAGGTCAAAGACCAGGTCAACGACCTCGTCGACTTCGTTCCCGTCAAGCTGAGCGAGCAGAGTCCGGATGCGATGTTCGCCCAATACGCCGCGATCGCAGAGGCCCTGGGCAAAGACACGGATTCCGGTGCCGTCGCCGAGGACCGCAAGGCCTTCGAAAAGGCGCGCAAACGCATCCGCACCGTCGCCGAGGACAATGATTCGCTGACCGTGCTGCTCGCGAACTTCAGCGCCGAGATCAACTACGCCTCAACCTCGTTGGGGATCGCGCAGATGCTCAGCGAGGACGGACTCACCCTCGTCGGGCCCGAATCCCCGGCCGACAGCGCCTGGGCTGAAGTGTCCTGGGAGAAGATCTCCGACTACCCGGCCGACGTCCTCCTCGTCCACGACGCGTCGGCCG
This sequence comes from Brevibacterium sp. LE-L, assembly GCF_050214925.1. Classification (NCBI taxonomy): domain Bacteria; kingdom Bacillati; phylum Actinomycetota; class Actinomycetes; order Micrococcales; family Brevibacteriaceae; genus Brevibacterium; species Brevibacterium sp. LE-L. Next base: position 268,191 of record NZ_CP189759.1, read on the forward strand.
ACTACGAGGACAATCCCGTCTACCGACGGCTGCCTGCCGTCAAGGCCGGACAGCTGGGCACCTGGGACGACAAACGCGCCTACACCTATGACGGCTACGCGACCTGGCTGAACGAACTCGCCGACGTGCTCGAGGGGGCGAAGAAGATCGTCTGATCCTTGCCCGAAAGTCCGGCTACGATCGGGGCATGACTGAACTTCCCACCGATCTTCGCGACGACGACGTCATCCGATCCTTGGCATCAGCCCAGGCGACCACATGGATCCGGCGAACCCCCGCCGAGGCGGCCCTGCCCGATCTCGCCGACGTCATGGATTCCGCGGCGGCCCGGTTCGACCGCTTCGCCCCTTGGTTCGCCGAGACCTTCCCGGAAACGGCAACGGTCCCCGTCGAACTCGCATCGGCATTCCCCGAGGCCCGCGGCGGACTGATCGAATCGCCGCTCGTGCGGGCCGCCTCGGCGCAGGAGCGACTCGACGCGCTCTTCGGAACCGAACTCTCCGGTCAGCTGTGGCTCAAGCGTGATGACTCTCTGCCGGTGAGCGGGTCGATCAAGGCGCGTGGCGGTTTCCACGAGGTGCTCGAATTCGCCGAGGCGGTCGCCGCCGACCACGGCCTCGACGCTCATGATCCCGCCACCTACTCGAGCCCGCAGTTCCGGGAGATCGCCGCAGACCACCGGATCGTCGTCGGCTCGACGGGCAACCTCGGACTGTCGATCGGAATCCTCAGCGCACGGCTGGGATTCGCCGCCTCCGTGCACATGTCCGCCGACGCCCGCGCATGGAAGAAGACGATGCTGCGCGACCACGGAGTCGACGTCATCGAACACGCCGGTGACTTCGTCGAAGCCGTGGAGGCCGGACGCGCCTCGGCGGAAGCCGCCGCGAACACCCACTTCGTCGACGACGAGGACTCGGTGAGCCTCTTCGCCGGGTACTCGGTGGCCGCACTGCGGATCAGACGCCAGTTCGACGCCGCCGGGATGACCATCGATGAGCAGAATCCGCTCACCGTCTACCTGCCGTGCGGAATCGGCGGAGGGCCCGGGGGAGTGACGTTCGGGCTTAAGCGCGTCTTCGGAGCTGCGGTGCGCTGTGTCTTCGTCGAACCGAGCCAGGCACCGGCGATGTTCCTCGGTGTGCGCACCGGTCGGCACAGCGACATCGCCGTTCAGGACATCGGACTCTCCGGAGCCACCGCCGCCGACGGACTGGCCGTCGCCCGGCCCTCACGATTCATCGGACCGACGATCGGGCCGCTGATCTCCGGTTTCGCCGCGGTCCCCGACGAGGTCATCCGGGCCGGAGTCGGTGTGCTCCACGAGACCGAAGACATCGACGTCGAACCCTCGGCAACTGCCGGACTGACCATTCCGTGGCGGATGGGTGATGCGGCGGCTGAGTCTCCGGCGGGCGTCCACCTGGTGTGGCTCACCGGCGGGGCGATGGTTCCCGAGGGAGAGCGGGCTGCCTACGTCGAAGAAGGGCGAGGGCTGGTGGAGAGGATCGGCGACACCTCGGCGATATTCGTCGACTGAGGTTCGTCGGTCACCAGTCCCAGGGGTCGTCGGTGACGGTGATGACGACCTTGTCGTCGACGATCTCAGCCGTGCCGGTGAGGTCGAAGGTCACGGTGTCGTCGAAGGGTTCGGACTCGTCGAACATGTCGTAGCTGCCGGTCACAAGTGCCTCACCGGAGGTGTCCGAGGAGATCAGCCACGCAGGTCCGCCGTTCGGACCGGTCGCATCCGCGGGATCCGAATACTGGTCGGCGCCCATGGAGTCATCGGCGACGGTCACCGTCGGATATGACGAGATCGACCATTTGAGGCCGGTGGCATCGTAGCTCTCCGCCAGCGAGGAGCCGAACGGGCACCCGTCAGGCTGCGCGACGGTCTTCTTCGCGCAGCTGTCGATGAGGGTCTTGACCTGCTTGTCGACCTCACTGCGGAACGCGTCCGAGGGGTGGGCGGCGAGCATCGGTGTCTCCTCACCCTCCATGTCCGCGTCATCACCGAGGAACGCTCGCACCTCGACCTCGTCGGCAGTGATGAGGTCGGACTTCTCAGCCACATCGATCGTGTAGAGACCGGGGAAGGCCGGCAGGGACAGCGTCGACCCGTCGCTGTCGACGTCGATTCCGTTGACCTTGACCTTCTTGAGGCCCGGAGTGTCGACGGTGAGGGTGAGCAGATCCGGGCTCTTGAGCGCCCAGTCGTCGAAGAACAGAGCCTTCTTCCCGGCCCGGTGCAAGGTCAGGGTGCTGTGGCCCTTGGACCCTCCGACGTCATAGGTGACCGCGACCGTCGCCGTGTCGCCTGAGATCTCGGCATCGTCGACGGTGACATCGTCGGGCAGCGCCTTGGATCCGCCGAGCACGTCGTTCGTCAGCAGGGTCCGTGACTCCTGTGGAACATCGACGTCGGCGACCTTGAGAGCCCCTTCGGCGTCGCCGTCGGAGAGTTCCGCGAAGTACTTCTCCACTGTCGCTTCAGGACCGAACATGTGCCCATTGACCTGGGTGACGACGATGAGCGCGGCGACGAGGAGGAGGACGGCCCCTCCGGCCACGACCGATACGAGAGTCGTCTTCTTCTTGTCGAAGGGTCTGGCCGGACCTGCAGGCGGCTGTGCGGCGTACATTCCCTGCGGCACCGGGTGCGACTGCTGCCTGGCCGAACCCTGTGGCGCCGAATAGGCCTGCTGGCCGACCGAACCCTGCGGGTAGGCGTAAGGCTGCTGGTCTGACGGTCTCGGATGCTGCTGCGGGCCGACCGGGGCGGAGAACTGCTGCGGACCCTGCAGGTGGCCCTGCGAGCCGAACGCTTCAGGCGATGCGGGCTGATCCTGATATCCGCCGGGCGCCTGTTGCCCGACTTCGCCGGGTCCGGGGGCGACCGGCGGCGGCGTCGGAGCGGTTGTCTGAGCCAGGTCGGGATGGACGAAGGCGAAACGCGGTTCGCTCATGCCCAGGTGCGGTCCCCAGTGCGGATGCACGGTCCGTCCGGCGGCGATCCGGGCCAGGGCCGGGAAGGTGAGAGCGAGTCGTGGACCGAGGGTGCGGGAGAGCACCTCGATGATCCCACCCCAGACGGCGAAGATGAGGAACGTCCAGGCCAGGGGGCCGATTCCGGCACGGGCAGCACCGGAACCGCCGAAGTACATGGCCGCCTCGGCGGATCCGGACATCGACAGGTGCGCAGGAATCGCCAGCAGCGACAGCAGACCCCACACGAGGCAGAACGCCACCGGCAGCTTCCAGGCACTCGACCACTGCTGCTTGTCCTGCTCGACGACGGTCCAGGCCGGACGTCGGGTGACGGTGGCGACGACCGTCGCGATCAGCACCGCGACCGCAACTACGAGCAGTCCCAGCCACAGCAGGCCGGGAGCGTCGCGGCTGAACAGGGTGAGGCTTTCGCTGAAGGTGTCCGAGTAGACGCCGAAGTCACCTTGGGCGGTGGCGCTGATTCCGCCGAGGTGGGTCAGCGAGGTGAGGAAGAGACCCATGTTGATGAATGTCAGCGGTACCAGCTGGCCCGGCATCTCGACGGACAGCGGCAGGACGAAGAGCGCGACGATCGAGAACACGGCGGTGCAGAGGGCAAGGTGGACCCAGGTCACCAGCAGCGGTGGGACCGCCCAGCGCAGAAACGGTGCGCCGATCGCCTCGGTGCCTTTGAAATGTCCGGCGATCCGGCCGGCGATGCTCGTGATGAGGATGACGAGCAGGGGCAGGAAGAACGACCGGACGGTAACCGCCGAGTAGGAGAAGGTGAGCGCACCGTCTTCTTCGAACGAGGAGAAGCGCGCGGCGAAGATGACCTGGAGGAGGAAGAGCACGAGCGTCATCGCCAGGGTCGAGACCCCGATGCGGATCCACGTGGACACCCGGTTGGGTGCAGGGGAGCGGCGTTCGCTGATCTTCGTCATCGACCACAGCAGGCCGACAATGATGATCGTCACGACCAAGGGCGCCCCGGTCGTGAAGATGCTCAGCTGGGCGTTGAAGCTGTCAGGAGCATTGATATCGAGACGCAGCGCCGCCGAACCGAACAGGGACAGTGCCATGAGGACGAAGGGCAGAGCGTAGCTGAGGCTGTCGAGGTTGAAGCCGGTCTCCTCGGTCAGAGCGCTGAATTCTGACATCGACGTGAGGATGACGGTGAGGATGATGGAGACGATGATGCCGCCGAGGAGGGCGATCCCCGGCGGGATCAGGGCCGTTCTCCACGTGGAACCCTTCGCCAGCGCCGAGGCGAACTTCGACTTCGGGACATGTGCTGGGTAGCCAGGCGGTGCGGGATACGGCACGGGACCGGATTGGTAGGGTCCTTGCTGATAGGGCCCCTGCTGATAGGGGTCTTGCCGATAGGGATCGTGCTGATAGCGACCCGAGCCTTGAGGGTGGGCACCCTGCTGGTGGGGAGCGGACCCTTGAGCCTGCGGCCCACCGGCGTGCGGAGGGGCACCGGGGGCTGGAGGGTACGGTCCGGCTGCTTGCTGATAGGGGTCGACTGTCTGCGGGGAGGCGGGCATCCCGTCTTTCGGCGGCGCCCAGCGAGCAGTCTCTTCGGTGGAATCGGGCCGATCGTCGGCCGTGGGCTCGGGCCCGGGTTCGGGCTCGGGCCCTGGCTCGGGACTCTCCTGGTCCTCGATATCCCGATCCTTCGGATCCTCGGCGGCGGTCGGTGTCGTCTCGTCGGATTCCTCGTCCATACCCAGTCCTCAAGTGCAGTTGCTCGACAGCTCCGCGATGTAGTTCAAACCGAAACAATCAACTGATCAGGTCAAGCATGTGTAGTTCACAACTTATATTAGGCTGTTAATGCAAGAGAAGTTCTCTATCGGGACTTTTTCTGAAATACGGCGTGATCGATCTGGAGTTGCGGATGAGTACGAACCCTCCCGGGCGCGGGGATGAGAACGAATGGGACGTCAACGACCAGTCCGACAGTCAGTGGACGTCGCAGCCCCGTCCCCAGGGGAACACCGGCTGGGGTGCGCCTCCGCAAGGGCAGCCACCCTATCCGCCGCACCCGCCGGCCCAACCCCCTCACCAGCAGAGCGGTCCGGCCCACCCGCAGGCCGGGCCGCAGCATCCGCACGGTCAACAGGCCTACTCGCAGAATCAGTACCCCTATCCGCAGGGACCGGGCCCTTATCAGCAGCCGGCGGCAGCACCGAAGAAGCGCGGGCCAATGATCGCCCTCTTCGCCGTGATCGTCATCGTCCTCGGCGTGGGCATCGGCTGGGGTGCTGCGACGCTGTTCCCACGCGATTCCGATGAACAGTCCACCGTCGCCGCAAGTGAGGAATCGACGGCCGACGAGACCGGCAGTGACGGTTCGGCCAGCGCTGAACCAGAACCCACCGAGGAAGAGACGCAGCTGCCCGACGACCCGAAGAAGGCACTCAAGCAGCTCGCCGATGCGGACGGCAAGGAGGCCACAGACGACCTCAACGGCAAATGGGTGCCCCAGCTGAGCTCGAAGAAGGTCGGGCTCAAAGCCGAAGGCAGAACCTGGGACGAACAGGCGATCCTCGACGAGCATCAAGAGCTGCGTGAGGAGTTTCCTCGCGTCAAACTCGTCTGGAGCGGTGACTTCACAAGCTTCAAGGAAGGCAATTTCTGGGTCACGGTCGTCGGAATCGGCTACAACGACCCTGATGATGCCCTGTCCTGGTGCTCCTCGCACGGACTCGGTCCCGACAGCTGCTACGCCAAGCAGCTGAACACCTCAGGCGGCCACGAAGGCACGACTCGTCTGCAGGACTGACGGTCCACCACTCCCCGAGGCGGCTCAGCCGCGGATTCGCCGCCGGTTATTCACCGCGAACACCGCAATGCCGATGAGCAGCCAGATTCCTCCGATGAGGAGCGCCAGAGGATTCGCGCTCACGAGCACGGCGATGAGCAGTCCGGCACCGATGATCGGAACAACACCGTGTTTGAATCGATCCGGTGCCTCGCTGCCCTGTTTCCTGATGAGGAAGAAGCCGACCACCGAGGCCTGAAGGAGCACGAACGCGCTCAGCGCTCCGACGTTGACGATCGAGGTGAGCTGGTCGAGGCCATCGGCACGGGTCGCCGCCCACCCGGCCACGATGACATTTCCGCCCGCAGCCACGAGGATGCCCTTCCATGGCACACCGGTCCTCGGGGCCACCTCGGCGAGGAATTTCGGGACCTGCCGAGCCCGGCCCATGTCCATGAGGATGCGGGAACCGGCCGCCTGACCGATCATCGCGGAGAACGCCGCGCCGACGGCCTTGGCCAAGGCGAGCAGCCAGTGCAGCCACGGACCGACCGTCGCATCAACCGCGTTGTAGTACGCGGCGCCTTCCAGCGAGGGATCGGCCTGCAGATCCGCCGGTGACAGCGGTGACAGGAGACTGCCCACCCAGGTCTGGGCAACGAAGAGGACTCCCGCCAGGATCAGGCAGATGAGAGTGGCACGTCCGACGATGCGAGGTCCGCCCTTCGCCTCCTCGGAGAAGGTCGCGAGCGAATCGAAGCCGAGATAGGACAGCACCGCCACGGACACGGCCGCGAGCACCGCCGTCATCGAGAAGGCGTCGACCCCGGTCAACGGGGTCAGCCACCCGCGGGTCGGACCATGCGAGACCAGATAGGCGATGCCGAGGACGAGGACCAGCGCGAGGACGGCCACCTCGGCGAGGACGACCCCGGTGATCACGCGCGAGGCGATCTTCACCCCGGCGAGGTTGAGGCCGGTGGTGAGGACGACGGCCACAGCCACGAACACCCAGACGGGCAATGCCGGGAAGATCGAGTTCAGCGCGATTCCGGTGAACAGGTAGGCGACCGAGGGGATGAAGAGATAGTCGAGGAGGATCATCCACCCGGCGATGAAGCCGGCCGGCTTCCCGATGCCCGCCGAGGCGTAGGCGAAGACCGTGCCCGCGCGCGGGACCTCCCGTGACATGCGCATATAGCTGACCGCGGTGAAGGTCATGACGATCGTGGCGACGATGTAGACGAGCGCGACAGCACCTCCTGAGCGGGCGTCGAGGGTGCCGAAGACCCCGACGGCGGCCGCCGGTCCGATGAAGACGAGACCGAAGAAGACGAGTTCGCTCAGTCCGATCGTCCGCCGCAGCTGCCCAGTTTCCATGATTCTCCTCGTATCCGATGCGCCTGGTCAGTATGTCATTTCGCCCGCTGGACCACGTCGGCGGACACCGACTCGAGGGTGGCCAGTGCCGCGGCGATGATCGGCTGCGTGCCAGAGCCGGATCGGATGCCGGTGAGGATCTTTCGCGAGGGGACGGGGTCACCGCGCAGCGGGACCCGCACGACGTCGAATCCGTCGGGCAGCCTGGCCAGGCGCGGGATGAGTGCGACGCCGAGCCCCGCCGAGACCAGGGCCGCGCCGGTCTCCCACTCCCGCGATTGATGGGCGTGATCCGGCTGGAAGCCCGCCGCCGCGCAGGCCGTGCGCACCAAGCGGTGATACGGCGAGCCGGGGCGGTCGAGGATCCACGACTCTTCGGCGGCCTCACTCAGCGGCACCGCTGCTCGGCTCGCCAGGCGATGTCCCGAGGGGACGAGGAGATCGAGCCGATCGCTGAACAGAGCGGACTGTTCGAAGCGAGAGTCACCGCGGGGCGGCAGCGGGTCGGTGGCCACGACGACGGCGACATCGGCATGATCGGCAACGAGCAGATCGAAGCACTCCTGGGGTTCAGCTTCGCTGATCGTCACCTCGGCGCCGGGGAAACGTTCCAGCACCGCCAGGGCGGTCGGCGGCAGCAGGGTCGCCGCGGCAGTGGAGAACCCGCACAGACGCAGCCGCCTGCTCCGCGTGTCGAGCCCGGAATCGAGACCGTCGAGTTCGCCGCGGATCTCCTCCCACCGGGTGAAGAGCTCCTGCGAACGCTCGAGCAGAACCTGGCCGGCGCGGGTGAGGACGAGGCCCCTGCCGCGAGGTTCGACGACGCGTACGCCGAGATCTTTCGACAGGGACTTCAGCTGGTGGGACACGGCCGAGGGCGTGTACCCGAGACGGTGCGCCGCCTCGGTGAGGGTGCCGACTTCGGCGAGGACCCGAAGGACGTGGAGACGTGGATCGATCATGCAATAGTATTGCACGTTTCGGATGAAGAAGATTCGCTTTTCTTCAGCAAACCTCTAGCGGACACTGGGGGCAAGGAGCACAGACTCCGGGGCTGCGGCCGGCGAAGGGGCCGGCAGGAGAAGCGGCCGAGACGATCACGACGAGGTGGTGGACGAATTGACTCTGGCCCCAGAGCAGAAGAGAACCGATTCCGGAGTGAGCGGCCGGGGCATGGCCGCTGGATCGGGCGGGCACGGCAGGACCGACATCGACCGACTCATCGACGAACGCGTACCCGGCTACTCCTTGGCGGCGCCGTTCTACATCAGCCCGGAGTTCTTCGCACGCGACCTCGAGGCGATCTTCGCTTCGACCTGGATCTTCGTCGCCTCGACCGCCGAAGTGCCCGAAGCCGGTGACTACCTCACGATCGACATCGGCACCTACTCGGTCATCGTCATCCGCGATGACGATGAGGAGATCCGCGCCCACCACAATGTCTGCCGTCACCGGGGCACTCGGCTGCTGGGCGACCTGTCCGGTTCGGTGGGCAACATCGTGTGCGGCTACCACCAGTGGACCTACACCCCGGCAGGCGAGCTCATCTCCGCGGGCGTCCAGGCTCCTGGTTTCGATCGGACGTGCTTCTCGCTGCGCTCGGTGAACGTCCGCGTCATCGGCGGGCTGATCTTCATCTGCCTCAGCCCCACCCCTCCCGATGACATCGACGAGGTGGCCAATGTCATCGAACCCTATCTGGCAGGGCATGACATCGCCGGGACGAAGGTGGCCGCGCAGAGCGACCTCATCGAGGACTCGAACTGGAAGCTGGTCATGGAGAACAACCGCGAGTGCTACCACTGCGAAGCCGGTCACCCGGAGCTGACCTGCACATTCTTTCCCACCTACGGCTACGAACCCGAGGAGATTCCCAAGCGTCTGCAGCCGGCCTACCAGCGCTACCTCGATGCCGAGGAGCAGCTGCGTGCCAACTGCGATCGCAATGGCCTGCCCTATGCTCTCGTCGAGCAACTGAGCGGACGGCCGACGGGCTTCCGGATCGAACGGGCCGCTCTCGACGGGTTGGGCGAGTCGTACACGATGGACGGTTCGGCCGCCTCGGCGAAACTATTGGGTGACCTCGACACCTTCGTCCTCGGTCGGGCCTCGCTGCACGTGCAGCCGAACATGTGGTTCCACGCGATGGGCGACCATGTGGTGACGTTCAGCCTGCTGCCGCTGGCCGAGGACAAGACGCTGGTGCGCACGACCTGGCTCGTCCATGCCGATGCGGAAGAAGGCGTCGACTACGATCTCGACAACCTCACGAAGGTGTGGATCAAGACAAACGAACAGGACGCGACCTTCTGCGAACGCGGGCATCTGGGAATCTCGTCGCCGGCGTATGAACCCGGCCCGTACGCACCGACCGAATCGCAGGTGGATGACTTCGTCACCTGGTACATCGAACGACTCAAGGTGCATAAGGAGCTCAAGGCGCACAAGGAGAAGGGGGCGCAGCGATGAGGTACCGTCACTCGACGCTTGCCTCCAGGCTCGTCGACGCAGCATCTGCGGCGGTCACTTCGGCAGGGGGTCCGGTGGCAGAATCACCGGCAGGCAAGGCGACCTTCCGTGTGCCCGCGAGGACCGGGCGGGCATGGGCCGACTGGCCCGTGCAGGCGGGACTGGCCGCTCCGGCGGTCCCGCCTGCCCAGATCGGCCAGCTGGCCGTCGTGGCGGAGCCGCTCGATCCGGAACTGCTCACTGGACCCGTCGAGGTCACCGGCATCACTCAGGTCACCCATGACGTGAAGACCTTCGAGCTGCGGGCGGGGTGGATGTCCGCTGTCGACTTCGCCCCCGGTCAGTACGTGACGATGCGCTTCCCCGAGCTCGGATGTGAGCGCTGCTATTCGATCTCCTCGGCACCCTTCGGCACGAACATCTTCACCATCACGGTCAAGCGCGTGCCCGGGGGAGTGGTCTCGACTTACCTGCACGATTCGGTCCGAGTCGGTGACCGGGTCCACGTCGACGGTCCCTATGGACTCTTCAGCACAAGCTTCCACCCGGCAGCGCGTCACCTGTTCCTCTCCGCGGGCTCCGGGATCACCCCGATCATGTCGATGGTGCGCAGCCTGCTGGCCCGCCAGGGAGGGTTCGGCACCGACATCGTCTTCGTCCACAGTGCCTCGACGCCGGCCGACATCATCTTCCGTGCCGAACTCGAACAGCTCGCCGAGGTCGCCGGGGTCAGCGTGACCATCCTCTGCTCCCGGGACGCAGGGACGGAGACGTGGACGGGGCGCCGTGGTCGGATCGATGCGGCCGCCCTCGCAGAGGTCGTCCCCGACGCGGCCGAGCGTGAGACCTTCGTCTGCGGCCCAGGTCCGTACATGGACGCGGTGCGTCCCCTCCTCGCCGAGGCGGGAGTGCTGCAGGCTCGGACGCATGAGGAGTCGTTCGTCTTCGCCACCTCACCGGCCGATCGTTTGGCCGGGGCCGAAGCGAGGGCGAGGGCCGCGGGAGCCGGGGCCGGTGCATGCGGGGCCACCGGTGTGAGCCATGCGATCGAATTCGCGGTCTCGGGGCGCGTGGTCGACTGCGATGAGTCTACGACCGTCCTTGACTCCGCTTTGGACGCTGGACTGTCGGTGCCCTCATCCTGCTCGGAAGGCGCCTGCGGAACCTGCAAGTCCGTGCTGGTCAGCGGTGAGGTCGAGATGAAGCATGCCGGAGGGATCCGGCCCAAGGAGATCGCGGCCGGAAAGTTCCTGCCCTGCTGTTCGACTCCCTTGACCGATCTCGTCGTCGAGAGGTGAGTGAGTCCGTCGCTCAGTGCTTGAGCTTCGTCTCCTTGAGGCCGTAGGTGCCGCGCACATAGGGTCGGAAGCCGACGACGTCCTTGCTCACCCCGTACAGCGCCTTCTGGTAGGCGACGGGGACGATGGGGGCGTCGTCGGCGACCTGCTGCTGGATCTTCGCGTACAGCGCGTTCTTCGATCCATCGCCGCGGCGGGCGCATACGCGGAGAGTGCTGGTGTCGGTAGTGGGTTCGACGGTGATGGAGTGGAGCGTGCCGCTTCTGCATCGACAGAGCGCTGCAAGGGTCGGCAGGGTGTCGATCTTGCTGAGGTCGCTTACGTTGAGGTTCGCTGTATTCGGGCGCGCACTGACTGTGCACTAACGGTGACGCACCATATCGTCAGTCAACGACGAAGTTGCTCAGTCCGGCGAGTTTGAGGATGAACGGTGCGATCGACATCAATACTAGGAGCGAAGAGACGACCCAGAGCCACACCATTTTCGTTCTGTGCGTCCTGACGCTCGTGCTCAAAGCGAACAATGGGCTAAGCAGCGGAAGTCCATAAAAGATAGGAGTCAGCAAGAAAGCGAGAACGAGGAAGCCAATGAATTTCCACTCTGACGCCGACATGAATCGCTCACGCTGTTCGGTCGCCATGTCTTTCACCTGCATCCGTCTCGTCCTGACTGCCTCCAAAAGTGATTCAATCTTAGCCGCCAACCTGCCATGAGCCTTCTGAGTGGCAAGTGTGGTACCCAGTCTTACCTTTATATTTCTTCACCCAAGCCTGAGAACCGTTCCAGTATGTTCTGCCAGCATGCTTCTCGTAATTGGAGCCACCCCAGTAGGCATGCTTCCATTTCCGGCTCTTGATCTTTCCAGCTTTGGCCGCTTCGACGACTTGAGCAGTTTCGTGCTTGCTCATGTCTTGGGTAGCAGCGAGTGCTTTGGCCTCTCCGACGTCGACTGTCTCAGTAGATCCTTCTTCGACGGTCACATTCCCTTTACAGATCTCGAGGTCGTCAGCACTCGCCTCTTGCCCGACCTTCTCGTAAGCCTGCTTGACTTCTTTCATGCAGGATTTGTCAACGAAGCTCGTGCTAGAAACCTTGTGCAAAGTGGTAGGCACATCTGCTTGCGCTGAGGTCGAGATGAAGCATGCCGGAGGGATCCGCCCCAAGGAGATCGCGGCCGGAAAGTTCCTGCCCTGCTGTTCGACCTCCTTGACTGAGCTCGTCGTCGAGCGGTGATCGACGTCGCCAATTGATATGTGCCCATGCAAGATGCCGGACCCGCAGTCGGGAGATGCCGGGCACGGCGGCTGCATCGACGGTAAGGTTGCTGACGATCGAGATCTTTGGTCAGAAGAGCGGCTTCTGCAGCCTGCGGATACGCGAACGTGGGCGATGAGTCCGTGACGACGGCGGCCAGCTTCAACTGAGGGTGAGGGTGATATGTCGAAGCCATATGCACTGGCTGGTCTCATATTCGGTTTGGCAGTGTTTTCAGGAATCTTCATACTGCTGTTGCCCGGTCTGTTCGACAATGCTTCTTCTGGACGAGTCTGGGTCACCTGGGTGATATTCGGCATTGCCGTGACGTTCGGGTCAGGATTGGTCTTGGCACGGCGGCGGTTCGAATAACTCGGTCAGCGATTCTGCAACGGGTCAAGCAGGCATTGTTTTGGGTACGCCATCGGACGATTCGAGATTCATGGCTCGGAGAGCGGACTCCATGCTGAGCCGCAGTGTGCTCAACAGCGCCAATTCGCAACACTCCGCTTCTCAACAAGTAGGGCATGGAGAGACAGCCGGGAATCGAGTATCTCTGGAATCTGGAGGCGGCTGTCTCAGCTTTAGAGAATTGATGTTTTGAGCGCAGAGGGCGCGAGGAGATTCAGATCGGGGCGCTGGATGTTCTCAACTTCGAATCGACGAAGTAGTCCAGGACGGCTCACCGCAGCACGAACCCGGGCACGAGGTCATCGAGCGGGTCGATCTCCTCGAGCACTCTCGCCCGAAAACGCGTGCCGACGATCGACTCATGAACCAGCGTCTGCCCGGGTCGAAGCTCACCGGTGGCATGGAGAGCGGCCAATCGAGCCGCTGTTCCCGAACCGCACGGGGAGCGGTCCACCTGACCATCGGCGAAGATCGTGACATTGCGCTGGTGCAGCGCCCCGTCGGGCACGGTCCCGAATCGGTCGACGAAGATCGTGCCGTAGACGCCGGAGAGGCGATCGTCGTCCGGATGCACGGTCTGCGGGCGACCGGCCAGACCCGCCTTGCTCTCACGGCCGAGCCCGATGAGCGCGGTGAGATTCTCCGACAGAATCACGCCACCGCTCCCGTCGCCTGTTCCGCTGTCATCTGAGTCTCCCGGTGGCGCCATACCGAGCTGCGCGCCGTCAACGAGGGCATAGATCGCCCCACCCCAGGCGAGGTCGACGCTCACCGGTCCTCGGCTCGTGGGAACCGAAATGTCCGTGCCGATGAGCCTGCTGGGCACATTGACGAAATCCATCGCGGCGGCCCGTCCCTTGCCGTCCGTGTGCACATGAGCCTGCACCCTCCCCGAGGGCACATCAATCGTCACTGTCGTAGTCCCGGACGGATTGACCGCAACGAGCCCAGACGACACCGCCCACGCCCCGAGCGCCATCGTCCCGTGGCCGCAGGCCGTGGAGAACCCGTCCTTGTGCCAGAACAGCACCCCGAAATCGGCACCGTCATCATCGGGGGCGGTGATGAAGCCGCCGTACATGTCCGCATGCCCGCGAGGTTCGAAACACAGCAGCCTGCGCAGATCATCGACCTCCGAGCCCGGCACCGCCAGCTCTCGCCGCTGCGCCACGCTCGCGCCTGGAATGTCGACCGGAGGTTCGGCGACGATCCGGAACGGTTCGCCGGCAGTATGGAAATCGATGCTTGTGCAGATCGTCGTCACTGGGCCACTCACAGCCCCATTCCCACTCTCAGCCCTTCCAGCACCGCCGCATGCACATTGCGGGAGGCGACGGCGTCACCGATCCGGTAGAGCGCGAACTTCGGCCCCGCCTCGGAGCCGGTGGATGTGCTCTGCGGGTCGACGCCGGAATCCGGCTGCGGCTGTCCCCGCACCCACGCCTCAAGGTCCGTCGCCCCGTGATTCGACGACTGCGATTTGAGCTCGAAGTAGACCTCATCGTTCGGTGTCGTCCCGAAATCGACGACCACGGCATCGGTGATGACTTCGGTCTCCCGATCCGAATAGTCGTTGCGCAGCCTCGCCACGATCTCCTTTCCCTCGATCCGCGGTTTCTCCGTCAGGCGCTCGCCGAGGCGGACCTCGACTCCGAATTCGGAGAACACCTGAAGATAGGCGGGGGAGTTCATCGACCCCACATCGATGCCGATCGTGCGTTCGGGGCTGACGTAGGTGACCTGCTGACCTCCCCGAGCCAATCGTTCGACGGCGTCGAGGGCAGGGTAGAACCCGTGGTCGTCGAAGACGAGCACCCGCTGCTTCGATTTGAGCCGGTCGTCCATGACATCCCAGACGTCGAAGCTTGGGCCCTGCTCACGGAAGGGATACCCGGCGTCAGGGACCCCTCCGGTGGCGACGATGATGACGTCGGGGTCGAGCGCGAGGATGTCGTCCGCCTCGGCGAAGGTGTTCAGCCGCAGATCGACCCCGTGCTTCTTGCACTGTTGGACGCGCCAGTCGATGATGCCGATGAGGTCGCGGCGTCGCTGCGAACGAGCGGCGATGCGCACCTGCCCGCCGGGTGCGTCATCGGCCTCGAGCAGCGTCACCCGGTGCCCGCGGACGGCAGCGACACGGGCGGCTTCGAGCCCGGCCGGGCCGGCACCGAGGATGACGACGTGCTTCGGAGCCGCCTCAGCGTCGTGGGGGACCTCTTGCGGCAGTTCGGCTTCGCGACCGGTGGCGGGATTATGGATGCAGGTCGCCGAGCCTGAGGTGTAGATCGAGTCGAGGCACATGTTCGCGCCCACGCAGGGGCGGATGTCGTCCTCCCGCCCCTCGGCGATCTTGCGTGCGAGATGCGGATCGGCCAGCTGCGCGCGGGTCATCCCGACGAGGTCGAGGCACCCGTCCTCGAGGGCGAACCGGGCGGTCGCGGCATCGGCGATGCGGGCGGCGTGGAGGACCGGGATGTCGATCGCGGCCCGGATGCGGCGGCAGGTGTCGAGCCACGGTGCCGCGGGTGTGCCCATGCCCGGGATTGCCTCGGCGAGTTCCCGGTCGGAGCTGATCAGCCCGACGTTGAGGCTGAGGAAGTCGATGCCGTGGGCGGTGTAGGTCTGGAGGACCTCGGTGGCCCGGGCCTCGTCCATGCCATCGTCGCGGCGTTCGTCGACGGCCATGCGGATGCCGACCTGGAAATCTTCGGGCACGGCCGCCCGGACCGCGTCGATGACGCGCAGCGGGAACCGCATCAGGTTCTCGAGTTCACCGGAGTACTCGTCGTCGCGGTCGTTGAGCCACGGAGCGAGGAACGCGTCGAGCAGGTGCCCGGCGTGCATGACCTCGAGGCCGTCGAGACCGGCGGCGGCGACGCGGGCGGCCGCGGCGGCGAAGTCGGCGACGATGCGATCCATGTCGAAGTCTTCCATGGCCTTCGTGAACGAACGGTGCGCTGCCTCTTTCGTTCGCGAAGTCGAAACCAGGGGCAGCCAGTCACCCGCAAAGTTCGAAGAGCGATGCCCCAGGTGGGTCGTCTGAATCATGACCGCTGCGCCCTCGTCGTGGCAGTCTTCGGCGATCGCTGAGAGCCAGGGCACCACCTCGTCGGTGGACAGATCGATGTTGCCGAAGGCGGCCGGGGAATCCTTGGACACGACGGCCGAGCCGCCGATCATCGTCAGCCCGACTCCGCCGCGAGCCTTCTCCCGGTGATAGAGCCGGTAACGGTCCTTCGGCATGCCCAGCTCGGTGTAAGCGGGCTCATGCGAGGTCGAGACGATGCGGTTGCGCAGGGTCAGGTCTCCGAGGTCGAAGGGCTGGAGCAGCGGATCGGCGGACGTGCCGAGCTGGGGATCGGCGGTCATGGGTTCCTCCTTCGTTGCAGGAACGGCTCCGACAGGGGAGCGACACTGGGTAATCGGTTACCGATTACATGCCTCTATCGTGCGATCTCGCGGTTATGCTGTCAATAGCCGATGGAAGCCGATTGTGCACAGTGAGGTGAGGGAGGGAAACGTGATGGAGCGAATGAGACCGCAGACCGAGTCGCTGCGCGAGCAGGCGCTGGCGATCATTCGCGATGCCATCATCTCCGGTGAGCTCGCCGAAGACCGGATCTATTCGGCCGCCCGGCTGGCCAAGCAGCTCGGCATCTCTCTCAGTCCCGTTCGTGAGGCGATGATGGCGCTCGTGACCGAAGGAACGGTCGAGGCTGTGCCCAATCGGGGCTTCCGTCTCGTCCCCGTCACCGAGGCGGACCTTGAGGAGATCATCCGCATCCGTGTCCTCCTCGCTGTTCCGGCCGCCCGCGAGCTCGCCGAATCAACGGCGAAAGCCGGCGCGGTCAACCGTCTGCGCGAACTTGCCGAGGCGACCGTGACGGCGGCCGAGAGCGGTGAGATCGCCGAGTTCTACACCCAAGATCGCCGATTCCACGAAGCTCTGCTCGAATACGGGCTCGGTGCGCGCGCAGCCGCGATCAGCCTGCGACTGCGTGATCAGTCGCGCCTCTACCGACACCAGGACCAGATCGGGACCATTGCCGTCGACTCCGCCCGTGAGCTGCCGAGGATCGTCGACCTCATCGAGGCGGGCGATCCCGCCGCGGCGGCCGAACTCGTGACGTCGAACCTCTACTTCTTCAAGCGCTTCCCCGCTCATCCGGACTCTACCTCGCCGTGTCAGGTGGAATCGGCACGGGAATAAGGCGACACCGGGCCGCCCCTGTCGGGACGGCCCGGTGTCGCTGTCTGTGATCAGATCGAGTACCCGATCGCGTGTGGATCTCTATCAGGCAGGGGCCTTGTCGATGTCGACGATCGGCATCGCCTCGATGTCCATGTCCGGGTTCTCCGACTGGGTCCGAGCCAGCTCTTCGGCCTCTTCGTGGGTGGATACGGTCGGGAACGATCCCGGCAGCGGTTTGTGCGCGGATTCCTTCATGAGGAGCACGGCGACGAGCGCGACGACCGAGAAGAACAGGATGTAGAACGCGGGCATGTAGGAGTTGCCGGTGACGTCGATGAGCGCCTGGGCGACCAGCGGCGTGGTGCCGCCGAACAGGGAGACGCCGATGTTGAACGTCAGGCCCATCGCACCGTAGCGAGATGCGGTCGGGAACAGAGCCGGCAGCGTCGAGGCCAGGCAGGCGATGTAGAACCCGGCGGGCAGGGCGACCATGAACAGAGCCACCATCACCGCCCACATCTCACCGATCTGCATGACGGCGAAGGCGGGAATGATGAGGATGATCGTCATGATCGCGGCCGCCATGAAGACGAACTTGCGTCCCAGTCTGTCTGAGAGCTTGCCGATGAGCGGCAGGCAGGCAGACATGACGACGAGGACCGGGATCGTGGCCGCAGCGGCCTGGACGTTCGAGACCTTGACGGTCTCTTCCAGGTAGGTGGGCATGAAGCTCGTGAGCGCATAGCCGACAGTCTGCGATCCTGCGACGACGGCGATGCCGATGAGGATCTCTTTCCAGAAGTGGCGAACGACGCCGATGAGCCCGTGGCGTGCGTACTTGTCGTCCTTGACCTTGATGTCGCGGCCGGCTTCTTCGCTCGACTCGAAGCTTGGGGTCTCGGGGATCTTCAGACGGAACCAGATGGCGACGGCGCCGAGCGGGATGGCGATGAGGAACGGGATCCTCCAGCCGCCGTCGAGCATGGCGTTCTCGCCGTTGATGGACGTGGTGACGACGGTCGTGATGGCCACGGTGCCGGCGCCGGCGGCGAATCCGAGGTAGGAGCCGACATCGAGCCACGACGCCCAGTAGCCGCGAGACTTGTCCGGGGCGAACTCGGAGACGTAAGTGGTGGCACCGGCGTACTCGCCGCCGGTGGAGAAGCCCTGGATCATCTTGAGCAGGTAAAGCGGGATGATGACCCACAGGCCGACCTGAGCCGCAGTGGGCAGAACGCCGATCAGCGCCGTGGCAGTGGCCATCGTGGCCATCGTGAAGAACAGGACCTTCTGGCGACCGATCTTGTCGCCGAGTGGTCCGAGCACCATGCCGCCGAGCGGGCGGACGAGGAACGAGACCGCGAAGCCGAACAAAGTGACGAGCAGGCCCATCTGCTCGTCCATGCCTTCGGTGAAGACGGTCCTCATAGTCAAAGCGGCTCTTCCCAGATGAGGGTGTAGGTCGGCCGGGCGCGTCGGTCCGCAGATAGACGTCGAGGTCTCCCGACGATGGAGGTTCCTACGCCATCCATCCGAAAGACCTCGACGTGACCGACGCTACCCCGCCGGCCGGCTTCGGCCGCCCTGACCTGACCGCCTTCGCGTCTCATCCCAATCGACCCTGATCGAGTCTGCTGACCCCCTCGACGAGAACGCAGCGACACATCACAGCCACCCGACCCCGACCGTCCGGGAAGCCGGGACACGTCACATGGCCTGTGCTGCGGGCGTGTCGAGTGGGTCGTCCAGGGGCGACGCAGTAGCGTCGACGCGACGTGCTGAGAGGTGGTTCCAGTCGAGCACTAGCACACCGGCTACAGGCATGGCGATAGGTCAGGAACGGCGTCGCTCCCTACGCAGGAGGGAGCGCAGAGTCTCGGCGTTCGCGTAGCCGACCCGTAGCGCGATCTCGGCGGAGGTGAGATCCGTGGTTGCTGAGAGGTGCCGAGCTCGTTCGATGCGAAGCCGTTGGACGAACCCGAGCGGAGTGAGGTTGAGCGCCGCACGGACTCGTCGTTCGAGGGTGCGCCGGCTGGTGCCGAGCGACTGCGCGACGAAGGCGACGTTGAACGGTTCGTCCAGTCGGGCGCGCACGAAGCGTTCGAACTCGACGACGATCGAGTCCTCGTGCCGGAGATTTTCGTAGGCGACGAAGGCCGCCTGCGACGGACGCTCGTCGATGATGAGGAGCTTGGCGACATGTTGGGCCAGGTCGGGGCTGATCGATCGCACGAGTGAGAGCGCGAGGTCGATGTGGGCGAACGCGGCGCCGGCGGTGACGAGGTTCCCGTCGACCACGACCATGGTGTCGAGATCGAGGGCGACGCTCGGATAGCGCTTCAGGAACTCCGGCCCCAGGAACCAGCTGGTCGTCGCCCGCCGATGATGCATCCGTCCGGTCTCGGCGACAGCGAACACGCCGGTGCACGCCGCGGCGATCCGGGTGGTCGCCTCGTCGAGGCGCCCGAGCGAGGCGATGACCGAACGAGCATCTCGGCTCTGGAGGGCGTCGTTGGTAGCGGCGGCCGTAAGGGTTCCAAGCGCAGGGACGACGACCACGTCGAACTCTGCGGACTCCGACAGCGGGTGGTCCACCGACAGGGTCATCGATGCCGTCGTGGTCACTCGCCGTTTCGGTCCGAGGATGGCGAGTTCGATCGGGTCGATCCGCGGGTCGACATCACCGCGGGCTCCGTCGGCTACCCGCACGATGTCGATGATCGACGCGATAGCCGAACCGAAGCAGCCGTCGATCGCGATCAGTCCGATACGCATGACGTAAACAATAGCAATACTGCCGTATACGCCACTACCCACCGGCCCTCGCTCGTCATACGCTGAACTCGTCACACGAAGAATCACGACTTCAAGGAGAGTCCCTCATGTCAACACCCGCATCACTTCCGTATGCCTTCGTCGCCAAGATCGTCGCGGCCGATGGACAGCACGACGCGCTCGCCGATCTGCTCGCCGGCGCTGTCGCACTCGCCAACGAAGAAGTAGGAACGATTGTCTGGTTCGCGGTCAGGACCCACGCCGACACCTTCTGGATCTTCGATGCATTCCACGACGAGGCCGCTCGCGACGCCCACGCCAACGGCGCCATCGTCGCAGCCCTGACGGCCAACCAGCACCTCCTCAGCGCAGCACCCGAGATCCTGCCGGCCGACGTCCTCGCGTCCAAGCTCCCGTAGTCCGCTCACGCACGTTCGCAACGCGAACCACAACACGAGCGCTGTCGGTCACAAACTCAACAGGCAAACCAACGGGCGGCTCTGGAGCGGCTCGAGCCACAAAGCGCACGCCACATTCGAAGGAGCAATTGATGCTATCAATTCCTACATTGTCGTTGGACGACGCCAAACGTGTCATCGCGGCAGCAGAAGCTGAATCCAGCACGCAGGGTCAGCCCAGTAACATCGCCGTCGTCGATGCCGGCGGCAATCTCGTCGCTCACGTACGGATGGACGGAGCGTGGCTGGGCAGCATCGACATCTCGATCAACAAAGCCTTCACGGCCCGCGCGTTCGACACAGCCACCAAAGACCTCGGCGACCTCGCCCAACCCGGTGAGCAGTTCTACGGCATCCACGCCTCCAACGACGGTCGGGTGATGATCTTCGCCGGTGGCATCCCGCTCGAGCGCGACGGCCAGGTCGTCGGCGCCGTCGGCGTCAGCGGAGGAACCGGTGACCAAGACCAGGCCGTCGCCGAAGCCGCCGCCAGCGCCTTCTGAGACCGACCCGCACCGAACCCGGCCCCCGGCCGGCAGCCCACCCACCGAAGGAGCCGCACCATGCGTGCTCTCGTGTACCACGGTTGTGAAGCGCCATAGGGGCTCATCCCGGTTGTGGGTGTAGCAGGCGTTGGCGTGGCGGTCCCGGGATAGACGTCGAGGTCTCCCGAGGATGAAGGCTCCTACACGCTCATCCTGAAAGACCTCGACGTGCCCGACGCTACCGCCGGCGACCGCTCACGCGCGTTCGCCCACCCAGATCTGACCACCTTCTGCCGACTCGACGAGCTCGGCCTCGTCGTCACCGGCCAACGCCTCGAGTCCGACCGTGCGGTCGTCGCGTGCCGGGTCGCCGAAGCCGACCAGTGGTGCCGCCGATGCGGCTGCGAAGGAACCCCGCGGGACACGGTCACCAGGCAGCTGGCCCACGAACCACTCGGCTGGCGACCTACCACGCTGCTGCTCACCATCCGCCGCTACCGATGCGCTGGCTGCGGGCACGTGTGGCGCCAAGACACCTCCCGGGCGGCCGAACCTCGGGCGAAGCTCTCGCGTCGCGGGCTGCGGTGGGCACTTGAGGGGATCGTGATCGCTCACCTCACCGTCGCCCGGGTCGCCGAGGGTCTCGGGGTTGCCTGGGACACCGCTAACGACGCCGTCGTGGCCGAGGGCAAGCGGGTCCTGATCGACGACCCGGCACGGTTCGAGGGTGTCCGAGTCGTTGGCGTCGATGAACACGTGTGGCGCCACACCAGGCGTGGCGACAAGTACGTCACCGTGATCATCGACCTCACCCCGATCCGTGATGGCACCGGCCCGGCACGGCTCCTAGACATGGTCGAGGGTCGCTCGAAGCAGGTGTTCAAGACCTGGCTCGCCACCCGGAGCGACACCTGGCGTGACGGCGTGGAAGTCGTCGCGATGGACGGGTTCAGCGGCTTCAAGACCGCCACCACCGAGGAGCTCCCCGACGCTGTCGCGGTCATGGATCCCTTCCACGTGGTCCGGTTGGCCGGCGACGCGTTGGACCGGTGTCGACGCCGGGTCCAGCAGGCCATCCACGGTCACCGCGGCCACAAGGGTGACCCGCTCTACTCCGCACGGCGAACGCTGCACACCGGTGCTGGGCTGCTCACTGACAAGCAGGCCAGCCGACTACGGGCACTGTTCGCCGGTGATGAGCACGTGCAGGTCGAGGCGACCTGGGGGATCTATCAGCGGATGATCGCGGCCTACCGCCACGAGGACCGACGCCAGGGCCGCGAGCTCATGACCAAGCTGATCGAGTCGGTCAGCGACGGCGTCCCGGCCGCGCTGATCGAGGTCATCACGCTGGGCCGGACGTTGAAGAAGCGGGCCGCCGACGTGCTGGCCTACTTCGACCGCCCCGGCACCAGCAACGGGCCTACGGAGGCGATCAACGGCCGGCTCGAACACCTCCGCGGCTCAGCCCTCGGGTTCCGCAACCTCACCAACTACATCGCCAGGTCCCTGCTCGAGACCGGCGGCTTCAGACCGCGACTACACCCTGGAATCGGATGAGCCGTCAAAGCGAGGTAGCCGTAGACGCCGAAGTCGAACCATTCCATGAAGTTGCCGACCGTGGTCCCGCCGATGGCGGTGCGGATCGATTTGGTTTCGACGACGATGCAGTCATCGGCTTCGAACCGTCTCTGCTTCTTGATTGCACGCCGTTCCTTGCGCGACGGCTTCTTGTCCTTCTGCGCGAATCTGTCGTGGCCTTCTGGCATCAGAGGTTCCTCGTTTCAGCTGCTGCTAGGCAAGTTGCAGGGCCGAGTCGCCGGAATGGTGCGAACTCTGCGCGGCAGTTGCTGTCGGATTTCGACAATGCAGAACATCCTTACGCGGCACGAAAGGCATGTCAATAAAAATTGTGACACAGTTCACGGCAGATGTGTCCGATGGCAGAAGTGTTCGTTGAAATCTGTCCAGTGGTCCAGAAAATACGCAAAAAAGATATAACTTAATTCGCAGGGTCAATTGTCCAGTGGCGTTGTCGGCTGAGGCCGACGAGCACGGTGCGGACGGTGACTGCGCGCAGATCAGTTCCTGATGACGCGATAGGTCTCGAGACCGGGGTCGACGGCACCGCGGACGTGACCGGAGGGGCTCGCTGCCACGGCCTGGAGGAAGCCGATGGTCTCGACGGTGATCTCCTCGCCGGGCAGGACATTCGGAATGCCGGGAGGATAGGCAGCCAGCGAACTCACACTCACTCGTCCGACGGCTTCGGCGGCTGAGACGAGTTCGGAGTCAGCGAAGAATGCTTCACGCGGCGTCATCGCCAACCGGCCGGCTGTCGGCAGCGGAGGCAGTGCCGTGCGCACGGAGACTCGTCCGTCGCCGACAGCCGTGCCGGCGTCCGCGGTTTCGATGCGCAGTGTCTCCAGGGCATCGATGAGGCGGTCGATGTTCGGGGACTTGCCGATGCCGATGAGAGCGACGAGAGTGGTCGCTGTCGACATCTCGGGGAAGATGTCGAACTCTTCGGCCAGGCGTTTGCGGACGGTGTGTCCGTCGAGGCCGGTGGCGGTGATGTCGATGGGCAGGCGGAACGGGTCGATGTCGACCACGTCGGGGTGGCCGAGGAACTCGCCGGACAGCAGGTGATAGCGGTCGGTCGCCTCGATCTGCGCGCGGATGTGGCGGATGTTCTCCAGCGACTCCGTGATCGCCTCGGTCGAGGTCATGAGCTCACGGCGCGCCAAGTCGATCGAGGCCATCAGATGCGCGTTCTCGCTCGTCGAAGCGGTCATCATGAACGCTCGAGCCAGCGCCGGTTCGAGCCGATCGGCGAATTCGGTGTCGCCGAGGTGAAGGAGCGCGGATTGGGTGAGTGAACCGGCGAGCTTGTGAGTGCTCATGATGACGATGTCGGCACCAAGGGTCACCGGGGACGCCGGCAGGTCCGGGTGGAACCCGAAGTGGGCGCCCCACGCGGCATCGACGATGAGTGCGGCACCGGCTTCATGGGCCACCTCGGCGAGGGATTCGACATCGGCCACGGCACCGAAGTAGCTCGGGGTCACGAGGTAGACGGCGCTGACCTCATCGGGGTGGTTGCGGATCGCCCGGCGCAGCGAATCGGGGGTCACGCCATGGGCGATGCCGTTGACCTCGTCGACATTGGGGTAGACGAAACCGGGATTGAGGCCGGCCAGCACGATGCCGTCGATGAAGCTCGAATGCGCACTGCGCTGGGTGATGACTCCGCGGCCGAGGGTGCCGATGGCCAGTGCGGCCATCCGGTTGCCCTGCGAGGAGCCGTTGGTGAGGAACCAGGTGCGCTTGGCGCCCCAGGCCTCGGCAGCCAGGGCGAGAGCTTCGTCCTTCGGGGTGTCGGCACCGAGGTCGATGCCGTCGAAGAGTGGGGGGATGTCCAGGGAGAGGGTGTGCTCGCCGAAGAATTCGGCTTGACCGGCAGAGATTCCCGTTCGGGTGCCACCGTGTCCGGGGGTGGACAGGAACAGCGAATCGCGATTCGCTGCCTGTGCCAGGGCCTCGGCGTAGGGCGCGCGGGCCTGTTCCGGGTTCGCTGGGCCGATGGGGGTCGACGGCGCTTCCGGAGCTGGGGACATGGGGGAATCATGTTGGACGGTCATAGTCCCAGAGTAGGAAGCCGACCCTTGCCGGGAGAATAGCAACTTTCCTAAACTGCTCTATACACACTATTGAGCTGTTTGCGGGAGAATGATGGATCCACTGGATACAAGAGGACTCGTGGCTCTCCGTGCCATCGCCGATTCCGGCTCAGTGGCGGCTGCGGCCGCTGCCCTGGCCTGGAGCCAACCGACGGTCAACCATCACCTGCGCAATCTCGAGCGGACGTTGGGATCGACGCTCATCGTGCGCAGTCCCCGCGGTTCGCATCCGACCGCAGTGGGCAGCCTCGTCGTGGCGCGGGCGACGGAGATCCTCGGACTGTGCGATCGCCTCGGCACCGAAGTGGCCCTGTGGAGGGAGTCCCAAGCAGTGCCGGTCAAGATCGGGGCGGTGCCCACAGTCGGCGCCAGGCTGATCCCGCCGCTCTACCATGACCTGCAGAAACGGCCTCGTTGGCAGACCCGCGACGAGGCGGTGGCCGGAGCCGACGGAGAGGCCCAGGGCACTCACCCCGAGGCTCCGACCGCGGCCCTGGACGTGACGATGGACGAACACGCGGAACTCGTCTCGCGGCTCGAGGCCGGTGACCTCGACCTCGCGCTGCTTGTCTCCACCGACATCGACAAAACGTGGATCCCCGTATCACTCTCCGCCCGTCCCCTCTATTCAGAGCAGCTGAGCCTGTGCGTGCCGAAATCCATCGGTGCCATCGCCGTCGATGACAACGGTCTGCCCGATCTCACGGCCTTGGTGTCCCAGACCTGGGCCTTCAGCATCGACCCGGGTGACGCCATCGACGAGGTGGTCCGCTCCTTCTGCGTCGCTGCCGGGTTCGAACCCCGGGTGGGGATGCGCATGGACGACTATGCGGCCATCAATCGGATGATCTCAGCCGGACTGGCGGTGGCGATGATCCCCGAATCCTCACTCTCGACCGACCCGGACATCGAGATCATCCCGATGCCCCTGAGCGCCTGCCGTCGCGACGTGCTTCTCGTGTCCCGGGCCGCCCAACCGCGGACGACATCCCGCCGTGATCCGATCGTCGCCGCTCACGATTCCGCCATCGCCGAGGTGGTCGCCGTCATTCGTCGGGTCACCGCCCAATATCGGTGACCGGTGGACCCGCCTCGGTGAGGGAAGGAGAGGAAGGCACGGTCTTCACAGCGCCAGCAGGGCGGGCACGGTGAGGGCGGCGACGTAGTAGCCCATGAATTGGACTCCTGCGTGCATGCCGATGAATCGGTTGAACAGGCCCCCGACGAGTCCGACCGTGAGCGTCACTCCCAGGGCCAGCAGTCCGCCCTCATAAAGGCAGATGACGCAGATGAGCGAGGCGAAGCCGGCGATGATCGCCTCGTGGGAGACGGATCGCATCACCCAGGTCGCTGCCCGGTGGGCGTTTGTCATGACGAAGGGGTAGGCGATGACGATGGCGATGATCGCCGCGATCACGGCGAAGAGTGCGAACTGCCCGGTCGTGAGCAGGTCGTGGAGATTGTTCGTCTCTCCCGTCTCGGCGTCGAGCGTGTACACCGGCGGAGCGTTGAACAGCGGCGCAGCCGGACCGGCGGCCATCGGCGAAAGCGGCAGACCGATTGCGATGAGCGGAATGAGGGTCTCCGCGATGTAGGTCGACTCCGTAGTTCCATTCCTGACAGTGACGACAGTCGTCAGACGTTCGTAGCCGTTCTTGATTCGGCTGCCGACGATCTCGCCCATGAGCACGGCCATCGCCACAGGTGAGAACACAAAGGTGGCACTGGTGATCGCCGCTGAGCCGCTGGTGTAAGCGAGCTGCTTCCCACTCAGCGTCTTGAAGGGGTTGGGCAGACGCTTGCCGTCTCTCGAGCGCACGTCGGGAGCGAGGTTGAACTCCCGCTTTCCCTCCTGTCGCATTGCCCGGCGGCCAACAGGCGAAAGCGCTGAGAGGAGGTCGAAGATGAGCGGGCCGGTGGCGATGCCGAGGAAGAACGAAGTCGTGAAAGTCGCTTCCTTCTGCTCCATGATGAACGCCTGCAGGCCGACGATGATCAGAACGAAGGGAATGAGGGCGACGACCGCGGCCAGCTTTCCCTTCGAGGTGTAGGCGACTAGGACTGCAGCGGCGATGAAGATCCATGGGGCGGCGGCACCGATCGCGTCGGCGAAGGGGGTGAGCACGAGCGCAAAGACGATCGACAGCGGAACTGCTATCGCAACCGAGATGACACCACCGGAGATCGCTTTTCGCAATGCGATATGAGGAACACCCAGGGACCGCAGAAGTTGAGCTTCGCGCAGCATCGGCACGGCGGTGGTATCCCCCGGTATGCCGAGCAGCGTCGTGGGCACGGCGTGGGAGATGTGTTTGGCGATGATCGCCGCGAGGAAGAACGCGATGACGCCGGCCGGAGGAACGCCGATGAGTATCACCAGCAGCGCCAGTGGGGCAACGATCGCGGTTTCATCTGTGCCGGAAATCAACCCGATGCCGGTGAAGAGCACTCCGGCGAGGACCGCCATCCCGATTGCCCACAGAATGGGCTCGATGAGTTCTGCGCTCACTTGTGCCCGCCCTTCTCCTGAGCTCGCGTCTCGTGGTTTTCGACAAGAGCGTCGAAGAGGCCGAGGGCACGGACTTCTTCCTGGACCGAAGGGCCGAGTTCTCGTGGGTCGCCGAGATCCCCGTATTCGTCGACGATCTCGTTGATGATCTCCTGGCGATTCCGAGTGTCGGCGCCGGCAGTCGTGATCACGCGCTTCGGTTTGAATAGGAACCCGGCGATCACTGCACCGACGATGCAGCCGACGATGCCGACGAGCAGCGCATACGAGTGCCCCAGAGTTCCATCACCTCTGGAAGCAAAGATCTGATCAGCGATCAGGTAGGCCGGGACAGCGATCCCGACTCCGATGGCTATTCCACCGGTGAGGTGTTTGGGATCGACGGTGTCATTCCACACCTCGAGCAATTGCGGCATCATTGCCTGCCTTCTGTCGGCCGACGGTTGTCGGGAACGTGAACGGTGGGACTACCGGCTGAGGACAGCCGAGGGCGTGGCAGATGGGAGCGGGGTGCCGAGTTCGTCGCTCAGCCACTGACTGATGGCCGCCACGGCTTCGATATCGACTCCGGTCGAGATGCCGAGCCCGTTGAGCATCCAGAGGAGGTCTTCGGTGGCGAGATTGCCGGACGCACTGCGTGCGAATGGACATCCTCCGATTCCTCCTGCCGATGCATCGAACTGTCGTACTCCGGCCTGGAGCGCGGCGTAGACATTCGCGAGCGCCTGGCCATAGGTGTTGTGGGTATGCACGGCAACCCGTTCGATCGGAATCCCGGCGTCGATCAGGCTATCAAGGACGGCGGTCACATGACCGGGAGTAGCGGTCCCGATGGTGTCGCCCAGGCAGATCGTTGAGCAGCCCGCGTCGACCAGCCGTCGAGCGGCGGCGGCGACATCTGCCGGGTCGACCGACCCTTCCCAGGGATCACCGAACACCATCGAGAGGTACCCCCGCACGCGAAGACCTGCGGAAGTCGCGGCTCTGGCTGTTTCGAGACTGCGACCGGTGGTCACCTGAAGCGAATCGCCCAGATTGGCTCTCGAGAACGAATCCGTGACGCTGATGAAGACTGCGACATCTTTGGCTCCGGCCGCGACGGCATCATCGAGACCCCGCCGGTTCGGGACGAGAACCGGGAAAGCGAGGTCGGAATCCACATCCAAGCCGTCGAGAACCGATCGAGTATCAGCCATCTGGGGAACGGCTCGAGGAGAAACGAAGCTTCCGGCTTCGATGACCTTCAGGCCCGCACAGGCAAGACGCTGTATCAGCTCGAGACGGACCGCTGCAGGGAGTATGCGTGATTGCGACTGCAACCCATCTCGGGGGCTGACTTCGCAGATGCTGACTTCGGTCGGCAGGTCCGATTGGGTGATCTGCTGTGGAAGCTCCATCGTCACTGCGAACCACCCGATCGGAGTTCTTCGAGGATGGACTGGACCCGGTCGAAGCGGAATGCCTTCTCCTCGATGAGCCGATCCACGATGATCGCGGCTTCTTCGGCGTTCGCTCCGGCAGAGGCAGCGAGATTCTTGGCGTGCAGCGACATATGTCCGCGCTGAACTCCTTCGGTGGCGAGCACTCGCAGTGCGGCAAGGTTCTGAGCCAAACCGGTGGCGACGATCATCTCGGCGAGTTCTTGGGCCGTCGACACTTCGGCGATCTGCAGAGCCGCGCGTGCAGCGGGGTGCACCTTGGTGGCTCCTCCGACGAGCCCAACGGGCATCGGCATCTCGAGAGTCCCGACCAGGTCGCCGTCAGCGTTCTTCTCGAAGGTCGACAGGGATGTGTAACGGCCGTCGACGACCGCGTGGGAATGGGCGCCGGCCTCGGCTGCACGAGTATCGTTCCCGGTTGCAAGCACGACGGCGGAGATGCCGTTCATGATGCCCTTGTTATGCGTGGCGGCACGATAGGAATCGGCTGCGGCGAGTTCGTAGGCGTGGAGGATGTTGTCGATGACGCCTTCACCGCCGAGCAGCTCCTTGTCGAAGACCGCGCGGGCGCGTGACAGTCGACGGTCGGCTTTGTTGGTGAGGATGCGCAGAAGTGCCTCGCCTTCGGCGATGGCTGCGACGGAGCCGGAAACCGCTTCGGCCATGGTGTTCACAGCATTCGCCCCCATCGCATCTCGCACATCGACGAGAAGATGGACGAGCACGTAGGTCGAAGTCCGTGCTTCGACGAGACGAACCGTGAGGCCCTTGACCCCGCCACCGACTTCGACGAGCTTGGGGTCCTGAGCATTGGCCAGGTCGATGATCTCCGATTCCCGTTCAAGGATTCGGGTGCGCGCGGCGTGCGGATCCGCCACATTGATGAGCTGGATCTGCGCCTGCATGATGGGCTCACTCGAACTCGTGAAGAAGCCGCCCTGGGGGCGTGCCATTCGTGCAGCATTGCTGGCAGCGGCGATCACCGATGCCTCTTCGGTCGCCATGGGGACGAGCGCGTCGGTGCCGTTGATCGTGAAGTTGGTGGCCACGCCGAGAGGAAGCGAGAACACTCCGAAGATGTTCTCACTGAGATCGGCCGCATCCTCGGGGCCGAAGGAATTCGCATCGAGCTGCTGGAACAGTTCAGTGTCGAGCCCGGTTGTCTCTGCGACGGCCGTCCTGCGTTCGCCGACCGACATGTTTCGGAAATCGGCAATTCGGCTGTTCTCTGCCATCGTATTTCTCCAGTCAGGTCGTCATTGGCCGACAACGGCTGTCGGTCGGAGTTCCTCCGCAGAGAACAGTCAAGCATCGCAGCGCGACAGTGACCATGGCCGTTTCGGCCCGAATCCAGGACTGTCCATGTCTGTTTCGGACAGGGTGCTGCTGTGCTCGCATCGTGTGGAGTCCGCTCACGCCGCGTGGAGTCCCTCCCGCCGCGCGGAGCGCGCTCACCTCGGATGTGTGAGTCGGTCCAGACGCAGCGCCACTTGCAGACGGAAAGCGAACTCCGGGGCTCTCCACCCCTCGCCGAGGACCTGATCGACGCGCTCGAGGCGCTGCTTGACGGTGTTGATGTGCACCGACAGTGCGGCAGCGGTCCTGCTGATGCTCCCGTTGCTCTCGAAGTACACGCGGACCGTGTCGGTGAGCTCGGCGGAGTGCTTGCGATCCCAATCGCGGAGGGGCCCGAGCAGACGGTCGATGAATCTGCCCACCTGTTCCGGGGCCGTGCCGAACATCGCGGTATAGGGAGCGAAGTCCGCGGCCGGATGGATCCCCTCGTCGATGCCCAGAGAGTTGAGGATCCGCACACACGACCACAGCTCGTCTTCGACCACGGCCAGCTGCGAGCGGTCGCAGTCGGAGTCGGAGGCAACGACGAGGCACCCGCCCAGGACCTCCGGCTCTGCGCTGAGCCGCTTTAGGGACAGGCGAGAATCCGCGACAGAGCTGGGAACGAGGACGGTGAGGCCGGGGGAGCGCTGGGTGAGCAGGATGCGCGGTTCGATCCGGGCCAAGCGTGCACCGAGGTGCTCGTCGACTCCGGGACCCGCCTGGATCGTCATCATCCGCCACGGTCCGGCGAGACTGAAGTCGTTGAGCCGAGCACGGGCCTCGAGCTCGTCGAGGGACCGGGTCCCGGCGATGAGATCGACGGCGAGCTCCCCTCTGACCCGGTTCTCGGCGTCGGCCCGTGCCTGCGCGTTCATGTGGATGAGGGCCAGCGACTGCGCGGCCTGAGCGACGATGTTCGCATCGCCGGCGGCGGGGGCGGTGTGGAAGCGGACGAAGAGCCCGCTGTGCTGACGTCGATGTGAGGCCACCGAGGCGACGAGCAGGTTCTCGGCTCTCGGCACCTCGGCGCTGCGCCCGGTCTCCCTGCTGGTCTCCAGCGCAGTGAGGATGTCGGTCCTGTCCGCCTCGAGATCGGCGAAGAAGCTCGCCTCGTCGGAGAAGACGTGCTCGTGATCGGGGAAGTCGGGGGACTTCAGACGTGCGCTGTCGATGACGAGCACCTCGGCGCCGAGCATCGTGGCCACGGCTTCGGTGACCGCGGAGCCTCCCCGACCCTGGAGGACCAGTCGAGTCAGATGCTCCTCGACCTCGACGAGGCGTCCCAGCGTTGCGGCCTGAGCGGCGGCCGATTCCTCGGCCTCTGCGGAGCTTCGGGCCGCCTCGGCGAGCTCTCCCATGAGTCGCGCCGTCTTGAGCACCACCGAGGCGTGGTCGGCCAGGGCAGAGAGCAGAGTGATCTCATCTGTGGTGAATTCGTGCGCATAGCGGTTGGCGGCGAAGAGGGCACCGAGGACCTCCCCGTCGACGACCATCGGCACCCCGAGGAGCGACTCCATGCCTTCGGCTCTGACCGCGGAGTCGACCTGTCGCTCGTGCGGCAGCTGGGTGACATCGTAGTTCGAGGTCCACTGGGCGGCCCGGTCGCGCACGACCCGACCGGCCAGGCCGATTCCAGGAGGGACGTGCAGGGTCGTGAGCTGGGAAGAGATGGCTCCTCGACTGGCCTTGACGCGCAGCTCATCGGTATCCGGATAGTACTGGGAGAGATAGGCGATATCGCATCCGATGAGCGATCGGGCTCGGTCGACGAGCTTCTGGAGCAGCCGTGTCGTGTCGCGAACCCGGATGAGCTCTGAGGCGCTTTCGAGCAGGGCCGCTCGTTCGCGGTCCTTCTGCTTCCACCGGGTCATCGTGGCCGACAGGTCGACGAGGGCCTCGATGAGCTCAGGCGACTCACCGCACTGCTGTTCGAGGGCACGCCGGTCGATGGGATTGCCGCGGGACAGCCGACCGATGACCTCGGAGACGGAATCTGCGGAAACGGTCACTCGCCCACCTGTGTTCTCCACCATGGGCTCATTGTCTCAGTGCCTCTCAGTTCACTCGCAGCGCGTCGAGATCGGCGGTGGTGACCATGACAGAGCTGACTGAGCTTGATCGCGGCCTCAACCCGCCGCGGCCGAGGTCGTGCGCATCGAGTGACCGGCTTCCGTCCGTTCCCGCACGATCGGCAGCTCACACGTCGAATTCGCGACCTGACGGTAACCGGACAGGAACGTGTCGAGCCGTTCGATCGCCTCGCTGAGCACCTCGACCGAAGGCAGGGTGACCAGACGGAAGTGGTCGGGCTTCGGCCAGTTGAAGGCCGTGCCGTGGGAGACGAGGATCTTCTGCTCGCGCAGCAGATCGAGGGCGAACTGCTCATCGTCGGTGATGCCGAACTTCTCGACATCGAGCTTCGCGAACATATACAGAGCACCGTCGGCCCGGTGAGCCGAGACCCCGTCGATCGAGTTGAGCCCTTCGTGGGCGACCTGCATCTGCGCCCCGAGGCGACCGGTCGGCAGGACGAGATCGTCGATCGACTGCTTCCCGCCCAGTGCCGCCTGGATGGCATGCTGGGCCGGCACGTTCGAGCACATGCGCATATTCGCCAGCAGCTTGATCCCCTCGAGGTAGCTGTGTGCCTCCTCCAGCGGTCCGGTGATCGCGAGCCAGCCGGAGCGGTACCCTGCGACTCGGTAGGCCTTCGACAGTCCCGAGAAGGTCAGGCACAGCACATCGTCACCGGTCAGTGTGGCCATGTTGACCAGCTCGACGCCGTCGTAGGTGATCTTCTCGTAGATCTCATCGGCGAAGATCATGAGCCCGTGACGGCGGGCGATGTCCGCGATCTTCTTCAGCGTCTCCTTCGAGTACACCGCACCGGTCGGATTGTTCGGGTTGATGACGACGATGCCGCGGGTGCGTTCGGTGATGCGGGATTCGAGGTCGGCCAGATCCGGCTGCCAGGCGTCCTCCTCGGCGCACCGGTAGTGGACCGGTGTGCCGCCGGACAGTGCCACCGAGGCGGTCCACAGCGGGTAGTCGGGTCCGGGCACGAGGATCTCGTCCTCGGGATTGCACAGAGCCTGCAGGCTCAGAGTGATGAGCTCGCTGACGCCGTTGCCGAGGAATACCTCATCGGTGCTGAGATTGTGGATGCCGCGGGTCTCGTAGTACTGGACGACAGCGCGGCGGGCGGAGAGGATTCCCCGCGAATCCGAATAGCCCTGCGTGACCGGAAGGTTCGCTGAGATGTCCTGGACGATCGCCTCGGGGGCTTCGAAGCCGAACGGAGCGGGGTTGCCGATGTTGAGCTTGAGGATCGTGTGACCGGCGGCTTCCATCGCCTGGGCCTCTTCGAGAACGGGTCCCCGAATGTCATAGAGGACATTGGCCAACTTCGACGACTGCCTGAACATGTGAATCGTGGAACCTTTCATCCGATTGCTGCTACACCCACGCTAGGTCCCTCGCCGAGGCGGTTCTGACCACACAGAGGCCCGTTTCCCAGACCTTTGCCGGTGCCGGCGGATCGTTGTGCAGACCTTTCGGGGCTCGGTCTCACGATACTCCGGGGCACATCGTGGATTCGGGCCCGGTGTCCCCTGTGCCAAACGCACCCCGGGTGCGGCACCAGTGACTGTTCGAACTGTTGACCTCAGACGGCTCCGGGTGTCTCATTCAACAGATGATGAACAATTCGGTCGAGGTGCGCAGTCTCACGGTCCGCCGCGGTCGCAAGACCGTCATCGACGCCCTTGACCTCGACGTGCCCCGCGGAGCGATCGTCGGGCTCCTCGGACCCAGCGGCAGCGGGAAGACGACGCTCATGCGCGCCATCGTCGGTGTCCAGATCGTCTCCGGCGGGAAGGTGGATGTGCTGGGTCGTCCGGCCGGGTCCGCTGCCCTGCGCCACCGGGTCGGCTACATGACTCAGGCGGCCAGCATCTACGACGATCTGAGTGTGCGGGCGAATCTGCGCTACTTCGCACGTGTGCAGGGAGCGCCGAAATCCGAGGTCGATCGCGTGCTCGAACGCACCGACCTCACCGGCCAGGCCGATCAGATCGCCCGTACGCTGTCGGGCGGGCAGGCCAACCGGGTGTCTCTGGCCGCGGCGATGCTCGGTTCTCCGGATCTGCTCGTTCTCGACGAACCGACCGTGGGACTCGATCCGCTGCTGCGCGCCGATCTGTGGGAGCTCTTCCGTAGGCTCGCCGAGGAAGGGACGACGCTGCTGGTCTCGAGTCATGTCATGGACGAGGCGACGCGCTGCGATCGACTGCTGCTCATGCGGGAGGGCGCGATCATCGCCGATACGACTCCGCACGATCTGCTCGCCGGCACGGGGGCGGCCTCGGCGGAGGACGCCTTCCTCCGCATCATCGACAAGGACATATCGGCACCTGGTGCCTCCGGGCGCGGGGGCCGTTCCGGCACTCGTCTGCTCTCGCGAGAGGGCCGATTTCGCACTGACCGGGGACATGGCGCGAAGGCGGGAGGGCGGCGATGAACCCGCTGCGCACCCTGGCGACGACGGGACGCGTCCTCGTCCAGATCCGCAACGACCCGCGCACGATCGCTCTGCTGCTCATCGTGCCCAGCCTGCTCATCGGTCTCGTGGCCTGGATCTTCGACGAGACCGAGGTGTTCTCAACGATCGGGCCGGCGATGCTTGCGCTCTTCCCGTTCATCGTCATGTTCCTCGTGACGAGCATCGCGACCCTGCGCGAACGCCGCAGCGGAACCCTTGAACGGCTTCTGTCGATGCCTTTGGGCCGCGGTGACTTCATCCTCGGCTACACTCTGGCGTTCGGTCTGCTCGCCATTGTGCAGACGGCAGTGGCCGTCGGATATGCGACCATGATCTGCGGGCTCGAGATCGAAGGTTCGGTCGGGCTGCTCTTCGTCGTCGCGATCGCCGATGCTCTGCTGGGGACGGCCTTGGGACTGTTGGCCAGCGCGTTCGCCCGCACGGAGTTCCAGGTCGTGCAGTTCATGCCCGTCTTCGTCTTCCCGCAGATCCTGCTCGGCGGGATCTTCCTCCCGCGCGACCAGCTGCCCGAGGTGCTCGAGACCATCGGTGATTGGCTGCCGCTGTCGCACGCGATCGATGCGCTGAATGCGGTTTCGACCGGCGATGAGGATGATGCCTACATCTGGCTGCGGGTGCTCTTCATCGCCTGCTGGATCGTCGGTGCGATCATCGTCGGGTCGCTCACTCTGCGCCGTCGGACGCCGTGATCGGTTCGGTGCGGTCGCTGAGTTCGTAGTGTCGGCGACCCTCGCCGCGGATGAAGGCGAGGTAGCACAGCCACAGTGCAGCCACCCACAGCAGTCCGACCCAGAGGGCCGGACGTGAGTCGGGGACGATGCCGACCATGACGACGACGAAGACGATGAACGCCACGGTGATCCACGAGCCGAACGGCCACAGGGGGATGGGAAATTCGCTGGGCAGGCGGTTCTCCTGGGCGATCACGCGCTTCATCCGCAGGTGAGCGGCGAGGATGATCAGCCACACCAGCAGCGTCGCGAAGGTGGCCAGTGCTCCGAGCAGGAACAGTGCCTGGTCGGGATAGAGGTAGTTGAGGGCCACGCCGATCAGCAGTGCGACGATCATCGTGATCACCGTCATCACGGGCACGCCGTTGCGAGAGGTGCGGGCGAAGGATCGCGGTGCCTGACCTTGTTCGGCCAGACCGTGGAGCATCCGACCGGCACCGAAGACATCGGCATTGATGGCCGACAGGGCGGCAGTGATGAGAACGACCTGGAGGATGGCCGCCGCTGCTGTGAAACCGACGGAGTCGAAGATCGCGACGAAGGGGCTGGTCTCGGACGTGATCTGGTTCCACGGCAGGATGCACATGATCACGCCGAGGGTGAGCACGTAGAAGAGGAGAATGCGCACCGGCACCGAGTTGATGGCGGCGGGGATCACCCGCTTCGGGTTCTGCGCCTCACCGGCGGTGACTCCGATGATCTCGACGCCTCCGAA
Source organism: Brevibacterium sp. LE-L (assembly GCF_050214925.1). Taxonomy (NCBI): domain Bacteria; kingdom Bacillati; phylum Actinomycetota; class Actinomycetes; order Micrococcales; family Brevibacteriaceae; genus Brevibacterium; species Brevibacterium sp. LE-L. The sequence goes on from NZ_CP189759.1 coordinate 303,648, forward strand.
AGCGAACATCACGATGGTGAATGATGAGAGCAGCCCCCAGAACCCGTGCGGGAGGAAACCGCCATGGTCGACCAGTGCCTGCGGTCCCATCTGGTCGTGGTCGGCGATGCCGAAGCCGAAGACGATGATGGCCACGCCGGCGGCGATGAGGACGATGATCGCGATGATCTTGATCAGCGCGAACCAGAATTCCAGCTCACCGAAGATCTTGACGCCGATCATGTTGATCGCGGCGATGAAGAAGACGACGGCCAGCACCCAGATCCACCGCGGCACGTCGGGGTACCAGAACCCCATGTACACGCCGATCGCTGTGGCGTCGAAGACGGCGACGAGGATCATCTCGAAGGCGAAGGTCCACCCGACGAGGAAGCCGGCGAAGGGGTGAAGATAGTGAGAGGCATACTGGCCGAAGGAGCCCGAGACGGGGTGCCGGACGACCAATTCGCCGAGGGCGCGCATCACCATGAAGACGGCGGCACCGCCGATGATGTAGGCGAGGAGCACTGCCGGGCCGGCGGACTGGATCGACTCCGAGGAGCCCATGAAGAGCCCCGTGCCGATGGCTGAGCCGAGGGCCATGAATCTGATGTGGCGGGCAGTCAGGCCTCTGCGCAGACCGACGTTCTCTCTGCCGCCGTCGGTGTGTTCATCCGTGGGCACTGCCTCGCTGCGATCCTTGTCGGCTGGAGCCATCGGTGTCTGCTGTCCTCTTCTCTCGACTGCCCGTGGCCACCTGCCCGTTCGATCGACGGGCCAGGCTTCACGGCCACCTCAGATTCTCACACCGAGAGGGCCGCAGAGTACGCGCCCTGGAGCAAAGAGTCAGAGATCTCAGAAACTCGAGTCGGACAGCCGGTGCCGGCGAAGTCCTCGGACCGGAGGTGACGCTCTCGGTGCACTCAGGCCGTCTGCCGATCGCTTGAGAGCATTCCGAAGACGAGGGTGTCGGTCCATTCGCCTTTCGACCACCAGTCCCTGCGCAGGTGCGCTTCCTGTCGCATGCCGATCCTCTGAGCCAGTTTCGCCGAGGCGGTGTTTCGGGCATCCATCTGCGCGAACACCCGGTGGAGTCCGTAATGGTCGAAGGCGAGGTTGAGGACCGCGATGGCCGCTTCGGTGGCGAAGCCGTGACCGGCGGCGGCCGGATCGAGGATCCACCCGACCTCGGCCTTCTCCTCGCTGTCGTCGGCGAGCCAGATCGCGATATCGCCGATGACTCGTGACCCCTCGAGCGAATCGAGGCCGTCGGCGGTCTCGATGACCAGGGCCAGGGCACGCGATTCTGTTTCGAGTCCCGTGCGGGGGAGGCGTTTGGCGACCTCGGTCTCGGCCACCTCGGCGGTCCAAGGCTCCTGGAGGAGGAACCGGGAGACATCCTCGCGGGAGTAGATGGGAAGGTGCGTCTTGGCATCGGACTCGCGATACGCGCGCAGAACCAGTCGGTCGGTGGTCAGGGGCAGATCCAGCGGGTCCATGGGCTCACTGTGCCAGGCGAACCTGTGAGTGGGACGGACGATGCCGGACGCTTCGCTGGGAGCGTCCGGCATCGTGCGCGGTTCAGGCGGGGAGGATCCCACGGCGCTTGGCCATGCGGATCAGAGCCGATCCGCCGATGATCGCGGCCACGCCGAAGAAGACCGCGGCTCCGATCTCGACGCCGGTGCGCGGCAGGGTTCCGCCGCCACCGCCGGCCAACCCCGGGCCTTCGCCTCCGCTGCCGGAGCCGGCATTGCCTTCGCCGCCTTCGCCGCTGCCATTTGCGCCGGATCCGCCACCGGCGGCATCGGCATCATTCGAGTCGTTGGAGTCCTCGGATGCGTTCGAGTCCTGAGAGCCTGCCGAACTGTCATCGCCGCCGGTATCGGACGAACCTGAGGCAGTGGCAGAACCGTTCGCATCATCCGTGCCCGCCGAGTCGTCATCGCCGTTCGCATCGTCGCCCGGGTCGCCGGGCACTTCGGCCTCGGGGTCGAGTCCCAGGCCGTCGGCGATCGTAAAGTGCATGTCCGTCTGATCGGTCAGTCCGACGACGTTGGCGGCACCCGGTCCGTAGGCGGCGATGCGCAGCTGCGTGCCTGTGTGGCCCTGCGACTCCTCTTCGTCTGCGGTTGCGTAGTTCATCGTCATATCGGTTCCGTCGGCGGTGGTCAGTGTCCGGGTCAGACCCGGAGTGTCCGAACCGGCGGAGACGATCTGGCTCGTGTGGGCGTGGTCGGCGGTCGTGATGACCAGAGTCTCGCCGTCCTCTTTCGCGAAGTCGAGGGCGGCCTTGACCGCTTCGTCGAGGTCGACGGTCTCACCGATCTGACCGCACGGGTTCGCGGCGTGATCCTCCTTGTCGATGCTTGCTCCCTCGACCTGGAGGAAGAATCCATCGTCGTTGTCGAGCAGGTCGACGGCCTTGTTCGTCAGCTGATCGAGCTTCGGCACACTCGAGGTGCGCTCGGGGTTGTTCTTGCATTTCACGGCCGGTTCGGTGCCGCCTCCGTGGGTGGCCTTCGGACCCTCCCAGCGAACGGGGAAATTGCCCTCTGTGAAGAGTCCGAGCACCGGCGAATCCTGGTTCGCCTCGGTGAGGGAATCGAGTGAGTCGGAATCATCGACGAGCTGATAGCCGCGATCTTCGGCCTGCTCGAGCAGCGTCTGGTCCTTCCAGTCACCGGCGGTGGCCTTCTGTTCGAAGGAGGCCGAGCCGCCGCCGAGGGTGACATCGGCACGAGCGTTGATGATCTGCTCGCTGATTGAACCGAGCCCACCGTTCTCCAGCGCCTCATCCGAGCAGTCCTCGCTTGTCTCTTCCGGCCCGTAGCAGCCGCGGAGGCTGATGTGGGTCAGCTGCGCGGCCGGTGTCGCGTCCTGGATCTCCGCGGTCGAGACGTCGCCGGTCTTCATTCCCTTCGCACGGGCCATTTCGATGAGGGTCTTGTGCGGGTTGCCCTTGCGGTCGATACCGAGCGCCCCGTTGTAGGTCTTCGTACCCGAGGACCAGCCGGTGGCGCTCGCAGCGGAGTCGGTGACGTAGTCCGGCTTGCCGGTGTCCTTGTCCACCGCATAGGTGGTGTACTGCCCGGTCATCGGCAGTGCGTCGAGACCGTCGAAGCGTCCGTGGGCGCCTTTCGCATAGTTGCGGGCGGCGGTGATCTCGGAATCGCCCATGCCGTCGCCGATGAGGAGGATGACGTTCTTCGCGCCGGAGTCCTCGACCGCGTCGCGGATGGCGTCGGTGTTGTCACCGTCGAGCTGGCGGGCTCCGCCGGGTTCGTCGATTCCCGAAGCCTGGGCGGGGCTTGCGACTCCGAAGAGCGCGAAGCTGAGAGCGCCGGTCGCCGCAGCGATTCGCAGGGTTCTCCTGGCCATGTGCCGTCCTTTCGTAGAGAAGCACACAGACGTTCACCGAAGATGCGGTCCGAGCCGTACCGACGGCAGGGCTCGGACGAGCGCGTGAGCGTCTGTGTGCGAGCAGACGGCTTCCAACTTACTCAGCTTTCTCACAAAGTGAGTGGAGGGAATGTGAAGCCTGAGTTAACTCGCAGTTCTGTGTCGTCGCTTCGTGTCATTCCCGGTTGCCAGCACGGTGGAATTTCCATTCTTTCGTCGTGAGATCCAGTGACAAATGGCACCCCGCACTCGGTGACAAATGGCATCAGCGCACGCGAGCGCTGATTTCTAGTGTGTGAACATGACTTCACAGACAACGTCCCACACGCCCGCTTCGGCCGTTCCGGTCCACCGCGGAGCCGTCACCGCCTCCGCAGTCGCCCTCAACCATCTGACGAAGAGCTTCGGCGGCATCACAGCCGTCAACGATCTCGACCTGACGATCCGCCCCGGCGAAGTCGTCGCCTTCCTCGGACCCAACGGAGCAGGCAAGACGACGACGATCGACATGCTGCTCGGCCTCAGCCGACCCGATGCAGGAGACGTCGAGATCTTCGGCATGCCGCCTCGGCGAGCCGTGTCTCTCGGCTACGTCAGCTCGGTCATGCAGACCGGCGGCCTGCTCGATGACCTCACCGTCCGCGAAACCGTCGAATACACATCCGCGATCTTCGCCTCTTCCCTCGACACCGACCTCGTTCTCAAACGTGCAGGAATCGCCGAAATCGCGAACTCGGTCGTGAAGAAGTGCTCGGGTGGGCAGAAGCAGCGTCTGCGCTTCGCCATGGCGCTCCTGCCCGACCCTGCCCTCATCGTCCTCGACGAACCGACGACCGGGATGGATGTCACCGGCCGCCGCGACTTCTGGCACCAGATGCGAGCTGATGCGCTGACCGGCAAGACGATCCTCTTCGCCACCCACTACCTCGAGGAGGCCGACGAGTTCGCCGACCGCGTCATCCTCATCGCAGACGGGAAGGTCGTCGCCGACGGTTCGGCCCATGAGATCCGCGGCATGGCCGCAGCGAAGACTGTGAGCGCGACCCTGCCGCTGACCGACGGCGAGCCCACCGCCGAGGCGGGCGTGGCCGAACTGGTCGACCTCCTCGGCGGCCTGGCCGGAGTCGAATCCATCGACGTGCGGGCCAGACGCCTGAGAATGCGCACCACCGACTCCGATGCGGCCGCGAAGATGCTGTTCGACAACGCCTGCACCGACCTCGAGATCACTTCTCACTCCCTCGAAGACGCCTTCATCAGTCTCACCGCGAAAGGGGCATGACATGTCCACCCAGCCATCGACTCAACCGGCCGGATCCTCGAAGGTGCGTACGGCACCGGGGGCCGCCTCGGCGAGGTTCCTCTCCTCCCTCGACGACCGCAGGATCCCTCGCTTCGGCGGATTCTCGGCCACCCTGCTCCGGCTCGAGCTGCTGCGGAAGCTGCGCAACCGGCGCACGCTCATCTTCACGATGATCATGCCTGCGGTCTTCTATCTCATCTTCGGCCTGACGAACAAGGACGAGATGCTCGGCAGCACGAATGCCGCGCTCTACATCTCCGTGTCCCTGGCGACGTACGGAGCGATGATCGCCACGACCACCGGCGGTGCCCAAGTCGCGATCGAACGGGCACTTGGGTGGAGTCGCCAGCTGGCGCTGACGCCGCTGCGCCCGGCGGCGTACATCCTCATCAAGGTGATCGTGTCCATGGTCCTCGGCGCGGTGTCCGTCATCGTCGTCTTCGTCCTCACCGCGATCACCGGCGTCCATGCGCCCCTGACAACGCTCGTCTCCTCCGGACTTCTCGTCATCCTCACGTCCTGTGTCTTCGCGGCCTTCGGCGTCATGCTCGGTTATCTGCTGCCCGCCGAGAACGCGATCCAGGTGGCCAGCATGGTCCTCGGCATCCTCTCCCTCATCGGCGGACTCTTCGTCCCGCTGGAGATCTGGCCGGACACCCTGCAGACCATCGCCCGCTTCACTCCGGCCTACGGAGTCGGCGAAATCGCCCGCGCACCGCTGGGCGGGGGTTACGATCATTGGGCGATCGTCAGTGTCCTCGTCTGGCTTGCGATCTTCGTCGCAGGATCGGCCCTGGCCCTGCGCCGGGACACCTCGCGGGTGTGACGGCCGACCACGTCACGGGCGGCAGGGGACGCGCGAACCCAACGATCACGTCAGGAGCACAGTGACCGCGAACGACACCACCGGCGGGGCGAGGGCAGGGTCCTCGCCCGCCGGGCTGCGCCCGCTGAACTTCATGAGCTGGTTCTTCCCGTTCTTCTGGCTCGTCTTCCTCTCCTATCCGCTGGCCGCCTCGCTGCGGCTCGACGGGGCACAGCGGTTCTGGGGCGTGAGCCTCACGGTCGCCTTCGCAGTCGTGTTCTACCTCGGCATGATCGCCGGCGGCATCGGTCTGGGCACCTTCGTCCGGACGATGCGCGACCCCCGTGCTCACCGCACACGACTGGCCCTGATCGTCGTCAATGCGGCGCTCATCATCATGATCGCCATCACCGTCGTGGCCGTTCCCCTCGTCGGCGAGGCGGCACTGTCGTATCTGGCCTATATCTCTGTGATCGCTGTGGTGTCCGTGCGGCGGGTGGTCCCCGGACTCGTCATCGCGGCCTCGACGCTCATCGTCGCCGAGGTGGCCCAACGTCTCGTCCCCGGGTGGAGCCACGATTGGTCGGCCACCTTCGGGATCTCGATCTCCGGGTTCGCCATGGTGATGGCACTCATGGCCGGTGACCGGTCCAGAGCGGCTCGGCAGGCGGAGGAGGAGAACCGCCGTCTGGAACGCGAGACCGAACGACTGCGCGTGTCCCAGGTCGTCCACGATGTGCTCGGCCACTCCCTGACCGTCATCGCGCTCAAAGCGCAGCTGGCGGCGAAACTCGAAGCCGCAGGGTCCCCCGATGCGGCCCGGCACATCGCCGAGATCGAGGAGCTCGCCCGTGGTGCGCTCGCCGACGTTCGCACCACGGTGCAGGGAACGCGCACGATCTCTTTGGCCGAGGAACTCGTCGAAGCAACCCGGGCGCTGCGGGCCGCCGACATCACGGTGGAGGCTCCGACCTCGGTCGATGTCGTCGATCCCCGCCTGCGGGAACTGTTCGCGTGGAGTCTGCGCGAAGGAAGCACGAACATCCTCCGGCATGCCCGGGCGCAGCGGGCGACGATCACCCTCGAAAGGCACCGTCTCATCATCAGCAACGACACCGCCGGCCGCGGCGATCCCACGCACCCGGCCACGACGCTCGACCTCGGCGAAGTGGGGGCCGGGACCGGGCTGCGGGGCCTGCGGGAGAGAGCTGCGGGTGTGGGGGCGCGAGTGCGCACTCGGAAGTCCGATGCCGGATTCGACCTCGACGTTGACGGAGGTGAGGCCCGTGACGACGCTGCTCATCGCTGACGACCAGACCATGGTCCGCGAAGCGCTCGCCGCCCTGCTCGGTATGGAATCCGACTTCGAAGTCGTCGCGCAGTGCGCCCGTGGCGACGAAGTCCTGCCGGCGATTTCGAAGACCCGTCCGGACGTGGCGCTGCTCGACGTCGATATGCCCGAACCCGACGGACTGAGTGTCGCCGCCACGCTGCACAAGGAGTTTCCCCAGGTCAAGGTCATCATCGTCACGACCTACGGACGTCCCGGATGGGTCAAACGGGCCTTGGACGCCGGGGTCAGCGGGTTCATGGTCAAGGACGCTCCGGTCGACCACCTCGCCGACGGCATCCGCCGCGTCATGTCCGGAATGTCGGTCATCGACCCCGAACTCGTCGTCGAATCGACGATGCATGGGTCCTCCCCGCTGACTGCCAGGGAGACCGATGTGCTGCGCACGGCCGCGGACGGGGCCAGCGTCGACGAAGTGGCCGCGACGCTCCACCTCTCGACTGGCACCGTGCGCAATCGTCTGTCCTCGGCGATCGGGAAGACGAATGCCCGCAACCGTGCCGATGCCGCGCGGATCGCCGAGGAGAACGGTTGGCTGTAGGCCTCAGCCCCGTTGACGGCGCAGCGCCTGCCCCCAGGACAGCTTCGGGCCCGACTGCAGGATCGAGCGTTCGAAGATCCGGGTCGCCAGCAGCAGCGCCAACAGCGTGGTGATGACGAGGATGAGCAGGGAGACCAGCGGCTCCCACCAGGCGATCGTGCCGAGGAAAACGCGCATCGGCACGGCCACTGCCGCCGAGAACGGAATGTAGGACAGCACCGCCATCACCGTTTCGTTCGACGAGAAGATGATGACGCCCATGTAGGGCAGGAAGATGAGCATCATGATCGGCATACTCGTCGACGGCAGATCCTCGGTGCGCGAGACCAGTGAGGCGGCGGCCGCATAGAGGGCGGCGACCATGACGAAGCCGATGATGAAGAGGGGGACGAACCAGGCGATCGGTTCGGCCACCGATCCGAGCACGAGGTCGTTTCCGCTGATCGCGGCCCCGGTGAGAACCGCGACGGCGGTGAGGCCGATCTGGGCGAAGGCGAGGATCGTGCACGCGATGACCTTGCCGAACATGAGCACCCGCGCCGAGGTGGACGCGAGCAGAATCTCGACGATCCGTGACTGCTTCTCCTCGACCACGGACGAGGCGATCGTGTTTCCGAACGTCATCGCGGCCATGAAGAACACGAGTCCGAGGCCGAGCCCGATGAGGTACGTGAGCGTGGGATCCGGGGCATCGGGGTCGAGGAGCTCGACCTCGGGGGTGAGGCTGAGTGCGCCGATGAGCGACTCGGGTGCCGAGCGCAGAGACAGGACCGCGACCCCGGTCGGCGAGTCCTTCGACTCGACGACGGCCGCGTCGACCTTCTCGGAGGTGACCAGGGCCTTCGCCTCATCCGCGTCATCGACTGAGACCGTTTCGATGCCCTCGATTCCGTCCACGGCCTTCGCCCCCGCCGAGGTGACCGCCACCTCGTCCGTGGAGGAGAAGAGAGAGGGCAGCGCCCCGGAGACCCCGACGAGGACACCGAGGATGACGATGCTCAAGATCGTCGAGACCATGAAGGCCTTGGACTTGAGGCGGACCATGATCTCGCGTTCGATGACGAGTCCGATGGCGGTGGTGAAACCTGCTCGGTGCGAGCGGGCGCTGGCGGCGGTGTTCGTGTCTGTCGTGCTCATGCCTGTGTGACCTCCTGGAACAGACGGTTGAGGGCGACTTCGTGCGGCCCGAACGACGTCACCGAGGACACGGTGAGCGCGTGGCGCAGAACCGCCTCGGCGGTGTCGGAACTCGGGGCGGTGAAGCGGGCCCAGCTGCCGTCGAGTTCGACGACGGAGACATCGGGCATTCCGCGCACCCAGCCGAGGTCGGAGTCGGTCTGCAGGGTCCATTCGGGCAGGCTGCGCTGGCGGCGCAGCTCTTTGGTGGTGCCGGCGGCGACAAGGTGGCCGTCGTTGATGATGACGATGTCGTCGACGAGTCGTTCGACGAGGTCGAGTTGGTGGCTGGAGAACAGCACCGGGGCGCCGGAGGCGGCGAAAGAAGTGAGCACGTCGAGGGTGCGTTCGACGGCGGCGGGATCGAGGCCGGAGAACGGTTCGTCGAGGACGAGCGCCTGCGGATTGTGGATGAGGGCGGCCGCGATCTGGACCTTCTGCTGGTTGCCCAGGCTCACTGATTCGAGGGTGTCGGTGGGTTCACCCTTGAGGTCGAGCTGGTCGAGGAGCTCGAGACCGCGCTTCTTCGCCGCTTGGCGGGTCAGGCCGTGGAAGCGGGCGAGATAGATGAGCTGATCGATGATCGGCATCTTCGGGTAGAGGCCGCGCTCTTCGGGCATGTACCCGATCGCACTGCGATGGCTCGGGGTGATCGGGGCGCCGTCGACGGTGATGTGACCGGAATCGGCGGCGAGGACTCCGAGGAGGATTCGCATGGTCGTCGTCTTGCCGGAGCCGTTCGAGCCGACGAAGCCGGTCATCCGACCGTCGCCGATGTCGAAGCTGAGATCGTGCAGCACCTGCTTGCTGCCGAAACTGCGGTTGATGTTCTCCAGGGTGATCATGCCACAACGCTATACGGAGACCAGCCGCCTGAGATCCGCCGTGAGGGTGAGTTCGAGCCCCTGCCTGCGGGGGAGATTCGACGCACTTCTCAGCGATTCGACACCGATCACATTACTGCCGTTGTCGCTTCGGTGGTCTCATCTCAGCCCTTGTCGTGCTGACCGATCGCCACGACCCCGTTCTCATAAGCCCAGATCACTGCGTGGATGCGGTCGCGGATGCCGAGCTTGGACAGCAGATTCGACACGTGGGTCTTCACGGTGGCTTCGCCGACGAAGAGGTCACCGGCGATTTCGGAATTGCTCGATCCCGTCGCGACCAGTCTGAGCACTTCGAGTTCTCGTTCGGTGAGCTGGTCGAGCTCCGGTGCCGCGGGGGTCGTCGGTTCGGGGGTGGACACCGAGCGTTCGATGACGCGCCGGGTCACCTCGGGGGAGAGGAGCCCGTCCCCGTGTGCCAGAGCCGTGACGGCATCGATGAGCTGTTCGGCCTTGGCGGTCTTGAGGAGGAAGCCGCTGGCCCCGGCGGCCAGCGCCTGGAACAGGAAGTCATCGCGGTCGAAGGTCGTGAGCATGAGGACCGCTCCGGCCGCGCCTCGGCGGACGATCTGGGCGGTCGATTCGAGGCCGTTCATCACCGGCATCTGCACGTCCATGCAGATGACGTCGGGGGAGAGCTCGAGGGCACGATCGATGGCGATCTGACCGTTCTCGGCCTCTCCGACGACGGCGATGCCGTCCTCGCTCTCGAGGATCGTGCGGAAACCGGTGCGGACCATCGACTGGTCGTCGACGAGGAGAACTCGAATCATCTGGTTGCCTTCACTGAGTTGTCGGGCCCGGGGGAGTCGGAAGCCGATGCGGTCGCCACTGGGTCGGTCGCGGCGGCCGGGTCGTCGGCCGCGGGTTCGGCGTCGCTGTGAGGATAGGGGAGGCGGGCGCGGACGAGCCAGCCGCCGCGGGACTTCGGCCCCGCTTCCAGGCTGCCGCTGAGTGCGTTCATACGCTCTCGCATACCGATGATGCCCAGGCCCAGGCCTTCCCCGGCCGACCGGTCGGCCGCAGCGCCGGAGCGGGCAGACCCTTCGCCGGTCGGGCGGGAGTCGCTGACTTCGACCTCGAGACCGGTGGTGCCGTATCGCAGCCGCACATCCACCTCGGCGCCGGCACCCGCGTAGCGGGAGCAGTTGGTCAGGGATTCCTGGATCACGCGATAGATCGACAGTTCGGTGATCGGGGTCAGTGGTCGGGGGCTGCCGATCGTCGTGAACTCGACGGTCTGCCCGGACCGCTGTGCGGATTCGATGAGTTCGGGCACATCGCCGAGGCCGGGGTTGCCCTGCGCAGGCGCTCCTTCGGTGCTCGATTCGTCCGAATCGCGCAGGGTGTAGACGAGCGCGCGGAGTTCCTCGACGGTCTCCCTTGTCGAGGATTCGATCGTCGCCAGCGATTCGGCCGCCTTGTCCGGATTCTTCGTCAGACTGCGTCGGGCCGCCGCTGCGTGGATGCCGACTCCGGCGATGTGGTGGGCAACACCGTCGTGGAGTTCGCGGGCGATACGCACCCGGTCGAGTTCGAGAGCCTGCTGGGTCAGACGCTTCTCCTGTGAGCGGACCTCGTCATTGGCAGCCCGAAGTTCGGCCAGCAGCTGCCGCTGCTTCCACGCCCGATCGCCGAATACCCAGGCACCGCCGAAGTAGGCGACGTTCGTCAGCAGATTGACGCCGAAGCTTGCCGCGACCTGCATTGCGGTCATATCGGACAGATCGTTGAACTGGAGGCCCAGCGCGAGGACTAGGTAGACGAGGATGCCGAGGCAGTAGAGTGCGCGGGAGATGAAGGCGGCTCGGCGGTTGCTCTGCCAAGCTCCCACCGAGTAGAGACCCATGAACAGGATGATCTGGGTGACGCCGGGCTCCATGGCACTGGACACCTGTGCTCCGACGAATATGATCACTTGGATCCAGGCGACCTGGCTGGGGTAGCGTCGCCGCCAGATCAGTGGCAGGGCGACCGCCGTCGAGGCCAAACACAGCACCCAGAGCGGCGCCTCGAATGGCCAATATCCACCAGCCGTGTACAGCACCGCGAAGATCATCGAAGCGACCGCTAGGGCGACGACCAGATAGACATCACCCCGCGTGGGTCTCAAAGACGTCGCGTTCTCTGCCATTCCTCCAGCTTAGTCAGTCCGCTGATGCCGCGGTATCCGTCCGAGTGGGGAACCGTCCGGGCCCGCCTCCGGCACAGGGCGGAGACGGGCCCGGCATCAGCCCAATGCCAAGCTGTACAGGTGCTCGAGAGCTCCGTCGATGGCATGCGGCACGGGACGGCCCGAATCATCCAGCTCATTCCACCGCTGCCGATTCACCAGGATCGTCATCTGACGTCGGCCGTCGGCACGTGTCATGGTGATGGCGCCGCCTCCCCACACCGAACCGTCGTGGCCCCAGAACGTTCCTCCCGCCTCATTGCGGCGATGCAGTCCCAATCCGTAGTCGATCATCGTTCCCTCGAAGGAGCGGACGGGGGCCGTGCGCTGCATCTGCGCAAGCGACTCCGCCTGGAGCAGCTCGCCGCCGATGAGGAGGCCGAAGAACCGATTGAGATCGGCAGCGGTCGATACCAGGGAGGCCGCCGGCCCGACCCACGACATGTCGAACTCACTGAAGTCACGGGGCGGATCGGCCATCGAGAACCACGACTCGTAGAGTCGCGAATGCGGTCTGGCCAGAGCCGTGTCCGTGGGGAAATAGGTGTCATTCAGACCGGCAGGCACGATGACCTCGGTGGTGATGTGGTCCTCGGCTGCACTCCCGGTGACCAGTTCGATGAGCTCGGCCAGCAGCAGGTAGTTCGTATTCGAGTACATCCCAGGGGGCTGCCCCGGTGTTCCGAGCATGGGTGCCTCAACCCCGGCTGCGATGAGTTCCCGGCGGGTGAACCGGGTGAACCTGTTCTCCTCGAGGCTGCGGGGGCTGGTTCGCGCGAGATCCGGGAACGCACGCAGGGAGTCGTAGATGGACGGCAGATATTCGGCCAGTCCGCTCGTGTGGTTCGCGAGCATTCGCACGGTGACGGCGTGGCCACGCTGACCGGGGACGAGCTCGGGAAGGTAGTGGCCGATGCTCTGGTCGAGATCGACGAGCCCGGTCTCTGCCGATCGCAGCAGCGCGAGAGTCGTGAACGTCTTCGCGATGCTCCCGACCCGATGATGCAGATCGGGGGACATGGGAACTTCGGTGGTCACCTCGGCGAAACCGGCGCTGCCGCGCCAGATCTCTCCGTCATCGGCCACCTCGGCGGCGATTCCGGGCATGCCTGCATGATGAACCTCATCGAGGGCATTCTGCAGGCGCAGCGGGTCGAGGGACATGCTCGTATGAAGACTGGTTGTCATAATGCTGCCTTTCAGGTGGTTTGGCGGCGGTGTGTTCGCCCCGTCGAGTTCGCGTCTGCCCCCGCCGAGGTCGTCCGTGCCCTGAACATCAGGACCACGGCAATGAGGCCGGCCACGGAGGGCAGGAGGCCGATCCCGCTGATGAACGGCGGCAGTCCGGTCTCACCCGAGGTGTCACGGACGAGGAGGGCGAAGCTCGCGCCCGAGGTGTGCGCTGACCGTGGCCACGATGGTGAGGGCGAGGCCGCCCCAGAGCGCGAGGAACGTCGAATGCGAATAGTGCATGGTCATGGAGTCCTTTCTCCTGTGATGCTGTTGCGGGACCATTCCGCAAGTGGTGTCGCCGGCCCGCCAAGCGAGCTGCGTGACTAAGAGTTATACGACGTAAAACTCTGTGTCTATGCTAGTTTTACGACGTAGAACAGGTCAATGGAGGAAAACCGGAGCTCATGCAGGAAGACCGGCCATGGTGAGTCGCAGGACTGCTCGCGCTCGCGGACAGCACGCGGGACTCACCGCCGAGGCGATCGTGGCGACCGCGATCCGCCTCGCCGATGAGGAGGGGCTGCCCGCACTGTCGATGCGCCGGCTCGGTGCCGAACTCGACGTCGAGGCAATGGCGCTCTACCACCATTTTCCGAACAAAGGCGCACTCCTCGACGCGATCGTCGAAGACCTTGCCACCTCGGTGCCGATCGTTGACCTCGCCGGTCATGGCTGGGAGGACGGGCTGCGCACCTATGCCCGCGCTCAGCTCGAGACCCTCAGCGCACATCCGAGGCTCGTCGAGCTGGTCATGTCGCGCCCGGCGGTGACCACCGGAAACCTCGCGCTCATGGAGTCCCTGCTGACATTCCTCCAGGCCGACGAGTTCCCGCCGGCTTCGGCCCTCGATATCGTCTACTCCCTCAACGAGCTGGTCCTCATTCACGCCGTGCTCGAGGCCGGAGACGACACGGCGCCGGGGCCGCATGGGGAGGAGAGGTGGAGGCGCCACCTGGCTGGAGTGTCCGCCGAAGACTTCCCGCTCCTCGCCGAGGCGGTCGAGGCGAACGCCGATCGCGCTGCCCATGCGCGATTCGAGTTCGCGCTCGACGCTCTCATCGCCGGATTCGCGGACCTTCGCCGGAAGAGATGACCGCCCGCCTAGAATGGTCCTGACCGCGCCGCCAGGAGCGAGGCGGTCGTGAGTCGATGGTCCGATTCCGGCGGCCGAGGAGGATGAGTGGATCGACGTGAGGCCATTGCCCGCACCGGGATGGAGCTGGTGGCCGAAGGTGGCAGTCATGCTCTCACCCACCGTCGAATCGATCAGCGCCTCGACCTGCCGCCGGGAACGACGTCGAACTACGCGCGCAACCGACGCGCTCTGGTCATCATGGTCATCGACCAGATCGCGGCCATGGCCGATCTGCGCGGGGGCGACCGTGACCGCCCTCTGCCGAACACCGTCGCCGAGGCGCTCGAACAGCTGGTCCCCACGCTGGAGGCGACCATCGCCCGCGGGACCGATATCCGGGCACGGATGTCACTGTCTCTCGACTACTGGCAGGACCCCGAACTGCACACCCTGCTCACCACCGAATCTCCCATCCGGCTCAAGCTGGTTGCCGAGGCCGAGCGCATGCTCGCCGGTCTCGGGGTCCCCGAGCCCGAGAAGCGAGCGAACGACTTCATCGGTGTGATGAACGGCCTGCTGTTCGACCGGTTGGCAGGCAACGGCGTGCGCGGAGCTCGGGTCGATCCCGCCTCGGTGCTGGGCGCCTGGCTCATCGGCATCGGCGCCAGGCGATGACCGCGGTGGTGTCGATCGCAGCAGTGTGCTGACGATCCCGGCCTCGAGCCGACGCAGCTGCGTATGCGGGGTCAGCCGAGATGGACCTTCTGCGCGACGATGACGGCGAGATCGCGGTGCTGCCAGTGCACCCGCGGGTGCAGGCCTGTGGCCTCGAGCCAAGCCAGTTGGTCCTTCAGCGAACTCGGGGTGTCCTCGATCCCATCGATGGGCGTGATGACATCGGCCGGGTCGACAGGAACGACGAGATCGGCGAGGACGAAGCGCCCGCCCTCATCGAGGACGGCCGCGACCCGTGCGAACAGATCCGCCTTGCCTGATCCGTCGAGGTGATGGACGGCCAGGGTCGACATCACGAGGTCGAAAGGCCCGCTCGGCAGCGGGTCCTCCAGTCGGCTCTGCTGCAGAGCAGTCCTGGTCGGATCGAGAGCTTCTTCGGCCGCAGCGAGCATCTCGGCGCTGTCGTCGATGCCGAAGAGGTGCGCCTCCGGCAGTGCCCGGGCCACCTCGGCGGCGGTGAGGCCGCTCCCGATGCCCAGATCGAGGATGGTGCGAGGGGCGTCGGCTGCGACGGCTGCGCTCAGTTCGGCCTGCAGACGGGGATAGTCGGGGATCTCCTCGGCCATGAGCGCGCGGTAGGACTCCGGGTCCCAGGCGAATTCGGTCATGACTCTGCTCCTTCGCCGATGCGATGGGTGCTCGGCTGCTGTGTCGGAAGTGCCTGCGGCTGCGGAGGGTTCGGGTGCGGCTGCGGAGCGATGCCGATGTGGGCAAGGAAGCGGTCGAATCCATGGACGACGGCGGCGAAGCGCCAGGAGAAGAGGGAGTCGAGGCCGTGCTGTCCGCCCGGAAACTCCGCATACCACGTGGGCTGGCTCGACGCGGTTGCCACCTGCTTCGACAGTTCCCTCGCATCATCGATCGGGGCCCAGGAGTCATTGTCGCCGTGGACGAAGAACATCGGCGGTGCCGCCGAGGCATCCATCGCCAGCGGGGTCGACACGGGGTGCTCGTCCTCGCTGCGGCCGTAGTACCGACCGTAGTAGCCGTAGAGGCACAGCGCGGCGGCGATCCGCGGGGTCGTCAGCTCGTCGTGGGTCAGTTCGGCCTCCTCGCTGAGCGGCGGGCCCACGTCCGCGCCCTGGCCGAGTGCAATGAGCGAAGTCAGATGTGCTCCGGCCGAGCTGCCGGCCATGACGATCGTCGAGGCGTCTCCGCCGTGGAGCACCCCGTTGTCGCGTGTCCAGCGCAGCACGGCTCGTGCATCGTCGAGGTGATCGGTGAAGTCCGCTTTCGGGCGCAGCCGGTACGTCGCGCTGATGCAGACCCACCCGCGGGCCGCCAGATGGTGAAGCAGTGCGCGGGCCTCACGGCGGTTTCCGCCGGAGGAGTATCCCCCGCCGTGGAAGTACACGAGCACCGGGCCGCTGAGGGTCTGGTTCCGGAACCGATAGACATCAAGGCGCTGTCGTCGATGCTCGCCGTAGGACAGACCGCCGATCCGCATGACCGAACGGGGGCGCAGCGGGACGGGGAACAGCAGCGGACGCAGCCAGGTCCACCTCGGTGGGGGCGCCGAGCTCGTGCTCCCGCGCCGAGGTTCGGTGTGTGCGCGGATCAGCGCCGTGACCACCGATCGAGCCAGAAGGCAGCGCCGCAGCACCACGAGGAGGCCGAGGAGGATGATTGCCGACAGCGCAAGGAGCACCGTTCCCACGGGGCCGTCCAGGTCTCCCTCGCTGAGAGCAAGCGCGGTGGAGAGGATCAGCCAGAGTGCCCCGAAGTGGGGCACTTCGCTGATGACGACCGCCAGGAAGTAGCTGATGCGACCTGCGCGGCCATAGCCAGGCGGCGGGATGAGGGCCGCAGCCGTGCACACGCCGAGGAGTCCGATTGTGAAGAGGTAGCCGATCGGCATGTGGGTCTCCTTCACCGTTGATGGACATGCCGGTCACATCACGGTACCACGACCATCGTAGTGGTTGAATCCCTTCCTACAGATCGAGTGCGACGATCGGGTCCGTGGTCGGCTGCTCGGACCCGCCCGCGGGCTCCACGGTGATGCCGAACAGGCTGCCGTCCGAGAATTCCCTGCCGGCGATGGTCACCGGTTCATCGGTCATGAGACCGGCGCTCTCGGGTCCGTCGTCACCGATCACCCACATCTGCATCGATTTTCCTGCCGGTGGGTCTCCGACATCGCGCGGGCTGAATCGGATGAGCTGCTCGCTCTCCGAGGACAGCACGGTGACCGAACCGCCCTCGGGCAGATCGGCCGTGCTCGTGCGAAGATCATCTGCCTCCATGAGTCGCGCGGACTCGTCGAGCTGCTGCTGGGTTGCGGCCAGCTGCTCCTCGAGCTGGTTCTGATGCTGAGTCTGCTGCCAGATCGTCACTCCGAATCCGCCCACGACGATGACGGCGGCCGCGGCCGCAGCATAGGGCAGCCAGGGCCGCTGCCGACTGCGGCGGGCACGCTGATCACGAATGTCGCTGACTCTGCTGTTGCCGCGACGATCACCGCGTTCACCAGGGTCGATTCGCTCGCCGCCCTCACTATCGTCCTCGTGGTCCTGCGACTGACGATGCTCCGACGGTGAGGTGGATGGAGCTGCCGCCGCAGATTCCGAGCCGACGGGACCGGCTGGATCCTGAGACCCCGGGTCGACCGGTGGTGCGGTCTGGGCGAGCCAGTGGTCACCGGGAGGTTCCTGCGCATGTGTCGACGGAATGTTGAGGATGGCCTCTCGTGTCTTGTCGCTGACCTCCTGCGGTTCCACGTCCTCCGCCATCAGCGCCATCGTCTCGGCGTAGGCGTCGACTTCGGAGCGGAAATCTGCGTCGGAGTCCGCGAGGCGCTGCGCTTCGGCGAGTTCGGAGTCACTGAGCCCTCCGAGGGCCAGACCGGCAGCCAGATAGTCACGATCGGCGTTCATCGGCTTGCCTCCAACTCTTCTCGCAGCTTCTTCATTCCGTCCCTGATCCGTGACTTGATGGTACCCAGCGGCACCTTGAGGTTCTCCGAGATCTGGGTGTGGGTCATGCCCTGGTAGAAGGCCATGACGATCGGTTCGGCCTGCTCCTCCGGCAGGACCTGCAGAGCCGAGACCGTCCGATCGGACTCTGCGCGGGCAATGACCGTCTGCTCCACCTGTTCACCAGCTTCGGCGGTCGTCCGCAGACCGTCCGCGAGATCCCGGTTCTGTTGGGCTTGGACGCTGCGTACGCAGTCGATGGCTCGTCTGCGGCACAGGGTGATCAGCCAGGCTCTTCCGGTGCCGCGGTTCGGGTCGAAACCCGAACATCGGGTCCAGACCTCGGTGAAGCATTCCTGCAGGACCTCCTCGGCGAGCGATCTGCTCTTGACGATCCGCAGGATCACGGCCATGAGGATGCGGGATTGGGTGGTGAACAGCTCGTCGAAAGCGGACCGGTCGCCCTCGGCGATGCGGATCAGCAGCGCACCGCCGGGATCAGCGGAAACCGCTGTCTGGTCATCAGAGCTCATTGCCCAATCATGCCATCTGCGCAGAATCTGATCACCCCGGTCCGTGATGAGAGAGTCGTGCATGTCATGTGTGAACGGTGAGCCGAGCAGGGCGGGAGCAGCGACGCATCGCTCACGTGAGATCGAACGAGTCGCAGGGAATGCAGAAGCGGCCGGGCGCCGATCGTCTCGCTGCTGATCGGTTCCCGGCCACTTCATCGTGGTGCACTCTCGTGGCGAACTCCGGTCACTTCTCCGGCATCATCACGCCGTCGACCATGTAGACGGTGGCGTTGGCGGTCTTCACGCCGCCGCAGACCAGTCCCGCATCGTCGAACTTCATGTCTTCGCCGTCACCGGAGATCTTCACCTTCGAGCCTTCGACGGTCTCGTGTTCGCCGGCGATCTCATCGGGTGAGAGCTGACCGGGGATGACATGGTAGGTGAGTACCTTCGTCAGCATGTCCGAGTCCTTGGCCAAGGCGTCGAGGTCGTCCTTCGGCACGTCGGCGAAGGCATCGTCGACCGGGGCGATGACGGTGAATTCATCGCCGTTGAGGGTGTCGACGAGGTCGACATCGGGGTTGAGCTCGCCCGAGACCGCTTTGGTCAGGGTTGTGAGCATCGGGTTGTTCGAGGCCGCTGTGGCCACGGGATCCTGTGCCATTCCCTCCACGGATCCACCGCCGTCGGGGTTCTCGTCGGCATAGGCTGCACAGCCTGAACCGACGAGGTCGCTGTCGTCCATCGAGGAGTCGCCGGATTCTTCGGGCATCTCGGATTCGCCCGAGTCAGCCGACTGGGATTCCGAGCTGTCGGAATCCGAGCCGGATTCCTCGCCTCCCGAATCCGAACCCATGCCCGAGCAGCCGCTCAGTGCGAGGAGGCCGATCGCGCCGGCCGAGAGGATGGTGGCGGTACGTGTGCGAAGCAGTGTTTTCATCGTTCTTCTCCTAATCAACAGTGATGTGTATCAGCGCACAGCCGTGGAGTTGACTCCATTGCTCGCTGTGTACTGGGTATTCGCAGCGGAGGCGAATGCGGATGGGTGGATGGCAAAGAAATCTGAAAGATTCTTCGCCGAGGCGGGAACACCCAGCCCGAGGGCGGGAGCCTCGGCGCAATCGGCGCTCACTCGACGCGGAACTGGATGTGGTGGTGGCCGGTGGCCGAGTTCGGGATCGCATCTCGGCGCTTCGCAGTCTGGACTGTGCCGTCCTTGTCCGTGGCTCGCACGGTCAGCGTGTGCGAGCCCGGCTCCACCTCGGCGAAATCGGTCCGCCACTGACGCCAGGTGTCGATCGTGACCTCCTCGGCCAGATCGGCCTCCGTCCACTCGCCGTCGTCGAGTCTGACCTCGACGCGGTCGATGCCCGAACGCTGCGCCCACGCGGTGCCGCCGACCTGAAGACTGCCGGCAGAGACCTTCCCCAGCGGTTTGGGCACTTCGATGCGGGAGGCGACGAGGATGGGCGCCTTCGCATCCCACCCACGGTCGGTCCAATAGGAGGTCTTCTCATCGAAACGGGTGACCTCGAGCTCGGTGACCCATTTGGTTGCGGACACGAAACCGTAGAGCCCCGGCACGACGAGGCGTGCGGGAAATCCGTGTTCGGGCGGCAGCGCCTGACCATTCATGCCGACGGCCAGAAGGGAATCGCGGTCATCGGTGAGAGCCGTGATCGGCGTCGAGGCGGTGAAACCGTCGAAGGAGTGGGAGAGGACCATATCGGCGTCTGCGCTCGGCCGGGCACGTTTGAGGAGCTCACGTACCGGGTAGCCGAGCCAGGTCGCGTTGCCGACAAGATCGCCGCCGACCGGATTGGACACACAGGTGAGCGTGATGTGGTGTTCTTCGAGAGGCAGATCGAGCAGCTCGTCCATCGTCAGGGTCACCTCCTCGGCGACCATGCCGTGGATGCGCAGCGACCACTGTTCGGGATCGACGACCGGAGGAGCGAGGACCGTGTCGATGCGGTAGAAGTCCTGCGGGTCGGTGAGAAAAGGGGCCGTGCCTGTCACATCGGTGCTCGCCTTGGCGGGGATCGGTTCCGCCTTCTTCGCCGGGCGGGGCAGGACCAGTTGAGCTACCGCAGCTCCCGCATCCTGTGCAAGAGAGGCAACGGTCTGGCCGGCGGCGATGGTGACGGCACCGATCGCACCGAAGGCTCCTGCCAGGGTGAAGAAGCGACGGCGACTCAAGGGCTCCGGCGTTCGTGACCCGTGCTCTGCGCCTCGCCGATCGGAGCCGGGTTCTCCTGAGCCGCCGAGACGCAGGAGCACCACGAAGACCGCGATGCCGAGCGTAAGACCGATGAGCGTGGGAACGATGTCCGAAGCATTCGCCTCGGGACGCAGCACGATGACCACGGCGGGCACGAGCCCGGCGATGAGCAGAAACAGTGTGGCCAGACGTCGGTGGGACAGGGCGAGGATTCCGATGAGTCCGCCGAGGACCAACGCCCCGAGTCCCGTGGAGAGAACGAGGACAACCTTGTCGTTGTCTCCGAACAATGCGATGACGGGTTTGATCGCCGCCGGCGGGGCGAGGGGGATGATCGCCTGGCCGAGGGTGAGCAGCGGTGCGGCACTGGGACTGAATGCGCGCGCGATGAGGTCGGCGAGGCCGAACATCACGAGGGTGGCCGCGATTCCGACCAGAGCGCCTCGGAGACGGCGGCGAGCGCGAGGATATGGGTTCATGGGAATGATTCGGAGACCGCGGGCCTTCGGATGGGATCATCCGGCCGCGTCACATTCCATTCACCGAAACCCCAGTGACCATGGCACGTGTCTGTCGTAGCATGGAGCAATGACTGAGAACCCCGGATACGCCCAGCCGCAGGCTCCGAGCGCCGATGCGGATGAGCCGAAGAGCCCGACCGCGCCCATCTACACCGCTAAGGTCGAGAACCTCGGCGGCACCTCCGGAGAGGTGCGCGTCGAAGACGGCCAGACCCTGACCACGGCTCCGACTTCGCACGTCGAACAGGGCAACAACCCCGAACAGTTCCTTGCGATGGCGTGGTCGACGTGCCTCGGTGAGACCCTCAAAGTCGTGCTCGCCGTCAACGAACTCGACGTCCTCTCCCGGGTGCGCGTCGAGGTCGAACTGCACAAAGAGCCTTCGGGCAACGGCTTCTACTTCGCCCCGCGTGCCTACATCTCCATCGACGGGGTCTCGGACGAGGACGCCGAGAAATACGCGGCCCGCGCTCACGCACGCTGCCCGATCTCCAAACTCCTCATGGGCAAGGGAACTCCGGTCGTCGAGATCGAACAGTACAAGAACCCGGACAACTTCCAGCTCAGCTGACCGAGCAGGCCGGGAGCCGATGTGGAACTGAATCTGCAGGAAGTCCTCTTCCTCGCCCTCGACCTCACCGGCACCTTCGCCTTCGCCGTCTCCGGTGTTCTGCTGGCGGCCCGCCGCAATTTCGACATCACCGGCGGACTCGTGCTCGGCACGCTCACCGGCATCGGCGGCGGCATGATCCGCGACGTGCTCCTCGACCGGGTGCCCAACGCCATCGCCCAACCCATCTATCTCGCCCCGCCGGTGATCGCGACCCTGCTCATCTACATGATCGGCTCGCACATCTCCCGGGCACGGATCTGGATCGTCGCCTTCGACGCGATGGGACTCGGGCTCTTCAGCGTCACCGGAACGACGATCGCGCTCGCCGCCGGAACGAACTACCCGGCCGCGCTGCTCATGGGCGCGCTGACGGCCTGTGGCGGCGGGCTCATGCGCGATGCCGTGGCCAGCGAGGACCCTGCGATCTTCCGCGGCACCGACCTCTACCTCATCCCCGCCCTGCTCGGATCGGGGCTGACGATCCTCGCCGAGGTGACCGGACTGTTGGGCGCCATCTCCTCGCTCATCATCGCGGCCGCCGCTTTCGCCTTCCGCATGCTCGCGTGGAAGCTGCAATGGCGGGTCCCGCAGCCGATGCGGCAATGGTCGTACCGCGAGACCCGCCATCGGGTGAAGAAGAAGCTGCCGTCGGTGTTCCGGAAGCCGGACTGAGGCGGGCCCTCCTGTCTGCAAGGATGATCGCATGAGCGAGCCGAAGAGCAACTGGACGACCGACCCTGCCCCTCTGCTGCGCGTTGGGGAGGGATTCCGCCTCGGCGAGGTCGATCCCGACTCCACTCCCGGCTACGCCGGGGACAAGAAGAGCGGGAAAAAGGATCTCGGGGCGCTGTCGACCGAGCTGAACGACCTGCAGGAGAGGCTCTTCGCCGCCCACCACGACGACGACACCGGGCCAGCCGTCCTCCTCGTCCTGCAAGCCATGGACACCGCCGGCAAGGGCGGAATCGTGCGCCACGTCGTCGGCGCCGTCGACCCACAGGGCGTCGAAACCGCGAGCTTCAAGAAACCGACGGATGAAGAACTCGCCCATGATTTCCTCTGGCGCATCCGCCCACGGGTACCCGGGCCCGGCATGATCGGTGTCTTTGACCGCTCCCACTACGAGGACGTGCTCATCGGCCGCGTCCGTGAACTCGCTGACGCCCCCGAGATCGACCGCCGCTACTCAGCCATCAACGACTTCGAAGCCGAACTCGCCGAGGCAGGAGTGCACATCGTCAAGGTGATGCTTCACCTCTCCCGGACGAGCAGAAGGAGCGGCTGACCGAACGCCTCGACCGGCCCGACAAGTACTGGAAGTACAACCCCGGCGACGTCGACGAACGACTCCTGTGGCCGGATTACATGGACGCGTATCAGACCGTGTTCGATCGCACCTCCACCGAGGCGGCACCCTGGTTCGTCGTCCCTGCTGACCGGAAATGGTACGCGCGACTGGCCGTGCAGCGACTGCTGCTCGACGCCCTCCACGACATCGATCCACAGTGGCCTGCCGCCGATTTCGACGTCGAGGTCGAGAAGAAGCGGCTCGCCGAGAGCTGAGGTCCACGTCTGCACGGAACGTCGGGCCGCCTCGGCGAGGTAGGGGCCCGAGCGCATCGCGACGTCAGTCGCGGCGGATGCTGAAGTCGACCTTTGTGGGGTGTTCGACGGTGCGCGAGACCGTGCAGTACTTGTCGTGGGAGAGGCCGACGAGGCGTTCGATGCGGGCATCGGCCTTCCGCCCGTCCTCATCGTCGGGGAACGCGAGGTCGAAGTCGAGGTGAACGTTGTCCAGGCGGGAGGCGCCGTCCTCGTCGACCTTCTCGGCCTGTGCGTTGACCTCGAAGCGGGTCGGTTCGGTGTGGCGGCTGGTCACGGTGTCGACGTCGATCGACGAGCAGCCGGCAACGGCGGCCAGGAGCAGCTCGACCGGGGACATGAGGCCCTCGCCGCGACCGAATTCGATGCTCGCCCCGCTCGGAGCGGTGGCGCGGTAGTGGTTCTCGGCGATGCGGGTCAGTTCGATGCTGCGGGTGTCTTCACTCATGGACCCATGATGTCAGACTCCGGGTCTCAGGGGCGGGTGAAGTCGACCTCCCCCGATTCCTGTACCTGTGCCGTGCGGCCAGGACCCGATTCGAACTGCCAGTACAGGTTCGTGTGAGAGACGACCTGCTCCGGCGGGGGAGCTCCCCACTCGGTGAGGTCCTCGGTGGTGTGGGCGTCGGTGACGAGGGTGACGTCGTAGCCGCAGGCGAAGCCGCCGTGGATCGTCGAGCGCACGCAGGCATCCGATTGGGCGCCGGTGACGACGAGGTGGCCGACATCCTTGCCGGCAAGCACCTCCGCGAAGTCCGTTTCCTCGAAGGTGTTGCCATGGGTCTTCTCGATGATCGCCTCGCCTTCGGCGGGGGCGAGCGCATCGACGATCTGCCACTGCGGCGAACCCGACGGCAGCTCATCTGAGCTGTGCCGGACCCACACCACCTCGGTGCCGGTGTTCCGGGGAAGATCGACGAGAGAGGCGATCGTCGAAATGACCCCGTCTGAGTTCCACGAGGCTTCCATCACCGCGTTCTGGACGTCGATGACGATGAGGGCGGAGTTGCTGCGAGCGGATGCGGGCAGTGCGTCGGTGCCTGTGGGCATGATGATCCTCCTTGATCGCCATTCATTATTCTCTGCCGAGTCCCGGCAGACAAGAGCGTATGTCGGTATTTCGGCGGTGGTGTGAGAATGAGCGGGTGAACGATATCTCTCCCGGCTCCGGCGACGCCTCGGCCGCCCCACGCCGTTTCAGTGTGCTGCGCAGCTGGAAGACCGCGCCGTACCTGGTGGGCTCGGGCACGGCGATGATGGGCGACAACATCGAGCACGTCATCACCTATTGGGTGCTGTGGGAGAAGTTCGAGTCCCCGGCCCTTGTCGGTTTCCAGCTCATCAGTCACTGGCTGCCGTTCCTGCTCCTGTCCGTCTACGCCGGCTCCTTGGCCGAGCGCTTCGATTGTCGCCGCCTCATCCAGATCGGGCAGATCATGTTCATGGTCGTCTCCCTGTGCTGGGGCATCCTCTTCCTCACCGACTCGCTGCAGCTGTGGCAGGCCTGCGTGCTGCTCGTCATCCACGGACTCGCCGGATGCCTGTGGGGCCCGGCCGAGCAGATGATGCTTCATGATTTCGTCGACCGGAAGGAGCTGCCGAGCGCCGTGAGGCTCAACGCGACGTTCCGCAGCCTCGGCATCCTCTTCGGGCCCGTCGTCGGCTCCGCCCTGCTGCTCGGGGTCGGGGCGACCTGGGGCATCTTCATCAACATCGTCTTCTACCTGCCGCTGACACTCTTCCTCATCCGCACGCCCTTCACCGGACATCTGCGCAGCGGCAGTGTGCGCACGGCGCGGACGACGCTCATGCAGTCGCTGCGGGTGCTCATCGACGTCCGCCACAATCGTGCGATCCTCGGCATGCTGCTGCTGGCCGCGCTCGCCTCGATGACGATCGGTGCGGTGCTGCAGACCGCGATGCCCGTCTTCGGCGGGATCCTCACCCCGTCCGGCGGAGACAGTGACTTCACCTACGGGGTGCTGCTCTTCGCCATGGGTGCCGGAGGGGTGCTCGGTGGGTTCGGGCTCGAGGCGACCGGATGGATCAAAGCCGTCCCCACGGCTGCCGCGCTGGCCGCTGCCGCGATGGGGCTCAGCGCCGTGTTCTTCGCCCTGACCTCACACCTGTGGGTGGCGATCGTCATGCTCGTGATCGCCGGAGTCTCGAAGATCACCGCCGAGTCGACCGAGATGGCGATCATCCAACTCGAGGCGCCCGCGGAGATCCGTGGGCGCGTCATCGGATCCTATGCGATGTTCGGCCCCGGGATGCAGACCTTCTCCGGAGTCACGGTCGGGGTGCTCGGCACGATCGCCACGATCCCCGGGGCGGTCATCATCGGCGGCACAGTCCTCGCCATCGGGGCAGTGGCCATCGGCGCCTATGCCGTGACCGGACGGAGGCACACATGACCCCGCGGCCCGGGGTGAGCCTCGAAGTCGTGTCGGTCGGGTTCGCTCCGGTCAAGGGCACACGGCACATCCGCCGGCCGGAGGCGCAGTTCGACGCCGAGGGGCCCGTCGGCGATCGCCGATACTGCCTCGTCGACGTCGAGCGTCGTCAGGTCCTCAAGACCGTCCAGCACCCTAGCCTCATCGGGGTCACGGCCGAACTGCGCGGGGAGGAGCTGGCGATGTCGCTGCCCGACGGCCGGTCCGCCTGCGCCGTGCCCGCCACCGATGGTGAGGTTCTCACCTGCGACTACTGGAAGCGGAAAACCGATCTCAGCCTCACGGACGGCCCGCACGCCGCACTGCTGTCGACCTGGCTCGGCCGACATGTGCGTCTGGCCCGTGCCCCTCGTGGAGACGTCGTCTTCGGTGCGCCGGTCTCCATCGTCACCACGGCCTCGCTCGGCGACCTCACCGATCGGGCGGCCCGACCAGGACTCGTCGACGAGGCGGCCCGCTTCCGTGCGACCTTCGTCGTCGACACGGATGTCCCATTCGCCGAGGAGGCCTGGCAGGGCCGGGAGGTCGGCCTTGTCGACTCCGGCCTCGGCGAGATCCGGGTGCGCATCGGGGCACCGATCCCGCGGTGCGCGGTGATGGACCTCGACCCGGTCACCGGCGAGCGGAATGCGCGCCTGCTGAGAGCGCTGGCCGGCTATCGACCCACCAACGAGGTCGGCGAACCCCTCTTCGGGGTCTATGCGGAGATCGACAGCCGGTCCGAGCTCAGGTGACGGCGCCGCGGACCTTGTGCTGCGGGACGTCCCATTCTCGGTTGTCGAGGATGTCACGCAGCGCCTCGACGGTGTCCCAGACATCGGTGAACCCGACATAGAGCGGAGTCAAGCCGAACCGCAGCACCTCGGGCTCGCGGTAGTCGCCGATGACGCCGCGCTCGATGAGCGCACTCATCACCGCGAACCCCTCGGGGTGGGTGATCGAGACCTGCGAACCGCGCTGCGCTTGCTCGCGCGGGGTCACGACCTCGACGGGATGATGCGACAGACGCGAATCGACGAGCTCGATGAACAGATCGGACAGAGCCAGCGACTTCTGCCGCACGGCCGCCATGTCGGCCCGGGAGTGGACGTCGAGACCGACCTCGGCCACGGACATCGAGATGATGCCCTGCGTGCCGGTGAGATAGCGCCGGATGCCGTCGGCCGGCGTGTAGTTGGGCTCCATCTCGAAGGGCTGCTTGTGGCCCCACCATCCCGACAGCGGTTGGGTGAACCGTGTCCGCAGAGCCTCGGAGACCCAGACGAACGCGGGTGAGCCCGGACCGCCGTTGAGGAACTTGTACGTGCAGCCGACCGCCATGTCCGCGCCCGAGCCGGCCAGGTCGATCTCGAGCGCACCGGCCGAATGGCAGAGGTCCCAGATCGCCAGTGCCCCTGCCGCATGGACCGCCGAGGTCGTCGACTCCATGTCGAAGAGGCGACCGGTGCGGTAGTTGACGTGGGTGAGGACGACGAAGGCCACCTCGTCGGTCAGGGCGGTAGGGAATCCGGCGGCCACTTCGGCGTCATCGACGAGGCGGACCTCCCAGCCGTCGCCGAGCTGCTCGGCCAGGCCCTCGAGCATGTAGATGTCGGAGGGGAAGTTCTCCCGCTGAGTGAGGATGACGCGGCGTCCCGGAGCATCGGCGGCCTGGATCTTGCAGGCGGCCGAGGCGACCTTGAACAGGTTGATCGAAGTCGTGTCGGTGACGACGGTGGCCCCGGCACCGCCCCCGACGAGGCCCGCGACCTTGTCGCCGAGCACGGCGGGCAGGTCGAACCAGCCGGCGTCGTTCCACGAGCGGATCAGACCGGCCCCCCACTCCTCGGAGATGACGTTCTGGGCACGCTCTGCGGCCCCCTTGGTCCGGGCTCCGAGGGAATTGCCGTCGAGGTAGATCGTCTCCGGCGGGAGGACGAACTCCTCGCGGAAGCCGCGGAGAGGATCGTAGGCACCCCGCTGGGCGCAGGCCGCCCGATCGAGCGCACCTCCGCCGGCACGGGCGGGCTGCTCGGAAGCTCGAGAGTCAGCGGAGTCAGTGATCGGTTCGGCGTCGCGTCCGTCGTCGAGAGTGGTCATGGTGTCGTCCTTTCGGTGCTGTTGTCGTTCAGTGTGGCAGGTTCGTCGGCGGCTGTGTCGGAGGCTGTCGCGCGGGCGGCGAGGATCCGGCCCACCGTCGGGTACCGGAGAACCGCGATGAGGACTCCGATCGCCAGCCACGCTGCCAGGGCGATCCACACCACCGGTGTGAAGTCGGCTGCGAGCAGCGTGATCTGGTAGAGGTTGACCGCTGTGCCGATCACCGTCAGTGCCCAATGCAGCCAGAGGGGGATCGTGAAGGGGGCCCGGGCGTGGGTCTCGGGCATGACATAGCGCATCCGCAGCGAGACGAGCAGGATGACGATGAGCATGACCTGCACCAGCGCCGAGGCGGCCGTGCCGATGACCGAGATGTCGAGACCGGCGATCGCTGGGACGATGCCGAGGACGAAGAGCGCGGTGAGGATCCAATGCGGAGTGCCGAACCGGGCATTGACCCGTCCGAACGCCGCCGGCAGCCAGCCGTCGTCCGTGGCGGCGAGCAGACCCTTCGACCCCCACAGGAGCTGGGCGTTGAGCGTAGAGACGATCGCGACCATCGCTCCGCCGAGGATGAAGAACACCCACCAGCCGTGAGACATGATCTCTTCGGCCACGACCGAGAGGGGCTGATCGGCGACCTCGGCGATGGGAAGGACACCCACGGCGGGGATCGCGATGAGCACGTAGAGGAGTCCGACGACGAGGGTGCCGCCGATCATCGCCAGAGGGATGTCGCGAGAGGGGTTCTTCATCTCGCGACCGAGCTCGGCGACGCCGAAGCTTCCCATGGTGGCGAAGGTGAGCAGCGCCGCCGCGGACAGGAGCTGGGTGAAGCCGTGCGGCAGCGGTTCGGGGTAGGCGTTCCATTCGATGTGGCCGAAGCCGTTGACGATGAACACGGAGAAGCCGATGAGCATGAGGACCATGAGCCAGACCCCCACCCGCGAGGAGAAGGCGGCGCCCATGAGGTTCGCGACGTAGAAGATGCTGACGATGACGACCGCGACGATGATCGGGTCGAAGAAGTCCGAGAGCGAGTGCAGATAGATCCCGGCAGAGAGGCCGTAGAGGCTGAGCGCGCACTGCTGCATGAGCGCCATCCACATATTGACGAAGCCGAGCCGCGGATCGACGACCCGCGCAGGCCAGGTGTAGGTCCCGCCGACCGCGGGAAGGGCCGAGGCCATCGCGGCATAGGGGATCGAGACGAGGATGATCGTGACCACCGCGATGAGGTAGGCCCAGGGCGTTCCGCCGCCGGTGATGCCGATGGCCACGCCCGTGAGCGAGACGATGCCGCCGCCGATCACCTGATTGATCGTCACGCTCAGCGCACCGGGCAGTCCGATCGTGCGTTTGAGCTGGTCCTGGTTGAGCTTGGCTGCCACGAGAGTCTCCCGAGTCGTCGTCTTCGCCGATCCGTTCCGCCTCTGCGATGAGGGGCGCGGCGAGCGTTCGCGTATGCTCCTCATCCTGGCATGGCATTCGGATATGATGGGCAGAATCCGAACAGAATTGAGTCACTGAGAGGAATATTCGTGAATGATTCGACGCTGATCGCCGATCATCGCTCCGATTCGGCGGATGTTCGGCTCGCCGAGGTGGACCTGGCGATCCTCCGTGAGCTCAGTGCCGACGCCCGGACCTCGAACAAGACCCTTGCCGCGCGGGTGGGGTTGGCGCCATCGACCTGCTCGGGCCGCGTCAGCGCCCTGCGGCAGAGCGGGGTGCTGCGCGGCTTCCACGCCGACATCGACTACGAGAAGCTCGGACTGAGCGTGTTCGGGATGATCTCCGTGCGTGTCACCCCGGTCGGCCGTTCGCAGCTGCGCAGTGTCATCGACCGGCTGCTCGAGGCAGCCGAGACGCTCGAGGTGTATCAGGTGTCGGGGGAGCGGGATCTCCTCGTCCACGTCGCCTGTGACCATCCGACGGGCCTGCACCGATTCATCGAGCAGAACCTGTCCGATCCGACGATCGCGCACACGCAGACGAGTCTTGTGTTCGGCCATCATCGGAAATGACGGTCTCGCACATACTGATGACGGCGTAGACGATGACTCGTGTCGGCAGATGACGCCGGATGACCCGAAGATGTCGGCGGGAGTCGGAAGCCGACGGAGTCAGGGCGGCCCGCCGGCGGAGATTCCTAGGCTGGGGTCGGCAATCACCCAAGCAACAGCACCGACACCGGGAGGCCCCGTCATGACTGCATCCGCCACTAAACTCGACACCATCGCCGACATCACTGCTCAGGAGCGCGCCGAACGCC
The DNA here is from genome assembly GCF_050214925.1 of Brevibacterium sp. LE-L. Taxonomy (NCBI): domain Bacteria; kingdom Bacillati; phylum Actinomycetota; class Actinomycetes; order Micrococcales; family Brevibacteriaceae; genus Brevibacterium; species Brevibacterium sp. LE-L. The sequence goes on from NZ_CP189759.1 coordinate 333,499, forward strand.
TCGCCGCGGCGGGCAGCGCCTGGAATGAGCGTCTGGCCGCCTCGGCGACGAACGGCCGCCTGAAGTTCTCGGCCTCCGGCACGGCCCGCGGGTCCGTGTCCTCGGTGATCACCGCCGGGCAGCACACCTTCGCCGTCGACGAACCGACCCCGCTGGCCGGCGATGACGCGGCACCGAACCCCGTCGAATACGCGCTCGGAGCGCTCATCTCCTGCCAGATCGTCGTCTATCGCCTCTACGCCCACAATCTCGGGCTGACCATCGACGAACTCGATGTCACCGCCGAGGGCGACCTCGATGTGCAGGGACTCTTCGGAGCCGATGAGACCGTCCGTCCCGGGTTCTCCACCGTGCGGGTGTCCGTGAACGTCTCGGGACCCGACGACGCCGAGGACTACCGCAGGCTGCAGGAGACCGTCGACGCCCACTGCCCGGTCTTCGACATCTTCACCAACCCGACGCCGATCGACGTCACCGTGACGAAAGTCGACTGAGGACGAGAGCCGTCACGGTCGGAGGGCCGGCTGATGCGTGTCCGTCGGTCGGAGGATCGGCTCACGAGTATTCGCCGGCCCTGTCTGATCAGCCCGAATGCGCGGCGAGGACCTCGAGGACGGACTCTCCGTAGCGGTCGAGCTTCTTCAGACCGACACCGCTGACCTGTCCGAGCTCGCTGACCGAGCTCGGCCTGACCTCGACGATGCCGTAGAGCGTGGCATCGGGGAACACGACATAGGCGGGCACGCCCTGCTCCTTCGCCTGTTCACCGCGCCAGGCGCGCAGGGCTTCGAACAGGGAGGCATCGGCCGGGTCGAGTTCGACTTCGGGACCGGACCGGCGGCGGGATCCCGCCTTCTTCGCACCGGACCTCTTCACCGGGTCGACGCGCAGCGAGATCTCCTCTTCACCGCGCAGCACGGGACCGGCCGCCTCACCGACGACGAGGACCCCGTAATCGCCGTGGGACTCCAGCAGTCCTCGGGCGAGCACCTGACGGATGACGGTCTTCCACTGGCTTTCGGACAGGTCGTCGCCGACGCCCCAGACGCTCAGGCTCTCGTGGTCGGACGCCCGGGAGCGGTCGTTGTCGTTGCCGCGCAGCACATCGATGACCTGCCCGGATCCGAAACGCTGTCCGCGTTCGCGGTCGAGACGGATGACCGCCGAGAGCAGCTTCTGCACGGCCACGGTCGCATCCCAGGTCACCGGGGGTGTCATGCAGGTGTCGCAGTTGCCGCAGGGCTCGGACTCCTCATCGAAGTAGCGCAGCAGCTGCACGCGCCGACAGTCGACGGTCTCGCACAGGGCCAGCATCGAGTCGAGATGGCTCATCGCACGGCGTTTGAACACCTGGTCGCCCTCACCGGATTCGATGAGGCGGCGCTGGGAGACGACATCGCCGAGGCCGTAGACCATCCAGGCATCCGCGGGCAGCCCGTCACGGCCGGCACGGCCGGTCTCCTGGTAATAGCCTTCGACCGATCTGGGCAGATCGAGATGGGCGACGAAGCGGACGTCGGGTTTGTCGATGCCCATGCCGAAGGCGATCGTGGCGACCATGACGATCCCGTCCTCACGGAGGAACCGAGCCTGGTTCTCCGCCCGCACCTCGGCGGGAAGTCCCGCGTGATAGGGCAGGGCGGTGATGCCACGGGCCACGAGCGCCTCGGCGAGCTGATCGACGCCGCGCCGGGACAGGCAGTAGACGATGCCGGCGTCCCCGGGGTGTTCGGTGGTGATGAAGTTGAGCAGCTGGGACCGGGCCGAAGCCTTCGGTTCGATCCGATAGGTGATGTTGGGCCGGTCGAAGCTGGCGACGAAGTGCTCGGCCTCCTGGAGGTGGAGGCGTTCGGTGAGCTCGGCATGAGTCGCCGGGGTCGCCGTGGCCGTCAGCGCGATGCGCGGGACGTCGGGGAACCGTTCGGCCAGCACCCCGAGCCCGAGATAGTCGCTGCGGAAGTCATGGCCCCACTGGGACACACAGTGGGCTTCGTCGATGGCGAACAGTGAGATCTGCGCCTGTTCGAGCAGCCGCATCGTCCGCGAGAGCACGAGGCGTTCGGGCGCGAGGTAGAGCAGGTCGATCTCACCGGCGAGCAGCTGCTGCTCGACCTGCTGCGCGGTGTCGAAATCGAGAGAGGAATTGAGGTAGGCCGCGCGCACACCGAGGTTCTCCAGAGCCGCGACCTGATCGGCCATGAGCGCGATGAGCGGGGAGATGACCACGCCCGTGCCCGGCCTGACCAGGGACGGAATCTGATAGCACAGAGATTTTCCGCCGCCGGTGGGCATGAGCACGACCGCATCCCCACCACCGACGACCTGGTCGACGATGGCCGCCTGCTCACCCCGGAACTCCTCATAGCCGAAGACATCGTGAAGGACATCGAGGGCGGAGGTCGTGGCTGCGGAGGTCATGGATCCCACCCTAGTTCACGGCACTGACTCAGAACCTCCGGGGCGTTCAGTCGTTTGAGACCGTGCAGGAGAGGCGACGGAGGACATCTGGCGCCGAGTTTTGGTCGCAATCGGACATTCGCGCCGAAATTGAGGTCGCAATCGGATACTTTGCTGCCGCCAAAATGTCCGAAGGTGACCTATGTTTCAGCGAACTGTCCGAAAGTGCCCGGCCCGGACCGTCCCTCACCGGGCAGAGAACCTCCGGGCCGCGACGAGCCCGAACACGCAGACCGCGGCCACCGCGACCGCGAAGATCGTCGTCGCATTCGCCAGTCCCACCTCGGCGGCGAGGAATCCGGCACCGATCGCCGGCACGGACATGAAGACGTAGGCGAGGATGAAGTAGGAGGTGGTCGCCTCGGTGCGGTGCTCCGGGGCGGTGGCTGCGGTGATCGCGCGCATCCCGGTCATGAACACCAGCCCCTGCCCGGCTCCGGCCAGCACGGAGGAGACGATGAGCACCGGCAGCGAGCCGATCAGGAGCGCGAGCACAAGCGCACCCATGCTCACGATCATCGTCACCGTCCCGCCGACGATGAGCCGACGGTCGCTCAGTCCCCGAAAGACCAGCTGCGCGCTCGCCGAGGCGCCGAAGAGGAGGAACACGACGGTGCCGGTGACCGCCGTCGACGTGAGGTGCAGGGTCTGCCCGATGAAGCTCGGCGCGACCGCCGAATACAGCCCGCACACCGCGAATCCGGTGATCGCTCCCGGTGAGGCGGCGAGGAACATGCGCTTCGCCGAGGCGGGGATGCCCGGCAGCTGCAGCCGCACCGCACCCGGGGTGCCGCGCTGCTGCCTCCGCGTCCGGTCCCGAACAAGGAGCAGCGCGGCCCCGGCGATGATGAGCATGATCGCGTTGACGAGGAACGGTGTGAAGAGGGGCCCGGCGGCGAAGTGGGCGAGGAGTCCGGAGGAGAGGATCCCCAATCCCAGTCCGCCCATGTTCGCGGCCGTCGCGAGCGACCCGGCCAGCCGTTCGCGTCCGGCCGGGGCGTTCTCGAGCACGGTGACGGTGGCCGTGGACGTGAAGATCCCCGCGGCCAGCCCGGAGAGGACACGTCCGGTGAGCAGCAGTCCGACGTTCGCGCCGATGAGGAAGAGGACCGCCGAGGCGACCGAGAAGACCACCCCGAGGCTGAGCACCGGGCGCCGCCCGAGACCGTCGGAGAGGCGGCCGAAGACGATGAGTGCGGCGATGACGCCGAGTGCGTAGATCGCGAAGAGCTGAGTCGTGAAAGCGGTGCCGAAGCCGAACCGCTCCTCGTAGAGGGGGTAGAGCGGAGTCGGCAGGGTCGTGCCCATCATGACGACGGTGAAGACATACGCCGAGGCGGCCAACCCCCATCCCGTGGCCGCATGCGACTGCGATGGGTCCGGGGTCTTCGCCTGCGATCCTTCGGACATCGCCACCGCCTTTCGCCTCGGGCGCCGTCTGCCCCCTGTACGTGTCGAACCGTCAGCGATTGTACGCTGGAGTCTCCGCACCATGCCGGGGCGCCGGCATGGTGGATTGTGCGCATCCGCGAGAAGGAGCAGATTCCGATGACCCCGAGCCCGATCACCCCCATCCCGGCAGAGTCGACCGCCGCCGAGGCCCCGAGTCGGCGTCGGGTGATGAAGACCGTGGGTGTGGCCGGAACCGCTGCGGTCGTCGGCACCTCGGTGGCGGCCACCTCGGGGTGCTCACCCGAAGAGGAGGAGGCCGCGCCGACGCAGGATGCGAGCCTTCCGAGCTCCGATGTTCCCGTCGGATCGGGCACCGTCATCGACGATACCTATGTTGTGACTCAGCCGAAGAAGGGCGAGTTCTTCGCGTTCTCGTCCGTGTGCACGCACCAGGGCTGCCAGGTCAAGAGGGTCACCGAGGAAGCCATCATCTGTCCGTGCCACTCGACGAACTTCTCGGTCACCACCGGTGAGGTGCTCTCCGGTCCGGCCGAGGAACCGCTGCCGAAGTACGAGGTCACCGAGGACGGTGGGACCCTGACGATCACGGGCAAGTGATCCATCGCCTCCGGGTGAGGCGTCCGCGCCCGTCGGGGGCGCGGGTGGCCTGCATCCTGTGATGCTGCGTTCGCTGGGACGCTCAGGGGAGAAGTCCGGGCAGAACCAGGGCTCCGGCGATGACGAGGGCGGCCACGACGGAGAAGCCGAGTCCGCTCACCTCGCTGCGACGGGTCTTTGCGTCTTCGGCCCGCCAGGGCAGGCCGGGCCAGACGAGAACTGCCCGGAAGACGGCGACGACGATGGTGGCCATGGCGGCCAGCCAGACCCAGACGAACCAGTCGGCCCAGCCTCCGAAGGGCCCGACGAGGCGGATGAGAAGCACGAACATCACGCCCGTGCCGATCCCCGAGAGCAGGCCCATCCGCGTCGCCGACCTGGGCGCCCGCAGTGCTGCGAAGGCGCCCCAGGCTGCGATGATCGCACCGATGACCGCTGAGACGAATTCGGGATTCATGACCGTGCTCCCTCCTGTCTGACGTCGACCGGTCGCGCCGGCCCGGCGTCGGATGTGTCTGAGATCAGCGCTGCAGCCGCATCGACCCAGTTCGCGGAGTCGTTGAGCACGATGACACCCCGCCCGGACTGTGCATCGAAGCCGAGGAACGACGTGTAGCCTCCTGTACCTCCGTTGTGCCAGGTGAGGTTCGGCGCGCGGGTCTTCGTCGTGAACCAGGCCCAGCCGATGCGGTCGCCTTCATCGAAATCGGCGCGGGGCTCGGCAGCATTCGCGCCGGGAGCGCTTCCATCGCGTACCGCCCGCAGCCAGATCGACATGTCGTGGGCGGTCGAGCGGATCGCACCGGCGGGCGCGGAGCCGCCCATCACCCACGGGGCGGCGGACAGGCCCGAGGAGGTGCGGCCGTGGCTCAATCCCTCGGGGGAGTCCGGCACGAAGGTCTCCTCCATCCCCAGCGGTTCGGTGATCCGCGTCCGCACGAGCTCGCCGTAGTCCTCCCCAGTGACCTCGGCGATGGCCTGACCGAGGACGGCGAACCCGAAGTTCGAGTACTCGGGCTCCTTCTTCCCGACCTCCGCCTCGTGCAGACCGGCCACGATGGCGGCGGCGTCGCCGCGATAGGGGTCCGCGCGGACGTAGTTCGCGAGGATGCCGGAGAGGCCCTCGCCCCACCCTGACCACGGCTTCTGCGAGGGCAGACCCGACCGCTGCTGGGCGATGGACTCGAGGCTCACTTCGGCGACCTTCCCGTGCAGATCCGGCCAGACCTCGCCGAGGCGGGTGTCCGCGTCGATCTCGCCCCGGTCGATGGCATCGGCGAAGAGGGCGGCGGTGAACGTCTTCGTGATCGAGCCGATCTCGAATTCGGTGTGTTCATCGGCCCCGGTGCCCGCGAAGGTGACCTCGTCGCCGTCGATGCGGGCCGCGGCGATGTGCTGCCAGTGTTTGCTGCCGAGGGTCTGTGCGAGCTCGCTCATGAGCTCGGCGTCACCGGTGGGAGTTCCTTGGAAGCCGCGCGGCCACGGGGTGAGGACGGCGAGAGCGACGGCCGTGAGTGTCGCGGCGGCCAGGGCGATGATCCGGCGCCGAGGCGCGCGCCCGGAAGTCGCCTCACCGTCCGCCGGAGGCCTGCGGTCGGGATCGGTTTCGGTCATCGTTCCTCCTCGTGGTCGGGGGTGGGAAGTGCGGTGATCAGGGACGGAACGCTCGCCGCCCGTGTCGTTCAGTGCGTGCCGATGAGCACGAGCGTGAGCAGCGGGATGACCCGCGAGGCGGGGACTCGCCAGTGCCCGCGGCGGGCATTCTCGAGCCATCCGGCACCGGCGAGGGCATGCACATGGTGGTAGATCTGCCCGGACGTGCCGAAGCGCTCGTCCCGACCGAGCTCGGCCACGGTCGACGTGCCTTCGTAGATCGCCTGCAACAGCTGGAGTCGGACGGGATGGCCGAGCGCTGCCAGGGATCCGGCCGCCTCGGCGAAATCGATGTCGCCCAGTCCCGCAGTCGTCAGCCCCATCTGCCATGCCACGGGGCCGTCGGCGCCCGGGGGAGTGGTGTACCCGGTGTAGGTCACTCCGCCGTCCTCGCCGAGGCGGTCGACGAGTCCGTGCAGTGCCCAGAACGTGTCCGTGTCGCCGGGCAGCCCCGCGGCTGCCTCGCCCGGGGGCGCGGATCCCGTCCCGCCCGCAGCCGGGGACGATTCTGCGCTGCCCGTCTCCGCGGGAGCACCCGATGCCCTTGCCCCCGTCACGGGTGAGGCTCCGGCTTCGAGCTCGGCGACTCGGCGTTCGAGTGCAGAGAGGCGTTCCTCCGATGAAGGCGTCGATTCCATGGCTCAATAATACAATAAATACGTAATTACGTAAATACGTCTCGAAGGGTGCGTCCGCGCCTGAGTCAGGGCTGAACGGACAGACTCAGGCAGGCGACCTAGACTGGTGTCGTGATGAGTACCGAAGAGCCGCGCACCGAATCCACGTCCCCGCGTTCCGAGGCCTCCCCGCAGGCCATCGCCGCCGCGAAACGGCTCGGCACGCCCATGGTCGTCCGTGGCCTCCTCGGTGTGGTTTTCGGCATCGCCACCGTCTTCTGGCCCCGTGATGACAGCAACCCGCTGCAGCTGAGCATGCCGACCGACGTCGTCGACCACCTCGCCATCGGCTACCTCATCCTCTTCGCCCTCGCCCTGGTATTCGAAGCCGTGCGCGCACCGCTGAACGTGCGCACCGCGATCTACGGCCAGGCCGTCATTGCGATCCCGGCGATCGTATTCCTCTTCCTCGCCGACCACCCCGCCGAGCTGCGCGCGGCGCTGAGCATCTGGGCCCTGCTGCACGGCGCGCTCGAATTCTGGGCCTACAGGCAGCTGAAGTCCCAGCCGATGGCCTCGGACTTCCTCATCGCTGCGGGAACCCACGCCCTGCTGGGCATCATCCTCGTCTTCGGCGACGGTATGGAGGCCCTGTCGATCCTCGGCTTCACCGGCGCCGCGACCCTCATCGCCGGCGTGATCTTCATCATCGGCGGGTACTCCCGCCTGAGCAAAGGTCGCCAGCTGGCCAAGCGCGGCGAACCGGCCGAGCAGATCGGCACCCCCGCCGAGGCGGCCACCTCCGACGACTCCGACGAATCAGATGACGGAACTGCCCCGAAGAACGAGCCCTGACCGGGCACCCGAGACACCCGAGGTGAGATGAGCACTGTCGAGCACGAGAGCGCGACCGAATCCCGATTGGCCACCATCGCCGCCTCGGTGAGGTCCTCCGAACTCCTCGGCGACCTCGCCGAAGCCAGCCGCGAACTCGACCCCGCCCTCTTCCGCCGCCTCTTCGAACTCTCCCGGTCCCCGTCTCTGCTCGTGGCCACCGATTACGACGGCACGATCGCTCCCATCGTCGACGTCCCCAGCGAAGCCTTTCCCTTGGAGAGCTCGGTCGACTCACTGCGCGCGCTCGCCCTCCTGCCGTCCACCTCGGCAGGGGTCATCTCCGGTCGCAGCCTGCGTGACCTCGCGGCGATGTCGCGCCTGCCGCGGGAGGTCCACCTCTTCGGATCCCACGGCGGAGAGACCGACACCTTCACCATCGCCAGCCTCACCGAGGCGCAGCGGGCGACCCTGGCCGACTTCCGCGCCGAGCTCACCCGCACCCTGCCCGGCGAGGTCATCGAGCACAAGACCACGGGCGCGGCCGTCCACCTGCGCGGACTCGACGAGACCGAACGCCGCCGGGTCGAAGCCGCCGTCGAACAGCTCGCGACCGCCCATCCGATCCACCCGACCCGGGGCAAGCAGGTCATCGACCTGTCCGTGGTGCCGTCGTCGAAGGCCGAAGCCCTGACCCGGCTGCGGGTGCAGACCGGAGCAGAGAACGTGGTGTTCATCGGCGATGACACCGCCGACGAATTCGCTCTCGAGCCCCTCGGTGAACACGACCTCGGGCTGAAGGTCGGCACCGAGCCCACGACGACGCACGCGGACTTCCGCCTGGCCTCCTCGGACGAGGTCTCCACCGTCCTCGGGGCCCTGTTCGAACTGCGCAAGTCCTGGCTCTTCGGCCGGCGGGCCACCCCGATTCAGCGGCACAGCCTGATCGGCAACGGGCAGTCGACCGCGCTCGTCGATCCCGCGGGCAGCATCTGCTGGATGCCGCACCCGCTGCCGCATTCTGCCTCGATGTTCTCCGAGATCCTCGGCACCGAGGCGGCCGGATTCTTCGCCGTCGCCCCCGTCGGCGGGGCGAGCCCGCTGACTCGGCGTTACCTCGGGCACTCCACGCTGCTCGAGACCCGGTGGGCCGGCCTCAGCTGCATCGACTACCTCGCTCCCGTCGACGGGCACAGCGACGACACGATCGTCGTGCGTGTGCTCACCGGCGATGCTCCGGCCCGGATCCGCTTCGCCCCTCGCCTCGACTATGCGACGGTGCCGACCCGCATGGTGACGACCGAGGACGGGGTGGCGGTGCTCGGGACCTCGGAACCCATCGAACTCCATGCCCCGGGACTCGACTTCGAGCTCGTCGAGAACGGCGACTCCCACACCGCCGAGGCGACAGTCGTGCCCTCGCAGCAGCCCGGCGGCAGGGTCGTGCTCGTCCTCGCCTGCGGTACGGGCACCGGCGACGCCGGCTATATCGCCACCGGCGGGGAGCACCATGTGCGCGAACGTGCCCTGAACTTCTGGACGAACTGGGTCGACTCGCTGCACCTGCCCAGCCATCACCGCGAAGAGGTCATCCGCTCGGCGATCACCCTGCGCGCCCTGTGCCACGAACCCACCGGAGGAGTCCTCGCCGCCCCCACGACATCCCTGCCCGAAGGCATCGGCGGCGTGCGCAACTGGGACTACCGGTACACGTGGCTGCGGGATGGGTCGATGACGGTCCGGGCCCTGCTCGCGCTCGGTTCGACGGGCGAGGCCGAAGGCTTCCTGTCGTGGCTGTCCGGGATCCTCTCCCGCACCGTCTCACCCGAACAGCTTCACCCGCTCTACGCCGTCGACGGTTCGGCGCTGACCACCGAAGCGGTGCTCGCCCACCTGCCCGGATACGCCGGCTCTCGGCCGGTGCGGGTCGGCAATGCCGCTGAACACCAGGTCCAATTGGACGTGTTCGGCCCGGTCACGGAGCTGCTCGACGAACTCAGCGGCCACCTCGGCGAGCTTCCCGAGAACTATTGGACCCTCACCTGTCAGATGGTCGAAGCCGTGGGCAAGCGGTGGTTCGAGGCCGATCACGGGATCTGGGAGGCCCGGCGCGCACCGAAGCACAACGTCTACACGCGGGTGATGTGCTGGGTGACGGTCGACCGGGCGCTGCGGATCGCCGAACGGTTCGATCGCGAACCGCCCGGGGCGTGGCGGCAGCTGCGCGAGGAGATCGCCCACGACGTGCTCACCCACGGGTACAACGAGGAGGTCGGGGCGTTCACCGTCGCCTACGGGGAGACGGACCTGGACTCGGCGGCGCTGTTCGTCGGGCTCTCCGGGCTCGTCGATGCCGATGATCCGCGGTTCGTCTCGACCGTCGACGCCGTCGAACGTGAGCTGCGGGTCGGGCCGACCGTGTTCCGCTACCGCTACGACGACGGGCTGCCCGGCCTCGAGGGCGGATTCCACATCTGCACGACCTGGCTCATCGAGGCCTTCATCGAAGTCGGTCGCATCGACGACGCGTGGGACCTGTTCCGGCAGGTCGACAACCTGCTCGGGCCGACGGGGCTGCTGTCCGAGGAGTACGACCCCGTCGCCGAGGCGCACCTGGGCAATCATCCGCAGGCCTACTCGCACCTCGGCTACATCCGCGTCGCCCAGCTCCTCGACGCCCACCGCCCGAGCTGACCTGCGGGGCGGTCCGGGGTGCCTGCCCGCCGGTTGCGCCGCGCAGCACCGACCGCTGTTGCCTCGCCCGTGAGATGAGTGTGGCCAGATTGCCATTTTCGACGCAGAAATGTGCAATCTGACCCCACCCATCTCCGGCGTCTTCCTCCGTCCATAGCCGCGAGGAGCGAGCGGCGAGTCGTACGTACTCCGCCTGTGGATATCGCAACTCTGTCCACAGGCGGATATTCGCCTCTGGCATTCTTCGTCAAGGGTGAGGCAGTCTCATGCCATGGATAATCAGGCGTCAGATTCGCGGCCACTCAACGCTACCCAGCGGTCCGGCCCGCAAAGCGGTCAGGCGACCAACTCACGGGCCGGTTCTAGGACCAGCTCGCGGATGAGCCCGCAGGCCAACCCGCTGCACGACAATCGGGCCGACGTTCCGGCTAACGCAGCTGGGGGATCGACGGCTCCTCCGCCGCCGCGCGACAGTACGAAGCCGCGGAAGCTGCGCGTCCGGTCCTGGTCGGAGAAGCCACGTCAGTTGTTGACCGCCGCTATTCCGTTCACGAGGGCGCAGGCCGCTTCGCGGGGAATCACGCGTCGCGCGCTGGACGACGGGCGGAAGTACCAGCAGCTCGACTACGGCGTATGGGTCGAAGCCGCTCCCACGACTCGGGTCGTCGCTCCGACTTGGGCGGATACCGAGTGGATCGAAGAGCGAGTGAAGCTGTCGGGTCTGGCCTGCATCGACCCGAATGTGGTCGCCTGCAATGTCACTGCGGCACGGTTATATGGCTTGCCGGTGCCGTGGAATGCCGATACACGGATGCATGTGGCCCGCGAAGACAAGTGCCTGTCCAGGTATCGGAAGAATGTTGTCTTCCATCGCTACGAATGGCTGCGGTCGGAGAACTTCTTCGGCCTGCCGCTCGTCACGGTACCGCAGTTATTCATCGAACTTGCGCGGGTGCTGACGGTCAGGCAACTCGTGGAGCTTGGTGATGCCGCCGTCGGCCGGTGGCACGGTGGACCGGTGACAACCATCGACGAGATCCGCGCTGAGCTTGCTTCCCGCCGCCGAGTGTACGGACGTCTCACCGCTGAAAGCGCGCTCGACTTGGTCCGGGACGATGTGGACTCTCCACCGGAGACGAGGCTGCGATTGCATCTCATCGACGCAGGTCTTCCTGAACCCCTGGTCCATCCGGCAGTCATGTGTGCGCTCATCGGGACAGAACTCCATCCAGACATGGGCTATCCGTCGATCAGGCTCGCCATTGAGTACGAGGGAGACCACCACCGGAGCTCGCCTACCCAGTTTGCTGAGGACAATCGCCGCATCTCAGCACTTCAGGCGGAGGGTTGGACGGTCATCCGAGTATCGAAAGGCTCGGACATGTCGGAGATCTGCCGTCTGATCGCCCACCACCTGCGCGCAGGCGGACTTATCTGAGGACGCCACCTGGCCGCTGCGCCGGTCGGCGAAAGATAGGTGTGGTCAGATTGCCCAATTCAAGCTCGATATTGGCAATCTGACCACACCCATTTCGCTGGCAGATGGTATGACCCCGCTGGCAGTGTTGCGCCGCCCTACCGGACCGAGCCTCACTCGACGAGGAGGGTGACCACCTCGGCGACGCAGGCGGGACGTTCCTGGTCCTCGATCTCGATCGTGTGGTTGAGGATGACCTGCGTGCCCTTCTGGCCGCGGATGACCTCCTTGACCTCGACCCTGCCGCGCAGGCGCGAGCCGACGACCACGGGCTGGAGGAAGCGGACCTTGTTGAGTCCGTAGTTGACGCGGATGGACACGCCCTCGATCGTGAAGATCTCGGCGGAGAACTTCGGGATGAGCGAGAGGGTGAAGAACCCGTGGACGATGGTCGCACCATAGGGGCCCTCGGCCGCGCGGGCTTCGTCGATGTGGATCCACTGGTGGTCATCGGTGACATCGGCAAAGGTGTTGATGGCGTCCTGGTCCATCGTCGTCCACTCGGAGGCTCCGAGTTCTTGACCGATGAGCGATTCGATCTCGTCGATGCCGTTGATGGTGCGCATTGAAGGTTCTCCTTTGATCCTGGCGACGTTCGATCCCAACGACGCCGATCCTCGCGAATCCGCCTCGCCGAGGCGGGGCCGGCGGCTGACCGCGACCCGACCGAGCGACTGAGCGGACAATCGATTGGAAAGCGTCGTTCCTGGCATCATACGTCTCCGGCCGCTCGCCGCCACCCGGTCGTCCGGACTGTGAGTCGCGGACCGAGCGTTGCGAGGTGAGCGTCGCGCGCTGAGAGTCGCGAGGTGAGCGTCGCGAGGCCGGGAACCGGCACGGGCGCGGGCACGGGTAAGGGCCCCGGCGCGGGTGCGAGCACGGGCACGGGGACGGACCCCAGCACGGGCACGAGCACGGACACGGGCACGGGTAAGGGTCCCGGCACGGGCGCGGACCCCAGCACGGACCCCAGCACGGGTACGGGCACGTTAGATTGGTGGCATGGCCGAAAGCGCACACGATCGTCCCGAAACGCTCACGCATCCCCTCTCACCGAGGTGGCTGGAGCGACCCGACGGCTACCGCCATTTCGAGACCGCGTACTTCGTCGGGCACGGGAAGGACACCTTCGAACGCTGCGCCGAGGAGCTGCTGCATTGGGAGGTCAAGATCCGCAGCGGCTTCGACATCGACATCGGTGAGCGCGAGGCCGGCAGAGCAGGCGTCGGTGAGTGCGGAGACAGTGGGGGAATCGGTGGTGGCTGTGTAGATCGGGCAGGCAACAGCAGAAGTGCGCCGCCGCGGGTCGAGGCAGGACAGGAACCGACGATCCGAGTCCGCTTGGGCCCTTTCCGGCTGCCCGAGCCCTCCCGTGTCCTCGATGTGTTCGAGGCGACCGATCGGTGCGGTTTCACCTACGGCACGAAGCCGGGTCATCCGGTCACCGGGGAGGAGTCCTTCATCCTCGTGCGCACCCCCGATGACAGGGTGTTCCTCGTGCTGCGCTCGGTCTCACGGGCCGGAGCGGGCATCTGGCGCCTCGGCGAACCGTTCGTCAGGTTCGCGCAGGTGATCTATAGGCGCCGCTACGGCAGAGCACTGCTGCGAGGCTGAGCCGGGTGCGCGTCACGGCTGAAGCGCGGGCGCAGGGGCGGGCGTCCCGGCCGGGCCGGGTGGCCCGCTTCCAGGGGTTCGTGCCGCGGGTCAGTTGTCCTTGATCGACTGGCGGGCCGGGGTGTACTCCCAATGCCAGGGCTCGTACATACTCGACTTCGCCCAGTCAGGATTCTCCCAACCGTATTCGTCACCGTGCTCGACGAGCCAGCTCCAGGCGCCGGACTTCGATTCGACTCCGCCGCCGAGGTCGAGGGCGATTCCCCAACCGTGCAGCGATGTCCCCGGCTTCGCAGCCAGCCCCGGCTTCCGGCCGGCCACCGAAAGCTGCCCGGCCATGTCGCGGTAGGAGTCGGTGATCTGGAATTCCTTGCCGGTGTCCTTCTTGTAGGCGGCGTTCATCTTCGCGAAGGAGACCGCGGCATCGGCACGCAGGCGGTGGTCTTCCTTGCCGAGGTCGCACAGCCATTCCTCGGGCAGTTCGCCGTTGCCGGCGGATCGGTTGAAGTTCTGCTTCGCATCGCAGCCGGGCAGAGCGCTCTTCTCGACGGCGCGGGAAGCGGCTTCGACGTTCTTCTGCTTCGCGCTCGGGGCGCCGATCTCGACCGACGACTTCCCCTTCGACTCGGGGATCTCGGCATCGACTTTCTCCGGGCTGACCGCCGCAGGCTCTCCGGCGGCCGTGGGGTCGGTCTTGACCTCGGCACCACCGTTGAGATTGGTGACCAGCATCGTCACCGCAGTGGCGGCTCCGGCGACGGAGACGGCTGCCAGGGTCGAAACCGTCCGCACCTTCCGTCTGCGCACGGACTTGAGCAGGACACCGTCCGAACCGCGATGTTCTGCGGCTCCTGCGCTGACTCGACGAGCGGCAGGAGTCGTGGACGAGCCGAGGCTCGTGTGTGCTGCAGCGGATTCGCGGGCCCTGGCGGCCCGGCGCGGAGAGACGCCGGCAGCCTGAGCCTCTGCGGCCATTGCCGCACGGCGTGAGGGCAGGGGTGCGGAAGACGCACGGTGCTCGGCGGTCGTCGGGGTCGTGGCGGCCGTGTGCGTCGACGCCGCTGCCGTCGAGGTTTCGGTCAGGTCGGCCGGCGCCGAGACGCTGCGAGCGCTGGCGCGTCCGCGTGAGAACCGGGACTTCCGCCGGTGCAGATCGCGTCGACGCAATGGTGCCTCTGCGCTCGAGGGTGACTCTGACATAACTCTCCGTATGTGTCGCTGACTCGTCGAAGGCTGTCGGCCGATCCGACCGCTTCAACACAACATCACAAAAGTGTAACGGTCATGTATAGAAACTGTCATATATTCGTGATGAGTCGCACTCATGGTGATCGAGGCGACTGCGCGAAAATCCGGCAGGAACAGGGCGTCATCCCTGGTGAGCAGCTCAGAAGCGGGGGAGGGCCGCCTCGGCGAGGTTATTCTCCTGTGCTGTCGATGTACTGTCTCAGCGCGCGATCCTGGGCCTCTTCGTCGGGGAAGATCGCTTCGGTGCGGGCGCCGCCGGTGACGGAATCGTTGCTGAAGATCAGCGTGATGCCGAGCAGGCGGGCCTGGCCCTGAGCGATGACGAGGCCGAGGCCCATGCCGCCGCCTCCGGCAGAGACGAAGCGGGTCGGGCCGGTGTTGACGATGTCGGGCGGATAGCCGGGGCCGGAGTCGGTGATGACGATGCTGCGGGTGGAGGTCTCGAGGCGGATCGGGTCGCCGCCGTGCTTGATGGCGTTGACGAGCAGGTTCGAGATGATGCGTTCGAAGCGGCGCACATCGGTGACCAGCGTCGAGTTCAGCGCCGCCAGGTGGGTGTCGATCGTGTGCCCGGCCAGGGCTCCGGAAGCGTCCATCGTGCCGAGCAGGGAGCGGATCGCCTGATCGACGTCGACGCGGGTGAACTCGGGGTTCGCCCGCCCTGCGTCGAGTCGGGAGACCTCGAGGAGATCCTCGACGAGGACCTGCATCCGCTGCACTCGGTCCTTGACCAGTTCGGCCGGGCGGGAGTCCTCCTCGAGCAGGTTCGCGGCATTGACGAGCCCGGTCAGCGGGGTGCGCATCTCGTGCGCGAGGTCGGCGGTGAAGCGCTGTTCGGAGTCGATGCGTTCGGTCAGCCGGGCCACCGCGGTGTCGACGGCCGTGGCGAAGGCCCACACCTCCTGATCGGATTCGTCGATGACATCGGCGATGCGGGTCGAGGTGTCACCGCCGGCGATCTTGCGGGCGGCCTGCGCGCCGAGGGTGAGCCTGCGCGAGATGCGGCCGGCGACGATCGAGCCGACGCCGCCGACGACGAGGGCCGAACCGATCATGCCCACCAACAGCGCCTGGTCGATGCGACCGATGAGCACCTGGCTGTCTTTCGTCGAGGCACGCACGGAGATCACTTCGGTGTAGGAGCCGACCTCGATGGGGGCGGCCGCCCACACGATCTCCTCGCCGTCGACCTCGGACCGGATCGTCACGCTCTGGCCCTTGAGCGCCGAGCTGCGGGCGTCTTTGGGCAGCTGCGGGTCATCGATGCGGGCGTTGAGGGTGAGCACCCCGGTCTCGGAGAAGATGGCCGTCGCATTCGTCAGCTGCTCGGTCACGGTCGAGCGCATCCGGTCGTCCTCGGCGCGGGCCGCAGACTGGCGGAGCACGATCGAACAGGACAGGACGGCGATGATCACCGAGGCGACGATGAGCAGAGAGATTTTCCAGCGCAGCGACATGCGATCAGCCTGCGAAGCGGTAGCCGAATCCGCGAACGGTTTCGATCATGCTCGCCCCGATCTTCTTCCTCAGCCGCTGGATGTGGACGTCGACGACGCGGGAATCGCCGGCCCATTCGTAGCCCCACACTGTGAACGCGATCTTCTCGCGGGAGTAGACGTGTTCGGGCTGTTCGGTCAGCAGCAGGAGGACGCGCAGCTCGGTGGGAGTGAGGTGGACCTCCTCGCCGTCGATCTCCACGGTCAGGCGGCCGGTGTCGAGGACGAGGGAGCCCAGCCGGGTCCGGAACGGGCCCAGCCCGTCGTCACCGGTCGATCCGGGCTGCACGGACGGAGCGTCGCTGGGCCGCGGAGGAACCCCGGCGTCACCGCCGATGGCCTCTGCGTCCTCAGCCGCCTCGGGGGCGGTGGTGAATTTCCCGCCGGCGCCGAGGTAGGTGTCATCGGATTCGAGCTGCGCCCGCAGCCGATCCCGGGTGTCCATTCCGGGGCTGGCGCCGAGGACCTCGGGGATGCCGTCGCCGGTGACCATGCCGCCGGGACCGATCACGGTCTCCTCGGGTTCGTCCGCCTCGGGGGAGGGGGAGTAGCCGAACCGGTCTGTGCCGGTGGTGATGAAACGGCGCACGACGGCGCGGATCCGAGCGTTGAGGACCTGCATGTCGAAGGGTTTGGTGAGGTAGTCATCGGCTCCGGCTTCGAGGGCCTGGACGATGTCGATGGCATCGGAGCGGGCGGAGATGATGATGATCGGGATCGTCGAGCGCTCACGCACGGCGCGGCAGATGGAGGCGCCGTTCATCGTCGGCAGCATGAGGTCGAGGAGGAGGACGTCGGCACCGTGAGCGGAGACGAATTCGTACCCCTCGCGGCCGTCGGCAAACGCCGAGACCGTGTAATCGAAGCGTTCGAGCCCGATCTGGGTCGTTTCCCGGATGACCTCGTCATCCTCGACCAGAACTATATGCATTACGTTTCTCCATTAAGCCGCGTGAAGCGTTGACCTGGTTCAAACCTACCGTCGTGCAGGCGGAACACCTGCACCGACCAGCCTGACGGGCAGCAGGCGTCGTCCCCGTCTGCGAACATCGCCTCCTGCACCACCAGTGTCCCATTCTTGCCGGGACTGAGTTTGAGCTGATTTCCGGTGGCGATGAGTTCGAGCCGGGGTTTGCCGTTGTGTTTGCTGATGACCGCGCCCGCGATGAGCTCGTCGCGCTGCTGAGGGTTCGCCACCGTCACCACCTGGAACTTCTGATCGTCGCGGTGGAACGGAGTGGAGAACTTCAAGCACTCCTCGCAGTCGGCGACGACCTTCGCCGTCTCGGCGGCGCTGCCGGTGACCGCGACTCCCGAGGCGTCGACGATGGTCTTGCGGATCGTCTTGAGGGAGAACGGTTTGTTCGGCGGTCCGGCATCGGCGCTGTCGGGGGCGAAGAGGGACGGGGAGGGATTGCCCTCGGGTGAGACCTTGAGGCCGCGGTCGGGCCCGCATGCGGTGAGGGTGACCGCCATGACTGCGACGAGCATGATGGCGGCGAAGGCGCGAAGGGCGGTGCGGGGGCGCGGGGTGACGGCGATGTTCGGGGCGCCGGAGGAGTTCGTGTGGGGGATGTCCGGGGCGTGGGGGATGTCAGGGGTGCCGGTGACGCTCGATGTGCCGGTGTGCGCGCAGAACTCGAGACCAGGCCGGGCCTGGCCGGAGTGAAATGGGCGCAACGCCTCCCCGGAGGCGTGTCTGGAGGGGACGGACACATGCCTATTTTTGCCTGTTCTGAACTCGTAGTCCACCTGATCGTCTGGACAGGCGAGTCGGACCCGGCCGGGATGACCAGCGGTGGGACTGCTCTCGCACGGTTCAAGGTGTCTTGAAGCAACCTCGGTGAGGGTGGGAAGGGCGGTCGCGGTCCACCGCCCCGGGGCGGGAGCGGAGTGAGGGCGAGAGGGTGCCGCTCCGGGGCGGGAGCGGAGTGAGGGCGAGAAGTCGCGTGGGGATGACCTCGGTTCCGGGTGGGGTCGACTCTCAGGTCGGGCGGGTAGAATAGAGGGCATGGCGCCAACGAACACCCCGAAGAAGAAGTCCACAGGCGGCAAGCCGACGAGCACCGTGTCGTATAAGGACGCGATCAAGGTCGGCGTCGTCTGCGGGATTGCGACTCTGATCCTCGCGATCATCGTCACCCGATCCTGGCAGGACCCTCGTGCCTTCGGCTACGCATTCATCTACGCCGGTGCCGCATTCGTGGTGGTCGCCGGCTTCGCGAGCTACCTCAACTGGGTGATGCGCAAGGACACGCAGAACCAGAATCAGTCCTACCCGGTCCTCAAGTAGGACTCCTCAACTCGACGTCAGACAGGTCGGTCGGTGTTGGAAGCTTCACGGCTTCGACACCGACCGACCTGTCTGCATGTGTCGGGCGACTGAGCCGACGGCGTGTGCCGGACGACTGACCAGCCTGCGTGTGTCGGGCGACTGCGGCGGGAGCATCCCTCACCGTTAGCGGCTTGTCCTACGGTTGCTCCCGACTCGAACCGTCAGCGCCTCAACCACCCGGTGCTGCAGGAGGTTGTGACGCTGACGGTGACTGATGCCGCCTGAGGCCTGCGTCCGGCCACTCGCCACCCGGTGCGGTAGGAGGTTGTGACGCTAATGGTGACTGATGCCGCCTGCCCAGCCACCCGCTGCCCGCCTCGCCGCCCGGCCACCTGCCGCACAGCCCCTCGGGGTCACTTAAAGCGGAGGAGGCGGAGACTGTTGAGGACGACGAACACTGACGAGAACGCCATCGCGGCACCGGCAATCATCGGATCGAGCAGACCGAGGGCCGCGATCGGGATCGCCGCCGTATTGTAGGCGAAGGCCCAGAACAGGTTGCCCTTGATGAGTCCCAAGGTTCTGCGCGAGAGCCGGATCGCCTGCGGGATCTGGCGCGGATCGGATTTGACCATCGTGATGTCCGAAGCCGCCATGGCGGCATCCGTGCCCGAGCCCATCGCGATGCCGAGGTCGGCCCCGGCCAGAGCCGCGGCATCGTTGATCCCGTCGCCGACCATCGCCACGGCTCGGCCCCGTTCCTGGAGTTCGGCGACCACAGCGACCTTGCCTTCGGGGCGGACGTCGGCGCGCACCTGGTCGATCCCGAGGGACTCGGCGACCACCTGGGCGGCCTGCTCGTTGTCACCGGTGAGCAGCACGGCGTCGAGACCGAGCGAGTGCAGCTCGGCGATGGCCTCGGCGGCCGAGGGCTTGGCCACGTCGGAGACGAAGCTCAGGCCCCGGAAGTCACCGTCGATGGCGAGCGCGACGATCGTGGCTCCGCGCGGGACGGACTCGGCCGAGTAGTCGAGGCTGATGCCGTGCTCGCGGAGCAGCCCCGGGCGACCGGCGAGGACATCGGAGCCGTCGATCGTGGCCCGCAGGCCGCCGCCGGGAATGTTCTCGAAGTCCGTGACCGCACCACCGGATGTGACTGCACCACCGGATGTGACCGTGCTACCGGATGCGGCTGCCGCACCGGGCGTGGCTGCCGCATCGGACGTGACCGGATCATCGGACGCGACTGCCGCGCTCGCCGAGGCGGCCGCATCCGTCGCGCTGTATGTTTCCGTCCCGCCGGACGCCTCCGTGCCGGCAGCTTCGGATGAGGCCCCGACGGCCTCGGATGAGACATCAACGGCCTCGGGTGAGGCCCCGACGACCTCAGGTGAGGCAGCGACGATGGCACGCGCAATCGGATGCTCGCTGCGCGATTCCAGTCGCGCGAGGACCTCGAAGTCCGCCGGCGACAGGTCGGTTCCGACCAGACTCATCACGCCGGTGGTCAGGGTTCCGGTCTTGTCGAGGACGACCGTATCGATCCCGCGCGTGGACTCGAGCGCTTCGGGGCCGGAGACGAGGATGCCCAACTGCGACCCGCGCCCGGAGGACACGGCCAACGCGGTCGGGGTGGCCAGGCCCAGGGCGCAGGGACAGGCGATGATGAGGACGGTGAGCCCGGCGTGCAGGCCCGCGGCCCAATCGCCGGTGGTCAGTCCCCAGGTGAGTAGGGTGAGCACGGCGATGCCGAAGACGATCGGCACGAACACCGCTGAGATCCGATCCGCCAGACGCTGCACGGCCGGTTTGCCGGTCTGCGCGCGGCTGACGAGGTCGGCCATGGCTGCCAGGGTCGTGTCCGAACCGACTCGCGTGGCCCGCACCTCGAGTACCCCCGAGGTGTTGATCGTGGCTCCGGTGACGCTGTCGCCGGGCGCGACCTCGACCGGTACGGATTCGCCGCTGAGCATCGCCTCGTCGATGGCTGAATGTCCGGCGAGGACCTCACCGTCGGTGGCGATCTTCTCGCCGGGACGGGCGAGGAACACATCGCCGACGGCGAGTTCGTCGATCGGCACCTGTTCCTCGGTGCGGGTGCCGCCCGTCCTCTCGCGCAGCACCGTCGCCGACTTTGCGCCGAGGTCGAGCAGGGCCTTCAGCGCGGCGGTGGCCCGGGACTTCGCCCGATCCTCGGTGAGCTTGCCGATGAGCAGGAACACCGTGATCGCCGCGGCGGCTTCGAACCACACATGGTATTCGCCGGGCACATTCCAGCCGTGGCCGTCGGCCACCGCCCGCCCGAGCGTGAAATAGGAGTACAGGCTGGCCACGGTGATGCCGACGCTGACGAGGGTGTCCATCGTCGTCGACCCTCCGCGGGCGGCCTTGAACGCCGCCGAGTGGAACGGCCACGCACCCCACGTGACCACCGGCAGGGCCAGCAGACCGGCCACCCACTGCCAACCGGCGAAGTGCCAGCTCATGACCATCGAGATCGCCACGATCGGTGCGGCCAGGACGAGCGAGCCGAAGAATCGCGGCCGCAGGTGCCGCGGGTCGTAATCGACGATCTCGGGACCGGACCCGCCCGACGGGGAGCGCACCGTGGCACCGTATCCGGCCTTTTCGACGGCGGCGGTGATGTCGTCGTCGCGCAGCTCGGATTCGATGATCACGTGCGCGGTCTCCAGCGGCAGGTTGACCTCCGCGGTGACCCCGTCGAGGCGGGTGAGCTTCTTCTCGATGCGGGCCGAACAGGATGCGCAGGTCATCCCCGTGATGTCGAGATCGACCTCGCGTGACATCACTTCACCTCGTAGCCGGCCTCATCGACGGCGGCACGGATCGCCGCATCGTCGAGGGCATCCGCCGAGGTGATCGTGACCGGGGAATCGCCCCCGGCGTTGAGTTCGATGGAGACGTCGCTCACGCCCGCAAGGGCCCCGAGCTCTTCCTTGACAGCGGCTTCGCAGTGTCCGCAGGTCATGCCCGAGACGGTGATGTTCGTGGTCGTCATCTTTTCTCCTATCAGCGGTGAATGGTGCCCGAAGCCTGCAGCTTTCGGCGTCGTCCGGCTCCCGAGGAGCGGACGCGGCCCAGAGGCTCAGCTCTTGATGAGTCGGGCGATTGCGGCTGATGCCTCCTCGACCTTCTTCCGCGCGGCTTCGTCGTCGCCGGATGAGGCGGCGTCGACCACGCAGTGAGCGATGTGCTCTTCGAGGAGGTTGATGGAGACCGCGTGCAGCGCGGCTGTCGCGGCGGAGACCTGGGTGAGGATGTCGATGCAGTACTTGTCGTCATCGATCATCTTCCCGATGCCGCGGACCTGTCCTTCGATCCGCTTCATCCTCCGCGCGAGAGCGTCCTTCTGCGGGGTGTATCCATGGTGCTCAGTCATGCTCACACCGTATACCCCTATAGGGTATAAATCAACGGCACCCCTCGCCGAAGCGGCCCCGCCGTCCCACCCCGCCCCGTGCCGGCCGGGTGGGCGGAGTCCTACAATCGAAGACATGCGAGTTGCCAGACTGTTCCGTTTCCCCGTCAAGGGATTCCCCGCCGAAGAGCTCACCGAAGCCCGTGTGGTCAAGGGACACGGAATCCGCGGCGACCGCGTCACCGCGTTCACCAACGGCAGCCTCGACGTTCCCGATGACGCCTGGCACTCCTATTCCGCCTTCACGGTGCTCAAGAACGACCCCGAACTGCAGAAGTGGGGCGTGAGTGCCACCCTCGCCGAGGAGGCTGCCGGCGATTCCGCGAACGCCGATGACTCCGAGGGCGGCGGTCGCGCGGAAGAATCCGCGACCGTGACGCTGACGTCGCCGGCCGGGGAGGCGACGACGTTCGCCACGGACGACGCGGACAGCCGAGCCGCCTCGGCGGAATTCCTCTCGAAGCGCATACCCCCTCAGGGTACATTTCCGCGGTCTCTGGCGGTCGCGGAACAGGGGATGTTCGACTCGCAGAAGTCGGGGATCTCGATCATCAATCCGGCCTCGGTGGAGGCGATCTCCGCGACCGAGGAGGGAATCGAGGGCCTCGACCTCGATCCGCTGCGCTTCCGCGGCAACGTCCTCGTCGAGGGCCTCGCCCCGTTCGAGGAGTTCGCGCTCATCGGCTCGATCGTCCGCCTCGGCGGGGTGCGACTGGCGATCCGCTCGTCGATCGAACGGTGCCCGGCGACGACGGTCAACCCCGTGACGAAGGCCGTCGACGTCAACGTCCCGCGGCTGCTCAACTCCGCGTGCGGTCACCTGCACTGCGGCGTCTACGGCGAGATCCTCAACACCGGCGATGTCGCGGTCGGCGATGAGATCGTCGTCGAGGGCCGGGCCCCGCGCGAACTCGTCAAGACCGCCCGCACCCCGCGATTCATGACGGTGGTCGGCAAGCAGCAGATCTGCAATGACATCGTCGAGGTCTCCCTGCGCGATGATCTCGGCTGGATCCGCGAATTCGACGAACCGGGCATGAACCTGCGCGTCCACCTCGAACTCGGTGCGCCGTTCTGGCGCACGTACACGATCACCGACGTCGTCGACGACATCGTGCGCATCGCCGTGCGCACCCAGGGGCGGGGATCCCGCGCGGTCGCCGCCCTCGAAGACGGGGAGCGCATCCTCACCTCCGGTCCGCACGGAACCATGACCGCCTCCCGCGTCTTCGGAGGGACGACGGCCCTGGTCACCGCCGGAATCGGGATCACCCCGAGCCTCGGACTGCTGCGCGGTGAGGGGCACGGCGAACTGCCCGAGACCGACCGGATCAAACTCTTCCACATCGACCGCGACCACCGCACCGCGTGCCTGTGGAACCGACTGCAGGACCGCGCCACCGGCGGTCGGATCCCCGTCGAAGCCCACCATCGCGACACCGCGACCGCCGGACGACCGAGCCACCGCGAACTCGTCGACTGGGTGGCCGGATGCGACAACGTCATGGTCTGCGGGCCCCGCGACTTCACCGCCGCCGTGCTCGCGGCAAGCGACGAAGCGGGAGTCCCCGCCGTCCACCAGGAGACCTTCGCCTCCCCGAACACGGGCATGAGCGAGACCATCGCCGCCTGCCCGCCCGCCGAGGTGACGCTGGAGAATTCCGGCACGAGCTTCATGTGGCAACCGCAGGAGGGCACCCTGCTCGAATCCCTGGAAGCCCGCGGGTTCCAATCCGCGAGCTCCTGCCGCGGTGGATCCTGCGGAACCTGCGCGGTGTCCCTGACCGCCGGTTCCGTGCTCTACCCCATCGAACCGGTCGCCCAGGTCGACACCGACGAAGTGCTCGTGTGCTCCGCGATCCCGGCCGGACCGATCAGCCTCCGCCTCTGAGCCCGAACTCGGACGGCCGCCTCGGCGAGGCGGTTCCGCCTTCTTCGCCCCACCGGACGGCGGTGAGACGGGTGGCACAATGGTTTCCATGCCCAGAAAGAAGCGCTCCGTCCTGACGACGGCCACCACCGGACCGGTGGGCCGTCTGAGTCGGTGGGTCCGCCTTTCCGCGGCCGGACGGATCATGTTCGCGAACTCGATCATGCTCGTGGGCATCATGGTGCTCACGACGAGTCTGCTCTACCTCCAGCTCTCCCAGCTGAACACGAAGCGCGAACAGGACCTGCTGCGCTCGGCCGCCGACAACATGTCGCTGTCGCTCGGGCTCGTCGGCACCGGTGAGGCCGGCAGCGACGACTTCCTCGACGCGGAGTCCCGCGCCGATGTCGAGACGATGCTCGGCAACGTCATCAGCCAATACGGGTTCGACATCGCCGCCGTCGTGCCCATCGACTTCCTCCTCACCCCGCCGACCCTGGGCTCTCCTGACCGACAGCAGGCGCTGGAGAAGAAGGCCGCCTCGGCGAATTCCGGCACGATCCCCGAGGACTCGATCGATCAGCTGGCCCAATCCGTCGACGAGGAGTCTCTCGAGAAGGGGCGGACGACTGTGCGCTTCATCGACGACGGCGGGCCCGGCGACGGCACCATGTACGTCGTCACCCCGGTCTATGCCGAACACCTCGGCGCCGACGGCGTGGGACCGGACACCGTGGTCGGGGCTGTGATCGTCGGCAGCTCCGCCGACTCGGTCCGCGAAGGCTTCCTCGCGCAGGGCAAATGGCTCATCGGCATCGCGGTGCTCACTCTGCTCCTGGGCATCGGCTCGTCATGGGTGACCTCCCGCGGGCTGCGCCGGGTCACCGGCGACTACGGAGCCGACGAACTGCGCAGCATGCTCGACTTCTACTCCTCCGTACTCAAAGCGGTCTCCGAGGGCCTGCTCCTCGTCGACCGGCTGCGGGGGATCGTGCTCATCAACGCCGAAGCCCGCGAGCTGCTCGGCCTGCCGGCGGCCGCAGACGATGCCGACCCGGCCCGCGCCTCGACGGAGGAGATGCCCTTGAACGGCGTCGACCTGCCCGAGGCCCTGCATGACCTGCTCGCTTCCGGCCGCTGGGCCCGCGACGAGATCCACTACACCGATGACCGGGTGCTCGTGGTCAATCAGCAGCCCACCGAGGCGGCCAGCGACACCTGGGTCGTGACCATGCGCGACCACACGGAGCTGGCCGAACTCTCCGGCGAACTCGTCTCCGTGCGCTCATTCTCCGATTCCCTGCGGGCCCAGACCCACGAATACGCGAACCGGCTGCACATGGTCGTGTCCCTGCTCGAGACCGGGCACGTCGACGAGGCCATCGACTTCGCCGCCAAAGACCTCGACGACCTCAACCGCGTCAACGGAGACGGGTCGATGACCTTCGACCACCCCGTCCTGTCCGCCCTGCTGCTGTCGAAGATCGCCCAAGCCGCCGAGGTGGGGATCGAGATGACGGTGGACACCGCGGGTCTCACGGGCCGCCTCAGCGGGGACGACCGGGATCTCGCGACGATCCTCGGCAACCTCATCGACAATGCCTTCGACGCGCTGGGCAGGCAGGACGTGCTGCCCGAGGACAAGCGAGTCCACGTCGAACTGTCCGGCTCGGGTGGATCCGGAGGGTTCACGATCGAGGTCAGCGACGATGGTCCCGGCATCGACGAGGAGCACCTCGATGCGATCTTCGAACGCGGATGGTCGACGAAGCACGACGGCGTCGAGACCGACCAGGGGCAGGGACGTCAGCAGACGGGCACCCGCGGAGTCGGGCTCTCGCTGGTCGTGCAGGCGATCCGCCGCCTCGGGGGAGCCGTGGACGTGCAGGGCCGGGGTGAGGACTGCGACCGATTCAAGGGCGCCGTGCTCACGGTGTGGCTGCCGGACCGCCTCGGCGCCGTGGCCGCGGCGGGGGCCGCAGCGGACGCAGGCACTCATCCTGACCGGGAGTGAGCCCGAGCCTGTGGCCGTCATGGAACAGCGATGTGCCCGGACTGCAACACGATCGGGGTCGCTGTCAAACGGCTGAAGCTAGACTGACAGCATGTCGGATACAACTGCCCCAGGGTCGAGCATCGGTGTGCTCGTCGTCGAGGACGAGGTGGTCGCCGCCCGTGCCCACGCGAAGTACGTCGACCGCCTCGACGGCTATCACGTTGCGGGGGTGGCGAAGAACGCCACCCAGGCGATGGCCGCTCTGACCGGACAGATCTGCGGTCTCGACCCCGCCGGCATCCACCTCGTACTCCTCGATATGAACCTGCCCGACGGCCACGGGCTCCAGGTCTGCCGAGCCATCCGCGGCC
Source organism: Brevibacterium sp. LE-L (assembly GCF_050214925.1). Taxonomy (NCBI): domain Bacteria; kingdom Bacillati; phylum Actinomycetota; class Actinomycetes; order Micrococcales; family Brevibacteriaceae; genus Brevibacterium; species Brevibacterium sp. LE-L. Next base: position 359,550 of record NZ_CP189759.1, read on the forward strand.
AACGTGTCGACGTGGACATCATCGCCGTCACCGCCGCCAGGGACATGCAGATCGTGCAGGAGGCCCTGTCCTACGGGGTCGCCCAGTACATCATCAAGCCCTTCACGTTCCCCGTCTTCAAATCCAAACTCGAGGCGTACTCCTCATTCCGCAACCGCCTCGGCGGTGATTCGAATGACGGCGAAGTCACGCAGACCGAGGTCGACAAGGCGATCTCGGCACTGCGCACCCACACCGTGGCCGCGACCGCGAAGGGCGTGCCCGATGCGGTGCAGGACGAAGTCCGCGTCCTGCTGAATGAGAATCCCGGACAGTCCGCCGCCGAGGTGGCCGAAGGCCTCGGAGTCTCGCGTGTCACCGCTCGCCGCTACCTCGAATCCATGGCCGACGCGGGCATGCTCGAACGTCGTCCCCGCTACGGGGCGACCGGCCGCCCCGTCCTCGAATACACCGTCGTTTTCGACGCCACCTGACCGCACCGTCGCGGCGGGCGAGGGGATCAGCCGACCGCGACGCTTCGGGGTCCGGCGATGGACATCGCGAACACCTCGGTGGAGGATGGTTCCATGTCGAAGAAGTCGCAGGTCTGGTTGGCCACCGTCCTTGTCCTCATCCTGCTTCTCGGTGCTGGTGCCTTCGCGATCTTCCGACTCCCCATGCTCAAGTCCACCGCGGCGCAGGCCGCCGCCCACGATCTCGCCGAGGGGCAGCTGACCTCGGACATCTGGCATGAGAAGGACCTCGCTCAGGGCCTGTTCGACCGGGTCACGAAATCCTTGGGCAAGCGGGTCGATCTGCGCTCGGTCACCGTCGAGGACATCACCGAATCCGAGGGCCGGACCGTGGCGAGACTCGACTGGACTTGGGCGAACCTCGACGGTGAGGCCTGGAAGTACAGTTCCGAACTGCCGCTGGAGAAGAAGGGCCTCTTCTGGTGGGCGGGCCTCACCGAGAAGTCCATCCACCCGAAACTCGCTCGTGGCGGCAGCTTCGCACTGCGCGCGAACCCGGGCAGACGAGGAAAGATCCTCGGCGCCGACGACGCAGTGCTCATGGAGGAAGGGAAGGTCGTCGATATCGGCCTCCACCCGAACCGCTTGGAGCCCGACACCCTCGGCAGACTCGTCGACGCGCTCAACAAGGACGTCGACTCCCTCGACCTCGACGTCGGGGACCTCGAAGACGCGGTCGACGAGGCGGAGGGCAACCGACTCGTCCCCGTCGTGACCCTGCGCGAAGACGACTACGCACGGGTCAAGGACGCCATCCACGACCTGCCGGGGGTCCTCTTCTCCGAAGACAGTCAGACGCTCACGCGAAGCCGCGGATTCGCACAGGCCACCCTCGGCTCGGCCGGGCCCGCCAGCGCCGAAGACATCAAGAGCTCCGACGGTGAGGTCATCGCCGGAGACATCGTCGGACGCACCGGTCTGCAGAAGACCTTCAACACCCGACTCAGCGGCCCCGGCAGCGTCGAAGTCTTCGCCAAAGGCGATGCGACCGATGACAAAGGCGGCACGACGAAGCTGACGAGCCTGCACGCCTTCGAGCAGAAGGACGGCGAGGACGTCGAAACCACCCTCGACGTGAAGACCCAGAACGCCGCAGACAAGGCAGCCGCCACGGGGAAGAAGCCGACCGCCGTCGTCGTCATCCGGCCCAGCGACGGCCACGTGCTGGCCGTGGCCAACCACGATCCGAAGGGTGCGGCCTGGGACCGGGCGCTGAGCGGACAATACGCTCCCGGCTCGGTGTTCAAGATCGCCTCGGGACTCGCGCTCCTCGAATCCGGAGTGAAACCGGAGGACAGGATCGACTGCCCGCAGACCGTGACGGTCGGCGGAAAGAAGTTCAAGAACGCCGAGGATGAGGTCCTCGGGAAGGTCACCTTCGCCGAGGATTTCGCCCACTCCTGCAACACCGCCTTCGTGTCCTCGGGAGAGAAGGTCAGTGGCGATGACGTGGCGGACGCGGCCGCCCAGCTCGGCATGACGCCCGGGGTCGGGACGGAGGAAAGCGGCTCCGGCAAGGACGCAGACGACTTCAGGAAGAACACAGCCGGTGCGGGAGCCCTGGGCATCGGCGCGAAGATGGCCTCGGTGCCGGCCGACGGCGACGAGGTCACGCACGCCGCGCAGATGATCGGCCAGGGCAAGGTTCAGGCGAGCCCGCTGGCAGTGGCGACGATGGCCGCCTCGGTGACGGCCGGCGAGACTGTGGCCCCGCAGCTCATCGGCGGCGATGCCCGCGATGATGCGAACGCGGACGACGAGGGCACAGATGGTGCCGCCGAGGACGCTCCCACACTCGATGGGGACGCGGCGAAGGAGCTCTCGGACATGATGCGCGAAGCTGTCACCGACGGCACCGCCACCGCGCTCAAGGACGTTCCCGGCGATCCCGTTCACGGCAAGACCGGCACCGCCGAATACGGTGACGAGACCCCGCCGCGCACACACTCGTGGTTCGCCGGATTCCAAGGGGACCTGGCCGTGGCGGTCCTCGTCGAGGACGGCGGATTCGGCGCCGAGGCGGCCGTGCCCGTCGCGCACGAATTCTTCGACCGCATCAACTGAGTTTGCACCGACCGAGCTCTACCGGGCCAGCTTGGGCCGAAACATAGGTCGCAATCGGACAACCGGGCAAAAACATAGGTCGCAATCGGACATTTTCTGACGACAGAAATGTCCGATTGCGACCTGGATTTGGGGAAGTGTCCGATCGCGACCACATCTGGCCGAGCGCGGCGGCGAAGAGTGCTCCGAAGTCGCAGCGGCGAGGCGCGGGTCGCTTCGCCGCCGGTGGTGCTGCTCCCCCGGCTGCCGCTACTTCATGCGCAGGGCCCGCATCGCCGTGAGCGCACCGGTCATCGCCTTCGCGAACGTCCTCTGATCCACGGGGCCGGCCGGGGCGATCGGGTGCAGCCGCTGTTCGGCGATCGTGTGCGTGTGCATGAACTGGTGGATGCCTTCGGCTCCATGCCGGTGGCCCAGCCCCGAGGCTCTGACCCCGCCGGCCGGGGCGTCGACGGACCCCCAGCTGGCCGGGTAGACCTCGTTGACGTTGATCATTCCCGCTTGGAGCTGCCGGGCGTACTCGCGTCCGTGGGAGCGGGAGTACAAGGCGGCCGAGAGTCCGTATTCGCTGTCATTGGCCGCCGTGACCGCCTCGGCGTCGGAGGAGACCGGGTAGACGGCGACGACGGGACCGAAAGTCTCCTCACGATGCAGATCCGCCTCGGGGGGAACATCGGTGAGCACGGTCGGGGCGTAGAAGTACGGTCCGCGTTCGGGCACCGCGTGGCCGCCGGCGATGACCGCGGCACCGACGCTGCGCGCCTGCTCGACGTGGGCGCTGACCCGCTCGAACTGCTTCGGCCCGGCCAGGGACCCCATTCCCGGGCCGTACTCGAAGTCGGCGCTCAAGGTCACGGCACGGGCCGCCTCGGCGAAGTGGGCGCAGAAGGCGGGGTAGAGGTCCTTGTGGACGTAGATGCGTTCGATCGAGATGCACAGCTGCCCGGCCGAGGAGAACGACCCGCGCACGGCCCCCTCGACGGCCTTCGGCAGGTCGGCATCCGAGAGCACGACCAGGGGGTTCTTGCCGCCGAGCTCGAGCGCGGTCGGCAGCAGACGGCGTCCCGCTTCGGAGGCAATCGACCGTCCCGCGGCCGTCGAACCGGTGAATGACAGGCCGTCGGCGCCGCTGAGCAGCGCGGGTCCGACCGCGTCGACGGTGCCGGGCACGAGCTGCCACACCTCGGGAGGCAGTCCGGCTGCGATCGCCAGGCGACGCATGAAGATCGCGGTCAGGGTGGTCGTCGAGTCGGGTTTGTGGACGACGGCGTTGCCGGCGGTCAGGGCCGCGAACAGGTCGGTCGCCCCCAAGGTCAGCGGGTAGTTCCACGGCGTGATGAACCCGATCACGCCCAGCGGTGTGCGCGTGACCTCGGTGCGGGTGAGGCCGGGAATCGCCCCGCGCCGACGTTCGGGGCGCAGGTAGCGGGCAGCCATCACCCCGTAGTGGCGCAGCACATTGAAGGTGTCGAGAACCTCGTCATAAGCGTGGATGCGAGCCTTGCCGGTCTCGAACTGGACGATGTCGAGCAGCAGATCCTCGTGCCGACGCAGCGAGGCATGCAGGCGCGTGAGCACCTTCGACCGGTGTTCGACGGATTGGGCGGCCCAGGCGGAGGCGGCGATGCGGGCGGTGGTGTAGGCGGCTTCGACATCGGCGGCGGTGTTCCGGGCGAACCGGTCGACGACCTCACCCGTGAACGGCTCGACGCCGCGCTCGCGCTCACCCGACCCCGAGGCTTCGGCGTACGGATCGGTGTCGAGGAACTCACGCAGAGCCGCTGTGACGTGGTCAGATGCGGCTTGGTTGGAGATTGTGACGGCGGTTTCTGATCTCATCGGCTGCCTTCTCATGTGACGTGGGTCATCTGCGGGATACAATACCGGTCATGGTATCGAGTGATCTTCGGCGTGCGCTGAACGGAACCGGAGCCCCCACTGCAGTGATCGACCTCGACGCCTTCGACGCGAACCTCGACGCCTTGGCCGAGCGTGCTCGCGGGCTGCCGATCCGGGTCGCCACGAAATCGCTGCGGGTGCCGGCGGCCATCGATCGGGCTCTGGCCCATCCCGCCTGCGCCGGGGTGCTCTCCTACTCCGTGCCCGAGGCGCTCATCCTCCACTCCCGCGGCGTCCGCGACATCGTCATCGGCTATCCGAGTCTCGACCGTCCGGCGCTGGCCCGGATGTTCGCCGAGGCGGGAGCGCTGGACCAGATCACCGTGATGATCGACTCCGTGACCCACCTCGACATCATCGACGAGGTGAGGCGATCCGTCGCCGAGGCGGCCGTCGCCTCGGTGCGGGTGTGCATCGACGTCGACTCCTCCTTCCGTCCGGCCGAGGCCTGGTTGGGCGACCGGATCCATATCGGGGCCAGGCGATCACCGGTCCGCGATGTCGACACCACCGTGACCCTGGCCCGGCAGGTCGCCGCTCGACCGGGGTTCGAGCTCGTCGGGCTGATGTTCTACGAAGGGCAGATCGCCGGCACCGCCGACGCCGGACGCTCGGCCAGACAGGTCGTCGTCCGCGCCATGCAGAAGGCTTCGATCGCCGAACTCGCCGAGCGCCGGGCGGCCGTCATCGCCGCCGTGCGGGAAATCGCCGACCTCGAATTCGTCAACGGAGGCGGCACCGGTTCCTTCGAATCGAGTGCCGTCGAGGGCACGCTGACCGATCTTGCCGCCGGCTCCGGACTCTTCTCCCCGGGACTCTTCGACGGCTACACGCACTTCCGGCACCGTCCCGCCGCCTTCTTCGTCACCCCCGTCGTGCGCAGGCCCGCGCCCGGCTGGGTGACGGTGTTCAAGGGCGGCTTCATCGCCTCCGGCGTGCCCGGGCCCGACCGTCTGCCGACCATCGCCTGGCCGCCCGGGCTCGAATACTCGAGTCTCGAAGGTCCCGGCGAGGTGCAGACACCGCTGACCGGACCCGGTGCCGAGGATGTGGGCATCGGCGACCTCGTCTGGTTCCGTCATGCGAAGGCGGGAGAACTGGCCGAACATTTCAACGAATTCACCGTCGTCTCCCACGGCCGGATCACCGACAGATGGGCGACGTACAGGGGAGAGGGGCTGGTGCTGTGAGCGCAGCGAAGATCGTCCGCGGTCGACAGACGGGACGGGCCCCGACGCGGGGCTCGGGTCGGGGCCGGCAGCCGTTCCGGAACTGGTCCGGGCATGTCCACGCTCATCCGCACACCTACTCGAGTCCCGCCTCGGCGGACGAACTCTCCGGAATCGTCGCCTCCGCGGCCGCAGAGGGGGAGCGGCTGCGCGTCGTCGGGGCCGGACATTCCTTCACTCCCGTCGCCGCGGGCAACGATGTCATGGTCAACCTCGATGCGCTGTCCGGGATCGTCGCCGTCGACGAATCCCGCAGGCGGGTGCGCTTCGGGGCGGGAACCCGGCTGCGGGACATCCCCGCCCTGCTCGAACCCTTCGGCCTGGCGCTGGAGAACCAGGGCGACGTCAACCCGCAGTCCCTGGCCGGGGCGATCTCGACGAGCACCCACGGCACCGGACTCGGATTCACCGGATTCGCCGGCACCGTCACGGGGCTGAGCCTCATGGGGCCCGACGGGCGGGTCCGGGAGCTCTCCGCCGACGCCGAACCGGAGACCTTCGACCTCGCCCGGGTCAGCCTCGGCGTGCTCGGAGTCATCACCGAGATCGAACTCCGCTGCGTGCCCGCCTTCGACCTCATCGCCGAGGAGAAGGTCGCGGGATTCGACGAACTCCTCGACGGGCTCGAGGAGCGGATGCGCGGTGCCGACCACTTCGAGTTCTACTGGTTCCCGCATACCGAAACGGTGCTGACGAAGACGAACACCCGTGTCGCCCCGGGGATGGCCGGGACCGGGAATCTCGCCGAGGCGGGGGTGCGCAACCGTTGGGCGACCCTCCTCGACAAGGAGATCGTCGAGAACGGGGCCCTGCGCCTGGCTGTCGAGCTCGGGGCAAAGGTGCCGGGTATGGTGCCCTCGATCAACCGCATCGCCCAGTCCGTGGTCGCGGATCGGATGTACCGGGCACCGGGCTATGACGTGTTCGTCACTCCGCGCCGAGTGAGATTCAATGAGATGGAGTATGCGCTGCCCTTCGCCGCCGGCACCGAGGCGATCCGGGAGATCCGAGAGACGATCGAGTCCAAGGGGTGGCAGATCTCGTTCCCCCTCGAGGTCCGGTGCGCGGCCGCCGATGATGTGCCGCTGTCGACGGCGACGGGACGCGAGTCGATGTACATCGCCGTCCACCGGTTCATCAAAGAGGACTTCGCCGAATACTTCCGGGTCGTCGAACAGATCCTGTGCCGCCACGGGGGACGACCGCACTGGGGCAAGATCCACACGCGCACAACCGCTGATCTGCGCGGACTCTACCCGCGGTTCGATGACTTCTGCGAGCTGCGCGCTCGCCTCGACCCGCAGACGATGTTCGGCAACCGCTTCACCGACTCGCTGTTCGGGCTCGACGCCCGGTGAAGATTCGGGTGCGGTGACGTCTGAAGCGCGGTGACGTCGGGCGGGATGGGGTGGTCCATCGAGCGGTCGGCCGAGTCGCAGGAAGCGGAGCGTGCCGTGTTCGAGCCGTCAGTGCGGACCGCTGGCCGCCGTTTCGAGCCAGTCGAGGATCTCCGGCCAGGCCGCCTGACCGAGTGACCGGCGGAGGAGGCCGTGATGGCCGATGCGCTCGACGCCGAGCTCGGTCGGGGTGAAGGTGCGGCGAGTCACCGGTGCCAGTCGCAGACGATCGACGAGTTCATCGATCTGCACGGGATCGGCCCACGGGTCATCGGAGGCACCGACCGCGAACACAGGCGTGGCCAACCGGGCCACGCGCGCCCCGGCCCCCAGCGTCGGGTCGTCGAAGAAGTACTCGGGCAGACGCAGCCACCGCGTCCACTCGAACAGCGCGGCCTGGGGAATGTCCTCGCCGAGGCCGAGCGCCCTGCCGGGCATGTACCCGAGCACCCGGGTGGCCAGGGTGCCGAGACCGCCGAGACCGAGTCCCACGCGCAGCCGCTCGCTGCGCGACACGATGTCCCGTGTCGATGCCCGGTGTGAGGCGACGGTGACGATGCCGGCCAGCGTCTCACCGCCGTAGCCCTGGACGAGGGCATGCCCGCCGATGCTGTGGCCCATCGCGACATGGGGCAGATCGGGGAAAGCGGTCGCCGCCCACTGTGCCGCGGCGGGCATGTCCTCGGCCATCCAGTCGCGCATGCGCACCCGCCGGTGCGCCCGAGCCTCGGCTCGGTCGCCGACTCCGCGCAGACCATAGGTGAGCACGATGAATCCCCGGGCGGCGGCCGCCTCGGCGAAGGAGAAGTAGAAGCGTTCGGGGGTCGCGGTGGCGGGATGGATCGTCAGCACCGCCAGCGGTGTCCCAGCGGGGTGGAGGACGTGGCCGTCGATCTCGCTCGGGCCGTATCGGCTCGGCACTGGGATGCGCAGCTGTTCGTGGAGGGGAGTGTCCATAGGAGTCAGCGTAATCAGCAGAACACCGATTCGCTACCGATCGGTAATACAGATTTCAGGTGCGGTCGAGTCGAAAGCTGATGTCCGGGACGGCGTCCGGGTGGACTGGTACGCTCGGCGCATGACCGAGTCCGATCGGAACAGTCCCGCCACACCTTCTGAGGCAGCCAGCCGAGACCGGGAGAGAGGCCGCCGCCGGTCGATGTTCGTTGCGGCGTTCGGCACCGTCGTCGAATGGTACGACTTCTCCATCTTCTTCTATGTCGCCACGACCCTGACCAAGGAATTCTTCGGCGATCAGACGGATTCGCTGCTGCTCACCCTCGGGGTGGGGGCCGCCGGCTTCCTCTTCCGGCCCTTGGGTGCGATGGTCTTCGGCCACCTCGGCGATCGGATCGGACGCCGGTCGACGCTCATCATCTCTGCGGTCCTCATGGCGATCTCGATGCTCGGGATCGCCGTCATCCCGAACTACGAGACGATCGGCATCTGGGCGGGTGTCCTCATGGTCACCCTGCGGTGCCTGTCCGGGTTCTCCGTCGGCGCCGAATACACCGGCATCATGGTCTTCCTCATGGAATCGGCGGCACCGGGCAAACGGGGACTGGCGGCGAGCTGGGCTGCGGCCAACAGTGAAGTCGGCGCCCTGCTGGCGGTGGGCTCCGGTGCCCTGCTGGCGAATACGCTCAGCCCCGAGGCGATGGATTCCTGGGGCTGGCGGCTGCTGTTCGTCCTCGGCGCGGTGCTCGCCATCCTCATGGTGCCGCTGCGATCGATGATGGAGGAGACCGAGACCTTCAAGCGGCTGCAGCAGGCGGAGAAGGAATCGAAGGACGTCGCGCTCAAACGCTCCCCGCTCATCACCGCCATCCTCGAGCAGCCGCGGGCGATCCTCGTCGCCTTCCTCATCTCCTCGATCGGTTCGGTCAGCTACTTCCTCAACATCACCTATGTGCCGACCTATATCGAAGAGGTGGCGAAGGTCCCGAACTCCGGCTCCCTGGCCCTGGGCACCGTGGCCGCCGTCGTCGCCATCATCGTCACCCCGTTCTTCGGGCTCGCCTCGGACAGGTTCGGGCGGAAGCCGGCCCTGGCAGCGCTCATGGTCGTCTTCGTCTTCACGACGATTCCCGCCTATGTGCTGCTGAGCAATCAGTCCGCGGGCATCGCGGTCGCCGGTTCCGCCTTCCTCGCCATCCCGGCGGCCGGGTGGAGCGCAGTAGCTGCGGCGATGGTGCCCGAACAGTTCACCGGCACGAGCCGCTTCTCCGGCATGGCGATCGGCTACAACGTGGCCACCGTCCTCTTCGGCGGACTCTCCCCGCTCGTCGCCACGGCGCTCATGTCGTCGACGGGCGTCACCCTGGCCCCGGCGATCTATGCGACCGTCGTCATCGTCGTGGCCGGTGTCCCGACGCTCATCCTCGCCCGGAGCATGGGAAAGAAGACCCTCGCCGAGGTGGACGCGGACAGGCATCTCGTCCCCGCCTGACGAGTCGAGGCGGGTATCTCATCCCCGGCCGACGGACGCTCCCCGCCTTAAGGGGCAGGGCAGATGTTTCGTTCCGTCTGAGGGGAGGGCAGATGATTCGTTCCGCCCGAGGGGAGGGCAGATGATTCGTTCCGCCCGAGGGGAGGGCAGATGTTTCGTTCCGTCTGAAGGGCCAGGATGGGCGCGTGCGCCCGATTGATGACAGTCGTGTCCGATCTGCCACACGCAGGACATATCTGGAGGCCGCGGCACCCATAGGTTGGTTTCATGACAGGCATTCGGGCACACAGATCCCGGGTGCGAGAATCCGAACAGGGGATCACCATGAAACGCCTGAACCGCGCCACACTCACCGCCGCAGCCCTTCTCACCTGCACACTCGCCTTCTCCGGATGTTCGCTCATCGACCAGGTCACACCATTCGATCAGGACGGACAGTCCGGTGAACAGGCCGGGGCCGATGGCCAGCAGCCGCCGGGGTCGGGCAATACCGACCAGGAGTCGGGAACCGATGACAACACAGCCGATCAGGAATCCTCGGCTTCGTCGGACAGCGGAGCATCCTCGAACGGCGGTTCGTCGGACAGCGGCACCACGGGCACCGACGACGGCACCTCGGGCAGCGGAACCTCGGGTACAGATGGCGGCTCGTCGGATTCGGGTGCGGCGGCCTCGTCGGGGAACCAGGCTGAAGTCTCGGTCGGGAAGAGCTTCACGGACCCGCAGATGGATGACGACATCGAGGTGCTCTCTGCCGTGCGCAACTTCGAATCCAGCAAGAAGGCCACCACGATCGAGCTCGGCGGTGAGGTTGTGCTCCTCGAGGTCAAGATCACTCCGGGAAAGAAGTACAGCGGCCTCATCCAATCCGGAGCCTTCAAGATCTCCAATGACGGCGGTGCCGACTATCGCTATGACCAGACCACCGGAGTCAAGGCCGAGATGGAGGCCGCCGGGTACGAACCCTTTGAAAACGTCACCCGCCGTGACGGTGGAACTCACACGGGGTGGATCGCCTATGTCCCCGATAAAAAGAAGGACACGTACACGATCCGCTACGAACGCGGAGCCGGCAAGGTCATGGGCACCGACGAGAAGATCCCCGAGTACACGAAGACCTTCGATATCCCCGCAGCCTGAACGACGCATCGAGGCCGGTTTCCGAATTCGGAAACCGGCCTCGATGATGTCTCGTGACAGCGGCGTGAATCAGGCTTCGCTGTAGGCCTTCCAGTCGGAGACTGCGGACTCAGCGAGCTGGGCGGCCACACCGGTGTAGGTCGCGGGGGTCAGCGCCTTGAGCAGCTCGGCGCGGTCCTCGGGCAGCCCGAGGCCGTCGACGAACTCCTGCAGATCGGCCTGGTCGATGCGCTTGCCGCGGGTGAGTTCCTTGAGCGTTTCATACGGATTCTCCATGCCGGGCACGCCCTGGAGACCCGCGGCACGCATCACCGACTGGATCGCCTCGCCGAGCACCTCCCAGTTCGCATCGAGATCGGCGGCCAGCGCCTCCTCGTTGATGGCGAGGGCGCCGAGGCCCTTGACGAGGTTGTTCAGCGCCAGCACCGAGTGGCCGAAGGCGACGCCGATGTTGCGCTGCGAGGTCGAGTCGGTGAGGTCGCGCTGCATCCGGGAGGTGACCAGGGTGGAGGCGAGCGAATCGAGCAGGGCACAGGAGAGCTCGAGGTTCGCCTCGGCGTTCTCGAAGCGGATCGGGTTGACCTTGTGCGGCATCGTCGACGACCCGGTCGCCCCCGCCACGGGGATCTGTTTGAAGTAGTTCATCGAGATGTAGGTCCACATATCGGTGGCGAGGTTGTGCGCGATCCGGTTGAACCGGGCGATGTCGGCGAAGAGCTCGGCATCCCAGTCGTGGGACTCGATCTGCGTGGTCAGGGCGTTGAAGCTCAGGTCGAGACGGTCTTCGACGAAGGTCTGCGCGATCTGCGGCCAGTCCGCTCCGGGTACGGCGGCCAGGTGCGCCGAATAGGTGCCGGTGGCGCCGTTGATCTTGCCGAGGAACTCGGTGGCAGCGATGCGCTCATACTGGCGGCGCAGCCGGTGGATGAAGACGGCGAGCTCTTTGCCCATCGTCGTCGGCGTCGCCGGCTGACCGTGGGTGTGCGCGAGCATCGGAACATCGGCCAGCGCCGAGGCGGATTCGGCGAGGGCGTCGATGAGTGCCTTCGCGCGGGGCAGCCACACCTGTTCGGTGGCACCTTTGATCCCGAGCGCCCAGGACAGGTTGTTGATGTCTTCGGAGGTGCAGCAGAAGTGGACGAGTTCGCTGAGATCCTCGGCCCCGATCTTCACTAGGGCCTCTTTGATTGTGTATTCGACGGCCTTGACGTCGTGGACGGTCACGGCCTCGTGGGCGGCGAGCGTCGCGATGGTCTCGGCATCGAAGTCGGCGGCGAAGTCCCGCAGACCGTCGACCTCCTCATCGGTGAGGCGTCGCACCCCCTCGATCACGGAGCTCTGTGCGAGGTGGATGAACCACTCGACCTCAACGGTGATGCGGTTGCGGTTGAGTGCCGCCTCGGAGAGGTGATCGACGAGGTCAGCGGTGTCTTTGCGGTAGCGACCATCAAGCGGTCCGAGGGCGATGGCGGGCGAGATTTCGGCAAGGGAAACAGTCGGCATACCCCTATTTTCTCATGAGCGCCCGCGCGGGGCGGAACCCGACCGTCTGGAACGGACGCCTGCCCGCGGCGAGATCGCCGGGCGGAGGTGACTCGGACACGGGCGCCTGTGGATCCGGAGGTGACTTCGACGCCGGAGGCCTGTGGGTGCTCGAGGCTCGTCCCCAAGCCGACGAGCGGGGGTTCCCTGGCCCGTTCGGAGCTCCCTACAGTCAGGCAGACAGTCAGGCAGATCGAGCGTGGAGCCGATGCGACGAGTGGGAGGAGACACGGATGATCACGGACGAGTTGGCGCGCAATCGCGACCAATGGCTGCGGCGAGGTGATCTGCTGCGTTCGGTGGCTCAGTGCTGTCGGCAGATCGACAGTTGGGACTCGCCGGCCGGGCACCTCTTCGAGGACCGGGTGACGTCGAGCGCGACGTCGATCGACCGGCTCGCGGAGTGCGCGGACGAACTCGCCGAGGCCTACGACCTCCACCTGCAGGTCGTCTCGGCGGGAGGGCGGATCCAACTGTGAACGCTGATTCCGCCACGGGCGCCGTTGAACAGTGGATCCTTGTCGACCTCGAGCGGATCCTGCGTCTGCCCGATCGGCTGCGGCGACTGTGGCCGCCCGAGCTGCTGCCGCACCGAAAGGGCGAGGGCCCGCCCCTCGCCCCCGCGGCAGTGACGGACCTCGACCCGGCGGCCGAGACGGGCCCGGGCACCGCCTCGGCGGGCGAGGGCACGCGCGACCCCCTCTCAACGGGAGACGCGAAGGCGGGCACCGCCTCGGCGGGAGGGAGCAGCGACGGCGCTGTCGGGACGGAGCGGGAGCTCGATGTTCTCACGGCGTGGGTGCACGGGTTCGCCTCCGAACTTGACCAGACGAGCACCCGCATCACCGTCGTGCTGTCCTCGGGCGTCGAAACCGTCCACCTTGCGCTCTGCCTCGGGGCGGGTGGCAGCCATGCGGTGGTGGCACTGGCGGGCGAAGGCCTTGAGGACTTCGCCGGCCATCAGCTTCTGCGCCGGATCGGTCCGGGCCAGGTCGGACGGGTCGTCGAAGCCCTCGCCGAACTCGTCGAACACGACTGCGTGCTCACCCTCAGCTGGGCCGGTCGGGGAGGAGCCGCCGGGTTGGAGTTCCTCCACCGCCGAGGCGGGACCTGGTTCCGCCCGGTCCTCGACCGCCGCGGCGACCGCGTCACCGTCGACGCCGATGTCGAAGCCGGGGACACGGCGGTGCGAAAGCTGCTGAGCGCCGTACTCACCCGCACGCTGACGATGGGGCTCCGGTGATGGTCGACTCGACCACCCGCGGCGGTGGACGCATCACCGTCGACGAGCGCGCCGAGGGCAGCGGAGACGCACTGCAGACCGTGATGGGCGAGGTCGGCGATCTGGCTGTGGAAGCGAGCATCGCCGACTTCGACCTCGCGACCCTGCTCACCCAGGTGCCCGCCCCGATCACGGCGCTCAACCTCGACGCCCGCCGGGCCGCGTTCCACCGGCAGTTAGCCGCCGTGCTCATCGAACTCGAAGCCACACTGCTCGGCGTGCGGGCCGCCGCATTCGCCTACCGGCAGGCGGAGAAGGGCATCAGCGAAGTCTTCGGAGGACTCCTCGACGCCCTCGGCTGGGCCGCCGGACGGGCGCTGGCGATGAGCCTGCCCGTCCTCATCCCGGTCGCCCTCGTCATCGGCGGCCAGGTCATCGCGGTGGCGAAGATCCTCGACGCCACCGGACTCGATGACCTCATCGTCAGACACTGGGGCATCGACCTCGGCAAGACCAAAGCACAGGCGAAGGAAGCCCTGATCAAGCTCGTGTTCGAGAACTCCGATGTGTCCGGAGCCGTCATCGAACATGTGCTGCCGGGCATCGTCGTCGGCTTCATGGGCCTGCCGCCCGGAGCGTTGGATTCGAAAGGCGGTCACGCCTTCTGGCCGCATGATTCGCAGTCGATGACGATCTGGGTGCTCGCTGGGGCCAACCGGATCGGCCTGCTGCTGCCTTCCGACGTCGAGGTGTGGAAGGCGAAGGGACTGACCCCGCCGCACACAGAACCGCCCCGAGACGTCGAAGACCTCTATATCCGCGAGGCGAACTGCCACCTCGGTGCGGACTCCGGGCAGGTGCGCATCGAAGAGATCGTCGGCCCCGACGGCGCCGTCCGCTACATCGTCTACGTTCCCGCCACCACCGACTGGTCGCCGAAGTCCGGAGACAACACGACCGATCTGACGACGAACGTCCAGGGCATGGCCGGCAACGACACCGTGATGCGCGAAATGGTGCGGCAGGCCATCGCCGATGCCGGAATCGGCCGGAGAGCGGAGGTCATGCTCGTCGGCTATTCGCAGGGAGGGATCACCGCCGGTTCGCTGGCTGCGGACCCGGCGTTCCTCGGCGACGTCAACGTCACCGCGCTCATGACGGTCGGTGCCCCGGTCTCCGACTTCCCCATCGACTCCAGCATCGACGTACTCTCCATCGAACACGAACAGGACCTTGTGCCCGACCTCGACGGAGGCGAGAATCCGGCAGCTGACAACTGGTCGACGATCACCGTCGACTACGACCCCGACGAACTGCGCAAGGCCCCCGGCCTGGCGAACAAGACCGATGCCGAACTCGATGAGATGTTCGCCTCGGCCGGTGCCGCGCACTCGTCCACGGCCTACGCGGCCTCGATCGCGCTGCTGCTGCGGGCAGGACATCCGAGTCTCAACCGCTTCACCGCGAAGAATTCAGGGTTCTTCACCGGCGATCTCAAACAGACCCGCGACTATCAGGGCAAGCGCCGGCGCACCTGAGCTCGCCTACCTCGTTCACGGGCCGTCCCGGTTCGGAAGCCCCGCTGCCGGCGCTGCTGAAGACGATCAGCAGTGCTCGGGGGCGCGCTTGGGCAGCAGCGCTCGCAGGCGCGCTTGAGACGGGCGGCAGCGCTCGCCGGCGCGGGCGCCTCGGTGCTCGGACGTGCGTTTGTCGGACGATGAAGCTTCTCTGCGGAGATCGACAATTGTCCGTCGCAGGCTTTGAAACTGAGCCACATGTGTTCAAGTTTGCCCATAGTCTGTTCCTGACCTGCACTTTTGATACTCGAACCACATGGTGAGAGTGGCAAGCAGTGAGTGGATTCGGTATCGTTGGATCACCTGTGAATCAGATCACTCGAGGGCGAGTTCTCACACCCGAGGGCCTGCCCGACGGACTCGGTCCACCACTGGTCACCTCCGGTGAAGATGGACCTCGAACAAAGGAGAACTGAAATGACCTCCAACATTTCAGTGGGAACCGGCGCTGCCCACAGTCAGTCTTCGGAACCCAGAATGATCCAGATGCTCACCGAAGACGGCAACCGCGTCGAATCCGGTGAATACGATGCCTTCGCGGCAGAACTCACCGATGAGGATCTGCGCGGCTTCTACCGGGACATGGTCCTTGTGCGCCGCATCGATGCCGAAGGCGCCGCACTCCAGCGTCAGGGACAGTTGGGCCTGTGGGCACCGCTGCTCGGACAGGAAGCGGCCCAGATCGGCATGGGCCGAGCCGCCCGCCCCCAAGACTTCGTCTTCCCCACCTACCGCGAGCACGGCCTCGCCTACACCCGAGGCGTCGAACCCGAAACCCTGCTGAGCATCTTCCGTGGTCAGAACCACGGCGGTTGGGACCCGCAGGAACACCGGTTCCACACCTACACCATCGTCATCGGTTCGCAGGCCCTGCATGCCACCGGCTACGCCATGGGTGTGAGCATGGACGGCGACGTCGGCACGGGCGACATCGACCGCGACACCGTGTCCATCGCCTGCTTCGGCGACGGCGCCACCTCGCAGGGTGATGTCTCCGAAGCGCTGACCTTCGCCGGGGCCTTCCACGCCCCCGTGCTCTTCTTCTGCCAGAACAACCAGTGGGCCATCTCCGAACCCACCCATGTCCAGACCGCCGCACCTCTGTGCAAGCGCGGCGAGGGCTTCGGAGTCCCCGGTATCCGCGTCGACGGCAACGACATCATCGCGATGTACTCCGTCGCCCGTGCCAGCCTCGATTCCGTGCGTGCCGGTCACGGCCCGATGCTCATCGAAGCCTTCACCTACCGCCGCGGCGCGCATACCACGGCCGATGATCCGACGAAGTACCGTGACAAGGCCGAAGAGGAGATCTGGGAGGACCGTGACCCGATCACCCGCCTCAAGGCCTACCTCGACAAGCACACCGAGACCAGCGAAGAGTTCTTCACCGAGGTGGACGCCGAAGCCGACACCCTGGCCGCCCGCATCCGCCACAACTGCATGACGATGGAGAACCCCGACGGCATCGAGATGTTCGCCCATGTCACCTCAGAACCCCACTCCCTCGTCGACGAGGAACGCGAAGAATTCTTGGCGTATCAGGCCTCGTTCGCCGATGCGGGTGAGGCCTGATGGAGAAGCTTCCCCTCTCGAAGGCGATCACCGCCGGAATGCGCAAGGCCATGGAGGACGACCCGAAGGTCGTCCTCATCGGTGAGGACATCGGCAAGCTCGGAGGCGTCTTCCGCGTCACCGAGGGCCTGCAGAAGGACTTCGGTCCGCAGCGCGTCATCGATGCCCCGTTGGCCGAATCCGGCATCGTCGGCACCTCGATCGGCATGGCCATCCGCGGCTACCGCCCGGTCATCGAGATCCAGTTCGATGCGTTCATCTTCCCGGCCTATGACCAGATCGTCACCCAGGTTGCGAAGCTGTACAACCGCACTCTCGGCAAAGAGCGCATGCCATTGGTCATCCGCGTGCCCTACGGCGGCGGCATCGGCTCACCCGAACACCATTCGGAGAGCCCGGAGACCGTCTTCGCCCACCACGCCGGACTGCGCCTGATCACCCCGTCGAACGCCCACGACGCGTACTGGATGATCCAGGATGCGATCAAGAGCGACGATCCGGTGATGTTCTTCGAACCCAAGCGCCGCTACTGGCAGCGCGGGGACGTCGACACCACCGACCGCGGTGGTCTGGGCATGAACGACGCCCGCGTCGTCTCCGAAGGCACCGATGTCACCCTCGTCGCCTACGGACCTCTCATGCCGACCGCGCAGGACGTCGTCGCTGCGGCCGCCGACGAAGGCAAGAGCGTCGAACTCATCGACCTGCGAGGGCTCAGCCCGATCGACTTCACCACGGTCGAGAGGTCCGTGAAGAAGACCGGTCGCCTCGTCGTGACCCATGAGGCGCCGACCTTCCTGGGCCTGGGCTCGGAGATCGCCGCGCGCATCACCGAACGCTGCTTCTTCAACCTCGAAGCCCCGGTCATCCGCGTCGGCGGATACCACACCCCGTATCCCGGCTCGCGGATGGAAGAGCATTACCTGCCCGATCTCGATCGCATCTTCGACGGTGTCGACCGAGCCCTGTCCTACTGATCTCGAGGAGAGTCAAGAATGTCATTCGAATTTCCTCTTCCCGACGTCGGTGAGGGCCTGACCGAGGCCGATATCGTCGCATGGAAGGTCGCCCCCGGCGACACCGTCACTGTCAACCAGATCCTCGTTGAGATCGAGACGGCGAAATCACTCGTCGAGCTGCCCAGCCCGCAGGCCGGCACCGTCGGCGCCCTGCTCGTCGAAGAGGGGCAGACCATCGAGGTCGGCACCCCCATCATCCGCTTCGGTGACGCCGGTTCCGACGCCGAGGCGGGCTCCGCCTCCGGAGGAGCCGATGAGTCCGCATCCGGTGTCGGAGCGACCGAGGCTTCCGCCGAGGCGTCTCCCGCCTCGGCTGAGGACGCCGACGCCGGCGCCACCCTCGTCGGCTACGGTGCCAAGGCGGCATCATCGAAGCGCCGTCCCCGCAAGGGCGGACCTGTCCCCGCACCGGCATCGGCCTCTGCCGAGGCACCCGCTCCGGCAGCCCCGCCGACCCCACCCGCTCCGCCAGCTCCGGCGGCGGCAGCACCGGCGGAGCCGGCACCCGCGTCTCTGGGCAAACCCCTGGCGAAGCCGCCCGTGCGGAAGCTCGCGAAGGACCTCGGCGTCGACCTCTCACAGGTTGTGCCCACCGGACCCCACGGGGACGTGACCCGCGAGGATGTGCATGCCGCGGCCAACCCGACCGCTGCCTCTTCGGCGGATGCGACGACACCCGCGGCCGCCTCGGCGAGTGCCTCCGGCGAACTCGAGGAGCGGATCCCGTTCAAGGGTGTGACGAAGATGATGGCCAAGGCCATGGTCGATTCGGCATTCACAATGCCGCATGTCACCGAGTTCCTCGACGTCGACGTCACCGAGACGATGGCGATGGTCCGCAGGCTGAAGTCCTCGAAGTTCCTCGGCGAGGACGTCAAGGTCTCGCCGCTGCTCATCGTGGCCAAGGCCGTGGCATGGGCCGTGGGTCGCAACCCGCGGATCAACTCGTGCCTCGACGGCGATGACATCGTCGTGAAGAAGTACGTCAACCTCGGGATCGCTGCGGCCACCCCGCGCGGACTCATCGTGCCGAACATCAAGAACGCGCAGGCCATGGGGCTGGGAGAGCTCGCTCAGGGCATTCAGGCCCTCACCGCTCTGGCGCGATCGGGCAAGACGCCGCCGGCCGATCAGGCTGGGGGAACGATCACGATCACGAACGTCGGCGTCTTCGGCGTCGATGCGGGGACGCCGATCATCAACCCGGGTGAAGCAGCGATCCTCGCCTTCGGGCAGGTTCGGAAGAAGCCGTGGGTCGTCGGCGACGAGATCGTGCCGCGTGAGATCACCACGCTCTCGGTCAGCGCCGACCATCGTGTCGTCGATGGGGAGATCATCTCGAAGTTCCTCGCCGATGTCGGCCGCGGCTTGGAGGACCCGACCCTCCTGCTCGCCTGAGGGGCAGACATTCGGTCGCCGTTCGGAACCGTCTGTGGTCACCGAGCCGAGTGAGAATCGCCGCATCGGCTGTTTTCACCCGGTTCTGTGACCACAGATCATCGAGTGCACCGGCGCGGCCGTTCAGCTGCTCAAATCGTGTGAGGTTCCCAGGGGCGGAGACACCGTCTCGTCACTCGTCCAGGTAGGCGCTGTTGTCCTTCGGACTGCCGTCCTTGACGAGCCGTTTGGCCAGGCAGTGGTCGCGGTCGAGGCCCCAGGACCGGCACTGATCGAGGGCCGGTTCCGGGTCGCTGTAGCCGGTGCCGATGATCGTCACCCAATAGCTGCCGTCTTTGTATGAGGCCCAGTCGCCGCTGTGGATGAGGATCGCTCCGGGATATTTGACCTTGTTGGCTTCGTACTCATTGAGGATGTCCGGAGCGGTCCAGGTCTTCCCGTCGGCTTCGAGTCCGACATTCTTTGCGCTGACCTGAGTCACCCACTGTCCCTCGAGGTCAGCGGCCTTCGCCGTGCCCTTCTCCGTGTAGGAGTCGAGCTTCTCCTCCGGGGTCTGCGAGGGCTGCACGAGATCCTCGGTGGGACTGGGCGAAGGCGTCGACGGCTCCCCGCTGCCGACGTCGACGGGCACGGTGCCCGAAGACGGAGCGAGCCACCGGATACCGAAGAACGCGACGAGCGCGAGCACGAGGACCAGGGCGATGATGACTCCCGCGGCCTTGAGGCCATTGCGGGGCCTCGAACCTCCCTGCGGAGGAACAGTCGGCGGAAACTGTGGGGGAGGGGGTGTCTGCGGAGCGTTCCCGGCGGCGAGACCGGCATCACGCCCGGAGCCCTCACCGCGCATACCGCCTGCATATGCGGATTGCTGAGGCTGCGAGGCCTGCGCGTCTCGGTCGAAGGGGGACCGGCCGGCAGGCGCGAAGACATTGCCGGAGTGCGCTTTCGAGATCGACTGTTCCCCGGTGTGCCGTTCGAGATACTCGTAGTAGGTTGAGTTGTCGAAATCGGCAGGCAAACGCCCCGCTTCATTCCCGTACGACGGGTTCTGACCAGCAGGATCGCTGTGATCCTTCTGCCAGTCATCGCTGGTCGCCGGACGAATGCGCGGCCTCTGTGGAACGTCGCTCATCAGCCCTCCGGAGTGCCAGGTGTGGTGGCAATCATCTTCTTACCTTGGCACGAGTCAAGCAGGCGTTCAACACGATCGCCGGCAGGACGCGTTGCCGACGAAAGCCTACTGTGCTTTTCCCGAGAAGGCTTGGCCCCCGCTGGGAAAGTCCCCGCAGGCACCGATGCGCCCGGAGGCGGGCCTCACGCGCTCCCGACGGTGAGCCCTGATTCAGCCCTGACCGGAGTGACGAAGACCCCCAGGTGAACACCGGGGATGAATTTGCTCTCTGCCGTCCGATCTCAGTAGGATAGATTCTTGTTGTGTCGTACCGGAGAGGTCGATGACCGATCTGCTACGACCAACATGGTGCTCACCCACCGCTGCACTCCAGCTTCGGCCATCTCTCACAGGCTACGGCTTCAGCGCTGGTGAGACATCTCGCCCGAACGGGCAAACCTGTTTTGGCGTACACAATTTTCACAGCGGACGTCGCGCATCGGGCCACCACTCGAGGCGGGTCGGAGCAGAATCGGTTGAGGCCGATTCGACTGCCACTGTGGTCGGGCACGCTCGACCAGGCGGCATTCGCGAGAATTTGTTGATGTCTTCCGACATCGGCGCAAGCGAGCGGGGAGAACGCGCAAGCGGTATCCCGCCTGAGCTTGTTTCGAGAGTCGGTAACTTGTGAACTGGAGGAGAGACATGGCAGCAACCTGCCAAGTGACCGGGTCAGTCCCCGGTTTCGGACACAATGTGTCCCACTCGAAGCGCCGCACGAAGCGTCGCTTCAACCCGAATATTCAGAAGAAGCGGTACTACGTTCCGTCTCTGCGCCGCAGCGTCACCCTGACCGTGTCCGCCAAGGGCATCAAGGTCATCGACGCGCGTGGAATCGACGCCGTGGTCAACGAACTGATTGCTAAGGGAGTGAAGCTCTGATGGCGAAGGCCCAGGATATTCGTCCCATTATCAAGCTCAAGTCGACCGCCGGCACCGGGTACACCTACGTGACCCGTAAGAACCGCCGCAACAGCCCGGACCGCATCGTGCTCAAGAAGTACGATCCCGTTGTCCGTAAGCACGTCGATTTCCGAGAGGAGCGCTGAGCGCACATGGCTAAGAAGTCAAAGATCGCCCGCGACAAGCAGCGTCGCGTCATCGTCGAGCGCTATGCAGAGCGCCGCGCCGCTCTCAAGCGTCAGCTGACCCACCCCGATTCCACCGACGAGCAGCGCGAAGAGGCACGCCTCGGCCTGCAGAAGCTTCCTCGCGACGCTTCGCCGGTCCGCGTTCGCAACCGTGACCAGGTCGATGGCCGTCCGCGTGGCTACCTCCGGAAGTTCGGACTCTCCCGAGTTCGCTTCCGCAACATGGCACACAACGGCGAGTTGCCCGGCGTCACGAAGTCGAGCTGGTAATCTCGAGGAAGTTCGTCATCGGAAAAACGGACCGGTGACCGACCGACTTGTCCTAAGGAGGACACTTTTATGGCTAAGAACCGCAGTGAGCTCGTTGCAGAAGTTGCCGAGAAGTCCGGCCTGACCCAGAAGCAGGTCTCGGATGTGCTCGATGGTGTTTTCGATGTCTTCTCCGACGTCGTTGCCAAGGGCGAAAAGCTCACCATCCCCGGCTGGCTCTCCGTTGAGCGCACCGAACGTGCCGCTCGCAAGGGTCGTAACCCGCAGACCGGTGAAGAGATCCAGATCAAGGCCGGCTACTCCGTCAAGCTGTCCGCTGGTTCGAAGCTGAAGGGTGCCGCCGGCAGCCCGAAGTGATCCACGCACCTGCGTCGAATGGCCCGGACCGTTTGGTCCGGGCCATTTGCTGTCACCGCGCAGGGGCGGTGCAGCTGTTTCGTGGGCGTATCCGCCCCCGTGCCGACGGCGTCCACCCTCGCCGAGGCGGCTCCCCCAAGATCTCGGCCACGGAGGACTCTGATTCGTCCTTGGTTTGATGGAGGGTATGCGGTTACCCAAGAAAGGACTACCCTCAACACATCATGCCTACCTCGAAATATCTACCAGAAGTACGTGAACGAGCTACCCGGCTGGCTCTCGAGGCCCGCCGAGACCCCGAGACTCGAAACGGTGCCATCGCCCGCATCGCCGAACAGACCAATGTGAACAAGGAAGCCCTGCGCAACTGGGTCAAGAAGGCCGAAGCCGCCAACCTGCCCGTCGAGACCGAGGACGTCCAGGCACGGATCCGGCGGCTGGAGAAAGAGAACCGGGAGCTGCGGAAGTCCAACGACATCCTCCGATCAGCGACCGCGTTTTTCGGCAAGGCGGAGTTCGACCGCCTACAGAAGTGATCGTCGCCTTCATCGACGAGAACAAGCACCGGTGGGGAATCGAACCGATCTGCCAGGTCGTGCGACAAGACCTAGGCATCAGCATCGCCCCATCGACGTACTACGCCTTCAAGAACCGTCCGGTCAGTGCTCGAGCCCAGCGCGACGCGGCGCTCAAAGAAAGGATCATGGCTATCCATACTCACCGCCGCAACAAGGTCTACGGCGTCCGCAAGATCCACGCCGAGCTGACAAGGACCTATGGCCCTGTGGCTCGCTGCACAGTCGAGAGACTGTGCCAGCAGCTGGGAATTCGCGGTGTTGTTCGGGGGACGTTCCCACGGACGACGAAACCCGGTCCCGAGACGAAACGACCGGCTGACCTCGTCAAACGTGACTTCACCGCCACGGGGCCGAATCGTCTCTGGGTCGCGGATCTGACGTACGTTCCCACCGAGGCCGGCTTCGTCTACGTCGCGTTCGTCCTCGACGTCTTCTCCCGGATGATCATCGGCTGGCAGACCTCGACGCGAATGTATACAGATCTCGCCCTCGATGCTTTAAACATGGGCATATGGGGCCGTAAACGTGCAGGTCACGACGTTGCAGGGCTGACCCACCACTCGGACAGAGGAGTGCAGTATCGGGCTCTGCGCTACACCGAGGCATTGGCTGAGGCTGAGGCAGTAGCGTCGGTGGGATCGGTCGGCGATAGCTACGACAATGCCATGGCCGAAGCGCTGAACTCGTTATACAAGTACGAGCTCATCTTCACCGACGGCCCCTGGTCCGGTCGTGACGATGTCGAAGCCGCGACGGCTGAGTGGGTGCATTGGTTCAACACCGAACGGCTACATTCAATGCTTGGGTATCAGACTCCCGCCGAAATCGAAGCAACCCACTACACGAGCCTACAGGAATTAGCAGCCTAAGAAACTGAACGAACGCTCAGCCTCTAGAAAACCCGGGACTTGACACTCTCCCGGTTCGCTGAGTCTCAAGATCGAGAGATAAACTGAAGGCATGTCAGAAGGGGCGGTCCGCGCGCAGTGAGTTCTCCAATCTTCGAACCGATCACTCGGTTCGTCCAACGTGCCGCGGTCCCCATCGTGGTCTTCCTCGGTCTCATCATCGGTGTGGCCGCGCTGTTCTTCACCGGAGCCGCGAACCCCACGCTGCTCAACGACCCCGGCTCCGTCGTCCGCTTCGGCCTGCCTGCGGCGAAGTTCGTCTTCAACATCGCGATGTCCCTGACCGTCGGGGCCCTCATGTTCGCCGTGCTCATCCTCCCGCGCACAGCAGGCGGTCGCCGTCGACACAAACAGGCCGCCGAGGAGGCCCCCCTCGACCCGCTGTGGACGAAGACTCTGCGCATCGCCGAGTTCTCCTCGGTCGTGTGGACGCTTTCGGCCGTCGCCGTGCTCGTGTTCTCCTTCGTCGACACCGTCGGTGCGCAGGCCTACCTCGACTTCTCGAACCAGCTCGGCGTCTTCGTCACGCAGATCGCCTACGGGCAGCTGTGGGTGCTCATCGTCGTCCTCATCGCCATCGCCTCCACGCTGTGCTTCGGCACCCGCTCCCATATCGGCATCGCCGCCGCCGGGGTGCTCAGCGTCGGTGTGATGATCCCCTTGGCGCTCATGGGCCACTCGGCTGAGGCGTCCGGGCACACGCAGGCCGTCAACAGCCTCGGTCTGCACATCCTCGGTGCGGCCATCTGGCTCGGTGGACTCTTCGTCATCGCCCTCCTCGGTGCCGGACTGGCGAAATCCGATGGTCTTCGCGCAGTCATCCAACGGTATTCGACGATCGCGCTCATCGCCTTCGGCCTCGTCGTCTTCTCCGGCGTCGTCAACGCGCTGCTGCGCGTGCACAGCTTCGACGACCTCATGACCCCGTACGGGGAAGTCATCCTGGCGAAGGCGTTCGCGACGGTTCTGCTGGGTCTCATCGGATTCTGGCACCGTCAGTTCGTCATCGCACGATTGGGCACAGCCGCCTCGGCGACGGTGGAATTCTGGCGTCTCATCGCCGTCGAATTCATCATCTTCGGTGCCACCATGGGACTGGCCGTGGCCCTGGCGCGGTCGCAGCCGCCGGTGCCGCAGGAACCGGTCGGTGACCCCACCCCGGCCGAGATCCTCACCGGCGATCCGCTCCCGCCGAAGCCGAACCTGGAGCACTACTTCACTCAGTGGGCGATCGATCCGCTGTGGATCGCGATCGCGGTGGGCACCTCGGTCGCCTACGTCATCGCTTTCATCAACCTCCGCCGTCGCGGCGACAAGTGGCCGGTGCTGCGCCTGATCAGCTGGCTGATCGGCATGGTCTTCCTTGTCTACGTCACCTCCGCAGGGCCCCGCGTCTACGGGGAGGTGCAGTTCTCTGCGCACATGATCGAGCACATGCTGCTCGTCATGGTGGTGCCGCTGCCGATGGTCCTCGGTGCGCCGATCACAATGCTCATGCGCGGAACGAAGGCCCGACGGGACGGCTCCGTCGGTGTGCGCGAATGGGTGCTGTGGCTGGTCAACACGCCGTATCTGCGTTTCCTCGCGCACCCGATCGTGGCGAGCGTGAACTTCGCCGGCTCCCTCGTGGTCTTCTACTACTCGGGAATCATGTACTACGCGCTCGATACGCACATCGGGCACGAACTGATGATCGCGCACTTCCTCGGTGCCGGGTACCTGTTCGGGCAGGCGCTCATCGGCATCGACCCGGGCGTGAAGCGTCCGCCGTACCCTCTGCGGCTGGTGATGCTGCTGGTGACGATGGCCTTCCACGCCTTCTTCGGGATCTCGATCATGAGTTCGAGTGTCCTCATCGCCGGTGACTGGTTCGGCAACATCGGCGCCGGATGGGGCTACACCGCGATCGATGACCAACAGCTCGGCGGGGCCATCGCATGGGGAATCGGCGAGTTCCCGACCCTGTTCGTCGCGATCACGGTCGCCCTGCAGTGGGCGAAGTCCTCAGACAGGGAAGCCAAACGCATCGACCGCAACGAGGACCGCACCGATGACGCCGAGCTGCGCGCGTACAACGCGATGCTCGCCTCGATGGCCGAACGTGACGCCCAGATCGGCCAACGGCGACGTTGAGCTCAGTCGCCCCGAGGCGAAGCAGTGAGCGGCGCGGCCCAGCGCACGATTCGCCGCTGTTCATCGGAGTGCTTGCCCTCGCCGCTGTTCATCGACGTACTTGCCGTCGACGCTGACGGTGCACATCGGGTGTGCACGAATGGGCATCGGAAATTCTCGGATTCCTTCCAGGAGATTGTCCAAAAGTCTGTAACGTGACGCACACTGTTGCTTGGATGAGAAATATCCGAGCGCCGATGTGCCTGGGCTCCGACGCCATCGACAACCGCAGAGAAGCGGTCGGCGAAGACCGGACCGGTCGGGCACAGGTGCCAGTGGAAGTCGATTCGCGCATTCAACGGTGACGCGGATCGTGGAAATAAGGAGAGTCATGAGTTCTCAGAACAACACCGAGAGGAAGTCGATCCGCGCACAGCTGCGCAAGGTCGTCGTCGCCTCGATGGCCGGAACGGTTGTCGAATGGTACGAATTCTTCCTCTATGCCACCGCAGCCACACTTGTGTTCCACGTTCTGTTCCCGCCTTCGGATGATCCTCTGACTCCGATCCTGGCCGGCTTCGCCACCTATGCGGTCGGCTTCATCGCCCGTCCCGTCGGCGGCATCGTCTTCGGCCACTTCGGGGACAAATACGGACGCAAGAAGCTGCTGCAGCTCTCGATCGTCCTCGTCGGCGTGGCCACGTTCCTCATGGGCTGCCTGCCGACCTATGCGGCGATCGGCGCCCTGGCCCCGATCCTGCTCGTGCTGCTGCGCGTCGTCCAGGGCTTCGCCGTCGGCGGTGAGTGGGGCGGTGCCGTCCTGCTCGTCGCCGAGCACTCACCGAACAAGGAACGCGGGTTCTGGGCGTCCTTCCCGCAGTCCGGTGTCCCGCTGGGCAACCTGTTGGCCACGGGCGTGCTCCTTGCGCTCAATGCCGGCCTCAGCGAGGCTCAGTTCGAGTCGTGGGGATGGCGAGTGGCCTTCTGGCTCTCGGCCGTCATCGTCATCATCGGCTACTACATCCGCACCCGCGTCTCCGATGCCCCGATCTTCGACGAGGTCCAGGCCGAAGAGATCGAGGAAGGCGTGGACTACGGCGTCAAGGCCGTGTTCAAGCGCTACCCGCGTGAGGTCTTCGCCGCCATGGGGCTGCGCTTCGTGGAGAACATCCACTACTATCTCGTCGTCACCTTCTCGATCACCTACCTGTCGACCCAAGCGCATATCGAATCGGGCGAGATCCTCGGTCTGCTGCTCGGCGCACACGCGATCCATGCGGTCCTCGTTCCGCTCGTCGGTGCGGCCACCGACCGGTTCGGGCGGAAGATGCCCTACGGTGTGGGCATCGTGCTCACCGCGACCTGGGGATTCTTCGCCTTCCCGATGTACGACACCGGCAACGCGGTGATGATCTTCGTCGCCCTGCTCCTGGGCCTGGTCTTCCACGCCCTCATGTATGCCGGCCAGCCGGCGATCATGGCGGAGATGTTCCCGACCCGGATGCGCAACTCCGGCGTCTCGACCGGCTACCAGGTGACCGCGATCGTCGCGGGATCGTTCGCACCCTTCATCGCGACGGCTCTGCTCAAGGGATTCGGCTCGTCGGTTCCGATCGCGCTCTACCTTCTCGCCGCAGCGATCGTGTCGTTCATCGCGCTCCTCTACACCCGTGAGACGAAGGGCATCGACCTGCGCTCGCTCGACACCGCGGACAAGGTGCGTCGCGGAGTCGCCTGAGACAGGACCCGCCGGGGTCAGCGGCCCCACGGCACATCGACGACGAAGGAAGGACAGGCAGATGGTTGAACTCACAGGCAGACGCGCACTCGTCACCGGGGGCGCGTCGGGACTGGGCAAGGCGATCAGCGAGGCCCTCGCCGAGGCCGGAGCCGAGGTCACCGTCGCCGATCTCGATGCGGAGGCCGCGGAAACCGTGGCCTCCGGCATCGGCGGTCGAGCGTGGGCCGTCGACCTGGCCGACACCTCGGCGCTGGAGACGATCGATGTCGACACCGACATCCTCGTCAACAATGCGGGCATCCAGCGGATCCACCCGATCACGGAGTTCCCGCTCGAGGAGTGGCGGCTGATCAGCACCCTCATGCTCGAAGCTCCCTTCGTGCTGACGAAGGCCGTGCTGCCGGGGATGTACCGGCGCGGCTGGGGGCGGATCATCAACCTGTCCTCGGTCCACGGCCTGCGGGCCTCGGCGAACAAGTCCGCCTACGTCGCCGCCAAGCACGGACTCATGGGGCTGACGAAGACCACCGCCCTCGAGGGTGGGCCGCACGGTGTGACCTGCAATGCGATCAACCCCGGCTATGTGCTCACACCGCTGGTCAAGGGGCAGATCGCCGACCAGGCGAAGACGAATGGGATCAGTGAGAAGGAAGTCCTCGAACAGGTCTTCCTCGGCCACTCGGCGGTGCCCCGGCTCGCCGAGCCCGAGGAGGTCGCGGCCATCGCACTCTTCCTCGCCGGCGATGCCGCCGCCGTCATCAACGGCAGCGCCCACAGCATCGACGGAGGCTGGACCGCCGCCTGACCCCTCCCCAATTGCTACGTGACGGCGGCCCAGCAACCTCGCGCGAGGTTGCTGGGCCGCCGTCACGTAGCAATTGGGGTCAGAGGACTTCTAGGACGCTGCGGACTCCAGAATTGCGGAGGGATTCGTGGCGGACCGAGGCCCAATAGGAGACCCGTTTCGAGAACTGATCGGGCAGCACCTGCCGCAGCCGAGAGTTATGGCGGGCCAGGAAGTCCGGCAGAATCCCGATCCCGACTCCGTTGGAAGTGGCGAGCACGTGTGCGTGCACCGAGGTGGAGCGGAAGAATCCGTTGCCGCGCGGCAGCGCATCGGCGGCCTCGTCGAGGTCGTCGACCTGCAGGGAGTTCTCGATGTAGTAGATCATCCGGTGCCGGGCCAGTTCGTCGAGGCTGCGGGGACGGCCATGCTCGGCGAGGTAGTCCTGCGAAGCGTAGAGCTGGAGCCGATAGTCGCGGATGTGCTTGGCGATCGACCGCGGTGCGTCCGGGCGGCCGACGACGATCTCGATGTCGACTCCGGACCGATACTGGCGCACCCGTTGGGTGGCCGTGATGAGTTCGATCTGCAGTCCCGGGTGGCTCTGCTGGAGCGCGGTGAGCGCAGGCACCGCGTACTCGAGGGCGAAGGCCTGCGGGCAGGCCAACCGGATCGTTCCGGACAGCGCCGAACTCGTGTGCGCGTCGATCCGCCCCAGGGCGGCCTCGATGTCCTCGGCGATCGGCAGCAGCTGACGTCCGGCCGCGCTGAGCTCCCAGCCGTCGGGAGAGGCCACGAGCACTCGTTCGCCGTAGGCCTTCTCCAGCGCCGCGATCCGGCGAGAGACGGTCGTGTGGTTGAGACCGAGGCTGTGTGCCGCGGCGGTGAATTTCCCCAATCGAGCGACAGCGAGCAGAGTCAGCAGATCCTCGGGGGCGATCTGCTGACCGGAACCGCTGGGTGCATAGGTGGCCATAGTCCGTCCATTCTATCTGCGTGTACGCACATATCCGGTGCGGAAGAGGTGAGCGTTCGGACCGGGCGTGCGCCGACCGACTGGCGTACTGTGAGAGGGAACACTGCATACCAGAAGAACATGATGCGAGGAGGCATATTATGTCGACGATTGGATGGGTGGGCCTGGGAAATATGGGCCGCCCGATGACTGCGAACCTGGTCAAGGCCGGTCACACCGTCAATGGTTACGATCTCGTCCCCGAAGCCGTGGCCGCAGCCGCGGAGCACGGTGTCAACCCCGTGAATTCGATCGCCGAGGCGGTCGCCGGTGCCGATATCGTGTTCACGATGCTGCCCAAGGGTGAGCATGCCCGCACCGCGTACCTCGAGCCCGACGGTGTCCTGGCCAACGCGGATACGAAGACCCTCCTCGTCGATTCCTCGACGATCGACTTCGACTCCGCACGCGTCCTCCACGCGGAGGCGGCCAAGGCCGGTTTCCGTCTCGTCGACGGCCCGGTCTCCGGTGGTGTCACCGGCGCCGAGGCGGGCACCCTGACCTTCATGCTCGGCGGCGCCGACGCCGATGTCGAAGAGGCCCGCCCCTTCATCGAGGCGATGGCCGGCAACATCTTCCACGCCGGTGGCGACGCCGCCGGTCAGGCCGCGAAGATCGTCAACAACATGATGCTCTCGATCAGCCTGCAGGGTGTCGTCGAGGGCGCCGTCCTAGCCGAGCGCTTCGGCCTCGACCCGAAGGTCTTCTACGACATCGCGAAGGTGTCCTCGGGCGACTCCTGGCCGCTGCGCACCTGGTACCCGGTGCCCGGTGTGACGACGACGTCGGCGGCGAACAACGACTTCAAGCCCGGCTTCGCCACCGCGCTCATGCACAAGGACGTCGGCCTGGCTCTTGCCGGCGCCGAGACTCAGGGCGTCGACCTCCCCGCTGCGGCACTCGTCCACGCACAGCTGCAGAAGCTCATGGATGAGGATCTCGGCGGTCTCGACACCACGGCCCTGATCAAGAACATCGACCCCAACGCCGAGGGACTGCCGAAGTAAGGCCGAAGAACCAGCGCCGAGGCGGCAGCGCCGTCCGCATCGAGGCACCAGCGCCGAGACCCTGGGGTCCGCACCGCCTCGGTGACCTGAAACTTCGTGCGGCTCGTGGAAGACTGGAGGCATGAGTACGACTGATTCATCCTCCTCGCTGTCCCCGGACGTCATCGCCGGAATCACCGGCAACCTCGACGAGGTGGCCGAGCGTGCCCGCGCCGCCGCCGTATCGGCGGGCCGCAGCGGTGATGAGGTGCGGGTGCTCCTGGCGACGAAGACCCAGCCAGCCGAGAAGATCCGAGTCGCCCTCGAACACGGGTTCACTCTCATCGGGGAGAACAAGGTTCAGGAGATCACCGGCAAGGCGGAAGCGCTCGCTGACCTCAACCCCGAG
Organism: Brevibacterium sp. LE-L; assembly: GCF_050214925.1. Taxonomy (NCBI): domain Bacteria; kingdom Bacillati; phylum Actinomycetota; class Actinomycetes; order Micrococcales; family Brevibacteriaceae; genus Brevibacterium; species Brevibacterium sp. LE-L. Next base: position 389,992 of record NZ_CP189759.1, read on the forward strand.
ACCCACCTCATCGGTCCTCTGCAGCGGAACAAGGTCAACCACACGCTGCGGCATGCCAGCTGCATCCAGTCCGTCGACAACCTCCCCTTGGCCGAGAAGATCAACAACCGTCTTGGCGTGCTCGACGAAACCCTCGACTACTTCGTTCAGGTCAACACCTCCCGGGAGGATTCGAAGTTCGGTGTCGCTCCCGAGGACGCCGAGGCGCTGATCACCGAGACGAGGACGCTCGACCGGATGCGGCTGCGCGGCCTGATGACCATCGGCCTGCCCGGCAGCAGCCCCGACGTGATTCGTCCCAGCTACTCCGACCTGCGCGAACTCAGCGAACGCCTGCGGGAGTCCGGTGTCATGCCCGCCGAGGCGACCGAACTGTCGATGGGCATGAGCGGTGACTTCGAGCTCGCGATCTCCGAGGGGGCGACGATCGTGCGCGTCGGCTCGAGCATCTTCGGTGCTCGCGACTACTCCTGAGCGTTTGAGCCGACCCGCGTCTCACCATCGGCGGGGCGCGAGGGGGATGGTTCGAACACGCGGCGCAGACCGGCGATGAGTTCCACACGCCAACAGGCGAAATCGTGTCCGCCGGAGTAGACCGACAGCGAGGTGCGGCATCCGAGGTCGTGAAGAACCTCGGCCATCCGCCGGGCGCGATCGACCATGGGACCTTCACGATCTCCGACGGCGAGGTGGACCTGCTCAGCGCCCACCCCGGCGCCGGGGGTTCGCGCGCCTGCTCCGGACCCGTCTGTACGCGCACCCACTCCGGCGCCGGCCGCCGGTCCCGCCCTTTCAGCCGCCCTCGCCGCATGCACATTCGCACCTGAACCCGAGGCGAGGAAACGCGCTGCCGTCCAGTCGTCCCCGGTCATCTCGGCGAGATCCGCTGGCGTCGCCGACCCGCCGGGACGCCACCACAGCGACGGAGAATGGGCGAGCACGGCGTCGAAGGTGCCGGGGCTGACCTGGGCCATGAGCAGCGCCGACAGCCCGCCGAGGCTCTGACCGCAGATGATTCGGCGGGCCTCCTCGGGCACAGGGCATCCGTGTGCGGCCGCTTCGGCTTCGATCGCGGGCACCAGCTCATCGGCCACGCTGCGCAGAAACGCGTCATTGCCGGCCAGGGTGTGCGATCGCTGTTCCATCGTGCGGGTGCCGATGCCGATGATGATGAGGTCCGGCAGTCCGGCCGCGGCCACGGCCCGATCCACCCCGAGATGGTCGAACCACTGAAGCCCGTCGAAGAGCACGAGGACACCGGCCGGGGCAGCGGCGCTCGGCAGAGACACTCGCACGGGGCAGCTGACATCGCCGATCTCACGGTCGCCCGCCACGAAGAGTCGGCTGTCGCAGTCCTCGCCGAGGCGGCTGCCCGCCACCGCATCACGATCCGTATCGATGAGCGCCGGTTCCGCGTCGAAGAGCCACGTCCCGTGGTCGGGGGCGAGCGGTCCGGAGAACACCGACGAGCCCTCGCCCGGTCCCGGCTGGTCCGGGCGCGTCAGCGGCGGATCGAGGTTGAGCGGGTCGACGAGGACGGGCGGCCCGGGCCGATGCGGAGAGCCCAGAGGCTCGGGAGTCTCGGAGGCCGAGGGGCTGAAACCGTAGGAGCACCGGAGGTCGGCCGGCAGTCGCAGCGTCACGCCCCAGATCCCGGTCCCCGGGACCGGAGTCATCACGCCGGCATCCTGCCGGTGCTTATCGGTCACCCGGTTGGCCGAAAGTCTCACACTGCGGATAGTGGGATCGACTGCGCGGTAGAGGAACGTGACATCGCACTGACCGGGGTCATCTTCGCAGGCGTCGACGAGAGGTGTGCCGGAGCGCGTGACCTCCTCCCAGAACAATGTCTCTCGGCTTCCGAGATCGGCGCTCTGGCCAGCATTGATGGTGGAGAACTCGGTGAGAATCTCGCTGAATCGCACGACACTCTCCTTCTCTGCGGCGGCTCTCTGACGGCGGTCATCCGTCCGATTGTCCGGCCCCGCCTCGCCGCCCACATTGTGAGCAACTGTGACGGCGAGTGGACAAGCCGACTGGCAACGTTGCTAGTCTAGTCGATTAGGTTAGCCTTGCCAATGTAGGTGTCCTGGTCGCTGCTGAGATCTCCGACCCGGATCGTTGCCCGACGGCGCGCTGACTGCGACAGACGATGACGTTGCCCGCGGCGGACGGTCGTCGGGCATGACACCGCCGGTCCACACCGTGGCCGACGTCCCTTTTGAGGAGAGCAATGAGAACAGGACTTTCGATCATCGGCGCCGTGTGCGCATTGGCACTCGCCGGCTGCGGCGGCACCGGATCCGAGGCCGCAGACGATACCGCGGCAGAAGCGGCGGGTTCCGAACTTTCGGTTCCGCTTCCCGAAGGGTGGTCCCAGGTCGGCGGTACGAGCGACTTCTCCGGCATCGAGGCGGAACCGAAACTGCCCGCCACGGTCACCGACGGCACCGGCACCGAGGTGGAGGTCGAGGACATCGACAAGATCATCGTCGCCGGTGACGGCGTCGCATCGACGCTCGGCGCGCTGGGCCTGGCCGACAACATCGAGGCCGCGCCCGAGAACTCGGCGGCGCCCGAGGGGATCGATGCCCCGCAGCACTTCGAGTTCAGTAAGAGCACCGGCGTCGAAGGCCTGCTGGCGATGGACGGCACCCTGTTCATCGGCGACAACACGAAACGCCACGGTGACGTCGCCGGTCAGTTCCGGGACGCCGGCACCGATGCGGTGGTCATGGACGATCAGCAGTCCCAATCGGACAAACTCAAGGCCGTGGCCTCCTACGTCGGTGCCGATGAGGCGGGTGAAGAGCTCGCGAAGACCGTCGACGACCAGCTCGCCGAAGCCGCGAAGACCGCGAAGGACTCGGGCAAGCAGGATCTGTCGATCATCGAGGTCACCGCCACGGGAGCCGGCGGGCAGAACGCGGTCGCCGGCACCGGGACTCCGGGCAATGAGATGATCGAGACCCTCGGCTACACGAGTGTGGGCGCGGAGTCGAAGCTGCGCGGGTACTCCCGTGAGTTCAGCAATGAGGGCATCGTCGCCTCGGCGCCGGATGTCATCGTCATGGCCGAATCCGACTACGAGAAGTGGGGCGGCGAGGACGGCCTGTGGAAGGCGTTCCCGACGCTCGATCAGACTCCTGCAGGCCAGAACTCCGCGGTCTTCGTCATGCCCGATGCTCAGCTGAAGTACTCGAGCCCTGAGATCGGAGTCGGGGCTCAGGCCCTCGCCGAGGCCGTCGCGAAGCTCCCGTGACCCCGAAGGCTCCGACTCGCACCGCCGCCCCGGGCACCGCAGGCGCCCCGGCCGGACCGGATGCCACCGAGAACGCGGACGCCACCGGCGCCTCGGCGGCGTTCAGGCGTTCGGTCGAACCTGCGGCCCCGACCGGCTCCGCTGGGCGAGGCCGCAGGGCCGGCTCGGGCACCGAGGCGCGCCACACCGTCCGCCGTCTCCCGCTGCTCACCTGCGTGATCATCGGCCTGGCGGTGCTTGTGGTGCTCATGGCCGTCTCTGCTTCGGTCGGTCCGCTGCGGATCCCCCTCGCCGAGGTCGCGCGCATCGTCGGGGCCCAACTGGGTGTCGTCGACGGCGCTGACCTCAGCCAGCGCGACGTCTCAGTCATCTGGCAGCTGCGCGTGCCCCGCGTGCTCATGGGAGTGCTCGTCGGCGCGGCCCTCGCGATCTCGGGCGCGGCGCTGCAGAGCCTGTTCAACAACCCCCTCGCCGACCCCGGGATCATCGGGGTCAGCGGCGGAGCCTCGGCGGGTGCTGTGGGCGTCATCGTGCTCGCGGGCAGCAGCATCACCTGGCTGCTGCCCATCGGGGCCTTCCTCGCCGGCCTCGCCGTCACCGGACTCATCTATGTGCTGGCGCGTCCCGGACGCAACACGGGCACCTCGCGGATGCTGCTCGTCGGCATCGCCGTGGGGTCGGGCTGTCAGGCGCTGACCGGGTTCTTCACCTTCATCGCCGATGACCAGCAGCTCCAGACGCTGACCTTCTGGCAGATGGGGTCGCTGGCGAAGGTGATCTGGCCGCACTTCTGGGCGACCCTGCCGATCTTCCTCATCGGTCTTGCCATCGTCCTGCTCAACTCGCGCGCCCTCGATGTCCTCACGCTCGGCGAACGCGAAGCCCAACACCTCGGCCTCAATGTCCGACGCAGCCGTCTGATCATCATCATCGCCACCGCACTGCTCACGGGTGCCGCAGTCGCCTTCGCCGGCGCGATCGGATTCGTCGGCCTCGTCGTTCCGCACATCGTGCGCATCATCGTCGGCCCCGGCCACCGCGGCCTGCTGCCGATCTCCGCGATCGCCGGGGCGATTCTCATCGTCGCCGCCGACTGCGCCTCCCGCGTCGTCGCCCCGCCCTCGGAGGTCCCGATCGGCCTGTTCACCGCGGCCGTCGGCGCCCCGTTCTTCCTGTTCCTCGTCGTCCGGATGAAGAAGAGCTCATGGTGAAGACTCAACACAGCCGCACCCCCGATGCCCACGGCTCCGGCCTTCAACCGCAGGCGACCACGTCCGCCGAGGCGGTCGTCCGGGCCCAGGATGTCACCTTCTGCGTGGATGGACGGGAACTCGTCTCCGGGATCTCGTTCAGTCTCCGCCACGGTGAGGTCGTCGCGCTCGTCGGCCCGAACGGAGCGGGAAAATCGACGATGCTCTCCCTTCTGGCCGGCGACATCGCTCCGACCCGGGGCACCGTCGAGATCGCCGGCACGGAGGTGAGGTCATGGAAGTCCGGGCCGCTGGCCCGCAGGCGCTCGGTGATGCTTCAGCACAACAGTGCGAACTTCGCCTTCAGCGTCGAGGAGGCCGTCCACATGGGGCGCCTGCCCTGGGACGTCGACGTCGACCGCGATGACCGCCTCGTTGCCGAGTCGATCGCCGATTCGGACCTGTGCGGCTTCGAGGATCGTGACATCACCACGCTCTCCGGTGGGGAGGCCGCCCGCGTGTCCTATGCGCGCACGAGGGTGCAGACGACGCCGATCATCTTCCTCGACGAGCCCACCGCCGCGCTCGACCTCAGGCATCAGGAGTCACTCCTGCGCTCGGTCAGACGCCTGCGCGACGAAGGGGCGGCAGTCATCGTCGTCCTCCACGATCTCAACCTCGCTCTGCGCTACGCCGATCGGGTGCTCGTCTTCGGCGACGGTCGCCTCGTCGCCGATGGTCCCCCGGGACAGGCGCTGAGCGAGGAACTCGTCGAAGCGGTCTACGGCCAGCGCGTGCGCCGCCTCGAAGCCGAAGGGATCGACACTCCCATCCTCGTCCCCGTCTGAACCGGTCCGTGTCTGACCGGTCCGTCTGAACCGGTCCCTCGGAACCTGTCCGTCTGACCGGCCCGTCTGACCGGTCACATCGTGACACCCGGACTGCCACCTCGGCGCCGGATCTGTGAAGATGGAGGCATGAACTCCACTCCGCAGACCGCCGCCTCGCACGCCGTGAAGGTCCGGGCCCCCGAACTCGTCGGGCGCCGATGGATGAACTCCGGCGGCAAGGAGCTGACCCTGGCCGACCTGCGCGGCAAGGTCGTCCTCCTCGACTTCTGGACCTTCTGCTGCATCAACTGCCTCCACGTCCTCGACGAGTTGCGTCCCCTCGAGGAGAAGTACGCGAAGGAACTCGTCATCATCGGCGTCCACTCGCCGAAGTTCGAGTTCGAACGCACCGTCGAGGCCGTCGACCAGGCCGTGGAACGCTACCAGGTCGAACACCTCGTCCTCGATGACCCGGACCTCGTCACCTGGCAGGCCTACACCGCTCGCGCCTGGCCGACCCTGGCCGTCATCGACCCTGAGGGCTACCTCGTGGCGACGATGTCCGGAGAGGGCCACGCCGCTGGGCTCACCGAGATCATCGAAGGCCTCATCGACGAGCATTCGGCCAAGGGAACGCTGCATTCCGGTGACGGCCCCTACGTTCCGCCGCCGGCACCCGAAACAGACCTGTTCTACCCCGGCAAGGTCACTCGTCTGCCCTCCGGGCATCTCCTCGTCGCTGACTCCGGCCACCACGGCCTCGTCGAATACGATGCCGACGGCACCACGATCATCCGCCGCATCGGCACGGGAGAGCGCGGGGCCGCGGACGGCGACTTCGCTTCGGCGTCGTTCAGCGAGCCCGGCGGCATCACCGTGCTGCCCGACGACCTCGCCGCCGAGGTCGGGTACGGGATCGTCGTCGCCGACACCGTCAACCACACCCTGCGCGGGATCGATCTCGAATCCGAAACCGTGACGACCATCGCCGGCACCGGGCAGCAGCACATGGTCGGCGCCATCGACAATGTCCGCGGCAAACACGGTGAACTGGGACGATACGACGGCCCCGGGCTCGACGTGAAGCTCTCGTCGCCGTGGGATGTCCTCTTTGTCCCCTCCACCGCCGAGGTGGTCGTGGCGATGGCCGGCAACCACACGATCTGGTCGTTCGATCCGAAGGACGGAGCGATCCGCATCCTCTCGGGCACGATGAATGAGGGGCTGAGCGACGGAGACGCCGAATCCGCGTGGTTCGCCCAGTCCTCGGGCCTCGACCTCGATGCCGACGGCCAGGTGCTCATCGCCGATTCCGAGACTTCGGCGATTCGTCGCCTCGACCCCGTCACCGGTGAAGTCACCACGCTCGTGGGAGTCGGCCTCTTCGACTTCGGATTCCGCGACGGTCCCGCCGCCGAGGCGCGCCTGCAGCATCCGCTGGGAGTGCGCGCCCTGCCCGATGGGTCGATCGCGATCGCCGACACCTACAACGGGGCCATCCGCCGCTACGACCCGCACACCGAGGAAGTGACGACCCTGGCCCGCGGTCTGCGTGAACCCTCGGACATCCTCGTCGTCGACTCAGCAGTCGGCGACGGCGACTCCTCCGGCCGAGGTGATGACTCCGCCGGCGGCTCCGAGTCCTCGAGTGAGGCCGAGCTCCTCGTCGTCGAGTCCGCCTCCCACGCGCTGACGAGGGTGAGACTGCCCAAGGACGCCCAGACGGTCGACGAGGGGGCGCTGACGACGAAGCGACCGTCGACCGAGATCGTCTCCGGACCGGTGTCGCTGAGCGTGAGCTTCACGGTGCCCTCGGGGCAGAAGCTCGACGACCGGTGGGGAGATCCCACGTTCCTGCAGGTCTCGGCGACCCCGCCCGAGCTCATCGTCTCCGGCGATGGGGGAGCCGAGGGGCTCAACCGCGAGATCGTCATCAACCCGGATCTCGACGGGGGAGTGCTCCATGTGACCGCTCGAGCCGCCGCCTGTGACGGCGAGCCCGGGGGAGAGATCCCCCTGCACGCGGCCTGCCACCTCTATCAGCAGGACTGGGGCATTCCGGTCGATCTCGCGGACTCGGCGCCGAACGAGCTCAACCTCGATCTGCGCGGCGCCTGAGGCGCTCGGCTCAGCGCCGTTCGTTCAGCGCCGATCGCTCAGCATCATGCGCGCAGCGCGGTACGCATCAGACGATGCCATCCGCATGAGACGACGCCGCACGCATCAGACGATGCCATCCGCATGAGACGACGCCGCACGCATCAGACCACGGAGACGTCACCGAGGCGGCGCGGCTCGTAGCTGACCCGGGACGACTTCACGACCACGGAGCCGCCGAGGACGAAGGAGAGCTTCTCGTCGAGGTCGTGTTCGGCCGCGGTGACGATGTCTCGATAGCGGCCCTTGACCCGCACCTCGACCGTCGACGGGGTGAGTTCGAGGTCGTTGCCCGACGAGGTCAGGCCGATCTGCGGGCTGCGTTCGAGTGACCAGGTGATGTCGCCGATGATCGTGTTGTCCGTGTCGTAGCCGAAGACGCAGCCCGAGGGCATGAGGGTCTTCGACTTCATGCAGTCCTTGAGATGGTCGGTGACCTGCTGTTCGACGGTCTCTTCGAGCTTGGCCGTCGGTTCGGGCGACAGCGTGACGGTGGGAGAGTCGCCGGGAGCGGTCACCTCGGCGCGTTCGGACTTCGACTTCAGATACGTCGCATCGAAGCCGACGAGGTAGCTGGCCGGAAACAGCACGGGCACCTTTCCGGTGCTGACCCCATAGCCGTTGATCGTCGCCGTCGACGAACCGGAGACGTTGAGTGACAGCGTCGGCCACTCCTTCTGTTCGATGGCCCACCGGTCGAAGAGCCCCGCGCTCGCGGGCAGCCGGACCATCGTCAGATCGATCGTCTGCTCCTGCGAGGAGAGGTTGAAGCTGAGGCGGACCTTCGCGTGATCGCCGTCGACGGACAGAGTCTTCGCTTCGGCTTCCCGCGGCAGATCGGGGGCCGCCGAAAGCACCTCATCGCTGAGCGCCAACGTCGAGTTCGGAGTCGGCGCGGAGAGATAGGAGAAAGCACGATTCGCGTCACCCTGTTCGAGCGCACCGATATAGGCTTCGGCGGCGCGGGCGGGTGTGTAGAGGGTGAAGTTGAGGAGAGGAACGGCGGCGACCGTGAGGACGACGACCGTCAGCGCCGAGATCAGAAGTCTGCGCGAGGTTCGCATGTCGTTCCTGATTCGATTGGGGACTGAGCGGGGGACTGAGCAGGTCTCAGTCTATCTGCCGAGCCTCATTCCACCGGGTAGGCATGCAGTGCGGAGGTGTCGACCTCGACGAAGACGTGGGTGCCGACCCTGACGTTTTCACGCAGTTCGGTGATCGTGGCGCCGAGGCCGGGGTGGATGATGCCGAAACCGGCCGAGGACCGGCCGTCTGCGGTCGCGTCTCCCGCAGCCGATGGCTCCTCGTCCCCGTCCGGGGCGTCCTCCGCATCATCGGTGCCCGCAGGCCTTCGGTCCGGCACACCGGCGAGGTCGGCCAGGTCGACGTCGAGGGCGAGCCCCATCTCGGTGTCGACCGGCGAGAGCTTCGCCTGCAGGCAGGTACCGCGATCACGCAATCCGGTGACGATGGCTTCGAACACCGTCGCCGAGGTGAACGCCGGGTCATGTTCGTCCAGTGACAGGAGGGCGGCACGCCACCCGAGGGTGACGAAGACCTTCCCGTCGAGTTCGGTCCGGGCGCGTACGGCCGAATGGCCGATGGACAGCCATCCTTTGCGGGCCAGGCCCGAATAGACGTTGACTCCGCTGAGCTCGGCAGGCAGTGAGCCCCTGGGCTCGCTGACGATCTGCTCCAGGGAACCGAATGCGACGAGCTGGTCCTTTTCGATATCGGCCACCCCCGCCTCGGCGATGGTGTGGTCGGTGAGCGAATTGGAGCTGAACACGACCCCGCGCCCCTCGTGGGCGACGAGTTCGGCGAAGCGGTTGCGCAGTCCCGTGCGCAGGTGGCTCGGGACCGAAGCGAAGGGATCGATGAACGTCAGCCACGTCGCGCCGCTCGCCCAGGCCGCGGCCAGGACGAGGCGGGCACGGTCGATCGCTTCGAGATCCGCGATCCGGCGGCGCAGGACCTCCGGACGCAGACCGAATGCTGTCAGTGCAGCGGATTGAGACGCTGCCGATGCCGCCTCCCCAGATCCGGCATCGGCTTCACGCAGGTACTTCTTCATCCAGCTGCGCACACGCGAACGACCCGACCGGGATCCGGTCGGGAAGCGTGGCGGTGGTGCGACGTGGGGCAGGCTCGCCGCGGACAGCACCACCGCAGTGGTGCTGTCCGGGCTGCCCATGAGTCCGAGCATTGTCCCTGCTCGCAGACGTCCTAGATCGATCTCGCGTCCGTCGAGCTGCAGCCCCGCGAGGGACAATTCATCGTTCAACTGTGTTTAGAACTCCGCTGGATCATCGGAGGCGTTCATCCGCCGACGGGTGATGATGACGGCTGCGGCACCGACGGCGAGCAGGCCGACTCCCAGCGCCAGTCCGGTCATCTCGGCACCGGTGCGCGGCAGATCGCTGCCGGCAGCGCCCGAGTCGCTTCCGCCTTCGTCGACAGCCGTGCCGTTGGTCAGCACCGTGAAGCTTCCGCCCTGAGGCTCATCGAAGCTCTCGGCCTGGGCACGGACGTTGTAGGTGCCGAGCACAGCCTTGACCTTGGCCTGGACACCGAACGTGGCCTTGCCCTCGGAGTCGGCCTGCTTGGTCATCGTGTAGCGGTCGACCTTGCCCTGGGCGTGCTCGACCGTGATGGTGACCTTCTCGCCGGGCTGCGCTCCGCTGACGCCGAGCTTGATGCCCTTGTCGAGGAAGTCCTCGGAGCTGATCTCGGTCGGGTCGATGGAGAGCGACTGCTTGGCAGCGGCCGGTGCTTCCTTCTCCTCGGTTCCGGGGCTGGCCGGTCCGGTGGATTCGGATTCCTTGTCCTCGGACTTCTCGTCCTTCGGGGCCGCGGAGGACTCGTCTCCGTCGGTTTCGGTCGGCTTCGGAGCCTCGGACGTGGGTTCGTCGGTCTCAGCCTCGTCGCTCTCAGCCTCGTCCGTCTCGGTCGGGGCCTTGGCCCGAGCCTCATCCGTCTTGTCGGTTTCGGTCGGTTCCGGAGCTTTGGTCGTGGGCTCGTCGGTCTTCGTCTCCGACGGCTCTGGAGCCTTGGTGGTGGGTTCCTCGGTCTTCGTCTCCGACGGTTCCGGAGCCTTGGTAGACGGCTGTTCGGTCTTCGTCTCCGACGGTTCCGGTGCCTCGGTGGAGGGTTCGTCGGTCTTCGTCTCCGACGGTTCGTCGGTCTCACTGGGATCTTCGATCGGACCGGTGGCCGATTCGCAGTTGTCACCGGTCGGGTCGGAATCGTCGACATCGGAATCCGAAGCGACGACCTCGAAGGTCACCTTCGACGACTTCTTCTCCGATTTGAGGTCGGTGAGGTAGAGCGAGTATTCGCCGACAGGCACCTGCGCGTCTTCGGTCGCGGTGAAGAAGTAGGTGCCGGACACCTGACCCTTCTCGTCGACCGTGAGCTTCTTGGGTGGGGTGTAGTCGGTGCCATCGGTGCCGATGACGGTCACGGTGGCCTTCTCATCTGCGGTGAATCCGGTTCCGGAGAAGCCGATTCCCTTCTTGCTGTTCGCGATATCGGCCCGGGTGACCTGCGCGTGCGCAAGGGTCGCCTGAGGATCCGACTCTTCGGGTACCGAGGAGTCGGCTTCGGAGTCGCTCGATGACTGCTGGTCGCCCTGGGCGCACAGCGGTTGCTGAGGTACCGAAGCGGTGGACTCTGTCGCTGCGAACGCCGGGGCGCCAGCAAGACCTGTCAAAGCAACGGCTACTGCGGGGGCAAGCACAAGACGCGAGGTCTTCACAGTAATGCCTTTCGATTGTTGTCTACCCACGAAAGGCGATGGGACTCCCGGCATTCCTTGGCTTAAGAAGGGGAAGGCACCATCGTGCGCGGGTCCGTACAGCTCATAACTCTAAAGCATTCATCAGCGCCTATGGGGAGACACACGGGGAAAAACCAGCATAAATTGGAGTAATCGTTATCGTTTTGTGACCTAGGTGCGGCGTGTCGCGCAGAGTCGGAGGGAAATTCTGAGCTGCCGAGCCGTCGGATCTCGAGCGTGAAGAGGCCGGAACGACTACCATCGGATACGTGACTCTGCTTTCCGACCGCGACATCCGCGCCGAGCTCGACTCCGGCCGCATCGCCCTCGACCCCTACGACCCTTCGCTGATCCAGCCGGCCAGTGTCGATGTCTGCCTCGACCGGTACTTCCGGCTCTTCGACAACCACAAATATCCGGTCATCGACCCGAGCCTCGAACAGCCCGAACTCACCCGCTTCCTCGAGGCCGCACCGGGAGAGCCCTTCGTGCTGCACCCCGGCGAGTTCGTCCTCGCCTCCACGCACGAACTCGTGACTCTGCCCGACGATGTCGCGGCACGGCTCGAAGGGAAGTCCTCGCTGGGCCGGCTCGGCCTGCTCACGCACTCGACGGCCGGATTCATCGACCCCGGATTCAGCGGTCACGTCACCCTGGAGCTGTCCAATGTCGCAACCCTGCCGATCACGCTGTGGCCGGGCATGAAGATCGGGCAGCTGTGCTTCTTCCGCCTCAGCTCCTCTGCCGTCAACCCCTACGGCTCCGCTGCCACCGGCAACCGGTACCAGGGCCAGCGCGGCCCGACCGCATCCCGTTCGCACCTGAACTTCTACCGGAGGGACATGTGATCACCCGCCGCGAACTGCGGCGCCAACGCGAAGCCGCCGAACGCGCCGAACGCGAGCGTGCCGACGCCGCGCGCTACCAGGGCGGTCTCGCCGCGTCCGGGGACACCGGCCCTGCGCGCTCCGGATCAGATGGGTCGCCGGCGCCCGCACCCTCCGTCTCGGATGAGGCGCCCGGACCCGGAGCCTCCGCCCCGGCTCGGCGCCGGACCGGGATGCCCTCGACCGGTCGCCCCGGGTACGGTGATCACCGAGCATCCGCGCCGGTCGACACCCCCACCTCGGCGGATCTGCGGGGTTTCCACCTTCTCCTCCTCGACGATGCCGTCGAGATCTCCGACGTCCTCGCACTCGTCCACAACAAGCTGCCGGACCTGCACCCGCAGCTCGACGAACACGGACAGATGAGGCTGAGTCGGCATTCACGGCTCAGCTCCGGCACGGTCCTCGAACCCGCGGATGCCGCCGCCCTCGAAGTCCCCGACTGGGCCCACCACGCGATCGTCGTCGACTGTCCCCGCGATCGTCAGCCCTCTCCGCCACCGGACTGGTTCGCCGATGCCGACGGCCTCCACGCGGCTTTCCCCGAGGGCATGCCCGACCGGGAGGAGGAGCGGGTGCTCAGCCTCCTGCTCGCCATCGCCTCCCGCCTGCACACGGGAGTCCGCCTGGCCGACGAGCCCGGACTGCCGACGCGAGTGATCATCCCCGACCCCGAGGCGAAGGTCGACCTCTACCTGTACTCGCCCTACTGGCTGGAACCGCAGGTGACCCTGGAGTTCGTGCGCCGCCACGCCCCGCACGCCTTCCAGCAGTCGCTGCCCACCCCCGACGAGGATGTGCTCGCGCAGGCGAACATCGACGACCCGCTCTTCGATCCTTCGGCCCCCGTCATCCTCGACGGCTACGCCCTGCTCGTCCCGCTCGGAGACATCGATGAGGCCGCCGGCGGCCTCGAGATCCGGGTGATGGAGGCCGAGTGGGTGCCGCCGATCATCGCCGCCCACACGGATGCCCCGCAGATCGAATACCACGTGCACTGGATGGACACCGAGTCCCGGCGCTACCAACCGAATCCGCGGCGTCGATTCCGCAGGATGCGCGCCGAGGTGGCCCGACTGACCGACGCGATCGGAGCGGAGCTCCTCGTCGGCTGCGATGGGGTGGGAGTCGACGAGAACGGTTTCCTCGTGACCAGCCGCCAGCTGCGCGAGTGAGCGTCGACGGGGCCACGGCACCCGATGGGGCCGTCGGCGCCGTCTGCGACCGTCCTGGGAATGCGACCGAGGACCCCGCCGGTGACTACCCCGAGGACCTCGCGAAGGACCTCGCCGAGGACTGCCCCGAGGACTGCGCCCAGGCCCCCGCCGATGACTGCGAGGGCGGGCGAGAAACGGGTTCGGCCGAGTGCACGCAATTGGGGAAACTTCGTCTGTCCGTGCAAAAATAAACTCACGAACCTTTCTCACAAACAGGCATATGACGGAGGTGGCTGCCGGTGATAGCCATGACAGGTGCCTTCTTCGGCGCGTCTGTCATCGCCTACCCCCTGGTTCGTCTCCTCGGCCGCAACGCCTTCTTCTACCTCGCGCTCGTCCCCTTCGCCGGACTGGTGCTGAGCCTCTCGAAAGTTCACGACCTCTTCGGCCCCGGCGCCCATCCGCTCGTCGAAAGCATGAACTGGCTCCCGGAGCTCGGGCTCGAAGGTGTGTTCCGCCTCGACGTGCTCTCATGGATCATGACGCTGCTCGTCACCGGAGTCGGGGCGCTCGTCTTCGTCTACTGCGCCCGCTACTTCCCGCCCGACGAACCCGGACTGGCCCGGTTCGCCGGCATCTTCATGGCCTTCGCAGGCATGATGTACGGACTCGTCATCGCCGACGACCTCCTCATGCTCTACCTGTTCTGGGAAGGCACCACGGTCTTCTCCTACCTGCTCATCGGACACAGCCAGTCCCGGCGCCGCTCGCGTCAGGCGGCCCTGCAGGCGCTCATCGTCACCACCGCCGGCGGTCTGGCCATGCTCGTGGGCATGGTCCTGCTCATCACCGCCACCGGCACCGGCCGGATCTCGACCCTGATCGACCGGGCACAGCTGGGCATGGACACCGGCGGAGTCATCATCTCCGCGATCATCCTCATCCTCATCGGCGCGATCTCGAAGTCCGCGCTCATGCCCTTCCACTTCTGGCTGCCCGGCGCCATGGCCGCCCCCACCCCGGTCAGTGCGTACCTGCACGCTGCGGCCATGGTCAAGGCCGGCATCTACCTCGTGCTGCGCCTGGCCCCCGGCTACAACAACATCCCCGGCTGGTCCGAAGTGCTGCTCACCCTGGGCCTGCTGACGATGTTCATCGGCGGCTGGCAGGCGCTGAAGCAGACCGACCTCAAACTGCTGCTGGCCTTCGGCACGGTCTCCCAGCTGGGCTTCCTCACGACGATGGCCTCCTTCGGCACTCCGGACATCACGAAGGCGGCACTCGGGCTGCTCATCGCCCACGCCCTGTTCAAGTCCTGCCTGTTCCTGTGCGTCGGCATCATCGACCACCGTGCCGGCACCCGTGACCTCACGAAGCTCTCCGGCGGCTGGAAGGCATTCCCCGTCGTCGCCGTGTGCGCGACGATCGCCGCCGCCTCGATGGCGGGACTGCCCCCGCTGCTCGGCTTCGCCGCCAAGGAAGCCGCCTACTCGACCCTCCTGTCCTCACCGGACAAGGCCTCGGTCATCGGCTTCATCGGCATCATGATCGGCTCGATCCTCACCGTCGCCTATTCCGCCCGCTTCGTCTGGGGCGCGTTCTCCTCGAAGCCCGGCGTCGACGACATCGCCCGCCGCGATGAGAAGCTCGGCCTCGTCTTCTCCCCGATCATCCTCACCGCGCTCACCTTGGCGCTGGGCCCGGGCGCCGGGCTCCTCGACGGATACTTCTCCGCCTGGACCGCCGAGCTGCCGATCGTGGCCGCCGAGGACGGGCACTACCACCTGGCGCTGTGGCACGGCTTCGAACCGGCGCTCGCCTTCACCGCCGTGACGGTCGCCGTCGGCGCGGCCCTGTTCTTCCTCCGCCACCCGTTCGCGAGAGTGCAGTCGACTCTGCCCTCGGGCATCGATTTCCACGAGCTCTACCGGCGGCTCATCAGCTGGATGGAAGCACTGGCGCTGTGGGTCACCGCCCGCACGCAACGCGGTTCGCTGCCGTTCTACCAGGGTGTGGTCTACCTCGTCCTCGTCGCCGGAGTGGGCCTGGCCATCATCGCCAACGACACCTGGAACATCGACTTCCGCCTCTCCGACACCCCTCTCGACTTCATCGTCGCCACCGTCCTCATCGTCGTCGCGATCGGTGCCACCCGGGCGAAGAAGCGCTTCACGGCCGTCGTCGTCACCGGCATCTCCGGCTATGCGATGGTCGCGTACTTCGCGTTCGTCGGCGCCCCCGACCTGGCCCTGACCCAGGTGCTGGTGGAGACCATCACGATCGTCGTCTTCGTCCTCGTCCTCCGCCGTCTGCCGGCCCGGATCGGCGAATCCACGGGGCGTCTCACTCCCGCCTGGCGGGCGATCATCGGCGGTGCCGTGGGCATCACGGTGATGCTCGTGGTCCTCATCGCCGCCGGGGTGCGCGTGGCCGACCCGGTCTCGACGGACTTCGGTCAGCTCGCCTACGAACTCGGCCACGGCCAGAACATCGTCAACGTCACCCTCGTCGACATCCGCGCCTGGGACACGATGGGTGAGATCTCCGTGCTCGTGGCGGCGGGAACCGGTGTCGCCGGACTCATCTTCGTCCGCGGCCGCGAAGGCCACCTGCACCGGTTCGAGAGGAAGAAGGACGGCACCGAGGCGGCCGGCCGGATCCGCTTCCAACCCGTGTCCGAGGACGTCGTCGACCTCCACCATCCCGGGCGGGAGGACCTGTCCCAGAAACGCGTGTCCTGGCTCATCGCCGGCCGCACCCTGGCTCCGCGCAACCGCTCGATCATTCTCGAGGTCACCGCGCGTCTGATCTTCCACGCCGTCTTCGTCTTCTCCGTCTACCTCCTCTTCGCCGGCCATAACGAACCCGGCGGCGGTTTCGCCGGCGGCCTCGTCGCCGGTCTCGCTCTCGTCGTGCGCTACCTCGCCGGAGGCAAGTACGAACTCGCCGAGGCGGCCCCCTTCACTCCCTCGGGAATGCTCGGCACCGGTCTCGTCACCGCGATCCTCACCGTCGTCGGCGGTTGGGTGTGGGGCGATACCGTCTTCGACTCCATCTACCTCGAAGGCGATCTGCCGTTGCTGGGTCATCTGTCCTTCGGCACGTCGACGTTCTTCGACATCGGCGTCTACCTCATCGTCATCGGCCTCATGCTCGACATCCTCCGCTCGCTCGGAGCCGAGGTCGACCTGCACCAGGAACGTGACGAAGCGATGCTCACCCACCGCATCCACGACAACGTCAACTTCTCCGAGAACATGGGGTCGACCGCCGAACATCGCGCCGTGTCCGAGATCATCCACCGGGTCAATGAGCTCGACGTCGACAACGGTGCGGAAGGAGGCCGCCTATGAGCATGCCCTTCATCATGGTCCTGGCCATGGGCGTCCTCTTCGCCTCCGGCATCTACCTCATGCTCGAACGCTCCCTGACCCGCGTCCTGCTCGGTTTCATCCTGCTCGGCAACGGGGTCAACCTGCTCATCATCCTCACGGCCGGACGCGGTTCGCCGCCCCTGACCGACGGAAAGGACCTGTCGACCGAGGGCATGTCCGATCCGCTGCCGCAGGCGCTCATCCTCACCGCCATCGTCATCACCTTCGCCGTGACCGCATTCCTGCTGGCGATGATCTACCGCTCCTGGAGGCTCATGCGTGCCGATTCGCTGCAGGACGACGACACCGACCTCCAGGTCGCGATCACGAAGGTCATCGACTCCGAAGCGGAGGCGAGCACGGACTACGACGACACCGAGTTCGGTGACGAGGCCGAGTCCCCGATCGTCGGCGCTGTCGACCTCGACGACGACGGCACTCCCGAAGAGCGGGAGGAGATCGCCGAGGAGATCGAGGACGCCGAGACCCCGACTGAAGCCGATGACATCGCCGAGGCGGTCGTGGAGTCCCAGACGCAAGCGCACAGCGCCGCTGAAGCGGAGGCCGCAGAAGCGGCCCGAGAAGAGACAGCGCCGGATGACGAGTCCGGGAACACGGAGCCGGATGACGAGCACGGGAAGGGGGACCGGCCATGATCGATCTGCTGCCCGTCCTCGTCCCGCTGCCGGTGCTGCTGCCGCTGCTCGGCGCCGGCATCGCCCTCATCCTGTCCAAGCACACACGGATGCAGAACCTCGTGTCGGTCGCGATCCTCGTGGCCGTCATGGTCATCGCCACGATCATCCTCTTCGGCGTCGACATGCACGGTCCGCAGGTCGTGGCGATCGGCGGTTGGCAGCCGCCGGCGGGCATCGTGCTCGTGGCCGACCGGCTCTCCGCTCTCATGCTCATCGTGTCCTCGCTGGTCACTCTGTGCGTGCTCGTGTACGCGCTGAGCCAGGACGCCAACGACGATTCGAACGAGACTCCGATCTCCGTGTTCAACCCCAGCTACCTGGTGCTGTGCGCGGGCATTGCGAACTCGTTCCTCGCCGGGGACCTGTTCAACCTCTACGTCGGCTTCGAGATGTTCCTCGTCGCCTCCTATGTGCTGCTCACCCTCGGAGCCACGGCCGAGCGCATCCGGGCCGGAGTCACCTATGTGATCATCTCGCTCGTCTCCTCGGTGATCTTCCTCGCCGCGATCGGCATCATCTACGCAGCGTGCGGAACCGTGAACATGGCGCAGCTGTCGCAGAGGCTCTCCGAGCTGCCTGCCGATGTGCAGATGATCCTCCACGTGATGCTGCTGCTCGGCTTCGGCATCAAGGCCGCGATCTTCCCGCTGTCCTTCTGGCTGCCCGACTCCTACCCGACCGCTCCGGCCCCGGTGACCGCGGTGTTCGCGGGTCTGCTGACGAAGGTCGGCATCTATGCGATCATCCGCACGGAGACCCTGCTCTTCGCCGAATCCTCGCTGCGGGTGCCGCTGCTCATCGCGGCGGGGCTGACGATGCTCGTGGGCATCCTCGGCGCCATCGCGCAGTCGGAGATCAAGAGGATCGTGTCCTTCACCTTGGTCTCCCACATCGGCTACATGCTCTTCGGCGTGGCCCTGGGTACCAGTGTCGGCCTGTCCGCGGCGATCTACTACACGGTCCACCACATCATCGTCCAGACCGCGCTGTTCCTGGCGATCGGGCTCGTGGAAATGCGCGGCGGGTCCACCTCGACGCGGTCCCTGGGTGGTCTCATGGTGCTCTCGCCGGTGCTGACGATCATCTTCTTCATTCCCGCGCTCAATCTCTCGGGCATTCCTCCGTTCTCCGGATTCATCGGCAAGGTCGCCCTGTTCCTCGCCGGTTTCGACGATCAGGCGTGGCTGCCCACCGTCCTCATCGTCGCGGGCACCGTGACGAGCCTGCTCACGCTCTACGTCATCGGCCGTACCTTCAACCTCGCGTTCTGGCGTGATCCGGCCGATGTGGAAGAGCCCAACGAGGACCTCGTCGAGGAATTCGCCGACCGGAAGAAGACGCTGCTGGCGGGGAAGAAGTGGCAGTCTCAGATCGGCGTGCCCCCTGCTATGGTGGTGGCCACCTCGGTGGTCGTCATCGCCTCCCTCATCCTCACGGTCGCGGCCGAACCCCTGTGGGACATGGCGAACCGCGCCGCCGAGAATCTGCAGACGCCGATCGACTATGTCACGAACGTGCTCGGAGGTGACGACTGATGAGTCCGAACCGGGCACGGATGAGCCGGGGCCGCGGAATCGTCCAGCAGTTCGTGCTGCTCGTCTCGCTGGTCCTGCTGTGGCTGATGCTGTGGGATTCGATCACCGTACTCACCGTGGTCTCCGGGATCGTCCTCGCCTTCCTCGTCACCCGTATCTTCTACCTCCCGCCCGTCGTGCTCTCCGGTCGGTTCAACGTCTGGCACGGCGCGGTGTTCGCCCTGTGGTTCCTCTACTCGGTCCTCCACGCCTCGATCGAGGTCGCCTGGTATGCGTTCCGTCGCCGCGCCGTCGGCGCCGGTTCGGTCATCGCCTGCGATCTGCGCACGAGCTCCGATCTCGTGCTCACCCTCATCGCCGACACCGCCAGCCTCATCCCGGGATCGATCATCATCGACAGTGATCGCGCGATGGGCATCCTCTACCTGCACTTCCTCGACTGCGATTCCGAGGAGAAGCTGCATCAGGCGAAGGCGCAGGTCTACCACATCGAGGAGCTGCTCATCCGCACCCTCGGTTCGGCCCGCGACCTCGGGGCGCTGCGTGCCCGCCCGGATCCGCTGGGCGAAGTCGAGGGAGGACGCGCATGAGTCAGATCGTCTTCGACCTCCTCGTCATCGCCGGGTCGGTGCTGTTGGCCGCCTCGGTGTTCATCGCGCTCTACCGGATCGTCCGCGGCCCCTCGATCCTCGACCGGATGATCGGCACCGATGTCGTGCTCGCCTCGATCATGTGCGGACTCGGCGGGTACATGGCCCTGGCCGACCGCACGGATCTGCTGCCCGTTCTCATCGTGCTCGCGATGCTCGGCTTCGTCGGCTCCGTGAGCGTGTCGCGATACGTATCGAAATCCGATTCGATGACGCCCGGCTCCGAGTCGGGAGCGCTGTCGGACTTCTCGGCATCGGATTGGCACATGTCCCAAGATGCCCAGGACGACGATTCCGCCGAGGCTGCTGCCCGGAGAGCAGCGCCAGGGCCCGGTTCGGTCCCGGTCTCCGATGAGGTCACCGAGATCTCGGACCCGACTTTCGACGCACACGCTGATGCCGGCGGGGAAGGTGAGGGCACCGGACCCGATCCCGGACCCGACGACGCCGAGCATATGTTCACCGGCCGCGGTGATTCTGCCCCTGGCCGAGACGATTCCGCCCCTGGCCGCAATGATTCTGCCCCCGGCCGCGGCGAAGGGAGCACCCATGGTTCTTGACATCATCTCGGCCGTGCTCATCCTCCTCGGCGCTGTGCTGTCCCTGGCTGCGGCGCTCGGTCTCGTGCGGTTCGGGGATCTCCTCTCACGCATGCACGCGAGTGCGAAGCCCCAGGTCCTGGGGCTGATGCTCGTGGCCGTGGCGGTCGCCATCCAGTTCCCGACCTGGGCGACGGTGACGACGCTGGCGATCGTCATCTCCTTCCAGCTCGTGACGATCCCCGTCGCCACCCATATGGTCGGCCGCGCCGGCTATCGCACCAAACACCTGCGTCGTTCTATGCTGTATCGAGATGAACTCGCCGAGGCGGTCGACCGTGCCGAGGCCCGAGAAGTTGCCTGGGAACGCCAGAGAGGAACCGGAACTGAGCACCATGACGGCTGACAATCACACCGAGCCCCAACCACTCGTCTTGGTTGCCGACGACGAGCCGGATGTGCTCGGTGCGGTGGTGCCCTTCCTCGAGCGTTCCGGATTCCGGGTCCTGCCGGCCAGTGACGGCCTGCTGGCACTCGACGAGATCCACCGCCACAAACCCGATGTCTGCGTGCTCGACGTGCTCATGCCCGGAGCCGATGGCCGGCAGGTGCTCCGACGCCTGCGGCAGGAGGAGAACTGGGTCCCGGTGCTGCTGCTGACGCAGGTCGGTGAGGGTGTGGAACGGGCGATGGCGCTGGAAGAGGGCGCCGACGACTACCTCAACAAACCCTTCGATCCACACGAACTCGTCGCCCGCATCCGGGCGGTGCTGCGCCGGACCCGCAATGACGGGCCGCCCTTGGCCACCGCACCGGTACTCGTCTCGAGCTTCGGCCTGCGCGTGGACCGGGTGGGTCGGCGTGCCTGGCTGGGACAGCGCGAACTCGTCATCACCCCGAAGGGCTTCACCCTGCTCGAATACCTCATGGTGCACAAGGACGAACTCATCGAACGCTCCCGCCTGCTCGAGGTGCTGTGGGGATTCGAAGAGGCCGTGGGCACCCGTGCCGTCGATTCGCGCGTTGCCGAACTGCGACGCGTCCTCGGCGAAGACGCTGCCGAACCGCGGTGGATCGCGACCGTCCAGGGGCGCGGATACCGCTTCGTCGGTGAGGTCCGCGGTGAGGACGGGCAGAGGCGTCTATGACGAACTTCCTCGTCGTCGAGATCCAGGTCTGGCTGTTCCTGCTCCTGCTCGTCCTCGTGCTCGCGGGGCTGGCTGTCGGCGCCTGGTTCGGATGGCGGTATCTCAAGAGGCGCGAGGCGCAGCTGCGGGAATCCATCGAGACGGCCGCGGCAGAGGACTCGATGACCAAGCGCAACCGCATGCTCATCCGCCTCGACCATGAGCTGAAGAACCCTTTGACCGCGCTGCGCACATCCGCGGCGAGCATCCGCGAAGTCGTCCGCGACGGAGGCACCCTCACCGAGGTCGAGCCCGCCGCCAAACAGGTCGACGTGTCCTCCCGTAGGGTCGCCCGACTGCTCGCTGACCTGCGCAAACTCGCCGATGTCGAAACGCGCATCATCGAATATGCCCGCGTCGACCTCGACGCGCTCATCCATCAGGCGGTCGAGGACGCCTCGACCGCGCCCGGCGCCGAGGATCGGATGATCGTGGCCACGGTCGCCCGTGCTCCGTGGCGGCTGCCCGATGTCGCCGGGGAGGAGGATCTGCTGCTCACCGCGATCCTCAACCTGTTGGGCAATGCGCTCAAATACTCTTCGCAGGCCGAGGTCGTCGAGCTGCGCGCGAACGAGCAGATCATCGATGGACACCGGTGGGTCGTCGTCGAGGTCGCCGACACCGGCAGCGGCATTCCGCTGGCCGAACAGGAAGCCGTCTGGGACGAACTCTCCCGCGGTTCCCGGGTGCGGGCGGTCGCCGGTTCGGGGATGGGACTCTCGCTTGTCCGGGCCATCGTCACCCGGCACGGCGGTTCCGTGCAGCTGTTCAGCCAGGAGGGTGTGGGCACCTCGGTGCGCATCGTCCTGCCGGTGCTCGCCGATGCCGCGCCCGTCACGGTTCCGCAGATGTCGGAGCATATGGATCGGGTCGCCGCCGGTTCGCACCCGGTGCAGCCGATGCAGCAGGCGGATTCGCGGCGGTCTCCCGGGTTCCTTCCCCCGAGACAGCCGAACGAGGCCGAACTGCAGGGCCGGATCCTCGGCACCCCGCGGCGGACTTCGAAGCGTCGCCTCGAACGGGTCGACGGAGCTTTGGTCAACCGCACGACCGGAGAGTCCGTCTCCGGTGGATTCCCACCCGATTCCGGGCAGCATTCCCAGTTCAAGCCGCCGCGGTCAGGGCCGGGCGCACAGAATCTTCCTGAGGGCGGACCGCCCGTCGGCAGCCAGCCGGGCCAGCAGCACGGGGGCCAGCCGGACAGCGGACCCCAGAATTTCGGCCAGCCGAATTCCGGGCCGCACGGGTACCAGCAGCCGAACGGCGGGCCCCAGAATTTCGGGCAGTCGAACTCCGGACCGCACGGGTATCAGCAGCCGGACAGCGGGCCCCAGAATTTCGGACAGTCGAGCAGCGGGCAGCAGGCAAACAGTGGCCCCCAGCAACCGAACAGTGGACCCCACTGGCCCCAGCAGCCGAACAGCGGACCGCAGCCGCCGTACCGCCGAGACAACGGTGAGCAGCCGTGAGCTCGGTGTCACCGCTGCGCCTCGCGGCAGCCGGGACGCTCGCGCTGACCGTTCTCCTCAGCGGCTGCTCGGTCCTGCAGATCCGCACCGAGGACAAGGATGCCGGCCCCGTGCGCGTGGGCGTGCAGAAGACACCGGGCCCCGAACCCACGGACAAGCCCACCGATGCGGGCATCCCCGAGGGGATGTCGAAGAAGACGATCTCGCTCGGCGATTCCTGTCCTGTGACCATCTCCTTCGCTCTCGGCGACGACTGGACGGGCGGCGCCGGAGACACCGACAAGTTCCGGGTGTTCCATCGCGGTTCCGACAGTCGGGATTCCGACGTCATCCTCATCAACTGCTCCGAGGACTTCGGCGGCAGCGCGCAGGCGATCATCGATTCGAAGCGCAAATACACCTTCGACGGCAAGGGCTCCCAGGTTCTGTCGGAGACGACCGGTTCCCTCAACGCCGGCGAGTATTGGAGCTTCCAAGGCGAGCTGGGGTCGTCTGAGATCCTCGCGATCAACAGCCAGCCCACACTCATGTACGGGGTGCAGACGGGATACACGATCAACGGCAGACTGGTGAATCTCTCCATCGAGATGCGCGCTGTGAAGGAACACGCGAAGGCGGACGAGGACTTCAAGAAGATGCTGCCGACGGTGACGATCGGCGGGCAGAAGGTCCCGGCTCCGACCTTCCGCTAGAGGCGGTCGCGCTCAAGCGATTCTCCCTTCAGCGCCCCCTTGTCCGAGTTGCGAACTAGGATGAGGCCATGACGACCCACGACGCAGTGACCCGACTCCTCGACGCCCGCCGCCTGCAAGGCCTCCTGACGAATCAGAGCGGCCGCGTCATCGCCCAGTACTCGTTCCTCAACTCCGAGGGCAGCTCCTCCCTCAGCCACCTCGCCGATATCAGCGGCGAAGTGCCCCGCCGCATCACTCGCGGAGACCAGTCCATCGGCCCGGCCGCTCTGAGCGATAACGGGACGATCGTCTTCGCCGCCAAACGCAAGGGCGAGGACGGCAAGGACGCCGAGAGCCCGAGCCTGTGGGCGCTTCCCGACAACGGAGAAGCCCGCAAACTCGCCGACCATGAGGGCGGGTTCACCCGGATCGAGATCAAGGGGGAGACCCTCATCGTCGAGTTCCCCGTCCACACCTGGGCCGCCGATGAGAACGACCATCAGGAATTCAGTGCCGAGCGCAGCGATGCCAAGATCAGCGGCATCCTCCACACGGGGTTCCCGATCCGCCGGTGGAATCAGGATCTGGGACCGGGCCGGCAGACCCTGGCGGTAGCAAAACTCGACGAGGCTGCCGCCGACTTCCCCGAGGTCGCCGATGAGCTCAGCGCCCCGGCCGGCCTGGACTTCCGCTATCTGTCGCTGCCGTCCGGCCGCCTCATCGACTGGGCCGTCGACGACGAAGCCCGGTTCGTCCTCGTCCAGCTCGAGAGGCCGATCCCCGGCCAGCTCGAAGCCAGTGAGATCTGGCGCGTCGACCTGGAGGGTGAGCCCGCGCTGCATCGGCTGACGAAGCCGGCCGCCGATCACTGCTTCGGCATCGAAGCCATCAGCCCGGACGGGACGAAGGCCCTGGTCAGCCGCGAGCAGTTCTGGACTCCGCAGGCCAACCTCGCCGTCGACCTCATGGTCCTCGACCTCGAGACGGCCGAACTCGCTCCCGTGTGGCCGGACGCCGATTACTGGTTCTCACCGATCTGGGTCGACGACTCGACGATCGCGGCGGCCGCCGACGATCACGGTCGCGGCAGCGTCTTCATCGGCGATCCGGCCGATGCGCAGCCTCGGCGCCTCGTCGGCGGTGTCGAGCAGAAGTATTCGTTCTCCGGCCTCGCACTGCGCGGGGACACGGTGGTCGCGACCGCCTCGGCGATCGATGTCGCGCCCATGCCGATCTCGATCGATCTCGCTACCGGGGTCATCAGCGAACTCGCGAACCCGGCGACGGCGCTCGGCGAGGAGGGCACCCTCACCGAGGTGGAAGCCACGGCCGAGGACGGCACCCCGATCCGCGCGTGGCTGGTTCTGCCGGAGGGCGAGGGGCCGCACCCGCTCGTCGTGTTCGCCCACGGCGGCCCGTGGGGGTCGTGGAACGCATGGACATACCGGTGGAACCCTGCGCCCTTCGCCGCTGCCGGCTATGCGGTGCTGCTGCCGGATCCGGCGATCTCGACCGGGTACGGTCAGGCGATGATCGATCGCGGTCAGCAGCAGCTGGGTGGGACCCCGTTCACCGACATCATGACGCTCACCGAGACGGCCGGGGCGCGGGCGGACATCGACGCCGAACATGTCGCGTTGGCCGGAGGTTCCTACGGCGGCTACATGGCCAACTGGGTCGCCGGACACACGGGAAGCACGTTCAAGTGCATCGTCACCCATGCCTCCCTGTGGAACACCACGTCGATGGGGCGGACGACGGACAACTCCTCGTGGGATGAGGCGATGCGCGAACAGTCGGCGGAATACTCCCCGCATCTCTTCGCCGATCAGATCGAAGTGCCCATGCTCGTCATCCACGGCGACAAGGACTACCGGGTGCCGATCGGGCAGGGACAGGAGCTGTGGCTCGACCTGCTCACGCAGTCGAAGACTCCGCTCAACGCCGACGGCGACACACAGCACCGATTCCTGTACTACCCGGATGAGGGGCACTGGATCCTCGGCCGCGGCAATGCCGAGGTCTGGTACCGCACGGTGCTGGCATTCCTCGACACGCATGTGCTCGGCATCGACGCGAACCGGGTCCGCACCCTGGGGTGAGCGAGAGCAGAGCGATGGAAGGACCTCGATGACACAGACCGAGCAGATCCCCGCCGAGGCGGTCATCCACAATGCGTGCATCCTCGACGGCGATCGGGCGACGTTCGCCGAGGAGACCGCGGACACGTGGATCGCGATCGCGCAGGGATCGGTCACCGCACGGGGCCGCGGGGACGGCTGGAAGAACAGGGCCGCCTCGGCCAGCGGTGACGTCATCGACGCGGCCGGCGGATTCGTGGCTCCCGCGTTCGTCGATATCCACTGCCACGGTGCGGGCGGAGCGAGCGCCGAGGACGGAGCAGGCGCTGAGGACGGAGCCGACGCGATCGACGCGATCCTCGACGTGCATCGTGATCACGGCACCGGCAGGCTCGCCCTGTCATTCGTCTCGGACACGATCGACGGGCTGTGCCGCTCTCTGCGCGCCGGGGCGGGGATCGTCCGCGATCGGGCCATGGTCACGGGCCTGCATGCCGAAGGTCCTTTCCTGTCCCCGGATTTCAAGGGTGCGCATGCACCCGAGGTGCTCACGTCGCCGACTCCTGAGGCGGTCGAGGCGCTCCTTGAGGCGGCCGCTGGAACGCTTGCGCAGGTCACCATCGCCCCCGAGCTGCCCGGTGCCCTCGACGCGATCAACCGGTTCACCGCGGCCGGGGTGCGTGTGGCCATCGGGCACACGGCCGCCGACTTCGAACTGGCCGCTGCGGCGTTCGACGCCGGGGCGAGCATCCTCACCCACGCGTTCAATGCGATGCCGGGCATCCACCACCGTGCTCCGGGGCCGGTTCTTGCCGCGGCCGAGGCCGAGCATGTCACCGTCGAACTCATCAATGACGGCGTCCACGTCGTGGCTCCGGTCGCACGCATGCTCCACGAGCTCGTGCCCGGGCGCCTCGCGCTCATCACCGATGCCATGGCGGCAACCGGTCTGCGCGATGGAAATTATCACCTCGGTTCGCTCCCCGTCGAGGTCAAGGATTCGGTAGCTCGCCTGGTCACTTCGGACGGCTCTCCCGGTGCCATCGCAGGGTCCACGTTGACGATGGACAAGGCCGTGCAGCGGGCCGTCGCCGAGGTGGGTCTCAGTCCGTTCGACGCTGTGCAGGCCGCGAGCCTCGTTCCTCTGCGAGCAGTGGGCGGTGCCGATGCAATCAACCTGCTGGCGATCGGGATGCCGGCAGACCTTCTGCTGCTCGATGACGACATGAGCATCCGAGGCTCGCGGATGGTCGGTTGAACTCGGCTGAGCCCTGATGGCTGCTGGATGCGATCGTCCTCGCACAGCTGCTGGACCAAACCGATCTCGGACGGCGGCTGGGCGAGACCATGCCGGGAACACGGCCGTACTCGGCTCTGCCCGGAAAATGGGCACAGTCGTCTCCTGCAAGCTGGGGGAGCTATTCGTCGAACAGAGAGTCGACGATGTCGTCTGCGATGAAGCGGGCGTGGAGGATCGGCGTGCGAGAGGGGTCTTTTGCGGCGGGCGGAATGTACGCCGGCCGTCCGTCGAGGAGCATCAAGGTGTCCCAATCGGAGCGATCGAGCAGGTGGTGGTGATAGCTGCAGAGCAGTGCGAGATTGTTGACCTTGGTCTTGCCGCCGCGTGCCCAGGGCACCACATGGTTGGCGTCGCACCAACCGGGAGGGG
Organism: Brevibacterium sp. LE-L; assembly: GCF_050214925.1. Classification (NCBI taxonomy): domain Bacteria; kingdom Bacillati; phylum Actinomycetota; class Actinomycetes; order Micrococcales; family Brevibacteriaceae; genus Brevibacterium; species Brevibacterium sp. LE-L. The sequence continues at coordinate 417,129 of NZ_CP189759.1, forward strand.
CGTCACAGCCTGGGAAGGTACACCCTCGATCGCGAGCGGTGATCACTGACAGCTGTTTCCGATTGGCGAAGCGCTGCTCGGTTGCCACCTGCATGGTCTTGGCCTTGTCGCTCATGAGATGGAAGAACACCGAGCCGTTGAGGCCGTCAGCCATGAGTTCTTTGATTGGCACGGGGTTGTCAGCGCCTGTGGTGCCGTGCCCCTTGCCGCTGGCCAGATCCTCCGCCTTGGCGGTGACGACGAGGGCATACGGCGCTCCCGCGGTCGTACGCTGCTTGTCGATCGTAGAGACCAAACCGGCGAATCGTTCATAGATCCATTCCCGTGCTGAGGGCTGCTCCGCACTGACGTCGACGATCTCGCCGTTCTCGCGGACACCGACGCCTGGGGTATCGGACGGATTTCCGGCCGAGCGAACTGCAGCGAGGTTGGGCTCCGGTACGCGCTTGGCGTCATACCGTTCGCCGGAGAGCACCGCGTCGACGATCTCGAGCAGCTCTTCATCGGGAAGCGGAGCAGCTGTTCCCTCGGGTTCGAAGTCTTCGGTGTCGGATGCCAGATGCCCATCGGCAGCACACGAAGCACCTGCGATACCGGCCTCCGAGTCAGCCCCGTCAGTGTCAGGAGCATCGATGGCAGCCTTGTCGCCTTCACCGGCGGACTGAATCCGAGAGGTCAGCAGTCCGTTGAGGGTGCCGCCGGTGACGGGATCGAGCAGTCCCCGCACCTCCCAGTCGCCATTGGCCTTGGCGCGCATCGACATGCAGTACGCAGCGCGGTCAGTCGAGTCTTTCGGTTCCTCGCCGTCCGGGTCGATGTATCCCATGAGCTTGCCGAAGATCTCCCGCAGGTCCTTGAGGCGGACCTTGGGCGCGTTGCGGACCAGGCGCGACTCGACATCGGTGCGGATCTCTTGGCTGACCCAGTTAGGCAGCTTCCGCATGCAGTCTTCGATGACGGATGCCTGGGCGGCGGAGATGGTGCCGGCATGGAGCGCATCCGCGACGAGAGGGTAGAGCGGCGGCAGTGCCTGTCCGGCCATGTCGACGCGTCCGCCGAGGTTCTTGGCCATCTCGGTCCGGCGATTGGCCTCTGCGCCGGTGAGGTTGAACCGATTCTCGATGAGCGATTTCGTCGATTTGGCGCCGAAGTCACTGGGGGTGCCGACACGTTCGCAGACGGAAAGCGCAAGCGTCGACAGCGCTTCATTGATGCGTGTGATCGCCTCGACTCCGTCGGCGAGCATGATGGCCTGATCCGGTCCCATGGGGCGATCGAAGGTGCGCAGCTCATCCTTGAGGCTCATCAGCTGGGTGATGGCGGAGGTGACTTCCGGAGCGAAGCGACTGAGATCTGCCCACTCTTCGTCGGCCAGCAGGGGGTGACCGCTGGTCTGAGGGGCGTTGTCGGCATTCCGATCGGAATGATCGGAGTTGCGTTCGGGAGTGAGGGTCATGGGGATGATTTCCGTTCACCAACATCGTTGTTGTTGAAGTCCAGTTTACTCTCATCGCTCAGAGAACGCCATAGAGAATCGAAAAATATTTCGAACAATCTTCTGATGTTCGCAGATGTTCGGCGATAACAACAGGCTCGGTTGGTTTCAGGTATTTGGGTCTGCTGTCAGTGGTGATCGGCACGGCCAGCGCCCCATGAGCCGCCGACCCGCCGCCGCAAGCCCTGCCGCCACGTCCCGGCTCCCGCAGTCGCGAACTCGGCCGTCCGGTCCCGGCTTCGAATGCGTCACCCGGACGTGGCACGATTGGGGGTATGGATGCCCTGCTCCTCATCGACACCGACGACGCCAGCTATCCCAGTGATGACGCCATGGAGACCCTCGGCGACATCGTCACCCGCACGCGAGCCGTGGGCGGTGTACTCATCTTCGCCTCCACGAAGGAGGACCTCGCCGACACTCCGGACGAGGAGCTGAGCATCTTCGTCCCCAGCGAGGAGGATCTCGTGCTCCGCTCGAACGGTCCCGATGTCTTCGAATGCGTCGACGATCTCGCGGCCGGTCTGCACGATATGGCCATCGACCGGATCATCATCGCCGGCGCCGACGACACCGCGGAAGCTCCCAGCGCCAACGCCACCGCGGATGCTCTCGCCAACGCCGATACCGATGCCGATGCGGATGCTCCCGCCAACGCCGATACCGATGCCGATGCGGATGCTCCCGCCGATGCCGATGCTCCCGGTGCGGTGTACGCCTCGGCGATGGCCGCGCTCGTGTGCAACTTCGATGTCATCGTCCTCTCCGATTCCACCACCGATCCTCACGGCGAACTCGTCACCTGGACCGATGCCGCCGAGTCGGCCGGAGCCATGATCAAGAAGACCGCCGACACCTGGCTGCGGATGTAGCTTTCGTCGCGCCCATGTTCACGGGGCCGATGAAGCGCCATCCGAGGTCACAGCGCTGCGAAGAAGAGCCGTGGCGCCGATTCGGGGCTCCCTCCGCCCGCGCGTTTCTACTTTGAGTAGAATGTGTGAATGGGTTGGGAATTCCACCTTCGTCCAGACACCGATGGCACACGCATGTCGGTGCAGCGAGGCGAACTCGGGGCTGCATCAGAGGAGGAGCCATGACCGGATGGACGAAGTCCGTTCGCGCGCTCTTCGCTGCCCTCATCACGACCCTGCTGGCCCTGCTCATGCACCTCGGTGCCGGCGGCAGCGCCTCGCTCCTGGGCACCGGCGTCGTGTTCGTCCTGGTGCTCTGGGCGGCGATGATCCTCGCCGGCCGACGCCTCGGGTATCTCACTCTCACCGCTCTCCTCGGCCTCGGACAGGTGCTCATGCACCTGACGATGAGCTGGTCGGTGAACGCACACTCCGGAGCCCATGCGGGCGCACCTCCCGCCTCGGCGGGGGAGGGATCCGCCGGAGCCGCGATGAGTGCTCATGCGGGACACATCGTCCCTGCCCCGGGCACCCTCGACCTCGGATCGGCCGCCGCGGCCGCTTCTCATGCGCACGGCGGCACTTCGCCCGGGATGATCCTTGCCCACATCGCCGCGGTTCTCATCACCGCCGTGATCCTCAAACACGGTGAGGACATCGTCCTCACCATTCTGCAGCTGGCTCTGGGTCCGGTCGCCGGTGCACTGCGGGCCCTCGCCGAGGCGGCCGGCATTCTGGCCGACCATCCCTACCGGTCCGTGCTCGTTGCGTTCCGGCTGCCGCAGCCGATCGCTTCGGCCGTGGTCGGACCGAACTATCGCCGCGGCCCTCCTGCCCTCGTCTGACACCTCACTGCGACGGCGAAAACCGCCGTCACACCAACCCACCGAATGGTGGCAGTCGAAGACACCCGCGAACCAACACCGCTGCGAACCGGAACTGCCGCAACCCGGCACCGATGCGCCCCGATTCTGCCGCGGTTCGCCGCACCTGCACGACCAGCAGCGCACTCGATTGCACGAGCGGCCGCACACTCAATCGGACGTGCAGCCGCGAGCTCGAGCGCGTCAGCGGTGCCCCGATCGGACCGTGCACGCAGCGGCCCGTACGCGGCGGTATTCGACTGCACCGAAACACGAAAGTGCAGACATCATGCGAAAGAACATCACCCTGGCTATGGCCCTGCCCATCGCCGTCGTCATCGGCCTCTCCGGCTGCGGCCAGTCCGGCAGCCAGGCCGCCGATTCCTCGCAGCCTGAAGCGAGCGACTCGGCGTCGAACAGCCCCGCCTCCTCGCAGGTCGACGCCGATGCGCTCAGCCTCGACGACGCCTGGGTCAAGGCCGCTGAGGACGGAATGACCGCGGTCTTCGGCGAAGTCCGCAACAACACCGATCACGACATCAACCTCATCGAGGCGAAGTACCCGGACGCAAAGATGGTCGAACTCCACGAAACCTCTGAGGACGGCTCCGGCGGAATGTCGATGCAGGAGAAGGAAGGCGGCTTCGACATTCCGGCCGGGGAGAGCCTCAGCCTCGAACCCGGCGGCGATCACATCATGATCATGGGCTTGAAGAAGGCGATCCGACCCGGCGAGGAGATCACTCTCGACCTTGTCACCGCCGATCATCAGAGCATTGAGGTCACAGCAGTGGCGAAGGAGTACTCCGGGGCCGAGGAGAACTACGCCCCCGGGGAAGCCGAGGGCGCCGAATCCGGCGACGACCACGGCGATCATGGAGACCACGGCGACCACGGAGACCACGGCGACCACGGCGACCACGGAGACCACGAGGACTCCGATCATGGAGACCACGGTGACCACTGAGCAGTCTCCCTCCGGGTTCAGCCGCCGAGGTCTCATCACCTCGGCGGCCGCCGCCGGCAGTGCCGGTCTCCTCGGCGCAACCGCGGGATTCGGGCTCGGCCGGACCGGTCTTGGGTCGTCGGCGGCCGACGACAGCGGAGGATCGCCTCGGCGAGACCTGGACGGAGCGAACGGGGCACAGGTCGAACCGTTCTACGGCACTCACCAATCCGGCATCGAAACCCCGCCGCAGGCGTATGCGCATTTCCTTGCGTTCACGATGCGACCGGAGATCACCGCCGCCGAGGCGGTCCGCTGGCTGCGTCTGCTCACCGCGGATGCGGCCGCACTCACCCAGGGCACGGCCCCGCTGGCCGATTCCGAAGCCGAACTGGCTGCCGATCCGGCCCGTCTGACGGTGACCTTCGGGTTCGGTCCCGGGCTCGTCGCGCTGGCGGGCAAGGAGCACGTCCCGGACTGGCTGAAGCCCTTGGAGAAGTTCGGCATCGATCGCCTCGACCCGAATCGCTGCAAGGGTGACCTGCTCCTGCAGATCTGCGGCGACGACCCGCTGACCTTGGCCCATGCCCGGCGCATGCTGTTCAAGGATTCGCGATCGTTTGCAGAGGTGACGTGGCAGAGGGACGGGTTCCGTCGCGCCTACGGCAGCGCGGGGGAGGGGACGACGCAGCGCAACCTCTTCGGTCAGCTCGACGGCACGGCGAACCCCGGCCCGGGGTCCGAGGACTTCGCGCGGATCATCTGGGGTGCCGGAACCGATACGACCGAACCGGTGTTCTCGGCACGGGGAGAGCCTCCGGCCGACCTCGGCGCGCACCTGCCCGGATGGCTGCGTGGAGGCACGACGCTGGTGCTGCGCGACATCGCTATGAACCTCGACACGTGGGACAAGGCCGACCGTCCGGCTCGGGAGTTCTCGACGGGACGGACCTTGGACACCGGGGCCCCGCTGTCGGGAACCGACGAGTTCGACGTTCCGGACTTCGCCGCCGTCGACAAGCGTGGGCTGACGAAGATCTCGAAGGCCTCGCATGTGGCTCGGGCCCGTGACGGGCTGGGACCCGAAGTGCAGATCCACCGGCGCACGTTCAACTACGAAACCGGTGCCGGAGAGGATTCGGGGCTGCTGTTCGCGTCCTTCCAAGCCGACATCGAGCGTCAGTTCCTGCCGATCCAGCGCCGACTCGCCGAGGTGGATCTGCTCAACGAATGGACGACGCCGATCGGGTCGACGGTGTGGGCGATCCCGCCCGGAGCCGAGGAGGGAGGATACGTCGGGCAGTCGCTGTTCGAGGGGTGAAGCTCAGCCGGTGAGTGCGGTCCGCGTCAGAACAGCGGCTGCGGCAGCGCATCCTCGAATTCGAGCAGGCGACGTTTCGTGTCGAGTTCGTGCCCGGGCAGTCCGCCCGAATAGCCGCCGAGTCCGCTTCCCGCGACGACTCGGTGGCAGGGCACGATGATCGGGATCGGATTCAGTCCCATGATGCCGCCGACGGCACGCGCGGGGATTCCGGTCCCACTGGCCTCGGCGAGCTGCCCGTAGGTCACGGTGGCCCCCGCCGGCACGTCCTGGGCCAGTGTTGTGAGCACCGTGCGAGCGACGTCGGAGACCTCACCGAAGTCGACGGGCAGATCGAAATCGGTCCGACGGCCGTGAAAGTACGCACGCAGCTGGGCGACCGCCTCGGCGAGGAGTCGATCGTCGGGTTCGGGGGTGGGCACGGTCGCCTCGGTGCGGGTGAGCCACTCGAGACCGACGACAGACCGGCCGTCGCCGGTCACAGCGAGGGGACCGACGAAGGTGTCGATGATCGCCGAACTGTTCGTCATCTGGTGTCCTCCGGTCGGCCGAGTCTCTCAGACCACAGCCAGCCTATGACAAAGGCCCGGTCGAAGACTCGACCGGGCCAACGTCATCAGGCAATCACTTGGCGAGTTCGCCCTTCTTCAACTGATCGACGAAGTCCGGGTTGTCCTTCAGCCATTCAGCGACAGCCTTCTCATGATCGTCGCCTCCGTAGTGCTCATCGGAGAACATGAGGTTCTCGAGGCTGGCCAGGTGGTCATCGTCGAGAACGAGGTTCTGCAGCAGCTGCGAGACGTAAGGATGCTCATCTGCAGCTTCCTTGCCTGAGAAGCTGAAGATGCGCTCGGCATCGCCCATGGCACCCTTGGGGTCTTCGAGGTCGCGGACCGGGAAGGCGTCATAGGCCCAGTGCGGACGCCACAGAGTCACTGCAATGTTCTCATCGGCATCGGTCGACTTCTTCAGCTGCGCGAGCATCGCCGGGGTCGAAGAGATCTTGAAGTCGAGGTTGTCGAGCCCGTACTCCGGGATCGCCTTCTCCTTCGTGGTCTTCGTCAGACCGGCACCGGCGTCGATCCCGTACAGGATGTTGTTGTACTCGTCACCCATGTCCTTGAGATCGCCGATGGACTTGGCCGGGGAATCCTCGTTGACGGCGATGGTCAGCTTCGCATTGTCGTACCAGCAGCCGTGGTCGACGAGATCGTCGCCGTACTGTTCGAGGTAGCTCTCGTGAGTCAGCGGCAGCCAGCCGTCGGTGAAGAAGTCGATGTCGCCCTTGGCCACACCGGTGAACATCGGACCGGCATCGAGCTCCTTGGTGTCGACTTCATAGCCGTCTTCCTCGAGAATGTTCTTCAAGAGGTAGATGGTGGCGTACGACTCGTCCCAGCCGCTGAAGATGCCGAGAGAGACCTTCTTCTCGTCGTCCTCGGTGTCGGCGACGTCCTTCGAACCCTCACCGGGCTTGCACGAGGACCAGTCCTGTCCGCCGGCATTGGTCTCATCGTCACCGCCGCCGGCGGGCTCGCCACCGGAGTTGGACGCGCCGCATGCCGAGAGGACAAGCGCGCTGGCGGCGAGGATGCCGCCCAACTTGGTCAGAACTGACGTTTTCATATGACTCTCCTTTGGTAGTCGTTTCGGTTAGTTGAAGATTAGGCGGCCGCGGCCTTGCGAGCTCGCTCGATCGGGGTCTTCCTGCCCAGAGCAGCTGTGACGCGATCGAGGAAGATTGCGATGACCACGACGGCCAGACCGGCTTCGACGGCCAGTGGCACATCGACGTTCTGAATGCCGCCGACGACAGCACCACCGAGGCCGCCTGCGCCGACCATACCGGCGAGGACGACCATCGACAGGGCCAGCATGATGACCTGGTTGACACCCGCCATGATGGTCGGCATCGCCAGCGGGATCTGGATCTTCGAAAGAATGTGACCCGAGCTGGCCCCGAAGGCCTGACCGGCCTCGACGACTTCGGTGTTGACCTGACGGATCGCGAGTTCCGTCAGTCGCACTCCTGGAGGCAGAGCGAAGATGATCGTCGCCACTGCACCCGGCGTCTGGCCGATGCTGAACATGAGGATGGCCGGGACCAGGTAGGCCAGAGCCGGCATCGACTGCATGAAGTCGAGAACGGGTTTGACGACAGTCGAGACCCAACTCACCTTGGCAGCGAGGATGCCGAGTGGGATCGCAATGATGAGCGCGACGAGCACTGCCACGATGACAAGAGCCAAGGTCGACATCGTGTTGTCCCATTGGTCGAGGGCACGCACGAAGTAGAACCCGATGAGGGTGAATAGAGCGACCTTCCACCCCGCGGCGAAGAACGCGATCGCGGCCAGGATGATGATCATGACCAGATAGATCGGCGAGGAGAAGACGAGATAGAGAACCTCGTAGAGGCCGCTGAGAATGAAATTGATGATGTCCAGCAGCCACTGGAACGCTCCGATGAACCAGGTGAGGAAGTCGTTGACCCAGTCACCGACCGGAAGGCGCGGATTCATGAAGTCCATCAGTGCTTACCCCTTTCAGCGTCGGTGGCGCCTCGTGTGGCGGCACCGGTTCCCTCATCCGCACTGCCGGCGGCGGATTCGACGTCAGCCGAAGCGTCCGCCACTTCCGTCGGAGTCGCCTGTTCGTCGGTGAAAGCGGCGCCGTCTTCGCTGTCCGACTCAGCGGCACTCGGCGAGACGACGACCGGTTCCGAGGCTTCCTGCACAGGCGGGATCTCCCCGGTTGCGGGACCCGGATCGGCCATCGAGTTCAGCAGCGCCACGCGCGGCACGATGCCGAGCAGTCGCTGATTCTCATCGATGACGGTCAACGGAACCTTGGCCGCGGAGCTGGGCGCGAAGAGCTCCGAGATCGGAGTCTCGGGACGAACCGTGAACAGGTCTGTCTTCTCCACGATGTCGGCGATCGTCTGCTGCCCTTCGCGGGCGGCTCTGACCACGTTGCGGTCGCTGACCATGCCGAGCACGGTGCGATTGTCGTCGAGGACGAGCAGGCCCGAGGAGTTGCTGTCCTCGAGCGTGCGCATCGCCAGACGAGGGCCCGCTTCGATGCTGATCGTGGCCTTGGTCTCGCGCATGATCGAGGCGGCTGTGAGCACACGAGTGCGGTCGACGTCCTGAACGAACTCGGCGATGTAGTCATCGGCGGGCTGAGTCAGGATCTCCTCGGAGGTGCCGATCTGGACGATGCGTCCGTCACGCATCACCGCGATGCGATCGCCGAGGAACATCGCCTCGTTGAGGTCGTGCGTGATGAAGATGATGGTCTTGTTGAGCTTGGACTGAAGCTCCACGAGCTGTTCCTGCATCTCGCGGCGGATCAGCGGGTCGAGTGCGGAGAACGCCTCATCCATGAGCAGGATGTCGGTCTCCGCAGCGAGTGCGCGTGCCAGGCCGACACGCTGCTGCATTCCGCCGGAGAGCTGTTGCGGATATTTGTCGCCCCAGCCGTCGAGCCCGACGGCCTTGAGCCACTCCTCCGCCTTCTCCAGGCGCTGATTCTTCGGCATTCCCTGGATCTCCAGGGAATAGGCTGCGTTCTCACGCACCGTGCGGTGCGGCAGCAGAGCGAAGTGCTGGAACACCATCGACACGTGTTTGCCGCGGACCTTCCGCAGGGTCGACGAGTCCGCCGTCGAAATGTCCGTGCCGAGCACTTCGACGGACCCCCCGCTCGTATCCCAGAGTCCGTTGAGAGTACGGATCAGCGTCGACTTTCCCGAGCCCGACAGGCCCATGACGACGAAGATCTCGCCTTCCTCGACTTCGAAGCTCGCATCGATGACGGCAGCCGTGCCGAGCTTCGTGAGGTCCTTCCGGTCGGCCCCTTCTTCGAGCCGTTTGATCACTTCATTCGGCCGCTTGCCAAAGACTTTGTAGACATGTGATGCCTTGACGACAACGCTCATGTGCTTCCTCCTTGCATTCTTGGCTCTCCGCAAGAACGAGAGGCTTCACCCCCGTTTGCACGGTTCGGTGCTCGCAGATCCGATTGGTTCAATTGCGAACACGCCTCACCGCACACGGATATCTGATCCACCATTGTAGTTTTGTTCAGGAATTTCGGTAGATCTTTTATTGTCAATACTCGGTGTGGCGGCCTTGACTAGTGCTCTGACCTGGGGAAACGCAGGGTGCGACGTTACTTGATTGTTATAATCGGCAGTTGAGGCAGGTAGTTGTGACCTAAATGGATTTGCTGGCGAATGTGATTTCTTGATGGTGAAACGGAGCTTGCTCTTTCGCCTCGCCGGCGGCGAAGTCAGGAACGAGGCAGCGATTCGCTGAGGAAGCGGACGACAGCAGGCGTGACCACCTCGGCGAATTCCTCGAAGAATCCGTGCCTGCCTTCGGGGAGGATGAGCATCTGCGAACCGGCGATCCGCTCGTGGAGGATGTGCGCGTTGTCGACCGGGTTCATTCGGTCGTCGTCGCCGTGGACGATGAGCGTGGGCGCACTGATTTCGGGCAAGCGGTCCCAGGCATTGTGACCGGCGCTGATGCGCAGGTGGGCCGCCGATTCGGCAGGCGTCATCGTGTCATCGCCGAGCAGCTTGCTGTACTCCGACGGCACCGTCCATGCCGGAGTGTAGAAGAGATCGAAGAGGTAGCGGGTGTGCTCCTGGCCGCGCAGACGGGCGAGTGACTGTCCGACCTTGCGGGGGCGCTTGACCGAATGTGGGCCGCCCGGAGTCGTGCACCCGAGCACAAGCGCGCTGACCCGTTCGGGGAAGTCCAGGGCCAGCATCTGTGCGATCCGCCCGCCCATCGACGTGCCGTAGGCGGCGGCGCGCTCGACACCGAGGCGGTCGAGCACCTCGGCGGCATCGGCGGCGAAGCTTGTGGTGGAGAGTTCGCCGAGTTCACCCCGGCTGCCGCCGGTGCCCCGGTAGTCGAAGGTGATGGTGCGGAACTGCGGGGAGAAGTCCTCGCGCAGCTCAGCCCACCATTCGTGCGAGTTCGACTGGCCTTGCAGCAGGAGCAGCGCGGGGCCGTCTTCGGGCCCGCTGACCTGGATCGCGAGCGGAAATCCATCGCGTGTGCGGATCGTGTGCTCCCGCATCGTCTCCACTCGTGTCCTCCTGCCCGCGGGCGTGAGGTGAACGCCTACGCTTGAATCATGAAACCACTGCCGTTCCTCAATCCTGCCGCAGGATCGCCCGCCGTGCGCAATCCCGTCCGGCCGGCCGTGATCGTGCCGACCCAGGCCGTCGACGCCGAAGAGCTGACCGCGCAGTGCGCTGCGGCCGCGGCGACGGGCGCCGTCGATGCCATCGAATGGCGCATCGATCCCCTGCTCGCGCAGACGGCTGTTGCCGAGGCGGCGATCGGTGACGGTGCACACCCCGAGGACCTCTTCGCCGAGGCGGCCACCCGCACCGAGGAGGTGCTGCGGCTGCTGCCGCACGCGGCCGCGGCGGGGCTGCCGATACTTCTCACCGTGCGCACCGCGTTCGAAGGAGGCCTGGTCGAGATCACCGAGGGCGCCTACGCCGAGGTGCTGCGGCGTCTCATCACCGGTGTGACCGGAGCGGAGGCGGGCCCCGGCGGTTCCGCAGCAGCAGATGGGGCCGGAAACGCAACTGTGCCCGTGGCGATCGATGTGGAGATCGACCGGGCGGAGTCGCGTGCGCTCATCGCCGCGGCGAAGGAGAACGGCGTGCCCATCGTCGCGTCCCACCACAACTTCACGGCCACCGACCCGCTTGAAGAGCTGCGCGCGACATTTCGCACCATGGCCGAGGCCGGAGCCGATGTGGCGAAGGTGGCGATGATGCCGCAGACTCCTGCCGATGTGCTGCGTCTGTTGGACGCGACCGCCGAGGCGGCTGCGTCCTCGAGTCACCCCGTGCTCGGGATCTCGATGGGCCCATTGGGGCGGACCAGCCGAATCATGGGGTCAGACTTCGGCAGCTGCGCCTCGTTCGCGCAGCTGGGCACGGCTTCAGCGCCCGGTCAGATCGATGCGGTGGATCTCGCCGAGGTCTATGACCGGATCTACCGCTGAAGGGTCAGTCGAAGCTCTCTTCGATCTGCTTGCGGAACTTCTTCGGCAGGGCCTCCTCGCCGAAGTTGTTGCGCACGGTGTTCGCGGCGATGCGCTGCACCACGAGCTGTGCCACGGCCACACCGACACCGGAGACGATCGTCCAGGCGAGAGCTTCGGACATCGAGATCTCGTCATCGACGGGGTTCGACGGCGCCGGACGCTTCGTCGACTTCTCCCAGGCGACGGTCAGGGTCTTGCGAGCGACGAATGCGGCTGCGATGGGTGCTCCCACGCCGATGATCTGCCAAGCGAGCTTTCCCATGCTCGTGTCCTTTCCTTGAAGCTCAAACCCACGGCGACGCTGCGCCGTGTGAACGAAGTCCGTCCGAGACAACACTAACGCAGGACGGTGCCGGCGAAGCCAGGCGGCACGTCCCCCGATCGCGCAACATCACCGACTCGGGTGCGCGAGACCGATGTTCTCGGAAGCAGAACCCCTCCTTCTCGAGGGCCTCGGGGTCTCCGCCGCCTCGCGACAACGGCGCTGATCGCAGAAAGTCTCTCCATCTCATACTTTTGGGGGATGTGCGAATGACCTCGGCCGGGATAGCTTGAGATGACGATTCGGTGGGACGCGGGAAGGTCCGTGCCGAATCGTGACGAGAAAGGCGCATGATGCTGAGGAAGTGGAAGACGAGGATCGTCACCGCACTGTTCGTCTGTGGTGGCCTCGGATTCCTGCTGGTGCTGCTGCCCGGCCTGTCCGGTGTTTTCTGGCCGTTGTGGTTGGCCAGCTGCACCGTCTGCATCCTCGGGCTCGTGCTCGCCTTCACCCTCCCCTCGTCGGCACCCGCCGACACCCTGCCCCGGGCCTGAGGGTCCGGGGCAGCGCATCCCTGCTTGCCTCCCACCCGCAATGCCGACCGGCGAGACCCGCGGATCATACGAACCGTCGGCCGAGAGTCTCAGCCGAAGAGCCTCGCCGAACTGCCGGCTTCAGCCCGCGCGGACGATCGCTTGGAACCTCGCGGTGAGCTCCTCGTCGACGGGAATCGCATTCCCATCGAGTTCGCGCAGTGCCACGGCCGTGCGCATCGACGAGACGAACCACGCCGCATCGGCGGTCTTGACGTCTTCGAGGCGCAGATCGGCGTACTCGGCGCGCAGCCCCACCTCTTCGGCGCGATCGAAGATCAGCCTCTGCGTCGTACCGGCGAGCAGACCCGCTTCGGGGTCCGGGGTGAGGAGGCGGTCGCCTCGGCGGATGATGAGATTCGCGGTCGGGCCCTCGAGGACGATGCCGTCATGGGAGACGAAGAGCGCCTCTTCGGCGCCATGCGCCGCGGCATAGCGGCCGGCTGCCTGGTTGACGGCATAGGACAGGGTCTTCGCCCCGATGAGCAGCCACGGGGCCTTGCTGCCGATATACGCGTCGAAGCCGCGGTCGAGGCTCACTGCCGTGACGCCCTGCGCCCGTGCGGAGCGGATGTGGTCGTCCACGGGCACCGGGAACGCCCACCCGCGGGGCCGGAACTGTCCGTCAGCGCCCTGCTGGCCGCGGGACATCGCGTAGCGGATCCCGAACTCGCTGATTCCCGGCTCGGCGTCGGCCACCTCGGCGATGATCGCGTCGATGACCCGATCCCACAGCCCCTCGTCGGGATCCGGCAGCTCCAGCGCCGAGGCGGAGCTGCGGAACCGTGTGAAGTGCCGTTCGCGATTGACGACGGTGGCACCGTCGACGCCCATGCTGACGAGGACGGTTTCGAAGATTCCGTCCCCGCGATGGGCGGAGTGATCGGTGACCGGCAGCTGCGCGGCGGCCAGGTCGGCGAATTCGAAACTCGCGGTGGTGGGATCGACGAGGACGAGCGGATCGCTCATGCGGTACCTCCGAAGAACAGGCCGAGGATGTAGGTGATGGCGGCGGCCCCGAAGCCGATTCCGAGCTGACGCAGCGCGCGCGGTCCGGGGGACTTGCCCGAAAGCAGACCGACGATGCCGCCGGTGAACAGCAGGGCGATGCCGACGAGGCCGGCGGACAGGAATACGGCGGGCAGCCCGGACATGCCGAAGATATAGGGCAGGATCGGGATGAGGGCACCGGAGGAGAAGAAGCAGAAACTTGAGACGGCGGCGCCGAGGCCGGTGCCGAGTTCGTCGCGATCGACCCCGGAGTCGACGGTCGGCAGCTTCGGCGCCCGCTTGTTCTTCGCTGCCGCGATCGTGCGGTTCGCGCGCGCTTCGGCCTCCCGGGCGTCCATGCCGCGAGCACGGAAGACGAGGGCGAGCTCATTGGCGTCGATGTTGAGGTCGGCCAGAGCGTGCCGCGACTCGGGATCCGGGGTCGAGGCTTCGAGGAGTTCGCGTTGAGAGCGCACGGAGATGTACTCACCGGCACCCATCGACAGGGCTCCGGCGAGCAGACCGGAGGCGCCGGTGAGCAGGATGACCGTGTTCGACACGCCGGCCGCGCCGACGCCGAGGACGAGCGCGAGGTTCGAGACCAGCCCGTCGTTGGCGCCGAAGACGGCGGCACGGAAGTTGCCGGACAGGCGGGCTCGGGAGCGGGCGGCCAGGGCCCGGACCACCTCGGCGTGGATGCGTTCGTCGGCCGCCATCTCCGCCGAAGCCGCCTCGTCGTCCTCATAGGGAGAGCTCGTCTCGGACTGCTGTGCCAAGGCGAGGACGAAGACCGAACCGAACATCCGGCCGAGGAAGGCGAGGCAGCGGGTGACGAGGTCGGCGGAGCGACGCTTCTCCGCATGTTCGCCCAACAGCGTGATCCAGTGCTCCTGGTGGCGGGATTCGGCGGTGGCGAGGCTGAGGAGGATCTCGCGGTCTTCGCCCGTGCGGCGTTCGGCGAGGTCGCGGTACACGCGTTCCTCGAGCCGTTCGTTGGCGAGGTAGCGCTGCCAGCGGCGAATGGTCCGTCTGTCAGGTGAGGCGGGCTGCTGGGCCCCACCGACGGAGTCGTTGGTCGTCACTGGCCCGAGTCTAATCCGGCGCGCGGGGTTCGGTACAGGCGGGTGCCGGCGGGCTGCGTGGTCGCGCTCCAGTGCGCATGAAATCAACGAGTGACCGGTTGTTATCAATTCGTGACATTAAACCCGGCGAATGTCGACTAGATTAAAGCCCAATGTGAGTTGTGTCACCGTTTCGTTATAGAAGAATGTGATTCGTTACCAACGGCGAGTCATGACGGAACGTCAGAATCGAGCTTCCCCGCAAGCGCAGTCGTGGAGGCCGCCACCGATATGGACAGCCATGTCGGAGCGGTCGATTCCGGCGCGCCTTCCCCAGCGATTCCTCGGGCACAGACGAAGGAGCGAAAGGAACTCCATGAAGTTGCGCACGAAGAGCTGGCTGGCGATCACCGCCTCGGCCGGCCTGATTCTGGGCGGGGTGAGTCCGGCGCTGGCCGCAGGCCCCGCCGGCCCGACCGAACACACCGACATGGGCGTCAACGGTGACGCCGTGATGGATCATCTGCAGAAGCTCTCCGACATCTCGACCTCGCATACGGACGAAGGATTCCGTGCGTTGGGCACCCCCGGCTACGAAGAGGCCGTGGAATACGTCGAGGACACCCTCGAGGCCACAGGCGCCTTCGACGTCACTCGTCAGGCCTTCCAGCATGATCAGCAGAAGTTCCCCACTGTCGCGGTCAGCGTCGACGGGGAGGAGCTCGAGGTCGTACCCGCCGAGTACACCGAGGGCACGACCGAACCGCTGACCGACCTGCCCATCGTGCTGCCGGTCGATGACGACTACAGCGACCTGGCAGGCGGACAGCTCGGCTGTGAGGCCGGCGACTACGACGACAGTGCCGAAGGTGCGCTCGTGCTCGTCGTCCGCGGGGAATGCGCCTTCGGGGAGAAGACCCAGGCCGCCACCGATGCCGGAGCCGCCGCAGTCCTGCTCTACAACAACGACGAAGAGAACCCCGACGATGCGCTCAACGCCACCCTCGGCGAGCGCACGGAGGGCAATGCTCCCACTGTGGGGGCGAGCTTCAACATCGGCAACGATGTCCTCACCCAGGTCCAAGAGGCCGCCGAAGACGAGGCCCCGACCGCGGACTTCACCCTGGAGACCGAGTTCACCACCTCGACGACCTGGAACGTCATCGCCGAGACCAAGGCGGGCGATCACGACAACGTCCAGATGCTCGGTGCTCATCTCGACAGCGTCGAAGAGGGCCCCGGAGTCAACGACAACGGTTCCGGCTCCGCAGCCCTCCTGGCCAGCGCCGAGGCGCTCGCTCAGCAGCCGTCCGACGTCGACAACGCCATCCGCTTCGGGTGGTGGGGAGCTGAGGAGGAAGGCCTCGTCGGCTCGACCCACTACGTCGAGAGCCTCGACGATGCGGAACTGGGCAAGATCCAGTCGTACATGAACTTCGACATGATCGGCTCGGACAACTTCATCGTCGGCACCCTCGACTCCGACGGCTCCGATGTGCCGATTCCCGACGACGTCAACGTCCCCGAAGGCTCGGCCGAACTCGAGAAGATCTTCACCGACTACTTCGCGGACATCGACCAGCCGAACGTCGGCACCGATTTCTCCGGACGCTCGGACTACCAGGCGTTCATCGACAACGGCATTCCTGCCAGCGGCCTGTTCTCCGGCGCAGACGGCACGAAGACCGCCGAAGAAGCCGAGATGTTCGGCGGCACGGTCGGGGCGAAGCACGACACGAACTACCACCAGCCCACCGACACGATCGAGAACGTGAGCAAGGAGTCGATCGACATCTTCGCTCCGGCGATCGGATTCGCCGTGCACACGCTGGCCTACGAGCTCGTCGACGCCCCGACGACCCCGCCGACGGATCCGCCGACGGATCCGACCGATCCTCCGACCCAGACCCCGACCGACACGCCTGCCGAGCGGGCGCTGAGCATCGATCCGACGACGATCGAGGCCGAGGCCTTCGTCGGTGACAAGGGAGTCCAGGTCACGGCCACCGGCTGCACCGCCGACACCACGGCGACGATGAACGTCGACCCGCAGAACGGGAAGATCGAGAAGTTCGAGCAGACCGCGACGGTCGACGCGGACAGCACGGCACGCTTCGGAGTGCGCGGACTCGATGACTCGATGGTCGACAGCTACATCGGCACCTATGCCGTCACCGTCGACTGCGACGGGGGCGAGCCGCTGACCGGATCCTTCGAAGTCGTCGCCGCCGAAGACGGCTCCGGTGGCGGTGGCGGGGGAGACCTGCCCCGCACCGGCAACGAGGCCATGCCGCTGATCATCTCGGCCGGAGCGCTCATCGTGCTCGGTGTCCTGATGACTCTGGGCTCGCGTCGTCGCCGCGACTGAGAATCACACACCCACGGGTCGGTGACCGATGAGGTCGCCGACCCGTGTGGTCATTCACCCGGCGGAGCTGCGGGCATTCGACTCGCTGGCGTGGGGTCGCCGCCGTACGGATGCTCGTTTCGCCGCCGCGGGGTCGTTCGCTCCGCTGAGACGAATCCGCTCGGTCGGCGGTCTTCAGCTCACGTCCAACCCGACCAGGGACAATGGACTTCTGTGACTCCAAAACGTTTCTTCACATTCTTCGCAGTGGCCGAGACCGTCACCTGGTCTCTGCTCATCATCGGCATGATCCTCAAGTACGTCACGCACACCACCGAGGTGGGGGTGCGGATCGGCGGGGGCATCCACGGCTTCATCTTCATCTGCTTCGTCATCGCCGTCATCGGCGTCGGAACCTCGCAGCAGTGGAGCAAGCGGCGCATCGCCACGGGGCTCGGCTCGGCGATCATCCCCTACGCCACCATCCCGTTCGAGCGATCCGTCGAGAAGACCGGATCCCTCGAGGGCGAGTGGGGGCTCGGCCGCCGCGGTCGCGCGCCGGTCGGCTGGTTCGAGAAGCTCACCTCGTGGTGCATTCGGTACCCGTGGTGGGCCATCGGCATCGGCGTGGTCTTCGTCATCGTCGTCTTCTCGGGTCTGCTCGTGGCGGGCCCGCCCTGGGAATGGGGCAGATGATCGGCAGGTCCGCCCTGTTCTGTGTCGGTGGGCTCGCTTAGGATGAGTGGGGTCGGCCGGTGATCGGCCGACGGCACACCCCACTGCGATGAAAGGCCCACTGATGGACCTGCTACTCGGCGCCGGAGGAATCGGCGTCCTCGTCCTCGTCATTCTGATCGCACTGTTCGTGATCCTCCGCTCCTACAAGATCGCCTCCCCGTCCGAGGCGCTCATCATCACCGGGCGGAACGCATCGGGCGCTTCGGGCACCGGTCGCATCGTCATCGGCGGTCGCTCTGTCGTCTATCCGATCGTGCAGAAGGCGTTCATCCTCTCGCTGTCCTCGCGGCAGATCTCCGTCGAGATCGACGGCATCTCCATCAACGGCATCGCGCTGCGGCTGCGCGGCGTGGCGCAAGTCAAGGTCGGCGGCACCGAGGACGATGTGCGCAGGGCCGCGCAGCGCTTCCTCGACCAGCAGGATCAGATCGACCACTATTCGAAAGAGATCCTCTCCGGCACGCTGCGCGCCGTGGTCGGCACGCTCACGGTCGAGCAGATCATCCAGGACCGGGCCTCCTTCGCCGCTCAGGTGCAGGAGGAATCTGCGCACTCGATGAACAACCAGGGCCTCATCATCGACACCTTCCAGATCTCGGCGGTCGAGGATGAAGGCAGCTACCTGCGCGACTGGGGCCGTCCGCAGGCCGCCGAGGTGGCGAAGAACGCCGCCATCGCCGAGGCGAACGCCGGCCGCGCCTCCGCTGTTGAGGAAGCGCAGCAGAACGAAGAGACGCAGAAGCAGCAGGCGCTGACCGACCAGGCGATCGCCGAACAGCAGCAGCAGCTCGCGCTGCGTCGTGCCGCTCTGAAGGAAGAAGCCGATCAGCGTCAGGCCACTGCCGACAACGCCGGCCCCTTGGCCGCTGCGGCGGAGAAGCAGAAGCTGCTCGAACGCGATCGCGTGGTGGCCAAGGAGGCCGCAGAGCTGCGCGCCGAACAGCTCGACGCCGAAGTGCGTCGTCCAGCCGATGCCGAGCGCTATCGGCAGCAGGCGACCGCCGATGCCAGGGCCTACGAGATCGAGGCGCAGGGTCGGGCTGAAGCCGCGGCCGAGCTGCACCGTCGGTCGAAGGACGCCGAGGCGATCCGGCTCGAGGGCGAAGCCGAAGCCGATGCGATCCGGGCGCGCGGTGAAGCCGAAGCCGAGGCGCTGCAGGCGCAGGCCGAGGCGTACAAGCAGTTCAACGATGCGGCCGTGCTGTCGAAGGTGCTCGAAGTGCTGCCGACCGTGGCCGGCGAGCTCGTGGCGCCGTACGCGAACATCAAGGATCTTTCGATCGTGTCCACCGACGGAGAGTCGAAGCTGGCGAACTCCGTGTCGAACAACCTCGCGCAGGTGCTCGAAGTGGTGCGGGGCACGACCGGTGTCGACCTCACCGATCTCGTGGCCAAGGCGAAGGGCTCCGGCGGGGCGGGTTCGGCAGGATCGGACGATTCCTCGTCGCCCGAGGGCGGAGGACCGGCCGATTCGTCTGCGTCCTCGGGCGAGGGAACAGATGAGGTTGTCGATGGGGTCGTCGCGGACGGTCCGGCGTCTGCTGGGCCGCGGGCGAACCGCACGAGCTTCGACCCGAAGTCGTTCCTCGATGACAGCGGCGTCGACCTCGACCGGATCGGCGATGAGGTGAAGAAGGCGACCGGCTTCGATGTGCAGTCCTATATCGACGAGGCGAAGCGCCGCCTCGACGAGCGTGGAGCGGCCGGCGGCTCCGGAGAGGATTCGGATTCAGACACGGATTCGGGCTCGGACTCGGATCCGGACTCGGACGAGGGCGATACGCGTTCCGAGGACTGACTGGCTCAGCGGACCCTGTTGTTGATTCAGCGGGCCCCGGTGTACGCGGCACGGGCACCGATCAGACGATCTGGTCGGTGCCCGCTGCCGTTCCCGGCCCCTTCTGTGCGGGTGAGCAACGTCACCGCAGGCACTGTATATAAACGCATGTGCATATGTTAATGTGTTGAGTCGGGAGGTTCATATGGCTCATGATCATTCGCATGGTTCGGGATCGCGGCGTCAGCTGGGAATCGTTTTCGGCATCGTCGCTGCGATCTTCGTCTTCCAGCTCATCGGCTCCGTCATCACCGGCAGTCTCGCGCTGCTCGTCGACACCGGCCACAATGCCGTCGACCTCATCGGCATCGGCATCGCACTCTTCGCGGCGACGCTGGTCAACAAACCGGCCGGTGGGCAGAAGACCTGGGGATTCAAGCGTGCCGAAGTGCTTGCCGCGGGTGCGCAGGCGACTCTGCTGTTGGGCCTCGGCGTCTACAGCCTCATCGAGGGCGTCCGCCGGTTCTTCGCCCCGCCTGAGGTGCCCGGGCCGGGCCTGCTGCTCTTCGGGGCCATCGGTCTGGTCGGCAATCTCGTTTCGATCGCCATCCTCAGCTCCTCGAAGGAGAATTCGCTCAACCTCAAAGCGGCATTCCTGGAAGTCATCGCCGATGCGCTCGGGTCCGTGGCCGTCATTCTCGCGGCGCTGTCGATCTGGCTCTTCGGCTGGGAGCGCGCCGACGCGGTGGCGGCGCTGGTCATCGCGGCCCTCATCGTTCCCCGCGCCTTTTCGATCCTCCGAGAGACCGGGTCGATCCTCCTCGAGGTCGCTCCGAAGGAACTCGACCTGGACAAGGTTCGGGAGCATCTCGAATCGGTCGAGCACGTGCAGGAGGTCCACGATCTCCACGTCACCCGCATCGATTCGAATCTGCCGGTGCTCACCGCTCATGTGGTGCTTGCCGACGAATGCTTCTACGACGGACATGCTCCGCGCATCCTCAAGGCTCTCCAGGAGTGCCTGGCCGAGCACCACAAGATCGCGATCGAACACTCGACCTTCCAGTTCGACCGCGCGAAGGATGCCGCCGAGGAGATCCACACCCACGAGTGATCCTCGGCGGGCGGAAATCACTGCCCGGGCAGGATCTCCACTGAATCGGTGCGGAAGCGTTCGAGCTTGGCCGGGTCGATCGAGACACCGAAGCCGACGCCGGTGGGAACGTCGACCTTGCCGTCGTACATGACGATCTCCTCGGTGATGTCCTCGCGGAAGAAGCGGTTCGAACCGGAGATGTCGCCGGGCAGAGTGAAGCCCGGCAGTGAGGCCAGGGCCGCGTTCGCCGCGCGCCCCAGACCGGTTTCGACCATTCCGCCGTGCCACACGGCGACACCGTGAGCGGCGGCGAGATCATGGATCTTCTTCGCTTCGATGAACCCGCCGACCCGTCCGGGTTTGATGTTGATCACCGAGGTGGCTCCGAGCATGATCGCGTCGGCGGCCGCCTCGGCGGAGACGATGGACTCGTCGAGGCACATCGGGGTGTCCATGAGCTTCGCCAGTTCAGCATGCTGCCGGATGTCGGCCTCGCCGAGGGGCTGTTCGATGAGCAGGAGCCCGAATTCGTCGAGGCGGCGCAGGTGGGCGGCATCGACGAGGGTGTAGGCGGCGTTCGCATCGACCTGGAATCCGAAGTCATCGCCGAAGGCCCTGCGCACAGCGGCCACCGGGGCAATGTCCTTGCCGGGTTTGATCTTCAGCTTGATCCGGGCGTAGCCCTCTTCGAGGTAGCCGCCGATGACGTCGACGGTCTCCTCGACGGAATCCTGAATGCCGACCGACACACCCGAGGGCACCGAGTCGACGACCCCGCCGAGGTAGTCCTTGAACGACTGGTCGTTGAGTTTGAGCTGGGCTTCGATGACAGCCATCTCGAGAGCCGACTTCGCCATCGGATGACCGATGACATGACGCAGATGCCATGACACCGTCTCCGCGGTGAGGTCCTCGACGTCGAAGAGCAGCGGGGCCAACCAGCGACGAGTGACGTCGATGCCGGCGGCGACGTATTCGGAGGAGTAGAGCGGGGAGATCATCGCCACGGACTCGCCCCAGCCGGTGATCTCACCCTTGGCCGTGTCGAACACCGCTTCGACGAGGTAGCAGTCCTTCTCAGTCTCCCGCATGAACGAGGTCTCGAACGGTGTCACGAGCGGAATCGAGACCTGGTGAAGGGTGACTGACTTGAGTTTCATGTGCCGGGCTCCTAATGCGCAACTCTGCGGGTGGGTCTTCGCCTCCACCTTATGCCAGGCTCTGGAGCGGTGGTGCGGCGGTTGATAGTGTGAGCGAAAGTCGTCCTGTCGGCAAGGGGGCCATCGTCATGAAAGACCACCTGAGGACGCTCACCGCGCGCAGACAATCGTGGTTCGGGCTCAAACTGCCCGTGAAGAAGGCGCTCGCCCAGCCGATGCTCCACCCCCTGCTGCGCACGGTCGCGCCGCGGCTCAGAGGTGTGAAGATCGGCCGTCTGCCCGCTCCGATCGAACTCACCGAGGTGCGCGGACGTGCCGGTGGAACCGACTTCATCCTCGTCGAGCCCTTTCGCTGCGAGATCGCCAAGGAGTTCTACTGGGGGCGCGGCCGACGCACCGAACCCGAAGACGCCTTTGCTCTTGACCTCATGGTCGCTCTCAGCGCCGACGCCGAGGCGTTCCTCGACATCGGCGCCTACACCGGGGTGTTCACGATGGCCGTCCTCGCCGCGAATCCGCGGGCCCGCGCCCATGCCTTCGAGATCATCCCCGCAGTGGTGGCGGGGATGGAGAAGAACATCGCCCGCAACGGACTGAGCGACCGTGTCACCGTCCACCCCACAGGGGTCGGCAGTCCCGACACCTGGATGAAGGTGCCCCTCGGTGACGGGGGATCGGCCCTGCCGTCGTTCTACTCCGCCGACATGAGCTTCGACTCCGACGCCGAGGTGCGCTTCACCTCCCTCGACGCACTCCTGCCCGATCTGCTCGAGGAGACGCACAGGGCGGGCGTGGGCGAAGACTTGACGGTGACCATGAAGGTCGACGTCGAAGGCGGTGAGAACGATGTCTTCGCCTACGGGCAGGAATTCCTCGCCGCCTTGCGCCCGGACATCCTCTGCGAAGTCCTCGACGACCGAGCGAAACCACGGGAGCTCATGCGCCACCTCGGCGGGCACGGCTACCACTACTACCTCGTCGGGGAGGACCGGCTGTTTGCCCGGAAGACGATCCGGCCGGACCCGCAGCTGCGTGACTGGCTGTTCACATCGAAGTCGCCCGAGCAGATGCGCTCGGCCGGTTACCCCGTCGACTGAACGCACCGGTCCCATCGCCCGGACGCGGCCGGCGGGCACCCGCGACAAGGTCCGGCCGGTGCCGCGACACGGGCCTACCGGCACTCATGACAAGAGTCGGCCGGCCTCTCGCGCAGTCGTGCGCGCGGCGTCGACTCAGCCCTTGAGCTGATCGGCGATGAGAGCCGCGAGGAGTGCGGTGCGGGGTGCGATCTCGTCGATGACGGCGTGCTCATGCTCGGCATGCGCCCCATCGCCGACGGCACCGAGACCATCGAGCGTGGGAATGCCGTCACCGGCGGTGAAGTTCCCATCCGAGGCCCCACCCACGGACACGCCCTCCGGTGTGCGAAGCCCGAGCTCGGCCGCCAGAGAGGTGGCGCGGTCGAACAGCGCCGCCGACTGCTCGGGTTCGAACGGCGGCCGGTTGATCCCGCCGAGCACCTCGGTCGACGAGCCGTCCACCTGCGGGTTCGCAGCCAACTCGCGGATCTGCGCATCGACGCGTTCGAGTTCTGCCGCGGTTCGGGCGCGCACATCGATGTCCACCCGCGCCTCGGCGGGCACCGTATTCGACGTCGTTCCAGCACTGATCACGGTCGGGACCACCGTCGTCCCGGCTGAAGCGTCGGCGAGATCGGCCACGAGCGGCAGGGTCAGGGCCAGGGCCATCCCCGCGTTGATCCCCTTCTCCGGTTCGAGTCCGGCATGCGAGGCCCTGCCCGAGAACTTCAGTACGTAGTTGCTCGTGCCCTTGCGTTCGAGTTTGAGCGCACCATTCGCGCTCGCCTCCATGACGAACACGGCCCGTGCTTCGGCCGCCTCGGCGCGGATGAGCTCCGACGACGTCAGCGAACCGATCTCCTCATCGCCGGTGATGAGGATCGACAGGCCCTCCAGCGCGCCCTCGCCGAGGAGGTCACGCAGGATCGCGGTCGCGTGCACGCTCATGACCGCCCCGGTGAGCATGTCGAAGCTGCCGGGCCCCCGCAGAATCCCGTCGGCGGTGGAGAAGGGGATGCGCTCGAGCGTGCCGTGCGGCCACACTGTGTCCTGGTGGTTGAGCAGGACGACGCGTGCCGGACCGGTGCCGAAACGCAGCCGCAGGTGGGCGGTGCCCTCGACCTCGAGCAGCTCCGCCTCGGCGCCGAGGCGGTCGCGCAGCAGTGCGGCGAAATCCCGTGCCCCGGTGGCCACGGCCTCCTTGTCGCTCGAAGGAGTCTCAATCGAGATCACACGTTCGATGTCGGCGAGGATGTCGGGCAGACGGTGGTCCGCCTGAGCGACGAGTTCAGTGGGCTGGAATCCGGATGCAGGGGTCGAAGTCATAGCTCGATTCTACGGAGAGCCCGTTGTCGCTTTCGGCGGTGTCCGGATGGTGTGACCGGGGTCGACCTGCGCCGTGACCGCTCCCTGACCGCATCGTGACTGAACGCCGAGGCACATCACCGCCCACAAACCCCGCCGACTGTGGTTTGCTAGTTCCATGGGTGAGGCAGTCAGCTCGAAGCGGTATACGCCGGAAGAACGCACACTGTATCGGGAGAAGCTTGCAGAGAATCTCGAGCTCTTCGATACCTACCTTCGTCATGCGGATTTCAAATCGGCGGGCACGATCGGGCTCGAACTCGAGCTCAACCTCGTCGACGGTGAGAACCAGCCGAGCCTGCGCAACAAGGACGTGCTCGATCGCCTCGACGACGACTATCAGTCAGAGATCGGCGCTTTCAACCTCGAGCTCAACCACCCGGTGCTGCAGGTGGCCGGGCGGGGGCTGAAGACCCTCGAGGCCGGTGTCGCCCACCGTCTGGAGAAGGCGCAGAAGGCCGCTGAGGCGGAGGGACTGAGCATCGTGTCGATCGGGACCCTGCCGACGCTGACCACGCAGTTCCTCAGCGACGAGAGGTGGATGACCGAAGAGAACCGCTACGAAGCGCTGAGCAACTCGGTCATCGATGCGCGCGGCGAGTATGTGCGCATCGAACTCGGCCGGGACGAACGGTACAGGGCGGAGTTCGCCGATATCGCCCCCGAATCCTCATGCACTTCGATGCAGCTGCACCTGCAGGTGGCCCCGAACCGGTTCGCCGATGCGTGGAACGCCTCGCAGGCGATCGCCGCGGCGCAGGTGGCCATGGGCGCGAACTCCCCGCTGTTCGTCGGTCGCAAGCTGTGGCACGAATCCCGGATCCCCGTATTCTCCCAGTCCATCGACACCCGCACTCCCGAGCTGGTCAACCAGGGGGTGCGCCCACGCGTGTGGTTCGGCGAACGGTGGATCACCAGCGTGTTCGACCTCTTCGAGGAGAACGTCCGCTACTTCCCGCCGCTGCTGCCCGAGATCAAGGACTTCGTCGAGTTCCGGGCCGCGGATGCCCCGAAGCTCTTCGAACTCAACCTGCACAACGGTACGGTGTGGCGGTGGAACCGGCCGATCTACAACTCCGGTGACAACGGCGCCCACATCCGAGTCGAGAACCGTCTGCTGCCGGCCGGTCCGACCCCGGTCGACATGGTGGCCGACGCCGCTTTCTACTACGGACTCGCCGAATTCCTCGTCGGAGAGAACCGCCCAGTGTGGTCGCGGATGTCGTTCGCCGAGGCGGAGGAGAACTTCTTCGCCTGCGCCAAGGACGGCATCGAGGCACGTGTGACCTGGCCGAAGATCGGGCGCATCGGCGTCGCCGACCTCGTCACCGATGTGCTCGCACCCCAGGCCAGGCGCGGTCTGTCACGACTGAACATCGACAATGACGTCATCGACGAATACATGTCGATCATCGAGGGCCGCGCCGAGAGTCGCATCAACGGTGCGACCTGGCAGCTGCGCATGCTCGACCGACTGGCGCCGGGCAGCGCCCCGGGGTCGACCGAGCGCAGCGAGGGACTGAAGGCGATGATGGACGCCTACTTGGCCAACCAGGCGACGGGAGCCCCGGTCCACACCTGGGACATCCCCGACTGAGGGCGCTTTCTGCCGAGAAATGGTCGCAATCGGACACTCTGCGCCAAATGTAGGTCGCAATCGGATACTTCTGGCGCTTCGAAGTATCCGATTGCGACCTATTTTCTGAGCCTGAACTCGAAATCGCGCGACCGCAGCCTCAGAGGCGTTCGATCTCGACGAAGACGACGTCGGCGCTGCCTCCGGGATTCGAGACCTCGTGTTCGGAGCCGGCGGGGCGGGTGTAGGAGATGCCGGCCTCGAGCTCGGCGCGGATCTCGGTGCCGTCGGAGTTGCGCACAAGCATCGTGTCGGTGACCATCGGCACCACGACGTACTCGTACTCATGTCTGTGCATCGGAATGACGCCGTCGGGCCTGATCGTCCACTTCGTCACCCGGAACACGCCGTTGTCGAGCTGGACCTCTCCTGCCGAACCGGTGTCTGCTGCGGAGCTGTCTGCGGTCATTGCGATCTCCTTCGATGCGTGAGCGGATGCCTGAACGGACGTGATTACGCCACTGTATCGCCCGGCAGCCCGCACTTCGGCGACTCGCCCCGAACCGATCCACCCGGGCTAGCATGAGGGGTATGCGATACCCGCGTGAGAAGAAGTGAGATGATGACTGCCCGCACCCCCGCCGAGGCGGCCCCCACCACCCCCGCTCCCGCCGCGTCCGTTCCTGCCGCCTCCGCCCGATCGGGGCTCGTCCGCCCCTTCGCTGCGATGGGCATCGTCGCCACGGTCGGACAGATGCAGCGTGCCGGGCGTGACACGATCGCCATGTGCCTGGGCGAACCGACTCAGGGCGCGCCGAGCCCCGTGCTCGCGCGTGCCGCCGAAGTCGCCCGCGACGGCACCGGCCTCGGCTACTCGCCGATCTTCGGCATCCCCGAACTCCGGGAGGCCATCGCCGGTCACTACCGAGACTGGTACGGATTGGACATCGCACCAGAACGCATCGCTGTGACAACCGGGTCCTCGGGCGCTTTCCAGACGACATTCCTCACCTGCTTCGACGTCGGCGATCGAGTGGCTCTGGCCCGGCCCGGCTACGGGGCATACAAGAACATCCTCACCGCGCTCGGCTGCGAGGTCGTCGAACTCGACTGCGGTGCGGACGAGGGATTCCAACCCAGCGTCGAGCTGCTCGCCGCCGCCCACGCCGAGGCTCCGCTCAAGGGCCTCATGCTCGCCTCACCGGCGAATCCGACAGGGACGATGATCGGTGCCGAAGCGCTCGGGAAGCTCATGGACTGGTGCCGCGAGCACGGGGTGCAGGTGATCTCCGACGAGATCTACCACGGCATCACCTACATCGGCACCCGCGGCGAGACCGCCCTGGCCCATGACGACAATGCGATCGTCATCTCCTCGTTCTCCAAGTACTGGGGCATGACCGGGTGGCGTCTGGGCTGGGCGATCCTGCCCGAAGCCCTGATCTCACCCGCGCAGAACGTGACCGGAAACCTTTCGCTGTGTGCCCCGGTGCCAGCCCAGTACGCCGCGGTCGCAGGATTCACCGAAGAATCGTATGCCGAATGCGAGGCCGCCGTGGCCTCTTTCGCCGGTGCCCGCGAGCACGTCCTGAGCGCACGGTCCGACCTCGGCTTCGGTGAGATGGCCCCGCCCGACGGAGCGTTCTACATGTACGCCCGCATCGACGAGATCCTCGACCGGGCCGGTCTCGACACCGCCGGTCAGTGGTGTGGTCAGGTGCTCGAAGCCACCGGCGTCGCGCTGGCCCCGGGAGACGATTTCGACACAGTCAACGGCCCCCGCTCGGTGCGTCTGTCCTTGGCCGTCGGTGCCGAGAGGACCGCCGAGGCCATCGACCGCATCCTCGACTTCATGGGATGAGCTCCGCCGAGGTGAACCGGGGAGCTCAGACCCCCGCCCCACGGGCGCTGCCGACCCTGGGCATCATCATCGCCGCCGTGCTGCTGGGCTCAGCGGGTCTGTTCGTCATCCTCGCCGAGGCGACCGCCCCCACCGCGGCCTTCCTCCGCTGCTGGATCGCCGTCGTCGTCCTCGCGCCGCTGGCCGTCCTCGAGGTCCGCAGGCACGGGAAGGTGCCGCCTAAGGCGCTGCTCATCGCCGGAGTCTCCGGTGCCGCACTGGGACTGGACTACGTCCTCTGGGCCCAAAGCGTGCTCGACGCCGGACTCGGCGTGTCCACCGTGCTCATCAGCGTGCAGGTCATCGTCTTCCCCGCGCTCGTGTGGATCTTCGGAGGAAGCCGGCCCGGATGGCTGTTCATCGGCTGTGTGCCGCTCATGATCATCGGCATGCTGCTCACCGGAGGCGTCTTCGGTGTCGACGGAGCCGCGGCGAATCCGACCAGGGGCGCGATCTTCGGAGTGCTGTCCGGTGTGCTCTACGGCGTCTACATCTTCGGCATCCACCACAGCCGGAAGGTCGCGCCGAAGTTCGTCGTCGCTCCCGTTGAGATCGGCACCATCGCCGCGGGAGTGATGACGGCCGTCGCCGGACTCGCCCTGGGCGGCCTCGACTTCGATCTCGGGTGGGACGGCTGGGCGTGGATGCTCGCGCTCGCCGTCTGCGGCCAGGCTCTGTCGTGGGTGCTGCTGAGCATCTCGAGCCCGTTGGTGCCTGTGCCGACGACCGCGGCGCTCATGCTGCTGCAGCCGCTGTCGGCTGTTGTGCTCGGCTCG
Organism: Brevibacterium sp. LE-L; assembly: GCF_050214925.1. NCBI lineage: Bacteria > Bacillati > Actinomycetota > Actinomycetes > Micrococcales > Brevibacteriaceae > Brevibacterium > Brevibacterium sp. LE-L. The sequence goes on from NZ_CP189759.1 coordinate 445,466, forward strand.
CTCATCGCCGGGGAACGGCTGCAGCCGGGGCAATGGGTGGGCGCGGTGCTCGTCGCCGCCATCGTCTGGGTCGTCGGTGGAGGACCGGAAGCGCTGACGAAGAGACGCCGGCGCTGAGCGGAGTTCAGTGCTCGTGCGCCTCGATCGTGTGGGCGATGGCGTCGATGATGATGTGGGCGACGTGGTCGTCCTTGAGCGAATAGTAGGCTTCGCGTCCGATGCGGTTGACGCCGACGAGGTGGAGGCCGCGGAGGAATTTCAGGTGCTGGGAGACCAGCGGCTGGGACAGGCCGGTCGATTCGACGATGTGCGTCACCGTCGCCTCACCGTGGGTGAGGACGAGCAGCATCTTCAGCCGTGAGGGTGTGGCGAGGGCCTTGAACAGGTCGGCGGTTTCGGTGATGGCTTCGAGGTTGTCCTCGGGATTGAGCAGCAGCTGCTCGACCTCGTCGTTGACGGGAACGGAATCGGGAATGGACGCCATGAGTGCAGATTACCGGACAAGCGGCCCGGCCACCCGATATGCGGACCGCGACAGGGCCGACAGGGTCGTACTCGGTGTGAGGGGCGGTGTCAGTCGAGGGCTTCGACGTCGTTCTGCGAACCGAGGAGATCATCGGCCAGAGACTCCCACTGTTCGTAGGCGTCGGGGAGGGCGGAACGCTGCACGGACTGGGCCGCCTCGGTCGGCGACATCATGTGCCAGCCGTCGATCTGGTCGAGTCCGGGGTTCTCGACCTCCGGATTGACGCCGTAGAACGCCTTCGCGGCGTAGACGGGATCGGTGAGCTGTTCGGGTTCGCCCCAGCCCTGGGACGGTCGCTGCTGGAACAGGCCGACGGAATCGCGATCCCCGGCGTCGAGGTTACGCAGCGAGGACTCCTGCAGCGCGGTCATCAGGGCGATGCGGATCGCCTGGTCGTCGAAGTCGGCACCGCGGCCGACGCCGATGATGAGGCGGGCATTGTCGATCTGCTGTTCATTGAGTTGGCCGACGGACGCCATCTGCATCTGCCTGATCTTCGTGGACCCGAACGAAACGGGGGAGTTGACGATGATGACGGCGGCGACGACGAGGGCCATCACTGCCGCTCCGAGCCCAATCAGGGCACCAGTAAGCACGGACCGGCGGCCCTTGCGAGATGATGTCAGACGAGGCATGTATATAACAATAGTGCAACAAACTTAAGGCTGCATGAGTCCAGGCCGAGCTGTTTGTCACAGTGAGGTCACGGTGACGGGCCATTCGGTGGGCGGCGATGCCTGAAGGCGCGGTCGGGTGAGGACCGAAGTCACGAGGAGGAGTCCGGAGCGGTCGCCGTTGCGTCCGGACGCGGACGAGAATACCCGAAATGAGTCTCGAACGCTTGACCTTGACACGATGTGAAGGTCTTCACTGAAGGGACAGGAGGTGGAGACCATGACCGTTCCACACGACAATCGCCGAACACATCAGACCGACGACCGGCTCGTCGAGGCACTGGGCGGTCCGCACTCGCAGCAGCGTCTGCAGGCCGCCATGGAAGCGGGCACCCGCGCCGATCCCGAATACCTCGAGGTCCTCATCGACCGGTGCCGCATCGAACCGGACTTCTTCGTCCGCGACATGCTCACCTGGGCGCTGACCAGGCTGCCGGCAGACGACACCGTCCCGCGCCTCATCGCCGAACTCGACTCCGACAGGCCGCAGGCGATCAGCCAGTCCCTGCACACGCTGTCGAAGATCGGTGACGCCCGCGCGTGGCCGGCCATGGATCCGTCCCGAATCGGTCGCCGTCTCATCGCCCACCCCGACACCGAGGTGGCCCGCAGTGCGTGGCGATCCGCCGTCGCTCTGGTGCCCGGTGAAGACCGACAGGATCTCACATCGGCCCTGGTGACGCAGCTGGGGCGAGGGGATGTCGAGATGCAGAAGAGCCTCAGCCGGGCGATCGTGGCCCTCGGTGAGGATCTCGTGTCAGTGGTCGATGAGAGGCTTCAAGCAGAGGACGACACAGTGCGGGCTCACGCCATGGCGACCCGGGACATGTTCGATGACCCGGATGCCGGCTTCGCCCACGCCTTGGACGCAGCCAAGCGAGTGGTCGCACTGGGGTCCGAGGCTTCGGTCTAGGCCGGTCTCAGGGAAGTGCCGGCCGATCCGGTGTCGTCGAGTGGGGCAAGCTCGACGACACCGGACCGGAGGCTCGGACTCCTTCCTCCGAGGGGTTCCTCCAAGCGAGCACCTCCGAAACGGGTCCTGAACGCGCGCCGAAGCTACGCGGATGAACCTATAGTGACAAACGAAGCGAGGTGGATATGCGCATCGGCGAGGTGGCCAGGCGCTCCGGCGTCAGCGCGCGGATGCTGCGGCACTACGAATCCATCGGTCTGCTCGAGCCCAGTGAGCGGACATCCGCCGGATACCGCGAGTATTCGGATGCCGACATCGGACGGATCTTCCACATCGAGGGCCTGCGCCGACTCGGCATGAGTCTTGCCGAGGTCCGAGAGGTGCTCGACGATCCGAGCTTCGACACGACGCGGCTGCTCGGCGACCTCATCGCCAAGACGCGCGAACGCATCGATGCCGAAGAGCGCCTGCTCGCGCACCTCGAGCGCACCGACCGGCTCGGCCGAACCGATCCCGAGGCGCTGCTGTGGACCATCGATCTCATGCGCTCTCTCGAATCCGCCGATGTCATCCAACGCCACAAGGCCGCCCTGGGCGGAGGGATCGACGGCAGCGTGCCGATCGAAGCGCTCTCCTCGGCCGTCCTCGACGAACCCGCACCCAATGCGGCCGGAGCCATGCGATGGGCCCTCGCTCAGGCAGGTTCCGCCGCCGTTTCGCCGCTCTTGACCGGAGTCGACGATCCGTCCGCCGCTGTGAGGATCCGGGCGATTCGAGCACTCGATGAGATCCGCCGCACGACCGGGCGTGAGGAACTCGGCGAGGAGGCGGTCGAGGAGATCCGTGACGCCCTGCGGTCGCGTCTCGATGATGAGGACGACGAGGTGAGAGGACTCTGCGCCTTCGCGCTGGCCGGACTCGATGACACGGCGGCGATCCCCGAACTGCTGACGATCGCGATGAATGGTCCTCGAGACATCGACGCCGCCGAGGCGCTCGCCGGATTCGTCGTCGCCGGCTCGACGGCTTCCGCCGATATCATGGCCGAGCTGCACCGGGCTGCCCGGTCACATCGGCCGAACGAGCGTTTCCGTGCCCTGCAGGTCCTCATCGAGATCGCCGATGAACCGGTCGGCCAGGTCCAGCCGGACCATGACATGGCGAAGCCGCATCGGAAGCAGGTGACAGAGCTGCTCGCACAGCTGGCCGAGGACGATGATCGACAGGTGGCCGCGACGGCCGCCGCGGAGCTGAGGCGACGGACGGGCCGCCTCGGCGAGGGGAATTCGGGTTCTCCGCATTCCGGCGGGTGAAACCGATTGTCTAAACTGGCACCCATGACTTCGGCAGGAATGAGGGACGGATCGGGCGCTGCAGATGCGCCGAGCGGGCAGAAGAGGCGGCTCAAGCATTCATTCGTCTACCGTCGTCACCACTTCACACCGACCGGGATCCTCGACTATCTGTTCTTCCTCTTCGGCGGGGCGGCTTCGACCTGGCTGGCGCTGCTGATCCTGCTCAAGGGATTCAGCCTCGGGTGGTGGCAGGTGCTGACCCTGCTCGTCTTCTGGGGCGTTGTGTCCTACCTTGCGCTGCCCAGGCTGCACCGCATCCTCTCCCAGATCTACGTGCCGAACTACTTCATCGGCCGCACCCGCACTTCCGACGGCTTGCTCGGCGACCCGGTCAACCTTGCCTGGCGTGGTGAGGAAGCGCAGATCCACCACGCGATGAGGGCGGCCGGGTGGACCCTCGCCGACAGCATCACGCCGGCGTCGACCTGGGAGATCATCCGCTCGACGGTGACGAAGCGCAGCTACCCGCAGGCACCGGTGTCACCGCTGCTCCTGTTCGGAAGGCGACAGGACTTCGCGTACCAGCAGGAGGTCGACGGTGATCCGGGCCAGCGCCACCACGTGCGCTTCTGGAAGTGTCCGAGCGGCTGGCTCATGCCCGGCGGACACCAGGCCGACTGGCTGGCCGCGGGCACCTACGACAAAGCCGTCGGGATCTCACTGTTCACCCTGCAGTTCACACACAAGATCGAAGAGAAGACCGACGTCGAACGCGACCACATCGTCAGTTCCGTCACAGCCGCAGACGACTCGATCACCGTGGACCGGATCAAGGACTTCTCGACCGGCTACCACTCCCGCAACGGTGGTGGGGACGCGATCATCACCGACGGGCACCTGCCGATCGTCGACCTCGCCGAAGTCGTCGCTGATGACGACGACTACCCCGAACGCTTGGAGCTGGCACTCGACGCCACCCAGATCTACTCCGAATCACGATCGGTCTCCGAAGTGACGAAGACTCTGTGGCGGCAGCGACCGCTGCAGACAGTCGTGGGGGCGGCGCTCGTGCTCATCCTCCTGATCTTCCAGGCTTGGGATGTGATCACCACGCTCCTCGACTGGAACGGACTGCGGACTGAAGTCGTCGGCTACAGCTCGGACATCGCCGCACTCAGCGACGACACGGCCACGCGCATCGTCGCGGGTGTGCTCATCGGAGTCAGCCTCCTCATCGGGTGTCTGCAGGTCATCGCCTCGGCGTCGGTGTTCCGCGGCAGCAACCGGGCCAGACTGTGGATCCTCACTCTCTCGACGATCTCCGTGATCGTGTCGATGACGAACTACTTCACCGGCGACCGTGACCTGGCGACGAACACGTATGCGCTGATGACGATCGCCATGCAGGTCGCCGTGCTGCTGTCGCTGTCGAGCGACTCCTCCCGGATGTTCACCCGCTTCAGCACGGCCGCACTCCGCGCAGAACGGCAGGACCGAGCCCTCGAGGACTGACGCTGCGGACCCGTGTATTCTGACCGTGTCCGAACTACTCCGCATCTCACCTCGACGCCGAGGTCGGAACACTCACGAAGGCAGGACTCCATGACCGACCAGATCCCCGATGCTTCCGTCTTCGATTCGATCGACCCGGCTCTCAAGTTAATCACCGCCGAGATCGAAATCTCAGCGCAGGCCGAAGCGGTGTTCGAACTCATCGCCGATCCGCGTCGGCAGCCGGAATGGGACGGCAACGACAACCTCGGGTCGGCCGTCGAGGGACAGCGAGTGCGTGGGACAGGCGGTTCCTTCATCACGACCCTGACCAAAGGCGTCGACCGGGAGAACCACATCGTCGACTTCGAAGAGGGGCGGCTCATCGCCTGGAAGCCGTCCGAGGTCGGGGGAGAGCCTTTCGGACAGAAGTGGGTGTGGCAGATCGAACCGATCGGAGGAGGCTCAGTCCTCGTTCGCCATATCTACGACTGGACGAAGCTGCGCGATCCGCAGCGCCTGTCTCGGGCGCAGTCGACGACGGTGGCGAATCTGCTCGCCTCACTCAAGAGGCTCAAACAGCTCGCCGAACGCTGAGCCGCAGCCCGAGTCTCACCATCGAAGACCCGAGCGGCCGGGTCACTTCGGCCAAGCGTCGGCCAAACGCGTGAGCAGTGATGCCAGCTGCGCCCTCTCGTCCTCGGTGAATGCGCTCAGCGCCTGATCGACGTTCTCACGCTGAGCACCGCGGAACCTGTTGGTGATTGCACGACCCTTGTCCGTCAGCGCGATGAGGGTGCGTCTCGCATCATCAGGGTCGGCCTCGCGACGCAGAAATCCGAGCTCGACACCTTGGGACACAAGTCGGGATGCGCGCGGCTGGTCGACGCCGATCGCATCACCGAGAGCGCTGACCCCCAGCGCCGTGCCTGCCTGGACGAGGGAGATGAGCAGACGGATGAGCGCACGCCCGCGACCGTGAGCGGCGAACGGTCCGCCGGGATGACGTTTGCCACCGAAAGGGAAGTCCTCCGAGTGCCGACCGCCCCCGAAACCTCCGCGTTCACCGAAGCCCCCGCGCTCGCCGTGCTCACCGAAACCTCCGAAAGGTCCGAAACCCCGCGGACCGCCGGAGCCGCGCCGCCACTGCAGGCGAGTGAGCGCTTCGGCGATCGCCTGAATGTCATCGTTCGTGCTCATGATTCGATTTTACATGTTACTTGACATGTTCCTCTATTGCATGTCATTCTGCATGTACATGTCAGATGACAACTAAAGGAGATGACATGACTGCCCACAACGACTTCAACGATGACAATGACGACGTCACCACCCCGCCCGCAGGCGCCGACGCAACAGGTGCGGACCACCAGGAGGGCTCACTGAACACTGGCGAGAACACCGACACGGACGATGCCTCGGGCCTCGATGCCGATGGTGCCGAGGGGGCGAATCAGGGCGATGCGACGGACAATGACACGGCCGTAACCGGAGACCCCGCGAGCGATGACGATGCCCGCGCAGGTAAGGACGATGACTCCGATGCCGATCTGCCGCAGCTGCTTCGCGAGTTCAGCCACGTGCTGCGCCGCGAGTTCCGCTCAGCCGCTGCCGATTCCGGTTTCGACCCTCGCGACCTCGGGCGCTTGCGGCGAGGCCGCCGCCGCTGGGATGCCGATGAGGTGGTCGCCGACGGCGCCGCCTATCCGGAAGAGCCGGTGACCTATGGCCCGCCGCGCGGCCGGGGCGGATGGGGGCCGTCGAAGAACATCGATCCCGAAGAGCTGCGCCAGCGCTTCCGCGATATGCGCGACGGAGTCGGCGATCGCATCGAAGAGGTGCTCACCTCCGAAGAGTTCGAGAACCTCAAGGCCTCGCTGTCGAAGATCGTTGAGAACTTCGGCCCCGAGGGATGCGGAGACGACTCGGATGGCCACGAAGGACCGCATGACCGCAGACGCCCCCATGATGATGACGGTCACCGAGGCGGTTCTGACCGTCACGAGGCTCACGGACCCCACGGAGGGCGCGGCGATCGTGACGGCCGCCGTTCAGGAGGCCGCGGACGACGCGGGTTCGGCCCCAACTTCGGTCCCGGATTCGGTCCGGGCCGACGAGGATTCGACCCCTTCGGTTGGGCCGATGAGCGCCGCAGCCGCGAGCAGGAGGTCCAGGAGGCCTTCGAGCGGGGATTCGCCGCGGGCTTCGAACAAGGACGCAATTCCTGACCGAGCCGCGCACTCGACGAAGCTCTCGTTGACCCAGCTTCGGCAGTCTCCTCGGTGCTCTCAACGTCTGCTGTGACCAGAAGGGCCGAATTGCTCCGCTCTCCGAGCGCGGAGAGCCGGGGGCCCTTCTGGCAGAGAGTTTCGGTCTGCCCTGGACAACGAGGCCAAATGTCGCGGCGGGGCGCCGAACGTTGCGCTGAAGGCCCGGCTGAAGCTGGAGAGCTGCGAATAGCCGGTCTGTTGAGCCACCGACGTCGCCGGCACCCCGCGCAGCAGAGCCTCGCGGGCAAAGGTCATTCGAGATACTCTGCGCCACGTCGGATAGGGGACTCCGGTTGCGATGCGGACTGAACGGTGGAACTCGCGTCCTGACATGCCGAGCCTGTCTGCCCAGTATGCAGCGGGGAACGGGGCATGCGGGTTTCTCGCCAAGCAGCTGAGCAGTGCGGTGATCGAACTGCTCGTATCAGGTAGGTGAGCAGAAGCCCCGTCGCCAGTGTCGATCGTATGAAGTGCGACATGATCGAAGAGAGAGTTGGCGACAGGGACCCTTGGGCGAAGGGCCGTATAGGTGCTGACGATCCCGTGGAGGAGGGCTGCCTTGGTCTCGGGACGGAAGCGATGGACCTGCAGATGTTTGGTCGTCGCAGGTAAACGACCGGTGGGGCGATAGCCCAGTGGGAGAACGAGTGAATCCTCTCTCGCTCTGACCTCGTGATGGGTGCTCGCTGGAAGGATGAGTGCCTCGCCACGGTGCAGGACCTTATGTCGGGCATCGACTGTGACGTCAACGGTGCCTCGATACACCCAGATCGCGACATGCGAGCCGTTGACTCTGGGCCAGGTCTGCGTCGGCAACAGGCGCGGAACCGGTGCCGTCCTGCTCTGCTCTCCTCCTTCCCGGGAAACAGGGAGCGTAGGGAATGTGGGTGTTCGGGCATCGTCGGCGCGATCTCGGTCGCTCTGTCGGAGACGGTGCCGCGCTTCTCTCGGGCTCTGATCCATGATTCGTCGGAATGTGCGGGAGAACGCGCTGGGATCAGCGAACCCGACACGGTGGGCAATGTGTTCGACGCTCAGATCCGTGGCCAGCAGATCCAGCGATGCGCAGACGCGCGCCAAGGTGAGCCAGGCGGAGAACGTCATTCCTGTCGCACCTTGGAATCTGCGTTGGAGAGTGCGCGGGCTCAGGCTCAATGAACTCGCCAGTTCGCCGAGAGTGTGAGGGGCGCTCGGATAGGCGAGGAGGAATCGAGCCAGCCGGTTGAGGTCCTCATCGACCGGCATCGGAGGAATCCTCCGGCTCGACTCTGCAGACTCGGCAACTCTCAGCGGGAGCGGGAGTTCGCCGAAATCTTCGACTGGGCGCAGGTAGCCAAGGCCCGCCGCGAAGCGAGACAAGACGATCGGCTCCCATTCGCGGGGGAGGCTGAAATGCTTGATCGTGGGCACCTCGGTGCCGGGGAGCCACGTCGGAACAGCAGTCGACCCGCGTTGAGTATTGGCGGAAACGGTGGCTCCGATTGGGATGAGCACCGCTTCGTCGGCGCCAAGCGACCAATCGCTTCCGTCGATGCGCACATCCGCCTGCCCGTGTACGACCCAGAAGAGCAGCGGTGTAGGCAGGTGTGCGATCTCCATGGCGGCGGCGGGCAGCCCATCGGGATCGAGGATGGCGGGCGAAGAGATCTGTCGGGACTCTGCTGGCAAGAAGATGTCGCTTTCGGCACGAAACTGATGATGAGGTAACCCTAAGCTATTCGGCAGTCGGCCGAGTTGCCGACCGGCATCGAGACCAGTCGGTGCCCGAAATCTCTGACCGAAGGACAGTCCTCCCATGCTCGTTGGCCGGATTCATGCTGCGCTCGCGTTGACCGTGATCCCCTTGATGATCGCAGCCGCAGGCTGCGCTTCTCCCCAGCCTGACTCTGATGAAACTTCTGCGGGCGGAACGGGCGAATGGCCCCGCACCGTCGAACACGCGTCGGGGTCAACTGAGATCGATGCCGAACCGCTGACTATCGTCTCGACCTCCCCGTCGTTGACCGGTTCTCTGCTCGCGATCGACGCACCAGTTACAGCGACAGCGACCGCTCTGCCGAGCACACTCGTCGATGACGTGGGCTTCTTCTCGCAGTGGGCTGACGTAGCACACGAACGCGGTGTGGAGGTGGCCTACGACAATCTCGAACTCGACCTCGATGCCGTCGACGAGTTGCAGCCGGATCTCATCATCGGCTCGGCAAACGCGGCAGATTCTGTCGCCGAAGCCTACGATCAGCTCTCCGATATCGCCCCCACAGTTCTCATCGACTATGGCACGAAGGACTGGCAGGAGGTCACAACGGAACTCGGCAGCGTCGTCGGTCACGAGGATGCCGCGAAGTCAGTGATCGATGACTACAAGAACTGGGTAGACGATCAAGCCGAGAAGATCGAGATTCCTCAGCAGCCGGTGACTGCGCTTGTCTACCTCGGATCCGAGGGTGTCTGGGCCTTTTCCAAAGACACGGCCCAAGGTCGGCTATTCACCAGCCTCGGCATCGACTACGCGGATGTCCCGGAGGACACCGCCACGCTCAAAGACGGAGTCGCTATGGTGAGTCCCGAAAATCTGCCGAAGGCATTCTCCGAGACAAAGTCGATCTTCGTCACTCCTGCCAGTTCCGCTGATGATGAAATCGAGTCCTTCACATCGGACCCGCTGCTGGCGAACATCCCCGCGGTGAAGAGCAAGCAGGTGTTCTCAGCAGGCGATGAATCATTCCGGCTCGACTACTACAGCGCGAAGCGAACAGTCGAACATCTCGTGGAAAGCTTTGGTGCCACGAAATGACGTCTGCGGCGACCCCTGCGACCACGCTGAACAGCAGTCGCACGGAATCCACGGACACAACGGTTGAGCCGGTCAAGGGAATACGGGCGAGTGTGCTCCTGCTCATCTGTGCGTGTGTCATCGTTGTCGCCGCGATACTCGGGGTCGCAGTCGGTTCCCACTACATTGAAATCAGTCGCGTGCTGAGTGCACTGAGCCGACCAGATCTCACCGATCCTGATCATGTCATCATCTGGAATTCGAGGATTCCGCGCTTGGCTCTCGGCATCGCGGTCGGAGCAGCTCTCGCCGTCGCCGGAGTGCTCATGCAAACCGTCACGCGCAACCCCCTGGCCGATGCGGGACTGCTGGGAATCAATGCGGGAGCCTCGGTCTCGGTGGTCGTCGGAATCGCCTATTTCGGAGTGGCGGGCACCCAAGCCACGGTGTGGTGGGCGCTCTTCGGCGCTGGATTCGCTGCTATCATCGTCTACGCCCTCGGCACTACTCGTGGACGTGCGGCGACTCCGGTTCGGATGGCTCTCGCCGGAGCTGCCTTCGCGATGGCGGTCGGTGCAGTGACGAGCATTCTGCTGATCAACAACGAGTCGACATTTCTGAAGTTCCGCTATTGGGTGGTCGGTACGCTGCAAGGGCGGCAGCTTGACGTCACACTGTCTGTCGCTCCCTTCATCGTTGTCGGCCTCCTGCTCGGGCTGGGACTGGTCCGGTCACTTGACGTCCTCGCGCTCGGAGATGAAACAGCCAAAGGGCTCGGTGCACGAGTCGGACTCACCCGTGCGCTCGCCGCTCTCGCAGTGATCGTGCTCGCAGGAGCGGCGACGGCAGCCGCAGGACCGATCGGCTTTGTCGGTCTGATGAGCGCTCATATCGTCCGCATCATCGTCGGCCCAACGCATGCGCGCATGGTGCCGTGTGCCATCGTCGTCGGTATCGCCCTCGTGCTCGCAGCCGATGTGGCCGGCCGGGTGGTCCTGGCTCCGAGCGAAGTCCAGACCGGCATTTCACTGGCCATCATCGGCGCGCCCGTCTTCATCATGGTCGTGCGCAGAGGAGGACTGGGATGAGGGGCTCTCTCACTTCAGCGGCCTCACGTCAGACCTACCCAGAATCAGAGAACGCGCGCCGCAGCCAAACACCCATCGCGCCCGCTGGACTGCAGCCCAGCGGTTCCGTCAGGAGGGCTGTCGTTCTCAGACTCGGGGCGATATCGCTGCGCATCGACCGCCGCAGCATCGTCGTCGGCTTTCTCCTACTTGCTGCCGTCATTGGCCTGGCTGTGCTCGGGCTCTATCTGGGCCGACCGCAGGAAGGAGCCGTCGGGGCGGTGAAGGCGATATGGGGTGACGGATCCGAACAGTTGGTGCGCAGCGTTCAGCAGCGACGGCTTCCTCGATTCCTCACCGCTTGCGCAGTCGGCGGATCTCTCGCCGCTGCAGGGTCGCTGTTCCAATCTCTGACCCGAAATCCGCTCGGTTCGCCCGATGTCATCGGATTCACCGCCGGAGCGGCGGCCGCGGCGGCCATCCACATCGCATTCTTCACTTCGACTGTCTGGACCACAGGACTGTTCGCCGTGCTGGGCGGGATGGCAGCGGCACTCGGCGTCTACCTGCTGGCCAGAAGATCCTCCCGAACAGGTGGGCTGCGTCTGGTGCTCATGGGCATCGGGACAGCGGCCCTTCTCACGGCTGTCACCGACGCAGTGATCGTTCGCGCCGACTTCTCCGACGCCCAGGCTCTGCAGCAATGGACAGCGGGATCCCTCACCGGACGCGGCTGGTCACACGTCGTGCTGACATTCGGAACCGCTCTTGCCCTGCTGCCCGCCCTCATTCCCTTGGCTCGTCGCCTGTCGGTGCTCGAACTCGGTGAGGAAGCCGCTGCGTCGCTGGGAGTCCGCGTGGAACGGCTGCGTCTGACCACTCTCATCGTCGCTGTCATCTTAGTCGGCACTGCTGTAGCCGCGGCCGGACCGATCGCCTTCATCGCTTTGGCCGCCCCTCAGATCGCTCGCGGCCTGGCCCGCAGCACTCAGGTGGGAATCTTCCTTCCCAGTTTGTGCGGTGCTTTCCTGCTGTCCGGTGCCGACCTGCTGTCCCAGGAACTCGAGATCGGTCTGCAGACGCCTGTCGGCCTCGTCACCAGTGTCCTCGGAGGACTCTATCTCCTCTGGCTGCTGGCGAGACGACTGTGAACTTCCCAGTGAAAGGAACTCCGATGCCACACCAGAATCCCCACAACATGGGTGCAGATCGCATAGAGCAGACGGCGCAGCTGAGGGTCGACAGTCTGCGCCTGGGCTACGGGGTGCGCGACGTCGTCATCGATCTCTCGGCGAACATTCCGCACAGAGGATTCACCGTGATCATCGGCCCCAACGGCTGTGGGAAGTCGACCCTGCTCAAGGGGATCGGTCGTCTCGTCCCCTGGAAAAACGGTGTGGTCACCCTGGGCGGAGCCAGCATTGCGAAGATGCCGCCTCGGCGCCTGGCTCGTCAGATTGCTCTGTTGCCCCAGTCGACGGGTGCGCCCGACGGCGTCAGCGTGTTCGATCTCGTGGCGCGCGGGCGGTTCCCCTACCAGTCTCTGCTGCGGCAGTGGTCGAACGACGATGAAGTGGCTGTCGAATCGGCGCTGGATTCAGTGGGAATGACCTCGCTGCGGGCCGCTCCTCTCGGAGAACTCTCGGGTGGTCAGCGCCAACGCGCGTGGATCGCCATGGCGCTGGCCCAGGAGACGCCCATCATGCTCCTCGACGAACCGACCACGTACCTCGACATCGCGCATCAGCTCGAAGTGCTCGACCTGTGTGCACATCTCAATGAGCAAGGGCGGACCCTCATCGCGGTGCTGCATGATCTCAACCTCGCGGCCCGCTACGCCACACACATTCTGGCCATGCGAGACGGTCGTCTCCGGGCCGCCGGCGCGCCCACAGACGTGCTCACTCCCGATCTCCTCGCTGAGGTATTCGACCTTCAGGCACTGGTTCACACCGATCCCGAAACTGGCCGGCCCCTCATCATTCCGCGACGACGCAGCGATTCGCAACAGGACGAAGGCACTTCTGACCACCCGTTGACGCACCCTGTCCATCAACAACGCTCCCTGACCATCAGCGAAAGGAACTGAAATGGCACATGAAACGAGCACACGAACACTGACCGACGATGCCCGGCGAGCCTCGGCGAACAACAGAAGCGAAGAGGCCGCGCTGCGCGGAGCGGACCACGATCGCAATCTTCACGACTCGAGAGCGACGGTCACTCGGTTGGAGTATCCGTCCGAGCGCCTGCTGCGATTCACAGCTCGTCTGGAGTCCGGAGCGGATGACCCTGCGTGGGCGAGCCCGAACGTGACTATCAGAATGGAGCTCGGAGAGGACTTTGACGATGCTTCGCGGATCTACACGATCCGTGAATTCTCGGCCGCTTCCGCTGAAATCGTCGTCGATGTCGTGCTGCACGGCGAGTCGAGTCCCATGATGCGTTGGGCACGGAATGCGCGTATCGGCACGGTGATCGCCTTCCGCGGGCCGAGGCAACACTTCATCGTGCCTGAGGCCAAGGGGCGGAGAGCGGCGCTCTTTCTCGATTCGACCGCGATCCCGGCACTCTTTGCGATGGTCAAGCATTGGCCGACAGGGGTGCAGGGCACAGCGGTCATCGAATCGGATGACGAGGTGGCTGTGGCCGAACTCAAATGCCCACCGGGCCTCGAAGTCCTCACCGTAGTGCCGGGATCAGCGACCGGGCTCTCCGCGCATGCACGGATGCTCGAATCACCTGAGGAGCACGTGGTCTGGGCCGCCGGGGAACGCGATGCAATGCGCGAGATCAGAAAGCACTTCCGGAAGGAAGTCGGACTGGAGAAGGACGACGTCGCCGTCTTCGGCTATTGGAAGCGTGGAGTGACGAACACGGAGATCGACTCACAACGGCTTCACGCCTACAAGGAACTCCTCTCCGCCGGTGGCAACCTTGATGATCTCGACGATTCGGAGATCAGTATCTGACCGAGTTGCTCACCCGCCCCAGGCGAACCACCCGCCCGGGTGGCTCACCCGCGAGCGAGCACGCCTTCGAGGTCGTCGAGCACTGCGCGGTCCTCGATCGTCGACGGCACCGCCGGATTCTCGGCGCCGTCGGCGATCTCGCGCATGGTCTTGCGCAGGATCTTGCCCGACCGGGTCTTCGGCAGGCCCGGGACGATGTCGACACGCTTGAACGCGGCCACAGGACCGATCTCCTTGCGGACCAACGCCACGAGTTCGTCGATGACCGTGGCCGGATCGGCCTCCTCGGCGGAGTCGCCGAGCACGACGAGAGCGCGCGGAATCTGCCCCTTGACCTCATCATTGACGCCGATGACGGCGGCCTCGGCCACGGCCGGGTGAGAGGCGACGACTGCTTCGATGATGCCCGTCGACAGTCGGTGTCCAGCGACATTGATGACGTCATCGGTGCGCCCCATGACGTAGACGTATCCGTCCTCGTCGAGGTAACCGGAATCGCCGGTGAGGTAGTAGCCGTCGAAGGCGGCGAGGTAGGAGGAGATGAACCGGTCGTCGTCTCCCCACACCGTGGCCATGGTGCCCGGAGGCAGCGGCAGCTTGATGACGATGAGCCCCTCTTCCCCTGCGGCCACGGGCTGGCCGCTCGGGTCGAGGATGGCGACCTGGTAACCGGGTACAGGCTTCGTCGGGGAGCCGGGTTTGAGCGGGAACCGGGTGAGTCCCAGCGGATTCGCCGCAATCGGCCAGCCGGTCTCCGTCTGCCACCAGTTGTCGACGACGGGGATGTCGCGTCCGGTCGCCTCGGCGAGGGTCTTCGTCGTCCATTCGTAGGTGTCGGGGTCGAGCCGCTCACCGGCGAGGAATTCCGCACGCAGACTGGACAGATCGTACTTCTTCATCAGATCCCCGTTCGGGTCCTCCTTGCGCACCACGCGCATGGCCGTCGGGGCGGTGAAGTGAACGTTGACCTCGTGCTGCTCGATGGCGCGGAAGAAGGCGCCGGCGTCCGGGGTGCCCACGGGCTTGCCCTCATAGAGCACCGAGGTGACGCCCGCCAGCAGCGGTGCGTAGACGATGTAGGTGTGTCCGACGACCCAGCCGACGTCCGAAGCGGTGAACATTGTGTCACCGGGGTGGAGGTCGAAGAGCGCGGGCATCGAGAACGCACCGGCCACGGCGTAGCCGCCGGAGTCGCGGACGATGCCCTTGGGTTTGCCGGTGGTGCCGGAGGTGTAGAGGACGTAGAGCTCGTCGGTGGCCCTGACGGTGACCGGGGCGATGCCCTCCGGTGTCCGGTCGAGCAGGGTCGCATAGTCGAAATCGGTCTCGCCGAGTTCGCAGCGGTGCTCTTCGCGCTGGACGATGACCGTGAACTCCGGCGTGGACTTCGCGATGTCGATGGCTTCGTCGAGCATCGGCTTGTATTCGAGCACACGGTTCTTCTCGACTCCGCAGGAGGTGGAGATGACGGCCTTCGGGGCGGTGTCGTCGATGCGCACGGCCAGTTCGTTCGGGGCGAACCCGCCGAAGACGACCGAGTGGATCGCGCCGATGCGGGCGCACGCGAGCATGGCCACGGCCGCCTCGGGGATCATCGGCATATAGATGATGACACGGTCGCCCTTGGTCACGCCCTTATCGGACAGGGCTCGGGCGAAGCGGGAGACTTCGTCGAGCAGCTCGGCGTAGGTGATGCTGCGGATGGTGTCGGTGACCGGCGAGTCGTAGATGATGGCAGCCTGGTCGCCGCGGCCGGCTTCGACGTGGCGGTCGATGGCGTTGAAGCAGACATTGAGTTCGCCGTCGGGGAACCAGCGGTAGATCGGAGCATGCGAATCGTCGACGGCGCGCGTCGGTTCGGTGACCCAGTCGATGAGGCTCGTGGCCTGTTCGAGCCAGTAGTCTTCGGGGTCGGAGGCGATGCGGCCCACGACATCGTCGTAGCTGGGGGCGGGGTTCTGCGGGTGCGTTTCCATGACCCCATTGTGACCTATGGAACAGCTCTGCATTGAGGCGGGGGTCACATTTTTCGGGCCGGGGAGCATTGATCGAGCAGGGGCGACGCGGGCGATCGGTCGGCGGGAAAGTCGACCCATTCGTCTGCATATGGGCCGGGACAGGGCACAATGGGGATATGAGATTCCTGGTTGCATTGATCCTCGGCCTGGCAGTCATGTTCGGACTCAACGCCATCTTCGACTTCTTCTCGATGGCGCGACCGTGGGGTTCGGTCATCATGGGCGTCATCGTCGGCGTCACCATGCTCATCTTCCTCCTCGTCTGGGAAGCCGTCCGGCCGACCAAGCCGAAGGACGAAGCTGCGAAGCCGCAGAGAAGCGAAGAGGAACGTGCCCAGGCGCGGGCCGAGCGACGTGCGCGTCTGGCCGCCGAAGCGGGGGTGAGCCTCGAGGGCGTCGAAGGTGCCCTGCCGGGGTCGTCCGCGACGACCGGTGAGAACGTCGATGCCGCCAGCACCGAGGCGGTCGGCGCGGCTGACAGCGAATCCGCGGACACGGAGGCGACGGACACCGAGGCGACCGATGCTCCTGGAATCGGCGATGACGATGCTGCTGAAGACGCGGAGTCGGTCGAAGATGCGGCGGCCGGTGATGCCGCTGACGAATCGACGGACCCCGTTGAGAAATCGTCGATCGAAAGCTCGGGAGAAGACGACGAGACGGACTCTTCTCGACCGGCGCCGCCCATGCCCCCGTCGTATCCTGCACGGCCGACTGTCGCCCCGCAGACCGGCGGGGCAGAACACGCCGATGCACAGGCACAAGCCGGCGCACAGACACACACCGGCACACAGGCCGATTCGGCTGAGTCAACGACGACGAAAGCGGGCGACATTCCGCCTGCACCGCTGCTGCCTCCCGTGGCGACGGCTTCGGGCGATGCGGGAACATCTGCCGACAGACCAGCCGACACCGTTGCTGAAGAGGCTGGCGACAAACCAGCCGACACGGCAGAAGGCGACGACGCAGAGTCGGCGGCGGACAGGACTCTCGAAACGAACATCGACGATCCGGCGACTCTCGATCCCGAAGACTTCGACGAATCCGCCGGCGGGTCCTCTCTCGAATCGCCTCCCACCGGTGAACCCGGAATGTCCGTCGACGCACTCGAAGGCAAGGAACCGGAAGAGACCGCAGAGACAGGAGACGCAGCAGACGATTCCGCCGACGGGGCCGACGACTCACAGTCGCCTCAGCGCAATGACGTCTCGGCCGACGAGAACAACCAGTACCGACTCTGAGGCGTCGGAGCCCCTGGCACTTTCTCCGCACAGCCTCGAACGGCTCCATTGCTGTGCAAAACCAGTGGGCCTATGATCGGGACTAGGCGTTCTGCAGAGCACCGGGGGACGAACCCCAACGTTTGAACCCGGTGACCGTTTTCGGGCGGGGTGATAGCAATGACGGTCGCCAAGTACGTCGAGTCGTATCGGCAACTCAGCGAGACTGTCCATGACGCCGGTCTGATGAATCGGCACCGAAGCTTCTATCTCAGCCGGATCGTCGCCTGGCTGGTGGTTCTGGCCGGTCTGCTCGCAGCCGTCATCGTCTTCGGAGCCACCTGGTTCCAACTCATCACTGCCGGGCTGATCGGGATGGTCATGGCTCAGCTCGGCTTCCTCTCACATGAAGCCGCCCATCGCGAGATCTTCGCCTCGAGGGGATGGAACGAGTGGACATCGCGCATCATCGCGGGATTGTTCATGGGGCTGAGCTTCAGCTGGTGGATGGCCAAACACAACACGCATCACGCCTATCCGAATCAGGAGGGCGTCGACCCCGACATCGACTCCAATCTCATTGCGATGACCCCCAACGCCGCGGGCCGTCGCCGAGGGATCGGAGCCTTTCTCGCCAGTCACCAGGGTGCGTTCTTCGTCCCCCTGCTGTTCTTGGAGGGGGCAAACCTTCACTACGCATCGCTGAAGACTCTGTACTCGTCCCCGAACGTTCCTCACCGCATCACCGAGATCGTACTGATCGCGATCCGGCACGGAGCCTACCTCGCGCTTCTCTTCGTTGTGCTGCCCTTCGGTATGGCGTGCGCGTTCTTCGGGGTGCAGGTCGGCTTCTTCGGGATCCTCCTCGGTGGGGCCTTCGCCCTCAACCACATCGGGATGCCCACCGTCGAGAAGGGAATCCACATCGACTTCCTGCGCAGGCAGGTGGTCATGTCCAGGAACATCAAGGACGGGCCGGTGGCACGATTCTTCCTCGGCGGTCTGCAGTTCCAGATCGAACATCACCTGTTCCCGGCCGCACCGCGCACCAGCCTCCCGAAGATGCAGACGATCGTCCGAGAGCACTGCGCCCGCTACGACATCCCGTACACGGAGAGGACGCTGACCGAGGCAGCGGCCACGGTCGTCGCCTATCTCAGCCAGGTCGGCGTGAGAGGACAGGATCCCTACACCTGTCCGCTCGTGCGACGATACCGAGGGTGACGTCCATGCCTGATACTCACACCGATGTGCCGCATCCACCACTCAGGAGCGAACCGATGAAGATCACACTGCATTCGAGCATGTGCGTGGCGTCCGGCAACTGCGGATTCGTCGCGCCCGAAGTCTTTTCGAACCCAGACGAGAATGAGGGATTCGCGAAGCTCAACGACACGTCACCTCCCGAATCGCAGCGGGAGGCCGTCCGGGCAGCAGAGTACCTGTGCCCGTCGAAGGCGATCCAGCTCGACGAGCATCAGATCCCTCCGCGCTGATCAGGGTCGGTAGTGCTGTGCCAACTTCTCCAGCCCCTCTTCGACGCTGACTCGGGGAGTCCAACCGAGGACTTCCTGCGTCCGCCGCTGGTCGAACCAGTGCGCGGTCGACAGCTGCTCGGCGAGGAACCGGGTCAAGGGCGGTTCGTCATCGTGTTCGCCGAGCTCCCACACCTTCTCGACCAGCGAACCGGCCGCCAGGGCCGGGGCGACCGGGATGCGCAGCTTCGGCTCCGCGGCGCCGCCGGCGATGGCAATGCGTGACATCAGCTCGCCGATCGGACGCGGCTGACCGTTCGTCACCACCAGAGACTCACCATGCGTGGTGTCGACCGCGGACACGGCGGCGACGATCGCCTCGACCGCATTGTCGACGAACAGGGTGTCGACGAGCGCCGCCCCCGATCCGAGCACCGGCATCCGGCCGGCACGGGCCCGGTCGATGACCCGCTCGGTCAGCTGTGTGTCACCCGGACCCCACATGAGGTGCGGGCGCAGGACGAGCACCCGGAAATCAGCGGAGTCCGCACCCAGAGCGATGCGTTCACCGGCCCCCTTCGTCCGCGCGTACTCTCCGCTGGCGAATTCCGGAGACGCCGGTCCGGCCCCATCGCCGATGATCGAATCACCCGTATGCGCCACCGACGGCGAGGAGATGTGGACCAGACGCGGCACACCGGCCGCTCGAGCCGCGTCGACGAGCGTGCGGGTGCCGCCGATGTTCACGGCCTCGAAGTCCTTGGGGTCGCCCATCATCGAAACCTTCGCGGCCAAATGCACGACCGCCTCGGCGCCGGTGACCGCCTCCTCGACCTTCTGGGCATCGGTCACCGAACCCAGCACATCCGCAGCCCCGGCGACTCCGGACGGGCGACGCTGCAGAGTCGTCACCGTATGACCCGCGGACACGAGCGCGCGGGCGACGGACGAACCGAGCAGCCCGGAGGCTCCGGTGACGGTGATTCTCACTTCAGCTCCTCATGATCGGGGACGAGTCCGGTTCGGACATGACCTCTGCTCGCGAACCGGTCCAGTTTCGACAGCTCCTAGACCCTGCCGCGCACCGGCCCACCGGCCAGGACGCTGTCCGCCCACGCCGCGAGGCGGGAACGGTCGATCTTCGAATTGTGGCGGATGTCGGTGGGGAACTCGGGCGCGACAAGCACCGCGGTCAGGTCCTGACCGCTGACGTCGAGCACCTGCTCGCGCAGACGCGCGGTCAGCTCCAAGGGCGCCAATCCCGGTGCCAACGCGGTGCCTTCGGCATCGAGCACGGCGACGAGCGCCTGCGTGCCGTCTGGGCCGATTCCGACGACGGCGCTGCGGCTGACCTCGGCGTCGGTGTCGATGAGTGCCTCGAGACCGCCGGGCCCCACGGGCCCGCGCGGAGTCGTCACAACGTGCTGCAGGCGGCCTTCGAGCCAGACGCGGCCGGCTTCGTCGATGTGGCCGATGTCGTTCGTCCGATGCCAGGTCAGACCGTGCAGGTCATCACGGGCCGAATCGGCGGTAGTGCGCCAGAGATTGTCATAGCCGGACTTGATATGGGCGGCGCTGACGACGAATTCGCCCAGCCGATTACGGGCAGCATCACCTTCGAGAAGCTCTTCGGCGGAGTCGCCGGTCGCGTCGATGGGCGCCAGAGCGAGTTCGACGCCGTCGATGGGCGAGCCCACGCACACTCCGAGCCCGCCGGTCGCATCGGCTTCGGCCACCCCGGACCGGTCGATGTCGGTGAGCAGAAGCCCCTCGGTCATGCCGTAGGGCGAATGGATGGAGGCGTTGGGGAACACCTCGGCGATGGCGTCCATGAGCTCGAGCGGCACGGGGGCCCCGGCCGAGAGCACGAGTTCGACCCGAGCGCAGGCGGCCTTCTGCTCATCGTCGAGCGCCGAGGCGGTCGCGGCGACGTTCGTGTACGCAGCGGGAGAGGCGAAGACCATGGTCGCGCGCCCGGCGATGATCGCATCGGCGATCGCGCTGGCCGTGAGCGTCTTCGGCTTCGTCACGGACATGTCCGGAGTCACCGAGGTGGCCCCGATGGCCGGTCCCAGCAGAGCGAAGGGCGGGAAGCCGGCGACCAGTCCCGTGCCCTCTCGGACATCGAAGGCCCGGGTCAGCACGGCTGCCAGTGCCGAGATGTCCGCATGCGTATAGCGAACTCCCTTGGCCGGGCCGGTCGAACCGGAGGTGAAGAGGATCGCAGCATCGTCGTGTGGTGCCGGGGTCGGCAGCTCCGCGCGGTGCGGGGTCTTCGACAGCGCAGTCAGGCTCGTCTCGGTCTTGAACAGGCGGGAGCGGACGGGGCCGAGCGGGGTGACCGAGATTCGTCTGCCGGGCCATCCGAAGGCGCGGGCCAGGGCGAGGCCGGGCAGTTCGCCGATGATCCACTGCGGATCCGCCGAGGTGACCGCCCGGGTCATTCCCTTCGGGCCGAGGCCGGCGTCGGCGACGACGGCGACGGCACCGATCTTCAGGCAGGCGTAGAGCGCGGCGGTGAGGTTGTTGCCGGGCGCGACGAGCATTGACACCCGGTCGCCCGGCTTCACCCCGAGGTCGAGCAGTCCACCCGCGATCGACGTCGTCACATGCCACAGATGCCGCCAGGTGATCTGCTGTGCGGGGTTCTGCGCGAAGTCCACCGAGGCGATCGCCTCGTCATCGCGGCGAGAATCGAGGATCGCCGTGACCGCCCGGATCGGCGCGGGGTCTGTTCCGGGCGCGGAGTCCGCTTCGGCAGTGGAGCCCGGCCCGGAGGCGGAGACGGAATTCTTCGCCGCGGAAGCGGTGTCGAACTGGGCGCCGAGCCAGTCGAGGACGAGACCGGCGACATCGTGATCTTCGCTCACGAGGTGGGAGGCGGTCTCGAAACGGTGCACATCGGCCTGCGGCAGACGTTGTCGCAGGTCTCGCAGGTAGCGCTCGAGGAACACGGGGTCCTTCGGGCCCCACACGAGCAGCGCGGGTTTGTCGAAGGCGGCGATGTCCTTCCCGATGCGCTGGAGTTCGGGGTCCGAAGGGTGGTTCCCATCGACGGGGATGTCGGCGACGAAGTTGCCGATCGCCCACCGGTCCTCCGCGTTCGCGTACGGGGCCGCGAAGGCGGCTCTGGTCTCGGCATCGAGATCGCCGAGACTCAGCGTCACCCGCAGGAACCAGTCGGTGAGCACCGTGGCCGTGGGCAGCATGGGCCCGGCCAGGGTGGCGCGCAGCGGCGCGGGGACAGGGGAGTCTTCGGGCTGGTGAACGGCCGTGTTGAGGCTGATCGCCGCCGATACGAGATCCGTGTTGCGCGCGGCCCAGCCCAGCGAGAGCACGCCGCCCCAGTCGTGGCCGATCGTCACGATCGGGTGGTCGCTGGAACCGCCGTTCGGTGCGGCACTGTCGGCCACCTCGGCGAGCAGGGTCGTGACGACGGCATCGAAATCGGTGATGCGATCGGAGATCCGGCGCAGCTGAGCGGATTTCGGGGTCGGCATCTCGGAATGGTCGAGCCGTTCGGAGAAGCCCATCTCGAGCTGGTCGGGGGCGATGAGTCGCCAGGCCCGGCCACCGGAGCGGGCGGCGTCGACGGTGGCGCGTGCCAACCGTCGCCACAGGTAGGACCAGGTCGGGTTGCCGTGGAGGGCGAGGATGGTGCCCGCTGGCTCCACACCGGCCGCGCGCAGGGCGGGCAGGGTGTCGAGCACGTGGAACGCATGCGTCCCGTCGGAGGTCGGTGCCTCGACGATTCGGGACCAGGCGGGGTCCCACTCGGGCAGCTGCGGGGGAGTCGTGGCCGGCCGTGCAGGATATTTCATGGACTCTTCTACCACTCGATTTCGGTCATGGCGGTGTTGAGGCCGGAGCCGACACCCATGCACAGGATGCGGTCGCCGGGGTGGAGGTTCGCGGCCTCACGGGCCAGTGTGATGGGCAGGGAGGCGGGGCCGACGTTTCCCAGTTCCGGGTAGGACACGGGGATCCGGTCGGGGTCGAGGTTCGCGGCCTTCGTGATCGAGTTCGTGTGCACATCGGAGACCTGGTGCATGACGTAGCGATCCATCTCCCGCCAGTCCCAGCCGGCCTCGTAGGCTTCCTCCCAGGCAGCCACGACGAGTTCCATCCCGCCGGAGAGCAGCCCTTTGGTGTCGGTGAACATGCCGTTGTGGTCGCCGACGCACAATGCGTGATGCTCGGTGGCGGCACGAGTGATCCCGCCGAGGACGCGATGGCCCTCCGGATGTTTGTCGGCCGGTCCGAGGACGGCGGCCGCGGCACCGGAGCCCAGGGTCAGGGACGCGAATTCGTTGAGGTATTCCTCGCGGGTGATCTCCGGGCGGTTGAGGCGGCGCAGCGTCGCCTCCTGCACGCGGGAGGCGTCTTCGCCGGCGACGACGAGGGCGTATTCGATCTGGCCCGCGTCGATCATGTTCGCGGCCAGGGTCATGCCGTTGACGAAGCCGAGGCAGGCGTTGGCGATGTCGAAGTTCATCGCTTGTGGGCCGAGGCCGATGCCGGCGTGGACGCCGACGGCCACAGACGGCTCCAGATGTTCGCGGGTGACCGAGGTGTTGACCATGAGGCCGATGGCTTCGGCCGGGACATCCGCGTCGACGAGGGCCTTCTTCCCGGCGGCGATCGCGCCGTCGGCGAACTGGTGGGGTTCGTCCCAGTTCCGTCGTGCGTAGACGCCGGCGACCCGCTGGAGGAGGCCCTGCGGAAGGTTGAGAGAGGACAGGGTATCGGCGAGGCGCTCGTCGAATTCCTCAGAGGTCACTTCGTTCGGGGCCAGCGTCTCGGTCAGGCCGAGCAGGGCCACGTTCGAGTGCCGAAATGTTGCGTTGCCGTTCGCCAATTGAGGTACTCATCCCTTTTCGGGTCGTTCGTCGGTGTCGATCTGGACCGCAGAGACGCGCGCGTGGCGCGACACGACGGGGGGAATTCCTGGACTATCTTACCGCTCAGTTTCTGAGATGTTCATCAGCGCGTGAACCAGGTGAAACCGTCGTAGAGCATTCCAGTGGCGGCGAGGACGGCGATGATCGCAAGAACAATCGAGGTCACAGTGTGTGAGACCTTCGATGTCTGGAAGCGCACGGCGCGTGAATAGGACATCGGCCGGTCGGTGACGAAATGCCCGAACTGGGCGAAGATCCGCCAGTCCATGACGTCGACGAGCGACTTCGCCGCGAGGGTGAAGACGATGATGCAGCCGATGCCCATGAACAGCAGGAACACGAAGCCTAAGAACCCGAAGTCCTTGAAGAAGGTGACGACCCGGTCGCCGATGGCGACGGCGAAGGCGGAGAAGCCTTCGCTGAACGGCAGCGCTTCGAAGGAGTCGGTGATCGTGCCGAGACTGACATTGTCGCGTTCGGTCCGCACGGAGCCGATGTACATGAAGATCGAGGCGGCGAGTGCCACGATGAGGTTGATGATCGAGATCGTCGCATTGTCCGGCCAGAAGTCGAGGTTCTTCAGCGTGTAGGTCGCTGACAGTGCCACACAGATGATGGCTCCGGTGAGCGCGCCGATGGTCGCCGGCAACAGGAGGTTGTTGAAGAATACGAACGCGACGACGGCGATGAGCGCGGCCCCGAAGATGTAGGTGAACACGGCGAGGGTGTCACCGTTCGCGGCCGTGGCGGCCCGCCGGTTCGCTTCGACCATCTGCCCCGAGTACTGGATGTTGCTCGCAAGCTCGGACTTCGCGGCCCGCGGCAGGTCGGCATCCCGGGCGTCGTCATAGCCATTGCCGTAGCCGTCGCCGTAGCCGTGGGCGCTGTTGGGCAGCACACGGGTCGCGTCATCGCCGCTCCACGGGCGGGTGGGCAGGTTGTCGCCGCCCTGGCCGTAGCCACCTGGGGTGCCCGGTCGACCTGACTGGGGCCGTGGCTGCCATCGTCCGAGCTTCGCACCGATCATGTAGATGACGAAGACGACGAGAGCTGCGAGGACTCCGATGGAGATTCCGGCGCCGAGCTCGTTCATAAGGGTGACTTCCTGGGAATGGACAACGGTGGTCGTCCTGTCAGTGTATGGACTCTTGACGCTTCGAGCACGTTCTGCCGGTGGACGAATAGGGGCCGGAGTCGGGCAGAGGAGACCTCGACTGGGCAATCGGCGGTTCCTGGGTAGGCTGGGAGCAGGACTCGGACCCTCAGGTCTGCCGGCCCTGCCCACCGACGTTCGAAGGAGACACGCGATGACCAACGCCCAGGCTTTCACCTCCGAGGCCCTGCCCCTGGACGAGCAGGTCGTCCTCGTCACCGGAGCCGGGCGCGGCCTGGGTTCGGCGATCGCGAAGGCCTTCGCGATCGAGGGGGCCGCCCTCGTCATCAACTACCGGTACTCGGCAGAGACCGCTGAGGAACTCGCCGAGGCGGTCCGTGCCCGCGGCGGACGTGCCGAGGCCATCGCGGCTGATGTCACCGATTCGCGTGCCGTCGACGCGATGTTCCGCACCGCGGCCGCGGAGTTCGGTGCGCCGGTGTCCACGGTGGTCAACAATGCGCTCGCGGACTTCTCCTTCAACGGAGATGAGCGCCAGCCTGCCGATGAGATCGACTACTCGGATTTCGCCGACCAGTTCCGCGGTTCTGTGGAGGGTGCGGTCAACACGGTCCAGGCCGCGATGTCCGGTTTTCGGCATATCGGGTCCGGGCGAGTCATCAACATCGGGACGAACCTGTTCCAGGACCCGGTCGTTCCCTATCACGACTACACGGCGGGCAAAGCGGCTCTGCTGTCGCTGACGAGGACGTTTGCCAAGGACCTCGGTCCGGCCGGGGTGCGGGTGAACATGGTCTCCGGAGGGCTGCTTCGCACCACCGACGCCTCTTCGGCGACGCCGGAGGAGGTCTTCGATCAGATCGCCGCCGCCAGCGCTCTGCGGCGGGTGACCACTCCGGAGGACTTCGCCTCGGCGGTGGTGTTCTTCGCCTCGCCGGCCTCCCGCGCGGTGACGGGGCAGAATCTCATCGTCGACAACGGCCTCGTCATGGTCTGAACCTGACGACGTCTCACATCGAACGATGGGGCCCCGGGCCGGATGACCCGGGGCCCTCGTGTCTGGGCCGCTGTTGCTGAGACGACTCGGGTGGTGGGTCTCAGACCTGTTCGAGGAAGGTCAGGGCCCGCTCGTAGAGCAGCTCGGCGTTGGTCTCCCGGTGGTCCGCGGTCGTCGGGTCGCTGAACAGATGCGAATCACCGGGGTAGAGGAAGTATTCGGCTTGAGCTCCGGCTCGAGTCGCCGACTCGAGGAGGGTCTCGATCGTGCCGGGGCTGCGCCACGAGTCGTCGACGGAGAAATGGGCTTGGACCGGCACCTGCTCCTGCCAGCGGGTCGGCTTCGGGAAGCCGCCGCCGTGGAAGAGCATGGCCCCGCGTGCACGCGGATCGTTCTTGCCCATCTGCTGAGCGAGTGCGGCTCCCAGCGAGAACCCGCCGAAGACGATCTCATCGCCGAGGTCGACGCAGGCGTCCTTCGCTCGGTCCACGAGCGTGGAGAATCCGACTTCCTGGGAGAACGCGACGCCCTCCTCGGCGTCGGTGAAGGTCTTGCCTGCGTAGACGTCGGGCGTGTGGACGGCGTGGCCGGCCAGGATGAACCGTTCGGCGAATGCATCCATGCCGGATGTGCGACCGAGTGCCGAGTGGAACAGGACGAGCGTGGTCATAGAGTCTCCTCTCGGCCGGTCAGCGGCTGTGACCGTGGGGGATGGTGAAGGTGTCGGCGCGTGCGGTCGCCCAGTCGTCGGCCCATTCCGTGGGAGGATCCTCGAGGAGCTCGCCGGGTTTGAGCCAGTCGTAGAGGCGGGCATAGGACCAGGAGTCGGAGGCGGAGACGTTGCGGCGCAGCATGGTCGGCTCCAACTCGTCCGGGCCGGAGGCACCCATCGATGCCATGAGGCGCACCGCCTCGGCGACGACCCCATCGTGGTAGTTGCGTACGCGTTCGGCCTTGGTGGGTACGTCGATGGCGCGCGCTCGCCGCGGATCCTGTGTGGCCACGCCGACCGGGCATCTGCCGGTGTGGCAGACCTGCGCCTGGATGCAGCCGATGGCCATCATCATCGCGCGTGCGGAGTTCGTGAAGTCCGCACCCTGGATGAGACGTTTGACGATGTCGGTGCCGGTGGCGATCTTCCCCGAGGCGCCGATCTTGATCTTCGTGCGCAGACCGGCACCGACGAGCGCGTTGTGCACGATCATCAGCCCCTGCGTCAGCGGCAGTCCCACATTGTCCTCGAATTCCAACGGTGCCGCACCGGTGCCGCCTTCGGAACCGTCGACGATGATGAAGTCCGGCAGGATCTCGGTCTCGACCATGGCCTTGACGATCGAGAGGAATTCCGTGCGCGATCCGATGCAGAGTTTGAATCCGGCGGGCTTCCCGCCCGAGAGTGTGCGCATCCTCTGGATGAATTCAAGCAGCTCGATCGGGGTCGAGAACTCACTGTGTCCGGGCGGGCTGATGCAGGTCTTGCCGACGGGGATGCCGCGGATCGCCGCGATCTCCTCGGTGACCTTCCGTCCGGGAAGCACACCGCCGATGCCCGGTTTCGCTCCCTGCGAGAGTTTGAGCGAGACCATCTTCACCTGCGGGTCCTTCGACTTCTCGGCGAAGATCTCCGGGTCGAACTTCCCGTCGGGGGTGCGGGTGCCGAAGTAGGCGGTGCCGAGCTCCCAGATGAGGTCGCCGCCGTGTTCGCGGTGGTACGGCGAGATCGACCCCTCGCCGGTGTCGTGAGCGAACCCGCCGAGGGCCGCTCCCTTGTTCAGGGCCCGTACGGCGTTGTTGCTCAGCGAGCCGAAGCTCATCGCCGAGACGTTGAGCAGTGAGATGTCATAGGGCTGGGTGCAGTCCTCGCCGCCGATGTGCACGCGGGGCGGACGCGGCGGGTTGGGGATCGGCATGGCCGAGTGCATGAGCGCCTCATAGCCGGTCCGGTTGACGTCGCGTTCGGTGCCGAAGGCGTGCTCGGAGTGCGTGCCCTTGGAGCGTTCGTAGATGGTGGTGCGGGTGTCGCGGTTGAACGGCCGACCGTCCCAGTTGCGTTCGATGAAGTACTGCTGGATCTCCGGCCGGATCGATTCCAGCAGGAATCGGGCATGTCCGGCGATGGGGTAGTTGCGCAGGATCGAATGCTTCTTCTGAGTCAGATCCCATGCGGCGAGGGCGCCGAGTCCGATCGCCGAGGCGGTCGCCGCCAGCCCGGCGACCTGCTTGCCTGCCGACTCGCCGCTGACCAACCGGACAATGGGGAATTGCCGTTTCATTGTGCCTCCTTGAACTGTCCTGGCTTCGAGCCTAGACCCAGGAGACTGAGTTTTCAGGAAAGGCTGACCTGAGAAGATTCAGAGCAGTCCGGCAAACAGCGATCCGACGAGCGCATCGAGCTGCAGCGAATAGGCGACGATGATCGTCAGCCCGGTGGCGATCCACGCGATCTCCTTGCTGTGGTCGAAACCGCGCAGCGGTGCCCGACCGTACCGGAGGCCGCCGGCCAAGACGATGACGAGATCGATGATCCACCAGATCCCCAACCCGCCGAGGCTGAGCGCCTTGAGCACGCCCGTTGAGTACCGACCGGTGTAGAACCGGTCCAGTCCGAGGAAGCCGAAGAGCAGAGACAGCAGCCAGGTGAGGACGAACGACCGGTTGCCGGAATCGTCGGCAGCCTCGTCGATGCCGACCGGAGCCAGCGGAGGGAGGGGAGTGGCGGGAGAGATCGCGGGAATCTCGGTGGTCGCGGACATCGCTGTGGACTCCCATCCTGTGCTCGCCGGTGCCGGGTCCGATGCTGTCGACGCCGGGGACCCGACGTCGTCGAAGGTATGGCTCCAGCCTAGGGAACCGAGCGGCGCCTCGGCGATGGGGTTATCCCCCTTTGCGGACTGGGCCGCTGACCGGAAGCGTTTGGGGTCGCGGTCCCCGCAGGCATAGCGTTGGTCTCATGAGCACAGGTGAGCCGAGTCCGACGAGCACTCGGCGAACCGTCGTCGCGGTCTTCCTGGCCGGAGTCTCCGTCTTCCTCGTCCTCTACGAGACCCAGGGGCTGCTGCCGGCCATCCGCGAGGCCTACGGCATCGACGGACCGACGGCGAGTCTGACGGTCTCGGCGACGAACGTGGCGATGGCCGTCTTCCTCATCCCGTTCTCGATGCTCGCTCCGCGCATCGGCCATGCCCGTCAGATCGGCGCAGGCGTGATCGTCGCAGCGATCCTCGCCCTCGTCCTGCCGTTCACACCGACTCCCGAGCTGCTCATCGCCGTCCGCTTCCTCCAGGGGCTGGCGATCGCCTCGGTGCCGGCAACGGCGATGGCCTACCTCTCCCTGCGGCTGCCGTCTGCGGCCCTGCCCGGTGCGATCGGGGTCTACATCGCCGGCAACACGATCGGCGGACTGTGTTCGCGACTGCTCACCGGTCTGGCCTCCGAACTGCTCGGCTGGCACGGCGGGCTCGCCTTCACCGCCGCGATCTCCCTGATCTTCGGCCTCATCGTCGTCTGGCTGCTGCGCCACGACCTCTTCGCAACCGCCCGGAGCAGGGCCGTCCTCGACACCGAGTCGACCGTCGACGAGGCGGCCGACCCCGACCCTGCACCCACCGCTGACGACCCCGTACCCACGACTGAGGGCGACGGTGCCCCGCGGCCGCCTCGGCGAGTGATCCCGCTCAGCGGGGGACTGTGGCGGATCTACCTCACCGGTTTCCTGTGCATGATCGTCTTCGGCGGGTCGTTCACGATGCTCGGCACCCGGCTGCAGCAGGACCCGTGGCGGCTGAGCGAGGGCGCGGTCGCCCTGTTCTTCCTCATCTACCTCGTCGGCACCGTCGTCACCACGTACTACGGCCGCCTGGCCACGAAGTTCCCACGCCAGCACATCACTCTGGCCGGGATGCTCATCGCGCTCGCCGGGGCCGGGGCCACCCTCGTCGACTCGCTCGCGAGCATCATCATCGGCATGTCGCTGCTCACCGCCGGCTTCTTCCTCGGGCACACCGGCGCCTCGGCAGCGGCCAGTGCGGCCCGGCCCGGAGTGGACTCGACCCGTTCGGCGGCCATCTACCTCACCGTCTACTACCTCGGTACGAGTCTCGGAGCATGGCTGTCGGCGGTCCTCTTCGTCGACTTCGCCTGGCCCGGCGTCGTCGCGATGTGCGCGGCCTCCCTCATCGCGGTCCTGGTCTTGACGCTGACCGGAGCTCCGATAGGGTTCAAGAAACGCCGCTGATCGGTCGTTCAGGGCCGCCGGAATCCCCGCCGGGCCCACGGCGACCGGCCGGTGCCATGCCGATGCCGGACCGATGAGTGCCGGCCCTGCCTTCGAAAGGTCCTCCCATGCTCGAGACCACGCATTCGACCGTTGTCTGCTCGATCGCCGACGGCGTCGCCCACGTCGAGATCGACCGCGCCGAGAAGCTCAATTCGCTCACCCGTGAGGTCTTCGAAGACCTCGTCGAGGTGGGACTGGCGCTGCGAGACTCCGCCGAGGTCAAGGCCGTGGTCCTGTCCGGTCGGGGACGCGCGTTCAGCGCTGGCCTCGACTTCACCGAACTCACCCGGATCGCCGAGGAGGGGACCGCGACCCGTTCGACCGCCGAGGAGGAATCCGACAGCCGGGCCGAGGGCACGGGCTCCGGGTCCTCCGCCGTCCACATCGGCGAACGCCTCGGCTCCGCCCGGGCGCTGGCGCAGAAGGCCGTGCACATCTGGTCGCTCGTCGAGGTGCCCGTCATCGCCGCGGTCCGCGGACCTGCTCTCGGCGGCGGCCTGCAAATCGCCCTCGGTGCGGACATCCGGGTGGCCGGGCCCGATGCGAAGCTCTCGCTCATGGAACTCAATTGGGGCATCATCCCCGATATGTGCGGCACCCAGCTGCTGCCACGACTCGTCGGCCCCGGTCAGGCGAAGAAGCTCATCGCCACCGCGGACACGATCGGTGCCGAGGAGGCCCTGCGCATCGGCCTCGTCGAAGAACTCGTCGACGACCCGATCGCCCGCGCCCGAGAATTGGCCGCACAGATCGCCGGACAGTCACGCTCAGCGCTCGTGTGGGCGAAGCGCCTCGTCGACCTGTCCTATGATTCCGAACTCAGCGTCGGCCTCGACACCGAACAGGAGGCGCTGGCACAGCTGCTGGGCACCGAGGAGCAGAAACAGGTTGTGGCGACCCGGCTGGCGGCGATGAAGGCGCGCGCGAAACGCTGACCTCAGGACCCGCGGATCGAAGGGAACTCCGGGCGGACGGGATCGATGGTCCGCTCGGCTCCGAGCGCCTCGACGACGGAGGCGAAGGACGAGAGCTGCCGCAGCAGAACGAACGTCGGACGCATGAGCTTGAGCCGGCCCGCAGCCTCGTCGGCGAGGATGCCGCTGACCGAACGCCATTCGCTCGTGTGCGCCTCCGTCGTCTGGTGCTGGGCAGCGTCGAGCTCCGGGGCGGCGATCGTATAGAAATAGGTATCGAACCGTTTGGGGCGGCCCAGCGGGGTCACCCAGTTGGCCCAGGGGACGAGCCCGGCCGGATCGAGCACAGCACCGGTCTCCTCTTCGACCTCACGCACCGCGGCGGCGAGCAGGACCCGCCACCCCTCAGCCTCCTCGGCGATGGTCGAGCGTGACCAGGCGGACGTGTGCACGATCGGGTCGGCGACCGTGATCGTCGAGGCGGTCTGCGCATCGATCGGGTCGACGCGGCCGCCGGGGAAGACGACGACACCGGCGGCGAAGTCCATCGTCGAGACCCGGTGCTGAATGAAGACTTCGAGACCCTCGGCGCCGTCGCGGAGCATGAGTACGCTCACGGCGGGCCTGACGGGCACCGACTCCGCGTTGATGACGTCGGGGCCGCGGCTGGCGCTGTCGGCCACATCCGAACGGTCGGAGCCCTCAGGACTGATGTCTCGAATCACGGTCAGCACCTTCGCTTTCGCCACTTGTCATTGTCTTCCAGTATGCCCGCGCACCCTCGCCGAGGCGGAACCGGGGTCGCGGACGCCGGAGCCCTGCTCGGGTAGGACCGGGGCCGGGCGGCACAGTGCAACCGAGGGGCGCGGACGGATGATGTCCGTGGTCAGAGGGGATGTGCCGGTGTGGCCGCAGACTCGGCACGATACGATAGTGCACAATGCGAATTCCTCAACCTGAGGTGAAAGACCCCACCGGTGACGAACAAGGGCGGGGCTGAACAGGCGATATATGAGCAGTTTCGGGATCTATCCGCTCTTCAACATCAATTCGGCCTGGCCGAATTGGGTGATCATCACCCTTCTGCTGATCGATCTCCTCATCCGCATCATTGCGCTCGGATGGATTCCGCACAACCGCCGGCCCTCGGTGGCACTGGGCTGGCTGCTCGCGATCTTCCTCATCCCGTATGTCGGCGTCGCGGCGTTCCTGCTGCTCGGCTCGGCGAAGCTGCCGAAGCGGCGGCGGGACAAGCAGTCGCAGATGAATGCCCTCATCCGTGACCAGATCCGGAATCGGCCGATCCTCGGGCAGAAGGACCACATGCCCGAACCGCTGAGCACCGCAGCGCAGCTCAACTTCGACCTCGGTGCCCTGCCGATGACCCACGGCAACGACTTCGAGCTCCACGTCGACAATCACGCCTGCATGGAGGCGATGGCCGACGCCGTCGACGAAGCGACGCGATTCGTGCACTTCGAGTTCTACATCGTCGCCATCGACGACACGACGAGGCGGCTGCTCGATTCCCTGCTGGCCGCGCATGCGCGGGGGGTGCGGGTGCGCATCCTCATCGACCATGTCGGCTCGTTGGGGTATCCGGGGTATTCGGAGCTCGTCAAGAGGCTTGACTCCTCGGGCGTCAGCTGGCGTCGAGCCCTGCCGATTCGACCGTGGCGGGGCGAGTACCAGCGGCCCGATCTGCGCAATCACCGCAAGATCCTCGTCGTCGACGGGGATCTTGCGTTCACCGGTTCGCAGAACATCATCGACCGCTCCTACAACAAGGCGCGCAACCGGCGGAAGGGCTTCCGCTGGAAGGATCTCTCGCTCGAGTGCCGCGGCCCGGTCGTCGAAGAGCTCGATGCCGTGTTCATCACCGACTGGTATTCGGAGACCGACGAGATCGTCGACGAACCCGACAGCTTCGACCTCGATGCCCCCGACTCCGGCGGCATCCAGGCTCAGGTCGTGCCCTCGGGACCGGGATTCGAGGATGAGAACAATCTGCGACTGTTCAACCACCTCATCTACAACGCGAATCGCAGCGTCGTCGTGTGCTCACCGTATTTCGTGCCCGACGAGTCGCTGCTGCACGCACTGACCACCGAGGCGCGCTCGGGTGTCGAGGTGCGCCTCTACGTCGGTGAGACGAGCGACCACTGGCTGACCCACAAAGCGCAGCAGTCCTACTATGACGAACTCGTTCGGGCCGGGGTGCGGATCTTCATGTACCACGCGCCGACGGTGCTGCACTCGAAGTTCCTCATCATCGACGACGAAGTCTCGATCATCGGTTCCTCGAACATGGACGAACGGTCCTTTGCGATGAACCTCGAGGTCACGATGTTCATCGTCAATCGTGAGTTCACACAGCGCATGTACGAGCTCGAGGCCGAACGCTACGCCCCGAACTCCGTCGAACTCGACTCCGAGGAATGGGCGAGCCGGTCACTGCTGGAGAAGTACGTCGAGAACGTGGCCCGACTGACGAGCTCCCTGCTGTGAACGAAGCCGGCTACCGTGCCGCTGCTCAGTCGTCGTCGGCGACTCCGGCGGGGCCCTCGTCGTCGAGGTGACGCTCGGGATCGGCCACTGTGTCCTTGGCCTTCGGCGACGGCGTGTGCTTCGGCGAAGCGGTGGTGCTCTTCGCGGCGGTGTCCTGCGCGGACGAGCCGTCCTCGTCACCGTCGAATTCGGAGACGAGCGTGCTCGTCGACGCCACGGCATTGACCTTGTCGGCCGCGGTCTGGACGGCGTCGGCGACGGCCGGTGACTTCTCACGCAGCGACTGGTTGGCCCTGTCGACGGTGTCCTGGACTCGCGGATCGGTCCACAGATCCTGGGCCTGGGCCTTCAGCCGTTCATAGCTCTGGCGTCCGGTGCGCGATCCGAGAATGAATCCGACTCCGAGACCGGCCAGGAGAATCAATCTCTTCTTCATGGTCATGCTCCTCTTCGCAGTTTGCCGACACTGTCTGCCGCACTGCTGTGCGGCACAGATCCGAGCCTCTCGGTGATCAGCGCATGGGCGCTGTGTCCTGTCCCACCAGCTTATACCGTGCAGTGCCCGGTGGGGTATGGATTGCGCAGCCGATGCCCCGAGCGTCGAAGATCAGCCGACGGTGGGCTGCTGCTGAGTGATGCAGTGGATGCCGCCGCCGCGGGCGTAGAGTTCGCGGGCATCGACCCCGACGACCTTGCGACCCGGGTACACCCGCTCGAGCACAGCGGCCGCCTCGGCGTCCATCGGATCATCGAAGGTGCAGGCGATGACCCCGCCGTTGGTGACGAGATGATTGACATAGGAGTAGTCGACCCACCCCTCCTCGTCGCGCAGCACCTCGGGTGCGGGGATCGGCACCACTTCGAAGGGCACACCATCGGCGGTGGTCTCGGCGGAGAACTGTGCGATGAGCGCACGACTGAATTCGTAGTCCGGGTGCTTCGGATCGCGCTGATCGTGGACGAGGACGACGCCGGGACTGGGCATCGTGGCGACGATGTCGACGTGCCCGCGGGTGCCGAAGGTCTGGTTGTCGCGGTGCAGCCCGCGATCGAGCCAGATGACCTTCTTCGCCCCGATCGTGGCCGCGAATTCGGCCTCGACATCGGCTTCGGTCAGTCCCGGGTTCCGACCCGGGTCGAGCTGCACACTGCGGGTAGCCAGCACCGTGCCCTTCCCGTCGACGTGGAACCCACCGCCTTCGTTGCGCAGCGATGAGGACACCACCGGGGTGCCGGCCAGATCCGCGACGAACTCGCCGATGTGCTCGTCGTGATCCCAGCTCGCCCACTCCTGCGCGCCCCACCCGTTGAATACCCAGTCCACCGCGCGCAGCCGGCCCTCGTCGTCGACGACGAAGCTCGGCCCGATATCACGCATCCACGCATCGTCGAGTGCGGCGTTGACGATCGTGATCGGGTGCGTGATCCCCTCGCCGAGGTGGCGCCTGGCACGCTCGGTCTGTGCACTGGTCACGACCACCGTCACCGGGGTGAACTCGCTGGTGGCCCGGGCAACGGCGGCCCAGGTGGCGCGGGCGGCTTCGGCGTCGGCCTCCGTGTCGCCGAGAGCGTAGCCGGAGGATGGGAACGCCATCCAGACCCGGTCCTGGGCGGAGGTCTCCGCGGGCATGTGCAACGTCATCGTTCGTCCCTTCGCTGATGTCCGGTCGAGCACGGTCGGGCGGGCGACCCGGTCCTTCGGGGCTCCGCGCCGCAGCCGTGGAATCTGCCGCTTGGTCGTGATCGGCGATCGTACCGCTGATTCTAGCCAGATCGTCGCCGAGGCGGCCGACGGATACCGTTGCCCGCCCGGAACGGTATCCGCAGCTCTCCCGACCTGGCCTCCGCCGCTCTCCTGCCTCCGGTCCTGCCGCGCCTCGGCCTCTCCCGACAACCGGCGACCCCGTCGGGTGGGCCGGGCGACTCGGTCCGTATAGTCTGCCTGAGGACAGGAAAGTCGGTCGTGCCAAGGGAGGCAGCAGGTGGAAACAGCAGGAGTCCAAGAACCTTTCGGGCGGCAGGGGAGCGGACCTCTGGCCGGGACGGTCGTGGCGGACTTCTCCCGCGTCCTGGCCGGACCCTACGCGACGATGATGCTCGCCGATCTCGGGGCCACGGTCATCAAGGTCGAGGGCAGGACCGGCGATGATACGCGTCACTGGGCGCCGCCTCGGCGAGGGGACGATGCGACGTACTTCCTCACGGCGAACCGGAACAAGCACTCGGTCGTCCTCGATTTCAAGGATCCCGAGGATCTCGAATTCGCACAGCAGCTGGCCGCCGCCTCCGACGTCCTCGTCGAGAACTTCAAGGCCGGGGGACTGGCGAAGTACGGACTCGACTACGAGACGGTGAGCGCGGTGAACCCGGGCATCGTCTACGCCTCGGTGACCGGTTTCGGTCGTGACAATCCGCTGCCGGGCTACGACCTGCTCATCCAAGGGCTGTCCGGGTTCATGTCGGTGACCGGCTCGGAGGAGTCGGGCCCGGTCAAGGCCGGTGTCGCTGTCGTCGACGTCATCACCGGACTCCATACGACGGTGGGCATCCTCGCCGCGCTCGCCCACCGCAAGGACACCGGCATCGGCCAGCTGGTCGAGACGAACCTGCTGTCCTCGGCGCTGTCGGGCCTGGCGAACCAGACCTCGGCGTATGTCGCCGGCGGCGTCGTGCCGCAGGCGATGGGCAACCAGCATCCGAGTCTCTACCCGTATCAGCCGATGCCCACGGCCGAGGGGCAGATCATCATCGCCTGCGGCAACGACAACCAGTTCGCCCGCCTCGCCGAGGTGCTCGGCCACCCCGAATGGGCCAGCGACGAAAGGTTCGCGAACTTCGCCGATCGCAACGTCCACCGCGAGGAACTCGACCCCGAACTCATCGCCGCACTCAGTGAGAAGACGAACCAGGAATGGTTCGACATCCTCACCGAGGCGGGGCTGCCCTGCGCGCCGATCAACTCGATCGCTCAGGGCGTGGACCTGGCATCGACGCTGGGACTTCAACCCGTCGCCGAGGCGGGCGAAGGGGATCGTGTCATCCCCACCGTGGCCAACCCGATCCGGTTGTCCGAGACCCCGGCCAGCTACGAATTGGCACCGCCGACGCTCGGCGAGTCGACCGAGGCGGTCAAGGACTGGCTGCGTTCGCTGCAGTAGGCAGGCATCACCGGCGGCCGTGATCGGGCACGGACCGGGGAAAAGTCCCTTGCCGCTGAAGTACCCTAGTCACTGTGTGCTGTCACCGCGGATGTCTGGGCGCCGCCCCGAATCCCGGTGCCGCCGGAAGTGTTCGCTGAGAGATTCGGAACCGAGATGGACAACAAGCCGACCGAGGCAGCGCCTCGGCGACGATCGGCGGTGAAACGGACCCTGATGGTGATCGCGATGGTGATCACGGGATTCCACCTCTTCGCCAGCTTTCTGTGGATCGCCCCTGCTTCGACGATGCGGGAGGTGATTCCCGGCGATCTGCTCACGAAGTACATGATTCCGATGTGGGGGCAGTCATGGAGCGTGTTCGCGCCCGAGCCGATCAATGGTGACTACTACTTCGACGTGCGTGCGGTGATCAAGACGGACAGCGGCGAGGAGATCACCCAGTGGGTCAGGGCCACAGACGTCGAGCTCGACCACTCCACGTACAAGCTGTTCCCGCCGCGTTCGGCCGGACTCGGCATCGGTGTGGCCTCGGATATCAAGGGATCCTGGGAGGATCTGCCCGATGACCAGAAGGCGATCGTCAAGCTCGACTACTTCAAGGGCGATGATTCGGTCGATCGGCTGACGACGAAGCTCAAGGAATACGACGACCCGAAGAATGCGATCCCGGACTACCTCGAGAGTGAGCACACGGCCACGGCCTATGCGACCCAGGTGGCGAAGGCGATCTGGGGCGACGATGTCCAGCGCGTCCAATACCAGGCGGCCCGACAGAACGTCGTGCCCTTCGCCGACCGCAACTCCAAGAGTGCCGAACGTCCGAAGATCCAGCCGGTTCCCGTGGGCTGGCGTGCACTCGTCGTCGAGGAGCATCAGTCCCAGCAGGAGTTCACGAAGTACTTCTGCTCCTCCGACAAAGTGAGGTGCGTCAGTGAACAGTGACGACACGACCCCGCACGAGGAAGACGACATGACATCGACGAGGAGCGGAACGGACACTGCGACCGAGGTCGGGCACTCCGGTCCGGCCGCCTCGGCGAGGGGAGACGAAGAGTCGCAGGAGAGCATCGGCAGCGCCGGACTCGTCCCGTTGACGACCCTGGTGCGCGCGAAGCTCGCGCACGGCTGGAACTGGCTCGAGGAGATGCTCACCGGTCGCTATCACGCGACCTACGGGCTCGCGGTGACGCGGATCCTCATCGGGTTGACCGGGCTCGGACTCATCCTCACGAACTTCAATGCGCGGCACTACGCCTTCGGCGTGGGGGCTGCATGGAACGGTGAGATCGCCGAACCGAAGAGCGACTTCCCGAGCATCTGGCTCTTCTCCCTCTACCACCGGGCGGTGACGACGCCGCCGCTGTTCACCGCGCTGACGATCGGGCTGGCGCTGCTGGCCATCGTCATCATCCTCGGGTGGCGCACACGGATCGTCCTGCCCTTCTACCTCGTGCTGTGGGTGAGCTTCATCGAGCTCAACGACGGTGCCGGCGACCAGGGCGACAACGCCTACCGCATGTTCATGATCGCGCTCCTCTTCGCCGACACCACCCGCCGGTGGTCGCTCGATGCCAGGCGCCGGGCCCGGAATCCGGAGTTCCCGGAGTCCGACGGCGGGCCGTGGCGGTGGGCGCTCATCATGGCCAACAACCTCGCCATCGTCGTCCTCGCATTCCAGGTGTGTGCGATCTACATGTCCGGCGGCCTGTACAAGGCTGGCGGCACCGCTTGGCAGCACGGATTCGCCGTGTACAACCCGCTGCACACGCAGCAGTTCGGCACTTGGCCGGTGCTGTCGGATCTGATGACGGCGTGGGGGCCGATGGTCGTGGCGATCTCGTGGGGGTCGATCCTCTTCCAGTGCGCTTTCCCGTTCATGCTGTTCAACCGATACACCCGCATCGTCGCGCTGCTCGGCATCCTCTCCTTCCACCTCGGCATCGCGCTGCTCATGGGCCTGCCGTGGTTCTCGTTGACGATGATCGCCGTCGACGCGATCTTCATCCGCGACCGCAGCTTCGCCAAGGTCAGCGCCTATCTGCGGCACTGGTGGGCCTCCTCGGCGCCACGGGCCAACGGAGCGAAGGCTGCTGGGGCTGGCGGTGCGAAGGCCGGGGCTGGGACGAAGGCCACTGGGGCTGGCGGAGCGAAGGCGGCTGGGACGAAAGCCGCCGAAGCGAATGCTGCTTCGTCCTCGAAGCCGGGGTCCTCAGCCGGTAAGAAGTAGCACGTTCGCGGCCCTCTTTCGCTGCGCAGCCGGCGGAGCAGACGCAGGGGCGTTTCACGTTCAGTGCGGCGGGTTTCACAAAAGGTGCATGGGCGCATCACTTTTGGTGCGAGTGCGCGTCACAAAAGGTGCGGTGCATCAGTTCCGAATCTGATGCACCGCACCTTTTGTGTTGCAGGGTGGTTCTCCCGACCGTTGTGTGGCAGGGAACGCCGTTGTGGAGCAGGGGGCGGCCGTGCCCGGCCGGTTCGGCTGCAGGGGCGGGCGCCCACGCACGCTGCGGCTGCAGGGGCGGCCCTGCCGACCGGTGCGGCTGCAGGGGGGCGACCCTGCCACCGCTGCGGCTGCAGGGTGGTTCTCTCCCGCACGCACGCATGCTGCGGCTGTTACCGCTTGGGGCGCAGCTCCAGGCCCTTGGCCTCGGGATCCTCGGGCAGGTCGACCACGACGGTGTCTCCGTCTTGGATGTCACCGGCCAGCAGAGCGCGGGCCAGCTTGTCGCCGATCTCGCGCTGGACCAACCTGCGCAGCGGACGGGCGCCGAATGCCGGGTCGTAGCCTTCGAGGGCCAACCAGTCCTCCGCGCCCTGAGTGACCTCGAGGGAGATCCGACGGTCGCCGAGCCGCTTGGACATGTGTTCGATCTGCAGATCGACGATCGAGGCGAGCTCGGCCTGGCCGAGGGCATCGAAGAGCACGATGTCGTCAAGCCGGTTGAGGAACTCGGGCTTGAACGTCGCATGCACGACGTCGAGGACCTTGCTGCGCTGCTCCTCATTCGACAGCGAGTTGTCGACGAGGAACTGCGAACCGAGGTTCGAGGTCAGGATGAGAATCGTGTTCCGGAAATCGACCGTGCGTCCCTGACCATCGGTGAGCCGACCGTCGTCGAGGACCTGCAGCAGGATGTCGAAGACGGAGGGGTGCGCCTTCTCGACCTCGTCGAGCAGGACCACGGAGTACGGGCGACGGCGGACCGCCTCGGTGAGTTGGCCGCCCTCGTCGTAGCCGACGTAGCCCGGAGGGGCGCCGACGAGGCGAGACACGGTGTGCTTCTCACCGTATTCGCTCATATCGATCCTGATCAGAGCCTTCTCATCGTCGAAGAGGAAGTCCGCCAGCGACTTCGCCAGTTCCGTCTTGCCCACACCGGTGGGTCCGAGGAACAGGAACGAACCGGTCGGACGATCCGGGTCGGCGACACCGGCCCTCGAACGGCGGATGGCATCGGAGACCGCAGCCACGGCATCCTTCTGCCCGATGAGTCGCTGACCGAGGACGTTCTCCGCCCCAAGCAGCTTCTCGATCTCGCCCTGGAGCAGGCGTCCGGCGGGGATGCCCGTCCAGGAGGAGACCACCTCGGCGATGTCATTGCCTGAGACCTTGTCGGAGACCATCGGGTCCGAGTTCTGCCCGGCTTCGGCTTCCGCTTCGGCTGCTTCGGCCTCGGCGATCTCCTTCTGCACAGCGGGGATCTCTCCGTAGAGCAGACGAGACGCGGTCTCGAGGTCCGTGTCGCGCTGAGCCTTGTCGGCAGCGGAGCGCAGTTCGTCGAGCTTCGTCTTCAGCTCACCGACCCGGTTGAGGCCGGCACGCTGGGATTCCCAGGTCGCTTCGAGTCCGCGCAGCTCCTCCTCCTTGTCGGCGAGATCGGCGCGCAGGGCGTTGAGCCGTTCGACGGACGCGGAGTCGGTCTCCTTCGACAGGGCCATGTCCTCCATCTTCAGGCGGTCGACGGCGCGCCGGAGCTCATCGATCTCGACGGGAGCCGAGTCGATCTCCATCCGCAGCCGGGATGCCGCCTCGTCGACGAGGTCGATGGCCTTGTCCGGCAGTCGCCGACCGGTGATGTACCGGTTCGACATCGTTGCCGCGGCGACCAGGGCGCCGTCGTTGATCGAGACCTTGTGGTGGGCTTCGTAGCGCTCCTTGAGTCCGCGGAGGATCGCAATCGTGTCCTCGACACTGGGCTCGCCGACGAAGACCTGCTGGAACCTCCGCTCGAGGGCGGGGTCCTTCTCGATGTTCTCGCGGTACTCATCGAGCGTCGTGGCGCCGATCATCCGCAGCTCACCGCGGGCGAGCATCGGTTTGAGCATATTGCCCGCATCCATCGAGGAATCCCCGCCGGCCCCGGCACCGACGATCGTGTGGAGTTCGTCGATGAAGGTGATGATCCGCCCGTCGGCGTTCTTGATCTCCTCGAGCACGGCCTTGAACCGCTCCTCGAACTCGCCGCGGTACTTCGCGCCGGCGACCATCGCGGAGAGGTCGAGGCTGATGAGCGTCTTGTCGCGCAGCGACTCGGGCACGTCTCCGGCCACGATCCGCTGGGCCAGGCCCTCGACGACGGACGTTTTGCCGACGCCGGGCTCACCGATGAGGACGGGGTTGTTCTTCGTCCTGCGGGAGAGCACCTGAACGACGCGACGCACTTCCTTGTCGCGGCCGATCACCGGATCGAGTTT
This sequence comes from Brevibacterium sp. LE-L, assembly GCF_050214925.1. Classification (NCBI taxonomy): domain Bacteria; kingdom Bacillati; phylum Actinomycetota; class Actinomycetes; order Micrococcales; family Brevibacteriaceae; genus Brevibacterium; species Brevibacterium sp. LE-L. Next base: position 486,726 of record NZ_CP189759.1, read on the forward strand.
GCCCTCGCGGGCGACGGCGGTGAGATCGATGCCGAACTTCTCCAGCGACTGCATGGTCTCCTCGGGGTTCTCCGAGGTGACCTTTTTGCCGGCGCGCAGTTCGGGCAGAGCTGCGAGCAGCGCGTCCCGGCCGGCACCATTGGAGCGCAGGGCATCGCCGGTGCCGTCCTGGCCGGCAGCGGCGGCGAGCAGCAGGTGCTCGGTGGAGACGAACTGATCGCCGAGTGCGGTCATCTCCTCCTGCGCGAGATTCATCATCTCGAGCCCGGTCCGAGACAGGCTCGGCTGGCTGACTGAAGAACCGCTGACCGTGGGGAAGCCGCCGATCACGGCTTCGATGGCGGTGAGCACTCGCCGCGGGTCGGCGCCGACCTTGGTCAGCAGGGTGGCCGCGAGAGAATCGGGCTGGGACAGGAGGGCGGCGACGAGGTGCGCCGGTTCGACCTGGTTGTTGTGCCGGGCGACGACGTCGTTGACCGCAGTCTGCAGCGCCTCCCGGGATTTGGTTGTCATCTGTGCGTCCATGCGCAACTCCTTCGTGAAATCGTGTGCTGATCACAGCTCTCGAATGGGACAACACCAACAAAGTTGAGTCTATTCCACTCAACCTTGGATTTCAGCCGAGAATCTCGCCGAGGCGGCCCGCCGTCCCGTATCGCCGACACCAACGCGTCCGGCTCAGTTCGCGAGCACGGACTGGAGGTCGAAGCGGCGCAGGACCTTGTCAGCGATCTCCGGATCCGTGCCGCGTTCACGTCGGGCGGCGAGCACCTCGGCGCGGGCGGTCTGCATCGCCCTCTTCTGCACCTGCAGCATCTGCTCACGGTGTTCCTTGAACGCGGTCACCTGCTCGGAGTTCGCCTGGTCATCGGTGGTTCCGCTGAGCTGGTCGTGGAGGAGCTTGAACCTGGCCCGCAGCGGTTCGACCACCTCGTCGGGCAGGCTGTCGTCGTTCCTGATCTCGCGCATCGCCGCCTTGTAGGCGCGCATCGCGATCGCCTTCGTGGCCTGATGCTCCTTCTCCGCCTCGTCGTCGATGCCCAGGCCCGCCACCGCAGCGGGGAAGGTCAGTCCCGCCAGAACGAGGGTGACGAGCAGGACGATGGCCGCAGCGACGACGATGTAGGACCGGCCCGGAAACGGCATCCCGGATTGCGTGGTCGCGGGAATCGACAGGGCCAGAGCCACCGTGGCCAGACCGCGCATCCCGCCCCAGGTCATCAGGGTGGCATCGCGGACGTTCAGCGGAGCGGCATCGGGGTCGATCTCCCGGCGCTTGCGCTCGATGAGAGTGCCCAGGAGCAGCCAGATGAAGCGGACGGCGATGACGATGACGGCGATGAGCCCGCCGATGAGCAGCGCCCGCCCGAGATCGGCATGCTCGGATTCGATGATGAGACGCAGATCGAGTCCGATGAGGCCGAAGGCGATGCCGGTGATGAGCATCTCGAGGACCTGCCAGGTCGAGTTCTGGGTGACGCGTGCCGCGGAGTTGCCTTCCGTGTCGCGGCGACGGACCTCGAGTGCGGCGACGACGACGGCGATCACGCCGCTGGCGTGGAGGTGCTCGGCGACGAGGTAGACGCCGAAGGGCAGGACGAGCATCAGTGAGGAACGGGCGACCGTGTGGTCGATCTTCTCCATCACCCACCACGCCGCGAACGACAGGACCAGACCGACGGCGACCGCGACGGTGGCGGAGACGATGAATGACACAGCCAGATCTGCGTAGTCGACCTCGGTGCCGGCCAGCACCGCGGCCATCGCGGTCTGGAAGATGACCAGCGACGCCGCGTCGTTGAACAGTCCCTCGCTCTGCAGGGTCGACATGATGCGGCGCGGAATCGACACGGTGCCGGCGACCGCGTCGACGGCGACGGGGTCCGGTGGGGCGAGCATCGCGCCGAGGGCGATGGCCGCGGCGATCGTGATGCCGGGGATGAGGAGGACGGCGGAGCCTGCGACGGCGGCCACGGTCACCCCGACCAGGGCCACGGACATGCCGAGGATCGTGCGCCACCGGATCGCGAACAGTGCCCACGACGTCTTCTGCGCCGCGGCGAAGAGCAGGGGCGGCAGGAACAGGGGGAGCACGAGTTCGGGGTCGATGCCCACCTCGGCGAAGGTGGGGATGAAGGCACCGGCGATGCCGATGAGGACCATGAGCGCCGGCCACGGAAGTCTGAGTCTCTGCCCCAATCCGACCACCACCGAGGTAGCTGCTCCGAATCCGATGATCATCAGCAAAGTGGTCATGATGGTCCCTCTCGACTCCGCTGGACCCGCACCGGGAAGGCCGCGCGGACGGGGATGAGCGAAAACGGTCGACCAGATTCCGCGCTGCGAGCCTGACCTTTGGCAGAATATGGCTATGTCCGAGTCAATTGTATTCGCGCCGCTCGACGACGGAGTCGCGTCCGTGACGATCAACCGGTCGGCCACACGCAACGCCCTGTCCCTCGAGGTGATGGAAGCCCTCATCGACACCCTCGCCGAGGTGGGCCGCCGCACCGATGTGCGCGCAGTCATCGTCGGCTCCGCCGGTCACGTCTTCAGCTCCGGTCATGATCTCAAGGAGATCCGTGGGGCGGATCTTGAAGCGCAGCAGGAGATCTTCGACGCCTGTTCTCGTCTCATGCAGCTCATCCAGACCATTCCGCAGCCGGTCATCGCACAGGTTCAGGGGGTGGCGACGGCGGCCGGATGCCAGCTCGTGGCCGCCTGCGACCTGGCGGTCGCCGCGGAGTCGGCACGGTTTGCGACTCCGGGAGTGAAGATCGGCCTGTTCTGTTCGACGCCGATGGTCGCCCTCTCCCGCGCGGTGCCGGCGAAGCAGGCGATGCGGATGCTGCTGACCGGTGATTTCGTCTCCGCCGAGGATGCGCTGGCCTTCGGTCTCGTCTCCGACGTCGTCGCCGATGACGACCTCGAGACCGCCACGGCGGATCTCGCTCGGAAAGTGGCGTCCGCCTCGTCGGCTACAGTTGCCATAGGCAAGGCCGCGTTCTACGAGCAGCGTGAACTGCCTGTGGCCGAGGCGTATGCGCGGATGTCACAGGTGATGGCACACAATGCTGTCGGCACCGATGCTCAGGAAGGGATCGACGCCTTCCTGAGCAAGCGCGAGCCGCGGTGGCAGCACCGCGGATGAGCGCCCGCGATGTCGCGAGAACTTCGACAGTGTCAGGATGTGCCGCAGTGAGGCACGGATGAGAAGGGAATCAACGTGGCGGTGATAGTGACCGGAGCCAGCGGCTTCATCGGCGGTGCCATCGCGCGTGCTCTCGCGGAGAGGGACGAGACCGTCTACGCTCTGGGCCGGAGAGACCCGGACATCCCCGGAGTGAACTTCCAGCAGTGGGACATCACCGAGCCGGCCCCTTCGGCGGTGACGTCCCTGGCGGGGAAGGTCACTTCGGTCTTCCACTGCGCCGGGATCGCCTCGGTGAGCGCTGATGATGACGCACTCTATGAGGTGCGGGTGACGGGTACGCGCAACGTCCTCGACGCCTTCCCGAAGGCCCGCATCGTCCACCTGTCGTCGACGACGGTGTACCCGCCGAGCGAACTCCACACCGAACTGTGGGAGGAAGCCGGGCCGAAAGATCCCGGCGAGTTCTCCGACGCCTACTCGCGCACCCATGCCCTGGCCGAACAGCTCGTCGCTCGGATCCGACCCGATGCCGCGATCCTCCGACCTGCGGCCGTCTATGGCCCGGGCGAGACGATGCTCATGCCGTTCCTCGCCCACATGGCGAAGAAGGGGGTGCTGCGTCTGCCCGGAGGCGGTCGGCAGAAACTCACCCTGACCCATGTCGACAATGTCGTGCGGGCCGCGCTCGCCTGCCTCGATGTGCCCTCGGCGGCGGGTCCGTTCAATATCGGGGACCCGACCCCGTACCGGCTCAAGGACGCCGTGGCCACTCACTTTGCGCGGATGGGCTACGACCAGGTCGTCATCGAAGGGGTGGCGAAGGACAAGGCGCTGGTCATGGCGAAGCTCGGACTCCGGATCAAGGGGATGTTCAAGCGCGGAGATCGTGCGAAGCTCTTCCTCGTCGAATACCTGCAGTCCGATCGGACCTATAACCTCTCACGGCAGCAGAGGGTGCTCGGGATCTCGACCACCCAGCACCTCATCCCCTCCCGGTTCCAGTAGGCCCGTCTCAGCGTTTCAGCCCGTGCTGGGCGGCGACGATCTTCGATATCAGCGAACGCGGCAGCACACGTTTGAGCAGGAACGGCAGCGGGGCCCGGCTGCCGACGGCGTAGAACTCCCGCGGCCTGGGCGAGATGATCGCGTCGACGATCGTGGCCGCGACTGTCTCGGCCGAGATGCCGCCTCGTTCATTGGCATCGAGCCGCTCGAGCATCGTCGTGACATCCGCCGTATAGGGCGAGCCCTCTTCGAGGTACTTCGTCCGGCGCAGCCCGATGCCCGTGGCGATCGACCCGGGCTCGACGGTGCTCACCCACACCCCGAACGGTGAGAGTTCCTGCCGGGCTGCCGTGGCGAATCCGCGCAGAGCGGCCTTCGACGCCGAATAGGAGCTGCGGTGAGCCAGCGGAAAACTCGCGAGCATCGACCCGACCATGATGATGCGGCCCGTTCGTCGTTTGCGCATTCCGGGCAGAACGAGCTGACTCAGCCTTACGGGCCCGAACACATTCGTGCGGAACAGGCGTTCGACGGCATCGGCGGGCAGCTCTTCGAACGGACCGGACTGACTCTCGCCGGCATTGTTCACGAGCACATCGATGCTCTCGCGCATGCCGATCGCATCGAGATCCTCTGCCAGCCGGTCCGGCCCCTCGGGGTCGGCGAGGTCGAGCGGCAGGTATCGGACCCCGGGGATGGTGTCGGTCGGTTTGAGCCGATCCGGGCTGCGGCTCGTCGTGAGGACGGTGCAGCCCTTGGCCGCGAGTGCTTCGACGACGGCTCTGCCGATACCCGAGGTGCCGCCGGTGACGAGGACGGTGAGGTCCGGTCGCGCACTGCCCGTCATGCTCGCTCTCCCCCTGGCAGCGCGGAATCGCCGTCCCCACGTCCTGATGCGTCATGCCCTCGTCCGGATGCGCCGGCACCGGTCTGGTTCGCGACCGCACGTCCGGCCCGCAGCCCCGAGAAGATGCACCCGCCGAGGAACGTGCCTTCGAGTGCGTTGTAGCCGTGCATTCCGCCGCCCCCGAATCCGGTGACCTCACCGGCTGCGAACAGCCCCGGAATCGGTGTGCCGCCGCCAGCAGCATCGCCGATCGCTGCGCCGATGACCTGAGCGTCGAGGTTCGTCTCCACCCCGCCGAGGGTCTTGCGCGAGAGCAGACTCAGCCGCACCGCGATGAGCGGCCCGTGCTCGGGATCGAGGATTTCGTGCGGCTTGACCGCGCGCACGATCTTGTCCCCCAGATAGGCGCGGGCGTTGTGGATCGCCTGCACCTGCGCATCCTTCGAGAACGGGTGCGCGGTCTGGCGGTCCCGTTGCCGGATCTGCTCGACGAGGTGGTCGTGATCGATGACCGGCCCGCGGGAGCGTGCATTCATCCCGGCGACGAGTTCCTCGGTCGAATCGGCGACGACGAAGTCGGAACCGTACTTCTTGAACGCCTCGATCGGCGCGGGAGCATCGGAGGAGCGCACACGGTCGAGCGTGATCCGGATGTCCTTCTCCGTGATGTCCGGGTTCTGCTCCGAACCCGAGAGCGCGAATTCCTTGCGGATGATCGACTCGTTGAGGACGAACCACGAATAGTCGTACCCCGTGTCGAGGATTGTGCGCATCGTCCGGTTCGTGTCGAAACCGGGATAGTTCGGGGCTGGGAACCGGTTGCCTTCGGCATCGAACCACATCGACGAGGGTCCGGGAATGATCCGGATCCCATGCCCGGGCCAGATCGGATTCCAGTTCTCGATGCCCTCCGTGTACGCCCAGATCCGGTCCCGATTGATCAGGCTCGCCCCGGCATCCTCGGCGATCTGGAGCATCCGTCCGTCCACGTGCGCGGGCACACCGGCGAGCATCGTGTCGGGGAACTCGCCGAGGCGGTCGACCGGCCAGTACTTCTTCATGAGGTCGAAATTGTGGCCGATCCCGCCGGTGGTGACGATGACGGCGGGAGCGCGGAGTTCGAAGTCCGCGACCTCCTCGCGGTTCGACTCCACCCCGCGAGCCGTGTGGCTGGGCGCGAGCGTGCGACCGCGGACACCGACGACGGTGCCGGATTCGGTGAGGAGTGTATCGACGCGGTGTCGGAACCCGAACTCGACGAGCCCGGCCGTCTCGGCGGCTTCGACGGGTTCGCGGAAGACGCGGACCACCTCGGGGCCGGTGCCCCAGGTGAGGTGGAAACGGGGGACGGAGTTGCCGTGTTCGGCGGCTCCGGAGCCGCCGCGTTCGGCCCAGCCGACGATCGGAGTCAGGCGCAGGCCGAGGTCACGCAGGTACTGTCGCTTCTCTCCTGCCGCGAATTCGAGGTAGGCCTCGGCCCACTGTCTGGGCCAGTGGTCCTCCTCGCGGTCGAACCCCGCCGAGGTGGCCCAGTCGGCGCGGGCGAGTTCGAGCGAGTCGTGCACGCGCAGTCGACGCTGTTCGGGAGAGTCGATGAGGAAGAGCCCGCCGAGCGACCAGAACGCCTGCCCGCCGAGGTTGGCGCGATTCTCCTGGTCGAGGATGACGACGCGTTTGCCGGCTCGGGTGAGTTCATGGGCGGCGACGAGACCGGCGAGTCCGGCGCCGACGATGATCGCATCGGGGGATGGGTGGCCGTTTGTGCTCATCGTCGACTCCTCTGTCGTCTCCGTCGGCCGAACCGACGTTCAGTGGGTTCAGATTGCCAAAAACAGGCCGGATTCTGGCAATCTGCGCACACCTACTTTCCAGTAGGCTTCAGTATCGCAGACTCAGCCGCCCAGGGTGCGCTCCAACCAGTCGGCTGCCGCGGCGAAGGACTCCTCGGAGGTCGTCGGGTCGATCGGCACGAGGACTCCGTCGGAACTCGGGTAGCTGCCGAGGAAGGCGAGTTTGAGCGCGGACCGATGAACGCCCTGCAGCGCCTCGGCCACCCGCGCCTCGTGGATGTGCCCGAGCAGGTCGATCGAGAACTGGTAGAGACCCAGCCCGTCGCCGGTCGGTCGGGATTCGATGCGCGACATGTTCACACCGCGGCTGGAGAACTGTTCGAGCAGTTCGAGCAGCGAACCGGCCCGGTCCGATCGCAGAGCCGCGACGATGGTGGTCTTGTCCGCCCCGGTCGGTGCGGGAATGGCACCGGGACGGGTGACGACGACGAAACGGGTGACGGCGTCCTTGCGGTCGCCGATGTCCTCGGCGAGGACGTCGAGCCCGTAGCGCTGCGCGGCCAGGGCGGGACACACGGCGGCCACATGGTCACCGGCGTCGTTGGCCAGGTCGCGGGCGGCAGCGGCCGTCGACGAGGTCGGCAGGTAGACGGCATCGGGGAAGTGTTCGGACATGTACGCGCGCACCTGTGCCTCACCGTGCGGGTGGGAGCCGAAGGACGTGACCTCCTCGGCGGCGGTCCCCGGCTTCACGGCCAGGACGAAGCGGACGGGCACGACCACCTCGGCGATGATCTGGAGCCGACCGTGCTCGGTCAGGGCATCGATCGTGGCCGGCACCCCGCCTTCGACGGAGTTCTCGATCGGAACGACTGCGGCATCGCAGTCGCCTTCGATGACGGAATCGAGAGCGGCGGCGGCATTGCGCATCGGCTGTGCCGAGGCCGTCGCGCGCAGATTCCGGGAGTCGAGGAAGCTCAGCAGAGCCGCCTCGGTGAACGTGGCCTCGGGGCCGAGGTAGGCGAAACGGGCCAGACTCACTTGCCGGTCTCCTTCTGCTGGTGGCTCCGCTTGGCGCGGATGCGGCGGACGAGGATGGCGCGGGCGACATCGCGGTATTGGGCGGCGCGGTGCAGGTGCGCCTTGAGGTCGCGACCGGTGACGCGGTGGTGGAGGTCGCATTCGACCTCTTCCACGCGCAGGCCGGCGTTGACGACGTCGATGGTCATGGCCGTTTCGACACCCCATCCGGCGGCGAACGGCAGGGCCGTGTCAAAGGCCTCCCGGGACAGGCAGCGCATGCCTGACAGGGGCTGAGTGGCCTCGAAGCCGCTGAGTTCGGCGATGCCCTTCTTCGCGAGCCCGACGACGAATCCGAAGCCCCCGCCCTTGCGTTTCTGCTCCGGCAGGATCGCGATCGTCATGTCCGCTTCGCCCGCGAGCACGGGTGCGGCCAGGGGAGCGGTGTTGACGGCGGAGTCCTCGAGGTCGCCGTCGATGAACAGCAGCGCCCGATGCTTCGGCTCGAGACCCGGGTCGGCGTCGGAGATCTCCCGGTTGCGCAGCGCGAACGCCCCGGTCATCATGGCCGCGGCCTTGCCCTTGTTCTTCGGGTGGGTGATCACCTCGGCGCCGGCCCGACGGGCCACGGTCCCCGTGTCATCGCTCGATCCGTCGTCGACGACGAGGACGATGTCGACCCCGGGAATCTGCTTGGCCGCGGTCACCGTGGCGGCGATGCGCTCGGATTCGTTCATCGCCGGGACGATGGCGGCGACCGCCTCGGGGGCGGGGTGCGGGTGTGCGCTCATGCGGGTGCTCCTGTCCGACACCGGCGCCGAGGCGGGGCCGGGCACGGTCGGATCCGTGCCCGGCCTGCCCGGCCGGGTGGCGGATGTCAGTGGATGGTCAGCTGGCGGGACACGATTCCGGAGCGGACGCGACGGGCCTCCGTGCTCATCGGCTCGGTCGTGTTCAGCGCCTCGTCCATGGCCTTGCCGAAGGCGGCGATGGGCTCTTCGACATCGTCGGGACGGGTGCCGAACTCGAGCTCCCAGACGGGGATGATGATCCCGTGGGCGCGGAAGTAGCCGAGGAAGGAGCCGATGCCGCCGAGGTCGTTGCCGTTCTCGGCCTGCAGGCGGGCCATCGCATCGACGACGCGATCCTCGCCCTCGGAACGGGCCCAGCGGACATAGGTGCGTCCGGACATCTCGGTCCAGTAGGCGGAGTCGACCGAGGCGAGCTTCTCGGTCGGGGCGACCGAGTCGTTGGCCTGCTGCAGGGCGGCACCGACCTCGGGGTCGGTCTCGGCCTCGGGCAGCGCCCAGTAGTCGAAGGATTCGAGCACGCGGACGTCGAACGGGTGAGAGGTGTCGAGGATGTCCTGCAGGCGCGGACCCGCACCGGGTTCGGTCGTCGCTTCGATCGAGGTGCCGGGCTCCGCCTCGACGGCGGCGAGGATGCCGCGGGCAACATCGCGGGAGGCGTCGGTCGAGGACACCGGCACCTGCATGCCGGCCATGATCTCACCGTCATCACGACGCCAGGCCTGCCAGGCGGCGGGCAGGAGCGAGGCGATCGTCACCTCATGGCCGCCGTATTCCTCGGTGAGCTTCGCGGTCGCGGTCGCCGCGGGCACGAGTTCACGCAGGCAGATGATGTCGGCTTCGAACGGCAGGTCCGCAAACGGACGTGCGACGAAAGCCGTGGCCTGCGCCCTCGCGAGGCGTTTGGCGATGAGTTCTTCCTTGGAGCGCTTCGACTTCTTTCCCATGGGACGCAAGTCTAGTCGGTGCGCCGTGAGTGCGCCGGGAGGGTCCGGCGCCGCGCCGCTCCGCTCAGCGGTCGCGGGCGACGGGAATGAAGTATCGAGTGTTGTTGGACTCGTCCATACGCACCTGCAGCTTGTCACCGGGGTGCGGGAAGGCTGAGCGTTCGGGGTTGTCGGGAGTCAGCCCGAGCGTCTCGAGCTGGATGATGCCGTGCCGGCCGACTTCATCTGCGGCGAGGACGTAGGAGTGGTTGAGTTCGCGGATCGTGACCTCGATGGCCGGCTCGGTCGGTTCGTCCGTTTCGGCGAAGGTGCGTGGTGGGGCGGAATTGCCCATGCCCAGGTACGCTCCGACGTCATCGGCGATAAAACCGGCCACGGAATCCGCCTGGGCCATGAGACCGGCGAGGATGACGGACAGTCTCTCCTGCTGGGCGTCGGACTTCAGGGCCTGCCCGGGTTTGAACAGGTGCTCCTCGGCGAGGACGCACCACGCGTCCTGCAGGATCGTGCGCAGCTGCAGTTCGACGAGGACGGAGGGCTCGGAGTCGAACGGGACTTCGACGATGAGGTGGCGACCGCGGTATCCGGAGGGTTTCGGAGTCGCGGAGTAGTCGCGCACCTCGGCGATGGAGAGGTTCGCGTCGTCGTTCGCCTCGGTGAGCAGGTCCCACAGGGCGAGCTGTTCGCGTTCGGTGCGGCAGACGACGCGAGCGCCGACGACGTCGATGACCTGGTTTTCGACTTCGACGGATTCGTGGATCTCGTCATTGGCGTCGGCGAGTTTGCGTCGCAGCTTCTCACCCGTGCGCATCCGGTCCTTGATCCGACCGTCGACGACGCGCACTCGGTCGCCGGAGAGCAGAGAGGAGGAGGCGCGGACGGACTCGACCCAGTCGTTGACCGTCTCCAGGGCGGCCCTCCAGGTGGACTCACGCCGGTCGTAGGCTTCGTCGACCAGTTCGCGGACAGTTGCTGACATCATCGTCACCTTCCTAGCTCCTGGTTCAACTTCACCAGAAGACCGGGGAGATGTCTATGGCTGTGCCGCTAATGTTGCTCAGGCGGGGCCAAGGGGTGAGACGGACGACCGGGAGGCGGTTCAGAGGTCGTAGTCGACGATGACCGGTGCGTGGTCGGACGCGCCCTTGCCCTTGCGCTCTTCGCGGTCGATCTCGCCGGCTGAGGCGGTCGCGGCCAGCGACTGTGAGGCGAGCTGGAAGTCGATGCGCATGCCCTGCTTCTTCGGGAAACGCAGCTTCTGGTAATCCCAGAACGTGTAGACGCCGGGTCCGGGAGTGAACTGGCGGGTGACCTCGCTCAGGCCGGCTCCGAGGAGGTCGTCGAAGGCTCTGCGCTCGGCATCCGACACGTGCGTGGCGCCGTCGAATTCGGCCATGTCCCACACGTCCTCGTCGAGCGGGGCGACGTTGAAGTCACCGCAGAGGACGAGTCTCTTCTCCGGTTCGTCTGCCAGCTGGGCGGCGATGTCGCTCGTCAGCGCCCGGTACCACTCGAGTTTGTAGTCGTAGTGCGGGTGATCGAGTTCGCGGCCGTTGGGCACATAGAGGGAGTAGACGCGCACCCCGTTGCAGGTGGCGGCCAGGGCGCGAGCCTCGACGACGGGTTCGTCCGCACCGAAGGCCGGAATGTCCGCAAAGCCGATCTCCGTGTCGGTGAGTCCGACGCGGGAGGCGATGGCCACGCCGTTCCACTGGTTGAGGCCATGGAAGCTCACTTCATAGCCGCGCTCGGTGAACAGTTCCTCGGGGAACTGGGCATCCTTGCACTTGAGCTCCTGGATGGCCAGGACATCGACATCCGAACGATCCAGCCAGGCCCCGATGCGATCGTGGCGGGCGCGGATCGAGTTCACATTCCACGTAGCGATTCTCACCCTCCCACCCTAAGCGGTCGGCCCCGGAGGAGAAAGCGCACCCGGCCCCCGGCAACGTGATCGCAGGTCGCCCGCCGGAGGGGGCGGCGATTGCCGGGCCCCTGCGCCGACCGCACGGCCGCGAGTCGATAAGCTGGTGCCATGCCTGACGCTCCCAACGATCATCTCGGCCACGACGGCGCCGCGTACCCCGACTCCTACTATGTGCGTCTGTCCGAGGACCGCTTCGTCTCGACCCTGCACAGTCAGGGCGCATGGCAGCCCGGCGAGCAGCACCTCGCGCCCGCCTCGGGGATCGTCCTCGCCGAGATCGAACGCCGCCTGCCCAGCGACAAGATGGTCTCGCGGGTGACCTTCGACGTCCTCGGCGTCATCCACTCTGGTGAGTTCACCATCGACGTCGAGGTCATCCGCCCCGGCCGGACCATCGAACTCGTCGAAGCCCGGATGCGCCATGGTGAGCGCACGAGCATCATCGCTCGCGCCTGGCGACTGCTGGCTTCCGACACCGAGGCGGTCGCCGGTGACGAATGGCAGCCGCTGCCCGCCGTGTCCGAGATGCCCCAGGCCCCGTTCACCAACCGCTGGGGCGGCGGCTACATCGCGTCCCTCGAAGGCAGACAGGGAGCCGACGCCCACCCCGGCTATGCCCAGTCGTGGGTGCGCAGCCCCTACCCGCTCGTCGACGGCGAGACCGACCCTCCGACCGCGGCCTTCGTCAAGTACGTCGACACCGCCAACGGCCTGGCCGTGCGTGAGGACCCGAAGACGACCTTCTTCCCCAATGTCGACCTCTCCATCCACCTCACCCGGGAGCCCGAAGCCGGGTGGGTCGGCTTCGATACGCAGGTGACGTTCGGCCCGACCGGACTCGGCCAGACCACGAGCGTGCTCAGCGACACCGACGGCCCCATCGGCACCGCCGTGCAGTCCCTGACAGTGCGCAGAGGCCGCGGAGCGGTATGACCGACAGGGCCCCGCAGGCACCGCGAACCGCATCGTCGCAAGCCGGTGACGATGCCGCTTCGCGGCGGGGCCGGATGCCTCGACCGCGTGCTCTCATCACCGGGGCGAGTTCCGGTCTGGGGCGCGGCTATGCGCGGGCCCTGGCCGGCGATGGCTATGATCTCGTGCTCGTCGCCCGTGACGAACGGCGACTGCGGGAACTGTCCGATCAGCTGGGTGCCGCTCACGCGATCAACGCCGAGGTGGTCGCCGCCGACCTGGCGAGGAGGGACGGAATCGACGCAGTCGCCGAGGTCATCGACACGCAGCAGATCGATGTCCTCATCAACAACGCCGGCTACGGACTGCGCGGATCGCTGTTGGAGTCCGACATCGCCGCACTCAATGATCAGGATCAGGTGCTCACCGGTGCCGTGAGAGAACTGTCGCTGCTCGCGGCACGGAGGATGCGGGCCCGCGGCCGCGGCGGCATCGTCACCGTCTCCTCCCTGGCGGCGGTGACGACGATGGGCCAGTACGCCGCGTCGAAAGCCTCAACGCTCGTGTTCACCGAGGCGCTCGCTGGGGAGCTGCGGAACAGTCCGGTGACGGTCACCGCCGTTCTGCCCGGGTTCATCCGGACAGAATTCCACGAACGCCTCGGTGTCGCCCGTCCCGGTCCCGGTCTGCTCTGGCTGAGCGTCGACCAGGTCGTGCGGGAGTCGCTGCGTGATGCTCGTGCGGGCAAGGTCGTCTCGGTCCCCGGGCGCGGTTATCGGCTGGCCGGTCTCGTTGCTCCGCTGGTGCCGCGTCCGCTCATGAGGTGGGGATCGAACGGTTTCGCCTTCGCCCGTCGTGACGGTCGCTGAACGATCGACGACGCCACGTCCTGCTTCGCGGGAGAGCCGTCTCGAGGTGTGGCCCATCAGCAATTTTCGTCCGCCCAGCGAAGTGCGGTTGAAAAGTGAACTACCTCGAACTGAGCCTGTGACCAGGGGTTCTATTCTGCCATCTTCTGTGCTATAGATTCGCGGGCGAGATGAGACAAGTGGTGAGATTCTTTACAAGCGGTGCGAAAGTGTGGTCAAATTATGGTGTTCGCCCGGTGGGGATCGGGTGAACATAACGGACGTATGGGGATGCGTCCGGGTACTCGAGGGGAGTGCTGCGAGGACCCCGGGATGTCGCGATTGAGCGCCCCGGGGTCTTTGTCATTCATCACGCTTCGCGGAGGGGCTTTGCCACTCACAACTCCTCGCAGAGGGTCTTTGTCGTCCACAACGCTTCGCGGAGTTCATGCTGCCGACCGCCGAACTTGCGGTCACTATCGGATTTTTCACCGAAATGTAGGTCGCAAACGGACATTTCTGAGCCCGGAAAGTATCCGATTGCGACCTGCATTTCGGGGCAGCGGCTACACACTGACGGTGCGTTGGCGGCGGGAACGCGTGCGGGCGATGCCGACTTCGACCGCCACGGCCCGCAGCGGGGCGCCCAGTGCCAGGGAGGCATTGCCCGCGACACGGTCGGCCACCTCGGCGATGAGCGCATCGATGTCCGCGCGTTCATCGGCGTCGATGTGGACGAGCAGCTCCGGACTGCGGGCGGTCCCGCGCAGGATCACCTGTGCGTCGACGACCCCGTCGGTGGACTCGAGATCGTCAGCGACCGCCTCGGCGATGACCTCCGCGTTCATCGTCGTCAGTCCCGTCCGGGCGTCGGCCTGCATCCGGAAGGGCTTCGCGAAGTCCTTCCTGGGAACCTGCACGGCCAGCCAACGCAAGGCGATGACGGCGAGGACGACCGCGACGACGAGGGCAATCACCGCCGAATACGGCAGGGCGAGCACTGCTGTCGCCGGGTCGAGACTCGCGTCAGCCTGCAGCGAAGGCAGGAAAGCGGCGGCGAAACCGAATCCGATGGCGAGCACGGCCAGTCCGAGGAGCAGGGCGATGAGGCCGACGATGATGAGCCCCGTGCGGTTCGCGGCGGCGGCCGTGCGTCTCATGACTGACTCCTTCGTGCCTGGACCTTCACTGTGGGTGCGCGGTCGAACGAGATCGCATCGAAGCGCTGCCGCACGGCGGCCTCGACCTCGGCGCGGATCGGTTCGTGATCGCGGATCGGGGTGGAGAACGTGACGATCGTCGAGGTGGCGTTCGAGGAGGCCTTGACTCCGCTGACGCCGTCGACCTCGTCGGCAGCGGCGGCCGCGATCTGCGACAGCGACGAGGTGGGCACGGCGACCTCGAGATCACCGATGTGGTCGGGCGTGTTTGCCTTCACCCCGGTGATCCGACGCGCCCCCGGCGAGACACCGAGGAGGAGTGCGATGAGCCCGAGCAGCGCAACGATGAGGCCGGTGCCGATGACGACTCCCGAGCTCCAGTGCAATGCGGAGAGCCCGCCGAGACCAGAAGACGGATCCGCGGAGGTTGCTCCGTACCCGGCTGCCGTCCCGAACAGCGGCGCATCCACGGTGCCGGAGGTCACGATGGCGGCGACCGCGAACCAGCCGAGCCCCACGGCCACGAGCAGCACCAGCAGCGCGACGACCACGGCGGGGCCGATGCGTGATGGCCGCTTGCGCAGGAGACGAGAGCTCATTGCAGGGTCCTCTTTCCTCGATCCGTGCCGACAGCGGCCGGTCGCAGCCACCGCACGGCGATGTCGACCTGGCGGACGGTGACGCCGGTGAGACGTTCGACTTCGGTGCTCAGCGTGGTGCGCACCCGCTCAGTCGCCTCGGCGATGGGGGTGGGATAGCTCAGCCCCACGTCGACGGCGAGAGTGCAGCTGCGTCCGGACAGGGTGACGTCCACGGCAGGGCGGGTCTCCAGGCTCGAGTTCGCGCCGATGCCGAAGAGGCCCGCGCTCGTGCCGCCGACGCCGGGCAGGTCTTTGAGGATCTGCCCGGCGGTGCGCTCGACGACCTTGTCCGCGATCGTCAGACCGCCTCGGCGAGGGGCCGGAGCCGTGGTCGTGTCAGGAGTCGACGACACGGCCCTACCTCCGGGTGGTCGAACGCGAACTCAGCGCGGACAGGTCGAGGCGTCCGTCGAGGACGAGGCCGACGGCGAGGCCGAGACCGCCGCAGATCGCGACGACGAGGAAGGCGAGGAAACCGCCGAAGTAGGCGACGATTCCCAAGGTCAGTCCGACGAGGAGTCCGATGAGTGTTTTCGACATGGCGTTCCTTCTGCGAAGGTGGTGCTGCGGATGGGGTCAGCTGAGTTCGGGAGAGTCCTTGGCCGGCGGCTCCTCGTCGTCCTCCGGCAGGTGGACGTCGGCGACGTCGATGTTGACCTCGACGACCTGGAGTCCGGTGCCGGTCTCGACGGCGCGGATGACGTTGCGGCGGATCGCCTCGGCGACCTCGACGATGGAGGTGCCGTACTCGACGACGATGGTGAGGTCGATGGCGGTCTGCTTCTCACCCTTCTCCACGGACACGCCGCCGGAGACGTTCGTCTGCGAGCCGGGGATGCGGTCGGTGAGGGTGTCGAAGGCGCGGCGTGCGGCGGTGCCCATGCCGTGGACGCCGGGAACCTCACGTGCGGCGATGCCGGTGAGTTTGGCGACGACGTTCTCGGCTATGGAGGTCGTGCCCATGTCGGTCACGAGAGGGCTGCGCACGGAATCCTCGGCCGGGATCTGGCTGGTCGAGGCGTTCTGCTTGTTCTCTGACATTTCTTCGGGTCCCTTCGGTCGGGTGGTGTCTTCGAGAGGTGCTGACATAGGTACAGACGCAGGTGGTGGGAGATCCTCACGCAGATTTCGCAAAGAATTCTCAGAGGCCCGGCGAGCGGCACGGTGAGACGCGCGGCGAATCCGGCTGATGGCGCTCGCCGAGTCCGGTTGTTTCGCCCTGTTCCGGCCCGGCGGGTTCCTCGCTCGCCGACCGATCGGCATCTCACCGCGAGTGCCTTACGATGAGGGTATGACCAGGGGAGACAGTCGCTTCGACATCGTCACCTTGGTGGTGCGTGCCCGAGAAGGCGACATCGCCTCCTTCGAAGCGCTCGTCGACGAATTCGAGCGGAAGCTGCTGCGTTTCGCCCTGCGCACGCTCGGTGACCGGCAGGATGCCGAGGACGTCGTTCAGGACACGCTCGTGCAGGCGTGGAAGTCCCTCGATGCCCTCGCCGAGCCCGCGGCCTTCGGCACATGGATCTACCGGATGGCGTCGAACCGCTGCACCGATGTGCTGCGACGCCGTTCGGCCCGGCCCGCCGACGCTTCGGACCCCGAGGACTTGGGGCACCATTCGGACGGTGCGGCCTCGGTCGAGAGATCAGTCGAAGCACGCACCGCACTCGAGCATTTCACCGAAATCCTCCAGACGCTGTCCTCGGAACAGCGTGTAACGTGGGTGCTCCATCAGATGGAGGGTCTAAGCTATTCCGAGGTCGCTGCGACCCTGGGAATCAGCGAAGGCAGCGTACGCGGTCGCATCCACCGCGCCCGAGTCGCCATCGCCGAGGGGATGGAAGGTTGGGTATGAGCGACGAGACCGCCGATGCGGCAACGGGAGACACCGATGCCCGCCTGCGCGCCGTCATCGACGAATATATGGGAGCCTTCGAGCCCGACCCCGAGGACTCGGCAGGGCTGCGCGAGCGGATCCTCCGACTCGTCCGCGACGATGCGGTGCTCGCACCCTCGACGAGGCTGCTGAGCGAACGCGGCAACCCCTTCCGGATCACGACGGCCACGGTCCGCGAGATCGTCCGCGCGGCCGTCGACGCCGTGGACGGCATCCGCGCCCGCAGTGTCACCGTGACTCCGAGCGGCGAACCGGAGGGAAGCACGGCCGATGTGGGCCTGACCGTGGCCATGCGGGCCGGGGTCGAATTCGTCCCCGCCGCGGAGGAGGTCCGGCGCGCCATCGCCCGTGATCTCGACACGGAGCTGGGGATCCCGGCGAACCGGATCGACATCACCGCCGAAGACGTCTTCGTCAGCGAAGATGCCGACACAGATGCAGCTGGCAGCCGCGCTGCCGGCAGCGAGGAGGCCGCAGATGACTGAGCCGAGGACGAGCGCAGGCAAGACGGCCGAGGCGCAGGCGAGTGCGGGCCCGTCGACCGGTGCGGGCGCACAGGAGAACGGAGAGCGCGTGATCTCGACACAGCTGACCGAGTCGGTCACGGGAATCGGCGGAGTCACCGGTCTGGCGCCCGGACTGCGCGACATGGTCGCCACCGCTGCCGCACGCGTGATGCGCAGACCCGCAGGAGGGCCGCCTCGCGTCGATGTCGCCCGCTCGGACGACGGTTGGAGTGTCCGCGTCGACGCTCACCTCGACGACAGTCGGTCCGTGTCCGAGATCGTCGACGAACTCTTCGCCGTCATCGCAGTCGACCTCCGGGCCCTCATCGACGGACCCGTCGGGGACATCGACATCGACGTTCGCGTCGTCAGCCGCGGTCGCTGAGCCCCGCCAGCCCGCCCGCCGGCTGGACGGCAGACAGCGCAGACAGCATCACGGCCCAGAAGAAGTTGAGCAGCCCAGCTCGACACTGGACTGCTCAACTTCTTCTGGGCCGTTTCCGCGTACGCCGGGCTCCCAGGCACCGTGGCTGCGGATGTCCGGGAGCCGGCGCTGCGGCTGTCCGGAGCGGACTCAGGCGGACTTGGCCTTCGACCGTCCGGTGATGAGTCCCCAGACGATGAGCACGATCAGCGAACCACCGATCGCACACAGCCAAGTCGAAAGCGAGAAGAACTTGTCCATCTCCGCGCCGAAGATCGCGCCGCCGAGCCAACCGCCGAGCATGGCGCCGATGACGCCGAGGATGAGATATGCAATGAAACCCATGTTGCTCACGTCCCTTCTGAGGCACTTGACCGGCTGGGTTGCACGGTTGAGTCTCAACTGTACAACCGGGGCCCGTCAAGAGTGCCAACCTGCGTTGATTCTTTATGACATCGGTACAGACGCAGCCTGGGCCGAATCCTCACGCAGAACCGGGCAGCGATCTTTCGGCAGCCCGGCCGCCGGACCGTGGTCGCTGGGACGGCGCTGAATGGTCGCCGATGGCCTGCACATTAGACTGGACACCATGACCGACAGCGCTGACACTCGCCGACAACTGCTCGACCTCATCGACGAACTTGCCGTGGTCCGCGGCAGAGTGACTCTCTCCTCCGGCAGAGAGGCCGACTACTACCTCGATCTGCGGAGGGTCACGCTCGACCACCGCTCTGCCCCGCTCATCGGAGATGTCGTCCTCGATCTGCTCGAATCCGCAGGACTGCTCGAGAAGATCGACGCCGTCGGCGGACTGACCATGGGCGCCGACCCCGTCGGCACCGCGGTCATGCACCGCTCCGTGGTCCGCGGCACCCCGGTCGATTCCTTCGTCGTCCGCAAGGAGGCGAAGAAACACGGCATGTCCCGCCGGGTCGAAGGCCCCGACGTCAAGGGCAAGCGCGTCATCGCCGTCGAGGACACCTCGACGACGGGTGGATCCGTGCTCACCGCGGTCGAGGCGCTCCGGGAAGCCGGCGCCGAGGTGGTCGCCGTGGCCGTGGTCATGGACCGTGACACCGGCGCCAAGGAGCGGGTCGAAGCCACCGGCATCCCGTACCTCACCGCGCTGACGACCGCGGATCTCGGACTCGACTGAGGGCCGCCTCGGCGAGGTGGGGTTCGCACTCCTCCTCGGCGCAGTTTCGGCTCACCGATCACGACCTGGGACTCGACTGGCAATTCGGTCGAAATCGAGGACGTGGTTTGAAACATGTCTCTCCTTTCAACACGATAGATGAGACACTCCCTTAGTATCGCCTGATGTAACAGTAAGGATGACGCGTGCTCACACTGAAAGAGGTTTCCCTGCGCAAGGGAAAGCGGACATATCTGGACGAGGTGAGTTTGACCGCCGAGGCGGGCCGGATCACCGCGATCGTGGGAACCCGGTCGGCTGGCCGGACCGAGTTGGTGCGCGTCATCATGGGTCTCATCGCCGCCGACGAGGGCACCGTCGAACTGGAGGACTTCGAACTCGACTTCGGTGACCGCCAGAACTTCGGCTACCTGCCCGCGGAGCGCGGCGGCTACCCGAACATGCGCGTCATCGATCAGATCGTCTACCTCGCCCGCCTGCACGGAATCACTCTGGGCGCGGCCGAACGCAATGCGCTGACTCTGCTGTCGCATCTCGACCTCGCCGACCGCGGCTACGCTCCGCTGAAGAATCTCTCCGGCGCCGAGATCGCCCGCGTTGACATCGCCGCCACTTTCGCGGCCGACCCGGACGTCGTCGTGCTCGACGATGCCTTCGCCGGCCTCGATGCGGCCTCGCTGCGCCTGGTCATGTCGCTGCTGCGGGCACACGCGTCCTCGGGCGTGCCCGTCATCCTCGCCACCGACGATTGGGAGGCCGCACAGACCTTCGCCGATGACGTCATCGTCCTCGGCCAGGGCAAGGTCACCGCGTCCGGCAGCGTGGAGAAGCTGCTCGGCGATCCGCGCTACCGCGTCGAGACCACCGACACCGAGGCGGCCGAGTCCGCTTTGAAGTCCCGGACCGGAATCAGCGATGTCAGCGTCTCCCGTGGTGAGGGCTCGGTCGTGAGCTTCCGCGCAGATGACGCGAAGACCGCCGCCGCGGCAGTGGCAGAGCTCAAGAGTGTGAAGAACTTCGAAAGTGTCCGCCCGACACTGGCCGAGCAGTACAAGGAGGCTCTGTAATGGTGCGCAAGGACAAAGGTGCGAACGACGAGTCCCCGGAACCGCTCGTGTCGAAGGGCACAGCCGGCGATGGCATCGACGACCTCGGTGTCTCCCTCGATGACAACATCGAAGTGACCGAGGACGACACCGTCGAGAACGGCTCCGCCGAGCCCGATGAGGTTCCCGCTGAGCCCGACGACGACACTGTCGCGAACGGCCCCGCCGAACCCGACGACGTTCCCGTCGAACTCGTCGAGGACGGCCCCGACCCCGACGAACTGCCGGAGACCGGACTCGTCTCCGAATTCGTCGATGTCGGCAACCGTCAAGCCGCATGGCTCGTGTCGAACCGGGAGTCGACCACGGCGATGCGCAGCCCCTACTTCCTCGTCACGGCGGGCGTGATCATCCTCGGCGTTCTCGCCGCGATCATCACCGGCATCGTCGCTGACGCGCAGAAGGATTCGGGCACGCCGACCATGGCGATGGTCGGGGTGGGCGAACAGGCCCAGATGTACGAACAGCAGCTGGGGGTGAAGATCACCGACGCCAAGGATGCGTCCGCGGCGGAGAAGCTCGTGCGCGAAGGCAAGGTCGATGCGGCGTTCATCCAGGACCCCACCGGTCAGGCCCAGCCGACGATCATCGCTCTTGACGAGCAGCCCGAAGCGCTGCTGGAGAAGCTCGCACCGAAGACCGAGGCGACTCTGCTGAAGACCCCGGCGGTCGAGGGCACGGTGGCCACACCACTGCTGTGGGGCATGGTTGCGTTCGCGCTCCTCGTCATCGCGACGTTGGGCACCTCGCTGTATCAGAACCTGCGGCTGGAGAAGCGCAATCGGATCACGGAGATCATCGCGGCCACGGTTCCGCCGCGCGCCTCCGCTTCCGGACGGATCACGGGCATGCTGTCCCTGGTCATCGTCCACATCGTTGTGGCAGCGGTCATCGTCGAACTCGGCCTCTCGCTGTCGGGCAAGACCTCGCTGGCCTTCGCCATGCTGCCGGGTCTGGGCTGGTTCGCACTCACCCTGCTGCTCACCGCGTGGTCGGTCTTCGCCCTCCTGGTCTGGGCCTCGACCGTCGTCGGATCGAAGGCGCGCACGACCTTCGTCTCGATCGTCGGCGTCATCACCGTCGCCGGGTTCTTCGCTCCGGTCATCCTCGGTCCGGCGGGCATGACCGCGAAGGTCCTGTCCTGGACTCCCTTCACCTCGCCGCTGGGCATCGCCGGTCGTTTCTTCGCCGGCCAGGCTGAGTGGTGGGAGGGCCTCATCGCCGCCGGCATCGCCCTGCTGCTCGCGGTCATCGTCCACGCGCTGGCCTCGGGTGCCTATGTGCGTTCGGTCCTCAGCGGAGGCGGACGCGGAGGCCGGACCGTGAAGATGAGCAAGCGCGCGCAGAAGGTCGGCGCCGGATCGGTGTCCGCGAAGAAGGACGACGCGGAGGCGTCGGACGATGCCAAGTCGGACGATGCGGACGACGCGCAGCCCGCAGCCGCCTCGGCGAAGGAATCCGCTGAGAGCGGATCAGCCGCAGGCGAGGACGCGAAGTCGGCGGATGAGCCCCGCGACGAGAAGTGACCGAGAACGCTGAACCGCAGGTGGGGGTCGGTCCTTGGACCGGCCCCTGGCCTGTGGAAGAGCGCTTCGACCCCGAGCTTCTGCGCGAAGGCGACCGGCGCAATGTCGTCGACAAATACCGGTACTGGAAGCACGATGCGATCGTGGCCGACCTCGACGCCGCTCGGCACGACTTCCATGTCGGAGTCGAGAACTGGCAGCACGACCTCAACATCGGTTCGGTGGTGCGCACCGCGAACGCCTTCAACGCCGCAGCGGTGCACATCGTCGGCAGACGCCGGTGGAACCGGCGGGGCGCGATGGTCACCGACAAGTACCAACACGTCATCCACCATCCGAGCGTCGACGACCTGCTGAGCTGGTGCGCCGAGAACGACGTGCCCCTGCTGGGCATCGACAACTTCCCGGATTCTGTTCCGCTCGAGACCTACGACCTGCCCCGACGGTGCCTGCTCCTGTTCGGTCAGGAAGGACCGGGGCTGAGCGAGGAAGCGCACCAGGCGAGCCGAGACGTGCTCTCCATCGCCCAATACGGGTCGACGAGGTCGATGAATGCCGCGGCCGCCGCCGCGATCACCATGCACTCGTGGGTGCGCCGCCACGTCTTCGACCAGCCCGTGGGCTGATCCGACGAGCCTCCTGGCCGACGAATCGCCGGGGGCTTCGGGGGAGAATGCAGAAGCGCCGAGGTGACACGGAAGATTCCGTGTCACCTCGGCGCTTCACTGTTCCGACCGCGTCGGACTTCGCCGCGGTGCGGATCAGCGGAGGTCGGCGGCGTGGGGTTCGATCAGCCCGCCGAGTTCGGCGAGTTCAGCCGTCAGCGAGTCCGCATCGTCGAAGGTGCGGGTCATGACCGTCAGGCGCTTGGCGTAGTGACCGATGGGGTATTCCATGGTCATGCCGATGCCGCCGTGCATCTGGATCGACTCCTGGCTGATGTTGCGCGCAGCCTGGTCGACGACGATCTTCGCGGCGATGACATCGCGGTGGCGGTCCTTCTCGGCACCGGGAACTTCGGAGGTCACGGCCAGGCGCGAATACAGAGCCATACTGCGTGCGTACTCGAGCTCGGCGTAGAGGTCCGCAGCCCGGTGCTGCAGCGCCTGGTTCGCACCGATGGGCGCGCCGAACTGCTCACGGGTCTTCAGGTACTCGGCGGTCATCGTCATGGAGGCCTCGAGCGCACCGACGGCTTCGGCCATGATCGCGGCATTGCCCAGGTCGATGACCTCGGACAGGACCGCGTTGGCGTCGGCAGCGTCGAGACGCTGTGCCGCGACGTTGTCGAGCTTGAGGTTCGCGGTTCCGAGTCCATCGGCCTGGCGGTGGGCGACCCGGCTGAGACCCTCGGCGTCGGCGGCGACGAGGTAGAGGCCGAGTTCACCGTTCTGCGTGGCGGTGACGATGAAGTGATCGGCGACGTCTCCACCGAGGACGCTGATCTTCTCACCGGTGAGGGTGACGCTGCCGTCGGCTCCGGAGACCTGAGTCTGCGGGGTGTCGACGGCGTAGCGCTGTCCCGGTTCGAGGGCGGCGAGAGCGAGGAAGGTCTGGCCTTCGGCCACGCCGGGCAGGATTGCCTGCTTCTGGTCTTCGCTGCCTCCGAGGAGGACCGCGTTCGCGCCGAGGACCGCGGTGGCCAGGTACGGTTCGAGCACGAGAGAGCGACCGAACGCCTCGGCGACCACGGCCACCTCGTTGAAGGTCATGTCCGCGCCGCCGTAGGACTCCGGGATGGCGAGTCCGAGCAGACCCATCTCGGCGAAAGCCTGCCACTTCTCGCGGGAGATGCCCTCTTCGCTGCGAAGGATCTCTTCGCGCGTGGCGGTGTCGTACTCGCTGCGCAGGTACTTGTGCAGAGTGCTGGCGAGTTCTTGCTGAATGTCGTTGAGTTCAAGATCCATTGTTGTCCTCTTTGAGAAATCGTATGAGCGTCGGTACCTCAGAGACCGAGCAGTGCCTTCGAGATGATTCCGCGCTGCACCTCGGACGAACCGCCGTAGATGGTGACCTTGCGGGTGTTGAAGTAGGTGGGCAGGGCGTCGACCGCTGCGCTGGGCAGATCGGACAGGCCCTGTCCCTGCACACGGTCGGAGACGAAGTCGAGACCCTGCGGGCCGAGCACATCGACGAGGAGTTCGGAGATGTCCTCCTGCAGCTGCGAGCCCTTGAGCTTGAGGACAGACGAACGCGGGTCCGGCTTATCGGAACCGGCGGCCTGAGTGGAGAGGATCCGCAGCTGGGTCATCTCGAGCGCGGTGAGTTCGGTTTCGATCTTCGTCAGGCGGGCGGAGAACAGGGGATCCTCGAGCAGAGTGCCCCGAGCGGTCTTCGTCACCGCGGCATAGGCCTTGGCGCGTGCGAGGTTGACCTTGGAGGCGCCGATGCGGGCGATCCCGGTGCGCTCGTTGCCGAGCAGGAACTTCGCGTAGGTCCAGCCCTTGTTCTCTTCGCCGACGAGGTTCTCGACCGGGACCTCGACATTGTCGAAGAAGACCTCGTTGACCTCGTGACCGCCGTCGATGAGCTGGATCGGACGGACCGTGACTCCGGGGGTCTTCATATCGATGAGCAGGAAGGAGATGCCGGCCTGCTTCTTGACATCCGGGTCGGTGCGGACGAGGTTGAACATCCAGTCGCCGTACTGGCCCAGAGTCGTCCAGGTCTTCTGGCCGTTGACGATGTACTTGTCGCCGTCGCGCACGGCCGAGGTCTTGAGCGAAGCGAGATCGGAACCGGCGTTGGGCTCGGAGAATCCCTGCGACCACCAGATGTCGATGTTCGCGGTGGCGGGAAGGAAGCGCTCCTTGAGCTCTTGGCTGCCGAAGGTCGCGATGACGGGACCGACCATGGAGACGTTGAACGGCAGCGGCTGCGGAACGCAGGCCAGCTGCATCTCTTCGAGCCAGATGTGGCGCTGCACCGGAGTCCAGTCCTGACCGCCCCATTCGACGGGCCAGTTCGGCACCGCGTAGCCGTGCTTGTTCAGGATCTGCTGCGAGGTGACCATGTCGTCCTTGGTCAGCTCCTGGCCGGTGGCGACCTTGAAGCGCAGCTCCTCGGGAATCTCCGTGCGATAGAACTGACGCATCTTCTGCGCGAACTCGCGCTCCTCTGCATTCAGCAAGGTGTCCATGAAAACTCCTGATTGATCGTTCGGTAACTTAATCCCAATAGTACGTTTCGGTGTTCAGGCTCACAAGTGGGTGAAGGCTCCAGTCGCCGAGGATCTGCGGAATCGGAGCCTGCGATGCCGCGATGCTGACCAGAAGGCGCTCGGCAGCCTGACAAAGGCCCTCCCGGTGGTGCGTTTTGCCTGGTATCTGCACTGTTAAGGCGCAATATGTCTGAAGTATTACCATTTCGTGATATTCGGTCACTGCGAATGTTACGTTTTCTTAACAGTAATGTGCTGGATCTAGGACCAGTAATGAAGCAGTTCTAGTATCGGAAGGACCGGCGCGATCAACCAGATCGACGAGCTGCTGGCCCGCGCCTGACGCCAAACCCATTGGCCGCGGCTGGCACCGCACTCGATGCGTCAACGGTTGGTAAGTTCTCATCGAAGTTCGTTCTTGGATCGAGGAGAACTTACCAACCGTTGGCCCCTTTTGGGAGGGGGAGTCCCGTACCTCAGCTCCTCGTCGCCTCAGCTCTCGGCCTGCGCTTGCATCGCCTTCCGTGGGGCATCGGGCCTTACTGGGATGATGAGGAGCAGGCCGATGAACAGCACGATGAGAATGCCCAGGGTTCCGGCCCGCTGGAAGCCGAAGATCGAGATCGAGACCGCGAACATGGCCGGGCCCAGGAAGCTCACGGCCCGACCAGTCGTGGCGTAGAGGCCGAAGTTCTCTCCGGCTCGTTCGGGCGGAGTGATCCTGGCCAGGAATGATCGGCTCGAGGCTTGCACCGGGCCGACGCAGAAGCTGAGCACGAGAGCACAGACCCAGAACACGGCTGCGGTATCGCTGAAGAGGATCGGCAGTCCGCCGATGAGGATGATGATGAGCCCGGCGATGATGACGGGCTTGGGTCCGAGCTTGTCATCGAAGACTCCGGCGATCATCGCTCCTGCGCCGGCGGCGACATTGGCGGCTACACCCAAGATGATGATCTCCGAGGCGGAGAAGCCGTAGCTGCCTGCCGCGAGGACTCCTGCGAAGGCGAAGATCGCGGCCAGACCATCACGGAACACTGCCGAGGCGATGAAGAAGCGCAGCGTCTGGTGCTCCTCCTTCCACATCCGCACGAGGCGGCGGACGAGCGCGGCATAGTCGGCGATGAACGCCTTGACCGGATGCCCCTGTGCGGGGCTGGAGGCCTTGGCACTCGGCGCGGTGAGCAGCACCGGCAGAGCGAAGATCGCGAACCAGACCGCGGAGAGGGCGGCGACGACGCGGAATCTCATTCCGCCCTCATCACCAGCACCGAAGAGCCCGACCTCGGGCTGGATGACGAGTACGAGGAGGATGACGAGGAGGACGAGGCCGCCGGCGTAGCCCATGCCCCAGCCGAAACCGGAGACCTTCCCGACGTTGTCAGGTTGGGTGATGCGGACCATGATGCCGTTGTAGGACACCTCGGCGAACTCGAAGAACACACTGCCCATGGCGATGAGGAGCAGACCCAGCCACAGATACTCGGGGGAGTCGCGGACGAAGAAGAGGCCGAACATCGTGAGGATGACGATCCCGGTGTGGACGCCCAGCCATAGCTTGTGCCGTCCCCCGGCGTCGGCCCTGGTGCCCACGGCCGGTGCCACGAGAGCGATGATGAGCCCGGCTGCGGCTGTCGACCAGCCGAGTGCCGACGAGCCCGCCTCCTCGGTGGCCGCCACGCTCTTCGTCAGATAGGGGGCGAAGACGAAGGTGATGATGACGGCATTGAAGGACGCCGAGCCCCAATCCCAGAGGGCCCAGCCGAGTATTTTCGAACGTGACCCAGCAGCCGGCCTCGGATTCGTCTCCATGACGCCACTGTACTGAATTATCGTCGGTGCCCCCCGCAGCTGACTTCGCCTGCGCCAGCCGCGCCAGCCGACGCTGAACGGGTCAGCCGCGCACGACTACGTGGGCTCCTCGATTGCCTATGCAGTGAGTTCTCCGATAAGTTCTCAGCGAATTACTTGATAGTGCCGATGTGGTGCGGCAGAGTGGGTAGACGATTATGTCCACTTGTACGTCCACTTGAATCGAAAGGCCCTATGACTACCTCCGACGAGAACGGGAACGGCAGGGCGGAGGAAACGACCGCCTCGGCGCCGGTAGATGATGCCCGCCGCCCACATATGCTCATCGAAGACC
This sequence comes from Brevibacterium sp. LE-L, assembly GCF_050214925.1. NCBI lineage: Bacteria > Bacillati > Actinomycetota > Actinomycetes > Micrococcales > Brevibacteriaceae > Brevibacterium > Brevibacterium sp. LE-L. The sequence goes on from NZ_CP189759.1 coordinate 513,707, forward strand.
CCGAACCGATCAGGCTGCATCTGCCGCGCGATGTTTCAATCACCGATGACGACAGCGACGCAGAGATCACCGCCAAACTGCGTGCTCAAGGTGTGCGCATCGGCAAAGGGATGGTGGCTCCGGCCGTCTTCTGGCCTTCCCTGATCGCCATTCTGGGTGTGGCGCTGCTCGCGATCTTTCTGCCCGATGGCACCAGCAAGGTCCTGACAGGCATCAACGATTGGATCGTGGCCGACCTCGGTTGGTACTACATGCTCGTCGTCGGTGGATTCGTCATCTTCTCCATCGTGATCGGATTCTCGAAGTTCGGGAAGATCACGCTCGGCCGTGACGGGGAGAAGCCCGAATTCGGAGTCTTCTCCTGGTTCGCCATGCTCTTCGCCGCTGGTATGGGCATCGGCCTGGTCTTCTACGGTGTGGGTGAACCACTGACTTATGCCACCTCCGGCCCCAAGCCTGGCTGGGACGGCAGCGAAGCAGACATCTCCAAACTGGGTATGGCGCAGACCTTCATGCACTGGGGACTGCATCCCTGGGCAATCTACGCCGTGATCGGCTTGGCGCTGGCCTACGCGATCCACCGCCGTGGACGTCCTGTTTCGATCCGCTGGGCGCTGGAACCGCTGCTCGGTCACCGCGTCAAGGGATGGATGGGCGATGTCGTCGACATCCTCGCCATCTTCGGCACTGTCTTCGGCATTGCAACCTCCCTGGGGCTCGGCGTGCAGCAGATCTCGTCCGGGCTCCAAGCGATCGGGCTGGTCGACAAGGTCGACAATATGTTCCTCGTCATCCTCATCGTCGTCATCACATTCCTGGCCACCCTGTCCGTGATCTCGGGCGTGGGTGCAGGAATCAAATGGCTGTCGAACATCAACCTGTCGATGGCGGGCCTTCTGCTCATCGCCGTGCTGCTGCTCGGCCCCACCCTGTTCCTGTTCCAGAACCTCGTCGAGTCACTTGGCGTCTACCTCGCGAACTTCTTCAACATGACCTTCGACGTTGGTGCCTACACCGGCGAAGAGGGCGCAACATGGGCATCAAGCTGGACAATCTTCTACTGGGGCTGGTGGATCTCCTGGGCCCCGTTCGTCGGAGTGTTCATCGCCCGCATCTCGCGGGGTCGCACGGTCCGGGAGTTCATCGCCGGCGTCCTCTTGGTGCCGACAGTGGTCGGATTCATCTGGTTCGCCGCACTCGGCGGCACGGGAATCTACCGACAGCTCTTCGGTGAGGGCGGACTGGTTGATCCGGAAGACGGAGTCGTGGCGGAGAAGGTGCTCTTCGACGTGCTCGGCTCCCTGCCGATGGGCAGCATTCTCTCTGTGATTGCCATCATCCTCGTGGCGATCTTCTTCATCACCTCCTCGGACTCCGGCTCGCTGGTCGTCGACATGCTGGCGTCGGGCGGACATCCGAATCCTCCGGTGTGGTCGCGTGTTCTGTGGGCGGCGCTCGAGGGAGCTCTGGCGATCGGACTGCTCCTGGCAGGCGGTCTCGGTGCTCTGCAGGCCGCCTCTCTGGCGACGGCGCTGCCGTTCAGCATCATCCTGATTTTCATAGCGATCTCGATGGTGCGAGCGTTCCAGATCGAGGCAACCAGGGCTCGGGAGATCGAGACCGGTCAGCGTTTCCACGAGGTCGGTGAACACATTGCCGATGACTTCGACGAATACCTCGGCGACAAGGTCGATGCACGCATCGACTATCGGCTGTCACGGACCAAGGGTGTGCTGAATAGGGCACCCAAGGAGGAGAGGAAGCCCAAGGGCTCCCGATAGGGCTCGCGGTAGGAGCCAGCCTTCCGTAGGCATCTGTCTGCGGAAGGACCCGTCGAAGCAGCAGAGGCGACCAGGTGATTGATCCTGGTCGCCTCTGCTGTCTGTGCTCGTGCAGGCCGCATGTTCGCGGAGAAGCGAGAATTCCCTGTACACGGCGGGGACCGCTTCTGTCGCCTGCCGGAGACCGAGTAGTCTGGGAGCAACCGAAAGCGCACCGAATCCACCGACCAAGGAGCCCATATGCCCATTGCAAGCCCCGAAGTGTATTCCGAGATGATCAACCGGGCGAAGTCTGAGGGCTTCGCCTACCCCGCGATCAACTGCACCTCTTCGCAGACGATCAACGCCGCCATCCGCGGCTTCGCAGAGGCCGGATCCGACGGCATCGTCCAGATCTCGACCGGTGGCGCCGAGTACATCTCCGGCCCGACGATCAAGGACCGAGTGCGCGGAGCCATCGCGTTCTCCGTCTTCGCCGCCGAGGTGGCCAAGAGCTACGACGTCAACATCGCCCTGCACACCGACCATGCCCCGAAGAAGGAGGTCGAAGAGTGGGTCAAGCCGCTGCTGGCTCTGTCGACCGAACGTGTGAAGAACGGCGGCGAACCCTACTTCCAGTCGCACATGTGGGACGGTTCGGCTGTTCCCCTCGCTGAGAACCTCGTCCTCGCCGAGGAGCTGCTCGAGCTCTCGGCGGCCGCCCACTCGATCCTCGAGATCGAGGTCGGCGTCGTCGGCGGCGAAGAGGATGGCGTTGAGAACGAGATCAACGACAAGCTCTACACCACGGTTGCCGACGGCCTGGCCACCGTCAAGGCTCTGGGCTCCGGCGAGAAGGGCCGCTACCTCACGGCTCTGACCTTCGGAAACGTCCACGGCGTCTACAAGCCGGGCAATGTGAAGCTGCGTCCCGAGCTGCTCGGTGAGATCCAGGAGAAGGTTGGGGCAGAAGTCGGCAAGAAGTCCCCGTTCGACCTCGTCTTCCACGGCGGCTCGGGATCGAGTGAAGAGGAGATCGCCGAGGCGGTCCGCCACGGAGTCGTGAAGATGAACATCGACACCGACACCCAGTACGCCTTCACACGCCCGGTCGTCGAGCACATGCTGCGCAACTACGACGGCGTGCTCAAGATCGACGGCGAAGTCGGCGACAAGAAACTCTACGACCCGCGCTCCTACGGCAAAGCGGCGGAGGCGAACATGGCCGCGCGCATCGTCGAGGCCTGCGAGAACCTCGGCTCGGCGGGCACCAGCCTGAAGAACTGAGCCCGGCACGCAGACTGTGGTCTGAGTCCGAGCATTCGCAGCAGCGGCCGTCGTCCGGAATCGGGCGGCGGCCGCTTCTCTCTGTCTGCAGGCGTGAACGGGCAGAGAGTGGTCGCTTTCGGATACTTTGTGGCAAACAGTGGTCGCAATCGGATACTTTCAGCGTCGGAAACTATCCGGTAGTGACCTAAGTTTCGGCCGGGGCGCCGCTGTGAATGACACGAGGTCCGGGACGCCATTGTCCCGGACCTCGCTATTCACTCGTACCTCGTCCCGCTCCGCGAAGGCGGCTGACCGTCAGCCCTCGGGCCGGGCACCTGCCGCCGGGCCACGACGGCGGGCGGCCGTCGCTCAGCCTTGCGGCACGGCGTCGCCGGCCTTGAGTCGCGCCACCCGCTGGTCCCAGAAGTCGGCGTTGCGCACACCGAGCTTCTCGGGCTCGAACACCGGGTCCAGTCCGTGCTTGGTCTGGCGTTCGAAGTCGCGCAGGAGCTTGAACGCCGGCTGCTGCAGGATGAGGATCGCAATGATGTTCAGCCAGGCCATGAGTCCCACGCCGATGTCACCGAGCGCCCAGGCACTGCCCGAAGCCGACATCGCGCCGACGGCCACGGCGATGACGATGACCAGCTGCAGGAGCCGCTTGGCCACGGCCAGGACCCTGGTGTTCCTGATCTTGCCCAGCAGGTACACGAGGTTCGTCTCGGCCATGTAGTAGTAGGCGACCATGGTCGTCAGGGCGAAGAGGAAGATCGAGATCGCGATGAAGGATCCGCCGAAGCCGGAGAGCATCGAGTCGAGACCGGCCTGCGGCCATTTCTCGCCCGGTGTGGCGGCGATGGCCTCGGCCATCTGGCCGCGCCCGGTGCCGATGATCGTCTCTCCGTCGGCGTCGAAGACCTTGTACATGCCCGTGGAGAGGATCATGAACGCGGTGGCCGAACACACGAAGAGCGTGTCGATGTAGACGGAGCCGGCCTGGACGAGCCCCTGCTTGCTCGGGTGGGAGACCTCGGCGGCCGACGCCGCGTGCGGTCCGGTTCCCTGACCGGCCTCGTTCGAGTAGATGCCGCGCTGGACACCCCACTGCACGGCCATGCCGATGATGCCGCCGAACGCCGCTTCCTGTCCGGCGTCGATGCCGAAGGCGGACTTGAAGACGAGTTCGAACACCGGGATGATCTGATCGGCGTTGACCAGGGTCACCGCAATGGCGGCGATGATGTAGATGACGGCCATGAAGGGCACCGCCAGCGAAGCGAAGTGCGCGATGCGCTTGATGCCGCCGATGACGATGAAGCCCATGATGATGACCAGTGCGATCGCTGTCACCCAGGTGGGCAGGCTCCACGCGTTCTCCACGGCTCCCGAGATCGCATTGGCCTGGATGCCCGGCAGCATGAAGCTCATGGCGATGACCGTGACGGCCGCAAAGACCATGCCGTAGACCTTGAACAGGCCACGGGCCTTGGTGTGACGGTAGGCCTTCTCGATGTAGAAGGCAGGACCGCCGCGGTATTCGCCGGTGCGGGGGTCCTGTTCCTTGAAGACCTGCCCCAGCGTCGATTCGACATAGGACGTCGAGGCGCCCAGCAGAGCGGAGATCCACATCCACACGACGGCACCGGGCCCGCCGAAGCCGATGGCGGTGGCGACACCGGCGATGTTGCCGACGCCGACGCGACCGGCCAGGGAGATCGCGAGGGCCTGGAAGGACGAGACTCCCTCATTGGAGCTCTTGCCCCTGAACATCTGCTTGAAGATGGCAGGAATCTGACGGATCTGCACCGCCCGTGAGCGGATCGTGAAATAGACACCGGCGCCGAGGCACAGGTAGACGAGGGCGGACGACCACACCACGTCATTGAGCCATTCGATGAAAGCGGACACGCTTCTCCATTCGTTTCTCCGAGCCGGGATCACCGGTTCGGCATTGCTGAGGGGATGTCTGTGCCAGAGCGCTGACCGCCGTGTGAGCAATCACCACCGAGCGAGCAATCAACTCCACGAGAGTTTCTCGGCAGTTCTCTGTGATGCACCTCATAAGTGAAACCGATTGTGATCTGTCGCGCAAATCGACGTCGCCGAGGCGGCTCGACCTCGCCGCGACCGCCTCGTCCGCATCGGCGGAGGCTATGACAAGGAGGGTTTCGCTGTGTCGGTGGGGCCGCCTCGGCGATGGGGGTCGGTTCGGCCCGATTCGGATCGGCGGCGAATCATTGCGAAGTCATTGCGATGTGGCTCACCGGCTATGAGCCAGTTCACTATTTGGGACGGGAACCGTATGATGTGGTGCGGATCTCTTCGAGCAAAGACGACACGAAGAGCACATTTGGAATGACAGGAACACCATGAAACGACGCACTGGTGCGAAGGCCGTGGCCATCGCCGCGGCGGGGGCTCTGCTCCTCTCCGCCTGCTCCACCTCGACGACGGGAGGCGGCGACGGGGACGACAAGGGCGGCATGCTCACGGTCGGAACCACGGACAAGGTTGTGGCGCTGGACCCGGCCGCCTCGTACGACAACGGAAGCTCACTCGTCGAGCAGCAGGTCTACCCATTCATCCTCGCGTACAAGCCCGGCACGGCCGAACTCAACCCCTCGATCGCCGAATCCGCGGACTTCACCGAACCCACGAAGTACGAGGTCAAGCTCAAGGACGGGCTCAAGTACGCCAACGGCAATGAACTGACCTCCTCGGATGTGAAGTTCTCCTTCGAGCGGCAGCTGAAGATCCAGGATCCCAACGGACCGTCCTCGCTGCTCGGCGGGCTGAAGTCCGTGGAGACCCCGGATGAGAAGACCGTGATCTTCAACCTCAAACGCAAGAACGACCAGACCTGGCCGGGAGTGCTCGCCAGCGCGGCCGGTCCGATCGTCGACGAGGACGTGTTCTCGGCGGACAAGGTCACCGAGGACCAGGACATCGTCGACGGCAAGGCCTTCGCCGGTCCGTACACGATCGACGGCTTCAAGTTCAATGAGCTGCTCACCTACAAGGCGAACGAGGACTATCAGGGCTTTATCGAGCCGGCGAAGACCGAGACCGTGCAGATGAAGTACTACTCGGACGCGAACAACATGAAGCTCGACGTCCAAGAGGGCACCATCGACGTCGCCTGGCGTTCGCTCTCGGCCACCGACATCGACGACCTCGGCAAGAACGAGGACCTCAAGGTCCACAAGGGCCCCGGCGGAGAGATCCGCTACATCGTGTTCAACATGGACACGATGCCCTTCGGTGCGAAGACCGATGAGGCCGATGAGAAGAAGTCGCTCGCGGTCCGTCAAGCCATGGCTGACTCCGTCGACCGTCAGGCCATCGCCAGCCAGGTCTACAAGGACACCTTCACCCCACTGTTCTCGCACGTGCCCGTAGGCCTGCCCGGTGCAGACGAGCCGCTGAAGGCCGAGTACGGCGACGGCAACGGCGGGGCCGATGTCGAGAAGGCGAAGAAGGCGCTCAAGGACGCCGGTGTCGAGACACCGGTCGAGCTCAAGCTGCAGTACAACCCGGACCACTACGGTCCGTCCTCGGGCGACGAGTACGCCTTGGTGAAGGATCAGTTGGACAAGACCGGTCTGTTCAAGGTCGACCTCCAGTCGACCGAATGGGTGCAGTACAACAAGGACCGCACCGATGACGTGTACCCGATGTACCAGCTGGGTTGGTTCCCTGACTACTCGGATGCTGACAACTACCTCGTGCCGTTCTTCTACGACACGGACGACACCCCGTCGTTCCTCGGCAACCACTACCGGGATAAGACGATGAACAAGGAGCTCAATGCGCAGTCCTCCATCGCCGATGAGGGCAAGCGCGAGGAAGCTCTGAAGAAAATCCAGGGTCAGCTGGCCGACGAGCTGCCGACCCTGCCGCTGCTCCAGGGCAACCAGATCGCGGTGTCCGGCAAGGACATCAAAGGCGTCGACGACACCCTCGATCCCGCGTTCCAGTTCCGGCTGGCGCTGCTGAGCAAGTGATCACCCCCACGAGGTGCAGGTGAGCCGGTCAGGCCGCCTGCACCTCGTGGCGCGTTCGCGGCGCACTCACGCCGATCCGCGTGAGCTGCCGCCCATCGCCGGGCACGCCCATCCGCGAGCCCGGCCGCGGACACCTCGAAACACATCCCAAAGGAACACATGTCTGCTGCCATCAGCGAACCAGGGGCGGAGGCCGCCGAGACTTCGGTCGCGGTCAAGAAGCCCTCGGGAGGCGGTCTGGGACGTTACGTCCTCATCCGCTTCCTCCTCATCATTCCCACCATCTTCATTCTCACCACTCTGGTGTTCTTCCTCATGCGCATCACCGGTGACCCGATCACCGCGGCGCTGGGCGGACGCCTGACGAAGGCCCAACTGGCCGAGCGCGTCCAGGCCGCCGGCTACGACCGGCCCCTCCTCGTCCAATACTTCGAGTACATGGGCAACTTGCTCAAGGGCGACTTCGGCACCGCGGTCTCCGACGGCCAGCCGGTCTCGGCAATCCTCCTCAACTACGGGGCAGCGACCGTCGAACTCGTCTTCTACGCGCTCATCGTCGCGTTCATCCTCGGCATCCCGCTGGGCATGCTCGCCGCCTACCACCGTGACAAGGCCCCGGATGCGGCACTGCGTGTGCTCGCGATCCTCGGCTATGCGACCCCGGTGTTCTTCGCCGGCATGATCCTCAAGCTGATCTTCGGCGTCTTCCTGCCGATCCTGCCCGTCGCCGGCCGCGGCACTACGGAGACCGAATACATCATGTCCGGTGTCGTCGGGCCGACGAGGTTCTACCTCATCGACGCCCTGCGCATCGGCAACTTCTCCGTCCTCGGCGACGTGCTCGCCCACGCAGTGCTGCCGGCCATCGCGCTCGGCGTGCTCACCGCCGGAGTGTTCCTCCGGCTCGTGCGCACGAACCTCATCGGCACGCTCGAACAGCAGTACATCGACTCCGGCCGATCCCGCGGAATCTCCGAATACCGCCTGGTCACCAAGCATGCATACCGTCCGGCGCTGATCCCGATCATCACCGTCATGGGTATGCAGATCGCACTCATGCTCGCCGGCGCCGTGCTCACGGAGACGACGTTCGAATGGAAGGGACTCGGGTTCAAACTCGCCGAGTATCTGACCGCCCGCGACTTCGTGGCTGTGCAGGGAATCGTCGTGTTCCTCGCCGTCATCGTCGCGTTCACGAACTTCCTCGTCGACGTCATCGCCGCGTTCATCGACCCGAGAGTGAGGTACTGATGACCACTCCAGACAACCCGCAGAACCAAGTCCCGGACGAGACACCCCAGACCTTCGCCGAGGAGGCGCCCGGCTCGGGTGTCCCTGCACTGGCGTTCGATGACCGGGCCAAAAAATCCTGGTTCTCCCGCCTGCCGATCATCTCCCACCTGCGCCAGTCGGTCGGCCTGCAGCGCGGAATGCTCATCACCGGACTGGTGCTGTGCGGAATCGTGCTCATCTGCGCGATTTTCGCACCGCTCATCGCCCCCTACGGCTTCAACCAGCTGGGCACCTCCGAGGGCAACTTCGGCTCGAAACTGCCACCCGGCGGCACTCACATCTGGGGCACGACCGTCGGCGGCTACGACGTCTTCTCCCGCGTCGTCTGGGGCGCCCAGACCGCTGTAGCCGTCATTGTCGTGGCCGTGATTATGTCGATCTTCGCCGGTGTCATCCTCGGACTCATCTCCGGCTACATCGGCGGCTGGCTCGACCGCATCCTCGTCGTCATCGCCGATGCCGTCTACGCCTTCCCGACCCTGCTGCTGGCGCTGGTCATGTCGATCGCGATCTCCGGCGGACAGTCGAGCGCGTGGGGCGGCATCGCCGCAGCCGCGTTCTCGATCACGGTCGTCTTCATTCCGCAGTACTTCCGCGTCGTCCGTGCCGAGACCTTGCGTCTGAAAGCCGAACCGTTCGTCGAATCGGCGATCGTCCTCGGTGCTTCGAAGACACGGATCATTTCCAAGCACATCTTCCGCAATGCCACACGGACCCTGCCGCTGATCTTCACACTCAACTCCTCCGAGGCGATCCTGACCCTGGCCGGACTCGGGTTCCTGGGCTTCGGCATCGAACCCACCTCGGCGTCGGAATGGGGATACGACCTCAACAAGGCACTGCCGGACGTCACGTCCGGCGTGTGGTGGACGGCGGTGTTCCCGGGCCTGGCCATCGTGCTCACGGTGCTGGGAATCACCCTGGTCGGTGAGTCGATGAATGACCTCAACGACCCGCGTCTGCGCGTGCGACGCAAAGCCAAGGTCAAGAACACCAAGCCTGCGGAGGTCTCGGCATGAGCAAGCAGAAACACGAGCAGACTGCCTCGGCGAACGGCAGCATCCTCGACGTCGACGGCCTCGACGTCACCTTCTCCACCGACGGCGGGGACGTCCACGCCGTCAAGGACGTGTCGCTGAGCGTCTCACCCGGTGAGGTGCTGGCGATCGTGGGTGAGTCGGGATCCGGCAAGACCGTGACCGCCCGGTCCATCCTCGGACTGCTGCCCGAGACGGCACAGCGCTCCGGCGCCATCGTCATCTCCGGGCAGAACGTGCTCAGCGTCTCCGCCGATAAGCTGCGGGCCATGCGCGGCCGAGATGTGGCGATGGTCTTCCAGGAGCCGTCGACCGCACTCAACCCGGTCTTTACGGTCGGGTGGCAGATCGCCGAAGGTCTGCGCGCCCACGATAAGAAGGCCAGCAAGGCCGATCTCAAGGCGCGCGTCGTCAAGGCCATGCGACAGGTCGGAATCCCCGACGCCGAAAGCCGCTTCGACTACTACCCGCACCAGTTCTCGGGCGGGCAGAAGCAGCGCATCGTCATCGCCATGGCCCTGGCGCTCGGAGCGAAGCTCATCGTCGCCGACGAGCCGACCACCGCCCTCGACGTCACCGTGCAGGCCGAGATCCTCGACCTGCTGCGCGAACTGCGCGACGAGACGGGTACGGCCATCGTGCTCATCACTCACAACATGGGCGTCGTCGCCGACCTCGCCGATCGCGTGGCCGTGATGCTGCGCGGCGACCTCGTCGAGGTTTCGTCCGTCGAGCAGCTCTTCAACGATCCGCAGGAACAGTACACGCGGGAACTCCTCGCCGCTGTGCCGCGGATCGGGTCGACCGTGGCCGGCAGCCGTAAGGCGGCCGCCGCCGAGGCGGAACCACGGGTCGACTCAGCGGGGGATTCGTCAGCGGGGGAGACCTCGGTCGGGACCGCCTCGGCGAAGGAGAGAGATGCACGCGAATCGATCGTGACCGCGCGCGATCTCGACATCGTCTATCCGGGCGGAATCGGCAAATCGGACTTCCACGCGGTGAAGAAGGTCAGCTTCGACATCAAGGCCGGCGAGGTCTACGGACTCGTCGGCGAATCGGGGTCGGGCAAGACCACGATCGGGCGTGCGATCGCGGGCCTGACCAGGGCCAGCGGCGGCAGCCTCGCGGTGCTCGGGCACGAGATGGTCGGGTTCAAGGAGCGTGCGTTCTCGAAGATCCGGCGACGGATCGGGTTTGTGTTCCAGGACCCGGCGGCCTCGTTCAATCCGCACCTGACGATCGGGGAGTGCATCGCCGAACCGTTCGCGATCCACCGGCGGGAGATGAGCCCGTCCGACAGGTCGCAGCGAGTGTTCGAACTCCTCGATTCCGTGCAGCTGCCGAAGGCATATGCGGCCCGCTATCCGCACGAGCTCTCAGGCGGTCAGCGCCAGCGGGCGTCGTTGGCGCGTGGGCTGGCGCTCGATCCGGAGCTGCTCATCGCCGATGAGCCGACCTCGGCTCTCGACGTGTCGGTGCAGGCAAAGGTGCTCGAGCTCTTCGTCGAGCTGCAGAACCGCTTCGACTTCGCGGCCCTGTTCATCAGCCACGACCTCGCCGTTGTCGATATGCTCTCTGACCGCATCGGAGTGCTCTTCCACGGCGAACTGCTCGAAGAGGGCACGGGCGAGGAAGTGCTCGGGGCACCGCGTGAGGACTACACGAAGCGCCTCATCGCTTCGCTGCCGGTCCCGGACCCGAAGGAGCAGGCCGAACGCCGCGAACTGGCAAGAACCTTCCGCACTACCCCTTAATTACTACCTGACGGCGGCCCAGCAACCTCGCGCAAGGTTGCTGGGCCGCCGTCAGGTAGTACGGGGGTTATTTGGTGTCGGCGATGAAGTCGAGCATCCCGGCCTGATTGACCGGCAGCCCGAGCAGGCGGTCGAGCTCGGCCTCGTCGGGATCGATGCCGAGGATGCGCAGCGAGTACTGAGTGAAGTCGCGCTCGATCATGTCCGGCGTCAGATCGCCCGTCGGTCGGTACCACAGCGAGAGCGAGTTGCAGATCGAGTGGATCGCGCGAGTGGCCAGAGTCGCGCTGTTGACGCGGAACTTCCCGGTGTCGATGCCGGTCTGGACGATATCGCCCATGATCTCGCGGGCCTCTCGCTGGAGATCCCTGACGCGGACGGCGTTGTCGCCGGTGAGGCGTTCGGTGTCGCGCAGCAGCACGGTGGAGACCGAGACGTTCTCCATCCGATAGCGGGCGAGGTAGCGCACCGCTACGGTCAGCTGATCGACGGGATCGTCATCGACGTCGGCGATGACGGCCTGGCAGTGCTCGATGTACCAGGAATACGCTGTGTGGACGAGCTCGTAGAGTGCTTCCTGCTTGGATGGGAAGTAGTAGTAGAGCGCAGAGAGGCTCAGGCCTGCTGTCTGTGCGATGTCGCGGATGGACGCACCGTCGAATCCTTTGTCCGCGAAGGTGTCTCTGGCCGAGCGGAGGATATTGTTGCGGCCGTTGGTTGAGCGCGCGATGACCGGACTCCTTGCCTAGTTTTCCGTCGAAGCCGTCTTTTAACGAACAGTCTTTCACTTGCCCATCGACCATACACGACAGACGGGCTCTGCGGGCCTGATTTCGCGCGGAAATACGGTATCACCGTGTTCAGCGCCCGACTCCAATTAGTGACGAGGGTCACTCGATCCTCGGGAATGATTGAGTGTTCAACCATGTTGCCCAGTGTGGAGTTGCAAGTGATCCGGTGCGCCGAGGTCGCTGGCTCCACCCGTGAACTCGACCGCCACGGCCGCCCGGCCGGCGGACACCGCTCAACGATTTGAGGACGCATATGCTTAACATTGCCATCATTCCCGGAACCTCCCGCCCGCAGGCGCTCAACCCGCAGATCGTGAACTGGGTCGAGCAGCAGCTGGCTTCCAACGGCGATGTCCGCGCCGAGGTCGTCGACTTCGGCAGCTTCGACCTGCCCCTGCTCGACGAGGTCATCCCCGCCGGTGCGAAGATGTACGCCAATGACCACACGAAGGCCTGGGGCGCGAAGCTCGAAGAGTTCGACGCCTTCATCTTCGTCACCCCCGAGTACAACCACTCGATCTCCGGCTCGCTGAAGAACGCCCTCGACTTCGTCGCCACCGAGTTCAACCACAAGGTTGCCGGCATCGTGAACTATGGCGCCGACAAGGGAGTGCGCGCGGCTGAGCACCTGCGCCACATCCTCGCGAACTACAAACTGGCCGTCGTCCGCGACCAAGCATCGTTCTCGATCTTCACCGACGTTGCCGACGGCACCTTCGCCCCGACCGAGGTCTCGACCGCCCCGTTCGCATCCATGGTCGACGACATCGTCGCCTGGGGCGAGGCGCTGAAGTCCGTGCGCGAAGCCGGCGCCGAGGAGCAGGCCGCCTGAGTCTGCCCGCATCGCTGAACTGAGACAAGCCCGCCGGTCACCCGACCGGCGGGCTTCGTCGTCCCCACATCTGCGTTAGAGTCGCAGTGATCAACTGTTCGCTCAGCGATGCAAAGGACACCCATGGATCTTACGAACACCGTCGCCCTCGTCACCGGCGGAGCCTCCGGCCTCGGCCGCGCCACCACCGAACGCCTCCTGGCCGCCGGAGCCCAGGTCGTCATGGTCGACCTCAACGCCGAAGTCGGTGAGCAAGCCGCCGCCGAGCTCGGCGATGCCGCTCACTTCGTCACCGCCGACGTTACGAACGAAGAGCAGGTTCAGGCCGCCGTCGACACCGCCACCGGGCTCGGCGCCCTGCGCGTCGTCGTCAACTGCGCGGGCGTCGCGACCCCCGGAAAGCTCGTCTCCCGCAAGGGACCGCTGCCGCTCGAGGCGTTCCAGAAGGTGCTCAACATCAACATCGTCGGCACCGTCAACGTCTGCCGCCTCGCCGCCGCCGCGATGCAGGAACAGGAAGCCGACGGCGAAGAGCGCGGAGTCATCATCAACACCGCCTCCGTCGCGGCCTTCGACGGACAGATCGGCCAGATCGCCTACTCCGCGTCCAAGGGTGCCGTGGCCGCGGTGACCCTCCCGATGGCACGCGAGCTCGCCGCCTCCCTCATCCGCGTCGTCACCATCGCACCCGGCATCTTCGAGACCCCGATGATGGCCGGTCTGCCCGCCGAGGCGCAGGAATCCCTCGGAAAGTCCGTCCCGCATCCGGCCCGACTGGGCAAGCCTGCCGAATACGCGCAGCTCGTCGAATCGATCGTTGCCAATCCGATGATCAACGGCGAGACGATCCGCCTCGACGGCGCCATCCGCATGGCCCCGAAATGATCGACTGACCCCTCACCGAGGATGCCCTCCCCGAGGACTTCCCCGTCGAGGATCGCCTGACCGACAGAGCCGCCCGTCCGCAATTGCGGACGGGCGGCTCTGTCGCTTGGTGGGACGCTCAGCGGTGCGAGTTGACGAGCAGTGCCAGCTGCACCCGCGAGGTCACCTCGAGCTTGTCGAAGATGCGGGCCAAGTGGGTCTTCACCGTCGCCGTCGAGACGAACAGCGACCGCGCCACCTGCGCGTTCGTCATTCCCTGCGCGACCGCCTCGGCGATCTCCCGCTCCCGTGTCGACAGCGACGCGAGCGGATCCTGACCCGGCGCCGAGGCGGGCGGACGAGACGACATCAACGTGGCCAAGGCGGTCGCCGACAGAGTCCGGGTGCCATCGGCAGCCGCCCGGACGGCATTGATGAGCTCTTCCGGCGGGGTGTCCTTGAGGATGTAGCCGGCAGCCCCGGACTGCAGAGCGCGGTGGATGAAATCGTCGGTGCCGAAAGCCGTGAGCATGAGCACCTGCGGGTGTTCGGGATCGCTCAGCAACGTCTGTGCCGCCTCGAGCCCGTCGAGTCGGGGCATCCGGATGTCCATGAGCACGAGGTCGGGACTCAGCCGGCGGGCGAGGTCGATGGCCTCGACACCGTCGGCCGCCTCGGCGATGACCTCGATATCGGTCGCCGCACCGAGGAGGAGCTTGAGGCCCGAGCGCATGAGCGATTCGTCGTCGGCGATGATGACGCGGATCGTCATGCTTTCTCCTGTTCGTCGGGGGCGCCGGTCGTGTCGGCAGTGCCCGCTGAGTCGTCGTCTGTGAGGACGTCTGCTTCGATGGGGATGCGGGCGCGGAGGGTGAACTCCGGGGTCGTCGTCACCGTGAGATCACCGCCCATGGCCTCCATTCTCTCGCGCAGTCCGAGCAGCCCCAACCCCGATCCGGTGACGAGCTGCTGCGCTCCGGCGCGGAAGGCCGGGGCCAGTCCCGTGTGCGGATTGCTCGCGGTGAGTTCGAGGTGCCCGTCAGCCTCATCGAAGCCGACCTTGATCGTCACTTTTTGGCCCGGGGCATGCTTGACCGCGTTCGTGATCGCCTCCTGGACGAACCGATAGATCGTCGTTTGCTCGAGTGCCCCGCATCGGTGGAGCGCCTCGGCGGTCACCGGTTCGAGGTAGCGCAGCTCGGCAGTGTCGCCCCTGGCCGCGACGAGGCGGTCGATGTCGGGGTCGATGACCGTGCCCTGGTCGTCGCTGCGCAGCATCGTCAGAACCTCACGGAGTTCGACACCGGAACGCCGGGCTGCATCAGCGATGAGGCGGGCACTTTCGCGGACCTCGTCGGGGTCGAGGTCCTGCCGCACTGACAGGGCACCGGAGTACATGGCGATGACGGACAGGTGATGGGACAGAGAATCGTGCATGTCGCGGGCGATGCCGCGGCGCACCTCGGCGATGGCGCGGTCCTGCCGTGAGCGTTCGCGCAGCAGGGTCTGCGCAGCGGAGTCGATGAACCCCTGCTCGCGGGCGCCGCGGATGACGCCGATGATGACGATGACGGCGTACAGCGTGCCGCCGACGACGAACACGGGAAGTTCGAAGGCTCCCGCCGCCCGCGGGGTGAGCACGTAGGTTGCTGAGAAGGCTGCGAGTGTGGCGGCGAGTGCGACGAAGTCGAGGGCCCAACTGCGCCGGGCCGACAGAGAGATGAGCATAACCGCGGCGGCGAACGCGCCGAGGATGCTGACCGTGCCGAGGAGGATCCCGATGAACCCGATGGTGACGGGAATCCAGCCGCCTGGCCGGCGTTGGAGTGATTCGACGGACCCGTCGACAGCGAGGAACTCCTCACCGCCATGGCCGGTGACGGTGAGGAACTCGCGCAGCTTCTCTGCGGCCAGGACCTTCGGGCGCAGCTGTTTGCGCGGAACCCGTCTTCCGTCGAAGACGAGGACGATGGGCAGACAGACGAAGGAAACGAGCCCGAAGATGATGTGTACGAAGATCTCGGCACTGAGAGCGTCCGTCTCGGCACCGGTGGAATTCGGGTCCGGCCATTGTTTGCCGATCACGATGAAGAGCAGGAGCACGCCGACGACCGCGGAGATGCCTGTCCAGAGGAAGGCATGCGCAAGCGGGCGGCGGGCGGGGCGAGGAGTCACCCTTCGAGCCTACCGGGGAGACGGCTGCGAGACTGTCGTCCGAAAGGATGAGTTCTGCCGGACGCTGTGGCCGCAGGAACCCGGATGTAGGCATTCTGACGTGCGCAATCACCCGAACGGATGACACGAATCATGCCCTTGGCCGATGGTGGGCGGCCGTCGGTTTCGAAAGGGTGGAGGCATGAGAAACCCACCCCGCCGCACATTGTCACCCACGCCCACTGCAACCCAGTCGGCTGCGCTCATAACAACCCAGCCGGACCCTAACCCCCACATCCACGGTTCCGTCGAGCCGCCTCGGCGCTATCATCGGCAGTTCGCCGAGCTGCCGAACAATCGGTGGTTCAATCCGATCCTCGTGGCCCTTCTGACCCTGGCGTTCTACCTGATCGCGGTCCTCGTCCTGTTCGTCGGCTTCTTCGTCTGGGCGCTGTTGGCCTTCGGCGCCGACGGCGACTTCAACGCCTGGTCGGACCGTCTCATCGACATGAACACCACCACGGGCGTGCTCTTCGGACTCATCAACGTCATCGTCATGTGGCCGGCGGCGGAGCTCGCGACCTTGTGCATCTATCGGCGCTGGTTCTCCTCGATGATCTCGCTGCGTGGAGGAATGCGCCTGCGTCGACTCGGCCGGTATCTACTGGCCGGCACGGCCGTGTGGGTGGTCTGCGCGTTGGTCATGGTGCTCTTCTCCGATGGTGCGATTGGCAGCCTGACCTCGGGAATCAAGTGGGATCAGCACGTGCTCACCATGCTCATCGCAATCGTCCTGCTCGTGCCCTTCCAGGCAACGGCCGAAGAGATCGTCTTCCGCGGACTGGCCATGAACATCATCGGCTCATGGCTGCGCCACCCCGCATGGGCCGTGCTCATCCCCGTGCCGATCTTCGTCGTGGGCCACGTCTACGACCTGCCGGGACTCATCGACGTCGGCATCTTCGCCGTCATCGTCGGCGTCCTGACCATCATCACCGGCGGACTCGAAGCCGGAATCGCCTTCCACATCGTCAACAACGTCTTCGCGTTCGGTCTGGGCGTGCTTGCCGGAGCCGACCTCAACGCGACGAGCGCCCCGACGATCGAGGTCGTCATGTCGATTGTCGCCCCGATCGTCTTCGCCGTCATCGTCGTCTTCGATGAGCGTCGCCGAGGCGGAACGACCCCTCGTCTGCCGAAGGGTTTCGAGGCTCCGCTGTCAGCAGCCGATCGATGAGCTCGTCGGCAGTGATGCCCTCGGCCCGGGCGGCGGCGTCGATGCGATCGAGCGTCGACGGGGACAAAGCCGGCGAAGGGTGAGTCGAAGGAGACTGGGTCGACGACTGCGCCGAGCGTGGCTGGGCCGACGACGACTGAGCTGATGCCGAAAGAGGATGGGAATTCGACGGCCGAGTCTGTTTCTCCGGCGTCTCGACGGTCTCGACGGCGCCGGTGGGCTTCGTCCCGGCCCTGAGCAGCAGCGACGTCAGCGGCACGATGACGACTCCCAACGCAGCGAGAATCCACACGATCCCGTTGATGCGGGTGAGCCACTCGAGTCCCCACGCCGATTCGACCCAGATCGTCACGAGCACCAGGCATGTGCCGAGGGCAAGCAGGCCGAGCGTGATCGGCAATCCGATCCGCACCAGCCAGGTCCGGGACGTCAGGAGCAGAATGAGCGAGGAAATCGAGGCGACAGCGGTGACAAGGGCGAATGAGGACAGCACCTGGTAGAAGATGTCGCCAAGGGTCATGCCGGTCGAGCCGGGGGCATGGTCACCCCACGAAAACGGATCGCCCCACAGCAACACAACGCTCAACAGCAGAGTGACGAAGGCCAGCAGAATTGTGACGCTGCCGAACCATTGAACTCGTCGACCGATGAGCGTCGCCCCACAGAAGGCGGCGACACTGCAGATGCCGGTCACTGCCGTCGTCCCGATGACCTGGAACGTCGCTTCGGACTCGATGTCGCCGAGGAGGACGATGATCCCGCCGGCTGCAGCCAGACCGAACGCCACGACGATGATGATGGCAATCGTGCGCCGGAGATCCCGGACAAACTGGGACTGCTTCCGTGGCACAGACTCGGTCGCGGGCGTCGTCAGGCCGGAACGTGTCGATGACGATGAGTGAGGCACTGTTCATGCACCTTTCGGAGCGGATTTCAGACAGCAGGGATCCTTGATCGATTATGCCATCAATCCGTTCGCACTCACCCGACCGGCAGCGACGCCCTCACAGCGAACCCGCCTGTATCCGTCGGCCCCACCTGCAGGCTCCCGCCCAAGGCCTCGACACGTTCGCGCATCCCTCTGATGCCGAAACCTCCGCCGAGGTGGCTGTGCCCACCCGCATCCGACCCTTCGTCGGGTTCCCCGTTGAGAACGGAGATCTCGAGCCGGGACCCGATGACCATGACGGTGACCGCCACCGGGGCACCGGCGGCATGCCGCAGCGCATTCGACAGACTCTCCTGCACGACGCGGAACGCCGTGAGGCTCGTCGTCGGCGGCAGCGACAGAGACTCAGCGGGAAAGTCGAGATCGACGACTGCACCAGAACCACGTGTGACATCGACAAGAGCGGGAATGTCGTCGACGGTCGGCTGCGGAGCCAGATCGGCGTCCCGTCCGCCGCGGAGGATTGCGAGCAGTCCACGCATCTCGGTCAGCGCCTGCCTGGCCGACGAGGCCATCGAATCGAATTCGCCGAGGCTGCGCTCATCGAGTCCGGGCAGCCGGTACTTCGCCGTCGTCGCCTGCACGCTGATGACCGACATGCTGTGGGCGACGACATCATGGAGTTCCTGGGCGATGCGGTTGCGCTCTTCGAGCTCCTGCCGCTTTGCCAGCTCAGCGGCGCTGAGCTCACGTTCGGTCTCCAATTGCCGGCGACCTTGGATGAGGAAGTTGCCGATGACGCCGATGATCCCGGCGCCGGCGGAGATCGACAAGGTTGTGATGACGTTGGCGAAAGCTCCGACGAGTCCGTCGGCATACGGCAGGAGAAGCGTCAGCACCCCGATGACCGCACTTGCCGACCACAGCGCCACGAGGTGGAACCACCGGTGACGCAGACCGATGATGAGGTGGAGGAACACCAACGCCAACAGCGAGGTGACCGTGAATGGCTGCACGGCCCCGGAAATGTCCGAAGTGAGCAGGATGCTCACGATCTGGGCTAAGAGTCCGAGACCGATCGCCGGGATCGGCCAGCGCACAGCAAGGACGAGGGCGACGCTCTGGGCCAGCGCAATGAGCATGGCGAAGACAGTCGCAACGTCGTAGAGAACCGTCGTCACCGGCCACGAGATCGCCACGAGTACGACTCCGACGAACACGGAGATCAGCCAGAACCACCCCTCACCGCCGGTGATCATCTGGAATCTCGACGGCTTCGGTGAGGCTTCGGGAGCCGCCTGCGACCCCGCTGCTGGACTCGCAGCGACTGCAGTGGTCCGAGGCCCGCCCGGATTCTGCGCAGCGCCAGAACCTTCGACATCGTGGGACAGGGCGGCGCGGATCGCGACGATCTCGAGCAGCGCCATGGCGTGGAGGACGAAGGGGAACGTCAGCAGCAGGATGATCCCGACGATGAACTGGAAGGTCGCCTCGGTGGTGAACCCGAGGTCGGTGACCGGGGAGTTCGTCACCCAGGCGACGACCCAGTCAACGGTGTTTCCACCTCCGTCGGGGACGAACGCGCCCCAGAAGAAGTGCGTGACCCCGCCCAGACCGCTTGCGAACCAGGCGAATGAGACTGTGAATGTGAAGAGCCGGATCGGCAGGGCGAACACGGTTTCGAAGAGCAGGTCCAACCACGCGCGGGCATCGGACAGCGGAGCCAACCACCAGCGGAGTCCGCGTCCACGGGGACGGGGAGCCGCCTCGGTGATGGGCGCGCCCCAGGCGCGGGCACGGCCCCGGGAGAGGTTGCCGAACGCGCGGGCGACGGTGAGCGTCAGCGGCAGGAGGAGCACCCCGACCCAGACGATGACCGTGGCGATCGAGATGGAGAACAGGGTGATGACCACCGGGAACGCGATGAGCGAGATGAGCAGGCTCGGGGCGACGAGAACGGAATCGCGGCCGAGATTGCGCCACAGCCTGGCCCACCGCGAACGCGGTTCGCGAGGGGCCGGAGAGTCGGCGGCCGACGTTGCGTTCGGGCCGATCTGCGGAGGCTCTGCTGGGCGGGGCACGTCTCCAGCGTACGTGTCGGCGGGGGCGGGGGAGGTGAGATCGGGGGAGTGGTTCACAGCGTGATTCCTTCCTGAGCTGTCTGCGAGGCGGCCGGCGCAGGGGCGGCGGGGGCAGTGCCGCGAGATTCGAGGACTTTCGGGTGGAAGCGCGAGAGCATCCACACCCCGCCGATGCCGACGGCCGCGGAGACGAGCAGACCGATGACAGCCGGCGGCGTCAGTCCCGTGTATTCGCCGAAGAACGCGGCACCGATGATGACGGCGACGATCGGGTCGATGACCGTGAGACCGGCCAGCACCGTCTCGGCGGGGCCGCAGGCATACGCGGTCTGGACGAGCCAGAATCCCGCTGCCGAGGCCAGCCCGACCGCGGCCAGCAGCGCCCACCAGCGCAGACCGAATGTGTCGAGTCCGGGCAGACCCGACATGACGACCGACCGAGCCAGGACGTGCGTGGCCGCAGCGACCGTGCCGAAGACGATCCCGGTCATGACGACCCTAGGGATGTGGCCGGCGGAGCTGAACGAGAACAGTCCGGCGAAGAGGGTGAGGGCTGCGAGCACGGCGAGCAGCCAGGTCACCGACTGTGCGTTCACGGAGATATCGTGGGCGAACCTCGCCGAGGTGGCCACGAAGGAGAAGATCCCGAAGAGCGTGACCGCGATGCTGATGAGCAGCGGAGCACCGAGGCGGAGACCGAAGTACCGCCGGCCGATGAGGACGGCGAAGACGAGCGAGACCGCGCCGATGGGTTGGACGATGGAGACCGGACCGAGTCCGAGTGCGATGACGTTGAACACCGTGACCAGCCCCATGAGGCCGAGCCCGGTGACCCAGGTGGCGCGACGGCGCAGGCCGGGGGCCATGGTGGCCACGGCATGCTGCTGGAAGTGGGTTCCCAAGGCCAGGCAGAACGCCGCGGCGGTGGCGAGGATGACGGCGGTGATGATCATGACTCGAACATTAGGGAGGCGGTATGCGCCGGCACATCATACGCAGGAGTGAAATGGGTGCCGCACGTATCACCCATGAGGATGAAATTCGGTCGAAACCGGGCACGGTCGGCGGATTCTCGGGGATTGCGCGGGTTCCGTGACCACACTGTCCGGTAGGTTGGAACCATGCCGGGAATTGAGGATGCGCTGGGCGGGGACGGGGGAGCCGCCTCGGCGAGTGTGCCGCCTCCGTCGGAGACGACGATCAGGGTCGCCATCGTCGACGATCAGGCGATGGTGCGGCAGGGGTTCGGGGCATTGCTCGACGCACAGTCGGATATGCAGGTCGTCGGCAGCGCCGACGACGGATCCGCCGTCGTCGACCTCGTGCGCCGGACGAGCCCCGATGTCATCCTCATGGACATTCGGATGCCGACGCTCAACGGTCTCGACGCCACCCGGGCGATCTTCAACATGCCCGGAGCCCACCCGCGCGTGATCATGCTCACCACGTTCGACGCCGACGAATACGTGTTCTCAGCCCTGCGGGCCGGTGCCAGCGGATTCCTCCTCAAGGACGCCACAGCCGAGGACATGATCACCGCGGTCCGCGTCGTCGCCGGTGGGGAATCGCTGCTCGCACCGTCGGTGACCCGCCGCCTCATCGCCGAATACGTCGCCGGACCCACCGTGGCCAAGGACACCGCCGTGCTCGGCCAGCTCACCGACCGGGAGATCGACGTGATGACCCTGGTGGCGAAGGGGCACGCCAACGCCGAGGTGGCCGAGCAGCTCTTTCTCGCCGAACAGACCGTGAAGACCCACGTGTCGAGGATCCTGTCGAAGCTGGGTCTGCGCGACCGCACCCAGATCGTCGTCGCCGCCTACGAGTCCGGGCTGGTCGTCGCCGGGAGCTGAGGGCGTTCTGTTGCGGGCTTCGGGCTGGGAACGCCTGCTCGCTGATTACTCGCGGGCGAAGCGAGAGCCGAGGTCCTTGACGATCGTCTCGGCAGAACCGTCCCGGGCGCCGCGGTAGCCGGTACCCGCCCATAGGTGTAGGTTCTGCGGGTCATCGGCCTTCTTCGCCGCGGCCCGGAATTCCTTCGTCAGATGATGCACCGCCGGGTAGGCGTCGACGGCGACCGGATCGAACTTCCGCACGAAGTCATTGACCAAAGCTCGAGCCGGACGACCCGTGAACGCCCTGGTCAGCTGGGTGTCAGCGAACTCATCGGAAGCAAGTGCGGCCCGATGCGTGGGCGCCGTGCCTGCCTCGTCTGAGCGCAGCAGCAGGGTGCCCACGACGACGGCGCTCGCCCCGGCCTCGAGGAGGTCGCCCACCATGGCCTCACCGTCGACTCCGCCTCCCGCCGCCACGGGCATGTCCACCTCGGCGAGGATGTCGCGGACGAGTTCGGCCGTCGCGCGGTCTTCGACGGTCCGCGTCGGATCGGCCGTTCCCGAATGGCCGCCGGCACGCGGACCTTGGACGATGAGCCCATCGACCCCGACTTCGGCAGCCGCACGAGCCTCGGGAACCGAGGTCACCGTGGCGACGACCTGAGTGCCGACGGCGTGGAGGCGGTCGACCGCCTCGGCGGTGGGCAGATTGAACGTCGTTGAGACCAGGGGGACGGGGTGCTCGGTGAGCCAATCGAGCTTGGCGCCGAAGTGATCGTCGTCCTCGACCGGTTCGGGGTCGAGCGTGATCCCACGCTCGGCAGCGGCCGGTTCGAGTGCGGTGACGAAGTCATCGAATGCTTCGCGATCGACGGGGACGGGGTTCGGAACGAAGAGATTGACGCCGAAGTTCGGGGTCGTCTCACGCATCCGCTCGATGAGCGGAGCGAGGGCCTCGGCGGTGAGATAGCCGCCGGCGATGAAGGGGAACCCGCCTGCCCTGGCGACAGCCTCGGTGAGTTCGGGAGTCGTCGTCCCACCGGCCATGGGTGCGCCGATGATGGGCAGTGCGGTCTTCGCGAAGGCGATCGTCACGGTTCTCTCCTTATATCGGCCGGAACCAGGCTCGGTGTCTGTCGCCGAACGAGGCGGCCGGGTGGTCGGGCGTGCTCATCGCCATTCTCACACGTGCGGACGAGGCGAGTATGAGGTGGTCGGTCAGCGGTATCCCTCGGAAGTATCGGTCGGCAGGGGAGAGGTCGGCTCTCCGGCGTGATGTGCCGAGGCAGATGCGGTTCCTAACTTCGATGTCATCGCACCTCGACGACCCGGAAAAGGGAACCGACATGACACTGACACTCAACGACCCGCTGCCATCCGACGATGACCATGATGGCCACCGTGAGATTGCGCGGCTCACTGCGACAAGCACCCCGAAAACAGCGCCGCCTGCTCCGCTTCGCAGCCAAACGAAGCCACATCACGATCAGGCGAAGCCTCCCCGTGACAAGACCAAGCCCCACCGTGACCAAGCCATCGACCTTCTTCGCTTCGGTTGCCTCGTCGTCGTGGTCGTCCTCCACTCGCTGATGAGCGCGGCGGTGCTCGGCCCTGGCGGCACGGTGGTGCCCACCGTCGCGCTGTCCGGCACTCAAGGATTCGCCGCCGCATCTTGGTTCTTCCAGATCATGCCGCTGTTCTTCATCATCGGCGGATACGCGGGCATCACCGGCTGGCGCCGTACCCGCGCCCGAGGCGGCACCTGGACCGACTATCTGCGTGCCCGCCTGCGCCGGCTCGTCGTGCCCGTCGCCGTGCTCATCGGCCTCGCCGGCATCGGTCTGTCCGTGGCCGGCGAGCTCGGAGTCTCGCCCGACCTTCTCGCCGAGGCCAGCCTGCGCATCGGCCAGCCGCTGTGGTTCCTCGCCGTCTACGTCGGCCTCACCGCTCTCGTGCCGGTTGCCGTGCACTTCCACGAAACCGCGCCGAGGCGGTCCCTCGCAGTCCTTGCCGGTGCCGTCATCGTCGTCGACGGTCTGGTCGCAATCACGGGCGTGACCGGGCTCGGCTATCTGAACTTCCTGTTCGTGTGGCCCTTGGTCCAGCAGCTCGGCTTCTTCTACGCTGATGCGCTCGAGCGTCCGGTGCACAGGCCCATCGCCTGGTTGGTGCTGGTGACCGCGCTGCTGACCCTGGTTGGGTTCGTCGCCGCCGGTGTGTACAGCCCGAATATGCTCGTCAACCTCAATCCGCCGACCGGTGCCCTCGTCCTGCTCGGGGTGGTCCAGATGTGCGGACTGCGCCTCGTCCACGCTGCGCTCAACCGAATGCTCAACGCCGCAGGCGAGAACGCGAACAACTCCACCGACGAGGCGGCTTTCGACCCTCGAATCCTCCGCGCGCAGATCTGGAGTCGGGTCATCGCGTGGGGCAATCGGTTCGGGATGCATGTCTACCTGTGGCATATGAGCATCGTCATCGTCCTCATCGGCGGTCTGGGCGCGCTCGCTCAGGCAGTGTCCTTCGTCCCCGGGGCCTCCGAGCTCGTGCTTCCGGAGATCGGTTCGTCGTGGTGGTGGGCCTCGCGTCTGCCCTGGCTGATCGTCGTCATGGTGCTGTCCGGTCTGCTGGCCATGGTCGCCGAGCGGATTCCGTTTCCGTCGGAACAGCGACTTGCCTCGATCGGTCGAATGGTCGCCGAGCTCGTTCGTGAGCTGCGTGGGCAGGGGGCAGCGGCTTCCCGTTCGGGAACCGACGACGTCACACTGGCTAACGGCCGCCCACGGCTGCGGGCCGCCATTGCCGTCGGTGCCGCTACCGCCGGCATCGCCGTTGCGCTGCTCGTCGGGATCGCACCGTTGATCTGGACGTTTGTTGCGTTCGGCCTGCTTGTCACCTCGCTCACCGTCTCGGCCGGGCTCACTCCACCGAGGCTGCCAGCTGGTCGGTGACGGTTCCCCATCCGTCGAAGAACCCGAGTTCTTCGTGGCGGGCCCGCTGTTCGGGGCTGCCGTGTCGGACGATGGCCTGGTAGTCGGTGCCATCGGGGTGGTCACCGAGGATGATCTCCGTGGTCATCGCGACGGGATCGGGCAGGGCCGGATGCCAGGAGCTGCTGACCGCATTCGTGAACACGAGCCGGCTGCCCTCTTCGGTGACGAGGAACACGGCGTCGACGTGTGGATGCCATTCGCTCCCGTCTTCGCTCATCCGAGTGACGAATGCACCACCCGGAGCGAGCTCGAGGGAGTCGACGCGCAGCTGCAGCGGCGCGGGAATCCACCACTGGGCAAGTTGATCCGGTGTCGTCCAGGCATCCCACAGGGCCTGCTTCGGTGCGCGGATGACGCGCTGGATGCTGAGGTCGAGGTCCGGATTCTGGTGGCGGGTGCGAGAGAGATGGGCGGTCATGATTCCTCCTTGAGGTGGGTGGGGCCGACAGCTGTGTCGTCGCCCTGTGAGGTGGTCACGAATCGTTCGAGACGATCCGTGCTGGCT
Source organism: Brevibacterium sp. LE-L (assembly GCF_050214925.1). Classification (NCBI taxonomy): domain Bacteria; kingdom Bacillati; phylum Actinomycetota; class Actinomycetes; order Micrococcales; family Brevibacteriaceae; genus Brevibacterium; species Brevibacterium sp. LE-L. The sequence goes on from NZ_CP189759.1 coordinate 539,005, forward strand.
TCCCAGATGCGACGCTGTTCTTCCAGCCAGGAGTTCAGCAACCCCAGTCGGCCATGGTTGAGCACGCAGGTGCGCACCCGTCCGGACTTCTCGGTTCTGATGAGGCCGCACGATTCCAGGCTGCGCACGTGCTTCATAAAAGAGGGAAGCGAGATCGACAACGGTCGTGCGAGCTCCCCGACGCTTGCCGGTCCTCTGCCGAGGCGAGCGATGACGCTGCGCCGAGTGGGATCCGCCAGAGCCGAGAACATCGCGTCGAGCTCATCCGAATACTTAACCATGAGGCTAAGTATTACACCTCAAATAAGGTAAAGGGAAGAGAAATGTGGAAATTCGCCGCGTGGGCTGCTAGGACGCCTGTTCGAGCAGCCGCGCGATGGTGTCGCGCGAAGCAGGTGCGGCCCCTGTCGGGCGGGAGCCGGGAGCGCTGTCGCGCATCGCTTCGGGATCGGCGGCGTAGGGCAGGCAGTAGACCGGCTGTCCGCGTTCGAAGCGCCAGCCTTCGCTGAGGTCGCCCGCGTCGAGAACGTCATAGCCGATGGCAGTGAGGAACTCTGTCACTGTCGCCTTCGCTGTGGAGGAGTCACCGGCGATCGGCAGAGTCGAACGGTCTGTAGCGTCCTTAGGGCGGGCGAGCTGCGCAAGGTGAAGGAAGACAATGCTGTTGAGCGCCTTGACCACCTCGGAATCGGGCAGGCGATCTCGGACCATCTGCGAGGTCGTGGTCTCCCGCGAGTCGAGTGCCTCGATACGGCCGTCGCGTTCCGGGTAGTAGTTGTTCGTGTCGATGACCGTCTTGCCTGCGAGTTCGGCTACCGGCAGATCGTCGATGCCGTGAAGCGGGACTGTCACCACGACGAGGTCTCCACGCGATGCGGCTTCTGCGGGCGTGACCGCCTCGGCGAGCGGCCCGAGCTCAGCGATGAGATCGCCGAGTGATTCCGGACCTCGTCTATTGCTCATCAGAACTCGAAATCCGGCGTTGATCGCCAGTCGAGCCACTGTGCTGCCGATGTTTCCTGCTCCGATGAAACCGATCGTCTTCATGGAGGGTCGAACGCCTGACGCGGCGGCCGTATTCCTGTGGGGGATGACGATCTTCTGCGTCGAAAAATGACGACGGTCGGCGACATATGACGTGACGTGACCGTCCGCGACAACGGGTTCGCGCGAGCACATCTGCGCCACTCACACTGAAGCACACCGCAAACGCAGCGGTGCCCATCAGTGAAGGAAAGGATCCGCCGTGAGTTCACCCCGTTTCGAACCCACCACACCCGCCGGAATCTCGACCCGATCGGTGCACTCGGGAGCTATGCCCGAGGCACACACCGGTTCGGTCGTGGCCCCGATCTTCCAGACCTCAACCTTCATGATGGATACCCCGGGGCAGACTCGCGCCGGTTTCGACTACGCGCGCACGGGCACCCCGAATCGCAGCGACCTCGAACAGGCTCTGTGCGAATTGGAAGGGGCGTCGTTCGCGGCGGCCGTGAACTCGGGAACGTCGGCCGAGGTGGCCGTGTTCTCCGCGCTGCTGCGTCCCGGTGACGAGGTCATCCTGCCCCGCGACGTCTACGGCGGGACCTTCCGGCTCCTGCAGAACGAGTACGTGCGCTGGGGAGTGGTCATCCGCACCGTCGACCTCACCGACTCAGCAGAGCTCGCCGCCGCCATCAATGAGAACACCGCGATCATCTGGGTTGAGACACCGAGCAATCCCGGTCTCGACATCATCGACATCGCCGAGGCGGCCCGGCTCGCCCACCGCGCGAATGCACTCCTGGCCGTGGACTCGACCTTCGCGACCCCGGTGCTGCTGCGTCCGCTGGAGCTCGGTGCCGATATCGTCGTCCACTCGACGACGAAGTTCATCAACGGTCACTCCGATGTCATCGGCGGTGCCGTCCTCACCGGTGATGGGACGACCTGTCCCCGAGCCGCCGAGGTGGTCGACCGTCTCGAGAACCACCTCGCGTCCGTCGGGCTGGGTATCTCCCCGTTCGACGCCTGGCTGACCAGGCGCGGGATCAAAACCCTGCCGGTGCGGATGAAGGCGCACTGCGCCAATGCGCAGGCGGTGGCCGAATGGCTCGAGACTCGCGATGAGGTGGCCGATGTGATCTACCCGGGCCTGCCGTCGCACCCGGGGCATGAGGTGGCGAAGCGGCAGATGAGCGGGTTCGGGGGAGTGGTGTCCCTGCGCACCGACACTGAGGAGCGGGCGTTATCCCTGGTAGCGAACACGAAGCTCATCACTCTGGCCGAGTCGCTCGGAGGAGTTGAGTCACTCATCGACCACCCGGCGACGATGACGCATCTGTCCGTGGCAGGCAGCGAGGTCAGCGTCTCGGGCAGGTTCATCCGCCTCTCCGTCGGCATCGAGGACATCGATGACATCCTCGCTGACCTCGCCCAGGCCTTGGATGCCACGGCGGAGGGATCGGCCGAGGCGCCATCCGACCTTGACTCAAGCCGTATTGCCGACCCGGATGCCTCGGTTATCGGAGTCTCGGTCCTCGCATAGCCGGCAGCCATCACGCACCGGCAGCGTCACATCCCACCCCGAGTGGCACGTCCTCCCGGTGCTTCGGCATCCCTCACTCATTGTGGCGAAACACCTCCTTGCACCGGGGTAATTCGCCGCGAAGAGTGAGGGATGCTCAGGTGCGGCACGGCGTGAGGAGCGCGCGGGGATCCAGAGTCCACCGAGGATCCCGTGTCCGTGGTCACAGGGTGTCGGGAAAACCCGATATGGGGTCGGAGGTCTTCGTGCTGTTCGCAAGCCTGCGGCTCCCGTAGCGTTACTGCTATGAGTGAGAAGACCCCCGAGAACCCGCAGGATCAGGAGCCGTTCGGCGCCGATCCGCAGGAGACTCACACCCCCGAGGCGGATCCCGCTGCGAGCGAGCGCGAAGAGTCCATCAGCGCCGAAGCCATCGTCAACGCTCCGCCGACCACCGAGGTGGACGCGACCGAAGTCGACGAACCGACCGCTCGCGAAGCCGGCGAGTTCCGGACGAAGCCCGTCGACCTCGATGTTCCCTTTGCAGCGGGCTCGACCCGAGTGATGGGATCAGGCGACCAGGCTCAGCGACCTGACTACCCGCCGATGAACCCCACCCGGCCAGTCACCCACACGACCCCGATGGCTCCTGCCCAGCCGGGCACCCACACTCATCCCTCGGCTCAGGCCGCACCATCCGGGTACGCCCCTTCGAACACCCCGAACTACCCCGCACCGCCCGGCCACGCCCCTCAGCCCGGACCGCACCCCGCCCAGCAAACCGCCGCGCAGTTCGGTCGGCCCGCGCCGAATGCGCAACCCATGCCGAACGCGCACCCCGCCCCGAACGCGCAGCCCATGCCGACTGCGCAACCGATGCCACGCCAACGGCCGCCTCGGCGAATGAAGCCGCAGCGCGAACCCCTCGCCTTGGCACCGGTCACCGGGTCACTGCCGCTCAGCCGTGACGAGGTCACGGAGATCCCCGCTGACGGTCCCATCACCTGGCCCAAGCGCCCCACGGGAATCATCGGCGTCGCGAACCTCGTGCTCTCCGCCATCCTCGCCGTGATCTGGGCATGGATCCCGCTGGGACTGCTGTTCACCGGCATCGGCGGAATCTTCGCCCTCGGCCTCGGCGTCCTCGCCCTCCTCGTCTGGGTCCTCGTCCAGCAGGGCGCGAACAACGCCGAACGCTACAGGGCCGAACTCATCTACTCCGATAAGATCCCCGTCCCGAAGATCGAAAGCAGCAATCGCGAACCCGGTATTGGCCGGTTCCTCCACAACCGCTGGCTGCAATTGAAATCCGGTGCTTTCTGGCGCTCGACCGCCCACCACTACATCAAGATGCTCCTCGGCTTGATCGTCGTCGCCGGCACGATCGCAGCAATCTGCGGGTCCATCTTCGCCATCTTCGCCGCCATCAACCCGCATGGAGTCAACACCTTCTTCATCGGCGAATCCATCGACGGACCGGCTCGCATCGGTGTGGCTATCGGCGCCGTCATCGTCCTCGCCAGCTCTCTGGCCATCCTGTGGTTCGCCCCGCTGCTCGACCGTGCCCTCGACCGGGCCCTGCTCGCACCGGCCCGCACCGTGGCGCTGCAGGCAGAGGTCACCGAACTCGACCGGGCCCGCATGGCCGGCATCGAGGCGGCCGCCGCCGAGCGTCAGCGCATCGAACGCGACCTCCACGACGGGGCCCAGCCCCGCCTCGTCGCCCTGACCATGACCTTGGGCATGGCGAAGACGAAGATCGACTCCGATCCGGACCGGGCGAAGGAACTCGTCTCCGAAGCCCACGCCGAGGCGAAGGGCATCGTCACCGAACTCCGCCAACTGGCACGCGGAATCCACCCCGCCGTCCTCACCGACCGCGGACTCGATGCCGCTGTCTCTGCCCTGGCCGGTCGGTCGACGATTCCCGTCGATGTCGATGTCCGACTCGAGGGACGGATCGGGCGCGAAGCCGAAGCCGTGTCCTACTTCGTCGTCGCCGAGTGCTTGACGAACATCACCAAGCACTCGGGTGCCACTCACGCCAGCGTGTTCATCGCCCCGACCGAGTTCGGTGTGCAGATCGTCATCACCGACAACGGCCACGGCGGAGCACGCGTCGATCGGTCCGGGCGTCACACCGGAATCGCCGGTCTCATCGACCGGGTCGAAGCTGCCCGTGGCACACTGAACCTGACCAGCCCCGCAGGTGGGCCAACGACTGTAGTTGTGGAGGTGCCATGCGCATCGTAATCGCTGAAGACTCTGCCGTCCTGCGGGCCGGACTCGAACGGCTGCTCGCCGACGCCGGACACGAGGTCATCGCCGCCGTGCCCGACGCCAACGAACTCCTGGCCGTCGTCCACAACGATCCGCCGGACCTCGCCGTCATCGACGTGCGCATGCCCCCGACATTCACCGATGAAGGCATCCGCGCCGCCGTCCTCATCCGCAAGCAGAACCCGGACGTCAAGGTCCTCGTGTTCAGCCAGTACGTGGAAGAGCAGTACGCATCCGAACTCATCGCCGAGAACACCGGCGGCTTCGGCTACCTGCTCAAAGACCGCGTCGCCGATGTTGAAGACTTCCTCGCCGCCGTCGAAGAGGTCGCCGGAGGCGGCACAGTCCTCGACCCGGAGGTCGTGTCCCAGATCCTCGTGCGCACACGCAAGAAGGACGGACTGTCCACCCTGAGCCCACGCGAAATCGAAGTCCTCCAGCTCATGGCCGAAGGCAAATCCAACGCCGCCATCGCCCGCAACCTGTACCTCAGCGCGGGTGCCGTAGAAAAGCACATCTCCTCGGTGTTCACGAAGTTCGGCCTCACCGCCGACACCTCGGACAACCGCCGAGTCCTCGCCGTCCTCACATTCCTCGGAGCCTAGAATGCCTGCAACAGTGCGCATCAGCGAATCCGCCCGCGTCGGTCTGCGCGCGGTCCTGATCATCCTCGCCGCCGTCGTCCTCCTCGTCCCCGTCATCGTCAGCACCGCCCACGGTGCCTCCCGCCTCGACTACGGGCGGATCGAAGTGAGCGAACCGCTGCCGACGACCATGAAGGAACTCAAGATCGCCCTCAAATCCGGTGGCGCGGTCGACATCAAGACCGCCGACGTCGCCGAGGCGACCGTGAAGCTCACCGGCACCGGTCCCCGTGACAGCTCCGCCAACCTCGAGGTCGACAGCAGAGCCGATACCGCCGAGGTGGCCCTGAAGAACGGTCGGAAGCTCGAGAACACCCGGTTGACCGTGACCATCCCGACCAAGACGGCGAAGGCCCTCGCCCTCGACTTCGACGGCAACTACGGCCGATTCGATGCCACCGGCGACTTCAACGAGATCACCGCCCACACCGGCGGCGGAGCAGTGAGCGTGACCGGTTCGGCAGACAAGATGCGGACCTCGAGCGATTGGGGCGCCACCTACCTCGACGGTGACTTCGGAACGGTGTCGGCCAAAACCGGCGTCGGTGCCGTCGAAGGTGAGAACCTCACCGTCAGAGATCGCATCGACGTGGTCAGCTCAACGGGAACCGTCGACCTCGACTTCACCAATCAGGCGATGCCCACCGGCGGAATCGTTGCGAAGACCGAAGAAGGATCGATCGAGATGCGGGTGCCGAATCTCGAGCTCACCGGCGAAGAGCTGGATGAGGACTTCTTCTATCGGATCAACGCGAAGTCCAATGACGGTACCGTCGACCTCGACTCCGACCTGAAGAAATACGACGTGGCGGAGGATCCGAAGGAAGCCAAGGACAAGACCCTCATTCCGATCTCGGCCACTGCCGACACTGGTACCGTCACAGTCAACCAGAACTGAGAAACGACCGACGCACGGGCGGGCTCGAATTCGGGCCCGCCCGTGCGGCGTCTGAGGGGTCGACGAGCATGCAGATCACCGTCTATGGAGCCACCGGAACCTTCGGCAGACAGCTGGTGCCCCAGCTGCGCGAACGCGGGCACTTGGTCATCGCCGCCCATCGCGGGAGCGGCGTCGATACGGTGACCGGGCAGGGAGTCGCCGAGGCGGCCGAGGGCAGCGATGTCCTCGTCGACTGCGTCAACCAGCTGACGATGAATGCTGACAAAGCCATCGATTTCTTCTCTCGCAGCTCCCGTTCGATCGTCGAAGCCGCTGCGAAGCGGCCCGGGACCTCCGTGGCCGTCCTGTCGATCGGGTTCCGTCCCGAGACCGTGGAGTCGCGGCTGCTGGGCTACTACCAGGGCAAAGCGATGCAGGAACGCGTCTATCGCCGGCTCATTCCGGACGAGCAGCTGCTGATGTTCCGATCGGCCCAATGGTTCGAACTCGTCGACACGATGACGATCAAAGCAGGGCCATTGCGTTTCGTGCCGAAGATGCGCGTGCAGGCTCTGGCCGTCACCGAGGCGGCACGCATGATGGCCGAAGCCATCGACGCACGCGAGCGCGGCACAATCGAAGTCGCCGGTCCAGAGATCAGTGACTTCTCCGAGATCGCTCGCAGGCTGGCCGCCGCACGAGCCGGGAAGACGGGGACGAAACCGCCGAAGGTCGTCGGTATTCCCCTGCCCGGTCCGATGGCCCGTGACGGACTTATCCCACCGTCACCGAGGATGTCCGACGTGACCGTCGACGAATGGCTGCAGACGGTCTGAATCCCGCGTGAACCGCTGAGCCCGATGCACAGCGCAGAGCCAGAAAGCGGGGCAAGGCGTAACATCCGTTCCGGAGGTTCTCATGGATTGGATGGAATACGGGCTCAACGGAGTCGACGCGATCCGAGTCGTCGTATCGTGCGTGACTTTCTATATCGGGATCATTCTCCTGATGCGCGTCTTCGGTCAGCGCACCCTGTCGAGCCTGTCGAGCTTCGACGTGGCAGCGATCATCGCGATGGGGGCGGTCATCGGCCGTGCCATCCTCGGCGACACCCCGACATTGGCGGCCGGAACTTTGGGGCTTGCGACCCTGCTGATCTTGCAGGCGCTCACAGGATTCGGCCGACGCTTCGGATTCGTCCGCAACGTCGTCAACTCACCGGCGGTGGTGCTCATGGCCGGTTCTGAGATCCTCACGGACAATCTGTCGAAGAGCCACGTCGACCACGACGAACTCATCGCCAAGCTGCGGTCCGCCGGTATCCGCAACCGAGACGAGGTGGCATGCGCGATCCTCGAATCGACCGGCCAGATCAGCATCATCCGGCGCGGCGCCCCGATATCCGAAGAGATGCTCACCGGCGTCGTCGGAGCGGACCGGGTGCCCCGCGACGGCTGAGACTCAGTCGAGGCTCGAACTGAGGTCGTGGCCTGTCACCAACGACCGGCTCCGCACCTCGGCTCAGTCGAGCCCGAGCACCTTTGCACCGTTGGTCCACAGCACCGAGCGCATCCAGTCATCACCGAGACCCAGGGCCGCGAGGCCTGAGATCTGGTCGACGTACGGGTAGGGGATGTTCGGGAAATCCGAGCCGAGGATGATCTTGTCCTGCAGTTTGGCCAGGCGTTCGCGGTAGGCGGGGGTCACCTCGGCGGGGGAGGAGAAGTACCCGGAGGCGAACATCGTCGTGTCGAGGAAGACGTTGTCGAACTTCTCGGCGAGATCGGCGAATTCGTCGTACTCGGGCATGCCCATATGGGCGATGACGAACTTCAGCTTCGGGAACCGCTCGAGGACATTCGCCACCGCCTGCGGGCCAGTGTATGTGCCCGGCAGGGGAGCGGATCCGGCGTGGATGACGATGGGCACGCCGGCCTCTTCGAGGGTCTTCCACGCGGGGTCGAGGACTTCGTCGTCGGGGGAGAAGACGCCGACCTGGACGTGGATCTTGAACAGCTTCGCCCCGGCGGCCAGCGCCTTGGGCAAGTAGTCGGCGGATTCGGGTTCGGCATAGAGGGTGCCGCAGTGGATGACGTCGTCGTGGGCGGCTGCGAATTCGGCGTTCCACTCATTCAGCCACGCGGCCATGCCGAGCTTGTGCGGGTAGGTCAGGGCCGGGACGGCGCGCAGGCCGAGTTCGCGGACGATGTTGAGGCGGGTGTCCTCGTCGAAGCGGTAGTTGATCGGCCAGTCGCGGCCGTAGTTGTCCGCGGCGTTGTCGAAGTACTCCCACACCTTGTTGAGCACGTTCTGCGGAAGGAAGTGCACGTGGATGTCGGCGAGTCCCGGCAGGCCGAGGGTGCGGACGTAGTCGGGGACTTCGCCGTCGGTGCGCGGGGGAGAAGTCATCGTGTCCGGGACCTCGAAGGTGCGACCGATCGTCGTCTCCGGAGCGGGATTCGCGGTCGCTCGGGCGGGTGATGGGGTCTGAGTCGCTGCATCATCGGAGTCGTTCATGGCCCCACTCTATGACCTCGCCGCCGCCGACTCAGGGGACGGTCCGGAGTTCGGCCCGACTGATGCGATGTTTGCCGACACGGGCGGCGGTCGGTCCTCAGCGCTCGTCCATGCCCGGCGCATAGACTGCCCGCATGAGGCTGCGCGATCCGTTTACGATCCCTACCCCGTCCCAGGTCAGACCCGTGGGACAGGCGCCGTTCTGGACTCCTGGGCAGACCGTGACCTGGACGTTCCGGCGTTTCGACTTCGACCGTGACCGCGCCGAGGTGGCCCGCCCGATGCGTGTCATCGCCGATGGACCCGACGGTGCCGTCCTGTGGTTGGCCGGGGGTACGCCGACGCAGGAGACCCGGATCGTCGGGTGGGAGGAGACGAACGCCCACGATGTGCCGTTGAAGGCCCGGTTCCGACCTCTGGCCGCGGCGCCGACGAGGATCAATGTCGAGGGCACGTGGCGGGGCCGCGGGGTGCTCAAGATCGTTCCGCCGCAGGTTCCGTTCTCCGTGTGGGTGCTGCTCAAAGATGCTGGGGACGGTGTCGATCGTCCGGAGATCGGCGGTGTGCGGGTCGAGTGGTACATCAATCTCGAGGCCACGCACCAACGCAGTGATGATGCGCTGTTCACCAGCGACCACATTCTCGACATCACTTTTCCGATCTCCTCGATGCCTCTGCACGCCGAGGACGGTCGGCTCGATCCGACCGGCGCCGTATTCAAGGACGTCGACGAACTCGCCGCGGCGGCGAACTTCGGGGCGTGGCCGAGGGAGTGGTCGGAGATCATCCGGGACAATGGCAGCCACCTGCTCGACCACCTCGGCGATTTCGGGTGGGCCTTCGAACCCGAATGGGAGACGGTGGCCCGCGATCTGGTGGGGAAGGCCCGACTGGGTGCTGCCTCGGTGTCAGAAAAATCGTTCGATCAGGAACATCGGGCGATCCCGAATGGTTGTTATGACCGACAGCATCGGTGATCGTCGCGGATGCACCTGTCGCCCCACTGAAGCACACAAGTGAAGAATGATCTGCTGCTGAAAGGAACCGTCTCCATGACGACCAACCATCGGATTCGCCTGAACTCGCGCCCTGTGGGCGCTCCCACTGCAGAGAACTACCTGCTCGACGAGGTACCTGTCCCGACCCCGGGCGAGGGGCAGGTGCTGCTGCGCACCCTCTATCTCTCGCTCGATCCGTACATGCGCGGGCGGATGTCGGACGCGAAGTCCTACGCCAAGCCCGTCGAGGTCGGCGATGTCATGGTCGGCGCCACCGTGTCCGAGGTCGTCGAATCCAATGCCGAGGGCTTCGCCGCCGGTGAGATCGTGCTCGGCTACGGCGGTTGGCAGGAGTATTCGGTCGAGTCGACCGGACACCTGCGCAAGATCGACCCGGAGCTCGCGCCGATCTCCACCCACCTCGGTGTGCTCGGAATGCCCGGGTTCACTGCGTACGCGGGTCTGCTCGAGATCGGTCAGCCCAAGGAGGGTGAGACCGTGGCCGTGGCCGCTGCGACCGGCCCCGTCGGATCCGTCGTCGGGCAGATCGCGAAGATCAAGGGAGCGACTGCCGTCGGCATCGCCGGCGGACCGGCCAAGGTCGCTCACCTGCGTGAGCTCGGCTTCGACGTGGCACTTGACCACCGCACGGGGAACCTGCGGCAGGAGCTGAAGGAGGCGGTGCCGCAGGGCATCGACGTCTACTTTGAGAACGTCGGCGGGGAGGTCTTCGATGCTGTGCTGCCGCGGCTCAATACGTTCGCTCGCGTGCCCGTGTGCGGTCTCGTCGCCAACTACAACCTCACCTCGCTGCCCGAGGGGCCGGACCGTTCGGGAGCGCTCATGGGCAACATCCTGTCGAAGTCGCTGCTCGTGCGCGGATTCATCCAGACCGAGTTCGCCGAGCGTCTGACCCCGCAGTTCCTTACGGACATGAGCGGCTGGCTCAAGGATGGCAAGGTTCGCTTCCGCGAGGACATCCGCCCCGGACTCGAGAAGGCTCCTGAATACTTCAACGATCTGCTTACCGGCGGAAACTTCGGCAAGATGGTCGTCGCCGTGGGCGCCGAGAGCTGAGGCTGTCGGTTCATCCCTGAATCGGAAACGAGGAGGCGGCGTCGGCCAGTTCTGGCCGCTGCCGCCTTTCTTTGTTGGTGAAGTCGGTATTGCTGTTCAGACGGGCATGTGCCTCGGCGAACTCACGCGAAGTGAGCGAACACCTCGGCGGGGTCAAGGCCGAAGCTCAGCGCCAGGTTGAGCACGATGCGGGCCTTGCGGGCATCAAGGATGCCAGCGGGCACGAGGCCCGCTTCGAGCAGGCCGATCTCTCCTCCCGGATAGCCGTAGGTGCGGTGTAGGCTCGCACCCGAACCGGTGCGTGAGGCCAGCACCACGGGCATCCTCTCCGCCAGTCGAGCGACAGCGGGCAGCAACTCCTCGGGGACGTGGCCCCCGCCAACCCCGGAGACCACGGTGCCGGCGAGGCCGGAACCGGCGATGAGATCAAGGGTCTCTTCCGGTTCGCCCATCCCCACCTCGGCGAGGGCGACCTTGCTCAGCTGAGACGGACGGGGAAGTCCGGCGAACGGTGATTTCGGAGGCTGGGGCGCGTGCGGGAGATGGAGATCGTCTTCGCTCAGCCATCCGATCGCGCCGAGGATGGGCCCGGAGGAGAACGCGGCCGTCGAGGTGGTGTGCGACTTCGAAACGAACCTCGGATCGTGGACTTCGTCGTTGAAGACCAATGATGACGGCAGATCGCTGACCTGGTCGGACAGAGCAGTGAGCGCGGCAGAACGGACGTTGGCCGGTCCGTCGGCTCCGGGCAAGGTCGGGTTGCGCATCGCCCCGGTGACAGCGATATGAGTGCCCGAGTCATTGAGCAGCCAGAGCCCGAACGCGGACTCCTCGAGGGTGTCGGTGCCTTGGGTGAGGACGATGCCGTCGGCCTCGGTTGAGCGGGCGAGCTCGACGACATCGAAGAGCATCTCGAGGGTGACATTGGCGCTCGAGACCTGAGCGACCTGAGTGAAATCGGCCTGCAGATCCGGCCACACCTGATCGAGACCCGCGGCCGCAGCGATCTCTGCCCCACTGAGTGCTGGAGCAACCCCACCTGATGCATTGGCGGTCGACGCGATGGTCCCGCCGAGAGCGGCCAAGAGCAGGTGAGGGGCGGTACGGGGTGAGGTCTCAGGCATGATTCGAGTCTATCGTCATCTCCCGCGTCAATGGCCTTTGCTAGTCTCCACGCATGGACCCCGCCACCGTGCTCCGCCTGTCCCACGACCAAGCCATGCAGTACCCTTCGGTCGAGCTCGACCACCCGTTCGGACCGGACAATGCCGTGTACAAAGTGCGCGGAAAGATGTTCATGATGGCCTTCGAGCTGCGTGGGATCCCCAGCCTCAACCTCAAAATCGATCCCCTCGATGGCGAGGTGCTGCGAGACGCCTATACGGAGATCTCACCCGGCTATCACATGAACAAGAAGCACTGGATCACCGTCGCCGGGGAGGGGGTCGGCGCTGGAGACGGTGATGGGTCGGATGCGGCTGGCGATCGCCTCGACCCCGACCTACTCCACGACCTCGTGCTCGAGTCCTATTGTCTCGTCGTTGCCAAAATGTCCAAGAAGGACCGGCCGGTCGACCCTGAAACTTTCGGTGGGCGTGGGGATGACTGAAGACGTTCGGGAAGTGGCCGCGACCAGGCCGCCGTTGCGCCGTCACCAGGTTGAAGCCCTCTCGACTCTGCATGACGGTACCGCGGCCGATGAACGTCGGTCGTGGATCGTCCTGCCGCCAGGGGCGGGAAAGACCCGCGTCGGGATCGACTATGCGACTCACCTGCTCGATCACAATCTCATCGAACGAATCGTGGCCTTCGGCCCGAATACGGCGATCCAAGGTCAATGGGCCAAGGAATGGAACCGCCTCGGCGAGGGGCGTCATCCCGCCGGAGGCACACGTGAACTCACCCAGACCTTCACCGCCCTGACCTACCAGTCCCTGGCCGTCTTCGACTCGGACCGAGAGACCGTCGACCGCGAAGAAAGCACGGGCAACACTGACCGGGACTGCGAAGGCCATGCAGACGACGCCGTTGCCTCCGAACCAGGCGGCAGCCTGCTCGACTCCCTGGCACCCGGCGGCCGGGCGCTCGTCGACAACCTCGTCGCAGCCGGTCCGACGCTGCTCATCCTCGACGAATGCCATCACCTGCTCGAGGTCTGGGGTCGGCTGCTGGCCGACCTGTTGGCCCTGCTGCCGGACGTGTGGGTGCTCGGACTCACGGCCACCCCGCCGGCGACGATGTCGACCCGACAACGCGAACTCGTCTCCGACCTCTTCACCTCCATCCGCTATTCCGCGTCCATTCCGGCGCTCGTCAAAGAAGGCGACCTCGTGCCCTTCGCGGATCTCGTCTGGGTCACCGAACCCACCCGAGAGGAACAGGACTGGCTGGCGGCACAAGCCGAACGGCACACAGAGTTCATCACCGGCGTTCTCGATCCCGGCCAGGGCACGATCGGGCTGCTCGAATGGGTGGATCGACGGTTCCTCGGCGACCGTGCCGAATCGGTGGATTGGCAGACCATGAGCCGGCAGCGTCCCGAACTCTGCGATGCGGCCCTGCGCCTCCACCACGCTGGTCTGCTGCACCTGCCGCCCGGAGCCCGACCCGGCGAACAGCACCGTCGCGACCCCGACCCGGACGACTGGGCCCGCCTCATCGAAGATTGGATGCGCCACCACCTGCTCGCCTCCGATGCCGCGTCCGACCAGGAACTCGCCGAGGCGATCCGCCGTCGACTGCCCGCGATCGGATACCGCTGGACCCGCCACGGAATCGCCGCCGGACGGTCGCCGGTCGACCGTGTCCTCTCCCACTCGGCGGCGAAGCCGCGAGCCTGCGTCGACGTTGTCTCCGCCGAGGCCGCCACTCTGGGCGACCACCTGCGGATGCTCGTCCTCTGTGACTTCGAATCCGCCACCGCGACCCTCTCCGCCGATGTCCGCACCGTCCTCAATGAACGCTCCGGTTCGGCCCTGCTCGTCCTCGAAACACTGCTCGCCGACCCCCGGACCGCGCGCCTGTGCCCGCTCCTCGTGTCCGGGCGCACGGTCGCCGGACCCCCGCACATCCTGACCGAATTGCGCGAGCACATCGCGACCGACGACGAAGAACTGGCCGCCCGGCTGGAAGTCACCGACCCTGAGTCCGGGGTCAGCCGCCTCGACGGGAGCTGGACCAGCCGCGACTGGGTGCCGTACGTGACCGCCTTCTTCACCTCTGGGTCCGCGCAGGTGCTCATCGGCACCCGGGCGCTGCTCGGCGAAGGCTGGGACGCACCGGCCGTGACCGGACTCATCGATCTCACGAGCGCGACCACCCCGACCGCCGTGACCCAGACCCGCGGTCGGGCGCTGCGCGAAGACCCGGACTGGACGGACAAGGTGGCCTTGAACTGGACAGTCGTCTGCATCAGCCCGGATCACCCGCGCGGGGGCCAGGACTGGAACCGGCTCGTGCGCAAACACGACGGATTCTTCGGCGCCGATGCCGAAGGTGAGATCGTCGACGGCGTCGCTCACATCGACCCCGCGTTCTCCGCTTTCTACCCGCCCGAGGACGATATCGACGCCATCAATGCCCGGATGACCATTCGCTCCCAGTCTCGCGCCGAGGTGGCCGAACGGTGGAATGTCGGCGCAGACTACCGCGACGAAGAGCTGCGTTCGGTGCGCATCGTCGCCGCCGACCCCGACCAGGCCGTGCTCGGTTCCGAACTGGCAGAAGCCGGCGCCGATCGCGGCGATAACGCCTCCGTTTCCGACACCGCCGGAGACGATGAAGACCCCGATGGCATCATCCCGATGCCGCGGCACCGCGGCGGTGATCCCGGAAAGATTCTTCCCTTCTCGCTTCGCGCGCCGACAGTCATCGTCTGGGCGACGGTGGGTCTCCTCACAGCTGTGGCAGCCGTGCTGAGCGGCGGGGCCGCGATGTGGATCCTCGGCGTCATCGCCGTCGGGCTGCTGCTGAGCCTGCCGGTCGTCCTCGCCGTTGCCGGCGGTCGCCGGCAGCGCCTGTACGGGGCGTCCCCGGCCGTCGCGCAGATCGCCGGTGCCGTCGCCGAGGCGCTGCACACCGTCGGACTGATCAGCGTCGATGCCGACGCAGTGCGGATGGCAATCGACGCACGCGGTGACTTACGGTGCCACCTCGATGCGGATCCCGCCTCGGCGGAGGTCTTCGCGCTCGCTTTCGACGAAGCGGTGTCGCCCATAGGCGACCCGCGGTACCTGCTGCCGTGCTGGCGCCTGCCGAGTCGCGCCCACGGGGTGCGCAGCTGGTGGACGCGAATGAGGTGGGGGACCGGCACCGCGCAGAAGACCGACCCGATCTGGGTCGGTGTGCCCACCGTTCTGGGGACGAAGAAGGAACGTGCGGTGGCCTTCGCCGCCGCGTGGGACACCTGGATCGGAGGAGGCGAACCGATCTACACCCGCAATCCCGACGGTGCCGGCCTCCTTGCGGCCGTGCGCGGAGGCGACCCCTGGGGGATGACCTCGGTGCTGCGGATGCGCTGGCGCTAGTTCACAATCTGGCCGGCTTCGGCTCGCGGAGCTGCCGACACCGTGGTGCGAATTGGCGCGCACCCGCCAAGGCACAGAGAATAGTTCCTATGTCCGCCCTGTCATCCGCGCTCGCCTACCGGCGACTGCTCGAATCGAATGCCACCCTGCGCATGCTCCGGGCCGACAACCTCGCTGTCATGGCCGGCACCCTCGACGCCCACCTGGGCAAGCCGGGCACCCGGATGAACACCGAGGACCTGCATGAGAGCATCGACGCCGACCTCGAGGAGCTGCGCGACCATTTCGACCTCTCTCTGCGCACGGCGAAGGCCTACTGCGATGACTGGCGGCGGGCCGAGATCCTCGTCCGCCGGCCGGCCACCGCCGCCCGGGGTGAGACCTACGAGCTCTCCGCTGCCGGCTTCGATGCGATCCGCATGCTCGAACAGCTGCGCACCCCACCGCAGACCGCCACCGAATCCCGGCTGGTCAGCCTCGCCCAATCCGTGCGCCAACTGGCCATTGACACCGACCCGGACAGCTCCCGCCGACTCGCCGCACTGATTGCCGAACGCGATCGCATCGATACCGAGATCGCCCGTGTCCGCCGCGGCGACCCCCGCTCCGTCGTCCTCGACCGCAGGCGTGCGAACGAACGCGTCTCCGACATCCTCCAACAGGCACAGGGACTGCCCGCCGACTTCGCTCGCGTGCGTGCCCGCTTCGAAGAGCTCAACCAGGAGCTGCGGATCTCGATCCTCGCCGCCGAGGACTCCCAATCCCAAGTCCTCGACGAAGTCTTCCGCGGCGTCGACCTCATCGAATCCTCCGACGAGGGCCGCACCTTCTCGGCGTTCTCCGCCCTCGTGCGCGACCCCGAACAGTCCGCGTCCTTCGACGACGACATCGCAGCCATCCTCGACCGCGATTTCTCTGCCGCCCTGTCTCTGTCCACCCGCCGCTCCCTGCGCACCCTGATGCGGCAGATGAAGGACGGTTCGCACGAAGTCTCGGACATCCTCACCGAATTCGCCCGGGGTCTGCGCCGCTACGTCCACTCCCACGAATTCCAACGCGACCGCGTCATGCGCACCCTGCTCCAAGAGGGCCTCGCCGCGGCGGCGCCGGTGGCCCAAGAGCTCAGACCCTACGACGAGATCGGCATCGACCTCGAACTCTCCAGCGTCTCCTTGGGCAGCGTCGGCGAAGTCATCCTGCACGACCCCGAGGAGTTCGACGCCGGAGCCGAACTCGACGAGGCCACCGAAACCGAAGTCGACTTCGCCGAACTCATCGCCGTCGCCCGCGAATCCGAGATCGACTTCGCCGAGCTCACCGAGAACATCAATTCCGTCGTCACCTCCGCCCATGAGGCCTCTGTCGCCGAGGTGCTCGAGACCTTCCCCGCGACCCAGGGCCTGGCCAGCGTCATCGGCCTGCTGTCCCTGGCCAGCACGTACGGCCACGTCGATCACGACAACCGCGAAATCCTCACCTGGTCCGGCGTCGACGGCATCGCCCGCACCGCCGCGATCCGCCGCCACTACTTCACCGAAGGCATCACCCTATGAGCCCTGCCGATCACGACACCGACACACCACCCGCCGAGGAGGGGGCCGCCTCGGCGAGGGAGCCCTTCGCTTCCCCGGAGACCGTCGACGACAATCCCAGCGCCCTGTGGTCCGGGGACACCGGAACGCTGAGGGAGCGGACCCGGCGGGTGCTGCTCGAACTGCTCAAGGGCCCCTACGTCTCGGGGACGCAGAGCCCGCAGCTGTGGGCGGCCCTCGTCGCCGACGAAGGACTCGTCCGCTCCCGTCTGCACGACCTGTTCCTCGACCTCGTCATCGACCGGGTCGACGAATTCGCGTTCACTCGCAAGATCGTCACCGATGAGATCGACGCGCCGGCCGCGGTGCGCAGCGAACGGCTCACCTTCCTCGACACGGCGATGCTCCTCGTGCTGCGGCAGCTGCTGCTCGCCGCACCGGGGGAGAAGCGCGTCATCGTCGACCGCGAAGAGGTCTACGAACGGCTCGCGATCTACCGCACCGGCGACGAATCGACCTTCCAACGCAATCTCAACGGTGCCTGGTCGCGGATGAGCAACCGGCTGCGCGTGCTCCACAAGGCCGGCGAGGACCGGTTCGAGATCTCTCCGATGGTGAAGTTCCTCATCGACGAGGATCGGGTGCGTGAACTCATCGCCGTCTATGAGCGCATCGCTGCGGGTGAGACCGATGCCGGTGAGGATTTCGGCGATGCTGATACGGGTGCCGGCGATGCTGGTGCTGAGGGCGATTCTGGCGGCGACGCTGAAACTGACACCGAGGAGGACGACGCGTGACCGAGGCACTCTTCCCACTCGACGCCGCGTTCGTCGCCGAGCAGGCACGGGCCCGCGGAGCGAACCGTCCCGATGTCGGCAGCCAGTGGCGACTCAGCGAGATCCAGATCGCGAACTGGGGCACCTTCGACGCCGACATCCACCGCATCCCCGTGTCTCACAAGGGCCACCTCATCACCGGACCCTCCGGTTCGGGCAAATCCTCCCTCCTCGACGGCATCGCCGCCGTGCTCACCCCGGACAAATGGCTGCGCTTCAACGTCGCCGCCCAGACCGCCGGCAGCCGCGTCGACCAGCGCAGCCTCGTCAGCTACGTCCGCGGGGCGTGGACACGGACCGCCGACACCGAAGAGGACCGCGTCGTCAGCAAGTATCTGCGGCCCCGGGCGACCTGGAGCGGAATCATCCTCCGCTACGACAACGGCACCGACCGGCCGCTGTCCTTGGCCCGGCTCTTCTTCATCAAGGGCTCCGGTACGAAGACGACGGACCTCTCCGACGCCTGCGTCCTCGAGCGCGGAGAACTCGATCTCTCCGAACTCCAGCACTATGCCCGCTCGGGACTCGAGACCCGCAAACTCAAGGCCGACCGCCCCGATGCCGTGGTCACCTCGAACGGACACCACGGGAAGTTCTATGCGCGCATGCGCAAGACCTTCGGCATGGCCGACGAATCCGCCCTCCAACTGCTGCACAAGACGCAGTCGGCCAAGAGCCTCGACAGCCTCGACCGGCTCTTCCGCGACCATATGCTCGAAACCCCGGTGACCTTCGACCTCGCCGAGACCGCCGTCGCCCAGTTCGGCGACCTCAAAGACGCCCACGACCATGTCGTCGAACTGCGTCGTCAACGCGACCACCTGCTCCAGCTGCGCGAAGCCGCCGCCCGCTTCGAATCGGCCAACGACGTCGCCGCGGAATCGATCGCGCTCAGCGACGCCCTGCTGCCGTACCAGAAACGACGCGAACTCGATATCCTCCGGACCGACCTCTCGGCACTGACCCGCCGAATCGTCGAACTCGAGGTCACTGCCGACCGGGCGCAGCGCGACTATGATGCCGCCGTCGACGAGTACGACCTGGCCCGGCGGGCCACGCTCGAACTCGGCGGGTCTGAGGCCGAACACCTCCAGCAGCGCATCGACACCGCCGAGACCGAACGCCGCGCCATCGCCGAACGCTGGGCCGGTCTGGCCCGTCAGCTCGAACAGGCCGGCATCGACGCGGCACCGACCACGGCCGCGGAGTTCGCCGAACTCCAAGCCCAGATCGCGTCCAGCCTCGACGACGACACCCAGGTGTCCGGTCCCAGCCACGCCGACCACGACCGGTTCTCCCAGGCCCGCGCCCGGGTGCGGGAGCTCGAAGGCGAGATCGAATCCCTGCGCCGCTCCGGATCGACCGTGCCGAACAACCTCATGGCGATCCGGACCGAACTCGCCGCCGGCACCGGCCTGAGCGAGAAGGCCCTGCCCTTCGCCGCCGAACTCATCGAGGTCGACCCCGCAGAAGCCCGCTGGACCGGGGCGATCGAACGCGTGCTGCGCCCGATGGCGCTCACCGTCCTCGTCCGGTCCGAGAACCTCTCGGCCGTGCGCACCTGGGTCGACGCCCACCGTATTCGCGGTCGCCTCGTGTTCGAGGAGATCCCGCATTCGGTGCCGAGTCCACGCCCCGTCGGCAGTGAGAAATCCCTGGTCAACAAGGTGCACGTGTCCGACACCGGATTCGGTGACTGGGTGCGGTCCACCCTGTCCGAACGCTTCGACTTCGCGTGCGTCGACCACCCCGACGAACTCGACGACCACCCGCGCGCCGTCACCGTCAAAGGTCAGGTCAAGACCTCACGCACCCGGTATGAGAAGGACGACCGGCGGCGCATCGACGACCGCAGCCAGTGGGTCCTCGGCGACCGGGAAGCCAAACTCGAAGCGCTCATCGCCTCACTCAAAGAAGCGCAGTCCGAACTGGCCGCCGCCGAACAGATCGTCGCCGCCGCCGATGCCGAAACCGCACAGGCGCACCGTCGCCGCGGCATCCTCGCTGGCATCCGCGAACAGTCCTGGCGTGACGTCGACCGGGACGGGGCCGCCGAGAAGGTGGCGACCCTGGAGCGGCAATTGGCCGAACTCGAAGACGCCGACGGTGACCTGCAGCAGGCGATCGGCGCCGAACGCCAAGCGAAAACCGTCAAGGACACCGCTGAGAACGCGAAATCCGAAGCCGACTACGCGCTCCGCCGGGCCAACGAGGAATCGGCGGATCTGCGCTCGAACATCACCCGGATCGAGGACGACGTCAACGCCGGTCGCATTGCCGAAGTCGAGGGCCGCCTCGGCGAACAGTTGGATGATCGGTTCCGGAAGGTCCAACGCAGCATCAAGCGCGAGAACCTCGCCGAGGTGGGCCAGCAGGTCTCCCAGATTCTGCAGGAGGAGAAGGACCGCGCACAGGTCGTGGCCAGGGACGCCAGCAACGCCGTGACCCGGTTGGCGGCAGAGTTCAAAGCCGCGTGGCCGTCGGTATCGTCACAGCTGACAGCCGAGGTCGACGATCGGCGGGCGTATCTGGGGATGCTCGACGAGATCCTCGCACACGGTCTGCCCGATCATGAGAACCGGTTCCGGGAGCTGCTCCAACAGCGCTCCCGCGACCTCATCGGCGAGCTGCTCAACGAGATCCATGCCGCCCCGCGGGAGATCGATGATCGGGTCGCCCCGATCAACTCCTCCCTGCTGCGCTCGCAGTTCGACGAGGACCGGTACCTGCGGCTGAAGGTCAAGACCCGCCGGTCCGAGACCGTCAACGCCTTCATCGCCGATCTGCGCTTCGTGGCCGCGGGCAGCTGGGGCGAAGACGATATGGAGACCGCGGAGAAGAAGTACGACACCCTCGCCGAGGTGATGCGCCGATTCGCCTCCAGCGAGCACGTCGACAAGGTGTGGAGGACCCACTGCCTGGACACTCGTCTGCACGTCAGCTTCCTCGCCGAGGAGATCGATGATCACGGGCGGGCGCATGCGACCTACGATTCGGGTGCCGCAATGTCCGGTGGTCAGCAGCAGAAGCTTGTGATCTTCTGCCTGGCCGCGGCGCTGCGCTACCAATTGGCAGACCCGGACGAGGCGATCTCGAAGTACGGCACGATCATCCTCGACGAAGCCTTCGACAAGGCCGACACACGCTACACCCGGATGGCGCTCGACATCTTCATCGAATTCGGATTCCACATGGTGCTCGCGACCCCGCAGAAGCTGCTGCAGACGATCGAACCCTATGTGGGTGCGGCGACGTCGATCGAGAACCCGAGTCGGCAGAAGACCCTCACCTCGACGATGGTGTGGGACGCAACCGAGCGTGCGGACTCCGACGGCGCGGGCGATGTGAGCGAACTGGAAGGTGCCGGCGAACCGGTCGGCGCGGACGATGTCTCGAACTCTGAGGAACCGGACGCACAATGACCATGCTCTCCGTCGCCGGGGCCCGGACGAAGGCGCGCGCTCGTCTGAACTCGTCCATGGCCGCCTGGGCCGCGGAGGGCAGCGGCGTAGTGCGCCTCGAGATCGCGCTCAAGCCGCCGACGGAGAAGCAGGTGCTCACCGATCAGGCTGCCGCCGCCGAGTGGGCCGGCAGCTGGAGGGCAGCCGAGGAGACAGCCATCGGATGGGCCTCGCCGACGGCGCCGGGATCGGTCGCCGGGACTCGCTCGGGACTCGAGATCGACTGGGAAGACCGCAACTGGGCCCGGGTCGGTCGCCAACGCATTCCCATCCGTGTGCGCCTGACCACCGCGGACGCGGTCGCTGATTTCGTCGGCGGCGAGTCCGCCCGCGACTGGCGGAGACTGCGCGACCGGGCAGCGACGATCCGCGACCGATTCGCAGCTGAGCCGGGCAGCGTCGAACAGATCGACGCTGATGACCCGGACGGTCCCGGCGCCGGCGGCACCGGTGACGACGACGCACTCGCCGCCGCGATTCGGTCCCAGGCGAAGCGGATCCTCGGGTTGACCGACGCCGCGTTCACCACCGTCCTCGACGTCGTCGACTGGCTGCGCGGCCACCGGCTCGGAACACTGCGACCGAGGCAGCTGCCCATCCGCGGAGTCGACTCCAAGTGGTTCGAGACCCACCGCAGCCTTGTCACCGCACTCCTCGGCGGAATCGGGCACGCCGACGCCGTGACCGTCCTCGACGCCGAACCGCGACTGCGTCTGCGCATCCTCGACCCGGCCCTGAGGGTCACGGCGGAGCCCGCCGCTCCGGCCACCGGCCAGGCGGCCGATATCAGCCTGGCCGGCCTCGATGACATCACCGCACCGATCTCGCAGCTCGGCCGCCTGCCCATCGCCCCGCAGTTGGTCTTCGTCTTCGAGAACCTCGAATCCGTGCTCGCCATGCCCGCCTGGCCGGCCGCCGTGGCCGTCCATGGTTCCGGCTATGCCGTCGACGGGGTGGCTCGGTTCGACTGGATTGCCGACGCCCGAGTGATCTATTGGGGTGACCTCGACTCTCACGGGTTCGCGATCCTCAATAGGCTGCGCAGCCACCTGCCGGCCGTCGAATCCGTGCTCATGGACGAAGCGAACCTGCTCGCCCACCGGGACCTGTGGGTGCCCGAACCGAAACCGAGCACCGGCACGTTCGCCCACCTCACCGGCACGGAACTGCGTGCCCTCGACCGGATCCGCGCCGAAGGCAACGTCCGGCTCGAACAGGAACGCATCCCCTGGGACACGGCACTGAACCGACTGCGGACCGCGGTCGGAAACCCGACGCCGAGCCGCCTCGGCGAAGGGGAGGGCGATCTCGGTGCGGGGACGAACCGTGGCACGGAAACGGAGCGTCTCCTCGGCGAAGGCGACGATGACGACGGATAAACCGCGCGGAGGACTGACCGCCCTGTGCATCGCGGAGTTGGTCTGCTGGGGCCTGCTCTACTACTCGCTGCCCGTCGCGGTCACCCCGATCTCAGCGGATATGGGCTGGAGCCATACGACGGTGACGGCAGCATTGACGATCGGACTCATCGTCTCGGCGCTCATGGGACCCCGCGTCGGGCGGATGCTCGACGAGCACGGGCCGCGACTGATCATGGGCGCGGGCACGCTCATCGGCGTCATCGCGCTCGGACTCGTGGCGGTCGCCCCGAACCTCGTCGTCTTCTTCTTCGCTTGGATCCTCGCGGGCTTCGCTCAGGCTGCGACCCTCTACCCGCCGGCCTTCGCCGTCGTCACCCGCTGGTACGGGAACGAACGGACGAAGCCGCTGACGACGATCACGCTCGTCGGTGGGCTCGCCTCGACGGTGTTCGCGCCGATCATCGCCTGGCTCATCGACGTCTGCGGATGGCGGGGCACCTATGGCATCCTCGCCGGTCTGCTCGCGGTCCTGGCACTGCCGATGCATCTGCTCTTCCTCAACCGGAGATGGACCGACGAAGCGGCCGCGGACCGGGTGCGACCGAGCCGGGCCGAACTGCGGACGATCACCCGACACCCGCGCTTCATCATCCTGCAGATCGCGGTGGCCATCGCGACCTTCACCCTCTTCGCGGTGACGATCAACATCATTCCCGTCCTCATCGAACGCGGAGCCGGGTACAGTCTCGCCGCGATGGCCCTCGGGCTCGTCGGCTTCGGTCAGGTGGCGGGACGCTTCGGCTATCCGAGCCTGGAGCGGCACACGAGTCCGCGTGCCCGCACCGTCCTGCTCTTCGCCGCCGGCGCCCTCGGGCTGTGGCTGCTGGCGCTGGTGCCGAGCCCGATCTGGATGCTCATCGGCATCGCCATGGTCACCGGGGGAGTGCGCGGCTGCATGACCCTCTTCCAGGCCACAGCCGTGTCCGACCGTTGGGGGACGAAGAACTTCGGAGCCATCAACGGCGTCTTCGTCGCCCCCATCACCGCCGGAACGGCTCTGGCCCCCGTGGCCGGGCCCGCCCTGGCCGATGTCATCGGCGGTTACGGCTGGATGTCGATGACCATGGCCGGACTGCTGACCCTGGCGACCGTGCTCTCGGCCCGGACCTGAGAGGGCCCTCCCAGCCGAACCTCGCATCGGCAAGCCGGCAGTATGGGCGCTCGAAGAGCAGATCGCGAAGGTCGGAGTTGCTCGAGCTTCAACTGCGGATTTCAATACAGCACGCGTTTCGAGTTCTGCTGCCTTCGGTTCAGGCAGATCGTTATACGGTTCGGTCGGCATCCACATGTGCAAAGTCGATTGCTGCATTCGCGGAACGTGTAAAAGAAATGGCGAATTCTTTACACGTGCTGTCGATATGGCAATCTGCCTGTCACGTCCGGACCGTCCCAGCTGCTCCGCGCTGTCACTGCTCTCACATATCCAGCCGGTGGACTCGGGGATAGACTGACGGTGCGGTCCACGCATACGCCGGGGAACGCAGACGAGCTACCTCGGCGTTCGTGTTTCAACGGAAGGAAGTCAATGCCCACCGTCGCCAGAAACATCGTCGATACCCTCGTGGCCAGCGGAGTCCAGCGCGTCTACGGCATCCCCGGAGACTCGCTCAACGGCTTCACCGATGCTCTGCGGGTCAACCCTCAGCTCGACTGGGTCCATGTCCGGCACGAGGAGGCCGCCTCCTTCGCCGCCAGCGGTGAGGCCGCACTGACCGGCCAGCTGGCCGTGTGCGCCGGCAGCTGCGGACCCGGCAACCTCCACCTCATCAACGGTCTCTACGATGCCCAGCGGTCGCGAGTTCCCGTGTTGGCGATCGCCGCACAGATCCCCAGCGACGAGATCGGCTCGAACTACTTCCAGGAGACCCACCCGACCGAGCTGTTCCGCGAATGCAGCGTCTACGTCGAAAACGTGGCCACTGCCGAGCAGATGCCCCGGCTGCTGCGCATCGCCATGCGCGAGGCCGTCGAGAAGCGCGGCGTCGCGGTCCTCGTCATCCCCGGTGACATCGGCCTGACCGAGATCAGCGCCGCCGCCGAGGTGGTCCGGTCCTATCCCTCGCACGTGATCCCCGCCGAATCCCAGGTCGAGGCCGCCGCGAAGGCGCTCAACAAGGGCAAGAAGGTCACGATCCTCGCCGGCGCCGGCACCGAGGGCGCCCATGATGAGCTCATCGCCATCGCCGACAAGCTGCAGGCACCGATCGTCCACGCCCTGCGCGGCAAGGAATTCGTCGAGTACGACAACCCCTTCGACGTGGGCATGACAGGTCTGCTCGGCTTCTCCTCCGGCTATCACGCGCTCAAGGGCTGCGACACCCTGCTCATGCTCGGAACCGACCTGCCCTATCAGCAGTTCTATCCCGAAGACGCGACCGTCATCCAGGTCGACGTGCGCGGCTCCCAGATCGGGCGGCGCACCCCGGTCGACATCGGCCTGGTGGGGACGGTGGCCGATACCGTCGACTCACTGCTGCCTCTCATCAAGGGCCACCGCAGCAGTTCTCATCTCAAGACGATGACCAAGCACTATGCGAAGACCCGCAAGGAGCTCGACGAACTCGCCACACCGTCGAAGCGCACCATCCACCCGCAGTACCTCACCCGGCTCATCGACGAGATGGCCGATGACGATGCGGTCTTCGTCCCGGATGTGGGATCACCGGTGACCTGGGCGGCGAGGTATCTGACGATGAACGGCAAGCGCCGCCTCATCGGGTCTTTCAGCCACGGCTCCATGGCCAACGCCCTCTCCCAGAGTGTCGGGGTGCAGTCAGCGTTCGAGGACCGGCAGACCATTGCGCTCGCCGGTGACGGCGGACTGTCGATGCTGCTGGGCGAACTCATCACGCTCACCCAGAACAAACTGCCGGTGAAGACGGTCGTGTACAACAACTCCTCGCTCAACTTCGTCGAGCTCGAGATGAAGGCCGCCGGTTTCGTCACCTTCGGCACCGAGCTCAACAACCCCGATTTCTCCACCATCGCCGAGGCGGTCGGGATCAAGGGGTTCCGCGTCGAGAAGTCCAAGGACCTGCCGAAGGTGGTGCGTGAGTTCCTCGCCTACGACGGGCCCGCAGTCCTCGACGTCGTCACCGAGCGGCAGGAGCTGTCGATGCCGCCGACGATCACCGCCGACCAGGCCAAGGGCTTCGCCCTCTACGCCATCCGCACGGTGATGTCGGGCAAGGGCGATGAACTCATCGACCTCGCACGGACGAATATCCGCCAGCTCTTCTGACGCTGCGCCTGACGCCACGCCTGAGGCTGCGCCTGACGCTGCGCCTGAGGCCTCTGCCGAGAAACAGGTTGAGTGCCGAGAAACGGGGGTGCACTCCCGCGTCTCGGCACTCAACCTGTTTCTCGATGAAACCGGGAGAGGTGCTGGTCAGCTGAGACTGTAGGGGGCTAAGGCCTGAGCGGTGACGAGGGCTGCGGTCATCGCCTCATGCCCCTTGTCTTCCTGCGATCCCTCGAGCCCGGCACGGTCGAGCCCCTGCTGTTCGGTGTCACAGGTGAGCACGCCGAAGCCCACGGGCTTGCCGGAGTCGATGGCCACACGGTTGAGGCCGTCGGTGGCGGCCTGGCAGACGTAGTCGAAGTGCGGAGTGCCACCGCGGATGACCACGCCGAGGGCGACGACCGCGTCGAAGTGCGGCATCAGTCGTGCCGCGGCGACCGGCAGTTCGAAGCTGCCGGGAACGCGGATGAGCGTGGCTTCGGCACCGGCCTCGGCGGCGGCGCGTTGGGCTCCGTCGACGAGTCCGTCCATGATCTGGGTGTGCCAGGAGGCAGCGACGATGGCGACGCGCAGATCGGCGGCGTCGACGGTGAGTGCGGGGGCTCCGGAATGGGCCATGGGTATGTCCTTTGCTCAAGGGCTCGGGTGAGCCTGTCGTGCGGGTTCGGAAGAGCCTGGTTCGTTCCTGACGAGAGTGCGGTGACCCCGTCGTGGTCTTCGTATGATCGGTGCCGCCAGGGCCGGCGGCTGAGCGTCAGCTGGCGACGGCCCCGGTGGATTCGGCGCTGTCGCGGGCAGTCCCCGTGACCTCGGGCAGCGTGAGCGCATGGTGCATGCGTTCGCGCTTCGTGGCCAGGTAGTGGGTGTTCTCCGGGCGGGCGGCGACCTCGAGCGAGACCACCGCCTCGACCGTGATGCCCAGCTTCTCCAGTGCTGCCGTCTTCGCCGGGTTGTTCGTCAGCAGTCGGATGCGTGTGAGACCGAGCGAACGCAGAATCGCTGCGGCGGCACGGTAGTCGCGGGCATCATCGGTGAACCCGAGGTCACGATTCGCATCCACCGTGTCTCGGCCCTGATCCTGCAGCGCATAGGCACGCAGCTTGTTGCTCAGTCCGATCCCGCGGCCCTCATGCCCGGTCAGGTAGATCACCGCCCCTCCACGGTCGGCGACGAGATCGAGCGCCCGGTCGAGCTGCTCCCCGCAGTCACACCGATGCGAACCGAAGACATCCCCGGTCAGGCACTCCGAATGCACACGCACCAAGGGCGCCGGACCGTCAGATGCAGAGTCCAACGATCCCGCGAACACGCCGAGGTGGTCGTGCCCGTCGATCGTGAACGCGCGGGCCCGCAGGCTCCCGTGCTTCGACGGCAGCGGAACCTCCGCGGTCGAAAGCAGGGGCTCGTCTCCCGCCTGTGCGTCGGCGCCGGACATCGCGGAAGTTGCAGAGGTCTCGGTGCCGGTCAGTGCGGAAGACCCCGTCGACGGGGCCTCGTCGACGCCGCCTGCATCCCGGGCATCGAGGTAGGCGATGAGCTGCTCGATGGAGACCATGACGAGGTCGTTCGCATCGGCGAAGTCACGGACCGCGTCGAAGCGCATCATCGAACCGTCGTCGTGGACCACCTCGGCGATCATCGCCACCGGCTGCGCACCGGCCAGGCGCGCGAACTCGACACCCGCTTCGGTGTGGCCCGGGCGTTCGCGGACCCCGCCGTCCTTCGCGACGAGCGGGAAGATGTGACCGGGCCGCGAGATCGCTGCCGGATCGGGGGCCGCTGCGGCGAGCACCCGGCCGGTCTCGGCACGTTCGGCGGCGCTGATTCCCGTGGTCACTCCCACTGCGTCGCAGCTGATCGTGTAGGCGGTGCCCTTCGGGTCCTCGTTGTCGGTGACCATCGGCGGCAGTCGCAGGGCACCGGCGCGGTCGGCGGTCATAGGGGCGCAGATGACGCCCGAGGTGTGGCGGACGAAGAAGCCGATCGTCGCGGCGTCGGCGTATTCGGCGGCCATGATGAGGTCGCCTTCGTTCTCCCTGTCCTCATCGTCGACGACGAGGATGGGACGGCCGGCGGCGACGGCGGAGATGGCCGCGTCGATCGGGTCGAGGCGGCTGGCGTGAGCGACTGAATCAGTCATGATCGACTCCTTGCTGAGTGCTGTTGTGCGTCGTAGACGATGAGAAGGACAGGAGGCGGGCGGTGTACTTCGCGAGCACATCGACTTCGATGTTCACGGCCGCGCCGACCTCGAGCTCGCCGAAGGTCGTGTGGGTCAGGGTGGCCGGGATGAGGCCGACCTCGACCCACGCGTTGGGGGCCGAGGGTTCGGACACGGCGGTCAGGGTCAGGGACACTCCGTTGAGGGCGATGGATCCCTTGACCGCTGTCAGCGGAGCGAGGTCGTTCGGGACCGCGATGCGCAGGGTCGACCAGTCGGGCCGGTCGATGCGGTCGATGAGTTCGCCGCGTCCGTCGACGTGGCCTTGGACGACGTGACCGTCGAAGCGCCCCGAGGCGGGTGTGCAGCGTTCCAGGTTGACCCGGTCGCCGGTGCCCAGCGTGCCGAGCCCGGTCAGACGCAGCGTCTCGCCCATCACCTCGGCGGTGAAGCGTCCCGGCTTCTGCGCAGCGGACCGTCTCGTCGAGGTCAGGCAGATGCCGTTGACGGCCAGCGATCCGCCGAGGTCGAGATCGGCGACGAGATCGCCGGCATCGATGGTGATCGCGGCCGAATCGTTCGTGTGCTCGATGGTCTCGACGGTGCCGAGTCCTTCGATGATTCCGGTGAACATGTGCCTCCGTGATGCTGAAGTCGTGGTGCTGAACAGTGAGTGTCGAGTGGGGCAGCGGTGGGCCCGCTGCGTGTCGTCAGGGGCCCGGTGGGCCTGAGACGGTCGATCCTGAACCCGTCGACCCTGCCCCTGTCGACCCTGAAACCGGCGGGGCGGATCCCGGTGGTGTCGTCTCTGTGGCGAAGTGGAGCAGGAAGTCGGGGCCGAGCGTTGAGAGGGCGGGCACCTCGGTGTCGTCGGGGACCAGTCGAAGCGCCTCGCTGAGGGTGCCGATATTGAGCCCTTCGATGCTGCGCCGGCCTGGGCCGATCAGCAGCGGCGCCTGATAGCAGAAGACCTCATCGACGACACCGGCGGCGAAGAAGGCGGCGAGGATCCGCGGCCCGCCCTCGACGAGGAGGTGGCGGACCTTCTCCTCGTGCAGTCGGTCCAGGGCTTCGCCGATGTCATGGGTGCGCAGCCGGAGGGTGTCGGGGTTGAGCGCGAGGAAGGATTCGGCGGGCAGCTCGGTGTCACCGAGCACGACGGGCCGCGGCTGATTCGGCAGGGCGGTCCCGTCCGCTTCGCGGGCGTTGAGTCGCGGATCATCGGCCAGCGCCGTGCCGGTGCCGACGAGGATGGCATCGACGCGAGAGCGGATCTCATGGGCGTGCGCCCGGGACTGCGCCGAGGTGATCCATTGGCTGGTCCCGTCGGCGGCGGCAACGGCCCCGTCGAGGCTCTGCGCGATCTTCACCGTGACGAAGGGCCGGCCCTCGGACATCGCCGAGACCCACCGGGCGTTGAGAGCGCGGGAGTCCGCGCGGTGCAGTCCCGAACGCACTGTGAGCCCCGCCTCGGCGAGGATCTCACCGCCACCGGCGGCCAGCGGATTCGGGTCGGGTGCGGCGAAGATGACGGACGGGATTCCGGCGGAGCGGATCGCCTCGGTGCATGGCCCCGTCCGACCGTAGTGGGAGCAGGGTTCGAGCGTGACGAACAGCGTCGCAGCGGACAGGTCGATGTCGAGATCGTGAGCGGTGGTGATGGCATCGACTTCGGCGTGTGGAGTGCCGGCGCCACGGTGATGGCCGGTGACGATCTGGCCGTCGTTGGTCAGGATTGCGGCGCCCACGAGCGGATTCGCCCCGCGGAATCCTTCGCGGGCCGCGTTGAGGGCCGCGGTCATCGCCGCGGATTCGAGTTCGGTGAACTCCGCTGCCTCCGTGAGCTGCGCGCCCATGAAAAAACCTCCCGAGCCTTCGCCGGGAGGGAGGATATTGCGGATGCAACCATCAGAGCGGCCGGACGCTGACGGCGGTGCATGCGAATGCACGGCTCCACAGCGGCCGAGGCCACCATGCTCCTCCCATCCAGACTCTGACTGTCGGTTTCGGAATTTCACCGAATCAACCGCCTGCACGAATGCCAGCGGGTCGCGGACTATGACCGCCGGTACGGAATTTCACCGTCCCCGGAACATGTGAGGCCAGATTAGCACGACCATCGCCGAGGCGGATGTGGCGTCCGCCACAAGCTGACCTCCGCGCGTGGCGGAGCCGGATTTGCTGTGATGCATAACCGGGGTATATAAAGAGGTTATGGATGATGTGGATTCAGCAGAGCTCGTATCGCGTCTCGTCGTCGTCTCGTCGCGTCTGACCAGGGCGTTTCGGCGAGTGATCGGCAACGAGAACTCCTTGGCCGCCCTGCGAGCGCTCGCAGTCGTCGAGCAGTATCAGCCCGTTCGCGTCGGGCATTTCGCCCAAGGGTACCTGAGTTCACAGCCCGCGGCGACGAAGCTCCTCGCCAAACTTGAGGAGGCCGGACTCGTCGTCCGGGAGGCGAGCCCCACCGACGGGCGCGCCTCGCAGTTCTCGCTGACCGATGCCGGCCGGGAGAGGCTGGCCGAGAACCGCTCGATCATGATCGATCAGATGCAGCCGTACTTCGAATCGCTCAGCGTCGAGGAGCGGCAGAGCGTCGATCGGGCGCTCGGGCTGGTCTCGGACTTCCTCAAAGATCGGCATCCGGTCGACAGTGTCGACGAATCCGCGGAAGCACCGGAGTCGGACGCGAACGTGGACTAGGCGACGAATCCACTACGGGTCTCACCCGTGATCTCACAACAGAAGGCACCACACGAAAGGGGACGCGGCCAGCAGATGAGAGCGTCAGCAGACAACGAAGCCACAGGAGACGAAACACCCGGCGACACCGGGGCGGGAGCGTCCATCCTCCATCAGCCACGTGCCGTCTGGGCAGTTGCGTTCGCCGCCGTCATCGCCTTCATGGGCATCGGTCTGGTCGACCCGATCCTGCCGGCCATCTCGGCTGAACTCGATGCCTCTCCCGCCCAGTCGATGCTGCTGTTCACCAGCTACCTGTTCATCACCGGCGGCATGATGTTCTTCACGAGCTTCCTGTCCTCGCGCATCGGCGCGAAGACCACGCTGCTCGTCGGGCTCGTCCTTATCGTCGTATTCGCCGCGCTCGCGGGATTCTCCGGTTCCGTCGACCAGATCATCGGCTTCCGCGCCGGTTGGGGTCTGGGCAATGCGCTCTTCATCTCCACCGCCCTGTCGACGATCGTCGGTGCCGCATCCGGCGGCGCGGATAGGGCGATCATCCTCTACGAGGCGGCTCTGGGCGTGGGTATCGCCACCGGCCCGCTCCTCGGCGGGCTGCTCGGCGGAATCTCGTGGCGCGGTCCGTTCTTCGGCACCGCAGTCCTCATGGCCATCGGCTTCATCGCCATCGTCGTGCTGCTGCCGGGAGGCACGAACTCGGG
This sequence comes from Brevibacterium sp. LE-L, assembly GCF_050214925.1. Taxonomy (NCBI): domain Bacteria; kingdom Bacillati; phylum Actinomycetota; class Actinomycetes; order Micrococcales; family Brevibacteriaceae; genus Brevibacterium; species Brevibacterium sp. LE-L. Next base: position 570,489 of record NZ_CP189759.1, read on the forward strand.
CGGACCGTCTGCCGAGCCGATCAGGCTCAGTGCCACATTCCGGGCGCTCGCTCGTCCGGGAGTGGCTGTGCTCGGTGTCTCCGCGCTGCTGTACAACTTCGGCTTCTTCATCCTCCTGGCCTACAGCCCCTTCCCTGTCGAAGCGGCCGCAGCAAAGATGGGCATGGAGGACTTCGGAGCCATGGGACTCGGCTACGTCTTCTTCGGCTGGGGCATCTGCGTGGCGGTCACCTCGGTGTTTGCGGCTCCGCAGCTGACCAAGCGGATGGGGCGCCGCCGCAGCCTCATCGTCACCCTCGTCGCGCTCGCTGTGCTGCTGGGTGTCATGTCGTTCCTCGTCGACTCGTTCGTCGGCATCATCATCTGCATCATCGTCGCGGGCATGTTCCTCGGCGTGCTCAACACGGTCTTCACGGAATCGGCGATGGAGGTCAGCGACCTGCCCCGCCCGGTGGCTTCGGGCACCTACTCGGGTGTGCGCTTCGTCGGCGGTGCCGTGGCGCCGATCGTCGCCGGAGCCGTGTCCGAGTCGATCGGGGCCGGTTCTCCGTACCTCTTCGGAGCCGGAGCCGTGCTGCTGTCGGTCGTCGTCATCTCGGTGGGCTGGAAGACGCTGCGTCGCGTCGACGGCCATATCGACGAAGCTCCGGTCGACGAAGCATACGCTCTGACCGGGGGCGATGCCTGAGGCATCGAGACATTCCCAGCGGCGCCCGAAGGACAGATCCTCGGGCGCCGCTGCTGTCTTCGAAGGTTCGCGTTCGGGATGCCGCTGCTGTCGTCGAGGCAGGGCCGTTGGGCGAACGAAGAGGCGTGTTGCAGATCTGAAACCGTGGGAAATAGGGGCAGAGGCGGACTTTGGTGCACAATTGGAGCTGCTGATCCTGAACAATCCTCTAAATACGAAGGTCATGATGTCCTACGACGCGAATGCAGCATACAACTCAGGTTCCGGGGTCCCCGGTCAGGGAATGCCGGGCGCCGGAATGCCCGGTGAGCAGGGCTTCGGCGGAGCGCCGCGCGGTGCCGCCCACCCCGATGACCTCTCCCTCCCGCTCTACGGCGCCTCCTTCGGCCAGGCCGTCAAGCGCTTCTTCAAGAACTACGTGAAGTTCAACGGCCGGGCCTCGCGCAGCGAGTTCTGGTTCGCGTCTCTGTTCACCGGTCTCGGTGCTCTGATTCCGTATATCTTGCTGATCATCGGGGTGGTCATGATGTCGGTTTCGGCATCGGCGGATCCGTATGGGTTCTCCGGGCCGTCCGGGGCCAGCCTGGCTCTGATGGGGATCGGTGGAACGCTCATGGGGCTTTTCGTCCTGGCTACTCTGGTACCGCAGATCGCCATCTCCTGGCGCCGGCTTCATGATGCGAACTACTCAGGTCTGCTGTACCTTCTGTCCTTGACGGGCATCGGCAGCATCGTCCTCATCGTGCTCTACATCATGCCTTCGAAGCCCGAGGGACAGCGCTACGACGCCTGAGTCGCACTCCGGCAATCACGTCTCGCTGAGGACATGTCGTTCAGCTGCGGGACCATCACGCCCCGCCGGCGCCATCTCGCACCGTTGCACCGGTATGAGATGACGTCGGCGGGGCGTTGTGCCGCCTGCGAGAGGCGGTGACGCTCGCGGGCGCCTACCGGGGGCGGACGGTCCGGACGAACGACACGACCATCGCGACGAAGACGATCGCCCACACGACGAAGCCGATCCAGAACCAGTGCTGACCGATCCACTCGATCGCGGGCAACCGATCCGAGCGGCCCAGGAACATGCTCGCCACCGCGTACATGCCCAGGGGGAAGACCATGCTCCACAGACCCGCCGAGTAGCTCATCGGCACCCGGTGGATGAGGTGCCGCCACGCTCCGGCCAGAACGAGAGCCGGGATGAGCCAGGTGGCGAAGGCCCACAGCAGCGTCGACGATCCGCCGACGACCATGCGTGTGGCATCAAGGATCGGCGAGGCCTCGAGTTCGAGGATCCGCGATCCCGCAACGATCGTGATCGCCAAGGCCCCCATCGTCACCCAGTACGGGGCGTCGAGGTCTTCAGGCCCGAATCGATGCCGCAGAACCCTGACGAAGATCGACACCGAGCAGACGACATAGAGCGCCAATCCCACGGCCCACATCACCACAGCGACCAGGGTGAGGAAGACGACGAAGCCCGCAGAGGAGAACTCGGTGTTCGCGGTTTCGATCGCCAGGCTCGAGGCGACGACGGCCACGGACTGAGACGCCACCACCCAGACCAGCCAGGTGCCGTTGACTTCCTTGGACACCGGGTGGATGTTCGAGCCGAGGATCGCAGTGAACGGAATTCCGTACCCGAGGATCAGCCACAAGAGGGCGCCGATGCCGAAGAGCACCAGCGCCGGTTGCACCACCCCGAGCCCGATCAGCGCTGTGGCCAGGACATTCGTGCCCGCCACAGCAGTGAAGAACCCGAAGGCGCGACTGGGATTGTGAAGGTCGGCACGCAGGTCATCCCGGTAGCGGACCACCCGAATGAGGGATAGGGCGATGAAGAACAGGTAGAGGACGACAGCCAGCCAGAACAGGACGACGCTGAGCAGGTGCAGCCCCTTGAGCTGAGCGCCGACCGCGACGATGCCGGTGGCCATCACCGAGGCGAAGCATCCGGGTGCGAGCGTCGACGGGCTCAGGCCCCAGGCCCTGTGCAGCTGCGTGAGACCGCGATCCGCCGTGCTCATCCGCTCCTCGTCCTCATGTGCGTATTCGTTCCCATCTGCGTATTCGTTCCTTTCAACCTTAGTACTCCGCATCGTGCCGCAGCTGCACAGGAGACGTTGCGGACTCCGAATCGCGCCCGCAGGCGGAGGCGATGGTGTGCGATTGCCGACAATCGCCTTTTTCTGAGCCCGTATTCGTGAGACGATCCGCTAGAGTTACCTATGAGTAACCTGAAGTCTGTCGGCCCCTCCTTATGCCGCCGTTCCCCTCCGGTGGCGTAGTCTGCAGTCACATAAGCGGCGCGTCGGCGCCCGGAGGCACTGAGGGTCGGCGCGAGGACAGACAAGCCCGCACAGACACGTGGGAACGGACGATTGGGAGCCATGGCCATGGAGAGCACCACAGAGACTCTCGCCGAGGACACGGACAGCGACGAGCAGTCGATTGCAGTGCGCAATTGGTCCCTGTCAGGCAAGCAGGGCGAGGTCTTCGACGACATCGACCTCGAGATTCCGGAGGGCGGACTCGCGATCGTCCGCGGTCCCGCCGGCAGCGGAAAAACCTCTTTCCTCCTGTCCCTCGCTGGACGGATGCGGGTCTCGGCGGGGGAGGGCCGCCTCGGCGAACTCGACATCCGCAAACGGGCCCGCGCCGTTCGCGGCCTGGTCGCGGTCGGACATGTCGAGGGTCTGACCGACCTCGAGAACGATTTCACTGTGGCCCAGCACGTCGCCGAACGCCAGATCATGCTGCAGCCTTGGTATAAGCCTTGGGTGTCGAAGTCATCGCTGCGCGAGATCATCGGCCTGTTCCGCGAGACTCTGCAGTCGGCGACGGACTTCATCGACGAACAGCCCGAAGGGACGTTCTCGACCACAGATGCGCAGCGGGCAGACTTCCTCATCGACGACGACGGAGAGGTCTTCGTCTCGGAACTGAGCGAGCTGCAGAAGTTCTTCCTCGAATTCGGCTTGGCCTGCCTGAGCCGACCGCCCGTCGTCGTCATCGATAACATCGACTACCTGCGCGAATCAGCCGACCGGGCGCGAGCCTGGGCGGGGATCCTCGTCTACCAGCAGCTGCGGAAGACTCGAGAGCCGGACAAGCCGCTCACGGTCATCGTCTCCTGCGAGGACGCCGGCGAATTCGACATCGCACAGCGATCACTCGGACCCCACGCGGAGCCGAGGGCGGTCGTCGAACTCGAGCTGCCCGTCAGCCAGAGACCCCACAGTCGATCGCGGCACTGACGATGTCCGCACCGTCGCCTGCACTCGCCGAGGCGGCTCCCGGCTGCGTTCCGACCGCGGCCCCATCCGCACTGACAGTCCTCCACCACGATTTCGATCCCGAGGAGATTCCCGTATGTTCTCCCTTCCCTGGCTAGAGCTCTCACGGTTCAAACGACACACGATCACGCGCCTGGCGATGATCGTCATCGCCATCATCCCCGCCATCTACGGCGGCCTCTACCTGGCCTCGAACTGGAACCCGACCGACCATCTCGACAAGCTGCAGGCGGCAGTGGTCAACGAGGACGTCGGGGCGGAGAAGCCGGATTCCGACGGCGAGACCCTGCACGCCGGCGATGAACTCGTCGATGAGATCACCCCGAAGGGCGAGGGCGGATTCGACTGGACCGAGACGAGCCAGGAGGAAGCCGACAAGGGCCTGTCCGAAGGCAAGTACTTCGCGATCCTCGAGATCCCGAAGGACTTCTCACAGGCCCTGGTGTCCACCGGCGGCGACGATCCGGAACGGGCCGGTCTGCAGCTGCGCACCGACGACGCCCACAACTTCATCGTCGGCCAAGTGGCCGGCACTGTGCTCAATGAGATCAATTCGGGTTTGAACAAGACGACCACGTCCGAATACGTCAACGAGGTCTACCTTGGCTTCAATGACATCCACGCGGAGACGAAGAAGGCCGCAGACGGGGCGGCGGAGCTCCACGACGGTTCGGTCGAACTCCACGACGGAACCGGTCAGCTCGTCGACGGGACGACCGAGCTCGACAAGGGCGTCGGCACGCTGAGAACGGGACTCGGCGATCTTGACGACGGCGCCGGGGAGCTCAAGAAGGGCAGCGGCGACCTCGCCGACGGCGCCGATACCTTAGCGAAGTCGACGACCGAGGCGAAGAACGGTTCGAGCGAACTCGCCGACGGAGCCGGCCAGGTCGCCGACGGCACCTCCGAGCTCCGTGACGTCGCCGATGAGACCACGGACAAGGCGGAGGACCTCAAGCGCAAGGCCGATGACCTCGTCGACGGGGCCCGGCCGAAGCTCGAACGTGCCGAAGGCGACTTCGATGATGCTCGCACCACCGTGCGCGGGGACATGGACGACCGGATCAAGCAGCTGCAGAAGGACTATCCGGACGATGAGAATGTGCAGAGACTCGCGGACGACATGAACGGCCTCGGCGAGGATCTCGACAGTGCGCACACGCGTGCCTCCGATGCGAAGGACGAAGCCAAGCGCCTCGAGGGCCCGGTGACCGACGCCGTCGATTCCGTCATGGAGAAGATCAGGGCCGCGGACAAGAAGATCGGTCAGCTCGACGATGGGGCGCAGAAGGTCTCCACTGGAGCCGACGACCTCCATTCCGGCCTGATCAAGCTCGATGCCGGGGCGGGCAAGCTCGCCACGGGAGCCGATGATCTCCATTCCGGTGCCGTCGAACTCAAGGACGGCACCGCGAAGGCCAAGGACGGAGCCGATGACCTCAAGGACGGCTCCTCGCAGCTCGTCGACGGGTCGACCGAACTCGACAAGGGTGCGGGCAAGCTCGTCGACGGTTCCGAGGAACTCGCTGACGGTTTGGAGAAGGGGCTTGAGCAGATCCCGACGTACGACAAGAACGATCGCGACCACCGGTCGGACGTCGTGGCCGTGCCGGTCGATGCGGAGAAGGCCGAGGACAACGCCGTCGACGCCTACGGTGAGGGCTTGGCAGCCTTCTTCGTGTCTCTGGCGCTGTGGATCGGCGGCATGATCACCTACATGGTCCTCAACGCGATTCCCTATCGTGCCCTGGCCTCATCGGCGAAGTCTTCGCGCATCGCTTGGGCCGGATACGTGCCGGGTCTGCTCTTCGGAGTAGCGCAGGTCGCAGTGCTCTACCTCGTGCTCACCTTCGCCCTCGACTTCTCGGCAGGAGCATGGCTGTGGACCCTGCTGTTCTCGGTGCTCATCGCCGCGAACTTCCACGCGATCCACCAGCTGTGTGTGGCCGCACTGGGAGGAGTCGGGCGGCTCATCGCGCTCGTGCTGCTGATGATCCAGATCGCCTCGGCGGGCGGGACCTATCCCGTGGAGACGGCGCCGGGCATCTTCCAGATCATCTCGCCGTTCCTGCCGATGACGCACGCGGTCAACGGACTGCGCACACTCATCGCCGGCGGCGACATGTTCATCGCCGGGCAGTCGGCGGTGGTTCTGCTGCTGATGACGCTCATCGCCCTGGCCGCGACCGTCGTCGTGTGCAGCCGCAAACGCATGGTCACGCTCACGCAGCTGCACCCGAGTCTGAGCTTGTAGTGCTGGGCCGGGCGCGGCGGAAGGGGTCGCCTCGGTCAGTCGTCGAGGTAGCGAAGGTACCGCTGCGGGTCGTCGAGGAAGCGGCGCCAGTGGTCGACCATGTCGAGGTCTTCCCACGTGGACTCGCGCAGCCCCCATTCCCCGGCCTCGACGAGCTTCGCCCCCTCGGCTCGGGCGAGGATCGGAGAATGCGTGGCCATGACCGTCTGCAGGCCGTTGCGCTGGCGTTCGCGGATGAGCTGGAGAAGAGTGAGCGAAGCGGTGAAGGACAGCGCGCTCTCCGGCTCATCGAGGATCCACAGCCCCAGCCCCATGAATCTGCCCGTGAGCAGGTCGACGAACATCTCGCCATGTGACCGCTGGGCGTACTGGCGGCCGCGGATGGAACCGACGTCCAGCAGGTAGGCCATGTTCTCGTGCATCGTCTCGGCGCGGAGGAAGAAGCCGCCGCGGTCAGCTGACGCTCCGCGAATGATCTGCAGGTGGTCGCTCAGCTCGGGAGGCGCCTCGGCGTGATCGCGCCTCTCCCAGTCGGAGCCACCGCCGTGCGGCAGGTCGAGGGCCGTAGCGATGGCTTCGATGATCGTGGACTTGCCCGAACCGTTCTCGCCGACGAAGACGGTCGTGCGTTCGAACTCGAATCCCTCCAGAACGTTGCGGACGGCCGGCAGCTCGCGCAGCCAGGGACTCAGCTCCGGAGGCGACAGAGCGTGCTTGTTCACTGATCGCAGCGGCAGATCGATGCGGGGATCCATGTCGGTGAGGCTACCGGCCGGCCCTGACATGGCCGGCCGTGCCTACCCGAGTGCCAGCCGCAGCGCGAGGATGATGAGCACGATCGCGATGACGATGTCGAGGACCTGCCACACTCGCGGCCGGGCCAGGTACCGGGAGAGTCCGCGGGCGCCGTAGCCGATGGCGAGGAACCAGCTCATCGAACCGAGCATGGCCCCGAGCGTGAACGGCCAGACGTTGCCCTCGCCCTGCTGATTGGCGAGATTGCCGAGCATGACGACGGTATCGATGTACACACCGGGATTGAGGAAGGTCAGCGCCAGCGTGGTGAGGATGACCGACTTGAGGCTGCGCTGCTGGGTGTCCGCTTCGAGCCCGGTGGCAGCGCGTGCCGAGCGCAGGCTGGTCCACGCGAACCAGAGCAGATAGGCCACGCCCAGCCAGCGCAGGATCTCCAGAGCCCATGGCGCCAAGAGCACGATCGCGCCGATGCCCACCGTGCCCGCTCCGATGAGCAGGACGTCGGCGACGATGCAGATAGTGACGACGACGCCGAGGTGCTCACGCCGGATGCCCTGCCGCAGCAGGAGAGCGTTCTGAGGTCCGACGGCGATGATGAGCGACCAGCCGGTGAGGAGTCCGGTGACGAGATGAGTGAGCACGGACTCAAGATTAGAGTCCGCAGCCGGGTAAGAAAAACACAAGAATCTTCATCTGATGCACAATTGCTTCATGAACATCGAGCACGTCAAGGCGCTCGCCGCGGCCGTCGACGAGGGCACGGTCGAAGGCGCGGCATTCGTCCTGGGGATCACGCCTTCGGCTGCGAGTCAGCGCATCCGCACCCTCGAGTCCCGCCTCGGACAGGTGCTCATCCGCCGCAGCAATCCGATCACCGTCACCGAGGCGGGGCAGGCGGTCCTCAGGTACGCCCGGGAGGTCGAGCTGCTCGAGGCCGAGACGATGGACCGTCTCATCGACATCGATGCACCCGGCCGGACCGACGCCGACCGGGCCGGGTCCGGCACCGCGGCCCGGATCCCCACAGTGCTGCGGATCGGGGTCAACGCCGATTCCATGGCGACGTGGTTTCGTCCGATCTTCGCCGAGGCGGCCGGCTGGGATGACATCGTCATCCGCATCGAGCTCGCCGACCAGGACAAGGCGCTCGGCCTCCTGACCTCGGGCGAAGTGTTGGGAACGATCACCTCGGCGCAGGTCGGCGGATACGGGACCGAGGTCGAATGGCTCGGGTCGATGCGCTATGTCGCCGTCGCCACCAGGCATCTGCTGGCCAGGCACAGCACCGGCGCCGAGGTGGACCTGGAGAGGATGCCCATGGTGAACTTCGGCAAGGACGACGATCTGCAGCTGTCATTCCTCCGCCGCGAGGGAGTCGAGGTGACCCCGCCGATGTCGGTGGTGCCGAGCTCCGCCGATTTCGCGACCGCAGTGGCAGCCGGTGTCGGCTGGGGGATGCTGCCCGTGCTCCAGCTCGACGAACTCGACGACGATCTCGTTCAGATCCCCGAGGCCCGGCCCATCGACGTGCCCCTGTACTGGCACCATTGGAAGCTGGCTTCGGAGAAGCTCGCACGGCTGACCGCGGCTCTCCGCCGTGCCGCAGCGACGATGCGGTGATCAGCCGTCGAGCAGCTTCGCGATCAGCCATCTGAGCTGATCGAGGGCGGCATCGACGGTGATGCGCTCGGGGGCGATGATCGCATGCAGACTCAGTCCGTCGAGCATCGTGAACAGGGCGGTCGCCGAGGGTGGCACCTCGGCGGGATCGATATGGCCCTCCTCGGCGAGGAGGCCCAGCCACCTGTGGAGACAGTCATAGGTGACCTGATGGCCGTGTTCGATCAGCCGGCGGGCCCGCGTACGCTGCTCGGGCCCGAGGGCGCTGATGTGCATGGTCAGCCAGACATCGAGTTGGAGATCGCGATGCTCATGCGAGGGTAGGAACTGGGAGCAGCACTCGAAGAGACGCTGCCGTGGATCGCGGGCCGCGTCGTCGATCGAGAAGTCCTTGATCGCGACTTCCATGTAGCTCTGCGCGATCGCCTCGTGCAGAGCGGCCTGAGTGGGAAAGTAGTGCCGCAGAGTCGATGCTCCGATCCCGGCCTCCTTGGCCACGGCTCTCACACTGAGATTCGCCTGACCGGGGCTCGACCGTTCGGCCAGCCTGATCGCGGCCTCGATGATCTCTGCGCGACGAGCCATGTTCCTCTTCCCTTGTGATCCCACCATATGCCAGGCGACCGCCGAATCGCGGCGCGGCCATGCGCCAGTGTAGTACAGTGTACTAGTACGCCGTACTAGACAGAGCATCGACCCTGTGGAAAGGGAGTCCGAAATGATCGAGAGCCTCCAGGAATTCGCCGCGTCCATTCCCGACTGGCTGCAGTGGGCGGGCATCCTTCTCGTCTCCGCCATCCCCTTCGTCGAGTCCTACTTCGGCTCGGTCATCGGTGTGGCGATCGGCCTCCACCCGGTCGTCGCCATCCTCATGGCCGTCATCGGCAATGTGATCTCGATGCTCGCCTTCGTCTATGGAACCGGTGCCATTCGCGACAGGGCGACGAAGAACAAGGAACCTGATGAGTCGCCGAAACGGCAACGGCTCAAGCGCATGTTCGACAAGTTCGGCGTGCCGGGAGTCTCGCTGCTCGGCCAGACCTTCCTGCCCTCACAGATCACGTCCTCGGCGATGGTCGGCTTCGGTGCGAACCGCAATGTCGTCGCCTTCTGGCAGGTCATCTCGATCATCATGTGGGGAGTGCTCTTCGGCGTGCTCGCAACGCTCGGCATCGAACTCGCGCTGCGCTGAGTCGAGGACGGGGCCTCCGGCCGGGTCGCGTCAGTGCCTCCACCTAGACTGGCCCCATGACGGAAAGCATCCCGACGTCCCCGCCCGTTTCGGCAACTCCCGACGACTTCGCCGCCTCCGCTCAGCGGATCCTCGCCGAACTGACCGCAGACCCGAGCGCGCAGTTCCGCGACGGTCAGCTCGAGTCGATCCGTGACCTCGTCCAGGGCAAGAAACGCGTGCTCGTCGTCCAGCGCACGGGGTGGGGCAAGTCGGCTGTGTACTTCGTCGCCACCCGCATGCTCCGGGCCTCCGGCACCGGACCCAGCCTCATCATCTCGCCGCTGTTGGCGCTCATGCGCGACCAGATCGCCGCTGCCGAGCGTGCCGGTGTCCGTGCCGCCAGTCTCAATTCCTCGAACGTCACCGAGTGGGACTCCGTGCTCGAGGACCTCAGAGCCGGCAGCCTCGATGTCCTCCTCGTCTCCCCGGAGCGGCTGAACAACCCGCAGTTCCGCGACGAGGTGCTGCCGCAGCTGCTGTCCTTCCTCGGCCTCATCGTCGTCGACGAAGCCCACTGCATCTCCGACTGGGGGCATGACTTCCGCCCCGACTACCGCCGCATCGGCCGGATCCTGTCCGAACTGCCGACGAACACCCCGGTGCTCGCGACGACCGCGACCGCGAACTCCCGGGTCGTCGCCGACGTCGCCGAACAGCTCGGCGACGACACCACCGTCGTCCGCGGCGAACTCGCCCGCGACTCGCTGCGGCTCGGGGTCCTGCCCGGACTCGACGCCAGTGCCCGCATCGCCTGGTTGGCCTCACACCTGGGTGACTTCACCGGCTCCGGCATCGTCTACACCCTCACCGTCTCCGCCGCCGAGGACATCACCCGGATGCTGCGCGAGCAGGGCCACGAGGTCCGCGCTTATACGGGCCGGACCGATGCCGAAGAACGTGCCGAACTCGAACAGCAGCTCAAGGACAACCGCCTCAAGGCGCTGGTGGCCACCTCGGCGCTGGGCATGGGCTTCGACAAACCCGACCTCGGTTTCGTCATCCACATCGGGGCACCGTCCTCGGCCGTGGCCTATTACCAGCAGGTCGGTCGTGCCGGCCGCGCTACGGACTCCGCCGATGTGCTCCTGCTGCCCGGTGCCGAAGACGAACAGATCTGGGAGTATTTCGCCACCGCATCGATGCCGAACCAGAACGACGCGAATGCTGTGCTCGCGGCCCTCGCCGAGGCGGACGGCCCCCTGTCCGTGGCCCGCTTGGAGACGCTGGTCGGAACCAAGAGGTCCCGTCTGAATCTGCTGCTCAAGACCCTCGAAGTCGAAGACGCCGTGTCCAAGGTCCGCGGTGGGTACGTCTCCACCGGGATGGGCTGGGCCTATGACCGGGAGCGATACGAAAAGGTCGCGGCCGTCCGCGCCGAAGAGGCCCGGGCCATGCTCGACTACGAAGCGACCGGTCAATGCCGGATGGAGTTCCTCATCCGGCAGCTCGACGATCCCGACCCGCAGCCATGCGGGCGCTGCGACAACTGCGCCGGTGTGTGGTTCTCCGCTGAGATCTCCGACGAGCAGCGTCAGGCTGCGGCCGGGAACCTCCACAAGATCGGCTTGCCCATCGAACCGCGCAGTACGTGGCCCAGCGGGTTGGCCAATATCGGCGTGCCTCTCAAGGGCCGGATCCCCGCGGAAGAACTCGCCGAGGAAGGGCGTGCGATCGCCCGCCTGTCCGACCTCGGGCAGGGGCAGACGCTGCGGTCATTCCTCGCCTCCGATGCTCCCGATGTCGAGGTCCCCGGGCAGATCGGCAAGTGGTGCCTTGAAGTGCTTGCTCAGTGGGATTGGAATTCTCGCCCCGAGGTAGTCGTCTCGATTCCGAGCGGCCGTCGCCCCGTGACCGTTCGGTCCTTGGCTGAGAATCTCGCTGCGGCCGGTCGTCTCGCCGACGGGGGTGAACTGCTTCAGATCGGCGACCACGGCACCCCGGACGTCAACAGCGCCTTCCGAGTCAAAGACCTCTATGAGGCCTTCGTCGTCCCGCCCGAGGTCGAAGAGGCCGTGGCCGGGAAGTCGGTGCTGCTCGTCGATGACGAGGTCGTCTCTCGGTGGACGATGACGGTCTGCGCACGCTTGCTGCGCAGGGCGGGAGCCACCTCGGTGCTGCCATTCGCGCTCGCGCTGCGGGCCTGATGCGGGTGGGTCTGCGGGGCTGACGGGGTGGTGCCGAGGTCCTGAGGACACTGGCTTCGGCACCCTGCGGGCTCAGACCGCGCGGAGGTCCCTGACCAGCCTCGGCGTCGACCTGCGTCCGACCCGTCCGACCCATACCGGCCACGGATATGCCAGGCGGATGTGGAAGTAGTTGATGTACTCGGCCGCCGCGAACAGCCAGACGAACACGACGAGGACGGCACTGAGGCTGGGTCCGGGCCAGGTGGCAACGACGCCGATGCCGCAGCCGAGAATCACGATCGGATCGAGAACCCGCAGTCCTCGATAGATTCGAGCGAAATGGGGCGGAATCGTGGCGGGCAGGTGTTTCCGGGCAAGCAACCAATAGACGCCGCCCTGAACGAGGACGGACAGCAGTGGAGCCACAGCGAACCACAGTGCCGCCTCGGCGCCGTCGGCGGCGACGAACGCGAGATTCGACGGCACTGCGGCAAAGACCGCCGCGGCGACGATCTCCCCGACCCCGAGGCTGAGGAGCCGTTTCCGCAGCGGCCCGAAACGTACTGCGACCGCGGTCTCGTGGCCGGTCACGGGTTCTGCTGCAGCTGGAACGTCGCCCCTTCCGGATCCGTGACCGTGACGATGCGACCGTACGGGGAGTCTTCGGGACCGGCGAGCACCTTGCCGCCGAGCTCGGTCACCTTCGCTGCCGCCGCATCGGCGTCTTCGACGTTGAAGTAGGTGCGCCAGTGGGAATTCCGCGCCCACTCGCTGGCATCGCAGATTCCGGCCACGGCATCATCTCCGTCGCCGTGCGTTGAGTAGGGGAACCCCTCCATCGGGGTGATGTCGAAGGAGAAGACCGTGCCGTAGAACTCGTTCGCGGCCTGGTAGTTCGTCGTCATGAGCTCGAACCACACCGGCGTGCCCGGGGTGAGCGGAGTGTCGAAGCCGGAGAACTCGCCGGGCTGCCACATGCCGATGGGCGATCCCGTCGGGTCGACGACAACGGCCATCTCTCCGAGCGGGCCGACGGGCATCGGACCGACGACATTCGCGGCACCGGCGGCCAGCGCGGCCTTGTGGACTCCGGCGATGTCGGCAGTATGCAGGTAGGTCGACCACGCGGTGGGCATCTCCGGGCTCGGGGTGCCGTCCATGTTCATCGCCTGCATGCCGCCGCCGACGGCATTGCCGTCCTTCGTGATCATGGTGTAATGCCCGAAGTCGGGGCCCTGGTCGGTGAATTCCCAGCCGAAGAGCTGGTTGTAGAAGTTCTGGGCGGCCTCGAAGTCCTGGCAGACATAGTCAATCCAGATCGGCTGGCCTTCACGGGGATTGAGCGGCATTGCATCTCCTCTATCGGGTGGATTCTCTTCAGGGGACGACAGCGGCCCGAGTGGACGAGGTGGGAGTGCGGGGATCCTATTGCCAGGAGCGGGTGAAATCGTCGAAGCAGTCGGTCAGCGCCGCTTGCAGCAGCGGACCGAAGGTCACGCGTCCCACCCCGAGTTCGGTGAGCTGGCCGAGGTCGAGCTCCTCGGGGACTGCTCCCTTGATCGGATGAGCGGTGACGTTCAACGGCAGAGTGACCTGGGCGAGGATCGATTTGAGGGTGCCGACATCGGGCAGGCGGACGGGGTAGACGGAGTCCGCACCCGCCTCGGTGCACAGACGGAGACGACGGACAGCCTCGGCGGTGGGGTCATCGAAATCGCCGGGAAATTTGAACACGTCGGTCCGCGCGTTGATGACGACGTGGACCCGCTGAGCTTCGGCGGCCTGCCGGAGGCTCCAGATGTAGGCGGCATGCTCGTCGGGACTGCGCATGCTGCCGCGACTGTGGATCGTGTCCTCGATATTCACCCCGACGGCACCGGCTTCGAGGAGCCCGGCGATGAGTTCGGGAGCCGGGGTGTCATAGCCGGATTCGAGATCCGCGGTGACCGGAACGTCCACCGCCGAGGTGATCCTCGAGATTCCTTCGAGCGCCTGCTCGAGGGTCATGTTCTCCCCATCGGCATGGCCGAGAGAATCGGCCAGCGGGTGCGAACCGATGCTCAAGGCGTTGAAGCCGACGTCGACCATGGCGCGTGCCGACCAGGCATCCCAGACGGTCGGCAGTACGAGGGGCTCGTCCTGATGGTGTCCCTGCAGCAGGGTGAAGGCGCGTTCGGCAAGAACCGTGTAATCGACCATGGACAATACTGTTCCACTTCGCGGGCCCGACACGCCAGGGTTCTCAGCGGTTCACCAGAAGGTTTCAGACTCGGGCGGTGATACCGTGAACGACATCTGAGGTTGTCTCACAGAGGGGCCGAGGTGGTCGGTTCGGGCATCATCCGCGTTTCGCCCAAACCTGAGCGGGTATGGGCGCTCCTCGCTGTGCTTGCCGGTCTGCTCGTCATCCTCATCGAAATCCCCGCGGCACTTCTGTCCGAGGGCACCTATTCGTTCGTTCGGCAGTCGATCAGCCACCTGGGCGTGACAGGGTGCGGGGAATGGTCCGTCGCCGACGCCCCGATCGAGGTGTGTTCGCCTGCGCACCCGCTCGTCAACGGATCCTCCATCCTCGGCGGATCGATCCTCGCGGTCATCGCTTTGGTCTGGCACGACTGGATCGCGCCGACGGTCTGGGGCAGGTGCGGTTCCTTCCTCCTCGCCGGGGGCGGGATGCTGCTGGTCGGAACCGGGATGGTCCCCGCCGACATCGACCCCACCCTGCATGCGGTCTTCGGCTTCGGTGGTGCCGCGGTGCAGAACCTCGGGCTGCTGGCCGCCGGCATCGCGATGTCGAGGTGGCCGGAGAAGAGGTGGATCGGGCCTGCCGAATTCGGTGGACTCACCGTCGGCTTCGGCGCACTCGGGTTCGCCGGAACCCTGCTCATGGCCGCACCCGAGAGCTGGAATCTGCCGGTCGGCATCATCGAGAGGGTCGCTGCCTACCCGTTCTTCGTCTGGTTCGTCCTCACCGGGTGGAAGCAGCTGCGCGATGCCGCGAAGAGGCGACGTGAACTGGCAGAAGGACGCTGAGAAGTCGAAGCACCGCGGCCCGTGGGTCCGAACCCGAAAACCTGTGCAGCGATCACTGAGCTATCCTTAGTGAACAATGTTCGCAAAGGAGACTCATGAAGATCCTTGTCCTCGCGCCTGGTTCCCGCGGCGACGTCGAGCCTGCTATCCGCATCGCCTCGGGACTCATCGCCGACGGGCACCGGGCAACGATCGTCACTCATGCCGACTACGAGCAGTCCGTGACTGCCACCGGCTGCGAATCCGTATCGTTCACCGTTCCCCTCGAACCGCCACGGCCGCCCGGTGGCAAAGCTCCGGGAGCCCGCGGTTACCTTGCCCACCTGAAGGCCTACATGCTCGACCATGCCCGCGCTGCGCTCGCCGCCGCAGCGGGCGGTGGGTTCGGGGCTGTCATCGCGAACCCGATTTCGCCGTATGGTCACGACATCGCCGAAGCGTTGGATGTGCCCTCGGCCGAGGCGCTGCTGCAACCGGCCGAGCCGAGTCGAGGCTACCCACCGATGATCGCCTTGAACCTCGATCTCGGGCCCGTCCTCAACCGCGGTTTCGGCCGCCTGGTCCGACGCTTCCCCGCTCCCGTCGACGCAGCAGTCGCTCATGTGCGCAGGGAACTGGGACTGCCGGATGAGAGCCGCCGTGCAGGCGCCCGCCGACGGCTGAGCGCCGGCCTGCCCATCCACCACGGCATCTCGCCTGCAGTCCTGCCGCGTCCCAACGACTGGCCGAGCAACCTCAGCCTCGACGGATTCTGGTGGCCCGTTGAGGACGAGAGCTGGACACCCGCGGTCGAACTCGTCGACTTCCTCGCTGCTGGGCCCGCGCCCGTCCTCATCACTTTGGGCAGCGTCGATACCGGCGGAAGTTCGGCGGTGACTGACTTCGCGGAGGCCACCGACCGCCGAGTGATCGTGCAGGGGGCCTGCGGCAGCAACCTCGCCGAGGCGGCTCCGCACCGAGTCTTCGCCGCGGACCATGGGCCTCATTCCTGGCTGCTGCCGCAGGTCGCGGCGGTCGTGCATCAGGCCGGTGCCGGAATCACCGCGGCCTGTCTGCGTGCCCAAACCCCGAGTGTCCCGCTGCCGCAGCACACCGACCAATTCTTCTGGGCGCGACGCGCACACGAACTCGGCACCGCGGTCACCCCGCTCACCGGAACGCGCGTGAGCGGAGAAGGGCTGTCTGCAGGTGTGGAGCAGGTTCTCGGTGACTCAGGGTACCGGCAGCGCGCCTCTCAGATCGCTGCTCGACTCGACGACGGCGACAGCACGGCACCGCTGCGCCGGTGGGCAGCGGAGTGCGATGGCTGAGGAGGGCGCGACGACGGACAGGCACGTCAGGCCTGCCATCGGGATCGGCCGGCCGGCGAAGTTGAACCGGACCGTGATCGTTCGAGCCGCGACCGCTCTGGCCGATCGCAGCGGACTCGAAGCCGTGACCATGCGCGCCGTGGCCGCTGAGCTCGACAGTGCTGCAGCGGCCCTGTACCGGTATGTGAGGAACCGTGAGGAGCTTGTCAACCTCGCCCGCGACAGCGTAATGACCGAACGAGGCGAAGCCACGGCGACCGGAGACTGGCAGACCGATCTGCGGACTTTCACACACGGCCTTCTCGAACTGCACTTCGCGCATCCGTGGCTCGCCGCGGGCGGCCTGCCGACGAAGCTCGGCCCACGGGCCGTGGACGTCGTCGAGACAGCCATGTCACTGATCGCTCCTCATCCGGCGGGCCGGGGCCAGAAGTATTCGGCGATCGCAGTGCTCTTCGAGCTCGTCGCGGGGTTCGCCCGCAGCGCTGCGGCGACGCAGCCGCTGATCGCCGACTTGGCCCCGCGCCCGGGTGAACCAGACGCCGATCGCGACGAGGCCGCCGGCGATCACTCCGAGACGATCAATGGGCCGGACTTCGAGGCCCAGCGCGCGCATGCACTCACCGTCATCCTCGCGGCGACGTGTGGAGTTCTCGACAGCGAGCAGCTGCACACCCGAAGAGATCCCTGACGATCTGAGCGACCCGATGCGCGTATGACCGGTCGCCGCAGGCACCCACGACCGTGCCATGATCGCTCACAGACGCGGGGTCCGCGGCGGCACCTCCCGGCGCGCTCCCGTGGCTTCGAACGCCGCGGCGATCTTGATGAGCGCGGTGTCGTCCCAGCCGCGGCCCGCGATCGTCAGACCCACCGGAATGCCGGTGTCGGCCATCGTGCCCATCGGCACCGTCACCGAGGGGATGCCGAGATGACGCGGCACAAGGTTGCCGTTGGCCACCCATGTGCCGTTGCGCCACCCGAGATCAGCCGAGGCCTCATCGACGTCCATGTCCGCCGGTCCCACATCGGCCATCGCCGGGAAGACCACGGCATCGAGTCCGTTGGCATCCATCCACTCTTCGAGGTCGACACGGCGAGTCTCCTCGAGCCCGCGCACACCGGATTCGAGCTCCGGGATCTCCGTCAGCGACGCATAGCCATTGGCCCGCACCTGTTCCGGATAGGTCGCGATATCGTCGTCGAAGCCGAAATACCGGTCGGGCAGCGCACCCTCGGGCTGCGGGAAGATCAACGCCCCGTCGACCTCGGCGAGCGTGGGCAGATTCGGATCCCCATTTGCTGAGAGGAAATCGTCCCACGCCCACGAGGAGAGGTCGTTGATCTCCCGATCGAGATACTCAGGTGAGACGAGTCCGCGAGTCCTGATCGTCGGAGCGCCGAGGCGGTCGCCCTCGTAATTGCTCACGACCGGGAAATCCGTCTCGACAACCTCGGCGCCGGCGGCTTCGAAATCGGCCCGCGCGGCCTGCCACGCCTCGATCACCGAGGCACGAGTGACGACCCGCTGTCCCGTGGGCCCGCCGATCCCGCCGTCCGGATTCGTCCCGGCCTCGTCATCGGCGTTGATGTACATCCGCGGCACTCCGAGGCGGGCACCGGCGAGCACCGACCGGGCCTCCTCGGCTGACTCCGGCAGCAGCGAGGCATACGAGGCTGGGCGCACAGCGCTCGCCTTCGGAATGCTCACCCAGGGTTGGACGCGCCAGAAATCGCCGCGGGTCTCGGCATCATCGTCGACGATGACGTCGAGGACCTCGAGCAGATCAGCCATCGTTCGGGTGTGGGGGACCACGACGTCCATGGTCGGCACGAGCGGCCAGTTCCCGCGCACGCTGATGACCCCGCGCGAGGGCGTGTAGGCGATGAGCGCATTGTGCGAAGCCGGTGCCCGACCGGACGACCAGGTCTCTTCCCCGAGGCCGAAAGCCGCGAAGCTCGCGGTTGTGGCGGTGCCCGAGCCGTTCGAAGATCCCGAGGCGAATGCGCTGGTCAGCCAGTCCGCGCTGTACGGGCTCTCGGCGCGGCCGTAGAGCCCGCGCTGCATGCCACCGTTGGCCATCGGCGGCATGTTCGTCAGGCCCAAGCAGATGGCACCGTCGGCGCGCAGGCGTTCGATCGTGAACGCATCCTTCTGCGCGATCAGATCGGCGAACGCCGGCGACCCGGACGCGACCGTGAGGCCGGCGACCATGTAGCTGTCCTTCGCCGTGTACGGAATCCCGTCGAGGGGGCCGAGCGTGGTCCCGGCGGTACGTCGTTCGTCGGAGGCGGCAGCCTCGGTCAGCGCTTGGGGGTTCGCAACGATCACGGAGTTGAGCTTCGTGCCGGTATCCCGGCCGTCGAATGCGGCGATCCGATCCTGATAGGCCTCGACGAGCTCCACCGAGGTGGTGCGGCCGTCCTCAAGGGCCGACCGCAGATCGGCGATGGACGCTTCGACGACGTCGAACTTCGACATGTTCATCCTCCGGGCACTCGACGGTGCGTGCGCGATGTGGGTGTGTTCCTGCCCAGGGTAGCGCCGATCCGGTCGTGATGGGCTGCGGATTCCGTTGCCGACGCTCGGTACGATCAAGGCATGACGGTCAACGCAATCATTCTCACTGGGGGTCGTTCCCGCCGTTTCGGCGGCGAGTACAAACCCGGGGTCGACGTGGGCGGGAAGTCGACGATCTCACGGATCCTCAACAGTATCCGCAGGCTTGACACGGGGCATCTTGCAGAGGCCAGCGGCGATGCGGGTAGCGACGCCGATTCCGGTCAGGTTTCGATCACGTGCTCCGAGGTGTGGGTAGCCGGACCCGTGGGCGGTCTGTCGGCCGCAGAAAAGGCGACCGTTCACGAAGTGCGGGAGGAGCCCGCGTTTGCCGGGCCGCTGGCAGGAATTGCGGCCGCCGTGGCTGCGATGTCGCCTTCCGAAATCATTCTCGTCCTCGCCGGGGATATGCCGATGATTACAGCGAGCCACCTCGGCAGACTCATCCACGCCTGTCGAGAAACCGGACGGCTGGCCACTGCGAAAGATGATCGCGGGAAGACGCAGTTTTTGTGTGCGGCGTGGCCATCCGAACTGCTGCGCGGTCGCCTCAACGGCATCGGCGATCCCACCGACCGGGCGGTCAGACTCCTGTTCTCCGGTCTCGAACCGACCGTGGTCGACGTGGACCCGGACGTGGTGAGCGATTTCGACACCGCGGCCGAGCTCGAAGCGATTCGAACTCGGCTGCAGTGAATGTTCCGGCGAACCGTGCGACGGCGGTCATCGTGACTCACGACGGTCGCCTCGGCGAGGGTCTTCAGCCGTCGATCTGCGTCTGTTCGACGGCCTCGACGGCTTCTTCGGGACTCAGGCGGCAGGCGATGCCGATGTAGAAGACGATGATCGAGAAGATCACGGTGACGATCTCGCCGACGATGAAGCCGAGGAGGTCGAGGCCGCCGCCGTAGTGACCGATGAAGCTGAGGACGACGAGCCCGACCATCCACAGCAGCATCCACCAGCCCGAACGCATCTTCAGATCCGGCAGGCGGGACTTGTCCTTGGCGAAGATGTGGTGGGCGATCATCACGACATAGCCGATGGCCACGGCGAGGAACAGCTTCCAGTTCGTCTCCCACCCCGTCCAGTAGACGATGAGGTTCGCGCAGACGAACCCGATGATCGGCAGCGCATCACCGCCGGGCAGCTTGAAGGGGCGATCCTGCTCGGGTAGCTGACGGCGCAGTGCCGCCACCACGACGGGGCCGGTGGCGAACGAGAGCACCGTGCCCGAGGTGATGAAGCCGACGAGCTTCGCCCAGGACGGGAACGGCAGGAACATGATGCACGAGACGACGAAGACCATGAGCAGCGAGATCCACGGCACGCCGTTCTTGTTGAGCTTCGCCAGGGCGCGGGGTGCGTTGCCGACCTTCGCCTGCGAGTACGACAGGCGTGGAGCCAGAGCGGTGTAGATCAGACCGGTGTCGGCGGGGGAGATGATCGCATCACCGTAGAGGATGATGGCCAGCCACACCGCTCCCAGCAGCAGGGAGATCTCGGCCAGAGGGCCCGCATCGTTGGTGAACGCGAGGTTCGCCCAACCGTCCTTGAGCAGGTCGGTCGGCAGAGCGCCGATGAAAGCGGCCTGCAGGAGGATGTAGATGGCTCCGGTGACGAGGATCGATCCGACGACGGCGAAAGGCACGTTCTTCTGTGGGTTCGTCGTCTCGCCTGCGAACTCCACGCCCTGCCGGAATCCGAGGTAGGAGAAGACGATGCCCGCGGCGGGTAGGGCGGCGAGGATCGGGCTCACTCCGTTGGGCGCGAAGCCGCCGAACTGCTGTGAGGTGAAGTGGCCGGGGTTGAAGGCCAGTGCGAAGAACACGACGATGACGAGGACGATGACGACGAGCTTCCACCACACGAGGATGTTGTTGAAGCGGGCGAACAGCGAGACGCCGTAGAGGTTGATGATGCTGAAGACGAGCATGAGCCCGATGCTCACCGCGATGCCGGGGCCGGTGAGGACGGCGACGTCATCGACGGTGTGCATGAGCCAGGGCAGATAGCTCGAAGCGTACTGCACGGCCGCCATGACCTCGATCGGCACGGTCGCCGCGACGGAGAGCCAGGTGATCCAGCCTGAGGTGAAGCTGGCGAAGGATCCGAACGAGAAGTGCGGGAAGCGGATGACACCGCCGGCGACGGGGAACATCACGCCGAGTTCGGCGTAGTTGAGTGCCACGAAGATCATCATCACCGCGCCCAGGGCCCAGGAGATCAACGAGGCGGGTCCGACCATCACCGAGGCGTTGAAGGCTCCGAAGAGCCAGCCGGAACCGATGATCGAGCCGACCCCTGTGAACAGCAGGCCGATCTTTCCGATATCTCTCTTCAGTCCCTTGTCGCTGCGGACGTCGACCTTCATCGGTCTGCCGGCACCGGAGGCCGCAGCTCCGGGTGTCGGGGGATTCATGGTGGACATCTTTGCCCCTTCGTTTTCGAAACCATTTTCGACTGTTGAAGTCTGCGCCGCCCTGTGGGTGATGTCAATCACTGTCAGAGCGTTTGCGGCTCATTTGAGAGGGCACCTTTATACACCAGATGACCAGCGACGATGCTCAGTTTTCCGAGTCGCGGAGTCGGCGATCTGCGATTGGATCCAATCGCGTGGGAAATGGCGGAATCGATGCCGGAATCGCGGATGGCAGTGACAAGGAGAAGGGGTCGATTGGATCCGATCGGCGGAAAGTCTCACAGATTTCCCTCAGCGCAGATCGGCGGCTGTGTAGGGTGATGGCGACGGATTGCAATTGGGTTGCGATTTTTCGCCCGTTCGGCGCGTCGCGCCGAACGTCGGGGTCGAGCGCGAAGGATCTCATCCGCAGGAGGGAGTGCGCGATGACCCACGATCCAGGTCGCAGTGCCGCGATCGCGGCAGAGCTGCGGGCGCGCATCATCGACGGTCAGCTGCCGCCGGGGGCGCGCATCCGGCAGGAGGAGATCGCCGATGAGTTCGGCGTCAGCCGGATCCCCATCCGTGAGGCCCTGCGCAGCCTCGCCGCCGCCGGACTGATCACGCTGGTGCCGTCGACGGGGGCGTGGGTGACCGAACTCAGCCTCGAGGAGTGCCGCGAGGTCTACCTCATGCGCGAACGCCTCGAGCCGCTGCTGCTGTCGATGGCGATCCCCCTGCATGCCCCGGAGGCGATGGCGGATTTCGTCCACCTCGCCGAGGCGGTCGAGTCCGCGACATCGGCCGGTGAGTTCCTCGAACGCGACCGCGACTTCCACCGCGCGATCATGGCCGTGCCCGATGCGGCACGGCTGAGCGAGACCGTCGACCACCTGTGGAACCTCAGTCACTACTACCGCAGGCGGCTGCTGACCGCCGATGTGCACCGACGCAAGACCGACATCTTCGCCGAGCATCGGATGATCCTGCGCGCGATCGAGATCGAAGATATCGAATCCGCCGAGGCGGCCATGGCTTCCCATATCCGCCACACCCGCCGACTCGTCGAAGCCGATCCGCAGCTGTTCGAGCGAGGCTGAACCGTCCGCTCGGGACGGGGCCGACTCAGCCCTGTCGAGCTTTGAATCGGGGATTCTTCTTGTTGATGACGTAGACGCGTCCGCGTCGACGGACGACCTGAGAGCCGGGCTGGGACTTCAGGGACCGCAGTGAACGTCGAACCTTCATGAGTGTCACTCCTTAGTGAGAACGAGTATCATTAACAGTAATACTATGGTCTCAGACGAAGGGAAGCGAATGCAGGACTCATTCGAGAGTGCGCGAGCACCGGTGGCCGGTGAGATCGAAGCGATCGCGGTCGTCGGTCTCTGCGCCGCGGAGCGACGGCGATATGCGATGGCGCTGGCGGGAGCGCGCGATTATGTGTTCGTTCCCGCGGAACAGACCGTGCAGGGCATCGAGGTCATCGACCGCCTCGTCGCCCTGGTTGCGATGACGCCGAGTGTGCGCGGCTTCGTGCTCGAGTACGACGATGAGACGAGCTGTGCGGAGATCATCGGCGCCCTGAGTGCCCCGGAGTCCCGGGCCGTCCTGACCGATCTCGTGTGTGTGCTCGACCTCGTGTGCCTGCCTGCCGATCTGGGCTGCGAAGACCGTTCCGCGCTGCTCGTCGATCAGGTCGAATTCGCCTCCACGCTCGTCCTGCTCGAGCCCGGAGAGCGGATCGACTTCGCCGGCTTCGCCGCCGCCCTCGGTCTGGTCGGGCACCTGGCGCCGGAGGCCAGGCAGTTCATCGCCGAGGCAGACGCCGTGCATGCCCCGGAGCGCTGGGACTTCGGCGGGCGACCTCCGGCGGCCGGGTGGACGGCGATCCTCAACGCGGAGTTTCGGCCGCCTGCCCATACGGGAGGCGTCGGGGCCTGCCGCTACGAGCAGGCGCGCCCGTTCCACCCGCAGCGCCTGCAGGCGGTGCTCACTGCCGCACTCGGCGAAGGCCGCTGGGGCCGAATCGTGCGCTCTGCCGGATTCGCCAGACTGGCGTCCCGGCCCTATGTCAGCGCGCATTGGGACCAGGCCGGAAGCCTGCTGAGGCTGACGCCGCTGTCGGCGGGCCCGTTTGTCGGTGCTGGGGCTGAGCTGCTCGCGTGGGGACAGGAGCTTGCCGTCATCGGCTTCGACCTCGACGAGGCGGGGCTGTGCGAAGCGCTCGATCGTGCGGTGCTCACCGATGCCGAACTGCTGGCCGGACCGATGGCCTGGTTGGAGTACACGGACGAATTCCCCGCCTGGGACACCGCGCACCGGAGCTGACGGCGTCTACACCGCGGCAGCCGCCCGGCACTCGGCGCACAGGCCGAAGATCTCGAAGACATGGTGTGTGATCTCGAATCCGTTCGAGGCCGCAGTCGTGCGCATCCAGTCCTCGCTCGGCGGGTCGATCTCGACGGCGGTGCCGCAGCGCTCGCAGACGAGATGATGGTGATGCTCGGTCTGCGTGCAGGCGCGGAAGAGCTGAGTCTCGGCGACGGTGATCGTATCGGCCTCACCGCTGTGACCGAGCGCATTGAGCTGGCGGTACACCGTGGCCAGGCCGACGCTCGCGCCTTCGTCCTCGAGGCGGCGGTGCAGCTGCTTGGCCGAGACGAAGCGGGTTTCGGACTCCAGGGCTGCGCGGATGAGGGCCTTCTGCGCGGTGCTCCGCGGCTTCTTCGGTGGAGACGCCATGGGACACCCTCCTCGGGCGGGTCGACGGTACACGCATATGCACGCGCGTGCATATGCGGAAGAAGTAATGAAACACGTTACCATTAACGCTCGGAACTCTCGCGGGGTCGTCGTTCGGAACTCCCGCGGGGCCACCGGCCGGGCGCCGAGCGGGAAGAAGACGACCGGCGGCGACACCGAGACGAAGCGCCGCGAGAAGGGGAGGCGAAATGGGCGGAGCCAAGCGCAGGCCGGCGATACCGGTCATCCTGCTCACCGGCTACCTCGGCGCCGGGAAGACGAGTCTGCTCAACCATCTGCTGCGCCACCCCGACGCCCGCATCGGAGTCATCGTCAATGACTTCGGCGATCTCAACATCGACGCCGGCCTCGTCGTCGGTCAGGTCGACGAACCGCTGTCGATCGCCGGTGGATGCGTGTGCTGTCTGACCGACGACTCGGAGCTCGAGGACGCTCTCGTGGCGATGACGAACCCGAAGCTGCGCCTGGATGCGATCATCCTCGAAGCCAGCGGATTCGCCGAACCCCTGACCCTGGCCCGGATGATCACGCGC
This sequence comes from Brevibacterium sp. LE-L, assembly GCF_050214925.1. Taxonomy (NCBI): domain Bacteria; kingdom Bacillati; phylum Actinomycetota; class Actinomycetes; order Micrococcales; family Brevibacteriaceae; genus Brevibacterium; species Brevibacterium sp. LE-L. The sequence continues at coordinate 595,066 of NZ_CP189759.1, forward strand.
ATGGGCCAACATCGGTTCCACCTCGGCGGGGTCATCGACGTCGTCGACGCGACCATGCACTTCAAGACCGTCGACACCTCGAGCCTGCCGCCGCTGCGCTACGCGGCCACGACCCTGGTCGTGGTCAACAAACTCGACGAGATCCCCGGGAGCGACCGCGACCCCGCGGTTGCCGCCGTCCGCGATCGCGTCCACCAGCGCAACCCGCGCGTCATCGTCATCGGCACGAGTCATGCCCGCATCGATCCCACCCTGATCTTCGACCCGGGCGAGGGCGACCGCAGGTCTGCCGAATCCCGCCGAGGCGACGGCGAAGTGAGCACCGAAACGACTCAACCCGAACTGCCGATCCGGGAGCTGCTGCGTCAGGCCTACGCCGAGGCCGCAGCCGAACAGGCCGGAGACGACGGAGCCTCCGAAGAGCTCATGCCCCACCGGCATGCGCGGTCGGTGACCGTCACGGGGCGCGGATGCGCCGATCCCGATGCTGTGATGGACTTCGTCGAGGACCTGCCTCCGGGCGTGTACCGCGTGAAGGGAACCGTGCAGGTGGCCGTGGGGTCCGGGCGGCGCCGCTTCGGAGTGCAGGCGGTCGGCCCGAACGTCTACGTCGCCGAGGCGGGCAGGCCCGTTGCCACGACTCGGGATCCGGATGGGGCCGCGGGGGACGGTGACCGGCAGGACGCCGAAGCGCAGGACGCGGTCGCGCAGGATGCCGACAGCGTCCTCGTCGTCATCGGTGAGGACTTCGACGCCGAGGCGGCTCGCTCCTCTCTCGTCGCCGCGCTCAATCCCGGGGCCGACAACTCCGCGGTGCCGAGCCCGGAACGCGCCGAACGGCTCCTCCACCACGTGCGTCTGCACAGCTGAGCCAGAGGCAATCCTCCGGTTCTCCTCCGTATTTCCTGAGGGCGGTCTGGAGGTCAACACCCGTGCCGAGAAGCATCCGTCGCCCCTAAGGTCGAAGTGTGCCCCACCGGGTCGTGCTGATCGGTCGACCGGAAACGACAGCGAGAAATCATCCCTTTGGGGGACACCGGTGAATACTTTCGGGCGATCCGCTCAGGCGTTTCGCTTGGAATACTGACTGCGTTGCCTTCGTCGGTGCTCGGCTCTGCCGCTGGGCACCATTGCCTCGGCAATGCCGCCACATGACGACTGTGTCCGAACCGTGCCTTCTCAACCCCCGAACCCGGAGGAACCCGTGTCCCTGATCACCCGGATGAGTCTGAAGAACCGCCTCATCGTCGGACTGCTCACCCTCGTGATCGCCGTCTTCGGCATCGTCGCGACGACCTCGCTCAATCAGGAGACGATGCCCTCGGTCGATCTGCCCAGCACTTCGGTGCAGGCGACCGTCCCCGGTGCCTCCCCCGAGGTCGTCGAGGAGACCGTGACGAAACCTGTGGAGACCGCGCTCGAAGGGATAGGCGAACTCGAATCGGTCACCACCTCCACCTCGTCGGGAATGATGACCGCCGAGGTGACCTGGCCCTTCGGCAAGGACTCCGAGAAGATGACCGACTCGATCCGCTCCGCCGTCGACGGGGCGAAGGCGAGCCTTCCCGACGACGCCGAGGTCGAGGTTCTGTCCTATCAGATGGACGACGTCCCGGTGTCGATGTTCGCCGTCTCCGGTGGAGATCCGAAGACGCTCGGCGACCGGCTCGAAGCCGACCTCGTCCCCGAACTGCGCGCCCTCGACGGTGTCTCGAACGTTGAGGTCACCGGCCAGGACGAGCAGCGGGTGAGCATCGCCTTCCGGCCCAGGGACGTGGCGGACAAGAACGTCGTCGAATCCTCGGTCCCCGATGAACTCGAAGCCGCCGGCACCGTCGTCCCCGCCGGTCGCAGCAGCCAGGGCGACACCTCGATGGCCGTCGAGGTCGGCACCGAGGTCGACGCCGTCAAACAGATCGAGAAGACGCCGCTGCGCACCCAAGACGGCACCGTGCTGCTCGGCGATGTCGCCGACGTCGACCTCGACTCGATCGAGAAGACCTCCTTGTCCCGCGCCGACGGCAAGGACTCCGTGACCGTATCGGTGACCAAGGACCAGGACGCCAATGTCGTCGACGTCTCCCATAAGGTCGCAGACACTCTGGATCGAGTGGGCCCGAAGCTCGGAGAAGATACGGAGTTCTCCACGATCTTCGACCAGGCACCGGAGATCGAGAAGTCGATCCATGACCTTTCCGTCGAAGGCGGACTCGGCCTGATCTTCGCGATCTTCGTCATCCTCGCCTTCCTCGGCTCCTTCCGCTCGACCATCGTCGCCGCGATCTCGATCCCGATGTCGCTGCTCATCGCGATGATCGGGCTGATGGTCGGCGATTACACCCTCAACATCCTCACCTTAGGCGCCCTGACAATCGCCGTCGGACGAGTCGTTGACGACTCCATTGTCGTCATCGAGAACATCAGGAGGCGCCAGGGAACGACCGACCTGACGATTGAGGACATCGTGGCCAGCGTCAGACAGGTCGCCGGAGCCATCACAGCCTCGACCCTGACCACCGTCGCGGTGTTCCTGCCCATCGCCTTCGTCGACGGCATCGCCGGACAGCTCTTCCGCCCTTTCTCCGTCACCGTCTCCCTGGCGCTGCTCGCCTCCCTCATCGTCGCGTTGACGATCGTCCCGGTCTTCAGCTACTGGGTGCTGCGCCGCAGCCCCAAACCGCTCTCACCCAAGCGTCAGGTCGCAACCGACCGCAGCTTTGAACTCTGGGCCGCCAGGCAGCACAGGCGCTCCGTGGCGCGTGCCGAACGCCGCCAGAGAACGATCCAGAAGAAGAACGCCAAACGAGCACCCAAAGGCAAAGACCTCCTGCCGGATGTGAGCGTCGAACCCGTTGTCTCCCCGGCACCAGGCGATGGAGAGGCTTCCGGCAGAGTCGACCGACTCCAGCAGCGCAGCCTGCCCGCGATTCTCTCCGCACTGCACCACCCCTGGCGGACCATCATCTTCTCTGTCGTCATCTTCATCGTCACGATGATGGGAGCGACTTTCCTCAAGACCGACCTTCTGGGTTCGGCCGGAGCCAACTCCCTCTACATCACTCAGACCCTGCCTGCGGGCGCTTCTCTCGAGGCTGGAGACAAGGCCGCGAAGCGCATCGAAGCCGTCCTCGCCGACGACCCGGACGTCGAGACGTACTCGACGACGGTCAACGGTCCGGAAGCCGGAGCCGAGAACCAGTTCAACATCACCCTTGTCGAGGATTCCGAGGCCGAGGTCGCGACGAACCGCATCCGGGCCCAGCTCGACGACCTCGGAGACGACGCCGGAGACATCGACGTCCAGGACGCCGGCGGATCCGTCAGCGAAGACGTCGAAGTCACACTCTCGGGCACCGACTTGCGTTCACTGCACAATGCCGCCGACGAGGTGACGAAGAGGATGGCGGACACGGACGGAGTCCAAACCGCCCGCAACGACCTCGCCGCCGAGCAGCCTGTCATTGAAATCGACGTCGACCGAGAGAAGGCCGCCGACTACGGTTACAATCAGGCCGAAGTCGGCCAGGCCATCGCCGCAGCCCTGCACGGCACCGATGCGGGAACGCTGACGCTGGAAGGCAAGGAACGCGACATCTTCCTCGCCCCGACCCACCCGGATGCGACCCCGGACGAGATCCGCGCCCTCGAACTGCCCGTCACCGAGGTGCAGACGCAGAACGCGCAAGAAGAAGCCACCGACAGGGTCGAGGAGAAGACCGAAGCCCGCGCCGACGAGGCCAAACGTGAGGCCGCCGACGAATCGGCAGAGCAGCTCGAATCGGCCCGAACAGCCCGTGACGATGCCGCCGAGCAGCTCGAAGAGGCCCGCAAAGCGTTGCGAGATGCCGAGAATCCGCCTCCTGCGCCGAGCCCGGATGAAATGGCGGCCGACCAGGTGGAGCAGGCCCGTGAGGGCGTCGACCAGGCGGAGAAAGGGCTTAAGGAAGCCAACGACGCGATCGATGACCTCGTCGACGGCCAGCGTGAACAGGAGCAGAATCAGGATGAGGAAGAGCGCCTCGCCGATGAGCAGGCCGCCATTCCCGACATCAAGGGCGAATCGATCACCGTCGATGAGATCGCTAAAGTGAAGAGGGCCGAGACTCCGGCCACGATCGACCGCGCCGACGGGGATCGGAAGGTCACGGTGTTCGCGACCCCGGGCGACGGACAGTTGGAGACGGTCACCGCTGCGGCCGCCGAACTGACCGGGACCATGGATCTGCCCGACGGCGTCAGCTTCGACGTCGGCGGAGCCAGCCAGGAGCAGGCGGAGTCCTTCGGCCAGCTCGGGGCGGCCATGGCTGTGGCGATCGTGCTCGTGTTCCTCGTGATGATCGCGACCTTCCGCAGCTTCGTCCAGCCGCTCGTCCTGCTGGTGTCGATCCCATTCGCCGCGACCGGAGCCGTGCTGCTCCTGCTGGCGACCGGCACCCCCTTGGGAATTCCCTCGCTCATCGGTCTGCTCATGCTCATCGGCATCGTCGTGACGAATGCGATCGTGCTCATCGACCTCATCAACAAACTGCGTGAGGACGGCTTGGAGCTCATGGACGCGATCGTCCACGGCACCAGGCTGCGCCTGCGCCCGATCCTCATGACCGCTGCCGCGACGATCTTTGCCCTCGTGCCGATGTCGCTGGGTCTCACCGGTGGGGGAGTCTTCATTTCGCAGCCGCTGGCCATCGTCGTCATCGGTGGCCTCACCTCATCGACGGTCCTCACCCTCATCCTCGTCCCCGCCCTCTACCTCCTCGTCGAGCGACGCAAGGAGATCCGGGCGACGCGCCGCGAGGAGAAGCGTGCGAAGAAGCGGGCCGACGATGAGGCGAGGATCGAAGCGGAGGCAGCCGAGGTGGGCCTGCGTCCCGATGAGGAGTGAGCTTCGATCAGGCCTCTGTGAGCCCGGGGAGCGCTGAGGCGGCGAAGCGGATGTGCTCCTCGGTCACCCGTGCCGCCTCCTCCGTGTCGCCGGCGATGATGGCTTCCAGGATCTGATGGTGCTGTGCCTGCAGTCGGGACATGAGCGTCTGCGGTTCGGCGATTCGGTTGAAAGAGGCGAAGATCGACGTGCGCAGGGAGGTGCGGATCGCCCCCGTCAGATCGGAGAACAGCTGATTGCCGGCCGCCTGGGCGATGGCGACGTGAAACGCCGTGTCCGCGTCGTTGAAGACGTCGATGCTGATGCCGGGGGTGTCCATCATGGCGAGCTGGGCATTGATCGCAGCCAGCGAATCCTTGTCAGCACGGGTGGCCGCGAGGATCGAGCTCGAGCGCTCGAGTTGGATGCGCGTCTCGGTTACATCGTCGATGCTGAAGTTCGCCAGAGCGACGTGGAGGCGGAGGAAGCGGGTGAGCGCAGCCGAGGGCATCGCGGCGATGAAGGTTCCCGCACCGCGGCCCGACCCGCCCGAGGAGCGGACGACCCCGAGGCTCTCGAGCACTCGCAGGGCCTCGCGGACGCTGGCCCGGCTGACTCCGAGCTTCGTCGCCAGATCGCGTTCGGCAGGCAGGGGGTCGCCGACAGTGAGCGAGCCGGCCATGATCCGCTCTTCGATGGCGTCGATGACGAGCTCATAGGTGCTCGGCCGGTTCACGGGCTTCCACGTTGCGCCCTTGTCCTCGCTCATGGTCTCCTCCTCCATCGGATCATCATGTCATGTCTCTTCTTTTGTCAGTGTTCTGCTTGTGCCTGTGCCGTCGCCGCTCTGTATGAATCTGCGGCACCGCCCGGCAGCCTCGGCGAGGAACTCCGGAACGCGTGCTTGACGCAGATCACACCGCGGTTCTATGCTCAGATTAATGGTCTGACCTCATAAAGGCCATACTGAACAATTCGATCACTCGAGTTCGGAGCGCGTTCACAGGGGAACGGTCCCGCCGTGGGCAAGCCCGGCTGTGTTGGAGAAGAAACCATGTACACACCCGAAATCGCGCCGGTGGCCGACAGTCTGCTGTGGTCGTCGCTGCTGGCGATCCTGCCGCTGCTGACGATCTTCGTCACCCTCGGCGCACTGAAGTGGAAGGCCCACTGGGCCGGACTCACGGCCGTCGGAGTCGCCCTCGTCGTCGCGATCGCGGCCTACGGAATGCCCGTCGGACTCGCTGCGCTGTCGGCGACGCAGGGATTCGCCTTCGGGCTGTTCCCGATCATGTGGATCGTCATCACCGCGATCTGGCTCTACGAGCTCACCGTGCGTTCAGGGCATTTCGAGGACCTGCGCCTGGTCATCAACGTCATCTCCGATGATCCGCGCATCCAGGCCATCATCATCGCCTTCTGCTTCGGCGGCCTGCTCGAGGCGCTCGCCGGATTCGGCGCCCCGGTGGCGATCACCGGCGTCATGCTCGTGGCTGTGGGGTTCACCGCTATGCGCGCCGCCGTCGTCGTCCTCGTCGCCAACACCGCGCCGGTGGCCTTCGGAGCCATCGCCATTCCGATCATCACCGCCGGTACGCTGACCGGCATCGACTACCAGGACATCGGTGCGATGGTCGGTCATCAGACTCCGTTCCTCGCCGCGATCGTCCCGCTCTTCCTCGTCATGCTCGTCGACGGCCGCCGCGGACTGCGCCAAATCTGGCCCCTGGCACTGGTCGTCGGAGTCGTGTTCGGCTTCGCCCAGTACATCTCCTCGAACTTCCTCTCGGTCGAACTCACCGACATCATTGCCTCCCTCCTCGGACTCGCCGCAGTGGTCGTCATGCTGCGGTTCTGGAAGCCGAAGGGCGGACAGGATGCGCTCGATCGGATGGCCGACGAGCGTGAGCACGAAGACGCCGATGCCCCTGACGCCGGCGGCGTGGCCACTGATTTGAAGAAGGAGACCGCGCCCCTGACCGGGTCCCGAATCTTCCTTGCGCTCTTCCCCTACCTGCTCGTCATCGTGATCTTCTCCGTGGCCAAGCTCGTGCCTGCCCTCAACAACTGGCTGGCATCGACGGACGTGGCGATTCCGTGGCCGGGGCTGGACGGAAACATCCTCGACTCGGCCGGTGAGGCCTCGACGAGCACGATCTACAACTTCCAATGGCTGTCTTCACCGGGAACGCTGCTGCTCATCTCCGGTGTGGTCGTCGCCATCGTCTACAAGATGACGGCGAAGGAAGCCCTCGATGTCCTCGTCGTCAATGTCGTGAAGATGCGGTTCTCGATCCTCACTGTCGGCTCGGTGCTCGCACTGGCCTATGTCATGAACCTGTCGGGCCAGACGATCACCATCGGCACCTGGATCGCAGGCACCGGGGCCTTCTTCGCGTTCCTCTCACCGATCCTCGGTTGGCTCGGCACCGCTGTCACCGGTTCGGACACTTCGGCCAACGCGCTGTTCGCCACACTGCAGCAGACCGCCGCCCATGAAGCCGGCCTCAATCCGCTGTTGCTCGTCGGGGCCAACAGCTCCGGCGGTGTGCTGGGTAAGATGGTCAGTCCCCAGAACCTCACGATCGCCGCAACGGCCGTCGGACTGCTCGGAAAGGAGGCCTCGATCTTCCGCCGCGTCATCGGATGGTCGCTGGGCATGCTTGTCCTCATGTGCCTGCTCGTCGGACTCCAGTCGACGGTTCTGTCCTGGATGGTCCCCTCGGCCTGAGTCAACACTGCCCGCCCTGCATTCCACCACTCACCCCATCGCACAGCAAGGAGCGAAAGACATGGTCAAGAGACAGATACCCCAGCCGGCCGAGATCTTCGATCTCATGAAGTTCAAGAAGTTCGAACTCGACCCGAAGAAGCGCCGCCTGGAGAATGCGCTGACGATCGAGGATCTGCGCAAGATTGCGAAACGCCGGACCCCGGCCGCGGCGTTCGACTACACCGACGGGGCCGCCGAGGGCGAGATCTCGATGGAACGCTCGGTCCAGTCCTTCCGCGACATCGAGTTCCACCCCTCGATCCTCAAGGACGTCACGAACGTCGACACCTCCACTCAGATCATGGGCGGCAGCTCGGCGATGCCCTTCGGCATCGCTCCGACCGGCTTCACCCGGCTGATGCAGACCGAGGGTGAGACCGCCGGTGCCGGGGCTGCCGGAGCCGCAGGCATTCCGTTCACCCTTTCGACCCTGGGGACGACCTCGATCGAGGACGTGAAGAAGGTCAATCCACACGGCCGCAACTGGTTCCAGCTCTATGTGATGAAGCAGCGCGAGATCTCCTACGGTCTTGTCGAGAGGGCGAAGAACGCCGGATTCGACACCCTGTTCTTCACAGTCGACGCTCCTGTGGCCGGGGCTCGGCTGCGCGATACGCGCAACGGATTCTCCATTCCGCCGCAGCTGACTCCGCAGACGATCCTCAACGCGATCCCACGTCCCTGGTGGTGGTGGGACTTCCTGACCACTCCGAAGCTCGAATTCGCCTCTTTGTCGCAGACCGGCGGCACCGTCGGAGAGCTGCTCGACTCGGCGATGGATCCCTCGATCGACTTCGATGATCTCGCCGAGATCCGCGCCATGTGGCCGGGCAAATTCTCCGTCAAGGGCGTGCAGACGCTCGAGGACGCGAAGAAGCTCGCCGACCTCGGCGTCGACTCGATCGTCCTGTCCAACCACGGCGGACGCCAGCTCGACCGGGCTCCCGTTCCCTTCGAACTCCTCCCCGAGGTGGCCCGGGAGATCGGCAAGGACGTGGAGATCATCGTCGACACCGGTATCCGCAACGGTGCCGATATCGTCGCCTCGCTCGCACTCGGCGCGGACTTCACGCTCATCGGCCGTGCCTACCTCTTCGGTCTCATGGCCGGCGGCCGGGAAGGTGTGGACCGCACGATCGAGATCCTCGGCGAGCAGGTCGAACGCACCATGCGGCTGCTGCAGGTGGCCGATGTCTCCGAGCTCAACCCCAGCCATGTGACTCAGCTGCGTCAGTTCAACCGCGACGACCGGGCTGAGATCATCTCATCGCGCCCCGCAAAGGGCTGATCACCGAGCGGTCCGGAGCGCAGAAGCGGGCGGTCGGCGGCGAAGGTGTCTGAACCTTTCGTCGCCGACCGTCCTTTTCGCTGTGCCGAATTCTCACTGTGCGAGCCGCGCGGACCCGGGGCTGGTCGGGAACGATCGCATGGCTGGGTCGATCACTTCCCGAATTCGTCCTCAAGGCGGTCGAGGACGTTCGTCGCCGAGTAGTAGTCGAGGCGGAAGGAATCGAGTCCCATTGCGTAGACCGCATCGTTCTTCACCGCCGGGGTGCTCTTGACCAGCGAGTTCTTCTTGTACGACTCGGCGGTCTTCTCGTTCGCGTTGAAGAGGAACACGGACTCGCCGGTCACGGCCTTCGAGAGGTTCTCTCCGGTCACCTCGAAGATATCGGAGCGCTTGCCCATCTCGCCTTGGCTGGTCGTGCCTTCGGGGACCTCGGCGAGCTCGAACCCGACCTTTTCGAGCAGCTTGGCCTGAGCGGATTCCGGCGTCCAGACGTTGGCGCTGGCACCGGAACCGCCGCCCTTGGCCTTCTCGTTGTAGACCATGCCGGTCACCGGCTGTGCGGGGGCGTCGATCGAGTCCTTGACCTCCTCGGCGCGGGCATCGAATTTCTCGTTGACCTGCTTCGAGTTGTCTTCGTGGCCGGTGATCTTGCCGAGCTGGGTGGTCACTTCCTGCCAGTCCTTGTCGCCGTAGTCGATGACCACGGTCGGTGCGATATCGCTGAGCTGATCGTAGATCGCATTCGCCGAGTCCTGACCGGTCTTCGACACGATGATGAGGTCAGGTTCCTCGGCCAGTACGGCCTCGACGTCGGGGTCGCCCTGGTAGAGGGCTTCGACATCCTTCTCCTTCGCGACGTCGCTCCACTGGGTGAAGAAGCCCTGATCGTCGGCGACGGGGGAATTGGGCATGGTGGCGCCGGACGCGGTGACCGGGGCGTCGATCGCCAGCAGGCTGCCGGTGAGGGTGACGGCGGTGGAGACGATCGTCTCGGGCTGCTTCTCGATTGTGACCTCGTGGTCGGCGTCGTCCGTGATGGTCAGCGGCCAGGCGCCATCGTCGGCATCGGCGGTCGTCTCTGTGTCCGCGGAGCCCGACCCGCTGCAGGCGGAGAGTCCAAGGGCGGTGACGAGGGCGATCGAGGCGACCGCAAGTCGGCGATCGGTTCTTTTGGCGAGGCGGGACATGAGGTCCTTTCGTCGAAACGGAATAGTCGTATAGCTGAGCCTAACCTAACCATTCGCGAAAACTGCATGCGTGGTGCCTTGTTTCTCGATCCGGCCCGGGTCCGGCGCACGGAAGAAGTGCTTCGGTGTTGCCGATGGGCTCCGCCTGATCGGTACCGCAGGAGGGTCCTTCATTCGATGCCCGGATGTGAGCTATGCTTCCATCACCTGAGTGTGGGCGAGGCTGCCCGCGGCGATCGATTTCGGTGGAAGAGCTGTGAGGGCATATACATCGCAGACGTTGACGACGGCGGAAACCTCGCCGCATGAGGCTGTTGCCGTCTGGACAGAGCTCATCTGCGAGACCTTCGTCAAGCTCGAGGCCCGCTGTTCATCGGTGGACTCCTTCCGCGGTGAGATCAGGCGGGAGACCATCGGCGAACTCGAGTTCTCCACGGTTAGTGCCTCACAGCAGGACGTGATGCGGACGCGACGGTTCGCCGCCTCCGCCGATGACGAATTCCTGCTGTTCTCGATCCAGCGCCGTGGCGAAGGGTTCGTCGAGCAGGACGGAAGAATCGCGCAGCTGCGCCCCGGCGGAATTGCGCTCTATGACAGTGGCCGACCCTACCGTCTGCATTTTCCTGCAGGCTTCCGGCAGCTCGTTGTCCAGTTGCCGAAGTCCGCGATCGGGGTCGACGATACCCGCGCGATCACTGCTATCACCCACGGCCCGGGCTCTCCCGGCGGCGTCGTCTCGCAGTTGCTGCTGGCGATGAGCGATCAGCTGCAGAGCGGCGGTTCGGCCCTGGAGCCCATGGTTGATCACATCCTCGGGGCGCTGAGCGAGGTGCTGCGAGAGCGCGAGGTCCCACGGCCTGGACGGTTGCCGGACGAGTTCATGCGGCAGCGCGTCGAGTCCATGATGCGACGAGACCTCCACGACTCGACGTGGACGGTGGAGCGCTTGGCTGCGCGCTGCAGCGTCTCGGTCCGCACGCTCTACCGGCTGTTCCCCGACGGCGGCGTGTCATCGGCCATGCGCCGAATGCGCATCAATGCGGCCGCGGCTTTCCTCTGCCTGAATCCGCAGGCGACCGTCGGCGCCGTCGCCGGCCGGTTCGGGTTCGACAGCGAATCCGGATTCATCCGTGCCTTCCGCGCGGAGAATGGAGTGACGCCGAGGCGGTTCGTTTCCGGGCTGTGATGCAGCGTCTGCGGCAGCTGCCATGCCATTGCCGGCGTTCCTGCAGTCGCTGTCCGGTTTCTGCGGCTTTCGAGATCAGGCGGATCTGGTCAGTGGCTCTGGCAGATCTGGTCAACACGAACGTGACGAAGCCTCCGAGACTGATATGACGCAAGTCCCATCTGCAAAGGAGCAATCATGGACCGTACGATCACCGCCGCCGCTGTACAAGCCGAACCCGCTTGGCTCGACCTCGATGCCGCAGTGGACAAGACGATCTCACTCATCCGCGAAGCCGCAGGCAACGGGGCCGATCTCGTAGCGTTCCCGGAGACCTTCCTCCCCGGCTACCCATGGTGGATCTGGCTCGACTCTCCCGCCGATGGGATGCGCTTCGTCCCCCAGTACGCACAGAATTCAATGACATCCGACGGCCCGGAGATGGCCCGCATCCGTGCCGCGGCGCGAGACGCAGGAATCTATGTGGTCGTCGGCTACAGCGCGAAGGTCGCCGGCAGCTTGTACATGGCCCAGGCGTTCATCGACGCCGACGGCGAACTGCAGGGTGTGAGGCATAAGCTCAAGCCCACCCACGTCGAGCGCACGGTCTTCGGAGAAGGCGACGGCTCCGACCTGCAGGTCCATCAGACCGAGCTCGGACGCATCGGCGGACTCAACTGCTGGGAGCACTTCCAGCCGCTGTCGAAATACGCGCTGTTTGCGGAGAACGAAGAGATTCATGTCGGAGCCTGGCCGTCGTTCTCGATCTACGAAGGAGCCGCTCAAGCGCTCAGTCCGGAGGTCAATACCGCAGCAAGCCGCGTCTACGCCGTTGAAGGTCAGGCTTTCGTCCTCGCCCCGTGCGCCCTCGTCGGTCAGGCCGCGATGGACACCTTCTGCGACACAGAGACGAAGAAGCATCTCCTCAAGCTCGGCGGCGGGCACGCCCGGATATTCGGGCCAGAAGGCTCGGAGCTCGCGACACCGCTCGCGCCCGATCAAGAGGGAATCCTCTACGCGACCCTTGATCCCGCGATGATCGCGATCGCGAAATCGGCAGCCGACCCGGTCGGGCACTATTCTCGCCCCGACGTGTTCCGACTCCTCATCAACCGCAACCACACCCCGAAGACCGTAGACGTGGCGACCCTGGCCGATGTGGAACCGGCCGCGGATCTCTATGCCGTGGAAGACTGAAATGTCCGCGCTCGAATCCGCAATTCCTGTGTATCTCAGGCAGGAGCGAACCCGCCCGATGGCGATGAAGGACGGCTGCCGTCCGGCAACGGGTCTGCTTGGATTCTCGCAGCACAGCCAGTTCGGATAGAGCCCGGCGGACAAGAATCTCCTAACGCTCCGCCTGCGGAAGATCGGCTTCCGAAAGCACTGACGGTCCCGGAAAACGGGGCCGTCAGGTGCGTGAAAAGGAATTCTTCAGTGCGGAGGAATAAAAGCAACCTCACCAAAGTTGAGTCTAGTGTACGCAACTTTGATGAGGTTCGACTTGACGGCCGAAACCTCGAAGAGAATACTTGAGTCAGGTTGGCTCAATGTGTGCGGTCGAGTGGTTCTGCTGAGGAATCGGAGCCGCCCGATCGCACACATTCGAGTCGCAGGAACTCACAATCTGTTAGGAGAGAACACTATGGCACGTGCAGTCGGAATCGACCTCGGAACCACGAACTCCGTCGTCACCGTCCTCGAGGGCGGCGACCCGAAGGTCATCGCGAACGCAGAGGGCGGTCGCACGACCCCGTCCGTCGTTGCGGTCAACAAGAACGGCGACTCCCTTGTCGGTGAGATCGCCAAGCGCCAGGCTGTCACCAACATCAAGAACACGGTCGCTTCGGTCAAGCGCCACATGGGCACCGATTGGTCCACCGAGATCGGCGGCAAGAAGATGACCGCTCCGGAGGTCTCGGCCCGCATCCTCCAGAAGCTCAAGCACGACGCTGAGGAATACCTGCAGGAGAAGGTCACCGACGCGGTGATCACCGTTCCCGCATACTTCAACGACGCCGAGCGTCAGGCTACGAAGGACGCCGGTGAGATCGCCGGACTCAACGTCTCGCGCATCATCAACGAGCCGACCGCTGCTGCTCTGGCCTACGGCCTCGAGCGCGGCAAGGAAGATGAGACCATCCTCGTCTTCGACCTCGGCGGCGGCACCTTCGACGTGTCCCTGCTGGAAGTCGGCAAGGATGAAGACGACTTCTCCACCATTCAGGTCCGTGCGACCTCGGGTGACAACCGCCTCGGCGGTGACGACTGGGATCAGCGGATCGTCGACTGGCTCGTCGAGCAGGTCAAGAACAACTACGGTGTCGACCTGACCAAGGACGCCACTGCTCTGCAGCGCCTCAAAGAAGCCGCTGAGCAGGCGAAGAAGGAACTGTCCTCGGCCACCAGCACGAACATCTCGCTGCAGTACCTGTCGATGAGCGAGAACGGACCCATCCACCTCGACGAGTCGCTGACTCGCGCGAAGTTCGAGGATCTCACCAAGGACCTCCTCGAGCGCACCAAGGCTCCGTTCCACGCAGTCATGAAGGACGCAGGCGTGTCTGTGTCTGACATCGACCACGTCGTCCTCGTCGGCGGTTCGACCCGTATGCCCGGCGTCTCCGCCGTCGTCACCGAACTCACCGGAGGCAAGGAGCCCAACAAGGGCGTCAACCCCGATGAAGTCGTCGCGATCGGTGCGGCAGTCCAGGCCGGTGTCCTCGTGGGAGAGCGCAAGGACGTTCTGCTCATCGACGTCACCCCGCTCTCGCTCGGTCTCGAGACCAAGGGCGGCGTGATGACGAAGCTCATCGAGCGCAACACCCCGATCCCGACCAAGCGTTCGGAGACCTTCACCACGGCTGAGGACAACCAGCCCTCCGTGTCGATCCAGGTCTTCCAGGGTGAGCGCGAGTTCACTCGCGACAACAAGAACCTCGGCACCTTCGAGCTGACCGGCATCGCTCCGGCTCCGCGTGGTGTGCCGCAGATCGAGGTCGCCTTCGACATCGACGCCAACGGCATCGTCCACGTGTCGGCCACCGACAAGGGCACCGGCACCGAGCAGTCGATGACGATCACCGGCGGTTCCGCACTGCCGGAGGAAGACATCGAGCGCATGGTCCGCGAGGCCGAGGAGCACGCAGAAGAGGACAAGAAGCGCCGTGAGGCCGCCGATGTCCGCAACAATGCTGAGAACCTCGCCTACCAGACCGAGAAGCTGCTCACCGACAATGCCGACAAACTCCCTGAAGAGATCAAGACTGAGATGCAGGGCGACGTCGACGCTGTCAAGGAAGCGCTCAAGGGCGAAGACGAGGACGCAGTGAAGACCGCCTACGACAAGCTGATGGAAAACCAGCAGAAGATCGGCGAAGCCATCTACAACCAGCAGGGTGGTGCCGAAGGCGCCGCAGCTGCCGGTGAGGGTGCCGCCGAGTCCGGTGCCGATGACGACGTTGTCGACGCCGAGGTTGTCGACGAAGAGGATGAGGAGAAGAAGTAATGACTGCCGAGGGCAACGACGAGTCGTCCGAGGAGCCAGGCTTCACTTTCAGTGACAAGCGCCGGGTCGATCCGAACACCGGTGAGGTCCGTCCCGAGGCCGACGCACAGTCGGCCTCGGCCGAGGCCGGCGAGGAGCCGACCGCGGACCCGAACGCCGAGCAGGCCGAGACCGCTTCCGCGGCCGATGCCAGCGACCTCGGTGTCGACATCCCCACCGATGCCTCCGGCCTCGAGGACACGGAGCCGGCGGACGAACCCGAGCCGGGATCGGAGGCCGCAGCGCACCTCGCTGACCTCAAGCGCATCAACGCTGAGTACGCCGCCTACCGGATGCGTGCCGAACGCGAACGCGAACGTGCGGCGCTCGGCGGCACGATCAAGGTCGTCGAGGCGCTCATCCCCGTGCTCGATGAGGTCAAGCTCGCCCGCGAGAACGGCGATGTCACCGGGCCTTTCGAGACCCACGTGGACAAGCTCGTCGACTCGCTGGCGAAGCTCGGCGTCGAACAATACGGCGAGGTCGGCGAGGAGTTCGACCCGAACGTCCACGAGGCGCTCATGCAGCAACCCTCGGACGAGGTGGAGAGCCCGACGATCTTCCTGGTCATGCAGCCCGGATACCGGATCGGGGAGCGCATCATCCGCGCCGCCCGGGTCGGTGTCCAGCAGCCGGAGGACTGAAACGACCACGATCGCCGAGGCGGCCCCCGGTCCCGTTCGTCAGTTCACTGACGTACGGGGTCGGGGACCACCTCGGCGGCGGTCCGGATCTTCGGGGCAGCGTCCCCGGGGATGCGGATTGTGAGGAGACAAGTGAATACAGTGCTGACAGGATTGATGGGAAGGAAAGGAGGTGCCAGGTGAATACCGGACCTCAGAATGATTGGTTCGACAAGGACTTCTACAAAACCCTCGGCGTCTCCAAGGATGCTTCCGACGCCGAGATCAAGAAGGCCTATCGCAAACTCGCGCGCAAGTATCACCCGGATGCGAATCCCGGTGATGAGAAGGCCGAGGAGAAGTTCAAGGAGATCGGGCAGGCCCACCAGGTGCTGTCCGACAAGGAATCGCGTGCCCAGTACGACCAGGTCCGCGCTATGGGCGGCGGTGCCCGGTTCAGCGCCGGATCCGGTGGGCCCGGCGGTGCCGGTGCTGGCGGATTCGAGGACGTATTCTCCGATCTCTTCGGAGGTGGCGGACGCACCCGGACCCGCACGACATACGGAGGCGGAGGCGATGTGCCTCCGGATCTGGCCGATCTGCTCGGCGGATTCGGCGGCGGTGGCGGCTACGGCGGCGGATTCGGTGGGGGCTACTCGCCCCCGGTCAAGGGTGGCGACATCAAGTCGACCACGACGCTGTCGTTCACCGAAGCGATCGACGGTGCCTCGGTGAAGCTGAACATGCCAGGCGGCAGACCGCTGACCGTGCGGACTCCGATCGGTGTCAAGGACGGGCAGAAGATCCGCCTGGCCGGCAAGGGCAAAGCCAGCCCGAACGGCGGCGAGGCCGGTGACGTGATCCTCACGGCGAACGTCAAGCCGCACCCCGTGTTCACCCGTGACGGCGACAACCTGCGCATAGATCTGCCGGTCAGCTTCGACGAGGCGACCCTCGGCGCCGAGGTCAAGGTGCCAACTTTGGGCGGGATGCCGGTCAAGGTCAAGGTCGCACCGGGGACACCCTCGGGCCGAACCCTGCGTGTGCGCGGCAAGGGCGTGAAGACGAAGAAGGGCACCGGCGATCTCCTCGCGACGGTCGAGATCGTGGCGCCGAAGAATCTGTCCGATGAGGCCAAGGCGGCTGTCGAAACGTTCAAGGCCGCCACCGAGGGCGAGGATCCTCGGGCTGGCCTGCTGGATCGGGCTAAGGCCAGTTGAGGTGGTGAATCACAATGCACATTTCATCGAGTGCTGCGGTGTATGTCATCTCGGTGGCCGCGGATCTGGCGGGGATGCACCCGCAGACACTGCGGCAGTATGACCGCTTGGGCCTCGTCACTCCGGAACGCACCGCGGGCCGCGGGCGGCGCTACTCGGGTCAGGACATCGCCAAGCTGCGACTGATCCAGCAGCTGTCCCAGGACGAGGGAGTCAATCTCGTCGGGATCAAGAAGATCATCGATCTGCAGAATCAGGTCGATGCTCTCAAACACCGCAATGAGGAGCTCGAGGCCGAGGTCCGTTCGCGGATGACGGCGCAGGAACGCGAGGCTCGCGTCTTCGCCGCCGGCACGGTGGGTGGAGATGTCGTCTCGATCTCGCGGGGGCGTCGCCCGCGGGGCCGCCCCGAACCGGGTGCTCTGGTGCTGTACAACCGGTATCGACGCGGCTGAGCCGGCGGCAGCCGGACAGGGACACGACGACACACAGAGACGCTGCGACACTGAGAACTGCGACACTGATCTCTGTGAACGAGAAAGAGAAGGTCCGTCAGGTCGCCGACAGCGCTGATACGGCGGCCCAGGAAGCCGCTGACAGCCGCTGGTTCGAGCGGGTGGCTCGTGCCGGCTTCCTTGCCAACGGATTGGTCCATGCCATCCTCGGTGCGACTGCTATAACGATCGGGCTCGGTCAGGGCGGGGGAGACGCCGATCAGGCCGGGGCCGTCGGCCAGATCGCTTCACAGCCGTTCGGCATGGTGCTGATCGTCATCTGCTTCCTCGGCTGTGCGCTGATGGCGTTGTGGTGTCTGGTCAATGCGTTCTTCGGCTCGGCATCGCTGCGTGGCGCAGGCACTCGAGACCCGCAGCAGAAGCAGGGGAGGAAGCAGTGGATCGACTTCTTCACAATGGTCGCTTCTGCCGTTGCCTATGTGGTGGTTGCCGCGACCTTTTCCCAGTTCGTCTTCGGAGGGGGAGCGGACTCGGGCAAGACGAGCTCACAGGACTCGACGACCGTGGCGAAAGCACCGGGTGGACTGTATGTCCTCATGGCCGTCGGCGCCGTGATTGCGATCATCGGCATCGTGTTCAGTATCAACGGACTGCGACGGAAGTGGAAAGAGGAGCTGCGTCGGCCGCGCAGCACGATCACTCGTTTCCTGGTCGGATTCACCGGCGTCGTCGGTTATCTGGGCAAAGGTGTGACGCTGCTGTCGGTGGGCATCCTCGTTGCGGCCTCGGCGGCCACCGGTGATCCGGAGGAGTTCACTGGAATCGACGGTGCGCTCAAGGGGATGCGCGACCAGCCCTTCGGGCCGTGCCTGCTGCTGGCCGTGGGGCTCGGTCTGATCCTCTACGGAGCCTTCCTCGCTCTGCGCTCGAGGTACGACCGCATGAAGTGAGCTGTCTGCTGCCTCCCCTTCTGACGACTACAAGAAGAGCGCGAACCCGGTCGGGTTCGCGCTCTTCTTTGTCTCACGCCCAGCTCAGTCGAGTTCGGGCGATTGTTCGCAGTTCGTCGCTATCAGATCTCAGCGGGATCCTGGGCGACCTTCTTGCGGCGCATGGTCAGTGCGACTGCGACTCCACCGATGAGGAGGAGACCTGCACCGCCGACGAGGCCGGTCAGCTCGGTACCGGTGCGGGGCAGGTCGCCGCCGTTGCCGGCATCTCCATTGTCGCCATCGTCGTTTCCGTCTTCGCCGCCGTCGCTGCCGCCTGCATTGGCATCGTCGCTGACGGAGAACTCACCGGTCAGTTCGTCATCGCCACAGGTGACGGTCACATCGTAGTCGCCGATGTAGGCCGAGGCGTTGGAGGCGCTGGTGCCGTAGACGTTGACGCTGGCCTTGCCCTCGTCGTCAGCCTTGACGGTCTTGTCGAAGGCGGTGACGTTCGACTCGCCCTTGGGGTTGACGAGGAAGCGGATGTCTTCGCCGGGCTCGCAGTTTTCGACGGCGAGGGTGACGCCCTTGTCTTCCTTGACGAAGTCAGCGGGGGAGATGGTCTCGGGGGAGACGGCCAGCTTGGCTTCGGCAGCAGGAGTGGTGGGCTCGTCGGTTTCGTCTTCGGTGATGGTGAAGGTCTGAGCATCGGAGCTGGTCTCGGTTTCCTGGTCGACGCCCCAGACGGAGTAGTCGCCGGCCGGGAGGTTGTCGTCGCCGTCGAACTTCAGGGTTGCGGAGATCTTTCCTTCTTCGTCGGCGTCGACTTCGACGGTGGCGAAGGGCGACTGGGCGGTTCCGCCGACGACGGTGACCTTTCCGTCGGGGGTGAAGCCCTCACCGGTGACCTTGATGCCGTTCTTCGCGAAGTCGCTCTCCGAGATCTTGTCGGTGCTGAGCGAGACCTTCTGGTCGGCAGCGGGGGCCTCGGGCTCGTCGGTTACTTCGAAAGTGGTGTGGTGTGACTCGTTGGAGTTCGTGGCGTTGTTGGCCACGACGCTGTACTTGCCGATGAATGCTTCATCATCGAGGCCTTTGACTCCGGTCGCGAAGGCGCCGGTGTCATCGGTGGTGAGTGTCTCTTCGTACGATCCGACCTGATCGTTGGTGTGGCTGACAACCACCGAGTATTCAGTGTTCGGGTTGAGGTCGGCGCCGACGATGTCAACGCCCTCGGCGACGAAATCGGCAAGCGAGATCTCGCTCTCCGACACGTTGACGCCGGCTTCTTCACCGTCCTGAGCTTTCGCTCCAGACGCCTTCTGGAGCTGAGTGGCCTGCGCGGGCTGCTGAGTCGTCGAGGTGGGTGCCTCGGGTGCAGCAATAACTGGGGATGCGGCCAGGCCGGTGATGGCGATGGCCACCGCGGGGGCGAGGGCGAGCTTCTTCATGTATTTCCTTTGAAAATTACAGCTGGGTGTGAAGTAGTGCGAATGTAACAGTAATGCAACAATCACCACACGCATAGTTGTGGTCGTTTTGTTCACTACGGAAGTCGGATCGCCGTCAGGGTTCAGCGTCCGTTCGCGATGAATAGATTGAGGGGTGGTCCGGCGCGCGCCGGACCACCCCTCAATCTGCGGCCGAAAGCGGCCGTCTGACTCAGATCAGAAGCTCGTCGGAGTCTGACCGAACTTGTTCTTGCGACCGGTCAGCGCGATCGCGGCGCCGCCGACGAGGACGAGCAGGGCTCCCGTCGTCAGTCCGCCGAGGTCGGCACCGGTACGCGGCAGCTGGCTGCCGGCGTTGCCGGCGTTGCCGTTGTCGCCGCCGTTTCCGTCGTCTCCACCGCCGTTGGCGCCCTGGGTGACCTTGAAGGTGTCCTTCATGGTGTCATCGCCGCAGGTTGCTGTCGCGGTGTAGGAGCCGACGTAGGCCGAAGTGTTCGTCGAGGTGCCGAAGACGTTGACGGAAGCATTGCCTTCGTCGTCGGCCTTGACGATGTTCTCGTAGGCCGTGACGTTGATGCCCTTCGGGGTGACCTCGAAGTGGACATCGGCGCCGGGCTCGCAGTTCTCGACGGCGAGGGTGACGCCCTTCTTCTCGTTGGCGAAGTCTGCGGCTTCGATCGTCTTCGGCGAGACCTTGAAGGTCGCCTCGGCGGGGGCCTCGGTTTCATCCTCGACGACGTTGATGTTGCCGTTGAGGGTCTCCGATTCGGTGCCTTCGCGGTCGATGGTGACGGTGAACGGGACCTTTCCGGCCTCAAGGTTCTTCGGGTTGCCTTCGTACCAGAGGTGGAGCTTGTAGTCACCGTCGGCTTCAGCGGTCTCGGTCTCCCCGGTGAGGGAGTCCTTGATCTTGTCGCCCTTCTTCACGCCCGAGACGGTGACGGTCACGCCCTTGTCCTTGTTGGCGAGATCCTCGGCGGTGATCTCCTTGGGATCGACCTTGAGGGACGCGTCGATCGGGTCGACGGCGTCCTCGTCGTCGGTGACGGTGATCTCGACCGGGTCGCTCGTCTCTTCGGTCTCGTCGTCGACGAAGGTCAAAGCGTATGTACCGGCTTCGAGTGACTCGGGCGCAATCACGGCACCTTCGACGTTGCCGTCCTCGTCCGCGCGGAGCTCTTCGGCCTGAGGTGCGGCGGCACGCTGGGGTGTCACGGTTTCGCCCTGGACGGTGATGGTTCCGTTCGGTGAGAACCCGGATCCGCTGAACTTCAGTCCGTCCTTCTTGAAGTCCTCGAGGGAGATCTTCTTCGAATCGATCTTGACGGTCGGGTCGATTTCCGAGTCTTCGGTGATGGTGAAGCTCTGAGCATCAGAGCTGGTCTCGGTTTCCTGGTCGACGCCCCAGACGGAGTAGTCGCCGGCCGGGAGGTTGTCGTCGCCGTCGAACTTCAGGATTGCGGAGATCTTTCCTTCTTCGTCGGCGTCGACTTCGAGAGTGGCGAAGGGCGACTGGGCGGTTCCGCCGACGACGGTGACCTTTCCGTCGGGGGTGAAGCCCTCACCGGTGACCTTGATGCCGTTCTTCGCGAAGTCGCTCTCCGAGATCTTGTCGGTGCTGAGCGAGACCTTCGGAGCGACTGCCTGCGGATTCACCTCGACGTCTACGTTGCTGGACTCGGTGATCGATGTGGTGCCTGTGCGCTGCACCTGGAGGGCGAAGGCGACTGAATCCTGCGTGACCTCTTTCGCGGAGTGCAGCTTGAGAGTGGCGGTCGAACCCTGAGCAGTTGTTGCCGGGCCGGTCAGTCCCGACTTGACGGAGACCTTGTCACCCTTCTCGAGTCCGGTGACCTTGACGGTCACGCCATCCTCGTGGAGCTCCTCGGCAGTGACATCATTCGAGACGACCTGCACCGAAGCATTGATCGGGTTGACCGTGTCCTCAGCCTTGTCATCGTCCTTGGCGTCCTTGTCCTCGTCCTCGGGGGCAGGAGCGGGCTTCGGGTCGACCTTCTTCGGGGGCTTCTTGGCGTCGTTCTTCTTGTCCGCCTTGTCTTTATCGGCCTTGTCTTCGGCAGCCTTCTTCTTTTCTTCGGCCTTCTTGGCGTCTTTGGCCTTCTTCTCGGCGGCCGCCTTCTCCTCGGCCTTCTCCTCGGCCTTCTTCTCGGCCGCTTCCTTTTCGGCCGCAGCCTTCTTGGCCTCTTCCTTCTTGGCCTGCTCGGCCTCGTCCTGCTTCTGCTGCTCGGCCTTGGTGGATGCCGACTGCGTGGAGGGGGATTCCGCGGCGGCGACCGGACTGGCGACGAGGCCGGTGAATGCGAGGGCGACTGCCGGCGCGAGGATGATCTTCTTCATTGGAGTGCCTTCAATCTCTGTGACGAGGGGTGTGATACGGCACTCATCCTAGGTTCCAAGGATTCCCTAAACTATTTCTGTACATTTTGTTCAGGTTTAATTGCTGTAACGCTTCGGTGAATTTCTGTAATCGCTCCGTGACCTACTAATTGGTAATTGCTGAAGGGCTGAGGAGAGTTCAGTGCAAACCTCAGACCGGCCAGGCTTCGGCTCGGATCTGCTTGCGCTGTTCGACGGTGGGCACGCGGACTGTCAGGGCCGAGGGCCTGACCTCCATCTCGAGGTACGACGACTGCCCGAGCGGATCCCCGTCGAGCTGAATGTTGAGGTCCTCACCTGCCTCGATGACGACCTTCTGACACTTGCGGATATTCGTGTGCAGACCGCGTGAGGCCCGACGTCCCGCGATCGAGGCAAGGACGCCGAGCCACTGGCCGAGGTTCTTCGGGCTGACGATGAGCACATCGAGCATGCCGTCGTCGATGACCGCCTGCGGCAGCAGCTGGATCCCGCCCTGCAGGCGCCCGCAGTTGCCGCCGAGGACCGACCGCACTCGTGCCGAGATCCGATAGTCATCATCGAATGTGACCTTGACCTGACTCGGTTTGCCCGCGAGCTTCCGCGATCCGGCCTCGACATAGGCCAACCAGCCCAGTCGACTCTTGAGCTCATCGCTGGTGTCGGCCATGACCGCGGCATCGAAGCCGAGCCCGGTCATCACGGTGAAGATATGGCTCTCGCCATCCTCGGCGGTCTTCGCCGTTCCCACATCGATCTCCCGATTGCGCCCCCACAGAGCGATTCGCAGCGCCCACTCGGTCTTGTCGAGGACGAGATCGATGTTTCGGGCGAGCAGGTTCCCTGTCCCCAGAGGCACGATCCCCATCGGCGTGGAGGTGCCCGCCAGCGCCGAGGCGACCGCGCGGATGGTTCCGTCCCCGCCGGCGGCGATGACGACGTCGACCCCTTCGTCGAGCGCGCGGATCGTGGCCCCTTCGCCGGAGTCTTCGAGCGCGGTCTCAAGCACGAGGGGAGGGTTCCACCCCTCGAAGCGGCAGATCGCTTCGGCGGTTGAAGCCAGACGGCGCACATCGGTCTTCGTCGGATTGACGATGAGGGCGGCGCGGTATCGGGCGGCATCGTCGACTTCGGTGTCCTCGAGGTTCGCGGGGTGGGCGTAGCGCCTGACCCTGGCGAGGACGCGCCGTGCGCCCATCCGTCGACCGAGGAGGAACGCGGCGCCGAGCACAACGAGGGCACCGGCGACGATGACCCAGGTCATCAGGGGGTCCAGCTCGATGATCATGTGCCAAATCTACCGTGTCGAACTCGGGTGCAGGCTGAGCGCCGAATGTCGGAAACGGGCCCGGCCCGTTAAGCTGAGAGGGTGATCGATCTAGCGCTTCTCAGAGACAACCCGGCCCTGTTCAAGGCATCACAGGAGGCTCGCGGGGCATCCGTCGAGCTCATCGACGAGGTCCTCGCCGCTGATTCCGCACGTCGTGCGGCCATCACGGCCTACGAAGACGCTCGCGCGGACCAGAAGGCCTTCTCCTCCCAGATCGCCAAGGCGCCGAAGGAAGACAAGCCTGCGCTCATCGCCGAGGGCAAGCAGAAATCCGAGGCCGTGAAGTCGCTGTCGGCGGAGTCCGAAGAGGCGAGCTTCGCTTTCGACCAGCTCGTGTCGAAGGTTCCGAACCTCATCATCGACGGCATCCCCTCCGGCGGCGAAGAGAACTTCGCGACGCTCGAGACCGTCGGCGAGCCCCGCGACTTCGGCGCCGACGGCTTCGAACCGCTCGACCACCTCGAGATCGGTGAGAAGCTCAAGGCCATCGACACTCAGCGTGGCACGAAGGTCTCCGGATCCCGTTTCCACTACCTCACCGGTTTCGGCGCCAAGCTCGAGATGGCGCTGCTCAACCTCGCTCGAGACGTCGCCGAGGAGGCCGGTTTCAACCCGACCATCACCCCGACGCTGGTTCGCCCCGAGGTCATGCGCGGCACCGGATTCCTCGGCGAGCACGCCGATGAGGTCTACCGTCTCGAAGCCGACGACCTGTTCCTCGTCGGCACCTCTGAAGTCCCGCTGGCCGGGTACCACATGGATGAGATCATCGACCTCTCCGACGGTCCGCTGCGCTACGCCGGAATCTCCTCCTGCTACCGCCGTGAGGCCGGCTCCTACGGCAAGGACACCCGCGGCATCATCCGCGTCCACCAGTTCCAGAAGGTCGAGATGTTCGCCTACGTCCCGGTCGAGGACGCCGCGGCCGAACACGAGCGGATGCTGTCCCTGCAGGAGAAGATGCTCGGTCTCTGCGAGCTGCCCTACCGGGTCATCGACACCGCCGCCGGCGACCTCGGCGATTCGGCTG
Organism: Brevibacterium sp. LE-L; assembly: GCF_050214925.1. Classification (NCBI taxonomy): domain Bacteria; kingdom Bacillati; phylum Actinomycetota; class Actinomycetes; order Micrococcales; family Brevibacteriaceae; genus Brevibacterium; species Brevibacterium sp. LE-L. Next base: position 619,307 of record NZ_CP189759.1, read on the forward strand.
CCAGGAAGTTCGACTGCGAGGCCTGGGTGCCGACGCAGGGCACTTACCGAGAGCTGACGTCGACGTCGAACTGCACGACTTTCCAGGCCCGCCGCCTGCACATCCGCGAACGTCACGATGGAGCGACCCGCCCGGTTGCGACCCTCAACGGCACCATGGCCAATACGCGCTGGCTGGTGCCGATCTTGGAGAACCACCAGCAGGCAGACGGCTCGGTCACGGTGCCGGCGGCGCTGCGGCCCTACCTCGGCGGGATGACCGCGCAGGGGCCGGAGGGTCCGCGCTACTGAGCCTGCGCCGCTGAGCGCATGACGGTCGGCGGGACTCGGCTGGACCAAGCTGCTCGGCTGGTTGAAAGCGAACGTCCACAGAAAACTCAAGCTCACGTTGGGAGACACATTGGCCCCGCACCTCATCGCCCTCGATGTCGACGGCACGATCGTCGACTACGACGGATCCCTGTCGGAGCCGGTGAGGCAGGTGCTCGATCGGCTCGCCGAGGAGGGGCATCATCTCGTGATCTCCACCGGCCGTGCCCTGCCGGGTGCGCTCGAGGTCGTCCGTGCGCTCGGCCTCAAGCACGGTTTCGTCGTGTGCTCGAACGGGTCGGTCGTCGCCCGTCTCGACCCGGAGCTGCCGCTGGGGTGGGAGTTGCACCACGTGGTGTCCTTCGACCCGCGCGATGCCCTGGAGAAGATGTATGAGGCCCTGCCGACGGCGCTGTTCCTCGTCGAGGACCCCGACCTGCACCGGTGGGCTTCGGGGGAGTTCCCTGTCGGGGAACTCGCCGAATCCGACACTCTCGACATCGTCGACTTCGAGGAGCTGCTGACCAAGCGGGCCACGCGCATCGTCATGCGCGAGGTCAACGGCACCGCCGAGGAGTTCGCCGCCGCCGTGGATTCGCTCGGACTCCATGAGGTCAGCTATTCGGTGGGGTGGAGCAACTGGCTCGACATCGCCCCGGACGGGATCTCGAAGGCCAGCGGATTGGCGCTCGTCGAATCCGAGCTCGGTGTCGACCATGAGCACACCGTAGGCGCTGGGGACGGGCTCAATGACCTCGAGATGATCGAATGGGTCGAACATTCCATCGTCATGGGCCAGGCCAAGGACGAACTCAAGGTGCTCGCCAGCGTCGTCACCGATCCGATCGAGGACGACGGCCTGGCCGTGGCCCTCATCGACTACTTCGGCCTCGACGATTCTCTGCTGGACGCGACCGGCACCACCGACACCCGCCCCTAATTGCTACGTGACGGCGGCCCAGCAACCTCGCGCGAGGTTGCTGGGCCGCCGTCACGTAGCAATTAGGGGTATTTTTTGTGGGTGTCGAGGACCGCGTCGAGGTAGCGGGCGACGCCGTCGTCGTCGACGGCCTCAGTGACGGCCGCGGCGATCGCCTTGACCGAGCCCAGAGCATTGCCCATCGCCACGCCGTGCCCGGCCCACGAGAGCATCTCGATGTCATTGGGCATATCCCCGAATGCCATCACCTGTGACTGCGCCACGCCGAGGTGGTCGCACAGATCCGACAGCGTCTTCGCCTTCGTGATTCCGGCCGGCGCGAGCTCGACGAGCCCATTGTCCGGTTCGGAGAACGACGCATGGCAGGTGCCCTCGAGCAGGGGGTCGATGAGATCGTGCATCGCCTGCGAATCGCTCGTATCCAGACGCACGAGCACCTTGACGACGTCCTGACCGGCCAGTTCGGAGACATCGTCGATGATCCGGGCCTCACGCGGCCGGTGTGCGACGAACTCGCGGTCGATGAAACCACCGTTGAGAGTCTCATAGGCGAACCTGGCCTCGGGATGGTCGGCCCGCACCGCCGCGGTGATCTCCGCAATCGTCTGCGCATCGATGCTGTGGGCATCGACGACGGACTGGGAGGCGATGTCGTAGACGACGGCACCGTTGAGGCACACGACCCGACCGAGATCGGGAATCTGCTCGGCGATCGGCGCGAGCCAGCGGATCGGTCTCCCCGTGACGAGGACGAAGGGAATGCCTACATCCTGACAACGGTGGATCGCGTCGATCGTGGCCGTCGAGATCGGCTTCCAGTTCAGCAGCAGAGTTCCGTCGATGTCGCTGGCCACGAGCCCGAGTTCGAAGTCGGCCGGAGGCAGGCGGTCCGGACTGAGTGGAGGAATCATGATGGCCCCAGCCTAGCGAGGTTCTCCCGCGCCCGCCCCAGCAGCTCCTCGGCATCGGCGATGAATCGCGCGGTCGCCTGTGCGCTCGAGTCGATCGGTCGCCCGGCCGGGGCTTCCGTCCGCGCCATCGACGCCGCGAGCACCGCCTCGCCGACCTTCGATGAGGCCTTCGTCAGCAGTTCGGGAACATCGCCGACCGCGTTGCGGTCCGGTCCGGGCACCACTTGACCGGTCACGGGACAGCGGGCGTGGAGGTCCGCGGTGATGCCGTCGACGACGTCCACGAGGGCATTGAGCCGGTGGGTGCCGTCGACGATGACGTCGACCGGATCCCTGCCGGCCCCGGTGACCTCATCCCTCGCCGAGGCGGCCCCGGCGGCAGCGCTGTCACCCGAGGGGCGTGATTCGTGGAGGGCGAGGGCCGTGGTGTAGTAGCGGTCGACGGCGCGGATGAAGCGGTCGCGGTTGTGCCGCCACAGCCCGGTGCCGAATCGCTCATCGTCGCCACCGGTCCTGTGGGCCTTCTTGACCAGGCCGGAGAGGAGGCGCTTCACAGGTAGTTGCCGGTGCCGCGATCATCACGGTCCGTCGCCGACTTCTTCGCCGACGGTCCTTCGGTGCCGGGCTGGGCCATGCCGGAGGCGACCATTCCGGGCGGCAGCTGACCGCGCCCACCGAGCTGCTGAGCCATCGCCTGCTGAGCCATGATGGCGGTCTGGATGCCGTGGAAGAGCCCTTCGAGCCAGCCGACGAGCTGTGCCTGGGCGATGCGCAGTTCGGAGGTCGTCGGCGGGCCGTCACCGGAGTCGAAGGGCAGATCGAGGCGTTCGAGCTCCTCGATGAGGTCTTTCGACAGGCCCTCTTCGAGTTCTTCGATGGAGCGGCGGTGGATCTCGGCGAGTCGTTCACGGCCCTTCTCATCGAGCTCGGTGCCGCGGACCTCCTCGAGCAGCTGTTTGACCATGGTGCCGATGCGCATCACCTTCGCCGGCGAGGAGACATCGGCCTGCTCCTTCTCCGCTCGGGCCAGACCATCGGTGCTGCCGTTGTCTTCGCGGTCGGGAGTCTCGGTCATGCCCGGTCACCGTCCGGGTCGACGATGAGCAGAACCTTGCCGATGTTCGCCCCGTCCTCGAGTGCTTGATGGGCCTGGGCCGCCTCGGCGATCGGGAGGGTCTCGTGGATGATCGGGCGGATGTCGCCGGCGGTCACGGCCGGCCACAGGCGCTCGGCCACCTCGGAGACGATGGCGATCTTCTGTTCCTTCGGCCTGGCCCGCAGGGTCGTGGCCGAAACCGACTTGCGCGGCTGCATGAGCCAGCCGAGATTGATCTCGGTCTTCGTTCCGCCCTGCATGCCGATGATGACGAGGCGACCGTCGGTGGCCAGAGCCTTGATATTGCGTTCGAGGTACTTCGCGCCGATGATGTCGAGGATGACGTCGGCGCCGGTCGAACCGTCCTCATGGGTGCAGATCTCGTGGACGCGTTCGACGAAGTCCTCGTCGCGGTAGTTGATGACGGCGTCGGCGCCGAGTTCGCGGCAGAATTCGGCCTTCCGCTCGGATCCTACGGTGACGGCGATCGTCACTCCGAGGTGGTTCGCGATCTGGATCGCGGCCGTGCCGATGCCCGATCCTCCGCCGTGGACGAGCAGCCATTCGCCGGCCTCGATCCGTCCCCGGCCGACGATGTTCGACCACACGGTCGACAGCACCTCGGGCAGCGCGGCCGCCTCGGTGAGGTCGAAGCCTTCGGGCACGGGAAGCAGCTGACCCGCGGGAACGGGGACGAACTCCGCGTATCCGCCGCCGGACAGGAGGGCCGCGACCCGGTCGCCGACGGTCCAGCCGGTGACTTCGGCGCCGAGCTTCTCAATCGTGCCGGACACTTCGAGGCCGGGGATCAGCGTCGCGCCGGGTGGGGGATCGTAGAAGCCGCGACGCTGGAGCAGGTCGGCGCGGTTGACGCCGGCGGCATGGACGCGGATGAGCACCTCATCGGCGGCGATGTCAGGTGTCGGCTCGTCGGTGAGCTGCAGAACCTCGGGCTCACCGGGTGAGGAGATCGTGATTGCGCGCATGCTCCCACTCTAGTGCGTGGGCCGACAGGAGGGCAGGGGCGTTCGGGCAACGGTACGCGGGCCGTTCGGTCGGCGGTGCGCGGGCCGTTCGGTTCGCGGTGTGCAGGCCGTCTGGGTGGTGGCTGAGAATGCTCCTGCCCAAATCTAGGTCGCTATCGGATACTTCTGAGCTCCAGAAGTATCCGATAGCGACCTAGATTTGGCGAAATGTCCGATTGCGACCACTGTTTGGCAGAGTGTCCTCCTGCCTCAGGTGGTATCGCCACCCGCTGCGGCTCTTGCGTCAGAAGGGATCGCCTTCCTTTGGCAGCGAGCGGACTAGGCGAAGAGACGGAACATCGGCGAGTTCTGGTGCACCCGCTCGACCTCGATCGACGAGGCCTCCATCCGTTCGAGCAGGTTCGGCAGATCTTCGGCGTATCCGAGCTGGATGCCGACGAAGGCGGGTCCGGTCTCACGGTCGGAGCGTTTGACGTACTCGAACATCGCAATGTCGTCCTCGGGTCCGAGCACTTCGTTGAGGAACCGGCGCAGGGCACCGGGCTCCTGCGGGAAGTCGACGATGAAGTAGTGCTTGAGGCCCTCGTGGACGAGAGAGCGTTCGAGGATCTCCGGGTAGCGGGAGATGTCGTTGTTGCCTCCGGAGACCAGGCACACCACGGTCGAACCGGGTTCGATGGTGATCGGTTTGTCCGAATCCGGCCCGCCGATCCCGGCCGACGCCAGGGCACCGGAGGGTTCGGCGATGATGCCGTCGACCTGGTACATGTCGAGCATCTCGGTGGCCACCGCGCCCTCGGCGACGGGGCGGATGTCGAGACCGTGTTCGGACACCACGTCGAAGGTCAGTGCGCCGGCGCGTTTGACGGCGGTGCCGTCGGCGAAGCGGTCGATGTTCTCCAATGTCACGGGGTGGCCGGCCTTGAGTGCGGCGATCATCGAGGCGGCCCCAGCGGGTTCGGCGCCGATGATCTTCGTGTTCGGCATCCTCTCGGCCGCATAGGCGGCGACACCGGCGATGACTCCACCGCCGCCGACGGGCACGATGATGTAGTCGGGGTCGGCCTCGAGCTGGGCCTGGATCTCGGCGGCCACGGTGCCCTGTCCGGCGATCGTCCGACGGTCGTCGAAGGCCGAGACGAGGAGGGCGTCATTGCGGTCGGCGAACCGGTAGGCCAGGGCGGAGGCGTCATCGTAGGTGGAGCCGGCGATCTCGATCGTCACCTGCTCTCCGCCGAAGTGGCGGACCCGTTCGATCTTCTGCTTCGGGGTGGTCTTGGGCACGAAGATCGTGCCCTGGATGCCGAGTTCCTTGCAGGCGCGGGCGAAGCCCTGCGCATGGTTTCCGGCCGAGGCGCACACGACGCCGCGCTCTCGTTCGTCCGAGTCGAGTTGGAGCATGAAGTTGAAGGCCCCACGGATCTTGTACGACCGCACCAGCTGCAGGTCCTCACGTTTGAGGTAGACGGTCGAACCGGTCGCGGCCGTCAGCCGCTCGCAGATCTGAAGTGGCGACAGGATGACGGAATCGGAAATGCGCAGCGCGGCCGCCTCGACCTCGTCGGCGAGTGTGAGCTTCTGGGGTGCCATGTCTGTTTCAACCACCAGACTATTGTGCGCCTTCAGTCTTGCCATTTGGCAACTCGTATCGGTATGAGGACACCGAGCGGGTCCCCGCGCGGCCCCGCGCACTCCCGCACGGCCGCCCGATAACGGCGGAGTTCTGCCGCAGATCTGCCACGGACTTCACGGTTTCGGGTGCGCCCTGATCCGCGAATGCCGCCTAACATGATTGGATGGAAGGTGCCCGTATTCCCGCCTAGGAGTCGTCATGGCCATCAGCAGTGAGCTCGAACAACTGTTAGCCAGCTGGATACCTCGTCAGCCGTGGTTCCCCAAGCTCGCTGCAGACTTCGGCTCCGACCCCGACATCACCCCCATGTCGGTGGCTCGCGCGTTCACCTACACCGCCGAGGAGCTCGGTGGATTCGTCGGCCTCGTCACCGTCATCTCCGTCGGCGACGGCCCGACCCTGCGCCGCCTCAACATTCCCCTGACCCTGCGCGGCGCCGAGGACATCCACCTGCGTCATGCCCTCATCGGCCGCGTCGACGACCTCGCGCTCGGCACCGTCCATGTCTACGACGGCGCCGCCGACCCCGTGTTCGTCAACCTCATGGCCGATGCCATCACGAAACGCAAGGTCTTCGACGGCGGGCAGCTCTCGACGGAGTCCCTGCGCCATTCCCAGGAGAAGGCCGACGCCCGGGACCGAGCGTCGACGCCGTTCCCGGTGACCGCGAACGGGGCGGCCGCCTCGGCGAATCCCGCATCGGACACCGGCACCGAGGCGGTCCCGCCGAAGCCGGCCAAGGGTGACCTTGAGGTAGGGGCGAACGATGTTCTGCCGGTGGAGATCCGACCGATCGAGGTCGCGGACTCCGGTGCGCACAAGTCGACGGTCATCATCCATGACGAATACGAACCGTTGGAGCTGTCATTCTTCCGAGTGCTGGAGAACGGGATGCCGTCGTCGCTGACGATTCCCGTGCTGCTCACCGAGGCGGGGTCGCGCAGCGTGCCTGAGGTCATCGGATGGGGGTCCGGCCGCTGGTACGACATGTTCGAGGTGCAGGAGATGGAGGCGCCGATGGCTCTGCTCTCCCACGTCGACGTCGAGGCCGAACCGGCTTGGCGGGAAGCCGTGAACACCGTGTGTGCCGTGGATTCGGGATCGATCGGTGCGTACAACGCCCATGCCGCGGAGATGGGCCGGCGCATCGGAGAACTCCACACGGACATGGCCGCCGAGTTCGGCGTCGTCGAAGGCGCCGGCGAGCCGACGAAGCAGCTGGTTGCGAAGTGGGTCGAACGCATCGACTGGGCGCTCGGCCGGGCACCTTTGGCCTTGGATTCGCTGGTGCCGGAGCTGCGCGCCCACCGGGTGAAGGTGCAGGGCCTGGAGACCATCGGGACTCTGCAGAAGATTCATGGTGAGCTCACGCTCGACCATGTGGTCAGCTCACCGTCGGACGGCTATTCGGTGGTGAAGTTCACGGATTCGACGAATTCGGATCCGAAGCCTGCCGCCTTCGACCTCGTGGCGCTGCTGCGCAGCATCGACTATGCGGCCGGGTTCGCTCGGCTGCAGCGCACGGATGCGCTCGATTCCGAGGACGGATCCCTGGTGGTCAGCGGGTTCGGCAACGATCCGACGGCCCTGCGCGCGATCTTCGATTCGCCCGAATACCTGTGGGCCTCGCAGGTGCAGAATTCGCTGCTGTCCGGGTACTCCCGCGCCCGTGGCGAGAGCATCGGCCTGGGCGACCCCGTGCTGCGGGCAGCACTCATCGACCGCCTCCTCGTGGAGACCGTGACCGAGCTGCGCAACCGCCCGAACTGGCTGTCCGTGCCGTTGGCCACGCTCACCCTCGTGCTCAAGGGCAAGCCGTCCCGCGCCGAGGAGGCACCCACCGACAGGACACCCATCGACGAAGAGCGCACCCCTGACACCCTCGCCGACGTCGCTCCCGCCGGCGACGCTGCGCCCGCCGACGCCGAGCCGAGTGCTGCATTCACCGCGGCGGCACCTGTCGACGATACGACCACTGCCGATTCGGAGTCGGCCGCTGCCGCGCCCCGGGGAACGTCTGGTGCCGTAGCGGCGGCGATCGCGAGCTCGGGCGCTGATGATGCCGAGGCGGATGCCGCTCCGGTCGCGGACACCGCCGAGAACACTGTTGATGCCACAGCCGACTCGGACATCGACGATGTCGAGGACCACGCCGTCGTCCCGCCCGCGGACGACGCCGACGAGGAATTCGTCGACGAGGAAGAGTCGGAGGTTCCCGTCCAGCGGGTGCCCGCAACCTTCGCGGCTCGCGGAGCCACCTCCGAGGACGCGGACAGCACCGGCCACGAGTCGCCCCCGGCCAAGCCGACGAATGCCCCGAAGCTCGGCAAGACCTGGAACGAACGCGCGCACGATTCCGGCGACGGCAGCCGCACACCCGGCGACCGAGCCTCAGAGGAGCCGGACGAGGATTCGAACTCGGCCGGCAGTTCGGTGTTCGATGAGCTGCTCGGCACCGAGCGCAAACGGAACCGGATGAAGAAGCGGAAGAAGAACTGACCAGGTCGAATACTGTCGCGCCATGACTGCGACCCAGCGCTGCCCGGTCAATTGGCAGATGCTGTTGCGGTTGTGAGAAACTGTTCTGGCTCGGCCTCGCGCCGAGCAGGCCGGGTTCACTCCGGTGCTGTCACCGGCATCAGAGAACCGAGGGAAGCGTGTCCGAGCGGCCGAAGGAGACGGTCTTGAAAACCGTTGTGCGGCAACCCCGCACCGTGGGTTCGAATCCCACCGCTTCCGCCCAGTGAGAAGCCCCCGAGCACCTCGCATCAGCGAAGTGCTCGGGGGCTTCTGCATCCGGCGGCAGTGGGCCCGCTCGTTCAACAGGGAATCAGGTTATCGGTAGGTCCTCGCATCGATAACCTGATTCCCTGTTGAACGAGGAGGCCAGGCGCCGGCCCCGAGGCGCCGGCCCCCAGGCGCCGGCCCCGAGGCGCCGGCCCCCAGGCGCCGGCCCCGAGGCGCCGGCACCTGGCGGCTTCAGTCCTCGACCGGCACCTCGGGCTGGGGCGTCCCGGAAGGCTCGGGCTCCTCGGGCTCGGACATCTGGGCATCGGCCTCGGGGTCGTCGAAGCTGCGCACCGAGCGCCTGAAGCCGCGAGTCATCACAGCCAGGTAGATGATGCCGATCGTCAGCCAGATGATGCCGCCGATGAGCGCCGTCTTGTGCAGACTCACCCACAGCACACCGGTGAGGATCGCGCCGATGGACGGCATGATGACGAAGTTGAACGTTGTCTTGAAATCCACGACCTGCTTGGTTCGGAACGCGTAGTGGGCGATGACCGTGAGATTGACGAAGGTGAACGCGATGAGCGCACCGAAGTTGATGAGCGCGGAGATGAGCTCGAGGCTGAACGACATTGCTAGCAGGCACACGGCTCCGACGAGGACGATGTTGAACACCGGGGTGTGGGTCTTCGGGTTGATGTAGCCGAAGGCCTTCCGCGGCAGCACACCATTGCGGCCCATGACCAGCAGCATGCGAGACACGGAGGCATGCGAGGCCAGTCCCGAGGCGATCGTGGCCGCGAACGCAGCGGCGAGGAAGAATCCCTGGAAGACGTGGCCGCCGGTGAGGAAGCCGATCTCCGGCAGCGGGTCATCGACGATGGTGAACTGCGAATTGTCGGGAAACAGCAGCTGCGCGAAGTAGCTGGCGACGAGGAAGATCGCACCGCCGGCGATGACGGTGAGCATGATCGCCTTGGGCATGAGGTTCACGTGCTTGGCCTCGTTCGTGTACATCGTCACGGCGTCGAAGCCGATGAACGAGAAGCATACGACGGTCGCTCCGGTGAGCAGGGCGGAGAGTCTCACACCCTCATGGACGAAGGGCTCGGGGCTGAAGACGACTCCGGCACCGTCACCGTTGGTGAGATTGACGATCGCGAAGATGCAGAAGAGCGTGACCATGGTGACGGCGAAGGTGAGCAGAACGGCGTTGAAGTTCGCCGTGCCGCGCATCGACGAGGTGACGATGCCGGTCATGACGACCGTGTAGACGACGACCCACACCCACGGTGGGGCGTCGGGGACGAGCGACTCCATATACAGGCGCGCGATGAGGCAGTTGACCATCGGCAGCAGCAGATAGTCCATGAGCGAGGTCCACCCGACGAGGAAGCCGAGGCCCGGATTCATCGTCTCGCGGGTGTAGGTGTACGCCGACCCTGCGGTCGGGAAGATCTTGACCATCTTGCCGTAGCTGAAGGCCGTGAAGATCATGACGATGAGAGCGATGAGGTACGCCGAGGGTACTGCTCCCTTGGTCTCGCCGGACACGATTCCGAACGTATCGAAGACCACCGTCGGGGTCATGTATCCGAGTCCGAGCCCGACGATGGACCACAGCCCGAGGTTGCGCTTCAGTGAGCCGGAAGCAGCCATATCAATCCTCCCCAATGAGTCTTGCCGCTGCCGGTGCGCGCCTGTCGTCCTCGACGCCGCCCCGGCAGTGATGTGCGTCATGATCTTAACGTCTTCGGTACTGATTGCGAAACCGTCGACGATGAATATGCGAATAATAAGTGCCCGATTGAGATGGAATCAGTGACTTTCAGCAAAGATCACAACGATATCGGTAGTCTCACGGGGTTGTTCTGCACCGTTCCGGCCGCCTGCCGCAGACGGCGTCACAATCCCAGGGCGCCCGACACTCGCCCGGTCGTCACGGCCACCGCCTCGGCCTCGAACCGCCCAGTTATCGAACGAACCTTCAGGCCGAGATGGAAACAGAGTAGATTGCAGTCATAGGACTTAACGGACCCACAGTGAGGTGTGAGAGAAGTATGGCGATCGAAACGCTCAGTTCCCGACAGTCGGCAGCGTGGAAGGACCGGGTTCTGCCCCCGGTCGAAAAGGTCGCCGAAGGAGTCTGGGCCGTCCCCGTCCCGATCCCGGACAACCCGCTCGTCTACACCTACTGCTATGCGATCGCCGACGGCTCCGGGGTTGTCCTCATCGACCCGGGCTGGGACGGCAAGGACCAGTACCTGGCGCTCACCTCGGCGCTGGCGGACCTCGGCTTCAAGGTCAGCGACATCCACGGCATCGCAATCACGCACTACCACCGCGACCACATCGGTCTCGTGCCCGCGCTGCTGGCGAAGAATCCCAGCGCCTGGGTCGCCATGCACGGTGAGGACCTGCGCTCGATCAAACGCTTCTACACCAACGCCGTCGACCTCGGTACCGGGATCAACCCGAACCTCAACATCGCCCGCGCCTACGGGGTCCCCGAGGACCGCTGGGCCGAGGTCGAAAGCCTCCAGGTCGGCTCGAGCGGCACGAAGGCCGCACACAGCTCGACAGGCTCGACAGGCTCGACCCATGCGGATCGCACAGGCGAATCGATGAGTTTCTACCAGCAGGCCCTGCGGCAGCTGCCGGACACGGTCCACGTCCTCGACGACGGCACCGAACTGCCCCTGTCCGACGGCACCGTCCGGGCCATGTGGACACCCGGGCACACCTACGGGCACTCGGTATTCGTCCGTGAGGACGACGATCTGCTGTTCTCCGGCGACCATGTGCTGCCGACGATCACCCCGAACATCGGCCTCGACAGCGGGGCGATCACGCACAGCCTCGGCGATTATCTGCGCTCGCTGGAGAAGATCGGCCAACTCGACGAGGAGGTGGCGGTGCTGCCGGCCCACGGGTTCCGCTTCAGCGGACTCCACGACCGCAAGGCAGAGCTCGTCGACCACCACCACGCACGCCTCGACGAGATCCGCGCCCGGATGGAGGCCACCGATGACCACAGCGTCTTCTCGATCGCACAGGGCCTGCACTGGTCGCGCGGATTCGACAGTCTGCACAACTTCAACCTCTTCGCCGCCCTTGCCGAAACCGCCGCACACATGCATTATCTCGGTATCGACCTCGGCATCGGCTCGCTCGTCGGCCAGGACTGACCGGGTCCGACAGGAACCGACATGAGCGCACATCCCGTGCCCGGGTCGAAGGAACCGAAGGAGGATCCGTCATGAGCACCCAGTTCGTCCCCGCCGCCGACGTGCGGCCCGAGACCTTCACCGTCCGCGCGGCCGATCATATCGACCGCGGTCGCCGACGCGGACAGACGCTGCGCACCGGGATCGCCTCCACGCTCGCCGCGTATCGGCGGTACTTCGCTCACCTCTCCATCGCCGAGGCGGACGTGCGCTCCGCGGCGATGTCGAGTTTCGCTCGCCTGCAGGAATGGTCACCGACCGACGCCGAGGAGGTCGCCGCCGCGGCCGAGGGCGCCGGCGTCGAGGTCGCCGAGCTCATGGAGATCATCGCCCGCACCGAGATCATGACCCTGGCCGCGGCTGCTCCGACCGAATGTTCGACCGTGAGCTTCACCAGCCCGGGCGCCTCGGTGGCGGCGCAGAACTGGGACTGGGCCGCGGACTTCTCCACGCTGTGGCATATCAACGATGTCGGTTCCGTGCCTGGTCAGCACCGTCATGTGGGCATTGCGGAGTTCGGGATGCTCGGCAAGATCGGCCTCAACGAGGCCGGCGTCGGGGTCCTGCTCAACATCCTCAAACACACCGGCGACGGGCCCGGGGGAGTGCCCATCCATATGATCCTCAACCGGGTGCTCAGCCGGGCGAGCACCCTCGCCGAGGCGCTGGAGATCATCCACTCGAGCCCGACCTCATCGTCATCGATCATCACCGTCATCACCGCCGAGGCGGCCGTCCAGGTCGAGATCGCCGGCGAGACCAAACGCGAACGTCGAGCAGATGGTCGCGGATTCCTCATCCACACGAACCATTTCCTCCACCCCGATCTGCTCGACGGGGCGCTCGAGCTGCGCCCGGACTCGACCTCACAGGAGCGCGGCCGGCACCTCGAGCAGGTCGTTGCACGATTCGAAGCCGACCGCGCCGCGACTGGCGAGGCCGAGCCCGCCGTCGAGCCGCCCGAGCCCGCGGTAGGCGAGTCTGAGCCCGCTGCCGGTGACGCCGAGAACGCTGAAGCCGAAAACGCTGAAAGCGGGACGGCGGCCGATGCGCCTGTGAGCGTCGCCGACCTCACGAGACTGCTGACGACGGGTCCCGGCGAAGCGCCGGTGTGCTGCACCCCGGCCCCCGACGCCGCCTACGGCAATCGCTCGGCGACCCTGGTGAGCGTGCGCATCGACCCGGCGCGCAGACAGATCGACCTCGCCCCCGGATCGCCGGCCGATGGGATGCGCGGAAATCGTCGCTTCCAGCTCTGATCCGGCGGTCGATGCGCGCTCGATGCGGCGGCTCAGTCCTCGCCGTCGCCTTCGCCGTCGGTCTCGGACTCCGCCTCGGCGGCTTCGTTCTCGCGCATCTCGATGACCGCCTCGAGCGCCGAGGCGATTGCGTCCGCATCGTCCAGGGCCGCCTGGATGAGGCGCCAGGGCACGAGGTCGAGGTTCTGGTCGCCGATGACGAAGCGGACATAGGGCTGGCGGCTGCGCGGATCGTCGGCTTCGAGGTCGGTGCCGTAGCGCCACTGGCCGAAGCATGTCCGGCGGATGGTCTCGCCGATGAAGCGCATGGCACCGGCGGTGAACGGGGTCTCCTCCTCGTCCATCATGTCCTCGGGGGAGTCGTAGCGGACCGCGATCTGCTTGCCCAGCCGGGCCAGGCTCTCACGATCGAAGCCCCACGACGCGGGATCGGCCTGCTCCTGCGTCCACGCGGCGATGCCCGGTTCGACGGTGCCGATGAAGCGGGAGAGGAACTCGACCTCCTCCTCGCTCGAGTTCTCGGCCGTGAGCATGCCCAGGGACAGTCCCGTGCACTTGCGGCGCGGCAGTCCGTCCCCTCCGAGGAGCTCTCGGGCCTTGTTCAGCACCGCGGTGAACACCTCGGCGCTGCGCTGATCGACGGCCGTGAGCACGATGCCCACGAGCGGGATCGGCTCACCGGCGGCCGGGCCCTCCTCGGTGTCGGGGCGGATGAACGGCATCCCGCTGCCGGTGGTCTCGTCGTGGTCCCAGACCCCGCCGATCGCCCGCAGATAGGTCTCGCCGAGGTAACGGATGAGGCCCTCGAAGAACCGCCGGTTCTCCGCTTCGAGGATCGCCTCGGTGCTGGGGAACTTCGAGAGCACGAAGAGTTCGAGCATCGGCAGCGACTTCGGGCCGAAGTCCTTCGGGAACTTCACCGTCTCCCCGTCCTCCTTCTCGAAGGTCTCGGGCAGGTCGGCGAGGACGAACGCGCCGAGTCGGACGTCCATATTGTTGATGAAGGCAGTAAATTCGCGCTGAAGTTCATTCACGGGAACCACCATAGTGCCTCGGGCCACGGAGTTGAGTCCCGTGCGCAGTCCGACTTCGCCGTCACTCTGCCCGTCTCGGCTGCCCGACCGGTTCGCCGTGGCCGACCGGCCCGCCTCGGCCGCCCTGCCGGTGTTGCGCTCAGTCGGTTTCGCAGGGCCTGAAGTCGATGAGGTGGATGAGGACCTCGACGATGAGGCTCGGGTCGATGTCGACGTGTTCGTCCATCTCCTTGCCGGCCGCGGCCGAGAGTGCGATCCGGTTGAACACGGAGATGATGACGGTGAGGAATTCCCCGATCGGCTGCTTCGTCGTGGCCCCGGCGACCTCGAGGGCCGTGGTCACGAGCGCGGCGAGCCGGTCGAGCTGAGTGGCGTTGAGCTCGAGGTAGCGGGCGTAGAGGTGGGGGACCCGCAGGCAGTAGAGCTCGATCTCCTGCTCGGTGATGGTCTCGGCCACCGTCTGCTTCTTCTCATTGAAGACGTCGTCGATGAACTGTGTCATCAGCGCCTTGATCTCGGGCACCTCGGTGGTGGCAGTCAGCTGTTCGGTCCACCGTCGGATCGTCGCATCGAGACGGTCGAGGTTCTCCGAAGTGCGCATCTCGATGATGGCGAGCACGAGGTCGTCACGGCTGGAGAAGTTCGAGTAGAAGGCGCCACGGGTCAGTCCGCCCGCCTCGCAGATCTCCTCGATCGAGGCGCCGTCGATGCCGCGCACGGCGAACACCGAGGTCCCGGCCTGGACGAGGGTCGACCGGGTCTGGCGTCTGCGGGGGCTGAGTTCGTCTGTTGTCATCGTCATCTCGTGGCGGTGGTCGGGTCTGCCGATGCGGTCGCGGCGTCGTCGTCGACGACTGTGCGACCGCCTCGGCGGCTGAACATCTGATGGGAATCTTCGCGATTCCTGGAATCCATTTGCGTGGACGGTGAGGATTGCACAACAATACAATACTGTATCCAATACACTTTTGTATCGAGGTTTCCGTGTCAACTTTCCTCTACGCCCTGGGCCGCCGTGCGTACCAGACCCCGTGGCGATTCATCGCCGCATGGCTGCTCATCTTCGTCCTCGTCGGAGCCGGGGTCGCCGCCTTCGCCAAGGACTTCGACGACGACTTCACCCTGCCGGGTTCCGAAGCGCAGACCGCGCTCGACTCGATGCAGTCGACCTTCCCCGAGGCGGCCGGAGTCTCCGCCTCGGTCATCGTCGTCGCGGACGAAGGCGATTCCGTCACGGATGCGAAGTACAAGGACGCGATCGGCGACGAGGTCAAGCGGCTCGAAGATCTCCCGCACGTCGACACGGTGACCTCCCCGTTCTCCGACCTCGTCGAGGGCGCCATCAGCAAGGACGACTCGGCGGCGATGATCTCCGTCCAATACGACGGCACCCAGCAGGAAGTCGGCGAAGACGCCGGGGACAACCTCATCGACGCCCTCGAACCGCTGCGCGACGACCTGCCCGGGGCACAGGTCGACGGCGGCGGCGAACTCTTCCAGATCACCGGCGTCGAGATCTCCTGGGTCGAAGGCGTCGGCGTGGTCATCGCCTTCATCGTCCTCCTGCTCACCCTCGGCTCCTTCCGCGCCGCCGGAATGCCGCTGGTCACCGCGCTCATCGGCGTCGGCATCTCCGTGCTGCTCATCGTCGGGGCCACGGCATTCGCGACGATCAACTCCTCGTCGATCATGCTCGCGCTCATGCTCGGCCTGGCCGTGGGCATCGACTATGCCCTATTCATCGTCTCCCGCGCCCGTGACCTGCTGGCCGAGGGACACACACCCCTCGAGGCGACCGGCCGTGCCGTCGCCACCGCCGGTTCCGCCGTCGTCTTCGCCGGCATGACCGTGATGATCGCGCTCTTCGGACTGTCCCTGGCCGGCATCCCCTTCCTCACCATCATGGGCGTCGGTGCCTCCGGGTCCGTGGCCGTGGCCGTGCTCATCTCCCTGACGATGATCCCGGCCTTCCTCGGTCTCGCGAAGTCCCGAATCACGCCGAAGCCGACGAAGCGCTACCGGAAGGCCTTCGCCGCCGCCTCGGCGCGGGCAGACGAACGCAGCGCCGCCTCGGCGGGGAACTCCTCCACCGAGGCGGGGCCGAGCGATTCCGCCACCCGCGAGGAGATCGCCGACGAAGCCCGCGCCGAGGCGGGGGAACCGTACCCGAAGACGATCATGAACCGGTTCTTCGAACGGTGGCTGGCCGTCGTGACGAAGATTCCGCTGCTGACGATCGTCGTCATCGTCGGCGGCCTCGCGCTCTTCGCGATCCCCGCCACTCAGCTCCAGCTGTCACTGCCCACCGCAGGCGACCAGGAGCAGGGAACGCCCGCCCGGGCGACGTACGACCTCATCGACGAACACTTCGGGCCCGGCTACAACGGGCCGTTGGTGATGACCAGCGAGATCGTGACCAGCGATGACCCGCTCGACGATGTCGAGGACATCGAGAAGCGCATCGAGAAGGTCGACGGGGTCGAAGAGGTCATCATGGCCACCCCGAACCGGGATGCCACGACCGCTCTGTTCCAGATCATCCCGACCACCGCCTCCGACGATCCGGCCACGCTCGAAACCGTCGACCGGCTGCGGGACCTGAGCACGGAGATCGAGGACGACTACGACTTCGACACCGCCGTGACCGGCGCCACCGCGATCCAGATCGACGTCTCCGATCAGCTCGGAAAGGCGCTGCTGCCCTTCGGCATCTTCGTCGTCGGCCTGTCCATCATCCTGCTCATGATGGTCTTCCGGTCGATCGCAGTGCCGATCAAGGCCACAGGCGGGTTCCTCCTGTCCGTCTTCGCCTCCTTCGGAACGGTCGTCCTCGTCTTCCACGACGGACTCTTCGCCGCACCGCTGGGCATCGACTCGACAGGACCGGTCATCAGCTTCCTGCCGATCATCGTCATGGGCATCCTCTTCGGCCTGGCCATGGACTACGAGGTCTTCCTCGTGTCCGGAATGCGCGAGGCCTACGTCCACGGCGCTTCGGCCAAGGACGCCATCAAAGCCGGCTTCACCTCCTCGGCGCGGGTCGTCGCTGCGGCGGCGGTCATCATGTTCTCCGTCTTCGCGGCCTTCGTGCCCGCCGGTGAGCCGATCATCAAATCCATCGCCCTGGCCCTGGCCTCGGGAATCTTCGTCGACGCGTTCCTCGTGCGCATGTCGCTGGTGCCCGCGATCATGCAGCTCCTCGGCGACAAAGCCTGGTGGCTGCCGAAGTGGCTCGATCGGATCCTGCCGCGCCTCGACGTCGAAGGTGAGGGACTGGCCCACGAGGTGGCGCTGCGCGATTGGCCGGAGCCGAACTCGGACTACCGGGTCTACGGTCGCGGAATCGGCGTGTATTCGGGGGAGCGCGGCTTCGCCCGCGTCGACATCTCGCTGCGGCCCGGACAGATCCTCGTCGCCAGCGGCGCCGCGCGCAGGGCCCTGCTGCTGGCCGTCTCCGGCCGCGTCGGGCTCACGGCCGGAGAGATGAAGATCGGCGAGAACGTCCTGCCCGAACACTCCGGACGGGTCCGCCGCCAGGTGCCGTACTTCGACCTCACTTCAGGCGGAGCCGACCAGGCGATCAGCCCGCGCGACATCTCTCGGATGGCCGCCTCGGCGCCGGACCTGCTCATCATCGACGGTGCCGAGCACCTGAGCGAAGGAGCACGGGACGCGGCCGGACCCGGACGCGACCTGCGCGACCTCCTGCCGCAGCTCGTCGCAGACGGCACCACCGTCGTCCTCGGCCTGCCCGACGGCGATGTGACCGGGATCTTCAGCCCCGACACGAACTACTTTCACCTCGACCTCGACGAAGCTCGGCCCGATGGACGAGGCGAAACCGACAGCGAATCAGGCGGCGAACACACCCACGCCGCTGACAGCACCAACATGGAAGGCGTGCAGTCGTGAGACTCGAACGTGCGAACTCGAAGCGACCGGTGAACTGGCTCTCCCTCCTCGGCCTGGTCCTCATCCCCATCATCGTGGCGGCCGGATTCATCCTCGCCACCTGGAAGAGCGGCGACCGCCTCGACACCATCGAGGCGGCCGTCGTCAACAACGACGACGGCGCGAAGGTCGACGGCAAGACCGTGCCGATCGGGCGACAGCTCACCAGCGGCCTCGTGGGCGAGGATGAGAACAACATCCACTGGGTCATCACCGACGAAGACGAGGCTGAGAAGGGGCTGTCCGACGGCAAGTACGCCGCGCAGCTGACGATCCCCGAAGGCTTCTCCCGCGCAGTGACCTCGGTCGACGACGCGAAATCGGCGACCCAGACGCAGATCGACGTCGATGTCTCGGGCACAGTACCGGCTTTGGACACGCAGATCTCCCGTTCCGTCGCCGAGGTGGCCCGCACGACCTTCAATACGAAGATGACCGAGACCTACCTCGACAACATCTACGTCGGCTTCAACGAGATGGGCGAGCAGATGAAGGACCTCGGCGACGCCGCCGGGGAACTCGACAAGGGCGCCGAAGGACTCAAGGAAGGCACGGACAAGTCCGCGAGCGGCGCGGGTGAACTGGCTGCGGGGATGGAACAGCTGGGCAAGTCCGGCGGCGAACTCAAGACCGGTGCCTCGGACCTCTCTGACGGTGCCGGAGAGCTGTCGAAGGGCGCTTCCCAGTTGTCCGGAGGCCTGAACGAACTCGACAAGAAGACAGCGAAACTTCCCGACAGCACCCAGAAGCTCGCCGACGGTTCCGGCGAACTCTCCGACGGAGTCGACGAATACACGAAGTCGATCGACGAGATCATCAAGGGCTTCGCCGGATCCGGTGACTCCGGCGAAGGCGGACTCGACGACCTCGTTGACGGGGGAAAGAAACTCGACAAGGGCGCGCAGGGCGTGTCCAAGGGGGCCTCCGGCCTCTCCGATGGTCTGCACCAGTACCGTGACGGTCTCAAGAAGGGCGCTGACCAGGCCGATCAGCTGGCCGGTGCGAAGCCGGATCTCGACGGGCTCGTGAAGGAGGACATCATGACCGCGGCCGAGGCGAAGCAGGCGCGGGCCGAGATGTGCCCGACCGGCACCCCCGATCAGGTCTGCAAGGGCATCGAACAGGCCTACGCGCAGGGCCTGCTCAACGGCACGTCGGGTGGACTCAACACCGCCGTCGACGGGCTCGAGCAGGAGAAGGACGGCGCCTCTCTCCTCGGCGGGTCCGATGAACTCGCTGACGGCGCATCGGAGCTCTCCGACGGTGTGAGCAAGTTCGTCAAGGGACTCGAGGACGGCCTCGGGAAGCTGACGAAGGGCATGGCGGACATCTCGAAGAACGCTCCGAAGCTGCTCAAGGCCTCTCAGGGTCTGCGGGACGGTGCCGCCGGTGTCGCCGACGGCAACCAGCAGCTCGCCGACGGGATGCCGGCCCTGTCAAAGGGCGTCGGGCAGCTCGCGGACGGTTCTTCAGAGCTCTCCGACGGAGCCGGGCAGCTCTCCGCGGGGCTCGACGAGTACAGCACCGGTGTCGGCAAGTACACCGACGGTGTCTCCGAGGCCGCGACAGGCACCTCCGATCTGGCGGCCGGACTCGACGAACTCGACAAGGGCACCGGCAAATACGCGAAGGGTGTCAGCAAGTTCGCGGACGGAGTCAAGGACGGAGCGGACGATGTGCCCTCCTACACGGCTCCGGAACGCGACCAGCTGTCGAAGGTCGCCTCGGCGAACATCAAGGCCCCGAGCCCGGATGGTCTGACGAACGTCCTGGCAGGATCGACGATCGCGCTGCTGATCATGCTCGCCCTGTGGATCGGCGGGCTCGTCACGTACACGGTGCTCAAACCGATTCCGGCCTGGGCCCTGCTGTCGACGAAGCCCTCGCTCGCCGTGTGGGCCCGAGGTCTGCTGCCCGGCGTGGTCGTCGGTGTGCTGCAGGCGCTCGTGCTCTCGATCCTCGCGGTGACCGTGATGGACATCGATGCGGTCCAAGGCTTCGACATCGCGGTGCTCACCTTCGCCTCGGCGATCGTGTTCATGATCCTCAACTTCGCCCTCGTGGCGTGGTTCGGCGGAGTGGGGCGGTTCCTGTCGGTGATCGCCGTGGTCCTGGCCGTGGCCGGGCGGACGATCGGCGCGGTGCCGCAGTTCTTCGACTTTGTGGCACCGATCCTGCCGCTGACCCCGTCGATGAACGGCTTCGCCGCGATCGCCGCCGGCACCACCGGACAGGCCGCAGCCTACGGCGGACTGCTGGCCTGGGCGGTCATCGGCATCGTGATGTCGCTGCTCGCGATCGTCCGGGCCCGGACCACGAAGCCCGAAGCCGCCCTGGAAATGGCGTAGCCGCCATGGCGCGGGGCGTCGGTGGCGCGGGTCTGCGAATAGCCCAGTCTGAGTTGGATAGCCCACGTTTGAAGCTGGGCTGTGCACCTTAAACTGGGCTGTTCGCGTTCAGTGCTCGGCGTCTGGCGTCTGGCGAGAGCCCGCGGGGCTTCAGAGGAGGTCGAGGATCGCCTCTGCAACGGCGTGTGAGTCGTTGAGTGTGGCCGCA
This sequence comes from Brevibacterium sp. LE-L, assembly GCF_050214925.1. Classification (NCBI taxonomy): domain Bacteria; kingdom Bacillati; phylum Actinomycetota; class Actinomycetes; order Micrococcales; family Brevibacteriaceae; genus Brevibacterium; species Brevibacterium sp. LE-L. Next base: position 639,938 of record NZ_CP189759.1, read on the forward strand.
TCGGTGCCGGGGTTCGCGGCGATCGCCAGACCCCACTGCTTCGACGACAGCTGAATGGACAATGCGAATCGGCGCGGGTTGACGTTTCCTTCGACATCGATCGTGCGATAGGGGCGAGGGGTGAGCGCGAGTCCGTTGAGGAACTTCTCCCGACCGTCGTCCAAGGTCAAGCGTGCTGCGGTGAGCTGACCGCGCTCGAGCATCCCGTACAGCAGGACATCGGCTGCGCGCGAGACGGAATTCGTCGGGGATGCGGCATCGATGACGACACTGCCCGTGATCTCACCGGCGGCCTGCGCCGAGGTGACCGTGAAGAGCTCCGGTCGCGGCCCCGGCGTTTTCGCCCCGGACGCCACATCGGCGGCCGTCCCGGATACCGCAGCGGCGTTCGCCTCACGCGCTTCGAGTGCGTCCGGGTTCTCCTCAATGCGCATATCGGGGCCGATGAAGGACACGATTCCCGCCTCGGCGAGGGCAAGGAGTTCGGCGATCCGCTGTGGGGGAGGCCCATCGCAGATGCCGGAGACGAAGCCCTCGAACCAGCCGAGGATCTCCATGTCGATGCTCACCCGATCGATGTGACCGGCGACGATGAGGTCCTTGAGCAGCAGGCGGGACTGCCACAGCACAGTGAACAATGCTTTCTCCGGGCTGCCGGTCGGACCGGCCAGGGAGCTGTGCAGGTCGGTGCGCAGGAAGTCGAGCATCCACTCGTGCAGGGAACCGGGCTCGCCGGGTTCGCGACTGGTGAACAGCTCGCCTTCGAGCGGGTTGAGCAGAGTGTGCAGAGACATGCGATCGGCAGGATCGGGCACGAGTGCCTCTTCGATCTCCGACCAGGCGAAGGCTTCGCGAGTGACGCGGCCCTGGCGGGCGGTCTCCTCGGTGGTCTCGGCGGCACCGGCATCGCCCGCCGCCTGCGGGTGGGTCTCCTGCCAGGTGCGTCGGGTCAGGTGGCGTGACACGGCCTCGCCGATGGCCTCACGCAGCTGACCGGGGTCATCGGCGAACGCTTCGGGACGGACCTGGGAGAGCGTGTGATAGTACGCCAAACGCAGATCGGCGAGGATGAGCGGCCACAGCTGGTCATTGAACCGCGCACCGGCTTTGCGCTCCCCATCGAGGTTGTCGAGTCCGGCGAGCAGCGCGACATTGTCCTTCGTGAAATACCGCAGCGGCCAGTCCCGCCGAGGATGCTCCTGACAGATCGGTTTGCTGCGATACGGGATTCCGCGACGTGATCCCAGCGCCAATCGCGGTTCGTCTCCGCTGGGCACATACTTCAGGTCCCCGCCGGGCTGCGGAAGATAGCGACCGTCGCGCTCATGAGTGAACAAGGTCTGCAGGTCGAAGTAGTTGAGCCCCATGCCACGGACGATGACACGCTCACCGGGGGCCACCTCGGCGACGGGGGTTTCTGCGGGCAGGCCCTGCGGCAGATACAGCCCGCCATTCTGCTCGGCGAACGCCGCGAGGCGGGCGCGCTCCTCCGGCTGGGCACTGGGGATGTGGCCGACGGCGAGCACGACGGCGCTGGCGACGATCGTCGTGCCGTTCTGGCAACGCACGAGCTGCTCGGGGACCGCGGCCCGTAATTCCTCGGGCGCGGATTGCGGGAGATCCATCGTGGGCAGGTCGATGACGGATTCGGCCTTCGTCGGATGCTCGACGATCTCGATGAAGTCCGGTGCGTGGGCGCGGATGCGGCGGTAGGCATCGCGGAGGTAGCGGCCGTAGAGGCTGCGGCTGGGGAACGTCGAGTGCAGCGGTTCGGTGCCGCCGTCCGCGACATACCACTCGGCCATGGACGGTCCGGTCGGCACATCATCGGGGCTGAGGAAGGTGCAACTGGAGTCGGGGAAGACCGTCTGCTCGGCAATGGTGGTGTTCATCAGCAGAGACTCGGGCTGGTCGGTGCGCCACACGATGCCGGCACCCGGCGGATACGGGTCGATGAGGTGGATAGTCAGCGCGGTCTCGGAGCTGCCAGCGAAGCGCTTCGCCGCCAACGCCACAAGCCTCTCCAGGACAGTGAGACCGCGCGGTCCGACGCCGATGATCGCGACCGCGGGGATGGGAGTCTGTGGGGTGTCGTTCACCCCTGCTCGCCGGTTCCGCCGTTAGGGCCGGGGTAGCCAGGGAAGTCGTCACCGGGCTTGTACCCCTTCGGGTAGCACTTGCCCTCAGCATCGGGCTCACCCGGCGTCGTCGTTTCGGTGGGGGCCGCCTCGGCGCCGCCTTCCTCGGTCGCACCATCGGCGGAGTCCGCAGCTTCGGCACTGTCGGCACCTGCATCCTCGGTGGCGGTGTCCTCGGACGCATCCGCACTGTCACCGGACTCCTGGGACTTGCTGCCGACGTTCGTCGGCTTCGGAGTCTCCTCGCCGTCCGATGCACCCTTGACCTCGCCGAGGATCCACTTATGGAGGACATCGAAGTCGGGGTCGTAGGTGGGGGTGACATCGTTGTTGATCTGGACCGTCGTGACGTCGCCTTTCTGCATCATCAGGGCGAGCTCGATGAAGGCCGGGATCTCGTTCTGCGGAATCGAGGTCGCGATGTTCCGGGTCGCGGAGTTCGCGAGCTTCGGATAGGCCGTGGCGATCTCCTGCGGATCGATCTGTTCGAGCGTGGTCTTGAGCATGCGCTGCTGACGGCACATGCGGTCGTAGTTGTCGCTGCCTTCGCGGGAGCGGACGTACCACAGTGCGTCCTTGCCCTTGAGCACCTGCGGGCCGGGATCGACCCAACCGTAGACCTCGTTCTTCACGCCGGACATCGACGTTCCGCCGCCCATCGGGATGGGGCGTTCGACGTCGATCTGGACTCCGCCGATGGCATCGACCACATCTTCGAACCCGGCCATATCGACCGCGGCCCAATAGTCGAGCTTCAGCCCCAGCGAGCCTTCGACAGCCTGCATCGTCGTCCACATTCCCGGTTCGAGTCCGTGGTCGTCGCCGATCTTATCGGGGTTCTGCTCACCCCACTGCCACACGGCGTTGATGAGGTCTTCGGAGGGGTCGCCGGAGGGGCGGAACCCGTCTGGCCAGGCCTTTTCGAGTTCGCTGTCTTCGGGGAAGATCGGGAACGCGAGGTTGCGGGGCACGGAGATGAGCGCGGCGTTGCCGGTCTTCGTGTCGATCGAGGCCACGAGCATCGTGTCCGGGCGTGTGCCCTCACGGTCGTCGCCGTTGTCGCGGCCCATGAGGAAGACGTTGATGTACGGCTTGTCCGCCCAGAGCTCCTCGGGGCTGTGGGCCTTGCCTGTGCTGTCACCGAAGAGGCTGGCCACAGTGTCCGACTGCACGCGTGCGAAGACGGAGCCGACGCCCAGCGGGATGCCGATGATGAGGGCCAGGGAGACGACGAGGATGCCTGCCATCTTGTTCTGCCAGGGCCGGTATTTGTGCCCGCGGCGCAGCCCGAGGTGTGACACGATCATCACGAGGATCCAGATCACGGCCACGAGCACGGCGGCGATCGCGAGGAAGTTGAGCAGAGAGGGGCTGGCGACGACCGTGGCGATAGCCCGCACCGGCCCTTTGACCAGTAGATACACGAGCCCGGCGAGGAGAGTGAGGACGAAGAGTCCGAACACGACGAGGCCGGCGGGACGGAATCGTGTGCGCAGCAGTCCGATTCCGGGCAGCAGCGTACTCAGCGAAGTCCAACCGACGAGGCTGGGGAAGGTTTCGCCGAGGCGGGAGGAATGACGGCGGGCCCGTGCCGGTCCGTGCTCGGCGGGCTTCGCGTTGTGCGTTGGGCCGTTGTCGTCGGCTCTTCTGGCGGCAGACGATGCTCCGACAGCGGATGCTGTGCTGCCCGCGCCGACCGCTGCTGCGGCCGCGGCATTGCGTGTTGATCGTGCGGCTGGTGCCTTCTTCCGGCCCTGGCCGCGGGATTCGGCGGAGTGCCGTTCGCGTGCATCGCGGCGGGTCGTCGGCGCGTCTTCCGTGCAAAAGTTGTCCGATCGGGCGGAGTCACGGGGATCCCTCGCCGAAGTGGCCGATTCGCTGCGTGCGAACGTGCGCGGGGCATCGTGGGCAGCATTGCGGTGGAAGTTCGCGTCGAAAGCGTCGGACGAGTTCGAATTCGAGTTCGCTGCGGCGGCGACTCCGGCTGCTGAAGCTCCGCTGGCGGCGGCAGCGCGCAGCATCCGTGCTTCGCGGCGAGTGCGCGGAGCTACCGGGCGCGGTGGTGGAGCATGCGGTGACCGAGCGGCGGAATCCTGGCCGGAGTTCTCGCCGGGCCGGCGGGGCTCGACTCCCTGAGTTGGTTGCTGTTGCGCGTCACGGCGGTAAGCGTCGGCGCCGTAGCGGGAATCGGCACTGTAGCCGGAATGCGCGCTGTGAGGGGAGTCTGCCTGCTCGGGTATCGACGGACGCGAGTTCTGCTGTTGCGAGCGGGCGTGCGAGCTCGACTGCGGTGTCGAATGATCGTCGCTGGCGGCGGTGTCTCCACGGAAGCGGGGGCGAGAGGAGGCGCGGAGCCGACGACCAGTTGTCTGGGAATTGGGGTCGCTCCCGTGCGGTCCGCGCTTGTCAGGGGGAAACTCTGGCAAGTTGTCTTCTCCTCAGAACTGTCTACTCGTGCAGTACGGCCCGCTCGCCGTTCTCCTCTCGGGCGCAGGGAACATCGCCGTCGTCGTCGGGTAATCGACCGGTGTTCCCGCGGGAAGAAGAGTTCGGACCGCAAAGCACTTCACGCCGATTTTACGCCCGGACATTGATGAATGCTGGAATTCCGGTGTGGGAGAGCAGTGCAGAAGGGACATTCGGCCCGGTTTCGCGGGCTTCAGCGGTGGACCGGATTATGACGAAGCCCACTCTCCGACTCCGCGCTTTGCCCTGGATGCCACCTTTACCTTAGGCTGTTATCTGTAGTGCTGGAGGGTGTGTCACCGTGCATTTCGCCGGAGCGGATCACCGTACTGCAAAGGAGTCGTGGCTGAGCGGCCGAAAGCGTCACCCTGCTAAGGTGAAGTCCTCCAATAGGGGGACCGTGGGTTCAAATCCCACCGGCTCCGCATTAAGCAGAACCCCTGCGATCCGATGAGATATCGGGTGTAGGGGTTTTTGCGTTCCCGCCGAATCGCTTGCGCCCAGATTCCACGGGTTATAGGCCAAAATGTGTGTATGGGCAGGGCGTGTCGATGCTGGTTCTCACCGGGTTCTGCCGCCCCAGCCCTTCTGGATCCCATTGCCATCCTCGACGCTGAATCCCGTCCCGTAGAGAAGATTCGTCTCCTCTCGGCCCGTGTCGGGTTTCACCACATTCGGGACGCTGCGCGGTGGTGTCCACGCTCGTGGAGTAACGAACGACCACGGGTCCTTGGGTGCCTCGGTGCGCAGAGACAACAGCCAGTCGACTCCTCGGCGGGCATGATCGATGTTCAGTCCTCGATGGGCTCGGAGGAAGTCCTTGATCGCTTTGTTCGGGCCGCCCTCTAATGGGTTCGTAGTCTTCGCGATCGTGTAGTCGTCTTCGGCTAGTTCTAGGGCGTGTCTGATAAATTTCCCGGCGGGATTCTGAAACCCTGGAATCGTGTCTCGATTCCAACTACTCACTGATGACCAATGGGCTCTCATCGCCGACTACCTCCCGGCACCGACCGGCCGACGAGGCCGCCCGTTCTCCGATCCCAGACAGATGATCGAGGGCATCATCTACCGCTACCGCACCGGTATCGCTTGGCGCGATCTGCCCGAGACCTTCGGCAAATGGCAGACCGTGTGGACCTGGCACCGCCGCCTCGCCGCCGACGGCACCTGGGATGCCATCCACCAGGCTCTGACTGTCCACGCGGCAAAGAATGACAAAGTCGACTTCACCGTCTCAGTCGACTCCACGATCGCTCGCGCACATCAACACGCGACGAACATCAGCCGCCTAAAAAAGGGACTCGTCGAATTACAAGGATCTACTGACAGAGTCGCCTGACCACGCTTTCGGCCGCTCGCGCGGAGGCTTGTCAACAAAGACTCATCAGCTCGTCGATGGCCACGGACTGCCGCTGGTGTCAATCTGCACCGCTGGCCAGGACGGCGACAGCCCGATGCTCGCCCCTCTGTTGGACAACCTTCAGGTCGGTCGACGCACCCGCCCGGACGCCGTCCTTGGCGACAAGGCCTACTCATCGAGAGCGAACCGGTCACTGCTGCGGTCGCGGAAGATCGAGGCAGTCATCTCCGAACCCTCCGATCAGCAAGGCCATCGTCTCCGGCGAGGATCAAAGGGTGGCCATCCACCGAAGTTCGATGCAATCAAATACAAGGGCCGCAATGTCATCGAGCGCGGGTACGCCCGTTTGAAGCAGTGGCGAGGACTGGCCACTCGCTATGACAAACTCGCCGTCGTCTATCGAGCCGCTGTCGTGCTCAACGGTGTCATCGCTTGGTTACAGCATTTATCAGACACGCCCTAGCCACGTGAACAGTTGCCGGTCGCGGAGGAGTCCTGTCAGCAGGTTGTGGGCTCGACGGGTCCGAAGATGCGTGTACCACCAGCGCTGTCCCGGCTTCACGTGTGCCGGTCGGGGTGTTCCTGACCGCACCTGGGTGCGGTGTTTGAGGAACGACTCCCATTTCGCTTCCCAGGACGTGAATGCGCCTGTCCACTTCGCGGCTTCGTCGAGGCTGGTGACCTTCGGCAGCATCTTGAACAGGCCGAGGAGTTCCTTGTTCGCCGGCAGGACAGGCCGCATGGTCAGGTACCGATGTGCGGCCTGTCGGATGTGGAAGTGACACCGTTGGATACGGGTGGTCGGCCAGAGTCGCTTGATCGTTGTCGTCAATGGTCCGTTGCCATCGACGATCGCAGCCACCGGGGCGGGGATGCGGCTGATGAGGGCTGTCCAGGACGCGTTCTTCTCCTGGTCGCACCATTGCCAGTCGATGACGTGAGTGCCGGTGTAGGCGATGAGCACGCACCAACCGTTGAAGTAGGTGCCGTCGAGCATGATCTGGTCATGGATCTCGCCTGTCAGGACCACCCTGGGGGTTACGTTCCAGCACCATTGAATCTTTCGTGTGAAGGTACGAGTGCTGGTAGCGAAATCGCCTCGTGGCTGCGTGCTGGTCAACCATGCGATGAAGCTGTTGAAGTCTGCCTTCTTCGCCGAATCGGTGCGCGTCTGAATTGCTGAACAGCCGCAGTGTTTGCACCGCCACCTGGTGCGTCCGGCACCGGTTTTGCCATTCTTGACGAGCTTGTTTGCACATACACCACAGACGGGGTGATTTCTGGGATTGGGCACTGAACATGGTTGCAGAGCATGTTCAATCCAGTCTTGCCCTACTGGCTACTGGGCAAGCAGGCCATCCTGTACACACATTTTGGCCTATAACCCGATTCCACCCCCACTTCTCATCAAAAGCGGCTTCAAAGTGCATTTGTGGTGATCGTGATCGGGGCGCATGAATTTCGAGCCTGCGGGTGCTGAACCCGGAGTTCATCTTGATATACGTGCTGTGTAGTGAAAGTTCACTTGTCCGAGGTAGGATGATCCGCGACCATCCCCGCCACCGGAGCTGACCAGGACAAACACGGCTCCGGCGACACTTGAGGAGATCTCTATGTCCCCGATCAGCAGGACAGCTCTGTCCGCTGCCGCAGCCGTTCTCGCGCTGACACTGACCGCCTGTTCGTCCGGCGACGATGCGGACAAGCAGAGTGCTGACGATGCACAGACCCAGGAATCAACGGAGGAGTCCAGCGAAGCCGCTGGTTCCAAGGGGGAATCCGGATCCGCCGAGGCGGCCGGCCTCGACCCGAATAATCTGCCCGATCCTGTCGCCACTCAAGACATCCCCGCGACCGTCAAAGGTGACGACGAGGCAACGATGACTGTTCAGCTGTTCCCATTGAAGCGGAAGGGCGAGACTCTCGTGGCGCAGTTCGCGTTCACCGTGAACTCGGAGAAGGCGGCCGATGAGGATGATCCCGGCGACAATCTCTACGGTTACCTCGGCAATGGAAGCTGGAGTCCGTTCCTTGTCGACTCTCAGAACCTGCGCAAGCACCATGTGCTCAAGTACAGCGTCGATAAAGCACAGACGGACTCTGTGGGTACGAACTTCAAGCCCGGCCAGACCCACTACGCTTTCGCTGTCTTTGCCGCACCGCCACCGGACGTCGATGAAGTTGAGGTCTCTGTCGTCGACGGGATGAATCTCGTTACCGGAGTGAAGATCTCGTGAAGCACGCAGCTGCCGGACCGGTCGCGGTGCTGTTGGCTGCCGGCCTCGTTGTCGCCGGTCCAACCGCATCTGCATTCGCTGACCCTGTGACTCCGCAGGATATTGCCGATCGCGGTACTCCGACACCGGATGACTTCACTGATCCTGACCAGTCGCGGATCGACGAAAGTATCGTCGAACTCGAACCTGGCATCCATGACCTGGAGAAGGGGATCGAAGACGTTGAGACGACGAAGGTCAGCGGCGGCGACACCGTGGTCACCCTCGATACCGATATCCTTTTCGACTTCGACTCGGCCGAACTGAGCGAGGCCGCGAAGAAGAAGATCAAGGAACTCGTCAAGGACCTGCCCACCGACTCCGAGATCATCGTCGGCGGACATACGGATTCCAAGGGCGAGGACGACTACAACAAGAAGCTCTCCGAAGACCGTGCGAAGGCCGTGGCCGACGTGCTCACCTCGGAGAACTCCGACCTTGACGTGGCGGCAAAGGGCTTCGGCGAGTCCGAGCCCGTCGAGTCGAATGAGAAGAACGGCAAAGACGACCCCGAGGGCCGGGCGAAGAACCGTCGCGTCGAAATCCGCTACGAAGACTGAGCCTGATCTTGGGCTGTTCGGGAAGAGCGGCTGAGACCATTGACGAACCTGACAGCACTGCATAGCGTCTCTTTCAATAGATGGTCATACATGAGGCAACTTCGGTGACGTCGGCCCTGATCCGGCGGCGAAGCAGCCGGTTCGGGGACCAACGGAGGGCAACCGATTGAAGACAGTCATCATCGGAGGCGGCGTGGTCGGGCTGACCAGCGCCTACGAACTGGCGCTGAGTGGACACGACGTCACCGTCATCGAGGCTGCCCGATGCGGTGCGGGTGCCTCCCACGGAAATGCCGCAAAGATCGCTATCGCCGAGAGCACCCCGGTGCCTGCCCCAGGGGTGCTGCTTCAGGGGATCCGATGGATGCTCAAGCCCGACAGCCCACTATCGATCAAGCCGTCCCTTGCGCCCGGCTATCTCAAATTCCTTTTGCAGATGGCCAGGCACTGCAACGCACGTGACTTCGAAGCCGGACTCGACCTCCACCTGCGCCTCGGCGAGGATGCGAACGATCTCTTCGATGAGTACCAGGCTCAAGGCATCGACTTCGAGATGCACGACCGTGGTGTGCTGCTGGCTTTCGAGACTCGGGAACGCTTCGACGAGCACTGTGCGAGCCTGCCCGCTTTCGAGGCCGCGGGCCACCGGCCGCGGCGACTGCATGATGACGAAGTCCGCGAGGCCGAACCGGCTCTCAGCGATCGAATCCGCCACGGTCTGTCCTTCTCGGCTGACCGACAGATCGAACCCGATTCTCTGACAGCGGGCCTCCTCGCGAAACTCTCTGATCTCGGCGTAGTCGTGCGAGAAGACACTCGGGTCGGACGCTTCGTTCGCTCCGGCGACGCTGTGACCGCAGTTGTCACCTCGGACTCGGAGGTCATCAAGGCCGATGCACTTGTCATCTCGGCCGGTGTCCCGTCCGGCGTGTTGGCCGGGCAACTCGGTCAGAAGGTCCCGATCTACTCGGGCAAGGGCTACAGCATTGACTACTCACCCGCTCCGATTCAGCTGCGCACATCCCTGACCCTCGAAGATGCTCGCGTCGCCCTCACTCCGCTGAACGGCATGCTCAGGCTCGCGGGCACGATGGAGTTCGGCAGCACGGACGACGACGTCAACGAGGTCCGCGTCGGTGCGATCCGCCGCGCGGCTCAGGAAGCATTCCGTGATTGGGGCGACGGTCAGGGAGAACTGGCTCCATGGGCTGGGTCGCGCCCCATGACTCCTGACGGCCTTCCCGTCATCGGGCGCCTGGACTCCGTGAAGAACGCCTACAACAACTCCGGAGATTCGATGCTCGGTCTGACATTGGCACCGGGATCTGCTCGGCTGCTATCCGGACTCATGACTGGTGGAAGCTCGACGCTGCCCGGTGAGCAGCTCGCTCGTGTGTCCCCGAATCGTTCCTGAACGATTTACGTCAACGCCGCACGGGCCCGAACTCACGAGGATGGGCTCATGACCACACAGCAAGTCGCCGGCAGCGAAATCGTGGGCTGAGGCCCGCCCGAGCAGAGACGAGGGAACGTGAAGAACAGACAGCTCATCCAGGCCGTCGATGTTCACGCGGCCGGCGAACCCGGTCGCGTGCTCATCGGCTCGGGACTGCGGGTCAAAGGTGCCACGATGGCCGAAAAGCTCCGATACTGCGAAGAGCACCTCGACGACTTCCGGAACCTCATCCTCCACGAACCCCGCGGCTATCCCGGCCTGTGCTCGCCGATCGTCGTGCCTGCGACAGATCCGAGCTGCGATTTCGGAATGATCGTGATGGAGCAGGGCGGGTTCAAGCCGATGTCGGGGTTGAACCTCATCTGCACCGTCACGGCGCTGATCGAGACCGGATCCGTCGACGTCAGCGAACCGGTCACTGAGCTGCGCATCGATACCGCCGCCGGCATCGTCACGGTCCGCGCCGAGGTGGAAGCGGGCCGAGCAACGTCGGTGACCTTCGACAACGTCCCGGCATTCGTCCACGGACTCGACCTGCCGCTCGAGGTGCCGGGGTATGGGACGATCCCCGTCGACATCGTATTCGGGGGTCAGTTCTACGTGCAGACTGCGGCGGACAGCCTCGGCGTGGACCTTGATCCGGGCAATGCCGAGGAGATTATCAGAGCGGCCAGCGTGATGCGGCAGGCGGCGAACGAGACCTTCGAGGTGAGGCATCCTCTCATCCCGGAGATCGACGCGATCGGTCTGCCGCTGATCCACGGGCCCGCCCGCACAGCGGGCACCGACGGACGCAATGCGGTCGTCCTGCCCAACGGCATCGTCGACCTCGACGATCCGAGGACGTGGACGGGGACGTTCGACCGTTCGCCCTGCGGCACCGGCACGAGCGGCCGAGTCGCAGCCAAGCACGCCCGCGGCGAACTGGCCGTCGGTCAGCGATCCGTCCACGAATCGATGCTGGGAACGACCTTCACCGCCGTGGTGAAGGAAGAGACCGAGATCTGCGGACTGCCGGCCGTGATCCCCTCGATCACCGGGCGCGGATGGATCACCGGATTCCAGCAGCTCGTCCTCGAGCCCGACGATCCGTTCCCGATCGGCTTTACCGTCGGTGACATCTGGAGCGGCGGCACGAGCGCGGCGGAACCGGCAGAAGAGAACTGAGAACCCGCAGACGAGAACCGAGGAACGGACAAGGATCCGCAGGGCCGATGACCGATCGAACGATAGTCTGCTGGGTAAGGGCAGTGGTCGACGCCGACACGATCGACCGCACATGAGGAGCACACAATGACGAATGAACCCGACCGAATCTCTTTCGATGACCTTGTCTCGGCCATCGAAGAGAAGCTCGTGGCCGCCGGCGCTTCGCCTTCGGTGGCCGAAGTGCTGGCGACCAACTGTGCCACCTGTGAGCGCGACGGCACTCTCAGCCACGGAGTCTTCCGGGTCGCCGGCTACCTCGATTCGCTGACCCGCGGCTGGGCGGACGGGGCTGCGGAGCCGAACATCGACGTTGTCGGCCCCTCCTATATCCGCATCGACGGACGCAACGGCTTCGCGCAACCCGCACTCGCCGAGGCGCGTCCGACGATCGACGAGGCGGTTGCCGAGTCCGGCGTCGCTGTCATCGCCCTGCGCAGTACCCATCACTTCAGTGCTCTGTGGCCCGACCTCGAAGCCTTTGCCCGCGAGGGGCGGGTGGCGATGGGCATGATCGCCAGCGGCAAGCTCGCCGTCGTTCCCGAAGGGGCCACGCGCCCGGTCTTCAGCACCAACCCGTTCGGTTTCGCCACTCCCGTGGCTGGTGCGGACCCGATCGTCTTCGACTTCTCCACATCGTCGATGTCCCACGGGGACCTGCAGCTGCTGCGGGCCGAGGGCCGGGACGTTCCGGTCGGGACCGGGGTCGACTCGACCGGCGCGGACACCACGGATCCCAGCGCCATCCTCGACGGCGGCGGAATCCGGCCCATCGGCAGGCATAAGGGTGCACTGCTGTCGTTCATGATCGAAACGCTGGCGGCCGGGCTGACCGGCGGTGCCTTCACCTACGAGATCGACGCGGAGGCCCCCGACGGTGCCCACACCTTCCGCACCGGTCAGCTCTTCATCGTCCTCGACCCCGAGCGCGGCGGCAACGACGCCTACCTGGGCCGAGTCCGCGAATTCGTCGATATGCTCCGCGACGCGGGCATGGATCGTCTGCCCGGCGATCGTCGCTACGTCAATCGCGCCGAGGCGGCCGACCGAGGAATCCCCGTCACGGATTTGATCCGCTCAATTCTCAACTGAAACACTGCGGACCGGGTGGCCTGCCGCCCGATCCTCAGCCATACATCCTCCACCACAGCAGCGCCACGTGCAGCGCCGTGCGTGACTCCGCATCATCGAGTGAGACGCCGAGGCGGTCCTGCAGACGCGTAATCCGCGCGTAGAGCGCGGGCCGGGACAGGTGCCCGGCCCGCGCCATCGCGGATTTGTTGCCACCGTGGGAGAGGTACAGCTCGAGGAAGTCGAGCAGTCCCTCATCTGCGGAATCCGCGGCCGGCGACAGCACCCCGTCCCGGCGACCGCCATCACGACCGGAGGCGCCGAGCAGCGGCCACAACTCTCCCTCGGCGAAGGCGCGCAGCCGCGAGTCCTCGGCCAACAGAGACAGCAACCCGCGGATACGCACATCCGAGGAGCGGTAGAACGAGCGCTCACGCACATCGAGAGTCGAGGCGACCTCGGCGACGTGGGACGCCGCTTCAAGACCGGCGACAGCCTGAAGCAGAGAGGTGCTGCTCCGGCCGACCCCGACCACCCAGCTGGCTGCAAGCCCCTCGAGCTCGGCGAGGAGGCGGTTGAGCCAGTCATCGGCCTCCTCGGTGCTGCGCGGACTCTGCTGCGACCGTCTGCCTCTCCCGCGACCAGGTGCCAGGACGAACCCGAAAGCCCCCGACTGCAGGCTCGTCATGAGCACACACAGATTCAGGCGCGAAGCGGCGGAAGTGATCTCCTGCGTCAGGCCCCGCTCCTGCAGCTGCACTCGAGTCGGATCGGTGTCGGCTTCACGGTCGATCCGGATGACCACCGGAGTGAGCTCGGCCCCGTCGGCCGGAGTGAATCCCAGTGAACGGGCACGTTCCAGCGCCGCACGTTCGTCGAGTCCTTCTGAGTCCGTGATCTCTCTGATCAGCCCGCTCTGAGCCTGCAGCAGCAGATCCTGCTCATCGCGATCGGCCATCCGGGTCAGCGTCAGGGCTTCACCGGCGCGTTCGATCACCTGATCGAGATCGGCGACGGACTCGGCAGCACCGGGGACGACGAGCCGACCCCACCGGCGAGACCGCAGACCCACCGGAGTCTGCCGCCACCGCGTCGCATCCAGCCCGTCGGGCACCGGATTCGCACCGCTGACGAGGTCGGCCCACTTCTGCGCAAGAGCCTGCGAACCGCGGCCGGAATGTGCGAGCACCCGATGGGACACATCCTCGAGAACGACTGCCGTGCCGAGCAGCTCGGCCGTGCGATCGACGATCGTCTGCGCCTCGGCCCGATCGAGGCTCAGCTGCGTATACGTCTCGTGGATCTCCCGAGCATGTTCGAGCCGCGAGATCTGCTGCGCGAGCAGACTGCGATGCGCGAGCTCGGTGATCCTGACGAACTTCACCCGCCGCGGCAGGACGATGACGGGCAGCTCCCTCGCCGAGGCGGCCTCCCGCACGATCGCGCCCGCCGCCTCGTCGAAGGCCGAGTCCTCGTCGACGAGTTCGATGATCGTCCCAGCGGCACCCGCGCGTTCGAGCTGGTCGAGGAACTCCGCCATCGCCGCAGGCGAATGACGGAAGGTCGTGGCCGTGGTCAGCACGAGTTCCCCGCCTTCGAGGAAGCGCTCGACGTGTTCGGAGTCGGCGATGTGGACCCAGCGGATCGCCCGGTCAAGACAAGCAGTGCCGGCCAGCACGAGCGGCTCCGCGGCACTGATCACCTCGAACTCGAGCAGACCGGCGATGCTCAGCGATGATCCGCTCGATTCCCACACGCTGTCCATTGACACAGTGTAAAGCCAGAGCGGAACATTCTGACACTCTGACGCTTTCGGGATCGGTGCGGCAGATCGAAGATGGACTCAACCGACTCTTCGGCGACGCAGAAGGAGCCTTCATGGCAACGCTCACCCATTGGATCAACGGACAGGCCGTGACCGCGGACACCGACACCCGCCTCGGCGAAATCACGAATCCGGCCTCCGGTCAGGTGACCGGCCAGGTGGCGCTGGGGTCGAGGGCCACCGTGGAATCGGCGATCGACGCCGCTGCGGCGGCCTTCCCCGCCTGGCGCGACACCTCTCTGGCGAAGCGGACGTCGATCCTCTTCGCCTTCCGTGAGCTGCTCAACGCGCGCAAACAGGAACTGGCTGAGATCATCACGGCCGAACACGGCAAGGTCGTCTCCGACGCCCTCGGGGAGGTCGCTCGCGGCCAGGAGGTCGTCGAATTCGCCTGCGGCATCGCCGGCCACCTCCGCGGCGGTCACACGCAGAACGCCTCGACGAAGATCGATGTCCACTCCCTGCGCCAGCCGCTCGGCGTCTCGGCCATCATCTCGCCCTTCAACTTCCCGGCCATGGTGCCCATGTGGTTCTTCCCCGTGGCCATCGCCACCGGCAACACCGTCGTCCTCAAGCCCTCGGAGAAGGACCCCTCGGCGGCGAACTGGCTGGCCGAACTGTGGAAGGAAGCGGGACTGCCCGACGGCGTGTTCAACGTCGTCCACGGGGACAAGGAGGCCGTGGACGCGCTGCTCGAGAGCCCGGAGGTCGCCTCGGTGTCCTTCGTCGGCTCGACTCCCATCGCTCAGTACGTCTACGAGAACGGCACCGCCACCGGCAAACGCGTCCAGGCCCTCGGCGGGGCGAAGAACCACATGCTGGTCCTGCCGGATGCCGATCTCGACCTCGCCGCCGATGCCGCCGTCAACGCCGGCTACGGTGCGGCCGGTGAGCGCTGCATGGCGATCTCCGTCGTCGTCGCCGTCGAGTCCATCGCCGATGAGCTCGTGGCCAAGATCGCCGAACGCACGCGGACCCTGCGGGTCGGTGACGGAGCGGACGAACCGGACATGGGACCGCTGGTCACCGCCGCCCACAGAGACAAGGTCGCCGGCTACATCGACGCCGGCGCGGCCGAAGGCGCCACCATCGTCCTCGACGGTCGCGAGAACACGGCCGATGCGGGCTTCTTCCTCAACCCGACGCTGTTCGACCATGTCAGCCCCGATATGTCGATCTACACCGACGAGATCTTCGGCCCCGTCCTCGCCGTCGTCCGCGTCCCCGGCTACGACGAAGGCCTCGAGCTCATCAACTCCAACCCCTACGGCAACGGCACCGCGATCTTCACCAACGACGGAGGAGCGGCCCGCCGCTATGAGACCGAGGTCGAGGTCGGAATGGTCGGCATCAATGTGCCCATCCCCGTGCCGGTGGGCTATTACTCCTTCGGCGGGTGGAAGAACTCGCTGTTCGGAGACACCCACGCCTACGGCGACGAAGGCGTCCACTTCTTCACCCGCGGCAAGGTCGTGACCTCGCGCTGGCTCGACCCCAGCCACGGCGGACTCAACCTCGGATTCCCCACCAACGACTGACCTCTCACGCACAGCCACCTCGGCGAAGGAGCACCCATGACCACCACCGCGGATTCCCCGCTCACCGAATCGCGCGTCGACGTCGACCGCATCGACGCCGACCGCATCGACGCCGGGCGCCGTGCCCACGAACTCGACCGGGCCCACGTCTTCCACTCCTGGCAGGCGCAGGGTCCCTTCGACCCGATGACGATCATCGACGCCGCAGGATCCTATGTCTGGGACGGTGAGGGCCGGAAGCTGCTCGACATGTCCTCACAGCTGGTCAACACGAACATCGGCCACCAGCACCCGAGCGTGGTCGCAGCGATCCAGGAGCAGGCGGGCAGGCTGTGCACGATTGCCCCGCAGTACGTCAACGACGCCCGCTCCGAGGCGGCTCGACTCATCGCCGAGCGCACCCCCGGAGACCTCGACCATGTGTTCTTCACCAACGGCGGGGCCGATGCGAACGAGCACGCCATCCGCATGGCGCGGCTGCACACCGGGCGGACGAAGGTGCTCTCGGCCTATCGCAGCTATCACGGCGGAACCCAGCTGGCCGTCAACGTCACCGGCGACCCGCGACGGTTCGCCAACGACTACTCGGCCGAAGGCATCGTCCACTTCATGCCCGCCTACCAGTACCGCTCCTACTTCAACTCGAGTTCCGAAGCCGAGGAGACGCAGCGGGCACTGGCCCACCTCGAAGACATGATCACGCTGGAAGGACCGGGCAACATCGCCGCCCTCATCCTCGAGACCGTGCCGGGCACTGCCGGGATCTACGGTCCTCCGGCCGGATACCTCGAAGGTGTGCGCGAACTGACGGCGAAGCACGGGATCGTCTTCATTGCCGACGAGGTGATGGCCGGTTTCGGGCGCACCGGTCGCTGGTTCGCACTCGATCATTGGGGCGTTGCGCCGGACCTCATCACCTTCGCCAAGGGAGTGAACTCCGGATACGTGCCGCTGGGCGGTGTCGCGATCTCGGACGCGATCTTCGAGACCTTCCGCGACCGGGCCTACCCGGGCGGTCTGACCTATTCGGGCCACCCGCTGGCCTGTGCGGCCGCAGTGGCGACGATCAACGCCATGGAGACCGAGGGGATGGTCGACAACGCCGACCGCCTCGGCGCTGAGATCATCGGACCGGCACTGCAGGAGATGGCCTCTCGCCACCCCTCGGTCGGTGACGTGCGGGGACGGGGCTGCTTCTGGGCGGTCGAGCTCGTGCGCGACCGGGTGACGAAGGAACCCCTGGCCGCCTACGGCGGAAGCTCACCGGAGATGAACGCGGTCGTCGCCGCCCTCAAATCCGGGGGAGTCCTCCCGTTCGCGAACTTCAACCGGATCCACGTGGTGCCGCCGCTGAACATCGGGGACGCGGATCTGCGCTTCGGACTCGACGTCCTCGACCAGGCGCTCGACGTCGCCGACGGATTCGTGGCCTGAGGGTCCATCTGTGCTCCGCCCGGAATGTGAGCGCTATTGCATTCTGCTCCGGGCGGAGCGCATTTGCCCACGTCAAAAGTGAACATCCGGTAAACGGAGTGGAGTAGGGTCGAACTGCGGATGAAGATCGGCAGAAGTCGAGGGTAGACTTCAGCGGGATAGTGATCGCTGGCCGCCAGCTGCATCATCCACGGTCCGAATAGTGTCTACACCCAAGGTCGATTAGTGGAAATCATCTTCGTTGTCGTGCTCGTCATAGCACTGGCACTGTTCTTCGACTTCACCAACGGCTTTCACGATACGGCCAATGCCATGGCCACGCCGATCGCCACCGGAGCCATCAAACCGAAGACGGCGGTCACGCTCGCCGCGATCCTCAACCTCGTCGGCGCCTTCCTCTCCACCGAGGTGGCCAAGACCATCTCCGGCGGCATCATCAAAGAAGGCGGCGGGGGAGTGCAGATCACTCCCGACTTCATCCTCGCCGGTCTCATCGGCGCCATCGTCTGGAACATGGCGACCTGGCGCTTCGGCCTTCCCTCCTCTTCGTCCCATGCGCTCTTCGGCGGCCTCATCGGCGCGGCCATCGTCGGTGCCGGACTCAGCTCCGTCGACTTCGGAGTCTTCCTGTCCAAGGTCGTGATTCCGGCGTTGGCCGCGCCGATCATCGCCGGGTTCAGCGCGTACCTGTGCACCCGCATCGCCTACGCCATCACCCGCCGCAACAAGGAAGGCAAGACCGCGCGTCGCGGACCGTTCAAGTACGGGCAGATCTTCTCCTCCTCGCTGGTGGCGCTCGCGCACGGCACGAACGATGCACAGAAGACGATGGGTGTCATCACCCTCGTGCTCGTCTCCGCGAACCTGCAGGAACACGGCACCGGCCCCCACATCTGGGTCATCGCCTCGTGTGCTCTGGCGATCGCGCTCGGCACCTACGTCGGCGGTTGGCGCATCATCGATACCCTCGGCACCAAGCTGACGACGGTCAAGGCCGCTCAGGGGCTGTCCGCCGAAACCTCGACCGCCGCAGCCATCCTCGCCTCCTCGCACCTCGGCTTCGCCCTGTCGACGACCCAGGTTGCCTCCGGCTCGGTGCTCGGCTCGGGGCTCGGCCGCAAAGGCGCCGATGTCCAGTGGTCGACGGCCGGGCGAATCGCTTCGGGCTGGCTGTTCACCATCCCGGCAGCCGCCATCGTAGGCGGGCTCGCCGCCGGGATCGCCCACCTCGGGCTGGTCGGTGTCATCATCGATACGGTGGCCGCAGTCATCGTCGTCCTCTGGATCTACTTCAGCTCCCGCCAGACCAAGGAGACCGACCTTTCGGGCTTCGACACCGTCGGCGAGGCAGTGAACATTCGCGGTCGCAAGCGCAAACTGCGCAAGGACCGCAACCGCAAACGAGCCCGTGCCAGGCGTGAAGCCCGCCGAGAGGCGTGGGCAGAGAAGCAGGCTGCGAAAGAGAAGCGTCGCGCTCGAGGTGCGAAGAAGAAAGCCCGGGCCCCCCGCCCTGAGGGCGCGAATGGTTCCGTGCCGCAGGACTCGCCGGCCGGGACTCAGGTTGAGGCTCAGAAGGACTCTTCGGTCGGGGCCGAAGCCAGCGACAAGGGAGACGCGAAATGATCGAGTGGAGCTCGTTCGTCATCGTTGCGGCCGCGACCTGGATCTCGGCGATCATCGTCATCACCCTCTTCTCCTCGGCCGTGCGGATGCGCGCGGTTCATCTCGATCGAGTCGAAGAGGGCAGGGGCAACTCGCTGCTCAAGGCCGGCTATTGGGCGGTCTTCAGCATCTGCGGACTCGTCGTCCTCCTCGGCGTCTACCTCATCGTGCCGGCACTGCACGGGGCCTGAAGCCGAGGCCGTACGAGCTCACTACGAGCGCCACGGGGCGGCGGGTGTTCACCACGCCTGATCGCCCCATACCTCCCGCACCACGTGCCGGCAGCGTCACGCACCGGCAGCCTCACGCACCGGCAACGTTCATGTACCGGCAGCGTCACGTACCGGCGGTTCGGCATCAGTCACCGTTAGTGACATCTCCTGCCGTTGCATCGGTGCGTTATGGCGGTGCGAGGGCGTCGTGTGGCTTGCGGGGCGAGTTGCCGCTGACGGTGTGGGACGGATACCGCTTTGCAGCGGGAGCATGGGCCGCACACCCACGAAACATGAGAATCCCCCAACCACCTCGGCGGCGGTTGGGGGATTCTCTGTGGGACAGGACGGCTCAGCCCGGGGGCCGAACCTCTCCATCGGCCTTGAGACTCGAGTCAGACTCGGGGAGTCTCAGGCTCTCCGCGTCTCAGGCCAGGCCGAGGCGCTTCCGGAGGTTCTCGACCTCGGCGCGCAGTTCGGTCGGAACCGAATCGCCGAGCTCGGCGTACCAGTCCTCGATGAGGCCGAGTTCGGTCTCCCATTCCTCGGGCTTGATGGCCAGTGCCCTGCGCAGCTGCTCATCGGTGAAGTCGAGGCCCTCGGTGTCCAGGCCGCCCTCGACCGGGGTGAGTCCGAGCGGAGACTCCTGAGCGTCGGCGGTGCCGGCCACGCGCTCGAAGACCCACTTGAGAACGCGCGAGTTCTCGGAGAACCCGGGCCACAGGAACGAGTTGTCGTCGTCGCGGCGGAACCAGTTGACGTAGAAGATCTTCGGCAGCTGGGCACCCTCGGTGTTGCCGATGTTCAGCCAGTGCTGCAGGTAGTCACCCACGTTGTAGCCGATGAACGGACGCATGGCCATCGGGTCGCGGCGGACGACGCCGACGGCTCCGGTGGCAGCGGCTGTGGTCTCCGAGGACAGCACCGAACCCATGAACACGCCGTGGGTCCAGTCCTTGGTCTCGGTGACCAGCGGCATCGTGGTCTTGCGGCGACCTCCGAAGAGGATGGCCGAGATCGGAACACCGTTCGGGTTGGTCCACTCGGGAGCCAGGGTGGGAACGTTGGCGATCGGGGTGCAGAAGCGCGAGTTCGGGTGAGCGGCAGGGGTCTCGGACTCAGGCGTCCAGTCGTTGCCCCTCCAGTCGGTGAGATGCGCCGGCTTCTCGTCGGTCTTGCCTTCCCACCACACGTCACCGTCGTCGGTCAGGGCGACGTTGGTGAAGATGTTGCCGCCGGCTTCGATGGCGCGCATCGCAGTCGGGTTCGTGGTGTATCCGGTGCCCGGAGCCACGCCGAAGAGGCCGAACTCGGGGTTGACGGCGTAGAGCTGGCCGTCTTCGCCGAAGCGCATCCACGCGATGTCGTCACCAAGGGTCTCGGCCTTCCAGCCGGGGATGGTGGGTTCGATCATCGCGAGGTTCGTCTTGCCGCAGGCCGAGGGGAACGCGGCGGCGACGTACTTGACCTCGC
Source organism: Brevibacterium sp. LE-L (assembly GCF_050214925.1). Lineage (NCBI taxonomy): Bacteria > Bacillati > Actinomycetota > Actinomycetes > Micrococcales > Brevibacteriaceae > Brevibacterium > Brevibacterium sp. LE-L. Next base: position 660,615 of record NZ_CP189759.1, read on the forward strand.
CCTCCGGGTTCGTCAGCTTGAGGATGAGCATGTGCTCGGCCAGCCAGCCCTCGTCGCGAGCGATCGCCGAGGCGATGCGCAGCGCGTAGCACTTCTTGCCGAGCAGGGCGTTGCCGCCGTAGCCGGATCCAAAGGACCAGATGGCGCGCTCTTCGGGGAAGTGGGTGATGTACTTCGTGGTGTTGCAGGGCCAGGCGACGTCCTCCTGCCCTTCTTCGAGCGGAGCGCCGACGGAGTGCACGCACTCGACGAACTTCGCATCCTGGGAGTCGATCGCATCGAGGGCGTACTTGCCCGAGCGAGCCATGACGAGCATGGAGAGGACGACGTAGGCCGAGTCGGTGACCTCGATGCCGAACATCGGCTGGTCCGCCTCGGCGTGGCCCATGACGAACGGGATGACGTACATGGTGCGTCCGCGCATCGATCCGGCGAAGAGCGGGTTGAGGGTTTCCTTCATCTCCGCGGGAGCGACCCAGTTGTTCAGCGGGCCGGCATCCTTCTCCTCTTCGGAACAGATGAAGGTGCGGCCCTCGACGCGGGCGACGTCCTCGGGATCGGAGGCCGCGTAGTAGGAGTCCTTGGTGCCGGTGAGGCGCTTGATGGTGCCGGCCTCGACGAGCTGCTCGGCGATCTGATTCTTCTGCTCCTCGGAACCGTCGATCCAGACGATGTCATCCGGAGTGGTGAGGGCGGCGATCCGGCCGACGAATGAGAGTACCGACTCGTTTCGGGTCGGTGCATTCTTCAGCTGGTCAGCGACGACATCATGGTCGAGGACAGTCATGAGTGGTCTCCTTTGAGGTCGAGTGCGGGGTTGCGTCTCAGGCGGTTGCTGGTTCCGTCGAGCGGTTGGTACACATCCACCGTAGGATGGGGACAAGCACGAAAATCGCTGGTTTCGGTCACTCGAAGATGTGCATTGGGTCACAAGAACGACTTCATTGACGTGAATCAGACTTTGACATGACGTGTCATTGCAATTAATTGACGCGTTGTTTCATTGGTGACTCGTTGCTGAAATCCGCGCTTTCATTCCCGGTTCGCCGAGGCGACTGCCCGCCTGTGCGCGAATGTGGCGAAGCGCACGCGGACGCGATTTGAGCTTGAGCGAAACTGGTGTGTATAGTTGTTCGAGTTGCACGGCGTCAGTCCGAACAACGCGCGCCACTAGCTCAACGGATAGAGCATCTGACTACGGATCAGAAGGTTGGGGGTTCGAATCCCTCGTGGCGCACCGAAGGGAAGTCCCTCACCAGGCAGGATAGCCGGTGAGGGACTTTTTCGTGGGTCCAGAGTCAGGGCTGTGAGCCCAAAAGGGTCCGGCTGTTCTGACGATTGATCCGAAGGTCGGGGTTGTGTTGGGTTCCGTGATGCGAAAGGCCCGTCGTCACCGTGAGGAGCTCGGCGAGGTCATCGAGGTCTTCGGTGACCGCCCGGGACCGAAGACCGTGATGGGGTTCGTCCTCGGCTGGTTGATCTTCACCGGTCTGACGCTCATCAACCCGGGGGAGACACCGATGCTCGCAGCCGCTCCGGGCATTCGTCCCTATGCCATTCCCTATCAGCAGATCACGCCGGGCAGCATTGCCGGGGTCACCGCCGCGAATCGATATCTCAAGGAGGTCGGGCTGCAGAGGAAGATTTCGCAGTCGACGCTCAGAGCGTCGTGATGGACGAAGAATGGTGTCCACTTCGTTGCCTGCTCGGCCGAGGACGCCCGGCGTGGGCGCAGGCGCTTCACACTTGCGCTCGACCCGATTCCGCGGTCGATCGACGATCGCTGGATCTGGTTCGCAGGGACTGGGCGGCATTCATCGCAGCGAGCGATCCATGCCATCGCCAGGACCGCCTCGGCGAGGGGGTATTCGCAACTCGGTGAGGGGATCAGCCCAACATGCCGAGCAGGGACATCCATCCGCCGCCGACGAGGCTCCAGATGAGGATGTTGACGACGGAGGCGAGGAAGCCGACCTTGAACCATTCGGCGGTCGTGACGTAGCCGGAGCCGTAGATCACGCCCGCGGGGCCCGAGGCGTAGTGCGAGAGGCCGCCGATGAGGTTGCCGATGAAGCCCAGCGCCAGTGCCGCGAACAGCGGGGGAGCGCCGGTGGCGATCGCCGCCCCGAGGAACACTGAGTACATCGCGACGATCTGCGCCGTGTTCGATGCGAAGAGGTAGTGGACGTAGAAGTAGACGATGCTGAGCACAGCGAACGCGGCCATCCACGGCATTCCGCCGACCAGCCCGGCGACCTCGTCGCCGATCCACCCGATCACCCCGAGGGTGTTGAGGTGGGTGGCCATGCCCACGAGCACGGAGAAGAAGATCAGCGTCGACCAGGCGCCGCTGTTGGCGGCCATGTCCTTCCACGTCAGCACCTTGGTGATGAGGAGGATCGCCACGCCGACGAAGGCCGCCGAGGTGGCATCCACCCCGATCATGTCACCGAACACCCACAGGAGGAGCAGGAGGGCGAAGGTTGCGAGCATGGTCCACTCGCCGCGGCTCATGGAGCCGAGCTCCTTGAGTTCCTCACGCGCGTGGGCGGGGGCCTCGGGGGTCTTCGTCAGGCCCGGCTTGTAGACCTTGGCCATGAACCATGGCATAACGATGAGTGCGACGAGTCCGGGCACGATCGCGGCCAGCGCCCAGGTGCCCCAGGAGATGTCGATACCGGCATCGGCGGCGAAGCCCACGGCCAACGGGTTGCCGGCCATAGCCGTGACGAACAGGCCGAGGTGATGGTGTTGACCTGCACCGAGGTCAGGGAGAGGTAGGAACCCAGTCTCTTCCGCGACTCGGCGCTGGATGGGTGTGAGTCGTTGACCGAAGCGAGCGACCGGACGATCGGGTAGACGACGCCGCCTGCGCGGGCCGTGTTCGACGGTGTGGCGGGGGAGAGGACGAGGTCGGCCAGCGCCATGCCGTAGGACAGGCCGAGCGAGGACCTGCCGAGCCACGAGACGAACAGCAGCGCGATGCGGCGTCCCAGACCGGTGAGCAGGAAGCAGTCGGCGATGAAGAACGCGGCGACGATCAGCCAGATGGTCGAGTTCCCGAACCCCTGCAGGGCCTCGGTCTTCGCATCCATCGTGCCGGTGACCATGGCGGCGGCCAGTCCGACCAGAGCGACCGAGGCCGTCGGCAGCGGCTGCAGGATGAGGCCGAGGATGGTTCCGGCGAAGATTCCCGCCATGTGCATCCCACGCGGGTCGATGCCCTCAGGGGCTGGAATGAAGTAGATGATCAGGGTGAGTGCGAGGATCGCCGCGATCTTCCCCGCCATCGACAGGCGGGCATGGGTGCGGGCGTGGTGTGCGGCGGCTGCTTCCAGCGTGCTGGTGCTTGACGTACTGGGCATGGGGCATCCTTGGGTGTCATTCGGTGTGCGCCTGATGCCGTCTGTGTTCGCATTCTGCCGGCTGCTTTCGCTGTCGGCGGCGACAGCGATGGCGTGCGGCGGGATCGGGGCGGGCGAAGAGCCCGGTTCTGCGCGATCCAGTCCCAGAATAGCCCTGTGTGAGGACGTTGAGGAGGACCTCGGCCGGAGGGATACCTCACGTAGCGGCGCGAGCCGGTGAGTGGTAGAGGACCGGCAGCGACGCCGACCGATCAGCCGCGACGACGTGCGCTCACGTCGACAGGCCGAGCGGGTGCGTACCCGCTCGGCCCGCCACCGGAGCTTTCGGTTCTCAGCCCTTGACGGCGAGAACCGGGACCGGCGAGTCGAGCAGGAGACGCTGGCTCACCGAGCCGATGAGCATCTTGCCCACTCGGGACCGGCGGCGCATTCCGATGACGAGGCGGATGATCTCAGGGTGCTCGTCGAGTTCGTCGAGGACCGCCTCGGCGGGGTCTCTGTCGCCACGCCCCTGACGTCCGATCACCTGGTAGGGAACCCCGGACTCATCGAATGCCGCGGTGTCGAAATCGGATTGGATGCCGAGCGGGATGACGACGAGGTCGGTGCCGAACCGCTTCGCCTCTTCGATCGCCGCGGTGATCGCTGCCGGAGCCGCGTTGCTGTCGGGTACTGCCACCATGATGGACATGGGTTTCTCCTTCTCGTCGATGACCGTCAGATCAGACTCTGACCGTCAGAATGCCTGATGTTCCGGGCACGCGCCCAATAGAGCGCTGCCGGGCGGGCTTCACTGCCCGTACTTCGAACGGAATTCCGCTTCGAGGTCTTCGAGCGTCTTGTTCCTGGTTTCGGGAACCATGAAGTAGATGAAGATGAGAGCGAGCACGCCGAGCCCGGCGAAGAGGAAGAACGTGTTCGAGATTCCGAGTCCGCTGACCACGCTCGGGAAGAACTGTGCAACGGCGGCATTGGCCAGCCAGAGGGCGAAGACGCAGATGCCCATCGCGAAGGAGCGGATCTTCAGCGGGAAGATCTCGGCAAGCATGAGCCAGACGAGCGGTCCCAGGGTTCCCTGCATGGAGAAGACGAACAGCACGACGAACACGAGGATCGTGTAGGCCTTGCCCATTCCGTCGGGCAGGAACACCGCGGACAGGCCGATCAGCAGGTGGAACGTGCTGGTGAGCGTGAATCCGCCCAACAGCATGAATCTGCGCGGCAGCTTGTTGATGAGCAGGATGCCGACGGTGACGCCGATGACGGAGAAGAGACCGTTGAGCGTGTTCGCGATGATCGCTGCATCGGCGGAGAAGCCCGCATCGGTGAGCAGCTGCGTCCCGTAGTACATCACGGAGTTGATGCCCGTCAGCTGCTGGGCGATGCCCAAGCCGACGCCGATGAGGACAAGGCGCAGCACCCATTTCGATGCGAGGTCCGAGACACCGCCGGTCTTGGCGACCTCTTCCTGTTCTGCCAGCAGTTCGACTTCGCGCATCTCCGCCTCGGCGCGATCATCCGAACGAACTTGCTTGAGCACGCCGAGAGCCTGATCATCGCGGTTCTTCGAGATCAGCCAGCGGGGGCTCTCGGGCAGGAAGAGCATGCCGATGAGCAGTGCGATGGCGGGCAGAACGGCGACGGCGAGCATAAAGCGCCATACGCCCTCGTGCTCTCCCCAGACGTTGAAGATGACCGCGTTGATGACGAAGGCCGCGAACTGGCCGACGACGATCATCACCTCGTTGCGGGTGACCAGTGAGCCGCGCCGTTCGAAGGGCGCGAGTTCGGCCAGGTAGACGGGCACTGTCGTCGATGCCGCGCCCACAGCCAATCCGAGGAAGAAGCGCGCCCCGGCGAGGAACTGCCAATTGGGCGACAGTGCACAGGCCAGGGTCCCGACGATGAAGAAGCAGGCGAGCAGCAGGATGTTCGATCGGCGTCCGAAGGCATCGGAGAGTCGACCGCCGATGACGGCGCCGAAGGCCGCACCGATGGTGAGGAAGCTGACGACGAGTCCCTCGGTCCGCGGTGTCAGACCGAAATCGTGGGTGAGGGGCTCGAGGGCCCCGTTGACGACGCCGGTGTCATAGCCGAACAGCAGGCCGCCGAATGTGGCGACGACGGCGATGATGCCCAGGCGTGTGGTGTGTGGTCCCTTCGTGTCCGGTGGAAGATCGACCAGACTCTTGCCTTCTCCGCTCATGAACGTTCACTCTCCTTTGAATGATTTTCCGATGCTTCGGTCTCGAACTTCTCGATGCGATTCGACGGTGGCTGCGCGCCGCCTCAGCCGGTGGGACCTGCCTGTGCGGAGATGAGTTCATCGATCCGCTGTTTCTGGAATCGGCTGACGGCGTCATTGTTCTCGTTCTCCCCGAACACATTGGACACGAGGAGAGAGTCTTCGCGGGCGAGGAACCCGGTTGCGTTCAGCACGCCGAAGAGAGCGTCGAAATCGACGTCGGCGTCCCCGACCTTGAGATGCTGATGCACCCGCGCCGAGGTGGTCGGCGGGTTCGCGATGTACCGCAGCCCGTGCGAGGCGCGGTGGTCGAAGGCATCGGAGATGTAGACGGCACGCAGTCGGTCGCCGAGCTCCTCGGCCAGGGTGGCGAGGCAGTCGCCGTAGTGGAAGGTGTGCGAGGCGACGTAGACGAAGCCGATCGCTTCGGAGTCGAGACCGCGCAGGACTCGCCAGGCTTCGTGCCCGTCCTCGACGAAGTCGTCGGGGTGGGGGTCGAAGTTGAGCCTCAGCCCCTCCTTCTCGACGATGGGCAGCAGTTCGTCCATCGAACGGTAGAAGGACTCTTCGGAGTCCTCAAAGGATTCCGGGCGACCGCTGAATTCCGTGTTGATGGTCGTCACGCCGAGGTCGATGGCGATCTCGATGACGCGGCGGAAGTTCTTCACCGCCGCGACGCGTTTGCCCTCATCCGGCCAGGCGATCCGCTGCACGGGCAGCAGGGCGGGCACCGTGATCCCTGCGGCATCGACGGCCTGCCCGAAGCGGCGGATGAGCGCGCGATCCATCTTCGGGTATCGGAAGTGAGTGGCGAAGTCCGGATGCGGTGTCAGCTGCAGATGGTCGAATCCGAGGTCGGCGGTCACGGCCGGGAAGTCGAGCAGGCGGTGCGTGTGGTGCAGCGGTGTGGGATCGTAGGCGATCTTCATTGATACTCCAAGCGTTCGTGAGGGCAGGTCGGTCAGAGGTAGAAGTCAGGGGTGTCGGGCAGATCGAGCGTGCGCGGTCTGCCGTCGAGCAGGGAGGCGACGCCTTCCCGGCAGGCCACGGCCACCTTGTAGCCGTCCCAGGCAGACGGGCCGGCGATGCCGCCCGAGCGCGCCGCGTCGACCCAGGCCTGAACCTGATCGTCGTAGGCCGTCCGGAAACGGGTGGTGAAGTCTGCATGTTCGGCGATTCCCGAACGCCCCTGATGCCACAGCTGCAGGCCGGTGGGCTCGCCGATGCGGGCGATTCCGGAATCGAAGACGGCCTCGGTGGTCACCTGATAGCCGAACTGCACGCTGACGTTCATCTCGAGATCGACGAGCGTGCCATTGGCCAGCTCCATGAGTACGAGGATCGGCTCCTGGAGGCGTTCGGGCGTGAGCCGATTGCGGCGAGCGTGCTTGACCTCGAGGCTGCGGATGGGGGAATCGGCCAGCCAGGGTACGACGTCGAATTCGTGGACGACGGAGTCGTTGATGAGCGACTCCTGCATGTAGGAGTCCGGGACCGACGGGTTGCGATGGGCGCAGCGGAGCATGAGCAGCTCACCGGCCTGCTCCGAGTCGATGAGCTCGCGCAGCTGCCGGTATTCGGGATCGAAACGACGCATGAACCCGACTTGGATGAGGTGGCGGCCGGTGGCCTGCTCGGCTTCGAGGATCCGCCACGAGGAGTCCGGGTCCGGGGTCAGAGGCTTCTCGCACAGGATCGGGAGACCGGCCTCGAGGCTGGGCAGCAGCACGGGTTCGTGGAGGAACCCGGGGGTCGCGATGAGGACCCCGTCGACCACTCCGGCCTCGAGAGCGTCTTCGATGCGGGAGCAGCCGACGGCTCCGGGGGCGTTCTCCAGCGCCGAGGCGAGCCGGGACTCATCGGGGTCGACCACGGCGGAGACCGTGGCCCCGCTGATCGTCGAGGTGATGCGTTTGACGTGGTCTGCGCCCATCATTCCGGCACCGACGATGCCGACGCGGAAATCTTCAGGCGGGTCTGTCACGGTCATTGTCTCTCCTGTGGGGCTGCGGGCTTGTCGGTGTGTGGGATCGAGCGGCGATGAGCTGGGTCAGTGGTCGACGACCGCGGCGTCCGTGGACGCGAGGATCGTCTTCAGCGTCCGTTCGGCGATCGGGAACGGGGCGTCGACGCTGCAGCCGAACATGTCCTGTTCGACGATGGCGAAGGTGTTCTCGTCGAGAGCCGCGACGGCATCGATGATCGGGTCGAGCGGAGGGATCCCCTGATCGGGCTCGACCATGATTCCCTGCGCGACCGCGTCGCCGAACGGTGTATCGGACTTGAGGACGTCGAAGATCCGAACCGGATCGACCTGCTTGAGGTGAAGATAGCCGATGCGCGAGGGGTGGTCGTGGATGAGTCTGAGGTTGTCCCCGCCGTAGTACGAGAAGTGTCCCGTGTCGAGGCAGAGGTTCGTGTACCGCTCATCGGTGAGTTCGAGGAAGCGTTCGACTTCCGAATGTGTGCCGACATGGGAGTCGGCATGCGAGTGGAACTGCTGGCGGAGACCGAACTCTTCGTAGAGGGCCTTGCCGAGAGCGTCGTGGCCGGCGGCCATACGCGACCACTGCTCGTCATCGAGCGTCCGGGGTTCGAGGGCCTGGCCGCTCGTGTCCGAGCGCCACAGATCGGGGATGACGACGATGTGCTCACCGCCGAGTTCGGCAGTGAGTGCGGCGACCGCCTCGGCCTGCTTCCAGGCCCGCTCGAACTGGTCATCCGTCTTGTGGAACCCGGTGAATACCGTGCCGCCGGAGAGTTTGAGTCCCCGCGAGCCGAGCTCCTCGCGCAGCTGCTCGGGATTCGTCGGCAGGTAGCCGTAGGGGCCGAGCTCGATCCAGGTGTATCCCGCCTCGACGACTTCATCGAGGAAGCGCTGCCACGGGACCTGTCCCGGGTGGTCTGGCAACCACACGCCCCAGGAATCGGGTGCTGTGCCGATGCGAAGTGACTGCGTTGTCATTGTCCTGTCCTTGTGGTCGGCTGTCGGTGGTCTTCGTGCCCTGGGCGATCGGCTGGCTACAGCAGAGGCCGTTGGTGGCTGCGCTCGTCCTCGTAGGCAGAGCGGGCCGCTCGGGTGTCGTCCATGGTCGACGCGGCCGCGACCGGCACGTCCCACCACCCTTCGCCTTCAGGGGCATAGGCGAGCGGATCCGAGTTGATGTGGATGAGCGTCGAGGTCTCGGCCGCACGGGCGGCCTCCACGGCCTCGGCGAGGCGAGTGCTCGCCGAGGGGCCGGGGTCGATCTCGACGACGTCGACGCCGTAGGAGCGAGCGTTCGCTGCGAGGTCGACGGGCAGGATCTCGTCGGTGCGGAACTCCGGGGAGTCGGCATCGTATCTGCGGTACCAGGTGCCGAATCGGGGTGCACCGACTGTCTCCGACAGGTGTCCGATCGAGGCATAGCCGTGATTCTGGATGAGGACGACGATGAGCTTGAGGCCCTCGGCCACGGCGGTCACGAGTTCCGTGTGGAGCATGAGGTAGGAGCCGTCGCCGACCATGACGACGGCCTCACGGTCATCACCGGCGGCCTCGATGGCGCGCCGGACTCCCAGGCCTCCGGCGATCTCGTATCCCATACAGGAGAACGCGTATTCGACGTGATAGCCCAGGGCGTCCCGGGTCCGCCAGAGCTTCTGCAGGTCACCCGGCAGGGAGCCGGCGGCTTGGATGACGACATCGCGTGGACCGACAGCTCGGTTGACCGCACCGATGATCTCGGGCTGGCCCGGCAGTTCGGCGGGCGTGGGCGCCACGGCCGCATCGACCTCGGCGACCCAGTTCCTGCGTTCGACATCGATCCGGCGCGTATGCTCCTCGCCCACTCGGAACTCATCCAGCTGCTCGCTCAGTCCCACCAGTCCGGCATGGGCGTCGGCGACGATGGGGTAGCGGCTGCCGTGCTTGTAGGCATCGAAGCTCGCGACGTTGAGGTTGACGAAGCTGACATCGGGATCGGCGAAGGCGCTTCGGCTCGAAGTCGTGAAATCGCTGTAGCGAGTGCCGATGCCGATGACGACGTCCGCCGAGGCGGCGATCCGGTTGGCCGCGGACGACCCCGTTGCTCCGATCCCGCCGAGGTTGAGCGGGTGATCGTGGTCGAGCACTCCACCGCCGGCTTGGGTGGTGGCAACGGGGATGCCGGTCGCCTCGGCGAAGGAGCGCAGCTCTTCCTCGGCTGCGGAGTAGAGCACTCCGCCGCCGGCGACGATCAGCGGTCGCTCGGCCCCGCGGATCGCGGCGGCGGCACGCTCGAGCGGGCCGGGCTCGGGAAGGGGCCGCCGGATGTGCCAGTCTCGTTCGGTCAGGAATTCATCCGGGACCTCGATGGTTTCGGCTTGGACGTCTTCGGGCAGTGCGATCGTGACCGCACCAGTTTCGGCAGGATCGGTGAGCACCCGCATGGCCGCCAGCGCGATGGAGAACAGCTGCTCGCCGCGTTCGACTCGGTCGAAGTAACGGGAGAGCGGTCGGAACGCGTCCGTGACCTGTAACGATGTGTCGTGGGGGTGTTCGAGCTGCTGGAGCACCGGATCGGAGACGCGGGTCGCGAAGGTGTCCGAAGGCAACAGCAGGACCGGCAGGCGATTGGCCGTGGCCAGGGCCGCTCCGGTGAGCATGTTCGCCGCACCCGGCCCCACCGAAGCGGCCGCTGCGAAGGTCGAGCGTCGACGATTCATCCTCGCAAAGCCTGCGGCCTGATGGGCCATCGCCTGTTCGTTGCGGGCCTGGTGATAGGGCATCGCGTCGGGCTCATCGTGGCTGAGCTGACGCAGAGCCTGACCCATGCCTGCGATATTGCCGTGCCCGAAGATGCCGAACATCCCCGCGATCGTGCGCTGGCGGATGTCTCCGTCGACGGTGTACTGACGGGACAGGAAGGTCGTCAGCGCCTGAGCCACGGTCATCGTCACAGTCATGTCACTTCTCCTTCGAAGTCTGATGTCTCTAGGCGGGGTTCTGTTCGTCCGCGGTGTAGGGCAGCCGAGAGTCGAACTCGAGGTCGTCCCATTCCTCGCGGACCCAGCCGTGGGCGGGGTCGTCGCTGATGAGCCAGATGCGTTCGTCATCGGGGCCGGCCATGACATTGAGGTAGTAGTTGTCGTAGCCGGGTGCGGCGGCGAGGGGGCCGTGGTACCCGTAGGGGACGAGGGCGATATCGCCTGTGCGCACCGTCGCCGAGGTGGTGATCTCGCCGGCGGCCGAGGAGTAGGTCGAGAACAGGGAGAAGGGATCGGCCTCGGCCGGTGCGTTCGAGGCACGCGAAACCGCGGTCTCGAAGTAGTAGATCTCTTCGAGGCGGGACTCGGAACCGGCGATCGCCTCGTCGTGCTTGTGCGGGGGATAGGATGACCAGTTGCCGCCCGGAGTGATGACCTCGCAGGCGATGATCTTCACACAGTCGAGGCCCGCCGGGGTCGCGAAGTTGTGGACCTGTCGGCTCGAGATTCCCGAACCGCGCAGTTCGACCGGGACCTCGGCAGCGGGGAGGTGTTGGACGGGGCGCGTCTCCGTCGTCGGTGCTTCGGAGACCGAGATCCGACCCTTCGCCGAGGTGACCGTGGCACTGGAGCCGGTGGGTAGGTAGAGACAGTCGGCCGGTCCGTGGAAGACCGAGGTCCGACCGGCCAGCTCCTGGCTGCCGGTGGTGCCGTCGGCGAGGACGTAGTCGACGGTGAAGGACTCACCGGCCAGCGGCACGAAGACCCTCTCGACCGCCTCGGCGGCGAGTTCGACCGAGCTCGGCTGGTCTCCGCCGAGCGTGGCGGCGCGGAACCCGGTGTGCGCCCACCCCGGAAGAGTCGAATCGACGACGGACTCGAAGCCGTCCCTGGCGAGCTCTCCGCGGGGGTAGAACCATTCGTTGATCATGCCGGAATCCTTTCTGTGCTGTGGACCAGTGCGGCGGCGCGGTCGACGGAGCCGATGACATCGCCGTCGGCCGGGTAGACGACCGAACGGCCGATGACGAGGCCGCGCACACCGGGCAGTGCCAGGGCATTCTCCCAGCTGCGGAAGGTCGCCTCGGGATCATCCGAGCGCTCGCCTCCGAGCAGCAGGGTCGGCAGAGTCGTCGCTGCCATGACCTGCTCCATGTCGTCGACGACGGGGATCTTCAGCCAAGTGTGGGTCGAGGTCGTGCCGAGCCCCTGCGCGATGCCGATCGACCGGATGACGGCTTCGGGGGTGAGCACATTGCGCACCTTGCCGTCGACCCATTCGCTCATGAACGGCTCGAGCATCACCGGCAGATCGGTGTCTGCGCAGGCGTTCACGGCTGCGGCATTGGCCATGAGCGCCGAGGTGGTGGCGGGGTCCGCGAGGTTGATCCGCAGCAGGGTCTTGGCGAGGTCGATTCCGTCGCGGGACATGCGCTCGACGGTGTGACCGGTGAAGCGGTCGTCGATTTCGAAGCTGGAGCCGGCCAGGCCGCCGCGGTTCATCGAGCCCACGGCCAGCTTGTTCTCGAGGTGCCCGAGGAAGGCGAGGTCGTCGAGGATCTCCGCGGTGGCGAGCACTCCGTCGACGCCTGGCCGCGAGAGCGCGGTGGCCAGCCGGGCGACGAGATCGACACGGTCGGCCATGGCCAGCGGATCGTCGCCGACCTTCATGGCCCCGCGGGCGGGGTGGTCGGCGGCGACGATGAACAGACGGGAATCCGGACCGCTGATGCTGCGGCGGGTGCGGGAGGCCCAGGCTCGGGTGATGGCACCGGGGTCGGTGAAACGCGCCTCGCGCAGTTCGGCGATGGCATCGTCGGTGACGATGTCGAGGGAGGGGGCATCCGATGTCATGCGCGGGCTTCCTTCTGGTCGTTGGTGCCGATCACGGCGGTGATCTCTTCGGTGGCGGGCATCGCGGTCGAGCATTCGCGGCGGGTGGCGACGATGGCACCGGCGACATTGGCGAACTTCAGCACGTATTCGAGGTCCCAGCCGGCAAGCAGTCCCTGGCACAGCGCACCGCCGAAGCCGTCACCGGCGCCGAGGCCGTTCGTGACGTCGACGGGGTAGGGCGGAACTTCGACCCGCTCGTCGGCGGTCTTCGCGAGCACGCCCTTGGGGCCCTGCTTGACGATGGCGAGTTCGACTCCGCGCTCGAGCAGTGCGTCGGCGGCCCGCTCGGGTTCGGTCTCGCCGACGGCGATCTCGCATTCCTCACGGTTGCCCACGGCCACGGTGACGTGTTCGAGTGCGCGCCCCACCTCGGCGCTGGCGATCTCGGGGCTCTGCCAGAACATCGGTCGGTAGTCGAGGTCGAGGACGGTGTGTTCGGCGTGCCCGCGTGCCGCCCATGCGGCGTGATGGGTGCTGCGGCTGGGTTCGACGCTCAGTCCGGTGACGGTGGACCAGAAGATCTTCGCCGCGGCGACCGCCTCGAGGTCGAGGTCGGACTCGGTCAGATCGAGGTCCGGCGCCTTGGGGTCGCGGTAGAAGTAGAGCGGGAAGTCGTCGGGCGGGAAGATCTCGCAGAAGGTCACGGGGGTGTTGTAGTTCGGGTTCGTGCCGACCCAGCGGTTGTCGACGCCGAGGCGGGCGACCTCGTTGTGCAGGTACCGGCCGAAGGGGTCATCGCCGGTGGCGGTGATGACGGCGGCGTCGAGGCCGTGCTTGGCTGCGGCGACGGCAACGTTCGAGGCGGAGCCGCCGAGGTACTTGCCGAAGGTCTCGACCTCTTCGAGGCCGACGCCGTCCTGCAGCGGATAGATGTCGACGCCGATGCGTCCGATGGTGATGAGGTCGAACGGTGAGGTTCGAGGAGCCGAGCCAGGCGATGAGGTCATTCTCGTCATTCCTTCCCCGCGGCTGCTGTGCCGATGCGGATCGATCCTTTGTCAGGACAAAGTATTTGTCATGACAATATCATTGTTTGTTCGCGTCGTCACCCCTTCTGGGCAATCCTTGCTGTTTCGGCGTCCTCGGAAGGGTCTGGCTGCAGCTCGGAGCGGATGAGCTGCCGGAAGCAGCGCCCGCGAGGGTGCGCCGATCGGCGAATGGGGGCGAGGGTTCGGTGCTGCCTTGGGAACTCGGCGATCAGCGGGAGACGAGGGTCGTCTCGAACGAGTAGAGGTCGGGGCGATAGCAGTGGTCGCCCCATTCGACGATCCCTCCGCTGTGGTCGTGTGCGGTGCGGTGCATCGTCAGCAGCGGCGCACCCGTTTCGATCTCCAGGAGCTCGCCCTCTTCCGCATCGGCCGCCTTCGCTCCGATTCGCTGTTGGGCCACGGAGAACACGACTCCGCGCGCCCGCAGGGTTTCATAGAGGCCGGAGTTCACGAGCTCCTCGGCGGTGATATCGGTGAATCGGGCGGGCAGGACATTGTGCAGGATGGCCAGCGGCGTCGACCCGACGAGGCGCAGGCGCCGCAGATGGAGGCAGGGAGACCCGACGGGCACCCCCAGCCTCTCGGCGCTGTCGGCGTCTGCGGCTTCGACCCGGTGGGAGAGGACGACGGTCTTCGGCGGATTGCCCGACTTCTCGAGGTCCTCGTAGAGGCTGGTGAGATCGACGGGCCTGGCGACGGGGCGCTGGATCACCTGGGTTCCGATTCCGCGTCTGCGCACCAGCAGCCCTTTGTCCACAAGGTCTTGGATCGCCTGGCGCACGGTCGGCCGTGACAGGCCGATCCGCTTGGCCATCGCCACCTCGTTCTCGAGCCGGGTTCCGGCGACGAGCTGGCCGGAGGAGATCGCCGCTTCCAGTCTGCGGGCGATCTGGACATAGAGCGGCACGGCTCCGGGGGAGCGATCGAGGGGACCGAAGAACTCTGCCGGCAGTTCGGTCTCGGGTTCGCGTGCCATGTGCTCCTGTCCTGTCGTGGTCTGCGTCTGAGCTTACTCGGCGGGAGCCGCCGACGAGGGCTGACCCGCAGGATTCGCCGACTCGGCAGCGGTGAGAAGAACCTCGGCGGCGGTCTGCAGCCCCTCGATGCGTCCCAGGGATTCGTCTTCGTGCTCGATGTGCACAGCGATGTCCGGGACGACCTTCTTCAGGGCCGAGACGAACCGGTTCCAGAAATCCTGGTCGTGGCCATGGCCGAGGGCGACGAAGTCCCACGAGGAGCCCTGCGGCCACGCGTTGATCGCGGCACCGCCTCGGAGCTCGGTGATCCGCTCGCCGGTGAATCGCGTGTGCCGATCGTCGAGGACGCCGTGGATCTTCGCGGCCTCGTTGATGCGCACATCCTTGGCCGCGGCATGGACGACGAGTTCGCCGAGGTGCTCGATCGCTGCGACCGGATCGATGCCCTGCCAGAACAGATGGGAGGGATCCATCTCCGCGCCGACGTTCTCAGCCCCGATGCTCTCGACGAGACGCTCGAGTGTGGCGGGATTGAATACGAGGTTGTGCGGATGCATTTCGATGGCGATCTTCACACCATTGTCGCCGGCGAGCCGATCGAGATCTGCCCAGATCGGGGTGGCTGCGGCCCACTGTTCGTCGAGTGTGTCGAGCAGTGAGGACTCCCAGGGGTTGACGACCCACGTCGGTTTGGGTGCCGAGGCGTCCGCGCCCGGCAGTCCGGACATCGTCACCACTCGAGTCTGACCGAGCCGGTTCGCCACGGCGATGGCACGTTCGATGTCGCTCAGCGTCGGCGGGCCGATCTGCGGATCGGGGTGGAGCGGGTTGCCATTGGCATTGAGGCCCGCCAGCTCGACCCCCGCCTCGGCGAAGGTGCCGAGGTACTCGTCTCGCGCATCATCGGAGGTGAGGATGTCATCGATCGTCGGCATATGGACGGGTGGGAGGAATCCGCCGACGTTGATCTCTGCCGCGCTGAGGCCGAGCTCTCTGAGCACGGTCAGGGCCTCGGGCAGCGGGCGGTCGTGCAGGATGGCTGTGTAGGCGCCGAATTTCATGACTGAACCTCTTTCTCATGTCCGTTGTCGTTGGCCGAGTCGATGACCGCATCTCGGACCTGGAGTGCATGCAGGCCATCGGAGAATGGTGCACAGCGAGGCAGGGAGTCCGCCTCGGCGATGCCGGCGACCTCATCGAGGAAGGCCCGGGCCTGGAAGACGAACCCGTCGTTTTGGCCCACTCCCACTCCGGGCGCGGCCATTGCCAGCCCGTTCGCGATATAGGGGTGCTCGGGTCCCAGCTGTATCGTCGTCAATCCGGTGGCCGCCGCGTCGTCGATGCTGCGGTTGAGGACGATCTGGCCGGGGAAGCGGAAGTCGAAGCCGGCGGAGCCGTTGGCGCAGAAGACTTCGACTCCGAGGCTGTTGGGGTGGCCCGCGGCGATCCGCGAGACTTGGAGGAAACCGGCCCCGGTGGGGAATTCGACGCTGAATCCGGCGTAGTCGTCGTTGCCGACCGGCTCGTATTCGTCGCTGACCTCGGCGTGGTCGTGTCCGACCACGTGACCCAGCGGGAGCGGGCGGGAGGTGATGGCGGTGTGGAAACGTCCGCCGGAGACCTTCCGGATGGGCCCGGCGAGGAATTCGACGGTGTCGGTGAGGTGGCTGCCGACATCGGCAAGAGCTCCGCTGCCGAGTTCGCCGCGGTAGCGCCAGCTCATCGGGGCAGTGGGGGAGCAGGCGTAATCGGTCCAGTACCAGGCGTTGATGTGGTGGACCTCGCCCAGAGTGCCGTCGTTGATGAAGTCCTTGATCGCGGCGAGGCCCGGTGTGCGTCGGAAGGTGAAGCCGAGGCGCGCGACAGAGTCTGCGTCGTTCGCGGCGGCGACCATGGATTCGGCGTCGGTGACGGTGTCGGTCAGCGGTTTCTCGCACAGGACGTGCTTGCCCGCGGCCAGCAGGGCTTCGACGATCTGCTGATGGAGGGAGTTGGCGACGACGACGCTGACGATGTCGATGTCATCGGCGTCGACGATGTGCTGCCAGTCGGTGTCATGACGGGTGAACCCGTACCGCGAGGCGGTGGCTGCGGCAAGATCGCCGGCGATGTCGCAGACGGAGACGAGTTCGAGGTCCGGCAGGCTTCCGATTCCGGCGGCAGGGGCGGCTCGCCAGGCAGCGGCGTGTGCTCGACCGGCCATTCCGGCACCGATGACCGCGATTCCGAGTCGCTGGGGCATGGGATTCTCCTTCGAATGCATGCGGGTGTCTGTGCTGCACGTGAGGCGCGCTTCGTCGGTGCGTGCAATGGGCGCGCATGGACGAGCAGTGCTCTCCGTCGTTCCCTGGGCGGGACGCAGTCACCACGCTACAGGCAAATTTGTCAGGTCAAAAGAGAATTCAAAGCATTATTTGTCATTACATGAAAATTGTTGGGATCGCCCCCGCGGAAGTCGCGCAGGCAGTGAATAGAAGAAGCGGCCGGCAGGTGAGCCCCAAGATCCATCAGATCGTGGAGCGCACCTGCCGGCCGCTTCCAGTTCTCAGCCGGAGGCCGCGAGTCTCATGCTGCGCAGTGTCTCCGGAAGCTCTCGAACCGTCCGGCGCGGAACTCAGTCCGTGCCGGCGTCGAAGGCCGCGGACAGTCCGGCGAGGTCGCCGGCTTCATCCACCTCGGCGCCGGAGTTCGCGATCTCCTCCGCACCGCCTGCCTCCAGCGAGCCCACGAGCTCCGAGGTCGGGCCGGACACGATGCCCATGGCCGCGTACTGCTCGAGACGGGCGCGCGAGTCGGCGATGTCGAGGTTGCGCATGGTCATCTGGCCGATGCGGTCTTCGGGGCCGAAGGCGGCGTCGCCCACGCGCTCCATCGACAGCTTCTCCGGGTGGTAGGACAGGTTCGGGCCTTCGGTGTTGACGATCGTGTAGTCGTCGCCGCGGCGCAGGCGCAGGGTGACCTCGCCGGTGATCGCCGAGGCGACCCACCGCTGCATGGATTCGCGCAGCATGAGCGACTGCGGGTCGAGCCAGCGGCCTTCGTACATGCGGCGGCCCAGGCGACGGCCCTCTTCGTGGTAGAGGGCGATGGTGTCCTCGTTGTGGATGGCGTTGAGGAGGCGTTCGTAGGTCACATGCAGCAGCGCCATGCCCGGGGCCTCGTAGATGCCGCGGGACTTCGCCTCGATGATGCGGTTCTCGATCTGGTCGGAGACGCCGAGTCCGTGGCGGCCGCCGATCTCATTGGCCTTGAAGACCAGCGCCACCGGGTCGTCGAACTCCTCGCCGTTGATGGCGACAGGGCGGCCGGCCTCGAAGCGGACCGAGACCTCTTCGGTCTTGACCTCGACGTCTTCGCGCCAGGCGGCCACGCCCATGATCGGTTCGACGATGTCGAGGCCGGCGTCGAGGAACTCCAGGGTCTTCGCCTCGTGGGTGGCGCCCCAGATGTTCGCATCCGTCGAGTAGGCCTTCTCCGCGGAGTCGCGGTAGGGGTAGCCGTGTTCGACGAGCCATTCGCTCATCTCCTGCCGGCCGCCGAGCTCCTCGACGAATTCCGAGTCGAGCCAGGGTTTGTAGATGCGCAGCTTCGGGTTCGCCATGAGGCCGTAGCGGTAGAAGCGCTCGATGTCGTTGCCCTTGTAGGTCGAGCCGTCGCCCCAGATGTCGACGCCGTCGTCCTTCATGGCCCGCACGAGCATGGTGCCGGTGACCGCGCGGCCCAGCGGGGTGGTGTTGAAGTAGGTCTTGCCGCCGGAGCGGACGTTGAAGGCGCCGCACTGGAGGGCGACGAAGCCCTCTTCGACGAGCAGGCGCTTGGCGTCGACGAAGCGGGCGATCTCGGCACCGTACTCCTTGGCGCGTTCGGTCACCGACTCCAGATCCGGTTCGTCGTACTGGCCGATGTCGGCCGTGTACGTGCAGGGGACGGCACCCTTGTGGCGCATCCACGCAACCGCGCAGGAGGTGTCCAGGCCGCCGGAGAAGGCGATTCCAACGTGCTCACCGACTGGGAGCGAAGACAGTACTTTCGACATGTCCACTAGCCTAACGGCATATCACTCACGTGTCGAATGGTTATGCATAGCTATGTATTTTTATGTGCTGGGTGGCGCGGTCTGCGCTTCGCGCGCCGCAGACCCGCGCCGTGCACCCTCGCCGCAGACCCGCGCTGCAGACCCTCGCCGCGGACCCTCGCCGCAGACCCGCGCCGCGCTCTCCCTGCGGCGACTGAACCGAGAGGACGTCAGCGGCTCAGTTCGCCGTACGCCCTGAGGCTTCCGGCGACCTCGAAGCGCTCCTGACCGAAGCCGCTCACAGCGGTGGGTCTTCGCTTCCGAATTCGGGGTCTGAGTAGGGCCCGCCTCGCCGCGGCACCGAGGCCCGGTAGCCCGTTGGCTGCGCGACGGCCCGGTAACCTCGCGACCAGGTGGGTTCGCGACGGCCAGGTGGCCCGGTAGCTTCGTGCGAATATTGGTCGCTATCGGATACTCGGGTCGAAAGTTAGGTCGCTATCGGATACTTTTTGCCGCCAGAAATGTCCGATGGTGACCTATATTCTTCATTGCAGCCCGAGGTGGTGGCGGATATCGCGCTCGAGTTGCTGACGACTGGTCGATTTTGTCACCCGAATGACGGTCCAGCCAGCTGCTCTCAGCGCGTTGACTCGATCGATGTCGGCGGCCCATTGGTATTCGGAGATTCGGTGATGATCTCCCTCGTACTCCAGCGCAAGCTTTTTCTTCGGGTAGCCGAGGTCGGGATGCAGGGTGCGATCGATCGTCGGACAGTACACGGCAGGGTGGACCTCTGGTTCAGGCAGGTTTCGGGAGATGGCCCAGAGGCGGAGGTCTGTTTCCATCGGCGAGTCGACGTCTTCTCGAATGAGGTCGACAGCGGCTTCGAGCTTTGGCCTGGCCCTGAGGTGTTTTGTTTCGGAGATGTGCTCGGTCAAAGTCGCCAACGTGAATTGGGGTGGGCTCTTCCAGTTGCCGATCGCCGCGTCACCAACTTTCACCAGCGACTCCACCGAACAGACGGAAGCGAGCTGGCTGAATACCTGAAGTGGGTTCAGGACCGGCAACTTCAACCACTCGATTGATCTGAGCGTTCTCATTCGATGCAGTGTGATGCCTCTTCTGCGAATGCGTTTGTTGATGTCCGAAGTTCCCAGATGAAGAATGTCGCTTCTGAGTGAGCTGGGCAACGGCCACCCGAATAGGCGTGCAGCAGTTTCTCTGCAGGCGACGACCCCCGGGTGTCTGTAGACGATGGCCGTCAACAGCTGCGCCTCATCGATCCATGCGTCATCTGCCCAAGTGGGTATCGGGAATTCGGTGGAGACAGAGCCGTCGAAGCGGATACCCCACGTGGCAGGAGGAAAACCACGCCCGGACCTGATGTCGTACTCGGAGGCTCCTCGCGCTCGCGCTTCCGAAACCGAGAGGACTGCTGGGTAGTGCGCATAGTTCACCGGATGCTTCATGCACAGATAGTTCACGGGGGTTCTGGGCGAGGGAAGACCTGCCCGAGGCGGTTGTGGTCGACTGTTGCCCATCCACAGGCAGTTCACGCTCGAGCCGCGATGGTGTCCACAGCTGAATGGAGGTGAGTCGGACAGTTGCCTCGAGCAGACCATGGATGGTTCGCGAGCCGCATACGGGAGGATCCGGGTGGCTGTGCCGACCGCACCCTGAACAGGAGATTCGCTTCGAGGGCGGGCCTCTGCGGACTCCTGGGTTGCATTCGTGCCAAAGGTGAGGCGGCCACTCCCGGTCGATTCCGAAAGCGAAAAGTATCCGGCGGTGTTCCTTCAGAGCAAAGCGCAAACGAGTGGGTCGGGTGTGGTCGCGAGAGCAGTGGCGAATCTTTGCACAGGTATGAGTGTCCAAGTGGGTTCTGTGTTGACCAGGTTGGCTCAGCGATGTGCGCCATCACGGCCATGCCAAGCGAGCAGAAAGGAGGCTGCTACTGGATTCTGCTCGCGAAACAGTGGTCGCAAACGGACATTCGGGCCGAAACTTAGGTCGCAAACGGACATTCGGGCCGAAACTTAGGTCGCAATCGGACACTTCGGAGGTCAGAAAATGTCCGATTGCGACCTACATTCGTGAGTGGTGTCCGTTTGCGACCTACGTTCGAGGGCGGTGTCCGATTGCGACCTACGTTCGTGAGAGGAGTCCGTTTGCGACCTACGTTCGTGAGAGGAGTCCGTTTGCGACCTACGTTCGTGAGAGGAGTCCGTTTGCGACCACTCTTCGGGGATCCCAGTGCGCCCGCCCCTACATCTTCGCCCGGCGGGCTCGGATCGCCTCGGCGACGGCGATGGCATCATCCTCGGGGGCGTCGGATTTCCGGTCGGGGCGGGCGATGAACAGGTAGATGAACCCGACGACGAGGACGACGACGAGGCCGATGAGGACGATCCAATCGGCGAAGAACGATCCGGAATCCCCTGGCAGCGAGAGCAGGATCATGGCGAAGATCCCGTAGGCCAGAGCCGCAAAGTTGACGACGATCCCCCACCCGCGCAGCGACCACGGCCCGGCGGGCTTCCAGCCCTTCAGCCGCTGCCGCAGGGCTCCGGCGACGACCATCTGGAATGCCAGGTAGATGCCGAGGATCGCGAAGGAGGTCACGGCCACGAGGATTCCGTCGTTGAACCAGATGAGCACGCAGATCAGCGCCGGTGCCGTGCAGGCGACGATGAGCGCGTTGTGCGGGATCTTCGTGCCGTCGGTGACCTTCGACAGCCAGCGGTGACCGGGCATCATGCCGTCCCGGGCGAAGCTGAAGATCAGCCGCGAGGCCGCGGCCTGGAGACTGAGCACGCAGGAGATGAACGCGAGGATCGCGACGAGCAGGAAGAGCTTCGCACCGACGGTGCCGAGGCTGCCCTCGAGGATCGACGGAATCGGATCCTCGACCTCACCGGCGACGATCGCCTCCAGATTCGGGGCGGCGAGCACGTAGCCGCCGAAGGAGAACAGGGCGGAGATCGCGCCGACGAAGATCGTCATGAGCATCGCCTTGGGGATCCCTCGCGCCGGATTCGACACCTCTTCGGCGACATCGCCGCAGGCCTCGAAGCCGTAGAAGAGGAACAGTCCTGCGATCGCGGCGCCCATGAACACGGGCAGATAGCTGCCGTCACCGGCGGTGCCCATGGTGTCGAAGAAGACGGAGAAGCTGTGCTTGCGTTCGAAGATGAGGAGGAAGAGGCCGAGTCCGATGACGCCGATGAGTTCGGCGAAGAGACCGATGCGGGCGATCCTGGCCAGCCATTTCGTGCCGGAGAAGTTGATCGCCAGGGCCAACACCAGCAGGGCGAGGCCGAGGACGAGGGTGGTGTTCCGGTTGAGTGTGAGTCCGAAGAGGCTGGCGAGGAATCCGCTGCCGAACTCGGCCACCGAGGTGATGGTGACGATGAGCGCGCAGATGTAGACCCAGGCCGCCATCCACGCATAGCGCTTGCTCCACAGGCGACGCGCCCATGGGTAGATGCCGCCGGCGATGGGGAACTGGGAGACGACCTCACCGAAGACGAGTGCGACGAGCAGCTGCCCGCAGGCGACGATGACGATCCACCAGATCGCCGGCGGCCCACCGGTGGACAGAGCGACGGCCAGCAGCGAATAGACGCCGACGAGCGGGGAGAGATAGGTGAAGCCGAGTGCGAAGTTCGCCCACGGACTCATCGACCGTTCGAAGGAGTCGCCGTAGCCGAGGACCGCGAGGTGGTCGGAATCGGAGAGATGGTCGCCCTGCGACCCGGCGTTGCGGTGGCCGCCAGCGGAGTTGTGATCGCCCGAGGGATGGTGGGCGTCGGAGAGATGATCGGACATGGTGATGTTCCTTCATTCGAATCGTCGTTGATCCTGGTTCTGTCGGTCATCGTATCCCCGATTCCTCCGCACGGAGACGAAAGCGTTCGCGCGCGTCTCACTGGCCCCGATTCCGGGGCGCTCGGCGGATCTCGTCCACGCGACTGAGCGCGATTTCATCCTCGCGGCGGAGGTGGCAGACCGCTGCGGGACATAGGTTGGAACCAGGAAAGCACCGGAAGCCGAGTTCTGGTCACCGGTGAGGAACGAGGAGGAGCCGTGAACATGTACACGGAAGCCAACCGGAAATCCGCCGAGGCGGCCCGCCCGGCAGGTGCCGAAACACCGACCGAAACAGCAGCGCCACCCGAAACCCCAGCATCGCTCGCGGCTGCCGAACCTGCGGTCCCGGCGGCCCCGGCCGTCGATGCGAAGGGCCGACCGCTCGCTGTGGTCCCTGCGACGGTGCCGTGGCTCGAAGTCGCCATCTTCGTCGTCATCGCATTCGCACTGGCCTGGCTCGTCTGCCTGCCGCTGTGGATCTCCGGCAAGGGACTCAGTGATCCACTCGCCGTTCAGGTCTACGGGGCCGTGATGATGTTCTCGCCGCTGGTCGCCGGCATCGTCGCGCTCACCGTCCAGCGCAAACGGGCCAAGCGTGCCCGCCGACCGATGGCGAGCGTGCCGCGCTACCTCGGAATCGGGCCGCTGCGCCCCATCGGCCGAGTGATCTGGATGACCGTCGCCGCGTTCTTCGGCACCTTCGTCCTCGTGGTCCTCGGCTACCTCGTCGCTTCGGCCCTCGGTTGGCTCACGCTCGACCTCACCGGGCTGTCCGGCTTCAGGACTCAGCTCGCGTCCATCCCGGGTGCGGAATCGCTGCCGATCATCGCCGCCCTTGCGATCTATCTTGGGCTCATGCTCTTCGGTTCACTGTTCAATGTGATCGTCACCTTCGGAGAGGAATCCGGGTGGCGAGGCTGGCTGCTCACCAGCCTGCGGCCCTTGGGCACCTGGCCGGCGCTGCTCATCGTCGGTGTCATCTGGGGCCTGTGGCACGCACCCCTGATCCTGCTCGGATACAACTTCAACCGCCCCGACATCACCGGACTCGGATTCATGGTCGGCGGATGTGTGATGGTCGGCATCCTCTTCGGCTGGCTGCGTCTGCGCACCGGTTCGGTCTGGCCGGCCGTCTTCGCCCATGCCGCACTCAACGGTTCGGCCGGCATGCTGCTCGCTCTGGTCATGGGCACGTCCGGACCGACCCCGGATCCCGCGCTGATCACTCTGCTCGGAGTCTCCGGATGGATCACCTCGGCGATCGTCATCGCTGTTCTCATCGCCACCGGTCAGTTCCGCAGGCAGCCCGAACTCGGCATCAAGATCAAACCCGCCCCTGCCGGTGCTGAGGTCCCCGTCGAACCGGCCACGGCTGCGCCAGGAGCGCCGACCACGCCCGAGATGGCCCCGAGAGACTGAAGCCGATCGGACCTCTCGCCGAGGTCGCCCCCGATTTTGAGGGGCGACCTCGGCGTCCGCTAGGCTCGACTCCTCACAACCCAAAGGAGAATCTCAATGAAGTTGTCAAGTGCTTCACCCCGGTATCGGGGAGATTCCTTGACCGAACATTGTGCGGTCTCGCAGCATCGCCCAGAGCACGTTGATGCGTCGGCGTGCCAGGGCGAGGATCGCTTGTTTGTGGTTCTTGCCTTCAGCCCGTTTTCGGTCGTAGAACGCCTTCGATACCGGGCACCATCGCGATGCCACTTGCGCGGCGAGGTAGCAGGCCCGCAGCAGTCTGCGGTCGTAGCGTTTCGGTCGGTGGTGGTTACCGCTGATGCGCCCCGAGTCCCGGGGCGCTGGCGCCAGGCCCGCGACTCCGGCCAATCGGTTCGCGCTGTCGAACTGGTCGATTCCGCCCCCGGTCGCGGCGGTGAATTCTGCGCCCAGGAGGGGTCCGAATCCGGGCATCGACAGCAGGATCTCGGCATCAGCATGCTCACGGAACCGGTCCTCGATGCGGTTCTCGATACCGGTGATGTCATCAGCCAGTCGCAGGATCTCAGCAGCGAGACGAGCCACGATCATCGCACCCGCGTCCTGGCCGGGCACCGTGGTGTGCTGCTTATCGGCGACCTCGACGGCGATGTCAGCGACTCGGGCAGCCGACCTGGCTCCACGCTTCTTCAACCACGCGGTGAGGCGTTTGACGCCCATGCGGCGGATCGCCGCTGGGGTCTGGTATCCGGTGAGCAGGAGCAGGGCAGCCTTCGAAGTCGAGTAGTCGAACGCGGCTTCCAGGGCGGGGAAAAACTCACCGAGGCTGGCACGCATCCGGTTGATCGCCCGCGTTTTGTCGCAGGCCAGGTCGGTACGGTGAGCGGTGAGCAGTCGCAGTTCGGTCGCGATGTCATCGCCAAGTCGGATGGGTTGCAAGTCGCGGCGCATCCGGGCCTGGTCGGCGATGATTCCGGCGTCTTTAGCGTCGGTTTTCCCGTCGCCGCGGTAGGTGCGGGCAGCGTTGTAGACGGTGCGCCCGGGAATATAGAGCAGCGTCTGCCTGTGCGAGGCCATGAGCGCGATGAACAGCGCGGCTCCTCCCCGGTTGAGGTCAGTCGCCCACGTCACCGAACCCGAGGGATCGGTGAGGGTGTTGACCTCGTCGATGAGGTTCGTGATGACGGTTTCGTCGTTGGTGATCTTCTGCGACAGAAGCCTGTTGCCGTCGGTGTCGATGACGACGCAGTGATGGTGGGACTTGCCGGCGTCGATGCCGGCGAACAGGTCGGCCATAACGGTTCCTTTCGTAAGTGTGGACGTGTTCCACCCCGTGTTCAACAGCCACGCCGTCGTGTCCTTACACAGCGATCGTGTCGCGTTTCTCAATCAGCGGTCGAGCCGTTGCGGGATGCGAGGTGGCCAATCTCCTTCGACCATGCATCAAGCGGGTAACACCATGACAGCCATGCCCCGCATCCCCGGAGTGGTCGGAAACTTACCACTGCTCCCAATCCACATATAAGAAAGGTAAGGAACTCCATGATTTTCGGACCATCGCTGCTGCAGACGGCAGGACGCATGCTCACCGCCCCGATCTTCATCAACGGCGGACTCTCGGCCGTGAAGGACCCGGCCGGAAAGGCGGCGATGGCCGAGTCGACTCTCGACACCATCCGCGAATACGTTCCCGCACTGCCCGATGACAACGAGCTGCTCGTGCGCATCAACGGCGGCGTGCAGATCCTCGCCGGTGCCACCCTGCTGCTCGGCATCAAGCCGCGGCTGTCAGCAATTGCGCTCGCCGGTTCGCTCATCCCGACCACTCTGGCCGGACACTCCTTCTGGGAGATGGAAGGCGGCGACGCGAAGGCTCACCAGACCCAGTTCTCGAAGAACCTCGCCGCACTCGGCGGGCTGCTCCTCATCGCCGGAGACGGCGACAGCACCAAGGCGATCGAGAAGGCCGCGAAGAAGGCGGCGAAGAAAGCCGAGAAGCGTGCCCTCAAGCAGGCCTGAGCCTCCACCCGGCACCGGCCACCCCGGCCACCCAGCCCATGGAGGCTCTGGCCCGGAAGCTCCGGGCGATGTGTTCGCTGACCCGATGTACGCCGAGACGGCCGACATCGTCACCTTCAACGACGTCACGGACCCCGACCTCTGGGTGCGGCCGACTGGGAATCCCGCCCCGATCGAGATCGTCGATCATGATCCCGCGTGGGCCGACTATTTCTCGGAGGTAGCACACCGGATCCGTCGGGCGCTGTCCCCGATCGGAACGTTCGGCGGCCTCGAGCACGTGGGGTCCACCTCGGTGCCGGGGCTGAGAGCGAAGCCGATCATCGACATGGCACTCGTTGTCACCGATCCCCGGGATGAAGCCGGCTACGTTCCCGTACTCAACTCGATCGGATTCGGCCTCACCGTACGCGAGCCCGCTTGGTACGAACATCGCATGCTCAAGCGGCTCGATCCGGACCCGGGACAGCTCGATTGCCATCTCCACGTCTTCGGTCCTCGCTGTGCGGAAGTCGCGCGGATGCGGCTGTTCCGAGATCACCTTCGCAGGCACGGGGATGACCGTGAACGCTATCAGGCGGTGAAGTCGGCCGCGGCCGAGCAGTCGAATGCTCTCGGCGAGACCGGCATGGACTACAACGCTCGCAAACAGGCGGTGGTCCGCGAGATCTATCGCCGCATTTTCGAGGCCGAAGGGTGGGAGTGAGTATCTGAGCCTCCACCCGCCACCTCCCGCCACCCGTCACATACTCCCCGTCACATACTCCCCGTCACTTAATTAGGGTAGGCTAAGCAAGGTGCGGATACGGGAAAGGTGGGCACATGGTCAACTGGCAGCGCGGGGTGATGCGGCTCTTCCGCATCACCAACCACGAAGTGGTCGTCACAGGCATCGAGGACTTCACCCCGACCTACCGTCGGATCCACTTCTCCGGCTCCGAGCTGCTGGCCCAGCTCGACGATGTCTTTCCGACACTGTGGACCCGCCTGTGGTTCCCGCATCCCGAGAAGGGCGACGGGCATCTGAGCCAGCGCGGCTACACGTTCTCGGCCATCGATCTCGAGGCAGGGACCTTCGCCCTCGACTTCGTCCTCCACGGCGACCTCGGGGCGCCACGTCCGGTCGACGTGGGATCCAGTGCTGACGAAACGACGAGCCTCCACTCGGCAGCAGCCGCCGACCGGCAGACCGCCGCCACCGATCACACCGCCGACATCGGCCCGGCTGCGCGGTGGGCGGCCCACGTCCGCCCCGGTGAGAGGATCGAAGCAGCGCTCACCCCGGCCCGCATCGACCTGCCCGAGAACACCTCTCACCTCCTCCTCGCGGGGGACCTCACTGCGCTTCCGGCGATCAACTCCTGGTGCGAAGCCGTCCCCGCCGAGGTGGCAGTGACCGTGGCGATCGCCGCCGCTGCTGACGAGGTGTCCGGACTCCCGCAGTCCGAGCACCCGAACGCGACATGGCACTGGGCGCCCACGGAATCCGCCCCCTCGCTGGCCCCGCAGAACCGCGCGGGCCGTTCCCTGACCTCCCTCCTCGGCGGGCTCGACCTCGATACCGAGGGCCTCTACGTCTGGGCGGCGGGGGAGCGGGGACTGATCAAGGATGTCCGCCAATTCGTCAAGGGCGAACTCGGATTGGGCCGATCGCAGCAGTTCTCCCAGTTCTACTGGTTCGCCGACAGAGCCACCGGCTGAACGCCGTCGTCGTTCCCGCACCCAGGTTCCTGCGCACACTCGTGTCCCCGCACCCCTGGAATTCGACAGAGAAACGCCTATGCTCGAAGCATGGCCAAGGCACTCCTCATCGTCGATGTCCAGAACGACTTCACCGAAGGCGGCGCGCTCGGCGTGACCGGCGGCGACCGCGTGGCCGAAGGCATCAGCCGCCACCTCGCCGCCCACGCCGGGGACTACGATGCCGTCATCGCTTCCCGCGACTGGCATGATGCCGACAGCGACAACGGCGGCCATTTCAGCGACACCCCGGATTTCGTCGACAGCTGGCCCGTCCACTGTGTCGCCGGCACCACCGGGGCCGAATACGACCCGCTGCTGTCCACCGCAGTGATCACTCACCACGTTCGCAAGGGCCAAGGCAGACCCGACTATTCGGCCTTCCAAGGGACCACGGAAACGGGGAGCAGCCTCGGCGATCTTCTTCACGACCTCACCGTCACCGAGGTGGACGTCGTCGGCATCGCCACCGACCATTGCGTGCGCGCCTCCACCCTCGACGCTCTGGACTCGGGTGTGGGTGTCCGCGTCCTCACCGACCTCGTCGCCGGGGTCGGTGAGGACACGAGCGCGGCCGCGCTGAGAGAGATGGAGAAGGCCGGAGCCGGCCTGGCATGAGGCGCTGACCCGCCGCCCCCGGTCAGAGCGTCTGCCCAGGTCAGTGCGTTCTCTCCATCGAAAGTTGCAGACCAGGTCCGAACTCTTTGGCGATGTGCCCCGGGAGGTGAATTGATGGACTTGAGTCATGAACTCATTCCTCGCGAAATCCGCACACACACTGACATCGAAGCGCGGTTCGTGGCTCGTCCTCGGCGGGGTCGTCGTCCT
Organism: Brevibacterium sp. LE-L; assembly: GCF_050214925.1. Taxonomy (NCBI): domain Bacteria; kingdom Bacillati; phylum Actinomycetota; class Actinomycetes; order Micrococcales; family Brevibacteriaceae; genus Brevibacterium; species Brevibacterium sp. LE-L. The sequence goes on from NZ_CP189759.1 coordinate 688,943, forward strand.
CGTCGCACTGATCTTCGGACTGCTGTCCGGAGCAGGCGAGGACCGGGCCAACGAAACCGCTCCGGCCGACTCCGAATCCACCCAGGCCCAGCAGACCCTCGACAAGTTCCCCGATGCCGACAGGCAGTCCGTCATGGTCGTGGCCTCGAACGACGACGGATCCGAACTGTCCGCCGACGACCAGACGCAGCTGAAGAAGCTCGGCACCTCGCTCGGCCAAACCGTCGGGGACGAATCCGATGAGACGGTGACCGGACCGATACTCAGCGACGACAAGCAGGCCGCCCTGCTCATGGTGCCGATCACCGTGGGCCTGACGAACTCGGACACGGCCGAGACCGTCGACGATCTGCGGACCGCCATCGCCGATGACCCGACCGCCTCAGGACTCACAGATGAGGGCATGTCCCTGCTGGTCACCGGCGGTCCGGCGATCGGTGCGGACATCGCCTCGGCGTTCGACGGTGCCGACTTCACCCTCCTCATCGTCACCATCGTCATCGTCGCCATCCTGCTCATCATCACCTACCGCTCACCCATCCTGTGGCTGCTGCCGCTCATCGTCATCGGCACCGCCGACGGGCTCGCCTCCACCGTGACCGCGGCCGTCGGCGACTGGCTCGACCTGCAGTTCGACGCCGGCATCATCAGCGTCCTCGTCTTCGGTGCCGGAGCGAACTATGCGCTGCTGCTCATCTCCCGCTACCGCGAGGAGCTCAGTCGCCACATCGACCCCCGCAAGGCACTCGCCGAGGCCTGGGCCCACACCGCGACGACGATCCTCGCCTCGAACCTTACCGTCGTCCTGTCCCTGCTCAGCCTCGTCTTCGCCGTCATCCCCGGCACCCGCGGTCTGGGCATCACGGCCGCGGTCGGCCTCATCATCTCCGCTGCCGCGGTGCTCATCGCCCTGCCGCCCGTGCTCGCGATCTGCGGCAAGCGAGTGTTCTGGCCCTTCGTCCCGAAGGCCGAAGACGCCATCGCAACGCAGAGTTCGGATGAGGCCACCACCCCCGCCGAGGCAGCCCCGCACTCGGCGCGGGAGCTCGCCGACCGCGCGGCCGGCACCAAGGACAGAGCCGCCTCGGCGAAGCCCTCGATCTGGCGCACCATCGCCACTCGCGTGGTCCGGAGACCCGGGCTCCACCTCGGCGCCGGCATCGTCATCCTCGGCGTCATGGCCACCGGCTTCATCGGGTCCTCGATCGGACTCGACCAGACCGAGAAGTTCCGGGTTCAGTCCGAATCGGCGCAGGGCCTCGACGTTCTGTCCGAGCACTTCCCGCCCGGCGAATCGCAGCCGATCTGGATCGTCGCCGACACCGACCACGCCGACCAGGTCGTCGATTCGGTATCCGATATGGACGGCGTCGTGCGCGCTGCGGCGATCGATGACACGAGAATCAACGGCACTTCGGTCACGAAGATCATGGTCACCGGCGAGTTCGCGCCCGACAGTGTGAAGGGGCTCGACCTGGTCGAGGACATCCGCAGCGACGTCCACGCCATCGACGAGGCGAACGCCGAGGTCGGCGGGGCCGCGGCGACGGAACTCGACGCCCGCGACGGCAACCAGCAGGACTTCTTCACGATCGTTCCGATGGTCCTGGCGATCAGCTTCCTCATCCTGCTGGTCATCCTCCGGGCTCCGATCGCGGCGTTCGCCCTGCTGCTGGTCAACCTGGTGTCCTCGGCGGCGGCGATCGGACTCGGTGCCTTCCTGTCCCGGACGTTCTTCGGCCAGTCAGCGCTCGATGCGCAGGTGCCGATCCTCGCGTTCCTCTTCCTCGTCGCGCTCGGCATCGACTACTCGATCTTCCTCGCCCACCGGGCGAAGAAGGAGTCGGTCCTCCACGGCGGCCGGCAGGGCATGGTCGAGGCCGTCGCCCACACCGGTGGGGTCATCACCAGCGCCGGCATCGTCCTGGCCGGAGTGTTCGCGGCACTGGGCATGCTGCCGCTCATGGTGCTCGGTCAGCTCGGCCTCATCGTCGGAGTCGGCGTGCTCGTCGATACGATCATCGTGCGCACGATCATCGTGCCCGCGATCTTCGGACTCGTCGGCAGCAGGATGTGGTGGCCGAACAGGTCGATCACGCACTTCGGCGAAGATTCGGACCGCACCCACGCGCCGGCCGACGGGGAGTATGCGTCCCTCGGTTCCGGATCGCACCACGGCAAGCACTGAACCGGTGAGGTGTGCCGGTGAGAATTGAGGCGGCCGAGGCGTTGAGGACACTCATCGCCTCCGGCCGCCTCGGTTCGCACCCCGTCGGCATGCATTTCCTCTCCCGCGTGGGTTCGTGATGTGGTTGAGTTGGCAGGAGGACCATGAGACCAGACGATCATTCCTTCGGCGCTTCCACCGCCGAGGCAGGTCTGCAGGAAGGCGGCAGCGTGGGCGCACGCAAATGGACGGAACGGACGATGGAGTTCGGTCAGCACGCCATCGCCCTGACGCTGACGCTCATCGCCTGCATCCGTTCCATCTCCGCCGGTGCCCCGCTGACAGCCGCCATCGCCGTGAGCGTGGTCTTCCTCGCCTGGTACGCCCTCGGCGCCGTCCGCGCCGCCCGCACAGGAGCGCTCGTACTCGCCAAATGGTGGCTGATCGTCCTCGCCGCCGCCTGGCTGTGCACCCTTCTCGTCTCCGCCGAATTCATCTGGATCGCGTTCCTCCTCTGGCTGCTCGCCGGCCACCTCTTCTCTCTGCGCATCGCGATCGTCTTCACGGCTCTGACGTACATCGCGACGATCATCGCCCCGCTCGGCCATTACGGGCAGGTGCCTACGCCGAGCATCATCGGCTCCCTCATCGGCGCCGTGTTCGCCCTCGGGCTCTCCCGCGGCTACATCGAACTCCTCCGGGAGGGCCGCCGTCGTGAGGAGCTGCTGCGCTCACTCGAACTGGCCCACCAGAATCTGCTCGACCTCCAGGACGAGCTCGCCCTGACCCAGCGTCATGCCGGTGAGATCCAGGAACGCACCCGCGTCTCCCGGGACATCCACGACACGATCGCACAGTCGGTCTCGTCGATTCGTCTCATCGCCCACGCCGAGGCGGAGCGGACCTGCGACGACCGCTCCGGCACAGTGCTCGCCCAAGTCGAAGACCTCGCTGCGCAGAGTTCCCGCGACGTCCGCCGCATCATCGCGGCCCTGGCCCCGACCGAACTCGAGGACGGAGCGTTGACCGCCGCGCTTCGCCGTCTGCTCACCAGGCTGGAGGAGGACACCGCCATCCGCGGCCGACTCGATCTCGACGAGACCCTTCCGACGCTGTCCGCCGAGGTGGAGGTGGCGCTTCTGCGCACCGCGCAGTCGGCGCTGGCCAACGTGCGCCAGCATTCGCAGGCCACCCGCGTGATGATCAGCCTCATGGATCTCGACGGGTCGATCAGAATGGACATCGTCGACGACGGCATCGGCATGGCCGACCCGCAGAACCGGCAGCGCAACCCGCAGTCGGGTTTCGGGCTGGACTTCATCGCCTCCCGGATGCGCGAACTCGGAGGCGAACTCGTCATCGAGACGAGCCCCGGATCCGGCTTCGCGATCTCCGCAACCCTGCCGAGCCAATCCCAGCTGCGCACCCGCGGTGGGGGACTCAGCACGCCCGCGAACGATACGGGCACGGGTGGCCCGGGCCACCTCGGTGACGGCACGGGCAGTGCGGTTCGCCTCGGTGAGAGCACAGCCAGTGCGGGCCACCTCGGCGAGGGTGGCAACGGCACACACGAGAACACGGACACCGATCCAGGAGAGAACGCATGAGCATTCGAGTCATCCTCGTCGACGACCACCCGGTCGTGCGGGCGGGTCTGAGGTCCGTCATCGACGCCCCTGACCACATCGCCGTGATCGGTGAGGCCGGCAGCGGCGAGGAGGCGCTGACTCTCGTCGATGAGCTCGGCCCCGACGTCGTCCTGTGCGACCTGCGGCTGGGGGAGGGCGTCGACGGCATCGAGGTGACGAGGCGGCTGCGAGCGAAGGCGAATCCGCCGGCGGTGCTCATCCTCACGACCTTCGATCTCGACTCGGAGATCATCGCGGCCCTCAACGCCGGTGCCTCGGGGTACCTGCTCAAGGACATCGACCCCGGTGACATCTCAACGGCGATCGAGAAGGCAGCGAAGGGTGAGACCTATATGCCTCCGGAGATCTCGTCGAAGGTCTTCGCTGCGATGCGCAATCCCGGCCCGAAGCTGACCCGGCGAGAGCGCGACGTGGTCAAACTGCTGTCCACCGGTGCCTCGAACGCGCAGATCGCGCAGGAGCTCTTCGTCACCGAGGCGACCGTGAAGAGCCACCTCGTCAACGTCTTCACGAAGCTCGGCGTGGACTCGCGGGCACGGGCGATCCGCGTCGCCGAGGACCAGGGGCTGGTGTAGAGGGCAGGTGCCAGCGAAGCCGGTTTCACCGAAAAACTGGTTGAGCGACGAAACACGGGAGCGCGCACCCGTTTCTCGACACCCAGCCCGTTTTTCGACGAGAATCGGGTGAGTCTCACACGCTTGCCGTGCTCGTTTACTCGTTCGGGAACCGTGTGAACTGCGCTTCATCGTTGACCGAGGAACCGGGATATTCGACCTGTCGACCACTCGGAACCAAGTCTTGGTAGTAGCCGAGCTGGTTGCCCCACGGGTCGGCGAAGTCAACAAAGGCGACGACACCAGGCAGCTGCGACGGTTCGGACCGCTCTATCCCGGAGGAGTCGAGAAACGACAATGCCTCGCCCAGATCGAGTACACGAAAGCGGACTCTATTGAGCAAGGGGGGTGGTTGGTCTTTCCCTGACACCTGAAACCAGCATTCCTGGCCAGCGATTGGCGACCATTCGAAGAAGTCGTCGTGAGGCTCGAACTCGGGCTCGCGACCAAACAGCGAACTGTAGAACGACCGCGCGGCGGCGGTCTCGCCGGTCGGCACATATACCTGCAAAGTGATTCCCGTAGTCTTCAAAACGGATACTCCCGAAACATTTCCCGTCATTCAACCTTTTGCTCGTCGAGTGCGTCTCCGAACCATGCGCGTGGAATGGTGTCCTCCAGCCTCGTAAGATCAAGGTAGCGGAGGATGATTCCGTCCAGGTTTGACGCGGCATAGTTGCCGACCGGCACATCTACCGGCGGAATAGCCCACGAGGAGTCGTCATAAAGGCCGATCTTCGTTACATCGTCGACCAGCAGTACCGGGCCGGACCCGAGCGTACGTTCGGACGAATCGTCTTCCACCATTACGCAGGCGCGGTCGTTGACTCCCAAAAGCGCAGTCCGCGGATCGGGCCGCCAATAGACTGTGAGTCCACCCGCTACGTGTGCGGAGACTGCACTCGCCAGATCATCAGTGGGGACCATGGTGAAAGCGTGCGCGAGAATCTTCATATCTCTGTCCTCATCATGCCGAACAGGGAATCGACGTTGACATCCCAGTTCTCGCAGTCATTGTACGCCGAGGACCAGGGGCTGGTGTAGAGGGCATGTGCCAGCGAAGCCGGTTTCACCGAAAAACTGCTTGAGCGACGAAACACGGGAGCACGCACCCGTTTCTCGACACCCAGCCCGTTTTTCGCTGAATGACAACTGATGCACCCATGACACCCGAAGTGAAGGCGAGGCTGTGACCGCACTCGCCGCCACGATGTGGGCGGTGATTGATGCCCGAATGTCAGCTGAATAACTGATAGGTAATGATCCTCGGCGTCGCCCCTGGTCAGGGGTCCAGGCGATGACGAGGAGAGGGCCGGCAGCGTTCGAGCCGAAACGGTTCGGCTACGGAGTTCCCGCTCGTCCAGGTAGTCTGTTGCGTGCGTATCGGGACAGCCCTGCGCACATGCAGAGCCGTTCGGGACGAGACAGTGGAGGTGCTATGGCGGGCGAAGACGAGTCGCTTCCGCCCAGGCCGGTGACCTCACAGAACCGTCGCATCGGTGCCCTGTCCGGCAATACGAAGGGCATCGGCGTGGGAGCGGCCGCCGACGCCGAGGCGGCAGCGCCGGGAGAACCGGCGAACGAGCACTCGGCGCAGACTCCGATGCCCCCGGTTGCTCCCACCGACCGGACCGCAGACAACGCTGTCCCCGCTCCGGCGCGGGATATCTCACTCCCGCACGTCGGCGAACTCGCCTCGGCGAGTGAGGACGCGATCGTCGATCCCTCGGAACCGGTGCTCGAGAGCATCGACCTCGACTCCTGGAAATGGCCGGAGTACTTCGCGTTCGCGCTCACCCGGATGCAGGAGATCTTCCCGACCGGCGGCATCCCGCGCGGCATCGGACCGGTGCGCGAATACGTCACCGAAGATCACGATTTCCGCCCGCTGACGATCGACCGGCAGCGTTGGCCCGCCGCCGATGAGGACTGGTCCACCGTCGGCGACGTCCTGGCGAACACCCACACCGACGCCTGGCTCGTCACTCGCAACGGCGTCGCCTTGGCCGAGGAATACGCGTGGCCGATGAAGCCCGCCCGACAGCACATGCTGTTCTCCGTGAGCAAGTCCATCGTCGCCACAGCCATCGGCGCGCTCGCCGACGCCGGGCTGCTCACCCCCGCCGACCTCGTCACCGCACATGTGCCGGCCCTGGCGAAGAGCGGATACGCGGGAGCGACCATCCGCGACCTGCTCGACATGCGTTCGGGCATCAGATTCTCCGAAGAATACCTCGAGGACGGGTCGGAGATCCGGGCCCTGTTCGAAGCGGTCGATTTCGCGCCCCGGACGGCCACCTCGGCGAATGGGATCAAGGACTTCCTCACGGGGCTGAGCCGCGAACGCGAACACGGATCGTCGTTCGTCTACCGCAGCTGTGAGACCGACGTGCTCGCATGGATCGCCGAGGCGGTCACCGGCCAACCGTTCTCCATCGTCGCCAGCGAATACGTATGGTCGAAGATCGGCGCCGCCCACGCCGCCCAGGTCTGTCAGGACCGGTGGGGAGGATCGATCGCCGACGGTGCCATCAGCGCCACCATCCGCGACCTCGCCCGATTCGGCGAGATGATCGCCCGCGGCGGGACGACCGAGAACGGCGAACGCGTGCTCTCGGCGGAGTGGGTCGAGGACATCTTCACCGGCGCGGCAGACTCGGCGAAGGTGTTCGCAGCCTCCCCCTCGGGACGGTCGTATCCGGGTGGAATGTACCGCAGCCAGTTCTGGCTGCCTTCGGCCCGCCGCGACGTCGTCATCGGCATCGGCATCCACGGTCAGATGCTCTACATCGACCGCTCCACACAGACCGTCGGCGTCAAACTCTCGAGCGACCCCGAACCGGTGAGCCTGGCCGCCCAACACGGAACCTTGGCGATGTTCGAGGCCATCGCCGAGGCGGTCGCCCCGCAGCCGTCGACCGCCCCGCAGCCGTCGACCGCTTCGCAGGCACCGACCGCTTCGCAGGCACCGACCGTTTCGGGACTCGGTTTCGCATCGCTGGTCGGTCAGAACACGCTTTACTGAGACGCTGGCCCGCCAAGTCGGGCCAGGTGCCTCGGCAGTCCGGTCGGCATCGGAACTGCAGCCCGCATGACACGTCCGACCGCGTCCGGAACTGCAGCCCGCATGACACGTCCGACCGCGCAACCTGACGTCCATGTGACGAAACCAGTGCGACGATTGCGCGGACTCGGTAGCGTGAGGATCGGAACGACACCGATCACAGGAGGCACCACGATGACTGACTTCTTCGACCGCGAGAACGACGCGAAGTACGACAGGGCCTACAAGGAGACCACTCCCGACATCCTCCAGGCCTTCGGCGGCTTCAACGACGCCGTCTTCGCCGCAGAGGGCCGCGAGATCCCGCTGAAGTATCGCGAACTCATCGCCTACGCCGTCGGCCTCACCACGCAGTGCGCCTACTGCATCGACGCGCACGCGAACGCCGCCGTCAAGGCCGGGGCCACCGAAACCGAACTCGCCGAGACCGCGTGGACGGCCTCGGCGATCCGTGCCGGCGGCGCCTTCGCCCACGGTCGGCTCGGATTCAAGCTCACTGGTACTCACGAGCACTGAGCTTCGTCCCGATGCGGGGCCCGATTGCCTAGACTGAGAGGCGATCATGACTGACGAGCCCCGCACCACCCCACGCAGAGCACCCCGTTCGCGCCCGCACCGCATCCTCGTGCTGGCGTTGGACGGGGTGTCTGCCATGGATCTCGGCGTCCCCGTTCAGGTGTTCGGACGCGAATCGAATGCCGCCACGGCACGCACCCGCACCGAGGCGGCCCCGCGGTCCCAGCCGACCGCCGGCACCGCATTGGCCGCCGTCGACACCGCGGAGGCCGTTGCCGAGACCGCGTCGACTGACGTCGTCCCCGGAGTCCGACCGGCGACGGCTGCTGTTCCCGGAGTCCGACCGGCGACTGCCGCCGTCCCCGGAGTCCGACCGGCGACTGCGCCGGCCGGGATCTGGCCCTACGAAGTCGAGGTCTGCGGCATCGCCGCAGGCACGATCACTGGATCGGACGGACTCGACTACTCCGTCGAGCAGGGACTCGAGGCACTGGAGACCGCGGACACGATCATCCTCCCGGGAGCCACCTCGGCGGTGGTCGAAGAACCGCCCGCGGCGGTCATCGGAGCTCTGCTCGCGGCGTTCGAGGCGGGGACGCGGATCGCCGCGATCTCGACGGGCACCTTCGTCCTCGCTCGCACGGGACTGCTCGTGGGGCGCCGCGCAACCACGCACTGGTCGACGGCGAAGGAACTCGCCCGACGCTTCCCGGCGATCAAGGTCGACGAGAACGTCCTCTTCATCGACGAGGGCCAGCTGCTCACCTCGGCCGGAGCCGCCTCGGCGATCGACCTGTGTCTCCATCTCATCCGCAGCGATCACGGGGTGGGCCTGTCCAACCAGGTCGCCCGGCGGCTCGTCGCCGCCGCCTACCGCAGTGCCGGCCAAGCTCAGTACGTGCCGCGCAGCGTGCCCGACCCGCTCGGCGAAGACTTCGCCGACACCCGCGAATGGGCACTGCAGCACATCGGGGAGAAGATCACCCTGAACGATCTCGCGGCCACCGCGGGAGTGTCCGTGCGCACCTTCTCCCGCCGCTTCGTCGAAGACACCGGCTATACGCCCATGCAGTGGGTGCTCCGGGCTCGCGTCGACCTGGCCAGGGAGCTGCTGGAGAACTCCGATCTGGGCATCGAACAGATCGCCGACCAGGTAGGACTCGGCACCGGAGCGAATCTGCGGATGCATTTCCAGCGCATCCTCTCGACCTCACCGAACGACTACCGGCACTCCTTCCAGGGGTGAGCTTCCGGCCGCCGCGAACCCCAGCGGCCAGTCGAATCAGTCCGTCCGGAAAGATCCCGCTGGACCGTTCCCGACCCCTTTTGGCGCTCATTTCGGCGACCCTGATCACACTGGCGTGAAACTTTCGGCATCTGGCAATAAGTCTGGCGAGAACCTTGTGTAGATTGTCTGACTGGCCACTGTTATCGATGGCTGAGATCGCCCATGATGGAGATATCAAGACGAATCCCCGTGATCAAGGAGTGACATTGACTCGCATCGCCATCAATGGTTTCGGTCGCATCGGACGCAGCACCCTGCGGGCACTGATCGAGCGCGGCAGCGAGCTCGAGGTCGTGGCCATCAATGACCTCGGCCCCGTGAGCGACCTCGCCCGACTGCTGAAGTTCGACACGACTCTCGGCCGCTTCAACCACGACGTCGAAGCGACCGAGGACTCCATCATCATCGACGGCAAGTCGATCAAGGTCTTCGCCGAGAAGGATCCGGCAAAGCTTCCCTGGGGCGAGCTCGATGTCGATATCGCGCTCGAATCCACCGGCCGTTTCACCAAGGCCGATAAGGCCCGCGCCCACATCACCGCCGGCGCGAAGAAGGTCCTCGTCTCCGCTCCCTCGAAGGGTGCCGACGTCACCCTCGCCTTCGGTGTGAACAACGAGGCCTACAAGCCCGAGCACACCGTCATCTCCAACGCCTCGTGCACGACGAATGCGCTGGCTCCGCTGGCCAAGGTCCTCGATGACCTCGCCGGAATCGAGCAGGGCTTCATGACCACCGTCCACGCCTACACCGGCGATCAGATGGTCCAGGATGGTCCCCACAAGGATCCCCGCCGTTCCCGGGCGGCCGCGGAGAACATCATTCCGACCTCGACGGGCGCGGCCAAGGCCATCGGCCTCGTCCTCCCGCAGCTCGACGGCAAGCTCAGCGGTGACGCGATCCGCGTGCCGGTCCCGGTCGGTTCGATCGTCGAGATCAACACGACCGTGTCCCGCGAGGTCACCCGCGACGAGGTGCTCGCCGCCTACGAGAACGCCGCCGCAGGCGAGCTCAAGGGCATCCTCGACTACGAGATCGAGCCCATCGTCTCCTCCGACATGGTCGGCCAGCCCGCTTCCTCGATCTTCGACGCCGCGCTCACCCGCGTCGACGGCAAGCGCGTGAAGGTCGTGGCCTGGTACGACAACGAGTGGGGCTTCTCCAACCGTGTCGTCGACAACCTCGAGTTCATCGGCAAGAACTGATCACGCTCCGGCGGGCGCGGCTGACATCGTCAGTCGCTGTCCGTCGGCGAGTGATCCGGCACCGGCCTGGTTCCTCCACGGCATCGGATGCACCTGTGGCCTCGAATCCGCGTTGAGCGGGTTCGAGGCCACAGGCGTCTTGTGCAGGAGTGCTGGGCTCAGCGGTGCGGGGGCGCAGTGGTGCGGGAAACAGATTCCTTCGCCGAGGCTGCCCTCCCGGTCTTCGTGCCCGAACTCAGACGTCGTCGGCACCGGTTGTGCCCGAACTCAGACGTCGTCGGCACCGGTCGTGCCGCCTTCGCCCTCCCAACGTTCGATGGCCCGGACCTTCGAACGACTGAATTTCAGTCGGACACCGTAACCGCCCTCGTCGCCGTCGGGGATGAACCGTGCGCCGTACTGTTCGAGCGCGAGGACGAGGCGACGCTCCTGCTCGGCGGTGAGGTCCTCGCGTCCCTTCTCGTAGTCCTTGAGTTCGGACTTGTCGAGCTCCGCTTTTCCGGCGACGTCCTTGGCCGAGACCTGGCAGAGGATCCGGGTCGCTCGTGCCAGGGGGCCATCGATGATGATCTCTTCTGTGCTCATGGCACCACCATGCCAGAGCCCTCAAGGGGTGCCAAGACGAAGAGTTCCTCGTGAGACGGTGCGTGACCGCATTGCGACGGACACCATCGACGAGAGTGAAGGCATATGTCTGTCACATTCGATTCGGCACCGATCAGGCTGTGTCAGTGCCGTCCAGTAGTGTCACGAACATGCTTCCGGCGATGGGGTCGGCGGCGCGCGCCGCAGGGTGCGGCGCATGACGGAAGGTCAGAACAATGGAGATCACGACCAGCAGTATCCGCGGTTTGGCTCACCGCTGCGGAGAATTCCTCGACGACCGCGGAGAGTCGTCGGCAATCAGCTATCCGGGCAGTCTTGCTCTGTGCATCCTCGACTCGGTCTATTCGACGGGGTCGCACCCGAATGCGGTCGACAACGTCGTCGACCGGTACATCGCCCGCCATGGCCGTGAGGACGGCGCGAAGTCGCTGCGGTATTCGATCGCCGCGGCCGGTGGAGCAGAGGTGTGGGCGGAGCAGGTGGTCTGCAACCTCAAACCTGCGAGCACCCATCCCGGAGCCGTGCTCAAAGCCGAGGTCGTCGACCAGGCCACCCGATTGATGGCCGAGTACGGAATCGACACCGTCACCGACCTTCTTGAGACCCTGGTCGACGAACCGTCGCCGGGGCGCAGCACCACCGGGTTGGCTGGCCGGTGGCGGGATCTGCCCAGCCAGAGATCGGGGATCTCCTGGAAGAACCTGCTCATGCTCGCGGGATCACCGCATTTTGAGATCGACTACCGGGTGACGAACTGCATCGCCGAGGTCGCAGGCTTCGGCATCGACGTCACCGACGACTATGTCCTCGTACTGATCGAAGAGGTCGCTGACGTCCTCGGCGCCGAGGAGCGGGAGGTCAGGCGGATCGTCTGGCAGCTCTCCCACCGACGGCTCCTGTCGAAACGGAAACCCGCGAGCACCGCCTGGCGGTACGGTCTTGACGCTGATTCGGACGTTCTCGTCGAGGTCGGGGTCGAGGGGTGGCACGGTGGAGCAGAAGCTGCTGATCCTGCGTGGGACCACGAGTGGACGATGCCGTATTCGACGCCGGGCGCATCCGGCGCGGCCCCATTCTGAGCGGGCCGCTGCCGGTTCAGATTCCTGCGTTGCGTCGGTGCTGGGCTGCCAGCCGCACGGGCGCATTCGGGGCACCGTATCCCTGGTAGCCGCCTCGGCGTTCGACCATTTCGAAGAACACCGACCCGATCGTTGACGTATAGAAGTGGAGGAACTCTCCGTTGTCGTCTCGGTCGTAGAGGATGTTGTTCTCCCGCAGCCGATCCAGCAGCTCCGGCGCGAGGTCGAAGCGGGCGGCCAGGTCCTCGTAGTAGTTCTCGGGCACGGGCAAGAACTTCAGACCCCGTGAGACCGCTGTCGCGGCCGCTGAGAAGATGTCATCGCAGGACAGAGCCACATGTTCCGGGTAGCTGAGAGTCTCCGGAGACTCCGCCGGACGCGGGGCCAGGTTGAGCGGCATCCGAATCGTCCCATCGGAGCTTGCCATCACCTGTGACCGGACGAGACCCGAGGGGCTGGGTACATCGTTCGCCGCTTGAGCGTGGAGAGCAAGGAGGGAGGTGTAGAAGAGCACCGCTTCGTCGTAATGGTGGGCCGGCTGGGCGAGATTGACGTGATCGATCGTCGAGCATCGGTCGTCGGGGACGGTGCCGAACTCCTCGGTCCACGTCGGATCGACGCCGGTTCCGTTGCTGAAGAAGACTTCCGAGCCGTCGGGGGAGCAGACTCCGCGCAGGACCGCCTCGTCATGGGCCTGATCGCGAGGGACTTCGGTGGCATGGAGGAGGATTGCGCGTTCCATGGCGGCGTCGGCATCGGTGACAGCGAAACCGATGCCACGCAGGTGGGTTCGTGATGCCGCGGCACCGTCCGCCTGCTCGGTCGACTCGGTGATGACGATGCGGGCCTGCCCACGACGCCACAGCTGCACATGCGGTTTCGTCCGGTGGTAGCCGACGAAGCGGAAGCCGAGCTGATGGATCTGCCGGGTCAGGGCCCCTAGATCACCGGTGTCCAATTCGACGTAGTCAATGCCGCGAGGTTCGGCGACCTCCGGCAGAGGCTGCAGATCGAGGCGCACACGGTCGCGTCCCGCGCGATCAGCGACCGGGCCCGAAGTCTTACCGCTTGGATCTTCGGCTCCTGAGCCGAGAGCCGCGGCCACATTGGATTCGAGCCAGCGCAGCGACCGCAGACCGTCGACAGCGGTGCGCTGTGTGTCGGCCTGCCGGAACGAGTCGTTGAAGACCTCGAGTGAGACCGGTCCGGAATACCCGGTGACGGCCACGCGCGTGAGGAAATCGGTGAGATCCCAGGCGCCTTCGCCGGGGAAGACCCGGTGGTGACGAGACCAGCTGAGCACATCCATCGACAGTGCCGGAGCATCGGCGAGCTGGAGGAAGAAGATCTTCTCCCCGGGAATCTCGGCGATCCGGGACAGATCCGTGCCGCGGGAGAGGATGTGGAAGCTGTCGAGGCAGGTGCCGATGCGCGGATGATCAGCGGCCTTGACGAGGTCCCAGGCCCGGTCGTATTCGGAGACGAAACGTCCCCAGGCCAGTGCCTCGTAGGCGATATCGATGCCGTACTTGTCGGCGAGATCGCCGAGGCGGCGCAGCTGACCGACGATGACTGCATCATCGTCGATGGTGGCGGTGGCGACGTTCGAGCACAGCAGGATCGTCGTCATACCGAGCCGCTGCATCAGCTGGAACTTCGCCTCAGCGCGGGCCAGGTTGGCGGCGAACTGCTCTTCGTCGACGCCCTCGAAATCACGGAAGGGCTGATAGAGATCGAGGCTCAGCCCGAGCGTCCCCGACAAAGCGGCGATCGCCTCGGGGGAGTCGGGGGAGACGGTGAGGTCCTGTTCGAAGATCTCGACTCCGTCGAAGCCGGCTTTTGCCGCGGCCCGCAGCTTCTCTTCGAGTGTGCCGGACAGGCATACCGTGGCGATCGATGTTCTCATCGTGACCTCTCCTCATGGGCAATGTCGATTTCTTCCAGTGTCAGGCCCTTCGTCTCCTTCGCGGTCATGGCGACGAGTCCGACGAGGATGCAGACTCCGGCGGTGAACGAGGCGACGGACAGCCAATTCTCCCCTTCGGCACCGGCGACGGCAGATGCGAGCACCGGGGCCAGCCCGCCGGAGACGGCGAAGCCGATCTGGGTGCCCAGGGCCAATCCCGTCACACGTGCCGTGGTGGGGAACATCTCGGCATAGAACGATGGCCAGATCGCATTCGCCAGCGAGTAGGCGCAACCGGACATGAGAGCTCCGCAGATGAAGATGAGCGTCCAGTTTCCGCTCGAGACCGCAGCCAGGTACGGGAACATCATCAGGCCCGCGCCCACGGCGCCGGTGATGAAGACGGGTTTGCGGCCGAACCGGTCCGACAGCAGTGCCGAGGCCGGGATCGCGAGCAGCGCCACGGCGTTGGCGATGACCGAGACGAGCAGCATGGTCGAGCGTTCGAGGCCGACGATCGAGGTCGCGAATGACAGCGACCAGACGGTGAAGACCATGTTCACGGTGTTGATCATGGCACACACGGCCACGCGCAGCACCGCAGCTTTGTGCCAGCGGAAGACCTGCATGAGCGGAGGGTTGTCGACCCGGGCCTCCTTGAACGCCGGCGGCTCCTCGAGTCCGCGACGGATGAGCCATGCGGTGAGCACGACGAGGGCCGACAGCCAGAACGGCACACGCCAGCCCCAGCTGAACAGGGCCTCATCGGGCAGGAACGCGGTGAAGGGGATGAAGACTGCGGTGGCCAGCAGAGTGCCGAACTGGGTTCCGTGCAGTGTCCAGCTCGTCGTCCACGAACGCCTCTCCTCCGCTGAATGCTCGAGTGAGACAGAGATCGCGCTCGCCTGCTCACCGGAGGCGGAGAGCCCCTGAATGATGCGGCAGAGCACGAGCAGCGCCGGCGCCAGCATTCCGACCTGGTCATAGGTCGGCAGGCAGCCGACGATGAACGTCGAGATGCCCATGAGGAAGAGGGTGAGCATGAGGACGAACTTGCGACCGAAGCGGTCACCGAGCGGTCCCATGATGAGGGCGCCCAAGGGCCTGACCACGTAGGCGACGCCGACGGTGCCCATGGCCAGGAGGATGGAGATTCCCGGAGCGGTGGTCTCGGGGAAGAACAGGGTGTTGAGCACCAGTGCGGCTGCGGTCCCGTAGACCGCGAAGTCGTAGTACTCGAGTGCGGAACCCGTCCAGCTCGACAGGGCCGCACGAAGCGGCGTCTTCGGCGGGCGAGCTTCCTCGATCGCGTTGTTCATGCCTCCTCGCATTTCTCATTCACTGGGTGCGTCATCGGCTCATCGAATCGACGTTTAATTGCCATAGTGTGGCAACAATTGTTACATGGTGGTTTACAGTGTGATTGAGATGACATAGTCTGTCAACGTGCGCCACGGGAATTCTGCATCACGGACACCCGACCCGGCACCATCGATCCGATCCAGCAACGCAAGGAGGCGAAGCATGCCGCCCAAGGGCTCGAACGCGGTGACGAAGACCTTCGAGATGCTCGACCTGCTCGGCGAATCTCCCGAGGGAATCAGCGCCGCCCAGGCCGCCGACGTCACCGGCTACCCGTTCTCGACGGCCTATCGCCTCCTCGGCGGGCTCGTCGAATCGGGGTACGCGCACTTCGACGCACGCACGAAGATCTACACCCTCGGCATGGAGGTCTTCCGGCTGGCCCAGAAGGTCGCGCATCGACGCGGGCTGTCCGGAGCGACGAAGGAACTGCTGCGGGAGCTGACGGAAACCACCGGCGAATCGAGCATCCTCGCCATCCGCCGCGGAAACGCCGCACTGACAGTGCTCACCGTCGACGGCCCGCAGTTCCGCACGACCACGGACCCCGGCGATGAATCTCCGCTGCACACCTCTTCGCTCGGCCAGGCCCTGCTCGCCCATGACCCGAACGCCGACGCCACGATCGAGGCTCTCGACCTCGTCGCCCGCACCCCGAACTCGATCACCGACCCGGCGAAGATGCGGTCTCGACTCGAGCGGATCCGCACCGACGGCTGGGCAGGCCAATCCGAGGAGAATGACATCGGCATGAACGCCCTGGCCGTGCCCGTCTTCGACCTCGACGGGACACTGCTGGCCTCTCTGGCGCTCGCGGCTCCGGTCTTCCGGCGCACCCTCGACGAGCTCATCGACTTCGTCCCCCAACTGACCGAGACCGCCGCGGCCATCGCGGCCCGATTCCCGAGGTGAGCATGCCCGAGATCCTCGTCCTCAACGGACCCAACCTCAACCTCCTCGGCGAACGCGAACCTGAGATCTACGGCCGCACCACCCTGGCCGACATCGAGGAGATGTGCACCGATGCCGCGGCCGAGGCGGGACTGACTACTCGCTGCATCCAGAGCAACCATGAGGGCGGGCTCATCGACGCCGTTCATGAGGCCCGGCACTCCACGGTCGGGGCGATTATCAACGCCGGAGCGTACACGCACACCTCCCTGGCTCTGCACGATGCGCTGAAGTCCTACGATCATCCGATCATCGAGGTGCACCTGAGCAACCCGCATGCGCGGGAAGCCGTGCGCCACCATTCCTTTCTCTCACCCGTGGCCTCAGCCGTCATCGCCGGAGCCGGCGCGAAAGGCTACGTCCACGCGGTGGAGATCCTCATCGACCTCACTCTGAACACGAAAGCGAGACTATGACCGCATCCCTCCTCCTCGGCCTCATCGGCGAAGGCATCTCCGCCTCCCGCACCCCACGGATGCATGAGAACGAAGGCGCCGCCCACTCCATCCCCACGATCTACCGCACCATCGACGTCGCCGAACGTCGCCTTACGAGCGCCACGCTTAACGAACTGCTCACTGCGGCGATCCGACTCGGGTTCAACGGGCTCAACATCACCCACCCGTTCAAGCAGCA
Organism: Brevibacterium sp. LE-L; assembly: GCF_050214925.1. Taxonomy (NCBI): domain Bacteria; kingdom Bacillati; phylum Actinomycetota; class Actinomycetes; order Micrococcales; family Brevibacteriaceae; genus Brevibacterium; species Brevibacterium sp. LE-L. The sequence goes on from NZ_CP189759.1 coordinate 705,983, forward strand.
GGTCATCGGTCTCCTCGATTCCGTCGATCCGGTCGCGGCGCGCATCGGTTCGGTCAACACCGTCGTCATCGATGAGCAGGGCAGCACGACCGGGTACAACACCGATGTCACGGGTTTCGCCGCCGGATTCCGTGCCGGTTTGGACGGCGCCGACACCGAGGCGGTCGTGCAGATCGGTGCGGGCGGAGCCGGCCGTGCGGTCGGGTTCGCCCTCGCCGAAATCGGGGTGGGTCAGCTCATCATCGCCGATACCGATGTCGACCGGGCCGCGGGCCTGGCCGCGGACATCGGGGAGGCCGCGGATTCTCCGAACCGGGCGCGAGCGATCGGGCTCGATGAGCTGGCGGGGGCGGCCGCCTCGGCGAGGGGGATCGTCAACGCCACCCCGGTGGGGATGAAAGCCTACCCGGGCACGCCCGTCGACACCTCGGTGTTCGGCGCGGATACGTGGGTGGCCGATGTCGTGTACTTCCCCCTCGAGACGCAGCTGCTCGCCGAGGCCAGGGCCAAGGGGTGCCGTACGCTCGACGGCTCGGGGATGGCGGTCAATCAGGCCATCGACGCTTTCGAACTCTTCAGCGGGCAGCAGGCGGATCCGCAGCGCATGCGCGAGACCTTCCTGTCGTTCGGGGCCTGAACCGGCTCCGAACGGTCAGCCCCCGGAGCTGTCGTCGGCAGCCTGCGTCTTCTTCTGTTTGCGGTATTCCTTGGCGAAGCTGAAGACGAAGATGCCGACGATGAGCGCCAGGGTCAGCCACAGCGCGTACTTGTCGATGACCTTGAGGACGTCGACGGCGGTCTCGCCGAGCTGGTAGCCCAGCGCGGTCCAGATGAGGGTGAAGACCACGCAGCCGAGGAGGTCGGCGACGAGGAAGAGGGACAGACGCATCCGCGTCCATCCGGCGGCGAGGTAGACGAGTGTGCCGGGAATGCCCGGGCAGCGGGAGATGACGGTCATGAGGAAGAGCGCCCAGTTCGGGATCTTCTTCAGCTGGTTGATGCGTTTGAGCTGGCGTTCGTTCTGCGCGAAGAGCCGCAGGACCCCGTCACCCCAGCGGCGGCCGGCCAGCCAGAACGCCCAATCGAGTTTCGCCATGCCGATGAATCCGGCGCCGATGACCAGCCACAGCGGGATCTCGCCGACGCGGGCATAGGCGGCCGCGGCGACGATCGAGGTCTTCGCTCCGTTGATGAACTCTTGGGCGACCGGGGCGTGGACGAGCATCCAGGGGCGAAACGGCATGAGCCCGAGATAGATGAGCGGGACGCCGATGATGATGAACAGCAACAGCTTGTCCAGGCCCTGGGCTTTGCCCTTCCAGGGTTTGATCGCGGCCCAGGGGTTCTCCGTGGGAGAGTCTGATGACTCCTGTGCGCTCTCCGATTCCTCTGGCTCTTCGCCACCGTGAGGGATGGGCTCGGCATCCTCACGGGGGATGCGTTCGTCGCTCATCGGGGCTCCTGCCGGTCGTCTGGGAGGTCGGCGCTTACGGTATCACAGGCGGATGAGCCGGTCCGGGTGAGCGCCGGCACGTCACTGCGCGGTGCTGCGGCGGGCATCGCCCCAGATGTCGACGCCGGAGTCGACGGCGTATTCGTCGATTGTCTTGAGCTCCTCGGCGCTCAGGGGCGCTGCGTCGAGGGCCGCGACATTGTGCTCGAGCTGTTCGACCCGGCTGGCCCCGATGACCAGGGAGGACACGCGGTCATCTCGCAATGCCCAGGCCAGGGCCATCTGGGCCAGGGACTGACCGCGGGCGGTCGCGATGTCGTTGAGAGCCCGGATGCGTGCGAGGTTGTCGGCGTTGAGGAAGCCGTCCCTGAACGACGGGGTGCTCTTTCCCGCCCGTGATTCCTCGGGGACACCGCCGAGGTACTTGTCCGTGAGCAGGCCCTGTGCGAGAGGCGAGAACGCGATGACACCGAGGCCCTCGCCCTCCGTGGTCTCGAGCAGTCCGTCGTCTTCGATCCACCGATTGACCATCGAGTAGGAGGGTTGGTGGATGAGCAGCGGTGTTCCCAGATCCCTGGCGATCTGAGCGGCCCGGGCAGTGTCGGCGGCGGAGTACGAGGAGATGCCGGCGTAGAGCGCACGCCCGGAACGGACTGCCGTGTCGAGGGCGCCGATGGTCTCCTCGAGCGGGGTCGAGGCATCGGGCCGGTGGGAGTAGAAGATGTCGACGTAGTCGAGGCCGAGCCTGCGCAGCGAAGCATCGAGGCTGGCCAGCAGGTATTTGCGGCTGCCGCCCGGACCGCCGTAGGGGCCGGGTGCATGTCCCATCCGGCCTTCGTCGAGATGATGAGTTCGTCGCGGTAAGGGAGGAGGTCTTCGCGCAGCAGTCGTCCGAAGTTGGTTTCGGCCGAGCCCGGAGGGGGTCCGTAGTTGTTCGCGAGGTCGAAGTGCGTGATTCCGAGGTCGAAGGCCCGGCGGACGATATCGCGCTGATTCTGGAAGGCGACGTCGTCACCGAAGTTGTGCCACAGCCCCAGTGAGAGTGCGGGCAGGACGAGCCCGGATCGGCCGACCGGGCGGTAGGTCATCGAGTCGTAGCGGTTCTCGGCGGCTAGGTGCACACGTACTCCTGGGTTTCGCGCGGATGGCTGTATCCCCAGATTAGTACGGACCGCACCCGAAGGCACGGTTCGTACTCGGCCGTACCGTTCGTGGCCCCAGCTTGCCGGTGCCCGGTGCGGTGGCGGTTGCGCCCGTCAGTCCGCGTTCGGGTCCGCCTTCACCCCGGCCGAGGCGGCCAGCTGGCTGATCGTGCCCGCGAGGTCGAGGTCGCGTTCGGTTACGGCATTCGTGTCGTGGCTGGTCAGCTGGATGTCGACGTGGGGGAACGTCAGGGTGATGTCGGGATGGTGGCCGGCATCCTCGGCGGCTGCGCCGATCTTATTGATGAGGTCGAGGCCGGTCGCAAAATCACCGGTGAGCAGTCGAGTGCTGATCGTGTCATTCCGAGCCTGCCAGTCGGCCAGACCATTGTTGTTGAGGGCGGCAGTCAGGTTCTGTCCGGTATATGCAGTCATGGCTTCATGCTAGGGACTTCACGGTCCCGCGTGAACCCCTTATGTCTGACTCCCGTAGGCCGGGGCGTAACGTTGCGCCAGTGATTGGCTCAACCGCATACCTCGTGACGCTTCTCTTCGCGTCGATCGCGCTTCTCATCCTCCTCATCAACTGGAAGACGAAGCTGCATCCGTTCCTCGCCCTCCTCATCACCTCTGCGGTGACGGCGCTTGCGGCCGGAGAGGAGGTCGGCAAGATCCCGGAAACGATCGTCGCCGGAGCCGGGGACACCCTCGGCGAGACCGGTGTCGTTGTCGCCCTCGGCGCGATGCTCGGTCGGCTCCTGGCCGACAGCGGCGCCATCCAGCGGATCGCAAACCTCGTCATCGAGCACTCCTCACCGAGGGTCGCCCCGTGGATCATGACGGGGGTCGCCTTCATCATCGGTATCCCGATGTTCTTCGAGGTCGGCCTCGTCGTTCTCATTCCGGTCATCTATGCGGTCGCGTCCCAGCTGGAGAAGAAGACCGGCCAGAAGAAGCTGTGGTACCTGCGGATCCTCGTCCCCGCTATCGCCGCTCTCGCCTGCCTCCACGGCATGGTCCCGCCCCACCCGGGACCGCTCATCGCCGTGTCCGGACTGGGCGCAAACGTCGGAACGACGATCGGACTCGGCCTCGTCTGTGCGATTCCCACCGTCATCCTCGCCGGCCCGGTGTACGCCCGCTGGATCGCCCCGCGCGTCAAGCTCGAACCGACCGCCGACCTCATCGACCAATACACCGGAGCCCGCGCCGAGGTGGACTCACGGGAGCTGCGAACGATCCCCATCTGGCTCGCTTTCGTCACCGTCCTCGTCCCCGTCGTCCTCATGCTCGTGCACACCGTGGTGCAGCTCGTGGCGCCGGAATCGTCCTTCGAACCCGTCGCCGAGGTCATCGGCAACCCGGTCATCGCCATGCTGGCAGGAGTCATCTTCGCCGCGATTGCGCTCGGGTGGACCTCGGGCATGGGCGGAGAGCGGATCCGCAGCTCCTTCGGCGGCAGTCTCAAATCAATCGCCGGAGTCATTCTCATCATCGGCGGAGGTGGTGCCTTCAATGAGGTGCTCAAGGATTCGGGAATCGGCGACGCCGTCGTCGGTGCGACCTCTCACCTGGAGATGAACCTCATCCTGCTCGGCTGGTTCATCGGCATCCTGCTGTCGTTCGCCACAGGATCGGCGACTGTGGGAATCACCTCGGCGACCGGCATCGTCGCACCTCTCATCGGTGATCACTCCGGGGCATACGTGTCTCTGGTCGTCATCGCGATCGGTTCGGGCTCGATCGGCCTGAACTGGGTCAACCATGCGGGATTCTGGTTCGTCAAGGAGAGCTTCGGCATGACGATCGGCCAAGCGACGAAGACTCACATGATGGTCCAGACCCTCGTCAGCGTCTTCGGGCTGATCTTCGCCTTCCTGCTCTCGCTCCTCTTCGTCTGACCGCCGTCAGGGAGCCACCGTCGGGCACTCAGAATCCGCCGCCCAAGGCATCCCTCAGGCGGAAAGTGCGTCAGGTAGCGCGAAGCTCGAAAAAGTCGTCGCCAGTGAGAACTTTTTCGAGCTTCGCGTTACTTGAGAGGTGCGTGCACGGAATTTACGTGAGTGGTGACAGGCGGAACGCCCAGCCGCGCCGCGCGCCGCCCGGCCCGGCCTCACCCAGTTCCGCTTCGGCTGGGTTCACCGCGTCGCGTGCTGCGCGGCTCCGTCGGCTCTGCGGCACAAAATAGACCAGTGGTCTTGAATTCAGTGTGTGACCTGTGACTCAATGGTGGGGTGACGAAGTTCCACTCCATCCGGGATCAGCTCCTCGACCGCCTCGAAGAGATGGTCGCTGGCGAACAGTTCCCGCCCGAACGCCAGCTCGCCGAGACGCTGGGCATCTCACGGATGACCCTGCGCCGGGCGATCGACGAACTTGTGGCCAAAGGCGTCGTGAGGCGTCGGCACGGCACCGGGGTCTTCGCCCTCGGCCCGAAGCTCGACCAACCGCTGGCCGCGAGTTCCTTCACCGAGGACATGCTCGCCCGCGGGATGCGACCGGGCTCCCGTGTGCTCAGCTTCGACACCGCTGCGGCCGGAACGCACATCGCCCGCAGGCTCCACCTCGATGCCGGCGAGGAGGTCGTGGCGATCGTGCGCCTGCGGCTGGCCGACGAGGAGCCGATCGCCCTCGAAGAGCTCCATGTCCCGTCCTCCCTGGTGCCGGGGCTGTGCGCCGAGGACCTGGAGAACAGTTCGTTCTACGTATTGCTTCGCGAGCGCTTCGGCATCAGCCTCAACCACAGCGTGCAGACGATCGAACCGACTCTTCTCGACGCTGCCGAGGCCAAGCATCTCGGCGTGGACGAACTCTCCGCCGCGCTGCTGTTCGAACGCGCCTCCCGCGGCTCGGGCGATGTGCCCTTCGAGTTCGTCAGGTCCGTCTACCGCGGTGATCGCTACAAAGTCCGCACCGAACTCACCGTCCCCGACCGCACATCCGTCGTTTCGGGACCAACCGACACCGAAACCGACCATGTGAACCCCGACTACACACCCGTCGGTTCGGGACCGACAGACAACAAATCCGACCACGCGAACCCCGACCACACGGGAGACGACCAGCCATGATCATCGCCGGACTCATGACCGGAACCTCCGCCGACGGCCTCGACCTCGTCATCGCCGAGTTCCTGCCCGACCCCACCGTCGGCTCCGACCTCGTCGGCGCGGACCCGAGCACTCTGGACGTGCGCATCCTCGCTGAACGCGAAACCCCGTTCGACGAGGAGCTCGGCGCCGACATCCTCCGCCTCCTGCAGCCGGCCGACATTCCCCTGTCCCTGGTCAGCAGCGTCGACGCTCGGCTCGGACGCTTCTCCGCCGAGGCTCTGTCCGAACTCTGCGCCGAGCACGACCTGCGCCCCGACCTCGTCGTCTCCCACGGGCAGACGGTCCGGCACGACATCAGCGACGGGCACGTCACCTCGACCCTCCAACTCGGGCAGCCGGCCTTCATCGCTGAGAGGCTCGGCGTTCCCGTGCTCTCCGACGTGCGTTCCCGCGATGTCGCCGCTGGCGGTCAGGGTGCTCCGCTCGTCGGGATGCTCGACTCCCTGCTGCTGGCCGATGCCTCTGCTGCCACCGCGGTGCTCAACCTCGGAGGGATCGCGAACATCACCGTCGCTGCCCCCGGTCAGGACTCCATCGCCTTCGACACGGGACCGGCCAACGCCCTCATCGACGTCCTCGCCCGCCGCATCACCGACGGCACGCAGAACTGCGACCGGGACGGTGCGCTCGCCGCTTCGGGCACCGTCGATGAGGCGCTGCTGAGCGACTTCCTCACCGAGCCCTACTACGGGCTCCCAGCCCCGAAATCGACGGGCAAGGAACTCTTCCACGCCGTCTACCTCGACTCCTTCCTCGACGCCCACCCCCACCTCGGCGAGCGTGATCAGATCGCCACGGTCACTGCGCTGAGCGCGCGCACCATCGCCGAGGCGTGCCGACGTCACGATGTCACCACCGTCATCGCCTCCGGGGGTGGGACGAGGAACCCGGAGCTCATGCGCCTCCTCGGCGAGGAGCTGGGTGCAGGGGTCGAACTCACGAGCACCGACGTCGCTTTCGGGCTGCCCGAAGGAAGCAAAGAGGCTCTGCTCATGGCACTCATCGGGTGGCTGAGCTGGCATGGCCTCGACGGCACCGAACCGAGCCTGACCGGGGCGACCGGCCCGCGCATCGCCGGGCGATTCACCCCCGGGCCCGGGCCGCTGCGCCTGCCCGAGCCGCTCCACCGACGACCGATCCGGCTGAGACTGACCGACTGAGACTGACCGACTGATCAGGCGGCCCATCCAGCAGCGCATTCCATCCCGGCCACAGCACGACCCGCCCCAACCACAACACGACCCACCCGATCCACCCCCTCTATCAAGGAGAGACCAATGCAGATCATCGACCTCCTGGTGATCATCGCCTATCTCGTCGCAACGGCGTGGCTGGGACTGGCGTTGAGCGGAAAGCAGAGCAACCTCAAGGGCTACTTCCTCGGCGGCCGCGACCTGCCGTGGTGGGCGGTGTGCATGTCCGTCGTCGCCACCGAGACCAGTGCCCTGACGGTCATCGGCATTCCGGTCATGAGCTACCTCGGCGACCTCAACTATCTGCAGCTGGGCTTCGGCTACATCCTCGGCCGCGTCATCGTCGCCTTCTTCATGCTTCCGCGCTACTACGACGGTGAGATGGTCACCGCCTACGCCTACCTCGGCAAGCGCTTCGGCACCTCGACCCAGACGACGGCGGGTGTGACCTTCCTCTTCACCCGTCTCCTCGCCGACGGCATCCGGGTGCTCGCCTGCGCCATCCCCGTCAAGGTCATCCTCGACGGGCTCGGCATCCACACGAACTACTTCGTCATCATCGTCGTCCTGTCCGTGGTCACGATCGCCTACACCTTCATCGGCGGCATCAAGGCCGTGGTCTGGGTCGATGTCGCACAGATGTTCCTCTACGTCATCGGCGGTCTGCTCACGATTGTCGTCATCTCTGCGGCGGTGGGCGGCAGCTGGCTCACCGACGCGATCGACGCGGGCAAGCTCAACGTCTTCGTCTTCGAAGGCAACCCGCTCTCCGCGGACACGTCGTTCATCCCCTCCTTCCTCGGCGGTGCCGTCTTCGCGATGGCCTCCCACGGCTCGGACCAGCTCATCGTCCAGCGTCTGCTCTCCTGCCGGTCGAAGCTCGAGGCGCAGAAGGCCCTCATCTGGTCCGGTGTCGTGGTCGTCGTCCAGTTCGCCGTCTTCCTCGCCGTCGGACTCGCTCTCTGGGCCTACTACAACCACGCGCTGCCCGCCGATCTCGGCCTGACCCGCGACGACGAGATCTTCCCCCGTTTCATCATCGAAGGCCTGCCCACGGGAGTCTCGGGGCTGCTGCTGGCCGGCATCCTCGCCGCCGCGATGTCGACGCTGTCCTCCTCGCTCTCGGCACTGTCGTCCTCGACCGTCAACGACGTCTATGCGAAGCTCAAGCGCACTCCGATGACCGATGCGCAGGGCTTCACGGTCGGGCGTTGGGCGACGATCGGTTGGGGCGTGGCCTTCATCCTTCCGGCCACCGTGTTCCAGTCCGATGAGGGCAACATCGTCATCCTCGCCCTCGGCATCGCCGGCATCACGTACGGCGGTCTGCTCGGCGCGTTCGTCTTCGGCATCGTCAACAAGCGGGCCCGGGCCGTGGACGCGAACATCGCATTCGCTCTGGCCGTGGCCGTCAACGCGTTCTTCTTCGTCATGGAGAAGTACGTCACCGGTGAGGTGTGGGTGGCGTGGCAGTGGTATCCGCTGCTCGGCGTCCTCGTCACCTTCGCCGTCGGCGGCCTGCTCGGCCTGCGTCACAAGACGCGGGTCGTCGAAGAGCCCGCCATCGCCGAGGCGGAAGGAAGCAACCGTCCATGACCTCCTCCCAGCGTCGGCTCTCGCCGACCGAGCAGCGCAATCCCGCGAGCTCCGGACTCGACGACCTCGACACCCTCGGGGTGCTGCAGGTGCTCAATTCCGAAGACCGCGCGGTCATCGACGCGGTCGCCGCGGCCCTGCCCCAGTTGGCCGAGCTCGTCGACATTGCGGCAGAGCGCCTGTGCCGAGGCGGTCGTGTCCACTACTTCGGCGCCGGTACGTCGGGTCGGCTCGGTGTCCTCGACGCGAGCGAGCTCCTGCCGACGTTCAACCTCGAACCCGGCCGGGTCATCGGGCACATTGCCGGCGGCCGGGCGGCCCTGGTCAACGCGGTGGAGAACGCCGAGGACTCCGAGGCCGACGGACGCGCAGTCGGGACCGAACTCGGACCCGATGACGTGGCGATCGGCATTGCCGCCAGCGGGTCGACGCCCTACGTGGGCGGGGCACTCGACGCGGCTCGGACCGCGGGCGCGCACACGGTGCTCATCTCGAACAACCCGTATGCCTCCCTGGCCGACAAAGCCGAGGACCACATCGTGCTGGACACCGGGCCCGAGGTGATCACGGGATCGACGCGGCTCAAGGCCGGTACCGCGCAGAAGCTCACCCTCAACGGGTTCTCGACCGCGCTCATGGTCGCGTTGGGGCGGACGTGGGACAACCTCATGGTCTCGGTCGTCGCGACGAACGAGAAGCTGCGCGAACGCACCGTCCGCATCCTTCGGGAGGCCGCTGACCTCGACGAAGCGGAAGCGAGGTCGCTGCTGGAACGCTGCAACGGCGATCTCAAGACCGCCATCGTCGTCTCCTTCACCGAGGCGGCCCCCGCCCGGGCGGCTTCGACACTGGAGTCCCATGATCGTTCGGTCAGAGCCGCGATCGCCGAACTTGTCGGGACGAGCACATCGTCCGAAGCCGGTGACAGCTCCGGACCGGACAACGCCGGCCCGGGTACCGTGGGCGCATGACCCTGATCCTCGGCATCGACATCGGCGGCACCGGCAGTCGCGCCGCGCTCGGCGAGGTCGATGAAGCGGGCTCTGCCCCACGCGTCATCGCCCAACTCACCGGCCCGCGGATCGAGATCGGGCCGAGCGGCAGCAACGTTCTTCATGTCGTCCGGGAACTTGTGAGAACGGCGTCGGAGACGTGGACTGGCCGCTTCTGTGAGGTGGGCGGCATCGGCATCGGTGCGACCGGCATCGCCTCTCTTGCCGAGGATCCGTCCGATGTCCTGGCGGAGATCTCAGCCGACCGCTGTGTGCCTGCGGTTGCAGCCATTGACGCAGTCACCGCCCAGCTCGGAGCGCTCGGCGGGACCGGTGGGGCGATCACTGTGCTCGGAACAGGGGCGATTGCCATCTCCCATCCGGGCCCGGACGAGACAGGTAACTGGTCTGCCGACTGGTCGCGAGCCGACGGCTGGGGCCACCTCTTCGGCGATCGCGGGGGAGGAGCGTGGCTGGGACGTCATGGTCTCGAACTCGCTCTGCGCACTCACGACGGAATCGACGAACACGGACGCACACTGCTCGAGGCGGCCACCCGAAGATTCGGTTCTCCCGCCATGTGGCCGAGCCAGTTCTATACGCGCAGCGACCGAGCCGGGCTGCTCGCCGAATTCGCCGTCGACATCGCCGACTGTGCTTGCTCCGGCGACGCGACATCTGCCGATCTGCTCCGCGAGGCAGGGAGAGAAGCCGCCCGCAGCGCGCTCGCCGTGGCACGCGCCGCCGACTCCGGGGGCCGATCATTCCCGATTGGCGAGGGCAGCACATCCAGTGCTCCCGTATTCTCGCTGCACGGCCGGACTGCCGATTCGCCGATCCGCATCGCGCTCACCGGGGGACTCGCGGCCGCCGGCGGCCGCCTCGTCGAGGGATTCCGCACCGAAGCAGCACGTCTGCACCCGAACGTCACCATCCTCGAGCCCGCCGGCGGGCCGCTTGATGGCGCACTCACGCTCGGCCGCCTCGGTGCCGGTGGGAAGCTGAGTGCACAGGAACGGACCGTCTGGACCTGACAGGGCCTCAGGTAACGCGAAACTCGAAAAAGACGTCGCTGGAGACGACTTTTTCGAGTTTCGCGTTACCTGAAGCGAATCAAGCCCGTCCCGGCCGCACCATCCGCACCTCGCGGACGCCGTCGTACTCGTCGGTCTTGACGGTTCCATCGGCGACGAACCCGTTCTTTGCATAGAACGCTTGGGCCCGGGGGTTCGGGTCGGCCACCCACAGAGCCGTTGTTGCAGAGGGGTCGAGGACGGCGTCGAGGAGGTCCTGCCCGACACCCGTTCCGTGTACGGATCGATAGGCATAGAGGACGTAGAGGTGCCGATCCTCGGGGCGAAGCGCCTCGGTGCCTCCGCCGGCGGGTTCGCCATCGTTTTGCGGGGGACCGGACATGGCGATGCCGACGATCTCACCGTCGTGCTCGGCTGCCGCGCAGATAAACGCAGATGGGGCCGCCTCGGTGAGGATGTTGGTCCACATCTGCCGCCGTCGATCGATGAAGTCGGGGGCGTCGAGCAGCTTGTCGGGCATGATCCCGCGGTAGGTCTCGAGCCACGTGTCGACATGGACGCGCGCCATGGCGGCGGCATCGGCGGGGACGGGGCGTCGGACAGTGGGAGCCATGACTGGATGTTACCTGAGGGCACAGGCTGCCGGAGTGCGCTTCGGAAAGGCGATCCCGCGGATCGACGCCCGAGACCTATACCCAGCAGCAGCCTCGGAGTCTACTCTGGACACTGGAACCAACCAGCGGAGGAGGGTGTCATGGCCGACACCGAACACGCAGACTGCATCATCGCCGGAGGTGGTCCGGCCGGAGTCGTCGCAGGGCTTCTGCTCGCCCGCGGCGGTGTGAAGGTCATGGTGATCGAGAAGCACACCGACTTCTTCCGCGACTTCCGCGGCGACACCATCCATCCCTCAACCCTGCGGCTGCTCGACGAGCTCGGACTCTACCGCGAGTTCGCCCGCATCGCTCACCGCCGCGTCGAAGGCGTGACACTCACCGGCCGAGACGGCAACGATGTCCTCCTCGCCGACTTCACCCGCCTCGACCTGCCCCACCCGTTCATGACGATCGCACCCCAGTGGGACTTCCTCAACCTGCTCGCGAAGGCCGGGGAAGCCGAACCGAACTTCGATCTGCGGATGGGCGTCGAGGCCACCTCGTTGATCTGGGACGGCGATCGTGTGGCCGGTCTGCGTGCGCGCACCGAGGCGGCCCCACCGACCGAGGCCAGCACCATCCCGACAGAGGGAGCCGCCGCGAAACCATCTGATATCGCCCAGGCAGGGCCGTTCGAGTTCCGGGCCCCGCTCGTCATCGCCGCCGACGGCCGGTGGTCGAAGACCCGCGCCGAGGTGGGGCTGTCCGTGCGTGAGCTGTCGTCGACGATCGACGTGTGGTGGTTCCGCATCGACACCGAGGCGGATCTGCCCGACTCCGTGGCTCCGCGAGGTGGCGACGGCAAGGTCTTCGTTGCGATCCCGCGCAAAGGTCATGTCCAGATCGCCCGCCTCATCCCGAGGGGTGCCGACGCCAGACTCCGCGCCGAAGGCATCGAGGCGCTGCGCGATGCCGTCGCCGAGACCTACCCGCAGCTTGCCGGGGACGTCGGCGCCGTCGAACTCGACGATGTGAAGCTTCTCGACGTTCGCCGGAACGAGGCCAGGCGATGGTTCGCCGAGGGGCTGCTGTGCATCGGCGATTCGGCGCACGCGATGAGTCCGCTCGGGGGAGTCGGGGTCAACCTCGCGGTGCAAGACGGAGTCGCCGTCGCCCGGGTGCTCGCAGAACCGCTGCGCTCAGGAACGGTCAGCCCGGCGGATCTGCGACGTCTCCAGCTCAGACGGCTGCCGACCACCCGTGCCGTCGAACTTCTGCAGTCGGGCATCCACCGGATGGTCGAACCCGCCGTCCACGGTCGGCGCCCCATCCGCCCACCTGCACCGATCGAGTGGCTGCTCACGACTTTTCCCGCACTCACGCGCGTGCCGGCGAGAATCCTCGGAGTCGGCATCACGCCCGAGCACGCCCCGGACTTCGCTCGGCGTGAGGAACCGGCCCTCGAGGGAACACGATGACCGAGGACCGCGGACTCCGGTTTCCCTCACTCTGCTTCGACGGTCAGCACCAGTGCCTCAGCACATACGGGTCCGTAGAGTCTCAGGTATGAACTCAATCTTCGACTCCATCCGCAAAGTCAGTTTCCGTCGCGGTCCCGACCGCATCCTCGGTGGTATCGCCGGGGGCCTCGCCGAGGTGACCGGCATCAATGTCTGGCTCATGCGCCTCATCGTCCTCGCGTCGTTCCTGCTCCCCGTGCTGGGAATCGGTGCCTACCTCGTCGCATGGGTCCTCACCCCGTGGCAGGACGATTCGATCCCGCTTCAGCAGGTCTTCGGGGGCCCTTCGATTCGCTGACATCTCGTCACCTGATTCGGTGAGTGTGTCTGCGAACGTGCAGTTCAGGCCGGGTGCCGACGATGTGGGTTGCGCTAGCATAATAAACACGGAATGGTACCGTGAAAAATGCAAAGTGAAATCCCACGCGTGATGAAGGAGAACTGCCATGAGCAAGGAAATCGAACTGGATGTGCGGGCTGAGGTTCCTGCACGCCGTCACGAGCTGATCTTCGAGACGTACAACAACCTTGCGGTCGGCGATGCATTCGTACTCGTCAACGACCATGACCCGAAGCCTCTGTACTACCAATTCGCCGCCGAACAGGCTGGGAAGTTCACCTGGGACGCGATCGAGGAGGGCCCGGAACGCTGGCAGGTGCGCATCGGCCGAACCGAACCGTCCGCGTGACCGCATGCAGGCAGATTCGACGGCAGCAGACGAGATGGTCGCTTCACTGACCGCCGTATTGGCGAAGAGCCTGCGGGCGTTGGGCAAAGCCGGTCAACCCGATCAAGCCAGTCGTCTGGCTGCCACCGGTTGGTCGGTACTGCGGCACGGACACCCACGCGAGGCCGAAATGATCAACGGAACGATGCACTACCTCGCGCGGCTGCCCGGGTCGCCGACCTCCGGCGAACTGGCGCAGGCCGATTCGCACTCGACCACGGAGAACTGAATATGCGCAGGATCGGCTGAGTCGCGGAGGCTCAGCCGATCCTGTGCATCTGCGAGGCCAGATGGTGTCTCATGGGCACGCCTACGGCGGCCATGGCGAAGCTGGTCGTGAGGGCGTCTGCGGACAGTTCGATTCGCCGCGTGGTCGACTCGACGTGCTTTGCCGAACTCGCGCAGTTGACCTGGGAACGCAACTCGCAGGTGAAGCCATCGGCCGTCACGGTCAGCGGGCCTTCGGCGAGTTCGGTTTGTCCGGTCGGCTGGGCAAGCACGAATTCCACCTGTGAAGCGTCGACGATCCGCAGGTAGCCGGTCTCTGTGTGCATCGGCGCTCCGGCCGGTGACCAGGTCTTCTGCACATAGTGGAGGAACGGTTTGCCGACGTCGGTGAACGTCACTTCTTCTGCGTAGTCGAATGGTTCGATCGTCGGATACTCGCCGTGGCCTTCACCACGCCAGGTTCCGAGAAGACCCGAGACGCTCTCGAGTCCGGGATGCAGTGTCATGGCTCTTTCCTTCCGGTCCGGTCAGTCGGAGGTTCGCTTCTTGTAGTGGATCGCACTGCGACCTTCGGGCAGATTGATGTGCGTCTGTGCGCTGGGTTCGATATCTGTGTTCTGCGCCGTGACGGCGATCCACCCGTCCTTGCGGCGTTCGAGGACGAAAGTGAATACTCCGCGGCGGTCACCGGCCGGCTCGCCGGCGGGTGCGACCTGGCCCGTGAGGTGCCATCCCGCTTGGACGACTGCTGCATCTGTGCCGACGAGGCGAGTTCTCGGTTCGTCCATGCTGATCCGTGAGTTCGGGAAGATGTGGGCGAAGCCGAATGCGTGTGCGTCGCGGATGTTCGCTCGGTCGTGCCACCAGAGGCCCACCACGTTGACGAACTCGGCGTCTTCAGCGAACAGATCAGCCAGATCATCGGCATCGGCTCGGTTCCACGCGTCTTCCCATCCGGTGACGACGTCTTCCGGAGTCTTCAGCATGGACATCCTTCCTATCTGCGGTGATCACCGTGAGCCGGGACCGGTGGCTTTCGGCGCGAATGCGAACGAAGTCATCTCCCAATTACACCAGCAGGGTCGTGGAACTGCGAACAACTTCTCTCTCAACCGCGACGATTGTCTCTGGTGCGCAAGAATGTAGGTATGGACGACTCCGAATCCCCAGCACCGACCAATCGCTACCCGGCATCGGACGAATGGCACGCGGTCGACAGGTACTTCGCTTCGACTCTGCTTGAAGAGGACGGTGTTCTGACCGAGGCTCGACGGTCGGGCGCTGTGACGACGATGCCGAATGCTGAGGTTGCCGCAAACCAAGGGGCCTTCCTCAGCCTGTTGGTGAAGATCGCGGACGCCGAGCGAGTTCTCGAATTCGGCACCCTGGCAGGCTACTCCACTATTTGGTTCGCCCGGGCGGTCGGTGAAAATGGGCATGTCGTCACGCTCGAAATCGAACCGGATAACGCAGCAGTCGCCGAGTCGAACTTCCGGACCGCTGGAGTTGCAGACCGAATCGAAACGATCATCGGACCGGCGGCAGAATCGGCGGCGCAATTGATGAGCGACTGTGTTGAGCCGTTCGACCTTGTGTTCATCGACGCCGATAAACCGAACAATCCCGTCTACCTCGCCGCCGCGCTCGATCTCACACGGCCCGGTTCGGTGATCGTCATCGACAACGTCGTTCGCGATGGAGCAGTCGTCGACTCCGACAGTGCCGATCCGCGAGTCCACGGCGTGCGACGTGTCGTTGAGGAAATTGTGGCGAACCCTGAACTGGAGGCCACTGCGCTCCAGACCGTCGGTGAGAAGGGCTGGGACGGGCTCATCATCGCCTTTCGGCGATGAGAAGACAAGCGTTGGTGCTGTTCACTTGGCCAGCGGCATCCTGCGGTCCACCTCGATCGGTTCCAGGACGAACGTGGGCGCGTCGAGGAATATCCAAATGGAGCCCAGTTTCGAATCGACAAGCGTGGCCCGCCGACCCGGTGGAAGATTTCGTGCGTGAGAGTGAGGGCGAGCTGACATCGCACTCAAATGACAATCGGCGGTTCGGATGAACCGATCCGCCGACCTCAGCACCCGTTCGGACCTGGGTGAGGGGGTGGGTCCCGGATCGAACCCACGACCCACGGTTAAGAAATCATTGATTTCGTGAGTATTCGTAGGGTGCTGTTCGCCTCTAGATTTCGGGGAGAAGCGGCCCGCCCTCTCGATAACGGTTCCATTAGTTTCCGTGGGGTTGCGTTGAAAACGATGGGTAAACGTGGGGCGAGTCAAGCCGTCTTTGACTGAGCGCCTAGGGGGAGAGGCAGACTCGACGGAGAGCTTAAGAAACCGATCCAATACCCCTGGAGATAGCCTCATGACCGATACGCACTGGGAGACAACCGCCCTCCCTATCCTCGAATATTGCGTCGGGCGCGTACTCGCCAACGAAGATCCTCCGGACATGGAAACTATTGCGAAGTCTCTCGAGCTCGACCGGCCGGACGTTCAAACCGCCCTCGCGCTTTTGGCGAATGAAGGCTACATCGACACTGAGCGTGCTTGGGGAGGGCCAATCGGTCTAACCAAGGTCAACTCCACTGGTGTCCGAGCGGCGGGGCAATGGCCGAGCAGCAACAACGAAGTGTTCGGTAACGCTCTCGTCGAAGCTCTCGACAAGCTGGCGTCCGTCGAGCGCGACGAAGAGAAGAGTCGAGCCCTCCAAGCTGCGGCGCACGACATTCGGAACATCGGCGTCAATGGTGCGGGACAGGTACTCGGGAGCTTTGTGAGGGGTCTTATCGGCCTGAGCTGAGCACCGCGTAAGCTTCGCGCCCGCGTTTTCGCACCGGGCACCGTAGCGGGGTCAGTCGTGGCGTAGTTGGTCGGGTCCACCTCGTGCCCGGCGAGCTGGTGGCGGAACCACGGATCAAGCTGGTCGACGCTCTGCACCGCCGGTTCCATGCCGGCCTGTGTTGGGAACTCGAGGTACTTGTCGTGGAACGCTCGCCCGACGATTGCGCGATCCGGCTCTGGCAGGTTCGACCGCTCGGCCAGGTCTCCGAGCCGGGGTAGCTCGGTCTTGGCCGCGTCAGCGGTGACTTCCGCTACCGCCCGGAAGAGCTCATCGGTCGTCGGCAGAGAGGGCCGAGGCGAGTCACCGGCCGCCGTCTGCGCGCCGGTGAGCTTCGCCCAGCCTATGACCGTGGCGGCCGGTATGCCGGTCTTCCGCGCCGCCTCGTGGTCCGTGCTCTTGGTAGACGGCCAGGGCGTGTGCCAGGTCTGTAGGGGAGTGTCCAGTCATGGCGTTGTTTCTTTCTTGTCGAGGCCGAGCTGAGCGGCTAGAGCTCCGAGCAGTCCCTTCGCGGCACTGGCCTCGGTGTCGTGCTGGTCGAGCAGCGTGTGCTTGTCGATGATGAATCCGAACGCGACGGCGAGGTCTCGAATGTCTCGTGGCGACGGGTGCGGCAAGTGGAGGACCTCGCCCTGCGCAATCGTCTGGATCGGGCTAAGCATGAGTGAGCGCATCCGCTCGGCATCGTCGAGCAACCGATCATTGAGAGCGGCTCGACGCTTCTTAGCCCTGATCCACCGTCAGGGATAAGAACGGTTCAGTACGCACGTGCAACGACATTTTCACGGACGACCAGGTCGCACACCTGCTACGCACCGTCTACGACGATAAGAGAACCCGAGAAAGCGGACTCGCCGACCTCCTCAGCCTCACCGCGGCTATCGGTCTACGTCTCGGTGAGGCCGGGTTGGTCCGATGGAAGGATCTCGACCTTGACGCTGAAGTGCCGACGCTGTCGGTGGGCGGCAAGCTCGTGCGTGTCAAAGAAGCGAAACCCGGGTTGCAGTCGGAAGACTTTGTGAAGTCCGGGATGAGTACCTGGACGATCCCACTGCCCGTCGACACTGCCGACATGCTCCGTGCCCGTTTTCGGTCGCTCGCCGAACGGAAGCTCCGCGGGAATGCTACTGATGCCGAGAAGACCTTCGTCTTCCCATCCTCGACCCGCTCGATACCCGCCCCGGACAACGTAAACAAGCGAGTAGGGAGAGTGTTCGACGCCGCGGAACTGCCGACGGCGACTAACCACACGCTGCGTAGGACAGTGGAAAACCGGCTCAACCGATCGACATTGAGCGGGTGGGCCATACACAGGCCGTCGCGCACGCTTCGTACTGGGACCGTAGTTCGGTGCCCACCGGAGGGCTCAATGGTCTCAAAGGCTATTCGGCTCCGAACGCTGAGCAGGTTATGAAACTTCGAGGCAAACGCGACGGCGATCTACGTGCGGCGAATAGCTGAGGTGTAGAAGTGGTAGAGGTAGAGCGACCTAAGTTTGGAACATGGCGTTCACACTTGCCACCGCGAGCAAAATAACGTGTTCCACGGGTCACGGAATTCGTGAGGCTGGATACCTTGAAGCTTCGTCCACATTCTTTGGCGTAAGGTCTTCGTCGGGAAAGATTGTAGCCATTTCCCAGCGCTGATGAACAGGGCATCGTTGAAGTCTAAATGAACAGAATCAGATTGCCTTGAACAACATCGAAGGTACCCAAAGAGACTCATAGCAGCCGCCTCGAGAGCATTTGACTATCTCGTTATTCACATTCATCCAACACTGGCTACGTTGTCTCGGGCACCGTCACAAAGAAATTCGCCGGGACAAATATTGCTCCACCGGGATGGGCGCGTTCTTGCGGTGAAATGACCTGGTGATGGCGGTCGTGTTTCAGATCGTAACTATTCAGTTTGAGCGGTTACACATGTCGATAGCCTGACTCTATTGAAACGATGTAGTAGAAAGAGGAGCTCTTGGCCGCAGATACTCGACCTGACAGGGTGACCGGTGTCCCGTGGAGCGCTGTTGTGATCTTCGTGCTGGTGTCGTTTGGCCTGGCATGGTTGGCCATCTTGCCGTTGTGGTTGGTCGACGCTGATGGTTCAACATTTGACGAGCTATCGAGGATTTTGCCATCCGTTATGATGTTCGCTCCGCTCGTGGCAACTCTCGTGGTGATCTTTTGGATACGAGTGCCGCGGGGACAGCGTCTGCGATTCCTCGGTATGTGGCCATTGCGACCGGCGAAGCGGGTCGTATGGTTCATTGTCGCCGCAGCCGTCGCGCCATTGATAATCGTCCTCGCGTGTATCGGTGTCTCATCACTGTTCGGATGGATACAGCTCGATCTGGTGACCTTTTCAGGACTGCAGGCAGAATTAGATGCTCCGATGGGCACGGATGAGCTGCGTCTGGTGATGCTGGTGCAGATCGTAGCTATCCCGTTCGGTGCGATATTCAACGTGGTCGTCACCTTCGGCGAAGAGGCCGGATGGCGTGGCTGGTTGCTTCCGGCTCTTCGGCCACTGGGAGTGTGGCCCGCATTGGTACTCACCGGAACGATTTGGGGACTGTGGCACGCACCTGTCATACTTCTCGGCCACAACTTCAACGAGCCGAACGTCTGGGGGCTTCTGTTGATGACCGTCGGAAGTATCGGGTGGGGAATCGTGTTCGGATGGCTCAGGTTGCGTAGCGGCTCACTGTGGCCAGCAGTTCTCGGACACGGTGCCCTCAACGCCTCGGGCGGTCTTGTTCTCATCGTGGGCATGGCCGATGCCCCAGTCAATCTTGCTCTCGTGAATCCGTTCGGAGTCGCAGGGTGGATCGTCCTGGCAGTTGTGGTGTCCATTCTTGCTTTCGCTGGGCAGTTCAAACGGGAGCCGCAACTTGCGTCGAAGCAAAAAGCGTGACCTGCCGACCCGGTGGGAAATTCCGCGCGTGAGAGTCGGCGTATTTCACACTTAAACGACGCTCGGTGGTTCGGTTGACCCGAACCGCCGACCTGAGCACCCGTTCTGACCTTGGTAAACGGTGGGACTCAGTAGGTACTTCTCAAACCTCGGCAAGCCCCGAAGAATGTCGCGGGATCGACGACACGACGGTCACGGTCCGGAAGCTGCCTCATCGGATTCATTCTCGCCGCCCGTGCGGTCTACGAGCTCGGCTGGTTTGGGGTTGGCATATGAGTTCAGAAGCGGAGCACCACGCTCTGATTCCGTCTGAAGAACGGGCTCACAAGCCGACTGGCGGGTGCGTGGCGGCAGAGCGGCGGGTAGGTGGCGGGGTATTGGCAGGCGGATGACGTGGTGCATCGAATGGCCGCAAGGAAGAATGTCGGTATGAGTAAGTCAAGAGTGATCGAATTGCGACAAAAGGTTGGCTGGACACAGGAGCGCCTCGCGGACGAGGCCGGTGTTGGGCTCCGAACCGTCCAGCGGCTGGAGGCTGGACAGGACGCAAGTTCGGAAACGCTGACACTCGTGGCGGATTCACTGCGCGTATCTGTCCGTGACCTGTTCGAATCAATCGATGATGAAGATCTGGGCAGCCGCGTCGAGTCGCTGCAAGGTCGTGTAGAGAAGCAACAGGCAGCTCGTGACCGGATCATGAGTGCTTGGTGGTGGCTGTATGTCGGCGTCGGCATTGTAGTAACGATGCTCAGCTTCGCGCTGAGTTGGTTCGGTATTGCCGTGACGGTGGCGTACTGGGCAGGTGTGTCAATCGTCTTGAGTGCCGTGCAACGAATCTATCTCGAGCCACGACTTGAGGAGAAGTATCCTCTCTCAAAGAGCAAGCGTGAGCGTCGATCGACAAAGACAGGTCGTGCTCGCATGCGTCCCGGCTCGGATGCCGCAGATAGCGGTGATGTTCAGTGAGCCCGCAGCGTCGCGTGGAAGAGGTTGAGGTCACTCGCCCAGGTACCGATTCGAGGGTTCTGACTGCTGAGAAAGTCTCATTCGCATATCCTTCGTCGGCGGGACCGATTCCGGTATTGCATGAGGTGTCGTTGACGCTGGATGCCAGGGAATGGGTCGCGGTGATGGGTCCCTCGGGATCTGGAAAATCCACGGTGCTTCTGTGCGCTGCAGGGTTGTTGCAGGCGCAAAGTGGCAGCGTGGTCCTTGACGGCGTCGATGTGTTGAATGCGTCGGAGCAGCAGTTGACGGCGTTGCGACGTGATCGACTCGGGTTCATTTTTCAGGAGTTCAACCTCGTGCCTGCGTTGACTGCGGAGCAGAATGTTGGGCTGCCTGCCCGGTTCAGTGGTTCCCGACGGCCTCGTGAAGAAGTGCTTGATGTGCTGGGCCGTGTGGGGATGCGTGAGAAAGCAGGTTCGCGACCTGATCAACTTTCCGGTGGGCAACGTCAGCGGGTCGCGATTGCCCGTGCCCTAGTATCACGTCCGGCAGTAGTGTTTGCCGACGAACCGACCGGATCGCTGGATGTGCGTTCAGGTGACCAGATTCTCGATGAGCTGCAGTCGCTGGCGGATGAGGGCTCGGCAGTGCTTATGGTTACCCATGATCCACGGGTGGCAGCTCGTACGGATCGAGTGATCTGGTTGCGTGATGGACGCATCGAAGAAGAAATGGTCGCTGCGAGCGCGGAACAGATCGCCGCTCGTCTCGCAGGGCTCGAAGACGCGGCAGCATGACCGGTGGATTGACAGGGGCGATGCTCCGCGAGCATCGCTGGTCGTATGCGGGGCTCGCCCTGGTTCTCGTTGCTGCTTCTACCGTTGTGGGCAGTTCATTCATTCTGTTCGAAGCAGCACGAACCACCGATATCGACGTTTCCGGGCTTGGCGCGAATGAGGCGGCGAAACTGATCGGGTTGGCCGCGAACGGACGCTTCATCAGTGGCTTCATGGCATTACTTGGTTCGTTCGTCGCCGTGCTGCTGGTATCGCAGACGATGAGTTTCGTTGTGGATGGTAGGCGTCAAGAACTTGCGCTGCTCCGACTCGCTGGCGCCTCTCCATGGCAGACAACCGGAATGGTACTGAAAGAGAGCATGCTCCTTGGCATCGTATGCTCCATCATGGGTGCGCTTCTGTCGTTACTTCTGGCTACCCCGTATGCGGAGATACTGTCCCGGCAGAATAACTGGCCACAGGGATTTCCAGTGACGATACATGCCACCGCACTGTTCTGGTCCGTTGCCATCATGACGCTCGTCAGCGTGGCTGGCGCGTTCACAGCGGCACGGCGTATCGGGCGCACCGCACCTATCGATGCTGTGCGTTCGGTAACGCCCATCAGGCGGACGATGCCGCTCATGCGATGGGTACTCGCAGGTGTCGGGCTGAGCGCCATCATAGTGTTCCTGTTACCTCCTCCACAGACTCTGAACTATCAGATCACCACAGCGGGTGTTGGAGCTGGAGCCGTGCTCTTCGTGTCTGCTGTGGCTCCTGTCATCGTTCCTGCGATCGCCCGCCTCTTCGGTGGTGCTGTTACTCCGATCGCGCCGGGTGCGGGTCTCGTGGCAAGAGAACATATGGTGCATGCTGCCCGACGCACTGCGGCTCTAGCAACGCCGATGATCGTCTTGCTCGGCCTTGGTTCCGTGTTTGGCATGATGGCACAAACCGGAAGATCAGAACTGGCCCTCGGGCTCGACGCCCTGACGAACAACGACGTTGTAGTCGAGTTCACCACCCAGGGGCCAGACCCGGACGTGCTTCAGTCCGTTGTGGAACACCCCGAGGTTCAGGCCGTCACACGGGTTCAGCGAGCGGATGATTGGGCCTGGAACGAACCGGATATGCCCCCAGATGACTACCCGCAGCTCATGGGTATTAACCCCGACACATTCACTCACTTTGTTCCCGCGAAATTCGAGTCGGGTGGCATCGACGATGTCTCGGGCACGGACGTGGCTGTCGTCAGTGGTGTCGGTGACATTGGTGACACCTTCGACCTCGAAGCACCTGACGGGACTCCTGTCACGGTCCGTATTGCCGCCGTCGTGGAATCGACCAGCTTCACCTATGGCACCTTCCTCGTCGACCTGGACGGGCTCGCCCTAGATGCGGGAGCAACAACGGATACCTGGCTTATCGAGTCTGCTTCCGGTGTTTCTCTATCGAGCCTCGCTGCGTCGTTGGAAGATATTGCCCCATCCGGGCATGCTTTCACGCATCGTGCCTGGGTGGAGCAGTCGGTGCGGCGGAGCGTCGCGAGTCAACAAGCAGCGATCCTCACGATTGTTGGAGGTGCGGCTATCCTGGCGCTGTTCAGCCTTGTTCAGTCCACGCTGGCGTCGGTCCGTGGGCGACGAAACGAACTCGAACTTCTCACCACACTTGGTGCACACCGACGCTCTGTAGTTGGGTCGATCATAGTTGAGTCAGGCATTGTCGCCGTGACCGCATCAATCCTCGCAGCCGCAGTCACTGGCCTGGTATACACACGGATGGCCACAGCTCTCGACGCAATCAACCCCGGTCTCTCACCTATCATCCCTATCGAGCTTCTCACCTTTATTCTCGCCGGATGTGTTGCCGTGAGCATCATATCCGCGGCTATGGGAGCCTCACTCGCGCTCAATCGAAACAGAACTGGGACTGATGCACGAATTGGTGATGCTCGAACGTGACGATCTCCAGGCCGAGCTATCCAAACTTTTGCAAGCTCACCTTACGGGGTCGGTACCGCTCGACCTGCTCAATACGAGTTAGCAAGTGCTCACCTTGACGACTGCCTCACATTGGCCAGGGACTGCTACATGCTGTGCATGAGCATCGATGACTCACTGCGGCACATCGCCAACCAGGCCTTCTTCGAGAAGCACTACCTCAGTGAGGAAGGCACTGTTATCGGTGAGCCAGGAAAACCGTTCAACACGTTCTTCGACCCTGGTGTGCAGATAGCAGCGGCCCGCCACGGGGGGCGGGCCGCCGATTTGAGGTCTCAAACCGGTAATGTCGCCGGTTTGGACAGCGACCTTACGGTGGGCCCCGTGGGGATCGAACCCACGACCCACGGATTAAAAGTCCGTTGCTCTACCAACTGAGCTAGAGGCCCCGTCCCAACTCGACTGCTCGGCAGAACCGGAACACGACAGTTGGAGACTCAATAATATTAGAGGCACGTGGCCTCATTACTCAAACCAGAGGGCGCGGTCGAACACCGCCTCCCTCACTTCTCCAACTCGGGTCGATCGGAGCCGGTGTAGGTCCGAGGCAGTGAGTCCGGAGAGGACAGATCCTCGTCGGCGGCCTCGTCGATGACCGAACTCTCGATAGCCCTGTTCTTCTTGACCTTCCCACGCAGTGCGGCGATGTTCCTCAGGCCGGCGAGGAGCTTCCGGTCCTTCTTCGGAGCGACGTATTCGGGATCCGTCTCGAGGGGGAAGATCGTCGGCGCCGCTCCGAAGGCCTCCCTCGACTCCTGGGCGACCTTGCGCGCCATCTGAGCATTCACGACGGCGCCGATGACCGCTCCGACGCCGAAGGGCAACAGACGGCCGACGAACGAGCCGCCCGCACGAGCAGCGAACTTGCGGATGAAGGTCTTGCGTAGCTTGCGCACCAGCAGATCGACTACGGGGGCTGGCAGCTGTTTGGTCACCGTGGCACCCCAGCTGCCGAGCATCGAGTCGACGCCGCCGGACTGCTTGCTGAAGCGTTTGACGAGGTTCTTGCCGTCTTTACCCAGCATCAGTCCGAGTACGAGGGCGTTCGCGCGCTTGACGTCCTGGACCGGCAGGCCGTGGATCTCGGAGACAGCCTGGGCGAACAGGGCGGTGCCTTCGAGGAAACCTGCGGTCTCCGCGCTCGCGACACCGAGGGCGGCAGTCGTGCCCAGACCTGGGACCGCCGCAGTGGCGCCGACAGCCGCCCCGCCCGAGGTAGTCAAGGCGAGATAATGCCGACGGATGATCTTGACGAGCTCTTCAGGAGTCGCGTCCGGGTTTCTGCGGCGCAGACTGCGCACATAGGCCAGCGCAACGGGCCGCTGAACGGACAGCAGTCGCGACAGCATCGAGTGGGCACGAGGATTGAGGGTGCCATCGTCGTTGACAGCCAGCTTCGCTGCCTTGTCGAGGCCCTTCTTCGCCACGGATGATTTTGCCACGAGAGCTCCTCCTCGTATCGGTCACGCTCGTATCGGTCACGCGCACTGCGGGTCGCAGAGACGAATCGACTCTCAGTTTAGTCGCGGCCACTGGGAGCCGGGCGGGTAGAAGCTGACCGTCAGGCGTATGTGCGCCATGTCCTAGTGGCGGCGCAGGCGAAGGGCTAGACTGCCGGGACCATGACACAGCGACGCTTCCACCGCCCCGTTCCCCTGGCCGACCTCGATTCCGTCAGCGCCAGCGACGATCCGGTCGCTCGCTCGGAGACCTCGCACGCCACCGCGGCTCTGCTGCTCGGCGATGCCGACGGGCACCGCGACGAGGCAGCCACACGGCGCTTCGTCGAAC
Organism: Brevibacterium sp. LE-L; assembly: GCF_050214925.1. Lineage (NCBI taxonomy): Bacteria > Bacillati > Actinomycetota > Actinomycetes > Micrococcales > Brevibacteriaceae > Brevibacterium > Brevibacterium sp. LE-L. Next base: position 730,856 of record NZ_CP189759.1, read on the forward strand.
TCGCCGATGACATCGGCTTCGAGGTGATTGCCGAGATGTGGTCCTCGGCCCCGGCAGTCTCCGCACCCGGCGCGCTCTGGCGCCTCTATGCCCTGCGCCAGTGGATCAACACCGCCCCGCGCGAACTCTCCGAGATGTTCGCCACCGGTCAGCGCCGCGTCACCGAGGGGATCGGTCTCGACGAGATCCTCGCCGGAGTCGAACTGCCGGCCGGAGTCGACGAGGTGGCTCGAGCGATCGATGAGATCCTCGTCGGAGCCTTCCGCGGTGACGTCGTCATCGCGCTGCTGCGCGCTGCCGCCTTCGTCGGCATCTGCGCCGAAGGCACCGAGGCGACTGAAACCCGGTCTCGGCTGCGCCAACTGTCCCAGGACCTCGCCGATGCTGCGTTCGCCCACCGCCGAGGCGGCCTCGACTGACCGCCCACCCGACTGTGAGATTGTCAACGGATGTTCACCTGCCTCGGCGGTGGACTCATGCGTGTGAACGAGTATCGTAGGGGGTGGCCTTCGGGCCACCGGACGCTGGATCGCTGAAGCCCCGGGCTCCAAATTCAGCCGCTTCGAGCGGCCTTCCGCCGAGAGGCGCTCTCGGTTCAGCGTCCGGCACATATCATTGAGGCATCATGCATATTCGTCCGGCTCGTCCGGGCCCCGGGCAGGAGGAGCGCATGCGGCTCAAGCGAGTCCCGCAGGACACTGTCTTCTATGAGCGGTTGTCCGCTCTCGTCTCACAGATGCGGCAATGCAACTTGGTGCTCGCCGAACTCTCCGGCATCGAAATCAGCGAACGTCGCGACGTCGCCGATCGTCTCCGCGAGATCGGGGACAGAGCCGATGAGGACATGGGCGCGATGCTGCGGGCGCTGCGCGAGAACTACATCACTCCATTCGACCGCAATGACCTCTACCTGCTCAGCCACCACATGCGCGACATCTGCCACCGTCTGCACGGGGTCGGATTCGTCCTCGCTTCGGAAGCCTTCGACCCGTTGCCGTCCGGCGTGCCCGAGACCTTGGCGGTGCTGTCGAACCAGACCGACCACACCTCGCGGATGATCACCCGCATGCCGGGCAAACTCGACCAGTGGGACTATGTCGACGCGATCAACCGGCTGACGTACCAAGTCGAGACCCTGCAGTGGCGGATGTCGGATGCGGTGCCGAACTCCAAACGCGGACTCACGTACATGGCGGCCGTGTCCCAGCTCGGGCAGGCATTCGTCCGGGCCGCTCACGGGTTCACGGAGCTCGGCAAGGTCGTCGCGGCCATCGCGATCAAGGAGTCGTAGTCCGTGGAGCTGCTTTTGGTGGCCGTCATCGTCGCCGGGGTGATCTTCGCCGGCTCGAACGGCTTCCATGACGCTGCGCTGACGATCGGCAATGCCGTCGTCGGTCGGGCCCTCAACCCGAAGTGGGCACTGGGCCTGGCCGTGGTCTTCAACTTCATCGGGGCGCTGCTCGGCGAGGGCATCGCCATCGTCGTGGCGAACCAGATCGTGCTCTTCTCCGGTTCCGCCGACCTCATTCTCACCTGTCTGCTCGTCGCGTTCGTGGCCGCGACGATCTGGAGTCTCTTCACCTATTTCCTGGCGCTGCCGGTGTCCTCGACGCACTGTCTCATCGGCGGACTGCTCGGTGCCGGAATCGTGTTCGGGTTCTCCGTCAACACCGGTGAGGCGATGGACTCCGTCGTGTGGCCGCTGCTGCTCTCACCCGTTCTCGGGTTCATCCTCGCGTGGGCGTTGACCCTCGTGCTGTCGAAGTTCCTCGCCTCCGTTCCGCCGAAACCGCTGTTTCGCGGCGCGCGCATGGTCGATTCAGTGCTCACGGCATCCCTGTCGCTCGTCCACGGAGTCCAAGATGCGCAGAAGGTCGCGGCCCTGGTCATGGTCGGCATCCTCGCGGTCGAGGCCACCCCGCACGACGGTCTGTCCATCGTCGAGATCTCTTGGCCCGTGCGCCTCCTCATTGCCGCGGCCCTGGCACTGGGCACCGGGCTGAGCGGGTGGCGGGTGGTCCAGACCCTGTCAGTGCGGATGGTCCGGCTCGACCCGCTCAAATCCGCCATCGCCGATGGTGCCGCCTCGATCCTCATGTACACCGCGGCTCTGGTCATGCGCGTGCCCGTGTCGCTGACCTTCGTCCTGGGCTCGTCGATCCTCGGCACCCAATACGCCGGACGCAAGGGCCACGCCCGAGCCCGCTACTTCCTGCCGATGTTCGGCGTGTGGCTGCTGACGATCCCGGCCGCAGCGCTGTTGGCGCTGGGGCTGGGAGGGATCGTCAAAGCGGCTGCAGGAATCTGACGGATCAGCCCCGCGACTTCCGCCCGAAGACGAAGCCGGTGGTGATCATGGCTGCAGCGAGGACGAAGTGCAGCCAGTTGTCGGCGGTGTTGAGCCCGACGAAGTTGCCCATCGACTCCATCGGAATCACCATCCCGTAGATCCACAGCACCGCATAGATGATGCCGCCGATGATGAGGTAGTTCTTCGCCAATCCGCGCGAGCGGAGTCCGAGCATTCCGACGAGTCCGAACAGCAGATGGACGATGTTGTGGAGCACCGTGACCTGGAAGAGACCGAGCAGCGCCGCGTCCGTATGATGTCCGGCGAAGCTGATCGAGCCGAGGTTCGCGGTGATGCCCGGGACGAATCCGAGGATGCCCACGAGCAGGAACACGGCGCCGAAGAGCCCCGAGACCATCTGCACCTGCGAACGCGTGCTGCGTGAGGCTGCGGGCGACTGTGACGACATCGAGATATTCATGACGATCCTTTCCCAAAGGTGACTGGTATCGATGATTCGGAGCCGATGCCGATTCGGATGGCTGCTGCGCGCAGAATCGTCGTGTCAGTCCGGCGCTGTAGTCTGGTGGCGATGGGAGCTTGGGCGGCGAAGCTGTGGCGCAGACTGCTGGTCCTTCTGATCGGCGGGGTCGTCGCCGTGCCCTATATTGCGGTGATCATCTGGGTCGTCACCGCGTGGAACGAGGCCAGCGACTGGTCTCTGGCCCTCGGCATCTTCGTCTTCGGCATCATCGTCTTCATCCTGTTGTGCATTCCTGCGTTCCTGGCTGTGATCCGCGCGCTCGAGCGGACCCTGGCCGAGCACCTCCTCGAACTGTCCATCCCCACCCCGCCGATGCGGCCGACCACCTCCGACCGTGTCCGCGGTGCCCTGTTCTACTTCGGTCACGCCTTTGCCGGCGCACTGCTCCTCCTCACCGTGGTTGTCGTCATCCCCTCCGCTTCGCTGATGATCGCCGATCCGCAGCAGGCCTCGGAACTGTCGAACGGGCTCCTCGGCATTGCGGGTTCCACCGGCGGGGCACCGGGCAGAGGCGGGGATTCGTCGGCCGGCCCGTGGACCGAGCCCGCCATCGTCCTGCCCGCCGGACTCATCCAGATCCTGGCACCCTCGGTTCTTCTCCTCCTCGCTGCCTTCCTCATCGCCGAGGGCTATTTCCTGCCGCACTATGCACAGATCCTGCTCGGACCCTCGGCCGCTGACCGGGCTGCGCTGGCCGGGGCCGATCGCGTCCGTCGTTTCCGCCGCACCGTCCTCGCCCGGGAGGTCCACGATTCGATCGGCCACGCCCTGACCGTCATGACGATGCAGGCAGCGGTGGCCAAGCGCGCCCTGCCCCAGGAAGAGAAACTCGCCGAGGCGGCCGTCGACGAGATCGCGCGCACCAGCCGTGACGCTGTGGCTGAGTTGGATCATGTGCTCGCGCTGCTGCGCGCGGAGGCAGATGTCGAAGGCGCTGTGAGCGAGGTCGAAGACTTGGTGGGCGGCGCCGGCGACATCGCCGGCGCCGAGGCTGATGTCGGAGGGATCGCGGACGACGGTGACAGCGGAAGTGCGCGGCCGCCTCGGCCAACGATGCTCGACATCACCCGCTTGGCCGAAGAGGCCTGCTCCATCGGTCACCCCACCCGGCTGACGATCTGCGGAGACGCCGCCGGACTGCCCACGGCGGTGGTCCGCGAACTCCGCCGGATCGTGCGTGAGGCGGTGACGAATTCGCTGCGGCATGCGACGACGCCTGGCCTCGACGTGACCATCGACATCGGCGCGGACTGCGTGCAGGTGGTTGCGCGCAATGCCTGCGGAGCCACCGGTCCCGCGTTCGGCACGGTCAGCGAGGGCAGGTCCGATGCCACGGACGGCAGGTCCGATGTGAAGGGGGCGGCCGCCTCGGCGAGGGAATCACGGGGGCTCGTGGGCATCGGGGAAAGAGCTGCGCTGTTCGGTGGGAACGCGGATTGGGGAGTCGATGGCGGACAATGGGCTCTGCAGGTGAGGCTGCCGTATTCGGAGGGACAGGTGCCATGGCCATCAGGGTGATCCTCATCGACGATGAGCCGCTCGTGCGCGCGGGACTGGCCGCGATCATCGACTCCGATCCGGGGCTCGAAGTGGTCGGGGAAGGCGGCGATGGGGCGGAGGCGCTGGATCTCGTGACTCGGCTGAGTCCCGACGTCGTCGTCATGGATGTGCACATGCCCCGACTCGACGGGTTGGAGGCCACGCGGCTGCTCGTGGACCGGCAGGAGTCGCCCCGGGTGCTCATCCTCACGACCTTCGACAGCGATGATTACGTCTTCGAGGCCTTGCGTGTGGGAGCCGACGGTTTCGTCCTCAAACGCGCTCAACCGGACGAGCTGATCAGAGCGGTGCACACCGTGGCAGGGGGAGAGGCGCTGCTCTATCCGCAGAAGATCCGGGACATGGCGGCACGGTCGGTCCGACACGTCGATCTGGTGAGTTCGGCTCAGCTGAGCAGCCGGGAACAGGAGGTTCTCACCCTGATGGCGCGGGGGATGAGCAACGCCGAGATCGCCGGTGAGATGTTCCTCGGGGCGGAGACGGTCAAGACCTACGTCAGTTCGCTGCTGTCGAAGCTCGGCGCGAGAGATCGGACGCAGGCGGTGATCCTGGCCTTCGAATCGGGGTTCATCACGCACTGAGCCCGAATCGGACTTCACCCGCTCGGGGTCGGGTTTCACCCTTGTGGGGGAGACCGTGGCAGGCCCGCGGGGGCGAATGTGGAGGCATGACACAGAAACAGCTCCACCACACAGTCCATCATCCATCACAGCCCGCACCCGTCGCTGTTCGGGCGGGACTGGCGGCCGCCTCGGCGTGGTCGCTCTTCCTCTTCGTCATGTCGGTCCTCTGGGGACTGGGAATCGTCGGCGCACCGCTGGCCGGATCCGAAGACGGGGCGTTCACCTCGGCGATCGCCTCGCTCCCGATATCGGTCATGGCCGGCGTCGTCGGCTTCGTCGCTCTGCTGAGCTTCGTCCTCTCTGCGGTTCCGCTCACCGTGGCCCGTGTGCGGGAACGACTGCACGAACCTTCCGCGGTCCGGGCCCTCGGAGTCGTCGCACTCGCAATCACCGCAGTGGTCACCGTCTTCTTCACCGATACTCTGCTGCTGGCCTACGTGGGCTATGCGCTCAGCCTGCAGTTCCCGCCGATCCCGGCTCCAGTGATCTGGCAGGCGATCATGCTCATCGGTCCGCTGCTGTGGCTCGTCGTGTGGGCCGTCGCCGAACGGTCGCGTCGGGCCGGGTTGCGCAGTAACAGTGACCGGCATCCGGCCGGAGATGCCGGTTCGGTCGACGGATCTGCGGTACCCGAAGGAAGCGGTTCGACCGCGGTCTCGACCAGTGCGAAGCTCGCAGTTGGTGTGGCCGTCGTCGTCCCGGGATTCTACGCACTGACCCGGATTCTCTGGGCGCTCGGCATTCCGATCGGTCTGAGCCAAGGCCTCTTCGATGAAGGGCAGCGCGTGGGGCTCTGGCATTCGGGCCTGGCGCTCGCCCTCGCCGCGGTGGCAGGAATCCTGCTCACACTCGGGCTCGTGCAGAAATGGGGAGAACGGCTGCCTGCGTGGCTCGGTCCCTTGGGCGGGAGACGAGTGCCGATCACTCTCGCGACGATTCCTGCGACGGTCGTGTCGTTGGCGATCTTCACCGGCGGAGTCGGCCTGGTGCGCACAGCCTTCTCAGGCATGCCTGAAGTCTTCGCGGACAGCTGGTGGGCGACGATCGGGCCGACGCTGCTCTTCCCGGTCTGGGCCGTGGCCCTCGGCTGGGCGACCTTTGCCTACCGGGAACGCCGACTGACAGCCGAAGCTCGGAACTGACAGTTGAAGCGCAGACGTGACAGCCGAAGTACAGACGTGACAGCCGACCAGCGAGTGCTCACCACGACCGATGAGGCGGACGGGAATCGTCCGCCTCATCGGCGTCGGGCTGCCCCCCAAGAGCTGCCTGTTCACCTGGCATAGCCCGTCTGTCGAGGTTGCCCCGTCGGACTGCGCCCGTCGGGGTGCCGTTCAGCCGGGCTGCCCAACTGTCGGGTTGCCGACCCATCGGACTGCCCGCCCGTAGGACCGGCGGTCAGTCCGGCGAATGGTCCGTATGTGACCAGCAGATTGCCTTTGCTGGTGCGCTGCACGTCTTTGAATGCCAATCGAGTTGTCGTGCCTCCCTCGAAGAGCGAGCGTCCGCTGCCGGCGACAACCGGATGGACGGCCAGCGTCAGTTCGTCGATGAGCTCGGCTTCGACGAGTTGACGGACCACTGACATCGACCCTTCGACGGCGATTTTGCCGCCGTCGGTGCCTTTGAGTTCACGGACGAAGTCGACGAGGTCTCCTTGGATGAGCGTGGAGTTCTCCCATCGGAGGTCCGCCTGCGACAGAGTCCTCGAGGCGACGTGCTTGGGCGTCGCGTTGATGAAGTCGGCGAACGGTGCGTCTTCGCCTTCGGTGTGGTTCGGCCAGTAGTTCTCCCACTCCGAATAGGTGACACGGCCGAGGATGCAGTCGTCAACTCCACCGATGGCCGTGTTCATCCACTGTCCCACCTCCTCGTCGAAGGAGTCGAACTGGAATTTGAACGGGTCCGATGCGATGCCGTCGAGCGATTGGAACAGTGCGGCGATGACAGTGCGGCTCATGATGATCTCCTCATCGAGTGTCGTGTGGGCCGAGCATGATGCATTAAATGTCAGTTCAAAAAGTAAACTGCAGTTTCAATAGTGAACTATGTTGGCTAGACTGTCAATCATGAAGTCGTATGGGCAGTTCTGCGGTTTGGCCAGGGCGGCAGAGGCTCTGGGCGAGAGGTGGTCGCTGATCATTCTGCGCGATCTTCTCGTGGGCGCGAAGCGCTTCAATGAATTGCGGCAGGGCATTCCCGGCATCCCATCGAACCTGCTGACCACACGACTGCGTGAACTCGAAGCTGCCGAGATCGTCGAGCGCAGCATTGATGGGCGCAACGTCGTCTATCGTCTCAGCGAGTACGGTTCGGACCTCGGGCCGGTGCTGATCGAACTCGGCCGCTGGGGCGCTCGACGTCTGGCCGCTCCGCGCGAGGACGAAGTTCCCACCGACAGCTCGCTGGCTGCGGCTCTGCTGTCATCTCGCACCGAGGCGGCAGTGCGGCCATTCACCGTCGAAGTCACTGCGGGGCCGGCAGAGGCCCATGCGGTCGTGCATGAGTTCGGGGTCGATGTCGCCGAAGGTGCTGATCCGCACGCGCAGCTCTTCATCGGTGGGCCGGGGTTGCGGGGTGTGCTTGCCGATGGTGAAGCGGAGGCAGCCGTGGCGGCTGGAGCGGTGACAGCAGACGGCGACGCATCCCTGCTGCCCGAGTTCGTCCGTGCCTTCCGAGCACCACTCGACGAGGGCGTCAGCAGCCCATCGACCGCAGAGTGAGCTCGTTCAAGGGATTCTCTGGTCGATCCGCGGTGTTTCAGAGCGGCTGAACGCCGTGGAACGACCAGACAATGACGTGCGTCGGCGGACCCGACCGGAAAACTCAGGTCCCCGAAGCGACCGGCACGGCTCAGGTCATCCGAAGCGGCCGGAGATGTAGTTCTCGGTCTCTTCCTTGTCCGGGTTGGAGAAGATCGTCGAGGTCTCATTGAACTCGATGAGCTTGCCGGGCTTGCCGGTGCCGGCGATGTTGAAGAACGCGGTCTTGTCGGACACTCGCGCGGCCTGCTGCATGTTGTGGGTGACGATGACGACCGTGTACTTGTCCTTGAGGTCGTTGATGAGGTCCTCGATCGCCAGCGTCGAGATCGGGTCGAGGGCCGAACACGGTTCGTCCATGAGCAGAACCTCGGGCTCGACGGCGATCGCGCGAGCGATGCACAGGCGCTGCTGCTGACCGCCGGAGAGGCCGGAACCGGGCAGGTTGAGACGGTCCTTGACCTCGTTCCACAGGTTCGCGCCGCGCAGGGCACGTTCCGTGAGCTCGTCGGCCGCGGACTTCGACAGGCGCTTGTTGTTCAGCCGCACGCCGGCGAGCACGTTCTCCTTGATGCTCATCGTGGGGAACGGGTTCGCACGCTGGAAGACCATGCCGACCTCACGGCGGACGTTGACCGGATCGACGCCGGCGCCGTAGATGTCGTTGCCGTCCATGAGGACCTCACCGGAGACGCTGGCGCCGGGGATGACTTCGTGCATGCGATTGAGGGTGCGCAGCACGGTGGACTTGCCGCATCCCGAGGGGCCGATGAACGCGGTCACGGAGCGCGGCTTGATCTGCATCTGCACACCGTCGACGGCGCGGAAGTCTCCGTAGAAGATGTCGAGATCCCTGATGTCGATCTGCTTGGACATTGTGTTTCCTATCCGTGGATTGTGATGAGTCTAGAGAATCGTGACCGGCATGCGCCGCTGTGATGATCGCCGAGGCGGCCGCACCGTGACCAGATCACGTCGCACGTCCGCGTCGCGCGTCCGCGCCGCACATCAGCGGCCGGCCTTCGGCGCCAGCACCTTCGCGATGATGCGGGCGAGCAGGTTGAGGACCATGACGAGGAGGACGAGGACGAGGGCGGCGGCCCAGGCCCGTTCGGAGCTGGCCAGCGCGGCCGCACCGGGGGAAACGGGGCGCAGCTGCGAATCGTAGATGAACGTCGGCAGCGTCGACATCCAGCCGGAGAAGAGGTTCCAGTTGAGGGTCTTCGCGAATCCGGCGGTGACCATGATCGGTGCGGTCTCGCCGATGACGCGGGCGATGGCGATGGTGACACCGGAGAGGATTCCCGACACCGAGGTGGGCAGGACGATCTTCATGATCGTCTTCCACTTCGGCACGCCAAGAGCGTACGAGGCTTCACGCAGATCCATCGGCACCAGACGCAGGATCTCCTCGGTGTTGCGCACGACGATGGGGATCATGAGCACCGACAGGGCCACAGCCGCGGTGAAGCCGGTCTTCGCGATTCCCGCCGAGGCCGGCATGAGCACATTCGCGATCGTCGAGAAGAGTGCGAAGGCGAAGAGACCTGCGACGATCGAGGGAATGCCGGTCATCACGTCGACGAGGAAGGTGATGGCCTTGCCCAGGCGGTTCTTGTTCGAGTACTCGACGAGGTAGATGGCGGTGAGGACACCGATCGGGATCGAGATGATGCAGGCGGCGAGTGTGATGAGCACGGTGCCGACGATGGCGTGGTAGAAACCGCCGGCGAGGGTGGCTTCACCGGCGACGTACTGCTGGTCGAGCACACCCTTCATCCCGAGCATCGTGCGAGTGAGCAGGTCGCCGCTGATGGCGGCCCCGCCCTTGGACACGGTCAGCCACAGCAGCGAGATGAGGGGAACGCAGGCGAGGACGAAGGTCGAGGTGACGACGGTGGTCGCCACGCGGTCGACGGCCTTGCGGCGTCCTTCGTAGGCTGCGGATGCCGCGAACACGGCGACCATGTTGATGAGGCCCGCGAGCACGGCGACGACGGGGATGTTGAAGCCGCCGAAGGAGATGAGGCTGATGAGGGTCGCTACGACGATCGAGGCGGCGGCGACGACCCAAGGGGTGGCGTTGGGCAGCTGCTTCGAGGTCAGCTTCTTCGGCTTTGCGATGGCGGTATCTGCGGTGGTCAACGTTCTCAGCTTCCCTTCACCGAGGTACGGGCGACGATGGCGCGGGCTCCCATGTTCACCAGCAGAGTGATGACGAAGAGGACGAGGCCGACCGTGATGAGTTCGGACAGACGCAGACCCGCGGCTTCGGGGAAGTTCTGCGCGATCTCCGAGGCGATGGTCTGGTTGCCGCTGACGACGAGCGAGGCGGTGAGGACGCCGGGGGAGAGGATCATGGCCACGGCCATGGTTTCACCGAGCGCGCGTCCGAGGCCGAGCATCGTCGCCGAGACGATGCCGGACTTGCCGAACGGGAGCACGGCCATGCGGATCATCTCCCAGCGGGTGGCGCCGAGGGCCAGTGCCGCCTCTTCCTGCAGACGCGGGGTCTGGAGGAAGATCTCCCGGGTCAGCGAGGTGATGATCGGCAGAATCATGATCGAGAGCACGAGGGAGGCGGTCAGCAGCGTGCGTCCCGTCTGCGAGACGGACCCGTCCTCGGCCGGAGCGAAGATCGGGATCCACCCGAACCACTTCGACAGCCACAGGTAGAAGCCCGTGAGGTTCCCGGCCAGGGCGATGCCCCATAGGCCGTAGACGACCGAGGGGATCGCGGCGAGCAGGTCGATGACGTAGCCGAGCGTCGGGGCGAGCCTGCGCGGAGCCATATGCGTGGTGAACAGTGCGATGCCCAGGGCGAAGGGAGTCGCCACGATCAGCGCGATCGCCGCGGAGATGAGGGTGCCGATGACCAGCGGCCACACATAGGAGAGGAACCCCTTGCCGCCGGTGATCTGCGCCGGATCGCTGATCTGCGCGGCGATGGTGTCCTTCGACTGTGCGAGCAGGAACAGCGCCACCCCTGCGAGGATGAGCAGGATCAGGATGCCGGCGATGAGTGTGGCGGCGGAGAAGATGCGGTCGCCGGGGCGGACGACGGCCTTCTGCTGCCGAGGAGCGGGACTCGAGCTCTGCGGCTGCGGCCCGGCCTCGGGAGCGGAGCCCGGACCTGTGGGGCCGGACTCGGTGATCGGTGTGCTGGTCGGCACAAGTACTCCTCACGTGACTTGTGGTGGAACCCTGGTCGGTTCACAGGCGCCGAAGAGCGGCGCAGGGACTCTGCGCCGCTCCGGCTGGTTATTTCTCGAGGTCAGAGACCAAATGTCAGCTCGCGACCTTGATCGAGTCGATGACTTTCTCGATCTCCGCACGCAGGTCGTCGGAGATCGGGGCGGACCCTGCCGAATCGGCGGCCGACTTCTGTCCCTCTTCCGAGACGACGAACTTCTCCCAGGCCTTGACCATGTCCACGGTCTCCTGGTCCTCGTAAGAGGAGCAGACGAGGTGGTAGGAGACGAGGACGATCGGGTAGGCACCGGACTCGGTGGTGTCGCGGGCGAGGTCGAAGGCGAGATCGCCTTCGTCGCGTCCTTCGACCTTCTCCGAAGCGTCGACGACCTTGGTCGCGGCTTCGGGGGAGAGCTCGACGAACTCGTCGCCGACCTTGACCTTGGCGGTGTTGAGCTCACCGACGGCGGAGGCATCCGCGTAGCCGATGGCACCGTCGGTGTCCGAAACCGTCTGGATGACTCCGTCGGTGCCCTGAGCGGCCTCGCCGCCGTACTCCTTCGGGAAGTTTCCGTCGACCTCGGCGTCCCACGTCTTATCGGCGGTGGCCTTGAGGTACTCGGCGAAGTTCTCGGTGGTGCCCGAGTCGTCGGCACGGTGGACTGCGGTGATCTTGAGATCAGGCAGCTCCGCGTCCGGATTGTCGGCCTTGATGGCCTTGTCGTTCCAGTTCGTGATGTCACCCTTGAAGATCTTCGCGATCGTGTCGGGTGAGAGGTTGAGCTCATCGACGCCCTCGACGTTGAAGGTCACGGCGATCGGGGAGATGTAGACGGGGAACTCGAAGGCTCCGTCGGCGCCGCAGGCCTCCTGACCGGCCTTGACCTCGTCATCGTCGAGGTGGGCATCGGAACCGGCGAACTGTGCGTTGCCGGCGAGGAACTGTTCACGGCCGGCACCCGAGCCGTCGGGGGAGTAGTTGACGGTCACACCGGAGTTCTGCGAGGTGAAGTCCGCTGTCCAGGCATCCATGGCTGCCTTCTGCGAGGAGGCGCCGATGCCGGTCAGGGTGCCCTGCAGGTCACTGCTGCCGCCCGAAGCCTCCTCGCCGGTGGCGGACTGGCCGCCGCAGGCCGAGAGGGTGATGGCGCCGACCGCGAGGATCGCAGCGGAGGGGGCGAGATGCTTCATCTTCACGAAGATGCCTTTCATGGTTGTGGACACAGCTCGAGAGTTCTCGATTGCTCGTGTTCCACGCTAAAGACCACGCGTGAAGTGCAAGGAGTTGAAACGTGAATGGGAGGTGAACGAGGGGCGAAGGGTTGGAACCGCCTTGAGCGCTTGATCACAGACCGCGCCGTTTTCGTGAAAGGATCGTTGTCGGGACCGGCATTCCCTTGCCGAGGCGGCCCGCCCGGTACTCGTGCACGCTCGCCGAGGCGGCCCGCCGTATGCGTACGCGCCCCCTGAGGTTCGTCGATCTCTTGTCCCGGTCCGGCCCCGTTCCTACGGTCGAAGCCATGAAGGATGGGAACCGATATGTCCTCGGCGAGTCCGAGAGCGAACGTTCACGACTGCGCGACCAGTCGGTCGTCTTCGACCCTCTGACCAAGCAGCTGCACATCGAAGCGGGAATCACTGAGGGCATGAGCGTCCTCGACATCGGCACCGGCGCCGGAGACGTCGCCGTCATCGCCGCCGATCTCGTCGGCCCGGACGGGCATGTGCTCGCCGTCGACCGCAATCCCGAGGCGCTCGAGGGCGCCCGCAGTCGGCTGGGCCATCGGCGAGAGATCGAGTTTGCCGAGGCGGATCTCTGCACCCTCGACCTCGACGAAGACTTCGACGCGATCGTCGGCCGAGCCGTGCTCATGCATCTGCGCAGCCCAGTCGAGGTGGTGGAGCGACTCGGCCGGCACCTGCGTCCTGGGGGTCTGCTGGTCATGCACGAACTCGACGTCGCACAGGGGTGGGCGAGTGCGGACACGCCGCTGCTGGAATACGTGAGAGAACTGATTCTGCAGACATTCGCATCGATAGGAATCCACGGCAGGATGGGCAGAGACCTGTTCGCGGCGTACCGTTCCGCCGGGCTGCCCGACCCGCACCTGACCTTGAGCGCACCGGTGGGCGGCGGGGCGGAGGCACCGAGCTTCGGCTGGGTGAATGCCCTGGCCGCTCTGTTGCCCTACCTCGAGCAGCAGGGGATTGTGACCGGCGATGAGCTCGGAATCGACTCGCTCACGCAGCGGCTCACCGACGAGTTGGATGCTGAAGACGCCACCCTCCTCGGGCCGCTGATGTACGGCGCCTACTGCACCGTCGGCTGAGGGCAGTCCCTTCGCCGAGAAAGTCCCTTCGCCGAGGCGGCCCTTCCTCACAAGCGGATCGGTTCACCGTCACAAGCGGATCGGCTCACCCTCACAGGCGAATCCGTTCATCCGCCCTAGGGGCTGAGATCCCTCGATCAGCTGTCGATGGGGCGGACGCGTTCGATCGCGACGATGCGCGGCATCGCGCCGGGTCGCACATAGGCGACGAGGACCTCACCGGGCTTGAGATACGGGTCGTCTTTCGGCAGCTTCGCGACCACGCGTTTGGGGGCATGTTCGGCGTAGACGGAGAAGATCGTCGGCAGCACCGGGCGGTGCGTGCAGTAGATGACGGGTTTTCCCTTCTCCAGCAGCTTGCGGATGAACCGTGCGGTCTTCTCCGGGTTCGCCGAGGCCGCCTTCTCACTGAGCGTCGGGGCTTTCTTGATCGGCTGTCCCCTGGCCGCTGACAGCGGGGCCAGGGTCGCCATGCACCGCTTCCACGGGCTGGAGATGAGCTTCTTCGTCTTCCAGGCTCCCAGCAGACCGGTCAGGGCCATCGCCTGTCGGGTGCCGAGTTTGAGCAGCGGTCGCACATGTTCGGTCTCGTACCACTTCGACCGCGGGAACGCTTTGCCATGGCGGACGAGGATGAGCGGCCAGGCGCGCAGCGCATCCGTGGAGTCGAACTTCTCCACCGCGTCGAGCTGCTCCCGATCGGCATAGGACGTCAGCTTGGTCCGGGCCTTGTCGACCGGGAACCATGCGGCCCGGTCGACTTCGCGTCTGTTCAGCGGAGCGAAGACAGTTTCGCCCTTGACCTCGGCCGACCAGTAGAAGACCTTCTTGAGGTTCTTTCCTCCGACCGTGTATTCGGCCGAGGGCAGCGGAACGCCGAGGTGGATGTCGAGGCCGGTCTCCTCCTTGACCTCGCGTACGGCGGTCTCCGGCAGGGTCTCGCCCGGGTCGACCTTGCCCTTGGGCCAGGACCAGTCGTTGTACTTCGGACGGTGGATGAGCACCACTTCGAGGCCGTCGGGTCCGCGTCGCCAGCAGACGGCGCCGGCGGCGAGCACATCGGCCTTGACCCGGGACGACGCCTGCGCCGAACTGACCGACGAGCGGCTCACGCCTCGTCCCCGATTCGACGCCGCTTCCGGTGTCTGCGGATGAGTTCGGTCTGGTAGTCGATGAGGGTGTTGCCGTCGGCATCGTGAGTGCTCCGGGTCCACTTGCCGTCGTCGGCGAGTTCGAACGCCGAGGTGGTCGGGGCGAACGCGAGGTCGAAGAGTTCGATGACCTCGTCCCGGTGGCTGTCGTCGACGATCTGCACGAGCGTCTCGACCCTCCGGTCGAGGTTGCGATGCATCATGTCCGCCGACCCGATGTAGACGATGGGGTCGCCGTTGTTGCCGAAGACGAAGGTGCGGGAGTGCTCGAGGAACCGGCCGAGCACGGAGCGGACGGTGATGTTCTCACTGAGTCCTTCGATTCCCGGTCGCAGGGCGCAGATGCCGCGGACGAAGACTTCGACGCTCACCCCGGCACGAGACGCCCGGTAGAGGGCGTCGATGATCGCTTCGTCGACGATCGAGTTGACCTTGATGCGCACCTGCCCGGTGCCGCCCGACTCGACATTGGCGATCTCGGCGTCGATGAGTTCGATGAGTCCCGTGCGCACCTGGCTGGGGGCGACGAGGAACCGTGAGTACTCGGACCGCGGCGCATAGCCGGAGAGCTGGTTGAACAGCTTCGTCAGATCATCGGCGACCGCGCGGTCCTTCGTCAGCAGTCCGAAGTCCTCATAGCCGCGGGCGGTCTTCGGGTGGTAGTTGCCGGTGCCGACATGGCAGTAGCGGGCCAGCCCCTCGGCCTCCTGCCGCACCACCAGAGACAGCTTCGCATGCGTCTTGAGTCCGACGATGCCGTAGACGACGTGGACGCCGGCGCGTTCGAGCTTGCGCGCCCACGTGATGTTGGCCTCCTCGTCGAAGCGGGCCTTGATCTCGACGACGGCGAGCACCTGGATGCCGGCCTGGGCGGCATCGACGAGGGCGTCGATGATCGGCGAATCGCCGGAGGTGCGATAGAGCGTCTGCTTGATCGCGAGCACGTTCTTGTCCGAGGCGGCCTGCTCGAGGAAGGCCTGCACACTGGTGGAGAACGAATCGTAGGGGTGGTGCAGCAGGATGTCGTGATGGGACACCGCTTCGAACACGTCGACCTGGTCGCTGGATTCGCGCAGGGACAGATCCTTGTTCATCTGCGGGACCATCTTCGGGAAATGCAGGTCATCGCGCGGCACATCGGCGATATCGGACATTCCCGACAGGTCGAGCGGCGTCGGCAGATGGTAGATCTCGGATTCGTGGATGCCCAGTTCGTCCTTGAGCATCTCGAGCACGCGGGGATGGATGTTCTCCGTGATCTCCATCCGCACGGCCGGGCCGAAGCGCCTGCGCAGCAGCTCCTTCTCCAGGGCCTTGAGCAGGTTCTCCGCATCGTCCTCTTCGACTTCGAGGTCTTCGTTGCGGGTGACGCGGAAGGTCGAGTGGTGGACGACCTCCATGCCTTCGAAGAGGGTGCCCAGATGTTCGGCGATGATGTCCTCGAGGGCGACGAACCGGGCCGGGACGTCGCGTCCGGCGGGGCGGTCGGTCGCCGCGGCGACGTTGAAGAACCGGGGCAGACGCGGGGGCACCTTGACGCGGGCGAAGAGCTCCTTGCCCGAGTCCGGGTAGCGCAGGAGCACGCCGAGGTTGAGCGAGAGTCCCGAGATATAGGGGAACGGGTGCGCGGGATCGACGGCGAGGGGGGTGAGGACGGGGAAGACGTGACCGAAGAAGAACGCGTCGACGCGGGTGCGTTCGTCCGCGGTGAGGTCGTCGACCTGGACCTTCGAGATCGACTCCGCGTCGAGACGGGGGCCGATATCGTCCTTGAGCAGCGCGGCGTGCCGGCTCATCAGCTCATACGCGCGGACCCCGATGTCGTGCATGACCTGGGCGGGCATCCGTCCGGTCACACTCGGCACGGCCAGCCCGGTGTTGATGCGGCGTTTGAGACCGGCGACGCGGACCATGAAGAACTCGTCGAGATTCGTTGCGAAGATCGAGAGGAACCGGACCCGCTCGAGCAGCGGGATCTCCGGATCCGAGGCGAGGTCGAGGACTCGTTCGTTGAAGGCCAGCCAGCTGAGTTCCCGATCGAGGAAGCGGTCCGCGGGATCGGGCAGACCCAGCTCCTGGCCGGCTGCTGCGATGTCGTACAACGCTCTACTCCTTCTCGCTCGTCGTCGCTGGGCTCGTGCTCTCGGCACCGATGGGCTGAGATGCCGGTGCATAGGACACGTGCGCGACCGCGACATGGAATCCCAGCCGCTCGTACAAGCCTAGCGCCGGGGCGTTGTCGGATTCGACGTAGAGTTCGATGACCTCGGCGCCGGCGGCGACCATCCGCCGCATCCCCTCGATCGTCAGCGCCTTGCCCACACCCTTGGCGTGGATGGTCGGATCGACACCGACGACATAGACCTCGCCGAGGCGGCCCTGCCCGTCCGTGTCCGTGAGTTTGATCTGGTGGAAGCCGATGACCTCGCCGTCGCGGACGGCGAGCACGACGGTGTCGGGATCGAAGTCGGCCGCGGTGACGATGGTGTCGATATCGGCGCGGGTCTGGGAGCCCTGTTCGGGGTGCCAGTCGAAGGCCGCGTTGTTCACAGCCAGCCAGCCGGCTTCGTCACCGGGGGCGAAGGATCGGAGCTCGACGCCCTCGGGCGCCTGCGTGGCAGGCAGGTCGGCCAGCCTCAGCCCCGCCTCGGTGCGCATCTGATAGAGCACGCGGTCACGGCCGAGCCCATGCTTCTTCGCCAGGTGCGCCGCGGCCGGATGGTCGCCGTGGGACCAGCACCAGGATTCGGGCTCCTCGGCGAGGATCAGGGCCAGCAGCTCTGCGCCGAGGCCCTGCCCGCGGTGGTCGGGGGAGATGAGGAATTCGGCGGCGTGACGGTCGCCCTGCAGGGCGCGGATGCCGAAGCCGATGAGAGTCTGTCCGTCGAAGACGCGCCACACGGACGAGGCGGTCTGCGCCGCGTGGGCGGTGTCCTCTCCGGTGGCGATGGCCATGAGCCCGCCGGAGATCTCGGGCGCTCCGTCGGCGGCGGCCACACGGTCGAGGAAGGACAGCTCCTCCTCGGTGAGGGTGTCGATCGGGGTGTTCGCGGTCGCTCCGCTGGCCTGGATTCTCATGCCTTCACGTCCTCTGGTTCGGTGACGCTGTCGGCGCTGAAACGGTAGCCGACGTTGCGCACGGTGTGGATGGCGTTCTCAAGGTCTTTGCCGAGTTTCGCACGGAGGCGGCGAACATGCACGTCAACGGTGCGGGTGCCGCCGAAGTAGTCCTCGCCCCACACGGCCAGGAGGATCTCGTCGCGGGTGAAGACGCGTTCGGGATGCATGGCGAAGAACTTCAGCAGTGCGAACTCGCGGTAGGTCAGGTCGAGGCTGCGTCCGCCGAGGTCGGCGGTGAACGCGGTCTCGTCGATGCGCAGGGTGCCGGTGACGACGACCAGCGGTTCGCCGTCGGCGTTCCACGGGTCATCGCCATAGCGGCGCCGACCGGTGCGGTTCGTGCCGCTGCCCCCGGCGTAGCCGGCCGAGCCTCGGCTGCCGGAGAATCCTCGGTTTCCGGACAGTCTTCGGTTCTCGGCCGCGGTCGGGCCGGCCCAGCCCTGCCGGCCGGTGGGCGGGGCGGACCGCTGCGCGTCGAGGTGACGGTCACGGGCCACGCGCAGCCGTGCCTCCACCTCGGCGGGGCCGGCGGTGGTGAGGATGAGGTCGGAGACGTTCCATTTCGCCGAGGCGGTCGCCAGTCCGCCCTCACCGAGGACGACGATGATCGGGGCGGTGACCTTCCGCGCGGTGAGCACCTCGGCGATGCGCGGGGCCAGGGACAGGTCGAGGCAGGCGTCGGCGATGACGACGTCGGCGGTCAGCGATTCGCGGTGCGCGTGCGTGATCTCATCTGCGCCGCGGCGGTCGATGTGATGGCCGAGGTACTGCAGGGATTCGGGCGCGATGGGGGCCTCGAGTCTGTCCGTGGGGCAGATGTGCAGAATCCGCATGTGCTGCATCCACCTCCTCGGCACCCGTCGTCTGTGCAGATTATAGCGAGACCGGTGCGCCGTTCCCGACGGCGGACCGGTGGGA
Organism: Brevibacterium sp. LE-L; assembly: GCF_050214925.1. Classification (NCBI taxonomy): domain Bacteria; kingdom Bacillati; phylum Actinomycetota; class Actinomycetes; order Micrococcales; family Brevibacteriaceae; genus Brevibacterium; species Brevibacterium sp. LE-L. The sequence goes on from NZ_CP189759.1 coordinate 749,346, forward strand.
ACGGCGGGTGCTCGGCCGTGTGAGTCCGGGGTGGGACGGGGGCCGGCGAGGGTGAAAGGAATGCGCGGGACGGCGTCCGCCGAGGCTGAAGGGGACGGGTGGGGCAGGGGCGAAATCGCGTGCGTGCAATGAGATGAGGCACGATAGTGCTGTGATCAGATGGATTCGAGTAGCCGTCGCCCTGGTACTGGTGCTGGCCCTCAGCACCTCCGTGTACTGGGGCTATTCAGTGTTCCTGTTGGCGACCGGACTCATCGTCCTCGGCGTCGCCTACGGGTGGCCGCGCCTGACGGACTCCCCGCAGCCGCGGGCGACGTCGATCATGCTCGCCCTCTTCGGGATGGCGGGACTGTTCGCAGCGTGGCAGGACGAGTCGGCTCCGTATCTCGACTGGCTGCCCGTGCTCGCCGGCCTGGGACTGCTGTGGACCTTCGTGCAGAACCTCACCCGCGGCATCGGCGCCTCCTACGCGGTGGCGAATGTCTCCGCGCAGGTCTCCGGCCTCGTCATCGTCCTGTCGGCGAGCACCTGGGTCGCGGCGATCACGGTGCCCGGCGACAAGGAAGCCATCATCATCGGCCTCATCGCACTCATCACGGCGCAGTGCATGACCGCTCTGCCATGGCCGGCGATCTACACCTCGCCGCTGGCCCTGGCCATGTCGACCGCCGTGGCCGGGATCCTGTCCGTGCTCGTGTTCGATGATTCGATCACCTGGCCCACCGCTCTCATCCTCGGCATCATCATGGGTCTGCTCGTGGCCGCTGTCGACCGGATGCTCGGGCTCATCGCGTATGCGAAGTTCCAGGCGGCGAACCTCGAAGCCTCGCAGAACATCGAGGTGAAGAAGAACGTCGAGAAGGCTCGCAGCTTCGCCGTGCAGCTGGCCCTCGGTGCCGCTCCCATCGCGCTCGGCGGAGTCGTCGTCTACGCCCTCGAACGCATCGCACTCTGAGCAAATGTAGACTGGGAGCATGGAAAATCTTCTTGCCCTCGAAATCGTCTTCTCCAGCCTCGTCGGCCTCGCCGCTCTCGGTGCCCTGGGCGTCGGAGTCAAGGTCGTCACCGCGCTGTTCAAAGACAACCGCTGATCCCTCATGATCGAACTTGATGCCTCGGTCCATCCTGAGCTCGTCCCCCTGTCCTGGCTGATCGGGTCCTGGGAAGGCGTCGGTGTCGTCGGCTATGCGGACACGCCTGAGAAGCAGTTCGGCCAACGCATCGACTTCGTCGCCCATGAGGGCACCCCGTTCCTCCAGTACACCGCGCATGCATGGCTGCTCGATGAGTCCGGTGAACTCGAATCGACCCTGACCCTGGAGACCGGGATCTGGCAGCTCGTGCGTCAGCACGACGACGGTGACGTCGGACCGGGCATGATGGTGCCTACGGCCGAACAGAGCTTCACCTCTGCCGCCGCGGTCGAAACCCTGCGCACGAACGACGACGCCTTCGAGATCGAAGCCGAGATCGTCCACCCCCACGGCGTCATGGAACTCTATGCCGGCACAGTCAAAGGCCCGCGCATCGACCTGGCCACCGACGTCGTGGCCCGGACGAAGACCGCGAAGGAGTACTCCGCTTCGACGCGGATGTACGGCCTCGTCGGCGGCGAACTCATGTGGGCCTGGGACATGGCCGCCATGGGCCACGAACTCGCCTCCCATTCCTCTGCCAGATTGAAGAAGCTGTCTTAAGATGACTGATCCTGTGTCGCCGAATGCCGTTCCCTCCGATTCGCCGTCGCCGGAGAACACCGACACCCCCGCCGAGGCGGTGCGCCGGTCCTCGCTCGCCCGTGGGCTGAGCTCGACTGCAGTCCTGGGCGCGGGCGAACTGTCGCAGACACCCATCCACTACGGAGCGTCCCTGCGTGAGCAGCGGGTGCTCGAGGACAAGGACGGCCTCGTCGACCTCGCCCACCTGCGCGTGCTGCGCCTGAGCGGACCCGACCGGCTGACCTGGCTGAACTCGATCACGACGCAGAAGATCGACGCTCTGGCTCCCGGAGTGTCCACCGAAACGCTGGTCCTCGACCCCAACGGCCGCATCCAAGGGTGGCTGAAGATCGTCGACGACGGCGAGGCACTGTGGGCGATCAGCGAATTGGCCACCGATGAGACGCTGGATTTCCTGCGCAGGATGGTCTTCATGATGCGCGTTGAGATCGACGATCTCAGCGACGACTATCAGTGCTTCGGTGCCGTGACAGCGCTTCCTGAGAAGCTGCCGGTGACCCAGCTGTGGGCCGACCCGTGGCCGCACATCGGCCCCGGCTCGGCCTCCTACGCTCAGGTCGACCTCGGCCAGTCCGTCGCCGGCACCGAACACCCGGGGCTCGAGACCCCGTTCGTCATCGGCATCGTCAAACGCTCCGAGCTGCAGGGACTGTCGGTCCGAGACTTCGACATGGCCGGGTTCGACGCCTGGGAAGCGCTGCGGATCGCCGCGTGGCGGCCGGGGAGGAACGAGGTCGACCACAAGGCGCTCGTCGGCGAACTCGACCTGCTGCGCACCGCCGTCCACCTGGCCAAGGGCTGCTACCGCGGCCAGGAGGCCGTGGCCCGTGTGCACAATCTGGGTCAGCCGCCTCGGCGATTGGCCTTCGTCCACCTCGACGGGTCCGGGCACATCGCCCCCGACCCCGGCACCGAGGCGCTCGCGGAGGTCCGTGGGTCCGAACGCGGCGTCGGCACCCTGACCTCGGTGACCGTGCATTGGGAGCTCGGACCGATCGGTCTGGCCGTGGTCAAACGCAATCTGTCACCCGAGGCGCAGCTGAGCTTCGAAATGAGTGACGGCGACCGCGTGGTCGGCGCGCAGGAGACGATCGTCGTGCCCGTGCGCGAACACGAACGGGTCCTGCCTGCGCGGAACAAGGACGTCGACGCCCGCAATCAGCACCGCTGATCGCGCCGGTTCGCGACCCTGATCGACGGGTCTGCGGGCGGCCGCGCGCGAAGCGGCATCCGTGCCGAACCGGGGCGCCGGCGGGCAAGACTGCGCCTCAGCGCACCGCCGCGAAATCCGTCTCAGCGGCGCAACGGATTCCGTACCGAAAACGCTCCGATCGTGATCGTTCGATGCCCTGGGCGTGACGTACTGCTCAGCCTGCGGACGGTAAGTGACAAAAACCGTTGCGAACCCCTATTGTTCCCCTTATGACAGCTTTCGAGATTGGCGGCGAAGCTCTGCCGCAGGAACGTAAAATCGTCACCGAGATTCCGGGACCGAAGTCCCGTGAACTCGAGACGCGTCGCAAGTCTGCCGTGGCGACCGGTGTCGGTTCGAGCCTGCCCGCCTATGTGGTTGCGGCTGGCGGCGGCATCCTCAAGGACGCCGACGGCAACCAGCTCATCGACCTCGGTTCGGGAATCGCGGTGACCACCGCCGGCAACGCGAACCCGCGCGTGGTCGAGAACGCGAAGGCTCAGCTCGAGGCCTTCACCCACACCTGCTTCATGGTCAATCCGTATGAGAGCTACGTCGAGGTGGCAGAAGCGCTCAACCGGCTGACCCCGGGAGACCACGAGAAGCGCACCGTGCTGCTCAACTCCGGTGCCGAAGCGGTCGAGAACGCCGTGAAGATCGCGCGTGCCCACACCGGTCGCGACGCCGTCGTCGTCTTCGACCACGCCTACCACGGCCGCACCAACCTGACCATGGCGATGACCGCGAAGGCCGCGCCCTACAAGGCCGGCTTCGGCCCCTTCGCCGGTGAGGTCTACCGTGCGCCGATGTCCTACCCGTTCCGGGACAACGATGCGGCCGGCACCAAGCTCAGCGGTGAGGATGCCGCCAAGCGCGTCATCTCGATGATCGAGAAGCAGGTCGGCTCCGAGTACGTCGCCGCGATCGTCATCGAGCCGATCCAGGGCGAGGGCGGCTTCATCGTCCCGGCCGAGGGCTTCCTGCCCACGCTCGTCGACTACGCCCGCGAGAAGGGCATCGTCTTCGTCGCCGATGAGGTGCAGGCCGGATTCGCCCGCACCGGAAAGATGTTCGCCTCCGAATGGGAGGGCATCGTCCCCGACCTCGTCGCCACCGCCAAGGGCATCGCCGGCGGTCTGCCGCTGTCGGCCGTGACCGGTCGCGCCGACATCATGGACTCGGTCGGACCGGGCCGCCTCGGCGGCACCTACGGCGGCAACCCCATCGCCTGTGCTGCCGCACTCGGCGCGATCGCCGCGTACGAGGAGGACGGACTGGCCGATCGGGCCGGACACATCGGTGAGATCATCGTCGACCGTCTCACGAAGCTGCAGTCGAAGTACCCCGAGGTCGGCGACGTCCGCGGCCGCGGCGCCATGATCGCCGCCGAGTTCGTCGAGCACGATTCGATCGAACCGAACGCGGACCTGGTCAAGAAGATCGCGGACTACTGCGCGAAGAACGGTGTCCTCGTGCTCACCACGGGAACCTTCGGCAATATCCTGCGCTTCCTGCCGCCGCTGACGATCTCGGACGAGCTGCTCCACGACGCCTTCGACGTCATCGAGGCAGCCCTCGCCGAACTCCTCCCCTAACAATTACTACCTGACGGCGGCCCAGCAACCTCGCGCGAGGTTGCTGGGCCGCCGTCAGGTGTTTTGGAGGGGGCGTTTCTGGTTCGCCGGAACTGTAGCAGAATAGAACGCATGACTTCAGCGATCGACGACTCCGCCATGAGCGCGCCTGGCCGGGTCTGGCGGTTCCTCAGGGGGCCGCGCTTCATCGACCTGCCGATCCGTCTGCTTGCGCTCATCATGAGCCTGACTATTTTCGTGCCCGGGGCGTTCGAAATCGTCGAACCGCGCTATGCGACGTTCCTCGTCGTGGCCTATGCGCTCATCCTCCTCGCCGCCTTCGTGCCGCTGACGACCGTCATCGCCTCGACCGGCCTCGGCATCCTCTTCTCGCCGCTCTACCCGGACCTGGAGAACATGTTCCCCGAGGCGCTGCTGCTGGCCACGGCGGTCCTCATCAGTCGTCGTCGCTGGATCGGCTTCGCCGTCGGCACTGCGGGGCTGGGCGGCTACCTCGGGCTCTCGACCTGGGTCGGATCCTACGACGCGGGCTTCGAGGGGTTCACCGACCTCGGCTACGGATGGCTGACCTACTCGCTCCTCGGACTGTGCGCGAGCTTCGTCGAAGCACGGATCAACCGTGAGATCGCCCGCCGCGAGCGGGCTGCCGTCGACCATCAGCGCAGCCTCGACGCGATGCGGACCCGGTTCACCTGCGACATGCACGACACGATCTCGCACTCCCTGACCACCGAGTCCGCGATCATCCGCACGCTCGCGAAGGAGACCGACCCGGCTCATGCCGACCGGCTCCTCGCCGAACTCGCCCTCGTCAACGCCGAAGCGACCAAACGCCTGCGCCAGCTCGTGAGGAGCCTGAGCACATGGGAGGCTGAGACCAGCTCCGCGGGCACCCGCGACGCCCGCATCCGGTTCCGCGCCGAGGCGGAGCAGCTGACGAGTGCGATCGAGGACGGCTGCGCTGCCGGATCCGTGCCGCTGAACGTGCAGCTCGCGTCGTTGCCGAGCTATTCCTCGAGCACGCTCGCCCGTCATTTCCGCGCGATCCTGCTTGAGCTCGCCACGAATGTCATCCGCTACTCCACCCCGGACACGCCCGCGAGCCTGACCGTCGAAATCCGCGGTGAGAGCGGCGACCGGGCCGAGCTCGTATGCCGCAGCACGAACGATTCGCCGACTGAGCTGACCGTGGTGCCGCGATCGCTGTCGAGCCGCGCGACCGCCGTGGGCGGAACCTGTGAAGTGGGCTCCGACGAGGCGAAGCGCACCATCGTCGAGGTGGCCCTGCCCGTCCGCTTCATGTCGCCGACCGCAACGGCCGACACCGCCGACAAAGCCGACTCCGCCGACAGGGCCGACACCAGCGAAAAGGCCGAGACCAGCGAGATGATCGACGTCATCGACCCTCGATCCGACGCGACCGGTGAGACCCGCTCCGACGCGACCAATGACACCCGACCCGGCGCGACCGCCGAGACCCGATCCGCCACAACCGGCGGAACCGATCGCGAGACCGGCCGCAGGCCCGAAACAACCACCGGTCCCACCACATCCGGCACCGTCCCCGCACGGACCGAGTCGACGGACGACCACGACAAGGTCGACGTTTGACCCCTCCCGTCCCGCACCCGCCCACCGCTGCCGACGTCGAAGCCGCAGCCGCCCCCTCCGTCCTCGTCGTCGACGACGATTCCTGGACGACGCGCGCGATCACTGCGGCGCTGCGTGACGCTGGCGAATTCCGCGTCCTCGACCCGGTCCACACCGGTGAGGACGCCGTCGATGTCTTCGTCGCGAGTCGCCCCGATCTTGTGCTCATGGACGTCAACATGCCGCCGGGCATGACCGGGGTCGACGCGACGGCGGCGATCATCGACCACGATCCGCGGGCCCATGTGGTGCTGCTGACCACGGTGGCGCCGGGTCCGGGGATCGCCCGCGGCCTCGAGGCCGGTGCCCTGGCCGTGCTCAACAAGACCGCGGGCGAGAGCGAGCTCGTCGCGGTCGTGCGTGCCGCCTCGGCGGGGGAGTCGCCCGAACTGCTCAAAGGCCTGGCCGAGGACATCGCCATCAGCGGCGAATATCTGCCCGAGGCTCCGGTATCGGCCCCGCAGCTGACGGAGCGCGAGCTGGAGCTGCTCATCCTGCTCTGCCAGGGCTTCGGGTACGACGAGATCGCCGAGGCACTGGGCCTGAGCATGCACACGATGAAAACGCACTCCCGGAACCTGCGCATCAAACTGGAGGCGAAGAACCTCGCCCAACTCGTCGTCCGGGCCCTCCAGTTCAAGTTCTATTCCCCGGAATAGACCTCCCGCGCCGAGGCGGCCGCCCCCTGTTCCGCAGCAACCGACTCGACCGCGCGGGCCCCACCGGCGGTTGACTACAGTGGGGATATGACCGACACCGCGAGCCCGCGCCTGTCCCGCCTCATCCGGGACACCGAAGGCCTCCTCCTGCCGCTCACCGAGGTGGCCGACGATGTCGTCATCACCCGGGTCGAGTTCGGCTTCGACCTGCCGACGACGAATGAGTCCCGCGCCGAGGCGGCCGATCGCAGCCGCAGCACCGTGGTCTCCTACCGCGGCTCGTATCGGCGCGACCGCGGACCGTGGTCGGGCACCGTCGTCCTCGTCACCGAGGAGGTGCACAGTCGCGCGGGACTGGGCACGGTGTTGGCCGACTATGCGGGAGCAGCGGCACTGGTCCTTCCACCCGGATCCCACACCCACCTCGGCGAGGGTGCGCACACCGCCGACGATGCTCCAGCAAGCGGGGGCGAGGCTCCGGTGCTCCTCGAACGGTCGCCGCACGTGACCTGGTCGGAGGTCCTTGTCCACCTGCGGCAGCTCACGGAAGGTGCGACGAGCGCTCTGGCCTGGCCCGATGCCGACGATCTCAGTTCTCTGGCCGCGGTCATCGCGGATTCCACGGGGGCATCGATCACGATCGAGGACCCGGCCTCGCGTGTGCTTGCCCACGCCAACCTCGGCGATGACATCGATGAGATTCGGCGCGAGACGATTCTGTCCGGGGCCATACCCGGCTGGCGGATCGCCGAGCTCGAGGAGTCCGGCTTCCTCGACACGGTCCGGCGATCGACCGATGTCGTCGAGCGTCCCGCCGCGGGCACATCGCCGGCTCGGTCCGTCATCGCGCTGCGCAGCGAGGGCGAACTCATCGGCACGATCTGGGCGGCCTACCCGGCCGAGCTCGACCCGACTCCGCTGCGGGAGGTGCTGCGCGATGCCGCTCGTGCCGCCCTGCCGGTGATGCTGCGGACGCTGCGGCGCTCACCGTTCGAGAAGCGCATCCGGCGGGAGGCGCTCGCCGCGATCCTCGCCGGGTCCGCCGAACTCGGCCCCTCGGCGACCCTGCTCGCCCTCCCGTTCGCCGGGCACTACTGTGTCCTTGCCTTCGCCGAGGTGGCCCCCGAACGAGAGCCCGTCCTGCGGTTCCATCTGCGGGCCGCTTTCGCCGATGCCGTGCTCTCGCAGGTCGAGTCGGGGACGGGGGAGCATCTTGCGGCTCTCGTGCAGATGAGCGCACCAGCGGATGCCGCGCAGATTCGGAACCGTGTGCTGTCGACGCTGCGGCGTTCGCTGCCGGGTGCTGAGAGGCTGAGCTTCGGCGTCGGTGCTCCGGTCGACCGCCTCGATCGGGTTCATCGTTCCTGGTTGGAAGCCGCATACGTCGTCGATGCCCTGAACAGCGGACAGCACGCGGCCGGCAGTGGTGCTCACGGCGGTGGTGCTGACGGCGGTCGAGCTGACGGCGGTCGAGCTGACGGCGACGCGGACAGGGGCGGTCAGGGCATTGCGAAGGCGAGACGGGGGGAGGGAAGCGCCGAGGCGGCCCAGGCGATCATCGGAGCGACCGTTGAAGACGTTGCCGCCGAGGTCATCGGACTGCGCGTCGCCGATGCCCTGCTCGCTGCCGAGGGCGATGCGGCAGGTGCCGATGACGGAGCCCCGGGTACAGACGTCGGAAGCGTGGTGTGGCCGGCTCGGGCACTGGCCGCGCACGATGCGGCCCACACCGGCAGCCTGCTCGAAACCCTGCGAGTCTATTTCGCCACGGTCGGCAATTCCGCCGAGGCATCCCGCAGGCTGCACGTGCATACGAATTCGCTGCGGCACCGGCTCGGTCGGATCGAGGAGATCACCGGCTTGTCGACGGCAGAACCGGCCGAGCGGCTGTGGCTCGAACTCGCGGTGCTCGCTCACGACCGGGCCGGCGGCTGAGACCCGGCATCTGAAGTCGGACGGTTGTCGACCCGGCGGCTGAGCGTCGCTGGCCGGTCTTCAGTCATGGTGTGAAACCTACAATCGACCTTGGTGAAGTTTGGTGCGGATTTGTCGGTTCCACGAGGTCAGTCGTCCTAAAGTGACATCAGATCACGAACAAAGGACGTCATGCCCCGCAGCCAGCAGCCCATCGCGGACAGTCGCGCACACGCGATCAGAGCGATCGCCGAGAACAGCGCCCCTTCCGCCGCCTCCGAGACCGACCACGTCGGCCTCGGAGCGGCCGGTCTCGGAGTCACCGGCACGCGACCCGCTGGCACGCGACCCGCTGGCACGCGACCCGCTGGCACGCGACCCGCTGGCACCTCCGGCCCCGGAGGCCTCGGGGCCGCTGGTCGCGATGACGTTCCCGCGCTGTCGGATCAGTCGCCCGTGCTCGGACTCGTCGACCTCGACGCAGTGGACGCCGCTTTCGAGCATCTGACTTCTGCTTTCGCATCCGATCGTGAGGTCCTGCACGCGGTGGCCTGCAAGGCTGCGCCGCTGCCGTCACTGCTGCGTCGCTACGCGCAGGCCGGCGCGGGCTGCGAAGTCGCAAGCCCCGGAGAGCTCGAACTCGCGCTCGCCGCCGGTTTCGCACCCGATCGGATCGTCTTCGACTCTCCGGCCAAGACCTGGATGGAGCTGCGTCGCGCGGTCGAGCTCGGGGTCTCGATCAATGTCGACAATTTCGATGAACTCGCCCGCCTCGATACCCTCCTGGGCGACCACAGCTCCGGCTCCGCCTCGGCGAGGATCGGGTTCCGCATCAATCCGCAATCGGGGACGGGCGCGATCGGTGCTCTGAGCACAGCGACCGAGACCTCGAAATTCGGCGTCGGACTCGCCGACCCGGGAATCCGTGAGGCGCTCATCGAGGCTCATCTTCGCCGTCCCTGGCTCAATCAGATCCACGTCCATTCCGGCTCTCAGGGCATCAGCCTCGACAAGGCCGCCGCCGGCATCCGCGCCGCCGTCGACCTCGCCCTGGAGATCAATGCGCGCGCCGCGACCCGCCAGATCACGCGCATCGACATCGGCGGGGGACTGTCGGTGAACTTCGACAGCGAGGACGTCACCCCGACCTTCGCTGATTACCGCTCCGTACTCGACGAGGAAGTGCCGGAGCTGTTCGACTTCGACGTCGTCACCGAATTCGGCCGCGCGCTGCTGGCGAAGGCCGGCACCATCCTCACCCGCGTCGAATACGCGAAGACCACCGGCGGGCGACACATCGCCATGACCCACGCCGGCGTCCAGGTCGCCACGCGCACCGCCTACGCCCCCGCGGACTGGCCGCTGCGGGTCCTGCCGTTCACCGCCGCCGGTGAGCCCAAGATCGCCGAGGCGGTCCCCACCGACGTCGCCGGCCCCGCCTGCTTCTCCGGTGACCTCCTCGTCCGTGATCGTCTGCTGCCGCGCCTCGACGTCGGCGACCTCGTGGCCGTGCCCGAGACCGGTGCCTACTACTTCTCGAACCCGTTCTCCTACAACCTGCTCCCGCGGGTGCCCGTGTACGGATATCGCGCTGTGGTCGGCATCGAAGCAGAGGGAGAAGGCACGCTCCAGTTCTTCCTCATCCGGCAGGGCCAGACGATCGACGACGTCCTAGCCGAGGCGGGCGAGGCGGAGCTGCGGAATCTGGGCCGGAAGGTCGAAGGGAGCGGCGTCTAACGATTCAGCAAACATTCAGGTCAAGTGGCCAAAAGCTCCCTGTGTCCGCATAATCTCTAGGGAGTTCACTGAGTATCCAGCAGAGCAGCTGGTGACGACGACGTACCAGGAAGGACGACATGACATTCCGACGCGCGACCATCGCGGCCATCGCCGCCTTGGCTCTCAGCCTGACAGCCTGCGGATCCGGAGGCAGCGGGGGCGGGGGCGAAACCACGGACGACCTCACCCTCGGCACCGGCGGCACTTCGGGCACTTACTATCCGCTCGGCGGTGAACTCGCCTCGATCTTCGAGGACGACGTCGACGGGGTCACCGTCAACTACGTCGAATCAGGAGCATCGGCCGAGAACCTCGGAAAGATCTACCAGGGCGAATGGCAGATGGGCTTCACCCAGAGCGATACTGCGAACGATGCGGTCAACGGTGAGCTCGAGGACCTGGACGGCACGAAGCTCGACAACATCGGCTGGCTGGCCTCCCTCTACCCGGAGGCCGCGCATATCATCGTCCGCGATGATTCGAACATCAAGTCCGTCGATGACCTCAAGGGCAAGAAGATCGCCGTCGGCGACGCCGGATCGGGAACGCGGGCGATCTCCGATGCGATCCTCGAAGCCGCGGACATCGGCGAGTCCGACTACACCCCCGAGGTCACGGACTTCGGGGCATCGACCGATATGCTCGGCGACAAGCAGATCGACGCGACGATCTTCGTCGTGGGCACGCCGGTCGCCGGTCTGACCCAGCTGGCCGCCTCGACCGACGTCAGGCTGCTCGAGCTCGATGATGACGTCGTCTCGGCGATCGAGGAGTCGACGGGCGCGGAGTCCTATGACATCCCTGCCGAGGCCTACGACTTCCTCGACGAGGACGTGCCGACGGTCTCCGTGTTCGCCGCTCTGGTGGCGTCGACCGAACAAGTCAGCGAAGACACGGCCTACGGGCTGACCAAGGCTGTGTTCGAGAACGCCGACGGCATCACCCTCGACGTCGGCAAGCTCATCGAGAAGGACACCGCGATGCAGGGAATCGGAGACGTCCCACTGCATCCCGGAGCCAAGAAGTATTTCGAGGAAGAGGGCGTCGACCTGCCGTGAGTGACGAGACGACAGCACCCCGGCCGGGGGACTCCTCGGCCGGGACGGCTGCCGCGCCGACGGTGGCGGCCGATCAGGCGAGAGAGAAGGCCCTGCGCGACGTCGACTCCTCGAGTCGGTTCCGAACGGACCTCGGCTGGTGGGCGTGGGTGATCGGCGGTGTCTCCGTCGTCTTCACCCTCTACCACCTCTACGCCGCACTCGAACGGCCGTTCAACACGTGGATGCATTCGTCACTCCACCTGGCCGGGGCGACGGCGCTGATCTTCTTCCTCTACCCGGCCGGCAGGAGGCTCCTCGACGCTCCCGCCACCGGCAACCGCGTCGCTGACTTCCTCATCGGCCGCGGCAGCCGTGTCCCCTGGTACGACGTGCTGCTCGGCCTCGCCGGGCTGTTCTGCAATCTCTACGTCTTCTTCGACTACTCGCGTCTGGTGAGCAACTCCGTCCAGATCCTCGGCTATTCGACTCTCGACTTCGTCGTGGCGATCCTCGGCGTGCTGCTCATCCTCGAAGCCACCCGTCGCTGCGTCGGTCTGCCCATCGTCGTCATCGCCGGGGTTGCGCTGCTCTACGGGCTCTTCGGCAACCACAGCCCTGTCTTCAGGCACTCCGGGCTGAGCGTCGAGGACCTCGCGACGAACATGTTCCTGTCCAACGGCTCCGGCATCTTCGGCACTCCGGTGCAGGTTTCGGCCAACTTCATCTTCCTCTTCCTGTTCTTCGCCGTGATGCTCGTGCACACGAACATCGGTCAGTTCTTCAACGACCTCGCCTTCCGGCTCACCGGACGCTACACCGGAGGACCGGCGAAGGCGGCCGTCGTCGCCTCCGGGCTCCAGGGAATGGTCTCCGGATCCTCGGTGGCCAATACCGTCGCCTCGGGATCGTTCACCATCCCGCTGATGAAGAAGGCCGGGTTCAAGCCCCACTTCGCCGCCGCCACCGAGGCCACGGCGTCGACCGGCGGTCAGATCATGCCGCCGATCATGGGCGCTGCCGCGTTCATCATGGCCCAGAATGTGCCCGACCTCGAATACAACGGCCTCATCGTCATCGCCATCATCCCGGCACTGCTCTACTTCCTCGGTGCGTTCCTGTCCATCCACTTCGAAGCGAAGATGAGCGGCATCCTCGGGATGGCGAAATCCGCCCTGCCGGAAGGTCGCGAACTGCTCAAGCGGCTCGACCTGCTGCTGCCGCTGGTGGTCATCGTGCTCACGCTGCTCTCGGGCATGTCTCCGATCCGCGCGGCGCTGTTCGGCATCGGCACAGCCTTCCTCCTCAGTTTCCTGCGGAAGATGACCCGTCTCAGCCCCAGGGCGCTCGTCAACGTCCTCATCGCGGGAGCGCGCACGGCGCTGCCGGTCATCGCCGCCTGTGCCACGGCCGGCATCGTCGCCGGCACGGTGACCGTGACCGGTCTCGGCGGTCAGCTGGGCAAGGGTCTGGTCAACCTGGCCGGCGGCAACTTCTTCATCGTGCTGTTCATGGTCATGATCGCCTGCCTGGTCCTCGGCATGGGGCTTCCGACAACCGCGAACTACGTGGTCACGGCCACGGTCGCCGCGCCGATCCTGTACAACAACTTCGATGTGCCGCTGATCGCCGCGCACATGTTCGTCTTCTTCTTCGGCATCCTCGCCGACATCACCCCGCCCGTCTGCCTCGCTGCCTATGCGGGTGCCGGCATCGCGGCCGCGAACCCGATGAAGGCAGGAATGACTGCAGTGCGCATCGCGATCGCCGGATTCCTCATCCCCTACGTCTTCATTCTCCAGCCGGCGCTGCTGCTGCAGGGAACCTGGCAGGACATGGTCACGGCCCTCGTGACGCTGTGCCTGGGGATGGTCGGCGTGGCCGCGGGAATGGCCGGCTACTTCTTCGGCGTCACCAACGTGGTGGAGAGAGTGCTGCTGGTCGCCGGCGGGATCGCGCTGGTCTACCCGGCCCTGTGGATCTCGCTCATCGGCCTGGCGGTGCTCGTCGGCATCGCGATCGTGCAGAGGCTGCGCAAGGCCGAGACCTCCGAACAGATCGCCCACCGCAGCGTCGACCGATCGACGCAGAGGGCCTGAGAAGCGGAGAGGGCGGTCGCTCCACGACCGCTGTGGTGTTTGCACAGTCGCTGACAAGCATCTTTGTGTGGTGTTGCGCCGAAAACACGTCACTTCGAACGTAGAGTGATAAGGAACACACTCACCCTGAGTCCGACGAACGACCCATTCGTCCCGGTCGGGGAGTGACAAATGAATCACCGCACGAGCAGAAGGACAATGATGTTCACTCACCACACGCCGCGCAGACACGGCACACTGCGCAAAGGCTGGCAACGATGCCTGGCCGGCGCCGCAGCACTGGCACTGGCCGGGTCGTTGGCCACCGCGCCGGCCCAGGCCGCCACCTCCGAGGCTCCGGCCGACGACAACGTCCTGCGGATCGCCACCGACGGCTTCGTCGATTCGTTCAATCCCTTCACCTCCTTCTATCTGGTCCCGACCAACACGTTCCGGTACATGTACGAGAACCTTGTGGCCAACGACGCGAAGGACGGCTCCGTCACAGAAGGACTGGCCACCGAGTGGACCACGGACTCCGATGGCAAGGTCTGGACGTACACGATGCGACCGGACATGAAGTGGTCCGATGATGAACCGCTGACTTCGAAGGACGTCGCCTGGACCTACAACCAGATGATGGAGAAGGACGAGATGGCGGTGGCCAACGGCAGCCTCGTCGAAAACTTCGAGAAGGTCGAAGCCCCCGACGACTCCACCCTCGTCATCACCCTGAAGAAGCCGCAGGCGAACAACCCCGGCCAGGAGATCCCCGTCGTTCCCGAACACGTGTGGTCGAAGATCGACAAACCCGGCGACTTCAAGAACGACGAGCAGTCGGTCGGTTCGGGACCGTTCCAGCTCGAGTCCTATGAAGCGAACAAGTCGATCACGCTCAAGGCCAACCCGAACTTCTGGCGCGGCAAGCCGAAGCTCGACGAGATTCAGTATCGCTACTACACGAATTCCGACGCCCAGGTGCAGGCGATTCGCTCCGGCGAGGTCGACTTCATCACCGGGCTCAGCCCCGATCAGTTCACTGCCCTCGAGGGGGCGAAGAACGTCGAACTCAACGACGGCCACGGCCGCCGTTTCAACGGCATCTCCATCAACCCGGGAGTCGCCGACGCCAAGGGCAAGGAATTCGGCACCGGCAACGAGGCACTCAAGGACAAGAAGGTCCGCCAGGCCATCCGGGCCGGCATCGACACCGAGACCCTGCGCAAACAGGTCATGCAGGACTACGCGCAGCCGGCCACGAGCTTCATCCCCGCCGTCTACCCGACGTGGGCACTCAAACCCGACAACAAGGTCATCAGCGGCTTCGATGTGAGCAAGGCGAAGAAGCTGCTCGATGACGCCGGCTGGAAGGAAGGTTCGGACGGCATCCGCGAAAAGGACGGAAAGAAGCTCAAGCTGCGCTTCCTCACCGACGCCGACAACCCGATCGAAGAGAACACAGCGAAGTTCATCAAGCCGTGGATGAAGGACATCGGCATCGATCTCGACAACGAATCCACCGATGTCGACACCGTGTCCGAACGCACCACCAAGGGCGACTACGACATGTACTTCTCCGCTTGGTCGATCAACCCCGATCCCGACTACCAGCTGAGCATCAACACCTGCGGTCAGCGCCCCGACGCCGACGGCAACGGCGGCACCACCCAGGACGGTTGGTGCAACAAGGAATTCGACAAGCTGTATCAGGCTCAGCACGTCGAACTCGACAAGGCCAAGCGGGCTGAGCTCGTCCAGAAGGCCCTGTCCATCCACTACGAGGAAGCCCCCTCGGTGACGCTGTGGTACCCGAACCAGCTCGAAGCCTCCCGCTCGGACCGGTTCGACAACTTCACGAAGCAGCCCACGGACGGCGGTGCCATCGCCAACCAGGTCGGCTACTGGGGCTACGCCTCGGTCGAACCGGTCAGCGAAGAAGACGCTGCAGGTGGCGGTGGGCTCGGCGCCGGCGGTTGGATCGGCATCGCGGCAGCCGTGATCGTCGTCCTCGGCGGAGGCGGCTGGCTGCTCAGCCGTCGCAAGAAGTCCGACGACCGTGAATAGTCCTCTCCGCCGAGATCCGGGTGCCGCATGCGATGCGGCGCCCGGAGCCTCGGACGGCACGGCAGACCCGACCGGCAGACCAGCCTGAACGGGGCCGGACGCGGCCCCCATGATCTGGAGCACCACAGTGAGCACACCCACCCACGACGATCCCCAGCCCGGGGAATCCCGACCTGGGGACCCCCGACCCGGGGAATCCCGACCCGGAGGCCCCGCGGCCCCGGACGCATCTCCGGAGAACTCGACGGCCGCCTCGGCGCCGGGATCCGTCGGCACCGCCGACATGGACGAACCACCTGCGGGCGGATCATTCGCCCGTTACCTGCTGGGCAAGATCGGCGGGGCCGCGACATCGATGGTGCTCGTCATCCTCCTCGGCTTCTTCGCCTTCCGCATGCTGCCCGGCGACCCGGTGCTCAAGATCGCCAAGGAACGGCCGATGAGTCCGGCGCAGATCGCCGAACTGCGCAGCCAATACGGTCTCGACAAACCCGTCATCGTCCAGTTCTGGGACTATCTCGTCGGCATCGTCACCGGTGACCTCGGCGAGTCCTACGTCTACCGCAAATCCGTGTCCTCGCTCATCGGCGACTACCTCGGACCGACGCTGCTGCTGACCGCCACCGCAGCGGTCATCGCGATCGCTCTGGGCCTGTGGCTCGGACAGCTCTCGGCCTGGCGGCGCAATTCGCTCTTCGACAAACTCGCCTCCTCGACCTCGCTGGTGTTCTGGTCGGTGCCGACGTTCTGGCTCGGCCTCATCCTGCTCATGATCTTCGGCGGCACCCTGCAGTGGCTGCCCACCGGCGGCATGATCACCCCCGGACTCGACCCGTGGTCGCCCGCCGGCATCATCGACGTCATCAAACACCTCATCCTGCCCGTCATCTCGCTGGTCGCGGTCGTCTACGCGCAGTTCCTCATGGTCATGCGCGCGTCCCTCCTCGAGGAGATGAACGAGGACTACCTCACCACCGCTCGAGCCAAGGGCCTGAACGAGGACGAAGTCCGCCGCAGACATGCCGTGCCCAACGCGCTGCTGCCGACCGTCACCGTCGTCTTCCTCCACATCGGCGGACTCATCGCCGGCGCCGTCACCGTCGAAGCGGTGTTCTCCTGGCCGGGCCTCGGCAAACTCACCTTCGAAGCGATCCGCGGCCCAGACCTGCCGCTTCTGCAGGGCACATTCGTCGTGTTCTCGGCGATCATCATCCTGATGAACCTCGCCGCCGACATCGTCTACCGATTCCTCGATCCCCGCGTCAGGAGGGCCTGATGAGCGCGAACACCCCCGCCGAGGCGGCTCCCGGCCCCTCATCGAACGAACCGAATCCGCGTGGATCGGAAACACGGGGATCAACGCCCGCCATCGACGGCGCCAAACTCATCCGCGAACGTCGGCTCAACAATGCGAAGAAGAACTGGGCGCTGTTCCGCGCGGACGTGCCCGCGCTCATCGGCGCGGTCGTCCTCCTGTTCTTCATCGTCATCGCGGTCGCCGCCCCGATCATCGCTCCCGAATCGATGCTCGACGTCACGAAGCAGCTCGATGCCCCTCGCTACGCCCCACCGAGCCTCGACCATCCCTTGGGCACCGATGGTCTGGGCCGAGAGCTGTGGGTGCGCATCCTCTGGGGTGCCCGCGTATCCATCCTCGTCGGTGTCGCGGCGACCGTCATGTCGATGGTCATCGGCACCATCATGGGCCTGGCCGCAGGCCACTTCACCGGACTGTTCGGCGGCGTCATCATGCGCATCGTCGACTTCTTCATCGTCCTTCCGTCCCTGCTGCTGGCGATCGTGCTCTCCTCCGTCCTCGAACGCGGAGTCCTCACCATCGTCATCGCCATCGGACTGACCTCCTGGGCCTCGACCGCACGGATCGTGCGCTCGCAGACCCTGAGCGTCGAATCTCGGCTCTACATCGAACGGGCGCGCATCCTCGGTGCCGGTCATCGGCATATTCTGTTCCGGCACCTGCTGCCGGCAGTGATGCCGCTCGTGCTCGCGAACACGACGCTGACCGTCGGCGGTGCGATCATCGCCGAATCGACGCTGTCGTTCCTCGGCCTCGGCGATACGAGCAAGGAATCATGGGGAACGATTCTGAAGAACTCGATGGATGTCTCGGCCGCGACCTCCGGATACTGGTGGTACGTGCTCACCCCGGGTGTGGCGATCCTCCTCGTCGTGCTTGCGTTCACGATGGTCGGGCGCGCGTTCGAAGCCATCATCAACCCGGCCCTGAGGAGTCGCTGATGACCGATCTCAGCTTCGAGAACGTCTCGATCACCTACCGCTCCTCCACCGACCGCGGCGATGTCATCGCCGTCAGCGACGTCAGCCTCGACCTGCCGGCAGGGGCCACGCTGGGCATCGCCGGCGAATCCGGTTCCGGGAAGTCGACGCTGATCATGTCGGCCCTGCGCCTGCTGCCGAAGTCGGCTCGGCTGGATGGGCGGGTCCTCCTCGGCGGGAAGGACATCAAGGAGCTGAGCTTCGGCGAGATCCGCGCGGTCCGCTGGGCGCAGGCCTCGATCGTTTTCCAAGGTGCCCTGCATTCGCTCAACCCGGTCCGTGAGGTGGGCAAGCAGATCATCGAAGCCCTCGAACACCATGCGAAGGGCACGTGGACGACTCCGGAGAAGCGCCGGGAGCGGATGTTCGGACTCCTCGATGAGGTCGACCTCGAGAGAGCGAAGGCCAGCGCCTACCCGCACGAACTCTCCGGCGGGCAGAAGCAGCGGATCATGATCGCCATGGCGCTCGCGTGCGAACCGGACATCATCATCGCCGACGAACCGACCACTGCCCTCGACGTCATCGTGCAGAAACAGATCCTGTCCGGACTGGCCGACCTCGTGGCCGACCGAGGCATATCGCTGCTGATGATCAGCCACGACCTCGCCGTGCTTTCGGCCGTCTGCGCGAATCTCGCGATCATGCGCCATGGTGAGCTCGTCGAATACGGGCCCAGCGACGAGGTGTGCCTGCAGCCGCAAGTGGAATACACGAAGCAGCTGGCCGGTGCGTTCCCGCAGATCGGGGACCCCGAATCACGGTTGCATCCGCGCACTCTCAAACCCGCCGAGGTGCACCGGGCCGAACCGTTCGCCATGAGCGAGGAGGTGGTGCTCGAGGCGAAGAACCTCAGCGTCTCCTTCGATACCCGCAGAGGACGGGAACGCGCCGTGCGTGGGGTCGACCTCAAGCTGCGCAGGGCCGAGATCCTCGCCGTCGTCGGCCAGTCGGGTTCGGGGAAGACGACCTTGGCACGGTCGCTGCTCGGACTGCAGGAGGTGGAGCCGGGCTCGCAGCTGGCCTTCGCCGGCTCGCCCCTGCCACGGAAGGCGAAGGCGCTGCGAACGTTCCGGAGGAAGGTGCAGATGATCCTTCAAGATCCTTCGGGGTCGCTCAACCCCAAGCGCAGCGTCTACGAGGCCGTGGTCGAAGGACTGCGGGTGCAGGGGATCAGGGACCGTCAGTACGAGAGGGTCATCGGGGCACTCGAAGCCGCCGAGCTCACTCCCGCCGCGGACTACCTCGAATCGATTCCGCAGGAGCTCTCCGGAGGGCAGCGGCAGCGTGTCGTCATCGCCGGCGCCTTGGCTCTGGAACCGCAGCTGCTCATCGCCGATGAGCCGGTGGCGTCGCTGGACGCCTCGGTGCGCGGAGAGATCCTGTCGCTGTTCCTCGCTTTGAAGAAGAACCTCGGGATGAGTGCCCTCATCATCACCCACGACCTCGGGCTGGCCTGGAACATCGCGGACACCGTGGCCGTGATGAAGAAAGGTGAGATTGTGGAATACGGTGAAGTCGACACGGTGCTGTCGAATCCACAGCACGAATACACGCAGGAACTGCTGGCCGCGGTTCCGCGACTGGGAAGTCAGAGTCTGGTGAGGAATGAGTAGAACGGAAATCTCGAGCTCGTATCTTGAGTCGGCGCCGCTGCAGGCCGGGGACACCGTCCGCCTGATCGCGCCCTCGGGCCCGACCGATGAGGAGTCGCTGCTTCGCGCGATCGCGCAGCTCGAATCCTGGGGTCTGCGCGTCGTGCCTGGTGAGAACATCCGTGCCCGTCACCCGCGGGTGACCTATCTGGCCGGCACCGATCGGCAGCGGCGCGACGACCTCGTCGACGCCTGGTGCGATCCGGGCACCGATGCCGTCATCGCACTGCGCGGCGGCTTCGGGGCGATGCGGCTGCTCGACGGCATCGACTTCGACCTCATGCGCAGGCACATGCGGCGGCGTGACGGTCGGCCCAAGCTGCTCACCGGGTCCTCGGACATCACCGCGCTGCACCAGGCGTGGGAGCATCACCTGGGGGTGGCGACGCTGTTCTGCCCGATGGTCGGCAACGATCCGTTCAAGAATTCGGCCGTCGTGCCCGACGAGGTGGCCTCCTGGCTGTTCGACCATTGGGGCGGCCGCGAACTCGGCTTCCCCGCGGAGGACGCAGACACGGAGAATAGGTCACCATCGGACATTTCTGGCGCCGAAAAGTCTCCGAAAGTGACCAATTTTCTGCCGGACACTGTCGCGGGGGATGCGAATCGTCCTCTCAGCCGGGCGCAGACTCTGGTTCCCGGGCGAGCGCGGGGCCGCCTCGGCGGGGGAAATCTCAGTCTCATCGCCGCAGGCATGGGCAGTCCCGAGCTCGCCGATGTCCGCGACCGTCGGCAGAAGTACGGCCCGAGCGTCCTCATGCTCGAAGATGTCGACGAGGAACTGTACCGGCTCGACAACCTGCTGGTGCAGCTGGTCCGCGGCGGATGGTTCGCCTCGGCCGATGCCGTGGTGCTCGGGTCGTGGGAGGACTGCGCGAAGGTGCACGAGGTCGAGGCGCTGGTCATCGACTACCTCGGCGATGCGGGCATTCCGATCGTGTCCGAGCTCGGTTTCGGGCACGACCCGGATGCGCCCAGCGTCCCGCTCGGTGTCGACGTCACCCTCGACGCTCCGGCCGGTGAGGTGCCGCGGCTGTGGGTGGACCGAGCGGACGGGCATGATGCGGCAGCGAACACAACAGCGGAAGGAGCGGCTCAACGATGAGCGAACTGAAATTCGATGGACTGCCCGGAGTGCGCTTCAGTGCTCTGGCCTTCGACGTCGACAGCGGGGAACGGGTGTTCGCTCACAGAGAGAACGACGAACTCGACACCGCCAGCATGGGCAAGGTCTTCCTGCTCCACACGGCACTGCAGATGTCTAAGGACGGCACGCTTGACCTGGAGGAACGCCTGCACCGCAGGCCGTCGGAACGAGTCGACGAATCCGGGATCTGGTACCTCATGGAGCAGGACGACCTGAGCATCTTCGACGTCGCTCTGCTCATCGGCGCGTTCAGCGACAACTTCGCCACGAACGTGCTCATCCGCCGGGTCGGTTTGGCCAATGTCGCGGAGCAGGTGGACAAGCTCGGGTACCGGAATTCGGGTCTGCACGACTTCCTGCGCTGGCCGCGACCTGCCAAGGCCCCGCGGACCCTGTCGACGGGCACGGCCGCGGAGATCAGTGACTTCATGGCCAGGCATGCCAAGGACGAGTTCTGGGACGAATCGACGAACGAGGTCTTCCGCCGCTGGTTGGGGGCCGGTGCGGACACCTCGATGGTCGCCTCGGCGTTCGACCTCGACCCGCTTGCGCACTACAACTACCAGCGCGACGTGTGGGTGTGGAACAAGACAGGCACGAACGGGACGATCAGGGCCGATGCCGGGATCGTCATGACGCGCACCCGCCGTGTCGCCTATGCGGTGTTCGCGAACTGGGAGCCGGGCACCGACCGCGTCGTCGACGTCATGCCGATCATGCGCGAAGCCGGCGACGCCATCCACCGGTTCCTATGACCGTGACTGCCGTCGATGCGACCTCGCCTTGCAACGCACGACCTTCGTCGTCAGCCGCACGACCCTCGACTGCGTCTGGTCGAAGTTCGACTCCCTCTGAACCACCCCCGGCGCGGAGAACCGTGGGGTAGTCTGGTGGGCGATGTCCGAAACGATCTACCTCACTGGCGAAGCGAAGGCTCCGTCGAACAACCCGATCACCAGCCAGTTCGGTCTGTTCTACGTGGCTTTCGAGATCGATCCGGGCACCCACCGCATCCTCGATGTGGACTGCACGGCGACGTTGGCTCTGACTCGAAACTTCATTCGGAGCCTGTTCGTCGATGCCGACATCACGGACCCCGGTCGACTGATAGAGCGCATCCAGCGCCGCTACCACGGCTCCTCGCAGAAGGCCCTGATCACAGCAGTGAACAACGCCGTGAAGAAGTACCGCGAGGTTGCCGCTCAGTAGCGCGTCCGACCACCGCGATTGCCCGGTCCCTCACCGGACCGGATCCGATCGACAACTGCACATTGCTTCATCCCCGGTGCCGCCGACGGTGTCGCTGTCGGGGTGGACGAATTCAATGAGGAAGTGTCGTTTGTGATCACGGACGGTTATCTATTCATCAGCCTGCTTCTGGCGATCTCCGCAGCGCTCGTCGTTGCGGACCGGAGCGGGCGTTTCAGACTCTTCAAGTATGTGCCCGGCTTCGTCATCCTCTATATCGTGGCCGCGCTGCTCAACACCATCGGCGTCTTCGACCACAACGGCGGGGATATCGACGACGTCGGCGATACTCTGCGCACGGCGCTGCTGCCCGCGATGATCCTGCTCATGCTGTTCAAATGCGATATTCGGCAGATCATCAAGCTCGGTCCGAAGCTGCTGCTGACCTTCGCCGTGACCGCGGCGAGCATCATCGCCGGGTTCATCATCAGCTATCTGATCCTGCACTCCAGTCTCGACCCCGAAGCGTGGAAGGCCCTCGGCGCACTCAACGCCTCGTGGACGGGCGGTTCGGCGAACATGGTTGCGGTGCAGGAGGTCCTCCATGCTCCCGAGGATGTGTTCGGTTACGTCCTCATCGTCGACACGGTGCTCTACTCGTTCTGGCTGCTGCTCATCTTCTCCTCCGTCACGGTCTCCGACGCGTTCAACCGGTGGACGGAGGCCGATATGTCGAAGCTCGATTTCACCGACAGGGTCGACGCGGAGGAGGAGAAGCCGATGACTCTGTCGTCGATGTTCGGGCTCATCGGATTTGCGCTCCTGGCCTCGGCACTGGCGATCCGCCTCGGCGAACTGCTTCCAGAGGTCGGTGTGGTCATCAACGCCACTGCGTGGACGATCCTCATCGTCAGCGTCCTCGGCCTCGTCATCGGATCGACTCGGTTCGGCAAGACCTCCGGGTCCAATGAGCTGGCGACGATCCTGCTCTACCTCATCATCGGCATCATCGCCTCCGGCTCGGACTTCACGTCTCTGGCGGAAGCACCGCTGTACCTGGTGGCCGGAATCATCGTCCTGGTCGTCCACATCGCCATCATGCTCGTCTACGCGAAACTCACTCGCACCGAACTCTTCAGCATCGCCGTGGCCAGCACCGCGAACATCGGCGGCATCGCCTCGGCGCCGGTCGTCGCGGGTGCCTTCAACCGGCAGCTCGTCCCGGTCGGTGTGCTGTTCGCGCTGATGGGCACGTTCCTCGGCACGTTCCTGGGTCTGTGGTCGGCACAGCTGCTCTCTGGACTCGGATAATGGCTTCGACGCAGACCTGCACTCAAGCTCCGCACCTCACTCACGCCTCATCGGAAGGATCAGCATCGTGACCGTAACAGATTCCACCAACGCCGCCGCCGGCAGTTCCGCAGGCGCCTCGAGCAGCGCAGTCATCGACGTCTTCGACGGGCACAACGACCTCGCGTGGTTCCTGCGCGAGGAACGCGACTACAGCGTGGAGGGACTCAACGATCCGTCAGTCTCGCCCTTCACGACGATGGACCAGCTGCGTGCCGGCGGCGTCGCTGCGCAGTACTGGTCCGTCTACGTCCATTCCTCGATCACCGGCGCGGACGCGGTCAAGGCCACGTGGGAGCAGATCGACGCCATCCAGCGCGTGGTCAGCGCCTACCCCGAACGTCTCGCTTTCGCCCGCACCGCCGCCGACGTCCGTGCCGCGCGCGCCGCTGGGAAGGTCGCCTCACTCATGGGCGTCGAAGGCGGGCAGCAGATCGACGAGTCGCTGGCAGTGCTGCGCTCCTACGCCCGTGCCGGGGCCCGATACATGACGCTGACATGGTCGACCACGCATTCGTGGGCCGACTCGGCGACCGACGAACCGCAGCACGGGGGCCTGAGCGAATTCGGCCGTGAGGTCGTGGCGGAGATGAACCGGATCGGCATGATCCTCGACCTCTCCCATGTCGCGCCGAGCGTCATGCACCAGTCGCTCGACCAGTCGACCCTGCCGGTGCTCTTCACCCACTCCTGCGCCTACGGGCTCAACCCGCACCCGCGCAACATCCCCGATGACGTCCTCGACCGTGTGCCAGGCAACGGGGGAGTGGCGATGATGACCTTCGTGCCCTCCTTCGTCTCCAACGCCCGACGCGAATGGATCGACGCCGGAGAACAGGGCGCCGCCCCCGAGGTGGGAGTGGCCGAGGTCGCCGACCACTGCGATTACGTCCGCGAGAGGATCGGCATCGATCACATCGGCCTCGGCGGCGACATCTGCGGAGTCGACGAACTGCCCACCGGACTCGGCGACGCAGGCCAGTACCCGAACCTGTTCGCCGAACTCACCTCCCGCGGGTGGTCGCAGACCGACCTGCGCAAGCTCGGCTTCGACAATGCGATGCGCGTCCTCGACGCGCACGAGGACGCGTACACGGCCTTCCTCGGCTCCGCGGACGAGGCACCGTCGGCGACGAACGGAACGGCCGCCTCGGCGAAGGAAGGCGGAAGCGTCGCCGACACCGCCTCTTCGGAGACGAACGGTCCGGCCGCCTCGGCGGGGGTCGAATCATGACTCGGCTGCTCATCATCGTCAATGACGTCGAATCCCAACCTGGGCTGCTGACACAATGGATGATCAGCGAAAACGTCGAATTCGATCTGCGCATCGGCGGGGTCTCGTCCCTGCCGCGGCCGGCCGACCTCGATGCCTACGACGGGCTCATCATGCTCGGCGGCGGGTACATGCCCGATGAGACGGACCGCGCGCCCTGGCTGACCGATGAGGCCGAGCTCGTCCGGCATGCACTGGACACGGATCTGCCGCAGCTGGGGATCTGCCTCGGCGGGCAGCTCATCGCCCACGTCATCGGCGCCGATGTGCGCGCCCGGACAGGAGCCCCGGAAAAGGGCTATACACGCATCAACACCACCACCGAGGCGGCCGCCGACCCCGTGTTCTCGGAGATCCGGGAGCAGACGTCGTTCGTCGAAAGCCATGTCGATCGGATCGTGGCGCTGCCGCAGGAGGCGACGCTTCTGGCCACGAGCGCGGCGTGTGAGTTCCAGGCCTTCCGGTTCGGCCGGGCGTGGGGGACGCAGTTCCATCCGGAGTCGACTCGGGCGAATATCGAACGCTGGGATGCGCAGAAGCTGGCAGATCTGGGCTTCGACAAGGACACACTGCTCGATGAGGCGCGGGAGCTGGGGCCGGAGAGCGAACGCGATGCCAAGGCTCTGTTTTCGGCATTTCTCACTGTGGTCCGTGATTAGGCATACTAGGCGAGGTCCTGGCCAGAGTCAGGGCAGCCAGATCTGCGGCACAGTGGCCGCAGCGGACACGGAGGAATCGTGAGCGATAAAGAACCCACGACCACAATCGACCCCGGTGACGGCCCCCAACCCGAGACTCTCAAACGGGTCATGGGGCCGAAGCTGCTGCTTCTGTTCATCGTCGGTGACATCCTCGGAACCGGTGTCTATGCGCTGACCGGCAAAGTAGCCGGGCAGGTCGGCGGTGCCGGTTGGGCGCCGGTGATCCTCGCCTTCCTCATCGCGCTGATCACCGCGTTCTCCTATATGGAGCTCGTGACGAAGTATCCGCATGCCGCGGGTGCCGCGCTGTACACGCACAAGGCGTTCGGGATCCATTTCGTGACGTTCCTCGTCGCCTTCGCCGTGCTCAGCTCCGGAATCACTTCGGCGTCGACGGCGTCGAATGTCTTCGCCGCGAACCTCGTGGCCGGTTTCGGCTGGGACATCTCGGGCACAGGGGTGATGTGGATTGCCTTGGCCTTCCTCACCCTCATCGCACTGATCAACCTCCGCGGTGTCGGCGAGAGCGTGTGGTTCAACGTGTTCCTCACCCTCGTCGAGCTCTCCGGTCTGCTGCTGGTCATCGTCGTCGGATTCTTCGCTCTCGGTTCGGGGCATGCGGACTTCTCCCGCGTGATGATCTTCGAGACCGCCGGCGACAAGAGCGTCTTCCTTGCAGTGACCGGCGCCACGGCGCTCGCCTTCTTCTCCATGGTCGGCTTCGAGGACTCGGTGAACATGGTCGAGGAGACGAAGGACCCGCGGGTGTTCCCGAAGATCATGCTCTCGGGTCTGACGATCACCGGCATCATCTACGTGCTGGTCTCCATCGTCACCGTCGCGGCCGTGCCGATCGGTGTGCTCACCGAGAGCGAGACTCCGCTGCTCGAAGTCGTCCGCGAAGGCGCCCCGGGGCTGCCGATCGACACGATCTTCCCTTTCATGACGATGTTCGCCGTAGCGAACTCGGCGCTGATCAATATGCTCATGGCCAGCCGTCTGCTCTACGGAATGGCGAAGCAGAATGTGCTGCCGCCCGTATTCGCGAAGGTCATGGCCGGCCGTCGCTCGCCGTGGGTGTCGATCATCTTCACGACGCTCATCGCCTATGCGCTCATCTTCGCGGTCAGCACGATCCTTCCCGAGTCCGTCACCGCGTCGTTGGGCGGTACCACCTCGCTGCTGCTGTTGGCGGTGTTCGCGGTCGTCAACGTCGCCGTGCTCGTCCTGCGCCGGAATCCGGTCGATCACGACCACTTCACAGCGCCGACGATCCTGCCGTGGATCGGCATCATCACCTGCGCGTTCCTCGTCGGTCCGTGGGCCCGCCTCGACGACCTCATCCAATATCAGATCGCCGTGGCGCTCGTCGGCATCGGCGTCGTTCTGTGGGTCGTGACCTGGTTGTGGAACCGTTCGACGACGGGCACGAGCACCCGGTTCCGCAATCCCGAAGAATTGACGTGAATCCACCTCTTCGCCGAGGTGGCCCCACCGTCCCGCATCGTCGAGGCGGCCCCGCCGTCCCGAATCGCCGAGACCACGACGTCGGGTGGGGCCGTGACCTCGGCGGTCGGGAGCGGTGATCGTGCCCTCGACGGTCGCCGTGATCATCGAAGAGCGGGCGCGGTTGCGGACTGTGTCATGGTGACTCGATATCCTGGGATGGTGGGTTACCGACCTGCACGCTCGGATCTGTTCAGCTCAACCCAACGAAGGTGAAAAATGACTGTTCTCGTCGGCTACGTCAACAACCCCGCCGGACATGCCGCCCTCGACGCCGGCATCGCACAGGCGAAGAAGGACGGCAAGGAGCTGGTCGTCGTCAATGCGTCGCGGTCGGTGCAGCACAATGATTCCTACCGCCTCGGCGATGGTGAGCTCGCTTCGGTCAAGGACTACCTGAGCAAGTCGGGCGTGGAATTTCGGGTGCTGACCCTCGGCAGCGAATACGATCCGGCCGAGCAGATCCTCGACACCGCCACCGAGGTGGCCGCCGAGCTGATCGTGCTCGGAACCAGGAAGCGGACCCCGGTCGGGAAGTTCCTCCTCGGATCGACGATTCAGAAGGTCATCCTCGACGCTGCGGTGCCCGTGCTCTGTGTGAAAGCTGCACACTGAGGTCATAGGCAGGGGGCGTTGGGCTCCTGCGACCGATGTGTCGGCCGTGCGGGTGCTTGCGTGCGCCCGAGCGCGGGCCGCACGGCGCGAATGTCTGCTCGTTGCATGCGGCTCCGGCTTCCGCCGTGCACGTTTCCGCGCGTATTTGCATGCGGCTCCGGTTTTCGCCGCGCACGTTTCCGCGCGTCGTTGCTGTTTCCGCCGGGCCGGTGGGTCAGTCGAGCGATTCCATGATGAGGTCGGCGTTGACCTGAGCACCGGTGAGCACGCCGCTGGCGGCACTGGCGACGACCATCGCCGAAATGTCCGCGCCGTTGCCCACAGCCCACACGCCCGGAACATCGGTTTGGCCTCCCATCTGCGTGGGAATAAAGCTGCCCATTCCGCTGGGATGTTCGACGACCTCGCCGCCGAGCTGGGTGAACAGTTCGGCATTCGCCCGCGCATATGCGCCGACGGTGAGCGCGTCGAAGACGATTTCGTTCGCCGCGTCTGTCGCGCCTGCCGCGGCAGCGTCTGCTGTCTCCGCCGCATCGACGGTGCCGGTGGTGGCCGCACCGGCGACGTCGACGGTGCCGACGATGTCGTCGTTGTCTGCGGTGTCGGACCCGGCGAAGGCATCTGCCGGCTCCAGCGAAACGACGGATTCGGCACCGACACGGGCCACCTCGGTGACGGTTGCGTCGACGTACTCGATCCCGAGCGATTCGAGCATCGCTGTCTGCTGCGCATCGGGTGCGGGCGCATCGTGGCGGATGAAGGTCACGCGGTTGCTGAGCTGGGAGAACAGCATCGCCTGATGGTAGGACATGGCGGTCGATCCGATGACGCCGATGCGCTGCCCGCGCACCTCGTAGCCATGGCAGTAGGGGCAGTGGAGGACTGTTTCGCCCCAGCCCTCTGCGAGGCCCGGGACGTCCGGCAGTTCATCGCTCGACCCGGTCGCGATGATGATGCGGCGGGCCGAGATCTGTGCCCCCGCCGAGGTGGTCAGTTCGAAGCGATGGCCCGGGGCCGCCTCGTTGAGGCGATCGGCTTCTCCGGTCGCGGTGTCGGTCGGTTCGAGCCTGCGCACGTCGGCGACGGTCGCGTCGATGAAGGTGACCCCGTATTCCTCCGCTTCGGCGCGGCCCTTTGCGATGAGATCGCGCGGGTTGATGCCCTCATTCCCGAGGACATTGTGAGCATGAGCGCTCGACTCGTTGCGGAGCTGACCTGCGTCGATGACGACGACGGAGCGCAGAGATCGGGCCAACGCGATCGATGCGGCGAGCCCACCTGCGCCTCCGCCGATGACGGCGATGTCGAAGGACTGTGCTGCAGATGCGGACTGAGCGCTCGGGGAGGATGCGGCGGGGGAGTTCGGGACGGGCATGGCGGGGGATGCTGGGTCGGACATGGCGGCGGAAGTTGGGGCGGACATGGCGGGGGAAGTTGGGTCGGACGGGCGGGAATTCTCGGGTGAGGTCGGTGCAGACATGATGCTCCTGAACGGTGGTGGGTGGTCGAAACGCCGAGGCGGTTCGGCCGAGGTTTGGACTGTGTCAAGTTGTTTCGACAGGAGAACACTATTTCCTCAAGCAGCCCGGTCGGCTGCCGATGATTCCGTCTCGGTGCGATCGAAGAACGACTCCATCGCCCGGGCAGGGATCTCATAGCCCAACGCCGAGTGACGCCTCTTCCGGTTGTAGAACACCTCGATATACTCCGCGACCGCCAGCCGTGCCCTTGCGCGAGTAGCGAATCGCTGACGATGGAACATCTCATTCTTCAACGAAGCGAAAAACGCCTCCGCGACCGCGTTGTCCCAACACACCCCAGTCCTGCCCACTGACAAGCGAACCTGCATCAATCGTGCGACTTCCGCATACTCCGCAGAGGTGTACTGGCTGCCTCGATCCGAATGCGCTATTGCGCCCTCGGCAACGTATCCGCCCTGGTAGGCGACCTTAAGCCTTGATCCACCGATCTGCTTGATGTCCGGTGGCCCACTCGAATTTGAGCTTGGGCACGATGAGTGGGCAGGAGGTAGTGTCCCGGTCTCTCACCGGTCTCTTCCACATTGAGCCTCCCAGAGCCTCCTCCATGACTGCGGTCTCGGGCCCCCTTTCAAGGGCGAATTGGTCAGGTCGACATTGTCCGGGGTGGTCCCAACGCCGATTGCCATAACCGGGAGAACTCCGTCGCCCACGGCCAGGCTCTGGGCAGGTGCAGGATCAGTTTCCTGGCCCGGTGAGCAATCCGAGCCGGAACCCCGATGATCCGTGTCCGCAGCGTCTGGGCGCGCACTTTGCTCATCCTGCCACCGATGAGTCCGGCCGCAGCCCGCATCAGGTTGTGAGTGATCGCTGCGATCGCGACCCAGGCGGCGTTGGCGTTGAACACCCCGGAGGGCATATGCGCCAGCGCCCCGTTCTTCAACTCCGCATTGATCTGCTCGATGATCGCGTGCCTGCGGTGCATCTGGTCAGCAGCGACAGTGTCGAAACGATCCCGGTCGATGGTGGTGAAGAACGCGTGGTACCGGTACAAGTCGAACAAGGGGTCCTGTCCGGCAGTGCGTTTGGTCTCGTTGAGCTCCGGGATGCGGCGGACGACCAAGCGTCCGGGGGCGTGCAGGGACTTCTTCTTCGAGGTGAATGCGGTGAACGGGACCTCGGCGACTTCAGCCTTGCTGATCCAGGCCCTGGAGTCTTCGTCGTAGATTGCTTCAGGGTATTCGATGCCAGTCCATGCGTCGTCGCTGATCGTTCCGATCGCTGCTTTGACCTTCTTATCCATACGCACGGTGATCGACACATGAGCCCCGGCATCGTGGGCGGCTTTGGCCACTTTTGAGGAGTAGTACGCCGAATCAGCCCTGACCAGGACCGGGAGGTCGGAGTTGATTCGGGCCGTGGTGGCCAAAGCGTCGGAGACGAACTTGTCAGCACCCCGGGCTGACGAGGTCGAGCCTTTGCGCAGACGCTGGCCGACGATGATCTGGCTGGAGTCGCGGGTCGAGGCTGTGGCCAACAGCGTGTTGAGTCCACGACTGCCTTGGTAGCCGAACCCGGCTCCCTGCTTCGACGCGGAGTGAACATCGATGACGGTGTCGTCGACATCGACGAAGATCATCGAAGTCTGTGCCGACTCCTGGTTGGTGGGCAGCAGTGGTGTGTGTTCGTTGAGGTTGGTCAGGAAGCGGGAGGAGATCGCGTCGAGTTGCCGAACGTGGCCGAAGGCGAACGAACGCAGAAACGAACCCAGCGTCGAAGGGGCGTAGACACGGTCGAACAGGTGTGTCATGCCGCCGTGGCGGAGAAGGTTCATGTCATCGATCGAGTCAGCCCCGGCGGCCATCCCCGCGACCAGTGTGGCCAGCTTCGCTGCTGGGTTCGCGCCTTTATCAGCGCCGGTGGTCGACACGGTCAACCTGTCGTCGGCGAGGTCTGGCAGGCCGGCTTTCTGGGCGAGGCCCATGATCGGGACCAGCCCGGTGGTCGCGGTGAGGTTCTCATCATCGAAGGAATGAGACACAGCCGTGGGCGTGTGATTGAATAGCACCTGAGAGGTGCCCCTTTCTTGGCCGGGAATGTTGACTTAGAACATCACCATTTTCCCAGCTCAGGAGGGGCATTTCCATTCCACGAACGGCTTGATCCGGCTACTTACATCGGTGGATCAAGGTTAAGAGCATCGATGATCAGACTCGTGCGCATATGCTTCGCCGTCGCCCACCCCACCACCATCCGGGTCGTGAGATCGATGACCGTGGCCAGGAACAACCACCCCTCACCCGTCTTCAGATAAGTGATGTCGCTGACCAGATGCGTCGTGGGTACCGGCGGGTTGAACTCCCGCCGCACCAGATCCGCCCTGTCCTGGGCATCGGCGGCAGGGATCGTGGTTCGCTTCGTTGCCCGGGGTTGGACACCCGCGATCCCGAGCTCGCGCATGATCGCAGCGACCAACCCCAGCGAAACGGTGATCCCTTCGGCTGCGAGATCCTTGTGGATCCGGCGAATGCCGTAGACCTTGTTCGACGCCAACCACAGGGCGTAGACCCGGTCGGCGACGATCTGGCGGCGACCACGCCTGGACTCAGGGTCCGGTTCGGTGTCCTGCCGGTTCTTCCACGCATAGTAGCCGGTGCGCTCAATTCCCAGAATCTGGGTCATCAAGGTGACGGGGAAGGCGCCTTCTTCGGTGTGGATCAGCTCGTACTTCGCGCTCACGGCTGTTCCTTCGCGAAGAAGGCCGCGGCTTTTTTCAAGAACGCGTTCTCCTGCTTCAAACGAGCGATTTCCTTGGCCATCTCGGCCGGGTCATCACTGTTGGCGTCGGGAGCGCGTCGAGCTGATCCGGAGCCGGTTCCTTCAGTGCCAGTGGCCTTCGCGACCCACCGGCCCAGCGTCGACTCGTTGATGTCGAGGTCGCGGGCGACTTCGGCTCGGGACTTCCCGAGGTCGGTGACCATCGCGACGGCGTCGGCCTTGAACTCCGAGGTGAACTCTCTGCGGGGCCGCCGCGGGGATTGGTTGGTAGTCATGTGCAGCAGTTTCCTTTCATCGGGTTCTGCTGTCTACTCAAATCATGACACCCCAGTTTGATGCCAACTTGAGTGTGGTCCTCTTGTTCTCCGGTGCGCAAGACAATTTGCAGAAACGGCAAACTCTGCGATGCATGTGACCGTGAGCCAACGGGAACATCGCGCGGCTCGCACCGGGAAGCGACTGGTGGAAGCTCCTGCGGCGGGGCCGCGGCTGGATGGGTACGGGGCGGTTGCTGTGGTTGGCGAGATGCGGAGCGGTTGCTGTGGCTGGATGGCTACGAAGCGATTGCTGTGGTTGGCGGCTGGGGTTCTCATGTCAGGAGCGACCCGTAGGCTGAAGCCACTCGCTCGACGGTGGACCATGGCAATGGGCGGTCATGAGCAGCAACGGGCGACGGTGAGCAGCGGCTGAGGTGAAATGACAGCAAGATCCACGAATCTCAGGTCTCACGACTGCTTCGCACATGAACATCGCTGACGCGTTTGAAATCGGACATACTCGAACATCAAGAAAATAATCTCAAATAAATCGTACTTAACTATGGACTCCGTTCGATTCCGGGATTAGAATATAAGTAGCCGAAGACATCAACGATGATGAACGGACACAGAGAACATGGCTCTCATCCCCGACCGTAGGCACGAAAATCAGAGCGACGATGCAGCTCAACCAGCTGCCTCTGACGCGCACAAATCCGATTCCCCAGCACCCACACCCCCTGGAGAGAAGAGCACCTCCGGCCAGACCTATCGGGAGCTTCTTGAGCAGGCCGGTCTCGACCTGACCGGACACCCGCTTGCCGACCGCTTCGATGCCATCGCCGAAGAGCCGGATGAGTCCGATCCCGACGACGCAGCCTCGGCCTCGAGCCAGTCGACGCTGCAGGGAAGCGACTTCCGCGAAGGAGAAGGTCTGTGGACACGCAGGCGCAGCCGACCCCAGACCGAAGCGGAGGTCAAAGCGTGCATCGAGGAGATCGAAGCGCGCCAGGCTGCGTGGATGAAGAAGAAACGCGAAGAAGGGGAGACCCCAGAGCAGCGTGCAGCGCGAGAAGAGCGCGAGGCGCGTGAGGAGCTCGAAGCGGAGCGGCTTCGGGAGGAACTCGAGCGCGAAAGCGCGGAATTGGACGCTCGTTTCGCGCGGTTCGACGAACAGAAGCTGCGAGAACAGGAAGCCGATCTCGCGGCGGAAGCGGAGCGCGCCGAGCGACACAGGGCCGTGGCAGAAAGCCTGGCGGTGGAGAACGCAGCGGTTGAGGCCACGGGAGCCGAGGACACAGGGACCGTGAACTCCGGCGGGGCAGCGCACCCGCACCCTCTGCTCGACGACTATCGCTGGTCGGACCTCAAACACATTGCTCCTGAAGTCACCGACAGCGCCGAAATGCTGCAGAGCCTGCTGGGCGAACTCCATGATTTCACCCGTCCCATGGGTCCTGACGACGCCGTGATCATGCTCGACGGCCTTGAGACGCTCAATCGCCTGACCGAATCGCTGTCGGTCGTCACACTGTCGATATTCGAGCGGGTCGGGACTCCCCGCGACTACGGAGCCAAGTCGACACGGGCGCTGGTCCAGCACCGCCTGAACGTGTCCTCCCAGGAGGCCTACCGCCGCACCCACCTTGCCGAACACCTCGGTAAGCGCACTGCCATGAGCGGAGAATCGATCGAGCCTGAGTTCCCGACGCTATCGGCGGCTCTGCGCGATGGCATCCTGTCCTCCAACCAAGCGTCGACGATCATCAAATGCCTGAAGAGTCTGTCGCCGAGGATCTCCGAAGACGATCGGCTCAAGGCCGAACGCCTGCTCGTGGAGAAAGCGCCGTCCGTCCGTGTGCGCGACATCCACGCTCTCTTCGAGGAGATCCTCGGCTGGATCGACCCCGACGGGCAGGAACCCAAAGACACAATCGACCGGGAGGACTTCAACGTCAACCTGCGCCAGCTCAAGGACGGAACCTGGACTCTCAAGGGTCGCCTCGACGCAGAGACCGGTGGAGTCCTCAACGGGCTGCTCACCTCGCGGATCAAAACCGACGACAAGTCGGACATCGACAACGACGGGCAGGCCACCGGAGGCGACGACGCGACGTCCAACGACGGCGCCACCGACAACGACGGCGTCACCGAGACCGACAACGGCGGCGTCGCGACCGGAGGCGACGCCGACACACCCGACAGCGACCAGTCCATCGTGGACACCTTCACCGAGGTTCTGCGCGGAGACCGCTCCGATTGCCGAGACCCCTCGCTCGACTTCTCGCCGCCGCAGGTCAGCGAAACCGGAGAAGCCCCCAAAGGAGCAGGAGTGCGCGAAGACGGCTCACTAGTCTCAATGGCCGAACAGCAGCCGAGCGTGCGTCGCCGCATCTACGAACGCTTCTCCAGTCTCATCGGCGGAATCGAGATGAACCGCATCAAGGCCGGCGCTGCCTACGCCCTGGTCGTCACGGCCAAGGCCGAGGACCTTGCCAAGCAGACCGGCAAAGCGGTGACCGGAGCCGAAGCGCCATTCCCGATCACCTCTGCGGCACTCGAAGGGCTCAACGGCTCGGTCTTCTTTCACCTCATGGGAGAGAAGGCCAAGTCGATGGCGCTGGCAACCGAACGACGATTGGCAACTGAGAAACAGCTGGCTGTCCTCGCCAGTCGCGACCAAGGATGCACCTTCCCCGGATGCGACACTCCTCCCGGCTGGTGCGAAGCCCACCACATCGTCCCGTGGGCCGACAAAGGCAAGACCGACGTCAACAACCTCACCTTGGTCTGCTCGGCTCACCACCACCTGATCGACAAATCCGATTGGTTCTGCATAACGCTCTTGGATGGGCGACCGGCGTGGGTGCCGCCGGCTTCATTCGACCCCGAAAGAAAACCGATCCTCCACGCCCGCTTCATCGCGCGCGAGATCGGAGAGACCCTCTTCGGGTGAGCGCCGGCGGCGAGTCGGCCGGACGCCTGCCTTCGCGTCGGCCGATATCCGCCCCGGGGGCGTTGCCGGAAACGGCGACCGCTGGACCGCTGGGCTGCTCGACTGCTCGTCCGCTCGACCACTCGAGTGCTCGTCCGCGCAGCCGATGTGTGCTCCTGCCCACGAGCGGAATGAACCCGCAGCGGACACTGTTGCTTCGATATGAAGCTTTCCATCCTTGACCTCATCCCTGTTCGCACGGGACAGACCACCGCAGACTCCTTTGCCGCGTCGAAGCAGATCATCGAAACTGCCGACAGGCTCGGGTTCACCCGCTACTGGGTTGCCGAGCATCACAACATGCCATCCATCGCATCGACGATGCCCGGGCCCGAGCTCATGTATCTCGGTCAGGGAACCGAACGCATCCGCCTCGGATCCGGCGGAGTCATGCTTCCCAACCACGCGCCCCTGGCCGTGGCTGAACTCTTTGCTCTGCTTTCCGCAGTCTACGGCGATCGTATCGACCTGGGAATCGGCCGGGCGCCCGGAACCGACCCGGTCACTTCTGCGGCAATGCGCGGCCACCTCGGTGAAGGACGAATGGTCGACCGTGAGGGCAACACCATCGATCCGGTGCAGCAGTTCCCTCAGCACGTCATCGATACCCTCAGCCTGATGCAGCCTGATGGGATGCGAGTTCCGCTGCACGGCGGACGCGAACATGTACTCAAAGCAACCCCCGCCGCGGTGCCCGGCACCCAGCCGCTGCCGTGGCTGCTCGGCTCCTCCGGGTACTCGGCTCGACTGGCCGCCGAACTCGGCATGCCCTACGTCTTCGCCAACCACTTCGCCTCCGGAGCAACGACCGGCATGAAGATCTACCGCGACAACTTCACCCCCGGCAGCTACGGAGACCAGCCGCAGACCTTCGTCACCGCCAACGTCGTCGTCGCACCCACCGAAGAAGAAGCCCAGTTGCGCTCGGAGCCATTCCTGCTCCAGATGTCGCGCCTGCGCACCGGAGGGCCCATGGAGAAACTGCACTTGGCAGGCGACGACGTCCGGTCGGTCATGACCGACCGTGAGCGGATGGTCGGCGAAGAACTGTCGACCAACTGGATCATCGGTGACCCGAAATCTGCAGCCGCGCAGCTCGAGGAACTCGCCGCGCGCTTCGAAGTCGACGAAATCATGATCCAGCCGATCGCCGGAGCAATGGAAGGCGAAGACGTGCGCGAAGATCCCGGTCGAATCGAGACGATCGAGCTCCTTGCCGCAGAACTGCTCGACACAGCAGCCGAAACCTGATTCCAGGACGAAACGGATGCAGCCTGAGGTTTTTCGCCGGTCGGCTCACGTCCCTCACGTCCGATGCTCTGTGCCGGTCGGTTCACCTCCCTCACCTCCGATGCCTTGCGCCCGACGGCTGATGCCTGGCCCCTGAAACTGTTGGACTTGTATTGACCGGAGCAGAGCCTCCTCAGCAGCTCGATCCGGTGGTATCCGGCGATTCGATGCGGGGCCGAAGTCTCGGCTCCGCATCGATTCGAGCAAGTGGGCTTCAAACCGCAGGCCGATCGCGTTATCCTGTCACAGTGTCATGAATGCTGGCCGTCATCAGACAGTCAGTAGAATTGTCACCGTGCTGTGACCCGAAGCCAGTGCGATCACCCTCTTGAGGGAGACCGCTCCGGCAGCGAAAGCAGTACGCCGAGGGCGCTCGCGCAACTTCGGAGACTTCCCCCACGCGGGCCTGCAGCCCGCAGACCGAAAGAGAAATGATGCGTACCAAAATTGCTGTTTCGGCAGCACTTGGGGTCGGACTGGTTTTCGGCGCCGGTGCTCCCGCACTGTCGAGTAATCTGTCCTCGGCCGACGCCGCGAAATCATCAGGCATCTCGGCTGATGTCGTTCCCGGCCAGGAACTCGAACCGATCACCGACGGAAAGATCGAAAAGGGCGAAACGGCCTACGTCGATGTCACTGTGGCGACACTGTGGACCGACCCGAAGGCACCGCGCAAAGTGGACAAGCCTGCCCTCAGCCATCCGGTCGACCTCAAGAAGTGGAACAAGAACCTCAAATCCACCGAGGTGCGGCGTGGCCTGACAGGCAAGACCGAGACGCAGGCAACCTACGGTTCGGAAGTCACCGTCCTCGACATCAAGGGCAGCTGGGCCAAGGTCAGCGTCAAGGACCAGAAGACCCCGAAGAACAAGAAGGGATACCCCGGCTGGCTGCCGACGAAGCAACTGGTCGAGAACGACCGCTTCGGAAAGCTCCGCGATGCGCAGCCCCGCGCCGTTGTGACCACGCCCAAGAGCGAACTCGAAGGCATTGAGTTCACCAAGGACGCCGGAGCCGACGTCAGCTTCAACGTCGACCTGCCGCTCATCGCCCAAGACGTCGACGATGTTCGTGTCGCTCTCCCCGGGGGAGGGGCTGCCTGGATCGATATCGACGATGTTGACGTCTACGACGTCGGTGAGAAGCCTGAGAAGCCCAGCGGCAAAGACCTCGTGAAGACCGCGAAGCAGTTCGACGGCCTCCGCTACCTGTGGGCCGGAGTCTCCGCATACGGATTCGACTGCTCAGGATTCACCTACTCGATCTACAAAGCCCACGGCATCGACCTGCCTCGCGACTCGGGAGACCAGGCGAAGGCCGGCAAGGCCGTGTCGTCGTCGAACCTCAAGGCCGGAGACCTGCTCTTCTTCTCGACTTCTACGGGAACCGTCCACCACGTCGGCATGTACGTCGGCGACGGCAAGATGATCCACTCGCCGAACGCGTCGAAGGACGTCTACGTCACCGATTGGAAGAAGTGGGATACGGGCAACGAATTCTCCGGAGCCCGCAGGATCCTCTGACCCCGAAGCCAGCAGCCGGACGGTTCGGTGCTGCTGACAGGCTCACAGATGGCCGGTGCCCCGCGATGGGGCACCGGCCATCTGCGTCCATGTCGAGTGCACCGGTCTGCTGCGCAGGAAGCGCGCGGAGCTGGTGTCCATCGAACGCGCGCGGAACTGGTGCGCAACGAAGACACAGAACCGGTGTACAACGAA
This sequence comes from Brevibacterium sp. LE-L, assembly GCF_050214925.1. NCBI lineage: Bacteria > Bacillati > Actinomycetota > Actinomycetes > Micrococcales > Brevibacteriaceae > Brevibacterium > Brevibacterium sp. LE-L. The sequence goes on from NZ_CP189759.1 coordinate 787,302, forward strand.
CGCGCGGAACTGGTGTCCAATGAACGCGCGGAGCTGGTAGGCATCGAACGCGCGGAACCGGTGCACTTCCAACGCACGGATGTCATCGACGCTGGAGAGCGAACGGCCGCCTCGGCGAGAACAGCTGCACGAGCGTGAGCAGGAACCCGCGGCCCGCAGCGGACCCGTGGATCAGTGACGGGAACTCTGCGTCGACTTGAGGAAGACCGCGCGGGCCAGATCGTCGCGGCGTTCGATGACCAGACGGCGCAGAGCCGCGGGGGCACCCGGGTTGGCCGCCAGCCAGGCATCGGTCTTCTCTACGACGGCTTCCTCGTCGATCGACCACTTCGGGTAGAGACCGAGCACCAGGCGCCGAGCGATCTCGATCGAATTGTCCATCCAGAAACCGAGCAGACCCGCGAAATACGCGTCGACATAGCCCTCGATGAGCGGCAGCGCGCTCGGCGCGACGAACCCGGAGATGATGGCTGAGAGCACGTCATTGCTCAGCGCACCCGCCTCGCGGATGGCCTCCCAAGCGCGGATCTTGACGATCGGCAGAGGCAGCGCAGCACTGGCCGTCTCGGCATGGAGCCGGCCCGAAGAGCTCGGATCCGACTGGTTCTCCCGCGCGATGTCCGTCTGATCCGCCCAACCGAGGCATACGAGCGCCGTGAGAGCATTCCACCGCAGCGCATGATCGTTGACGAGACCGCGGAACGGCAGCGTCGCCGTCGAATGCACGGCGCCGCCGGAACTGCCGGCACCACCGGAACCGCCAGCACCACCGGCATCACCGGCGAAACCAGCGTCACCAGAATCACCAGCACCACCAGCATCGCCATCAGCCTGGACCGGAGCCTCCGGGTACATGCGATCGACTTCTTCGCCGACGGGCACGGCGAGGATCTGACTGGCGAATCCGCGCCCCATGGCCACGGCCGAACTGTCGCTCGCGCAACGCGCCGTCCGCGAGGTCAACGCCAGCACGAGGTTCGCCAAATGCAGCTGAGCGTCGGAACCGGCCTTCGCCGCGGCCAGAGCATCGAGCGCCGCTCCCAGCAGGCCGGTGATCGCGGCATCGAAATTCCGATCCGCCACCCACTGATCGATGCAGGTCAGAGCCGTCTGACTGAGCCCGGCCATGATCCCCGCATGGCTCTCCTTGCCGAGGCTGCGAGCATAGGCCTTGAGGTACTTCTGCACCGGCATGAGCCCATCGCGGACCGCATTGTCCAAAGCCGACCACACGAGGGCCCGCGACAGGGGATCGGTGATCCGTGACGCCGAGGTGACCGCCGCCTCCGTCGACTCTGGATCCAGGCGCACACGCGCATAGTCGAGATCGTTGTAGTTGAGCAGAGTGATCACACCGGCGCTGCGCCCGATGAGCGGCTCAACCTCGGCGGATTCCGTGGAGAACTCGAACCGGAACGTATCGAGCGGAACGATCTCCCGCCCCGACCGACCGAGCGTGGCGATCTCGAACGTATGCGGGCGCAGCAGCGCCGCACCCTCGGCCGAATCGGCCTGAGTGATGATCGCACCCGTGATCGTCTCCGACCCAGACCTTCGCCGAGGCGGCTCGACCGTGGACGCGGACGCCGAGTCAACGCCGGCACCGGCAGACCCGGAATCGTTCTCGACCGAACTCGCACCGGCTTGGCCGGCACCGGCATCGCCGGGGCCGCGCAGCCGGGCCCCCGTGCTCGAGGACACTCGCATTCGGGACCCCGTGCCATACGCATCAGCCCCCGCGCCGTTCGCGTCAGGCCGGGTTCCCACTCCTGCCGAGGAATCACCGGCCGACGACGCATCGGACGTGGTCAGCTGCAGGGACAGCTCGGACACCCCGGACGTGCCCAGCCACGCGCCCGCCCAGTTGGCGATGTCACGGTCGGGAGCCGCCTCGGCGAGGCATTCGAGGAAGTCCGCGAGCTCGGTGTTGCCGTACTCGAACCGCTTGAAGTACAAGCGGGATCCGGCGAAGAACGCCTCCCGGCCGACGAACGCAACGAGCTGCTTGAGCACGGACGCGCCCTTGGCATAGGTGATGCCGTCGAAGTTGAGCTTCGCGGCCTCGACATCGGGGATGTCGGCGACGATCGGGTGCGTTGTCGGGTAGAGGTCCTGCGTGTACGCCCACGCCTTGCGCCGCAGGGCGAAGGTCACCCAGCCGTCGGTGAAGCGCGTGGCCTCGGCGAGTGCCAGTCCGCCCATATAGTCGGCGAACGACTCCTTGAGCCAGAGGTCGTCCCACCATTTCATCGTCACGAGATCGCCGAACCACATGTGCGCCATCTCGTGGAGGATGACGTTCGCGCGCGATTCGTATTGGGCGTCGGTGACCTTGTCGCGGAAGATCAGGCTGTCGGTGAACGTCACCAGTCCCGGATTCTCCATCGCCCCGAGGTTGTACTCGGGGACGAAGATCTGATCGTACTTGCCCCACGGGTAGGGGTAGTCGAATTCGGAGGTGAAGAAGTTCAGGCCGGACTTCGTGATCGAGAAGATGTCGTCGGCATCGAGATGATCGACGAGGCTGGCCCGCGTCCACGCGCCCAGCTGCACCGTCTGCCCGGTGCGCGGATCCTTCCATTCGTCCCGCGCGCCCTCGTACGGGCCCGCGGTGATGCAGGTGATGTAGCTCGACTGCGGGAGAGTCGGCTCGAAATGGTGGGTGACGACTCCCGCCGAGGTGGAGTCACCGGTCTGTCCCGTGCGCGGTCCCGGCCCCGGTTCCGTGCTCGCCTCGCCGCGGTTCGACAGGACCTGGAAATGGGCGGGCGCGGTCACGGAGAAGATGAACTCGGCTTTGAGGTCGGGCTGATCGAAGTTCGCGAACACTCGCCGGGCATCGGTGGGCTCGTACTGCGTATAGAGGTAGACCTTGCCGTCGGCAGGATCGGTGAAGCGATGCAGTCCCTCGCCCGAAGTCGAATAGCGAGCCTGCGCCTCGATGGTCAGGCTGTTGCGGCCGGCGCGGACGGGGAACGTGACACGAGCACCGTCGAACACCTCGGCGGGAGGGAGCATCTCACCATTGATCTGCACAGAGGTGACGGAATCGGCGATGAGGTCGATGAATGTCGAATCGACGAAACGAGCGGTGAAATCGACGACGGTGCGGGAGAGGTAGGTCTGGTCATCGGTCTCGGCGTTGCTGACATCGATGTGAACGGTGTACGTATCGACTTCGAGCAGCTGTGTCCGATTCTGCGCTTCGTTTCGGGTGAGATTCGTTGTCATTCAATAGCCTCCTCGGCGGACAGACTTTAGCATGCCATATTTCCGGTACTCTGAGTACAGCACCGGCGAATGGCAGAGGGGACTGATGGCAGAGATTCGGGTCGGCGGACTGCCTCGGCGAGGGTTCGACGTCGTCTCCCATCGCCTGCGTCTGGGTCTCAAGCGCGTGTGGGTGAACTCCGGTCAGCTGATCCAGATCCCCATCGCCGCGACCGCCGCCTACACCTTCTGCGTCTATGTGCTCGGCCACCCGTACCCGTTCCTCGCCGCGGTCGCCTCCGCTGTCGGAATCGGCCCCGTCGCTGACCGCCGCCTGCGACGCGCCTTGGAGATCGGCATCGGCGCCACCTTCGGTGTGCTCGTGGGAGAGATGCTCGTCAACCTCTACGGTTCCGGCATCTGGCAGCTCGCGCTGACCCTGGTCATCGGGCTGGTCATCGGCACGATCCTCAACTCCGGCGGCATCTTCATCACCCAGATCGCCGTCCAATCCGTCTACGTCGTCGTGGTTCCGGCCACCGCCACGTCCATGCCGTTCCCTCGCACCCTTGATGCTCTGACGGGGTCGGTGTGCGCGATCCTGCTCGCCTTCCTCATCCCGCGCGACGCGAGGAAGGTCCCCAGGCGTCTGGCCGCGGACATGCTCGAGGAGATCGACGACGTCCTCACGATGATGAAACGCGCACTCCAGGACGCCGACACCTCCATGGCCGGCCGCGCCCTCGAACGTGCCCGCGAAACCCAGAACATCATCGACTCCTGGGGGTCATCGCTGCGGATCTCCCGCGAAGCCGCGAAGATCAACGCCCGCGCGCGCCGGCACGCCGCCGAGGTGACCCGACTCGCCCGCGCCCATACCTTCTCCGACCGCGCGATGCGCACCATGCGCGTGATCGCCCGCCGCGTTGTCGGCATCACCGAGCTCGGCGTCGACAAACCCGTCATCGCCGTTTACGTCGGTTCCTTGGCCGAAGGGGCCAAGAAGCTCGAGATCGCGCTGCGGCGCGGCACCGATCGCTCCCTCGCCGAGGCGGCCCTGTCCGAAGCGGCGGGCGCCCTGGATCCGCGTGCGAACTCCGATTGGGACATCCACGACGAATCCCTCGTCCTGCTCCTGCGCACCGTCGCCGTCGACCTGCTCCAAGCGGCCGGGCTGACTCGAGACGAGGCCCAGTCGCGGCTGCCGCCGCTGGACGATACGGCCGCCGAGGCCGACGAAGGCCCGATCGTCGAGTAGAAGGCGTACGTGCCTCGGCGACGGGTCGTCAGGGTGCGCCGGAAATCCGAGCCGGGCTCGGCCTGCGGTCCGATCCCTCAGGTGCTTTCGACGACGAAGACGGCGTTCGTGCCGGGTGCGAGTGCCGTGAAGCGATGCGGCTGGTCACCGGGATGGGTGAGATAGTCGCCGACGCCGAGTTCGAAAGACTGCCCGAGCACCTCGATGCGCGCTGCCCCGTTGCCGAGGATGACGTGCTCGATCGTTCCCTGCGGGTGCGGTTGAGACTCCCTCGGCTCGCCGGGTTCGGCCTGGATGAAGTAGATGTCGCGTCGGGAGTGCGCCGGAGACGGTGACAGCAGCGTGGCCACATAGTTCGCCGTCGTCGACGGCAGGCTGGGCATTTCGCCGACGTGCTGCAGGGCCACTTCGTGCGGGGGCGGGTCGAGCAGGCGGGCCAAGGGGATGTCGAGTGCGGCAGCCAGCGCCCACATGGTCTCCAAGCTCGGATTGCCGGTACCGGTTTCGAGCCCGGACATCGTCGACTTGCCGATCCCCGCCCGCCGTGCGACCTCCGAAAGCGACAGCCCGGCACGAACGCGTTCGCGCTTGAGCGCGGCCGCGATCTGTTCACTCGGCGACAGTCCGGGTGCGGGATCTGCCGACCGACCGGCCGACGCATCCGGCAGATCCGCCGGAGCATCGGCCGACGGACGGATCGACACATCGGCCGAGAGATCATCGGGCGTGGAGTCGTGGCGTCGAGAACTCATACGTTCACTATAGCGGCAAGATCGTTCGGGTTGACGAACAACAGCATGGAGTGCACTGTATAGAACATGGGTTCATTATTTCGTACGGCTGAGCGGGCGCTTCCGCGGACTCGGAATCGGTTCGGAGCGCGCCGCGTCGAGCGGACGCTTCCGGGTTCGATTTATCGGGCCGTCGCCATCGTCACCGTCACGATCATCGCGGTTGCGTTGTCGTACGGCGCGATCTCTGCGGTCTCCGGGTTCGCGTGGTGGCAGACTCTTCTGCTGGCGATGTTCGCCCTCGGCGGTGCCGCGGAATTCACCTTCGTCGGCGTCATCGCCGCTGGCGGTGCGCCGATCCTCGCGGTCCTCGCCGGGCTGCTCGTCAACACCCGCAACTTCGCCTTCGGCGTCGCCGTCGGACCCTATTTCCCGCAGGATTGGCGCGCCCTCATCGCCTCCCACTGGATCAATGACGAGTCGACCGCGATCTCGCGCACCGGGAGAAACGACCGTGCGAAATGGCATGCCTTCCTTCTCATGGGCGCCTCGATCGCTCTCATGTGGCCCAGCGGTGCCATGGTCGGGCAGTGGCTCGGCAACGTCATCGACGCCGATCTGCTCGGCCTCGACGCCGCATTCCCGATCATCCTCTTCTGCCTCATCCGCGGAGACCTGAAGAACCGCGCGACGCTGTCACTGACTCTCGTCGGCATCCTCGTCGCGGTCTGTCTGACCCCGGTGCTGCCGCTCGGCCTGGGCGCGGTGACCTCGCTGTCCGTGTTCGTGCTCGTCGCGGCCGGTTGGGCCGTGCGTTCGACGCTGCGTCGCCGTCGTGAGACACAACATGCGCGCGATGGTGACCGCAATGGGGCAGAGCGTTCCGCTGTTCGGCAGGATCCGTCCCAACCCACCACCAGCACCGCCGGCCCCGGAACCGATCGGCCCAGCACCGTCAGCCGCGGAACCGACCAGTCCAGCACTGCAGGGGAGGACCGCCGATGAACGCTGGAGACTTCCTCATCGCTCTGGCGGCGCTGAGCATCGGAACCTACCTCATGCGGTTTGCCGGGGTGAAACTCGGCGCGGCCATCGCCACGAAGGGTCGCCGCCGCACTCCGGTGACCGCCTCGGTGGGAGCGGAGAGGGATCCGACTGGTGCGGATGCACCTGCCGCCGGTGGTGGAGACTCCGCCACCGCTGCCGGAGGCGCGGGCCCTGCCGCTGTCGAGAACGCCGCCCCCGCCGACTCGACCGAACGGGTGACCAAGTGGATGGATCGGGCCACGGTCGTGCTCATCGGCGCCGTCTTCGCGACCACCGCGATCTTCGACGGCAAGGACATCGCCGACCCGGCCCGGCTCATCGGTGTCGGGGTCGGTGTGTTCGCCGCAATCGTGCGCGTGCCGATGCTGCTCGCCGTCGCCATCGGCATGGCCGTGTGCGCGGTCATCCGCATGACCGGCGTCCTCTGAGGCTGTCTGCCCCGCTGTCCACCTGTGCCTCAGCCCCGTCGGTCAGCTCGAGGCGGCCCAGATGCGGCCCTGCTGCCCATCGACGCGCAGTCGCGCTGAGAGACCGGTGGGACGCGGGTGGGCACTCGCCGAGGATTCGCCTCCGGGGCCTGACCTCGACGAGTGCGATTGCTAGGCTGTGGGGATGGAATACATCGCGGGCTTTCAGCGTCTCGTCTTTCTCGCTCTGACGGTGGCCGCATTCGTCGTCCAACTGTGGGCGTTCATCGACTGCCTCCGCTTCAAGGATGAGAACTACCGCGCCGTGGACAAGCAGAGCAAGAAGTTCTGGGTCATCCTCCTCGGCGTCGGACTCGCGCTCGCCCTCATCGCACTCCCGCCGATGGGCATGAGCATGATCTTCCTCAACATCATCGCCCTCGTGGCCGGCATCGTGTACCTCACCGATGTGCGTCCGAAGGTCCGCGCCGTCGACCCGCGTTACCGCAACCGCTGAGCCCCCGCATCGCATGAGCCCAGACCTCAACCTTCCGGGTCCCGAATCCGGCTACATCGCCACGTTCGGATCCGGCGAACCGCGCACCCTGTTGGGCCACGGATTCGCCGGCGCGATCCGCGACACCCGTCCTTTCGGCACCGGTATCAGCGGCACCCGCCACTTCCTCCACCTGCCCGGACACGGCGGCCGTCCCTCACCCGGTCCCGGGTGGACCTACCCGCAGATCGGCAGGGTCCTCGCCGAAGCCGTGGAGACCACCTCGGCGAGCCGCGCCCTGGGCGTGTCGATGTCCGCCGGGGGTCTGCTCCACCTGCTGAGCACCGCCCACCCAACCGTGCGCGGCCTCGAGAAGGTCGCTCTCGTCCTCCCCGCCTCGTTCACCGGATTCCCCGCCGAGGTGGCCACCGCCAACCGCTCCTACCTGGAGCAATTGCGCGGCTTGGTCGCCGACGAGGACATCGACGGCATCGTCGATCTCATGCTCTCCCGCGAACCCGCCGAGGTGGCCCAGATGCTTCCCGCCCGGGCGTGGACGAAGGCGAAGGCCGAGAACCTCATCGGCACCGACATGTCCGACGGCCTCGGACTCGCCCTCGAAACGGCCGTCGACGACACAGCCGAGGCCGCCGAGAACCTGCGGGCCTTCCCCGGCGAGATCCTGATCCTCACCCACGAAGACGATTCCGCTCATCCGGTCGCCATCGCCGAGGCGATCCATCGTGCGATCCCGAACTCCCGCCTCGAGGTGCTGCCGGCCGGTTCGATCCTGTGGCGCGGGCGTCACGAGGTGCGGCGCATCCTCGGCGAATTCTTCGGATAGTCACCAGACCGAGGTCGTTGGCTAGACTGTCTCCGTGCGCATCTGTGTCCTCTCCCTCCACACCTCTCCCGCGGCCCAACCGGGCCAGGGTGACGCCGGTGGAATGAACGTCTACGTCGACCAGACGGTGCGCGCGCTCTCCGCCGCCGGTCACCGTGTCGACGTGTTCACCGCCGACCCGGGCGGACTCGACGGCACGGGCGCGGGTGATGCAGCCGGCACCGTGGGAGAGCGGATGGAACTCTCCGAATCCATCACCATCCACCATCTTTCCGTCGGCGCGACGACGAAGGACGAGCTCGCCGATGCCATTGACGAACTCGCGCAGCTGCTCATCGACCATCCGGATTTTCGCGCCGCGGAGTTCGTGTGGGCCCACTATTGGATCTCCGCCGAGGCGGCCCTGCGCACCCGTGAGATCGCCGGTGAGGTCGCAGACGAGATTGCAGGTGGGGCCACAGGTGGGACTGCAGGTGGAGCCCCCATCGCGGTGAGCATGCACACGATCGGCGCGGTGAAGAACCGCGACTCCGAAACCAGCCACGAACGGCCCCAGCGGCTGGAAGCCGAAGAGCGGATCGCCGCGGAGGCGGACCTGCTCGTCGCCGCGACACCCGTTGAACGCCGTGACCTCATCACCGAACTGCGCGCCGAGCCGGACACCGTGGTCGTCGCCCGTCCCGGCGTCGACCATGCCCTCTATGTACCCGGAGCGAAATCGGCGGCCCGCGAACGACTCGGCTTCTCCGACGACGAAGCCATCGTCCTCTACGTCGGGCGGATGCAGTTCATCAAGGGCACCGATGTCGCCGTCGACGCCCTGGCCGACCTGCGCGAACGGGACCCGCACCTGGCCGCGCGGACCCGCGGAATCCTCCTCGGCGCGGTCTCCGGGATCGACACCGGACGTACGGCGCAGATCTCGTCAGTGCACCCTGCGATGTCGCAGCCCGCGACGACGATCTCAACAGCGCAACCCGCGACGCCGCAACCCGCGAAGCCGCAGCCCGCGATGCCGCAGCCCGCGGCGCCGCGGGCCGGCGGTGCGTCCTCGTCGTACCTGCGAGGGCTGAACTCGGCGATCGCCTCCGAGCCCAGCGTCGAAGTCCGCCCGCCCGTGCCCTCGCACATCCTCGTCGACTACTACCGGGCCGCCGATGTGCTCATCGTGCCCTCTCGCAGCGAGTCGTTCGGACTCGTTGCCGCGGAAGCGGCGGCGTCGGGACTGCCGGCGATCGCCTCGGCGGTGGGAGGACTGCCCGAAATCGTCGAACACGGCCATTCGGGGCTGCTCATCGCCGACCACAACCCGCACCACTGGGCGACGGCGATCGAAACCCTGCTGCGCGATGCGGATCTGCGCACCGAACTCGCCGGCCACGCCACGGCGCGCGCCGAACGCTTCGACTGGTCCCGCACCGTCGCGGCCGTCCTCGACGCACTGCCCGAATCGACCGGTCGCTCCAGCCGATCCGAGCTGCCCGAAGCGGCATCACGGCGGTCGGAAGCCCTCGGAGCGTGCTGAAGGACTAGAGTCGGCGGTGAGCATGAAGGCCGAGCGAAAGGCGTGAGAGCATGAGCACCGACACCGAGGCGATCCTGGAAGGTGTGCGCACCTGGGCCGAGGCCAACGATGTTCCCGTCGACTCGGTGGAGGACGCGGAGATCGTCGTGACCCTGCCGGGGGAGAAGAAGCTCAAGACGAACGTCGCGATCAGCGTCTTCGCCCGCACCGCTCACCTGCAGGCCTTCGTCATCCGCCACCCCGATGAGAACCCGGCCGCATTCAACCGGTGGCTGCTGCAGAAGAACCTCAGGCCCGGACCGGTGGCCTTCGCGATCGACAGCCTCGGCGATGTGTATCTGCGGGCGAGCGTGCCCAGGGACCATCTGCTCGACGAGCTCGACACGCTGCTCGCCGCGATGCTCTCGACGGCGGATTCCTCATTCAACGAACTCCTCCTCATCGGCTTCATCACCGGGATGAAGAAGGAATGGGCGTGGCGGGTCAGCCGCGGAGAATCGACGCGGAATCTCGCCGCGTTCGAGAAGGTGCTCAGCGGAGAGGACAATGAATTCCTCGGCACCTTCGACGATTCTCAGACGCAGCTGCCCGAGACGACGGCGATCGCCGGCAGCCCGCGGACCACGAGCGAAGACGGCGCGGATGAGCAGAGCGCGGAGTCGAGCGGGGAATCCGATAGGGCGCAGGACGAGCACGGACGCTGACGGCGAGAGCGGCCAGGCCCGATCCGAACCGCAGCTCACTCAATCGAGGGAGAGTTTGAGACCCTCGTGGCTGGCGACATAGCCGAGCCGAGCATAGAAGCGGTGCGCATCGGTGCGTGAGCGGTCAGTCGTCAGCTGTGCGATGCCTGCCCCGACGCGACGACCGCAGGCGTGCGCCCATTCGAAGACCGCCGTGCCGAGTCCGATTCCCTGCGCGGCCGCACCGACGCGCACCGCCTCGATCTGCAGCCGCAGCGTGCCTCGCCTGGACAGGCTGGGAATGAGGCTCAGCTGCAAGGTCCCGACCACAGTGGAATCCTCCTCCACGGCCACGAGCAGCTGATTCGGGTCGGCTGCGATGAGCGCGAACGCGCGATGGTAGGCGGCCGCGTCTGTGCTGGCAGGAGCTTCTCGAGAGGCGCCGAGGACGTCATCGCGCAGCAGCGCGATGAGGGCGGGCACATCGGATTCGGCGGCCCGACGGACCGTGAACGTCCGTCCCGACACCTCGAGGACCTCGGGACGGAAGGAGTCGAAGCCTCGGCCCGGAGCCGCCTCGGTGCTCAACCCCGGGTCTCCTCGGTGGGGCCGGTGCCGACCGACGCCGTTTCGCGATGAGCGGCCCCGACCGGGGGCTTGCCGTAGGGGCGGCGGGCGAAGACCGAGGCGAGCAGGGCACCGGAGACGTTGTGCCACACACTGAAGACCGCGCCGGGCAGAGCCGCCAGCGGCGAGAAGTAGGTCGTGGCCAGGGTCGAGGCGAGCCCGGAGTTCTGGAGCCCGACCTCGAACGACAGAGCCCGGCGGGTCGGAGTGTCGAGGCGGCAGGCGGCGGCCACGCCGTAGCCGACGCCGAGTCCGAGCAGATTGTGTGTGACCACGGCCAGCAGCACGAGCACCCCGGCGGTCGCGATCGAAGCGGCCGAACCGGCGACGACGATGGCGACGATGTAGGCGATCGACACCGACGCCAGCCACGGCAGCACGGGCGCGATCAGGTCGACGAACTTCGAGGCGAATATGCGGATGATCACGCCGACGATGACCGGCACGAGCACGGTCTGACAGATCGAGACGAACATCGACCAGAACGGCACATCCATGTAGGAACCGGCCAGCCACAGGGTCAGCAGCGGGGTGAGGATCGGTGCACACAGCGTCGACAGAGTCGTGATCGACACCGACAGAGCCGTATCGCCCTTGGCCAGATAGGTGACGACATTCGACGCCGTGCCGCCGGGCGCGCAGCCGACGAGGATGACGCCGACGGCGATCTCGGCGGGAAGCGAATAGACGGTGACGACGAGGAGGCCGAGCAGCGGCATCGCCACGAACTGCGTGACGACGCCGAGGACCGCGATCCACGGGCGCTTGGCGATGCGGGTGAAGTCCGGCAGGGTCAGCGTCAGTCCCATGAAGAACATGACGACGCCGAGAGCCCAAGTGATCGACGGCGCAAGAGGCGTGAACGCCTCGGGGAGGAGGAATCCGAGGACGCCTGCGATGATGACGAGGACCGGCAGTGCCGTGACCGCGATGATCGAGCTGCGGTCGGCGGCGGGAGCGTCAGAGCTCGCGGGGGACTGGTGTATCGGTGCGTCAGACATGCGCTCAGACTACTCTCGGCGTTTTGTGATGCGAGACACTGAGCCGAATGATGAGACACCGGTCAGGTCCGCGCAGCGCTCGTGCGACGGGCCCGGGAATTGCTCGTGTGACGAGCCCGAGAGACGCCCGAGCGCTCTCGTGCCAAAATGGTGCCATGATGTATAACCTCATCCTGCTGCGCCACGGCGAGAGCGAATGGAACCAGAAGAATCTGTTCACCGGGTGGGTCGATGTGACCCTCACCGACAAAGGCCGTGCAGAAGGCCAGCGCGCCGGTGAGCTGCTGCGCGAAAAGGGCCTCATCCCCGACGTCGTCCACACCTCCCGTCTCAAGCGGGCGATCCTCACCGCGAACCTCGCGCTCGAGGCCGCTGACCTGTCCTGGCTCGACGTTCACCGCAGCTGGCGCCTCAACGAACGCCACTACGGTGCGCTGCAGGGCAAGAACAAGAAGGAGATCCGCGAGGAGTTCGGCGAAGAGCAGTTCATGACCTGGCGCCGCTCGTTCGACACTCCGCCGCCGGCGCTGGCCGACAGCTCGGAATTCTCGCAGGCCGGTGAGGCTCGCTACGCCAACCTCGGTGATTCGATGCCCCGCACCGAGTGCCTCGCCGATGTCATCGACCGCCTCCTGCCCTACTGGTACGACGTCCTCGTCCCCGAACTCACCGTCGGCAAGACCGTGCTCGTCGCCGCTCACGGCAACTCGCTGCGCGCGCTGGTCAAGCACCTCGACGGAATCTCCGATGCCGATATCACGGGACTCAATATCCCCACCGGCATCCCGCTGCACTACGAACTGACCGAGGATTTCACCCCGGTCACGCCCGGCGGCACCTACCTCGATCCCGAGGCCGCTGCTGCCGCCATCGGCCAAGTGGCCAACCAGGGCCGCTGAGACCTGCCGTCTCGGCCGCCTGGCCGGCCCGAACGCAAACGATGATCGCAGAGGTGGAAGCCCCACCTCGGCGATCATCGTTTGCGTTCGCGGCGCCGTCACTTCTTCGACAGATGCGGCTCCCAATTGCCGGTGAGCAGGTATTCGACCTTCTGCGACACCGACACCGCGTGATCGCCGAAGCGCTCGTAGTAGCGCGAGAGCAGCGTGACATCGGCGATGTGGCGCGGGGCCAGCGAGCCTGCAGGCACCTCGGCGAGCTTGGCGAACACGCTCAGGTGCAGTTCGTCGAGCTCCTCGTCGATGGCGTTGATAGTGGGCACATCGGTCAGGCCAGGGTTCGACAGCAGCCGCTGTGTCGCCTCGGCGATCTTCTCACCGGACTCGCCCATGCGCGCGAACGTCGACTCGAAGACCTCCGGGATCGCCGATTCCGGGTAGCGGATGCGCACCTGCTGAGCGATGTGACGGGCGAGGTCGCCCATCCGCTCGAGCGATGCCGACATCCGCAGCGATCCGATGACGGCACGCAGATCGGCGGCCACCGGAGCCTGCAGGGCGAGCATCTCAGCGGCCTGCTGGTCGAGGGTGAACTGCATGTTGTCGATGACGGCGTCGGCCTCGATGACCTGCTCAGCCAGCTCCAGGTCATTCGCATGCAGCGCCTGGTTGGCCAGACGGATCGCATCGAGGGACTTGGTGGACATGCCGACCAGCTGGGTGGCCAGATCGTCCAGTTCGTTTCTGAAGACTTCGCGCATTGGCGGCGGATCCTTACTCTCGGTCGTGCGAGGAGTTCCTCATCGGAACGTCGGTGGGTGTGCGTGCCCGATCTGTGCGTTCGGGTCTGCGCTTCCGGGGCTGTGCCTTCGGGTGCTGTGCTTTCGGGTGCTGTGCTTTCGGGTCTGCGCCCGGAAGCGGGCAGATTCGGGTGGGGGAGCGCAGGCACACAGACGTCAGCTTCGCAGAGACGGGTGAACGTCGCTTGTCGGGAAGGTGAATTCCTCGGCAAATAGGTCACGCGTCGGTGAATTCGGTGCACCGAGACGATGGACAGCGCCTAAGCTTGAGACTGTGGATCTCTTAGTAGTGGCGGTCCTGACCGGCGTCGTCGGCCTGGGCCTGGGCATAGCGGGCATTCTCGCGTTCCGTTTCAGCGAACGCTCCCGCGATGCTGCCGATCTGCATTCCGAAGACGACCTGCCCGAAGGCATCGCCGAAGTCCTCGCCGTCCTGCCCTCGGCCGCGATCGTCGTCGACGCCGGCGACGACGTCGTCAAAGCCTCACCCGCCGCGTACACATTCGGCCTGGTCAGAGGCCATTCGCTGGCATCATCGGAGATGCTGGGCGTCGTCGGCCGCGTCCGCGCCCGGGGCCTCATCGAAGAGATCGACCTCGAGCAGAAGCGCGAGAACTCCGACTCCGTGCTTCGCTTCCTGCACGCCCGCGTCGCGCCCTTGGGCACGTCCTTCGTCCTCGTCCTCTGCGATGACCAGACCGAATCCAAACGCGTCGACGCCGTCCGCCGCGACTTCGTCGCCAACGTCTCCCATGAACTCAAGACCCCGATCGGAGCGATGGCGCTCCTCGCCGAGGCGGTCACCGACTTCGCCGACGACCCCGCCGCCGTCGAACGCTTCGGCGGGCGGATGCAGCGAGAGTCGAAGCGGTTGACCCAGCTCGTCCAGGAGATCATCGACCTCTCCCGCGTCCAGGACCACGCGGCGCCCGCGACGACAGAGAAGATCTCCGCCGCCGAGGTGGTCGACGACGCCGCCGACCGGGCCCGCACGCGTGCGGAAGGCAAGAACATCCACATCGAGATCTCCCCGCCCCGGGACCTGCTCATCGAGGGCAACTACGAACTGCTCGTCAACGCCGTGCGCAACCTCATCGACAACGCCATCAACTACTCACCCGACGGCACCCGCGTCGGGGTCGGGGTCGACCTCGTCGACGAACGCGTCGAGATCGCCGTGACCGACCAAGGCATCGGCATGTCTGCGCAGGACACCGAACGCGTCTTCGAACGCTTCTACCGCGTCGATCCGGCCCGGTCGCGGATCACCGGCGGCACCGGGCTGGGACTGAGCATCGTCAAGCACATCATCGCCACCCACGGCGGTGAAGTCCGGGTGTGGAGCCGGCTCGGAAAGGGATCGACCTTCACGATCGTGCTCCCGCTGGCCGGAACCGCGCCCGAGCACTCGGCGAGCGATTCGGCCCCCGAGGGCGTGCTCATCGAACATTCCGCGAATCCGGCGGGCACCGCCTCGGTGCGGGGCAGGACAGGCTCGGCGGTTGATGCCGACGACAGCACCGCCTCGGCGAATGCCGGCGACGATGCGCACAATGACGCCGTGGACGACACGACGCCCGGTGCTGGTGATAATGGAAACGGCGGCGACGCCACCCGAGCCGAGAAGACCGGCTCACCCGAAGAACTGACCGATGAAAGCGAACAAAGGAAGCTCACAACGTGACTCGTATTCTGCTTGTCGAGGACGAGGAATCGTTCTCGGACCCGCTGTCGTATCTGCTCGGTAAGGAAGGGTACGAGGTGACGGTCGCCGATGACGGGCTCAGGGCTCTGGCGGAATTCGACCGCAGCGGCGCCGACCTGGTCCTGCTCGACCTCATGCTCCCCGGGGCGTCCGGCACCGAGGTCTGCCGCGAGCTGCGCGCGAAGTCGAACGTGCCGATCATCATGCTCACGGCCAAGGATTCGGAGATCGACAAGGTCGTGGGGCTCGAGCTCGGCGCCGATGACTATGTGACGAAGCCGTACTCCTCGCGTGAGCTGCTGGCCCGAGTGCGTGCGGTGCTGCGTCGCAATGTCGAAACCGATGACTTCGAGGACGAGTCCGTGCTTGAAGCCGGGGGAGTGCGCATCGACGTCGAACGCCACGTCGTGTCGGTCCGTGGTGAGGAGCTGTCGATGCCGCTGAAGGAATTCGAGCTGCTCGAGATCCTCGTGCGCAACTCCGGACGGGTGATGACCCGCGGTCAGCTCATCGACCGGATCTGGGGCGAAGACTATGTCGGCGATACGAAGACCCTCGACGTCCACGTCAAACGCCTGCGCGCGAAAGTCGAGGAGAATCCCTCCGAACCGCGCCTGCTCACGACCGTGCGCGGACTCGGGTACAAGTTCGAGGCCTGAACCAGCCGGCGGGCCGGGACCGGCTGGACCTGGTCGGCGGGCCGGGCCCGCACTCGGTCGGCGATTCGGCAGTGAATGCGAAAGGAGCCGCTCACTTCGAGTGAGCGGCTCCTTCGTGTTCGCGGAGGGAGGAGGTCAGCCGTTGACGCTGCCGGTTCCTTCGGCGGCGTCAGCGCTTTCGCTGGGCACACTCGACGGCGACTCGGACGGCACGTACTCCTTGTAGTACGGGAGCACATCGCTGAGCAGCTGAGTTTGGATCGTCTTCTCGTCGCTGCCGCTCTTCACAGTGACGTCGACGAGGTCACCGGGCTCGGCATCGAGACCGTCGACCGTGATGACTTCCTTCGCCGAGGTCTCGGGGCTGTTCGGGTCCTGGACGAAGGTGTCGCCCGCCTTGACCGATTCGCTCACCGATGTGCCGGCGACATCGATGGACACCTTGGCGTTGTCCTCGCCCTTGTTGATCAGAGTGAAGAACAGCTGTGCCGGACCGCTGCCGGACTTGTCCGTGATGAGCATGAGCCCACGGAGTTCGACGTCACCAACTGTGCCCGAGGCTCCATCGCCGCCGTTGTAATGGTATTCGGCGGTCTGATGGGGAGACAGCAGGCTTGCACATCCGCTGACGGGGATAACGAGAGCGAGTGCGGCAACGGCGAGGGCCGCGCGGTTGTGCCGTTTCATTATGCTCCTTGAAGTGGCAATACAAGATCAGTCTGTATACTACCCGGTTTTTGACCCGCTGTAGAACCGCATCCCGGGTGCGGACGAAAGCCTGCTGAGGAAACGGAGCCTCATGGCGCCGTGGCGTGGGGCGAGTTCATGGGAAGTTCATTTCCCGACGGGATCGGCTCACCTGCTCGATCCGTGATGACGGCAATGCGCCCGATGCCGATATTCGCGCTGGCGAGGCCGCCGATCGGCGATTCCCGCGAGCCTCGGGAGGCGGAGCCTAGCATGAAGATTCGTTACCCTGAACGATTTCTGTGGCGCGCCTCATGGTAAACTGGGATTCCGCGAAAGGGGTTTGAAGAGAATATGAGTTTCCAGGTCGGCGACACTGTTGTCTATCCACATCACGGTGCAGCGACAATCCAAGAAATCAAGAAGCGATCCATCAAAGGTGAGGAGAAACTGTATCTCAAGCTCCAGGTCGCCCATGGTGATCTAGTGATCGAGGTTCCCGCTGAGAACTGCGACCTCGTCGGTGTGCGAGACGTCGTCGGCGAGGAAGGCGTGGAGAAGGTCTTCAATGTCCTCCGCGCAGAGTTCGTCGAAGAGCCCGCGAACTGGTCGCGCCGTTACAAAGCGAATCTGGAGAAGCTGCAGTCCGGTGACGTCATCAAGGTCGCCGAGGTTGTGCGTGATCTCTGGCGCCGCGAGCAGGACCGCGGCCTGTCGACCGGGGAGAAGCGCATGCTCTCGAAGGCTCGTCAGATTCTCGTCTCCGAACTCGCCCTGGCTGAGAAGAAGGAAGAGTCCGAGGCGGAAGCGCTGCTGGACGAAGTGCTCGCATCCTGAGCACCTGTGTCATCATCCCGGCCGCAGGGTCGGGATCGCGTCTGGGTTGCAATGAGCCGAAGGCCTTCGTCCGTCTTCACGGGCGGAGCCTTCTGGCCCGCAGCCTCGAGACGACCCTCTCCTCGGGAGTCGCCTCCACAATTGTGGTGGCAGCTCCCGAGGAGTTTCTTTTCCGCGCACGCGATGAAATCGCCGCGGCAATGGCTGATGCGGAATGCGAAACTTCAATTACAGCCGTAGCAGGCGGTTTAGACCGAATCGAGTCAGTGCAAATCGCCTTGAAATATGCCGCAGACTCCGAAATCGTCCTCGTCCACGACGCGGCCCGCTGTCTCACTCCGCCCGAGGTGTTCTCCCGCGTGCACACGGCAGTGCGATCCGGCGCCGAGGCGGTCGTTCCGGTGCTGCCGATGATCGACACCGTTCGGCGTGCTCTGCCGAGCGAATCGGCAGGAGCGGAGCCGACGGAAGTCCTGCGCGGTGACCTCGACCGGTCACGCCTGCGCCGGGTGCAGACGCCCCAGGGCTTCAGGACCGCGACCCTGCTGCGCGCCCATGCCCACCACCGCGCCGAGGCCGCCCCGGCGACCGATGACGCGGGATTGGTCGAACGCCTCGGCGTCGACGTCGTGGCCGTGCCCGGGCACGAGGAGGCGCTGAAGATCACCTACCCACTCGACCGCATCCTCGGCGAACAGCTGGCCCGGATGCGCGATGCGAACGCAGGAGGACCGCAATGACTGCGATCATTCCCCGCACCGGCATCGGCGTCGACGTCCATGCCTTCTCCACCGACCCGGACCGCGAACTCTGGATCGCCGGTCTGCTGTGGCCGGGACAGCCTGGGCTGTCCGGACATTCGGATGCCGACGTCGCCGCCCACGCATGCTGCGATGCGCTGTTCTCTGCCGCCGGACTCGGCGACCTCGGCGAGCACTTCGGCGTCGACCGCCCGGAGTTCGCGGGCGCCGCGGGTGCCGAACTGCTCGCCGAGGCGGCCAGAATCGTCCGGTCCGCCGGTGTCGAGATCGGCAGCATCGCCGTCCAAGTCATCGGCAACCGGCCGAAGGTCGGCAGTCGCCGCCACGAAGCCCAGCAGACACTGTCTGCGGCCGTGGGGGCCTCGGTCTCCGTCTCCGGCACGACCTCGGACGGGCTCGGGCTGACCGGCCGCGGCGAGGGGATCGCGGCCATGGCCACCGCCCTCGTGTACCCGTCATGAGAGTCCTCTTCCAAGGGGCCGGCGCCATCGGCATCGCCGGGGCCGCCCTCTTCACCGATTCCCACGACGTCGCTGTCGTCTCCCGCACCGGGGGTGACCAGCCGCGGAACGCGTACCCGCGGCGAGTGAGTGATCTCGATCCGACCGATTCCGACTCCGGCTCCGCCGGCTGGACAGTGAATCGGGTCGCGGCGACTCGAAGGGTGACGGTCACCGGGTGGGAGCGGGCGCGCGAAGCGGCTCCCTGGGATCTCATCGTCTTATCCACCCGGCCGGGCGACCTCGACCCGGCGGTCGCCTCGGCGATTCGGGAGATCTCTCCGAGCTTCGTTGCGATCACCAGCCAGGTCGACGGTGACCTCGAGCGGGCGCAGAGGGAATTCCCCGACGCCGAGGCGGTCATCTTCGGTCCGGCGTTCCTGTCCGAACGCGTCGAAGCCGGCACAGTCGCCGCCGGGCGCGAGGTTCGCTACTGGGCACCGGCGGGACTGCCGCGATTCCTCATCGCCGGGAGCAGGAATGGGGTGCGCTCACTGGCTCGCGGACTCGGTGGGCTCGTCCAGCCTGTGCCGCTCGTCGCCGTGTTGGCATCGCCCGCCGTGTTCATCCCCTTCGTCGCCGAACTGAGCATCCGAGACGACGACTGGGCGGTTCTGAAATCACACCTGAAACGCCCCGCGCTTGCCGCCGCCGAGGCGGTCCGAACACGTTTGGGATTGCGAGTTCCCTTCTCCGGGCACCTCGCTCGGTTCGTGCTGAAGACGATGGAGACCGTCGTCCCGATCGACGTCACCGCATATGCGGGCCGACATTTCGCCCGTCACAGAGGTCAGACACGGGACATGCTCACCGGGTGGGCGTCATCCGGGCATCCGACACCGGCGCTGGACGAGCAGTTGGCGGCGCTGGACGAACAGACGGCGGCGCGCGCATAGAGGCAGCGGCGCGCGCATAGGCGGCGCGCGCCTAGGCGGTACGCGCCTAGGCGGTGGGGCAGGTCGGGCCCGCCGGGCTCACACCTTCGCGGTCGGGTTCCTCTTCGTGACGACGAGGCCGACGAGGTAGAGGGCGACGACGAAGACGAGCGTGCCCACGATCTGGAAGCGCACGGAATCGACCGTGAAGCCGAGCCCGATGATCACGGCGATGCCGGCCAGGGTGACATACGACAGCCAGGGGTAGCCCCACATCCGCAGAGGCAGGGTGCGCCCAGCCGCCTCGGCGCGACGGCGCAGCACGATCTGCGAAACCAAGGTCACCACCCAGGTGACGATGAGCGTCGAGCCGACGATGTTGAGCAGCACACCGAGCACCTCGGCGGCCCAGAAGTAGTTGAGCGCCACGGCCACGAAACCGAACGCCGAGGTGGCCAGCACCGCGGGCACGGGCACGCCGCGATGGTTCGTCCGGCCCAGCCCACGCGGAAGCATCGACCGCTGCGACATCGAGAACGACATCCGGGAGGCACCGTAGATGTTCGCGTTCATCGACGACAGCAGCGCGATGACGATCACCGCAGCGAGCAGGGAGGCGACGAACGGCAGACCGGCGGTCTCGAGCACCGCGACGAACGGTGACTCGGCCAGACTCTCATCTGTCCAGGGCAGGACGAGGACGATGATGGCCACGGAGCCGATGTAGAGGAAGAGGATGCGCCACACGATCGTCTTGATCGCCTGGCTCACGCTCCGTTCGGGATTCGCGGTCTCGGCCGCGGCCACTGCGACGATCTCGATGCCGCCGAAGGCGAACGCGACGACGAGGAGACCCGCAGCGATGCCGGGGACGCCGGTGGGCATGAAACCGTCGGCGAAGATCTGGCTCGGCGGTTCGGCCGGAGTCCACCCGAAGAGGTAGGCGGCGCCGAGGACGAGGAAGAGGACGACGAACGCGACCTTGATGAGCGAGAACCAGAACTCGAACTCACCGAAGCTGCCCGAGGTGGTGAGGTTGATGGCGGTGAAGATGAGCATGATCGCCAAAGCGATGACCCACTGCGGGATGGCGGGAATAGAGGAGGCCGCGATCTGTGCGGCCGCGGTGGCCTCGGCGGCGACGACGAGGCACAGCTGCACCCACCACAGGGCACCGACGGCGAAGGCCGCTGCCGGACCCATGGCCTTGCCCGCATAGTGGGAGAAGGCACCCGGGTTCGGGTCGGCGGCGACGAGTTCACCCAGGGCCCGCATGACGAAGATGACGATGAGGCCGGCGACGACATAGGAGATGAGCACGGCAGGACCGGCCGCCTGCACTCCGGCACCGGAGCCGACGAAGAGACCGGCACCGATCGCCGAACCGAGACTCATCATCACCAGATGACGGGGCTTCATCCCCGCCTTGAGACCGGTGGACGCGGCGGCGGAGGCCGGGGCTGACGCTGCACCGGCGGACTGTGAAGACTGTGATTCGGGCACCCGACGAGTCTAGCCGTCGAAGCGAGAACACGCAGACGCGGGTCGCACCCCGTCAGGGGGCGCGACCCGCGTCCATCCTTCAGTGCTGCGGCAAGAGCATCAAGGACTCTCAGTGACCAGGACTCTCACTGGGACCAAGGCCCTCAGCGAGACCGAGCCCCTCAGTGACCGCGTTTGATCCAATCGTCGAGTGCCGGACGTTCGGCACCGATCGACGTCGACTCACCGTGGCCGGTGAGCACGACGGTCGCCTCGGGCAGCGGGAAGAGCACATCGCGGATCGATTCGATGATCGTCTCGAAGCTCGAGTGCGACCGCCCGGTGGCTCCGGGGCCTCCGTTGAACAGGGTGTCTCCGGCGAACAGCACCGGACCGACGGCCCGTCCTGCCCCGGCCGAGGCGGGAGCGGGCAGACCGGTCTCGACGAAGAAGCACGTCGAACCGGGGGAGTGGCCCGGAGTGTGCAGCGCCTTGAGGCGGACGCCGCCGACGGTCCAGGTGTCGCCGTGGGCGATCTGTCCGTCGGGGCGGTAGTTGTCATAGGTCATGTCCCACAGCACGTAGTCCTCGGGGTTGAAGTACACGGTGGGATTGCCGACCCGCTGCGCGAAATCGCGGACGACCCCGACGTGATCGTCGTGACCGTGCGTGAGCAGGACGGCCTTGACGTCTCTGGATCCGACCGCCTCGGCGATCGCATCGACGTCATGGGCGGGATCGATGACGATGACCTCGGAGTCATCGCCGATGATCCACACGTTGTTGTCGACGTCGAAGGTTTCGCCGTCGAGGGAGAAGGTTCCCGAAGTGACGAGATGTTCAATAGCAGTCATCAGAGTTCCACCACCGATCGTAGGACTTGGCCCTGGGCCATCTTGTCGAATGCCGCCTCGACGTCGCCGATGCTGATCCGTTCGGACACGAACTTCTCCAGCGGCAGGCGACCCTGCTGGTAGAGGTCGACGAGCATCGGGAAGTCGCGGTCGGGCAGGCAGTCACCGTACCAGGAGGACTTGAGCTTGCCGCCGCGACCGAACACGTCGAGCAGCGGAACCGTCAGCTCCATCTCCGGGGTCGGCACACCGACGAGGACGACGGTGCCGGCGAGGTCACGACCGTAGAACGCCTGACGCCAGGTGGCGGGGAGTCCGACGGCGTCGATGACGACATCGGCGCCGAAGCCACCGGTGCGCTCCTGGATCGCAGCGACGACCTCGTCCTCGCTCATGCCCTTCGTATCCACGGTATCTGTGGCACCGAGATCCTTCGCCCAGGACAGTTTCTTCTCATCGATGTCGAGGGCGATGATCGTGTTCGCTCCGGCCAGGGCCGAACCGGCGATCGCAGCGCAGCCGACTCCGCCGGCGCCGATCACAGCCACGGTCTTGCCGCGGGTGACCTCACCGGTGTTGATCGCTGCGCCGATGCCGGCCATCATGCCGCAGCCGAGCAGACCGACGACGGCGGGATCCGATTCGGGGACCTTCGTGCACTGGCCTGCGGCGACGAGCGTCTTCTCGGCGAAGGAGCCGATTCCCAGAGCCGCCTCGAGCTCGGTGCCGTCGGGCAGGGTCATCTTCTGCGAAGCATTGTGGGTGGCGAAGCAGTACCAGGGCTCGCCCCGCTTGCAGGCGCGGCAGTCGCCGCAGATGGCGCGCCAGTTGAGGATGACGAAATCGCCGACGGCGACGTTCGTCACGCCTTCGCCGATCTCGGAGACGACCCCGGCGGACTCGTGGCCGAGCAGGAACGGGTAGTCATCGCTGATGCCGCCCTCCCGGTAGTGGAAATCCGTGTGGCAGACGCCGCAGGACTTCACGTCGACGATGACCTCGCCCGGGCCCGGATCGGGGATGACGATGTCGGTGAGCTCGACGGGCGCTCCCTTGCTGCGGGAGATGACGCCCTTGACGGTCTGTGGCATTGCGTCTCCTTCTGTCGTGGTTTGAGTCTTCAATCGCGGGGGCATGCTGCCGCGTTCAGCCGCAGTCGGCCCCGGCGCTGAGTGCGTACACGTCCACCCTAACCAGGCAGGCTGTGTCCGACCAGTGTGTCCGGACCCTGAGCGGGCAGATTCCTGCCGACGGCAGCGCTTCGGTCCTGCGTGCCTTGGAGTCGGGAAGATCGGCGGATGCTGGGGCAGGGAGGGCTCGGCCGAGGCGGGCGCAGACGACGAAGGCGGTCCGATGCGCAGAGCATCGAACCGCCTTGGCCGTCGGATCACCGCTGGGCGGTCATCCGCGTCGGATCATCCTTCGTCCGGGTGCTTGCGCAGATGCAGGATCGCGGCGCCGAGGCCGCCCCAGACGGTGACGATGGCGATGATCATCATGACGATTGCTGACGTGCCCATTACAGTGCTCCCTTGTTGTCTTCGGCCTTCTCATTGGCCACGGAGTCGGCGATCGCGACGTCCATGTCCTCCAGTGTCTTCTTCGGCCATTTCACGACCGAGAGGATGATCGCTGCCACGACGAGGAGGGCGATCATGCCCCAGCCGTACGTGCCGGTGATCAGCGCCGGATAGTCCTCGTAGCCGTTCGTCGCGTAGTTGATGATCTGCGAGATGAGCATGTAGAGGAGGACGAGCCCGGTGATCGAGATGAGGATCATCCAGGTGATGCCGAGCTTGAAGCTCGAGACCGCATTGAGGTGACCGCTGAGCTTCGGCATCATGCGCAGCATCCAGCAGACGACGACGATGGCGAGGATGGCCGAGCCGACGATGCCGATGTTGTTGGCGAACGCATCCATGGTGTCGAGGGCGTAGAGGCCGGTGATCGTGGGCATAAGCAGCAGCGAGATGACCGCCATTCCTCCGCCGACCCAGATCGTCGAAGCCTTGTTGCCGACGCCGAACTTCTCTCGCAGGGCCTGGATCGGCACCTGGACGATCGAGATGAGCGAGGTCAGTCCCGCGAACACGAGGCAGGCGAAGAACACGAACCCGAAGATCGCTCCGCCGGGCATCTCGGAGATCAGCGTCGGGAAGCCGACGAAAGCCAGTCCGATGCCGTCGGTCGCCACATCGCCGACCGCTACGCCCTGCGCTGTGGCCATGAAGCCGAGTGCGGCGAAGATGCCGATGCCGGCGAGGATCTCGAACGCGGAGTTCGAGAAGCCCACGACGAGGCCGGCGCCGGTGAGGTTCGTCTTCTTCTTCAGGTAGGAGGCATAAGTGATCATGATGCCGAAGCCGATCGACAGGGAGAAGAAGATCTGACCATAGGCCGCGATCCACACTCCTGGGTCGCCCAATGCTGCGAAGTCCGGGGTGAACAGAGCGTTGAGGCCGTCGACAGCACCGGGCAGGAACAGCGAGCGGATGACCAGGGCGAGGAACAGGACGATGAGCAGCGGGATGAAGATCTTCGAGAAGGCCGCGATGCCGTTCTGCACACCCAGGAGGAGGATGCCCAGGACGACGACCCACACGATGATGAGCGGAATGAGCACTCCGGGAACGAAATCGAACGAGATGCCCGGGTCGCCCATCTGGAGGTAGTCGGTGAAGAAGAACCCCTCCGCGTCGTCTCCCCAGGACTCGCCGAGGGAGAAGAACATGAAGGAACCGGCCCAGCCGATGATCGCCGCATAGTAGATGCCGATGATGATGGCCACACCGGTGGCGAACCAGCCGATGGGCTCGGCCGCTCTGTGCGTCATGCGGAAGGCCAGCGGAGCCGATCCCCGGGCACGGTGGCCCATGGCGTAGTAGAAGAAGAGGAGAGGGATGCCCGCAGTCAGCAGTGCGACCAGGTAGGGGATGATGAAGGCGCCGCCGCCGTTGTCATAGGTGACGTACGGGAAGCGCCAGATGTTGCCGAGGCCGATCGCCGATCCGATCGCCGCGAAGATGAACGCGGAGCGGGAGACGAAGACCTCCCTCTGGGGTGATGACTTAGTCGACATGATGTCCTTTCTTGACCGATCGCGGATCTTCGAGACCGGGGATCGCCTTCGCAGTCTCATCTGTGAGACCGGCAGGCACGTCTGAAGTCCGCTATACGAGAAAGGTTCCCGCAACGGACTTCATTGCATGATTCCACTTTACTGGGAATTCACTGTGCGATGTGCTGTACATCACGTGATGTGCATAACAGTCTGGTATCGAATGCGGGAAAACGGGGAAAGCGACCAAGCCCGGTAGACTTGTGGGCGTGACTATCTCGCTCTACAACACTGCCAGCCGCACGACTGAAGAACTGCGCCCCGTCCGCGACGGTCAGGTGGGGATCTACGTCTGCGGCGCCACGGTGCAGGGCGAACCGCACATCGGGCACCTGAGGTCTGCAGCGGTGTTCGACACCCTGCGTCGCTGGCTGCTCTACAGCGGCTACCGGGTGACGATGGTCCGCAACGTCACCGACATCGACGACAAGATCCTCTCGAAGTCGACCGAAGAGGGTCGTGAGTGGTTCGCTCACGCTTTCAAGTACGAGCGGGCCTTCACCGCCGCCTACGACGCACTCGACGTGCTCCCGCCGAGCAGCGAACCGCGTGCGACCGGGCACATCACCGAGATGATCGAACTCATCTCCCGACTCATCGAGGCCGGTCATGCCTACCCCGCACTCGACGGCAGTGCCGATGTCTACTTCGACGCCGCCTCGTGGAGCGAATACGGTGCCCTGACCAACCAGAAGCTCGAGGACATGGAGCTGTCCGAGGGCGCCGAGCTGCGGGGGAAGAAGGACGCCCGGGACTTCGCACTGTGGAAGGCGCACAAGGAATCCGAGCCGATCACCGCCTCCTGGCCCTCACCCTGGGGCCGGGGGCGTCCGGGCTGGCACATCGAATGCTCGGCCATGTCGACGAAGTACCTGGGGTCGAACTTCGACATCCACGGCGGCGGACTCGACCTGCGCTTCCCGCACCATGAGAACGAACTCGCTCAGTCGCGGGCGGCCGGTGACGGCTTCGCGAACATCTGGATGCATTCGGGCCTGCTCAACGTCGGCGGGGACAAGATGTCGAAGTCCCTGGGCAACTCGGTCTTCGCCTCCGATCTGTTCGAACGCTTCAGCCCGTTGGCCGTGCGCTACTTCCTCACGGGAGCTGGTTACCGGTCGATCCTCGACTTCTCGACCACGGCGATGGAACGCTCGGCGGCTTCGCTCGAGCGTCTGCAGAACTTCCTCCAGCGTGCCCGCCAGACGCTCGGCGCGCAGGCCCCCGCGCTGCCGGACGTCACCGACGGCTACGCCGGACGCAGCGTCGACGTTCCCGTCGAGTTCGCCGCGGCCCTCGATGACGACCTCGGTGTGCCCAGAGCCCTGTCTGTGGTCTTCGCGACCGTCACCGAGGGGGCGAAGCTTCTCGATGCCGGAGGTGATTGTGAGGGTCTGGCGACGGTCGTCGCTGAGGTCGAACTCATGCTCGACATCCTCGGCGTCAATCCCAGCGCCGAGGCATGGACCGCATCTGCGGCCGATGCGAAGGCCGAATCCGCGCTTGACTCCCTCGTCGCCGCACAGGCGGAGAAGCGGGCCGAGGCGAAGGCGGCAAAGGACTATGCCACCGCGGACGGCATCCGCGACGAACTCGCCGCGGCCGGCGTCATCATCGAGGACACGGCCGACGGTTACCGCTACCACCTCGGCGAGGGCTGAGGACCACGAACTTCGGTCATGGGCGCAGGCCCGTGACTCCCAACGCATCCGATAGGAATCACATGGCTTCCACACCCCGCTCCGGCGGTTCGAAGAAGGGTCCGACCAAGGGGTCGGGCGGTAAGAACAAGCGCAGCCTGCGCGGCAGAGGGCCGACGCCCAAGGCCGAGGATCGCGTCTACCACAAGGCACACAAGGCCGCGCAGCACCGGAAGTCCGCGAACGCCTCGGCGCAGGCGAAGCGGAAGAAGAAGGAGCTCGGGCCGAACATGGTCGCGGGGCGCAACTCGGTGCTCGAAGCGCTGCGTGAAGGCGTTCCGGCCACCGCGATGTACGTGTCCGGGCGCATCGACTCCGATGACCGGGTCCGTGAGGCCATCACCCTGGCCACACAGCGGGGGATCTCGATGCTCGAGGCGAGCAAGCCCGATCTCGACCGGCTCACCGATGACGCGATCCACCAGGGCATCGCCCTGCAGGTGCCGCCGTATGACTACGCCGATCCCTCCGATCTGCTCGACTACGCGGCCGATCGCGCCGAGACTCCGCTGCTGGTGGCTCTGGACGGCGTGACCGATCCGCGCAACCTCGGTGCGATCGTGCGTTCGACCGCGGCCTTCGGCGGGCACGGAGTGATCATCCCCGAACGTCGCGCCGCCTCGATGACGGCCGCGGCATGGAAGACCTCGGCCGGAGCCGCCGCGCGGATCCGCGTCGCCCAGGTCGTCAATCTCGCCCGGGCCATCGATGAGCTGAAGAAGCGAGGCGTTTTCGTCGTCGGCCTCGACATGGACGGCGACGTCGAGCTGCCGGAACTGACTTTCACCAGGGACCCGCTGTGCATCATCGTCGGCTCCGAAGGCAAGGGGCTCTCGCGTCTGATCTCGGAGAAGTGCGACCAGATCGTGTCGATCCCGATCGCCGCGACCACCGAGTCGCTCAACGCCGGCATCGCCGCGGCCGTCTCCCTCTACGAGGTGGCCCGCTCCCGCCGCCCCTGACCCTCCCCATTGCTACCCGACGGCGGCCCAGCAACCTCGCGCGAGGTTGCTGGGCCGCCGTCACGTAGCAATTAGGGGTTTACGGTGGTGCGGTAGCTGGTCTCGGACAGCTGCCCGACGACGGAGTGGCGGCGGCTGTAGGTGAAGTAGACCAGCGCACCGACGGCCATCCAGACGCCGAAGACGATCCAGGTCCGACCGCCGAGGTTGACCATGAGGAACGCACACGCCAGCGCACCCAGCGCCGGCACGACCGGGCCGAAGGGGACCTTGAACGACCGGTCGAGATCGGGGCGCTTGAAGCGCAGGTAGATGACGGCGAGATTGACGAGGCAGAACGCGAAGAGCGTGCCGATGCTCGTGGCGTCGGCGAGTTCGCCCAGGGGGATGAACGACGCGGTGAACGCCACGAGTCCGC
The DNA here is from genome assembly GCF_050214925.1 of Brevibacterium sp. LE-L. Lineage (NCBI taxonomy): Bacteria > Bacillati > Actinomycetota > Actinomycetes > Micrococcales > Brevibacteriaceae > Brevibacterium > Brevibacterium sp. LE-L. Next base: position 815,388 of record NZ_CP189759.1, read on the forward strand.
CGATGATGAGCGTGCCGACCAGGGGAGTGCCGGTGCGCTGGGAGACGCGGCTGAAGATCTTCGGCACCATTCCATCGCGGGACATCGTCAGCAGGATCCGCGACTGCCCGTAGAGGACCGTGATGACCACGGAGAAGATCGCGAGCACCGCGGCCACGGCGAAGAGGAGCACGGCGATGTTCGACCCGGTGATCTCTTCGACGATCTGGACCAGCGGGGCGTGTGCGGACTCGAACCACTGCCAGTGACGGGCACCGATCGCGGTGACGGCGACGAGTACGTACATCGAGGTGACGATGAGCATGGAGAAGATGATCGCCCGCGGCAGGTCACGCCGAGGGTTCTTCGCCTCCTCACCGGCTGTCGAGGCGGCGTCGAAGCCGATATAGGAGAAGAACACGCTCGAGGCGGCCGCGGTGACACCGGCGGCGCCCATCGGCAGCATCGGAGCGAAGTTGCCGGCCTTGAAAGCAGTGAAGGCGACGATGGCGAAGAACACGAGGATGCCGAGCTTGACGAAGACGAGGACCGTGTTGACGATGCCGGACTCTCGGGCACCGCGCATGAGCAGCACGGTCGCCAGAGCCACGACGACGAGCGCGGAGACGTTGATGACCCCGCCGGGATTGTCCGCCAGACCGGGTCCTGTGGTCAGCGCAGCCGGCAGCTCGAGACCGAAGACGCGCAGGGTCTCATTGACGTAATCGGCGGCTCCGACGGCGACCGCGGCCACGGAGACCGCGTATTCGAGCACGAGACACCAGCCGCAGACCCAGGCCACACCCTCGCCGAGGGTGGCGTAGGAGTACGAGTAGCTCGATCCCGACACCGGAACCATGCCCGCCATCTCGGCATAGCTGACTGCCGAGAGCAGCGCCGTGAGTCCTGCGAGGACGAAGGCCAGCCAGACGGCGGGACCCGCAACGGGAACGGCTTCGCCGAGGATGACGAGGATTCCCGTGCCCAAGGTGGCGCCGACGCTGATCATCGTCAGCTGGAAGACGCCGAAGGTCCGACGCAGACCACCGGACTCACCGGACTCCGCTGCGGCCTGCGCTTCTGCGGTCATGGCGCTGATCGATTTGCGTCGTCCCAGCTGCCGCAGCACCCCGGTGGGGGTGGGTGTCGGCGGGGTGGATGGATCAGGCGAAACGGTCATATACATAGTTTTGCATAAAAATACATGACTCTTCGGGCGGGAGCCCCGCGATCACGGGCATCGGCGGCATGAATCGTCGCGGATCTCACACCGCGATCCCGACGATCGGGAACGACACCTGCCGAACCCGACCGGCGAGATCTCAGACGTCGACCCCGACGACCGGGAACCACGCCTGCCGAGCCCGACGGGCGAGATCTCAGACGTCGGGGGTGAACCGTCCGTCCTGTGCCATCCACCCGCCGTCGACGAGCTGCGAATGGCCGGTGACGTAGCTCGAGGCGTCCGAGGCGAGGAACACGACGGGCCCGGCGATTTCGTGCAGGCGTCCCCACCGGCCCAGTGCGGTCTTGTCCGCGTAGGCGCCCCACCACCTCTCGTCGGCCTTGATCTGCTGGGTGAGCGGGGTGTCGAAGGGTCCGGGCAGCACCGCGTTCACGCGCACACCCTGCCCGCCGAGCTCGCTCGCGAGGGTCTTCGTCAGCTGCACGACACCGGCCTTCGCCGCGGCGTAGAGCCCCTGTCCGGGTTCGATGGCCAGTGCCCGGAACGAGGCGTAGGTGACGATCGAGCCGCGACCCCGGGCCGCCATCTCCCGACCGAACCCGCGCATCAGCCGGTACGTGCCCTTGAGGTTGATGTCGATGACCCGATCGAACTCGTCATCGCTGGTCGCCGTGAGGCGTTTGCGCACGTTCGCCCCCGGAGTGACGACGAGGGCCTGGGCATCGGCGTGGTCGGCGACGAGGGATTCGACCGAGTCCGTGTCCGTGATGTCCACGGCGCGGGCCTCAGCGGATCCGACACCGCGGGCGGAGATGAGCGCGGCGGTGTCCTCGGCGCCGCCGAGGTTGAGATCGGCGGCGATGACGTGGGCACCGGCATCGGCGAGGCCGATGGCGCTGGCTTGGCCCAGCCCGGATCCGGCCCCGACGACGACGGCCGTGCGTCCGCTGAGGTCGAACAGGGAGGTGATCGACGGGTTGGTCTCGTTCGTGGGCATCGGCTCGTTCGTGGTCATCGGGGTCCTTCCAGGGCGGAATCGGTGCGAGAGGGACGTCATCGTCGCCTCCGTCGAATTCCAAGGTATGCCCGCCGAGGCGGCCCCGCCCTCGTCGTTTCACCTTGTGGAACGGCGCGGGTTCAGAACTTCTTGCTGTCGACGTAGCGGATCTCGTCGGGCAGGTTCGCCAGGTAGTCGACGATGAAGTACGCGATGGCCTCCATCGTCGGGATGTCGCGTTGGCGGGCGCGGGCCATGGTGCGGCGGTGTTCGGCGAATTCGTAGAAGATCTGACCGGGCTCGAGCTTGCGGGTGAGATTCTGCGGGATCGCCTGGATGAGCGGTTTGTAGACCTCGTCGAGCCACCGGCGGGCGGCTTGGGATTCATCGAGTTCGTCGACCTCGGCGATCTCCGGGGCGGAGCGGAAGGAATCGAGGTCGTTGAGCATCGCGCGGGCCTGGTTCTCGTTGGCGCCGATGCCGGTCAGGCGCAGCAGACGCCGGGAGTGGTGGTTGGGTTCGACGATCTTCGGTTCGACGAGCAGGCTGATGCCGTCGATATCGGTCGTCACGGTCAGCTCGCCGAGGTCGAAGCCGAGGGCATTGAGTCGGCGGATGCGTTCGTCGATGCGCCAGCGTTCGTTGACGCTGAACTCCTCGACCCGGGTCAGCTCCGCCCACAGGGCGTTGTAGGACTCGCACAGGCGTTCGCTGGCCGCCAGCGGGTCGGTCTCCGGGGCGACGAGGCCCGCGGACTGAAGATCGAGGAAGTCTCCGGCGATATTCATCCGCGCGATCCGCAGATCCATGTTCCGCTGCCCGTCGGAGAGCTGATCGTGCAGCTCCCCGGTCTCGGCGTCGACGACATAGGCGGCATAGGCGTCGGCGTCGCGGCGGAAGAGCGTGTTCGACAGGGACACATCACCCCAGAAGAAACCGACCAGGTGGAGGCGGGCCAGCAGCACGGCCAGGGCGTCGACGAGGCGATCGCCGGTGTCCCGGGCGAGGTCCCGGGAGAAGAGGGCACGGTAGGGCAGGGAGAACTCGAGGTACGCGGTGATGAGTGCGCCGTTGAGCTTCTGGCCGGACGCGGTGGTGCGGCCGGTGACGACGGCGCGGGGTTCGACGAGAGGGACATCGAGGTTGCCGAGCGCACCGAGGATGTCGAATTCGCGCACCGCCTGCTTGTCCTCGGTCTCCTTGATCGCGAGCACCTCGTCGCCGATCTCGACATAGCGCACGACATGACGGGAGATGCCGCGGGGCAGACCGCCGAGCAAGGTCTCCGGCCAGTCGGCCAAGGGCAGATGCCAGGGCAGTTCGGCCAGCTGGGCATGGTTGGAATCCCGGATCGTGTGGATCTGCGGCGCAGGGGGACGGGCGATCGCGGCGGCGGTCCCGGCCGCGGAGTCACCGGGAGTCGGGGTGCCCGCCACGGTTCAGGAGTCCGTGTCGGAGATCGACGCCACGATCGCCTCGGCGAGTTCCGGTGTCTCCACCCCGATGAGCCGACCGTGGTCGAGGAAGGCGATCCGGTCGCCGAGGATCTTCGCGTCCTCGAGGTCGGAGGTGGCGTAGATGGTGGTCAGGCCGAACTCCTGCTGCAGTTCCTTGATGAGCGCCAGCGTCTCGGACTGCTGTTCGGGGACGAGGTTGACCACGGGCTCGTCCATGATGAGCACCTTCGGGCGGCGCACGACGGCCCGGGCCAGGGCCACGGTCTGCCGCTGCAGCTGGGTGAGGTCGCCGGGGACGGAATCGAGGATCTCGGTGAGGCCGATCTTGTCCATCACGGTTTCGACGCGGTCTGTGATCTCCTCGGCCGGCAGTCCGTCGACCCGGAGGGCGAAGCCGAGGTTGTCGCGCACGCTCATGTGCGGGTAGAGGGCGTAGCTCTCCAGGGCCAGGGTCACGTCGCGGTCGTTGACGGCGGCATGGGTGATGTCGACGCCGTCGATGAGGAGGGTGCCCGTCTTCGGGGTCTCGAGCCCGTGGAGCATCCTCAGGATCGTCGATTTGCCCGACCCGGAAGGGCCGTAGAGGACGAGGAATTCGCCGGTGTCGACGAAGAGGTTGAAGGGGTGTACGGATTCGGACGTCGTGTTCTCGTAGATATGACTGAGGCCATTCAACGACACCGTTGACATACGTCCTCCTTTGGGTAAATCGGTGAGCAGCTGGTCGTCGGTGACCTGGCGGGGATGCTCAGTCACCCTTATCCTACGGGGTGGATCGGTCGGGTGCTCAGTCTATTCGACAAAGCGTAGAGTGATTCTCAGCACGACCACAGTGCACAGATGCAGACATCGGCCGAAAGTAGACTGCAAGGTATGAAGGTCACGCTGGAGGAGGTCGCCGCCCGGGCGGGAGTGTCCCTGGCCACGGTCTCTCGCGTCCTCGGCAGGCGGGATGCCGTTGCCGCGGCGACGCGGACGAAGGTCCTCGAGGCGATGAACGAGCTCGGATACTCGCGTTCGACCCTGCTCCATGACGCGCCGAGGCGGCTTGTGGCGGTGAGCGCTCCGGGCAATCCCGAACATTGGCAGGTCCAGGTCTGCACCCGGGTGGCCAAAGCCCTGCAGGATCACGATCTGCTCGTCACCCGCCCGTTGGTCGAGACCGATCCGGAGCCGCTGCGGGTGGCGATCGATGCCGGTGCCGTGGCTCTCGTGACCCCGACCCTGACGAGTCTGCACACCGAGATCCCCTGCATCCGGGTCGACGAACAGTCCGCTTCCGGCGGTGACAACCCCGGCGGTGAGCCCGGCAGTGAGTCCGAGCGCGGCAGTGCCGATATCATCGCCGCCCGCCTCGACCTCGGCGGTGGGATGACCACGGCGTTCGAACATCTGCAGGCGATCGGGCACCGGAGGATCGGGCTGATCTGCAACGACAGCGGCGAACTCGCCGTGCAGCTCATCCGCCGCTTCCGTGCCGAGCACCCGGCGAGGAACCTCGGCCTCGACCTCGAGGACTGGATCGCCCGCGTGCCGAAGTCGTTCTCCGGCGGATCCCGGGCCGTCCTCGAGCTCAAGGATGCGACCTGCACCGCAGTCATCGTCCAATCCGCTCTGCAGCTGCACGGGGCACTGCACGGACTGCGCAACCGGCATCTGCAGGTGCCGCGGGACATGTCGGTCGTCGGCTTCGGCGACTCCCCGACGATGAAATTCACCGGCCCTCCCGCCACGGTTCTCGGTCTCGACGTCGAGGGCCTGTCGAATGCGCTGATCGCCGCGACTCTCAACACCCTGCGCATCACACCGACCGGACTGCCGACGGTGCCTCCGGTCTTCCGACCCCGACTCATCGCACGCACCTCGACGACGGCGGCCAGACAATGACCGGCCACCACCCGGGCCAGCCGCAGCCCGAACACAGGCACGTCCGCCTCTCCGAGATCGCCGGCGCCGCGGGAGTCTCGAAGGCCACCGCCTCCCGAGCCCTGCGTGACCCCGACTCGGTCTCAGCCGCTTCGCTGGCAAAGGTGCAGCAGGCGCTGGCCATCCTCGGAGCCGCCGGCCACAGCCCCGAGACCCAGCACATCGGACGTCCTCAGCCGGCGGGACCCGGGACCGGGGAGCCGCTCATCGCGCTCATCAAACCCGCCGTGTCCGCCGGCAACGTCGACCCCTATTCGCGGCTGGCAGAGATCCTGACGAACCGGATGTTCGCCCTGCGCATCGCCGTCGTCCACGTCGAGGCGATCGCCGAACGCAATGCGGCCCTGGCCGATACGATCCTCGGCGACGACCACGGCGGTCCGAAGGTCTCCGGCGCCATCGTCGTCGGCGGAGGGGCGGCCGGAGCGCTCGCCGGGATGCTCGGCGAACGCGGACTGCCGCTCATCCGCATCTCGAACGCCCGCCACGACGACGGGATCTCCCGCATCTACCTCGACGCCACCGGCGGCATCGACACCGCCGTGGCCCACCTCGTCCACCTCGGACACCGCCGCATCGGACTGGCGGTGCTGCGCGACTCCGCGGCACCGGCCCGCATCGCCGGATTCCGCAAGGCGATGGCCGGCATCCTCCACATTCCCGCCACCCGCGATCAGGCCCCCGTCGTCGAGGCCGCCGGCGGTGCCATGGCCGGTGTCGCCGCCGCCGATGAGCTCCTCGACCTGCGCTGCACGGCCGTCATCGTCTGTGCTCCGTCGCTGTCGTTCGGTCTGCTCGAGGCCGCGCAGCGTCTCAAGCTCGACGTGCCCCGGGACCTGTCGCTGCTCACGGTCGGCGACGTGCCGGACGCCGACGTCGTTCAGCCGCCGCTGTCGCAGGTCGTCTATGACTGGACGACTGTGGCGCAGTCGGCGATCGATGAGATCCGGACGATGATCGCCGCCGGTGAGAAGCGCGTGCACGTCGACTACACGGTCGACCCCGACCTTGTGCTCCGTGCCAGCGCGGTTCCCCCGCAGCGCCGCTGACGCCCAGGCGGGCGGAATCGGACCCGACCCTCGCCGAGGCGGCCGTGCCCGACCGTGGTTCGAGCCCTGGCTGGATAATCCAGTTCAGTGGCGACCGGCACCGAGGTGCTCGGCCCGTCCCCGGGCGAGGCGGCCGAGGAGTTCGGCGACGGCCGCGGGATCGGCGATCCGCCAGGTGGCCGCGGTCGCGGCGGTCCCGACCTTGAGGGTCAAGCCGGCGTCGAGGGCGGGCTCTGCCGAGTCCGCTTGAGCGTCGCCCGCGCCTGCAGGCGATGAGACAGGCGACGAGGCGGGAGCCGTGAGCTCGGCGAGGGCGGCGAAGGCGTCTTCGTCGGTGACATCATCGCCGAGGTAGCCCATCGCACTCGGTGCCCCGGCGCGGGCGAGCAGCCGGATGCCGTCGCCCTTCGTCGCCTGCTTCACCGCGAGTTCGGTGATGTCGTGGCCTTCGATGACGCGGATGGCCGGGAACTCCTCAGCGACCTCGGTGGCGTGCTCGTGCAGGGCCGCCGCGACCTCGGGGGCGACACCGCGCGTGTGCACCGTGCGCGAATAGGGTTTGCGCTCGACGAGGACATCGGAAAAGCCTCCCGCCTCGGGCAGGGCGTGTTCGAAGGCCGCGATGTGCGCGTCGATGGCCGCGAGCATCTCCTGCTCGTGCGGTGTGAGCTCGGGGGACCGGGTGAGCGCTGAACCCGCGCCGACATCAGCCTCGACGTCGAGATGAGCATCCGTGCCGAGTTCGGAACCCGCACCGGGATCGGCTTCGGCGCCGAGGTCGGCTTCGGCGCCGTGGGAACCGATCATCCACACCGCTTCGGGCACCTGCGTCAGCCGCTGCAGGGTCGCGATGTCACGGCCGGAGACCAAGGCCACCCGAGTGTGCGGCAGCCGGGCCAGCTCGGCGATGGCCGCGGCCGAAGCCGGCACCATCCGGGACGTCTCCGGATCATCCTGCAGAGGAGCGAGCACCCCGTCGAAATCCAGGGCGAGGAGCAGCGAATCGGCGGTGACGAGCTCACGCAGATCCACCTCGGCGGGGGTCATCAGGGCAGGGGAGGGCACTGTCGTTTCCATTCTCACCAGGTGTCTTCTAGCGGGCGGTGGAGATCTCGGAGACCCAGTCGGCGTCCTCGGACCGCTGCGCACGATCCGACGGCGCTGCCGGGGTATCCGGTGGGGGAGCGGTCCGGCTCTTCTGCACCACGGGACGGTCGGGGACGATGGCCTCGGGATTGTGTTTGATGTGGTCGAGCTCGGCGAGGAAGTTCTTCGACCACAGACTCACGGTGTCCGTATCGACCTTCCGCCGCATCTGCCGCATCCGCCGCGTGCGCGTCTTCTCATCCATCTCCACGGCTTCGAGGATTCCGGCCTTGAGGTTGCCGATGTCGTGCGGGTTGACCATCACCGCCCCCTTGAGCTGCTCGGCCGCGCCCGTGAACTCGGAGAGCACGAGCGCCCCGTCATCGTTCTTCCGGCACGCCACGTACTCCTTGGCGACGAGGTTCATCCCATCGCGCAGAGCGGTCACGAGCATGACATCGGCGGCGAGGAAGAACGCGGTCATCTCATCGCGCGGATAGGAATGGTGGAGGTAGCGGACGGGAATCGATCCGACATCGGCCTGTTCTCCGTTGATCCGCCCGACGGCGAGCTCGACGTCATGCCGGATGATCTTGTACTGCTCGAGCCGCTCCCGCGACGGGGTCGCGATCTGGATGAGCACGACATCCTCGACGTTGAGCCGGCCTTCGGCAATGAGCTCCCCATAGGCCTTGAGCCGGTGCCGGATGCCCTTCGTATAGTCCATCCGGTCGACCCCGAGCATGACGACCTTCGGATTCCCGACATCCTCGCGGATCTGCCGGGCCCGTTCGACGATGTCGGGATCCTCGGCGAGCTGCTCGAGATACGGGGTGTCGATCGAGATCGGGAAGGCTTCGGCGCGGACGACATGCGCGGCCAGGGATTCGCCCTCGGGCACGAGGACCGTCGAGGCCTTCGTCGTGAAGTTCAGCCGACCACGGACCGCACGGCGGAAGTTCGCCGCATCCGCCGGACGCTGGAACCCGACGAGATCGGCGCCGAGGAGGCCCCTCAGGATCTCGTCCCGCCACGGCAGCTGAGCGAAGAGCTCATAGGGCGGGAACGGAATGTGGTTGAAGAAGCCGATGGCCACATCGGGGCGCATACGACGAACCATGAGCGGAACGAGCTGGAGCTGATAGTCATGGATCCACACGGTCGCGGACTCCGCAGCCACCTCGGCGACCTTCTGCGCGAAGCGCTCGTTGACCCGCACATACGCATCCCACCATGTGCGGTGGAACTCGGGCGGGACGATGACATCGTGGTAGAGCGGCCACAGAGTCGCGTTGGAAAACCCTTCGTAATACCTGCGGACATCCTCACTTGTCAGGGTCACCGGGGTCAGGTGCATGCCATCGATGGTGAAGGGGTCGAAATCCTGATCCGGCACCCCGGTCCACCCGATCCACGCACCCTCCTGGGCCTTCATCACGGGAGCCACCGCTGTGACCAAACCCCCAGGTGAGGTGCGCCATCCTCGGCTTTCGTCCTCGGGGTCGCGATCAACCGGAAGGCGGTTGGCCACCACGACGAAATCGCTGTCTCCGTACTGGGTTTCGGTGTGTGAATCGGCAGAGTTGACGGTGCTCATCTGCGCCTCCTCCTGTGTCGGTCCTTGGAATGAACTGTACTCGCTCGACTAGGCTTGGCCAGGTGATGGAACAGGAACTGGGGGGCTACCGCCTCATCGAGGAGCTCGGCTCGGGCGGCATGGGTGTCGTCTACCTCGGTGTCGACGGCGGAAACAACCCGGTCGCGGTCAAGGTCCTGCACCCTCACATCGCCAACGACGAGACCGCGCGCAAGCGCCTTGCCCGCGAGACTCGGACCCTGCGGCGCATCCGCCACCCGCGCATCGCCGAGGTCCTCGACGCCGAGCTCGACTCCGCGCAGCCGTTCATCATCACCGAATTCGTCGACGGGCAGACCCTGTCCGATGACGTCCGCGACAACGGCCCCTTCGCCGAGGATGAGCTCGTCCACTTCGGCCACGCCCTCCTCGACGCCCTCAACGCCGTCCACGAGGCCGGCGTCATCCACCGCGACCTCAAGCCCGCGAACGTGATGATCATGGACGGCGAACCGATGGTCATCGACTTCGGCATCGCGCAGGTCGCCGATGAAGTGCGAGTGACCGCGACCGGTCTCGTCATGGGCACACCCGGCTATCTCTCCCCGGAGATCGCCGACGGCAAGAGCTCGAGTGAGAAGACCGACTGGTGGGGGTGGGCCGCGACCATGGCCTTCGCCGCGACCGGCCGCAACCCCTATGGTTCCGGCCCCCTCGAAGCGGTGCTCGGTCGGGTCGCCATGGGCAAATTCGATCTTGACGGGGCACCGAGGAACTTCGTTCCGCTCATCGCCGCCTGCCTCGACCCGAAACCCGAACGCCGGCCGTCGGGGCAGATGATCCTCGACGCTCTCGTCGACATCGAATCCGGGCGGATGCCGCAGCTCGGATCGGGACCCAGCGGAGGAGCCGGCGGGGGAGTGCAGCGTTCGCCGAGCGGAACCGCGGTCATGCCCGCAGTCGATGACGGGCCGGGCGCCGGATTCGGCGCGGCCGGGGCGGCCGCCGGTGGCGCGGTCCTGGGCGGTGCCGCGGGGTATGGTGCCGCAGGTGTTGCGGGACAGGGCGGTCCGCACCCAGGACAGTACGCCGGTACTCCCGGTGGGCAGCCGCACTATCCCGGCGCCAGCAGACCATCGAACTATTCGGGCTCCGGCTACGGGGCGGACCAGTTCGGCAGGGGCGGGCAGATGCCCGGCCAACCCCAGCAGGGCACCGCTGCGCCGCTCGGCCCCGAAGGAAATATCCAGGCCGGCCCGGAATCCCCGCTGGCCGGAGCCGACCTCGGTCGGTCCGGATTCGCCCAGCACGGGCAGGGCGGCCACCCCGGACAGGGACTGGCACCCGGACAGGCACAGGGCTTCGTCGGGTCGAACGGTCAGGGGATGCAGCCGCAGGGTCAGGGTCCGTGGACCGGACCCGGCGGACCCGATGGTCAGGGCATTGCGCCCGGCGGCCAGGGGATGCAGCCCGGCGGCCGACCGTGGATGCCGATGACCTATCGGCGGGTGCGCAGCGGCGGTTGGGTCGTCTTCGGCCTCATCGTGCTCGGTGTGGCCGTCATGCCGTTGAGCCCTCTGGTCGTCTGCCTCATCGCACTCATCTGGTCGGTTGCCGCACGCACCGGTACGCGTCTGGATCGGAAGGTCCAGCGGTATCGGTTCGACCGCGGATTGGAGACGGGCGGATTCGGGCGGGCGCTCGCCTCGGCGCCTGGCGCTGTCCTGGCCTCGGCCCTGACCTCCGTGGCCTCAGTCATCCTGCCGGCGATCGCGGCCACCGCCGCACTCGTGCTCACTCGCCTCGACATCGGCGGGGTCGTGCCCAGCGGAGCCTCCGAACAGTGGTCGGTGTGGACGGCCGGAGCCGCGGGCGCCCTCGTGCTGTGGGTGGGTCCTGGAGCGTCGAGTCTGCGTTACGGTTCGCGGCTGCTGGTCTCGGGCGCCACCCGCAATCAGCTCGGGCGTCTCATCGCTCTGGCCGTGATCGTGCTGCTCGTGATCCTCGCCCTGATGGTCATTCAATCGGGTGCGGCCATGTCCTGGTGGCCGCTGACGATCAGCCCCTTCGATCACCTGCCCGGCCCGGTGTGAGCTGAGCCGATGCGTGCTGCCGATGCAGCCTGGGCGAGCCGAAGCCGTGTGCGCCGCGACGAGGCGCCCTCACCGGGCGGCAGGTAGTTGAACGTTGTAGTTGAACCTTGAATATTTCTGGGAATCGGTCCCCGACGGGTTTCGGTACAGTGGTGCCGTCGGGGAGCGGAAGGCATCCCGAACCGTTCGGGCCCCAGGCCGCACCGATGTCAGACGATCCAACGTGAGGAACAATGGCGAAGAACAGCTCCGGAGACGATAAGCGGAACAAGGCGCGCGCGAACGCCCGTCAGATCGCGGCGAATCAGGCGAAGAAGGAGAAAACCGCAAAGACGGTCCTCTACGTCGGCATCGGCGTCGTCATCGTCGCGGTTCTTGCCGTCGTCGGTGTGCTCGTCTTCCAGCAGAGCAAGCCTGCAGCGAACCCCGAGAACTACATCGCCGACGGAATCACCGTCGGCAAGGACGAAGCACTCGTGCAGCCGTTGAAGATGCCCGAAGGTGAGAGTTCGGACCTGCCCGCGCCGAGCGAGGCCGGAGCGAAGAAGGACGCTGCCACGGTCACCGTCTACCTCGACTTCCAGTGCCCCGGCTGCCAGGCCTTCGAGCAGACCAACTCGTCGATGCTCAAGAAGCTCGCCGATGAGGGATCGATCGTCGTCAACTACAAGCCGGTGTCGTTCCTCGACCGCATGTCCAGCGGCAACGAGTACTCGACCCGGGCGGCGAACCTCGCGGCGTGTGCCATCGACAGCCAGCCCGAGAAGGCCCTGGACCTCTTCGACGCCCTCTACGCTCAGCAGCCCGAAGAAGGCGGCGACGGGCGCAGCGACGAAGAGCTGCTCGAGGTCGCCGAGAAGGCCGGTGTCGACACCTCGAAGAAGCTGTCGTCTGATTCCGAGCAGACCGTGAAGTCCTGCGTCAGCGAGAAGGGCTTCGAGAAGTTCGTCGAGAAGTCGAGCCAGGATGCCCTGGACGACGGCGTCGAAGCCGCCCCGTGGGTGCTCATCAACGGCAAGCACACCGACAAGACCAGCGACGCGCAGGCTCTGGCCGCCGAGATCCTCAAGGCGACCGGAGAGTTCAAGGGCTGATCGCCTGAGGCTTCCGGCCCGGGACCGGACTGGACACGGACCGGAACCAGCCTAGCCCGCCCGGCCGGGGCTGGGGCCGGCCATCGTCGCCTCCGCGGTTTTGTGGCAGGCGCGGCCGATGGACTACTATCATGTAGGCGCAGACGCTCTGTCTGCGGCACGCCTCCTTAGCTCAGTTGGTAGAGCACCGCTCTTGTAAAGCGAAGGTCGTCAGTTCGAGTCTGACAGGGGGCTCCACCAGAACAAGCCCCGCGCACCGCTGGAAACAGCGGAGCGCGGGGCTTGTGCGTGTTCGTGTGCCGAAGGGCGCTGCCCGAAAGCTCGGTCGAGGACGGAGGAGCCGAGGCGCAGTCGTCGCGCTACTCGTCCGCGTCGCGTTTGAACACGAGCATGAGCGAACGCATGCTCAGCACGAAGCCGCCGAAGAGCAGCACGAAGCCGAAGAAGGAATACAGGCGGATGTCCTTCGTCAGCAGCGGCCCCTCATTGCTGGTGATGAGCATGATCGCTCCCACCACGGCGGCCCCGGCGAGGACGGCGACGATGAGCTGCTGGAACAGGCTGGTGAGGAAGCTGCGATCGGAGGGATTCTCGAGCACACGCATGTTCATCGAGAACCGGCCCCGTTCGAGGTCCTCGGTGATCTTGTTGATCCGGCGGGGCATTCGGTCGATCATCGGCATCAGCTGCAGCGCCCGACGCTGAAGCTCATCGGTGATCTTCGTGCCTTTGAGCTTCGACCTCACGAGCCTGTTGCCCTCCTGCCGGGACACGGCGACGACGTCGAAATTCGGATCGATCGTCAGCAGCGCTCCCTCCACGGAGGCCATCGCCCGGAAAGCGGCGCTGATCGGCGCCGGCACGGAGAACCGATGCGCGAGCACGAGATTGAACAGGTCGTCGAAGAGCTTCTGCCCCTGTGTCGCACGGGTGCCTCCGCCGTAGCGCAGGAGGAGCTCGCCGACGGCGCGTTCGACCTCTCGGTCATCGAGCCCGTCGGGCCGTCCGAGCAGTTCGATGAGTGAGTCGGTGGCTCCGGCACTGTCGTTCTGATCGATCGAATAGAGCATGAGGCCCAGAGACGTCTGCGTGCCCGGATCGAGCCGACCGACAGCACCGAAGTCGAGAAGTCCCAGTTTCCCGTCGGGGGTGATGAAGATGTTCCCCGCGTGCAGATCGGCGTGGAAGATCCCGTCACCGATGATCTGCTCGAGCGTGGCTCCCAGCAGCGTCGTCGCCAACCGGGATCGCTCGGCATCGCTGAGTCCGCTCAGCAGCTCCCCAGCCCGTGAGACCGGCTGACCGGGCAGCCGGTCCATGATCAGCAGGCGTTCGCCGCTGAGCTGCGGGTAGCCGTGCGGGACGGTGACGTCGAACTTCCCCGACCGTTTGAGCGAGGCCTCGATGCTGGCCATGTTGTCCAATTCGATCCGATAGTCGAGCTCCTCTTCGAGCGTATTCGCGAACCCCGCTGCCAGCGACTTCACCCCCAGATCCCGGCCCCAGGTCGTCGTCTTGTTCAGCCATGCCGCCAGCCTCAGGATGATGTCGAGATCCTGCGTGACCTGGTTGAGCGCCTTCGGCCGCTGCACCTTGACGATGACCTCCGTACCGTCGAGCAGTGTCGCCTCATGCACCTGTGCCACCGAGGCGGCCGCCAGGGGAGTGGGATTGATGTGCGCGATGACTTCGCCGATCGGTCGGCCGAGCCGCTCTTCGATGGCCGGTTCGATGACCGACCAGGGTTCCGGGGTGACCTGCGTCTGCAGGGTCTCGAGTTCACGGACGAACACGGGCGGGAGGATGTCTCGGCGGGTTGAGAGCATCTGTCCGAGCTTGACGAAGGTCACCCCCGCTTCGGCGAGGGATTCCTTGAGCGCCCGCGCGGTCTTGACCTCCCGACCCGGAGAATCCCCGCCGAAGCCGCGCAGCTGGGAACCGAGCCCGTGCCTGACGGCAATGGAGACGACCTGGGCATAGCGGCGGGCGCGGCGACGGCGGGACTTCCACCCGAAGAACAGCGACTGCGGGCCGGGCAGGGACCCGGTGGGAAAGGCCGCTTCGAGCATGACGAGGGCGCCGACGCCCAGGGCGAAGATCCAGCCGAGGGCGAGCACCATGAACAGCATCGCCACTCCGGGGGAGACGTCGAGGCCGCTGACGTTCTGGCCGGTCCCGGCCCGGTAGAGGTACTGGACGGTCACGGCCACGACGGCGCTCATGACGAGGCCGACGGCCAGCGTGCGGGGCCAGCCGGTGGGAACGCCGACGACGCGGCGGACCACGGTGGCGGCGAACCACGACTGCAGGAAGAGGAAGACGAGTGCGGCCAGGCTCACCAGCACATATCCACCGACGTCCAGTGCTTCCATCGATGACTCTCCTGATCCTGTTCGGGCTGTCAGCCGAACTTCGTTGAACCGGTCACCACCAGCCTAGTCTGTTCACCGAACGGGGTGCCGTGGCCCGGGTTCAGCCTGTGCGGGGCGAGCCTGTGCGCCGCCCGTCCCACCTCAAAGGCAGCCCGCCCGGGTTCAGCCCGTGCGGGGCGGGTCGAGGCGTCGCCGCCTTCCGGGCAGCCCGACCTGGCGGGCCCAGATGAGGATCCACGCCGCGCCGAGGAAGGCGAGCAGTCCCGGGAAGAGCACCCCGAACCGCAGGGTGGTCACAGTGATGATGAGTGAGAGCAGCGTCGGTCCGCCGAGCTTGCCGCCGTTGTTGAAGATCGCCCAGATGCCGAGGAACCGAGGCCGCCCGATCGCCGGGGACAGGTCCGCACCGATCGTCATGTTCACCCCCGCGCCGAGACCGTTGCCGAAGGCCATGACGGCTGCGGCGATGACCATCCCGGTCAGATCGGGCACCGCGACCATGACGACGAACCCGGTGCCGAAGATGCTCAGGCAGGCGACGAGGGTCGCAACCCGACCGAGGTGATCCTTGATGTACGCGCCGAGGAACATGACGATGAGCTCGAGCCCGGCCCCGAAGGCGATGACCAGGGAGATCGACGATTTGTGGAGTCCGATCTCGACGCCCCACAGCTGGATGACCACGGGCTGGGCGGCACGGGCGGCCGCGAGCGTGATGATCGTGATGCCCACGAGCACCACCGACTTCCACCGCACCTCCCCGGGTGGGCGGCGATCCTTCTTCGGGCCCTTCCCCCGTCCGGATCCGGTCGCCGAGGCGGCTGAGGGCCCGTCGTGGTCGCCCGGTTCGGTCGATGCCGAGGTGGGGGCCGCCTCGGGGTCGGAATCACCCGCCGAGGCGGGAGAGGGACGATCGTCGAATCCCGGGATCTGCGCGATCGGCAGGGCCATGATGACAATCGCGGCGACGGCGGTGAGGGCGGAGAAGACGAACACCGACCAGATGGGGAAGACGAGCATGAGGCCGGCACCGATCATCGGTCCGATGAGGTTGCCCACCCGCTGAGTCCCGCCGAGCGCGGTCATCGCCTTCGCGAGGTCGGCCGAGGGCATCACCTCGGCGACGACCGCCTGTCGGGCCAGACTCCACACGTCGGAGACGGGACCGAAGAGCATGAGCGCGACCGTGTAGACGAGCAGCGAGGCCGGGGACTCCCAGATGAAGGCCGCCACAATGGCGCTGAGGACGAGGATCGCGGCCGCCGTGGACACGGCCATGGCCCGGAAATCGCCGAGGCGGTCGATGAGGATTCCGGCCGGCACCGTGGCCGTCAAGGACACAGCCCCCATGATGCCGACGATGGCCGCGGCGAACGCCTGCGTCGAGCCCAGCGACAGCGCACCGAGGACGAGGATCGGCATGATCGCACCCAAGCCGACGGCGAAGAGCGCGAACGGCACGAGCACCGGCCACAGGATGGGTTTGAGCACGCCACAAGCTTAGTTGAGGCCACAGACGAGGCAGGCCGCGTTCCACGACATTCGCTCGGTCTTAGACTGTACGGGCACCGCGACCGACCGTCTGGAGGACCGATGGCCACGCCGACCGCGCCGGGGACAGAGAAGGCGCCGCCGCGCTTCCGTCTCATGCCGATGCACCCCCGTGACCCGAACGAACCGGGCCGGGCGGCGAGTTCGCTCGAACTGTTCTTCGACCTCGTCTTCGTCATCGCCGTCTCCATCGCCTCGGCTCACCTGCGGGACGCGGTCACGGCGGGCCACCTCGGTGAGGGGGTGGGAAAGTACCTGCTCGTGTTCTTTGCGATCTGGTGGGCGTGGATGAACTTCACGTGGTTCGCGACCTCGTTCGACGTCGACGACTGGGCCTACCGGGTGCTCACGATCGTGCAGATGGCCGGGGTGCTCGTGCTTGCCGCCGGGATCGAACCGGTCTTCGCCCACGGGGATCTGCGCTTGCTCGTCGCCGGTTATGTGCTCATGCGCGTGGTGATGATCTCGCAATGGCTGCGGGCATCGCGGCGGGCCGGTCCTGCACGGCCGACCACGCTGGTCTATGTCGGCGGGATCGCCGTGGCGCAGGTGCTGTGGGTGGCGTGGTTGTTCATTCCCACCTCTTCGGGAGCCGTCATCGGGACGCTCCCGACCGCGGTGCTGATCTGCCTCATCGTCTTCGAGCTCGCGATCCCCGTCGTCGCCGAGACCCGCGGGACGACTCCGCTTCACCCGGAGCACATCGCCGACCGCTACGGCTGCTTCACGATCATCGTCATCGGCGAATCCCTCCTCGCCTCGGCGAACGCAGTGTTCGGAGCCTTTTCCGAGGTCGACGAGCTGGTGCCGCTCATCTCCTTGGGCGTGCTCTGCCTGATCGTCACCGCGGCCATGTGGTGGATCTATTTCTGGCCGCCGCACCATCGGATGCTCACGGGCCTGCCCGCGGCGCTGACCTACGGCTACGGCCACTACCTCATCTTCGCCGCGGCCGGTGCGTTCTCCGCCGGGGTCGGCATCGAGGTCGACTCCCAGCTGGGAGTCAGCGCGCTCGACCCGGTGGCGGCGACCTTCACCGTGTCCGTGCCGATCGTCCTGTTCGTCCTCGGGGTGTGGCTGCTTGCGATCCGTGCCAGCGCCCACTGGGTGATCAACCTCGCCGTGCCCGTGTGCGCAGTCCTCGTCCTCCTCGACCCGATCATCCCGATCCCGACGTTCCTCACGACCCTGTTCATGATCGCCATCGTCGCCGTCCTCGTCGTCTGCCCGCCGAAGGACGACCCCGACCCGGGCGCGAACCCGGCCGACGGCACCGAGGCGGCTGATGGCACCGAGGCGCCCGGCGGCACCGAGGCGGCCGCGGGCTGAGTCGGGCCCGCGGACTGAGCCGGGCCCGCGGGCTCGGCCGGGCCCGACTCAGAACGGCAGGCCGTGGTACCGGTCGAGGTGGATCTGCTTGGCGGCATCGACACGGCGCGACATCTCTGCGGAGTCGACGCGGGGTCTCAGGGCGCGGATGCGGCGGCGTTCGATCATCCACAGCGCCAGGCGCAGGAGCACGCGGTCGAGGCCGGTGGCTTCGGTGCTCGTGTCCTCACCGCTGTCGATGACGAGTTCACGGGTCACCGTGACCGTGCGTTCGACGATGCGGCGGTGGTGTGCGGCAAATGTTGGGCGGTTGGGGGTGGCGAGCGTGCTCATGATGGGGATTCCTCTCCATCGATCAGGGGGAAGGCGTTGAACTGGACCTGCACCGGGCGGGAGCCGGGATCATTGCGGCCGCGATAGCGATTGATGAGCGCCATGGTGGTCCTCTCGAATTCGGCGGCGATCTCCGACAGCTGCTCCTTCGTCAGGCGCAGGTTGCTCGTGTCGCTGACGGCGGCTTCGACCCATGCCGTCGGCATCCGCTGCTGGTCGTAGGCGGCGTCGACGAAGGCCTCGAAATTGCGGTGCATATTGCGCACGAGCTCCCGATTGACGTACTGGGAAGCGGTCCGGGTCGAGGGATCCAAGTCGCTTTCGGGACCGGGGACCCGCATGGCTCCGGGAATCCTCTCCCACCACTTCTCGCGGCCGCCCGCCTCGCCTTCGACCTCACGGATGAGGCGATGCCGAGCGAGCTGACGCAGGTGATAGCTCGTCGAGCCGGATGATTCGCCGAGGCGCTTGGCCAGAGTCGTCGCCGTCTGCGGCCCCAGCGCCGACAGGGCATCGTAGATCGCCATCCGCAGGGGATGCGCCAGGCCCTTGAGGGCTGAGGTGCTGATCTCGCGGACGCCGTTGGGGTGGGTGATCTCCTCGCTCATAATGCAAAGATACTCTTGCAAAGAAAGCTTTGCAATACTTTGTTTGCATCATTTTCCGACCATCGTTTTCCGACGGAGACCCCGCCCTGTGCGGAGCGCTCCCTCGCACGAGGCATTCGCCCCGTCCTCAGAGCGGACCGTGCCCTACCGAATCCGTGCCGAACGTGGGACGCTGGAATCATGATCTCTCACAGTGCCGTCAGCATCCGCAGCGTGATCCCGCCCTACCTCCTCGACGCCATCGCCGAGCGTGGAACCCAGCGCTTCCCGAGGGCCGCCGCCGCAGCCCGCAGCTGCCGGATGTCCGACGAGAGCTGCCGGAACCTCCGCCTGGCCGGTCTGCGCTACACCCCTCCGGCCGACCTCGACAAGGATGAGGCCGCGCTCGCCGCTCCGGCTCGGGCCGGGCTGCAGCGCCTCATCCACGATGCCGAGAACACCGAGGTCCTGCCCGGCACCCTCGTCCTCTCCGAAGGCGAAGCGCCGGTGAGCGATGAGCCGGTCAATGAGGCCTACGACGGCCTCGGCGCCGCCTACGCGCTGTTCTCCGAAGCGTTCTCCCGCGACTCCCTCGACGGTCAGGGGATGCCCCTCATGGCCAGCGTCCACTACGGCAAGGACTACGACAACGCCTTCTTCGACGGCCGCCTCATGGTCTTCGGCGACGGCGACGATGAGGTGTTCACCGGTTTCACCGGATCCGTGTCGATCATCGGCCACGAGCTCTCCCACGGGGTCATCAGCCACACCGCCGACCTCGAATACTCCGGCCAGCCGGGAGCGCTCAACGAACACTGCGCCGATGTCTTCGGTGCCCTCACCCAGCAGCATGCGGCCGGGCAGAACGCCGAGGACGCGGATTGGCTCATCGGCGCTGGGATCTTCACCGCCGAGGTGACCGGTCGAGCCCTGCGATCGATGATCGAACCCGGCACGGCCTATGACGACGATGTCCTCGGCAGGGATCCGCAGCCCGCGCACGTGGACGACTTCGTCACCACCGATTCCGACAACGGCGGGGTCCACCTCAACTCCGGCATCCCGAACCGTGCCTTCGCGCTCGCGGCGACGAGCATCGGCGGTCCCGCCTGGGAGAGCGCCGGACAGGTCTGGTACTCAGTCCTCACGGGGTCCGAGATCACGAAGCAGACCGATTTCGCCGGTTTCGCCCAGCTCACCATCGCCGAGGCGGCCGACCAGTTCGGTGCCGGATCCGACGTGCACGATGCGGTCGTCGCCGGATGGGAAGCAGTCGGCATCTCCCACGCGGCCTCGGCCAGGGGAAACCAAGGGAGCAGCTGGTGATGGACAGCGAGGCCGATGCCGCGGCCGGAGGCCCGGCAGGAGGCGACCGCGGGGACGCGAGCGAACCTGCGCAAGGGCGAGACGACGGTTATGGTCGCCTGCTCGTCGAACGCACGGGCGGGATCGGCGGCATGCTGCTCGTGTGGGAGGTCGACATCGATGCGAGCAGTCGTCGAGAGGACCTCGGCCGCACGGTCGCCGAACTGCCGTGGTCGCAAGCTGAGTCCGGTGCGCCACCGGCCGGTGCCGACCGCTTCGCCTACCTCATCGAGAGCCGGTACGGTTCCGTCCGATTCGGCGAAGGGCAGATGCCGCAGGAATGGCAGCGACTCATCGACGAGGTCCGCGAGGTCACCGAACCGCAGAGGCGGCGACCCGGCTGAGCCCTATGCTGGAACCCATGACCGATTCGAATTCCGCTCCGGGCGACGAGGCCCGGACGACCACTGACGATCGCACCCGCACACCGACAGAAGCGAACGAGTCTCCCACCGCCGGGTCGACCGCGGAGAAGAACGTCCGCGATCTCGAAGCCGGGGTCCACACCGACCTCAAGGAGACGATGACCTACGGGTCCTATCTCGACCTCGATCGTCTGCTCGGTGCTCAGCACCCCGTCAGCAGCCCCGAGCATCACGACGAGATGCTCTTCATCATCCAGCATCAGACGACCGAACTGTGGTTCCGCCTCGTCATCCACGAACTCCTCGACGCCCGACGGCTCATCGCCGCCGACGAGCTGCAGACCGCGCTCAAGCGCATTGCCCGCGTCAAACACATCCAGAAGACCCTGACCGAACAGTGGTCGGTCCTCGCGACTCTCACCCCCAGCGAATACATCGGGTTCCGCGACCACCTCGGTCGGGCCTCCGGTTTCCAATCCTGGCAGTACCGGGCAGTGGAATTCCTGCTCGGCAACAAGAACCGAGCCATGCTGCCGGTCTTCGACGGCGAACCCGAAGCGCGTGCGACGCTCGAGCGGTACCTTGAGGAGCCGAGCATCTACGATGAGTTCCTCGCCTGCCTCGCCCGTCGCGGACTCCCGGTCCCGCAGCGACTGCTCGACCGGGACACATCGGTGGCGCACACCTTCGACGAAGAGCTGCTCGAGACCTTCCGGGTCATCTATGAGAACTCGCAGAAGTACTGGCAGGAATACGAAAGCTGCGAAGAACTCGTCGACCTCGAGGAGAACTTCCAACTCTGGCGCTACCGGCACATGCGCACGGTGCTGAGGATCATCGGCATGAAACGCGGAACCGGCGGGTCGAGCGGAGTGGGCTTCCTGCAGAAGGCGCTCGACCTCACCTTCTTCCCCGAACTCTTCGAGATCCGCACCGGCATCGAGAACGGCCCCGGAATCAGCCCCGAAGGGGTCTGAGGACCGGGCCTCACTCGAGGAGAAGGTCCCTCACCTGCGCGAAGTAGGGTGACTCGGGGTCGATGACATCAGCATGGTTGGCTCCGGGCAGCTCGGTCAGGGCGGCAGGGAAGACGCGAGAGAACTCGACATCGACGATCCCATCGGCATCCCCGTGGATCGAATGCACGTTCACCCGGGTCGGGATGAGTGCGACCCGAGACCGCGGATCGTGACGCAGATACGCCTCGAGATCCTCTTCCGGCCGCACCCCCATATAGTCGAGCACGGCCCCATCGCCGAGGTGGCCGGCGACCTCTCGCAGCAGATCGGTCACCGGTGCCAGGGGCCGCAGACGGATCCGCGGTCCCGTCGCGGGCAGGTGCGACGCCCACGCCAGCACGAGGCAGCCTCCGGCCGAATGGCCCGACACGATGAGGTTCTCCCGCGCCTGCTCGCCGGCACCCCAGCGCGGCAGTGCGGCACACACCGAGTCGATGGCCGCGGTGACATCGTCGAGCAGGTGCGGCTGCCCGCCGATCCGACGGTATTCGACGGCGGCGACGAGCACCCCGGACTCGGCCAGCGCACGAGCCAGAGGGCGGGCGTGGGCGAGATCCGTGCGGGGGCGGAAGTAGCCGCCGTGGACGAAGACCACCGTCGCCGAGGCGGTCGCCGGATCACCATAGACCTCGACGAACTGGTCGGGGGAGTCCCCATAGGAGTACCGGAACGCCGGCACGCTCATCTCCGACTCGACCGCGCCCGCCTCTGCGCCGGTCCTGCCGGGTCCCGAATCACGCACGGCGACCGCGAGCTCGGCTCCGGCGGACGCGAGTGCGGGGATCCGTTCGCCTTCGATGCTCATCCCTGTGCGTGGCCGGGCCCGTTCGCCCCGTCGACGTCGTCGGTCCGGGCAGAGTTGCGTGCCCGCTCGATGAGATCGGCGACGCGGGTGAGTTCGGCCAGTTTCGGGTCGAGCTTGTCACCGGAGGACTCTCCGCGCAGACGCCGACCGACCCACGGGCCCAGATACTGCCGCGCCCACCGGGACTCTTCGCTCATGACCTCGCGGATCGCCCGTGTCGGGCGGGCCGGAATGCCGAAGCCCTCGGTCGGCAGCGAATGTCCGGATTCGAGTGTGGCCAGGGCCTGCTCGGCCACGAGGTGATGCCCCTTGGGGGAGAGGTGGATGCGGTCGTCGGCCCACATCTCCACAGCATAGAGCGAGCGCAGACCCCACAGGTCGACCATATGGCAGCCGTGGCGCTGCGCGATCGACCACAGGTGAGCGTTGTAGATGCCCACGCGAGGGCGCACCGCGCGGATGAGCGGGGTGCTGAACTCGGTGTCGAAGCCATTGCACATGAGCACCTCGATGCCGGCCTCCCGCAGGGCGATGACCGCGCGTTCGTACTTCGCCGCCAGAGCATCGATATCGGCCTTCGGGCGCAGGCAGTCGTTGCCGCCTCCGCACAGACTGACCAGGTCGGGTTTCATCTCGAGCGCACGCGGCACCTGCTCGTCGAGGATGCGGTCGAGCAGGCGACCGCGGATCGCGAGATTGGCATAGGAGACATCGGGGCTGCCGATCGAGGATTCGGTGAGCATGAGCGCCAGACGGTCGGCCCAACCGCGGTACCGATCATCCCCGCGCGGGTCGGGATCCATCAGCCCTTCACTGAACGAATCTCCGACAGCGACGTATGAGGTGATGGTCTCGAGCATCAGGGAACCTTCTCTCTTCGAACGATTGTCCAAGACTATACGCCGGAGCTGACGCGGGGCACTCACGAGGGCGGCGGAGTGACCCGAGCGAAACGTCAAGTGGCGTAGACTCGTTTCCGCAGCCAGACGACGCCGCCGTCCCCATTGCTAGGAGCACAATGTACCGTTCGGTTCCGGTCCCCGCCGCCACAGATCTCGTGATCACCAACGCACGGATCGTGCCCGTCGCCGATGCGCACGGGCACCGCGCCGAGGCGATCGAATCGGGTACGCTCACCGTCACCGACGGCCGCATCGCCGAGGTGGTCGCCGGTTCCGTCGACACCGCCGACCTGCCGTCGGACACCGAGGTCATCGATGCCGGAGGACGCTGGGTCCTGCCCGGTTTCATCGAAGCCCACGGCCACCTCGGCGTGCATGAGGACGGCGAAGGCTGGTCCGGTGATGACACGAACGAGATGACCGATCCCAACGGGGCCGGTCTGCGTGCACTCGACGGGATCGATCCCACCGAACTCGGGTTCAAGGACGCCCTGCGCGGCGGCGTCACCTCCGCCCTCATCAAACCCGGGTCCGGCAACCCCATCGGCGGCCGCACCGCCTTCGTCAAGACCTGGGGACGCATCGTCGACGAGATGCTCATCAGCGAAGACCTGTCCGTGAAGTCCGCACTCGGGGAGAACCCGAAACGCGTCTACGGAGAGAAGAAGACGACCCCCTCGACGAGGATGGGCACCGCGAAGATCCTCCGCGACGCCTTCGTCGACGCCCGCAACTACCAGGCCAAACGCGCCCACGCCGAAGCGGAGGGCACACCGTTCGACCGTGACCTGGTCAAGGAGACCCTGGCCGACATCCTCGACGGAAAGCTCGCCCTGGACCAGCACTGCCACCGTGCCGACGACATCGCCACGGCCATCCGCCTGTCCGAGGAATTCGGGTACCGGCTGATCATCAACCACGGCACCGAAGGCCACAAGATCGCCGACTACATCGCCGCCAAGGGCATCGACGTCATCCTCGGCCCCCTGATGACCTCGCGTTCGAAGGTCGAACTGCGCGACCGCACCCTGGCCACCGCAGCGGCCCTGGCCAGGGCCGGGGTGCGCATCGCCCTGACCACCGACCACCCGGTCATCCCGATCAACTTCCTCATCCACGAGGCCGCGCTGGCCGTGAAGGAAGGACTCGACCCGGTCGTCGCCATCGAAGCCCTGACGATCAACCCGGCCGCGATGTTCGGACTCGAGGACCGCCTCGGGTCCCTGGCCGTCGGCCGCGACGCCGATATCGTCATCTGGTCGGGCGACCCGCTCGACCTCGACTCGCGTGCCGAGACCGTGTTCGTCTCCGGTCGCCGAGTCTTCGACTTCGACGCCGGGACGGGAACCGCGAACGTCGCCGACCCACACGGCCCGACACTCATCTGCGAGCCGTGAGCGACGAGAATCTCGAAGACGCCACCACCGCCGAGGTGCGGGTCGATGAACCGACCGCGCCCGGTCCCGTCCGCGGGTCGTCGCCGTCCCCGGTAGTCGCCGGCAACCCGGAAGCCGGATCCCATGCCCTGCGGGAGCTGCTCGAACGCACCCGTCTGCAGCGCCTGGCCGAACTGCGGGAATCCTCGCCGGAACCCCTGCCCGAGGACATTGCGAAGGCCGCGGCCGCGAAAGCCGCGAAATCGAACCGCAGCAGCGGACGGTCCAAGCCGCGCACCGACCACCTCGGTGCGTCTCAGCGGATCGCACAGCGAGTCGCCCGGCGCACGGTCGGCAAACTCGTCTCCGGCACCACGACCAATACGCAGCCGGTGCCGATCGTCACCGCGCTCAAAGGCACCCCGTACCAGGCACCGGTGCAGGCGACCGAACCGAGCGAGGACGAAGCGAGGATGGTCCTCGACCTCGCCGCCGACATCGCGGCGATGATGATGCGCGCCGGCGCCGGCACCAGTGATGTCGAAGTCTCCGTGATCGCCGCCTGCACCGCGTGCGGTCTGGCCACCGTCGAGGTGGACCTGACCTCGAACACCCTGGTCGTGCACTATTCGACCTCCGACGGCCGACTCATGACCGTGATGCGGGTCAACCGGAGCGAGTCCACGCATTTCGCGAAGCTCGCCTCGGTGCACAAGCTCGTCACCGACCTCGTCGACGGTCGTCTCGAATTCCAAGAGGCCCGCAGCCGCCTCGACGCGATCCGGTCTCAGCGGCGACCGTTTCCCCAATGGTTCGTCACCGGTGCCTGGGGACTCATGGTCGGTGCGCTCGTCCTGCTGCTCGGAGGAGGACCGGTCGCGGTGCCCTTGGGCATCGTCATGGCCATCGTCGTCTTCCAGTTCGGCAAACTGCTCGGCCGGACCCATCTGCCCTCGTTCTTCATCACCGCGGCGCAGGCCGCCTCGGCGACGCTCATCGCTACGATCGCCGGCGACATCGGCATCATCAACTCGCCGCAGTACCTCGTGGCCGCCGGCATCGTCCTGCTCCTGCCGACCCAATCGCTGTATTCGGCGGTCCAAGACGCGCTGACGAACTTCCCTCTCACCGCGGCCGGGCGGGTGGTCGGCGTGTTCATGGCCTTGGCCGGCATCGTCTCCGGCATCGCCTTGGGAGTCGTGTGCGGACAGGCGATCGGGCTCAGCCATATCGAAGTCCTTGTGCCGAAGACGAGTCCGCACGTGGTCACAGCGATCCTGTCGATGGTCGCCGCCGCCGTGGTGTCGATGTCCGGTGCCGTGGCGATGTCGGCCCGGCGTCGGTTCATCCTGCCCGCTGCCCTGGTCGGTCTGGCCTCGCACATCACGATGATGACGCTGACGCTGCTGCACATCGACAATGTGCTCGCGAGTCTCCTCGCCGCCACCGTCACCGGATTCCTCTCGAGGCCCTTGGCTCTGCGGCTGGGAGCACCGGCCATCGTGCTCATGATTCCCGGCATCTACACCCTGCTCCAGGGTCTGTCGATCTTCACCGCCGTCTACCAGATCGCCTCGGATTCGGAGAACGTGTCCTTCGCCGTGGGACTGTCCTCACTGTTCACCGCGATCCTCGCGAATGCGGCCCTGGCCGTCGGCGCCGTGCTCGGAAGCTACCTGGCGCTGCCGCTGAAGAACCTCAAGAGCCGCAGCTCGGCGGAGAAGACCGTTGCCTCGGTGCGCAGCAATGAGCCGTCGACGGCCGTGATGGATTCGGTCCAGCCGGGTGCGGCGAAGACCCCGACGACCGGGAAGATCCCGACCGTGTCGACGAAGGCGCAGCCCGAGCCCGGGGCGGATCAGTCCTGAGGCGGCAGCGCCCAGTCGATGGGCGCGATCCCCTTCTGCGCGAGCAGATCATTCGTGCGTGAGAACGGGCGGGAACCGAAGAACCCGCGGCTGGCCGACAGCGGCGAGGGGTGCGGGGATTCGATGATGGCCACCTCGGCGGTGCCCGAGGTCAGCAGCGGCGCAAGGTTGCGAGCGTCCCGGCCCCAGAGGATCGCGACGAGCGGCTGCTCCCGTTCCGTCAGGGCCACGATCGCCCGCTCCGTGATCTCCTCCCACCCCTTGCCGCGGTGGGAGGCCGGCTGCCCGGGAGCGACGGTGAGCGCACGGTTGAGCAGCATCACCCCCTGCCGGGACCACGCCCGCAGGTCTCCATGCGGTGCCGGCGCGATGCCGAGGTCGGCCTCGAGCTCCTTGTAGATATTGCCCAGCGATCTCGGCAGCGGCCGGACACCGGGGTCGACGGCGAAGGACAGGCCGATGGGATGTCCGATCGTCGGATAGGGGTCCTGACCGACGATGAGGACCTTGACCTGGGACAGCGGTTC
Source organism: Brevibacterium sp. LE-L (assembly GCF_050214925.1). Taxonomy (NCBI): domain Bacteria; kingdom Bacillati; phylum Actinomycetota; class Actinomycetes; order Micrococcales; family Brevibacteriaceae; genus Brevibacterium; species Brevibacterium sp. LE-L. The sequence goes on from NZ_CP189759.1 coordinate 842,230, forward strand.
GGCGAAGGCGCGGAAGACGGATTCCCCGGACGGCAGATATTCGCGGCCGGCGGCGAGCTCGGCGCGGAGGAAGTCGCCCATCTTATGGATGCGCTCCTCCACTCCGGCCAGGGCCTGAGCCCAATCGGGGGACATGATCTCGGTCATCGGAGGTGTCGACGTCATGGGCACGAGTGTAACGAGGACAGTGACGAGAACGGACGTGCCGCCTCGGCGAAGGTGGGAGAGGTCGGGCCGCCTCGGGGAGGGGCCGGGGTCGTCGGCCCCGCCTCGGTGAAGGTGCGCGAGTGTGCACGAAGCGCAGATCGGGTGTGCGCGATCGCCTATTGAGCCGGTGTATTGCTCGCCGAGCGCACACGTTATGCTCGCCCTAAGAAGTTCATCGTTGAACGAAAGGACCGAAATGCCGGAATTCCCAGAGGCCAGGAACTGGAAGATGCTCATCGGCGGCGAGTGGGTCGACGCCGCTGACGGTGACACCACCGATGTCATCACCCCGATCGACCGCAACGTCGTCATCGCCAAGGTGCCCAACGGCAAGGAGGCCGACGCGGATCGTGCCGTCAAGGCCGCGCGGAAGGCCTTCCCCGAGTGGGCCGCCGTGCCGTTCAAGGAACGCCAGAAGAAGCTTCTGGCCTGCGCCGATGCTCTCGAAGTGGCGTCGGAGGAACTCGCTCAGCTGACTGCCATCGACACCGGCAACGCGATCCGTACGCAGGCTCGGCCGGAGACGATCACCCTGGCCGACCTGTTCCGCTACATGGGCGGAGTCGCCGGTGAGATCAAGGGCAACACCCTGCCCGCCGGAGACAAGCAGCTGCAGTACACCAAGCGTGTGCCGCTGGGCGTCGTGGCCGGCATCCTGCCGTGGAACTCGCCGCTGATGATCGCCGCTTTCAAGACCCCTGCCGCGCTCGCCGCCGGCAACACGATCGTGCTCAAGTGCGCCGAAGACGCACCCCTGACGATCCTCAAGATGGCCGAGATCATCGCCGACATCCTGCCCGCCGGTGTGCTCAACGTCGTCACGGGCAAGGGTTCGGTCATCGGTGAGGCGCTCAACGTCCACCCCGATGTCGACAAGGTCTCGTTCACCGGTTCGACGAGCGTCGGCCGTCACGTCGCCGAGGTGGCCGGCGGTCGTCTCGCGCATTCGTCGATGGAGCTCGGCGGCAAGAGCCCGAATATCATCTTCCCCGACTCGAACGACCAGGACACCCTCGACCAGGTGCTCCTGTCGACGCGCTTCGCCCGCCAGGGCCAGTCGTGCACGATGGGCTCGCGCCTGTTCCTCCACGAGGACATCTACGACGACTTCCTGTCCAAGCTCGTCGATGCCGTCTCGAAGATGAAGGTCGGTGACCCCCGCGACGAGGACACCGACATCGGCTGCATCATCAATCAGAAGCAGTACGACCAGGTCTCCAGCTACATCGAGATGGGCAAATCGATGGACGGCGTGGAGATCGCCTACGACGGCTCCGATTCCCTCGAGGTCGGCGAGCCCGGCTTCTACCACGCCCCTGTGATCTTCTCGAAGGCGAAGAACGATTGGCAGACCAGCCGCGAAGAGATCTTCGGCCCCGTCCTCTCGGTCATCCCGTGGAAGGACATCGACGAGGTCATCGATATGGCCAACGACTCGGACTTCGGGCTCGCGGCCTTCGTCTTCACCAAGGATGTCGATGCGGCGCTGACCATGGCCAACCGCATCGAGTCCGGCTGGGTCCAGGTCAACCAGGGCGGCGGCCAGCTGGCCGGCCAGTCCTACGGCGGAATGAAGACCTCCGGCTTCGGCCGCGAGGCATCGCTGGAGGGCATGCTCGAGGGCTTCACCCAGATCAAGCAGGTCAACATCCGCATCCGCTGAATCGCCTCCATCGGCGCGAAGGTCCGGTTCCTCACCCCGTCGCAACGGTCATCGCACAGATGCCGGGCGGCGGGGTGACGCCGTTTTCACCCCGGTGGGGAGCGAGGTCACAGCCCGATCGGCGCGCCGGGAATTTCAGTCCCGTCGATCGGGCGATAATATAGAAGCACAGACATCTCTCGAAGGAGCACACCCTCTATGCCGTCGAACAACGACACCTCAGAACTGAGCGAGCTCGAGGTGGCCGTTTTGGAGTTCGAGCGGCGGTGGTGGAAATACGGCGGTGCCAAGGACCACGCGATCCGTGAGCGCTTCGACATGTCTGCCACCAGCTACTTCCAGATCCTGAACTCGCTTCTCGACAACCCTGCAGCTCTGGCCAGCGACCCCATGCTGGTCAAGCGCCTTCGCCGGATCCGCAGCACGCGGCAGAGCGAGCGCGCCCAAGCCCGCGTCTCGAGGTAGACATGACCGACGAATTCGACGAGATCGAGCCCGGCCGGCGCAGCGGTGCCCATCGACAGGAGTCCGCGGCGTCGTCGAACATCGGCGCCATCTCGCTGGTCATCGTGCTCGCGCTGGTCGCGGTCCTCCTCGTCGTGGCTGCCATCAACATCATCGTCTCGTCGATGGGCAACCCCGAATCCAAGGTCGAGGACCCCGCGGCATCGGAGTCGACCTCTGCCGAACCCTCACCGAGCGAAAGCGAAGTCAGCGTCGCCGACGACTCGATCACCGTCGATGTCCTCAACGGCTCCGGCGTCTCGGGCGCTGCGAAGAAGTTCTCCGAAGCGGTCGAGGAGAAGGGCTGGAAGCTCGGCCAGGTCGGCAACTATTCGACGAACCTCACCGATTCGACCGTGTACTACAAGGGCGAGGAGAACGCCTCGCAGGCGAAGCTCGTCGCCGAATCGCTGGGCGTTTCGGCCACGGAGGCCTCTGAGGACTTCGACGCCGATGTCACTGTCGTGATCTGTTCGGACATCGCCGATCGCGGCCCCGAGCCCAGCGAAGGCGGGGACTCGGAATAGTCCGAGCCGGTCGGTCGGGTCCTTTGACCGCAACCCCTGGTGTGAACTGGGCGAAAACTCTTATGTAACGAATCTATAACAGTGTTGAGCGGCCCGGGGTGGGGTGCATGCCTGCGGTAGAGTTGCACCAGCTAGGCAAGCACAGCACCTTGTGTTCTATTCGTGCTTCACCGAGATTATTCTCCCGAGGTCAATGAGAGAAGTCGCGGGGTCGGTTGAGTTTTGCCAGCTTCCGTATTCCAGATGCGGTCGCCCGATCGCGGCTGAAGTACGGGATTTCAATGGCACTGCACTGTATGGAGAAGTAATGGCACAAGGTACCGTCAAGTGGTTCAACGCTGAAAAGGGCTACGGCTTCATCACCCTTGAAGGCGACAACCAGGACGTGTTCGTTCACTGGAGCGCAATCCAGATGGACGGCTACCGCTCTCTCGAAGAGGGCCAGCAGGTTCAGTTCGAAGTCGGAGAAGGACAAAAGGGTCCTCAGGCGGAGTCCGTCACCCTCCTCTGAGACTGACTGCTATCAACACAGTCTTCTGATCCGCTGCGGCGGGGCGTCGGAACGGCTTTCGGGTCGACCGGCACCAATCGCACGGGGAAAGCGCCGAGCAGGCAACTGCTCGGCGCTTTTCAGTGCCCGCGTGGGAAGGGTCCTCCAGGGCGGGAGATTCGATTCGGCACGGTTCGGGTTGAACAGCACATGTTTGAAACCGTGCTGCTCGACTTTGAGTGGGCCTCTCGCAATCGGCCCGCGCCACCGTTTCGCGCTGGGCCGAACTGCCCTCTGTGCCTTCACCGTGGGCCGACAACTCGCGGATCTCAACTGTTCTCGTCCATCTTGGCGGGCGACGAATATTTGCACTCGCATGGTGAGAGTGCTAAATCTAGTAGTGGTGAAAACCGATGGGTTCCCATCAGTTGTCTCGAGAGCGTGGTCCTTATGTGGAATGGAACATGCGGGCACACTCTCTGCCGTCGCGGGCGCTGACGACTGCTCTGGTTTCCCACTCCACTCCATCAGGGAGGATCTAAGCCGCTATGGCAAAGATGATTGCATTCGACGAAGAAGCTCGTCGAGGACTCGAAGCTGGACTCAACCAGCTTGCGGACGCGGTCAAGGTGACCCTTGGACCCCGCGGTCGCAACGTCGTGCTCGAAAAGCAGTGGGGCGCACCGACCATCACCAACGATGGTGTCTCCATCGCCAAGGAGATCGAACTCGAGGATCCCTACGAGAAGATCGGCGCCGAGCTCGTCAAGGAAGTCGCTAAGAAGACTGACGACGTCGCAGGCGACGGAACCACCACCGCTACCGTGCTCGCTCAGGCTCTCGTCCGCGAAGGCCTGCGCAACGTGGCAGCCGGTGCTGATCCGCTCAGCCTCAAGCGCGGCATCGAAAAGGCAGTGGAAGCTGTCACCGGTGTGCTGCTGAAGAACGCCATCGACATCGAGACCAAGGAACAGATCGCCGCGACCGCCGGCATCTCCGCCGGAGATCCTGCGATCGGCGAACTGATCGCCGAGGCCATCGATAAGGTCGGCAAGGAAGGCGTCGTCACCGTCGAAGAGTCCAACACCTTCGGACTCGAGCTCGAACTGACCGAGGGTATGCGCTTCGACAAGGGCTACATCTCCGGTTACTTCGTCACCGACACCGATCGTCAGGAAGCTGTCCTTGAGGATCCCTACATCCTCATCGTCAACTCCAAGATCTCGAATGTGAAGGATCTGCTGCCGGTCCTCGAGAAGGTCCAGCAGTCCAACAAGCCCCTGTTCATCATCGCCGAAGACGTCGAGGGCGAAGCCCTGGCCGTCCTGGTGCTGAACAAGCTCAAGGGCACCTTCAAGTCCGTGGCCGTCAAGGCTCCGGGCTTCGGTGACCGCCGCAAGGCTCAGCTCGCCGACATCGCCATCCTCACCGGCGGCCAGGTCGTGTCCGAGGAAGTCGGGCTCAAGCTCGACGGCGTGACCACCGATCTGCTGGGCACCGCCCGCAAGGTCGTCATCACCAAGGACGAGACCACCATCGTTGAGGGCGCAGGAGACGCCGAGGAGATCGCCGGTCGGGTCGCTCAGATCCGCGCGGAGATCGAGAACTCGGACTCCGACTACGACCGTGAGAAGCTGCAGGAACGTCTGGCCAAGCTGGCCGGCGGTGTTGCAGTCATCAAGGCCGGAGCCGCGACCGAGGTCGAGCTCAAGGAAACGAAGCACCGCATTGAAGATGCCGTGCGCAACGCCAAGGCTGCTGTGGAAGAGGGAATCGTCGCCGGTGGCGGCGTGTCCCTGATCCAGGCGGGCAAGGCCGCTTTCGCCGACCTCTCACTCGAGGGAGACGAGGCCACCGGTGCCAACATCGTCAAGGTTGCCATCGAAGCCCCGCTCAAGCAGATCGCCACGAACGCCGGCCTCGAAGCCGGTGTGGTTGCCGACAAGGTCGCCAACCTCGAACCCGGATTCGGTCTCAACGCCGCAACCGGTGGCTACGAGGACCTGCTGGCCGCCGGCATCAACGACCCGGTCAAGGTGACCCGCTCTGCTCTGCAGAACGCCGCCTCGATCGCCGGTCTGTTCCTCACCACCGAGTCGGTCGTCGCCGACAAGCCCGAAAAGGCCGGAGCAGGTGCAGACGCAGCTGCCGGCATGGACGGCATGGGTGGAATGGGCGGCATGGGCTTCTGATAGCCCCCGCTGCTCGATCGGCCGTGCCGGTGCCCCCAGGGGCGCCGGCACGGCTTTTTCATGCCCGCAGCATTGTCACCCCCGCGCGGCACGCCTAGGCTGGGCCCATGACCTTCACCGGCACCGATTCCTGCGGAAACAGCCCGAAGAACACTTTTGTCGCCCGCTTCGAAGAGCACCTGTTCGCCGGCGCACGGGATCCCCTCGCCGAGGTGGTCGCCGACGACTGCGTCCTCCAGATCATGCGGATGGGCACGGTGGAGACCGCCACCGGCCGGGCCGAAGTCGTCGATGCGCTGCTGGCCCTGTCCGCTCATGTGCCCGAGACCGGTCATCTCGAAGCGGCGATCACCCACGGCAAAGCCGCAGCCGCCTGGGGCTACTGGCAGACCGAGGCCGACAGCAACGATCTGCGTCACTTCTCGCACACCATGTGGTTCACCACGCACAAGGCGGAGGCCTTTGCGCAGATCCGAATCTTCCAGACCTAGGACGCACCTGATCCTCCAGCGAAGGTCCCTCGGCCATCGGGCGATCAGCCGCCGTTGCCGCAGCCGGTCGCCCTCGAACTGCCTGAGTTCAGTCCCAAGGGTTGTCGCGGTGATGCCGGTGCCGCGACCTGCGCCGGCGCCTCTCATCCCGACGTGAGATCTGACCGGGGGAGTACGGCGGGTGGGGCGGATGCGGCGGTTGCAGCCCCCTGCCGAACTCGGCTTCATAGTCTCGCTCGGGCGTCTCACTCTGCTCGAGCTTCCGTCGGGCCTCGGCGTCACCGAGGTGGGCTCGGGCCCGGCGCGTGAGCTCCTTCTTCCGATTGCGGATGATCTCGTCCTTGTGCGCGATCCGGCCCAATCCGCCCAACAGCATGGGGACGATGACGAAGATCGGCCAGAAGAAGATGACCTGCCCCGAGACGATCGATGAGAACGCCCAGATCGCCAGCACGATCCCAACGGGACCCGCGACGGCGCCGAGCAGGGCCCGGCGCACCCGATCCCGATAGTACTTCTGCGCCGCTGCATCGATCTGCTCCGGCGTGATCGGCACCCGGTCCTCTTCGAGACGCGCCAGGGCCTGCGCCCGTCTCGTCGAGCGTGCCCGGTTCGACTTCGGCAGGGTCGGTGAGGACGAGGTCCTCGATCAGCGCGGGGACTTCACCGAGCGTTTTGATCTTCGCAGCCGCCTCGGTGCGCTCATCGAATTCCTCGACATCGAGCTGACCGAGGGCATAACCCTCCGAGAGGACATCACTGACGACCGCGCGATCGGCATCGGAGGCTCGGACCTGCCCATACGATCGCGGATCTGCGCTGAATCGCGACCAGAGGGGACTGGCATTCATGGTGAATACTCTAACCCCGCGGTCAGCGGTGAGACTGAGGATCAGCCGGGAATCGGGCTGGACTAGACTCGACCGAGTGGAACCCGTGGTCGTGCTCATCCTCTTCGCAGTCTTCCTCGGTGCCCTGTCCCAACGTGTCACCGGGATGGGGTTCGGCCTGGTCAGCGGCCCGTTTCTCGTTCTTCTCCTCGATCCGTTCAGCGGGATCATCCTCGTCAACATCTGCGGGATCGTCGCCGCGTTCTCGGTCTTCACCCGGACCTTCGCCGAGGTGGATTGGCCGTCCTTCCGCCACCTGGCCCTGGGCGCGGTGATCGGAACGATCCCCGGGGCGCTCCTCGCCTCGGTCCTGCCCACCCCACCGCTGCAGATCCTCATCGGTCTGCTCATCATCGTCTCCCTCATCAGCTCTCTGACTCTGGGGAGGTTCGGGCGCCGGATTCCCGCGAACATCGGCACCCGCATGGGAGCCGGCCTGCTCTCGGGTGCGATGTCGGCGGCTGCCGGAGCCGGGGGACCGGCAGTCAGCGCCTATGCGGTGCTGACGAAATGGGAGCAGCGGTCCTTCGCGGCGACTCTGCAGCCGTTCCTCGTCGTGGGAACCGCCTCGGCGGTGGTGATGAAGTTGATCGTCCACGGTGGGGTGTGGCCGCACCTGGAGCCGTTCACCTGGATCGCATTGGGGGTCGTGCTCGTGGCAGGACTGGTCGGCGGCGATCGGCTCGCCCGGCACATCGACGTGTCGATCGCACGGATCGGCATGCTCGTGTTGGCTTTCGGCGGGGGAGTCGCCGCCCTGGTCAAAGGTGTGTTCGCGCTGGTCTGAGCGCGGTTCGGGACTGAGTGGATGTCAGGCCCAGGCTCAGACGCCTGTCAGATTAGTCAGGCATACTGTTCGAGGACATAGACAGCCGGGGAGGCATAGATCGTGAGTACGGTATTCCTATTGCTGCTCGTGGTTCTCGGGGCAGTATTCTTCGTCGGTCACCGTAAGGAGAAGCAGCGTCAGCGGGAACTGCACGCCGCCGAACTTCAGCAGGTGAAGAAGACCGCCGAAGAGGACGTCACCTCCTTCGGGGAAGAGGTCGCAGAACTCGATCTCATCACCGCGGGAGTCGACCTCGACACGGGTGGGGCACAGGACTACAAGCAGGCGCTGGATTCCTACGACATCGCCAAGGAGACTCTCGCGAAGGTCGACGAGCCCACCGATATCCGGCACGTCACCGAGGCGCTCGAGGACGGCCGCTATGCCGCGAAGTGCGTGCGGGCCCGGGTCGAAGGCGAACCCCTTCCCGTGCGTCGACCGCCCTGCTTCTTCAATCCGCAGCACGGACCCTCGGTCGAGGACATCGACTGGGCTCCGGCCGGAGGCCAGCTGCGCCCCGTGCCCGTGTGCGCCGCAGACGCCGAACGCGTGGCTGTCGGTGCCGAACCGATGGTGCGCAAGGTCGTCACCGGTGACGGACACACCCGCCGCGCCTATTGGGAGGCCGGTCCGGCCTATGCCGAATACAACCGCGGCTATTTCAACTCCTATGCCGGTTCCGGTCTGCTGCCGGGCGTTCTCATGGGCGCCATGCTCTTCGGCGGAATGGGCGGCGGCTGGGACGGTGCCTACGGAGGAGACATGGGCGACGCCGGAGGAGACATGGGCGGCGGTGACGGCGGTGGCTTCTTCGGGGGCGACGGTGGTGATGGCGGCGGCCTGTTCGGCGGCGACGGCGGCGGCTTCGACTCCGGAGGATTCGACTTCTGATGGATACGATCGAGATCCGCGGCGAGTCCATCAAGCTCGGTCAGCTGCTCAAACTCCACGGTGTGGCCGAACACGGTGCCATGGCCAAGGACATGATCGCCGACGGTGAGGTCACCGTCAACGGTGAGGTCGAGACCCGCCGCGGTGCGATTATCCGCCCCGGCGACCGCGTCGAAGCTCTCGGCGAAGTCATCGAGATCAGTGCCGAACAGGACTGACGAACTCGCCTGACGAGCCGGACGAACCTGTTCGACGAGCGGACAGCCGGACCCGACGAACCGGTTTGACGAGCAGACAGCCGGACCCGACGAACCTGTCTGAAGACTAGTTTCTGATGTGAATGGAGGGCGTCCCCGCGGGGACGCCCTCCAACTGTCTGTCCTTAGGGACCCTGCGCTCGGACGGGACCCTGCCTTCGGACTGGACCCAGCGCTCGGACGGGACCCTGCCTTCGGACTGGGACTGCCTACTGCAGCTGAAATGCCTACTGCAGCTCGGGAGCGCCTGGAGTGTCGTTCATACCCGGGGCGTCCCACAGTGCCGACCAGTTCGACGTATCCTCTTCGAAGGGCAGCTCGCCGGAGAGGACCCCCTTGACCTGGATCTCCAAGGGGTTGTCCCGCTGCTTCGGCCCCAACTGCACGAAGGGGTAGAAGGTGCCGCGCTTGTACTGGTAGACCAGTGCCATCCGGCGTCCGTCGGGGTGGACGAAGTACGCGGTGGTGCACAGCAGCATCGTGTCGAAGCCCTGGCTGACCAGCGCCGAGTTCACGGCGTGGATGTTCGTCACGAGGTTGACCACCTCGGCGTTCTCATCCGACACGACCTGCCAGGTGAACCCATAGCCGTCGTTCTCCTGTCGCACCGAGGCGGCCGGGTCGGAACCGATGAGGGCGACGCTTTCGGACTCCGCCGACTGGAACGCGGCTCCTTCGACCTGGCGGAAGGCAACAGCGCCGACTCCGGTCGGGGTGAAGCCGGTGGCCGCTTGCAGGGTCAGCGCGGCAGGCGGCAGTGCGAAGAGGTCGTCGAGGTTGGCGCGCTTCGGTTTGGTGCGGCCGAGCAGTGCGTCGAAGAAGCCCATGGAACTCCTAGTTCGGGGGTGGTGTGGTCGCGAGTGGTGCGGTGGAGGGTCACTCAGGGCGGGAGAGCTGCGCGGAGATCTTCGACAGCTGTTCCAGACGCTTTTCGAGCGACGGGTGGGTGGAGAAGAGCTGACCGAACGCGGCCTTGCCGCTGATGGCCGGAATGAGCGCCAAGTGGTTCGCCGAGGCGGAAGAGCGCAGGTCCTTCTCCGGGATCTTGCTCATGTCTCCGCTGAGCTTCGTCAGCGCCGAGGCCAGCGTCGAGGGGGCACCCGTGAGGATGGCAGCGGCGCGGTCGGCGGCGAGCTCGCGGTAGCGTGAGAGGCTGCGGATGAGGACGAAGGACAGACCGTAGACAACGGCACCGACGAGGATGAACAGCAGTTGGATGGGAACGCCGTTGCTGTTGTTGTTCGAGCGCCCGAAGCTCATGTAGTACCCGGCGCGCATCATCAGAGCGGCGACGACTCCGGTGACTCCGGCAACCGTCATCACTGTGACGTCGCGGTGAGCGACGTGGGAGAGCTCATGGGCCAACACGACTTCGACCTCTTCGCGGTTGAGCTTCTCCAACAGGCCGCGGGTGACGCACACGACCGAGCGCTCCGGTGAGCGGCCGGTGGCGAAGGCGTTGGGGATGGCCGAGTTCGACACCGCCACTCGCGGTTTGGTCGCGTCGGAGAGTTGGCAGAGCCGATCGACGAGCGTGTGCAGTTCGGGTGCCTCTTCGGGGCTGACCTCCTTGGCACCCATCGCTCTCATCGCGATCGAGTCGGAGAAGTACCACTGGAAGAAGAAGGCGCCGGCGCTGATGAGCACGGCGATGATGACGCCGGAGACGCTTCCGCCGAACATCCACCAGATGGCGAGGATGAGGATGACATAGATGAGCCCGTTGAGGAAGATCGTCCATCCCATCCGCATGGTCAGTCCGTTGTCTTTGACGAAGCGACTCTTCATCGTAGTTCCTCTCTGGGTATGTCAGAACCGGCCCATCATCTCAATCGAAGACGATGGGCCGGGTGCATCGGTGGACGATTCTGCTGTTCAGGCCGGATCGGGGATGAAGCCCTCACCGGTGAGCAGCTCGGCGATCTCGGCCAGTGTGGCGTCGACGAAGGGGATGACGGCCTCGGACGAACCGAGGTAGTCATCGGCGACCGGCTGACCGTTGCCGGTCACGTAGTCGTGCAGGGCCGAAAGCGCGGTCCGAGCGGCCTGTTCATCACCGGCAGCCACGGCGGCTTCGACTTGGTTGTCGTACTTCTGGAGCAGGTCCTGGTCGACATTGTTGACGTCGTACTGACCCTCGCCCATGATGCGGATGATCATTGCTGCTCCTCACCCTCGAGCGACTTCTGCTCCTTCTCGGAACCGGCCGGCAGGGACTCGCGCATCCGCTGGAGCTCCACCTCGACATCGCTGTCGCTCGACAGCGCGTCGAGCTGAGAGGTGATGTCGTCCTTGGCCGTGCCCGTGACATCTTCGAGGGCGCCCGAGGCGAGCAGCTCATCGACGGCACCGGCGCGAGCCTGAAGCGAGGCGGTCTTGTCCTCGGCACGCTGGACGGCCATGCCGACGTCTCCGAGCTCCTCGGAGATGCCGGAGAAGGCCTCACCGATCTTCGACTGCGCCTCGGCGGCGTTGTAGGTCGCCTTGAGGGTCTCCTTCTTCGTCCGGAAGGCGTCGACCTTGGCCTGGAGGCGCTGGGAGGCGAGCGTGAGCTTCTGCTCCTCGCCCTGGAGGCCTTCGTGCTGGGACTGCAGATCGGTGATCTGCTGGGTGAGTCCGGACTTGCGGGTCAGTGCCTCGCGAGCAAGGTCCTCACGCCCGATCTCCATGGCCTTCTGCGCCTGGCCGGAGAGCTTGTCCTGCTGCTGTTCGAGCTGGTTGATCTGAAGTTCGAGACGTTTGCGACTGGTCGCGACGTCGGCGACGCCGCGACGCACCTTCTGCAGCAATTCGAGCTGCTTCTGGTACGAATAGTCAAGGGTTTCGTTGGGGTTCTCGGCCTTGTCCAGAGCCTTGTTGGCCTTGGCGCCGAAGATCGTCGCGATCCGTTGGAAGATGCTCATCCGTAGTCGACTCCTGCATTGGTTTGACCCGACGCTGCCGAGCCGATCCACTCCCATCCGGAGATTCTTGGCCAACACCGCCGCGAACTATCGCTCTCAGCCTACTAAGAAAGGCTGATAGTTTGCCAGATGCCGGTCACGAGTACAAGGAGACTTCGACCGCGTGATGGCAGGGATCTGCACCAGACGTGCGGTGGCCTCAGCTGCGGGAGCGCAGCCGCTTCTCACGCAGCGAAACAGTCGTTTCTCACGGAGCGAAGAGGCGCGAGTTCGCGGCTTCCACTTCGGAGTATTGGCGGGCCGCGGTGTTGAGTGCACCGTGGATGGAGTTCAGTGACTCCATCAGCTGCTTCTGCGCGGATTCCCACTGGTTGATCACGGCCTGGAAGTTCTGGGCAGCGCTGCCGCGCCAGCATTCCTGCAGTGCCAGCAGGTTGCGCAGCATCGTGTCGGATTCGGAGACGAGGTTGCGGGAGGTGCCTGCCGTGGCGGTGGCGGCGGATTGGACGCGTTCGGCGTCGACTTCGAAGCTCATGATGACTCCTCATGGTCAGTGATGCCCCGCGGCGGTCGGCAGGGATGAGACCAGTGTCATCACGCGGTCAACGGGCGCCAAGGGCACAGGAAGAGGGTGTGGACAGCCGACCGCTGTCCACACCCTCGTCGTGGTCGAGTCGCGGCGCGATCCTCAGGTCCGTGTGCCCGAGTCGCGGCCCGCCCCGACCCGATCGCGACTACTTCAACACGAGCGTCACATCGAGCTTCTGCTCCTGACCGCCGCGCACCACGGTGACCTCGACGGGCGAGTTCACCGGCTGGGCGCGGACGAGCGCGCGCAGGGCGATGGCGTTGTTCGCTTTGGTTCCGGCCACCTCGACGATGTCGTCGCCGTCCTTGATGCCGGCCTTGGCCGCGGGTGATCCGCCCTGGACGGACTGCACCTTGGCGCTGCCGCGGGTGATGCCGCCGCTGTTGATGTGCCCGTCTGTCAGTGTGATGCCGAGGAACGGGTGCAAAGCCTTGCCGTTGGCGATGAGCTGGTCGGCGATCATCACTGACTGGTTGGCGGGGATCGCGAAGCCGATGCCGATGGACCCCGACTGCTGTCCTTCGCCGGCCTGGCTCAGCGACGCCGCGGCCGAGTTCACCCCGATGAACTCACCATCGCCGTTGACGAGCGGACCACCCGAGTTGCCCGGGTTGATCGCCGCATCCGTCTGGATGGCATTCGTGATCGTCAGCTCCTTCTCCTGCGAGGTCGCATCCTCGCCGATGTTCTCCGTCGACACGGGCCGGTCGAGGGCAGAGACGATGCCCGTGGTCACCGTATCGGCGAGCCCGAGCGGGTTGCCCAGCGCCATCACCGGATCGCCCACGGACAGCTTCTTCGAATCACCGACGTCCAACGGTTTCACGCCGTCGGGGACCTGTTCGAGTTTGATGATGGCGATATCCGTCGACGGATCGCGGCCGACGATCTTCGCCTTCGTCGTCTCACCGTTCTTCATCGTCACGGCGATCTCTCCGTTCGGGGTGTCCGCAGGAGCGACGACGTGATTGTTCGTGATGACGTGGCCCTGATCGTCATAGAGGGCACCCGAACCCAGACCCTCCACCTGGCCGCCTGCGCCGACCTGGATCGACATCACGCTCTCCGAAGTCTGCTCGGCCACCTGGGTCCAGTCCGGCGTTTCGATCGTCTGTTCGGCGACCTTGCGCGGCTCCTCGCCCTGCAGCGCCGAGAGCGCATAGTTGCCGCCGAACGCGGCACCGCCACCGAGGAGGGCGGCGATGGCCGCGATCGCGATCGTCGCACCCCAGCCGGGGCCCCTCTTCTCTCGCCGAGGCGGCTGCTCGGGCCCGTACGGCCCCGAGCCTCCCGGTCCACCGTAGAATCCCGGCTGCCCGGAGGGGTTCATCGGCTGGGAGCCGACGCCTGTCTGCAGAGTTCCTGGGGCGGCGTAGACGTGGTTCGTCTGCGTGGCTCCCGGTTCGTCGGGCTGCGGGACTCCACCATGCTGCGATCCGCCGTACTGAGCATCCCCGTACTGAGCACCCCCGTACTGAGGACTGTGGGGGTGGGGCTGCCCGCCGCCCTGCTCCTGATAGTTCGGCTGCGGGGAACTCGGCTGCGGGGAGGACGCCTGCTGATAGGTGCCGGACTGCGGATAGCCCGGCTGCTGAGTGCCGGGCTGCGGATAGCCGGGCTGCTGAGTGCCGGGCTGCGGATAGCCGGGCTGCTGAGTGCCGGGCTGATGCCCGGTGGCGGGCCGCCGTTCGTCCTGACCGTAGGGCATTGACTGCTGCGGGTAGGGCGAGTTCTGCTGCTGCGCAGAGCCCTGCTGATGAGTGGGGCCGTACTGGGGGCCGGCGGGCGGCTGGGACGAAGAGCCGCCTCGGCGAGAAGCGTCGTCCACAGGGTTCTGCGCCTGAGTGGGGGCGTAGTCGGAGCGACGTTCCGGCGGGGTCACCGGTGGGCTGACCCGGGCCGGTCCGGAGGACTGCGACGCGTTGGGAAAGGTGCGCGGAACCTCCGCAGACGATCCCCGGTGGCCGCCGGCGCTCGGCCCACGACGGCCCTCGGTGGATCCCTCATCCGGATTCTGGGGATTGCTGTTGTCGCTCATCGCTCGTCCTTTCGTGTATCCGCAGTGGGGCCGCCGGATTCGGAGATGGGCAGGTCGATGCGGAAGGTCGCACCGCCGCCCGGAGTTTCGTGCACGGAGATCGCGCCGTGATGGTTCTCGACGATCGCCTTGACGATCGACAGGCCCAGACCTGAACCGCCGGTGTCCCGGGTCCGGGAGACGTCGAGACGGTAGAAGCGTTCGAAGATCCGCGGCACCGCCTCGGGGTCGATGCCGTCTCCGTGGTCGCGGACCTCGAAGCGGACCCGACCGTTGGGGAACCCGCGCAGCGAATCATCGACCGTGATCGAGCCGGCCGCCGTGACATCGGGCACGATGCCCGCCGGCTCCGACGCACCTGTCTGCGCCGTCGACGGTTCACCCGTCTGCGCGCCGGGCTGGTCTCCCGCTTGGGCGCCGGACGGCGTTGTCGGTCGGGCGGCCTGCTGGGGTCCGGTCTGCGGGGCCGATTGCGGATCGGTCTGTGGGGTGGGTTGGGTGTCTGCTTGGTCGCTGCCGGTGGAGTCGCCTCGGCGGAAGATGCGGACCCCGCCGGTGACGAAACCGCGCTCACGCGGTTTCTCCTTTGCCCCGCTGCGACCGTTCTGGCCCTTGGCCGCGCCTTCTCGGATCTCTCCGCTGTCCGCACCGCCGGTATCGGTGGTCTCGGGGAGGCCGACGACGCCGACGGCGAACTCGATCGCGGCGTGCTCGGGGGTGTGGCGCACCGCGTTGCCGGCGAGGTTGACGATGACCTGGCGGATCTTCGATTCGGAACCGCGGATCATCGGCACCGGACGCGCATCCTCACCATCGAGTCCGATGAAGCTGATGTCGCGATCCGGGGCCTGTGCGGCCGCATCGGCAGCGGCATCACGGACGACCTTGTGCAGGTCGATGGGACCGATCTCGGCGGGACGCTGCTCATCGAGACGGGCGAGCACGACGAGATCGTCGACGAGCACACCCATGCGCTTGGCCTCGGACTCCATCCGCTCCATCGCATTCGCGACGTCCTCGGACTTCGTGATCGCGCCCTGTCGGTACAGCTCCGCATAGCCGCGGATGGTCACCAGAGGAGTGCGCAGCTCGTGTGAGGCGTCGGAGACGAACTGGCGGATGCGCTTCTCCGACCGCGTCTGCCCGTCGAAGGAGTCCTCGATGCGTCCGAGCATCGTGTTCAGCGCCGCCGACAGGCGCCCGAGCTCCGTGTTGCGCGGATAGCTGGGCACCCGCTGCGAGAGATCACCGGCGGCGATCCGCGACGCGGTCTTCTCGATGTCGCGCAGCGGCCGGAACGTGTTGTTGATCGCCCAATAGCCGACGCCGGCGACCATCGCCAGAGCCAGCAGCCCGATGCCGATCATCGTGTTGCGGGCGCGTTCGTTGATGTTGTCGACCTCGCGGTCGAAGGGCACGGCGATGGACACGAGCACGTCGGTGTTCTTCACCTTCATCGCCCGAGCCCGCCACTGCGAACTCGTCCCGGCCACGGTGAAGGGCTCGCCGGCCCGGGCATAGACTTCCTTCTCGTCGATCTTCGGAAGGATCGGTTGATTCTGCGGCTCCGGGGCGACGGGATCCCGGATCGGATCGCCGTCCGTGTTGTAGAACTGCACATAGAAGCCTCCCGGCAGGAGGCTCTTGAGCTGATCCCAGGAATTCGAATCGATCGTCGTCGACGACGGCGCATCCTCGGCGCTGTCATCGCCCGAACCGGACTGGAGTTCGGCCGGCTGGAACACATCACGGTAGGCCTGCTTCGCCAGGGTCTCGGACGCGCTGATGAGACGTTCATCGGTGCGTTGGACGAGGCTGTCGCGCAGGTTCTCCAACACCCACGCGCTCGTCCCCGTGAGGACGAGCAGCATGAGCAGCATCATGATGGCCAGCAGCTTGGTGGTCAGAGACCATTCTTCCCAGAAGCCGGGACGGGTGGGACGGGATTCTTTTGCCACGTATGTAATCTATCGTCCTTGCTTGGACGACTACTTGGATTCCGGTGTGCGCAGCATGTAGCCGACCCCGCGCTTGGTCTGGATCATCGGAGTCCATTCCATCTCGACCGGGTGGCCGGCGGCGTCGGTCTCCGGGGTGATGTCGATCTTGCGACGCAGGTAGGAGATGTAGGACTCGACGATTCCGGTGTCCCCGCCGAAGTCGTACTCCCACACATGGTCGAGGATCTGCGACTTCGACAGCACGCGGTTCGTGTTGAGCATGAGATAGCGCAGCAGCTTGAACTCGGTGGGGGAGAGGTCGATGAGGATGCCGGATCGGCGGACCTCATGCGTGTCGTCGTCGAGTTCGAGGTCGCCTGCCACGATGACGGCGTTCTCTTCGTCCTCGAGGTTGCGGGTGCGGCGGAGGACGGCGCGGATGCGGGCCACGACCTCTTCGAGGCTGAAGGGCTTCGTCACATAGTCGTCACCGCCGACGGTCAGACCGGTGATCTTGTCCGAGGTGTCGTCACGGGCGGTGAGGAACACGACGGGAGCGTTCATGCCGATCTGGCGCAGACGGCGGGTCACGGTGAAGCCGTCCATGTCCGGGAGCATGACATCGAGGACGAGGAGGTCGACGTCGGTCTGCTCGGCCAGACGCAGTGCCTCGGCGCCGTTTGCGGCGGAGACGACGTCGAAGCCGGCGAAGCGGAGACTGGTCGACAGGAGTTCGCGGATATTGGGCTCATCATCGACAACGAGCAGGGTGGCTTCGATGTCGGCATCGTTCTGTGCTGTAGTCATGTGACCAGTCTGAGGGCCATTTCTGGGAGTCGGCTGGAGGTATCCTGAACGTGAATGTGAACTGCCTCACAAGAAAACTCTCAGAAAAGTCGATTTCGATCCCGATCGGAGTCGTCGTTCTCAGGAATCATGGGATGATTTCAGCGAAAAAGATGGCTGCGGTCAGCTCGAGGTCAGAAATCTTCGCCGCGGTCCGGAGGGAGTGCGACTCTATCCGGGAGAACGCCTGGTCGGGATGCTGAAGCGCCGAACGCGGCGGGGGAAGCGGCGGTCGTACTGCACCTGACCCATGGTGCCGAGCACCGTCGGGCTCTGCTGGATGAGGTGTCGGGTGAACCTCGCGTGGCCGGACTCGTCGACGAACCGGACGGTTGCCAACTGCGCGGTCGCGCTTAGAGGGGGCGCGCCCCACCAGTGGTCGACCACGATGCCTTCGGTCAACGTGATGTTCGGATGAGTTGGGCTGTGCAGGACTGAGCGACGGGTGCCGCGAAACGCCAGCAGCGACAGAAGGCAGAGTGCGACGCCCGCGATGATGGAGGCGACCCACCACCCGGGTGGTGCCGACAGCGTGGCAGGGGTGAAGCAGAGGCCCAGTCCGGCGCCGAAGCCGATGGCCGCCAGCTGATAGCGGAAGAATCGTGCGAGGCTGCCCCCGGTGCGGAACCGACCGAGCGCGGCGCGGATGAGCACCTGCCCGATGAGGATGAACGCGAGCGTCGCCGCGAGAGTGATGCCGAAGAGGGGAAGGTTCGCGCTGAGCTTCTCGCCGGGGATGGTCAGCAGAACGGTCATTGGTGAGAGGGCGAAGCCGACCGCCATGCTCGTCGTGGCGATGATGCCGGCCAAGCCGCAGGCCAGTTTCCGGAGGCCGGTGATCGGCAGGGGCTGCAGTGACATGGCTGTGTGCCTCAGTCTGATTCGGTCTGCCGGGCGCGAAACGCTGCGACATGGGTGCGATTGGCGCAGTTGCCGGTGTCGCAGAAGCGCTTCGAGCGATTGCGGCTGAAGTCGGCCAGATAGGCGCGGCAGTCCTCGGCGGCGCAGCGGCCCAGCCGATCGAGGTCTCCGGAGCGGATGAGGTCGATGAGGACGAGGGCGACATCGGCGGCGACCCGGTCGGCGAGACTAGCCTGCGCGCCCGTGGCGTGCAGGTGCCAGTCCCAGTTGTCGTGTTTGACCAATTGCGGCACGGAACCCGAGTCGCTCAGTGTGAGATTGATCTCATCGACGACCGCCGAAGTCGCCGTTTCGACCGCGTCTTCGCCCTCCGCGTCGATGCTCGAGTCCAGTGCGGCGGCGAACCGCGCTCGCAGTCGCAGCGTCTCCTCGACGTCGCTCCTCGTGGCCGTCAGGGGCCCGGAGAAGTCGTGGCGAGCCGCGAATTCGCGGAGTTGTGCGGCTGTCGTCAGCTCGTCGCCGTCGACGGCGACGTCCCCGGAGGTGTTGAGGAGGTCGACGAGCATCGTGAGATTCGCGCGAATGTCGTAGATGAAGGCCATAGCGGGAACCATTCTGCCACACCATGTAAGCACCAAAATGCATTTGACTCATTTCAAATTCGGGGCCGATACTGAAACCACACGATCATCGGTGCCCGACAACGACGCGCACGGCCGGGCATCGCACGGGCACGGCGACGCCCACGTCGAGCCGCCTCGGCGAGGGGATGCTCGTCCAACGCACCACCTCGGTGGGGAACCCCGCCGTCCGAACCAACCGATCCACAAACGTTTCGTCCCTTCAGGAGGTCAAGAATGAGTCGCACCGTCGTCGTAGGGTTCCTGCTCACGCTTGCCTCCGCGTTCTTCTTCGCGGTGTCCGGGCCGATCGCAAAGACGATGTACGCGATCGGGTGGACCCCGGGCGCGGTCGTGCTCATCCGCTTGGCCGGCTCCGCGGTCCTGCTGCTCATCCCCAGCCTCATCGCACTGCACGGACGGTGGGGCGAGGTGCTCACGCACTGGCGCACCGTCGTCACCTACGGTCTGGTGTCGATGGCCGGCGTGCAGGGGTTCTACTTCATCGCCGTCGAGCACCTCACCGTGGCCGTGGCGCTGCTGCTTGAGATGACGGCTCCGATGCTCATCGTCTTCTGGATCTGGGCGCGGACGCGGACCCGTCCGGCGACCGTGACGTTCATCGGAGTCCTCGTCTCGATGGTCGGTCTGCTGCTCGTGCTCAACCTGCGCGGATCGTCGATCAGCATCATCGGCGCCGTCATGGCCATGGCCGCGGCTGTGTGTCTGGCCAGCTATTTCCTCGTCTCCGCGAAGGATACGATCACGATTCCGCCGGTCGCGCTGACCGGGCTGGGCATGGGCATCGGATCCCTGGCGATGTCGCTCATCGTGGCCGTCGGCGTCATGCCGTGGGGCGCGGTGACCGGCGACGTGGACTTCGGCGGAGTGTCGATGTCGTGGGTCGTGCCGATGGCGATGATCGTTGTCTTCACCGTCGGGGCCTACGTCACCGGAATCCTCGGTCTGCGCTATGTCGGCGCGACCGTCGGGTCGTTCGTCAACCTCGTCGAGGTGCCGTTCTCGGTCATCGTCGCCTGGCTTGTGCTCTTCGAGATGCCGGCGCCGATCCAGCTCTTCGGCGGTGTGTTCATCCTCGGCGGCGTCGGCTTCATCAAATGGGGCGAGGCCCGCTTGGCCCGCCGCGTCGCCCGCCGCCAGATCGTCGCGAAGTCCGAGGCAGGCACCGCAGCGGACACCGACCTACTGCACGTCTGAGACCCCACCAATTGCTACCCGACGACGGCCCAGCAACCTTGCGCGAGGTTGCTGGGCCGTCGTCAAGTAGTTCTGGGGTCGGAGGCGGGTCGGGTGCGCGTGCGTCGCTCAGCGGACCTCGATGCTGTAGCTGTAGCCCTGCTCGGTGAGGAAGCGGCGGCGCTGGGCGGCGAAGTGTTCGTCGACGGTGTCGGCGGCCACCACGGTGTAGAACGTCGCCGAACCCTGATCTTCCTTCGGGCGCAGGATCCGTCCGAGCCGCTGAGCCTCCTCCTGCCGTGAGCCGAAGGCTCCGGAGACCTGGATCGCCACCGAGGCGGCCGGCAGATCCACGGAGAAGTTCGCGACCTTCGACACCACGAGGACGGGGATGTCCCCGGACCGGAACTCGCGGAACAGCTCCTGGCGCTGGGACTCCGGGGTGTGCCCGGTGAGGACGGGCGCGCCGAGCTCGGCGCCGATCTCCTCGAGCTGATCAAGGTACTGGCCGATGACGAGGATCTGCGCACCGGGGTGGTCGGCGACGAGTTCGGACACGATCGGCAGCTTCGCGTCCGAGGTCGCGGCCAGCCGGTACCGGTCTTCGCCGTCGGCGCGGGCGTAGGCGGTGCGGGTTCCCCCGTCGAGACGCACACGCACCTCATGGCAGGCCGCCGAGGCGATGTAGCCCAGCCGTTCGAGTTCCTTCCACGGCACTTCGTACTGCTTGGGACCGATGAGGGAGAACACCTCATCCTCCCGACCGTCCTCGCGCACGAGGGTCGCGGTCAGGCCGAGACGACGGCGGGCCTGCAGGCTCGCGGTGAGTCGGAAGATCGGTGCCGGCAGCAGGTGCACCTCGTCGTAGATGACCAGCCCCCAGTCCTTCGCGTCGAGCAGCTCGAGGTGGAGGTAGGAGCCCTTCCGTCGCGTGGTGAGCACCTGGTAGGTGGCAATGGTGATCGGGCGGATCTCCTTCGTCGAACCCGAGTATTCGCCGACCTCGTCTTCGGTCAGCGTCGTCCGCCGCAGGATCTCATCCTTCCACTGCCTGGCCGAGACCGAGTTCGTCACGAGGATGAGCGTCGTCGTCTGCACCCGGGACATCGTGGCCACCCCGACGATCGTCTTACCCGCTCCGCACGGCAGTACGACGACGCCGGACTCACCGGACAGGGACTGGTCGATGGCCTGCTTCTGATAATCGCGCAGATGCCACTGCCCGCCGTGGGCGTCATCGGAGAGCGCGATCTCGTGGGCTTCGCCGTCGACGTAGCCGGCGTGGTCGGAGACCGGATGACCCAGTTGCAGCAGCGCATGCTTGAGCTCACCACGCTCCGAGGGGTGGACGAGGACAGACTCGTCATCGATGCGTTTGCCGAATTTTCCGACGAGATCGGGTTGGCCGTGCAGCTCGTCGAGCAGCCCCGTCTCCGTCGAGGTCAGCGTGAGCCCGTGGATCGGATGGTCGATGAGGGTGAGCACGCCGAAGCGGTCCATGATGTCGACGATATCGACGAGGAGCTCATGCGGGACCGGGTACTTTGCGAACTCGAGGAGCACGTCGACGACGGATTCCGCGTCGTGACCGCTGGCTCGGGCGTTCCACAGGCCCAGCGGGGTGATCGTATAGGTGTGGATGTATTCGGGGGTCCGTGACAGCTGCGCGAACGGGGCGATCGCCACGGCCGCCTCGACGGCGAGGGGGTGCCCCGATTCCAGCAGCACAGTCCGATCGGACTGCACGATCAGCGGACCATTCATTCAAACTCCCATTCCCGAAGTGCCATGACACCAGAGAGGACAACACGTCCCCCGCCCCGATTGTTCCCTCCCAGAACTACTCGACGGCGGCCCAGCAACCTCGCGCCAAGTTGCTGGGCCGCCGTCGGGTAGCAATTAGGGGGTGGTTGCGGGGGTGACGGAGACGATGCGGGCGATCGACAGGGACGCCTCGGCGCCCGTCGACGTCACCGTTCCGCGCACTCGCCCGGCGTTGAGCGTGGCCGGCAGCATCTCGATGCTGCGCTCGTGGCCCTGCGAATCCGCGATCCGGATGAGCACCCGCTTCTTCGCCTCGGCCGCCTCCCGCAGCAGATCCATGTGCCCCAGCGGTTCGTCGGTGCTCACCGACTCCGGCAGCCCCGCCGGGGCCGAACGCAGAATCCGCATGTATTCGCCGAGGTGGCCGTCCGTGACGCGCGGACGTCGCCGCACGCTCACCTCGGGCTCCGACTGAGTGATCACCCTCCGCTTGCGCACCGGTCCGGCCGCCGAATGCAGCAGCGCATGATGACCCCCGGCCTCGAGCAGGTGCATCGTCCGCTCCGGTCCGAGCTGAGAGATCGCGACCGTCGGGGCCAGCCGTT
This sequence comes from Brevibacterium sp. LE-L, assembly GCF_050214925.1. Lineage (NCBI taxonomy): Bacteria > Bacillati > Actinomycetota > Actinomycetes > Micrococcales > Brevibacteriaceae > Brevibacterium > Brevibacterium sp. LE-L. The sequence continues at coordinate 864,534 of NZ_CP189759.1, forward strand.
CGAGACCGGCCGGCAGCATCGTCTGATCGGAGACGATGACGTCGAGGTCGACCGGATCATCGACGACGAGCACGGCGCGGGCACCCGCCACTCGGACCCGCCGCAGCTTCGAGGCGGTGTTCTTCACGAGGAAGTCCAAGGTCGACGGCAGCTCCTCTGCGCTGATCTCGGCGAGCTCGCTCAGCGCCTCCTCCGGGGTGAGCCCCGCCTGCATCGTGTCTTCGATCGTCTCGGCATCGATGCGGTACACCGTGCCCTGACCACGCGCCTCGACGACGGCGTACCTGCGCAGGATGTGGTGGACTCGGGGTTCGATCGGCCCCGTCGCCACCGCCGTGAGGTCGGACTGGATGAGCACCGTATCGACCTCCCGCCCGAGCCCCTCGGTGACCGCAGCGATGACGTCTCCGGGCACCTCGAGAGCCTCGACGGCGACGCCCAGCGGCGCGATCGAGGGATCCTGCTTCGCATGCTCGACCATCGCCCGCTCGAGCCCCGCGGCCAGGCGCAGACCGAATCGGCTCGGCCCGAAATGGTCGGGCTGCTGCAGGGGAGTCGTCGCCAGGCCCAGGTTCACACATGTGTGGAGCACCGCCTCGGTCATGGCGGACCCATGTGCCTGCAGCAGCGGGCGCCGACGCAGCACCTCCGCGTGGATCCACTGCGCCGACCGGGTCATGCCCAGACCGATGTCGTGGAGGACGGAGAGGACGGTCACGCGCAGCAGCGGCATCGCCGGCACGGACTGGGCGTAGCCCTTGAACAGCGCCTTCTTCGGAGTCGCGAGCACCGTGAGGCGTTCGTTCTCACTCGCCCCGGCCGCCAGCTGCGTGACGTCGAGGGACTCACGAAGCCACGCGGAGACCAGCCCCGCCCACAGTTCGGCCCGGTCGCCGGCGAGAACGGAGTCGGCATCGTCGGCGGCCGTCCACTGCGGGTCGAGCGCATCGTCGAGGACCCCGATGAGGTGCAGAGACTTCGCGGCCAGCAGCAGCGTGATCGTCTGCTCGAGCCCCAGGTCGAGGGTGCGGGCGAGCCGGGACACATCCCGTTTCGAGATTCCGCCGCTGGTCAGCCGGGAGATGGGGGCGGCGGCGAGCTCGTCGACGAGGCCGCGCAGGGACGAGATCACCTCGGCGACGGCGGCCTGTTCGCTGTTGTGGATGAGCGGTTGGCTGATCGCAGCCGTGCTCGCATCGATCGTGGCCGGGTCGATCTGCCACGGGTGGGTGCGGGCGGATTCCGCCGCCGAGGTCGGCAGCAGAGTGATCGCCTCGGACTGGATCTTCCAGACAGGGTGCTTCTCCAGCAGGGATCCGTCCCCGCCCGAAGCGCCGGTCTCAGTGGTCGGCCAGGCCAGCCCGAGGTCGCGCAGTCGGGGCAGAGCCGCCTCGGTGCGGACGGGGTCGAAGTGGGGGTTGTCCGCGACCGGGATCTCCGGTGCCGTTCGGGCCGCCTTGGCCAGGGCAATGAAGATTTCGAGGGTCTCGGCGTCGAGGGCCTCGATGCCGCGGGAGACCCCGATGCGGGAGGATGCGGCCGCGGCCAGCGCAGGGATCGTCGGTGACTCGGGTTGGAGGAGGTCGCGTCGGGTCCGGACGAAGGACTCGAACTCGGCATCTGCAGTGTGGGACAGCCACTGGCTGAAGGTCATTGACATCGCAGATCAGTCTATCGCGAGGGGTACAATGGAGGGCAGAACAGGAACTGGGCTGAGCCCACGGACCGTCAGGAAGGACGCGCATTGTCAGCCACTCGAGTCGACACGACCATAGTCGTCGCCGCGGTTGTCGCCGCAGCCGTCGGGGCGCTCGGCCTCATCGGTGTCCTCGGACAGGCGTGGATGGGGCTGACCCCGAGTTCGTTCCTCACATTCCTGCCCATGATCCTCGTGCCCATCGCCATCGCTCTGGCCTGTGTGGCCATGGTCCGAGCGGCGTACCGACGCAGACAGACCGAGGTGGGCCACAGCTGATTTCACCGCTCATCCCCAAGCCGCGGACGAGGCGGGGCCGGGCATGAGCCGCGCACACGTCGACTGACCTGCCCGACCGGTCACCGCCCAGCAGGAATCGCGCAGCAGGGACCGGCCGGCCGGGAACCGCACAGAACGACGGAGACACCCTCGCAGCTCACCTGCGACTGCGGCGATCACCTCGCCCGGCGCTCGCCAACACCCTGGCGAGGACGGTGCGGTCGAGGAACTCGACCGGGCAGTTCGGAACCGTGAACTCGGCTCCGAACCCCGCACCGGCCCGACACCCGCACAGCAGCAGACACCGCGGTTGACACCCTCGCCGAGGCGGCCGCCCCCACCCGTGGACCCGCCCGGTCCCGCACCCGCCACCGCGGCGGCATGTGAGGTCACCGATGCACACCGCCCCGCCGCACTTGCCACACCCGCCGCAGCCACTGCGGCACCGACTCATACCGACCAGCACCGCCCCATACCGACCAGACCAGTACCGACGAGAACAGACTCGCCCGCCTCAGCCGGGACACCGCCCGCTGAGTCAAGCGGGCAGATGAGAAGAAAGGACATCATGCCTACCGGACGCGTGAAATGGTTCGACGCCGAAAAGGGCTTCGGCTTCGTCATCGCCGAGGACGGCTCCCAGGCCTTCCTCCACTCCTCCGTGCTTCCCGAGGGAGCCGAGGTCACGAAGGGCACTCGCCTCGAATACGACGTCGTCGAGTCCCGCCGCGGAGCACAGGTGCTCAAGGCCCGCCCGCTGAGCACTCCCGGCAAGGTTGCCAAGGCCCGCCGACGTCCGGCCGTGGACATGGCAGTTATGGTTGAAGATGTCATCAAAGTATTGGATGACCTCAACAACGGACTGCAGCACGGCCGTTACCCGGACCCGACGCACGGGAACAAGGTGGCCAGCCTGCTGCGGGCGATTGCCGACGATTTGGAGTCCTGATGTCATCACTGTTCAGTGATTGGCTGGCCCGGCAGACCGCCGCGCCCGCCGAAAGCGACGTCGAACAGGCCACCGCACAGGCGGCAGAGACGACCGCGGCCGCTGCCGCACCCGCCGCAGGTAAGGGAACGAACGCTGCGAAGACCGGCCGCGCGCGGTCGGGCCAGGAGAAGATCGTCCTCGACACCCAGCTGGCCGCGGCGATCGACATCGCTCGGTCGGCCATCACCGAGGTGGCCGGCAGTGCCGCCGTCGGCGAACACCTGGGAACCGTGGCCGAGGGCACCCGCCTGGTCACGCACTACTTCGTGTGCACCGAACCGACCTACCGCGGATGGCGGTGGGTGGCCGTGCTCGCCCGCGCCCCGCGCGCGAAGAAGGTCACGGTCTGCGAGACCGCGCTGCTGCCAGGACCCGATGCCCTCACGGCCCCCGAATGGGTGCCGTGGGAAGAGCGCCTCGAGCCCGGAGACCTCAGCCCGCGGGACACCCTGCCCAAGCTCGACCAGGACCCGAATCTGCAGCCGGGCTTCCAACAGACCGAGGACAATTCGGCCGACAATGTCGACCAGATCGCGAACTTCGAGTTCGGCCTCGGCCGAGAGCGCGTCCTCTCCTCTGACGGGCTCTCCGCGGCGGCCAGCCGCTGGGCGGATTCGGACGCCGGACCCGAAGGCGAATTCGCCTCCCGAGCATCGGCGAACTGCGGCAGCTGCGGCTACCTCATGCCGATCGCCGGCTCGCTGCGCAAGTCCTTCGGCGTCTGCGCCAATGCCTGGTCGCCCTTCGACGGTCGCGTGGTCGGACTCGAATCCGGCTGCGGTGCCCACTCGGAGACCGATGTGCGCAGACCCAACCACGAACCCGCGGCAGCCGTCGTCGACGACTACTCCGGCGAACTCGAGTTCCAGGAGGGCTGAACCACTCGATGTCCCAGACGTTCCGGTCGCTGTCGGAGCCGAACTACCGGCACTGGTTCGCCGGTGCCCTGATCTCCAACACCGGAACGTGGATGCAGCGCACGGCGCAGGACTGGATCGTCCTGACCATGCTCACCGACAACAACGCCTCGGCGCTGGGACTGACGATGGCTCTGCAGCTGGGCCCGCAGCTCATCATGTTCCCGTTCGCGGGCAACCTCGTCGACAAGTTCGACAAACGGCGTCTGCTCATGGTCACCCAAGCGCTGCTGGGCACCATCGGCCTCATCCTCTTCGCCCTCGTCATCACCGATGTCATCGTGCTCTGGCATGTCTACGTGCTCGCGTTCACCCTCGGCATGCTCACGACTCTGGACAACCCGGCCCGGCAGGCCTTCGTCTCCGAACTCGTCGGTGAGAAGCTGCTGCCGAACGCGGTGAGCCTGAACTCGGCCTCGTTCAACGGTGCCCGCATGATCGGCCCGGCCGTGGCCGGAGTGCTCACCGCCGTCATCGGCGCCGGCCCCGTGTTCCTCATCAGCGGCCTCGGATTCGCCGCAACACTCACGGTGCTCATCCGGCTCGACAAATCCCGGCTGCACCCCTCGGGGCGTCGCGGCAAGGGCGGTGTGCTCGGGGGACTGAAATATCTGCGTCGACGGCCGGACATCACGGTCGTGCTCGTCGTGCTGTTCATCATCGCGACCTTCGGATTCAACTTCAACATCTACACCGCGACCATGGCGAAGATCGAGTTCGGCAAGGACGCGTCCGGATTCGGTCTGCTCAACTCGGTTATGGCGATCGGTTCGGTCACCGGGGCGCTTGCCTCGGCGCGGCGGGAGAAACCCCGACTGCGGTTCATCTTCGGTGCCGCCGGAGGTTTCGGCCTGGCCGTCGGAGTCGCCTCGCTGATGCCGAACTACTACCTGTTCGCCGCCTCGCTCGTGTTCGTCGGGTTCGCCTCACTGACGATGATGACCTCGGCCAACGCCTACGTGCAGACAACCACGGCCGCGAACTACCGGGGCCGGGTGATGGCGATCTACGCGGCGGTCGTCATGGGCGGCACCCCGATCGGCGCGCCCCTGGCCGGCTGGGTTGCGGACGTCTTCGGGCCGCGGATGGCGCTCGTCGTCGGAGCGGCCTCGGGGATCATCGCCTTCGCCGTGGGCCTGCTGTGGATGATCACGGCCAAGGATCTGCGGCTCCACCGCGATCCGCAGTCGCGGATCCGCCTTCATCTCAGCTACCACGGCCGACCCTGAGGGACTCTCTGGGCGGGCACGGAGGTCCGTCGCATAGAATTTCGGGGACCACCTCGGCGCGGTTCGGGGACACCTCGGCACGGTCCGAGGGGCACCTCGGAGCAGTCCGGGGACCACCTCGGCGCAGGAAACGGACGGTTTGTGAACACTGACATCATCACCTCGGTGCTGGTCGGCTTGGCGATCCTCGTCGGCTGCCTCGGCATCATCGTGCCCGTGCTGCCCGGCTCGATCCTCATCGGCATCGCGGTCCTCATCTGGGCGATCATCATCGGCGGGCCCACCGCCTGGATCATCTTCGCCATCGTCGCCGTCCTCGTCGCGGCGGGAATGAGCTCGTCGCTCGTTCTCACCGGCCGGAAGCTCAAGACCCTGCAGGTGCCGAATTCCTCGGTGCTGCTCGGCGGCGTGCTCGCGATCATCGGGTTCTTCGTCATTCCCGTGCTCGGGTTGCCGATCGGTTTCGTCCTCGGTCTCTTCCTCGCCGAATACGGCCGGCTCAAGGACGCGAAGACCGCGTGGAATTCGAGCTGGGAATCGATCAAGGCGATCGGTCTCGGCGCGGGCATCGAGCTCGGGCTCGCACTGCTGGCCTCGATCACCTACGGCATCGGACTGCTCATCCACTTCTTCGGCTGATGATGCAGCCCGCGAGCTGGCGGGCTGCAGGACTGCGAGCCCGAAGCGAGTGCATCACCTACAGTCAGCGCCATAACGCCCCGGTGCACCGGGAGGTTATGGCGCTGACTGGAGGAATTGCGAGAAGTGCGTCGCCGGAACGCCGGGACGCCCCGCAGCCCCGGCGAGTTACTTCAGGGCGTCGACGACGAAGTCGATGCAGGCCAGCAGGGCTCGCACGTCGGCCGGGTCGACGGAGACGAAGGTCGCGATGCGCAGCTGATTGCGGCCCAGTTTGCGGTACGGCTCGACATCGACGACACCATTGGCTCGCAGCACAGACGCGACAGCCGCGGCATCGACGGACTCATCGAAATCGACGGTGGCCACGACCGAGGACCGGTCGGCCGCCTCGGTGACGTAGGGGTGGGCGGCCTCGGCGGCATTCGCCCAGTCGTAGACGAGGCCGGAGGATTCACGAGTCCGCTCGGTCGCCCACTGCAGGCCGCCGTTTCCGTTGATCCACTCGATCTGTTCGGCGAGCAGCAGCAGGGTGGCCACGGCCGGGGTGTTGTAGGTCTGGTCCTTGCGCGAATTCTCGATCGCGGTCACGAGATCGAGCGAGGTCGGGATCCAGCGGCCGGAGTCCTTGATCTCCTGCGCACGGCCGATGGCCTTCGGCGACATGATCGCCACCCACAGGCCGCCGTCGGAGCCCATGTTCTTCTGCGGCGCGAAGTAGTAGACGTCGGTCTCGGCGATGTCGACGTCCAGGCCGCCGGCACCAGAGGTGGCGTCGATGGCGACGAGCGCGTCCTCGTCGATGCCTTCGGGGCGGGTGATCGTCGTGGCGACACCGGTCGAGGTCTCGTTGTGCGGCCAGGCGTAGAAGTCAGCGGCGAGGTCACCGCTGGCGGCCTCGGCGGCAGAGGTGACGACGCCGGCTGAGGCCAGAGCTTCGGGGGAGGGGATCGCCGCGGTGCCGGGCTCGGCCTGGAGGATGAGTGAGGATTCGAGGTGCGGGGCGGTGTCGGTGGCCTTCGCGAACTTCTGGCCGAACTCGCCGAAGGTCGCATGTGCCGCACGGCTGCGGACGAGGCCGAACGCGGCGACATCCCAGAAAACGGTGGACCCGCCGTTGCCGAGCACCACTTCGTAGCCCTCGGGCAGGCTGAACAGGTCGGCCAGTCCGGAGCGGATGCGGCCGACGAGGTTCTTCACCGGTGCCTGTCGGTGGCTGGTGCCGAGCACCTCGGCCGCGGCAGAGTTCAGGGCCTCGATCTGGGCGGGGCGGATGCGGGCCGGGCCGGACCCGAAGCGTCCGTCGGCGGGCAGAAGGTCGTTCGGGATCTCAATATTCGTCGCAGTCACGTTCGATATTCTACGGCGGGCACGGTCACGGCCCGGCACCGGTCCGTCATGTGACGAACGGACGCGGACACTGGCTGAGTCCCGGACACGAGCCTGAAACGCAGGTGGTCACTCACTGAGTCCCGAACACGAGCACGGACCGATCGCGGACCCACCAGCCCCGCATCCCGACCGACGGTGACGCGTGTCCGTCCCGCGTCGTAAGGTGAAACCATGACTGAGCCCGTTGATCGCCTGCCGCAGACCCGGAAGTCCTATGACTCCAGCGTCTTCGAACACCCGGACGCCTCACCGCTGGCACTGTTCCGACAGTGGTACGACGAGGCGGCCGACCACGTTCGCGAACCCAACGCAATGACCGTGTCGACCCTCGACGAATGGGGTCCGAGCTCGCGAATCGTCCTGCTCAAGGGCCTCGACGAACGCGGCTTCCTCTTCTTCACCGACTACGACTCCGCCAAGGGGCGGCAGCTGGCCGACGATCCCCGGATCGCCGTGAACTTCCCTTGGCATGACATGGAACGACAGGTGCGCATCCGCGGCCTCGCCGAGGTGGCCGACCCCGCCGACTCGGACGCATACTTCGCGGTGCGTCCCCGTGGTTCGCAGATCGGCGCGAACGTCTCCAAGCAATCGCAGCCGGCCGCCAGCCGAGAGCAGATGCAGGCCGAATACGATGCCGCAGTCACCGATTTCGACGGTCGCGAGGTACCGCGGCCCGACCATTGGGGAGGCTTCCGCGTGCGCGTGTTCGAGATCGAATTCTGGCAGGGCCAGCAGAACCGGTTCCACGACCGGTGGGTCTTCCGCCGCAGCGACGGCAGCCGCGAACCCGGGGATCTCTCCGCGGCCTCGGCATGGACGCCGGTGCGCCTCTACCCCTGACCGCGGGCACGCGGCCCGCACCCCGGCAGTCCCTGCTGCTGACTTGCGACCCACGACCCAGCTACACATGACCCAGCTACACACGACCCAGCCACACAAAGGAGTGTCCATGGCCCAGTCCACCCAGTACGGTTCCGATGCCGTCTTCGACAACCTCATCGGCGGGACCCGCGTGGGCAGCGAGGACCGCTGTCTCAATCGCAATCCCTCGAACCCGGCCGATGTGCTCGGCCGCTACGCCCGCGCCGATGCGGCCACCGTGACCGAAGCGATCCGCGCGGCCGGTGACGCAGCGCCGGCATGGGCCGACTTCGGTGCCCAGCAGCGCTTCGCGATCCTCGATCGGGCAGGTAGCCTCATCGCCGAACGCGCCGATGAGCTCGGCGATCTGCTCGCCCGGGAAGAGGGCAAACAACTCGGCGAAGCCAAGGGCGAAGTGCTCCGGGCCGCCCAGATCTTCAAATTCTTCGCCGGGGAGACCATCCGCAACACCGGCGAGATCGTCGACTCCGTCCGCCCCGGCCTCATCGCCGAGATGACCCACGAACCCATCGGCGTCGTCGGCATCATCACCCCGTGGAACTTCCCGATCGCGATCCCGGCGTGGAAGATCGCCCCGGCCCTGGCCTTCGGCAACACGGTCGTGTTCAAACCCGCTGAGCTCGTCCCCGCCAGCGCCTACGCGCTCACCGACATCCTCACCGAGGCGGGACTGCCCGAGGGGGTGTTCAACCTCGTCATGGGGCCCGGCTCCGTCGTCGGGGACGCTCTGACCACCTCGGCGAAGGTCGATGCGCTCACCTTCACCGGATCCGTACACGTCGGACGGTCGGTCATCGCCTCCGCTGCGGCCAACCAGATCCGGGTGCAGTGCGAGATGGGCGGGAAGAACCCGCTCGTCGTACTCGGCGACGCCGACCTCGAAGCGGCCGCCGACGCCGCGATCAACGGGGCCTTCTTCTCGACCGGGCAACGCTGCACCGCTTCGTCCCACCTCATCGTCACCGCCGACGTTCACGACGAATTCGTCGCCCTGCTCAAGGACAAGATGGCAGGGCTGAGCGTCGGTGACGCCCGCGCAGACGGAGTGGACATCGGCCCGGTGGTCTCGCAGACGCAGCTCGACCAGGACCTCGCCTACATCGATAAAGCCCGGGCCGAAGGCGGAGAGATCACCGGAGGCACACTCGTCGAATCGACCACCGGCGGATATTTCCTCGCCCCCGCGCTGGTCACGGGAACGAAACCCGGCGACACGATCAACGTCGACGAGGTCTTCGGGCCGGTCGCCTCGGTGATCGAAGTCGCCGACTACGACGAAGCGCTGGCCGTGGCCAACGACACCGAGTTCGGGCTGTCCGCAGGCATCTTCACGACCTCCCTGAAATATTCGGCCCACTTCAAGCGTTATGCCGAATCCGGGATGGTCATGGTCAACGCGCCCACCGCCGGTGTCGACTATCACGTATCCTTCGGTGGTCGGAAGGGATCGAGTTACGGGCCCCGGGAACAGGCCCGAGCCGCGCGCGAGTTCTACACCGTGCACAAGACCACCTACACGAACGCCGGGTGAGACGCATGCGGTTGAGTTGTCGCGGGGGAGCGGATTCTCGACTCACGGGAAATGCTGAACGCACGATAGGATTAGGACAGATCGCAATGGCCGCGAACGGGTTCGCCTGGGCACGGACCGGAGCAGGGTCGCAACGACCCGAAATGGTGACAACGCCTGAAATGGTCGCAACGACCTGAAGACGAAGAGTGGAGTGGCTGGTCAGAAGTGAACGACCTCATTGATACAACTGAGATGTACCTCAAGTCGATCATCGAGCTTGAGGAACAGTCGATCGTGCCATTGCGCGCTCGAATCGCCGAACGACTGGACCACTCCGGCCCCACCGTGTCGCAGACCGTGGCCCGCATGGAACGCGATGGGCTGCTTCACGTCGGCAACGACCGCCACCTCGAGCTCACGCCCGAAGGCCGCCGGATCGCCACCGACGTCATGCGCAAGCACCGCCTGGCAGAGCGCCTCCTGTCCGATGTCGTCGGACTCGAGTGGGAACTCGTCCACGACGAGGCCTGCCGTTGGGAGCATGTGATGAGCGAGCAGGTCGAGCGCAAGCTCGTACAGCTGCTGCCCGAAACCTCCTCCGGCCCCTACGGCAACCCGATCCCGGGTCTCGATGTCATCGGAGGCGCGGATTCGCCGACGACCGAGGTGATCGACCTCGCCACCGCCGTCGGTCGCGATGGTGCGAAGAAGCTGACGATCGCGTGGTTGGCCGAACCGCTGCAGGTCGACATCCATCTGCTCCAGCAGTTCCAGGTCGCCGGTGTCCTGCCGGAGTGCGAAGTCGAAATCTCCCGCAACGGCGAGTACATCACCGTGCAGGTCCCCGGCGCACAGGATGTGCTCGACCTGCCGCTCGAGACGGCCTCGCACGTCTTCGCCTACCGCAGCTGATCTGCTGACCGACTGACCGACTAGAGTCGGCTCACTGATTGGAGTCGGCGGGCGGGCCGACTCACGGTAGCCGGAACGGCAGGTCACAACCGCGCACTCCTGACAGTGCGCAGTCCAGCCCCGCGGTCGAAGTCCGGCACCACGAGCTGCCTTCGAGTTGAAGAACAGCAGGACGAGCGGTGGCTCAAGGCCGGACCAGCGGTGACGAAGCGGCAAACGTGCGGTAACGACGCCGCCGATCGACAAGTCTCGAGTCGTTACAATTGACTGTGATCCGTGCCCCAAGGAGTGGCTCCCCACCCCTTGGGGCACGTCGTATAACGGAAGAATGTTACGAAAGTTTCAAGACTTTTTAAGCCTCTGACCTGGACTTTTATGGAAAACATCACGGTTTCCCTCTCGCAGTTGTGACAGAAACGTGACAATGGGTCACCGATTGGTTACAGTTGTGGAGGTCGTTCACGCAATGGCGACTTCACAGCGAGAACCGAACGCCACGCTGGCTGTGAGATTTCAAGGACCGAGAGTGGCGGTTGGCCCGGAAAGCCAATAGGTACGAGAGGGAAAACGTGGCAACTAAGCAGCATGGCCGCCGCGCCGCAGATGCCAAGGTCAAGACTCCACTGACCGAACTCACTGAACTTCTGAACGCCAACTCCGGTGTCTTCGGGCGCCGCGCAGCCGTCGTTGCTGCCAGCGGTGGCCTGCTCACCGCGGCTGTGATGCCCGCCGCCGGACAGGGCGCCGATGACCAGGCAGCCGTCTCCGCCGAGGCCGAGAACACGCAGCAGGTCGAATTCCAGAACCAGACCGTCACGGTCGGTGACGATTCGAAGGACAAGAAGTCCGAGAAGAAGACCGACTCGTTCGGCGTTGAGAGCAAGTCCATCACCGCCGAGGCCGCTCCGAAGCCCGAGCCGAAGCCGGAACCCTCTGAGACGGCAACCGCCGCTTCCACCAGCGGCTCCGACAGCAACGAAACCGCCAACAGTGGTTCGTCCGACTCGGACAAGAGCGAATCCAAGGACTCCGGCTCCGATGCCGGATCGATCGACGGCTCCAAGGCCGAGCAGGTCCTCGGCTGGGCAGCCAAGGGCGTCGGAACCCCCTACGTCATGGGCGGCACCTCGCAGAGCGGCTGGGACTGCTCCGGTTACACCTCGTGGGTCTACAGCCACGTCGGTGTGAACCTGCCCCGCACCTCCGGCGCGCAGAAGGGTGCCGGCCAGGTCGTCTCCCAGTCGGAGGCCAAGCCCGGTGACCTCATCTGGCACCCCGGCCACGTCGGCATCTACGCCGGTGGCGGACAGATGTACGATGCCGGTTCGCCTGGCTCGGGAACCTCGAAGCGCAGCTACAGCTGGATGGGCAACGTCACCTTCATCCGCGTTCTCTGATCTTCTTCACCGAAAGCTCCCCGGTCGACTCGACGGTCCTCGAGTCGGACGGGGAGCTTTCGTATGCCCGGAAAGATTTCGCGCCGAGATACGTGAGCTCGGTGAACGAAATGAGAAGTTTCCGTGACGCGGGGCCTGTGAATTGGGTCATAGCCGTTCGCGGCGTTACTCTGGAGAAGATTGAGTTCTCTGTACGGTTCGACGCGACAGCATCGCACCGTCGATCAGAAGGAAAGCAGATGGGGCATAGTCGAATAGTTCGAATAGCCGCTCCAGTCTCTGGTGCGGAGTACATACGTGTCTCCGTGCCCTCTTTCAAGGCGTCGTGCCCATGAGCACGGCGCCTTTTGTGTTTCCTGGGGCCGAGGCAGCCGGTTTCGGCCCCCAAGAGAAGAAGATGAGGGGCGAGATATGAAGACTCTCGTGCTGAATGCCGGTTACGAACCGCTGTCGATCGTGCCGTTCACACGCGCCGTGGTGCTCGTGTTGACCGGTAAGGCGACGGTGCTGGCCGCAGAGGACATCCCGGTGAGATCCGAGCACATGAGTCTCGATCAGCCCTCAGTCATCCTGCTCACCCGCTATGTGAGACCGCCGAACAATCGCCGGGTCTCCCTGTCTCGTCGAGGCGTCCTGCGCCGGGACAACCATCGTTGCGCCTACTGCAGCAAGCCGGCCTATACGGTCGACCATGTGGTTCCGCGCTCGCGTGGGGGAGCGAACAGCTGGGAGAATCTCGTCGCCTGCTGCCGAGAGTGCAACAACCGCAAGGGCAACCGCACCTTGAACGAAATCGGTTGGAAGCTCAGTTTCCGTCCCCAGGAGCCCCGGCTGGGCCAGCTGTGGATGCGCGGCATCGAGAAGCCCGTCGAGAAGTGGCGTCCGTTCCTCGAGCTCTCCGCAGCCGCCTGAGGGGCGTGGGCCTGTCTCTCGCCGAGGCTGCGCCCGACGGTCGTCTACGTGCCGCGAACGGTCAGCATCATCCCAGATAGGGGACGGTGTTGTCCGCACTGTGGTGGAAATCGGATAACGATGTGACATAGGTGAAGTACTCACCGGCAATGTGTTCTAGGGTGGACGAAACAGAAGTTCGCTTCGACCCGAGGAGCTTGCGATGAGTGAGCAGGACCGTCCGCAGAACCCAGACCCGGCTCCGGCCGGCGAACCCGAGTCCATCATCGTCGGAATCGACGGTTCCCCACCCAGCCGCAATGCCCTGGCCTGGGCGATCCAGGAAGCGCGTTCACTCAACCGGCCGATCCGCCTCGTCGGGGCCTATACGATCCCGAGCGTGGCCGCGGCCGCGATCGACGTCTCCTATGTGCCCATCGACGATAGCTCGATCCGAGCGGCCGTGACGAACACACTCAAGGAAGCCGCGGCCGAGGTCAAGGCCGCCGGCGTTCCCGTAGAAGCAGTCATCGAGATCGGCGATGCCGCCGGCGTGCTCATCGACGAGTCGAAGACCGGCTGTCTGGCCGTCGTCGGCTCGCGCGGTCGCGGCGGTTTCGCCGGTCGTCTGCTCGGTACGGTCTCCAGTGCACTGCCGGCGCACTCGGCCTGCCCGACCGTTGTCGTGCCCGCCTGCTGGGACGACCGGGCCGAGCGGCCGGCTCACCCGACCTCCTCGCGCCCGATTCGCCAGGACGGTGTCGAGGTCGAAGACTACGATGCCGACGCCGAGGCGATCGAGGGGCTGCGCTTCGACGGCAAGGTCGTCGTCGGTGTCGACTCCCTCGGTGCCGAATCCCCGGCGCTGTGGAAGGCCGCTCGACTGGCAGTCCGACGTGGTTCCCCGTTGCATATCGTCGCCGTGATCACGACGACGGTCATCGGTCCCGAATGGCTGCCGAGCACCGCCGATCTCGAACGCCTCGTCAACGAAGGTGCGGACAAGCTCGTCGTGGCCAAGCAGCGCCTCGCGGAGGAGTTCCCGGACCTCGACGTCACGTGGACGCTCTTCGACGGTCAGCCCGCCGAGGTGCTCGTGCGGGCCTCGGACACGGCCGAGGTTCTTGTCATCGGTTCGCGTGGACGCGGCGGATTCGCCGGTCTCCTCCTGGGGTCGACCTCTCAATCGGTTCTGCCGTACTCGCAGTGCCCGACGATGGTCGTGCGCGTCGCGCGAGACCACGGTCGCCGCAAACAGCACGAGGCTCCGCAGGAGCCCGGGCTCTGAGGAATTCGGGCCCCGGCATCTGCCCGCAGGTGACCACATCGGGCAAGAGCACTCGTTGACTCAGCGCACAATCGCCGAGGCGGCCGAGCGAAAACGATCGGCCGCCTCGGTGATAGATGGCAGGCCTGCGGGCAGGGGCAGATGATCGGCGCTGGTTGAACTCGACGCGCTCCTGCTGACCGGCTTCCGTATACAGGTGGTTCTGGCGCCCCCGGGCAGATTCGAACTGCCGACACCCGCTTTAGGAGAGCGGTGCTCTATCCCCTGAGCTACGGGGGCCAGGTGGTCGTGCTCAACCACGATCACCCAGTGTAGCGTAGAAGAAACCTCAGTGTTCCACGGTGTGCCAGCACTGATAAACAGCAGTTTCTCGTTAGGGTCGGATTGTGTCGGATTCCGTTGCAGACGAACAGTTCCCAGAACTCGGAGAGGTCTTTGCCGAGTGGAAGAAGCAGGCCGCCCACCTCGGCGGTCGCGACACCATGCTTCATTTCAGGGACTCCCGCGACGGCAGCATCGACCTCTCGGGCGCCCACCCCTCCGGCCTTGCGCAGCTGCTGGCCGGTCGAGCCACCCGCCTATCGAGCCTGATCCGCGATCACGACATCCTCGCCGACGCACGTCGCCGCGCGAAATCCATCCGTTCGAAGGCCGAGCAGCTCGACAATGAGCGCGGCATCCGCGCCGCCCATCTGGCCATCGGCCTCGCGTCGTGGACGGAGAAGGACGCGAAGTACAAGTTCAACGCGCCTGTGGTCATGCGCCACATCACTCTCGTTCCTCGCGGTTCACGAGTCGAGGACTATGAGATCGTGCTCGGCAACGAGATCACGATCAACCCGGCCCTCGTTCGGCATCTCCACGAGGAGTACGACCTCGAGGTGCCCGTCGACGACTGGATCGATGCCACCGGGGGAGCACAGGGATTCGACCCCGGGCCGGCACTCGACCGTCTCCGCGAGCTCGGTCAGAGTGTCCCAGGACTGCGGGTCAACCACCGTCTGATCATCTCGACCTTCGCGAACATCGCGACCCCGTTCTCCACCGACTATCTGCCCACGCAGCACCCCGTCCTGCGGGCTCTGGCCGGTGACGAAGACGTCCGGGCGAACCTCGGCGGACCCTCGTACGTGCCACAGGCGGCCGAAGCGGCACCGAACGATTCGGCCGAGCCGAAGGACTCCCCGGCGAAACCGGAAACGGAGATCACGCCGGATGCCGACGACAAGTCGGCTGAGACCCTGACCGACTCCAGCGAGAAGCCCGGTGACGCGGACGAGAAGTCGGTCGAACCAGGTGAGGACGAAGACGAGTACGGTCAGCCGACCGTGCCGATCACCGACGAGCCGCTGAGCGCCGCGTCCCCCGAGGACTCGGCGACTACCGGCTCCGACGAGTCCACCGACTCCGCCGTCGCATCAACAGAACCCGCCGCCGGTCGGGCCCCGGGCTCCACCGACGATGAGTCCGCGGCGGACGCAGTGACCGAATCGGATGCCACGGACCCTCAGGCGGCCACGACGATCACCGGCACGGACTCCGACGGCAATACCGTCGAAGAAAGCCAGGCCGCGGACGCCGACAGCGACACCGCCGAAGCCGAATCGACCTCCGACGACGATGTCGTCCCTGCCGCACTCAAGGAACCGATCACCCCGCTTCCTGACCGGAAACCGCAGGAGGAGTTCCTCGTCATCGACGTCGACGGCGACCAGCAGGCCGTCGTCGACGCTGCCGTCTCCGGTCGCTCGGTCGTAGTCGATACCCCGCCCGGAACCGGCGCCACTCAGGTCGCCGTCGCAGTCGCCACGACGCTGGCCCACACGGGCAAGAGCGTTCTCTTCCTGGCCCAGACCTCCGACGCGCTGGACAGTTTCTCCTCCCGCCTCGACGAGGTGGGCCTCTCCGACTTCGCCGTCGATACCCGCAAAGGCTCGGAGGACATCCGCAGACAGCTCATCGGCCTCATCGGCTCGGCAGAGAAGTCCGAACGCCCCGACCTGTCGAAGCTGCTCAACGACCTCAACGAACAGCGGGCGACGCTGGCCGACCATGTCTCGTCTCTCCATCGCCGACGTGCCCCCTGGGACGTCTCCGTCTACGAAACGATGCAGCACCTCGCCGAGCTGACCTCGGGCGATGATTCTCCGCAGACACCCGTACGCTTCGGCGAGGACATCCTCGGGGCGAGTGAAGACCGCCGGAATGCGCTGCGCGGAAAGCTCGGTGAACTCGCCTCGCTCGGCGCTTTCACCCTCGACGTCGAAGACACCGTCTGGTTCGGTGCCGATCTCAAATCCGTCGACGAAGCCGAAGCCGCACGCACCGTCGCCGAACGCATCGGCCGAATGATCCCGGACCTGGTGGAGGCGACCGAACCTGTCCTGCAGAAGGCGAAACTCAACCCGCGTCGCAACGTCGACGACTGGGCTCGGGCGATCCGGGTGCTGCTGCGCGTGCGCAAGACCCTCGACAGCTTCGCCCCTGACGTCTACGACCACCGTCTCGACGACCTCATCGCGGCCACCGGAACGCCCGAATACCGCACCGAGGTCGGCGTCGAGATGGGCATGATGCAGCGTCGCCGACTGAAGAAGTCCGCTGCCGAGTTCCTCCGTCCCGGGGCCGAGGTGGCCGACCTCCACTCGGCCCTCATCGATGTCCGCTCCCAACGCGTGATCCTCTCCGACCTCGCCGGCCACGACGGTCGCCCGCAGATTCCGCGCGGCGTGCTCGAAGCCGACGAGATCCTGCAGAGCGTCGAAGCCGATATGGCCAAGCTCTCGCCGATCCTCGAAACCACACCCGACGGCGGCGATCTCGGCTCGATGCTCATCGAGGAGCTCCAGGCCCGCACCGAGGCGATGGGCCGAGACTCGGAGAACCTCGCCGAACTGCCCGAACGCTCCCGCCTGCAGCGCGAACTCGATGCCGAGGGCCTCAGCGACCTCATGGCCGATCTGCGCAGGCGCAAGGTCGATGACTCCCTCGTCGGCCCCGAATTCGACCTCGCCTACTGGGCCTCGGTGCTCCAGACCATGGCCGGCGAAGACCCGGCGATCGGCCGACACGACGGTGACGCTCTCCACCAGGTGGCCGAGGACTTCCGGGAGAACGACCGCGCCTTCGTTGCCGCCGGTGCCTCCCGCCTGCGGTACAACCATGCCCAGGCCTGGAAGCGCGGCATCGAAGCCGACCCGATCGCCGCCGGAGTCATCAAGCAGGAGCTGCTGTCGAAGCACACCTCGGTGAATCGGATCTCGACCCAGGCGCCCGAGCTGCTCACGACCCTGGCCCCGGTGTGGATGGGCAGTCCCTACACGGTGCCTGAGCTGTTCTCCGCACTGCCGCTCTTCGACGCCGTGGTCATCGCCGACGCCGGGCGACTCTCGGTCGTCGACGTCGTCCCCGGCATCACGCGTGCCCGCCAGGTCATCTCCCTCGGTGACTCCCGACTGCTCGGCCCGCGCCCGTTCTCGATCGCCGTCGACCGCTTCGGGATGGACGATGGGAACCATCCGCGCTCTGTGCAGGACCACCTCGGCGAGTTCCTGCCGCGGATGCGGCTGTCGAACTCCTACCGACTGTCCCCGGTCGGGCTCATCGACCTAGCCAACCGGCACTTCTACGATTCGACGATCTCGACGCTTCCGACCGCGCACACGGGGGAGGGCAGCGGGCTCGAATTCTCCTATGTCGCCGACGGTCGCGGTCCCACGGACATCGGCACCGGGCGGGTCGAAAGTCCCGATGCCGAGGTCAAACGCGTCGTCGAACTCGTGCTCAAGCACGCGCGGAACCGGTCGCGTGAGTCTTTGGCCGTCGTCGCGCTCACCCAACATCACGCGCAGAGGGTGGCCACGGCGATCTCGCGGGCGATGAAGGACCTGCCCTATGTGGCGGCGTTCTTCAGCGACTCGACGAAGGAGCCCTTCGTCGTCACCGACGCCGAACGGGTGCAGGGAATGTCCCGCGACGCGGTGATCTTCACCCTCGGCTACGGGCGCACCGTCCACGGTCGGGTCATCCACGACTTCGGCGCGCTCTCGGGCCCCGACGGCAGGCGTATCCTCGCGGCCACGATGACTCGTGCGCGCAAACGACTGACCCTGGTCTCGAGCATCGAAGCCGACGACTTCGAGCGCAGCAGACTCAGCGGGGGAGCGGCCATGCTGCCGCAGCTGCTCGAAGAGATCGCCACCGGCGGCGTCAGCCAGCCCGGACCGCACGGCGAGATCTACGATCCGCTGATGGGCGATATCGCCGATCGTCTGCTCCAGCTCGGCGTCGTCGCCCATGAACACTACAACGGCATCGACCTGGCCGTGGCGAACTCGGCGGAGGACGAACACGGGATGATCATCGCCGTCGCCGGCGACGGTCCCGAATATGCGTCGATGCGCAGCCTGCGCCAGCGTGACCGGGTGCTGCCCGAACAGCTGAGCCGACGCGGATGGAAGTTCATGCGTGTGTGGTCGACCGATGCGTTCGTCGATCCGCAGACCGAGACGGAGAAGATCTTCGATGTCTGGCGCACCACGGTTGAGACGATGAGCCCGCAGGCCGTGCTCAACGCCGCCCGGGCCGCCTCGGTGGTCGTGGGGCGTACCGGCAGCCGACCGAAGCTCGTGCCGGGACTGCCGATGCATAAGTACTCGGCGGAGGGTCTCGATGAGATGATCGACTGGATCCAGTCCGATGCGGTCGTGCGCGGGGACGGGGAGATCAAGGATCTGCTGCGCACCGCGCTCGCGCAGAAGGGCAGCTCCACCCGTGGAGACTCCCGGCTGCAGGCAGCGGTCGATCGGTACCGTGAACGTCACGCGCAGGCGAAGAAGGTCACCGGCTCCGAGGTGCTCATCCCGCGTTCGGGTTCGACCGGCCCCGTGGAGGATGACATCCTGCCGACCTTCGACACCGGCAAGATCCGCGCCGATGAGCTCCGGTCCGCCGGACTCGTCCAGACCGCGAGCAACGACCAAGTCGCCGAGGCGGCCGACGGTGCCGATGCCGAAGCGACGTCAGACTCGGCCGGTGATGACGCGGCGGAGTCCGCCGGAGATGCGAAGCCGGGATCCGAGGACAGCGCACAGTCGGAGTCGAAGAACGACGATGCCTGAGCAGCCCGACGAGGCTGCGCCGAGCGAAGCGGTGTCCGACGATCCTCCGGCGGACGAAGCAGAGCGCAGAGAACGGGTCGAAGCGGCGAAACGCCGCTACCGGGCCACGCTGCGCAACGAGGCCGACACCGGAGAAGGCGGCTTCAGCAAGGACTACTATCGCTCGCAGAAGCCACCCCACTGGTCATAGCTGCTCGGTGATGATCTCAGTTCACGGAGCTCAGTTCACGGATCGCGGGGCGGGCACCACAGCGCGAGGACATCAGCTCGAGATCTCAGCCCGAGGTTCTCAGGAAGACGCGAGCTGTTTCGGGAATGAAGAAGGGCCCGTCCACCAGCAAGTGGTGGACGGGCCCTTCTCGTGCGCCGACGGATCAGTGACGCGGGGGCTGGTTCGGATCGAACGGTCCGCCGTCACTGGCGGGGCCCTCAGCAGGTCCGGCAGCGGAAGCGGTCTGGTTGCGCAGGATCTCGCGGATGTCGCCGAGCAGATCCTCGGTGGTCGGAGGAACTTCTTCCTCGGGAACTCCGCGCTTACGCAGCTCGTTGAGCTTGTTCATCGGAACGATGATGATGAAGTAGACGATGGCGGCAACGATGAGGAAGTTGATCGCGGCAGTGACGACCGCACCCAGATCGATGGTCGTCTCCGGAACGTCCGGCTTGAGCTGGAAAGACAGCGCCGGGCCCTCGGCACCGCCGACGGCGGCGATGAGGGGGTTGATGATCTTGTCGGAGAAGGCGGTGACGATCGCGGTGAAGGCGCCGCCGATGATGACCGCTGTCGCGAGTTCGACGACATTCCCCTGGAGAATGAAGTCTCTGAAGCCCTTAAACATTAGAGAAACCCTTTCGGCGTGTGTTCGCTGAAATGCGGTTGAGTATTGGCCGATTACGTTCCAATAGTACACATCGTTAACACGTTGTCAGCAGAAATGCGGCGCGAGTCTCACCGCCCCATTGTTGACCCATTCCACAGATAGGAACTCTTCGGCACGCCGTGTTCAGTCGGCAACCTGCCGCTCAGCCATCCGGTATGAGTGAGGCGACGGGGCGCAGCCGGTGTGGCTGGGAGGGATGTTCAGCGGGGCAGAATTGCGAAACTGATCGGCAGCCCGGCGAATTCGGCAACACGTCCGGCGTCCTCTGCGTTGAGGATCACCGATACAAGCTGCCCTGATTCGGCGGCTATTCCGTCGGGTTTATCAACGAGCCGTGCGATCGTCACCTTCTCGACGACGACTTCCGATCCGCCGTCGGGAAGGGATGAGAAGAGTCGTATCCGCTGCCCGGGCTGCAGCAGGGCCGCGGAGGCATCATCGGCGAGACGGATCGGCATGAGCAGATCCCGGCTTCCCTTCGGCAGCGCCTGTTGGTCGAGGACCATCGACTCTGTCAGCGGCGAACCCTTCGACAGGCCCGCCGAAGTGTGGCGGCCCTTCGCCTCCTCGACAGCGGTGAAAGCTTTGTCGGGGACAAGGTCGGGAGGAAAGTCCGTGAGGGTGAGATCCTGTGCAGTCAGTTCCGCACCGGGGGCCAGATCGGACCGGGCCACGACGACCGCCGTACCGGCCTCGTCGGGAGTGAACATCCAGACGATCAATGCGCATGCGCTGGCAAGGCACACCGCGGCGAAGATCCGCTGTGGTCGGACGCGAGCCGATCGAGCCCAGCTTGTCGAGGTCTCGCGGATGCGCTGTAGAAAGCTCATGGCCTGAGCATCGACGGATCAGCGGGCGTCGGCAAGGACGAATCCTGACCCTGTGGATGGAAGTCCGTCATCCACACGCGAGCGGTGTTCGAGTCGCGACAAGTGCCGGAGCGGCAGTCACCTCCGCGATGGGAAAGGTGGGAGTGCTCAGCCTGCGGCCGGGGTGCTCGCGGACGACGAGTCGGACGACGAGCCCGACGAAGCCGGCGAGGACGAACTCGACGAAGAGCCGGAGGAGTCCTTCGACGATGAGTCAGCACTCGACGAACTCGAAGAGCCGGCGGTGCTCGACGTCGAGGAACGGGAGTCGGTGGCGTAGAAGCCGGAGCCCTTGAAGCTGATGCCCACAGCGCCGAAGACCTTCTTCAGACGACCCTGGCATTCCGGGCAGACGGTGAGCGAGTCATCGCTGAAGTCCTGATGGATATCAAAGGCGTGACCACAGCTCTTGCAGGCATAGGAGTAAACGGGCATTCGAGACCTTTCTTCGACGAGAAGATTATAGTGCACGTCAGGTGCTCGGATGCGCACCGGTGCGGTTTGTGCACAGGCTTATCCACACATCAACGCGCTTGAGTGGGTCGTGTTTCCCCAGCCGTCAGTGTTCACGAGGTGGCGGGAGTCTCCGCCGGTCGACTTGAAACGGTCGTCGCCTGTCACGTGGCGGGGTCGTCTGCGTCGCAGGCGGCCGTCACGACGAGGCGAAGGTGCGGGTGCCGTCCTCCGTGACCGCTGAAGGGATGCGCAGGTCCCACTCCTCGGCGACGAGTCCGGACAGGTCGAGCTCTTCGGCGAAGCACACCCCGAAAACACGAGCCTCCCGCCCGAGCGGTGCCACCCCCTGTGGTCCGAAGGTACGGTCATAGAAGCCTCCGCCATTGCCCAACCGTGCCCCATCGAGGCCGAAGCCCAGCGCCGGAACGAACACGAGGTCAAGGCCCACCTCGGGTGACAGCAGCTGTGCGGCAGTGAGCAGCTCGGCAACGTCTGCGGGTTCGCGGATCCCCCATTTCCCCTGCGGCTCGAGGCGTGACATCGATCCCGTGATCTCACCGAACAGCAGCGGTTGACCGACCTTCGTCACCACCGGCAGGTAGACGGTCCCGCCGGAGGCAAGGAAACGATCGAGCGCGGGGTCGAGGTCAGGCTCACCCTGCAGTGCCGCATAACCGAGCAGGGCGCGCACCGGAACCGCGCGGATGACTTCCCACGCTGAGTCCGCAACGGACGGAGGGGAGGTCGGGGCCGTCTCGGTGCGGGAATCGGTCGATGCTGAGCCCGGGGCCGCCTCGGTGCGGGAGCGGTTCGCGCGAGCCGAGCGGATGCGGGACCGCAGCTGCGCCTTCGAAGTTTGTGGATCCACGCCTTTCAGACTATCCGGGGGCGGCGGATTCGTTAAGATGACTTCATGAGTGATGAAGCGCAGTGCACCGTTCGCAAGGCCGTGATCCCCGTCGCCGGTCTCGGAACTCGGTTCCTCCCCGCCACAAAGGCCACCCCGAAGGAAATGCTCCCCGTCGTCGACAAACCGGCGATCCAATACGTCGTCGAAGAAGCCGTCGATGCCGGCCTCCAGGACGTCCTGATGATCACCGGCCGGAACAAGCGACCGCTCGAGGACCACTTCGACCGGGTCGACGGACTCGAAGCCGCCTTAGCGAAGAAGGGCGACGACGAGAAGCTCGCCGCTGTGCGTCACCCCTCCGAGCTCGCCGATATCCACTATGTGCGTCAGGGTGACCCGAAGGGCCTCGGCCATGCTGTGCTCAAGGGTCGCCAGCACGTCGGCAACGAACCCTTCGCCGTCCTCCTCGGCGATGACCTCATCGACGAACGCAGCCCGATCCTGCCGAAGATGATCGAAGTCGCGGAGAAGACCGGCGGCAGCGTCGTCGCACTCATGGAGGTCCCGCCCGAAGCGATCCACCTCTACGGCTGTGCCGCCGTCGAGACCACGTCCGATGACGAAGTCGTCAAGGTCACCGGTCTGGTGGAGAAGCCCGCCGCCGAGGATGCTCCCTCGAACCTCGCCGTCATCGGCCGCTACGTGCTCGCCCCGGAGATCTTCGACGTCCTCGAGACGACCGGGCCCGGACGCGGCA
Organism: Brevibacterium sp. LE-L; assembly: GCF_050214925.1. Taxonomy (NCBI): domain Bacteria; kingdom Bacillati; phylum Actinomycetota; class Actinomycetes; order Micrococcales; family Brevibacteriaceae; genus Brevibacterium; species Brevibacterium sp. LE-L. The sequence continues at coordinate 887,496 of NZ_CP189759.1, forward strand.
ACGAAATCCAGCTCACCGACGCGCTCCAGGAACTCGCCGGTGACGCGAACGGGCACGGTGTCTACGGGGTCGTGTTCAAGGGCGCCCGCTATGACACCGGTGACAAACTCGACTACCTCAAGGCGGTCGTGCAGATCGCGTGTGATCGTGAGGACCTCGGTGATGACCTCAAGGGTTGGCTGCGCGAGTTCGTCCCGACCTTGGACTGACCACGGTCCCCGGGCGGGCTGTGGACCCCGGTCGGACCACGGGTCTCGGGCGGACCGCGGGTCTCGGGCGGACCGCGGGTCTCGAGCGGACCGCGGCTCACGGTCCTTCCGTCCCGGGCCGCACAGCCGACCGCAACCGAACCCGAGAGCGAGGGCAGCAGCGTGTGGCCTGTCATCCTGACTGACCGCCGGTCCGATATCGTGCTGCGTCCCCTGCGACGTCGCGACGAAGACGCCTGGCGAGAAGTCCGCCGCTTCAACCGCGACTGGCTGCGCCCATGGGATGCGACCCTGCCCGCTCCGGGCCAGGAGCTGCCGGGATTCCGCACCATGGTCCGGATGCAGGACAAACAGGCCAAACGTGGGCAGAGCGTGCCCTTCGCCATCGAAGTCGGCGGTGAATTCCGAGGACAGATCACCGTCTCCGGTCTGAGCTGGGGCTCGATCCTGTCCGGCCAGATCGGCTACTGGATCGATTCGCGAGTCTCCGGCCGCGGCATCACCCCGGTCGCCGTGGCGATGGCCGCCGACCACTGCTTCTTCACCCTCGGCCTCCACCGCATCGAGATCAACATCCGCCCGGAGAACACCGCGAGCCTGCGTGTGGTCGACAAGCTCGGTCTGCGCGACGAAGGGCTGCGCGAACGCTATATGCACATCGACGGGCAGTGGTGCGACCACCGCACCTTCGCTCTCCTCGCCGAGGAGGTCCCGCAGGGCCTGCTCGCCGCTTACCGGCACGGGACGAGCGGAACCGCACCGCAGTGAGCGAATCTCTGCCGCCCCAGCCTGAGAATTGCGTGAACTTCGTGCCCGTTTGACCGACACACCTAGTGCCTTCACGTCTTCGTCGATGCGTGCAACTTAGGGTGGCAGTGTGGACACCAGCATCATCGTCGTCATCGCCATCGTCGTGGTCTTCGCCGTTGCTGTGCCCGCAATGATTCGGAAGTCCGCGACGGAACTTTCGCGCGCCGAAATCGACACGGTTCCCGACAACGCGGCCGTCGTCGCAGCCGAGACTCCGAACCCGGGGCACGACCACTCGGAACGCACCCAGGTCTTCCACGACAAACCCCGCAGAACGCCGTCGGTCCCGAGCCCGGAGGTCTCCCCGGGCGAGGACGCACCGACCCTGAGCCTCTCGGCCTCGACTCCTGCCTTCGCCGTCATCGACGGCCATGGACAGAGCCACACCATCCCCGAGGCGGCCGAACACTCCCAGCTCAACGTCCTACCTGTCGCGGTCGGCGAGACCCACTCGGCGTTGTCTGCCGATCGTGGCCCCGCCGGACACGGTGGGGCCGCATCCGGTGGTGGCGCCGGAGTCGGAGCCGACAACGTGCGCCTGCTCCACCCCGCCGTCCACGCAGTGTTCAACGACAGCTCCCAGGCGGGCCGGCAGCAGACCGGGGCGGGACGCACCCCACAGGCTCACTCGCCGCGCACCTCGGCGACGGGTTCCACGGCATCGTCCGGATCGCGACCGGTCACCGGCCAGGGCCCCCGAGGCGGCGCACCACGCGATGGCGCGGCGGACACGGATCGGGGCGGTCGCCTCGGCGAGGTCGAGTCCACCCGATCAGAGAACGGTCCACAGATTTCCCATCCCAGCAGCGGAACCGACGAGGAACATGCGATGACTGAGCAAGCAACGACTCTGCGCGAGTCCCTGAAGTCGCTGAACACGATGGTGAAGGGCTTCGCGCTGGTCTTCTTGGCCTCGATGCTCGGCATCCTCGTGTCCGGAGTCCTCGCTCTCTTCTCGGTCGTGCACATCGCTTTGGCCGGCGTCTTCCTCGGCCTCGCCGTCGTCTCCCTGCTCATCGTGCGCACCCTCAACCTGCGCAAATTCGAGGTGAAGAAGCGCCTCCGCGGACTGAAGCCCGTTGCACCGAAGTCGAGCACCGCACCTACGCGGGCCACCTCGGCGCAGGCCACTTCGGATCGGTCCGCCTCCGCGCGGTCGACCTCCGCGCGGTCGACCTCCGCGCGGTCCACTTCGGAGGCGAAGGCCCCGACCGTGAACGTGAAGGAACAGCGCAGCGCCACCGCGGTGGCGCCCTCAGACAGAACCGCCGCCGGCAGCGCCCCCGCGGCACCGGTCTCGAGCGGAACCGCCGCTCGGATCGCCGCTGCGGCGCAGGGTGCGAGCGGAACGACGAAGGCCGCACAGGCTCGTGCTGCCATGGCCCGCAGCGCAGAAGCGAAGGCGAACCGCAGCACCGAGGCGAAGAAGTCTCGCGAAGAAGCCGACACCGGCGAGATTCCACTCGTGCGCATCCGCAAGGAAGCCAGCGAAGGCCACACGACACGCCAGGTCCTGCTCACCGGACCGATTCCGATCGTCGATGACAGCACCACGGAGGAAGCTCCGAAGGGCGAAGAGGAGCACACGACGACAGCTGAGACATCCGCCGCAGAGGCAGGCGGGGGCGAGCCGGCCCAAGGCTCCGTTGATGCGGACTCGTCGAACATTCTCGGTGCAGACCTCGAGGCAGAAGGCACTGATGCCTCGGCGGGCACCGCTGCCGATGAAGACGTGCACGCGTCACTCGACGCTGCCGCCCCGAAGGTCGAAGATCCGTTCATGCAGCGGTTGAAGTCACGCGACGGCTGGTCGCCGACGCCTCTGCCGGTGCCCAGCTATGTCGACGCTCCGGAAGCTGAGCATGCGGTGCCGAAAGCCACCGCAGCCGATGCGAGCTCGTACGAGACTGAAGCGCGCAGCCGTGAGGAGATCGCCGCACAGTTCGCCGCGGAACTCGGCTACCGTCCGGAACTCAGTGACTCGGCCCGTGAGGACTCTCCGCTCGAGCACGGCCGTAAGGCGATCCGGACCACGAAGTCCGCCGACCTCTCAGCGGTCAACGACGTCCTCGCCCGCCGCCGCGCCTGAGTCCGCAGAGGGGCCTGAACTCGCCGCCGCACCTGAACTCGCCGAGGGAGGGGCCACCGATGATCCTGCCGACTGCCGAGGCGGGGCCGACTTCCCTGATCTGAGGTCCTTGACCGCTCGGCGTGGACCCGATGTGCCCCGCACCGATGAGTGCGGGGCACCTTCGTGTGCAGGGCGTCGTCGGCGCCGGATCAGTCCGCCCGACCGCCGAAGTCCTCGGCGATTGACACCGCGATCCGCTGCAGGTGCGGTACCAGGTCGTCTTCGATCGAGAGACCGCGAAGATGTGAGGTGTGCAGGGAGACGTTGAGCGCGGCCAGAGTATTCTGACCCCGACGGACCGGGACTGCCAATCCTCGCAGTCCGTCATCGAGCTCCTGGGACACCAGGCACCATCCCTGGGCTCGGATGCGGTGCAGTTCCTTGCCGAGCTCGGCCGCAGACGAGACGGTGTGGTCAGTGAATGGCGAGATTTCGACTCGCTCGAGGAACTCCTGTTGGAAGGTTTCGGGCAGCTCGGCGATGAGCATGCGACCCATCGACGTGGCCCAGGCCGGCAGACGGTTGCCCAGGTTGACGGTCACGGCGTGGAGGCGCGGGGCGGCGGCACGGGCGATGTAGACGATGTCATCGCCGTCGAGAATGCTCAGTGTCGCCGACTCGTCGAGTTCGTGAGCGAGCTGATTGAGATGCGGCTGGGCGATCTTCGGCAGATCCAGGCCGGCGAGGAACCCGGCACCGATGTCGAGTACCCGCGGGGTGAGGGAGAAGGTCGGTCCATCCGAACTGAGATACCCCAAGTCGGTGAGGGTGAGGAGGAAGCGCCGTGCCGCGGCTCGGGTCAGACTCGTCGCCTTCGCCACCTGAGTGACGGAAAGATGCGGACTGTCGGTGTTGAACGCCAGGAGGACGGCCAGCGTCTTCTCCACCGATTTCACGTAATGGTCCCCGGACGCGGGCTGCGGATTGGAATTCGACTCTGATTTCACCTCTCCAGGGTATCTGCCGGGGCCAGGGCAACCGGTACGGCCCTCAGAAGCATCCCGTCCGGCCAGTGGTGTGCGCATAATGCACATGTGTACGAACAGCGAACAAAGTGCTACTGTGCACTGTGACAGAGGCGACATCCAGACGGTGCGCCGACAGAAGAGGACCCACCATTCGAAGGGGAATGACATGACGAGTGCAGACGCCCGGACAGCATCTGGACCGGACGAGCTCAAGCAGGCGAGACGAGCGGCTGCGGGGTCGTTCATCGGGGCGGTCGTCGAATGGTATGACTTCCTCCTCTACGGAATCGTCGCCGCGCTGGTCTTCGGCGAACTCTTCTTCCCGGACTACAGTTCCCATGCGGGCACGCTCGCCGCTTTCGCGACCTTCGGCGTCGGTTTCGTCTTCCGGCCGCTGGGAGGCATCATCTTCGGGCACTTCGGCGACCGGATCGGCCGCAAGTCGATGCTCATCTGGACGATGACGATCATGGGCGTGGCGACCGCACTCATCGGCGTCCTGCCCACCTACGGAACTGTCGGCTGGTTGGCGCCGGCCATGCTCGTGCTTCTGCGCTGCGTCCAAGGCATCGCCGTCGGCGGAGAATGGGGCGGAGCTGCTCTGATGGCGGTGGAGAGTGCGCCGCCGAAGCTGCGTGCCTTCTTCTCCAGCGGTGTGCAGATCGGCTATTCCGTCGGACTCCTCTTGGCCACTGGACTGGTGGCACTTCTGAGCAGCAACTTCTCCCCGGAGGCGTTCCTGGCCTGGGGTTGGCGGATTCCCTTCTTCTTCAGCGCAGTGCTCGTCCTCGTCGGACTCTGGATCCGTGCCGGGGTCCAGGAATCAGACGAATACCTCGAACGAGTGAAGAACGCCGACGAGGACAAGGTGGCGAAACTGCCGATCCTCGAAGCATTCAAGCGCTACCCGGCGCAGATCTTCCAGATCGTGGGGCTGCGCTTCATCGAGCTGCTGACCATGTACATCGTCACGACCTTCGCACTGTCGTATTCGACCGATGAGCTCGGCTTCGACCGCAGCGTCATGCTCAACGTCACCCTCGTCGTCGGCGGCCTGGGAATCGTGACGATCCCGGCGTTCGCCTATCTCTCCGACAAGTTCGGTCGCCTTCGCGTCTACCTCACCGGCGGAATCGTCGGCCTCGTCAGCGCGATCCCCTTCTTCTTCGCTCTTGAGAGCGGCAATCTGGTGGCAATCGTCATCTTCGCGGTCCTGCTGATCAACATCGCCCACGACGCGGTCGTCAGTGTCCAACAGCCGCTGTTCGCCGAAATGTTCAGCCCTGAATTCCGCTACAGCGGTGCCGGCGTCGGCTACCAGCTGGCCAGTGCGATCGCCGGCGGCTTCACTCCGTTCATCGCCACATTCCTCGTCGGCCTCGGCGGAGGCACCTGGTACCTCGTCGGCGCCTACCTTGCCGGTGGCTGCCTCGTCTCGATCGGAATCGCGCTCTACCTCGTCCGGCAGTGGCAGGTCGAACGCAGGGCCGAACGCAGCAGTGCCTCTGCCGCGACAGTCGCGCTCAAGCCCGAAACGGTCTGATGCGCAGAGGTGCCGAACACGGGACTGCGCACTTGGCCGAACATGCTGCTCAACGACCCGTCCCGCAGGATGGCCGGATGCGATCGGCCGAGATCACCGCTGCCGGCCAAGTCGAACTCCTCATCAGCCCGAGACCACGAGGCCGCGTGGCCGACAGGCATCTGCGGATACAGATGCTCGCAGTGGGCATCTGCGGCACCGACCACGCTTTGGCCTCAGGCGGCCGCACGCCGCCGGAACTCCCGTGGAGGCTCGGCCATGAAGGCATCGGCGTCGTCACCGAAGTGGGGCTCGGAGACGACGAGTGGACCGTCGGAGACCGGGTGGTGCTCGAACCCAATATCACCTGCGGCAGCTGCCGCTACTGTCGGCTCGGCACCACCTCGGCGTGCACGCACCGGCTCAGCGCGGGCGTGCTCACCCAACCCGGGTTCCTCGCCGAGGTCATCGACCATCCCAGCGACTTCTGCCACAGGATCCCTGACGACGTGCCGATCGAACGCGCTGTGTGCGCCGAACCGCTGACGGTCGCCGCCGCGGCGATCCGGCGAGCGGGGCTGACGTCTTCGCAGACGCCTCTCATCCTCGGGGCCGGGTCGCAGGGTCTGCTGGCGACCATGATCCTCGGCGGCCAGGGACATCGCCCCTATATCAGCGAACCGCAGGCCGAACGACGAGCCCTCGCCGTCGAGCTCGGTGCCCGCCCCTTTGAGCCGGGCACCAGCCCCGCCCCCGATGCGGTCATCGACGCGGCAGGGGTGCCCGAGGCTCTGGCATCCGTCGTCGACCACCTCATGCCCTTCGCGACCGTCACGCTCGTCGGGGAGGACCACCACCACCTCGGCGCTTCGAGTTTCGACATCGTCCAGAAGCAGCTGCGGATCAGTGGTTCCTTCATCTATGAGCACCCGAACGACATGGCCGCGGCGGTCGCCCTGCTTCCCACCGTCCCCACGGAGAGGATCCTGGGATCGTCGGTCGCGCTCTCCGCGGTGCCGAGCCTCTTCACGGCAGGTGCCGAACGCCGCAGCGGCGTCAAGCAGTGGGTCGATATGCGCTTGTGACCTCCTCCTCGGGGTCGGCAAGGAGCTTCTGGGCAGAGGTGCCTCGGCAGGGTGTCCCTCATTCGGTGCGCCGAGTCCCGGCTGACGAGCGAACGCAGGACTGATGATCAGTCGACGACCGACCACCGGTCGACGGAGTGCGAACTGAAACTCAGGCGACGTACTTGTCGAACTCTGTGTTCTTCTGCAGGAAATTCTGTACGTAGGAGCACGTGGTGCGGAACTTCAGCCCCGCCTCGGCGCTGGTCTCGAGCGCATAGCGCACGAGCTGGCCGGCCAGGCCGCGTCCACCCCATTCGGGGGACACATTCGTGTGGGTGAAGGTGCGCACGGTGCCTTCGGCGGTGTCGTCAGGGCCGGCCTTACGGTCGACGTAATCGGCTGCGCCGATGACCTTGCCGGCATGGGCGATGGTGAAACGGTGGGCCGCAGCATCCTCGGCGATGGTGAAGGTCTCTCCGGAGATTTCGATGTCCATGGTCATTCCTCCCGAATGTCCGTGCCGGTGGCACTGCGCGAATGTCATTGTCCTGACAGCTGACACTATAGTTCTGTCAGCGCGGCAGGCACTAGCCTGGTGCAGTATCCGGCAGCGGTCGAGCGCCGACTGCCGCTGTCCGTCATCTCACTTAGGAGTCACCCGCATGTCCTCACACCCCTCGGCGACCACGGTCGATGCGCACCGTCTGAACCTGGGCGAGGCCGGGTTCGAAGTCGCCGAACTCACCGCCGCCGACATCGCCGACTATGTCGAACTCGTCTCCTCGGCCTACCGCGGTGAGGGGTCGAAGCAGGGGTGGACGACCGAGGCCGACCTGCTCGACGGACAGCGCCTCGACGCTCCGATGGCTGAGGCCATGCTCGCCGAGGCGGACTCCGCGATCCTGCTCGTCCGCGACGCCCAAGGCCGGGCAGTGGCCAGCGTGTACGTGCGCGAACCCGCAGACGGGGAGGCTTATCTCGGGGTGCTCGCGGTGTCCCCGCTCGGGCAGGGCAAGGGAGTGGGGTCGGCGCTGATCGACCTCGCCGAGGCATGGGTGGTCGAACGGTGGAACGCACACGCGATGTCGATGAGCGTGATCAACAGACGCGAAGAGCTCATCGCCTACTACGAACGGCGCGGCTATGAACGCACGGGAGAAGTCGAGCCCTTCCCGTACGGCGACGAACGCTTCGGGGTGCCGAAGGTCGACGACCTCGAGTTCGTGCTGCTGCGTAAACGGTTGAGCTGAGCTCGCTGCGGGTCTGCCCCGCGAGCTGCCAGGGTGCCAGCCAGCCGCCATCGCCGAAAAACGGGTGGAGTGCCGAGGCACGCACGCAGACTCCCGTTCCTCGGCGCTCAACCCGTTTTTCGGCGGCAGGTTGTGGCGCCAGCCCGTTTTTCGGCGCTCAGCCTGATTGTCGGGGCGGACCCGCGCGCTTCACAGTGAGCGGAAAGGCGCTCGGCCTCAGAAGATCATCGCGGGCACAACCAGGCCGCCGACGAGCGCGACCGGCCCGATGATCACCATCGACATGCCGAACTTCACGAGGATGCGCGTCAGGCGCGGCTTGTCCTCGACGGGGGCGGTCGCGACGACCGTGGCGCCCAGCGTCGAGAACGGCGAGACGTCGACGACGGCCGAGCACACACCCAACGCCGCGATGAGCGCCCACCCGGGCACCCCGCCCGCGGCGATGAGCGGCAGGGCCAGCGGCACCAGGGCGGCGAGGATACCCGTGGTCGACGCGAACGCGGACACGAGTCCGCCGACGACGCAGAGGACGAAAGCGGCGATGAGCGGCGAACCGATCGCTTCGGCACCCTGACCGAGGAGGTCGACGGCACCCATATTCTGCAGCACGCCGACGAAGGTGATGATGCCGCCGACGAGCAGCACGGTCGACCAGTCGATCTTCGGCAGCGCGGCCTTGCCGGTCTTCGGGTCGACGAGGGAGAGGATCGCTCCGAACATGAAGCACAGCAGACCGATGTCCGGATCCTTGCCGATCGCTGCGAGCACGACGACGGTGCCGATGAGCCCGATCATGAAGATGACGGTGAGGATCTGCACGAACGTGAACGGTGCGGAGTCGCCGGTGTGCTCCGAGCTCGAGGAGCCGAAGAGCGCCTCGTCCTCGTCGTCCTCACCGAAGGCCACCTTCGTCGCCGAGGCGGAGCCGCGAGAGATCCGTGAGCTCGCATCCGTCCCGGCAGAACCGGTCCCGGCAGAATCAGTGTCATCGGAGCCGTCAGCGCCGGCTTCGGTCGACCCGGCTCCCGCCCGGCTCGCGACGGCTGCCGCGGAGTTCCGGCCGAACAGCGACCGTCCGTACATGAAGTAGGCGACGACGAGCATGATGAGGTAGGTGACGACGGCGATGCCGAAGAGCACATAGGGGGAGAGGTCGATGCCGGCCCCGCGCGCGGTGCTGTAGGTGACGATGCCGTAGAGGCTGGTCGGGGCGAAGCCGCCGGCGCCGATGGCGAAGCAGATCGCTAGGCCCATGAGCGCGTAGTCGACTCCGTATTTGCGGGCGACCTGCATGCCCACGGGCATCATCACGAGGCCCGCCAGCGGGGCACCCATGGCGGCAATGCAGCCGGTGATGACGAAGAAGACCGCCGGCAGGAGCACTGCCGAGGAGCCGACGCGCTCCAGTGCCCAATCGATGATCCGATCGACGGTGCCGTTCTCCTGGGCGATGGCGAAGAAGTAGGTCACTCCGGCGAGGAGGACCATGATGTCGAGCGGGAACTCGGCGATGATGTCCTCGACGACCATGTCGGTGAGCAGCAGTCCGGTTCCGGCAGCGCCGACGAGCATGAGCACGCCGATCTGCACGCCGCGGACCGCGCCGATGGCGAAGAGCGCGACGAAGATGAGCAGAGCGATGATCTGTATGAGCATGAAGTCCTCGCAAAGGCTGAAGCGACACTGAGCATCGCTGGGCGATTTGCTGAGAGACACTACCAGCGTTACCGACCGGTAAAGGATCCGTGTGTCCGACCGCTCGAAAAATCCCGAATAACGGCACAAACAGCGGGCCGCCGGCGGGTGCCGGCGGCCCGAGATGGGGATGCGCTGTGTGAGACGGGGCGCCCGACTCAGGTGAGCAGGACGGCTCCGCCGAGGGCGAGGAGGGCGACGACGATCGTCACCAGTGCGGCCAGAGCCAGCGGGCGGGCGCCGAGGTTCTTCAGCGAACGCCACTGGACTCCACGGCCGAGGGCGAACATCGCCATGGCCAGACACACCGTCTGCACCCAGTTGAGACCGGTGACCGCGAATTCGGGCAGCAGGCCGAAGGTGCGCAGGGCCGCCATGACGAGGAAGCCGACAACGAAGAGCGGCACGATCGGCGGACGCTTGGTCGGCGCCGGAGCCTTCTCCGCGGTGGTCGTCGTCGAGCCCGAACCCGCACCGCTGTCGGTCGATCCCGAGCGGGCACCTGCCGTGGTGGTCGCACCCGATCCGGGGGCCGCCTCGGTGCCGGTGGTCATCGCCTTCGCCTCGCTGCGGCGCACGGCGTAGCTGAACACTGCGACGGTGGGGGCGAGCATGATGACGCGGGCGAGCTTGACGAGGACGGCGATCTCGAGCGCGGCGGGCCCGATGATGCCGCCGATCGCGACGACCTGAGCGACTTCATGGGTGGCGGCTCCGCCCCACATGCCGGCGGTCTCCGGGGACAGGCCCATCGCCGTCGACAGGGACGGCACGATCGCGATCATCAGGGTGCCGAAGAGGACGACGAGGCCGATGGCGGCGGCCACATCCTCCTTCTTCGACTTCAGCGTCGACTCGATGCCGGCGACGGCCGCGGCGCCGCAGATGCCGAACCCGCTGCCGATGAGCACCGCCAGCGGGCGGTCGACCTTGAGCGGCTTCGCCAGTGCCAGGGCGGAGAGGATGCCTGCGGCGACGATGACGGCGGCGAGGACGAGGGCGAGCCAGCCGAGATCGAGAATGTCACCGAGTACGACCTGTGCACCGAGGGCGACGATGCCCAGACGCAGCAGCGGCTTCGCGGCGAAGTTGAGCCCGGGCATGAATGTCTCGGGCAGGTTGGGCACGAGGTTGCCCAGCAGGATGCCGAGCACGATGGCGACGAGCAGTGGGGAGAGTACGGGCAGGAGCATGGAGATCGGCCACGCGACTGCCGTGGCCGCAGCGGCGACGGCGAGACCGGGCAAGAGGGATGCAATTCGATTCATGACTTCAGTGTGTCAACGTTGTTCCGGGCCCGGTAGACGGGGATTTCGAAGCAACCCATATGAAATCGATATGGCATGATGGGGGTATGCATGATCTCGCGGAGATGAAGGACTGGCCCGAACTCCAGGCCCTCGGCCTGCTGGTTGCGCTCAGCGGCAATGCGCGGTCGATCGGTCAGGCCGCGGCCCAGCTCGACCTCGCGCAGCCGAACGCTTCGCGCAGCCTGCGCAATCTCGAACGCGATCTCAAGGTGCCGCTGCTGCGGCGTTCGCCGCGCGGGACCGAACTCACCGTCGAGGGGCGGGCCGTCGCCGAATGGGCTTCGAAGGTCATCGAAGCCTATGACACCCTCTACGCCGGAGCGCGAGCCATCCAGGACGCCCGCGCCGGCACCGTCAAGGTCAGCGCCTCACTGACGGTGGCCGAATACCTCATGCCCCACCACCTCACGACATTCCGCGCCGCGCACCCGCAGATCGACATCGGACTGTCCGTGGAGAACTCGGCGACCGTCATCGACCGGGTGCGCCAGCAGACCTGCGACCTCGGGCTCATCGAATCCGTGTCCCGGCCGACGGGGCTCAACACCGCGGTCGTCGGCCGTGACCGCCTCATGATCGCCTGTGCCCCGCAGTTCGCCGGAGCCTGGACGAAGCCGATCACCGCCAAGGCGCTCGCGGAGGTTCCCCTGCTCGTCCGTGAGGTCGGCTCGGGGACGAGGGAGGTCATCGACTCGGCATTGGACTCCGTGGGCGGAGTGAGGATGGCCGGGGAATACGGCTCGAACTCGGCGCTGCGCATCGCCGCTGCCACCGCGATCGCACCGGCGGTGCTGTCCGAGCTGGCGCTGCGCGATGACTTCCGGGCCGGGCGACTGCTGCCGCTGCCGGTCGAAGACAACGTCGACCTCTCCCGCGAACTCCACGCCGTGTGGTCACCGACCAGACGTCAGACCGCCGGGGCGCGGCTCCTCCTCGAACACATGGTCAGCAGCCTCGGCTGAGTGGAATCGCGCAGGCCGCGGCGAGGCGGCGCGGTGAAGCACGGTCGCGGCACCACCTGCGTTTCTGGTCATGCGGTGGGCATATATTGGGCACATGACATCCCGAGAACCCGAAACCGCTGCCAGCCCGAAGTTCGCCCCGGACACCCTCGTCGTCGAAACCGGGCGGCCCCCGCGCACCGACGGTGCTTCGGTGAACCCGCCGATCGACCTGTCCTCGACCTTCGTCAGCACCGGGGACATCGACGCCTCACCCTATGCCTACGCTCGCTTCGACACCCCGGCTTGGTCACCGTTCGAAGAGGCACTCGGTTCGCTCGAACACTCCGCTCTGCCCGGGCTCGTCTTCGGCTCCGGGCTTGCCGCGATCTCCGCGGTCATCAGCCTGGTTCCGGCCGGCGGCACCCTCGTCATCCCGACGCACAGCTATCAGGGAGCGCTCGCCTCGGCCGAGCAGATCGCTCACCGTCAGGGCTTCGACCTCGTCACCGTCGACATCGCCGACACCGAGGCGGTCATCGCCGCCCTCGACGAAGCGTCGACGCGAACGTCGGCGGCAGCGGATGCGGCGGCCGCCTCGGCGGGGGAGGGCCGCGTCGGGTCCGAGTCCGGGCCCGGGATGCTGTGGATCGAATCGCCGACGAACCCGATGCTCGAAGTCGCCGACGTGCCGGCGCTGATCGCGGCCGCGCGTGATCGCGGGTTCCTCGTCACCGTCGACAACACCTTCGCCACACCGCTGCTGCAGACTCCGCTCGACCTGGGCGCCGATATCGTCGTCCATTCGGTGACGAAGTACCTCGCCGGGCACTCCGATGTCGTCCTCGGCGCGGCCCTGACCAGCAGTGTCGAACTGCGGGAGCGGCTGCACACCGAACGCTCGATGCGCGGGGCGATCGCCGGGCCCTTCGAAGTCTGGCTGGCTCTGCGCGGACTGCGCACCTTGGCCGTGCGTCTCGACCGCGCCCAGGCCAACGCTCAGGCCATCGCCGAACGCCTCACCGCCCACGCGGGCGTCGTCGAGACCCGCTATCCGGGGCTGCTCGACGATCCCGGACATGCCCGCGCGAGTGAGCAGATGAGCGGGTTCGGTGCGATCATCGCCTTCACCGTCGACACCGCAGAGAAGGCCACCGCCATCGCCGAGGCGGTCCGACTGTGGACCCCGGCGACATCCCTGGGCGGGGTGGAGTCCCTCATCGAACGCCGTCGGCGGCACCCTTCCGAACCCGTCACCGTGCCCGAGGGGCTCATCCGGCTGAGCGTGGGCATCGAGAACCTCGAAGACCTGTGGGCCGACCTCGAAGCCGCGTTGGGCTGAAGGGCTGACAGACAGTTAGACCTGATGGGAAGCCCGAGCTGATGGGAAGTCGGTCGTAATGGGAAGTCGGTCCTGATGGGACAAGCACCCGACTATGTGCTCGACCGGCCGAGCGCGGACGATCTCGAGCAGTTCTTCGCCATCGACGCCGACCCGCGGGTGTGGGGGCACCTGCCCAGCGGGCGGATGACGGAGCGGGAGGAAGCCGAGGCGATCCTCGTCCGACTCGACTCGCAGTGGGAGCTCGACGGGATCGGACCGTGGATGGTCAGGCGGACGTCCGGCGGGCAGATCCTCGGCCATTGCGGATGCTCGCTGCGCGGTGTGCCCGGACCCGGCGCCTCCCGCCGCGCGACCGGAGCGTTCTGGAACCTCGGATACCGGTTCCGGCCCGAAGCTCAGGGGCAGGGGCTGGCCACTGCGGTCTCACGCGATGCGATCGCGGCGGCCACGAACATCGACGCCGAGCTGCCGATCGTGGCGTATCTGCTCGAACACAACACCGCGTCGGAGGTGGTGGCTCGCAAGCTCGGGCTCGAGCTGGTCCACCGGGCACCGGACGCAGGCAACCCGGACCCGGCGGCCGTCCGCCTCGTCTTCGCCGATCGCGAACTCACTCCTGCCCAGCTGGACGCGACGCTCAACTGAGGCGCGCCGACATGGCACCGGAGATTCGTCGCGGACATGTGACGCAGATCAACTTAACGTACGTTAAAGTGGCGGATGACGCTCATGCGCCCCTCGCGGACGTGTGACTGTAGAAGCCCCGCCATCCCCGACAGCTGCACGAAGCACACGATCCACCACCGGATACGTACAAAGGAGACGCATTGTCCACCAGTGTTCTCACCGAGGTCAGCGGCGATGTCACGACCGTGACCATCAACCGCCCGGAGAGCCTCAACGCACTCAATCAGGAGACGTTCCAAGCCATCGGCGCAGCCGTCGCCGAGGCGGCCGCGAACTCTCGGGCCCTCGTCCTCACCGGCAGCGACCGGGCCTTCAGCTCCGGTGCCGACCTGCGCGGTGAGGCCGTGACGGATGCCAGCATCGACCTCGCCGGAGCGAACGACATCATCCGTTCGATCATCGACGCACCGATCCCCACGCTCGCAGCGGTCTCGGGGCCCGCGGCCGGCATCGGCTGCTCCCTGGCCTTGGCATGCGACTACGTGGTGATGAGCGAGGAATCCTACCTCATGCTCCCGTTCACGAAGATCGGTCTCATGCCCGACGGCGGAGCCACGGCTCTCGTGGCCGCCTCGGCGGGTCGTCACCGCGCGCTGCGGATGGCACTGACGGCGGAGAAGCTCCACGCCGCCGACGCCTACGCTTGGGGGCTGGCCAGCGAGGTTGCCTCCGCCGGTGAACAGCTCAACCGGGCCAAGGAACTCGCGGCCCAGTTCGCTCAAGGCGCACCACAGGCGCTGGCCGCTTCGAAGCAGGCGATCAACGAGTCGAGTCTGACATCCCTCGACGACGCCTTCGACCGTGAGGTCGACGGCCAGGCGGGACTGCGCGCGAGCAGGGACTTCAGCGAAGGCGTCGCCGCATTCGTCGGCAAACGGGCGCCGAAGTTCACCGGCGAATGACAGCCGCGCCTCGGCGGGCGGACGGGTCCATCACCGCTTGATAACGTTCCTGTCCGAACCGTTGCCCACTGTCCCGACACGGATAGTCTGACGGTGATGACCGCCCACCGGGCACCCGGCGGTCGACGGTAGGATCACCCGCCGCTGAAAGCGGTGATCACCCCATTCCTCTGCTGCGGCCCTCGGGCCACGGCAGGACCAGAGCGCGAACGAAGGAGTCTCATGCTGACAGGAATCGCGTCCACCCAGGGCGACAGCTACCAGCTCAACACCACCAACCTCATCCGCCATGCGGCCACCGTCTTCGGCAACTCCGAGGTCGTCTACCGCCGCTCGGACGGATCGTGGGGACGGTCGAACTACGCCGACGAGTTCAAGCGCATGGCGCAGCTCGCGCACGGCCTCGGCGAACTCGGCGTCGGTGCCGGGTCCATGGTCGGTGTCCTCGACTGGAACTCCCGCCGCCACCTCGAGCTCTACTTCTCCGTGCCCGGCGTGGCCGCAACCATGCTGCAGCTCAACCTGCGCCTGGCACCCGAAGACCTCGCCTACGTCGTCAGCCATTCGAAGTCCGACTGGATCTTCGTCGACGAAACGCTCCTGACGGTCGCCGAGTCCCTGGCCCCGAAACTCGACGTCAAGGGGTGGGTCGTGATGACCGACAAGCCTGCGAGCGAGATCGAGACGAGCCTGGACAACGTCGTCTTCTATGAAGATCTCATCGGCGACAAGCCCGAGACCTATGACTGGCCGGTCATCGACGAGAAGACCGCGGCCTACGCCGGATACACGACCGGGACCACGGGCCGACCCAAGGGCGTGTACTACTCCCACCGGTCGATCTACCTGCACACCATGGGCGGTCTGGCCGCGTTGAACGCGACCTTCGACGACTGCGTCATGCCGATCACCCCGATGTTCCACGTCCTGTCCTGGGGCTTCCCCCAGAACGCGGTGGCCGCCGGTGCCAAACTCGTGCTGCCGGGCAAGTTCGCCGCCGAGGAGTTCGGTGCCATCGGTCAGGCCTTCATCGATGAGAAGGTGACCCTGGCCAATGGCGCTCCGGCGATCTTCGGTCCGATGCTCCAGATGATGAAGAAGCTGCCGCAGGCCCCTGATCTCAGCGGTGTCCGCCTCGTCTCCGGATCCTCCGAGCCGCCGCTGTCGATGATGCGCGGGTTCAAGGAGATCACCGGCGCCGACGTCATCCACGGCTACGGTGCCACCGAGACCACGCCGCTGGTGACGACGAACTGGGCGCTCAAGCCCGGCATGGAACTCGACGAAGAGGCCCGCTGGGACCTCAAGCGCTCGCAGGGTCTGCCGATCATCGGCGTCGAGATGAAGACCGTCGACCCCGAAGGCAACGAGCTGCCGCGGGACGGGAAATCCATGGGAGAGATCG
This sequence comes from Brevibacterium sp. LE-L, assembly GCF_050214925.1. Taxonomy (NCBI): domain Bacteria; kingdom Bacillati; phylum Actinomycetota; class Actinomycetes; order Micrococcales; family Brevibacteriaceae; genus Brevibacterium; species Brevibacterium sp. LE-L. The sequence goes on from NZ_CP189759.1 coordinate 903,741, forward strand.
TCATGCGCGGTCCGTGGATCACCGAGTCGTACTATCAGCTGCCCGACAACGCCGACCGCTTCCTCGACGGATGGTGGCGCTCTGGCGACGTCGGCACCATCGACGAGTTCGGCTACCTCAAGATCACCGACCGCCTCAAGGACGTCATCAAGTCCGGAGGCGAGTGGATCTCGTCGATCGACATGGAGAACGCGATCCTCGACAACCCGAACGTCAGTGAGGCCGCCGTCATCGGTGTTCCCGATGAGAAATGGGACGAGCGTCCGATCGCGTACGTCGTTCCCAACCCCGGCGCCGAGGTGACCCGGGACTTGATCATCGAAACGCTGAGTTCGCGTTTCGCCAAGTGGCAGATGCCTGACGAGGTCAACGTCGTCGAGGAGATGCCGCGCACCTCGGTGGGCAAGCTCGACAAGAAGCTGCTGCGCAAGAACTGGGAAGAGAACTAAGACTCCGCTCGTCGAAACGCGGGTGCATGGCCGAAAAACAGTTGTGCGCCCGCGTTTTTCGGCGGTCAGCCAGTTTTTCGCCGACCGAGGGCTGGTGGTGGAGCTGGGTGGTGGGTGTGTGAGGCTGTGCGAGTATGTGTGTAATGATGATGTTTGATTGCGTTAGATGGAGTTTGACGCAATACTTATCTCATGTACAAAGTGCTGACGAGGAAGCAGCTCGATGACCTCGATATGCCTCGGTCGCATCTCGCTGAGGCTGTCGATTGCTGCCTCTACCGTGCTCGTCGAGGGTGGTTCGTGGTTCTGAGCGCGTGTGAGAAGCCCCATCATGCAGTGCTCGAGCAGTTCTCCACCGAGCAGGGGATCACTTTCCCAAGGTTCCACGGGGATATCCGGGATGACGCGGAGAGACTCCGACTTCAGATCGCCTGTCGGCGCGACTCACTGCTTCGAGGCGACGTCTTCTCGCATATCTCGGCAGGGCTCATCCACGGTCTCGACCCGACCATCATCGGGGCCGAGCGGGTGGAGGTGTCGAGGCGAGCACCTACCCGCAGCTATCCCGGCCTGTTTGTCTACTCCCGCGCGGTGCCCGCTGATGAGGTCGCGCTGCGAAACAGCTATCCGGTCACCAGTCTGAGGCGCACCCTCGCTGATATCGCTCTCGACCATTCTCTCGAGGTGTCTGTTCCCCTGATCTCACAGGCGCTGAGGGATCATGGCATGACCCGGGAGGAGATCCGGCGGCTGCTGATGAACGGTTCGCGCGGAGTGCGACGAGCGCGGCTGGCGCTGGAGATTTCGAGCGAACTCTTCGAGGCGGCATCTGAAGCGCTGTGTGCGGTTCGGTTCCACGAGCACGGCATCACGGGAATGGTCCCACAGGTCGACGTCCGAACTGCGGCCGGAGCTTTCATCGCTCGCAACGATTTCCAGCACGAGACTCTTCCGGTCGTCGTCGAGGTGCATGGAGTGGGCAAGTATTACCTGCATCCCGATGGTCCCGATGCGGCAGCGAAGGCAAACCATCAGCGAAACATGAATCTGCTCAATGCCGGCTACCGAGTCTTCAATCTGACATTCGGCGACCTGTTCCGTCCGAAGGTCTTCGCCGAAATCAAACGCTGCCTCGACGGCATGCAACACCAGCAGCAGCGGCGACATTAGCCGCGACAGCAGCGACGGCCCGAGCCGTCGGCTGCCCCGCCCACACGCCCCGTGCTACGCGGCAGGCGTCGAAAAACGGGTTGGCTGCCGACACCCGCCTGCGTGCAGGCGTTTTTCGGCAGCCAACCCGTTTTTCGGTGAACGGCCAGCCCGCGGCGGCGAGTGGCAGCAACCAGCCAGTGGCGGCGAGTGGCAACCAGCCAGCAGCTGGGGGAGGGGCGGGCGCCGTGGGTGCCTCAGGGGTGGTGGAGCAGGTATGTTCCGCCCTTGAGGCAGGTGTCGACGACCCAGCCGTCGGCGACGAGCGCGGTCAGCGCGGTCCGCAGCGCGAGGCGCCACCGGCTGGCCAGGTCCGCGTCCTGTCCGCGCAGATCCTCGATGTCCGAGGGGAAGTCGAGCGAGACGAACTCGGTCTCCTTCGGCACCTCGCTGAGCAGGGGCTCCCCGTCCTCGTCGGCGCGCAGGCAGGGGAAAGCCGAACCGGGATCAGCCGTCGCCACCCGTGCGGGTCGGTCGAGCGGCCACGAGACCATCATCCGGTCGCTGGCCTGTCCCGAGTTCACCCCATCGCGCATCTGCCCGTAGAAGTCCTCGAGGTATTCGACCATGCTCACGCCCAGACGCTGGAAGTTGAAGTAGGCGTTGCGGGCCACGAGCGGGTCGAAGGTCCAGGTCATCTCCGTGATGCCGAGGTTGAGGCACCACAGGCGCTGGTGGAGCTTCATCGCTGAACCGGCGCCCCGCCCGATGACCTGATGGCGGACACCGGCGATATGCGAATGCATGACGGTGCCCAGCGGCTGGCCGAAGAAGCCGATGGTCACGCCGATCATCTCCTCGGGGTCATCGGCGCTGTAGGCGGCAGAGACATAGTTTCCGGCGTGGGCGAAGGCGATGATGAGGCTGGGCTCGAACACGTTGGTGCCGGTCTCGTCGACGTTCCACACCTCGTCGAGCAGCAGCGACGCCTTGGCCGCCTCGTCGGCGGTGTGGATCTCGCGCACCTCGATGCGCGCGGTCTCGGCTGCGGCGGCGTATTCGTCCTCGGCCAAAGCGATGATCTCCGAGTCCACTGTTCTCAGTTCTGCGTTCGCTGTCATGGTGACATTGTGCCACCGAAGCCCACCCGCAGGTGAGCGCTTCAGGCAACGTTTCGGGCACAGCGACGGCGGCATCTCGGGTGAGCAGGTGCGGCGCGGCGGGCGGGTATAGCCTGGATGCATGAGTTCGTCAGTCGCTGTCATCGGTGCCGGAACCATCGGCCGATCCTTCGCCTACCTCTTCGCCCGCAGCGGGTTCACGGTCCGGGTCTTCGACCCGCGTGATGACCTCGCCGAGGTGGTCGCCGACCTCCAAGCCGAGGTCACCTCAGCGGCTTCCGCACTCAATGAGCTGGCCTCGCAGGTCGGCACCGTCGAGGTCGCCGGCACCGTCGAGGACGCCGTGGCAGGCGTGATGTTCGTGCAGGAATCCGGTCCGGAGAACCCCGAGGCCAAGCCGAAGCTGTTCGCCCAGATCGCCGAGTCGGCCCCCGCCGCAGCCGTGCTCGCGACGTCATCGTCGACGATCCCCGCATCCTTCATCGCCGAACACCTCGAGGCAGACGCGGCCGCCCGGGTCATCGTCGGCCACCCGTTCAATCCGCCGCATCTCATGCCGCTCGTCGAGGTGGTGCCCGCACCGGCGACGTCCGCGGACACGATCGAGGCGACGGTCGAGTTCTACCGCAGCTGTGGGCGCGAGCCGGTGGTGCTGAGCCGGGAGATCCGCGGCTTCGTCGGCAACCGTCTGCAGAACGCGCTGATGAGGGAAGCGATCTCTCTTGTCCAGAACGGCGTGATCTCCGCTCCCGACCTCGACACGGTGATAAAGAATTCGCTGGGTCTGCGCTGGGCCGCCGTCGGTCAGTTCGAGGGCATGCACTTCGGCGGGGGAGCATCCGGCATCCGCGGGTTCATGGACCACATCGGTCCGGCCTTCGCCGCGATCGAGGACCTGCCCGTCGACGTCGATCCGGCGGCCATGGGCGAGGTCTTCGAGCAGGTGGAGCAGGCATACAGGCCGACCCCGACACCGCAGGCCGCTGCGGTCCGCGATCGCATTCAGCGCGCGGTCCTCGACGCGCGCGGCCAGTGAGTCTGACCGTCTGCTCCGCCACGGTCACAGCCGCGAACGGGCTCGGCGCCGAACGACGGGCCCGACGGCAACGTCTGTCTTGTGAAGTCGCAGGCGGAGGGGCGCCGTCTCAGACGGCCGGCTGGTAGAAGTACGTGGTGCGTTCGGCGATGAGGCCGTCGGTGTCGAAGAGGAAGAAATCGGCGAAGCCCACCGAGGTCTCCGAACCGTCCTTGAGGTGACCGTTGAAGACGCCGCGGCTGGACGCGCGATCGCCCTCGACAAGGATCTCCTGCAGTGAGTGAGAGCCGGATTCGATGACCCGCTCACCGTGGTAGAAATCCGCGATCTGCTGCCCGACCAGCGTCGGGTAGCCGGGGCGGTCATAGCTGGCGTCGGCAGAGAACAGCGCCGAGGTGGCGTCCGCGTCTCCGGCGTCGACGGTGGTGTAATAGCGCTTCACGAGTTCAGTCACACTGGCCATGGTCTTACCGTAGCAGTGACCCAGGACATAGCCGTGCCCGAGGCCGATGAGCGTCGTCGGAGTGTTCCCATTTCGCGCATCCGCCCGCGATCGGGTTAGTATCGACATGCTATTGATACTGATTCTCACTAGAAAGTGATTGCGGATGATGAAACGATCTCAGATGTTGCTCGGAACGGCGGTGGTCGCCTCGGCGCTGCTGATGGGCGGATGTCAGCCCGGCGATGACACAACCGACTACGACGCTGTCGGTCAGGACGAGAAGTCCTCCGGCGGGGCATCGAGTGGCGACGGCAAAGACACAGCGAAGTCCGACGACGGTCACGCCCAGGAAGTCGCCGCGGCCCAGCCTCGCCTCGTGACCACCTACGACGGCGGGATCATGACCCTCGACGCGACGACCCTCGACGTCATCGCCGATACGAAGCTCGAAGGGTTCAACCGGCTCAACCCGGTCGGCGATGACCGCCACCTCATGGTCTCCGTGGCCGAAGGCTTCCGCCTCTTCGACGCCGGCGTGTGGACTCAGCCGCACGGCGACCACACCCACAGCTACGCTGCCGACCCCGTCCTCACCGACACCGTCTTCGACACCGAGCTGCCCGGCCACGTCGTCAGCCACGACGGGTCGACCGTGCTCTTCGGTGACGGCGACGGCAAGATTCAGACCTTCGACACGGACGACTTCGCCGAGGATGAACCGACTCCGGAAGTCCTCGAAGCCGAAGAGCCCCATCACGGAGTCGCGGTGAGGCTCTCCGGCGGGAAGACTCTGCACACGATAGGCACCGAGGACGAGCGCGCAGGTGCGAAGGTCATCGACAAGTCCGGTAAGGAGATCGCTCGCAGCGAAGAGTGCCCGGGCGTCCACGGCGAAGCCTCGGCGAAGGGCGAAGTCATCGCCCTCGGCTGCGAAGACGGAATCCTGCTGTTCAAAGATGGGAAGTTCGAGAAGCTCGACGCCCCCGACGACTTCGGCCGCATCGGCAACCAGGCCGGCGACGAGGACTCCAGGTACGTCCTCGGCGACTACAAGGTCGACGAGGATGCCGAACTCGAACGTCCGGAGCGGGTGAGCGTGACGGACACGAAGGAGAACACTCTCTCGCTCGTCGACCTCGGTGCCTCCTACAGCTTCCGCTCCCTCGACCGCGGACCCGAGGGAGAGGGTGTCGTTCTGACCACGGACGGCACGCTCAAGATCATCGACCCGGCGACCGCCTCGGTGACGGAGGAGTACCCGGTCATCGACGCATGGGAGGAACCGGTCGAATGGCAGAAGGCCCGCCCGACTCTCTTCGTCCAGGACGAGGTCGCCTACGTCAGCGATCCGGCCGAGCAGGTGATCCACATCGTCGATCTCGACGACGGAGAGGTGATGGCCAGCGAGAAGCTGCCCCATGCGACGAACGAACTCACCGGCGTCGCTGGCTGAGTCCGACCTCGGGCTGAGCCGTCCTCGGGCTGAGTCACCCTCGGCCGGGGTCGGCCCGCGCCGAGTCACTTCGAGCCGAGGAGACCGGACCCACGGAGGTCAGGACTGAGGATGAGACCGGCGGCGGCCGCGGAGACTTGCCTGGGAATCCTCCCAGGAGGTGAGATCTGCGTTGCCGCCGCCGGCATTCGGCCATAGCGTGGGAGGTGACACAGACCCCCACATCGAAGTGAAACGAGGACAGTCATGACCAGCACCATGTACCGCGTGACCAACCCGGCGACCGGCGAAGTCGCCGAAGAGTTCGCCACCAACTCCGATTCCGAGATCCTCGCCGCACTCGATCGTTCGGCCACGGCCTTCACCGACTGGGGGCGGACCCCGGTCTCCGAGCGTGCGGCCATCCTCACCAGGGTCTCGGAGATCTACGCCGAACGCGCCGAGGAGCTCGCCGAGGTCATCCGACTCGAGATGGGCAAGGCCCTTCCCGAGGGCAAGGGCGAAGTCCAGCTGAGCTCGATGATCTACAAGTACTTCGCCGACAACGCCGAGGCGTTCATGGCCGATGAGCCTCTGCGTGGGCCCGAGAACGCCACCGCGATGATCCGCCGCAAGCCCGTGGGCTCGCTGCTGGGCATCATGCCGTGGAACTTCCCCTACTACCAGGTCGCCCGGTTCGCCGCCCCCAACCTGGCTCTGGGTAACACGATCCTGCTCAAGCACGCTCCGCAGTGCCCGCGTTCGGCTCAGATCATGGAGGAGATCTTCATCGAGGCGGGTCTGCCCGAAGGTGCTTACATCAACATCTATGCGAGCAACGAGCAGGTCGCCGAGATCATCCTGCCTGATCCGCGCAACCACGGCGTGTCCTTGACCGGGTCCGAACGCGCCGGTGCCGCCGTCGCCGCCGAGGCGGGCAAGAACCTCAAGAAGGTCGTCCTCGAACTCGGTGGGTCCGATCCCTACATCCTCCTCGACTCCGCCGACGTCCAGGCGTCGGCGAAGACCTTCTTCCGCACCCGCATGGGCAACACCGGGCAGGCCTGCAACTCGCCGAAGCGGATGATCGTCATGGACGACCTCTACGACGACTTCGTCGCCTCCATCACCGAGGAGGCCAAGAAGTCCACCCCCGCCACCCCTGGTGAGGAGGGCTCCCGCCTGTCCCCGCTGTCCTCGGTGGCCGCGGCCGACCGTTTCGTCGAGCAGGTTCAGGACACCGTCAGCCAGGGTGCGACCCTCCTTGCCGGCGGCAAGCGCTACGACGGCGGCGGAGCCTACGTCGAACCCGTCGTCCTCACCGATGTGAAGAAGGGGATGCGCGGGTACTATGAGGAGCTCTTCGGCCCCGCCGTCATCGTCTACCGGGTCGGCAGTGAGGAAGAGGCTGTGGAACTGGCCAACGACACCCCGTTCGGCCTCGGTGCTGCGGTGTTCTCCGGCGATGTCGAGCGGGCCGAGCGCGTCGGCGCTCAGATCGATTCGGGCATGGTCTTCCTCAACGCTCCCGAAGGCTCACGCGAATTCCTGCCCTTCGGCGGCGTGAAGCGCTCCGGTGTCGGCCGTGAGCTGGGGCCGCTGGCCATGGACGAGTTCGTCAACAAGCAGCTCGTGTACAAGCAGCACTGATCGCTGACTCGGGCCGCCGAGGGTCATTGGCTGGCTGACAGCCACTGGCCAGGAGCCGGTCACCGACGGAGAGACAGTCGTCGGTGACCGACGAATCCGGTCACGATTGAGTGCTGATTTCCGTCAGGGCGCTGTTCCGTTCCGTGGGACAGCGCCCTGATTGTATGCTGAGACTGCACACAGCTAACTCTCAGCGGGAGGTCTCCCCATGTCGGCACCGAAGCCGTCAACTCAGGTCAATGCCGCAGCTTCGAAGGGGATCATGCGGCCGATCAACCGATTCCTCGAACAATGGATACCGTCGGCACTGACCTTCGCCATCGTTCTCAGCCTCATCGTCGCGGTCCTCGCGCTCATCTTCACCGACGCCGGCCCGGTGGAAGTCGTCACCGGCTGGGGTGAGGGCCTGGCCGGTCTGCTCGAGTTCATGACGCAGATGTGTCTGATCCTCCTGCTCGGTCACATCCTCGCCAACACCGGTCCCGTCCGGAAGCTGCTGGCATGGCTGGCGCGGGTGCCCGGCAACGCCACCTTCTCCTACATCTTCGTCTTCGTGGTCGCTGCCCTCGCCAGCCTCATCACTTGGGGCCTCGGTCTCGTCGTCGGCGCCCTGCTGGCCCGCGAGATCGCGGTGCAGTCGCGTGAGCGCGGCATCAAGGTCCACTTCCCGCTGCTCGTCGCCGCCGGCTACTCCGGCTTCGTCGTCTGGCACATGGGCTATTCGGGTTCGGGTCCGCTGACTGCGGCCACCTCGGACTCCTTCCTCTCCGACTCCCTCGGCGGGCAGACGGTCCCCGTGTCCGAGACGATCTTCGCCGGTTGGAATCTGCTCGCCATCCTCGGGGTCATCGTCGTCTGCGGTTTCCTCTTCTTCCTCATCGCCCCGAAGTCCGGTGCTCCGGTCTACGAACTGCCCGCCTCGGTGACGTCGGAGGAGCAGTCCGAGGCCGACGATGAGGTCGTCACCCCGGCCGACCGCATCGATGCTTCGAGGATCCTCACCCTCGTCGTCGGGCTCGCTCTCGTCGTCTACCTCGCCATCCACTTCGCTCAGGGTGGGGGACTGACCCTCGACATCGTCAACTGGTCCTTCCTCGCGCTCATCCTGCTGCTGGTGAAGAACCCCTTCGAACTCATCCACCTGACGAAGGGAGCCGCCTCGAACGTCGGCGAGATCCTGCTGCAGTTCCCGCTCTACGCCGGCATCCTCGGCATCATGTCGACCACGGGCCTCATCGCCGTGTTCTCCGCTGCCTTCGTCTCGATCTCGAACACCACCACCTTCGGTGTCCTCGCCCTGCTCTCGGCTGGTCTCGTCAACTTCTTCGTCCCCTCGGGCGGCGGGCAGTTCGCCGTGCAGGGGCCGATCATGCTCGATGCGGCCAACCAGCTCGGTGTCGATCCCTCGATCGCGATCATGGCCGTGTCCTACGGCGACCAGTGGACGAACATGCTGCAGCCGTTCTGGGCGCTGCCGGTGCTCGCGATCGCCGGGCTGAAGATGCGCGACATCCTCGGCTACACCGTCATCACGTTCCTCGGCGCTGGGGTGGTGATGGCCGCCGCACTCCTCCTCGTCTCCCTCTGACTCGCACCGGCCCGCGGCGGAGTGTGATCCGCCGACCTGTAAGTCGGCTGTGACCACCCTGGGAAGTGACCGTATGTGTCTCTGTGGTAACCTCCGATGTTGGCCATCTCCAGTCATAGGGAGCGGGCAAGGACGGAACTTTCCATTACGCAACAATCGTTGATCACGCTCGGTTGAGCATGCTGTTCGACCGGGTCCGATGACACGACGCGACCGCGTCCGGATAAGGAGCTCACACATGTCAGCATCACTCGACACCCCGCCGGGTGACTCGAAGGGAGAGACGAAGGGCGGTGCGAAGCCCTCGCTGCCGCCGGTGAATAAGCGGGTATTCATCGCCGCAGCCCTCGGCACCCTGGCGATCACCCTCTGGGCGCTTATCGCCCCCGCGAATGCCGAGGCGGTTCTCGGCGCCGTCGTCGGCTGGACCTCCGACTGGTTCGGATGGTTCTACGTCCTCCTCGTTCTCGCCGTGCTCGTCTTCGTCATCTACCTCGCCGCCTCCCGCTACGGCAATACGAAGCTCGGTCCCGAGCACTCGAAGCCCGAGTTCGGTCTTGTGGCCTGGGCGTCGATGCTCTTCGCCGCCGGTATCAGCACCGACCTCATGTTCTTCGCCGTGGCCGAACCGGTCACGATGTATCTGACTCCGCCGAGCACCGAAGCCGAAACGGTCGACGCCGCTCGCGAATCCACCGTGTGGGCGCTGTTCCACTACGGACTGAGCGGTTGGGGTCTCTACGCGCTCATGGGTATGGCGTTGGCCTATTTCGCCTACCGGATGAACATGCCGCTGGCGATCCGTTCGGCGCTGGCCCCGATCTTCGGCAAACGGGTCCAAGGTGCACTGGGCGAGACCGTCGACCTCGCTGCTCTGCTGGGCACGATCTTCGGTGTGGCCACCTCGTTGGGCATCGGCGTCGTCATGGTCAACGTCGGTCTCAACACGGTCTTCGGGATTCCGATCGGCACCGCCACTCAGGTCGGCATCGTCGTCGTCGGCGTCGGCGTCGCAACTCTCTCTGCCGTGTCGGGTGTGGACAAGGGCATCAAGTTCCTGTCCATTCTCAACGTCGTCCTCGCGATCGGGCTGAGCCTGTGGGTGCTCGTGGCCGGCAACACCCAGTACCTGCTCAATGCGCTCGTCCTCAACGTCACCGACTTCATCCGCCTGTTCCCGAACATGGCCGGACAGACCTTCGCCTTTGAGGACACCGGCACGTGGATGACCGACTGGACCCTGTTCTTCTGGGCCTGGTGGATCGCCTTCGCCTCGTTCGTCGGCCTCTTCCTCGCTCGCATCTCGCGCGGACGAACCATCCGCCAGTTCGTGCTCGGCACCCTGACGATTCCGTTCATCTACATCTTCATGTGGATCTCGATCTACGGAAACTCGGCGCTGGACGTCATCCGCAGCGGTGACAAGAAGTTCGGCGAGTCGGTCATTCTCAACCCCGAGGGCGGCTTCTACGATCTGCTCTCCCGCTACCCGGCCTTCACCTTCATCGCCGGTCTGGCGACGATCACGGCCCTGCTGTTCTACGTCACCACTGCGGACTCCGCTGCCCTGGTGATGGCGAATCTGTCGTCCAATCTGCGCAACCCGCAGGAGGACGGTCGTGCCGGTCTGCGCATCTTCTGGGCACTGTCCACCGGCGCCCTGACGGTGTCGATGCTGCTCGTCGGCGGGATCGGAGCGTTGCAGAATGCGACGGTGATCATGGGCCTGCCCTTCGCCTTCGTCGTCATCCTCGTGATGATCGGTCTGTACAAGGCGCTGCGGGTCGAAGCACACCGGGTCGACAGCATCGACACGAGCCTGCCCGCTTCTCTGGCCCGCCGCTCCCGCGGTCCCGGCCACGAGACCTGGCAGCGTCAGCTGGGCCGTGTCCTGTCCTTCCCGAACGAGGCTCGTGCCCGTGAGTTCGAACGGAAGGTGCTCACCCCGACCCTCACCGAGGTGGCCGAAGAGATGGAAGGCCGAGGCATCAGTTCCCGCTGCGGCCGCGTCGACAACGAAGGCATCTTCGTCGAAGACGGCGAACTCATCCAGTTCGAGGTCGACGGGGAAGGGGAGTACCCCTTCCGCTACCAGGTCTGGCCGCACAAGGTCAGCGTGCCCTCCTTCGGCGGTATGGTCCCCCGCGGTTCCGGCGAGGACTATTACCGCATGGAGGTCTACCTCGACGGCGGCACCGGTCAGGGCTACGACATCATGGGCTTCTCGAAGGAGCAGATCATCGATGACGTGCTCGACCAGTACGAACGTCACGTCGAATTCCTCCAGCTGCAGGAGAACATCGCCACCGGCGAGGACTGACACCGGCGCTGAGGTCCTCAGTGAAGTCTGATGTCCTCACGCGGAGATCAACGCCCGGGAACACCGACCTATGGGTCGATGGTCCCGGGCGTTGTCATTGCCTCACCGAGGCGGCCGAGCGGGTCAGCGGCTGACCTTCGCCGAGGCGGCCGAGCGGTGGATGAGCGCTTATGCGCGGATCGCGCGGCGCAGGGTGCGGGTGACCGACAGGGCGGTGAGACCACTGGTGGCCGGGTTCTCCGGGCTCGGGGTCGAACGGATGTCGAAGGCGAACTCGCCGGCCGATCCTGCCGCCCGAACCTGGTGCGCCGATTGGGTCTGGCCGGCGACGGCGAGGAGTTCGACCCGCACCCGCTGGAGAGAGTCCGCGAGCAGAGAGACCTCGATCCCGGAGTCGGCACCGGTGGGCAGGCCGCCTCCGGTGTGCGCAGAGGCTCCCGGCAGGCCGCGGATGGCCCATGCCAAGGCGACCGCGATGTTGACGTTGGCAGGGAACTTCACGATCGCCTCGGCGGGGTTGCCAGCGAAGACGCTCACGGGACCGTCTTGAGGGCGAAGAGCGCGGAGCCGGTCGGCCTCGGTCTCGGACATCCACGGTCGGATGAGCCCTGTCGCCTCCTTTGACGTGGTGATCTCGACCGTGTCGAGTCCACCGGCCTGTGCCGCGGCTTCGAGCACATCGAGTCCGCCGATGGCTCCATTCGTCACGTGCAGGCGACCGGGCCCGGCGAGCAGCGCCGCGCGGGTTGCGGCCTCGGCGAGGGCACCGACGCTCGTGAGCACGAGCGGCTTGCCCGCGGCGATGACAGCGGGACCGAACCGGGCGGCGGCAGGGACCCCGGCGCATTCGACGATGATGTCGAAGTCGTCGAACATCCTCGGTGACGGCGACGGCGACGGTGACGGGATGGGCGATGCTGTCGGTGGCGGGCTCGGTTCGCCGAGGTCGGCGGTGAGCGTGGCGAGGTCGACCACCTCGGCGCCGTGATGGGGGCGATCGGCGTGCTTGGCCATGTCCGAGACCAGGGCGGTCACAGTCAGCGTGCCGGCGGTGATCTCGGGGGTGAGGAGTTGGGCGATGTGGCGGCCGATGGCGCCGAATCCGAGGAACAGCACAGAGGTCATGGCCGCACCCTAGTCGAGCGGTCTGACATTCGCGATCCGGTCCTCCGGGCAGCCGCGTCAGTCGGTCGCGATACGGTTGCCTCATGGACGAAGAACCACAGTCAGCCGCCAGCGGGGGAGCGGTCGTCGGTGAGGACGGGCTGGCCCGCTCCCCGTGGGCGTACGGCGATCCGCTGCTCCTGAGCTACTACGACACCGAGTGGGGGCTGCCCATCCACGACGAAGCGGGACTGTTCGAGCGGATGAGCCTCGAAGGATTCCAGGCCGGACTGTCGTGGCTGACGATTCTCAAGAAGCGGGAACGCTTCCGCGAGGTCTTCGCCGGTTTCGACTCCGAGACCGTGGCGGCCTTCGGTGAGGCGAAGATCGATGCGCTGCTCGGCGATGCCGGCATCATCCGTCACCGCGGGAAGATCGAAGCCTGCATCAGCAATGCCGCGCGCGTCATCGAACTGCGCGAAGACGGCGGACTCGACGCGTTCCTCTGGTCGTTCAGACCGGCACAGACGCCGCGCCCGCGCACCGTCGCTGAAGTCCCGACCACCGGGCCGGAATCCGCGGCACTGTCGAAGGCACTGAAGAAGAAGGGGTTCCGATTCGTCGGCCCCACCACGATGTACGCCCTTATGGAGGCCGTGGGCATGGTCGACACCCACCTGCTCGACTCCCACCGCCGAGGCACCTCCGGGGTGTGGTCGGAATGAACGATATCCGCGTCTCCGCGCTCGTCCTCCTCCACCCGGAGCGGGAGGAACTGCTCATGGTCCGCAAGGCGGGCACCACAGCGTTCATGCTGCCCGGTGGGAAGCCCGAGACGGGGGAGTCCGCCGAGGACACCATCGTCAGAGAGATCGCCGAGGAGCTCGGACTCGATCTGCGCTCAGCTCGGCTGCAGCCCTTGGGCACATTCACCGCCGCTGCCGCGAACGAGGCCGATCATCGGGTCATCGGCGATGTGTTCTGCTACGACGGTCTGCCGGACGGACTCGATGTCGAGAACATCGCGCACCTGGCCGAGATCGCCGAGGCCGGATGGTTTCCCATCTCCCCGCTGCCGGCCGACACCGCGGACCGCCAGTTCGCGCCCCTGACCCGCAACGAGGTGATCCCCGCGCTGTTGGCCGCCGGCAGGCTCGCCGGTTGAGGCGTCTCTGCTGATAGCAGGCTCGCCGGTCGACATGTCTGTGCGTACAGCAGGGGAGGCTCAGATGTCGTAACCTCGGACTATGAGCCCTGAACATCATCACCAGCGGACCTACACGCCGGCATTGCTGGGCTTGGTGTGGACGGCGATGTTCGGCTTCTCGGCCTTCTTCTTCACCTATTCGACGACGGTGACGATCGCAGCAGCCAGCGGACTGTCGACGGTCACCGGCGGATCCGTGCTCACGACGATGATGATCGGCGTCATCGCCGTCCAGTCCTTCGCACCGTGGGCCGGTCGTGTGTTCGGCTTCAAGGGTTCGCTGCTGTTCGCGATCGTCTTGCAGTTCCTCGGCCAGCTCCTCGGGCTGTTCGTCAGCCCGGCACTGCCGGCGCTGGTCCTCGCCGGTCTCTGCGGAGGCATCGGGTTCGGTCTCTTCGTCGTCCTCGCCAATGCTGCGGTGCCGGCCACGACGACGCCGGGACGGATCGGCAAGGCGCTCGGCTTCTTCGGTGGAATCACCTCCCTGGCCGCCGCCGTCGGTGCTCCGCTGGGACTGTGGCTGGTGGAGACGATCCCGATCTCGGTGTTCCGCATCATCGTCTGCGTCTGTCTGCTCCTGGCCGTCCCGACGGTGCTGAAGTTCGTTCCCGGGCGGGCCCCTCGGCGGGGGCAGGGCGAAGCCGGCACCTCGGACAATGGCGGTGGCGCCGTCGAGGTCCGATCCGGGCGCAACGAGAAGCGGAACCTGCGCTGGGCCGGACGCCGGGCCGGTGGTGCACTCGGCCTCGTCCTCATGCTCTCGCCGTTCCTTGTCGGGATGATCGTCTTCGGCATCATCGTCGGCTTCGGGCCGGGCGACGAGGTGTCTGCAGCGGCCGTGTTCATTGCGGGCATGCAGGTCTCGGCGGTGATCGGACGCTTCGTCGCCGGCAACGTGGCCGACAGCTTCCCGCCCTTCGCGCTCAACATCCTCGGCCTCGTCTTGGCCGCGATCGGTCTGGTCTGCGCCGTGATCCTCTATGGTGGGACGCTGTTCATCGCGATGCTCATCATCGGTCTGGGATTGGGCACCATGCAGTCGGCGAGCCTTGTCATGGCCTTCTCCTCGGTGAGCACGCCGAGTCGTGCCAGCGTCGCGTGGAACATGAACTTCGACATCGGTCTCGCCATCGCCGGAGTGGTCGGCGGGCTCGGCTTCACCTATCTCGGATCGTCGTCGACGTTCCTGCTGTGTGCTCTGGCCCTGCTGCTCGCCGGGGCTCTGTCATGGATTGCGCGGACCGTGCAGGAACGGCACTCAGGGCGGTGACGCGTCCTCCGCTTCTGCCGGCGCCGGTTTCGCCCGACCTCGCGGCCGGTGACGGAACACAGCGCCGAAAAATATCTTTTCAATGGAAAGTTTGCTCGGGTACGATCGAAGTGTGACTTATCATCATGGGGATCTGAGGCGGACGCTGCTGGCACAGACCGCCTCGGCGATCGCCGAGGACGGCGTCGCCAAACTCAGCATGCGGGCTCTGGCGAAGCGGGCGGGTGTCTCGAATGCCGCGCCGACCTATCACTTCGGCGACAAGGCCGGGCTGCTCACGGCGCTCGCGGCCGAAGGGTTCGACCTGCTCGCGGAGGCGATGAGCGGGTTCGGAGACGGAGGCGGGGCCCACTCCGTCGGTGATCGCCGCGACGGCGCGGCAGATGCCGGCGGCGACGAACACGGGCTCGTCGCCCGCGGTGTCGCCTATGTGGAGTTCGCGTTGGCCTGCCCCTCACACTTCACCGTGATGTTCCAGCCTCGGCTGCTGCGCGAAGATGATGCGGATCTCGCGGCTGCGCGTCAGCGAGCCGGAGCCGCTCTCTCGGTCAGCGTGGCCGAGACCCGGTCGGGTCCGGACGCCGATTTCGGGGTGGCCGCCTGGTCTCTCGTCCACGGCTACGCCACGCTTGTCCTCAGTGGCGCAGTGGAGCCGGAGGACGCGCTCAAGCAGGCCCGAGCCGTGGCCGCGCACCTCGTGGCAGATGGTGGAGGGACAGCCTGAGGCTACTTCTTCGTCGTCTTCTTCTGCCCCGCCTCGAGCCCGTGGGAGTTCCTGATGAAGAACGATCCGAGAATGCCCAGGACGCCGACGCAGGCGGCGACGAAGAAGGCGACATTCGCGCCGTGGACCAGTCCGGCCGCGCCGTAGGCCTCCGGGTTCCGGGCCGCCGAGACCATGATCGTCACCAGGGCCGCGGTGCCGACGGACGCCGCGATCTGACGCATGGTGTTGTTCAGCGCGGTGCCGTGCGGGATGAGGTGTGAGGGCAGCTGATTGAGTGCCGCCGTGGTCACCGGCATCATCACCATGGCCACGCCGAACATCCGAACGGTGTTGACGACGGCGAGGTAGACGAACGACGTGTCCGGTTCGAGGCGGGCGAACATGAACGTCGTGCCCGTGAGCAGAGTGAAACCGGCGACGGCCAGCCACTTCGCGCCGATCGCATCGAAGATGCGGCCGGTCACCGGCGACATCAGCCCCATCACGGCAGCTCCCGGCAACAGGGCCAGGCCCGACTCCATGGCCGAGAAGGTGTTCATGTTCTGCATGTACAGCGGCAGCACCATCATGCCGCCGACCATGACGATGAACACGCACATGCCCAGCAGCGTATTGAGGGTGAACATCCGGTAGCGGAGGATGCGGAACTCGAGGATCGGCTGCTCGAGCTTGGACTGGCGCAGGATGAACAGCGTCAGCGTCACCGCGCCGATGGCCAGCGGGACGAGCACCTCGGCGCTGATCCACCCCGCGTCACCGGCGGTGCCGAAGCCGAAGAGCAGACCGCCGAAGCCGAAGGTGGAGAGGATGATCGAGAGGATGTCGAGGCGGGGGAAGGTGCGTTCGGTGACGTTCTTGAGCAGGAAGTAGGCGACGGCGAGATCGATGATGGCGATCGGCAGCATCATGTAGAACAGCACCTGCCAGGGCAGGTGGTCGACGATCCAGCCGGAGAGGCTCGGTCCGATCGCCGGGGCGAAGGCGATGACGAGGCCGAAGGTGCCCATCGCCGAGCCGCGCTTCTCGACAGGGAAGATCGCGAAGAGGATCGTCTGCATCAGCGGCATGATGATGCCGCCGGCCGAGGCCTGGATGACACGGCCGATGAGCATCACGGGGTAGACCGGCGCTATGGCGCACACGAGGGTGCCGACGATGAATAGGCCCATCGCAGTGAAGAACAGTCCGCGGGTGGTGAACTTCTGGATGAGGAAGGCGGTCACCGGGATCATGATGCCGTTGACGAGCATGAAGCTCGTCGTCACCCACTGGGCAGCGCCCGAGGTGATGTCGAAGTAGTCCATGAACGCCGGCAGGGCGGTGTTGAGCAGGGTCTGGTTGAGGATGATGACGAATGCGCCGGAGACGAGGACCGCGAGGACGAGGTTCCGGTTGATCGGGGTGCGGTCTGCCGGGTCCTGCTGGTTGCTGTCTCCGTTCGTCAATGGCATCCCTTCACTTCATAGTCCGCTGCGTCTCTTCTCTCGACACGCCTCCTGCTGAGAATGCGTGCCGATTCGGCCCCTCATCGCGCCCAGAGAATAAATTCCCAAGTTATATAATGGTCTCATGCAGTTTAGCGCACGGCTCTCGCCGAGGCAGCCCCGGGTCAGTGTGATTTCATCAACGTGGGTGCTGGGTGAAGCTGGACGAACGGGCGGGCATCGAGGTGAGGAGCCGGAGCTCGGCATTGCGCAGATGGGGCAGGGTGCGGTGTGCGGTCGGGGTCATTCCGCGCAGCCACGCCTCGGCGATCTGCAGGACATCCCCGTGCGCCACGAGGACGATGTCCGAGGGCGCATGCGCACGTAGCAGCTCTTCCACGAGGCTACGCGTGCGGAGTGCGACCTCGGCCGGCGTTTCGACTCCGGGCGGAAGGGGGCTGCCATGCGTATCCGCGGCCCACACGCCGTCGTAAAGAGCGGAGGAGCCTCCCTCGAGCGATCCGAAGTCCCGCTCTCGCAGGCGGGTGTCTACGCGGGGCTCGCCCGTGCCCCAGATCTCTGCAGCGATCTCAGCGGTCTCCCGGGCGCGTGCGAAGTCGCTCGTGATGACGAGCGCATCGGCTGCGAGGGGATTGGCCCGCGCGCCTGCGGCGGCCTGTTCTCGGCCCAATTCGGTCAGCTTCGCCCAGAAGAACGCCTCGGTGCCCGGGCGGCTGACGATGACGCCCTCCCGGTTGGCGCGACTCTCACCGTGTCGCAGCGCCCAGAGTCTCGAAGCGCCGTTGCGTTCATTCGACAATACTGGTCAGCTCCTTGAAGTGTCGGTTCTGCTTTCGACGATTCGATGCTCGGCAGTGTCTTGCGTGAGTGTGGCGTGGAGATGAATTCTCGTGCCGCCACCGGATTCCATCCGGCGATTGCTTGTGCGGCACACTTTTGCCAGTGTAGCGTTTAAATCGATTTAGCAACCTGGATTTCGGGGCGGCGTCCGTCTCGATTCGTGCGCTCAGAGACGACGAGGTGGCAGGACATGAATTTCGACGGCTTCGACAGCCCCAAGACCAAACGATTCCAACGGAAGGTGACGCTCCTGTCGGCAGGTGGGACCTTCCTCGACGGGTTCGACCTGACTGTCATCGCGGTCGCCCTCCCGATGATCGCCAACGAATGGGACGTCGGTGCCTGGGAGAAGTCGCTGATCACCAGCTCGGCGATCATCGGCTCATTCATCGGCGCCGCCGTGCTCGGCAATCTCACCGACCGGTTCGGCCGCAAAGCGATGTACGTCATCGACCTGCTCGCCTTCGTGATTTTCGCGGCGCTGACCGCGTTCTCCCAAGACGTCTGGCAGCTCATCATCTTCCGGTTCCTGCTCGGCATCGGGATCGGGGCCGACTATCCGATCTCGGCGACCATCGTGTCCGAATTCGCCTCCAAGAAGGGACGAGGGAAGCTCTCCACCTCCCTCGGCGCCATGTGGTTCGTCGGAGCCGTCGCCGCCTATCTCGTCGGGCTCGTAGTCTTGCCGCTGGGAGACTTCGCTTGGCGCGCGCTGTTGCTGGTGGGAGCGGCTTTCGCGCTCATCGTCTTCATCTTCCGCGTTCAGCTCCCCGAATCGCCGCGCTGGCTGCTCGCTCACGGGCGAGCCGAAGACGCTAAGAACGTCGTCGAAAAGGTCACCGGCGTGCGCCCGACCGCGACGGAGATCGCGGGCGACGATCGCCCCAAGCCGGGCGAGTCGTCGAAGCTTTTCGTAGGTATACAGCGCCGACGCACCCTTTTCGTCTGCGGATTCTGGTTCTGCTATGCCACCGCCTACTACGGAATCTCTATGTATACACCGACCATTCTGGAGCCGTTCACCAGCGGCTCCCACGTCAGTGTGATCATCGGGTCCGGAGTCATCGCGCTTCTCGGGCTGGTCGGTTCCGTCATCGGCATGAACCTCGTCGACTCCTGGGGACGGCGTCCGCTCATCATCACATCCTTCGCCGGTCTCACAGCTGCCCTCATCGTGCTGGCCGCCGTCGTCGGACCGAGCTTCGGCTTCCTCGTCGTTCTGTTCAGCATCGCCGTCCTTTTCGCGAACTCCGGCGGCGGCATCCTCAACTTCGTCTATCCGACCGAGCTCTTCCCGACATCCCTGCGGGCAACGGGATCGGGCCTCGCGACCTCGGTGAGCCGCATTGGATCAATTCTGGGCGTGCTGGCGTTTCCGAACCTCGTGGCCGCGTGGGGGAACAACGCAGCTCTCTGGGTCTTCGCCGCTGTCGGCGCGGCCGGTCTGCTGATCTGCGTGTTCATGGCTCCGGAGACGAAGAACCGCAGCCTGGAGGAGATCAACTTCGAGGAGGCCGCTCGTGTTTGAGCAGAACCGTATCCCGGTGGTGTCCTCGGTCGAATCGACGCTGGTTCCCGGCGAAGAGCGACCTTACCGTCGGCTGCACCGTGGCCCGGGCGAACCCCACCTCGAGCGCCGAGACCTGATGTCGCAGAGCTCGGGCGGAGGTCCGAGAGCCGATGAGAGGTCGATGGCCGGACTCATCCATTTCACGGACTTCCAGATCGCAGATCTCGCCTCTCCGAGCAGAGTGGAGTTCCTTCAGCGGCTTGTCGGGGAGAAGGGCTGGGAGCGGATGCTCCCTGCGTACCGCCCACAGGAATTCATGCTGGCCCAGGCGATCGAACTCATCGTGCGCAGCATGAATGCTTTCGCCGCAGAGGACCCCGAGAGGTGGACTCTCGCCCTCACGACCGGCGATAACACTGACTCAGCGCAGCACAATGAACTCACCACGTTCCTCAACTGTCTCGAGGGAGGGCGGATCGAACCCGCCGCCGGCACCCGCGGATTCTCCGATGCCCCCGTGGGCCTAGGCGACGACCATTACTACAACCCGGAGCCGTGGTCGGAGGACGTCTGGAAGTCGAGCCTCGGTCTGCCTACCTATCCCGGCGCCGTAGCCGCCTCGGTGCAGCCGTTCGACGCCGTCGGCCTGAGGATTCCCTGGTTGAGCTGCTTCGGCAATCACGACTGCCTAGTGCAGGGGCGTGCCGCACGGCCGGAGGGCTACAACGACATCCTCACCGGCTCGTCGAAGCCGGTCGACCGTCCCGCAGATGCTCCGAGCGGTGACAAGCTCTCCGCCTATGTCGAGGACCCCACATGGGTGTCGACGGGCCGCGCTGACGAGATAGAAGCGCGGGACGATCGCCGAATGGTGTCGAAGCGGGAGTACATCGAACAGCACCTCGCGGCACCCGGGGCGCCGAGCGGCCACGGATTCACGGCGGACAACTTCACCACAGGGCATGCCTACTATGTCTACGACGGGCTTCCCGGGATCAGGATGATCGTCTTGGACACCACCAATATCGCCGGTCACGTCGACGGCTGCGTCGATGATGCCCAATTCGTCTGGCTGGAAGAGAGGCTAGCCGAAGTGCACAGCCGCTATCGCGCGGTCGACGGGAGCACTGTGCAGGCGGATGGTGAGGATCGCATCGTCGTCATCGCCTCCCACCACGGCCTGTCGACGATGACGAATGACTTCGGAGGCGAAACTTACGATGACGGTGAGGAGAAGGGAAAGCGCCACCTCGCCGCCGACGTCGAGGCGCTGCTCCACCGGTTCGGCAATGTCGCCCTGTGGCTCTCGGGCCACACTCACATCAACAAGATCACTCCGCGTCCGGGAGCGAGCGGCGGCTTCTGGGAAGTGTCGACTGCATCCATCGCAGAATGGCCGGTGCAGTTTCGAAGCATCGAGATCTTCGCGGGTGCCGAGGCGCTCAGGGTGCGGACCACGATGGTGGATTCGCAGGTTCCGGCCGCGCCGGACGGTTCTCTCGATCTGGCCGATCTGGCGTCGTTGCATCGGGAGATCGGCGCAAACGATCCTGGCTCCGTCGGCGGTCTCCACGCGCAGGGGTCGCCGGCCGACCGTAACCAGGATCTCCTTGTCCCGGTGTCGCCCGAGCTGCTGAAGTCCCTGGCTCGGGATCCGCGGTAATGTGAGAGCGCTTTCCGCCTGCGCAGCGGTGATGAGACGATGAGCCGTCGAGACGAGGAGGACGGGGTGGCATCAGGGCGCTCTGGAGCACACGCGGGGCGACGGCCCACAGTGCGAACGGTGGCCGAGGCCGCAGGCGTCTCACCATCTCTCGTCAGCTTCGTGTTCAACAAACGACCTGGGGTGTCCGAAGCGACGAGATCGCACATCCTCGAAGTGGCAGCAGAACTCGGCTATCAGCCCGATCCGCGGGCACGCGAGCTGCGCACCGGCAAGGCGATGACGATGGGGCTGGTCGTCCGCAACGTCGCCAATCCGTTCTTCAACGAACTGCTCATGGGGATGCAGGAGAACGCCGAACCGGACGGCGTCTCCATTCTCGCCACTGACACGCAGTTCGACCCGGCGCGAGAGGATGCACATGTCCGTTCGCTGGCGTCCCGGAGACCTGCCGGTCTGGCGATCGTGCCGGTCGGCGACGCCGTTGCGGTGAAGCTCTGGCAGAGTCTGCAGCCGGACACGCCCCTGGTCATCGTCAATGCCACCCTGGCCGCCGCACCGGAAGTTCCCCACGTCACTCCGGATGACGTCTCCGCGGTACGTCTGGCCTTCGACCATCTCCAGAACCTGGGACACCGTCGCATCGCCCTGCTGTCGGCGCCGGCCGATCTCATGCCCGATCGCGATCGCTTCGATGAGTACCTGCGTCTGTGTTCGGTTCGGGGCCTGGAGCCGATGCCGATTCATGCGTCTCTCCGCGGTGACGGACTGACCGACCACCTGAGAGGCGTGTTCGCTGCTGCGCCGGGACAACGGCCCACCGCCATCATCACGAACTCGGACCACACTGCCGCCTATGTCTACCACGCAGTCAGACAGCAGGGACTGTCAGTCGGAGCCGATGTCTCCGTGGTCGGCCATGACGATCTGTCGACATCGGCCCTGCTCCAGCCGGGGCTGACGACGATCAAGGCGGATCTGCGCGAAATGGGACGGCAGACATACCTCCGACTCACCGACTCGACCTTGGGCAACCATCGCGAACCTGTGGCGCTCGTCGTCCGCGGATCGACGGGGCCTCCTCGGCGGGTCTGAGATCGTCGGCTCCACGCGAGGAGTGAGGTCAGGGAACGGTGCCGAGCGCCTTCCGGAGGGCACCGATGGCGGGTCTGCGCGCGACCAGCGTCGACTTCGCATACTGCTCGCCTTCGATACGGAGTACATTCGTCTCGTCGATGATGACGCGTGTCGTGGGCAGGCCAACCAGATCCTTATCGGGTGTCTGAAGCGTGAGGCGTACCTCTCTCGATGCTGATCGGGGTCGGTCGTGTACTGATCCCAGAACCTTTTCGTCCCAACCTGGGTGAGATGGAAGCCTTCAGTGAAATGCTCGTAGGACGGTGTTGAGAAGTCAGCATTCGTCACCGGGTAGAGCAAGCAGCACCTGGCCGGCGATGTCGAGTCCGCCGCGGCCCTTATTCATCTGCGTGAACATGGCGGACATGCACCCGCCGGCCGCGAGTTCGCGGAGCGCTCGTCCCACGCTCGACGAGCTCAGCCTCGGCAACGCCGCCGTTGACGAGGCGGACTACGACGTCGTCTTCTATCTAGGCAGGCACGGGTCCATGGAAGATCTCGCGTTCGACGAGGTCTCCGGTGAGCTCCTCAAGCGCCACCTGAGAGCAGGACTACCGCTGGCGCTGCTGTGCCACGCACCGGTCGCTGCAGGGACCAGGTACGAGAAATGCCGCGTTCCCCTGCGGCCGTACGCCATCAACGGGGACTTCTACACCGGTCAAAATCCCCAGTCGGACGAAGAGTTCGTGGCACGAATCCTTGCGGACTCAGGTCAGCCTCGTCGGCGGTGACTGCGTTTTCGTCGGGTCCGTCTCCGGCAGGTCGCCGAGGACTTCGTCGATGCGGGCGAGGACCTCGGGAGTGAGCGTGACCCCGGCGGCTTCAGCGTTCGAGGCGATCTGTTCGGGGCGTGAAGCGCCGACGAGTGCGGTGGCGACGTTGTCGTTGGCGAGCACCCAGGCGACGGCGAGCTGCGCCATCGTCAGACCCAGATCGGCGGCGATGGGTTCGAGGTCTTCGATCGCTGTGAGCATGTCGTCGTGGAGGTAGCGGCTCTTGATGAAGTCGGAGCCTCCCTTCTCGTCCGTGGCTCGCGAGCCGGCGGGAACCGGCTGGCCGGGCTTGTATTTGCCGGTCAGCGCACCTTGGGCGATCGGCGACCACACGACCTGCGAGATGCCGAGTTCCTTCGACGTCGGGATCACGCGCTCCTCGATGACGCGCCAGAGCATGTTGTACTGCGGCTGGTTCGACACGAGTTGGATGCCCAGATCCTTCGCCATGTGGTGGGCGGCGCGCAGCTGATCGGCGTTCCATTCGCTGACCCCGATATAGAGCGCCTTGCCGGCGCGGACGATATCGGCGAAGGCCTGCATCGTCTCTTCCAGCGGGGTCTCATAGTCGTAGCGGTGGGCCTGGTAGAGGTCGACATAATCGGTGCCGAGCCGGCGCAGCGAGGCGTTGATCGACTCCATCATGTGTTTGCGCGACAGGCCGGTGTCGTTGTGCCCCTTCGGACCGGTGGGGAAGTAGACCTTGGTGAAGATCTCGAGCGATTCGCGCCGCTGGCCGGCCAGTGCGTCGCCGAGGACCTGTTCGGCCACGGTGTTCGCATAGACGTCGGCGGTGTCGAAGGTCGAGATCCCTGCGTCGAGGGCGGCGTGCACGCATTTCGTGGCCGTGTCGTTCTCCACCTGCGATCCGTGCGTCAGCCAGTTTCCGTAGGTGATCTCGGAGATCTTCAGGCCGCTGTTTCCCAGATATCTGTGCTCCATGTCCTCACCCTACTGCGGCGAGTCCACCTGTGTCAGTGGTCATGCCCCGTTCGGTTTCGTCGCGGAGGGTCTGCGACCTGCGTTCGGTATGTTGGACAGCACTTGCCCCGCGTTCGGTTCGATGTCCAGTGCCGGGGACCGCGTCACAGCTTAGAGGTGCGCAGCCCGATGAGGGACTGCACGACGACGATGACGGCCAGGCCGATCACCGAGACCACGGATGAGCCGGCGGTTTCGAGCCCGAGCCCGAAGGCGAAAGGACCGATGGCCGCCAGCGCCACTCCGACGGCCGATGTCACGGCTGAGACCGAGGCTGTGTGAGCCGGCGAGCGGCCGAACTTCACGATCTGGTCGTAGGATGCGCCGAGGCACAGCCCCTGGGAGATGCCGAGCAGGATGGTGATGGGCAGCGCTCCGGCCGCGCCCATCATCAGCAGCAGGACCAGGCCGAGGACGGCGAGCAGCGGGGCCGCGGGCGCGATGAACCGCGAGAGTCCGCGCCGGATGGCGATCGGGGCGATGAGACCGAAGGGGATGGCGACGATGCTGATGAGTGAGGTGAAGCCGCCTGCTGCCTGAGCGGGCATCCCGTCGAGGACGAAGACGGCTGGCAGCCACGCAGAGGTGGTGTAGAACGTCAGCGAGGTGACACCCAGGAAGAGCGCCAGGAACCATACGTTGGCATCGGAGAGAACAGCCTCGGCGCGTCGCTCGCCCCCACTCGCCGAGGCGGCCCGTCCTCGGTGTGCGCCCGAGGCGGCCGCGACATGAGGGATGCGGATGTAGACGAGCCAGAGTGCCGCGGCGATCACCGTGCACAGGGCCCACGCCAGTAGCGTGCCGCGCCAGCTGAGGCCTGTGGCCTCCCGGAGTGGGATAGTCAGACCGAGTGCCAGTGCGGGACCGAGGCTCAGCGACATCGAGTAGGTTCCGGTCAGTCGCGACCGGATCTCGGTGCGTTCGGCGTTGATGATCGAGGGAACGAGGACGGTGAGGATGGCGATCGAGAACCCCAGAAGTCCCGTGCCGAGGAGCAGGGGCGCGTCACCGGGAGTCGACCGGAGCGCCATGCCCGCCGCGATCGCCACGAGTGCGATGCTCACGACACGACCGCGTCCGAAGCGATTCGCCAATGGTGGGGCGACGGGAGCGGCAAGCAGAGTGAGCACCAGGGGGATGCTCGTCAGCAGCGACAGGAACGTCTCCCCATGACCGGTGTCCTCCATCATGGTCGGCACGAGCGGGGCCAGGGAGATGGTCGGGATCCGCAGAGTCAGGCCGACGATGAGGACCGTCGCAACGGCGATGATCAGAGAGACAGGCCGGGGAGGGGGCGGCTGAGTGCCGAATGATGGAGGATCGTCAGACATTGCTCGTCATCTTAGCTCTGTTATGATCGTGTTCGGACGGCGCCTGCTGTAAGAGCCGGGCCCACGCGGAAGCCGGACCCGGGTGAGGTCAGCGCCGCGCACCGCTGTCCGAAACTATGGCCCGAATCCGGGCCCGGCCTCCCGGGCGCCCTGCGAAGGCGAGGAATTCTCTGCGATGTGTCCTCGCAGCGTGTCTGCGAATGCCGCGGCATCACCGCTGCGAAGATGTTCGACCAGTTTTTCCTGCTCGGCGATGATCTCATCGCAGCGCGCGAGCAGGTGAGAACTGTTCATGAACAGGGCGAACCGGTGCCGGTCGGAGAGCAGCGAATACATCTCCAGCATCACCTGACTGTCACCGGCCTCGACGAATCCGCGGTGGAACTCCAAGGTCAGTTCGATGAATCGGGCGACGTCCGCCTCGGCGAAGGCGGCTCGCTGCTGGGTGATGAGCTCATCGAACGAGCTGGCCAAGCGCTGTCGCAGAGCCTCGGGAGCGCGCTCGACCGCGGTCGTTTCGAGAAGATAGCGGGCGTCGGCGAGTTCGGCAATGGTGCGCTCATCGATACCTTGGACGACGGCCCCGCGTTTGGGGTAGATGCGGATCCATCCTTCGTCCTGCAGCCGGGCCAGGGCCACGCGCACCGGGGTGCGACTGACCCCGATCTCGGTGGCCAGGGCCGCCTCGCCGAGCATCGTCCCCGGTGCGTGCCCGCCGTCGAGGATCTGCCTGCGGATGACCTGATAGGTGCGCTCGGCCGCGCTCAGCGGTCCCGTCTGCGCGCTCATTCCTCGCCTCCTGCCTGATCGGGCGCAACCTGTCCCGGCTGGGTCGGTGCTGCCGACGAACGGTCGGCCGCCTCGGCGAGAGGTCGGCGTCCGGGCCAGCTCATCAGCGGGATCGCGCGGATCGAGAATCCGACGGCGATGAGCAGCACGAACGTGGCCATGAGATTGATCCAGAGGAACCCGCCGGCGCCGAGCACGGACCCGGCGAGGGCAGCCATGAGCGCCCCGCCGAGATTCATCGCCGAATCCGAGGCGCCCTGCAGCGGCACCTTCGCGTGTGCCGGCACCGAGGCGGTCAGCAGCGACGATCCGCCGATGAGGAACATCGACCAGCCGATGCCGAGCAGCGACAGTGCTGTGCTGAGGAGGACCATCGACGACTCCGGAGCGATGGCGTCGATGACACCGAGGACGATCGTGAGCGTGAAGATGCCCGCCCCGCCGGCGATGACGATGCCGGAACCCCACCGGTCGGCCATCCAGCCGAAGACGGGTGAAAGGGCGTACATGCCGGCGATGTGGATGCTCACCACGATGCCGATCGCGCCGAGGCTGAATTCCTGATGGTCCATGTGCACCGGCGTCATGACCATGACGTTGGTCATCATCATCTGCCCGGCGATGATCGTGACCATCGCAAACAGCGGAACCGGGCGGGCCAGAGCGAAGCGCAGCGCCTCGCCGAGCTTCATCGGCTGCCGGACAGCGGCCGCCTCGGTGTCGGTCGACGTCCCCGTGGGAGCACCGGAGGTGACGGTCTTCGTCAGTGTCGATGCGGCAAGGGTGGCCAGTGCGAAGGCGACCATCGAGATGAGATAGGGCCCGGCCAGGCCGTTCATGCCAAGCGTCTGCCCGAGGTGGGCGCCGGGAGCGGTGAAGCTCGGGCCGAGCACGGACCCGACGGTCGTCGCCCACACCACCAGTGACATCGCCCGGCCGGCGGCCGCGGGATCGGCGAGGTCGACGGCGGCGTAGCGGGCCTGCAGACCCGAGGCGGTCGAGGACCCGCACATCATCATCCCGAGCATGAACAGCGGCAGGAACTGCAGTCCGACGCCGATGAGGACGACCACGGCGCCGAGCGTGCCGACGCCGAAGCCCAAGGTCAGGGCCGTGCGACGGCCGGAGCGACCCGCGAGGACGGCGAGGGGATAGGCGATGAGTCCGGCGCCGAGGATGACGCTCATCTGCGCAAACCCCGCCATCGAGGTCTGCCCGGTGATCTCCTCGGCGAGGAGCCCGCCGACTGCGTAGCCCGAGGCGATCCCGGCTCCGGAGAGGAGCTGGGCGGTGATGAGTTTGGCCTGTTCGCGAATGTGGCTGGTCATAGTTGTCTCACGTCGTCGTGGCGGGTCGGATCCGTTCACGCTATCTTGCATGCATCTTGGATACAACAGGTGATCGCAGGATGGACGAAGACGCACGAAGTCATCCACACCAACAGCCGCTTCACTGCCGCGGACGTAAGATCGTCAGGTGGGGCAGGGCGTTCCCGGTCGAAGCACGACGCCGTCGACACCCGTCCCGGCAGGCCGACTGAGTTCGGAGACAATGGCGGTAACTCTCGACGACTGAGGAGATTGCATGACAGACAACGAGGTCGCGCCTCTGCCCGAGGCCTTCTACATTCCGCGCGGCAGCGACGAGTTCGACTCGACCGTGGCGACGACGAGCCCGTGGGATCCGGCGATGCAGCACGGGGGACCGCCCGCCGCCCTGCTCGCTCGCGCCGTCGAACGGGTCAGAGAAGACGAGTCGATGAGCATCGGGCGGCTGACGATCGACATGCTCGGCCCGATTCCCCAAGGACGCATCCGCACCGAGGCGGCCATCGTGCGTCCGGGCAAACGCATCGAACTCGTCGAAGCGAAGCTCTGGGCCGACGATCGACTGGCGGTCACCGCGACCGCGTGGCGGATGCGCTCGACCCCGGAATCCAGCGCCGAGGTGGCCACGGACTTCACGACCTCCTCGGTGCCGGGTGAGCAGGAACAGCGGTACTTCCCGGGCATCGGCTCCGACTGGGGTTACGGGCGGGCCATCGAATGGCGTTTCGCCTCCGGAGGGCTGCAGAAGCTCGGGCCCGCCGACGTCTGGGTCCGGCCGCGCATTCCGCTCGTCGCCGGAGAGGAGACGAGCCCGATCCAGCGCTTCGTCATCGCGGCCGATTCGGCGAACGGAGTCTCTTCCGCTGTGCCCTACGGTGAGTGGACGTTCATCCCGCCTTCGCTGTCGCTGACATTCGCGCGGGAACCACGATCGGAGTGGCTGAATATGAACGCTCGCACTCATATCGGCCCGGATGGGCGCGGTGTCGCGGACGGTGACCTCGCCGACGAATTCGGATATGTCGGGTCAGTGACTCAGCCGCTGCTCGTCGCCAGGCTCTGAGGCTCTCGGGCTGGCATGGAGTTCCTCGGACTCATACTCATCGGCATCCTTGTGGGGCTGACGACGGTGCTCTTCGGTTTCGGCGGAGGGTTCGTCGCGGTGCCGATCATCACCATCGTCGATGCCGACCTCGGAAGCGACACCGCACGGGTCGCGGCGGCCACCTCGGCGCTGGTGATGCTCATCAACGCAATCGTCGCCACGGTCTCGACGAAGCGGGAGACGCTCGCCCACCTGCAGGGGCGGTGGTGGCTGCTCATCCTGCTCGCCCTCGGTGGGGCGCTCGGGGCCTTCGGCGGCAGGTTCGCTCCGGAAGCGCTGCTGCAATGGGGATTCGTCGCCTATATCGCGATCACCGCGATCGACCTGCTGCTGCGCCCCGGATTCTTCCGTCAGGGAACCCGTATTCGGAAGGAAACCGGCGAGGGTGGCCGCGGCATCTCTTCGGTGTGGGGCGTGCCCATCGGCGGTCTGGCCTCATTCCTCGGAGTCGGCGGGTCGGTCATGACAGTGCCGATGATGCGGCGGTCGGGGGCGACGATGACCGTGGCGACGACGCTGGCCAACCCCCTGACCCTGGTGATCATGAGCCCGGCCGTGCTCGTGACGATCACCGCCCATGCGAACATCGGCGCCCCGGGTATCGTCGGGTCGCTCGACCTCTATTCGGCCGCGGCCCTGCTCATCGGGGCGATCCCGGTCATCGTGGTGCTGCGTCGCCGCGTGCCGAAGATCCCGGAGATGCTCCACGCCTGGGGTTACTTCATCCTGCTCATCGCCGCCGGAGCGGTCGTCGCAGTGGCGTGAGGGCGTGCTCGCGCTGATTCCCCGTTCGCCCAATCCCTGCGCCGAGCGGACCACTTAGCGTCGAGCGAACCAGTTGCAAGCGGTCCGCTCGGCGCTAAGTGGTCCGCTCGGCGAGGCAGGGGGTCTAGTTGGCCCACCGGCCGGCGACGCAGGGGGTCTAGCGACCCGCCGCTCGGCGACGCGTAGGGGGTTTAGTTGGCCCAGCGGCGGCGGCGCAGCAGGGACGGCAGGCCGAAGTAGATGGGCGGGCGGGCCGACGCGCCCGCGGCAGCTGGTGCGTCGGAGATGTCGTCCCTGGCGCCTGCTCCTTCGACACCGAAGCCGGTGGTGACCGACGAACCGTCCAGCGCCCAGGCGCTCTCCCAGCTGATGAGCTCGCCGGCGTGGCAGACGGGGTCGCCGCCGCTCGAGGGCGGTTCGGTCCACATCCACAGGTTGATCCCGTATTCCATGAGGATGAGCTTGTCCTCGGGCCGGCGTGCAGAGTTCTCCGTGACCAAGTCGTGGCGCACCTTCGTCGAGGTCTCCTCGAGTTCGGTCCACCCATCCTGTCGATGCGGCAAGAATACCCACGTCCGCGCGGGGACGCGATCCGGCACGAGGTCGCCCGGCTTGATCACCTCGGCGGTCGGCACATCCGCGCCGTCCGCAAACTCAGCGAGCAGCTCTCCGAAGCAAGCCTGCGCCACCTCGGGAGACGGCGCGAGGATGAGCAGGTGAGATGCCTCGGCACGCACCTCATCGAGGGTGAGATACGTCAACGCATTCGTCCGCATTCCCGCGAGCACCTGCGTCCAATGACCGGGCACGACCCCATCGGACAGGAAACCGCTGGTCCGCGGACGCTCCTCGTCATGTCGCATCGAAACTCCTCCTCACCGAGGCTGCTCACCGTCTCCTTCCATCATGCACCTTCACACCGGCGACGGCAGGCAGACGACCCCGATCGCACACTCATCGCGGCCCCGGCCTGTAACGAATGGGACACTTTGATGCCCGTGCCGTACCGCTGCCGCGCGAGCCGATCTACGCTTGGTCTGGTGGACCGAGCAGCGACGGCATCGTCGGCTCGGTCCACGACCACGTCTGAACCGTCGCGCTCGAGAACGCACCATCCGAAAGTCTTCCCATGCCTCCTTCCCCGCACCACATCCGCCCCGCGTCAAGCGCGAACCCCTCCTCGACCGACCGTCTCAACGGGCGGTCGAAGAGCCCGTCGAGGCCACGCACTCTGCCGGCGCTCGCCGCCATCCTCACCCTCGGCCTGCTCACCGGGTGCGCCGAGGCGGCCGAACCGACCGTCGACACCGCCGCGTCGAGCACGGCCGACCCGACCCCGGTTCAGAGCACTGCAGCCCCGACCGACAACGCGGCCCCGACCGACGACACTGCCGCGCCGACGTCAACAGAGGGAACCGACAGCAGAGCCGGGGAAGACGAAGGCAAGGCGGGCAGCTCGGCTGCGGGGACCGCCTCGGCGATGTTGGACGAACTCACGGTCAAGGGGCGGGCACCGAAGACCGGCTATGACGGTGACCTGTTCAAATGGCGCTCGGACACCGACCACAACGGCTGCGACACCCGCAATGACGTGCTCCGCCGCGACCTGACGACCATCACACTCAAGGCCCTTACCCGCGGCTGCATCGTCCTCGCGGGAACACTGTCCGACCCCTACGCCGGTGAGACCTACGACTTCGACCGGAGCGCGAACAGCGTCGACATCGACCACATCGTCGCCCGCTCCAACGCATGGCAGACGGGCGCGCTGAAATTCGACGAGGAGACCCTCAGAGAATTCGGCAACGATCCGCTCAACCTGCTCGCCGTGAGCTCGAGCCTCAATCGGCAAACTTGCGGGTATTGCATCAAATGCAGGAATACAAGCGTGATCTGAGTCGCGAAGGCATCACTGGATGGTCCTGCTCCCGCTTGATTCCGTGTCTGTTGACATTATATCTGCATCCGATGCATGATTATCCCCTCAGGCGAATGGTGGTCATGGTGAAACAAGGTGTCCCTTATGGCGAATCCTCGCTGTACCTTGCGCCGGGAGTGGCGTTCATCAACGAGGAAGAAGCCGTATTCGCGGCAATGGTCGAGGGGTGGACAGACGCCCAAGTCGGCGGACGGCTGAATAAACGACAGTCTGCCGACTCCAACGTCGCACGAGCGGTGGCTCTGCAGGAGTTCACCAACGAATTCCCGTGGAACTGGACCGCAGGCATGTTCGACGAGTGGATGATGCACCTCATCTCAGAGCGGAAGCTGATGCGCTCGACTTTACGGGTCTACCAAGCCTCGATCCGGGCCTTCTGCAATTATCTGATCTCTGATCATTACACGTGGGCGCAGCAGTGCGAACAGCGCTTTGGCACACATCCAACACAGATCGTGCATGAGTGGAACTCGGCCAGACACATCCTCGATTACGAAGGGAGGCCGGGGCGCCGACCGCTGGCACGCGACGAGGTTCAGCGTCTGTTTGACCACATCGACTCGAGTGTCGATTCGCGCCTCGACCAGCACAAGAAGGGTGCCCTGCAGGTCTATCGCGACGCGACGATCATGAAGGTCATCTACGGTTGGGGGCTTCGAGCCGATGAAGTTGCGAACCTGGAAGTCACCGACTTCTACCGCAATCCCCATGCACCGGAATTTGGCGACTACGGGATTTTGCAGGTCCAGTTCGGGAAAGGCTCCCACGGCAGCGGGAAGAAGCGTCGCTCCGTACTGACGCTTCGTGCCGGAGCCGTCGCAGCATTGAAGGCATACGTCGACGAGGTTTGGCCGACCGTTCGAATGTCGGGGTCGAACTTGCTGTGGGTCACCGAACGAGGTAACCGGCTTCAGGCCAAAGAAATCACCGAGCGATTCGCCGTCTACCGTGATGAGATCCGCCTCGACAGTGTGCTCTCACCACATTGTCTACGACACAGCTATGCCACTCACCTCGCCGAAGAAGGATTCGACCCGCGCTTTATTCAGGAGCAGATGGGCCACCAGTGGGGCACGACGACCGGGATTTACACACACGTCACGGGCAACTTCATGAACACAATGATGAGACAAGCCTTGGAGAAGAACCAGCAGGCACGACCGACTAAAGGACCGGGCAAATGAAGATCGTTGGCTACGAGTGGAAACTGCGCGAAGTAATGGCGACCAAGGGGTTGTTCAGTACCACGGACCTTATTCCACTCCTTCAAGAACGAGGCATCAATCTGTCGTCGAGCCAGGTCTATCGGCTCGCAGCAGAGAAGCCGGAACGACTCAATCTCCACGTTCTCGTCGCGTTGCTCGACATTCTCGAGTGCAGCTCGGATGACCTCATTAAGGGTGTGGATCTCGGCAGTGCCGTAGCCGCGACAGGAACGGAAAGCTCGACCGCTCGGGACCGTTCCGCGGCCGTGAAACTCGGTGGACTGCGTCCGGTTCGGATGGAAGTCCCGGGCGCCCCCGATGCGTGAGTCGCAAACAGTCTCATTCTGCACCGGCGAGCTCTCGCACATTATCGGTGAGATGGAGTCGTCCCTGCCCACTGTCCTCATCGCCGAAGTTGTCCGCAGACTGAAGCTGTCTGCTCCTGCGCTGGCGCGATTGCACGCCCATATCATCAGCGATCCGCTGGTTTTGACGCGGGGGCTCGACTCCACACCTGCCACGGTGACGCGACTGATCAGGGACCTGCGCGATTCCGGCGCCAGAGTCGTCCAATTACCGCGGTGCGCCAAATGTGCCGATGTGCGGCCCTTAGTTCGGACTGCCAGTGTGGGCAAAGTCTGTGCTCGCTGTGATTACAGTCTGAGGCGAACCGATGTTGAATGCGGACTCTGCCACAGGATCCGTCAACGCCGGGGTCAAGTCCTCAACACGCAAATCTGTCAGAGCTGTTGGCGCCTCGGCTCGATAACCGGGGCCGAGGACTTCGTCACTGCGGTGTTGTTCAGAACTCGATCAGCGGGCAGCCGTACAGAGTTCGAGGCTCGGCTACGACAGGCAACCAACGGGATGTCGGCCAGCATCTGTTTGCGCACCCGTTTAGAAATCGAGCTATCTTCCCGCGACTTGTTCGCAGACCCTCAGTTTGGGAGCGCGAATTTCGGAACTATGTATGACCTCGTGAGGTCCGTCGGCGCGATCCTCCCAGTTCGAGCATGTGGCCACTGTTCTCGCCAAGTGCCTCTCACCGAGAAGTTGGATGGACTTCGCACCTGCGACAGATGCAGGAGGCGCGCAAACATGGCTCCATGTGATTCGTGTTCGCAACCGTCAATCACATCCCGGATCATGGTCGACGGCACGCGTCTCTGCATCAGCTGTGTGAACCGTCTCCCACAGAACTTCGGCACATGCTCACGATGTGGCCGAACAAAACAAATCGGCTCAGAACGACCTGAGGGACTTCTCTGTCGCACGTGCCGAATGAAGGAACGTAGCGGCACTTGCACCAGTTGCGGCCACGTTCGTCCCTGCCGCTTCGCGGGCACCGCACGAGCCATCTGCGAGAACTGCGCCCTGTCGAAAGAACCCTGCAGCCAGTGCCGGCGTAACAAAGTTCCAGCGAACCGCCTCGCCGATGGTGGTTCGCTGTGTGCGACATGCTCGCCGAAAGTCATCGAAGCCTGCGCCGATTGCGGGAAGGACCGCCAGGTCCGTGCCCGGATCGACGGGGCGCCCTACTGCTGGGAATGCGGTGAACGGAATCCGCTGTTCCACCAGAACTGCCTCCGATGCTGCCGCTTCGAATACCTGTCCCAGCTCGGACTCTGCCCGTTTTGCAAAGCCGCGGACCTCGTCGACTCGCTGTTCGAAGGCGGCCCGTCACCCGTTGCAAACGGGCGAGATTTGCTGCGTGAGGCATTACGTGCGGCCCCGCCACAAGCAGTTTTTACACTATTCCAGCGGCGCAAATCGGTCGCAGTGCTTCGATCGTTGATCGCTCATCCTGGGGGAATTTCCCACGACTCTTTGTCCCAGGTTGCCAGTGGCAGCTCGGAAGTCGTTGTTCGTGCGTTCCTCGTCGAGCACGGTGTGCTGGCCTGGCGGGATGAGAACTTGGCGAGGCTTGAAGCGTGGATTGCTGCCACTGCCGATGAGGTAGCTGATCCATCGGAGCGGCGTGCCTTTCTACAATTTGGCCGGTGGAGACACTTGAGTAGGTTGCGGCGGCAGACGGATCCCGCCGGAGACGGCCAGGTGAGCGGGATCCGCACCGAGCTGGGACACATCATTGAGGTCATTGGCTGGCTACGCTCGCGCGGCAGTTCGATCGAAGGTGTCAATCAATCGTTGGTCGACAACTGGCTCTCCCGTGGGCCGGGAACACGAATACGGGTCAAACACTTTTTGACATGGTGTTATGAGAACAATCTCGCCTCGGCAAAGGTCACCATCCCGGCCGCTCGTGCGACAGCACTCACGGTTGCCGGCATAACCAGCACCGAAGTTTGGACGGTACTCGACCAGTTCCTGGACCCCTCGAAAATGATCAGCGGCCAGACCAGACTCGCGGGGTGCTTGCTATTGATCTACGGCATTCGACTTGGCCGTATCGCCGAGTTGAGGCTTTCCGATCTTCGCGAACACGACGGCAAATACAGCATCCTGATCGGAACGGATCCGCTTGAGCTTCCCTCGTCACTGGACATCGCGGCAATCCACGCTCAACACGATCGATCAGCTCCCCGGCTGATGACACCCGCAACGGACGACGACTGGCTATTCCCAGGAGGCGTCCCCGGACGACACCTCACATCCACGTCATTAGCGGCTCGCCTCCGCAAACTCGGCGTCCACAATCCGACGAAATACAGGAAGGCAGCACTGACGCCTTTGGCTATCTCATTGCCAGCACCGGTTCTCTCACGGCTTCTCGGCCTGAGTATCTCAACGGCAACGACTTGGGCCACCGCTGTTTCGTCCAGCAACGCCTCATACGCCGCTGCACGTCTATCCACGCGACCTGGGTTGTAGTTGCCAGCGCTCAACTGCGGTGCATAACCGCAGTACGCCAAGAAATCTCGTCGGACCCAGTTTGTGAGTGGCAGAGATAGGTGGCAGGGTCCTCGCAGTGCTATCTGGCCTGTTCAACATCTTCGGTCAGGTGGGGCTCCTGATCGGAGCGGCGGCGGGGATGGCCCTGATTGGCCCCCTGCTCCTCGGGGTCGTCCTGGCGGCGATGGGTGTGGTGGTCGTGATCTCTGCTCCCGCTAGCCGGCGGATGGTGCCATTCTGCTTGGCTGCGACGATGCCGGCGTTCGTCCTAACGGATCCGGAAGGCAATAAGTTTTGTCTCATGGCCAAGCGCATCCCGATGGAGCCTGAAGACTTTCACGACTGATGCTGGCTAATCCCGAGGGGTGGGAGGGTCTCGAAACTCAATTATGGGGATGAACCCTGAGTGGTGGACACGCTGAGACTGGCCCATAATGGGCCGGAGAATGCGAGTAGAAACCATGCCGAAGAAGAAGTACTCGGACGAGTTCAAAGCCGACGCCGTCGCGCTCTACGAGACTCATCCCGATATGTCCTATTCCCAAGTCGCGACCGACCTGGGCGTCTCGCGTGGCGCGATCAAGTCCTGGGTGCATCAGGCCCGGAAGGTCGCCGGAACAGTCCCGACAGCCGCGGCAGGCCATCCGGAGTCGGCTGAGGAAGAGCTGGCGCGTCTGCGGGTCGAGAACGCTGATCTGATCGTTCGGGCCAAGCGTCTGCGAGCTGAGAACGACAAGCTCGCCGAGGAGCGAGCGATCCTGCGGAAGGCCACGAAGTATTTCGCGGCCGAGACGACCTGGTGATCCGCTTCCAGTTCGTTGACGACCACCGGAACACCTATGAGGTGAAGCGGATGTGTTCCGTGCTGGGTATCCAGCGTTCGAGCTTTTACAAGTGGTGTGCCTCCCGGACGGCACGGGCGGCCAGGCAGGCTGCTGATGATGCTCTGTGCGAGCGGATTGAGCACCACTTCGAATTCTGGGACCACACGTACGGGTACCGACGGATCACGGCCGAACTCGCCGATGACCCGCACGTGGACGAACCGGTCAACCGTAAGCGGGTTGCCCGCCTGATGCGGAACAACGGCATGGTCGGTATCCACTTGCGTAAGCCGAAGACTACGACGATCTCGGACCCAGGTGCTCAGGTGTTTGCCGACCTGGTGGGCAGGGACTTCTCGGCCGCTGAGTTGGGCACGACCTACGTCGGCGACATCACCTACTTACCCTATGGTGATGAGGGGAAGTTCTTGTATTTGGCCACGGTCATCGACTTGTATTCGCGGCGGATCGTGGGCTGGTCGATCGCCGATCACATGCGGTCCAGTCTCGTCGAGGACGCGTTGCAGAATGTAACAAACAACCGAGAAACACTGAAAGGTACGATTTTTCATAGCGATCATGGACGTCAATATACGTACTCGTCGTTTCAGGCGATGTGTCGTCGGTTCGGGGTGGTCCAGTCGATGGGCAAGATCGGGTCGAGTGCTGATAACGCCTTGGCGGAGTCGGTCAACGCTGCATTGAAGCGGGAGACGCTGCAGGGAGCGAAACGATGGTCTTGTGAATTCCAGTGTCGGCGGGAGGTGTTTCGGTGGTTAGTTCGTTATAACTCGAGGCGTCGGCACTCGGCTTTGGGGTATCGAGCACCGGTTGACTTTGAGGTCGATTATACGTCTATGATGGATGTTGCTGCCTGATAGTACACATTGATGTGTCCACTTCAAGGGGTTCACGCCCTATTGCCGAGCAGTCCGTAGACGAACGCGGAGATCGCCTAAAGATCGTGAACTCAGTACCGCCACGAAAAGTCGAAAGAACACCGCCATTTATCGCTGAAGCTCACATGTGTGGAGATCCGTCCTGCTTTGCACACAACACGCAGGCCAAGTCTGTACGTGCGGCCTTCTCAGTGATGAGCTGTGCAAGGTAGGACTCGTCTCCTTTCGAACCACATCTTCACTCCTTTACCGGCGGAAAAGTTCTTCTGAGGAAGTCGATCACGACAGGCCACACTTCGGAAGGATCACTGATAGGAGCAGCATGCCCCAAGCCTGGTAGTTCAACGTACTCGGACCCTGGAATCGCCAGGGCCACTTCATGCGCCCTGGAAACGAAGGTGTCAGTGTCCCGTTCGAATCCCATAATGAGACTCGGAACACGGATACTCGCCAAAGCAGGCAGACGATCCTGGTACGACGAGATGAACGTCGCGGATCGTCTTCGTACGTCAGGATCAGGCTGCCCAGCCCACTTTGACTGAAGTTCAACCATGCGCTCGACAAACTCATCGTCGGCCAGCCGATCGGGAGGAAACGAAGAGAGGAAACTCAAAGCCAATCGCAATGGGTCGTCGTCCTTATCAGGCAAAGCTGCCCACGCACGCTGCAAGACACGGTCAATAGCGTTCTGACGGCCATAGGTCGCGATCAGTACCGCCGCACGGACCCTGTCTTCCGCGAAGAGAGCAACCTCTTGAGCAATCGCCGCACCTTGCGACCAGCCCACTAACGCAACAGGATCTCGCCTGTGAGCAAGAAATTCCGAGACGCATGCGACCACAGATTCCCAGTCTCCTGATGATCGGTGTTCGAACGTGGTGACACGGTAGCCTCGCATTAGAAGTTCTCCGCGCGCACTTGAAGACCATTGCACCGGATCAGCAAGGGGGTTGCTGAGGAGCACGATCTCAGGTCCAGTACCCCACGTGTGAACAACGCCGAGACCGCTCACTTCACGTGTGGCTTCGTCACCTCTCGCTGCATACGGCATACCCGACACACTATCGCTGAACCTCACAAGGCGTCTCCACATGACTCGCCTGGAGACGCCTCCTATCCAGCACTCGACGATGCACAACAATGGCAACGGTCGGCGGAGCCCAAGTCTCGCGGCGTAACCCGAACCCAATTGGGGCGTACGCTGGTTTGGTTTAGCTCAAGAAACACCACGTGTGTGGGTTCGTGACCAGAAAGCTTCGTGCGAGCGGCCCGGCTTGAATCCAAACCGCTCGACCATGGCTACTGCTTCCGGGAAATGCGAGGCAATTGCCTCAGGTTCGTGAGCATCACTGCCGAAGGTTATAGTTTTTCCACCTTCCTCCGCCCACCATTGGGGTATCCAGGACCAGAGGCGGCGCGTGTTCATCTCCAAAGCTCGTTCACTGACGGCGATGGCCCGCATCGCTTCCCGGAAGCCTTCTTCAAACTGTCGTGGATCAAAGGGGCCGCGATCTGAGACCGGCCACATGCGGATCGGATAGTCGATGTGAGAGAACACCTCGAAAGAGTCGGAGGCGTCGACCATGCGTGGGATTTCTGCGAGGTATTCCCACATGACCATCTCAACAGGGTGCTCTCGGAAAAGTGTGTGCGGCTCTGCCCTGACCGAACCAAATTGCAACGTGTGGAGTGAACCATTGACTCGGTCCACATTGCTTAAATCGATGATCTTCGAAACATCGACGTTATGTAGGTGGGGTTGACCAAATTCCACGCCGGTCAGTATCCGCAGATCAGGGAACTGGTGGCGGCAACGCTCGATTGATTCGAAATAGCCAGCAGCATCGAACTCAGCGAAGTCAACGAGCCCATCATCATTGAGCATGTGCTGCTGATGCGGCATCAGGTCTTGAGGGGCTGTTCTCCACGTGCGGGGTATGTCGAGGTGTTCGGTGAAAATGATAGTAGGGAGACCGATTTTGACTGCGTGAGCGCAGGTAGCTCGCATTCGACCAGCGGCCCCTGACCTCGGGCCGCCGGTGTCCCAGGACCACTCGCTATGAACATGCGAATCTGCAGGCAACATCATGACCCCGATCCTACCTACCCGATGACTCACGGCGATTGGAATCATCTGTCAAGTGAGCCGCGCATCGTGTGCGTAACCAATGTACGTGGAGATCTGTACAAAGTAGAAGGCATCTCCACAACATGTGATGAGCGGTGAAAGGTCCGCTGGACTGTCACACAAACGATCGAATAAGTGATGGAGGTAGCGGTGGCACTGATCGGATATGTCAGAGTGTCGAAAGCCGACGGGTCACAGACCACCGACCTGCAACGCGATGCGCTCATCGCCGCCGGAGTCGATCCTGAACAGTTCTATGAAGACAAAGCCTCCGGCAAGAAAGACGACCGTCCCGAGTTGACCAACTGCCTCAAAGCACTCCGGGACGGTGACACGTTGATCGTCTGGAAGCTCGACCGTCTCGGCCGCGATCTTCGGCATCTGGTCAACATCGTCCACGACCTCACCGAGCGGGGTGTGGGACTCAAGGTGCTCACCGGTCAGGGCGCTGCCATTGACACAACCACCGCGTCGGGCAAGCTGGTGTTCGGGATCTTCGCCGCCCTGGCTGAGTTTGAACGAGAGCTGATTTCCGAGCGCACCAAAGCCGGCCTGGCTTCGGCCCGGGCTCGGGGGCGTAAGGGTGGTAGGCCGTTCAAAATGACGCCGGCTAAAGTTCGATTGGCCATGGCATCGATGGGGCAACCCGGCACCAACGTCGGTCACCTGTGCGAAGAAATTGGGGTGACTCGCCAGACGTTATACCGCCATGTCTCTCCAACTGGTGAGCTGCGGCCCGATGGGGCCAAGGTCCTGGCGCGGTAGAACGCGGCTGTGGACGTAAGCTTGGTGGCGTTGATCTGTGATTGATATTTGGCGCGCCGAGCGCGGTGACGCCACCTGCGATCGACCTTTAGGAACGCAGGGCCCAGAAGCAACACCACAGATATCCCGAACCGTTACCTACCGCAAAGCCGACCATCATCACTCCAACTTAACGGCACTAGGCTTAGGAGCTATCCTCTTCATGTGACGCCCTGGAGTTGAAAGTTGCAGGCCCATTCCACCGCGTCTAAGCGATACGTTAGAGGTGTTCGTTCACGTGAAGCTCCCGAGCTTTCAGCCGCGGTCTAGCGGCTGCCGCTGTCATGCCCCGGTCCGGACGACGGTATTGGCGTGCATTGTTGCGCTGGCCGCGGGACTGTCGGGCTGTTCCTCTGGCGACGATGACGTTGGCGGGGATAGCGATAAGAGTGATCATGCTAGCGGTGATCAGGAAGCCAATGACGGCAGCCCGTCGCCGTCGCGGACGAGTCGTGAAGAGTATCAGCGGCTTGCTTACGAGGAGGACCCGGACAAATTCTGTTCTCCCGATGACCTCGATGGGTCTGCCCGGGCCGGTACGTTAGAAGGTACTGTGTCGTTCGCGTATCTGCCGGTGTTCGTTGGTTCGAAGAGCGATATCAGTTCTGAGCTCGACAACGAGCACTCGAGCGAGACGTACGTGCCGTACTCCACCAGTAAGGTTCTCTTGGCCGCTGTTTCGCAGGATTCGGAGAGTGTCCCCAAGTCGGCGATGACTGGTGTCAAGGTGTCGCAGGTCGTCGAGGCAATTAAGGACGGGCAGCTGGTGAGCAAGTGCGGGCCTGAGTCGAATCTGGAAGTTGAACCGGTCGGACAGACGGAGGTCAAGTACCTCCATGATGGCGTCTGGTACACGAAGGAGTGGACTCTTTGGGAGCTGTCTGGCGACGACTTTAATCCACTTCCCAAGGATCGAAACACCACTGGGTTCACCGCGAACATCACAATGGGCGAGGAAGACGTTCATGCGGTGCTTTCGAACAATCGGGCTAGGCTCCCCAGCTCCATCGCCCAGGAGGGTGCAGCGACACGGACTCCTGATCCGGGTATGTCCCTGATTCGCTTCTACTTCCAGCACCACGTGTGGGAGTAAGTTCGTAGAGCAGTGGCGGCCATGGGAAACGACGGAACCGTCTCTGCAGTCTTTCACTGCGCTTCCTCGTCGGATCTGGATCGGCCACACTGGGGCCACAGCTATCAACATCGGCTACCGTTTTCACTGACGCGGTGCGACCGGTGATAGTCATTCAGCCAGCGAGTGTGCAACTGACTTCTGGCATCAGTACATTCGATTCCTGAAACTGACACAGGGCAACCACAGTCGGTTAGTTCACGCGTCCCCGTGCACGTCCTTAGTCTGCGTCGAAAGGTCACCTACATATGCAGCACTCCAACCAAGGCGTCATCGCCCACCGTTTCGGCCCTCCGCCAGAAGTTCTCCAGGTAGAGTCCCTTGCCCCTGCAGAACTGGAACGAGGTGCCGCGGCCGTGCGGATGATTGCCTCCCCCATCAACCCCTCAGACCTCATACCGGTCTCGGGGGCCTACCCGTCCCGGACGACACTTCCCTTCATCCCCGGCTTTGAGGGAGTCGGGACCGTCGAGACCGTCCACTCCGACAACGATCCGGCGCTCCTCGGTCAAAGGGTGTTGCCGATCGGAGCAGCTGGCGGTTGGCAGAGCGTGAAGCCTTGCTCCCTGGTCTGGTGCATCCCGGTCCCCGACGACATCAGTGATACGGATGCGGCCACCGCCTACATTAATCCACTGACAGCCATCAGGATGATCGACCTCCACGCCAGCTCGCCCGGAATACATACCGCAGTCGTTAACGCCGCCGGTTCCGCCATCGCCCGCACCCTCGGGCATCTGCTCACTCAGCGGGGTACCCGTACCATCGGGCTCATGCGCCACCCGAGGAAAGAAGAGGCCAGCAGCTGCTGGGCTCACGTGATTGACACTTCCACTGACAGTTGGCGCGAAGAGCTCCATGCTTTTACAGGGACAGGAAGCCTCGACCTCGCGTTCGACTGCGTGGGCGGCGGTGAAGGCATCGACCTGGCACAGTCCTTGAGACGCGGGGGAACATTTGTGCACTACGGCTTGCTGTCCGGCCAACCACTGTCGCCCAAACTGCGGCAGGACCGGCCCGACCTCAATATTCACTACTTCCGATTGCGCGAATGGGTCCACAGCGCCAAACGGGCACAGTTGGTCTCCGCCTTCACCCAGGTCTTCAATCTCGTGCGGGAAGGGGTCATCCGAACACGGATACAGGAGGAGCTGCCGTTGGGCGACATAGCCGAAGGGCTAGCCCTGTCGTTGAGCCAGGGATCCCAGGGTAAGGTGCTTCTGCGCCCCTGACCGATTCCTAGGTGGGGCCTTTTCGTCTCGCGGGCTTGTGTACAGGCCACTTCTGAGTTGAAGTTCATCCAGTGAAGGCGGCTTCTGAAATCTGTGCAAACGACTTCTGAAACTGACAGCAGCTACAGCCACCTCGGCGTAGTTGAGAGAATTTTCCATGATGAGTCGATTGAGTACGTTTATCAACTGAATGCCAGCAGACTTGAGGTATAGATTGAGGTCATGCTTACTGAAACTGTGACGTTGTCCGACGAGACTCGCCAGCATTGGTCCGATAATAGCCGTGCGAGACCTCTTTCTGTGAGCGTGTGGAGGCCAGCTTGCTCCGACAGGCCCCTCCCAGTAGTTCTCCTGTCCCACGGGACCGGCGGCGCAGTTGAAGATCTTTCCTGGCTGGCCGAGCCCCTGGCTGACGCTGGCATTCTAGTCGCCGGCGTTGATCATCACGGCAATAGTTATAAGGACGTATATCTGCCTGAAGGTTTCTCATTCACTTGGGAACGGGCTCGAGATGTCTCGCTCCTTCTCGACTACCTTGTTTCCAGGCATGACATCGACGAGCAGAAGATTGGTGCCGCGGGCTTCTCTATCGGAGGCTACACGGTCGCTGCGCTTCTCGGGGCAAGAACGAATCCAGAGGCGCTCAACGCAGTGCTAAGCGGCTTGGTCCCAGCGCCGCAGTTGCCTGAGTATCCAAACGTGGTCGAGCAGCTTCACTCTCGCTATACAGAGGATCAAATTAGTGCGAGGATCTCGGACGGCGGTAAGTCGGTCGCCGATGAGAGAATTCGTGCGGGTTTTGTGATCGCGCCCGCGATCGGTCGCTTGCTTGACCCGAGGAGTCTTAGAGCAATCTCCGCTCCGTTCGAGATCCGCTGGGGCGGAGCCGACGACATTACTCCGGCAGAGGACAACGCACTTGTCTATCTCGACTCTGTCCCAAAGGCTAGCGGTCGGAACGTAGGGGCGCAGGTAGGCCATTATGACTTCTTGGGTGACCGTGATGATCCGTATTGTGCGCGTGACGTGGTAAGTGCTGATGCCGTCGAGTACTTCACCACAGTATTTATGGAATGACCCATTCCTATATGCGCAACCAGGTTAAGATTGCGCTGAGAACGACGGCAGCCCGGTAGGTGATCGCGAGCTTGTCGTACCGAGTCGCTAATCCTCTCCACTGTTTGACGTAGGCGAAGGATCGCTCGACGACGTTACGGTTTTTATACGCAACGGCGTCGAACGCTGGTGGGCGTCCTCCCCTGTTTCCACGTTTCTTCCGAGCAGCGATCTGGTCCTTCTTTTCAGGGATCGCTGCCGTGATTCCACGAGATCGTAGGTGCTCGCGATTGGCTCTGGACCCATAGGCTCGGTCGCCCAAAACCGAGTTCGGACGTGTGCGTGCACGACCGGTACTGTTGCGCGGAACCCGAATATCAGCCAGCTGTCAAGCCCCGGGTTTCGTAGAGGCTCCTTTTCTTGGTTTCCTAAGCAGCCGCGGACTCCACCCCGGGCTGGTTGATCCATTCGGAACGGACCTCGAACGGTGGTCGGTACCCGATCGCTGAATGCAGCCGTTCCTGGTTGTACCAAGCCACCCACTTCGACGTCTCCGCCATCACCTCAATCAACCCCGACCACACTTTCCGGTCGATAAGCTCGGCCTTGTATACCGAGTTCAGCGCCTCCGCCATCGCGTTGTCATACGAGTCCCCACGCGACCCCACAGATGCCACAATTTCGGACTCCGCCAGGGTCTCGCCATAGCGAATCGACCGGAATTGCACCCCGCGATCCGAATTAACCCGAATTCGGGTTAACTCAGATTATGCCGAGGTTTTCGTTAACCCGAGGAATCCGCGCTTGGCCTGGTCAGAGTACTTGTGGTTCCACTTTCCTCGGGTTAATCTCGACATCGAACTCTAGGCTCTACCGTATCCATCGACCTCAACGACGAGGAAGGACACGGTCATGGAACACACAGTCACCGAGCTCGGAAACATCGTCATTACCGCTCTGCGCGAAGCCGACTACCAAGAATCGACCATCGGCAACTACC
Source organism: Brevibacterium sp. LE-L (assembly GCF_050214925.1). NCBI lineage: Bacteria > Bacillati > Actinomycetota > Actinomycetes > Micrococcales > Brevibacteriaceae > Brevibacterium > Brevibacterium sp. LE-L. Next base: position 947,978 of record NZ_CP189759.1, read on the forward strand.
TAAAAACAATCAGACGACTCAATCAATACGCCAGCGACAAAAACAACAACTTCTACACCCCGGAACTGGGAGCAAAGTTCGCAGCGCTGACGACCAGCCCCCGGACAGGAAAATTCAGCGTTCAACGACGCTTCGACTTCTCCAGACTCACCCACCTCTTCGATACCTACCTCGACACCGGAACCATCCAACTCTCCCGCCGAACCCTGGGCGGGGGCGGCCGCTACCCGACCAGTGCCGAACTTTCCGACCTTTACACCATCTACGAGACCCACATGCGTGCGCGTGGACTGGCCGACGCCACTATTGAAGACTACGGCCGTGCGACTCGCAGCTATCTCGCCTTCCTCGAAGACCACCGCATCACTGGCCTCGACGCGGCGACAGGGAACACCGTCACCGGATACTTCGAATCCCTCCTCGACCGTTGGAAGGCAACATCTTTCCCCTGGGTTGCCTCGAACCTGCGTCCCTTCTTCAAATACTGTCACCGCCTCGACCTCATCGACGCACTGACCCTGATCAACGTCGCCCGCAAGCACGCCGTGATCCCTGCATTGACTGACGAACAGTGTGCTCAGATCATCACCGGATGCCAACAATCATCGACACCATCCAGGAACGCCGCGATCACTTTGCTGGCGCTGACGACCGGGCTGCGCTCGATCGATATCATCCACATGACGCTGGCTGACATCGATTGGCACCATCACACCCTTGCAATCAGCCAACACAAAACCGGGAACCCCCTCACAGTGCCGTTGTCTGGACTGCTCTGCCAGCGACTGGCTGACTATGTTCTACACCAACGGCCGCCAAGCGACAGCCCGGAAGTGTTCCTGCGAACGAAAGCTCCACACACCAGGCTCACTGACCATGCTGCGATCCATGTGATCATCACGAAAACCCTGACCACGGCGGGGGTACCGATATCGGCCGGATCACAATTCCTTCGCCACACCGCTGCCACCCGGCTCCTGCGATCCGGTACTGCCTTGCCCACGATCTCCGCAGTCCTCGGACACGCCGACCCAACCTCGACGACCGTGTACTACACAGTAGATACTCAACGGCTCCGCGACTGTGTTCTCCCAACTCCCAAAGGAGCCCAGCCATGAGCACCCTGACCAGCATCTTCGGCGAAGATCTTCGCGCCTACATCGATTTCAAAGCCCGAACCGGCAAGACCGGGCGCTCACGAATCCACTACCTGCGTCACTTCGATGCCTGGGCAACAGCCCACTCGGTCACCCGACTGGATCGGGCCGCTGTCGAAGGATGGGTCCTCGACGAACTCACCCGCTGCTCGACGCACCGGTCGTGGATGTCCTACATCCGCGACTTCGGACGGTGGATGCGCGTCCACCGCGACCCGAATGCTCATGTCCTCACCGATGAGTGGAAAGCCGGGATCGTTCACTCCACCCCGTATCTACTGAGCCAATACGATATCGATGCCTTCTTCACCGCGGCACCAACTGTTCCCGCTGCCTCCCCTTGGTCATGGCAGGCCACTGCATTCTTCCTCCTCATGCACTCTGCGGGCCTACGGACCCGTGAAGTGAAAAAGCTGACACCAGCTGACATCGATTTCACCAACGGCTCCATCACAATCACAGGATCGAAGACCGGGCGCGACCGGTTACTCCCACTCACCACCGAAGTCATGAGCATCCTCACCGACTGCCACCATCAGACCAGACACCAGTTTCCCGAGCGAAGCACCTTCTTCGTCTCCGCTACCGGTACCGCAGTGAATCCCTCGTCGATCGGCATCATATTCAACCGCATCTGGGACCATGCGGGACTAGCCCGCCCAGCAACCGGACCCAGACCACGACCATACGATTTCCGACATCACTTCGCCTACGCCAACATCGAACGCTGGATGAGAAATGGCACCGATGTCAACACCATGTTGCCCTACCTCAGCACCTACATGGGACACTCCGGAATCGACTCGACTCTCTACTACGTGCACACATCCCCAGATTTCATGAGCGTCTACTCCGACCTCGTGAGGACCTCAGCGAACAGGGTCATCCCGGAAAACAGTGCCGAATGAAACACAACCCCGACACTGGTGCACCTGACTTCTTCGTCTTCGCCCGCAACTTCCTCCACTCCTACCTTCCCAAAGTGCGTAAGTCGTCGCCGGCAACGATCACGGCCTACCGGCTCAGTCTCGAATGCTTTCTGGCTTTCGTCACCAACCACAATCAGAAGAACCGCGGGCAGATCACGTTCGATGACTGCAACCGCGACACGGTGAAGGCCTGGCTGGAATGGATGAACACCGAAAAATCATATGCCCCCACAACGGTGACTCTGCGACTGACTGCAATGCGTACCTTCCTGAACTTCGCCGCCAACGAAGACCTCACCCTCGTAGCCGTTGCCCAGGCAGCAGCAGGAGTGAAACCGCCTCGCACCCCTCACCGCCCCATCGAATATCTCGACACCACCCAAACACGGGCTCTGCTGGGTGCCTTCGACATGAGAACAACGAAGTCGCGTCGCAACCACATGATGCTCATCTTGCTCTATGACACCGCGCTGCGAGTCAGCGAACTCACGGGACTCACCTGCGCTGATGTTCAACTAACCTCACCAGCCCAAGTCCGGGTCCACGGGAAGGGCAACACAATTCGGATCGTGCCGATCACAACCCGAACCGTTGAGCATCTGACTTCGTATCTCGCCGAATTCCACCCCGGACAGATCAGCACCGATCGTCCTTTGTTCTACACTCACCATCAAGGTCAAGTCTCGGGAATGTCCACGGATTCCGTGTCACTGATCGTCCACCAGGCGGCAGCAAAAGCCAGAACAGAATGCCACTCGATACCGCTTCGTGTGCACCCACACATGTTGCGGAAGACGAAAGCGATGGACCTCTACCAAGACGGAATTCCGCTGCCGATCATTATGCGACTCCTCGGGCACACGAATGCCTCGACGACAGAAACGTTCTACGCGTTCGCGACGCTCGACATGATGCGTCAGGCAATCAATGCCGCTACACCGACCCCAGGTGTGCCCGATCTGACCAACACACAACTCGACAGCTTGTACAGTCTGCGATAAGTCGGCACAACATTAACCCGAGGAAAGTGGAACCACAAGTACTCTGACCAGGCCAAGCGCGGATTCCTCGGGTTAACGAAAACCTCGGCATAATCCGAGTGATGCACCAGCCCGGAGACGTCTTCGCCGGCCCGATACTTCGCAGCGAGAGCCATCGTGAGTGCGTCCCTGGCCAGCGACTCCCGCATATGGTTCGTCACCTGCCAGCCGACGATCTCCCGGTGGAAGACATCAAGGATGAACGTCGTGTACACCCACCCAGCAGACGTCGGAACATACGTGATGTCCGCAACCCACAAACAGTTGGGTGCCGGTGCTGCGAACTCACGTTCGACGAGATCATCCGGACACTCCTCAGCACGTGCTGAGGCCGTCTTCGGCCGCTTCCGCTTCCGCCGGATCCCGTCAATGCCCAACTGGCGCATCAACCGCTCCACTGTGCAGCGGGCCACCGGACCGAACTGGTCGGCGTAGTCGCGGTTGATCGCCTTCCACATCTTCCGCACTCCATAGCAGGAATAGTTCGCCTCATAGACATCCTGGATGACCACCATCAGTGCTTGGTCCCGACGGGCCCTGGCTGATGGTTGACGCTTCTTGTAGGCGTAATACGAGCTCACAGCAATCCGTGCAGCAGTCCCGGACAGGGCGCGCACGATTGGCTCGACTCCGAACTCGTGACGATGATCGTCGATGAAAGCGACGATCACTTCGATGGGCGGTCGAGCTCCGCCGCGAAGAAAGCCGACGCTCTCTTCAAAATCTCGTTGGCCCGCTTCGCTTCGGCCAGCTCAGCCCGTAGCCGACGGTTCTCCGCTTCCAGGTCGACCGACTCGGCCGGTGTGGCTTTGCCGGAGTCCTTGTGCTTTCGCACCCAGACTCGCAGGGTTTCTTTACTCAGACCGAGTTCGTTCGCAACACGGGTGATCGCTCCGTTCGCGGTGTCGGGGTCGGCCTGGGCATGGATGACGAGCTCGACGGCACGAGCCTTGAGTTCGTCGGTGTATTTCACTGGCAAGAGAGAATCTCCTTCTTCCAATCTCCCTGCCTCTATTATCCCCGGGGCGATTCAAGCACTTGGGGAAGAATCACTCCGTCGTGGCGTTGGCCGCCAGTGACTACGATGGCCAATGGTCGGCCGTGTCCGTCGACAGCGTGGTGGATCTTCGTTGTCAGTCCACCACGTGAGCGTCCAATCCCGTGACCAGCTGGTTCGCAGGTATCATCGTTCAGATTCTTGTAATTCGATGTAGCCCCCTGTGTCCTGCGCAGGACGACGGGTATTCGTCGCGTGCTGGTGGGCACGATTATTCGTGCCATCAACAGAGATATTCCAATCGATATTCCCAGCAGCGTCGGCGTCGGCCAGGATTTGGGCCTGTACTCGATCCCATGTGCCATCCGCGGCGTAGCGGCGGTGGCGTTTCCATACTGTCTGCCAGGGACCAAAGTGGCTCATCGTAAATAAGAGTGTAGAAGCGGCCTGAAGCCACCGGATTCGAGTAAGCACCTGGCGATGTAATGAGTGAGATTCCGGAAACCGAGTGCCGATCCCCGCAGATGCTCGAGCCTTCCGTTGATGGCCTCGGTGGGCCCGTTCGACGTTCCGGGCCTGGTGAAGAACGCCAACACGTCGGCTGCTCGTCTTTTCAACGTTCGTCCTAACCGCTTCAGCTCGAGCAATCCTGGTGGCAGACCCGACGCCAGGGTATCGATGACTTCCTGAAGAAGCCTTTTACCCTCGTTGCGGTCCTCGGCTCTGCATGCAGCCACGATGTCCTGGTAGACGCTCCAGGTGACTTCGACTTCAGTGAGATTGTCGTCAGCGAAAAGCCGCACGATCCTGGCTTGCTGCTTGGTCGTGAGCAGACTGGTGCCCGTATGCAGCGTCCTGCGCGCCCGATATAACGGATCCTTCGCCCGTCCCCGATGCCCAGTTGTTTCTTGCTGGATGCGGCGTCGGGCCTCGTCGAGGGCGTCACCGGCGAGCTTGACGACGTGGAAGGGGTCCGTGACTTCGACAACATCGGGAAGTTCCTCCGCGGCTGCGGTCTTGAACCCGGAGAATCCGTCCATCGCCACGACTTCGATGCCTTCACGCCAGCCCTTGGGTCGGACGGCCAGCCATTGCTTGAAGACTTGTTTCGACCGTCCGGGCACCATATCGAGTAGGCGTGCTGGGCCTGTTCCCTGGCTGATCGGGGTGAGGTCGATGATGACAGTGACGTATTTGTCACCACGTCGTGTATGGCGCCATACGTGTTCGTCGACACCAATGACAGACACACCGTCGAAGCGAGTCGGATCGCTGATCAGCAACCGGTGTCCTTCGGCCAGGACCCCTGAGTTCGCGGTATGCCAGGACACAGCGAGTTTCGCAGCGATGACTGAGACGGTGTCGTGATCGATGACGAGGGCGCGCAATGCCCAGTCGAGTCCGGCACGGGAGATCTTGGCACGTGCTGGTGCTGCGGCTGTGGTGTCCTGGCGCCAGACGTGTCCGCACTCGCAGCATTTGTAACGGCGTAGGCGGATGTGGAGTGTCGTGGGGCGGTGTCCGAGGGGTTCGTGAGCCAGCCGGCGTAGAACAGTGTCCCTGGCTTCACCATGGCCGCCACACCGCCGGCACCAGTCATCGGCTGTGGTGGGTCGGCACTTCAAGACGGCTTTGTGTGCGGTGATGTGTTGGCCGATGCATGTCAGGTCGAGGGTGTCGAGGCGGGCGAATGTGGTGAGGTCAGGGGTCGAGAATATAGGCTTGTCCACGTCGAGGTCTTTCGGATGGCGAGTGTGAGAACTTCCATCATCGGAAGACCTCGACGTCTATCCGGGCAGCGACTCGCCCTATTTCAAATTCACTGACCTACACTCTCGTTTGCGAAGAGCCACCAAAGTGCTCCCGAGGCAGATCGCGCCAGGCGATACCTGTTCGGTATCGGTAGACGATGCCCTCGACGATACGGCGATTGTTCTCGAATGGGCGGGCTCTCTTGCCTGTGTTGGACGGCAGTAGAGATTCGACCCGTGCCCGCTGTTTGTCGCTGAATACTCGATGTCGCCGTTGCGTAATCACCCATTCAGGCTCTCAGCAGTGAAATCCTCAATAAGCGATTGCGCGGATAGGCGGGAAGTGTACGTATCCTGCACCCGGCGTGTCGTAACAGACTGACACGGGGAAACGTCAGCTTCGATGGAAGTGCAAACATCACAATCGAAGACATAAGGACAGCTTCCCCGTGCCAGCACTTCCATCTTCAGTCATCGACCCTCTCTGGAGCCAATTCGAAACGCTCCTACCAACCATCGGCGATGATCACCCACTCGGATGTCACCGACCTCGAGTGCCCGACCGAGTGGTCTTCGACAAGCTCATCACCCGTCTCGTTCTCGGCGGTGCTTACACCAAACACGCCGATGATCGGGTCTCGGCCACAACGCTGCGAGCCCGTCGTGACGAATGGATCACCGCCGGAGTCTTCTCCCGCCTCGAGCACATCGTCCTTGAGTCCTTTGACCATGCCATCGGTCTCGACCTCACCCACCTCAGCGTTGACGGGTGCTGTGTCAAAGCACCTAGTGGTGGCGACAACACCGGACCTAACCCCACAGACCGCGCCAAATCAGGGCAGAAGCGTTCCGTGCTCACCGAGGGCCACGGTCTGCCGATCGGAGTGGTACTGGCGGGAGCGAACCGGCATGACTCTCCTCTTCTGCGTCCGACTCTGGAGTGTTTGTCCCGGTTCGGATTCTTCCTACCCGAGTCCATTCGGGTTGATCTCGATTCCGGCTACGACTCTCAGGTCACTCGTGAGTTGCTCGACGAGTTCGGGTGCCAGGCGAAGATCTCGCCAAAGGGCACCTACATCGAGATCAACCACACCCGTCGTTGGAAGGTCGAGCGCGTCAATTCCTGGCATACTCGGGGCTTCGGGCTCCTGCAGGTCGTCCTCGATCGAGTCGATCGGGTCCAGCAGGCATGGGTGTGTTTGGCCAACGCGATCATCGTCTTACGCAGGCTACTCAAGGAGTCGTGGGTGGCGTTGCGATGGGCTACCAGGCCCGTCAAGGGTTATGACTGGCGATAACCGCCTACCCGCGCAATCTCTAAAGGAGACACGCCCATGTTGCTTTGCTTCTACGACCCGTGCTCCGGGGAGATCACCGTGGGAGGTCGACTGGTTGAGGAACTGAGCCGGCAGGATGTGAGAGCCCACATCAGCTATCTCCCCCAGAACGGAGGGATCATCGACGGGACTTTCCGAGAGAACGTGGAGATCGGGAATCCCGGGTTGGACGAGAAGGCCGCTCCGGCACTGCTGACGGGTCTCGGTCTCGATGCCCTGAATGGATTCGCGGACAAGGGAATGGCTCTCGATGTCAGCGAACAGGGAGCGCACCTCTCTGGCGGCGAACGCCAGCGCCTTGCACTGGTGCGAGCTTTGCTTCGACAGACCCCGATCATCCTCCTCGATGAGCCGACCTCGAGCCTGGACGGGTAGAACGAACTGAAGTTCTCGCAGCTCCTCGTCCAGCTGTCAGGTGCTCGCACGATCGTGGTCATCGCGCATCGACTCCAAACGATTCAGAGCGCAGATCGGATCTACGTCCTGGACCACGGACGGATCGAGGCCGCAGGCCGGCACGAGCAGCTTATGTCGGAGTCGTCGCTGTATCCGCGCCTAAGAGCACCAGTGACAGGTATCTCCCGTGACAGCACACACAGATATGACCTGCCAGGATCAACCCGTGGTTGGTATCAGACGGTTGCGAACGATCCGTAGCGTCGAATCATGAGCTACGAGCGAACTATGCGATATGACCAGCACCCCGTCGCACCTTCTCAGCAAAACCACGTGCCCCGCCTGTCGGCGGCCGGCCTGCAGGTGCGATACGGCGACGCTGTCGCCCTGAACGGGGTGTCTTTCTCTGTCCACGACGGGGAATCAGTCGCCATCATGGGGCCATCGGGGTCCGGCAAGACCACGTTGCTGCACGCTCTTGCGGGCATCATCAGGCCCGACGACGGCACCGTCGCATTGCGCACGTTGGACGGGCAGGGCCGATCGCAGATCGTTCGGGTCGACGAGCTCTCCGACCCAGCTCGTTCAGAACTCCGGCTACAGGAGTTCGGGTTCGTTTTCCAGCAGGGCATGCTCATTCCCGAGCTGACCGCGATGGAGAACGTGATGATGCCCCTTCTGCTTACAGGCGTGACGAAGAGCGAAGCGAACTCCAGAGCCGGCCAACTGCTCCAGGAGCTGGGAATGACCGGGCTCGAACAACGCCGCATCGGACAGTTGTCAGGCGGCCAGGCACAGAGGGTCGCCATCGCCCGGGCGCGAGCCACGCAGGCCCAGGTCGTATTCGCCGACGAGCCCACGGGCGCTCTCGACTCCCGAACCGCGGCCGATGTCCTGGCCCTCCTACTGCGCTCGACCTCCGAGCAGGGCCGCGCGCTGGTCCTGGTCACCCACGACAAGGATGTCGCTGCGGCGTGCTCGCGTGTGGTGCGGCTGCGCGACGGGCAGATCGTCGAGCAGCTCTCGGACAGGCAGGCCGACGGATGAGCACCCATGAGGCACCGACCGGGGTCTCGGCACGTAGGGCCGGGCAACGCACGGCACTGTGGCTGTTGATTCGTCCCTCTTGTACGGATGCCTCCGAAATCATTCTGCCCGTCATCGCCATTGCAGTGATCACTGCAATGTCAATTGCGGTGTCGACTCTTGCCAACGCGTTCTGGTTCGCACCCGATCCCAGCGGATTCGGTCAGTACCGGATCCTGGCGGTGGCGATGCTTGCAGTCATGGTCGTCCCGGTCAGTACCCTCGGCGGCTCGGCCGCGAGACTGTCAGCTCGCCGGCGCGAAGATCGATTGGCGACGCTCCGACTGCTGGGCGCGACCCCCAGCTGGGTCCGAAAAGTAGCTCTCGTCGAAGCCGGAATGCTCGCATTGCTGGGAGCGCTCCTCGGGGCCGCCCTCGCCCTTCCCATTACCCCGGCGCTGGCCTTGGTACCGGTCGCCGGCAACACGCTCGGCATAGATCGTGCCATCCTGCCACCAGCGCTCGTCGTCGTGCTTGCGAGCTGCGTCGTGCTGGTCGCGCTCATCAGCGCGGTCGCGAGCCTCAAGCAGGTGATGATCTCGCCGCTCGGCGTGCGCATGCGCCAGAGCGCCCCGCGGATGCACTGGCTCCGGCTGGTGATCGCCGCGCTCGTCGTAGCGGGGGCCGTCCTGGTCCTGCAGCTGACATCAGCCAGCTGGGGCACAGTGGGCATCACCCTCGCGCTGGTACTCGTCATCGTCTCGGTGATGGCTGTGCTGAACATCCTCGGCCCCTTCTTGGTCGGTCGGTCCGCTCAGCGTCGGCTCCGGCGATCCGACAATGGTGCATCGCTGATTGCGGCGCGGACGGTGCTCGAGTCGCCCCAGGCGGCGTGGAGGCAGGTCTCCGGGGTCGCGCTTGCCAGCTTTATCGCGGTCCCGGCAGGCTCAGTGCTTGGCTTCCTCGACATGGTCCAGAACGTCTCCGATGCCGTCACCCCGGAGCAGATCCAGTTCTTCGGCGACATCCGCACCGTCGTGGTCGCTGCCCTGGCGGTGTCCTACCTGTTGGTGTCCTGTTCGGTGGGGGTGACCCAAGCTGCCGCTGTGATGGAGCGCAGAGCGCTCTACGTCAGCCTCGATCGACTCGGTATGTCCCAGCCTGTGATGCATCGGTCTCGTCGGATGGCGATCCGTATTCCCCTGCTCGTGGCAGCAGTGGTTCCAGCTGTCATCGCAGCCGTCTTGGTGATCCCGGTCGTCGGCGTCTCGGCGGTGACAGCGCCGCTGTTCCTCCTCACCGTTATCGGATGCATTGTCCTGGGGATGTTGCTAGTCCAGTTGGGGGTGATCGCCACCTTCCCAGTTTTGCGCCGGGTGCTGGCAGCGCCAGAGCGTGCCCTGTGAGACATCTCGAACCTCAACCCGTGGTTGGCATCGTCGGTGCCGTGACGATCCGTAGCGTTGAGAACACGACGCAGCGCACAGCTGGTGCCCCTAGCGAGAGAACAGGAGAACTGAGATGACGATCGAAGTCGAAGCACTCACGAAGCGATACCGCGAAAAGTTCGCGGTGAAGAACGTCTCCTTCACCGTGGAGTCGGGCAAGGTCACAGGTTTCCTCGGGCCGAACGGTGCTGGAAAATCCACCACGATGCGGTCGATCGTCGGACTTGACCGCCCCACCTCCGGACGAGCTCGGATCGATGGCATGACGTACTCGGATTTCCCTGCACCGCTGGGATCGGTGGGGGTGCTGCTCGATGCACGAGCAGCACATCGATCCCGCACCGCCCTCAACTACCTCCGATCCATCGCTGCGACCCATAGGATTCCCAGGTCGCGGGTCGACGAAGTTCTCGAGGCGACGGGATTGGCCTCAGTGGCAGGCAAGAAGGTCGGCGGGTTCTCCCTGGGCATGGGCCAGCGCCTCGGCATCGCCGCGGCGCTCCTCGGTGACCCGGCCACGCTCATCCTCGACGAGCCGGTCAACGGCCTCGATCCCGAAGGCGTGACCTGGGTGCGCGAACTGCTGGGCTCCCTCGCCGCCGAGGGACGCACCGTGTTCCTCTCCTCGCACCTGCTCAGCGAGCTGTCCCTGATCGCCGACCACGTCGTGATCATCGGCCGCGGGGAGATCATCGCCGACTCCCCCATCAGCGCGCTCACCGGCCCCGACGACGACCGCGTGCGGGTGCGCACGAAGGATGTCCGCAAGCTCAACACCCGCCTCGCGGCTCCGGACGTCACGATCACCTCGTGCGAACAGGACGTGATCGAGGTCGAGGGGCTGAGCACCGAGCAGATCGCCCGTGCCGGCCAGGAGGTCGGAGCGCTGGTCACCGAGCTAACCCCGCAGCGCCAGACCCTCGAAGAGGCCTACAACCAGCTCACTCGCGACGCCGTCGAGTTCGCCTCGGCCTGACCGTCCCGGGCCTGCCCATCACGAAAGGATTCCCTGCGATGACCACCACGGCATCTGTACGACGTGACGCGCCGAGCCCGGTCGGGCTCGGCGGAGCGATCGCCTCCGAATGGATCAAGTTCCGCGGCCTCACGTCCAACCACGTCCTGACCGCCTTCACCCTCCTGTTGCTCATCGCCAACGGCCTGGCGATGCCCTGGGCATACGTCTACCGCGACCGCAGCTCCCCCAAAGCCGACTACGACGCCTACCCCGAGATGATCGTCGACAAGACCGGCTACGTGGGCATCATCCTCGCCGTGCTCGCCGTGCTGATGATCACGAACGAGTACCGCTCCGGCCAGATCGGCACGACGCTGCTCTCGGCGCCACAGCGCACGCCCGTGTTGGTGGCCAAGTCCGCCATCATCGCCGGGATCTCTTTCACGATCGGCATCGTCAGCTCGGCCATCGGCTTCGCACTGGCCCCCGCGATCCTCGGTGTCGGCGGGTACAGCTACGACCTGAGCCCAGCAGACGCCTTGCGCCTGATCCTCGGATCCGGGCTGTACCTGGCGACGCTGAGCATCATCGGCATCGCTGTCGGTGCGCTCATCCGCAACGTGGTCGCCGGCGTCCTGGGCGTCATCGTCCTCCTGCTCATCGTGCCCGTGATCCCGCAGATGTTCACCGAGCACGGTGTCGAGATCACCGGCTTCTTCCCCATTCAGGCAGGATCGCAACTGTTCGCCCAGCCGGGGTCCGGCGGACTGGGGCCTTGGACGGGATACCTGGTGCTGCTCGCGTGGTCGGTCGTCCTCTTCGCGATCGCAGCGATCACCTTCAAGCGGCGCGACGCCTGACCTCGTCGGTGGTGTCATGGCACGATCAGGCGCACGGAGGACAATGGAAGGAAGGACTATGACAGCCCGAGGAGGACGATGAGCACGCGCACCGAGCAGCTGGCGATGGACGCCGCCGACGTCGACCGTGCCCTCGGCGGCAGACTGCTCGGCCTCGCCCAGCGCCAGCCAGGTGCGATCGACCTGCTCGTCGCGGCTGCCTGCCTCGCCGTGCAGATCCTCGTGCTCGTCATCGCTCCGCAGCGGCCTCAGTGGCCGTTGCTGGCGTGCACCGGCGTCTCGAGCGCGCTGCTGCTGTGGAGACGCAGGTTCCCGGTAGGGGTCCTCGTCATCATCGCGGTGATCAGCACGGTCGACGCGATGCTGCCTGTGTCCTCCCCCACGGTGGTGACGATTCCGGCCGCGGTCATGGTCTACACCGTGGCCGCCTCACGCACTATCGGGTGGGCTCTGACCGGCTATGCCGTCGCCGTCATCCTCCCCACCCTAGGAACATTCGTCGCCGCTCTGGTACGGGACGGCCCCGCGCACTCGGCGACGCTGCTCGAACCGCTCGCACTCGTCGCGCTGGCTCTGGGCATCGCCGTGCGCAGTGCGGCGCAGCGAAGGGAAGCGCTGGCAGAACTGATGAACGAGCGCCTCGCGACCGCGCGGGTCGTCGAACGGCAACGCATCACCGCGGAGATGCACGATGTGGTCGCCCACTCGCTCTCGACCATGGTGGCGCTGGCAGACGGAGCCAGCAGCGGCTGGGAGAAACATCCTGAGCGTTCGACTCAGGCACTGGTCAAGCTCGGAGACGTCGGAAGGACCGCACTGACGGAGATGCAGCGCATCCTCCAGGTCCTACGCGAAGACGATCCGGTGCTTGACGACGAACTGCATCGATCGGGCCACAACGTCCCCGACCTTGAGGAACTCGTTGATGTCTACCGCATCGCAGGTCTACCGGTACGCCTGTCCCGGAAAGGACAGAGCGTCTCCGACGACCCAATCCTGGCCACCACGGTCTACCGGATAGTGACTGAAGCGTTGACCAATGCACTGCGTTACGCCAAGGGAGCCACACAAGTCGATGTGGACTTCGAAGTTGCCGGGGACGAGCTGACGATCCGCGTCAACGATAACGGCCGCGCGGCCCCTGATGTTCCGAGCCAGGGAGCCCACCGCGGCCTCGTCGGTATCACCGAACGGGCCGCGGCGCACGGGGGCACCAGCACGGCTGGTCCTCGTCCCGAAGGCGGTTGGGCTACCACAGCAACACTGAAGATCGGCGACATTACCGAGGAGAACAGCAGACGATGAGCGCTCCACAACCATATAGCTCGGCATCCTCGGATTCAGCCACCGCGATCTCGATTCTCGTCGTCGACGACCAGGAGCTCACGCGGATGGGAAACGCACTTATGCTGGAAGCGGACGACGACCTGAAGGTCGTCGGTGAGGCTGCTTCGGGAGAGGAAGCTGTGCGACGAGTCCGGGAGCTTCGACCTCACGTGGTCCTCATGGACGTGAGGATGCCTGGCATCGGCGGGATTGAAGCAACCCGGATCATTACCGCCGCTCATCCGAACACGAAGATCATCGTCTTCACCACATTCGATGTCGACGAGTACGCCTTCGACGGCCTCCAGGCCGGAGCCAGCGCCTTCCTACTCAAGAGCAGCGCTCCCGAACAGGTCAGAGCAGCGGTGCGGACGGCCAACGCGGGCGAGGCGGTGGTCGAGCCACGGATTACCAAGTACCTCGTCGATCACTTCACTTCGCGCACCCCGGCCCCTCCACGTGCTCGGGCCGCTAATGACCAGCCCAGCTCATCCAATCCGTTGGACCAGCTCAGCCCGCGCGAACGGGAAGTGTTCCACTCGATGGCAGCCGGCCTGTCGAACTCGGAGATCTGTGAGGCGTTCCACCTCTCGCCGGCTACGGTCAAAACGCATGTGAACCGGGTCTTCGCCAAGTTGCACCTGCGCGACCGTGTTCACGCAGTGATCCTCGCTTACCGGCTCAGAACACCCCGGAGTTAAAGGGCCATGACGCGCTGCAGGAATTGCACAACTCCCAACTGCTGATGCTTGCGAGGTGACGCCGCTCACAGAAAGGTCAGAACGTCCTTCCCCACGGCAACCCTGGCAGAAGGCGGTCGGCCGCCTGCTGGAAGCACGAGACATCGACAGTGGAGTCGTGTGAGTGGGCCACCGCGTGTTGTCGTTGTCTCGGCTGAAAACGCCGACCAGCAGCGAGGTCTTGCGGATAAACTCTCTGCACCTTATGAACTCGTCGAAGAGTCGTCTCATCGGTCGATCATCGGCTATCAGTCTCATTCGAAGATTGTCGCGACTATCGTGAGGGAAGTCGTCAGTGGAATCTAACATTGTCAGCACTGCCCTTGGCATCGCTGCGATTGGGGCCATTGGGGCCCATGTCGCAGCTACAACACTGCAAAATACACCAGATTCTTACAACCTGGATATGCGTCCATACGTGGGAGGATGGACGGTGCCGGGCTGGAGGTTTTTCGCACCCAACCCGGCAACCAGAACGTACACGTTTTAGTGCGTACTCGCGACACTGAAGGAACACTGGTCAGCAATTGGAAAGATGTCACCCCACCCGTCCATCACAGTACTTTTAATGTCCTCATCAATCCACGAAGTCGCGGCCCGAAAGCGCTCTTCGATGCGATGCAACAGTTGACCGTGATGCGCGATAATTACGCGGGACTCGACTGGATCTTCAAAAGTCTCCCCTATGAACTGGTCGCAGATACCTGCCGGGGCCTATTACAGGACGCTGTTGGACCACGATTTCAATATCTACTGATGAATTATGTCCCATCGGCGCCCGAAAGCGAACGTATGCAGCCGATCCTCGTCTCGCAGTGGCTGGCCGTCAATGCTGAGGGGGTGACAGGATGACCACCGATGTCGGAGAATATGGCGTCTACGACGGTTCTGAGGTGCATCTGCACATCACAGGATCGATCGGAGCCGCGCTCGTTCCTTGGTGGATTCACTGGTTCAGGCATATCAATAAGGACGTCGTGGTGAACGCTTCTATCTCTCGAAGTGCCTCGCGTTTCGTGACGAAAGACGCGATCGTAGGTCTGTGCAACGGACAGGTATGGGAAGACGAGTGGGACGATGCTAAGAGTGAAGACTGGAGGGAAGGACGCACTGGAGACTCGGATTGCATTATTGTCTTCCCCGCCAGCTTAGACACTGTAATGCGACTGGCACAGGGACGCAGCGACTCGCCAGCTTTGACGATGATGCAGGTCACCCATCTGCCGATCATCCTGTGCGAAGCTTTACCCGGGATCAACTCTGTCATCGAGCATTGGCGAAATATTCTACTTGAACGGCCAAACGTGACTACCGCTCCGCCCGTCGTCGGGATCAAGGCCACGGACCGGGACTCTCAAGAGACTGGATTCAACCTCCCGGGTGCCATCGCCATGGCAAACGAGCTCATTGATGGAACACGTGAAGGTGACTGCGTTGATTGAAGCCCACGTCCGGCAACTCGCACCTCTTCATAGTCACGGTTTGCTTCAGGACGTTGGTTAGCAACCCAGAGGACATATTTTGTTACAACGAAACATTCAGGATGGTGGAACAGTCGCTTTATGATCGAACTCAATAACGTCAGTGTGTTTGCGGGCGAGGTACCTCTGTTGAGACCCACCACAGTCTCATTATCACAGGCAGAAGCTCTGGCGATCCGTGGTCACAACGGTTCTGGGAAGTCAACGTTGCTTCGTTTACTCGCAGGAGCCCTGCCTCCTACAGATGGTGAGGTTTTGATCAACGGAAGCGTGCCGGATACGAGAAGTCGAACTTTTCGCCGCACAGTCGCTGCCATGATCGGCCTTCCGCCGATGTCCTCGGACCTCACTGTCCGCGACCATGTCGCACTTGTGTCAACCACGTGGTTCCCGCGGTCTGCAGATGCTGACGATGTCACATCCAGCGTCCTCGACAAGCTCGGGCTATCACAACTATCCTTGCGCTTTCCTCATGAACTTTCGTCCGGACAACTCCAATTGTTCGGATTGAGTCTTGTGCTTGCGCGACCGTTCGACGTTCTGATCGTCGATGAACCCGAGCAACGACTTGATGATGAGCGCTTGGGTATTGTGTCTCATGTTCTTCAGGCACTGAGAAACGATGGCGTCACCGTTGTGGTGGCCACGCACAGCTCTCGTCTGGCTGATGACCTGGGAGACCGTGTCCTCAGTCTGGATGTAACGACGTGAGGTCGCAGTACTCCGCGGCGATGTCGATCTGGAGAAACAGGACGGTTGACAGCGACCACCCCGAACCTCGGCGCGACGTGGGGTTCATTATCTACGCTGTGATTCTACTGTCTGTTATTTGTCTAGTACCCATAATTCGTCTTCTATTCCTATCCCTGGTTTCATCGACTGCCAGTGCAGTTCTCGCTTCACCAGTGGCAGAGCGAACGGCGTTCGCAGTCGCCGTGATTGTTTGCGTGGCCGCCCTTTGGGGTGGCCGGTTTCAGGGCCCCGCGACCCTGCCCCCATTTCTCACATATGCGCTTGCCGGTAGTGAGATTCCTCGACTCACAACGTATCGGCGCCCGCTATCAATCGCGGCGTTGTGCGTGTTGGGGATGTTGATAGCGGCCTCCATTTTGGTCGCAACCAGTATGTGGACGACTGGCATCATCTCTGCCCTGGACGCGGCACTGGTCGTGGTGTCTTGGCTCTGCACTGCCATCGTCGTCTTTTGTCTTTGGGTCACGAGCCAAACTTTTCCGCGAGCTTCCGCTGTGGCCGCCTCTGTATTGCTGGCTGTGGGCGGTTGTGTTCTGTTCGTCCCTGGCGCGTGGCAAGCATGGCCGGCAGAGATCTTGTCCAGTGGCCCAGGGGCGGCCATCGCGTTGATAGCTTGGGCAGCGTTTGTTGTGGTCGGAGTATGTTGCATACCTCGCATGCTGGAAACTCAGCAATTTGACGATCTGCTCAAACGCTCTATTCGCTTGGCGCAAGCACAAGCGCAGGTGTTCATCATGGAGTTTGGCCAAGCTTCCTCAATCTATCGAGAACCTCCACGGCTGCTACGAACGATGAAAGCGGTGCGGCCGTCGCGACATGTCTGGATCACCATCGCCAGAAGTGATTTGTACGCGTCATTGAGAAGTCCAATCCGACTATTGACCAGCCTCGTTTGCGTCTTTGGTACCGGTTTGCTTGTGGGGTTCGGATCGTCCCTGGGGCCCTTGGCAGCGCCTCTCGGGCTAGGCGCCGGTGCGTTGAGCTATATGGGCGTAGGCCCTCTTGCCGATGGTCTTCGACACGGTGCCGCACAAGTCTCAGATCTGCCTCTGTACGGTATCAGTGATCGGTTTCTCATTAGTGTTCATGTGATCTTTCCGATCTTCGTCAGTGCTGTCGTCGCCACGATCGGTGGTTTGATCGGTGTGCAGCTGACTAGCGGATCGATTCTTCAGGTATTGGTGTCCACGGTCAGTTTGTCAGTCCTGACAGTTGCCTCCATTCTCATGAGCGCATTGAAAGGTCCGATGCCGGTCCAATTCCTCGCATCGGTTCCTTCGCCAATGGGGGATCCGATGGTGCTGACGAGAGCCATGTGGGCCCTCGACGGTTTGCTTACAGCTATAGCGGCAGGGGTTGCCGTATCAGCGCTCTCGACTGCCCCTGTCTTGATGATTGTTGTCGCAGTCATCCCCTTGGTCCTTATTGCTCGCCGATGGCGCTATCGCGGCTAAAGCCCCGCATCCAACGTCGCATGAAAGGTTGCCGGCTTCTTGAAAGCGGCGAGGTCGGCTTCGGAATCGCGCCGATCTGGCAGACGTCTGCGAACGATGCCGCGTACTTCATTTCAGGCCGCGGAACAACCGACGCGCAGGCTGCCCACACGCGGGCAGAGGCTCTCGGCATCCCGGGCAACGTCAACATCTATTTCGCTGTCGACTTCGGCGCTTTCGGTGACACGATCGACGATCTGATCGTGCCCTACTTCCAGGAGCTCGATGCCGAGACCACAGCGCTTGGCGGGAACCCGATCGGCGTCTATGGGCCGCGGGCAGTCTGCAATCGGATGGAACAGTAGGGCCTGGGGTCTGCGAGTTACGTCGGCAACTTGTCGTACGGGTGGACGGGGAACCTCGGACAGCCGATGCCGGATAACTGGGCGATCGATCAGTTCTTCGAGTTCGAGCCCACGTTCCACGACGACGGCAACTCGGCCGGGACGAAGGGTGTCGACCAGCTCATTCACAACCCCTACAACGGACAGCTGTGGTACCCGGAGGCCAGTTGAACACTCAGCGGTTCTTGAAATAGAACTGCAGATCGTCGAAAGCGGGAGCCCGCCTTGGTGCTGTGGCTCTCTCGCTCTCGACGCGTTCGGGACGCTTCACGTAGCGGTCCGCCATCCCTTCGATATGCGCCTGGCGAATGTCTAGAAGGGCGCGGCCGAAGCCGTCGCTGTCGAAGAAATCATCATCGGACTTGACCTCCCAAATTGATGCAGACAATCCGTCGCCTGCATCGCGAGCACCGATGAAACGTACGTCGGTGTCAAGAGGGGACTCGCAAGTGGTGAATCCGTTCTTGCGTTCTGTTCGTTGGAACGTGAAGCTGGTTAAGTCATCTCCTTTTAGCGGCAAATTCGAGCTCTTCAGCGCGACGATGATGAGGCGTTTCGGATCGAAGTCGTGTGAGTAGTTCTCCCAACCGTCGCCTTTGCTGTCGTCATAGCTCACGTCATCCA
Organism: Brevibacterium sp. LE-L; assembly: GCF_050214925.1. Taxonomy (NCBI): domain Bacteria; kingdom Bacillati; phylum Actinomycetota; class Actinomycetes; order Micrococcales; family Brevibacteriaceae; genus Brevibacterium; species Brevibacterium sp. LE-L. Next base: position 966,638 of record NZ_CP189759.1, read on the forward strand.
TGTCTGGGTCGCCTGCGAACACACGCGAAATGTTGACGTTGACGCTGCCGCTGTCTGTCCACACTGGCTGTCGTAAGCCGTCACCGGAGTTCGCACAAGCGTTCGCAGGCGTGCTTGAAGCTGGTTGTTCCGGAATGGGTTTGGCGTACGTCCGCTCCTCTGTCGACTCCGGTCCTTCGATGGGCGGGCCATTTGTCTGCGGAGTGCATCCTGCGAGTAGCGCAGTCGCACATGCCAGTGCCGCGAATCCAAGACTTGTTGTTCTTCGTTTCCGCATATCTTTCTATTCTGTTGGGCAACCGGGACCGAGGAGAGTCGTCAGATTTTGCACATCCAGACGATGAGCATCTTGAGTCCAAACCGCAGTTCGTCGCCGAACGGATTTACCAGGAGCACTTCGATTCGAAGTGAGCCGAAAGCCGGCCGAGCGCGATCAGTCAGCTTCCGATATCTAAGTCTTAGCCAGTTTAGCCCTCGGCATGGGTGATCAGCCGAGGGTTGACCAAAAAGCGTACTGGGATCTCCTGATCAAAGTACCTCCCACTCGGACGGCAAGGTTCGTTGAGAACGCAACGGTGATAGGAACAAGGACACGACGCCGAGAAAGATGCACGCCACGGCGAAGAACAGCGCATTTCCGTTACCGATCCACGTGGCGAGAGCTCCCCCAGCCAACGCGCCCAGCGGTACTGAACCGTATATGACGAAGCGTTGGGCACTGGTCACGCGGCCGAGCATGGAATTCGGGGTCACGCGCGCGACGATACCGCTGGTGCTGATGCCGTACGTGACGATGATGAAGCCAATCAAGAACTCCACGATGCAAACCAGTGCGAACGCTGGCAGTGGGATGATCGGGGTTAGCGGTGCAAGCACGAAAGCGATTGCGAGGCAGCAGACCGCAACTACGATCGTGCGGATCTCTCCCCACAGATTCATGAGTCTCAGCCCGATTAGTGACCCCGCAATGCCGCCGACTGCCCCGATCGACACTGCCAACCCCATCTGGCTGGCGGTGAGGCCAAGATCGCGCAGAATGAAGACCGGATAAATTGCGTTGATCAATCCAGCACCGAGATTGACTGTTCCCGCGGTGATGATGAAAGTACGCAACACAACGTTCGTTCCCACGTAACGAAGCCCAGCAGTCATGGAAGACCAGAACCTCTCCCGCTTCTGTGAGGTTGCCGGTGGATCGGTGGCTTTGATCGTGGACACGAGGCAGGCTGTGATCAGACTCGCCACAGTAGAGACCACATACAGCAACGGTGCTGAGATGATCTTAAGTAGTGCGCCAGCGGCACCGGGAGCGATAATTCCTGCCGTGTTGTCAGAAATACTTAGGCGCGCGTTTGCCTCCGAGACGCGGTCGCGGCCGACTAACGTCGGCAACACTGCGGTGTGGGCAACATCGAAGAAGAGCGAAGAAATACTGAGTAGTGGGGCCATGATGATCAGTTGAATGACTGTCAGATTATGGAATGCGAATGCCACGGGCACGGAGGCAACAACGATGGTCTGCAGTGAGGCAAAGCCGACTAGCACCCATTTGCGCGACCATTGATCAATCCACACACCGGCGGGAATGCCGAAGAAGAGATATGCACTGCGAGACAACGCGGCGATGAGTCCAACTTCAAACGCCGAAGCGTTGAGGAACACGACGGCGGTGATGCTTAACGCGAAGGTGGTGACCTGGTTGCCCATGTCGCCGGCAAAATTGGCCAGCCACAATCGTCGAAAAATGGGATTCTTCAAAACAGGAGGTGACGCTCGGCCATGTTCATCTGGTTCGCTGGCGGCGTCGACAGGAGTCATATGCCCCTTATACCGCGAACCCCACGCCCTGCCCAGGATTCCGCGAGATCAACCGGTTATGCAATCTATTCATGCATTCTCGATGTAAGCCATCAGAGATCTCTACAGGTGAGGAACTCCGAGCCATCTGATATCGGAGCTTCCCGATAGAAGGGCGACGGCGACGCCGCAACCTGGCTGCCGCCGAACAAGAGCTACCGCTGCGAATACGTCGCCCGACAGATCGCCGTCAAACACAAATACGGGCTGTGGGTGGTCAAAGCGGAGAAGGACGCCATGCAGCGTGTGCTGAGCAGATGCGACGACCAGCCCGCCTTCACCGAGGATGTCGACTGGCCCGGTCCCGGTGACGGTGACAATGTCACCACGAAGGAAGAGACCCGCCCGGCGAAGCAGAAGTCCTCGAGTTCGGGGTCATCGGGCACAGGGGCGTCCGGTTCGGGGCCGTCGTCGAGCGGTTCGTCGAACTCGTCGACCCACTTCGAGAACTGCACGGCCGCGCGCGAAGCCGGTGCCGCACCTGTCCACCGCGGGGAACCCGGATACGGCTCGCACCTCGACCGGGACGGTGACGGAGTCGGCTGCGAATAGCCGAGACATCGCAGTCACCGGACGGAGCACGCACGGACAACGTCCACGCTGTCGATCGGCCTGTCGATCGGCCGCCTCGGCGAGGGTGGTGTGCACGCGATCACAGTCGCTCGGTAGTCTGAGGTCGAACACCGTCGCAGCTGCTCATGTCGACGGCCGCCACGATCACCGACGATGAGGAGACCGACCATGTCCGGACTGGATACCGCCCTGACTCCGCTGCGCTTCCTCGAGCGCTCCCTGGAAGCCCACCCCGACCGGGAGGCGATCGTCGACGGGCCCCGCCGCTTCACCTATCGCCAGATGGCTGAGACCGTGCAGAACCTCGCCGAGGGTCTCCGACGTCGCGGTCTCAGCGACGGTGACACCGTGGCCGTGCTCGCTCCCAACAGTGCTGAGGCGCTCATCGCCCACTACGCGGTTCCGCTGGCCGGTGGTGTACTCGTCATGCTCAACACGCGCCTGGCCCCGCCCGAGGTCGAGTACATCCTCGGCCACAGCGAGGTGAAGTTCCTCTTCGGCGATGCCGGACTCCTCCGACCGGTCATCGACGCCGGCGCGGCAGACTCGGTCGAAGCCATCGTCGTCCACCCGAACGAGGACGGAACCCCTGGCGAAGTGAGCGCCGCGGGTCTCAGCGTGGAGGCGTATTCCGAGTGGACCGCCTCGGCGCCGGAATCACCGCGGTCCTATGAAGTCGCGGACGAGACCACGACGATCACCGTCAACTACACCTCGGGCACAACGGGCAGGCCGAAGGGCGTGATGTATTCGCACCGCGGGGCGTATCTGAACTCGCTCGGAGAGGTCATCACGCAGGACTTCGCCCCGCTCACCCGATACCTGTGGACGCTGCCGATGTTCCACTGCAACGGCTGGTGCACGACCTGGGCACTGACCGCGGTATCGGGCACACACGTGTGCATCCGGGCCGTGCGCGGACCGGAGGCGTGGCGGCTCATCGACGAGGAGAACGTCACCCGCATGGCCGGCGCCCCAGTCGTGCTCAACACGATCGCCGGAGCCGGTGAAGCCCACGACCTCGGCGGCGCCCTGTCGATCACCACGGCCGGTGCACCGCCGTCGCCGACGACGATCGCGCTGCTCGAAGAGCTCGGCATCGAGGTCATCCACGTCTACGGACTCACCGAATCCTACGGCCCGTACTCCTCGTGCGAACCTCAGCCCGAATGGACCGGCCTGCCCGTCCAGGAGCGTGCAGCTCTGAAATCACGCCAGGGAATCGGCATGATCAGCGCCGACCGTATGCGCGTGGTCGAGCTGCGCGACGATGATGTGCTCACCGATGTGCCCCGCGACGGGACGACGATGGGTGAGATCATCATGCGCGGAAACAATGTCATGAAGGGCTACCTCAACGCCCCTGAAGCCACCGCCGAGGCGTTCCGCGGCGGCTGGTTCCACACCGGCGACCTCGCCGTCATGCACGAAGACGGCTACGTCCAGATCCTCGACCGTGCGAAGGACATCGTGATCTCCGGCGGTGAGAACATCTCCACGATCGAGGTCGAGCAGGCCATCGTCGCCCACGAATCCGTCGCCGAGGCGGCCGTCGTCGGCATGCCCGATGACAAGTGGGGGCAGCGCCCGCTCGCCTACGTCGTGCTCAAAGACGACGCCGACGTGGCCGAAGACGACCTCATCGCCTTCGTCAAGACCCGGATCGCCTCCTATAAGGCACCGGCCGGCATCGAACTCGTCGCTGAGCTGCCGACGACCTCGACCGGCAAGATCCGCAAGAACGCCCTGCGGGAGCGGGCGCAGGGATAGGTCCGGCCCGCCCGTGCTGGGGCGGAGGAAGTCGGTGGTGTTGTGGACGCCGCCGTGGACGACGCCCCATGGGGGGTGGTCCTCACCGAGGTGGCTGTGACCTCGGCGACGGTGAGTCCGATGGCGGCGACGAACCGACTCGACCCCTCCAAAGAGACTCCGGCCAGTGATGTGTCCTGTGTGCTCATGGTGCGCATTCGTCCTGGCTGAATATTCTTCAGTCAGCCTACAGAAGCGGCGGCGTGATGTCGGACGAAGCCTGTCGCGTGACGGCGGCGACCTCGTGGAGCACCTCGGCAAGTCTCTTTCGGTCGTGGGAAGAGAGCCTCTTCATCAGGTCGGTCGACGCTTCGTCGACGGGGGCATAGAGTTCGCGCAGCTCAGCGAAGCGGGTCGAGGGAGTAAGCCGAGCCGAGCGCCCGTCTTCGGGGTGGCTGTCGCGAATGAGCCATCCGTCTTTGACCAGCCGCGACAGGATCCCTGTCAGGGTGGCGCGGTGATAGCCGGTCCGGTCGGACAGGTACGAGGGCGTGCACGGACCATCCCGGTCGATAATGTCGAGAATATCGAGGTCGCGGGGGTTGAGTCCGGCGGCCATCGCCACTCTGTCGTTGACGATGCGCAGCTCGATGCGCAGCATTCGAACGGCTTCTCGGAGACTGTCCGCGTCGCTCAACGCTTCCGCCTTCTGACGTCGGTTGTCGGAGCAACGACCGAACGCGAATATTCATTGCCGGGCAGCAGACTGACCATGGCGGCGGCCAGATCGGGTCGAGAGGTGAATCCGCGTGTGGGGTTGCCGGGCTCGAGACGAAAGTCGGAGACGGCATCATCGTTGATCAGTCTTCCGGGTCGGACCACGGTCCAATCGATGTCGCGGACCGTCTGGAGATACTCCTCCATCGCCCGCATGTCGGCGTAGAGAGTTCTCCCGATGACTCCGCGTAGAAGAGGGAAGACCAGATGATCTGCGAACCAGTTCATGGGCGGAGGCGGATACGTCAGTCCGGCACTGACAACGATGAGCCGGCTGCTGCGCCCGCTGCTCCGCATGGCGTCGACGATGTGTCGGGTTCCTTCGGAATAGACGCTGATCGGTCGGCGGCTGTAGGCAGACCCGAGTGAGGAGATGACGGCGTCAGAGCCCGCGACCGCTTCAGCCACACCTGTGCCGGTGACGGCATCGGCGCAAACGGTATTCAGGCTGGGGTCGTCAGGCAGCGGGAGCGGGTCGGTGCGCCGGCTGACGGCGGTGACTGTGTGGCCGGCTTTCCTGGCTTCTCTGCATACCCAGAGGCCTGTTGGGCCGGCTGCGCCGAATACGCTGATGTGCATCTGAACCTCCTGGCAGCTCAGCTGGCGAACTATATAGTACGGAAAACATACTATATTTAGTATGAAAAACATAGTACTCTGCTGCGGTGGATACTGTGGCAGGATCGCCGAACGCGCCCCGGCTCCCTAGCTGAGCAGGCTCAGGCACTCGGTGATGATGCTCGAGAGCCGGCGGGTGTTCGCCGCGAGCTCGGAGCCGGCCGGACTCTGCGGAGTGGCCAGCAGGAGCGAGCGGGAGAAAGCAGGGTCTTCGATCGGCAGCAGGGCCACTCCCGGATGGGGGCCCATCGAGGCGAGCAGTGGGACGAGGCCGACGACCATCTCTGCGGCGATCATGCCGAGCATCACCGAGTAGTCGTCGGTGCGGAACTCGACCTCCAGCTGATGGCCGGCGGCCTTGAAAGCGTCGACGACGACGGTGTCGATCGGATCGTCCCGGGTCGCGCCGAGCAGCCAGTTCTCATCCTGCAGTCCGACCAGGGTCTCTACGTCGATCGATTCCCGACCCGCCAGAGGATGCGAGACCGGCAGCGCCAGCCGCATCGGCTCGCGGAACACCTCGGTCGTCCTCACCGTCTCGGTGAAGGGCAGATCATAGCCGGGTACCGAATAGAGCAGCACAGCATCGTACTCGTGCTGATTGACATGGGCGACGAGCTGGTAGATCTCCTCGAGTGTGCTGTCGATGTGCAGACCGGCGAGCTTCGACTTCTTGGCGATCGAGGGCAGCAGAGCCGAGGCGGCCGTGGGGAAGGTGCCGAACTTCACCCGCGTCAGACCGCTCTGCGCATGTGCGCGGACATCGTGCAGGGCCCGTTGCGACAGGGTGAGGATCCGCTGTGCCCTGTCGAGCATGATCTCCCCGGCCGTCGTCAGCGTCGATCCCTGCGTCGAGCGCTCGACCAAAGGGGTGCCGCAGAGTCGGTCGAGGTTGCGCAGATGGTAGTCGACCGAAGGCTGACTCCAGCCCAGCTGCTTGGCCGCGCGGGCGACCGAGCCCTTCTGAGCCACCGCGGTCAGGGCCTTCATCTGACGAAGATCGAGCATGCCCCGATACTACGCGGTTCGAGCTCTTGGCTCCATACGGTATATGGAGCGAGCCAGAGATCTGGGGGATTCCTCCCACGGATCTGATGCGTGACGATAGCCCTATGTTGGAATCGCTCACGGATACCTCACGCCCGCAGCACCGCCTCGGGGATCACCGCTACCGTCTCGACCAGGATCAGGCTCCGTACTCGGATGCCCTGAGAGCGCTGGCCTCACGCGATTCGATCAAACTCATGGTGCCCGGTCACGGCGGCACCGACGCCGGCACCAGCGACCTGCTGACCGACTTCATCGGCGAGAAGGCCGTGAGCCTCGACGTGCCCATGCTGCTCGAGGGCATCGACCTCGAGGACGACTCTCCCTTTGCCGACTCGCTGGCACTGGCCGCCGATGCCTGGGGAGCCCGCCGCACCTGGTTCCTCACCAACGGCGCCTCCCAGGCCAACCGCACCGTCGCGCTCGCCATCGCCGGCCTCGGCGAGAACGTCATCGCCCAGCGCAGTGCGCATTCGAGTTTCAGCGACGGCGTCGTGCTCGCCGGCCTCCACTCCAGCTATGTCCTGCCCTCCGTCGACTCCTCCAATGGGATCGCCCACGGTGTCTCTGCTGCCTCCCTTGACGCTGCCATGAGTCTGGCCGAGTGTGAAGGCCGTCCCGCCTCGGCGGCCTACATCGTCTCCCCGAGCTACTTCGGCTCTGTCGCCGATGTCCACGGTTTGTCCGAGGTCGCCCACGCTCACGGGGCGCCGCTCATCGTCGACGGCGCCTGGGGCCCGCACTTCGGATTCCACCCGAGCCTGCCCGAATCCCCGGCCCGCCTCGGCGCCGACCTCGTCGTCTCAAGCACCCACAAGCTCGCCGGGTCGCTCACTCAATCGGCGATGCTCCACCTCGGCGAAGGACCCTTCGCCGAGGTGCTCGAACCTCTCATCGCCCGCGCGCTGACGATGACGGCCTCGACCTCCTCCTCGGCGCTGCTCATGGGCTCGCTCGACGTCGCTCGGCGCGCCCTGGCCACGGGTGAAGACAGGATCGGCCGGTCGATCGACACGGCGATCCGCTTCCGCGAGCTGATCGAGACCGATGAGCGCCTCGCCGACGTCGGCGAGGGCTTCGGCGACTTCCCCGACATCGCCGAGACCGATCTCCTCCGTGTACCCATCGACCTCTCCGGCACCGGCATCAGCGCCCATTGGGTCCGCAACAGGCTGATGACCGAGCACGATATGTACTTCGAGATGTCGACCGACACCACGCTCGTCGCCGTCATCGGCGCCGGCAAGACGCCCGACGTCGACGCCGTCTTCGCCACCCTTGTCCAAGTCATTGCATCGCCTGAGGGTCGGGCCGAAGCCGCGAAAGGAAACGCGCAGATGGACTTCCCGGAGCTGCCCGCTCCTGGACGGATGCGCGTGCGCCCGCGGGAGGGGTACTTCGCCGCCACTGAGCTCGTGCCCGCAGCCGAGGCCGTGGGCCGGATCTCCGCGGACTCGCTGGCCGCCTATCCGCCAGGGGTACCCAACGTCATGCCCGGCGAGGAGATCACCACCGAGGTGGTCGACTTCCTCAAAGCCGTCGCCGCCTCCCCGGCCGGCTTCGTCCGCGGAGCCGTGGACTCGGGCGTCGACAGCTTCCGGGTCCTCAGGAACTCGGCCGGTCAGGAGGACGACCCCCATGCTTGATCTGCTGCTCACCGATGCCCGAGTGCGCACCTTCGATCCGAACCGTCCCTGGGCCGAAGCAGTCGGTATCGCCGGCGGACGCATCGCCTACGTCGGCGATGCCGCGGACGCTCCCAACGCCCGTGAGACCCGCCGCCTCGGCGGCAATCTCCTCACCCCGGGCATCATCGACAGCCACAATCACCTGCTGCTCGGCTTCGACCCAGACGCAGTCAGCCTCGAGGGCGCGGAGACGCTTTCTGAGGTGCGTTCGCGCATCAGCCGCCTCGCTGCCGAACGCCCCGACCTCGACTGGGTCTGCGCGGAGAACGCCGTCTACTCGATCGTCGACGACCGCCGCCCCAATGCCGATGATCTCGCCGGGCTGACCGACCGGCCCATCTTCGTCACCACCTACGACCAGCACTCCGTGTGGCTCAACGACGCCGCCCTGACCCTCCTGGGCATCCACGACGGTGCGGGCATCGCCTGGGGACGGGCCGAACGGGATTCCTCGGGGCGTGCCACCGGCTGGGTCACTGACTTCTACACCTCGGCGATGACGAGCGCGGGCCTGGCCGCACTCCAACGCGACATCCCCATGTACTCGCCCGGGCGCCGATACAAGAAGATCCTCGGCAGCCTCGACATGGCCACCCGCTCGGGCATCACCACGGTCATCGAGCCGCAGGTTCCCGTGGCCGAGATCGGCCTGTTCGAACGCGCACTGAACGAAGGCCGGCTCTCCTCCCGCGTCGTCGCCGCCCTCTTCCACCCCGTCGACTCCGCCCCCGAATTCCGGAAGGAGCTGCGCACCGCTGTCGACGAGGCTCCGCGCAGTGACCGCCTGCGCTTCGGGCCGATCAAGCTCTACGCCGACGACGTCATCGAACCGCACACGGCCTGGATGCTCGAAGACTATGCCAACCGGCCCGGACTGCGCGGGCACCCCTCGGCCCCGATCGGCGAACTCAGCCGCATCGTCACCGAACTCGACCGCCTCGGCTTCCAGACCCACACCCATGCGACCGGCGACGGGGGAGTCCGGCTCGCCTTGGACGCCATCGCTGCGGCACAGGCGACCAACGGCTCCCGCGACCGGCGCCACGGGATCGTCCACGTCGAATGCCTCGACCCGGCTGATCTGCCGCGGTTCGCCGATCTCGGCATCACGGCCGCGATGCAGCCTCGTCATGCCTCTCCGGACCTCATCGAAGGCACCTGGATGGACAATGTCGGCGAGCAGCGCTGGGACCGCGCGTGGCGCGTGAAATCGCTCATGGACAGCGGAGCGCATGTGGCGCTGTCGAGCGACTGGCAGGTCGGGGAGATGGATCCGCTCGTCGGCATCTACTCGGCGCTGACCCGGGCGGGACTCGATGGGACCCGTTCGAGGACGCCCGATGAGATCATCACTCTCGACCAGGCTCTGTTCGGCTACACGCGCGAGGGGTCCTGGGCCTGGCATGCCGAGGATCGCCTCGGCGTCGTCCGCCCCGGCGCTGATGCCGACCTCGTCGCCTGGTCGGCCGATCTCTACGGGCTCGAACCCTCTGCTCTGCTCGAGCAGAGGGCTGACCTCACGATCGTCGGCGGACAGATCGTGCATGACACGGGGGCCACCGGCGGTGATCAGGCCGGGCCGGGGCTCAACCGCATCGACATCGCGGCCAAGACCCTCAACCCCGACCGCGGCTGTTCGGGACACGGGCGCCGATGATGGTAGTTTTTGCTGAATCGCTATTCAGTTAGGAGATCGATGTCGATCAAGGAGATGTGTCAGTGCAACGTCGAGGCCTCTGAAGAGGTCCTCCTCGGGATCAGCCACCGTATTCATGCCGACCCCGAGCTTGGATTCGAGGAAGTCAGGGCAGCCCAGCTGCTGAGCACCGCGCTCGAAGAACGGGGGTTCGTCCTCGAACGCGGACTCGCCGAGATGCCCACTGCATTCAAAGCTGCCCTCGGTGACGGGCCGCTCACCGTCGGCATCTGCGTCGAGTACGACGCCTTGCCGGGGATCGGTCACGCCTGCGGGCACAATGTCATCGCCGCGGCTGGGATGACTGCAGCCTTCGGGCTGGCGCCTCTGGTCGATGAACTGGGTATCACTCTCGTCGTTTTCGGCACCCCGGCCGAGGAGAACGGCGGAGGCAAGGTCCTCCTCCTCGAGGCCGGGGCCTTCGACGGCGTGGATCTGGCTATGATGGTCCACCCTTCGAACAAAGAACAGTCACGCACCCACTGCCTGGCGATCGGCGAGCTGCGGGTTCGCTTCATCGGCAAGAACGCTCATGCCTCTGCGGCCCCTTATGAAGGAATCAACGCCGCCGATGCTGCGACTCTGACTCAGGTGGCCGTTGGGCTGCTGCGGCAGCAGCTTCATCCCGGTGATCAGATTCATGGTTTCATCTCCCACGGGGGCGAAGCCGCCAACGTCATCCCCGCCGAGACCGAACTCGTCTTCAACTTCCGGTCCCCGAAGCTCGAGACTCTCAACCGCCTCGAGCAGCGCATCCGCGCCTGCGTCGAGGGTGCGGCGACGGCGACCGGCTGCCGGTTCGAGGCCGACAGCGATGCTCCGGCGTACTCGGAGTTCAACAACAACAATGTCCTCGCCGATCTCTACAAGGCCAACGCCGAGGCGCTGGGCCGGACCTTCGACCACGAGGACGACGCGTCACCGGTGGGGTCGACGGATATGGCCAACGTCTCGCGCATCGTCCCCGCCATCCATCCGATGCTCGACATCGACTGCGGATCGGCGGTCAACCACCAACCCGAGTTCGCCGCGCATTGCGTCAGCGCGCCCGCCGACCGCGCGGCGATCGAAGGCGGACTGTCCATGGCGTGGACGGTCATCGACGTCGCCACCGATGAGGAGGCTCGGCACAGCTTCTAGGCCGACCGTCAGCATTCGCTGGCGGACTGTATCGAACAAAGGAGTTCATCCGTGAAATATTGGCTCATCGGTTCGATCCCGTTCATCGGGGTCTTCCTCCTCACCTGGCTGCCGGCCATCAACGGCCCGCACGTGTGGTTCGGCATGCCGGCGATCTTCGTCTGGCTGACATTCTTCAGCACGATTCCGGTCACGGCGGTCCTCATCTACTTCGAGAAGACCCGCCGCGACCTCGGGGGTGACGACGAATGAGCACAACAGTCGTCGTCGGTCTCCTCGGCATGATCATCATCGCGGCCTTCGGTTTCATCGGGCGGCGCCGTCCGGTGAAGAACATCGAGGAATGGACCGTCGGCGGACGTAACTACGGCGTCCTCACCGCCTGGGTGCTCCAAGCGGGCGAAACATTCACCACCTTCACCTTCCTCGGCACCGTCGGTCTCGTCGTCTCCATCGGTGCTTCGGCGTTCTACTCGATCCCCTATGTCCCCTTGGCCTATATCGCGATGTACTGGGTCGGTCCGAAGATCTGGCGCAAAGCGAAGGAGCTGGGCTACCTGACGCAGGCGGACTTCCTGCGCGGCAGCTACAACAGCCCTACCCTCGGCTGGCTGGCCGCCTTCTTCGGCATCCTCTTCCTCCTGCCCTATCTGCAGCTGCAGATCACCGGGCTGGGCATCGTCATCTCGGTGGCCACGGGCGGGGAGATCAACGAGAACTACGCGATCGTGATGGCCTTCGTCCTCGTCATCGGCTTCGTTCTGTGGTCGGGCATCCGCGGAGTCGCGCTCACGTCCTACCTCAAAGACCTGCTGATGGTCGTCGTCGTCCTCGGCCTGACCTTCGTCGTGCCCTTCCACTTCCGCGGCGGCCTCGATTTTGGTGTGGAGGAGATCCTGGACTCCATGCCCGATCTGCTCTACGTCCAGCACGGAGAGACCGGCGTGGCCTGGGTCATCTCGAGCATGGCCATCAGCATCATCGGCGTGATGTTCTACGCCCTGCCCCACACCTGGCCGGCTCTGATGTCCGGACGCAGTGAGAAGGTCGTGCGGCAGAACCTCATTTACCTGCCCATCTACAACATGCTCGCCTGCATCCCGATGCTGCTCGGCTACACCGCGATCCTCGCGTTCGGGCTCAGTCAGGACGGGGATCTGGCCATGCTGAAGATGGCAGCGGCCTCACTGCCCGACTGGCTCACCGGCATCGTCCTCGTCGCCGCGGCGTCCACCGCCATGGTGCCCGGAGCTGCGCTGCTCAACGCCATCGCTCCCTTGGCCGTGCAGAACGTGTTCATGATCAAGGGCGAGAAGAACAAGATCGCCTACAACCGGATCTTCGTCGTCGTCTTCGGCCTCGGCGCCCTCATCTTCGCACTGGCGATGCCGAGCCTGCTGGGCATGATGCTCCTGCTGACCTACAGCGGTTCGACCCAGGTCGTTCCCGGCATCCTCGGGGCGGTGATTCCTCGGATCAAGCTCCACAAGGCTTCGGTCATCAGCGGACTGTGTTCGGGGCTGTTCATCGTCCTGCTGTTCACCTTCTCACCGATCCACGGTCCGAACATCAACGAGGGAATCAGCGGCCTGGTCGTCAACATTTTCGTCTTGGCCATCGTCGAGGTCGCGATCCGGGTTGCTCGTCCGCAGGTCCCGGTGGCCGTGCCTGAGAAGACCGAAGAGGTTGTCTGACCGACTGCTGCCGCTGCACCGCACCATGAACACGCTCATGGTGCGGTGCAGCGGACTGTCTCCAGTGCTGCGCTCAGCAGGCGGTAAAGCAGCGAAGGCTCACGCGAAGATCGCGAGACCGAAGACCGTGAAGACGACGAGCAGGGCGACTCCGTGGATGGCCGTCACCCGTCTGCCCGCGAACGCAATGGTCGAGACCAGAAGGGTGATCGCGAGCAGGGCCAGGTTGATCGGCGATTCGGCGAGCACGATCTGCTGATCGGTGAGCATGCCGATGACGAGCACCGTCGGAATCGTCAGCCCCACCGTCGAGACCTGCGCCCCATGGCAGAGGTTGCTCACGCGCTGGATTTCGCCGTTCCATGCCGCGCGCAGCGACGTCAGCGTCTCGGGCAGGAACACGATCATCGCGATGATCACCCCGGACAGGGCGACCGGAGCGCCGAGGCGGCCCAGCCCGTCGTCGAGGAGCGTGGCCATATCGTGGGACAGCAGCACGATCGGCAGAACAGTGGCCACAAGCAGGATCAGGCGGACGATGATCTCCACTCGATGGGTTGAGAGGATCTCGGCGATTGGCTGCGGTTCGTCGCCGGAGTTCTGCCGTTCGGGTTCGGCTCGGTTGGCCACCTCGGTGAATTCGTGGGACTGCGGACCCATCTGCCGGTAGAGGAAGAAGGCGTAGGCGGCGACGGTGATGACGATGATCGGAATCTCCTGCCACGTCTCGTAGCTGCCGTTCGAACCGATGAGGCCGGGCACGGCGAAGGCGAGGGCGGCGAAGACGACGATCATCACGAGGTAGGACGAGACACCCGTGCGGTTGTGCTCCATGGCTCCGTGGCGCAGCCCACCGATGAGCAGGCACAGGCCGACCACGGCTGCGAGGATGATCATTGACACCGCCATCACCGAATCGCGAGCGATCGTGGCGTGATCGCCGGGGCCGAGCAGGACAGCGGCGATGAGGATGACCTCGATGAGGCAGATCGAAATCGTCAGCACGAGCGAGCCATAGGGATCGCCGAGGCGGGTCGCGAGATGCTCGGCCTCGGTGACGACACCGAAGGCACAGATGAGGATGACCGCGATGATGACGATGAGCGCGGTGACGAGCACCGGCATGGGCACCGGGGGAGTGAGCAGGGAACCGAGCAGCTGCAGGGCGAGGAATGCGCCCCAGCCGAGGACGAGCCGAACGATCGCGGTCGGCGTGATGATGGTGCGGAGGGCGGCGGACATAAGAGAATCTCCCTGTCTCTGAGGCCGTCCTCATCGTGACTATCCAGCGACCGGGTCGTCCCGGTCGGTTCCTTCCAGTTTCAGGATATCCAAGCTGGTCAGTGCCCTCAAATCGGAGGTGTCCTCGGGTGCTCCGGCCGCACGCCCAAGCCGATGAGGCTCAGCGTTTGGAAAACGTGCGTGATGCGCGTCAGCAGGGACCGGCGGCAGCTGCATCGCGGCGCCGCAGCGACCATCGCTGGAGTCTTCGTCACCCGCTATGTCTATCGAATCGAGCCCATTGTCAGCATGAGCCGCCAGGAGATCGTCTACTTCGTCGCACCTGCGCTGCACGCGAGTCTCACCAAGAGACGCCTCGTCGATTGATCCGATCACTGGGGCCGGACCGCGTCGGAAAGAGTCTTGGCACACCGGAGGCCTGTCAGCGTGAGTCTGCGCGGGAGGGCAACGCAAGTCGAGTGATCGCCGCCCCTGCCAAGGCGATGCACGCCCCGAGCAGAGCGCACACGTGGAGGCCCGAGACGAATGCGGCATCCGAGGCGGCGATGATCGTCGCCGGGTCGGAGACGCTGGAACCTACCGTGCTGAGAGCGGCCTGAGTCGCTTGGATCGACGACGCCGCAGTCTCGCGCAGCTGTGCAGGCAGGTCGCCGAGGTGGCCCGTGACCTGCGAGCGGTAGACACTCGTGAGGATCGCCCCGAGCACAGCCGTGCCCAGAGCGCCGCCGATCTGCCGGAAGGTGTTGCTGGTTGCCGAAGCCGATCCCGCTCGCTGCCGGGGCACGGAGGCCATGATCGCCGATGAGGCCGAGGGCATGATGAAGGCGATCCCCACGCCGATGAGGAACAGGGCGGTCCCGACCTTCCAGAGCGAGCTGTCGACATCGAGGCTTGAGAAGAGTAGCAGTGCCGATGCCAGGGCGAGCATGCCGAATGCGCTGGTGGAACGCGGACCGTACTTCTGGGCGAGCCTCGGCGTCTGGGAGGAGAAGGCGAGCTGAGCGGCGGCGAGGGGAAGCATGAGCAGACCGGTGGCGATCACACTGAGGTGTCGGAGACTGAGGAGGTAGAACGCGATGACGAAGGTGGTTCCGAGCATCGAGAAGAACGCCAGGGTCATGACTGCGATCGATCCGGAGAACGCCCTCATACGGAACCAGCCGACTTCGATCAGGGGCGACGGGGCGCGACGCTCCCACATGATGAACGTGGCGAGAGCGATGCCGCCGCCGAGGGCAGGCAGCCAGACCCGGCTGCTTGCCCACTCGCCCGTATCTCCGCCGCGGATGATTCCGGCGACGAGCAGACCCATCCCCGCCATGGACAGAAGGATCCCGGGGACATCCACTCTGCCCGGTCGCGGATTGCGCGACTCGGGCACGAGCGCGGCCATAGCGATCACGGCGATGGCCACCAGGGGCACATTGATCAGGAAGATCGATCCCCACCGCAGATGGTCGAGAAGCAGGCCGCCGACGATCGGGCCCAATGCCACCGCAATCCCGACTCCACCCGACCAGATGCCGATGGCCTTCGGGCGCTCCTCGGAGCTGAAGGTGTGGGAGATGACCGCCAGTGTCGTCGGCGTGATGAGCGCGGCGGCCAAACCGAGCACCGTGCGGCCGCCGATGAGCATCGGGCCGTTCACTGAAAATGCGCACCACAACGAAGCCATGCCGAAGAGCGCCGTCCCGGCGAGCAGCACTCGTCGACGTCCGAGCCGGTCGGCGAGCATGCCTGCCGTGAGCATCATTCCGGCCATCACCAGCGTGTAGGCGTTGATCGACCACAGCAGCTCTCCCTGGCTCAACCCCAATCCGGCTGGTGCCGGCTGGGACAGGCGCTGCACGGCCACTCCCAGGATCGTGGTATCCATCTGGACGACTACGAGGCCGAGGATCAGCACTCCCAGGATCCACCACCGCCTCGGTGTCGGGGCATCGGTGTTCATCATTCGCACTCCAAAAGTCTAATGCAACATGTGTCGTGTTAATCATAGAGACCGGCATTCTCTAATGCAACACTCGTCGTGTTAGCCTGAAAAGATGCAGGCAGATTCAGTGACAGAGAGAACGGGCGGCCGCAGTGCGCGGGTGCGCGCCGCGGCGCTGCGAGCGGTCGCCGAGCTCCTCGACGAGCAATCGGCCGAAGAGATCACCACCGCCGAGGTCGCCCGTCGTTCAGGGGTGAATCGTTCGACCCTGCACCGACGGTGGGGCGGGGTCTCCGGGCTGCTCGCCGATCTCGCGTTCGAGCAGCTCGAGGAATCGAGTCCACTTCCCCCGGTGTCGGGAGACCTCCGGCAGGCGCTCCTCGAATGGGCCCGCAGGGTCATTGAGGCGCTCGAGTCCTATCCGCCCGGACACTCGCCCTTCATTGCAGGTCTCATGCGAGCGGCCCAGAGGGGCGGCGTCATCCCGGCCGAGGTCGTCAGGCCCCGCCTCGACTCGCTCGCCGATCTGCTCACCCAGGCGGCTGGTCGCGGCTGGCAGATGCGGTTGTCCGAGCGTGACCTCGTCGAGATCGTGCTGCTTCCGATCTACGCGGCGAAGCTTCTGAGCTCCGAGCCGTTGACCGACGACCTGGCGGTGCGTCTCGTCGATCGTTTCCTGCTGCTCAACGGCAGCGGCGAGACTTCCGCCGACTCCTAGCGCCGCCCTTCGCGGGGTGGCTGTTTCTGCGCTGCGAGTCCGACTTCTTTGCCGGGGCTCGGACCGATGCGGTCTGCGAGTCCCGCGATGAGCAGAGACAGGCTCCGTTCGAAGAGGAGATCCACATCGAGCTCGTAGCCTGAGTCGGCCAGAGCGGAGAGAGCTGGGTGTCGGCCGTCGGAGATGTGAGCGACGAGGTCGTTCCTGCGGGCATCGATCCAGGCGTCCGCGTCGATCCCTGTCTCTGACTCGGCGTCGATCTCGGGTTCGAGCAGGATCGCAATGCCGCGTGTCTGGGTGAACAGGACGATGTGAGCCTCGAACGCTTCTTCGGGGGCCATCCCCGCCTGTCTGAGGGTCTCGAGCGCCCATTCGGCGAAGCTCAGCGCGGCGGGAACCAGCTGGGGGCGGGTCACGGAGACGACCTGCGCCAGCCAGGGATGCGCCCGGAAGATCCGCCAGAGTTCACGGTGGCCGGCCGTGAGCCGCTCTCGCCATGACGGACTCCATCGGCCCGGATGCCACCCTCCCAGCGCGGAATCGATCATGCGCCGCTCGAACTCCTGACGATCCGACACGTGTCGGTACAGGGACTTCGGCACCGTCTGCAGAGCATGCGCCACACGGCGGATGGTCACAGCGTCCAAACCTTCGGCGTCGGCGACTGCGATGCCTGCTGCGACGATCCGATTCACGGCGATTGTCTTGGCGCGGGTGATCTCGGGAGGCGAATGTCGACCGTGTGCTCCGGCCGTCTGCTGCGTTGATCTTCCACCGATCGGGAGGCCGCTGGTGACGATGGTCCCGACTCCGGGCTCCGAGTGGGCGAGTCCCTCTGCGCGGAGCAGTGCGTGGGCTCTGCTGGCTGTGGCGATTGCGACATTCCAGGTGCGCGTGATTTCGCGCGCCGAAGGAAGCCGATCGCCAGCGGTCAGATCCCCGCTGAGGATCGACTCCCGCAGTTCGGCTGCGATATCGGCCGCGGACACCATGTCGATCGTCCTTCCGTACTAGAACACCACCGATCGTGCGGCGGTCGGAGGCCTGCTGCGAGCCGACGTGAGCGTCAGTGCACTAGTACATTATTGCCCTCGCTGCCGCCCTGTTCCTAGGGTCATCGACCATGAAGAGCAGACACATCCTCATCTCCGGGTGCAGCATCGCAGGCCTGACATGCGCGTACTGGCTGCGCAGATATGGTTTCACGGTGACGATCGTCGAGATCGCCGAGGCGCCGCGCAGCGGTGGTCAGGCGGTCGACCTGCGCGGGGCGGGCCGAACCGTGATCGAACGAATGGGACTGCTCGACGAGGCGCGCATGCGCAGCCTCGATCAGGAGGGCATTGCCTGGGTCGACGAGCACGGCAGGATCAGGGCCTCCATGGCGGCCGATGCCTTCGGGGGCGAGGGCTTCGTCTCTGAGATCGAGATCCTCCGCGGCGACCTCGTCGAGCTGCTTCAGGCGAGCGTGGATGGAGTCGACTGCCTTTTCGACGACTCGATCGTCGAACTGTCCCAGGACGCCGAAGGCGTCGACGTGGTCTTCCTCTCTGGGCGGCGTCAGCGCTTCGACTATGTCATCGGCGCCGACGGATTGCATTCGACTGTCCGCTCGCTTGCCTTCGCCGAGGAGGCTGATGTGGTCGAGCCGCTCGGGCTGTGCATCGCCTGGTTCACCGCTCCCGCGTTTGCCGACTGTCAGGGCTGGTATCACAATTACAATCGCCGGGGCGGACTTGCCGCTTCCATTCGCCCGGGCCGTCGGCCCGGAGAGTCGAAGGCGGCGCTGAGTTTCCGTGTTCGCTCGGGGGAGGGGGCCGGCATTGACCGGCACGATCGCCAGGGGCAGCTCGCACTGCTCAGAGAGCGGTTCGACGGGGCCGGATGGCACACCGGAGACCTTCTCACTGCAGCATCGAATGCTGAGGATTTCGCTTTCGATGAGCTCGGCCAGGTGAGAATGGATCGATGGTGGCAGGACAGATGTGCACTCATCGGTGACGCGGCGGCGGCTCCGAGCCCGCTGAGTGGATTGGGGACGAGCGTGGCGCTGGTCGGCGCCTATGTCCTGGCTGGACAGCTCGCGCGATGCCATGACCCTCGGCTCGCGGGTCGCATCTATGATCGCCTGGTTCGCCCGTACGCAGTCGAGTCCCAGGAGCTGCCAGGCGGAGGTGCGGGGTTCGCGCCCAGAAGCGATCTCGGCATCTGGCTGATGCGTACATCGATGCGGCTGGCCGGTCGGTGGCCGCTGCGCGACTTGCTGGCGAGGCAGTTCGCGAAATCCGCCGACATCGTCCTGCCCGACTATTCCGACTGCCGCGTTGTCGATGGGTGAGGTGGTCGCGGTCGCCCTGGCATCGTCGCGGTGGTCTCAGCGTCGACGTTCGCGGTCGAGCAGCTGAGACAGCTGCGAACTCAAGTCGTCGACCCGGCTCTGCGAGTTCTTCTGGCCTCCCGAGGGGCGCTGGCTGAAGGGAATGCCCGAGCGCAGACCACGCCACCCGCAGGTGATCGCCTCGCCCAGCAGGCTCAGGCCGATGCTCAGGGTCATCGGACGAACCGCCTCCTCGGCGCCGATGGCATGGGCGCCGAAGTGCAGGCCCAGGCCCGCCGCGAGGCTGAGAGCCCACACGATCAGGGTCTTCGCTGTGTACTTCTGATGCAGCGTCCCATCCCTGGCGAACAGGGTGGTCGAGGCGCCGCGGAGCATGCCGAAACCGATGCCGACGACGATCGAGGCGGCGAGAAAGATGATGTTCGCCGACGTCCAATGCGTGAAGCCCCACAGCTCCTTGGCCGAGAGTGCCAGCAGGATGACTGGAGGCACTGCGAGGTCCCTCGCGTCGACGGGCTCACCGCGGAACCGTCGGACGATGACGACGATGATGATGACGATGACGGCAATGGCGATCAGTGCTGCACGCATGGCAGGTCTGCCTTTCCTTGATATAGCAGAAGCGTGCTAAAAAGATACCACGATGTAGCAGGAGTGTGCTATAAAAGATCTATGCCGAAGTTCGTCGATCCCGCCCACCGCCGCGAAGTCATCGCCGATGCCGTCTTCGACATCGTTCTCAGCCACGGATTCTCGAAGGTGTCTCTGCGGGCGATCGCCGAGGAGACCGGACTGGCGATCGGATCGATCCGCCATTACTTCACAACCGCCGAAGGTATCGTCCGATTCGCCCTCGAGACGCTGGTCGAACGGGTGAGCTCACGGCTGGAAGAGCGGCTGGAGGCTCTGCTGCCCGCGCTCGAGTCCGGGACGCTCAGCAGCGATGAGGCGAAGGCCAGGACAACCGACTTCCTCGCCGAACTGCTCCCGCTCGATAGCGTGCGTCGTCGGGAGTCGGTGGTGTGGCTCGCCTTCGAGGAGGAGGCGCGCACGCAGCCGGATCTCGCCGACGTCTTCGAGACCTCGGTACGTGGGACCCGCGCACTCATGGCTCGCACCCTGGAGAATATGGGCCGGCGCGGCGTCCTGCGTGCCGATCTCGACCTCGAACTCGAAGCCGATTCGCTCGCCGCGCTCATCGATGGGTTGACGCTGCGCTCGACCCTGCACCCGGACGTGCTTACGCCCGACCGTGCCAAGGTCGTGCTCTCTGCGCATCTTGAAGGGCTGAGGGGCGAAGTCTCAGTCGCCCGTCGATAGTGCGCGGCGACGCGACCTCAAGCTTCGGCCGTCGAGTTTGCGGCGACGGACCGACTTGGGCGCTGTCCCTTCTTTCCGCGGAACAGCGCATTGTCCACGCTCCAGCGTCCGGGGCCGGCTGCAGCGAGCAGAAGGGCACCTGCGGCCAGTGCCGCCACGAGTTCCCAGCCGCCCTGATCGACGAACGGCGTCGGCACCGCATGCACGATGACCAGTGCGCCGATGAGATCAGCGGCAAGCAGGACGCCGACAAGCGGTGTCAGTGCACCGAGGATGAGCAGGGCGCCGCCGATGAGCTCGACGAAGGTGGCGAACGGCGCGGCGATCTCTGGGAAGGGCACGCCCATCTGTGAGAACGATTCGGTGGTTCCGGCGACGGTCCATTCGTCGAACTTCTGCCACCCGTGAGCGAAGAAGATGACGCCGAGGCCGATGCGAGCGATGAGGGTGACGATGTCGCGGATGAGTGGCGGGAATCCAGCTGCTGCGTACACGGAGACCTCCGGTGTTGGTTGAAATGACAACTACACGTTATTGGCCGAATATGGACAGAGCCTGGCAACAGGATCGTCTGTCACCCGACGCGATCGGGATCGAGCCGGGCTCAGAACCCGTAGGCGGCCTCCCTGTCCTCCCGGATGCGGGAGAAGGTGGTTGTCAGCACGATGGAGTCCTCGACCAAACGATCGAGCCGCTGGATGACATCCTCGTTGACGATCTGGCCCCGGTGCAGGTCCTTCTCCTCGACGAACACATACGGGCTGACGACCTGGGCCTTCATATAGGTGAGGATGGGCAGCAGCTGCTGCTGGAGGATGAGGTAGTGCTTGGCGGATCCGGCGGTGGCGACCATGGCCACAACCTTGTCGCGAAGGGCGTCGACCGGCAGCAGATCGAACACGTTCTTCAACGCCGCCGGAATCGAGGCCTGGAAGATCGGAGTGCCGATGATGACCGCGTCGGCGTCCATGACCTCCTGTGCCACCCGTGCGGTGTCGCCGGTGTACTCGGTGAAATTCCGGCCGTCGGCGAAGACCATGTCGAGCTCGGCGAGGTCGATCAGCGTCACCTCGATGGTCGGATCCTGAGTCATCACGGTCTGGGTGACATGCTCCATGACGGTCCGAGTCTTCGTGCCGACGTTCGAACCGGACAGGGCGACGAGCTTCATTCTGCGTTCTCCTCGATGGGGGCGTTCTCCTCGGTGGTGGTGCCCTCGGGCTTCGCGGTGTACTTCTTCACGGCGGGGATGATCTCCGTTCCGAGTGTCTCGATCTGAGCCATCACCCGGTCATAGGGCATGCCGCCGAAGTCGATCTGTCCCAGGTAGCGCTGATGGCCGAAGACCTCGTGCTGGTGGAGGATCTTCTCGATGACCTGCTGGGCACTGCCGATGTTGACGATGCTGGCCGGGTCGACGCTCTGGGCGAAGAGCTGTTTGGGCATGCCCTGCCCGTTGGTGCGCTTCATTCCCTCGTTGATGTGCGGGTAGAACTCGCGCAGGGCTTCCTGCGAGGTCTCTGCCGTGTAGAGGAAGCCGGCGGTGGCCACCGGCAGTGTGGCAGGGTCGAAGCCCGAATGCCGGGCCGCTTCTCGGTAGGCGTCGATCGTGGGTTTGAACGACGAGGTGGTCCCGCCCAGATGGGCCATGACCATGGGCACACCGGCCAGACCGGCCTTGATCGCGCTCGCGGGCGCGCCGCCGACAGCGCGCCAGATCGGAAGGCTGCCATGGGCCGGGCGGGGGAGGACCTCGGCGTCGTCGAGGGGCGCGCGGAACTGTCCCGACCAGGTGACGCGCTCCTCGGTGTTGATTCTGCGCAGGAGGTCGAACTTCTCCTCGTGCAGTTCCTCGTAATCGCGCAGATCGTAGCCGAGAAGGCGGAACAGGCCGACGCGGGAGGCACGTCCGGCGACGAGCTCGGCGCGCCCGTCGGAGAGGTGGTCGATGGTGGCGAAGTTCTCGAACACCCGCACCGGGTCCGAGGTGCTCACGATCGTCGAGGTGCTGCCGATGCGGATCGTGTTCGTCGCCTGTGCGATGGCGCCGAGGATGACGGCGTGGGCCTGGGAAGCGAAGAACTCCTGGTGGCTCTCCCCAACGCTGAAGAAGTCGAACCCGGCCTGCTCGGCCGCCAGGGCGTAGCCGACGAATTCGCGGATGCGCTCGCCGGCGCTGACACGTGTGCCATCGGCGGGATTCGGCAGGTGATCGCCGAGGCTGTACATCCCGAACTGCAGACCCTGGCCGGGGTCGATGCCGACCTGGTCCATCACCGGTGTGGTCTGCTGTGGTGCGTTTGTGCTCATCGTCTCTCTTCTGTGGCAGGGTGGCCGACCGGAACGGGCGACCTCAGAATGTCATTTGCCATGTCAACTGATGATTGCGACGAATTATTCCTCAGCGCGGGTCGGTCTCTTCCGAGGGACTGGTCTCATCCGAGGGGTCGGTCTCCGGAGCCTGCTCGGTCTCCGGAGCCTGCTCGGGCGCGGGGTGCTGGTCAGCATCTGAGCGACGATCGACGCTGTGCTCGTAGAGCTTCTTCATCAGCGCGTGCAGCGTCGTCTTCTCCTCCTCGTCGAGGACCTCGTCGAAGAGCGACGCCTGCTGTTCGAGCTGCGAGGGGTAGGCCCGAGCAAGAACCTCGGCGCCCCTGTCGGTGAGCGTGATGTGCTTGGTCTTCCAGTTCTGCTGTCGGCAGATGAGGCCCTCGCGCTCGAGGCGAGCGAGCATCCGGGAGATGCCGCCTCCGCTGACCGTCAGTCCGCGGGCCAGGTCGGTCTGAGTGATCGGCTGGAAGTTGCGGATATGGGCCAGGGCTTCGAATTGGGCGACGGAGAGTCCGAACCGACGCAGGTGCTCATTGGACAGCTGATTGCTGTTCTGGACGAAGCGGGCCATCCGCAGCCAGATGAGCGTGCTCAGTGACAGCTCCTCCACTGTGCCTCCTCTGCCGACGTCTCACTCGCTGCGATTCGTCCTCACAATACCTGGACTGAAGTGGGGGTAAGGCATGGGCGCGGAAACAGGTGCAGGATCCGCTGCGGGAGCGGCTGGAGGATCCGCTGCAGACTCATAGCGCGGGCCTGCGGCTCAAGCGGTGGTCACGATCGGATACTTTTCGGCGCACGAAGCATCCGATGGCGACCACTGTTTTGCCGAGGCGGGGAGTCCGTCGAGTTCCCTGCCGCCCTTCGCAGCGTGCACAGCGTTCTCCATGAGTGGGTGAAATTGCAATCACACGATGGTGGTCGATGATGACGCGACACTGAATGCGGTGGCACGGTAGGGGCGACCGGACTTCCCCGGATCGACATGGGGAGCTCGCGGGCATCGTTATGAGGCGTGTGAAGCCCTCGACCCCGGCATTGCCTGCAGCCACACTGTCAGACATGTCCGAACACGAACAATCATCGCCTGATCCGCACTCCGCGCGGACTTCTGCATCCTCACAGCGGCAGGACACGCGTCTGGAGTCGAGTTCGAAGAGCAAGAGGATCCTCGCCTGGAGCGGCGCGGTTGTCATCTTCCTGCTGCTCATTCTTCCGACGCTCGGCAGTCATGGAGCTAACCAGCGGTTCTATGAGGGAGATCATTTCATCTGCTTCCCTGCCCTCGGTCCGACGACGACCTACCCCGTGAGCATGTTCGAAGAGACCGAGTTCGCGATGGACACTGCCGCCGACATCGGCGTCGCCGCCACGGCGAGAGCCAAGGTGAACAGGCTCGAGACCGAAAAGACGTTCAGAGTGGCCCTCTGCGGGGAACAGCGCTCCCGCAGAGTCGCCTGGGCCCTTGTCCTCACGGTTCCGACCCTGATGATCGGCTTCTCGGCGAAGAGCGATCTCATCCGTTCGCAACGGGACGGATCCCCACAGGGCCCGTGAGTCGGGCCGACCATGGGCATTCGAAGACATTCGCGGCCTGTCTCTCAAGCGCTTTTCGCATGCGCCGATCCCGATGGTCTGCCTCGGCGGCGCCTTTCGCCGAGGTCGAGGATGATCAGGGTCAGTCCGTGGCCGAGGAGCACGGCGGCGCTGAGGAAGCTCAATGCGACGTCGAGGATCCCTGCCTCGGTGAGTGAGGGCTTGCGCTGGAAACCAGGAGTCGTCAGCAGCATCGAGCCGATGACGACCGCCCCGGTGGCACAGGCGATCAGCCCAGCGGGACCGAGCTTCTCGAGCGCTGCCACGGCCAGGAGCACGATGACGGCGAGGAATACGAGCACGGCCGCGACATCGAAGCTGTGACCGGTCCGCGCGACTTCCTGCCAGAGGTTGCCATATCGAACCGAGCTGTCGGGCTCGGATGCGTAATAGGCGAAGAAGGTCAGCGCGAAGGTCACGACGCTCAAAGGTGCATAGAAGCGGGCACAGCCGCCATCGAGGCGGTGCTTCCACGAGTCGATATCGGCGCCCCGGCCAGTGGTGATCGCATTCGGAGTCGCCATCGGGTCCTCTCTCACGTGTACGGCTCTTCGAACACCATCGTCCGCATCCGGCAGTGAGAGGGCAACGGTGGACGAGACTCACGTTGATGTCCGCGAAACCCGGCGCTCGCCTCGGCGGTGGTCGGTCTTGCTCACATCGGTCGTCGAACCGTGTGCAGGCGGGCGTTCCGCACCCGGGTCAGAGGCGCGAGCGAAGGCCAGCACGATGCCGACGCCGGTCAGCGTGGCCACCAGCGATGATCCGCCATAGGACACCAGCGGCAGGGGCACTCCGATGACCGGCAGCAGGGTCGTCACCACTCCCATATTGATGAGAGCCTGCCCGACGATCCAGGCGAGGACGCACGCACCCAGGATCTTCGTCAGCCTGTTCCGACTCATCAGTGAGGCGCGTATGAGCCCCACGGCGATGAGACCGAACAGAGCCACGACTGCCAGTGTTCCGAAGAGTCCGATCTCCTCGCCGATGATGGCGAAGATGTAGTCGTTGTGGGCCTCGGCCAGCCAGAACCACTTCTCGCGGCTGGCTCCGAGACCGACTCCCGTCCATCCTCCGGAGGCGAGAGCGAACAGGCCGTGGTTGGACTGCCAGTGCTGGCCCAGGGCGTCGGCCTCGCTCTGGGCGTCGCTGGCGAACATCGCACGCACTCGCGCCATCCGATACGGGCTCGAGATGACCAGGAGCGTGACGCCCGCTGCGATGACCCCGAAGGCGATGGCGAAGTACCGCTTCGGCACTCCGGACACGAACAGCGCTGCCAATGCCATGAGCATGAGCACCAGGGTCGTGCCGAGATCGCCTCCGAGGAGGATGAACCCGGCCGCGACGATGACGGGAGTGAGGGTGAGCAGGAGCTTGCGGGGGCGGTAGTGCTGGGAGGTCAGATGCGCCAGAGCCACGGCGAACCAGACCGCGAGGATGGGTTTGAACAGCTCCGAAGGCTGTGCCTGCAGGCTTCCGATCCGCAGCCAGTTCGTGCTTCCGTTGACCGTGGTGCCCAACCCCGGCACCAGTGGCAGCGCGAGGAGCAGCAGACCGCCGCCCATGAGAGGCCAGGCGATCCGCTGCCAGACCCGGACGGGAGTGAGCGCGGCCAGGACCATCATTGTCAGTCCGGCCACTGCGAAGACCCCCTGCCGTGCGAAAACGGAGAAGGACGAGGCGCTCGAGCCGTCATAGGAGGTGATCGATGTTGCGGACAGCACCATGAGCAGGCCGAGACCGACCAGGCACAGGCAGGATACGACCAGCATCGTCGTTCCCGGCAGGAGGCGGGGAGGTCTCCTGAACTTCTCGCGCAGAGAGCGCCCCTTCGCCGATGACTCGGAGTGTGCCGAGCCCATGCTACTTTCCCGACTCACCATGAATCCTCACTGATCTCGTCCCGCTGTGACCGACCACCATTTCAGGAGTCCGCCCACGCTGCAAGTCCAGCTGTAGTCAGGTTCGGCCGGACTGTGCAGGAGTGTGGGACGTACGATGGAGACGTGAGCACTGCAACGAACGTGACCGACTCCGCCGCCGATGGTCAGGGCGATGCCCTCCTGGGCGCCGGACGGTCCGCCGCCGTCATCATCGCCTCCACCTCGGCGGCCAGGGGAGAGGCCGCCGACACCACGGGCCCGATCCTCGTCGACTGGCTGCGCTGCCGCGGATACGAGACCCCCGATGCCGTCGTCGTCCGCGACGGCGAACCCGTCGGTCAGGCGCTGCGCGCGCTCCTCGTCGACACCCCGGAGGGTGAACGTCCCCGCGTCATCGTCACCAGCGGCGGCACCGGGCTCGCCCCCGACGATCGCACCCCGGAGTTCACCGCCGAACTTCTCGAGCGCCAATCGCCGGGGCTCATCTATGCGATGTGGCGCAAGGGCCTGGAATCGACCTCCACGGCGGTGATGAGTCGCGGCGTCGCGGGTGTGCGCGGTCGCAGCTTCGTCATCAATTTCCCCGGTTCGAAGGGCGGGGTCAAGGACGGCATCACGGTCATCGACGACCTCCTCGAGCACATCCAGACGTCGGTCGAGGACACCACCGATCACGGACCGAGGGTCTGAAGCCATGCAGATGCGCAAGGCCGTCCGCGCCCGAGTCCACAAGTTCGACGCCACCGGCGAGATCTCCGCGGGACCTGATTCCCTGGCAGGAGAGGAGCCGTTGGAGATCCAGCTCAACGGTGAGCAGTACACCGTGACCATGCGCACCGCCGGGAACGATGTCGAGCTCATCTCCGGATACCTGCTCTCCGAGGCGGTCGTGACCGCGATGGATGACATCGAGGAGATCAACTTCTCTGCCGGAATCGCCCCCGACGGAACCCGGAACTACAACGTCGCCCGCGTGCGACTGCGACCGGGGGTGTGGAACCCCGAGTCGGCCCCGGCCCGCAATGTCTACACCTCCTCCTCGTGCGGAATCTGCGGAACCGCAGCCGCCGATGCGGTCACGAAGACCTCGGCGTTCCCGCTCATCCCCGCCTCCTGCCATCTCGAAGACGAGGAAGACTATGAGTTCCCGCGGCTGATCTCGGCCGCCCGGATCGGTGAGCTTCCCGACCGGCTGCGCGAGACCCAGGAGATCTTCGACAAGACCGGGGGAGTCCACGCCGCAGCACTCTTCGCTGTCGGTGAAGATCCCCGAGAAGAACCCGAACTGCTCGTCGGACGTGAAGACGTCGGTCGGCACAACGCCGTGGACAAGGTCATCGGCTGGGCCATGGCCAACCGGGGTCTGCCGCTGCGATCGACCGTTCTGCAGGTCTCGGCCAGGGCGTCGTTCGAACTCGTGCAGAAATGTGCGATGGCCGGCATTCCGATGATGTCGGCGGTCAGCGCCCCCTCGGCGATGGCCGTCGAATACGGCCGCGAGGTCGGCGTGACCGTCATCGGATTCAACCGCAGGGGCAGGTTCAACGTGTATTCGTATCCCGAGCGCGTGGACTGATCTGACCGGCTCTGCCTCCTACCGGATACCATGCTCATTTGGAGCAAGACGAACAGAACAGCGATGGGAAGCTTCGGATGAGCGGCAGAGGTCGGCGATGACCGGCAGTGACCGGAAAGCCCCGGGAATTGGGCTGCTCACCGTCCTCCTCGGTGCCGTGGCCGCCGGGCCCATCCTGCTCTACGGCCTCAGCGCCACCAGCGATTCGATCATTGCCGAGCTCGGCATCTCCGAAGCCCAATTCGGTCTCCTGGCCACCACTTGCTTTGGCACCGCGGCCATCGGCAACGCGACCTTGGGCAGGCTCGCCGACCGGCACTCCGACCTCTCGCTCATGGCATTCATCTTCGTCCTCGCCACGCTCGCTCTGCTGCTGGTGGCCGTGCCCGACGGGTTCTGGATGCTGCTCCTCGCCGCAGGCCTGTCCGGCATCGCCCAATCCTTCCCCAACGGGGTGACCAACCGGATCCTCCTCGAGCGCGTCCCCGTCGCCAAGCGGATCGGCTGGGTCGGCATCAAACAGTCCGGAGTCCAGGTCAGCCAACTCGTTGCGAGCCTCGTGTTTCCCGTGCTTGCGATCGGCGTCGGCTGGCGCGGCGCCGCCCTGACCGTCGCGATCATTCCACTCATCCTGCTTGCGATGACCTGGCGATCCCTGCGCACCACCCCGCTGCTGCCCGCCCCGAGCTCACAGGTCGGCACCGCAGACGCGCCCGCAGAGGCGGCACCGAGCACCCCAACCCCAGCCACACCCGCCGAGGCGGCCGACCGCAGCCGTGCACCGTCCCCTGCGGGACCGGCCCGACACCCGGCAATGGTGTGGGCGCTGGCCGCCTTCGGGCTCATCAACGGCATCGGCGTGCAGGCGACGAATGTGTACATGCCCCTGTTCGCCGTGCGGGAGATGGGCTTCTCCCTCGTCCTCGGCGGCGCTACCGCGGCTCTGGCCGGAGTCATCGGCGTCATCGCCCGCGTCACCTGGGCCAGACGCATGGCCAAGGGCGCCTCGGGGGCGCATCTTCTGCTCGTCCTCGCCCTCATCGCCCTGGCCGGAGCGATCCTCTTCTTCACCGCCGACGCCGCCGGCTCGCCGTTGCTGGTGTGGCTGGCCGTGGCCTTCCACGGCATCTCCGCACTCGGGGTCTCCGTGGTGCTCATGGCCGCGCTCATGCGCGTCATCCCCGCGGGCTCGATGGCTTCGGCCAGCGGCATGGTCACGGCCGGAATGTTCTTCGGCTTCGCCATCGGCCCGCTGGGAATGGGCGTGGTCGTCGGTTCGCCGGGCGGGTTCCCGCTCGGCTGGGTCGCCGTCGGAGCGTCCTATCTGCTGTGCGTGCTGCTCGCCCTCGTGCTCATCCGCGCGGCGCGCACGACACACTGAACCGAGGGTGCATCCCAGGGCCGAGCACAGGTAGTCAGCGACCCTGCCAGACAGGACCGCGCTTCTCTGCGAAGGCCAGCGAACCTTCGCAGAAATCGGCCGAGCTCAGCATCGTCTGGTAGCCCTCGAGCTGGCCCGAGCGCATGAGAGCGAAGCCCTCCTCGACGTCGAGCGTCTGGGTGGCCAAGACCACTTCCTTGATCGCCCGCAGTGCCAGAGGCGCCCCGCAACTGATTTCCTCGGCGAGTTCGAGTGCGCTGCTGACGACCTCGGAAGGCTCGACGGTCCGGTTCGTCAAGCCCCACCGTTCGGCTTCTGCCGCGCCCATCCGGCGTCCGGTCATGAGCATCTCCAGAGCCACTGCCGTGGGCAGGAGTTTGGGCAGGCGCAGCACCCCGCCGGAGTCGGCGATCATGCCCAGCCGCACTTCGGTCAGCGCGAACTCGGCTGCCGAGGACGCAACGATGAGGTCGGCGGCCAGGGCGAGTTCGAAGCCACCGCCCAAGGCCAAGCCGTTGACGGCGGCGATGATCGGCTTCGTCCGGGTGAAGTACTCGGTGAGTCCGGCGAAGCCGCCGGGGCCGTGATCGGCATCGACTGCTTCACCCCCGGCCGCGGCCTTGAGGTCCCAGCCGGCGCTGAAGAAGCGCGTGCCACGGCCGGTGAGCACCGCCACCCGCAGCTGAGGGTCGGCCTCGAACTTCGAGAACGCCGCGTAGAGGGCCTTGCTGGTTGCGACGTCCACGGCGTTGGCCTTCGGCCGGTCGAGGGTGATCAGAGCCGTCGTGCCGATGGTCTCGACAGTGGTTGGGGCCTGTCGAAGGATGAGCGGATTGACCTCGAGCTCGGAGACCGTGCTGTCGGCCAGGGCCCAGTTGACGATCACGCTGATCGCCTCGACAGCGGCATCGACATCGGCGCGTGGTCGGCCGCGGGCCCCGTCGAGCACTGGCCACAGCTTGAGGGAGTGCAGGGCCGTGCGGATCCCCTCGGGGCGGACCGGCAGCAGAAGGGTCACGAAGTCGCGGATGACTTCGATGAAGGTGCCGCCGACTCCCAGCCTGATACCGTGCGGTGGATCGGGCGCAGGGTCTCGCTGCATGCGACCTCGGCAGGCAAGGCGATGCTGGCGTGGCTTCCCGAGAGTGATACGCGCGCCGTTCTTGCCGCGCCGCTCACCGGTCACACCGAGTCCACGCACACGCGTACTGAGGAACTGGAAGCCGAGCTCGCTGATATCCGAACTGCAGGCTACAGCGTCGCCGCCGGAGAGCTGGAGCATGGCGTGCACGGTGTCTCGGCTGCGATCCGGGCAAAGCAGCACAGCCCCATCGGGGTCATCAGCATCTGGGGACCGCAGGAGAGGATCCCCGACGAGAGATTCGCAGAACTCGGTGCGCTCGTCGCCGCAGCGGCCCGCCAAGCCGTCGGGAGACCGGGCGACTGAGAACGGGGCGCCCTGCGTTTCAGCGGGACGAGACTCTGAGAAGATCCTTGACCGGTCCTGTCGGCACCCTCTGACCGAACCTGTCCAGGCGCCTCCTCAGGACTCTTCGGGATCCTCGACGACGCGGTCCGTGGCCAGCAGTGTCCGATCGCCGGCCTGCAGCGTGCCCAGCCCCTCTTCGGTGAACGCCACCGGAACCGCGACCACACCCGAGCCTTCGGCCGGATAGCCGCGGGCAAGACTGCCCGTCGTGGCGTTGTGGACCCGCAGTGTGCCTTCTTCGCGCAGATAGATCAGGCCCCCGACGGCTGCCTCGAGCTCGACGGTCTTCGGCACAGAGACCGGCAGTTCGTTCTTACCTGTGTCATCGATGACCGTCAGCCCCTGCGCTCCGAGGGTGACGATGGCCCCGGTGTTCGCGTCTGCAGCCACCCCGCGGGCATCGTCATCGAGCAGTTCACCGGTCTTCCGGTCGAGCACCGGCCCGACACCGTCGCCGGCGTCGAGGTGGATGACTGTCTCACCCGGGGCTGCCCCGGGCGCGGCACGCAGCTCATCGGCGTTCCAGCCGTTGTCCGGAAGTGACAGCTCCCAGGACTCCTCACCGGTGGCGCGCAGCTTCTCACCGTCGATGCTCAGTATCGTTCCCCGATATTCGCCGAGGTGGCGCACATCCGTGGATCCGTCCTGCACCGCCTCGCCGGTGGCCGGGTCGAGGGCGAGAGCGTCAGTGGGTGCGGCATCCTCGGCGGCGAAGACCGTGCCGGGCCCGCGCATCGGGCCGGGCACGTCCACGGGCCCCCATTTCTGCTTGCCGGTCTCGAGATCGAAGGCGCTGGCGGTGACATCCTCGTCACAGTCCGTCGACGAGTCGGAATCAGTGAGCACGGCCAGGGGATCGCCGTCGCCATCGACGCTGACGGTGAAGCCGGTGCACCCGCTCGGGCGCTTCGCCTGCCACAGCATCGAGCCGTGGACGTCGACGGCGGAGAACTCGAGGTTCTCGTCGCCGGTGCTCGCGGAGAGGAAGACCTCACCGTGGTGGGCCGGCGGCAGGTCCCACCCGGGCTCGACGAGTTCGAGGGGTTCGATGATGAGCGGCAGCTGCAGATCGGAGGCGTCGACGGCATCGAGATCGGTCGTGACCTGCTCCGGTGCCCGGTCGAAGTCGTCGGGGGCCGAGGAACAGCCCGCGAGGGCGAAAACACCGATGAGCGGTCCGGCGAGGGCGAAGAGGAGTCTGCGGCTGCGCATGGTTCAGTGCTTCGCCCCCGGTGACTGAGACGGCTTCGCTGACGCCTCGGCTGAGGCGTCCGAGTCATTCTGGTCGGCGGCCGCACCGTCCTTGTCCGAGGACGCTTCGCGCTGATCCGCGGCAGCGGCGCGTCGGGCGCGCCGACGCTCGTGGCGGAACCACAGGATGATCGCGAGGACCGCCAGCACGCAGACGACGATGATGTCTGTCGTGGTCGAGGACCAGGAGCTCACCCATTCCTGAGCATGGGCCAACGTGGTCGTCGGCACCAGCGACGGTGCCGAGACCAAGCCGTTCGTCGCCCAGAACACAATGCCGATGACGATCATCAGGATCCCGGTGACCATCGAGACGACCGGGATCCTGCGGCCGAAGAGCGTCACCGAACCCCCGCGGAGCATCGAACGCGTCCGGGTGCCCACGCGGGTCCACAGGGCCGCGATGATGAACAGCGGCACGACCATCCCGGCTCCGTAGACGGCGAGCATCATGCCGCCGAGGACGAGACTGCCCTTGGTCGCGGCCAGGGTGAGCACCGCGCCGAGGATGGGACCGGCGCAGACGCCGGCGATCCCGCTCGTGGCGCCGAGGAGGAAGGTCTTCGTCCAGCCCGTCGCCTGCGCGGAGCGCTGCCGGGCGGCATCGGCTCCCGGCAGCACCTTCGCCGGATCGAATCCGAATCCGAAGAACTGGACGATGCCCAAGACGATGAGGATCACCGAGGCGACGAGGACGATCGCGCCGCGATGGGAGGTGAACAGTGCCCCGAGCGTGCCGGCGCCGATGCCCAAGGGGATGAGGACGAGCAGCATGCCCACGTAGAAGATGAGGCCGTGGAGCACCAGCCGAGACCCCGCCCCGACGGTGGATCCGAAGAACGCCGGCAGCAGGAGTGCGGCGCAGGGGCTGAGCAGAGCGAGGATTCCGCCGATGAAGGCGCTGATCAGGCTGATGTCCATCAGTGCTGTCCTTTCTGTGCCGTTTCAACGGCATCGACGAAGACGTCCGTGGGCTGGGCACCGACATAGGGCTGGCCGTCGAGGATGAAGGTCGGGGTGGAGAACGCGCCGAGGTCGGTGCCCATCTCGGCGTTGTCCTGCACGGCCTGCGCTGTCTCCTCGGAGTTCATGTCCGTGGAGAATCGGGAGGTGTCGAGTCCGATGTCGTCGGCTACCTCGGTGAGCGCTTCGGGGGTGAGCTCATCGGGTGAGCGCGGCTTGCCGTCGGCGAACAGCGCTTCGTGGAACTCCCAATGCTTGTTCTGCAGGGCCGCGGCGTAGGCGGCCTTCGCGGCCTGTTCGGACGCGGAGCCGAACACATTGACTTCTCGCCACTCGATGCGCAGATCGCCGGAGTCGACGTAGTCGAGCATCGTCGGCAGCGTGTCCTGCGACCAGGAGGCGCAGTACGGACACTGATAGTCGGAGAAGACGACGAGTTTGACCGGTGCATCGACAGGGCCATCGGACATCGGATCGGATTCGTCAGCGGATTCGTCCTCGCCGAGGTCGGACTGTTCAGGGTCGGCGACTTCCGTGACGACGGCTTCCGGAGCAGGGCCGGCGTTGTCCGCCGTGGGCGATGTCCCGTCGTCCTCGCCCCGGTCGATGACGAGGATCATGAGCACGAGCGCAGCGGCTGAGGCGACCACCGCGGCGGGGATCCACCAGCGGTACTGCGTGCGCGGCGCCGCATGTTTGGCCATGCCCTCACTCCTTGGTTACTAAGATGCTTAGTAAACTATAGATCATCGGTCTTCCGGGTCGAAAATTCCGCTGCCGCGATCACTGCTTCTTCGGCGACAGCAGGGGGCTGTCGGGATCGCCGAAGAGGCGGGCGCCGGTTTCGGCGATATGGTGCGCAGCGCCGAAACGTCGGGTGGCCGGATCGTCCTCGGCCCCATCGATGGTCTGGCCGTCACTTGCCGATCTCGTCTCGGTTCCGTTCGGACCGTTCCCGGCCCCGGCTGCAGTGACGATCCGACCGTCGCCGACGGCCGAGAGCTCGGCGTCGTCGGCCAGCGGTGCGTCCCAGCGCTTCGTGCCGTCGAGGTCGAAGCCGTGCAGCTGCGAATCGCTTGTGACGAGGGTGCGGCTGCCCGCATCGTAGCTGGCGCTGTCGATGTTGCTGGCGACAGCGGCGCCAGAGCGCAGGTCGATCAGGGTGCGCTGCCGGTCGCCGGCGCTGCCGAGGAGTGCGTGGGATCCGCCGATCGCTTCCCATGGCGTCTCGCGGGCCTCGCCGGCTGAGACCCCCAGGTCCGCGGCGTCGCGGATCCACAGGCGGTGGCCCCCGAGGTCCTGGCCGATGAGCATCTCACCGTCGGCGAGGATGAGATGACTGCCCAGCAGCGTGATCACCCGGGGTGAGTCCTCGGCCTCGGCAGCCAGCCTCTTCCCTGTGGCGGGATCGAGGGCCACGCGGGGGCCGCCCTTGCCGATGAAGTCCTGCGGTGCGCCGGCGAAAACGAGCCCGCTGCCGAGCAGGGGCCCGGGCGCCTCGACGGGGCCCCAGAGCTTTCTGCCCGTGTGGAGGTCGAAGCCTGAGGCCGTCGTCGCCAGTGAGCTGTTCGATCCAGACTGCTGGTCCATGAGGACGGCCACGGGGCCGGCCTCTGATTCGCTGACGAAGAAGCCGGAGCAGACTCGCGGCCGCAGCGCCGTCCAGAGGATCGTCCCCGCGGAATCGACGGCGCGGAACTCGAGGTCCGAGTCCTTCTCGTGCAGCGACAGGAACACGCCGTCGGCCTCCTGTGCCGCCATGTCCCAGCCGGGGTCGACGACGCCCGTCTCGCTGTCTCCGGCGCGGGCGGTGCCGGGGTCGTCCGGCTCGGCCGGATCGAGTGTCTCGGCCGGCGAGTGAACCGGCCTGGGGTCGGTCGATGCGCTGTTCTCATCGAGACCCGTGCAGGCCGTCAGTGAGGCCAGGGTGAGCAGGCAGGCGGGCAGGATCATCGCGCGGGCTGCGGGGCGGGTCATGATTCAGTCCTCGGCCCGGGCGAGCGCCTCATCGACCGCGTCGATGAATTCCTGAGTGGGCTGGGCGCCGAGCAGCGGTTTGCCTCCGATGACGAAGGCTGGGGTGCTCGAGACGCCGATCGACTGCCCTTCCTCGGAGACGGCTTCGAACTCCTCGTGGGCCTGAGTCGAATTCATGTCGCGCTTGAACTGCAGAGGATCGAGTCCGAGCTCCTCGCCGAGGCTGACGAGTGAGTCATCGTCGAGCTGGGATTTCGGGCGGTGCTCGCCGCCTTCGAATAGGGCGTTGTGGTAGTCCCAGTACTCATCCTGCATGCCTGCGGCGAAGACGGCACGAGCGGCCCGCTCGGACTCCTCGCCGAAGACCGCGAGGTCGCGCATTTCGATCCGGAGGTCACCGGAGTCGACATAGTCCAGCATCGCCGGCAGGGTGTCCTCGTTCCATGTTGCACAGTAGGGGCACTGGTAGTCCGAGTACATGACGAGAGTGGCCGGGGCATCGACGTCGCCGACCGCGTTCGTCTCTTCGGAATCCCTGTGCTCGACGAAGGACAGATCGACGTCCTCCTCGGCGGAATCGTTCTGCGAACTCGTACTCTGCCCCTGGGTATCGGCATCGGAGCCTCCCTGGTTGACGATGACGATGCCGATGACGACAGTGGCGAGGATGATGACGGTCAGAGGGACGAGCCAGAACATGGGGCCGCGTTCGGTGCGGAGCACAAAAGCCTCCTGGGGTGAGGGCGTCGGGTGTGATCGAGTCGACCAATTTACTATGGACCATAGTATACTAATGTGCATAGTAGACTCATGTCGTCACCATGTCAGAGAGGGGATCTCATGTTTGTCGACGCGCTCAGAGACGCCTACCGGGGCCTCCTGCTCTGGGACCGCAGGCGCATCGGTGTGGCCGCGGCCACGGCCGCGGGGTCCGCTGTGATCATCGGGTTCGCGACGGTGCTCATCCCCAATGCCCTCTTCGCCCGCGACATCCCGCCCGTGTGGTGGGACTACCCGGTGTGGATCCTCACGGCGCTGCTGCTCGGAATGCTCATCGCCAGCTATGTGCGCAGCCCGGGATCCGCATCCGAGGGGCGGTCGAGCGACCCGGACTCCGCTTACGAGGGAGGGGCACGCGGCCCGGAGGTCGCTTCCGAGGGGCGGTCGGGTGTCCTCGGCGGCGTGGGCGGAATGCTCGGATGGTTCGCCGTCGGATGCCCGGTGTGCAACAAGATCGCGCTGCTGGCCCTGGGCTACACTGGCGCCTTGACCTACTTCGCACCGCTCCAGCCACTCCTGGCCGCAGTCTCGGTCATCCTCCTGCTGGCAGCCGTGATCATCCGCCTCAAGGGCCAGTACTCGTGTCCGCTTCCCACGCCCGAAAGGAGCACCCGCTCATGACTGACACCGACGACCGGGGCGCGAGCTCCTCGCCGATTCGCCTCGGCGCCCTCGAGAAGCAGGTGATGGGACTGCTGTGGGACCACGAACCGCTCACGGTTCGGCAGATCATCGAGCTCTCGGAGGCCGAGCCCGCCTACACCACCATCGCGACCGTGCTGACCAACCTCGAACGCAAGGGACTCGTCAGCCGCGAGCGTCGCGGCCGTTCGGTTCTCCACGCTCCGGTCGTCAGTCGTGAGCAGCACACTGCGCGGATGATGCGGGCGGCCCTGGTCGACGGCGGAGACCGAGCGGCCTCGATCCTCCACTTCGTCGAGGGCATCGATGCCGCCGACATCCGACTGCTGCGCGACTACCTCGAGGCGAAGGATGTCGCCGAATGAGCATGCTGATCAGCGGTGCGTGCGTCGCCGCGCTCGCCTTCGTCCTCGCCTGGGCCGGCCCTGCTCTCGTCCGCGCGGCCGCGCCGGTGCTCATGCGCGTGCCGCGCGTGGCGGTGTTCGCCCTCCTGTCCCTGCCGCTGCTGTCCTGGGCCGTGGTGACCGCGCTCAGCCTCATGGCGGCATGGCTGCTCAAGGGCCCCGATGTGCTGCCGATGCCCATCGGCGACGTGTGCCAGCGCTGCCTCATCGCGGCGAACCCCTTCGGCGGTGCTCAGATCGACACGCTCGTCCCCGTCGTCCTCTTCCTCCTTCTGCCTCTGGTCGTCTCCCTCGGATTCCTCATCCGTGGTGGTCTTCTGGCCAGGCGGCGGCATCGTGAGAACGCTGAAACGGCACGCCTCCTCAGCCGCGAGGCCGTGGACGTCGAGGTGGCCGGCCGGACCGTCAAGGCTGTGAGCGGTCGTCGTCTTCTGGCGTTCTCGCTGCCCCGCAGGTACGGGGGAGTGGTGCTGTCTGAGGACCTGTTTTCGGCACTGGAGCCAGGCGAGCTGAAGGCGGTGCTCGAGCACGAGAGGGCTCATGTCGACCAAGGCCACCATGCCGTCATGGCTGTTGTGGAGGCGTTCGTGCGGCCGCTGCGGTTCATCCCGCTCTTCGCCGAGGTCGCCGCCTCGGTCCCTCTCTACCTCGAGATCGCGGCCGACGACCGTGCACGGAAAGTCGCAGGGACACCCGCGCTTGCCAGTGCTCTTCTCAAGATCGGACACCAGGTGGGGGAGAGCGGCCACCTCGGCGGCTCATATGCGCTGAATATCGCCGGACCCGACCGGGTCCGGCAGCTCGTCGCGCCCGTCAGGGTGTCCCCGGGGCTGTTGCCGACTGCGGCTCTGAGCAGTGCTCTGGCCGCCTTCTGCGTCCTGTTCTCCTCGGTCATCGCCACCTACGTCGGGGTCCTGCTCACTGGCTGCACCCTGCCCTGAAGGCAGTCCTGGGGCGAGGGCAAGCCGGATTCTGTCTTCCGTCCGTACTCTCACAGGCGCAGCTCGTGTCCGACGCTGCGGGCATATCCTTCCTTGACGAGGTCGAGGTGGGTCCACGAATCCAGGTAAGCGACCTCCGGCAGGGTTCGCAGAGACTCAACAGTCGCGAGCACTTCGCTCGAGACCTGGCCATGGACGGTGGCGATGAAGTCGAAGCTGCCGTGGGTGCGGGCGGCGAAGTGGATAGCTGGTGTGGCAAGAATCAGCTCTCGGACTGCGTTGACGTCCCCGCGGGCGGAGATCCCGAGACCGATGGAGAACCGGCTGCGCGAGATGCCGCCGGGCTGGATAGCTGAGATGCGGATGACACCTGCATCGAGAGGTTTCGTCACCCGCTCTCTGGCCGACGCGAAATCGGAATTCGCCCGCAGGGTCGACGCTGAGCCGATGCCGCCCCTCTTGGCGGAGGACTTCGAGGCGCCCATCGATCTGCCCTGGCCCGATTACACGTGGAATGGTGCTCGGGGCTGGTGAGACGACGTTCAGTAACACATAATAGAACTTATGTCCGAATACGAGGTGCCGGCATGGATTGTGCGTTACCAGAACTTCAAGACGCTGTGCTCATATGTCTGCGGCGAGTACATCCGCTTCTACCTCACCACCGGATGCGACCAGATCAGCTACACGCATTCGCAGATCACCGAGGGACTGCCGACCTATTCGTGCCGTCTCGAAGCCGTCGACGAGGCGGTCCTCCTGCTGCCGCTCGACGACTGGCTCGAACGCATGGATGAGGTCCAGTCCGTGGTGCGAACCTGGCTGGGAGAGCACTCGGATCTGCGCGGGTGCCGACCGGAGAAGTCCCACTATCAGGGCGACCCGTACTGGTTCCGTCGGTGGCAGGACGCCAACCCCTGGTGATGAGCGGTCGGGTCATACACCCGTTTCCTCACCGGCGCCGGGATCGGCGGCGAATACGCGGCCGTGAATTCGGCAATCGACGAACTCATCCCGGCCCGCGTGCGTGGACGTATCGACCTCATCATCAACGGTTCCTGTTGGGCAGAAGGACGGAGCCGAGCGCATCGTCGGCGACATCGAAGACGGCGTCGAGGTGGAGACCTCCCAGGCCCTGCCGGCACCGGAGAAGACCATCACCGTGCGACAGCGGAAGACGATCTCCTTCGTCGAGATCATGAAGGTCGCGTTCACGATCTACCCCAAACGGTCGATCCTCTGCCTCATCCTCTTTGTCGGACAGGCGTTCCTCTGCAACGGAATCACCTTCAACCTCGTCACGCTCTTCCACGGGTTCTACGGTGTGGCAATGGCCAACGTGCCGATCTTCATCTACCTGTGGTCGCTGAGCGATTTCGCCGGCCCCGTCACACTTGACCGGCATCTATGCGCCGTGGCCCTCGGCGTCCTCAGGTGATGTTCCGACCGGGGTCTCTGCCAACGAGGTCAACGGGATCATCGATTTCGTCCACCGCATGGAACCTGTCGGCGAGGTGGAACTCTACCGCGCGATCGGGGCTCGCCGATGGGGGCGGGACGCTTCCGTGCGGCCGTGCGCGAAGCGATCAGGCAGGGAGCTGTCTGGCACAATCGACGCGGCAGGCTCGAGCGCCGAGGTGACGAGACATAGGCCGGGCTCGGGCTCAACGGGTGATCGGAGACTCAGCTCGCGCGCATCAGCCCGATTCTCGTGCTCTGCGTGCCGAGGCGACGTCGTCGACGATGACGACGATGTGGCGCAGGCTCGTGATGAGTGAGCCGTAGAACGGCCAGGCGATCTGCGGAAGCGTCAGATCCTTCGAGCTATCGGTCGGCAGCTGCTCGAGGCGGTCGAAGATCGGTTGGACCTCGGCATCGGGATCGGCGATGGACCGTCCGGCATCGGCGGCGGCCCGTCGGCCCAGTCTGCTGGAACGCAGCGCTGTGGGGGGATTGATGCGTCGGCTCTCGCGGGCGAATCGCACGGTCTGCCATGCGGATTCGAGCTCCTGGGTCATGGCTTCTGTGCGTTCGAACCACTGCTGGGCAGCATCTGCGTCCCATGCGCGATGGAACTGGTCCGGCATGTCGATGAGCACGTCTCCCATCTGCCGGTTCACGCTGTCGATGTAGCGTGCCGCCTGCCGATCCTGCAGGAGCGGGACCACGAGGAGATTGACCACGAGGCCGACGGCCACACCGAGACCGAGTTCGAGCAATCGGTTGCCGAGCAGCGGCTGCTGAGAATCGAATCCGGAACCGAGGACGAAGATCGTCGTCTGCACACCTCGCGACAACGACCTGTAGACGGTGGCATGGACTGTCAGCAGCGCGGTCCACGGCGCAAGGAAAGCCATCTGGCTGTCCAGGACGGAGTCCGAGAGCCACCACGCCGCG
The DNA here is from genome assembly GCF_050214925.1 of Brevibacterium sp. LE-L. Classification (NCBI taxonomy): domain Bacteria; kingdom Bacillati; phylum Actinomycetota; class Actinomycetes; order Micrococcales; family Brevibacteriaceae; genus Brevibacterium; species Brevibacterium sp. LE-L. Next base: position 1,006,645 of record NZ_CP189759.1, read on the forward strand.
GTCGCGGCGATCACACCCTTGGCGAACTGCAGCAGGTCGGTGGCGAATTCCGGCCAGAATAGTTCAGCTCCGGCAGAGGCGTAAGAGGGTGTGGCCGTCGCGTGTCGGGTCGACGGCTGCCTCGTCGGACTCGGGGGAGTGAGCAGCATCTTCACCTGATGGAGGTTGACGGGGTGGAGGCGATAGAGTGAACGAGTGTCTCCTGTGAGAAATTCGGCCCTCCGCCATGTCAGCGGACTGCAGCGAATCATCCCCTGGGCGATTGCCGGCGTGGCCAGCGCGGTGCCGGCGACCGTCGTTGCTTCGATGGCCGTCGATCTCATCCAGCAACGAGGACGGAAGTCGCGCATCGCTCCGCGACCGGGAACCTTCAGCTCGACGGTCGAACAGTCCGAACTCAACATCTACACTGACGGTTCCACCCTCTACGATGACATGCTCGATGCGATCGGCTCCGCCCGAGAGTCGATCCTCATGGAGACATTCATCTGGAAGAACGACGAGGTGGGGCAGAGGTTCATCGACGCGTTCAACGCCGCCTCCGCACGCGGGGTGGAAGTCCACCTCATCTACGACGGCTTCGCGAACCTGTCGGTCCCGAGTTCGTTCTACCATCAGCTCTCCGAATCCATTCATGTACTGCGCCTGCCGACGGTGGCACGGCGGTTCTGGCGCGGACCGATGCGCCACTCGGGATTCAACCATTCGAAGATCCTCGTCATCGACGATGATGTGGCATTCGTCGGCGGATTCAACATCGGAGCTCTCTACGCCCGTCACTGGCGTGACACCCACCTGCGATCGGTCGGTCCCGGGGCCTGGGGTCTGCGGCAGACGATCACGCAGGTCTGGAACGAATTCCACGACGCGGACGAACAGATCCCCTGGGTTCCTCCTGCGGCCTGGGAATCGAAGCTTCGGGTCTCGGCGAATCTTCCGATCCACCTCGTCTATCCGATTCGGAACATGTACCTCAACGCCTTCGCCCGGGCCCGGACGCGGATCTGGCTGACAACTCCGTACTTCATCCCCGACCAGCAGCTGTTGGCTGCCCTCATCGAAGCCGCCGGTCGGGGAGTGGACGTACGGGTGATGGTTCCGCAGGAGTCCAACCACATCCTCGGTGACTGGCTCTCACGAGGGTTCTTCGAGCAGATGATCAACTCCGAGGTCACGGTCCTGCTCTACACCGCGAGCATGATCCATTCGAAGGTCGCCACCGTCGACGGCGAATGGTCGACGGTGGGTACGGCCAACATCGACCGACTGTCGCTGACCTTCAACTACGAGACCAATGTCGAAGTCATCGACAGCGCATTCGCCGCTGAAATGGAGAAGGTGTTCGAAAGCGACTCCGCACACTGTGTCGAACTCGGCTCCGAGTGGCTCAACCGCCACCGGCTGACCAAGCTCGCCGAACGTGTGCTCGTGCCGATGCGCCCCTGGCTGTGATGCGGGCTCATCCGTTCCCCTGATCCTGGTCTTCGGCAGGTTCAGCCTGTGCGCTTCTTCGTCTGCTTCTGCGAACGGATGCTGTGCACGGATTTGCACAGCGCTTCCATCAGGTCGATGACGTCGCCGGACGGCGCTTCATCCTCCTCGTCCTCGGGGAAGGCCTCCTCGAGGTCGAGCGTCTCACCCTGGTCAGAGATCTGGGCGCGGGAATTGACACCCTTGAAATCGACGTCACGGATCTCATCGGCCCAGCGCAGCGTCAGGAGCATGAGCAGCTTTCCGCACACCCGCAGGATCGCCAGTCGGGTCCGGGTGCGCAGTGTGATCTTGACGATCGCTGTCCGGTCCGTGTCCTCGAGCGTTTTGCGCAGGAGCAGATAGGCCTTGGGCGTCTTCGATGTCGGTTCGAGGAAGTACGACTGCTCCAACATGATCGGGTCGATCTGATCACTGGGGACGAACTGCAGCACGTCGAGGTCGTCGCTGTCATCGGCGGGCAGCGCCTCGAAATCCTCGTCCGTGAGGATGACGCGATGATCGCCGTCATCGTAGGCCTTGACGAAGTTCTCGTAGTCGGTGACCTTGCCGCACTCCTGACAGCGGAGCTGATTGCGGATGCGTCCGCCATCCTTTTCATGCACCTGGTGCATCCGCACATCGTGGCTTTCGGTCGCCGATTACAGCTTCACCGGCATATTGACGGGGCCGAACGCAATCGACCCGGCCCAAATCGCTCTCATCCCTCCATTGAAACGCAGGCCCCGAAGCTTGGCCAGCCCCTGTCGCCCGGGGACTTCTACGAGGAGAAGGCCTCGGCTGCTGCCTGGCAATGGATGGAACACAGCATTGCAGGTGTGATCACATGGTCGCCTTCTCCTCGCCGACACCGTTGTCGTTGAACCCGATGAGCTCATAGCCCATCTCGGCGAGCTCCTCGTCTTCGGAGCCCGGGGGCGTGTCACCATTGATGGGCCGCCCGGCTGTCTCATTGAAGAAGTGGATGCCGATGAGACCGATGATACCGGCCGCGACCAGGTAGAAGGCTGGGAAAAGGTCGAATCCCGTCTGCTTGATGACGAAGGTGTTCACCGCCGCCGTCGTGCCGCCGAAGATCGCCGTCGAGATGTTGTAGCCGATGGCGAATCCGGAGAAGCGCACCTGCGTGGGGAAGATCGCCGGCAGTGTCGCGGAGACGCAGGATTGGAGCATCACCTGGAGCAGGGCGATGATGCCCAACCCGAGGATCTGCCAGCCGGGGCCCTCAGCGTGCATGAGCATGAAGGCGGGAACGGAGAGGAGGATGAAACCGATCGCCGAGGTGTACAGCACCGGTTTGCGGCCGATGGAGTCCGTCAGCCGCCCCAGCGGGGTGATGACGACCATCATCGCCGCGAGCAGGCCGATGAGCATGAAGTTGCTCTCGACCTCCGAATGCCCCAGCGTATCGGCCAGATAGGTCGGCATATAGGTCAGCACCATGTACTGGCCGATGTTGAGCAGGACGACGAACGCCATGAGCATCGTGATCTGCTTCGAATATCCGCGGAACAGATCCCGGAAGGGCTTCCTCGTCGTCTTCTGCCGCGACGTCGCCTCGGAGAAGGCCTCGGGCTCATCGAGTTTCATCCGCAGCCACAGAGCGATTGCGCCCAGCGGCAGGGTGAGCAGGAAGGGCAGACGCCACCAGCCGGCGTCCATGCCGTCGCTGCCGACGAGGACGAGGAGGATGGTGCAGACCAGAGCCGCCGAGGCGGTCCCGGCCACGGTGCCGAGTTCGAGGAAGGAACCGCAGAAGCCACGTCTTCTATCCGGTGACGATTCCGCCATGTAGACCGCGGCACCGCCGTACTCCCCGCCGGTGGAGAAGCCCTGGACCATCCGGCACAGGAGCAGCAGGATCGGGGCGAAGGCGCCCAGAGTGGCATAGGTGGGCAGGATGCCGATCAGTGTGGTCGGGATCGTCATCATGATGATGGTCAGGACCATGACGTGCTGGCGCCCGATCTTGTCGCCCAAGGGGCCGAGGACGAAACCGCCGAGCGGCCGGAAGACGAAGGAGAGGGCGAGGAAGGCGAAGGTGAGGGCCACGCCCCATTCTCCGGGGAAGAACGCATTGGCGATGTAGACCGAGACATAGGAGTAGACGCCGTAGTCGAACCATTCGACGGCGTTGCCCAGCGCCGAGCCTCCGATGGCGCGCTTGAGTGTGCGCTTGTCCTCCGGCGGCATCTTGCTCATGTCGATGCCGTCCGGCGTGGGGATCTTCTCGTCCGATGAGGATTCGCTCATGATTCTCAACCTCCCGACTGTCTGCGGGTGTGATCGAGCGGTGGTCTCACACCCGTTTCCGTGTCGCTCAACTGAGCCGGACCAACTCGGCCCGGATGCCTGCCCGAGGCAGGGTGGGCGCTTGCGCTCGGGACATTACCACGTCCGGGCAGCGTTGTGGTGCCCCCTCGTGCGCTGCGCCGAAGTCGAGTACCCTGCAGTCCACAGGAGGTGCCCATGCCACGTCAGGAGCAGAAGGTCACCGTCGACGGCCATCGGCTGACGCTGACCAACCTCGACAAGACCCTCTACCCGGAGACGGGGACGACCAAGGGCGAAGTCCTCGACTACTTCGCCAGGGTCGCCGAGCCGTTCATCCGTCATGCTCGGGATCGCATCGCTACGCGCAAACGCTGGGTCGACGGCGTCGGCACGGCCGAGGAGCCGGGACAGGTGTTCTTCGAGAAGGATCTGCCCGACTCCGCCCCGTCGTGGATCCCCTCGCGCGCGATCCGCCATTCCACCGGATCCAAGCGGTACCCGCTGGTCAACGACCTGGCGACGCTGACGTATCTGGCCCAAATGGCTTCACTCGAGATCCATGTGCCGCAGTGGACGGTGCGAAGCGGGGCGAAGGATCCCGGCACCATCTCCTCGGACAGCAGGCACCCCGATCGGATGGTCTTCGACCTCGACCCCGGACCGGGACGGGGCTTGGCCGACTGTGTCGAAGTCGCCCAGCTCGTCCGCGAGCTGCTCGACGGAATGGGCCTCGACGTATTCCCCGTCACCAGCGGCTCGAAAGGTGTCCACCTCTACGCTCCGCTGGACGAGACCGCGACGTCCCAGGAGATCTCCGATGTCGCCCACGAACTTGCCCGCAGCCTGGAAGCCGACCACAAGGACCTCATCGTCTCGGCGATGAAGAAGACCCTGCGGCAGAACAGAGTGCTCATCGACTGGTCGCAGAACTCGGCGGCGAAGACCACCGTCGCCCCCTACTCCCTGCGCGGTCGACTCGCTCCGACGGTCGCCGCGCCCCGCACCTGGCCCGAATTCGATGATCCGACGACTGTCGAACAGCTGCGTTTCGAAGAGGTCCTCGACCGTCTCGACGACGGAGACCTGCTCGAGCCCCTCACCGAGGCGACCGGCGGCAGTGTCGAAGCACCGCAGGAACCCGAGCGCGATCGATTGGAGATCTATCGGAGCAAACGAGATCCGAAGCACACGAGCGAACCTATCCCCGACAGGCACGGTACGAGCGGACGCGACCTCAGCTTCGTCATCCAGGAACACCATGCCAGCAGCCTGCACTGGGACTTCCGGCTCGAACACGAAGGCGTGCTCGTCTCCTGGGCGCTGCCGAAGGGCCCGCCGACCGATCCGAAGCACAACCGTCTGGCCGTGCAGACCGAGGACCATCCGCTCGAGTACGCCGACTTCGAAGGACGGATCCCCAAGGGCCAATACGGCGCCGGCGAGGTCTCGATCTGGGACGCCGGGGCCTGTGAGGTCGAGAAGTGGGAGGACGGGCATGAGATCATCGCCGTCCTCCACGGCCGGAAGGACGGCGGGCTCGGGGGAGTGCGCCGCTTCGCCCTGTTCAACACCGGTGAGCATGGTCCGAACAAGGACCCCGAAAAGAACTGGATGATCCACCTCACCGCCGGACAGGAAACGGAGTCCGAGCAGACTTCGAAGTCTGCGACCGGCCAGAACGGCGGGCTCCGAGCATCGGACATCCAGCCGATGCTCGCCCGCATCGGAGACCTCGGCTCGGTGCGACGAGAAGCGGAGGACTGGGCGTTCGAAATGAAATGGGACGGAATCCGTGCTCTCGCGACGGTGAGAGCAGCCAGCGGGGACTCTCCCGGAGGAGTGGTCCTCACCAGCCGCAACGGGAAGGACATGACTGAGACCTATCCCGAACTGGCGGAACTGGCGGACTGCGTCGACTCCGACTGTGTCCTCGACGGAGAGATCGTCGCGCTCGGCGCCGGCAGCCGCCCCGACTTCGGGCGTCTCCAGCGGCGCATGGGGCTGAGCCGCACGGCCGACGTCGAGCGCGAGCGTCGGAGGACGCCCGTGCACCTCATGGTCTTCGACGTGCTCGAAGCAGGAGAGGACTCCCTCCTGCGCGTGCCCTATGTCGATCGACGGCAGCGGCTGTGGGACCACGTGTCCGAGGGCGAGAGCATCCATGTCCCGGAAGCCTTCGAGGGAAGCATTGACGAAGCGATGGAGTCCAGCAAGCAGCTCGGACTCGAAGGCGTCATGGCCAAGCGGAGAGACAGCGTCTACCTCTCGGGTCGACGCACGCAGACGTGGGTGAAGCTCAAGCACTCCATGACCCGAGACGTGATCATCGTGGGCTGGCGCACCGGCACCGGAGAGCGCTCGCCGACCTTCGCCTCCCTCCTGCTGGCGGCCCACGACGGAAACGATCTCGTCTATCTGGGCCGCGTCGGCACCGGATTCGACGAACACGCGCTGCGCTCGCTGCGGAGCAGCCTCGACCGGTTGTCGCGGAAGACACCGCCGCTCGAGGTTCCGGACGCCGAATCACGTGACGCTCACTGGGTCCGGCCCGCCTTGGTCGGTGAAGTCCGCTACGCAGGAGAGACCGAGGCAGGACGGTTGCGCCACCCCATCTGGCGGGGCCTGCGCGATGACGTCGACCCGGGTGACGTCCGTATCTGAACGGGGATCGCTGCCGACTCTGCGCCCCCTTACATGAACGCGGGAACTGCGTTAGTGTCAGTGGCACCATGACCTCGACACCTTGAGGAGAAGTGGTCATCATGCCGAAAACCACCAGTTCGGGAACCCCGAAGAAGTCGGAGCTGCCCGCAACACTGAAACGGTCGAGCCAGAAGGCTCAGCGCACGTTCGCCAAGGCCTACGACTCGGCGATGGATGAGTATCACGATGAGGAACGGGCCCACCGAGTCGCCTACGATGCGCTCAAACACACCTTTGAGAAGGTCGGCGACCGGTGGGAGGCCAAACCTGCACCCGGGCCTTCCGATTCCCAGAGCAAGGGCGGGAAGAACACCAGCCGTCAGACAGCCGGCGGTGTCGATGCGAATGCCTCGAAGGAGCACCTCTATGCAGAGGCGAAGCGACTCGGCATCTCTGGCCGCTCGACCATGACCAAGGACGAACTCGTCGAGGCGCTCGAACGCGAAAGCAGCCGGAAGACGAAGAACAGGTCCTGAACAGCCCAGCACGAAAGCACACGGCTGAATCAATTTCAGCCCGGACGAGAAGGAGAAGAAGTTGAACACACCTGAGAGCATCGCCTACACCGCGAAGGCCCAGATCACCGGTGGCCGAGACGGACACGGAGCCACCGACGACAAGATGGTCGACGTCGATCTGCGCACGCCGAAGGAGCAGGGAGGACCGGGCGGCGGAACCAATCCCGAACAGCTCTTCGCCGTCGGCTACGGAGCCTGCTTCCAGGGCGCACTCGGCCTGGCAGGCAAGGATCAGGGCGTCGACACCTCGAAGTCCGTCGTCAACGCCCAGGTGGGAATCGGCAAGGAGGGTGAGAGCTTCGGTCTGTCGGTCAGGCTCGAGGTCTCCATTCCCGATGTCGATCACGAGACCGCACAGAAGCTCGTCGACCGCACCCACGAACTCTGCCCGTACTCCAAGGCCACCCGCGGCAATATCCCGGTCGAAGTCGTCGCCGTCTGAGAGCAGTGGTTCGGGACTTCAGTCCTCCTCGTCGTCCTCTTCGTCGAGGGTGCTGAAGTCCTCCACCTCTCGGGGGCTTCCCGCGATGAGGATCTCATCGTTGGCGCAGAGGGTGACATCCTGATCGGCGATGTCCCAGCTCCCCTCGCCGTCCCGCCTGAACGCCCCCACGCTGACTCCGTATTCGCGCTTGATGTCGAATGAGGCCAGCGGCGGATCCGAGATGCGCACCGGTCGCAGTGAAAAGAGTAGACAGCAGCGAGATACCGCCGGGAGTGGTTGTCGCGGCGGGCAGCATCAGCAGGCCTGTTCCGATGAGCAGGCGGCCAGATTGGTCACGACCACACGGTCGATGGCATTGCGATGAGGATTATGGACAGACGGCATGCTGTCGACTCCGAATGACTTCCGCCATTGTCACCATGGCTCGACAGTACTGCTGTTCGCCAAGGTCACAAAGGGTCGTCTTTGGTGCAGCCTCATTAATCGGCGCACGTTCCAGAGTGAGAGCCGACTGCTGAACGAGGCTGTGCCGTCTGGGCCAAGGCGGGCGCCGACGGCTAGGGATGCACAGCACGTTCCTCGCTGGAATGACCGGGGGAGAGGCCACCGACCTGCGAGGCACGCAATGGCTCGAAGGACCCGGCCGACTCCGCCCAGAGCACCCGGCAGGTGTTGGCCACATGGTCGCCTCCGTCGTCGAGCATGGCGAGGCGTTCGACGAGGATACGGTTCGGCAGATCCGTCAGCAGGGGCACCCCCTCCTCGGCGGTGGTGTGGTCGAGGTCGGCGAACTTGTTCGTGTCCTCACCCGTCTGCGACCCGAAATGGCGGGCCAATTCGAGGTCAGCGGAAGTGAGGAAATGGACGCCGAAGCGAGTCGACCGCAGGCTGACCCGGTAGGTGTGGTTGGCCTTCGACAGCCAGAAGCAGTTCTGCGCCGGTGAGATGCTCGATTGGGTGTGGAATCCGACCAGGCACCCGGCCGGTTCTCCCTCCGCAGAGGTGGTGACCACGATCAGCGCAGAGTCGACCGAGGCCATGAGGCCGTCGATTCCCGTCTCACTCATTTCGGCCTCCTCTCAGTGTCTGCCGGGGTCTTCGCCGCGGCCGCCTCGTAGCGGAGGAAGAGCGTGCTGTCCTCGACCATCGTGGACTTGAGGTCGAAGTCGGCGATGCCCGCTCCCGACGGTGCGATGCTCACCGGCAGCGGATCGCCGCCCATGAGCGGGGAGATCGACAGGCACAGCTCGTCGAGACGGTCGGCGGCGACGAGTTCGCCGAGCCACCTGGGCCCGCCCTCGCAGAGGACGACACGATGCCCGAGCCCGGCCAGGGCCTGCAGGGCCGCTGCCGGCTCGACCCGGTCTTCGCCGGCGATGATCACCGTCGCCGCCTTCTCGGCAGCCGCCAGGCGACCGGGGTCCGCCTTCGAACAGGTGATGACGAGCGTCCTGGCATGGTCAGGGGCGGCGGCGAAGACCGATGATGACCAGTCGAGGTCGAGGCTGCGGCTGACCACGGCCACCGGCGGCATCGCGGACTGGCCGCCTCGGCGCCGCTGCTCCTGAGCGTCCTGACTCAGCCGTATCGGTGCGTATCCTTCGTTGCGCACCGTCTGCGCACCGACCATGACGACATCGGCGACCTGGCGCATCCGTCGGAACAGTTCCTGATCGGGTGCCGTCGACAGTGCGCCGACGCGGCCGTGGATGGCGGCGGTGCCGTCGAGGCCGGCGACCATGTGCCCGGTCACCCAGCATTCGTGCCGCGGCTGAGACCGGTCGACCTCGAGGTAGGGCGTCAGCGGGTCCGGGATCGGTGCACTGCGTTCGAGAGGCTCCATCCGTGCAGTCTACTCATGTGCTCCAGGCATCGTCGGTGAAGAATCCGTCGATCCAGCCGGGCAGTCGGTGCCCGTCCTTCGCGGTATCGAGGGTGTAGGGGGCGACGTGGAGGCCGGCCTTGTCGAGTGTGCGCATGGTGTTCGTCGGCATCTTCGCGCTCGGTCCCACCCATTCGATGCCGGCTTCGGCGATCTCCTGAGGTGATTCCTTCGGCAGGGTGGCGCCCATGAGGTAGAGCGAGGTGTACCTGCGTTCGGCGATCGTCTTCGCCGCTTCGAAGTCGAAGGACTGGACGATGAGGGAGTCGGCCAGTCCGCGTTCGTCGAATTCGTCGAGGACCTGATCGACTTCTGCCGAGGTGGCCCCGGGCTTGATCTCGGGCACCATGACGACCTCGCCGCCCATCTCGTCGAGGAGTTCGTCGAGAGTGACCGTCGCGGCCTCTTCTCCGCCGGTGGGGTGCTTGATCGTCGCCGAGTCCCATTCCTCACGGCTGAGATCCCGAATGGGTCCGCTGACACCGTTGAGAGTGCGGTCGGCGGTGTCATCGTGGATGAGGACCGGGGTGCCGTCCTCGAGGAACTGGATATCCATCTCCGGGAGGAACCCGTCCTTCGCCGAGGCGGTGAATCCTTCCATCGATTCCTCGGGGTGGACGTCGGCTCCGGCGCGGTGGGAGATCGTGGTGGGGAAGGCGACGTCGGCGACTCTGTCGGGGGCTGCGAAGTCGTGGTCACCGGGTGAACCGAGTCCCGGTGCATCGTCGCTCGAGCCGAGGGAGGCGGCCGAGGCGGGGGCATGGCCGGCGCCGAAAGTGGTGGCGGCGAGCACTGCGGTGGCGAGGATCGTCACGGGACGGAAACGGGTGGATGTCGCTCTCTGTGGTGTCATGCCGGTGACGCTACGGAGGGCAGGCGACCTTGCGGCGAAGACGCCGTGAACGCCGCCGGCAGGTCAGGCGAACGGGCAGAGAACGGTCAGGTCGGAGGGGAAAGACGTGGGCATTTCGAGCCGTAGGTGTCGGTTCGTGCCGCCGATGGACTCGGAGGCCGAGGTCGTCAGCTCAAGCGCTGCTGGAATTCGAGGTCGAGGGCGAACAGGTGGAAGGCGTGGATGACGGCGACCGAAGCGATGAGGAAGCTCAGCACGATGTCGACGATGCCGAAAATCGTGAGCGCCGGTGGACTGACATAGCCCGGCGACTGCAGGAGCGTGCACCCGATGATGATCGAGCCGGTGAGAATGCCGATGAGCCCGGTCGTCGAGACCCTTCCAACCGAGGCCGGAACCAGCAGTCCGGCGGTGAGGAGCAGCACGGCCAGGGCGAAGACATCGGTGTCGTGACCGGTGAGGAGGACCTCCTGCCAGAGATTTCCGTAGGTCGTCGTGCTTTCGGCCTCCTGAGAGTAGTAGGGGAAGAACGACATGAGCATGACCAGCAGAGACATCGGACCGTAGAAGCGGGCGTAGGCGCGGTTCACCCTGCGGATGCGGGTGGTCAGCTTCTCGGCGTGGAGGGTCGCGGTGGGTGCGGCAGATGAACGGTCGCTGCTCATCGGGGAACGCTGTCGAGTTTGAGACGGTCTGTGTGGGGCGCGACCGCGATCACGGTGAAGGCGGCGGTCATCCGTTCTGTGCGGTCTCCGCCGATGGTGATGACCTGGGCTCGGTAGTTCCCGGCATACCGGTTCGGGTCCGATGCGGAGACTCCCATGACGTCAAAGGTCACCGATCCGTTCTGACCGACCCGCTTCGTCTGTTGGAAGTCGTCGATCTCGCGGGGTGCGGCATCGACGTCGAGTCGCACCTCCTCGTCCGGGTACAGGCCCTCGACGGAGATGCGCACCGAGTTCTTTCCGGTGACGAACTCCTCGCTGGCGATCTGGCGCGGACGGATATCGAGGGACTGGGCGGATTCGGGGCCGAGGGGGTCCGTGCTCTTCGGGACCGCCTCGGCGGGGGTGGATCCTGCTATGAGGGGGACTGCTGCCAGGACGATGAATGCGTGTCGGAACAGCACGAGCATCGATGTTCTCCATTCGGGGGACAAGCCTGTTTTCTTCGAATTCTTCATCAGACGATTAGTCGAGATCATGTTCATCTGTGATTGAAAGGCGTCCAGAAAAGTTACAGTCGGGGATTATCTGGGCACAATGAATGGACACGACTCACCGGTCATGCCCGCCAAATTCCGCACAATCGCACAATGCGCTCACTGCGCGATTGAACCTTTCACCCAGAGATGTCCGAGGGCCGATCCGGTTGACCGACGGCCTTGTTCTGCTCAGCTGCTCGTCCCAACCGGTCCGCCAGCGTCTGCAGACTGTCGCGGAGCTCGGAACTGTCGACGACAGCGAAATCGACCTCCAACCTTGCCAGGGCCAACGCCATGGTGGTCGGATCCTGTCCGCCGATGGTCACGAGCGAACGATCGTCGTCAACGGGTTCGACCGTGCCTTCTGCAGGCATGATCATCGACTTCACTTCGGCGGCCGGTGCCATGACGATGACCGTGGCAGAGTGTCGCCAACGGGGCCCGATGGAGTGCCGTTCGACATAGTCGCCGATATCACGGGCAGGCAGAGGGCGCGGTTCGAAGCGGAGCCCGCCGGGAGTCTTCGGCGAAATGCGTTCGGCGCGGAAGACCCGCCAATCATCGGCCGTGGGGTCGAAGGCGAGAAGATACCAGCGGTGTTGGCGGTTGACGAGTCGATAGGGTTCGACCTCGAGATGGAGCTCCTCGGCCGGTTGACTTCCGGGGGCGTCCTCGGGGAGGTAGCGGAACCGCAGTCGCTCGTGTCGGTGGCAGTGATCGATGAGGCTGACGATGAGACCCGGCTCAACGATCGGCATCGGCTGGTTCCCGGTGACCGGAACGGTGAAGTGGGCCAGCGAATGCACCCTGGTGCGGACCGCGGCGGGCAGGATGTGTTCGAGCTTGGCCAATGCTCGTGCCGAAGTCTCCTCCATACCGCCGATGATGCAGCTCAGCCCCGAGTGGAGGCCGACGGCGACGGCCACCGCCTCATCGGAGTCGAGCGGCAGAGGCGGAATGGCCGAATTGAACGGGGAGAGCCGGTAGCCGCCCTCGTTGCCGCGGGTGCCGTCGATGACGTAGCCGATGTCGCGCAGCGCACCGATATCGTTCCGGACGGTCCGAGGACTCACCTCCAGACGATCGGCCAGTTCCGTGCCCGACCAGGTCCTGGGCACCATCAGCAATGACAATAATCCGAGCAGCCGTGCTGCGGTCTGTGACATTTCCGCTGTCTTCCGACGATTAGGAAGACCTCCTGCCTAATCACAGAATAGCATCGTGCGAATTGAGTTGGGGTTGATCGAAAACTACGATGCGACCCCCAGAATTCGGAGGAACAAAGACGTTCATGAGCAAACAACAGGATAATCACGACATCGTCGGCAATTCGAGTGCGGATTCGCAGATCCTGGTCCGTGACTTTCTGGGCCTCTATTCCGAGGCGCGGAAGAAGGACAAGGGGCGCATCCTCGACGAGATCATGACTCTCACCGGATGGTCGCGTGATCACGCTCGGCGGCGACTGGCGCAGCTCGCTGCCGGCGTGGTGAGTGACAACACGGTTGCGGTCGGATCCGATGCCCAGGGCCCGGCTGGGGGAGAACCGAGCACGCGGTGCTGCCGGTATTCGACCGAATCACGGGCCCTGCTCGTCACGGTGTGGGAATGGTCGGGATATCAGAGCGGAAAGTATCTGGCCGCGGTGATGCCTGAGCTCCTCGACGCGGCCGAACGGCACGGTGCGCTGATGCCCGGCCGTGGCGGCTACAGCAGCCGAGTCCGTGACGAGCTGCTGACGGTCAGTCCGGCCTCCATCGACCGGTACCTGCGCACCGCGCGATCAGCTGACTATCGGGATCGGCGCGTGTCGACGAAGCGGTTCACCAGCCCCACCGAGGAGTTTCTTGATTTCGCCTCGGGGTCGAACGAGTCCGAACCCGGCTTCTTCCTCGCCGACACTATCGCGCACGCGGGGCCGACCCTTCCGCGCAACTGCCTCTTCACGATCAACGCCACCTGTCTGCACACGGGGTGGGTATTCACCCGCAGCCTCGAGAATAACGATGCAGCTGTCGTCGTGGAGCTGCTCGATTGGTCGCTCGACGAGGTTCAGGGGATCCCGTTCTGGGTCAACGCGATCGAGTTGGACAATGCCGACGAAGCGGTCCACGAGGCGGCCGAGCGATGGGCCCGAAAACTCGACATCCATTTCAGCCCGGTGCTCAAAGACCACCAACGGGACCGGCTTCCCGAAGCGTCCCGCCATCAGCACCTCGTGCACGAGTACGGCGGCATCCGTCGGTACGACTCGGGTGCAGCCAGACATGCGCTCAATGAGCTGTGGAGGGCCGTCGACGACCGGCTCAACTACTTCACCCCCACGCGCAAGCCGATCGGGTGGGAGAAGGATGAGCACGGATGGCGTCGGCGCATCTATGACGAACCGAGAACACCGTTTCAACGTCTTCGCATCGCTGGGGTGATGTCACCGAACCAGGAGGACGAACTCATCGAGTACGCGGCCGGGCTCGATCCTGCCCGCCTCTGCGAGGAGATCGTGTTCTGGCAGAAACGCCTCGAGGAGCTCGCTACATGACAGCGACTGACCATTCCCAAGAACCATGACGACGCGGGCTTCGACGGGGTGGAGCGGGCAAGGGCAAGGACGCACCGGGGTCGTGGAGAAGGAGTCGATCCTGAGCGAGTACGACCGGCCCGTCCTGTTCTACGTGCTGGCGACGGCGTTTCCGTGGGGCTTCTGGTCTCTTGCGGCCCTCCTCAGCCGGTTGCCGCACCAGAACGAACCCGTACTCATCGGAACTCTGCTCCTGTCCGTTGCCGGCCTGTTGTCTCCGCTCGCCGTCGTCATCCTTCTCATCCGTCGACGGCCGGCGCTTGTAGCTGATGTCGTCAATCGCCTGCATCGGCCGAAAGGCCGCGGGTGGTTCTTCGTCGTCTGTGCTGTGGCCCTGCCGTTTCTCAGCCTCATGGCTGCTCAGGGTCTGTCTCTGCTCTTCGGACACGGGACCGAACAGTTCCAGCTGCGCACCGGGTTCAGCTTCTCATCAGGACTTATGCCGGTCTGGGTGACCTTGCTCGGCGCGGCTGTGGTCGAGGAGCTCGCCTGGCACAGCTACGGGACCGATACGCTGGTGCGAAAGATGCGAGTCTTCTCCGCATCGATGCTGTTCACGCTCATCTGGGCTCTCTGGCATGTGCCGCTGTCATTCATCGACGGCTACTATCAGAATGAGGTCGTGAAGTCAGGGCTGCTCTACACGCTCAACTTCCCCGCCTCGATGGTGGCTTTCGTTGTGCTGATGAATTGGCTCTATTTCCGCAGCGGGCGCAGCATCATCGTCCCCATCGTCTTTCATGCCGCAGCCAATGCCTCCGCCGAACTCTTCATGACCGACCCCGATTCGAAGGTGCTGCAGACTGGTCTGCTGCTGGTGCTGTCGACCGTGATCGTCATCAGTGATCGGACACTGTTCTTCGGTGTGCCTCGGCGGAGGGCCGACCGGAATCGAAGCGCTGGAAGTGAGGCCCGGCGCTGACGGGCTCACCCGTCATCTGCGTGTGACGAGCGGTAGGAACACCTCATCAACGATGGCTTCCAGGACGTCGTCGGGCACCTCCTTGAGCGTCATGATCAGTTCTTGTCGGTAGAGGTCGAACGGCACCGCGATCATGCGCGGCGTCAACGATTCGAGGTCGACCTCGTCTCTCTCCGCCGCGCGTTCGATGACCGCGTCCATGGCGCTGCCGCGGCGGGAAAGAAACGAATTGCGCAGGTCGGCGAAGCTTCCGCCCGTCTCTTCGAAGTATCCTCCCAGCCGCATCATCATCTGGATTCCCATGCGTGCACGCGAACGGTTCGTGTGCCTGAGCAGTTCGAGTGTGTCTCCCCGCAGAGTACCCGTATCCGGATCCGGCAGTTCCTCGCTCGAACCGGCTCTGACCGCGGCTGCGTTGATCAGCTCGATCTTGCCCGGCCAGCGGCGGTAGAAGACCGCCCTGCTCGTCTGCGCCCGCTCAGCGCATCCCTCGAGGGTGAAGTCGTCGAACCCCTTCTCGGCAAATTCCTGCCATGCGGCATCCAGAAGGGCTGCCTCGAGCTCGGCGCCGCGTCGTCGGCGCGGCGGTCGCGTATCAGGTGATTCATTAAGAGACATTGCGTATCCTAAAATCTCGCTCTACCATTTAGATACATATTGTATCTAGAGTTTCTCGGGAGCGCCGCGATGACCACTACTCAGACTGCCTCTGCCAGAGTCGACCCACACGTCTGGTGGACAGCCGGCGCGGTGCTCGTCGGTGCGCTGGCCGTGCTCTTCGACACGACAATCGTCGCCGTGGGCCTTGGCACCTTGGCCCGCGAACTCCATGCCGGATTTGCGACCATCCAATGGGTGACCACCGGGTACCTTCTCGCACTCGGCATCGCCGTTCCGGTGACGGGGTGGGCGCAGAGGAGCGTCGGCGGCAAACGTCTGTGGATCATCGCACTGTCCGTGTTCCTGGTGGGCTCGATTCTGTCCAGTCTCGCCTGGAGCGCCGGCAGTCTCATCGCCTTCCGCGTCATCCAGGGCTTGGGCGGGGGAATCATGCTGCCGCTCATGGCCACCATCGTCATGCAGGCGGCACACGGGAGGAACATCGGGAAGGTCATGTCTGTGGTGAGCCTTCCGGCGGTTCTCGGCCCGATCCTCGGACCCGTCGTCGGCGGCGCGATTCTCCAGCACCTGCATTGGTCGTGGATGTTCTGGGTGAATGTGCCCTTCTGCGTCATTGGGATCGCGCTCGCGGTCATCATCCTGCCCAGAGACCAGCCGTTCCGTCGTGTCCCCTTCGACGGCCTCGGCTTCGTTCTGCTGGCTCCAGGGCTCGCCGGGCTCCTGTGGGCGCTGTCGAATTCCGGCGAGCCCGGTGGCTTCGCCAGAGTCGATGTTCTCCTTCCCCTGATCGCCGGCGTGGTGCTCGTGGTCCTCTTTGCCGTTCACACGCTGAAAACGAAGGAGCAGCCGCTCGTCGATATCCGTCTGCTGAAGAGCCGGCCGCTGGCCTCGGCATCGCTGCTGCTCTTCCTTTCGGGTACAGCGCTCTACGGTGCCATGATCCTTCTGCCGCTGTTCTTTCAGCAGGTGCACGGCTCCAGCGTGCTCGAGGCGGGAATGCTGCTCATCCCGCAGGGCATCGGCACTCTGGCCAGCCGGTCGATCGCCGGCCGCCTCTCGGACGCGATGGGTCCGCGCTGGCTTGTCGTCATCGGCTTCGTCATCGTCGTACTCGGGACTCTGCCGTTCGCCTTCGTCGGCACCGGCACGAGCCGATGGCTGATCATGCTCTCACTCCTCGTCCGCGGGGCCGGTCTCGGCGTGGTCACCGTTCCGCTCATGGCATTGGGATTCCGCGGACTCGACCGGGCCCAGATGCCCGATGCCAGCATCATCACCAGAATCGCCAGTCAGCTCGGCGGAGCCTTCGGAGCTGGACTGCTCGCGGTTGTCCTCGCCGCTTCCACCCACGGCGCCTCGACAATCGGCGAGCTCGCGCTCGGATTTGATCAGGCGTTCTGGTGGGCAACGGGGCTTGCCGCGCTCGGCGCGGTGCTGTCGGTGTCGCTGCCGCGGAGGAATCCCGAAGAAGCTGAGTGACTCCACTCCTGCTTCGAGTCACTGTCGCCGGAACTCACCGCGATTTCAGCCCGGCCCGAACTGCTGAAACCATCGTGCTCCATCCGTGAAACCACGCTGAAACCGCAGTGGCGAACACTGGCGGCATGAATGAAACACGCACAGCGTCCACCGGACGCGCACAGGACCGATCAACTATTCCGGCGGTGTCGATCCGAGGACTGCGCAAATCCTTCGGAGACTTCACCGCCGTTGACGGAATCGACCTCGACATCCGCCCCGGGGAGGTCTTCGGACTGCTCGGACCCAACGGTGCCGGGAAGACGACGACGATCAATATGCTCTCGACCCTGCTGACGATCGGCGGGGGAGTGGCGGAGATCTTCGGAGTCGACGTCGCCCGCAACCCGCATCGAGTTCGCCAGCTCATCGGAGTCACCGGCCAGTACGCCTCGGTCGATGAGAAGCTCACCGGCCGCGAGAATCTCCGACTCATCGCCCGGTTGCAAGGGCTGTCCCGCAGCGCGGCACAGTCGATCGCGGCCGAACTCCTCGACGAGTTCGGCTTGGAGAAGCCCGCAGACAAACCGCTGTCGACGTTCTCAGGTGGGATGCGTCGACGATTGGACCTGGCGGTGAGCCTGATCAGTCGTCCGCCGCTGATCTTCCTCGACGAACCGACCACCGGCCTCGACCCGCGGACCCGGAACCAGATGTGGGAGACCATCCGCGGCCTCGTCGCCTCCGGAGTCACCGTGCTGCTGACGACGCAGTACCTCGAGGAGGCCGACCAGCTGGCCGATCGGATCGCCGTCATCGACCACGGAACGATCGTCGCTCAGGGCACGCCAGCCGAACTCAAATCCTCGATCGGCGGATCCAGCCTCCACGTAGGCCTTGACGCGGAATCGTCGACCGGCGAGATCGACCGCGCGCTGAGCATCACCGCCGACGTCGTCGGTGAGGCCGCTGTCCATTCCTCAGGTGCCGGCGAGATCACTGTCTCCCTGCAGCAGGCCGGGGAGGCCGCCTCCGTCCTCGTCGCCCTGCGGGAGGCCTCCATCAACGTCGCTTCGATCAAGGTCGCCGAACCCAGCCTCGACGATGTCTTCCTCACCATCACAGGAGACACGGCATCGACCGACCGTCCGGCCCAGCCCCAGACCACAGAAGGAGTCCCAGCATGAGAACCGCCCCCGCTGAACGATCCGTTTCCGAATCGACCACGACAATCGACCGAACTCACACAGACACCGCTTCCCTGCCCAGCCGGCCGGGTCTTGCCGAGACATGGAACCAGACCATGGGCTTCGCCTCGCGCGCACTCAAACACATGCGCCGTGAGCCCGAGCAGTTCTCCGACGTGCTCATCCAACCGGTCCTGTTCACTGCGATGTTCGGCTTCATCTTCGGCGGCGCCATCAGCGGCGACGTCGCGAACTATCTGCCGATCATGGTCCCCGGCATCCTCGCCATGACCTGTCTGACCGCTTGCATGGCCACCGGAGTGCAGCTGCGAGAGGACATGGACTCCGGCATCTTCGACAGGTTCAAGACCCTGCCCGTGGCTCGCATCGCGCCGTTGGCCGGGCCGATGGTCGCGGATCTGCTGCGCTACGGGATCGCCGCGACCGTGACCTTCCTCGCCGGCATCGCCATGGGCTATCGACCCGAAGGCGGCCTCATCGGTGTCGTTTCGGCCATCGTGCTCGTCATCGTCACAGGGTGGTCCCTGTCCTGGGCGTTCGCCTACATCGGCACGATCGTGCGCTCGGCCCAAGGGGTGCAGGGCATTTCGATGATGATCCTCTTTCCACTGACCTTTCTGTCCAATGCCTTCGTCCCCGTCGAATCCATGCCCGGCTGGCTGCAGTGGTTTGTGGGCATCAACCCGATCTCCCACGTCGTGTCCGGGGTGCGGGACCTGGCGAACTCGGCGACCTTCTCCGCCGAGGCAGGTTGGGCCCTGCTCGGCTGCGCCGTCGTCATTGCGATCTTCGCGCCGCTGACCGTGAAGTCGTACCAACGTAGCGCCTGAGCGCGAGAGCGTCGGTGTGATACCGCGCGATCACCTCGGCGAAGTCGAGCGAATCGATCTCCGTCGTGATCTCGTCCAACCGAGCGATCTGCGCCGAAGTGAGCTCCTTGGTCAGCCTCGTCCAGTCGAGTGAGGGAAAGACCCGATTGAAGGTGAACCGGGCGGCCAGCGCCGCAAATCGGCTCACCTGCTCACCATCGATGCCGTGCACGCACTGCCCGCGCTGCCGGAGCCAGACGGCGACGGCGTAGGCGACTGTGCCCAGCACCGGGAAATCGTGATGCACCCGGTGCGGGTCGGTTGCACGTTCGGCCCGATCGATCAGCGAGTCGAAAAATTCGTCCGAGGACTCGGGCTCATGCCGGGCGGTGACCACGGTTGAGACCGCGCCGATGAGCAGAGTCCACGGGTCGAGCCCGTCGCTGTCCGGCACTCCCGGGAGCGCGGGACGGGTGCGTCCGGTGCGCCGGACCACAGCGAGCAGTTCGAGACCGGCCTCGACGTCTCCGCGCAGCAGTGCGAGTTCGGCACGACCGAGGAGGAGCATATAGCGGTTGCCGAACGGCTCGTTCTGTTCCTCGGCCTCGGCGAGGGCTGTGAGTTCCGCCTCGGCACGCTCGAGCTCACCGAGACCGAGATCGGCGAAGGCCAGCCAGGATCGGCATTCGATGCTGTCGCCGAACTGCGCAAGCGTCGGCAGGGCGGCCATAGCGTGCTCGCGGGCTTCGGCGAAGTCACCGTGCTGAAGATGCAGCTGGGCCAGGGACTCGTGGTACCGCGTGGGCAGCCACGGTGGGTCATCGGCCCGGAAATGTGCGAAGGCGCTGTCGAGCAGGGCGATGGCTTCGGTCAACTCCCCGGCGTTCTCCTGGATTCCCGACAGATAGGGGGACGCGACCAAACGGGTGAGGCGATCAGCGGATTCGGTGAGCTCGCGCAGCTCGGCAGCGGCAGGCGAGGTATGGCTCGTATCCGGTGCCCTGACGATGACGAGCCCGAGCCGAGCCATCGCACGGACGAAGGGATCGGCGGACTCGGGCCCGAGTTCTTCGAGCAGCTGAGAGGTCGCCGGGAGCTCGTGCCAGCGCGGAAGCATCCCCCAGGTCGTGGTCTGAACGGCGAGCACCCTGCGGGTGTGCTCGGCCAGGTGTCGCGGCATCGTCCAGTCGCTGAGGAAGCGTTCGAGGAGCTGGAAATGCTCGATGATGCGGATATGCTCACCACCGACCATCCAGTAGGGCAGCAACGCTGCGAGCATGACGATGGACCTGTCGTCACGGCAGTCGAGGAGGTGCCTGAGCACAGGGGTGAGGTTGTGTTCCTCGGCTCGCAGCCTGCCCACTGCCTGCAGCTGCCGGGGGCCGAGGATGTCATCGATGAGGCTCTGACAGGTATCCACCGCCCACTGTTCGACGGCATTCTCGATCTGCTCGGCCTCTGCCGATTCGCCCCGGCGGAGGTGGCCGTATTCACGGATGGTCTCGAGCATTCGGAAACGGACTCTGCCGTCACGTTCGATGACGGTGAGCAAGGACTGGTCGACGAGGTCCTCGATCGTCCGCATGGCCGTGGCCCCGAGAATGTCCTCGATGCAGTCTGCACCGAAGGCATCGGGCAGGAGGGCCATCGTCATCAGCGCTGTCTTCGCGTCATCGTCGAGCAGCTGCCAGGACCAGTCGATGACCGCCTGCAGGGTCTGGTGCCGCTCAGGCGCCGTTCTGTCACCTCCGCGCAGAAGGACGAACCGATCGGTGAGGTTGTCGAGGATCGATTCGGGAGTGAGTGTGCGAGTCTTCGCGGCCGCGAGTTCGATGGCCAACGGCAGTCCGTCGAGGTGGCCGACGAGGGAGGCGACCGTGTCACTGTCGATCGTCACGGTCGGTCGTGCCGCACGGGCACGCTGGATGAAGAGCTCCTCGGCCTCGCTCGGCGACAGCTGCCCGAGCATGTAGACGTGTTCTGCAGTGAGACGCAGGGGAGTGCGACTGGTGGTGAGGACCCGCAGGTCGGCCACAGCGGCGAGGAGGTCGTTGACGATGGCGGCAACCCCGTCGATGAGATGTTCGCAGTTGTCGAGGACGAGCAGGTTCGGTCCCGTGCTCAACGCTGCGATGACCCGGCGGCGCAGATCCGGGCCCGAGGAATGGCGATCAAGGTGGTTGACGGTCTCTCGGACGCGGAGGCCGTCGGCGATCACGTTGAGGATCTCATCGGCGTGGCTGATGGCAGCGAGCTCGATGACATGGACGCGCGGGAGGGAGCTGAGCTGAGCGAGCTCCTGGGCCAGACGTGTCTTGCCCAGTCCGCCCGGCCCGACGATCGAGATCAAGCGCGCCGTCGACAGCAGCCCGGACAGCTCTTCGATGTCTCGGTGCCGGCCGAGGAGGCTCGCAGCGGAATGACGGAGACCGGAACGCATGGGTCGGTCGAGGGCCAGCAGCTCCTCGTGGACTCTGCGCAGGACGTGTCCTGGACTTGTGCCGAGCGACTCGATCATCAGGCCGCGGAGCCTATCGAATCGTTCAAGGGCAGCCGAGGGCCCTTTGACCGCGGCGAGGGTGCGAAGATGCTCGGCGGCGAGTTCCTCATCGAGCGGATCGGCCTGGGTCAGTGCCTCGAGTTCGGGCAGAGCTTCACGGCGTCGTCCCTGTCGGGAACGCGCGATGGCGATGATTCTCCTTGCCCGCTCATCGTTGCCGAGAGTCGCGGCCATCTCCGCGGATTCGAGTGCCCGGTCCGTCGCTCCGTTCGCCAGTGCTTCCTCGGCACCGGAGAGGAGCGAGGCGAGTGCCCAGATGTCGACATCCTCGTCGGCCAGGTTGAGCCGGTAACCGGAATCGGTGCGGGCGATCGCCTCTGCCGAAGCCAGGGTACGGGCACGTGAGACGAGGATCTGCAGAGCCTTGGTCGGATGCGTCGGCGGAGAGTCGGGCCAGATCGCGGTGATGAGACTCGAGCTCGCCAGCCCGCGGGGACCGGCATCGGCGAGAAGACGCAGCAGGGACCTGATGCGCTCGCCCGTGACGGGGATACCGTCCCAGGTGACGTCATCAATGAGTCTGAGCCGGGGGTTCTTCACCTGTCCAGTCTAAGTTGTGCTGCATCGCAAATGGGTGCCTGTGCTCCCCGCGGACATGGGACTGCGGGTGACGTAATCAAGCTCGAGTGGAGGACGAATTCAGGATGAGCACAGACAGACATGCACAATAGGATCCATGAGTCTTCTTCCGGCAGATCTGCCGCATACCGCGGTTCGTGGTGCCAACTTCGCGCAGGCAGTGGCGAAACTCGTCGCGCAGAGACTGCGTGAGCGGGTCCGCGAGTCACGACTCTCGGACGAGTTCGACCCCCAGGATCAAGACGAATTCGTAGCGGCGGCCTACTTCGCAGGAGACCTGAGCTCGGTCTATCAGCTGGAACAGTGGCTGTGGCCCTTCGAACAGTTGGAAGCTCGTCTCAAAGACAATGGTCACAGCAGCCGCCCTTTCGGGATCATCGTCCGCAACGCGCCGGTCGCCGAGTATCTGCAAGGCGTCACAGATTTCCCGGTGCGGTTCTCGCGTTTGACCACCGGCCTGGACAAGTTCATGCAGTCGCCAAGCCTTCGAGCTGTCTTCTATGTCAATCAGGCGACGAGCAACTTCCAGGCGCTTCGTTATCCGGAGCCAGCTCACATCCACCTCAGCCACGGTGAGAGTGAGAAGATCTCGATGATCTCCAACCAGCTCAAGGGCTATGATTTCGTCTTCACCGCAGGACAGGCCGCTCGACAGCGCATCGAGCAGACTCTCTATGGGCTCAGTGACGATCGTATGTATGACGTCGGACGGCCGCAGTTGGATCGGCCGCGCTCCGTTCCTCGAGAATGGGAAGAGTTCAAGACCGCCCAACCCGATGCGAAAACGGTGTTCTATGCTCCCACGTGGGAGGGCGATTCACCCTCGATGTCGTATGGGACCATCGCGTTCAACGGAGAGGCCATCGTCACCGCACTGCTCGAAGCGGGGTATCGAGTGATCTTCCGACCGCATCCACGCACCGGAGTCATGCGACACGATTTCGAGAAGGCACTGGAAGCAGTCAAAGAGATCGTGGAATCGGATCCGAGAGGCTACCTGGACCAGAGCCCAGACGTGTCGTGGCAGCTCGAGGAAGCTGACGTCGCTGTCGTCGAAATGACGTCCGTGGCCTTCGACTGGCTGTCGTCCGGGAAGCCTCTGGTCATGGTCCAACCGCACGAACCCGGAGCAGAAGTCCTCGACGGAGGTCTCTTGGACCACTGCCCGACGGTGGAGCCCGGGGGACAGGACGACGTCGTCGACCTCATCGATCTGGCCGTGTCCCGCGACGGCTCGGTAGCCGTTCTGGCAGAGTTCTACCTCGGCGACACCGCACCAGGTGCGCAGACCGCGCGCTTCATCCGTTCGAGCGAACGGGTGATCGAGCTGAGGACTGAGGAACACCGGCAGAAGGTCGGTCAGTGAAGCGCATTACAGTTTCTTAACTTGAAGTAACAGAATGGTAAAGTAGCGCGGGACCATTTCCGCGGCTCACGAGTTGGGCTTTGAACACTGGATGGATTCAGCAATGAAACGAGTCATCACGTACGGAACTTTCGACCTGCTCCATTACGGGCATATTCGACTGCTCCAAAGGTGCAAGGAACAGGGCGACTACTTGGTGGTTGCCCTGTCGAGCGACGAATTCAACGCTGGCAAGGGCAAGAAGTCGTACTTCTCCTATGAAGAGCGCAAGCACATGCTCGAAGCCATCCGCTACGTCGACCTCGTCATTCCCGAGGACAACTGGGAACAGAAGTCGACCGACGTCGAAAAATTCCATATCGACACTTTCGTGATGGGCGACGACTGGGAAGGCGAATTCGACTTCCTCAAGGACAAGTGCGAGGTCGTCTATCTGCCGCGCACGCCTGAGATCTCGACGACGCGCATCAAGAGCGAGCTGGGTAAGTCCTGACCGAGATGGCGCGGTCTTCGCGCTATCGTGGCTGGACACCATCCAAGGCTCAGAGAGGAACGGACGTGACCGAACAGTCTCCGGCGAAACATCCGACTCTGTCGGAGCTTCGCGCGAAGGCGCAGCCGGTGGAAGTCCGCAGCCGCAAGAACGCCGAACACTGGACCGCTCAGCTCTATCTCCGTCACATCTCGATCTATTTCACGATGCTGCTCGTCCGCACGAAGATCAGTGCCAACGGCGTCACCGGTCTGATGATCCTCGCCGGCTGGTGCATCGCCGGCAGTCTCCTGATCCCGGGGATCTGGGGTGCAGTCCTTGCTGTGTTCTTCTCCCAGGTCCAGATGTACATCGACTGCTGCGACGGTGAGGTCGCGCGGTGGAGGGGAACCAGCGGAGCCAAAGGTGTGTTCCTCGACAAAGTCGGTCACTACACGACCGAAGGTCTCGTCGCGGTTGCCCTGGGTGTCAGAGCCGTAGGAGAGTGGAGCAACCTCGTCGACGATCCTGCCGGCTCCTACCCGCTTCTGCTGGCCGGAACGGCCCTGGCAGCACTGGTCCTTCTCAACAAGGCACTCAACGACATGGTCCATGTGTCGAGGGCGTTCAACGGCCTCGGCAAACTCGCCGATTCGAAAGAAGCCACCGCGCTCAACCCCGGCATGGTCGCCACTCTCAAACGCATTGCTCGCTTCGTTCCGTTCCACCGCATCTTCCATTCCGTCGAGATGTCGCTGATGGCACTCGTCTCAAGCATCGTCACCGTGTTCGCAGTGTCGTCGGGAGCCGGTCCGCTGTTCGGAGAACGCTGGCTCGTACTCATCATGGCTCCACTGTGCATGCTCTCCGTCATCGGACACTTCCTGTCGATCATGGCGTCGAGGCGACTGTCATGAACGATTCCTCGCGCGTCCTTTCTCAGCGGGCCGAAGAGAACCGCCGCTACACATTCGGCGTCGTCGTCTTGAGCCAGGGCAAACGGTTGGACGACCTCAACCGTGGGTTCGAGTCTCTTCTCGCGCAGAAGGGCGTGGACCTCGACATCGTCTGTGTGGGCAACGGCTGGGAACCTGAGGGCATCCCCGAAGGGGTCAAGAAACTGGCACTGCCGGTGAACCTCGGAATACCGGCAGGTCGCAATGCCGGAGTTCCCCACGTCTCCGGTGAATTCCTGTTCTTCCTCGACGATGACGCCTGGCTGCCTGATGACACTTCGCTGATGCGCATGGCCCAGCTGATGCGCACCAAACCGAGAATCGGGCTGGTCCAGCCCCGCGTCGAAGAGCCCGGCGGACCGAACTCACCGAAACGCTGGATCCCCCGGCTGAAGAAGGGCGCGGCCGATCATTCGTCGAACGTCTTCTCAGTCTGGGAAGGCGCGGTCTGCATGCAGAGACGTGCCTTCGACGAATGCGGCGGAT
Source organism: Brevibacterium sp. LE-L (assembly GCF_050214925.1). Lineage (NCBI taxonomy): Bacteria > Bacillati > Actinomycetota > Actinomycetes > Micrococcales > Brevibacteriaceae > Brevibacterium > Brevibacterium sp. LE-L. The sequence continues at coordinate 1,032,030 of NZ_CP189759.1, forward strand.
GGCCGGGACCGTTCTGGTACGCCCACGAGGGCATCGAACTCGCGTGGCGAGTCTGGGACGCCGGCTATATCGTCTGGTACATGGGGGACCTTACCGTCGCGCACCCTGTGATCGACCCCAGACGCCACGACGAGTACTTCTATATGAACGCGAGGAACCGCGTCTGGTTGGCACGACGTAACCTGCCGTGGCCATTCAGCTGGGCTTATGTCGGTTCGTGGACCGTGATTCAGTGCATCAAATGGGCGAACAAGCCTCACCAGCTCAAGGCGTGGATGGAAGGGTGGCGTGCCGGTTGGCGGCTCGACCCCTGGGCCGATGATGAAGACCGCCGCAAGCTGTCCGGACGCGGGGTGCTGCGCATGTCGCGGCACGGTCGACCGCCGATCGTATGATCATGCACGGTCCCAGCCGCCGGTAGATGCGGATTCTGCGCATCGCGTTTGCCACCGGTCGTCGTGAATCGCGCAACAGAGAAAAGACAGGGACCGCAGTCGGGTCCTGTCCATCCGACTGAGAAACCACGTGGAGCCGATTGATGCAGCCGACAGCCCCCGTCGCGGAAAACTCCCCCACAAGGAACACCGCGCCGAAGCCGACCGGGTTTCGCGCTGATATTCAGGGGCTGCGTGCGCTGGCTGTGGGAATGGTTCTTCTCTACCACCTGTGGCCGGCCCACTTTCGCGGCGGTTTCGCCGGAGTTGACGTCTTCTTCGTCATCTCGGGATTCCTCATCACCAGCCACCTCATCAAAACTCCACCGCGAAATTGGGCCGATGTGGCCAAGTTCTGGGCACGACGGATCCGACGACTTCTGCCGGCCTCACTTCTCGTGCTCTTCCTCGTCGGGATCGCCACGTTCCTTGTCGCACCGCAGTCGATATGGGCCGATACCGGCCGGCAGATCCTCTCCGCAGGTCTCTACGTCGTCAATTGGGACTTCGCCATCTCCAGTGTCGATTATCTGGCGGCCGACAACGCTCCCTCACCCGTGCAGCACTTCTGGTCGCTGTCCGTCGAAGAACAGTTCTACTTCGTCTGGCCGATGATCATCGGGTTGGCCTTCCTCATCGGCACGAAGCTCGGGCGATCCAAATTGGCCGTCGGCCTCACTGTCGTCGCGATCTTCCTCGCCTCGTTCGTCTTCTCCGTGTGGTACACGACGTCAGAACCGGCCATGGCCTACTTCGTCACCCCCACGCGGATGTGGGAATTGGCAGCGGGCGGTCTGGTCGCGGTCTTCGTTCTCTACGTCCGTCCCGAGCGTCTGCCCTTCAGTTCGCTGCTCGGGTGGATCGGACTCGCCGGGATCGTCGCAGGAGCTTTTCTCATCCGCGCAGACATGCCGTTCCCCGGCTATGTCGCGCTCGTTCCGGTCGTATCGACCGCCCTGGTCATCCTTGCAGATTCGCGTGGCCGTGCTTCTGTGCTGCCGATCCTGTCATTGCGGCCGATTCGGTTCCTCGGTGACATCTCGTATTCCGTCTATCTCTGGCATTGGCCTCTCATCGTCCTCGTGCCCTATCTTTCGGCCAAGCTGGGCCGTTCAGAGAGCCTCGGGGTGATCGACAACATCGCGATCATCCTCGTGTCGATCCTCGCCGCATGGGCGTCGACGACCTGGGTGGAGAACAGGTTCCGAAAAACAGCCCTTCTGAGCAGTTCGAGAAAGACCTTTGCCTTCGCAGGACTTGCTATGGCGCTGGTCGCCGCCCTCGGCCTGAGCCAGATGGTCATCGCCGACAAAATCGTCGAGCAGAACGAGGACAAGCTCCAATCAGAGTTGGCCGACCCGGACTCCTGCCTCGGTGCCGCGGTTCTCCTGCCTGATGCGAAAGACAATCCGCGCTGCGACGACAAGGACACGCTGCAGATGGAACCGGCAGCCGCGAAGAAGGACAAGTCAAAAGCCTATGCCGACGGCTGCTGGGCAAGCGCACCATATGCGGACAGACCTGAATGCACATACGGCGATGGGGCGAAACATGTGGCCCTTGTCGGGAACTCCCACGCCGGCCATTGGCTGCCGACTCTGGAACGGTTGGCCGACGAGAACGATCTGACGATCACAACGTTCTTGGCATCCAACTGCAGTCTGTCGACGCTGCCACACGAACTGTCGACCGAGGAAGACACGAAGGGCTGCCAGGACTACTCAGACTGGGTTGTCGAGCGCACCACCGAAGGCGGATTCGATGCCGTCATCACATCCGAACGGCAGTCGACTCCGCTCCAGGGAATGGGCTGGGACGAGACTGAAGAGAAGGCTCCAGAAGGCCACCGCCCCATTCTGCAGAGCTGGGTCGACGCGAAGTTGGATGTTGTGGTCATCCGAGACACTCCCTACCCGGGAGGAGCGGATATCAACGTGCCGGATTGCGTCGCCAAGCACGAGGACAATCCCGAGGAATGTTCGGGGACTCCGGAAGAGTGGCATTGGATGGATCCGCTTGCTGCGTCGGCGAAGACCATCGATTCAAAGCGGATGTCGATCATCTATCCGCAGGATTGGCTCTGCCCGGAAGGACGATGTGAGCCGGTCATCGGGGGCGTCATCACCTACTTCGATACTGCCCACATCACCGCGACCTACGCACAGACTCTCGCACCCCAGCTTAATGCGAGTCTGCACCGGACCGGCCTCAGCACGTTCGACTGAGCAGATGAGAGTTCTATTCATCGAACTGACAGTCAAGTCGGTTAGCGTCATCCCCAACGGCTCCAAGCCAACCACCGAACATCGAAATCTCTGCAAAGGACGTGACGAGTGAGCACTAGAGGAAGAGCTGCTGACCGATACATCGGCAAGGGAAGAGAGCTGGTGAAGCCCGTGGTTCACGGGATCGCACGGCGGGCCCTGCCTGTGGTCGAAAGGGCATCGGGAACCAAATACGTGCGTGAACGCGCTGCCGGAGGAACAGGGAAATCCGGTGGAGCCTCGAAGAAGGCAGCCGCAGCGACCGCTCGTGCCTACCGACAGCTCGCGGTCGGGCTCAAAGGCAAGACCTCCGAAGAGACCGACGGGTGGAAGACTGCTCCTTCTGGACAGGAAGTCGCTGCCAAATCACGTCAGCTGGCGCGCCTGAAAGCCCACTCGACGCTGTCCGAATCTCTTGCCCACGGCTCGTCCCTCAACGCCGCGGCAGTCGACGCGGGGCGAGCGCTCCTCGCCGAAGGGCTGCAAGCCGAAGCAGTGTCCATCGGGTTGAACCTGCGCAGCAAGCCGGAGTCCGAGGAAGCCGGCCGCATACTTCTGGGCATGGCCTACCAACGCTCTTCCGATCCGGAAGTCGCATGGGCTCAATTCGCGGGCGTGACAGACCGAGCCCTCATCGTCTCAGCCGCCGAAGAATACTATCCGACAGCCATTGACACCCTCGGCGAAGACGCCCTGACTCTGCTCGACCGTTCCGACGAAGCCGGAGAAACAGACCGCTGGAGTGACAGAGCCGTGCTGCGCACCGCCGAATCGGCGTTCTGCATCAACGCGTTCGACCATGTGCGCACTCTGGTCGAATCCAGGCTCGACCGAGATTCCGATGGCGTCGAGTCTGCCGTTCACTATGAACTCACGCGCCTACTCGACTGGCTGCCCGGAGGTCGGCATCTGGAGCCGCTGCCCACGACCGAGGGAAAACGCAACTTCGGTGTGCTCAGCTATGACCAGCCGGGGATCCGCTCTCGCAACATCGGGGACTACATTCAGACGATTGCGTCGATCGGTCACCTGCTCCGCTACGAGAACCTCCAGTTCTTCGGGGATGAAGGTCTGACCAACCTCTTCGCAAATCTTCGCGAAGAGGTCAAGGACGAACGAAAATATGCGGGCCCCCCGGCCGAGCTCAACCTCGTTGAGGTCTATCGAGACGGCAACGTCTATCAGGACATTCCCGACGACACCTGGTACATCGCCTTCGGATGGTACATGCACGACATCTTCGGAAAGTCGTTCAATATCCCCTTCCATCCAAACCTTCGGCCGATTCTGCTGTCGGTCTTCGTGCGCTATCCGGAAATGCTCAAGCCCGACGCCATCGCCTATCTGAAGAAGTACGGTCCGGTCGGATGCCGCGATTGGCAGTCTGTCGCGGTGCTCCGTGCAGTCGGCGTCCCCGCCTTCTTCTCCGGGTGCCTGACAACCACGGTCGATACACTCTTCCCTGCACCTGCCGCCGATCGCCGCACAGGCACTCTGCGAGTTGACTGGATGAAGGACAACAAAGGACCGAAGAAGAAGCAGACCGTCACAGCAATTCGTGACAAGTCATTCCCTGAGAATCTCGAACTGGCGCGAAATTGGGTCGCGGACTATGCGTACAAATACAAGCACGTCCTCACCTCCCGGTTGCACGCCAATCTCCCTGCCCGTTCAGTCGGTGCCGACGTCGACTTCGAACCCAAAAACAAATCAGATTCCCGCTTCGGCGGTCTCATCGGCATCGATGACGTCGAATTCGACGCCATTCGCGCCGGTATCCTCGACAAACTCTCTGTGCTGATCCCCCTGATCGCCACGGGCGCTTCAGAGGACGAAATCTACTCGAAGTGGGTCGAAATCACCGCTGACGACATGGCCGCGGCCGATGAATATCTGGCGACAGCCGAGCTTCCTGTCGCAGATCCGACGACCGTCGCCGCGGCAGTGGACGAGCTTGAGCATCCCGCTCCCGAACCGCAGGTGACCGATGTCTTCATGAGCGTGGAGAAGGGCGAGACGCCACTGATCGCGAAGGCGGCTGCCTCCATTGATGCTCACGCCTCGGCAGACTACCGAGTGTGGCTGCCCGCCGGTGTGGTCACTGCTGCTCAGGCAGAGGAGATTCAGTCACTTCTGTCGAAAGGAACGATCGAGCTTCTGCCGACGGTGACGATCGCCGGCCAGGAGAACGATCTCGACCTCGTGCAGGCCATTCTGCCGGCGCTGTTCCCCAACCATGAACGTCTTATCGTTGTGCCGGCCGCCTCGGAGGTTTCGACGGACATCGCTGAACTCTCGACCGCCGATCTCGGGGATTCGCTGGCTGCGGCGAAGCACGACATCAGGAAGCACCGTTCGAGCGGACTCACCGTGATGAGGAGAATCGCAAGCGCCTTCGGCGACGACCATGACGGGGCCCTCGACTTCGTCTTTGCCAGTCATGCAGGCATGAGCGAGGACTTCACCCCGTTCGATTCACAAGTTGCCGTGCTCAACTTGGAAGGTCTGCGCAACGACGGCATCGTCGAGAGAGTGATCGGGCTCGTGACAGACCACGGAATCAGCTATGCCGATGCGATGCCGGTGATTGTCGGCGGCCGATACTCGGAGCTCGACAGCGAGTGGAATATCCGGGCCCAGTGGGAGGCTGCAGACACCCCGAAACTCGTCAATTGGCGGCGTCAGGATCGTCATTTCGGGCAGATGGCTCTGTCTCGTTGAGTCCCGCCCCTGATCTCGCTGCCGGCAGTCGTCGCTGAGGAAAGGTACCACTAGTGAGACTGAGTGTTCGAAAGACATCTGGCACTGCCGACGTCGGCGGCGCCGCATCGAAACCCTATCCACCGTTCGGGACCGACGCGGTTCATGTCTACAACGTGCTGTGGGGGATTCCCGAGTCGATGGGCGGCATGACAACCGCGGCCCTTCGCCGGATACGGAGCTTTCAGACATACGGAAACTCTCTGTCGCAAACCATTCTGACCTTCGACCCGCGGATGGACACCGATGGGATCCGCAATCGGTTGATCTCTCAAGGAAAGATGCGAGACGACGTCGAGCTCGTGAACATCTGGCAGGAGCTGCGACAAAGGACCGAATCTCAGCTGTCGACGCTTGTGGGACAACCGCTGAATGCTCCGCTGCCCGCAGAAGACGGTGAACTCGAGAACGTCACCGCCTACTATGACGCTTTCCGCAATTCCGCCACGGGAAAGATCATTCGTCGCAACTATCTCAGGAGCGACGGAAGTCTGCTGCTTGCAGATGTTCAGGACCCGAAATTGGGCCGACGATTCGTTCTGCATTCCGCGAGCGGTGAGCCGATGACCGAGTGGCGGCGACCGCGAGACTTCTATAATGCCTGGATCTCGTCGATTGTCACCGAAGAGCCTGCTGTTGTCATCGTCGATGACAAGAAGGTCAGCGAGTTCATCCACGAGATTCCCGACCGGAGCTTCGGTCTCATCCTCTTCCTCCACGGCACGCATCTTCGTCATCCGTGGAATGGCAACCACGGAAAGATTCTCCCTCGGCGTATGGATACCGTGCGCAACCTCGACCGTTTCGATGTTGTCGGTGTCCAAACCGAACAACAGGCCGAAGCGATCAGAGCCATTGGGCTCCCAGACGACAACCCGAGGCTGCTCACGGGGGAGCTGCCGTCTGGGGCGGTGCTGTCTGAACTGCCGGTCCGTCGTGAGCCGAACGACGCTGTGATGATCGCCAACCTCCTCCGGCTCAAACGTGTGGACCATGCGATTCGCGCAATCGCGAAGTTGTGGGACCGGGGCATCAGTGTCTCATTGACTGTGCTCGGGGAAGGTCCGGAGCGGCAGAATCTGGAGCAGCTCGTCGAGGAACTCGACCTCGGCGACAGTGTCAATCTGCCTGGTTATGTGCACGACGTCCCTGACCGCTTGCAGTCTGCGTCATTCTCCATGCTGACAAGTACGAGCGAAGGTCTTCCACTGTCGATGATGGAAGCGATGGGTGCCGGATGCGTTCCCATCGTCTATGACATCACGTATGGGCCGAGGGACCTGATCGATCACGGTCACAATGGCTTCATAACACCGTGGAGCGATGTCGATGCGCTCGCTGACCAGATTGAGCAGTTCTTGTCGTTAGACGCCGCGCAGGTTGAGAGCATGCGGAGGGCGGCGATGAAGACTGTCGAACGCTACCTCCCGGAAGCCGGATACCGGCGGTGGCAGAGAACTCTTGAGCAGCTGCGGCTCCCCCAGCTGCCCGGCGCCCAAGAGGGTGCGTCTGTTGCGCCCGTCGAGGCAAACAGGCTCCGGACGGCGTCGACACTTCGTGGAGGTCGGCTTGAGGTAGAAATCGACCAGCTGCATCGGTCGGTTGCCAAGGACCTGCAATTGGTTATCGCACGACGCGACCTCAGCACATTCTTCATCTGCAGCGAGCCGGAGATCTCGACCCGACGGTTCGGGCACCGACTAGCGCTCTCCTTCGAAGTGGACCACGAAAACTTCTCCGAATCTGCCGGTGAGACCTTCGACGTCTACCTGCGACACCCCCACGATCTGTGGACGTCGAAGCGGAGAATCAGCACCCCGAGGAGCTTTCGTCCAGAATGCGTCGGCGCTTGGGAGTGGTACCCGACGAAATACGGAAACCTGTCCGTCCGACCCCGATCATGACTGTGCCGAGCTCAGTGCCTACTCGTCGCTTGACTCGGCGTTGATGCTCTCGGAATGGAAGCTCTCCAGCTCGACCGTGCGATCGGCGATGAGCTTGGACACCGCCTCGGTGAACAGAGCGGACGAAGTCCCCTTTTCGCCTTCGCCGAAGTAGAACTGCCTCAGCTCGCGTCGAGCCCCTGCTGCGGTGTCCTCTGTGAGCATCTCAGTGAGCATCGCCTCGACACCCCTGATCGTCGACGCATTGATGACGGGAGTCGCACGACTGATCGGTGCTTCGACGTTGAGCGTGGAGATGTCATTGCGACGATCGGTCAGTGCGAGCGGCTTGTCTGACTGCAGATAGAGGAAGTCGAGGCCGACGCTGGAGATATCTGAGTATTCGGTGGTGTGAGCGCCACTGACTATTGTGGTTGAGCGCCACCCGATATTGCCTTTCAGCGCCACCGGGTCGTGGCGGTGAGCGCCAGGCCGTCACCCGACGCTCACCGACAATTGGTCACTGCGTGGCTGTACTGATGTGTTCGCGCATGTTCATCTCCCCAGTCGTGATCCAGATCGTGTTGTGAACGATACGATCCATGATCGCATCCGCGTGGACACCGGACCCGAGTCGTTGATGCCAGTCCTTCTTCGCATACTGGGTGCAGAACACCGTCGATGTCGTATCGTAACGACGTTCAAGGAGCTCGAGCAGCATCGAACGGACATCGTCATCGGGTTCGTCGAGCAACCATTCATCGATGACTAACAGCGTGAACGCCGAGTATTTGCGTAACCATTTCTCCCGACCGCCCGGCTTGTCCTGCGCAGTGGCCCACGATTCTTCAAGATCGGGCATGCGAATGTAGTAGGCACGGTAGCGATGCTGACAGGCCTGCTTCGCCAGCGCCGACCCCAGATACGACTTGCCAGACCCGGTGAACCCCTGGAACACAACGTTTTGCTGCCGGGTGATGAACGAGGCGGTTCCGAGTTGAGCGATGACGTCACGGTCGAGGCCGCGCTGGTCGATCAGCGCGATCCGACGCAGATCCGCATCGGGATATCGCAGTCCAGCCCGGCGGATGAGCCCCTCGACTTTCGCATGGGTGAACGCAGCATGAGCGTCATCGACAGCGAGCTGGATGCGCTCTTCGAATGGCATTCCCAGGGTGAGAGCGTCGTCTTGGGCATCGAGTGCGCTCAGCAGGCTTGTTGACCCCATTTCACGCAGTTTCCGTTTCGTTTCGTCATCGAGACGAGTCATCGTTGTCCTCCTGCGTAGTAGTCTGGCCCACGAACGAAACCGACCGTGGGCGTTGGTCCAGCAGCGGGCAGCCCGGACGGTTCAGGGCTTCGTCTGCGCTTGCTGGAAGGCGTGTCTTGCCCACTGTCGAGAATCGGCCGCAAATGCGCATACCGTGGTGATCGAATCCGACCCGATAACGCGATACCAGCGGCGGCTTCGACTCGTTTAGGAGAGAAGCGGCGCGACAGGCGCAGCACTGCCAGTGCCGCGTTCAGTCCCTGTTCCTCAACGGGCACGGACTCGAAGATCCGGTTGATCACCGTCGTCGTGTCTTGTCCGATACGAGCTGCCCATTCCCGCACGCGAGGCCCGTCCCATTGTTGATACCTCTCACCATGGGGCAGGTCGCCATCGTGTGTGTGATGGGTGTTGATGACTCCTGCCAGCGGAAGCAGGTGACTCGAAAGCCGCGTGTGCCCGTCGAAGATCTCGACTGTCGTTTCCGTGATCCGTAAGTCGACGCTGGAACCGACATGCGCATAGGGCACGGAGTAGAAGTTCTTCTCGAACACCACGTGCCCGTCTTTGCGGACTTTCCTCCCATAGATCCAGCGGCTGATCTCATAAGCAACCGCCGGCAACGGCCGCAGCAGGGGCCGTTCCTCGGCGTCGAAGACCGATGCCCGTGATCCAGGGCGTTTCTGAAACGGTTGGGCGTTGTAGGCCCGCATTCGTTCATAGATCGCCTCACGTAGCTGAGGCAGTGTTCGAAAGGTCTGTCCGCGCAGTGCCGCGATGACCTGGGTGGCGATATTGCCGACCGTGTTTTCAACACTGGCCTTGTCCTTGGGTTTCCTGACTCGGCCCGGCAGGACGGCTGCCGAATAGTGTGCAGCCAGCTCACGATAGGCATCATTGAGGATGATCTCTCCTTCCCGAGGATGGGAGATCACGCCGGTCTTGAGGTTGTCGGGCACGATCCGGGGCACGCTGCCGCCGAACCAGTCGAACATCGCTATATGCGCCCGCAGCCAGGTGTCCTGCTTCATATCCAGGGCCGGTTCAACAAACGCGTAGCGCGAGAACGGCAGGCAACCGACGAAGAGAAAGACTTTCGTGTGTGTCCCCGCGACCGGGTCGGTAAGCGTCATCGTTTTGCCCGACCAGTCGACTTCGACGCTTTGGCCGGCCTTGTGTCCGACTCGAGAGGCCAGGCCGGAAACGAGCACATGGTGCTGGTAGGTCTTGCAGAAGCGGTCATAGCCCATCGCCGGCGAGTCTGTGGTGGCGCAGGCGTCACGGTACTCGCTATGCAATAGTTTCAGCGTGACCCCGACGCGCGCGAGTTCGCGGTGGACTTCACTCCAATCAGGTTGGGCGTAGACACTCTCATGCTGGCCACGGCCAGGAAACAATCGAGCGTAGACATCGGCATCCGGCATCCCGGCTGCCTCGTCGTAGGACAGCCCCACGGCGTCAGCGGCAGCGATGACGGCGTCGACGGAATGTCTCGACATGCCCTGAGCGGCAATCTGGCGGCGAGAGAGTCCTTCAGATCGGAGGCGAAGCACCAACTTCGCTTTAATTTTGCGTACCATTCGTTTTGCTCCTTCTACCGCGTGAGTGGCCACGCGGTAGAAGGAGCCTAGAAACAGGTGGCGCTGAAGTCGAATATTCGGGGGCGCTCACGACGCCGGTCGACACCCAAGACAGGCGGCGCTCAAAGACGAGCGCAGTGGCGCCCAAGAAGCCGAATATTCAGATATCAGTGATCAGCAGATCGACGGCGTCGAACATGGCGAGGATGTCGCCCTGCATGAGCACTTGATGCTGCAGAGACTCATCAGCAATGTACGCGTTCGCTGCCTCAATGAGTGCGAGAATCCGAGCGTTCGCCTCGGCCATCGCAGGGTCTTTCGACGCTTCCACACGAGGGTGGGGTTTGTAGATCAGTCGAGTATCGGGGAGCTGAAGAACGGCTTCGGCGATTTGAGGCCCATAGAGATCGACCGAGGTGTAATTGTTCGACTCGTTTTCTCCCTCCCATGTAGGTGCGTACATGATCGTTCGCCCTGAGGATGGCTCGAGTTCTGGGAGCCTATCTATATCTAATTGCGGTCGCCCAACCTTAACCAATGCTGACTCGTCGAAATCTATGAGGGCTCTGCGGTGCCTCTCGATCGCTGCGTCCCCTGCAACAAATACCCTGTCATACGACTTGGCTTGATTAGAAACCATGCTCAATTTGTCCGATTCACCATGGTTGACGTGAACGTGCACCATTGGCGCGAATGCGAGGGATTGGAAATTCGTCACTCCATTGTTGACATAGAGCGCAAGCCTGAAGGCGTTGGCATGATAGAAAGCATGCAGGGGGTCGAACCGTCGTTTGAACACCACCGGAAGACCTGTGGACTCGAGCGCGCGAAGCAGAGCAGAACCCTTACGAACAACCAAGACGACCTTGTGCTTCTTGTGCAACTCTTCAAGAACCGGAATCCACTGTTCGACCTGATAGAATTTCGAGCTCTGATCTCCGAAGTAGACGACCACCTCGCCCCTGACATAGTTGCCATCGAATTCGTATTCGAGCTGGTTCCAACGCTCGGTGCCTCTAATCCACTTGCTTGTTGCCTTCCAGGCAGATGATCGCACAGCCCACAGAGCAGTCTTACGCATCAGGTTCTTCACGATTTCCCTTTCGACGTGGAGCCAGGCTCTTATACATCACACAAACAAGCGGTTCCGTGTCCAATGTTACGGGCAAACGCGCCATCGAATGCTCAAACGGTGTGTCCGTCGGTAGTGAAGATGGTGACATCTGCCGGGCAAACAGTCGATAACGCCGCGCCTGCCTTGAGAAAGTTCTGTTAGCTCAGCCCTCATGGTTGTGGCCCACCGCAGGTCCGCTTCGCCGTCTCTGTATGATCCTCACGTGTTGTTAACAGATTGTGTAGGAATCTGAATGCGCGCGCTGAGATTCCCGTGGGCAGTTGAGTATAGGGCCAGATGGTCGGAAGAATTTTCAATCAGTGAATCTTCGCTGGAAACACGGATGCGCTGGAAGTCTCTTCCATCGACGAGATCAACGGAGATGTCGATAAGACCCCGCGGAATGCTCGAGAAACAGCTGAGAGGTATTTTCGCGTTGAAGCGCGTCCCGGAAATTAAGCCAGCTAGTCTCCCGAAATGGCTCCCTTTGCGTGCCTTCCACACAAAATATGCTGCTTCAGGACTGGGTAGCAAAGGTGAATCAATTTCGACTGCAATGTCGATGACATCAGATGTTGATGTCGCTCCGACAAGCTCTGCCACTCCCCTTGAGAGTGGTGTTAGCGCATCGAATGATTGTTCTGCGAACACTTCTCCCCATCTCGAGATAATTCGATTGGCGAAGAAGTCGGAAGCGCGGTGAAGCGCCGCCTCGCGCATAGCTCGTCGTTCGTTTTCGCTCATTGTTGTAAATCGGGCGATCACATCGGCTAAGGCATTCGTATCCCCGTCTCGGATGAGGAAGCCATCGACGCCATCGGTAATAATGTCAGCCGGACCGTACCGAATGTCGTATGCGATAGGTATACAGCCGGCGGCCATGCTTTCGAGGATGACAAGCCCTTGACCTTCTGATCTGCTTGTCAGCAAACTAAAGGAAGCGTTCAAGAATCTTTGCTTAGCCCCTGGAGTATGGCCGTGGAAGGTAATCAGTCCCGCCCTGCCGAGGCGCTCAGTTCTAGCCTCTAGATCATCGCGCCCCTCGCCGTCTCCGTAAACGTCGAGGGTGATGCCCGGAACTTTCTCAGATGCTTGATGTATTGCACTCACGGCATCTGAGACTCGCTTGGCGCGCACCAGTCGGGCGATCATCGCCCCGTGTCGGGGATCGCGTGCAGCATCGGGGCTTCCTCGGAGGTCAGAGGTGATATTGGAGACTGCGCGCAGGTTAGAGGAGGCCAGTTGAGAGCGGACCATGTCCTTGCGCTGTTGGTCCGTTAGATTAACGACAAGGTCAAACGAGTCTAAATGGCTGAGTATCTCTAGCTTATCCGGAGACAATTCGCTGTAAAGGCCTCTTGAGGGGTCCCGCAGGAAGTGACTGTGTATGACTTGGCATAGAATCACGTTGTCACGGCGATAATCATGGACGAGTCCCCCAGCGAATGACGAGTCGGAAATTAGAAACGCCTTCTTACTTGCAAGTACGGAGTCGAGCCACGAGTGATAGAAGGCTCGCGCAGTCGACCACTGTCCGACGGGCAGCCGCTTGCTATCAAACAGTGTGATTCGTCGTCCCCCGCGGTGGCCACGTTTCCGAACGTCCTGTCGGTCACTGACTAAGAGCGTTCCATTGTCGCGGTAGCGATCAACTTGCAATACTGCGCCGTCAGCGCTGGTCCTTGTTTCGGTCCACGAATTGCCAGTACGTGGTAGCACATCGTCGAAAGGGTTCTGGATTTCTTCGTATTCGCCTCTCATGTCTGAAAGTTTGCGGTCCGTGCGCGTAAGAAGGTCAGCCCAAACGTTCCGAATCTTGACCCTGCGATCGAGAAGTCCGTCGGTACGTAGCTCCCTCTCACGCTTCCCGTCCTTCATTTCTGGGCTGAGGGTCAGAATTTCCACGCGGCGATTGTCAACTTGGGCGAACGCCGAGCTGCGTTGAAGGACCACAGTCGTCATTCCACCGAATTCTTCCGCTATACCCCACGTAAATGTGTAGTAATTTCCCTCCGGCAACAAGCCCCTGTGGGGGAACCTGTGCTTATAGATAGTCGGCGATGAGAAACGGCCGTGAGTCGCGTCCATGCCCCCATACTATTCCGGTCGCGGCCAAAGGGTGAGACTCCGCGCCGGATAGGAATCATTTCTTCTCCTGCGCGGCTCCCGCATGCTTATGTACATACCTCCGAAACTTGGTTGCCTTCCCTCGGGGTATCCAGTCCTGTCTTGCTGAAGTAGGAAAAGCACGGGTTCGGCGTTCCTAGCTTTCCGGGCGTCGGTAATTCTGGATTGTACGATTTCTGAACCAGCTGTTCGGCATCGGGTATGTCGTACAAATTGGTTCAGTTGAATTTAGCGGCAGTTCCACCAGGATCCAATAAGGTGTCGACCACGCGTTCGGTTGCGCGTCCGTCGTCGGAAGACGCGAAGCGATCGACGAAATCTGCAAGCTGAACAGAGCCTTCCAGCGAACCTGTTTCGCGGGCGGTGTCGATTGCGCGATACAGGCTCTCAGCGTTCTCTACGATGGGGCCGGGAAGCTCACTGCTGTAGTCGAGGTAGAACCCTCGCAATTCCTGCCTGTACTTCTCCAGGTCGTGTGCATAGAAGCAGATGGGACGTTTGAGAAGGCTGAAATCGAAGAACACGGAGGAATAGTCGGTCACGAGCATGTCGGAAGCGAGGTAGAGTTCCTGAATGTCCGGGAGCTTGGTGACGTCAGTGATGGTCTCAGAACCGGTTGGCACATGGATCTTCGTGTTGATGAGTACATGGGCTCTGATGAGAAGCTTCACGTCTGTCGAGGCGAATCGGGCCTCGAATTCTTCGGGAGGAAACGGCCATTCGAAGGCGAAGCGGCCACGTGTCGTGGGCTTATCATCTCTGAACGTTGGAGCGTAGAGAACGACGAAATCCGAATCGGTGAATCCGAGCTGCTGTCGCACAGATTTCCGGCGGTCTTCGGCCGCTTCATTGAGCAACACATCGTTTCGAGGGTAGCCAAGCTCGACCGAGGGGCCACCGAAAGCATAGGCCGAACGCATGATGTCAGTGGTGTAGGGATTTGGCGAGACGAGCACACTCCACTGCCGTGTGGCCTCGGTGACGCGACCGACGTACCCTTCGTCACGACCGACGATCTGGTCGATGTCAAGGAACATCTTCTTCAAAGGCGTGCCGTGCCATGTCTGGATGTAAACGCCTTTGTTGCGCCGATGGATGAAGTGCGGCATGTTCTGATTGCTCACCCAGTACTTCGCTCTAGCGAGATACCAGAAATACTCAGGGGAGTACTTCTTGACTATGATCGTTTGGTCGTCCCGGATCGGGAAGCGTTTGTTGTAGATCCACACTTTCAAGCGTGTGTCGCCCCGTTTTACAAGTTCGTCGTAGATGGCCCCGGGGTTGTCTCCGAGTTGCCGACCTTGTCCGCTCTCGAAGATGATGACGTTCGGATCGATCGGCAATGCGCGAAGGAGCTTATACACCTGCTTCATCACCGGCCGATATTGTTTGTGCCTGCGGAGTAGCCTTCCGGCCGCAGACGCTTCCTCAGAATGAATAGCCCGGGTCAGCGGTGAATGTGATTTCCTCACTGCGGTGATGGCCTCAAACGTTCGTTCACTGGCTCGGCGGTCTCGGTGAGCGAGGAAGCGGTGGGATCTTCTCCTGTACTCGTCCACGTCGTCATTGCGTCCCATAAGCACGTCCGTCAGCCAGGTGGTCAGCTCGTCCTCGTCAACGAATGTCGGTCCGGGCAACTCTTCTTGTGCCGAGACATGCGGCTGGGCGAAGCGACGCGAGTCGAATTGATAGTACGCGACAGGCTTATCGAGGAAAGAGAAGTCGAAAGCGACGCTCGAATAGTCTGTGATCATCACAGCGCTGCGTTTCAGCAGGTATTGGACGTCGACTTCACCCTGACTGACCACAGTGACCCCTGGACGGTCGAAATGACGGGTGAATTGCTGCATGTTGGGGTGAAGGCAGAAGACGATTTGATACCCATGTTTCTCGACCAATCCGGTAATCGCTTCGGCAGACAAAAGTGATGACCACCGCTCGTAGTACGCGGATTCCGTGAAAGTTTCGGGATCCTGTAGCCATGGGCGCCAAGTCGGAATGATGAGGATTTGTTCTCTGCGGACATCGACGTCGTTGGCAAACAACGCATCGAAACGTGCTAGGCCGGTGACAGCGACCTCATCGGCGGAATAGCCGAAGTCCTTGATGAAGATCTGCTTCTCCCGCTCGGAACTGGTGATGACCAGATCCGTCACGAAATCGCTGGATTTCTTTCCATAGTTGGGGACCATCCATTTGGCCCCCATAACTCCGTGTTGTAGGAAGATCTTTGGTGCAGATGCGACTGCCGCACCGAATCGGGGAGAGCGTGTGGGGTAGAGATAGTCGGGGTGGTGTGTACCGATGAATCGGTCTGCTGCCAAAGCGACGTCGACGTGCTGTTTGGAGCGGAAGGCGATGACGTGGTCGTATCCCGCAAGGTTGGATCGCTCGGGAGATTCGGGTTCGACAACGTAGTAGGCATCGATCTCCGGATGATTGTCCCGGAGGTACTTGAAGAAATGGAGGCCGTTGTCCTGAGCCTTATAAGGAAGCTCTCCGACGACCCACACGGGCTTGTCGACTTCTGGACGATGTTTGTATGAACCTTTCCGCTCGGCCACCGACGAGCGCATATGTTCGAAGACCTCAGAATCGAAGACCTCAGAATAGATGGACGGATTCTTTGCCTTGAACGTGTAATAGGGAGTGAGGAGGATTGTCTTCCCGCCATGGCTGACGCGAGTGGAACGCGAGCGCCGACGGACCAGATACCTTGAACGTCCGAAGCGACGGCGGATGGGCTCTTCGAGCTGAGGTCCGTCGAACTCGACGTAGAGGTCGAGGGTGTCGTTGGGTAGTTGGCCGGCGACCGTCTCGAGACCGCACCGTGCTGAAAACTTGTAAAGGCGTGAGCCGAATTTTCTCCGTGTCCTCTCCACATCGTATGAGAAGTCGGCAGGCACCTTTAGCTTAAACCCTGAGGTCCGACCGACTACCGATAGCTCCAGGCGACTGATCGAGTTGCTGTGAACATTGATGCGGCCCTCAACGATCAGCTCGCCGTTCTCCAGAGTCATCCGCTCGTTAACAGGGCGTCCTCCAACCGAGGGACTTCCATCAACTACGAACGTAAGTATGCCGCGCTTGTTCGAGTATGGGGTGATGCAAGTTTCGCCGATGACGACCTTTTGTAACTCGGGAAGAAAAGTTTGTGAAGCCTTGCCCACTGGAAGGAGGAACGTTGCGCCCCCGTTGTCCACGAAACCAAGGTTGTCTTCGCCATCATTGTCATGGCCGTAATATTCCGCTTCTCTGGCCATCGAAGGCACTTCGCCCGCCGAGGTAGCTCGAACGAACAGGGATGCTCGTTGTGGAGTAGGCGACGGAGTTGACTCTACGTCCGAGCGTCGCGCCTTTGACTGGACCAGGCGTGCGAGTTCGGTGAGGTCAATGGACGCGGCAAAGACTCTTGTTTCGCCGTCCGCTGTCAACTGGGGCTGCCCCTCATGAAGCTCTTCCACCGGCGTCCATGCGCCATCTATGTTGATCACCATATCGGTCAGCGTCAGTACCGGGTCGACCTTCAGCTCGACGTTCAGACTATGCATTCGGTTATCATCGTGTTCGACTGTGAGCTGTCGAACCGGTGGGGGCATTTGATGGTTCCCCGAACTCGGGCCCTTCGTCAACTGTCTGGCAGTCGCCGCCACGTGACCGACTAATGAACCTATCGAAAATCGCCTCACCGTGTTTATCCTACTTCCCATTTCGATGCTTGCCGGAGTTCTCTGCTGTACTCGACTGCGTCTTCGAGGACGCGTGCGCGTGCTGCGGCAGTATCCTCTGCACTTACCGAAACTATGTCAATTGTCTCGGGAAACTGGATGAGGGTCTTACGAATCATTTCATCGGGCATCTGCGGAGGTTGAATGATCGAGTCGAAGAGTCGTAATCGATTGTTGATCCATCCAAGATCAGCTGCTGAGCCGACATACACATGCCGCATCGTATTGTGTCCCGCCTCCCGCAGGTTCAGCTTTGCCTGGTCGAAATGAACGTCTAGCAAGGGTGCTAGCCCTGAATAGTAGGATTCAGTCACCGTGGCGTTGTCGCCGACAAGTATACGGAGACCAGTTCGCCGACAGAGAAATTTATAAGCGTAGAGATTGCCGACTATTATCGTCACTCTCTCACTTCTGTTGGCAAGTTCGAGTGCAGGCAACCAATCCACTAACGATTCCAGGTCCTCCGGATTACCCATGGCGGTGACGAAGATCGGTGATTTCTGATGGTACTCGGCGAAGTTGACTGAGCGGGCGACAAGCGACTGAGTGCGCGACGTTAGTAGTGTAGACGCGAGGAGCCGACGGGCGGCCCGCGAGATAGTCTTAACAGCTAGCGTTGTCCTGGTATTTGCATTCTTCATTGCTGCTGTCGGTCTTATTATTGTTGCCCTCGGCTTCAGCGACGAGGCTGGGAGACGGTCGGTAGGGGACGCATTGCTCAGTGACCTACGTCTGCAGTCCCGAGTTGGCAAGTTCCGATCTCGTTCATCGAGCACGTGATCGATCGCGTCAGTGAATCTCTGCAGCGAAGCTCCAGGTCGGCGATCGCCGTAATAGTAGTCAGCTCCTTCGGAGAATGTTTTCAGCAAGACCTCGTTTCGCAGAATGGAGTCGATGATCGACACGATCGACGGTGACGCGCTGGCCTTGATTTTCGGAAGGATCGTCATTATTCCTTCTTGCGGCATCGGAACCTTGGGCTGCTCGGGCTCGGTCACAAGAAGGGGCTTTCCAGTCGTCAACCAGTCGTAAGCGACGGCAGAAATGTCCGTAATCATGAAATCGGCTGCATTGAGTTGCCAGCCGAAGGGAGTTTCGTCGACGAGGTGAGTGGCGTGCTCGTCGGTCTCGTTGGCGACGGTGATGATCCGGCGAATCTCAGCATCGGCATTGCGAAAATCGTCAGAATAGATTCCGGTCCTGGGGTGCGGGCGATAGATTACCCGTAAGTTATTGTCGGACACCAGAGCCCGGACCAAGGCGACACCGTGTGAGGCGACGGATCCGTACCGCATGGTCAGTCTCCCGCCTTCCCATGTGGGCGCGTAAATGATGGTCGTGCGTTTGTCTTCCCAATGGAACGGAGGGGGCTGGAAGATGTCGATCTGCGGTCGACCAATCATGATGGTCCGGTCGTTGACATCATAGTTGTCAACATGACGAGCCAGTCGATCCCGTGAAGCCTGACCGGCGACAAAGAAATAGTTGAAGATCTTGACCCAGTTCGATGCCATATAGATTTTGTCGGA
This sequence comes from Brevibacterium sp. LE-L, assembly GCF_050214925.1. Lineage (NCBI taxonomy): Bacteria > Bacillati > Actinomycetota > Actinomycetes > Micrococcales > Brevibacteriaceae > Brevibacterium > Brevibacterium sp. LE-L. Next base: position 1,050,719 of record NZ_CP189759.1, read on the forward strand.
CTCCCCGTGGCAGATGAACACGTGTTCGGAGGAATTCAGTCCCAGAATTCGGTAGTTCGCGTAGTTCTGGTTGGGGTACAGGATCACTTTGGGGCGAAGTGCATCCTCTACTTCAGTAAGGTCTGAGTAGCCTGGTGTCAGAACGATTTTGAGACTGGTTTCTTCAGAGATCTGTATGGCGGTGTCGGGATGATAGCAGAGGATCCCAACTTTCACCCTTTGCGCGAGATGCTCGAGGGGTCCGTACCATTGTCGAACCTGGTAGAGATTGATCGTGCTGTCGGGGAAGTTGAGTAAGACATCGAAAGGGCCGTCCTCTGGCGGAAGGAAGGCCGGTTCCTGACGGAGTTTCTTCCGGAGGGCTGCGATGCGCACTGCGTTGTTCAGCTTCTGGCAGACGAGTCGTACGGTTCGTAACGGTGTGAGGAAATTGGACACAGTTGCCTCTACTCTGAATGTGTAAAACTCCGACGTTTGTGACCTGGTGGGTCGGTTGTCGCCGACAATCCAGGTTACCGCAATCTTCATCAACTGTTCATTCGGGGGCGGCAACTAATTTGAGCCCTCGCCCGGGCCCGTGATTTAGCGCACCAGAGGGTACTAGTTTAGCCCCCAGTAGCTCTTGCCAAAATCGCAACATCTGTGCAGACTATAGTGATGATCACGACAAGCGAGGGCGCTGAGAATGCACAGAAATTGCTCGTCAGTCGTGTCCGCTCCGCCATCAAAGACGCGGGAATCAACCACAGTGAAGTCGCCCGACACGCCGGCCTGGACGCGAGCAAGCTCTCGAAATCCCTCGCCGGAACACGAAACTTTCGAGTCGAAGAGATCTCACAGATTGCCGAACTCACCGGGGTCACCACGGATTGGCTGACGACCGGGAGGAGGGCGCGGCCGCCTCGGCGAACGATGGTCACCGATGTTCCTGCCGCCCTCAACGAAGCGCCGGCCGAAGAAGTCGAAACTGCACATGATCCGGCGTCTTCGGACCCCGCCGTGCGGGGACCGGTCCCCGCGCGGGAGTGGATGTCGAAGGGCACGCGCAATCGGCTGAAGATCATCGCCGTGGCATGGAGGCTCTATGCCGACCGCGGCATCGATAAGGTCCGCACCGAGGACGTCGCCCACGCGGCGGAAGTGACCACTTCGGCGGTGAACTACCATTTCCGGACGAAAGACCAACTGCTGCAGGCGGCCCTGCGCTACTCCCTGGACATTATCGCCGAAACCCGCCACCTCAACGACGGCGCCGACCCGCTTGCCGTGCTCCGTCACTTCGCCCGCCTCCACGCCGGAGTCGACGCGAAGATCCGACGGGTGTGGTCGATCTGGCTCCAATGCTGGGCCCGTGCCGTCACCGACGAGAACGCTCGCGCGAACCTCACCGCCGTCTACGGCGAGTGGCTGGACATGATCACCACCGTCATCGACAGCGGACAGCGCTCAGGAGTGATCCGCACCGGCGACACGACGCTCATGGTCAAATCGCTGTCGATCTTCATCGACGGACTCGGCGTAGCCCGCAGCACCGAACATATGCCCATCACCGACGATGAGGCCCTGATGATGCTCGAACACTACCTCTCCGCCCATATCCTCACCGACACCGCCTCCGATGAGGCCGCCCGCAACGAGGCAGCCACCGGCGACACCCGAAACCCGCAGTCAGACCGGGTCGCCACGGCCGGCCGACCCGAACCGACGTCCTAGGAAGAAGGCACATGAACACACCGAACCGAAGACAAGCGCTGGGAGCCGGACTCGCTGTGTCCGCGCTCGCCGGGCTGAGCGCCTGTGGCGGCGGAACTGTCGGCGCTGCGGATGCCGGCAAGCCCGTCAAAGGCGGCACCCTGAGAGTGGGGATCACCGGCGGCAACTCCGCCGACACCATCGACGCGCACATCCCCGTCAACAACGGCGACGTCTGCCGTGCCGTCAACCTCTACAACGCCCTCTACGGCTGGGACGACGACTCTCAGGTCGTGCCGCTGCTGGCCGAGTCGATCACAGCCAACTCCGACTCCACGGTGTGGACGTGCACGCTGAAAGAGGGCGTCAAGTTCTCCGACGGCAAGCCGATCACCCCCGAGGATGTGGTCTTCACATTCGAGAGGATCACCGACCCCGACGACCCGAAGACCGCGGCCGCGAACTTCACCATGCTCGACAAGGTCGTCCCCAAGGGAGACCGCGCCGTGGAATTCCACCTCAGCGAACCCAACGGACTGTTCAAGGACGCCGTCGCCGAATACACCGCCGGCATCGTCCCCGTCGATTACGACCCGGAGAACCCGGTGTGCTCCGGGCCGTTCAAACTCAAATCTTTCACCGCAGCCCAATCGACGGTGCTTGTCCCCAACGAGTATTACTTCGACTACGACAAGACGTACCTCGACGAGGTTGAGCTGCTGAACTTCAACGATGACGACGCACTCATCAATGCCCTCCTATCGACCCAGGTCGACGCGATCGCCGGCATTCCGCTGGCCCTCGTCGAAGTCATCGGTGCCGATGAGCGCATGTCCATCCTCAACTCGAAGACCGGTATGTGGCTGCCCTTCACCATGCGGGTGGACAAGAAGCCCTTCGACGATGTCAAGGTCCGACAGGCCTTCCGCCTCGTCGTCGATCGCCCGCAGATGATCGAACAGGTGCTCTCCGGCTACGGAACCATCGGCAACGACATGTTCGGTCCCCTGAGTGAGAACTACCCGAAGTTCCCGCAGCGCAAGCGCGACATCGACAAAGCGAAGAAGCTCCTCGCCGAGGCAGGCTACCCCGACGGGCTCGAGGTCGAGCTCGTCACCGCCCCCATCCAATCCGGCGCGGTCGAAGCCGCGCAGGTCTTCGCCCAACAGGCCGCAGACGCCGGCATCACCGTGAAGATCCGCAAGGTCGATGCGACGACCTTCTTCGGCGACGAATACCTCAAATGGGACTTCGCTCAGGACTTCTGGTACACCCGCGATTTCATGCCGCAGGTCATCTCCTCGTGCATCGAGGAATCGCCCTTCAACGAAACCCATTGGGACGAACCGGAGTTCAACAAGGTGTTCGACAAAGCTCGCGCCATCCCCGACGCCGGGGAGCGGCGGGACATGGAACACGAGCTGCAGAAGATGCTCTATGACGAAGGCGGATACATCGTGTGGGGCTTCGCCAACCAGGTCGACGCCTTCCAGAAGTACGTCGGAGGGCTCATCCCCAACTCGACGGGACGGCCCCTGAGCGGTTGGAGATTCGACCGCGTGTGGATCGGAGAGGTCTGACATGTTCGGAAAAGTCATCGGTAAGCGGCTTCTCTTCTCCGCTTTCATTCTCATCGCAGTATCCCTGCTCGTCTTCGGCGCGACCCTGCTGCTGCCCGGCGACGCGGCCCGAGCCATCCTCGGCCAGCAGGCCACCCCCGAGCGCATCGCAGCACTCAACGAACAGCTGGGACTCAACGATCCCGCATGGCTGAGGTACTTCCACTGGCTGGGCGGGCTCTTTGTCGGAGACTTCGGAACCTCCTCGGCGACCGGCGGATCGGTCTCCGCGCTGCTCGGCGATCGGGTCTGGGCGTCCTTCGTCCTCATGGGGCTGGCCGCGATCGTCTCCGTGCCGTTGGGCATCGGACTCGGCGTCTACCAGGCCCTGCACCGCGGCGGTCGCCGCGACCAGGCGATGACCGGTGCCTCCCTCGTATTCGCCGCCATGCCCGAGTTCGTCATCGGCATCGGCCTCATCGCGATCTTCGCCACCTCGGTGTTCCAGATCCTGCCGGCCGTGACCCTGGCCCCGCCGGGAGAACCGGTGTGGAACCGCCCCGAGCAGCTCATCCTGCCGACGGTGACGCTCATCCTCGTCGTCACCCCCTACATCGTGCGGATGATGCGGGCGACGATGATCGAGGTCCTCGACTCCGGTTTCGTCGAGATGGCCCGGCTCAAAGGCGTCCCGGAGAAGCGGGTGATCCTGCGCCACGCCGTGCCCCACGCGCTGGGTCCCGTCGCCCAGGTCGTGGCGATCCAGCTGGCCTGGCTGGCCGGCGGCGTGGTCGTCGTCGAGTTCCTCTTCCGCTACCCGGGGCTCGGCCAAGCACTCATCGACGGCGTGACCTACCGAGACGTGCAGGTCGTCCAGGCGATCTCCATGCTCGTCGCCGCCGTCTATGTCGTGGTGAACCTGGCGGCCGATGTCGTCGGCATCCTCACCAACCCGAAACTGAGGAGCGCAGCATGAGCACCGATGCTAACAGTCTCGACGACCTCAAGTCCGCGGCCACCGACGCCGCCGAGGTTCCCAAGGAATCCCAGACCACCTACGTCCCCTTCTACAAACGCGTGCTGGCGCAGAAGCAGGGCAAGATCGGTCTGACGATCACCGTCGTTGTGGTCGTCCTCAGCCTGTGCGGGCCGCTGCTGCTGCCCTGGGCGACGGGCAACACCGCCACCGAGTTCGTTACGAAGCCCTTCAGCCCCTACGGTCTGTTCGGTTCGGACAACCTCGGTCGGGATGTGCTGTCTCGGTTCCTCGCCGGCGGTGTGACCCTCATCGTCTACGGTGTGCTGGCCACTGTCCTCGGTATGGTCGTCGGTGCGATCATCGGCATGCTCGCCGCCTATGTCGGTGGCAGGTTCGATGCCGTGATCATGCGTCTCAACGATGTCATCCTCGCCATCCCGCAGCTCGTGTTCGCCCTCTTGGCGATCACGGTGCTCGGTCCGCAGGGTTGGGTGCTCGTGACCGTCATCGGTCTCACCCACGCCCCGCGCATCGCCCGTGTGGCGAGGTCCGCGACCCTGGGCGTCATCACCGAGGACTACATCAAGGCCGCGGAGATGTATGCGATGCCCCGGTGGAAGGTGCTCATCCGTGAGCTGCTGCCCAACATTACCGGGCCCTTGAGCGTTGAGGCCGGGCTGCGCCTGACCTATTCGATCGGCTATATCGCCTCCCTGTCGTTCCTCGGACTCGGCCTGCAGCCGCCGGCCGCCGACTGGGGGCTGATGATCAACGAGAACCGGATCGCCCTGTCCATCCAACCCTGGGGTGTGCTGCTGCCGGTCATCGCGATCGCTCTGCTGACCATCGGCACCAACCTGCTCGCGGACTCCTTCGCCCGAGCCACCGCATCGACATCCGTGGAGGCATGATGAGCCCGAAGACAGAAACCGTTCGCCACGATGCCGCGAACGAACCGAACGAGAAGATCGTCCTGCGGGTGTCCGACCTGCGCGTGCTCACGAACGCCGGCGATGAGATCCTCCACGGCGTCGACTTCGCCCTGTCCCGCGGGGAGATCCTCGGGCTCGTCGGCGAGTCGGGGTCCGGCAAGACCACTGCGGGTCTGGCATGTATGGGTCACTTCCGGGAAGGGCTGAAGTTCGGGTCGGGGTCCGTGAGCATCTGGCCGCGCGGTGAGGCCACCCACGTGGAAGTCGGCGACCTCGACGAGGTGGCTCTGCGAGATCTGCGCGGATCCCGGATCGCGTACATCCCACAGGACCCCGCACTCTCGCTCAACCCGGCCATGCGGGTGGGCGAACAGATCCGGGAAGTCCTCGACATCCACGATTTCGGATCCTCGGAGCAGGAGCGAACCGATCGCGTCGCCGAGGTGCTCGTCGATGTCGGACTGCCCGGAGACAAGGCGTATCAGAAACGCTGGCCTCACCAGCTCTCCGGCGGTCAGCAGCAGCGCATCGGCATCGCCATGGCCTTCGCCATGTACCCCGATGTGCTCATCCTCGACGAGCCGAACATGCTCAAGGGTGATACGTATCGTACTTCGTATCTCCAGTGTACCGACTTCAAGCTGGCGGCATGACGAAGACAGTTGAGCTGTGCGAAGCCCGGGGTGTGAGCGATGTGTCGCTCACACCCCGGGTTCGACGGTGGCTGGGTTACTTGTACTCACCCACAACCTGGTAAAGACCAGGGCTCGCCTTCGCGATGCCCGCGGTCTTCTTCGCGTACTCAGCCGCCTCCGGGTCGGACTGGGTCGCCTTGACATCATCGGCAGACTCCCACTGGGCCACGTTGAGCACGCGCGTCTTGTCGGCGCTGGCGAGCAGGGTGACAGAGATGAAACCGGGCCGGTGCTTCATCACCTTCTCGGTACCCTCCTTCAGCAGCTCGACGAGTTCCGGCTGCTTCTCCGGCTCGACGTCGATGACGTTGACGAAAGTGACTGGATTGGACATTGCGATCCTCCGTTGGGTTCGAGTTCGACCGGAGTCGACTCACATGGAGCCGAGTTCCGGGGGCACTGCTTCCGTGCCTAGTAGACAGACGAGCTAGCTGACGAGAGTGTGAGGCGTGTAGGACGTCTCGCTGCTCTTCGACGGTCAGAGCGGGCTAGAGCGACCCCGTTGCGCGTCAGTGACGACGCACCCCGAAGCCCGCGGATGTGCGACCGAGACTGTAGGCAACGCGCTCAGTCTTGACCCACACTCCTGGCAAGAACCCCCACCGGCTTAGATGAGTAACCCGGAGATCGGACCGCAGTTCGGGGCAGGAATCAGAATTGTCACCCAACTTCCCCCAGGTCACAGATATGTGCGGATCAAACCCATGGAACTTGAACGTATTATCCTTCCGGCGAACCAGGCCGGTCCTAAATTCAGCTAGTGCTCCAGGAACACTGACAACAAGGCTGACCTCCACGTGTTCTGGAACTGCATGCAACGCAGCCAACGCGAGATCTTCGTGCTCCCAGTCTACGTAGATAGCGACATGACGAACCGACCGACTCAATACACGACTGAAACGAGCATTGGCGAGGAGGGATACGAGGTAGCCCGGCGATGTTGATATGTACCGGACTTGAGCGTCCGGCATAGCAGTCCAGCATCGACGCGCACCCTCGTCACAGGAACCAATGGGGACTTCCCGAAGGGTCGCCTCATGGGGGTCTACAAGGTACGGACGCGTCCCCAACCTCCTAGCTCGCTCGGCACTCACGGCAATAGCAAATTGAGCGTCCGGCGCTAACGCAATTAGCGTGCAATCCCCTCCAAGGGCAGGTGGTTTGCTGTATCCCGATACGCGCCAGGTCACCAACTGATCAAGCCAACGCTCCAGCAAGGGCAGACCTGCGCCTCGATAACCAGCCCTGACGATACGCTCCGCACGAGGAAGCCCAGCCGGAATGAGACTCAAGCCCTTAGCCTCGTCAGGCACTCCTGTCCAGTCGGTGAACATATCCAACTGCTCCGGGGTTCGTACATCCTTCAGCGGGTCAAAAGGCAATGACGGACGAGACGCAACCCAAAATGGCGAGCCCGTACGCGGTGAAAAGTGCCACTTCATCAGGCTACGCACTGAGAGCGCAGCCTTACGTTCATCAGAACGTCTGCCCAGATCGTTCGTCTGTGACGCGCAGGAGTTCACGGCTGAAGCCTCGAAACCGCCCAGCCAGATCCCCGGCGTGAGAAGAGCAGTCGCTCATGCAGCCTGTCACGGCCGTTCGCCCAGAACTCGATGTCGGAAGGTTGAATCTCGAAAGCCCTATAGGTTACCGGTCTCGGCAATGGGGCATCCTCGGCGAGTTGCACGGCCGTCTGGCGGAGGCCTTCAACATCATCTAGAGGACGGCTTTGACAGGAGGCAACGGACATCGCGTGTGTGCCGAGCGGGCGTCGTTGCCACATCCTGTCGGCAACGGTCTCGTCTAGGCATTGGATAGAACCGCGGATGCACACCTGCTCGCTGGTTTCACGCCAGTAAAACAGCGCTGCCACCTTCGGATTCGCCAGAGCCTCCTGGCCTTTAGGGGAGTTGGAGTGAGACGTGAAAATGAGACCAGCGGTCGTGAGCTCCGCCAATGCTACTGTTCTGATCGACGGCTGGCCCGCATTTGTAGAGGTAGCCAACGCCATTGCTAGCGGTTCGCGGACCCCGAGACGCACGGCGCGTTTCAGCCATGAGGTCAGTAGCTCGAAAGGCTCGCCAGGTGGATCTAGATACTCAGGGAAATCTACCTCGATATGGCCTGTGAGGGTCTCCGAAAGATTGTCATTCATTGCTTCGATCCGTTCTGGTTTATACGAGTAGCGTGCCGTGAGCGACAAGAGCCGTAGCTCCCGATAAGGAGACAGCGCATTGCGGCTCTTGATCCTGTCGAATCGAAACTGTCATCCGACAATCTTTGCCGAGCTTGTGCCCTTGTCGGACTTCAACCCGGAGTAGTGAGTCATGGAGTCCGATCGACACCGCATGTAGCGCTATTGGTGCGCAGGCTGATCCGGTGGCCGCATCTTCTTGGACACCATATGCCGGGGAGAACATTCGATTGAACAGGACTCCGTTTTCTGCGGCATAGCAGTTGATCGCCATGTCCTCGAAAATAGAGAGACGGCGCTGATCTGGGCGTATCGCCATCAACTCATTTACGGTCCTGATGGGTACTACGAGATGTCTGGCACCCGCGTCGTAAAGCGCTGGCGGGCCAGCGAAGCTCGATGTGCCTAGAGCGGCTTTCAGCTCAGCTGCATGTTCGGTTGCGACCTCAGTGGGCATGGCTTGGGTGATCTGCACGCTACTCGTATCAGCCGGATCTTTGGAGATCCTTACCGCCCCGGACGGAGTTGTGAACGTTGCGTTAGAGAGTTGATGACGGTCCAGATGCACTCGCGCTGCACCGATGAGCGGGTGGCCCGCGAACGGCAGTTCGTTCACAGGGGTGAATATTCTGCATTGCACCCGCGTCGGATCGCTCCTCGGTCTGTCGACAAAGACGACTTCCGATAGTTGAAACTCGGCGGCGATGTCTTGCATCGTCCTTTGGTCCAAGTCGAACGAGTCGAGGAACACAGCAACTGGGTTACCGACCAGGGGTCTGGTGGCGAACGCGTCAACTAATTGGTACTGATGTTCCACGGTCCACCTTCTTGGTCGTCCTCGTTTCGGAACGGCTGAGTACACCCTCGATGAGTTCAGCGAGCAGCCAATCATTGTTGTGAGTCAGAACTGACTCAATGTGGAACTGGGTCGAGGCAAACGCCGTACCGCTGAGTACTGCGACGTCCTCGGAGTCAGGGTGCAGGATCGCCCGGACATGCCTTGCGGGACTGGAATGGACGAAGGGGGTTAGGGAACGAGCGGTGTATGTGTTGTAGAACCCCAGTGTCGCTTGTCGATTCCAGAGCGGAAGTTCGATCTGCTCACCTTGGTGCGGTTGCGCTAGTCGAGCTATGGGCAAGCCAAGCTCTAGCGCGAGTATCTGATGGCTCAAACACTCGGCGAGGAACGGTCGCCGTTGCAACAGCGCGGACCGGATGAGCCGGTGAAGAGAAACGATGCGCTGATCGGTCTTGTTCTCGGGGTTGCCGGGACCAGGGCCGAACAGAATCAGATCACGGTCAGCCGGGAGTTCGTCCACGTCGAGGGCTGGTTGTTCGTCCACGTAGAATCCCAAGGATCTGAGTAGTACAGCCAGCATGTGTGTAAAGTCGTCTTCGGCGGTCACTATGAGGCATGTCCGGCCGCTGAATCGATGTCGGTTCAGTGCGCGCTCAGTTGTGCTCTTGAGCCAGAAGTCGGACACTACGGCGCGGCGAACTGTCATGGCCTGGCCAATGGAGGCGTCAAGGGAAGCCTCAGCCTCAAAGACCTGTCGCAATCCCGCAGTCTTGGCACGAGTCTCCTGCGCTTCGGAGTCGGGATCTGAATGGCGCACAATAGTTGAGCCAGCCGAAATACTTACGTCGCCGTATCGCGATATCTCGGCGGTTCGGATGAGGATGGCTGAATCGAGAGATTGTCCGCCGCCGCCGTCGGGTTCGACCAGAGCCACCACGCCGCTGTAGTAGCCGCGCGGCGAGGGCTCCCGTTTGTGGATGACGCGAGTAGCGCTCTCCAGGGGGCTCCCCACGACTGTTGGAGCTAGGAGGGTCGATCTGAGCACTCGGCCGATGTTGGCGGAGGTCCGACCGGAGATTTCGAACTCCGTGTGGACGACGTTAGACATTCGACGAATGCGTGGACCGATTACGGCGGCCCCTTCCGGGCAGAGTGAGGCCATCATCTTCAGCTCCTCATCCAGCACCATGAGGAGTTCATCGGCTTCCTTCTGGTCTGCTAAGAACGCTTGGACCTCGCGTGTTGTCGGTCGACGCCCTTCCGCTCTTAGAGTTCCGCTGATGGGGGTCATCGCTACGATTGAGTCATGAAGCGACACGTGGCGCTCAGGAGAAGCCCCCAGGAAGACTCTGTCTTCCAACGAGACTAGAAAGGTCCAATAGGCGCCTGCTTCGCGTTGGAGCAGCCGCTTGTAGAGTCCGAGTAGTGAGGCGTTACTGCTATCGCTCAGCGTTCCTTGAAGCGTTCGTTTTAGGACGAAGTTTGACCCGAGGCCGCTGCCGATGTCTTCGACAATGGAGGCGGAGGCAATGTCCGCGTATTCCGCATCGCTGATATCGAACTCGAAATTCTCCACGTGGCCTATTGGTCCCGCGACCAGGCTCTCGAATTCGTCGCGGTCTGTGACATAGTGCTGGGACACCGTGCAGGTCAAGATTGGTTGCTTGTCGTCTTGAGCGGAGAATCCACGTTCTTCGATCGAACGGTAAGGAAGGAGTACGAGTTTGGTGGCTTCATCGTCGGTGGCGATCTGAGTCGTGTCCTCAACGGTGCTGGCGTCGAAGATGAGCAGGTCGATATAGTCCGGGGTCGCTTGTCGCAGTATCAGGGCGTAGCTGGTCTCGTGTTCGCTGATTATCTGCAACGCCTGGCTGGCGGAAACCTGGCAGTTCATATCAGGTCGCTTCCAATGAACGTGATCTGTCCGCATCGATCGCCGATATATTCCAGCGTGTCGATGTGGAGAGTTCGATTGAAGTCTGCGGTTGCATCTCCGATCACGAAGCACTGGATGTCTTCGGCGACGCAGTCGATGGCAGTTGCCAGGATGCCCACATGTAGGTAGATCCCACAGACGATCAGCTGATCTTTGCCGAAACCCGAGAGGAGTTCTGCCAAGCCGGTGTGGGTGAAGGCGCTATAGCGCCATTTCGTAATTCGGGAGTCCTGCTCCGTAGGCTCAACAGAGTCGACCAAGCGGCGGTCCTCCTCGTCTGCGTCCATCCCAGGCCCCCAGAAGTCCGTCATGAGTCCTCGTTCTTCCAAGGTCATCCCGCCACGCTGACCGCTGTAGATCAGCGGCGCTCCTCGATCTCTGGCGAGACGTACGAGCCGGCTGACGTTGCTTTGCAACTGATGAGATGGCTCAGCTGGCAGTGCTCGGACGAAGTACTCCTGCATGTCATGGACGAGCAGTGCCGCGCGGGTCCAATCGAGTGCCCATCCGGGTCCGCGCGTCTTCACATCAGCGATAGTGACTTGCGCGTATGACGTAGTTGTGAATGTATGTTTCATGTCAGCGGCCCTCCGTCCAAGCGGTTAGGACTTCGGCAGTTTGGATTCGATTGAGACGCGGGTCGCAGAGGCTCCGGTAGCTGTTAGACCCACGTCGGCTATCGACACTCGTGGTGCACTCTTCGATCCCATAGTCTCCGGTGGCTTCCAGATGGATACCTGCGGAGTGGAGGTCAAAGGTCTTGAGAATTTCGTTGAAGGCGGTTACCTCGTCCAGGACATCAGGCATCAGTCGTGTCTTGGCTCCATCATCAGCACTTCTCGTGTTGCCGTGAAGAGGATCCACCATCCAATTAACTTCAAGGCCGGCGGTGCATAGTGCCGAGACGACGGCGGGAAAGTCATCTCTGATCCGTGAACGACCGAATCGCGCAATGAGCGAGAGGCGCCCCTTTTCGTTATGCGGATTAAGGGTCCTGACAAGCCGTTCAGCTTCGCTCGTTGATACACCTGGTCCAATCTTGCAAGACACCGGATTGCGAATGACCTCCATGAGCGATAAGTGGGCACCGTCGAGCTGCCGGGTACGGTTGCCTATCCAGGGCCAGTGCGTCGATGTCAGGTAACGATCATGTCCCTGGAATCGAACCTGCGGGTGTTCGTAGTCCATCAGCAGCGCCTCATGGCTCGTCCAGATCTTTCGTCCGGTCGTGCTGTTGTGGTGACGTATGGCCTCCGTCGCCCGCTGGGCCAAACGATGACCTCTCAAGAGCCGGAACGGGTCCGGCTCGCGTTCTTCAGGAGTTGATCCAGGCCCGTTAACTGCGTCGCCCATGTACGTTGGAATGTCTTGTCCGGCGACGGTCTCGGTCGGATTGCTGCGGGGCTTCGCGAACTGACCCGCGACCCGACCGATAGCGATCACCCCCTGGCCGGTGGCTCCAGCGACCAGGTCAGCGGCTTCATCTATGAAGTCCAGCTTCCGGTCGACGGCCTGCGGTGATAGCTCGACGAACGGCTCAGCGCAGTCGCCAAGCTGAACGACGGTTGCGTGGCCGCTGGCGACAACTGCCAGACAGACTCGCAGCTCCTCGATTTCCTCTGGGGTCACGAGGGACTGTGCCGCCTCCAGCCGGTGCCGCACCTGCTCGACTAGGTGCGGTTGGGGCCATGTGGGCTGATGCGCTGCGGAGGAGTATCGAGTGAGAGTGGACTGATGCGTGTGGCTTCTGGTCGGCGTAGTCATTACTGGGGGATGCCTTTGCGTTCAATTCGCGGCACCGGGAGGCCGAGGGCCTTGAGCTGCAAGATGGGGTTCATGAATTCGCGGCACCGGACGATCAGGCCGCCGTCCATCTCGAACGAAAACAGGAAGTGGTTTTCGTAGTATCCCTCGTCATACCCCTCGAACCGGATGGCACCGTGACCATCGCATTCGACCCAGAAATGGTTGGGATCGGTCTCAGGGTGGACTGTGATGTTGTACCACTCCCAGTCAGGGAAGCACTGGAGCGACCAGTGCGCATGCCGCTCAAGCGCCGACTTGCCTCGGATCTCGATTGCTTGTCCCGATTCGGTGGTCCAGAGACCCCCGATCCCTTCCTCGACAAACAGGTTGTGTCGGTGGTATCGGTCCTCGCCTTTGGTATGCATGTACCGTTCGACGGTTTGGAGGTTCTTGTTGCGGAGGTCATCGTTCTCACTGATGGACATGGTGTGCTCCTTCTCTCTGTTGAGTCAGCCGCGACCGGGTGGACAGCTGGAAACTTGGAAGTCGATTGTCGATCTCGTTGCGAAGTCGTTGGCGGTATGAGCCGAGGCCGCCGAAGTAGAAGAGTGCTCGGGGGCTGTCGGTGTGAACATTTGACCCAAAGATCCACGATTTAACTTCGGCGAAAACGGAGCCCTGGGCCATCTCCGTGGACTCAACCGCCCAACGATTCACAGCGTCTGGATGTACTTCGATGGTGGCGGCCTCGGTAGAGTCGGCTACCGCGATCACCTCTGCGATGAAATCGACCTGTGCCTCGATGCCTGGCGGCAAGTTCGAAAAGACCCCCAAAGGTCCAAGTACGGTGAAGAAGTTCGGGAACTTCGGCGTAGCAATCCCTAAGTACGACGAAGGAGCATCGCCCCAGTGTTCGAGCAGGTTCGTGCCTTCTCGCCCTTGGACGTGGAAATCGCGGTATGCCCCGTCTACTGCCTCGAACCCGGTGGCGAACACGATGACATCGACTTCGAAGAAGCGTCCGTCGTCGAGGGTGATTCCGTGCGGCGTAACGGATCGGATAGGGTTCCGTCTGCTGTTCACCAGGGATACGTTCTCGCGGTTGAAGGTCTCGTAGTAGTTGTCTACAGCGACGGGGCGCCTGGCGTACGGCTCGGTGGGAGTCAGATCCTTCACCGTGTCGCTGTCCCTGACGATGACGTTGATCTTCTGCTTGATGAAGTCAGCGGCGGCGTTGTTGGAGACGCGATTGAACGCAAGATCGGAGAACGTCCCGAACATGAAATTGAAGCCTCCGCCTTCCTCCCAGGCGTTCTCAAAGACTTCTTCTCGCGTCTTCTCATCGACATCTTGCGCCCCGGTTTGTGGCTCCTCGAAACCGCACGCAAGTCTCGTCAGCCGCCAGGCATCCCAGAGTTCGGCGAAGGACTCTTCATAGTGGTGAGATTCGCTGTCGGTCCACCGTCGTTGCCCCGCCGGGACGACGTACTGGGCTGTGCGTTGGAAGACGACCATCTCTTCGACCTCGGTCGCTGCATTGGCGATGAGCTGGCAACCAGTTGATCCGGTGCCAAACACCGCGACTCTTGCTCCGGCGAGACTCACGCCTTCAGGCCATCGAGCCGTGTGGATGGTCTGCCCGGTGAACGATGCAAGGCCGGGGATGTTGGGGAGGACCGGCTTCGAGAGGACGCCGGCGGCTCCGATGAGATACCGAGCCGAGAACGTCTGGCCTCTGTCCGTCCGCACTTCCCACCGTGCTTGCTCTTCTTTGAAGTCAGCCGTAGTTGCGGTCGTCTCGAAGTGGAAGATCTTGTCCAAGTCTTGCCGCTTCATGAAATCCTGAAGATAGTCACGAATCTGGCTGCCCTTCTGATATCGCGCGGCGCGATCCCAGGAGGGCGATACGGTCGGATCACCGGAGTACCGATAGACATGGCTATCCGTGTCAGCCTGAACTCCTGGGTATCTGTTCCAGTACCAGGTTCCTCCCGCATCGCTGCCCTTCTCGATGCCGACAACGTCGAGACCGAGGTCGTTGGAGAGCTTATGGGCCGCATAGATCCCTGAGACTCCGGCTCCAATGATGATTACGTCGCACTTCAGATAGCTCACGTCGGTTACCTTTCGATGGTGTTGTGGCCGACGCTGCTTGAGTGCGGCCGAGTTCTATCGCGGACAGCTTGGCGATAGTTCGAGGTTGTGGTTCGAAACTTTTCGGATCGGGTGCTACTGGCGGTGCCGACATGTTCGAGTTCTTCGCGGTTCATCTTTCGATTCGCGAGCACGACGTTGTTGGTCTGAGGAAGCCTGGCGGACACGAACTCCGCAATGGCGATGAATGGGTCGGCTTCGGTCTTGATTGCCCCGGCAAGACAGGCGGCGTCGACGATAGTTTGCGAGGCACCCTGTGCCCCAATGGGGTACATCGGGTGTGCCGCGTCGCCAAGTAATACGACTCGTGAGCGGGACCACTGATTGATTGGGTCACGGTCACGGAGGCGGTCCGACTTGATGGTCGGGGACTTCTCGATCATCGCTTCGATGTCTAGGAAGTCGAGGGCCCAGTTTCCGATGAGGGACCCCAGTATGCGCCGCACGGCTTCTTGGCTCTCGCCGAGGACCGGAGTTTGTCCCTCGTAGACTCTGTCAGGGACGAGGAGCACCCAGTTGATCCGGCTCGATCCGCTTCTAGCAATGGGCGCGGAGACCGGGTAGGCGATGAGTCGACAGCCATCGTCGGCTGTGACGAGGATGAAGGTCTCTCCGTCGAGCATCTTGGGGAGGTCCGCGACTCCGCGATAGAGAGTCATGCCGCCATCGTGAAGCGCGGTGGCTCCTACGGTGTAGGTACGGGTGACGGAGTTGATGCCGTCCGCTCCGACGATGAGGTCATATGGTGCAGGAGATTGCCTATCCCACCGTTCTAAGTCTTCGATCGTGATCGTGGCGCTCGTGTGTATCCGGCAACTACCGGGCAGCTGGGCGAGCAGGATCGAAACCAGATCGTGTCGGAGGATCGATAGTTGGGGCATCTCTTCCCCAGCGAACCGTCCCCGAGGTTCTTCCATGATCTGTTGTCCGTCTGAGGATAGGTACCGGTGTGCGCGAGTCTGTATTCCGAGGCTGCACAAGCGAGACAGGAGCCCGAGGCCAGCGAGTTCCGTTACTGCAATAGGCTGGATGTTGAGTCCGTAGCCGTCACCGTTCAGCGAGCTCCGATGATCGAAGAGGTCGATCTGGTAGTCCTCGCCGAGGGAAGCCGCGAGCATGAGTCCGCCGATACCGGCTCCCACTATTGCGATTCGAGTTGCTTTTTCAGGCAATGCGCAAGACATGAGGCTCACCTTCAGAGAGTTCGTTGTGCCAGAGGTGGAGCTTCTCGGGGTTTCTAACGGCCCAGATGTTGCTAATTCGGGTCCCAGTGATCTGCGTGGCTACGACAGCAATCACGCGCCCATGCGACGACCCGATCAAGCCGGGCTGATAGTTGACGACAGCCTCGGAGACGATCAGGTCGGGTTGCTTGATCATGACTGCCTTGAAGAAGGCGGCGACTTGCTCTGCACCGACCATTGGGTCAATTGCTGCGCTCACGATTCCCCCCCCATCTGTGACGGTGGTAACGCTTGGATCGAGTACGTTAAGAAGCTTCGTGAGACTGCCTTGCTGCCATGCCTCTTTGAAAGCTTGGTTAACACGCCGATGTTCGTCCTGTTCGACGCGTCCAGAGGTGGCGCTCTTTGCTCGTTTCCTCGCTGACGAAGCGAGTTGGCGGCACGCATGAGGGGTACGCCCGACGATCTCCGCGATCTCGGCGAAGGAGTATTGGAACACGTCATGCAGGACGAAGCTGACGCGTTCGGCGGGTGACATCTTGTCGAGGACGATCAGGAGCGCCATGGAAACCGACTCATCAAGTGATATGCGGTCGGCAGGGTCGGCGGATGTGGTCTCCGAAGGTTCGGCAACTCTGACATCGAAGGCAGGGATCGGCTCGGGAAGCCATTCGCCAACGTATACTTCGCGTCGTTTGCGGGCCGACCGTAGTTGGTCGAGGCAAATTCGGGTGATGACTTTAGTGAGCCAAGCTCCCGGCGTCTTGATCGCATTCCGCTCTGACGGCGGTTGGCGGTACCAGCGGAGATAGGCCTCTTGTACTGCGTCTTCTGCGTCAGATGCTGATCCGAGCAGGTTGTAGGCGACGGACAGCAGGCGAAGCCGCTCGCCTTGTACGACTTCGAGGAAAGACCTGGCGGATTCGGTGTGGCTGTCACGGGGAACCATGGCGATCACTCGTGCTTCCGTCGTACCCGAAGTCGGGTGTGGTCTGATCCTTGGCGGTATGCGGGACTACTGTCTGCATGTGCGGGCTCCTTCGGCGGTGTGGTCCGTCTGGTGTGACTCTGGTAACACTTCGACGGAGCAGCGGTTCAAAACGTCAGGTGCGCTGGTCATCGCGGCTCCCCGCGGCGGCATTGGGTGGGGGACGGTCGCTTCGAAGCCCCCCCCTACGGGCCAGGTCAAGGACGGTGCTATGGGCCGGTCCCGCCGGTCGCAGTCCGAGGCCCGGGACCGCCCGCTCCGGCTGCGTTGCGACTCGCCTTAGTCGCTGAAGTGCGGGAGTCCCGCCTCACAGATCGCAGCGCCGCGTCGTCTCTTAGTTGGTCAGCTGAAGTGCCACGGGCCAACGAAAGGGATACTTGTGCCACGCGAACATTCGCCGAGAACGAGAGCCGTCGACCGGGTCGGCAGTTGGATAGACAAGCGCGTCGGAGCAAGCACTTGGCTGGCAAAGCTTAGGACCAGGGTGTTTCCCGATCATTGGTCGTTTTTCTTTATCCATATCGCCCTGGCGTCATTCATCGTCTGCATGTTGTCGGGCGTCTTCCTGATGTTCTTCTATGACCCGTCAGTCGAAACAGTCACGTACCAAGGCCCATATGAGCCGTTACGAGGTGTAGAAGCCTCGCGAGCATTCACATCGACCATGGAGCTGTCCTTTGAGGTCCGCGGTGGGTTGCTCATGCGCCAACTGCATTCCTGGAGCGCATCGCTCATGATCGCGGCTCTGATTCTTCAGATCTTGCGAGTCTTCTTTACCGCCGAGTTTCGCAAGCCGCGGGAAATAGCTTGGATAGCTCTGTTCGGCTGCCTCATGACGGCGATGATGGCGGGACTGACAGGGCACTTCCTTCCGGATGACATGCTCTCAGGCAGCAGTCTTGCAGTCCTCGACGGCGTCCTAAAGGCCATACCAGTGATTGGTACGACTCTTTCATCACTCTTCTTTCAAGGCAGCTTTCCATCCGGAGCGATAGCAACGGTGCACCCGATGCATGTCCTCATCCTTCCGGCACTGATCGCCCTATTCGGTCTTGTCATCGCTTTTCAAACATTCCGTCACAAGCCCACTCAGTTCCCTTTGCCAGGGAGGTCCGAGAACAACGTGGTCGGGAAATCGCTCGCCCCCGCCGCAGTCAAGCGATTCGGTCTGATGCTCATGGTGTCTGGCATCCTGTTCCTCATCGCCGCCACTGTGACGATCAATCCGATCTGGACCTATGGCCCCGCTGACCCAGGTAATGCTTCGGCCGGGGGCGGCGCTCTCTGGTTTGTCGCGTTCCTGGACGGGGCGCAGCGACTCGTACCGCCAGGATGGGAGATCGTCTTGAGTGGCTATACGCTCACTCTTGCGATCCTCGTTCCCGTCGCCGTATGTGGGTTGTTCTTCGTCGCTGCAATCCTCTACCCATTTATCGAATCGTGGATTTCCGCCGATAAACGCGATCATCATCTGCTGGTCCGCCCCAGGAATGCACCCGCACGTACCGGTATAGGCATTGCCGCAATCGTCTTCTACGCGGTTCTATGGATAGCTGCCGGTTCTGACGTCATCGCTTTGCACTTTTCTCTCAGCAACGAGGACGTCATTCTTGCGCTCCAGGTGTCACTGTTCCTCGGACCCATCGTTGGCTTCAGTATCGCTCGACGGATCTGCCTCGGCCTGCAGAGAAAGGACAAGGAGATCGCACTGCACGGTTTCGAAACGGGGAGGATCGTGCGTCTACCGAGCGGCGAATACCAGGAGATACACGCACCGGTTGATGAGTTCCAACGATGGGAGCTTGTCAACTATGAGTCTCCCTCTCCACTGCATCCGCGGCCAGATGAGTCTGGGCGGATTCGAATCAGGGAGAGGGCGCGAGCGTTCTTCTCTCGCAGGTTCTTTGAGGATCGTATCGTTCCGCCTTCGCCTGACGAGGTTCGGGAGCTTCGCGGTCACTCATCTGCTGAGCCACAAGCGACGGAATCCTCTGAGAACCCCCGGACTGACGGTTCTCCTGTACGCGACGACACCACTCGACGTTCTGGTGGAGCAGACCTCACACTCTGATCGTGTGCTTCGTCTTCCCTGTAGGGGGTGGTCTGCCCCCGCTGTATAGTCTCAATCAAGAGCCGCCTTGCCTGCTCGAGCTGGCCGGTGGCGAGAAGGAGGGATCATGCCGGACGCCACTGAGTCGGCTGTGACTGAGCCGCCGAGCCTTGGGGACGCCGTCGAAGAGCGCAGTATCCTACTCGGCCTGTGCTATCGACTCCTCGGGTCGCTCAGCGATGCTGAAGACGCTGTTCAAGATACGTACATTCGCTGGTATCGGCTTGAGGATTCTGCTCGCGAGGACGTGCGATCGCCACGCGCTTGGCTAATTACGACCGCGAGCCGAATCTGTTTCGATCTTCTCGGCAGTGCGCGCGTTCGTCGAGAGCTTTACGTCGGCGAGTGGCTCCCTGAACCTATCCCCGATCCAAGTGCCTGGACTAGCAGCTCATCTCAAGCTTCGATCGACCCAGCAGATCGAGTAAGTATGGACGAGTCCGTCTCGATGGCCCTCTTAGTTGTGCTGGAGTCGATGACGCCAGCTGAACGCGTGGCTTTCGTTCTGCATGACGTCTTTCGATTCACCTTCGCAGAGGTCGCTGAGATCGTCGGAAGATCACCGGTAGCTTGCCGTCAGTTGGCGTCTTCCGCACGAAAGCGGATTCGAGATTCGCGCCAGATTGCGGTGCCGAGTGAAGAGCATGCTGCCGTCGTCCGTTCATTCAAGAACGCATGGAGCGAAGGCGACATTGGGGGGCTTATTGAGCTGCTGGACCCCAATGTCACGGCGGTCACCGATGGTGGCGGTCTCGTTTCTGCTGCTTTGGAGCCGTTGTATGGCCCGGAGGAAGTGGCTCGTTTCTTCATTGGCGCGTTTGGCCGCCAACCGGGCCTCCATATCGAAGAACAGGTTGTCAACGGAGAGGCTGGCCTGGTGGCCACCTCCGAGGGGAAGATCGTCGCAGTCATTTCTGTGAATGTGAGTTCGGGAATGGTGGATCATATATGGGCCGTGCGGAATCCGGAAAAGCTAGCAGCGTGGGAGTGAGGAGCACACACGGTCCTCAGACGCCAGAATGTTCGCAAGGCCGCACTTCTCTCAGATCTCCATGGAGCCCTGCGCGACTGGAAACCAGTACTTCAATTATAAAATGAGATGCACATGGCCCGACATCGCAGACGGAAGAAGCACCATCCCGCTCAGAGCCGCGCACTGTGTCTCGATACCGGCAAACGTCAGTACGGAGACTATGGTGACGCCGCGCGGGTCGCTTTGCGCCGCTCACGTTATGCCGGTCCGTTGCGGATCTATGAGTGCCCGTCGTGCGGGGCCTGGCACCTGACCAAGCGGCGCATCTGGGGCAAGCCGCCTGCCTCCTAGAGACCGCGTGCCGGACCCTCTCGGCGAGGAGTGCTCCGGGCGGGGTGTTGCTCGTCGGGGAGCTGCCGCTGCCGTTCCCGGAGCGCTGTCTCGTGGGCTTCGGCGGTGGCGCGTTTGATCTCGATGAGATCCGCCGCCTGATCCGACGGCAGGCCACGAAGCTCGGCGGCGTCGGCCCGCGCTTCTTCCGCCGACGCCCTCCACTTTGCCGCCTCCCTGCGGGGGCTCGTGCGCAGGTAGCGGTCGGGGTCACGGCGGACGTTGTCCACCCCGTGGAGGCGCGCCAATAGCGTCAGCCGGTCGCGGCGCTGTCGCTCCTGCAACCCGGTACGCGCCTGCCGCGCCTCGACCACGGCCTCGCCAGCCTCCACCACCTCGGGAGACTCCTCGGCCCGTTGAGCGGCGACACGATCCACCCACTCGTCGAGGTCGCCCCCATGCCGCGGGAGAGTGCCCCACTCCGAGGACAGGCGACCGCGCAGGGCCTGGGTGTGCTCGCGGGCGGTGTCGTGCTCGCGCTGGGCGCGCCGCTTGCCGAACCAGCCAGCCGTCGCGAGCCGTCCGGCGGCCTGGGCTTCCTCGCCCACGGCGTCAAGGTATTCCTGGCCTTCGGTTTCGGCGCGGGCCTCCAGGGGTGCGAGAGTGTCGGCCCCCACGGTGGTGGCGTGCTCCTCTGCCGTGGCGAGGGCGCTGGTGCTCTCATCCGTCTCATCCCGATGCCGGGCCGACAGCCCAGTGAGCTGGTCGCCGACGTTCTCCCACCAGGCGGCCCGCTGCTCCGCCTTCTCCGCCAGCCCGTCGAGCCGCGCCAGCTCCTCCGAGACCATCGAGATAGGTCCGTCCTTGACCAGACCGGCGATGGCCTCGTTCGCGCGGGCGGTGGCATCGGTCAGGCCCCGGTCGGCGCGGTCGCGACCCATCGCCTCCACGAACTGCGCCCTCGCCCCTGCGAGGTCCGCAGCGATCACGTGGAGTTCGTTGCGTCCGCTGCCACGGGTGAGGCCCACATAGACGGCTGCCGCGTCGAGAGCGTCTGAGAGCACCGTGTGCGCACTGTCGACGGTGGTGCCTTGGACGCCGTAGGCGGTGGAGGCGTAGGCCAGATGCACGTGCTCGGCCACATACCCCGGCGGGAGGGTGACCGTGACGTTGTGCTTCCGGTCGGTGCCGGTCTCGATGGCATGCACCGTACCGTCCTCGCTGATCTGTTGGACGGTGAAGGTCTGCCGGTTCGCCACCCGCAACTCGGCATCGTTCTGCCGCGCCTGCACCAGATCACCCACACCGATCGCCAGGCCATCAGAACCGGTCACGGTGCGGGCGTCGTCGACCTCGCCAGCTTCGATGCGGACGGTGCGGATGCGCTCGTTGAGCGCGGTGGCCTCGTCGTTGGTCGCCACCGTGACCGCATCCTCGGGGATCGTGTTCTGGGCGATGTGCTCGCGCATGGCGTCATCGTCGGCATGCAACCGGACCAGACCCATCGCCTGCAACACGTCGAAGATCGCCGCGGGGTTCCTCCCGTCGCGCATCCGCAACGTCAGCGCCGCGTACTGCTCGTCGTCGAAGCGGTGCAGCTCGCTCATGTCCACGGTTGCACCACGGATGTGCGCGGCCATGTCGAGCACCCCGCCACGCCCGACCGCGGGCAGCTGGGCACGGTCGCCGACCAGCGCCACCGACGCCTTGGCCTCGCGGACGATGGTGAGGAGGGCGAGGGCGGTGTCCTGGTCGAGCATTCCTGCCTCGTCCACGATCACTCGCTCACCCCGCACCAACCGTGGTCCCTTGGGCGGGCCGGTGTAGGTCTGGCCCGTGGCGGGGTCGGCGTCGCCCGGATTGAGGCGGGTCCAGACACCGTCGTCGTTCCACCTGAACCCGTGCGCGTAGACGAGCGCGGCTACGGAATCCGCGGGCACCTTCAGGGTCTCGGCTGCGACTTGGGCGGCCTTCTTCGTCGGGGTGACCACCCGCACCGACCGTCCGTCGTGGTCGAGGGCTTCGATGGCGGTGGCGAGCATGGTGGTCTTCCCGGACCCGGCGGCCCCTTCAACCACGACGAGCGGGTCAGGGGAGGCGACCGCGGCCGCAGCCTCGGCCTGCCCGGCATCGAGACCGTGCTCGGCGGCGAGCTCGGTCAGGTCGGGACGGGGCGGCTCGCGGTTCGGTGCCTGCGCTTCGAGCCGGTCACGCAACTGCGTCTCGGCCTCCACCACCCGCAGACTGGTGAGGTGTGCAACATGCTCGGGGTGCACGGCACCGGGCGGCAGCACGGAGAAGCAATCCCCTATTGCGAGATCGGTGGCGAGTTGCACGAACTCGCGCAACTCCGTAGGTGTCGCTTGCGCGCCGTGGTCGGTGGTGATGCGGGTGACGTGCTCGCGGATGGTGTGCACCGTCCACGTCGACCCACCCGCCGCACTGCGGTCGAGGGCACGGTTGGCGACTTCCTGCACGCTGAGGTCATCGACGGACACCCGCTCGGGTGCTGGTGCACGGGTGAGGGTCTCGGGGTTGTAACCGGCCTCGACCAGCTCTTGCTTCCAAGCATCTTCGTCGCCGAGGTCGGACGGTTTCTTGTTCGGCCGCTCATGCGCCCACGCCTTGTGCAGCAGCCGCGCGCGGACGACGGGGCCGGGCTCCTCGCCGGGATGCGCGGACTCCCACTCGGCCTCCAACCGCTTCAGGTTGCGTTCGACCTGATGGGCACGCTTGCTCATCACCGGGTTGAACGTCTCCAGCTCCGTGACCTCCCCGGTGACGGGGTCGAGGGTGAGCCCGAGCCGGTCCAGGGTTGCAGCCAGGTGCGGGTGCGCGGCGATCACCG
This sequence comes from Brevibacterium sp. LE-L, assembly GCF_050214925.1. Taxonomy (NCBI): domain Bacteria; kingdom Bacillati; phylum Actinomycetota; class Actinomycetes; order Micrococcales; family Brevibacteriaceae; genus Brevibacterium; species Brevibacterium sp. LE-L. Next base: position 1,073,838 of record NZ_CP189759.1, read on the forward strand.
CAGCGCCGAGTGCACGGATGGCGCCCTGTTGCTTGAACAGGACCGCGGTATCGAGGGCACGCCACTTGCCCGCGGCGGGCACGCGGGTGCCGATCTGGAAGTGCACGTGCCGGTGCGGATCACCGGCACGACTGGTGCGGTGCACCACGGCGACGGTCTGCACCGACTCGACCGGGATGATTTCCTGCTGCCCGCGCGGGCCGACTCGCGTGTAGGCGTGCTGTGCCAGCCACCGCCGAATCTCGGCCACCGCGTCCTGCTGCGCGGCATCGAGGGCGTCAGAGACCTCCGGGTGCAGGGCGGCAGCGATCGACAGGGACTTGGGGGTGTTGACGACCATCTCCGCGAACCGCGGGGAGCCCTTCCGGACCTCGCCAGCCTCCCGCGGGATGCCCATCCGCTCCCCGGTCAGCGGATGGACCCAGTCCACCCAGCCTGCGTACTGCTCCGGGTCCAGCCCGGTGTTCGAGACGACCTCACCGCGACTGTTGGTGATGGTGAAGTCCGCGAGGGCGGTGCCGCCTTCGAGGTAGTAGTCATCCGCGGTGGACCGGTCGGATTCGAGGTACCGGCGGGCGGCAGTGCCCGGTCCGCGGAAGAGGGTCACGCCGCCTTTCATGCCGGTCACCGCCTTCCTCACGAGTCGCTTCGTGAGGAAGGTGTGCGGGCACTACCGCAGGTAACATGCGTCCATTTATTTGTGTCTTCAGGCGGCGGGGCTGATCGGGGAGGCCATCGCGAGGGTGAGTTGCCGGGCTGGAGCCGATGAGTCGAGACAGCTCTGGGTGGTCCAGCGATCCGGTATGGAGGAGTCAGGGTGAGGGCGGAGACGAGTGTTGAGACTGTGGCGAGGTCGAACAGACACTAGGACCAGGAGGAAGGGGCGGGGAGGCTCGCCTCCTGAAACGCGTGTCGCTCGAGTGGTAGTCTGGGATCATCGGAAGTAAAAACGTGCGTCGCTGTTGAAGACGAGGCTCTCTACAGAGCGCACGAGCACACACGGGACGAACGGCCCGTCACTTCTTCACCGAGAAGGAGTGACCCATGATTCGTCGTCCCAGCCACCAGTCCGAGGCCGCGCAGCCGCCTCACACGCTGAAGGACGCGTGGATCGCGCTGGCCGGGCTGTCGGCCGTGTTCCTGTTCGAGATGCTCGACAACTCGATCCTCAATGTCGCCTTGCCCACCATCGGCCGGGAACTACAGGCCACCGCCACCGCATTGCAATGGGTGACTGGCGTGTACTCCGTCGTGTTCGGCGGATTGATGCTCGCGCTCAGCGCCGTCGCCGACCGCATCGGCCGACGCAAGATGATGCTGGCCGGGCTCGTGCTGCTCGGGATGACGAGTCTCGCGACAGCCTTCGTGGCCACTGCCGGGCAGCTCATCGCCGTTCGCGCGGCGATGGGGGTGGCCGCCGCGATGACCACGCCGGGCTCCCTGGCTCTCGCGTTCCGGCTCTTCGCCGATGACCGCCTCCGGGTACGCGCGATGACGGTGATCTCCACCGTAGGACTCATCGGCCTTGCCGTCGGCCCGATCGCCGGCGGCTTCGTCCTCGCCATCGCACCGTGGCAGACCCTGCTGCTGGTCAACGTGCCGATCGCAGCCATCGCCTTCATCGCGATCCACAAAGGCATTCCCGCCGACCGGCCAGAAGAGCTTCACCGCGATCCTGTCGATATCTGGGGAGCCATCCTGGGCACCGCGGCCATCGCATCCGCATTGCTCGCCCCCGCCCTCTTCGTCGAAGTGGGCGCAGACACCTGGTTCCCCTGGGCCGGGGTGGCCGCGACCATCGCTTTCGCGGCAGCATTCGCCTGGCGCGAGCGCTCGTTCCAATACCCCCTGCTGGACCTGCAGCTGATCGCGAGCCCGCTCGTGTCCAGCGGACTGGCCTTCAAAGGCGCAGCCAACCTCGCCGTCGCAGGTATCGGGTACCTCGTTGCACTTCAGCTCCAGCTCGACTGGGGATGGACGCCCGCCCAGGCAGCACTGGGCATGCTTCCGCAAGTGATCGTCCTCGTCGCCGGCGGCGCCGTCATCTCGATCCTCGTCGACAAGCTCGGACTCGATCGAGCGGCCTGGCTCAGCGCCTCTGCCGTCGTCGTGGGCCTGGCCGTCTACGCGCTTCTGGGACGCGTCGGATACGTCTGGATCGCTGTGGCCCTCGTGCTCGTCGCGGCGGGAATGCGGGTCGTCGGCGTCGTCGCGGGAACCAACGTCATGAAAGGAGTTCCAGAAGACCGGACCACCGTCGGCGCGGCCCTGGCCGATACAGCCGGCGAGTTCGCAACCGCCGTGGGCATCGCCCTGAGCGGAACCTTCCTCGCCGCCATCTTCACCGGGCACCTCACCGCATCGGCCTGGCCGACCGAGCAGACCGCGGAGTTCCGACTCGCGGTCACCTGGGGCGGAATCGCTCTGACCGTGCTCGCGGCGGGCCTCGTCGCCTTCGGCATGCTCCGAGCCCACGGAGAGAAGAGCGCCCCAGAAATCTAGACCGAAGGGTGTTGACGGCGTGTCCGTCAAGGGAATGAACGGGGCTTCTGCAGGGGCTCTGCTTAAACGAAGAGTGAGATGAGAGAGGCGTGGTCACGGTGTTCAGGGACGAGGCGCAGTCGGTCGTTGCGCTGCACGACGTGGCGGTGACCACCAGGCCGCGCTGCGATGACCGACACCGTGGATGAAGAGGTTGAAGTGGGCCTGCTTGCCTTCCACGCCGCTCACCCCTTGACGAGTCCGCCGTCGACGATGAGGTTCTGACCCGTCACACCCCTGGCCCACGGGGAAGCGAAGAATACGACTGGGTCGGCGAGCTGATCCGGCGTCGTCACCGCCCGCAGCGGGGTGCCCGCGGCGATGCCCTCGAAGACCGCCTCAGGGGTCGCCGCCGAGGCGTCGGTGGTCAGCAGCAGCCCCCCGGAGACCATGTTCACCGTGATGGCCTGCGGGCCGAGATCGTCGGCGAAGGTGCGTGTCAGGGACAGCAGCGCTGCTTTCGCCGCGGTGTAGTCGTGGTAGGGCACGACGGGGTGCTGGAAGAGGTTCGTACCGATGTTGACGATCCGGCCGAAGCCCGCCTCGACCATGCCGGGAAGGGTGGCCTGGATGACGTTGAGAGGCCCATGCACGGAGCCGGTGAACTGTGCGGTGATCTCCTCGTAGGAGATCTGGTCCGCGTGGGAGCGGGCGTCGCCGTTGAAGGAGAAGTCAGCCAGCGCGTTGTTCACGACCGTGGTGATCGGACCGCCAAAGCGATCGGCGGCCTCAGCGACGAGGGCATCGACCTGGGCGCGGTCGCGGACATCAGCCCGGATTGCGATCGCCTTTCCGGGGTGGGCGGCGGCGAGGTCCTCCGCGGCGTCCTGGGAGGTGTGGTAGTCGATGACCACTCGCGCACCCTGGGCCAGGAACGCGCGAGTGATCGCAGCTCGGAGTCCGCGGGCGCCGCCGGTGACGAGGACGATCTGCTCGGTGAGGGGGAGAATAGTGTGTGCCATGTGTATGCCTCTCGATATCGAGGCGAAGGCAACCCGTGCGCACCGAAGAGCGAAAGTTGCTCTTCGGTGCGCTGACACCGCCAACATTGTCGGCGGGTGAAAGTCCGGACATTCCCTTCGCCAGTGCTAACTGGATCAGGTTCAACGGGTGTCATCTCAGCCGACCACGTCCCGTGCTCGAAAGCTGGAACGGGCGGCGCCCCGTGTCACGCCACCATCACATCACGGAAACCACACTCTCCACAAGCTTCGGACGGCCTGATTCTTCGTTACTGGAATCGCTGTCACAGAACACCTGATATCACTACGTGCTATCCGGCAAATGGGCATTCTGGCTTCTTGAGTGTTCCTGTTGCTTGCGTTCCAGCTCGAGCGCGGTTTGGGCGATAGCGCGGACGTTGAATGTTTCCGCGACCGGTATCGCAGCCATTTCCTCGAGGGTGAACCATGCCGCTTCGAGTGCGTCATCGTCCGGGACCGGTTCCCCTCGTTCCCATCGGCAGAGCACTGCGATCAGGACGTAATGCAGATTGTGGTCGGCATCGATGACGTCGACAGCATCGAAGACATCACCGGGTGTGGCGAGGACTCCTGTTTCCTCGGCGAGTTCGCGCGCGGTCGCGGCGGTCAGGGTCTCGCCGGGTTCGATCTTGCCCCCGGGGAATGCCCAGCGCTCGGCGTCGGGCATGTGGGCACGCCGGATAAGGAGTACACGTCCTTTTCGGACCACTGCCGCCAGCGTCGCCGGCTTCGGGTAGGAAGCGTCGCGCGTCATCTACCCCGCCCCGATCGTCGACTCGGAGTGGTCTTGGAGGTGGGCTGTGATCTGCATGAACGGTGGATGGTCGATAGGTGCCTGGGAGCCGACGTCCTCTACGGTTTGTGCTCCGCGGTCGGTGACCTTGTCGACTGTGAAGCCGGCCTCGGTCAGCACCGCCTCGTAGGTGCTGATGAACCAGTGCCGGTCGACAAGCTCGAGGATCCCGGTGCCGGGGATCTGCAAGCTGACCTTGCGTTCGTCTCCGTCACGGTAGCCTCTGCCGGGCTCGCCGCTGCGGAAGGTCGGGAACGGTACTCCTGTGGCCGCCGGGTTGCTATCGACGATGAAGAGTCTGCCGGTCGGTGTAAGCACTCGGGCGAGCTCGCGGGCGATCGCTCTCAGTTCCTCGCGTGTGGGCACGTTGATGAATACGAAGCAGCACACGATCGCATCGAATGTGTCATCCGGGTAGGGAACGTGGCCGCTGTCGATGGTGTGGAATCGCGCGGCCGGTTGCGGGGTCTGCGCCCGGGCGAGGGTGATCATGTCGGTGCTGATGTCGACTCCGACGACCTGTGCTGCGGCTCCGGCGTCGAGGAGGCGTCGTGAGACTTTTCCGCTGCCGCACCCATAATCGAGCACGATCCCCCCTCGGCCGCAAGCAGTTTGGAGGTCATTGACGAGCGGGGTATAAGCCAGTCGGTTTTCGACATAGTCGTCATAGGCATCGAACCCTGCTGAGACTGCCGGAGTCGTCCATGATGTCGTCACTGCTGCACCGCCCTCACACGCGCGTTTTCGATGCTGGGCCATCGGCTCACGACCAGCTCCCGGTGGAGGGGATGGAGGTCGCCGATAATCGATGGGTCGACTGGTCGTTGGTATTGGAGTTGCCGGTGGATCCAGAACAGGCGGACAATGTCGACCCACGCTTCCGGAAGATCAAGGGTCGCCAGTGCGCGGCCTGGGAGCTCGTCTGCACGGATCGACTTCTCCAGGGCGAGGACCTGGTGCACCTGGTCCAGGCTCGCCCCCGAGGGCAGCCGTGGAAGAGTGCTGGGTTCCTCCACGATCGTCTGATCATCGCCGCCGAGGAGGGTGTGCACCTTGGTGAGGTCTTTTTCGTAGATGTGGATCGAGCCGACGTTGTGGATGTACACACCCGGGGTCAGGCCCAGCATCGAGGCGAGAAATTCTTGGATGAACGTGAAGGAGAACGTGTCGTTGAGCAGTCCCATGTACGCGTCGTTGGCGCGCATGAACGCGACCATGTGCAGACGGTCCTCACGGCGCAACAGCTGGAGAGCCAGCGTGCAGGAGACGTCGATGTTGCGGCGGTAGATGTCTTCGGAGTCGTCGAAGATCTGCAGAACGGCACGCTTGCTCGCAGGGTCATCCTCGCGGAGGATGTTCACGATTCGTTCGATCGCAGTCTCGTCGCCGACGTGTCTGAGCAGTTTGGGACCATACCCGGTGCCCGGCAGGCTGAGGCCGTCGGGACTGTACCGGCTCATCGAGGGTGCGTAGGTGCGGATGAAGTCGAGGTCGTTCTTCCCTGAGAGGTACCACAGTGCTTCGGCGTAGTTGAAGATGATGTTCTGCCGACGAGACCTGGCCAAGCAGTACCGCCGGGCCGGGTTGGTCAGGCGTGCGGTGTAGCCGATGATTTCGCGTTCGTCCTGCCCGCGGGGACTGTTCTGGTATTCGAACCCGGTGTAGACCTGTCGCAGGGAATCCAGGTAGAGCGTGTGGAGGTCGGGATACTCAGGCTTCACTGACGGCTCCTGCCTGCGCGTGCTCGATCGCGGTGAGGATGCGTGGTCCGGTGGGCTGCTCGGGATCGATGGTGATCATCTGGACGTCGGCGACCGCTGAGAGGCCTCGGACGAGGAACGCGTACTCGGCTCCCTCGTCGAGGAGTAAGACGATGGGTTTGTTCCAGGCGGAGGCCCACCCGATCTCGATGTGCGTGCCCGGGGATGCCGGTGCGCCGGGGAACGCGACGAAGACGTCGCAGGCGGCGATCTCCGTGTAGTCGATGCGTGTGCATTCGCTGGGTTCCATGAACTCACGGCCCCAGTGCTCTCTGCGGTGGGCGCAGTGCACATCCCACCCCTGGGTTTCGAAGAAGTCGATGATCGAAGTGTACTTGTCGATCGCGGCGTCGCCCATCACATGGGTGTCGGCGTCGACGAGAGCTTTGAACGGGCCGGCGAGAAACATCTTTCGCGTCATCGTCACGGCTCCTTTCATGAGTCGAAGTGGTTAGCTCTACCGATCGGAACGAGGAGGGGCTGTTCTGCATCCCTACCCGCGCGGCCAGAGCTGGTGGAAGTGATGCAGGGGACCGTGACCTTGGCCGACGTCGAGGCGGTCGCTGGCAACGAGAGCGCCGTGCAGGTAGGTCTTCGCCCGTTCAACGCTTTCGGGCACGGTGTGGTCAGGCAGCAGTGCGGTGATCGCCGAGGACAAGGTGCAGCCGGTGCCGTGGTCGTTGAGGGTTTCGATCCTGGGAGAGGTGTAGGTGGAGATCCCGTCGGGGCCGGCGAGGTAGTCGACACTGACCGTCTCGTTCGTGAGATGCCCGCCTTTGAGTAGCGCCCACTGACAGCCAAGGCCACGCAGCCCGGTGGCCTGGTCCTCCATCTGCCCCAAGCGGGTGACATCTGTGGTGTCGAGGAGCACGGCGGCTTCGGGAAGGTTCGGGGTGATAATCGTGGCCAGTGGCACGAGCGTGTCTCGGATGGCTGCGACCGCATCGTCGTCCAACAGCCTGTCGCCGCTCTTGGCGACCATCACCGGATCAAGGACCACGGTCTCGGCTTCGTGGTATTGCAGGCGCTCGGCGATGACCTCGGCGATCGCGGCGTTGGCGACCATACCGATCTTTACCGCGTCGACGCGCACATCGTCGAACACTGCATCGATCTGCTCACCGACGAAAGAGGGATCAAGGGGCATGAACGAGCGCACACCGCGCGTGTTCTGTGCCACGACCGCGGTGATCGCGGCCATACCGTAGGTGCCCCTCGCTGAGAAGGCTTTGAGATCGGCGTGGATGCCCGCCCCGCCAGTGGGGTCGGTGCCTGCGATGGATAGGACGTTCTTGATCGTCATGCGTGCACTTCCTTCTGCTGCTGTGTGGCGGCGTAGCGGGCGACCTCGGCGACATCCTTGCTCAGAGTCAGGCGGGCCTCGTCGACCTCGTCGAGGGGGAACCAGCGTGCTTCGAGGGCGTCGTCGCCAGCGTGGGGTTGCCCCGAGCGCCACTGGCAGAGCACGGCGATAAGCACGTAGTGACTGTCCAACCGTCCAGTCTCGTCTCGGCTGAACGCGTCAACGGAAGTCAAAACACCGGTCGCCTGACCGATGATGCTGGTTTCTTCACCGAGTTCGCGTTCGGCGGCTTTGGTGATCGTTTCTCCGAATTCGATCTTCCCGCCCGGGAATCCCCAGAATCCTGCATCAGGAGGGTTCGCGCGACGCACCAAGAGGACATGGTCATCTTTGATGAGGACGGAAATGACCGCGACCCTCGGGCGCACCTCGACTGAGGACGTCGCGGGGCCGACAACAGAATGGGACACTGTAACCTCCTAATGGGGAGGCCAGCGAAGGAAAGAAGCCCTGCTAGACCAGTCCCTTCGCCGGCATGATCCGGATCAGGTTCTAGGGTCACCACGCTGACAACGTCCAGTGGTATCTCAGCCCCTTGACGGGACACCCCTCGGTGCAACCCGAATCTACCAGAATGCCGTCACAGATACACCCTGCGCGGATTGCCCGCTGCGGGATGCTGGTGTTGGGATCGGCTGCGCACCTATCCAGTGCTGCGACTGTGCCCGATGGAGCAAGTGCCCGTCTCACGGGTGGAGTCACTGGTCGGTGTCGGCCTTGGACGGTAGAATGGAAGGTGTCGGGCGAGCATGAAGGAGGACAGGTCATGGCGACGACGAAGGCCCTGGAACAGGCCGAGATCGACCGGCTCGAAGCGCAGGTCACTGCGAGCCAGCGGATGGCTAGCGAAGAGGAGACTGACGCCGACCGTGCCCTGGGCCGCAAGGTGCTCACTGGAGAGATGTCCGCCGATGACGCCATCGCCGTCCGGCTGGCGCAGATCGACGCGAAGCACGGCATCACCCGGTAACACGCCGCGGGCCAATGTCTCGGGCGGGGGTGGACGGTGATGCCGGATCATTACACGTATCCCGGCACCGAGGTGCTCGTCAACATCCCCGGCTACACCGACCCGGCGGCGTGGAAGGAAGCCGAGACCGCCCACGGCGCGAGATAGGTGCCCTGGATCACGAGCTGCGAGCGGCGTTGCAGCGGCGAGCACACCGCCTCGACCCCGACCCGCCGTTCGGTCCACCAGACCAGGGGCGGGGGCCACATGACCGAGGACTCGGACTATGAACACTCAACGTACCGCCACAGGCGAGCGGAACGAGAGCAGCGTGCGGGCGGCCCGGTCACGTCCGGGCGAGGAGAACGGGTCCGCAAAATGGGCGGACCCGTTGATCACGACGCAGGCCAACCTCTCAGGGCGAAACCCCTGGCACGGTGGGAGGAAATTTCCTCCCACCGTGCCAGGGGGACGCCCACGGTGCCGCCACTGTGGCGGCGCCGTACGCCTCGCGCGGGCAGGCCATGGTGGTGCCGAATCGGCACCACCATGCCATCCGCAGGTGCGAACCGTGCAGGGGCAACGGGGCCGGAAAATTTCCGGAGCCGTTCACCGGCCCCCGGCGCGGGCACGGTCCTGCAAAATTTGCGGGACCGTTGGCTTGGGCACGGGGGTGGAAAATTTTCACCCCCGTGGGCTCGAGCCGACCGTGGTGCCACCGTGGCACCACCGTCAAGAACGAGGGCAGGTCGACGGTGGTGGCAAATTGCCACAACCGTGCTGCCGGAGACGACGACAGCGGGCTGACGGTGGTGCACAATTTTCACCACCGTGACGTTCCGCTGGTGACTGCTCCGGGGGCGCCGAATCGGCACCCCCGTGCCCGACCCCGTTTTCGGGGCCTCCAAGGGCACGACAGCACTGACCATCCACATATAGTAGCTCGCTCCTGCGCGGATGGCTAGATGCAGTGATTGCTGTTTTTGAACCTCGGGTGTATGGGCGTACCTGTCGGGTATGAACAGTATCCCGACACCCCAGACCCATACGCCCACCACGACGACGAGGCCGCGCCTGGCGATCGACGACGAGGCCCTGACCGACACCGACCGGGAGACGATCCGGCAGGCCGCGAAGACCACAGCCTCCCGGTTCCCGCCCATGAGTGCCGAGCAGGCCGAGCTGATCCGCTACCAACTCCGCGGCGACGCCACCTGACCCACCCGGCATCCTGACCGTCTCGGCATCGAGCCCCACGTCCTTTAGAGTGCGCGGGGCTCGATGAGTACCCGCTCGGGCTCGAAGGCGTTCTGGCCCCGGTTCTGAGTCTGCTGGATGCGGACGTTGAACGTGGCCTTGATGATCTTCCTCCGCTCCAACAGTGGCAGGCCCGCCCACGCGGCAGGCACATCCTCGGCGGTGACCAGGGCACGCACCCGCTCGTCGGTCACCGGGGGGATGAGCGCCTGCTCGGCCTCGGCGATCTGGGGCCGCAACGCGGCTTCCAGCTTCGTGAGCGTGTCGAGGTTCAGACTCCCGGCCGCGTACTGGGCGATGACCTCGTCCAGGCGGGCCTGCAACGCCGCCCGCTTCTGCTCGGCAGCCTCGGCAACCTTGAGCCAGTCGCCGTCGTCGTCGCCGGTGAGCCAGGCGAGGTTGGTCGGGTTCTGGAACCACTCCAGCACGACCTGCTCGACATAGGCGTCCAGGCCCGGCTGGGAGATCATCGTCTTATAGCACCCCCGGAACTGGCACTGGTACTTCACCGCCGGAGTCCTCTCCTTCTTCCGCATCGTGGCCCGCTTCAAAGGGCGGCCGCAGTAGTGGCAGCGGGCGATGTGGACCATGAGCGTCTTCGCGGCCATCCCGCCACCGCCCTTGACGAGACGTCCGGGATCGGCGAACAGGCGCTGGATCTTCTGGAAGTCCTCCCACTCGATCAACGCCTCCCACTGCGCCTGGCCGATGACCTCACCGCGGTAGACGCGCTTGCCGGCGATGGTGGGGTTCTGGAGCACCTGGCGGACGGTGTAGGTATCCCAGCCGCGGGGACTCTCGGCCCACGGCTTCTTCGGTGTCGGCTCCCCAGCATCCTGCAACCGCATCGCTATCGAGTACATGGACTTACCAGCCAGCACATCACGGGCGGCATCGCGGACGATCTGCCCGGTGTGGGGGTCGGGTTCCTGGCGCAGCAGGACACCGGTGTGCTGGTCGTAGACCCGCCGGTATCCGTACGGGAGGCGACCGTGGGGGCGGCCCTTGTCCGCGTTGAGCTTGACTGTGCGCAACTGCCGCTCGCGCATCGTGTTCGCGTCCGCTTCGGCGCGGAGGAACTCGAAGCCCATCATGAACGTGTCATCGGAGCGGGAGAAGTCATACACCCTGCCGTGGGTGAGGTAGAGGACCCCGGCGCGCTGGCAGGCCTTGCGCAGCTGCACGTAAACCTCCATATCGCGCCCGGCACGAGACGGCTCCCAAGAGGCAAAGCCGCCATACCTGCCGGACTCGATCAAGGCCATGGCCTCGTCGAAGCCCTCGCGTTCGCGCCTGCGCCACTGCGAGGCCGACCGGTCAGCATCGCGGACGATCGCCTCCGGGTACCATTCGATCGGCAGGCACCAGCCGACCATGTCAGTGAGCTGGTCATCGATCGAGCGCATCAGCTTGTGCCGGTCCTGTGAGGCCCGCCCATACAGGATCGAAGCGGTCCAGTCGTCCTCGGCCATCTCCCGGAGTCGCTCGACCGCGGCCCGCAACTCCGGCGTGAGCAGCGGTAGCTCCAAGAGCCTGTTCGTCGTGGTCGTGTTGGTGTTCGTTGTGGTGGTGTTCATGGACATCAGGTGCGTCTGCCTTCCCTCTGCCCCTTGAACTTGATCGACGAACCGACGACCGGTCTCGACGTGTCCACGCAGTCGGTCGTGCTCGACACGATCCGGCAGATGACGGTGGCGAACAATGTCGCAGGCCTCTACATCACCCACGACCTCGCCGTCATCAAGGACATCTCCGACCGGGTGGCTGTGATGCTGCGCGGTGACCTCGTCGAAGAGGGACCGGTGTCGTCGGTGCTCGATGACCCGCAGCACGAGTACACGAAGATGCTCATGGCAGCAGTGCCGGACCTCGCCGGCCGCAAGACGATCGGCGACGGTGCCGCAGAGGAGAAGAAACCCTCGGAGGACGACGAAAAGACGCACATCCTCGTCTCGACGGGGGAGCCTGGCGGGCCCGGGGAGCCGGGCGGTTCCGGATCGGGCGGTGACGCACCGGACGGGGCGGTCGCCTCGGCGGGGGAGCGGGACGCCTCGGCGGGAGAGCGGGACGGTGGCGCCGCCTCGGCGAATGCGCCTCTGCTCGAGGTCGCGGATGTGGCGCTCGCCTACGGGAAGGCGCAGATCCTCAACGGGATCAACATGGTCCTGGAACCGGGGGAGTGCACGATGCTGCTCGGCGAATCGGGGTCGGGCAAGACGACCCTGTCGCAGTGTGTGGCCGGGCTCAACGACGACTACTCCGGGTCGGTGCGGCTGCGGGGTACGGAGCTGGCGCGGTCGACGCGCAAGCGCACGAACGAGCAGCGGGTGGGCATCCAGTATGTGTTCCAGTCGCCGTTCTCCTCGCTCAATCCGCGTCGGTCGATCGGTCAGTCGCTGTCGGTGCCGCTGGAGATGAGCGGTGAGGGCACGGCCGCGAGTCGGAAGGCCGCCGTCGAGGAGGCCCTCGACTCGGTGCGGCTGGGGCGGTCGTTCTACCACCGGCGTCCCGGTGACCTCTCTGGTGGCGAGCGGCAGAGGGCCGCGATCGCCCGAGCCCTGGTCAATGCGCCGTCGGTGATGGTGTGTGATGAGATCACCTCGGCGTTGGATGTCAGCGTGCAGGCCTCGATCGTCGCGCTGCTGCGGACCCTGCGGGAGGAACGACAGCTGGCGATGCTCTTCGTCACGCACAACATCGCGCTGTCGAGGCACATCGCCGACAACCTCGCCGTGCTCAACAAGGGCAAGATCGTCGACTACGGTCCGACCGCCTCGGTGCTGGAGAACCCCACGCACGAGTACACGCGGACGCTGATCTCTGACGTGCCGAAGTTCTGAGGGGCTGAATTACCACAAAACGTCCGAGCCATCTGTTCGCGAACAGATGGCTCGGACCTCATGTGTTGGGCGATGCACCTAATGTGTTGTCGATCGAGGTCAGTCTGCCGACGAGCGCTGAGGCGTGAGGTCTTTCGCACGGACTGGTCCTGTGTCTATTGACGTTGATCTGGGCGGGAAGACCTCTGCTTTCGGACCTATCGAAATGGCCGATAGATAGGTACGAAAAGATCGGTTGGACGGCACAGTTTCACTGGCGACACTATTGAATTCCACGAGTTCAAGAAAGGTCCCAAGAAAATGAGCACACTCGAAGTCCGCACAATGAGAGCACAATTGCGGGTATCGGCCGCTGAATCGCCCTGGAACTGGAAGCCGGCGGTCGGTGGACCAGCTGACATCGCGACGACACCGATTCATCTGACCACGCAGGGAGCCAGTGATGAGTGAAATGGCCGTGAAGCGGTCGCCGGATGCGACCAGGCCCGCCGACACTCTGACGATGACCCTCTTCCACGCAGCACTGCGCAGAGATCTCGAACGAGCCCGATTCCTGCTGGAGAACCCGCACTGGCTGAGCCCGCGGCGCGCACGCAGCCTCGGTCGGATGCTGCTGTGGAATATGGGTGAGCTGCGCCGACACCATGAGGGAGAAGACCACTTTCTGTGGCCCCTGCTGCTCGAGCGCTCACCGGAGAGCTCTGCTCTGCTCGATGCAATGGAGGACGAGCACCAGGCAATCGACGAACCGCTTGCAGACCTTGAGTCGGCTGCCCGCGGGCTCGTCGCCGCACGCAATGGTCCGCAGGAGGTTCTTGCCGCACTCGATGTGCTGGAGGGACCATTGCGGGCGCACCTCGAGCACGAGGAAGCCGACGGAATGGACATTGCCACTCGTGTGCTCACCCACCAAGAATGGAAGGAATTCGAACAGCGGGCATGGGCTGCAGGCTATACGCCGCTCGAGGCGCTCCGTTTCCTTGCCTGGATATGCGACGGGGTCGATTGGAACCCATCGGTATTGCGGCGCACTCGCATGCCCGTTCCCTTCTGGCGAGTGATGGCCGGGCCACTTTCGTCTATCGCGGCGGTTCCGGGTGCGAGCGTCTGGGCAGGCACTCCGGCCGCGCGGATCAGGAGTCGGCTGACCCCGCGATGAGCAGGATCCTCGACTCCGCTCAACGGTCTCCGATCCCCTCGATGAGCCGGGACATGAGGAGTACTGCAGCCGGGGCGTGCAGGTCGGGGCGGGCGACGAGACCGACGTCGACGTTGAGCTCACTGCCGTGCTCATCCACGAGCGGTGCGCCCCGTCTTTGTGCGAACGAGTTCGGGACGATGAGCCGACCTAAGCCTCGAGCGTGCAGCTCCTCGGCGACGGCAGGAGTCGCGACCTGGGCGACGATGCTCAGTGAGATTCCAACCCGTCGAGCCTCCGCTTCCAGAGCCTGTCGAACGCCGACCCCGCCGTCGAGGATGATCAGACGAGTCTCGTGCAGGCTCGAAAAGGGAGTCGCGGACATCCGGGCCTGCCGCGGCGAGTCATCAACGACGATCAGTGAGTCGCGCAGCAGCCGTTCCCATCGCAGGGCCGCGGTGCCGAACCGGACCACCAGAGCGATGTCCACTGAGCCGTCTGCGACGGCACGTTCGAGGGCATCGCTTGACTGCGACGTGATGACGAGATCAATACCGGGGAAGTCACTGGCGAAATCTGCCAGGATTCCTCCCAGGCCAGGGACGGTGGCCCCGGCGATGACGCCGAGGCGTATTCGTCCATGGCGGATTCCTGCCATATCGTCGACGACCTGACGGACCGCGTCCAACGACGACAGAGCAGTCCGAGCCGCAGGCAGGACGGCGACTCCTGCCGGAGACAGACTCACCCTCCGCGTGCTCCGGAGGAAAAGACTCTGACCCAACACAGTCTCGAGTTCCTTGATGCGCGAACTGATCGTCGACTGTGCCATACCGGCTCTATCGGCGGCGGCACTGAACGACTCCTCCTCGGCGACCAGGATGAAGGCTTCGAGTTTGGACATGTCCATGGGGACCTACTTCGCGAGTCACAACGAAACGGCTGCGATCATGAGCTGGCCGTTGGCCGGGAGGACAGGTGTGTCCGTTCGAACCAGGTCGGTCTCATCGTCTGTGGGCAAGAATTCGGCATGCAGGAGTCCCATGGGAAGTCCGTGAGCCAACCAGAGGGACTGGCGGTCCATGAGCTGGGCATGGACATGAGGTTCCGTGCTGTTCCCCGAATTGCCGCAGTCGGCGATGTGGTCTCCAGCTCTGACCCGATCGCCCACCTGCACTCGAAGAGATCGTCTGCGTATGTGGGCAACGACGGCGAACGTCCCATCGTCTGCCCGGATCGTGACGTGGTTGCCGAAGACCCAGTGTGGGCCGCCCATCATTCGCACTGTCTGCTCGATGGCGAGGTAGACGTGTGAGAGAGGACTTGTCCGGCTGCGGTGGTCCCTCTGCCAATCGCTCGCATTGACGACGACGCCGTCGACCATAGCGAGTACGGGGAGCCCCTGACCGGGGAACTGATCCGCTGGGAGCATACCGGTCGTCGTGGGGTAGTCTGCGACTCCCTGACTCTCCTCGGGCCACGCGACGAGGTCGATGGCATGAGACTGGCCGTACATGCGCACTCCGTGACTGGGAACCTTCGTCGCGGGACTGTTCGCCGCGAGCCATCGGCCTCGGACGGGTGGGTGCAGAAGATGAAGCCGGGTCGGACGGTGGGGACGGCCGAAGGCGCACACAGCCAGAAAGATCGCCGCCAGCGTCAGTGCAGCATACGACGCGCCGGACAGCATGGTCAGCAATGGTCGCGGGGTCGGAAGAAATGCCGCCACGGCCGTGATCAGCATAATGGCGACCACAGCGTGGGCGAGGATGATTCGAACTCTGAACATCCACTCCCGCAGCGCGGTCACAGAAGACACGGGGTTGTCTTCGACGCTCGTCATGTCGACACCGCTTCGGTCAGGAGGTCACCGATAGTGGTGCCCAGAAGAGTGGGGTCTTCGAGGTGTGCAAGGTGTCCCTGCCCGGGCAGGACAGTGATCGGTGCCCGTGGGATGCGCTCCGATACGCGGTCGAAGGCAGGTCCATATGGTTCGACCGAATGCGATCGTTCGCCGACGATCAGAGTCGCAGCCACGTTGTCCCATTCGGTGCTGGGCGTGAAATCGTTGAGAGCGGCGAGTTCCGGAGCGAGGGGCCTGGCCAGTTCTCGCAGGTGTGGCCACTCGGGCTGTTCCTTCATGGCTTCGACAAGCTCAGGTTCGAGCCCGCTGATGTCGCGGTTGATGATGACGACCCGTTCATCGAGATCGGCCTCTGCCATAGTCGACACGGCGTCCTCGGCGAACGGAGGAAGCACGGGGTCGTAGGCGACCACTGATTCAACGCGCGTGTCCTGGGCGGCAGTTTCGAGTGTGATCGTCCCACCGAGGCTCCACCCCACGAGGTGCACCGGCTGTTTAAGATGATCGATCCAGGCCCGCAGGTCGCCGATCTCGGTGTGCAGGTTGTACCCTGCCCCCTGTGCGCCGCTTTGCCTCCGACCCCGTCGGTCGAGGATCAACACGGGTCCCGCGCAGTTCATCGCCCGCACGGCCGCAATGAAATCGTGGGAATCCGCCATTGCTCCGGGCACGACGATGACCGGAGGCCCGGATCCTTCTCGCCGCACCGCGTGCAGCTGTATGCCTTCGCGTTCGATGAGCAATGATTCGAAGTCGTGGTTCGAGGTTGTCATATGTCGTCCTCATCTGAAACGGCGGCGTAGTTGAGCCGAAATCGTGTACCGGTATCGTCGTCGAATTGCCCGAACGGCATGTTCGCGGCAGAGAAAAGGTATAGTACAGAATGTACTTTACACTAATTGAACTCGACAGCGTCGTCGTCAATGCTGCTGTCCTCCGGTGCTGTCTCCGCTGCGCATGAGCAGTGATGCCGGCGATGGAAGGCGAGAGAGGCAAGGGCTGACACGTCTGTGCCGAGCGGAACGGAGATGACGTGCCTGCGCTCGAAGAGCTGGAAACCGAAACAATCATCCATGCGCCACTTGCAGAGGTCTGGGAGTTGGTCGGCGATCCTCGTCGACTCGCCGAATGGAGCCCACAGGTCGTTTCGTCGGAATTCTGCGACGGTGCGGACACCGCATCGCTTGGCGTCCGCTTCGTCAATCACAATCATGACCACGGAATGAAGTGGTCGACATCTGCGGAGATCGTACGGTTCGTGCCCCTCCGTGAAATGGCATTTCGGGTCGACGAAAACTGGCTGGTGTGGTCATTCACTCTGGAGCCGATGGGTGCGGAGGCGACTCGCGTGGTCCACCGTCGCGAGGCGCCGCACGGAATATCCGATTGGGCTCATGCCATGACCGAAAAGCACATGGGCGGAACGGCCGCGTTCACACGGAGCATGAGGGACGGGATGGACCATACTCTCCTGCGGATCAAGAGGGCCTCGGAGCAGGAAAGGCGAAACGCCTCGTCTTATGCGAACGGAACCCGCCGCCTCCACACATCTCGCCTGGTCCTCGATGTGCCTGACCGTGACGATGCCGCGGACATATTCGCCATCGTCGGTGACCACCGCGCTGTTGCGCACAATCCTTCGGACTACGTCAGCGACCTTGAGGAGGCGACCGAACTCATCGAGAGGTGGCTTCGCCACTGGGCGGATCACGAATACGGGTACTGGTGCGTGCGGGAGATTCGGACGGGGCGAATCATCGGCTACTGCGGGACGAAGAGGATGCATATCAACGGCATGCCGGCCCGCAACCTGATAGCTCGGTTTCATCCGGACGCATGGGGGTCGGGATATGCGACCGAGGCTGTCAAGGCGGCGCTTGAGCGGGCCGACGCTCATGCCGAGGACGGTCCCGTTGTCGCCCGGGTGCGACCAGAGAACCTGGCCTCGCGAAACGTGGCACTCAAGCTGGGCCTCCGGCGCGATCCCGACATGGACGAGCGCGGACCCGACGGGATCGAAGAAGTCTTCAGTGACCGTCTGACGTGACGCTCGCTGCACGGGGCAGTGAGGCTCGTTCGGGTGGGAATCTGCGTTTCCACGTAGATGCTCACTGTCTTGATGTTTGTCGACGAGGGGGGCTTGTGGCGGGGGAGATCGACCATTAAAGTAGGTAAAGTACAACACTTACTTTACATATGGAGGTCTGACAGTCATGACTCGAATCGCAATCATCGTCGGCAGCACCCGCGTACACCGCCGCGGCCGCATGGTGGCCGACTGGGTATACGAACACGGGCGAGCGAAAGCGCCGGAAGGAGTGCACTTCGACATCGTCGATCTGGTCGACTTCGCCCTTCCGGTCCTCGACGAGCCCGCACCTGCGGCGTGGGGTGTGTATGAGCATGCCTATTCGCGACAGTGGGCAGAGACCATCGATTCTTACGATGGGTACGTCTTCGTCCTGTCCGAGTACAACCACGGCGTACCGGGTCCGTTGAAGAACGCTATCGACTATCTGTACAACGAATGGATCAACAAGTCGGCCGGATTCGTCAGCTATGGAATGCACGGCGGCGTTCGTGCAGTCGAGCAGATGCGCATGATTGCCGCTGAACTGGGACTTGCCGATGTGGGTGCACAGGTCGTGCTGTCGACGTTTACGGACTTCGACTACACCGGCTGGGATGAGTCCGACCCCGCGGCGACAGGAACATTCGCTCCGGCGCTGCGCCAACTGGGTGATCTGTCTGCCACTCTGCATGCGGTGGTGACATGGGCTGAGGCGATGACCACCGTGCGTCGGAAACTCTCAGCGGCATGAACACGCGAACATCTTCCTGGGCCGTACCGGTCATTCTCCTCGGCGCGGTTCTCCTGCCGTTGGCGATGTCCGGGGCCAGTGTTGCAGTGCCGGCAATCGGCGATGACCTGGAGTCCGCAGGATCTGCGGCGTCGTGGGTAGTCACCGGGTACTTTCTTGCGGCCTCGTCGCTCATGCTGGTCACCGGTTCCCTGGGGGACAACCTCGGGCGGCGACGAACGTATCGCTTCGGCATCGTCATCTACATCCTCGGCGCGGTCTGTGCCGCTTTCGCGCCGAGCATCACCATACTCCTCGCGGGGAGAGTGTTGAGCGGGATGGGGGCCGCGGCAGTGATGGCAGGCGGTGCGGCAACTGCTGCAGCGGCATTCACCGGTCCTGTCAGAAGTCGAATGTTCGCCGCGATCGGAACAGCGGCCGCAGTCGGACTTGCGGCGGGTCCTGTCGTATCGGGGGGACTGGTCGAATCGCTCGGATGGCGGGGTGCATTCATGGCGTTCGCTCTGGCAGGTCTGGCTGTGTTCGCCGGATCCTTCGCCTTGCCGGAATCCCATGGGGACGACTCGGTGCGTATCGATTGGATCGGTGCCGCGCTGGTCGTCGCCGGCCTCTGCTCCTTTATGCTCGCGATAGCTGGGGCGCCCAGTCGCGGCTGGGCAAACCCAGTCACGCTCGGCGCCGGCATGCTTGCTCTTGTGTGCTTCGCAGCACTCCGATTTCATGCTCGCAGAGTCGCTTCTCCCATCATCGACTTCTCGCTGTTGCGCAACCCGAACTTCTCGGGCTGGTTGATCGCGTTGGCAACAGTGTCGTTCGGCTACGCCGGACTGCTCGCCCACTTGCCCAGCTACCTGCACAGCGTCTTCGCATACACTCCGTCGCAGTCGGGGCTCATGCTGCTGACTCCGGTCGTGCCCATGGTGCTGCTGCCGATGCTGGTGGGGCAGCTGAGCACCAAAGTGCCGGCCCGACTGATGATCGGTCCTGGCCTGCTCGCCATCGCTGCCGGCAATGCGTGGCTCGGGTTCGCAGTGTCCCCCGATTCTTCCGCGCCAGAGCTGATCCTTCCCCTCGTGCTCATCGGTCTCGGTCTGGGGACAGCCACAGGCATCGTGGATGCGCAGGCCATGAATCACGTCGAGCCGGAGAAGCACGGGCAGGCAGCAGGCTTGGTGAACACGGTCCGAGGAGCATCGACAACGCTCATTATGGCTCTGTTCGGTTCGGCGGTCGTGGGACTCATCGGATTGGAGACCGGTGATCCGCAACTGGCGGGCAGGCTTGCGACGGGTGTCGACATCGGTGGCGATGCGGCACTCGCGGGAGCAATCAGCTTCGGCTGGACTTTCGCGCAGTGGGGCCTTGCGGCGGTCTGCGCAGTGGGTGCATTCGTGGTCATGGTCCTTCTCGGGCGTCCGATGCGCAGTCGTTTTGAGAGTCTGCCGAGGGAGAGTAAGGTAAATTGATTGCTTTACACTATGACGAAGCCAATACTCGAGATGAAAGGTGAGGGATGACTTCGACTTCCAATACGCCGGTTCCAGCTGGAAAATCAACGAGCCGTCTGCGCCCTGAGAAGCGCGCCGCGATCATGGAAGGCGGTCGGGCAGTACTGGCCCAGTACGGGATCGAACGGGCAAGCATCGATGCGATCGCCACCGCATCCAATGTGTCCACCCGAACCATCTACAAGCACTTCAAGGACAAGGCGACGCTGTGCACCGAGATCATTGCCGAATCCGCAGCTCGAGTGGCCGAGGACATCACTGCACTCATCGAGAAGCACCTCTTGGGGGCAATCAGTGTCGAAGGCAGAGAATCCGTTATGACCGACTTCGCGACGGCATGGCTGCTGACAGAAGCGCCGTCGGAGGAACACCGCATCCTCATGGATCAGATGCATGGCATCGCCTCGCACGAAGAGCCGGCCCTCGTTGAAGCGTGGTACCAAGCGGGGCCCGGATTGGTCCTGGACAGGCTTTCTGAGGCCTTCCAAAGTTGGGATGAGCGTGGACTGCTGACGGTTCCACGTGCGGACATCGCTGCGGCACACTTTGCTCAGCTCGTGTCTGCGGGGCCGAACACTGTCGCTGTTTCGAACCTCAGCGCAGCAGGGCGATCGATATGGATCAGCGCCGGAGTCGACGTCTTCCTTCGTGCATATGGCACGTAAAGCTGGGCTCATGCGACACAACACTGCACAACTGCTGCGGATCGGGTTTTTTGCCGACGGAGTGTTCAAGGCGGTCGTCGCCATTGTGATGCTGGTTCTGCTCGAGCCGATCACTAGGCACGATGGAGCCCCTGCCTGGCTGCTTCTGCTGACCGTGCTGGCGGTGTCGATCAGCGCGGTCGCTGAGATTGCGTATGCAGCTCGAAGCGGGACCGGAACGCACACGAAGTATCTTGTGGCCTACGACGCGGGATGGTTCCTTGCGACCGCGGCTGCGCTCTTCTTGGTGTTCGGGCGCGGGGCAGAGGGATGGACGCTGTGGCTCAGCTATCAGGTCATCGCCTCACCGATCATCGCCATCGTCTTCTTCCGCGGCTCGCGACCCCGCCCGTGACACCGCGACATTGGTCGCCAGGCCGTCGAGGATGACTTCGAGGCCCTCGGAGAAGTCGGTGTCTTCTCCCGCTTCGCCGTCGTCCGTGTTGCCGCTGCGAAATGCCTCGGAGGACAGCGCCTCGGCGAGGTGCGGAAATGTCTCTGAGGAGATCACCTGCGCCAGCGCTTCACCGTACGCGCGTTCGCTCTCGGATTTCGCCTGTCCGGGTTCCCGTCCTTCCTCAAGTTCTGTCTGAAGCAGAGCTGATTGCCGGACAAAACCGCTGAGCAGCGTGAGCGCCGAGAGCTTCTCCTTCGCGCTCATCCCCGTATGGGCGAGCTCTGCGAGCCCCCGTTCGAGCCAGGCGACCTGATTCGGTCCCGAGGGAGCGCGATAGATGGGAACGCGGGGGAGCCAGGGTCGCTCCTGATACAGCATCCACAGATCACCCGCCCATGATCGAAGGCCCTCCCGCCAATCGGCCCCGGCCGGGCGTGGGGCGGTCGGCCGACTGGCTGCATCGATCATGAGTTGAAGCAGCTCGTGCTTGGACCCGATGTGTCGGTACAACGACATGGCGGTCACGTTCAGCTCCACGGCGACCTTGGGCAGCGTCGCCGCCTCAAGTCCGCCGCCATCAGCGAGTCGGACGGCGGTGCTCACGACGGTCTCGACATCGAGGGTCGACTTCCGGCCCCGCTGCTGTGGTGCTTCCGGAAGCCGCCAGAGCCTTCTGAAGAAGTCCGGAACAGCGTTATCGGTCATGAACTCTCCACTTCCACCAGCATGAACACGATTCTACAGGCCCATATAGTTTAAGGCATATAGTTTCTGTGATATCGTCATTCGCATGACTCAGAGAACACGATCGCAGCCACCCTCGCCGGCCGGCCGAGTACATGATGTCGATGCACTCCGGGGCTTTGCCCTGTTGGGGATCTTCGTCGTCAACATCACGTTCATGGCATCTGCCTATCCGGGCAACCTCGTCGATGATCCGAACTTCTCGGGACCAATTGATGATGCCGTCCGGTTCCTTGTGGCCGCGCTGTTTTCAATGAAGTTCTACCTGCTCTTCTCCTTCCTGTTCGGATACAGCTTCGTGCTGCAGATGGATGCTGCTGCTCGGGCGGGGGCTGCGTTCGTGCCGCGCATGCTGCGCCGGTCGTTGGGGCTCTTCATCTTCGGGGCAGGGCACATCGTGCTGCTCTACAGCGGAGACGTCCTCACAACGTACGCGGTGATCTGCCTGGTGCTCCTGGCGATGTATCGCGTCCGAGATCGGACGGCGCTTTTGACGAGCGGAATCATCTACGCATTTGTGACGCTGTCGCTCGTCTTCAGTGCCGCCTTCCTCGACCGCTCGATGTTCATGCCCAGCCATGACGAGGCACTCGCTCAGGCCGCAACACAGACTCAGACCATGCTCGGTGGCCCGCTCGAGATCCTGGGCCACCATCTGGCCGGGCTGGACCTCCTGGTCATCCAGGCGGCTTCCCTTCAGGGGCCGACGGCGCTGGCGATGTTCCTCATCGGGATGATCGCCGCGCGACGCCGGCTGTTCTCGGACCTGGGGAATCGGACGCAGCTCCTGCGGCGGGTTCAACTGGTCGGCTTCGCGGTCGGTCTGCCCGGTGGAGTGCTCTTCGCCTGGCTCGGAGGGGATGCCAACACATGGGCGACAGCGGTGAGCGTGGTGACGGCCCCGTTCCTCAGTGCCGCCTATGTGGCTACTCTCATCCGCCTCCTGCATGTTCGGCAGGGCGGACCGCTGCGCAGAGTCCTCGAGCCGGTCGGTCGAATCGCCTTGACGAACTACCTCGGGCAGTCGTTGGTGGGCCTCATCCTGTTCACCGGGATCGGTCTCGGCCTTGCCGGTCGGGTCTCTCCATTGATGCTCTTCGTGCTTGCTGTGGTGATCTTCGCGGTGCAGGCCGGGGTGAGTGCCTGGTGGCTGCAGTCCCACCGGTACGGGCCGGCCGAATACCTCCTCAGGCTGTTGACCAATTGGAGCAGGCCGAGACGCGGGCGGTCGGTGTCGGCGCCGAGCAGCCTTCCACCCTCTGCCGCCTGAGCGGCGGGGTCGCAGAGCGGCAGGGTGCCGATGCGATGCCCGCGGTCACCTGCCGTTCCATTCGAGTCCGTGGGCTCAGGTCACCTTCTGCGCGAGTCCCTGACCGCACCGGCCAGATCGCCGGAGAGATCATGGCGGGTGAGGTGGGTGAGGCGACTGATCGCCCTGATCAGCCCGTCTGATCCGCGGTAGCCGACGGATCGGGCAGCAGAGCCGACCGTCGATCCCGCACGGATCCTGCGCAGGGCCAAGTTGAGTCGTCTCCGCGTCCTCCACTGCACGAAAGACATGCCGAGATCGTCTCTGACGATCCGTTCGACGTGCCTTCTGCTCATCGAATGTCGCGCGGCGACAGCGGTCAACGGCACCAGCAGGCTCATGTGGTCGTCCATGATCGCTCTCACCGCGCGGTGCTGGGGTTCCGGAATGGAGAAGTCATCGACGGCGAACGTGCTGAGCTCTGCGTCGAGGGTCTCCCTGAATGGCCTGCGCTCGGCCTCGCAGCTCGGGGACGAGGCGAGGATGAGCAGAGCGGTTTCACGAATGGTGTCTGATCGGCGGATATGCAGGAACCCCTCGGGAGGCTCTGTCGCCGGTGACAGACGCGGGCCGAGCATGATGGAATCCGATTTCGTCGTGACCGAGTGGTCGATGCCCGAACCCAGCCACAGGCTGGACTCGGAGCCGAGGCTGAGGCGCGTCGGTTCGAATCTGTGTCCGCGCAGATGGACGTCCACGGAGCCGCTGATGACATGAATGAGCAGCGGGTACGGATGGCTGTGCCAATCATGGCCTGTGAAGTGCACCGGTCGTTCAGCCTCGGTGTCGCTGCGTCGTCGAAGAACATGTCGTGCTGGTCGAGTGATGGTGTCGCCTTTGTCGTAGGTGAATCGAAGAGTTTGGTTAGGCTGGGCTATGTTGTCTGATTCTAGTCCTACTCACCTGACAGAGGTAGCCAATGTCCTTGCTCCGTCGCATCAGCGCGCTCTTTGTGGGTGCAGGTCTTCTGCTCATCAGTGCCTGTGCGGACCCCACGAGCGCTACTGACGACAGCTCCTCGGCGAGTGGATCCGAGACGCGTGTTGTCACAACCGAGCAGGGAGAGGTTGAGGTTCCTGCCGATCCGCAGCGGGTGGTTGTGCTCAACTACGCCCTGGCAGGCTACCTCTTCGATCTCGATGTGCCGGTCGTCGCCACCACCCCCGAGGTGACGGAAACCGACGGGGAGTTCTCACAGTTCTGGTCTGAGGAGGCTGAGGCGCAGGGAACCGAATTCCTCCCGTGGAGCAACGATGGATTCGACCTCGAGGCCATCATCGCGGCCGATCCTGACCTCATCATCGCCGGAGGGATCGGGTTCCCGCTCAAGCATGCGACCGATTCCTACGACAGATTGCAGGAGGTGGCGCCCACGGTGCTCGTGTCCGGGGATAAGCAGACATGGCAGGACCAGTTCTCATTCATCGCCTCCGACGTGCTGGGCAGACAGGCGGACTATGAGAAGTTCGTATCCGTCTATGAGGATCGCGTCGCCGAGGTGAAGGACAACATCTCGATCCCCGAGGGTGAGATCTCCATCCTCACGCTCGACAGCAAGGACACGCCCTACATCCTCATCGAGGGCGAGAGTCTGTCGGCGGAGCTGGAACCGCTCGGTTTCACGACTGCTCCGCTGTTCGAAGAGAACGACATCGAACCCTACACTGCCGGTGGAGACATGTTCGGGCCGTCGCTCGAGGTTCTGCCTGACATTCTGAACTCGGAGACGGTCTTCCTAGTCGGCTTCAACAATGCGAGCATCGGCGTCGACGACCTCAAGGACGAAGCTCCGTACGATCGCGTCCCTGCCTTCGAGTCCGGTCAGGTCCACGACCTCCCGTCCTGGGCGATGCGCGGCGACTACGACGAGGCGATGGCTCTGCTCGACATCGTTGAGGACATGTTCCCCGCGACGCAGTGATGAGGAAGGCGATCAGCGATCTGTCGACGGCGCAGCGGGTGGGACATCCTCATCGTCGGCATCTTCATCGTCATCGCTCTCATCGTCGACGGTCTGGTCGGAGCGACCGAACTCGTCGGGATCGACCTTTTTGAGGTACTCGGCTGATGGCGCGCCTCCGGCCTCGTGGTCGAGATTCTCCGCAGCCTTGCGCATGCTGTCTGCAGTGGTGCCTTCGGTGCTGTCTTCGGTCGACATTCTCGTCACCTTTCGCTGGAGAGCGCGGGCGGGTGATCAGTCTACGCGGGTCCCCTCGCTGAGCAGTACCCCCAGCTGTGTCGACCGAAGCACTGTCAGATTCGTCGGGGTTGTTTACAGGGGCCGCCCGGTGATGACAGGCTGACGTCAACGCTCCAAGCGTTGCGGGGCTCCTGTCGGTCCCGTCGCCTGAATCGCGGAAGCCGAGGAGGAACAAGCGATGAACACCAGTCAGCTACGCAAGTTCTACGAGCAGGGCGGACCCTACGCCACGGTCTACTTCGAAGGGCGGTCCCCTTCGGCCGATGCCGACACGCAGCTGCGTCTGCGCTGGTCGGACCTGAGGGAACGACTGTCCTCGGCCGGGGCGGATGAGTCCCTCCTCGAATCCATCGATGCCATCGTCCTCATCGACGAACCGACCGAGGTCCACACGGATGGTCGGACCATCGTGGTGAACTCGCAGGGTGTCCAACTCGATGCGCATTGGGACGCCGCGCTGGGAGATGGGGATGACGCCCATTACGGAGACGTGCCAGAACTCGGTGCTTACCTGCGCCAGGAATGCAGACAGTTCGATGTGGTCCTCGTCATCGCAGGCCAGGACGGCGCAACCGTCCGCGAGCTGAGTGTGACCCCGGATCGTGAACGAAGTGAGTTTGACGGTGTCCACGTGACCGGCGACAACGACGAAGACATCAACAAGCCGCGGCGAGGCGCGTACTCGCACAACCAGATCCGGCGCCGTGTCGACGAGATCATCAAAGACCATGCGCGCAGTGTCGCTGACTTCGTCGATCGACTCATCACGGATCACGCACCAGATGCGGTCGTATTGGCCGGAGAGGTCCAGGGCAGAACGGCGGTCAAGGCCGAGCTGTCAGTGAAGGCCGAAGAGCTGCTTCACGAGATCTCGGAAGGCGGCGACGATGATGAGGGCGCTGAAGAGGCGATCGATGTGGCAGTGCGAACGCTCGTCACCAGCCTTGCCCAGGAGCGCGAGGCCGCGAACTCGGAGCGGCTGGCCGAGAGCAAGGCACATGACCGTGCGGTCGAAGGCCGCGCCGAGGTCGAGAAGGCTGTCGGGCGCGGAGCTGTGGCAACCCTGCTGCTTGATGACGCCGAGGCATCGGAAGGGGAGGCCGCCATCGTGGCCCAGGCCGTCCTGTCCTCAGCAGACATCGGACTCAGCCATGATCCGATGCCGGACGGCATCGCGGCGATCCTCCGTTACGACGTGGGTTCTGCTCTGGCCGATTGACCCGGTGCTCGTCTGTTTCGAGCGGCCGAGCCTCGGCAGAACCTCAACAATATCGAGCAAGCTCACAGCTTCGATCGGCGGTCTCTGAGCGCAGCACAATGCGGCGGCATATCCCCGTGGGCTCGGCAGAGAAGAGATGTTGAGTGCGTCGAGTTCGCAGACTTCGGGAGCGCTGATCGAAGCCGTCCATTGCCGGTCCGAGTTGGACCGTGATGGCGCTCGTTTGACCTGTTTGAGGGTGAGATCGCCGGGCGGCACAGACAGACCGTGTCCGGTGGTCTTCACCGCGGCTTCTTTGCCCACCCAGAGGTCGATGCGCTGACGAACGGG
The DNA here is from genome assembly GCF_050214925.1 of Brevibacterium sp. LE-L. Classification (NCBI taxonomy): domain Bacteria; kingdom Bacillati; phylum Actinomycetota; class Actinomycetes; order Micrococcales; family Brevibacteriaceae; genus Brevibacterium; species Brevibacterium sp. LE-L. Next base: position 1,100,559 of record NZ_CP189759.1, read on the forward strand.
ATCCTCGCCATCGGGCAGTGATTCCGAGGGGTTGATGACATAGTCGTCGAAGCCTGAGAAGACATCGCTCGGAACCTGCTCGATGTCGACTCCTATCGGTGAGGACGCAGGCGCCGAGGCGATCACGACCGTGTCGTTCGAGCGCGACAGACTCAGTTCGGCCCCGGGTACTTCTGGTTTCCCATGGGGACCGCCGCACGTGCGACAGCGGCGTGTCAGCGCCAAGTCGCCGGCCTCTTTGAGATCGATGCCGAGGCGGCGGGCAGCCATTAGCCGAAAGAGCAGATGCGCTCCTCGGTACGCATCCCGATCCGTGCGCCTGCGAAAACGGTCTGCTCGAGCAGCTTCGTCCGCTGACAGCAGCGTATCGAGCCAGGGGTGTTCGGTCAGCACTCGGTCGATCGCTGCGATGTCGCTGATGAGATATTCGATCGCGGTGCTCGTCATCTCCGACTGATCCGACGGTACTGCGACACGGCGATGGGGGAGAAGACGGCGATGACCGCAATGCAGCTGAGGATCGCATAGATGACGGCGTTGTCGGCCGCCCACCCTGTGCTGGTGATGAATCCTGCCGGCGGTGCGTTGCCGAAGAGCTCTCGGACGCTGGTGGCGACGGCGGTGATCGGATTCCATGCGGCGATCGCCTGCAGCGGGCCTGGAAGGGTGTCGATCGAGACGAAGGCCCCGGAGATGAAGGTGACGGGGAAGAGCCAGATGAGCCCGAGGCTCTGCGCCACCTCGACGCTCCTGGCCGTCAGCGCGATGACCGCACCGATCCACGACATGGCGAAGCTGAAGAGGAGCAGGAGCGTGATGCCGAGCAGCGCCGAACCGAATCCCTCGGTGATGCGCCACCCGATGAGCAGACCGCAGATCATCGTCACCGCCACGGAGATCAGGCTGGTGACCAGGTCCGAGGATGTTCTGCCCAGAATCACGGCGACCCGTGACATCGGCAGCGAACGGAACCGGTCGATGAGACCGAGCTGCAGGTCCTTGGCGAGGTAGACGGCGGTGAAGGAGGAATTGAAGGTCAGCGTCTGAGCCAGAATCCCACCGATGAGGAATTCCCGGTACGGGCCACCGCCGAGGCTGCCGCCGAAGACGAACGCGAGAAGGAAGACGAAGATCACCGGCTGGACAACCCCCGTGACCAGGGCACCCGGAGTCCGGCGGACGGTGAGCAGATTGCGCCAGGCGATGACGGAGCTGTCGCGGGCGGCCGAGACGAGGGTGCTCATACTCCCACCTCGGCGGTGTCGGCTGGTGTCTGTGAGGGCCTCGCCGAGGCGGGCTGGCCGGTGAGGTCGAGGAACACGTCATCAAGCGTCGGACGGCACAGGGCCGCCTCGGTGACGGAATGTCCCTCCTCATCCAGGTCGGCAAGCACCTGCAGCAGGTCCCTCTGTCCCAGCGGTGCGGACGCGGTGATGCGCAGTCCCGAGGAGTCCGCCTGCGGACGGGCGGGCTCGCCGATGATGCGGTCGAGGATCCGCAGGGTCCCTTCGAGGGAGTCGCGGTGGGTCAGCGTCAGTGTGATGCGTTCAGCACCGAGCCTGCCCTTGAGATCTGTGGAGGTTCCCTCGGCGATGACCTGTCCGGAATCGATGACGGCGATGCGATCTGCCAGTTGGTCGGCCTCTTCCAGGTACTGGGTCGTCAGCAGCACGGTGGTGCCGGCTCTGACCAGGGTGGTGATGACCTCCCAGGTGTCGAGCCGAGCGCGCGGATCGAGCCCGGTGGTCGGCTCATCGAGGATGACCACCGGGGGACGCACGACCAGGGCCGAGGCCAGGTCGAGTCGTCGCCGCATGCCTCCCGAATAGGCGCCAGCGCGTTTGCCCGCGACGTCGCTGAGACCGAATTCGGCCAGCAGTTCGCGAGCACGGGCCACCGATTCTCTGCGAGTCATCCCGTAGAGGCGGGCGACCATGACGAGGTTCTCGTACCCGGTGAGCTTCTCGTCGACGGCAGCGTACTGGCCGGAGAGACCGATGCTGCGGCGGACGGCCGTGGGATCGGTGAGCACCGAGTGCCCTGCGACGAGGGCGGTGCCGGAGTCGGGGCGAATCAGTGTGGACAGGACCTTCACGGTCGTTGTCTTCCCGGCCCCATTGGGGCCGAGGAGACCGAAGATCTGTCCCTCCTCGATGTCCAGACTGATGCCGTCAAGAGCACGAAAGGCTCCGTAGTTCTTCCTCAGGTTCTCCAGCCGAATCACTATGAGGCGATCTCGGCGAGCCGGCGCGGAGTGATGTCCGTCCAGTTCTCCTCGACGAATTCGAGGCAGTCGTCGCGGCTGGCCGGTCCGAACACGAGGACCCATCCCGCGGGCACATCGGCGAACGACGGCCACAGCGAGTGCTGTTGGAGATCGTTGACCAACACGCGGAAGGTACCGGTTGTGTCGTCGAAGGGGTTGTTCACTGGTTTTCAGCTCCTAGTGGTGTTGCTTTGGCGGGGTTTGGTTCCAGGAGTGATTGGAACTCGTCTGTGATTCGGCGGCCTCGTCCATATGGATGGACAGGACGGGAAGAATCTCTTCGAGGGCCTCGGCGCCCAGCATGTCCGAGTGCCGCGAAGCGACCTCGGTGACGTGGACGTCGCCGGTGACGAACCGGCGCCAGGAGTCGGGTCCGGGAGTGCTGTTCGGTACGTCCCGGGTCGCGGTGAAGAGCAGCAGCTCACCGTCGAACGTCTCCACCGGGGCCTCGCGGATCAGCCGGGCCAGGGTGAAGAACCCGGACGTCATCGCCGCAATGGTCTCCGGTGCGACATTGCCGAGAGGATCCCCATGTTCACGCAGGATCTCCATGGCCCTTTCGTCGTCGAGGCCATCCGTTGCCTCCGTGATCGCCGGATGATTGGCGCCGAGGTAGTTCGCCCACAGCTCGGATCCTTCGCCGACATCGGCGTTGCGTTCCTGTCCGGTGGGGAACGCGTCGAGAATGCCGAGGAACGCGACCCTCTCGCCCCGCTCCTGGAGGCGGGTGGCCAGGCGGTGGGCGAGGATGCCGCCGAGAGACCACCCGATCAGGTGGTACGGACCCTCGGGCTGGACCGTTCGCAGGTGGGCGATGTAGTCGTCGGCGAGTTCGGTCAGTGTCTGTGCCGTCATCTCCTCCGGATCGTCCGGGGAGAGGCCGGGCATCTGCAGGCCGATGAGTGGACGCTGCGGATCGAGACCGTGGAGCATCGCGGCGAATCCCCAACTGATGCCCGTAGCCGGATGAACGGCGAACAGCGGTGGCTTGGTGCCCGCCGAACGCAGCGGGAGCAGGCGGTGGAGGCTGTCGGCGATAGAGCCGGCGCCGCCTCGGCCGGCCTCGAGAACGAGCTGCTCGACTGTCGGCGAGCGGAACAGGGCCTGGACCGACAGGTCGGCCTCGAGACCTTCGTTGACCTCTGCGATGAGAGGTCGGGCCAGGAACGAGTGCCCTCCGAGTTCGAAGAACGATTCGTCGACGCCGACGTGGGGCAGGGACAGCACGCGAGCGAAGATCGCGGCAACGGTGTCTTCCTGCGGCGTGCGGGGCATCAGTCGCGAACCGACGACCGCGGTCGACGGGTCGGGCAGGGCCGCCTCATCGATCTTGCCATGAGCGGTGAGAGGAATCCCTTCGATGACGACGAGGCGCGCGGGCATCATGTACGAGGGAACGATCGATCGCACATGGTCTCGCGCCTCATCGGCGAGATCGGTGGCGGTCTCGGTGCTCACGCCCGACTCGGCGACGATATAGCCGATGAGCTGCAGGGTGGCAGGATCCGTGCCGCACGGACGGACGAGCGCGTCCTTGACCCCCGGTGCCTGGCGCAGGGCGCGCTCGACCTCCCCGAGTTCGACCCGGTAACCGCGGAGCTGGATCTGATCGTCGCCGCGCCCGATGAACTCGAGCACACCACCCTCGTGCCTGACGACGAGATCACCGGTCCGGTACATCCGCTCACCCGGTGCACCGTGCGGATCGGCGACGAAGCTTTCGGAACTGAGCCCCGGACGGTTCCGGTACCCGTGGGCCAACTGCTCACCCGCCAGATACAGTTCCCCGACCGTCCCGGACGGCACGTGGTTCAGGCGCTCATCGAGGACGTATCCGACCATGTGCTCGAGCGGTGATCCGAGCACAGGCGTTGAGGAAGCGGCCAGGGGCGCGGCGAACGCGTCGACGGTCGTCTCCGTGGGTCCGTAGAGGTTGTAGGCGATGATGCCGGGATGGTCGCGCAGCCACTGCCAGAGGTCCGCATCGATCGCTTCCCCTCCGAGGGCCAGGATGATCGGAGAGTCCTGCTCGGCGGCTTCTGCGAGCATTCGCCCGAATTCCGGTTCGGTGGAAAGCAGACGAAGGTAGCTCGGCGTCGTCTCCCAGAATCCGATGTCGAGTCTGCGGAGGTCGGCCGCCAGCTGCTGTGGATCGCGTTGGACGGCTTCAGAGGCGATGTGAAGCGGGTGCCCGACGATCATCCACAGCAGCGGATCCCAGGCGGCATCGAATCCGATTCCGGTGGTGTGGGCCACCGGAATCCGGTCGGCCCCACTGCTCGGGGTCGGCAGCAGCCTTGTGCGGTGGGAGGCAAGGAGGCTCGCCAGGACCCTATGGCCGACCGCGACGCCCTTGGGCCGACCGGTCGATCCGGAGGTGAAGGTCACATAGGCCGCCGAATCCCGATGCGGCACAGGCAGAATCGCGGCCGTGTTCGTCCTCGCTGAGCCTGAGGCCGCGGCAGGCGAGTGGGCTGATGACGGATACGTCGAACTGCCGTTCGGGGTGACTTCGATGATGCTCGGGGTGATCCCGGCATCGGTGAGGAGCGGCGTGAGCTCTGCGGTCCCGCCCTGCTGTGTGATGACGATGAGCGGTTCGGCATCGCTGAGGATCGCAGTGGTGCGGCCGCTGGGGTAGTCGGGGTCGATCGGGTTGAACACCGCACCGGACTTGAGCACGGCCAGCGTGGCGACGATGACGCCGATGTCGCGACTGAGCCGAACGGAGACCGTCTCGCCGGCACCTGCCCACTGGGCGATGAGCTCGTGCGCCAACCGGGTCGAGGCCGCGTCGAGCTCCCGGTAGGACAGCGACGTCTGGTCGGACCGGACCGCCACGGCATCGGGCATTCGGGCTGCTGTGGCGGCGAAGACGTCGAGGACCGGCGGCGGCGTGTCTGCGGGCGTCGGGCCGGTGAGAGAATCGATCGCTGTCTGCGTTTCGACCGGGTCAAGCAGAGCGATGTCGTGCAGCGGTCGCTCGGGGTCCTGCACAGCCTCGTCGACGAATCGGGAGAATCGTCGGCAGAGACCGGCGATGGTCTCTGCGTCGAACATCGATGAGTTGAAATCGAGGACCACCGCGAGCCCCGCGTCGGCTTCGCCGCGGCGGAACGTGAACGAGAGGTCGAACTTCGCGTCACCGGTCTCGACCTCAGGCTCGATGCTCGTGGCGACCCCGGGCAGCTCGAGGCTCGGTGCTGCCGCCTCCTCGACGGACAGCATGACCTGGAACAGGGGGTGACGGCCCAGTTCACGAGGTGGATTGACGGATTCGACGAGGCGTTCGAACGGTACGTCGTCGAGTTCCACAGCGTCGATGACTGCGGTGCGGGTGCGGGCCAGGAGTGCGCGCAGGCCGGGGCCCGCCGAAGTGTCGGTGCGGATCGGAATGGTGTTGACGAAGAGGCCGACCATGTCCTCCAGTGCCGGGTCCGACCGTCCGGCGCTGGGCGAGCCGATGACGATGTCCTCACCGGCACCGAGCCTGCTGAGATAGCCGGCGAGAACCGAGTGCAGCGCCATGAACAGGCTGGCCCCGTTCTCTGAGGCCACCGCTGCCAGACGCGCAGATGTGCGTGCGTCGAGGCTGAAGTGATGATGACGCCCCGACTGTCGTGCGGTCGTGGGGCGGGGGCGATCGGCGGGCAGTCTGATGTCGGTGGGAATCCCCTCGAGCCGTTCGTGCCAGGTCTGGATCTTTCGGTCCAGGAGCGGGGAATCTGCGCCAGGACGTTGCTCGTCCTCGAGGATATGGCGCTGCCAGAGCGCGAAGTCGGCGTACTGGACGTCCAGTGTGCGCTGCATCGGATGGGCGGAGCCTCGCAATGCGGCATAGGCGGTCGACAGGTCCTGCGTCAGTGGTCGCAGCGAGGCACCATCGGTGGCGATGTGGTGCATCACGAGGTGGAGCACCCACTCGTCACCTTCGGCGAAGAGGTTCGCGCGAATGGGAAGGTCGCGGCTGAGGTCGAATCCGATGGCTGCCTCTGCCCTCATCTGCTCCGCGGTCTCGGTGCCAGACGCCGTGGTGCGGCGTTCCACGAGCCCATCACCGGCGTCCGGGGGCAAGATCTGCTGGACAGGGGTTCCGTCGACACTGGGGTAGACGGTGCGCAGAATCTCGTGCCGGGCGATCACGTGCGACAGCGCCTGCCCGAGAGTCTCCGGGTCGAGATCTCCGGTGCATCGGACAGCAACGGAGACGGTGTAGTCCGAGGCATCGGTGTCGAGCTGATTGAGGAAGTGCAGTCGTGCCTGCCCGAACGACAGGGGGATCAGCTGCGGGCGAGCATGCTGACCTGATCGACTCCATGCCGTCAGGCTCGTGTGCGGTGCACCGTCGGCAGGGGCTGCCGTGATCGCGGCATCGTCGTCGGGCGTCGGCGCGGTCGAGCTGTGTGGACCGAGTCGATGAAGAAGCGCTGCTGGGGTGGGTGAGTCGAAGATGGCGCGCAGAGGCAGCTCGGTGTCGAAGGCAGCCCGAATGCGGCCGATGAGCGAGACCGCCAGCAGCGAGTGGCCGCCCAGTTCGAAGAAATCGTCGTCGAGGCCGATCTCTTCCGTTCCGAGTACGGATGAGAATTGCCGACACATGGTGCGTTCGTCGGCGGTGCGGGGGATTCGGGAACCCTTGGTGCTCGACGTGGTGGGGGCAGGCAGCAGGGAACGGTCGAGTTTGCCATGTGACGTCAGCGGGATCGAGTCGAGACCCACGAGAACGTGGGGGACCATCGGGGCCGGGAGCTGGGCTGCGAGGTGCTCGCGGAGAGCGACCTCGTCGACGTTGCCGGTGAAGTAGCCGATCAGCCGTGCCGATTCCGGATCCGTGAGGTTCTCGACGATGGCCGCCGCCTGGGCGACTCCGTCGCCCGAAGCCAAGGCATTCTCGACGTCGCCGAGCTCGACTCTGTACCCGCGCAGTTTGATCTGGTCGTCATCGCGGGAGACGAAGTCGAGGCTGCCGTCAGGATTCCGGCACACGAGGTCGCCGGTGCGATACATCCGCGCGCCCGCTTCGAGAGGATCGGCGACGAACCGTGTCGCTGTCTCTTTCGGTCGGTCGACGTAGCCGGAGGCGATTCCAGCTCCTGCGAGATAGAGGTCGCCGATGACTCCGTGCGGGACCTCTCGCAGATGCTGATCGAGGACCATCGTCCGAACATTCCCGATCGGGTGTCCGATCGTGGGCCGGTCTCCCTCGACTTCTGCGGTGACGGAATCGATGGTGAATTCGGTGGGGCCGTAGAAGTTGTGGGCTCGCACGCCGGGGTGCGCAGCAAGTTCGCGCCAGAGATCTTCGGGCACGGCCTCGCCGCCGAGGGCGAGCGAGAGTGGGACGCGGTCTCCATCGGTTTCGTCGTCGAGCAGTCCTGAGATGATGAGCTGCCTGACGAAGGACGGGGTGGTCTCGAGGGCCCGAATCCGGTGCTCTCGGCAGAATCGGACGAGCGCCTCGGCATCGCGGCGGACCTCATCGCCGACGATGTGCAGACTCGCGCCGGCCACGAGCCACAGCACCGGATCCCAGGCGGCGTCGAAGCCCAACCCGGCTGTGTGCGCTGCCTGGACCGGGCCGGACCCGAGACCCGCCTCGGCGAAGATCGTCTCGCGATGATGAGCCAGGAGATTCATCAGTGCACTGTGGGGGACGGCCACGCCCTTCGGAGTGCCGGTCGAACCCGAAGTATACATCTCATAGGCGCGATCGCTGGGAGCCGGGCGGCCGACCTCACGCCGACCCGCCTCGGCGGCGTGGAGTTCGGCGGTGGCGATTGCTGTGCCGGGCCGAACCGGGAGCGCAGCCTCGTCGGTGATGACGGCCTCGGGACTGCTCGCGTCGAGGATCAGCCGGATCCGGTCACCGGGGTAGGTGAGGTCGATGGGCACGGCGACGGCCCCGATCGACAGGACGGCCAAGGGAGCCGCGATGGCGTCGGCGGATCGAGGAAGGGCGATGGCGACGGAATCTCCGGCTGTGACTCCTCGGGCGGTCAGGACCTGAGCGAAGTGGTGGATGCGGGCACCGAGCTCGGCGAAGGTCAGCTCACCGTCCTCGGCGATGAGCGCCCGACGATCGGGGTGGCACCTCACCGTCGAATCGAGGGCGTCGAGGATCGTGGACTCGGGTGCGACCAGGCCGCGACCCTGACCCTGAGCGCGGATCGTTGCGAGTTCGTCCGGTCGCAGCACCTCGAGTTCCGAGATCGGTGTGTCTGGAGCGGCGGCAAACCGGTCGATCACGCGGACGAATCGTGCGGCGATGGCTTCGGCGGTGGATTCGTCGAAGAGCGCGGAGTCGAACTCGAGGGAACCGGTGATGCCGGCGGCTTGACCGGGTGCGTGAGCGCCGCCGTGGGTCTCGCGTTCGGCCAGGTCGAGGAGGAGGTCGAACTTCGCGTCCGTCACCTGTGGCCCGGGCGCGGACTCGATGTCGAGGTCCCCCATGTCCAGATCCGCCGGGGCGGTGTTCTGCAGGGTGAGCATGACCTGGAACAGGGAATGGAGCTGGTCCGAGCGCGGAGGACCGACCTCGTCGACGACACGGTCGAAGGGCGCATCCTGATTGGCATAGGCGGAGAGGTTGAAAGCGCGGACCCGATCGACGACATCGACGAGGTCGGGGTTACCGGAGGTGTCGGTGCGCAGGACGAGGGTATTGACGAAGAAGCCGATGAGGTCGTCGAGCTTCGTCTCCGTCCTGCCGGCGACGGGTGTGCCGATGGGGATGTCGTTGCCGGCGCCGAGTTTGCTCAGCAACACCGCGAACGCTGCCTGCAGCACCATGAACAGACTGGCGTTCCTCTCCCCGGAGAGCCGGCGCAGACCGGCATGGGTCGCGGCGTCGATTTCGACCGGGATCCTGCGCGAGACATGACCCGTGCTCTGTGCGCTCCTGGGCCGATCGACGGGAAGCCTGAGCTCGACGGGAGCCTCGCTCAGTGCGTCCTTCCAGTAGGCCAGCTGGCAGGCGATCTCACTGTCGGGTACGTCCTCGGAGCCGAGAGCTCTCCGCTGCCACAGTGCGTAGTCGGCGTATTGGACAGGCAGCTCGGCAAGGGCGGGAGAGACACCGTGAGTCCGAGCGCGATAAGCGGTGGAAAGGTCATCCGCCAGAGGACGCAGCGACCAACCGTCGGCGGCGATGTGATGCAGAGTCAGGAGCAGGAGATGATCCCGGGCGCCCAGTCTGACCAGCAGTGCCCGAATCGGCAGCTGCGTTGAGACGTCGAAGCCGCGTGTGGCTTCAGCGTTGACGGTGTGATCGACGAGCTTCTCGCCGATCTCCACAACGGGCAGGGCGATCTGCGCATCGGCAGCGGGGAGGATCACCTGTTCGGGCTGACCTTCGGTCCACGGGAACACGGTGCGCAGGCTCTCGTGCCGAGACACGACATCGTTGATTCCCTCACGCAGAGCATTGCTGTCCAGGTCTCCGCGGATGCGCAGGGTCAGCGGAATGTTGTAGGCCGCGGATGTCGGGTCGACCTGGTTGAGGAACCACAGACGGCTCTGTGCATAGGACAGGGGGATGGTCGCGGGTCGGTCTGCGGCGACGAGCTCTGCCACGGGTTCGTGGGCCGAATCGCCGAGGTCGAGCCCGGCACTGAGTTCGCGGACGGTGGGGTGGTGGAAGATTTCGCTCAGTGCAGGTGGGGCGGCGAATCGCGTCCGCAGCGAGGACACCAGTTGGGTGGCGAGCAGAGAGTGCCCACCGAGTTCGAAGAAGTCATCATCGATGCCGATGGTGTCCACTCCCAGTGACTGCGCGAAGGCCTCGGCCACGGCCTGTTCCTGGAGGGTCCGCGGGGCAGCCGATTCCGATCGCGTCGACTCCGGCTGCGGCAGTGCAGCCCGATCGAGTTTGCCGTTGACCGTGAGAGGGATCCGCTCGATCTGTGTGATGAACGAGGGGACCATATAGTCGGGTACGCGTGTCTTCATGTCCCGGCGCACCTCGGCGGTGTCAATCTGCTCATCGGCGGTGATGTAGCCGAGGAGCTGACTGTAGCCCGCCTGATTCTGCCCCAGGATGACCGCGGCGGATCGGATTCCACTCTCCGCCTGGAGGGCGAGCTCGACCTCGGAGAGTTCGACACGGTAACCGCGCAGTTTGATCTGCTCATCGGCGCGGCCCAGGAATTCGATGCCTCCGGCCAGGGGTCTGCGGACGATGTCACCGGTGCGATACATTCTGGAACCGTCGTCGGCGAAGGGATCGGCGATGAATCGTTCGGACGTGGTGGCCGGCCGGCCCACATAGCCGCGTGCCAGATTCGTCCCCGCAATGTAGAGCTCTCCCCGTGCCTGTGAGGGAACGGGGTTCAGACGTGAGTCGAGGACGTAGTGTCTGGTGTTGGCTACGGAGCTGCCGAGGTCAGGTGAGGAGCCGGAGACGATGGGTGCAGTGAGAGTGTCGACGGTCGTCTCCGCCGGTCCGTACAGGTTATAGGAGTCCACCTCGGGCAGGGTCGCGAGCTGATCCCAGAGTCCGCGTTCGACGGCTTCCCCGCCCAGGGCGACGACGCTGGGATGTTCGGTGCCGTTGAAGGTGCCGTGGGCGAGGAGGGCCTTGACGAATGAGGGCGTCGTCTCGATCGAGTCGATGCCGTGGGTGGAGAAGTAGTCGGTGAGAGTTTCAGGGTCCCGGCGGGTGGTCGTGTCGATGATGTGGAGTTCGTGTCCTGCGAAGAGCCACAGCAGCGGGTCCCAGGAGGCGTCGAACGAGATCCCGGCTGTGTGTGCCACACGCAGGCCTCGCCCGAGCCGCTGCACGGCCGGATCGAAGATGGCCTCTTTGTGACTGTGGAAGAGATTGAGCAGCGACTGGTGCTCGACTCCGATGCCTTTGGGGCGACCGGTCGACCCGGAGGTGAAGATGACGTAGGCGAGGTCGTCGGGGGAAGGCGTCGACCCGTTCTGCACTGACTCGGTCTGGGGCGACTCGTCTGCCGGTGCTGCCGCCTGGGGTTCCGCACCGATGTCGATGACGGGACGGTCCGTGATGACACTCGTCTCTCCCGCCGGACCCGACACCGTTGAGGAGTTGATGACGAGCACCGGCGCTGCATCGGCGATCATCGCTTCGATGCGGCCGGCCGGATAGTCGGGGTCGAGGGGCACGTAGGCGGCGCCGGTTTTGAGGATTCCGAGAACGGCGATGGGCAGAGCAGTGGACCGGCCCAAGCGTGCAGCGACGCGGGCTCCGGGTTTGGCTCCGTAGTCTCGAAGATAGGCAGCGAGCCGAGTCGAGCGACGATCGAGTTCGCCGAAGCTGATGTGTCCGTCTTCGGCGACGACCGCAGTGGCGAGCGGGGACTTGTGGGCGTGTATGGAGAATTCCTCCACCACGGTGTGGTGGGGAAGTTGAAGGTCGGGTCCCTTGCCCTTCGCGATGAGCACTTCGGACTCGTCTGAGTCCAGGAGTGAGAGACCCGACAGATGCTGATCTTCGTTTGCGGCGAACTGGCACAGAACGGAGAGGAACCGGCGCTGATGCTCGGCGAGGCTGTGATGGTCGTAGAGTTCGGCGTTCGCCTCAAAACGGACGATGGCAGGCCCGCTGTCTCCGTCGGAGTGCGGGTCGGCTCCGATGCCGTGGATGATGATCGAGAGGTCATCGACCGGGCCGGTCGACAGCAGGTGCAGCGAGGCAGTCGACATTCCGAAGTCGATGTCATCGACGTGAGGGAAGATGTTGACCGAAGGCCCGATGTAGTCGTTGTCTGTGCCGAGCTCTTGGTATTGGAAGCGCTGATGGATGAGTGTTTCGCGCAGGGTAGAGCCGGTGTCGGCGAGGAGATCTGCCGTCGTCATCTCCGGTGCTGTCCGCAGCTGCACCGGCAGGACCTTCGACATCATGGACGGCACCGATTTGGCCAGGGCGCTGCGGCGGGCGGTGACCGGCAGGCCCACCGAGACGGATTCTCGTCCGGTCATGCGGTGCAGGTAAGCCGCTGCGGCGCTGAGGATGAGCGTCGGTGCCGACCGGGACCCGGCCAGACGTGACGATAGTCCCTGGGGGATGTCGGCGTTGCAGGTGACAAGCCTTCGTGCCGGGGAGGCCGGGCGTTTGGCCAGACCGGTCGCTGTTTCCGATTCGGAGCGCATCCGCCTCCAGAATTCGGCGTCGGTGGTGAAGCGTTGTGAGGAGCGGTAGTCGCCCTCCTCGGCGATCAGGTCGTCGAGCTTGCCGAAGGGCGAGTCCGAAGGTCCGGTTCCCTGCTCGGCCAGTTCGGCCAGTTCACGGTAGATCTAGGATTCGCGGCGCAGGACGAGGACGGCGGAGTATCCGTCGACGAGGAGGTGGTGGGCTCGCTGATAGAAGATCCAGTGGTCGGGCCCGAGGTGGAACAGCTGTGACCTGAGCAGATCACCCTCGTCGATGTCGTGGACGGTTTCGAGGTCCTCCTGCATCAGCGCATGAGCCGAGGCTTTGGGATCCTCGGCTGCCTCCGTCTGCAGGTCACGGACCATGAGATGGCTGCGGGCCGGTCCGTGCTGTTGGAAGGGGCCCTGCTCGTCCTCGCCGAAGACGACATTGAGTGAGTCGGCTTCGGTGACGGCCGTGGCGACCGCCTCACGCATCTTCTCGACATCGAGCGGTCCGTGAATGTCGACATAGAGCCCGATCTGGAAGGTCGGATTATCGGGTTCGATCTTCTGGGCATACCAGATTCCGCGTTGTGCCGAAGTGAGGTCGATTCGAGAGGTCTCGTCAGTCATCGTGTCTTTCGCATCGGGTAGGGGCGTGACGTCGGGGATGAGGAGCGCGGGTGCTCAGCGCAATCAGGCGCAGAGGTTACGCGAGCGCCGCTGCAGGGGGAGTGGTCGTTACTGGAACTGACCGATGTTGATATCGCCGAGGAGGTCGCCCAGATCGATGATCGGACCGTTGATGAGTGCCCCCGATGTCTCAGTCGATTCCGGCTGGGAAGCCTGGGCAGCGGAGGCGCCGCCGGGTGCGGCCACGAGACCGACCGCAATGACGAGGGTCGCGAGTGCGGCACCGGAGGCGGTGCGAGCGCTGATGAGCTTGAGATTCTTCATTGTCACTGTCCTCTTCTGGCTGTGGCCGCTGTCGTCTGCAGCGGAGCGAACATGGGCAATTCGGAGGGCTCGTGGCATTGGATTGGTCGGCGTCGAAAATTGTCACCGGCGGTCCAGGTGCCGGTGAATCTCGTCAGTATGGTTGTGACCGGCGCGCATGAGAGTGGCACGGTTCTGCTGCTCGATGACGAAGCCGTCGGCGAGTCTGTCCCGGGGGAGACAACGATTTCGCGGTTGATCGACGACTGCTGCGGGTGACCGCCTCGTTGCGCCGGAGCATTGGCTCTAATTTCCTTAAGCGTCTTAACAACCTAAAGGTTGTTTCGGTAATATGGGCTTTGTGGCTATCCCCTAGGAGGATGTTATGTCGACGCTCGAACCTGAGTTTGTGAAGGCGCGGGCGAAAGTGCTGGCCCGAGAGGACCGCGAGCTCAAGGCCGCTCTGATCCGAACCCGACAGGAGTCGGGTCTGTCTCAAAAGGATGTCGCTGAGATCATGGGTGTCTCGCAACAAGCGATCCACAAGTTAGAACGCTACGACTCTGATCCGAAAGCATCGACTATGCGTCGGTACGCGAATGCTCTCGGGGCGATGTATGAGCATCGGGTTCACAGGGATCACGGGCAATCAGCATGGTTGGCAACGCGCCGCAGGTGGGAGACTGCGAAGAAGACGTCCCTACCGGTGGAACCGCCGGCCGCTGCTGCGACGCTGCCGGTGGTGCGGCAGTGGCGAACTGTGAAGCAGTCCGATGTCGGACTGGCAGGTTGATCAGCGATGGATGATGCGGAATCAGAGCTGAGCGGTCTTCGCGAGTTCATCGACCGAGTTCGACTCGACTCTGTGCAGTTCCACGAAGTCTCCGCCCGTCGTTTCGACTCTGATCGAGGCGGCGCTGACGGTGATATCTCCATCGAAGTGCAGATCAACGAAGACTCTGACAGATTCGGTGTTCGTCTCAGGGGCATGACCCAAGCTCCAGCCGGTGAGGCCGTGGTCAGCGTCGCGGGTGAATATGTCATCGAAGATGGAATCGCACCCAGCAGCCGCGTCATCAAGCAGTTCGTCAATGAAGTGGCCGTGATGACTGTGCTGCCCTATCTGCGTGAAGGAATCGCCACCATCACTGCGAAGGTGTTTGGCACTCCATTGAACCTCCCGATCATTTCGCGAGGCGATATCACCGTTGACATAGATTAACGGGCGCCGAAGCCTACGCCATCGCCGAGGCGATACGCCGGATGCGCACCGCGGCGCGCTCGAGCCGACTGCGTCGTGACCACAGATCCTCGATCAGCCACATGCCCACCCGTTGCAACGGGCGAGCATGTGGCTGAGGGGACGGTGTCGGACCGCGTTGGCCGGTATCGCGGTCGGACTCAGTTCCGTTCGGTTGTGTAGCGCTTGCCTTGGTCGGCCAGAGCTCCGACGACGACCAGCAGACCTGCAGCCACGAGAACCCAGCCGACTCCAGCGGTGGAGTTCGTCGGCGACGAGACCACGAGGGACAGAGCGCCGAGAGGGGCCAGACCACCGGCCACCGCAGTGCCGATCTCGCGTGCCGTGCCGACACCGGCCGACCTGGATTCCGGTGGGAACTGCCTCGACAGGAACGACCCCTGGGCAGAGAACATCATCGGAGCCAGGACGCCGGTGCCGATCGCAATCGCGAGATAGACCATGAATGTGCCCGAGTCCTGGAGCAGGGCGAGGAAGATGAACGCGAACACCATGGACAAGGCACCGCCTGCCATGATCACCATCTTTGAGCCGAGGCGATCGCACAGTTCGCCGAAGATCGGGACGGTGACGATGGCCACTATGCCTGCGACCATGACGGCCCCGGAGGTGACGTTGGCCGAGACGCCCTGGAATTCGTCGAGGTAGGCCAGTGAGAAGGTCTTGAACACGTAGCTGAGAGCGTTATAGCCGATGGCGACGACGAAGACGACGAGCAGCGGCTGCCAGTGGTGGATGAATACGTCGAAGAACCTCGGCGCGCGCTTCTCATCATTCTCGATCTTCTCTTCGACCTTCTGCTCGAATTCCGGAGATTCGGGCAGAGATGATCGGATCCACATTCCCACTCCGACGAGCCCGATGGAGACGATGAACGGAATCCTCCATCCGCCGGCCATGAGGAATTCGTCGTTGCGCAGGGTGAGGAGGAAGATCGTCGCAGAAGACAGGACGAGGCCGATGTTGAGTCCGAGAGCAGGCCAGGAACCCTGACGCCCGCGTCTTCCGGCCTGCGCGTGTTCGTAGGCGTTGACCGCAGCTGACGCGTATTCGGCTCCAGCGCCCATGCCTTGGAAGACGCGCAGCACCACCAACAGAATCGGCGCCCACGCACCGATGGTGGCATACGTGGGGAGCAGGCCGATGCAGAAAGTCGACACACCCATGAGCCCGAAGGTGATGACGAGGACTTTGCGGCGCCCCAATCTGTCACCGAGGTGGCCGAAGACGATGCCGCCGATCGGTCGGGCGATGAAGCCGACCGCGAAAGTCGCGAAAGCCGACAGAGTCGCCACTTGGCTGTCGCCCTCAGGGAAGAAGACCTTGCCGAACACGATCGAGGCCATCGTGGCGTAGAGGTAGAAGTCGTACCACTCGACGGTGGTGCCGACGATGGTCGCGACCGCGACCTTGCGCAGCCGCTTCTTCTCGTCGTGAGGAGTTTCATCGCGGTACCGCCGAGGGTCGGTACTCGCGTCGTTGCGAATGGAGCTCATGAGCGTCAGTCGTCCTTTGGTGTCGATTCCGGTGAGGATGGGAGGAGGTCGTGGGTGTTCGTGACGACGTCGACGATGTGTTCGGCGATCGCCATCGATGAGGTGGCCCCGGGGGACGGGGCATTGCGGATGAGGGTGGCTCGGTCCTGCTGCTCGATGACGAAGTCATCGACGAGACCGCCATCGGCATCCATTGCCTGAGCCCGGATGCCGCGGGGGATCGGCTTCGAGACGGCTCCCTTGAGTGAAGGCACGTATTCGGCAGCGCCTGCCAGGAACTTCTTCCGAGAGACCACGGCGGCGAACTCGCGGACCGCGGCCTTCATGTTCCCCGCTGCGAACTTCCAGAATGCAGGGTCGGCAGCGACCGTGAGGCTGTCCTTGATGCCGATCTTCCGTCCGGAGTAATTCTCTCTGCCGAACGACAGGAATGCATTGGGCCCGACGAGCATCTCTCCATCGACGCGCTTCGTCAGGTGCACCCCGAGGAACGGGTATGCAGGGTCAGGCACCGGGTAGACGAGTCCATTGAGAATGGTGCGATGTTCGGGTGCCAGCCGCGAATACTGGCCGAAGAACGGCACGATAGTGGGATGAGTCGCTCCGCCGGCCATCTTTGCGACCCTGTCGGATTGGAGTCCGGCGCAGGCGATGGCGAAGTCGAAGGTTTCGACGTGTCGGTCGATGCCGCGCTCGGAGGTGATCGTGCACCCGTGGGCTTGCACATTCATGTCGACGACCTCGGCGTTGAGGTGGATCGTGCCTCCGGCGGCCTCGACATCCTCGGCGAACGACCGGGCGATCGCCGCGTAGTCGGTGATTGCCGTGTGAGGTGAGTGCAGGGCGAGACGTCCGACTGAGTTCGGCTCGATCTCACGAATCCGGTCGGGGCCGATGAGCTCGACATCGGGCACCCCGTTGGCCACAGCGCGTTCATGGATATCGTGCAGGCGCTCTTCTTCTTCGGGGGTGAGAGCGACGACGATCTTTCCGCACTCTTCGAAAGGGAGCTGATTGGATCGCGCGTAGTCGTGCAGCAGGTGGACTCCGCGACGGCACAGTCGAGCCTTCAGGCTGCCCGGTTCGTAGTAGAGACCGGCATGGACCACACCGGAGTTGTGGCCGGATTGGTGGGCCGCCACACGATCGGATTTCTCGAAGATGGTGACCGTGGCATCGGGGAATCTGCGCGTGATCTCTCGGGCGACCGCGGTGCCGTTGATCCCGGCTCCGATCACGGCGAATGTGTGTCTGTCGTGCCGGTTCTCTGCTGTCATCGTCTGCTTCCTCCTCGTTGGGGCAGCGGTGTGTCCAGATGTCCTGCGACTGCAGGGGAGACCCTGACCACAGCCTCGCTGGAGTCAGCGTAAACTACGTTACATGTTGCATGCAACTACATGATCTGCCCGGTGGTCGAGCGCGACGGGGTGGGGTGCTTGAGGCTTTGTCGGTGAAGCGCCGGCGCGGCTCTCGCAGAACTGGTCTTGAGTCAGGCGGTCAGCCAGGACAGACGCGCTGTGAGGTCCTGCTCGCCGAACTCGGGTCGCTGTCGTGTCTCCTGCTTGATCAGCAGGTCGGCGGTGTTGCGTATGTGCCGCTGCATAGCCGTTGCGGCTGCTTCCGGGTCGGAGACCATGATTGCGTTGAAGACGTCGACGTGGTCGTCGAAGCAGTCTCGGCATGTTCGGCTCGTCGGCACGGTTCCCACGCCCGTCTGCAGAACCATGTTCCGTTGTTCCTGCAGCACTTCGATTGCGCGAGCGTTGCCGGCCATCTCCAGGATTGCGGAGTGAAAATCGCGATCGGCTCGCAGTGTCGCCTCGGCGTCGTCGCTGTCGGCTGCCTCTTCGAATGCTGAGAAGTGGGAGGACAGCTTCTGCCGTGCGTTGTCATCAGGGTTGAGGGCGGCCTTGCGGGCGAGCGGAACTTCGATGATGAGCCGCAGTTCGAAGCCGTCGATGAGGGATTCGATGTTGGTCTCGAGGACGCGGATGCCGCGATTCGGCTCGATGGCGACGAGCCCTAGACGCGCGAGTTCGGCGGTAGCTTCCCTGACCGGAGTGCGTGAGACTCCGAGCCATTCGCCAAGCGCCGTCGCCGAATGAAGGCTTCCCGCGGGCAGGTCACCTTTGATGATTGCTTGACGCAGCTGCTCGGTAGTCTGTTGGGTCAGTGTCGGCCCACGGTTGACGATGGACATGCTTCGATTCTGCCATGTGCATGGTCGACATGTTGCTCCGGCTTTCGCTGTTGAGCGCGGATGAGCACTCAATGTTCGCCCGCGAACGTTGAACTAACCACCCCTGTCGTCAAGGGCTCTTGTCGGTCAACTAAGCTGGTCGAGGCTCAGTTCCAGCGAGTCGAACACAGCTTCTGACAAGGAGGTCTCTTCCCGTGGTCATCCTCGGTGTTGCTCTGCTCTCTGGCAGCCTGCTCATCGGCACTTTCATCGGCAATCTGCTGGGCGATGTGCTCGGTGTCGATGCGAATGTCGGTGGAGTCGGTATTGCCATGATTCTGCTCATTCTGTCGACGAACATGCTGGCGCGACACGGTCGGCTCAAACCCGAGACCTCCTCGGGAATCTCATTCTGGTCGGCCATGTACATCCCCATCGTGGTGGCCATGGCAGCTACGCAGAATGTCGTCGGGGCTGTCACCGCGGGTCCTGTCGCGCTCGTCGCCGGACTTGTGGCGGTCATTATCAGCTTCGCCCTCGTGCCGGTGCTCGCCCGTGTGAAGACGCCGGGCGTCGACGAGCCGGTCGCAGTCTTCGCTGAGGAGAACTGATGGACGCCCTGCTCTCGACCCTGCGGGACAACGACCTCATCGTTGCCTTCGCTCTGGTCGGCGCTGTCGTCGCGGTGTCCGTAGTCATCTCGAAAGTCCTCACAAGAGGTAAGTTCCAGGCCTCAGCGATCGCCATCATCCTTGGCCTTGTACTCGCCTACTTCGGTGGGGTTGCCACGGGTGGTGAAGACGGCCTCGCCGACCTCACCCTGTTCTCCGGAGTCGGGCTCATGGGCGGAGGCATGCTCGTGAACCTCGCGATCGTCGCCACCGGCTTCGGGGCCAGCTTCGACGAGATGAAGAAGTCCGGGCTGGGCGGCATCATCGCGTTGGTGCTCGGTGTTGTGCTCTCCTTCGTCATCGGTGCCGTCATTGCCTGGTTCTTCGGCTACCGTGATCCGGTCGAGCTGACGACCATCGGTGCCGGCACTGCCACCTACATCGTCGGCCCGGTCACCGGGGCAGCCCTGGGCGCGGGCAGCGGTGTGATCGCGCTGAGCGTCGGTGCCGGTCTGGTCAAGTCGGTACTGACCATGGTTGTCACACCGTTCATCGCGAAGTCCATCGGTCTGAACAACCCACGGTCGGCGATCGTCTTCGGCGGTCTGCTCGGCACCACGAGCGGTGTCACCGCCGGCCTGGCGGCCACGGACAAACGACTCGTCCCCTATGGAGCGATGACGTCGACGTTCTATACCGGTCTGGGACTGCTCATGGCACCGTCGGTGCTCTACTTCGCCGTCCGGGCGCTCGTCGGCTGAGTGCTTGTCGGTTGAGTTCGTGCAGGCGTGCCCTGCGAGACGTCTGGCGAACGGGTGGAGAGCCGCCGAGGCACGTCGTCGAGTTCAGTCCGATTCGGCCTTCATCCGGTCATAGGCTGCCAGCGCCGCCTGCCGCGAGGCCTTGAGGTCGACGCTCGGTTCGCAGTCCCCGCCGGTCCGCTCCGCTTGGGTGAGGCCGCCCGGTCCCTGTCCAAGCCACAGCTTCACGTATTCGCCGTGCGGGTCAAAGCGTTCCCGTTGGCGTTCGGGGTTGAAGATCCGGAAGTACGGGGCAGCGTCGGCTCCGCACCCTGCGACCCACTGCCATGAGACCGGGTTGTTGGCTTCATCGGCATCGACGAGGGTGTCCCAGAACCACTGCTCACCGTGCCACCAGTGGATGAGCAGATTCTTCGTCAGAAAGCTCGCGGTGGCCATCCGCACCCGGTTGTGCATCCACCCGGTCTGCCACAGCTGAGCCATGCCTGCATCGACGAGTGGGATCCCCGTCGTCCCGTTCTGCCAATGCTTCAGCGCCTCGGGATCGTCCTCATAGGGGAAACGTGCGAACTCCGGGCGCATCGGCTCGGTCTCGATATGGGGCAGGTGATAGGTCAGGTGCCAGGAGAACTCCCGCCAGTAGAGCTGCCTGATCCACGTATACCGGTCGTCGTCACTGATGTCCGGCAGATCGAGTGCGGCCGCCAGGGCCTGTCTGGGGGAGAGCTCACCGAACCGCAGCCGCGGCGACAGCGCCGACGTGCTGTCGGGATCGCCCGGGACATCATGCGAGTCGCCGTAGCCGTCGATGCTCTCACCCAGGCCCTGCAGTTGTCGTTGGGCTTCCCGGCAGCCAGGCGACCAATGCTGTGCCACGGTCGACTTCCACCATTGCGGAACCCTCGCCGAGGTGGTGCCGTCGATGCCCGTGTCTGTGCCGTCGGAGGCAGTGTCGGTTCCGCCTGAATCGGTGCCGCTTTCGTTGCGATGGCCAGTGCCGTCGCGGAGGCCGAGACCGTCGAGGTCGCTCGCCCAGTCGTGCTCGTTCAGTGACTGCCGTCGCGTATCGGACGGCGACTGCTTGGCCGGGGCCGGGAGGACATCTCCGACCTTGCGGTCGCGCACAGCGTTGAAGAACGGGGTGAAGACCTTATAGAAGTCACCGCTTTGAGGGCTGACGGTCCACGGTTCGACGAGCAGTGCGCCGGTATGGGAGTGCGCGGCGGTCCCGGCGTCGGTGAGCAGCGTCTTGATCTGCGCGTCGAGGGCACGGGAGGCCGGCGTATAGCGACGTGACCACCGGACGGTATCAACTCCGAGGTCCGCGGCGGCCTGCGGGATGATGTCGGCAGCCGGTCCGGCGGCGAAGAGCAGGGTGATGCCGAGCTCGTCGAGTGCGGTCTCCAGGGTGCGCAGGGATTCGTGTGCCCACCAGCGGGCGGCCGCGCCAAGCGGCCGAGGACCGAGGCCGTCGGCGTCACGCTGCTCTCTGATCCAGATGCCGATGACCTGACCGTCGGTGCGGGCTGCCGTCAGTGCTTCGTGGTCGTCAACGCGCAGGTCGTCGCGGAACCAGACCAGGGTGAGTTGGTCATGGTCAGCAGGTTGAGCAGCGTCGTCGCTCATCGGCTCGACTCCTTCTTCGGCCGGCGCTGGCTGCCAAGCGGGTCACGCCCCATCGGGCCCTCAGGTCCGCGATGCTGTCGCAGACGGCCCAGGAGTCCGCGGCGCAGCATGCCCTGCCGTGACGGTGACCAGATCGGAGTACCCTCGACCCGCCAGTCGGCCAGCAGTTCGTTGGCGGCGAGGTAGCCGGTGGTCGCCGCCCGCTCCATGAGCGCCACGGGCAGTTCGCACCGAATGTGGTCACCGGCGAGGACAAGGCCAGGCAGTGGAGTAGTCACCCCGGGGCGCTTGCCCCAGGGACGGGTGTCGGTGAGCCCGCAGTCGGACTCGATGAGGAGTTCGTGGTGGAGGATCTCGAAGTGCTGCGTCTCCGGATATACGTCGTGCAGGTCCGCGAGCAGTCGTTCGATGAGCTCGTCCTCGGGCGGAGGGTCGGTCAGGGCATAGGCGTGGAGTTCGACCACGGATCCGGCATGATCGTTTGTCCACCGGGCGGCACCGGCCTCGAAGCGTTCGAGCACGGACACGTTGTCGAGCAGATCGAAGCCGCTCGTGCCCAAGAATGCCGGCCGCTCAGCCGAGACCGCTTCGGCGAACCACAGTCGCAGCACGGCGAAGGATGGAGCGTTGCGCCCTGCCTCAACCCGGTCGAACCAGGCCTGCATTCGCTCATGATCAGCTCCCGAACTGCTCGGCGTGCACTCTTGTGCGGATCTCGAACCCCGGGCGGGCCTCGAGCTCTGCGAGACGCCGCCGGCATCCATACCGTCGGCATGCGCCCCGAGCGTGGCGATGAGCCGCCTCGTTCCTGCCGGATCGGCTGCGAGGACGAGGGCATCGGAGTCGATGTCCCCGGCCGTCGTCTCGACACTCCAGCCGCGGGACGAGCGTGAGATCGCGCGCGCCTGCGTGCCGGTCTCGATGCGCACGCCCAGATCCTGCAGATACCGCCCCAGCGGTGCCCACAAAGCAGTGTCGTAGTCATCATCGGGCACGTCGAAGAGCAGCCCCTCAGCCGAACCGGCGAAGTAGGTGTGGAACATCGCGACGAGCTCGCCGGCGGAGAACTCGCACGGATCGGCGAAGAACGACCGCGCGAACACCTCGAGGGCGAGGTCGCGCGTCTGCTCGGGAAAACGGAGGCGATCGAGGAAAGCCGCCGCCGACTCCCCGTCATAGAAGGAGAACGAGTCCGGGAAATCGACATCGATGAGCTCTAAGGCAGTGCGCAGGTCGACATCTAAGAGCCCACGCAGAGGGAACGTGGGGCTGGCGAGGACGAAGCCCAGAAGATTGAACGGGGGAATGCGCGGAATCGAGGCGAAGGAATCGGTGGGACCACCTCGGCGGGTGAGCGGATAATCGGGGATCGGTCGGAGACGATCGAGGTCAGGGTCGGTGCGGGCGAGCAGGTCGCGCAGGTTGTAGTACTGCCGGAAGAATGCGTGGAATCCCCGGCTCATCGTCCGTCCATCGCCCAGCGGCCACGCACTGACACGCCCGCCGAGGCGGTGCCCGGATTCGACGATCGTGACCTCGGATCCGCGTTCGGCCAGGATCACAGCAGCCGACAGGCCGGCGATGCCGCCGCCGATGACCGTCACGGTCTTCGGCCGCAGCAGGCGGTCACGTCCGGGGGCGGCGGGGATGCGGACGGCGTGGGGATCGTGCGGGGTCACGGAGCCTCCTCGGGGCGTCGGTTGAGGTTGCGCTGCCAGAGCATGAGCACCGCGGTGATCATGGCGAAGCCGAACCCGAAGTCCTCGATGGGGATGTCGAAGGGGAAGCGGATGCCGAGGAACATGTCCGGGTTGTAGATGACGATCGGGTCGGACAGTTTCGTCAGCCACCCGTCGACGAGGCACTGGAATCCCATGCAGATGGCCAGCGCCGCCCAATACTGCGCGCGGCGGAAGATGCCGCTGCGGATGACGAAGAGCTCGAGCCCGATGACCACGAGCATGCCGATGACGGTCCAGACGGTGTACTCAGGGATCATCGGGTGTCCCCTCCCTCCGGTGGGTGGGGGTCGGGCTTGGTCCGGTCGGTGGACGTCGTCCCGTGACCCGCGTTCGCTCGGCGAACGGCGTGACGTTTGGCCCAGCCGATCACGGTGCCGACCGCCTCGTAGCTGAGCAGCGCGCAGACCGGGATGACGAGGAAGAACACGAGCTCCTCGAGCGGCAGGACCCCGAGGTCGATGCCGGTGACGAACCGCGGATCGTAGGTCCAGTGATCACGGGCGATGGCGACGATGTCCCAGACGGCGAAGACGACGACAACAGGCAGCAGGGCCTTGAGCAGAAGCGGCAGCCGGCGGTACACGCGGGCCGAGAACACGAATTCGAGCGGCAGCGTGATGAGCACGCACGCACCCATGAGGGCGAGATAATCCCAGTGGCCGAAGCCGTCCCACGCGCCGATCATGGTTGCGCCTTCTCGGCAGGCTCGCCGCCGCTCGCCGGGCGGGGTGTGGGAGCCGGGCCAGGTACACGGGCGGGACGAGCGGTGACGAAGAATCCGAGATCGAAGTTGCGGATCCGATATCCCTCGATGAGGTCGTCCCAGTCGATGGTGGGCTCGGTGAGCAGCCGGGGCTCGCAGGCGAGAAGCCGGTGGAGCAGGGCGTCGGTCTCGAACAGGGCCAACGGTTTGCCGGGGCAGGCGTGGGCGCCGTCGCCGAAACTCAGGCCCGCGGCAGGGACGGATCCGCTCCGATGCGGGCAGAGCGCCTCGGCGTCGGCACCGTAGACATCGGGATCGACGTTGGCCTCACGGACGCAGACATCGATGAGGTCGCCGGCCGTGATGGTGGTGCGGTCGTCGCCGATGTCGATCGCCGAGGTGGCGCGACGATAGAGATGACCGACGACGGGTTCGAGCCGGATGATCTCTTCGAGGATGGACAGCCGCCGAGGCTGCTCGGCCGTGAGGTAATCCTGCCGGAGTTCCTCGTCCTCGAGCAGATGCCAGCATGCCATTGCGATGAACTCGCGGGTCGTGACCATCCCCGCGGTGCCGTAGGTCAGGCACTCGACGAGGATGTCACCGGTACTGTGCCCGGAATCGAGCAGATGGGAGATGACATCACCACGGTGGCGGCGCCGGTGAGCGCGGATGGCCGGGCGCACATCGTGGGCGAAGAAGCGCAGGAGCGGCACGATGCCGTTGACCGCGGCCTGCACCCATTGGCGTTTCGTCCGTCCCCAATTCTCTGCGGCGAGGTCGACCGGCGGCTGACGGAAGAAAGCGACGAGCCGTGATGCCATGCTGTCGGTATCGGACTCGGTGAGGCCGACCACCTGCGAGGTCACGTCCACGGTGAAGTGCAGGGCCGACTCGTCGAGCCGGCACCGACCGGTGACCACGGCCTCGTCGACGATCTTCTGCGCGGCGTCGGCGATGCTCTCACCATAGCGGTCAGCGATGACGGCAGGGGCGAAGAACCGGGCGACTTCCCGACGCTGCCGGTCATGGTCCGGGCCGTCGGAGATGAGGATGGGGCGGGCGCGGAAGAGGCCGCGGGGGATCTTCTCCGCGGTGAAGCCCGCCTGCATCGAACGTCCGCGGGCGCGCAGGATTCGGCGGGCCGGTGCAAACGCGCGGAGCCTCCACATGCCGCGCTCAGTTCCGGACATGTCGCGCTGAGGTCCGGCCACCTCGGCGGAATTGCCGGTTTCGGTGGCCTTGCGAATCGTGACGGTCTCGACGGGAGGAGCGGTCGGCTCGTCTTCGCGTCGGGCCTTGCGCCCACGCACCCCCGAGCATCGATGCGCCCGAGGAGCCGGAGTCACGGTTGGTTCGCCCATTCGGCATTGCTCAGGGACAACTCGTCGGACATTCCGTCGAGGAAGCGGATGACGGCATCGCGTTCGCGGCTGGTCAGCCGGGCGGCCGCATAGATCCGTCGGGCCTGCGAACGACCGACGGTCTCTCGTGCCGAGCGAGCTGTCTCCTCGGTGACCGTGATGGCATAGGCCCGGCGGTCGCTGGGATGGAGAGCCCTGATCACGTGCCCTTCGCGCTCCAGGCGGTTGATCAGCTTCGTCACCGAGGCGGCCGACATGCTCATGTGTGTTGAGAGCATCTTCGGGGTCACCACCGCGCCCTGCCGTTTCGCGGCGATGAGGTAGTGCAGGGCACGCATGTCCTGTTCGCTCAAGTGCATGAACTTCCGTGAAGCGTCGGAGAGAGTGCGTTCGGCCTCGCGCAGCCGGGCCAGGGAGTTCATGAGCTGAGCGATCTGCTCGCGGTCAGCGTTCGACAGGTCGGAAGAGTCCACAAGGGCACCGGGGAAGCTGTGTTCTGAGCCGGTGTACATGTTCGCTGTGATCGGGTCGTGACTGTCCGCGACCTCCGGTGACGCCATATCGCCATCTTACTGATGCTTCCCCCTCGAGTGCACAAGAATAACCTTCTGTATATATTAACCCAAAGTGTAGTATATCGTTGAGGCTACTGAAACTCGAACGAAGGACTCATCGATGACCACTGCCACGGGCGTCGCGTTCGGCCCCTCCATCTCCACCGACATCGAGTCCGAAGTCAGACGCGCACTGGACTCCAGAGCGGATCGCTTGGCGACACTCGGTTCTGCGGCGGCGCACGCATGGGACCTGGCCTCGCGTTGTGTTCTCGGCGGCAAGCTGCTGCGACCGCGGCTGCTCGTCGGAGCCGTCGACGCACTGACTGGCTCCGAGCAGCGCAACGCCGAGGCGAGAGGCCCAGCGGTGCGCATCGCGGCGGCGATCGAGCTGCTTCATTTCGCCTTCCTCCTCCATGACGATGTCATCGACCGTGACCTCATGCGCCGCGGACGCCCGAACTTCATCGCCCTCCTGCTCGAGGAGTGGGAGGAGGACGACGGCGGTTCCGCGTCACGGCTGCATGCCGCGCGCAGCACGGCGACTCTGGTCGGAGACCTCTTGCTGTCGACCGCTCATCAGATCTTCTTCCGCGAAGCGACACCGGGTGAGGCGGGGCAGCGGCTTCTCGAGGCGCTCGATCAGGCGGTGCTGGAATCGGTGTCGGGAGAGCTGACCGATGTCGCACTCAGCGCCGGTCGTGTTCGTCCCGAACTGGCCGAGGTCGTGGAGATGAGCCGGCAGAAGACGGCGACGTACTCCTTCGAACTGCCCTTGCGGTCTGCTGCGATCCTCTCCGGACGCGGACCCGAGGTCGAAGCCCTCCTCGGACAGGTCGGTGATCTTCTGGGGCTGGCCTACCAGCTGCAGGACGATCTCCTGTCGGTCTTCGGCGAACCCGACGACCACGGCAAGGACCCGTATTCCGACCTGCGCGAGGGCAAGGAGACAGCGGTCATCGCCATCGCCCGACGAAGCACAGCCTGGCCGCTCATCGAACCGCATTTCGGCGCCGGCGACCTCAGCGCCGCCGAGGGCGCAGCGGTGCGGTCATTGCTGACCGAGAGCGGTGCGGAGAATGACATTCGGGCGCTCATCGTCGAACTCTCCGTGAACGCGCGGGACCTCGTCTTCACCGAACCGGACCTCCTCGGGCCGGACATGGTGATGCTCATCGACGACCTCATCGAGACCCTCGACGGAAGGCGATCATGAGGCACGGCGTGGACCGAATGGGTCCCCTCGGGCGCTATTCCTCCGTATCCGACCGGGTCGCGAAATCGGTCATCGGAGCGTATTCGACGTCCTTCGGCCTGGCGACGCGACTGCTCGGCCCCCGACACCGGGACCATGTGCGCAACATCTACGCGCTGGTCCGGGTCGCGGACGAACTCGTCGACGGGGTGGCGGCCGAGGCAGGGGTCGACGCCG
Source organism: Brevibacterium sp. LE-L (assembly GCF_050214925.1). Lineage (NCBI taxonomy): Bacteria > Bacillati > Actinomycetota > Actinomycetes > Micrococcales > Brevibacteriaceae > Brevibacterium > Brevibacterium sp. LE-L. Next base: position 1,127,585 of record NZ_CP189759.1, read on the forward strand.
ACCAACAGCGGCGGATGCTCGACCAGCTCGAATCCGAGACCGAAAGCGGAATGCGTCTGGGATACAGCAGCAACCCCATCATCCACGCCTACGCCCGCACCGCACGCGCGGCCGAGATCGGTGCCGAACTGACCCGCCCATTCTTCGCTTCCATGCGCACTGACCTGCAGCTGACTCCGGCAGATCCCAAGATCACCGAGGCAGCCGATCCGGTGAGCTTCGGACCCGCAGACCATGCCGACTACGTCTACGGGTCCGCAGAGGTCGTGGGCCTCATGTGCCTGCGGGTCTTCATCCGTGATGAGAGCTGCACACCTGAGGACGAACGACGGCTGGTCCGCGGTGCGCGCAGCCTCGGTGCGGCCTTCCAGAACGTCAACTTCCTGCGCGACCTCGGCGATGACACTCAGCGTCTGGGACGCAGCTACCTCAGCGAGACGGGCACGGTCGACGATGAGGCACAGGAGCAGTGGATCGACGCGATCCGCGATCAGCTCGATGCTGCCGCGCAGACGATTCCGCTCCTGCCCGGCGACGCTCGCTTGGCGGTACTGAGCGCGCTGCGATTGTTCTCGGAACTGACCGACAGACTGGCTGCGGTGCCTGCCGCCGAGCTTCCGCGACAACGGATCCGCGTGGCCGGCCCACGCAAGGCGGCACTCGTCCTCCGGACGATGTATGAGGTGCGGAGGGGGTCATTGCGGTGAGCCGAGTGATCGTCATCGGCGGGGGAATCGCCGGACTCGCCACCTCGGCGCTCCTGGCCCGCGACGGTCAAGAGGTGACCGTCCTCGAGCGCGGGGACCGCCTCGGCGGGAGGGCCGGCAGTGTCGAAGATCAGGGGTTCCGGTTCGATACCGGGCCTTCATGGTTCCTCATGCGGGAGGTCTACGACCATTTCTTCGCGCTGCTGGGAACGAGTACGGACGAGCAGTTGGATCTGAGGCTCCTCGACCCCGGATATCAGGTCTTCTCCGAACCTGATGATGTGACCGGGCCGCGCCGGGTGACTGTGCCGCACGGTGTAGACGCGGTCGTCGAACTGTTCGAGAGCATCGAACCCGGCGCAGGCAGCGCGGTGCGGAAGTACGTGCGATCGGCGGGCGCGACCGCCGACGTCGCTCGCAGTCGGTTCCTCTACAACCCCTTCACCCGGTTGGCTTCGATGGCTGGGCAGGATGTTCTCCGGTCGCTGCCGCTGTTTGCCGGACTGCTGTTGCGGCCTCTTGCCGCATTCGTGGACAGGCGGTTCAGAGAACCGATTCTGCGGCGGATTCTGACGTACCCGGCGGTGTTCCTCGGCACCGATCCCAATCGTGCTCCTGCGATCTATCATCTGTTGAGTGCCTTCGATCTGGACCAGGGGGTCTTCTATCCGATGGGCGGGTTCTGGGCCGTGGTCGAGCGCGTGGAAGCACTGGCTTGCGCGGCCGGGGTCTCGGTCGTCACCGGGGCGGAGGTGACCGAGGTGATGACGCAACAGAGTGGTGGCCGCGCCGCTATCAAGCGCGGCAGTCGAACGACTGTCAGCGGCGTCCGCTGGACCGATGCCGAGGGGCGATCGCATGTCGAACTGGCCGATCTCGTCGTCTCTGCGGCCGACCTGCACCACACGGAGACCGAGCTGCTTCCGTCGCGGTTGCGCAGCTATCCCGAATCGGCGTGGTCGAGCGTCGAGAGCGGTCCCGGGGCGATCATCGCGATGCTCGGCGTCGACGGGACCCTGCCCGAGCTCGGTCATCACTCGCTGTTCTTCACCGATGAGTGGGAGGCGAACCTGCAGGCGATCTTCGGTACCAAGCAGAAGATCCCCGAGCCGGCGTCGCTCTACGTGTGCAAACCCAGCGCCACTGACCCCGAAGTCGCGCCGGACGGGAAAGAGAATCTCTTCGTTCTCATCCCGGTCCCGGCGGACGTGGCGATCGGCAGCGGGGGATCGGACGGCGAAGGGTCTCCCAGCGTGGAGGCTGCGGTCGATGCCGCGATTGAGCGCATCGGACTGTGGGCGGGGATCGATGATCTGCACTCCCGGATCAAGCTCCGAAAGACGCTCGGACCGGCCGATTTCGCCTGGGACTTCCACTCTTGGAAGGGCGGAATGCTCGGGCCGGCGCACACGCTTCGTCAGAGCGCATTCCTGCGGATGCAGAACCAGTCACGGCGCGTGGACGGACTCTACTATGCCGGTGCGACGACCGCGCCGGGAATCGGCGTGCCGATGTGCCTCATCAGCGCCGAGGTGGTCGCCAAGCGCATTCGCGGAGATCACTCGGCAGGGCCGACGCCCGTGTGATGTGTGCCGTGAGGAGAATTCCCAGAGCGAGCCGTCAGGCTTTCGCCGACTCAGCTGCTGGTCGAGTAGACCTGCTGCGAGCCTCCGGAGCGGGTGCGATTGCGGCGACGGGTCTCGGGGCTCGTGCCACGGGAATCCGAAGTGCGGCGGCTGCTCGGCTGACGGCTGGAGTCACCCGACCGCTGGCCGCCCGATCGACCATTGCCGGAACGGCCTCCGCGGGAGTTGTCGCGACGACGATTGCCCTCGCCGCTGTGCCCGGTTCCCCTGCCGCGGCCGCTGCCCTCGCCGCGACGGGACTCGCCATTGCGACCGCCACCGGTGCTGCCTGAGTTCTCACGGCTGCGGTCGGTGGCGCCATTGCCGGCGCCATCGCGGCCCGAGCTTCCACCGCGTCCGCCACGGCCACCTCGGCGACGGCGGGATGAACGACCATTGGAGGTCGCCGGTTCGGTTTTCTTCCGCGGCTGTGCCGGTTCCTTCGGCTGAGGTTCGACGTACCCGGCGATCTCACCGACGAGGTCGGTCACCTCGGGGGATTCTGCGGTGACCTTCTTCGGTGTCGCTTTGATGGCGGCCTTGCGGAGCAGAACCTGGGTGTCCTTGCGTTCATCGGGCGTCATCACGGTGACGACGTCGCCAGCACTGCCGGCACGAGCGGTGCGACCGGAACGGTGCAGGTAGGCCTTGTGCTCGGTCGGGGGATCGACGTGGACGACGAGCTCGACAGAGTCGACGTGGACTCCGCGGGCGGCGATGTCCGTGGCCACGAGCACCTTCGCATCACCATTGGTGAACGCGGCGAGGTTGCGGTCGCGGGCGCCTTGGGACAGGTTGCCGTGGAGGTCGACGGCGGGGATGCCGGCGGCGGTGAGCTGGCGGGCGAAGCGCTTGGCCCGGTGCTTCGTGCGGGTGAAGAGGATGCGGCGGCCCGTGCCCGAAGCGAGCTTGTGGACCAGTGCATTCTTGTCATCGACCGAGACCTCGAACACGTGGTGGGTCATGGCCGACACGTGCGAGGTCGCCTCGTCGACGGAGTGGAGGACCTCGTTGTGCAGGAAGCGACGCACGAGCTTGTCGACGTCGTTGTCCAGGGTGGCGGAGAAGAACATCCGCTGCCCCTCTGCGGGGGTCTGCTTGAGGATGCGGGTGACGCCGGGCAGGAAACCGAGGTCGGCCATGTGGTCGGCTTCGTCGAGGATGGTGACCTCGATGTGCTCGAGCGTGAGGACACCCTGGTTGAGCAGGTCCTCGAGGCGGCCGGGGCAGGCCACCACGATGTCGACGCCGGAGCGCAGTGCATCCTCCTGGCGACGCTGCTTGACTCCGCCGAAGATCGTCGTCGTCCTTAAGCCCACGGCCTTGGCCAGCGGGTCGATGACCTCGGTGATCTGGGTGGCGAGCTCACGAGTTGGGGCGAGGACGAGTCCGCGGGGCTGACGGAACTTCTGTGCACCCGTTCCTGACTCAACGAGACGAGTCACGAGTGGAATGGAGAACGCGAGCGTCTTGCCGGACCCGGTCTTTCCGCGGCCGAGCACATCGCGGCCGGCCAGGGTGTCCGGCAGAGTGTCCTGCTGAATCGGGAAGGCAGAGGTCTTGCCCTCGCGATTGAGGGAGTCGACGAGCTTCTGGGGAACACCGAGCTCGGCGAACGAGGTCGGTGCCTGGGTGGTCTTCTTGGTGCGGGTGGTGCGTGTCTGTGACGTAGTGATGGGATGGCCCTTCGACGTGCCGGAGGGCGTGCCGGTGCCGTGGATTGATGGCAGGCAGCCGCTTCCGGTCATGGAATGAGCGCTGTCGGCGCTCTCGATCGCCGAGAGAAAACGGCTTCGGAAACATGCGCGGGTGATCTCACCCAGCTGCAGAGACGAGGCGTCCTGACGACGCAGGGAACCCGAAAACGGGTTCGCAAGTACTTTCAGTATAGCGCCCGTCGGGTCGTGAGCAGAATCCGTCGGTGAGCAGGGCGGCGTCAGCGTACCTAGGCCGGACGCCCGAGCCCCTCATCGACGGGTGACAGTTCGGGTGCCGGCTCCGGGACGACGTCGAGTGCGGCGGAGGGTTCAGGCTCAGGTTCGGCGACGGTGATGGTGGCGTCCGCCTGCTCATGTGCCGAGGCGACCAGGGCTCGGCGTGCTCTATGCTGCCCGGTGACCCATGCGGCGAGCGTCACCGATGCCCAGCCGATGCCGATGCCCGCGATGTCGTCGAGGATGTAGTGCCAGCCGAAGTAGAGCGTGGCCACGACCGTCACGCCGAAGAAGATCCAGGTGAACGCCCGGACGGCGCGTTTCTGCTTCGTCAGCGTCACGAACAGCGCGGCGGCGAAGGTGACGGAGACATGGAGGGACGCGAACGCGGCGACACCCTGGATGGAGTCGCTTCCGATCGGATTGCTGAGATAGTCGAGACGAGTGTCGAAGAGGGACTCCTGGAGCTGACTGACTCCGGTGTCAGGCAGCGCCCGGTAGGCCTCGGGGTGGCTGAATGCCGGTCCGACCGATGGCAGGAGGTAGTAGCTGATGGTGCCGAGCACCCAATTGAGGCACAACGTCGTCGCGTACCAGGCTCCGATGGCGTGGTTGCGGCTGAGGACGAGGAATGCGCCGAGGCTAATCGGGATGAGCGGAAGATAGGCGAGGTAGGCGATGGAGAGGAAGTTCGCCGCGATGCCCGTGCCGAGGAGATCGTGCAGGATCAGCGACGGGGTGCTTCCGCCGCTCAGCCAATTGTCGAGGCGGAACAGCTGTCGATCGAAGAGGACGCCGTCGCGATAGACCGGCAGCACGCTCTTGAGATTTCGATAGGCGACGTAGCAGACGTAGAAGCTCAGCAGTCCGGTGCCGATGCACAGCAGACGGTGGGTGTTCCATTCCTTCTTGACGACGTCGACGACAGTGGTGGGCAGGTTCCGCCACCCACTTCGTCTCACCGCCTCGACGATCAGCCCGCCGCCGATGAACCCCAGAGCCAGCAGGGGCAGGCGGATGTATGAAGGTCCGAGGAAGCCGTCGGGGTCCTTCAGCGGGAGATCGAGGTAGAGGGATGAGACCACGGCGGCCGCTCCGACGAGCAGGGAGAGCGCCATGGCAAAGGTGTAGGGCCAACGTCGCATTCTGGTCATCGGCACACCGTACAGATTCTGTTTTAGTGCTTCTTCGGATTTTCCTCGATGCGGGCTGACCGGAGGGACCTTGTCCGGTGCGTTTCAGGGCCGGACGGCGTCGACACAGGAGTGGACGCGGCGCCTCAGCTCAGCTGGGTGGAAGCGAACTCGGCGGCGTGGTGCAGCACGGTGGTCGTGTCGTCGAGCACACGTCCGAAGTGGAGGAATGAGTGCAGGACGTGTGGGTGCTCCTCGAATGTCACATCATTGCCGGCCCGCTCAAGTGTCTCGGCCAGGCGGCGGCTGTCGTCGCGCAGGGGGTCGAGTCCGGCCGCGGCGACGAACACCGGAGGCAGGCCGGACAGATCGGCGGTCATGTGTGCGACGTAGGGTGACTGCGCATCCTGAGGTTCGGCGAAGTAGTCGTCCATGAGGTTGCCCAGGTCGTTGGCTCCCATTCCGTCCCAGTCGCCGCCGAAGAGCCTGCGGCTGGCTGAATCGGCGAGTCCGTGACCGCCGTAGATCGAGATGAGGGCGCGCAGAGAGGTGAAGCCCGCCGGTGCTGCCGCCACGACTTCCGGCTCGTCGCGCAAGAGCAGTGCTGCGCCCAACGTCAGTCCGGCCCCGGCCGAGTCACCCGCGAGAGCCAGTCGCCCGCCGTCAATGCCGTGCTCGTCACCGTGCCTGGCGAGGTGATCGATGATGGACGCGCATTCGTGGAGTGCCTGCGGGAATGTCGCTTCGGGGGAGAGCGAATAGTCGACGCCGATGACGGCGCTGCCGGCCGCCTCGGCGAGGACCCGCATGATCCGATCATGCGTGTCGAGGTCACCGACGGTGAACCCGCCGCCGTGGAGGAAGACGATTCCGGGCAGGACTGCCTCGGCGGTGGGGCGATGGATGCGGATCGGAACGTCGACGCCGGCGGCGCGGATGTGTCGATCGTCGGTGCGTGCCATGATGGGGCCGCCTTCGTTCCACATGGCGCGCTCGGCGTGGTATTCGGCGCGGCTCCGCACGAAGCGGAGGGGCGTATCCGAGTGCGCGGAGGCGGTTCGAACGGCCTCGTCGCCGGTTTCCCGGCAGAATTCGGCACGCATGGCCTGGATCGCGAGCACGTGCCTCATCTGCACCGACATCGACGCGACGATGTCATCGGGAATCGTCGCGAGAAGCGCCTGGGCGAGATCGTGGGATGTGGCCGAGTCGTTCACGTTCGCAGCCCGGCGACAAGCAGGCCGGCGAGGCGGTGTGCATCATAGTCCGCGTCGTCGTCGGCGAAGATGCAGAGATTGCCGATGCCGCGCAGCAGCTCATACCCACCGACATCCTTCCTGATCTCACCTGCGGCGATCGCGGCGTTGAGGATCTGTTCGCAGACGGGGACGAGGCGGTCGATGAAATAGGCGTGGAGACTTGCGAAACCGGCTTGGTCGCTGCCCAGGGCGGCGGCGAGCCCGTGTTTGGTGACGAGGAAGTCCACGAAGAGCTCGACCCATCGGCTCAACGCCGCATGCGGTGAGATGCGCTCGGTGAGCAGTCTCGGACCCGCCTCGGCACAGGCGTCGACCTGATGGCGATAGACGGCCACGATGAGGTCGGCTCGAGTGGGGAAATGGCGATAGATCGTGCCCATGCCGACCTGCGCTCTTGCCGCGATCTCGCGTACCGGGGCATCGACGCCCGATTCCACGAAGACAGCGGCGGCAGCTTCTAACAGCACCGTCTCGTTGCGCTTGGCGTCCGCGCGCTTTGCGCGGGCGGGTCGCTCATCTCGGTCGGTCACAGAATCTCCTCTCATAACCATTGCTAAGCGGAACAGCGCTCCGTATAGTGAATACGGAGCGATGCTCCGCTTCCATCATGCCAGAGGAGGCGCAGACACTGAATGGCGGACAGGCCGCCGGAAGGAAGTTCCGTCATGGAATACCGCACACTCGGACGCACCGGAGTCCAGGTCAGCACACTCGCACTCGGGGCCATGAACTTCGGCCAGATCGGCCGGACCGAGCAGAAGGACATCGAGTCGATCGTCGGCTCCGCCCTCGATGCCGGTGTCAACCTCATCGACACCGCCGACGTCTACAGCGGCGGAGAGTCCGAAACGATGATCGGCAAGGCGCTGGGAGCTCGTCGCGACGATGTCGTCCTTGCGACGAAGGCGGGTCTGCCCATGGGGGAGGAGCGCAACCACCGTGGAAGCTCACGTCGCTGGTTGGTCAAGGCGCTCGACGAAAGCCTGCGCAGGCTCAGAACCGACCACGTGGACCTCTATCAGATCCATCGGTGGGACCCTGCGACCAGCGACGAGGAAACGCTGTCCGCCCTGACCGATCTGCAGCGGGCCGGGAAGATCCGCGCCTTCGGCAGCTCCACATTCCCTGCCTATCGAATCGTGGAAGCGCAATGGACCTCCCGGGAGCGGGGGCTCGGCCGCTACTCAACCGAGCAGCCGAACTACTCCCTCCTCCAGCGCGGAATCGAAGGTGATGTCCTGCCGGTCACAGGTGACTACGGGCTCGGGGTGTTGGTGTGGAGTCCACTCGCCTCAGGGTGGCTGTCCGGTGCCGTCCGAGACGGTCGGGAGATCGCGACCAGCCGGTCAGCGTTCATGCAATCGCGCTTCGATCTCACGGTGCCGGAGAACCGTGCGAAGCTCGAGGCGGTCGAGCGGTTGGCAGCACTCGCCGAGGAAGCTGGGCTGACGCTGATCCAGCTCGCTCTCGGCTTCGTCACTGCACACCGGTCCGTGACGGCAGCGCTCATCGGTCCGCGCACGCTCGACCACCTCGAATCCCAGCTCGATGCTGCGGATGTGGTGCTGTCGACCGAAGTGCTCGACGCGGTCGACGAGATCGTGCCGCCGGGAGTCGACCTCGCTCCCGCAGAGAAGAACGCCGCTCCGCCTGCGTTGAACGATCCGCGTCTGCGCCGCCGGTGATGAGCCCGGGTGGGCGTGTCCGGGCCGGCACTTCCGAACGGTAGGTCCGGGCGTCATATCCGGGCCGCGGGTTTGCAGTTATGCAAAATTGATTGCAGTAATGATCCTATGTTGCCGAGACTGATCGCATGACTGAGACGAAGACGCCGCCGAGGCGGATGCGAAGACTTGTCGGTGCGGCACTCGGCGCGGGGTTGGTGATCGGGGCGGCGGTCGGTGTCCCGTTGGGCCACAGCGTTTCACAAGGTGGCGGAGTCCTTGAGGCGGTCTCCACGGTCAACGGGACGCACGATGCGGCCACCCGCAACGATACGGACTTCAACGAGCGGTTCAGCCATGAATTCGTCGACGTCGACGACGTGAACATGCATTACGTCGTCGGAGGAGACGGCCCGCCTCTTGTGCTCATCCATGGATGGCCCCAGACCTGGTACGCATGGAAGGAGATTATGCCGGAACTCGCCGAACACCGCACGGTGTATGCGATCGATCTGCCTGGATTCGGTGACAGTTCGGGTACGCCGGAGGCATTCGACAAGAAGACCCTCTCCGGCTATGTCCACGAGCTGCTCGAGGTTGAACTCGATGGAGAGCAGGCGGATATCGTCGCACACGACCTCGGCGCGGGCGTCGGATTCCAATATGCTTCCCGGTATCCGGATGACGTGCGCAGCTACGTTCATCTGGACTATCCGCTGCCCAGCAGCGACGTGTTGCCGGCAGAGACATATCGCACGTTCTCCTGGCACATGAGTTTCAACAGCCGGCCGCGCATTCCCGAGAAGCTCGTCGACGACCGGGGCGACGTCCGGGAATATCTGCAGGAGTTCTACGCACAGGTCGCCCATGACGGAGCCGCCTTTGGCGGCGAGAGCACCGAGGCTCCGTTCTCGGATGCCGAGATCGATGAGTACACCCGCACGTACTCACGCCCCGAGGTGCTTCGCGCCGGATTCGAGCTCTACAGGTCACTTGATCAGGACGAGCGGGACAACGACGCTGCAGACCCGGTTGCCGCTCCGACGATGCTGCTGACGGCGGAGGGCTCCTTGGCAGGGACGCAGCCGACCCTCGAATCGTTGGTGACTGATCTGCGGAAGGCCGAGGAGGTCCCCGACTCGGGGCACTGGCTCGCCGAGGAGAGTCCTGAAGCAGTCAGTGCCGAGATCATCGATTTCATCCGCTCACCGGTCACACATCGGTGACGTGGACGCGCTCGCCCTGAGTGCCGTAGAGCGCGATGATCTCGGCGGGGCGATTGACGTCGGCGTTGCCGATCCAGTGCGGGGTCATCGTGTCGAACTCTGCGGCCTCGCCGGCGACGAGGGCGGTGCGCTGATCGGACAGGGTGAGGTTGAGTGTGCCGGAGAGGACATAGAACCATTCGCGGCCGGGGTGAGTGTGAAACTTCGGAGGATCGGGCTGCGGTCCCGGCGGGAAGACGACCTTGTAGCCCTGCAGGCCGCCTGTGGGGACGCCGAGGGGGATGAAGGTGAGACCGTGTCTGCGTACGGGTTTGAGGTGGACGCGCGGATCGCCCACCCTGGGAGCGGCGACCAGCTCATCCAAGGGCAGACCGTAGACCCGGGCAAGGGGCAGCAGCTGCTCGAGGCCGGGACGCACCAGGCCCCTTTCGAGTCGAGAGATGGTGCTCGCGGTCAGCCCGCTCCGCTCGGCCAGTTGGGCAAGATTGAGTCCGAACGCCTGCCGGAAGCCGCGCAATCGCGGACCAAGGGTGTCAAGTACTTCGTTGTCATCCATCACCGGCTCCTCACATCGACAACTGCGTTATCACTTGCAATTCTGCAAAAGATCTCACGGTTCTGCAATGGCCCGTGGGAGCGTGGAACCCACGATCAGGCGATGCCCTGCCTCCGCCCGGCAACCCTGGCCGCGACACCGCACCATACGAGAAAGAGGATGATATGCCTGGAACCACGACTCGGCGACGTCGCCGTGACACTCCGCCTCCGAAGACCGACAACACAGAGATCGACGTGCTCCGCGGGTTTCTCGACTATCTGCGCGAGTCGATCGCTGCCAAGGTCGAAACCGCTCCCGAACCTGCCGTGCGTACGGCTCAAGTGCCTTCCGGAACGAATCTGCTCGGCCTGCTCAACCACCTCACGCGAGTCGAAGAGACCGTCTTCTTGGGTGAGAAGATCACCGATTGGAAGTCGACGTTCCGGTGCTCAGAGACCGACCTCGTCGAGGACGTCGTCGCCCGATATCGCGAGACTGTGAGTCGGGCGAATGCCGTGTTGGACGGGTGCACGGACCTCTCGAAGCCTGTCCTTCGTGCGCGAGGCGACCGCACCGGCCCCAGCGCGAGGTGGGCGCTGACCCACATGATCGAGGAGACCGGCCGCCATGCTGGACATGCTGACATCCTCCGCGAGCTCATCGACGGACGCACCGGGCGCTGATGACCGACCGGCCGACAAGCAATCGCCTCGCTGGCAGCGGCTTGCCTCGACGATTGCGGGCCACCTCGGCGAGTCGGGTGCGACCACGGGAATACGGCCGGCTGTGGGGCGTTGTGATGGGGGGAGCATCCGACTTCCGACCGTCGTCCAGGAGCGAGCACTTTGACCGAACCCATGCGCACCGAACACATGCGCCGACACGAGACCGACCACGAAGTCCCATGGTCACTGCCGATCGTCGTGCGCCGGTCGAAGACCGCCATCGCCCGCCATATCGACGTCCTCGAGGCCACCGCCCGAGCCGTCGTCACCTTCCTTGACGACCCGCGCGCCCACGAAGGAGGTGAGTGGCACGACGCAGTCGAATACTGGCGTGATGGTGCCATTCGCAAGGTCGTGCGCCGAGGTGACGGGAAGAAGCTCGAGGACGCACAGGCCCTGGGGTGCGTGGGGGTGACTCATGGCGGGACGGATGATTTCGCCGCCGCCGAGGCGTTCGTCTTCGCGCCCGGACCCGTGGAGCCGCTGCCGCCCGAGCTGAAGAAACTCCAGGTCGGCGGCACCGAATTCCCCGGTGGAGGGGAGAGCTCCGTCCCCGCCGCCGAGGCGGTCGTGACGATCGAACTCTCACCCGCGCTCACGTTGACGACCGGGAAGGCCGCCGCCCAGAGCGGTCACGCCGCGCAGCTGGCGTTCGAGCAGATGCCAGACGATGTGCGGGATCGTTGGCGTGAGTCGGGATTCAGTCTGCGCGTGCAGACCGCGACGAAGGAAGCCTGGGCGGCGAACGAGCAGCAGATCAGCGTCGTCGACGCAGGCTTCACCGAAGTCGACGGACCCACGGAGACCGTGCGCGCCCGCTGGTGATCGTGTCCGCCTCGGCGAGGGGCGACTCAGGCCTCGCCGCGGTCCTTCAGCTCTTCCTCGGTCAGCGGCCGCGTCTTCGTGCCGTTGCCGAACTCGTCGAGATAGATCACGTGCTTGACCATCTCACCGGTCTCTTCGTCCTCGACTTCGATGATGTCGCCGGGGTGGGTCTGGGGCTGGTAGAAATCTTCATTGACTCCGGTCATTGTGACCACCTCCTACAGGTGTTCTCACCATACGATGCCGTGATCTGAGTCTCAAGGGGGCGACGAGACTCGTAGAAAGTCCCCGCGTTCCAAGGGGTCGTGCCTCACAGAAAAATCCCCGCGAAACACTTCCGCCGGGCAGCAGGGCACGCCGACGATGGGGTCATGGTCGATAAGGACGTTTCGATGACCACGAGAATCGAGATCACGAAGAAATACGCCACCGCCTACACGACGGCCTCGAAGAAGAGCAAAGCTGCGATCCTCGACACCGTCACCACCATCACCGGGTGGAACCGTGACCACGCCCGCCAACAACTGACCCGCCGCACCCGACAACCCAAAGGACGGGCACAAGCGACAGTCGCGGTCATCGACGGCAGGAAGACGAAGGCCCGCAAATACACCTACGATGCAGTCAAGATCCTGCAGTACGTGTGGTCGATCGCCGGTGGTATCTGCGGCAAGTACCTCGCCGCGGCCATGGACGGCCTCCTCGACTCCCTCGAAGCCCATGACCACCTGATCCCGGGCAAGGGCCGCTACAGCCACACTGTGCGGGCAGAACTGTTGGCGATGAGTCCGGCCACTATCGACCGGTATCTCAAACCCGTCCGTGACAAGGACCCCCTGCGCGGGAAGTCAGCGACGAAGCCCGGCCCTTTGCTGCGGAACTCGATCACCGTGCGCAAGGCCGGTGACGAAGTCGAAGACGAACCCGGCTTCTTCGAAGTCGACACCGTCGCCCACTGCGGTCCGACGCTTAAGGGTGAGTTCGCTAGGTCCGTGAACTACACCGACATGCACACCGGATGGGTCTACACCCACGCGATCAGAAACAACGCCGCGACCCACGTCATCGATGCCTGCACCCAGTTCGTCGATACCGTGCCCTACCTGGTGACCGGACTCGACTTCGACAACGGATCCGAGTTCATCAACCACACCCTCATTGACTGGGCCGCCGAACGCAAGATCTTCTTCACCCGGGGACGGCCGTATACGAAGAACGACCAGGCCACGATCGAATCGAAGAACAACCACCTCGTGCGTCGATACGGGTTCTACTACCGCTACGACACCCCGACCGAACTCGAGCTGCTGCAGCGCCTGTGGCCGCTGGTCAATGACCGGTTGAACTACTTCACCCCGACGAAGAAACCGACCGGGTACTCCACCGACCGTGTGGGCAGGCGCAAACGCGTCTATGACGCCCCGAAGACCCCGTACCGGCGACTGCTCGATTCCGGCATTCTCAGCGGCGAGCAGAAGGCCGAGCTTCACCAGTATCGGGCAGGCCTGGATCTGGTCGACCTCGCCGCGAAGATCGACCAGATCCAGCAACGGCTGATCAAGCTCGCGGCGGGCAAGACCGCGAGGATGGAACGCGAGATCGAGAAGGCCCAAGCCCTGCCGGATCCCGCGGGCATCAAGGTCCATCACACCCGGGCCGGTTAAGCCTTGATCCACCGATCTGCTTGATGTCCGGTGGCCCACTCGAATTTGAGCTTGGGCACGATGAGTGGGCAGGAGGTAGTGTCCCGGTCTCTCACCGGTCTCTTCCACATTGAGCCTCCCAGAGCCTCCTCCATGACTGCGGTCTCGGGCCCCCTTCCAAAGGGCGAATTGGTCAGGTCGACATTGTCCGGGGTGGTCCCAACGCCGATTGCCATAACCGGGAGAACTCCGTCGCCCACGGCCAGGCTCTGGGCAGGTGCAGGATCAGTTTCCTGGCCCGGTGAGCAATCCGAGCCGGAACCCCGATGATCCGTGTCCGCAGCGTCTGGGCGCGCACTTTGCTCATCCGCCCGCCGATGATCCCGGCAGCCGCCCGTAACAGGTTGTGAGTGATCGCTGCGATCGTGAGCCAGGCAGCGTTGGCGTTGAACACCCCGGAGGGCATATGCGCCAGGGCACCATTTTTCAGTTCCGCATTGATCTGCTCGATGATCGCGTGCCTGCGGTGCACTTGATCAGCAACAACGGTGTCGAAACGATCCTGATCGACGGTGGTGAAGAACGCGTGGTAACGGAACAAGTCGAACAATGGGTCCTGCCCGGCAGCGCGTTTCGTCTCGTTGAGCTCCGGGATGCGGCGGACGACCAAGCGGCCCGTAGTTTGCAGCGCCTTCTTCTTCGAGGTGAACGCGGTGAACGGAACCTCGGCGACTTCAGCCTTACTGACCCAGGCACCGGACTCCTCGTCATAGATCGCATCGGGGTACTCGATGCCAGTCCATGCGTCGTCGCTGATCGTTCCGATCGCTGCTTTGACCCTCTTGTCCATGCGTACCGTGATCGACACATTGGCCCCGGCATCGTGGGCGGCTTTGGTCACGGTCGATGAGTAGTATGCCGAGTCAGCGCGAACGAGCACCGCAGCACCAGGGTTGATGCGTTTGGTGGTGGCCACAGCGTCGGAGACGAACTTATCAGCACCACGTGCTGACGAGGTCGAGCCTTTGCGCAGACGCTGGCCCACAATGATCTGGCTGGAGTCGCGGGTTGACGCGGTCGCCAACAGTGCGTTGAGGCCGCGACTGCCTTGGTAGCCGAACCCAGCTCCCTGCTTCGACGCAGAGTGAACGTCGATGACGGTGTCGTCGACATCGACGAAGACTGTGGATGATTGCTCGTTGTCCTGACTGGCCGGCAGCAGAGGGGTGTGTTCATTGAGGTTGGTCAGGAAGCGGGAGGAGATGGCGTCGAGTTGTCTGACGTGGCCGAAGGCGAACGAGCGGAGGAACGAGCCCAAAGTCGAAGGGGCATAGACGCGGTCGAAGAGGTGTTTCATGCCGCCATGGCGGAGGATGTTCATGTCATCGATCGAGTCAGCCCCGGCGGCCATCCCCGCGACCAGTGTGGCCAGCTTCGCTGCTGGGTTCGCGCCCTTATCGGCCCCGGTGGTGGTCACGGTCAGATGGTCATCGGCAAGGTCTGGCAGGGCGGCGTTCTGGGCCAGTGCCATGGTCGGGACGAGCCCGGTGGCAGCGGTGAGGTTCGTGTCGTCGAAGGAGTGGGACACAGTCGTGGGTGTGTGGTTGAATAGCACCTGAGAGGTGCCCCTTTCTGTGTGGGATATGGAGACTTAGAACATCACCATTTTCCCAGTTCAGGAGGGGCATTTCCATTTCACGCGCGGCTTGATCCGGCTACTCGCATCGGTGGATCAAGGTTAAGACCCGGCTGGCGGGGAAAATGTCTGTGAGGCACGGCCTCATTTCCCGGGGATCTTGACATGAGGCACTCCGGGGGGCGCGTTGACTCATAGAAAACCTCCGCGTAACCATCATCGTTGCCTCATTTGAAAACCTCCGGCACGGCCGGGTCGTTGACTCAGAACAAAACCTCCGCCACCGGAGTGGCTCCACCAGGCAGGCACCAATGACGAGTACGCCTGATTTTCATGGAGTTGACAATGAAGCAACGACAAGCCGTGACGAAGAAGAAGGCCCTTGCCTACAAACGCGCCGACCGGGCCGGCAAGACCCGGATCCTCGATGAACTCGTCGACCTCACCGGCTGGCATCGTGACTACGCCCGCCAAGCGTTAAGGAACGCGCTGACCCCGACCATCGTCAAACCCAAACCGGGCCGGAAACCCGTCTATGGACCCGACCTGATGCCAGCGCTGATCACCTGCTGGGCGGTACTGCGAGCACCAGCAGGACGCCTCCTGGCCGCGATGCTGCCGACTCTGGTGCCGATGCTGCGCCGCGACAAAGAACTCGACATCACCGATGACCAAGCAGACCTGCTCATGAAGATGAGTGCGGCGACCATCGATCGCAAGCTCGCCGGCGAGCGGAAGAAGATGCTTCCCCGGGGCCGGTCCCACACCAAGCCCGGATCCCTGTTGAAGTCACAGATCCCCATCCGTACCTGGGCTGAGTGGGACGACGCGGTGCCCGGGTTCGTCGAAATCGACCTCGTCGGCCACGAGGGCGGCAACGCTTCCGGCGAGTACTGCTTCACCCTGACCGTGACCGATATCAGCACGGGCTGGACGGTGAACAGGTCGGTGAAGAACAAGGCCGCGAAATGGGTCTTCGAAGCTCTCGAGCACGTCATCAGCGTCTTCCCCTTCCCGATCATCGGCATCGATTCCGACAACGGGTCAGAGTTCATCAACGACCACCTGTTGGCCTACTGCACCGACCATGAGATCACGTTCACCCGGTCAAGGGCTGGCAATAAGAACGATGGTGCTCATGTCGAGCAGAAGAACTGGGCCAGAGTCCGCGAACTCGTCGGCTACCTCCGCTACGACACGCCAGCCGAACTCGAGCTGCTCAACCAGATCTGGGAACTCGACCGAGTGTTCACGAACTATCTGCTCCCACAACAGAAACTCATCTCCAAGACCCGCCACGGAGCTAAAGTCTCGAAGAATCATGACCAGCCGAAGACGCCCCACCAGCGAGCGATCGGCCACGAGACCATGCGCAAACGCCCGATCATCACGATGAATGCTGCGTTCAAACGGATCAAACCGGCGGCCCTGGAGCGGCAGGTCCTCGACCTCACTGGTCGGCTCGAGGCACTATCGGTGGCGAAGAACCCAGCCCGGGCCAAGCCTGTGCCCCACAAGTTCTGGGAACACGGGTGAACTTCCGGAGGTTCTCATCTGAGGCAACGACCCTGCCGTGCCGGAGGTTTTCCTATGAGGCAACGATGTTTCTTTCCCGGAGGTATTGCAATGAGGCTTCAGGGGGGGGCTTCAGGCCAAGAGTGTTTCGAAGTGATGCGATAGCTCGAAAGCAAACGCGCTCGCCTGGCTGCAGCGACCAAGTTGAGTTGCATCTGCCTCCAGCTTGGAGGTGCAAGCCCAGCATCGACTACTGATCTGCAGAATGATTCATCGAGGCCAAGTCATTGAGGGAGCTGTAATCGAGCGAATCCTCAAGCCGAGAGTAGCTTCCGGATGTTAAGAGCTCCGCGGTTGCATTCTTCACTACGGCGTAGGCGGCCTGAGCCACCGCGGAGCCTAGACTCACTCGTGCAACGCCGAGTGCGGCCAAGTCCTGCACGGTGGGAGCTCCGGGCCCGACCATAAGATTCAGAGGCGCATCAATGCGTTCAACGAGTGCGGCAACGGTGTCGATCTCAGTGGCACCCGGCACGAAGATTCCGTCGGCGCCAGCGTCGATGAATCGTTCGGCCCGGGAGACAGCAAGGGAAACCAGGTCCTCGTCGGGTCCGGCCTCTTTGAGGAAGACATCGGTGCGAGCGTTGATGAACAGGTCGACACCGGCAGAGTCCGCAGCCTTCTTTGCCATTGCAATCCGGTTGCCCGCGTCATCGGCCGATCTGTCTCCGTCTTCGATGTTGATTCCGACGACCCCGACGTCGAGAAAGGCTTTGACCGTTTCGGAGACACCGTAAGCTGTGTCCGCGTATCCGCCCTCAATATCCGCAGTTACCGGAAGCTCGCTTGCCCCAATGATGGATTCGGCCACAGCTACGGCCCGCGATCTTTCCAGATAGTCGCCATCGGGTAGTCCCGCGGCCCAGGAGATACCGGCGCTGGTGGTGGCGATCGCCGATACTCCCGTTGCCTCAGCAATTCGTGCTGATGCGGCATCCCACGCATTGCTGAGTAAAAGAGGGGACTCTGCATGGTGGAGAGCATGAAACTGGGTTGTCTTATCTCGAGTGATATACATCATGTCTCAAGTGAACCAAGGCACTTTGCCCGTGTCTGGCGGAATTCGGACCTGACAGTCAGCGGGCTGGCGTGCGCACGGTAGTGAGAGCTAATCCACTGTTTTGCTGATCAATGCCACTAGATCGTCCAGAACTGCTGAGGTGCTCAAGGCTGTCCCGAATGCCAGGCCATCGGAGATTCGTTCGGGCAGCCAGAGGAGGTTGCCCTGTTTTACTGCGGGGATGTTGCCGAACAGATCGCGCCGTTCAACACCGTCGCGTTCATCCCCATAGTTCTGGGCAACGATGAGGTCGGCATCGAGCAGGTTGAGCCGTTCGGCGCTGAGTGCGATTCCGGCCTCCGACGCCTTGGATTCGTCACGGTCGAGGTCTTCAACTGCTTCCGTCAGTACGAACCCGAGTTCCAGGAACACCTGCACCCGCGGATCGCTTGCGCCGTAGACATAGTAGTCGGGCGCAATCGGCCAAGTGTACGTGAGCGTCGTGTCGAGAAAAGCTGAATGTCGCGCTTGGGCGTCCGCGTACCGTTCTTCCAGCTCACTGATGACCTTCTCGCCTCGATCGACTCGGTTGACAGCTTTGGCCGTGCGGCGAGTGTGATCACGCCACGGGGTGCCGAAGGCGGCATTCTTTTCAAATGGCCCCACGGTCGGCACTGCCGCATTCAGCCGGTCATAGCTGGACTTGTCCAGAGCATCGCTGGCAATAACGAGGTCTGGTTCCAGCTCGATGATCTTCTCAAGCGGCACTCCGTCGGTGAGTTCCCAGCGCTCCGGAGTCTTCTTCCCGGCAAGGTGCCGAGCCCAATCATTGAGCCCCGTGCCGAAGAAATCGGTGAAGCCGACGGGCACGATGCCCAGGGAGAGCAAGACTTCGACATCGGTGTATCCGAGGGCCACCACACGTTCAGGATCTTCAGGTACCTGGGTTGATCCAAAAGCGTGTTCGATGCTCCGAGCGTGTGCGCCAGGAGAATCATGGTCGCCGATCGATGAACAGCCCACGGTCCCAAAAGCCATAGTGCTGAGCCCCGCTGCCAACAATCTGCGGCGAGTCAGATGGTTTGAAATGCGATGGATTTGGCCGCGGAGGTCAGCGACTCTTCTTTGATGGTTCGATAAGTGCACGAGAGACTCCCAGTTCGTATAAAAGGGCGCAAACCGACCTCAGCGCCACAATAGGTGAGCCTAACCTTACTGATAATTGCTCTTCCGGTCCACGTTCCAGAACGGAGAGGCCTACCGACGTATCGGAAGTTCCGACCAAAGTATAGAAAATGGGCGTATGTTCCATGATCGGCGCTACATTCATGGTGAAGCGCTGATTCACCAACGACATACCCGCGCCCGCGGTCGGCAGACTTGAGGGTGCGAGAAGTACTGCGAGGTAAGTCCATGCGGCAACGACCATGGCGAAGAGTTTCGAAGACAATGGTTTTCATGTGCTCGGTCGTCCTGCTCATCGGTATGTTGCTGGGCGCAATCACGGCAACGAATACCGGATCATTGTCCGGCGAGCATCGTCCTGAGCTCAATGCCATCGTTCCTCACGCAGTCGTCGGTGCAGTTGTCGGTGTGTCTGCGCTCATTGTGAGTCTGCGCTCCAGGTCTTGTCGCTGGGTGACCTGGCCGGTCAGCATACGTACAACTTCTAGAGCCGCCTGGACGATACGGTCAGCGCGTACGTCATTCGGCGGAGTGATTCGAACCGTCATCGGAACAGCGCTGATGGTGTTCAACTTCTTCCTTGTCTTCAGGATGGGATTTCAAGCCACTGTCGGCTTCAATCCAGCGCTGACGTTGAATGCCTGGGGCGGGCCAACTGCGGTCGGTTCATTTATTGCACACGGTCTAGATGCCGTCGTCTGTATTGGTGTCAGCTGCCTAGCACTGAACTCAGTTTTGCTCCGTGATCGGCCCTGAGCCGTATTCCACCTCGTATACGAAACAGCCCATCATCGTTGCTGCTCAACAGCTCCACGACCGTGTGCAGCAGTGAATAGCTTGGCTGCTTATCGAGGTATAGACAGCACCACCGAATATTCGGGACGCGGCTCCATTTCCCTGCATCGTCGGAGTTGCTGAAATGATCCTATGACTGAAAATTCGGGAACCGGGCTACCCGCGCTGCAAGTTCATGGCTTACAGAAATCTTTTCCCAGCCCCGGAAGCGAAATGCCTGTGACCATCCTGTCGGACGTGTCCATGACTGTTCATTCTGGAACATTTATTGCAATTGTCGGACCGTCTGGCTCGGGGAAATCGACTCTCCTGCACTGCGCAGGCGGTCTCGAGGACACTGACGCCGGTGAGGTGGTCATCGCTGGCTCTGAGATTTCGAAGTTGAGCTACGAACGACGCGCGGTTCTGCGTCGAGCTCACATCGGGTTTGTTTTTCAAGAGCACAACCTCGTTGGCTCTCTGACCGCTCGCGACAACGTCCGGTTGCCATCATTATTGCGTAGACAACCGATGGGCCGAACCAAAGCAGATGAGAATCTTGACGAAGTGGGACTCTCCCATCGGAAGAGTCATCGTCCTCACCAGCTTTCGGGAGGAGAACAACAAAGGACCGCCATCGCGAGAGTCATGGCCAACCACACTGAGATCGTCTTCGCCGATGAACCGACAGGATCGTTGGACCTGTCCGCTTCAGCGAAGGTTCTCCATTGGCTGCGCAGGACGGCCAGCGAAGGAGCCGCCGTCGTAATGGTGACTCACGACGTGCACGCCGCGGCACGTGCGGATCATGTATACGTCATGGAATCGGGACGTTTCAGATTCGACCTTCCTGGCGGTTCTCCGGAGCGAATCTCAGAATGCCTTCTTCAGATCAAGGAGCGTCCTCGTTGCTGAAATTCATGCTTTCAGATCTCCGATTCCACATCCGACTCTGGCTGCCGGCGTTTGTATCGGCGGGTCTCGGAGCTGCGTGTGCCGGAGGTGTCATCATCGCGGTCTCTTCTGGGCTGCACACAGCTGAGCCCGCCCCCGTGAACGATGCGCTGGAAGGAGTTCGCGTTCTCGGAGGCACGGTTTCACTTCTGACGTTGACTGCAACGTCCGGGGTCGTGGGATCGACCGCTGGTTTCATTCTCACCAGCCAAGCGCCGAACCATGCGAGGTTGCTGTTTATCGGGTTCACCCCCAAACAATTGAAGCGAATGTTAAGAGCCGAGATTGCATGCCTCGTCCTGTTTGCCGCAGCAGCAGCGATTCCGTTGTCGTATGCAGCTGCGACGGTGATCCTGTGGCAATGGGCAGCGATCGGCATTGTTGCTTCGGGTCAGTTGCCGGTGGCCGCATATTGGCACCCGTACGCAATCCTTCTCCTCGTGGTGTTGGCCGCCGTCTGGGGAACATGGGGACCCACCAGGAGAGCGTCGAAGATTCCAGCAGCGACTGCTTTGCGCGAAGCCAGCACGCACAAGCCGCATATAGCGTGGGTCCGCTCAGGCCTCGCCGTCATGCTGTTTGTCGGAGGTACGGCAATTCTCTTGGCCGTGTCGTTATTGCCTTTGGGCGGTTCGGATGACCGGGCGGCTGGAGCCTTGTCAGGTCTGCTGCTTTTGATCGTTGCAACATTGCTTGTTCCGTTGTGGACGATTCGGCCACTGCTCTGGGGATGGACGGCTCTCGTATTCTCGCAGTCCGCCCCATGGTTTCTAGCTCGCGAAGCTTGTCGCTTTGCTGCTTCACGCACTCTGGCAACAGTTGTGCCGTTTGCGATCGCATCGTCGTTGCTGGCGGTACTTTATGGTGGAGGTGCCATCTCGGGCGGGGGCACCTCTCTTACCGAAATCGGTGTTCTGCTCGGGCCGACGATAGTTGTCGCATGGGGCGGCGGAATCTGTATTATCGCGCTGATCGGTCAGTCACGGGCCCGAGAGCGGCGACTTCTCATTGCTGCAGGTGCAAGTAGGAAATTACTTCTGCAGACAGTCTGCCTCGAAGGCATCATCTACGCCATCACAGCTCTCCTGTATGAAGCATTGTTTCTTTCGGCCACGATTCTCGTCTTGAGCAGCGTCAGCGACATCAGTCTCAGCTCTGCCTTGCATGAGCTCCCGTGGTCGGCATTTCTTGTTATTTCTTTGGCCACTATCGGATTGGCCATCGGTACCGCTCTTATCTCAATCCATCAGCCTGTCCAAAATGCACGCGATGAAAAACCGCGGTCAACAAATACACAAGGAGAATACTCGTGAGTGATCAAAACAACGTCAGTTTGCCGCTGCTTCCTGCTGTGGAGAGGACGACAATATACGGCCTGGTTGCCATCGGCCTCGTGGCGGCTTTGAACGGCTGCGGTCCGCCCTCGACGGGGAAAGATTCTGATGCACAACGCGTCGAGTCCTTTGATTTCGACGAGACAGTTTTAGAAGTCGCCAACGACTACGCGGACGTGGAAGTGGACCACGGTGAGCCTGGATCAATCACAGTTCGAGAATATCGCACTGCGTTCGGAACTGCGCCAGACGATCCAGAATGGACGCTTGAACAGGGCACACTGGATTTGGGCAAACCGTGTGCGTCAACGGTTGGAATCTGTCAGGTCAGTTATCGGATCACAGTGCCGAAAGGCACCGAGGTCGATCCGTTGAAGACGGTCGGCAGTGAAAGCTGATGACGCAGCGATTCGCTTTACGCATCGTCATGGAGCGATGCAGGGGAATCGTATCCCTTTTAGGTTCGAAGCCAGCGGAGGATGGCTCGCACGCGACGGTTGTCCTCATCAGCATGTAGCCCCATCTTCTGGAATATGGATGCAATATGTTTACTCGTACCTTGAGCGGAAATGCTCAGCTGATCGCTTATCTGAGTATTCGATAGGCCACGAGACATGAACTCGATGACCTGGCGTTCTTTCTCAGTGAGGTGCCCGCCGGGGTATTCGTCGCGTTCGTTGTGCATGGCTGCATGCAGAACCTCCGGGTCGATGACGAAGCCGCCACTGGCGACGACGTCGAGCGATTGAAGAAACTCGCGGACGTGACTCACTCGTTCTTTGAGCAGGTATCCGATCCCGCCTTGCGAAGCTTCATTCTGGACGAGTCTTCGAAGGTATGGTCCCCCGATATAGGCGGAGAGAAGAACTATTGGCAAGTCAGGGTGCTTCTCACGCAGCCGAACAGCTGCTTCCAGACCGTCGTCGGCATTTCTCGGCGGCATGCGCACGTCGCTGACAACGAGGTCCGGAAGAGAGCTCGTCTCAGCGAGTTCTCTCAGCACGTTTTCCAATTCGGTAGCGTCGCAGACTTCGCCTGTGACCTCGTGCCCGGCGGATGTCAGAATCTCTGACAGGCCCGCGCGGATGAGCGCGGCATCCTCAGCGATCACGATCCTCATGCTTCACGCTCATGACTGACGTAACGGCTCGGTTCGCCCGTCGACGTTGAGAGCACTGCGGGAGCAGTCGCTTCAATCCGAGTCCCTTTGTGCGGATCCGAGTGGATGTGGAGGTCTCCATTCACACTCTGCATACGGTGACGTAGACCGGCGAGGCCCGTACGCTTCTTCGTATCGATGTGTGCTGTGCCTCTGCCGTTGTCAGACACAAGTAGCGACAGTCTGCCATTGAGGCGTCTGAGTCTGAGATAGGCCCGACCTGTGCCTGCATGTCTGGCTACGTTGCTCAGCGCCTCAGAGGCTGCGAAGTACAGTGCGCTAGCTGTGGTGGAACAGATCTCGTCAGTTTTGCCGTCGATATCGATCTCGACAGCGACGGCAGACCTTTCGCAGAGGCCCGTGATGGCGGCATTCAACCCGAGGTCTGACAGTTCTTTCGGGTGCACCCCGTGCACGATTTCTCGCAGAGATTGCAGAGACGTCTCGACTTGCCTGCGAGCGCGTAAGACAAGGTCATGCTCGCCACTCGTCGGTCCGAGACGGTAGTCGAGCAGCCCGAGGCTCATTGACAGTGCCAAGAGATCTTGCTGAACGCCGTCATGAAGGTCCTGTTCAATCCGCTGTCGCTCAAGTTCGAACGCAGAGACGATCTCTGCCCGGTTGGACCGGACGTCTCTGAGCTCGGAGACAAGCTGTGAGGTCGCGGGACGGCTCACTGCACGCACGATAGCGTCTCGCAGAAGAGACAGCCACACAGCTGAAGTGCCCATGAGCAGCAGGACAACTGTGCAGATCAGAACTACAGAAACCGCACCGGGTGCATCCGAAACTTCCACAGGACCGAATACTGCACCGGTTCCCCGACTGACCAGAACTGGTGTGGCTATGAGAACCACCGATGCTATAAGCGCAACAGCGAATGTTGTGCTCGAAGCCAGGCCGACAACAGCCGACGCGAGGGTCAGAGGAACATCTTGGGACCACAAAGGAGATGAGCGGACACGTACTGCTGCCCACGACATCCATGGGGCGCCATTCGGCCTGATACGGGGTATCGATTGTCCACATTCCCGTGCTCGAGCTCGCTCGAACTCAGCGATTCCGGCAGCTGCGAAAGGCAACAACGGAAAGAACACGATTGCCACGCACTCAAACGGCCAAAGCAAAACTGCGACGAACTCGCAGATGATCCGTCGAAACGGTCGCTCCAGCGATCGCTGGCCCGATGGTCTTCCAACGACATTCGTGTCTCGCATGAAACCCCCAATACGCATTGATGCCGTCGATTGACTGATCAGGTCGACTTGCTGAACAGAGCTCGCGCTTGCTGCACACTCTGGTAATCAGTGCGACAAGAGTCCACGGGCATCCTCGAATCTGAGCTTGCCGTTGGACTGGGCGATATCCTGAATGTACCCAAGTGGCTGACTGCGGCACCACAGCGAACTGAACATCGTGCGAAAATGCATACTTTGGTCGCATAAATCGACGCTAAAGGCCGATTCAGCAGCCAGGTGCGATACCTAGGCTCGACGACATGAACACACCAATCATCAGATCAAGCGAGTACATTGCAGCCCTTCGCACCGAGCTGTCTGACGCCGGGCCGGCGAAGCGTGCGGCCGCGTTGATCAATCAACGGGCACTCTTTCCCCATCGAGGGAAAGCGATCTTGACTGCTTCTCAACTAGAACTCACAAGTTGGGACACCAAAGGTTCAATCACCCTCTCTCCGACATCGGTTCGGAGAGTCACTCGCCAATTTGACAAGCATTATGGTGCCTTCATCGGCGGTGCCTCGGCCAAATGGGGAGCTCCGGTCATTATTGAACTCAAAGACGGAACCGTAATGTATGTCCTATTCAACCACCGGGCATTTCTCGAGAAGACGGACAACCCTGACTGGGAAGACGCACTTCTGGAGTGGCAGTCGTGATTCAAACCCATCACCTCACCAAACGCTATGGCGATGCCACTGTTGTCGATGACCTTTCGTTTACTGTCCCCAACGGCTCCATCACCGGGTTTCTTGGGCCGAATGGGGCCGGAAAGTCCACCACCATGAGAATGATCTTGGGCCTTGATCGTCCCAGTGATGGCGTCGCGCTCGTCGACGGCGAGAAGTTTGCTGACCTTCCGGCTCCCTCACGCACCGTCGGTGCGATGCTTGAGTCTGGCAGCCGACAACCTCGCTTGACTGCCTGCGCTTATCTGGCCTGGCAGGCGCGAGCTGCTCGACTTCCGAAATCGCGGATCGATGAGGTGCTCGAACAGACTGGGTTGGGAGAGGCGGCCCGGAAACAGGTTCGCGACTTCTCTCTTGGGATGCGCCAACGTTTGGGAATCGCGTCCGCCCTACTCGGCGATCCCACGCATCTGATTCTCGATGAGCCGATCAACGGACTCGACCCCCAAGGGGTGATGTGGGCCAGATCGCTCTTCAAGGAGCTGGCGAACGAGGGCCGTACTGTTTTCATCTCCAGTCACCTGCTATCGGAAATGGAAACAGTGGCTGATCGAATCATTGTCATCGGCCGGGGGCGCTTGATTGTGGAGTCCACGATGGCCGACCTTCATCAGCATGCGCGATCGAGTCATACCGTCGCAGTCTCTCCCGAGCCCGACGAGCTTGTGCGTCTTCTCGAAAGGTCCGACGCAAGCGTGGAGCGGGACAGCACCGACGATAGTGGTAGAACGCTGATCATCCGCAACTTTTCGGCAGCTCAAGTCGGTGAGATTGTTGTCGGCAGCGGCCTCCCACTACATCACCTGGCTCAGGTACAGACAACGTTGGAGCAAGCATTTATGGATCTGACCGCGGGCGCACTCGAGTATGAAGGTACGGAACACGATCCAATGCTCGCCTCTGTGGCGACGACTGCACGAACGGGTGGTTGAGGTGGCCACAGCAGATCCAATCCAGACAGCGAGCGCCCGTCCCCGACTGCGTGATTGCCTGGAGGGCGAAATTGTCAAGATCCTGAGCGCCAAGTCCACGGGTCTGACGATTGCGCTCTCGATAGGGGTGGCAGTGTTCGTCACTGTGCTTATCACCGTGTTCAACGACGGCAGCGCAGATCCGCTGTCGCTAAGCCTGATCGGTCCCTTCCTTGGAACATGGCTTCTCGTTGTACTGGCATCAAATGTCGTGGCGACAGAATACTCAACGGGCATGATCCAGCAATCACTTGCGGTGACACCACGTCGCGGGCGACTGATCACTTCGAAACTGCTGTTCGTAGCGGCGATCAGTCTGCTGAGCGGCCTCGTTCTCTCCTTCTTGTGCTACGCAGTCGGTCAGCTGATCCTCTCGGGAACGGACCGGCCAAGCATTGGTTTGGGCGATGTCAGCACTATCCGAGCTGTGACAGTCACTGGCGTGTTCACACTCGTTTACCCTTTGATCGCTGCGAGCCTGGCCTTCGTCACGCGCCATGCAACGGGAGCCGTTCTACTCACACTCTTGATTGCGTTCTTCCCCATGGTGATGGCAGAACTCGGTTCATCAGTGTGGGCCGATATCGCTGTGCGACTTGCGCCAGGGGGACCCATGGAAAGCCTGACCGGCCAAGCGCAGCCGGGAACAGTCGGCTATATGGAGACTGGAACGGCCGTCGGTGTCACAATCGGCTGGCTCTCACTATTCATTGCAGCGGCGTTTGCGAGTCAACTGCGGCGGGACGAGTAGAAGGGGCCGCCTACTCATTCGAAGCGATTAGGGGTCGCAGGTATTGGTGCCACGCGGCATGCTGGTATGAGTGACACCTAGATCCGAGTCTGAAGGAGCGGCAGATGGGGGACGAAGCTTTCGGCAAGTCTCGTCGCAAGACTGGTCAGCGTTGGCTCGACGCCGGCGCGATGGCGATTGCCGCCCTGATGGTGACTGTATGGGTGATCGATCCCGAACCGGAGCCGAAATATGCCGGGGCCGGGTACTATATCGTGAGCTACACGGTGGGTGTTCTGAGTATCTTTGCACAGTGGTGGCGGCGGAAATACGGCATCATTCTGGCCACCACGCTCATCGTCGGCTCGATCGTTCTCCCGATATTGTCGGGGCCCAGCCTTATTGCACTGTTCTCTGTAGCAAGCCATCGGCGGTGGGCCCCAACCCTGTGGATCACGGTGCTGGCACTGATCAGTGCCCCCATGCAGATTCTCGTGGGAACACCGCTTGCCGAAGGTGACTTCTGGAAAGCCGCCATTCCTCTTGGCCTTGGGTCCCTGCTCGTCGTCGGGTGGGGAATGGCACTGCGGTCTCGACGCGAAGTTGTACGAGCACTCGGAGAGCGTGCGGAACAATTGGCTCGGGAGCGAGATCTCGTTGCTGATTGGGCTCGCCGTGTTGAACGAGAGGAGATCGCTCGGGATATGCATGACTCACTGGCACACCGACTGTCATTGATCAGCATGAGTGCAGGCGCGTTGAGCTTCAGAAGAGACCAGATCCCCTCGGACCTGGCCGAACTTGCGGCAACGCTGCAGAAGAATTCGAACGACGCGCTTGCCGAACTGCGAACTGTTGTCGGTGGAGTTCGTTTGGGACGGGCCGCCGAAGTCTGCGTTGACCGGGATTCTGCACGAGCGAGCATTCTCGAACTGGTCGAAGAATCGCGAGCTTCAGGCCAAGAGGTTGACGCTGAAGTCTCGCTAGCTCCAGGACTGCCCCCGAACATCGCACGTATTGCGTATCGAGCGGTTCAGGAGCTTCTGACAAATGCCCGTAAGCACAGTTCTGATCGTCTGCTCACCTTGGTGATCGCGGGGAACACCGAATCCGGTCTTTCGATTCGGTCGACAAACGCTGTGGGCTCTGACGATGGTCGAGGCAGCTCGGGAGGGTTTGGCTTGCTGGGGATGGCGGAACGTATCAAGGTCCATGACGGCTGGTTGACCGCAGGCCGGACGGTTGCGGATAAGTTCGAGGTGGAAGTGTGGTTGCCGTGGGAGGAGAAGTGATGACGGGCAGAGAATCGGCCATCACCGTCGCTGTAGTCGATGATGACCCTTACGTACGGGCAGCGTTGACAGCTGTCTTGTCTCCAACTGATGGAGTGATCCTTTTTGGCTGCTTCTCCGACGGTCAGGAGGTCGTCGATTCCGATCTCGAGGGCGTCGACGTCGTCCTCATGGACATCCGCATGCCCCAGATGAACGGGATCCAAGCGACTGAGTTGATCAAACGCAGACCTGCGTCTCCGGCAGTCATCGTGCTCACGACTTTTCATCTCGATGAAGAAGTCACCGAAGCGCTGAGGGTTGGTGCAACCGGTTACTTGCTCAAAGACACGGAACCGGCAGAGCTGCTGGAGGCGATTCGCAGCGCAGCACATGGACACACGTTGCTGTCGCCGTCAGTGTCTCGGCAGCTCATCGGTCTGGTGCATCTCAATTCCGACCGGCAGAAGATCGCGCAGCGGCAACTGAAGCGACTGTCTCCGCGAGAACTGGAAGTCGCAATTGCAATCAGCGACGGCAAAGCCAACGCTGATATTTCTCGGGAACTCTATATTTCTGTCCCGACCGTCAAGGCTCAAGTCAGCAGTATCTTCAACAAACTCGAGGTTTCCGGCAGGCTCCAGATTGCTTTGATCGTTCGAGACGCACAGATAAGGCGATGAAGATTGACTGATCAGCCGTCAGCCACCGGTGAAAGACGCAGGCAGAGGACCCGCTCAAGGTCATCGCTTTCCAAACCCAGGTGCGCTGGCCAAGCCAACCGCATTGTGTGCGAAGTCCGTATTTCCGTCTTGCCGTTTCGACAGGCGGAGTCAAGCGACCAAGTTGGACTGCTTCAATGAATCGTGGTGAGGCCGACGTCATTGTCGTCGGGTCCGGCCCCAACGGTCTGTCTGCAGCGGTGACCATGGCTCGCGCAGGACTGAGCGTTCATGTGTATGAGGCGCAACCTACTATCGGCGGTGGGGCGAGGACTCTCGATTTAGGGATCGCTCCGGGCATCACCCACGATATGTGTTCGGCCGGGCATCCCCTCGCGCTTGCCAGCCCGTTCTTCGCAGAGTTCGACCTCCGTGCTCGAGGCGTCGAATTCTTCACCCCTGAAATTGCCTACGCTCAACCGCTCGACGGAGGGCGCGCCGCGCTTGCTTACCACGATCTGAACAAGACTACTGATCGTCTTGGCAAGGCCGGACCCGAGTGGCGACGCTTCTTCGCTCCGCTTTTGGACCGTGTCGATGATTTGACTTGGCTGTCCCTCAGCGACAAACGGTCACTTCCTGAAACTCTTCGTGATATTCAGGGACTCATCAGCATTGCGAGATTCGGAACACGATTGCTGTCGCAATCCGGGCGACTGTGGAACGTGCCCTTCACACACGAGGCGACTCAATCACTGTTTACAGGAGTATCTGCCCACACAATCGGCAAGCTTCCCAGCATGGCCAGTGCTGCAACTGCCACGATGCTGTCGATGTTGGCCCACTCAGTCGGATGGCCGGCACCGATAGGCGGATCGCAGGCGATCGTCGACAGCATGGTCGCGGACTTCGAAGAGCACGGCGGCACCATGACGACGGAAGCGCGGATTCGACACGTCTCTGATATGCCGCATGCCAACGCCTATCTCCTTGACACTTCGGCCGCCGACGCGGCGAGTATCTTCAGAGGAGTTCTGCCGCCCGGTGTCGACAAAGCGCTGCGGACTTTCAAACACGGCAATGCAGCAGCCAAAGTCGACTTTGTTCTCAATGGTCCGGTCCCGTGGGCAGATCCCGCTGTCGGTCGAGCTGGAACTGTTCATGTTGGTGGAACCCGTGCTCAGATGGCTTTCGCTGAAGCAGAGGTCGCGCATGGTCGCATGCCCGAACATCCAGTGTGCTTGGTATCTGATCCGACTGTGTTCGATCCAGGACGGGAAGTCGGTGGCCTGCGTCCTCTGTGGACATATTGCCATGTGCCGTTCGACTGTTCAGTGGATCCAGCAGAAAGCATCATCGGTCAGATCGAGCGCTTCGCTCCGGGCTTCCGCGACACCATTGTCGACTACGTATCGATACCTGCCTCGCAGATGGCTGACCACAATCAGAACTACGTTGGCGGCGACATCGCGACTGGTCTTGTGACCTTCTATCGGATGATGGCACGACCACGTGTGGCTTGGGACGAGTACAGCCTAGGTGCTCCTGGTGTGTTTTTGTGTTCGCAGGCCACGCCGCCTGCTCCTGGCGTGCACGGAATGAACGGATGGTACGCAGCTGTGAGGGCGCTGCGTTCACAGTTCGGGATCTCTTCCGAGCCGAGTCTGGCGGCGACATAAGCGCCGGAATCAACTCAACCTTTAGTCTTCCAACCTCGGTGTATCCGAATTCGGCCGATCGCACTCGGACCACCGATGTGGTGATGACGTCGGATGGCTCAAGGCGACTCGCTCGTGCGGATCATCCGTGCTGAGTTCACGTCCGGCAAGGAGGTGAACCAGCCGGGGCCGCAGCATCGCAGCCGCCGAGTGAAGTGTGTTCGATCACGGTGCCCCCTCCCGTGAGGCCAGCCACCAGTACCCACGGCAAGACGCCTGCCAGAGCGCTCCCACGTTCGCCGACCTTCTGGGGGAGCGTGCGTTGCCGCATGCAGGGTCTGGTCCTGTCGGTCCGCTGCGACTTGTCAGAAGTTCGCCATGCGTTCGTTCTCGCTGACCATGCGGAGACAGCAATATTCCTCGTGCAGCTGGCTGATCGTGTGGGAGCTCCGCGCGCAGCGGTGACCAGGGGATTGCCTTTCGGCAGGTAGGCGAGGCAGCGCCTCCGCGCCAGCGACTTCGTCTATGCGCGTCGGTTGTAGGCGATGAGCGACAGTGGAGCGAACACGACCACGAACACCGCCATCCAGATGAGAGTGAGCATCAGAGGCTCGCTGACGGGGCCGCCCATCATGAGACCGCGCACGGCGTCGACCAGGTGCCCGATCGGGTTCCATGAGGCGAAGGTCTGCATCCAGCCCGGCATCGTCTCGACCGGTACGAAAATGTTGCTGGCGAAGGCAAGGGGGAGAATGATGACTGCGCCGAGATCTTGCACTGCCATCGGGTCTTTGATCGCCAGGGCGAGGAGGACCACCGCCCATGACACCGCGAGGGCGAACGCGAGGGCGAGGGCACATCCGGCAAGCACCGACCATAGGTTGGTCTCGAATCGTACGCCGAGTAACAGCCCGAAGCCGATGAGCGCTGCGAGTGAGACGAGCTGACGGACTATGTCGCTGCCGATGGCACCGACGAGTGGGGCGATGCGGGCGATGGGGAGGCTGCGGAAGCGGTCGAAGATTCCCTCAGAGAGGTCGGTGCTGAGGGATACGCCGACGCCCATCGTGGCGAAGAGGCTCATCATGCCGAGGATGCCGGGAAAGACGTACTGCAGGTAATCGCCAGTGTCACCGGATATGGCGCCGCCGAAAACGTAGCCGAAGAGCACGAGGAAGATCGCGGGGCCGATGATAACGTCGGCGAGGCCCGCCGGGTGCCGACGAAGCTTGACGATGCCTCGTCGGGACAGCGTCGCGGACTGGACCAACACCTGCCCGAGCCCGATGTGCTTCCTCAGTGGTGTGTGGGCGGTGGGGAGCGTTGCGGCAGTCATTCTGCTGCCTCCTTCTCGTTTTTCTCGTCGGCAGGGGTCGCACGGTGTCCGGTCAGCGTCAGGAAGACGTCGTCGAGACTCGGGAGGCGCAGCGAGAGGTCGCTGACTCCGATGGCGGCCTCATCGAGGCTCCGCACGATGGCGGGCATCACCTCGCCATCGGTCACAGCTGCGCTCAACACTCCGGTGTGTGCATCGACGACCGGGGTTGCGTTGATGATGTTCTGGACGCGATTCGTTGCTTCTTCGAGCTGGGTGGGGTCGCTCAGGCGCAGATCGAGCGTCTGGCTTCCCATGCGCCGTTTGAGGCTGTCGGGAGTGCCGCGTGCGACGACCGTGCCTGAGTCGATGACGATGATGTCGTTTGCCAGGTGATCGGCTTCTTCGAGGTACTGCGTAGTGAGGAGCACCGTGGACCCTTGCGCGGCGAGTCTGCGGATCATCGCCCAGGTTTCACCCCTCCGGGCAGGGTCGAGGCCAGTGGTGGGTTCATCAAGGAACACGACCGCAGCATCGCCGATGATGCTCGCTGCGAGGTCGAGGCGGCGGCGCATCCCGCCGGAATAGCTCTTCGCCGGTTTGGCTGCGGCGTCGGTGAGCCCGGCTTCTTCGATGAGGTCGGAAGCACGGGCTCGGGCCTGCTTGCGGGACATGCCCAGCAACCGACCGATCATGGTGAGATTCTGGTGCCCGCTGAGGTCCTTATCCACCGAGGCATACTGCCCGGTGAGGCCGATGAGCTGCCGCACCTTGTAGGCGTCTCGAATGACCTCATATCCGCAGACTCGAGCAATGCCTTCATCGGCCTTCGCCAGGGTAGCGAGGATGCGCACCGTGGTGGTCTTGCCCGAACCGTTCGGGCCGAGCAGCCCGAGTACGGCCCCGGGCTCCGCAGTGAAGTCGATGCCGTCGAGAGCGGTGGTGTCATTGAATCTCTTGACCAGGCCGCTCACCTCGATTGCGGGGCTGCTGCAGTATTGACTCATGCGCTTTCTCCGTTCTTCATCCTGCGCGGCCTAAACCTACGCCTTCTTGGCCCTGACGCTGTCCGCCTCAGAACCGATATGCTCTCGCACCGGGAAAAGTGAGGTCCTCGGCCCATCGGCCCAGAGGTTGACGCAGTCGACGACCTGCTCGTCGCCCTTCGGCGGCAGACCGGGAAGGAGGATTGTCGTCGGTCGTTCCAGGATGACCTCAATGTTGGTTCGGTCGGTGATGCCCATCAGCCGTCCTCTGCTTCCGGCTGCTCCGCACTCACCAGCGTGGTGAGGCGGGCGATGATCGCGTCGATGCCCTGTTCGAGTGCATCGAGTTGCTCGGGCGCGACCGCGTCACGCAACTCGCCTTCCAGGTGGGCGTGCTCCTCCTGCATCCGGGCCATCGCCGTCTCGCCGTTCGAGGTGAGGGTCACCAGCACGGCACGGCGGTCGGTGGGATGCGCGATGCGCTCAACGTATCCGTGCTGCTCCAGCGCGTCCACGAGGCCAGAGATGTTGCGAGGTGTCACCGACAACGCCGCGGCGAGCGTCTGCTGGGTAGATGGGCCGCTCAGTGCCAACGTCCACAAGACGGCGACGCGCGACTCCGTGAATGGAGTGCCGGCGAAGGCCCGGGCCATGTCCTGCTGGAACATGCTCGTGATGGCCATCAGCTTGTCTACGATCGAGGAATGCATATAGTTACTATACTACATTAAGAAGGTAGGTAACAATATGTGCTGACTGAGTTCGTCAATGCCAAGGTGACGCGTGAGGCCCCCTGCTCGTACGCATGGCCCGGTCCACTTGGACTGTGTCAAGTTGTTTCGACAGGAGAACACTATTTCCTCAAGCAGCCCGGTCGGCTGCCGATGATTCCGTCTCGGTGCGATCGAAGAACGACTCCATCGCCCGGGCAGGGATCTCATAGCCCAACGCCGAGTGACGCCTCTTCCGGTTGTAGAACACCTCGATATACTCCGCGACCGCCAGCCGTGCCCTTGCGCGAGTAGCGAATCGCTGACGATGGAACATCTCATTCTTCAACGAAGCGAAAAACGCCTCCGCGACCGCGTTGTCCCAACACACCCCAGTCCTGCCCACTGACAAGCGAACCTGCATCAATCGTGCGACTTCCGCATACTCCGCAGAGGTGTACTGGCTGCCTCGATCCGAATGCGCTATTGCGCCCTCGGCAACGTATCCGCCCTGGTAGGCGACCTTAAGAGCATCGATGATCAGACTCGTGCGCATATGCTTCGCCGTCGCCCACCCCACCACCATCCGGGTCGTGAGATCGATGACCGTGGCCAGGAACAACCACCCCTCACCCGTCTTCAGATAAGTGATGTCGCTGACCAGATGCGTCGTGGGTACCGGCGGGTTGAACTCCCGCCGCACCAGATCCGCCCTGTCCTGGGCATCGGCGGCAGGGATCGTGGTTCGCTTCGTTGCCCGGGGTTGGACACCCGCGATCCCGAGCTCGCGCATGATCGCAGCGACCAACCCCAGCGAAACGGTGATCCCTTCGGCTGCGAGATCCTTGTGGATCCGGCGAATGCCGTAGACCTTGTTCGACGCCAACCACAGGGCGTAGACCCGGTCGGCGACGATCTGGCGGCGACCACGCCTGGACTCAGGGTCCGGTTCGGTGTCCTGCCGGTTCTTCCACGCATAGTAGCCGGTGCGCTCAATTCCCAGAATCTGGGTCATCAAGGTGACGGGGAAGGCGCCTTCTTCGGTGTGGATCAGCTCGTACTTCGCGCTCACGGCTGTTCCTTCGCGAAGAAGGCCGCGGCTTTTTTCAAGAACGCGTTCTCCTGCTTCAAACGAGCGATTTCCTTGGCCATCTCGGCCGGGTCATCACTGTTGGCGTCGGGAGCGCGTCGAGCTGATCCGGAGCCGGTTCCTTCAGTGCCAGTGGCCTTCGCGACCCACCGGCCCAGCGTCGACTCGTTGATGTCGAGGTCGCGGGCGACTTCGGCTCGGGACTTCCCGAGGTCGGTGACCATCGCGACGGCGTCGGCCTTGAACTCCGAGGTGAACTCTCTGCGGGGCCGCCGCGGGGATTGGTTGGTAGTCATGTGCAGCAGTTTCCTTTCATCGGGTTCTGCTGTCTACTCAAATCATGACACCCCAACTATCCCGCCGGGAGAAGACGTGAGCGAGCAGGCCGAACGACAGATCATCGGTTAAGCAGCGGCAGGTCTCTGGAAACGTATTCCGATGAGTGCGAAGCTGACGCTGTCGCTTCTGATCTGGCTTTCCGGCAGGACCGGAGATCCCGCTGACTTGGGTGTCCACTATTCGAGGGTTGCCTCAGATCTGGAGTCGAGGTCACGAAGTGAGACTCGGCGTGCAAGAGGCCCTGAGATCTAGTGTCGGATGACCGGTTGCGAGAGGCGGAACTGACGCAGGGGTTCGGATAAAGGCCCCTTAGCAGGGCACCGGTGAGACATCAGACGGCGCCGGTGATTCCTCCGTCGACTGGGAGGTTCGCACCATTGATGTATCCGGCCAGAGGGCTCGCGAGGTAGGCGATTGCTGTGGCGATGTCTTCGGGGCGGCCGAGCCGACCGGCGGGATTCGGCGCATAGTCTGCCATCGCATCAGGCTCGGAGTCTTTCGACGCCTCAGCGGTACAGTCTTCCCGTTCAGAGAACATTCTCTCCAGGGATTCAGTGAGGATGACTCCCGGACTCACACAGTTCGCAGTGACCCCGGAATGTGCGAGACTCTTGGCCAAACTAGAAGTGAGGTTGAGCACGGCCGCCTTGGCAGCAGAATAGTCCACCATGTTCTCCAGCGGGCTCACCACTGCGCGGCTGCCGATATTGATGACACGTCCCCAGCTTCTCTCGCGCATCATCGGGGTCAACTGGCGGATAAGCGACGCTGCAGAGACCACATTGCCTTGATACGACTGAATCCAATCGCTTGGACTGACACGGTCCCAGGAATGCTCGCTGAATGGACCTGCATTGTTGACCAGAATGTCAACGCCATGCTCCAACGCCCGTTCGCCTACCTCGACTACTGCGGCCGGATCAGTCAAGTCTCCGAGTACGATGGTCGCCGTACCACCTTGCGCACGGATCTCGGAGGCCACATCTTCGCATGGTTGCTCATGACGTCCATGAATCAACACTATGCACCCTTCTTTGGCCAGCCGGTCCGCGACGGCGCGGCCAACACCCGAACTGCTGCCAGTGATCAGAGCGCGTTTACCCTCCAAATGTAGATCCATGAAACAAGCATAGTCGTCGCCTCTGGCAGAGAGGGCCCCTCATTTCGCACGGAATGATGGTGTCGTTTCAGCAGGTTTGTGCATTTGTCTGATTGCCAGATGCCGATCCGTCACTGACACGAGGGGCGTATTGCCCAGAGCGTGAGCGATCTTGGCTGCTCAGCTCTTCGCGAGGATCAACCACCCACGACCGGGCGCGTAGGGCAGATCTCGGACCTCACAATCTTTGAAGCCGGCATCCGATAACGTGCGCTCGAGAGCATCTTCGCTTCGGAAACGCAGAGTCGACGTGGAGTCGATTCGTTCTCCATCACGGTGAAAGATCGTTGGTGATTCGAAAGTGACAAACTCGCCGTCGACTTTGGTCACCTGCACCCATTCTTCGACCGATCCTTCACCCTCAACATGCACCACTTGATGAGTCTGCTCTTTCGTCCAACGCTCCCACCCGCGATCAGCAGGTTGTCTTGTCTCAAAAATGATGTGTCCACCTGGGCGGAGGCAGAGTTTGATCGCGCAAAGGTTGGCGAGCCAGTCGTCATTGTCGAGGAACACCTGGGCGACGTTGGCAGTCATTGCAGCGAGATCAAAGGTGCCGTGTCGGCTTGGATCGGCGGCGACGTCCACGACTGTGCCGACGACGAATTCCGCGAGGTCAGAGACCACTTTCTCGCGAGCGACATCGATCGACGCTTCAGCCGGGTCAACCCCCAGAGCTGTCAGCCCCAACTCGGTGAGCATCGAGATCAGAGTTCCTGTGCCACAGCCCACGTCGAGAACCGTTTTTGCCTCGACGCCTTCGATAACTTGCAGATAGGCGTCGAGGTCGCTCCGGTCAGGGTCGAGCGGGTCGTAGACGCGAGCAAGTCGGGGGTGTGAATATAGGGCATCAGGCATTTGTCCACACTATCGGTCGATCGGGATGCCGCAACGTCCTTTTCAGCCCGCAGTACCCGCGCTGATTGCAGGCCGTGCCTTAATCACTTGTGCATCGCGCCGAGCTCCGCCTCCTAAGGCTGTGGATCGGAACTGAAGCCGGTCCCTTTCCCATGAAGAAGCTTGGCGTCCTGGGATGCACGTGAGCCACTACCGCCGGGCAAGATGCACAGCCCCACCTCTATGCATTCGTCGGTGCTGGGGCCAAGCGAAAAGTATTCTCTGGCGCAACTTCCGGCAGCAAGACCCGCGAAACAGGCCCTCGGAATGAGGCGATTGCTCGATGATGCTGAAGACGGAGACCTCATCGTCATTTGGCGCATCAGGCGCCTTGGCCGATCAGTACTTGAGGTTTCGGCTACCGTGAACCTTCCTCGCAGAAGGGGAGCCGAGGTCCGTTCCGCCTCCGACAACTCTGACCCCGGCGACGCGGGGGTTTGGATTTCGTGTTCGGGAATCCGTCGCCGATGATGCGGGCCTAGGAGATTGCCGACCCAGGAGATGGAGAACCGGTATCGGCCGACGCCGAGATCGTCCCAGTGCGATCGACCGCGTTGGCCCAGACTCCGTGCGCTCTCAGTCTGAAAAGCACCGGTGGCTGCGGAGAAATGCAGACTCACGCATCGCCTGTGGGGCGAATTCCGGGAATTCCGGTGTGCCTGCCATTATCAGAATATGCCACGGATAGGGCCTTGCCGCAAGGCCCTGGTCAGGGGGAACAATGGTGTCTTCACTCTTCCGAGCAAGGAGCCCGTGTGCCCGCCACTGTCTTTGACCTGCCTTCCCGACTGTCCGCTAAAACGACCGCGGATCTCATCGCCGCCGATGATCAGCACTTCGCCCGCATCGCCAGTCAACTCGACCGTGAAGCCGCCACTCTCGAGGCCAGCCTCGCTGACCTCCGCCGGTCCTCTGGAGGTGGTGGCGAGGCGGCACTCGAACGGGACACCGCGATCCACCGACTGTCGTCCGAGCTGAACCTGCTACGCCGCTTCGACCTCGATGTCTGCCTGGGACGAATGGTGTTTGCTGAGTCCGGAGACACCGTCTACATCGGTCGTATCGGCTTGCGCGACGAGGATGGGCGCGCCCTGCTCATCGACTGGCGGACACCCATGGCCAAGCCGTTCTTCGCCGCCACACTCGCCTCCCCGATGGGCTTGTCCACACGGCGCCGCTATCGCTGGGCGAACGGCCTGATCTCGGACTACTGGGACGAACGATTCACCTCGGCGACCGTCGACGACACCGCGTCCCTGGACGATCAGTCAGCGTTCATCGCCTCACTGGGCACGAGCCGGTCAGCGAAGATGCACGATGTCCTCTCCACCATCCAGACAGACCAGGACGCGATCATCCGTGCCCCGGCCGATGCGCCGATGGTCGTCGACGGAGGGCCCGGGACCGGAAAGACGGTGGTCGCCCTGCACCGTGCCGCCTACCTCCTCTACAGCGACTCCAGCATCGTCAGGGGCGGAGGACTGCTCTTCATCGGCCCCAACCACACATATCTGTCATATGTCGATGACGTTCTGCCCCGCCTCGGCGAAGACGGTGTCCGTCTGTGCACGCTTGACGACCTGATCCAGGAGAGCCCCACCGCCGAGGACGACGATGACAGCTCCGGCCTCAAGGCGAATCTGAACCCCGGTGCGGTCATCGACCGAGCGGTGAGCATCTACGAGGAACCTCCCACCGCCGCCATGGTCATCGACACTGTCGGGGGTGACCTCACTGTCACACCGGGCGATTGGGCGGCGGCATTCACCTCTATCGATGCGGACGTCGATCACAACACGGCTCGTGATCAGATCTGGGACGAACTGCTGGAGATTCTCACCGAGTCGGTCGTCGACGCCGATGAGGACGCCGAACCTCTGGAGGTTCGCCGCTTCCTCAGTCAGGACCCCGACCTGCGAGCGACCCTGACCGCTGCCTGGCCGATCCTCGACCCCTTGGACATCGTGGGCGATCTGTGGAGTGTTCCGGCCTATCTGAGTCTGGCTGCTCCCGACCTGACCGAGGCGGAGGCAACGTGTCTGCAGCGCGCCGAACCCAGAGCCTGGACGAAAGCCGATGTCCCGCTCATCGACGCTGCCAGGCGCCGCATCGGCGATCCGGCCGATCTGCGCAGGAGGCGGCGTGCTGCGTCGGAGGCCGCGGCCGAACAGGCTCGGATGGTCGACGTCGTCGACGACCTCATCGCCGCAGATGACAGCGAACTGATGCAGATGACGATGCTAAGAGGCGACGATCTGCGAGGCGCACTGGACGATCCCTCAGGGCGAGAGACTCCCAGCGCCGATCGTCTGGCCGGACCGTTCGGCCACATCATCGTCGACGAGGCGCAGGAGCTCACCGATGCGCAGTGGCACATTCTCCTCGACCGGTGTCCGTCGAAGAGCTTCACCATCGTCGGCGATCGGGCGCAGGCACGACACGGATTCGCCCAGAGCTGGGACGAGAGGATGACCGAGCTTGGCCTCACCGTCAACGAGGTTCACCTCAGCATCAATTACCGCACCCCCGCTGAGGTCATGGGCGCGGCAGAGCCGGTGATCCGTGCCGTCCTCCCACATGCGAACGTCCCGCAATCGGTGCGGGAATCAGGAAGTGCGGTCGGATCCTGCAGTCTGGACGAAGTGTCATCACTGGCCGGCACGTGGTTGGACTCTCACCGCGAGGGAACCGTCTGTATCGTCACGGTGTCACCGGCAAAGTGGAGCTCCGCGGAGGCTGAGCGAGTCAGCGTGATGGCCCCTGCCGAGGTCAAAGGATTGGAATTCGATCTGGTGATTCTCGTGGACCCGGACGGTTTCGGCACCGGCATACAGGGAGGTGTGGATCGTTATGTGTCGATGACCCGGGCGACCGCTGAGCTGGTGATAGCAACGGACGGTGTGCCTCCGAGTCGTCAGCGGGGAGCCGTATACAAATAGTCGGCGCAACGGTTGATTGTTGGATTGAGCGGCTGCCAGTTGCAGTAGTCGTTTGCAAAAACCAGGGCAGAATTCAACCGCCACCGCGGCAACCAACATCAATTCAATTGGTGGAATTGTCGCGGTGAGCCTATCCCGCAATGACAACTAAACGCTTGCCCGCAAGGTCAGTGCGTGTCCAGGCGGATTCGATCTGACTCAGCGGCACGCGCTCGATGTTAAACACGAGTTCGCCGTCATGTGCCCAGCCTGCGGCCCGTTTGTAAGCGGCAGCCATCGACTCAGGTCCGAGCTCCTTGGTGGCACCGACGAGTTCGACCCCGGAGGTTCGCACGGCGGCGGCAGGGACGGTAAGAGATTCACCCGCACTGGATCCGACCTGGACGATTCGCGTCGGCTTGACGAATCCGAGTTCTTCCGGAGTCAGCGCATGAAGTAATAGTTCTGTGGGCCTGCCCCAGAGGAAGTCAAGCACGATATCGTAGCCGTCGCCCGAGTGCTCTCGGAACGCTGCCACAAGTTCCTCATCGGAAACCGCGGTATTGATGGTCGCATCAGCACCTAGCAGAGCCGCCTCGCGCAGGGTGTCCTCGCGTCGCCCAGTCGCGACGATCCGGCCAGCACCGAGTTTGCGCGCAATCTGAACGGCGAGGCGTCCGGCCACGCCAGTAGCTCCTTGTACGAGCACTGTCTTTCCCGGCTCGAAGTCACCTGCAGTGCTGATCGTGAAACCGGTGACAGCAGAGGCAAGAACAACGGCGACAGCCGGTTCGAGGCCATCCGGTACGGGGGACACATGCTCTTCAGCCACGACAACACGCTGGGCAAGTGCTCCGTAAGGTGGACGTACTCCGCCAAAACCGACCAGCGTTCCATCCTGCAGCGTTCCCACACCGTCGAAGCAGGGAATAGCTGGCAACGCCTGGGCAAATGCACCGGAGGAGAAGTGATGTCCTGCAACGATTTCGCGATCCAGGTTCTCAACCGCGACTGCCTTGACATCGATCATCACCTCGCCATCGCCGGGAATGGGATCGGGAAAGTCTTCGTAACGCGGGAGGTTGCCAATCTCATGAACCACAGCAGCCTTCATCTCACTCCTCTCTAACACCGTTAGATACGTTACTCTAACAGCGTAAGAGGCAATTCGGAAGGGACTACTGTGGCGCTCAATCAAGACCTGATCGTACGAGAGGCATTGGCACTTCTCGATGAGGATGGACTGGACGGACTGACCCTGCGTCGACTTGCCTCCCGTCTCGACGTACAGGCTCCAACCTTGTACTGGCACATCCGCAATAAGGCTGAACTACTCGCCCACCTCGGCGATGGCATCCTCTCCCCTCTCAACACCCTCCCCGACTCGATGTGCGTCGACTGGCGGGAGTGGCTGCTCGACGCCGCCGTTCGGTTCCGAGCCGCGCTGCTTGCCCACCGCGACGGGGCTCGGGTTGTATCTGCGGCACAGCTATCACCAGCAATGGCCGACTTCTCGGAACACGTGATGAGCGTTCTCGTCTCCCACATGCCTCTGCACCAAGCTCGGTTGCTCGTTCTCCTCATTGAACGATTCACTCTGGGTGTTGCCCTTGAAGAACAGTCTGGTGCCGTCGACTCCAGTGTCGCCTCGCCCCTTGAAGCGAGTGAGATCGCTGCGCGATACCCACTCCTCACCAAGGCGATTGCCGATTACTTCGCCGACGGTGCCACCCTCGAGGATCTTTACCGAGAGAGTCTCCAACTCATCCTCGCCTCACTCGCCGACTGATCTGAAAACGCAACACATCAGTCGGGACTGACGATCGTCGTCCGTGAGCTTTGGTGCGCCCGGTGTGTATCTGTGTTCGCAGACTACTCCGCCTGCTCCCGGTGTCTACGGAACGAATGGGTGGTGTGCAGCTGTACGGACACTGCGGTCCCGGTTCGGTATCTCGACAGGTCCGAGTTTGGCCTTGGCGTGATTGCAGGGGCACGACGCCTCGGCGTCACGGAATCCGCATTCGCTTAAGGCCTGAAATCGGTAGTCTGAGTTCATGGAACGACAGAGATTTCACACCACCGGAGGTCGCGAACGCAATGTCGCCGAGGCGGCCCGCCCCGGAGAGGACGAGTTCCGCGTCGATATCGAACGGATCCGGTTCTCCCCGTTCTTCTCCCGCCTGGCCTCGGTCACTCAAGTCATCCCGCAGGCCGGCTCCGGCACCGTCATCCATAATCGGCTGACCCATTCGCTCAAGGTCTCCGCGGTGGCCCGGTCGATTGCGATCACGTTGAATAACGCTGACGAACGGACCCGCGAAACGGTCAGCCACCTCGGCGGCTGTGATCCAGTTGTCGTCCAGGCGGCCGCGGCCGCCCACGATCTGGGGCACCCGCCGTTCGGCCACCTCGGCGAGAAGGAACTCGATCGGGTGTCGCGGCAAGTGCTGCGCCTCGATGACGGGTTCGAGGGGAACGCGCAGACGTTTCGGATTCTCACTGCCCTCGACAGCTGTGAGGCCACGGCGCGCGGTCTCAACCTCACCCGTGCGATTCGGGCCGCGGTGCTCAAGTATCCGTGGGAGCGCGGGGAATGGCGTGGGGATCAGGCATCGTCGGCGGCGCGGATGCCGCGCGGGGTCGGCGATGATGTCAGTGCGGGGGCGATGAAATTCTCCGCCTACGCCACCGAGGTCGAGGAGATGGCGGACGTGCTGTCGGTGTTCCCGGCGATCGGGAAGTATCAGCAGACGCTCGAGTGCGCGGTCATGGATGTCGCCGACGATATTGCTTATGCGGTGCACGATCTGGACGATTTCTACCGGTCGAACGTGCTGCAGTACACGGCGGTGTCCGCGGAACTCGGGCGTTGGCTGCGCG
Organism: Brevibacterium sp. LE-L; assembly: GCF_050214925.1. NCBI lineage: Bacteria > Bacillati > Actinomycetota > Actinomycetes > Micrococcales > Brevibacteriaceae > Brevibacterium > Brevibacterium sp. LE-L. The sequence continues at coordinate 1,169,994 of NZ_CP189759.1, forward strand.
ACTGTCAGGAATTGGCGGCGCTCGACTCCGCGGAATTGGACCGCCGGCGGCCCGGGCATGCGCTCGAGGCGATCCGGCGGCATACGCGGGAGAAGGACCCGTGGATCGCGTCGGAAGAGGCGTTCCGGGCGTCGGTGGAGCGGGTCAATCGGGATCTGGCCGAAGGGCTGCTCGGTGTTCCCTACGACGGGGGGCTGGAGGCGGATCGGGCGGTCACCGGGTTCACCCGGCGGTGGATCGATCGGCTGCAGGCCTCCATCGTCATCGACCCGGAGCCGCATATCCGCAGCGGTCATGTGCGACTGAGCCAGGAGGCTTGGCACGATGTCGTGGTGCTGAAGTTCGTGCATTCGCGGTTCGTTCTCGAACGGTCCGACCTGGCCGTGTATCAGCGTGGGCAGACCCGCATCATCGCGTCCCTGGTAGAGGGGTTCCACGAATGGCTGCTCGACCCCGAGGAGGCGACGCGGATTCCGCGGCGGCTCGTCGATTCCGTCGAGGCGGCCACGCAGGAGTATTCCGACCTGTATGCGCGCAATCCTGCGGCGCTGGGGGAGGAGGGCGCTACGGGGATCGTGCGACGTGGCCGGGCGCGGGCGGTCGTGGACTACATCGCCTCGTTCACCGATGCACAGGCAATGTCGGTCAACGCCTTGATCACCGGCGCTTCGGAAGAGCCGTGGGAGGCCGGGCGCGGGTTGTAGGCTCAGGCGCATTTCCGTTTCCAGGAAAGCGGCGGGCACGCAAACGGCGGGGCCGGAGTTCTCACTCCGACCCCGCCGTTGTGGCGTCAGCTCAGCTGCTGGGCTGCGTCACCCTCAGTGCTTGCCTGCCGAGGCGCGGTAGCGGCGGGTTGCCCACACCGCTGCGGCACCTCCGGCGAGGAGCAGTGCTGCGAATCCGACCAGGGCCGGGATACCGTCGGTACCCGTCCGCGGCAGGTCTCCGCCATCGCTGCTGCCCGAGGCGTTCGTGCTCGAACCGGCCGAAGCATTGGCACCGGCCGAGGAGCTGGCCGACGATCCGGCGTTGGCCGAGGCGGCCTGGTCCGAATCAGCCGACGCCTCATTCGCGTCGTCTGCCGACGAAGCGTTGGCCTCGTCGCCGTTAGCCGAGGCGTTCGCCTCTGCACCGTCAGCTGCTGCCGAAGCGGATGCCTCCGAGGAGGAGTCCGCGGTCGATGCTGCCGAAGCGGCGGCACCGGCGTTAGCGTTCGCAGCGGCAGATGCCTGTGCGTTGCTGTCATCCGAGTTGTCGGCGTTTGCGGCGGCGTTGGCTGCCTGCTGTGCCGAGGCGTTGGGATCCGATGTCGCGTCCGCCGAGGTCTCTGAAGAGGCCTCTTCGTTGGCGGCGGATTCCGCAGCTGCTTCGGCGTTCTCGTCGGCTGCTGCCGATGCCGTGGTGTTGGCATCGTTGTCGGCGGCTGCCTGAGCAGCGGCCTGGGCAGCAGGATCGTTGTCGCCGTCGGCGTCGGCCGTGGCAGACGCCGAAGCCGAGGCCGCTGCATCTACGTTGGCATCGTCGTCCGGGTCGGCCGAAGCGTTGGCTGCGGCTCCATCTCCGCCGTCGGCGTCAGCCGCTGCGTTGGCAGAAGCCTCCGACGATGAGTCCGCCGTCGATGCTGCGGATGCAGCTGCTGCCGGATCGGCGTTAGCCGCGGCCGAAGCATTCGCGTTCGTCGAATCCTCGTTGTCGGCGGTTGCGGCGGCGTTGGCTGCCTGCTGGGCCGAGGCGTTCGGATCCGATGTCGCATCCGCCGAGGTCTCCGAGGAGGCCTCTTCGTCGGCAGCGGATTCCGCAGCTGCTTCGGCGTTCTCGTCGGCTGCTGCCGATGCCGTGGTGTTGGCATCGTTGTCGGCAGCTGCCTGAGCAGCGGCCTCTGCGACCGCATTGCCGTTGTCGTCGGCATTGGACGAAGCCGAAGCCGAGGCGGCTGCGTTGACGTTCTCGTTTCCGTCGGTGTCGGCGGCAGTATCCGCCTCTGCCGTGTCCGAGCCATCAGCGTCAGCCGCCGCAGCAGCGGAGGCTTCCGAGGAGGAGTCCGCGGTCGATGCTGCCGAAGCGGCGGCACCGGCGTTGGCATTTGCTGCGGCCGAGGCGTCTGCGTTCGTCGAATCCTCGTTGTCGGCGGTTGCGGCGGCGTTGGCTGCCTGCTGGGCCGAGGCGTTGGGATCCGATGTCGCATCCGCCGAGGTCTCCGAGGAGGCCTCTTCGTTGGCAGCGGATTCCGCAGCTGCTTCGGCGTTCTCGTCGGCTGCTGCCGATGCCGTGGAGTTGGCATCGTTGTCGGCAGCTGCCTGAGCGGCGGCCTGCGCGGCCGGATCGCCATCATCGTCTGCGTCAGCGGATGCGGAAGCCGAAGCTGCTGCATTCACGTTCGCATCTGCTTCAGTTGCTGTGTCAGCCGTGGCCTCGGACGTCGGATCGGCGTTGGCGTTTGCCGCAGCGTTCTCCGAAGCCGTCGCTGACGAATCTGCCGTCGAGGCCGCTGAAGCGGCTGCTGCAGGGTTGGCATCCGCTGCGGCTGAGGATTCCGCATTCGTGTTGTCGGTGTTGTCTGCGTTCGCCGCGGCCTGCGAAGCGGTCGTCGATGAAGCGTTCTCATCCGACGTTGAGTCAGCAGAGGCTTCGGACGAAGCGTCCTCGGCCGCTGCCGATTCTGCGGCGGCTTCGGCGTTCTCGTCGGCTGCAGCCGATGCCGTGTTGTCGGCGTTGTTGTCGGCGGCTGCCTCGGATGCGGCCTGAGCGGCGGGGTTGTTATCACCGTCAGCATCAGCCGAAGCTGATGCCGAGGCCGCTGCGTTGGTGTTCGCATCGTCATCGCCCGGATCCGGTGCGTCCGCGGTCGCACGGACCGAGGACGAGGCCAGGTTGATGTCGATGGCGTTGGCGCCCGGAAGCACTTCCAGGCTGACCGCGCTGACCGTGAAGCCAGGCCCGTTATTACCCTTGACCTGGCTCTCCTCTGCCGGATCCCTCTTGGTCGGCTGCTCGTTGATCGTGAGATCGACGACCTGATTGAGAGCTTCGAAGACAGGGTCGAGGGAGCTCAGCACCGGGTTGACGATACCTGTGACGGCACCAGCGACTTCTTCCGCTGTGGAATCGAGGATGCCGCCGATGAGAGGCTCGGTGATGCTGAGGACAGCGTTGATCACAGGCTGAGTGATGGCGTTGAGCACTGTGCCGACAGGAACTCCTGCAACGGAGAGATCGGTGTTGACAGTCGGTGCGGAGTCATCGGTGCCTGCAAGCTGTCCGAGCGTGGCATCCACCGTGACCTTGCCGTCGACGGCGGGAATTCCGAGTGCAGAAATGTTCGCCGGGAGTTCGATGACGAGGTGCACATTATTGAGCGCATCGGACAAGGTGTCGTTGACCTTACCGGTCAGCGCGCCGAGGGCGTCGGCCACTGCATCGGTGATCTTCGAGATGGTATCCGAAGTGAGCACCTGAGTGTTCGGGTCGAGACCGTTGAGGTCGGTGGCGTCCCCGCCCTTGACGACCTTCGCGAGGTCGATCTTGATGTCGCCGTTGGCGAGATCGATCGAGACGATGCCCGCCTCGTCCTCGAGCGCCTCGTTGATGACGTTTTCGACGACGCTGTTGAGCGCATCTCGCACGTCAACGGATACCTGGGTATTGCTTCCGCCGATGTTGACCGAGGCGATCCCGACATCGAGGTTCACGCCGAGGCCGGCGAGGGCATTGACGAGTCCCTCTTCACCGATCACATCTTCGAGTGTGCCGCCTGCGCCGTCGACGACCTCATTGAGAGCGCCCGAGAGGTCACCCACAGCGGGGCTGGAGACCGTGAGGATGCCATCGGCGACGGCGTATTCGGAGTCGTCGGCTTCGCCGTTGCTGTTGGCGGTCGACGCGATCGCGCCGAGCTCGAGGCTGAGCTCATCGACGACCTGATCGGTGACGCCGTCGAGGTTGAGCTGGCCAAGCACAGAGGTCAGGTCTACCTTCGCGTTGCCGTACTCACCGTTGTTGATGTCATCGAGATTGAGCCCGCCGTCTGTCCCGACAGCGCCGGAACTGGCCGTTGCGTCGTTGTAGGCAGGAGCGTGTCCATAGGTATTGAGCGCTCCGCCCTCACCGAGCTCGAGGAGGCCCTCGCCGCCCTCGTTGCTGATGAGCGGAATGCCGATTCCGGGAAGTTCGACACCGATGGCCTGGAGCACTTCGGCGTTGATCGGAGTGCTGTCTGCATCCGTGCTCGTCGGAGAGCTGCTGTACGCCGACAGGGCATCGAGCGTGTCGGCGCCCAGGATGTCGGCATTGATCAGCTGCCCATAGGCTTCTGAATCTTCGTTCGGGTTCTGCTCATCGGCAGAGCCTGGCGACGTCGTCAGCAGTGTCAGACCCACTGCTGTCGCCGCGGCGACAGAGCCCACCGCAATCTTGCGACCGGTTCCGGGCCGGCCTCTCAGTATTCTCATGGTTCTCCACATCGTTCGGATCCTGATCATTTCCAAGCATGGCCTGGACGGAAACGGGCAGTTTCCTGGCAGATCGCTCACAACATTACGGAGTAACCAAAAAGTAATCAGTGAATCATCAGAAAAGTTACATCGTCGTTATAGTTACGCTCAGGTAGAACCCGGTGGAAGTTGCGGATAGCCGACGCGGCTCACCTCACGCTTGTCTGAATCAGTAAAACGCCCGGTGACAGGCTTGTGATCCATCGGTGAATTCATCGACCTCAAAAATGCCGCGGTCATACTAGAGGCATTGTTGCTTTTCCTGATTGTCACAAGTCGACCCACATGGAACTGGTCGCGACATCATTCTGTGACCATGGGGTGATCTGCAAGGTCACGACTTCCGCCGTGTAAACAGACAACACCTGTTGCCAAACAGCGCCTACAGTCGGCTCAAACTACGGGAGCGACGGCGATCGACGAAAGGCCGCCTCCCCGACCATGAGGACGGGGAGGCGGCCCGAGGGTTCCGTGTGACTGCTCAGCCGCAGCGACTCACTTGGGTGTACGAGTCTCGGCGCTGATGAACCAGGCCTGCTGCTCGAGTTGGGCGATGTAGCTGTGGAAGATGTCGGCAGTCGTCGGATCCGCTGAGTCGACCTCGTCATGGCAGCTGCGCATCGAATCCACCGTCGCCTCGATCGACGCGACCATGTGGTCGATTGCGTCGTGGGTGCTGATCTCTCCGTTGGGGAATTCCGGCAGTCCGGTCTGTTCGGCGATCACCGCTGGGCGACCGTCAGGGGAGGCGTGGAGGGCGCGCATCCGTTCGGCGATCTCATCGCTGCCGGCACGGGCGATGTCCGTAACCTCGTCGAGGTTGAGGTGGAGGTCACGGAAGTTCGTGCCCACAATATTCCAATGTGCCTGCTTGGCAGTGAGGCTGAGGGAGATGAAATCGACCAGAACCGTCTGCAGATTCTTGGTCAGGGCATCGGAGGCGACGAAGCCCTTTTCGGCGTTCTCGCGAGTGGTCTTCTCTGAGCCATGAGGGTCGGGAACTGTCACTGACTGTGTCATGATTCTTGCTCCAATCTCTCCGGTTTCGCGTGGATCCGGAGTCTGTGGCCACCATAACGCCACCATCGACGCAACGTAACCCCCCGACGAGACTCGTAGAAAGTCCCCGCGTTCCAAGGGGTCGTGCCTCACAGAAAAATCCCCGCGAAACACTTCCGCCGGGCAGCAGGGCACGCCGACGATGGGGTCATGGTCGATAAGGACGTTTCGATGACCACGAGAATCGAGATCACGAAGAAATACGCCACCGCCTACACGACGGCCTCGAAGAAGAGCAAAGCTGCGATCCTCGACACCGTCACCACCATCACCGGGTGGAACCGTGACCACGCCCGCCAACAACTGACCCGCCGCACCCGACAACCCAAAGGACGGGCACAAGCGACAGTCGCGGTCATCGACGGCAGGAAGACGAAGGCCCGCAAATACACCTACGATGCAGTCAAGATCCTGCAGTACGTGTGGTCGATCGCCGGTGGTATCTGCGGCAAGTACCTCGCCGCGGCCATGGACGGCCTCCTCGACTCCCTCGAAGCCCATGACCACCTGATCCCGGGCAAGGGCCGCTACAGCCACACTGTGCGGGCAGAACTGTTGGCGATGAGTCCGGCCACTATCGACCGGTATCTCAAACCCGTCCGTGACAAGGACCCCCTGCGCGGGAAGTCAGCGACGAAGCCCGGCCCTTTGCTGCGGAACTCGATCACCGTGCGCAAGGCCGGTGACGAAGTCGAAGACGAACCCGGCTTCTTCGAAGTCGACACCGTCGCCCACTGCGGTCCGACGCTTAAGGGTGAGTTCGCTAGGTCCGTGAACTACACCGACATGCACACCGGATGGGTCTACACCCACGCGATCAGAAACAACGCCGCGACCCACGTCATCGATGCCTGCACCCAGTTCGTCGATACCGTGCCCTACCTGGTGACCGGACTCGACTTCGACAACGGATCCGAGTTCATCAACCACACCCTCATTGACTGGGCCGCCGAACGCAAGATCTTCTTCACCCGGGGACGGCCGTATACGAAGAACGACCAGGCCACGATCGAATCGAAGAACAACCACCTCGTGCGTCGATACGGGTTCTACTACCGCTACGACACCCCGACCGAACTCGAGCTGCTGCAGCGCCTGTGGCCGCTGGTCAATGACCGGTTGAACTACTTCACCCCGACGAAGAAACCGACCGGGTACTCCACCGACCGTGTGGGCAGGCGCAAACGCGTCTATGACGCCCCGAAGACCCCGTACCGGCGACTGCTCGATTCCGGCATTCTCAGCGGCGAGCAGAAGGCCGAGCTTCACCAGTATCGGGCAGGCCTGGATCTGGTCGACCTCGCCGCGAAGATCGACCAGATCCAGCAACGGCTGATCAAGCTCGCGGCGGGCAAGACCGCGAGGATGGAACGCGAGATCGAGAAGGCCCAAGCCCTGCCGGATCCCGCGGGCATCAAGGTCCATCACACCCGGGCCGGTTAAGACCCGGCTGGCGGGGAAAATGTCTGTGAGGCACGGCCTCATTTCCCGGGGATCTTGACATGAGGCACTCCGCCCCCCCGTCAGGATGTGCCGCCGTCGTCGTCCTGGACGGTGTAGACGCGGGAGCGCAGTCGTTGCGCGTGAGTGAGGTTCTTGATGTCGATGTCGCTGTCGAAGCTCGACCCGAGTGCGCCGGCGACGACGCCCATTGCGGCACTCAGCCACGCGATGTCGAGGTAGTTCGTCAAGCTCGCTTCGGGACGGTGGATCGTCTGCGCCATGAACTCAGGGTCGATGACGATGAGGCTGCCGACGAGGATGCCGACGACCAACAGGGCGTAGAGGCCGGCCACACAGATGGTGAGAGTGAGCACGGTGGACAGGTTGTAGTAGAAGACGACCTGAGCCAGGCGTTCATTGACCGGACGATCCCAAAGGCGATTGATCGTGATCAGCCAGCCGACCATGACAGCGATGGCGATGGCGCCGATCGAGATGAGACGAGCTGTCGAGAGGTGGTGGGACATCTGCCAGATGGAGCTGTAGAAGATGCCGAACGCCCCTGTCGCAGCGGCTGCGGCCATGGCGCGTGAGAGTCTGCGGGACATCCGCAGCGGCTCATTGGCCATGGTCATGCCCAGGACGAGCCGGGTTCCGCCGGTGAAGGTGTGGGCGTGGAGGGTGCGCCGCCCCGACTCGGATCGGCTCGACCACTGTCCCCAGCGTGGAAGACGACGCGTGCTCGCCGGCAGATGCCCGTCGGGCAGGAGCTGATTGACGCAGCTCATATAGATCTTGAGCAGACGGTGCTTCGTCGTCAGCGCGCCGAGGGTGGGGCAGGAGATCACAGCGATGTTGCGCGCCGGCAGCACCTCGGCGATGAGTGGTTTGCCGTGGGTGTGCCGCGGAATGTCCGTGAGCATGATGACGAGGTCCGCTGCGGGAAAACGGTCGACGATCGCATCGAGAGTCGACAGCTCCAGTTGATGGTCTGCTTGGACTCGCAGCGCCTCCGTACACACGTCGACAGTCACATCCGACTGGAAGTCCTGCCGGAGGAGCTCTGCGAACTCATCCTTGAGCGAGGCCACACGGCGACTCGGGGGACCGGGATCGCAGATGAGGAGGATGTGCATTTTCCCACTGTGGCAGGACCGCCTGCTCATGGCCAGAGCGGAGGCGAATTCCGACACTCTGTCCACCGGTCTTTCAGGTCGGATCTGAACTCCGATGCCTGAACGCGTATTCTGATACCGACGTGTCGACGAGATGAAGGAGGACGCGGTCAATGGCAGTTCTGGTGACCGGGGGAGCAGGTTATATCGGTTCGCACGTGGTGCGGCTGCTCACCGAACGCGGAGACGATGTGCTCGTCGTCGACGACTTCTCCACCGGTATCGACGCTCGCGTCGACGGCCTGCCCGTGGTCAGCCTCGACCTGGCCGCAGCCGATGCCGAGGAACGCCTGGTGTCCGCGATCAAGGAACACTCCGTCGACTCGATCATCCACTTCGCCGCGAAGAAGCAGGTCGGCGAATCCGTCGAAGAACCGGTCATGTACTACCGGCAGAACATCGGCGGCCTGACGAACATCCTCGCCGCAGTGGAGCGCACAGGCATCGCATCGCTCGTCTTCTCCTCGTCGGCCGCGACCTACGGCATGCCTGACGTCGATATGGTCGCAGAAGACCTCGACTGCCGCCCCATCAACCCCTACGGCCAGACGAAGCTCATCGGCGAGTGGATGATCGACAACCAGATCACTGCCTCAAAGATGCGGGCAACCGCGTTCAATGCGGTGAAGCTGCGCTACTTCAACGTCGCCGGCGCCGGCTGGACCGATCTCGCCGACACCGCGGTCATGAACCTCATCCCGATCGTGCTCGGGCGGTTGAACGACGGCAAGGCGCCGATCATCTTCGGCGACGACTACGACACCCCCGACGGCACGTGCATTCGCGACTACGTCCACGTCAAGGACCTCGCCGAGGCCCATATCGCCGCGCTGGACTATATGAAGGCCGGCGGCACGACGGAGACCGTATTCAACGTCGGCACCGGCACGGGGGCCTCGGTCAAGGAAGTCATCGACACCATCGCCGAGGTGGCCGGCCGTGACATCGTCCCCGACATGGGCGAGCGTCGCGCGGGTGACCCGCCTGCCTTGGTCGCCGACGTTTCCCGGATCTCTGCCCTGCTGAGCTGGAAGGCCGAATTCGGTCTCGAGGAGATCGTCCGCAGCGCCGTCGAGGCCGCGGGAATGCTGCCCGAGCAGCAGTAGACGGCACTGCTCTGGCCTTGCTGAGGCTGCGAGGGCACCACCCGACAATTCTGCTATCGGTTTTTCGTCTAGCAAAGATGAAAACTGATCTGAAAGACATCTTGATGTGCTTGAGGGTGACTTCATAGACTCGACTCTCATGAACACAATCACGGTTGCTTGTGTCACGCGTCGGCCGGGAGTGCAGTGATGAGCGAAGTCAGTCTCAAACAGCTGCGCTGCTTCCTCGCCGTGTACTCCGAAGGCAGCTTCACGAAGGCCGCGAAGTCCCTGCACATGGCACAGTCGCCGGTCAGCCAGGCAGTCGCCTCCCTCGAACGACATTTGGGCGAGCGACTCTTCGAACGGGGACCCCGCGAGGTCGTCCCTACAGCTGCGGCCCGCGGACTCTACCCTGAGGTACTCGAACTGCGGCGTCGAGCCGATTCGCTCCCGCAGCTCGTCGTCGATATGCGGGACGGAACGAAGACTCAGCGCATCCGCCTCGGCGGGGTCAGCTCGACTTTCCCGGCGATCATTGCCGGGGTGCTCACAGCACTCGCCGACCACTCGATCGTCGTCTCCGACGGCAGCAGCTCCGGCCTCACTCGGGCCGTCGACAATGGGGACATCGACGCATGTCTGGTGCGGGAGTTCAGCAGTCACCGCCCCGATGAGCGGATCGCATTCCGGGAAAAGCTGTGTGTGGCGCTCCCGCGGGGCCATCGGCTGGCAGGCCGACGCGACGTCGGCGTCGAGGAGATCAGCGATGAGCCGGTCGTCCTGTTCCACCGTTCATTCGCTCCTGTCGCCTTCGACCTCGTCGCCAGCATCTTCATCGAACACGGCCGCACGATGCGGACCTCGGCGCAGGTGTCGAACGAACAATCCATCCTCGGGCTCGTCGCCGCAGGAATGGGCATCACCCTCGTACCGGAATCGGTCGCCCTCCAACCGTGGAACGGCGTCGTCTTCGCCGCCCTCGCCGAGGCGCGACACACGTATCCGCTGACAATCCGCACCGCCCCCGGCGACCCGCTCGGGCTGCTGGACCCGCTGACCAGCGCGCTCGAGACGTGGGCGGCAGACAACCGACTCATCGCCTGACCAGCCACCCATCCTCACGTCCACGAATCGCTTTCACAGGAGACTGCACTCATGGAACCCACGGACTTCAGCCCCTCAGCACTGCTCGTCGATGCCGGGCTCATCGGCGGACTGCTCATCATCGGCACGATCCTGCGCGCCAAGATTCCGGCGATCCAGACGATGATGATTCCGGCCGGGGTCATCGCCGGTGTGCTCGGACTTGTGCTCGGCCCCAACGTCCTCGGCTGGCTGCCGTTTTCGGACCAGCTCGGCGAGTACACCTCCCTGCTCATCGTCCTCGTCTTCGCCTGCCTGGCGATGACCAGTGACTTCAACATCCTCAAGATCGGCCGATCGGTCGCCGGCTTCGCCAGCTATGGTGTCCTCATCTATGCTGCTCAGACGGCGATCGGCATGGGCCTGGTGCTGCTCGCTCTCGGCCCTCTGTTCGGGGCGCCCGACTATGTCGGGCTGCTGCTCTTCGCCGGGTGGGCCGGCGGCTTCGGCTCCGCAGCGGCGATCGGCACCGTCTTCGCCGATTCCGGAGACCCGGCAGTGCAGTCCCTGGCATTCACCGCGGCCACCGTCGGTCTGCTCGTCGGAGTCGTCGGCGGCATCATCCAGGCGAAGTACGGCGCGGTGAAGGGGCACGCTCGCGAATTCGCCGGTCTCGCCACTGTGCCCGCTGAACTCCGGACCGGAGTCCTTGACGACACCGTCGACCAACCGTCGATCGGCACCCACAAGTTCTCCGGCAGCGCCATCGAATCCCTGACCTTCCAGGCCGGCATCGTCGCCGCTGTGTCCGCGGCGGCCTTTGGAATCAATGCCATCCTCGGCGGGCTCATCCCCTCGGTGGCGTTTCCGCTCTTCTCGATCGCCTTCCTCGTCGGCCTCCTGCTCCGGGCACTGCTGTCCGCGACGAGCACGACGAAGTTCATCGACAAGGACACTCAGAACTCCATCTCCGGTTCCGCAACGGACGTACTCATGGTGTGCGGCATCGCCTCGGTGGTGCCGAGCTTCGTCGTCGACCAATGGCTCTCGCTCGTCATCCTCTTCGCCGTCGGACTGGCCCTGTGCCTGTTCCTCGGACTGTGGGTCGCTCCGCGTGTGATGCAGGAAGGCTGGTTCGAACGCCAGCTCTTCACCTGGGGATGGGCAACCGGCGCGGTCGCCACGGGAATCGCCCTGCTGCGCATCGTCGACCCGAAACTCAACTCCCGAACCCTGGAAGACTTCTCACTGGCCTACCTCCCCGTCATCCCCGTCGAGGTCACCGCCGTCACCTTCGCCCCACTGCTCGTCATCGCCGGCGCCTCGTGGGCGGTGGTCGGAATCTGGGGCGCGATCACCGTGGTCGCAATCGTCGCGGCACTCGTCATCGTTGCCGGTGACAGGCGCAGTAAGATCCAAGTCTGACCGCCGAAGACGGCCACCATCCACCCACCGACCAGGAGAACAGCTGTGTCCCACCACATCGTCATCGGCGCCGGACTCGCCGGAGCCGCAGCCGCCTACTCGCTGACAGCCCGCGGTGAAGACGTCACCGTCCTCGAACGGCACACTCCGGCCAACGACCGCGGCAGCTCCCACGGGTCCGCCCGCATCTTCCGCTACGCCTACCCCGGCCGGCTCTACACCGAACTCGTCGTGAGATCCCGGGAACTCTGGACCGAGGTCGAAGCCGCTTCCGGCGTGGAGCTCATTGCCGTGACCGGGGCGATCGACCACGGCGACGTCCGGCACACCGCGGGACTCGCCGAGATCTTCGAGGCCGTCGGCGTCGATCATGAAGTCCTCGACCCTGCGCGGGCCGCCGAACGGTGGCCGCAGTTCGCCTTCGACACCGATGTTCTCTGGCACCCCGACGCCGGCGTCATCGACGCCGAGACCACCGTGAACACTCTGCTCGACCTCGCATCGGCCACCGGACGGGCACGGGTGCTCAGGGATTGGACGGTCGCCGAGGTGACCCGACGTTCCGAGGGAGGGTTCAGAGTCACCTCGGCGACGGGGGAATTCGTCGAAGGGGACCGCGCCATCGTCGCCGCGGGCGGATGGCTGCCCGCCCTCCTCGGGGATCTCGGACTACCCCAGAGTTTCCTCTCTGCCCTGCCGCGTTTCGAAGTCCGGCAGGAGCAGGCCTTCCATATGCCCTACCGCGACGCCGACGAATCGGGAGGACCGCGCACTGTCTGGCCGACGTTCATCCACAAGTCCTCCGAGATCTTCACCTACGGACTGCCGGGCGGGCGGGACGCAGGATTCACCGGCCAGAAGCTCGCACAGTTCAACGGCGGCCGAGTGATCGATTCGGCACTTGACCAGGATGGACAGATCACCGAGGAGATGCGTGCTCGGATGATCGACTACGCGAAGCGGCACCTGCCCGGACTCGTTCCGGAGCCGTATGCGGAGACGACCTGCCTGTTCACGAACACCCCGAACGAGGACTTCGTCATCGACGAGGTGGACGGACTCGTCGTCGTCTCCGCGTGTTCGGGGCATGGGGCGAAGTTCGCGCCGCTGCTCGGCGAGTTCGCGGCTGACCTGGCAATGGGCACCGGCGAGGTGCCGGACCGTTTCCGGGTGGGTGCCTGAAGCGGATGAGGATGGATGTCACCGGCGGCGGACGCAGCCGCATCACCCGCGTTTCGACGCCACGATGAGGTGCCGCGTCGAATGGGCGACGAAGGGGTCGCCTCGGCGCATCCGGGCATCGAGCTCACGCAGTTGCGGTAGGTAGTCGTCGACCGTGAAATCGGGAACCCACCATGGACACTTGCGCAGGATCCACACGATGGCACCGACGTCGTAGAACTCCATGCGGCAGCGTGCGGTCCGCAGGGTGTCGATGACGAGTCCGGCCGCCTCGGCGGCTTTGGTCTCGGTTTCGGGATCGCGGGCCTTCCGGTTCTCCGGTAACGGCCCGAGGAAGAACTCGATGAGTTCGAACGCCGAGGCGGGACCGACGTGCTGGGCAAGATAAGTGCCGCCGGGCACGAGCACGCGGGAGATCTCCGACCACACGGGCGTGACCGGATGACGCGAACTGACGAGGTCGAAGCTGCCGTTGGCGAAGGTCAAACTGTGCGGGTCCGCCTCGACGACGTCGACCCCGCGCGGACCGAGGCGGTGCCGGGCGATGGTGACGTTCGGTGCGTAGGACTCGGTGACGGCCATGCGCGGAGGCAGGACCGGTGCCTCGTCGATGACCTCGCCGCCGCCGGTGTCGATGTCGAGGGCCGCGGTCGACGTCGACAGGCGACGGGCGAGCAGCGTCGCGTAGCCCCACGGCGGACGCTCTTCGGTAGCGCGCCAGTCGAGCCAATCGAATCCCCAACCGGAGACATCGGCGGACTGTGCCTCGGTGACGAGCTCGTCGAATGTGCGCATGAAGCTATCTTGTCGCATTGACCCGTTGGGAGTACAGCGCGGTTCGCCCCTGGCAGCGGAGCCAGTGCTCGGCTCTGCCTGCACCGATACTGGCGGAAACGCTGCTGCCGGTCCGGTGGGTGTCAGCGGCGGCGGAGTCGGGGGTCGGTGACTTCGGGCACGGGGACTTCGTAGCGGTCCTGGGGTGCGACGTCGGTGCCGGGCTGGGTGAGTTCATCGATCCGGTCCAGGGTCGCCTCGTCAAGGGTGATGTCCGCGGCCTTGAGGTTCTGCTCGAGGTGTTTGGGGGTGCGGGGCCCGATGAGGACGGTGCTCACGGCTGGGTGGGACTTCACGAACGCCAATGCCAGCGCGGGCAGGGTGATGCCGAGGTCGTCGGCGATGTCGCGGAGACCGTCGACGATGTCGAGTTTGCGTTGGGCCTCGGGTGTGCTCAGGTCGAACTCTGCCTGGGCGAGGTTGGTCCGCGGTGTGTTCGCTGCTTTCTCGCGTGTGACCTTGCCGGCCAGCCACCCGTTGGCCAACGGGCTCCACACGAGGATCCCAAGCCCGTGCTTCTGGGCGATGGGGAAGAGGTCGGCTTCGACGGCGCGTTGGAAGATTGAGTACGAGACCTGCTCGGTGGCGGGACGTGCGAGTCCACGGTCCTTGGCGACCCATTGGGCCTCGACGACGGTGTGGGCGGGGAAGGTGGAGGTCCCGAAGTCGATGATTTTGCCTTCTCGCTGCAGGTCCGTCAGCGCTGAGAGGGTTTCTTCGATGTCGGTGTCCCAGTCGGGGCGGTGGACTTGGTAGAGGTCGATGCGGTCGGTGCCCAGGCGGCGCAGGCTGTCTTCGACGGCTCGGCGGATGTAGCGGCGGGAGGCACCGCCTGCCAGGGAGTGGTCGCTGGCGGTGTTGCGGAATTTCGTGGCCAGGACGATGTCCTCGCGGTGGGTGCCGAGGGCTTTGCCGAGGAGTTGCTCGGATTCGCCGAAGCTGTAGATGTCGGCGGTGTCGAAGAGGGTGATGCCGGCGTCGAGGGCTCTGCCGACGAGGCGGTCGGCTGCAGGCTGATCGACTTGGCCCCAGGCGCCGAGATTCATGGCTCCGAAGCCAAGCGTGCTGACTTTCATGCCGGTGCGGCCGAGTGTGCGCTGTTCCATGGTCGTGTTCTCCTTCTGTGTGGCCGGGCGGTTGACTGCCCGGGCGTCAGGTTGGGGTGAGCGGTGGTTCGGTGGTTCGGTGGTTCGGTGGTTCGGTGGGGTTGGTGGGGTTAGTTCAGAGTGCGGTGTAGATGGCGTCGAGGTAACCGCCGAGGCGGTCGAAGCTGACCAGACCGCCGTCGCCCATCTTGTTGGGCACGAAGGCGAAGGTGACACCGTGGTCGAGGTCCACGATGGCGATGGATCCGCCCCATCCGCCCCACCACGCAACCTTCCCGGTGGGGAGGAACGGTGCGACGGGGGAGGGGGTGAGTCCGAATCCTGTGCCCCATTTCGCGTGTGCGCCGTTGACGAGGTCGGGGCCGTCGGCTTGGACGTCGAAGATTCTGTCGATCATGGATTTCGACAGCAGGCGGTGGCCGTCGACGTTGCCTCCCAACGAGATTGTGCGCAGCAGGTCGACGAGGCCGCGGGCGTTGGCGTGGCCGTTGCCTGCTCCGATTTCGGCGTTGCGCCATCCGGGAGTGTTGACCAGGTCGGCGTCAGGTGTGGGCCCGGTCATGGTTTTCACGGCGACACTGTCCATGTCGAGTCCGGTGAGGTCGATGTCGAGCGGGGGTGGTGGGATCACGGGTGCGATCCTGTCCCAGTCGTCTTTCCTCGCTCCGATCTGGACGTCGGCGTTGAGTGGGATGGCGAGTTCCTCGGCGACGAAGTCGGTCAGGGACCGTCCATCGGTGGGGCGGATGAGTTCGCCGAGGAGGTGGCCGAATGTCAGTGCGTGGTAGCCGGCCGCTGTCCCAGGCTCCCACCAGGGCGCCTGGTCGGCCAGACGGGCCGTCGCGGTAGGCAGATCGTAGAGGTCGGTCACGGTCACCGGCTGCTCCCAGCCTGATACTCCAGAGGCGTGGCCGAGGAGGTGGCGGACGAGGACGGATTCTTTGCCGTTGGCGGCGAATTCGGGCCAGTAGGTCGCCACTGGGGCGTCGAGGTCGATGAGTCCACCGTCTGCGAGGACGAGGATGGCCAGGGCAGTGATGTTTTTGGTGGTGGAGAAGATGTTGACGATCGTGTCGCGTGTCCACGGCAGCGTCCGGTCCACGTCGCGATATCCGCCCCAGAGGTCGACGACGGTTTCGCCGTTGATATCGACTGCCAGTGAGGCTCCGACTTCGTCGGTGTCGAGGGCGTCGGCGAGGAGGGTCTTCAGTGGTTCGAATGCTGTCTCAGTGGTTCCGTGCACAGGCATGGATTGTCCCTTACGTGGTGGGGATGGTCTGGGTCAGTCGGTGGCCAGGTGTGCGCTCACGGGTGCTCTTGTCAGTGCTTCGAGCTGGTCCATGGTGGCGTCGTAGCGGCCCATGTGGACGAGCTGTTCGCGGGGTTCGAAGCCGTCGGGGTCGTACCAGAAGGCGATGCTGTTCCACGGGGTGAAGCAGATCAGATCGCCGGGCCGGATGCCTGAGGCGGGGGAATCGGCGGTGTCGAGCGGGTCGGTGAGGCGCGTGAGTTTCTCGTACCCTTCGTTGTCGGCGAAGTCGAGGTTCTTCAGGGGCAGTTGGGCGATGAGGGAGCGGACGGCGGAGTTGTCCTCATCGACGGTGACGTCGATGGAGGTGTGGGCATTGTGGAATCGGATGACGGTGCCAAGGGTCTCGGTCAAGAGTTCTCTCCTGTATTCGGTAGGGGTGTTGTTTCGGATATGAGTCGTTGCTGTCGTCGCTGGGCGCTCAGCAGCGCGATTCCGGCGAGTGCTTCGGCGACCATGATGGTGTAGACGGCGATGCGTTCGGGGATTCCGTCGATATCGGTTCCGGTGGTGGCCAGCAGGTACGTGAATGCGGCGAGCCCGGTGGTGCCGAGGCCGGCGAGCGCCCACCCCACGCCACGGCCACGTCCGCCGCCACTGGCTCGCCCACTGCCGTGGCGGCTGTTGCGGGCCAGGTGGATGCCGACGATGATCGCGGCGGTGTTGCCTGCCCCGATGGCCAGCAGTGCCCCGAGGCCGTGGAAGGCGGCGGTGCCGTCATCGACGGCGGTTTGGGAGCCGTGGAACAGGCCCACGAGGCTGATGCCGATGCCGTGGAGGACGGCCAGGACCAGGTAGGTTCGCCGTGGTCCTGTCCGGGTGATCGCGTGTTGGAGGAGGACGGCTGCGAGGATGAAGATGATGCCGTGGATGATGAACCCGGTATTCATCACCGTGTGCAGGGGTGAGTCGACCATGCGGCCTTGGAACCGGGCCACATCGGGCACTCCGAGGTCGCTGATGTAGTTGAAGCTGTAGCTGTAGGCAGGGTTCTGCCACGGTGCCGCAGTGATCGCCTCGGCGAGGACGTAGGCCGCAGCGTTGAGGATGAGGAGCACGGCGCCGATCCTGGCCCGCTTTGTGCGGGTGGGGGAGTCGCCTGTTTGGCGCTGGGGCGCCCCGGACCCGGCCGGGCTGATGTCACTCATGCCTCGGGCAGGCTCACGCCGGTGAGGCGTTCGGCCTCGGCCCACAGACGGGCGGCGACCTGTGCGTCCTGACCACGCTTGGACACTTTCGCCGGTGCCGGTTTTCCGACAAGGTTGAACCGGGGGCCGTAGTAGCCGGCCTGGACGACATCGGGTCGGGTTGCGGCGTAGAGCATCGGCGCGGCTCCGGCGGCAGCGGAATGCTGCGGGGTGATGCGCCAGGCGATGCGGATGGCGAGGATCGGTTCGTCACCGTACTGCTTGCCGTTATCGAAGATGCTCGTCGAGGCGTTGCCGGGGTGAGCGCCGAGGGAGAGCAGGTTCCAGCCACGAGCCTTCGCGATGCGGGCGAGTTCTCGGCTGAAGAGGAGGTCGGCGAGTTTGGAACGACCGTAGGCGCCGTTGGCGTTGTAGTCCTTCTCCCAGTTGAGGTCGTCGAAGTCGATGGGTGCCTGGTTGCCACTCGACATCGTCACCACTCGTGGTGCCTCTGCCTTGAGCAGCAGGGGCAGCAGGCGCAGGGTCAGAGCGAAGGGGCCGAAGAAGTTCGTGCCCAGCTGCATTTCGAAGCCGTCAGCGGTCTCATACCGCTTGGGCAGCATCATCACGCCGGCGTTGTTGAGCAGCAGATCGATGGGCCGGTCGTCGGCGATGAGGGAGTCGGTGAAGTCCTTGACGCTGGTGAGGTCGGCGAGGTCGAGGCTTCGGACCTCGATATCGGCGCCCGGGTGGTCGGTCAGTATCTCGGCCTTCGCGTCTTCGCCCTTGGCCGGGGTGCGCACGGCCATGATCACTCGTGCTCCTGCGCCGGCAAGGCCGCGGGCGGCCTCCTTTCCGGTGCCGCTGTTTGCGCCCGTGACGATCGCGAGCTTCCCGGACTGGTCGGGGATCGGGTCTGCCATGCTCGTCTCCTTAAAGACTGGTGGTCTGTTGTATGGTTTCAACGCTAACACACCACCGGTCTGTAAACAAGAGACAGGTGGTCTGTAGAATGGAGGCATGGATTTTCAGAGGGCGCGAAGTGCCGAGCAGCGAGAGCAGAGAAGAAGCAACATCCTTGGTACGGCGGCGGAAATGCTCGCCGAGATGACGGTGTCCGAACTCAGCCTCAATGAGCTGAGCCGGCGGGTCGGTCTGGCGAAGTCGAACGTACTACGCTATTTCGAGTCCCGTGAGGCTATCCTGCTCGAGCTGCTCGACGTCGAGCTGCGCGAATGGGCCGAGCGGCTCCGCGAGCGGTCCGGGCCGATCGACGGTGATCTCCGTGCGCGCGGCGACAGGCTGGCCGAAGCGATCGCAGAGACCATGGCCGAGAGTCCGGTGATGTGCGATCTCATCGCCTCACAGGCCGCCGTTCTCGAGCGCAACATCTCCACCGAGGCAGCGATCAGCCACAAACATGCCACAGCGGTGTCAGCGGACGCGGTCGTCGACATCATCATGACGGTGCTGCACGAGCTCAGTGCCGAAGACGCCTATGGAATCGTCGTCGTGACGTTGCTGATGGCCAGTGCCGCCTGGCCGCACAGCCGACCATCGGCTGCTCTTCAGGCGGCATATGATTCCGACCCCGAGGTGGCCGCGACGTATCTGTCGTTCGACGACATCGTCGTCTCCACGGTCGCAGTGCACATCGCGGGCGTGGCGGCTCGCCGGACGTCGGGGTAGGACCGCCGGGCGGGCGCGGACCCCGCATGTGACGCAAGGGCACATCCGTCCTCAGTGGAGGGCCGCCTCGGCGAGGGAGATGTTGCGGTGGGCGGAACTCAGTGCACATTGCGCGAATTCTCGGGTCGCTGATGGTCACAAAATCTCGCAGAACGGGCATGATGGCCTTATGACCACAGATATGGATATTGCGCTCAGCGCCGAGCTCGATCCCATCGTCGACATCGCCGCTGGGCTGGGTCTCGACGCGCAGGACATCATTCCCCACGGATGGACGAAGGCGAAGGTGCCGATCGACGTCCTCGACGAGGCATCGGCCGACGCTGAGGACGGCCGACTCATCCTCGTCACCGCCATGAGCCCGACTCCGGCGGGGGAGGGCAAGACGACGACGAGCATCGGCCTGGCCGACGGCCTCAACGAACTCGCGCGGGCGAACCCCGATATCGGCAAGGCCGTGCTGGCACTGCGGGAGCCGAGCATGGGTCCGGTCTTCGGGATGAAGGGCGGAGCGGCCGGCGGCGGATACGCGCAGGTCGTGCCGATGGAGGACATCAACCTGCATTTCACCGGGGATTTCGCGGCCATCGCGGCGGCGAACAACCTCGCCGCGACGATGCTCGACAATCACATCCACTTCGGCAATGACCTCGACGTCGACCCGCGGCGCATCCACATCCGCCGCGTCGTCGATCTCAACGACCGGGCGCTGCGCGGAGTCGTCGTCGGTCTCGGCGGCATCAATGGGGGAGTGCCCCGCGAGGATGCCTTCGACATCGTCGTCGCCAGCGAGGTCATGGCGGTATTCTGCCTGGCCACCTCGTTGGCGGACCTCAAAGAACGGCTGGGACGGATCGTGCTCGCGCACAGCCGCGGACGCGCACCCATCACCGTTGATGACATCGGTGCGGCCGGGGCGATGACTGCGCTGCTGCGCAACGCCTTGGCACCGAACCTCGTGCAGACGCTCGAGCATTCGCCGGCGTTCATCCACGGGGGACCCTTCGCCAACATCGCCCACGGCTGCAACAGCCTTCTGGCGACGAAGGCCGGGCTGGCTCTGGGCGACTGGGTGGTCACGGAGGCCGGATTCGGTGCGGACCTCGGGGCGGAGAAGTTCCTCGACATCAAGTGTCGGACCGCTGGCATCTGGCCCTCGGCCGTGGTCGTCGTCGCGACCCTGCGGGCGCTGAAATACCACGGCGGGGTCGACGTCAAGGGCGTCAACTCACCTGATGTGTCAGCGGTGCTTGAGGGGATGAGCAACCTCGAGCTGCACTGTACGAACCTGCGCGAGATCTACGGGCTGACCCCGGTCGTGTGCTTCAACCGGTTCCCCACGGACACCGACGAGGAGATGGCCGCGGCGATCTCCCATTTGGACGGGATCGGGGTCGCGGCCGTCGAGTCGACGCACTGGGCCGACGGAGGCCAGGGTGCATTGGCGCTCGCCGAGGCGGTCGTCGAAGCGGCGAGTGGTGGCGGTGCGAGCGCCGGGGCCGGTGAGGGAGCCCATGCCAGTCGCGGCGGCGGTACGGCCGGACCTGCTGTCGAGGACGGTTCACTCTTCGTTGGGGGCGTGGCCGCTGGGGACGCTGAAGCACCTCCGGCAGGGACCGCCTCGGTGTCGGGAGCCGCATCGCGGGCACGCTACAGTTACGAACTCGACCAGCCCTTGGAGGAGAAGATCCGGACGATCGCGCAGCGGATCTACCAGGCGAAAGATGTCGACCTGCCGACTGCGGTGAAGCGGAAGCTCAAGCAGTTCACCGAGGAGGGGTACGGGGATGCTCCCGTGTGCATCGCGAAGACGCAGTATTCGCTGTCGACGGACGCGAGCCTCCGCGGGGCACCGACCGGGCACATCATCGAGGTCAAGGACGTGCGGCTGGCCGCAGGAGCCGGGTTCGTCGTCGTTATCGCCGGCGACATCATGACGATGCCCGGGCTGCCGAAGGAACCCTCGGCGCTGAAGATCGACGTCACCGAGGACGGCAACATCACCGGCCTCTTCTGACCCACCCATTGCTACCCGACGGCGGCTTAACAACCTGGCGCCAGGTTGCTGAGCCGCCGTCGGGTAGCAATTTGGGGATGGAGCGTGCGCGTGTTGGGTCGGGGCCTGCCGTGCCTAACGTCGTGGCTTCTGCAGCCACGGCCTGAGCAGACGGGTGCTCATCGGCAGGAAGATGTAGGTCATCAGCGGTGTGAGGATGCAGATGTTGAGCAGCACTGCGAGCACGGTCGGCCAGCTGTCCAGATGCGGCAGGAGGAAGAACGTCGAGAGCAGGCTGAGGGGGAAGAACGGCAGGAAGATGCTCACTGCCTGCTTCCACCGAGGTGGGACGACGGTTTCGGGGATCGTCAGCGTCTCCTCGCCCTGGGGCTCGAACCAGCCTTCGATGCCGGTGCGGTGTTCGACGCGGGTGGTCTCGACGAGTTCAGAGGCGCTGTCGATCCACCACCGGCGATCCTCGGATTCGTCCCAGGCGCGCAGGGTCTTCTCGTCGGCGAAACGGTAGAGCAGATGCCACTCATCGGAGTCCGGAGTCGTCCTCACCCAACCTGAACCGAGGTAGCCCTCGCGTTCGCGCGCCAGCGCCTGGCCGGCCTGCGCCCAGGCGTTGAATCGGCGATGCTGCCCGGGCTGGACGGTGCGGGTGATCGAGACAGTGATCGGAGACGATTGCGGCATAAGGGAGAGTATAGAGACCCGACAGGTCGGATCAGCGGTCGCCTCGAGCTGCCGCACCGAGTTCAGGCGTCCCCGGTCACCCGCGCGAAGACTCCGTCGAGCGCGGAGGCCAGGTTCGCTCGGTTCGTCTCGTCCATCCAATCACGGTTGACCTGCTCGTTGAGTCCGCCAGGCGTCTCGTGGGCGGCGACGAGGTCGGCGATGGGCTCGGTCGTCTCGGCGAGTGTGGTGCCGAGTCCGACGAACTGGCCGCGGATGAAGTGGTCGGCGTCGGATTGGTCCCAGCCCTGGTCGACCAGCCACGCTGTGATCGTCTGCAGGAACGCGAAATGCGCCGACATCGTCGCGGTCACCGCGGACAGAGTGCTGAACTTCGTCTCGTCGTCGGCAGTGACCGACCCGCCGAGGAGGTCGAGGAGGGCTTCGACATCGCGGTCGGCCGGGAACATCGCCGTCACTCCCTTGCGCTCACGGACGGCCGGGAGCGGGATGATCCGCACGATGGCCGGACCGTGGGCGAGGAGTGCTGAGAGTTCGTCGGTCGGCATCCCGGCGACCGCGCTGACCACGGTCTTCTCCGCCGGAACGTCGAGGGAACCGAGGACGTCGGCCGCCTGCTGAGGGAGGACTGCAAGGACGATGAGGTCGCTGCGGTCGACGACGTCCTGATTGCTCTCGGCCACCTCGGCGGCCTCGATCGTGTCGGCCAGGTGCCGTGCGCGGCCGGCGCTGCGCGGGGAGAGCACGAACCGCAGGCGGTTCCCCTGCCCGTCGCCGTCCTCAGCTGCGGTGCCCGCGCTCAGACCTTCGACCATCGCCGAGGCGATCTCTCCGACTCCGATGAATCCGATCGTGCTCATACTGTCCTCCTTGAGAGACTCACGTTGAGACTGTCGCAGGTGTATTCGTCTGGTCGCATTGTGTCATCGAATCGAGCAGTCAGGGCGGGCTGTTGAGATCCTGGACAAGAGTCTGCCGGCTAGGGGCGCCAGCTGCCGTCTTCCCTAATCGCCGAGGTGATGCGCCGACTTGCCCTGCCGAGCGCGCGAGCCTGGCCCGGGGTCAAGGAACCGAAGACCACGTGTCGCACGAAGGCAACGTGCTCCGGAGTGGCTGCATGCATGACTGTGCGACCGGACTCGGTGAGGGAAGCGATCGTCGTGCGGCCGTCATCGGGGTCCGGGCAGCGAGTCACCCACCCTTGGCGTTCAAGTCGAGCGACCGCCCGTGAGAGACGGGACAGAGTGCTGTTCGCGAAGCCGGCGAGTATCTTCATCGCCAACGTCTCCTCTTTCGCCTGGGAGAGAGCGAAGAGGATCCCGTACTCGAAATGGCTGATCTGCGAATCGCGTTGCATCTGCGCATCGAGTGCGGCCGGAAGCCATTCCAGCAAGGTCGCGATCGAGGACCAGGTCTCGAGCTCGTCCGCGGTGAAAGCGACCGGATCAGAGTCTGAAGGGTTTCGTTCTGAGGCGCGACTGTCGGCTCTGTTCATGCAGTGCAGTCTAGCGGGTGACTTGCCTGGGAAACTCAATTCATCTAGCGTTGACTTTCCTGGACAAGTAAAAACTCACTGAGAGACGACACGGCGGAAAGCACATGGATCTTCAACTGGCAGGCAAGACCGTCTTCATCTCGGGTTCGACGAAAGGGATCGGCTTTGCGATCGCTGCCCTGTGCGCGTACGAAGGGGCGACGGTCATTCTCAATGGTCGCGACGAGGAAGGGGTCGACGCGGCTGTCGCACGTCTGTGCGCCGACAATCCGAACGCCTCGGCGAGGGGCATCGCAGCGGACTTCGCGGATGCCGGGCAGTTCGACGAACTGCTCGACCGCCTCGGCGACGTGGACGTGCTCATCAACAATGTCGGCCAATTCGAGGTGGCGGCGTTCACCGAGATCAACGACGCGGAGTGGACGCGATACTTCGAGATCAATCTGATGGGTGCCGTTCGCCTGTCCCGGCGACTGCTCCCGCGGATGCTCGAAGACGGGTGGGGCCGAATCATCTTCATCGGCACCGAATCGGCGGTCGACGTGCCCGGTGACATGATCCACTACGGAGCGACGAAGGCTGCGGCGATGGCGTTGAGCAATGGCCTGGCGAAGCTCACCCGCGGCACCGAGGTGACAGTGAATACCGTGCTCGGCGGGCCGACGTACTCGGACGGGGTGGCCGCGACCGTCGAGCGGATCGCCGCCGCACAATCGATGCCCGCCGCCGAGCTGAAAGCCTCCCTCGTCCGCGAATCCTCACTCCTGCAGCGCTTCATCGAACCCGGCGAGATCGCGAACCTCGTGGCCTATCTGGCCAGCCCGCTGTCCTCGGCGACCAACGGTGCTGCCGTGCGCGCGGACGGGGGAGTGCTGCCGACCGTGGTCTGAGTGGGGCAGACAAGTCGCCCTCATTCGAACTCATCGAGCACAACCTCGGCGACGGCGGCGACCACGGCAGGGCCGTCTGCTGACTCGGGATCTTCGGTCTCGATCAACACCGACACGACGATGGGATCGCGATCGGGCGGAGTCGCCACGGCGATGTCGTTCTGGATCGCGTCGGAATGCCCGGACTTGTCCTGCACAGTCCACCCATCGGGTGCCCCGGCGCGGATGAGCGGATCCCCGGTCGCGTTGTCCGACATCCAATCGAGGAGCACGTCGCGGTCGTCGTCCGATAACCGCTGTGGGTCGAGGAGGCCGTGCAGGTCTGCCGTGAAAGCGGCCGGAGTGGTGGTGTTGTCCGTACTGCCCGCTTCGACGTTGTTGAGTTCTGGCTCTTCGTCGGTCACCTCGGTGGTGGTGTCACCGCCCTTGTGGAGCGCCTCGTCGAGGCCGTCGGGACCGCCGAGCTCATCGAGCACGATATTCATCGCGGCATTGTCACTGACTCGCAGAGCGCTTTCGGCCACCTCGGCGAGGGGGAGGCCGTCGTCGACGTGCTTCGAGGTCACGGGTGTCCAGCCGGCCTCGTCGACATCGGCCTGCGACCACGTCACATGCTTCTTCAGCTGCTTCGGCGTCGTGCGATCGAGGAGTTCGGCGACCGCAAACACCTTGAGAGAGGAGGCGAACCCGAAACGTTCGTCTCCCCGATGATCGACCGCTTCTCCGGTGCCGGTGTCGATCGCGCTCACTCCGATCCGTGCGTCGTAGCGGTCTTCGAGGTTCGTGAGCTGCGTGTCGAGCTGTCGGTGTGCGGATTCCTCCATCGTCGCTGGTGCCGTGTCGGTGCGAGAACCGGGTTCGTCCGCGGACTGTGACCGGCTCGAAGCGCAGCCGGCAACGGCCAGAACTGTCGCCGTCGACGCGGCAAGCAGCTGCAATGCTCGGATGTTCATCGATTCGTTCCGTTCTCTCCCGGAGGAGTGGCTGTGGGGCTGGGCCTTCGGACAGGAGTGGTCTCACTGTCGACGAGCTCGCGATGCTCGGTGCTGACCATCTTTCTCCGCTGTCGTCATGCAGTCGAAGACTCAAACGTCTGCTCCCATACCGGTAACGCATATCATGAGGTGATGGATCTGGTTAACGCGTGCCGAACATTCACCGCTGTCAGCGAACTCGGCAGCATGACACTCGGTGCTGCTGCAACCGGGATCCCGCAGCCGGTGGCCAGCCGGCGCATCGCCGGGCTCGAGAAGGAGCTCGGTGCTCGTCTGCTCGAGAGGACCGGTCGCGGTGTCAGCCTCACCCCGTTCGGGCGTGACATGCTCGCCTCGGCGACTCGCCTCGTTGACCTGGCCGACGAGATGATGTTCGACGCCGACAGAGCGAAGCTGCGACCGATCTCCCTGGCGGTCCCGACGGCCTGCTCAACGCGAAACCTCGCAGTGCTGGCCGCTTCGGTGAAGGACGAGGGACTGCGGATCGACTTCCATTCGGCACCGCCTGGCAGGCGGGCCGATGACCTCGCCGCGAGACGAACCCGGGCCTCTTTGCAGGCCGTCCCCGCCGACGAGGCCACATGGACGGTTGCGCTGGGATGTGCGCATCGATCTTCGATAAAGACTCCGGTGCGGATCGCTGATCTGCGGCGATCCCGGACCCAGGTGCCGGGCGATGAACTCGGGCTTGCGGGACGACGCCTGCGACTGACGAGCGAGGACAACGTCCCACACATCAGGGAGCGCGTCCGACGATCCGCCGAGACCACGGGACTGCTTCCCTTTCAAGTCGTTGTGGACTCGTCCGACGCGGACGCGGTCGCGGCCGTGCTCAGCGAGGGTGATCTGCTGCTCTCCAGCGAAGCCGAAGCCGCGGAACTCGAACTCCCCTGGGTGCCGCTCCTCGACCCGACCCTCGCACGGGGCTACACGTTCGCGGCGAACTCGGACGACGACAGTGCGTTGTTTGCCGACTTCGCCGAGGAGATCGCCGACTGCCTCGGCGGGGTGGTCGTCCCTGGTTCGAGTCGACGGACCTCGGCACTGGGGAGCCGGACCTCGGCGTCGGGGAAACGACAAGCGCCGACAGGCCGGCCCGCCTCGGCGAAGGAACCGCGAACCGGGACATCGACAAGGGATACGCCATGATCGAGCGGAAGAAGGTCGTCAGAGCCGTCGGCGCCGAGCTTGAGAACGCTGGCCTGAGCGCCAGGATCATCGCCCGGGATCTCGATTCGAACGCCGAGGTTGTGCTCTCGCCCGACGGAGCGCTGCCGTTGGCGTCCTTGGTCAAGGTGCCGGTCGCGCTCGCCGTGCTCAATCGGATCGGGGCGGGGGATCTTTCGGCCGACGAACAGGTCCAGGTCGCACCGGCCGCGACCGGGTCCGCGAGCCCGACAGGAGCGGCACGATTTCGGCATCCGGCGCGGATCGCGATCGAGGATCTGCTCACCTTGGCCGTGTGCTTCAGCGACAACACCGCTGCCGATGCCTTGCTCGAGCTCGTTCCTGCAGCCGAGGTGCAGCGAGACCTCGACGCTCTGGGACTGCGTGGCATTGATATCAGGCATCGGCTCGACGCGCTGACGATGACACCGTTGGAGAGCCTCGACAGGACCGACGCACATCTTGCCTACGATCTTGCCCAGACGCGACCGCCCCAGGGCGACGGGCACCGGATCTGGCAGCTCGATGTCTCTCGCGCCAATTCCGCTGCTGCCCGCGGGCTGATGAGCCTCCTCGCCGAGGTGTGGCGCCCTGAGCGCGTTGACCCCGGAGTCGCCGCCCGGCTGCGGGAGCTGATGTCCGGCAACATCGTCCGCAATCGTCTCGCGCCCGACCTCATGTCCGATTCGGCTCGCTGGTCATCGAAGACCGGGACGCTGCTCCACCTCAGGCACGAGATCGGCGTCGTCGACCACGCCGACGGTCAGTCGATCGCGATCGTCGCGCTCAGCGAATCGTGCAATCCCGCCTCGGTTCAGCCCGCCGCCGAGGCTGCCCTCGGTGCCGCTGCTCGTGCCCTTCACGATCTGCTGAGGTGAGGTCACCTCGCATCGGTCGGGATCGGCGGTGGACACAGGTCACCGTTCACCGGTCGTTGCAGTGTGCTCGGCGTACAGGTCGCTGAGTTCGGCGCCGATTCGGGAAAGTTCGCTTCGCAGTTCGCGCGGGGAGAGAACCTCCACCGTGCGTCCCCACCCGGCCAACTGCTCGGCCAGGGCGATGACGAGATTGGCCCCCACCTCGGCGGTGGTGGACTCTGTGCCGTGGTCGATGACGGAGAAATACCTTCCGAACTGAGCGGCCAGGATCGGCACTGCCCAATTGGGGCATCGAACCCTGGCGATCACGGACGAGCGCAGCGCCTCGACTTCGTCGACATGGGCGGTCCAGAATGCTTCGAGGTCGAAGCGGTCATCGTCAACGGTCGCGCGTCGGATCCGGCGCTCGGTTCGATCCGACGGCTGTTCGCGGCTCGTGTCGACCGGCTCGGCCTCACTGATTCGATCAGTCCGATAGGTGCGCGGTGTGTCGTCGTGCTGCGGGTGGGCGATGAGATACCAGGTCCCGGCTTTCGCCACGAGGGCCAGAGGTCGTGCAATGGTTTCGTCAGAGGTGCCGTCGCGCCTCGTGTATCTGATGTGAAGGGCTCGTCTATTTACCAGCGCGGAGCGGAGGGCGTGGAGGATCTCGCTGCGCTCACCGGTTCGCGGATGGTCGCCCCAAGCGGTGTGGTCGTAGTGGATTCTCGTTGCGAGGATCTCGGCTTCGTCCTGCAGCGTCGCGGGTAGGGCGTGGACGAGTTTGCGTGTGGCCGCCCGCGTTCCGGGATCGGAGAGCCCGGCGGTGCCGAGCATCCAGAACAGCGCTTTTGACTCGTGCTCTGTCAGCCCGGTGAGATTCGTACGTGCTCCTCCGACGAGCTGCCAGCCCCCTCCTCGGCCGGGCTGTCCGTAGACGGGCACTCCGGCTGCGGACAGGGCCTCGAGGTCGCGGCGAGCCGTGGGAATCGAGACGTCGAGCTCCGCAGCCACCTCGGCGGCGGTCACCTTCCCGCGGGACTGCAGGAAGAGAACGAGAGCGATGAGCCGGTCTGCGCGCATACCTGAAGTATCTCAATAAAAGTGATCATAAGGTGATCGCTTTGGCTGGAAAAGTGAGAACTGTTCATCCGGCCGGGTGGATGAGGAGCCGTCAGGGAAATAGTGCTGCGATTGTGGGCCTGCGAGGCCGGACGGCGATGAAGAGAGAAGAGCAGAGCCATGAATGGAATCCAGGGACTGACGACGATGGTGCTCACCGCGGATGATGTGGCGGCGGCCGTCAACTGGTATTCGGATTATCTGGGCATCGAGCCCTACTTCCGCCAGCCTGCAGAGGGGCCGGCGGCCTATGTCGAATTCCGAATCGGGCCCGACGAAGACGAGCTGGGAATCATGGACCGGGCCTATTCGCCCGAGGGGACAGCTCCGGGAAGCAGCTCGGTGACCTATTGGCACGTCGATGACGTCGAGGCAGCGGTGGCAGATCTCGTCGACCGCGGCGCGACAGTGCATATGCCGGTGACACCACGGGGTCCGGAGTTCGTGACCGCCTCGGTGGTCGATCCCTTCGGCAATGTGCTCGGAATCATGTACAGCCCGCATTGGAAGGGTGCGCACTGAGGGCGCGCTGTGCTTGCTCCGCTGTCCCAGCTGCGGGCCTCACCCCGTCGCGCCCCTCCCCAAACAACCCGACGGCGGCTCTGCAACCTGGCGCTGGAGTGGTCCCCGAAAGTTGGACTGTGATTAACACAGGACAACTTGAAGGGACCACTCCATGCGTCACAACTGTCTGATCACCGACGAGCAAGCCCAAGCCGCGGTCGAACTCTTCGATCACGGGTACGGATACTCTGCTGCGGCCACGAGACTCGCCGTGCACAAACCCACACTCAAACTCCTCCATGACCGCTGGTTAGTGCGTGGAACAATGGCGGTCATGAAACCCCACCAGCCACGTCGAGTCACCCGAGAGACGAAGATCGCGACCGCCAAACGCTATCTCGCCGGCGAACACAAAGTCGCCTTGGCTCAGGAACTCGGCCTGGCTTCATCTCGACCGGTCGTCGACTGGGCCAAGGAATACCGTGACAAAGGCGATGACGCATTCGCCCCGAAGCCCTCAACTGCGAAGGGTGAAACGGCTCGGATACGCGCCATCGACAAGGGTGAGGACCCCGATGCGCACCCACACCCGTCGCAACCGGATGTGCTGGCGCCGAAGACCAGTGCTGAGGACATCAGTCTGGCTGAGTACCGACAGCTTCAAGACCGCCTGCTGCGGGCCGAAGCAGAGAACGCGTACTTAAAAAAACTTCGGGCCTTGAGGCAACAAGGGCAGCAGTGAAAGCACGCATTGTTGCCAGCCTCAAGGCTGACTATCCGCTGGCGATGCTGCTACAGATCGCAGGCCTGGCAAGGTCGACGTTCTTCTACCACCAGAAGAACCGCTTCGGGGACAAACCCGACCGGTACGCCCACGTGAAGACCCTCATCCAGGACATCGTCGACCGGACTCGTGGACGTTATGGGCACCGTCGGGTGCGGGCCGAGTTGGCCAAGACCGGAGTGTTCGTGTCGAAGAAGACGGTGCTGGTCCTGATGCGTCAGCTGGGTCTGCTCAGCCGGGTGCGGCAGAAGAAATTCAACTCTCACCGCGGGACGGTCGGGACCATCGCCGATAACGTCCTTGCCCGGGACTTCGAGTCGGCGGAACCGAACCAGAAGTGGGTCACTGACGTCACGGAATTCGCTGTTGAAGACCGGAAACTGTACCTGTCACCCGTCATTGATCTCTTCGACCGTGGAGTGCTGTCGTACACGATGTCGACGTCACCGAATACGGCGTTGACGAATGAGTCACTGACCCGGGCCTGTCAGGGGCTGCGCCCCGGGCAGGCACCCCTGGTGCACACCGATCAGGGGTTTCAGTATCAGCACGTGTCCTGGGCGGCGATCCTGGCCGATCATGGTGCGCAGGCGTCGATGTCCAGGCGGGGGAATTGTTGGGATAACGCGGTCGCGGAGAACTTCTTCGGGCAGTTGAAGTCCGAGATGTTCTATCTGGAATCCTTTAACACCATCGAGGATCTCAAGGCCGCGGTCGAGGAATACATTCATTGGTATAACTACGAACGATCCTCATCACGACTTGGCGGTCTTGCCCCGATGGAGTATCGGACCAAGACCGCCAAGGATGGTGAGCATGTCTATCAACTATGCTGACCCAAGCAGTCCAACTTTCCGGGACCAGTCCACGCCAGGTTGCAGAGCCGCCGTCAGGTAGCAAATTGGGGTCAGAAGCTGGGGAGGACGGAGCCGTCGGCCCACTTGTCCTCGATGAACTTCTTCACCTCGGGGGAGTGGAGCAGCTCGTCGAGCTTCTTGATGTTCTCGTCGTCCTTGTTCTCCGTGCGCACGGCGAGGAAGTTGCCGTACGGGTTGTCCTCGGCCTCTTCCAGCAGGATGCCGTCCTCGGCCGGGTTCAGTCCGGCCTCGAGGGCGTTGTTGCCGTTGATGACAGAGGCGTCGACATCTTCGAGGGTGCGTGCCAGCTGCGCGGCGTCGGCCTCGACGAACTTCACGTTCTTCGGATTGTCCTCGACGTCGGAGAGCTTCGCGTCGACCGCGTCCACGCCGTCCTTGAGGGTGATGAGCTTCGCGTCCTCGAGCATCTTCAGCGCCCGACCCTGGTTCGACGGGTCATTGTTGATGCCGATCTTCGCGTTCTTCGGGATGTCGTCGACATCCTTGATGTCGTTCGAGAACAGCGCGAAGGGCTCGAGGTTGATCGGATCGAAGGCGGTGATCTCGTAACCCTGGCCCTCGACCTCGGAATCGAGGTAGGGCTTGTGCTGGAAGTAGTTCGCGTCGATGTCGCCGTCGTTGAGTGCCTTGTTCGGCAGGGTGTAGTCCGTGTACTCGGTGACCTCGATGTCGAGGCCGGCATCCTCGGCGAGGTTCTCGTCGACGAACTTGAGGATATCGCCCTGCGGGACCGGTGTGGCACCGACCGTGAGCTTCGTGAGGTCGCCGTCCTTCTCGCCGACGGAATCGGTGCCGCCGCCGACGAGGCCGCAGCCCGAGAGCAGCAGGGTCGCACTCGCTGCGATCGCGATGAGCTTGGTCTTCATGATTCTCCTTGATGTGTGGTGTGGGTTGAAGTCAGTGGTTCAGGGGAGGCCGCGGTCTGCTGTGGGAGACATCCCGCGCCGAGGCGGCTCAGCGGTGGTCGACCGCGCGGGCCAGACGATCGCCGATGACTTGGATGAGCGTGACGATGAGGACGAGGACGATGATGCAGGCGATCATCGTGTCTCCCTGGTAGCGGTTGTAGCCGTAGGAGATCGCGAGCGCACCGAGTCCGCCGCCGCCCACGGCACCGGCCATGGCGGTGTAGGACACCAGAGTCACCGAGGTGACCGTGGCGGCTCCGATGAGACCGGGTTTCGCCTCGGGGACGTAGACCTGACGGACCACCTGCCGGTTCGAGGCGCCCATCATCAGTGCCGCCTCGACCTTTCCCTCGGAGACCTCACGCAGCGAGTTCTCGACCAGCCGGGCATAGAAGGGGATCGCACCGATGGTCAGTGACACGACGGTCGCCTGCCACCCCAGTGCCGAACCGACGACGAAGCGGGCGAAGGGGATGAGCGCGATGATGAGGATGATGAATGGGATCGAGCGGGTGACGTCGACGATGAAGGACAGCACCCGGTAGACGAACTGGTTCGAGTTCAGTCCGCCCTTCGAGGCGGTGAACAGCCAGATGCCCAGGGGCAGCCCGAAGAGGACGGCGAGTCCGGTCGACCAGGCGGTCATGAGCAGGGTCTCGATGGTCGCCGGCCACATCTGATCCGTGATCGCGGGGTTGTCGAACCACATGGGGTCATTCATCAGGCAGCCTCCTCCGCGTAGATTCCATCGGCCTTCAGCGCGCTGATCAGGCCCGTCGACTGGTCGGCCGAAGCCACCGTGAAGCGCAGGCGCCCGATCTGGCGGCCTTCGATCGTCTCGACGGCTCCGGCGAGGATCGCCTCGGCGCTGACTCCGGCCTTCTGCGCGGCGGTGAGCACGGTGG
This sequence comes from Brevibacterium sp. LE-L, assembly GCF_050214925.1. Taxonomy (NCBI): domain Bacteria; kingdom Bacillati; phylum Actinomycetota; class Actinomycetes; order Micrococcales; family Brevibacteriaceae; genus Brevibacterium; species Brevibacterium sp. LE-L. Next base: position 1,202,204 of record NZ_CP189759.1, read on the forward strand.
GCAGGTCGGTGCCGGCCAGGGACACCTCGACGAGGCGGCTGGCTCCATCGTCGATGCCGACCGGTGGGAGGGGGACGAGATCCTTCGCCAGGGCCGAACCGGGCTCAGCGATCACCTCGGCGAGTTTCCCGGTCTTCGCCACTTTGCCGTCGGCCAGCAGCGTCACGGAGTCGCAGATCTCGCGGATGACGGACATCTCGTGGGTGATGATGAGGACGGTGATGCCCAGCCGGTCGCGCAGGGAGCGGATGAGGGTGAGGATCTGCTCCGTGGTCGACGAATCCAGCGCCGAGGTGGGTTCATCGCACAGCAGCACCTTCGGTTCGGCCGCCAGCGCCCGGGCGATGCCCACGCGCTGCTTCTGTCCTCCGGAGAGTTGGGCAGGGTAGTTGTCGGCGCGGTCGCCGAGGCCGACGATCTCGAGCAGCTCACGGGCCTTGGCCAGCCGTTCGGCTTTGGGCGCACCGGCGATCTGCAGCGGGTGGGCGACGTTCTTGAGCGCAGTGCGCGAGTCGAGGAGGTTGACGTGCTGGAAGACCATGCCGATGCTGCGGCGCGCCTCGCGCAGGCTCGGTCCCGTCTGGTCGGTGATGTCGGCACCGTCGATCGACACGGTGCCGGAGGTGGGGGATTCGAGTCCGGCCAGGCAGCGGATGAGGGTGGATTTGCCGGCGCCGGAGCGCCCGACGATGCCGTGGATCTCTCCGGCAGGGACCGAGAGGTCGATCTCCTCCAGGGCGACGGTGTCTCCGAACACCTTCCGCAGTGCGCGCAGTTCGATCACAGGCGCCTCCTCGTGTGGTTGAGGGTCGCCGCGCACGGTGGTGGACAGCGAAAAATGGGGATGGGTCGACCTACGGTCCAGTAAGGCCGACGATTCAGGATGACAAGGAACGACGCAGAGCTCACAGGAAGATGTCACAAAAGGACGCATAACCGGGAGTTCGTGACCAAGCGCATACTCTTCGGGCCGCGCCCGCCGGCACGCGGATCCACGCTTTCTGCGCATGCTCAGGGGAGGGTGCATTGCTATTTCCCGTCCCGTAACCCGCAGTCCATGTCCGAGGCGTAAACCAGTGGAATCGACTCATCTGCGCACCGGGCCGGACTCGACCCGAGAGACCACACCACGACCGGAGCGCCCACACCTCAAGGGGGCAGGAGATGCACGCAGAACCGGTGAGAATAGCGGCGATCGTTCCCTGCCGCAACGAGGAGATCACCGTCGCCAAGGTCGTCGGCGACCTCAGAGCCGCCGTCCCGGGGATCACGGTCTACGTCTACGACAACTGCTCGAGCGATCGGACCGCGCAGCACGCCGCCGCGGCAGGAGCCATCGTGCGCCGAGAGAACACCCCGGGCAAAGGCAACGTCGTCCGGCGGGCCTTCGCCGACATCGACGCTGACATCTATGTGATGATCGACGGCGACGACACCTACGAGGCGGCCCACCTGCCCGAGATGATCGAAACCCTCATCACCGGGCCCTACGACCACGTGCTCGGGGTCCGCCAGGACAACCAGGAGACCACGTCCTACCGGCCCGGACATGAGGCCGGGAACAAGATGTTCAACCGACTCACCGGATGGCTGTTCGGTTCGCAGGTGTCCGATATGCTCTCGGGCTACCGCGTGTTCTCCCGGCGTTTCGTCAAGTCGTTCCCCGCGATCAGCCGCCGGTTCGAGATCGAGACCGAGCTGACCGTGCACACGATGTCTCTGCGCCTTCCCACCACCGAGGTGGCCGTCGACTTCCGGGACCGACCCGACGGAAGCGAGTCGAAACTCTCAACCGTCAAGGACGGGCTGCGCATCCTCGGGCTCATCTCGGCGCTGGTCCGGCACGAACGACCGCGTCTGTTCTACGGCACGCTCACCGTGCTGCTCGCGGCCGTCTCGCTCGTGTTCGGTCTGCCCGTGGTGTGGGAGTTCTGGCAGACCGGACTGGTGCCGCGGTTCCCCACCGCGATCCTCGCCACCGCGCTCATGGGCCTGGCCTTCCTGCTCGGCAGTGTCGGGCTGACCTTGGACGGGCTGCGCCGGGCGAGACGGGAGACCTCACGCTTGGTCTACCTCAGCCTGCCTGCCGTCAGCGGGTTTGCCGTCGGCCAGCGACGGACGCCGGGGCTGCCGGGGGACGGCGACGATCGGCTCGCCGAGCAGGTGCGGACGCGATTGGCTTCATGAGCGATCCGAAACAGCGGGCCCCTCGCCTCCTCCTGACCACCGGGGGTATCGGCGCCGGCCTCTCCCGTACACCTCGGCGCACGGCGCGCGCCTCAGCTCTCATGTGGGACGTACTGCTGGCGCTGCTCACCCTGGCCTGGTCCCTGGTGTTCATTCGGCTGTACTATCCGGGCCGCGCCAACGTCGACATCGTCGAGCAGTACCTGCAGGCCACCGGGAAGCATCCCTTCACCGATTGGCACCCGCCTGTGATGGGTGTGCTGTGGCGGGGTCTCATAGGGATCACCGGTGAGGCGGGAAGCCTGTTCGTGCTCCAGGTCGGAATGCTGGCTGCCGCCTCCTGGCTGGTCGGGGTGCTCGTCCATCGTTCGGGTGCGCCGAAGTGGGTGTCGCTGCTGGGGCCGACCATCATGTTCACGCCCTGGGTCATCTCGCAGATGACGACCCTGTGGAAGGACACGCAGATGGCTGTGGCGCTGCTGCTGGCTGTTCTGCTCATTGCCATCACCCGCTTCGTGCCCAAAGCCTGGCCGGTGTGGCTGCCGGCGCTGGTCCTGCTCGTCTATGCAGTCGCAGTGCGGAAGAACGCGATCTTCGCCGTCGTCCCCATCGCCGTCTACGGCGCGTACTGCCTGGGCAGTCTGTGGCGGAGGCGTCGAGGACGGGCGGAGAAGCGTCCGGTCTTGCTCACCGCAGTGATCTCGCTGGTCGTGCTCGTCCTCATCGGCGCGGGCGTCAAGGTCACCGACGCGACGATCGCTTCGCAGGTGGGTGTGGAGAAGACCGGGCAGATCTCCCAGATCTTCCTCGATGACGTGATGTTCTCCGTCCCCGACGCTGAACTCAAAGCCTCCGACGCCCCGACCGAGCTCACCGACCACATCAGTACGGCTCGTGAGAAGTGCTGGGCGAAGGGTGAGATCTGGGATTCGTACTGGAACTGCTTCGGCAAAGGGGAGAGCGGAGAGGACTTCTCACCGATCGCCCACCAGGATGCGCTCAGGCAACTGTGGCTCGACCATGTGATCACCCACCCGCTGCGCTATGCCGAATATCGCGCAGCCGTGTTCTCCTATTACTTCTTCAGCTCCGGCGTCGAATACTGGCCCGACGAGTGGCACTATGCAGCGACACGGGCCGGCATCGAGCAGGGGGACCCCAAGGCCGATTTCATCGTCCGCCCCTTTGTCGAGGACTTCGCATTGGGCACGTTCCCGATGCTGTTCACCCCCTGGTTCTGGACCCTCGTCGCCGTCGTCCTGCTCGGCCTCGCGGGCCGGGCACGGAAGCGGACACGCGGGGGCTCTGCCGTGATATCGGCGCACGGAACAGCTGCGGCGCAGTCTGGGCACGGAAGGTCTGCGGAGCAGTCTGCGCACGGAAGATCTTCGGTCGTCCACGCATCGTCCGAGTCTCCACGCACGTTTTGGCCCGAGATCACGTTATTGGCCACCTCGGCGCTGTGCTATATCCTCGGGTATTTCCCGATCGTCCCGGCCAACCATTTCCGGTACACCTTCTGGCCGGCCTTGGCGGTGAGTGCGGCCGTGGTGCTCGCACTGGCGATGTGGCGGCGCGGCGCGGGCGCACCGCGAAGCAGCGCAGTCACGCCGTCGGACAGCACAGTCACTTCACGTCGGCGACCTCCTCATGTTTCGGTCACGGACAATTCACCTTGAGGCCATAACGACTGCCTAGGTTGTGTTCTCGTGACCGGCGGCCGCCGGTGAAATCGAATCGAGCAAGGAGAGTCCCTGGACATGGCAGACAACGGCACCGGCGATAGGAATCGAGATGCAATCGGGCGCGGTTCAGGGGCGGCCGATGCTCGCCGGGGACCGGCAGCATGGAACCGACGCGGCATGCTCAAGGCCGCGGGTGCCTCGGCACTGGGTGCCGGAATGGCCGTGACGGGGGCCGGCGAGGCCGTCGCGAAGCCCGGGGGCGGCAACGGGAATGGGCAGGGGAAAGGTGCGGGGGTCGTGCGTGGTGAGCTCGAGTTCCCGCAATACGGTCGCTTCACGATCGTGCAGTTCAACGACACGCAGGACTCTCATCGCACCGATCGGCGCACCATCGAGCTTCAGGAAGCCGTACTCGATGATGTGCAGCCGGACTTCGTCGTCATCAACGGCGACGTCATCGACGGGGGACCGAGCAGTGTCCACGAGGTCAAGCAGGCTATCAACAACGTCGTGTTGCCGATGGAAGAGCGTGGCATCCCCTGGGCGCTGACCTTCGGCAACCATGACGAGGACAGCACAGGTGAAACCGGATTCGATGAACAGGACATGATCCGTTTCATCGGCCAGTATCGGCACAATCTCAACGCCCGCGGTGCCGATGTCACCGGGACGTCGAACCAGGTGATCACCATCGCCTCGGGACAGGGAAAGAAGGACGCCTTTGCCGTCTGGCTGCTCGATTCCGGTCGCTATGCACCTGATGAGATCGCCGGCCAGGGCTTCGAAGGCTACCCGGACTGGGACTGGCTGCGCTTCGATCAAGTCGAATGGTATGCACAGACCTCCCGCGAGCTCGAGAAGCGCCGCGGAGCCGCGGTGCCCGGGCTGGTGTTCCAGCATATCGCGCTTCACGAGCACCGGGCGATGTGGTTCGCGAGCATCGACTCTCGCAGCGACGCAGACCACGAGCGCGCGAAGAAGAAGCATTCGATCGTCGGGGAACGCAACGAAGATGAGTGTCCCGGTCCCTTCAACTCCGGAATGTTCAACGCGATGCTCCATCGCGGGGACATCCGCGGTCTCTACGTCGGCCACGATCACATCAACAGCTACACCGGCAGCTACTACGGCATCGAGCTCGGCTATTCCCCGGCGACCGGTTTCGCGCCCTACGGTCTCGAAGGAGCAGACAGGAATCGACTGCGCGGAGCCCGAGTCTTCACCCTGGACGAGCGTGAAGAGGGCATCTACACCGGCACGGAGCTCAAATTCGCTCGCGACTACGGCATCGACATGAGTGGAGCGGCCCAACCCGGCGAGCCGGCCGACTTCCCCAAATACGTGAAGTAGGAAACGGCAGGTGAGACAGTGGGGCCGCGCACGCGCTCTGGCACGGCCAGACGTGTGCGGCCCTGCGCTTGCGGCCCTACGTGTGCGGCCCTGAGTGTGCGGCCACGCCGCCCGGCTTGGCTTGCAGAGAGTGCAGAACTTCGCCGCATAGACTGGGGGCAGTCATGAAAGAGTCTGCATCGGCCCGCCTTCGACGCCTCGCGGTGGAAGCCTTCAAGTTCCTCACCGTCGGCGGGTTCGGCTATATCGTCGATGTGGGGCTGTCGAACCTGCTGGCCTACGGCATCGGTCCGATCCCCGCCCTGCTCGAGGGCAGTCCGATCAAGTCGAAGATCATCTCGACGATTCTGGCCATGATCGTCGTGTGGATCGGCAACAAACTCTGGACCTACGGGGACCGACAGACCCCGTCGAACGTGCGCGGGATCGTCCTCTTCGTCGCCGTCAACCTCGCCGGCATGGTCATCTCGGTCATCCCGCTCGGTGTCACCTGGTACCTGCTCGACATGCGCGATCAGCTGACCTACAACCTCTCCACGAACGTCATCGGCATCGGCCTGGCCATGCTCTTCCGCTTCTACGCCTACCGCACCTGGGTCTTCAAGGACGAAGCCCCCGACACCGAGGTGGTCGTGCCCTTGGAGGAGCCGAGCCGAGTCCCCGACGACCGGAGCTGAGATGTGCGATCATCTACTCATGCCTCGCGAAGTGACTTTCCGCATCAGGGAGATTTCGACCGATGAGTGGGAACTGTGGCGTGACGTCCGATTGCAGGCACTCGCCGAATCTCCGTCGGCATTCGAATCGACATACGAGCAGTGGGAGTCCGCTCCTGAGAGCCGCTGGCGAGCCCGACTGAATTCCGTGGAATTCAATCTCATCGCGGAGGATGTCAGTGACGGGGCCGCACCCTTGGGTATAGCAAGTGGCGTGCGCAAGGCAGACGGGACAGCAGAACTGGTGTCCATGTGGGTCGCTCCGCGAGCACGTGGGCGAGGGGCAGCTGACGCACTGATCGAGCGAGTCACGGATTGGGGGCGAAAGGTCGCCGCAGAGTTGTGGCTCGCATTGACTCCAGGCAACGACAGGGCGATGGCCGTCTATCAGAGGCACGGCTTCGAACTGAGCGAGAGAATGGGCGCAGAGACAGCCGGAGGACTTGGTCGAGAACTGCTGATGGTCAAGCCTCTGGCCTGAAGACCAGCATGGCTGGAAAAGCACCATGGTGTTCGCTTCATTGGTGTTTCACTCAGGCCGTGATGAGTCCAGCGGCGATGTTCTGCAGCACATGGACAGCCGCGCCTGGCACGAAAGTTCCCGTCCGATGGCGCAGCCAGCCCAGCAGCCAACCGGCTGCGAACTGGATCGGAATGATCGGCCACATTCGCACGTCCACCAGCAGCAGCGCCAGATGAGGCAGGAGGAACATCAGGGCCTGCAGCAGATTGCCCCAGCCGAAGCCCAGTCGACGGATCAATATGCCGCCGAGCAGACCTCGAAAGAAGACCTCTTCGCCCAGGGCGCGAAGCACGATTCCGATGACGGCGCCGAGGGTTGTCACCTGCATGTTCGTGACTCCAGGCAGCGCTAGCACTTCGGCGGGAACCAGGACGACGATGAGCCAACCAGCCACCACAAGCGGGAGCATCAGGACGAGGGCCCACTCGTACGCTGCAGGAGACCCCCAATCGATCCCGACACGACGTCGGGCAGTGTCCAGGCTCCGGTCCCTTCCGCGCGACTGCACAACCAGGTAGATGAGCGTTGGCACGCAGAAGAGGGCGAACTCGGTCATTCCCGGATTCTACAGATGGCGTCAACGTGGCTGAGTCTTTCCAGTGCCTCGGCGTCCAGGCCTTCAGCGCGAGCGGGCTCAGGGAGCCGGTGACGGGATGGAAGTAGTTGCGGACCAGCCATTCAGGGGAGGGGAACCCGATCGACCCGGCGGCCACCTCGGCGAGGGTGCCGGTGGCGTCTGAGTCGGCGAAGACCTCGTTGAGCAGCTCGGCGCTGAAACCGAAGTCCGAGATTAGCAGGGTGGGGATGCCGCGATCGATGGATTCGAGTGCCGCGGTCGAGGAGACGGTGACCAGTCCGGCACCGGGGACGAGGAACTCATCGAGGGGTCCGACGACCAGGGTTGAGTTCTGCAGCACCACCGAAAAACGGGAGGAGCGTCGAGTCACGGCGGCCTGCACCCGGGTCTCGGCAGCCAGGCAGTTTCTCGGCGGTCAGCCCGAGCTGGGAGAGCCTCAGCGCTGGTAGCGCAGCCTGCGGTAGGTGCGTACGAGAGGGGCCGGGGTCACGGTCCGCAGCTCGGCACGGATGAGCACACGCTTCTGCCTGAGCACCGCCGATCGGCGGTTCGGCAGCTGCCCGGTCCGGGCCCGCAGTGCGAGCAGCCCCAGGTGACGCCGCAGGGCACCGGTGACGGGATGGAAGTAGTTGCGGACCAGCCATTCAGGGGAGGGGAACCCGATCGACCCGGCGGCCACCTCGGCGAGGGTGCCGGTGGCGTCTGAGTCGGCGAAGACCTCGTTGAGCAGCTCGGCGCTGAAACCGAAGTCCGAGATTAGCAGGGTGGGGATGCCGCGATCGATGGATTCGAGTGCCGCGGTCGAGGAGACGGTGACCAGTCCGGCCCCGGGGACGAGGAACTCATCGAGGGGCCCGAACCCGAACTCGACGCGATCAGCGCCGGGCCGGCCCTGTTCGCGAAGCTCATCGAGGATCTCAACGTAGGAGTGCTGCTCGTGATGGGTCTCGAACTCGCCGGGACGGGATCGCAGCTTGATGACGGTCCTGGACTCGGGATGGCGGTGAGCGAAATCCGCGAGGGCCGCGACGATCGCGGTGCGATCCTCCGCCGACTGCGGTACCTTCGCCTGCGGTGCGAAGATCAGAGACTGCGGGATCCTCGCTGAGTCTCTGACCTGCGGAACCGAGGTCGATCGCAACATCGGCAGGCGGGCCAGCAGGACCTCACAGGGCACCTGCGCAGCGGTGCTGGCCTCGGTGTACGCGCCCACCTCGGCGGTCGAATGGGCGATGAAGGCATCCATGAGCCGGCGATAATTCATCCCCTTGCGGCTGGCCGGCAGGCCCATTCCGGGCAGACCGGACACGAGCGCGGGGCGGTCGGCGCGGGTGTGCGCGGTGAGGAAGACCTGGGCGACGATCGGTCCGGTGGCGGCGCCGAGGACGATGTCGGGGGAGTGGTCGGCGATGATCTGGGCGAGGTCGGTGCGGGAGATGACGGGGATCTCGCGGTGCTGCCAATCGGTGCCGGCGACGGCGCTGGCGATCTGTTCGTCGGTCGGCAGGATCGGACTGTCGATGAGGAAGACTCGGCCCTCGACATCCGGAAGGGTCGACAACAGCTGGGTCGCCCACTTGAGATAGGACTCGCTGTCGGAGACCGAGAGGATGCGGATCGGCTCGGAGCCCTGTGATCGGCGCGGAGGCAGGACAGGCCCACTGGAGTAGGGATCCGCTGGTTCAGGAATCGTCATCAGCCTTGACCGATTGGGCGTTGAGGGACTGTCGCAGACTATCGGGCGAGGCCCCGGTCCACCACTTCGCGGGGATCTCGGTGACGTCGATGGTGACCTCCGGATTGAGCACCGCCAAGGACACCGCGGCGGTCGAAGGCAGGCTGCGGATCGTCGAATCCGGCGGCAGGTTGATCAGCCGCAGCTCGATCGGGAGACCGAGATTCTTGATCCGCACCCGATCATCGCGGGCGAGATCGGCGAGGAACTCCTCGGTCTCACGTCGGTGCGGGTAGTAGGTGATCGACCCGTGGGCGTCGATGATGTCACCGACCCACGCCCGGTAGGCCATCGCGTCGATGAGCCCATCGGCGGCCAGTGACGAACCGATGACCGGGTTGTCACGCGGGTGACTGCCGCCGGTAGGCAGGGTCTGGAGGTGTTCGAACTTGTGACGGGTGATCTCGCCCCCGACCTTGAGGAACGCTGTGCGCAACGGCTTCGCCACCGGCAGTGCGGTATGCCAACGCAGTTTGCCCACCGTCGCCAGACCCCGCAGCCGGTCGGCGACGTGCGCGGCCATGACCGTGCGGGAGGCCTTGAGCTTCTGCCGCGGCCGGACGAGGGGACCGCGCTTGGCGGTGAGGATCTCGATCGTCGAATACGTGGCCAGACCGTCGTCGAGGATGACGACCTCGGGCATGCGACGCTCCAGATACGCAAGCGCCAAGGCTTTGTGCACCTGACCGGAGCAGGCATCGCCGAGGTAGATCCGATCGAAGTGCGTCTTGCGCAGCAGTTTCGGCTTCGCTCCGTCGCGTTCGAGGCGGACGTTCTTCGGCAGCCAGTCGGTGTCGAAGGCGTCGAGGAAGGAAGTCATCCCCTTCGCGCTCGCCCGCGCTCGGATGAGCAGATCCTCGGTCGGCTCGTGGGATTCGAGAGCGGAGAGGAACTGCAGAGGGGATTCGACGAAGGCGACCGAGGCGAGCCCGGTGCCCTTCTTCTCGGCAGTATTCTCCGCTGTCGTCTCGGCAGTATTCTCGACCGTTGTCTCGACAGTCTTCTGGGTCTTCTTCGGGTTCGTCGCAGTATTCTCAGCCATGAGCAGCTCAGCCATTCTTCCTCAGCTTCGATGTATCGACGGTGATGCCGTAGTCCTTGAGCACGTGCTGTGTGCGTTTCGCCTGGGAGATCAGTCGCTGTTTGGCAGCGCTGAGCGTCTTCCGATGCCGGGGCATCTCCAGCCGCCCGGGCAGATCGAGCGCGGTCAGGCGTTTGCGCTTGAAGTACTTCATATCCGGTCCGCCGACCGCACCGTCGAGGAAGTCGATCGCCTTCTGCCGCAGATACGAGGCGGATTTCGACTGCATGCAGTACGTGACGGCATCGATGAGCGGATTGAGGTCACGCGGCGCACCGGGTCCGGCGGGCGCACCTGACCCGGCCCCCGCCTCGGCGAGGGTGCCCGGGAGGGCATACCTGCCCGAGTGGAGGGCGTCGATGATCGTCAGCGGAATGCGGTTGCTGTTCTGATACGGCGCGAGTGCGGCCAACAGCTCCATGGTGCCGACGGCCGCGGTCGCACAGCCGTAGAGTCCCTTCGCGGTCGCCAGCCCGGTCGAGAAGCAGGAGACGACGAGCTCGGGGCGAGTGGCGGAGACGACGATCTCGGCGAGCAGCGGAACATCGGCGAGGACGAAATCGAGTCCGAGTTCCTCACTGCGCCGCCGCAGCGGTCCGATCGTCGTCCGCGCCGAGGTGGGGTGCGGCTTGAAAACCACCGTGCTCAAGCCGGCGGTCTTGACCACGTCGAGCATCTGCAGGTGCAGGTCGAGTTCCTCCTCCGCCGTGATGAGGTCGAGCTGCGCGAGGTACTGCCCGAGCACAAGGGCACTGGACTCGATCGGCGCATCGAGGCGGGCGCTGGCCAAGTCATCGGCCACCTCGGCGGTCATGTCGTCGATGACCTTGGCGAGGTCCGCTGCCGGCAGCACCACCCGCTCGGGTTCGTGTTCGGCCAGCTGACGGGGAGTGATGCCCGGCAGCAGATCCGTGTAGCAGATCGCCCGCAGCCGCTGCCACTGCGGCAGGGTGAGCGGATTGCGGATCGGACCGTAGCTCATCAGTCCGTCGGAGTGGACGCTGATATCGGCGGTGGCGAAGATCTGCGTGAGAGCGCCGGCCGGGTGGCTGGGCAGGGATTCGACGATGAGTTCGAGCGGTTCTGCCTCGGCGATGTCCCACTCCCGGCGCAGGGCACGCTCCATGATCGGGGCGCGTTCGCCGGAGATGCCGAACGCCTTCGGATGGTTCGGCCAGATCGTGGCGTTCCAATCGATGACGAGGTCGAAGTCACTCAGCAGCCCCGCCGACCCGGGCATGGCATCGGCAGCCGGGGTGAGCTCGGGAGCGACGGAATTGTTCGCCACGACGAGGATCCGGCGCCGCTGCGGATCACCGAGGCGGCCCGCGCGGATGAGAGCGGACAGATTCGCGAGCTGGTACTGGGTGGAGATCTCGATGATCTGGGTCATCAGCGGGCCCTCCTGACGATCGGGTCGATCACGGGCAGCCGGCGTTCGCCGTAATTCGTCAGCGCGAGGTCGATGACGTCGTCGCCGATGGTCTTGAGCGTGTGCACCGCGCCGAGGTTGAGCTTCTCGCGCACCTCCCGTGACATCGACGAGCCGCGGTTGACGATCTGGAAGTAGAGGATGGACAGAAAGTTGCGCACGGCTTTGTGCTCGAAGCGGCGGAACTCCGGTCTGGCTTCGAGCATCGCGAAGACCGAACGGAAGGCGGGGATGAAGTCGAGCTGACGCTCGTCGAAGATCGCCGTCAACGAGGTGGTGCTGCCCTTCCGATAGCACAGGCCCGCCGTGTCGACGACGGCGAAGGAATCGGCTTCGAGGTGGTGACGCCACGTCCAGGGGCGGTCCTCGCAGGTGCGCAGGTCCGGGCTGAAGTCGAGCAGCCCGTGGACGGCCATGGACCGGGAGTAGATGCCGGTCCAGCATTCGGGGAAGTCGACCATCGTCGAGGCGTCATGCGGCAGGATGTGGTCGCGCGGGTCCAGCGCCGTGTTGTGCTTGGCACACGGTGCCCGCCGCAGCTTCCGATTGAAGCCGTTGACGATGAGGTAGTTCGTCTTCACGAAATCCACGCCGAGTCCGGTGATCGCGTCGGTGAGCGAACGCAGGTGACCGGGGGCGTACCAGTCGTCGGCGTCGAGGTAGGTGATGGTGCGTCCGGTCGAGGCCTCGAGGGCGATGTTGCGGGCGGTGGAGACCCCACGTGATTCCGGGTTGTGGATGTCGACGAGATTGAGCCGATCGGCATACTCGCCGATCACCCCGGCAGTGTCATCGGTCGAACCGTCGTTGACGACGATGACCTCGAGTTCGTTGGCGGCGAAGTCTTGGTTGACCAGGCTCTGAAGAGTTCCACCGAGGGTGTCCTCGGCATCCTTCGCCGCGATGACGACGCTGACGACTGGTGGGGGCATGTGGTCCTTTCGCGAGCCGGAGGGGACGGGCGGACCTGACCCCTCCGCGGTGTCCGGGCGGCGGCCCGAGTGGTCCGGGTGCCGGCCCGGGTGGGCTGCTGGCACGTCCGAACGATCGTAGAAGTGAGAAGAGAACGGAAAGTGGCGCGCAGGTGTCCGGGAATGTTCGCCTTCGTTCACCTGGTGTTCTTCCGCCGCCCATAGTCTTGGCCGATGCGGAGCCTGCGACTCTTCCACTTCGACATCCCGACCTGGGGCAACTTCGGCGACAAGGCACTGTTCCCGGTGGTCAGGGACGCCTTCCGGGTCCTCGGCGGGACGGATTCCGGGCAGGCGGAGCCGAACTTCACGTTCGCCTCGGCGGCGGCACTGCGACGCGAAGTCGACGAGGCGGCCGTGGCCCGGATCAACGCCACCGCCGATGCCGTCGTCATCGGCGGGGGAGGACTGTTCCTCCAGGACACGAACCCGAACCGGCTGTCCGGGTGGCAGTGGAAGATCTCCGCCGAGGCGCTCGCCGCCCTCGACGTGCCCCTCATCGTCTACGCGGTCGGGGACAACAGGTTCCCCGGGCAGCCGGAGTTCGACGAACTCATGCGCACCCACGTCGGACAGGTGCTCGACCGGTCGGCCTTCTTCGGCCTGCGCAACACCGGATCGATCGACACCATGAGCCGAGTGCTGGGACAGCGGGAGCGGATCGCGTTCCAGCCGTGCCCGACGACGATCCTCGATCACCTGTACGCGCCATTGGCCGGGCGGAGACCCGACCCGCGAGAGAAGACCGTGGCGATCCAGATGCTCGTCCACGCGCGGCAGATCGCTGCCGGATACGACGCGACGACCATCCACGAGGCGACCGTGCGTGCCGCGCGGATCCTCGTGGACAAGGGGTGGACAGTGCTGAGCACACCGTTCCATCCCGACGACGCCGCGGTCTCGGCCAGGATCGTCGCCGAGGTGGCCGGAGTCGAAGAGGTGCGACTGTACGGCCATGACGTCGGGTTCTTCTCCGGCCTCGAGTTCTTCGCCTCGGTTCCGTATGTGCTCGGCGGGCGCGGGCACGCACAGATGATCCCGTTCGGGGTCGGCTCGATCCCGGTCTCCCTGGATCTGCACGCGAAGCTCGGCTATTTCGCCGCCGACATCGGTCACCCGGAGCTCGTGGTGCCGGTCGGGCCGGAGGGAACGAGACCCGTCGCCGAGGCGGGCGGTGCGGATTCGGCCGCCTCCATGCTGCCCATGGGTTCGGCGTTGCTGCCCATAGGTTCGGCGTTGGACCGCGCCGAGGCGGCCGATGTGCTGGCCGACCGGATGGTCTCTGGCCTCGAGGAGGCGTACTCGCACGGTGCCGAGCTGCAGGCCGACCTCGCCGACACCCGTGCCCGGTTTGCGACGATCACTGCGGAGAATCTCGCCGGCATCCGCGACTCGCTGCGTGCGCGGTCCCACCCGACGCCGTCTCTGCCCGGCCGAGCCGAGGCACCCGTGGGCACAGCAGGGGACAGCCTCGCCGGCTCGCCTCTGCGTCCGGTAGGGGACGGGCTTGCCGACTCGCCCCTGCGCGCCGCGGGGGACGGCTTTGCCGGCTCGCCTCTGCGCGCCGCGGGGGACGGCTTTGCCGGCTCGCCTCTGCGCGCCGCGGAGGACATCCGTGCCGAGGAGTTCCACGTCGCTGCCATCGCCGAATCCGAGGAGGTCGCGGCTCAGCAGGCTCGCGCCCTCGCTCGGGCCGATCGCGATCTCGCCCATGCCCGACGAGAGCACACACAGACCCTCGACGATGTTCGGAAGCGAGCCCGGGCGCGACTGCGAAGTGTCGAGGAAGACCGTGATGATGCGCTCGCCGAATCCCGACGGCATCGCGCCGAGGCCGTCGAACTCGAACAGCGGATCGCCGATATCTCCGCCGCGGAAGAACACGCCCGTCAGGCCCTCGAAGCCGAGCGCGGCCGCACTGCCGGTGAAGTGGCACGAGTCCTCGCCCGGAAGATTCGGCACGGAATCGGGTGGAGGATCCGCCGGCTCACCGCGATTCGTCGACGCTGACGATAACGGCTCGGCCACCTCGGCGAGATACGGCTCGGCCACCTCGGCGAGAGTAGAGGGGACCGAGCCTGCCAACGGCGAGGGAACGCGAAGCGGCGCCACCGCCTCGGTGAGGTGATGGCGCCGAATCAGCGCTTGCGTCCGGACTCTGTCGGGTGTCAGGTGAGGGTCAGACCGTGACCTTGCGCAGCGAATCGATCTTCGACTCCTCGCCCGGCATCACGCGTTTGTGACCGTCGCCGAACGCGGATTCGAGGACGCGCACACCCTTGACGAGCGAGGCGAACTCGCGCGGCTCCATCGACGCGGACTGGTCCGAGCCCCACATCGAGGAGTCGAGCGTGATATGACGTTCGATGGTCACCGCACCCAGGCCGGCGGCGGCGAAGGAGACCTCGAGGCCGAGCTCGTGACCGGAGTAGCCGACGGGCACTCCGTAGCGCTGCCGCATGGCCGGGATCGCCTTGAGGTTGACCTCTTCGGGCGGCAGCGGGTAGGTCGAAGTGGCGTGCATGAGCACGAGCTTGTCGCGATCGAAGACCTCGACGGCACGGTCGAGGGTCTCCCAGTCGGACATACCCGAGGAGCACAGGACGGGCTTGCCGGTGGCGGCGATGGCCCGCAGGAGCTCGAAGTCCGTCAGTGAGGCCGAAGCGACCTTGTAGGACAGCGCATCGAATTCGTTCTCGAGGAAGTCGACGGAGTCGGTGTCCCACGGGGAGGCGAACCACTGCAGTCCGACTTCCTTCGCGTAGCGATCGATCTCGGTGTATTCGTCGACGCCGAATTCGACGCGGTGCTTGTAGTCGATGTAGGTCATCTCGCCCCACGGGGTCGAGCGCATCTTCGACTTCTGGTGTTCGGGGACGGCCACCTCGGGGTTGCGCTTCTGGAATTTCACAGCCTGGGCACCGGCGGTGACGGCGACGTCCATGAGCTGTTTGGCGATGTCGACGTCTCCGTTGTGGTTGATGCCGATCTCACCGATCATGTACACGGGCTGGTTCGGGCCGACGAGGTGTTCTCCGATGGCCACGGGGACGAATTGATCAGTCATGAAACCTGCTTTCGGTTGGCACGCGCCGAGGCTGCGTGGTTGGTGAGCAACGACCGTTGCTGCTGGGTGGACGGTTGGCTGTCTGTGAAGGTCGATGGGTGTCCTGTGGCGGTCCGCAGCGAGGTCAGGGTCGGGCCGGCAGGGGAGCCGGCCGCCTCGGCGGGGATCGGGATGAGGTCGCAGACCTCACGAACGGCGCCTCTGCCTCCGGGGCGGTCTAGGACCACCCGGGCGGCGGCGAGGACCTTGGGGTGGGCGTCGGCGACGGCGACGGGCCAGCCGACGACGTCGAAGGCTTCGAGGTCATTGATGTCGTTGCCGACGTAGGCCACCCGGGCCGGGTCGAGACCGTTGGTGTCGATCCAGGCGTTGAGGATGTGGGCCTTGTTGTCGATGCCCTGGGCGACGTCGACGTTGAGCTTCTCAGCGCGACGGGTCACGACCGGGTTGCGTTCCTTCGACAGGATCATCACCGGGACCCCGGACTTCACGAGGCGGGAGATGCCCATGCCGTCGCCGCGGTGGACGCGGACCTGTTCGTTGCCGTCCTCGTCGACGTAGGCGCCGTCGTCGGTGTGGACGCCGTCGAAGTCGGTCACCAGGGCGTCGACGTCGATGACCTGGGCAGTCTCCTGGGTGGAGGCGATGGCGCGGACGAGGGTGAGGTCGGACATGTCGTCGATCTCGCGGGCGTGCTCGGGAGGGACTTCCTCGATGCCGATGCGGCCGAAGAAGCGGTGTTCGTGTTCGAGCAGGCCAGCAGTGCGCATGACGTAGAAGGCGCCGGTCTCGTTGAAGTGCTTGGCTCGGTCCTGGCGGCGGGGACGGAAGTTTGCCTCATGTCCGACGGCCACGGCCTGTTGTGCATCATCGTCGTCGAGGCGCCACAGGAACGAGTGGTCCTCGACGGCGGAGAACACGACGTCGGCCTCGTCGTCGCGGACCGTGCGGACGGCGTTCTCGATCGAGGCGGAGTCGATGAAGGGGGAGGTGCACTGCATGAACACGGTGATGTCGAAGTCCTCGTCGAGGGTCGACAGCGTGTGGATGAGAGCGGATTCGCTGGTCGCGGTGTCGCCGGCGATCTCGGCGGGACGGTGGGCCACCTCGGCGCCGGCGCGTTGAGCTTCGGCCGCGATGCCGTCGTGGTCGGTAGAGACGACGACGCGACTGATGCTGGGGCTGGCCTGGGCGGCGTTGATGGCGCGGGCCAGCAGCGAGACTCCCGCGACCTTCTGCAGGTTCTTCAGCGGGATGCCCTTCGATCCGCCGCGCGCCGGGATGATGGCCACCGCGCGGGGTGTGTGGGGTGTGGGTTCGGCGTGTGGCGTGCCGGTCGGTGTGGCGTGGGGTGTGCCGGCTGGTTCGGCGGGTTCGGCGTGAAGCGTGCCGGCTGGTTCGGCGGGTTCGGCGTGAAGCGTGCCGACTGGTGCGTTGGGTTCGGCGTGTAGCGTGCCGGCCGATGTCGAAGTGGTGCGTTCTGCCGGTGTCTGCTCGGGGGCGTTCGCGGCAGTGGGGGCGCTTTCTGCCGCTTCGCTTGCGGCCGTGGTGGTGCTCGCAGCCGGCGTCTGCTCGGGTGCGTTGGGTGCGTGGGTCGTCGAAAGCTCATTCACAATGATTCGACGCTAACGACGCGGTGTTACCTCCAGGTGAACACGCCATGTCGCCGAGGCGACCCTTCGGTGGCGAAGCCGTGACGGACCGCCTGAAGCGTCGACGAGAGCGGTGGCGTGCAACGTTTCTGCAGGTGGCGGTCGCAGGCGGCTGAGGCAGCGGTCGCGACAACTTTGCGCGGCAGCTGGAGCGGCCCGGGCAATGGCTTCGGGTGGGCTGGTGGCGACGACTTGTGGCTGCGAAGCACCCTTTGCGTCGTGGGTGGGCCGCTTGAACACTTTTCGTCCATTTCATCAGGACGCGAACTGACTGCTTGGACGAAAAGTGGAAATTCGTGGACGAAACCTGGAAGAGGCCGGACGAAATATAGAAGTGCGTGGACGAAAGCTGGTTTCGGGCCCGGGGCAGCGGCGTGAGAGGCCGACGAAGCGCGGCACCCAGCGGTCAAACGGTCAGGAGTCAGGTATCCCGCGGCCAAACGGTCAGCGGTCAGGTACCGCGCGGCCAAACGATCCACGGCCAGGTAGCCTGCGGCCAGACGGTCAGCGCCAGGTGATGTTCCACATGCGGTCGTTCCAGGCAGAGAACGGGATGACTTCGCCGGTGTAGACGGGCCAGAAGTAGGCGAAGGCGAGGACTGCCGCCGCGAGGATGATGCCGACAGTGAATCGGCGAGCGAACAGAGCCGCTGAGATGCGAACGAATCTCCGCTTCGCTGCACTGCCGACCCCAGCCACACCGCTGCCCCCGGCACGAGCTGCACTCCCGGCACGACCTACACTCCCGGCACGACCTACACTCCCGGCCTCTGCCGCACCGTTGCCACGACCGCCACGAGCCGCACTCCCGCCCCCTGCCGGACTACGGTCCCTGCCCGCGTGACCCCACAGCAGCGAGAGGCAGTAGGTCACGGCGAGCACCACGAACGGCACCATGACGATCGTGTAGAAGGTGAAGATCGTCCGGTCCTGGTAGGCGAACCAGGGCAGCCAGGTCGCGGCGAGGCCGCCGAGGATGACGGCCGGGCGAACATCGCGGCGGATGATCCATACGACAAGGCAGATGAGCAGGGCGAACGGTGCCAGTCCCCAGATGACGGGGTTGCCGACCGAGGTGATCGCCGAGGAGCACTTCTCCGCCACACACCCCATCGAACCGTGGTCGTAGGACTCGTAGTAGAACGACGTCGGCCGCCATTGCACGATCCAACCCCACGGGTTCGACATGTACGGGTGCTCGGAGTCGAGACCGACATGGAACGAATACGCCGTGTAGTGGTAGTGCGCCAGCGACGGCAACCACTGCAGCCAGTCCGGCAGCGACTGCCACCAGCCGAAGTTCTCGGCCGCCCACTGCCGATCCCACGCATCGGTCGACCGGATCCAGCCCGACCAGCACGCCAGATAGGTGACGAACGCGACCGGCACGAACTTGAGGAACGACATGATGCTGTCGCGAATGAGCGCGCCCAGCCACGGGTGCACGACCCCGGCCCGATGCCGCGAATGCACATCCCACGCGACGAGGAGAATCCCGAACACCGCAGCCGCGTACAGGCCCGACCACTTCACGCCCATCGCCAGACCGATGCTGATTCCCGCGGCGATGATCCAGGGACGCACGCCGAGGCGGGGCCCGAAATTGATCTCGTCCCGCCGTTTCCGGTGGCGCCTTCGTTCCTCGGCAGTGGGGACGGAGACCGGTACGGAAGCGACGGATCCGGGGGAATCTGCGGAAGCGACGGATCCGTGGGAGTCTGCGGAGGGGGTGGCCGCCTCGGCGGGGGACTGCCGGTGCGGTTCGGCGCGCGTGGGGGTGAGGCTTCCGCTCTCAGAGGTGCGCTGGGTCCAGGTGGCCAGACGCTTCGTGACGAATTCGCGATCGAGGAGGATGAAGAAGAAGGCGAGGAGGACGAAGGCCATGAGCACGATGTCGAGCAGGCTCGTGCGGGAATGGACGAAGTGCTCGCCGTCGATGGCGAGCAGGCCGGCGGCAACGCAGGCGAAGAACGGTGAGCGCAGCAGCTTCCAGGCGATGACGCCCATGAGGAAGATCGTCAGAGTGCCGATGATCGCCACGGAGAAGCGCCAGCCGAACGAATCGTCGGCACCGAAGATGTCCATGCCTGCGCCGATGAGCCATTTGCCCAACGGCGGGTGGACGACGTATTCGGGACTCGGTTCGATGACGCTGGGGTCGCCGGCGTTGAAGGAGTCGTCGGCGTTCTCCGGCCACGAGCGTTCGTAGCCGAAGTTGAAGACCGAGTAGCCGTCCTTGACGTAGTAGGTCTCGTCGAAGATCAGTCGGTGGGGAAAGCCGAGGCGGAACAGACGCAGGGCCAAGCCGATGACGGTGATGACGAGCAGCGCCGGCCACATCCACACGGGGGCGCGGGTCGCCCACATGCCGGCGTGGAAGGTCTTCCGGCGCATGGCTGCGGCTCCGACGCGGACCTTTTCGCGGTGCCTGGCCCGGCGCTCGCGGGCGATGCGCCTGGTGGGGGCCGGGGAGTCTGCGGTGTGTGTCATCGCCTTCCAGTTTAGCCTTGATCCACCGATCTGCTTGATGTCCGGTGGCCCACTCGAATTTGAGCTTGGGCACGATGAGTGGGCAGGAGGTAGTGTCCCGGTCTCTCACCGGTCTCTTCCACATTGAGCCTCCCAGAGCCTCCTCCATGACTGCGGTCTCGGGCCCCCTTCCAAAGGGCGAATTGGTCAGGTCGACATTGTCCGGGGTGGTCCCAACGCCGATTGCCATAACCGGGAGAACTCCGTCGCCCACGGCCAGGCTCTGGGCAGGTGCAGGATCAGTTTCCTGGCCCGGTGAGCAATCCGAGCCGGAACCCCGATGATCCGTGTCCGCAGCGTCTGGGCGCGCACTTTGCTCATCCGCCCGCCGATGATCCCGGCAGCCGCCCGTAACAGGTTGTGAGTGATCGCTGCGATCGTGAGCCAGGCAGCGTTGGCGTTGAACACTCCGGAGGGCATATGCGCCAGGGCACCATTTTTCAGTTCCGCATTGATCTGCTCGATGATCGCGTGCCTGCGGTGCACTTGATCAGCAACAACGGTGTCGAAACGATCCTGATCGACGGTGGTGAAGAACGCGTGGTAACGGAACAAGTCGAACAATGGGTCCTGCCCGGCAGCGCGTTTCGTCTCGTTGAGCTCCGGGATGCGGCGGACGACCAAGCGGCCCGTAGTTTGCAGCGCCTTCTTCTTCGAGGTGAACGCGGTGAACGGAACCTCGGCGACTTCAGCCTTACTGACCCAGGCACCGGACTCCTCGTCATAGATCGCATCGGGGTACTCGATGCCAGTCCATGCGTCGTCGCTGATCGTTCCGATCGCTGCTTTGACCCTCTTGTCCATGCGTACCGTGATCGACACATTGGCCCCGGCATCGTGGGCGGCTTTGGTCACGGTCGATGAGTAGTATGCCGAGTCAGCGCGAACGAGCACCGCAGCACCAGGGTTGATGCGTTTGGTGGTGGCCACAGCGTCGGAGACGAACTTATCAGCACCACGTGCTGACGAGGTCGAGCCTTTGCGCAGACGCTGGCCCACAATGATCTGGCTGGAGTCGCGGGTTGACGCGGTCGCCAACAGTGCGTTGAGGCCGCGACTGCCTTGGTAGCCGAACCCAGCTCCCTGCTTCGACGCAGAGTGAACGTCGATGACGGTGTCGTCGACATCGACGAAGACTGTGGATGATTGCTCGTTGTCCTGACTGGCCGGCAGCAGAGGGGTGTGTTCATTGAGGTTGGTCAGGAAGCGGGAGGAGATGGCGTCGAGTTGTCTGACGTGGCCGAAGGCGAACGAGCGGAGGAACGAGCCCAAAGTCGAAGGGGCATAGACGCGGTCGAAGAGGTGTTTCATGCCGCCGTGGCGGAGGATGTTCATGTCATCGATCGAGTCAGCCCCGGCGGCCATCCCCGCGACCAGTGTGGCCAGCTTCGCTGCTGGGTTCGCGCCCTTATCGGCCCCGGTGGTGGTCACGGTCAGATGGTCATCGGCAAGGTCTGGCAGGGCGGCGTTCTGGGCCAGTGCCATGGTCGGGACGAGCCCGGTGGCAGCGGTGAGGTTCGTGTCGTCGAAGGAGTGGGACACAGTCGTGGGTGTGTGGTTGAATAGCACCTGAGAGGTGCCCCTTTCTGTGTGGGATATGGAGACTTAGAACATCACCATTTTCCCAGTTCAGGAGGGGCATTTCCATTTCACGCGCGGCTTGATCCGGCTACTCGCATCGGTGGATCAAGGTTTAGAGATCACGGCGGGGCGGACTCTCATGCGACCCGCAGGGAGCAGGCGACGAGCCTCTGCGCGTGGTGGGAAGCGTGACGCCGCCGGAGACGAGGCGGGGCGGCGTGTGGTGGGAAGCGTGACGCCGAGGCGGGGCGGCGCGTGGTGGGAAGCGTGACGTTGCCGGAGACGATCGTGCCGAGATCGTTGGGCATTCTGCAGTCGACACCACTAGGGTAGTAGGGAACGAAGAGTGTCTGAGTGGAGAACGGTGCCGAACGTGTCGAACAACCCCGAATATCGCCCGAGCGACCCACCTCAGGTCGGCTCGCAGCAGGTCAACAACAACTACGGATCCCAGCCACAGTACGGTTCGGGGCAGGGCCAACAGTATGGCTCGGGTGCTGGGCAGTACGGCTCGGGTCCCGGGGCCGAACAGTACGGTTCCGGCGCGGGGCAGTACTCGCAGGGTCAGCAATACGGCCAGGGCGGCTACAGCCAGGGTGGTTACAGCCAAGGCGGAAGCTACGTCCAGGGTGGTTACAGCCAGGGCGGAAGTTACGGCCAGAGCGGCTACAGCCAGGACGGTTACAGCCAGTTCGGTGCCAACGGTGCGTACGGGCAGGCGGCCGGATACAACCAGCCCGATGCCTACAGCCAACAGGGTTCCTACGGTTCGTACAGTCAGCCCGGCTCATACGGCTACGGCCAACAGGGTTCCTACAGCCAGCCGATGACCTACGGCGCCCAGCCGATGATCGTGCGTCCCGTGCCGAACAAGATGGCCGTGTGGTCGATGTGGATGGGCATCGTCGGACTCGGCGGCGGCTTCGTCTGCGGCCTGCTGTCCATGGTGCCTGTCATCGGCATCCTGTTCAGCATCGTCGCGATGTTCCTGTGGATCGCCCCGCTGCTGGCAGTGATCTTCGGCCATATCGGACTCGGGCAGATCAAACGCACCGGCGAAGACGGCCGTGGGCAGGGCATTGCCGGCCTCATCATGGGCTACGTCAGCATCGCGCTCGGTCTGCTGGGTCTCATCATTGTGATCGGATTCTTCGGACTCGGCTTCATGGCCATGCTCGGCAGCGGGTACTGAGCCGCCTCAGCGGAGGTGGGTGCTGCCTTGTCACGGGTGGTGCAGGACTGGAACACGATTCGCCGTTGAGGGCACCCACGCCCCGATAGCGTTGACATCAGTCATCGAGAACCGGATCGCACGGTGTCTCGAACACCCGCCACAGCCATCGGAGAGCAACTGACATGGATACCCGCGTACTGCCCATCGGGTGCACTTACACCGGATCGAACCGTGCGCCGGCGACCCCTGCAGCGCGGGCCCAGATGCACACTCCTGCAGCGCGGGCCCAGGTGGCGGCTCCGGCGGCTCACACGCCAGCTCCTGTGCACGGCCCTGTCTCCGTACCCACTCCGGCACCCGGAATCGGGCCCGTCACCTACGGCAACGCGGCACCGGTCGCCAGCTACGGCAATGCGGCACCGGTCGTCGTCTACCGGCAGGTCGCGCCGACGAACTCCTCGGCGATCGTCGCGTTGGTGCTCTCCGTCATCTCGTTCATCTCATCGGCCTTCTTCCTCGGTTTCATCGGCATCATCTTCGGCCACATCGCCCGCAGGCAGATCAAACGCCGAGGCGAACGAGGCAACGGCATGGCCGTGGCCGGACTGTGGGTGGGCTACCTGAGCGTGATCTTCTGGATCGTGTTCTGGTTGGTGTACCTGGGCATCATTGCGCTAGTCATGGGATTCGCCATCGCTGCCGAGACCGGAACGATCAGCTGAGGCTCGTGCCTCGGGCGCGCCACGAGTGTTTGACCCCGCCCGGGCAGACGACGACGGTCAACGACAGACAACGACAGACGACGGCCCACGACAGACGACGACAGACGACGACTTTCGAAACCACAACTGTGACAGACCTGTAACCGCGCCGCCTTTTGCCCGAAACGACGACTCTGTACCGTTGAAGGCAGACGCAAGGAGACCTCATCATGAGCAGCCAGAACAACTGGAACAATCCGGACATGTATTACCAGCAGCCCTTGTCGAACTCGGGCGGCCTCGGTGCCCAGTCATACAGCCAGAACCCCGGATATGCGGCAAACGCTCAGTATGCCGTCGGGCCGGGGTACGTCTACCAACCGCTGCCGCCGAACAATGTGCTGGCCATCATCGGCATGTGCGCCTCGATCTTCGGCGTCGTCTCCGGAGTCTTCATCGGCGGCATCGCCGGCGTCATCATGGGCCATATCGCACGCAAGCAGATCAAGGAACGCGGTGAGCGCGGCGACGGCATGGCAGTTGCCGCCCTGTGGGTCGGCTATATCGGCACGGGACTGTGGCTCCTCTTCTGGGGCGTGATCCTCCTCTTCTACTTCGGTACGTTCGCTCTGCTCTTCGCCACCGGAGCAGCCGCATCTTGACCGAAGACCCCAGCACGTCTGAGCCTCAGCTCGACCCCGACAACACCCCCGCCGAGGCACCCGACCCCGACGGCGCCCCCGCCGAGGCACCCGACCCCAACGACACCCTCGCCGAGGTGCCCGACCCCGATGACGACGACCGTTGCGTCCCAGCGAGGTCGGGTCCGGACCTCACCGGCGGGCGACTCATCCTCGTCGGGACTCCGATCGGCAACCTCGGCGATGCGAGTCCGCGGATGCGGCAGGCCATCGAAACCGCCGACGTCATCGCCGCCGAGGACACCCGCCGGTTCCTCTCTCTGGCGCAGCGTCTGCAGCTGAGCCACACGAACCGGATCATCAGCGTATTCGACCACAACGAGGGCCATCGCGCCCCCGAGCTGGTCGAGCTCATCAATGCGGGGCAGACCGTGGTGCTGCTCTCCGACGCGGGGATGCCGGCCGTGTCCGACCCCGGATATCGCGTGGTCAGAGCCTGCGCCGAGGCGGGACTGCCGATCACGTCGACGCCGGGCCCGTCCGCGGTACTGATGGCCCTGGCGGTCTCCGGGCTGCCGAGCGACCGGTTCAGCTTCGAGGGCTTCTTGCCGCGCAGATCCGGTCAGCGCAAGAGCCTGCTCGAGGAGCTCAAGGCGGAGAAGCGGACGATGGTCTTCTTCGAAAGCCCCCACCGGATCGCCGACACGATGGATGACTTCGCCGAGGTCATCGGCGAAGATCGACCCATGAGCATCAGCCGTGAACTGACGAAGACCTACGAGGAGACGCTGCGGGGGACCGTCGGTTCGCTGCGTGAACGCGCCGCAGCGGGACTGCGAGGGGAACTGACCCTCGTGCTCGCCGGTGCCACCGAAGTCGAGACGGCTCCGGAGGACCACCTCGGCGAGGTCAGCGCACTCGTCGAGTCCGGGATACGTGCGAAGGATGCGGCCGGGCAGGTGGCGAAGAAGTTCGGCCTGTCGAAGCGCGACGTCTACGAAGCCTGGCTTCACCGCGAGTGACGCGACTCGTGCGCAGCAGGGTGTGGACAACTGGCAGCCCAGTTTTGGGTGAGTAGCCCACATTTGAAGGTGGGCTATTCATCTCAAACTGGGCTATGAGCGAGGTTGAATGGTTGGTTGACGCTGTTCTCATGTGCTCCCGGGGGCGAGTGGCGCGCGTTCCCGGAGGCTGACGACGGCTCGACTCGAGCGCTGACGCTTGTTGACGGACTCCGTGCTGAGACGTTGTCGCTGTGTGGACGCCGGAGCTGACTCCACAGCAACTGAATTGAGTATTGCTGTATCAGAACGTGGTTCGGCAGTGTGCCGGCATGAAGAACAACGTCGTGCATTTCAAGGATCTTCGCAATGCTGGAGCCTCCACGGCAGATATCCGTAGTGCATTGGGATGCTGTCTGCTGAAGGTCTCGCGTGGAGTCTATTCGGTAGTCAGCCGGTGTGAAGTCCGTGCCCACCGATACTTCTCTCCCTTCGCCACGGACTCGGCTTGGATGACGTATCACGAGGAACAGCGCGACAAGGAGCGTTCCCAACGGCGCAGATACGAGGCGAATCTGAAGCGTCTGCAGGTCCTTCATTATCCTCACTACCGCGCAGAAGACACCGTGTTCGGGGTCTCAGCGGCACGGCTGCACAGGATCGGTATGTTCGACGAGCCGGATGAACCGGTGTCGGTGTTCCACCCCGTGTCAAGCACCAAATCACCCGAGCTGATCAGGCGACGCCGAACAATCTCAGCTGAAGACGTCTGCCAGGTGGAGGGGCTCCGAGTCACTTCTCCGGCTCGAACTGCCTTGGATCTGCGGGCCGAGCTCGGCAGCGCCGCGGCGTTTGCCGCAATGGAACAGGTGATCAGATGGCATCTACTCGGCAACGACGAAGATCTGATCTTCAGGCTCGGGTATTCGTCGCACCTGCTGGACGAGGTGCCGGGTGCAGTCGCAGATTTATTCGGAGCGCCCATCGCCCGCCTGACGCGGGGCGGCAAAGTGTCTGCGAGACTGGTCGCGCTCGCTTCGCCGTTGTCCGAAAGCTATGCGGAGAGCAGAGCCGCATTCAACCTGCATCTTCTGGGGCTGCATGACTTCGTGCAGCAGGTGAATATTGCCGATGACGGCCGACTTCTGACAAGACTCGACTTCCTCCTTCGCGAGGACAAGGTCGCTCTCTATGTGGATGGGACCCAGAAGTACGTTGACGGCGGCTTTGACGTCATGAACAAAGAGAGCCGACAGCATAATCGACTGTTGGCGATGGGCTATAAGGTGTTGCGCTTCAAGTTCCATGAGGTTCTGAACCCGAAGACCTTCGGGCAGAAGCTCTTCTTTCAAGCACCTGAACTGCGTCGTCGGTGCGGGCAGCCGCTGGTTCCGTGATTTGGTGCCGGGGTGCGAACCGTTTCAGCCCAGTCCGAGGTGAATAGCCCACCTTCAAATATGGGCTACTCACCGCAGACTGGGCTATTCGCGAAGACTCGGCCAAGTCCCACCCGCACCCCCGGCCCGAAAGCACCCGTGCCCGCCCGCACCCCCGGCCTGAAAGCACCCGTGCGCGCCCGCAACCGCGCGTCCCTTAGACTGTGTGACCTATGGGTTACTACTTGACGACAGCGATTGCCTACCCCAACGGGGCCATTCACATCGGGCACGCCTATGAGTACATTGCGGCCGACACGATCGCCCGGTTCAAGCGACTGGACAATCACGAGGTCTTCTTCTGCACCGGCACGGATGAGCACGGGCTGAAGATGCTGCAGGCGGCGAACAAGCTCGGCATCACCCCGAAGCAACTCGCCGACGACAACGCGAAGAACTTCCGCGACACCCAGCTGGCCCTCGGTTCGACCTTCGACCGGTTCATCCGCACCACCGACGAGGACCACTATGAGGCGTCGAAGGCGATCTGGCGCAAGCTCGAAGAGGCCGGCGACATCTACCTCGACACATACGCCGGCTGGTACTCCGTGCGCGACGAAGCCTTCTACACCGAGGACGAGACCGAAGTCGTCGACGGTGTGCGCCTGTCTACGGAGACCCGCACCGAGGTGACCTGGACGGAGGAGGAGTCCTACTTCTTCCGCCTCTCGAAGTACCAGGACAAGCTGCTCGAGCTGTACAAGACCCATCCGGAGTTCATCGGCCCGGACTCCCGTCGCAACGAGATCGCCTCCTTCGTCGCCTCCGGGCTCAAGGACCTCTCGGTCTCCCGCACCACCTTCGACTGGGGCGTGCCGGTCCCCGGCAATGAGAAGCACGTGATGTACGTGTGGATCGACGCCCTGACCAACTACCTCACCGCCGCCGGATACCCGAACGACGACGAGCGCCTCAACAAGTGGTGGCCCGCCGACGTCCACATCATCGGCAAGGACATCATCCGGTTCCACAGCGTGTACTGGCCGGCGTTCCTCATGAGCGCGGGCATCGAACTGCCCAAGCGCGTCCACGCCCACGGATTCCTCTTCAACTCCGGTGAGAAGATGTCGAAGTCCGTCGGCAACGTCGTCGACCCGCTCGACCTCGTCGATGCTTTCGGCCTGGACACACTGCGCTTCTTCCTCTTCCGCGAGTTCTCCTACGGCCACGATGGTTCGTACACGAAGGACTCGATCATCACCCGCAAGAACGCCGACCTCGCCAACGAGTACGGCAACCTCGCCCAGCGCTCGCTGTCGATGATCCAGAAGAACTGCGACGCCCAGGTACCGCAGCCCGGCACCCTCACCGAGGCGGACGAGGCCCTTCTGAACCTGGCACGTGCAGTCCCGGACACGGCCCGCCGCCACGTCGACACCCAGGCCCTCCACCTCTACGTCGAGGCCTGCTGGAAAGTGCTGTCCGAGGCCAACCGCTACTTCTCCGCGCAGGAGCCGTGGAAGCTGAAGAAGACCGACCCGGAGCGTATGGCCACCGTGCTGTGGGTGACGATCGAGGTCGTGCGCATCATCTCGATCCTCATCCAGCCCGTCATGCCCGATGCGGCCGGGAAGATCCTCGACCTCCTCGGCGTGCCCGCCGGAGTCAGTGAGGCCGGGGCGAAGGTGCTGCCGACCGCCACCGAGTCCGGGTCCGGCGCCGAAGCGATGGCAACCGTGAGTGCGGGAGCGGCCATCGGCGTCGCCGCCGGGGCCGCATACGCCTCCGCGGCTCTGGCCCCGAACGTCGCCGAGGCGGCCGCCGGCGGTCTGGCCGCCGCCGACGTCGATCCCCGATCGTTCGCAGCCGTGGAGTTCCCGCTCGAGCCGGGCACCCCGCTGCCGAAGCCCGAACCCGTGTTCCCGAAGTACGTGGAGGAAACCGAATAATGGCCTCGCGCGCCGCCGGAACCTATCCACCGGTGCCCGAACCGCTGACCCACCCCATCGTCGACACCCACACCCACCTCGACATCTGCACGGGTGTGCGTCTGCCCTTGGGCGCAGGTGAACCCGAACCGGAGGTCTCCCCGGATGCGGAGGAGGAGTTCCCCTCCCTCGATTTCTTCCACGACACCGCCGCCGAGGCGGGGGTCCGCCGTATCGTCCAGATCGGATGCGATCTCCCGGCAGCGAGGTGGACGACTGAGCTCGTCGCCTCCCAATACGCCGGCACCATCTCCGGGACGGCCCTAGGCTCGACCGTGCCCACACCTCCTGCCAACGGCCGGACGTGGATGCTCGGCGGGGCGGCCCTCCACCCGAACGAGGCTCCGCGGCTGGCAGAACGCGGTCTGCTCGACGATGCTCTGACCGAGATCGAGACGCTCGTGACCTCCCACGACCGGATGCGTGTGGTGGGGGAGACCGGCCTGGACTACTTCCGCACGGGCGAGGAAGGCATCGCCGAGCAGCAGCGGTCCTTCCGCGCCCACATCGAGATCGCCAAGCGCACCGGTCGGGCCCTGCAGATCCATGATCGCGAGGCTCACGCCGATGTGCTGCGCATCCTCAGAGAGGAAGGCGCCCCCGAGGTCACGATCTTCCACTGCTTCTCCGGTGATGAAGCGATGGCCCGGGAGTGTGCGGCCGCAGGCTACTTCATGTCGTTCGCCGGCAACCTCACATTCAAGAACGCCGAGGAGCTGCGCCGAGCCGCGGCAGCCGCGCCGCTGGACCTGCTGCTGACCGAGACCGATGCCCCCTTCCTCACCCCGCACCCGCACCGCGGTAAGCCCGGCGGGCCGTACCTGACGGCGATCACCGCCCGGAAACTCGCCGAGGTGCGCGGAATGAGCGAAGAGGATCTCTGCTCGGCGGTGTTGGCCAACGCGGAGAGAGCGCTCGGCAGCTGGGACTGAATCACCGCTGCGACAGATTTACTGCTGCGATGCGTGGCCGCGTTGCATTGCCGCGATACACGGCGGCGATGCGTGGCCGCGATGCATAGCCGCGAATGATGGCAGCGATGCACGGTCGCGAATCACTGCGGCGATACACGGCCGCGAAACATGGCGGCGATCACGTAACGGTGGGCCGCCTCGGCGCGGGAATGTCACGACCGGCACCGCCCCCGCAAACACGGGAACCCCAGGTGACACGCGCCCTCAGGAAACTCACACCGTTACATTTCCGTGATATTTTGCCAGCGGTGTAACGAATCGGTTACAGTGAACTGGTCGATAAACTCTGCTCAGGGATATTTTGTGATTGATTTTCTGAAGAACCGCAAGGTTCAGATCGCCGCACAGGCGGTCGTCATTACCGGACTCGTGGGTGGCACGGGCGCGGTCGTCTCCATGAACAAGCCCGTGACCTTGGAGGTCAACGGGCAGGCCGAGGAGATCCGCACCTTCGGCGGAGATGTCGGTGACATCCTCGACAGCCACGACATCGATCTCGATAAGCGTGACAAGGTCAAGCCCGGCGTCGACACGAAGGTCGACCGGGACATGACGATCACCGTCAACACCGCGAAGAAGGTCTCGCTCTCCGTCGACGGAGAGAAGACCAGCGAGTGGACCAACGCGAACACCGTGGGTCAGGCGCTTGCCGACCTCGGAGTCGATGCGAAGGGAGCCGACCTCAACACCGATGCCAAGCAGCGGCTGAAGGAAGACGGCAACGACATCGACGTGACTACGGCGAAGGATCTCACCATCGTCGCCGACGGCAAGGACCACAAGGTCTCGGCCGCAGTCGGCACCGCGAAGGAAGCACTCACGGAGTCGGGCGTCAAGCTCAAGAAGGACGACTTCCTGTCCGTGCCGATGTCCGCTTCGCTCTCCGACGGCCAGGTGCTCACCGTCAACCGCGTCGAGAACAAGACCGTCAAGGACGAGCAGGCCATCAAGGCCAAGGTCGAGACCAAGAAGTCCGACTCCCTCTACCAGGGCGAGACCAAGGTCGAGTCCGAAGGCAAGGACGGACAGAAGCAGGTCGTCTACAAGGTCAAGACCATCAACGGCGAGCAGGTGAAGAAGGAGAAGAAGGACGAGAAGGTCCTCTCCGAACCCAAGACCAAGGTCGTCATCCAGGGCACGAAGAAGAAGGAGACCCCGGCTGACACCGGCGGCTCCGACTCCGGAAGCTCGGACTCCGGCGGCTCGGACTCCGGTGACTCGAGCACCGGCGGCGGCGACTCCGGTTCGACCGGCGGCTCGATGAGCACTGCCGAGATCAAGGCGATGCTCGGCGGACCCGGCTCCAAGTGGTATTCGATCGTCGAGTGCGAATCGAATTTCAATCCGAAGGCCTCGAACGGCACCCACTTCGGTCTGTTCCAGTTCCTGCCCTCGACCTGGCAATCCATGGGTGGCAGCGGCAACCCGTCTGATGCCAGCCCGCAGGAGCAGTTCCAGCGTGCGAAGAAGTTGCAGGCGCAAGAGGGCTGGAGTCAGTGGCAGTGCTCCTGAGCACCGGCCAGAGCCTTCGCTGAGACAAGATCTGACCGCCGTTGACAACAGATATCGACAACTGAGCTGAGGCGGTCGGAATGGGCGTGGGCCCCGCGGAGAGATCCCGGGGCCCACGCTCTCTGCATTCACGGGATGTCGGGTCAGGCCGGCCGGGCTGCCCGGCCGGCATGTGGGCCCAGACTGAACTTTCGCCCAGAGCATGACGAATTGTTGGCACTCAAGTTGACCGAGTGCTAAAGCCGTTCTAGAGTCAGAATTAGCACTAGCACTCATCGAGTGCCAGTTTCATAAGACGGTCGAATCGCTCGGCACCCGCGACGACGAGAGGTTCAAGGCAGCAGCCGCCGTCTGACTCAATGAAATAGAACCCAGCGAAGGGAGAGAGCCCGAAATGTCGGTCTCCATCAAGCCACTCGAAGATCGGATTGTCATCCGTCAGGTCGAAGCAGAGCAGACTACCGCCAGTGGTCTGGTCATTCCCGAAACCGCCAAGGAAAAGCCTCAGGAAGGCGAAGTTGTCGCAGTCGGCCCCGGCCGCGTTGCTGACAACGGAAACCGTGTGCCGGTCGACGTCGCCGTCGGCGACAAGGTCATCTACTCCAAGTACGGAGGCACCGAAGTCAAGTACGCAGGCGAAGAGTTCCTCGTGCTCTCGGCTCGCGACGTGCTCGCCGTCATCGGCTGAATCCTCTGAACAACTACTTCACAGACAGGAGGACGAATGCCTAAATCATTGGAATTCGACGACGAAGCTCGTCGTGCACTCGAAAAGGGTGTCAACACTCTCGCCGACACCGTCAAGGTGACGCTGGGGCCCAAGGGCCGCAATGTCGTGCTTGATAAGAAGTGGGGCGCTCCCACGATCACGAACGATGGTGTGACCATCGCCCGTGAGGTCGAGGTCGACGATCCGTACGAGAACCTCGGCGCACAGCTGGCCAAGGAAGTCGCCACCAAGACGAACGACATCGCCGGTGACGGAACCACCACCGCGACCGTTCTCGCTCAGGCCTTCGTCAACGAAGGACTGCGCAACGTCGCCGCAGGTGCCGCACCCGGTCAGCTCAAGCGCGGCATCGAGACCGCCGTCGAGGCTGTCTCGGATCAGCTGGGCACCATCGCCCGCGACGTCGCCGACTCCTCGGAGATCGCACACGTCGCCGGACTGTCCGCTCAGTCCGAAGAGATCGGCAAGCTCATCGCCGATGCCTTCGACAAGGTGGGCAAGGACGGCGTCATCACGATCGATGAGTCCCAGGCCGCATCTGTTGAGCTCGAGATCACCGAGGGAATGCAGTTCGACAAGGGCTTCCTCTCGCCGCACTTCGTGACCGATGCCGATCGTCAGGAAGCTGTGCTCTCCGACGCTCTCATCCTCATCAATCAGGGCAAGATCTCCAACATCCAGGAGCTCCTGCCCGTCCTCGAGAAGGTGCAGCAGGCCGGCAAGCCGCTGTTCATCATCGCCGAGGACATCGAGGGCGAAGCTCTGTCGACCCTGGTCGTCAACAAGCTGCGCGGCATCATCAACGTCGCCGCCGTCAAGGCCCCCGGATTCGGTGACCGCCGCAAGGCCATCCTCGAGGACCTCGCCGTCCTCACCGGTGGCCAGGTCGTCACCCCGGACATGGGCATGAAGCTCGACCAGGTCACCCTGGAAGAGCTCGGCAACGCCCGCACCATCACCGTCACCAAGGACAACACCACGATCATCGATGGTGCCGGTTCGGACGATGCTGTTGCCGGTCGTGTCGCACAGATCCGCGCCGAGGTCGAGAACACCGACTCCGACTGGGACCGCGAGAAGCTGCAGGAGCGCTTGGCCAAGCTCTCCGGCGGTGTCGCTGTCATCAAGGTCGGCGCCGCCACCGAGGTGGAGCTTAAGGAGCGTAAGCACCGCGTCGAAGACGCCGTGTCCGCAACCCGTGCCGCCATCGAAGAGGGCGTCGTCGCCGGCGGTGGATCGGCTCTGATCCACGCGGCGAAGGTCCTCGTCGGCAACGACCTCGGTCTGACCGGGGACGCCGCCACCGGTGCTGACATCGTCAAGCGCGGAGTCGTCCAGCCCCTGCGCTGGATCGCTGCGAACGCAGGACAGGACGGATACGTCGTCGTCGCCAAGGTTCAGGACCTCGAGTCCGGCCAGGGCTACAACGCCGCGACCGGTGATTACGGTGACCTCATCGGTGCCGGAATCATCGACCCCGTCAAGGTCACCCGCTCGGCACTGCGCAACGCCGCTTCGATCGCCGCTCTGGTTCTCACCACCGAGACCCTGGTCGTCGAGAAGAAGGACGAGGAGGACGAGGACTGAGCAATTCGCTCCGTCTGAGTCACCTCTGACCAGCGCCAGTGGCCCGGAACAAGCTGTTCCGGGCCACTCGTGCATTCACGTCCAGTGTTGGACGGACTGCCCCGCCCGTCCAGGCCGGTCACACCTACTGGTCAGTCAGTTTTCATGTCAAAGGGCGCCGATGATCGTTAGTCTGGAGCAGACAGCCAGCACCGACGCTTGAGGGACACCATGACTACCGGCTTGCCGATGCCCATCGCCCGACTCCGCGAGGTCTCGAAGGTCTTCGACACCTCCGGCGCCGCGGTCACCGCACTCAACCGGGTCAGCCTCGACATCGCACCGGCGCGGCTCACCGCCGTGATGGGCCCCTCGGGATCCGGCAAGTCGACTCTCATGCACGTCCTCGCCGGGCTCGACCGTCCCACCTCGGGGACGGTCCACCTCGGCGAGCAGGAGATCACCGGTCTCGCCGACGATGAACTCACCGCCCTGCGCCGGCGCAGGATCGGGTTCGTCTTCCAAGCCTTCAACCTCGTGCCCACGCTCAGCGTCAAAGAGAACATCCGGCTGCCGTTCGAACTCGACGACCGGAAGCCGAACGCCGAAGAACGGGCCTGGATCTCCACCCTCGTCGCCCGCCTCGGGCTCGCCGACCGGCTCAAGCACCGACCGAACGAACTCTCCGGCGGTCAGCAGCAGCGCACCGCCATCGCCCGCGCGCTCGCGACCCGGCCCGACATCCTCTTCGCCGACGAACCGACCGGCAACCTCGACGCGAAATCCGGTCGCGACGTCATGGCGATCATGTCCGAAGCCGTCAGGGACTTCGGCCAATCGATCGTGCTCGTCACCCACGACCCGATCGTCGCCGCCCACGCCGACCGTGTCATCTTCATCGCCGACGGCACCCCGGTGACAGAGCTGGGCGATGCCATCAGCGCCGAGGCGATCGCCGCGACCATGCTCGATATCGACGAACGCGCCGAATCTGCGGTGAGTCGATGAACCCGCTGCGCGAAATCCGGAGCAACCCGCGGCAGTTCTTTCCCAGCGTCCTCGTCGTCTTCATCGCCGCTCTCTTCGGCACCGCAATCATGCAGGGCATCGCGATCCTCACCGCGTGGCTGTCCTCGGCGAAGATCATCGCCGAATCCGAGACCGCGCAGAGTCTGCTGTCGATGGTCGGGTTCACCTTCTTCCTCATCGCCCTCTTCGTGTCTGCAATCGTCATCGCGAACACGTTCTCGATCATCATCGCCGGCCGCAGCCGCCAGCTGGCCCTGCTGCGGCTCATCGGGGCGTCATCGAAACGGCTGCGCAGGGCCGCTTCGGTGGAGGGGCTGATCATCTCCGTTCCCGCCGCGTTGCTCGCCTTTGCCGCGTCGACCGGGCTGGCGACGGCGGCGCAGAACTACCTCGGCGACGCCAACACCGAGGAGGTAGCCCTCCTCGCCCCGACCATGGCGGTTCCCTCGCTCGCCACCATCGTGGTGACCTGGTTGTCGGCGTACCTAGGCGCGCGCCGCATCACGGGGATCTCACCGATCGAGGCGACCTCGCAGGCGGTTGAGAGCCGGCCCGAGGACGTCCGCGCCTCCCTCGGCGGACTCACCGCCTCGCTGGTTCTGCTGTCCATGGGGCTGACGTTCCTCGTCAACGCCGTGATCGGGGCCGCCGACCACCGGATCAGCCTGATGAGCGTGGTGCTGACCGCACTCGGATCAGGCCTGACCTTCCTCGGTGTCATCATCGGGCATCCTTGGATCCTGCCGCCCCTGCAGTCGGCGATCGGCTGGCTGTGCGGGCGCACCGCGGTGTCCCGGTTGGCCGCCTCGACGATCGCCCGCCACCCCACCCGGAATGCGCGCACGGTCATCGGTCTCGTCATCGGCATCACGCTCATCGTCATGTTCGCGACCGCCATGACCACCTTCCGCGATCAGCTGGTGCGGTATGCGCGATCACTCGGCGAAGAGGGCTGGGGTGGCCTCGAGGACGCACTGGCCACCGTCATCGACAAGTCGATGCTGTTCGCGCTCGCCCTCATCCTCTTCTCCGTCATCATCGCCGTCATCGGCGTCGCGAACACGCTCATGCTCTCCGTGCGACAGCGCACTCAGGAGATCGGACTGCTCATGGCGCTCGGGCAGACCCCGAAGCGGGTGCGCCGCATGATCGCCGCCGAAGGCCTGCAGCTGAGCCTGACCGCGTGCGTGGTCGCCGTGCCGCTGGGCATCGGCTTCGGCTGGGTCGGTGCGCTGACACTGCTCTCACCCCTGCTCGGCCTCTTCGCCCCGAGTGTGCCCTGGGCGGTCGTCATCGCCGTCATCGCCGGCACCCTCTTCGCCGTGTTCGTCGCCAGTCGCGAACCTGCCCGAGCGGCGACGTCGATCAGCCCCGTCCAGGCCCTCGAAGCCGTGTGAGACGCGTGGGCTGGGGGTGGGCCCCGCCGTCGGCCGGTCGGTTCTATACCGCGCATCGGTCGGTTCGCCGGTCGAGGGCCACGGAGACTGGCGTGGGCGCGAGCTCATGACGGCTCGGTCTGATCACGCCCGCCGCCACCGAAGCATGGCGGGTGATTCTGCAGAAAGAGGTCAGTGCGCTTTGGGTGAGTACGGCAGCCACAGAAAAGGGGGCGGAGGAACCGGTATTGTCGGGACTGCTGCGGAAGGAAGATGAATGTGTCTGAAGACGATCGCCACCCTGACCACCGTGACCGCGCCGTGCGCATCGGCGACGTCGAACGAGATGCTGCCATCGAGGTCTTGAGGACCGCCGCCGGCGAGGGAAGGATCACTGTCGAAGAACTCGACGACCGCATGGAACTCGTTGCAGTCGCGCGATTTCCCGCCGACCTTGATCGAATCCTCGCCGACATCGTCACCGAGCTGCCGTCGGAAAATTCGGGGACTGGGGTCAGCGGAACCCCGGACGGTTCGCGTATGGAAACACGCCCCGGTGAGTCCCCCGGCAGCCGAGAGATCCTGCGATCGCCGTGGACCGGCCTCACCAGACGCGGTCGCTGGCCGGTGAAGCCATATCTGCGCTGCGAGCCCGCAGGAGTGCTGCTCGAACTCAACTTCCTCGATGTGGTCACCGACCTGGAGATCATCGATATCGACGTCGCAGCCCGCACCGGCACACTCAAGCTCATCGTGCCCGACAGCTGGGGAGTCGACTCCACCGGGCTCGCTCGAAGCCCGATCGCCGTCATCACGTTCAAAGCCAATGAGTCCGCGCAGGAGGGGTACCCCACCATCCGGGTCCGCGGCAGCATCGGATCGGGAGTCTTCATCGCTCGGGGGCCGGGCTTCCGCCAACGACGCAGAATGAAAAAGTGATTGATGTCCGCTGCCAGGGCTGATGCCCGGTCGGCCCTCAGTCGGCAGCCACCTGGCTGCGCAACTTGTGTTTGAGCAGTTTGCCCGAGGGGTTGCGGGGGAGCTCCTCGGTGATGATGACCTCCCGCGGAAGCTTGTAGCGGGCCAGCTTGTCGGACAGGAAGTCCCGCAGCTCCTCGACGTCGAAGGCCTCACCATCGGTGGTGGCGATGACGGCGACGACCTGCTCGCCCCACTGCGGATCAGGCTTGGCCACGACCGCGACATCGGCGACACGGTCATGGGCGATGACCGCCTCTTCGACCTCGAGGGAGAACACGTTCTCCCCGCCGACGATGATGACGTCCTTCGACCGGTCGACGATGTACAGGTAGCCGTCCTCGTCGAGGCGGGCGAGATCCCCGGTCTTGTACCACTCACCGTCGAAGGCCGCCTCGGTCGCCTGCGGATTGCCGAGGTACTCGCGCATCCGGGTGTCGCCGGCGAACCAGATCTCACCGGTGTCGCCCGGCCCCGCCTCGGCGCCGTCGGCTCTGACCACCCGCATCGCATTGCCGATCATCGCCGTCCTGCCCACGGAGCCGGCCTTGCGCAGCTGGTCCTCGGGGCCGAGCAGGCATCCGGTCGGACCCATCTCGGACATGCCGAACAGGTTGTAGAACTGGTTCGTGCCGTAGGTGTCGATGAGCATTCCCGCCGTCGACCGGTCGATCGGGGACCCTCCGTAGTTCCACCTGCGGATGGATGAGAAGTCATAGTCGGAGAAGTCGATGCCGAGCTTCTTCGCGGTCATGATCGGCGCGACATAGGCGACGGTGGGGCCGAAGAACGTCGTGATCCCCTCCTCGGCGATGATCTTCATCGAGTCCACCGGGTGGTAGGCCCGCTGCAGGACGACGGTGCCGCCGGTCTGGAGGGTCGGGACGAGGCTGATGTTCAGCGGAGCCGAATGCCAGATCGGCATGCAGATGAGGTAGCGGTCATCGGCTCGGTAGCCCATGTTGAGATTGATCAGCGTCGCCACCTGGGAGATGCTGCGGTGGGTGTGCACGCAGCCCTTCGGGGAGCTCGTCGTGCCCGAGGTGTAGAGGATCTGCGCGACCTGCTCATCGGTGAAGTCACCGGGCACGGCCTCCTCGGCGGCATCGAGTTGGGTGTCGAAGCTGCCCGGGGCGCTGGGTTCGGTCTCGAGCCAGGTGATGTCCGGGCCTCCGGCACGGGCTGTCTCGGCGAGTTCGGTGCTGACGATGCCGAGCTTCGCGCCCGAATGCTCGACCGTGTACTTGACCTCCGGGGCCTGGAATTTGTGATTGATCGGCACGACGGTGGCGCCGAGGTACCAGGCGCCGAATGCGGCGAAGACGAAGCCGGGGACGTTGAACGTCATGATGCCCACGGTGTCTCCGGGGCGGATTCCGTTGTCAGTGAGCACCTGAGCGGCCTTGAGCGCCCGGCGGCGCAGCTCGGTGTAGGTGAAGCGCTGATGCTCATAGGCCAGAGCCTCTTTGTCCGGATGACGCAGAACGGTGGTGTCGAGCATGGTTCCGAGCTTCATTGCTTCTCCCTGTGACGAGTGTCATACTTAAAACAATTGAACCACGATTCATTTCTTTGGGGAAGTGAGTGCTCGAGAGGGCGACACCGTCGGCGATCTTCGACGGTGTCGGTCGGTCTCGTCGAACCGAGGTGAGTATGGCCTATCGCGAAACGACGCGCACCCGCGCCAATGCGCAAGCGCGTCGGGCCGCTATCGAACGCGCCGCTCGGCATGTCATCGCCCGCGGGGGATTCGCATCGGCGAGCGTGGCCGCTGTCGCCGGTGAGGCCGACTGCAGCGCCGGCTCGATCTACACGTACTTCACCAACCGCGAGGAGCTCCTGCGGCTCGTCTTCGCCCAGGCTGCCGGTCACGAACTGGCCGTCATCGAAGACACGGTGGCCGCGGCTTCCACCGTTGCCGAGGTCGCCGAGTCGACCGTCGAGGTCTTCGTCCGCCGCGCCGTCGCCGGGCGCCGGCTCGCCTACGCCCTGCTCCTCGAAGAGGTGCCTGAGCCGGTGCAGAGCGAACGACTTCGGCTGCGGCGAGGCTACGTCACCGCCATCGCCGCCGGACTCGAGCGGGCGCGCAGAGCCGAGGCCGTTGCCGCGGCCGTCCCCGCCGAGGTGGCTGCCCGGTCCATCGTCGGCAGCATCGGAGAGAACCTCGTCGACATTCTCGCCCCGGCCTCCCCGAATCCCCGCCCCGAAGAGATCACGGCGCTCATCACCGCATTGACTGCCTTCACCCGATCAGCACTAGGAGAACCATGACCACCACCGCAGACCCCGGCCCAGCCCGGGCCACTGCAGACTCCACCACGCCGCGGACGACGCATACTGTGTTCAATCAGGCGCCGCCTCGGCGAGATATCAACGAATTCACGCTCAACCGGGCCCTCGTCGATGCGCTCGCCCATTATGCGCCGAACGCTGCGACGGATGATCTCGAGCGCATCGGCGCGCTCGTCGGCAGCACGGACTTCATCAACGATGCTCGCCTGGCCAACGTGCACGGACCCGTGCTGCACACCCACGACGACTGGGGCAACCGCATCGACGAGATCGAATTCCACCCCGCCTACCACCGGATCATCGGCGATGCCCTCGACGCGGAAGCCCACTCGTATGCGTGGACGCATCCCGGGCCGAGCGCCAACGTCGAACGAGCCGTGCGATTCATGCTCTTCTCCCAGATCGAACCCGGCCACGCCTGCCCGGTGTCGATGACGCATGCCGTCGTGCCGAGCCTGCGCGCCGATTCCGCCCTCGCCGAGTTCTGGGAACCGCGCGCGACAGCATCCGGCTACGACCCGCGCCTGATCGACCCGGCGACGAAGTCCGCCGTGACCTTCGGGATGGCGATGACGGAGAAGCAGGGAGGATCGGACATCCGCGCGAACACCACCTATGCGGTGTCCTCCGGCGACCACCACCTCATCACAGGCCACAAATGGTTCTGCTCAGCCCCGCAATCCGACGCTTTCCTCGTCATCGCTCAGCTCGACGAGGGCCCCAGCTGCTTCGTCGTGCCCCGTGTGCTGCCCGGCGGCGAACTCAACACGGTGCGCATCCAAAGGCTCAAGGACAAGCTCGGCAACAGATCCAATGCCTCGTCCGAAATCGAGTTCGACGCCACCGACGGATGGCTGCTCGGCGAGGCCGGCAAGGGCGTGCGCACGATCATCGAGATGGTGGCTCAGACCCGGCTCGACTGCGTGCTCGGGTCGGCCGCGGGCATGCGCCAATGCGTCGCCGAGGCGGTCTGGCACGCTCGCGGACGCGCGGCCTTCGGTGCCACGCTCATCGACCAGCCGCTCATGCGCGCCGTCATCGCCGACCTCCAGCTCGAAGCCGAAGCGGCGACCTACACGGCGCTGCACCTGGCCGC
The DNA here is from genome assembly GCF_050214925.1 of Brevibacterium sp. LE-L. Lineage (NCBI taxonomy): Bacteria > Bacillati > Actinomycetota > Actinomycetes > Micrococcales > Brevibacteriaceae > Brevibacterium > Brevibacterium sp. LE-L. The sequence goes on from NZ_CP189759.1 coordinate 1,241,724, forward strand.
CGCGTACGACGATGACAGCGCCGAGGCGGCTGACTTCCGCCGACTGGCGACGGCCGTCGGCAAATACTGGATCTGCAAACGCGGACCCGAACATGCCTATGAGTCTCTCGAGTGCCTCGGCGGCAACGGCTACACCGAGTCCTTTCCGCTGGCCCGCCGCTACCGGGAACAGCCGGTGATGGCGGTGTGGGAAGGCTCCGGCAACGTCATCGTCCTCGACGTGCTGCGCGCACTGGCCCGCGAACCGCGGAGCGCGAAGACCTTCCTCGGCTTCCTCGAAACCGGGCTCGGCAAGCACGCGGACTTCGATGCGGCCTATGAGTCGCTGGCCCGGTCGCTGCAGACCGCGGTGCAGGACCTTGAGAGCGGAGAGGCCTCCGCCCAGGCGGCGCTGCAGGCGCGCGGCCGGGTGCTCGTGGAGAAGATGGCGCTGCTCATGCAGGCGGCGATCCTCTTCGAATCCGCTCCCGCCGAGGTGGCATCAAGCTTTGCGGCCGCCCGCCTCGGTGCCGAGCGGGGCCGCGAATACGGTGCTCTGCCGGACGGCGTCGACATCGACTTCCTTATCCAGCGGGCATAAGCACCGCAGGCTTCGTGTACGAGCGGTTCGGTCGGTCTCAGCTGCGACGGTGGGCGGAGACGCAGCGGCGACGATCGATGCGCATGACCCGACCCTGATAGCGGCGACGACGCTGAGTGCACTCCGAGGGGCCGAGGAAGTTCGGTCGAGGAGTGCGGGTCACCGCATTCGGGGTGCGTCGGGTGTTGAACGTGTCCGACTCCGAGGTGCGATGCGCACCGAATTCGGACCGCTCGATGAAGGCTTTGAACTCTTCGACGAGCCGCTGCTGCATCTCGAAGACACTCTCCGTGTTTCCCGGATAGTCGAGGACGACTTCGACGGCCTCCCCGCAGACGACGACTCTGGCAATGACGATCCGATCGTCGTCCACGTCGTTCTCCAATGCGACGCTCTCCCATTCGTCGTCGGCGAATATGCCGAGAACGACCGGAGTGACGACTCTATCCCTCAAGAACTTCTCCGTCAGTTCGGTGTGGTCCATGCCTCCCACCATAGGGGGTGTCCCGCGAAGAATCGGAAGCCGCCTCGGAGATTTGCGGGAATCGTCGGAAGAAGTGCGCGCCGCAGCCAAAGAATGCGGGTGCGACCGAGGCTGCAGTCGGGCCATCCTCCGACCGCCTAGACTGGGCCCATGCCCCGCAGTCCGCTTCCGCCTCGAGACGGCATTTCGGCGACCGCACTGCGCGCCCCGGGTGGGAAGGCCACCCACGCGAAGAATCACCTGCCCGTTCCCGACACGATCGGGCAGTGGCTCGAGACCGAATTCCCCGAGGCGGCCCCCGAATCCCGACGCACCCTGCTGACCGATGGAGATATGCGCGACGAGGCGGGGCTGCCGGTGGGCTGGGACGACCCAGTCATCCCCGGCGGGTTCTACTTCTTCCACCGCCCGGTTCCGCCCGAAGAGCGGATCCCCTTCGACGTCGGCACCGTCTTCGAGGACGAGGATCTCCTCGTCGTCGACAAACCCCACTTCCTCGCAAGCACCCCGAACGGACGCTTTGTCCGCGAGTGCGTCGTCACCCGCCTGCGCGTCGACCTCGACCAACCCGACCTCGTGGCCATCCACCGGCTTGACCGCATCACTGCCGGTCTCCTCGTCCTGTCCAAACGGCCGGAGACCCGCGGCCGCTACCAACGCCTGTTCCAAGATCGCACGGTGCACAAGACTTACCGCGCCCTGGCCCCGGCACCGCCTGCCGAGTTGGAATTCCCTCTTGAGAGGAGATCCCGCCTGGTCAAGCCCGTCGGCGGCAGGCAGGTTCTCGAAACCGAGGGGGAGGCGAACGCACTCAGCCGCATCCGGCTGGTCCGGACCACGTGCTCACCGGACCTGCCTGCCCACGACCCGGACTCCCAACGGTCAACGGATAGTGCACGGCCGCCTCGGCGAGGGGAGAAGATCGCCGAGTACGAACTCGAGCCGTTCACGGGCAAGACCCACCAGCTGCGGGTGCACATGAACGCGCTCGGGCTGCCCATCCTCGGTGATCCGGTCTATCCGGTCGACCTCGCGCCGGACCCCTATGACTTCAGTTCACCGCTGCAGCTGCTGGCCGCGGAGCTCGCGTTCGCGGATCCGCTCACTGGGCGTCCACGTCATTTCGCCACCGATCTCGAACTCGATCCCTCCGCATTCCGCTCCGAATCCGGCTGAACACGGTAGCCTGGTGTCATGAGTCCACATGCCCCCGGCTGCACTTCAGAGGCCATCGTCGCCCTTGTCCGGACCCGCATCACCAATGGCGAATACCCGGCCGGAAGCCCGGTCCGCGATGGTGCCCTGGCCAAGGAATTCAACGTTTCGCGCAACACCGCGCGCGAATCTCTGAGCCTGCTGCGCCACGCCGGACTGCTCACCCAGGAGCCCAACCGCGGATTCTTCGTCTCCACCTTCGGCATCGACGAACTCAAAGACCTCTACCGTGCCCGCCGAGTCTTCGAGATCCGTGCCGTCCAGGAATCCCAGGACGCCACCGATGAGGCGATGGCCGCCGTCGAAGCCTCCGTCATCCGCGCCGAGACCGCGCCGAAGAACGAGACCTGGGCCGATGCACAAGAGCATTCGGCCTCGTTCCACCGCGCGATCGTCGGTCTGCTCGGATCCCCGCTGCTCGACGAGTTCTACCTCAACCTCATGGCCCGGCTGTCGACGACGTTCTCGCGCTCGCCGGAGCCGGGGAAGTACCACTCACACTGGGCCAACCCGCACCGCGATATCTTCGAGAAGATGAAGTCCGGAGACCGGCAGGGTGCCGAAGGGCTGCTGCGCATCCACCTCGACGACTCCGAAGCCTCGACGCTCGACCTCGCACGGTCCGTGGGCGAGGGGCGCTAGCGCATCAGCGCGCCTCGACGGTGATGCCGTACTGGGCGACCTCATCTGCCAGACGTCGCTTCGCTTCGGCCTCGGCCAGTTCCCACACTCGCATATTCTCGTTCGTGTCCCACCCTGTTGCCGTCGGAGTCGTCCAGCAGCTGGTGTCATGGCGCTCCCAGAAGTCATAGAGCGCCCGGAGGTCCAGAATCAGCTCAGCTGAGAGATCGAGGTCAGACGGCTCGAGGCACAGTTCGTCATGCAGCACATCGCCCCACAGCGGCCAGCGGTGTCCGTGGTCGGGAAACATGCGGATCTCACGAGTCTTGATCATGACTCCAGGCTACAGAGGCGTTGGCCGGTGAGCGCGGACAACCGCTGCCGGTCGTGTAGTCAGTCTCACAGTGCTCGGTGTTTGCACCCGTGGCGGGCACCTGTCGGGCTCCGATACCATTGAGCCACCGTATCTTCGCGTCGAAAGGCTGTCTTCATGGGAAATCCTGAGCAGGAATCACAGGCCGCAAACGATCCGTTCTCCCTCACGGGACTCACCTACGACGATGTCCTCCTCCTGCCAGGCGACACCGATGTCATCCCCTCAGAAGCCTCCACCGCCACCCGGCTGACCAAGGAGATCGAGCTCAACATCCCGCTCGTCTCCGCGGCCATGGACACCGTGACCGAATCCCGTATGGCCATCGCCATGGCCCGCATCGGCGGACTGGGCATCATCCACCGCAACCTCTCGGCCGAGGATCAGGCCAAGCAGGTCGACTACGTCAAGCGCTCCGAATCGGGCATGATCAACGACCCGCTGACGATCACCGCGGACAAGACTCTGGAAGAGCTCGACGAGATCTGCGGCCGCTACCGCATCTCCGGCCTGCCCGTCGTCGATGAGAACAACGTGCTCGTCGGCATCGTGACCAACCGCGACCTGCGCTTCGTCACCCGCAGCGAATTCCCCACCCGCACCGTCGCCGAGACGATGACGAAGATGCCGCTGGTCACCGCACCCGTCGGCGTCTCCGCCGAGAAGGCCTTCGAACTGCTGGCCGAGCACAAGGTCGAGAAGCTGCCCTTGGTCGATGACGACAATGTCATCCAGGGCCTCATCACCGTCAAGGACTTCGTCAAGACCGAGGAATACCCGCTGGCCACGAAGGACGACGAAGGTCGCCTGCGCGTGGGTGCCGCCGTCGGGTTCTACGGCGACGCCTACGAGCGCGCCGGAATGCTCGCCGAGGCGGGAGTCGACGTTCTCGTCGTCGACACCGCGAACGGTCACGCCCGGGGTGTCACGGACATGATCAAGACGATCAAGTCCGATCCGGCCTTCGCAAACGTCCAGATCATCGGCGGAAATGTCGCCACGAAGGACGGCGCGCAGGCACTCATCGATGCCGGTGTCGACGCCGTCAAGGTCGGAGTCGGACCCGGCTCGATCTGCACCACCCGTGTCGTCGCCGGAGTCGGCGTCCCACAGGTCACCGCCATCCACATGGCAGCCCAGGCCGCTCGCGCCGCAGGTGTCCCGGTCATCGGCGACGGCGGACTCCAGTACTCCGGAGACATCGGCAAGGCTATGGTCGCCGGCGCCGACACCGTCATGCTCGGATCCCTGCTGGCCGGCTGCAACGAGTCGCCCGGCGAGCTCATCTTCATCAACGGCAAGCAGTACAAGGCTTACCGCGGCATGGGGTCGCTGGGCGCGATGGCTCCGCGCCACGGCAAGTCGTACTCGAAAGACCGCTACTTCCAGGCCGATATCGCCACCGACACCGACCTCATCCCCGAGGGCATCGAGGGCCGTGTCGCCTACCGCGGACTGCTCAAGCAGGTCGCCCACCAGCTCACCGGAGGCCTGCGCCAGACGATGTTCTACGTCGGTGCACGCACCATCGACGAGCTCAAGTCCAAGGGCAAGTTCGTCCGGCTGACCACTGCGGGCCTGAAGGAAAGCCACCCGCACGACATTCAGATGACCGTGGAGGCCCCGAACTACGTCGTGAAGTGACGTAGGCAGGCACCTCTGACGGAGGGGTCTCTGGTCGATGAGAAGCCGCAGCTTCCGCGTTTGCGCGGAGGCTGCGGCTTCTTGGGTGTGCGGTCGCGAGCGGCAAATCTAGGTCAGCATCGGATGCTTTCCGGCGACAGGAGTATCCGATAGCGACCTATTTTTGGTGGGCAGCGGGTCGCGAGTCGAATCTCGGACGATCCGGGCGGGATTCTGTGCTGAGACTCCCCGCGAGGCGTCCGGAACTCAGGAGCTGCATCCGCCTCGAATGTCTCACAATGCTGGACGAAACGCGCAGGTGTGACAGACACCACGCTGTGACTTTTGGTCCCCATGCACCCGTAGTGCGGACGGGTTCCTTGCCGCGTGAATTCAGGGGAGGGTGCCCTCATGCGAGATGGGCAAGCGACGCCCGTAGTTGTCATCCCAGGTCACAGGCTCTTCGGAAACGCAGACAGTTAGGGTAGGTTTCCCTAATGCGAGCCGTGATCCGCTGTTCGTACATCGAAGGAGGAAACCTCACAGTGACGACTTCTCTGCTCTCCGAGACCGAATCGGCACCCGCCGCAGCACCCCTTCATACCCCCGACAATCCCCGCACCGACGCCCTGCTCGGTGCCCACAGTGCAGACGAGTACTCAGCTCTCATGCACAGCGTCATCGACGCACTCGGCGAACGATTCCGCACCACGGCCAGGGCAGTCTCGGCGAAAGATCGATCGGGGCTGCAGGCCGCCGTCGACGCCGTCGACCTCGACACGGCCGGAGTCGGCAACGCCGAGGCGCTGCGCGAAGCCGACGCGCTCTATGCCGACAACGCCGTGTGGTTCCACCACCCCAGCTACGTCGCCCACCTCAACTGCCCGGTCGCAGTGCCCGCCGTCGCCGCCGAAGCGATGCTCGCGGCCATCAACACCTCGGTCGACACCTACGACCAGTCCGAGGTCGCGACCCTCATGGAGCGGCGCCTCATCGACTGGACCTGCGGCCACCTCGGGTTCGCCGACGGTGACGGAATCTTCACCTCCGGAGGTACCCAATCGAACCTCCACGCGCTGTTCCTCGCCCGCGAAAACGTCCTAACCGGACTGACCGCTCACGCCGACGAATCCGACCGCGGCGGATCCGATGACGCCGAAACCCGCCGAGGCGGCTCCTCCCCGTCGACCCGCCTGGAACTGCTCTCCCGTCTGCGGATCCTCGCCACCGACCAGGCTCACTTCTCCGTCTCCCGCGCAGCCTTCCTCCTCGGACTCGACGCCGAGGCGGTCGTCACCGTCCCGACCGACGCGACCGGGCGCATGGACGCCGAAGCGCTGAATGCGAGCCTGCTGTCGATCGACGCGAACGACGCGACCCCGATGGCCGTCGTCGCCACCGCAGGCACCACCGACCTCGGCGTCATCGACCCCCTGAAGTCCATCGCCGAGGTGTGCGAATCGGCGAACGTGTGGCTGCACGTCGACGCCGCATACGGCGGCGGCCTGCTCTGGGCCCCGCGCCGAGCACACCTGCTCGAGGGAATCGGCAGGGCCGCCTCGGTGACCATCGATTTCCACAAGACGTTCTTCCAGCCGGTGTCGTCCTCGGCGCTGCTGGTCAGGGATGCGGCCCTGTTCGCGCCGACGATCCACCACCACGACTACCTCAATCCCGAAGCCGAAGCACAGGCCGACGATGCGGAACCGAATCAGGTCGACAAGTCTCTGCAGACCACCCGCCGCTTCGATGCGCTCAAGCTCTGGACGACGCTGCGTGCCCGCGGAGCAGACGAGATCGGGACGATGATCGACACCGTCTGCGACCTCGCGACCGAAGTCCGGCAGCTGCTCGAGGCTCAAGCCGATTTCGAGGTGCTCGGCGACTCCGACCTGTCCACCGTGCTCTTCCGCTTCACCCCGTACACCGCGGACCAGCACACGGCCGACGAACTCGTCCCGCTCTTCCGCCGCGTCCTCTTCCGCTCCGGCCGTGCCGCCGTCGCCCGCACGACGATCGACGGCAGACCCTGGCTCAAAGTCACCCTGCTCAACCCCGACACCAGCATCGATGACATTACCGCGGTCCTCGACCTCGTCCGCGCCACCGGGCACGGAATCCTCGCCGGACGGCACATCACCACCGAAGGAGGCGCAGCATGAGTGCACAGTCCCAGGACATCCACGACACCCACAGGATCTACGACATCCTCGGCGTCGGCATCGGGCCCTTCGGACTCGGACTCGCCGCACTGGCCGAACCGCTCGACGACGTCGACGCGGTGTTCGTCGACCAACGGCCCGAGTTCCGCTGGCACCCGGGCATGATGATCGAAGGCTCGACCATCCAGGTGCCGTTCCTCGCCGACCTCGTCACCATGGCCGACCCGACCTCGCCGTACTCGTTCCTCAACTTCCTCAAGGAGCGCCGGCGGCTCTACCCCTTCTACATCCGCGAATCCTTCTACCCCCTGCGGGCCGAGTTCGACGAATACTGCCGCTGGGTCGCCGCCCAGCTGGATTCGCTGCAGTGGAACCGCCGCGTTGTGTCCGTGACCAGGGAGGATGGTGTGTTCACCGCCCTCGCCGAGATGACCGACGACTCCGGTGAGATCGTGACGACCGAAACCTACCGCGCCCGGCACCTCGTGCTCGGGGTGGGCACCCAGCCGGTGCTGCCGCCGGCCCTGCGGGGACTGGCGGAAGAGGACGATTTCGCATCGACCGGGCCCCTCATCCACACCGCCGAGTACCTCGACAACCGAGAGGCGCTGCTTCAATCGGGTGCCATCACGATCGTCGGCAGCGGACAGTCGGCCGCCGAGATCTACCGCGACCTCATCGACGACGCCGAGAACCGCGGGGTGCGACTGGACTGGGTGACCCGCTCACCGAGGTTCTTCCCCATGGAGTACACGAAGCTCACTCTCGAGATGACCTCCCCGGAATACACCGACCACTTCCGCGCCCTGCCCGATGAGCTGCGTGAACGCGTCGGTCGAGAGCAGCGCACCCTGTACAAGGGCATCTCGGCCGACCTCGTCGACGACATCCACGACACCCTCTATCGGCTCAGCCGCGGAGGACGCGAACTGCTCACGAACCTCATCTGCGAAGCCGAACTCGAAACCGCTGAGATCGACCCGATGAGCGGAGAATACCTCCTCGGTTTCCGGAATACGGCACTGGACAAGACCTTCACCCGACGATCCCGTGCAGTGATTGCGGCCACTGGATACAAATCGCAGGTGCCGGGCTTCCTGACACCGCTCGGGGCAGAGGTGCGGCTGGACTCGCGGGGCCGCCTCGACGTCAGCCGCCACTACACGATCAACGACGAGGGCACCATCCACGTCGTAGGCGGCGAAGAGCACACCCACGGAGTCACCGCCCCCGACCTCGGGTTCGGGCCATGGCGGGCCTCGGTGGTGCTGGCCGCGGTCACCGGTCGAGAACCCTATCTGATCGAGAACCGCATCGCCTTCCAGACCTTCGGGGTACCCGCGGACGAATCCGATGCCGTGCCCGCTGCCGCTTTCGCCTTCGACGACTCCAAGGAGATGTCACACGCATGACCATCGAACTCATCACTGCCCCGACCCCGACCGCCGAGGACGCGACCACGACCGCAGATGCGGCCTCGACTGCGACCGCCGAGGATGCGACCGCGACCGAGGACTCGACCGTGAAGCTCACGGCCGCCTCGGCGAGGGTGACCATCCGAGCGCTCGACGTCGACCGGGACACCGCGCAGCTCTGCGAATGGCTCACTCATCCGCGTGCCCAGTACTGGATGATGACCGACCTCGACGAGGCAGGAGTCCGGGCCTACCTGGAAGGAATCCGCGACTCCGCGGAGGACAACGGCTGGGTCGGCTCCGTCGACGGCAGCGACTGCTTCTACATCGAGACCTACGCCCCGGACAGCCTCATCCCGCAGAAGGTCCTGGCCACCGGGCCCGGTGATATCGGGATGCACCTGCTCGTCGCACCACCGGCAGGATCGGCCGTGCACGGACTCACCGACCGCATCATGGCCGAGGTCATCGACTTCTGCCTGCGCCCGGTCGATGCCGGCGGACGCGGTGGCACCCGCGTGGTCGTCGAACCCGATGCACGGAACGCCGCGATCATCGAGAAGAACCGGGCCGCCGGATTCACCCCGGTGACCGAGGCGACGATCATGATGGGCGAGATCGAGAAACGAGCCCTCGTGAGTGCGTGCACCCGCGCCGACTTCGACGCCAGTGCGCTCGCCCCGCTCGTCGGCGAACACTCGGGCGCGCATGCCGGTCGGAATCTCGGAGAATCCCCTCGGGACCGGGGCGATGAGACGGCACCGACTGCCTACGCCCACCTCAACGCCGACGCGTTCTCCGTCGTGCAGCGCCACCTCGTCGCCAAAGCCCTGTCCGAATTCGCTCACGAACGACTCATCACCCCCGTACAGATCGAAGAGGTGCGGGGCGAAGAGGATCGCCGGTGGGAACTGAACATCGACGGGGCCGCACGCTACACCTTCACCGCCCGCGTGCTCCCGCTCGAACACTGGGCCATCGACGCAGACAGCATCAGCCGGTGGCACGGCGAGACCGAGGTTCCGCTCGACGCGCAGGAACTCGTCGTCGAACTCCAGGACGCACTCTCCATCCCCGAGGACCTCATCTCGACCTACCTCGAAGAACTCGCCTCGACCCTGGCCGGGGCCGCCTACAAGCTCGAGGACGCCCGGGCCGGACGTCGGCCCAATGCCCGTGCCCTCGTCGATTCGGACTTCCAGACCACCGAGGCGGCCATGACCGAAGGTCACCCCGGATTCCTTGCGAACAACGGTCGCATCGGCTTCGGACTCAGCGACTTCCGGAAGTGGGCGCCGGAGAACGGGGAACTCAACCACATCGAATGGGTGGCCGTGAGACGCGATCACAGCCACCTCTCCCTCGGTGAAGGACTCGACGAGGCGGGCCACCTCGGCGAGGCGCTCAGCGAGACCGAACGGGAACGCTTCGACTCCCGCATCCGGGCGACCGGGCAGGATCCGGCGGACTTCCACCTCATGCCGATCCACCCCTGGCAGGCCGATCACCGGCTGGCGATCACCTTCGCCGCGGACATCGCCCGCGGAGACCTGCTGCCGCTCGGCGACGGTGACGATGAGCACCAGGCACAGCAGTCCCTGCGGACCTTCTTCAACCATTCGCGCGCCGACGCCCCGTATGTGAAAGTCGCGCTCGCCGTACAGAACATGGGGTTCCTGCGCGGACTGTCGCCGAAGTACATGCGTGACACCCCGGCCATCAATGACTGGGTCGCCACCCTCATCGGCTCCGACGACACCTTCGCGAAGACCGGATTCCGAGTGTTGCGGGAACGCGCCGCGCTCGGCTACACGGGGGACGTCTACCACCAGACGAAGGAGACGAACCCGCACCGGAAGATGCTCGCCGCTCTCTGGCGAGAGAACCCCGTCGCCCAGATCGCCCCGGGCCAGAAGCTCATCACCATGGCCGCTCTGCTCCACCGCGACCACGAGGGCCGTTCCTTCGCCGGCGAGCTCATCCGCGCCTCGGGGCAGGAGCCCGCCGACTGGGTGCGCAGCTACCTGCGGGCGTACCTGTATCCGCTCGTCCATGCACTGCTCGCTCACGACCTCGTCTTCATGCCGCACGGGGAGAATCTCATCCTCGTCCTCGACGAGCACACGGTCACCGGGGCGTTCATGAAGGACATCGGCGAGGAGGTCGCCGTGCTCGGCCACCGAGAACTGCCCGCCGATGTCGAACGCATTCGCGCCCTCGTGCCCGGGGAGGAGAAGGCGCTGTCGGTGTTCACCGACATGTTCGACGGAGTCCTGCGCCACCTGTCGGGGATCCTCGACACCGACGGTCTGCTCAGTGCCGAACGGTTCTGGACGGTGGTCGCCGAGGTGCTCGACGGCTACGAATCCGATCACCCGGAGCATGCCCGCGGGGTCAGCGGGGACGTCGATCTGCGTGCTGAACGCTTCGCCCACTCCTGCCTCAACCGCCTGCAGCTGCGGAACACGAAGCTGATGGTCGACATCGGCAACCAAGCCGAATCCCTGCTCTACGCCGGCACCATGCCCAACCCTGTGGCACGCTGAGCAGGACGACCACCAAGCTCGCCGAGGTGGGGCACCGTGACCGGGCCCGCCTCGGCGAGTCTTTGCCTTTGAAAACAGTCTGAGAAGCCAGCCATTGACCCAACTGGTCGTGATCACGGCTCGGCGCACCACGCTCAATTGCCTGCTCACATCTTCGTACGATCGGTACGTACGGCTATCATCAGTCCAGCGGCTGCTGGACTCGGCCGCGGTCCAAGTACTGAAGCAACTGGTCGACTCAAAGGTGTGGTCATGGCGAAGCGGAACGATCGGCCGACCCTGGCCACAGTCGCTGCGCGCGCCGGTGTGAGCATCAAGACCGCCTCCCGTGTCCTCAACGGGGAGAAGCATGTCGCTCAGGCGACCGCGGAGAAAGTCGAAGAGGCTGCCGCGGAACTCGGATTCCGCCTCAACCCCACGGCCCGCAGGCTGCGCGCCGGCGGGCGCTCACCCTATGTCGGTGTCGTCCTCTCCAGCGCCGACGACCCGTATCAGGCGAGGGTCTTCGCAGCGCTCGAGGCGGAACTCTCGGCCATCGATCTGCGCCCGGTGGTGACCGTGACCGGCGACGATCCCGACCGTGAGGAAACCTTCCTCGACGAGAGCCTCGCCAGCGACCTGTCCGGCCTCATCGTCGTGCGGTCCCATCCTGAAGCGACCGGAATCTACACCCGCGCCGCGTCCACCTCCGGCACACGGATCGTGTCTTTCGACCCCGGGGTCCGCGGCGAGGGGATCGGCATCGTCGCCGGTGACGAGATCGCCGCCGGATTCCGGGCCGCCCAACAGCTGCTCGACCACGGGCACATCGCCCTCGGGGTCATCGGTGATCACTCGACGAGCATCATCACCACCCGCCGGCTCGAAGGAATCCGCTCCGCATTCGCCGGCCGCCACGACGTCGGTTGGCGGGCCTACGTGCGCGAAGACGCCCATGACGAAGCGAGCGCGAAGAACGTCGTCGCCGCCTGGCTCGGCTCCCGCAGCGCCCCGAGCGCGCTCATCACCCTCTCGGGCACACTCACCCAAGGAGCCATCGACGCCTGCCGCCGACTCGACGAATGGCCGGCACTCGTCGGCATCGACGATTTCCCCACCGCCGAACTCCTCGACGTCACGGTCGTCGACCGTGATGTCGAGGCGATGGCCGCCGAGGCGGTCCGACGACTGCGGGGTGCGCACGGGAAGGACGACGGCCGCCTCGGCGACCGTGCCGGTGTACGTGGCGGCCGCCTCGGTGACGGGGGAGAAAAGGGACAAGATGTCTTTCCGGTCCAGGTCATCGCACGTGGCAGCGGTGAGGAACGACCTGAGGCGCGAGGAAGAATTCTGCCGCGAAACAGTTGACACCGGGGTCCGATCAGCGAATCATATTCATCAGCCTGACAACGTTGTCAGAATGATTGAAAGGTTCACAATGAGGCACAACCTTAAGTCCCACAGGAAGCTGGCCCTCTTCGGTGCCTCGGTCGCGATCGGCGCCCTCGCGCTCAGCGGCTGCGGCAATCAGAAGGGCCAGGGCAACGACGAAGCCGACAGCGGTTCCGGAGGCGACGGGGACGTCACCATCGCGCTCCTGCTGCCGGAGTCGAAGACCACTCGGTATGAGTCGCTTGACAAACCGAACTTCGAGAAGTACGTCGTCGAAGCCAACCCTGATGCCAAGGTCGAATACCGCAACGCCAACCAGGATGCGACTCAGCAGCAACAGCAGGTCGAAGCCGCGGTGACCGAAGGCGTCGACGCCATCGTCCTCGACCCCGTCGACGCCTCGGCTGTGGCCTCGGCGCTGTCGAAGGCTGAAGCGAAGAAGATTCCGGTCATCGCCTATGACCGCTTCTTCGACGGAGCCGACTACTACACCTCCTTCGACAACAAGAAGATCGGCAACCTGCAGGGACAGGCCGTCCTCGACGGACTCAAGGATGCCGGCGTCGATCCGAAGTCGGGACCGGTGTGGATGGTCAACGGCGACCCGAAGGACCCGAACGCCGCGGACTTCAAGGCCGGTGCCGAAGAGACCCTCAAGGGCGCGGGCGTCGACATCGCGGCCAGCCACGACACCCTCGACTGGAACCCCGACGACGCTCGCCAGTGGGTCGAGGGCCAGCTGCAGGGCAAGGGTGAGGAACCGATCGCGATCTACTCGGCCAACGACGGCACCGCCGGCGGCGTCATCGCCGCGACGAAGAAGGCAAAGGTCGATCCGGTGATCACCGGCCAGGATGCCGAGGTCGACGGACTGCAGAACATCCTCAAGGGTGACCAGTACGCCACGATCTACAAGTCGATCCCACCGCAGGCCGAATTCGCCGCTGAAGCCGCGATCGCTCTGGCCGGCGGTGAGGATGTCGATGCGGGCACGACGTACAAGGACACCCCGACGGACTTCGTCGAGGCGAAGGTTGTCACCAAGGACAACATCAAGGACATCGTCGGTGATCAGATCAAGGCCTCCGACATCTGCTCCGGAAACGTCGAGAAGCTCTGCGACGAAGCAGGCGTGAAATAACCCGTGCGCAAAGCCGCGCGCAAGGCCCGACCTCGTGCCGGCGACCACCTCGGTCGCCGGCCGGCGAGGTCATCGACAGCGACAAGTAGGAACAGATGACATCTGAGACACCCGAACCGGCTCCCGCAGAAGCGTGGGCGCCGGGAAGCGGAACGGACACCGTGCTCGAACTGCGCGGAATCAACAAGCGGTTCGGCGCCGTCCAGGCTCTGACCGATATCCATCTCACCGTCGGCCGCGGCGAAGTCGTCGGACTCGTCGGCGACAACGGTGCCGGCAAATCGACCTTGATCAAGGTCATTGCCGGAGTCCACGGTGCTGATGAGGGCGAACTCCTCATCAATGGGGCGGCGCAGAAGTTCTCCTCGCCGAAGGATGCGCAGAAGGCCGGAGTGGCCACCGTGTTCCAGGACCTCTCCCTGTGCGAGAACCTCGACGTCGTGGCCAACCTCTTCCTGGGGCACGAGAAGACCCGCGGCGGAGTCCTCGACGAGGTGTCCATGGAAGCGAAGTCCTGGGAGCTGCTGCGCAGCCTGTCGGCGAAGATCCCGAGCGTGCGCGTACCGATCGCCGCCCTCTCCGGCGGTCAGCGGCAGACGGTCGCGATCGCCCGGTCCCTCCTCGGTGAACCTTCGCTGGTCATGCTCGATGAGCCGACTGCGGCGCTCGGTGTGGCGCAGACCGCCGAGGTGCTCAACCTCATCGAACGGCTCAAGGAACGCGACCTCGGGGTGCTGCTCGTCAGCCACAACATGGCCGATGTGCAGGCGGTGTGCGACCGGGTGCACGTGCTGCGTCTGGGCAAAGACGCCGGCGACTTCCCGGGAGACGAACGCACCGATGTGCTCGTGGCAGCGATCACCGGAGCCAGCGACAACGTTGTGACCAAACGCGCAGCACGAAGGGGTGAGCGTCGATGACCCGCAATTCCTTCATCACCGATGAGCGGATCTCGTCCGAAGGCATCGTCAGCACATTCATCCGCCGCGTCAAAGAGGGCCAGCTCGGGTCATTCCCGGTCATCCTCGCCCTCGTCGTCATCGTCATCGTCTTCCAGACCGCCGACAGCAATTTCATCTCCCCGGCCAACCTCGTCAACCTCTCGACGCAGGTCGCATTCCTCGCGATCCTGGCACTGGGCATCAACCTCATCCTGCTGCTCGGCGAGATCGACCTCTCGCTTGCGCAGCTCGGCGGCCTGGCCGCCTCCCTGCTCGGAGTGCTCGTGGTCAGGCAGGGTGTGCCGCCGGCGATCGCGCTGATCATCATGCTGCTGCTCGGCCTCGTCGTCGGTGCGATCCAGGGCTGGTTCTTCGCCGTCGTCGGCATCCCGGCCTTCGTCGTGACCTTGGCCGGTCTGCTCGCCTTCACCGGTCTGACGCTGACGACCCTGGGCACGCAGAAGAACCTGTCGATGTCGGACACCTTCGCCTTCGATTTCGCCAGCTACTACTTCCCGGCGGTCTGGGCCTATGTGTTCGGGGCGATCGCGATCATCGGCTTCGGAGCAGGCATCATCTACTCGAAGCTGCGCCGTCACCGCGAGGGACTCAACGCTCCGAGCTGGACCTCGGTGATCGTGCGCATCGTGCTGCTGACCGCGATCGTGTTCGGGTTCCTCGTCCTCGTCAACCAGGACTTCGGCCTGGCGATGCCGTTCTTCCTCATGATGGTCATCGCCATCGGCATCGATCTCGTGCTGCGCAAGACCCGTTACGGCCGTTCGATCTACGCCGTCGGCGGCAAGGTCGAGGCGGCCCGACGTGCCGGCATCCGAGTGACCTGGGTGCGCATCAGCGTATTCATGGCCGCCGGCGTGCTCGCGGCGCTCTTCGGCTTCGTCAAAACCGGTGTGACGACGAACGCCGGATCGACGCTGGTGAGCACGCAGGACCTGCTCAACGCGATCGCCGCAGCCGTCATCGGCGGCACCTCGCTCTTCGGCGGCCGCGGAACCGCGTGGGCGGCCGTGCTCGGTGCGCTGGTCGTCGGCGCCATCAACAACGGCCTCTACCTCATCGGCTTCAACTCCGATGCGCAGCAGATCATCACCGCGCTCGTCCTGCTCACCGCCGTCGTCATCGACGCACTCAGCCGCCGCGGCCAGAGGTACGTCGGCCGCGGTTAGCCGAGAGCCGTCCGTCCTCGGGTATGGTCCGGCGGTCAGGCGCCGGAGAGCAGACTCGCTTCGACTGCCGGAGTGATCGGGTCTCCCGCGCCCGTGGTGATGAGCCGGTGAAGGCTGTCGTGGGCATTGCGCGTCCACCCCTGTGCGCAGCCCTCATAGCAGGCCAGCATCGGGATCAGCCCCACATGGGTGAAGGTCAGCCGGGCACCGGAGCCGGCCGGCTCGATGTCGAAGCGCACGGTCGTCCCGGCCCATTCATCGACGCCCTCACCCGCTCCGAAACGATTGTCGAGGATCCTCCAGACGACGCGTTCGCCGGGGACGAGCTCGGTGACCTGCACGCGAGTGGTGTGGATCTGCGGCACCGTATAGACGAATTCGCCGAGGCGGTCGGTCGCGCCGTCGATGCGCTGCGACCACCAGCCGCGCACATTCGTCACGGCGGCGTAGACCTCCTGCGGTGACTGCGGCACCTCATAGGTGAAGGTGAAATCCGACGATGACATTGCGTCGGGCGTAGATGTGGGATGTGCTGTGGTCATGGCGAGGCTCCTTTGCCGTTGTCTGCCGATCCCAACTTGCATCAAACAAGTTGATGAAGTGATGATCCCACGCCTGCTTTCATCATGCAAGTATCAAGGTAGAATCATTCTCATGCTGGGCAGAACGTATGACAACGAAGTGTGCTCCATTGCGCGCTCGCTCGAGATCGTCGGCGAACGGTGGAGCCTGCTGATCATCAGGAATGCGCTGTTCGCGGGAGTCACCCGCTTCGGCGACTTCCAGAAACGGCTCGGAGTGGCGACCAATGTGCTCACGACCAGGCTCGATGGCTTCGTCGAGGCGGGGATCATGTCCCGGAACTCGGGGTCCGGCGGGGTCGAATACCATCTCACCGACAAGGGACGTGATCTGCGCGGAGTGCTCATCGCGTTCACCGACTGGGGCGATCGTTGGCAAGCCCCTGCCGGGCGGCCGATCATCTACCGGCACGATGACTGCTCGGGTGAGGTGCATAGTTCGATCCGCTGCGATGTCTGTGGTGGGAAACCTGACGCCGTCACCGCCTCGAAGGGTCCGGGCATGCCTGAGGAGAAGTGGTCGCACCGAACTGACTGACACAGGCACCCGATACGAATGGGCGTGGGCAGGTGCCGGGGCGGGGCTGAGGGGTCGCTCGTGTCCGACGGGGCTGATAGAGTCGAAGCCAATGACATGGGGTGCCTCATGACGTTCCGCTCGGGCCGAGAAGTCCAGGCGGAGTTCGGCGAGGCTGAGAGAACACCCATCGAACCTGATCTGGGCCATACTAGCGAAGGGATCGTCATGGTTGACTTCGACCTGCGTTCTGCCAATGCGCGACTGCGTGCAAGCAATCCACTCATCCAATGCATCACGAACACCGTCGTGCAGCAATTCAGCGCCAACGTGCTCCTGGCCATCGGTGCCTCCCCGGCGATGCTCGACCACGAAGCCGACGCCGGGCAGTTCGCCGGCATCGCCAGCGGCGTCCTCATCAACTTCGGCACCGCCTCGAACCACCAGCTGCTCGCCGCCGATGCCGCCATCGACGTCGCCAACGCGGCCAGCAAGCCCTGGGTCCTCGATCCGGTGAGCGTCGGGGCCGTCGACTTCCGCACCTCCCGCATCCGTCGTGCCGCCGCCGACCACCCGACCGCCATCCGCGGCAATGCCTCCGAGATCGCCGCGCTGGCCGGAGTCGGCCTCGGCGGACGCGGAGTCGACTCCACCGATGACGTCGATGCGGTCCTTCCCGCCGCCGCGAAGCTGGCCCGAGAAACCGGGGCGATCGTCGCAGTCTCCGGACCCACGGACGCGATCGTCGCCCACATCGACGGCGCCGACCATGTCGCCCGCATCGCCGGCGGCCACGAATACATGCCGCTGGTCATCGGCACCGGCTGCTCGCTCGGAGCCGTCACCGCCGCCTACCTCGCCGCCGCTCGCGGTGGACTCGCCGATCCCGACGCCGACGCCTCGGCGGTGAACGCATCGGAACACACCACGAGCGGTGAGGCCGCCTCGGCGAGGTTCGAAGCCGTCGTCGCCGCCCACGCCCACTTCGCGGTCGCCGGCGAAGACGCCGCCGAGGGAGCCAAAGGACCGGGCAGCTACTCGGTGAACTTCCTCGACGCACTCCACGCCGTCGACGACGACCGGCTCGCACAGGCCAGGGTCAGCCTCGACACACTCGCCGCGGACGAAGGCGCGCGGGCATGACCGCCGGATCCGCGCACATCACCGACGATCTGCGCAACGCTGCTGACACCGACCGCTTCGTCGGCATCGACACCCGCCTCTACCTCGTCACCGACTCCGCCCAATGTGAGGCGGCCGGTCGCACCGTTGCCCAGACGGTCCAGGCCGCGGTCGCCGGGGGAGTCGGCATCATCCAGGTCCGCGACAAAGACATCGATGACGGCGAGTTCTATTCGCTCGCCCGTCAGGTCATCGCCGCCGTCGACACCGCCACCCGCGGCACCGACCGCATCGTGCCCGTCGTCCTCAACGACCGCGTTGAGGTGGCCCGCCGCCTCATCGACGAGGGCGAGACCATCCACATCCACGTCGGCCAGACCGACACCACCGTCACCGAGGTGCGCGCCGTCGTGGGTGAGGCACCGCTCATCGGTCTCTCGGCCGCCACCAGCGCCGAATTCGCCGCCGCCCGGGACACCGGCGTCGTCGACCTCGTCGGCATCGGTCCGGTCTATGACACCACGACGAAGGCCGACGCACCCGACGGCATCGGACCCGACCGCCTCGGCAAACTGGTCGCAGAGGCAGGCATCCCCGCCGTGGCGATCGGCGGAATCACCGCCGACCGAGCTCCTGACCTGAGCGGACGCGGGCTGATCGGGATCTGCGTGGTCTCGGCGATCTGCCTGGCCGATGATCCGAAGGCCGCCGCCGAAGACCTGCTGTCGGCGTTCGCGGGACGCGATCACGACGGCCGCGCGGACAGCGCAGGCAGCACCGCCGGCGGCCAGGCATGAGCACGCGCCCGCCGATCACGCTGACCATCGCCGGCACCGACCCCAGCGGGGGAGCCGGAATCCACGCCGACCTCAAGACCTTCACCACGCGCAAGACCCTGGGCACGAGCGTCATCACCGCCCTCCTCGCCCAGAACACGCACGGGGTGTCTCGGGTCTACCCGATCGACGATGACTTCGTCGCCGACCAGTTCGACTCCGTGCTCGAAGACATGCCCGTCGACGCCGCGAAGTCCGGGATGCTCGGCGGCCGATCCCTCGTCGACCTCGTCGTCGCCCGCGCCGCCGAAGGCCTGCTCGGCTTCTACACCGTCGACCCGGTGATGATCGCGACCTCGGGCCATCGCCTCCTCGAGTCCGACGCCGTCGACGCGGTCCGCACCCACCTGCTGCCCGTGGCCGACCTCATCACTCCCAACCTCCCCGAGGCGGCCCTGCTCCTGTCCGAGGACGAACCCGAAGCGCAGACCCCCGACCAGATGCGTGACCAGGCGCTTCGCCTGCTCGAACGTGGGCCCGGCGCCGTCCTCCTCAAGGGCGGGCACGGCAGCGACGGAGACGTCACCGACATCCTCGCCACCCGGGACGGTTCGGTCCGCGAGTTCACCCACCCCCGCGTGGCTACCGCGAACACGCACGGAACCGGGTGCACCCTCTCGGCCGCAATCACCGCCGAGGTGGCCGTCCTCGGCCGTGAACGCGCAGCATCGGCGAACGGGGGCGCGGGAGCGGCCGTGACCGGCACCCCCGAGATCGGGTCCGAGCTCCTCGGCGATGCTGTCAGCAATGCCCTGGATTTCCTCGCCCGGGCTCTCAGCTCGGCCGCGGGCTGGCAGGTCAGCCTCGACTCGGATGGGGCACACGGACCCGTCGACCATCAGGTCGACATCGTCCGCGGGCAGCCTTCCTGACCGACCGCTCACCGCACGGTCGGGCACCCCATCTGACCAACACGAATCACAACCGCACGTCACACGAGTACATAGGAGTTCCCATGACCGTCGATTTCTCTGCCGGACCCCAGACCGCTCAGCTCTGGGACCGTGTCCGCCCCATCATCGAACAGATCGAAGACCTGCCGTTCCTCGCCCAGCTCGCCGACGGCAGCCTCGACGTCACGGCGTTCACGAACTACATCATCCAGGACGGCATCTACCTCAACGGCTACGCGAAGGCGATGTCCTTCCTCGCCGCAAAGACCGTCGACCGCGACGAGTCACGCTTCTGGGCCGGCTCGGCAGCCGAGGCGATCACGGTCGAGGAAGGCATGCACGAAGAGCTGCTCGCCGATTCGCGACTGGCGGCCGCACATGCTGAACTCACCGGCGGCAGCGCGGGCGCCAAGGCCTCACCGACGGCGCTCGGCTACGTCTCGTTCCTCATCGCCACGGCCGCCAGCCGCTCCTACGGCGAAGGCGTCGCCGGAGTGCTGCCGTGCTTCTGGGTATACGCCCACATGGGCAAGGTGCTCGTCGAGCAGGCCGGTCAGATGGCCGATGACCACCCGTACCGGACCTGGGTGCAGACCTATGACTCACCGGAGTTCGACGAATCGACCCGTCATGCCGTGGTCATCCTCGAACAGGAACTCGCGAAGGCCCCGGACGAGGAGGCGGCACGGATGCGGGCGGCGTTCGAACAGGCATGTGTCTACGAACTGCACTTCTGGGCCTCGGCACACGCGATGCAGAACTGGGACGCCTCCGTCTTCCTGCCGCAGGGCGGGCTCACCTCGGCGGGCTGAGCCGGCGGACGAGGTTGATGAGAGCCGCGGCGGTGATGATGAGGAAGACGCCTGTGGGAATGAACGTCATCCCCGTCGGCATCGTCGCCCCGCGCCCTTCGCGCATGATCATCACAAGCACCGACGTCAGCAGCAGTGCCAGGGCGCCGCCGGTGATGCGCATGAACTGCATGAGGCAGTCATAGAGGTAGGTGTGCTCGCCGCTGTTCAACCAGTAGTCCTTGAACGGGATGTTGATGATGGAACTCGGAAGCTTCTCCCAGATCCAGCGGCTCGAAAAGAGCAGGGGAAGACCGACGCCGATCGGCACGAGCCAGCCCAGCGTGCCCGCCTTCGACGACCAGTCGTCGGGCTGTCCCGAGGAATCGAAGTGGCTCGCGACGGTGTCCGGAGCCTGAACCCAGAACCAGACGGCGAAACCGATGAACACGAGGACCGAGACGACCGCGAACACGAGCGCAGCGAACTCGCCCATCGGGGACCGGCGCGGATTCGGAGAGGAGGACGTCACCCTGTCACTCTAACAACAGGGACAGTCCTGTCGATCAGCGGCAGGCGCGAGCGACAACTCAGGCGCGAGCCGAACCCGAAGGATCCTCAGGGTAATGGGTGATCGGTCCGAACGACCCGAGCGCATGCCATCCGCGGCGCAGCGTGGTCCACAGGAGCACGTGGTCGACCTCCATGAGAGGGACGCGATCATGTCTCGGGCAGGCGTATCGCCCGATGAAGAACACGATCGTCGAGAACATCACGGCAATCATGAATAGAATCAGCAGATCCATGGTGGCCCCCTCACACCCGGTACGAATGCGTGATCCTATTTTCTCCCCGACGAGCAGATAATGATAGGGGCGTCTCGCCTGGTGAGTGTGAGAGTGGACACAATCACGTGTAGCTGACGGCGAGGCTCTCGGCGGCTTCTGCGACAGCCAGGGCAGCGGCCCGACCCTGGTCCGCTGTGATGGTCGATGGGAAGGTGAAGCGGACGCTGGTCTGCGCGACGTCGGCCTCGATGCCCAGCGCAGTGAGCACATGCGAGGCCTCATCGGACCCGACCGCGCAGGCCGATCCGCTCGATGCCGTGACACCGAGGCGCTCGAGTTCGAGGAGGACGGCCTCCCCGGAGGTGTTCGAGAAGCAGAACGACGCGTGGTTCGGTGTCCGTGCGTCCGGACTGCCGGTGAGGAAGGCGCCCGGAACCGCTGCCAGGATCGCGGCGATGAACTCATCGCGGATGGCTCGGACACGGGCGGCGGCTTCGGTCCGCTCCGCCTCGGCGAGTTCGAAGGCGGTGGCGAAGGCGACGGCAAGGGCCACGTTCTCCGTGCCCGAACGGCGTCCCGCCTCCTGCCCGCCGCCGTGGATGAGCGGTTCGACGGGAACGCGGGCGCGGATCGCGGCCACTCCGATGCCCTTCGGCGCCCCGACCTTGTGCCCGGCCAGCGTGAGCGCATCGACGCCGAGTCCGGACAGCGGCAGCCACCCGGCGGCCTGCACCGCATCCGTGTGGAAACGGGCACCCGCCTCGTGCGCGGCCGCGGCGAGAGCCGGGATGTCAGCGACCGTTCCGATCTCGTTGTTCGCGTAGCCGAGGCTCACCAGCGTGGTGTCCGGGCGGATGGACTCGGCCAGGGCCTCGGGCGTCACGGTCCCATCGGGGTGCAGGTCCACCTCGGTGATGGTGAAGCCGTGGACGCGAGAGAGGAACTCCGCCGAGGCGAGCACCGCCTCGTGCTCGATCGCCGAGGTGACGATATGTCGCCGAGGCGGCCGTGGGGTCCCGTCCGACTGGCCCTGCGTCTGTGCGCCGAGGGCGATGCCGAGGATCGCGAGATTGTCCGCTTCCGTGCCGCCGCTGGTGAAGGTGATGTCGGTGGCCCGCATCCCCAGGACCGCGGCGACGCGGGACCGGGCATCGGCGAGGGCCTCGGCGGGCCCGCGCCCGAATTCGTGGTGGCTCGACGGGTTGCCGAAGGCACCGGCCAGGTACGGCCAGGCTGCCTCGAGGGCCTCCCGCCGCACGGGAGCCGCGGCCGCGGTGTCGAGGTAGAGGCGTCGGCTCATCTCAGTTCCCCGCAGGATTCGTCAGCACGAGGTCGAGACCGAGATCGATCGAGCGGACACTGTGCGTCAGCGCCCCGGATGAGATGACGTCGACCCCGGTGGCGGCGATCTCAGGGATCGTGTCGAGAGTGACGTTGCCGCTGGCCTCGACGACGGCGCGGCCGCTGATGAGTTCGACTCCCTCGCGCAGCTGGGCCGGGGTGAAGTTGTCGAGCATGATGATGTCCGCCTCACCTTCGAGCACCGCGGGCACCTGGTCGAGGCGGTCGACCTCGACCTCGATCCTCGTCGTGTGCGGCAGGCGGGTGCGGGCCTGTCGAATCGCCTCGGCGACGCTGAGTCCCTCGCCGGTGAGGACGGCGAGATGATTGTCCTTGGCCATGACCGCATCGGAGAGCCCGAACCGGTGGTTGTGCCCGCCGCCGCAGACCACCGCATGCTTCTCGAAAGCCCGCAGGCCTGGAGTGGTCTTGCGGGTGTCGACGATCCGCGCCCGACCATCGGCGGCATCGACGAAGCGCCTGGTGACAGACGCGATTCCGCTCATCCGTTGGCAGAAGTTCAGGGCGATCCGCTCGGCCTGCAGCACCGCTCTGGCGGGGCCGGAGACCGTGGCGAGCACCTCACCGGCCGTGAAGGCGTCACCATCGGCGGCGTGCAGGTCGATCGCGACGGACGGATCGACGAGGGTGAAGGCGCGGGCGAAGACGTCGATGCCGGCGAGCACCCCGTCCTCGCGTGCCCGCAGATCGGCCCGCGCCGCGGCGCCGGCCGGGATGAAGGCCTCCCCGGTGATGTCGCCCCAGGGGGCGTCCTCATTCAGGGCGAGGCGGAGCGCGGAATCGATGGTCGCGGCGGTCAGCATGCGGCGGCCTCCTCAAGCAGGCGGGGCGGGGTCGGGTCTGTGGCGGCACCGGTGGGCCGGGTGCCTTCGGGTGGCGGGCTCGAGAGCGGGGCATCGGTGCGAGTATGCGCCCCGAGGCTGCGGTCACGGGCCAGCGCATGATGAGCCATGTGCTCGGCGATGAGAGTGAGATTCGCGGTTTCGATGCGCTCGACGATCGTGGTGTGCCGGCGCGGATCGGCGGTGATCTCCGCTCCGGGGGCGACCACTTCGTGCTCGCGGTCCACCGTGCCGGCCCGGTCCGGAGAGACCTCGCCGAGGCGGCCGAGCAGGGTGCGCAGACCGGCCGCGGTGCGCTCCACTCCCAGATGATCCCAGGTCAGAGCCTGCAACTCGGGGCGGGTGAGGCCGGCGAGGCGGGGGAGGCCGGGCCGGTGTTCTGCGGACCCGACGGCGTTCGGGCGATCCGTGTCGATCGCATCGGCCGTGCGAGCGCCGAAGACCGCACCTTCGAGCAGCGAGTTCGAGGCCAGGCGGTTCGCGCCGTGGACCCCGGTGCAGGCGACCTCGCCCACGGCGAAGAGGCCCGCGATGGTCGTTCGTCCCTCGAGATCGGCGCTCACCCCGCCCATGAAGTAGTGAGCGGCCGGGGTGACCGGAATGAGGTCTCGGGACAGATCGAGACCATGAGCGGCGAGGCCGGCGGTGATGCTCGGGAACCGGGCGGCCGCCTCGGAGACGGCCCGGGCATCGAGGACGCAGGGCCGACCGTGCTGAGCGGCCGACCGTCGGTGCAGGGCGAGGGCGACGACATCACGGGAGGCGAGCTCGGCCCGCTTGTCGATCTCCGGCATGAACCGGCGGGCCTGCTCGTCGAGGAGGAGGGCACCGGCGCCGCGGACGGCTTCGGAGATGAGGAACCCGGGACCGGCCAGAGCGGTGGGATGGAACTGGAAGAACTCGAGGTCACGGGCCTCGGCGCCGGCACGGAGGGCTGCGGCCAGGCCGTCACCGGTCGCCGCATCCGGGTTCGTCGTGTGGGCGAAGAGCTGCCCGGCACCGCCGGTGGCGAGTACGACGGCATCGGCGCTCAGTCGTTCGAGACGTCCGTCCCGAAGCACGGTGATTCCGGAGGCGCGGATGGGGCAGCCCTCGCGCTCGCCGGTCGTGGAGATGTCGACGAGCATGGTGTCTTCGAGCAGGCGGAGCCGCCCGGCGGCCGCCTCGGCGCGGGTGGCGGCCGTGAGCGCGGAGGCGATCTCACGGCCGGTGGCGTCCCCGCCGGCGTGGAAGATGCGGGCGAAGGAATGGGCGCCTTCCATGCCGCGCGCCCAGGCTCCGGTCTCGTCCCGGTCGAACTCGACACCGGCGGCCGCGAGAGTGAACAGCGCATCGGCACCGGAGGAGCACAGCACCTCGACGGCCTCGTCGATGCAGTGCCCGGCACCGGCGGTGAGCGTATCGGCCACATGGGAGGCGACGGTGTCATCGGGGCCGACGACCCCGGCGATCCCGCCCTGCGCCCACGCGGTGTTCGACTCACCGAGGCTGCCCTTCGTGACCACGGTGACCTCGTGGCGGCCGGCCAGACGCAGGGCGCAGGTGAGACCGGCGATCCCGGAGCCGGCGATGATGACGCGGCTCATCAGATCCGCGGCTTCGCGGCGAGCATCCGCTCCAGGGACACACGGGCGGGATCGGCCACCTCGGCGTCGACGGAGATCTGGTTGACGACCCGTCCGGCGATGAGCGATTCGAGCACCCAGGCGATGTAGCCGGGGTGGATGCGATACATCGTCGAGCACGGGCAGATGACGGGATCGAGGCAGAAGATCGTATGCTGCGGGTGCTCGGCGGCCAGCCGCTGGACGAGGTTGATCTCGGTGCCGATGGCGAATGTCGTCGGTTCGGTCGCCTCGGCGATGGCCTTCGTGATGTACGCGGTCGACCCGGACTCATCGGCGGCGGCCACGGTCTCGCGCGGGCATTCGGGGTGGACGATGACGCGGACATCCGGGTGCTCGTTCCGAGCCTTGTCGATCTGGGCGGGAGTGAAGCGCTTGTGCACGGAGCAGAAGCCCTGCCAGAGGATGACGCGGGCGTCGGTGAGCGTCTGCTCGTCATTGTTGCCCAGCGGACGGGCCGGATTCCACAGCGGCATCTCATCAAGACCGATGCCCATGTTCACGGCGGTGTTGCGGCCGAGGTGCTGGTCGGGGAAGAACAGGACGCGCTGCCCGCGTTCGAACGCCCACTCGAGCACCACCTCGGCGTTCGACGAGGTGCACACGATGCCGCCGTTGCAGCCGCAGAAACCTTTGATCGCGGCCGAGGAATTCATGTAGGTGACGGGGACGACCGGGACGCGGCCGTGCTCATCGGGTTCGGTGCCGAAGACCTCGGCGAGCTGTTCCCAGCAGTCCTCGACCTGATCGATCGAGGCCATGTCCGCCATCGAGCAGCCGGCGGCGAGGTTGGGCAGGATGACCGACTGGTTCGGCTGCGAGAGCAGGTCGGCGGTCTCGGCCATGAAGTGGACGCCGCAGAAGACGATCGCCTCGGCCTCCGGATGGTTCTGCGCGGCCCGGGCGAGCATGAACGAGTCGCCGATGTAGTCGGCGTGCTCGACGACCTCGACCCGCTGATAGTGGTGGCCGAGCAGAACGACGCGATCGCCGAGGCTCTCCTTGGCCCTGCGGATGCGGTCATCGAGCTCTTCGGCGGAGGCCTGCTTGTATTCCTCGGGGATCTCACCCTGACGTGGGGCGGCGGCCGGGATCGTGTCGGCCAGCGAGGCGCCGGGACCGTAGCCGGGGCGTTCGTCGACGTCCCACGGGGCATCGAGCAGCTCCGTCGAACACATGTCGTCGTTGGCCCCCGTGGCGGAGATGTCCTTGAGGGTGAGTTCGATCGAGGCTGTCGTAGTCATCATCGTCCTTCGCTGTGGTGGGCTGCGGGTGCGCGAGGAGCGCGAGACACCGCCCGACATGTTTTGCGCACTTGTGCGTTTAATTGTTTGCGCAGATTTGAGCTTAATCCCGTCGCTGGTCAATGCACAACTCCGTGCCGGTCGTGTCGCGGGCGGCGGAGCGGGCCGAGTTCTGCGTGGAGGTGCTGTTGCCGGGGGCTTGTGATAGCCGTGGGGCAGGGGATGGCCTAGGCTGTGGTCGGGCTCGCAATCCGAGCCGATGTGCACTGCGGTGGTCGCCCCGTGAGAGTGACCGAGGCTCCTCACCGGAGCTTCGGGCTCGACCCGCCCGCGCCCGCACCGACGACATCGCATATCCGAAGGATCCTCATGCCCGACGCGGCACACCCGAACCAGCAATCGTCCACATCATCCGCCGAGGAACCGGCTCCGTACGGAGGTCAGTCGACCCCGTCGGGAACCGGGCGAAGCGGCGCTCCCGCGGCCCCGCCTCGGCGAATCCGCACTCTCGATCTCATCAGAGCCAAGTCCGCGGGCCGGCGGTGGGCGATGCTGACCAGTTACGACCAGTACACGGCTGCATTGTTCGAGCAGGCCGGCGTCGAGGCGCTGCTGGTCGGCGATTCCGCGGCGAACAACGTCTACGGCCACGCCACGACCCTGCCGGTGACCGTCGACGAGCTCATTCCCCTGGCTCGTGCAGTCGCCTCGGCGACGACGCGCGCACTCATCGTCGCCGACCTGCCCTTCGGCAGCTATGAGATCTCCGACGAACAGGCCGTGGCCACGGCTGTGCGGTTCATGAAGGAAGCCGGAGTCCACGCGGTCAAACTCGAAGGCGGGGCGCGCATGGCCTCGCGGATCGCGGCGATCACGGCGGCGGGCATCCCTGTCATGGCGCACATCGGCTTCACCCCGCAGGCCGAGCACAACCTCGGCGGATACAAGGTCCAAGGTCGCGGGGAGGCGGGCTCGGCGCTTCTCGACGACTCCCGCGCGGTCGCCGCTGCCGGAGCGTTCTCCGTGGTCATGGAGATGGTCCCGTCCGCCCTGGCCGGGCAGGTCACCGCCGAACTCACGATCCCGACCATCGGCATCGGAGCGGGCGCCGACTGCGACGCGCAGGTGCTCGTGTGGCAGGACATGGCCGGGCTGAGTACGGGGCGGGCCCCGCGCTTCGTCAAGCGCTATGCCGACCTGCATTCCGTGCTCACCGAGGCGGTCGGAACCTATGTCGACGAAGTCCGGTCCGGGATCTTCCCCGAACCGGAGAGGGGCTTCGACTGATGGAGGTCGGAGGCATCCAGGCGCTGCGTCGGTGGCGGTCCGAGCAGACCGGGCGCATCGGCCTCGTGCCGACGATGGGCGCCCTCCACTCGGGTCATCAGGCGCTCATGGCCCGCGCCCGGGCCGAATCCGACCTGGTCGTGACCTCGATCTTCGTCAATCCGCTGCAGTTCGGCGCCGATGAGGACTTCGTCCAGTACCCGCGCCCGATTGAGGCCGATCTGAGCAAGTGCGAGGAGGCCGGGGTCGACTTCGTCTTCGCTCCTGCCCTGGCCGAGATGTATCCTTCCGCGCCCGAAGTCCGCGTCGTCGCCGGGCGCATGGGCGCGGTGTTCGAAGGTGAGGCCAGGCCCGGTCACTTCGACGGAGTGCTCACGGTCGTGGCGAAGCTGTTCAACCTCATCGACCCCGATGTCACGGTGTTCGGGCTCAAGGACATCCAGCAGTTCGTGCTGGTCAAGAGGATGATCGCCGACCTCGACTTCGATATCGAGCTCATCGGTCTGCCCGTCATCCGCGACGATGACGGGCTGGCGATGTCGAGTCGCAACGAATACCTCTCCGGGGTCGACCGCGACCGTGCCCTGGCGATTCCGCGGGCCCTCGACACCGCCGCCGAGGTGGCGGCGGGTTCGTCGACGGGTGCTGGGGGACTGCCCGGCGCCGTCGAATCGGCGGCCCGTGCCGTCCTCGAATCGGCGACCGAGCGCGGGATGCTCGAGATCATCTACCTCAGCCTCGTCGAGGCGGCGACACTGCGGCCCTGCCCCGACGACTTTCGGGGATCGGCCCTGCTGCTCGTGTCGGTGGATGTCGGCGGCACGCACCTCATCGACAATCTGCCCCTGGAATTCTGAGCCGGGCCGCAGGGAATGCGCCGTTCCGACGACCGGGGATGGCCACTCAGATCGGGATTGCGATGACAGCGATGCCGATGACGAACAGGATGAGGGTCGAGGCCGCCTCGATGAAGAAGTCGGCGCTGCGGTGCGCCATCGCCGAGGCGGCCAGGCTCGCCATGCACGCGAGCACGAGCTGATAGGCCAGCAGCACGCCGACGATGAGGGCGATGAGCACCGCATAGTCGACTCCGCTCGGCGACGCGGGCACGAGGGTGGGCAGGATCGCGAGGAAGAACAGGCCGACCTTCGGGTTGCTCAGCGAGGAGATGATGCCGCGGCGATAGGACACGAACGAGCGCAGGTGACCCCAGGCGGTCGACTCCACGGCGGTGGCGATCTCGCTGACCGGGCCGTCGAGGGGCGATTCGGGTGGGTCCGTCTGGTCGGCTGTGGACTCGGAGGTCGCCGAGTCCGCATGCAGTTCGCGACGCAGGCGCAGCGCCTGCCGGCCGGCGAGGAATCCGAGGAAGCAGAGGTAGAGCCCGCCGCCGATCTTGAGCACCTGGACCGCGGCGGGGTAGACGGTGAGCAGGGCGGAGACTCCGGTCAGCGCGAGGGCCATCCAGATCACGGTTCCCGTGGCCGTGCCGAGGGCATAGACCAGTCCGGCCTTCCGCCGCAGGGACGACAGGCGGATCGTGAGGATCGTCTCGGGTCCGGGCGTGACCGCCAACGCGGCGGCGGCGCCGGTGATGGTGAGGATCTCGGGTCCGGTCACGGCTGTCCTCCTGATGCAGTGGGGTGAAGCGAGCCCCGCGGGTGGGGAGACGCATCTCCTGGGGCACGTCTCCATTGTCGGGGGTGCCAACAATCGGGAAAAGCAATTGATCGTGAACGAACATCAGGCGATACCGAATGGTTTCCGGCTACGATGCACGTATGTGGGATCTCAACCGGCTCCGGATCTGGCGCGCGGTCGTGGCCACCGGGTCTGTGGTCGCGGCCGCGAAGAACCTCAACTACACGCCGGCGACGGTCAGCCAGCACATCACGACCCTGCAGAAGTCCGTCGTCGCACCCCTGTATCGGCGGTCGGGCCGCGGCATCGAGATCACCGAGTTCGGTCGGCGGCTGGCCGAGGAGTCCGGGGAGGTGTTCACCTCGGTGGCCAGACTGGACGACCTCGTCGAGAATTTCCGCAACGTCAGCCGTCCCCGACTGCGGATCGCCGCATTCACCTCGTTCAATGCTCGGCTGCTGCCTGGGATCATCGAATCCGTCGCCCGCGACCACCCGAACCTGCGCTTCGACATCCAGCTCAACGAACCGGCGAAGAATCGGCGCAGTCACTGCCTCATCGAGATCCGGGCCGAGGTCCCGCAGGGCGGGGAGACCCGGCTGCCGGAGATGACGCGGATTCCGCTCTTCGACGATGACTACCGGGTTGTGGTCTCCGAGCGGCACGAATTCGCGGAGCTGGCGACAGTGCCGTTCAAGGATCTCGAAGACCAGCATTGGGTCGACTATGACATGTGGGCGGGTCCGTCGAGCAAGGTCGTCGATCATGCGTGCGCGGCGGCCGGTTTCGAACGCAAGAGCTTCGCAGCCTGCGAGGACGACTTCGCCGCGCTCGCCCTCGTCGCGTCGAATCTGGCGATCACGGTGCTGCCGGGGCTGTCGACCCTGCAGCTGCCGCCGGGGCTCGTCGCCGTCGACCTCACCGATCCCGTGCCGATGCGTCGGGTCGTCATGCATGTGCGCGACCGGGAGGCGCACCTGCCGCATGTGCGGGCCTTCGTCGCTGCCGCTGAGGAC
Organism: Brevibacterium sp. LE-L; assembly: GCF_050214925.1. NCBI lineage: Bacteria > Bacillati > Actinomycetota > Actinomycetes > Micrococcales > Brevibacteriaceae > Brevibacterium > Brevibacterium sp. LE-L. The sequence continues at coordinate 1,271,928 of NZ_CP189759.1, forward strand.
GTCGCCGCCGCCCACCTCCCTCCCAGAACTACTGTGAGTATTGATAGTGGCTGGTCTGGGACTGGCTGGCAGAGTAGGAACTGACCGTCCCATCGATCATCATGACCCGCAGAACTACTGACTCGAACGATGTCCTCGTCGGGATCTGTCTGATGATCGGTGGGCGGTCGGCACCGGCTCGGCCCACATCGATAACTTGATCAGAAGGTTGTCCGTTCCTGACCGAACGTGACTCATCACAGTAGTGTTTCGACGTGACTATCTCCCGGACCGGAGCCGACCGTTCGACGGTCGGACCTCATCCGTTCTGACACAGGAGAATCACGAACCGTCATGACTATCATCTCGCATTTATACGCGTTTGTCGTTGGCGTCGACACCCACGCGAAGAACCACGTCTACAGTGTCCTCACCAACACTGGTGAGCACGTCGACACTGCTGCATTCCCGACCACGAAAGCTGGCCTGAAACGGGCGCTGCTGTGGGCCGGTCGCCGTACCGGCGGGGACCTCGACACCCTGTGGGTGATCGAGGGTATCGGCACTTACGGGGCGATCCTTGCCGACCATGTTGCCGACAACGGGTACACAGTCGCCGAGGCCGCCAGCATGAATGCTCGTGACCGGCATGCCACGGGCAAGGATGACCGGATCGATGCCCGACGGATCGCTGGCACGGTCCTGTCGATGGATGAGTCGCGGCTGCGGTTCCCCCGGCAGGCTGATGGGCCGCGTCAGGGACTGCAGATCCTGGTCAAGGCGCGGGAGTCCATGACCCGGGAGAAGACCCGGACTGTCAATGCGCTCACCGCGCTGTTGCGTACTCATGACCTCGGTATGGATGCGCGTCGGAAACTGTCGGTCGTCAAGATCCACGCGGTTGCGAAGTGGCGGATCAGGAACGAGTCTGTGGCACTTACCGAGGCTCGTCGGGAAGCGATTCGGTTAGCCAAACGCGTCGTCGAAGTCGATGCCGATATCAAGGACTACGCCACCCGGATCGAAGCTTTGGTCAAGGACAGCCCGGCTGCGGTGTTGCTGGCTGAGCCGGGGATTGGTCCGATCACCGCGGCTGTGTTCTACCTGGCGTGGTCGCATCCTGGGCGGGTGCGTTCAGAGGCTGCGTTTGCGAAGCTGGCGGGGGTCAGCCCGATACCGGCGTCGTCGGGGAATGTGGTGAGGTTCCGGCTTAATCGCAGTGGTGATCGTCGGTTGAATTCTGCGTTGTACATGGTGGCCATCACGCGGCTTTCTCACCAGAAGAGGTCCCAGGCATACATGGCTAAACGGCTTGGCGAGGGGAAGACGAAGAAGGAGACCATCCGGTGCATGAAGCGTCACTTGGCCCGTTCTGTGTATCGCATTCTCGAGGCCACGAACTCGATCGGCCAAGCCGCTTGACAGACATAGAAGGATCCTGACGGCGGCCCAGCAACTTGGCGCGAGGTTGCTGAGCCGTCGTCAGGTAGTTCTGGGAGGGAGACGCTGCGTTCCTCATAGTGGGCTGAGACCTGGCGCAGAGGGTGGTGGGATAGGCTGTTGGCGTGAGTTCTGAAATCGAAATCGGCAAAGGCAAGCGCGGCCGTCGCGCCTATTCGCTCGACGACATCGCCATCGTCCCCGCTCGGCGCACCCGCGACCCCGAAGACGTGTCTCTGAGCTGGCAGATCGATGCCTACCAGTTCGACCTGCCCTTCATCGGCGCCCCCATGGATTCGGCGATGTCGCCGGAGACCGTCATCGCCCTGGGCAAGTTCGGCGGACTCGGTGTGCTCGACCTCGAGGGACTGTGGACCCGGTACGAGGATCCCACCCCGCTGCTGGCCGAGATCGCCCAGCTGCCCAGCGAAATGGCGACCTCTCGGATGCAGGAGCTCTACTCCGCACCCATCCAGGCCGAACTCATCACCGCCCGCCTCGAGCAGATCCGTGAGGCCGGAGTCACCGTCGCCGGAGCGCTCACCCCGCAGCGGACGCAGGAGTTCTACAAGACCGTCGTCGATGCCGGTGTCGACATCTTCGTCATCCGCGGCACCACGGTGTCGGCCGAGCACGTCTCGACCCACACCGAACCGCTCAACCTCAAGCAGTTCATCTACGAACTCGATGTGCCCGTCATCGTCGGCGGTGCCGCCACCTACACCGCGGCCCTGCACCTCATGCGCACCGGTGCCGCCGGCGTCCTCGTCGGCTTCGGCGGGGGAGCGGCGGCCACGACCCGCAAGACCCTGGGCATCCACGCCCCGATGGCCACCGCTGTCGCCGACGTCCATGCCGCCCGCCGCGACTACATGGACGAATCCGGCGGACGCTACGTCCACGTCATCGCCGACGGCGGGCTGGGCACCAGCGGTGAGATCGTCAAGGCCTTCGGCGTCGGCGCCGATGCCGTCATGCTCGGCACCGCTCTGGCCCGAGCCACCGAGGCTCCTGGGCGCGGCATGCACTGGGGTGCCGAAGCCCACCACCCGGACCTGCCGCGCGGTCACCGGGTCGAACTCGGCACCGTCGGCAGCCTCGAGCAGGTGCTCTTCGGGCCCGGCCGCACCGCGATCGGCGAACTCAACCTCGCCGGTGCCCTGCGCCGCGCTCTGGCCACCACCGGCTACCTCGACCTCAAGGAATTCCAGCGCGTCGACGTCACCGTCTCGCCCTACCAGACTGGCTCGGTGGTCTGAACTGTTCCGCCTGGCTCTGACCCCCAAATGGTTGGGGTCCCTGCTCCTCGTCCTGGTGCTCGTCACCTGCTTCGTCGGTCTCTCCGCATGGCAGGTCGACCGGGCCCAGCACAAGAACGAGGTCGCGGACTCCGCCGGCATCGACGAGGTCAAGGACTTCAACGAGGTGATGGATGCCCAGGCCCCGATGCCCGGCATCCTCGCCGACCAGCGGGTCAGCCTGACCGGCCACTGGATCCCCGACGCCCAGGTCGTCGTCCCCGGCCGCATGCAGGACGATGAGTCCGGGTACTGGGTGGTCACGATGTTCGCCCCCGACGACGCCCACCTCGGCGAGGGCGTCAGCGCCGCAGGCGCCGATGAGAAGACGATCGCGATTCCGGTCGTCCGCGGATTCACCACCGACGAGGATGCCGCCATGTCCTCGCGTGCGAAGCCGGGCGATGTCGAACTCACCGCCCGGATCGGTCCGATCGAAGGGCCGGAACCCGGCAACGACCTGCCCGAGGGGCAGGTGCGCACGGTCTCGACCTCACAGATCATCAACATGTTCCCCGATCTGCTCACCTATTCCGGCTTCCTCATTCCCGAGAAGGCCGACGGGGCGGCCGCCTCGGTGGGCACCGATGGGCTCGCCCAGGTCCCGACCACGACGACCCGCGATGAGGGCGGATTCGATCTGCAGTCGGCGGTGTACGCCATCGAATGGATCATCTTCGCCGCCATGGCCCTCTACATGTGGTTCCAGCTGCTGCGCGACGACTTCGTCCGGCGCCGCCTCGGCGAGGATTCTCAGGATCCGGAGAACCGGGTCGAGTATGTTGTCGTCAAGCCCGCCGGCTCCTCGGCCATCGACCCCGAGGTGATGTCGGGCCTGACCGGACTGCCGGCCCACCGCCACGGCGGGAAGAAGCCCGGGAAGAAACCGGGGAAGAAGCCGGGGAAGAAGCCCGGATCGGCCACCGATACGAGCACGACCGCAGACACCAGCAACACCGATACCCGCACGACCGGAGGAAACTGAGCGTGAGCGAAGAACACGAGTCCTTGGACTCCCGCCCCGACTTCGATGAGTCGAACGTGTGGAGCGTCAAACGCTTCACCTCGGCGCGCAATGCGCTGAAGTTCTACCGGGTGATGGCATTCATCACCGGTACGATGCTGCTCATCCTCACGGTCGAGATGATCTACAAGTACCTCATCGCCGCGGACTCGGCCACGGCCCTGAACTTCGGCGGCTTCAACCTCGCCGCGGCCATCGCGATCTGCCACGGCTGGTGCTACGTCGTCTACCTCATCGGCTGCTTCTGGCTCAACCAGCAGATGCGCTGGAGCCTCGGCCGTTACCTCATCCTCGCGCTCGCCGGCGTCGTGCCCGTGATGTCGTTCATCCTCGAACGTCGTATCCACCGCCAGGTCGACGCGGAACTCGAAGCCGCCGTCGTCGTCGCTCCCAAGAGCTGAAGGGCGCGCGAAACCCCGAATTCGGGTGTCGCCTCGCCGGCGCTTAGAATTGGAGCATGACGCAAACCCAGAGCACGCAGGTGCCCCCTGTCCTCGTCGTCGATTTCGGTGCCCAGTATGCCCAGCTCATCGCGCGCCGCATCCGCGAAGCGGGCCTGTACTCAGAGATCATCGCCCATGACGCTCCGGCGTCCGAGTTCGCCGCGAAGAACCCTTTGGCCATCGTGCTCTCCGGGGGACCGTCGAGCGTCAACGACGAAGGTGCCCCGAGCTTCGACACCTCGGTGTTCGACCTCGGCATCCCGACCATGGGCATCTGCTACGGGTTCCAGCTCATGTCGACCAGCCTCGGCGGTCGCGTGGCGAAGACCGATAAGCGCGAATACGGCTCGACCCCACTGTCGGTGACCGACACGGGGTCGCTGCTGGCCGAGACTCCGGGCTCCTACAAGGTCTGGATGTCCCATGGGGACTCCGTCGCCGAGGCGCCTGCCGGCTTCGACGTGCTCGCGTCCACCCCGGACACCCCCGTGGCCGCCTTCGAGTGCCCGGAGAAGCGGTTCGCCGGTGTGCAGTGGCACCCCGAGGTCCTCCATTCGGAGAACGGGCAGAAGATCCTCGAGAACTTCCTCTTCAACGTCGCCGGTCTCGAAGCCGACTGGACGAACGCCTCGGTCATCGACGAACAGGTCGAACTCATCCGCGCCCGCGTCGGCGACAAGAAGGTCATCTGCGGTCTGTCCGGAGGCGTCGACTCCTCCGTGGCCGCCGCCCTCGTCCACAAGGCCATCGGCGACCAGCTCACCTGCGTCTTCGTCGACCACGGTCTGCTGCGTGAGGACGAGAGGAAACAGGTCGAGCAGGACTACGTCGACTCGATCGGCGTCCGCCTGGTCACCGTCGATGCGCGTGAGCAGTTCCTCTCCCAGCTCGCCGGAGTCACCGACCCGGAGGAGAAGCGCAAGATCATCGGCCGCGAGTTCATCCGCACGTTCGAGAACGCCGCCGCGGACCTCGTGCTCGAAGCCCAGGAGGGTGAGGGTGAGGACATCGCCTTCCTCGTCCAGGGCACCCTCTACCCCGACGTCGTCGAGTCCGGCGGCGGATCGGGGACCGCGAACATCAAGAGCCACCACAATGTCGGCGGCCTGCCCGACGACATCCAGTTCCAGCTCATCGAACCCCTGCGTGCCCTGTTCAAGGACGAGGTGCGCGCCATCGGCCGCGAACTCGGCGTGCCCGAGGTCATCGTCTCTCGCCAGCCCTTCCCCGGACCGGGCCTGGGCATCCGCATCATCGGCGAAGTCACCGAGGAGCGTCTGGCCATCCTCCGCAGGGCCGATGCCATCGCCCGCGCCGAGCTGACGAAGGCGGGCCTTGACGGGGAGATCTGGCAGTGCCCGGTCGTCCTCCTGGCCGATGTCCGCTCCGTCGGCGTCCAGGGAGACGGCCGCACTTACGGCCACCCCGTCGTGCTGCGCCCGGTCTCGAGCGAGGACGCGATGACCGCGGACTGGACGCGCATCCCCTACGATGTGCTCTCCGTGATCTCCAACCGCATCACCAACGAGGTCGACGACATCAACCGCGTCGTCCTCGACGTCACCTCGAAGCCCCCGGGCACCATCGAATGGGAATGATCGTCGGCCCACCGATCGTGTGATCGTCGCAGGGAAGCCTGGGACCTGAACAGGGGATCACGCGAACGGTGGAGGCATCGCCGAGGCAACCTTGAGGACCCCCGGATTCCGCCCCTGAACACTGTTCAGTTACAGTGGTGGGGAACCTGGGGTCGCCTCGGGTATTTCCGGATGCAGACCCGCTGCGCTCCGGGTGGAACACGAACAACGGAGTACTCATGTCTCAGGCCCACAGCACCGCCTCGGCGGGCATCACCCGTCCTCGTTCGGCCGGTCGTGCCGGCAACATCGCGCTCATCGCCGTCTTCGCCGCTATGCTCGCGGCCTTTGCGATGATGCCCCCGGTCCCGGTCGGGCCCGCCGGTGTGCCGATCACGCTGCAGACCTTCGCCATCGCCCTGTGCGGAATGGTGCTCGGACCCTGGCGGGGAGCGGCCGCGACCCTGCTCTATGTGGTCCTCGGCCTGCTCGGGCTGCCGATCTTCTCCGGCATGAACGGCGGCATCGGTGTGCTCGCCGGACCGAGCGCCGGCTACATCCTCTCCTTCACTCTCTACGCCCTGGCCGCCGGGCTCGTCGCCCGCTGGGCCGTGCGTCGCTTCCGGGGGATGAGGCTCGGCATCGCCCTGTTCCTCGGCGGATTCGCCGCCAGCCTCCTGCTCAACCACCCGCTGGGCATCCTCGGCATGTCGATCAACGCGGATCTGCCGCTTCGCGTCGCCGCCGTCGCCGACCTCGCCTACTGGCCCGGTGACATCATCAAGAACATCCTCGCCGCCTCGGTGGCCGTCCTCATCCATCGGGCATTCCCCGATGTGCTGCGCCGTCGCGGCGTGAGCATGGATTCGCTCGTCGGTGCGGGCGTCGACTCAGCCGCGGGTGCGCACCTCAACGGTGCGGCCGCCTCGGCGGCGGAGCGGGAACCGGGCGTCAAGTGACCCGGGAGATCAGCTTCAGCGATGTCGGCGTCGGGGTCCTCGACGAGGGCCCCGACGGCGACGTCGTGCGACCGATCCTCCAGAACGTCAGCTTCACCCTCACCGAGGATGTCGTGGCCGTGATCGGAGCGAACGGTTCGGGGAAGTCGACTCTGCTGCAGCTGGTCAATGGTCTGGTCACCGCGAATGCGGGGCAGGTCCTCATCGACGGAATCGACCCGTATCGGCATCCGGCGAAGGTGCGATCGCGGGTGGGGTTCGTCTTCACCGACCCGGCCGCGCAGCTCGTCATGCCGACCCCGATCGAAGACATCGAACTCTCCCTGCGCAAGTCCGTGCCGAAGGGCAGGCGGCGGGACGCGGCCCTGGCCGTGCTCGGCGAACTCGGCATCGCCGACCTCGCCGAGCGCAGCGTCTATGAACTCTCCGGCGGACAGCGGCAACTCGTGGCCTTGGCCGCGGTGCTCGCCGTCGACCCGCAGATCCTCGTGCTCGACGAACCCACGACCCTGCTCGACCTGCGCAACAGGGAGAAGCTGCGCGTGCATCTGCAGGACCTCGTCGCCCGTCGCGGGGTGCGCATCATCCTCACCACCCACGACCTCGAGTTCGCGCAGATCGCCCAACGTGCCCTCGTCGTCGAGGACGGCCGCATCGCCGCCGATGCCGCCCCCGCCGAGGCGGTCGCCGCCTACCGTCAGATGATCATGAGCGATACGCCATGAATGAGGTCCCCCAGGCGGGTGCGCACGCCGACGACGCCCGCACCGGTGCCGACGGTGCCTGTACGACCTGGCGGAAGAATGCCGGCATCAGACCACGTCCGCAGCTCTTCGGCAGAGTTGCGGCGACCCGAGGGTGGCTGCATGCGGTGCCGACCGGGGTGAAGCTCTCACTCATTGCGGTCATCGGCATCGTGGCGCTGATCTTCCGTGATCCGATCATCAACTGGTCGATGTTCGCAGTCCTCGTCTTCGTCGGGTTCACCGCTCGTCTGCGGCTGACGTACTTCCTGCGCACCTGGCTCTATGTCGTCGTGCTCGTGACGATCGTCATGGGGCTGCAGTATCTCTTCGGGTCGCTGCAGTCGGGTCTGGCCGTCGGCGGCACGGTGTTCTCCTGTGTGCAGGCCGCCCTGCTGCTGACGCTGACGACTTCGGTCGCGCAGCTGCTCGACACCTTCGCCGTCATCGTCGCTCCGCTGCGGTTCTTCGGTGCGAACACCGAGGCGATCGCTCTGACCGCGAGTCTCATGGTGCGGGCGATCTCGCACATCTCCGGGCTGCTCGGAGAGGCCGAACGGGCAGCCCGCGCCAGGGGATTGGACTCGAGCATCAAGGCGCGAGTGGTGCCGGCGATCCTGCGGTCGGTCAAATACGCGCAGGACACCGGGAGGGCCCTCGACGCCCGCGGCATCGTCGACTGAGACCACTCGGACTGTCCGCGCTCGAACTCAGCGGACCATCGGGGGTGTGGAGTAGCCTCGGCGGAGGGAAGCCTACGATCCCCTCGAACCGAAGGAGACATGATGACCGGCACCGATGACACCGTCCTCGTGGCGATGGATTTTCAGAACGGCATCGCCGGAGACGACGCCTTCGCCTCCACCGGTGTCCTCGAACGCGCTCGTGATGCCGTAGCGGCGGCCCGTGAGCACGGCATCCCCGTCGTGTGGGTGCGGGTGGCTTTGCGGGACGGGCACCCGGAGCTGGCGGCGACGTCCTCGTTCGCACAGATCGCCGCTCACGGCGACGTCGTCGAAACGCATGCTTCGACGAGCATCCACGAAACCCTCGGCCGTCACCAGGGCGAGCCGATCGTGACGAAGCGCCGCATCAGCGCCTTCACCGGCAGCGACCTCGAGGTGCTGCTGCGCGGGTACGGGGCCAGGTCGCTCGTGCTGGCCGGAGTGGCGACCAGCGGGGTCGTGCTCTCGACGGTGCGTCAGGCCGCCGACCTCGACTTCGAACTCACCGTGCTCTCCGATGCCTGTGCCGACCGTGACCCGGAAGTCCACCGGGTGCTCACCGAGAAGGTGTTCCCGAAACAGGCGCGCGTGCTCACCGTCGACGATTGGACCGCGAGCCTCGCGGATCAACGGTAGTCGCGGCGGCAGATGTCGCGCGTCGGGTGCTCAGCAGCAGAGCTCTCCTAGTTGGGGAGAGGATTCGCGAGGCCGGTGCCGACCATCGAACTGAACCCGCGGCCGAGCACCTGCGGAGCCGGATTCTCGATCGCCCGCGAGTAGTGGCCCACGAGCTGCGAGCACACACTCTTCCAACTGCGTGAGAGCACCTGCTCACGCCCGGCCGCCCCGAAGGCCCGACGTTTCGCCTCGTCGCCGAGCAGGTCGACGACATGCCCGCGCATGGCACCAAGATCCTTCGGCGTGTAGAGCCAGCCGGTGCGCGACGAGTCGACGAGGTCGAGCGGGCCGCCTCGGGCCGGGGCGATGACGGGAACCTCCGAGGCCATGGCCTCCTGGATCGTCTGGCAGAAGGTCTCGAGCTCACCCGGGGCGACCATGAGATCGAAGCTCGCGACCGCCTGTGCCAGGGCCTCCCCGCCGAGGAAGCCGGTGAAGTGAGCTCGCGGCAGTGACCGCTCCAGCCGGGTCCGCCACGGTCCATCACCGACGATGACGAGCTTGGCACCGGGCACATCGGTGAGCACGGCAAGATCTTCGACCTGTTTCTCCGCGGCCAACCGGCCGACGAACCCGATGATCTTCTCTCCGTTCGGGGCCACAGATCGTCGCCAGGCCTCTGATCGGTGACCGGGGTCGAAGCGGGAGGAATCGACCCCACGGGCCCACAGGGCCACCTCGGCGACACCGAGGTCTTCCAACTGGTCGATCGTGTAACTCGACGGCGCGAGCGTGAGGGAGGAATGCTGATGGATGTTGCGGACATGGTTCCACAGCATGGCTTCGATGCCGTGCATGCCGTAGCGCGCGGCGTAGGCGGGGACCTCGGTCTGGTAGATCGCAACGGTCGGGAGGTTGAGCGCCTGCGCGGCGAGGACTCCGCGCCAGCCGAGGACGAAGGGGCTGGCCAGGTGGACGACGTCGGGGGAGAAGCGCTGGAGCAGGCGGCGGATGCGGGTGACGCCGCCGGGCGCGACGCGGACGCGTCGGTACTTCGGCAAGGCGATCGAAGGGACCCGGACGATGCGGGCGCCGGTGACCTCCTTCGGGCCGTCCCTGCGGGTGCCCGGGGCGATGACGAGGACCTCGTCGCCGCGGTCGGCCAGGTGGTCGAGGACCCGCAGGAGTGAGTGGGTGACCCCATTCATGTTGGGGAGGAAGGACTCTGCAATGATCGCTACTCTCACGGCTTCCAGCTAAGGCCCGCTCGGTGACGAATACGTGACTCGAAAGCGACAAGGCGGCGACATCTGGCCGAAATCGTGCACATCCGCACTCGGCCGGAGGCGCTGCGGGGTCCAGGCGGTGGCCTGTTCGCGACGAATCTGAACCGCGCGTAAACTGAGGCCTCGGACAGACGCGACGCGGTGTGCGCGGCGTGCGTGCACAGGTTGAGGGACAGACGAGAGGAGCGGCCGTGATCTGGTTCATCGTCGGCGGCTGCCTCATCGCCGCTCTCGTCATCGCCTTCGTCGTCCTCACGGTTCTGCGTTTCAACCAGCTGTCGATGGCTCGGTCGGTCTGCGATGAAGCCAAACGGCAGCTCGGCGGTGAAATCCGCTCCCGCCACGCACTCGTGCCCGCGTATATCGGCACCCTCCAGCAGATCGCCGGACACGACCTGGCCACCCTCGAACTCGCGCTCGCCTCCGCGGAACGCGCCCCCTTCGACCACCGCGGTGCCGCCGCCGAGAACGCCCTCACCGAGGCGATCAACGAGGCCGCGCTCATCCCCACCGCGCTCACGGAGAGGTCGCTGACCTCGGACTTCGCCCGATCCCAGCAGGCGGTGGCGAACGAGGAGATCGATACGACGATCCAACTCCTGCACGATCAGCTGCAGGTGCTCACCGAACGGATCCTCACGGCTTCCCGCTTCTACAACACGAATGTCGAGCGCTACCACCAGCAGCGCCGGCGCCCGATCTCCCGCCTGTTCAACAACGTCTTCAAAGCCCGCGAACCCTTCACCGAGGCTGCCGTCGACGACGGCGGCGCCGCCTCGGCGAACTCATCGTCGGTGGGCAGGCGATCGTGACGCGCTTCCGCATCGATCTGGGCTACCGCGGCACGGATTTCCACGGGTGGGCGAAGCAGCCGGGGCTGCGCACCGTCCAGGCCGCAGTCGAATCCGGGCTCGAACGCGTCACCGGCACCGAGGTCGCCACCGTCGTTGCCGGCCGCACCGACGCCGGTGTTCACGCCCGGCGGCAGGTCGTCCACATCGACCTGGGCGAGGACGCGATCGCCAAGCTCGTCGGTCGGTCGAACCGCTCCGCCGAGGCGGCTCTGCTCTCCCGATTGCGCGGAGTCCTCGCCGCGGGTGAGTTCTTCGATATCGTGATCCACGCCGTGGCCGAGGTGCCCGAGGCCTTCGACGCCCGATTCTCCGCGCTGTGGCGCTCCTACCAGTACCGACTCGCCGATCACAGGTCCTTCATCGACCCGCTGCTGACCATGGTGACGCCTCGGCACAAGGGCGAACTCGACACCGAAGCCATGGCTGAGGCCGCGCGTGAGGTCCACGGCCTCCACGACTTCCTGCCCTTCTGCAAACCGCGCGAGGGCGCGACGACGATCCGCACCCTCCATGAACTCAGGGTGGTCCGCGATCAGGATGCGGTGATCACCATCGACCTGTGCGCCGATGCCTTCTGTCACCACATGGTCCGGGCGCTCGTCGGAGGGCTGATCAAGGTCGGTTCCGGCAGCTGGGAGGTGACCCGTCCCGCGGAACTCATTGCCGAGGCGGACGCGGGGCTGACCCCGGATGTGCCGATGTTCGTCACACCTGCCGAAGGCCTCGTCCTCACCGAAGTCGGGTACCCCGCTCCGGAGGACTACGCGGCCCGCGCCGCGCAGACCATGGCCCGCCGCGACCGGGAATAGGCCCGCCGAGGCCGGGAACAGGCCCGCACCGCGACCGGGAGCCGGCATCGCGGACCGGATTCGCTGACCGGGAATGGGTCGACTTCCGTGCCGCAAACCGCGTCGAATCTCATGACACGTGTCGTGATTATGAGAGAAACCCTCTTCCCAGTTGTGAGAATCCTGTGTAGATTTGCCTCAAGGTAACCTCACGTTCGCATCGGCACTGCAGGATGGGCATGTCTCCCACCGCGGCACCGTTGATGTGCGCCCGATGAAACTCATAAGGAACTGAATACATGTCCACACTTGTGTCAAAGGTCTTGGCTGCAGGCGCGGCGGTGTCGATGCTGACGCTGCCCGGCCTGTCTCCGGCCGCCGCCGCACCCGGCCTCGGCGAGGGGCAGCCCTCCTCAGCCGCGTCTTCCCCGACCGACGAGTCCCAGCAGAACCCGACCGATCCCGCCGCAGACGGTGGGAATGCTGCGAACGATGAGGCGAGATCCGCCGCCGAGCCGACGTCGACCGACGACACCTCCTCGGCGCAGGAGGCAGAGGCCGGCACCCAGGTGCAGCTGCTCAACATCACCGATTTCCACGGACGCATCTCCGACGCCGGAACCCAGGTCGCGTCCGTCGTCGAGGAGCAGCGCGCTGCGTTCGACTCCAAGGGCGGCACCGGCATGCTCTCGGCCGGTGACAACATCGGTGCCTCCCCGTACAACTCGTCGTCGGCCAAGGACAAGCCCACGCTCGATGTCCTCAACGCGATCGGCGTGCAGGCATCGGCGGTGGGCAATCACGAGTTCGACCGCGGAGTCGAAGACCTCACCGGACGCGTCGTCGAGGGAGCGGACTTCCCCTACCTCGGCGCGAACGTCTACGCCAAGGGCACCGAGGACGTCGTCGACGGACTCGACGAATACTCGATCGTCGACGTCGACGGGGTCAAGGTGGCCGTCATCGGCGTCGTCACGCAGGAGACTGCAACGCTCGTCTCGCCCGGGGGCATCGAAGCCATCGAATTCGGCGATCCCACGGACGCAGTCAATCGGGTCGCCGACGACATCGAAGACCTGCCGGCCGATGAACAGCCGGATATGACGGTCGTCGAGGCCCACCTCGGCGCGTCGTCGACGGAGAGCCTCGAGGATGCGAAGGCCTCGAACGCGGAGTTCAAGAAGCTCGTCACCGAGGCCGATGCGTCGATCGACGTGCTGTTCACCGGCCACACTCATCTGCCCTACAGCTTCGAAGCTCCGGTTCCCGGCGACGCCGACCGGACCCGCCCGGTCCTCGAGGCCGGCAACTACGGCACTCACGTCGGGCAGGTCCAGCTCACCTCCGACGGCGAGGGCGACTGGTCGACGGATGCGGTCAACCTCATCGAGACCGAGGACCAGAGCTATGACTCCCCGGTCGTGGACGAGGTTGAGAGGATCGTCGCCGAGGCGGACGAAGCGGCCAAGGTTCCGGGATCTGTCGTCCACGGCAAGATCACCGAAGACATCACTCGTGCCTTCTCCGACGGCAACGAGAACCGCGGCGGCGAGTCGACGCTGGGCAACCTCGTTGCCGATGCGCTCAAGGACGGTGTGGAGGGTTCGCAGCTGGACGAGGCGGATTTCGGAATCACGAATCCGGGCGGTCTGCGCACCGATCTGCTCTGCGATCACATCTACAACACCGAAGAGAAGTGCGAAGTCACGGCCGCCGAACTCAACGAGGTGCTGCCGTTCGCCAACGACCACGGCGTCGTGACGATGAAGGGTGCCGATGTCATCGGGCTCTTCGAAGAGCAGTGGCAGCCTGAGGGTGCGCGCAACTCCTTCCTCCACCTGGGCATCTCCGATGAGCTCGACGTCGTCTATGACTCCGAAGCCGACCGTGGTCAGCATGTGAAGTCGGTCAAGGTCAACGGCGAGGCGATCGATGAGGAGAAGGACTACCGGGTTGCGACGCTGAGCTTCCTCGCCGCCGGTGGTGACAATTTCACCTCCTTCGCCGAGGGCACGTTCGAGCAGTCGGGCCTCACCGACTTCGACACCTGGGTGAACTACTTCGAGAAGAACACGCCGGTCTCACCCGACAAGAACGAACGCCAGGCCGATGCGGCCGATGACGTCATCGACAGCGGTGATCTCACCGCTGAGCTGACCGGTCCGAAGACCATCGCGCCCGGAGCCAGCGCCGACTTCGTCCTGAAGACTGACGCGAAGTCCGAGGTCGCCGGTCCGATCGACGTCACCGTCGACCTGCCGAAGGGATACACCGCCGAGGTGGCCCCGAAGTTCTCGGCTGAGTCGGCATCCGCGAAGGACTCCGAGGCCAAGGCGCCCGAAGTGAAGGCCGACGCGAATGCCGCGAAGACGATCACGCTCAAGTCGATCCCGGCGGGGGAGTCGCAGACTCCGGTGACCGTAACCGCTCCGCAGGATGCTTCGGGGGATGTGACAGTCAAGCTCAGCCTGCAGGCGAACGCTGAGGGCCCGTGGTGGGATGACAACCCGCTGCCGCTGGCACATGAGTACGAGGCCACCGCTGCGGTGTCCGATGATGCGAATGCCTCGGCCGGTGACGACGGTTCGGCCGACGGCGGTGCTGACGGAGGCGCGGCCGACGGTGGCGCAGCTGACGGCGGCGGTGCTGACGGCGGCGACAGCGCGGCCGGCGGCTCGGACGGTTCGTCCTCTGCCGACGGTGCCGATGCGAACGCCTCATCCGACGGCGGTTCGTCTGACGGATCCGGTTCGGATGCGAACGGTTCGAAGGACGGCGGCGATCTTCCGCGCACCGGTTTCGAGACCTTCAACATCGTCGCTGCGGCTCTCGCGCTCATCGTCGCCGGTGGCACCGCGGTCACAGTGGTTCGCCGCCGCAAGATCACCAGCTGACCCGAAGCCCACGCTGAAGCAGATGCCGGGCTGAGCCGAGGCCCACGCCGAAGCGAGGTCCACGCTGAAGCATGCACGCGGCCGCGGGGCCGGAGAGAACTTCTCTCCGGCCCCGCAGTCTTTAGTTCGCAGGGTTCTGGCGGCCGTCGGGCCTCCAGCCTGCAAGACTCCGGCCTGTCGTTCGCCCTCAAGCATGCAAGGCTCCGCCCAACGGCCGGTCTTCCATCCTGCAGTCGGTGTTTCCGCGCTAATCGCCACCGTTCAGCGAGCATCCCTCACCGTTAGCTTCAATACTGCCTGGTAGCGGCACGGTGCACCGTTGCTTCGGGGTGTTTTGTCGCTTCGGCGTCGTATTGCTGCGAGCTGTAGGAGTTGCCGCTGACGGTGAGTGATGCGACCGGCTTCAGCTGCGAGAACCCGACTCGGGCTCGGACGCGTCGGGCTCGGCCGCGGCGCCGGCCGCAGCGTCTGTGTCGGGCTCGGTCGCGGCGTCGGCGTCCGCAGCGTCAGCGTCGGCATCGACGACTGCGGCACCCGACTCCACGGTGTTCTCCACGGTGCCCGTGCCGGCCGGCGTCGGCGGCAGACTCGCTCGGAACGTCTCGAGGTGGGTGAGGACCGGGACGAGGAAGAGGATGCCGACGGCCGGAACCACGATGCCCGAGTCGTTGATGAGGGTGCCGACTCCCAGCAGGATCGCCAGGCTGATCATCGCCGCACGCAGCAGCGGGACCCGCAGGTAAGTGTTTTGGAGTCCGCGCAGGCCGAAGCGCAGAGGATCCAGCGCCATCCAGAACACGCCGATGATGATGAGCGGCAGCACCAGCGTCATCCACGACTGGGTGAGGATGTCGATGTTCATCCCGATCTTGCGGGCGAGCACGCTCAGCGCCTGACCGCTGATGATCGAGTCGAAGAACCGGCCGAAGTGAGTGCGCTGATCGGCCGGGCGCAGCCAATCGAGGAAGAGCACAGCGAGCATGACGACCCCGGCGATGCTCACGGTCAGCCCGAGTCGTTTGAGGGAGAACCGAATGCTCGCCGCCGCCAGCACGAGGTAGGCGACGCCGATGATGAGCGTCGGCACGGAACCGAACTTCGTGCCCAAGCCCGGGGCGGCGAGGATCACGCACGAGGCGAGTACGGGAAGCGTGACGATGAGGATGCGGTGCAGCGGCTTCGTCACCAGAGAGGCGAAACCGGCGACCGCCAACAGCAGCGCACAGCAGTAGAGGGCCAGCGCCGAATTCCCGATCCCGTAGAACCGAGAGGCGATGAGAAGCGGCTCACCCAACAGTGTCGACATCTGCAATTGCGAACCCGTGACGACGTCATAGGCGAGGACGCAGACGGTGACGACCGAGACGAAGAGGACCGGCCCGAACTTGTGGTTTCGCCATGGTCCGAGCAGCGCCAAACCGCCGAGCAGCAGCGCCCAACCGACCAGTGCCCCGAGCATCGCGATGTCCGGGTTCGTCGCCCGCTCCCAGGGGACCGCGTTGACCAGATACGTCGAGATCGGCATCGCCGCGAACACGACGCCGAGGCGGTACGCCGCGGAATGGACGAGTTCGCGATGGTTCTTCCGCAGGAACCAAGCGCAGGTCAGCAGCCCGACCATGAGGACCGCGACGACGGGGAAGAACCACGTCGAGAGATCATTCTGCGTCTTCACCGCCACCTGCCGGTCGAGCACGGCCTGAAAGCGCGCCTTCCAATCTGACCCGGTCGACCCGACCGTCATTGGCGCACCGGCTGCGTTGTCCATCTCCTCGGCACCGGAGAGCGATACGAGGGTGGGCGCAAGATCGGGCACCTGCACGAGCCCCGGCTGCCTGGTCGAAGACGAGGTGAGCAGTCCGGCCGACTGGCCGGGTCGCAGCATCATCGTCGCCTGCATCGACGAACCCTCGTGCGTGCCATCGGCGATCGAGGAGAACACAACGGGAACCGTCCCCTCGCCGAGGCGGTTCGGACGGTCCGCACTCATCCAACCGGTCGCCTCGAGGATGTCCCCAACCTGGGCATCGAGCTTCTTCAGCGAGTATCCGTCGGCGGCGGTGTTGCCGAGGTCGACGAGGGTGAGCTCGCCATCTCCGGCGGACTTCGCCACGTCCGCGCCGAGGTTGGACCCGACGGGCGACCAGTTCTCGACATGGCCGGTAGGGGAAGCGGCGGCGATCGCGGCCCCATCACCGAAGGAGCGGATGTCGGGCACCGCCTCGGCGAGGGCGCCGAGGGAGGCATCGTAGTTGTCACTGCGTGCGACCTGCGCGTACACGTCCCAATCAGCCACCCAGCCGTCGAGGGGCGCGGCCGGTTCGCGGCACTGATCGCGGGGTTCGTCGGCCGCCCGCCGCCCGGAACCGAGCCCGAGCCAGCCGTCGACCGGGCAACTCGTCGACCGCACACTGCGAGGCGTGATCGTTCCGATCTGCCCGCCCTTCATCATCACCCACAGGTGCGGGGTGGTGCGCGGGTCAAGGTCCTCGAAGCTGAAACCGGAGACGCTGATCGACACAGCACCCGGATCCGCCGAGGCAGCCTTGTCGTCTGATGACACCGATCGCTGCGTGCCCGCCCCTTCCGAATTCTGTGCAGCCATCGCAGCCTGGTCGGCCTGACCGACCTGCGGGGCTTGGCCGGCCCGATCGGCCGAGCCGGCCTGACTGGCCGAGTCGGCCTGCGCGACATCGGGGAGGGCGAGGAAGATGAGTGCGATTGCGAGAATGCCGAGGAGGACTCGGCCGGCGATCGAGGGCACGGTGAACCTCATCGGTGGGCCTCCTCGGTGCCGGTGTCATCACCGATTCGCGCCGGCGGCGGGCCGCCTGATGAGGTCCCGGAAGTCGTTGCCACGGTGTCCTCGGCGTGTTCGGCACTGAGCGCGAGCAGGTAGGGCAGGAGCACCATGGCTCCGGTCGAGGGCACGGCGACTCCGGAATCGGTGAGCACGAGTCCGACGCCGAGCCCGGTGGCGGCGGCGAGGAACCCGAAGTGAAGGTCGGAGTCGGCGAACACCTGCGGCAGTTTGCCCCGCCACTTGTTCACCAGCCGCGCAGTCCGACCATTGCGGCCGCCGCTGCCGCCGAGGCCACTGCTGTGTGCAGTGAACCGCGGGAAGTGGAGCAGGTAGCGGAGGAAGAACAGGACGGCGATGACCGCGAGCGGGGTGACGATGGCCAGGGCGGGATTGACCTGGATGATGTGGAGGTTCGCGCCGAGCTTCCGGCCGATGACCTGCAGGGCCTCGCCGGAGACGATCTGGCCGAAGAAGTTGCCGAAGTGCGACCGTGATCCCGCCGGGCGCAGCCAATCGAGGAAGGCGATGCCGATGAGCACGGCCAGGGATGCGACACCGATGAGTCCGAGGCGGACCAGGGACAGACGGATCTTCGTCAGCAGCGCCAACAGCACCATGAGCCCGGCGAGGATGGCGATCGTGCCGCCGAACTTCGCGCCCCAGGAGGGATTGCCGGAGACGAACACGGCGATCAGACCGATGACGATCGGGACGACGACGAGTAAGCGTCGGTGACCGCGGGCGCGCAGCCAGGACACGGTCAGGCCCAAGAAGATGAAGAGACTGACGATGAAGATCGCGGCACCCTGATTGCCCAGACCGTAATAGCGACCGCCGACGATCGGGTTGTAGCCGAGCAGCGAATTCGCCTGGAGATGCGAACCGGTCGCCAGGTCGATGGCGATGATGAGCAGATTCGCCCCGGTCAGTGCCCCGACCCGGCCCCGCCAGGTCCGACCCCACGGCGGGATGAGTGCCAGCACGAACAGTGCGGCGGCGGTGCCGAGGACCGACAGCAGCAGTCCGAGGTCCGGCTGGGCCATCCGCGACCACGGCAGCAGCCCGGCGAGGAATGCTCCCATGGGCAGTGCCGCGACACCGAGGGAGACCCAGCCGAGTCCGCGGTGGACGAGTGGTGCCAGGGTGGCGCCGCCTCGGCGAGCGAGGACCGACCGGCTCAGCAGCAGACCGCAGAGGAGGAACAGGGAGTAGAAGACGATGTCGAGGGTGAGTGAGAACGTCGCCAGGTGCTGGTGGATCGTCGTCGACTTCTGCGCCTCGGCGACGAGATCGTCGATGCGTTTCTGCGGGTCGTCGTCGCTGGGCGTCTGTGCAAAGCCGACGGCGGCGGGGGAGTCGACGCCGAGGATGTCGAGGATGCCCGGGGCCAGGTCCGTGATCTGCAGCAGCCCAGGGGTGCGGGTCGTCGACGAGGACAGAGACCCCGGCGCGAAGCCGGGCCCGGAGGCGAT
The DNA here is from genome assembly GCF_050214925.1 of Brevibacterium sp. LE-L. Lineage (NCBI taxonomy): Bacteria > Bacillati > Actinomycetota > Actinomycetes > Micrococcales > Brevibacteriaceae > Brevibacterium > Brevibacterium sp. LE-L. The sequence continues at coordinate 1,290,831 of NZ_CP189759.1, forward strand.
GAAGGCCCGCAGCTGCGGAAGTCCGGAACTGTCGCCGAGACCGGCGACGATGATCGTCGGATCGGCCGCGCCCTCTTTCGCATTCTCCCGGATCTCCTTGAGTCGGACCCCGAGACGGCGATCCGCCTCGGCGACGCGGGTCTCCCGGTCGAAGTCGGGCGGCACGGTGTACGAGTAGTTCGGGATCGGGTCGAACAGCCAGGACCGGATGCCGATCGCGCCGAGATCGACGAGGTCGAGGCGGCAGTCGGTGGCGTTCGCGTTCTCCGCGAAGTCCGTCACCACTCCGTTCTCGTCGGCGGCGGCATAGGCGGCACCGGGGCCCTCGGCGGCGACGCAGGGTTCGAGGACGGCATCCTCATGGACGGCGGGAGTGTCCTGGCGTGCACCCTTGCCCTGTTCGGCGACGATGCGGGCGAGCATCCCGTAGTCGACGGTGTAACCGGAGCCGATGTTCGGCTCCTTGACCGCGTCGAAGCCCTCGATCTGTGCCGTGGTCGCCCCGGCCACCGACTTCTGCCCATGAGTTTCGTCACTCTTCGCGGACTCCTCGTCCGGCTCGTCGCCCTCGCGGACGGGGTCGGCGGCCCCGTCGTCGGGGTCGACGGAATCGTGATCGAAGTTCGTGGTGGGGCCGATCATCGTCGGGCAGCGGGCCGAGTCCTCGTCGTCGACCTCCTCGGCGTCGGGGGTGGGCCCGGCCCGCGCTCGGGCACCGGCACCGAAGGACAGCCACCCGGAGGCGGGGCATGTGGCTGCGCCGATCGTGCGCACGTTGAGGTTGGCCGCCGCCCCCTTGGACAGCAGGCGGTAGAGGTTCGGGGTGCGCTCGCGGTCGATATCGTTGATGGTCAGGCCCGGTATGCCGAAGACGATCGTCTTCCCGTCCGGGGCCGTCGTCGCGTCATCGGCCGCGGTGGGGGAGGCGGTCGAGGCCTGCGCCGAGGCGGTCCCGCTCTCCGAGGATGTGGCCCCGCTGCGGGTGGTGCTCCCCGTCGCGGCCTGCGCCTGGTCGGAGCCGATTCCGAATCCGGCCGTGAGGAGCCCGACTGCCAGGAGCCCGACCAGCAGACCCAGCATGAGGATTCTCAATGCGGGAAGTCGGGAGAGCAGGCTGGAGTGAGTCGGCACAGATCAATACTATCGGCTCAGGTTTCGCGCGGGTCTGAGACCGCTCTGAGCGTTTGCTCCCCAGGCCTGCGGCCATGTATATTTGATTGTCGTTGTGTGTGCTTGTCGCACTCCCTTACATAGCCTCATGCGTTGCAGGCCCGTAGGTGAGGGGAATGCGTCGATAGGTTCACCCGATTGAAGACAACCAGCGCTTGGGACCCAGTTGGACTCACGACCCGATGAGGATTCGGCGCTGCACTGACAAGATACGAAAAGAAGGCTACTTTTGCGTACGTACACAGCTAAGTCCGGTGACATTGAGCACCAGTGGCACGTCATCGACGCCACTGACCAGGTGCTCGGTCGCCTTGCTTCGCAGGTTGCACGCCTCCTGCGCGGCAAGCACAAGACCACGTTCACCCCGAACACCGACACCGGTGACTTCGTCATCATCATCAACGCCGACAAGGTCGCGCTGACAGGTGCGAAGCTCGAGAAGAAGCGCGCTTATCGCCACTCCGGATACCCCGGTGGCCTCAAGAGCGTGAACTACGCCGAGCTCCTCGCCACTCATCCTGAGCGTGCAGTCGAAAAGGCTGTCGCCGGTATGGTCCCGAAGACTCGTCTCGGACGTGCCCAGATGCAGAAGCTGAAGGTCTATGCAGGTGCTGAGCACCCGCACGCCTCCCAGAATCCGCAGCCGTACGAACTCAGCCAGGTCGCGCAGTAAGCGCCTGAGCTCTAGACATCCCGAGGAGAACCGTGGCTGATACCACCAACGCGACAGAAACTGTCGAAGAAGAGATCACCGAATACACTTCCGAGACTCCCGAATCTGCCGGCCTGGGCGAAAGCACCGCTGGTGGACGTGGACAGTCCCTGACCGCTCCCGGCAACGGAGTCGGCCGCCGCAAGCAGGCAATTGCTCGCGTGCGCCTCGTTCCGGGCACCGGTGAGTGGACGATCAACGGACGTACTCTCGAAGAGTACTTCCCGAACAAGCTGCACCAGCAGCTCGTCAACGAGCCCTTCACCCTGCTGGACCTCGATGGTCGTTTCGACGTCATCGTGCGCATCTCCGGCGGTGGACCCTCCGGCCAGGCTGGCGCCGTCCGCCTGGGCGTGGCTCGCTCGCTCAATCAGATCGATGCGGAGTCCAACCGCGCCGAGCTGAAGAAGGCCGGTTACCTGAGCCGCGACGCTCGCGTCCCCGAGCGCAAGAAGGCCGGACTCAAGAAGGCCCGCAAGGCACCTCAGTTCTCGAAGCGCTGATCGACCTGTTCGAGAAGCTGCGACTGGTCTGCCACTGAGTCGCAGTCATCGACAGTTCAGTTCGACGAACGTGAGAATGCGGCCCCGAACCTGGTTCGGGGCCGCATTCTCATATCCGGGCGCGGAAACCTGCGTTCGATGCGATCACGTCCCATCCCCTCGATCCCAGCGGTGACACCGGTCGTGATCGGCCGCCTCGGCGAGGGGATCGACTAAGATCGACTCCGACATTGACGAAAGGACCCCCACATGTCTCGACTCTTCGGCACCGATGGAGTGCGCGGACTGGCCAACCGTGACATCTCGGCCAAACTCGCGCTGCAGCTCTCGGTCGCAGGATCACGCGTGCTCAGCCGCGGCTGGACGGGTGAGAAGCGCCCCTTCGCTGTGGTCGGGCGAGACACGCGCGTGTCCGGCGAATTCCTCTCCGCGGCACTGAGCGCAGGCATCGCCTCGACCGGGGTCGACGTTCTCGATGCGGGCATGTTGCCGACGCCCGGCATCGCCCAGGTCGTCAAGGACACAGGTGCGGCTTTCGGCGTCGTCATCTCCGCCTCCCATAACCCCATGCCCGACAACGGGATCAAGTTCTTCGCCGCCGGCGGAACCAAGCTCGACGACGCGGTCGAGGACGAGATCCTCGCGATCTTCGACGAGGAGTGGGATCGCCCGACCGGTGCCGCTGTCGGTCGCATCTCCCGCTACCCGGCCGCCGCGGACGAATACACCGAGCACCTCGTGCGCTGCGTCGACGCCGGGAACGTGCGTCCGCTGTCGGGACTCAAGGTCGTCGTCGACTGCGCCCACGGTGCCGCCTCCATCGTCGGACCCGCCGCACTGCGCCAGGCCGGCGCCGAAGTCATCGTCTCCGCCGCCGAACCCGACGGCTTCAACATCAACGACGGGGTCGGCTCCACGCACCTCGAACCGCTGCAGCGACTCGTCGTCGAAACCCAGTCCGACCTCGGTGTGGCCTTCGACGGCGACGCCGACCGCTGCCTGGCCGTGGACTCCCTGGGGCGCGTCGTCAACGGCGACCAGGTCATGGGCATCCTCGCGATCGGGCTCAAGGAGCTCGGTGAGCTGCGCGGAAATACGTTGGTCACGACCGTCATGTCGAACCTCGGGCTGAAGCAGGCAATGGACAAGTACGGCATCGCCACCGTGCAGACCTCCGTCGGTGACCGTTATGTGCTCGAGCGGATGCTCGCCGACGGCTACTCTCTCGGCGGAGAGCAGTCCGGGCATGTGCTTATGCTCGATCACGGTACGACCGGCGACGGAGTGCAGACGGCGCTGCACCTGATGAAGCGCATGGCGGACGCCAAACGCACTCTGGCCGACCTGGCCGCGGAGATCCCGCAGCTGCCGCAGGCTCTCGTCAACGTCAAGGGCGTGGACAAACACGGGTTCGACCATCCGCAGGTCGCCGCCGAGGTGGCCGCTGTCGAGGCCGAACTGGCCGACACCGGCCGCGTGCTGCTGCGTGCTTCGGGAACCGAGCCACTCATTCGCGTCATGGTCGAAGCCGCCACCGAGGACACCGCCACCGAACAGGCCGAACGTCTCGCTGCCACCGTCAAGGAGCATCTGGCGCTCTGACCCGTGCTGCCGCTCCGCCGCCCGGTCAAGGGGTCGCTCGGTTGCCGCCCTGTCAAGGGGCGATCGGTTGCCGCCAACCGGACTTTGCAGCCTTCCGTCGTGCTCAACATCGCTCAAGTAGCGCGGAGCTCGAAAAAGTCGTCGCCAGTGACGACTTTTTCGAGTTTCGTGCTACTTGAGCCTGTGGATTCGAGTGGGCGGTTATCCACAGGCCCTGGAACCAACCTTGTGGTGGGTCACTCAGCTCCGGAATGCTGGGTGCATGTTCGCCTGCCTGACTTCTGCAGAACTCAGCGCCGCTGGGCTCAATTCCTACCAACTGCGGCTGGCTGAGCGCTGCTGTGTGAGGAGAGTCCGCCGCGGCGTGTATGTGGTGACGGCGGTCTGCGACGATCCGGCGCACCGATTCATTGCGAGTGTTGGGACTGCATCGGGTATCAGCCTGCCGCAGGAGTCGGCAGGGGCCCTCAAGCGGAATGAGGATCTGCGCATCCTCGTGCGGTCGTATGTCGATGATGTTCCTGCCGGAGCGGTCTTCTCTCACCAGAGCGCCCTGATCGTCCACGGCCTGTCGATCCCGTACTTCGAGGACAGTGCACCCACCCGTGTGGAATTCTCCCACCCGGAGTTCGGGGTCCAGCGTTCCTTCGTTCGCGTCTGGAAGAGGCCGCTGGAGGCGAAGACTGAGATCGTCAGGGGCTGCCGGGTCACTTCATTGCCTCAGACCCTGCTGGACGTGTCCCGTGATTGCCCACTGGCGTTCTCTGTCGCTGTGGTGGACGAGGCGATCCGTCGAAAGCTCATCTCAGCTCGAGAGTTCGCAGACTACTGCGCTCGTCACCCTGTGAGAACCCGACAAGGACGCATCGATGCCGTAGCCGCGAACGTCGACGCCCGGCGGGAGTCGGTGGCCGAATCGATCACGGCGGTCCGGTTCGTCGAATACTCAGTGCCAGGCTTCGAACCGCAAGTGGTCATTCTCGATGAGAACGGTGAATTCGTTGCGCGGACAGACTTCGCCAATCCAAAGGCTCACGTCATCGCAGAATTCGATGGAGCAGGAAAGTACTACCTCGACGGTGCCGACCCGAAGCAGGCCTTCGAGCATGAGCGTCGCAGGGAGTATTCGCTTCGCAATCTTGGCTTTCAGGTCTTCAGAATCACTTGGAAAGACCTTTTCAAAGGCGACCTCTTCCTGCGCATCAAAGACAGCGTCAATCGGCGCAGCGCGCAGACAGCCTAACGCGCGAATACTGCGGCCGATCTTGCGAGCAGACGGCACACTGACCGCACGAGAGTCCTGCCTCTCGGCCGGCTGTGCCGCAGGTGGTGCCGCTCAGGTCACGCGAATCTCGAAAAAGTCGCCGCCAGTGACGACCTTTTCGAGATTCGCGTGACTTGAGTAGAAGGTTGGGCTGTTGGCGTGACTAGAGCTGAGGGTGGGGCTGTTCGCGTGACTTGAGCAGAAGGGTGGGCTGGTCGCGTGACTAGAACTGAGGGTGGGGCCGTTCGCGACCTCCGAAGAGGGCTTCCGGCAGCGGGCAGCACGACGAAAGGCTCCGCTCGCCGACGTAAGCGAGATGTAAGCGCCGCTTGGGAGGATCGAGCCATCCGACGACGGATCAGAGTCGACCGCCGTCGGTACAGAACCTCACATCTTCCAACGATCGGAGATCTATGACTCTGCAATCCCAGCCGGTCCTCACCGATGTCGCACGTGAGGATACGACCGATTCAGCCGCCGAACTGGCCGCGATGGTCGAGCCGGTGACGATCTATCTTCCCGGCGATGCCGGGTACGACAGTGCCAGAACGCTGTGGAACACCGCCGTCGATCTGCTGCCTGCAGCGATCGCGGAACCGACCACCGCCGCCGAGGTGTCCGCTGTCGTCACCGCGTCACGACAGCTCGGACTGAAGGTCGCCCCGGTGAGCACGGGTCACAACGCAGGCCCGTTGGTCCAACACGACCTCGCATCGACCGTCCTGGTCAAGCTCTCCGCCATGACCGCGGTCGAGGTCGATCCGTCGACAGCGATGGCGAAGGTGCAGGGCGGAGCGCTGTGGGGCGACGTCATCGACGCCGCTGGTCGCCACGGTCTGGCTTGCCTGCATGGCTCGTCACCAGATGTCGGAGTCGGCGGATACCTGCTCGGCGGCGGGATTTTCCTGTACGGGCGCAGACTCGGAATGGCCACCAGCAGTCTCACCGCCGTGGAGATCGTCCTGGCCGACGGCTCCCTGATCCGTGCGGACCATCGTCAGCATCCGAGCCTGTTCTGGGCTCTGCGCGGGGGAGGCGGCAGCTTCGGCATCGTCACCTCCTTCGAATTCTCGCTGTATCCGCTGGAGACCGTGCACGCAGGAATGATGGTCTGGGACATCGACGATGCTGACCGGGTCGTACGTTCCTGGGCGAAATGGGCACATGGCGCCCCCGATGAGATCACCACCTCGATGCGCATCCTCAATCTCCCGGAGGCCCCGGACATCCCGGAATCGGTGGGAGGTCGCCCTGTCGTCTGCATGGACGGCGCCGTCCTGGGAAGAGAAGACCAGGCCGACAGCATTCTCGCTCCGCTCAGGGCACTGTCCCCGCGGGTCGACACCTTCGACCAGGTGCCGCCCAGCGCGATCGCCCGCCTCCATATGGATCCTTTGGGGCCGACCCCGGTCACCGGCGACACAGCCCTGCTGGGGCGCCTGACGGATGAGGCGGTAGACGCATTCCTTGCCGAAGTCGGACCCGGAACCGAGCACGCTCTGCTGTCGGCGGAGCTGCGTCAGCTCGGGGGAGCCCTATCACGGCGAAATCCCGACGGCGGTGTGCTCAGCCGATTGGACGGGAGTTTCCTGCTCTTCGGTGTGGCGATCGCCGACACTGCGGAGAACGAAGCGCGCGGACATTCGGACGCTTCCCATCTGGTTCGAACGATGTCGCCATGGAGCACGGGGCGTCGGTACCTCAACTTCGCCGAAGAACCGGTCGACGTCGGTGACAATTACGGTGAACGCGAATGGCTGACGCTGACGAGGGTGAAGAGCGCCTACGATCCTGAGAATCTGTTCGCAGCTAATCACCCAGTGCCGCTGGCTCACAGGTGATCCCGGTGCCTGCACCCGGACTCGCCGCGGTGCGGTGTGTGAACGGTACCGGGAAGTCGATGCGGCGGTAGTGAGACTGCGCCTCACGTCGGTGGCGGAGAGCGGACGGTGCATCCCCCATCTGCTCTTCCGCCTCGGCGAGGCGTGCGGCGGCTCGACCGGCGAAGAGCCAGTAACCGGACCACTGTGCCAGTTCGCGTCCGGCTCGAGCGTGCACGATCGCGGTCTTCGGCCGCCCCCACATCAACTGGGCTTTGGCCATCGACGCATGGGTACCGGCGGCCAAGGGGATGCGCATCGTCTCGTGAGCGCACAGGAGAGCGGTTCGGTACCAGTCGAAGCACTCGACATCGCCCGCATCACGTTTCGAACAGGCGACATCGAGCAGAAGCGGCCCCTCATCGGTTTCGGCACTGGCCCGTCGGGCGATGTCCAAAGCGGTGAGAGCTCCGACCACGGCATGGTGCTGTCGACCGGCCCTCCTGTCGATCTGGCTTCGGGTCCGCCACCACATGACTTGGCGTGACATAGGCCCGGTCGGCTCGCCTGCGGCGGTCAGTGACTCCTCGGCTCGATTCAGTCGAGACATGTGGGTGAGGACCAGGGCCCGGATGATCCGCAGCATCGCATCGGTTCCCGTCGTTCGCCCGTCGAGCCTCGACGCCTCACCGAGGAGGCGCAGAGCCCGGCGCAGGTCGCCGATCAGCGCCATGACTGCCACCATGTCCCGGAGCAGGATCGCACACTGATTCTCGTGTCCCAGCCCCGAGTGGAGGGCCTCCAAACGCTCCAGCACGGTCAGTGCCTCATGGGGTCGACCTGTGGCCATAAGGATGTACGCGAGTTCTCGACGCAGCACCGATCCGCGCATCGTCGGATCGGTCTCGTCCTCGCTGCAGGGTATGAGTTCACCGGCCGGGTCGACGATGGCGAGGTCGGAGCGGATCGCCTCTTCCCGCAGACGCGAGAGCGGCTGGTGAGGGGCGATGAGGTCCGGGGCCGAATCGAGCCCCAGGTCCGCGAGAGCGCGGTTGACCTGCGTGAATGCTTCGGGCAGTTCCGTGGCCCGCCCCGTCTGCTGCAGTGCCGACAATCGCAGAACCTGGGCGTGCTCGTTCTCCGGCTGTTCTTGTGTCAGCAGAGTGAGCAGCCTGAGCGCCGTGCGACCGTCGCCGAACTCCAGATGGAATTCGGAGCACTTCTCCCGCACCTGTGTGTACAGGTCCCTGAGCTCGGACTGCCAGGCTGCGGTCTCGGGCAGGTCGACGCCGGGAAACGGTTCGCCCTCCCATAGGGACGCAACGCGTTCAAGATGGCGGAGGGTCTCGAGATCGTGATCGGGCAGGTCACCGGCAAGAGCGGATCGGGCGCTGTGTTCGAAGCGCCATGCATCGACGGCGGACTGTGCGAGATCGAGGCGATAGCCGTATGCCGAACTCAGCAGAACGCCGTCTCCCAACTGCCGACGCAGTCGGTGGATTTGGACGTGGAGGCGCGTGTGAGCACGTTCGGACCATCCGTCCGGCCACAGGGCTTCGACGATGAGCGATGCCGGCGTCCATGCCCGGAGCCGGAGAACCAACAGAGACAGGAGGGCTCGCTGAGTGCGTCCCTGTACCCCTCGGGCCACACCATCATGGAGAATCTCCACGCGCCCCATTACGCGCAATTCCATCCGATCAGCGTAGAGGCATAAGACACCAGGAGGAATACCTCGACGAACCTCACGAGCTTTCGGGCTGTTCGTTGTCCCGTCGTCCTCCGGTTTCCTATCTCAGCAGTCGATGATCGGAGCGAGGCAGAGGAAGAATACGAAGACGATCACTGCCATGTGACAGCCATCAGCAAGCGATCGACGAGCAGCCATCAGCGAGCTGTCGACGGCTGCGTTGGAGTGTGGCTGTGGAGTGATGGCGAGTCGCTCCGACGCGCGGTCCGTCGACGCTCAGCTCGACGCGAACTGGGTGGCGTAGAGCTCGGCGTAGCGGCCGCCGCGGCCGACGAGTTCCGCGTGCGAACCGGATTCGACGATGCGCCCGGCCTCGACGACGAGGATCGTATCGGCCTGCCGGATCGTCGACAGCCGGTGCGCGATGACCAGCGCCGTGCGACCGTGCATCGCCTGAGCCAGCGCCCGCTGAATCGCCGCCTCGTTCGTCGAGTCCAGCGCCGAGGTGGCTTCGTCGAGGACGACGATCTCCGGGGATGCGAGCAGCATCCGGGCGATCGTCAGTCGCTGACGCTCACCGCCGGACAGACGGTACCCGCGCTCGCCGACGACCGTGTCCAAGCCGTCGGGCAACGCATTGATGACGGTTGACAGCTGCGCCCGGTCGATCGCCTCGAGCATCTGCTCCTCGGTCGCGTCGGGGTTGACGAGCGCGAGGTTCGCCCGGATGGACTCGTGGAAGACATGACCGTCCTGAGTGACCACGCCGACGGCGTCGCGCAGATCGGAGAATGACAGGTCGCGGACATCCACCCCGCCGATCCGGACAGACCCGCCGGTGGTGTCATACAGGCGCGGCAACAACGAGGCGATCGTCGACTTGCCGGCACCCGAAGAACCGACGAGAGCGACGGTATGTCCTGCGGGGATCGTGAAGCTCAGGTCGTGGATGACTTCGTCGCCGCCGCGGGAATCGAGCACGGAGACGTCTTCGAGGCTGGCCAGGCTGACCTGAGAAGCGCTGGGATACGCGAAGTCGACGTGATCGAAGGACACGTCCAACCCGCCGGCCGGCAGCGCACGCGGCTTCTCGGGTTCCTTGAAGTAGGGCACGAGGTCGAGGATCTCGAACACGCGCTGGAACGACACGACGGCACTTTGGATGTCCAGGCGTGCGTTCGCGAGCATGGTCAGTGGAGTATAGAGCCGGGTGAGCAGCAGTGCCAGGGTCACGACCTGCCCGGCATTGAGGTTGCCGAGGACGGCCTGAGCACCTCCGACACCGTAGACCAGGGCGAGGGCCAGAGCCGATACCAGCGTCAGCGAGGACACGAACGTCGACTGCAGCATCGCGACCTTGACGCCGATGTCGCGGACCTGACCGGCACGGTCGGCGAACTCCTCGTTCTCCTTGCGCGGATTGCCGAAGAGCTTGATCAATGTCGCACCGGCGGCCGAGAACCTCTCGGTCATCCGCGTGGACATGTCCGCGGAGTTGTTCGCGGCCTCGAACTGCAGAGAGGCGAGCTTCCCCGAGAGCATACGGGTGGGGATGATGAACAGGGGCAGCAGGAGGATCGACATCACCGTCACCTGCCAGGAGATCGTGACCATCACACCCACGGTCAGCGCCAGGGACACGAAGTTCGACACGATTCCCGACAAAGTGTTCGAAAACGCCCGCTGCGCGCCGATGACATCGGTGTTGAGCCGGGAGACCAGGGCGCCGGTGCGGGTGCGGTTGAAGAAGGCGATCGGCATCGACTGCACATGGTCGTACACGGCCGTGCGCAGATCGAAGATGAGCCCCTCACCGATGCGGGAGGACAGATACCTGTTCGTGATCGAGATCGCGGCGTCGGCGATCGCCAGACCGCCGATGGCCACAGCCAGCCACACCACTGTCGATACGGGCCCGCCGCCGGTGATGGCGTTGACGACGTCACCGGCGAGCACCGGGTTGAGCACGCCGATTCCCGCTGTGAGGACGGAGAGGACGAGGAAGACGATGAGCTTGCGCTTGTGCCGGGTCGCGTATGCGGCGATCCTCCGGTAGATGCCCGGCTGGATGGTCGTCTGCGGTGTCTTCTGGTTCTTGACCGAGGAGTACATCACACGGTGCGCGGAAGGCATACTCATAGTGGGTCCCTTTCTGCTGCCGAAGCGACCGAGACTGCGCAGGACGCAGCCGATCGGACACGAGGCACTCGAGCGGGTCGAGAGATCCCGCAGAAATGCGCCGCACCTGCGCCGATGCAGGGATCGCCCGCATCCGGTCGTCGCTGAGGGCGGGTAGCCCTCCGGCGGAGAGTAAAACAGTGCACACAGTGCAACTGCGCGAGGGGCGAAACTATTTCCTCAGCCGCCGGCGACCCCGCTCACACCCGCCTAGAGCCGCGCCCGAGCACCCGTCGCGAGCCGCGCCCCAACACCCACTTCGAGAGGCGCCCGAGCATCCACTCCGGTGGCCGCCCGAACACCGCGGCTCACAGCTTGCGCAGCTGCACCTTCCGGATCGTGTGGTCGGCGGATTTGTGGAGCACGAGGTCGGCGCGGCCGCGGCTGGGCTGGACGTTCTCGCGCAGGTTCGGGAAGTTGATCGAGTCCCAGATCTCCGTGGCCAGGGTGATCGCTTCGTCGTCGTTGAGTTGTGAGTACCGGTGGAAGTAGGAGTCCTCGTCCTGGAACGCACCGTGTTTGAGCTTGAGGAACCGGGAGATGTACCACTGTCGGATGTCGCGCGACCGCGCGTCGACGTAGACGGAGAAGTCGAAGTAGTCGCTGATCGCCAGCCCTACGGCTCCGTCTTGGCGGGGACGGGCGGGCTGAAGGACGTTGAGCCCTTCGACGATGAGCACATCGGGGGAGCGGACGACCACCTCGGCGCCGGGGACGATGTCGTAGGTGTGGTGCGAGTACACGGGTGCACGGACCTCGGGAGCACCGGACTTCACGGCCGAGATGAACTTGAGCAGCTTGCGTCGGTCGTAGGATTCGGGGAATCCTTTGCGGCCGTTGAGGCGGCGCCGGTCGAGTTCGGCGTTGGGGTAGAGGAACCCGTCGGTGGTGATGAGTTCGACGCGCGGCGTGTCGGGCCAGCGGGCGAGCAGCTCACGCAGCACACGCGCGGTCGTCGACTTGCCCACGGCCACGGATCCCGCGACGCCGATGACGAACGGGGTCCGCTTGGCCTCCTGCGGTTCCAAACCGAGTTCGTGCAACGGCGAGAAGAATTCCCGGGTCAGGTCGTGTTTCGCCCGGCGGGCGGAGACGTAGAGGTTGAGCAGCCGTGACAGCGGCAGGTACACCTGGGCCACCTCGTCGAGGTTGATCCGATCACCGAGCCCGCGCAGACGTTCGATATCGCGCTGCTTGAGCGGCAGCGGGGTGGCCTGGGCAAGCGTGCCCCACACCTCGCGATCGAATTCCCAGAACGGGGACGTCGTATCCGGCTCGCTGCGCCGGGCGGTGTAGAGGCCGGCGAGCCGCCGCGCGCGGTCCAGCTGAGGATCGACTTTGCTCATGCGCCCATTGTGTCATGGGTCATGAAAGCCACCCGCGCCGAGGTGGTCCGCCGTTCCGCACCCACCCGCGCCGAGGCGGCGCCGAAGTCTCCGTCGCACGTGCAGTTCGTCACGTTGACCCGATCGTGACTCGCCGAAATACACGTGATCGGCCGTGAGTGCGTAAAATCTCCCTCATGTGTGGAATCGTTGGCTATGTATCCAAGGCCCCCGTTGACAATGCCGATCATCTGGCGCTCGACGTCGTGCTCGGTGGCCTGAAGAGGCTCGAGTACCGCGGCTACGACTCGGCCGGAGTCGCGCTCGTGACCGACGATGGGCAGCTCGCCTCGGCGAAGAAGGCCGGAAAGTTCTCGGCCCTGACCGAGGAGATCGAGGCCCACCCGCTGCCGGCCGCTCAGACCGGCATCGGCCACACCCGTTGGGCCACTCATGGCGGACCCACCGATCTCAACGCCCACCCGCACCTGGCCGACGACGGCAAGCTCGCGCTCATCCACAACGGCATCATCGAGAACTTCGCCCACCTGAAGAAGGACCTCGTGGCCGAGGGCGTCGAGTTCCTCTCCGAAACCGACACCGAGGTGGCCGCCGCTCAGCTGGCCAAGAACTACAGGGCCACCGGTGACCTCACCGCCGCCATGCGCACTACAGCGACCGAGCTCGAGGGCGCGTTCACCCTGCTGGCCGTCCACGCCGACGCTCCTGGTCAGGTCGTCGCCGCCCGTCGGAACTCGCCGCTGGTCATCGGCCTCGGGGAGGGGGAGAACTTCCTCGGCTCCGACGTCGCCGCCTTCATCGACTACACCCGCACGGCCGTCGAGATCGGTCAGGACGAGGTCGTGACGATCACCCCCGACGAGGTCTCGATCACCGACACGGAGGGCAACCCCGTCGAGGGTGAGCGCTTCGAGGTCGACTGGGACACCGCCTCGGCGGAGAAGGGCGGCTTCGCGTCCTTCATGGACAAGGAGATCCACGATCAGCCGCAGGCCGTCGCCGATACGCTGCTCGGCCGTCTCGACACCGAGGGTCGCCTGACGCTCGACGAGATGCACATCGACGAGTCGGTGCTCAAATCCGTGGACAAGATCGTCGTCATCGCCTGCGGCACCGCCGCCTATGCCGGCCAGGTCGCGAAATACGCGATCGAGCACTGGTGCCGCATCCCCACCGAGGTCGAACTCGCCCACGAATTCCGCTACCGGGATCCGGTGGTGACGGAGAAGACCCTCGTTGTCGCGATCTCCCAGTCGGGGGAGACCATGGACACGATCATGGCCGTCCGCCACGCGCGTCAGCAGGGTGCGAAGGTCATCGCGATCTGCAACACCTTCGGCTCGACGATCCCACGCGAATCCGATGCCGCCCTGTACACGCACGCCGGCCCGGAGATCGCCGTGGCCTCGACGAAGGCGTTCCTGTCCCAGGTCGTCGCCTGCTACCTGCTCGGCCTCTACCTCGCACAGCTGCGCGGCAACAAGTTCCGCGACGAGATCGGAACCATCCTGTCCGAACTGCAGACCATCCCGGAGAAGGTCCAGCGGATCCTCGACGAGACGAAGGAGCAGGTGCTGGCGCTGGCCGACCGCAACCAGGAGGTCGGCTCCGTGCTGTTCCTCGGTCGTCACGTCGGCTACCCGGTGGCGATGGAGGGGGCACTCAAACTCAAGGAGCTCGCCTACATCCACGCCGAGGGCTTCGCCGCTGGTGAGCTCAAGCACGGACCGATCGCACTCATCGACGACGGTCAGCTCGTCATCATCGTCGTGCCGTCCAAGCGCGGCCGCGATTCGCTGCATGCGAAGGTCATCTCGAATATCCAGGAAGTGCGCGCCCGCGGTGCGAACACCGTCGTCATCGCCGAGGAGGGGGATGAGGAAGTCGATCAGTTCGCCTCCGAGGTCATCTCCGTTCCCGAGACGACGACGCTCATGGCGCCGCTGCTGACGACCGTGCCGCTGCAGATCTTCGCCATGGAGCTGGCCACAGCCAAGGGCCTCGACGTCGACCAGCCGCGCAACCTCGCGAAGTCGGTCACGGTCGAATAAGGACGATTCGATGGCCATTCTGGGTATCGGCACCGATATCGCCGATGTGCCGCGTTTCGCCGAGCACATCGAGCGGGTGCCTGAACTCCTCGACCGTCTGCTCACACCCGGCGAGCAGCTCAAACGCAACGGCAAGCGCCGCACAGACGCGTCCCTGGCGGCGCGGTTCTCGGCCAAGGAGGCGCTGAAGAAGGCGATCGGCTTCCCCGGCTGGCTGCCCTGGCAGTCCGCCGAGGTGGTCCCTGCCTTATCCGGTGCCCCGTCGTTTCGTCTGCGCGGGCTCGTGCTCGAGCACTTCCGGGCCATCGGCGGGACGAACATCCACCTGTCGATCACCCACGATGCGCACCTGACGATGACCTTCGTCATCGCTGAGGGGGAAGGGCCGTCGCTGAGCCCCAGTATCGAGGGTGTCGCCGAGCACTTCACCCACTCGATGTATGGGAAGGGGGCGCGCCTCGGCGAGGTGCCCGAACGGTAGGCCACCCGGCAGCGGACACTCAGGCGCATCTCCACGGGCGTGGAAGCAGGCAATAGACTCAGGTCATGAGCTCTCTTCCCAACGACCCCGCAAACACTGCCGCAGACCCCGCCGCAACCCGGCCCTTCGCTGGGCCCGACAGCGTCCACCTGCCCACGACCGATGACGCCAACGACATCGCGCCCGGGCTGGTCACCCTCCGCCGGGCGCTGCATGAGAACGTCGAAGTCGGACTCGATCTGCCGGTCACGCAGAAGCTCGTGCTCGAGGCCATCGAAGGTCTCGACGTCGAAGTGAGCACCGGCGAGAACCTCTCCTCGATCGTCGTCGTCCTCCGCGGCGGCGCCCGGCAGAACGACTCGACCGGTGTGGTGCCCGCGGTCCTCCTGCGCGGTGACATGGACGGGCTGCCCGTGAACGAGGCGACCGGATTCGACTTCGCCGCCACTTCAGGGAGGATGCACGCCTGCGGTCACGACCTGCACACGGCCGGGCTCGTCGGTGCCCTCAAACTCCTCCACCGCGACCGCGATTCGCTGCCCGGCGACGTCGTGTTCATGTTCCAACCCGGCGAGGAAGGCTTTGACGGGGCAGGGAAGATGATCGACGAAGGCGTCCTCGATGCCGCCGGTCCCCGCGTCAAGGCCGCGTTCGGCATCCACGTCTCCGCCGATGCCGACCTCGGCGTCGCCAGCTCCCGGCCCGGTCCGTACATGGCGGCGTTCTCGAAGATGACGATCACCGTCGGCGGCAAGGGCACGCACGCGTCCCGGCCCGCCACCGGCAAGGACCCGATCCAGGTCGGGGCCATGCTCGTCGGCCAGCTCCAGGAGTACGTCACCCGCCGCTTCGACATCTTCGACCCGCTCGTGGTCACCGTCGGCCAGTTCAACGGCGGCACCGCCCCGAACGTCGTCCCCGACTTCGCGACTCTCGTCGTCAGCGTCCGCACGTTCTCCGAAACCGTGACCTCCCGCGCCGAGGCAGAGCTGCCCAACCTCGTCCGTGACCTCGTCGCCGCCCACGGGCTGTCCGCCGAGGTGGAATACGAACAGATCCTTCCCCCGACGATCAACAATGACGCCGAAGCCGAATTCTTCCTCTCTACCTTCACCGAACTCTTCGGTGAGGAGCGGACCGTGCGCAAGGCCAACCCGCTGCCCGGCTCCGAGGACTTCTCCCGCGTCCTCGACGCCGTGCCCGGCGCCTATGGGCACTTCGGTGTCGCGCTGCCGAACCTGCCGGTCGACGAACGAGAGGCCAACCATTCACCGCGCGCTCGCCACAGCGATGACGGCCTGGCCGACCAGGCACTGTTCCTCGCCCACTTGGCCGGTCGCCGGCTGGCACAGCTGGCCGAAAACTGACCCGGCAGTCTGGTCTGGAAAGTGGAAACGGCATACGGTGCAGGGACAGGTCCTATGCAGGGCGACGTCGAATCAGCAGCCGTGTCATGAAGAGGAGCAGTCGATGAGCGTGTTCGCCTACCCGAGCGAGATCATCCGGGAAGCCGAGGTGCCTCTGCTCGAGGCCGGCGTCCCGCTCATGGCCCGTGCGGCCCGGGCGCTGGCGAACATCGGCATCGACACGCTCACCACCCACCTCGGTCAGGTCGCCGGAACCAGGGTGTGCGTGCTGGCCGGTCCGGGCAACAACGCCGGGGATGCGCTCTTCGCCGCATCGACTCTGAGCAGGCGCGGTGCCGCCGTCACCGCCATCACACTCTTCGACCGCACTCACGACGAGGGGCTGACCGCCGCACGCCGTGCCGGAGCACAGGTCATCGCGTTTACGACGGCCGAGGCGAGCGCCGCTCCCACCAGCGCCGCTCCCACCAGCGCCGCTCCCACCAGCGCCGCTTCCACCTCCGCCGAGGCGGCTGGCCCCACTTCCGCCGAGTCTGCCCGCGCGGACGCGTACCGCGAACTCTCCCGCGCCGATCTCGTCCTCGACGGCATCCTCGGCACCGGCGGCAGGCGCGGACTGCCCGACCACATCGCGAAACTCATCGCCGTTTGGGCCCCGCACCGCACCGGGAGCCTCATCGCCGTCGATGTGCCCTCCGATCTCGACCCGGATCCCGACGACGCCGAGACCCGCCTGCATGCCGACCGCACCGTGACCTTCGGCGGATTGAAAGCCGAACTCATCGACCCGCGCGTGCACGAGTTCACCGGCAGGATCGACGTCATCGACATCGGCCTGGGACTCGATACAGATCTCGCTGTCGCCGAGCTGCTCGACTCAGGTGACCTCAGATCGGACTTCCCCCGGCCGCAGGAGAGCGGCCACAAATACTCCCGCGGCGTCGTCGGGGTCCTTGCCGGTTCCGAAGACTATCCGGGTGCGGGCGTGCTCACGACCACCTCGGCGGTGAGCACTGGGTCAGGTATGGTCCGCTATCTCGGCTCCCCGCTCGTCGCCGAGTACGTCCTCGGCCTCCATCCCGAGGTGGTCAGCTCCTCCGGACGGGTCAACGCCTTCGTCTTCGGGCCCGGCGACCCCGAAACCGAATTCGTCCAGGCCGCGGTCGACGCCCTCGGCGAATCACACATTCCCGTGGTCATCGACGCCGGCGGACTCGAGATGATCGGGCGAGCCGAGGCGATGGTCGGCACCTGGATGGCCGAGCGGCCGATCATCATCACCCCGCACGCCGGCGAGCTGGCCCGACTGCTCAGCCGACTCCTCGGCGAAATCATCACAGCCGGCCGCATCGGACAGGACCCGGTCGGGTGGGCCCGGCAGGCCGCGCAGCTGACCGGAACGATCGTGCTCCTCAAGGGCCACCACACCGTCATCGCCGCTCCCGACGGTCTGGTCGTCCTGCCCGAGCCGGGTCCGGCGAGCCTCGCCACCGCCGGGTCCGGCGACGTACTGGCCGGGATCCTCGGCACGCTGACCGCGACCGCATCGGCACGGCACCGCTACGACGGCGATGACCTGCCCGTCCCGAACCGCGAATGGGCGCGGCTGGCCGGTCTCGGCGTGCTCGTGCACAACGCCGCCGGAGGGCGGGCCGTCACCGCCTCCGGGTTCGCCGATGCCCTCACCGAGGTGGTCGAGGAACTCATCCACGGCACCGACTGAACCGTGGGCCTCCGTCTCAGTGGATGAGGATCTGCGTCTCCGTCGATCCCTCCCACTTCATCGCCTTGACGAGGCTGGACTCGTACATCGATACGCAGCCGGCGGTCTTCATCGACTCCGTGTTCGCGTGCAGGAAGATCGCCGACCCCTTGCCTGGAGTGCGGGCCTCGTTGTAGCCGATGACCTGGGCATACTTATACGGCTTCGGCTGGTAGAGCGATTCGCCCTCGTATCCTTCCGACTTCAGCTGCATCGTGTTGTAGCCCTCGGCCTTCGTCGCGTCGCCGTCGACCCACACATGATCACGGGTGACCTTCGTCCAGGCCTTCTGCAGGCCCGGGTTCGCCGAGGTGCCGAATCCGTCGCGCATCCAGAACACTCCCTTCGGAGTCTTCCCGTCGCCTTCGCTCTTGCTCGACGTCGTTCCGTCAGAGCCGAGCCGCGCCTTGTAGGGACCGCTGTCGCGAACGTACCGGTCGCCGGATTTACTGCACAGGTAGATATCGGCGGTGATCGTCGACCGCTGCTTGACCTCGATGGCTTTCGCCGCCGTGACCGATTCGTTCGCCTCGACGCCGGTGCAGTGCTTCGCGGCCGCCTCAGCGGGGCCGGTCTGTCCGGTCACCGTGAGGACCGCCGCGAACATGACGGTTGCGATCACGATCGCGATGGTGCGACCTGATGTGGTGTGCATGATGTCTCCTTCTTCATCGAACGGTTCTGCGAACTCTTCTTCGCCGAACGCCTCGTCGGCTGCAACCGCGACGCCGTCACCGGAAGCGCCGACGGTCGCGGGGAAACAGCGTAGCGAAGGTGCTGACCGGGGACGGTGCATTCTCACATTGAAGATTTCGTCGGTGCGCCGCCTCTGCGAGATCGACCCCATCCGGCTCCGGCAGACCGTCCCGATACTGCTCGGCGGCAGGTGTCGGCGGTAGTCTTATCCAGTGACATCTTTCGACATCCCCGAGGCTCTTGTACGGGCCGAGATCGACGAGGCGGCCCTGCGGGACAATGCCGCTGTCCTTGCCGATCGCCTCGCACCCGCCCGCCTCAAATGCGTCGTCAAAGCCAACGCCTACGGCCACGGCGTCGACCTCATCGCTCCCGTCCTCTTCACGGCCGGATGGCGTGAGTTCTGTGTGGCCACGATCCCCGAGGCCCTTCACCTGCGCAGCCTGCTCGGCCCCGAGCCCGAGATCATCGCATGGCTCTACGGACCCACCACCGACCTCGACGAGGCGGTGCGCGCCGACATCCAACTGGGCGTGTCGACAGTCGAATCCCTCGACCGACTGACGAAGGCGGCCCGCCGCACCGGCGCCACGGCCCGAGCCCATCTGAAGATCGACACCGGCCTCGGCCGCAACGGCCTGTCACCGGAAGCAGTCGTCCGCGCCTTCGACTGGCTGCGCCGCCACGCCGAAGACAGCCGCAGCGCTGTCACCGACGACACCGACCCCACCCGCGGCCCCGGTGCCACGACCGATATCTGCATCGTCGGAATCATGAGCCACTTCGCTGTCGCCGATGAACCCGAACGCCCCGAGACCGCAGCGCAGAGCGCGGTCTTCTCCTCCGCCCACGGGCAGCTGCGGGCAGTGCTCGACGCCGCGGACGGCTGCCTCGGCGAATCGGATGACCTGGACGTCCATATCGCGAACTCGCCGGGCGCGCTCACCCTGGGACCGTGTCCGGGCACCTCGGCCAGGGTGGGGCTCGCGCTCTACGGACTGTCCCCACTCGAGGACGGGGATCCGACGGTCCTCGGGCTGCGACCGGTCATGCGGCTAGTCTCCGCCGTCATCAATCTCAAGGACATTCCCGCTGGTCACGGCGCCTCCTATGGACTGACGTTCACCGCTGCGACCGACACCCGGTTCGCGCTCGTGCCCGGTGGGTACGGGGACGGCCTGCCGCGGTCGGCATCGAACCGGGCCGAGGTGGCCATCCGCGGTCGTCGCTACCCCGTCGTGGGGCGGATCGCCATGGATCAGATGATCATCGACATCGGCGCTGGAAACGACGAGGTGGCCATCGGCGACGAGGTCGTCATCTTCGGGCCAGACGGTCCGAGCGCGGCCGAGTGGGGGACCTGGGCGAATACGATCAACTACGAGATCGTCACCCAGCTCAGCGCACGTGTCGACCGCACAGTACGGAAAGGAGACGGACGATGAGGTTCCATCTCGAATCCTTGGAGCAGATGCGCACTTTCGCCGCCGCCTTGGCCGATCATCTGCGAGCCGGCGACCTGCTCATTCTCACAGGCAACCTCGGTGCGGGGAAGACGACGTTCACCCAATCTCTGGGGACGGCTCTCGACGTGGCCGGGCGGATCACCTCGCCGACGTTCATCATCGCGCGCGTTCACCCGTCGCGCAGCGGCGGCCCTGCGCTCGTCCATGTCGACGCGTACCGGTTGGCCGACGGGGAGGAGCTCGAAGACCTCGACCTCGACTCCGAGTTGGATGAGTCGATCACGGTCGTCGAATGGGGCGCCGGCATGGCCGAGCAGCTCAGCAGCGACCATCTAGACATCACCATCGCCCCGGTGTGGGACGAGTCCGACGACGAGGAACTGATCGGGGTCGACGGCGCAGACGAGTCTGAGGACGAACGGCGCACCGTCGACCTCACCGGCTGCGGGGATGCCTGGGCCGCGCGCATGCCCCGAATCCAGGCTGATATCTCGGCAGCTGCGAACGTGAGCGTCGAAAACCCGGCCTCCGCGGACCTGCCCGGCGAGGGCTCAGCGAATGAGGGAGACGAATCATGATCATTCTGGGCATCGACACCTCGCAGTCGGCCTCCGTGGCCCTCGTCGACACGGACACCGGTTCGGTCATCGCCGCCGAGCAGGCCGACGACCAGCGTCGACACGTCGAATTCATCGGTCCCGCGCTCGCCGACGTGCTCGCCGCGGAGGCCCAGCCCGAACTCGTCGTCGTCGGCATCGGGCCCGGTCCCTTCACGGGACTGCGAGTGGGCATCGCCGCCGGCATCGCCGTCGGCCAGGCCCGCGGAATCCCGGTCAAGGGCCTGCTGTCCCAGACCGCGATCGCCGAAGAGTTCGTTCGCAGCTCGGCGGGGGGCTCGCCCGAACCCGGCTCGGAGAGTGCCTCGGCAGCCGGCTCGACCGGCCCGGGCCCCGTCCTCATCGCCTCGGACGCCCGCCGCAAGGAGGTCTACTTCAGCGTCTATGACTCCGCCGATGCTTCGTTGAGCGCCGGACCATTCGTAGCGAAACCGCTCGAGGTCGCCTCGGTCCTCGCCGCCAACGGTTGTCGGTTCGACCCGTTCGGAACCGAGCAGGCAGGGAACGAGGCCGCATCCGTCGAGTCGGCGACCGCAGCAACGGCCCTGATCGGCGAGAAGCTCGGCCGCGGGTTCCTCCTCTACCCCGACACCCTCGGAGCCACGACCACTGAGTCCATCACCGACCCCCGTGCCGAATACCTCGCCCTCGCCGCAGCACGTGAACTCGCCGCGGGTCGAGAACTGAGCGAACCGATCCCGGAATACCTGCGCGAACCCGATGCGAAGGCGACCCCGGTGCGCGAGAGCTCACTGAGATGACCTCCGTGACCATCGCCGAGCTGCCCTGGTGGGACCTCGCCGAGGTGGCCGACCACGATGCGGCGATCTTCGGGCCCACCGCGTGGACTCTCGGCTACTACTGGTCGGTCAAGGCACAGAACGGCACGATCATGTTCGCCGCCAGGACCGCCTCGGCGGGGGAGAACGGGACCTTCGACGGTTCGACCGCGACGCAGGGCAACACCAACTCGGCGGGGGAGCTGGCCGGCTGGGTCGTCATGTCCGCATCCGGTGCGGAAGCCGATGTCATGACCATCGCCACCACCGAGGCGGCCCGCGGGCAGGGCATCGGTCGAGTCCTGCTCGACGCGGGGATCGACTGGGCGAAGGACCGCGGCGCCGAGGTCGTCCACCTCGAAGTCGACGAACGCAACACCTCGGCGCTGGCGATGTACGCGTCCTTCGGATTCGTGGAATGGGGACGGCGCCCGGATTACTATCCGGGCGCCGCGGCCGTGCTCATGCGTCTGCGGATCGGTGACTAGGCGACCGGAACCGCGCGCTGTTCGGTGGCGTCGGTGAGGTCGACGAGGAGGTCACCGTTGAGGCGGAAGGCCTCCATGGTCTCGTCGATGACGATCTGCTCGTCGCCGCCGGTCGACGCCACTTCGTCGAGGAGGCGGCGGTAGGCATCTTTGTACGGCTTCGTCTTGCCGAGTGCCGCGAAGTCCCACATCGTCAGTGAGGTCGCGGGCAGGCTGTAGTGACGGCCCATGAGGGCGCCGATCGCCTGGCCGCCGGAGAGATCCCCGAGGTAGCGCGTGTAGTGGTGGGCGATGACTTGGTCGGCTCGTTCGAGTCCGGCAAGGTGCGCGGCATAGGCGGCAGCGCTGGGCATCACAGGCAGTTCCGCACCGTCGAGGGCGGAGAGGTCGGCTGCGATGCGCTCGGAGCGGAAGAGGCCGGCGTCGTGGAAGGGCGCGAAGACCGGATCGTCGGCGAACTCCCGCGACTTGGACTCGAGCACGGGATAGATGACCTCGTACTGCTTGAGCAGGAGAGCGTAGGCCCGAGAGTCGAGCCGTCCTTCCATGAGGTCGACCATGAAAGTGGTGTGTTCGACCTCGTCGTGGATGGTGGCGGTGCTGGCCTTGAGGCGAGCGGAGAACGGTTCAGACATGATGTTTCCTCCTTGAGAGATCGTCGATCCGAATGACGGTTCGCGATAGCGGGTCTTAGGGGTGAGTCCGTCCCGGTTCGGAACTCAAGTTTCGAACCGGGACGGACTCGCTGGCTCACTACATTACTTGTCTATGGCCAGTTTAGCGCTTGCGCATCCGCGAGAACAGAACAGAACCTGCGCCGAGGATGATCAGACCGAGCGCGATCGGCAGAGTCATCAGATCGGCACCGGTGCGCGGCAGGTTCGACCCGTCGGAGCCGCCGGAAGCGGATCCTCCGGTAGACGATCCCGCCGAACCCGAACCTGCGGATCCCGAACCGGCACTGTCGTCGGAGCCGGAAGCGTCGGCCTCGGCACCGTCGGCCGCACCTTCAGACGCGCTCGAACCACTGTCGGAACCGGCCTCGGCGCCATCGGTCGCAGCGTTGTCTCCGGCTCCGTCTGCTGATCCGCCGTCCGAGTCGCCTGCGCTGCCGGCGTCGTCATCGGCGGCCTCGTCCTCGTTCACAGTGACGGTGAACTCGGCGGGGTCGGAGGGCACACCGTCGACTGTGGTGATGGCCGAGTAGGCGTAAGTGCCCTTGGCGCTCGGCGCCTTGGCGGAGAAGTTGCCTTCACCATCGGCGGTCACCGTGACGTTGTCCTCGGCCGGGACAGTCGCGGCGAATGCCTTGACTTGGCTTCCGGCGTCCTTGTCGACCACAGGGGTCCACGCGAGGTTCACCTCGGCGTTCGGGGTGGTCGTGCCCTTGACGAGTCGGTCCTTGCCGACGGTCTGGTCCTTGACGACAGGCTTGGCAGGCTTATCCTCGTCTCCATCGGAGCCGCCATCGGAATCATCTCCGTCGGCAGCGCCACCGGCATCCGAATCGGAACCGTCGGCATCACCTTCGGCTGCATCGGCTGCGCCGTCATCGTTGCCTTCCGCAGCATCAGCGGCGCCTTCTGCACCGTCGTTGTCGCCTTCAGCAGCATCGGCAGCGCCGTTGTCATCGCCCTCGGCGGCGTCAGCAGCACCCTCATCGTCGGACTCGGCACCGTCGGTGTCACCTTCGGCGGCATTGTCGTCTGCCTCGCCTTCAGCAGCGTCGGCTGCACCATCGTCAGTGCCTTCGGCGCCATCGGCTTCACCTTCGGCTGCGTCGGCGGCGCCTTCGTCGGTGCCTTCTGCACCGTCGTTGTCGCCTTCGGCACCGTCGGCAGCGCCGTCGTCACCGGCCTCGGCACCGTCGGCTGCGGCGTCATCCTCATCATCCTCACCGGGGAACAAGGCGTTCTTCTGCTCATCGGTCAGGTCGATGGGTTCGCGGTAGAGCTCGGCGTCACCGGTGGGCAGGCCATGGGCGACCCAGGTGAGCACGTCGTAGTCCTTGGACTCGTCGAGGTCGGTCGCCTTCGCGTTCACGTCGACGTCGATTGTGCCGTCCTTGATCTGCGGAGGCATCACGTACTGCACGGCGGTCGTGTTGCCGGCCGTGACGTCCTTGCTCGCCAGGTCACGGTCGACGATCGCCGCGTAGGCACCCGCCGAAGGCTTGCCGGTGCTGGCCTCGGGGAGGTTGTCGTAGCCGTCGCCCGTGACGTTGACGGTGAGACCGTCATCGGCGCTGGCCGACTTCACCGAATGTGAGGTCGAAACCTTCGGCGCCGGGGCCTGCGCGGTGTATTCGACCGTCAGCGGGTTGGTCTTCTTCCGCGGCTGGATCGACGTGCTCGCTCCGGCGGTGGTGTACCAGTACGAGTCCTGACCGGTCTCGACGTTGAAGTCGATCCAGTCCTGTGGCATCGCACCCCACCAGGACTCGTTCTCCGCGGTCTTCTCGGACTGCAGGTTGCGGCCGTCGGTGTCGGTCTCCACGCCGAGGTAGTCGGGGGTGAATTCGAAGCCGTCGTCGGTGACGTCGACTTCGCCCTGCTGGATTTCGACGATATCGCCGTCGCGAGCATCGAGTTTCTTCCAGATGCTCAGGTCGTCCATATCGGCGCCAAAGCCCGAATAGGTTCCCGTGATCGTGCCCTTGCCGTCCTTGACCTCGAGCTTCGGATCCGAGATCGTCCAGTAGGTCATGCCGCCGTAGTAGGCGAAGGACCAGGAGCCCTCCCACTGGATCGAAGCGCTGTCCTTGTCGGGGTCGACAGTACCCGTGCCGTTCGCGATCTCGATGTGGTCACCGGTGTGGTTGTTCTCTGCTTCGGCGTTGACCTTGCCGTTGACCGAGTTTCCGTCACCATCGGTGCAGCGGTCGGCGAAGTTCGACGCCTTGCCGTTCGTCTTCACGATCGAGGTGTTCCCGTCGGTGAAGTTGCCGTCATCGTCGACCGGGTAGATGGTTCCGGCATCGTCGGCTGTCCAGATCCGGGCCATGCCCGTGTCTCCGGCCTCACCGGCGATGAGGAAGTTGCACCCACCGAAGTAGGCGCCGCCGGTGGATTCGTCGTTGACCGACCAATTGAACACGGCGTCGTCGACGGTCTTGTCGACTGCGCCGAACGCCGGGGCGCTCATGCCCATTCCCAGCAGGCCGGTGGCGGCCGCGATCGCCGCCCCCGCCGCCAGCGGCGAAGTGAAGCGCCGAGCCTTCCCGGCCCGTGCGCGCGCACTCTTGTGCGTCATAGATTCTCCTCATTTTCAACGTCGTACACGGCGAAGACCGCGTGCCGCCAGGCATCCGAAAAGATCCTGGATTCATCATCAGCCGAAGTTGTGGATTCGCTGAACGGTATATAGACTACACAGACATAACCTAAAAAGCCAAGGTAAGCCTCACTTATGAATGTATAGCCTTGCCTTAACTAAATGACTTTCAGGAATGTTCGAGTAACTCATGCAGAAGTGGTCTTTGCGCAGGACTGTGCGCCGCCGATCGTTCCGCCGGACCGCCTGGTTCGCCGGGGGATTGGTGCTGGCGATCCTGTTATGGAACAACGGAATCCACAACATCGGATCGATCAACGCCCAAAGTGAGGGCGGCTGTCAGCAGCCTCCCGCCCGATCGACGCCGGACATGCCCGACGTTCCCGAAGTCGACCGTTCGGCGCTGCCGGACCCGACGGCGATCACGGGGCAGACGACCGCCTACACCCAGGCCGGAGAGATCCCGCCGGTCTCCGACACCGCCGCACACGAAGCGAATCTGCCGGTGACGGTGAAGAGCAACGATGGTCCTGCGCAGACGGTGAAGAAGACCGACCGGATCCTGGCGATGAACCAGAACGGCGGGATCGCCGCCGCCGTGGTCGGCCTCGGCCTCGGCTGCAACCTCGTCGGCCGCGACATCGCCACCGACTTCTCCCAGCTCGTGCCCGGCGCCGAGCAGCTGCCGCTGATCACCCAGGGCGGGCACGAGATCAACGCCGAGGCGGTGCTCGCGCTCTCGCCCGACGTCATCCTCACGGATACGACGATCGGCCCCTATGATGCACAGCTGCAGCTGCGCAACGCCGGCATCCCCGTCATCTTCATCTCCTCGTCCTACTCCGAGGGCGTGCGCTCGGCCGGTCCTCAGGTCCGAGAGGTCGCCGAGGCGCTCGGTGTGCCCGAGCTCGGTGACAAACTCGCCGAACGCACCGTCCGTGAGATCAACGACACGCAGAAGGCAGTCGCGAAGCTTGCTCCCGAGGATCCTGCCGACCGCCCGCGGACGGTCTTCCTCTACCTGCGAGGCAATATCTACTACTGGTTCGGGGTCGGCTCCGGAGCAGATTCGCTCATCCAGTCCGTCTCCGCCCGCGACGTCGCCGCCGAAGTCGGATTCGAAGGCATGTCACCGACGAACTCAGAGGCCCTCATCAAGGCAGCACCGGACGTCATCATCGTCATGACCCTGGGACTGGCCTCGGTCGGAGGCATCGACAAGGCCCTCGAACTGCCCGGCATCAAACAGACGCCGGCGGGCAAGAACCGTCGGCTCGTCGACATGAGCGACTACGAGGTGATGAGCTTCGGCCCGCGTTCGGCACAGGTGCTCGCGGCACTCGGCACCGCGATCTACGCCCCCGAGCTCGCCTACCACCCTGACCATCCGCCGAAGTCCATCGAAAAGCGTCTGAAAGAGATCAATGAGGAACTGGAAGAGGATGAGGCATGAGTGAGTCCACCGAGATACGGGACCGCTCACTGCGTCGCTCCCGCCGCGACCGCCTCGGCGAGGGTGGTGACAGCTCTGCCGACTCCGCAGCAGGAAACCGCGCTGAACCGACGAGCCGTCTCAATCCCGCAGGAAAGGGCGACGGCCTCGACCTCGGACGCATCCGCGGTCAGCGCACCGCGCGGGCAGGAACCCTGTTCCTCATCCTCATCATCGCCCTCATCGCCGCCTGCGTGCTCTCAGCTGCGATCGGTCAGCTCTTCATCCCACCGCTCGAAGTCGTCGGTTCGCTTCTGAACAAGGTCGGACTCGACTGGCTGCCGGGACCCAGCCATGACTTCGGTGAGGAGGCCCTGTGGCAGGTGCGCTTCCCCCGCGTCGTCATGACCGTCCTCGTCGGTGCCGCGCTCGCCGTGGCCGGGGCGATGATGCAGGGTGTCTTCGGCAACCCACTGGCCGAACCCGGAGTCGTCGGAGTCTCTTCCGGAGCCGCGGTCGGGGCCAGCGCCTCGATCCTCTTCGGCTGGTCCTTCCTCGGCGCGTTCACCACCCCGACCTTCGCCTTCGTCAGCGGCCTGATCACGACCTTCATCGTCTACACGGTCTCCCGGTCAGGCGGACGCACGGAGGTGATCACGCTCGTGCTCACGGGTGTCGCGGTCAATGCGATCGCCGGGGCCGCGATCGCGTACATCACCTTCGCCGCCCCCACCTCGGCGAGGGAGCAGATCGTGTTCTGGCAGATGGGCAGCTTCAACGGAAGCCTGTGGTCGCAGGTCGGGCTCATCCTCCCGCTCATCGTGTTCGGGATCATCATCGCCCAGACCCTGGCACCGGGACTCGACATCCTCTCACTCGGGGAGAAGAGCGCCCGCCACGTCGGCATCAACGTCGAACGGCTGCGCATCATCGTTATGGCCGTCGTCGCCCTGCTCGTGTCCGCGGCCGTCGCATTCTGCGGGATCATCGCCTTCGTCGGCCTCGTCGTCCCGCACATCATCCGCATGATCATCGGCCCCGGCCACCGGCTGCTGCTGCCGGCCAGCGTGCTCGGCGGTGCCGTGCTGCTCTCGATCGCCGACCTCGCCGCCCGCACCCTCGTCGAGTTCGCCGATCTGCCGATCGGCATGCTCACCTCGCTGGTCGGCGGACCGTTCTTCTTCTACCTCATCAGACGCAGCCGCAAGGAATCCGGAGGTTGGGCATGAGCATCATCACCGTAGGCAGATCAGCCGTCCGCCGCCCGGACTTCCCCGTCGCCGGCAAACCCATCATCTCCGTGCGCGGAGCCGAGGTCAGCTTCGGCGAACGCACTATTCTCGACGGCATCGACCTCGACATCCGGTGCGGGGAGGTGCTCGCCATCGTCGGCCCCAACGGTGCCGGCAAATCGACGCTCGTCAACGTCATCACCGCCGACGTCGAACTCGAAGCCGGGAAGGTGTTCATCGACGACGAGGTGGAGTACTCCTGGTCGACCCGCGAACTGGCGATGCGCCGGGCGGTCCTCCTCCAGGACATCGGAATGGCGTTCCCGTTCACCGTCCTCGAGGTCGTCGAGATGGGCCGCTCCCCGTGGGCGGGCATGCGCGAATCCCAGCACGACGACCTCATCGTCGCCGGATCGATGTCGCGGACCGAGACCGTGCAGTTCGCGGCCCGGAAGTTCACCTCCCTGTCCGGAGGTGAGAAGGCCCGCGTGGCCCTGGCCCGGGTGCTCGCGCAGGCGACCCCGGCGCTGCTGCTCGACGAACCGACCGCGCCGATGGACATCCGCCACCAGGAGCTCGTCCTCCAGCAGGCCCGCGACTACGCCTCCACCGGCGGAGCCGTGGTCATCATCGTCCACAACCTCGACCTCGCCGGTGCCTACGCGGACCGGATCGCGATGATCTCCGACGGATCGATCATCGCCGACGGTCCACCCGCCGAGGTGCTCACCGCCGACCGCATCAGCGACGTCTACGACTACCCCGTATCCATCTTGGCCGACCCGAACACCGGAGCACCGCTGGTCGTGCCCGTTCGTGCCGGCCGAAAGGAAGACTGACCCATGCTTGACAACGCACTCAACCGGACCATCGCCTCGGTACCGGTGAAGCGGATCCTCGCGCTCATCACGATCTCCGCGCTGTTGGCCGTGGCCGTGGGCCTGACGGCGACGATGCTCAACCCCACCCCCGCCGAGGCGGCCCCGAAGGTGTCCGTGTCCGGCACCCCGAAGGCCGATGGTGAGTCCGAACTGGGGCTTTCGGGATCGGGTTTCCAATCCGTCGAAGGCGGGTTCGGAGGAATCTACGTCCTCTTCGGCTGGGTCGACGACGCTTCCGGCGGATGGCGGCCGAGCAAGGGCGGAGTCACAGGGTCGAACTACCGCTACGTGTACGACGATGAGACCAAACCGGCCGGATACCAGCTGTTCGTGACCTTCCCCGGCTCAAGCACGGCGTATGCCGCCAATGGCGGTGAAGTCGCGGCGAACGGCACCTGGAGCGGAACCATCAAGATCCCCGGCCAGAAGTTCACAACCTACGACCGGTCCCAGAACGAGACCGAGGTCGACTGCGGCGAGGTCCAGTGCGGGATCATCACGATCGGTGCCCACGGCGTCGACAACGCCAACAACGAATCCTTCACCCCCGTCGACTTCGCCGCTTCCGGTGCCGCCGCCGGCAAGGATGCGGAGAAGAACGAGAATGACGAGAGGAAGTCGTCCGAGAACAAGGATGAGAAGAAGGACGATGGGGGCTCCGGCGGGGGCGACGCTCCGGCCGTCGACCCCGCGCAGAACCCGAATGCGGCACCGGTGGCCAGTGAACCGCCGATGAGCACCTCATGGCTGATCTTCTTCGCCATCCTCGCCGGAGTGCTCGTGCTCGGTTCGATCATCGCGATCGGCCTCGGGTTCGGCATCGGCGGGTACCTCGCGGCCAAGAGTCTGCTGCTGGGAGTCAGCCCGGCGGCGATGGAGAAGGAACGCGACCGGCGCGAGCGCAAACGGATCCGGACCCAGCACAAGCTGGCCAAACGCCGACTCGCGATCCAACGGAAGAAGAAGCTGCAGCTGGCCAAGCTCGAACGCGGCTCCGACCGTGCCGTGGCGCACGCGAACCATCAGAGTCTCGGCCCCGGCAACGGCAAGCTCCCGCCGCAGGTCATCGCCTTCTTCGAGGACGAGGACCGGAAGTCCTCGGGGAACCGCAGCGGAGGCGACGACGTCGGTTCGGCGCCGAGCTTCTACACCGGAAGCGCCCTCTCCGCCGGACCGGTCGCCGACGGCACGGCTTCGGGGGACGGCGGGACCGCCTCGGCGGGGGAGAGCGATCCGGAGGATCACAAGGACACGCGGGTTCTCACCCGGGTGGCCGCGGGCGACGCCGAGACCACCACCATCCCGACGACGAACTCATGACACGCGCACGGACCGTCCTGCGGGACGAGAACGGACGAGAAACCACGATGCACACTCACACATCCACCCGCAGGGGCAGGATATTCACACGCACCGCGGCCGGGATCGCGGCCCTGGCACTGCTCGGATTCGGGCTCACCGGTCCCGCACAAGCGGTGACCGCGCCGTATTCGGTGCCAGGGGAGACCTCGACTGCGGATCCCGGAAATGATGCGCCGGATACGGACGGTCCCCTCGACATCGATGATGCGGTCTTCGACTGGTCGGTCAACGACGAATCCACGGGCGGGTCCTACTTCGGCGGGTGCAACTACCTGGCCGCCGGTGAAGCCGGGGACACGGGTATGGCTCGGATCTGGACGGACAAGGACGCGGGCACACTGTTCAAGACGAACAAAGCCGGCAACTTCACCGACGGAAACGTCTCCATCGTCAAGGAGAACGGGAAGTACTCGACATTCCAATCACGGTGCGAAACCGGCGGAGGCGAGCTGGTCAACGGCAAGGTCAACGCCGAAGCCGAGAACAACCACACCGGCGACACGGTGAGAATCACCAATGGTGAGGGAACAGTCGACCCGAAGAACAACAACGCCTCGATCCAATGGAAGGGCTCCTGGACCTTCGCCTACTACGGCGGCATGACCTACTGGACCATCTCCGACCCGAAGCTCGAGGTCAAGGACGGCAAGGGCACGATCACGGGAACCTATTCGGGCTTTGGCGCCGATATGGACGACCTGAGCATCTGGAAGAAACTCGATGCTCGCGACGGCGATATCGTCGAAATCCAGCAGGGCGAAGTCGACGTCACCGACGACGGCTTCGAATTCACCCCCGACTACCTCGGTGTGTCGACTGACACCGACGGCCGCAATCTGCAGTCCGAGAAGACCGCGGAGAACGAATCCTGGTGGGGCGCGATGCCGCAGGACTGGATCGACTTCAACGTCGAGACCGGTCAGGACTCGTACTGGTACACCACCGCCGGAGCGAGCACCTCCATCCAACCGCGCAAGAAGACGAACGACCTCGAGGTCAGCTACTCCCAGCCGGTCGAAGAACCCGATGACGGAGACCACACAGAGAACCCCGATGACAATCCGAGACAGCCCGATGACCCGGGCGATGACGGCAAGGGCGATAAGGGATCCGACGGCAAGGACAGCTCCGGCGACGGCACGGCTACTCTGTACTGGTCACTGAATAAGGAGGCCAACGGTGGAGCCTTCTTCGGCGGCTGCAACTTCCTCTCCGCCGGCAAGGCCAAGGACTCCGGAAGTGCCCGCGTCTGGCCCTCCGGAGGTGGCGGTTTCTACAAGTCGAAGTCCGGGAACGTGACGATTGAGAAGCCGACGGGCTCGACGTTCAAGGAGGCCTCCTGGGACTCTCGGTGCCAGGACTCCAAGGGCGAAGCCGTGTCGACTACCCGCAAGGACTCATGGACGCAGTCGCGGGTGGCGATCAAGGACGGCGAAGTCAGCGAATCCGATGACGGTGTGACCGTGCAGTGGAAGGGCAGCTTCACCGTCGCCTTCTACGGCGGCATGACCTACTGGTCGGCGACCGACCCGAAGCTCGAAGTCGACGCCGATGGCAAGGGCCGGCTCGTCGCCAGCCTCAGCGGTTACGGAGCCGACATGTTCGACGCCTCGAAGTGGATCACGCTCAAGCCCGAGTCGATCACGATGGCGAACTTCAAGAACATCGACATCGACGCACTCCTCGACGACGGTCACATCACGGCCACCCCTGACTACCTCGGCGTGAAGTACGACAACAAGGGCAAGTCGGGGTCCTCGGGCAGCGCAGTCGGCGGTTCGGACGAGAACGCCTCGGCGCAGGCGAAGAAGTCCGGAGAGAACTCCGACCACTGGGGCGCCTTCCCGCAGGACTTCGTCGATTTCCAGCACAAGACCGGCCAGTACTCGTACTGGTTCACCTCCGACGGCGTCCGCGATCCCTACAAGCCGGCCGAACCGATGACCATCTCGCTCGGAGACTACTCACCGGGTGCCGGGGACTACAACGCGGCAGCAGGCAACGGCGCACCCGGACAGAACGCCCCGGGCGCCGGCGGTCAGCCGGGAGCCGGTGGAGGCGGAGGCGGTTCTGCCGGTGGTGCAGGCAAGGGCTCCAGTGACAAGAAGTCGGGCAAGGGCAGCGACTTCGACGATGAGACGATCTTCGCCGAGGAGGCCGAAGAGGTCCGGGCCGCGTCCGAGGTGCCTGTGCGCGCCTGGATCGTCATGGGCACCGGTCTGGCGGTCGCGGTCGTGGCCGGGTTCGGCATCCGGTCGGGAATCCGCCGCCACATCGGCCTCGATCCCTCCGACCTCGTCTGAGGGTGCGTAACCGGTCGAGCAGGGCTCGGTTCGCGGTGGATCTCACCGTGAACCGGGCCCAGTCCCGTATGCCTCGGAGGGTAGGCTGGAGCATATGACACGTGTGCAATTGGCAGATACCGATCTCTCCGTCCATCCACTTCAGCTGGGCGGCAATCCCTTCGGCTGGGGAGCGGACCGAGATCAGAGCTTCGCTGTCCTCGATGCCTACGCTGCAGCCGGCGGAAACTTCATCGACACCGCCGATGCGTACTCGGCCTGGGTCGACGGCAACTCCGGCGGAGAGTCGGAGACGATCATCGGCGAATGGATGAAGTCGCGCGGCAACCGCGATGAGATGGTCATCGCGACGAAGGTCGGCATGCACCCGAAGCACAAGGGCCTCGATCCGGCGAACATCCGCGACTGCGTCGACGATTCGCTGCGTCGCCTGGGCACCGATCACATCGATGTCTACTACGCCCATGTCGATGACGACGAGGTCGACCAGGTCGCCGTCGCCGAGACCTTCGACGCTCTCGTCCGCTCCGGCAAGGTCAGCTACCTCGGCGCCTCGAATTTCAGTCTCGACCGGCTGCGGTCGGCGAGGAAGATCTCCACGAAGTTCTCCCTGGCCTGCTACCGCGTCGTCCAGGACCGGTTCAACCTCGTCTCCCGCGCTGCCGTCGACGAACAGAAGCAGGCATACCTGCGCTCCGAAGGGATCGCCGAACTGCCCTTCCACTCGTTGGCTTCCGGGTTCCTCACCGGCAAGCACACCGGTGGAGACGCCACAGGCAGCGTCCGCGGCGAACGAGTCGCAGGATTCGTTGAGGACCAGAATGCACTCGGCGCCCTCGAGGTCCTCCACGATGTCGCCTCGACCCACAACGCGACGATGACGGCCACTGCCATCGCCTGGCAGCTCAGCCACGATTTCATTCCTTCGACCATCGCCTCGGCGCGGGTGCCCGAACAGCTCACCGAGCTGCTGGCCGGCACGCAGATGCAGCTGAGTGATGAGGAGAAGGCCGCCCTCGACGGAGCCTGGGTGGAAGCATGACCGCGACCAGTCCGCGCCTGGTCACCTGGGAGAACGGAACCGACCTCGTCATCGAGCTGCCGGTGGCCCGCGATGTCGGGACCGTCTGGGACACCCTGACCGACAGCGAGACCGCAGGCACATGGTTCGCGCCGTTCCGCCTCGGCGAAGAATCGTCAGATGCGGGGGACGATCCCGACGTGCCTGCGTCCCGTCCGATCACCTTCGAACTCGAGGACGCCGATTTGGACGGAGCGGTGCTCAGCTGCGAGGAATACGACCATGTGCTGCTCGAACTCGAGGCCTTCGGTGTGCTGGGTATCCGGCTGCTGCCGGTCGAAGGTGATTCGGGTGACGAGACCTTGCTCGTGTTCACTCACACCGCCGCCGACGTCGAATCTGCTCGAACCCAGGCAGCCGAATTCGGACCTATGTGGGACACCCACCTGCGTCTGTTCGTGCGGGTCCTCGGCCTCGACGCCGCAGAGGCGACCGAACCCGAACTCGTCGCTGCCTATTCCGATCTCGCGCTCGAGGTTGCGGACTCCGGGGACGGCACGGACTCGGCCAGTGCTGATTCGGCTGGTGCTGAGGGCGAATCGTGAGCGACCCCCTCGTCCTCGGCATCGAATCCTCCTGTGATGAGACCGGGGTCGGCATCGTCCGCGGACGCACGCTGCTGACGAACACGGTGTCCTCATCGATGGACGAGCACGTCCGCTTCGGTGGAGTCGTGCCCGAGGTCGCTTCCCGGGCGCATGTGCAGGCCATCGGCCCGGCCATCGCCTCGGCGTGTGAGATCGCCGAGGTGGAGCTGTCCGAAATCGACGCCGTAGCCGTGACGGCCGGGCCGGGATTGTCCGGTGCGCTCATGGTCGGTGTGGGCGCGGCCAAGGGGCTCGCAGCGGCACTGAACAGACCGCTCTACGGAGTCAACCACCTCGCCGCACACGTCGCCGTCGACCTCGTCGCCGAGGATATCGACGGGCTGACCACGCCGACGATCGCGCTCCTCGTCTCCGGAGGACACACGGAGATCCTGCGCATCGGAGATGTCGTCACCGATATCGAACTCCTCGGCTCCACGATCGACGATGCCGCAGGTGAGGCCTTCGACAAGACCGCGCGTCTGCTGGGGCTCAACTACCCGGGCGGCCCGAACATCTCGAAGGCGGCCCTCGGCCTTCTCGACGGCACCGGAATCCCCGGCGATCGGAAAGCCGTGACGTTCCCGCGCGGACTGGCGAAGAAGCAGGACCTTCGTGATCCGGAGCGTCGGTATAACTTCTCGTTCTCCGGGCTGAAGACCGCGGCCCTGCGCGAGGTGACGAAGGCAGAGACGCTCGGTACCGATCTGCGCGTGGCCGATATCGCGGCCGGTTTCGAAGACGCGGTCGTCGACGTGCTCGTGACCAAGACCCTGCTGGCCGCGGCCGACACCGGCATCGATCACGTCGTCCTCGGCGGGGGAGTGGCCGCGAACACTCACCTGCGTGAGGTGCTCGCTGAACGCTGCGCCGAGGCTGGGGTGACCCTGCGGGTGCCGCCCTTGACACTGTGCACCGACAATGGAGCCATGGTCGCGGCCCTCGGTGCTGAGCTCGTCGCTCGCGGAATCGGGCCGAGCGATCTGTCCTTCGCCGCAGTCTCCTCATTGGATGTCGATCATGTCCTCGTCTGAGAACGACCCGAACAGCGCCGCCGAAAGAAACGCCCAGGCGGCGAAGTCCACGCGCCTGCCCGACGGTCGGCCGCCTCGGCGATCCGGGGACGGGTGGACCTACGGATCGGACGGGAAGAAGCATTGGGGGCTCAACGGGGCCGCCGGGCTCATGCTCGTCGATCCCGAGCGCGGGGTGCTCATGCAGCATCGGGCGCTGTGGTCGGTCGAGGGCGGGACCTGGGGATTCCCCGGCGGTGCCCGGGACATAGGGGAGTCCGCGGTGGAGGCCGCGATCCGCGAGTCCTGGGAGGAAGCCGGAGTGCCGGACCAGGACGGCACCGGCATCGAGATCGTCGAGACGCACGTCCTCGACCTCGACACCTGGTCGTATACGACGGTGATCGCGAAGACCCTGCGGCGCTTCGACGCAGTCATCAACGACCCCGAGAGCATCCAACTGACGTGGGTACCCCTTGACGAGCTCGACGATTACGAGCTGCACCCGGGAGTCGCCGCCGCACTGCCGACGCTGCTGGAGCTGCTGCGCCCCCACCTGTGAGCGCGTGAGTGTGATGAAGGTTGGGCAGGGCCCCGCCGAATAGTGGTCAACAACGGAGACCTTGGGCGCTCCGAAGTGTCTCCTCGGTGGATTGTCTGGTCGATCCACCGCGACCCAAGCCCTCAGAACGCCGGGGATCGACCAGGAAATCGAGGGAGGAGGCAGTCTGGCGCCGCGCAGCCCTTCAACTGTAGGAGTTGCGCAGGTCGCCGATGAGCGAACGGGTCACCTCGGTCAGCGACCCCGTGGCGCCGAAGACCTTCTGCAGGCGGCGATAGGGCACCCCGCGCTCGATGATCGATGTGATTGAGTGCAGCTCTTCGGCACAGCCGAGGCGTTCGGCAACGGGAGAGAGGCGTTCGACCTCATCGGCCAGGCACTCGGTGACGAGGCGTTCGTCGGCTGCAGCATTCTCGATGATGATCGCGTCCATGCCGTAGCGTGCGGCCCGCCACTTGTTCTCATTGTGGAACCAGTCGGGCATCGTCGGCAGGGTCTCACCGGAATCGAGGCGGGCCGACATGTCATCGACGAGGCACTGGATGAACGCGGTGATCGCGAGGATCTCCTCGAGCGTCGGCAGTCCGTCGCAGACTCGGACCTCGACGGTGCCCCAGTGTGGGGCGGGGCGGATGTCCCAGCGGATCTCATTGATGTTGTCGATGATTCCGGTCGTGAGCATGTCGTCGACGTACTTCTCGTAGTCGGCCCACTCATCGAACTGGAAAGGCAGCCCCGCCGTCGGCAGCTGTTGGAACATCATCGCTCGGTTCGAAGCGTACCCGGTGTCCGTGCCGCCCCAGAACGGGGAGGAGGCGGACAGTGCCTGCAGATGCGGGACGTAGGCGAGCAGAGCGTTGACGATCGGCAGCACCTTGTCTCGCGAATCGATGCCGACGTGGACGTGGACTCCGAAGATGAGCATGTTCCGGCCCCACCATTGGGTGCGATCGACGAGCTCGAGGTACCGGTCCTTGGCCCGGACCTCCTGCGACTGCCACTGCGCGAACGGGTGAGTGCCTGCCGACATCAGCTCGACCCCGCGCGCCTCGGTCAGCTTCCGCAGCGCCCCGATCGAGGCGGCCAGATCCTCGGCGACGGTCGACACCTGGGTATGCACGCCGGTGACGAGTTCGATGGTGTTCGTCAGCATCTCACCGACGATGTGCTTCTCGAACTCGGGCGCGTGCTCGGCCACATCCGCCAACAGGGTCTCGGCAGCCGGGGTCAGGTCCAGGCTGCGAGAATCCAGCAGAGCCAGTTCCCACTCGACACCGAGGGTGGAGCGGGGAGAGCGTGCAAAATCGACCATGGGTCGATCATAATGGCGCGTACCCGTTTCGCCTGATTCGGCACTGTGTTTCGGCCCGTGTCCTCACCCGCAGGCCTCGGACGACATCGATGCGGCAGCGGGGCCCGGCAGCCATCGATCCCGCGCAGTCCTCACGCGGGCTGTCGCACACCGTCCTCGATCCGCCGTCCCGAATCGGTGTCGAAGAGATGCAGACGCGCGGCATCCGGCACGACCCGCACACTGTCACCGCGGCGGATCGTCGACCGTCCGGCGACCCGAGCCACGACCGTCCTCTCCTCGCCGGGCAGACCCGCCCGCCCATGCACATAGGCATCGGCACCGAGTTCCTCGACGAGATCGACCGTGACTGTGAGCCCGTGCTCGCCCTCGGTGCGCAGGTCCTCGGGACGTACCCCAACGGTGACCGTCTCACCCGTGACCTGCCCGCGCTGGTCCGCGGTGAGTTCGATCTGCACATCGCCGAGGCGCAGCGTCGACCCCTCGAGACCGACCTCGACGAGGTTCATCGCCGGAGATCCCATGAAGCCTGCGACGAAGAGGTTCGCCGGCCGGTCGTAGAGGTTCGCCGGTGTGTCCACCTGCTGCAGACGCCCGTCGGCGAGGACGGCGACACGGTCGCCCATCGTCATCGCCTCGACCTGGTCGTGGGTGACATAGACGGTGGTCACGCCGAGGCGGCGGGTCAGTGACGCGATCTGCGCACGCGTCTGCACCCGCAGCTTCGCGTCGAGGTTCGACAGCGGCTCGTCCATGAGGAAGACCTGCGGGGACCGGACGATGGCGCGGCCCATCGCCACGCGCTGCCGCTGTCCGCCGGAGAGCGCCTTGGGCCTGCGGTCGAGGAAGGGCTCGAGGTCGAGCAGCCGGGCGGCCTCCTCGACGCGTTCGTCCCGCTCCTTCTTCGCCACGCCCGCGATCTTGAGGGCGAAGGCCATGTTCTCGCGCACGCTCATATGCGGATAGAGCGCATAGTTCTGGAAGACCATCGCGATATCGCGTTCGCGTGGAGAGAGTGAGGTGACGTCGTCGTCTCCGATGCGGATGTGCCCGGAATCGACGGGTTCGAGCCCGGCGAGCATGCGCAGGGTCGTCGACTTCCCGCAGCCCGAGGGGCCGACGAGGACGAGGAACTCCCCGTCGTCGATGTCGAGACTGATCTCGTCGACGGAGGGTGCCAGCGCCTCGGGGTACCGACGCAGTGCTTTGTCGAAGGTGACAGTGGCCATGGTGTTCTCAACCTTTCGCGGATGCGTCCGCATCCGATGATCGACGGTGATCGTGCAGTGAGTTGTCGTGCGTATAGGACCGGTACTGCTGCCGCACCCCAGACGGTCTCGGGTGCAGGGTGGCGACGAGTTCGACCGCCCATTCGGGCAGCGACCCGGTCAGCGTCCATGCCGCCTGCCGGGCGGCGCCGATGGCCACATACTCGGCTTGTTCGGGGACGTCGATGGGTACGGTGAAGATGTCCCGGGCGACCTCGCGGACCGCCGGATTCCTGGCCGCCCCGCCGATGATGAGCAGACGGCGGGCCGTCAGGCCCTGTGCGAGGACCGCGTCGAGTCCGTCCGCGAGTCCGCAGAGCATGCCCTCGACGAAGGCCCTGGCGACGTTCTCCGCCGAGGCGTTGGCCAGGGTCATCCCCTCGAGCCGGGCGGTGGCATCGGGCAGGTTCGGGGTGCGCTCGCCCTCGAAATAGGGCACGAGCGTGATCCCGTTCGCCCCCGGCCTCGAAGCCAGTGCCAGAGCAGCGACCTCGTCATGGCTGATGCGCAGCAGAGTGCTTGCCGAGACGAGGACCCTTGCGGCGTTGAGGGTCGCGACCAGCGGCAGGCGACCGCCGTCCGCGGAGGCGAAACCGGCGACCGTGCCGCTGCGATCGGCGATGGGCAGGTCCGTGGTGCCGAAGACGGTGCCCGAGGTGCCGATCGAGACGACGACATCGCCCGAGGTGACCCCGAGTCCCAGCGCCGCCGCCGCATTGTCCCCGGCCCCGGGTCCGACGAGGACCCCCTCGTCCGTGCGCCCGGCCGCCTCGTTGGGAGCGAGGACACGAGGAAGGATGATCGCCGAGGCAGCTTCCGGTTCCGTACCGTCGGTCGCCGCCTGGTCGAGGTCCGGCGTGGTGTTGTCGAGCGTGATAGCGCCGACCGCCTCGCGGGGGTCGGCACCGAAAGCGGCGCGGGCATCGCGGCCGAACGCGATGCGGAAGAGGTCGAGATCGTACTCGCCCGATGAGGGGTCGAAGTAGGCCGTGCCGCTGGCATCCGAGGCGTCGGTGATGAGGGCCTCGAGCTTGGGGCCGTGGATCGAGGAATCGGCGGCTCCGTAACCGAGGATCCGCCAGGTCAGCCAGTCGTGGGGGAGGGCGACGGCGGCAACCTCGGCGGCGTTGGCGGGTTCGTCGTCGCGCAGCCAGCGCAGCTTCGCGCCGGTGAAGGAGGCCACGGGCAGGACACCGGTGCGGGCGATGAAGTCCTCAGCGCCGACTTCGGCGATGAGGTCCCGGGCGGCGGCGTCGCTGCGCAGGTCATTCCACAGCAGGGCGTCGCGGATCACGCGGCCCTCGGCATCGAGGGCGACGAGCCCGTGCTGCTGGCCGCTGATGCTCAAGGCTGCGACGTCATCGAGTCCGCCGGCAGACTCGATCGCCTCCTGCAGGGCGGTCCACCAATACTGCGGGTCCACCTCGGTGCGGGGCCGCACCGGTGCGCAGGATGTCGCCGGAGTCAGGGTCGGCGATGACGACCTTGCAGCTCTGCGTCGAGGAATCGATGCCGGCGACGAAGCGGCGGGCAGCGGTCATGACTCCTCCTCGTGGGGTGCAGCCTCGATGTGAGCCGCCTCGGCGAGAGCAACGTCGTCACGATCAGGCTCGTCACGAGCCGCCTCGGCGAGCACGGCATCGGCGAGGTCACGGTCGATGACGGCGACGTCGACGATGCCCGCCGCACACGCGGCTCGCACTGCGCGGGCTCGCTCAGCGCCGCGGGCGACCCCGACGGTCGTCGTGGCCTGGCGCAGCTGGTCGAGGGTGACGGCGATGACGCGGTCATCGATCGTGGTCACGTCTTCACCGGCGGCATCGAACAGACGTCCGGACACCTCGGCGACGGCGCCGTCATCGATGCCTGACCGTCGCTGGACGGGGGTGCACTTCTCCCACACCGAGGACAGCCCCTCGGCCCACGAAGCCACGGAGACCACGGCGAGGTCGAGGTCGTCGGCGGCGGCGAGCGTGCCCGAGATCTCGGGCAGGGCTCGCAGGTCGGCGGCGGTTTCGGCCTCGGTGACGAGCAGCGGGGCCGGCAGACGGACCATGCTCACGGCCGGATCCTGACCCAGTCGGGTGAAGATTTCGGAGCTGGGACGGTGGGATTCGAGCCGCAGGGCACCGGCGAGCTGCACGATCGTGCACCTCGGCAGCGCCGGAGTGAAGGCGGCCGCGGAGTCGAGGGTGCGTGACCAGGACAGGCCGATGCGCATCCCCGCCCGGGCCTTGCGGCCGACGAGCGCGAGGGCCGCTCGGCCCATCTGCTGGGAGGCCTCGGCCTGGTCCGGGATG
The DNA here is from genome assembly GCF_050214925.1 of Brevibacterium sp. LE-L. Lineage (NCBI taxonomy): Bacteria > Bacillati > Actinomycetota > Actinomycetes > Micrococcales > Brevibacteriaceae > Brevibacterium > Brevibacterium sp. LE-L. Next base: position 1,331,429 of record NZ_CP189759.1, read on the forward strand.
TCGACGATGACGACCGAGTGCAGGCCGAGGGCGGCGGCAGTGCGCTCTGACAGATCCGTGTCCTCACCCGCATCGGCCTCGATCGTGATCGTGACGACCCCGGTGTCGACGGCCTCTTGGAGGAGGCGGGCGACCTGGAATCGACTCAGTCCGTTGGCCTTGCCGATCTCGACCTTCGATCGTCCTTCGAGGTAGTGATCGCGGGCCAGCTGCGCGAGGAACCGGCGGTGGCGGGCGGTGGGCGCGGTGCTCATCGTCCTCCCTTCGGCGTCGACGGCATTGTGTTCGCTCATATGTGAAGTTTTGCACATCTGTGTGTTCCGTGACACAGTATTGCACATATGAGCGCCGATGCTCATATGAATTTCTCGAAGCGAACCCGATGGCGGGCGGCAATCCCGCGATGATGAGGGAAGGCACAACGATGAAACACAGGATCACCGGCCGAGGCGCCACCTGGGCGGCCATCGGCATGGTCGGAGCGCTCGCACTGACAGGGTGCGGTGGGGCCGGAGGCAGCTCCAGCGGCGGGGGAGGCGATGAGGTCAACGTCCTCATGGTCAACAACCCGCAGATGCAGGACCTGCAGAAGCTCACGGCTGACCACTTCACCAAGGACACCGGCATCAAGGTCAACTACACCGTGCTGCCGGAGAACGAGGTGCGGGCGAAGATCGGACAGGAGTTCGCCGCCCAAGCCGGCAACTACGATGTCGCGTCGATTTCGAACTACGAAGTCCCGACGTATGCGAACAACAAGTGGCTGACCCCCATGGACGAAGGCGTCGCCGATGCCGAGGGCTTCGACCAGGACGACATCCTCACCCCCATGGCCGAGTCGCTGACCGTCGATGACACGGTCTACGCGGAACCCTTCTACGGTGAGGGCTCGTTCCTCATGTACCGCACGGACATCTTCGACAAGGCCGGAGTCGAGATGCCGGAGAACCCGACTTGGGATGAGGTCGCCGATCTCGCCGCGAAGGTCGACGGTGCCGAGAAGGGCACGAAGGGCATCTGCCTGCGCGGTCTGCCCGGCTGGGGCGAGATGTTCGCTCCGCTGACGACAGTGGTCAACACCTTCGGCGGCACCTGGTACGACGAGGACTGGAATGCACAGGTCGACTCGAAGGAGTTCAAGGCGGCCACGAACTTCTACGTCGACCTCATCAAGGACCACGGAGAATCCGGTGCCCCGCAGGCTGGGTACACCGAATGCCTGACGAACCTGCAGCAGGGCAAGGTCGCCATGTGGTACGACTCGACGGCCGCCACCGGCACCCTCGAGGCGGATGACTCCCCGGTCAAGGGCAAGATCGGCTATGTCGCCGCCCCGGTGAAGGAGACGGACTCAAGTTCGTGGCTCTACACCTGGGCCTGGGGCATCCAGGCCGCGGGCAAGAACCAGGACGCCGCGAAGCAGTTCGTCGCCTGGGCCTCGTCGAAGGACTACGAGGAGACCGTCGCCTCCGAACTCGGCTGGCAGCACGTCCCGGCCGGAAAACGGACCTCGACCTATGAGAACGCGGACTACCAGAAGGCCGCCGAGCCTTTCTACAAGCAGACCGAGGATGCCATCAACTCGGCCGATCCCGAGAGCCCGGGTGTCCAGCCGCGCCCGACCCTCGGCGTGCAGTTCGTGACGATCCCGGAATTCGCGGATCTCGCCACAGGCATCTCCGAAGACGTCAGCTCCGCCATCGCCGGACGCACGACCGTCGACAAGGCCTTGACCAAGGGCCAGAAGGAAGCCGAGAAGGTCGGAGACAAGTACAAGAAATGACCGCGCAGCCTCGGGGCGGACGGTGAGAACCCGCCCCGAAGCGTCCCGGGCCGTCCCGTGGTTGCGGACCCTCCGCCCGCGGCCCCGGCCTCACCGCCTGGGGCCACCACCGATCTGATGAAGGATGTTCGAAGTGTCAGCACCCGCCGCCGAGCGTGCATCGCAGCCGATCACGCCGCCCAGACCCCGTGCCAAGGACCGATGGCTCAAACGCGCGCCCATGCTGCCGGCGCTCATCTTCGTCATCATCGTCACCCAGATCCCGTTCGCGATCACGATCATCATCTCGTTCATGAACTGGAATGCGGCCTATCCGGACGACATCAGCTTCGGCACCGTGCAGAACTACATCACCGTGTTCACAGATGCGAACCTCCTGCGGGCGGTGCTCGTCACCGTCGGCCTCACCGTCGGGGTGGTGCTCGCCTCGGCGCTGCTGGGGCTTGGGATCGCTCTTCTCCTTGACCGGAAGTTCATCGGCCGCGGACTCGTCCTCACCCTGATGATCACCCCGTTCCTCGTCGTGCCCGTGGCCGCGGCGCTGCTGTTCAAACACGCGATCTTCAACCCCTCCTACGGTCTGCTGGGCGGGCTGCTGACCACCGTCTTCGGTGACAACGCCCCGCAGCCGGACCTCATGACGTCCTCGCCGCTGCTGGGCATCGGGCTCGTGCTCGTGTGGCAGTGGACGCCGTTCATGATGCTCATCATGCTCGCCGGTCTCCAATCACGACCCATGGACGTCTACGAGGCGGCGCTGGTCGACGGGGCCGGACCCTGGCAGACCTTCCGCTTCATCACCCTTCCCCACCTGCGGCGCTACATCGAACTCGCCGCCCTGCTGGGCACGATCTACATCGTGCAGAACTTCGACATGGTCTTCACCATGACCTCCGGCGGGCTGGGCACCGCGACCCTGCCGTACGTCATCTACCAGGAATTCTTCGTCGCCCAGGACTACGGAGTCTCTTCCGCGGTCGGCGTCATCGTCGTCGCCGCCTCCCTCATCATCGCGACCTTCGCCCTGCGCACCGCATCCACCCTGCTCAAGGAGGAGAACTCATGAGCACCCCTGATCTCTCGACGACCGTGGGAACGCAGCCCGAGCCCGGGGTGACCCCCACCCCGGCCGAACCTGGCGGACCCGGATCGGTCGAGCCGCCTCGGCGGAAGGCGAACGCACCGAGGCGGCCCGGCCAAGGTCGGGTCGGCAAGATCCTGCTCGGCCTCTTCGCGTGGTTCGTCGGACTCCTCTTCGTCTCGCCGCTGCTGTGGATGTTGCTGACGAGCCTGCATGCCGAGACCGACGCATCGACGAACCCGCCGAGCTTCTTCGCCCCACTCACGCTCGACTCCTACGTGAACTTCTTCGGCGGCGGCACCGGCGCGAACCCGTGGCCGTTCCTCATCAACTCCGCGGTCGCCGCGATCGTGTCCACCCTCATCGTCCTCGTGCTCTCGACGATGGCCGCGTATTCCCTGGCCATCCGCCGTATCGAACGCTGGTCCGATGTGCTCTTCTTCCTCCTGTCGACGAAGATGCTGCCGATGGTCGCCGGTCTCCTGCCGGTCTATCTCGTGGCGAAGTCCACCGGCATCCTCGACACCTGGCTTTTGCTCATCATCATCTACTCGGCGATGAACATGCCGATTGCGGTGTGGATGATGCGGTCCTTCCTCGCCGAAGTGCCCGTCGAGGTCCTCGAAGCCGCCGAACTCGACGGGGCGAGGCTGCCGCGGGTGTTCGTCCAGATCCTGCTGCCGCTGACCGCACCGGGCCTTGCCGCCACCGCGCTCATCTGCTTCATCTTCTCCTGGAACGAGCTCCTCTTCGCCACTGTGCTCACCTCCACCGCAGCCTCGACCGCGCCGGTGTTCCTCACCAGCTTCGTCACCTCGCAGGGTCTGTTCCTGTCCCAGGTGTGCGCGGCCTCGCTCATCATCTCCGTACCCGTGCTCGTTGCCGGTATCGCCGCGCAGGACAAACTCGTCCAAGGCCTGTCGATGGGAGCCGTCAAATGACCGCACCGCGAACCGCACTCACCCTCAACGCCGGCAACCTCCCGGCCATCGCCGCAGCCGGCATCACCGTCCCCGCCTACGACAGGGCGGCGGTGCGCCCGGGCATCGTCCATTTCGGCGTCGGCGGATTCCACCGTGCGCACATGGCCATGGTCATCGACGATCTGCTCCAGACCGGTCGTGCCTTCGAGTGGGGGATCGTCGGTGCCGGAGTGCTGCCTCACGATGCGGGCATGCGCGATGCTCTGGCCGGGCAGGACCACCTCTACTCGCTCACCCTCAAGCATCCGGACGGAGCGAAGGAGCGGCGGGTGATCGGGTCGATCATCGACTACCGGTTCGGACCCGATGATCCGCACGGGCTGCTCGAGCTGCTCACGGATGAGGACATCCGCATCGTTTCGCTCACCGTCACCGAGGGCGGCTACAACGTCAACCCCGTCACCGGGGAGTTCATCACGCAAGAACCGACGATCGTCGCCGATGTCGAGGCGCTGCGGGCCGGTCGGCTGCCGGCCACCGTCTTCGGTTACGTCGTGGCCGCCCTGCGGGCGCGTCGGGCGGCAGGCGTGGCACCGTTCACGGTGCAGTCATGCGACAACATCTCTGAGAACGGTGAGGTCGCGGCGAAGATGTTCACCGCCTTCGCCCGACTCGTCGACGACGAACTCGCTGATTGGATCGGTGAGAACGTGGCCTTCCCGAACTCGATGGTCGACCGCATCACCCCGGCCACGACCGACGACGACCGGGAGGACCTGCTCGCCGATACGGGCGTGACCGATACATGGCCGGTCGTGGCCGAACCCTTCTTCCAGTGGGTGCTAGAGGACTCCTTCACCTCCGGCCGTCCGCCCTACGAAGACGCACACGTGCAGGTCGTCGACGATGTGCAGCCCTATGAACACATGAAGCTGCGCCTGCTCAACTCCGGACACCAGGGACTGGCGTACTTCGGTCTGCTCGGCGGCTACACCTTCGCTCATGAGGCGATGGCGAACCCCGACATCCCTGCCTACCTGCGCCGATACATGGATGAGGAAGGCACGCCGAGCCTCGCCCCGCTGCCGGGAATCGACCTCGAAGCGTACAAGGACTCGCTCATCGAACGGTTCAGCAACCCTGAGATTCGCGACACCCTCGCCCGCCTCGGCGCCGAATCCTCCGACCGCATCCCCAAATGGCTGCTGCCTGTGGTCAAGGACAACCTGGCCTCCGGACACCCGGTCGACGTGTCCGCGGCGATCTGCGCCTCCTGGGCCCGATATGCCGAAGGCCATGATGAGACCGGTGGTCGGTTCACCATCGTCGACCGCTACGCCGAACGGCTGCAGGCCGTCGCCGCGACACAGGGAACCGACGCGCTGGCCTTCGTCCGGCAGGACCAGTTCTTCGGCGAGCTCGCCGAAGAACCCCGCTTCACCGCACCGTACCTCGCCGCACTGACATCGCTGCACGAGCGGGGAGCGAAGGAGACCGCACGTCGCCTGGCAGCCCACGAAGCACTGTGAGACCAGCGGGCGCGTGAGGGCACCGGGCCGGGCAACCGTTTAGCATGGAGGGATGTTGCGCTCTCGCCTCGGCATCCTGGCCCTGACCACGACTCTCGCGCTCGTCGGCTGTTCCGGCGGGGCGAAGGCCCCCGACTCCTCTGCCGGCGGACAGAAGCCCTCCGCCGGATCCGACTCGCAATCGCAGTCACAAGCGGTCGCCGAGCCCTCCCTCGACGACCCGGCCGATGCTGACCCGGCCGACTTCGAGGACGAAGCCGAGAAGATCGTCGGCGACTTCTCCGACGACGAACTCGCCGGTTCCCTCACCATCGGCACCTGGGACGGCACGGACACGCAGACCCCGGTCGACATGGTCAAGCAGAACCACCTCGGCGGGGTCATCGTCATGGGCTACAACCTCCAGGAGAACCCGACGACCGACCAGGTCACGGCACTGACGAAGCAGATCTCGCAAGCGCGCACGAAGGGTCAGCCGGTGTCGATCGGCGTCGACCAGGAAGGCGGGCCCGTGTCCCGCCTCAGCACCGCGGCGCTGCCGTTCCCGCCGCTCATGGGTCTGGCCGCCACGGATGATTCCGACCTCATCACCGAGGCGACCCGCGTCCAGGGCGAGAACCTCACCGACCTCGGGTTCACCATCGACTTCGCTCCGGATTCCGATGTCACCGTCGGACCCAAGGACAAGGCGATCAACGTCCGCTCGGCCGGCACCGACCACAAGGACGCCGCCGAGGTCGTCGGGGACGCGGTCACGGGATACCGGTCCGGCGGGGTGGCGAGCTCGGCGAAGCATTTCCCCGGGCACGGCCGCCTCGGCGTGGATTCGCATGAGAGTCTGCCGGTGTCGGAGAAGTCGATCGAGGAACTCGAGGACACGGATCTCCTCCCGTTCAAGTCCGCGGTCAAGGCCGGGGTGCCGATGGTGATGATGGGCCATATCGGTCTGCCGGATGCGAAGACGACGCCGGGCACACTCAACCCGAAGGCGTATGCGGCGGTCCGTGAGACCCTCGACTTCGACGGCGTCATCACCACCGATGCGCTGAACATGAAGGCCGTGCCGCAGAACCTCGAGGGCGGCGAGTCCGTCAAAGCGATCGCCGCCGGTGCCGATGTTGCGCTCATGCCACCGGACTCGGGTGCTGCGCAGAAAGCGATCGTCGCGGCGATGGGCGACGGGACGCTGAAGAAGAAGGATCTCGTCGAGAAATCCGAACGCGTCGTCGCCCAGCAGCTGGCCACCGCGGCCGCGCAGCAGAGCATGAAGGCGGGGGAGAAGTCCGGTTCCGGTTCGGGTGATGCGGACGATTCCGGTGCGAAGGATGCGGCGAAGACCCTCACCGAGGTGGCCGAGAAGTCCGTGACCGTGCTCAAGGGCGAATGCTCCTTCGCCGGCACCGATGCGATCTCCATCGTCGGCGGCAGCGAGAAGGAACAGACGGAGCTGAGTGAAGCGGCGAAGGCCGAGGGGCTCACGGTCGGCTCCGGTGGAACCTCGGTGAGCCTGAGCCCGAACACCTCCGCCGAGGTGGCTGTGGGAACAGCCGCCCCGTGGACGATGCGCAGCACCCCAGCGAAGACCGCGGTGACCGCCTATGACTCGAACCCCTATGCTCTGCGGGCCGTAGCGAAGTGGCTCAAGGGCGACCTCGAGGCATCGGGTCAGCTGCCTGCCGAATACGACGGCAGCGAGAAGGCTCCCGAATGCGGGTGAGCCGAAGTACCCCTCGCCGGCGCAGTGCCGACGAGGGGTTCTCTGTGTGTTCGGTTCCGGGTGGGGATCAGAGCACGCGGATGAACGTGACGTCGCCCATCCAGCTGTAGCTGCGCTTCGATGTTCCGGATCCGGGCGAACCGGCATCGTACATCTGTCCGTCGCCGGCGTAGATTCCGACGTGTCCCGGGTGCCAGATGAGGTCGCCGGGCTTCGCCTCTGACTCGGACACGACCGTTCCTGATTCCTTCTGAGCTCCCGACTGACGGGGCAGGTCGACGCCGACGTGGCTGTAGACCCAGGAGGTGTAGCCGGAGCAGTCCCAGCCGCTCTGCGACGTTCCGCCGAAGACGTACGGGGTACCGACGCCCTTCTCTGCCCAGCCGAGGACCTGCTCGGCCTTGGACCCATCGATCGGGCCCGAGTCGTCGGAGCCGCCGGTATCCTTCTTCGGGCTCTCATCCTTCGACCCCGCGTTTGGGTTGCCGGAATCATCATCCGAGGACTCGCTCGGCTCCTCCTTCGGCTCTTCAGCGGGAGCCGGCTCGGCGACGGTCGTCTCCGGCTCCTCCTTCGGCTCGGGCTTCGGCTTCGGCTTGGGCGCGGCCTCGGCGGTGACGACGTCCGTGTCGACGGTGACTTCAGCCTCTTGATCGCCCTCCTTCGACGCGCCGCCAGCGTCGATGGTCGGTGTCTGGTTCTTGAACTCGACCGGTGCCTGCTTCTCGGACTCGGCTGCGACCTGCGCCTCATCGTCGGCCCCCTGCCCGGCGGCGGGGAGGACTGCTGCGGTGAGCAGTCCGCCGCTGGCGGCGACGACTGCGGCACGGCGGCCGAATGCGCCGGAGTTCGCTGCGAGCAGTTCGCTCAGCTCGGTCAGTGGTGTCTTGGCCTTGGCGTTCGCGGCGCGGCGGCCGTGCTGCTTGGATGCCACGATTTCCTCTCGTTGCCTGTCTGAGTGTGACGATGTCCTCCACTGTAACGAATTCGTGATCTTATGTCACGTTTTTGTTACAAAAGTATTCTCAGGCAGATTGTGGTGCATAATCGCAGGTCACAGGCTTATTTTTGACGAGAACGGTTAGTGAGAGGCTGTGGTTCCGCCCGATTGCGACTGTGATTCAGCGCGCAGTCTCAGCCTTGAATAACGTTTCGTGACATTCGAGAAGTGTGTTTTGCGGGGCGATCCGCGGCGTTATTCGCGCGCAAACCACCGTGGATCGACCCAAGAATGCTAGCGGCGCGTGACCGCGAGTGCGTTGGTGACTGAGCTTCAGTCGCCGGTTTCGACCGGTTGGTCGGGATCGGATGACCAACCGGACCAGCTCGCGGGGTAGAGGCTGGCCTCGACACCGAGAGTGGCCAGCGCCAGAGCATTGTGGCAGGCGGTGACTCCGGACCCGCAGTAGACCCCGACCGGCTGATCGAGGGCACCGAGGGCTGAGAAACGCTGTCGGAGATCCGTCTCGGGCAGGAACGTCCCCGCGGGGACATTCTCGGTGGCCGGGGCGTTCTTCGCCCCGGGTATGTGGCCGGCCCGTGGATCCAGCGGTTCTGTCTCTCCGCGGAAGCGCTCACCGGCACGGGCATCGAGCAGGACTCCGTCCCAGGCCGCCGCAGCATCGGCGTCGATGACCGGGAGGGAACCCGGCCTCAGGACGATGGAACTCGGCTCCACTTCAGCCGAGTCGCCGGCAGCCAGCTCACCGCCGGCTTTCCGGTAGGCGGTGAGCCCGCCGTCGAGGACTCGCGCGCTCAGCCCGGCCCAGCGCAGCAGCCACCAGGCTCGTGCGGCACCGAGCGAGGAGTTGTCGTCATAGACCACGACCTCGGTGTCGGCATCGATGCCCCATGACCGGACCGTTGCCTGGAACGCCTCGGCCGTGGGCAGCGGGTGCCGACCGGCAGTGGGGTCGGTGCTGTCGTGGTCGGCGAGCTCGGTGTCGAGGTCGACGTAGAGCGCGCCGGGGATGTGGCCGGCGGCGAAGTCGTCGCGGCCATCGGGTTTCGGCAGGGTCCAGCGGACGTCGAGCAGCCTCGGCGCCGGTGCGGTCCGCAGCCGGGAGAGCAGCTCATCGGCACTGATGAGAACGTCGGAGCGAGTCATGGATTCTCCTTCTGTGGGGCGGAGGGGTGAGGTCGATGCCGTGAGGCCAACACCACGACCGGTGCAGTCACACGGGTTGGGTGAGCAGCACGACGTGACGCTCGCCGAGGCGGGTGAATACGAGCGTGGCTTTGTCCCCCTTGGGCAGTTTGAGCTGGCGCCGGACCTGGTCGGGCACGATGTCGGCGCCGCGCTTCTTGATGACGACGGAGCCGATGCCGCGGGAGACGAGTTCCTTGCGCAGGCTCGGGATCTTCGCGGGCAGGACATCGGTGACGGTGTAGGCGGTGACTCCGGCGGCGGCCGGTCCGCTCGGTTCGACATCCGTGGTCAGGTACGCGATCTTCGGGTGCACCCGCCTGGCCTGCAGGGGTGCGCAGAGAGCGGCGACGAGTCCGGCGCGCACGATCGCACCATCGGGTTCGAGCAGGTACCGCCCCAGCGTCCCGATGCCCTCTTCATCTGATTCGGGCAGGTCGTCTTCGTGGACGAGCAGGGTGCGTTCGCCCATGACGAGGGCCCCGCGCCCCGGCTGCTGGCGGGCGGCACCGAAATAGAGGCAGACTTCGACGACCTCGCCGTTGTGGGACACCCACTGGGCTTCGGCCTCCTCGGGGATGAGGCCGTGGTCGAGAGCCGGGCCGAGCTTGACCCCGGCCGCCTTCGCTCGGATCGCCTGGTCGATGACCCAGGACAGGGAGGGGGAGAAGGCTTCGGGGTCGGTGATCCGAGCCGTCGATCCGCGCCTGTCGGACTTGCCGATGGTGCGGCGGGCAGGATCGAACCACAGGGCGTCGAAATCGGACAGGTCGACATCCTCGGCGCGGGTGTGGTCGACGGAGGCATCGGGGAGGTGGCGGAGATTGAACGCGGCGATGGCGGCGGTGACCTCATCGGCGTCGACGGCGGATACCTGCGCTCCCATCCCGGCGAAGGCGACGGAGTCCGCGCCGATCCCGCACCCGAGGTCGGCGATGCGGAAGGTCTCACCGTCCGCGGTCTCGCCGATGAGGCGGCGCGCGTGGTGGGCGGCGACCGGCAAACGGGTGGCCTGAGCGAGTCCGTCGCGGGTGAAGAGCATGTCATCGGCGAAGGGACCGAGTTTGGCACCGGCCTCTCTGCGCAGCTGTGCTTGGGTGAGCAGCGCGGCGGTCACCTCGGCGGAGAAGCCCTCCTTCCGCAGGGCGGATGACCGGGCGAGTTCGTCGCCGGGCAAGTCGTCGATGCGGTCGAGCCGGTCGAGGACGGCGACGTCGAGCAGTTCGGTCAGAGTCTGCGGATCCATAGCCTTCACCCTATCGTCCGCGGGCCACGTGCAGACATCTCGCCGAGGCGGGGCCGGGCGGGCGCGCGGTGCGCAGGGTGATTGTGCCGGCCGGGTGGTGCGGTAAGTTGTTGGCTGTGACGTTATTGACCGCCCGCGACATCCGCGAATTAGCCGCTGACATCGGTCTGCGCCCAACGAAGCAGAAGGGGCAGAACTTCGTCATCGACCCCAATACCGTGCGGTCGATCGTCGCCGCGGCCGGGCTCGAGGACGCCTCGAACGTCGTCGAGATCGGGCCCGGGCTCGGTTCGCTCACCCTCGGCCTGCTCGAGGCCGGGCACAGCGTCACCGCCGTCGAGATCGACGAAGTCCTCGCGGCGAAGCTGCCCGAGACGGTCGCGAGGTTCGCCGGCACCGAGGCGCCCTTCGCCCTCGTCAACGCCGATGCCCTCCGCGTCACCGAACTGCCCACGCTGCCGCACAGCGGAGGAGCCGCTGCCGCCGCGGCCACCGACGCGACGGCGAGCGTGAACCAGCCCGCGACCGCGAACCAGCCCGCGACCGCGAACCAGCCCGAGGCATTGGTCGCGAACCTGCCCTACAACGTGGCCGTGCCCGTGCTGCTGCACTTCCTCGAAACCTTCCCGAGCCTGAAGACCGTGCTCGTCATGGTCCAGCTCGAAGTCGCCGAACGGCTCGCAGCCCCTCCCGGATCCCGCACCTACGGGGTCCCCAGCGTCAAGGCCCAGTGGTACGGAGACGTGCGATTGGCCGGACGGATCGGCAAGAACGTGTTCTGGCCGGCCCCGAACATCGACTCCGGGCTCGTGCGCATCGACATCACCCGCACCGACCGTGACCCGGTCAACCGGCGCCGCCTCTTCAGCCTCGTCGACGCGGCCTTCGCCCAACGCCGCAAGACCCTGCGCGCGGCCCTATCCGGGTGGGCCGGCAGCCCGCAGCGCTCCGAGGCTCTGCTGACCGCGGCCGGCATCGATCCGAAGGCCCGAGGTGAGGCGCTGACCGTGACCGACTTTGAACGACTCGCCGCCGCCGAAGTTCCGGAACCCGCCGAAGCTCCGGACCCCGCCGAGGCCACCGCGGAGGATCCGTCTCAATGACCACCCCGCTGCACCCACCGACGACGACCCCGGCCCCAGTGAAGGTTCAGGCACCGGGCAAGATCAACATCCACCTCGGCGTGGGGGCCGCGAACGACGAGGGATACCACGAGCTCGCGACCGTGTTCCAGGCGCTCAACCTCGGCGAGACGCTCACCCTCATCCCGGGCGGAACACGATCGATCCTCGTCCAGGGACGCTACGCGGATTCCGCGGTGCCGGTCGATGATTCGAACGTCGCCCGCCGTGCCGTCGACCTCCTCATCGCAGCCCTCGAGGACGATCGTGACGTCGACGTGCTGCGCGACCTCGACATCGTCATCGACAAACAGGTGCCCGTGGCCGGCGGGATGGGCGGGGGATCGGCGGATGCGGCCGCTGCCCTCGTCGGCGCCGCCCACCTCCTCGGCGGAGTCGAGGACGAGGTCCTCCACGACTGCGCGGTCTCGGTCGGCGCCGATGTCGCCTTCCTGCTGCGCGGGGGCACGGCCATCGGCCACGGTCGCGGCGAACAGCTGAGCCCCGTCCTCACCCGCGGGGTCTTCCACTGGGTGATGGCCACCTCGGCGCGGCAATTGCCGACCCCCGACGTCTATGCCCGCTTCGACGAACTCAACGACACCCCGGCCCCGGCCCAGGTGCCCGACGAGGTGCTCACGGCGCTGGCTGCCGGCGAACCGGACACGCTCGCCGAATTCGCGGTCAACGACCTCACCGAGGCGGCCGTGTCGTTCATGCCCGAAATCGCCGAAGTGATGGAGGCCGGACGCGCCGCCGGGGCACTGCTGCCCCTGCTCAGCGGTTCGGGGCCGACGATCGGGTTCCTCGCCCGCGACGCCCACCACGCCCTCGATCTGGCCGTGCTGCTGCAGGCCACGCGCGGCGTCAACGAAGCCCTGCGCACAACGGGGCCCGCCCCCGGCGCGCACATCGTGGACGTTCCGTGATGGCGGGGGAGAAGGGCAGGGGCTTCGCCGAAGCGGCTTCGGAGCGAGCGGGGGCCACGGGCAACCGGGGAAACCTCCATGAGCAGCTGCGCGATCAGGTCGGACAGGACATCGTCGCCGGTCGGCTGGAGGCCGGAACGATCATCAAGGCCGAGGATCTGCGTGCCCGCTACGACGTGTCGCTGTCGGTGGTGCGCGAGGTCGTGCGCGTCCTCGAATCCTTAGGGATGCTGCAGCCGATCCGACGGGTCGGTCTCGTCGTGCTCGCGATGTCCGAATGGATGCTGCTCGACCCGCTCGTCATCCGGTGGCGGATGACCGAGGCCCCGGCCGGGCAGCTGCGCTCCCTCACCGAACTGCGGGTCGCCATCGAACCCGAAGCGGCCGGTCTGGCGGCCAAGCACGCTCCCGCAGAAGCCGCCGAGGAGATCATGGGCCTCGCCGCCCGGATGCGGGCATCGGGCCGACGCGGAGACGTCGACGCCTTCCTCGACGCCGATGTCGCGTTCCACCGGGCCGTGCTCGGGGCCGGGGGCAATGAACTCTTCGCCGCCTTCGACACTGTCATCGGTGAGATCCTCGCCGGTCGCACCGGGGCGGGACTGATGCCGAAGTATCCGCACCCCGACGCGCTGCAGTGGCATTTCGATGTTGCCGATGCCATCGGCGGGCAGGATGCCGACCGGGCCAAAGAGGCGATGGCGAAGATCGTGGCGAAGGCCGATGCCGAGATGGGCAGCGTGTGGGCCGACGAGCCCCGGCGCACCGGCCGCTGACGGCGGCGCACCCGGCCCGAACGGCCGACGATGACTCATCGAGCCGAGCTCAGAACAGGCTGACGACCCCGTAGAGGGCGAGGCTGAGTCCGAAGCCGACGGTGCCCAGCAGCGTCTCGGCGACCGTCCAGGTCTTCAGCGTCGTCTTCGTGTCCATGCCGAAGAACCGCGAGACCAGCCAGAAGCCGGAATCGTTGACATGGCTGGCGAAGACCGAACCGGCCGCCAGTGAGAGCACGATGGCCACGACCTGCATGCTCGAGAAGTCCGGGTTGCCGACGACGATCGGCTGGACGAGCGCGGCCGCGGTCGTCAGCGCCACCGTGGCCGAACCCTGGGCGATGCGCACGATCGCGGCGATGACGAAGCCGGCGACGATGACGGGAAGACCGAGTGCGGCGAGTGAGTCGGCGAGCGAGTCTCCGATTCCGCTGGCGCGCAGCACGCCGCCGAACATTCCGCCGGCGCCGGTGATGAGGATGATCGAGCAGACCGGTCCGAGCGCGGAGTCGACGACGGTCTCGACCAGCGACCGGTCCTTGTTCTGCCGCCAGCCGAGCAGCCACATGGCCACGACGACGGTGATGAGCAGCGCGATCGGGGTTTCGCCGAGCAGCCGCAGGGACGCGATGAGCGTCGAGTCGGTATCGACCCAGCCGGCTTCACCGGCGAAGTTGAGTCCGGTGTTGAGGAAGATGAGCACGAGCGGCAGGGCGAGGAGGAAGATCACGTGGCCGAGCTTGGGCCGGGAGGCGAAGTCGGCGAACGAGTCGTTCCGGCCGGCCGAGAGCACATCGGGCACGGCGACGTCGATGCGTTTGCCGATGATGAGTCCGAAGAGGTAGCCGGTGAGGTACCAGGCGGGAATCGCGATGATGATTCCGCAGATGAGGACGAGTCCGACATTCGCCCCGAGCAGACCGGAGGCCGCGACCGGGCCGGGGTGCGGGGGCACGAAGATGTGCATGGCGGAGAACGCCATCGCCGCGGGCATCGCGTACAGCAGCAGAGACCCGCCGAGGCGGCGCGCGATCGTGAAGATGATCGGCAGCATGACCACGAGGCCGGCGTCGAAGAAGATCGGGAAGCCGAACAGCAGCGAGGTCACGCCGAGTGCCAAGGGCGCCCGCTTCTCTCCGAACAGGCGGATGAGGGCATCGGTGAGCACTTCGGCGCCGCCGGAGAGTTCGAGCATGCGTCCGAGCATTGCGCCGAGCCCGACGAGCAGGGCCACGCTGGCCAGGGTCGAACCGAAGCCGTCGTAGAGGACGTCGATGAGGTCACCGGGGCCGATTCCGGCGGCCAGTGCGGTGAGCACGCTGACGATGACGAGGGCGATGAACGCGTGCAGCCGTGCCTTGATGATGAGCAGGAGCAGCAGGCCGATCGCCGCTGCCGCGATTGCCAGAAGTGCCGGCGTGGACAGAGTCCAGGCCAGGTCGAGGTCGGTCATGGTTCCTCTTCCTTGAGGTCAGATGGTTGGGTGGACAGTGGGCGGGCAGTTCACGGTCTCAACCGTGCGATGCTGTCGAGGATCGAATGGAGAACCTCGGGAATCGGACGGTCGACGTCGACGGTGGCATGGGACTCCTCGGCGCTGAGCGGTTCGAGGGTGGCCAGCTGGGAGTCGAGCAGATCCGGGGACATGAACTCGTGATCACGGCAGGCCAGGTGGGCGGCGATGACATCACGCGGTCCGTCGAGGTGGATGAACACGAGCGCGGGTGCCGAGGCGCGCAGCAGGTCCCGGTAGGTGCGTTTGAGGGCGGAGCAGGCGATGACCGGGGCCGGGGTGCGGGCGGCTTCGACAGCGACGGCATCCAGCCACGGTCCGCGATCGGCGTCGGTCAGCGGCACACCCGAGGCCATCTTCGCTTTGTTAGCCGCGGAGTGGAGATCGTCGGCATCGACGAATCTGCGGTCGAGAGCCTGCGCCACCTGCGCGCCGAGGACGGTTTTTCCGGTTCCCGAGACACCCATGATGACGAGCGGCGGAAGGAAAGGGTGATGACCCATGTCCGAAACCTCTCGATAAAATATGAAGAAATATCTATAATCGACTATTAAAACAGATTTATTGCACCGTAGTGCTGGTGGCGAGTGACTGTCAACACCGTCGCCTCCCGAGGAAGGGGAATGCTCATGAAGGCCGATGTCGCAGTGATCGGGACCGGTGTGATGGGGTCGAATCTGGCCCGGAACCTCGCCCGCCGGTCGGGTCGACGGGTCGCGATCTACGACCGTGACGTCGACCGTGCCCGCACCGTGGCCGCTGAATTCCCCGAAGCCGATCTCCTCGTCGCTGCGGATCCGGCCGATCTGGCCGGCAAGCTCGCCGAACCGCGTGTGGCGATCCTCATGGTCAATGCCGGAGGGGCCACGGATTCGGCGATCGGTGACCTCGCCGAGGTGTTCGCTGCCGGCGACATCATCGTCGACGGCGGCAATTCCCACTTCCAGGACACGATCGCCCGGGGCCGACGGCTGCAGGGTACGGGCATCGAATTCGCCGGGGTCGGGATCTCCGGCGGAGAGGTCGGTGCCCTTCTCGGGCCCTCGCTCATGGTGGGCGGATCGGATGCCGCGTGGCAGCGCCTGCGGCCGCTGCTCGAACCGATCGCCGCCAGCGTCGCAACCGCCAGCGTCGCAACCGCCAGCGTCGAAACCGCCAGCGTCGAAACCGCTGGTGCCGAACCTGCAGGTGCGAAGAGCCATGCCTGCGTCGCTCACATCGGAGAGGACGGTGCCGGTCACTTCGTGAAAATGGTCCACAACGGCATCGAATACGCGGACATGCAGCTCATCGCCGAAGCCTTCACCCTCCTGCGCGACGGGCTCGGGATGGCCCCGGCGAAGATCGCCGAGGTGTTCGAGGACTGGAACACCGGGGAACTCGAGTCCTACCTCATCGAGATCACCGCCGAGGTCCTCGCCCACGTCGATGCGGACACGGGCCGGCCCTTCGTCGACATCGTCGCCGATGCCGCGAAGGCCAAGGGCACCGGTGCATGGACCGGGCAGACCGGGTTCGACCTCGGGGTGCCGGTCCCCACCATCGCCGAGGCGGTCTTCTCCCGTTCGCTGTCATCGGCCGCGGATCTGCGCGCTGAGGGAGTCCGGCTGGCCGGGCCCCGTCCCGGGACCACCACCCCGGCGACGAACACCAGTGCTTCGACCGTCGCTGCCTCGAACGATCGTGCCGCGCGCATCGAGGAGATCGGCGAAGGCCTGCTGCTGGGCAAGGTGATGGCCTATGTGCAGGGCTTCCACGAGATCACCGCCGGCGCGCGCGAGCACGGGTGGAACATCGACCTCGGTGAGCTCGCCGGGATCTGGCGGGCCGGATGCATCATCCGAGCGCGCCTGCTCGACCGCATCGTTGAGGCCTTCGGCACCGCGAACCCGCCGGCGACCCTGCTCGATTCGGACTATGTGCGCGAGGTCGCCGGCCGCTGCCAAGACTCCCTGCGCGGCACCGTCGTCCAGGCCATCGAGCGCGGCATCGCCGTGCCCGGTCTCGCCTCGACCCTGTCCTACTATGACGGGCTGCGCACCGAAGGCGGCAGCGCCGCTCTCATCCAGGCTCAGCGCGATCGCTTCGGTTCGCACACCTATGCACGCACCGACCGGGACGGCACGTTCCACACGCTGTGGTCGGGCGACCGCAGCGAAATCGAGATCTGACCGGCCGCCTCGGCGAGGGTCTGAGGAGTCTCAATGAGCGAGGACGGTGGCCCGAATGGCGGACTTGTGGCTATGTTAGGCATATGACTTTGCCACACGAAGATGTTGACCCAGACGGCCTGCTCGAATACTCGGTGGTCTTCACCGACCGATCGCTCAACCACATGTCGAAGCGGTTCGTATCCGTGATGCAGGAGATCAACCGGATCCTGCGCTCGGCCTACGACGCCGAATCCGTCGCCATCGTCCCCGGCGGCGGCAGCTACGCGATGGAATCCGTGGCCCGCCAGGTGGCGACCGGGAAGAAGGCGCTGATCGTGCGCAACGGTCTCTTCTCCTTCCGTTGGTCGCAGATCCTCGACGCCGGTGCCATCGCGTCGGAGACGACCGTGCTCAGGGCCTCCCCGGACACCGAGGCCCACCAGTCGCCGTGGTCACCGGCGCCCATCGACGAGGTGGTCGCGGCCATCGAGGCAGAGAAGCCCGATGTCGTGTTCGCTCCCCACGTCGAGACCGCTTCGGGCATGATCCTGCCCGACGACTACCTCCGCCGGGTCTCCGAAGCCGTGCACAAGGCCGGCGGAATCTTCGTCCTCGACTGCATCGCCTCGGGTGCGGTGTGGGCCTCGATGACCGACCTCGGCGTCGACGTGCTCATCAGCGCCCCGCAGAAGGGGTGGAGCGGATCCCCGTGCGCCGGCTACGTCATGCTCAGCTCCGCCGGCCGTGCCGCCGTCGAAGCCTCGACGTCGACGAGCTTCGCCATGGACCTGAAGAAGTGGCTGTTCATCGCCGACGAGTACGAAGAGGGCCGCGCGCCCTACCATGCGACGATGCCCACCGATGCGCTGGCACACAACGCGAAGCTCATGGCCGAGAGCGAAGAGCGCGGCTTCGACAAGCTCGCCGCCGCACAGAACGAACTCGGTGAACGGGTGCGCGCCGTCTTCGCCGCACGCGGACTGCCCTCGGTTGCGGCACCGGAGTTCGCCTCGCCCAGTGTCGTCGTCGTCCACACCGACAACCCGAAGCTCGCCACCGGCGCCAGCTTCAAGGAAGTCGGCGTCCAGATCGCCGCGGGCGTGCCGCTGCAGTGCGATGAGCCCGAGGACTTCTCGAGCTTCCGCATCGGCCTGTTCGGACTCGACAAGCTCGGCGACATCGACGGCACCATCGCCCGCCTCGAGGCCGCTCTCGACTCGATCGGTGTGACCGCCGAAGCCTGACCGCCTCGGCACGACGGACCGCCTCGGCGGGTGAGACCGCATCCCTCACCGCCGTCGGCACGATCCTGCAGCTCGCCGCACGACATACATTCAGCGCCATCTCCTCCCGTTGCAACGAGAGGAGATGGCGCTGACTGTATGTGGAGCCGCTGACGGTGAGGGATGCTCAGGCGGTGTCACCGAGGGCGACGACGTTGTCGGCCAGGCGCTCATTGTCTCCGTACATGAAATGGTTGGCCATGTTCTCCGAGAAGCGGCTGGCATCGGTGCTCAGCCCGACCGCCTCGGCGACCTCACGGATGTGCATCGGGGTCGCGCCGCAGCACACGCCGATGTAGTTGACACCGAGATCGTAGGACTCCTTGGCGAAGGCACCGATCTCGTAGCGGTTGGTCTGGAGCGGATCGAGCGCGGTGGGGAACGTGCGCCCGTGTGGGGAGGGCACCTCGGCGCGCGGATCGGAGAGGTTGAAGAACGTCGGTTCGTCCTCGGTGGTGCGGTAGGGGATCGGCAGAGCGCCGACGTGACAGGACACGGCCGCGCGGATCTCCTTGAGCCACGGCAGCATCGTGGCCGGCCCGCGGAAGCAGTTGAGTCCGACGACGTCGACGCCGAGCTGTTCGAGACGCTGCGCGGTCTCGACGATGCCGACCCCGTCGGCCATCTCCTGGAAGGCCATGGGGGCGAGGGTGAGGACGACGGGCAGACCGCTGGCCTTCGCGATCTCGGCCGCGGCGATGGCCTCACCGGCGAAGTAGAAGGTCTCTCCGATGATGAGGTCGGCGCCCTCCTCGACGGCCCAGCCGACCATCTCGGCGAACATCGAGCGGACTTCGCTCTGCTTGGCCTCGTCCGCGGGGTCCCAGATGTTCGAGTTCGAGATGTTTCCGGCCATGAAGTTCCCGGGCTTGCCGTCGGCGACGGACCGCGCGATCTGCAAGGCCGAACGGTTGAGCGGTTCGAGCAGGTCCTCCTTGCCGATCACGCGCATCTTCTCCCGGTGACCGTTGTAGGTGAAGGCCTCGACGATGTCCGAGCCGGCGCGCTGGAAGTCGACGTGGAGAGAGCGCAGGGCATCGGGGAATTCGAGGGCCACCTCGGGGACGAACTCGCCGGCGGAGAGGTATCCGCGCTTCTCGAGCTCGAAGAGGAAGCCTTCGGCGCAGATCACGGGGCCGGCGTCGAGGCGTTGGGTCAGGGCGTTGGTCGCGGTCATGGGAACTCCGAATCGATGGTGGGGGATCGTCCACGTCCGGGCGGCGACCCGAACTCTGGTATCACACCATCAACCGCCTCTGCGGCGTGTGTCACATCGACATATTCCGACGTCCGACGACCCGAAACGTCAATGAACATGGTCCCCACGCCGAGGCGGGGCTGCCCTCGCCGAGGCGGTGCCGCCCTCCCGATGACCGCGGAGTTCGCGTGATCGGTGGGTTCACGGCACCCGGCGCTCAGCGGTCGTCGTCCGGAGGGGTGCTGAGATAGACGGGCAGGCGGCGGTAGCGCACGGCACGCTGGGCGGTGCCGGCGGGGACTTCCTGCGTGGATTCGTAGGTTGCGTTGTTCTGCGGAACCTGGTGCGAGCCCGGCAGCCGATACTGCTCGGCTCCGGCGGGAGGGGAGACCTCCTGATACACGTGCGGCTGCCCGTCGTGCTGTCCCGGCTGATGGTCAGAGCCGGGGAAGTGCTGAACGGGGGACTGTTCGAAACCGACCGAATGCGCATAGCCGGTGCCCGGCTGAGGCTGGAGGCCGAGGCCCTGCCGGTCCGGTCCGTCGCCCTCGCTGTAGGCGTCGCCCGGGTAGCTGCCGTAGGCGGCCGCGCCCTGATCGGCACCCTCGAGGTGAGCGCCGCTGTGACCGGCACCCTCGAGGGAGGCCCCGCCGTGACCAGCACCGGCACCGGCACCAACACTGGAACCGGCAGAATCACTGCGGCCGGTGCGCTCCGACTTCGGTCGCAGGAACGGGAAAGGTGCGAGGATCAGTGCCGTCGCGGTCGAGGCGTACCAGCGCAGGGCGCGTTCGAACGGAGTCCACGCGAGCACGCCCGTCCACACCACGGCCAGGGCCAGGCAGATGAGCAGGACGAAGGCGTCGTGGAGGACATCGCGGCTGCCGTCGAGGACCGGTTGGAGACCGCGGACGACGAAGCCGTGGAGGACGTAGACGGCCAAGCTGTGCTTGCCGATCATGGCGATGGTGTCCTCGGTGTTGCTCAGCCACGACAGCAGCGCCAGGGTCATGAGCACGGCACCGATGTCCATGATGAGACGCAGACCCACACCTTCGGGGACGCTGACATGGAAGTGGGCGAAGTTGAGGCTGCCGTAGAACCACTTGTAGTCGATCTGGTCGAAGTAGAAGTAGCCGATCGTGGCCAGGGCGGCGGCGCTGAAGCCGATCTTCTGCCACATCGCCAGCCCTCCGGCCCATTCGATGATCTGCTTGCCGTAGAGCTTGCCGATGACGAAGAAGGGCCAGAACGCCATCGTTCGTGCCGCGGAGAGTTCGGTGTCGAGGATCGGCAGCATCCCGCCGAAGAGTCCCAGAACCAGGGAGGCGACGAGCATCGTGCGGGGGAAGCGTTCGATGAAGGGGACCGTGATCATCCACCAGGCCATGGACAGCAGGAACCACGTGTACCAGAACGGGGTGAGGAAGCTGTAGTCCGGATCGAGCCCGAAGAGCCACATCCACGCCCACATCAGCGGCAGCACCGACGCGAGCAGGACGAAGTAGGTGAGCACCCGTTCCGCCAACCTGTTCGACTTCGCCGTGATCCCGGCGAGGAAGACGAACGCCGGCATGTGGAACGAGTAGATGAGGTACATCGGTGCGCCCAGGATCGGCGACTCCCACGGGGAGGTGCGCGCTAAAAGGTGGCCGAGGACCACCGTGAAGATGAGGATCCCCTTGGCGCGGTCGATGCGATAATCACGGGAAGACACGCCGATACATTACCGCACATGACTCGATAACGGGAAAGGTCGAGGCTCTCAGCCGCGTGCGGCGCAATCGACGCATTTCGCCGCGTAGGGGCGGATCTCCAGTCGCGCCTCGGCGATGGGTCCACCGCAGTCGACGCAGGTGGCGAACGTGCCGGCATCGAGCCGAGCGAATGCCTCGGCGATCTCCTCGAGGCGGTTCTGCGACTGCTCGAGAAGCGTCGCAGCCTGCGATCGTTCGAAGGCCAGCGTCGCCCCCTCCGGGTCGTGTTCGTCGTCGCTGTTGTCGCCTTCGCGCGCTGCCGAGACCTCGTCGATGCCCTGCGTCAGCCGGCCGATGAGCGCGAGCGCATCGGCCCGTTCGGCCTCGAGCAGTTCGCGCATCTTCTCCCGGTCGACCACTCAGTCCTCCAGCGCTTCGGTGGTCTCGAGCCAGCGCAGTTCGAGCTCGTCGAGTTCGTCTTGGAGCTCGCGCAGCCGAGCCGTGAGCGCGGCCAGACCTTCGAAGTCCGTCTGGTCGTGCGCGGCCATCTCCTCGTGCTTCTGCGCGACCTGACCGCTGAGCTTGTCCATCCGCCGTTCGATCGACGAGAGCTCCTTCTTCGCCGCGCGGGCCTCGGCACCGGTGAGTTTCGCCGAGGAGCCCGACCCCTCCGTCGCCGAGGCGGCCCCACCGGAACCGGTCCCGCCGGCTCCCGATGCGGCCCCGTTCGAGGCCGATCCCGAACCGCTCGCACCACCGGTGCGGGCCTGCTCGGCCCGCAGCCGCAGGTACTCCTCGACGCCTCCGGGGACATGACGCAGCCCCTGATCGAGGATCGCGTACTGCTGGTCGGTGACACGTTCGAGCAGGTAGCGGTCGTGGGAGACGACGATGAGGGTGCCCGGCCAGGAATCGAGGAGATCCTCCATCGCCGCGAGCATGTCCGAATCCACATCGTTCGTCGGCTCGTCGAGGATGATGACATTCGGTTCTGCCATGAGCAGCAGCAGAAGCTGGAGGCGGCGTTTCTGCCCGCCGGAGAGCTCCTTGACCCGAGCGGAGAGATGCTCTTTGGCGAAGCCGAGTCGCTCGAGCAGCTGGGCCGGTGTGTAGTCCTTGCCTTCGATGGTGAAGTTCGTCTTCGACTCCGCGAGGACCTCACGCACCCGGGACTCCGCAATCCGGGCGAGATCCTTGAACTGCTGGTCGAGGACGCCGACCTGGACGGTCTTGCCGCGCTTGACCCGACCGGAATCGGGCTCGACCTCTCCGGAGATGAGATTGAGCAGCGTCGACTTGCCGGCACCGTTGGGCCCGAGGATGCCGGTGCGCTCACCGGGGCCGATGCGCCATGTGACCTCATCGAGGATGACGTCGTCGCCGAAACTCTTGGACACGTCGAGGAGGTCGACGACATCCTTGCCCAGACGCGCGGTGGCCATCTTCTTCAGCTCGATGGGATTGCGCACCTCGGGGACATCGGCGATGAGCTGATTGGCCGCCTCGATGCGGAACTTCGGCTTCGAGGTCCGGGCCGGAGCGCCGCGACGCAGCCACGCGAGTTCCTTGCGCATGAGGTTCTGACGTTTGGCCTCTGTGGCCGCGGCGATCCGATCGCGTTCGACGCGCTGAAGGACATAGGCGGCATACCCGCCTTCGAAGGGTTCGACGATGCGGTCGTGGACCTCCCAGGTCTTCGAGCACACCTCGTCGAGGAACCACCGGTCGTGGGTGACCAGCAGCAGAGCACCGGCATTCTTCGGCCACCGGTTCTTCATGTGCCGCGCCAGCCAGGCGATGCCGTCGACGTCGAGGTGGTTCGTCGGCTCACCCAGCAATTCGATGGCAGATGCCAAGGGAGCACCTGTCAGTCATGGAGACGCAATCACTTACCCGACCGCCTGCCTCCGAGGTCAACGCGCTCATCTACACGCGAGCCTCGATGGATCGCCATTACCTCATGCGATCGACCGATGACCAAGAGACGGACTGCCGTGCCTGGTGCGCTCAGGAGAAGTGGGGAGTCGCGAAGGTCATCACCGATGCCAACCGGTCCGCGTCGAGGTGGCGCACCCGCGAACGCGAGGGTTTCGAGGAGGCCTTGCAACTGATCGCGTCGAAGGAGTACGACGCGTTCGTGACGTGGGAGCCCTCGCGTGCGGGCCGTGAGCTGCTGGCCTACGTGCAGCTGCGCGCCGCCTGCCAGGAGGCGGGGGTTCTGTATCTGACCAAGGGCCGCGTCTACGATTTCTCGCGCCACGATGACAGCTTCATGATGGGGCTGGAGTTCCTGAGCGCCGAGAAGGATGCGGCGATCATCCGTGACCGGCAGTTGCGCACAGTGCGGCTGAACGCGCAGAAGGGTCGCCCGCACGGGCGGCTCCCTTACGGGTACCGGAGGGTCTACGACGAGCAGACGCGTGCTCTCGTGCGTCAGGAGATCGACCCGGAGAAGGCCGCGATCATCGTCTCAGCGGTTGACGAGATCCTCGATGGCGGGTCGATCAACCAGATCGTGACTCGCCTCAATCGGGCGGGCGTGCCCACGCCGATGAAGCCGACTTCTGAGCACTCGCGTGGTTGGACAACCGCCACGATCCGGCAGATCATCAAGAGCCCCACGATCGCCGGGCTGCGCATGTACCAGGGCGAGGTGATCGGCGAGGCGGACTGGCCCGCGATCATCCCGATGAAGAAGTGGGAGAAGGTCAATCATCTCCTCGATGACCGGGCCCGGCGCACCCGCTATGTTCCCGAGGACAACCCCAGCCATCCGCGCTGGCTGCTGACGTTCGTCGCGAGGTGCGGGTACTGCCTGCATCCGCTGGTGCGGATTCACGGGACGAAAGTACGCAGGCGCACCGGGTTGCGCTCTGACAACTACAGCTGCGGACGCCCCGGCTGCCGCAGGGTCAGCATCGACATGCGCAACACCGACGCCTATGTCACGGGCGTGCTGCTGGGATGGTTGTCGAAGCCGGAGAGCTTGGCGGTGATCGTCGGCCCGGAGGAGGACTGGAATGAACGGGTCCGCGAGGCCGAGGAGCATGCCGCTGCGCTGCGTGCGCGGCTTGACGAGGCGGCGAGTGAGTACGCCGAGGGTCGGATCAGCATGTCGATGCTCACCAGCATCGAACGCAGGCTTGTTCCGGAGATCGAGCGTGCGGCGAAGGCTGCGGTTCCTCCCGTGACCGACAAGGGGCTGCTCTCGTTCATTCAGGAGAGCGACCTGGAGGCGGCGTGGGAGCGTCTTGAGCTGGTCGAGAAGCGGCGGTTGCTGAAGATGCTGCTGGATATTCGTGTGGAGAAGGCCACCCAGGTGGGGCCGTTCTTCAATCCGGACCGGATCAAGATCACGCCTCGCTACTCGGTTCCCGAGACGTATCAGTGGAAGCGAGCAGAATCGTCCTGACCGCTGCGCCCTGTCGCTCGGTCGGCGGCAGGAACGATGCGCCGAGCTCTCGCCCCTGCTCACGAAGCCGCGAGAGCTCGGCGTTCACGTCTTGTGCTGTCGTGGTGCTCACGGCAGTTCCCCGGTTCGTGCGTCGGCGCCGGCGTAGAAGGCGTCTTCGGCGGCGCGGCGTTCGGCGACCTGTTCGGCGACGTACTCGACGAAGTCGCGGTCGCGGTCGGCGACGAACACGTCCTCCACAGGGTCGGCGGGGTCCTCGCCGGGCCAGGTCGTCTGCCTCGTGGGTCGGTCGCGGTCCAGGCGTGTGCCGGAGGCGGCGACCCATTCGCGCAGCCGCTGTCGAGCGTCGGCGAAGTCGCGGTGCCAGCCGAACGGGGCGGAGCCGGTCTGCTCGGGGTGGTAGGCGCAGAGCCAGTGCAGATGCAGGCTGCTGAGTTCCCACAGCAGTTCGTCGTGTCGGTGCCAGAACGGCGGGATCACGCTGGCGGGGAGCCCGTAGGTGCGGCGGATGGTCTCGACCCACCGGTTGAGCGCGTACCACTCCTTTTCGAGCTCGTCGGCGCGCAGCAGATACCAGTTCACCGGATGCGGCGGGCCGGGTTCTTCCTCCTCCTCACCGTCATATCCCTCCTCGTCGTACTCGTCGTCGAGGTCGAGGTCGTCATCGGGGGTCTCGTCGGTCTGCGGCCGGTCAGGATCGGTCTGGTTGAACGTCGGTTCGGTCATGATCGTGGCTCCCTTCCTCACAGGCCCATCGCCGGCGGCTGCCGATCTGACCGGTGCTCCGGCGGGGCGAACGCGGCCGGTGCCTCACGCTCGGGCGTCTGACGCTCGGCTGCCTGCGGCTGTGCGGGGGTCTCGCCTCCGGCGAGTCGGCGTGAAGCGGCCTCGCGTTCGGCGGCGGGGCGCTGGGCCTGCTCGCGGCGTGGGGTGCGGTCGACCTCGTAGTCGGTGTGGGCCATGTTGTGACCGAACGCGGTGGCGACGAACCGCTGCTTCATCTGCCCCGTGCTCTTGCTGCGGTAGTCCTCCATGCGCCCCTCGGCGATGAAGAAGTCGTTCTTTTCATAGTTCTTGTACGCACGGACGGCGACGCCCTTGTAGGCCACGAGATCGTGATAGGTGTTCGGCAGCCGCGTGTAGGTGCCGTCGTCCTCGTAGCGCCAGTGGCGCTGCTCGACCTTCGCGTAGAACTTCGCCTTGCCCGTCTGCGTGGTGCCCAGAGTCGGCTCGGATGTGATGCGACCTTTGAAGGACTCGCGCACATCCGCCTGCGGCTCGGGCTCCCGGCCTGGTCCAGGGTGTTCTTGTTCGGCCATCGTGCTGCTCCTGTCTGATGGGGACGGTCACAGGTGGTGTCGTCCGCTGTGCCAGCCAGGTGCACGACGGCGATCCGATCCGACCTGTCAGGGGCGGTCGGGGCGGCGCAGCAGAGACTCGATCTCTTCGCGATCCGCTTTCAACCGCGCGGCATCTGGGTGGGCCGGCCAGGCGCGCAGGTCGGTCACGATGGGCGGAGCAGCGCGCAGCAGAGTGACCGCGGTGCCGAAAGCGAGGGTGCGGATGCGGTCTGGCGGGAAGATCGCCACTCGGCGCACCGACCGCTGGTTCTGGCGGGTGCCGTGATCGCCCAAGGTGACGCTGTCGGTGTACTCATCCCGCTCGCCGATCAAGGTGCTCAGGTCCTGGAGGTCTTTGGAGCTGGAGGCGCCACCGAGGATGATCTTCACGATGCTCGCATCCCAGATCGCGTTGGCCTGGTTCTCGTTCCACCGGTCGCGAGCCTGCGCGAGCGACTGCAAGACCGGCATGCAGGTGATCCCCGTGCCGCCTCCTTCCGCCATCAAGATCGGCAACGAGGGCAGCGGGGCGAGGTTCGCGATCTCGTCCAGGGCAAGCAGCAGCGGCGGGTCCAGCCTCGCACCGGGCGACCGGGCGGCGATCCGGCGGGCGGTCTCCACGAGGTCTTCGACCAGCGCCGCCACCAGTGCCGCGCTGGCTCCGGCTCCGGCGCCGGTGGCCAGAAGGAACAGGGTGCCTTTGTCGCGGATGAACCTCTCGGGGTCGAAGTCCTCACCGGGGCCGGGACTGACCGCGTCGAGCACCCTGGGGTCGGCCAGGGCTCCGAGCGCCAAGGAGACGCCTTGCCAGATCGAGTCGCGGGTCCTGGGGTCGGCATCGATCATCGATTCCAGCGAGTCCGCCCACCCGGTCGCCGCATCGGGTGAGTTGGTGAGGATCGCGACAGCCTCCGCCGCGGCGGAGGGATCGAGCGTCCAGCGGAACAGTTCGGCCGGTGAGCGGCCATCCAGGGCCGCAGCGTGCAGGAGGGCCTGGAGCGCGGTGCGGGTCTTGCCTTCCCAGAACCCACCGGACTCGACCCCGCCAGCCGAGAGACCGGTGGCCGAGGCGAGACCGGTGGCGCGGATCATCGCGGTGAGCGGATCGTGACAGCCACGGATGGGTGACCAGCGCATCCCCGCCGGCAATCCCTCGGCGAGATGCTGGGGGTCGAACACCGCGACCGGCCCGACGCGTTTGCGGGCGCGCAGACAGGCAGTGAGGTTGTCGGGGCGGGTGCTGGTGACCACGGCCGCGCCGGGCGCATCGAGGATCGCGGGGATCACGATGTGCAGGCCCTTGCCGCTTCGGGGCGGTCCGATGAGCAGAATCGAGTCTTCCACCGATGCCCAGACCTCCCGGCCCCGGCTGGTGCCGATCCGGTAGCCCACGTCTGCCGGCTCGGGCTTGTCCAGCGAGGGCCGCAGGTTCCGGGCGCGTTTCAGTAGAGCCGTCGAGGAAGCGGTGGCAGCGACCTCGTGGCGGGTCGCGATGCCGGCGGTGGTGTGCGGGTCGGTCGAGGCTTTGCGCGCATGCCTTCGCAGCCGCATCCAGACCCAGCAGCCCCCGGCGACCAGGCCGGCAAGCAGCACCGCGGCCACGGCCCAGTACGCGAACGGATGCAACCCTGGGGCATCGAGCGCGCCGGCGGGATCGCCCGGCCGGAACAGCACCCCGATCCCGGCGGCAGGCCCGGCCGCCGGTTGCGCCACGCCGGTGAGGAACGTCGCCACCGACCCGGCGCCGCGCAGGACGAGCGCGAGGCCGAACACCCCGACCAGGGCAATCATCGCGGCGTTGGTCAGCTCGTCGCCGAAGCTGCCGGTCTGCCGGCCCTGCGGGGTACTCATGGCAGCCTCCGGGTCACGACGGTGCCGGAGATGCGCCCGACCAGCACCACCTCACCGACCCCTTTGACCTGCTTCGGTTCAAGGACGGCGCGGGCGGTGCCGTGCGGGGTGGCGTCGGTGTGCGAGACGATGACGCAGCAGGCCACGTCCTCGCCGGCGACGAATCCCTCGCCGGTGATCTCGATGAGCGCAGGCGACGCCGGCTTGTCCTTCTTCCGCTTCGGCGCGGGCTCGGCTGCCGGCTCGGGGCGGGGTGACCGGGCCGGGAGGAGTTCGGTGAAGCTCGTGCCGTCGGCCTCGTGCACCTCGACCCGCACCGGCACGGTGCGCTCATCGCTGGCGTGGTCGATGATCTGCGGGAACGACGCCCGCACCCATGCCCCCTCCTCGGGCAGGTACGAGGCGCCGTCGATGGTGACGGTCATCGACCCGTCGGTCTGGATGTCGAGGATCACGGTGCGCATCGATACCGGCGCAGGCTCGGGCTGGGTGGCGTGTCGTCTCATGCCGCCCAGGTGCACCGCCCGCGCCCGCGCATGCCGCCCCCAGGCTGGGCATCGCGCTGGACGCGATCCTACCGGGCCACTACCCGGTGGGCGTTGATCGTCCTAGAGTCGAAGTCATGGACGTCGCAACGACCCGAGACGAGGAAGTAGCCCGCACTCTGGCCAGCAGGGCGTTCTCCCGGCACATGGCCTTCGACGCCATCGGTTCAGTCGACGCCGAAGCGATGGACCTGATCCGGCAGGCTGTCCTCCGCGCCTGGGAACAGGCGGGCTCCCCGCCTGGCGCGCTCCGCCGGGCTGCGGTCCTCAGCGCGGAGCTTCCCCGATTGATCGCCGAGAACCAGGCTCCCGCCGATCTGGAGACCGAGGGCATCTCCCGCGAGCGGGAGACCGTCGTCGCCGAACAGGCCTCCGCGCTTCTCGCCGTACTCGCAGCCGAGATCGACCCGGCACCCGCTCACGATTCGCCGCCGCCGCGATAGCCGGCCCCGGCAAGTGAGAAAGCACCTTCCCCGAACATCCGCTTTCGACTAGTCTGTCAACATCATCGACCGCAGAAATTTCCCGCCGAAACCTTCAGAAATAGCGCGAACTTTTAGCTTTTCTCGACCATACGTCTGGTGGTGTCGAAGAGCTCGTATTCGGCCGGGTGGAGCTGGTGCTGAACGACGAAGGATCGGTCCTTGATCCGCCACAGCCCTTGCCCGGTGCCCAGCGTCGGCAGCAGTTCGCGTTCGGTGCCGGTGAGTCCGAGGGTCTTGGCGGTGGTGCCGAGCTGGTCGGACTCCTGCCGGTAGATGATCCTCGACTCCGCATTGGCGAGCAGGGAGTTGGCGAGCGATCTCATGGCCGATCCCTGGTCGCCGACGTTCTCCAGGTCGGTGAGCTTGTGGAAGATCAGCATGTTG
This sequence comes from Brevibacterium sp. LE-L, assembly GCF_050214925.1. Classification (NCBI taxonomy): domain Bacteria; kingdom Bacillati; phylum Actinomycetota; class Actinomycetes; order Micrococcales; family Brevibacteriaceae; genus Brevibacterium; species Brevibacterium sp. LE-L. The sequence goes on from NZ_CP189759.1 coordinate 1,360,541, forward strand.
CTGATGCCGTAGGCGCGGGCAAGCCTCCAGTGCGCATCCATCCTTTTCAACAGCGCCGGCTCGCTCATCAGCCGCCAGGCTTCGTCGTAGATGCACCAGCGCTGCCCGCCGTTCGGGTCCAGCAGCGCCGACTCCATCCACGCGCTCGAACAGGTCATCAGCACCGATACGAGGGTGGAGTTCTCCGTGACGCGGGAAAGATCGAGAGAGACCATCGGCAGCGTCGGATCGAACACCTCCGTGCTGGGGCCGTCGAATAACCCGGACAGATCACCGGCGACGAGTCGGCGCAGCGCGTGGCCCACGATCCGTCCGTCCTCGGCCAGGCGCCCGTCGGGGTCGTTGGAGGGGTGCAGCAGATGGTTGACGACCATCGGCAGGATCGGCACCGTGTTCTCACGCACGGTCTCGGTCAAAGCGGTGTCGATCGCGGTGTGCTCTAACGGTGACATCGATCGGGCCAGCACCGTCTCCGTCAACGCTCCGATCAGATCGCGGCGGCGTGATGCGACGGTGGTTTCCCATTCGGCGTCGCTGAGCCCGCTGGGCCGGTATCCCTCATCGAGCGGGTTGAGCCTGGTGGGCAGGCCGTGGCCGAGCTGGATCGCCCGGCCTCCGACCGCTCGGGCGATCTCGGTGTGCTCGCCCTTCGGATCACCGGGCACATACACGCGCCGGCCGAATGGCAGGCTCCTGGTGTAGAGCGACTTCGCCAGCGAGGACTTCCCCGAACCGACGATGCCGGCGAGCACCAGGTTCGGGGCGGTGATGACCCCGGCCTGGTACAGCACCCACGGGTCGTAGACGAAGCTTCCTCCCGAGTAGAGGTCTTGGCCGACGAACACGCCCGCAGCACCGAGGCCGCCTTCGGCGAGGAACGGGTACTGTGCCGCGAGCGTTGCGGAGGTGTCCTGGTGCCGCGGCAGCCGGAACCGGACCGGCGATCTCAGCGCGGCCGGGCCGGGCTCTCCCGCGGCGGGCAGGTACCGGGTGGCCCTGCGTTCGGCACGCTCGGCGGCGGTTTTGGCTTTCGCCTCGGCCATCTCCTGCCGCTTCTGCTCGGCCTGGAGCTTCGCGGCGGCCTGGCGGCGCTGCTTGCGCAGCCGGCGCCGCTCCGCTGCCGGAGCGACCAGCACCGCGGTATGCAGACGTTCCTTTTCGTATGTGGGCATCGGCGACCTTCCCAGACGGGTGCGAACACGGTGATGCGGCCAAGGTGCACCAGGCCGACCCCGGAACGCGGCGATGCCGCCGACCCGCTGGGGATCGACGGCACCACGAACCGGGGTGACTCAGAGGCCGAGGCCGCGATCGCGTTTGACGGCCGCGACTCCGGGATGGGCGAACCAGGACCCGTCCGTCTCCGGCATCGGCGGCTCGCCTTTCGCCGTGTGCGCGGGCCTCTGGTGCCCGCGGGCGACGGGATCGCGAGGCCCAGTGGCCCGTCTTGATAGCGCCGCTGCGGCACCGGTCGCCGCGCCGGCACCCATCGCGGCTCCTGCGCCTGCCGCGCCACCGGCGACACCGCCTGCACCCTGGGCCGGGGCGGTCGGTGCGGGCGCGGGGGTCTCGGCGTCGAGGCTGTCTTCGGGCGGGATCGGGTGGCGGCGGTAGAGGCCGACATGCCCCATGTCGGGGTTGTAGGTCATCGTGTACTCGCCCGAGGTCGCCTCTTTGTCGAGCGCGGCCACCGGTGGCGTGTCGTAGACGTAGCCGTTCTCCATCGCCGCGTCCGTGGTCTCGGCGCCGTAGTCGTAACCGGCCAGGTGCTCGATCGCGGCGTCGGGGCCGTCACGGTCGATCAGCCACAGCACCTCGTCAGCCTCGCCGCCTTGGAGGAACACGACGTTCACCCACCGCGACACCGGGGCCTCCGCCTGAACCGCGTCCACGGCGGCGGGGTGCCAGGCGATGCGTCCGGCAGCCTGCGAGGCGGCGTTCAGCCGCTCCTCGGCCAGGCCGAGCACGCGGGCGGCTCGGCTCAGCTCGACCGCGGTCTCGCTGGCGTCACGAACGCCGGCGGCCTGGTCGCCGTGATCGTCGAAGGCCCGGCCGTCGGGCTCGGCATGGATGCGGGCGAGCTGGTCGAGGACCTGCTCGAACCGGCGGGCCGCGGCAAGCAGGTCGCCGATCACCCCGTAAGCGTCTTCGGGGTGGGTGAAGTCGCGGCTGGCGTGGGCCAGGCCGCGTAGCGCCTCCGATGCTTCGCTGGCGTCGGCGACAGGGTCGTAGAACGTGGGCATGACGGGCCTCCCGGATGATGAACGGTCACGGATGCCCAGCAGGTGCACCCCGGCGACCGGGTCAGATGTGGCGGGCCAGGGGCAGGGCGGCGGCGGTGAACGCCGCGGCCTGCTGCCCGACCAGCCGCCTGGTCTCGCAGGAGGCCTGGATCGCGGCCTGCTCGACCGCCGAGACCGCCGCGTCCAGCTCCTCGGTCGTCGGCGCGGAGACGGCGATGAGTCCGGAAGGACGCAGCACCCCGTGTCCGGCGGTCAGATCGGCCTCCTGTTGCAGCACGTCTTCGTATTCGGCGGTCTGGCTCGCGTCCTCGATCTGACCGATCCGTCGCCGCTGTGCCGCGTCGGAGATGTGCTCCACTTTCTTCTTGCGGATGTCGCGGGCGGCCTGATCGGTGCGCATCGGGGTGTAGAGCAGCGACAGCGCCCGTCCGATCCCGGAGGAGAGCACCAGCGGGGCCAGGAATCCTGGGAAGACCAGCGAGCGGGGCCACTCGCTGATCCAGAGCACGACGTGACGAGCCGAATCGGTGCGCAGGCTCGTCCAGGACTCGTTCACCGCCACCGGTCCGGCCGTCGCCAAAGACTGACCGAGCTCGCCGTGGCGCTCCAGCGTGGCCGCGACCGCAGGATCGTAGGCGCTGCGAAGGGTCACCGCGATCTGGCCCGGTGTCAGCCACCCGGTCGGGGTGAGGTCCGCGGACCGTAGCGCGGCGGTCAGGGTGCCCATCTCCTGCCGCAGCACCCCGGCGGCCCCGCGCAGGCCACCGCCGGCGGTCCGGATCTGACGGGCGGCGGCCTTCATGTCCAGCGACAGCGAGATGGTGGTCGCATGACGTTCCCCGGCGGGGCCGGCCCGGTCGATGAGTTCTTGGTAGGTGGTCGAGGCCCACGAGTCATCCTGCGTGCCGTGGGCGGCCCACCACTCCGCTAAGCCGGTGCCCGAGTCCGGCAGGGTCCTCTCCAGCACTTGGAGGGTCGCGATCCGCCCCGACCGGCACACGGTCGCCAGCACCCGCCCCCAGGACGTGACCCGGCGATGCTGCTCGGCCGGGTCCAGCAGCACGAACGCGGGATGCCGTACCTGGCACACCACCGTCAACGTGCCCTGATGGGGGTCGTGGATCATCCCGGCTCCCGTCTCGGGGTCCAGATGTTCGCGCAGCCTGGCCATGTCGCCGGGCAGCGCGAGCGTTCCCGCCGGCCGGGGCGCCACGATCCGGCGCCGATACAGCAGCTGGCCGCCCGTGGTGCGCCAGAGCCACCAGCCGGCCACGGGTATCCATTCCACGAGCGGACGGCCCGCGATGCGCATCCAGGTCAGCACGATCGAGAGCATCCAGACCGGTGCGGTGTAGGCGATAAGCATCCCGCCGCCGGCGTAGAACGCGCCCACCAGGGCCAGGACGCCCACGCCCAGGGCCGCGAGCTGCGAGGCGGACAGTCCCAACAACACGCCGCGGCGCGTCAAGCGGGAGAACTTCACCGGCACCAACTCGGTGCCCGTGCTCGTGCCGGCGTCCTCGATGCTGTGTTTTGTGCTCACAGGTCTCACTCCTTCCCGCCCGCCGGCGGCTTAGCGTCACCGCCGGCTGGAGGCGGGTTCGGGCCAGACGGGGCGTGGGGCTGCGGATTCTGATGCGGGGGCGCCTGCGAGGCAGGCGACCCACCGCTGCCGCCGCCACTGCTGTCGGTGTTCTGGTTGGCGCCGTCGGTGGCGGCCTCGGCCTGAGAGCCGACGGCCTTCCCGGCCTCCGGGCCGGCGGTGGCGGCCTTCTTGGCGACCTCCGCGCCGATCACCACGGCCGCGGCGGGTCCTGCTGCGGCCCCGGCTCCGGCGGCAGAACCACCAGCGCCCGCGCCCGCCCCTGCGCCGGCTCCCGCGCCGGCGCCGCCGCCGGGAGGTGGTGGGGTGCCGCCACCCCCTCCGCCACCGGGCGGGGGCGGGTTCCCGCCGCCTCCACCGCCGCCGGGTGGGGGCGGATCGTCACCGCCGCCTCCGCCTCCCTTGTTGTTGCCGTCGTCGAGGACCTTCTTCGGTCCGTCGCCCTGCGGCTTGGCGGGGACCGGCACCGGCCGGTTCATCGCGTTCTTGGCTTCTTGTTCGCTCCCCATGGCGTTGTAGAGGTCGAAGCCGAGGAACGCGATGACGCGGTATACCATGTACGGGGCGAACGCGGCGATCGCGAGCATCACGATCCCGGTGATCGGCTCGGTGATCGCGGTCAGGTCCGCCTCGATGGGGGTCGCCATCTGGGTGATCGCGATGAGGAACACCACGACCAGCACGAGCTTGCTGATGATCAGGGCGAGGACGAACGCGGCCCATTTGCCGATCCACCCGCGGGTGGCATCCCACGCCGCCCCCGCGAACGCCAAAGGCGCGAGCACGATGGCGATCAGCAGCAGCGCCTTTCTGATCAGCAAGCTGAACCAGACGATCGCGATCGCGGCGACCATCAGCCCGCCCAGGAAGATCGTGACGATCGCGCCGACGCCGGGGGCGGAGACGTTGATGGCGGTCAGCCCGGCGGCCAGCAGGATGATCTTGTCGCCCATCGACTCGGTGGTCTCCCCGGCGGCCTGGACGATCCCGGTGGTCAGCTGATCGGTGATCTCCAGTGCGAGGGCGGCCAGGGTGATGACCACGAACGATCCGAGCACGGCTTTCCCCGCCCCGAGTGCCGCCCGGCTCAGGGCGATGGGGTCTCGGCGGATCAGGCCGAGGATGAGCTGGAAGCAGAAGAAGATCAGGATGATGAACACCCCGATCCCGAACAGCAGGTTGTAGACGGACACGTAGCCGTCTTGGGTGACATCGACCATCGTGGTGGTGTCGAACACCGTCCACATCGCCTCCAGTAGCCAACCCGCCGCCCCGCCGACGGCTTGGGCGAACCAGTCGAACGGTGCAGAGATCAGCGACGCAGCGGCCTCACCGGCGGAATCGCAGACATTGGAGATGACGGGGATATCGCACAGCGCCATCGCAAACCTCCCTTACAGAGCAGGGTCGACGCGAGTCGGTTTCAGACGCTTTGGCCGACGTTCCAGAAGAAATTGATCAATGTGACGCTCGCGCCGCAGATCACCGCCGCACCGCAGGAGATCAGAACGCCGATCTTTCCCCTCCCGCTCAAATGCGGATTCGAGGAATTGGAGCCGAAACCCCACACGATCGCGGAGACGATCAATGCCAAGACGCTGAGAATCAGGCCGACGGTCATGATCGCGCCGACGATGGTGCGCAGTTGGTCGATTCCGGGTAGCCCCGAGTCATTGGGGTTGATGTCGATCTCGGCCGGGATGACCGGCACGAGGCTGGCGGCTTCGGTGACGAGGGTCAGGATGGTCATGGCAGGGCGCTCCTTTGTGGCTACGGCGAGAGAGGGGTTCTCGCGATCAGGTGCACCCGCCTTCCCAGACACGCAGAAGCGCCCGCCCCCGGCGAGCCGGGAAGGAGCGCGATGCCGCCAAGTGGCGGGGTCAGAGCTGCTGGCCGACGCCGATGAGCCAGTTCATCCACGCGACCCCGCCGCCGGCGAGGATCGCCGCCCCCAGGGCGACGAGCACGCCGGTGCGGGACTTGCCGGCGGCGGCGTAGTTCCCCGTCGAGGAGGCGATGGCCCAGATGATGCCCGATACGATGAGCATCAGCACCGCGATCACCAGCACGAACGTCAACAATGCTCCGATGACCTCTTCCAGGTCCCCGATCCCGGCCAGGCCCTCGAAATCGGGGAAAACGCCCATCAGGAATCACCGCCCGAATCAGCGACGGTCACATGGAGGTGGTCTTCATGACGGGTCGTGATATCGGTGCCGTGGGCGTAGTCGCGCCACCCTTCCGAATCGCGGGCGAGGGACCAGATCTTGTCCTGCCAGATGAGATAGTCCACCCCGAGGGCCTCGGCATGGTCTTTCATCCAATTCGTGACCTCCCATCCGTATTCGAGCTGCTGTGGGGTGGGCATCTGGCCGATGGCATTGCCGAAAGCCAGGTCGCACGCCCGCCCGAGCGGATGCTCCGAGACCGTGCCGGGGCGGGGTGAGTAGCAGGCCCACGTCGTCTCGGGGAACGCCGCGGCCGTCTGCTCATACAGGTGGAGGGTGCGGCGGGTGATCTGCCCGTCCGTGGTCGGGTCATCGACCAGCTCGTCCGGGTTCTCGCCCTCGAACGGGTCCGGCTCGCCGCCCTGGCCGCCCTCGCCCTCTGGGTCGCAGCCGTTCTCGGGTGGGCCGACCTCGGCCTCGGGCAGATCGGCGGCGTCGTTGGCGTTGAGCCACTGCGCCGGGTCGATGTGCTCCCCGTCGGTGCCGCCGTCGCGGACCTCGAAATGCAGGTGGGGGCCGGTGGACATGCCCGAGCTGCCGACATCAGCGATGTGCTGCCCGGCCGTCACCTGGTCGCCGGCAGCGACATGGATGCCATCGGCCCAGGAATGGATGTACGCCGTCGCCACGGTCGCGCCGTCGATCTGGTGTTCGATGACGACCTGCCCGCCCCACTGGTCGGAGTATTCGGCGACGGTCACCGTTCCATCCGCGGCCGCCAGGATCGCGGTGCCGTCGGGGGCCGAGAAGTCCGTTCCCGTATGGAAGGACTGCTCCCCGGTGATCGGGTGGGTGCGCGGCCCGAACTCGTCGGTGAGCACCCAGGTGCCTTCCGGCAACGGGAACACCACCCGCGAGGACTCCGCCAACGGGTTCGCCGGCGCGGCCTGCGCGACCGGGGTGGCCGTGGCGGGACCGCCGGCGCCGGCGAGGGCGGCGATGATCTGTTCGGCGACGGGCTCGTAGTTGTCGTACCTGTCCGGGTACGCGGAGACTTCCACGCTCTGCGCCGCTTCGCCTTTGCCCATGTCCTGCCAACCGGGAATGTTCAGCAGACCGCGCGGCGAGGGATGATTCGGCCCGGTCGGGCCGCCGAAGAAGGCCTCCGCCTGGTAGGTCGTGTCCATGAGCTCTTCGACCGAGCCCCATCCGGCCTGTGGCCGCATCTGGAACAGGCCCAAGGAGTCGTTGTCGCTGCCGTCGCCGTCGTTGGGGTAATCCGCCGACTCCGGGTAGACGCTGGTGTTGGACAGCTGTCGCAGCGTCGATTCGGTCAGCGCCGCCATCAGCGCGATGATGATCCCGTCGCGCCCGACCCCCTCGATGCCCGAGCCGGTCTCGATGATCGTGGCCGCGTGGGTCAGCTGCTGCTGGTTCAGGGTGAACGTCTCCCCGTCGCGGGTTTCCACGTCGAGCTCGTCGGGGACCTCTCCGACGATGATGTTCCCGCCAGGGACGGTGCACGTCGCGGTGGCGGCGGGGTTCATCAGCAGCCCGATCCCCACCAGCGACATGAACGGTGCGGCGAGCACCAGCGCGAGCAGGGCGATGGCGAGCTTCTTCAACACGACGACACTCCTCTCCTTCCGGGTCAGCGCAGGGGGTTGTCCAGCTCGGACAGCCGCAGCAGATGGCAGGTGTCGTAGGCGGGCTCACAGATCACAAACACGGTGAACCTCACCTCGTGCTCGCTGGTGACGTCCTCGTCGTTCCAGACCCCGGCTCGGTGACGGACGCCCTCGATCGTGATCGCCGTGGTGCCCTGGGTCAGTTGCCCCGGTCGCGCCTGCGCCTCGGCGTCCGCCCACGCCTCGGGCACGAACGAGTCGGTGATCTCCAGGTGCTGGGTGGTGGCGTACTGGCGCAGATCGCCCCATGTCTCCCGCGTGGGCAGGTAGGTGGCGATATCGGAGGCCAGCCCGGCCTGCTCGGTGCCGGTCGGGTCGGCGACCTCCATCAGCACCGCGGTGTAGTCCAGCGGCATGAACCCCGCCCCGGTATCCCACGCGAACAACGCTTCGGCGACGTTGCGGGCGAACACGTCCGGGTCGCTGCTGGCTCGCACCGGGGCGATCCGCTCGGGATAGGCGGGAGGAGGCTCTGAGGGCGCGGTCGCCGCCGGCGCATCGTCGTCGTCGGAGGGCGGCCCGGTTCGTGGCCCCAAGATCAGCCCGTAGACGCCGATCCCGGCGAGGAGCAGGACGGTCAGACCGGCAGCCAGCAGCACGATCAGACGCTGACGTGAGTGAGAGTCGGCAGAGGTAGTCTTCATGCCGCCCAGGTGCACCGGCCCTACCCCACGCGACAGTGGCGCCGGGCGAGAGTCCGCGATCTAGAGGGCGCGAAGATGCCGCCGCGAGGGCACGGTCTCGCCTGTGGTCTCGGTCTCGGCAGTGGTCTCGGTCTCGACAGACCCGCCGCCGGGACCGGCATCGGTGCTGTCCTCGACGTGCCCTGCCTCGGCTTGTCCGGTGTCGGTGGTGAGGAGGGTGCGCAGGCGGGCGGCGAACGCGGCCGTGCCTTCGGCTACATCCAGGAAGATCGTGGCCTGCTCCTCTGTGAGCTCTCCGGCGAGCTCGCCTGCGTCGTAGTGGTTCCACCATCCGGTCAACGAGGTCCAGGTCTGCACGAACGCGGCCACCGGCCACCGCCCCGGCACCTGCGCGGGCACCGCGGAGCCGGGCTTCTTCCGAGGTTTGCCCTCTCCTGAGGTCGTGACGCGGGCGACGGCGTCGGCGGCCATCGCGTGCAGCTCGGCTTGCCGGGCCTGCTCAGCCTCCGCCGCCGCGGCGCGCACCCGCTGGTAGGCCGGGTCGACCGGCCCGCCGGCCTCGATCTGCGCCAGGGCGGCGGCTGCCTGCTCCCGCAGCGGCTCGGGCTGCTGCGGGTCGTCGGCGATGCGCTGGACCTGGCTGATCTTCTCCAACGTCGCATGCGAGGCACCGCCGGGGATCATCGCCGCCGCCTGCTCGCGAGCCTTGCCTGCCGGCCCGTTCGACGGTGGTGCAAATTTTGCACCACCGTCACTTCCGGGCTGATGATCGGCGCTGAACTGGGAGGCGGCCTGCCGCCGGGCGGCGTCTTCGGCCATCAACTGCTTGAGCTCCCGGTAGAGGGCGGCGGCCTCGAGCTGGGTCAGCGGCTTGCGGTGCAGGTTCTCGTCCTGCTCGGCCAGCAGGTGCCCGAGCCTGTCCGAGAGGCCCGAGCGCACCCAGACGCTCACCTTCCGCCAGCCCAGCCGGCGGATCGCCTCCAGCCGGCGCCGCCCGCACACCAGCACCCCCTCGGGGGTCACGGTGATCGGCTGCAACAGGCCGTGCTCGTGGATCGAGGCCGCCAGCGCCTCGATCTCGCCGAGGTCGGTGCGGTGTCGGGCACCGACCTGGATCGAATCGACCGTGCGTTCCAGCTCGATACCCATTACCGCTCACCCCCGATCCTTCCTTGTTGTGTTACTTCCGGCGCTTGGGCGCGGCCAGGCAGATCGTCAGCACGAGGTCGTCATCGCACAGCAGCATCGGCAGCGACTCGCCGATCAGCAGCCGCAGCAGCACACCCCGGCCCGCGCTGGTCGCCGCCAGCGCCGGGTGCGGGTTGCCCAGCAGCGCTTTGAGAAGCCCCGTCCACGACCGGCCTGGCAGATCGAGAAAGGCGCGGGCATGCTTGTCGCGGCGCAGGTTCTCGTAGGCGGTGTGCCTGGCCCCGGCTTTCGCCAGCGCTGCGCAGATGTGCTCCACCGACGCCCGCGCGGTTGCCGGCTCCCAGCCGAGCATCGTCACCAGAGCGATCGCGTCCTCCACCGCCGAGCCAGCCGAGACGCATGATCGCGCCGACGCTGCCTCGCCGTGGTCGGCCTGATCCTCGGGTGCGGGGTCGGTGACCTGGAACGCCGGGTGATACTCCGACAGCGGCGTCTCCCGATCCGAGATGCGCTCGGCGTCGTGGAACGCGGAGATGTGCGGACGGCGAGCCTGATGCGTCGAGCACAGCAGCCCTTGGGCGCGTTCCTCGGCGATGCAGGTGATTCGCACCGCGTGGGTGACCACGCCCCACGGATCGACGGCCTCGCGGGCGGAGCGGGTGCGCATCACATCGAACGCCGCGGACGCGGCCTCCCACGGGTCCAACCCGTGCTTGCGGGCCAGCGCGCCGTATTTCTCCGCGGCGAACCGCATCAGCTCCCGGGCGAGGGTGTCGTGCTCCCACGCACCCTCCCCGGCCTGGTGGAGCCGTCGCAGCAGGGCGCGCAACCCGGCGCTGGTCGTGTAGTCCTCACCGCCGCCCTCATCCGGGGCGCTGGCGGTCATCGTTGGGGTCGTCATGGTTCAGGCACCTCCTGGCGAGCAGGTGCACGACCCCGCCCCACCGCGCGAAGCGCGGCCTGCGAGATCGGCGGGCACGGTGGTCGTCATGGCCGGTCACCTCAGCTCATCCCGACCGGGCCGCGCCCGGCGCTGTCGTGACTGGTGCCGCGTCCGAACGCCGAGATCGGCGGCAGCTCCCGCGCACGGGAGGCCACGTCCTTGACGCCGCGGGCCAGCGGATCATGGGCCTTGTGGGCCAGATGGGCATCGAAGTCGATGGCCAGGCGCGAGATGACCCCGCTGCCACGGGCCAGCAGGTCCGAGGAGCGCAACCAATCGACCCCGCGGGCCTTCCGCTTCGCCGGATCAACAGCCTCCGCGTTGGGCTTGCGGTCGACGTCGGCGGCCTGGATCGCATCGGGTGCGCCCGTCGCCTCCACCGGGTCGGGCCGTGCCTCCTCAGGCGCCGGTGTGCGCCGGGCCGGATGCTCATACTCGTTGGGGTTCATGATCAGACTCCTTCTCCTTGTCTTCTTCCTTCGTGGTCTCCGGGCCGGGGGTCCGGGGGAACCAGCGGCCAACCGTCGAGGCGTGCACGCCGAGCTCGCGGGCGATCGCCTTGTTCGACCACCCCGCCTCACGCAGCGCCTCTGCCCGCTCCCGACGGCCCGGGCCGGCCCCCACCGGCTCCGACGGTTCAGGCGTCGGCGTCAGGGCGGGCTCATCCTGAGGTTGAGGCTGGGGCTGCGGTGTCTCTGGCTCGGTGCCGGCTGGCGCAACGCGCTCGGGCAGCTCCGGCGGCCGGACAGGATCGACCTGTGCGACGAGGCTCGCGCTCATCTCCTCGGTCAGCGCCGGACGCGGTGCGCGGGCCAGCGCGTCCGCCAGCGGTGTCGAGGCCTCGGGGGGCTTGGTGGAGCGGGTGAGGACGACGGTCAGATGCGTGGACGCCAGCAGCACCAGCGGCGGGACGGCCGCGACGGTCGCGGCCAGCAGGCCCGGCACGGACGCGGTGGCGGCCACGATCGCGTGGGCGGCGTTCGCAGTCACCGACACCAGCGCGCCGGCGATGAGCAGTGCCCACGGATACCAGGCCGAGCGGTGCCGGTCGAGGGCGACGACCGCGACGGTGGCGACGACGATCAGCCCATCGACCAGCAGCGGCCATATCCACGCCTGCCCCGCGTCGATGCCCGAGCGCACCGCCAGATCGGCCAGGGCGACGAAGCTCAGCCAGAACGCGCCGCCGCCGATCAGCACCGTGCCCGATGCCGCGGCGACCACCGCCCACCGGCGGCCCCAGAGCGCGTTCATCCCAGCCCCCTGCCCATCGACGCCGGCCTGTCTGCCTTGACGGGTGTGAGGAGGTCGCTGGCTGCCCCGGCCAATGGCGTCTCGGGGCCACGCGTTCCTCGGGGCCCGGTGGCGATGGTGCGGTAGGCCGACTGGACGGTGCGGGTGATCTCCCGCTCCCCGAAGTCAGGTTGCTCCACGCGGACGAACGCATCCAGTGCCTCGTCCTCGGGCACGTTGCCCTCGGCCAGACGGCACGCGGCCCAGAACAGTTTGAGATTCCGATCCGTGCTCTGTCCGCCCAACCATGACGCCATCCGCTGCGCATCTACCGGCGCCGCCCCATCCCGGCATACCCCCTTCGGGCGGGGCCGGGGCGGGGTCAGGAACTCGCGCAGGCGCTGCGCGTCCAGGGGCCGGCTGTCGGTCGGGGCGAAGGAGGTGGGGTGGTAGAGCACGCTCTCGCCGTCGATCCGGCGGCGCGAGGGCGGGACGATGATATAACCGCGATCCCCGCGGAAGTCGATCCCCGCTTTCCCGGCCTGCCACGATGGCTGCTCGCCGCTCCCGGCCGGGTAGTAGATGTGCAAGCCACCGGTCGGTGAGCGCACCATCGTCTCCCACCCGTTCACCAGCCCGGACCGGCGCGCTCGGCGCAGGGCGTCGTAGCCGTTGACGCCGTGCACATCGACGTCCATGACGACCACGCCGCTGCGGGCGCCGGTGGGCATCCCGATGTTCGCGGCCGGGAACCGCGACCACCACGCCTGCACCTGCGCCGTGTCCGCGGTCGCATCGTGGAACCCGCGCCGGGTGATCGGCTGCTTGCCCTCCGGCGCGCACGGGAACACCGGCACCCCCGCCTCAGCGAATGCCGCCGCGGCCCGCGGCAGCGTCCAGGAGGCATCCATCCGCGCCACCGCGGCAGTGAACCTGCTCCGGGCGGCCATCACAGCCCCCGCCCCTGGACACCAGACCGCTCGCGGCCGCGCTCGGGTTCAGGCAACGGCTCCACTCCTCGTTCTGGCGAGCGCTGCTCCGGGAGCTTGCGGTCCGGAATCTCGCGGGTCAGACCCGGCGGGGTGCCATCGGGCACCTGGGCGGTGTCGAGCTGGTCGAGAATCCCGGCGGCGGCCTTGCGCACTCGTTCCCCGGTGGCCTTGACGATCTCGACGGGCTCTTTGCCGTCGACGTTCACCGCCCACCCGGCCACGTACGGGATCGTGTACCCGGTGGTGTCCATTCCGTGGGCAGCGCCGATCATGAGCGCGACGGATTCGGCTTCGACCTCGGCGATCCCGCGGTGCTGGCGGGCGTCCTCTTGGTCGGGGTCGTGCAGCAGCACATGGGCAAGCTCGTGAGCCAGTGTCTTCACCTGTGCGGCGGGGTCCATGTTCTCGCGCACCGCGACCCACCGCTCGGTGAAGCTCGTCCGCCCGTTGGCGCCGTCGATCATGCCCTCATGCGGCACCCGCACCAGCTCGTACCCGGCGGCCTCCACCTGCCCGGCCAGCCCCTCCCAAAGCCCGTCCGGTGCCTCACCCTCCAGCAGGGCCGGCTCCGGCGGCTCGGGGATCGGGTCACCGGCGGTCTGCGAGACATCCCAGACGTAGGCCGGACGCACCCCGACCATCCGCGAGCGCACCACCTCGCCCGGCTTGGGCTTCTCGCCACGATTCAGCCGATACCACGAGGCGGGGTCCGAGGGGTTCGCAGAGGCGAACCTGCCGGTGACCGGAGCGAGGATCTGATACCCGCCCTGGCCCTTCTCGACCTGCCGGCCGAGTTGCTGCCACTGCTTGTATCCGGCGACATACGTGGGGAACGGCGAGGGCACGTTTCCGGCTTCGTAGTTGGCCCCGTGAGCCTCCCAGATGAGCATCACGTTGTTGAACGAGCGCGACCGGAACCTCGCGGCGAACGTCAGCGCATCGGCCCAGTCCTCACCCGTGACCAGCTGCTCGACCGCGCCGGTCAGCTTCTCGTGGAGCTCGTCGAGCTTCGCCTCCCGCGCCTGGCGGGCCTCCTCCTGCCTCGTCGCCATCGTGCAGCCTCCTCCCGGTAGGCCAGCCACCAGGAGCGGTGGCTGGCCCTGCACCTGCGAGGTGAGTCAGGCGTACCCGGCGAGTCGAGACGGTCAGCGAACAACAAGATCGGTAGGTTGGCCATCAGGAACAACGGCTGCACCTGACCCTTGGACAATCCGGCCTACCAGCCCTCCGGGCGCCGCAGTGACGGAGCCCGGAGATGGGGTCTTGAAGGCTGGTGGCGACGTCCTGAACCTGGGCAGCCCTCGGCGTCCGGCGTCATTCGCCCTCGGGTGTCAGCGCCTGGATCGCGGTCAGCGCTTGGAGCGGCAGCACCCCGTTGCCCAGCGCGGTGATCTGCTGATTCGGTGTCAGTTCGTGCTCGGGGCCCGTGACCCAGGCCGACGGCAAGCCCATGAACCATTCCACGAACTCCGGCGCTGGACGCGGCATCTGCTCCTTGGTCACGAGCGCTGGCGCGGGGACGCATCGTCCGGTGATGTGCTCCCACCGGGCGATGGCGTAGGCGTATCGCCCCCATCGGCGAAGATGCTCTCGATCAACGCGAACAGGGTCTCCGACTCGTTCCGCCTGGCCGGCGAGCCATCCGGCCGGTGCAGGGCGAAGTCGATGATCTGATGCGACAGGGCGATCGTGCCCCGCCGCGCTCGCACCTGGTCCAGGCTCTCCCCGCCCCGCGAGGAGTCCGAGGCCAGCGGCGTCCGAAACAGCGCCGTCACGGTAGGCGAGGATGAAGACCCGGAAGCGATTGTGCGCAGCGCCGACGCGGGAAGCCGGTAGGCCGAGCCATCGTGCATGAAGCCCGAGGTCGGCCAAATCCCCGAGAACGGCGCCGAGCGCCCGAAGAGGTCGAGCTGACTGGTCTCCCACACCCCATCGGTCGGATTCCAGATTGCGAAGGGTTGCGGTTGCGTCCTGCACGGTTGCGTCTGCGGGTGTTATGTCGCAGGACTTCGGTAACAGTTCTACCTCAGGACATCGGTGACACTGTGGGCGGTGTTGGTGGTGACACTTCTACCGCTCTGATGGGTGGATGAGTAGAAATCAGCCTGTTGAGCCTCGTGTCCGTCTCGCTATCGCCCGGTGGCCCGATGATGCTCCACGTGGGGCGGTGAGCACGTTCTGCGCGGAGCATGGCATCTCTCGTAAGACGTTCTACGCGCTGCGGAAGAGAGCGGACACAGAGGGCCCCGCCGCAGTGCTGGAACCTCGCTCACGCCGCCCGCAGACCAACCCCACCCGGATCACAGAGGAGACCAAACAACACGCCCTTCACGTGCGCGCCTCACTGGAGGCCTCGGGGCTGGATCACGGACCGATCAGCGTGCATGACAAGATGGAAGCGATGAGCATGGGCGCTCCCGCGATTGCTTCGCTGGCACGGATCTTCCGCGAGGCCGGTGTCGCTCGTTTCGAACCGAGGAAGAAGCCGAGGGCCGCCTACCGCAGGTTCGTCTATCCCGCGCCGAACGCGTGTTGGCAGCTGGACGCCACCGAGTACGTCCTCACCTGGGGCCGCAAGTGCGTGATCTTCCAGCTCGAGGACGACCATTCCCGGGTCGCGGTCGCTTCCCAGGTCGCAGGTGGCGAGACCAGCGTGGGCGCTCTGGCGGTCTTCAACAAGGGCGTCGCTTCGCGTGGGGTGCCCCAGCGCCTGCTGACCGATAACGGGATGGCGCTGAACCCGTCCCGGCGGGGCTGGGAAGGACAGCTCGTCACCTACGCCACCTCGCTCGGCGTCGAGGCGATCACCGGAAAGCCCGGTCGACCCACCACACAGGGCAAGAACGAAAGGTTTCACCAGACTCTGTTCCGGTGGCTCGACAAGCAGTCCCTGGCCGAGTCGGTCGCCGAGCTGCAGGAGCAGGTTGACCGGTTCGATGTCATCTATAACACCGAGCGGGGCCACCAAGGGCTTCCGGGCAGGATCACCCCGCAAGCCGCGTGGGAGGCGACTGAGGTCGCCGAGCCTCCGCGTCCGCAGCCAGTGCTTGTCGATCCCGTGTTCCCGGACCCTCCGGCCGGCACGCTGGCCAAGGAGTCGCTGAGACGCGAGACTGCGCCGCCTGCCAGACCGGGCGAGTATCTGCGGAAAGTGCGGGTGACCGGTGGAGTGACGGTCCGAGATGTTGCCTACCAGATCGGGCGCGACCGTGCCGGTGAGCACGTGCACGTCATCATCGATTCCTACACGATCAGCTTCTTCGACACCCAAACTGGGGAGCTGCTCATCGAGCACTCGCTGCCCGAGCCCGGTGTCCGCTACGTGGGCAACGGAAAGTCCCGCGGCTGGAGATCACGGACCAAACCGTCACCGAAGTCCTGAGACACGAAACGTTACCTATGTCCTGAGGCAGAACTGTCACCGATGACCCGAGACATCACAGTTGCGTCTGCGGGGTTGCGTTCATCGGGGGTTGCTCCTTGCATCTCGGGACGGGCCGCGCGGGCAGACAGCAGCCCGCGCACGTTCTCGATCACCACGAACCGGGTTGCAGCGCCTCGATCGCCTCAGCCATGAACGACCACAGCCCCGAGCGGGTGCCGGGCGCGAGACCGGCCATCTTCCCGACCGTCGAGATGTCCTGGCACGGGAACCCTCCCGAGAGCACATCGACCGGTGCGACCTCGCTCCAGTCCACGTCGGTGATGTCTCCCAGGTTCGGGGCATCCGGCCAGTGGTGGGCGAAGACGCCAGCGACGGGGTCGTTGAGCTCGGAGAACCAGACCGTCTCCGCGTCGAAGCAGTGCTCGGCGGCGAGGTCGAGACCGCCGTACCCGCTGAACAGCGAACCGATCTTCCAGCGTCGGCGGGCAGGGGTGGCAGCGTGAGGCATGAGGGCTCCGGCAGGTCGGTGGAGACCCGGCACCAGGCCCCGCGCGGAGCCCCACGCCGGGAGAACACCTGCCAGGTGCACGCATCCCCGAATCCGCCGGCCCAGCGCCAGCGCGCCGCGCCTCAGCAGCCCAGCGACACCGCCCCGCGCACCCCGAAGGCCGGCCCGCACCGACCTTCCAGACGTGCTCGACCAGCACCCCTCCACGAGGGATCACACCTCTTGCAGATCGCGGGAAACCTAGGTTGACACGGTGCAGTCTGGTCGGGAGGGAGCCGATCACCTGGGTGTCGAAGGGTCGTGCCGGCACGCGTCGTGCGGGCGTAGAGGAGACCGTCATGGCGGAGCAGATGATGCTCGTGTTGGCCGAGGACGAGCGGAGCGCGGTGGCTCAGGAGCTGCGCCGTTACGGGAACTACCGCGAGGACATCGGCGCCGACCTCTGGGACTCGCACGTCCTCCCCGAGCCGGGCGAACCCGACCCAGCGGGCATCACGCCGCAGGTGGAGAAGATGATCGACGGTCACATCACTGTCGGCGAGGACTGCGCATCTCTCGCCGCCGCGTTCGAGAGCACCGCTCCGGTTCTGCTGACCCTTCCGAGCATCCAGCTCATCGAAGACGCCCTGTCAGAGGCTTACCCCGATGGCCTTTCCCCTGAGGTCGCGCGCACGGCGATGTTCTGCCGCATCGCGCACCGCCGCCTGACCCAGGCTTCTGCCGCGGATGCGCTGGACGAGGCCGTTGCGGTCAATGCGGAGATGCAACCCGTCGCAACCGCGCCGGCTGAAGCGGCGCTTGCGCAACGACTGGAAGAAGTGAACGCCACACTCAGCCAGCAGCTCGTGCAACTGCACGGCAGCCAGGAGAGCTTGAACGAGCGCGTTACGGCGCAGCAGCGTCAAATCGAGCAGTTGCGCAACCAGGGCGGGAAGCGCAGACGGCTCCCGAACCCGTTCAGCTCGACCTTCGATTCTGGACAGTCTCGACGCCCGAGTGGGACAGGCCTGGGACGCACGCTGTAGTCGAACCGGCGATGCCGCGGGGCTGGTCGTGATGGCGGCGGTACTGCGTAGCCAGCATGATCCGGTAGCGGCTCGGGGTCAGGCCTGTCGCCTGTCGGAAGGCTTCGGAGGCGCGGTTGCGTGACTGCCATCCGACTTTGCGGCCCGCCTGCTCGATCGTCAGATCGGTCTCCCGCAGCAGCCGCGCCATCTCCTCGACCCGCAGCATCGTCAGATACGCCAGCGGTGTCTTCCCGTAGGCGTCGGTGAACACCCGTGCGACCTGCTTGGTGGATAGATGCACCATCTCGGAGAGATCATCCAGCGTCCAGGGGTTGGCGATCGCGCCGCTGAGCGCGGCACGCACCATGTCGGCCTCCGCCCGTGTCGGGGCGAAGCGCCGCACTCGCGGATGCACCGGCAGGCTCCGCGCCCGCTGCGAGGGCGAGACCCGATGGTCGGTCACTCGGATGTGCGGGGCGATGCGATCCATCACGTTGAACCAGAGTGCCTGCATCCGATGGAACCGGGCGTGCGCGTCATCGAGGCTGAGCCCGACAAGCTCATCCAGCCACGGCATGAGCAGCCCCGCGTGCTGCTCGCCGAGGCGGATGATCTGCGCCGGCTCGGTGAAGGTCTCCTTGACGAACACCGGCGCATCCAGCCGGTCGTAGACGATGCCGGCGTACTGCCAGAACGCCTGATCGATCACATAGTCCGTGTCCGCGTAGATCGTGGTGACCGTGATGTGACCTTCGGGCTCGGAACCGCAGAGGACGTTCGGTCCGAGCAGGATCACGTCGCCGGGGCGCACCGGCTTCTGCCCGAACTCACTGAACAAGATCGCTGATCCATCTCTGACAATGATGACCTTCACGCAGTCATACGCCAGCGGCCCGATAGGGCGATGGATCGTGTGAGTGCGCGCCAGCAGAGGCTGGAAGCCGTTACCTCCGGCTTTCATCCGACTGCCTGTAAGTCATGCAGACCTCTGTCAACGGCGTCTCTCCGATGGCAGATCGCGTAGCTGAGCCAGAAAGCACGAGATGGTGTCGGACAGTTCTCGCTCAGCATCGGTGGTCACCAAAGGCGGCACGGGTCCAACGATCGCTGTGGACTTCTTCCTCTTGTCCATAATCAAGGAAGTCGCCAGTCAAGAGCTGCTGGCTTTGTGACTCCGCAGAACCCCGTACATCCAGAAGTTTGAGATCGGTGACGAGTCTGGCGCGGCGGTGGGTCGGGCGACTGGTAAGGGTGAGTGCTTGTCGGCTATGGCCCGCAGCGCAGCCGGGTGAGGTAACGGTGCGACTATCAACGTTTGCGGTTGTAAGCAGCGATCGCCAGCGGGCAGAAAGCGATCAAGATTCCAGCCGACCAGAGGATGGTCTGGATGATCGAGTTTCCAGTCGGCACACCGGCCAGCAGTGCTCGGGCAGCGTCCATCGCGTGAGTAACGGGGTTGACGTTCGCCCAGGCTTGGAGCCATTCAGGGAGCGTGTCAATGGGGGCCGCGAGACTGGAACCGAGCATGAGTGGGATGAAGACGATGAACGCGAACGCCATGACTGCGCCCTCGTCTTTGACCAGCACCCCGAGGAACACCGTCACCCAACTCAGGCAGAATCCGAACGCGAGCACGAGCGCGACTGCAGCCAAGGCTGATCCGGTATCCGTCTGGACGCGGAAGCCCATGAGGTAGCCGATACCGAACAGCAAAGCGATGGCGATGACGTAGCGCACCATGTCTGCCATGATCGACCCGAGCAGTGGTGCTGATCGTCCAATGGGCAGGCTGCGGAATCGGTCGAAGACGCCTTTCTTCATGTCGATGTTGATGCTCAGGCCGCTGGACAGCATCCCTGAGAGTCCTGCGCCCATGACCACGATTCCGGGGAAGAGATAGAGCAGGTAGTCGTCGGTGGAGCCTGCTACTGAGCCGCCGAACAGGTAGACGAACAGCAGCAGGAAGATCGCTGGTGTGACGACTCCGTTGACCAGTGCGCCGGGGTTCCTGGCGGACTTGGCCAGGCTCCGGCGGGCCAGGATCAGGCTGTGCCGTAGTAGCCCCGCTGGGCGTCTCTCAGAACTGGTGGCTGTGATGGAGACGGTGCTCATGCGTGGCTCCTTTCGGCCTCGTCGGTCTTGCCGCTGGTGGCGGGTGCGCCGGTCAGGGTGAAGAACACTTCGTCAAGGCTGGGGAGCCGTAACGCGAACTCGGCAACCTCGATGCTCTCCGCTTCGAAGCGGCGGGCGATGTCGAACATCGCCCGGTCACTGTCCACTGGCGCGACCAACTCTTGTTGAGCGGCGTGCTCGACCGGGTGGCCGGACACGGCGGCGAGGATGGCAGCGGCTTTCTCCACGTCTACGGGATTCTTGGGGCGAATGGCGATGGCCTGCCCACCGACGATCTGCTTGAGTTCAGGCGGGGTGCCGTGGGCGATCACGCGCCCGTGGTCGATCACGCTTATCTCGTCGGCCAGCGCGTCGGCTTCTTCGAGGTACTGCGTCGTCAGGAGGACGCTGACGCCATCCGTGGTGAGTTCGCGGATGATCCGCCACAGTTCTTCGCGTTTGCCGGGGTCGAGGCCGACCGAGGGTTCATCGAGGAACACGACGCGAGGATGACCGACCAGGCTTGCCGCCAGATCGAGGCGTCGGCGCATCCCACCGGAGTAGGTAGCCACGGGCTTTCCCGCGGCCTCCGTCAGGCCGAAACGATCCAACAGCGCGTCTGCTCGGCGGGCGGCCTCGGGTTTGCGCAGGTCGAGCAGACTCCCGATCAGGATCAGGTTGCCTACTCCTGTGAGTTCTTCGTCCAGCGTCGCGTACTGGCCGGTCAAACCGATGATCCGTCGCACCTTGGCCGCGTCGCGGGTTACGTCCATGCCGCCGACTCTGGCGGTTCCGGCATCGAGGCCGGTCAGGGTCGCCAAGATGCGGATCGCCGTTGTTTTCCCGGCCCCGTTCGGGCCGAGGACGCCGAGAACGGTTCCAGGGCGGGCACGCAGATCCACGCCGTCCAGCGCAGTGTGCTTGCCATACCGCTTCACCAGCCCCTCGGCCTCGATTACATAGTCACTCACTCGAATCTCCTTGTCTTTCTCGCGGCGTTCAGGGGCGCAGCGTCTTGGGGAAACCCGTCCATTGCAGTTCGGGGCGAAGGTGGCTCATGTCGTTGAACATGGTGATGCTCGGCGGCAGCTCGGGCCGGTTCTCGATCACGGTCAGAGCGGCGTTGGCGCTGCTGAGGCCGAGCCACCGCACCGCCGGTGCGTCCAGGGCATGACGGATGAGCCACGCGATCGGGTAGGCATGGGTGATGAGCACTTCGTGCGCATCGTCGTCGCCCTCGGGCGGTGTGGCGAATCTCGCGGTGAGGCTCCGGGCGATCTTGTGCCCGGCCTCGGCCTCGTTGGTGTCGTAGCCGTCGAAGAACGGCACCCACGACGGTGGAGTCTCTTCCGGTGTGGGCACGTAGGGTACGTGGTCGATCAGCTCGGGTGCTCCGCTGACGGGCGCAGTGCCAGTGAGGAAGATGTTGAGTTGTTGGGCGCTATCGGCGGCTCGTGGCAAAGGCGAGTGGTACACGGCGTCGATGGGAAGATGCGCCAATCGCTGACCCAGCAGGCGGGCCTGTTCGTGCCCGGTGTCAGTGAGGTTGCCGAACGCGTCGGCGTCACCGTGCCGGGCAATGTAGAGATACCTGGTTGCCATGAGTGGGTCGGGAGCATCATGACGATGCTCCCGCTCTCCTTTCAGTCGGGGGTAGGGTTTGGGGTCAAAGAACGGTCACAGTTCCGGCTGTCCCGTCAAGCGTGATTCGGTCACCGTTCTCGATATGGGCAGTGGCGCCGTCGATGCCGAGCACGGCAGGGATGCCGTACTCGCGGGCGACGATCGCGGCGTGCGAGAGCGCGCCGCCGGTCTCGGTGACGACCCCGGCGGCGACAGTGAACAGCGGCGTCCAAGCGGGACCGGTGTACGGGCAGATCACGATGTCACCCGCGCGGACAGTCGGGAAGTCCGAAGGCCCGCGCACGACACGAGCCGCCGCGGTGACGGTTCCGTGAGCACCCGGAGTGCCGCTCAGCACCCCGGCCTGATCGGACGAATCATGAACCTTGCGGGCCGGAAGCGCGGCGGTGATCGGACGTGCTTGAAGAATCCAGACAGTGCCGTCAGCAACCGCCCATTCAACGTCTTGCGGCCCGCCAAGCGCAGTCGCGATCCAGCCCAGGTCGGCCAAGGCTGTGACCGTGGCGTCGTCCAGGGTGCGCGCGGATTGCCGGTCGGGGGCGACGGCACTGGTCGCGACACCGCCGTGCTCGTGATCCAGGTCGACACGGGTCTGCTTGCTTCCCGCCGAGAAGCCGACGATCCCGTCCGGGGTGACCTCGTAGGCGTCGGGGGCGACGGTACCGCCCACGACTGGCAGACCCAGCCCCCAAGACGCTTCGATCCGCGTCGGCTCATCGGCGTGCTGAGGGGTGAACATGACTCCTGAGACATCGGCCTCGATGACCGGCTGCACGAGCACTGACATGCCCGAAGCCTGCGGCGACGTGTCACCTGAGCGAGTCCAGTAGTCGCCCACTCGCGTGGCGCGGGCCGAAGCCCAGCAGGTCGCGACCGCCTGGCACACATCGTCTGCGCCGCGCACGCCGAGGACGGTCTCGTACTGGCCCGCGGCCGACGCCTCTGCGCTGTCCTCGTCCGTCGCCGATGACCTCACGGCCACCACAGGGTCGCCCATCCGCGCCAGTTCACGGGCAACCGCATCGCGCAACGAGCGCCCGACCTCGATGCCGGTCCGCTGGATGCCGCTCGGCACGACGAACCCATCGGGTACCGGCAGCCCCGCGCGCAGCAGCACTCCGAGCGTCGCCGCTTTCCCGCCCGTGTCCGTCCGGCTCGCCTCGGAGAGCGTTGTGAGCATCACACCACCAATCAATGAAGTATTGACAACAGTGTGTTGATCGTAGCAGGATGGGTGGCATGGAACGCAAGCACGACCTCGAACGACCCGGCCCCGCCGACCATGCGCAGGCCGAGCGTGAGCGCAACGCCCAAGGCATGCTTCTCGACAAAGGTGCAGACCAGTTGGAGCCGCGGCCGTGGCGACCTGAACCGGCTCCGCCGTCAGCGGTCGAGCTGACGCAGTACGCCCTGTGGCGTTCATCCGAACTGACCCCGGATGAACTCCTGGGAGCGCTCTCGTTGCTCCCGGCCGCTCGCGCCGAGGTTGAGAGCGTGGAGATCGGTCTGCTCTTCGCAGCTCGCAACGAGGGGCTGACCTGGGCGCAGATCGCCGAGGCGATGGGCTTCCGCTCGCCACAGGCGTGCCAGCAGTACGTCAACCGCCTTAGCGCCCGGCAGGACAAGCGAATATGACCCATCATTCCGCGGCATCACTACTCGTGCTGCACGCCGTGCGGCTCGTGGGGTTCGCCGACAGCGAAGCGGTTGCCGAGCGTGCAGGAACGAGCCACGCCGACGCGCTGCGCCAGTTGAGCGTCGCGGAACATGCGGGGTGGGTGCAGCACGTCGCGTTCGCCGACCTCGATGGGTGGTCGCTCACCGACTTTGGCAAGGCGGAGAACGAGCGCCAACTCGCGGCAGAGCGCGTGAGCGCCGACCCCGATGGCGTAGTTGCGTCCACCTACCGGGTCTTCCTCCCGCTCAACGCTCGCTTGTTGCGAGCGGTCACCGACTGGCAGATCAAACCGACCGAAACGCATCAGTTCGCGCCCAATGATCATTTCGATCGCGCATGGGATGGGCGGGTTCTCGAAGAACTGACGGCCCTCGGAACGGAACTTGCTCCTTTGATCGAGAATCTATCTGCCGTTCTCGCAAGGTTCGACGGCTACGTCGCGCGGTACGAGTTGGCGTTACGCAGGGCCATGAGCGGGGAACTTGACTGGATCGACAAGACCGACATCGACTCCTGCCACCGCGTCTGGTTCCAACTCCACGAAGACCTCGTCGCAACCCTCTGTATCGACCGACGAAATGAAGCATAGGCACCGCGACATGAACGCGATCGAGACATGGGAAACCGGTAACGGCGTGGTTGAGTTTCCCGATGGCCGCCGGGTTCGAGGGCGTGGCCTACTCGCGCCGCTTCCCAACGGACTCGATCCTCAGTTCGGGTTCTATCTCCTGGGACGCGCCCCGCGTATCGATCTCTGGCCACACCGCTGGGTTCTATGGCAGGACTTCTCCCTCCCGACCTCCACGGCTGACGCCGTCGCAGCACTCCATGAGGCGTACGAACGAGCCGCAATCGAACGGGTCGAGATCGCCTGCGACGGCGGCATAGGCCGAACGGGAACGGCCTTAGCCGCGCTCGCCATCATCGGTGGGGTACCCGCCAATGCCGCCGTGGCCTGGGTAAGAAAGAACTACCATCCGCAAGCGGTGGAAACCCCGGAACAACGACGCTGGATCGGCAACGTCTCCTCGCAATTGAGAACATAATCACTACTCATTTCTGCTTTCATCATGGCGACAGCAAAGGCGAACGACCCCGATTAACATAATGCGATCGATACTGAACCGTCTATACACAGAGAAAGACACCCCGTAGTCCTGCAAAAGTACGAGCGTCCTGATTGGCCTGATTCTGCGCTGCTCAGCCTACTCGGATGCGGACTTACCGCTTCCAGGAGGCGGCTTGAGCGAGGTCGAGCCGAGTCCGTGCCAGTAGCTGTTCCCTGATCCCGGTCAGGGTGGTCAGGTAGCGTGAGGTGATGGTCGGACCCGAGCCGTTGCGTGAACAGGGGGCGTGGTGGCAGCGCCCTCTGAGGTGGGTGAGTCGTTTCCGCCAGGATCCTGGCACGGCGAACCTGCGCACGTATGCGTCGCTGGTCGAGGGCATCGTCTCCCAGCGCGCGTCGCTGCGTTGCTTCACTGACGACGATCTTCTGAGACGTTCGGCTGGGTCCGTGTCGATCAGTTTGGACGATGATGACGAGCTGGCGCGCTTTCTCGGCGTGGCGAGTGAGGTGGCGCGGCGTCGGCTGGGGTTGGAGCCGTTCGAGGTGCAGCTGCTCGCCGCCGTGAGCATGCTACGCGGCCGGGTAGTCGATATGGCCACGGGCGAGGGCAAGACGCTGGTCGGGTTCCTCGTGTCCGCCGGTCTCGCCGCGGCCGGCCGGCGCGTGCACGTGCTTTCGGCAAACGACTACCTGGCGGGCCGAGACGCCGATGCCGGAGAACCGTTGTTCTCCGCGTTCGGCCTAACCTGCGCTGCGGTCGTCGACGGAATGGGTCAGCCGGATCGCTCCGAAGCGTACCGGGCTGACGTCGTGTACGCGACGGTGCACCAGATCGGGTTCGATCTGCTGCGCGACCGCCAGCGCCTCCCCGAGGCACGGCGGCTGGTGCCGGGATTGGACGCCGCGGTGGTCGATGAGATCGACGCCGTGCTGCTCGATGACGCGATGGTGCCGCTGGTGATCGCCGGCGACGCCGACCCGCAACCAGAAGAAGCATCTTTGGCGCAGGTCATCGCGGAACTGACCGAGGAGGAGCACTATCAGGTCGAGGGCGACCGGCGCAGCGTCGCGTTCACCGAGGCAGGTATCGCTCGTGTCGAATCGGCGCTCGGCATCGATGACCTATATGCGCAGGAGCATGTCGAACTGTTGACGGCGGCGCATGTCGCACTGCACGCGCACGCGCTGGTCGAACGCGACGTGCATTACCTCGTCACCGATGGACGGGTGCAGCTGGTCAACGATGCCCGTGGCCGGGTCGCGGATCGTCAGCGTTGGCCGGACGGTCTCCACGCCGCCATCGAGCGCAAAGAGGGACTGGAGGTGACCGGGCAAGCTGAGATCCTCGACCAGGTGCTCGTGGAGACAGTCGCCCGCGGCTATCGGACCCTCACCGGGATGAGCGGCACCGCCCTCGAAGCGGCCGAGCGCCTCGCCGAAGACCTCGACATCAAGACCGGGGTCATCCCCACCCACCGCCCCTGCATCCGCGAGGACGCCGCAGACCGGCTGTTCGCCACCGTCGAGCAACGCGACACCGCCGCAGCCGACGCCGTGCGTGCAGCCCATGATGCGGGACAGCCGGTGCTCATCGGTACCGGCAGCGTGGCCGATTCTGAGCGCTTCGCCCGATTGCTCGCCGAGCTGGGTGTCGAAGCGCGGGTACTCAACGCGAAGAACGACGCTGCCGAGGCTGAAATCATCGCCCGCGCCGGCGAGCACGGTGCGGTCACCGTGTCCACACAGATGGCCGGCCGAGGCGTCGACATCCAACTCGGTCCAGGAGCTGCCGAGACCGGCGGCCTGCTCGTCATCGGGCTCGGACGATACGACTCGGCCCGCCTCGACCGGCAACTGCGCGGCAGGTCGGGCAGGCAAGGCGACCCCGGCAGGTCCGTGTTCTACACCAGCCTCGAAGACGACGTGGTGACCGAACAGCTCCGCATCAGCGACCAGCCCCGCTCCATCGCCCCAGACGGGCTCATCGGCGACCGGAAGTTCGCGCGTCTCTACGAGCACTCGCAGCGCGTCGCCGAGGGCAAATTGCTGCAGCTGCACCGCACCACCCGCAGCTACCACACCATGACCGACCAGCATCGACAGGCGATCCTGGATACCCGCGAACGCCTCCTCACCGAACCCGACGCGCTCGATGACTACCTCCAGCAGGTCTTCACGGATGCTCCCGGCCGGGCGGGCGCATGGGCGGCGCAACGTCGCCGCCTCGCCACGGAAGTCGTGCTTTACCAGCTCGACCGCGCCTGGACCGATCACCTGAACCACCTCGCCGCCGTCCGCGAGGGCATCCACCTGCGAGTTCTGGGTAGGCAGAACCCGCTGGACGAGTTCAATCGAATCGCCGGCGACTCGTTCCGCAGCCTCGGCCCCGACGCCCTCGCAGCAGTCCGGCGGGTTCTCGACAACGCACCCGACGACGCCACAACCCTCGGCGATCTCGGCCTGCGCCGCCCGTCATCGACCTGGACGTACATGGTCACCGACAACCCATTCGGCTCCGAAGCAGACCGCGTGGTCGCCTACCTCGGAAACTTCATCAGGGGCGGCAGACCACCGTCGATCACGTACACCTGACCGCCAGCCCCAACCACCGTCCGCTACTCCGCCAGCGAAGCTTGGCGCGCTCACCGACGCGATCGATGACGACCGCTCTCTCTCGACACCGTTGACGCGGTATTACACCGAGGAAGGAACCCCGTGGGCCTGCAAAAGTAACACGGTCCTGATCGGTGCTTTCTGTTCACAACCTTACCGACAGCCTGAGCTAAGACTTGTTGTCTCGCCCGGCGGCATGGCGGGCGACCTTAGCGCGGTTGCCGCATCGTTGCATGGAACACCAGAGGCGCTGCTGCGAGCGTGACCGATCGATAAAACGTATTCCGCACCTCTGGTGCGAACACACCTTGATCCGTGACTGTTCTCCTTGGGCAATAATCGAGATTGCATCTGCCGCGAGCACTCCAAACACGTTCTCTATCGATGCCATTTTGGTTATGACCAACTCAGGGTCTGATTCGTCAATCTCCTGACGCGGAGCCGCAGCAGCCCATCGGTTGACCAGCAAAATGTGCCGCGAATGCAGCGCTGTTTGAGGGACAAGCAAGGCATCAATACTCTCACGCAGATCAAGGCAGTCGCTCAGATCCTGGTCCGTGATGGAGGTCTCGACGCCGAACCCAGATTCAGGTGGAACGAGCCGGGCTTGCCCTGCCCACACCCTCAGTGTTTCCGGGGAGGTCAGTGTCTCGCGGGGCGTCGTAGCCCGGTCTCGCAGTGTGTTGACGAAATCGAGCGCCACTGATCCGCCGTAGAACAGCCAAGGCTCGAAACGCTGTGATGCAGTCACAGACCTCATTCTATGAGCTAACCCTTTTATGCGGTTAGTATCGAATTGTGATTGATGTTCTGAGCTTGCCTTCGATTCGCCTGCACTACACGCTGTCAGGGAACACTGACCCGAATGCTCCGACGGTCGTGCTCCTGCATGGCTGGCCGCAAACCTCAGCCTGCTGGGATCAGCTCACCCCGCTCCTGCCAGACGCCTATCGGGTCATCGCCCCCGATCTGCGCAGCTACGGGCTCAGCGACAAGCCCCAGGGCGGGTACTCCAAACGTCGCATGGCTGCCGACATCGTGGAACTTCTCGACGCACTCGACGTCGAACGTTCCCATGTGGTCGGCCACGACCGTGGGGCACGAGTAGCGCACAGGTTCGCGCTCGACCAGGCTGACCGGATCAGGACGCTCGCGGTCTTGGATGTCGTGCCCACGCATGCGATGTTCCAATCCGATACCGCGACGGCGGCCGGATTTTTCCACTGGCTCTTCCATATGCAGCACGACCTCCCCGAGGCAATGACATCTGGTCGGGAAGAAGAGTATCTTCGCTATTTATTCCATCGATGGACACTGCGGCGCGACCGTCTCGAACCGATGATCGGTCACTACATCGAGTCCTTCAAGCAACCGGGCGCAATGCATGCGGGATTCGAGGACTACCGAGCGACCTGGGAAGACCTCGATCACGATGAACACGACCATCAGGTGGGGTACCGGGTCACCGTTCCCACGTTGGCCCTTTGGGGAGATCACGGGCTCGCGGCCCAAGCTCCAGTGCTGAGTAAGTGGAGAGACTACGTCGAAGAAACCCGAGATAGCACGTCTCTCCTTGAATGGCGCGTAGCGCTACTTGGTCCCGATAGTCCACGTACCTGGTATCAGTTTTCTGGATAGGTGGTACTGCCGTGATTTCGGTGGTCTTCTGAGCGGTGGGGCGGCACGTCCGTGTCGCCCGTCACTGAGTCGGAAAGGCCCTTGGTATGGTCAACTATCGGGCGATCATGGAGCTGGTGCTCGCAGATCGCAGTTACAGCGAGGTCGTCGAGACCGTCGGATGCTCGCGACGCGACGTCTCTCGTGTGAAGCAAGCCCTCACCCGGCACGGAGTGACCTCGGCTGCGGCGGTCGGTGATGCCGAGCTCGCGGCGTGGTTCCCGGACGGACGCCGGCGGGTCTCGGTGGAGTACGCGCAGCCTGACCTGGCGCGCGTGCTGACGTCGATGAAGCAGAACCGGCACTTCACGC
This sequence comes from Brevibacterium sp. LE-L, assembly GCF_050214925.1. Taxonomy (NCBI): domain Bacteria; kingdom Bacillati; phylum Actinomycetota; class Actinomycetes; order Micrococcales; family Brevibacteriaceae; genus Brevibacterium; species Brevibacterium sp. LE-L. Next base: position 1,389,206 of record NZ_CP189759.1, read on the forward strand.
TGCTGCAGGCATGGCGCCGCTACGCCGACACCCAGAGCGGCGGGCAGAAGAAGTACGGGTATTCGCAGTTCTGCGCCCTGTTCGCCGACTACGTCAGATCGCATGACCTGGTCGCCGTGCTCCACCACGAGCCGGGACGGGCGATGCTCGTCGATTGGGCCGGTGACACGCTCGATCTCGTCGACGCGGTCACCGGGCAGGTCACCAAGGCGTACCTGTGGGTCGGGGTGCTTCCCTACTCGGGGGTGTTGTTCTGCCGCGCCTACGCGAACATGAAGTCGCCGGCGTGGCTGGACGCGCACGTGCGCGCGTTCTCGTTCTACAGGGGCGTGGTCCAGCTGGTGGTCCCGGACAACCCGACGACGTCGACGCATCCGCGGCGCAAGGGTGACCGGGAGCGGATTGTCAACGCCCGCTATCAGCAGCTCGCCGACCATTACGGGACCGCGATCGTCCCGGCCCGGGCGGGCAAGCCCCGCGATAAGGCCGCGGCCGAGAACGCCGTCAACGTGGTCAACAAGCGTGTCATCGGCTACCTCGAAGACGAGGTCTGGACGAGCCTGTCCGAGCTCAACGACGCGATCGAGCAGCGCGTCGACGAGATCAACCACGACCTGCGTCGGGCCGACGACACGACCCGGTGGCAGCGATTCGAGGCCGAGGAGCTGTCTTTGCTCGGTCCGCTGCCCGATGCGCGGTTCGAAGAGGTCGAGTGGAAAGAGCTCAAGGCAGGGCGGAACTACCACGTCACCGCCGATTCCCAGCGCTACTCCGTGCCCTATCAGCTAGCCGGGCGACTGTTGCGGGTCCGGCTGACGTCGTCGCGGGTGACGGTGTTCGACGGCACCGCGATCGTGTGTGAGCACCCCAGACTGTGGGGCCGCAAGGGCCGGTACTCGACGCTTCCCGAGCATGTGCCCAAGCAGCATCAGGGCATCGACGGCCTGTGGTCGAGGCGCTGGTTTACCGATCGTGCCCGCAGCGCCGGCCCGGCGACCGTGACGGTGATCGAGCAGGTCCTCGACCGGCAGACGATCGAGGCGCAGGGATATCTCGACTGCCAGAACATCCTGAGCGGACTCGGAAAGCAGAACCGGCAGCGGCTCGAGGCCGCCTGCCAGGAACTCGTCAACCGGGGCGGGTACGCCACCTACACGACGCTGAAGCGCATCATGGCTGCGATCGACAGCGACCAGAAGAAACCCAGGGCGCCGATCCCGGCCGCGTCCACACGCAAACGCGCAGCCAGCGCACCGAATGGACCCGATGTGTACGTGCGCGACGCGTCTCACTACGAGACCGGAGGGGAGGAGGCCCGGTGACGTTCACGAGCATCGATTACGACAAGTTCCGCCAGCTGCGGGTCACGCATATCGCGACCCGGTTCGAAGAACTCATCGACGACGAAGCCAACGACACGCTCACCCCGGAGCAGATCTTTCTCACCGCTACCGACGACGCACTCGAGCAGCGCCGGATCCACAAGGTCGACAAGCTCATCCGTGCCGCCGGCTTCCCCCTCCCGCAGGCATCGATCGCGGAGATCGACTACCGCGAGGATCGTGGCATCACCCCGGTGCGGATGCGTCGCTACGCCGCACACGACTGGCGAGCAGATCCCACCAACCTGCTGATCACCTCACCGACCGGCGGTGGGAAGACCTATCTGGCGTGCGCGCTCGGCATCGCGGCGTGTCACAACGGCCACTCCGTCGTCTACGCCCGGATGGACGACCTGGCCAGGAGGTTGGTGATCGCCCGCGGGGACGGTATCGCCCACCAGAAGCTGCTCAACGACCTCTCGCACACGGATCTACTCGTGATCGACGATTTCCTCACCGTCGGGATCGACAGCGACGCTGCCAGCGATCTGTTCGCAGTGCTGGCGAACCGGGAACACCGGCTGCCAACGATGATCGCCTCGCAGACGGGGCCAGCGCACTGGGTGGCCGAACTGCCGGACCGAGTCGCTGCGGACTCGATCGTGAACCGGCTGTCGAACCAGGCCCGAAAGATCAGCCTCGGCCAGATCGACATGCGCAGGCTCCGCCACGAGCAAGCCCGCGCCGACGACGGCTACTGGGAGTAGCCGCCAGGACGACAGGTGCCGGCCCCGAGCACACGCTCGGGGCCAGTACCACTCCCACCGAGCACCAGTACCAGGTACGTGGACTATCCGTACCAACCGACGCTACGCGCCACTTGAAGGTGGCATCATCGAGAACTGCGGGCATTTCGTACCGGAAGAACGCCCTGAATCTCTCGCTATGCGACTGCGAGACTTCTGGGATCGTCACGAAACGATCAACTGACAGAACCCGCATTGTGTCGCACTGCATCTACCAGGAACCCCGTGCGGTTCCAAAAGTAGTTGTCCTCTTTCCGTCGTTCGGTATCATTCAAACGTATTGAGATAGTTCAAGAGCTTTGCGCGAGCCGGAAGGCAGTCTCGGCAACTTCGCGCACATCAAGACTGAGTGCAAGGTCTCCGTGTTCGAGGTCTTCGATTGAAAACCAGCGTGCTTCCAGCGCGTCATCAGCTGCCACGGGTACCCCGGTTCGCCAGTCGCACCGCACCGCGACGAGGACGAAGTGCTGGAGGAGGGTGCCGGAGTCGTCGTGATGGAAGGCATCGACAGCGGTGAACACCTCGCGTGCCTCACCGTGCACGCCGGTTTCCTCATGCAACTCGCGTAGGGCGGCTTGCTGAATTGTTTCGCCGGTTTCGATTTTCCCCCCAGGGAAGCCCCACCGCCCGACATCTGGCGGGTTCGCGCGACGCACCAGCAGCACGTCGCCGCCACGGATGACTGCTGCGATCGTCGCGACGATCGGACGGGACGGAGAGGTGGAAGCACTCACTTGGACATTCCTTCGCTAGTTCGAACTAGAGCAGGTTCGACGGGTGTGATCTCAGCCGCAGATCCCGTGCAGCACCCCGTGTCACGTCACACCAGTCTACCGAGGATTTGTGCTGCTCATCGGTCGCTGGCTCTTTGCGAGGGAACGTTTATCCGAGGTCTTGCGTTCACTCCCGCCGCTTTTTTCGTGTACTGACGGAGGTGCGGGTTCCGTGCAGCAGGAGTGGAGGGCGCCGATGCCGCCGGCCGATCTCACCCGGAGCCCCTCAGAGGCTGGTAGTCCTCAGCGTCTCCGTGCTCCTGCCGACCGCATGGTTTTGTACCAGGATGGGGCCGTGGTCGGCTGCCCGTGTTGGTATTTGATCTTTCTATATGGTCCCTGACACCGTGGGCTGCACCGATCTGGTTCAGTGTCGGCGAATCACCGTCGACAGCCCCCGCCAGGATCTGCCGTGCTCCTGACCATCGGCGGCCCTAGCGTTCCACGGGAGTGCTCCCAGTTGTGGCCGAATGCGTTAGGGTAGTGGGCAGTGACACGGGGTGCCGCACCCAGCGGCTGAGATCACACCCGTCGAACCTGATCCAGTTCGTACTGGCGAAGGGAATGTCCGGATGACTTCAGCGCGTTCGAGATACCGATCCAGGTGTCCGCTTTCGGCGTGCCGTCATGGTGATCGACTTTCTTTCGCAGTGGAAGAAAGCGAGAGTTCATGTCTGTCTCATCATCCGCGGTTCTGCTCGGTGAGCTGAGGGCGCAGACCCCGTTGGTGCAGTGCATCACTAACTCGGTGGTCACGAACTTCACCGCGAACACCTTGCTGGCCATCGGCGCGGCACCGGCGATGGTCGACATCGTCGGCGAGGCCGGACCGTTCGCCCGTGTCGCCGGGGGCCTGTTGGTGAATCTGGGAACGCCGATCCCGGAGCAGCGTGCGGCGTCCGAGGAAGCGGTCGCCGTGGCGAACGATGCGGGCACGCCGTGGGTGCTCGATCCGGTCGCGATCGGGTCGCTGCCCATCCGGACAGCTCTCGCCGAGAAGCTCGCCGCCCAGCACCCGTTCGCGATCCGGGGCAACGCCTCCGAGATCCTCGCGCTCGCGGGGGCCGGAACGGGTGGCAAGGGCGTCGAAAGTGCGGATGAGACCGAGGCGGCCGCACCGATCGCGATGCGGTTGGCGAGAGACCTGCGCACAGTCGTGGCGGTGTCTGGGCCGGTGGATCTGGTCACCGACGGTGAGCGCATCCTCCGGGTTTCAAACGGCGATCTGCCGCTGACGAAGATCACCGGCGGTGGGTGCGCGCTGGGTGCGCTGATCGCGGCATTCGCTGCCATCCGTGGTGAGTTCTCACCGGTCGAGGCGGTGGCTGCTGCGCATGTCGTGTACGGGATCGCCGCTGAGCGGGCCGCTGCAGAGACGGCGGGGCCCGGGTCGTTCGCTGCCCGTCTGCTCGACGCGCTGTACGCGATCAGCGCAGCGGAGGTGAGCGCGTCGGAGCAGGTGCGCGCCGAGACGGCGCCGGGCGGTGGGGCGTGAACCTCGGCATCTACCTGGTGACCGATCGTGCGCTCTGCGGTGAACGGGGCGTGGCGGAGACCGTGCGGGCAGCCGTCGATGGCGGGGTGCGCACCGTACAGCTGCGCGACAAGCATGCCGGCTTCGATGCACATCTGCGTGAGCTCGAACGTCTGGCGGAAGCGATCCAGGGCCGCGCGCTGCTGCTGGTCAACGACCGGCTCGATGTCGCGATAGCAGCGAGAGAACGCGGCATCCCGGTCGACGGGGTGCATCTTGGGCAGGGTGACCCCGCCGTGCGATCGGCGCGCGACGAGTTCGGCCCCGATGCCGTGATCGGCCTGACAGCGAACAGTGACGAGCACCTCGCAGCGGTGACGCATTTACCCGAAGGCACTGTGGACTACCTCGGCATCGGCGTGATCCGCCCCACGGCCACCAAGCCGGACCATCCTCCGGCGCTGGGGTTCGACGGCTTTCGACGCCTGGCGGCCGCGGCGTCGGTGCCCTCGGTCGCGATCGGCGGCATCGGTATAGACGATATCGCCCGGCTGCGCGACGACGGCGCCGCAGGGGCTGCCATCGTCTCCGCGATCTGCGCCGCCGAAGACCCCAAGGCGACCGCGCGCCGATTCGTGCGGGCCTGGGGCTGAGCACGAACCGCCCCTGATTCCCAAACCTCATTCCCCGAACAGAACATGGAGAACCGTGACCATCTCACCCAGATTCCGACGCGCATTGACCGCAGCCAGCGCAATCGCGCTCACCACCGTCGTCCTCACCGGCTGCGCCGGCACCGACAACGATGCCCCGGCCGATGATCAGCGCACGACCGTGCGTTTCGCGCTCGACTGGACCCCGAACGTGAACCATACTGGCCTGTACGTGGCCCTGCACGAGGGGTACTTCGAAGACGCCGGCATCGATGTCGAGATCCTGCCGTTCAACAACAGCAACCCCGAGGTGCTCGTCGACGCTGGTCAGGCGGAGTTCGGTATCAGCTTCCAGGACACCGCCTCCATGTCGATCGCCTCCGGCGCCGACCTCACATCGGTGCTCGCCGTGCAGCAGACGTGGGCGACCGAGGTCGCTGTGCTCGGCGACCGCGACGACATCACTAGCCCCGCAGACCTCGACGGTCTCGTCTTCGGCGGCTTCGACAACCCCGCCGAAACGATCACCATGCAGGGTGTCGTGCAGGCCGCAGGCGGTCAAGGCGACTTCGAGACTGTCGTGCTCGGCACGAGCGCATACGAGGCGCTCTATTCGGGGGACGTGGACTTCACCGTTCCGTTCGTCGCGGTGGAGGGCGTCGAGGCTGAGCAGCGCGGGATCGAGCTGAAGAACTTCGCCTACACCGACTACGGGTTCCCCGACGCCTATCAGGTGATCGTCGTCGGCAACGGTACTTGGCTCGAGGAGAACCCCGATGTGGCGCGCGACTTCGTGCAGGCGCTGGCCCGAGGATATGAGGACTCGATCGCCGATCCGGAGGCGACGGCGGAGATCCTGCAGGAGGAGAACTCCGGTCTGCTCACCGAGCTGGACCTGCTGGTCGCAGGGCAGCAGATGCTCTCCGAAGGCTACATGCTCGATGAGAACGGCGACTTCGGCCTGCAGACCGAGGAGCACTGGAGCGAGCTGGGCGAGTTCCTCTTCGATACAGGGCTGCTCACCGACCGCGACGGGAAGCCGCTCGACGAGCAGCCGGACTGGTCGGAGTTCTTCACGAACGAGTACCTGCAGGACTGATCGTGCGGGCGCGCTCCTGGGCGAACCTGTGGGTGCCGCTCGTCTTCCTCACCGTGCTCGTCGCAGTGTGGGAGGCGGCCGTGCACCTGACCGGGGCGCGCCCGCAGGTGCTCCCCGCCCCGTCCCGTGTCGCGGAGTCGGGATGGGAGCACCGCGCCGCGATCGTCGATCACGCCGCGGCCACGCTCAGCGTGACAGCGGTCGGCTTCGGCGTCTCCCTGGTGTGCGCATGGATAATCGCGATCGCCATCGACTTCTCACCGCTCATGCGCCGAGGCCTCATCCCTCTGCTGGTCGCCTCGCAGACCATCCCTGTCATCGCGATCGCGCCGCTCATGATCATCTGGTTCGGATTCGGGCTGCTACCGAAGATCCTCGTGGTCGCCCTCGTCACCTTCTTCCCGATCACGATCGGCCTCGTCGAAGGCTTCGCACACACAGACCGGGAAGCCTCCGCACTGCTGCGCAGCATGGGGGCGGGGAGGATCCGCGAGTTCTTGCTCGTCAGGCTCCCCTCGGCACTCCCATTGTTCTTCACCTCGCTCAGAATCGGGATCACCTACGCGGTGATCGGGGCGATCTTCGCCGAATACGTCGGCGCGAAAGAAGGGCTTGGAATCTACATGAGCGTGCAGAAGAACGCGTTCCGCACCGACCTCGTGCTCGCCGCAGTCGCCGTCACGGCACTCGTCAGCATCACCCTCTACCTCTCCACCTACCTCATCGAACGGCTCGTCATCCCCTGGCACCTGAAGGAAAGGAGGGCGGCGAATGAGCGCTGAAACCGCGCCCCGCCTCGAACTCGACGAGATCACCCGCGAGTTCCAACTGCGACGCGGTCAGACCCGTCGTGTGCTCGACGCCGTCTCGCTCCACGTGTCACCAGGCGAGCTCGTCTCGATCATCGGGCCGTCCGGGTGCGGCAAGAGCACCCTGTTCAACATCATCGCCGGCCTCGACCAGGCCACTTCGGGTAGCATCCGAGTCGACGGACGAGAAGCGGCTGGATCCTGCAACCACGCCGCCTACATGCCCCAGAAGGATCTCCTCTTTCCCTGGCGCAGCATCGCCGAGAACGCCGCACTCGGCCTCGAAGTGCAAGGGATCAAGCGCCGTGCTGCTCAGCAACAGGTACGCGAGTGGTTCCCTCGCTTCGGCCTCTCGGGGTTCGAGGATGCTCTGCCGTTCGAACTGTCCGGCGGGATGCGGCAGCGCGCGGCGCTGCTGCGCACCGTGGTGCAGCAACAGCAGACCCTGCTGCTCGACGAACCCTTCGGTGCGCTCGATGCGCTCACCAAGCAGGAGCTGCAGGCCTGGCTGCAGCAGGTCTGGATCGAGCACGACTGGACCGCCCTGCTCATCACACACGACGTTCGCGAGGCGATCCTGCTCTCCGACCGCGTCGTCGTACTCACCCCACGCCCAGCCTCCGTGCGCATGGTGATCGATGTCGCACTTCCCAGGCCGCGTGGCATCGAGACCATCGCTCACCCCGAGTTCGCGCGGCTCGAACGCACACTGCTCGAAGCCCTGAGCAGCTGATCAGGCGGCGGAGTCGAGTGCCTGCTGCCAGAAATCGGCCTCCAGCCGGGTGGCGGCGCGGAACACCTGCACAAGCGCCTCGAACCGCTGTTCGGTGACCTCGCCGCCGGTCAACGCGTCAAGGCGTTGGATCGCAGCCGTTGCGGCTCCCTGGAACTCGGGACCGGCGTACTCGGCGATCCACTCCGCGTACGGGTGACCCTCGCGGGCCCGGCGCGCCGGATCGAGAGCGACGCCGATCTCGCCGTAACCGATCGTGCAAGGGGAGAGTGCGACGTGCAGGTCCAGCAGGTCGCCCGACATGCCGGTGTCCAGCACGTAGCGGGTGTAGGCGACCGTCGCCTGCTTCTCAGGCGCCGCATCGAGCTCGTCTTCCGGGATGCCCCACCTCGCGGTGAGGCGACAGTGCAGCTCGGTCTCGTGCAGGATCGCGCGCAGCGCTCCGCTCGCGTCTGTGATGTCGGCGAGGCTGCGACTCTTGTACGCGGCCAACGCGTTCGCGCGGGCGAACTGCACGAGAAACAGGTAATCCTGCACCAGGTAGTCCTGGAACACGGGCAGCGGCAGGGTGCCCTCGCTGAGCTTCTGTACGAACTCGTGCTCGGTGTAGGTCCGCCACTCGGGGCCGATCGCGGTCTTCAGGTCTGCGAAGAGGGTCATCGGGCTACTCCTTCCAACGGGTGGGTATAGCTGGCGTCGAAGAACTCCAGCTCGATCGCGACGGCCCGCGCGAAGAAGTCCTCGGCAAGCGCCTGCTGCGCGGGGCCGACCCGGTCGAGCTCGGCGCGGAGGAAGGCGACGAGGTCGTGGAACCCGGGGTAGTCGTGGAGCGTGATCCAGTCGGCATGCACGAAGCTCTCCGGCAGCGCTTCAGGCGCGTTCGTGGCCCAGTCGAGGTACAGCCATTCAGTGACGAGCAGCACCGCAAGAATCACCGCGTACTCGCGGGTCTCGGCCGCCTCGCGGAACAGCGCCGTGAACGCGGTGGTCGCCTCCGTGTCGGGGATCAGCTCACGCTGCTCTTCGGTCACGCCGAGCGCGTCGAAGGCGCGCAGGAAGTAGGTGCTCTCGTCGCCCGCGACTTCGCCGATGAAGCGGGCCAGCCTCAGCCGCGGCTCGAGCGCGTCGGCGCTCGCGACCGCAGAGCCGAGCAGTACCAGGAAGCCGTCGAGGAAGCGATAGTCCTGCACGAGGTAGCCAGCCATCACGGCGTCGTCGATGCTGCCGTCGAACAGTTCGCGCACGAAGCGGTGCGAGACCGCCCGCTCCCAGGTGTCTCGGTTCTGATCGCGCAGCGCGTCGGTGAATCTCTCGGTCATCGTTCTCCTCCTCGGTCAAGTGCGTCGCCCCAGAGGGCGTGGAAGTGGTGGACGGGGCCGTGACCGGAGCCGACCTCCAGGTCTCCGGCGCGGAGAAGCGCCTCGGTGAGGTACTCCTTTGCGTGTTGCACCGCCACGGGCACGGCCTGGCCCGGGAGGAGGGCGGCGAGCGCGGCCGACAGGGTGCAGCCGGTGCCGTGATTGTTCACGGTGTCGATGCGCGGTGCGGTCAGCTCGATGGTCTCGGCACCGGTGAGGATGTCGATGCTCTCGCCGCTGCCGAGGTGACCGCCCTTCAGCAGCACCCAGCCGGCTCCGAGGCCACGCAGCTCATCCAGCGCCGCCCGCATCCCTGCGAGGTCGCCGATCTCGGTGTCGCGTCCGAGCAGGACCGAGGCCTCGGGGAGGTTCGGGGTGATCACGGTGGATCGCGGCACCAGTCGCTCGCGGATCGTGTCGACGGCGTCCTGCTCGAGGAGATGATCTCCGCTCTTGGCGACCATCACTGGGTCGAGCACCACCGGGCACTTCGTGTAGCGGTCCAGACTCTCGGCGATCGCCTCGGCGATAGCGGCGTTGGCGACCATCCCGATCTTCACTGCGTCTACGCGCACGTCCTCGAACACCGCGGCGATCTGATCCGCAACGAATCCCGGCTCCAGAGCGACGAAGCCCTGCACACCCTGTGTATTCTGAGCAACGACGGCCGTGATCACGCTCATCCCGTAAGCGCCCTGCGCGGAGAAAGCCTTCAGATCGGCTTGGATCCCCGCGCCCCCGGTGGGGTCAGTGCCCGCGATGGTCAATACGTTCGGAATCAAAGTCCCGTCTCCATCTCTCGCTCGTGTCGAGCCTGGAAACGGGAGTGCGCGCCAGCACCCGCAAGTGTGCCTGCATAACGTCGTTCATCGACATCCCTCCGCGAGTCCGAACTCGATCAGGTTCCCGGGTGTGATCTCAGCCCGCGTCGGGCACCCCGTGTCTACACATCCACCATAGCCAAAAATCATCGTCGAGGGGCGAACGCGGCGCGGAACTACTCCGCTCAGACGTGCGAACGCCGTGACCGACGGCTGTCAATACCGTTACGTTGACGAGGTGCTACGCAGAGTAACGCACGCCGCTCGGACATTGTCACCGTTCTGCATGGTGACTGCGCGGTTCACCTGATCTGCATGACGGTCTCGATGCGGGTGATGAGTGCGGGTGACGGGTACAAGTACCTGCTTCGCACGATCGCTGCCGCCGACGGCGATCGCTCCCTCTCGACCCCGCTGACCAGGTACTACACGGAGGAGGGAACACCACCGGGCACTTGGATGGGGTCGGCTCTGCACGGCCTCGGCGACGGGCAGATCGTTCACGGCGATGAGGTCTCAGAGTCGCAGTTGCAGTTGCTGATCGGCATGGGCCGCGACCCCGTCAGCGGCGACCCGCTCGGGCGGGCCTTCCCACGGTACGTCTCGGTCGCGGAACGGATCGAGCAGCGCGTCGCGGACCTCGACCCTGGCCTGGGGATGGGTGAGCGTGCCGAGCAGATCAGCCAGATCGAGGCCGAGGAGATCGAGCGGGGCAACCGCCGTTCGGTTGCGGGCTTCGACTACACGTTTTCGGTGCCGAAGTCCGTTTCGGTGCTGTGGGGCGTGGCCGACGCCGGCACGCAGGCCCTGATCGCTCAGGCGCATCACGACGCGGTCGCCGAGGTCGTGGACTTCATGGAGCGCGAGGTCGCCGCGACCCGCACCGGCTACACCGCCGCCGATGGCGCGGTCGCCCAGGTCGACGTGACCGGCCTGATCGCCACGGCCTTCGATCACTACGACAGCCGCTCCGGGGACCCGCAGCTGCACACCCACGTCGTGATCTCCAACAAGGTCCAGACCGCGTTGGACGGACGCTGGCGGTCGCTGGACGGGCGGCCCATGCATGCGGCGGTGGTCGCGCTCTCGGAGCATTACAACGCGGTTCTGGCCGACCGCCTCACCGGCACGCTCGGCGTGGAGTGGGAGGCGCGGGATCGGGGCCGGGACCGTAACCCGGCGTGGGAGATCACCGGGGTCAGCGAGGAGCTGATCGAGGAGTTCTCCTCCCGCGCCCGCGATATCGATGCCGAGGCCGACCGGCTCATCGCCGCCTACACCGCCGAGCACGGTCGCCGGCCCTCGGCGCGGACGATCGTGCGCCTGCGCGCCCAGGCCACCCTCGCCACCCGCCCCGAGAAGCAGGTCCACTCCCTGGCCGACCTGACGAGCGGCTGGCGCGAGCGGGCCGGCCGTCTACTGGGTGAGGACGCGACCGGCTGGGCCGGTGGTCTCCTCGCCACGGCGCAGCAGGTGCGGCCGTTGCGGACTGATGATGTGCCGTTAGAGGTGATCGCCAAGCTCGGCGCCTCGGTGGTCGAGGTTGTGGGCGAGAAGCGCTCGACCTGGCGGCGATGGAACCTCCACGCCGAGGCAAGCCGACAGTCGATAGAATGGCGGTTCGCGACCGCGAGCGACCGGGAGGCCACCGTGGGGATGATCGCCGATGCCGCCGAGCAGGCCTCACTGCGGCTGACGCCGCCCGAGCTCGCTACCAGCCCGGCCGCTTTCCGCCGCCCAGACGGCACCAGCGTGTTCCGGCGCCGCCACTCGACCGTGTTCTCCTCCACGGTGCTGCTGAAGGCCGAAGACCGTCTCCTGGAACGCTCCCGCACCCTGACCGGCCCGATGGTCGAGGTCGAGACGGTCGAGAAGATCACCGCGAAGCCCGACCGGGAAGGGCACCTGCTCGGCGACGACCAAGCGGCAGCGCTCACCCAGATCGCAGTCTCCGGCCGGGTTCTCGACGTGTTGGTCGGCCCGGCCGGTGCCGGGAAGACCACCGCCATGGCAGCGCTGCGCCAGGCATGGGAGAAGCAGCACGGGAAGGGCTCGGTGGTCGGGCTTGCGCCGTCGGCGGTGGCCGCGCAAGTTCTCGGTGAGGATCTCGGGATCGCGACCGAGAACACGGCGAAATGGTGGCAGAACCATCTGACCCAGGGCACCACGTTCGAGGAAGGTCAGCTCGTCATCATCGACGAGGCTTCCCTTGCCGGCACCCTGTCGCTGGATCGCATCACCGCCCTGGCGGCCGGCGCGGGTGCGAAGGTGCTGCTGGTCGGCGACTACGGGCAGCTCCAGTCGGTCGATGCGGGCGGGAGTTTCGGGATGCTCGTGGCCGACCGCGACGACGCTCCCGAGCTCGTGGACGTGCACCGCTTCGTCCACGAATGGGAGAAGACCGCCTCCCTCGATCTGCGCCACGGCCGCACCCGCGTGATCGACACCTACGCAGGTCACGGCCGCATCAGCGATGGTGACGCCGAGGACATGATCGACGCCGCCTACACCGCCTGGCGTGCCGACCGCGACGCCGGACGGGCGTCGGTGCTGATCGCCGAGACCCGCGATGACGTGACCGCGCTGAACGCGAGGGCCCGTGCCGACCTGATCCTGGACGGCACGATCCGCCCCACCAGAGAGGTCGCGCTGGCCGAGCGCACGTCCGCAGGGGTCGGGGACACGATCATCACCCGCCGCAACGACCGGCGCCTGCGCACCGGCACAGGCCGGGGGTGGGTGCGCAACGGCGAACGGTGGCAGGTCACTGACGTGCGCGATGATGGGTCGATCACGATCCGCAAGCCCGGCCGAAGGTTCGGGTCGATCGTGCTGCCGGCCGACTACGTGGCCGAGCACGTGGATCTGGGATACGCCGTCACTGCGCATAGGGCGCAGGGCATCACGGTCGATGCCGCACATGTGCTGGTCGAGCCGTCCTCGACCCGTGAGAACGTCTACGTCGCGATGACCCGCGGCCGCGAGTCCAACCACGCCTACGTCGTCCTCGACCGCCCCGACGACCACGCCGCACCGCACCCCTCGGACAACGAGGAAGCCACCGGCCGCTCGGTCCTCTACGGAGTGCTGCAGCACTCGGGAGCCGAGCTCTCCGCGCACGAGACGATCACCGCCGAGCAGGACCAGTGGGGCTCGATCGCTCAGCTCGCCGCCGAGTACGAAACCATCGCCGCAGCCGCCCAACACGACCGCTGGGCCGCCCTCATCCGCGACTCAGGCCTGACCGAAGAGCAGGCCGACGCCACGCTGGGCTCGGTCGCGTTCGGAGCGCTGACTGCCGAGCTGCGCCGCGCCGAGGCCAACCACCACGACGTCGATACACTCTTCCCGCGCCTGGTGGCTGCTCGCGGCTTCGATGACGCCGAGGACATCGCCAAGGTCATGCACTACCGTCTCGCACGCGCCACCGCCCAGCCGGCCGGGTCGGGGCGCACGAGGAAGACCCCGCGGCTGATCGCCGGCCTCATCCCGCACGTGCAGGGCCCGATCGCGGCAGACATGCTCCAGGCCTTGACCGAGCGACGAGAGCTGATCGAGACCCGCGCCGACGCGATCCTCGACACCGCCCGCCAGACCGGCGAACCGTGGACCCAGCCGCTCGGTGACCCGCCGTCCGGTGACCGCGAACAGGCACGCTGGCGACGTGACGCCCGGACCATCGCGGCCTACCGCGACCGCTACCAAATCAGCGACGACACCCCACTCGGCCCGGCACCCCAGAGCGCGGCGCAGAAGATTGACCGCGCCCGCGCAGCGGCAGCCATACGTCGGGTAGCTGCGGATACTCCTCAGACCGGAGACTCTGTCGCCCAACGTTCTGTCAGCGTCAGGAGGCAAGAACGATCCCTGTGACATCTGGTGACACTCACGCCAGAGGACCTCTTGGCTACAGCCGAAGAGGATAGGATGTGACTCAACCGCATGGCTGCGGCACGCGTAGCTATGACAGCAACTTCGACCTCATGGGCACCTCCGTTGAGCGTCTTCAGCTATCCACGGAGGTAACTGTCGGCAATGGCTACGAAGCTCCCAGTTCCTGAGACGATCCTTGAACTCGTCGTAGATCACACCGACAGTCTCTTACCATCTGCAACGTTTTGCGCCGGTTTCGAAGATGGAACATGGCGCTCCGATGACCTCAGCGTCGACCTGATCAATTGGGCAGCCGATTGGATTCTTCCTACGCAAGAACTGGAAGGGTACAACCACGCTACTGGCACAGCACTGCTCGGGAAGGCTCTCAGTCGTGTTTACGCCACCATCGACTTTGAGAGAAGAGGAGAAATTGGTGAACTCCTCCTTCACATGATTCTGCGCAAGTTCTATGGAAGTTCGCGACTTATATCCCGGATCTACTTCAAAGACGCTGCCAACGACACTGTCAAAGGTTTCGACTGTGCCCACATTGTCGATACAGGAGCCTCCGGGGAACTAGAACTCTGGCTTGGCGAATCGAAGCTCTATAAGGACAGCTACGGTGCAGCCAGCGCAATATATGATGAGCTGAAGCTACATCTCAGTCGCGACTACCTGCGGTACGAATTTGCCGCCATAACCGACAAGATTCCTGACGACTATCCTCACCGGGACATGATCACCGCGCTGTTGTCTCGAAAGACCTCGTTGGACAGAACATTCAAGAGTGTCGTAGTTCCTATCTTCATTTCCTATGACAGCGAAGCTGCGGGCAGGCACAAGGAGAGCACTGAGGAGTACCTCGCTGATCTACGAACCGAGGTCATGAACAACTGGAAGAGTCTGCGAGACAGGTACGAGAACTGGACACTTCCTCGTCAGATCAGGGCACACGTGTTTTTCTTCCCAATGGACACCAAGGCCGAACTCACGTCCGCTTTCGATGGGAGGTTGAAAGCATGGCAGGCTCTCACGCAGAACTGACATCTCTGCTACGCGGTGAGGTTGACGACGAGTTTGAGATCCTATCCGATATTGCTGCTTTCACTTCAATTAATGGCATCGGATCTGAAAGCACGGATCTTGTAATTCGAGCGCTTGAGAAAATCAGTAGGACGGGACCCGAGGGCGAAATCCTTCGAAGTCTAGCAATGATGCACGGACTGTACCCCTATGCCGTTCAAGGTGCAGACCATGACTCTCTTCGGGATGCGGTCATCATGGAAATGAACCGACCCAACCCAGCCTCTGAGACCGTCTTCCACCGCATTCAGTCTCAAGTATTTCACCGCCTGGTTGAAGGAGAGAATGTAATTCTCTCGGCGCCAACCAGCTTTGGAAAGAGCGTGGTTATAGATGCACTAGTTCAAACTGGCAGGTACAAGAACCTGGTACTCGTGGTTCCTACCATCGCACTTCTGGATGAGACCCGCCGACGCCTCTCCCAATTTCGTGAGTACAAGATTGTCACCCACCCGAACCAGGAGTTGAGTGAACGCAACATCCTGGTCATGACACAGGAGCGGTTGCTCGCGGTTCCTCAACTCCCTGCGGTTGATTTGTTCTTCATTGACGAGTTCTACAAGCTCGCGGAGGAGAGCGAAGGCACTCTAGAACAACGCGCATCAATGTTGAATCAGGCATTCTTGCGACTCGCTAAGACTGGCGCCCAGTTTTACTTTGCGGGTCCAGTCGTGGATGGCCTCGCATCAGTCCTCCCTTCTAACCTTCGTGCTTCTTTCATCAGAACTGATTTCTCCACCGTTGCTGCTGACACCAGAAAAATCAAGGCTTCAAACGACGAAGAACGCCTCGCGATAGTAGCCGAATTGATTGGTTCGTCCTGTGACCCCACGTTGGTATATTGCCAAAGCCCAGCAAAGACGCGAAAGGCTTTGGAAGCGCTGATCGAACAGCGGTCAAGTGGCGCGACCGTTAGTCGGGGCTTACCGGAAGTAGCCGAGTGGATCGAAGAGAACTACCATCCGGATTGGATTGTCTCAAGAGCGCTGCGACGTGGTGTGGGTGTGCATCATGGACGCCTTCCTCGTTGGCGCGCACAAAAGATGGTACAGGGATTCGAAGACGGTGATCTTGACACGCTTGTCTGCACGAACTCTCTGATCGAAGGAGTCAATACCCGAGCAAAACGCATCATAATTCTTGATCGCAAAGTTGCTAATAGGGCATACAACTACTTCACATTCGCTAACATACGTGGCCGTGTTGGCAGAATGTTTAAGCATTTCGTGGGTGAGATCGTACTCTTTCATGATGCCCCGACGAGAGAGTTTCCCGAAATTGACATTCCTGGTGTCAGCCAAAGCGATATTGCCCCGAGTTCACTACTCGTGCAGATCGACGAAGGAGATTGGAGCGACGAGACCAGGGAGCGGGTGTCACCTGTATTAGAAGAGTCGGGCCTTAGCCTGAAGGTTCTGCGCTCGATAAAGGGGGTAGAACCGGAAGCTGCAACCGAGCTTGCGAAGCATATTCGCACGCTGCCCACGTCACGGCTTCAGCCGCTGCAGTGGTCTACTTCCTACCCAAAATGGGCGGAGCTTCGGGCAGTCTGCGAACTGATGTGGAACTACATTCCTCCTTCGTATCATCGTGGGCACGGCGCATACAGCGCGCAGCAAGTCGCTTATCAAGTCAATCAAGCATCTCTCGTTGAAGGCCGAATGAAGGACATTATCGCGGGGTTTGTTGAGAACGAGCATGACCAATCTCCCAGCGTTGACGAGAAGATTGAGGCGGCGTTCGATTTCGTGCGGTACTGGCTAGACCACAATTTTCCCACTGCGTTGAGGGCGCTCGATGTAGTCGTGAGCGAGATTCTTGAGGAGCGCGGATTGGAATCTGGGTCATTCGACGGTTTCTCGGCCCGAGTTGAGAGCATGTTCTCCGCTCCGCATCTCACTACGTTGGAAGAGTACGGCCTGCCTCTTGAGATATCGCGACAGTTGGTACGCGGACTTGGGAACTCCCGAAGTCTCGATGAGATGCTTGAAGCAATTCAGGTGTTGCGTGGCACAGAGAGAATACCGCTTACTAGTTTTGAACGTTCGCTTCTCGGAGAAGTAGTGGCAACGATCTAGTTTCCGCTGCACTCAACCCATCAACCGAGTAAAGGGCACCTCGGTATCGGTGATGATCTCACCGCGTCCGCGCTTGATGAGCTCATGCGGCCCCACACTCGCCGCCGACGTGACCGGGCCGGGGACCGCTCCGACGGCGCGGCTATGCCGGTGGGCTTCTGTTGCCACCAGCAGCGATCCCGACCGGAAGCCTGCCTCTGGGATCACCGTCGCGCCCGAGAGCGCACCCAGCAGACGGGCGCGGGCCATGAACCGCCACCGGGTCGGCGTCGCCCCCGGAGGAGCCTCGCTGGCCAGCATCCCCAGATCGCCGATCCGGGCCAGCAGGTCCGAGTTCCCGCGCGGGTAGGGACGGTCAATGCCGCCGGCCAGTACCGCGATCGTGCCTCCACCGCCGGCGAGTGCCGACCGGTGTGCTGCGGCGTCTCTGCCGTAGCCGCCGCCGGCGACGATGGTGCGCTCCTGTTGGGCCAGGTCTCCGGCGAGATGCCCGGCGACCTGGACGCCGTACTCGCTGGCCGCCCGGGAGCCGGTCATCGTGACCCGATCCGTGAGAGCGCCTGCGAGGAAGGAGGTCGCCCCGCGTGTCCACAGCAGGTACGGGGCGCGGGAGCCGAGGTCGTTGAGCGCGTGCGGCCAGTCCGTATCGGTCGGGATGAGCGTGGACATACCGGCTCGTTCCGCCTCCGCAACTCGTGCGGGGATGTCGCCCTCAATGCGCGGGGCGACGCGGTTGCGCCAGGCGATCGCATCGGCGCGGTTCATCTCCGGCACCGCGGCCTGGTCGTCTTCGAGCAGCTGGAGCGTCTCGACCCCGCCGAGTCGGTGCAGGATGCGGCCGGTGGCCGCGTCGTCAGGCTCGGCGATCATCGACAGCATCATCCGTGCCTGCCGCTCACCCTTCGCCTGCTCTGCCAGCTTCGCCATGATCTGTGTCCCTTCCCAGACGGTCACCGGCAAGGTGCACCGCCAGCGACCGAGCACGGCCCGCGGGGGCTACCGCGCGTCGTACGCGCGGCGTAGAGTGAGAAGCACAGAGGCAGATTCGCCCCTCACCATGTAGGCCCCCTTTTTGGGGCCGTCCTTCGGGACACTCCACACGTACTGCCTCACCACAGTTACGTGCTTGGAGGCATCATGTTCCGACTCATCTGGTTCGCCAGCATCCATATCCGCGTCTTCATGCGCCGCCGGATGCCGACCAACATCGTGCTCGACAAGGTCCGCACCCGTCGCGGCCTCAAGTGGGGCATCCCGGCGATGCTGCTCGCGATCCCCTACCTCTACACCGCGAGCCTACTGACCGTCATCATCCGTGACGGCGAGCCGGGCTGGCTCAACCTCATCGTGCTGGTCGCGATCTGGTCGGCGCTCAAGTTGCTCTGGATCGGCCCCGTCAGCCTGGTTCTGCTCGCCCGCGTGCGCATCCACGAGCACACCGAGCGGCGCACGGAGCGTAACTCTCGGGAGCACGTTATCGCCGAACCGACGGTCTCGGCGTAGGAGTGCACGATGGGCAAGTACGTGAAGAAGACCTCGCAGCGTCGGTACGACGAACGACATTTCTCTATCAGGGCGGTGCATCGCGAACCACCCGATCTGCACAAGCTGTCGGAGATGCTGATCCGTCTCACGTTGCAGGAGATCGGAGAATCACGAGCCAGTCGTCGCGCCGAAGAGGTTCCCGAGACCTACCGAGAACCCACCCCCGCCGAAACAGGAAACGAGCACAGACCGCCGCAGGCCTGATCACCCCGGTCATCGGGATCAGCATTCGCGCCTGTCGCTCACGAAGCGGCAGGCGCGAACCTCTGTCTGCGGGGCGGGAGCCCTGGCCCGTCAGCTGATCGATTCGGACAGCTCCAGCCACCGCTCTTCGAGCTCGGCGACCTCGCCCTCCGCCTCGCGCAGCTCATCGGTATGGCCTTGCAAGCCCTCGTAGTCGCTTTGATCGTGGTCGGCGAGACGCTGGTGGATACGGTCGATGCTTCCCGACAGCTTCTCCAGCCGGCGCTCGATCGCACCGATCTCCTTCTGCACCGCCCGGCGCTCCGCACCCGACAACTCCGAAGACGAAGACGACGACGCCGTCTTCTCCTCGCTGCTCTGAGCGCTCATCGGCGACGGTGTCACGGCCTGCTGCTCCTGTGCGGCTCGCAGCCGCAGATACTCGTCCACCCCGCCGGGCACATGCCGCAGCCCGCCATCGAGGATCGCGTACTGCTGGTCGGTGACCCGCTCCAGCAGGTAGCGGTCGTGGGAGACCACGATCAGCGTGCCCGGCCAGGAGTCCAGCAGGTCCTCCAGCGCGGCGAGCATATCCGCGTCAACATCGTTCGTCGGCTCATCGAGGAGCAGCAGATTCGGCTCGCTGAGCAGCAGCATCAGCAGCTGCAGTCGCCGCTTCTGCCCACCGGAGAGGTCATCGACCCGCGCCGACAGATGCTCGCGGGCGAACCCCAGGCGTTCCAGCAGCTGCGCCGGGGTGAGGTCCTTGCCGTCGATCTGGAACGTCGTCTTGGTGCGGGCCAGCACCTCGCGCACCCGGTCCCCGCCGATGTCGGCGAGCTGGGAGAACTGCTGATCGAGGATGCCGACCTGCACCGTCTTACCCCGCTTGACCCGACCCTCGGTCGGCTCCAGAGTGCCGCAGATCAGCCCGAGCAGCGTGGACTTGCCCGCACCGTTCGCGCCCAGGATGCCGGTGCGCTCACCCGGAGCGATACGCCAGGTCACCTCATCGAGAACCGTCCGACCCCCGAAACTCACGCTCACGTCCTCCAGGTCCACCACCTGCTTGCCCAGCCGAGCGACCGCGACCCGCTGCAGCTCGATGGGATTGCGCACCGGCGGCACGTCAGCGATCAGCTCGTTGGCCGCGTCGATCCGGAACTTCGGCTTCGACGTCCGCGCTGGAGCACCACGGCGCAGCCAGGCCAACTCCTTGCGCATCAGGTTCTGCCGCTTGCTCTCGGCCGCAGCCGCCATTCGATCCCGCTCCACCCGCTGGAGCACGTACGCCGCGTAGCCGCCCTCGAACGGCTCGACCATGCCGTCGTGCACCTCCCAGGTCTCGGTGCAGACCTCATCGAGGAACCAGCGATCGTGCGTAATGACCAGCAGCCCACCGGAGTTCTTGGGCCAGCGCCGCTTCATGTGCTCGGCCAGCCAGGCGATGCCCTCCACATCAAGATGGTTCGTAGGCTCGTCGAGAGCGATGAGCTCATAGTCACCCACCAGCAGGGCCGCGAGAGCCACGCGTCGTCGCTGCCCGCCGCTGAGCCGGCCGATCACAGCATCCCAGGAGATGTCCGCCACGAGCCCGCCGATCACATCGCGGATGCGCGCATCGCTGGCCCACTCATGCTCCGGCGCGTCACCGACGATCGAGTACCCGACTGTAGCCTCCGGGGCCAGATCATCGCTCTGACCCAGGACCCCGAATCGCACGCCGCCCCGTCGGGTGACCCGACCCGCCTGCGGCTCGATCTGCCCCGAGAGCATCCCCAGCAGACTCGACTTGCCGTCACCATTGCGGCCGACGATCCCGATCCGGTCGCCTTCCTCAATCCCAACAGAGAGCGAGTCGAAGACCACCCGCGTCGGGTACTCCAAATGCAGCCCTTCGGCCCCCAGCAGAGGTGTAGCCATTAGCGACCACCCTTCCCGGCTAGCGCAGTACGACACGGCACGCCAGACCGCCTCCCACAGGCCCGACGACGAGCACTAGGGCGTGACGCCGCCCTGCCGCGACGGTAGAATCGAGGTGTCCGGAACGAACAACCCATCGAATTGTTGGGTTCGTCGAGGATGAGCAGGTCCCAATCGCCGATGAGCAGGGCGGCCAGCGCCACCCGGCGACGCTGCCCGCCGGAGAGGCTGGCGATCGTCGAATTCCAGTCGAGGTCGGAGATGAGGCCCGAGATGATGTCCCGGGCCTTCGGGTCCGCCGCCCATTCGTGGTCAGCGGCGTCGCCGACGACGGAGAAGCCGACGGTCGCCTCATCATCGAGATCGTCGCGTTGCCCGAGCATGCCCAGGCGCAGCCCGCCGCGATAGGTCACCCGCCCGGCATCGGGTTCGATGGTGCCGGCGAGCATGCCGAGCAGGCTCGACTTGCCGTCGCCGTTGCGGCCGACGATGCCGATCATGTCTCCGGACTCGACGCCGAGGGTGACGGAGTCGAAGACGACGCGGGTGGGGTATTCGAGGTGCAGGGCTTCGGCCCCGAGAAGATGTGCCATATCGTCCTCCAGCCTAATTCACCGCGGGCCGCCGACCGCCCCACCATGCGGCCCTCGCTGTTCGGGCCGCTCGCCGTACCCGTCTCAAACACGAGGCCGATCCTGCTCGCATTCCGGACCGGCAGCGGCGTTCCGTGACCGATTATTGCGTTTTCATATCGGTGTCCGTGTTCGACGTGCTAGCAAGCCGTTCGAAACGTCTTCGGTGCATTAGACTGGCCGAAACTCACCAAAATATGACAGATCGTCCAGTGGTTTCACATTTTCGGCAGGGGCAGCCAGGGGCCTCGACCGTGTCCGCTGTCTGTGACTAGAAAAGAGAAAACGTGAAGAAGCTCGCTTCAGCGGTGTCGATGATCGCCGCATCCGCCCTTGTGCTCTCGGCCTGCGGTTCCGGCGGTGGCGGAGATTCCGCCGACGACTACCTCGCCTGCATGGTCTCTGACTCGGGCGGCTGGGACGACCAGTCGTTCAACCAGTCCGGCAAGCAGGGCATGGAGAACGCGGTGAAGAACCTCGGCATCGAGGAGAAGGACGCAGAGTCTCAGGGCGACTCGGACTTCAAGCCGAACGTCGACAACATGGTCCAGGCCGGCTGCAACCTCACCTTCGGCGTCGGATTCCTCCTCGAGGACACGATCCAGGAAGCCGCCGAGGCGAACTCCGACCTCAACTTCGCGCTCATCGACTCCACGTTCTCCGACGCCGACGGCAAGCCCGTGACCATCGACAACGCCAAGCCCGTCGTCTTCAACACCGCCGAGGCCGCGTACCTCGCCGGCTATGTCGCTGCCGCCTCTTCCGAGTCCGGCAAGGTCGGCACCTTCGGCGGCATCCAGATCCCGTCGGTGACGATCTTCATGGACGGCTTCGCCGATGGTGTGAAGAAGTTCAACGAAGACAACAAGAAGGACGTCAAGCTCCTCGGCTGGAACAAGGAGAAGCAGGACGGATCGTTCTCCGGTGACTTCGAGAACCAGGGCCAGGGTCAGGAACTGACGAAGCAGCTCATCTCCCAGGGCGCCGACGTCATCATGCCCGTCGCCGGCCCCGTCGGCCTCGGAGCGGCCGCCGCCGCGAAGGATGCCGGCGACGTCAAGCTCGTGTGGGTCGACTCCGACGGCTACGAGTCGACCGAATACGGCGACATCATCCTCACCTCGGTGGTCAAGGAGATCGCGAATGCGGTCGAGGACACCATCAAGGAAGGCACCGAGGATAACTTCACCAATGAGCCCTACATCGGCACCCTCGAGAACGAAGGCGTCGGTCTCGCTCCCTTCCACGACTTCGAGGACGAGGTTCCTGAAGATGTGAAGAAGAAGGTCGAAGATCTCAAGAAGCAGATCATCGACGGCTCCCTGACGGTCGAGTCTGAGAGCACGCCGAAGTAAGCTCATCGGTTAAACTGCAGGGCCGGAGATCTTCGGCCCTGCAGTTTTCAAATTTGTGAGGAGAACCGGGAGCAGTGAAACTCGAGCTTCGCGGGATGACCAAGGTGTTCGGATCGTTCGTGGCCAATGACCACATCGACCTCACCATCGAGCCGGGCGAGATCCACGCCCTGCTGGGTGAGAACGGCGCCGGAAAATCCACCATGATGAACGTCCTCTACGGACTCTACGACGCCGATGGGGGAGACATCCTCATCGACGAGGAACCGGTGAAGTTCTCCGGCCCCGGCGACGCCGTGGCAGCCGGCATCGGCATGGTCCACCAGCACTTCATGCTCGTGCCGGTCTTCACGGTCGCCGAATCCGTGGCGCTGGGCTACGAGCCGACGAAGAGTCTGGGACTCCTCGACATCGCCGAGGCGAGGAAGAAGGTCACCGAGATCTCCTCCCGCTTCAATTTCAACATCGACCCCGATGCGCTCATCGAGGATCTGCCCGTCGGCGCCCAACAGCGGGTCGAGATCATCAAGGCCCTGTCCCGCGACGCGGAGATCCTCATCCTCGACGAGCCCACAGCCGTGCTCACGCCGCAGGAGACCGATGAGCTCATCTCGATCATGCGCCAGCTCAAGGAGCAGGGCACCTCGATCGTCTTCATCACCCACAAGCTGCGCGAAGTCCGTGCGATCGCGGACTCGATCACGGTCATCCGTCGCGGCAAGATCGTCGGCGAGGCCTCCCCGGACTCGACCGAGACCGAGCTGGCCAGCCAGATGGTCGGCCGTGCCGTCTCCCTGACGACCGAGAAGGACGATGCCGACCCCGGCGATGCGACCTTCCAGGTCAGGAACCTGACCGTCGTCGACAAGGCCGAGAACGTCGTCGTCGACGATGTGTCATTCGACGTCCGCCGCGGCGAGATCCTCGCCGTCGCCGGCGTGCAGGGCAACGGCCAGACGGAACTGGCGGAGACGATCATCGGTCTGACCGAACCGCGCCTGGGCACGATCACCCTCGACGGGAAGAGCCTCGGCGGAGCATCCGTCAAGGACCGCCTCGGCGCCGGCATCGGATTCGTGCCCGAAGATCGGTCGACCGACGGCATCATCGCGGAATTCGCGATCCGCGACAACATGATCCTCGACGTCTACGACCGTGAACCCTATGCGAAGGGGCTCAACCTCAGATCGAAGACCATCACCGCGGAAGCGAAGAAGAAGGTCGAGGAATTCGACATCCGCCTCGGCAGCGTCGTCGACCCGATCTCGACCCTCTCGGGAGGCAACCAGCAGAAGGTCGTGCTCTCCCGTGAGCTCGGCCGTGAACTGCGGCTCTTCATCGCCAGCCAACCCACCCGCGGCCTCGATGTCGGGTCGATCGAGTTCGTGCACAAGCGCGTCATCGCCGAACGCGACTCCGGCACCCCCTGCATCATCGTTTCGACCGAGCTCGACGAGGTCTACGGGCTCGCCGACCGCATCGCCGTGATGTACTCCGGGCGCATTGTCGGCATCGTCGGCGCAGACACCTCCCGCGAGGCCCTGGGCCTGATGATGGCCGGTGTCCCCGCCGACGAAGCGCTGGCCGCGACCACCGGGACGAGCGATGGCTCTGACCATGCGCGGGCCGCCACCGATGAGGCGGGGACCGCTGCCACCGCAGCGGGAACCGCGGACGACGACTCAGCCACCACCTCGGCGGAGGAGACCAAATGACGACTGATATCTCACCGGCGGCCCCCTCTGCGGCACCGCCGCCGGAGAGCGAGGCCGAGGACGGCAAGCAGCAGACTCTCCTCCAGGAGATCCTGTCGGGGTCCTGGCTGGTCTCGCTGCTGGCGATCGTGCTCGCCCTCCTGCTCGGCGGTGTCCTCATCGCTGTGTCCAACGCGGAGGTCGTCGCGGCGGCCGAGAACTTCTTCGCCGCCCCCGGCGAGTTCTTCTCCACTCTCTTCTCGACCATCGGCAACGCGTATTCGGCCCTGTTCCGCGGCGCGGTCTTCGACTGGGACGCCCGCACGGCCGAACGGGCTATCCGTCCGCTGACCGAGTCGATGGTCTCGGGCACCCCGCTCATCCTCACCGGTCTCGGCATCGCTCTGGCCTTCCGCTGCGGGCTGTTCAACATCGGCGGTCAGGGCCAGGTCATCCTCGGCGCGACCATCGCCGGTTTCCTCGGCTACGCGCTTCCGCTGCCTCCGGTCGTGCACATGCTCGTCGCCGTCCTCGGCGGCATCGTCGGCGGCGCGATCTGGGCCGGCATCGCCGGTGTGCTCAAGGCACGGACCGGAGCCAACGAAGTGATCGTGACGATCATGCTCAACTCGATCGCCGGTTATGCGCTGGGCTACCTGCTCAAGCAGAACTGGTTCACGCACACGACATCGGCGAACCCGCAGTCACGCGTCATCGACGACTCCTCGCAGATGTTCCTGCTCCTGCCGGCACCGTTCCGCCTCCACTTCGGCTTCATCATCGCGATCCTCGCCACGATCTTCGTGTGGTGGCTGCTCGACCGGTCGACCATCGGTTTCGAATTCAAAGCCGTCGGTGCGAACCCGCATGCGGCCCGCACCGCCGGCATCTCCGTGTCGAAGGTGACGATCATCGTCATGATCGTCGCCGGTGCACTGGCCGGACTCGGCGGCGCGGCACAGGTGCTCGGCACCGAATACAAACTCACCGGCGGCATCAGCGGTTCGATCGGCTTCGACGCGATCACCGTGGCTCTGCTGGGACGCTCGAAGCCCTTGGGCACGTTCCTCGCCGGTCTGCTCTTCGGTGCGTTCAAGGCCGGCGGTTACCTCATGCAGTCGCAGACGGGAACGCCGATCGACATCGTCCTCGTCGTCCAGTCCGTCATCGTGCTGCTCATCGCGGCCCCGCCCCTGGTGAGGTCGATCTTCCGGCTGCCCACACCGGTGCTCAAGCGGAAGGAGGACTGAGATGACTGCTCAGACCGTGGAAACCACACCTTCATCCCAGGTCAAGGCGCTCGCGCCGATCGCCTGGAAGTTCCCGATCGTCTACTCGATCCTGGCTCTGGTCTCGTTCGTCTTCTTCGGCCTCATCGGCCGTGACGGGGAGACGACCTTCCGCTTCGCCAGCGGCGGAGACTTCTTCGCGATCCCCGACTTCGTCGTGTCCTCGACCGCGGCAGGACTGGCACTGGGCATCCTGCTCGTCATCATGGCCGCCGTGTCGATCTACTTGAGCGTCAAGCGTCTCGACATCGGATCCTGGTTCCCGATGCTCTTCGGCATCCTCTTCGTCGTGTCCTTCCTCGCCTGGGCAGGCGGCGGATCCGGCGGAGTGATCCCGCTGACGACGCTGCTCGCCGGTGCCCTGGCCCTCTCGGTGCCGCTGATCTTCGGCGCCATGTGCGGTCTCGTCGGCGAGCGTTCGGGCATCATCAACATCGCCATCGAAGGACAGCTGCTGGCCGGTGCCTTCCTCGCCGCGGTCGTCGCCTCGGTGGTGAAGAACCCGTACGCGGGTCTGCTCGCGGCCCCGATCGCCGGTGCCCTCGTCGCCGTGATCCTCACTTTCTTCGCGGTGAAGTACTGGGTCAACCAGATCATCATCGGCGTGGTCCTCAACGTGCTCGTCGTCGGTGTCACGAGCTTCCTCTACTCGACCGTCCTCACTCAGGACCCCGAGCTGTGGAACGCCCGCCAGAAGCTGCCGAACCTGCCGATCCCGCTGCTGTCGGATATTCCGGTGCTCGGACGGGTGCTGTTCGATCAGAACATCCTCGTCTACATCATGTACGTCGTCGTCATCGCTCTGCAGATCTTCGTCTTCCGCTCGAAGTGGGGTCTGCGGATGCGGGCCGTCGGCGAGCACCCGAAGGCCGCGGACACCGTGGGCATCAAGGTCAACTTCACCCGCGTGCGCAACACGCTGCTCGCCGGTGCCATCGCCGGACTCGGCGGCGCCTTCTTCACCGTCGGCTCCGGACTGGCCTTCGGCAAAGAGATGTCGGCCGGGCAGGGCTATATCGCTCTGGCGGCGATGATCCTCGGCAAATGGAACCCGAAGGGTGCCCTGTTCGCCGCGCTGCTGTTCGGCTTCTCCAAGAGCCTCGGCAACACGCTGCAGTCGATCGGCACCCCGGTGGCCAACGAACTGCTGCTCATGCTGCCCTACATCGTCACCGTCTTCGCGGTCGCCGGCTTCGTCGGTCGGGTCCGCCCGCCGGCGGCGGAAGGTGTGCCCTACGTGAAGTGAGTCCATCCTCGGCGACGTGATCGCACCACCCCTCGAGAACCCAACAGTCGCACTCTGCAGGAAGAGGTATCCCCATGGCTGTCCCCGACACCCCCGCACCCGAACACGGCGCCTCCGGGCACGACCCATCCGGGCACGACGCCTCCGAACACATCTGGAGCGAGGAACCCACCCCGGTCTGCCCCGATGACCTCAGCGAAGGCACCTGGGAGCTGCTGCGAGCCGAAGCGAAGCGGGCGATGACGAAGGCCTATGTGCCGTACTCGTCCTACCCCGTGGGCGCGGCCGGACTCGTCGACGACGGGCGCATCGTCGGCGGCTGCAATATCGAGAACGCCTCGTTCGGTGTGACATTGTGCGCCGAATGCTCGCTCGTCTCCGACCTGCTCATGTCCGGCGGGGGCCGCCTAGTCGCCTTCGACTGCGTCGACGGGGACGGCAACACCCTCGTCCCCTGCGGACGCTGCCGGCAGCTGCTGTTCGAACACGGCGGCAATGAACTCATCCTCAATATGCCCAGCGGACGGTCCCCGCTGTCGGTGGTCCTGCCCGAAGCGTTCGGGCCCGACCACCTGAGCGCGGGCCGGACCGACCACAACGCGAAACACTGACACCCTCACCGAGGTGGCCCGCCGATGCGGGAATCACCTGCCGGTGCGCTGACAACGAAGGACTGAGACCGTGACTGTAGAGGCATTCGACACCGTCGACGTCATCGCCGCCAAACGCGATGGCCAGGCTCTGAGCAAGGAGCAGATCGACTGGGTGATCGACGCCTACACCCGCGGCGTCGTCGCCGAGGAGCAGATGGCCGCGCTGGCCATGGCGATCTTCATCAACGACATGGAGCCGGTCGAGATCGCGAACTGGACGCAGGCGATGATCGCCTCCGGTGAGCGGATGGACTTCTCGTCCCTGACGCGGCCCACCTCGGACAAGCATTCGACCGGGGGAGTCGGTGACAAGATCACTCTGCCCCTGGCTCCGCTGGTGGCGGTCTTCGACGTCGCCGTCCCGCAGCTGTCCGGACGCGGACTCGGCCACACCGGTGGGACCTTGGACAAGCTCGAGTCCATTCCGGGCTGGCAGGCGGGGCTGAGCAACGCGGCGATCGTCGACCAGCTCGAGGACATCGGCGCGGTCATCTGCGCCGCCGGCACCGGTCTGGCTCCGGCGGACAAGAAGCTCTACGCCCTGCGCGACACCACCTCGACGGTCGACTGCATCCCGCTCATCGCCTCGTCGATCATGTCGAAGAAGATCGCCGAGGGCACATCCGGCCTCGTCCTCGACGTCAAGGTCGGCTCCGGGGCGTTCATGAAGGATCTGAGGAAGGCTCGGACACTCGCGCAGACGATGGTCGACCTCGGCAAGGCCGCAGGGGTGAACACCTCGGCGCTGCTGACCGACATGTCGACACCTCTGGGTCTGACCGTCGGCAATGCTCTCGAGGTGCGCGAATCCGTCGAGGTCCTCGCCGGCGGTGGACCGGCCGACGTCGTCGACCTCACCGTCGCACTGGCCGAGGAGATGCTGCGCCTGACCGGCAAGACCGATGTCGACGTGCGCGCCGCGCTGTCTGACGGGCGGGCGATGGACGTCTGGAAGCGGATGATCCGGGCACAGAACGGCGACCCTGAGGCACCGCTGCCGGTCGCCGAGCACACCGAGGTCGTCACCGCGACTGAGTCCGGGGTGCTCACGAAGCTCGACGCACTGTCGGTGGGAGTGGCCTCGTGGAGGCTCGGTGCCGGGCGCGCCCGTAAGGAGGATCCGGTTCAGGACGTCGCCGGCATCGAACTCCACGCCAAACCCGGTGACAGCGTCACCGCCGGTCAACCGCTCATGACTCTGCACACGGCGACTCCGGAACGTTTCTCCCGGGCGATCGCATCGCTCGACGACGCGGTCGAGATCGGTGGGGACGCCGCCTCGGTGCCGGAATCGATCGTGTTCGAAAAGATCACCTGAGTCAAAGACCACTGCAGCGTCGGTTCTGTGCCGGTCCCGGCGCCGCTACGCTGGAACCAGCGCATTCGAAGCCGCCGAAGACCCTGCACCAATCATCTTGGAGGAACCCATGACCAGCCGTTCGGACGTCGCCGCGATCATCGACCACACCCTGCTCAAGCCCGAAGCCACCCCCGCCGATGTCGAGGCGCTTGTCGCCGAGGCGAAGGAGCTGGGCGTGCTGGCCATCTGCGTGTCTCCGTCGATGCTGCCGGTCACCGACCCCGGTGAGCTCGTGGTCGCCACCGTCGTCGGGTTCCCGTCCGGGCAGGTCAAGGCCGAGGTCAAGGCCGCCGAGGCCGTCCGTGCCGTTGCCGACGGTGCCGCCGAGGTCGACATGGTCATCAACATCGGCCAGGCCATCGCCGGTGACTTCGACGCCGTCGAGGCCGATATCCGCGGAGTCGTCGAGGCCAGCGGGGACTCCCTGGTCAAGGTCATCATCGAATCGGCGGCGCTGAGCGATGAGCAGATCGTCGAGGTCTGCCGCCGTGCCGAGGCCGCCGGGGCCGGCTTCGTCAAGACCTCCACCGGTTTCCACCCAGCTGGTGGTGCCAGTGCACACGCGGTGGCGCTCATGCGCGAAACCGTCGGTGACCGCCTCGGCGTCAAGGCCTCCGGCGGGATCCGCACCGTCGAGGCCGCCGAAGAGATGATCGCCGCCGGTGCCTCCCGCCTCGGCCTCTCCGGCTCCGCCGCAATCCTCAACTCCCTCTAATTGCTACCCGACGGCGGCCCAGCAACCTCGCGCGAGGTTGCTGGGCCGCCGTCACGTAGCAATTGGGTCATAGTCCGAAGTAGGTTTTGAGTTCGGTGCTGATCGAGGTGAGACGTTCCCGCAGTGCGGGTTTGAGCGAGGCACTCGCCGAGGTGGCCGGCAGTCGCACTCCCGCGCTGGCGGCCGCACGCGCATCGGCATCGGTGGCTGCCTGGAGTTCGGTGGGCTCGGCCACGACCTCGAGGTAGCACTTGAGCTTCGGTTCCGTGCCGGAGGGGCGGACGATGACCCTGGAACCCGAATCGGAGAGCAGCAGGATCCCGTCGGTCGGGGGCAGTCCCTGGTATCCGGTCGAGAGATCATGGACCTCGGCGACGGGGGAGCCGGCCAGAGTGGTCGGTGGGTTCTCCCGCAGCTTGGCCATGGCCGTGGCGATGAGGGAGACGTCGTCGAGGCGGAAGCTCAGCGGGGCGGTGGCGAAGAAGCCGTCGCGCCCCCGGATCCGATCGAGCTCGGCCTCGATGCTCGACCCGTCCGCCTTGAGGCGCGAAGCCAGGGCCGCGAAGGTCACTGCCGCGGAGATTCCGTCCTTGTCGCGCACCGCCGCCGGGTCGACGCAGTAGCCCAGCGCTTCCTCATAACCGAAGACGAGACCGGCGACGCGAGAGATCCACTTGAAGCCGGTGAGCGTGTTCACCGCCGCGAAACCGTGACCGGCGGCCGCTGCGGCCAGCGCGCGAGAGGACACGATCGAATTCGCGAACACCGGCGCAGCCGAGTCCGCTCCCTGCCCTGCATGGTGCGTCCCGGCTGCCAGTCGGGTGGCGGCATCCTCGCCGAGGAGGAGCCCCACCTCGTCGCCGGACAGCTGCCGGTACCCGGTCGCCGCAGAGGGATCCGGGATCGCCGCGGAGAACCGGTCGGCATCGGGATCGTTGGCGATGACGAGTTCCGCACCGACCTCCCGAGCAAGTTCGTAGGACTCGTCGAGGGCACCGGCCTCTTCGGGGTTCGGGAAGGCCACGGTCGGGAAGTCAGGATCCGGTGCCTGTTGGGAGGCCACCGGATGGAGGTTCGTGAAGCCGGTGCGCATCAGTGCCGCCTCGGCGACGCCGGCTCCGACACCGTGCAGAGAGGTGAGGACGATCGACAAGTCGGACTCCGCCCGCACACCCAAAGCATCGATGCGGCTCAGGTAGGTCTCGACGATCTCCTCGCCGAGGTGTTCCCAGCCGGATTCGGCACGCGGCACCGAGGCGACGGAATCGACCGCCGCGATCTGCTCGGCGATGAGGGCATCGGCCGGACTGACGATCTGTGCTCCGGCTCCTGCCTCGGCCGCAGCCTGATCGGGTTCGATGGCCAGCAGCGGGCGTCTGCCCAGATAGACCTTATAGCCGTTGTCCGCCGGCGGATTGTGACTGGCGGTGACCATGACACCGGCATCGGCGTCGAGGTGGGACAGAGCGAAGGCGAGCAGCGGAGTCGGCAGCTGTTCGGGAAGCTGGATGGCTGTGCCGCCCGCAGCAGTGATGACAGCGGCGGTATCGGCGGCGAAGTCCGCAGACTTGTACCGGGCATCGCAGCCGATGACGACGCGGAAACCCTCCCCGACGGTGTCTGAGAGGAACGAAGCGAGTCCGGCGGCGGCACGGATGACCACCGCCCGATTCATCCGATTCGGTCCCGCGGCGATCTCGCCGCGCAGTCCGGCCGTGCCGAAGGCGAGGGGGCCGGCGAACCGGTCCTCGAGGTCGGCGGTCGCGGCGACGTCCCCGGCTTCGGCCTCGGCGAGGATGTGCTCCAACGTCGTGGCTGTCTGCGGATCGGGGTCATCGGCGATCCAGGCGCGGACCACCTCGGCGTCGAATCCATTCGTGAAGCGATCGGCTACGCGGGTCATGTTCGGTCCTTTGCGAGTTCGCGGTGAGGGGGTGGGGAAGGCTGCGTCGTCGAAAGCGCAGGCTCAGAGCTTCGCGACGATGTCGGCAAGCAGCTGCGAGATGCGCGGGGCAGCGGCGACGCCGGCTTCGATGACCTCGGCGTGGGAGAGCGGGGTCTCCTGGATGCCCGCGGCGAGGTTCGTCACCAGTGAGATGCCCATGAGTTCGAGACCGGCCTGCCGGGCGGCGATGGCCTCAAGCGTCGTCGACATGCCCACGAGGTCGGCGCCGAGGACCCCGGCCATGCGCACCTCGGCGGGAGTCTCATAGTGAGGTCCGCGGAACTGCGCGTACACGCCCTCATCGAGGGTCGGGTCGATCTCTTTGGCGATGCCGCGCATGCGCGGCGAGTAGAGGTCGGTGAGGTCGACGAAGTTCGCGCCCTCGATGGGGGAGGTGCCGGTGAGGTTGATGTGGTCGGAGATGAGCACCGGGGTGCCGGCGGCCCAATTGCGGTTGAGCCCGCCGCAGCCGTTGGTCAGCACCAGGCTGGAGCAGCCGGCCGCGGCAGCGGTGCGCACACCGTGGGCGACGGCGCGCACACCCTTGCCTTCGTAGTAGTGCGTGCGGGAGCCGAGCACGAGCGCATGCTTGCCGCTGGCTTCGATGCGCACGGTGCGCAGGGTCGCGCCGTGCCCTTCGACTGCAGGAGCGTGGAATCCTGGGACCTCGGCGGCCGAGATCTCGGCGACGGTTTCGCCGAGGAGGTCGGCCGCCCCGCCCCAACCGGAGCCGAGGACGAGCGCGATGTCGTGGGATTCGATGCCCGCGTTCGCGTTGATGGTCGTGGCCGCGGCATGGGCGGCGGCGGTAGGATCGCTTAAGTCAGTCATGACGCCAAGATTATCAAGTTCCCCACCGCCCAAGGAGCGAGCACATGCCGATTCGAGAGCTGAGCGACGGCGACGATCTGCGCCTGAACGAGGTGTTCGCGGATGCGACCACTCCGGCCGGTCATATGGCCCGGTCACTGTTCCGTCCGTCCTCGGATTCTCCGCTGATCCGCTCCGTCATCGCCGAGGTGGTCCCCGACGTCCCCGTCGGTGCCGCCGCGATCGCGGAGTCCCCGCTTCACCCCCACCGCGCGTGGGTGCACGTCGAGGTGGCTGCCGAGGAGCGGGGCCATGGGCAGGGTCGTGAACTCTTCGACGCCGTGTGCGCCGAAACGCGGGGAACCGCGATCGAGGGACTCGACCTGCGAGCTCGTGTGCAGGCCGGCAGCGCGGGGGAGCGTTTCGCTCAGGCACTCGGGTTCACCCCGCTGACGACGACCCGTGTCATCAAGGTTCCCGCCGGTGCTCTGCCGCCGGCCGGGGGCGGGCGTGCCGAGGATCTCGAGATCGTCGCGACCGGTTCGGTGAAGCTGACGAAGGCGTTCCTCGCCTGGTACACCGCGGTCAACCGTGACGATGCCGTCGGTCCGCTGACCATCGGACAGGTCAACAATGCGTTCCTCTCCGAAGCCGCCGGTGCCCACGGTGCGGCCCTGCTGAACGGTGCAGCCGGGACCGCCGAGGCGGACGGGCTCAGCGCCTTCGCCGTGTCCTATGCGCGGGAGGCCGATGAGACCGCCGGAACTCTGCCGGCCGCGGGCGAAACCGGTGCGGGACATTCGGGTGCCGACCGAGCCGAGTCGGCCGTCGTCGACCAGTCCGTGGAGGAGGCTCCGACCGAGCTCATCCTCGGGTCGATGTTCGAAACCCGCGAGGATGCGGCCGACGCAGCCGGTGAGGACTTCGCCGCAGCCGTCGCCGATGCCGAACTGCTGTTGGCCCGACTGTCCGTCGACGCCGATGTCGTCATCGAAGTCACGAGCGGAATGCCCGTGATCTCGGCGCTCGCCGACAGTCTGCTCGCATCGGGTACGGCCACCGAGCTCTACCGTTATGAGACGCTTTCGGGGTCTCCTGCCGACGGGAGCTGATCGGCGCCGACTGTGCACCGGCCCGCCTTGAGCCGAAACATCCTCCGCCCTTCGTCGGCAGTGAAGAGGCGGACAGGGCGAGCCTGAACCTCGGTGACGAACCAGCCCGTTCCCGGCAGCCCATCGAGCGGGGCCTGTCGCAGCAGTCCGAGTCCGGTGAGATCCTGTCGCGTATGCACCCCGAGCACGAGCAGAGGTCCGAGATTCTGTGCCTTGGCCAGAGGGGAACCATAGGCGGGAGTGAACCGTGTCGGCACGGTGAGCACATGGAATCGTCCGTCGAGCGGATCCCAATCGCCGGGCTCTGACTCCCGGTGGGCGTCATCGTGGACGGCCACCGCGGCCAGACGGCTCAAATGGGCCGCGAACTCGGTCTTGCCGCTCTGCGGTGAGCCGCGAACCGTGAGCACGGACCCGTCTCGCAGCGGGTCCCACGTGACGAGCTCACCGAAGGCATCGACGCCGATGGGAATGCGGTCCGGTCCTGTGAAAGCACCGGTCATCCCTGCGCCGGGATCTGCATCATTCGTCCCCGCGCCGACGAGGCCGTGCGGTGTCGGCGCCAGTGCGGTTCCCGCCGGGTCTGCCAGACCTCGCCAACGCGGTGCGAAAACGCCGCTGTCGGTCGGTTCGCCGAGTGCAGGGGACCGATGGCTCCTCGCCATGTCAGCGGGAACGAGCTGCACATCGGCTCCCTCCCCTCCGCAAGCCTGCACCCGGGGTCCTCGGATGACGGCTCGGAAACCCGGCCAGGTGCCTGCGAACCGCTGCCGGCTGAGGCCGAAGTTCGTCCCGTCCTGACCGGCCTCCGGCGGGAAGATGATCTGAGTGGCGAACCGTGAGTTCCTGCCCGTCATAGTCCGGCAGCCGGCAAGCAGAAGATCAAGACCGAAAGCGGCGCCGTGACCGACCAATCGTTCGATGCGCTCGGCCCAATAGTGGTCGAGCGAGTCGACGAGTTCGGCCCAGTTGCCGCAGACCAGCAGACTCGGAGGTTGTCGGCCGACTCGCGCGTGCGGACCAGTTCGTGCATCCGAGTCCGGTGGTGTCTCTGCCCCCGTGGCGAGATGGTCGAGCACCGCCTGGATTCTCCACCCTGCGTTCATTCCGCAGGTGATCTCGGCCCCTTCGAGTGCACCGGCGATCCGGCCCAAAGCGATGATGCGCCGTTTCGGTCCGGCAGCCCGGGCCATCGACATGAGCACAGAATCCACGACCGCAGGGTCTCCTCCGGTGAGGATCGTCGACCCGTCCACATCCGGGTCGAAGGTCCACAGCTGCTGGCGCTGCTCGGCCGGAATATCGATGATCCCCGTGGCAGCAGCCGCGCCCTGCACACCGGACGAGGCGACCCCGAGCTCCGTCCCGCCGGCCATCT
Source organism: Brevibacterium sp. LE-L (assembly GCF_050214925.1). NCBI lineage: Bacteria > Bacillati > Actinomycetota > Actinomycetes > Micrococcales > Brevibacteriaceae > Brevibacterium > Brevibacterium sp. LE-L. Next base: position 1,423,931 of record NZ_CP189759.1, read on the forward strand.
CTTCCGGATCGGGCAGCGGTGGGACCACCACCTGGCGCATCTCCGCACGAAACCTGCTGTCACCGGCCGCGGCGATGATGTCCGCGACACTGACGCCTCGAACCCCACCGGCTGCGGACGGCATCGGTCCCCGCACCCAGGGCCTGACCCGGGGACGGAGAGCCGCCTCGGTGCGGGAATCGGTTCCGAAGGGAACGGCGACACGGAACGAAGAGACGCTCATCCCATCGTCGATGCAGGCGGCACCGGGCTTGTCCGCGGGCAGCAGGGCGGCGGCCTCGGTGCCGATGACGTCGAAGGAATCGGTCTCATCGCGGACCCGCAGGCACACACGGATGTTGATGTTCGCCTTCATCTGCCCGGTCACGACGCCTAAGGGCCGCTGGGTGGCGAGGATGAGGTGGACGCCGAGGGATCGTCCGAGCGCGGTGAGGTGTTCGAGCAGGTCAGCGGCGCGCGGGTGCGTGGCCATCAGCGCGTGGAACTCATCGATGACGACGACGAGGCGCGGCGGCGGGTCGGTGAGCTCCTCGATATCGGCGCATCCGTGATCGGCCAGCATTCGTTCCCTGCGGGTGATCTCGGCACGGATCGACACGAGTGCGCGGAAGGCGAGGCCCGAATCGAAATCGTCGAGCACGCTGTCGGTGTGCGGCAGATCCTGCAGCGGGGCGAAGGTGGCACCGCCTTTGAAATCGACGAGCACGAAACGCAATCGCCGAGGCGACAGCACCAACGCCATCGACAGCAGCCAGGTCTGGAGGAGCAGCGACTTTCCGCTGCCCGTGGTGCCCGCGACAAGGGCGTGGGGGCCGTCGGCGAACAGGTCGATGCCGACCTCCCCGTCGGCACCGCGGCCGATGATGACCGGTCCCGGCCGGCCGGCTCGCCACCGCGCGGTGATGGCCTCCGGTGCGTCGTCGCACAGTTCGCCGAGACCGTGGCTGGGCCAGGGCTGACAGCCCTGGCCCGTATCGCCGCGGCGGTCCAGGGTGACGAACCGGGCAGCCGGCATGAGCGTGGCGGTCAGCGGCCTGCCGGGAACCGGACCGTGGAGTGCCGTCGAGGAGGTGGTGTGGGCTTGAGCGAGAGTGCCCACCGACAGCGAGATCGCCGAGGCGGGGCGTGGGCCCGACAGCGTCAGGACGCCGCGGCCGGTGCGCTCGTCGAGGCGGACGGTGATGGTGTCGTCGATATCGTGGCCGGCGCGGCCGAGGAGGAGCTCGGATGTCTGTGCGGAGTCGGCGGAGACCGTCGTGCCGGCCAGTTCCGGCAGCTCAGCGAGTTCGGGGCCGGGACGCCAGGCATAGCGGCGATCGGACAGCCATGCGAACGCCATGGTGCGCAGCACGACGGGATCTCCGCTGGCCGTGACGGTCGTGGTCAGCGGATCGATGCGGATCGGCATCGCGTCGAGCACGATGCGTCCGTCGACGTGGTCGATTCCTGCCTGCAGCTGTTCATCGACGGTGAGGCTGCTGAGGATCGGACCGAAGCCCAAGCACAGACCCGGTGCGGTGAAAGCACTGCGACGGTGTGCCGCCACGAGTTCATCCAGCCGATTGCGCGCGTCAGCGGTCGCCGCGGAACGGTCCCGGCGGCATTGCCGGCAATCGCGGGTGAAACGCTTCTTCTCCACAAGGTAGGCGACGTATCCGGAGATCGGGGCGGAGATGCTGAACAGCAGGAACCACCACATGCCGGTGGCTGCGGCCAGCACCACCCCGATGCCGATCGGGATGAGGAAAGTCCACCACTGCGGGGGTCTGGCTGGGCGCGGATCGTCGACCGTCTTCGGGGCGATGTGGACGTCGTCGGCCAGTGCCTGCGGCGGGGACCGGATCTGCGGAGCATGTGCGGCCGTCGACGACGCGGAAGGGGAGTCGGAATTCGGATCCGTTCCGCGGCGTGAGTCCGTGTCCGGACTCGGAGCGAGGACAGTCGCTCCCAGAAGGCTGATTCCCTGACCATCGGTGGCATCGAGCGTCAGCAGCTGCGGCTCGCGCGAAATGCACGGGTCGATGACGGTCAGCGACTGCTCATGCGGCAGCCGGGACAGGCTGAGACGTCTCGGATCGACGGCGAGCGCGTACCCCGAGTCCGGTCCGGCGAGGACCGACACCACGGCCGGCTGCAACGCGGCACGATGATCAACGCTGCGGTCGACCGTGCGCAGGGCATTCGCGCCGATGACGGTGATCGGATTGAGGTTCAGCCACCGCCCCCAACTGATGCGCTCAAGACTCCCACCGGGGCACCGGTTGCCCGTTTCAAGGCCCTCAGGCAGCAGCTCCGGGCCGAAGGCGGAGCGGAAGACCTCGAGAGCCGAACTGTCCGCGTCGGCCTCGACGCTCACGCTTGTGACTGCTCCGTTCGTTTCGATGCGGTGGACGAGGCCCAGGGTTCTCATGGCCACAGCTTGTTCGGGGCGAACGGGTGAGGCAAGAGGTCGAAGAGGACCTGTGCATATGCCCCGGCCGTCCACAGGCCGGCGGTGTGCCAGTGAGTTCGCCGCCCACAGGAATCGGTGTCGGAGTCGGTCGGGTACTCCGGGTCCGACAGCCCGCTCTCCGACCCGGCAGCCGGCTCCCTGGGCCCACTCGACATCCGTGACGAGGCGAACGGCTGACTCGTCAATCCAGGCGGAGAGCACCCCGTGCGTAGGCCGTGGCATGGAGGTCGATGAGTCCGGGTACGAACGGTGAGAGCAGAGCCGGGGAGTACCGGGCCTCGATCCGGATCCGCACCGAATGCGTCCCATCCGCGTCGGCGCTCAACCGCAGATCGTGCATGTCCTTCGGGGTCGGAGCGGCGCTGAGGTAGCGCCCGGCCGCCCGTTCGGCCGCGCGAGGTGAGAACACGAGCCCGGGCTCGTCGCCGGGAGCGGGTTCGAACGAGTCCGACGCCGCCAATGCCGCAGAATCGGCCAGGCCCTGCAGCTCCCGCCTGGCCATGTGCAGGTCGGTCAGGGCGGCGATGAGGAAAGCGAGCAGCAGCGCGATGACGACGAAGCCGATGGCCAAGGGCGTGATCGACCCGGAATCCGATTCATGGGAGCCGTCCGCAGCCATCTCACTGGTCTCCGACGGCGACGACGTCAGTGTGGTTGGCACGCAGAGTGATGTGTGGGGCATGTGCGGAGCCGAAGAGCAGCGGGAAGCCGGGCAGGATCACCTTCGTCTCCACACGTGCGGTGACGAGAGAACCCGCCTGTCCACAGGGACCGGTGCACGAGTAGGTGATGGAGGTCGGTGCATCGCGCAGCCCGAAGTCCGCGAAGTGCATCTTCGCCACCTCCTGGGCCCGAGCTTCGGACGGGTTCGCGTCGCGGGCGGCGATGCGGGAGGCGGACATCGCCGTCGAGGTGGTCGCATAGCTGGCGGCCTGCAGCTGAGAGAGGGTGAGCATGAGGTAGATGACGGGAATGAGCAGAACGACCGAAGCGAAGATGAACTCGATGACGGCGGTGCCCGTGTCAGCCCCACCAACAGGGTCAGCCCCGCCAACAGCGTCAGCTCCACCGACCGCGTCGACTTCCTCGGGTGCCTCCAGCTCGCGCTCAGTCACGGTCGATGTCCTCGACGATGGAGCGTCCACGCAGATCCCAGACTTCGGCCGGTCCCCACAGGCCGAGGACGGGCAGCGGTGTCCGCACCCGGACCTCGACGATCTCGACCGCACCTCGTCGTGAGGTCGAGACGGTGACCTTCTGCGCATAGCGCTCGCCGACGGACACACGGATGAGATCGCTCGTCAGCCGTTTCCCGTCGCGGGGGCTCTGATCGGCCAGGCTCGCCTGCCGGGCCCCGGCGATCGCGGAGTCGATGACCGTGTTGCGGACATGGATGACGAGCCCGATCTGCAGGGCACCGGCAAGAATGAGCGCCAGCAGCGAGGCGACCAGCGCGAACTCGGCGACTGCCGAACCCGAATCGGTGAAGTCATCGGTCAGAGCGTCTTCAGCCACCGCGTTGTCACCCGGCCCCGCGGACCTTGTTCATCGCATCCTGGAACATCGAGGTGAACGCCTCACCGGCCAGTGCCCACAGGGCGACCACGAGTCCAGCAGTCATCAGAGTGATGAGCACCCACCCGGGCACATCTCCACGATCGGGCGGGTCGACATCGGCTGTGAGGTCGGGGTCGATGTCCCGGTCGGCCGCCTCGGTGATGGTGGGGCCATCACGGCGAGGAGGCGGGGCAGGGATGAGCGCGAGCATGAGCAGGATGAGTCGGCTGCCGAACTGGCGGAACATGGTGTCTCCTTCTTCTGTGCGGATGGATCGGACGGTCACGGATTCCGTCGGGAAGCAATCGGGGGCGGACCAGACGGTCACGGGCTGAGGTCGAGCACGGTCAGGGACGGGAAGACAGCGAAGATGACGGTGACGGGAAGGACGAAGACGACCACTGGAACGAGCATGCCGATCTCTTTGCGGCCCGAGAGCTCGAGCAGGCGTCGGCGTGACTGTTCGCGCACGTCAGCGGCCTGGGAGCGGAGGACTTCGGCCAAAGGCGTGCCGCGGGTCATCGATACTGCGAGTCCGTCGACGAACTGGACGATCTCGGGGATCGCGATCCGCGTGGCCATCCCGTCGAGTGCCTCGACCAGAGGGGTTCCGGTGCGGGTGGCGGCCAGGGCCGCGCGCAGTTCGTCGATGAGATCACCCGAACAGGTCCGACACACCCGTTCCAGCGCCTCGATGATGCCCTCACCTGCGGTGATGGACAGGGCGAGGAGTTCCGCGACGGTGGGGAACTCGGCCAGCACCCGGGACTCGTGACGGTTGATGGCCTGGCTCAGGCGCCAATCGTTGAAGATATGACCTGCGATGCCGCCGCTGATGACAAGGACGAGCGTGACGATGGGGGAGAACCCGCGCTGAGCCGACAGCAGCCCGGCCAGACCGCCGGCGGCGATCATTCCCACGAGGATGCTCAGCACCTGATTGATGCGGAACTTCTCGATCGTGGCATTCCCGCCGAGGCGGTCAATGCGCAGCCGCAGAGTCGCATCCGTGGTGATGCGCGAGGTCACCCACAGCGTCGACGTCAGCAGCACTGACTTCGCCAGTCCCAGGAAGCCCTCGGCACGCGGCGTCGGCGGAGCATAGACATCGATCAACGACTCCTGATCGCGCAGATAGGGCGCGATCCGTGATGACAGGGTCGGTCGGCGCAGCGGCGGAAGGGAGAGGACGAAGACACACAGGGCGAAGCCGTTGAAGAGCCCGAGGGCGAGGACGGACAGGGGATCATCGAGGATGTTCATGCCGCCCGACCGTCCCGTGAATCATTCGTCCCGGACGCACCGAAACCACGGAAGCCGGTGCTCGCCTGCGGATCGGCCTCGCCGGCAGAGCCCTCAGCAGCGGCGTACGTGCGGTGTGCCGCGCTGAGGGAGGACCCTTCGATGACGCGAGGTTCGGCAGGGAGCCGACCGATGCGCTTCATCGCCTGATACGCGAGCAGAGAGATGACGAAGCCGGAGGCCAAGAGCAGCAGTCCGGTCCGGGAATTGTAGGCGGTGGCCGTCTCGGGCCGGGTCGAGAGGAACGCGAGCACCACCCAGGGTGCGGCGACGGCCAGCCGGGCTCCATTGACGGTCCACTGCTGTCTCGCGGACAGCTCGTTGCGTGTGCGGGCGTCATCGCGGACGAACTGAGCCAGGGCCCGCAGCATCGTGCCCAGATCGCTGCCGCCGACCTGCCGGGTGACGCTGAGGGCAACGACGATGCGGTCGGCCACCGGGTCGGCGCTGACTTGGCGGAACCTCTCCAACGCGAGTGCGAAGGACCCGCTGGCTCGGTATTCCTCAGCGAAGACTTCGAACAGCGGCCGCAGCGGTTCCGGACCGCGATGGGCCAAGGAACTGAGCGCCTCGGGCAGAGACAGCCCCGCCCGGACACCGGAATTGAGATGATCGAGCGTCTCCGGCCACAGCTCCCGACGCATCACCTGCTTGCTGCGGGCCCGATGCTGCAGAAGCCGGTGGGGCAGCCAGGAGGCGAAGAGGCCGAAACACAGGGCGATCGCCCACGACCCGGTGAACACGGTCGCGAGGACCGCGACGACACCGAACACGGCAACGCAGATGAGCAGCAGATGCCCGGGCCGCAGCCGCGGAAATCCCGCACCGGTGAGCATGTCGTCGAGTTCGCGCACCCATCGCCGCTGCGTCCGTGCTCCCTGCGGACGCTGCCACAGAGACATCCAGATGAGGAACAGCCCGGCGCCGAGTCCCGCGCCGATGAGCAGAGCGAACTGCGAATAGCTCACGCCGCCTCCAGAACGGCGTGCAGGTCCCGACCGATGCCGGTAAATCTCTCGCCGAGGTGGCCGAAGCCCTGACCGCGGACGAGCGTTCCGCGCGGCGAATGGAAGATCGTATCGAGTTCGACGACATCGCCTTCGACTCCACCGGGGACAGCGCAGATCTCGTCGACACGGCGGACCCCGTTGGGATCGCGTCGCAGGTGGACGACGACGTCGAGGCTGACGGCAACGGTGGGAACGACGAACGCCGAGGAGATGTTCGCCCCGGCCAGCAGCGGCAGGGTGCAGATCTTCGTGATCGCCGCGCGTGCCGAGTTCGCATGAATCGTGCCCATTCCGGGCAGGCCCGAGTTGAGTGCCACGAGGAGGTCGAGGCTTTCGGCTTCCCGGACCTCACCGACGATGATGCGAGTCGGCCGCATCCGCAGCGCCTCTTTGACCAGGGCCCGCAGGGTCACTTCGCCGGTGCCTTCCAGGGACGGCTGCCGGCATTGCATGGGCACCCAGTCGCGGCTGGGCAGGTTGAGTTCGAAGACCTCTTCGCAGGAGATCGTGCGCTCCCTGGCAGGAATCGACCCGGCCAGAGCGTTGAGCATCGTCGTCTTGCCGGCCTGTGTGGCACCGGAGACGAGGATGTTGGCTCCGCAGGCGACGGCCCCGTCGAGGAACTCGGCGGCACCGGGGGTGATCGAGCCGGTGGCGACGAGGTTCCTGAGATTGCGTGGCCGAGCGATGAACTTGCGGATATTCACTGCCGGGTGGGTGCGGGTGATATCGGGAAGGACCACGTGCAGTCGGGACCCGTCGGGCAGGATGGAATCGACGAAGGGCTGGGACAGGTCGACGCGGCGACCCGAGGTGCGCAGCATCCGTTCGATGAGGTCATCGAGTTCGCCGGAGCTCAGCTTCGTCGTCGTCAGTTGGTGGACGCCGTCGACGGCGATGAAGACCTCACTCGGGGAATTCACCCAGATCTCCTCGACGTGCGGATCATCGAAATAATCCTGCAGGGCGCCGAACCCCGAGAGCTGATTGTCGATCTGGCGAAAGGTCGCTTCTCTGTCTTCGAGCAGCGGCAGATCGGCGACGAGGCTGCGTTCGTCGTACTCGGCGATGACGGTGCGTATGAGCTCGCGAGAACGCTGTATATCGGCGCGCGGGTCCACGTCGAGATCTCTGATCCGCTTGTGGACCTCGCTGGTGATGACATCGGTGGCTTCCACTCTGAACCCTTGCCCTGATCATTCGAATGACAGCGAGATTTGCTTTTTAACCTAGCTGTAGTCGAATGAAGAATCCAGTGATTTCTGCAATCTGTGGATAACGCGATCGAGGGTATTCAAATGCTGACTCTGTAGTTTCAGGCGTGTCATTTCGGGTATGATCCAACCACCGGCAGCTCGCGACCGATGGTGGACTTCACTCCTGCCGCAAGCGCGACGCCGTCTGAGCCGACGTGCTGACTCCACCTGAGCCGCGCCGCCGGCGGGATGAATAGGATCTCCCGCCGGCGGCGCTTTTGGGCCCACGCGGGAAGTTCCGCGATCACTCGCCGAGGCGGGCCCGGGCGGCGTATCCACGGACGAGTACCATTTATTACAATGGGAATCGTGAAAAACAGACGTGACCGCTCAGACAGCGACTCCGCGGCTCTCGGACCGGAGCCGGCGGTCCCGCAGGCGGGCCTGACGCCGGCCGTTGCCTTCGTCCACGAGCACCTCGCGGCACAGGCCGGGGCCGTGACGATCTCGGCGCTGGCCGCAATGACCGGACTGCATCAGAACACCGTGCGCGAACACCTCGATCAACTCGTCGAGGCCGGTGCGGCCACGAAGTCCAAGGCCGCCTCCTCGGGCCGCGGCCGACCGGCCTGGCTGTATCGAGCGATCGGGTCACCGCGGAAGGGAGCATCGGAATACCTCGGTCTCGCCTCGGTGCTGGCCGCGCAGATCGATCGCACGAGCCCGAATCCGCGAGCAGACGGGATCGCGGCCGGAATCGACTGGGGCCGCGAACTCGCCCGAGGCGTCGCCGAAATGCGGGTCGACGCCGAGGAGGCCGCCCCCGCCGAATCGACAGCGACCGACGAGACTCTCGCCCTGCTCGACAGTCTCGGCTTCGCGCCTGAACCCGTTCCAGCGGAAACGACGGACGCCGGCCGACGCAGCTTCCGTCTCACCCGCTGCCCCCTGCTCGAAGCCGCTCACGAATACCCGGACATCGTCTGCGGCGTCCACCTCGGCCTCGTCCGGGGCAGTCTCGAGTCCTTCGGCGGACCCGGTGCCGACAGCGAACTCGAGCCCTTCTCCGAACCCGGGGCCTGCCGCCTGCACCTGCACGACGACATGGTCGCCGATTCTCCAACCGCGCCCGCCGCCGATCCGCAGACCGCGCCGGCATCCGGTGAGTCTGCCGGTCCCGCCGCGACCCGAAAGCCGCTGAAGTGATCCGCCGCCTCGCCTTCCTCCTCCCCGCCGGACTGGCCCTGCTGGCCGGTCTCGATGCGGCACTCATGCTGCTCGGCGTCTGGGCCCCGGTCGCCGGTGACGATCTGCCCGAACTCCACGGCATCCTCATGGTCTTCGGCTTCCTCGGCACGGTCATCGCTCTGGAGCGAGCCGTGGCTTTGGCCCGCCCGGTAGGTTTCCTCGCTCCCGGCCTGCTCGGGCTCGGCGCCATCGCCGTGCTCACACCGGCTCCGCTCATCGTCGGGCAGCTGGCCCTGCTGGCCGGCAGCCTTGCCCTCACCGTCCTCTACATCCCTCTGTTCAGACGCAACCTCGACGATGCCATCCTCGTCCAGGCCATCGGGGCAGCGCTGCTGGCCGGGGCCGGTCTGATGTGGATCGGGGGAGCCCCTGTCTCCGGCCTCATCGGCTGGCTGACCGGCTTCGTCGTGCTCACGATCAGCGCCGAACGACTCGAGCTCGCTCGGGTGAGCATCAGCGCACCGGCCACCCGCATCTTCCGACTCCTCGTCTCCGTCTTCGTCCTCGCCCTTCTCGCCTCTCTGCTGTGGCCGGCGGCCGGAGGACCGGTGCTGGGCATCAGCCTGCTCAGCCTCGTCGCCTGGCTGGTGGGCAATGACGTCGCCCGCAAGACCGTGCGCGCCCCGGGGCAGACCGGCTTCATCGGTGCCTGCCTGCTCGCCGGGTACGTATGGTTGGCCGTGGCCGGACTGATCTGGACATTCGGCGGCCCGATCACCTCGGGACGTGGATTCGACGCCCTCGTGCACGCGGTCTTCCTCGGCTTCGCGCTGTCGATGATCATGGCCCATGCCTCGGTGATCCTGCCCGCGGTGCTGCGCATCCGTCTGCCCTACCACCCGGGCTTCTGGATCCCGGCCGGGCTGCTGCACATCAGCCTCATCCTGCGCATCGGCATCGGTGACGGACTCGACCTCGGCTGGGCCACACAGCTGGGCGGAGTGCTCAACGTGCTCGCAGTCCTCGGATTCGCCATCGTCGCGGCCTCCTCGGCGATCACGGCGACGAAGAAGCGTACCGGTTCGGTCGCTCGCAGATCGGAGCCCACCCGATGAGCCCGCAGCTGTCCTCACCGCGCGAGCGTGACGACGACCTCGGCATCGGGCGCGGACGCTGGCTCATCCGCGACATCCCCGTCGTCATCTGGCTCGTCTTCCTCCTCGTCATCATCGCCGCCCATCCGGGCCTGCCGGTGGCCCGCTGGCTGATGATCCACCTCCTCGTCCTCGGCGCGGTCAGCCATTCCATCCTCGTCTGGTCCCAGCACTTCGCCCAGGCGCTGCTGCACACCCCCTCGACAGCGGCCAGCCGCCGCAGCCAGAGCCTGCGCCTCGGGCTGCTCAACATCGGCACCCTCGTCGTCATCATCGGCATGATGGCCGGCATCTGGGCACTCGTCATCCTCGGTGCCGCGGCTGTCGTCGCCGCTGTCGTCTGGCACGGGGCCTCGCTGTGGAACGGGGCCCGCCACGCGCTGGCCTCCCGCTTCGCCGGAACTCTCCACTACTACGTCGCCGCGGCCGGGATCCTGCCGGTCGGCGTGACCTTCGGCGTCATCCTCGCCGATGACCTCGCCGACCCCTGGCACTCGCGGCTGCTGGCCGCCCATGCGCTGCTCAACCTGCTCGGCTGGATCGGCCTGACCGTCATCGGCACCCTCATGACCCTGTGGCCGACGATGCTGCGGACGAAGATCGTCCCCGGCGCCGAGGTGGCCGCCCGTCGCGCTCTCCCGCTCCTGCTCACCGGCCTGGTCATCGCTCTGGCCGCGACCCTGTTCTCGGCCCCCTGGGCAGCCGGCATCGGGCTGCTCGCCTATCTGGCCGGCATCGGACTCATCGCCCGGCCCTTCGTGCTCTCCGCAGCGGCCAAACCGCCACGGGAGTACCCGACCTATTCGGCCGCAGCCGCAATGGTCTGGCTGGTCATCTGCCTCCTCGCCACGGCCTGGGTGTTCTTCACCTCCGCGGATTGGACTTCGGCCACCCACGGGTTCACCTGGCTGACCCCCGCACTGGCGGCAGGCTTCGCCGCACAGATCCTCTTCGGCGCCCTGTCCTATCTCCTGCCCGTCGTCCTCGGCGGAGGGCCGACGGCCGTGCGCGCCGCGAACCGGGAATTCAACCGCCTCGCGGCCTTCCGCATCACGATCATCAATCTCGGCCTGGCGATCTGCCTGCTGCCCGTGCCCAGCTGGGTGAGAGTCCTGTGCTCAGGGCTCGTGGCGCTGGGGCTGGCACTGTTCCTGCCCTTCCTCTTCCGCGGCCTCCGCGCCTCCCGCAAGGCCAAGGCGAACCCGGACATCCACCGGACGAAACGTCCGACGAAGGAGCAGCGAGCCGCCGCATCCAAACTCGACGACCGGCGTGCACTGGCATCGGCGGCTGCGGGCATGGTGCTCGTGCTCGTCGCCGTGGCCGGGGGAGTGGCCCTCGACCCGAACGCCACGACCGCGGTCACCGCGCGAGCCGCCTCGGCGGGGGTGACGCCGACGGGGGAGACCACAACGGTGCGCGTTGAGGCGAAGGACATGCGCTTCAGTCCGGACAGCGTCGACGTGCCCGCCGGCAACCGGCTCGTCATCGAGCTGAAGAACACCGATGACGAGGACGTCCACGATCTCGTGCTCGACAACGGCGTCGACAGCGGACGGCTCAGCCCCGGCGCATCCGCCACCGTCGATGTCGGCATCGTCGGCGAAGATCTCGAGGGCTGGTGCTCGATCGCCGGGCACCGGCAGATGGGAATGGTCTTCGCCGTCAACGCGATCGGCGGTGCCGGTGAGAATACGGCAGCAGGCCATGATGACTCCGGCGACTCCGGGGATTCCGACACGGACGGCATGGCCGGCACGGATCACGGCGGACACGGAGGCATGGATCACGGCAGCGGCAACGGAACCTCCGGCAGTGAGGAATCCGCGGCCGGTGACCTCGACTTCATGGCCGAACCCGGAGCGGACTTCTCTGCCCGCGACGCGCGGCTGCCGCAGCCCGATGAGTCGGAGGAGCCGAAGACGATCAGGAAGACCTTCACCGTCACCGAGGAAGAACGCGAGGTCGCCGTCGGGGTCAAGCAGAAGCTGTGGCTGTTCAACGGCACCATGCCCGGTCCCACCCTGCGCGGGAAGGTCGGCGACCGGTTCGAGATCACCCTGGTCAACGACGGTTCCATGGGCCACTCGATCGACTTCCACGCCGGCGAGCTCGCCCCCGACCAGCCGATGCGCACGATCGCCCCCGGCGAATCGCTGACCTACACCTTCACGGCCACGCACTCGGGTGCCTGGATGTACCACTGCGCGACGATGCCGATGACCGACCACATCGCCAACGGCATGTTCGGCGCAGTGATCATCGATCCGCCGAAGCTGCCGGAGGTCGACCGCGAATACTTCATGGTCCAATCCGAGCTCTATCTCGGACCCCAGGGCGGAATCGTCGACTCCGACAAGGCCGCCCGCGAGGAACCCGATGCCGTGGTCTTCAACGGCTTCGCCAATCAGTACGATCACGATCAGCTCAAGGCGAAGGTCGGCGAACGGGTACGCATCTGGGTCGTCGACGCCGGCCCCAACCGGCCGAGCGCCTTCCACATCATCGGCGGACAGTTCGACACCGTGTTCAAGGAAGGCGCCTACCGACTCAAACCCGACAACGAGGAGCAGGGGGCGAGTCAGACGCTCGACCTGGCCGCCTCGCAGGGCGGGTTCGTCGAACTCGAATTCGCCGAGGCGGGGCACTATCCCTTCGTCTCCCACGTGATGGTCGATGCCGAACGCGGTGCCCACGGGATCGTCGACGTCACGGATTGAGGCGATCGCCCCGCTGTGACTGCGAGGGCGGTACGAAAAATCTCACATTCTACAGCGTGTAGAAAACATTCTACGCGCGGAAGTACGGTCGAAACTGCAAGAAGAACAGCGACCTGGAAAGGCCGTTCCCGCTGCGCGGCGCACGGGCGCCGCAAAAGGAGCTGAAGTGATCTCCCAACCCGCTCTCGCCATCGTCAGGGACACCCTGCCCGTCATCGGATCCGCGATCGGTGACATCACCCCGATCTTCTACGACCGGATGTTCACCGCCCGTCCCGACCTGCTGCGCGACCTGTTCAACCGAGGCAACCAGGCCCAGGGTGAGCAGCAGAAGGCCCTGGCAGGGGCGATCGCGGCCTATGCCAGTCTGCTCGTGTCCGAGGATGCCCCGAACATCGATGCGATGATGAGCCGGATCGCGAACAAACACGCCTCCCTGGGCATCACCGAAGACCAGTACCCGATCGTCTACGAGCACCTCTTCGCCGCCATCGGTGAGGTCCTCGGCGAGGCGGCCACCCCCGAGGTCGTCGACGCCTGGACCGAGGTCTACTGGGACATGGCGAACACTCTCATCGCCGCCGAGCGCGATCTCTACGCCCGGCACGAGGTGGACCCGGGCGAAGTCTGGTCCGAACTCGTCGTCGTCCGCCGTCGCCAGGAGTCCCCGCAGACCGTCAGCCTCGTCCTCGCCCGCCCCGATGGGGAGGTCCTGCCGCAGGCCCGTCCCGGACAATACATCTCCGTCCAGGTGCAGCTGCCCGACGGCGCCCGCCAGATCCGGCAGTACAGCCTCACCCGGGCGACCTCGCGGGTGTCCTGGACCGTGACGATCAAGGCCGAACCCGGCCGCACCGAGGCCGGCATCCCCGCAGGCGAGGTCTCGAACTTCATCCACGGCAACGTCTTCGAAGGCGACGGGCTGCGCTGCTCCCTGCCGTACGGCGACCTCGTCGTCGAAGAGGCCGAGGCCCCGCTGCTGCTCGTCTCCGCCGGCATCGGCTGCACCCCGATCCTCGGTGCCCTCAACGACCTCGTGTCCAAGGAGTCCCAGCGTGAGGTCACGGTCCTCCACGCCGACCAGTCCATGGCCACTCACGCCCACCGGCAGGAGATGGCGCAGCTGGTCGGTCAGCTGCCCGGGGCCCGGATGCATCACTGGTACGAACAGCTGGGTGCCCGGACGACGACCGAGACCGTCCACGAAGGATTCATCGACCTCACCGAGGTGAGCGTGCCCGCCGACGCGCAGGTCTACCTGTGCGGCCCGCCCCCGTTCATGCGCGCTGTGCGCCGCGGACTCGACGACCTCGACGTGCCCGAGGACAACATCCACTTCGAGGTCTTCGGCCCCGACACCTGGGCCACGGTTCCCGAACTCGTTCCCGCCTGAGGCGGGCCGGTGTCCGGCCTGTCTCGGGCAGGTGTTCTGCCCGGGTCGGGCCCGTCCCCGCGCGGGCGGGCTCATCCCCGGTGAGCCGGGGGATTCGTCGGATGCGCGCCGAGGTGGCCCCACCTCGGCGCGCATCCCTCGATTGAGGGCGAGGCACGGGCATGCTTTAGAATCGAGTCATTATGGCCACCACTGATTACCCTTCTGAAATCGCCAACCTCCGCCAGACGTACAAAGCGATTCTCGACGTGTCCGACCTGGAGAATCTGCGTGACGAGGTCTCTGAGCTCACGGAGGAGGCGTCTTCGCCGACTTTCTGGGACGACCCGGACTCGGCGCAGAAGACCTCGGCCAAGCTCTCCCACAGGCAGGGCACCCTGGAGAAGCTCGAGAAGTTCGGTGAGCGCATCGACGACGCCGAACTGCTCGTCGAGATGTCCCAGGACGAAGGCGACGCGGACTCCCTTGCAGAGGCCGACCGTGACATCAAGAAGCTCCACGATCAGCTGGCCGAACTCGAGATCTCGACGCTGCTCAACCACGAATACGACGAACGTTCCGCTGTGGTGACCGTGCGCTCGGGCGCCGGCGGCGACGATGCCACCGATTGGGCGCAGACGCTCACGCGGATGTACGTGAGGTGGGCGGAGAACCGCGGCTACAACGTCCAGGAACTCGACACCTCCTATGCTGAGGGCGCAGGCATCAAGTCGGCGACGATCCAGATCAACGCCCCCTACGCCTACGGCACCCTGTCCGTCGAAGCCGGCACCCACCGTCTCGTGCGCATCAGCCCCTTCGACAACCAGGGCCGACGCCAGACCTCGTTCGCCGCTGTCGAAGTGGTCCCGCTCATCGAGTCGACCGACCATATCGACATCGACGAGAACGACCTGCGCATCGACGTCTACCGGTCCTCGGGCCCGGGCGGTCAGTCGGTGAACACGACGGACTCCGCCGTGCGCATCACCCACGTTCCCACCGGTGTGGTCGTGAGCATGCAGAACGAGAAGTCCCAGATCCAGAACCGTGAGGCCGCGATGCGCGTCCTCCAGTCGCGTCTTCTCGAGCGCAAGCGCCAGGAAGAGGCCGCGCAGAAGAAGGAGCTCGCCGGCGACATCAAGGCCAGCTGGGGCGACCAGATGCGCTCCTACGTCACGCACCCGTACCAGATGGTCAAGGATCTGCGCACCGGGTACGAGGTCAACAACCCCTCGGCGGTCTTCGACGGCGACCTCGACGGACTCATCGAAGCCGGCATCCGCTGGCGCAAGGAACAGGAGATGGCCGAAGAGGCCGACGCCTGACCTTCTGACGGTCAGCCTCCTCGGCGAGGTCGGCCGTCTCATCGCGGTGACTGTGAACTTCATTCGGATCGCAACACACGCCCGGCCGCCTCCCCGAACATCACGGAACTGTTACGTACAGTGGAACCGGCCGAGCCACCCGCGACATGATTGAAGACGAACTTGATCAGATTCGACTCCGTTTCGAAGTCTTACGACTCACGCTCCCGCAAGGCACTCGACGAGATCTCGTTCGAAGCTGACCGTGGGGAGTTCGTGTTCCTCGTCGGCGCATCCGGTTCGGGAAAATCGACGGTCATCCGGCTCATCCTGCGAGAAGAGGTGCCCACGACCGGACGCATCCACATCGCTGGAAAATCCGTTGTGAAGATGCCCAGCTGGAAGGTGCCCTACCTGCGGCGGGGGATCGGAACCGTGTTCCAGGACTTCCGTCTGCTGCCGAACAAGACCGTCTTCGCCAACGTCGCCTTCGCCCTCCAAGTGATCGGGAAGTCCCGTGCGGCCATGTCGACGCTCGTGCCCGACGTGCTCGAGACCGTGGGCCTGGCCGGCAAGGAGAAGCGGTATCCCAGCGAACTCTCCGGCGGTGAGCAGCAGCGTGTGGCGATCGCCCGCGCCGTGGTCAACAAACCGGGAATCCTGCTCGCCGACGAGCCCACCGGCAACCTCGACCCGACGACGAGTGCCGACATCATGAACGTGCTCGAGAAGATCAACCGCAACGGCACGACCGTGCTCATGGCCACCCATGACGGCGAGATCGTCAACCGGATGCGCAGACGCGTGATCGAACTGCGCGAAGGCACGATCGTCCGTGACGTCGAAGAGGGCACCTACGGAGTCGCCTCATGAGGGCCGGTTTCATCCTCTCCGAGGTGTGGTCGGGCCTGCGGAGGAACTTCTCCATGGTGCTCTCGGTCGTCCTCGTGACCTTCGTGTCCCTGCTCTTCGTCGGCGCCGCGATCCTGCTGCAGATGCAGGTCGGGCAGATGAAGGATTTCTGGTACGACCGCGTGCAGGTCTCCGTGTTTCTGTGCCCGCCGGATTCGGAGGCGACGAACTGCGTCGACGGTGAAGTCACCGGCGATCAGAAGGATCAGATCCGGGCCGAACTCGAAAGCTCCGAACTCGCCCCCTATGTCGACAAGGTCTACTTCGAGGGCAAGTCCGAGGCCTACGACCACTTCCAAGAGCAGTTCAAGGGCACGAGCCTCGAAGGAACCGTGCCCGAGGACGAGATGAGCGAGTCCTTCCGGGTCAAACTCAAGGACGCCGAGAAGTACGACATCATCAAGGAGACGTTCTCCTCGACCCCGGGAGTTGAGGAGGTCGTCGACCAGAATCAGCTGCTCGACCGGCTGTTCGGGGTGCTCAATGTCGCGACCATCGTCGCCGTGGCCATCGCGGGAATCATGCTCATCTGCGCGATGCTCCTCATCGCCACGACCATCCGACTCTCCGCGTTCTCGCGGCGGCGGGAGACGGGAATCATGCGGCTCGTCGGTGCGTCGAACACATTCATCCAGCTGCCGTTCCTGCTCGAGGGCGTCATCGCCTCGGCGATCGGCGCGAGCCTGTCCGCCGGCGCCCTGGGCCTCCTCGTCCACTTCGGTGTCAGCGGTTGGCTGCAGGGGCAGGCGACCGGGTTCAGTCTCATCTCCGGGTGGGACGTCCTCCTCATCGCTCCCGTGCTCATCATCATCGGCGTGCTCATGGCCGGTGCATCTTCGCTGATCACCCTGAACAAGTACACGAAGGTCTGAGATGAGACGCAGACTCGGACTCGCCCTCACCGCGGCCGCGCTTGCGCTGGTCCTACCGGTCACCTCGGCGGTGGCCGATCCGCGCGACGACAAGAGCCAGGTCGACGAACGGGTCAAGGAGCTCCAGCAGGAGTTCGAGGGTCTCGACAAGGATCTCGCCCGGGTCATCGCCGAACGCGATGCCGCGGAGGAGAAACTGCCCGACGCCGAGGCGGAATCGAAGGCCGCCGACGATGCGCTGGCCGAGGCGATCGAGAAGGACGAGGACATGGCGGCACGCCTGACCTCGGCCGAGAACGCCCAGAAGGACCTCAAGGACTCGATCAGATCGGGCACCGAGGAGATCGACAAGCACAAGACCTCGGCCGCGCGGATCGGGCGTCAGGCCTACCAGAACTCGGGCATCACCTCGGATCTGGCGATGCTGCTGCAGATGGCGGAGGGCACGAGCGCCGACGGCGGAATCGGTCGCGTGGATTCGGCGGTGCGGTCCCAGCAGCGCACGATCGACAAGCTCTCCGAACAGCGGGCGCTGAACAAGAACAACGAGGAGCGCCTGTCGGGCGTGACCGAGAAGATCTCCGACCTCAAGGACGAAGCCGCCGAGGCGGTGCTGGCCAAAGAGGCCGCGCAGATCGATGCGAAGAAGAAGGCCGACAGCCTCAACGACCTGATCTCGGCGAAGGACGATGCGGAGAAGACGATCTCCGACAACAAGGACAAGACCGAGAAGCAGCTGGCCGATGAGAAGGCCGAGCAGGACCGCTTGGCGAAGAAGGTCCGCGACTGGGAGAAGGAGCAGGAGAAGAAGGGCAAATTCGTCTTCGGTGACGGCGTCTTGGCCAACCCGGCCAAGGGATACCCGACGACCTCTCCGTTCGGCTACCGCATCCACCCGATCACAGGGGCGAAGAAGCTGCACACCGGCATGGACTTCGGCGTGCCGTGCGGGACCCCGATCCGTGCGGCCGGCGACGGCATCGTCGTCACCTCCGGCTGGACCGGCGGCTACGGCAACCGCGTCGTCATCTCCCACGGCAAGATCAAGGGCAATTCGATCGCGTCGACGTATAACCACAACACGAAGCTCAAGGTCCACGACGGGCAGAAGGTCAAGAAGGGGCAGGTCATCTCGTACTCGGGGACGACCGGCGCCTCGACCGGTTGCCACCTGCACTTCGAGATCATGAAGAACGGCGGCTACGTCGATCCCAAACCCTACATCTTCTGACCCAACTGCTACCCGACGGCGGCGCAGCAACGTGGCGCCACGTTGCTGGGCGCCCGTCGGGTAGTAATTGCGGAGGGGCAGGGGGCTTTCACGGTCGCCGTTCGGTGTGTGAGACGCGACTGCCGATGAGATAGAATGGACGGCTGTGTGCGAATGCGCACACAGAGGCGCAGAAGCAGAGAGGAGGCCGGTCATGCCGAAGGAGACAGGCAAGAAAGTCATTGCGAGGAACCGCAAGGCACGCCACGACTATCACATCGAACACACGTGGGAGGCCGGTCTCGTGCTCACCGGCACCGAGGTGAAGTCGCTGCGCGAAGGCCGGGCATCGCTGACCGACGGGTTCGCGCTCATCTTCCAGAATGAGGCCTGGCTCGAAGGTGTCTACATTCCCGAGTACACCAACGGGACGTGGACGAACCATTCGGCGAGGCGCCGCCGGAAGCTGCTGCTCCACCGTGAGGAGATCCTCAAGCTCTCGCAGAAGGTCAAGGAATCCGGTCGCACCCTGGTTCCGCTCGAGCTCTACTTCGACGGGTCACGGGTCAAGGTCGAAATCGCTCTGGCCAAGGGCAAGCGCGAGTGGGACAAGCGTCAGGCTCTGCGCGAGGCCCAGGACAAGCGCGAAGCCGAGCGTGCGATGAAAGCCAAGCAGTTCCTGTAAAGACTGAGCGGGATTGAGCCGGCGGGTTCGATTCCCGCCATCTCCACCGATCCCATCACCGAGGCGGCCCTGCCGTTGGTCGGTGAAGCTCGGGAATGCAATTGGCCCGGTGTGTGTTGTACGAGTAAGCTGGTGTTCCTGACCAACGCCAGCGACCGCCCCGGCGGGAGAATGAGCTGGTCAGGTTTGGTAACAGAATATGGGGATGATCGGTTTCGACGTTGGACACTGCGTCGGGAGAAGCGGGCCGAGAATGCAGAGTCATCTCGTTAATGTCCTCTGCAAAACAATAGGTGCTAAGTCTAACAACCGCACCGATTTCGCCCTCGCTGCCTGATAAGGCCGAGCTGCGAATCCGTCAGCCTAGAGTTGCTTCCGCTCTAGATCCTGGCGTCGCTTAGGAAGCCACTGCTTCAGATATTCGTTGAGGGTATCTGAGGGACTCTTACTCAACTCCGTTCGTTGGTCCATGTGTTCGTGCCAGGGCCAGAACCTAAGAAACTATTTCACGAACTGCGCCCGGAGAAGTCCTGACAATCTGCCGACGGACGCGGGTTCGATTCCCGCCATCTCCACGCTACAGGCCCTGGGTTCCTTGAGAATCCGGGGCCTTTCCCTTGTGTGAGCGGATCACGGTTGCCAGGCAGTTTCTGATGGATGCGTCAATCGGGTCTCTATGCTGCTGGGCATTGCAGCTGACCGATGGACAGCCGTGGAGCACTGCGGTTGGTACGTTTGTTGCAGGGCTCTCGGTATCCTGGACATGTGACGGACTGTTCGGAGATGGCCTTCGGGTCGACGTGCTCGTCATCGAGCTCGTCCTCATGCTTCTCATGCTGCACCTCGACATCGTCTTGGGCTACCGCGTGTAGCGATCAGTGCGCTGGTCATCCTGTGTGCGGGGCGGACAGCCGCCCCGCACACAGGTCCGCTTGAAAGAAAGGACTATCGAAGAATATGTCAGAATCGCTGGCGATTCGCGTCGCGAACCTCGACGTGACGATCAAGCATAAGAAGATCCTGAAAGAGCTCAACCTGAGCGTTGAGGAGGGGAGCTTCCACGGCATCATCGGTCCCAACGGTGCCGGCAAGACCACACTGTTCGACACTGTTCTCGGCTTCCGTCAGCCTACCTCCGGGAGTGTCTCCCTCCTCGGGCAGAGCCCACACCCGCGCCGCCCAGAGTTGCTGGCCCGGATCGGAGTCCAGCCGCAGAAGACCGCATTCTTCCCGAAGTCCCGGTTGCAGGAGCATTTGCAGGCTGTGGCCGACATCTACGGTGCTCCCCGCACGTCAGTCGAAGCCCTCATCGACGCCCTTGGCCTCGGTTCGGCAGCGAAGACCAAGGTGGAGGACCTCTCGGGCGGAGAGAGCCAACGGCTTGCCGTCGCCTCCGCAATCGTCCATCAGCCAGACATCGTCTTTCTCGATGAACCCACTGCAGGTTTGGACCCGGCCGCTCGGCAGAACCTCGTCCACCTTCTCCAATCGTCCGATGTCCTCGACATGACTACCCTCTACACCACCCATTATCTCGACGAGGCTGAAAGACTCTGCGACACGGTTTCGATCGTCGATGACGGGAGAATACTGCGCACCGCCAGCCCTTCCCGACTCATCGCCGAAGCAAATCTGGGAGCAACAATTTTGCTGCCTGCCGCGCTACACCAAACCGATGCTGTCAAGGGGCTCCCGGGCATTGACGCAGCTCGGGTCACCGGAGACGGGGTAGAGGTCCGCACCCCGGATACCGCCACTGCTTTCGCCTCATTGGCCGAGGCCGGTATCAACACGAGCTCAGCCCAGGTGCACAACGGCCGTCTGGAAGATGTCTACCTTCAGCTGACCGGAAAGGACTATGTCGCATGAACCGCTTCCGTGCAATGTCAAGGATGATGCTGGTCTGCGATCTCCGTGACGCACCCACGCTCATCTTCACGTTCCTCGTACCCGTTGCACTGCTGATCGCATTGGTACTCTCTTTCGGGGATATGCCATCGGCATCCGGAGGGGATTCGGTCAACGAAGTAAGCTCGAACGTTGTCGCCTTCGGCACTGCTTTCGTGGGAATTTTCGCCGGGGCCTCGCACCTAGCGCTGTGGCGGGAGAATGGGATGCTGCGTCTGTTGCGGGCCTTCCCCATTTCTACAGGGACGATTCTGCTGGCTCAAGGCATTGTGGGAGTCATGTTCGCAGTGGCCCAGGCTCTGTTACTCATTGTCATCGGCTCGACACCGTGGTTGGGCATGACTCCGCTGGCCACTGCCCCGGCTGCTCTGGTCCCCATCGTCCTGGGCTATCTGATGTTCTTCTTCCTCGGGGTCCTCATCGGCATACTCGTGCCGTCAATGGCAGGAGTTTCGATGTTGGCGGTCCTCCTCGTCATCCCTCTCGGGTTTGCAGGCGGGGCGATGATGCCGATGGAAGGGTTGCCCGACTGGCTGCAGACTCTGGCTCCCTTCACTCCCATCTACCATCTGCGGGAGGCCGTGACTATGCCGTTGGTAGATGTGGGTGCCTGGAGTGACGTTGGACTGGGTTGCCTCTATCTGATCGGAGTATCCGCGGTGCTGTTCGTTCTCGTCCGTGCTCTGATGCGTTGGAGATGACTAGATGACACTGAACTGGCTACCCCAGCCGCTCGACTGTGGCGTGCGCCCCCGCAGATGCCCTCTCGGTGAGATCACCGTGGACGAGCACATCCTTGTGAACCAGGTGGCCTCATACTGGGGTCGCCCGGTGGCGAAAAACGGGGACTGATACAAGGACAGGTGACGTCAAACAAGGCGGTGGCTCGAAACGTCTCGGTGATGACGGCGTCAGGGACCGCCACGGGGATCCCGTCGACTGCGATTCTGACCGTTCGGCCGAGCATGACCGGCCGTTCGGCCGAGGTCGCCGAGTCCCCGTTCCGGAAGTATCGATGGTGCAAAGCCATTGACATCCGGAAGGACACCTCATGAAGAAGGCCATCATCGCTCTCGTCGTCACCTGCTCCCTCATCGCCGGGGTCATCGGCGTCGCAGTCGTCGCGGAGTTCCGTGCCAAGGCCGAACTCGAATCCCAGGTCACCGCCTACCTCGATGACTGCGGTGTCGAGCCCACATCGATCGAGGTCCACGGTCGGCCCTACCTCATCTATGCCGCACAGGATCGGGCCGACCTCACCTATGTCGACACGACTCCGGCGACCGGCACGAACAAAGACCAGCTCCTCGTCCACCGCCTCGTCGACGGGGAGGCCGACCGCCTCACCCGCTTCATCACCTTCGACTACCCCTCCGAGGCCACTCCGATCAAGAACTCCGACGGGTCGTTCTCGGACTCGGTCACAATCGGCGGTACGACGGTGACGTTCTCTGCCGAGAGCGATGCCGCCGCTGTTCGGATGTTCGCCGATGGCCGCGAGGCCGGAGAAGTCAGTCTGTCGCAGTCAGCATCGGTCAGGAACGTCTCCGCCACCGATGACGGAGTCGTCGTCGAACTCGAGTACGCTTCGAGCAGCTGCCGCTGAGTCTGTGCCGATCAGACTAAACTGGGAGCCAATGAGACGACTCATCGCATGGCTGTGGCTGATCCCGGTGCCCCTGGCATTCGGGATCGATCTGCTCACCAGCACTGGGTGGCCGCTGATCGCAGGTGCCGTGCTCCCAGTGGCGGCGGTCCTGCCCATCCTCATCCGCATCCAACTGGGCCGGACGTCTGCGCGCATGCTGGGAATCGCCGTCTTCGGACTGTTCGTCGCTCTCGGCCTCGTGGCCATCGCCGCATCGATGAGCCTGACGGTGCTGTGGCTGAGCCTCGTCACCTTGACGATGCTCGGTCGTCTCGGGTCGGGGTCGGGCTCGATCGCCCTCATCGCGGTCCTCGCCGTCGCGAACATCATCGTCCCCAGTCTGCTGCCCGATGGTCTGCTCTTCGGCCTCGCCTTCACCACCGTCATCATCGTCGCGATCTCGATCGGCCTGATGCTGCGCTTCACCGACCGGTCGCTGGTCGAACGAAAGGCCACCGCCGCCGAGGCGGAACGCCGTCGCATCGCCACCGAACTCCACGATGTCATCGCCCACGAGGTGACCGGGATCGTCGTTCTTGCCCAGGCCGCCGGGCGCAGCGACAATGCGCAGCTGACCTCCACAGCACTGCAGAAGATCGAGGCCTCCGGCACCCGTGCCCTCGAGGAGATCCGACGGCTCGTCTCCGAAACGCGCACCGAGGCGGCATCGCGGACTCCGATCGCCGAGGGGCCGCAGGCGCTGCGCGACCGCGTCGAGGCTTACGGGCAACGAGCACAGATTTCGATCGATACCGGTGAGATCGACGACGAGGCTGTCTGGCCGGTGCTCGACCGTGTGCTCGTCGAATCCCTGACCAATGTGCGCCGACATGCCGGCCCCGACGCCCCGGTGGCCGTGAGCCTCACGATGAGCGACGAGGCGCCGAAGACACTGCAGATGACCGTGGCCAACGGTCCGGGCTCCGGCGGAATCGGTGCCGGCAGCGGCACGGGACTGAGCAGTCTGCGCACACGGGTGAGCCACCTCGGCGGGTCGATCGATGCCGGAGTCCACGAGGGCGGATGGATGGTCCGCACCCGGCTGCCGCTGACGACGAAGGGAGACGATGGATGATCACAGTCGCTGTGGTCGATGACCAGGAGATGGTGCGGATGGGGTTCTCCCTCATCCTCGACGCCGAGGAGACGATCAGCGTGATCGGGCAGGCCGCCGATGGTGCCGAGGCGATCGACCTCGCCCGACGCGAGACGCCCGATGTCGTCCTCCTCGACATCCGCATGCCGCGACTCGATGGGCTCGCGGCCCTGCCGAAGATCACTCCGTACTCGAAGGTCATCATGGTCACCACGTTCGATGATGATGACTACGTCGATGCCGCATTGGACGGAGGCGCCAGCGGATTCCTGCTCAAGGACGCCGGCGCCGACCTCCTCATCGCCGGCGTCAGGGCTGCGGCGAACGGCGACGCGCTCATCTCTCCTTCGCTCACCCTCGACCTGCTCAAGCGGCGCCGCTCGACTCCGACCCGACAGACCCATGCCGTCGAGAGACTGAGCGGGCGCGAGATCGAAGTGGCGAAGCTCGTCGCCGACGGGCGGACCAATCAGGAGATCTGTCAAGAACTCTATATCTCGCTCGGCACCGTCAAGACCCACCTCGGCAGCATCCAGAATCGCCTCGAGGCGCGCAACCGGGTCGAGATCGCGGCACGGATGTGGGAATCGGGAGTGATGAATCGGCCGAATGGCTGACCCCTGAGGCTGACTTTCGGCCCCACGGCCGATGCCACAGACACCGCCGAACACCGACGATGGATGTCATGAACACACAACTGACACAATCAGCCCGCCCGGCAACCCGCCGCCGAATCGTCGCCCTCGACGTCATCCGCGGCTTCGCCCTCTGCGGCATCCTCCTGGTCAACCTGCCGCCCATGCTCCAATTGGGCGCCATCGACGCCCACGGTGACCCGCTGGGCTTCTACCGGTTCTACGAGGACTTCGTGCAGAACCGCTTCTTCCCGATCTTCTCCTTCCTCTTCGGAATCGGGTTCGGGCTGATGTGGCTGACCGCCTCCGAGCGCAGTCCGCGGCCTCGGCTGGCGCTGCTCCGCCGTTTCCTTTTCCTCGCAGTCATCGGACTCCTCCATCAGTTCCTGCAGCCGGGGGAGGCCCTGCTGCCCTACGCCCTCGCCGGAATCGTCGTCCTCCTGCCCTCGACGTGGATTCCCGTCCGACTGCTCGCACCGATCACCTCGGCCCTCGGCGGCATTCTCTTGGCCGTCGGCATCTTCACCGGGGGAGGTCCCGCACTGATCCCCGGGCTCTTCCTCCTCGGCTTCGCGATCGGCTGGAGCGGATTCCTCCACTCGGTCCTCCGCCACCCCGGCCGCCTGGCTCTCGTGGGAGCCGGTGCAGTGGTCATCTCGATCATCGGGTTCGCGGTCACGGACTACGTGACCCGTCAGGCCAACCAGTGGATCAACGCTGGCCTGGGGATCGCCATGGCACTGACCTATATCGTCGTCGTCCTGCTGCTCCTGCGGACCCCCGCCGAGGTGGTGCTGCACCGAGTGCTCTCCCCGCTGGGTCGGATGGCACTGAGCAACTATGTCGGAGCCACAATCCTCATCATCGCCGTCCGCACGTTCCTGCCCGAGCTGAGCCGCTTCGACTCCCAAGGAGGCTATGTTGCAGGCCTGGTCGTCTGCCTGGGAATCCTCGCTCTGCAGGTCGTGATCTCAAGCCTGTGGCTGCGTCGCTTCGGCCAAGGCCCGCTGGAGAAGCTGTGGCGGACCGTCACATGGGGGTCTGCCGGAAGCTCGAGCCGAGCTCACGAGTTCACGCGGATGACCTCTTCCTGATAGGGAGCGATGACGGCTCCGGAGATCCGCAGGTCGAGGACGAGGAACTTCCTCTCTTCGACCGGGGCCGTCTTCCAATCGTCGATGACGTCGAGATCGGCCAGCGACCGAACCTCGACGCCGTGGCCACCAGCGGCTGTCGCCAGTGCCGCAAAATCGATCTCGTCGATGAGCATCGGGGACTTCTCGAGCCCCTTGAGCCCATAGAGGTTGACCTCGGCACCATAGGCGGCATCGTTGAAGACCACAGCCAGTCCGCGGCCTCCCGCTGAGCGAACCGCCGTATCGAGATCCGACAGGGCCATGGCGCCACCGCCATCGCCGGTGGCCAGCACGACCGTCGACTCCGGGTTCGCGCGGGCGGCACCGGCGACGCTGTGCCAGCCTAAGCCGATCGATTGGAATGCGGTCCCGACCATGGCCAGACGATCGGGCGCGCTGGGCTCCCAGAACATGTTCGCCCAGCCGAGGAAATGACCACCGTCGGAGACGATGACCCGGTCCTCGGGCAGCAGCTCTCCCAAACGAGCGGCGGCGGCGCGAGGATCGAGCCGACCATCCTCGGCGAATTCCGTGCCGGCGTCGTAGACGCGGTCAGCGGTCGTGTCGACCTCCGTCCTCCACCCCGCAGCGACGGCACCGCGGGCCTCCACTCGCGACACGAGTTCAGCTGCGGCCAGCTTCGCATCGCTGCGGATGAAACCGCTGACGCGGGAATTCGTCGCACGATCGTCCGTGTCGATCTGCCACACGGCGGTGGACGGGGCGAACAGCTCACCGAAGCGCATGGTGAACTGGTTGAGTGAGGCTCCGAAGACCACGGCGACATCGGCCTCGCGGATTCTCTCCATCGCCGCCGGGGCACCGAATCCTCCAGCCACGCCGAGGTCGAACTCGGCATCCGGGAACAGGTTGCGCCCCAAGGCCGTGGTCGTCGTCAGTGCCCCCGTGGCAGCGGCCAGCGCACCGAGTGCGTCTTCAGCCCCAGCCAACCAGGCGCCTCTACCGGCGAGGAGGACCGGGCGTTTCGCCTCGGCGAGTTCGGCGGCAAGACGATCGAGGGACAGCTGCGCGAACTCGCTCGTCGGCGCCAGGGCGGCAGCCCGACCGGGCCCGGGGACCGAGGGGATATCGCCGATGTCGAGAGTCGCCACGTCATAGGGGATCGCGAGGACGACGGGAACCCGGTAGGTCAGAGCATGCTCGATCGCGGTGACGGTCGCCGCCGCAGCATCGACTCGGCCGACGGTGTAGGTGCGCACACCCACCGCTGAGGCCATGGCGACCTGGTCGACGTCCCATGGGCGCGGCCCGGAGGTCGGCTCATCACCGACGACGAGGACGAGCGGCACCTTCGCCTGCGCCGCCTCGGCCAGGGCCGTGAGCGTGTTCGTGAACCCGGCGCCGTAGGTCGTCGTGGCCGCCGCTATCCGACCGGAGGTGCGGAAATGCGCATCGGCGGCGACGACCGCGCCGGCCTCGTGGCGGACAGCGGTGTAATGCGCCGAGGTGGAGGTGAGGAGGGCATCGAGGAAATAGGCATTGCCGTTGCCCATGAGTCCGAAGACCTCATCGATGTGCTGAGTGAGAGTGGTGGCGACATGCGCCGAGGTATGAGCCATGGAAGACCTTTCGCGGATGAGATATGGAAGAACGATCCATGTATGTCTCACACGCGGTTCTTCGCGGCTTCGTGCTCCTTTTTCGAGCACCGGCTGTCGGCATCAACCGGATCCGACGGTGAAACCGGCCTGACTTCTCGAATATAGGCGACAACCGGCTGGTCGTCCAAGTCCGCCGGCACCGCGACGTCGAAAAACGCACGGAGCGCCGAGACACACATGCACACCGGCGTTTTTCGGCGCTGCGTGCGTGTCTCGGCGCTGGGACCCCTTGGGCCCCTGGGGCGCTTGGGGCGCCGAGGGCGCCCGGGGCGCGAGCGCCCTCAGCGGTTGATGCGCTCCCTCCATGCCGTCATGATCTCCGGCGAAGTCGGCTTCGAGGCGAACGAGCCGACGAGGTAGCCGATGAGCGAGGCGATGAGCCCGAGGTAGATCGCCTCGTTGGCGTAGATGCCCATCGTGATCATGATGACGATCGTGGTCAGCGCACCGAGGATCATGCCCGCCATCACTCCGACGATCGTGCCGCGCTTGAACACGAGCCCGCCGAGGATCGGGATGAACAGGCCCGCCACCAGCAGGTTGTAGGCCACCGTCAGCGCTTCGACGACGCTGGGCATGATCATCGCGAGCACGAGGGTGACGACGCCGAGGCCGATGAGGTAGAAGCGCGAATCGCGGATCTCGTCCCCGGTCTCGCGCACGAGGGTCTTCGCGATCCCCGAATCGGGATCGACGTCCCGCTTGGCCAGCAGCGGTTCGACGATGTCCTGACGGCACACGGTGGAGGCGGCCATGAGGGAGCCCGATGCCGTCGACATCATCGCCGCCAGTGCCGCGGCGAGGACGAACCCGCCCATCAGCGGCGACATCGCGGCATCGACGACGGCGACGAAGACATCGTCCTGAACCTCGATGCCGGGCACGATCTTCGTTGCCGCCATGCCGACCAGCGCCCCGGCCAGAGCGTAGAGCAGGCAGTAGACGCCGGCGGAGAATCCACCCCACCGGGCCACACCCGGGCTGCGTGCGGTGAACACGCGCTGCCAGATGTCCTGTCCGATGAGCAGACCGAGGGTGTAGATGAGGATGTAGCCGATGATCGCCTGCCAACCGATGCCCACCGGTGAGGTGTGCGAGGCGGGCAGACTGGAGAACAGCTCACCGATTCCGCCCGACCTGCTCAGCACGATCGGCAGCATGATGAGGAAGATGCCGATGGTCTGGATGAAGAACTGGACGAAGTCGGTCAAGGTGATCGACCACATGCCGCCGAGCATCGAGTAGAGGATGACGATGCCGCCGCCGATGAGCACCGACCAGAACTTGTTGAGGTCGAACAGGGCGTGGAAGACCGTCGCATAGGCGACCGTCGACGTCGTCGAAATCATCAGCCCATAGGCGGTCATGATCGCGCCGGAGACCAGTCGCGAACCCTTCCCGTACCGCAGTTCGAGCATCTGGGAGACCGTGTAGATCTCCAGCTTCTGAATCCGTGGCGCGAACAGCAGGGAGAGGACGATGATGCCCAGTCCGATGCTGAAGACCAGCCACATTCCCGACAGTCCGGACGTGTAGCCCAGGCCCACGCCGCCGATCGTCGAGGCGCCGCCGAGGACGACCGCGGACATGGTTCCCGTGTACAGCCAACCGCCGAGGCGACGGCCGGCGACGAGGAAATCGTCCTGGTTCTTCGCCTTGAAACGACCCCAGACGCCGAACCCCACCATGGCGGCGAGATAGATGATGACGACCAATGAGTCCACTGTGACTCCTTCGATGGTGGCCGGCTCAGCAGCCGACGGTGATGTGGATGACGGTGGGCAGATCGCGCTCGATCGCCTCGGCGACGGCGGTCGGAAGCTGTTCGTCGATGACCGATTCAGCCAGCTTCACTCCGGCTCCGCCCATGGATTCGCCGAGCTTGGCGAAGTCGGGGCGGGCGAGGCGGACGGCGAACGGTTCCATGTCCCGCTCGACCATCTGTCCCTCGATCTCCGCGTACCCGCCGTTGTCGACGATGACGAAGGGGATGCCCAGGCCCAGCTCGGCCGCGGTCATGAACTCCTGGATCGAGAACATCGCCGCGCCATCGCCGAGGATGCAGGTGACCGGACGCGTGCGATCGGCGAGTTTTGCGCCGATCGCGGCAGGGATCCCGTACCCGAGGGTGGCGAATCCCGGCATGTAGAGCAGCTGGTCAGGGGTGCGCGCGGTCAGCGCGTGCACCGTCCCGTCATAGGTGACCTGCGAGGAGTCGCCGGCGATGACGACGCCCGGACCCGCACCCTCCTCGACGAGGCGGGTGACCCGAGCCCCGATCGAGGCGAAGTCGAAATCGGCACCCCAGCTCTCCCGGATCCGGGAGACTCGGTCGGCGCCGGATTCCCTCGCCGAGGTGGCCGCAGCCTCCCCGTGTCCGAGCGCGGTCAGGAGCGCGGTGAGGAACTCCGAGGCATCCGCGCAGGCGAGGATGTCTCCGGGCAGGTTCTTGTTGAGCTGGTCGGGGTCGATATCGCAGCGGATGACGGTCTGATCAGCCGCTTCATCACGGACGCCGATCGTGGTCTGAGCGCCGATGGCTCCGCCCCACAGGTCGGAGTCGGCCAATTCCGAGCCGAACACAATGAGGACATCGGCGGCAGCGGATTCGGCCTGCACACTGGGGAAGCGGACGTTCGACCCGAGTGAGAGCGGATGCTCCTCCGGCAGGATGCCCTTGCCGTTGGCCGTCGTCGCCACCGGAGCGTCGAGGGCTTCGACGAAGGCACGCACCTGAGCGTGGGCGCGCCTGGCTCCGCCACCGGCGATGACGAGCGGACGCTGGGAGGCACGGATCGCCTCGGCGGCGCGGGCGACGACATGCTCATCGAGTCCAGGACGGTGACCGGAGAAGGGCACCGGCACGTGGCCGTTCCACGCGCCCTCGAGCACATCGAGGGGAACCTCGATGTGGACGGGACCGGGCCGGGCGGAGTCGAACATCGCGAACGCCTCGGCGACGGCCTGCGCTGCGCCCTCGGCCGTGCGGGTGCGTTGGGAGGACACGAGCAGGCGGTTGAGCGCCCCCGACGAGTCTTTCGTCTCATGGAGCATCCCGACATCGGCGCGTTCGAACCCGGTGGGCACACCGGGGGAGAGGATGAGCATCGGGCGGGATTCGGCGTAGGCGGTCGCCGCCGCCGTGACGACGTTCGTCAGGCCAGGACCCGAGGTCGTGATGATGACCCCGGGTTTGCCCGAGACGAGGAAGTACCCGTCGGCACCGTAGCCGGCTCCCTGCTCGTGGCGGGGTGTCACGGCGCGGATCCCGAACTCCGGCAGGTGCCGGTAGAACTCGAGATTGTGGGTGCCGGGGATGCCGAAGATCGTATCGACACCATGGGCGGCCAGTGTCGCGACCACTGCGCGACCGCCGTTGCGGAAGTTCTGCCCCTGGTCCATCGTCACTGTCCGAGCGCTTCGCCGGCCGGGCCCGTAGGCTCGGCGAGGCCGTTGTTCTCTGCCGCCCACAGCGACAGCACTTCATAGCCGACGTGGGCGGCGGCCAGGCCCGTGATCTCGGCATGATCGTAGGCGGGAGCGACTTCGACGACCTCGGCGCCGACGACGTTGAGTCCCTGGAGTCCGCGGATCGAGTTGAGCAGCTCCCGGCTCGTCATGCCTCCGGCCTCGGGGGTGCCGGTGCCCGGTGCGGCGGCCGGATCGAGGACGTCGATGTCGACGGAGAGGTAGACGGGGGCGTCGCCGAGGCGCTTGCGCATCCGAGCGACGACGTCCTGGACGGAGGTGAACTGGTACTCGTCGCTGCGGATGATCTGGAAGCCGAGCACTTCGTCGTCCTCGAGGTCCTTCTTCCCGTAGAGGGGTCCGCGGATGCCGATGTGCATGCAGGACTCGAGGTCGAGCAGGCCCTCTTCGCTGGCACGACGGAATGGGGTGCCGTGCGTATAGGGGGCACCGAAGTACGTGTCCCAGGTGTCGAGGTGGGCATCGAAGTGGAGGACGGCGATCTTCCCGTGCGTCTTGTGCAGGGAGCGCAGATTGGGCAGGGCCAGGGTGTGGTCACCGCCGAGGGTGAGCAGTTTGGCTCCGTCGGCGCGCATCTGGTCGGCATTGGCCTCGACCGTGGTGATGGCCTCTTCGATGTCGAAGGGGTTGACGCCGAGGTCACCGCAGTCGGCGACCTGCTGCCAGGTGAAGGGATGAACGTTCGTGGCCTGGTTGTAGGGACGCAGCAGCTTCGAGGACTGACGGATGTGGGCGGGGCCGAAGCGGGCACCGGGACGGTAGCTGACACCGGCGTCGAAGGGGATGCCGATGACCTTGACGTCGATCTTCTCGCCCGGGCGCGCCGCTTCGACCTCGTCGATGCGCGGCAGCAGTCCGAAGGTCGGGGGACCGGCGTACCGGGGTGTCTTGCTGTAGTCGGCGGGGCCGAGCGGTTGAGACGTCACTGGCTTCTCCTTCGTCGTGGGGCGGATTCGACCCGGGCGGGTCGGATGCATTGTCCTCAGCCTAGGACGTGGCCCAGGCAACACCGATATCCATGGCGGAGCGTTTGAAATCGGTGCTGTCCAATGCGGATAGAATCGGAGGCATGGTCACCTTGGAACAGCTGTGGTCGCGCAGTGAACTCGCCCTCGACGTCATCGTCGATTCGCCGACCGCTGCCGTGCAGGACGTCACGATCGTTCACTCCTCGGAGCTTCCCGAAGTCGATGAATGGCTGGCCGGGGGAGAGGTTCTGCTGACGATCGGCGTCGGTCAGGATCTCGGGGCGGACACGGTCGGGGACTATGTGCGTCGGCTCAAGACCATCGGGGTGCACGCCTTGGGCATCGGGCTCGGCTCCGATCTGCCGTGGCAGGAGGTGCCGGGCTCGCTCATCGCCCACGCCGAGGCGGTCGGGCTGGCCGTCTTCGGCGTGCCCGAGCCGGTGCCCTTCGTCGCCGTCGTCGACGCCTTCACCCGTATGCGCGAAGCCGAGACCAACCGGGAGCTGACCCGAGCGAGCAGCGCCGCCCGTCGGTTCGCCAATGCCCTGGCGCATCAGGGTCCTGCCGCGCTGGTGACCGACCTGGCCGAGACCCTGGACGCTGAGGTGCGTTTCGTCTCGCCGACGGGCAGGGCTCTGACCGGTGAGGATGCGGAAGACGATGTGCGTGCGGCGCTCATCGAGGAGTACCTCACTCCGACGCTGAGTCCTCGTCTGATCCGCACCGGTTCGCGGATCATCGAGGCCGTGCCCGTGGGCAGCGATCATCCTCTCGGATGGATCCTCACCCCCGCCGAGTCGGCCGGTTCTCCGAAAACACGTGCCCTGCTGCTGTCGACCGCCGCTGCTCTGTTGGCGATGACGTTGAGCGACTTGCCGGTCCTCACCGGGTACTCACGGCTGTTCGAGTCGGAGTTGAGTGCCGAGGAGAAGCGCGCCGAATGGACGCGAGTCACGGGCGCGGCGCCGGTGGCGACGCTGGACGTGAGGTTCTTCGGCGGGGTTCGCGGTGACACGGCTGAGCATCTCATCGCCGATATCGTCGGTGCCTCCCTGCTCGCCCGCGCGGGTTCCCTCCTCGGGGTCGCGGGTGCCGGAGACCTGGGGCTCAGCGACCTCGTGACGAAGGCCGCCGAGGTGGCCGGGCTCGAACCTCTGGCAGAGAAACGGATCCCTGTGGGGCAGATCCACCACGCATGGATGCTGTGGAGGACTCAGCACGAAGCCGAGGCCTCCGAAGTCAAGGCACTGCTGTCGGCGGTCGATGAAGAAGCCGCGGACCGTTTCGTCGATCGGGTGCTCGGTGAACTCATCCGGGCGCGGGGCGGGCAGGAGCTGCTGGAGACGCTGCGGGCCTATATCGCTGCGGCCGGGGCGAAGGAGGCCGTTGCCTCAGAACTCGGAATCCACCGGCACACGGTTCGGGCTCGGATGGCGAAGGTCGAGAAGCTGCTGGGTCGCGACCTCTCCCGCGCCGAGACCGTCCAGGCGGTATCGATCGCGCTTGAACTCGCCGAACTCTGACAACCGCTGCTGCCACGGCTCGAACCGGTGCGCACGGTGGTCGGCTACACAGACTCTGGGCCAACCTCAGCAGACTCTGAGCGAACCTCAGCGAAGTGTTCGGCGCGGAATCTCTCGGCGATCTCGAGAACGCGGGCCAGCGCTTCGTCTTCGCCGATGCTGATGCGCACGCCGGCGTCGAGGTTGCGCACCGCCACGGCCTGTTCGACGCAGGCGTCTTCGAAGGCCGCGGACTTCTCGCCCAGCGGCAGCCACACATAATTCGCCTGCGCTTCGGGCACCTCCCACCCCTGCTCGCGCAGGGCGTCGGCGAAGGCGTCGCGAGTATCGGCGATCTGCGCCGCTCGGTCGAGCACGGCGTCCCAGTGGCGCAGCGATTCGAGGGCGCCGGCCTGACTCATGTCGGTCACGCCGAAGGGGATGACGGCTTTGCGCAGACCCTCGATGACCGGCGGGTGTGCCACGGCGTAGCCGACGCGCAGCCCCGCCAGACCATGGGCCTTGGAGAAGGTGCGCAGCAGCACGAGGTTCGGATAGTCCCTGACGAGGCCGAGGCCGCGCACCCGGTCGGGGACGGTGGCGAACTCCCAATAGGCTTCGTCGAGGGCGACGAGGACATGTGCGGGCACCCGATCGAGGAACGCGCGGACTTCGGCATCGCGCAGCACCGGACCCGTCGGGTTGTTCGGTGAGCAGAGGATGATGAGGCCGGTGCGATCGGTGATCGCTTCGGCCATCGCGTCGAGGTCGTGGCGGCCGTCGGCGCTCAGCGGCACTTCGCGGCGGACCGAACCGGCGAGCCCGGTCGTCTGCGGGTACATCTCGAACGACGGCCACGGATAGATCGCCTCGGTGTTCGCATCCGACGTGATCTGGGTCAGGGCGACGAGGAGTTCGGAGGCACCGGTGGTGACGACGAGTTCGTCGAGTCCTACGCCGAGGCGATCGGCCAGGCCCTCACGCAGTGCCACCGCCGCATCGTCGGGGTAGTGAGCGGGGTCCTTCGCGTGGGAGACCATGGCGTCGAGGACCTCGGGCAGCGGAGCGAGGAAGTTCTCGTTGGACGAGAGTTTGAACGGCTGCAACCCGCTGACTTCGCGGGGAGGCTTGCCTGGGATATAGGGCGGGAAGGTCTCCAGCACGGCCCGGAGGCGAGGTGTCGATGAAGCGGTGAGGGTCGAGTCTGCGGCGTTCATGGATTCATGATGTCACAGACGTCGGCCGGCGAAGCGAACGGTCCTCGCCGGTCAGCGACGAACCGGTGTGACGAGGTCGCGACTCACCACGGCTTTTCCGGTGTCGAGCGTCCGCCGTTGCCTCCGGGGCCCTGCTGGCGCTGCTGGCGGTCGGAATCCTCACCGCGCTTCTCCAGCTCCTCTCGCTTCTTCTCGCGCTCTGATCTGCCTTCGGAGTCGTCGGGCTCCTTCTCGTCCTGTTCATCGTCGTCCTCGGATGAGGAGCCATCCTCGGGTTTGTCTTTCGAGTCCTCGTCCTGTGAGTCCTGGTCCTGCGAATCGTCTTCGGTGCCGTCTTCCTTGGCCTTTTCGCTCTTCTTCTTGTCCTCGACGCGTTCCTTGGCCTGCTTGTTCTTCTGCTTCTCTTCGCTCTTGTCCGGCTGGCATTCCTCAGGGGCCTCCTCGAGCGTCTTCAGCGACCGGTCGTAGAGCTCCTGTGATTGGTCGGGGTCCTGCGAGGCGATCTGATCGGCCTGCTTCTCGTAGACGTAGGAAAGGTTGATCCGCACGGCGCATTCGGCGGAGGTCGGAGCGATCTCCAGGGCGGACTCGAGGTCGGTCTGCGCCGCGTCGAAGTCGCCGACGGCCGCCTCGGCGGTGCCTCGGTTGTAGTAGCCGATGTGGCGTTGGATCGGGCTGACGCGCAGGAACGCGGTCGCGGCCTTCTTCGCCCCGGGGAAGTCATTCGAGGTGTAGCGGACCTGGGAGGCGGAGCCGAAGTACGTGGCCATCGCGACATAGCCGAAGACCAGGGCGAAGACGGTGCCGAGGATGAGGTTGATCTTCGTGATCCGGCGCAACCGCGACCACAGGGTCACCAAGCGGTTCATCGCGGGGCTCCTGACTGTCCTGGGCCGGGCTGGTGGGGCACGCCTCCGGGACCGGGCGGGCCGCCTCGGCGAGGCCGGCGTGGAGTGATCGCTTTGAGCCGGAGATATTCGCGGAAGCCGAAGACGAACTCCACGGCGATCCAGGCGAACACGAGGATGAGGGGGATCCAGAAGTATTCGTCGACGGTGACGCGGCCGTCCTTCTTCACCAGCGCCTGGTCGTACTTCGGGGCCGTGTAGATGCTGGAGATCGCCCCCTTGCCGTCCCGGTGGTGGTAGTCGACGCCGAGGTCAGAGGCGATGCGCTTGAGGTTCGACTCATCGATCTTCGAGATGCCGGGGTTGCCGTTGCGGTCGCGCACGTAATCGCCGGCCCCACCTTCGTCTGGGGAGTCGTCGTCACTGCCGAGGCCGGGTTCGTCATCGGTGCCACCGGGCTCGCCGATGCCCGATCCGTAGCCGAAGGGTTGGGATTCGCGCATCTTCCCACCGGCTGAGGTGCCGTAGCCGAAGACGGCTCCGCTGTCGATGCGGGAGGCGAATGATGACCAGGAGTCGGGGCTCTGCGTGGTCGTCTGTTCGCCGTCGCCGAAGTAGAACACGACGTTCTTGTTCTCGGGACGGTCCTCGTCGTTCGCGCTTATCCGCTTCTCGAGTTCCTCACCCGCCTCGGTGATGGATGAGCCCTTCGAGTTCAGAGAGGCCTCCGGGGTGAGGACATCGACGGCGGAGGCGAACGCCGCATGGTCGGTCGTCAGCGGCATCACGGTCGCTGCGGTCGAGGCGAAGGTGATGATGGACAGCCGGGTGCCGGGGAACTGATCGGCCAGGGCGAGCATGTCCTTCTTCACCCCTGACAGGCGGGTCCCGTCTCCGGCGAAGTCTTCGGCGGCCATCGACGTCGTCGTGTCGACGACGAAGTAGACGTCGGCCCGCGCCTCGTATTCCTCGGTCGACGATTTGATCGGGATGCCCGGGCGGGCCAGAGCGACGGCGAGGACCGCAACGATGCCCATGCGGGCGAACCACTTCCACCGTGGGCCATCGCCGCGGATGGCGGGGATGAGGCACACGGTGAGGAGGGCGAGGACGATGAAGCCCCACCCGAACCAGGAGAACACGGGATCGAAGATCATGAGCGAGTCCTCCACGCGAGCACGAAGACTCCGGCGAGGCCGAAGACCGCGAGACCGAGCGGGATCGCCGGCATGTCATGGACGACCGTGTACGAACGGCCGGGAGTGTTCTCGGCCTCCTGGCTCTGGATCTCCTCGACGATGCGGTCGATGGTCGACGCCGACCCCATGTCGAACTGCTTGCCGCCGGTGCGATCGGACACGGAACGCAGCTCCTTCGTCTGTGTGGTCGTGAGGATCGACGGCGGGGACAGGCTGTAGACGCGCACCTTGGCCTCGACGGCGATATCGGCGGCTTCATTGAGCTCGAACAGGGGATCGCCGGCGAGCATGTTGTCGGTGGCGAAGATGATCGAGCGGGAACGATCCTCGTCCTTGCGGTCGAAGTTGTCGACGCAGCTGACCAGTCCGTCGCCGATGAGCGAGGAGCCGCCGATGTTCGGTGGGGAGGTCGACCACGAATAGTCGGTGCCTTCCGACCCCCATGTGCGGAACCCGTCCTCGGCTTCGGCGAGGAAGTTCTCCACCATGTCGTAGTCGTCGGTGAGTGGGAACGCGGAGACGGCTGTGGCGTTGAAGACGGTCATGCCGATGCGTTCGCCGTCGAAGCGGTCGACGAGTTCCTGATACGCCTCGAGCAGGTCGGCGTCGTAGCCGAGCATGGATCCGGACACGTCGAGGCAGAGCATGACGTCGCGCATCTTCTTCTCCGGATTGACCGTCTCGATCCACGCCGGTCGGGCGATTCCGGCCAGCGCAGAGACACCGGTGAGGGCGATGACGCCGAGGGACGCGACAGTCATGGTCAGGCGGGTGCGCATCGCTCGCCGGAAACTCGGCAGGCTCGTCATCCGACCGCTGTGTGCCACGGCCAACGACGAGGCGGTGGCTTTGGGGCGGCGCAAGCAGTACACGGCGACGACCGCGAGAACGAGCAGGATGAGGGCCAGCCACCAGAACATCAGGACCATCGCGCCACCAACTTCCTGGCATCGGCGATCTGTGCATCCAGGTCGGCCGGTTCGGTCTCGGCGAACTCCGCTTCGTAGAGACCGAGCAGGCAGGCTGCGAGGTCGTCGAGACCGGCGACTGCGGCATCCCGGTAGGTCAGATGTTCGGCCTTGACACCCCAGGCGTCGTGAGCGAATTCGCGGACGATCTTCGCCAGCTGCCTGGCCGCATCGCGGACGTCCGGGCGCTCCGCGTTCAGCCCGGTCTCGACGGCGGCGATGCGTGAGAGGTAGGTGCTGCGCACGGGGATCGGGACCCGCGGGCCGGATGCGCCCGTGGCGCCGGCCGCGAGCCGGAAGAGCGGGGCGAAGTAGTTGCCGAGGACGATGAGGAGCACGAGCGTCGCCGCGACATACCACGCGGGTGAGATCTGCAGCGGTCCGACGAGTTCAGCGGGGCCCACGGCGATGCCTCAGCAGAAGGGTGTGGAGTCGGCCGAGGGCCGACTTCGGGTGGTCGATCTCGGTGTGGGCGATGCCCAGCTTCGCGAGGAGGTCGCTGCGCTGTTGGCGGCGGGCCGCCTCGGCGAGGGCGAATTCCTCTCTCACCTGCGGCTTCCGCATCACCGAGGTGGGCAGCCCGTGATCGGGCCGGGCGACGTCGAACGGCGCCGAGGCGGCCGGAAGGCCCGCGAGGTCCGCGTCGGTGACCGTGATCCACAGGACCTCGTGCTGGGCACGCAGCCGACGGATCGTCGCTTCCTCCTCGGGACCCAACGGTGCCTGATCGGAGATGACGACGAGCAGCATCCGGTGACTGATATGGCTGGTGATCCACTGCAGCTGCGTGCTGATCGCCCCGGGGGAGTCGGTACCGGATTCGGCGAGGATCTGCTGCAGCAGGTGTTCGAGGTGGGCTTCGCTGCCCTTCTTGGGCGAGGCGGTGGTGCGGTCGGCGCCGCCGTGGATGAGCATGACATCGTCCCCGTGCCGCACGGCGAGGTAGCCGACCATGCCGGCCATGAGGATCGCCAGGTGACGCTTGTCGGTGCCGGCGGAGGTCACTGCGTCGAAGTTCCGGGAGGTGTCGACGACGAGGCCGAGGATGTGCCGACGGTGGGCGACATAGCGTTTGACCAGCGGTTCGGTGTGGCGGGCCGTGGCCTTCCAGTCGATGTCGCGGATCTCATCGCCGGGGATGTAGTCGCGCAGGTCGTCGAAGTCGAGGCTGTGACCGTGGAAGACAGAGGAGTAGTCGCCGTCGAGGAGGCGTCGGGTCCGCCGGTGAGCGTGGATGGTCATCCGCGCCTTGATGCGATTGAGCAGAACAGTCATGGGCGTGCGCCGATCAGGGAGTGGGAACGGCCATGAGAAGGGCATCGACGATCTGGGCGCTCGTGATGTTCTCGGCGGCGGCTTCGAAGTTCAGCTGGATGCGGTGGGCGAGCACGCGGTGGGCAAGATCCTTGATGTCTTCGGGAATGACGTAGTTGCGGCCGCGGAGCATCGCCAGAGCCCGGCCGGCGTTCGTGAAGGCGATCGAGGCGCGCGGGCTGGCCCCGTACTCGATGAACGGGGCGAACCGGCCGAGGTATTTGCCCGTATTGCGGGTGGCGTGGACGAGTTCGACGAGATATCGGGTGATCGCGGGGTCGATGTAGATGGTGCGGGCGTAGCGCTGCATGGTCGTGACATCGTCGAGCGTGCAGGCGGGTTCGGGAACCGAGTCCTTGTCGAAGACGCCGGAATCGAGGCGAGAGAGGATCTCGACCTCTTCGTTGGGGTTCGGGTGAGTGAGCAGGTCCTTGATCATGAACCGGTCGAGCTGGGCTTCGGGCAGCTGGTAGGTGCCCTCCTGCTCGATCGGGTTCTGTGTGGCCATGACGAGGAAGGGACGGGGGAGTTCGAAGCGTCTGCCGCCGATCGTCGTCTGCTTCTCCTGCATGGCCTCAAGCATCGCCGACTGGGTCTTCGCCGAGGATCTGTTGATCTCGTCGAGGAGGACGATATTGGCATGTACCGGCCCGAGCACGGTGTTGAACGAGCCCTCATGTGCGTTGTAGATCTGCGAACCGATGATGTCGGCCGGCAACAGGTCAGGAGTGCATTGGATGCGGGAGAACTTCCCGGCGACCGCATTGGCCAATGCCGCGGCGGCGGTGGTCTTCGCCAGGCCCGGGACGCTTTCGAGCAGCAGGTGTCCGCTGGAGAGGAGTCCGATGAGCAGCGACTCGCGCAGACGCTGCTGGCCGACGACGAAATGGTCGAGGTAGGACTCGAGGCCATTGAGGATCGACTGTGCGTGCGCGATCTCCTGAGTATTGGCCGGTGCCGTTGCCGTCATAGTCCTGGAGCCTCTCGATTCGGTGCGGTGTGGTCTCCAGCATATTGGTTGGCCCTGACACAGAGACAGCCGAAGTCGTTCCAGTGCTGACACACGTCCCGGCACGGGGCGCCTGCGAAGATCTCATGTCAGGACCGATCTGTACCGTCGGTGAGACCACAAGGGACCGCTGGGAATCGGTCGCGGGGACCGAGGGGAGGAGGCTGAGGAGAAAGCGCGGAACAAGGAGCGCAGAACAGTGTGATCATGGCCTCCACGACTGCGTGACGGGTGCCTCACTCCACCGTGTGCGGACGATCGCCGAGGAAGCAGCGACACACCCACAGGCAAAAATTTTTCCTGTGGAAACCGGTGGATAACGGCAGTGGAAAACGGGAAGAGAATTCGGCTGTCGAGCGTTGTTCCCAGTGTCCGCGCTGGTCATCGAACTACATAGGTGTCGTTCACAGCCTGTGGACGAATGTGGACGGTGAAGTCACAGGGTGTGGAACCTCGTAATCACACTGGTGTAACACTGGATATAGGGGTAAGGTCGTACCCGAACACAACATCTAGTGGTCACCCTTGAGCCTGCGCCTCGTGATTTTCATCATGAATCGGCAGGTGAAGAGGCCGGCCACGCCACCCAGAACGCGGAGCCGCAAGGCAGAATGAAGGAGTCGTCATGATCACCGTGTACACCAAGCCGGCTTGTGTCCAGTGCAATGCAACCTACCGTGCGCTCGATGCCAAAGGGCTGAAGTACAAGTCGGTCGATCTCAGCGTCGACGAGAACGCCCTCGATGTCGTCAAGGCCATGGGTTACATGCAGGCCCCCGTCGTTGTCACCGACAACGATCACTGGTCGGGATTCCGACCGGACAAGATCGCCACTCTCGTCGGCGAGCAGAACGCTTCCGTCGTGGCCTGAAATGCTTCTGGTCTACTTCTCTGCCAACTCCGAGTACACGCACCGCTTCGTCAGCAAGCTGCGGCACCCGGCAGTGCGGTTGCCGACGTTGACCAAGGAAGAGACGCTTCGAGTGGATGAGCCATTCGTTCTCGTCACCCCCACCTACGGGGCCGGTCGCAATCGCGGGGCTGTTCCCAGGCAAGTCATCAAATTCCTCAATGTCGAAGAGAACCGCCGCCATTTGGTCGGAGTCATCGGCGCCGGAAACACGAACTTCGGCGAGGACTATTGCCGCGCGGCCCACAAGGTCGCAGCAAAGTGTCAAGTACCCCTCATGTATCGAGTCGAACTCCTGGGCACTCAGGAGGACGTCGACGCTGTGAATCTAGGATTGGATAAACTGTGCGCGAGCTCGCTGAAGACCGCAATGTAGAGGACATCATCCGCGAAGAGACGGATCTGGACTACCACGCGCTCAACGCCATGCTGAACCTGTATGACGAGAGCGGACGGATTCAGTTCGAACGTGACAAGCAGGCTGCTCGGCAGTACTTCCTGCAGCACGTGAACAACAACACCGTCTTCTTCCATGACCTCAAGGAGAAGCTCGACTACCTCGTCGAGAAGGACTACTACGAACCCGAAGTCCTCGAACAGTACTCTTTCGAGTTCATCGAGAACCTGTCGAAGCGGGCCTACGATCACAAGTTCCGCTTCCAGACCTTCCTCGGAGCTTTCAAGTTCTACACCTCGTACACGCTGAAGACCTTCGACGGCAAGCGTTACCTCGAGCGCTTCGAGGATCGCGTCGTCATGGTCGCTCTCTTCCTCGCCCGTGGCGATGAGACGCTGGCGACCCAGCTCGTCGACGAGATCATCAGCGGCCGCTTCCAGCCGGCCACCCCGACCTTCCTCAATGCCGGCAAGCGCCAGCGCGGCGAGCTCGTCTCCTGCTTCCTGCTGCGCATCGAAGACAACATGGAGTCGATCGGCCGCTCCATCAACTCCGCTCTGCAGCTGTCCAAGCGCGGCGGTGGTGTGGCCTTCGCCCTGACGAACATCCGTGAGTCCGGAGCCCCGATCAAGAAGATCGAGAACCAGTCCTCCGGCGTCATTCCGGTCATGAAGCTGCTCGAGGACTCGTTCTCCTACGCCAACCAGCTCGGAGCCCGACAGGGCGCCGGTGCCGTGTACCTCCACGCCCACCACCCCGACATCTACAAGTTCCTCGACACCAAGCGCGAGAACGCCGATGAGAAGATCCGGATCAAGACTCTGTCCCTGGGCGTCGTGATCCCCGACATCACCTTCGAATTGGCCAAGCGCAATGAGGACATGTACCTCTTCAGCCCCTACGACGTCGAGCGCGTCTACGGTGTGCCCTTCTCCGACATCAATGTCACTGAGAAGTACACGGAGCTGGTCGACAACGCGGCGATCAAGAAGAAGAAGATCAAAGCGCGCGAATTCTTCCAGACTCTCGCCGAGATCCAGTTCGAGTCCGGGTACCCGTACGTCATGTTCGAGGACACCGTCAACAAGGCGAATCCGATCGACGGCAAGATCATCATGTCCAACCTGTGCTCGGAGATCCTCCAGGTTTCCGAGCCCAGCAAGTACGACGATGATCTCGGCTACGACGTGGTCGGCAAGGACATCTCCTGCAACCTCGGTTCGCTCAACATCGCGCTGACGATGGATTCGGAGAACTTCGGTCAGACCATCGAGACCGCGATCCGCGGCCTCACCGCAGTCGCCGAGACCTCGGACATCCAGTCCGTGCCGTCGATCGCGCGCGGCAACGACATGTCGCACGCCATCGGCCTGGGCCAGATGAACCTGCACGGCTACCTCGCCCGTGAGCACGTCTACTACGGCTCCGATGAGGGTCTGGACTTCACGAACATGTACTTCTACACCGTCGCCTACCACTGTGTACGGGCGTCGATGGAGATTGCGAAGGAGCGCGGCGCGACCTTCGCCGGCTTCGAACGTTCGAAGTACGCCACCGGCGAATACTTCGACAAGTACACCGATGAGGTGTGGCAGCCGCGGACCACACGCGTCAAGGAGCTCTTCGACGAGGCGGGTGTGCACATCCCGACCCAGGAGGACTGGCGCGAGCTCAAGGCCCAGGTCGCCGAGCACGGCATCTACAACCAGAACCTGCAGGCCGTGCCTCCGACGGGTTCGATCTCCTACATCAACAACTCGACCTCGTCGATCCACCCGGTGGCCTCGAAGATCGAAATCCGCAAGGAAGGCAAGGTCGGGCGCGTGTACTACCCGGCACCCTTCATGGACAACGACAACCTCGAGTACTACCAGGATGCTTACGAGATCGGCTACGAGAAGATCATCGACACCTACGCCGAGGCCACGAAGCACGTGGATCAGGGACTGTCGCTGACTCTGTTCTTCATGGACACCGCCACCACTCGTGATATCAACAAGGCGCAGATCTACGCCTGGCGCAAGGGCATCAAGACCATCTACTACATCCGGCTCCGGCAGCTCGCTCTGCAGGGCACGGAGGTCGAAGGCTGCGTCTCCTGCATGCTCTGATCCACTGGCACGGCGGACCGATGTGAATCGGTCCGCCGGCTTTGTGCAGGGCCGCTGCTGCAGGGGCCCTGCACAGCGGACATCCGTCTGCCGAGCAGACCGCTGAAACTCAGCACGAAGACCACTTCGTGATTTTTGCAGAACAAGACTTTTTGGGAAGAGAGATAGCGTTGGAGAATCTGACTCTGGCCTCGCACGTCGACGCCATCAACTGGAACCGCGTCGTCGATCCGATCGACGACGAGGTGTGGGATCGCCTGACCGGAAATTTCTGGCTGCCGGAGAAGGTGCCGCTGAGCAACGACATCCCCTCGTGGGCGACGCTGACCGATGACGAGAAGACGCTGACGATGCGCGTGTTCACGGGACTGACGCTGCTCGACACGATTCAGGGCACGGTCGGCGCGATCTCGCTCATTCCCGACGCTGTCACCCCGCACGAAGAGGCAGTGCTCACGAACATCGCGTTCATGGAGAGCGTGCACGCGAAGTCCTACTCCTCGATCTTCTCCACACTGTGCTCGACGAAGGAGATCGACGAGGCGTTCCGCTGGTCGCGAGAGAACACCTACCTGCAGTCGAAGGCTGACATCATCCTCAGCTACTACCGAGGTGACGATCCGCTCAAGCGCAAGGTCGCTTCGACGCTGCTCGAGTCGTTCCTCTTCTACTCCGGCTTCTACCTGCCCATGTACTGGTCGGCACATGCGAAGCTGACGAACACCGCTGACCTCATCCGTCTGATCATCCGCGATGAGGCCGTGCACGGCTATTACATCGGCTACAAGTACCAGAAGGGCTTGGAGTCGCAGTCCGAAGAGCGCAAGGCCGAGCTCAAGGACTACACGATGAATCTCATGTTCGAGCTCTACGAGAACGAGGTCGCCTACAC
The DNA here is from genome assembly GCF_050214925.1 of Brevibacterium sp. LE-L. Lineage (NCBI taxonomy): Bacteria > Bacillati > Actinomycetota > Actinomycetes > Micrococcales > Brevibacteriaceae > Brevibacterium > Brevibacterium sp. LE-L. The sequence continues at coordinate 1,467,737 of NZ_CP189759.1, forward strand.
CCACGACATCTACGATTCGGTGGGACTGGCCGAGGACTGCAAGATGTTCCTCCACTACAACGCGAACAAGGCGCTGATGAACCTCGGCTACGAGGCGATGTTCCCCAAGGAGGTCACGAAGGTCAACCCGGCCATCCTGGCGGCGCTCTCACCCGGCAGCGATGAGAACCACGATTTCTTCTCCGGTTCCGGTTCGTCCTACGTCATCGGCAAGGCCGAGAACACCGAAGACGACGACTGGGACTTCTGAGACCGCTGAGTTCTGAGAACTGAAGCGGCCCATTCGAGCAATCCGGCTCGGGTGGGCCGCTCTTTCTCTGCTCACCCGACGCCTCGGCGGAAGTGGCACAATCGACAGACGGGGACGAGTTCCTCGCATCGACAGTCGAAGGAGTTGCACACCATGACAGGCTCGGGAACAGGGGAGAGCGGACGACTCAGCGTCGGCGAGGTCCTTGAGCGTGACCACCATCGCATCGACGGATATTTCGAGACCTTCGCGCGGACGTTGTCGGCGGATGGGCCGCTCGACATCGAGGCTTTCAACACGGGCGCCGCCGGGCTGCGCCACCACATCTATGTCGAAGAGGTTCTGCACTTTCCGGCGATGAAGGCCGGAGGACTCATGGGGCCGGTCTTCGTCATGCTCCGTGAGCATGGTGAGCTGTGGGATCGGATGGATGAGATCGCAGCCAAGCTGGATGCGGGTGCCGACAAGGCCGAGATCGCCCCGGTCTGGAAGTCCCTCGAAGACGGACTCGAAGCGCACAATGAGAAGGAGGAGAAGATCCTCTACCCGGTTGGCGACGATCTGCTCACCGAAGATCTCGGCGCAGAGATTCTCGAGACTCTGGCGAACCCGGACATCCCTGAGGGGTGGACCTGCGAGATGGCCGGACGCAGCTGACCGCAGGCTCAGCGTGCGGTGTGGTCGGCTATGAACCGGCGGCGTCCGAGAACATCTGCCGTTCTACCTCCGCGGCCAGAGTGCGCACATATTGATGGGTCAGATGGTTCCAGTCACGGAAGACCAGGACGTTTCCGATCACGGGTTGCACGTGACCGTCTTGGATGAGTGATTCGCTCAGGTCGAGATGGATGAAGCTGTCGGTATCGAAGACATCCGCAGCGGGATTGGTCTCGGCCAGAACCGACTCGGCGGGTACGGTGCATGAGCGTCGGCTCGGGTCCTCGCCGACGCAGACGCGCGGATCGACATGCTCGCCGTCGCCGAGTTGCAGCCACGGAGTGTCGCGAACGGCGAAGATCGTGTTCTCCTCTTCGGCCAGACGCTCGAAGACGTCGATGTACTCGTCCGGGACGTAGTCAGGCTCCTCCTCCTGGTCTCCGGTGGGTCGGGTCGAGGACATGAATATGCCCTCCGAAGGCGGATGCAGTCTGATGTGTTCTTCGACCTTTCGTGACCACGAGATGCAGTCCGTATCATCGGTGGGACTGTAGTACAGAGGGCAGCCGGCGCGGGTGAAAGGCACGATCCGGATGCCTCGGCGCTTGCCGATGATGTCGAGAGCACCAAGCCACTGTTCGCTGTGTGATCCGCCGACGACATACAGTGATCGCTCCGAGTCGGTGTCACCGTACCAGCACGGATCGCCGTCGGCTTTGTCGAAGATGATCGAGTCGTCGCTCTGCGGTGTCGTGCATCGGTCGGCCTCCGTCGGCGGCATCATCGGGTCCCGTGAGGCCAGGCCCGGCATGATCGGCACATCGAGGCGTGGTTCGATTCCGTCGAGGATCTCGCCGGCACCCGGGTAGGAGTCGGGGCGGCCTTCGGCGATGACAGCCGAGATCTTGTGCTCGACGTAGGCCCTGTTCGCGACGAGACCAACGGCCCAGGCCGGGGGAGAGACGAGGAGGAGGACCAGAACCGCCACCATGCCGACCCGCGCCCGGGCGATGGTGGAAGGCAGCGGCTCCGGCCCCGTCCGCTGGCGCAGTGGGATTTCCACCCACCGATGCGTGAGCTCGGCCAGCAGCAGAGAAGCGAGAATCACCGGGACGCCGACGAGAGGGTTCTTCGCATCGATGCCGGTGACTCTGACGGTGAGGATGAGCAGCGGCCAATGCCACAGGTACAAGGAGTAGGCGATCGTGCCGAGGCGGGTCAGCGGAGCCGACTCCAAAACTCGGATGATGATCGGTGGCTTCCTCTGGCGAACGAGACCGGCCCCGATGAGAAGCAGAGCACCGAGGAGGGGAACGAGAGTCAGGGGCCCCGGGAACTGTTCGGCACCGTCGAAGAACAGCCCGACGGAGAAGATCATGACCACTCCGACCCATGACAGCACGGCACTGAGCCACCGTGGCCATGATGAGCCTCGGATGCGCTCGGCGTCGAACAGCACCAGGCCGAGGAGCGCACCGGCACCGATCTCCCAGAAGCGTGAGAAGGTCGAGTAGTAGTTCACCCCCTGATCGCCGGCGAGGGCCATCCAGGTCGCACAGAGGAGCGAGAGCATCGACAACAGGGCGATGATCCACACCAGTGGACGCATCCGCACCCGTGCCGAACGGCCACGTGAGGCGAAGACGAGTGCGATGATCGCAATATAGATTTGGAACTGGACCGACATCGACCACAGATGCTGCAGGGGACTGCTGTCGATTCCCGCTGCATCGTAATCGGAACCGAGAGAGACGAAACGCCAGTTGATCCAGAAGCTCGCGGCGGCTGAAGCATCCGTCAGCCACTGTCCCCAGTCCAGATGCGGGTAGAAGATGAGGACTCCGCCGACGGTCGTGGCGACGACTGCGAGGAGCGCGGGGAGCAGACGCAGGAGGACGCGCAGCACCGAACGGGCGAAGGAACGTCCGTCGAGTCGCTCAGCGTTGCGGATCTGTGAAGACAGGAGGAGTGTGCCACCGAGGAAGAGGAACACATCCACCCCGGAGGAGACACGTCCGATGAAGACGTGGAAGATGACGACCAAAGCGATGGAGAACCCGCGGAGCCCCTCGAGATGCTGAAATCGGGTCGACGCTGCGGGGGAAGCGTCCAGGTGCGCAGAATCAGTGCGGAGATCAGACATAGCCGGTGGGGTTGGGAGGTCTCTTCGGCATTCACAGTATCGGGAATCGATGCGCTGAGCGAATGGGCATGCTCACGGCGATCGTCGGCTGCGTCGGACCCGGCCGCCGGAGGCCGGAGGCCGGAGTGAATGAGCAGACGCCCACGCGCTGCGTAAAACCCGGCAGCGAGTGGGCGTCCTCTTCAGTTCAGGCGGTCAGGCGGCTGCCATCGGCGTGATCTCGCGCAGCGAGGTGCCGGTGAACAGCACGATGCGACCGGTCGAATCTTCGATCGTGGTCTCACCGCGGGATTCGCGGCTGATCTTGGGATCGATCATTCCTGCGTGGATGAGTCCGCGCTGGACCCACTGTGGGAACTCAGACATGGTTCCCTCCTTTCTTCGGTTGTGAATAGCAGGCAACTACGCACGCTATTCGTCAGGTTCTGAAGTCGGCGACTGGGTGATCGCCAATGGGGATCTGCGTTTCGAAGAGACACGGTGTCCGGAACATTCATCTGCAAGGGCGAACCAGGATCGGGGCCTACGACTCTCACTGTCGGTCGTCAGGAGCAACTCATCGACCGGTTCGATGAATGCGGACAACTTCGAACGCAAAGAATCAGCATATCCGACGCGAGCGAGAATTGTCCACTCGAGGCCCGTGAGGTCATAGATGCGCGGCCGGTGACCGCCGTGAGACCTTCGTCGAGAAGGGTGCTTCGTGCCGATGCAGGGCGACGAGAGCTCAGCGACGCCCCTGCATGCGCGCCCGCAGCCTGACCCAGAACACGGCAGTGAGGGTGAGCAGAACGACGCCCACGGCAAGCAGTCCGAGAGCGAGGGGATTGTCCATCGCCGCACCCAAGGACCGAGACGCCACCGAGGCAGCCGCCCCCTCCGATTCTTCGGGCGTCGACTTCTCCGCCGACGCCGCTGCCGTCCCTTCGTCGGTTCCACCGGCATCGCTGCCGCTGCCCGAAGCGGTGGGGTCCGCCTCGGCGGTTGCCTGAGTCCCCACCGGAACGGTCTGCAGCGATTTCGGATCCTTCTGCGCGAAGTCCCATTCGAGGAGGTCGACGGCGGCCTGCCGGGAGTTGTTGTCGATGCCGAGCATCGTCGCCACGACACGGTGTCCGTCTCGTTCGGCTACGGCCACATACGAGCCCTTCGCGGCGCGAGTGAAGCCGTTCTTCAGACCCAGTCCGCCGTCGACCTGCCCGACGATCTTTGTGTGGTTCTGAATCTCGTAGCCTTTGAACTTCTCTTTCGTCTGCGGATTCTTCCCGCCGGGGAATTTATAAGTCTCGGTCCCGATGACCTTCATGAGATAGTCGTCCTCGCAGACGGCCCACGCGAGCTTCATGAGGTCCTCGGCGCTCGTGTACTGCCCCTTCGCGTCGAGGCCCGAGGTGTTCACCGCATGCGTGTTCTCCAGCCCCAGCTCGGCGGCCTTGTCGTTCATGAGCTTCACGGCCTTGTCCTGACCACCGGCGGCCCGCCCGAGGGCGTTCGCGGCATCATTGGCACTCGACATCAGCATGGCGTGGAAGAGCAGATCGACCGTGTAGCTGTTCGTCTGCATGAGCCCGACCTTCGTCCCGTCGATCTCCATGTCCTCGAATTCGGCCTTGACCTTCTGCTTCTTGTCATCGAGCACATCGACGAGAGCGAGAGCCGTGAGCAGTTTGATCGTCGAAGCCGGTGCGTGCCGCTTCTCGATGTTCTTCGCCGCATGCAGATTCCCACTGTCGAGGTCACCGACGAGCCAGGAGACGCCCACCGGCTTCGGCGGCTTCGCCCCATCGCCGAGGTCGTCAGGCGTCACGTACGCCGGAGCCGTCGACTCCGCCGGCTGTGGCGCTGCCTTCGCCGGTGCGGGGGAGTAGGCGAGCTGGGCCGCGACCAGAACTGTTGCGGCCACGGCACCGAGGAGCAGTGCGAGCAGTGAGGAAGCTGACGAGCGGGTGAAACGCATGCGCCCCAGTCTACTTTCGCGTCCGTCCCGCTGTCCTCAGGTTTGCCTCACCCGCACCGAAGTGACGCAGGTCGTGCTCCTCCACCCGCGCCGAGGCGCCGTCCTCCACCAGCGCCGCCGCGCCGCCCTCCATCGGCGCCGAGGCGCCGTGAACCGGACGCCCCCACCGGAACCGAGGCGGCAGAATGCGAAAACGGCCCCGCACCCATCGGTGCGGGGCCGCAGCAGTAGGACTTCAGGCAGTCGCGATCAGAAGGCGCGCTGCAGGATCGCCTGCTTCACCTCGGCGATGGCCTTGGTGATCTCGATGCCGCGAGGGCAGGCCTCGGTGCAGTTGAAGGTGGTGCGGCAGCGCCACACGCCTTCCTTGTCGTTGAGGATCTCGAGGCGCATGTCGCCGCCCTCGTCACGCGAATCGAAGATGAAACGGTGCGCGTTGACGATCGCGGCCGGTCCGAAGTACTGACCGTCGGTCCAGAACACGGGGCACGAGGAGGTGCAGGCCGCGCAGAGGATGCACTTCGTGGTGTCGTCGAAGGCCGCACGCTCTTCGGCCGACTGCAGACGCTCTCGGGTGGGCTCGTGACCGGAGGTGACGAGGAACGGCATGACCTCACGGTACGACTGGAAGAAGGGCTCCATGTCGACGATCATGTCCTTCTCGAGCGGAAGACCCTTGATCGCCTCGACGATGATGGGCTTCGACGTGTCGAGGTCCTTCAGCAACGTCTTGCAGGCCAGGCGGTTGCGGCCGTTGATGCGCATCGCATCGGAGCCGCAGACGCCGTGGGCGCAGGACCGGCGGAAGGACAGCGAGCCGTCGATCTCCCATTTGATCTTGTGGAGGGCATCCAGCACACGGTCGGTGCCGTACATCGTGATGTTGTATTCCTCCCAGTGCGGCTCCGAATCGAGTTCGGGGTCGAACCGTGCAATCTGGAAGGTGCAGTCGAAGGACGGAATGCTTCCGCCTTCGCCCGAGACATGCTCGGGCAGATCGATCTTCGAGGCTGGCTCTGGGGTGGTGTCGGTGCTCATCAGTACTTACGCTCCATCGGCTGGTAACGGGTGACGATGACGGGCTTCGTCTCAAGACGCATGCCCTTGATGCCGTCGGTCTCCGCTTCGGGATCGAGGTAGGTCATCGTGTGGTGCATGAACTTCTCGTCATCACGATCGGGGAAGTCCTCACGGAAGTGTCCGCCGCGCGATTCCTTGCGGTGGATGGCCGCGACGGAGATGACCTCGGCGAGTTCGAGCAGGAAGCCCAGCTCGACAGCCTCGAGCAGATCGAGGTTGTAGCGCTTGCCGCGGTCCTGGATGCCCACGTTGTTGTAGCGTTCGCGCAGCTTGGCGATCTCGTCGAGTGCCTCGCGCAGAGTCTCGTCGGTGCGGAACACCTGGACGTTGGAGTCCATGATCTCCTGCAGATCCTTGCGGATGGCGCCGATGCGTTCGGTGCCATCCGAGGTGCGCATCTTCTCGAGCATCTCGACGACCTGTGTCTCCGGGCTCTCCGGAAGTTCCACGGAATCGGCGGTCTGGGCGTATTCCGCGGCGGCGATGCCGGCGCGTTTGCCGAAGACGTTGATGTCGAGAAGCGAGTTCGTGCCCAGACGGTTCGAGCCGTGCACGGACACACAGGCGCATTCGCCTGCGGCGTAGAGGCCGGGCACGACGGTGTCGTTGTCGCCGAGGACCTCGGCCTTGATGTTCGTCGGGATGCCGCCCATGGCGTAGTGCGCGGTCGGGAACACCGGCACGGGCTCGGTGTAGGGCTCGACACCGAGGTAAGTGCGGGCGAACTCCGTGATGTCCGGCAGCTTGGCATCGATATGCGCCGGTTCGAGGTGGGTGAGGTCGAGGAGGACGTAGTCCTTGTTCGGACCGCAGCCGCGACCCTCACGGACCTCGTTGGCCATCGAACGCGCGACGATGTCACGCGGAGCGAGGTCCTTGATCGTCGGGGCGTAGCGCTCCATGAAGCGCTCACCGTCGGAGTTGCGGAGGATTCCGCCTTCACCGCGAGCTGCCTCGGAGAGCAGGATGCCCAGGCCGGCGAGGCCTGTGGGGTGGAACTGGAAGAACTCCATGTCCTCGAGCGGGATGCCGCGGTTGTAGGTCACGGCCATTCCGTCGCCTGTCAGGGTGTGGGCGTTCGACGTGGTCTTGAAGACCTTGCCGACTCCGCCGGTGGCGAAGACGACCGACTTGGCCTGGAAGATGTGGATCTCGCCGGTGGCCAGTTCGTAGGCCACGACGCCGGCCGGGCGCTTGACCCCCTCGACCTCGGTCATGACGAGGTCGAGGACGTAGAACTCGTTGTAGAACTCCACGCCGTGCTTGACGCACTGTTGGTACAGGGTCTGGAGGATCATGTGGCCGGTGCGGTCGGCCGCGTAGCAGGAACGGCGCACGGCCGACTTGCCGTGGTCACGGGTGTGACCGCCGAAGCGACGCTGGTCGATCTTGCCTTCGGGGGTGCGGTTGAAGGGCAGCCCCATCTTCTCGAGATCGAGCACGGCGTCGATGGCTTCCTTGGCCATCACCTCGGCGGCGTCCTGGTCGACCAGGTAGTCACCGCCCTTGACGGTGTCGAAGGTGTGCCATTCCCAGTTGTCCTCTTCCACGTTCGCCAGTGCGGCGCACATTCCGCCCTGGGCGGCACCGGTGTGCGAACGGGTGGGGTAGAGCTTCGTGAGAACGGCGGTCCGGGCGCGCTGGCCCGATTCGATCGCCGCACGCATGCCGGCGCCGCCGGCGCCGACGATGACGACGTCGTAATGATGTACCTGCATGTTTCTCCTTTAGGCCTTGCAGAACTCAGCCAGGACCGAGGGGTCCGCTCCGGCCGGGCAGGGATCGAACGTGAAGATGACGAGCGTGCCGAGCACGATGACGATGATCGAGGCGATGTAGAGGATCACCTGCAGAGCCATGCGGGTGCTGGGCTTCTCGGAGTAGTCCATGATGATGGTGCGCAGGCCGTTGGTGCCGTGCAGCATCGCCAGCCACAGCATGAGCAGATCCCAGATCTGCCAGAACGGGCTGGCCCACTTGCCTGCGACGAATCCGAAGTCGATGGCCTGGACGCCGTCGCCGGCCCACAGGTTGACGAACAGGTGGCCGAAGATGAGGATCACGAGGATGACGCCGGAGACGCGCATGAACAGCCATGCGAACATCTCGAACTTCGAACGCGTCGACTTGTGCCGGGAGTAGCCGGTCCGCGGAGCCGGAATGGATGTTGTGCTCATGTCAGCCTCCGAAAGTGTGCATCAGCTGGCGAGGAATGAAGGCGATCATGATGATGAGCCAAAGGACCATGACTCCCCAGAACAGCTTCTTCTGATTCTTCGGGCCACTCTTCGAGAAATCGACGAGAATGACGCGCAGCCCGTTGAACGCGTGGAACGCGATTGCGGCGACCAGGGCGATCTCACCGAATGCCATGACGGGTGTCTTGTAGGTTCCGATCACTGCGTTGTAGGCCTCGGGCGAGACGCGGACGAGTGCAGTATCGAGCACGTGGACCAGAAGGAAGAAGAAGATTCCGACGCCTGTGACGCGATGCGCGACCCAGGACCACATTCCTTCGTTTCCTCGGTACAGAGTGCCCGTAGACGCTTTGGCCACGGAGCATCCTCCATCTTGAGTATTGGGGTGTGTACGTCTAGAAACTACGCCGAAGACCGCTCCGGTGCCAGTCGAGACACCGCTCAGCGTGCCGGATCACACCTCAACCCTGGCAATTCCCTCAAAACTGGGATTTCCCGTCTCACGGATTTTCATTTACATCACAGTCGTGTGCGCTAAATGATGAGATCTCCGGTCTGACCTGCATGACCCTTGCGAGCCCCGCGGTTGACGCCGACGCGGTCCCCGACCGTCACCGAGGCGGCCCCGGGGTGGGGTTGTCCCCACCGCCACGCTGCGGCTGAGCTCCTCCGACACGGCGGACAACCTCGGGGAAGCGATGCCCGAACTCTGGGACACTGATTCCGTGAATACCCATTTCCACGCCATCATCCCCGCAGGCGGTTCGGGAACCCGCCTCTGGCCGCTGTCCCGTCGCGCCAACCCGAAGTTCCTCCACGATGTGCTCGGGCTCGGTCGCAGCCTGATCCAGGCCACCTGGGATCGGGTGGCCCCCATGGTCGGTGAGGACAAGGTCTGGGTGGTCACCGGCGAGACCCACCTCGACCAGGTCGCCTCCCAGCTGCCCGGGATCTCACGGACTCAGATCGTCGCCGAACCCTCACCCAAGGACTCCGCCGCGGCGATCGGCCTGGCCACCATGCTCATCGCCCGCGAAGACCCTGCGGCGATCGTCGGGTCGTTCTCCGCCGATCACTCGATCACGAACGTCGACGAGTTCCGCCTCGTCATCGACCAAGCCGTGGCCGCCGCCGAGACCGGGGACATCGTCACCGTCGGCATCATGCCCCGCAACCCCGCGACCGCCTACGGCTACATCAAGACCGGCGATCTGCTCGGCCTCGACGGGGCGCCCACCGCTCGTCGGGCGCTGGCGTTCGCGGAGAAGCCCGCCGCGAGCACTGCCCGTCGGTACGTGAATTCCGGACGCTACCGGTGGAACGCCGGCATGTTCATCTCCAAAGCGGAATCCCTGCTCGAGATCCTCGCCGAGGAGGACCCCGCCCTCTTCGCCGGACTCTCCCGGATCGCCGAGGCCTGGGACACCCCCGACCATCAGGAGGTGCTCGAGGAGGTGTGGCCGGGCCTGGAGAAGCGCGCCATCGACTATGTCGTGGCCGAACCCGCCGCTGCCGCCGGCCGTGTCATCGTCATCCCCGGCGACTTCGGCTGGGACGACGTCGGCGACTTCGACTCCGTGGCCCGACTGCGCCAGCCCGTGCCCGGCGAACCGCGTGGGGTCATCTCCATCGGCGGCAACACCGATCTGCTCGAAGTCGATGCCTCGGGCGTGGTCTTCTCCGAAGGGCCGCGGACGGTGGCGATCGTCGGACTCGAAGACCTCGTCGTCGTCGACACCGACGACGTTCTGCTCATCACCTCCCGCTCTCACGCTCAGGATGTGAAGAAGGCCGTGTCCGCGGCAGGGGAGCGGGGGCTCGACGAATTGCTCTGAGCCGATGCCCTTCGCGGGAAGTTGCCCTTCGTGGGAAGTATGTCGAAATTGGTCGCAGTGAGCACAGATGTGACGGTCTGTGCTTAGCATTGCTTCCAATGGTCGACACCAGCCATCCCCGAACTTCCCGCTGACGAAGGACCTGACATGATCAGCTCGACAATCGCTGAGATCGGTGCAGAGCTCATCGATTTCCGCCGCGACATCCATGCCCACCCGGAACTGTCCTTCCAAGAGTTCGAGACCACCGACAAGATCGTCGCCCGCCTCGAAGCCGCCGGGCTCCAGCCGCGGCGACTCGAGGGCACCGGCGTCGTCTGCGAGGTCGGGGAGGGGCCGGTGGCCGTGGGGCTGCGTGCCGATATCGACGCTCTGCCCGTCGACGACCTCATCGACGAGGAGTTCCGTTCGACGGTGCCCGGTGTCGCCCACGCCTGCGGCCACGATGTGCACCTGACCTCCCTCATCGGCGCCGGCATTGCCCTGCAGCGCATCCACGAGACCCGTCCCGGCGGACTCGGCGGTCGCGTCCGCCTGATCTTCCAGCCGGGCGAGGAGGTCACCCCGGGCGGGGCGCTGCGCGTGATCTCCCAGGGCGTCCTCGATGATGTGCCCGAGGTCTACGCCGTCCACTGCGATCCGAATGTCGACATCGGCAAGGTGGGTTCGCGCATCGGTGCGATCACGGCTGCCGGAGACACCGTCATCATCCGTCTCTCCGGGCACGGCGGGCACACCTCCCGGCCGCACCTGACCGAGGACCTCGTCTACGCCCTCGGCAAGCTCGCCACCGATCTGCCCTCGACGCTGGGCCGTCTCATCGACCCTCGCCACGCGATCTCTCTGGTGTGGGGTGAGATCAGCGCCGGTCATGCCGCGAACGTCGTTCCCAGCGAGGGGATTCTGCGCGGGACCCTGCGCTGTCTCGACGTCGACGGGTGGAACCAGGTCGCCGAGGTGCTTCCCGAACTCGTCGATCGCATCGCCGGTCCGTACGGAGTCGACGTCGATCTCGAGCACCGCCGAGGTGTGCCTCCCGTGGTCAACACCGAAGACCAGGTGACACTCATCGAATCCGCTGTGCGCGGTGAGCTGGGAGAGAACGCAGTGCAGCTGACTCCGCAGTCGATGGGCGGAGAGGACTTCGCCTGGTACCTCACCCACTGCCCGGGCGCGCTCATCCGGTTGGGCACCCGCACGCCCGGCGGCATCACCTATGACATCCATCAGGGTGATCTGCTCATCGACGAACGCGCGGTGGCCATCGCAGCCCGCGTCTTCACCGCCACCGCGCTCAGGGTCCTCGACCGTGATCGCTGATCTCCCGAGCCGCAGCTGAGCACGGGCCCCGCCGCCGCGGGCCCGGGCCTGCCGGCTGATTACCCTGCCCGCACCGCCGGCCGATAATCTAGGACTCATGAGGATGAGAGCCCGGTCCACCCTGCTGGCCGCACTCGGTGCGGTGAGCACGCTGGCCGCACTCGGTGCGGTGAGCACGCTGGCGCTCGGCGCCTGCTCCGTGACCGCTCCCGAACCGCTCGAGGAGACCCGGCTGGGCTGCCTCGTCTCCGCTCCCGCCGGATTCGACGATCATGCGGCCGGTGCCCTCACACTCGCCGAGACGGAACTGGCCCGCGAAGCCGGTGTCTTCTCCGGCACCTCGAGCCAACGGGTCTCGGGAGGGTCGGCCACCTCGGCGGCCCTGGATCGGATGCACCGGCAGGACTGCGCACTGACCACGGTGATCGGACCCGGCGGTGCCGACGAGCTCGCCGACTTCGCCGCCGCGCATCCGAAGGAGCTCTTCCTCGGGGTCTCCAGCGGCACCGAAGACCTGCCGAAGAACGTGCTGAGCATCGACTTCGACCTCGTCCCGCCGGCGTTCATCGCCGGGTACACCGCGGCCACCGCCTCGGAGACGGGGAAGGTCGGCGTCGTCGTCTCCCACGGGTTCCCGCAGGCCGGGGCCATCCGCAGCGCCTTCGACGCCGGGGTCGATCTGTACAACGACGAGAAGGACGAAGGCGCGGCGACGGTGACGTCCTATCGCAGCACCACCGCCTCGGCAAGCAGGTCGATCTCCGATACCCGCACGGCCGGTGAGGACTATTTCGATGAGTCCTTCGACGATGACGCCGACGTCCTCGTGCCCTTCGGTTCGGCCGCAGCGATGGGGGTGGTGACCGCGGCGGACGAGAAGCGCAAGGATCTGGCCGAGGCCGCCGACGACACCGAGGTCGAGGACGAGAAGAGCCCGATCCTGCCGAAGCTCGTGTGGTACGGCACCGCGGGCGGGTTCTCGCAGTCGATCGTGGCGAGCATCGAACCCAACGTCCGCCGCGGGCTGCGCACGATGTTCCCCGACTGGCCGCAGAGCAAGAACCCCGACGAGGTGGCCCCCGCGCCGAAGCGCGGACCGGAGGAGATCAGCGGCTTCCGCGTCGGTGACCGGGGCTACATGGGCACGCTCGACAACGGCGGGGTCCGCATCATCGCCGAGGACGGGTTCCTCTCCCGCGTCTCCGATGCCGGTCGAGGCATCACGGACCTGCGCGAGCGGATCAAGAGCGGGGATATCGACCTGGAGAGATGATGAACGGCCGACGGCGGTGTCATCGGATAAGCTGAGACGGTGATGAATGTACCCGCCGGCGTCGCCTCCGACGACCCCATCCTGCAGCTGCCCAAAGTGTCCCTCCACGATCACCTCGACGGCGGGCTGCGCCCGTCGACGATGATCGAGCTGGCCGATCAGATCGGCCACACCCTGCCCGCCGCCGACGCGGAGTCGCTGGGCCGATGGTTCGCGGAATCCGCGAACTCCGGTGATCTCGTCCGCTACCTCGAGACCTTCTCTCACACCGTGGCCGTGATGCAGACCGAAGACAATCTGCGTCGCGTGGCCAAGGAATGGGTGCTCGACCAGGTCGCCGACGGCGTGTTCTATGCCGAGGCCCGGTGGGCTCCCGAACAGCATCTCGAAGGCGGGCTGGAGCTCGACACCGTCGTCGAGGCCGTCCAGGACGGGCTCGAAGCCGGTGTCTCGGAAGCTGCCGCCGAGGGCAAGTACATCCGCGTCGGCCAGCTCATCACCGCTATGCGTCAGGCCGACAATTCCCTGGCGATCGCGGAACTGGCCATCCGTCACCGTGAGAAGGGCTCGGAATCCGGTGTCGTCGGCTTCGACATCGCCGGACCGGAGAACGGCTTCCCGCCCTCGGCGCACCTCTCCGCGTTCAACGCCCTCCATCAGGCCTATGTGCCCGTGACGATCCACGCCGGTGAGGCCGCAGGCAAGGAATCCATCCACGAGGCGATCACCATCTGCCACGCTCAGCGTCTGGGCCACGGCGCCCGGATCGTCGAGGACATGGAGATCGTCGATGGAGAGGGTCAGCTCGGCAGCCTCGCCGCGTGGGTCCTCGACCAGCAGATCCCGCTGGAGCTGTGCCCGAGCTCGAACCTGCAGACCGACATCGGCGGCACCATCGCCAGCCACCCGATCACGGGGCTGAAGGATCTCGGCTTCGCCGTGACCATCAACCCGGACAACCGGCTCATGTCCGGCACGTCGATGTCGCGGGAGATGCGTCTGCTCGTCGATGAGGCGGGATGGACGCAGACGGACCTCGAATGGGCCACCGTGAACGCGGTGACCGCTGCCTTCCTGCCGCTGGATGTGCGCGAGCGCATGCTCGACGAGATCCTCATCCCCGGATTCGCTCGGGTGAACATTTGAGTTCTCGCAGTGACCGGTCTGCCGTGCCCGGAGGCTCACAGGATCCTGCCGGGCACGGTGTCCCGACTCCGCGGGCGATGACCCTGGTCGTCGTCGTCCTCGGCATTCAGGCGCTGGCCCTGGTCGGTTCGGCGCTGTCGTTCATCATCACGGCCATCGGCGCGGGTGAGCTGGCCGCATCGCTGGTCGGCCTGGCCGTCATGTTCCTCATCTTCGCGGCCGGAGTCGGTGCCGCGGCACGTGGGGCGTGGCGGCTGCACCGGTGGGCGCGACCCGCGGCGATCGCGTTCGAGCTGCTCGTCATCGTCTTCGCCTTCAGCGTCATCGGCGGATCTCTGTGGCTGGGCCTGGCCTGCCTGCTCACCGCCATCGCCGTGATCATGGGCTTCTTCCTGCCCCCGGTCGTCGAGGCCTACAACCGCGCCCTGGCCGACTGAACCGCGCCCTGGCCGACTGAACCGCTGTGCCGTTTCGGCCGCGGGGACTCCTCACCGCGGGGGAGCGAACTCACCGAGGCGGAGCCGGCGGTGACCATCTCTGCACGCTCGCGGCCTGCGCGGCGATGAGTCGCGAGGGAACGACCGAGAACACCGCGTTGCGGACCCGTGCCAACAGCGGGGAGTCGAGCTGGAACATATGCCCCATGAGACGTGACTTCCGGGCGATCGACTGTGAGCGCGGCCTGCGCAGCGCATCGTACCGGTGCAGGGCCTCATCGAGTTCTGCACGCAGCGCAGCACCGCGCTCAGCCAGCGGGGCGAGCAGCGCGGTCAGTGTCGCCGCGTCCTCGAGCGCCTGGCCGCCTCCCTGCCCGAGGTCGGGCGTCATCGCGTGCGCGGCATCGCCGAGGAGCACCACCCGGCCCCGATGGAATCGAGCCAACCGGTGGGAGAGGTCGCTGATCGGGGTGCGACGGACCGCCTCGGCGGGGGTGGCTTCGATGAGTTCGGCGATGGGGCGGTGCCAACCTGCGAACATCGCCTCGACGGTCGCCTTCTCACGGGCGAACACGGCATCCTGGGGCATGTTCGCCACGGCGAACCAGTAGACGCGGCCATCGGCCAGCGGAGCGATGCCGAAGCGGCGCCCGCATCCCACCGATTCCCCGGCGGCACGCTCCAGATCCACCGGCACCGAGGTGATGCCCCGCCACGCGGAATAACCGGAGTACCGCGGTGCGACCGTTCTTCCGGCGACGACTGAGCGGATCCGACTGTGCAGGCCGTCGGCGGCGATGATGAGGTCGAAACGCTGCTCGGCCGCAAGCTGTGCCTCGGAATCCGTGCCGACCGCACCCGCGGTGACAGTCAGGGTGCCGTCGGTCGCGGACGCGACCGCTGCCGCGTCGGTGCGGACGGTCCCCGGTGCCAGAGCCCCGAAGAGGATCCGGTGGAGATCGGCGCGGTCGACGATGCGCAGCGCCCCGACGGAGTCGTTGGGGACCTGGGCGATCCAGCGTCCATCGGCGCGACGCTGACCTGCGGCGAAACCTTCGACACTGCGGTCGGTCACCGCGTCGAAGTCCTCGGAGAGGCCCAATGCGTCCAGTGCCGCCAGACCGTTGGCGAAGATCGACAGACCCGAACCGCCGGCCCTGACTTCGGGAGCGCGTTCGAACACGGTCACCTCGGCACCGGCTCTCTGCAGCCCGACGGCCGCAGAGAGCCCGCCGATTCCGGCTCCGACGATGGCGATCTTCATAGGCTCACGCGACTGGTCTTACTGGAGGTAGTCGCCGCAGGCTTCGGTGAGGAAGTCGCCGGCGACTTCGCCCTCTTCCCCGAGGCTGATCGCCGTCATCTGGATACCCCACCACACGCGAGGTGAGCCGCCCCACTGCTGTCGGAACTCTTCGCGGCGGCCGGGATCCTCGGCGAGGTCGTCCGCGGCAAGACCGATCCGCTCCTGCGCGTCCTCGGCAGTGCAGCGCTTCTCGTCGTCCGGGCCCTTCGGATCGAGCTCGGGGATGTCCTTGTCGTCGACGTTCTTGAGCGTGAACGCCGAGTTGCCGATCTCCTCGACCTCGAAAGTGCCGTGGAGGAGCAGGAACGGGGAGAGGTCGTCATCGACGCTGTCCGCATCGAGGGTGACGCTGACACTGTCTGGGCTGTCGGCGGTCACGGTCATCTCTCCGGAGTCGGGCACTTCGGGATTGCCGGTGTGCACGTAGACCTT
The DNA here is from genome assembly GCF_050214925.1 of Brevibacterium sp. LE-L. Classification (NCBI taxonomy): domain Bacteria; kingdom Bacillati; phylum Actinomycetota; class Actinomycetes; order Micrococcales; family Brevibacteriaceae; genus Brevibacterium; species Brevibacterium sp. LE-L. The sequence continues at coordinate 1,483,771 of NZ_CP189759.1, forward strand.
GAGGTAGGCCTCGGACTTCTTCTCGGCCGCCTCGGCGAGGCCCTGCCACAGCGGGTCGGTGTCCTTCGCCCCGCCGGGTGAGGAGTCGACGATGGACACCTTCGGCGCATCCTTGGGCGTCTCGATCGGCGTGACCTCCTCCTTGCTCACCGAAGGGCGGGGCTGGGGGCGGGTCTCCTCGGGAGTCGACACGCAGGCCGTCGTCGTGGCCAGCAGCGCAGCGGCGGACAGAAGGGCAAGGGGGCGAAGTCGCATGGTTCCTCGAGGTGTCGTCAGGGGCCGTGTGGTGTCAGTTCCAGCCTAATGTCCGCCCGTGCCCGAGCCCGGGCGGACGCGCGGCGAAACGGCGAACGGGCCGGCGACGCACAGAGGGCCTCAGCCGTGGCGGGCAGCGGCGATGAGCGCGCGCAGACTCTCACGCTGGCGGCCGTCTGCATCGAAGTTCGCCTCGTCGAACCAGGCCCGGTATCCCTGCCGCAGGGACGGCCATTCGCTGTCGATGATCGAGAACCACGCGGTATCGCGGTTGCGTCCCTTGACCACGAGGTGCTGACGGAACACGCCTTCGAAGGTGAAGCCGAAGCGCTCGGCCGCCCGCTTCGACGGCACATTGTCGTCATCGCACTTCCATTCGAAGCGGCGGAATCCGGAAGCGAAGACGAGCTCGGCGCAGAGGAAGAGCGCCTCGGTGGCCGCGGCGGTCCGCGACAGACTCGGACCCCAGAGGATGTGCCCGATCTCGATGACTCCGTTGGCGGCATCGATGCGCATGAGCGCCTGCCGCCCCAGCGCCCGACCGGTGGACCGGTCGACGACGGCGAAGAACAGGGGATCGGGGCTGCCGGCCGCCTCGGCGATCCAGGAATCGAACTCCCCGCGATCGGTCTGCGGAGTCTGCGGCAGGTACCGGAACCGGTCGTCGATCCCGGTCGGTGCCGTGACTTCCGCGAAGAGGTCATCGCCGTGAGCGGCCGAATCCAAGGGTTCGAGGTCGACGAATCGACCGTGGATCGTCTCTCGCCGAGGCGGCTGTGCGCCGGTGAAGTCCGTGAGGTCAGCAGGTGGCATGGTCTCAGTCCTCGTCGCTGTCGAATCCGGTGGAGAGCTCTCGGAGCAGGGACGCGAGATTGCGGCTTCCCGCGGCCGTGAGTCCGCTGAGGATCGCCCGTTCCTTCACGAGCAGATCGGCCAGTGCGGAGTCGACGGTGGCGCGACCGCTCTCGGTGAGGTGGACGAGCACCCCGCGTCGGTCTCCGGGATCCGGCCGACGTTCGACCCAGCCGCGGGTGACGAGCCGGTCGATGCGGTTGGTCATCGTCCCGCTGGTGACCAGGGTCTCCTGCAGCAGCGTCGAGGGGGAGAGCTGATAGGGTTCGCCCGAGCGGCGCAGGGCGGAGAGGACATCGAAGGCCCATCCCTCGATGCCGTAATCGGAGAAGCTCGACTTCCGAGCCAGATCCAACTGCCTGGCCAATCGCGAGACGCGGGAGAGGATCTCCATCGGAGAGACATCGAGGTCCGGACGCTCACGCCGCCAGGCTGCGACTATTCGATCTACTTCGTCCATGCAACGATTTTACGTCCATATCAAGAATCTTGACGCCAAAGATACTTTTTGACGAGACATTGCTTACCCCCAACGTCTATTTGACATGCGCGTTTGGATGGACGGGTGCCTTTGGGAATATGGTTGTCCTTGGTTGTTGCATCCGTCAACGAACCTGCAGGGGCCAACCACCCGGCAGCAGAAACGAAGGAATACACGTGGATCTTTTCGAGTATCAAGCACGTGACCTGTTCGAGAAGCACGGAGTGCCCGTGCTCAAGGCTCAGGTCGCGACGACGCCAGAAGAAGCGAAGAAGGCAGCCGAGGCTCTCGGCGGCGGAACCGTGGTCGTGAAGTCTCAGGTCAAGATGGGCGGCCGCGGAAAGGCCGGCGGCGTCAAGGTCGCGAAGAACCCTGATGAGGCCGAAGCCCGGGCCAAGGACATCCTCGGACTCGACATCAAGGGTCACGTCACCGAAAAGGTGATGATCGCCGAAGGTGCCGACATCGCGGAGGAGTACTACTTCTCCGTCCTCCTCGACCGCTCCAACCGCACCTATCTGGCCATGTGCTCGAAGGAAGGCGGCATGGAGATCGAGCAGCTCGCCGTGGAACGCCCGGAAGCGCTCGCCAAGATCCCCGTCTCCGCCATCGACGGCATCAACGATGCCAAGGCTGCCGAGATCGCCGAGGCTGCCGGCTTCGACGCCGACACCGCCGCGAAGATCGCTCCCGTCCTGACGAGCCTGTGGACCGTCTTCGAGTCCGAGGACGCCACCCTGGTCGAGGTCAACCCTCTGGTCAAGACCGGTGCCGGCGACATCATCGCCCTCGACGGCAAGGTCTCCCTGGACGACAACGCCGACTTCCGCCACAAGGAGCACGAGGAGCTGCGCGACATCAGCGCAGAGAACCCTCTCGAGCTCAAGGCCAAGAAGCTCGACCTCAACTACGTCAAGCTCGACGGCGAAGTCGGAATCATCGGCAACGGTGCGGGTCTGGTCATGTCGACCCTCGACGTCGTCGCCTACGCCGGTGAGAAGCACTCGAACGTCAAGCCCGCGAACTTCCTCGACATCGGAGGCGGCGCCTCGGCTGAGGTCATGGCCAACGGACTCGACGTCATCCTCGGCGATGACCAGGTCAAGTCCGTCTTCGTCAACGTCTTCGGCGGAATCACCGCCTGTGACGCCGTGGCCGACGGCATCGTCAAGGCCCTCGAGATCCTTGGGTCGCAGGCCACCAAGCCGCTGGTCGTCCGCCTCGACGGCAACAACGTGGAAGAGGGGCGCGCCATCCTGCAGAAGGCCGCGCACCCGCTCGTCACGCTCACTGACACGATGGACGGTGGAGCCGACAAGGCCGCCGAACTGGCTGCTGCCAAGTAAGGAAAGGTCTTTACAACAATGTCTGTCTTTCTGAATTCCGATTCGAAGATCATCGTCCAGGGCATCACCGGCGGAGAGGGCTCGAAGCACACTGCTCGCATGCTCGCTGCCGGATCGAACATCGTCGGCGGTGTCAACGCCCGCAAGGCCGGCACCACCGTGAAGCACAATGACAAGGACGGCAACGAGGTCGAGCTCCCCGTCTTCGCCTCCGTGTCCGAAGCGATGGAAGCCACCGGTGCCGATGTGTCCGTGGCCTTCGTGCCGCCGGCCTTCTCCAAGGACGCCGCGATCGAGGCCATCGACGCGAAGATCGGGCTGCTCGTCATCATCACCGAGGGCATCCCGGTCCAGGACTCGGCCGAAGTCTGGGCTCGTGCTCAGGCGGCCGGCAACGCCACCCGCATCATCGGGCCCAACTGCCCGGGCATCATCACCCCCGGCGAGTCGCTGGCCGGCATCATTCCGGCCAACATCACGAAGAAGGGCAAGCTCGGACTGGTCTCGAAGTCCGGCACGCTGACCTACCAGATGATGTACGAGCTGCGTGACCTCGGCTTCTCCACCGCCATCGGCATCGGCGGAGACCCGGTCATCGGCACCACGCACATCGATGCGCTCGAAGCCTTCGAGGCCGACCCGGAGACCGAAGCCATCGTCATGATCGGCGAAATCGGCGGCGACGCCGAAGAGCGTGCAGCCGCCTTCATCAAGGAGAACGTGACGAAGCCGGTCGTCGGCTACGTCGCAGGCTTCACCGCTCCCGAGGGCAAGACCATGGGCCACGCCGGCGCCATCGTCTCCGGCTCCTCGGGAACCGCCCAGGCTAAGAAGGAAGCCCTCGAGGCTGCGGGCGTCAAGGTCGGCAAGACCCCGACCGAGACCGCCGAACTCATGCGCGAACTCCTCGCCTGAGTCCCAGTGCGAACCGGCCGTCGCTGATACCAGCGCGGTCCGGCCGAGGCTGACACCAGCGCGCCAGAGGTGCCCACGTACGTCACACGTGACGTGTGGAGGCACTCCTGGCGCGCTGTTGTGTGTTCGGACCGTGCGTATCCGGACCGTGCGCGTTCGGATCGTGCGCGTTCGGACCGGGTTTTCGGCTCGTGCCTGCGCGGTTCGTGCCTGCTCGTGCCGGCACTGAGCCGGACCGGGAGCAAACCGCACTGGTGGGGAGCGCCCCACACCGTTGGCGGCAGAACACCGCGTTCGGCACAATTCGCCTCGGCGGCCGCGGAACACCCCGGTGCAACGGGAGTGTGTGGAGTTGCCGGTGGGTGATGCCCGGTGGAAGACGCCCGACGAGCGTAGGTCTCAGGCGTACTCGAGGTGGATTCCGGAGTCCTCGAGGCGGGTGCGTTCCTTCTCGGGCAGACGGTCATCGGTGATGATGAGGTCGAGTTCGTCGAGGTTGAGGGCCCTGAACCTGGCATGAGTGCCGAACTTCGACGAATCGGCCACGAGGATCGTGCGCTCCGCCGCCTGATCCGCCGCGCGTTTGAGCGTCAGTTTGTCCGTCTCCGAGGTGGTCAGGCCATGATCGAGGTCCCAGGCGCCGGCGCTGAGGAAGGCCATGTCGATCGACATGGCGTTCAGTGTCGCTGCTGCCAGGGGACCGCTCGAGGAGCCGCTGTTGCTGTCGATGGTGCCGCCGGTGTGGATCGCCATGACGTCTTCGGCCATGAGCCGCATGGCCGAAAGGAAGTCGTTGGTCACGACGGTGATATCGCTGATGGTCAGGAGGCGTTCGACGATCGCTTCGCAGGTGGTGCCGGCATCGAGGAAGACCGTCGAACCCGGACGGACATGAGCGGCGGCCGCTCGAGCGATCGCCTGCTTCGCCGGCGTCTCGAGCTCGGTGCGCGGTGCCCGCTCGACGGGTGTCTGCTGGCGCGGAGAGCCGATCAGCCGGACGCCCCCAGGGACCGATTCGACCAGACCCGCCTCTTCGAGTGCCGCTATATCGCGACGCACCGTCATATGGGAGACGTTCATCGTCTCGGTGAGTTCACGTACGCTGAGCGCCACGGAGGCACGGAGCAGCTCGACGATCTCGTGCTGTCGCTGATCGGGGATCAGCGGGGCGGAGGGCTTCGGATGTGGGGGCACGATTCCAGGGTACCAACAATGCACACATGTTCACATCGATTCCCAAAGCGTGTGAATATATGTGATAGCGTGCGTGAATATGTTAACGAAGTTCGAGGCCCTCCGAGCCATCCATGACACCGGAGCCGTGCTCATCATCCGACTCGATTCCGAAGACGAAGCACTCGCCGTCGCCCATGCGGCGATCGCCGGCGGAATCCGTGCCCTTGAGATCACGCTCTCGGTGCCCGGCGCCAAGCGCATCATCACAGCGCTGAGCGAAGAGTACTCCGCTCAGGGCGTCGTCATCGGGGCAGGAACCGTCCTTGACGCGCAGTCGGCCTACAGCTGCATCGAGGCGGGCGCGCAGATGCTCGTGAGCCCGAACCTCGACCGCGGGATGCTCGAGGTCGCCAACCGCTACCAGGCGGTGAGCATCAGCGGCGCGTTCACCCCCACCGAGGTGGTCGAGACCCTCAGCGCCGGTGCTGACATCGTCAAACTGTTCCCGACCGAGATCTCGGGTCCCGGATATCTCAAGACCGTCCGCGCCCCCTTGGCCCAAGCGCCGATCCTGCCCGCAGGCAGTGCGACCCCCGAGAACGTCTCGGAGTGGATCGACGCGGGTGCCGCGGCGATCGGTGTCGGCAGCTCAGTGACCAAGGCGGCTCGCAGCAGCGGAGACTGCGGTGACGTCACCACCGCTGCCCGCACCATGCTCGCGGCCATCGCTTCGGCGCGCGGACACGGAGATCAGGAATGAGCGCCGTGGCCAGCCCCCGTCGCACGGCGAGGACGCGCAACCCGCGACGGATCCGCTGGATCTTCGTCACCCTGCTGGTCATCGGCGGCATCGTCAACTACCTCGACCGCTCCACCCTCAGCGTGGGCAATACGACCATCGCGCAGGAGTTCGACCTCAGCGCGACCCAGATGGGCCTTCTGCTTTCGGCTTTCTCCTGGCCCTACGCGATCGCGAATCTGCCGGCCGGCTACCTCGTCGACAAATTCGGTGCGAAGAAGATGTTCGCGTTCGCCTCCGGTGCCTGGTCACTGGTGGGCATGGTCACCGCTGCGGCGAATTCCTTCGGCGTGCTCTATGCGCTGCGAGTGGCGCTCGGAGTCGCGGAATCTCCGTTCTTCACGGCCGGTCTCAAGGTCAATGAACGTTGGTTCTCCGCCAAGGAGCGCGCGTTCCCGATCGCCCTGGTCAACACCGGTTCGCAGATCGCCAACGCGCTGGCGCCACCTCTGCTGACCTTCCTGATGCTCACGATGTCCTGGCGCGGCATGTTCATCATCGTCGGCGCCCTCGGCATCATCGTCATGCTCGTGTGGCTGCGCATCTACCGCGACCCGACGCTGCGTGAGGAGCACATCCTCAAGGGCGACGACGCCGCCGATGCCGCAGCCGACGAGATCTCGGACCAGCTCGATGAGGCCACCGAGGCCGAAGCCGACGCCGTGGTCGAAGGCGCCGAGAAGGTCGGCTGGGGGACTCTGTTCACGAAGCCGAACACCTACTTCATGATCATCGGCGCCTTCGGCATCTTCTACACGGTCTGGGTCTACCTCACCTGGCTGCCCAGCTACATCGAGACCGATCTCGGCTTCAGCCTGCAGGAGACCGGGTGGCTCGCGGCGCTGCCGTTCCTCATGGGTGTGCTCGGAGTCCTCGCGGGAGGATGGTTCTCCGGCGTCCTCATCCGACAGGGCAGGCCCGCGATCTTCGCCCGCAAGGTTCCGATCGTCGGCGGCGCCGTCCTCGCGGCCGCCTCGGTGTTCCCGACGGCCTATGTCGACAATGTGCCGCTGATCATCGTGCTGCTGTGCCTGGGCTACTTCTTCTCGCAGGTGCCGATCGGCTGCCTGTGGACCCTGGCCTCCGATGTGGCACCGAGCGAGCAGGTCGCCTCCTTGGGCGCGATCCAGAACTTCGGCGGGTTCATCGGCGCTGCCCTGGCCCCGGTCGTCACCGGCTGGCTCGTCGACACCACCGGAAACTTCAACTCGGTGTTCCTCGTCGGCGCAGTGCTGCTCGTCATCGGAGCGATCTCGTATGGCTTCTTCGTCAAGGACCGCAGCCGGGAGCGGCAGTGATCGGCTCAGAGACCCCGACGGTCTTCGTCGTCATCGGCCCCGCCGGCAGCGGCAAGTCCAGCGTGAGCACGGCACTTGCCGCCGAATTCGGAGCCGCCCTCCTCGACAAGGACGTCGTCTGCGGGCGACTGACCGAGGCACTGCTCGAGATCGCCGGAACCGACCCCTGGGGACGAGACGACAACCCCATCTATCAGGATCGCGTGATGGACCTCGAGTACCAGACGCTGCTCGCGGTCGCCGGCGACAACCTGCGGCTGGGCCGCAGCGTCGTCCTCGACGCCCCCTTCGGCCGCTACCTTCCCGATGCTTCCTTCCTCGAGGACAATGCCGGCGACCATGACTGGCCGCAGGCCGAATGGGTCGTCGTCCGCGTCGCCGTCGATGGTGAGGCCATCCGCGAGCGGGTAGCGGCCCGAGGGCTGTCGCGCGATCATTGGAAGCTCGAGAACTGGGACGAATTCTGGTCGCGTGCCTCAGCCGTCGAGTGCCTGTGGCGGGGAGTGAGGATCGTCGACGTCGACAATGACAGACACGGCTTCGACAGCGCCGAGGTGATCAGGCAGACCAGAGCCCAGCTCAGCGATCGCGGATGAGCCATGGCTTCGGATCAGAATGCGCCGGTCGGGAAGTGGCGATACCCTGAAGCTGTGAACGACGACACACTGACAGCAGACGGCCGGACGTCAGCCCCGGCACCCGAATCCTCCCTCGCGGCCCATCCGCGCAACTTCGGCTCGGACAACTGGGCGGGTGCCCACCCGGAGGTCATCACCGCCATCGCCGAGGCCAATGTCGGCCATGCGCCCGGCTACGGCGACGACCCGTGGACGGCGCATCTCCACGAGGTGATGAAGGGACATTTCGGCCCCAGCGCACAGGCGTTCCCGGTCTTCAACGGCACCGGTGCCAATGTGCTGGCCCTGCAGTCGGCACTGCCTCGCTGGGCTGCGGTGATCACGGCCGCCTCGGCGCACATCAACTACGACGAGACCGGCGCACCCGAGAAAGTCGGCGGACTCAAGATCGTCGGTGCCGCGACCGAGAACGGCAAGCTCACCCCGGAGACCATCAGGGGTGCGATCGTCGGCCGCGGTTCCGAGCACAATGCCCAACCGCTGGCTGTGAGCATCTCCCAGTCCACGGAATGGGGCACGACCTACACCCCCGACGAGATCGCGGCGATCGCCGACACCGCGCATGAACTCGACATGCTCGTCCACGTCGACGGCTCCCGCCTCGGCAACGCCGCCGCCCACCTCGGGGTCGGCTTGGGCGACATCACGACCGCGGTCGGGGTCGACATCGTCAGCCTCGGCGGAACGAAGAACGGCCTGCTCGGCGCCGAGGCAGTCATCGTCCTCAACCCCGACATCAGCCAGGGCATGCGCTTCCTGCGGAAGATGAATCTGCAGCTGGCGTCGAAGATGCGCTTCCTGTCCGCCCAGCTCAACGCGCTGTACGGAGGCGACCTGTGGCGGGTTTCGGCGACCGCGTCGAACGACATGGCCGAGTACCTCGCCGAAAGACTCGCCGAGGCCGCCGAGAGCAAGGGCATGGTCGGGCTCGAGATCGTGCAGAGGGTCGAGTCGAACGTCGTGTTCGTGCGCATGCCCGCCGAGGTGGCCGAGCGTGCGCGACAGAAGTTCGCTTTCGCGGACTGGCCCTTGGAGACGGGCATCGTCCGTCTCATGTGCGCTTTCGACACGACGAGAGAGGACGTCGACGCGCTCGTCGCCGCCATCGCCGGCAACGACTGATCCGACGCTCCCAGGCTGCTGCGGAGCCGTCGAGCGGCCGTGCCGGCCACGACGGCTGATACCCGCCTGAGCTGACAGTTGTCCGTAAAGAAGAACACTGAAGAAAGAAGATGAATGAAGAAGGCCCTCGTTCCTGCCCTGACGATTCTGCTCGTGCTCATCGTCGGGGTGATCGGATACATCCTCAATTCGGGTCCGGTATCGGGCGACGAAGCGGCGGATGACTGCGACGTCTCGGCCTACACCATGGGTGTGAAGTGGCAGCAGCAGAGCGCCGAGGCGATGGCGCTGCAGGGACAGACCTATGAGATGGCTGCGCGTCAGCTCGACAAGGCCGTTTCCAAGGCCCCGGACGGGGAAGATCTGGCCATCATGACCGACCTCGATGAGACTGCCATCGACAATTCGAAGCTGCTGGCCCGCGATATCGCCAAGTGCCATGACTTCAGCGGCTGGGACACGTGGGACGACTGGGAGAAGAACGGGGAGCCGACCATGATCCCCGGTGCGTTGGAATTCTTCGAACATGCCGACCAGCTCGGAGTCGACATCTACTACGTCTCGGACCGGACGGAAGAGAATCGGGCGGAGAATGTCGAAGCCATTGCCAAGCTGGGCCTGCCCCAGGCCGATGACGACCACGTGATGCTGCTGGGTCCGCCGAAGGACGAACGGCGTGCGAAGGTCGAGGCGAACCACACCCTGCTCATGCAGCTCGGTGACACCCTGCACGATTTCGATGGCGCATTCGCGGATGCCTCCGTCGACGAGCAGAGGAAACTGGTGGAGAAGAACCGGGCGAAGTTCGGCACGGAATGGATCGTCCTGCCCAATCCGACTTATGGCGACTGGAGCGAATCCGACCTGGACGAATGGGATGCACCGGTTCGCGCCGATGACTGAAGTCGGTTGGCGAGCCGGCGCGCGCGACTACTTCTTCCTGCGGTCGACCTTCACAGACACGACGGGAACATCTGAGTCGAGGATGATCCGCTGCGCCGTCGAACCCATGATGAGCTTGCCGACGGGCGAGCGGCGACGGGAGCCGATGACGATCATTCGGGTGTCGGCGGTCGCCTCGGCCAGCGCCAGGAGCTCTTCGACGGGATCGTTGCCGCGGAGGAATTGAAGGATCTCGTGGGAGACCTCGGAAGACTGCAGCGTCTCCTTGAGCTCTTCGATGTCTTTGCTGGTGGCCACACCGCGTTCGTCGGGAGTCTCACCTATTCCGGCATTGAGCACGACGAGGACATCGTCGAATGCGCGGGCCTGCTCGATTCCGAATTCGACAGCGGCCTTGCCTTCGGGCGAGGGGGAATAACCGACGAGGATTGTCATGATCTCTCCTGGTGCGACATTGGACGAAGCTCCCTCAATTTGTAGCACACCCGCCCCTGTCCACCGGGCGGCGGTTCGCATCTCGGAGCGAGAATCGCGCAGACGAGATTGAGATATTCCTCACTCGGCCCGCCAGGGCACGGTCGTCAGCAGCGACCGCCTGGCCGTATTCGGCGAGGTTTCGCGCGTCCGGTTGCGGATTTCGATGGCGGCAACGATGCGTCAGCCGCTTGTCCGGGGCAGTAAGGTGACCTGGGCGCTCTGTGCGTCATACACGAAACAGAAGGAAGACTCAGTGACAGATTCGCAAGAGAAGCTCGGCCGGGTGAGTGCCTCCGGCGCCGGAGGTCAGAAGAAATCGGAATGGCAGACCGTCAAGGCCATCATCGCGGCCTCGTCGGGCAACCTCGTCGAATGGTTCGACTTCTATATCTACGCCTTCTTCAGCGTCTACTTCGCTGAGCAGTTCTTCGTCGAGGGCAACCCGACCCTGTCGCTCATGCAGTCCGCCGGCGTCTTCTTCGTCGGCTTCCTCATGCGTCCCATCGGCGGCTACATCTTCGGTCGCGCCGCCGACCGGATGGGCCGTAAGAACTCGATGCTCATCTCGATCCTGCTCATGTGCGCCGGCTCCCTGTGCATGGCGATCCTGCCGACCAGCGCGACCGTCGGATCCTGGGCGGCCATCCTGCTGCTGCTCGTGCGCATGGTCCAGGGACTCGCCGTCGGCGGTGAGTACGGTGCGACCGCGACCTACATGTCCGAAGTCGCCACCGAAGGCAAGCGCGGCTTCTACTCCTCCTTCCAGTACGTCACCCTCATCGGCGGACAGCTGCTGGCCAGCCTCTTGGCCGTCATCATGACCCACACCCTGGGCACCGAGCAGATCGAGGAAGGATGGTGGCGTCTGCCGTTCGTCATCGGGGCCGCGGCCGCCATCGTCTCCATCTGGCTGCGCCGCGGACTCACCGAGACCACCTCGGCTGACACCCGCAAGGATGAGAACTCGGGCAGCTTCTACGAGGTTCTGCGTCACCCTCGCGCCTTCCTCGTCGTGCTCGGCATCACCTGCGTCGGTTCGCTCGTGTTCTACGTCTTCACCACCTATATGCAGAAGTTCCTGCTGCTGCAGAACGAAGGCACCCCCGGCGAGGAGATCTTCAACAAGGGCTCCATCGCCGATCTGATGACGATCTGTCTGCTCATCTTCGTCTTCATGCAGCCTCTGGCCGGCATGCTCTCGGACAAGATCGGCCGGAAGAACAACATGCTCATCTTCGTCATCGGCATGATCGCCCTGCCCATCCCGATGCTGAGCATGATCGGCAAGGCCCAGTCGATGGTCACCGCCGGCATCCTCATCATCATCGCCATGGCGTTCATCAGCATGTACACCTCGATCTCCGGCATCGTGAAGGCCGAGATGTTCCCCGCCCACATCCGCGGCATCGGCGTCGGGTTCACCTACGCGATCGGCAACTCGCTCTTCGGCGGGTCCGCCGAGTACGTCGCCCTGTGGTTCCGCGACGCCGGAATGGCCACCTGGTTCGCCATCTATGTCGTCATCGTCGCGATCGTCGGCTTCGTGGCCGTGCTGTTCATGCACGACAACCGGAAGCATTCGACGATCGACAATGCCGATTCCTCGGCGTACAAACGCGTCGGGCGCTGATTCGTCGGCCCTGATCCCATCACCGAGGCAGCCCGCCGCGGCCGCGTCTGACAAGTGCCCCAGAACGCTGAGTTCTGGGGCACTCGTCATCTGCATCGCCGCTCGCGGACCGACGCTGCGACGTTTCGTAAGAACGTGATGTTGGAATAAGTGGATATGCGTTGGAATGTGATTGACGATACGTGAATAGCGTCATAAGATCATTCAAACCAACAGATAACCACGTGGGTTTCGTCCGGATCGACGACGAACCGCGCGAAGGAAAGGGCCGGACGTGTTCGCTGAAGAACGGCAACGACGTATCGCTGATCTGGTCAGCGAAGCGGGGCGGGTCAGTGTCACCGATCTGGCAGCCGATTTCGACATCACCACGGAAACCGTCCGCCGCGATCTCGCCGCACTCGAGAGGGCCGGATCTCTGCAGCGCGTCCACGGGGGAGCGGTGCCGTGCCGCCCGCACAGCCTCGAAGAGCTGACATTCGATGACCGCGAGATCCACAATCTCGACGAAAAGACCACGATCGCGCAGTCCGCGCTGAGCCTGTTGGACGAGACGATGAGCATCTCCTTGGACGGAGGGACGACCTGCGCGGCGTTCGCCCGAGCGATCGCACACGAAGCCCATGAACGTCGCTCTGCCGGACAGGCTCCCCGGCAGCTGCGCGTGATCACGAACTCCCTGTCGGTCATCGACAGTCTGGCCGGAGCACCCGGAGTCGAGATCTTCGTCCTTCCCGGTCGTTTCCGTCCGGTCACTCGTGCCATGGTCGGACCGCAGACGATTGCGGCCATCGACGGTCACCGTGTCGATCTCGCTGTGCTCGGCACCAACGGACTCGGCGACGACGGCGTCTCCACTCCCGACCACGATGAGGCGGCGACGAAGTCGGCGTTCGTCAACTCCGGACGCAAGGTCGTCGTGCTCGCCGACTCTGCGAAATTCGGTGCCGTCTCCCTGGTGCGCTTCGCCGCATTGGACCAGATCGATGTCCTCATCACCGACGCCGTGCCCGGCGAGCCGATGTCGACTCACTTGGAGAATGCGGAGGTCGAGGTGGTCGCTCCATGATCCTCACCCTGACAGCGAATCCGAGTCTCGACCGGACCATCGAACTCGGCGGCCCCGTTCTCCGCGGTCAAGTGCAGCGGGCGGTCTGGGCCGGACAGCAGCCCGGCGGCAAGGGCGTCAACGTCTCTCGTGCAGTGGCAGCGGCCGATCGCGTGACCCTGGCGGTTCTGCCCGGAGACAGCGACGATCCCGTGCTCACCGGACTCGATGCGATCGGACTGGCTCACCGCTCCGTTCCCACCGGCACACCGCTGCGGTCCAATATCACCGTCACCGAGCCCGACGGCACGACGACGAAGATCAACGAACCCGGCTCCTCCCTGAGCCCGCACAGCCAGGCCGATCTGCTCGACCTCGTGGCAGAGCTGGCCGCCGAGGCAGAGTGGGTCGTCCTGGCCGGATCTCTGCCTCCGGGAGTCGGCGATGATTTCTACGCGCGGGCCATCGTACGCATCCGTGAACTCGACGAACCTCCCTCCATCGCCGTTGACACCTCCGGGGGTCCCCTGGCTGCGGCACTGCAGGCATCACCGGATCTCATCAAGCCGAACGCGGAAGAACTCGCCGAGCTCCTCGGCGCCGCAGGACTGCTGCAGGCCGCCGGTCTCCGCGAAGAAGCTCAGCCGCGCGGCGACGGTGACCCGAGCGGACAGTCCGCATCGGCCCAGCCGCTCGAGGTCCCAAAGCCGCTCGAGGCCCCGGAACCGCTCGAAACAGCGGAGCTGTTCGAGATCGCCGCCCGGCTGGAATCGTCACCGCAGCTCACGGCCCGAGCCGCTTCGACCCTGCTCGCAGCGGTCGGCCCTCGCCCTCGTTCGATACTTGCGACCCTGGGTGCCGGAGGCGCAGTTCTCGCTCTGCCCGAGACCGTCTGGCACGCCAAGCACCCGCCGATGGAGGTCGTGAGCACCGTGGGCGCAGGCGACTCCACTCTGGCCGGGTACCTGCTCGGTCTGACCCGCGGTCGTGAACCCGGTGAGGCGCTGGCCCAGGCCGTCGCCTATGGAGCCGCTGCCGCCCGGCTGCGCGGCACCGGGGTGCCGAGCCCGGAGGATGCACGAACCGACGCGGTGACCGTGACACCCCTGACTGCCCCCGAAACGCCATCCGCGGGCACACCCGAGCACACATCCGCATACGCACCGATCGACGATCTTTCCCACCGACATCATCAACAGGGCTCAGTCCCCGAAGCCGAGGAGGCACGATGACATCGCTCATCACAACGGAACTGGTGATCCTCGACGCGGATCAGGGGACGGAGTCGTCCGCTGTCATCCGCGCCATGGCCACCGCAATCGCCGAACAGGGCCGCGCGAACTCCGCCGAAGGGCTGGCGACCGCGGCGATCGCCCGCGAGGAGAAGACCCCGACGGGTGTTCCCGGAGGCATCGCCATCCCGCACGCCCGCATCGACGCGGTCACCACGCCGAGCTTGGCGATGGCTCGTCTCAACCCGCCGGTCGACTTCGGCGCCAAGGACGGACCCGCCGATCTCGTATTCATGATCGCCGCCCCGGACGGTGCCGGGAAGGAACACCTCGCACTGCTGTCGAAGCTCGCCCGCTCCCTGGTGAAGAAGGACTTCGTCGCCTCCCTGCGCGCTGCCGCGACCGAGCAGGAAGTCGTCGACCTCGTCGAGACCGCCCTCGGCCTGCGCGAAGCGGACACCGAGCACGCACCCGCCGGCTCCACCGCAGCGAACCCCGGTGACACCGCCGCAGCGTCCGCAACTGCAGCAGCGTCCGCAACCGCCGCGGCCCCAGCCTCCGCAGACTCAGCCTCGGCCGCCGAAGACCCCCGCCGCGTCGTTGCCGTCACGGCCTGCCCGACAGGAATCGCTCACACCTACATGGCCGCCGACGCCCTCGTCCAGGCCGGGTCCGAAATGGGCATCGACGTCGTCACCGAGACTCAGGGCTCGAGCGGCACGACCCCGATCGACCAGTCCATCATCGATGGCGCCGACGCCGTCGTCTTCGCCGTCGATGTCGACGTCCGCGACAAGGCCCGTTTCGCCGGCAAACCCTATGTGCAGGTGCCGGTCAAAGCCGGAATCGACGATCCGCAGGGACTCATCCGCAAAGCCCTCGCCGAGGCGGACACCCCGAACGGCCGCAGACTCGCCGCCGCTCACACCGCCGACGAGGAATCGTCGAACTCGACAAGCTCACGGGAAAGCATCGGTGCCCACCTCAAGCGGGTGCTGCTGACCGGCGTCAGCTATATGATCCCCTTCGTCGCCGCCGGCGGTCTGCTCATGGCTCTGGGCTTCCTCCTCGGCGGATTCGACATTCCCGACTACTCCGAGGACATCGTCCTGGGCAACTCCCTGTGGAATCTGCCCACCGAATTCGGCGACCTGGCGCTGGGACCGGTCGGTGCCTACCTGGGGGCCGTCTCCTTCCAGATCGGCAACCTGTCGATGGGCTTCCTCGTCGCCGCACTGGCCGGCTACATCGCCTATGCAATCGCCGACCGGCCCGGAATCGCCCCCGGATTCACCGTCGGTGCCGTGGCCGTGCTCATGGGCGCCGGCTTCATCGGCGGCATCATCGGCGGACTCCTCGCCGGCTATATCGCCCACTGGATCGGTTCCTTCGCCGCGCCGAGGTGGCTGCGCGGGCTGATGCCGGTCGTGATCATTCCGTTGGTGGCCTCCCTCATCTCCTCGGGTCTGATGTTCATGGTCCTTGGCGGACCGATCAGCGCCCTGACCGAGGGCCTCAACAGCTGGCTGAGCTCGATGACCGGAACCGCTGCCGTCCTCCTCGGACTCATCCTCGGCGTCATGATGGCCGTCGACCTGGGCGGGCCGGTCAACAAGGTCGCGTACTCGTTCGCCGTCGCCGGACTCGCCGCAGGCTCCGTCGAGAACCCGGTGCCTTGGGAGATCATGGCCACGGTCATGGCCGCCGGAATGGTTCCGCCCCTGGCCATGGCGCTGGCCACAGCGCTGCGTCCCCGCATCTTCTCCCAAGCGGAGAAGGAGAACGGAAAGGCCGCGTGGCTGCTCGGTGCCGCGTTCATCTCCGAAGGAGCGATTCCCTTCGCCGCCTCCGATCCGCTGCGCGTGATCCCCGCCTCGATCGTCGGCGCCGGCGTCACGGGCGGCATGACGATGGCCTTCTCCGTGACCAGCCAGGCCCCGCACGGCGGAGTGTTCGTCTTCTTCGCCATCGACTCGTTCCTGCTGTTCCTGCTCTCCATCGTCGTCGGCACGATCATCAGCGCCCTGCTGGTGCTGGTGCTGAAGATCTTCGTCCGCAAGGGCGGTGCAGCCGGCCTCGCCGAGGCGACCGCCCCGGCGGCATCGAAGTCGACCGCGACCGCATCGACCGATTCCGGAGCCGTTGCGTCCGATGCGGCGCAGGCCGACGAACCGGTGTCATCGAAGGCTGACGCTTCGCGAGTCTGAACGCTTCGGCAAGATCGGCAAGAGAGGAAGGAATGGGGATGTCCGCAGAGTTCTCAGGTATCGGAGTCGTGCCCGGGCGTGTCATCGCCCCGGCGCTGAACATGCCCGAACCGGTGTCCGCGCCCGTGGCGAAGCCGGCCCCGGCCGACCAGGAAGCGGAGGCGAACAGGATCCGCGAGGCCTCGGCCGCCGTGCACGCCGAACTGCGTGAGCGGTCCGAAACGGTCACCGGTGATGCCCGCGACGTGCTCAAAGCCACGGCGCTCATGGCCAAGGACCCCACGCTGGTGAAGACGGCGATCAAACGCCTGTCCGACACCGATGCGGAGACCGCGATCTGGACGGTGGCTGAGGAGACCGCAGCCCAGTTGGAGAAGCTGGGCGGTTATATGGCCGAACGCGCGGCCGATGTCCTCGATGTGCGTGCTCGCCTCGTCGCCCGACTGCGCGGAGTGCCGGCACCCGGCATCCCGTATTCGGCCGAACCCTTCGTGCTCATCGGCACGGATCTCGCTCCTGCCGACACCGCCACCTTGGATCCCGAACTCGTGCTCGGCCTGGTCTGCGAGGAGGGTGGGCCGCAGAGTCACACGGCCATCCTCGCCCGCTCGTTGGGCATTCCCGCCGTGGTCGCAGCCGCCGGGGTCCGCGACATCCCCGATCGCACCTCCGTCTTCGTCGACGGCGGCACCGGCGTCCTGCGCACCGAACCCGGTGCCGCCGAGGCTGAGCTCGTCGAAGCGTGGAAGGAGACGGCCGGTCGGCTGCAGTCCTTCACCGGTCCCTGCCTGCTCAAGGACGGCACCCGGATCCCGCTGCGTGCCAATGTCGGGGACGGAACTCAGGCGCGGGCGGCGGCTGCTGCCGGTGCCGAAGGGGTCGGTCTGCTGCGCACGGAGTTCTGCTTCCTCGATCGTGACACCGAACCGACCGTGGAAGAGCAGGCCGAAGCCTACGGGGAGGTGTTCGCGGCCTTCGACGATCACAAGGTCGTCGTGCGCACCCTCGACGCCGGAGCCGACAAACCGCTGCCGTTCCTCACCGACTGCGAAGAACCGAACCCGGCCTTGGGGGTGCGCGGATTCCGGACCAGCCGAAGGGCCCAGGGCGTGCTCGAACGTCAGCTGGAGGCCATCGCCGTGGCCGCGCAGAAACATGCGGTCACCGTTCACGTCATGGCTCCGATGATCGCCACGGCAGAGGAGGCTAAGCAGTTCTCGACGCTCGTCCACGCGGCCGGCCTGCCGGTTGCCGGTGTCATGGTCGAGGTCCCCTCGGCGGCGCTGCAGGCGGCATCGATCCTTGCTGAGGTCGAGTTCACGTCCATCGGCACGAATGATCTGACCCAGTACGTCATGGCCTCTGACCGCATGCTCGGCGGTCTGGCAGAACTCAGCGACTCGTGGCAGCCGGCCGTCCTCCAACTGATCGGCATGGCCGCGACCCAAGGCACCGTTGCCGAGAAATCGGTGGGGGTCTGCGGAGAGGCCGCAGCCGATCCGGCATTGGCCGTCGTGCTCGTCGGACTCGGAGTCACCAGCCTGTCGATGGCACCGCGTGCCCTGTCGGCTGTGGCAGAAGTGCTGACCGGTGTCACCATGGACCAAGCACAGCAGATTGCCCGCCGTGCTCTTACGGCACGGAGTCCGGGCGAGGCGAAGGCCGCGGTTCGAGCCGAACTGCCGATCCTCGACGAGCTCGGTCTGTGAGCCGGCTCGTCCGGGCGTGAGCCCGAGACGCACCCAGCGCGACAACCGCACCACCAAGTAGTGTCGAAGAAGTCGATCGACCCGCACCCGGGCGGTCTGAACAGGAAGGACAGCGTCATGGCAGAGACCATCGCAACAGTTGGAAGCACCGTCGGCCTGCATGCCCGCCCAGCAGCTCTGCTGGCCGAGGCGGCCGGAGACTATGATCTCGAGATCACCATCGCCCTCGAGGGCGAACCCGCCGAGGATGCTCTCGACGCGGCCAGCGTGCTCTCCCTCATGGGCCTCGGCGCGGAATACGGGCAGAAGGTCGTTCTGCGCGCCGAAGGCGACGGTGCCGATGAGGCACTGGCTGCCCTCAAACAGCTCATCGAGTCCGATCACGACGCTGAGGGCTGATCGGCGCACAGCCGATGAGGCGGCAAGCGGTGCGGTCGGATTAGACTGATCGAATGTCCGCCTCCCTGCTGTCCCCTGATTCTGTCGCCGCCCATCGCAGCCGGGATCTGCTGGCGGAATTTCCGCAGCTGCGCGATGTGCCCGGTCTGCCGCAGGCGCGCATGCTCGTCGAATACATCATCGGCCGCCGCCTCCGTGAACTCGACGTGTCCGGTCGTGACGCGGCCGGTGCCTTCATCGACGCCGAAGCGATCGCCGACGCCCCGCATCGCCTCATCGTCGTCGATGATGCCCGCGGACTCCAGGCTCGCCTGCTCAGCGAACTCGCCGAGGTGGCCGTCCATCACGATCGCATCGACGAATCCCGTGCTGCCGCCGACGCTGCCGACGCTGCGCTGATCACCTCCCTCGAGGAGATCGCCTCACTCGCCGAGGCGGGGCGTGGGCGCTCGACGCTCGGGTGCGACACGGCGGCCGGCGCAGACGTCCTCGCGGGGGAGAGTGGCCGGGAGACCTGGGCGATCATCAACGCGCCGAAAGCCACCAACGCGCTCGCCGAGTCCATTGCCGCACTCCAGCCGCATGTGTCGCTGATCATCGTCATCGGCCGCAGCGACTCGATGAGTCGGGCGGTGAACAAGGAGCTCTCCCGCGGCTTCGGTCGGGTCGACGTCTCTCCGGGAGTGGGCAAGCACCGGATGATCATCGGCAGCCGACCGCTGTCGTCACCGAGCCTGCCGAGCTTCCCGAAGCGCGGAGTCATCGCTCACTCAACAGTCGGAGACCTCGAGGTCAGAGCGCACGGTGCCTGCTTCTCCGGGGTGCGCAGCGACGAAGGTTCGACGCTGCTCCTCGATGCGCTGCTGGAGACTCTGCCCGGCACTGACTCTGACTCCTCGTCTCCGACGACGGTCTCGACCGCCTCACCCGCCGCTGTTGCGGATTCCATCCTTGACCTCGGCTGCGGGAACGGATGGCTGCTGACCGCTGCCATGCGTGCCACGGGAGCTTCACGGGGAACCGGCGTGGATGTGTCCAAGGCGGCGGTCGCCTCGGCGAGGGCCACAGCGGAGGCGAACGGAATCGACGTCGACATCGTCCTCGGTGATGCCGCGGACGGCGCCGATGCCGACGTGGCGGCCTTGGGGGAGTTCGACCTCGTCGTCCTCAACCCGCCGTTCCATCAGGGCACGACGATCGAAACCGAGACCGCCGCGGCACTCATGGCCACGGCCGCGGCACATCTGGCGCCCGGCGGACAGGTGATCACCGTGTTCAACACGCACCTGCGCTACCGGGATCGCCTCGAAGCCATCATCGGGCCCAGCGAACAGCTGGCCCGGAACAAGAAGTTCACGGTCATCTCCAGCCGCCGCAGCTGAGCTGCACGAGTACTGCGGCCGGGCGTCAGAGGACTGCTGCCGTCCTCATCGGCTCTGCTGGGCGCGATACGTCCGCCACGTGCTCACCTGGTCCCAGATCGTGATGATCCAGATCGCTGCGGCCGTGATGATCTGTTGGATGTCGGCGTTCGGAGCGCTCGTGATCTCGGGGTGGAGGACCGGCTGGGTGAGCAGGGCGATGGTGAGGAAGACGGCCATGGCCACATCGATGATCCCGCCGATGATCGACACGGTCGGTCGCGTCGAGCCATTCACGAACCTGATGATCTCGACCACGGCCAGGAGGGCGAGGAAGCCCCAGTAGCCGAGCAGCCAGCCCGTGCCGAGGTCCGGATTGATGAACGTCCCGCCGTGGTTGATGTGGCCGACGTAGAGCAGGCTCGTCGGGATGAAGGGGATCGTCGCCAACGCGAGGATGAAGACCAGCCCAAGGGCCGCCTCGGCGCGGATCTGCCTGCCGCGGACATCGCGACGATCGAGATCATCGATCGTCCACGCGCCCTTCTGCTGCCCGGGCATGCGGGGCAGTGCCGCGTCGTCGGCACGGCGGTCGCCGAGGCCGATGATGATCGCGATGACGGCGAAGGCGGTGAGCAGTGCGGAGACGGTGTTGCCGACAGTGCTGCCGATCAGTTCCCCGAGCTGAACATCGGGGGTGGTGGCGACGGTGACCACCACGTTGGCGAGCACCGCTATCAGACCGACGATGGGCAGGATCCAGCGCAGTGTCCAGAGGAAGAGGGGGTACGACTTCGGGCCGATGAAGTGCTGCGGCGAGTTCGAATACTCCCGCGACAGCACGGCCGGATCGCCGAGTTCTTCGAGCACTTCGCGTTCGACGGCGGCCGTGCGTTCGGGGTTCGGCTGCGGATCCTCGCCGAGGCGGGCCTCGACCGTATCGTCGATCGTGGCGGTGATCTCGGCGGCGATGTCCGCACGCGTGTTCTCGGGCAGATGACGGACGACGTTGTCGACGTAGATTTCGGTGAGCGCACTCATGGTGTGCCGTCCTTCCAGAGCTTCGTGATGCTGGAGTCGAGTTCGAGCCACTGAGAGTGGAGTGCGGCAGCGACTTCGGCGCCGCTGTCAGTGACGGTGTAGTACTTGCGGGGGCGAGCCTGCTCGGTGCTCCACTCGGATGTGAGCAGGCCCTGCTTCTCGAGTCGTCGCAGCAGGGGGTAGAGGGTGTTGGCCTCGGTGGGAATTCCCGCCTCGGTCAGCGTCGTCAGCAGCGAGTAGCCGTACTGCGGGCGCCTGCAGGCGACGAGACTGGCGAAGACGACGGTGCCGCGCCGCAGCTCCAGTTCGTGTGTGGTCAGCGCCTTCTGCGCATCCTCGTTCATGCGACACACTTTAGTGTGTGGGACACACTATTGCAAGAGGCGGGGTATTTTTCGCCACGGCACAGTTTAAGGTGGGCAGCCCAGATTTGAACCTGGGCTATTCGCCTCTAACTGGGCTATTCACTCAAGGGGTGCGGGTATCGGCAGGTAGGGTTGCCGCATGGACTTGAGAAGATGGGTGCTCTTCGACATCGGGGGAGTCCTCGAGGTTGTTGATGACGACACTGTGTGGCCGCAATTCCAGCGTCGGTGGCAGGAGCGATCCGGATTTTCAGTGGAGGAGTACCGAGCACGTCTCCGGGCGGCGGACTTGCCGGTCATCGATCGTCGAGCGGACACGAGAACCGAGTATTGGTCGAAGGTGGGCCGAGCGCTGGAGATGGATTCGGACCTGGCCGAGGCGATGCAGGCGGACATGTGGGACGAGTACTGCGGTCGACTCAACACCGAACTGTTCGACTATGCGGACTCACTCCGATCGCGTGCTGGAGTCGCGATCCTGTCGAATTCGGTCGACGGCGCTCGTTGCGAAGAGGAACGCCGATTCGGGTTCAGTGCAGTCTTCGATCCGATCCTCTACAGTCACGAGACCGGTCTGCTCAAGCCGGAACCGGAGGCCTATGAGAATGCGCTCGAACGCATGGGCGCTGAACCTCAGGACGTGCTCTTCATCGATGACCACGACATCTGCGCAGAGGGTGCTCGTGCCGTGGGCATGAACGCAACCGTGCACCGTGGCAATGCCTCGACGATCGAGACGATTGAGCAGTTTCTTCAGCAGGAGGGCTGAACTGGGCAGGTGTCCTTCCGGTCGGTTCGAATCGGCTGGGCCTCTGCCGACCTTCGAAGCATGATCGACGAGGGGTCACTCGCTCAGGTCAAGCATCGGCGTCGGACGTCTGAAGCCTCGTGTGACGAATGTGAGGTAGCTGGTGCCGATGACGAGCCAGACCAGGCCGATGAGCAGGGTGCGCGGTGACAGGCTCGTCCACAGCCACAGAGTGAGGCAGAACCCGATTCCCGGCAGCACGATGAAGCTCATCACGGCGTGGGCTCCGCGCCGCTTCCCATCGATGATGAAGTGTTTGATCACCGCGAGGTTGACTGCGGAGAACGCGATGAGCGCGCCGAAGCTGATCATCTCCGAGAGGAACCCGAGGTCGATGGCCAATGCGAACAGTGAGACCAC
The DNA here is from genome assembly GCF_050214925.1 of Brevibacterium sp. LE-L. Lineage (NCBI taxonomy): Bacteria > Bacillati > Actinomycetota > Actinomycetes > Micrococcales > Brevibacteriaceae > Brevibacterium > Brevibacterium sp. LE-L. Next base: position 1,506,193 of record NZ_CP189759.1, read on the forward strand.
TCCAACCGACAGCGTCGCCGGAATCGGGCTGTGGAAACGCGGTGAGAGGCGTCCGAAGAATCTCTTCGGCAGGACACCGTCACGTCCCATTGCGAAGAGGATGCGTGAGACCGAGGCCTGCGAGGTCAGTGCGGACCCGCAGGCGCCGGCGACATAGGCGGCGGTGAAGAAGATCGTGAGGAATTCACCTCCCGCGGCGGCCATGACATCGAGTGCGCCCGAGTCGACGTCGGCGAAGTCATTCGACGGGTAGACGAGTTGAGCGAGGAACGAGAGCACAATGTAGATGAGACCGCCCGTGATGGTGGCGATGACGATCGCGCGAGGTACGGTGCGCTTGGCATCTTTGGCCTCCTCGGACAGGGTCGAGACCGCATCGAAGCCGAGGAACGACAGGCACAGGATCGCGGCGCCGGCCATGACATTGCCGAATCCCTCCGCGGTCCCATCGCCGGTGAACGGGACGGCGAGGTCGACGCTGCCGGTTCCCGACATCGAGGCGATGCCAAGGGCCGCGAAGGTGATGATGAAGATCGCCTGCGCCACGATGATGACGATATTGGCACGTGCCACGGAGACGATGCCGATGACATTGAGGAGGGTGACGAGAACGATCGCGGTGAGCACGAATACCCAGGAGGGGATCATCGGGAACGCGGCGGACAGGTAGATGCCGATGACGAGGTAGTTGATCATCGGCAGGAACAGGTAGTCGAGGAGCAGTGCCCATCCGGCGACGAAGCCGATGCCTGCCCCGAAGCTCTTCTGCGTGTAGGTGTAGGCGGACCCGGCGTAGGGCAGTTCGTGGGCCATCTTTGCGTATGATCTGGCGGTGAAGACCATTGCGAGGAGAGTGATCACGTAGGCCAGCGGCACCCGACCGCCGCTGACCTGAGTGACGATGCCGTAGGTCGTGAAAACCGTGAGGGGCACCATGTAGACAAGGCCGAAGAACACCAGAGACGGGACCCCGAGCGCTCGACGGAGCTGTCCTTCGCCGCCAGCCTGAGGTTTCTCGTCGCCGTGAGGGGCTGTGGTGTCTTGTGGGTGGGGCATCGTCGTCCTTTCGCTCAGGGTGCTGAATGCACGGCAACGCCGCCGAGGTAGGTGGTGCGAACAGGCATCACAGCGAGTTCCCGCGGAGGCAGTTCTCGAAGGTCGCGGTCGAATCTGATGAGATCAGCGCTCGCCCCGGGCCGAATCTCGCCCCAGGCTGCGGGAGAGTGATCGGCGAAGGCTTGGTGGGCCACCGCCGTCGAGTACGCGTCGAGGGCACGATCGACATCGACGATCTCCTCCGGTGTCCATCCGCCGGTTGGTTCGCCCTGCTCGTTCTGTCTGCTTGTGCCGATCGCCAGACCTTCGACGGGCGTGCCCGAGGTGCACGGCCAGTCCGAGCCGAAAGAGAGATCCCCTCCGCTGTCGAGGATGCTGCGCATCCGATACTGCGTGGCTGCCCGTTCCTCGCCGAGGCGGGGGATCGTGAGGACGGTCATGAGGTCATCGAGCTGTGCCCACAGAGGCTGCATGTTCGCGATGACCCCGAGCTCGGCGAAGCGAGCGAGATCTGCGGAATCGACGATCTGGGCGTGGGCGATCACTGGGCGGCGATCGCGGGGCCCGTTCGCGACGATCGCCGATTCGATGGCGTCGAGGGCCTGCCGCACGGCGGCATCGCCGATGGCGTGGATGTGAACCTGGAAACCCGCGGCGTCGACGGCCCGCACCGCCTCGGCGAGGGTCTCTCCCTCCCACACCCGCAGCCCGTGGTTGTGCAGCGAGGAGCAGTAGGGATTGAGCAGTGACCCGGTCTCGTTCTCGACGACCCCGTCGGCAAAGAACTTCACGGTGTTGGCACTGAGGTGCGGATCGGCCAGAGCATCCACGCGCTGCTTGGCTTCGATCATGTCCGGCATCTGGTGTGCGAAATGGCGCGGGTCGGCGTAGAGGGCGAGGTTGAACCGGAGCTTGAGCCGCCCCTGGGCAGAGGCCTTGCAGTAGGTGTCGACGTCGGCCGGCTCGACCCAGGCATCTTGGACCCAGGTGACGCCGCGCTGGAGGTAGTAGTCGGCCGCACATTCGAGAGCGCGGAGCCGAATGGTCTCGTCCCGCGGCGGACGGACGGCGTCGACGAGATCGACCGCGCCCCACTCGCGCAGCGTGCCGAGCGGCGACCCGTCGCCCCGGCGGGGGATCTCACCCAGCATCGGTTCGGGTGTCTCGGCCGTGATGTCGGCGAGTTCAAGGGCCCGCGAATTGCACCATACGGTGTGATAGTCCCAAGCGCGCAGCACGACCGGCCGGTCGGGAACCGCCTCGTCGAGCCAGCGGGCGTCGAAGAGTCCGCCCTCGACGAGGCTGCCGTCATACGATGCGCCGGTGATCCACTCGATGTCCGGGTTCGCTGCGGCGAAACGACGCACCTCGGCGACGACCTCGTCGACGCTGGGACACGAGCGCACCTGCGGTCCCTCCGCTTCGAGCCCGCCGAAGATCGGGTGGGCGTGACCATCGCCGAAGGCGGGCATGAGGAAGCCGCCGTCGAGGTCGACTCTCTCGACGTCTGCACGGGAGGCGAGGGACGCCTCGGCGAGCGAATCCGCGACCAGGGCCGAACCCACCGCGGCGACGATGCCGTCGACGACGAGCAGTGCGTCGCTCGTCTCGCCGGCGGACCCGAGCCAGATGGTGCCATTGTGGAAATGTGAGATCGTCACGTCGATTCTGCTCCCGCTTCGCTGCACGTCTTCGTCGTCCCGTCACGATATACGAACAGTGTTCGTGTCTGTGACTGAGAACACGATACACTCCTAGCGGGAACGATGGAAGAGGAAGGCAGGAGCAAAATGAGGCTCAATCGGCAGCGGCTCGTCGATGCCGCGCTCGTCCTCGTCGACGAGGAGGGTGCTGAAGCTCTGTCGATGCGTACGCTGGCCTCACGTGTCGACAGACAGGTGTCCTCCCTGTACAACCATGTCTCCGGGCGTGCCGAACTCATCGAACTCATGCGCGCCCGCATCGTCTCCGACATCGACGTCGGTCCGTTCGCCTCGGTGTCCTCATCCGCGGACAGGGTGCGCTGGGACGAAGCGCTCGAGTCGTGGGCCCGCTCGTATCTGCGTGCGTTCGCCGCCCACCCCAACCTCATCCGCCTGCTCGCGACGACATCGATCAGCGATCTTTCGACGTATCAGATGTACGACGCAGTAGTCGCGGGCCTGCGCCGAGGCGGCTGGCCGGAGACGAGGACGGTGGCGGTCATGCGCACGGTCGAAGCCCACGTCCTCGGTTCTGCCCTCGACATCATCGCCCCCGACGACCTCATCGCCCAAGACTCTGCGGATGAGCGGTTCTCCGAGATCCGAGCGGCACTCGACCCGCGCTTCGCTGAGTCGTCATCAGCTGTGGCCGCATTTGACCTCGGACTGCGAGCCCTCATCGCGGGTCTGCGCCAGGAGGTGTGCGATTGGTGAACGCTTCCGGCTCCTCTTCCGCGCCGAACTGCGCGAACGAATGGCCTAAGAGCCCGCGGCTTCGGCTGCCGGCTTCGCGTCATAGGTGACCCAGTTCGTCCGCGAGGCGACCTTCTCATAGAGCACCTGGGCCCGCTCGTTGTCGGATGCGGTGATCCAGCGGACGACGGAGCGCCCCTCCTCGGCGGCGATGGTCTGCAGCCGGGCGATGAGGGTACGTCCGGCGCCGGAACCGCGTTCCTCGGGGTCGGTGAAGAGGTCGTCGAGCCAGATTCCCGTCGACCCGGTCGACGGGCGAGCGAAGCGGCGGTAGTCGGCGATGGCGATGATCCGCCCGTCCACCTCGGCGACGAGGCTCTGCACCTCATGATCAGGCTCGGTGATCCATCCCCACACCCGGGAGACGATCTCTTCGGACTCGGGCAGCCGGTAGAACTCACGATAGGCGCGGAAGAGTTCCTTCCAGCGGGCTTCGTCGGCAGGGGCGGTGGGGCGGATCGTCGGTGCTGAAGATGACGTCATCGTCGTCCTTTCTGTGGTTCCGGCGCGGCTACCTCTGCGGTCCCGGGGCAACAAACCTCTCCGGTTCTGGGGCAATCACCACATTACGTTCAGCACCTCTGTTTGCGTACTGATGGCAGGGACGCAATGTGGAAATCGGTGTACGAAATGTAGGGCGGTGTGCATCTTTTGTGATGGGCGAACGAGCGTGGACGATGAGCGTCGGAGAATGAAAGATCCCCGGTGCGGAAACTGTTCGATCTCCACACCGGGGACTGCGGTACGCGAGAGGGGACTTGAACCCCTACGTCCGAAGACACTGGAACCTAAATCCAGCGCGTCTACCAATTCCGCCACTCGCGCCGAACGCCCGCCGAGGCAGCCGCGACGCCCTCAAGATTAGCAGGGGCGTCGCGGGATGCTGAAAACCTCGGCCGCGGTCGCGCGAGCGGTCGCTCAGGCTGCGTAGATGCCCAGCGCCTTGCGCACGCGGGCGACGTGTCCGGTGGCCTTGACGTTGTACTGGGCGAGTTCGACCTTGCCCTCGGCATCGACGACGACGGTCGAGCGGATGACGCCCTGGACGACCTTGCCGTAGTTCTTCTTCTCGCCGAAGGCACCCCAGGCGGTCATCATCGACTTGTCCTCGTCGGAGAGGAGGTCGAAGTTCAGGCCCTCCTTCTCGATGAACTGCTGCAGCTTCTCCGGCTTGTCCGGAGAGATGCCCAGCACGTTGATCCCGGCGGCCTTGAGCGCCGAGAGCGAATCCCGGAAATCGCACGCCTCGGTCGTGCAGCCCGGGGTCATGGCGGCCGGGTAGAAGTAGACGACGACCCGCTGGCCCTTGAAGTCGCTGAGGCTCACGGACTTCCCGTCCTGATTGACGAGGGTGAAGTCCGGGGCGGTGTCGCCGACTGACAGACGTGACATGAATGTTCCTCCTGAGGTGGACGCTATCGGTGGTGGATAACCATTGCTGTCCACCACTCTATTCCGTTGTCGCCTGGGATGCCTCAGCCGATGCGTGCGATGGACTGGGCGATGCCGCAGCCGATGCGTGCGATGGACTGGCCGATGCCTCAGCCGATGCGTGCGATGGCCTGGTCGACCGCGACGACATCGCCGACGGCCGCGACCCGGTGGAACGTGCCCGCGACCGGTGCTTCGACCCGGGTCTCCATCTTCATCGCCGACAGCACGGCGACCTCGTCTCCGGCGGCGACTTCGGCACCGTCGTCGACGAGGAAGTCGACGAGGCTGCCGGGCACAGGTGCGGTGACATCCCCGGCGACGGCCCCTCCTTCGCCTCCCCTCGCCGAGGCGGCTCCACCGTGGCCGGCGGCACTGCCGTCACCGCCCTGATCGGTGCTGCCCTGACCGGCCCCACCGGCCGAACCGAGGGCGGCGAGCAGCCCGGCGGGCAGCCCGAGGGTCGTGAGCTTCCCGCCGATCTCGATCTGCATCCGCTGCATCTGACCACCCGAGCCCGGTGTGGGACGGTCCTGCGCCTCGAAGCGCGGCAGCAGCTCGGATTCGATCCACTGAGTATGGATGCCCTCGACGCCGTCTTCCCCGAGGCGGGTGAACGCCTCGTCGGACAGGATCGCCAGCGAACACGGCAGAACGGTGGCCGGCCCTTCGACGTGGAGTTCCTTGGCCGCGGTGATCGTCCGGGCGATTGCCGCACTCCGGTCGGGACCGTGGACGATGAGCTTGGCGAAGAGGGAGTCGAAGGCCGGCTGCACCGTGTCACCGGCACGGAGACCGGAATCCCAGCGGATGCCGGGCCCGCCGGGCACGTCGAGGACGTCGATGCGTCCGGGAGTGGGCAGGAAGCCGCGGCCGGGGTCCTCGGCGTTGATGCGCAGCTCGATCGCATGCCCCTGCGGCCGTGGTGTCGAGTCGAGCGACAGGCCGTCGCCGAAGGCGATGCGGAACTGTTCGGCGACGAGGTCGATCCCGGTCGTCGCCTCGGTGACAGGGTGTTCGACCTGGAGCCGGGTGTTGACTTCGAGGAACGTCATGGTGCCGTCGGCGGCGAGGAGGAATTCGACGGTGCCGGCACCGCGGTAGTCCACCTCGGCGCAGATCGCTTCGGCCGAACGGTGCAGGCGCTCGCGCTGATCCGCCGACAGGCCCGGGGCGGGTGCCTCCTCGATGAGTTTCTGGTTGCGGCGCTGCGCGGAGCAGTCGCGATCACCGACGGCCACGACACGACCCTGACCGTCGCCGACGATCTGGACTTCGAGGTGACGGGGACGTTCGAGGTATTTCTCGACGAAGCATTCGGAGCGACCGAACGCCTCGGCGGCCTCACGGGTCGCTGAATCGAAGGCGCCGGCCACGTCGGTGAGCTCGTGGACGATCTTCATACCGCGACCGCCGCCGCCGTGGGCGGCCTTGATGATGATCGGCAGTCCCGCCTCGGCGGCGAAGGACTCGACCTCGCTCGCATCCTTCAGGGGCTGGTCGATGCCCGGCGCCAGGGGAGCGCCGACCTTCTGCGCGAGCTGGCGGGCGGTGACCTTGTCGCCGAGTGCCGTGATGGTCTCCGCGGTCGGTCCGATCCAGACCAACCCGGCATCCTCGATAGCGGCGGCGAAGTCTGCGTTCTCTGACAGGAAACCGTAGCCGGGGTGGACAGCATCGGCCCCGGCGGCCCGCGCCGCGCTGAGGATCGATTCGATGTTGAGGTAGGTCTCGCCCGCACCGGTCCCGGGCAGAGCGAAGGCTTCGTCGGCGAGGCGCACATGCATGGCGTCGGCGTCCTGATCGGCGTAGACGGCCACCGAGGTGTGCCCGTGTTCGGCGCAGGCGCGGATGATGCGGACGGCGATTTCGCCGCGGTTGGCGATGAGGATGGTCGACATGATTCAGCTTTCGTTCTCGTGTGTGCGGGGTGCCCCGTGTGCACGGGCAGAGGTGGTGAAGCGCAGCGTGACACCCGGAGCCAGCTGCGCGGCGAGGTCGGTGTCGTCGACGCTGGCGATGATCGGGTAGCCGCCGGTGAGCGGATGGTCCGGGCCGAAGAGCACCGGCTGTCCGTTCGGCGGGACCTGCAGCGCCCCGGTGACCGCGCCCTCGCTCGGCAGCTCGCCGGTGCGGGCACGTTCGAGCGGGACCTCACCGGACAGGCGCAGCCCGACCCGGTCGGATTCGTGGGTGACCGTCCACTCCTGAGACAGGAGAGTGTCGATGCCGGCCGAGGTGAACCAGTCCTCCCGCGGGCCCAAGGTCACCGTCAGAGTCACGGTCTGACCGGGCTGGGGCAGGTCGCGTGCGGCAGCTGGGACCGGATCGACGAGGTGGGGTGCGGCGACGGGGGTGTGCAGGTCGAGCGTCGTGCCCTTGTCGAGGGCTGCCGGCCCGAGTCCCGCGAGTGTGTCCGCCGACGCACTGTCCAAGGCCGTGGTGACGTCGATGCCGCCGCGGAGGGCGAGGTAGCGGCGGATGCCGCGGGTGGTGGTGCCGAGTTCGAGTTCGTCCCCGTCGGCCACAGCGAAGGCCTCGCCGGGGCGGGGCGTGTACACCGTGCCATCGCCGGCGGTGACGGTGATCGTCCCGTCGGCTCCGGCGACTGCGGCGACTCCGTCACCGGTGAACCGCAGCCGTGCCCCGCCGCCGAAGCTCTCGAGTCCGGCCGCGTCTTCGGCGTTTCCGACGAGCCGGTTCGCGGTCGTCAGGGCCGTGCGGTCGGCGGCTCCGGCACTGCTGACGCCCATCGAGGCGAAGCCGGGACGCCCGAGGTCCTGGACGAGCAGCTGCAGACCGGGGCGGAGGACCTCGAGGGTGTGTGCCGATGACTCGCTCGCCTCCGTCGCCGGAGCAGACGCGCTGGCCTGTTCGTCCGCGCTCGCGCTCGCCGCCTCGTGTCCCACGCTGATGGAGTCCCGCTCCGCATCGGTGAACGTCACGATCGTGCCGGGGACGAACAGAGCCGGGGGCTGCCGGTCGAGATCCCACAGTCTCGCTTCGGTGCGTCCGATGAGCTGCCACCCGCCGGGGGAGGATCGAGGGTAGACGCCGGTGAACTCGCCGGCCAGGGCCACCGCACCCACGGGCACACGGGTGCGCGGGGAGGAGCGGCGAGGAACATCGAAGAGTTCGTCGTCACCGGCGAGGTAGCCGAAACCGGGAGCGAACCCGGCGAATGCGACTTCCCAGGTCGCCGCTTGGTGACGGGCGATGACCTCGGTGGGGGAGACGGAGAGGAGTTCGGCCACCTCGGCGAGGTCTTCCCCGTCGTAGGTCACCGGGATGCTGACCTCCCGAGCCGCAGCTGACGCGGATTCGGTGCGGTCGAGCCCGCGGATCGCCTGCTCGAGGATCCCGGCGCCGGTGCGGCGGGGATCGAAGTCGATGAGCACGGTGCGGGCGGCGGGGATGAGCTCGACGACGCCGGGCAGGTCAGCCGCCTCCAGGCTCTGGTGCAGGGTCATCGTCGCGGCCAGGTCGGCGCATTCGACGAGGAGGTGACGCCGGGAAGCGGTGTGGAAGGTCAGGTCGGTCGTCATTGGCGGTAGGTGTCTTCCGGTTCGTCGGTGATGAACATCTTCCCTGGTGAGTGCGTGATCGCAAACGGCACCCCCGAGGCTTGGACCGCTGCCTGCGGGGTGACTCCGCACGCCCAGAACACGGGAATGTCGCCGTCGGCGATGGCCGGGGCGTCTCCGAAATCCGGTGTGCTCAGGTCGGTGATGCCGATCTGAGCGGGTTCGCCGATGTGGACGGGAGCGCCGTGGACGGCGGGGAAGCGGTCGGTGATGCGCACCGCCTCGGCGACCTGGGCGGCCGGGATCGGGCGCATGGACACGACCATGTCTCCGCTGATCCGACCGGCCGGGGCGCACGCGGTGGAGGTGCGGTACATCGGCACATTGCGTCCGGCGTCCTGGTGGCGGATCGGGATGCCCGCCTCGGTGAGTCCGTTTTCGAAGGTGAAGGAGCAGCCGATGAGGAAGGACACGAGGTCCGGGTGTTCCTCCCACGCATGCGTGGCGTCGGTGACCTCTCCGGTGAGCCGGCCGTTCTCCCAGATCCGGTAGCCGGGGATGTCGGTGCGCAGATCGCTGCCCGGGGCCAGACCCGATTCGACCTGCCCGGGTTCGAGGACGTCGATGACCGGGCATGGCTTCGGGTTGCGTTGGGTGAACAGCAGGACGTCGAAGGCCCAGTCGGCGGGCACGGAGATGAGGTTCGCCTGGACGAGGCCCGGCGCCATCCCCGAGGTGGGCTCCGAGGCCCCTGCCCGGATGCGGGCGCGGGCTTCGGCACCGGCGGTGGACTTCGCGCTCATCGCCCGGCTCCGGCGAATGCGGCGATGGTGACTCCTTCGGATTCGAGGAGCTCGCGCGCGGCGCGGGCCATGTCGATCGAGCCCTGCGAATCGCCGTGGAAGCAGATCGATTGGGCGTCGACATCGACGAGGCTGCCGTCGATCGCTTCGACCTGACCGGTCTGGACGAGACGCAGCACGCGGGCGGCCACGGCCTCGGGGTCGTGGAGGACAGCATTCGGTTCGCTGCGGGAGACCAGGGAACCGTCGGGGTTGTACGCGCGGTCGGCGAAGGCTTCGGCAGCGACCGTCAGCCCGGCCTCGGCGGCAACCCGGTTGGCCACGCTGCCGGCGAGGCCCAAGAAGACGAGTGAGTCGTCGACGGCCTTGACCGCATCGACGACGACCTTCGCCTGCGCGTGGTCGCGGACGATCGCGTTGTACAGCCCGCCGTGCGGCTTGACGTAGGAGACCGTGCCGCCGACCGCGGTGGTCAGGCCGAGGAGGGCGCCGATCTGGTATTCGACCTGAGCCTGCAGGGTTGCGGCCGGGACGTCGAGGGCGCGTCGACCGAAGCCTTCGTAGTCGTCGTAGCCGGGGTGGGCGCCGATGACGACGCCGCCGCGGGTGGCGGCATCGACGGTGGCCCGGATGCCTTCGGGGTTGCCGGCATGGAAGCCGCACGAGACGTTGGCGCTCGTGACGAGGCCGAGCATGGCCGCATCGTCGCTGACGACACGGTCGGGTACGTTCTCCCCGAGGTCAGAGTTGAGGTCGATTCTCAGTTCGTTCGTGGTGGTCATTGTCACCCTCCGATTCCGATCATTGCGAAGATGGGGCCGATGGACTGCACAGCCGTGTACCACGTGACCAGTGTTGCCGCGGTGCCGATGATGAGCAACCACTTCGGGTACGCGTCCGTGCGCAGCAGGCGTGGTCTGAACCAGCCGATGTACATGAAGATCGTCAGGCCGATGGGCAGGATGAGGCCGTTGAAGCCGCCGACGAAGACGAGCAGCGTGGCCGGTGCGGTGCCGACGATGAGGTAGACGATGAGTGAGACGACGATGAAGGTCACGGTCGCCAGCTGCAGCGGCCAGCCGCCTTCGAGGCGCCTGGAGAACGCCGAGAGGAAGGTCGCCGAGGTGTAGGCGGCGCCGATGACCGAGCTCAGTGCCGCAGCCCAGAAGATCGCCCCGAAGATGCGCATTCCGGCATCGCCGAGCACGGCGGCGAAGGCCTGACCGGCCGGGTTCGCGACATTCGAGTCGAGGTCGAGGGCGACTCCGGAGGCGACGACGCCGAGGATGGCGAGGAAGAGCACGTAGCGCATGATGCCGGTGACGAGGATTCCCGACAGCGCCGAGCGCATGACCGAGGGAGCGTGCTGCGGTCCGATCTTGCCCGAGTCGAGGTAGCGGTGAGCGCCGGAGTAGGTGATGTAGCCGCCGACTGTGCCGCCGACGATGGTCGTCACGGTCGCGAAGTTGATGGTGTCGGGGACGAAGGACTGCTTGATCGCCTCGCCGACGGGCGGATTCGACACGATCGCGACGATGCAGGTGAGGATGATCATCCCGACGCCGAGGACGAGCACGACGGTGTCGACGACCTTGCCGGCGCGTTTGAACAGGAAGATCCCGATGGCCAGCACTCCTGTGACGAGACCGCCGAGCTTCGGGTCGATGCCCAGCAGCGCGTTGAGGCCGAGGCCACCGCCGGCGATGTTGCCGATGTTGAAGGCCAGGCCGCCGATGACGATGAGGATCGAGAGGACGATGCCCGATCCGGGGACGGCCGAGGATGCCAGCTGCGCGGCGCGTTTGCCCGAGGAGGTCACCATCCGCCAGACATTGAGCTGAATGGCGATGTCGATGAGGATCGACACGAAGATCGCGAAGGCGAAGGCCGCACCCATCTGGGCGGTGAACGTGGCCGTCTGCGTGATGAATCCCGGCCCGATCGCCGAGGTGGCCATGAGGAAGATGGCACCGATGATGGCGGTGCGGCTGATCTTGCCGTCCAAGGTGTTCGGCTGCGAACCGGTGGCGGCGTTCGAGGAAGAACCGGATGGTTGGGGTTCCGGTGATTGCGACATTGGAGTCTCCGACTGTGTGACGGGGCCTGGTGTGGTGACGATCCGAAAGCGAAATCGAGGTGACCGCAGTGTCGGCGCTCGACCGCAATCCGGAAGATCGCTATACAATCTAGCATTGATTGTTCAACAGAGGTAGACCCAGATCACATTTTCTTGCGGAAACTGTCGACAGAACGTCACCGGTCACGGGCATGTGTCATTAGGATGGAGGTGTGAATCACGAATCCTCCCTGGTCAACAGACTCACCGAGCGGCTCATCGCCGGTGAGCTGCGCCCCGGCGACCGCTTGTCCGAAACGTCTCTGGCCAAGGAGTTCGACGTCTCCCGCAATACCCTGCGCGAAGCGTTCCGGGTGCTCGGGGAGCAGGGGCTGGTCACACATATCCCGCACCGAGGCGTGTCCGTGGCCTCGCCGAGCACGGCCGACGTCATCGACATCTACCGGGTCCGTCATCACGTCGAATGCTCGGTGCTCGAGCACGCGCAGAGGAACCACCCGAACGCGACGCAGATGAGAGTGGCCATCGAAGCCGCGGAAACTGCGGCGGCGGCCGAGGACTGGATGAGCGTGGGCACGGCGAACATGGCCTTCCACAACGCGGTGGTCTCGCTCTCGGACAGCAGGCGGCTGATGCGTTCGTTTGCCAATGTGCTCGCCGAGCTGCGTTTGGCCTTCCTCAAGGTCGAGGTCCTCGACTATCTGCACGCGCCGTTCATCGGCCGCAATCACCAGGTGCTCGAGACCTACCTCGAGGACAGCCCGGGCGCTGCCGCGGAGAAGCTTGCAACCTACCTCGGAGACTCCGAGCGTCAGGTCCTCGGCGCCTATGCTCGGGCCGGCCAAGCCTGAGCGAATCGCGTCCGGCACACATCTGCGACTGCTAGTCTGAAAACGACGGTGCGTGCAGATTGCATGCGCTCATGTCGGCCCGTGGCCCGCATGCCCAATGACAGGTCAGCGGAGTCTGGCCCATGAGGAGCATCTGTATGAGATATGCACCATTCCTGTGTCCGGACTGCTACTGCCGTCTCATCGACACCGCCGGCACCATCGAACCCGGCGCCGAGGCGCCACTGGCGAATGCCCCGCTGCTCGAATGCGAAGCCGGGTGCGGAGTCTCCGACAAAGCGCTCCGGCCGTACCGGACTCGGATGGACAATCGAGTCCGTCCCGGGATCAAGAGCCGCAGATGAGAGGCATCCGGCAGAGTCGACTGCCGGTGTGAATGACGAAGAACCGCCACCCGGATCATCCGAATGGCGGTTCTCGATCTGTGGTGCACCCCCCGGGACTCGAACCCGGAACCCACTGATTAAGAGTCAGTTGCTCTACCAATTGAGCTAGAGGTGCGTGCCGCACATGTTGCGCAACGAGAATTAATATTACTCAGGTGTTCGCCGATCATGCAAACCGAGATCGGCCCCCGTCCGATTTTGTGATGAAGGTCGCAAGCCCCTGGTCAGAGGCCCGCTGAGGGACAGCCCGGAACGTCACAGATACATGCCGGAACTGGACTGCTCGGCAGGTTCGGCGATCGCGTGGACGTCGCGCTCACGCAGGAGCACATAGACCCGCCCCTCGAGCTCCACCTCGGCGAGCTCTTCGGGGTCGTAGAGGACGGTGTCGCCGAGGTTGGCCTGCCTCACGTGCGGGCCCGCCGCCACGGCCCTGCCCCAGACGAGGCGCCGGCCCATGCTGGCGGTGGCGGGAATGACGATGCCCGCCGAGGATTTGCGCTCACCGGCTTCCGCGCCGGGTTCGAGCAGGATCCGGTCATGGAGCATCCGGATCGGCAGAGCGGCATCAGCCACGCTTGCCCCGACCGGACAGGCCGACGATGAGAGCAGCAACGCCGAGCACGGCACCTGCACCGAGCGCAATGATCTCGGGCTTGGGTGAACCGTCTTCCTCGACGACCTCTGACTTCGCCTTGTTGACGGCGCGCGTCGCGAGCACCTTCGGGTGGATGCGGCCGACGAGCTCGTCGATGTTGTCCGCGATGCGTTCCTCACGCAGACGGATCGACTCCGCGAGCTGTGCAGGTGTTGCCTGGTCGACGGTCACATCTGAGGTGTAGACGTTGTCAGTCATCGGGTCGAGTCCTCCCGGTCGAGAATGCATTCTTGCGCCTGTGACCTTGTGCCACAGTGCTTCGCTGTCCAGCTTAGCGGCTGGGCACAGTGAGTGTCAGATATCGGGCGCGGTTCGACGGAATCTTACGATTTCGACGATTGCGTCGTCCGGCATGGCCGGGTAGTGGTCGCGGAGGTTCGCACGATAGCGGTCCAGGCCGCCGGGTCGGCTGAGTTCGAGGTCTGCTGCGCTGAGTTCGCTGAGTCGTTCTGCCGTCACCGAGGTGATGCTCACGGGGACGGCACCGTGCTCGGTGCCCTCGAAATAGGCCAGTGCGGAACCCGTGCGATGAGCTTCGTTCCAGCGCACCGTCAGCGTCTTCGTTCCGTTCATGACCGCCTCGCGGTAGCGGGCGTTGAAGCGCAGCAGCCGCATCGGTGCTGCGTCGGGGTGGCGGTAGGCGTGGGGGAGGAGCGCGGGTATCGGCGCGATCGACCGCTCGCCGGTGGCTTTGTCGGGGATCGCCACGAGGGCGTCGGGGTGGAGGTCGAGGATGACCTGCCGGCAGCGTCCGCACGGTGCGAGCAGTCCTCGGTCGTGGTCGCCGACCGCGGCGATGGTGACCAGCGGGCCCGCTCCTGCGGCCGCGGCGCTGCCGATCATCACGAGTTCCGCGCAGGGTCCGCCGGTGAAGTGGTCCACATTGACCCCGGTGTGGATGCGGCCGGTCGTGTCCATCGCGGCCGCGGCGACAGTGTGGTTCGCGTCGGCTCCGAGCGTCCGCGCGAGGTCCTCGGCCGCGGCGATCACGCGCAGTTCGGAGTCGAAGAGATCCATGTCAGCGATCTTAGGCGAGGATTGCCGGATCGGACCGGGACGAGGAGAAGAAATCGCTCACCGAGGCGGCCGGACCACTTCCGCGGCCGGCCTCAGTCCTGCTTTCCGCGACGTCCCATGAGGTAGATGATGAAGCCGACCGCGGCCATGCCCGAGGCGGCGAGGACGAAGACTGGCCAGGAGCTCACGATCGTGGAGATGATGGACTCGCCGAATGAGGTCGCCGGGTGCTGATTGGCCCGCGGGGAGGGTTGGTCGCCGCCGGTGATGAGATCGGAGTCGTCTTTGGGGGCAGGCTCGTCGGGGTTGCGCGGTACCGGGTCGGAGTAGTCCGGTTGGTGTTCGGAGTCCTCGTCTCCGGGCAGCCATTCGTCGCCGGTGGTGCCGGGGATGGTTTCTCGCCCGTCCTGCGAGCCGTTGCCGTTCGAGGGGTCAGGAGTGGTGCCGTTGGCGTCGGACGTGCCGAGTGTGGAACCGGACCCGTCCTTGTCCGAATCCTTCTCTTTGTCTTTGCCGGAGTCCGAATCGGATGCAGAGCCTTCGGAATCACTGCTGCCTGATGCCTCGGCCCGCGAACCGGTGTCGGAGTTCGAGTTGCGTCCGTCGGCGTCTTTATCGGACGAGGTGGTCTTGGCCCCAGACGCGTTGTCGTCTCGGGAAGAGTCGCTGGTGGAGGACGAACCATCGTCGGCGCTGGTGCCGTCGGTGTCGGAGGATTTGTCCTCACCGGTGTTGCTGTCGGAAGAGGAACCGTCGGTCTTGCCTGACGGATTCGACGAGTCGTCACCGGCATTCGAGTCCTTTGACGCGGTGAGCTCGCTGTCCGCGTTCGAGTTGTCGTCGGAACCTGCCGTCGAACCGCTGGAAGAGGAGCCGTCGTCGTCGCTGTCGGCACCGCCGGAGTCATCCGGGTACCGCTTTCCTTCGGCGGTGATGGATGTGCCGTCGGCGGTGAAGCTCCACTTCGGGTCGGATTTGAAGCTCTTGAACTTCATGGGTTCGTCAGCGCCTTCGGCCAAGATCTCGCCCTCGGAATTGATCTCAAAGCTCGCGGGGGCGTCTGCCTGAGCCGCAGCCTCGGCGACGGAGCGTCCACTGTCATCGGTGTCCGAATCACTGTGAGCCGAGCGGGTGGAGTCATCGCCCGCCGAGCGCCGCTCCGACTGGACCGGAACGCTGACCGTGTTTCGTCCAGGGTTATCGAAGGCTACGCCGACCCAGCTCTCGGGGAGGCTGCCAGGCTTGTTCTTCGGTTTGGTGACGGTCAGTGTCTTGCTCCCCGGATGCCACTTCGCTTTCAGCGGTTCATCGGTCTCGCACGGCCCGTCTGTGCCCGGAACCGGCTCGTCTTTTTCAGGGGCCTTGCATGCCGTGTCGTAGTCGGGATCCGGATCGGAACTGCCCCCGGCTTCAGTCTCGCCTTCGACCTCGGTGACCCCGTTGTCGGTGCTGGAGCCCTCGTTCTTCGAGGATCCGGTGTCGGAGCTGCCCTCGTCGGCACCGGAGGAATCGTCCGCATCGGCACTGCTGGCCGCCTCGGTGTCGGCTGTGCCTGCCGCACCTGATTCGGCGGAAGGGGTCGGATCCGGCTCGGCGAATGCGGGGGTGATCGTGCTGGAAACAGGGAGTGCTGCCAGGGCAAACGCAGCGCCGATAGCGGCGATTCTGCGGTTGAACTGGCGTATTGCTGGCACTTCGTTCCTTCGCGGTGGGGATTCCGACTTCATTCGGTCAAGGGGACATGACGGGCAGGCAGGTCGTTGCCATCTTAATATCTTGAACAGATGTGTAAAAGCCTCGGGGGTGATTCGCCGTGGCGTGCTGCCGGGGCGAGGGGCGGCTCAGCGATCGTGAGCCTCCGACTTCTTCGGGTAGGCCCGAACGGTGGAGTCGTCACCGAGCACCAAGGCTTCGTTGCCGTCGTCGACGACTGCAAGCAGGTCGGTGTCGGTCTTGAACGCCTGCTTGCCGGCGAGCAGGCAGGAAGTGCTGGTGTCCATTGTGCAGGGCACGATCGTGCCGCGCGGTTCGGAGAGGTGGATGTCTCGGCTGGAGACGTCCATGAGCAGCAGGCCCGACTGCAGGTCGAAGAGGTAGGGGCCGATGTAGGCGCGTTTGCCGGCTTGGCCGCGGACCCACGTCTTCTCGCCGACGATGTCGGTCGTCGTCGTCACGGTCGAGAGGATGGAGCCGTCTTCGAGGGAGTGGACGACGAGCTGGATCCGGTGGCCCGAATTCGTCGAGGCGCCCTGCTCGCCCCACAGGGTGATGGTCTTGCCGTGGCCGGCCGAGATCCAGTCGATGATCTGGAATCCGTCGGCGGGGCGTTCGAGTTTGATGTTGCGTTCGGCACCGGTCTTGATGTTCTTCGCCTTGACCGGGCCGTGCCAGTCGGAGCTGAAGAGCTCATCGTTGTCGATGGCCATCGGGGTCGAACCCGCCTGTGGGGTCGGCACGTTCTCCAACCCGTCGGCGCCGAAGGTCGACAGCTTGTTGCCGGATTTGATGAGCACGCTCTTGCCGGCCGAGGTGATGCGAGCATCCTTGGGAAGCTGGTAGGACTTCGGCTTCTTGTCTCCGTCGAAGAGCGCCTCGGCGGTGTCGCCGGACTGCCACAGCAGGGCCGGGCGGCCATCGATGATGGTGTCGACGGCGAAGGTCGGAGACTCGTTGATCTTGGCTTTGTAACGAGTCTTGCCGGTATCGGAGTCGAGGACTTCGAGCCTGCCCTTGTCGACGAGGAGGATGCCGCGATCGGAGGCGGTGACCGAAGCGCGCTTGGGCACCTTGGCTTCCCAGACCGGGGAGTTGTCGAAGCTCGGCACGACGTCGCGGGTCTTGTCGACGGAGAGTTCTGAGGCCGGATTGACCTGCTGTTCCGAACCGATCGTCTGCGGGGTGTCGTCGGAGTCGACGGGGACGATATTGGGCACGACGAATGCGCCGATCATGAGGATCGCCATGCCGATGAGGACGAGACCCGGAACGGTGATCTTCTTCAGCCGCTGTGGGCGGCTGCGAGAAGAGTGTTTGCGCACCCGGGTCTTCTTCACCTTCGGCGCTGCGGGAGCGGCCGGGCCGGAGAACGGGGTGCCCTGCGGATAGCCGTCATTGTCGGAATTCGGTGGCTCCGTCTGCCCTGCCGCCGCGTCGGCAGATGTGCTCGCGGCCGCCTCGGCGCCGGCGGGGGATTGGTCGGTGGCCGCGGTATCGGCTGTCCCGACCTCGGGCGGTGCTGCATCGCCGCCGGTCGCAGGCTTCGGTGCGGATCCGACTTTGCCATGCGCATCGATGGAGATTTCGGTCTTCTTCTCGCCGTCGTCGATCGTCACGGTCAGGGGAGTGGCGGTCTCTCGGGCATAGTCGCCGAGGTACGAGATGGCCTCCCCGATGTCCGAATAGCGACTCGTCGCCCCATTGAGGGAGATATAGGTGAACTCGTCTTCAGAGACGGAGATCAACGCACGAGTCATGTACAGGGTTCCTTGGGAGGTTGTCGAGGACAGGGCCGAACCAATCCTAATGAATGTCGAGGACTGCTCCTACCAGTTTTCTGAAACCGTTATACAACGCTACTGAATCGTTGCATGTGAGGAGATCTGCGTCTCATTGTCCGCAATGGGCGGCCCGAGTTTGCCCGCGTCGAGTGGGTGAGGTTAAGATATATCTTGCTGTCTGCACCAGTGGTGCAACGCATGTGGTGGGTATAGCTCAGCTGGTAGAGCGCCGCGTTGTGGTCGCGGATGTCGCGGGTTCAAGTCCCGTTACTCACCCCGATAAATAGGCCCCACGATCCGCTAGAAATAGCCGATCGTGGGGCTTTTCTTATGCCGCAGAATCGTTCTTGCCCATGTTTTGCCCAAGTTTCAAATCACGAGCCCGGTTCAACGCCTCAGCGACGACAGTCAGATCCTCGTCCCGTCGAGGTTGGATGTTTCGATGGTGTTGAGGAAGATCTGCGATTCCCGTTTCGTTTTGAACCCGCGCCGGTCGGGCGGCTTGCAGTCCGGTTTGGTGTACCGGACCCGGTACCGTTTACCATTCTTCGTCTCGTAGCGTTCGATCGTCGCCATATCTGAGTCTCCGTAGTCGGTTGGCGAGCACCGGTTCCATCCATGCGGTTTCAGGGTCGTCAATGATTGCAGTGAGGATTTGGAAGTACGACGTGGAGGACATGTTGAACCGTAAGTGGTCCTCGAGCACTTCGGGGGTCACCCAGAGTTCGTCGGCCGCCTCGAGGGCGTTGTGCGCCCACTTGATCACGTCAACGAGGGCATCCCAGGCGATGAGCTTCTGAGCTGTCAGCCGGCGGGCCGTTTGCTCTTCTCTCGGGTCACTGCAGTTCGTCTGCCCGAGGTCAATGTGTGCTTGCTCGTGCTGGACCGCGCAGCGCCTCTCGCCCTGCAGTAGATCCCGGTCGAGCCAGATGGCGTTGTTGCTGTTGGTGGCGGCTGCTTGAGCGTCTTTGAACCGGGTGAAGTGCAGGATAACGCCGTTCCCGCGATCACGTAGTTCTCTCCATGGATGGTGCAATGTACGAGACCATATGGGGAGGGATGACACGACGAACGTGATTACAGGTATGGGCCCTAGGCGTCGAGCTCGGGAACAATCACCTCTTCGAGTGCCCGCAGCACCGAGGAGACTGAGGTGGCGCACTCGTCGCTTCCTACCTCGACACAGTTAGCCCGAACGTCAAGATCTTCGGTGGTTGCGAGGTGTTCGCCGCCGTGGATCATTCGCTGGACGAGTTCGTCAAGCTCAGCCGGTGCCTCTCCGAGTTCCCCGAATCGGTTCTTGATCTCGATGACCTCGAATCTGCCTTCACCTGCAGAGTCCACACATCTCTGCGCAAGCACGTCTGAATCGCCCAGGAGCATGGTGAGCAAGCAGCCCGAACTCTCGTCAACGACGTCTCGTATTGGTTTGTCGTGGCGGGCGATCACGGACGCGAATTGCCCGATAGTCGCGGGCGGCTCTTCGTTGGCATGTGGCGTTGGCTCGGCGCACCCGGTCACGGCTAGTAGTGCCGTGGTGATCGCGGCCGTGGCTGCAAGCCGTTTCATTCCCAGTCCTCCGGATCTTGTGATTCGTCCTCGACGTCGTCTTGGTCCTCGCGGAGCTTTCGCCCCCGTTCTCGGTCTCCCGTGTAGCGGTCTCGTCGGCCGGCAGTGGGGGTCATTCGTCGTTCTACGACAACCCTCTCGTCAGAGTCTCGTGAACTGATTCAAGTTCCCCAATCGCGTCCAGCATCGCGGACTTCAAGGAACGGGTGTGCTCGCCGGCTATCTGAAGGATCTGGTCGAGCTCATGCGTGTTACGGAACGCATCAACACCAAGCGAGTCGACGAGCTTCATGAACTCCTGGAAGCTGAGTTCACGGTCGCATGACTCGATCCGCGACACCTTCCCTTGATTCCACCGATCCGCCTGCCCACGGTTTAGTCGGTCAGCGAGCTCGCCTTGGTTGAGGTCGAGTCCCATCCGCGCCTTGCGTACGGCTTGCCCGATCGACACGTAGCCACTGCCTGTCATGTGGTCCTCCTGGGCCGCCGAGAGTCGGTCCTTCAAGAAATAGCACACACCGCGGCCCCGGCCCACCTCACGGTGCGGTCGGGGCCATTTTTCGCTCTTTAACCTTGATCCACCGATTCGGTTGATTCTTGGCCGTTCGTTCGGGTTCGAGTGCGAACATGACGTGAGGGCAGGAAGTAGTGTCCCGGTCTCTCACCGGTCTCTTCCACAAATGTTTCCCAAGGTCTCCTCCAGACCCTGCGGCCTCGTGCTCGAGCAGGAGCGGATCGGTCAGGATAATACTGTCCTTGGTGGGCTCAACGCTGCTTGCCAGAGTCGTGCGAAGTCCGTCGCCCACGGCCACTTCGTGGGCAGGTGCAGGATCAGCTTCCTGGCCCGGTGAGCAATCCGGGCCGGGATGCTGATGATGCGTGTGCGCAACGTCTGGGCGCGTACTTTGCTCATCCTGCCACCGATGAGTCCGGCCGCAGCCCGCATCAGGTTGTGCGTGATCGCTGCGATCGCGACCCAGGCGGCGTTGGCGTTGAACACTCCGGAGGGCATATGCGCCAGCGCCCCGTTCTTCAACTCCGCATTGATCTGCTCGATGATCGCGTGCTTGCGGTGCATCTGGTCAGCAGCGACAGTGTCGAAACGATCCCGGTCGATGGTGGTGAAGAACGCGTGGTACCGGTACAAGTCGAACAAGGGGTCCTGTCCGGCAGTGCGTTTGGTCTCGTTGAGCTCCGGGATGCGGCGGACGACCAAGCGTCCGGGGGCGTGCAGGGACTTCTTCTTCGAGGTGAATGCGGTGAACGGGACCTCGGCGACTTCAGCCTTGCTGATCCAGGCCCTGGAGTCTTCGTCGTAGATTGCTTCAGGGTATTCGATGCCAGTCCATGCGTCGTCGCTGATCGTTCCGATCGCTGCTTTGACCTTCTTATCCATACGCACGGTGATCGACACATGAGCCCCGGCATCGTGGGCGGCTTTGGCCACTTTTGAGGAGTAGTACGCCGAATCAGCCCTGACCAGGACCGGGAGGTCGGAGTTGATTCGGGCCGTGGTGGCCAAAGCGTCGGAGACGAACTTGTCAGCACCCCGGGCTGACGAGGTCGAGCCTTTGCGCAGACGCTGGCCGACGATGATCTGGCTGGAGTCGCGGGTCGAGGCTGTGGCCAACAGCGTGTTGAGTCCACGACTGCCTTGGTAGCCGAACCCGGCTCCCTGCTTCGACGCGGAGTGAACATCGATGACGGTGTCGTCGACATCGACGAAGATCATCGAAGTCTGTGCCGACTCCTGGTTGGTGGGCAGCAGTGGTGTGTGTTCGTTGAGGTTGGTCAGGAAGCGGGAGGAGATCGCGTCGAGTTGCCGAACGTGGCCGAAGGCGAACGAACGCAGAAACGAACCCAGCGTCGAAGGGGCGTAGACACGGTCGAACAGGTGTGTCATGCCGCCGTGGCGGAGAAGGTTCATGTCATCGATCGAGTCAGCCCCGGCGGCAATTCCGCCGACGAGGGTGGCGAGTTTCGCGGCTGGGTTCGCGCCTTTATCAGCGCCGGTGGTCGACACGGTCAACCTGTCGTCGGCGAGGTCTGGCAGGCCGGCTTTCTGGGCGAGGCCCATGATCGGGACCAGCCCGGTGGTCGCGGTGAGGTTCTCATCATCGAAGGAATGAGACACAGCCGTGGGCGTGTGATTGAATAGCACCTGAGAGGTGCCCCTTTCTTGGCCGGGAATGTTGACTTAGAACATCACCATTTTCCCAGCTCAGGAGGGGCATTTCCATTCCACGAACGGCTTGATCCGGCTACTTACATCGGTGGATCAAGGTTTAAGCAAGTTTGATAGCTCTCGCATATGATGAGCCCATGGAGAAGGCACGCGAGATCTCTAAGTCTCGAGCGAGGAAGATCGGCAAGATCCTGCGCCGATCCCCTGAGACGATGGAGGAAGTCGATGCCTATATGGATGCGGTCGAGGATCTTGACGCCTATCGGGCGACGTTCCAGAGTCCACTAGTCAGAATCAATAATGGCATTCGGCATTACGCCCGGAAGTCCGGCGTCGAAGCACGAGTGACCCAGCGATTGAAACGACTGCCGACGATCGTCGACAAGTTGAGTCGCGTCTCTGGTCTCGATCTTTCTCGCATGCAAGACATCGGTGGATGCCGCGCCGTCACCGAGACGATTGACGAGCTGGAGCAGCTGCGAAACTCTTTGGAGCGAGCATGGGGATCGGATATCGTCCGCAGATCCGACTATATTGCCGAGCCCCGAGAATCGGGGTATCGGGCGGTTCACCTGGTGGTCGAACGCGACGGCAAGCCAGTCGAAATTCAATTACGCTCAGCATTGATGCACTCCTGGGCTGAGTTTATCGAAGGATTATCTGGTGCGTTGGGGGAGAACTACAAGCAAGACGGGTCAAGTGTTGTGCAAGATCTAGGTAAATCTCTGTCTGTCCGGTACCGTTGTGACGAGGAGGGCATACCGGAGCCAGAGAGTTTGCGCGCTACGATCAGCCAGCAACTCGCAGATGTTAACTCTGCGCTCAAGGCCCACCGCTCAAGGAGGGACACCTAAATGCCTAACGATTCAAGCTCAATTAACCACTTCTTGCTCGTGTTCGATCACTCAAAGGATCGGCTAATTGAGGTGGAAGATTATGGCCACGATTCCGAGCTAGCGATGGCCGAGTATGCGGCACGAGAAAAGAAGTTCAGGGACTCACACGCCATCGATATTGTGCTAGTTGGGTCGGACTCTATTGAGACAGTCAAGGTCACTCACGGTACCTACTTCAACGAAAAGAAGGACGAGCGAACCGCAGAAGACTTTCTTCGCGCTGTGCTTTGACTGAATCACCCTGGCCCCACCGCTACGGCGGTGGGGCCGTTTCTGTGTCTGCACCTCGGCGCATAATGTTCACATGACCGAGGATCACGGCACTGCGACGTGGAAGTATTGGCAGAAGGTCCGCAACGATGCCGGTGCCCGTGGTTCGTATCAGGACCGTCCGCCGCTGCCTGTGCGTGCTCGTGTCGCGTGGGAGCGCGACGGCACCGAATGGGTAGACGGCACTGCGACTCGCCTCGGGTTCGATGGTGCGATCTTCGTCGAGCTCCACGACCGTCGTTGCCAAGCTATCGGTGTGTGGTTGCGGCCGGACGATGTGTGGGGGGTGCCCCTATGGTTTTCGTCAAGGGGTGACCAAGATTTCTTCGAATAGTCTTGCCGGCTGATGCTGGGCAGGACTGATTGGTCCGGGACGCAGTCTCGGACTGGACGTGGGTGCTTCGGAACCTGTCTACGCGGCAGTGGCCTCCATCGGTACGTGGAAATAGGAACCGTCACGCAGCATCGCGAACAATACGTTGCAGCGTCGACGAGCCAACGCGATCAGAGCCTGGTTATGCTTCTTGCCCTGGGCACGTTTCCGGTCGTAGTACGTCCTCGACAACGGGTCTTTCAACGCTGCGAATGCCGAGAGGAATAGTGCCCGTTTGAGGACTTTGTTGCCACGGCGGGACGAATGATCACCACGGATCGACGTCCCCGATCGCCACGTCACCGGTGCCAAACCGGCGTAAGAGGCCAAGTGCCCGGCAGTGGCGAAGTCCTTGCCCACGACCTCGGTCAGGATCCTCGCCGCTGTCCTGACGCCGACTGCCGGCATCGATGTCAGGAGCTCGAAAAGAGGATGCGATTCCACCAACTCCTCGATCCGTGCAAAGACCTCGTCCCGCGACGACCTCGTCTGAGCCAAAGCTGTGGCCAGTTGCGGGAGAACGATCCCTGCCGCATCGGTGCCCGCGACCACCACAGTCTGCTCGTCCAAGGCGGCGAAGATCGCTGTCGCCCAGCGTTTCCACGCTCGTGGAGCGTGTTTGGCCAGCAGCGTCTCGACCCGGTGCTTGCCGGCCCGACGTAGAGCCTTCGGTGTCGGGTACTTCACCAGCAGCGCCGTCATTGCAGGATGGTCCAGGTGGGCACCGATGACGGCTTCTAGTCCGGGGTGTATCTGGGTGAGTAGGCCCCGGATCCTGTTCGACGTGGCCGTGGCTTGTTTGGCGAGGTCATCGTCGTAGCCACACAGCATCGACAGTTCCGCGACGTTTTCATCGCTGACCCGAATCCCGCGCAGGGTATGTGGCATGGTGCGGGCGGCTTCAGCGATGATCGCGGCATCCCGGGCATCGGTCTTTGCCTCTCCTGGGTGCAGGTCCGCGATGCGGCGCATCGCCAACCCGGGGAGGTAGGCCACGGTGACGCCGGCTGCTTGTGCGACGGCGACGGGTAGGGCTCCGATCGTGGCGGGCTGATCGACGACGAGCAGGAGTGTCCCGTGGGTGCGGAGCTTGTCGATGAGTGCTCGGAGTTTTGCTTCGTTCTGGGGCAGGGCCTTCGACAGTAGTTGGGTGCCGTCCCTGGCCAGCGCCACGGCGTGGTGGTCGTGTTTGCCGACATCGATGCCGATGAATACGTCAATGGTGTCGTGGTTGGTGATCATGTCACTCATCTTCTTCGACTGGTGTGACTGCGGTTGTGAGTGGTTCGGCTGGCCGGTGGTGCTGGGTGGCTCCGGGGTTCGGCATCCACGTTACGGTCGGGCTCGAGGCATGTGTTCTGCCAGTGGTTCTGGCCCCTATCAGCGATTTCCCTGGTGCTGTGTTTTGTCAACTTTTTTCCGGCCAAAAGAGCGCCGAAAATCCAGCCAGGCGAGCATGGTTTCCAGCCGTGTGAGCTCCGCGTCCGATACGGGGAACGTGCCTACCCGTGCAGGGCTGCGGATGGGAATCTGTCCGCAGCCCTGACCTTCGTGGTTACTACCAGCCTTGATGGTCCGCAATCTGGTCTTTCAGCGTTTCGATCTCCGCCAGCAGGCGCTGGTAGTGAGTTCCGTGGTGATCGGGGCCGAACAGGAATTGGGCGGCTGATGAGATCGCGATCTGGCCGTCGAGACTGCTTCGGCGCAGGATGGTTTCAGCTGCGTAGAGGACGGTTTCGCATCGTTGGAAGAGCTCGTCGGTGCTGACAGAGTTCATGGTTGGTGTCCTTTCGGTGTCTGGTGGTGGGGTCATCTCATGAGTGCGTTCTTGACGCGGTAGGACTGGCCGGTGAAGTGGAGGAGTCTGCCGTGGTGGACGATGCGATCGATGATTGCTGCGGCCATGTTGTCGTCGCCGAACACGGTTCCCCACCGGGCGAACTCGAGGTTCGTGGTCAGGATGAGGCTGCGTTTCTCGTAGGCGTCGGCGATGACCTGGAAGAGGAGCCTGGCGCCTTCGGTATCGATGGGCAGATATCCGAACTCGTCGATGATGAGCAGTTTGTTCTTACCCAGCAGGGCCAGTTCCTTATCGAGTCGTCCTTGATCGGCTGCTCGGCGTAGATGTGTGACGAGGCTGGCGGTGGTGAAGAATCTGGCGGGTATTCCCCGGTGACAGGCGTGAGCGGCTAAAGCGATCGCCAGATGCGTTTTCCCGCATCCGACGTCGCCGTAGAAGACGAGGTCGGAACCAGTGGTCAGGAACTCGAGGTCGGTCAGTCGAGTGCGGCCGTAGTCGGTGGGGAACTTGATGTTTGTCCAGTCATACCCGTCGAGGGTTTTCAGGGTGGGCAGTTTCGCGGCTTTGAGTAGCCGGGTGCGGCGCTGATGGGCTCGGGAGGCGTGTTCGGCGGTGAAGAGGTCGTGGAGGAGTTGTCGTTGTTTCGGAGTTGCTTTGGCGGCGGCTTCGGCGACGACGGTATGGCTGATGCCGGTGTGTCGTCCCGCGTCGATGACGTCTGTGGTCGTGATGGTCATGCTGGTTGTTCCTGCCGAGTAGTGGTGAAACGGTCATAGAGGCTTAAATCGACGTTCGATGCTGGTGGTTCGCTGCCTTGACACAGGCGTCTGGCCAGCATCGGCAGTCCTGGGCCGGTGGGGTCATCGCCGAGTCGGATGAGCCTGTCAGCAGCCTCGACGGCGGTGTTCCAAGACGTGGCTTGGGCACTGGCATCGAGACGGCCGAAGAACTCGGAACGAGCCCGACTATCGGCAGCATCGGCCCAGTCACGGACAGGGTCGGACACCTGGGCACGGACTGGTGAGTTCGACCAGGCTCCGGGTTTGGTCATCAACGCGGCCAGAAGCGTATCGGGAGTGAACACGGTCGGCCCCGGCTGGCCCCAGGCGCGGTCGAAGCCGATGACAGGTTGAGATCGTTCGTTGAGGATGCTGATGGCATCGTGACGGATCGCGACGGTGAGCAGCCTGTTGTGGTAGTCGGGGCCGGCGAGGTAGGAATGACCATCGATGACGATGGTGCCGGTCTTATCGGCCTTACGCGATTCGTAGCGGACCGGGTCGAAGGCGATCCCGGGCAACGCGAGTCCCGCGGCGATGTCGTGGGCGAACAGGTCCTGGATCTTCTGGCCCTTCTTCCAGTGATCCTCGGAGCCGAGTCCGTCGCAGTAGGCCAGAAGGTCCGTGTTGAAACCGGCCAGGGAGACCGCGGTGGGTTCGGGGACCATGAAGTTGCGGCGGATGAATCCGACAGCGTTTTCGACGTTGCCTTTCTCATGCCCCGAATAGGGGCTGCAGTAGCGGGCGGTAGTCCGATAGTGGGCTTTGAACGCGGCGAAGAGTCTGGCTTCGGTGATAATCGTGCCACAGCGTCTGCCAGCACCGGTGGCGTTATCGAGGATGAGTTCGACGGGCACGGTATTGATGTGGTGAAAGATCGTGGCCAGGCCCTGGCCGATGCATTCGCTGGTTTCTCCGCGGAAGGCCTGAGCGAAACGCATATTCGAAAACGGGAACGTAATGACCAGCAGGTGGAGGACTTCACGGATGCCGTCGACGATCGCTTCGGCCTGACCGAAATCGACTTGCGCGTGTCCGGGTGCCCATTCGAGTTCGAAGAAGCCCTGACTGCGGGCCCGGTGCATGGTCTTGTAGTCCTTGATGAAGCGCTGCACGGGTGAGTAGGAGCCTTGATAGTCGTGTTCGGCGACGAGTCTGTCGTAGACCCGTTTGGATGTGTGGCGCTGTTTACGGGGACGGCGGGCATCGTCGGTCAGCCACTGTTCGATGATGTGGGTCAGTCCTGCCAGGACGGCAGCACCGGCCTGACGGGTCGGGGCTGGTGGTTGCGGAGAGAAGTCGTCTTGGTTGAGGTATTTCGCGACGGTTTCACGATCGATGCCCAGATCGGTGGCGATCTGGCGTCCGGATCTTCCTTCGGCGTCGAGGCGCCTGATATTTTCGATGGTAGTCATGGGTGTGGTCATGGTCTTTCTGGTTCCCTTCTGACACCCCGGTTCGATCCTGCTGCAACGGGATCGGGGTGTTCGTTTGGGAACCTAATCGATGAGAGTGGCCACGCCCATGACTTTGTGTTTTCTGGGAGTGGCGCACAGAAGCAGAGACGGGCTGTTATGGCTGGAATCCAGCCGCTGTACTGGCTGGATTCTGGAGCTGAACCGGCCTACTTAAAGTTGATCACACACAGGTGCCTTCGAACCTCGGTGACAACACCCCCCGGATCATGACGACTGGGGGCATGAATCATGCCGAGGTCCTCAGGCCAGCGACCCCTTCTATCCTGACGGATGTTGAGGCTACTTAAAAGGTAACGGGGGGACGGGGAAATTGGTGCCCAGTTTTTGCCCATATCCTGCCGTTCTTGGGCGGGAATATAGGGTCGATGCTGGAGTCCAAAAGTCCCTAGAACCCGCCGAACCGCCCCCTAACCAGCACCTAAGAACGGGTTCAAGTCCCGTTACTCACCCCGATCGGGAAGCCCCGTGAGCCTTGGGAGATCAAGGATCACGGGGCTTCTTCCGTTCCCGCAGTTCATAATGGTGGACATGACCATCGACTGCTCCCTGACGATCGTCGGCAGCATCAACGCCGATATCACCGCCACCACCTCCCGACTGCCCGCCGCCGGAGAGACCATCGGCGGCGGCCGCCTGAGCCGTTCGCCCGGAGGCAAGGGCGCGAACCAGGCCGCTGCGGCGGCACGCCTCGGTGCGCGCACCCGAATGATCGGCGCGGTCGGTGCCGACGCCGAAGGTCAGGCGATGCTGCAGGCACTGCGCACTGCCGGGGTCGACGTGTCCGATATCGCCGAGGTGGACGCAGAGACCGGGACCGCGCTCATCATCGTCGACGCCGCCGGTGAGAACCAGATCGCCGTGTGTGAGGGCGCGAATGCCCTGGTCGGCCTCGACGGCGTGGAATTCGCGAAGAATGAGGCCGTGCTCACGCAGCTCGAGATCTCCATGGACCTCATCACCGAACTCGCCGACCGTGTGCCCGGCTTCCTCGCCGTCAACGCCGCACCCGCCCAGCCCCTGCCCGCCGAGGTGGTCGACCGTGCCGATCTCCTCATCGTCAACGAAACCGAATACTCCCTCCTGCCGCAGCTGCAGGAGGCGAAGCTCGTGGCCGTGACCTATGGTGCTCGAGGTTCGGCACTGGTGGCGCGTGGCACGCAGATCGCGTTCGCCGAGGCGGCCCCGGCGATCCCCGTGAGTACCGTGGGAGCCGGGGACGCCTTCTGCGCGGCCCTGACCATCGGGCTGCGGTCCGGGCTCGGTCCCGAGGCGGCGCTGCAGGCGGCGAACGCCGTCGGTTCCGCGGCCGTCGAGGACATCTCAGCACAGCCGGAGTTCGATCGCTTCGAGACGTACCTGCCGGGCCGCGAGCGACCTGGCAGACTGGAATCGGACGAACCCGAGTGACCGTCACGGCCACAGGGACCGCGCCGGCGCAGACCCGCGCACTCCCGACCGCCCTTGAACCATCCCACCCCTCGAGGAGGACCAATGACGAGGACACCCGCCTACGACCCGTCTGTATTCAACGGACTGAGCGCCTTCCCGCTCACCCCGATGCGCGGCGAAGAACTGGATGAGGAGGCCTTCATCGGACTCGTCGAAAGGCTCGTCCTCGCCGGTGTCGACTCGATCACCGCGCTCGGGTCGACAGGGTCGTATGCCTACCTCGACGGGCAGGAGCGCGCCCGAGTCGCGCAGCTGACGGTCGAATCCGCTCTCGACATCCCCGTCCTCGTCGGCGTCGGGGCGCTGCGGACGAGAGACGTGCTGGCCAATGTCGCCTCCGCCGAGGCGGCCGGGGCACAGGGACTTCTCCTCGCTCCCGTGAGCTATCAGCCCCTGACCGACGACGAGGTCTTCGAACTCTTCGGCACCGTTGCGTCCTCCACCGACCTGCCGATCGTCGTCTACGACAATCCGGGCACCACGCACTTCACCTTCTCCACCGAGCTGTACGCCCGCCTGGCCGCGCTCGACGGTGTGGCGTCGATCAAGATCCCGGGGCTCGCACTCTCACCGTCGGGTTGGGACGAGCGCATCGGTGAGATCCGCGCGGCCGTCGGCAATGAGGTGTCGATCGGCATCTCCGGCGACGCGTTCGGCGCCGAGGGGCTCAACGCCGGCTGCGATGCCTGGTACACAGCTGTCGGCGGCACCCTGCCGGAGCCGATGCTCGAGATCACCCGCGCGGCCGAACTCGGCAACGCCGATATCGCGCGTGAGCTCTCCGCCGAACTCCAGCCGCTGTGGGACCTCTTCACCGAGTTCGGCGGCAGCCTGCGAGTGAGCGCAGCCATCGCCGAGCACCTCGGTCTTGTGGGTGCGAACAGTCTGCCTCTGCCGATCCAGGACCTCGACGCGGATGCGAAACTCAAGGTCGCCGAGGTGGCCGACCGCCTCGATCTCGCCTGAGCTCGGTCCGGTCGCGGCCGGGGCGACTCAGTCGATCTTGCCGATGGGTTCGCGCTTCTCGGCCTGGAACTGGTCTTCGGCGCGGCCGCTGGCCCAGTATGCCGAGATCGACAGTGCCTCCCTCGGCACCTCGCGTTCCTTGAGGATCTTCCGGATCGCCTTGACCCTCTCGCGCTCGCCGTGGGCGAAGACCTGCGGGGTGCCCGGCAGCCAGTCGAGTTCCTGCACGCTGCTGATGAGCTCCTCGTACGATTCCACCCACTTCACGTCGATGCCGGCCGGTGCCTCGGGCAGCACACGGTCGGCCGCCTCGGCGACATAGGCG
Source organism: Brevibacterium sp. LE-L (assembly GCF_050214925.1). Lineage (NCBI taxonomy): Bacteria > Bacillati > Actinomycetota > Actinomycetes > Micrococcales > Brevibacteriaceae > Brevibacterium > Brevibacterium sp. LE-L. The sequence goes on from NZ_CP189759.1 coordinate 1,536,040, forward strand.
ACGATGACACCGCGCGCATCGGCGGGCATCGCCTCGATCGCCGAACTCACTGCGGGAATCGCCGAGTGGTCGGCGATGATGAGGTGCCAGTCGGATTCGGCGGCGGGAGCGTACTTGCCTCCGGCGCCGACGAGGACGAGCGTGTCACCGGGAGCGGCGGCCTTCGCCCACGGACCGGCGATGCCGTCGGCATCGTGGATGACGAAGTCGATGCTCAGCCATTTCTCGTCCACATCGATCTCGCGGATCGTGTAGGTGCGGCGGCTCGGCAGCTTCTCCGGCGCCTGTTCGCGCAGCTCGGTGAGGTCGTAGGGCGGAACGAGACCGTGGGCGGGGTCGGCGAAGAGGAGCTTGACGTACTTGTCGGTCGCATCGTTCGAGGTGATGTTGTCGAAGGTGTCATCTCCGCCGAGGCGGACCCGCACCAGGTTCGGCGTGACCTCGGTGACGTCGAGGACGGTGAGGATCGCCTGCGGGCGGGCCGGTCGGGCAGTGCGTTCGGGTGTGGTCGGTGCGGTCGTCATCAACGGCCTTTCTCCAGCGATTCGGTTAGGCTCACCTTATCAAACACCCTTGTGGTGTCCACGGCCGGGTGCGGTCACCGGGAGCGTTCGGCCATCTCCCGGCGGCGGTCGTCACGGATGCGCTTGAGCCCCTTGACGGATTTGAGCGAATCGAGGATCGTCACGCCCGGCAGCGCCGAGTTCGGACCCTTGCACTGCATCATGTCGTCGGGGTCCATGAGCACCACTCGGGTGCCTTCGTCCTCGAGGCGGGACAGAGCCTCGGTGAGCATGGTCCGGGCCACCGAGTTGATCTCGTTGACCCGTCGCAGGTCGAGCACGAACGTATCCGTGCTCGATTCCGGTTCGTCCATGGCCCGCAGCACGTTCTCCGAACCGCTCCACTGGATGAGTCCCTGCAGGCTGCAGATACGCACCGTCTTGCCCTGACCGTCGACGAAACGGCGGTCGCGGCGGATGATCGAGCGTGCCGGTTCTGGGGCGTCCATGATGTGCAGGCTCAACCGGTCGGAGAGGTCTTGGAAGATCTTCGCACCCCGCACGCTCGTGCCGTGCTTGTCCAAGCGCGGAGAGAACGTGGAGATGCCGACCTGACCGGGCATGACTCCGAAGACTCCGCCGGAGACGCCGCTCTTGGCGGGGATCCCGATCTCTGTCATCCAGTCGCCGGCGGCGTCGTACATGCCGCAGGTCATCATCACCGCGAGCACCTGCCGGTTGACTCGGGGAGAGAGCACCTGCTCCCCGGTGAGCGGGTTGAGGCCACCGCCGGCCAGGGTCGAGGCCATGATCGCGAGGTCCTTGACGGTCACGAGGATGGAGCACTGCTCGATGTAGCCGCGGACGACCTCGTCGGGGTCGTCGTAGAAGATGTCGTAGGACCGGAGCATGTTCGCGATCGCGACATTGCGGTAGGCCTCGCGCCATTCGCCGTCGGCGACGTTCTCGTCGATGGTCAGCTCGCGGCCGGCGAAGCGCGAGAGGCCCGCACGGACGATCTCGGTGCGTTCGGCCAGGCTGGCGCCCGGATCGCCGATGATGGAGTGGATGGTCATCGCACCGGCGTTGATCATCGGGTTGAGCGGTTTGCCCGACATCTTGTCGAGTGAGAGCTCGTTGAACTTCTCACCGCTGGGTTCGACGCCGACCTTCTCGAAGACCCCGGCCAAGCCTTCCTGTTCGAGGGCGAGCCCGTAGATGAAGGGCTTCGACATCGACTGGATGGAGAATTCGTGATCGGCGTCCCCGGCGGTGTATTCGATGCCGTCGAGGGTGGAGATGCAGATCGCGAGCTTCTCCGAATCGGCCGCGGCGAGATCCGGGATGTAGTCCGCATTCTCCCCGGACCGATCGGGACGGAAACGGTCGAGCGTCTCATCGAGGAAATCCGGGATGGGCGATCGCATAGCACCTCCTGCAGCAGTTGTGGTTGTCCGCGCGGCCGCGGCCAAGGGATGTTCCAGGTCTGGCACCGGTTGTCTCACCCCCGGCACCGCGCTCGATCATACGGTGGGACCATGACCCGGACCAAGCTGTTCCTCATCGGCCTCGCAGTCTCTGCCGTGGCCGTCATCATCGTCGCCGTCCTCGTCGTCGCGTCGATCATCCGGTACACGGTACCCCGGGGACAGTCCCAGCTGCTGCCCGAGACCGCGCTGACCCCGGTGGAGATCCTCACCGAGGCGGCCCCGTCCACAGACGGCACGCTGACCATCCGTCAGCGGATGAGCTTCGAAACACCGCCGGAAGGCGATGATGCGGTGGGGCTGTGGATCAGCTCCGCCGGTCTGGGGCGGAATCCGGCCAGTGGCAGCCGTTTGCGGATGATGCCCGAAGCATCCGAGGTCACCGGGGTGGAGCTGAGCACAGAGGAGGGGTCAACCCGGGATTCGCCGAAGACGGCGGGAGACCTCGACATCGACGTAGAGACGAAACGCGAGGAGGGCTTCGACTACCCCTCGGCTGATTTCTCGTTCCGTCCGCAGGATGCTGACGGGATGCCGACGACATGGGGTGAGGGACGCCACGCCGTCGAGCTCAGCTACGTCCTCGACAAGGTCTTCCTGACGGTGGAAGGGGAGGAGTTCCTCGTTCTTCCCGTGCCCACACTCGGTGCGGGGAGGACGACCACGACGACGCACACGCTGTCGATCGACACCGACGGGCCGCTGTACTGTCCGGTGTCGAATACCGATTTCGACCTCATGAACGACTGCACGGACAACGACTTCGCACAGGTCGATGATGCGCACCCAGACGAGGAGTCGAACACCGACGAGGAGTCGACGACCCATGATGGCACCGCACCTCACAGCGGCGATGAGCGAGAGCACAGCAGTCGGCTGATCGTGAGAAGAAGCTACGGCAAGAACATCGACGTCGTCGCGTTCGCACCGCCGGAAGGCATGACCGTGCCTGCGGCCCGTCCCTACAGCAGAGGCTGACGGCAGTGAGTGAACGACAACTGCGACCTGGCCGACGAACCGGGCCGGGCCTCCGACTCGGATCTGCCCGCCGAACCGGGCGAATGGTGTCCACGCTGCCTGCCCTGATCCTGTCGGCGGCCGCAGTCGTGATGATCGTCGTCGGGCTTCTGCCCCGCGGTGCGGATGCGGCCCCGAACCCGATGCGGAGCAAGAAGGCGACGCATAGGGTGAGCATCACCGCCGACGGCAGCTACACGGTGCGGATGGACACGCAGTTCGATCTCGCGCTGCCGACCAGTTGGACGTTCGGTGGTGAGATCTACGACGGGTTCCGTCTGCCCGACACCGAATCCCCGCTGCCGCCCCACCTGCGGGCGGAGTATTCGCAGCCGCAGGGCAGCATCGATTCGGCTCCCGGTGAGGCCGGCGTGGACAAGCACCTGCATTCCGTGGACATCGGCTTCTCCACCGGAGAGCTTGATCCCGGGCTCCACGGGGGAGTGCTCGACTACGCAGTCTCCGGTGCTGCGGTCCCGGCGCAGACGGGACGAGAAGGGAACGGCCCGGAGGCAGAAGATGCGGGCGGGGAGTCGGGCGTGGTCGTGTATTTCCGGCCTCTGGACCGGGGTGAGGTCATCATCGAATCCGAGGCGCCGATCACCGGTGTCGACTGTGAGGAGCTGGCGCCGCACGGTCAGCCCTGCGGAGAGAGGGCAGGTGAGAGGTGGACCGTGGACGGTGAGGACCTGCTGCGCGATGGTCAGAGCATCGACGCCGTGCGGATCACGCTCGACGCCGATCCGAGGGAACTGGCCGATCCCGTCATCGATCCCTGACCCGCATGATCACTCCCGGGCCGACCTTCGCCGCCGCGGGTCCTCGCTGCGTCCGCTGCCGACTGCAGCCGGGACCGATCTACCCGAGCCCTCCGGAGAGTCGCGCGTGCAGAGTCTCGGTGTACTCATTCATTCCGACGATCTTCACACTCGTGCCCAAGGCTTCGTATTTCGTCACGATCGCGTCGAGGGCGGCCACGCTCGAGGCATCCCAGACATGCGATTCGCTCATATCGATGACGACCCGGCCGGGATCGAGGACGTAGCGGAACTGGGTGGTGAGATCGTTCGACGACGCGAAGAAGAGCTCACCGCGGACCGTGTAGTGAGCCGTCGCCTCGGTGACTGTTCGTTCGACGGTGACGAAGTGGGCGACGCGGCGGACGAAGAGCACGCTGGCCACGAAGACGCCGGCGACTACGCCGATGGCGAGGTTGCCGGTGGCGACGACGACCGCGACGGTGGCCACCATGACGAAGGTCTCGGACTTCGGAAGCATCCGCAGAGTGGAGGGACGCACCGAATGCCAGTCGAAGGTGTCGAAGCAGACCATCATCATGATCGCTGCGAGCGCGACCATGGGGATCATGCCGACGATGTCTCCGAGGACGACGACGAAGACGAGCAGGAACGCGCCGGCCATGAACGTCGAGATCCGGGTTCGGGCTCCCGAAGCGCGGACGTTGATCATCGTCTGCCCGATCATCGCGCAGCCGCCCATCCCGCCGAAGAGGCCGGAGATCATGTTCGCAGCCCCTTGGCCCCAGGATTCGCGCGTCTTGTTCGAGTGGGTGTCGGTGATCTCGTCGACGAGTTTGGCCGTCATGAGCGATTCCATCAGTCCGACCAGAGCCATCGCCAGGGAGTACGGGGCGATCGTCGACAGAGTCTGCCAGGTCAGCGGCACGTGGGGGATGAAGAGTTCGGGCAGGCTGCGCGGCAGTTCGCCTTGGTCGCTGACGGTGGGGACGTCGATGGCGAAGACGACGGCGATGCCGGTGATGAGCACGATCGTCACCAGCGGAGCGGGCACGACCTTCGTCAGTTTCGGCATGAAGACGAGGACCGCGACGCCGATCGCCAGCAGCGGGTAGACCAGCCACGGCACTCCGATGACATGGGGCAGCTGGGCGGCGAAGACGAGGATGGACAGAGCGTTGACGAACCCGACCATGACGCTGCGGGGGATGAAGCGGATGAGCTTCGCGACACCGGCGACGGCGAGCAGGATCTGGAAGACTCCGGCGAGCATGACGGTGGCGATGAACATGTCCATGCCGTGCTCCCGAGCCACCGGGGCGATGACGAGGGCCACTGCCCCGGTCGCCGCCGAGATCATGGCCGGTCTGCCGCCGAGGAAGGCGATCGAGGTGGCCATGATGAACGCGGAGAACAGGCCGACCTTCGGGTCGACCCCGGCGATGATCGAGAACGCGATCGCCTCGGGGATGAGGGCGAGTCCGACGACGAGGCCGGCGAGGACCTCGCGGGTGAGCAGCCGTGGCGAGGTCAGCGCGGTGCGCACGGAGGGATCGGGTCGCCAGCGCGAAGAGTCGTCGTCCGTCGCGGCGGGAAGAGGTGTCGTCATTCCAGGCTGACCCCGGTGCCGTGCAGCCGGACCTTCAGCCCCGCCTCCGTGGCGGTGATGTCGGTGAGTTCGAGTCCGGCGGGCAGGAAATCGAGGTCGATGACGATATCGGAGATCGCCGAGGTGAGGAACCCGGGCAACCGGTCGAGGGAGAACTCAGCCGAACCGAGCCGAATCGTCGATGCGTTGACCACTGCACGCCTGCCGTCGGCCTTCGGGTCGATGCCGACGAGCAGATCCTGACCGAACATCGAGCCCTTGAGGGCGAGCTCACCGTCGTCGGTGGTGAACTCCATGCCCTCCGGCAGCGAAGCGTGCTCGGCGGCGAGCTCATCGAGGGTGGAGTGGGGCAGGACCGCAGTGGCGTCGACGGTGCCGACGGGACGCGAGGTGTCGGTGGGCACGTCGTAGAGCTTCGCATCGACATCGGCGAAGTCGACGCCCTCGTAGTTCGCCTCGGCGGCGGTGATGTGCACCGTATCGAGCTTGCCGGCCGCCATCTGGGTGAGCACCGGGAAGCCTTCGACCGCCACCTCGGCGTCCCCGTAGGACTCGAGGCTCTTCGCGATGCGCTGCTCGGTCATGTAGTCGACGACCCGATCGGCGGCGATGGCCCCGATGATGAGGGTGAGGACGATGACGATCGCGGAGACGATGATCGTCGTCCGGCGCCGCCGCGGTGGGCGGCCGTTCTGCGGCTGCGGGTATTCGAGGGTTCTGGCCGTAGTCATGGGCTCCATTCTCCCGCACTCGCGTTCGGGCGGCATCCGCCGGTCGCCTGTGCGCACTCATTTACCTGGGACGGTGCCGGCTCTAGGATGACGATATGGAATCCCAGCGCACACAGGACATCAGGACGGTCTCCGCCCGCATCAACTCCTTCCACTCTTCGATCTACTTCTCGTCGACGGTCGGCGCCGAATATGCCGAGCACGGACTCGAACCGGGAGTCGAAGGGAATATGGCAGCCCGCTCGGCACCCCTGGGCCGGGTGAATCCCGGGGTCGTCAGCGCTGCCTACTACAACTATTCGCCGAACTTCGTCGCCGAGATGCTGCCGCGCCTGTGGGAGCGGGTGAGTCCGGAGGAGATGGTCCAGGCCCGCTTCGACGCCGTGAGCGCCTATATGGCCGAACTCTTCGGTGACCGCGACGACATCGCCCTGCTCACCGAGGCGGCCACCCAGATCACCGAAACGCTGACCCCCGTGCTCGCCGCCATGGACTTCTCCGGGCGGGCCCTGGCCGCGGCCACCGCCGACGTCATCGGCCGCCACGAGCCTGCCACCGCCTTCGAACGGCTGTGGGACGTGGCCACCGTCGCACGCGAATTCCGCGGTGACGGCCACGTCGCCTCGCTCGTCACCGCCGGTGTTCCCGGCATCGACGCGCTCATGCTCGATGTCGCCACCGGGGCCTCATTCCGCCCGCGTGCCGCGCAGAAGACCCGCGGCTACACCGATGAGGAATGGCAGACCGCACAGTCTCGGCTCGCCGAGGCGGGGCTGATCACCGTGGGCACGGACGACCGCGGGTTCGACCTGCCCGCCATCACCGAGGCGGGACGTGAGCTCAAGGACCAGGTCGAAGCGCTCACCGATGGCACCGTGGCAGCGGCCTGGTCGGTGCTCAGCGATGAGGAGATCGCGGCGCTGCTCTCACCGACGCGGACGCTGATCAAGGTCTTTGCGCAGTCCGGGGCCTTCCCCGCGACGATCTTCGCTCAGCCGGCGAAGAAGGCCGGCTGAGCCGACCCTCCCGCGCCGGGGAGCCTCAGAGCTTCGCGGCACGCTCGACATGCGAGCGGGCGTGTTCGATCGCGGTCGGCAGGTCGTCGAAGAGGTGCTTGTGATGGCGCAGCGCGCCGAGCACCCCGACATGTCGGAACAGTTCGACGTGACCGGTTTTCACGCCCTTGATGAGGACGGTGATTCCGCGGCGTTCGAAGGCACGGACCACCTCGGAGAGGATGCGTGCGCCCGTGGCATCGACGAGTTCGAGCTGGGACATGCGCAGGACCACCACGACCACCTCGTCGAGTTTCGTGACTTCGTCGAAGACCCGGTCCGAGGAGGCGAAGAACAGCGGGCCGTCGAAGCGGACGATGGCGATCGACTGATCTCCGAAGTGCGGGTCCGCCTCATCCTCGACGCGTTCGATCGTCACGCCGGTGGCACGGGAGAGATTGCGCAGGGCGAAGACCGCGGCGACGACCATGCCGATCCCCACGGCCACGATGAGGTCGAAGGAGATCGTGATGAGTGCCGTGACGATGAAGCCGATGGCATCCGAGCGGGTCGAGAGCATGATCGCGCGCAGCGTCGACAGGTGGATCATCCGCACAGCTGTGACGAAGAGGACTCCGCCGAGGGCGGCGAGCGGGATCTGCCCGACGGGTGCGGCCGCGATGAGGACGATGACGAGCAGGACGAGGGCGTGGACGATCGAGGCCAGACGAGTGCGTCCGCCCGCTCGGATATTGACCGAGGTGCGGGCGATCGCACCGGTGGCGGGCATGCCGCCGAACAGTGAGGAACCGATCGAGGCGATGCCCTGCCCGACGAGTTCCCGGTCCGGATGGTAGGCCCCGGAGTCCGACATCGACGCGGCGACGCGGACCGAGAGCAGCGATTCGATCGCGGCCAGCGCGGCGATGGTTCCGGCCGCCGGAAGCAGTCCTGCGATCTGGCTGAGGTCGATGGAGGGGATCGAGGGGGCCGGCAGCGACTGGGGGATCGTGCCGATCGTGGCCAGGGGGTTGGGGATGAGTGCTGCGAGGACGGTGACGATGATGATGCCCACCAGGGACCCGGGGATCGAGGGGTGGATCTTCGGGGAGACGACCATGCACACGACGACGATGCCCACCGCCGCCAGCGAATAGGGCGCATAGGTCCAATCGGCCTCGGTGATCAGCTGGGTCGCGGCGACGAGGGCGTTCGTGCTGTGTTCGCCGGGCAGCGATTCCTGCGCCGTGGTGACGAAGGGGACCTGCTGGAGGAAGATGATCGCGGCGATGCCGAGGGTGAATCCCTCGATCACCGGCCACGGGATGAACGACACCGCGCGTCCCAGACGGAGCAGGCCCGCGGCGACGACGATGATGCCGGCGATGAGGGTCACGGCGACGACCGCCGAAGCTCCCTGGCTGGCGACGATGGGCACGAGCACGACCGCCATCGCTCCGGTCGGCCCGGAGATCTGGATGTGAGAGCCGCCGAAGACGGCGGCAAGGAAGCCGGCGACGATGGCGGTGACCAGCCCCTGCTCCGCCGTCAGACCCGAGCTGACGCCGAAGCCGAGGGCCAGCGGCAGGGCCACGATGCCGACGGTGACTCCGGCGAGGAGGTCCTTCGGCCAGGAGCGCGTCGTCTCGCTGTAGTCACGGAACGAGGGAAGCAGTGACCGCGTGTGTCGCAGGACCGATCCCACCCGAGCCGAGGTGCCGTTCGGTGCGCTCACGACTGCGACCCCTTCGCGGCTCCGCCCGCGATCTGCGGCAGGGACCTCGCCTGCGCCAAGCGTCCCTCATCGTCTTCGAGCATCGAGACGAGCAGGGCCCGGGCGACGGCGAGCAGCTGTTCGGTGCGGCGATCGGCGAGGCGGTAGTAGACGTGGCTGGCCCGGCGTTCGGACACCACGAGGCGGTGCCGCCGCAGCACCGCCAGATGCTGGGACAGGTGAGAGGCCTCGAGCTCGGTCTCGGACTGCAGATCGGCGACGCTGACTTCGGTCCCGTCGGCAAGGAGTTCGAGGATGCGGATCCGATAGGGATGGGCGAGTCCCTTGAACAGGTTCGCCTTGACCTCGTAGAGGGGGCGCTGACGTTGATCTAATGGCATGATGGAATCATCATGTCACGGACGAGGCCGTGCACGCGAACCGATCTCAGGCTGTGCACTCGAACCGGCCTCGGAGGGCGACGGGCCGAGAATGCGCGGTGCCGCGTCGAGCGCGGTCAGCGGACGGACGGCTCGGGAGCGCTCAGCTGGTGCTGTCCGCGGCGACTTCGGCGGCGATGGCCTTCGCCTCGTCGGAGCTCGGGCCCTCGGCGGAGAACACGGCCTTCCGGTAGTACTGGAGCTCGATGATCGAGTCGATGATGTCACCCAGGGCGCGGTGACCGCCGTGCTTGGCCGGCGCCTGGAAGTAGGCGCGGGGGAACCACTGCTTGCTCAGTTCCTTGATCGAGGAGACGTCGATGATCCGGTAGTGCAGGTGTCCGACGAGTTCGGGCATCTGCTTGGTGAGGAACACCTTGTCGGTGCCCACGGAATTGCCGCCCAGCGGAGCCTTGCCCGACTCAGGGACATGCTTCTTCACGTATTCGAGGACCCGCTGCTGCGCCTCGGCGACGGTCGTGCCGGAGTCGAGCTCGGTGATCAGGCCGGAGGTGGTGTGCATGTTCGTGACGAACTCGTTCATGTTCGCCCGCGCCTCGGCGGAGGGCTTGATGACGATGTCGATGCCGTCGTCGAGGCGATTGAGCTCGAAATCGGTGACGATCGCGGCCACCTCGATGAGTTCGTCTCTGACCTCGTCGAGGCCGGTCATTTCGCAGTCGATCCACACAATTCTGTCGTTGCTCACCCGCCCAGCTTAGGCCACGGCAGAGGTTCGGGGCATCTCGGGGCGGTTCCGCGGCCGGCCGGGTTCGGCCTCGGCGACGGTGTCCGAGCGGGTCCGGCCCACCCGATCATGTGAACGTCGACACACACTGAACGTGCGCACAAAGGGGATATCGCGTGTGTGACTTAAACTTGGAGAGTCCCCGAACCAGGGGTGCCATTTTTGCTCGGCTGAGGGAAGGTACGCACGTGCGTTACACAATCGCTGTGATTCTCATGGTGGTGGGTGTCGTCGTCGGTGGCCTCGGCATCCTGCAGAAGACCCTGTGGGCGCCGGAGGATACGATCACTGCCACCGCGCAGGTCGACGCCGACAAACCGGCGGTCATCGTCGACCCCGGGATGCTCAACCTCTACGAAACCCCAGCCACGCTCACGGTCAAGGGCAGCGGTGACCTGACGATCGCCCAGGCCCCGATCGAGAACGTCGAAGCCTGGGCCGGACAGTCCGCCTTTGACCGCGTCACCGGCTTGGCCGAAGACGGAAAGCTCACGACCAAAGCCACCGACGGCGAAGGGAAAGTGCCCGACCCGGCCGGAGCCGATCTGTGGCAGTCCGAAGTCACCGGCACGGATTCGGTGGAGCTCGAATGGAACGACGAAGCCAACCGCACCGGCTTCCTCATCGCCGGCAGCGGTGAGCCCGGACAGGTCACTTCCGTCACCCTCGAATGGCCCAACCACGCCGAGACCCCGTGGGCGATCCCGCTGATGATCATCGGCGGCGTCTCCTTCGTCGGCGGCGTCGTCCTGCTCTTCTTCGGCATGAACAAGACGAAGAAGGAGGCGAATCGTCGCAAGGCACGCCAGGAGCGTCGCCGCAAGCTCGCCGAATACGGCACCGCCTTCGCCATCGTCCCCGTGCTCGCGCTCAGCGCCTGCGGGCCCGAAGAGCTGCCGAAGCCCGAACCCTCCGAAGCGCCGAGCTCGGCGGCCGCAGGCATCACCGACGATCAGGCAAAGCGGATCCTCGACGCGGTGGCCGACGACGTCAAGACCGCAGACAAGAAGACCGACAAGAAGGCACTGGCCCAGCGTGCCGCGGGTCCCGCGCTCAAACAGCGCGAAGATCTGTACACAGTGAAGAAGGACGTCGACGATCAGAAGCTGCCGCCGGCGGTGGCCAGCGAGGAGATCGTGGCGAACTACACCTCGGCCACCGATGCCTGGCCGCGGGTGACGAGCCTGATCACCTCGGCCGGAGGCAATTCTCAGCTGCTCGTCCTCACTCAGGAGGACCCGCGCAGCGACTACAAGCTCTGGTCGCAGACCCAGTTGGTCTCGGGCACGAAGCTGCCCGAGCTGCCCGATTCCCGGCAGGGCGCGAAGATGCTCGAACCCGGTGCCAAGGGTTTCGTCGCAACCCCGGAGAAGGCCGTGGCCGATTATGCGAAGGCGCTCGGCAGCGGAGCGGATTCGAAGGAAGCGAAGAAGTTCGCAGGCGACGATTTCGCGAAGTCGATCTGGAAGAACCAGAAGGAGCAGAAAGCCAGCGCCGAATCGGGCAAGGCCGAGGTGAAGTACAAGTACGCTCCGGGCAAGGAACTCGTCGCTCAGGGCACGGCCGGTGACGCCGCCATCGTCACCGGTGTCGTCGAGGCCGAATCGACCATCAGCCCCGAGTCGAAGGACGGCCGCACCGGCACCCTGACCCTGTCCTCGCCGCAGAAGGAGCTGCTGGGCTCGTCGTCGACGCAGAAGCCGGTGACGACGAAGACCACCCAGGTGCTCACCTTCCTCGTGCCCAAGGACGGGAAGATCAAGCTCGTCGGCGGCCTCGAGACCCTCGCCGGGGCAGAGGAAGGCTGAGCGACCGATTCGGCACCGCCGCGGCCCTCCGTTGAGGAAATAGCCGCGGGCACACCGGTGTTGATACGTTCTGTTGGATAATCATGGACCAGGTGCGGGGCGGAATCAGCGGCTCCCACCGATCGCGTCACAAAGGAGACCACGTGTCAATGGATCCCTCGCAGGGCAGCGCGCAGCAGAATCAGGGCCTCGACCTGTCTGCGGTGCGCGGGAAGAACCTGCCTCATGAACAGACCGGCCAGGCCGGACACGCGCCCGCTGGTGCCGGAGCTCCCGGCGGTGCGGCCGGCGGGCAGGACCCGAATGCGGTCGCCGTTCCGTCCCTGATCTTCGACGTCGACGAGGCGAGCTTCAACGGCGTCGTTGCGATCTCCGACCGTGTGCCCGTCGTCATCGACCTGTGGGCCGAATGGTGCGAACCGTGCAAGCAGCTGTCGCCGATCCTCGAACGCGTCATCGCCTCCTACGGCGGGCGTCTGGTTCTGGCCAAGGTCGATGTCGATGCGAACCCGCGTCTGCAGCAGGCCTTCGGCGTGCAGTCGATCCCCTCGGTGGTCGCTCTCGTCAAGGGCCAGCCCGTGCCTCTGTTCCAGAGTGCCCTGCCCGAACCGCAGGTCACGGCCTACTTCGATGAGCTGCTCAAGCTCGCCGGAGAGAACGGTGTCACCGGCCATGCCGTCGCCGACGGTGCCGAACCCGAACCGGCAGGTCCCGCCCACCCGGAGGCCGAAGAGGCCCTGGCCAAGGGGGACTTCGACACCGCGGAGAACCTGTTCAAGGCCGCTCTCGCGTCGTCGCCGGCCGATGAGGAGGCGAAGTTCGGACTCGCCCATGCGAGCCTGGGTCGGCGCCTCATCGACAAGGAGCCGGCAGAGCTCATCGCCGCCGCCGATGCGAACCCGACCGATGTCGAGGCCGCGAAGGCCGCGGCCGATGCCGAGGTCGTCAGCGGCAATGCCGCGGGCGCGTTCACCCGTCTCATCGGTCTCATCCGCACCACCGCGGGTGACGAGAAGGAATCCCTGCGCCTGCGCGTCCTCGAACTCTTCGAAGTCCTCAGTGCCGACGATCCAGCCGTGACCAAGGCACGGACCGCACTCATGAGGGCATTGTTCTGATCCAGCGAATCCGACTCATTACTGCCATCCTCTTCGGCGTTGCGGCGCTCACGCTCGCCGGATTGGTCATCTCCGCGCTCTCGGTCGTCGGCACCGACGAGATCACCGAGACCCCGGCCTTCAAGGTCAAGGACGGAGCCTATGCCGTCGTCCTCGACGAGGCGATCGTGCCCTATTCGGGTTCGAGCGTGACCGTGACGGCGAAGAACTCGAAGGGGACCGAGCTGTTCGTCGGCACCGCCAACGGGGTCGACGCCGACAGCTACCTCGACGGGGTGGCGCAGGAGCAGATCAGTGATGTGTCCTTCCCGAACGCCACCGATCATCGGTTCATTCCCGGGGATGCGAAGCCCGAGGCCGAGATCGCCGATCGGGATTGGTGGATCAGCCAGGATACGGGGAAGACGGTCGCGAAGACCTTCAACCTCGAGGCCGAGCCGCAGGTGCTCGTCATCGCTCCGGCGAATTCCGATGACAGTCTCGACGGCACGACGGTGAGCCTGGAGATGCGTGTCAACGGTGTGCTCGGACTCAGCCTGCTCGGCCTCGCCGGCGGGATCATCTTCGCCGGATTCGCTCTGTTCTTCTTCCTCCGCTGGTGGCAGGCGCGCATCCGCCCGCCGAAGAAGAACCACGACAGCTCCACCGGCGGTGGAGGCGGGAACGGGCCGGCACGAGACGAGGATCGGGACCACCGCTCCGGCCCCGATGCTGACCATCGCTCCGGCGGGACCGAGACCGACCGTTCCGGTCCGGCGACTCAGCCGATCTCGACCGTGCAGCCGGGCACGGCCGCCGGGCCACCGCCTCGGCGACGGGACCTGCGCAACCGAAGGTCGTTCACGGCCGTCACAGCCGGGCTGGTCGGCACCGGGCTCGTGCTCAGCGGATGCGCGAGCATGCCCATCGCCAAGCCGAGCAGCCCCGACATCACCCCATACGAACGCCCCGCGCTGCGGGCCGGGGAAGCCGGGAAGTTCATGACGAACTACACCGAGGCGCTCGATAAGACGCTCGGTGACAAGGGCACGGACCTCGACGCGATCCAGGCCGCCCCGCTCATCGACCAGACGCAGGCCCAGATCCAGATCGCGGAGAAGGCCAAGCAGAAGCTGCGCGCTCCGAACTTCACCGAGGTCGTCGCCGCCAGCCCGAGCTTCACGAAGTACCCGATGTGGTTCTACGCCTTCGGCACCGCGGACAAGAAGTCCACCGACGGTGACAAACAGCTCACGCAGGTGATGCTTGTGACGCGGGACTCGGCATCGACTGAGCCGCTCGTGCGTTCCGCATCCTATATTCCGGCCGAGCAGATGCCCACGCTCATGGCCGACGGGCAGGGAGCCGTGAAGCCGGGCCCCGAGGCCTTCGATGAGGAGATGACGACCGCGGCCGATGATGTCGCGTCCTACCTCGTCGACGGCAAGGCGAAATCCGGCACCCCCGATGGCCTCAAGGAGGGCGGTTTCAAGGGATTCCGCGACTACCTCGGCACACTGCGCGACAAGGACTCCGGCTTCGACAAGGTCGACGTGGACTGCAAGCCCTATGCGGATCTTGACTTCGAAGACATGACACTGAGCACGGAGAACGGTGCGATCGGCATGGGTGAGGTCCGCTGCACGCTGACGATCAAGGTTCCCACCGATTACTCAATCGACCTCGGCGACACCGTCGAAGCCGTGAAGACCAATGACAAGGACGGCGACACCGTCAAGGTCGACACCGCGCACCCCTACGTGCTCATGGAGACCGGAGACGACGTCACGGCCATCGCCACCGACTGGAATGTGCTGTCCTCCCGCGTGGAATGATCCCGAGGCGGCCAGTTACCGGGTGTGTTCAGTCCCGGTGCGCGCGGCGGCCGACGCGCCACAGCCACCACAGGCCGATGAGCGGCAGGACGAGCGGGATGAACCCGTAGCCGCTGCCGAAGTTCGACCACACCGACGGCTTTGCGAAGTCCTCCGGATGGGTGTGGCTGAGGATGCCGACGACGATGACGCCGAGGAATTCGATCGCGCAGGCGGCCACGGCGATCCGATGCGAGATCCGATTGCCGATGACGAGGCAGATCGTGGCGAGGATGTAGATGACCGCGGCCACTGCCGAAAGCGAGTACGCGATCGGGGCGAAATCGAATTCGCGGATGAGCTGGTAGCCGGCTCTCGCCGTGGCCGAGAGTGCGAAGATCCCGTAGACGGCGGTCAGCGCCCGCCCGGGTCCGCTGTGCATCGCCGAATACGGGGAGCGGCTGCTTTTCGTCACTGCCAAATCTGGTCCAATCTCTCGATCATCACGATCACCGTCAGTCCGGCTGCTGCCAGCACTCCCGGCCCCCACCGACTGAGTTCGGCGAACGCCCAGAACCCGGCCAACGCGATGACGAGGATCGCGGTGATCACATAGCCGAAGTAGAGGAGCGGGTCGACATCGTGCGCGGAGCCGAAGGTGGCGATCGAGAGGATCAGCTGCACGATGAGCAGCAGAAGCAGGAACGCGGCACCCGCCAGCAGGGCCTTGCCCGCCGGTCGGTTGCGGATGGTCTCGACGATCGACCACACGGTCAGGATACCGGTGACGGCATAGAGGACGATGGTGAAAACGGTGAACACCCGACCCAGTTTAGTCGGCATCGGCTCAAAGCAGATCCTCCGGTGCGGTCACAGGACGGGTGAGATGCCGCACGGATCCTGGCCGTCATCCCGCACACGCCCTAAACTTGAGGGGATGCCCATCTATCTCGACCACGCAGCCACCTCGCCGATGCCCGCCGAGGTGCTCGAGGTGTACACGAAGGAGCTGGCCCGCCGGGCCAATCCTTCGGCCCTGCACGCTGTCGGGCAGGCGGCACGGATGCGCATCGAAGAAGCACGCGAGGACATCGCCCGCGCAGTCGGCGCGGCCACCTCGTCGGAGGTGATCTTCACTTCGGGAGGCACCGAGGCGGACAATTTCGCGCTCAAGGGCCTCTACCTCTCCCGCAACAACGGGTCGTTCGTCGACCCGGTGCGCCCGCGCGTGCTGACGACGACGATCGAACACCCCGCGGTCCTCGAGACCGTGGAATGGCTGGAGAGCCTCGGCGCCGAGGCCGTCTATCTCGACGTCGATTCGACCGGTCGCCTCGACGTCGACGCGGCCCTTGCCGAACTGCGCCGGGCCCCAGAATCCACGGCGCTCATCAGCGTCATGGCCGCGAACAATGAGATCGGCACTCTGCAGCCGATCCGCGAGATCGGTGAGGTCGCCGCCGAACTCGGCATCCCCTTCCACATCGACGCTGTCCAAGCGCTCGGACAGATCCCACTCGACTTCGCCGGGTTCAGAGCCACGGCGATGACGATCACCGCCCATAAGATCGGCGGACCCGTCGGCATCGGAGCCCTCCTGCTCGACCGTGCAGCCACCCCGACGGCGATCCTCCACGGCGGGGGACAGGAGCGCGGTGTGCGCTCGGGAACCCTCGACGTCGCCGGCGCGGTGGCCTTCGCCGCCGCCGTCGACCTCGTCACCGGAGACCTCGAAGCACGGTCGGCACGTCTGGCGGGTCTGCGGGACCGCCTCGTCGCCGGAATCGAATCGAGCATCGACGGAGTCGCACTCTCGGGTCCGCGCGGTCCGGGCCGGCTGCCGGCCAATGCGCACTTCGCGTTCACCGGCTGTGAGGGGGACTCGCTGCTGTTCGGTCTCGACGCCCGCGGACTGGCCACCTCGACGGGATCGGCCTGTTCGGCCGGAGTCTCGCGTCCCTCGCATGTGCTTCTGGCCTGCGGGGTCGATGAGGATACGGCCCGGTCCACTCAGCGCTTCACCCTCGGCCACGAGACGACCGAGGACGATATCGATGCCCTGCTTACGGCCCTGCCCGAGGTCGTCGAACAGGCACGCCGAGCCGGGATGGTTTCGGCAACACCCCGATGGATGCAAGGAGCCTCATGAGAGTACTCGTCGCCATGTCCGGCGGAGTCGATTCCTCCGTCGCCGCCGCCCGCGCCGTCGATGCCGGACACGAAGTCGTCGGCGTCCACCTCGCCCTGTCCCGGATGCCCGGCACCCTGCGCACCGGTTCGCGCGGCTGCTGCACGATCGAAGACTCCCGCGACGCCCACCGCGTCGCCGGGATGCTCGAAATACCCTTCTACGTCTGGGACTTCTCCGAGCGGTTCAAGGAAGACATCGTCGATGACTTCATCGCCGAGTACGCGGCCGGGAGGACCCCGAACCCGTGCATGCGCTGCAATGAGCGCATCAAGTTCGCCGCCCTCCTCGACCGGGCGCTGGCGCTGGGCTTCGACGCCATCGCCACGGGCCACTACGCCGAGGTGCTGCGCGACGATGACGGGAAGCCGGAGCTCCACCGCGGAGAGGACCTGGCCAAGGACCAGTCCTATGTCCTCGGCGTGCTCACCTCCGATCAGCTCGAGCACTGCTACTTCCCGATCGGTGCCACGGCCTCGAAGGCCGAGGTGCGCGCCGAGGCGGCCGAGCGCGGTTTCTCCGTGGCGAGCAAGCCCGACTCCTACGACATCTGCTTCATCCCCGATGGGGACACGAAGGCGTGGCTGGCCGACAAGATCCCGATGCGTCCGGGCCTCATCAAGGACTCCGAGGGCGAGGTCCTCGGTGAGCACGACGGGGCGATGACGTACACGATCGGTCAGCGCAAGGGCCTGGGCATCGAGAAGCCCGCCGCCGACGGCAAGCCGCGCTTCGTCACCGGGCTCGATCCGGCCTCGAACACGGTCACCGTGGGTTCGCGTGCCGACCTCGCCGTGTCGCATCTGACGGGCATCCGCACCTCGTGGGCCGGCGCGGCTCCTGCGGACATGGGACACAGCCCGGAGGACGGCATCGACTGCGAGGTCCAGATCCGCGCCCACGCCGATCCCGTACCGGCCCGTGCCTGGCTCGGAGACTTCGTCGCCGAGGCGCCCGAACACGAAGCGAATCCCATCATCGACGAAGTCGAGGTGCCTGCGGCCCGCCCGGCCGGGCAGCTCATGCACGTCGACGTCGACGAGGAGCTCTCCGGTGTGGCACCGGGGCAGACGATGGTCATCTACCGCGGCACCCGTGTGCTCGGGCAGGCGACCATCGACTCCACGGCGAAGGACCGCATCACCCCGGCTCCGGACGCTGTGCTCGCCGACGCCTGAGGTCCCGGGCAGCTAATCACCTGAGCCCGACGCCCAGGGCAACGCAGGCACCTGGCCCGGTGCCCCGGGGCGAGGCATCACCGCCGGAATGTCCGTGACTGGCGATACTCTGGGGGCATGAAGGAATTTCCCCAAGATGTCGTCTCGGCACCTTATGGAACCTGGACGTCACCTCTCAACGCCGCCGAGGTGGCCGCCGGTGCCGCTCCGATCTTCGATGCCGCCTTCCGCGGAGACGAGATCTTCTACTCGACGAAGATCCCCGCCGAGAAGGCCCGCACCGGACTCGTCCGCACCTCGCTGTCTCGTCCCGGCGACTGGGAACAGATCCTGCCCACCGGCTTCAACATCCGCTCCGCCGTCCACGAATACGGGGGAGCGGCCTGGGCTCTCGACCCCGACAGCGAGGTCATCTACTTCGTCAACGCCGCCGATCAGCGTGTGTGGCAGATCATCCCCGGTCGGGCTCCGCACGCCCTGACCCCGGACACCTCGGGTCGGATCCGCTACGGGGATCTGCACATGACCCCGTGGGGACTGCTGTGCGTGCGCGAGGACTGCCGATCCACTCGTCGCCAGCGCGCCGTTGTGCTGCTGACCAAGCACGGGACGACGAACGTGCTTTCGACGCTGTCGCATTTCATGGCCTGGCCGCGTCTCTCGCCCGACGGCAGCACGCTGGCGTTCATCGGCTGGGAGCACCCGAACATGCCATGGGACGGCACGAATCTGTGGCTCGTCGACGTGCGCACTCCGGCGACACCGCCGGTGGCCATGGTCCGCGGGGACGCGATCGCACGCCCCCGACAGGCCCCGCCCACTCTGCCGACCCCCGACGACGGGGGAGTCTCCCTCCTCCAACCCGAGTTCACCTCGGACTCGTCTCTCCACGTCATCTCCGATCACGGCGGTCATTGGGCGCTGCACGGTCTCGACTTCGACCCCGTGGCCGCACGCCCGCTCGTCACGGACCCCGATCACGCCCCGGCCCCCGAGGTGCTCAGCCCCGACCGTCTGCGCCCCGTCCTCGACACCGGGGATGAGATCGGCGGGGCACTGTGGCAGTTGGGCACCCGCTGGCACCTCCACGACAGCGGCGAAGTGTGGGCGCACACGCAGTCGGCCACGGCCACCCTCGTGCGCAGCCACGCACAAGCCCCGAACACCTGGGAGCCGATCAACCCGGTCGGGGAGACCTTCGGCACGATCGAACTCCTCGCCCTCGGCCGGACCCACCTGCTCATGACCGCGAAATCGACGAGCCGGCCCGGCGTCCTCTGCGCCGTCGACCGCGCGACCGGGCAGTTCACCGAGATCGCCCGGGAACGACTCGACACCCATCAGGGCTACTACTCCAGACCGCGAGTCGGCGAGCTCGGGGGAGTGCCCGTCGTCATCCACCCACCGCACAATCCACGCTTCGCCGCCTCGGAGCGCGAACTTCCGCCCTATATCGTCTCGATCCACGGCGGGCCCACCGGTCAGGCGACCCCGGACATGTCGGCACGCTCGAGCTTCTTCACCTCACAGGGCATCGGCGTCCTCGAGGTCAACTACGGCGGATCGACCGGCTTCGGCCGGGCCTGGCGGGACCGACTGCGCGGACAATGGGGGATCGTCGACGTCGCCGACACCGTGGCCGCCGTCGAGGGGCTCATCGCCGCCGGTCTCGCGGACCCGGAGCGCATCGCGATCTCCGGGGCCTCCTCGGGCGGGTGGACGGTGCTCTCGGCCCTGGCCGCCACGGACGTGTTCGCCTGCGGCACCTCTTACTTCGGTGTCACCGATCTCATCCGCTTCGTCGTCGACACCCATGACTTCGAATCCCATTACATCGACGGTCTCGTCGGACCCTGGCCCGAAGCTCAGGACGACTACATCCGCCGCTCGCCGATCCGCCGTGTCACCGAGATCGACGTGCCGGTGGCCGTCATGCAGGGCGACCGCGACCCGATCGTGCCGCCCTCACAGGCTCAGGAGTTCGTCGATACACTCGAACTGTTCGGAGTGGAGTACATTTACCGTCTGTACAAGGGCGAATCCCACGGCTTCGTCCGCGCCGAGACCATCATCGATTCCCTGGAAAGCGAGTTCCGATTCTATGCCGACGTCTTCGGAATCCCGCGCGGCGGCTGAGAGCCTCGGCCAGCGCCGGGACGAGACGGGACACGCCCCGCACCCCGCCGAGGCGGTCGCCGCCCCCACCGTGCCCACCACTGTTCTGCCCGCCGCCACGACCACCGGCATCTGGCTGCCCGGAGTCCGGGACCCGCACCGCAGCTACATCGCCACGAGCCCCGTCCGCGAGGCCGCCGCAGCCGGGTTCGACATTCTCGCCGACCAGCTGCCGCCCGTCCCGCTGACCGCGCACTCGTCCGAGGACCACTGGGGTGCCGACGCCATCGGCCGTGCCGTCGGCCTGCTCACCGATCTCCACGTCGACCGCACCTCCTTCGGCTGGCGGCTGACCGCCTCGGCGGGAAGGGACGAACGACTCGAGGACTCCGCCCTCGATGAGGCGTTCGACGCGATCGCCGAATACGGTCAGTCCCGACCCGGTCAGATCCAACTCTCCCTGCCGGGGCCCTGGACGCTCGTGACCGCGCTGAGTCTGCGCTCGGGAGCCCGCGTCCTCGGCGATCACGGCGCTCGCCGCGACGTCGTGCAGGCGTACGCCTTCGGCATCGCCGCCTTCGCCGATCGCATCGCGGGC
The DNA here is from genome assembly GCF_050214925.1 of Brevibacterium sp. LE-L. Taxonomy (NCBI): domain Bacteria; kingdom Bacillati; phylum Actinomycetota; class Actinomycetes; order Micrococcales; family Brevibacteriaceae; genus Brevibacterium; species Brevibacterium sp. LE-L. The sequence goes on from NZ_CP189759.1 coordinate 1,556,840, forward strand.
CTGGGCATGCAGCCGACCGTCCGCCTCGTCGAATCCCGCCTCAGCCCGGTCCTCACCGGCACCTGGCCGACCGTCTCCGGGTGGGCGAGCCTGCCCGCGATCAGCGAAACCCACGTGTGGGCGGCTCTCGAATCGACGCTGCGCCACCTGCCGCCGACCGTGCTCGCGCTGCCCAACCTCGATCCCCTGCACCTGCAGGGCAAGGAGATCCCCGCCGCCGAGGCGGTCCGCCGCACCGGGGCGACGGCGGTGTCCGTGCCGTTGGCGGCCCTGAGACCACACAGCTGGGAGCAGGCGGCCATCCTCGCCGAGGCGGGGCTCGGTCTCTGGATCCACCTGCCCACCGAGGCCGGTGGGCGACCGGATGCGGTCAACCACTGGACTGAGCGCATCCGCATCCCGTGGTCGCGCATCGGCATGGGGTCAGCGAGCCTGCGCGAAGTCGGCATCATCGCCGGTCCCGAACTGCCGATGACCTACCCGCCGCTGCTGGACGAGAGATGCGAACTCAGTCCCGAACACAATCGGGGGACCATGACCATCGCCGCCGGTCTGCGGCGCGCTCTTGAGGAGATCGAATGACCACCACACCGGAGAACGCGGGCTCGTCGAAAGAGAACCCGTCGAACGCAGACGCATCGAATGTGGATCTGTCGGACGTCGACCTCACGGACGCGGCCGCACGCGTGCAGGCCCATGCGCAGCTGACGGAGCGGATCGAGGAGTATCGGGCCGCGTACTACCAGGATTCCCTGCTCGTCTCCGACGCCGAGTACGACGACCTCGTCCACCGGCTCGAAGACCTCGAGAAGCAGTTCCCCGAACTCGTCACGGACTCCTCACCGACGCAGACGGTCGGCGGCGTCGTCGACACCTCGACCTTCGACCCGGTCGAGCACATCGGTCCGATGTACAGTCTCGACAATGTCTTCGACTACGAGGAGCTGCGAACCTGGTATGACCGGGTGCGGTCGGCCACCTCGGCGAAGTCGAAGTTCCTCTGCGAACTCAAGATCGACGGTCTTGCCGTCAACCTGCTCTACCGCAACGGGGAACTCGTGCGGGCCGCGACCCGCGGCGACGGCCGCATCGGTGAGGACATCACGGCGAACGTGCGCACCATCTCCGACATCCCGCACCACCTGGACACCGAACATCCTCCGGCCGAGGTCGAGATCCGCGGTGAGGTGTTCTTCCCCATCGAGGAGTTCGGCGAACTCAACGCCGCGCTCGTCGCCGAAGGCAAGGCCCCCTTCGCCAACCCCCGGAACTCCGCGGCCGGATCGCTGCGCCAGAAGGACCCGGCCGTCACCGCCCGCAGGCCGCTGCATATGCTCGTCCACGGCATCGCCGTGTGGACTCCGGCCGATGATTCGCATCCGGAACCGGCCCGCCAATCCGAGGTCTACGAACAGTTTCGGTCCTGGGGCCTGCCGATCAGCGACTACTTCAAGGTGCTGGAGACCGTCGACGAGATCGAAGACTTCATCTCCTACTACGGCGAGCATCGTCACGACGTCACGCATGAGATCGACGGCATCGTCATCAAGATCGATGACATCGCCGTGCAGGAGACGCTCGGGTACACCTCCCGTGCGCCGAGGTGGGCGACGGCGTTCAAGTACCCGCCCGAGGAGGTCACGACGAAGCTCCTTGACATCCAGGTGCAGGTCGGTCGGACCGGACGGGTCACGCCGTTTGCGGTGATGGAGCCGGTGACCGTGGCCGGATCGACCGTGGAGCGGGCGACGCTGCACAACGGTCACGAGGTCAAACGCAAAGGCGTGCTCATCGGCGACACCGTCACGCTGCGCAAGGCCGGGGACGTCATCCCCGAGGTGCTCGGACCGGTCGCGGCCCTGCGGGATGGGTCCGAACACGAATTCGTCATGCCGACCCACTGCCCGTCGTGCGGGACCGAGCTGGGAGAGCAGAAGGAGGGCGACAAGGACCTGCGCTGCCCGAACTCCAGGTCGTGCCCCGCGCAGCTGGCCAATCGAATCTTCTACCTCGCCTCCCGTGCGGCCTTCGACATCGAAGCCCTCGGCGAGGAGGCCGCACTCGCCCTCACGGCCCCGGCCGAGCCCGGGACGCCGCCGCTGACGTCCGAGGCCTTCCTCTTCGAACTCGCCGACGAGGATTCGCAGCTGCGGGCGTCGCTGGCGGATGTGAAGATCTGGCGGGACAAGAAGGTCAGGGGTGTGGCGACGGGGGAGCGGGAGCTCGTCCCCTACTTCTATACGCGTGGGACCGCGAAGAAGCCGAGTGCGCCGAGCGCGAACACGGAGAAGCTGTTCGACGAGATCAGGAAGGCCAAGGATCAGGATCTGTGGCGGGTGCTCGTGGCGCTGTCGATCCGACATGTCGGACCCACCGCCGCGCGGACTCTGGCCGCGAAGTTCCGTACCCTCGATGCCATTCGCACCGCCGAGCTCGAGGAGCTCTCCGAAGTCGAGGGCATCGGACCGACGATCGCGAAGAGCGTCCGCGATTGGTTCGACGTCGACTGGCATGTCGAGATCGTCGAGGAGTGGAAGGCCGCCGGGGTGCGGATGGAGGACGAAGAGGGCGACGCTTCGGCACAGACCCTCGACGGTCTGACGATCGTGGCCACCGGTTCGCTCAGCTCCTTCACTCGAGACGGGATCAAGGAGGCGATCCTCGGTGCCGGCGGCAAGGCCGCGGGCTCGGTGTCGAAGAAGACCGATTATGTCGTCGCCGGTGAGAACGCCGGGTCGAAGCTGGAGAAGGCCGAATCGCTGGGCGTGCCGGTCCTCGACGAAGACCAGTTCAGGACCCTGTTGGAGACAGGAGACCTCGACTGAGCACCGTCTGAGTTCCGAGCCGGGCGCCCCAAGGGAATTTATCTCGGGCCCGGGCGGTTCCATGGTGTGGCTGTTTACTCATTCGTGACCGAACTCGAAGTCCGGGTACAGACTCAGCCAAGCTCAGAGACAGCTTCGGATGGAAGAGTGTGGGACATGAGATGGATTCCCCGACTCCTCGCCGGTACCTGCGTGGTCGTCGCCGGCGCCCTGACGGCGGTGCCGGTGACGGCAGGACTGGCCGACCTGGTGCTCAATCCAGGACCGCAGTCGACCAAACGCAGTGCTCAGCCTGCTCTGACGTCCCAGCGCACGAACACACCGCCGACCAACCGCCCCGAGGAGTCGGCCGCTGCTGACGGCGGATCGCATCAGATCGTCGAAGGCACCATCGTCGACACCGCGGCCGCCGGCACCGACGCTGCCGGCATCGTCTCCACCGCCAGCACACTCGTTGCTGCCACCCCCGATGCCGCTCATGCTCGCGTGTCCGAGCTCGCCGCTGACCTGCAGGCCGGAGTCGCTGCTGGAGAGTTCGCCCAGGCCGACGCCGACCGGGTGCTCGCCGACATCGCCGGCTACATCCACGGCGAGCGCACCTGGCCCGAACGCCTCCCCGCCTAACCCACCCCTATTACTACTCGACGGCGGCGCAGCAACCTCGCGCGAGGTTGCTGCGCCGCCGTCGAGTAGTAATAGGGGTTTCGGGGAAGCTCACATCACGCCCACGAAACTGCGTCCGGGGAAGCGATTAGACTGGGTGGCAGTGTTAACGACGATGAAAGGCAGGGAATGACGGAGTCTTCCGCAATCACCCCCGAACAGGTGGAGCATCTGGCTTCACTGTCTCGGATCGCCATGAGCGAAGACGAGCTGAAATCGCTCGCCGGTGACCTGAGCACAATTCTGGGAAACGTCGCCAGGATCAACGAAGTGGCCGGCGACGATGTGCCCGCGACGAGCCATCCGATCCCGCTGACGAACGTCATGCGACCCGATGTCGTGGGCGAGACGCTGAGCAGCGAGCAGGCCCTGGCTTCGGCCCCGGCCGCAGCCGATGACAAGTTCCTCGTTCCGCAGATCCTCGGGGAGGAATGAGATGACAGAGATGACGAATAAGAGCGCACTCGAACTCGCGGCAGGACTGAAGTCCGGCGAGTTCTCCTCCGTCGAGGTCACTCAGGCGCACCTCGACCGCATCGCCGCCACCGAGGATGACTTCAACTCCTTCATCACCGTCACCGACGAGCTGGCACTGCAGACCGCGAAGGCCGTCGACGCCAAGCGCGCAGCCGGTGAGGACGTCCATGCGCTCGCCGGTGTGCCGGTCGCGCTCAAGGACCTCGTCGTCACCGAGGGGGTGCGCACGACCGCTGGTTCGAAGATGCTTGAGAACTGGGTGCCGCCGTACGAGTCGACGGTGCACAACAAGGTCAAGGCCGCCGGTCTGCCGGTGCTCGGCAAGACCAACCTCGACGAATTCGCGATGGGATCGACGACCGAGCACTCGGCTTTCGGTGACACCCGCAACCCGTGGAGCCTCGACCATGTTCCCGGCGGCTCCTCCGGCGGTGCGGCGGCTGCACTGGCCGGATTCCAGGCACCGCTGTCCGTGGGCACCGACACCGGTGGCTCCGTCCGCCAACCCGCCGCGTTCACCGGCACCGTCGGCGTCAAGCCGACCTACGGATCGATCTCCCGGTTCGGCATCATCGCCATGGCCTCAAGCCTCGACCAGGTCGGCCCGATGGGCCGGTCCGTCGCCGACGCCGCGGCCCTGCATGAGCTGCTGGCCGGACACGATCCGCTCGACTCGACCTCGCTGCCCGAACCGGTCGGCGGGTTCCTCGATGCCGCACAGACCAGTGACCTCAAGGGCAAGAAGCTCGGCGTGATCAAGCAGCTGCGCGGCGAGGGCTACCAGGACGGAGTGCGCGACGCGTTCTCCGCCGCCCTCGATGTCGCAGCAGCCGCCGGTGCCGAGATCGTCGAGGTCGACTGCCCGGCGATCTCCTATGCGCTCGACGCCTACTACCTCATCATGCCCTCCGAAGTATCATCGAACCTCGCCCGCTATGACGGCATGCGCTACGGTCTGCGGGTCGAACCCGAGTCCGGGCCCGTCACCGCGGAGACCGTCATGTCGGCCACCCGCGCCGCCGGTTTCGGTGATGAGGTCAAACGCCGCATCATCCTCGGCACCTACGCGCTGTCGGCCGGATACTTCGACGCCTACTACGGTTCGGCGCAGAAGATCCGCACCCTGGTCCAGAACGACTTCGCCAAGGCCTTCGAAGCCGCCGACGTCCTCGTGTCCCCGACCGCTCCGACCACCGCGCTGAAGTTCGGCGCGGAGAAGGCCGCGGATCCCATGGCCCTCTACCTCGGCGATGTCGCCACGATCCCGGCGAACCTCGCCGGCATCCCCGGTCTGTCGCTGCCGGCAGGACTGGCCGACGGTCTGCCCGTCGGATTCCAGATACTGGCCCCGGCCCGCGAAGACATCAAGCTCTACGAGGTGGCAGGACCGCTCGAAGCCGCACTCGAATCTGCCGGCGGACGTGTGCTCGACACTCTCGCGGAAGGACTGGAAGCCAAGTGAAATACGAAGACGCGATCAAGAAGTACGATCCGGTCATCGGCATCGAGGTCCACGTCGAGCTCGGCACCGCGACCAAGATGTTCGATGCCGCCCCCAACACCTTCGGCGGGGGACCGAACACGAACGTGACCCCCACGTCTCTCGGTCTGCCCGGGTCCCTGCCCGTGGTCAACGAGAAGGGCGTGGAGTACGCGATCAAGATCGGTCTGGCGCTCGGCTGCGAGATCGCCGAGACCTGCCGGTTCGCACGCAAGAACTACTTCTACCCGGACGTGCCCAAGGACTTCCAGACCAGCCAGTCCGATGAGCCCATCGCCTCCGAAGGTCAGGTCGAGGTCGAACTCGAGGACGGCACCATCGTCACCGTCCCCGTCGAACGCGCCCACATGGAGGAGGACGCGGGCAAGAACACGCATGTGGGCGGGGCCACCGGCCGCATCCAGGGCGCGGACCATTCGCTCGTCGACTACAACCGCGCCGGTGTTCCCCTCGTGGAGATCGTCACCCACCCGATCACCGGGACGGGAGAACGCGCCGCCGAGGTGGCCGCAGCCTATGTGCGCACGCTGAGGGACATCTTCCGCGCCCTCGACGTCTCCGAGGCCCGCATGGAACAGGGCAATGTCCGCGCCGACGTCAACGTCTCCCTGCGCGAGAGCCCCGATGCTCCGCTGGGCACCCGCACGGAGACGAAGAACGTCAACTCCTTCCGCTCGATCGAACGCGCCGTGCGCTTCGAGATCGCCCGCCAGGCGACCCTGCTCGAGGCCGGCGAGAAGATCGTCCAGGAGACCCGTCACTTCCACGAAGAGACCGGCGAGACCTCCTCGGGACGGCCGAAGTCCGATGCCGATGACTACCGCTACTTCCCGGAACCGGATCTCGTACCGTTGGAGCCCAGCCGCGACTGGGTCGAGCAGCTGCGGGCGACTCTGCCCGAGCTGCCGGCGCAGAAGCGTCGGCGGCTGCTCGCCGAGTGGAATTTCAGCGATCTCGAGATGCGTGACATCGTCAACGCCGGACTGCTGGAGGCCATCGAGGACACCGTGGCCGCCGGCACGAAGCCGGCCCAGGCCCGCAAGTGGTGGACCGGTGAGGTCGCCCGCCTGGCGAACCAGGAAGAGAAGCGCCCCACCGAGCTCGTCACCCCTGCACAGGTGGCCGAGCTCGTCGAGCTCATCGGTCAGGGCAAACTCAACGACAAGCTGGCCAAGGACGTCCTGTCCGGAGTCGCTGCCGGTGAGGGCGACCCCGCCGAGGTGATGAAGGCCCGTGACCTCGAGATCGTCGAGGACACCGGAGCTCTCGAAGCCGCAGTCGAGGAGGCCATCGCAGCCAACCCCGATGTGGTCGAGAAGATCAAGGGCGGAAAGATGCAGGCCATCGGTGCGCTCATGGGCCCGATCATGAAGGCCACCCGCGGTCAGGCCGATGCCGGCAAGGCCAAGGATCTCATCCTCGCGAAGATCAACGGCTGAGCTTCGACTCAGGATTGATCCAGCCACACCCTCTAGACTGTGCGTCCAAGGGAGCCGACCGGCTCCCGAGCACAGCGGAGGGTGTGGCTTTTCCGCATTCTCCTGCGGTCGCTGCCGATTCCCCTCGGCAGTCTGGGTGCCGCAGTCGTGCACCACACGCGTGGAGGTGAAACGGTGTCCGAGTGGAAGTCTCTGTGGAAGAGAGAGTGCGGGAAGACGGCCCCGATCTATCGGGTCCTCGTGCCCGAGAGCGTCAACGACGACGTCATGCGCGCGTGGAATGCCCGCGGCTACCGATACACGGCAGGAGCGCCGAGCGCGATCATGCTCACCGGCGGGATGGGCCGCAACTTCTTCCGCTCGAGTGTTCTCTTCAAAGGCGGCACCGCCGCCGGTACGGCCATGACCGCCGGATTCGCCGCACCCGGAGGGATCGCCCTGCTGTCAGGGTTCGGGGACGCGGCACTGACCTTCGGCGGGATGGGAGCGGCCACAGCGGTGGGCACCGGTATCTTCGCCGCCGTCACCGGGCCGAAATACCTGCGTGATCCGAAGCGCCTGAGCCGGAAGAATCGTTCCACGGCCACCGGCGCCCGCTGGATCACCCCGGCCAGCCTCGGCTATGTCGCCGGGCGCAAAGACGGGCGCGACACCGATGAGCAGCGTCTGTTCCACCTGGCCGTGATGATCGCCCGCAAGATCGTTCGGACCCGTGCGTGGACCCATCCGATCCTCAGAGACCATGTCTCGCGAGTTGACCTCGACCATGCTGTGGCATCCGTGGGCATCCGTCTGCAGGAACTCGTGAGCCTGCGGGAGGAGATCGAGGGCATCCGTGATGCGGGAACCGCGAAGTCGGTTGAGACCTATCTGCAGAAGCTGGCCGTCGCCTTCACCTCGATGGCGCATCGAGTCGAGTCGATGTACGAGTACTATGAACGGCTGCTGGAACTCGACGAGCAGCTCATGCTGCTGCACAACTCCGAACGCTCACGCGAACTCGGTGACCGCGTCCTCGACGTGCTCTCCCGCACCGCCGCCGACGATTCCGCCGACTGGCAGTTCCGGGAGCTGCGCATCGATGCGGAATCACAGTCGTCGATCATCTCCGGTCTCGTCGCTGAACTCGACGAGACGGCCGATGACTTCGACGACTTCGACACCCGACTGGCCGCGGCACAGAAGTCGATCGACGAACTCGAGGCCTGAGCAGATCGACGAACTCGCGGCCCGATCTCCTCAGTGTCCGAAGGGGTCCGGGTCGACTCCCGGCATCCAGGAACGGCCGGGTTCGTTGTAGCCGTGGGCCGCCTGCGCACTTTTCCACTTCTTCGACCAGCGTTTGTCCAACCGGTCGACGTAGAGAGTCCCCTGCAGGTGGTCGTACTCGTGCTGCATGATGCGGGCGAACCAGCCTTCGGCGGTGAGCGTCACCGGCCGTCCCGATTCATCGACGCCGTTGACGGTGACCCGGTCGGCGCGCTTGAGGGGGAAGTCGAGACTGGGCACCGATAGGCACCCCTCGGACTCGTCCTCGGGATCCGGGCGGGTATCGGGGACTTTCGAGGCGATGAGGATGGGGTTGACGAAGGTGCCGCGGCGGCGGACGCCGTGATCGTCATCGGCGTTGAAGACGAAGATAGCCTTGCCGACGCCGATCTGCGGTGCGGCCAGGCCGACGCCGTTGCTGGCGTCAAGCGTCTCGTGCATGTCAGCGACGAGCGCGGCGAGAGCCTCGTCGAACTCGGTGATCTTCTCGGCCCGGCGATGCAGAACGGGCTCGCCGTAGACGACGATGGGATGAATAGCCATGAGCACAATCGTATCGGTATCGACGTCCGCGCCGCGCCCGGCACCCGTGCTGCCGCGGGCGCGAGAAGCCGGTCCCGATTGCTCAGCGGTTGAAGGGTCGTATGCGATCGACGTTCACGAGTCCTCGCCGCAGGAACGCCGAATGTTACACGATAAGTCGAATGGTTTCGCCGCGAGCGAACACGGATTGTTGAGCAACAATTCTGGGAACATGTTCAGGGGAGGCGTGGTTAAGATGAGCACAAGCCGTCTCGGACCACGAGATGCCAGCTGTCGCTCAATCCCTGTCTCAGCAGGTCTGCCAAACAGTGAGGGCCTGTGGCGGTGGGTGAATACAGAAGCGTGAAAGGACTTACATTGACCATCTTCAACAATGTCTCCGACCTGGTCGGCCGTACGCCGCTGATCCGCGTCAACAAGGCCAGCGAGCGAACCGGTGCCGAGATCGTCGCCAAGCTCGAGTCGTACAACCCCGGCAATTCCGTCAAGGACCGGATCGGCGTGGCCATGATCGACGCGGCAGAGAAGTCGGGTGAGCTCAAGCCCGGCGGCACGATCGTCGAGGCCACCTCGGGCAACACCGGCATCGCGTTGGCGATGGTCGGCACCTCCCGCGGGTACCAGGTGAAGCTGACCATGCCGGAGTCGATGTCGAAGGAGCGTCGTGCACTGCTGCGCGCTTTCGGTGCCGAGCTCGTCCTCACCGACAAGGCCGAGGGCATGAAGGGCGCTGTCGCCAAGGCTGAGGAACTCGCCGCTGACGGCGCTGTGCTCGTGCGCCAGTTCGAGAACCAGGCGAATGCTGAGATCCACAAGTCGACCACCGGCCCCGAGATCCTCGCCGACACCGACGGCAAGGTCGACATCTTCGTCTCCGGCATCGGCACCGGCGGCACCATCTCCGGTGCCGGCGCTGCCCTGCGCGAGGCCAACCCCGACGTCAAGATCGTCGCCGTCGAACCCGCCGCCTCGCCGCTGCTGACCGAAGGCAAGGCCGGCCCGCACGCCATCCAGGGCCTCGGCGCGAACTTCGTCCCCGGCATCCTCGACACCGAGATCTACGACGAGGTCGTCGCCGTTGAGAACGATGCCGCCATCGACCGTGCCCGTGAAGTCGCGAAGGAAGAGGGGCTGCTCGTGGGCATCTCCTCCGGTGCCGCGCTCGTTGCCGCCGAGGCGGTCGGCGCCCGGCCGGAGAACGCCGGCAAGCGCGTCGTCGCGATCCTGCCCGACTTCGGTGAGCGCTACCTGTCGACCCCGCTGTTCTCCGAGTACCTCGACTGACACCGAGGCATCGGCATGAGGGCGTCAAACTCCGGTTTGGCGCCCTCGCTGTCTCGGATCTGTCGACGACCACGAGGCGGCACGGCCCGAGCGAAGCGAAGCGACACACCGAGGCCGCACACCGAGGTGGCGCAGGTGCAGAATCAAAGCAGACCAGACACGACGAGTGAGCACGAGGACGGACATGATGAAAGCACTGTGGACGGCGGCCGCTGCGGCCGCGGGAGCGGCGGTCTATGGGCTCAGCCGCCCCGAGGTGCGCAAGACCCTGCGCGAAGACCTCGAGACCGTGCGCCGGCGTGATCCCGCGGCGACGAGTGATTTCGTCTCCTTGGTCTCGTATCCGGGAATGCACGCGATCTGGGCTCACCGCGGACTGCACAGGCTCTGGCAGCGCGATTCCGGCAAGACCCCGGCGCGTCTCATGTCGCAGATGGTGCGCACGCTCACCGGGGTCGAGATCCACCCGGGAGCGAAGATCGGCCGTCGGTTCTTCATCGACCACGCCAATGGAGTCGTCATCGGCGAGACCTCGGAGATCGGCGATGATGTCATGCTCTACCACCAGGTGACGCTCGGCGGCACCTCGATGGCGCAGACGAAGCGGCATCCGACGATCGGCAATCATGTGCTCATCGGCGCGGGGGCGAAGATCCTCGGTCCCGTCGTCGTCGGCGACAATTCTGCTGTCGGCGCCAACGCCGTCGTCGTCAAGGACGTCGCAGCGGATTCGAGTGCCGTGGGGATTCCCGCGACGGTGCGCGCGAAGAGGAAGCCCGACGCCGTCGTCGAGGAGACGGGGGCCGCCTCCTCCGCCTCTGGCGGCGCGAAGTCCAGCGCGGATGCCGCTGACTCGACGTCCTCCGCGGACGCGGAGAGCGCAGCGAAGTACCCGGACTTCGTCCTCGAGGATCCCGCGCTCTGGATCTGAACTCAGCCGAACTTCCCGCGAAGTGCCCCACCTCGGAGGTGGGGCACTTCTGTGTCCTCAGCGTCGTTCGGTCCCCGGGAATACTTCCACGACCATGTCTGTTAAGCTTTCAACTAGTTACTTCAAAATTGAAGCTAGTGAACGCAGTCCCGAGAAGCAGGAGCAGACATGGAATTCGGAATCTTCACCATCGGGGATGTCACGACCGACCCCACCGACGGCACCACGGTCAGCGAACACCAGCGGATCAAGAACACCGTGGAGATCGCGAAGAAGGTGGAAGAGGTCGGCCTCGACGTCTTCGCCACCGGCCAGCATCACAATCCGCCGTTCGTGGCTCCCGCGAACCCGCCGGTGCTGCTGGCCAATATCGCCGCACAGACAGAGACGCTCGAACTCTCCACGGCGACCACGCTCATCACCACGACCGACCCCGTGCGCATCGCCGAAGACTACTCGTACGCCCAGCACCTCTCCGATGGTCGCATCAGCCTCATCATGGGGCGCGGCAACACCGGACCCGTCTACCCCTGGTTCGGCAAGGACATCCGCTCGGGTGTTCCGCTGGCCGTCGAGAACTACAACCTGCTCTACCGTCTCTGGCGGGAGAAGAACCTCGACTGGGAGGGCAAGTTCCGCACTCCTCTCAACGGCTTCACCGTCACGCCCACTCCGCTGGACGAGGTGCCGCCCTTCGTCTGGCACGGCTCGATCCGCAGTCCCGAGATCGCCGAACAGGCCGCCTACTACGGTGACGGGTTCTTCCACAACAACATCTTCTGGCCCACCTCGCACACCGCCCGGATGGTCCAGCTGTACCGGCAGCGCTTTGAGTACTACGGGCACGGCACCGCGAGCCAGGCGATCGTGGGCCTCGGCGGACAGGTGTTCATGCGCAAGAACTCTCAGGATGCCGTGCGCGAATTCCGGCCCTACTTCGACAACGCCCCGGTCTACGGCCACGGCCCCAGCCTCGAGGACTTCTCGACGCAGACCCCGTTGACCGTCGGCTCGCCGCAGCAGGTCATCGAGCGGACCCTGGGCTTCCGCGACTGGGCCGGGGACTACCAGCGCCAGCTGTTCCTCATCGACCACGCCGGGCTGCCGCACAAGACCGTGCTCGAGCAGCTCGACCTCCTCGGCGAAGAGGTCATCCCGGTGCTGCGTGAGGAATTCGCGAAGGACCGGCCCGCCGAAGTTCCCGGCGCCCCGACCCACGAATCGCTCGTCATCCGCCACCGCGAGGGCCGCGACCCGGTCCCCGGCGGCGCACCGGGTTCGCGAGCATACGAGGACCGGCAGGCACGCGCCGCAGAAGCGAAGAAGGAAGGAGCCGACCAGGCATGAGCACGCAGACGATGAAGATCGTGGCCGTGAACACCTCGCTCAGCGAGGACTCGACCACACTCAAACTCACCGAACGGATCCTCGCCACAGCCGCCTCGGTGGGGGAGTCCGTGGGCACCGAGGTGGTCACCGAGATCATCAACGTCCGCAGCCTCGCCACCGCGCTCACGGATATGACCCTGACCGGCTTCCGGTCCGAAGCGCTGGAAGCGGCGTTCACGACGGTCGCGAACGCGGACGCCATCGTCTCGGTCGCCCCCGTCTACAAGGCCGCCCCGGTCGGGCTACACACACTGTTCTGGCAGCTCATCGACGATCGGACGCTGGCACGCACCCCCGTGCTCATCGCCTCCACCGGCGGCACCGCCCGACATTCCCTGGCCGGGGACGCGGTGCTGCGGCCGATGCTCGCCTATCTCAAGGGCATCGTCGTGCCGACCACGGTCTTCGCCGCCACCGACGACTGGGGTTCCGTCGAAGGCGGCCGGGCGCTCAATGCGCGCATCCGGCAGGCTGCCGAGGAGCTCGTCTCGCTGACCGCGAGCCTGACCGGGCTCGGAGTCGATGACCTCGCCGAGGCGGACGACCCGGAATCCGCGCCCGCACGATCCGTCTTCGGCGCGGTTTCGGGTGAGCGCGGCGGCGATGAGTTCGACCCCGAACGCATCACCCCGTTCGCGCAGCTGCTCGAGGGCTGAAATGACCGAGATCAGATTCGGCCTCGGCCGGGAGACCCTGGCGCAGAACGCCTGGCGGACCTACTTCGAGACATCGCAGCGGGTCCGCCAGGCCCTCGAGGCGCAGCTGAAGAACGATGCGGGTCTGACCGTCAGTGACTACAACACGCTCCTCCTGCTGTGGGAGGCGCCCGAGCGGACGCTGACGATGAGTGCCCTGGCCAGGAAACTCGTGTTCTCGCCGTCGCGACTGAACTACCGGATCAAGGTCCTCGAAGACTCGGGGCTGGTGACGAAGACTCCGTGTCCCGAGGACGGGCGTGCCCACAATGTGGCGCTCACCGAGGCCGGGGCGCAGGCGTTCCTCGCCGCCGGATCGCAGCACAAGGACTATGTCGACGAGATCTTCTTCGAGCATGTCAGCGATGAGGAGCTTGAGGTCCTCCAGTCGGTGTTCGCGCGGATCGGACGCGCTCTGCCTGAGTGACGAGGCCGGTCATCTCAGAGTGATGAAGGTCTCGGCGCCGGTTCGGGCGGCGTGTCAGAATGAGGGCATGTCCATCACCACGATCGCATTCCCGAATTCCGAGCTCCGCAACCGGGTGATCGCCCAGATCCCCGCCCACCAACGGGCCAATGTCGACCTCGTCGTCTTCTCCGATGCCGAGCGTTCGCCGAAGCTCAGCCACGATGACGTCGACGTCGTCGTCCTGCCGTATCTGAATTCCGGCCCGACCATCGAGATGCTCGACGAGCTGACGAACCTGCGGCTCGTCATCACCCAGACGACCGGTTACGACCCCGTGGCGCATCTGCCCGAGCGCGGCATCGAGGTCGCGACCGCCTCGGGAGTGCACACCGGAGGAACCGCCGAGCTCGCGCTCGCCCTGACCCTGGCGAGCCTGCGCGGCATCGATGACGCCGTGCGCTCACAGGTCTCCCGGACGTGGGAGCATCACCGGTACCGGTCCCTGCAGGATCGTCGGGTGATGATCGTCGGCGTCGGCGAGATCGGTTCGGCCATCGCCGACCGCTTCGACCCGTTCGAAGTTCAGCTCACCCGTGTCGCCTCGAGTGCGCGTGAGGACGACCGCGGCAAGATCCACGGCGTCGATGAGCTGCCCCAGCTGCTTCCCCACACCGAGGTGGTCGTGCTCATCACCCCGCTCAACGAGGGCACGCACCACCTCGTCGATGCCGAGTTCCTCGGACTGCTGCCCGACAATGCGCTCATCGTCAATGTCGCCCGCGGCAAGGTCGTCGATACCGACGCTCTCGTGGCCGAGCTGACGACCGGGCGCCTCCACGCCGCTCTCGACGTCACCGACCCCGAGCCGCTGCCGCGGAATCACCCGTTGTGGGGGACGCCGAATACGCTCGTGACTCCGCATGTCGGCGGGGACACCTCGGCCTTCGAGCCGCGGGTCGTGAAGATCCTCGCCGAGCAGGTCCGCCGGATCAACGACGGTGAGAAACCGGTCAACCTCGTCAAGATCTGAGGCACCGACAATAGGTCATGAGAGCCTGACCTAAGCAGGGTCGAATCGTCGGCTGAGCGACCGACTCTCGCATGGTGCCCAGGAGAGGTTCCACCATGCGAGAGTCGGGCGTGCGGATGCTGGAATCGGGCGTAGCATGCCTGCATGAGCATCGATACGAACACGAACACCCCCGACATCAAACCCCGTTCCCGCGATGTCACCGATGGGCTCGAAGCCACCGCTGCGCGCGGCATGCTGCGCGCCGTCGGCATGGGCGACGACGACTGGGTCAAACCCCAGATCGCCATCGCGACCTCGTGGAACGAGATCACGCCCTGCAATATGTCGCTGCAGCGCCTCGGCCAGGCCTCCAAAGAAGGTGTCCACGAGGCCGGCGGCTTCCCGTTGGAGTTCGGAACCATCTCGGTCTCCGACGGCATCTCCATGGGCCATGAGGGCATGCACTACTCGCTGGTCTCCCGCGAGGTCATCACCGACTCCGTCGAAACGGTGATGAGTGCCGAGCGGCTCGACGGTTCGGTCCTCATGGCCGGCTGCGACAAGTCGATTCCCGGAATGCTCATGGCCTCCGCCCGCCTCGGGCTGTCCAGCGTGTTCCTCTACAACGGTTCGATCATGCCGGGGACGGCGAAGCTCTCGGACGGCTCGGAGAAGGAAGTCACCCTCATCGACGCCTTCGAAGCCGTCGGCGCCTGCCGGGCGGGGACGATCACCCAAGGTGACGTCGACGCCATCGAGCGCGCCGTCTGCCCCGGTGAGGGTGCCTGCGGCGGAATGTACACGGCGAACACCATGGCCTCTGCGGCCGAAGCCATGGGCATGTCGCTGCCCGGCTCGGCCGCCCCGCCGGCCATCCACCGCAACCGCACGATGTTCGCGCGGAAGTCTGGCGAAGCCGTCGTCGAACTGCTGCGTCGCGGCATCACGACGAAGGACATCATCACGCGCGAATCGCTGCACAATGCGATCGCCGTGGTCATGGCCTTCGGCGGCTCGACCAATGCCGTGCTCCACCTGCTGGCCATCGCCCACGAGGCCGGTGTCACCCTCGAGCTCGACGACTTCAACCGCATCGGCGATAAGGTCCCGCACCTGGGCAACGTCAAGCCCTTCGGCCAGTACGTGATGAACGACGTCTTCAAGATCGGCGGCGTGCCCGTGATCATGAAGGCCCTGCTCGACAACGGGCTGCTCAACGGCGACTGCATGACGGTGACCGGCAAGACCGTGGCCGAGAACCTCGAGTCCATCAACCCTCCGGACCCGGACGGGAAGATCCTGCGGGCCCTGAACAATCCGATCCACGCCACCGGCGGTCTCACCGTGCTGCAGGGATCGCTGGCACCCGAAGGTGCCGTGGTGAAGTCGGCCGGCTTCGACGCCGACGTCTTCGAAGGCACGGCGCGCGTGTTCAACCAGGAGAAGCCGGCCATGGACGCCGTGCTCAACGGTGAGCTGAAGAAGGGCGATGTCGTCGTCATCCGCTATGAGGGTCCCAAGGGCGGCCCCGGAATGCGCGAGATGCTCGCGATCACCGGAGCCATCAAGGGCGCAGGAATCGGCAAGGACGTCCTGCTGCTCACCGACGGCCGATTCTCCGGAGGATCGACCGGTCTGTGCATCGGCCACATCGCTCCCGAGGCCGTCGACGGCGGCCCGATCGCACTCGTCGAGGACGGGGACCAAATCACCGTCGACATCGCCGCTCGCTCCATCGAGCTCCACGTCGATGAGGAGGTGCTCGCCGAACGTCGCAAGACCTGGACGATCCCGGACAACCACCGCCTGACCGGTGTGCTCGGCAAGTACGCGAAGCTCGTGCAGTCGGCGTCGAAGGGCGCGGTCTGCTTCTGAGCATGTCCTGATCAGCCGCTGACCGTCGTCCGCGGCAGAACGAACACCAGCGCCGAGGTGGCGCAGACGATTCGTCTGCGCCACCTCGGCGCTTCTGTGCGTTTTCCGTTGGCACTGCCGAAGCAGGGAGAGGGAACGGAGGAAGCAACTGGGGCCGCTGCCTGTCGGCAGCGGCCCCAGCCACTCAGACGAGAATCACCTGAGGATCACTTGAGCTTGTCAGATCCCTTGACGTATCCGATCTTCGTCCAGTCGGGGCTTTCGAAGCCGAAGGCGCCGTAGTTGGCGAGGTCGGGGTTGACGACGAAGAAGTCGTAGGACTGCCACAGCGGGATGACGCCGGCGACGTCCCAGAGCTTATCGTCTGCCTGATTCATCAGATCTGCTCGCTCGTCTTCATCGGTGGAAGTCGCTGCCTTGTTGAGGAGCTTGTCGACTTCCTTATCACCGATGTTGCTGAAGTTCTGGCCGCCATTGGTCTTCCAGATCGAGTCGCCGCTGGAGAGGAACGGGTTGCCTGAGTAGCCGAACAGCGTCATATCGTACTTGCCGGGATCGATGTACTTGGCGAAGAGATCCGTCGGCGGAACCTTGTGCTCCTTGACTGTGACACCGATCTCCTTGAGGTTCTCCTGGACAACGGGCAGGACTGCTTCGTTCGTCTTCGAACCGTCGTTGTAGACGTATTCGAGTGTGATCGGCTCGCCGTCCTTCGTCGCCTTGCCCGAGTCGTCGTACTCGTAGCCGGCGTCTTCGAGCATCTTCTTTGCGGCGTCCGCGTCAGCATCGGCGCGACCGTCAGAGGTGTCCTTGTACCCGTTCTGATTGGTCATGAGCATGCGGTTGTTGAGCTGCTCGGTGTCCTTCGGGTAAGGCATCGTCGAGTTGACCGAGAGGAAGATCTCCTTGCGGTCGAGGGTCTTGAAGACCGCCTGGCGCAGAGTCTCATCAGCCAACGGTCCGCCCTTTTCACCGTTGAGAGTGATGTGGCTCCAATCCGGTGCTGATGCGCGGCGCAGTTCGGCACCATTGTCGATCATCGGCTTGACGACAGAGTATTGGGCAGGAACCGTGGTCTCAATGGCATCGAGCTGTCCGTTCTGGAAGCTTGAGGCCGCTGCCGAAGGATCTTCGATCGTGGTGATGAGGACAGAATCCAGGGGAGCCTTGTCTCCCCACCAGTTGTCATCGGGCTCCATCTGGACGGTCTTGTTCTTCGAATCGATCTTCTTGACCTTGTACGGTCCTGCGGTGACCTTCGGACCATCGACCCACGCATCGTTGAAGGTCTTTGCATCCTTGACGAGAGAGTCGGGGGCAACGTCGGCCAGCCCCTTCCAGTCCGCGTAAGGTTCTTTGAACGTCACCCTGGCAGTGAGGTCGTTGTCGCCTTTCTCGATCTTCTTGACCTGGTCATAGCCCTCGGAGGACACGATATTGTAGTCCTCCTTCGACCCGTCCATCGTCTTGAAGACATTTTCAATGGACTTGTAGTCGATCGGAGTGCCGTCCGACCACTTCATACCCTCGTTGAGTTCGATCTCGACGACGAGAGGATCCTCGGAGACCACGTCGAGGCGTTTCGTGTAGTTCTTGTTCGGGACGACCTCGCCATCGGCCGTGTAGCTGTACAGATCGGGATAGATCATATCCATCATGTCGTTGGTATTGGTCTCGTATCCGTCGAGATTGAGGATGTTCCAGTTCGCGGGGAACGCATTGTTCGTCAGTCGCAGGTCGCCTCCGTCGCCGACCTCACCGCGGTCTTTCGCATTGATCTCATTGGCGCTGGCGTCGAGCGCATTGTCATCGCCGTCCTTGCCGCCGCCTTCGGGTGCTTGAGAACACCCTGCCAGCGCGAGACCCGCGATTGCCATGGCGGCGACTCCGCAGGTGAACTTCTTTCTGAGAATCATTTTCTGCATCTCCTTTGATTTCGAGGCCGCCGCCTTGCGACGGTATTCGGCCGGTGCGGGGCTGAGAAGCTGAGCCGGTGGTGTCCTCACCACGAACTCACATGGTGGTCAAGCTCTTGAGACGTTGCTTGTTGGATGCTCCTTTACGGTTCGGGCGCGCAGTCGAACGGCCGGGGGCGAGTGACAGCCGGCAAGAGCGATGAGTTCTCTCGTCATCGGGACTCACCAAAACCGGAGAACGCCTCGGCATCGATCGTGGTGCTGCGGTGAGCCCGGGCCTTGGCCGGATCAGGGATCGGAACTGCAGCAAGCAGCTCGCGGCTGTACGCGTGCCGCGGGTCGTCGAAGACGTTTGCGGTGTCTCCTATTTCGACCAGCTTTCCGGACTTCATCACCGCGATGCGGTCGGAGATGTGACGGACGACCGACAGATCGTGGGAGACGAATAGGAAGCTCACGCCCAATCGGGACCTGAGGTCGGCAAGCATCTTCAGCACTCCGGCCTGAACAGTGACGTCCAGGGCGCTGGTCGGCTCGTCGAGAACGATGAGTTTCGGCTCGCAGGCCAGTGCGCGAGCCACCCCCACACGCTGTCGCTGACCGCCGGAGAACTGGGCCGGATACCGAGAAGCATGTTCGGGCGTGAGGCCGACGGTCGTCAGCAGCCAATCGACCCGCTCATTCATACGTTCCTTGCTGTACCCCTGAACCTGCATCGGCTCCTTGAGGATGTCGCTGATCGGCATCCTCGGATCCAGTGCCGCCATCGGGTCTTGGAACACTACCGTCACGTCGCTGCGCATCGTCGCTCGGTCTGCGCGAGTGAGCGAAGAAGTGTCTTTGCCGTTGATCCTGATCGTGCCCTTCTGCGGCTTGCGCAGCTGCATGATCTCCAGCAGGGTAGTGGTCTTACCCGATCCGGATTCACCGACCAGAGCAAGGCATTCGCCTTCACGGATGTCGAACGAAATGCCGTCTACGGCCCGTTGCTCGCCGATCTTCTTACGGATGAGCGCACCCTTGGTGATAGGGAAGATGCGTTCGAGGTCGGTCACCTCGAGGACGACGGGACGCTTCTCCCGAGGGAGGAGGGTCTCGGAGACCTCAGCAACTTTGGCCATCGCCGAACCCGCGATGCTCTTCGATTCGCTCGGATCGTCGAGATCGATACGCGGCACTGCGGCCAAGAGATCTCGGGTGTACTTCTCCCTGGGTCTGTAGAAGATCTCCTCGACATCCCCTTCCTCAACCATCCGCGATTCCTTCATGACCAAGACGCGGTCGGCGAACCCGGCCACCACGCCCATGTCATGCGTGATGAGAACGGTGGCGGCACCAAGCATTTCCTGTGCCGACTTGAGCAGGTCCATCACCTGCGCCTGGATAGTGACGTCCAGGGCGGTTGTCGGTTCGTCGGCGATGATGAGTTCGGGTTCATTGGCGATCGCCATGGCGATCATGGCTCGTTGCCGCATTCCGCCGGAGTACTCGTGCGGATACTGTTTGGCGCGCCTGCTCGGATCCGGGATGCCGACAGAGTCGAGGAGTTCGACCGAGCGCGCATCAGCTTTGGCTTGTGATACCTCGGGGTGATGGATCCGAACGACCTCGGAGATCTGTCGACCGACTTCGTAGACGGGAGTCAAAGCCGACAATGGGTCCTGGAACACCATCGAAACCGTGTTTCCGCGGAGGGTGGACAGTTGTCTGTCATTGAGCTCGAACATGTTGCGGCCGAGCAGGTCGATGCGACCAGAGACGCTCGCGTTGACCGGCAGCAGCCCCATCACGGCCAGCGAACTGACGGATTTGCCCGAACCGGATTCCCCGACGATCGCCAGGGCCTCGCCCTTCCTGACCTCGTAGGACAGGTTCTGGACCGCATGAACGGTGTTGGTTTCGGACGGGAACGATACGCTCAGATCGTTCACTGTGAGCACAGTGTCAGTCATTGTCATCGGCCTCAGAGTCTGCTGGAATCGCTGGTCGGGTCGAGGGCGTCTCGCAGCGCCTCGCCCATCATGTTGATGGAGATGACGAGCGCCGCGAGCACCATTGCGGGCGGGATCCAGGTGTACGGAGCTGAGATGTTGTAGTCCTGGAGCACAGTTCCCAGCGAGACCTGCGGGTACTGAATGCCGAAGCCGATGAACGACAGACCGGTTTCGCCGAGGATCGCAGCACTGACGCCGAGCGTCGTGTCGATGATGATCCAGCTGGCGATATTGGGAATGATGTGACGCAGGATGTTGACGACAGGATTGACTCCCATGAACTTGGCCGCTTCGACGTATTCGGTCCTGACCAGCTGCTGGGTCATGGCGCGCAGGACACGAGCGGTGAGCATCCAGGCGAACAGAGACAGCAGCGGGATCATCCACAGCCATGATGCCTGTTGGAGCGCCGGGCTGAAGAGCATCATCAGCAGAAGCGCGGGGACGACGAGGAAGAGGTTCGTCAGGTTGACGAGGAATCCGTCGGCAATCGCGCCCCATTTTCCTTTGCTGCTGACGTAGCCGGCAACGGTGCCGACGAGTACTGCGAGGAGCGAGGTGAGGATGGCGGTGCCGATACCGATGACCAGCGAGATCCTCAGTCCCTGCATGGTTCGGGCGAAGATGTCGAGTCCGTTTTCGTTGACTCCGAACCAATGGTACTGCGTCGGTCCGGTCAGTGAATTCGCGAGATCGCGTTCGAACGGCCCGTACTGGTAGATCATCGGCGCGAAGATCGCGACGAGGATCAGCAGCACGAAGGTCGTCAGTCCGATCCAGGCACCCGAGCTGCGGAAGAACCTGCGTCGGATGAGAGCCGTCCGTCCGAGGGGTGCCGGCACGTGAACATTCTCGTCGGTCCGGTCCGGATCTGGCACATGTGTCGGATCTGGTGTACCGAGCGTCGTGTTCCAGACTCCTGAACTCTCTTTACTCAATGCTCTCACCTCACCCGGGGATCGAGGACGCCCTGCAGGAAATCTGCAAGGGTTGCTGACAGCAGGGTCAGTACGGCTGTGTAGAGCACAACTCCCACCGTTCCGTTCACGTCGGCCAGCGAAATCGAGGAAATGGCGAAGCGGCCGATGCCTTGCCAGTTGAACATGAGCTCAACGAACAGCGAGCCGGCGAAAGCCGCCCCGACTGCAAACGCGAAGTACTGTCCCATGGGGATCAGAGCCATGCGCAGACCGTGGCGTGTCATCGCTTGGCCGCGGCGAAGCCCCTTCGCGCGAGCCGTTCTCAGATAGTCGCTGCCGAGCACGTCAAGGGCCGTGACTTTCATATACCTGGAATACGAAGCTGCGGCAGTTGCGGTGAGAACGATCGTCGGCATCACCAGAGCCTTGATCTGATAGGAGATCGCGTCCCATGACCCGGGCTCGAGGAGAGGATTGATGGGGTTGATAGCCGGCAGACCCCAGCCGGTGAGGTCGAGGACACCTTGGTTGATCTGTTGGACGATGAGGATGATCACCGGTGTCGGAAGGGCCAGGATGAGAAACGAACCGAAGGTGAAGGCCCGGTCGTCGATCGAGCGGCGGCGAACAGCCGAGACCATTCCGAGGGCGACGCCGAGAACGGTTCCGATGATCGTACCGAGCAGCACCAGGCGCAGGCTGATGGGCACACGGTTGAGCAGCTCTTCCCAGACCGGGACCATCGCCTTATTGGTGCCTGTGGTGACGCCGAGGTCACCGCGGACCAATCCGCCGAGCCAGTTCGCATACCGCTGGAACAGCGGCACATCCGGATTGATGTTGCGAGCATCCAAGTACTGCTGCGCGGTCTCGAGGGGGACCGGTTCCTTCGCGATGGGAGGGTAGAGGATTGCTTCGGGATGCATCAGGCCGGCGGCCAGAAGGTAGGCGAAGCTGGAGGCGACGAATGCCAGAATCAGGTAGGTCAGTGTTCGGATGGACATGAACCTAAGCACTGAGACTCCTTTGTCGTTTGCTCAGGTTGGGGAAAGTCTTCATTCCAGGTGGAACCCTTGTGGTCGACGGTGATCAGATGTGACGTGTACTACATTCAGGGTATCCGACATTTGGACAATTTCAGCAAGGCATCCTAAAAAATTTGACGATATGATTAGTCTCGTGATTTGGATAGATGTCGCCATCGTGGCTATCGGGGCCGTTGCCGCGGTCGCGGTGAGCGATGTCCTGGAACATCGAAATCTGCCGACATGGCCGGTTGGGCTCATCGCGGTGGCTGGGTTCATCTTCGCGGGTCTGACTTACAGTTCATGGCTTGCGGCTGGTGCTCTGGGTATCGGCTGCGGGGCGCTGATCGTGTCTGCACGAGGATTTGTTCAGATGGTGATGGAGCGACGCAGTCGTCGCACGGACTCGCGGACAGACCGAGGGGAATGACATGCGCATCGTCGTACTCGATGACTATCAGCAGGTGGCCGCGGATTTCGCGGACTGGTCCCGTCTTGACTCCGAGGTCGAGTTCGTCCACCGTCCCATCGTCGACGACGATGACCTGGTCAAGGTGCTCACCGGCGCCGAGGTGGTCGTGGCGATGCGGGAGAGAACCGCGTTCACGGCCGGCCGACTGGCACGACTGCCGGATCTGCGGCTGCTCGTGACCACGGGGCGGGTGAATGCCTCCATCGATGTGGAGGCGGCGCATACGCAGGGGATCGTGGTCTGCGGAACCGAGTCGACCACCTCGGCGACGCCGGAGCTGACCTGGGGACTCATCCTCTCCGTTCTGCGCAGCATCCCGGCCGAGGACGCCTCGGTCCGCAGCGGAGGCTGGCAGACGAGCGTCGGGGGAGACCTCGACGGACACCGCCTCGGCGTCGTCGGTCTGGGCCGGCTGGGAACGAAGGTGGCCAGGGTGGGTGCGGCCTTCGGGATGGACGTCGTGGCGTGGAGCCAGAATCTCGAGGCCGAACGGGCCGCAGCACTGGGGGTGCGAGCGGTGAGCAGGGAGGAACTGTTCTCGACCGCCGACGTCGTCACGATCCATTACAAGCTCAGTGAGCGCAGCCGTGCTCTGGTCTCGGCAGCCGAGCTTCAACTCATGAAACCAGACAGCATCCTCGTCAACACCTCCCGGGCGGGACTCGTCGACACCGACGCGCTCATCGCGGCACTGGAGGCGGGACGGATCCGCGGCGCGGGACTCGACGTCCATGACCTCGAACCACTGCCGGTCGGCCACCGTCTGCGCAGCACCCCGCGCACGGTGCTCACCCCGCATCTCGGCTATGTCACCGAGGACACGTACCGGATCTTCTTCACTCAGGCAGTTGAGGACATCGAAGCCTGGGCCGCAGGCGAGCCGATCCGCGTCCTCGGCTAGAGACCCCAGCCGCTGACGACGACGAAGCCGCCGGAGAGTCGGAACTCTCCGGCGGCTTCCGCATTGCCCGGCGGGCCCTGCCAAGGGGCGGTCCGCCTCGGTGAGGGCCGGCCTGTCAGGACAGTGTCAGTTGACCTCGGCGGGATCGGCAGAGACGCGGCCGCCGTTCTCCAGCGCATCGATCGACGCGATCTCGGAATCGCTGAGCTCGAAGTCGAAGACGTCGAAGTTCTGCGCCATCCGGTCGCGGTTGTTCGACTTCGGGAAGAGGATGTGGCCCTTCTGCAGGTGCCAGCGGATGATGGTCTGGGCCCAGGACTTGTCGTGGGCCGCGGCGATCTCACCGATGACGGTGTTCGCGTAGTCGACCTGGCCCTGGCCCAGCGGTCCCCAGGCTTCGATCCTGATGTCATTGGCTGCCAGCACGGGACGAGTGTCGACCTGCTGGAACTGCGGGTGGCACTCGATCTGGTCGACAGCCGGGATGATGCCGGTGTCGAGGATCTCCGGAAGGTAGCGGTGGTCGAAGTTCGATACGCCGATCGAGGTGGTCAGCCCCTGGTCGCGGTAGGCGGGGAAGGCCTCCCAGGTTTCGACGGAGTTCTTGTTCTCCGGGGTCGGCCAGTGGATGAGGTAGAGGTCGACGTGGTCGAGGCCGAGCTTTTCGAGGCTCTCGCCCAGCGCCCGCTTGGACTCTTCGGCACCGTGGCGGTCGTTCCACAGCTTCGTGGTGACGAAGAGCTCGTCGCGGGCGATCCCGGACTTCGCGATCGCTCGGCCCACGCCCTCCTCATTGCCGTAGATGGCAGCCGTGTCGATGTGGCGGTAGCCGACTTCGAGGGCATCGGTGACGATGCGCTCGGTCTCCTCGGGGTCGACCTTGAAGACACCGAAGCCCAACTGCGGGATCGTCTTGCCGTCGTTGAGGGTGAGTGTGGGAACCGTCATGGTGCCGCCTTTCGTCACGGGTTGTGTGGTGGTCTTGCCACGAGCCTATAACGTCAAGGTCGACGGTGGAATTCCATGGCCACGTCCCAGGTGTGAGGCGTGAAGCAGTCATGTGCCAGAACTGTCACTGCCTGCTCCGGCCCGGCCAGAGCGGTGAGAATAGGCTGAGGGTATGCAGCAGCGAAGCAGACGACGACCCCGGCAGACACCGCTTGCCCTCACCGTGACGGCAATCCTCCTCGGCCTGGTCGGATGCCTCCCGGCCCCCGACCTCAGCGACCGGGCCGAAGAGATCGCCGGTGTGCTCTCTGGCATGTCCGGGGTCGATGACGTCGACCACTCCTATCGGAACGGGTTCGATTCCGGTCAGGTGCTCGACTTTCGAGTCCGGATGGGGGCCGGCGCCGCTGACAACGAGGCCATCGATGTCGTAACGGCGCTCAATGCCGAAGTCGGATCAGAGTTCGCAGACTACAGTCGCGGGCTGACGCTGAGGTTCGACGACTTCACAGCAGATATTCGAGGCGTGCCCGATGCTGATCAGCTGCGGCCGCGGCTGGTGGGGATGAAGAAGCTGAACGCGTCACTGCATCCCGACCATCTCAGCTGGCAGATCCGCAATGACACGGACATAGCGGACTCGTTGGATGTCCGGGGCTTGAGCGCCGACGCTGACACCGCTGTCTCCGCTGTCCGAGACGTGGTCGGACGAGACCGGGTGCAGGTCACCGTCGCACCCCATCGGCAAGCCGCGTGGACCGTGATGTTCCCCTATTCCGCACAGGAGCAGAACAGGTTGGTCGGGGTGCTTCGACCGAGTATTCCCGAAGTGGAGAAGGTTGAGATCAGCGACGACCGACTCAACTCTGTGACCGCGCGTCTGGAGGCCGGAACGGATGCGGCACCGCGCCTGATGACGATCATCGACAGGATCGATGCCGGGACCTCACACCCGTGGACGCTCTCGTGGACGGCAGGGCAACCGACTCACAGCGGCAGCGGTTTGGCGACCGGAGCGACCGTGAGCGTCGGAGGATGCGACTACGTGCATGACAGCAAGTGGGAGCGTGAGCCCGACGAATACTACACCCCCAGTGCGCTCGCGGTCCGCGATCAGCTGCGAGGAAAGTATGACACCTGCGGCTGAGTCCAGGGCCGCGGATCTGCGCAGTCGACGCCGGCCGTCGGAAGGTCAACTTCGCCCTTCGTCCTGAGCCCGCTTCTTGCCCGTGGACTCCTCGGCAGCGACCTGAGCCTCATCGAAGACGGAAGGAGCCTCGGTGCCGTTCTCGTTTTCGTCTTCGCGACCGGGTGTGTGCAGATTGAATCGGATGATCGCCCAGCGGAAGAGGAAGTAGTACACGACGGCATAGGCCAGGCCGATGACCAGCAGGAGGAGGACGGGGCCGATGCCTCCTGACAGTTCGGAGGCGCGACCCAGGTTGAGCAGGTAGTCCAGAGCGCCGGCAGAGAAGCCGAACCCGGATTTGATGCCGAGCGCATTCACCAGCGCCAACGACGAACCGGTGAGCACGGCATGGACCGCGTAGAGCGGGAACGCGACATAGGCGAATGCGTATTCGAGCGGTTCCGTGATTCCGGTGATGAAGGCGGTGAGAGCCACGGAGAGCATGATCCCGCCGACGACCTTGCGGCGCTTCGGATGGGCGGTGCGATAGATCGCCAGGGCCGCGGCCGGCAGGGCGAACATCATGATCGGGAAGAAGCCGGTCATGAACGATCCTGTCCAATCTGCAGTGCCGTCCACCCCGGAGAAGAAGCACGTGATGTCGCCGTGCACGGTGTCTCCCGAGGAATTCGTGCACGAACCCAACTGGAACCACGGCAGATTGTTGAGAAGGTGATGAAGCCCGAATGGGATGAGGAGTCGGTTGACGGTGCCGAAGACGAATCCAGTGCCCGGGTTGGCGCCGTGTTCCATGAGGAAGCCGCCCACGCCCTTGTTGATGAGAGTGTCGAAGACAGGGTAGATGAGGCCCATGATCACAGCGATGAACATCGAGGCGATCGCGGTGACGATCGGAACGAAGCGGCGACCGCCGAAGAAACCGAGGTAGGTCGGAAGTTTGATCCGGTGGTAGCGCTGATAGAGAAGCGCGGTGACGATACCGACGACGATGCCGCCGAGCACTCCGTAGTTGATGACGTTCTCACCCTCACCATTGTCCGAGCCGAAGACCGGAGCCAGCGCGGTGAAGACGCCGTTGAGGACCATATAGCCGACGACGGCAGCCAGTGCCGTGGAACCGTCGGCCTTCTTGGCGAAGCCGATGGCGACACCGACGGCGAAGATCAGCGGCAGATTGTCAAACAGAGCGGAGCCGGCGGCGGCGAAGACCGTCGCCACCGGCAGCAGCCAATCCGCGAACTTGCCGAGACCATCGGAACCGAGCATGTCCGGCTGTCCGAACCGCATCAGCAGGGCCGCGGCCGGCAGCACCGCGATCGGGAGCATGAGAGAACGGCCGACGCGCTGAAGTTGCGCGAATCCCGGCACCGTCCTCTTGCGTTTCTTCGGTGACTCGGCGGATGCAGTGGTCATCGGATTCCTCCTCGGGGGTGGGTCGATCGGATGCCGGGGTCCGATCGATGATCGGACCCTCGGCACAGGACCGGTGGTTCGTCGATGCCGTGCGACACGGCCACGAGTCGCCGTAGACTTGTGACACAGATCGCAGAATGTGAAATCGACGCCGGCGCTTCAGCGCCGGAGATGAAGGTGACAGATATGGACAAAGCAGCGCAGATTCTCGCCGGCCTGGGTGGCGCCGACAACATCGACGACATCGAAGCGTGCATCACTCGGCTGCGTGTCGAGGTCGGCGATGACGCACTCGTCGACGAGCAGGCGCTCACTGCCGCCGGCGCGTTCGGGGTCATGGTCCAGGGCAGCGCGGTCCAAGTCGTCGTCGGTCCGGAGGCCGACAACCTCGTCGACGACATCGAAGACCTCATGGGCTGAGTCATGTACTCGCCCTCCTTGTTCAACAGCGAACCTTGTCTGTGACCTTTGACACACGACAGTCTAGGTGAAAAGCTCCGATCCAGTGGTGAACGAATCCAGCAGTCGACGAAGGGCAGGAAGACGAGAGTGACAGTGACGATCTCATCTCCCATCACCGGTACGGTGATCCCTTTGACGGAAGTCCCCGATCCCGTCTTCGCGAAAGCGCTCGTCGGCCCTGGGACAGCCATCGATCCCGGAGACGCCGCGACGCTGACGGTCACGGCCCCCGTGTCCGGTACGGTGACGAGTCTCAAGCCTCATGCGTTCGTCATCTCCCACCGACCCGATCAGGGGGTGCTCGTCCACCTCGGCATCGACACCGTGCACCTGTCCGGTGCGGGTTTCACCATGTGCGCCGAGGTGGGGCAGCAGATCCAGGAAGGTGAGGAAGTCATCGTCTGGGACACCGCGGAATCACGTGAGGCAGGGAAGTCCGTGGTCGTGCCGGTCGTGGTCCTCGAAGCCGATGCGCAGGCGCTGACGATCGCCGAGGCCGGTCCGATCGCCGCAGGCGAGACCATCATCCGCGTCGACTGAGACAGGTGTCGCTCGCGGCTCGGGCGAGTCGCCTCAGTCGGAGAAGAGGGCGTGGACCTCTCCCGCGTGCTCTCTGCCGCCGAGGCCGGTCAGTTCGAGTACGACTGCCGAACCGATGACCTCGGCGCCGAGGTCGGCCACGAGTGCCTGAGCCGCGCTCAGTGTTCCTCCGGTGGCGAGGATGTCGTCGACGAGGAGGACGCGTGCGCCCTCTCCCAGCACATCCGGTGCTTCGATCGTGGCGGTGCCGTATTCGAGTGAGTAGGAGGCTGCAGCGGCGGGCTTCGGGAGTTTGCCGGCTTTGCGGATGGGCAGGATGCCGACGCCGGTCATGGCCGCGATCGTGCCGGCGAAGAGGAACCCACGGGCCTCGAGCCCGCCGACGAAGTCGAACTGCCCGGCGAAGGGTGCGATGAGCGCCTCGGTGACGGCCCGCAGCGCGGGACCGTCGGCGATGAGCGGTGAGATATCGCGGAAGTTCACTCCCGGCTCAGGATGGTCGGGGATCGAGGTGATGAGGGACTTCGCGCGGTCCAGTTCGGTAATCGTCACGGGTCAACGATACTCGGTGGCCCCACAGAGTCTCCTGCGGGTCCGGCGCGGGTCTTGAAATCTGCGGGCGCTCGCCGCAGACTGCCGAAGAGGGCGACACCCGCCGTCATACACCCGGACAGGAGGCGACGATGGCCGACGATCGCAGGCGACTGTCGGTGACCGAGGCGTTCGAGGCGGTGCCGCGTGCCCATTTTCTGCCCGCAGCCGAACGGAGGCACTCGGCCAGCAACGTGCCCTTGGCGATCGGCCACGGTCAGACGAACTCCCAACCGAGCACGGTCGCCGATATGCTCGAACTCCTCGAAGTCCGCCGCGGCGATCGGGTCCTCGACCTCGGTTCCGGCTCGGGGTGGACGACGGCGCTGCTGGCAGTGCTCGTCGGGGAGGAGGGGCAGGTGAACGGTGTCGAAAGGCACCGTGGACTCGTCGAGTCCTCGCAAGCGGTGATCGGAGGATTCGAGCAGGAGAGCGCTCGACGAATCGAGGGAGGACTCGCTGCGGTCGACATTCATGAGGCGAGGTCAGGGGTGCTCGGGCTGCCCGATGCCGCTCCGTTCGACAGGATCCTCGTCTCGGCCGGTGCCGAGGAGATGCCCGTCCAGCTGGTTGCTCAGCTGGAGATCGGCGGCATCATGGTCATCCCTGTACAGGGGGAGATGCTCAAGGTCACGCGCACCGGAGTCGACGTCGATGACATCGCGATCACGGGGCACGGTCGGTACCGCTTCGTTCCCCTCATCCGCGAGTGATCGCGCTGGCCGCTCGTCCACATCCCCCAGGCTCACCGGGACGGAGCATGATCGACCTTCCGGGATTCCCTGCGTCGGTGGACGAACCATGAGATGGTGACGACGAGTCCGAGGAAGATGAAGGGTATGAGCGTAAAGATGTCCGAACCGTCGAACCCCGCCCGCCAGGACCAGGGCAGCAGGGGGTGTCCGAGCCTCCCTTCGGCGATGATCAGTCCGCAGACGAGGGGAATGAAGATGAGCCCGAACGCCAAGCCCGACAGCGACGTCTTCTCGACTTCCTTACCGGGCGGAATGCTCAGATCGACACCGCGTTTGCGTACATAGCGCTGTGTCGCTCTGCGGGGGAGTTCGAACAGCGTGCCGACGAGCACGAGGATGCCGGCCCACCACAGGCCCGAGGCGATGAACACCAGACAGATGACGCAGGCGATCCACTGGGCCACCGTATAGCCGCGGGCAATGGCATCAGTGATGATCTGACGTTCACGATCGTCGACATCGGCATCCATGCGTCCTCCTCGTCGCGTCGACTTCCTGTCAATGTGCAATATACATTGCTGAAACAGGAGAATCGATCACACCAGCGAGTCCTTCCAGGCCCGGTGCAGCTGCGCGAACTTGCCCGTGCCGGCGATGAGGTCGGCCGGGGTTCCGTCTTCGATGATCCGTCCGGCATCCATGACGAGCACGCGGTCGGCGATCTCGACGGTCGAGAGGCGGTGGGCGATGATGATCGCGGTCCGGCCCTCGAGCACGGTGGCCAGAGCGTTCTGCACCAGCCTCTCCGAGGGGATGTCGAGATGGGCGGTCGCCTCGTCGAGGACAACGACATCCGGGTCGGCGAGGAAGACTCGGGCGAAGGACACGAGCTGACGCTGACCCGAACTCAGCCGGCCGCCGCGCTTCTTGACATCCGTGGCATAGCCTTCGGGCAGGCGGCGGATGAACCCGTCCAGTCCCACCGCCTTCGCTGCGGCGATGACCTCATCATCACCGGCTTCGGGGTTGCCGATCCTGATGTTGTCGGCGATGGTGCCGGCGAAGAGGAAGGACTCCTGGGTGACCATGACGACGTGTGATCGCAGCTGCGCGTCATCGAGGTCGCGCAGGTCCACCTCGTCGATGGTGATTCGGCCCTCGGTGGGATCGTAGAACCGGGTGACGAGCTTGACCAGGGTCGACTTGCCCGCCCCCGTGGCGCCGACGAGGGCGACGATCTGGCCCGCCGGAATGCGCAGATCGAAGCGGGGCAGCACATCGGGCCCGTCGCCGTAGGAGAAGCGCACATGAGTGAGATCGACCGAGCGGCCGCTGGCCTGGCCGCTGTCCCGCGCGGGCAGTGAGCGGGGCTGGGAGGGTGGGATCACTTCGGGGTCGGTGTCGAGTACGGCCGCGATCTTCTCCAGCGCCGCCGAGGCGGACTGATAGAGGTTGAACGCCTGCACGAGTTCGTCGAGCGGGCCGTAGAACCGTCGCAGATAGAGGATGAACGCGGCGAGCACACCGATCTGGGTCCAGCCTTCGATGACGAGCCAGGCACCGACGACGATGATGACGGTCTGGGTGACGTTGCCGATGAGCCGAGTCCATCCGGCGAACCAGGCCACCCCGCGCAGGGCATCGGTGTTGGCATCGCGGTAGCGCGAATCCTGATCGCTCAGCGTCCCGCGTCGTTCGGGCTGACGCCGATAGGCCTGGACCGCGCGGATCCCGCCCATCGTCTCGACGAAGTGGACGATGACCTTGGCGATCGAGGTCCGGGTCCGCCGATAGGCGTTGCGCTGGGTCGAATGTGCGGCTTTCGTGATGAAGAACAGCGGGATGAACCCGGCGAAGACGACGATGGCCAGCGGGATGTCGAGGACGATGAGGGTGACGGCGATGAAGATCATCTGCAGCAGCGCCAGGGCCGTATCGAAGAGCGAATAGGACAGGAACTGCTGCACGGATTCCATGTCCGAGGTCTGGCGGGAGACGAGGCGCCCCGAGGTCGACTTCTCGTGATAGCCCAGGTCGAGTCGCTGCACGTGTGTGAAGACCCTCTCCCGCAGGGTGAAGAGGATCTTCTGCGCGGTGATCCCGACGAGGCGGGTGGAGGTGAAGGCGAGCACCGCCGAAGCCACGGCCGAGGCGATGAACAGGGAGACCGCCGTGATGAGCGGCCCGGTGTCGCCGTCGACGGCGCGGGGGATGCCCTGGTCGAGGGCATCGGCGATGAAGACCGGCCCGATGACGAGCATGAGCGCGGTGAGGACGACGATGAGGGCGAGGAAGATCGCCATCGCCAGGTGCGGCCGGACCAGGGACTTGAGCAGGGCGCGAGCCTTCGCGGCGATGTCCGGCGGCAGTTCGTCGACTTCGTCGTCGCGATCGAGGCGGGGAATGCTCATCGGCGGCCTCCTTCCCAGCTGTGTGCGTCTGTCGTATGTGCTTCGGCCTTCGCGCTCGCTCCCATCAGCTCCCGGTAGAGAGGTGATGATTCGAGCAGCTGCTCGTGGGTGCCCAGGGCCGCGATCCTGCCTTCGTCGAGCACGGCGACGACATCGGCCAAGGCCGCGGTCGAGGGACGGTGGGCGATGATGAGCGTCGTCGAATCGGGCAGGATCTCGCGCAGGGCCCTCTGCACCCGGTCCTCGGTGTCGACGTCGACGGCCGAGAGCGGATCGTCGAGGACGAGGATGCGGGGACGACCGATGACCGCACGCGCCAGCGCCAAGCGCTGCCGCTGACCGCCGGACAGGGACAGGCCCTGTTCACCGACCCGAGTGCCCAGGCCCTCGGGCAGTCGGGAGACGAAGTCCTTCGCCGAGGCGATCTCCAGAGCCGTCCAGATCTCGTCCTCGTCCGAGCCGGGAGCCCCCATCTCCACGTTCTCGGCCACCGAGGCCGAGAACAGGATCGGATCCTCGAAGGACACCGACACGAGATGACGGAGCTCATTGACCGGCATGTCCCGGATGTCGACCCCGTCGATGCGCACCGCGCCGGCGGTGACGTCCTGGAGTCGGGGAACCAGCGAAGCCAGCGTCGTCTTGCCCGAACCGGTGGCGCCGACAAGTGCCAGCGTCTGTCCCGGTTCGATGCGCAGATCGAGGCCGTGCAGAGTGAGACGGTCGGTGTCGGCGAAGTGGAAGTCGACGGAATCGAATTCGAGCGCTCCGCGATAGGATCCGACATCGGGATCGTCGTCGACGCTGCCGTCGGTGTCGGTGATGTCATGCCGGATGTCGATGACCTCCCAGTACCGTGTCGCCGCGGTCAGCGACATGAGCGCATCGGCAAGCAGGAAGCCGAGCATCTCGATCGGCATCCGCAGCACCATCGAGATGGTCACACCGGCGACGACGGTGCCGATGGTCGTCCAGCCCTGGACGACGCCCCAGGTGCCCACGCCGACGATGGCGGCCTGCGCCAGGGTCGGCAGAAGCAGCAGGACGCTCCAGAACCAGGAGTCGAGTTTGGCCTTGCGGATCTCGAGACCTTTGAACTTCTGCGACACGAGGGAGAACCGTTCGGCGGCCCAGGGGGAGCGGCCGAAGGATTTGAGGATGCGGATGCCCTGGATGGACTCCTCGACCTCTGTCGTGATCTCACCGATCGTGTCCTGAGACCGCCGCGAGGTCTCCCGGTACCTGCGTTCGAAGATCGACACCGACACGATCGTCGGCACGGCCATCGCGATCATGATGAGGCCGAAGACCGGCTGCAGGATCGAGAGCATGACAGTGCCGACGAGGATGACGATCGGCGTCGACAGGAGGAAGGGCAGCCCGAACGCGAAGAAGCGGCGCATCTGCGAGAGGTCGTTGACCGCGCGGGAGAGGAGCTGACCCGATTCCCAGGAGTCGTGGATCGCCACCGAGGTGTACTGCAGGCGATCGAAGAGACGGGAGCGCCACATGATCTCCCAGCCCGAGACCACGGGCGCGACGATCATCCGACGGGCCCACATGCCCACCGCCTCGGCGACGCCGATGGCCAGGACTCCGAGCACGGGCAGCCACAGGGCCGACAGATCACGGTGCGCGATCGGTCCGTCGATGATGTAGCCGGTGATCATCGGCACGACGAGTTGGATGCCGTTGGCCAGGAGAGTGAGGACGAGCACGAGGATGTACACGCCGATGCGGGAGCGGAGATCGGGCCAGAAGCGGAGGAGGGGGCGCACGAGTATCAAGCCTAGTCGCAGACTGTGAGGTATTCCACGTTTGCGGCAGCGCCGGTTCCCTTTTCACTCCGCGCTGAACGCGGGGCTGAGCGCGCCCGGAAGGGCAGAGGTCCTGCGCACTGTCTCACCTGCCAACCGGAACGCGTCTCATTGGGCAAGACAAAAGATTGCGAGGTTTGACACCCCCACTGGGCGAGGTGAACTATTGAGGCATGACTCACCTTCTTGTCGTCGTTATTCATCAGCGCGCGGATCTTCCGTAGCCTGTCAAGACGACACGTTCCGCGCGCCCCTACCGAAACCGGAGGGGCTTTTTTCATGTGGAGACGAGAAGGACACCTAGGAAGGATAGGAATCGATGGCAGCCAAGCCCTCGACCGCGAAGCCCACGGGGAATCCCCCCGCGGCCACGCCGGTCACCGCCACACCGTCCAGCATTCGTCGCAACACCGGACCGGAGGTCCTCACCGGTGCGCAGGCGATCGTCCGCAGCCTCGAGAAGCTTGAGGTCGACACGGTGTTCGGGCTTCCCGGCGGAACCATCCTTCCCACCTATGACCCGCTGTTCGAGACCGACAAGATCCGCCACATCCTCGTCCGCCACGAGCAGGGCGCCGGCCATGCGGCCGAAGGGTATGCGGCCGCGTCGGGCAAGCTCGGCGTGTGCATCGCGACCTCGGGCCCGGGTGCGACGAACCTCATCACGGCGCTCGCCGATGCGCATATGGACTCCGTGCCGATGCTCGCGATCACCGGTCAGCAGGCTTCGAGCCTGCTCGGCACCGACGCCTTCCAGGAGGCCGACATCGTCGGAATGACGATGCCGGTGACCAAGCACAGCTTCCTCGTCACCAAGGCCGAGGACATTCCGACTGCGCTGCTCAACGCTCATCACATCGCCACCACCGGCCGGCCCGGCCCCGTCCTCGTCGACATCACGAAGGACGCGCAGACGGGCACCGCACCGTTCGAGTGGCCCGATGAGCCCGTGCTGCCCGGCTACCGTCCGATCCTCAAACCGCACGCCAAGCAGATCCGCGAGGCCGTACGGCTGATCTCCGAAGCCCAGCGTCCGGTGTTCTACATCGGCGGCGGAGTCATCCGCTCGGAAGCGGAGAAGGAGCTGCTGCGCCTGGCCGAGGCGACGAACATTCCCGTGGTCACCACGCTCATGGCCCGCGGCGCCTTCCCCGACTCGCACCAGTTGCACCTGGGCATGCCCGGAATGCACGGCAGCGTGCCTGCGGTGACCGCATTCCAGAAGGCCGATCTGCTCATCGCCATCGGCGCCCGCTTCGACGACCGGGTGACCGGTAAGCTCGACTCCTTCGCTCCGGAGGCGCAGGTCATCCACGCCGATATCGACCCGGCCGAGATCGGGAAGAACCGTGACGTCGACGTCGCGATCGTCGGGGACGCCCGCGAGGTGCTCGCCGAGATGCTCTCGGAGATGCGCAGCAAGTTCCCCAAGGCGCTCGAACGTCAGCGCGAACCCTGGTGGCGTTTCCTCAATCGTCTCAAGCAGACCTATCCGCTCGGCTACGAGCGTCACGGTGAACTGTGCGATCCGCAGTACGTCATCTCGCGGATCTCTGCGCTCACCGGCCCCGAGGCGGTCTATGCCGCAGGCGTGGGCCAGCACCAGATGTGGGCGGCGCAGTTCGTCGAGTTCGAACGCCCGAAGTCCTGGCTGAACTCCGGCGGACTCGGCACCATGGGCTACTCCGTGCCCGCGGCCATGGGCGCGAAGGTCGCCCAGCCCGACCGAGTTGTGTGGGCCATCGACGGCGACGGATGCTTCCAGATGACGAATCAGGAGCTCGCGACCTGCGCGCTCAACAACATCCCGATCAAGGTCGCGATCATCAACAACTCCTCGCTGGGGATGGTCCGCCAGTGGCAGACCCTGTTCTACGACGGCCGATACTCGAACACCGATCTCAACACCGGGCATGAGACGATCCGGATCCCCGATTTCGCCAAGCTCGCCGAGTCCTACGGCTGCGAGGCGCTGCGCGTCGACCGCAACGAGGATGTCGATGCGGCGATCGAGAAGGCTCTGTCGATCAACGACCGGCCCGTCGTCCTCGACTTCACGGTTCCGGCGGATGCGATGGTGTGGCCGATGGTCGCGGCCGGTGTGTCGAACGACGAGATCGAATACGCCCGCGGCATCCGCCCGGAATTCGACGGTGAGGGCGAAGAGGAGGCCGAAGCGGCCATCGCCGAGGCCGGGGAGCAGGAAGACGGCACGGTGCGTTCCGTGGCTCAGATCGAAGGAGGCCTGGAATGAACAACCGGCACACACTCTCAGTCCTGGTCGAGAACAAGCCGGGTGTGCTCACCCGGTTCACCGGACTCATCGCCCGGCGCGGCTTCAACATCCACAGCCTCGCCGTCGGTGTGACCGAGCGCGACGAACTCTCCCGCATCACCGTCGTCGTCGACGTCAACGATGTGCCGCTGGAGCAGGTGACCAAGCAGCTGAACAAGCTCGTCAACGTCATCAAGATCGTCGAACTCGAGCCCGAGACCTCGGTGCGGCGGGCCCATGTGATCTACAAGGTCAAGGCCAACGCCGCGACCCGCCCGCAGGTCGCCTCGGCGGTCGAGATGTTCCGCGCGAAGATCGTCGATGTCGGTCCGGAGTCGGTCAGCGTCGAAGCCACCGGTGAGCTCGGCAAGGTCGAGGCGCTGCGTGAGGTCCTCGAGCCCTTCGGGATCAAGGAGATCGTGCAGTCGGGCACCGTGGCGATCGGACGCGGGGCGAAGTCGATCACCGACCGCGCCCTGCGCGGCTGACCGACCGCGCACCCCGTCCGGGCCCGCCCGGGCGGCCGCCTCGGTGAGGTAT
This sequence comes from Brevibacterium sp. LE-L, assembly GCF_050214925.1. Lineage (NCBI taxonomy): Bacteria > Bacillati > Actinomycetota > Actinomycetes > Micrococcales > Brevibacteriaceae > Brevibacterium > Brevibacterium sp. LE-L. The sequence continues at coordinate 1,593,222 of NZ_CP189759.1, forward strand.
TCGCGTTCCATTTGGTGGAACGTCCGTCATCTCAATAAATGAACATCAGTACCGAACTGTGAAACAATGGGGACATCACCCCGTAATCCTAAGGAGCTAGAACTATGGCAGCAGAACGCTTTTACGATGATGATGCCGACCTGTCCGTCATCCAGGGCAAGAAGGTCGCCGTCATCGGGTACGGCAGCCAGGGCCACGCGCACTCGCTGAGCCTGCGCGACTCGGGCGCCGAGGTCCGCATCGGCCTCAAGGAGGGCTCGGCCAGCCGCGACAAGGCCGCTGCCGAAGGCCTCGAGGTCGGCACCCCCGCCGAGGTGGCCGCATGGGCCGATGTAATCACCATCGCCGCACCCGACCAGGTGCAGGCCGAGATCTACAACAGCGAGATCAAGGATCAGCTGGCTCCCGGCAAGACGCTCGTGTTCATCCACGGCTTCAACATCCGCTACGACTACATCCAGGCTCCCGAGGGTGTCGACGTCATCATGGTCGCCCCGAAGGGCCCCGGCCACGTCGTGCGTCGTGAGTTCGTCGACGGACGCGGTGTGCCCGTCCTCGTCGCCGTTGAGGTCGACGCTTCCGGCAAGGCCTGGGACACCGTCCTGTCCTACGCCAAGGCCATCGGCGGCCTGCGCGCCGGCGGCATCAAGACGACCTTCACCGAGGAGACCGAGACCGACCTGTTCGGTGAGCAGACCGTGCTCTGCGGCGGAGTCTCGCACCTCGTGCAGTACGGCTTCGAGACCCTGACCGAGGCCGGCTACCAGCCCGAGATCGCCTACTTCGAGGTCCTCCACGAGCTCAAGCTCATCGTCGACCTGATGGTCGAGGGCGGCATCGCCAAGCAGCGCTGGTCCTGCTCCGACACCGCTGAGTACGGTGACTACGTCTCCGGCCCGCGGGTCATCACCCCCGAGGTGAAGGAGAACATGAAGGGCGTCCTCGACGACATCCAGAACGGCAAGTTCGCCGAGCGCTTCATGAACGACCAGAAGAACGGTGCACCGGAGTTCAACGAGCTGCGTGCGAAGGAAGAGCAGCACCCGATCGAGTCCACCGGTCGCGAGCTGCGCAAGATGTTCGCATGGCTCAAGGACAGCGACGACGACTACACCGAGGGCACTGCCGCTCGCTGAGTCCCCTCGCCGAGGCGGCGGTGCTTGAGCACCGCCGGATGAGGTGAGAGAAGCCCCGAACACCAACAGGTGTCCGGGGCTTCGTCGTGTGCCGGCGCAGGTGCGGAGACGAGTTGCCGGGTCATGGTGTGCCCGATGGATCCGCCTCGCCGAGGTGGCGAGCTGTTCGACGGTTCTCTGCTCAGGTTCTGCCGTTTCTCACGCCTTCGGCGGCACGGGGAGGTGATCTCGATTACTGTGGAGGGGTGACGAACTACAGATTCGAAGACTTCAAACCGACCATCGACGAGTCCACCGGCGAGCCCGATGAGCGCACGAAAGGCTATTTCGCGTCGACGAGCGTGGGCTTCCACGACCCGCGGTCGACCGATGCGGCCCTGCTCAATCGGGTCAAGCGGGCGATCGCCGATGGGCGCAACCTCACGGCCGTCTACGCTGATCAGGAGTTCGCCCATGGGCTCGACTCCGCGATCCCGGTGGCGACGTTCGCGTGGTTCGAGAAGCTCGTCAACGTCGGCGGGGGACGCCTCGTGCCCGGCCACCTCATCACGTGGATCACGGTGCGCCCAACCCATCGGCGGCGCGGACTGCTCCGCACGCTGATGACCACCGACCTCGCCGAGGCGAAGGCCAACGGCTATCCGTTCGCCGCGCTGACGGCGACCGAGGGCGGAATCTACTCCCGATTCGGCTTCGGTGTGGCCACGTGGTCGCATTCGATCGAGGTCGACACCTCGCCCGGGTTCAAGATGGTCCGCGAACCCGACCGGCGGGTGGAGATGTGCCTGCCCAGTGAGCTGCGGGAGCTGGCTCCGAAGATCTACGGCGAATTCATGCGGAGCTCGCCCGGAGCCATGGAGCGCCAGCAGACCTACATCGAGCGCGCCACCGGTGCGCTCAATGTCGAGACCGGGGAAGAGGACCGCGGAGTCCGCGCGGCACTGCACTTCGATGAGCAGGGCGAGCCCGACGGCTATGTCTCCTACAAGTTCGCCGGTTGGTCGAAGACCCCGCCGACCGTCGACATCATCGATTTCGTGGCCGTCACCGATGCCGCGTACGCCTCCCTGTGGTCATTCCTCGCCGCGATCGACCTCTCGACGCGGGTGACCTTCGCCGAGTCCGCCGAATACTCTCCGCTGCCGTGGCTGCTCACCGATTCGCGACGCGTGAAGACCGTAGCGACCGAAGACAACATCTGGATCCGCATCCTCGACGTCAAGGCCGCATTGGAGGCCCGACCCTGGTACGTGCCCGGGACCCTGACGATCGATGTCGACGATTCGCTCGACCTGACCGGGGGACGGTTCACCATCACTTCGGACGGGCAGAGCGCCGAGGTGACACCCGCCTCGGATTCGACGCCTGCAGACCTCGGGCTGGGCATCGCCGAGCTCGGCTCCCTGTACTTCGGCGGGGCCGATCCGGTCATCCTCTCCCGCGCTGGGCGCCTCGATGAGAAGACTCCGGGGGCTGCCGTGCTCGCCAGCGCGATGTTCAGCCTCGGTCGGGCACCGTATTCGCCGAACGGTTTCTGAGGGCCCGGTCTGTTGAGCGATTTTCCCAGAATCTGAGACCTTGTGAGCGCATTCGCGAAGTCTCATAAGATGGACACGTCCCGGATGCACCACCAGGAGGAAATCAGTGCCCAAACCCGTCGTGCTCATCGCCGAAGAACTGTCGCCGGCCACCATCGAAGCTCTCGGAGGAGACTTCGATATCCGCCACACCGAGGGTGCTGACCGTTCCCAGCTCCTTCCCGCCATCGCCGATGCCGATGCGATCCTCGTCCGCTCGGCCACGCAGGTCGATGCCGAAGCGATCGCGGCGGCGAAGAATCTCAAGGTCATCGCCCGCGCCGGCGTCGGACTCGACAATGTCGATGTCCCGGCTGCCACCTCGGCGGGTGTCATGGTCGTCAACGCACCGACGTCGAACATCGTCTCGGCTGCCGAATTGACCATGGCCCACATCCTGGGATCCGCACGCTACTTCGGCGCCGGCAACACCTCACTCAAGGCGGGGGAGTGGAACCGGAAGAAGTACACCGGCGTCGAGCTCTACGAGAAGACGCTGGGCATCGTCGGACTCGGTCGCATCGGCGGACTCGTCGCCGAGCGCGCGAAGTCGTTCGGCATGCGTCTCGTCGGCTACGACCCCTACATCACGCAGGCCCGTGCCGCGCAGATGGGCGTCGAGGTCGTCGACCTGCCCGGCCTGCTCGCCGTGTCCGACTTCGTCACCGTGCACATGCCCAAGACACCTGAGACGATCGGCATGATCAGCACCGAGGAGCTCAAGGCCGCGAAGCCCGGTGCCCGGTTCATCAACGTCGCCCGCGGCGGCATCATCGACGAGGAGGCACTCGCCTCGGCGATCGCGGCCGGTGAGGTCGGCGGTGCCGGCATCGACGTGTGGAACACCGAGCCGCCGGAGCATTCGGCACTCATGGAGCTCGACTCCGTCAACGTCACCCCGCATCTGGGTGCCTCGACGCATGAAGCACAGGAGAAGGCCGGAGTGGCCGTCGCGAAGTCCGTGCGCAAGGCCCTGGCCGGCGAGCTCGTGCCCGATGCGGTCAACGTCGCCGGCGGTGCCATCCACGAGGATGTGCGCCCGGGCATCCCGCTGGCTGAGCGTCTCGGCCGGGTCGTCAATGCGCTGGCCGACTCCTCGGTCACGCACTTCAAGGTCGAGGTCAACGGTGAGATCGCGGACAAGGACGTCTCCGTCCTCAAGCTCTCCGCTCTCAAGGGCCTGTTCAAGGACGTCGTGTCCGACCAGGTCTCCTACGTCAATGCACCGCTGCTGGCCGAGGAGCGCGGAATCGGCGTCGAGCTCGTTACCGATCCCTACTGCGAGTCGTTCCGCAATATCACTCGACTCACGGCGACGACGAGCACAGGACAGCGGATCTCCGTGGCGGGCACCGTGACCGGACCGAAACTCGTGCAGAAGCTCACCGAGGTCGACGGCTACTCGCTCGAGATCGAGCTGACCGACAACCTGCTGATCTTCCGCTATGAGGATCGGCCGGGCATCATCGGTCAGCTGGGTCTGGCGCTCGGGGCCAACAGCGTCAACATCGCCGGTATGCAGGTCTCGCCCGCGTCGACGAGCAATGAGGCGCTGTCTGTGCTCGCAGTCGACTCGGTCGTCTCCGACGAGGTCGTCAAGGCCGTCGCCGGGGCCGTGAATGCATCGACGTTCACCGCGGTGTCGCTGCAGGAGGACTGACTCACCGAAGCGTCCGTATCAGGGCCCGTTCATCCCGCCAGCCACAGAGCGAAGCGGGGTGAGCGGGTCCTTCGTCTCAGCAGAGTCCAGAACTCATCGGCGAGTACGGCAACGGCGATGCCGATGAGTGCTCCGGCGAGAGTATCGGTGAGCCAGTGGACCTGGAGAGCGGTGCGTGACCACATCATCGTCAGGATCCAGACGCCCGCGGCGATGAACGACCAATGGAAGCGCAGCCTCGGTGCCGGAGCCCTCATCTGCTGTTCGTGAGCACGGTCGGCATCCGCGCATTGTGCGTGTGCGCGTCGCGCTTCCCTGCGCTGTTCGTGAGCACGGGAGGCGATGATCGCCAGGCTCATCGCCAGGGCGGCGGCTCCCATCGAGTGCCCCGAAGGGTAGGAGAATCCGAGGGACTCGTAGAGCTGATCGCTCGGGCGCAGTCGCGTGACGATGGCTTTGAGGATCTCCGAGGTGGCGATGCCGGCGAGCATCGTTGTGGCCAGGAAGGCAGCGGATCTCCACCGTCGAAGCAGAGCGAAGAGTGCTGTGAGCAGCCCGGTGCAGATGACGACACCGGTGCCGCCGCCGACTTCAGCGAGGACGACGGCGACCCAGTACGGGACGGAGCCGTGGTCGAGGCCGACGAATCCGAGCCAGGACTGATCGACCGGAGTGGGGCCGATGTGGTCGAGGCGCAGCCACAAGCCGAAGGCGATGACGAGCAGGACGGCCGGCAGCGTCGACCACAGCAGCCAGCTGGGCTGCCTGCTCAAGCGTTCCAGAGGCCGTAGGTGTCGGCCAGCGAAGCGATCTTCTTCGCGCGGGCCAGGCGCGGGAGGTAGGAGCCGTCGGTGATCTCGGATCCGCCCTCCGCGGCTTCGAGCATCTGCCGGGCCCAGTCACGTTCGTCCTCGCTCGGGCTCATCGCCTCGTTGAGGGTGTTGACCTGGTCGATGCTGAGCACGAGTTTGCCGGTCATGCCCATCATGTGGGTGATCTCGGCGTCGGACCAGACCTTCTCGGCATCGGCATCGGCGGCCGACGGGCCGTCGATGGGGCCGGGCAGGCCACCCATACGGGAGGCGATGGTCAGGCGCGATCGTGCGTAGGCCAGGGCCATGGGATCACCGGAGAAGCCGGTGTCCTTGCGGAAGTCATTGGTGCCGAACGCGAGCCGGAAAGTGCCGGGCGCCTCGGCGATTCGGGTGGCGTTCTCGACTCCGCGTGCGGATTCGAGGAGCGCGAGCACGGGCAGGCCTGCCTTTGCGCGCATCGCAGTGTAGGACACCTGCTCGGGGCGTTCGGTCTCCGGCAGCATCACTCCGCGCAGGCCGGGGAGCATCGCGATCGCGGCGAGGTCGTCATCCCAGAACTCGGATTCCATCTTGTTGATGCGCACCCAGGCGGACATTCCGTTCTCGAGGGCGCGTACGACATTGTCGCGGGCGTCGAGCTTCTTGTCTTCGGCGACGGAAGCCTCGAGGTCGAAGATGACGGAATCCGCTTCCGAGGTCTGCGCGGGAGTGAAGCTCTCCTCTTTGGCAGCGTTGACGAGCAGCCAGGACCGGGAGAGCTTGGCGGGCAGAGCTGCGGCACGGGCATTGCGGATGGTTTCGGTCAATGATCGACTTTCTCTCGGGGCTGGGAACTGGCGGCCCCCACGGGGTTTGGGGTGCTATGTCCATCTTCGTCGCTGCCGGCGCAGATGTGTAGCCGACAGCAGGGATTGAGACGTGAATTTGTTCATGGTGGCACACGGGGGTCGGGCGCGAACGTCGCTGCACCCCCGCGCCATTGCGTCGGCGCAGACGACTGTCCACATTATAGGACAGGGGAGTTGAATGGTGAGATGAAGTCTTATTCTGTGAGCATGAAGTTCTCAATCGCAGTCATGCCCGGAGATGGAATCGGCAACGAGGTCGTCCCCGAAGGCCTCAAAGTCCTCCAGCGTGCCATCGAAGTCGCGGGAGAGCCCGTCGAGCTCGAGCTCACCGACTACACGGTCGGCGCGCAGCGCTGGCATGAGACGGGTGAGACGCTCACCGATGAGGAGCTCGAGTCGCTGCGGGACCATGACGCCATCTTCTTCGGCGCCTGCGGAGATCCGTCCGTGCCCTCGGGCGTGCTCGAGCGCGGAGTCATCCTCAAGATGCGCTTCGGGCTCGGCCATGCGGTGAATCTGCGTCCCTCGAAGCTGTTCGCCGGGGTGACCAGCCCGCTGGCGGCGCCCGGGAAGATCGATTTCGTCGTCGTCCGCGAGGGAACCGAAGGCTCCTATACGGGTTCGGGCGGCTCCGTGCGCACCGATACCCCGCAGGAGGTCGCGACCGAGGTCTCGGTCAACACCTGGTACGGAGTCGAGCGCGCCGTCCGCGACGCCTTCGCTCGCGCGCAGGCCCGGAACAAGAAGCTCACGTACGTCCACAAGCACAATGTCATGGTCCACGCCGGACACCTGTGGCGCCGCGTCGTCGAGAAGGTCGGGCAGGAGTACCCCGAGGTGGCCGTCAACTACGAGCACACGGATGCCTGCACGATCTACATGGTCACGGACCCGAGCCGTTACGACGTCATCGTCACCGACAACCTCTTCGGCGACATCCTCACCGACCTCGCCGCCGCAGTCACCGGCGGAATCGGGTTGGCCGCCTCGGGCAACCTCAACGTCGAAGGCACCGCGCCAAGCCTCTTCGAGCCCATCCACGGATCGGCACCGGATATCGCCGGACAGCAGATCGCGGACCCGACGGCATCGATCCTCTCTGGTGCACTCATGGCCTCTCACCTCGGGCTCGAGACCGTAGCGAAGTCGATCGAGGTCGCCGTCGAAGCCGACCTCGCCGATCGCGACGGAACGAAGCGCTCCACCACCGAGGTGGGGGACGCGATCGCGGCACGGCTCGGCTGAGCCCTCACCACGTCGTCGGCGACGGTCGGCACGTGACTTCACGGTTGCCTCGGCGAAGGCGTGCGTCTGACTTCACGGCCACCTGGGCAAGGGCGGGAGTGTGACTTCACAACCACCTCGGCGAAGTGGCGATCATCCCGACCGCGGGACGAAGCGGACATCACCCCGGCGCGACTCGTGCCGGGGTGATGGACTACCCTGACAGTGTCACTCATCACAATGAGAAGAGAGCTCCCATGACTGATTTCACCGTTCTTAAGAATCTCCAGCCGCAACCCGAGCTGGTCCGCGAGAACATCAAGAAGGATCCCGGTTTCGGCCAGTACTTCACCGACCATATGGCGCACATCCGATACACGGTCGATGACGGTTGGCAGGGGCACGAGGTCAAGCCCTACGGTCCGCTCGTCCTCGACCCGGCGGCCGCTGTGCTGCACTACGCTCAGGAGATCTTCGAAGGGCTCAAGGCCTACCGTCATGCTGACGGCTCGGTCTGGACCTTCCGTCCCGAGCGCAACGCCGCGCGCATCAACAAGTCAGCCGAGCGTCTCGCTCTGCCGCAGCTGAGCGAAGAGGACTTCGTCAACTCGCTCAAGACCCTCGTCGCCCAGGATCAGGTCTGGGTTCCGACGCCGGAGTCGGACGCCGACGAGTCGAGCCTGTACCTGCGTCCCTTCATGATCGCGACGGAGCGGTTCCTCGGCGTGCGGGCCAGCCACGAAGTCGACTACTACGTCATCGCGTCCCCTGCCGGACCGTACTTCTCCGGCGGCATCAAGCCCGTGTCGATCTGGCTCTCTCCCAAGCTCAAGCGCGCCGGAGCCGGCGGCACCGGTTTCGCCAAGTGCGGCGGCAACTACGCCTCTTCTCTGGTCGCGACCAACGAGGCGGCGGCCAACGGCTGCCAGCAGGTGCTGTTCACCGATTCGGTGGAGAATAAGTACATCGACGAGCTCGGTGGAATGAACCTCATGCTCGTGACGAAGAGCGGCAAGCTGCTCACTCCGGAACTGAGCGACTCGATCCTCGACGGCGTCACCCGTCGTTCGCTGCTCGAGCTGGCACCGCAGCTCGGGCTCGAGCCCGAAGAGCGCCAGATCTCCGTCGAGGAATGGCGCGAGGGTGCGGCCAGCGGTGAGATCGTCGAAGCTTTCGCGTGCGGCACCGCCGCGGTCATCACACCGATCGCCAAGCTCGTCAGTGAAGACTTCACCATCGACCACGGCGAAGCCGCTGGCGAGAAGACCATGGAGCTGCGCAAGACGCTGCTCGGAATCCAGTACGGTCGCCTCGAAGACAAGAACAACTGGCTCGTGCGCCTGGCCTGAGGCTGGGGCTGACCGGGACTGACGGGGCGGGGACGGCCTCGGGGCTGATGGCTCGGGGACTGCCTCGGGGTTGTTGGCTCGGGGTTGACGGGCCCCGGCTCGGCTGGCGGGCCGGACGCTGCGGTGATCGCAGCGTCCGGCCTTTCTGCGTTCGTGCGGATGTTACTTGTTGCTGAGGCGGCGCGTACGTTCCGTGCCTGCACATGGACTGTTTTACTCAATTGTGCGTAAATTGAGGTACTGTGTCTTCGTGCACACGACAACCTCGGCGTCGACACCGACCGCCTCCGAAGTCATCGCCCAGCTCCCCTGGAAATGGCGCACTCAGGGTGCCATCTTCATCATCGGTGGGCTCGGTTTCATGTTCGACGCGTGGGACGTCGCCCTCAACGGGTTCCTCATCCCGCTGCTCAGCGACTACTGGAGCCTGAGCGTCGGCGAGGCCGCGTGGATCGCCACAGCGAACCTCATCGGGATGGCGCTGGGCGCATTCATCTGGGGCGGCATCGCCGATGTCATCGGCCGGAAGAAGGCATTCACTCTCACGCTCCTCGTCTTCTCGATCTTCACGGTCGCCGGGGCCTTCGCTCCAGCCTACGGGTGGTTCATCCTCTTCCGATTCCTTGCGGGATTCGGACTCGGCGGATGCATCCCCGTCGACTATGCGCTGGTCGGAGAGTTCACTCCCAGTCGTCATCGTGGACGCGTGCTCACTGCCATGGACGGCTGGTGGCCGATCGGTGCATCTCTGTGTGCTTTCGTGTCTGCCTATCTGCTCGACTTCGGCGACTGGCGACTGATCATGCTCGTCATGATCGTCCCGGCGCTGCTCACCGTCGCTGTCCGGTTCGGAATCCCCGAATCACCCCTCTATCTCGCTTCGGTCGGCCGCTACCGGGAAGCCGACGCAGTCATCACCCGGCTTGTCGAGCGCACCGGCGCCGATGTCCGTGAATGGACGCACGATGCGCCGAGTGCTGTTGGCACGGACGGCGACGTCCAGCCTGTTCCGGACGATGAAACCGCCCAGCACTCAGACTCCTCAGCAGGGCCCGCGGACCCGGCGGACTCAGCGGACCCAGCGGGCCTACCCAGCCCAGCAGGCTCAGCAAGCTCAGCGGGCTCGAGCGTGAACCGGCAGCTGCGTGCTGCCAGCGGTCAGCTCGTGCAGCTCTGGCAGCACTCGGCCAAGACGACTCTCGTCTCCTGGTCGCTGTTCGTCTCTGTTCTCCTTGTCTACTACGCGGCACTGACATGGCTGCCCGGAATCCTCAAGAAGCAGGGTTTGGCCGACCAGGCGGCCTTCCTCGTGACGGGGTCGATGACTGCGGTCGGCATCCTCGGCGTGGTCGTCTCGGCCCTCATCGTCGAGCGATTCGGACGCAAGGCTGTGCTGGGTGTGTCTTCGATCCTCGCCGCTGTGCTCCTCGTCGGGGCAGCGGTGTTCATCGAAGCCTCCGGTGCCGAACTCACCTTCACTGCGAAAGCGACGATCATCGGATTCGGGTTCGTCATCCAGATCGCGATCCCGACCCTCTACACCTATGTCTCCGAGCTCTACCCGACGCGTCTGCGCGGCTCTGGATTCGGGTGGGCTTCAGCGGCATCACGATTGGCGACGGGCATTGCGCCGATCGTCTTCGGCGCGTTCATGTGGCCGGTGCTCGGACTCACGCTGACGTTCATCCTCACCGGTGCCCTCGTCGTCGCAGCGGTCGTGCTCATGAGCTTCCTCGCTCGAGAGACCACCGGCGAAGAACTGAGCTGAGCCAGTCTACTGCGCTGAGCCAGTCAATCGACGGGTCGGGAATCCGCCTGGCGGCTGCCTGGGTCGAAGGCGGCCGTCAGCCGATTTGCAGGCTTGTGACCTGGGGATACGTGCACGGGAAAAGTCGTGTCAGTGCCTCCGTATAGTGTGTGAGGCATGGAGGCAGCGCAGGTTCCAGACGTACTCACCGAGATCCGTCGGTGGCGCACCCGCCTGTCCGAATTGCCCCCGGCAACGACCGAGGAAGAGACCATCGACCGGATCACGGCGTTGGAGGAACTGACCGCAGCGGGCGCGGCCGCGCAGGCGCGGGAGACCCTGACATTCGACATGCTCCGCCGAAACCGGGAAGCCGAAGACGGAGTCGCCAGCAAGAAGCAGGGACTCGGAGTCGGGGCCGAGGTCGGCCTGGCGAGGAAAGTCTCCCGCTACCGTGGCGACGGGCTCCTGAAGTTCTCGCGCACGCTTCTCATGGACCTGCCCCACACCTATGCGGCGATGAAGGGCGGCGACATCTCGGAGGAGAAGGCCCGCGTCGTCGCGAAGGAATCCGACTGGCTGCCGCGCGAAAAGAAGCACGAACTCGATGAACGTATGGCCGAGCGCCTCCCCGAGGTGGGAGTCAGACGACTCGGCAACGAGGTGCGAGCGCTGGCACAGAAACTCGACCAAAAAGCTGCGGTCGACCACCTCGAACGCTGCGTCGAAGAGCGCGCGGTGACCGTGCGCCCGGCACCAGGGAACATGGCCTACCTGACGGCACTGCTGCCGATGCCGCAGGCAGTTGCCGCCTACACCAACCTGCAGAAGTCGGCACAGAGCCTCATCGCCACCGGCGAGGCCGACGGACGGACACAGAGCCAGATCACCGCTGACCTGCTGGTTGAGCGGCTGACCGGGCAGGAGACGACCGCCGCCGTGCCCACAGAAATCCACCTCATCATGCAGGCGAGCAGTCTGTTCGGGCCGGGAGACGAGCCTGCTTGGTTCCCCGGAGCCGGCCCGATCCCCGCGCAGTCGGCCCGGGACTTCGTGGTCGAAAACGACGCCGCCATGTTCATTCGACGGCTCTACACCCGTCCGGAGGACGGCCAGCTGGTGCGGATGGACTCGCGGCGCAGGGAATTCTCGGGCCTGCTTCGGCGCATGGTTACCTTCCGTGACGACGTCTGCCGCTCACCCTGGTGCGAGGCGCCCATCAAACATGCCGATCACGCGGATTCGTTCGCCTCCGGCGGCGAAACCGACTGGGACAACTCGTCCGGTCTCTGCGCGGCCTGCAACTATGCGAAAGAACTCACGGGATGGCGCCACAAGGCGACCCCAGATGCTCTTGAGGTGATCACTCCGACTGGTCACCATTACCGCACCCGGACCAAACCGATCAGCGGCCCCGATCCGGGGCTGGTTCACGGCGAGGTCGTGGCAGAGACGACTGCGCCGCCGGACAACAGGACCGCAGCGTCACCGCCGGACAACAGGACCGCAGCGTCACTGCCGGAAGCCGACACATCGATTCAGGTGCTGCTCCCATGGCTGGCCAAACGACGAAGAGGCCAGCCGTCGACCGTCGATGTCGGCGGCACCGCCATCGGAATCGACATCTTCGACGCCGACGATGAAACGCTGAGCCCCATCGAGGAACTGCTCCTCACCGGAATCCAGGCGCACGCAGGATTCCGGTGAGACGGGGCGGCGGCCTGGCCCTCGGTCTGAGTCACGATTGGACGGTCGGCGTGAAACAGAGGCTGGTCATTCGAGCTGAAGCAACGGGTGGACGTTCGGCCCGAAGAACGGCCGGTCATTGGACTTGAAACGGCAGATGGTCACCGGAAGTTCAACCGATCGTTGTGGCACTGCACTAGGGTGATGGCCATGAACGACGGCAATGGACAACCGGTGTCCGGCGAACAGTCCGTCGCTCCCATGATCGAAGTCGTGTGGGGACGCCTGTCGGGGCTGGGCCCGGGGTGGCAGGGCGTGCCCTCAGGTCCGGGCGTGTCCGGCGTGCTTCCTCCACGGGGAGAGGTCGAAGCGATCTACGGTGCTGCAGCCGCGGAACCACCGCTCAGCGAAGATCCCAAATACGCCACGCTGTTCGCCGACGTCTACGATGTATCGGTCCGCAGAGGACAAGTGGTGATGGCGCTGGCCCGATCCCAGACCGACGGACGTTTGAGCGCTTTCGCCTACGGGCATTACTGGAACTGGGAAGAACAGAAGTATCCGTGGGCATTCGAACTGCAGAGCAGCCTCGGCGAACGCTGCACCGAACTCGAATCGACGTTCGCACTCAACCTGCTCGCACGGGACCCGCGACGCCGCGATCAGGGGATCGGCCGACGGACTCTCGAAGCGTGGCTGAACGCCGTCGCCGGATACGGGTGCTGGCTGCAGACCGACGACATCGACAGCCCGGCCCGCCGTCTCTACGAGAGCCTTGGGTTCACCGAGCTCGGGCACGGCCCCGAAGCGCCCAACGGGCACCCCGGCCTGGTGATGTTCCGGCCGGCACCGAGCTGACAGCCCTCGGCAGCGTCGCGGACCGGCGAAGTGTCCACGTCAGCCGTGATCACTAGGATGGGGACATGCGTGAAGATGACCCCACCACAGCGACAGCCCCGACGACGAGTGCTGAAACGCCTGAAGACGAAAACCTCTGGCTCGAAGACATCTACGGTGACGAGCAGATCGCCTGGGTCAAAGAACAGAACGCGAAAACGCTTGAGCGTTTCCACGACCCTCTCTTCGACTCGATCGCCGGTGATCTGCGCACCGCCCTGGACTCCGACGACCGCATTCCGATGGTCACCAAACGCGGCGACCACTTCTTCAACTTCTGGCGAGACAAGAAGAACCCGAAAGGTGTGTGGCGACGCACCACCTGGGACAGCTACCGCACCGCGGAGCCGGACTGGGACGTGCTTCTCGACGTCGACGAACTGGCCGCCCGGGAAGACACATCCTGGGTCTGGTCCGGTGCCATGGTCCGCCGCAGCGACCACCGCCGCGCCCTCATCCTCCTGTCTCCGGACGGGGGCGACTCGCACAGGGTCCGCGAATTCGACCTCGACGACCGAACCTTCGTCGACGGAGGATTCGACATTCCCGCCGCGAAGACTCGACTGGCCTGGCTCGATGACGACACCGTGCTCGTCGCCACCGAAACCGACGCCGACTCGCTGACGACTTCGTCCTACCCCCGCCAAGCTCGAGTGCTCAAACGCGGACAGGCCGTATCCGAGGCCCCGATCATCGCCGAGGTGCCTCGCGACCACGTCGCCATCTTCGTCGGCAGCGACGTGCGACCAGGAGCGGAGACGACGGACCGAGCCGTCATCGTCGATGCCATCGACTTCTTCAACTCGCAGCTGAGCTTCCTCGACCTCGACGACATCCGCGTCGCCGGTGACACCGCAGATACCGACAGCACGCTCACCACCGACCCCGCGGAGTGGACCGAAGCACTCACCGCGGTCGACGTGCCCACCGATGTCGAGGTCGGTTTCGAACGCGACCTCGTCCTCTTCCGCCCCCAGTCGAACTGGAACGCCGCCACCACCGAGGTGCCCGCCGGCGGACTCGCCGTCGCCGACATCAGCGCGGTCAAGCAGGGCGAAGTCACTCCGCGTGTGATCTTCACCCCCGATGCCCACACTTCGCTCCAGTCGTTCACCTTCACCCGCGACTACCTCGTCCTCGAGCTGCTGGCCGATGTGCAGTCGAAACTCACCGTGTTCGACCTCGGCAACGACTTCGCCGAGTCCACCCTGCCCGGCGTCCCCGCCAACCACATGGTCGGCCTCAGCGCCGTCGACAAGTTCGACCCCGCCACAGCCAACGACTATTGGATGGTCAGCACCGGATTCCTCACGCCTTCGACCCTGTCCTACGGAACGCTGGGTGAGACTCCCGCAACCTCGACCTCGGAGGACGGTGCCACCCGCACGCCCATCGCCGAGGTGATCAAAACGGCACCGGCGCTGTTCCCGACCGAGGGGCTCAGCGTCGAGCAGCACTTCGCCACCAGCGCCGACGGAACGACGATCCCGTACTTCCAGATCGCGGCTTCAGACCTCGAACTCGACGGGAACAACCCCACACTCCTCGACGGCTACGGAGGCTTCGAAGTCAGCCGGACACCCGGATACTCTCCGGTCGTGGGCATCGGCTGGCTCGGCCGACAGACCCGCACCGATTCGCTCGGTCGCCGAGGCGTCTACGTGCTGGCGAACATCCGCGGGGGAGGCGAATACGGACCCGAATGGCACACCTCGGCGATGCGGGAGAACCGCATGCGCTGCTATGAGGACCACTCCGCCGTGGCCCGTGACCTCATCGACCGCGGAGTGACGAGCCCGCGCCGCCTGGGCTGCGCGGGCGGATCCAATGGCGGACTGCTGGTGGGAAACATGCTCACCCAGTACCCGGATCTCTTCGGCGCCGTGTCCTGCGGTGTACCCCTGCTGGATATGCGGCGATACACGAAGCTCAGCGCAGGATATTCGTGGAAGGCCGAATACGGCGACCCGGACGTGGCTGAGGATTGGGAGTTCATCAAGAGCTTCTCGCCCTACCACCTCATCGAAGACAACCGTGACTACCCACCGGTCCTGTTCTGGACCGCCACGTCCGACGACCGAGTCGGACCGGTCCAGGCCCGGAAGATGGCGGCCCGAATGCAGGCGGCAGGAATCGATGACGTGTGGTTCTTCGAGGACACCGAAGGCGGCCACTCGGCGGCGTCGGACAATGAGCAGACAGCGTTCACCAGAGCATTGAGCTACCGCTTCCTGTGGAACGCCCTGACAGGGGAGTAGGTTGGAGAGATGACGAACGAGACACAGCACTTCCACGGCGAATACAAGGTCATCGGCGGCAAACTCGTCGTCGCCGATGTGGTGACCGACGGCAAGACCATCACCGAGGTGAAGATCTCCGGCGATTTCTTCCTCGAACCCGAAGAAGCCTACTTCGACCTCGCCCCGGCACTCGTCGGCGCCAGCGTCAGCGCCGATAATGCGGCACTGCGCGGCCGCCTCGACGAGGCGCTCGCCGGCTACGGTTCGGAGCTGGCGATGCACGGGTTCTCCACCGCCGATATCGCCACGGTCGTGCGCCGGGCCCTCGGCTCGGCCGCGAACTTCACCGACTTCGACTGGCAGGTCATCCGCGGTGAAGTGCTGCCGACCCAGCTCAACGTCGCTCTCGACCAGGTGCTGCTCGAAGAGGTCGCTGCCGGCCGCCGCAAGCCGACCCTGCGGTTCTGGGAATGGGAGGACACCGCGACCGTCATCGGTGCCTTCCAGTCCTACGTCAACGAGCTGCGGCCCGAAGGGGCGGAGAAGCACGAAGTGCAGGTTGTCCGTCGGATCTCCGGCGGAGGTGCCATGTTCATGGAGGGCGGGAACTGCATCACCTACTCGATGTTCGTCCCGCCCGCCCTCGTCGCCGGCCTCGACTTCGAGGAGTCCTACGTCTTCCTCGACCAATGGGTGCTCGCTGCGCTGAAGACTCTCGGCGTCGAAGCCTTCTACAAGCCGATCAACGACATCTCCTCGACCGGCGGCAAGATCGGCGGCGCCGCGCAGAAGCGCATGCGCGACGGCACCCTGCTCCACCACGCCACGATGAGCTACGACATCGATGCCGACAAGATGGTCGAAGTCCTGCGCATCGGCGAGGCGAAGATCTCCGACAAGGGCGTAGCGAGTGCGAAGAAGCGCGTCGATCCGCTGCGCAGCCAGACCGGTGAGGCACGCAAGGACATCATCGACGTCATGGCTGACACCTTCGCGACCCGGTACGGGGCCACCTACGGCACCTACACCGAGGCGGAGCTGCAGCGAGCGCAGGAGCTCGTCGACGAGAAGTTCGGCACCGAAAAGTGGACGCACCGAGTCCCGTGAGGCCGAGCAGGCGATCCTGGACGAGCAGATGACCGTGGCCGGCGAGGCGACCGCAGGCCAGTCGACCGTGGCTGGCGAGGCGACCGCAGGCGAGCCGAACCTCGCCGATCGCCCGACATTCCGCGGCACGATCGTCGCCCTCGGCGGAGGCGGGTTCTCCATGTCGGAGACAGGGGAGTCGGCCATCGATGACGCACTCCTGCGGATGGCTCAGGCTGCAGGTGTCGGAGACCGACGCGCCGACGATCCACGACCGCATGTGTGCTTCGTCCCCACGGCGTCGGGCGACAGCAGCGACTACATCGAACGCTTCGAAGCCGCGTTCGCCGGGAGGGCGCACACCCACGTGCTCTCCCTGTTCGGCCAGAGTCCCTGGGACTACCGAGCCCCGGACATGCTCGGCGACATGGACCTCGTCTATGTCGGCGGCGGTTCGACGGCGAACCTCCTCAGCCTGTGGCGTCGGCACGGAGTCGATGAGGCGATGGCACTAGCCGCCGACGGCGGGACGATCCTCGCCGGGATCAGCGCGGGAGCGAACTGCTGGTTCGCCGCCTCCTCGACCGACTCATTCGGTCCTTTGGCCCCGCTCGATGACGGGCTCGGCTTCCTCCCGGGAAGCGCCTGCCCTCACTTCCACGGCGAACCCGGACGGGAGGAATCCTTCATCCGCTGGATCGAACAGGGCCGACTTCCCAGCCCCGGGATCGCCATCGACGATCACGCCGCGGTCGTGTTCGAAGACGGCAGAGCCACCTCGGTGCTGGTTGAAGCTCCGGAGGCGAAAGCCTACAGCGTCGATGAACACGGCGGGATCCGAATCCTCGACGAACACGGACAGGTCGCGGCCGTCGCTGAGCACGAGCGAACCGAGGAGAACTTCGGGACGGACGAATGACCGCATCGGCCCCGGTGGTCTGTAGGATTGGGAGTCAACCACATCCCCTTCACGAGGAGAGCCATGCGCCAGGTCGAACCGTCCGTTGAACTGCTCGCCAAGCCCAGCATCGATTGGGAAGCGATGCGGACCTACCTCGACGAAGTCGGCGGCACGTCCTGGGCGGATCGGGTCGAGGACGCGGAATCTCCCGACGCCGAGGATCTCCTCGAGTTCTCCGGTCGTATGTGCTACCGCTCGTGGGAGCCGGGGCTGAACCCGAACGTCTCTCGCGTGCGCACCGATTCCGCGCAGTACATCGGCAATGTCGTGAGGTCCCAGCACGGTTCCGTGCTCGAACACGCGAACTTCTCCTTCGTCCTCCACAACGTCTCCCGGGTGCTCACCCACGAGCTCATCCGCCACCGCGCGGGCTCCGCATTCTCACAGGAATCCCTGCGCTATGTGCGCCTGTCCGACATCCCGTTCTGGTTCCCCGAATGGGCCCGTGAAGATCCCGAACTCATGGAACGCAGCCTCAAGGTCCTCGACACGCTCGAAGAGCACCAGAAGTGGATGGCCGAGCACTTCGAACTCGATGAGTCGAGCACGAAGTTCTCCCACAAGAAGCACATGACTTCGTTCATGCGCCGCTTCGCCCCGGAGGGCCTGGCCACCGGCATCGTCTACACCGCGAACCTGCGCTCCCTGCGCCACGTCATCGAGATGCGCACCGCCAAGGGCGCCGAAGAGGAGATCCGCCTCGTGTTCAACAAGATCGGTGAGGTGATGCGGGAAGAGGCCCCCGCAGTCTTCGCCGACTACGAGGTCGTCGACGGGGAATGGATCCCCGGCACACGCAAGGCCTGAACCAGAGACCAGGAGGAACCGTCATGGCCGATATCTACGCAGCCCAGCTCAATCCCGGCAAGCTCGAGGTCGTCACCGACTGGGTTGCCGCGCAGAAGTGGGCGAGCGAACTCGACCTCGCGGCGAACCCGCTGGAACAGGTCACGTCCTACCGCTTCGATGACCCCGCCGGCGAGGTCGGGCTCGAGGTCCACATCGTCCGCAGCGGTGACCGGCACCTCCAGGTTCCGCTGAGCTACCGCGGGGAACCGCTGAAGGGTGCCGATGAGCATCTGGTCGCGACCATGGAGCACTCGGTGCTCGGGAAACGCTGGGTGTACGCGGGCATGGGCGATCCCGTGTTCCGCCAGCGCCTCGACGACGCCATCGCGACAGCCGGAACCTCGGCCAAGCAGTACCGCGTGGACGAAGCCGGCAACCGCGGAGACGAGATCACCGAGGTGGCCCATGCCTTCGGGACGGGACCGCTGCCCGGCGCCGGCGACGTTGAGATGCTCTACCAGCTCAACCTCGATTCGCCCGGCGAAGGCTCGGAAGGCGGCCTGCTGCTGGGACGTTGGGCCGGTCAGGAAAACTCGGTCGTCCTCGCCGTCATGGCCTGAGACTCCGAGGCACCGACCCGCGGCGGCCGGCTCACGGTCGGCCCGTCACCGACCCAGGTCGATGATCGTCATCCCCGCCGTCACCGCGGGGACGCTCATCGCCTCCATCGCCTCGGGTGCTTCATCGAGACCGATGACCTTCGTGACGAGCTCCTGCGGGCGCAGCCGACCCGCGACGACGAGTTCGACGAGTCCGGGGTAGTCGGCGGCGGCCATTCCGTGCGAACCGAGCACACTGAGCTCGAGCGCGATCACCCGCGGCACATCGATGACCGGCTCTTCGGGCAGCAGACCGATCTGCACATGCCGGCCCAGGGGTGCCAACGCCCCGATCGCCGCCCGGATCGTATCGGCCCGACCCAGCGCATCGACGGTCACATCCACTCCATCGGGGCAGTCGTCGCTGAACTGCGCGACCACCTCGGCGCTCAGCTCGTCCGGACTCAGCCCGGAGGCGTTGACGGTCCTGCCGGCACCGAGGGTCCGCGCGGACTCAAGGCTCGCCTCGGCGATGTCGATCGCCACGACCTGCGCGCCGAGAGCCCGGGCGATCATGATCGCCGACAGTCCGACTCCGCCGCAGCCGAACACGGCCACCGTCTCCCCGGCGCTCAGCTGTGCGCGTGCCCGCAGCCCGTGGAAAGCCGTGGCAAAGCGGCAGCCGAGACCGACGACAGCCGCGGCCGGGAGTTCCTCCGGCACGGCCACGAGGTTCGCATCGGCATGGTGGATGACGACCTGATCAGCCCATGAGCCGAAATGCGTGAAGCCCGGCTGCGTCTGCTCGGGGCAGACCTGTGCATTGCCGGAGAGGCACCAGCGGCAGGTCCCGCAGCCGCAGACGAACGGCACGGTCACGCGCTGACCGGTGCGGAATTCCTCCACGCCGACCCCCACCGAGGCGATCCGACCGACCAGCTCATGTCCGGGAACATGAGGCAGATCGATCGTCGCATCGTGGCCCGACCAGGCATGATGATCGCTGCGGCAGACCCCCGTGGCTTCGACGTCGATGACCACGCCCGCAGCGGGCGCGGTCGGAGCAGCGATGTCGCGCAGCTGAGGGCGGACGGAGAACTGATCGAAGACGATGGCGCGCATACTGCTGATCGTAGACGGCACGTTCGGCCCGGAATCATCGCGTCCGCGTTCTGGCGGACGTCAGCGCGGGTGGATGTCGGCGGCCGCCAGAGCCTCGAGCATCCGTGCCCGCAGAGCCTGCGCCCGGGCCGAGAACTCCTTCTGTCGGCGCATGTACTCGGCCTTGCCGGCAGCGGTCTCGATGGCGACGACACCGTACCCCCATCCGCGCAGGTCATAGGGGGAGGCCTCCATGTCGAGCGTGCGGATGTCGAGCGCGAGATCGAAGCAGTCGACGACGAGACCGGAATCAGCGATCGGCGAGATCTTCATCGCCCATTTGTACAGATCCATGCCGGCATGCAGGCAGCCGGGCTGCTCATCGGCGATCATGCCCTCCCGGCGCGGCTGCAGAGTGTTGAGCGGCCTCGCGGGCTCGGTGAAGAAGCGGAACGCATCATGATGCGAACACTGGATGCGGTGACTTTCGACGACAGTATCGGTCTCGGCCGGGCTCAGCCGCAGCGGCACCTGCTGATGCCGGCGCTGCTCGTCGGTCAGACGGTAGACCATCGCCCACTCATGGATGCCGAAACACCCGAAATTCGCTTCCCGATGGAGTGTCGACGACAGCAGAGAGGCGATGAACTTCGCCCCGTCCCCGCGGTCTGTGCGCCAGGACCCGAGGTCGACCTCGGCGAAATTCCGGTCCTCATCGATGCGATACCAACGACGGTCGAAATACCGATGATCGGCCGCCTCGGCGAGCTCGACGCGGACTCCCGGACCGGGATGCCACTTCTTCAGCTGCCCGACCTTGAACGGATAGTAGGTGAAGAGGAAATCCTCGACCGGGTGGGACTCCTGCCGCATCCGCCGCTCGATGTGCGCATCGGTGCGCTCGGCGATCCCGGCAGCGTGCGCATCGCGCAGCGGCCGCCAGATCGCGGCAGGCACGACACCCTCACCGAGGTTGCCCGACGCGGAGTCGGCGCGCTCGGTCGCGGACGGAGTCGACGAGAGTGCGGAAGTCACCGGTCCATTGTCCCAGACCGCGAGGCGGATGCAGATTCGACGGCGGCGATGCCGACAGTGGGCGAGATCGGATTCGCCTGCGGTTCAGCGTCCGGAGCGTTTCGTGCCTTTCGCCGCTGGAGCGCTCAACGGGTCCGCGGGCCACGGGTGCTTCGGGTATGCGCCCCTGTTCTCGGCCCTGACCTGGGCATACGCATTGGCCCAAAATGACGCGAGATCGCTGGTGACCGCCAAGGGGCGTCGGGCGGGGGAGAGCAGGTGCGCGGTGACGGCGACCCTGCCGTCGCAGATGCGGGGGATCTCGCTCCACCCGAAGCACTCTTGGAGCTTGACTGCGAGCACGGGGCCGGGGATCTGTTCCGGATCGACGAGATCGGGATCCGGGTAGTCCAGCCGAACCCGGGATCCGCTGGGCACCTCGAGGCGGCTCGGCACCAACTCCTCGAGGCGGGCCGCCTCCGGCCACGGCAGCAGCGTGCGCAGCGCGGATACGAGGTCGACCCGCGCAGGGTCGGCACCCTTCGCAACCCGGTCGAGAGCTTCGGGGCACCAGTGGTCAAGCGTGTCCGTGAGGTGCTGCCAGCTGACCTCGGGCCACGGCTCGCCGAACACCAGCCGCAGCATCCCGAGTCTGGCCCGCAGCGCTTCGAAGGCCTCCGAGGGGCGCAGCACCTCCCGTGCCCCACGCTCACGCACGGATTCGGCGATGGCGCGGCGGGCGAGTTCGGGACCGGCCTGAATCGGGGTGGCCGAGAGCTCGATCCCGCCGAGGCGGCTGCGCCGGATCGCTCGCACCTTGCCGCCCTCGAAGCTCGCTGTCTCCTCCGTGCGGAGCAGGCCGGCACCGGCGAGTTCGGCAGTGTCCTGGTCGATGGGCACCGCGGAGCGGATGATCGCCCGCGAACCGGCCAGCCCCACCTCGGCGATGGCCAGCCACGGACTGCCCTGCAGAGAGGAATCCCGCGGCAGGTTCGCCGCGGTTCCCGACGCCAGCAGATAGTCGGAGTCCGAACCGCTGCGCAGCCGGGCGATCTGCGGCGGGAAGGACAGAGCGGTGATGAGCCCGAGATCGTCCGTGCCGAGGCGGCCGAGTCTGTCGAGCGCGGCGTCGTCGGGCGCTTCGGGTCCGCCGTCGCCGAACTGCCGGGCCATGCCGGTGAAGCGCTTCCGGTCCTGGACGAAGCGGGAATCCTTGCTGCTGCGGAGCTGTCGCAGCAGTGCTGAGAGGTCGGCTCCGGGAGCGCGCTGGTCGGATTCGATGACGGCGATCGCCTCAGCTGCGAGCGCGGGGGTGAGCAGCGCCGTGCCGTCGAGGAGGCCGCGTGCCGACCACACCGAGGCGGGAATCGCCGCAATCGCCCGCCCGGTCTCGGTGACGTGGAGCCCGGAGATCGGGAGGTCGGGTGCACCGCCTGACCCGTCCGTCGTGTCACTGACATCGACAGCGCCGATCGCCACGAGGTTGTCGATCGCCTGCCGCTTCGGTCCGGCCGGCAGCGGTTCGGGCAGCAGCGTCTCATCCCCACCCCACACCGCCAGGGCCAAGACCGCTGCGGTGAGGTCCGAGGTCGCAACCTCGGGCGGAGTGTGCTCGGGCAGGCTCGCCCAATCGGCCTCGGACAGGCAGCGATAGGCCACACCGGGCCCCTGTCTCGCGGCGCGACCGGAACGCTGAGTGCCCGAGGCCTTCGACTCGCGCATCGTCACCAGGCCGGACATGCGCCGACGTGTATCCAATCGCGGCCCGCGTGCGAGCCCGGAATCGACGACGATCCGCACACCCGGAACCGTCAGCGCCGATTCGGCGACCGAGGTCGAGACGATGACGCGACGGGAAGACTGCGACTCATGAGGGCGGAGGATCGCGTCCTGTTCCTTCGCCGGCGTCCGGCCGGTGAGCGTGTGCACCTCGACCGGCGCGGCGGGTTCCGTCCCGGACGACGCAGACTCGGACGAGGCTGACTCCAAACGCCGCCGCACCCGCACAGCCACTTCGTCGACCTCACGGGCACCGGGTGCGAAGACGAGCACATCACCGGACCCGTTCTCTTCGATCGCCCGCAGCGTCGTCGCCGCCAGGTGATCCAGGAAATCTCGGGTCACACCCCTGGCGTCGAGGGGCCGCTCCTTCGCCGGTGCCCACCGGATCTCCAGAGGATGGACGTCCGCGGCCACCGACAGCAGCGTCGCCGGCGACTGCAGACCCTCACCGAGGCGTGCAGCCCACAGTCGGGCATCGAGAGTCGCCGACATGACGACCACGGACAGGTCCTCGCGCAGATCCACCAGCTCCCGACACATCGCGAACATCAGATCGGTGTCCAACTGCCGCTCGTGCACCTCGTCGAGGATCACCCCCGACACCCCGGCCAGCTCCGGATCCCGCAGCATCCTGGCCATGAGCACACCGGTGGTGACGAACTCGATGCGTGTGCGCGCTGAGGTCCGCGAATCACCGCGGACCGTGAACCCCACCACCTCGCCGAGGCGGGTCCCCGTCAATGCGGCCAGTCGCCTGGCCGCCGCGCGGGCAGCCATCCGCCGCGGCTGGGTGACGATGATCCGCCCCGGTGCGGCGTCTGCACCGCCAGCAGCGGTCGCACCGGCCGCCAGGGCCAGGCGCTCGGCAATCATCGGCGGCACCACGGTGGTCTTACCGGTGCCGGGAGGAGCCTCGATGACCAATCGCGGGGGACCGGCCGCCTCGGCGAGGTGGAGCTCCTCGATGAGCGC
Source organism: Brevibacterium sp. LE-L (assembly GCF_050214925.1). Classification (NCBI taxonomy): domain Bacteria; kingdom Bacillati; phylum Actinomycetota; class Actinomycetes; order Micrococcales; family Brevibacteriaceae; genus Brevibacterium; species Brevibacterium sp. LE-L. The sequence continues at coordinate 1,616,705 of NZ_CP189759.1, forward strand.
GGCTGCGGGCAGGCCCGCACCGATGCGGGCGAGATCGAAGCTGTGCGGGGCGGACGGATCGGGCATGACACCAGTCTCTCAGCCGCGCGGCCCCACCCGCGCACTCAGCCCCACCCGCGCACGCGGCTGCGCGGCGCTCCTGGACGGGAGCCGACCAGTCATCCGGACGCATCCGGCCCACCGGCTCACGGACCGACAACGACCCGTGCGCGGAAGCGGCCCGTCACTGACTAGACTGGGGCACATGCGTATCGCCAGATTTGTGCATCAGGACGAACCCAAATACGGAGTCGTCGAGGGAGACGTGCCGCCGATCACCGACGGCAGCTGGGACACCTCGGGACTCGAACTCGCCGTCCTCGACTCGGACCCGTTCTTCTCACCGGCCCAATCGACGGGGGAGAGGCTGAAGCTCGACGATGTGCGTCTGGTCAGCCCCATCCTGCCGCGCTCGAAGGTCATCGGCGTCGGCCGCAACTTCGCCGACCACGCCGCCGAACTCGGCAACGAAGTGCCCGTATCACCGCTGACCTTCTTCAAACCCAACACCGCGGTCATCGGTCCCGGCGACCCCATCCGACTGCCGGCCATCAGCGAATACGTCTCCTATGAGGCCGAACTCGCGGTCATCATCGGCCGCGTCGCCAAGGGTGTGAAGGCCGAGAACGCCCTCGACCACGTCCTCGGCTACACAGCCGGCAACGACGTCACCCTGCGCGACATCCAGAAGGCCGACAAGCAGTGGTCGCGAGCGAAGGGCTTCGACACCTCCTGCCCGCTGGGTCCGTGGATCGAAACCGCACTCGACATCGACGATCTGAACATCCGCTCCTGGGTCGACGGAGACAAGAAGCAGGACGGCACCACCGCCGACTTCATCTTCGACATCCCGACTCTCATCGAACACCTGTCGGAGACGATCACCCTGCTGCCCGGCGATGTCATCCTCACCGGAACACCGGCCGGAGTCGGCCAGATCGTGTCCGGCAACCGCGTCGACATCGCCATCGAGGGACTCGGCGTCCTGTCGAACCCCGTCATGGACGCCTGAACCGCGCCACCGCGCACCGACTCACACACCACCGACTCACACCCGAGAAGAACACGCAAAGGACAATCGTGAGCGTCACAGTTCGTTTCTGCCCATCACCCACCGGCACTCCGCACGTCGGCATGGTCCGCACAGCCCTGTTCAACTGGGCTTACGCCAAGCACACCGGCGGCAAGTTCGTCTTCCGCATCGAGGACACCGACTCCGCCCGTGACTCTGAGGAGAGCTTCGGCCAGGTCGTCGAGGCCCTCAAATGGCTGGGCCTGGACTGGGACGAAGGCATCGAGGTCGGCGGCGTCAACGGACCCTACCGCCAATCGCAGCGCGGTGAGATCTACGCCGATGTCATCGCCAAGCTCAAGGCCGGCGGCCACATCTACGAGTCCTACTCGACGAACGAGGAGGTCGAAGCCCGGCACAGAGCCGCCGGGCGTGACCCGAAGCTCGGCTACGACGGCTTCGACCGGGACCTGACCGACGAGCAGAAGGCCGCCTTCCGCTCCGAAGGCCGCGAGCCGGTGTGGCGCGTGCGCATGCCCGATGAAGACATCACCTTCACCGACCTCGTCCGCGGCGAAATCACCTTCAAGGCCGGCACCGTGCCCGACTTCGTCGTCGTCCGCGCCACCGGGCAGCCGCTGTACACCCTGGTCAACCCCGTCGACGATGCACTCATGGGCGTGACTCATGTGCTCCGCGGCGAGGACATCCTGTCCTCGACCCCGCGCCAGATCGCGCTCTACGAACACCTCAAGGCGATCGGAATCGCCGAGGCGACCCCCGAGTTCGGCCACCTGCCCTACGTCATGGGCGAAGGCAACAAGAAGCTGTCCAAACGCGACCCGGAATCGAACCTGTTCCTCCACCGCGACAACGGCTTCATCCCCGAAGGCCTCATCAACTACCTCGCGCTGCTCGGCTGGTCGATCGGGCCCGACCGCGACATCTTCAGCGTCAAGGAATTCACCGAAGCCTTCGACATCCACGATGTCCTGCCCAACCCGGCCCGCTTCGACGTGAAGAAGGCCACCGCCATCAACGCCGACCACATCCGCATGCTCGAGACGGATGACTTCCGTGATCGACTGGTGCCCTACCTCCAGGCCGCCGAGGTGCTGCCGGAGACGCCGACGGAGGCTCAGCTGGCGATCCTCGACCAGGCGGCACCGCTCGTACAGACCCGGATGAAGCTGCTCGGCGAAGCCCCGGACCTGCTTGCGTTCCTCTTCACTCCCGACGCGGATCTCGTCATGGCCGAAGACGGGCTGAAGACGCTCAAAGACTCTGCTCCCGAAGTGCTCGCCGCCTCGCTCTCGGTCCTCGAAGGACTCGAGGAATGGACGACGGAGAAGCTCGAGGAAGTGCTCTCGGCGAAGCTCGTCGACGAGATGGAGATCAAACCGCGCCTGGCCTACGGTCCGCTGCGCGTGGCCGTGTCCGGCCGCAAGGTCTCCCCGCCGCTGTTCGAGTCGATGGAGATCCTCGGCAAGGACTCCTCGCTCACCCGCCTCAAGGCGCTGGCCGCACAGCTGTGACCATGGTCGAACAGACGAACTGGACCCGCGGGGGACTGCACTTCTCCGATATCGTCATCGACGCGCCCTTCGACCATTTCGGACGGTCGGACGATGGACCGGGGACGGCCGCCTCGGTGGGTGCCACCTCGGGCGGGATGACCTCGCCGCCGGTCAACCTGCCGCAGACGCTGACCGTGTTCGCACGGATCATCGCGACCGAGCCGGCGAGCACCAAGCCCTACCTCGTCTTTCTGCAGGGCGGACCCGGCGTCGAGGCCCCGCGGCCGGTGACACCGGTGAGCCCCGGCAGCTGGGTGGCCCGAGCGCTCGAGGAATTCCAGGTCGTCATGCTCGACCAGCGGGGGACCGGCCGGTCGAACCCGATCGGTTCGGTCGACGGGACGATCACCGGGTTGGAGTCCGTCGGAGATGACCCGGCCGCGATCGCCGAGGCGCTCTCGTACTTCCGAGCCGACTCGATCGTCGAGGATGCAGAGATCCTGCGCGGCCACCTCGGCGTGGAATCCTGGTCGCTGCTCGGCCAGTCCTTTGGGGGTTTCACCACCCTGCGGTACGTCTCAGCGCATGCGTCTTCGCTCGACGAAGTGTACTTCACGGGCGGTCTGCCGGCGATCGGCCTCGACCCGGCCGCCGTGTACGGGCGGACGTGGGAAGGCATGATCGGCAAGTCTGAGCAGCACTATCGGACCTTCCCCGGCGACCGGGAGAAGATGCGTCGTCTGGTTGATCTCGCGTCGGCCGGCGAGGGCATCGCCCTGCCCGGAGGAGCACGCGCGACGCCCGAGCGGATCCGTCTGCTCGGGCACTTCCTCGGAGCCTCCGACGGACCGGAGAAGCTGCACTATCTGCTCGACCTTGATCCCGCCTCGGCGGCGTTCCGGCACGATCTGGCCGCGTCCCTGCCGTTCTCGGGACGCAACCCGCTCTACGCGGTCATCCACGAATCGTGTTGGGCCGACGGCACGGTGACGAACTGGGCCGCGCGACGGGCGATGCCCGACGCCGTCGCCGAGGATCCCACTCTGCTGGCCGGCGAACATGCCGGGCCCGAATCCCTCCACGAGGATCCCGAGCTCGCGCCGTTCGCCGAGGTGGCCGACCTCGTTGCCGTTCGTCAGTGGCCGAGGCTCTACGACGTCGATGCGCTGCGGGCCGCCGAAGTCCGCGGTGCTGCGGCGGTGTACTACGAGGACGCCTACGTGCCCGTGGAGCACTCGCTGGCCACTGCCGAGCACCTTTCCGGGGTGCAGGCGTGGGTGACGAACGAGTACGAGCACAACGGGCTGCGAGCCGACGGCTACCGAGTCCTCGACCGGCTCATCGGGCTCGCCCGCGGGTGAGGCCGGCGTGTTAAGAAGCTCACACCGAAAAGGAGCCCCGGAAATTTGTCGTGAGGCGGGGTGCTTGTGTAGAGTTATATCTCGTTGCTCAGGGAAAATCCCCACGGGGATGACCTTGAAAAACATTGGGCTATGGTGTAATTGGCAGCACGAGTGATTCTGGTTCATTTAGTCTAGGTTCAAGTCCTGGTAGCCCAGCGGACATCATCCGGAGGAGTCTCCAGGTGAGTGGTCTGAGCCCCCGTCGTCTAGTGGCCTAGGACGCCGCCCTCTCAAGGCGGTAACGGCAGTTCGAATCTGCTCGGGGGTACGGTTGAGCCCCGCATCGAAGTTTCGGTGCGGGGCTCACTCTAATTCACGGGGCCTGAGCTCGGCAGGATCGCCGGCCTCCCCCGGGGCGGCGATCTGCCCGAGCCGCGGCGGCGGACTCAGCGGGAGACGGAGTCGGCGATCTTCTTCGTGTTCTCGGCCGTCTTGATGTTCGACACGATGAGCTCGAGCACGAGACGCACGCCGATGACCCACAGCGCCGGAATGATCCAGCCGAAGACGATCGAGAGGATCAGCGGCAGGACGTTGAAGCTCGGGCCGTCGTTGAAGTAGCTCGCCGTCGTACCGGCGACGACTCCAGCGCTGATGCCGGCGACGATGGTGCCGAGGTACGAAAGCGCGGCGACGATCATCGCGATGATGTAGATGAAGCCCGCCCACTTCACCGCAATGAAGTTGTCGAAGCGGATGTCGAACAGCGACTTGAAGAATCCGGCCTGAGCGGGTGCCTGCTGCGGGGCCTGCCCGTACGCGGGCTGACCGTAGACCGGCTGACCATACGCCTGCTGGTCGTAGGCCTGCTGGCCCGCGCCCTGCTGATAGGCGCCGGGCTGTGAGTAGGAGCCCTGCTGATACGACGGAGACTGGTAGGCGTTGGGATCATACGTTCCCTGCTGGTAGGCGGCCTGCTGGGCCTGGCCCTGTCCCTGATCGCCGGCGCCTGCGCCCTGGCTCTCGGGAAGCTGTTCATTGGGGGTGGGCTGCCCCTCGGGAAGCGGTTCATTCGGATTGGGCTGACCGCTGTTCGGGTCGTTCGGGTTCGGCTGGCCGGTGTTCGGGTCGTTCGGATTCTGAGGAGTCGACATGTTCGTCCCTTTCGCGAATGGAGAGCGGTCCGTCCGGATTGCACTCCCTGGCTATCTGCCTGTAGTCGCAACCTATCAGGGCACCCTTTCAGAGGGAACGTCGTCCGTCATGTTGACAGAGACAGGAGAAACGACGATTCAGACGGCATCCTCCGGAGCGGAGTCCGCACTCGCCGACGAGCACTCCGGACTCGCCGACGAGGATCCCGCGCGGGGCCGCAGACCGATGCTCCACTCGACGGCGAGCTCGTCTCCGGGTGCGACGACGTCGAAGTCCTCGCCTGGAATTCCGGCGGCGAATGCGTTCGGCGGACAGGTCATCGGCTCGATCGCGATCGCCCGCCGGGCCAGATCCGCGCCGAGTCCATCACCGGTGCACACCTGCCAGGTGCGGAAACCGGGCCCCATCCCGATGATGACCTCGCGATCGTCGGCGCCCTTGAGCCGGGCGCGTGACCATGCATCGTCCCCGCGCCGAGGCGAACCGAAGGCATCATCGAGCACCGTGTGGCCGATCGTGCGCAGCGCCCGGAAGTCCTTGCACACGATGCACGCTGACTCATCGGCTGCATGGTCGGCCGGGACCACCGTGCCGTCGTCGAAAGGACGGACGTCGGTCGGGATGAGTCGTTCATCGGTCTCGAACCAGGTCGTGGCGGGAACGACCAGCTGGGCGTCGTCGACTGCGCCGTCAGAGGAGTCCGAGCCGGGGCCGCCGGAGGAGCCCGAGCCCTTGCCGCCGGGGGAGTGAGTGCCGGGACCGTCGGAGGAGTGCGAGCCGGGAGAGATCCACGGGTGGAAACCGAAACCGAACGGAGCCCGACCCGACCCTGTGTTGAGGGCACGGGCGCGGACGCTCAGCCCCTCCTCGGCGAGCTCGTAGACGATGCGGAGTGCGAAGGCGAACGGGTAACCCTCCGCAGGCTCCAGTGCGTAGTCGAGGCTGACGGTGGACTCGGACCGCTGCGTCACCGTCCACTCGACGTCGGCGACGAGACCATGCAGAGCGGTATCGTTGCCGGGCTCGGTGATCGGAAGCTGATGATTTCGCCCGTCGAAATCGAAGCGCCCACCGGCGATCCGGTTCGGCCACGGCGCGAGCACGGCACCGTCGAAGGCCGCCATCGGCACCACGATCGGGCGATCGCCGACGGTGAAGCTGAGCAGGGCCGCACCGATGGGGGAGACGACTGCCGTGGACTCGCTGCAGACGAGTTCGATGCTGGTGGTCATAGGTCTCCGGAGTCGGCGATGGAGGTGGGAGGATTCGTTGCCGATATTCTACGCTGTCCGCCGTCGCCGCGGCGGGCTGATGTTAGCATTATGATCGAAAATGATAACTTTTGGGAGGTCTGATGCCAGCGTCGCATCGCCGGACGAATCTGTCCGATGGTCGTGAGGTCCTGTTCTTCCAGGACCCCGACTCACCAGCACCGACGATCGCCGCGGACCCCCGTCCCGACGAATCCCGGCCGGCCAGCGGCGCCCTGCGCTTCGATGTGCTCACCGGCGAATGGGTGGCCGTGGCCACGCACCGGCAGTCGCGCACGCACCTGCCGGCCGCCGCCGACTGCCCGCTGTGCCCGTCGACGACCGATCGGCCCACCGAAGTCCCGGCCGAGGACTTCGACGTCGTCGTCTTCGAGAATCGGTTCCCCTCGCTGGGACCCGACCTCGGCGAGGTCGCGCCCGTGACGACCGTCGACGAGGCCCTCGCCGAGGCGGCACCCAGTTCTGGTGACACCGCCACCGGGGCCGACGCAGCCGCCGTCGAATCCGTGAGAGCCGCACTGTCGGCGCCCGGGTACGGCCGCTGCGAAGTCGTCGTGTTCTCCTCCGAACACAACGGCTCCTTCGCCGAGCTCGGCACCGCCCGCGCTCGCACCGTCATCGACGCCTGGGCGCATCGGACAGCCGAACTGTCGGCCCTGCCGGGCATCGAGCAGGTCTTCATGTTCGAGAACCGGGGCGAGGAGATCGGGGTGACGATGAACCACCCGCACGGTCAGATCTATGCTTACCCGTATGTCACTCCGCACACGGCGATCACCTCGGCCCGGGCGCAGCAGCATCTGCGGGCGAGCGGCCGGGCGCTGATGGGAGACGTGCTGGCCTTCGAACGCGAGTCGGGGGAGCGGATGGTCCTCGAATCCGAACACTTCTCCGCTTTCGTGCCCTTCGCCGCCCGCTGGCCGATCGAAGTCCATATCGTCCCTCACCGGCAGGTGGGCAGCCTCGACGAACTCGATGAGGTCGAACGCGACGATCTGGCTCGAACCTACCCCGAAGTGCTGCGGCGCATCGACGGCCTCTATCCGACGCCCACCCCCTATATCGCGGCCTGGCATCAGGCGCCGGTCAACAGCGAGGATCGCGACGCCGAATGGCTCCACCTCGAGATCACGAGCCCGCGGAGAGCCGAAGCCAAACTCAAGTTCCTCGCCGGCTCCGAAACGGCCATGGGTGCCTTCGTCGGCGACGTCTCGGCCGAAGAGACCGCGGCACGGCTGCGTGCCGTGCCGAGTGCGGACACCGATGCGACCGGCACGGTCGACGACTCGAACGAAGGCAGAAGCCGATGAGCAGCGCAGCAGCACCGACCCCCGAGAGCCTTTCGACGGAGTTCGAGACCCTCTTCGGATATGCGCCGCTCGGCTGCTACCGCGCGCCCGGACGCGTGAACTTCATCGGCGAGCACACGGACTACAACAATGGCTTCGTGCTGCCCATCGCCATCGACAGGGCCGTGTACGTGGCCATCGGACGGCGTCCGGCGCACAACACCGAAGAAACCGACGACGGCGCACTCGGGCGAAACCACGCGAACGACACGGGCAGAGGAAGTGCACAGCCGCCTCGGTGCGGGGAGAGCATTCGCATCATCTCCGACCACCGCGACGAATCGGGCGAACGCGTCAGCGGACAGTTCACGGTTGCAGAGCTGACCCCCGGAACGCTGCCCGGCTGGCTCAGCCACCCGGCCGGCGTCGTCGACGAAATCGCCAAGACGACCGGCACGATGGTCGGCGGAGTCGACCTCTACATCGAGTCGACCGTCCCCGTCGGTGCGGGACTGTCGTCATCGCACGCCCTCGAAGTGGCGGTGCTCATCGCCCTCGACGAGGTCTTTGGGCTCGGGCTCGACGACCGGGAGAAGGTGCTGCTGACCCAGCGGGCCGAGAACGACTTCGTCGGCGCACCGACAGGAATCGTCGACCAGGCCGCGTCGATCATGACCGAGGCCGGACATGCGCTGTTCCTCGACTGCCGCGACCTCAGCGCCCGCCAGATCCCCTTCGACCTCGACGCCGAAGGGCTCAGACTGCTCGTCATCGACACCCACGTCTCCCACTCGCACAGCGAAAGCGGATACGGGGCCCGGAGGAAGACCTGCGAGGACGTCGCCGCACTCTGCGGCGTCGAGAGCCCGCGGGAACTCGCCGACGATGTCGACCTCACCGGTTTCACCGAGGAGCAGCGCAAGCGGGTGCGCCACGTCCTCGCCGAGAACGCTCGCGTCCGCGCCACCGTCGAACTCCTCACAGACAGCAGATCGTCGACAGACGCCGACCATGACGCTCGCATCCAGGCGATCGGCGATCTGCTGGTGGCCTCTCACGAGTCCCTGGCCCATGACTACGAGGTCTCATGCGTCGAGCTCGACGCCGCCGTGACGGCAGCGCTGGGAGCCGGGGCGATCGGGGCGCGGATGATCGGCGGCGGTTTCGGCGGATCGGCGATTGCGCTCATCGACGCTGCTGAAGTCGACGCTGTCGGGCAGGCCGTGACCGCGGCCTTCGCCGAACTCGGATACCGGGCACCGGACATCTTCGCCGTCAGCGCGGGACGAGGAGCCGGACGGTTCGAGTGACCAGGCAGCCGGACTGCCCCCATGAACCAGCAGTGAAACCGACGGACCGGCAGGCGTGATGCCTGCCGGTCCGTCGGTTTCGTCACCGGATGCGCGTGAGGAGCGCCCTCATCGCGGCTGGGCCCTGAACTGCACCAGCTGCAAACTGCAGTGTCAGTCGTTGTCCGGGGCCGCCTCGGTGCCGGTGACGTCATCGGTGGTCTTGACGATCCGGATCGGTCGCACCTTGGCCCAGGCGAGGAAGAGGACGGCCGCGATGATGAGGCCGATTCCGGTCCACAGGTTCGCGTCGATGCCTCCCGTCCGCTCCGCCTCATCGGGAGTGAAGTCGACGATGCCGGCGATCGTGAGGACGATCCCGAAGATCCCCAGCAGCACGCCGATGAAATTGCGGATGTCGAAGGCGCCCGCGGTCTTGGTCAGTTCGTTCGAATTGCTCATTGGATTCACTGGCTCCTTCACCCGAAGGTCACGTTGAGGATGATGACGAGGACGAGCGCGGCTCCGGCCACCGGGACCGGACGCTTCCACACCGGCGGCTTCGGCTCGTTGAAGTCCTCGAAGTCGGCCTTCGGAGTCTCGGAGTAGACGAGTCCGCGCAACTCGTGGGCAGGCTTCGGTGCCGTCCGGAAGGTGACGATCACCGAGAGGAGGATGTCGACGACGAAGGCCGTGCTGGCGGCGAGGAACGCCGCGCCCTGGCCCGGCAGGTCGAAGACCCCGGTCTCGCTGAGGATGAAGACCGCGACGGCCGAGAGCGTACCGCCGACCAGACCGACCCAGCCGGCGGCTGCGGACATCCGCTTCCAGAACATACCGAGGATGAACGTGGCGAACAGCGGCGCGTTGAAGAAGCCGAACAGCGTCTGCAGGTAGTCCATGAGGTTGGAGAAGTTGCCGGCGATGAGCGCGGTGAAGATCGCGACGATGCAGGCGCCGATCGTGGCGAAGCGGCCGACCTTGAGGTAGTAGTCGTCCTCGCGGTCCTTGACCACGTACTGCTGCCACAGGTCGTAGCTGAAGACGGTGTTGAACGCGGAGATGTTCGCGGCCATTCCGGCCATGAATGCGGCGAGGAGACCGGCGATCGCGACGCCCAGCAGGCCGTTGGGTAGCACCTCGCGCATGAGCAGCAGGAGCGCATCGTTGTAGGTCACTCCCGTCTCGGCGGCGGCGCTGGCCTCGCCGACCGAGGCGGAGATCTCCTTGAACTTCGACAGCTGGGTGACGAGGACGGCGGCGATCATGCCGGGGATGACGACGATGAAGGGGATGAGCATCTTCGGGAATGCACCGAGGATCGGTGTCATCCGCGCGGCATTGATGCTCTTCGAGGCCATGGCCCGCTGGACTTCGACGAAGTTCGTCGTCCAGTAGCCGAACGAGAGGACGAAGCCGAGACCGAAGACGATGCCGACGACCGAGAGCACAGGGTTGGCGAAACCGGAGAGCTGCTCACCGGGCCAGCTGTTCAGCTGCTCGGCACCGAGCATGCCGTCGTTGCTCACCTTCTCCACGAGGCCGTCCCAGCCGCCGACCCGGTTCAGCCCGATGATCGTCAGCGGCAGAAGGGCTGCGACGATGACGAAGAACTGGAGCACCTCGTTGTAGATCGCTGCGGTCAGTCCGCCGAGGGTGATGTAGGACAGGACGATGACCGCGGCGACGACGAGGGCGATCCACAGCGGCCACCCGAGCAGACGGTTGACGATCGTGCCGAGCAGGAAGAGGTTGACGCCGGCGATGAGGATCTGCGCGACCGCGAACGACAGCGCATTGACCAGGTGAGCACCGGGACCGAAGCGCTTGCGCATGAACTCCGGTACGGACCTGACCTTCGACCCGTAATAGAAGGGCATCATGACGACGCCGAGGAAGAGCATCGCCGGCACCGCTCCGATCCAGAAGTAGTGCATCGTCGGCATGCCGTACTGAGCGCCGGTGGCCGACATGCCCATGATCTCCACGGCACCGAGGTTGGCCGAGACGAACGCGAGAGCCGTGACCCACGCCGGAAGGCTCCGGCCCGAGAGGAGGAACTCGATGCTCGAGGAGATCCCGCGTTTGGCGAACCACCCGATTCCGAGGACGAAGATGAAGTAGATCGCAATCAGCAGATAGTCGATCCACTGTGCGTCCAAGCGGATTGCTTCCAAGGTTCCTCCAACAGCGTCGGTGAATGGTCGTCTGTGGTCTGAGCCACCCAAACCGACACTTTAGAGGATTGTGAGCTTGATCGCTAGTGATCGAACCTGAACAGTTTTGATCGCTTGTCCGGGGGTGTGTCGAGCCCGGGGTCGACGGAGGCGTCGACAGTGGGTCGGAGGGTCACGCAACTTCGACGTCGACGCCTGCAGACCGCAGCGCCTCGAGCGGAGTCTTCTCGCTCTTGCCGTCGGTGATGAGGTGGTCGATCTCGTCGGTGGGCACAGTGAGCACCGACGAGCGCAGGCCGATCTTCGTGTGATCGACGAGGGCGATGACGCGAGTGGCGCCGGCGGCCATGGCGCGATCCGTGTCGGCGACGGGGAAGGCGGGAGTCGAGAGGCCGAAGTCCGCGGCCAGCCCATTGCCGGAGAGGAACACGGTGTCGGCGCGCAGTCCGAGCAGCTGCGAGACCGTCCCGCCGCCGACGAAGGCCCGGATCGAGTGGCGGAGGATTCCGCCGACGACGATGACCTCGTTGTCGGGAGAGGAGACCATGGCCTCGGCGACGAGGAGCGAGTTCGTCACGACTCGCAGTCCTGAGCGACCGATGAGCTCCTTGGCCAGCAGTTCGGTCGTCGTGCCGGGGCCGAGTGCCACGACGTCGCCGTTGCGCACATACGCCGCCGCGGCCCTGGCGATTGCGGTCTTCTCTGCCAGCGCCTGCTCGAGCTTCTCCGCATAGCTCGACTCGCGGGCACTCGATACCAGCACGGCGCCGCCATGCGTGCGGATGAGCCGCCCCTCATCGGCGAGCTGGTCGAGGTCGCGCCGGATGGTCACGGCCGAGGTGTCGAGCTTCTCCGAGAGCGAGGAGATCGATACGGCTCCATCGCGTTCGATCGTGTCGACGATGATGTTGCGTCTCTGAGCGGCGATCATGGGGCCATAGTACAGACCGCGGGCCCGGAGGAGAGTTCCTCCGGGCCCGCGGTCGGGTGCGGCTTCGGGAGCGTGGCTAGCCGCGCACGAGTGCTTCGGTCAGCGTCCTCGCGGCGTCGATGACGGACTTCGCGTGCAGGCGACCCGGCTGCCGGGTGAGTCGGTCGACGGGTCCGGAGATCGAGACGGCCGCGACCACGCGACTGCTCGGCCCGCGCACGGGGGCCGACACCGAGGCGACACCGCGCTCGCGTTCAGCGATCGACTGCGCCCATCCTCGGCGACGGACGCCGGAGAGCATGGTCGCGGAGAACCGGGCCCCGCGCAGCCCGGTGTGCAGACGGTCGGGCTCCTCCCAGGCCAGCAGCACCTGGGCGGCGGAACCGGCGCGCATCGACAGGGTCGCCCCGATCGGCACGGAGTCGCGCAGGCCCACGGGGCGTTCGGCCGCGGCCACGCACAGACGCAGATCGCCCTGACGGCGGAAGAGCTGGGCGGACTCACCGGTCTGATCGCGCAGCTGCCCGAGCACGGGACCGGCCGCGGCCAGCAGGCGATCCTCGCCGGCGGCCGAGGACAGCTCGGCCAGGCGCGGACCGAGGACGAAGCGCCCCTGCAGGTCACGACCGACGATGCGGTGGAATTCGAGGGCAACAGCCAGGCGGTGGGCAGTGGGGCGTGCCAGTCCGGTCAGCGTCACCAATTCGGCGAGAGAGGCGGGTCCGGCCTCAAGTGCGGAGAGAACCATTGCGGCCTTGTCGATGACCCCGACGCCGCTACCATTGCTTGTCATAGACACCATTGTGCGCGTCTCAGTGGGCGAGATGCAAGTTCGCATTGCGATACGGGCGAGTAGATTTCCCTTACGCACTCACTCCAGTGCAGACAACCCAGTTCATCGACGCGCCGACCCTCGTCGCGTCAGATCTACATCGGGTGCAGGGAACCCCTGCACCGGCGGGAGGAACCATGCCACGCACATTGGCCGAGAAGGTCTGGGCCGATCACGTCGTCTCACTTGGTGTTGACGGTGCGCCGGACCTTATCTACATCGACCTCCACCTCGTCCACGAGGTCACCAGCCCGCAGGCCTTCGATGGACTCCGACTCGCCGGGCGCCCCGTGCGCCGCCCCGACCTCACGATCGCCACCGAGGACCACAACACACCGACCTGGGACATCGACAAGCCGATCGCCGAACCCACCTCGGCCACGCAGATCAACACCCTGCGCAAGAACGCCGAAGAGTTCGGGATCCGCCTGCACAGCCTCGGCGACGCCGACCAGGGCATCGTCCACGTGGTCGGACCGCAGCTGGGCTTGACCCAGCCGGGCACGACCGTCGTCTGCGGCGACTCGCACACCTCCACCCACGGTGCTTTCGGGGCTCTGGCCTTCGGCATCGGCACCTCCGAGGTCGAGCATGTGCTCGCCACTCAGACGCTGAGTCTCAAACCGTTCAAGACGATGTCGATCACCGTCGACGGTGACCTGCCCGAAGGCTCGAGCGCCAAGGACATCATCCTCGCCATCATCGCGAAGATCGGCACCGGCGGCGGACAGGGCTACGTCCTCGAATACCGCGGCTCGGCGATCCGTCAGCTGTCGATGGAAGCGCGCATGACGATCTGCAATATGTCGATCGAAGCCGGCGCCCGCGCCGGAATGGTCGCCCCCGACGAGACGACCTTCGACTACGTCAAGGGCCGCCCGCATGCCCCCGAAGGCGAAGACTGGGACGCCGCAGTCGAATACTGGAAGACCCTCTACACCGATGAAGGCGCCGAATTCGACGCCGAGGTCGTCCTCAAGGCCGAAGACATCGAACCCTTCGTCACCTGGGGCACGAACCCCGGGCAGGGCCTGCCGCTGTCGGCCTCGGTGCCCAGCCCCGATGACTTCACCGACGAGAACGACAAGACCGCCGCGGCCAACGCCCTGGCCTACATGGGGCTGACCCCGGGCACCCCACTGCGCGAGATCGCCGTGGACACCGTCTTCCTCGGCTCCTGCACGAACTCCCGGATCGAGGACCTGCGGGCCGCTGCCGAGATCGTCCGCAGCCGGAAGAAAGCCGAGAACGTCCGCTTCATGGTCGTGCCCGGCTCGGCGAAGGTCCGCCTCCAGGCCGAGGAGGAAGGCCTGGACAGGATCTTCAAGGACTTCGGCGGCGAATGGCGCTTCGCCGGCTGCTCGATGTGCCTGGGCATGAACCCCGACCAGCTCGCCGAAGGCGAACGCTGCGCCTCGACATCGAACCGCAACTTCGAAGGCCGCCAGGGCAAGGGCGGACGCACCCACCTCGTCTCACCGCTCGTGGCTGCGGCCACCGCGGTGCGCGGCACCCTGTCCTCGCCCGGCGACGTCGCCGACCTGCCGCGGGACGCCGAACCCGTGGAATGGGCCGACGAACGACTCAGCCTGTCCCTGACCCCGATCTCGGCGAACGACTGAAGAAGGAAGACGAGCCATGGAAGCTTTCAGCACCCACACCGGCGTCGGCGTTCCTCTGCGCCGATCCAACATCGACACCGACCAGATCATCCCCGCGAAGTTCCTCAAGCGGGTCACCCGCACCGGCTTCGAAGACGCTCTGTTCTACCGGTGGCGGACCAGTGACGACTTCGTCCTCAATGACCCGGACTTCTCGGCCGGCTCCGTGCTCGTGGCTGGCCCCGACTTCGGCACCGGGTCCTCACGCGAACACGCCGTCTGGGCGCTCAAGGATTACGGCTTCCGAGTCGTGCTGTCCTCGCGCTTCGGCGACATCTTCCGCGGCAACTCCGGCAAGGAGGGCCTGCTGGCCGCGCAGCTCGAACAGCACGACATCGAGCTGATCTGGAAGATCCTCGAAAACCAGCCGGGTACTTCCATCACCGTCGATCTCGAGGAGAAGACAGTGACCTGCGATTCGGTCACCGTGCCCTTCCAGATCGACGACTACACGCGCTGGCGCCTGCTCGAAGGCCACGACGACATCAGCCTCACCCTGGCCAAGGAAGAGGACATCGTCGCCTACGAATCCTCCCGGTTCGCATTCAAGCCCAAGACCCTGCCCGCCAAGGTCTGACCCTCGCCGAGGCGGCCGACTCCGGCTCGGGTCGGCCCCGCCTCGGCGAGTCGGTGGGAACCCGATGCCTGCGATAGTCTAGGACGGTGCCCCGGCCAACGTTCGGGCACCGTCTCCGGGCGTCACCATGCCCGGATCCGATCATCGGAATCAGGGAGGAACATGCTCGAAGTACGTGGGGGAAACCCGCTGGACGGCACCGTCAGAGTCCGCGGCGCCAAGAACCTGGTGCCCAAGGCGATGGTCGCCTCCCTGCTGGGAGAGACCCCATCCGTGCTCCGCGGTGTGCCCCAGATCCGCGACGTCGAAATCGTCACCGGACTCCTCGAGCTCCACGGGGTGCGTGTGAGCTCGGCCCCCGACGGAGACCAGCCCGACGGTGAACTCCACCTCGACCCGGCCGACGTCGCGCAGGGCTCGATCGTCGACATCGACGCTCACGCCGGCTCCTCGCGCATCCCGATCCTCTTCTGCGGACCGCTGCTGCACAGTCTCGGGCAGGCCTTCATCCCCGACCTCGGCGGCTGCCATATCGGGGACCGGCCCATCAACTTCCACCTCGACGTCCTCCGCCAGTTCGGTGCCGAGGTCGACAAGACTCCCGGCGGCATCATGCTCAAGGCGACCAGCTGCCTGCAGGGAACGAAGGTCGAACTGCCCTACCCCTCGGTCGGCGCCACCGAACAGGTGCTGCTGACGGCCGTGCGTGCCGAAGGCGTGACCGAGCTGCGCAATGCCGCGATCGAACCCGAGATCATGGACCTCATTGCGCTGCTGCAGAAGATGGGTGCGATCATCACCGTCGACACCGACCGGGTCGTGCGCATCGAAGGCGTGGAGTCGCTGCGCGGCTTCATCCACCGTGCCCTGCCCGATCGCAATGAGACCGCCTCCTGGGCCTCGGCCGCCCTGGCCACCGGGGGAGACATCTTCGTCGCCGGAGCCAGCCAGCCCGAGCTCATCACCTTCCTCAACATCTTCCGCAAGATCGGCGGCGAGTTCGAGGTCCAGGAATCGGGGATCCGTTTCCGCCATCCCGGCGGCAAACTCAAATCCTTCGCCCTCGAAACCGACGTCCACCCCGGCTTCATGACCGACTGGCAGCAGCCGCTCGTCGTCGCAATGACCCAGGCCGAGGGACTGTCGATCATTCACGAAACCGTGTATGAGAACCGCTTCGGCTTCACCGAGGCCCTGCGCGATATGGGGGCACAGATCCAGCTCTACCGCGAATGCCTCGGCGGCACCCCCTGCCGCTTCGGCCGCCGCAACTACCAGCATTCGGCCGTGGTCTCCGGCCCCACCGACCTCAAGGGCACCCGCATCGACGTACCGGACCTGCGCGGCGGATTCAGCCACCTCATCGCCGCTCTGGCCGCCCAGGGCGCGAGCGAAGTCCACGGCATCGAACTCATCAACCGCGGATACGAGAACTTCCTCGACAAGCTCGTCGGACTCGGCGCCGAGGTGTCCGCATGAGCGCGGTCACCGAACCGGACTCGAACAACCACGACCTGGTCTCCTTCGACCCCGCCTCGGTGCGGTCTCAGAACCGGGCGGGCACCGTGGCCGCGACCGCGGCCTTCGGGCTCATGCGCACAGCCACGAAGATGAGCGTGCGCGGCATCGAACACCTGCCGCCGAAGGGCACCGGAATCATCGTCGCGGCCTACCACGCGAACCACCTCGACCCGATCCTCGTCGGCCTCGCCCTCAAACGCAACGGTCGGATGCCGCACTTCCTCGCGAAGTCCACCCTGTTCTCCGGGGCACTCGGCCTCATCCTCAAGACGATCGGACAGATCCCCGTGCTGCGGTCATCGGCTTCGGCGGGAGACTCCCTCGAATACGCGAAAGACGCCCTGGCCCACGGGCAGACCGTCGTCATCTACCCCGAAGGCACGCTGACGAAGGACCCCGAGCTCTGGCCCCAGCATTTCAAGACCGGCACCGCCCGGCTCGCGCTCGAGACCGGAGCCCCGATCATCCCCGCCGCCCACTGGGGACTGAACACGATCTTCCCGCGCGGCCAG
This sequence comes from Brevibacterium sp. LE-L, assembly GCF_050214925.1. NCBI lineage: Bacteria > Bacillati > Actinomycetota > Actinomycetes > Micrococcales > Brevibacteriaceae > Brevibacterium > Brevibacterium sp. LE-L. The sequence goes on from NZ_CP189759.1 coordinate 1,633,831, forward strand.
AAGAAGCTGCGCTTCAAACCCTTCAGCAATGAGTCGACGGTCGTCTTCGGACCGCCCGTCGACTACTCGGACCTGTGGGTCCACCGTGCCGAGAAGGCGACGATGGGGAAGCTGTCCAAACGGCTGAAGGACACCATCGCACGGATGGTCGCCGAACTGTCCGAACGTGCACTGCCGCAGCGATTCGAAGAGAAGGAGACGGGCGAATGAGTGTGGACAAGATCGCGGTCCTCGGAGCCGGATCGTGGGGGACGACCTATGCCGCGGTCATCGCCGACGCCGGGTTCCCCGTCACCCTGTGGGCCCGCCGCGCCGAGGTCGCCGAGGAGATCAACACCTCACACACGAACGACCGCTACCTCGGCGAGCGCATCCTGCCCGCGGGTCTGTCCGCGACCGCTGATGACATCGCCGCCGTCACCGACGCCGAGGTCATCGTGCTCGCCGTTCCCGCCCAGACTCTGCGACAGAACCTCTCCCGGTGGAAGCCGCACCTGCGTCCCGGGGTCAAGCTCGTGAGCCTGATGAAGGGCATCGAGGTCGACACCGGCAAACGCATGTCCGAAGTCATCGCCGAGGTCGCCGAGGTGGACGAGAACCAGATCGCCGTCGTCTCGGGCCCGAACCTCGCCCGTGAGATCGCGGACCGGCAGCCGACCGCCACCGTCGTGGCATCGGCCGATATCACCACCGCCGAGGTGGTCGCGGAGATCAGCGCGAACGCGTACTTCCGTCCGTACACGAACACCGACGTCGTCGGCGTGGAGGTCGGCGGTGCAATCAAGAACATCATCGCCCTGTCCGTGGGCATCGCCGACGGGCAGAAGCTCGGCGACAACTCGAAGGCCTCGATCATCACCCGCGGACTCGCCGAGACCTCCCGACTGGCCGCGGCCATGGGCGCGGAAGCGCACACCCTGTCCGGGCTGGCCGGGCTCGGCGACCTCGTCGCCACCTGCGCCTCACCCTTGTCGCGCAACCGCACCTTCGGGCGCCACCTCGGTGAGGGGATGAGCCTCGAGGACGTCATCGCCCACACCTCGCAGACGGCCGAAGGCGTGAAGTCGGCCCCGGCCGTGCTCGCCCTGGGCCGCCGCTTCGACGTCGACCTGCCCATCACCGAGGCGGTGTGCGCGGTGCTCGCCGGCAAGCTGCGGGTTGACGAACTCGCCGGTTTGCTGTTGTCTCGGAAGCGTAAGCACGAAGGACCCCCGGCCTAAGGAGCATCATGAGTGCGAACTCACCGTTCTACAATCTTCCCGAACTCCCGACCTTCACGCTGACCAGCACTGACATCGAGGACGGCGGGGTGCTCACCGGCCCCCAGCTCTCCGGTGCCATGGGTGTTCCCGGCGGCGAGGACGTCTCCCCGCAGCTGTCCTGGTCCGGCTTCCCGGCCGAGACCAAGGCCTTCGCCGTGACCTGCTTCGACCCCGATGCCCCGACCGGATCGGGATTCTGGCACTGGGTCGTCACCGACCTCGACGCCACGACGACGAGCCTGCCCGCCAACGCCGGTGACCCGGCCGCAGACCTGCTGCCCGGTGGTGCCGTGACGCTGCGCAACGACGCCGGAGAGCCGCGCTTCGTCGGTGCCGCCCCTCCGGAAGGCCACGGCCCGCACCGCTACTTCTTCATCGTCACGGCCCTGGCCGAACCGCTGGGCATCGACGAATCCGCCTCACCTGCCTTCGCCGGTTTCAACATGTTCTTCAAGGGCATCGGCCGCGCGTGGCTGGAATGCACCTTCGAGGCCAAGTGAGCTAGAGTCTTTCAGTCCGCGCACACCTCGACGGCGTGCGCACCCCCGTTTCCGGTCCCAGTTCGGGGGAGCTCCACACAACAAGGAATCTCATGGCAGACAACGATCACCGGCCCCTCGTCGCAGTTCTCTTCGGCGGGCGTTCGAGCGAGCATTCCGTCAGCTGCGTCACCGCGGCCGGAGTGATCGGTGCCATCGACGCCGAAGCCTTCGACGTCCTGCCGATCGGCATCACGAAGACCGGCGTGTGGCGGGTCGTCGACGACTGGGCGAGCATGCGCTTCGACCCCCAGGACATGCCCGAGGTCACCGACAACGGCACCGAGGTGATTCCTCCGCTGGCCGCAGACGGGGCGCCTCTTCTGCAGCGCGACGCCGAGGGCAACTGCTCCGAACTCGGCTCCGTGGATGTGTTCTTCCCGCTCCTGCACGGACGCTTCGGTGAGGACGGGACGCTGCAGGGTCTGTTCGAGCTCAGCGATACCGCGTTCGTCGGTTCCGGTGTGTTCTCCTCGGCCGCGAGCATGGACAAGCACTTCACGAAGTCGCTCATGGCGCAGGCCGGGATCCCCACCTGCCCGTGGGAGCTCGTGACCGAGACGATGTGGGAGATCGACCGTGCCGAGGTCGAGGCCCGCATCGCCGGCCTGGGCCTGCCCGTGTTCGTCAAACCTGCCCGCGCCGGCTCGTCCATGGGCGTGAGCCGAGTCGCCGAGGCGGCCGACCTCGAGGCCGCACTCGCCGGAGCCTTCGAACACGATTCCAAGGTCATCGTCGAACCCCAGGTCAACGGCCGAGAGGTCGAATGCGCGGTGCTCGGCTCGCTCTACGATACGACCCTGCGCGTGTCCTCACCGGGGGAGATCAGCGTCACCGGCGACCACGCCTTCTACGATTTCGATGCGAAGTATCTCGATCTCGCCGATGCCGAGGTCACCTGCCCGGCCGACCTCGATGAGATGACGACGGAGGCGGTGCAGGACGTGGCCGCAGCGGTGTTCCGTCTCTTCGACTGCACCGGCCTGGCCCGTGTCGACACCTTCGTCACGGACACCGGGGACGTCGTCGTCAACGAACTCAACACCCTGCCCGGGTTCACCCCCACCTCGGCGTACCCGTTCATGTGGGCGAAGTCGGGAGTCGAATACTCCGAGCTCATCGGCGAACTCATCTCCATCGCGCTCGTCGATCACGCCCGCGCGAAGTGAACCTCTAGTCTTCGACGTCCTCGGCGCCGACGCATTCGGCTTCGGGCTCGAGCTTCGCCAGGGCCGGGGAGACCGCGGCGAGCACATCGTTGCCGGATTCGGCCTTGCGGTTGACGAGCACCTCGACGGCGGGCTTCCGGCCATAGCTGGTGAACATCCACGTCGCATCGTCATCGTCGTCCGACGGCTTCGAGATCCAATCGACTCCGCTGACACTCACACACTGATCGGTCGTCGGCCCGGGCGGGGTGACCCCGCAGCGCAGCACCGCGATGTTCGGATCGCCCCACGCCTTCGTGCCCTGTGAGGACGTGGTGCGGGCCTTCTGCCCGGAGATCTCATCGGGCAGGGTGAGCATGATGTCCGCACACTTCGGGTTCGCGGCATCCTTCGCCGGTTCGACGATGACCTTGTGCGCACAGCCGGAGAGCGCGACGCCGACCAATACGGCGGCCACGGCGGCCAGGGCCAGAGAGCGCGGGCGATGCGGCGACCGCGAGGCGCGGCGCGGCGACTGTGAGACGCGGCGCGGCGAAGCAGAGCGAGATCTCATAGGACTACCGTATCTCCCGATAACCTGGAGGCATGACCCGACTGTCCGAACTTCGCGAATCACACATCATCGCCCGCGTGCTCACTGGCAACCCGAGCAGCGCTCACGTGATCGTCGGACCCGGAGACGATGCGGCCGTGACCGCACCGGACGGTCGGCTCGTATCGACGGCGGACATGCTGGTGGAGAACGAGGATTTCACCCGCGACTGGTTGGAATGGGAGAAGCTCGGCCGGAAGGCCGCCGCCCAGAACCTCGCCGATGTCTGCGCCATGGGTGCCCGCCCGCACGGACTGCTCGTGTCCCTGGCCGTTCCCGACGACACGGACATCACCGCCGTCGAAGCCCTGTACTCGGGTCTTTTCGCCGAGGCGGGGCGTGCCGGTGCCGCACTCGAGACCACCGTGCCGATCATCGGCGGAGATCTGTCGTCCTCCGGCCTCATCGTCGTCGCGATCACCGCACTCGGGACCGTGGGCCAGGGCAGCACCGCGGCCGCTGTCGGCACCGCAGGTGTGGACGGGCCGGGCACGGGTCCGGCGATTCTGCGCTCCGGCGCCCGACCGGGAGATTCTCTCTACCTCGCCGGGACGGTCGGTCGGGCCGCGGCCGGACTCGACCTCCTCTTCTCCGGTCTCCGACCGGACACGGCCGCACCCGAACTCGCCTCCCTCATCACCGCCCAACTGGCCCCACGCCCCGACTACGGGGCGCTGCTCGGTCTGAGGGCCGCCTCGGCGATGATCGACGTCTCCGACGGTCTGAGCCTCGATCTGGCCCGGATCGCCGTCGCCTCGGGGGTCGGCGTCGAGCTCGACCGGACGGCGCTGCAGGATCTCGTCGACCCGCTGCTGCCGGCCGCTGAACAGGTGCTCGGTGAAGTGGCGGGTGCAGCGGACCTCGCCCTGTCCTGGGTCCTCCACGGAGGAGAGGACCACGGCTTCGTCGCGTCGAGCGCCTCGAGTCAGGACCCTGGAGTAGGCTGGCGGAGAATCGGTGAGATCCGCACCGGACACGATGTCAGCCTCGACGGCACACCCGTGCCGACGAGCGGTTTCAGCCATTTCGGGAAGTGACATGAGCAACGCCATCAGCCTCAACGGTCGACTGGCCGCCCGTTGGGCCCGTCGGGCGGTCGACCGGCTGCGCAAGGAACGCACCGAGATCGACGAACTCAACGTCTTCCCCGTCCCCGACGGCGACACCGGCACGAACATGTACCACACCCTGCGCTCGGCCTACCTCGCCGTCGAAGAACTCACCGGACCCGTCACCCTCCCGCAGGTCGTGGCCGCACTCGCCGCCGGTGCCGGCCGAGGCGCACGCGGCAACTCCGGACTCATCCTCGCCGTCGCCCTCCAAGGCGTCGCCGATGCCTTGGCCGAGGTCACCGTCGCCACCGCCGACGCGATGGCCACCGCCCTCGAGACCGCATCCGACCGGGCCCGCGCCGCCGTCGCCCGGCCCGTCGACGGCACCATGCTCACGGTCCTTGACGCGATGGCCACCGAGGCGCGTGAACGCGCCGAGACCGGTGGTGACCTGCTCGAAGTCATCGAAGCCGTGCGCGAACGCTCGCGTTCGGCCCTGCGTGAGACCACCGGTCAGCTCACGGTCCTGCGCGAAGCCGAAGTCGTCGACGCGGGATCGACCGGCATCGTCGAACTCTTCGACCTCCTCTACGCGACCGTCACCGGACGCACCCCGCAGGATTCGATGCTCACCGAGGTGGCCCGCGCCCCGAAGATCATCCACGAGGCCACGGCCGAGGAGCTCGAGATCGTCGTGATCCTCGCGACCGCCCCCGCCGCCGAGCTCGCTGAGGAGCTCGACCGCCTCGGCGGGACCTCGATCGTCATCACCGCGCACAAGGTCCACGTCCACGTCATCGACGAAACGGTCGCCGCGACGGTCATCGACCACCTCGGCGGCTATGGGATCGCTCGCCTGGACATGGAGGATCTGCGCCTGCACGAGGAGGAGGGGGAGACGAAGCTCGTCGCCCTCGTCCAGGGCACGGGACTGCTCATGCATGCTGCGCTCAACGGGGCCACGGCACTGACCTCGTCGGTCGGGGATCTCGCGGAGACGATGTCCGAACTCATCGCCTCCGAAGACCGTGAGGTGATCGTCGTGCCCAGCTCCACTTCGGCGCTCAAGGCCCTCTCCGGGCTGCGCGCGGTCACGGGAAAGGATGCGGAACGGGCCGGGCGGGCGCAGGTCGTGCGCTCACGCAACGCCGCCACCCTGCTCTCGGCTCTGGCCGTCTACGATCCCTTCGCCCCGGCCGCGGAGATCTTCGCCGATATGACCGAAGCCGCTGCCGGCACCCGGGTCGGGACGATCTTCTCGGCCGATCAACTCGCCACGGACCCGCCGACCGGGGTGCTGCCGATCGTCCGCGAAGGCGACGACGCAGGAACAGCCTCGGCGCTGGGAGCAGCGGCTCATCCGGCGCAGTTCTACCGGGTCTACATCGAAGGCAAGGCGAAGACGCAGAGCACGGAGCTGAGCACGCTCGTCGTCAAACTCGCCGACCGGCTCCTCGGGGCCGGGGGAGAGCTGCTCACCGTCGTCCACGGACCCGACTGCGTCCCCGAGGTGCTCGACCATCTGCGGGACTGGATCGCGAAGTCCCACGACAATGTCCACTTCCAGGAGTTCGACGCCCGCGACCGCGGGGTGCTCGTCATCATGGGGGTCGAATGACGACCCGGCTCGAAGACAATTTCCGCAAGGCCGACCGCACGCACCTGGCCAAACGCGGTGTGCACACGGTGGCCGACCTGTTCCGGTTCTTCCCCCGTCGCTACCTCGTCCCCGGTGAGTCCACACGGTTGGGCGATCTGCCGCTGGGGGAGACCGCGATCATCCAGGCCGAGGTGATCAGCGTGAGCACACGGCGGATGAAGCAGCGGCGCGGCACGATCACCGAGGTCATCGTCCACGACGGGGAACAGTCGATGAAGATCGCGTTCTTCAACCAGCACTGGTTGGACAAGGCTCTGACGCCGGGGCTGACCGTGGTATTCGGCGGCAAGGTCGAATCTTACCGCGGGCAGCTCACCCTGGCCTCCCCTGCGTGGCTCAACCGCACCGAGGACGACCACGAGTGGACGCCAGAGGATCTCAACTCGCCGTTTCCCATCTACCCGGCGGTCAAGAAGATCGCGCAGTCGCGGCTGTGGAGCGCGATCAAGACTCTGCTCAGCGTGGCCGGGCCCGAAGAGTTCGCCGACCCCCTGCCCAAGGGCCTGCGCGAGAAATACGATCTGCCGGATCTGCGTACGGCGCTCGAGGACATGCACAAGCCGCGCCGGATCGAGGACGTCGAGAGGGCCCGCCAGCGGTGGAAGTGGGAAGAGGCGCTGGCCCTGCAGACCGAATTCGTCTCCCGCAAGGCCGCCTATGCGCAGGAGAACGCCACCCCGCTGCTGACCGAGGGGCCGAAGAGCCGGCGCTTCGACTCCTCGCTGCCCTTCACGCTCACCCCGTCCCAGGTCAGAGTCGGTGAGGAGATCGGTGCGGACATGGGCCGGGAGCAGCCGATGCACCGACTCCTCCACGGAGATGTCGGCTCCGGCAAGACCCTCGTGGCTCTGCGGGCGATGCTCACTGCCGTCGATTCCGGGGCCCAAGCCGCGATGCTCGCCCCCACCGAGGTCCTCGCGACTCAGCATTTCCACTCCATCCAGCACTTCCTCGGCGAACAGATGGGGCTCTCGCCCCTGCTGTCCGAGGACGACCAGGTGACGGTGGCGCTCATGACCGGATCGATGCCGGCCCGGGAGCGGCGGGAACTCGCCCTCGACCTGGCCACCGGGAACATCGACATCGTCGTCGGCACGCATGCGCTGCTGTCGGAATCGACGATCTTCGAGAACCTCGGGCTCATCGTCGTCGATGAACAGCACCGCTTCGGTGTCGAACAGCGTGAGGCGATGCGGGCCAAGGGCGGGGAGTCCACCCCGCACACGCTCGTGATGTCCGCGACCCCGATCCCGCGCACGGTCGCGATGACGGTCTTCGCCGATCTCGACATCTCGACACTGACCGAGATGCCGGCCGGGCCGAAGAACATCGCCACCCACGTCGTGCCGATCGTCGACCAGCCGAACTGGTTCGCACGGGTCCGGACGCTCATGCGCGAGACCGTCGAATCGGGGCGCGGGGTCTTCGTCGTCTTCCCTCGGATCGAACCCACGGACATCGAGGACCCGGAGACCGGTGCCGTGATCGGACAGAAGCAGGGCATCGAGGATCTCAGCCGCAAACTCGAAGACACCCCGGAGCTGTCGGGGAAGAGATTCGGGCTGCTGCACGGGCGGATGTCGACCGGTGAGAAGGACAAGGTGCTCAAGGACTTCGCCGACGGGGACATCGAGATCCTCGTCTCGACGACGGTCATCGAGGTCGGAGTCGACGTGTCACGGGCGACGATGATGGTCATCGCCGAGGCGGAGAACTTCGGTGTCGCCCAGCTCCACCAGCTGCGCGGACGTGTCGGACGTGACGGCAGTGCGGCCATGTGCTTCCTGCTCACCGAGCTGAGCGAGACCGATGAGAGCTTCGCGCGGCTGCAGGCCGTGGCCGAGACGCTCGACGGATTCGCCCTCGCCGAGTACGATCTGGATTCCCGCGGGGAAGGCGATGTGCTCAGCGCCTCCCAATGGGGCGGATCCTCGCTGCGGCACCTGTCGATCCTCCGCGATTCCGAGATCGTGGCCGAAGCCAGGAGAGTCGCCGAGCAGATCGTCGCCGTCGACCCGCAGCTCGACGCGGTACCGGCGCTCAAGGCCTTCATCCGGCGGGTGCTGCCCGAAGGCGACGCACACTTCATCGAAGCAGGCTGAGGAGGCAGGTATGAGAATCATCGCCGGAGCGCACAAGGGTGCCCGCTTGTCCTCCCCGTCCGGGGCGAACACGCGCCCCACTGCCGATCGGGTCAAGGAATCCCTGTTCTCCATGCTCGAAGGCTATGGGGTGCTGCAGGCCGCGAACGTCCTCGACCTCTTCGCCGGATCCGGAGGCCTCGGATTCGAAGCGATGTCACGGGGCGCCGCGCAGGTCGACTTCGTCGATTCGTCGCTGACTTCCATCCGCTCCCTGCAGTCCAATGCCGAGAAGCTCGGTATCGAACACTCCGCGGAGGTGCACGCCGGAGACGTCCTCCACTTCCTGGCGGGACTGCCGGTGACGGACGCCCCGGAGGCGCGGACGTTCGACCTCGTGTTCATGGACCCGCCGTATCCGCTCAGCGAAGACGCGGTCACACAGATCCTCGGGCGGCTGACCGCGCACCTGGATCTCGAGTCGATCGTCGTCGTCGAACGCGCCGCACGCTCACCGGAGCCGACGATGCCCGACGGGCTGGAAGTCTTCCGGTCGAAGACCTTCGGTGAGACCGCGGTCCATTTCGTCCAGCTCGTCGGGGAGCCGGGCGAGGCCTGACTCCCCGACGCGGTGCTGACGCTTCGGAGGCGAGATCAGAGCACGCTGGAGAGGAACGACCGCGTGCGCTCGTGCTGCGGGTTGTTGAAGATCTGATCCGGCGGACCCTGCTCGAGGACCTGACCGCCGTCGAACATCATCACCCGGTGGGAGACGTCGCGGGCGAACTGCATCTCATGCGTGACGAGCAGCATCGTGATGTCCGTGGTCTCGGCGATGTCGCGGAGCACTCCCAGCACGTCTCCGACGAGCTCCGGATCCAGTGCCGAGGTCACCTCGTCGAGGAGGAGGATCTCCGGGCTCATCGCCAGCGCACGGGCGATCGCCACACGCTGCTGCTGACCGCCGGAGAGCCGGGTCGGGTGCTCATCGGCCTTCTCGGCCAGCCCGACGCGTTCGAGCAGCTCCTTGGCTTCCTTGCTCGCTTCGCTCTTGGACTTGCCGAGCACATGGACAGGGGCCTCGATGATGTTCTCGAGCACGGTCATATTCGGGAACAGGTTGAACTGCTGGAAGACCATGCCGATGCGCGTGGTCATCTCGCGAGTGCGCTTCTTCGGCAGTTCGACGCGCTTGCCGTCGCGTTCCTCGAAGGTCAGCGGCTCGCCGTCGACGAAGATGTAGCCGCCGGTGAGCTCCTCGAGCGTCATCACCAGGCGCAGGATCGTCGTCTTGCCGGAACCGCTGGGCCCGATGAGGGTGACGCGTTCGCCGGGTGCGACGGTGAAGTTGAGGTCCTTGAGCACGGTCGTGGGCCCGAAGCTCTTCTCCACGTCCTTGAACTCGATCGCCGGGGTGCCCGAGGCTGAGGCGTTCGGCCCGGAGGGGGTGGCTGGGGTGTTCTCAGTAGGTGGCAAGGCGTCGATCCAATCTCTGAATGAGCAGTGAGGTCGGGTAGCTGGCGGCGAGGAAGATGATGCCGGCCAAGGTGAAGGCTTCCGTGTAGGCGAAGGTCGAACCGCCGAACTGCTTGGCCGCAGTGACGAGCTCGACGACGGAAATCGCGAACAGGAACGGGGTGTCCTTGAACATCGCGACCGCGTAGTTGCCCAATGACGGGATGGTCGCACGCAGCGCCTGCGGCAGGATGATGGCCGTGAACTTCCGCACGGGCGGAAGCGACAGGGCTGTCGCCGCCTCGTGCTGTCCGGGAGGCACAGAGTCGATGCCGGCACGATAGCTTTCGGACATGTACGTCGAGTAGTGGATGCCGATGACGATGAAGCCGATGACGAGTGCAGGGACGTCCACGAGTCCGGGGATGCCGGAGAAGGCGAAGTAGACGAACATCAGCTGAACGACCAGTGGAGTGTTGCGGATGAATGCCACGAGCAGTCGCACGAGCCAGTTGATCCACCGCGGCAGTCCGCGGATGGCCACGGCGAGGATGAGGCCGAGGATCGCGGCGATGACAGTGCCGATGACCGTGGCGATGAGAGTGTTGACGAAACCGTGGAGCAGGAGGGGCAGGGCTTCAGCGGCGAATTCCCAATTCCAGTTCACAGGTCACCTCCCTCGCCTGAAGAGGGACGTTTGAGCGGATCCGTTCCGAGTCCCGAGTTTGTGCCTTCACCCGCGACGCCGTGTGAGACGAGGCGGTCTTTGCGCACGGTGTCCGCGCGGGCGGCGCGTCGGGCCTCACGACGGTCGGTGCGCGAATTCGGGCGTCGGCGGCCGAGTGCGGCCGTGGCCCTGCGTTCGAGGAAGTTCATGAACTCCTGCAGCATCCAAGCGAGGATGAAGTAGATGATGAGACCGATGGAGAATGCGAAGTATGTATCGCCCGTCGACTGGCGCAGCTGATTGATCTTGTCGGTGAGATCGGACAGCGTGATGAAGAAGACGACCGCCGAGCCCTTGAGCAGCTGGATGAGCAGCGTCGCCAAGGAGGGGATCATCAGAGCCCAGGCCTGTGGGAAGATGACACGCAGCATCCGGCGGGTGGGGGAGAGGCTGAGCGCGATCGCGGCCTCCCACTGGCCGGGCGCCACGGTCTTGATCGACGAGCGGACGACCTCGGCCGAATAGGCACCGTAGTTGAGCGCGAGAGCCCCGATGCCGCAGAGCAGCGGGTCGAGTTCGAATCCGAGGAGCGGGAGGACGTAGAACAGCCAGAACAGCTGCACGAGCAGAGACGTGCCGCGGAAGAACTCGACGATGATCCGTGCAGGGGCGCGCAGCCACCAGTGCGGCGAGGTCATCGTGATGCCGAGGACGAGCGCGATGATGATGGCGCCGACCGAGCCCGCGACCGTGAGGATGATCGTTGTCTGAATTCCCTCCCACAGCTGTGGGAGGAAACTCAGCAACGTTGCGAGATTGTCGTTCATGATCTCAAGTGCCGAAGGACGACTCAGGAATCAGCGGTGGGCAGGTCGCCCTTGCACAGCTGATCGGTCGTGATCGAACCGTCAGGACGCTCTTCCTTCGTGAATCCGTAGTCACCGACCACGTCGAGGTAGGACTTCTCATCGGAGACGATGTTCTCCAGAGCCTTGTTCCACTCGTCTCGGAGTTCATCGTCATCGGTGCGGAAGACCGTGGCACCGGCACCGACCTGCGGAACATCGTCGATGACCTGGACGAAGGAGTCGCTGACTTCGACGCCGGAGTCCTTCGTGTTCTTCTCCATCCAGTTGAGCGAGATGGCGGTGAGGGCGAAGACATCGGCGCGGCCGGTCGTCACGGCGTCCATGCCGTCCTGGGGCGTGCCGACCTCTTGGGTCTTGATGCCCAGGTCCTTCGCATAATCTGATTCGACGGCGCCGGTCATCGTCGCGAGTTTGGCGCCCTTCTTCTTGACGTCGTCGAGGTTCTTCATGCCGTCCTGCTTGCCCTTCTTCGTCATCAGGGCGGTGGTGTACATGAATTCGGGATCGCCGAAGGAGGCCTGTTTGCAGCGGTCGGGCAGGATCGACATGCCGGCTGAGATCGCGTCGAAGCGTTCGGCGTTGAGGCCGGGGATGAGGGAGCCGAATTCGGTGTTGACGCCTTCGACGTCGTCGACGCCGAGCTCCTTGAACACGGCCTTCGCTATGGCGACGGACGCTCCCTGGAGCTCTCCGCCCTTTTCGAAGCTGTACGGGGCTTCGCCGGCGAAGCCGACGGTGATCTTTCCGTCGTCGATGGCCTTCTGCAGAGTCGACTTGTCCGAGTCGCTTCCTCCGCAGGCACCGAGGGTGAGCGTCAGCGCGAGAATCGATGTCGCGGCGGCCAGTCCTTTGAGTTTCATGTGCTGTTCCTTCCTTGAACGTCGACACATCGTCGTGACGTGCGTCTCCTGGACAGTATTCAATACTTATGTTGTCCGAATGTCACACTGTCAGACAAAGTTATATGATCGTAACCGTGACGAATCCTCCCGCCTCCGAGCTGCCGGTCCTGCGCAAAGTGGTCCGTTCCTCGACGAGCGACCTCATCGCCGACCAGCTGCGCAATGCCATCTACAACGGATCGCTCGAACCCGGGCAGTCGATCAACGAAGTGCGCACCGCCGAACTCCTCGAGGTGTCGCGGCCGTCCCTGAGGGAAGCGCTGCAGCGGCTCATCAGCGAAGGCGTGATGACGCATGCGCCGGGGCGGGGAGTCCATGTCAAGAAGATGCGGGTGACCGACATCGACGACGTCTATGCCGTCCGGGAAGCCATCGAATCGCAGGCGATCAAGCTCATCATCCGGCGGGAGCGCGCCACCGCCCGGATCACCCGCGCGCTCAGGGAGCTGGAGCGGGCGATCGAAGACAATGCTGCGCGCACCATCGGCGATGCCGACCTGTCGTTCCATCATGCGCTCGTCGCCTGTTCCGGTTCGGCCCGGCTGACAGACCTGATGAAGGTCTCGATGGTCCACACCCGTCTGCTGTCTCTGTCGGACCGACGCGGCTACGAGGTTCGCTGCGACGTCCTCGACAGCCACCGCGAACTCGCCGAGGCGGTCACCGCCGGCCGCGAATCACAATCCCTTGGGGTCCTTGCCCGGATCATGGCCGAAGCGGCTTCCCGACTGCACGGGCCCGACGCCGGAGTCGACGCGCAGGTCGTCAAGGCCCTCGACGACGGTGCCGCCGCCGATGACCAGTGGTCGCGGCTGCGGGAGAGAGTGCAGTGAGCACGGTGGGGCGTCCGCGACCCGGGATCGGCACCGCAGGCGACCGCCAGCCGATACGATGAGGGCATGAAGGTCGTCTGTCCCGGTTCCTATGATCCGATCACCATGGGTCATCTCGATATCATCGCCCGCAGCGCACGCCTGTTCGAGGAAGTGGTCGTGGCCGTCGTGCACAACCCCTCGAAGTCCGGTCGTTTCGCCCCGGAAGTCCGCGCGGACCTCATCCGCCGCTCGCTCGATGACGATGAGCGAACCCGGAGCGCCGAGAACGTGAGCATCGACATCGTCTCCGGCGGCCTCCTCGTCGACTACTGCACGAGCATCGGTGCACCCGCCGTCGTCAAGGGGCTGCGTTCGGGCACGGACTTCGCCTACGAACTGCCGATGGCGCTGATGAACAAACACCTCACCGAGCTCGAAACGATCTTCGTCCCCGGCAATCCGCGGTTCGAACACGTCTCCTCGTCTCTCATCAAGGAAGTCCACGCGAACGGCGGGGACATCCACGGGCTCGTCCCCGCCTCGGTGCTGGAAGCTCTGCACGGTCATGACACCGGTGCCGGTGATGACGGCTCCGGCAACGACAGCGCCGACTGAGGGATGAGCGCGGCCGCAACACCTGCCAACAGGGCCTGGTTCCCGGGCCTCGTCACCCACACCGTCATCGCACACGCGACGTACAACGGCGTGCGCGTGCTCATCTCCTACCGGACCCTCGAGCTCGGCGGATCGGGGGTCGTCCTCGGTCTCATGACCGCCGTCTACTCCCTCGTTCCGCTGCTCACGGCCCTCTTCGTCGGCCGGCTCGTCGATCGGGGGTACGCCACCGCGGTGCTGTGGGTCGGCACCATCCTGTCGATCCTGCCCGTCGCGCTCGCGGCCGTCGCACCCAACCTCGGCGTACTCCTCATCGCCACGATGAGCTTGGGCGTCGGGCAGCTGCTGACGACCGTGGCCTCCCAAGCGCTCATTCCGCAGAGCTTCCCCGCCGACCGGATGACCGCGAAGTTCGGCCACCTCACCCTCGGGGTGTCCATGGGCCAGACCATCGGACTGCCCGTGGCCGGCATGATCGCCGACGCCACCTCGGGTGACGCCGCGATCACCAATGCGCTGTGGTTCATGACCGCGCTGTCGGCGCTGACCCTCATCGCCGCTGTCGTCGTCATGCTCCGCGGGCGCACCCCGCACGTCTCCCGCGCCGAGGCGGCCGAAGGCGCCATCGCACCGTGGACGCTCCTGTCGACCCGGGGAATGAAACCCGCGATCTTCGCTTCCATGGCCACGCTCGCCGCCGTCGACCTGATGACGGCGTACCTGCCGCTCATCGGACAGGAGAACGGACTGTCCGTGACGCTGGTGACCTGGCTGCTGGCGCTGCGAACGCTCGCCTCGGTGATCTCGCGCCTGTTCATCGGGATGCTCACGACCAGGTGGCGCAACCTGTCCCTGCTGTGGACCGCCTCGGCGACGGCCGGTGTCTGTGTCGCGCTCATCCCCGTGCTCAGTCAGCCGTGGACGCTCGGACTCCTGCTCGCCCTCGCCGGATTCTGCTTCGGACTCACCCAGCCGCTGACGATGACCTGGGTCTCGACCCTGGCCGATGCGAAGAATCGGGCCGCGGTGCTGTCCATCCGTTTGGCGGGCAATCGACTCAGCCAGGTCGCGATCCCCTCGGCCGCCTCGGCGCTGACGGTCATCGCCGGTTCCGGGGCCGTGTTCATGATCGCCGGCGCGCTGCTCCTCGTTGCCGGGGGAGTGACCTGGCGCAACGAACACGAGCGATGGTGATGAGGAACACCTGCGGCGGTCGATCGGGGCGATTGGTAATGACCGCCGATGATGATTAGAATGGTGAGTCGCGTGTGAACGCAGGAGCGACATCCTCAAACCACCGGGAGGACGGCATGAAGCAGCGATCTGAATTCGTCTTCGATCTCAGATCGATGGGTCTGCTCGGCAATCCGGGTGAGTGGGAACGGGTGAACACCACCTTGTCTGCTCCAGCGGATCTCAAGATCGAAGTGATCGGGGTTGGTCAAGGTTCACCACTGGCGCTCGAGCTGATGTTCGAGAGCGTGTCGGAGGGGATCTACGTGTCGGGCACAGTCTCGGCGACGGCCCGCGGCGAGGACGCGAGGACACTCGAGCCCATCGAGCTGCCGATAGATGTCGACATCCAGGAGATGTACGTCTATGAGCAGGCCGAAGGCGACGAGGACTCCTACGTCATCGACCGGGATCAGCTCGACCTCGAGCCCGCGATCAGAGACGCCGTGGTGATGGCTCTGCCGTTCAATCCTTCACAGGATGAGAGCGAGGAGTTCAGCTACACCCTGGGGGAGGACCTCGAGGTGGAACCGGACGAATCCGAATCGCCGTTCGCATCATTGAAGAATCTGTTGGATGAGAAGAAAGAGAGCTAGACGTGGCTGTTCCGAAGCGTAAATTGTCGCGCAGCAACACCCGCCACCGTCGTTCGCAGTGGAAGGCCAAGGCTCCGAACCTGGTCAAGACTGTGGAGAACGGTCGCGTTGTGTACTCGCGCCCCCACCAGGCCAAAGTCGTCGAAGACGCAGCCGGCACCCCGCTGTACCTCGAGTACAAGGGCCGCAAGGTCGCTGACGTCTGAGACTGTGGACACTGACACCACAGCAGCACTGAAGAAGAGTCTCGGGATCGATATTGATCCCGAGACTTTTCGTCTCGCGCTCACGCATCGTTCTTATGCCTTCGAGGCCGGCGGAATCCCCACCAATGAGCGCCTCGAGTTCCTCGGCGATTCCGTGCTCGGCCTCGTGGCCACCGAATCGCTCTACTACGACAACCCGGACCTGCCCGAAGGCCAGCTGGCCAAAATGCGGTCGGCCGTGGTCAACACTCGAGCCCTGGCCGCGATCGCCCGCAGGCATGGGATCGGCGAGCACATTCTGCTCGGCAAGGGTGAGGAGCTGACCGGCGGCCGCAACAAGGATTCGATCCTCGCCGACACCGTCGAGGCTCTCATCGGCGCCGTCTTCGTCTCTCGGGGACGCGACGTCGCCTTCGCCTTCGTCCATCGCCTCATCGACGGCATGCTCGACGACGCGGTCAACCTCGGCGCCGGAATGGACTACAAGACCACGCTGCAGGAGGCTGCGGCCGACCTCAGCCTCGGGGCCGTGAGCTACGAGATCACCTCGTCCGGGCCCGACCACGCTATGGTGTTCACCGCCACCGCGATGCTCGGCGACAACGGCTGGGGCAGCGGGGACGGCTCGTCGAAGAAGGCCGCCGAAGCCGCCGCCGCCGAGGTCGCCGTCAAAGCCATCCGCACCGTCTACCCGGACTACCGTCGCTGAGCGATCTGTGGGTCCGCGTGTGACAGGACGGTGTTCCCATGCCTGAGCTTCCCGAGGTCGAAAGCGTCCGCCGCGGCGTCGACGAATGGACGACGGGGACGACGATCACCGGCGCCGAGGTGATCGACCCCCGAATACTCGGCACGACCTCCCAGCGCCGCATCGACCCGTCCGCGATCGACGGCTTCGTCACCGCCGTCAACGGTGCGCACATCCTCGGTGCCGAACGGCGCGGGAAGTTCATGTGGCTGAGCCTGGGGGAGGGCAGCCGGCCACAGCCGGGCCCGGCCGATCGGCAGAATACGATGCTCGGAGAGACGCCCGAGTTGGGCATTCTCGTCCATCTCGGGATGAGCGGGCAGCTGCGCATCCACGATCCGAATGACGAACTGCACCGGCACACGCGAGCGATCCTGCGCCTCGGCGGCAGCGACAGTGAGCTCGGTGGCCGAGCAGGCGATGGGGCAACCAACGGTGGGGCAGCCAACGGTGGGGGAGGCGTCGCCGGAGTGGGTCGCGAACTGCGCTTCGTCGACCAACGGATCTTCGGTCATATCGGCGTCCAACCGCTCGTGCACGGGTATGGGCGGCTCGTGCCCGCCTCGGCGATCCACATCGCCGCAGACCCACTCGAACCCGCATTCGACCCCGAACGGGTCGTGGAAGCTCTGGCGAAGAAGCGCACGGCGATCAAAGCGGCGCTGCTCGACCAGACTTTAGTCAGCGGCATCGGCAACATCTACGCCGATGAGGCGCTGTTCCGGGCGGGAGTCCATCCTTCTGCTGTCCCTGCGCGCACGCGGAAGAGCCGCCTCGTTGCGGTCCTCGAATCCGCGACGAAGGTGATGACCGATGCCTTGGCCGTGGGCGGGACGAGTTTCGATGCCCTCTACGTCAACGTCAACGGCGAATCCGGATACTTCGACCGGGCGCTGCTCGTCTACGGGCGCGGAGGACAGGAATGCGTGCGCTGCGGGACCGAGATCGCGAGGATCACCGTCGGCGGCCGCGGCACTCACTTCTGCCCGGAGTGCCAGAAACCCCCACGGTACCGGTAGTCCCCGGGCCGATCACCTCGGCGAACGTGGGCTCGGCCGAGCTGCCGACCGTCCGAGCGGGTGAGGGGTGCCGGTTACGGGGAGTGGAATCAGCGACGTCCGGCAGCCCCGGCGAGGAAAGCGCGATGACCGTCGATGAGAGTTCGCTGCGCCTGCGAGTGGTTCGGGGCCGAAAGCATGTTCGCGGGGTTCGTCGGTGACAGCCACAAGGCGTCGACCTCCACGACGGCTCCGTTTTTCAGTCGTGCAGCCGCGACGAGGCGGGGGCGGGAGCCGGGAGCCGGGATGAGGATCCTGTCGAGTTCTCGCCACGAGATTCGCCTGGCCCGCCCGACGAACCCGCACCAGATGAACTCGTCGGGAGTGATTTCGAGCCGAGCCCGCGAGCCGAGCCAGAAGTTCACTCCGGCACCGATGAGCAGGAGGAGGGGGCCGAAGAGGAAAATGAGGAACATGGTGTCGCCGAGGACGGCTAAGAGGATCACCGCAATGAGAGCCAGAGCCGCCATGATGGTGAGCATCCAGCCGATGACGAATGAGATCTTCCCCTCGCGCCTGATGACCGCGTTCATCTGATCAGACTCTGCCTTTCCTCGTGTCGACCAAGCTGGCTTCCCCGCGAACCGATCCCTCAAGAACAGCGATCGCCGTGCGCGTCAGCGTCTCAGCGTCACTATGATCCCACACCTGTCCCGCAGCGCTCCTTGAAGCGGGCACGGGGAGACGGGGCAGAAGCTCTGCTCGCCGGTGCTGTTTCGTCTCTTGTGTACGAACGCATCCAACACCGTTCGCGGCGAATCACACCGTTCGCGGCAGCATGCACCGGTGCGGCGCGCTGAATTGCCGCTAACGGTGCCGGATGCCCGGCTGAAGCTCGGAGACGGGCTCGGACTGGCGGCCGATGCGAACCGAGCAGAATGCACCCGATCGGCTCACCCCCATGATCGTCGCGGGCGCAATGAAGCCGCCTGCGGGCAATGGGCGAAGATGGCCGGATGTCCGTCTTCTCGGACCGTCATCGGTCGCATTCGCTGTGCAACACCACCTGCCGTCGGCGGGCGGTGAATGGTCAAGGGCCCCGTCGCGCACGACAGGGCCCCCACCAGCTCCCCCGGCTGGGCTCGAACCAGCGACCCTTCGATTAACAGTCGAATGCTCTGCCAACTGAGCTACGGAGGAAAACGGCGCAGTTGCCTGCGCACGGGGAGACACTTTACCAAAAGATTCCGAATCTCGTGGCCCGCCCGGATATGCTGGTTTCCAATATGCATCTCAAAAGCCTGACACTGCGGGGATTCAAGTCCTTTGCCTCGGCGACGACTCTCAGATTCGAGCCGGGCATCACCTGCGTCGTCGGTCCCAACGGTTCAGGCAAATCCAATGTCGTCGACGCCCTGTCCTGGGTGATGGGCGAGCAGGGTGCGAAGAATCTGCGCGGCGGAAAGATGGACGACGTCATCTTCGCCGGAACCTCGAAACGCCAGGCCCTGGGGCGCGCCGAGGTGACTCTGACGATCGACAACACCGACGGAGCCATCCCTGTCGACTACACCGAGGTGACGATCTCGCGGACCCTCTTCCGCACCGGCGGGTCCGAATACGCCGTCAACGGGGCCCCGGCCAGGCTCCTCGACATCCAAGAGCTGCTCAACGACTCCGGCCTGGGCAAGGAGATGCACGTCATCGTCGGTCAGGGCCGCCTCGACGCGATCCTCCACGCCGACCCGCTGGAGCGACGCAGCTTCATCGAAGAGGCCGCCGGTGTGCTCAAACACCGTCGCCGCAAAGACAAAGCGGTCCGCAAACTCACCGGACTGCAGACGAACCTCGACAGGCTCACCGATCTGCGCACCGAACTCAACCGGCAGCTCGGGCCCCTGGGCCGACAGGCCGAAGCCGCGGCGAAGGCCGCCACCGTCCAAGCCACACTGCGAGACACCACCGCCCGACTCCTCGCCGACGATGCGGTGCGGATGCAGTCCTCGCTGGCGACGACGAGCGGGGGCGAGGACCACAGCGACCGCATCGACGAACTCGACCGGCTCCGCACCAGCACCGAGGCGCGACTGGGTGAGGTCGAAACCCGCCTGTCGGGACTCGACACCGAACTCGAGGCGCAGCGGACCGCCGAATCGAAGACTCAGACGCAGATCGTCCGTGCCCAGGGCCTGAGCCAGCGGGCCGAAGACAAGCGCTCCCACCTGCTCTCGGAGGTCGCGAGCCTGGGCCGCCGCGAATCCAAGTCTCCCGATGAGCTGCGTGCCCAAGCCGCCCGCTTCAAGGACGAACTCACCGAGGCCGAGGCGGCCGTCACCGAGACGAACTCAGCGCTCGAGGCCAGCCAGAAACGCAAGGAAGAACTCACCCGGGACCTGCGCACCGCCGAAGACGAAGTCAAGGCAGCACAGATCGCCATCACCGAAGCAGTGAAGAACCGGTCGGCTCTGCAGTCGAAGCAGACCCAGGCCGAGGAGCGCATCGCGGACCTGCAGTCGCGCATCGCCGCCAACCGGTCCGAAATCAACACCGTCACCGCTCGCATCGCCGAACGCAGCGCCGAACTCGAGACCGCAGAGACCGGGGTTGAAGACGTCGAAGCAGGGGAGACCGAACTCGACTCCGCTTATGAGACGGCGCTGGAGGCCCAGGAGAAGTGTGAGGCCGAACGCGCCGAGCTGCAGGAGAAGCAGTCGCAGGTCGCCTCCGAGCTGTCCTCGGCCAGAGCCCGGGCCGAAGCCCTGGCACTGGGCACCGCGCTCGAGGCCGACCTCGAAGACATCATCAACGCCGAACTGCCCGGAGTCGGCACCGCCGTGACCGAACACCTGAGTGTGACGACCGGCTTCGAGATGGCGGTGGCCGCGGCCCTGTCGACCACGGTGTCCGGCGTCATCGTCGACGACGGCCAGTCGGCGCTGGGAGTCCTCGACCACCTCGGCGAGGACACGAACGTGTCCCTGACGATCCCGACCGGCGCCGAGGCGGTCGCCGGCAAGGGCGGCAATGGAACGGGGCGAACGGAGCTCGCTCCGCTGCCCGAGCTGGCGGGGCTCTCCGGCACCGAGGCGGGGCAGCCAGCTGCCGGGGCGGGGAAGCTGCAATGGCTGAGCGAACTCGTCACCAGCGATGTCCCCGAGCTGCGGATCCTGCTCGCGGCCGCCCTGCACGCAGTCGTCTGCGTCCCCGACGCTCGTGCCGGCGTCGCTCTGACCAAGGCCCGCCCCGAACTCACCGCGGTCACCGTCGACGGGGAGGTGGTCTCGGCCACGCGCATCAGCCGGGCGCGCACGGCCTCGGGCACCCGGTTGGCCTCTCAGACCGCACTCGACGACACCCATGCGACGATCACCGAACTCGAGGATCGGGCGGAGACGCTCAAGACTGCGCTCGCCGACCTCGAACCGCGCCTGAGCAGAGCCCGCGAGGAAGCGGCGGCGGCACTCGATGCGCTCCACTCCTCGGACGCGAAGATCATGGCCGCAGCCGAAGAGGTCTCGCGCATCACTGGCGAGATCGGTGTTGCCCGCACCCGCCTGCAGCGTGCCGAAGAGAACGAAACGGAGCTGAAGTCCCGCCTCGATGCCGCCCAGCGCGAGGTCGAGACCGCGCAGGCGGCGCTGGCCGGAACCGCCGAGGTCGTCGAAGTCGTCGACACCTCCCGCCGGGACGAACTGAGCGCGCAGGTCTCCCAGTCGTCCGAAGACCTCGTCGAGGCACGCATCAGCCACCGTTCGGCCACGGACCGGGCACGGTTCCTCAGCGACCGGGTCGACTCTCTGCTGCGGGCGGCGAAGGCCGAAGAGGCGGCGCGGGAGCAGAACCAGCGCACGATTGCGAAGAAGAAGCGCGCGGCCGACTCGGCGAAACTCATCGCTGAAACCGCGGCCGACGCCGCGGAACTGGCACAGTCGACGGTCGTCGAACTCGGCGAGGCGATCCAGGTCCTCGTCGACGAACGCGGCGGTCTGCGCGAGGAGAAGGGCCGCCTCGGCGAGGAATTGGCTGCCACTCGAACTCAGCTGCAGAAGCTCAAGGACGCCGCCGCCGAGGCGGAGCTGGCCAAGGAACGGTATCGACTGAAACTCGAGGAGATCGCCCACCGGGCGCAAGAGGAGACGGGGCTGGGCATCGATCGGCTCATCGACGAATTCGGCCCCCACCTGCCCGTGCCCTCGTTCGAGGAGGGTGTGGAGGACACGCCGTACGTGCGTGCCGAAGTCGAGAAGCGACAGAAGCAGGCGTCTGCCTCGCTCAAGCGCATCGGCACGGTCAATCCGCTCGCGCTCGAGGAGTATGAGGCGCTGAAGGAACGGCATCAGTTCCTCGAGAAGCAGATCGCCGACATCGAAACCTCCCGCAAGGACCTCATGCAGCTCGTCGAGGAGGTCGACCGGCACGTCGAACGCGTCTTCGCGGACGCCTATGCGGACACGGCACGGGAATTCGAGGACATCTTCTCCCGACTCTTCCCCGGCGGTGAAGGTGCGCTGAGCCTGACCGACCCCGACGATATGCTCACCACCGGCGTCGACGTCCACGCCCGGCCGGCCGGCAAGAAGGTCAAACGGCTCTCCCTGCTCTCCGGCGGTGAACGCTCGCTGGTCGCCGTGGCGATGCTCGTGGCGATCTTCAAGGCCCGACCGAGTCCCTTCTACGTCATGGACGAGGTCGAAGCCGCTCTTGACGACCTCAACCTCTCGCGTCTGCTCACGGTGTTCGAGGAGCTGCAGGACTCCTCGCAGCTCATCGTCATCACCCACCAGAAACGGACGATGGAGATCGCCGATGCGCTCTACGGGGTGACGATGCACGGCGATGGGGTGTCGAAAGTCATATCGCAGCGCATTCCGTGAGCCCAGCTTGTCAATGTCGAAGGACTGCCCGCGGCCACGAGCGCGGCCACGAGCGCGGCGGCGGGCGCGCCCGAGGCGGCGGCGGGGGCGCCTGAGGGGGCGATGTGGAGGTTCGGGCCCGGGCCGATGAGGCGATTCGGCACGGACGCCCAGGACAGTCCCAGGGAATTCTCCAACTGCCATGCGGCCCTGTAATACGATTGTCGTCGCCCGGGACTATAGACTTGGGCCGAGACCCAGGTATTCGAAGAATGTGAGGAGCGGGACGTCCATGGCCGAGGCTGCTGATCTGCGAGGTGGCTCGAGGGCATGAATTCGGTGCTTGTCATCATCGTAGGACTGGCGATCTCGTTCGCTCTGGCTCTCGTCGTCGTCCTCCTCGTCGCTCTGCCCGGCCTGCGTGCCGAGGGCCGACTCAAGTACTCCTCCGAGGTGCAGCGATTCCGTCTGCCCGCCCAATGGACCGGCTACGACGACGAAGTCCACGAATTCTTCGGCCACGACGACGGCACCTCGCATCTGGCCACGCGGGAACAGGCGGCGGTCACCGCGATCCGCGACCATTCCTATGTGCTGCGTCCGCAGCCTCGCCGTCACGCGGCCCCCTCGCTCATCACGGTGCGTCCGCGCACCCGCCACTGGAAGATCCCGGAGTCGGGAACCGGGTGGAAGACCACCGCCGGTCTGCTCTTCGGCAGCCGCGGATCCTGAGTGCTGACAGGTTCTGAGCGCAGACGAAACCAAGATCACAGACAAACCGGTCCCCGCGGAATCGGGGCCGAGGACAATGGAAACCGCGCCGACTGATTCCGGCGTGGGACACGACAGACAGACACCACCGGATGAGTCCGGGAACTCGAGTGCCGGCGGCCTGACCGAAGGCTCTCAAAGGAGGACGGAAGAACAATGGATCAGCCGATCATCTTGCTCGTCGTCGCGGCCATCGTCTTCATTCTCGTTGTTGCGCTGGGCATCTCCCTGCGCGTCAGCGGCACGAAGCGAGGACCGCGCGAAGAACGCAGCATCGATGCCGATGTCACCGGTGAGCTCAGTACCGATGAGGTCGCCGAGGCGGTCGCGAAGGAGAAGGCCGAGGCCCGCGGTTCGGAGGTTCCCACGGAACCGGCCAGCCGGCTCGTGCGCCTGCGCGAACGCCTCGCGAAGTCGAACTCCGGGCTCGGCCGCGGCCTGCTCAATCTCCTGTCGCGGGACAACCTCGACGAATCCGCATGGGAGGAGATCGAAGACACGCTCATCCTCGCCGACGTCGGTGTGGAGCCGACGACCGAACTCGTCGACCGGCTGCGCGAACGCGTCAAGGTCCTCGGCACGCGTGACCCCGACGAGGTGCGCGGGCTGCTCCGGGAAGAGCTCATCACCCTCGTCGACCCGACCATGGACCGCTCCCTGGCCGATCAGGGAACCGGCGGAGATCCCGCGGTCATCCTCGTCGTCGGAGTGAACGGATCGGGGAAGACCACGACCGTGGGCAAGATCGCCCGCGTGCTCGTCGCTGAGGACAGAACCGTGCTCCTCGGGGCCGCGGACACCTTCCGCGCAGCCGCCGCCGAGCAGCTGGCCACCTGGGGTGAACGCGTCGGCGTCGAAACCGTGCGCAAGGAAGAAGGGGCCGATCCCGCCTCGGTGGCCTACTCGGCCGTGGAGAAGGGGCAGGCCGACGGCACTGACGTCGTCCTCGTCGACACCGCCGGACGGCTGCAGAACAAGCGCGGCCTCATGGACGAGCTCGGCAAGGTCAAGCGTGTGGCCACCCGCCCGCTGGGCGAGGGCCACGAGATCGACGAGGTGCTCCTCGTCCTCGATGCGACCACCGGGCAGAACGGCATGCAGCAGGCGAAGGTCTTCGCCGAGGCGGTCGACGTCACCGGAATCGTGCTCACGAAACTCGACGGCACGGCGAAGGGCGGCATCGTCATAGCCGTCCAGCGTGAGCTCGGCGTGCCGGTCAAGCTCATCGGGCTGGGTGAGGGTGCAGACGATCTCGCGCCCTTCACCGCCGAAGGATTCGTCGACGCGCTGCTCGACTGATTTCGCGTACTGATCCTGCCGGGTCTCACCCTTGTATCGACGGGGTGGGGCCCGGCTTGTCACACTGCGGAAACATGACCGAAGCATCACTGTGACATGCGTCATGGAGACTGTCTCTGCGCGGTTCGATCCGGAACCGGCTTGGACAGATGAGAGACGACATGGAACTCGATGCAGTGAACGTATGGATGATGGTCGCGGCAGGGCTGGTGCTGCTCATGACACCGGGGGTGGCGTTCTTCTACG
Organism: Brevibacterium sp. LE-L; assembly: GCF_050214925.1. Classification (NCBI taxonomy): domain Bacteria; kingdom Bacillati; phylum Actinomycetota; class Actinomycetes; order Micrococcales; family Brevibacteriaceae; genus Brevibacterium; species Brevibacterium sp. LE-L. The sequence continues at coordinate 1,658,459 of NZ_CP189759.1, forward strand.
GCGGGATGACGCGAATCACCTCGGCCATCAATATGATGATGATGGTCTTCTCCGCAATGGCCGTCGGCGGGCTCGTCTGGGTGCTCTGCGGATATGGTCTGAGCTCGGGTGATTCGATCGCCGGAATCGTCGGCAATCCGCGGTCCCAGCTCGGACTCAGCGGTGCCGTGGCCGATGATCCCGCCTCGCTCATCTCGATCGGCTACGGATCGACCTTTGCGATGATCGCGATCGCGCTCATCGCCGGAGCCGTCGCCGACCGAGCGAAGTTCTCCACCTGGCTCGTCTTCTCCGCCGCCTGGGTGACTCTGGTGTACTGCCCGCTGGCGTTCATGGTCTGGGGCGACGGTCTGCTCAGCGAATCGGGTGCGATCGGCCGCCTGTTCGGACCCGCCATCGACTTCGCCGGCGGCACCGTCGTCCACATCAACGCCGGCATCTCCGCCCTCGTCCTCGTCATCGTCATGGGTCGCCGCGCCAGATTCTCGGCCCCGCACAAGCCGCACAATATTCCGATCACCGTGTTGGGAGCGGCCCTGCTGTGGTTCGGATGGTTCGGCTTCAACGGGGGCGCCGCCGCGACGATCGAACAGGGCGGTCTGATCTGGATCAACACCCTGGCCAGCCCGGCCGCCGGCATGATCACCTGGATCATGATCGAACGCCTCCGGGCTTCGCGACCGAGCAGCATCGGCAGCGTCTCCGGAGCGATCGCCGGCCTCGTCGCGATCACCCCGGCGTGCGCTGACGTCGACCCCTATGCTGCCGTGCTCATCGGCATCGCCGCAGGTGCCGGAGCGATCTTCGCCGTGGAGGCGAAGAATCGTCTGCGCTACGACGATGCGCTCGATGTGGTGGCCGTCCACCTCGTCGCGGGGGTCATCGGCACTGTGATGATCGGCTTCTTCGCCTTCCCGCACGAGGACGGGCCGGCCGGTCTCTTCTACGGAGCCGGTTTCGAACTGCTCATCGCGCAGGTGCTCGCCTGTCTCGTGGCCGTCGTCTTCGCCGGCCTCGCCACGCTTGCCATCGCACTGGTGCTGCGCGGGACGATGGGGCTGCGGATCGACCCTCGCGAGGAGCTCGAGGGGATCGATGCCTTCGAGCACGCGGAGCAGGCCTACTCCTTCCGGTGACCTGCGACCGGCGGCCGCCGCTTCCCGCCGGTCACTGCGGCCCGGTGGTCACTGCCCCGCCGCCCGTCTGCAGGTGCTCTCTCCTGCAGTCAGGCGGGCATCCATCATCGTTCACCGCAAATCACCGTGGCGCAGCGAGGGGGTTTGCTGCTTACGGTGCCTGTTGCGACTAACGGTGCCTGTTGCGAGGGAGCGGGTGGGGGAGTGCGAGGCGGGGCCGCCTCGGCGAGAGTTCACCGGGCATTGTCAGCACTCACGGTTTCAGCCGGACGCGGGTGAGTTGCTAGGCTTAAGAGTCGACCAAATCATCGTGAAGAAGGCTTGTACGTGTTTAACTCTCTGTCAGACAGGCTCACCGCGACTTTCAAGAATCTGCGCGGGAAGGGCCGGCTGTCCGAAGCCGACGTCGATGCCACCATTCGTGAGATCAGACGTGCCCTGCTCGACGCCGACGTCGCCCTGCCTGTCGTGCGTGCCTTCACCGGCCGGATCCGGGAGCGTGCGCTGTCCGAGGAAGTCTCGGGCGCACTCAATCCCGGCCAGCAGGTCGTCAAAATCGTCAACGACGAACTCGTCGGCATCCTCGGTGGTCAGACGCGCCGTCTGAACTTCGCCAAGCGTCCGCCGACGGTCATCATGCTCGCGGGCCTCCAAGGTGCCGGTAAGACCACCCTGGCCGGAAAGCTCGCGCACTGGCTGAAGTCCGAGGGCCACCGCCCGATGCTCGTCGCCGCCGACCTGCAGCGGCCCAATGCGGTCAACCAGCTCCAGATCGTCGGTGAACGTGCCGGAGCCGTCGTCTACGCTCCCGAACCGGGCAACGGTGTGGGCGATCCGATCCAGGTCGCCACCGACTCCCTCGAGGTCGCGAAGTCGAAGCTGCACGATGTCGTCATCGTCGACACGGCCGGCCGGCTCGGCATCGACGAGGAGCTCATGGCCCAGGCCGCGGACATCCGCACCGCGGTCAACCCCGACGAAGTCCTCTTCGTCATCGACGCGATGATCGGCCAGGACGCGGTGAAGACCGCCGAGGCGTTCCTCGAAGGCGTCGACTTCACCGGCGTCGTGCTCTCGAAGCTCGATGGCGACTCCCGCGGCGGTGCGGCACTGTCGGTCGCCGAGGTGACCGGCAAGCCGATCATGTTCGCCTCGACCGGTGAGTCGATGAAGGACTTCGAACAGTTCCATCCGGACCGGATGGCTGACCGGATCCTCGACATGGGCGACATCATGACGCTCATCGAGCAGGCCGAGAAGAACTTCGACGAAAAAGAGACCGAGAAGCTCAAGAAGAAGGTCGAAGCCGGCGAGGACTTCGATCTCAACGACTTCCTCACGCAGATGGCGGGCCTGAAGAAGATGGGCTCGATGAAGAAGATGCTGGGCATGATGCCCGGCATGAGCCAGTACAAGGAACAGCTGGCGAACTTCGACGAGCGTGAGGTCGACCGGGTCGAAGCGATTGTGAGATCGATGACACCCCAGGAGCGATCGAACCCGAAGATCCTCAACGGCTCCCGCCGCGCCCGCATCGCCAAGGGTGCCGGCACCACCGTCACCGCGGTCAACCAGCTCATGGAGCGTTTCGGCCAGGCGCAGAAGATGATGCGCTCGATGACCCGCGGCGGCGGGATGCCCGGAATGCCCGGTGGCGGCGGTGGCATGCCGCAGATGCCCGGAATGGGCGGAATGCCCGGTGGTCCGGGGACCCGGAAGAAGAAGGTCTCGGGGAAGAAGAAGGGCCGCAAGGGCGGTCAGTCAGGCAACCCGGCCAAGCGAGCCCAGGAAGCGAAGGCGCTGGCCGATAAGAAGGCCGGCAAGACCCAAGATCCGGTCGGTTCGGCCTTCGGCGGAGTCGATCTGGGCAAGGACGAGGAATTCGACCCCTCGAACCTGCCGAAGGGATTCGGCGGAATCGTTCCAGGTGGCAAGAAGTAGAGCCTTCTGGCACAATTGACTCTTGTACTTTTGCTCTCGGTCCGGGCCCTCTCATCCGCGCCGAAGTGATAGTCCGAGCCGCGGCTTCCAGCAGGTCAACCCCACGATCGAACTGGATCAGCTGTGCACACAGAACACAAAAGGAGACACCACTCAAGTGGCAGTCAAAATTCGTCTGACCCGCATGGGCAAAGTCCGTGCACCCTTCTACCGCGTCGTCGTCATGGATTCGCGGACGCGCCGCGACGGCAAGGCCAAAGAGCAGATCGGCATCTACCACCCGACCCGTGAGCCTTCGGTCGTCGAGATCGACTCCGAGCGCGCTCAGTACTGGCTCTCGGTGGGCGCTCAGCCCACCGAACAGGTGCGTGCCCTGCTCAAGCTCACCGGTGACTGGCAGAAGTTCACCGGCGAGGGCGAAGCGGTCAACACCGTCAAGCCGCAGCAGGAGAAGGAAGCCTACGTGGCTCCCAACGCCGAGTCGGTCGTGAAGGAAGCCATCACGCAGAAGGGCGGCAAGTCCGCTGACGCTGCTGAGGCTCCGGCCGCCGAAGCCGCACCTGAGGCCGCTGAAGAAAGCGCTGAAGCCTGAGATGTTGGCTGATTCGCTCGAGCATCTGGTCCGCGGCATCGTCGATCATCCCGACGACGTGTCCGTTCGCTCGCGTTCATCGCACCGCGGCACGACCCTCGAGGTTCGGGTTCACCCCGAAGACCTCGGTCGGGTCATCGGCCGTGCGGGCAGGACCGCCAAGGCCCTGCGCACCGTGATGAACTCTCTGGCCGGCCGTGAGTCGGTGCGAGTGGACCTCATCGAGGCGTAACACCTTCTGTGCGAGAGGGGATGCAGTGCATATGCGCTGCATCCCCTCTCGTGCATTCACCACCCCTTCGCCGACTAGACTGGTGCCTGAACACGGCCGCAGGCGCAGGATCTGCCGCGACGGATCGTCGCGCACATGCACCGACGTCAGCCGGCCGGACACTCAACGACCGCGAACTTCGAGGAGCAGAATGGACACGGTGATCGCCCGCCTGGGCAAGCCGCACGGGATCAAGGGCGAATTCACTGTCGAGGTGCGCACGGACCGTCCCGAGGAACGGCTCACCCCCGGGGCGAGCTTCGCCACCGACCCGGACATCGGCACGCTGACGCTGAAGTCGGCGAGGTGGCACCGCGACCGACTTCTCCTGGCCTTCGAGGAAGTCCCCGACCGCAACCGCGCCGAGGAGATCCGCAACACCCTCATCCTCGCAGAACAGGACGAAGAGGATGAGGACGACGACGCCTGGTACCTCGACGACCTCATCGGCCTCAACGTGTATGAGAACGACGAGCTCGTCGGAGAGATCGTCGACGTCACCAACGGCACCGCTCAGGACCTGCTGCACATGAAGCACACGCTCGGCCACGTCGTGCTCATCCCGTTCGTCACCGCGATCGTGCCCGATGTCGACATCGAGGCCGGCCGCCTCGTCGTCACCCCGCCCGCAGGCCTCTTCGACGCCGAATGAGTGAACCGTCCCCGATGAGCAGCAACGACACCCCCGCCGAAGAGGCCGCCGCCGTTGGGCAGGGGGACCGGGCCATGTCGATCGACGTCGTCTCGATCTTCCCCGAGTACCTTGCCGGACTGCAGCTCTCGCTCATCGGCAAGGCCGTCGAACGCGGGCAGCTCGGACTCAACGTCCATGACCTGCGCGACTTCACCTTCGACCGGCACAACACCGTTGACGACTCTCCCTATGGCGGGGGAGCGGGCATGGTCATGAAGGCCGAACCCTGGGCGCTGGCGCTCGAACACATCCTCGCCGGTCGCCCCGCCGGGGAGGCGAAGCCCACGCTCATCGTCCCGAGCCCCGCCGGAGAGGTGTTCGACCAGCGCATCGCCGAGGATCTCGCCTCCCGGCAGCATCTCGTGTTCGCCTGCGGTCGCTACGAAGGCATCGATCAGCGGGTCATCGACTGGGCCGGGGAGCGCTTCGAACTGAGGCCCATGAGCATCGGCGACTACGTCCTCAACGGCGGTGAAGTCGCGTCGATGGTGATGATCGAAGCGATCAGCCGACTCATCCCCGGGGTCATCGGCAACCCGGAATCCCTGACCGAGGAGAGCCACGAAGACGGTCTGCTCGAATACCCGATCTTCACGAAGCCGGCGAGCTGGCGTGGCCGGGACGTGCCGGAGATCCTGCTCAGCGGCAACCATGCGGCGATCGCGCGGTGGCGGCGTGACCGACGTCTCGAAAAGACCGCCGAGGTCAGACCCGACCTCCTCGCCCGGCTCACCGACCTGAGCAGAGAGGACCTGGCCGCGCTCGAACGGTTTGAGTCTGAGCGTGGAACCGTGACAGAATAGAGCGTCGCGTTTGTTGGCCCTCACCTGCTTCAGGGGGATGTGGGTCCACCATGATCCGCCGTCTCTGATGCGGCGGATCGACGGGGAGCAATCCCGACAGACGATCCAGTCACCGGTTCACCGGTCCGATATGCGTGTCCTCGACCTGAAGCTGGGGCCACAGGAGAAACCACAATGCAGAAGCTCGATGTTGTAGATTCAGCCTCGCTGAAGTCCGATGTGCCTGAATTCCGCGCCGGCGACACCCTCAACGTTCACGTCAAGGTGATCGAGGGCTCGCGCTCGCGTATCCAGGTGTTCAAGGGCATCGTCATCCGTCGCCAGGGCGACGGAGTCCGTGAGACCTTCACCGTTCGTAAGATCAGCTTCGGCGTCGGTGTCGAGCGTACCTTCCCGGTGCACTCGCCCAACGTCGACAAGATCGAGGTCCTCTCTCGCGGCGATGTCCGCCGTGCGAAGCTCTACTACCTGCGCGAACTGCGCGGCAAGGCTGCTCGCATCCGCGAAAAGGCCTGATTTGCCCGGCACTGTGGGAGATGATCACACCGTGCCGAACCGACATGAAGACGCGACCTTCGGGTCGCGTCTTCTGTATTCGGCCAGGTTCTGGAAGACGATCGCGGCCATCGCCGTCGTCATCGTCATCCTCGGCGGATCCGTCCGCGGATTCGTCATCCAGCGCTTCACCATTCCCAGCGCCTCGATGGAGCCGACTCTCAAGGTCGACGACTCGATCACCGTCTGGCGTCCCGACGCCCTGCGCGGCGACATCCAGCGCGGCGACATCGTCGTCTTCGACGGCCGTGGCTCCTTCGTCGACGATGCCCTGCCGACGCCTCTGCAGAAGATCGGGTCCTGGGTCGGACTCGGCCCCCGCGACGTCTACTACGTCAAACGCGTCATCGCCGTCGGCGGCGACACTCTGCAGTGCTGCGATGCCGACGGTCGGCTCCTGCTCAACGGCGAACCTCTGCGTGAAGACTATGCCCCCACCCCCGCCTCGGCGGTGGAATTCTCCGTCGAAGTGCCGGCCGACACGATGTGGGTGATGGGTGACAACCGCACCGACTCCGCGGACTCGCGGTCGCTGCTCGGCCGTCCCGGTGGGGGATTCATCCCCACCGACCGGGTCATCGGCCCGGTCATCGGCCACGGTTCCTCGATCGACTGAGCCTTCGCCGCGACCGTCGGTGCGACTCAACCGCCATGGTGGGTGAGGCGGTTCGCGACTGCGCCTCCGCCTCGGCGAGGGCAACCGTGTGCGGTTGAGGATCCGGTCAGGTTCGTGCTGGTACGCTCGGTTCAGTCCCAGCGGAAACCGTGGCCGAATGTGAAAGCGAACGAATGACCAGCGACTCTCAAGCTTCCCCGCCCCCCGCCTCGAAACGGTTCGTGCGGGGGCTGTTGGAGACCGTGGCGATCATCGTCATCGCCCTGCTCATCTCGACGGCGCTGAAGACCTGGGTCGTCCGCTCGTTCTACATTCCCTCGGAATCCATGATGACCACCCTGCAGGTCGATGACCGGGTGCTGGTCAACCAGCTCGCCCCACGGTTCGGGCCGGCCAACCGCGGCGACATCGTCGTCTTCGACGACCCCGCGCACTGGCTCTCGGCAGCCGAGACCACCCAATACACCCCCAACCCGGTCCTCGAATTCATCGGCCTGGCCCCCTCGGATGCGGGAAACCAGCTCATCAAACGCGTGATCGGGGTCGGCGGCGACACCATCGAATGCTGCGATGGGCAGGGGCGCCTCATGGTCAACGGCGAATCGATCGACGAGACCTACCTCGATGAAGGCACCGCACCGTCCGAGGTCGAGTTCAAGGTCACCGTCCCCAAAGGCCACTACTGGGTGATGGGCGACAACCGCGGCAACTCCGCCGATTCCCGTTATCACATGGACAGCGAACCCTTCGTCTCCGAAGACGACATGGTCGGGACCGTGTTCCTCATCAATTGGCCGTTCAATCACTTCAGCTGGGTGTCGAACCCCGAAGACGTTTTCGCCGACGTCCCCGATTCGCAGGGAATCACCGGGAACTGATGACCATGCGCGGACTGACCGACCTCAGTGTCGAGAACGGACTGTTGAGAGAGGGCTTCGACTTCGTCATCGGTGTCGACGAGGTCGGACGCGGCGCCCTGGCCGGCCCCGTCAGTGTCGGTGTCGCCCTGTTCGATCTGCGGAAGATCACCGGCGCCGAGGTGCCCGCGGGCATCCATGATTCCAAGCAGCTCAGCGCCCGGTCTCGGCAGGACGCCACCGACCGTGTGCGTTCGTGGGCGACTGCCGCGGCGGTGGGTTCGACGAGCCCCGCCGAACTCGACGAGATCGGCATGACCATGGCGCTCAACCTCGCCGGACGGCGGGCGATGATCGAGATGCTCGACGCTTGGGGTGGTGCCGGTGTTGGTTCGGTCGCCTCGGCGGGGGACTGCCCGGAGCGGACGATGGTTCTCCTCGACGGCCGCCACGATTGGCTCTCGGCCCCACTTACCCTCGACTGCCTGGGGATATTCGGGCACTGCGCCGAATTCGAACTGCCGCCGGTTCGCACCGTGATCAAGGGCGACGGCTCCGTGCCGGCGATCGCGGCGGCGAGCATCGTCGCGAAAGTGACTCGCGACGAGACGATGATCGCACTCGCCGAGGATCTGCCGCACTATGGTTGGGAGTCGAACGTGGGATACGGCACGGCGAAGCACCGGCAGGGCATCGTCGACTTCGGTCCCAGCATCCACCACCGTCAGAGCTTCCGCTTGCACGCGGTATCAGAAGGGAGGGGTCATCATGAGCGCCGATGATCTGGACGACTACGAGGCTCAACTCGAGCTCCAGCTGTACAAGGAATACCGAGATGTCGTCGGTCTCTTCGCCTATGTCGTCGAGACCGAACGACGCTTCTACCTCGCCAATCACGTCGACCTCAAAGCCCACAACGATGCCGGGGACGTGTACTTCGAACTCACCCTGCGCGATGCGTGGGTGTGGGACAGCTACCGTTCCTCCCGGTTCATCAAGACCGTGCACGTGCTGACCTTCAAAGACGTGAACATCGAGGAGATCGCGAAATCCGATCTCGAACCGCCGACGTCGATCCGGGGCTGAGTTCGGGAAGCGAGTCCGGGCGGGCACTCGCGCACCAGCATCTGTGGATCATGCTCTGACTCCGGCGTGATTCGGCTGTGGACGGCCGTGCGGCTTCCACAGGCTCATTTCTCCCTCTTCTCGCCGCTCTCGTTGCCGTGGTCAGCTGGCCGACATGGCACAGACACGGGCAACTCGGCGAAAACGCACTGCGAAGGGCATGCGCAAGCAGGCTCTGGGCGACAGAGGAGAGGACCTCGCGGCGGCCTACCTCGAGCACGCCGGGCTCGTCATCGTCGAACGCAACTTCCGTTGTCCGCGCGGTGAACTCGACATCATCGCCCGAGACGGTGACACCGCCGTCTTCGTCGAGGTCAAGACCCGTCGCACCGCTGCCCTCGGATCACCGCTCGAAGCCGTCACGCGAGCCAAACTCACCCGCATCCGCATGCTCGCCGGAATCTGGCTGCGGGGGCAGAGCGAATACTTCCCCGCAGTCCGCATCGACGCGCTCGGCATCATCATCGAGCCGAGCATCCAGTATTTCCACTGCCCGAACATCCAGGTCGACTCATGACCGAGGCACCGGAAATGCGGGAACCCGGCACCGCTGAGCCGAAGGGCCACATCATCGGCCGCGCCTGCGCCGTGGCTCTGTGGGGACTGAGCGGAAAGATCGTGTCGATCGAAGCCAGCATCAGCGCCGGTCTGCCCGGAATCGACATCGTCGGACTGCCGGACACCTCGGTGAGCGAGTCACGCAAACGACTGCGTGCGGCCCTCGCCTTCCTCGGTGCCCCTGTGGCGACACAGCACCTGACGATCAACCTCACCCCGGGCACGGTGCCGAAGATCGGCACCGGCTTCGACCTCGGCATCGCCGTCGCCGTGCTCAAGGCCCTGGACCTCATCTCGAGCGAGGACACCGGGTCGATCATCCACTGCGGCGAGATCGGACTCGACGGCAGGATCCGACCCGTGACGGGAATTCTGCCCGCCCTGCACACCGGGATGCAGGCAGGCTTCGACCGGTTCGTCGTCCCCATCGGCAATGCCTCGGAAGCCTCTTTGCTCGGACGAGCCCGCACCCTCCCCGTCGCCTCCCTGGCCGAACTCGTCAACGCCTACGGCGGATCCATGGCCGTACCTCCTCTGCCCGCGGTGATCGACATGGACCGTCCCGTCCCCGTCACACCGGAACTCCACGACCTCGCCGAGGTGCAGGGCCAAGCCGAAGGGCGATTCGGACTCGAAGTCGCCGCCGCCGGAGGACACAACCTGCTCATGCGCGGCACACCCGGAGCCGGCAAGACACTGCTCGCCCAGTGCCTGCCCGGGATTCTGCCGGCTCTCAACGATGACGAAGCCGTCGAAGTCGCCACCGTACGGTCCCTGCGGGGAGAACTCGACGGCAGCGAGGGACTCGACCACCGACCCCCGTTCGAAGCACCCCACCACCGCAGCACCGCCTCGGCGCTCATCGGGGGACGTCGCCCCGGAACGGTCGGGATCCTCAGCCGCGCACACCGCGGGGTGCTGTTCATCGACGAAGCTCCGGAATTCTCCCGCGATGTGCTCGAAGCGCTGCGGCAGCCGATGGAATCCCGCCGCGTCCACATCCACCGGGCCTGGGGTTCCATGGTGCTGCCGGCGGCCTTCCAACTCATCATGGCCGCGAACCCGTGCCCCTGCGGAGTCGGAATGGCCGGGGCCGGAGCGGACTGCCGGTGCACCCCCTTGGACAAACGCCGCTATCGCAATCGCCTGTCCGGGCCGCTGCTCGACCGAGTCGACCTGCAGCTCGAACTCTTCCCCGTCTCTCCTGCAGACATCCGCCTCGGCGGGGGACAGGAGACCAGCGCCGTCGTGGCCGCACGTGTGCTCGAAGCCCGGAGGCGACAGACCGAACGCTTCGCCGACTGTTCCTGGCACCTCAATGCCGAAGCGCCCGGCACCTGGCTGCGCGACCACTTCGGTCTCAGCCCTGCGGCATTGACCGACCTCGACCGGGCACTCGACACGGGACGGATCACGATGCGCGGCTACGACCGGGTGCTGCGGGTCGCGACCACCCTGGCCGACCTCGACGGAAAACCGGGACCCGACCACGACGCGATGCGGATGGCGCTCGCCCTGAGGACGCAGGAGTCATGACCGTGAACACGAACGAGGAGGTCCGCGCGGCCATCGCCTCCCTGCTGCGCATCGGCGAACCCGGCGACGGTCTGCTCAAACGCCTCGTCGACGACATCGGACCGGTCGCCGCGCACACGATCGTCACCGTCGTCGGCCGAGGTGAGGCCACCGCGGATGAGGCGATGGCGGGGCTGAACTCCACCGGCGCCGAGGCGGCCACGCACGGGCAGATGCGCGAAGCCATCGAGAGGTGGGCAGTCCGCGCAGGCGACGAGGACGTTGCTGTCGCCGGGCGCGATCTCGACAAGATCGCACGACTCGGCGGTCGGCTCGTCATCCCCGGCGACGAAGAATGGCCGAGCATGCTCGACGACCTCGGTCCGGCCGCACCGTTGGGGCTGTGGGTGAGAGGCACTGTGAGCCTCACGCGCGCCCTCTCCCGCGCGGTCGCCGTCGTCGGAGCCCGGGCCGCGAGCAACTACGGCACCAAATGCGCCTCCGACCTCGCCTGGGATCTCGCCGCTCACGGGATCACCGTCGTCTCCGGTGGAGCGTTCGGCATCGACGCCGCCGCGCACCGGGCCGCCATCGCCCGCGAGGCACCGACGATCGCGTTCATGGCCGGGGGAGTCGACCGCTTCTATCCGGCCGCAAACGCCGATCTGTTCGAGCAGATCCTGGCCACCGGCGCGATCGTGTCCGAGACCGCTCCGGGGATGACCCCGATGCGCCACCGGTTCCTTCTGCGCAACCGACTCATCGCCGCCTCCGCACAGGTGAGCGTCATCGTCGAGGCCGGATGGCGAAGCGGAGCGCTCAACACGGCCCGTCATGCCCTCGAACTCTCCCGGCAGGTCGCTGCGTTCCCCGGATCGGTCTATTCGGCGTCATCGACCGGGGCCCACCGGCTCGTGCGTGAGCATGAGGCAGAACTCGTCACCTGCAGCGACGACGTCATCGCACTCATGGACGATCACGCTCCGGCGCTCTTCGACACCGACAGCGGTGCCTCTCAACGACCCGATCCGCTTGAGGACCTCGGGGAGAGGGAGAAGATCTGCCTCAATGCGCTGACCGTGTCGAAACCACTCGACGTCGGCACGATCGCCTCCCGGGCGGGACTGACCATCACAGGTGCGCTCAGCTCCCTGACCGTGCTCGACCTCGCCGGATTGGCCGAACGCCGCGACACCGGGTGGGTGAAGCTGCGCGTGCGGCGCTGATTCCTCGTGGGTGATTCCCCATAACCGTGCCGCGAGGCTTCACCGGCGTCTTCTCCATCGGTGAGTTCATCGTCGACGACCTCGATCCGATGGTGTCCGACCTGCCGCAGAGGCCAATCCTCACTCGCACGTGATCGCACACGTATCCTGGGGACTGTGAGCACACTGTCGACGGTCGCCGAAGTGGTGGCAGGCTATGCCGACCACCTGCGATCCCGTGACGTCTCCGAACACACCGCTCGCGCCTATGTCTCCGATGTCACCGATTTCCTCGACCACGCCGTGCACTCGTCGAAGCTGCGCCTCGGCAGGGCAGAGGAGAACTCCGGTTCGCCGAAGGCTGAGGGAAAGCGGATCGATCTGGCTGCCGTCGAACTCGATGATCTGCGATCATGGCTGATCGCCCTCGACGATGCCGGTGCCGCGAAGTCAACGGTGGCACGCAAGATCGCCGCCGTCCGCTCCTTCTTCGCCTTCGGCGTGAACAATCTGGGACTGCCGAACAACCCCGCGGCACGGCTGCGGACTCCGAAGAAGGACTCGCGCCTGCCCACGGTGCTCAAACCGCAGCAGGCCGCTGCCCTCGTCTCCGCCGCCGATCGGGACGATTCTCCGCCCGAAGCCTCCGCCGCCGACGGTTCAGCCTCGCCAGGATCGGGTTCTCAGCGATCCGCACGTGAGCGCAGCGACGATCCTCTCGAAGCCGCCAAACGTCTCCGTGATGCCGCGATCCTCGAAATGCTCTACGCGACCGCAGTGCGTGTCTCCGAACTCACCGGCCTCGACCGCCGCGACGTCGACCACCGGAAAGCGATGATCACAGTGCTCGGCAAAGGCGACAAGGAACGCCGAGTGCCCTTCGGCGCTCCGGCACAGACGGCGCTGAACGACTGGCTCGCCGCCCGCGATCTGTTCGCCGGGCCCAACAGCGGGGACGCTCTGTTCCTCGGGGTCCGCGGCGGACGCATCGGAGCCCGGCAGGTGCGCGAACTCGTCCACCGCTACGGTGCCGAGGATCCGAGCGCACCGGACATCGGGCCCCACGGGCTGCGGCACTCGGCGGCCACCCATATGCTCGACCGCGGGGCCGACCTCAGACAGATTCAGGAGCTGCTCGGCCACTCGACCATGAGCAGCACCCAGATCTACACTCACGTGTCGATGCAGCGTCTGCAGGAGACGTACCGCCGCGCCCATCCGCGGGCCTGAACACCAGCGCTATTTGCGGAACTCCCAGTGCCAGGGCTCGGGCAGCGAACCCGACTGCCTCGCCCACCCGGGATGGATCCATCCGAATTTCGGGGCATTGGCCCGCATCCACTGGTGCTGAGCGGTGCCGAAGGAATTGATGCCGCTGCCGAGATCGACCGCGAGAGCCCACCCGTGGTTCGACGTGCCCGGTGTGGCGGCCATCCGACCTTTCCGTCGTTTGAGGATCACCTGCGTGGCGTAGTCGCGATAGGCATCCGTGACCGAGATCGGTGATCCGAACCGAGCCGCGAACGCCAGCGACATCCGGTCGAAGGCGGCCTGCGCATCGCAGCGCAGCATCTGACCGGGCGCCGTCTTCAGCGGACACATCGCCGAGGCGGGAATCCGGCCGTTGCTGTGTCCGCCCCAGGCCCCGGCCCCCGACGTCGCCGAACCGCCACCGCCGGCCTTGGCCTCCTCATCCGGTTTCCGCGACAGCGGCAGCAGCAGGGACTGCTCCTGCCCGAAGAACCTGCTCGGATCGATATAGCGCTTCTTCGCCTCGTCCGGCCACGCCCCGATGTGCAGACACGACCGGTCGCAGTGGTCACCGGAGCCGATCGTGCCGATGCGCTCGCCGGCCGAGAACTCTTCGCCCTTCTTCAGCATTGTCGCCGCCGGTTGGAATGACAGCACATGCCCGGAGGCGGTGAGCACGCTGACGGTGGCCGTGCCTGCGACCGTGCCGGCGAAGCGGATGGTGCCCTTCGTCGGCGCCCGCAGCGGTTCTCCCTCGACCGCGAGCACATCGATTCCCCGGTGTCCCTTGAGCCAGGGCTTGTCGGGCGGGTCGAAAGCGTTGATGATCTCCATCGCGGGCACCGGGCTGACCCAGTTCTGTGCATCGGTCGCCGCTGAAGCACTCGGGGGAGACGTGGTGAAGATGAGTGCCGAGGCGAGGAGCGACGTCAGCAGCAGAGACCGGATCTGCCCGGAACTGGCGAACGACCACTCGGGGCGGTATGACCGTCGACGATGGTGGGGCCCGCCGGATGCACCGCGATAGTGGGACCGGCGGGTCCATCCTCGGCGGTGAAGCGGGTGGGTCCATCCTCGGCGGTGAAGCGGGTGATGCGGATCAGGGGAGACGAGGTTCATGCGCCCATAGAAGCCCCCGCCCCTCCACCGTGTCACCCTCCCAGAAGCCGCCTGTGGACACGTGTAGGCCGTCCCCAGGGCTCGGGAGGTGGAGTCGGGGCAGGGTCCACAGAAACAGGTGGTCGAGTGCCCGCGTGCGCACCCGCGTGCAGCCCTCTCCGGTCTGCGGACTTCAGGCACGAACCGCGCGCGACTGCCTGCAGGGCCGCGCACCGGAACCGTCCCAGGGGCGGTTCCCCTCCACACCCTGCGGCGCACGAGTCGGCGGGTTCGGGAGGCAGCCGAGCGCCGCCTCGGCGAGGGCGGACCTCGATTGGAAATGACTTGCCCAACCGGGATAGAATCGCGTCAGCAGAAGCATGTCTTCTGACTACGCGTATCCGAATTCTTCTCCTTCCCATGGTGCAAGCTGCCATCAGGTGTGCTTGTGGGGCGGACGAACCGGGTACCAGGAATCAACCGAAAATGTCATCGACGCTCCCCGTCGGTCGGATCGAAGCGATCCCTCACGGGTTTCGCATCGCGGAAGGACCGACGCGCGCGTGACGTAAAAGCACCCTCGGGTGCAACAGAAAGGAGGGCGTCGGCATGGCCGTCGTCACCATCCGCCAGCTGCTCGACAGCGGCGTACACTTTGGACACCAGACCCGTCGTTGGAACCCGAAGATGAAGCGCTTCATCTTCACCGAGCGCAACGGCATCTACATCATCGACCTGCAGAAGTCGCTGGGCTACATCGACTCAGCCTTCGAGTTCGTCAAGGAGACCGTGGCCCACGGCGGCACGATCCTCTTCGTCGGCACCAAGAAGCAGGCCCAGGAATCCATCGCCGAACAGGCCAAGCGCGTGGGTCAGCCCTTCGTCAACCAGCGTTGGCTCGGCGGCATGCTCACGAACTTCCAGACCATCTCGATGCGTCTGCGCCGCCTCAAGGAACTCGAAGAGATCGACTTCGACGATGTTGCAGGCTCCTCGCACACCAAGAAGGAACTGCTCATCCTTCGTCGCGAGAAGGACAAGCTCGAGAAGACCCTCGGCGGCATCCGCGACATGCAGCGCACCCCGTCGGCCGTCTGGATCGTCGACACCAAGAAGGAACACCTCGCCGTCGATGAGGCCAAGAAGCTGGGCATCCCGGTCATCGGCATCCTCGACACCAACTGCGACCCGGACGACGTCAACTACCCGATCCCGGGCAACGACGACGCCATCCGCTCGGTCTCGCTGCTGACCCGCGTGGTCGCCGACGCTGTCGCCGAGGGCCTCATCGCCCGTCACTCCTCGGACGAGCAGTCCGGTGAGAAGAACGTCTCCGCTGTCGAGCCCATGCCCGAATGGGAGCGCGAGCTGCTCGAAGGCAAGACCGAGGAGAAGCCCGCCGAGGCTGCTGCCGAGTCCGCTGAAGCCGCTCCTGCCGCTGAGGCCGAGACCGCTGCCGCAGCTCCTGCCGCCGAGGCTGAGACCGCTGCCGCAGCTCCCGCCGCCGAGACTGCTGAAGCTGAGACCGCTGAAGCCGCTCCGACCGCTGAAGCTGCCGACTCCACCGAGTCGACCGAGTCCTGATTTCCTTTAACTCCACCACCCTGAGGAGAAAGAATGGCAAACTACACTGCCGCTGACATCAAGGCACTGCGCGAGAAGACCGGCGCCGGCATGATGGACGTCAAGAAGGCTCTTGACGAGTCCGACGGCGACCAGGCCAAGGCTATGGAAGCTCTGCGCGTGAAGGGGCTCAAGGGAGCCACCAAGCGCGAAGGCCGCTCCACCTCCGACGGCCTCGTCGCCACGCACGTGGACGGCGGTGTCGGCACCATGATCGAACTCAATTCGGAGACCGACTTCGTCGCGAAGTCCGAGCCGTTCGTCAAGCTCGCCGACCAGGTCCTCGAGCTGGCCGTGGCCAACAAGTCGGAATCGGCCGAGTCGCTGCTCGCCGCCGAGACCGACGGCAAGCCCATCTCCCAGTTCATCACCGAGTCCGGTGCCACCCTGGGCGAGAAGGTCGACCTGCGTCGCGTGGGTCGCGTCGAAGGCGCCAAGGTCGCTTCCTACCTGCACCGCACCAACAAGGACCTGCCCCCGCAGGTCGGTGTGCTGCTGGCCTTCGAAGGTGACGACGAGACCGTGGCACACGATGTCGCCGTGCACATCGCTGCCATGAGCCCGAAGTACTTCTCCCGCGAAGACGTTCCCTCCGACATCGTCGAGAACGAACGCCGCATCGCCGAAGACACCGCGAAGAACGAAGGCAAGCCCGAGA
Source organism: Brevibacterium sp. LE-L (assembly GCF_050214925.1). NCBI lineage: Bacteria > Bacillati > Actinomycetota > Actinomycetes > Micrococcales > Brevibacteriaceae > Brevibacterium > Brevibacterium sp. LE-L. The sequence goes on from NZ_CP189759.1 coordinate 1,674,957, forward strand.
AGGCTATGCCGAAGATCGTCGAAGGTCGCGTCAACGGCTTCTTCAAGGAGAACTGCCTGCTCGACCAGGGATTCGCCAAGGATCCCAAGCAGTCCGTGGCCGCGGTGCTCGAGGCTGCCGGCGTCAAGGCCACCGGCTTCCTGCGCTACCGCGTCGGAGCCTGAAACACCACTGACCGCTGAGCAGCCCCTGCGTCTGCTCGGCAGGTTCGCTGCGTGAGTGAGAACTCACCTGCGCAACGGGGTCGGACCGATCGGTCCGACCCCGTTTTTCGCTAGACTGGCCCAGACGACTCAACCGAATGACGATCCACCCGGGCATCGATCTGCCCGCACGGAAGAAGGACTCCATGACAAGCACCCCGGTTCACGAATCTGCTCACGTCAGCCATCCCGTCCGCACCCATCGCCGGCGCGTCCTGCTCAAACTCTCCGGTGAGGTCTTCGGCGGCGGTCGGATCGGCGTCGACCCGGATGTCGTGGCTGCGGTCGCCCGCGAAGTCGCCCCCACGGTCGAGGACGTCGAGGTCAGCATCGTCGTCGGCGGCGGCAACTTCTTCCGCGGCGCCGAACTGTCCCAGCGCGGCATGGACCGCACCCGCGCCGACTACATGGGCATGCTCGGCACCGTGATGAACTGCCTGGCACTGCAGGATTTCCTCGAACAGACCGGAGTCGACACCCGGGTCCAGACGGCGATCCCGATGTCCCAGGTCGCCGAGTCCTACATCCCCCGCCGCGCCATGCGGCACATGGAGAAGAACCGCGTCGTCATCTTCGGTGCCGGCGCTGGACTGCCCTATTTCTCCACCGACACCGTCGCCGCCCAGCGCGCCCTGGAAGTCCACGCCGATGAGGTGCTCATCGCGAAAAACGGCGTCGACGGGGTCTACACCGCCGACCCGAAGGTCGACCCGGCTGCTGAGAAGCTCACCGAGATCACCTACCAGGAAGCCCTGCAGCGCGGACTCAAAGTCGTCGACGCCACCGCCTTCAGCCTGTGCATGGACAACAAGCTGCCGATGCACGTCTTCGGCATGGAAGGCGAAGGCAATCTGCGCAAGGCGATCATGGGCGACAAGATCGGCACCGTCGTCCACTGAGATCCGCCGCCACCGAGGCGGTCACCCCTCCACAGAGGAGGCGCCGAGGCGGGCCCACCGTTTCGCATCCACGCAGGTGAGGACACCCCTGTGAAGATTCGGTGCGGCATTTTTCAGTCATGACCCATAGAATGAACCCAAAGCTTACAGAGATGGAAAGAGTGAACCGTGATTGAAGAGACACTGGCCGAAGCCAGAGAGAAGATGGACAAAGCCGTCGAATTCACGCAGGACGACTTCGCGTCGATCCGCACCGGCCGCGCCAACCCCGCACTGTTCGCCGACATCGAAATCGACTACTACGGTGCTGCGACCCCGCTGCAGCAGCTGGCATCGTTCCAGACCCCCGAGGCCCGCACGATCCTCGTGACCCCCTACGACAAGGGCACCCTGGGCGATATCGAGAACGCTCTGCGCAACTCGGACATCGGTGCGAACCCGGCCAACGACGGACATGTCATCCGCGTCGTCCTCCCGGAACTCACCGAGGAACGTCGCAAGGAATACGTCAAGATCGTCAAGGGCAAGGCCGAAGACGGCAAGGTCTCCATCCGCAACATCCGTCGCCACGCCAAGGATGTCCTCGAGCGCATCAAGAAGGACGGCGAGGCCGGCGAGGACGAGGTCACTCGCAGCATCTCGGAACTCGACGATCTGACGAAGAGCAAGGTCGACAACATCGACCAACTGCTCTCCCAGAAGGAAGCCGAACTCCTCGAGGTCTGATGATCTCCGTGACCGGGTCCGACAGCCCAGCCGCAGATCCGGCTCCCCTCGGGGATCCGGATCACTCGCGCGACGCAGCACAATCAGAGGCGCCGTTCCCCAAACGACGGGACCTGCGCCACTCGGACAAGCCGTATTCGCCGGACGATCCGGATTCGAACCCGACCCCCGAGGCGGTCGAAGAGTCCGAAGAACCCGAACCGAAGGACTACGGTCGAGCCGGCCGCAACCTCCCCGCCGCCATCGGCATGGGCATGCTCATCGGCGGCGTCGTGCTCGCCTCCCTCGTGTTCCTGCCGATCTCGTTCCTCTTCATCGTCCTCATCGGCATCGTCGCTGCGATGTGGGAACTGGCGAATGCGCTTTCGCGTTCGGGTTCCCTCGTCTCCCATGTGCCCACCATGGTCTCCGCGGCCTGCATGGTCGTGGCCACCTATATCGGCGGTCGTGAGGCCCTGTGGGTGACCTTCGCCGCCAGCGCCGGCGCGGTCATGCTGTTCACGATGGTCGAACGGCGGAAGAACGCGGTCAAAGACGTCTCGCTCTCCCTTTTCGCCCTCACCTACGTCGGCCTCATGGCCTGCTTCATCGTCTTCCTGCTCACCCAGCCCGACGGCAACTTCTACATCATCATCTTCCTCGCCTCCGTCGTCGCCTCCGACACCGGCGGCTACGTCTTCGGCGTGCTGTGGGGCAAGCACCCCATCGCACCGAGGATCTCGCCGAAGAAGTCCTGGGAGGGCTACCTCGGCTCCACGGTCTTCGCCGCGATCGTCGCGACCATCCTCGCCGTCACCCTCGTCGGTGCCCCGTTCTGGACCGGACTGGTCATCGGTGCGGTCATTCCCGCGTTCGCGACCCTCGGCGACTTCAGCGAATCGATGATCAAACGCGATCTCGAACTCAAGGACATGGGCACCCTGCTGCCCGGCCACGGCGGAGTGATGGACCGACTCGACTCGATCCTGCCCACCGCCCCCGTCGCCCTCGTCCTGTTCATGGTGCTGCCCGGCTACCTCTGAGCAGCGTTCACCGGCGTGGCGGCTCACACACGACAGTCCCGTGCCCGACATGAGACAATGGGTCCGTGAGTTCTCAAGCAGGCAGAAGGCAGACCAGGCCCGTCGTCGAACACGCCGACGGCACGACATCGAAGACCCCGATGCGCGATGGCCGTCCCCTTCTCAACTTCAAGTCCGCGCGGGTCAAGCAGCCTCCCCAGCACTTGGCCGACATGAGCATGGGCGAACGGGTCGAAGCGGTCAAAGAAATGGGCCTGCCGGCCTTCCGCGCCAAGCAGATCTCGACGCACTACTTCAGCCACTACGTCACCGACACCGAGGCGATGACCGACCTGCCCAAGGACAAGCGGGCTGAGATCCAGGAGCGGTTCTTCCCGCACCTGCTCACCGAGGTCCGTCGGCTGCGCACCGAGAACGGCGACACCATCAAATTCCTCTGGCGTCTCTTCGACGGCGCCCTCGTCGAGTCCGTCCTCATGCGCTACCGCAACCGGGTCACCCTGTGTGTGTCCAGCCAGTGCGGCTGCGGCATGAACTGCCCGTTCTGCGCGACCGGTCAGCAGGGGCTGACGCGCAACATGTCCACCGCCGAGATCGTCGAACAGGTCATCCGCGCCAACCAGGTCATCGCCGCCGGCGAACTCGCCGAGGCACCGAAGTCGGACATGCCGGGCACCGGCGAGACCGCGCTCGGCGCCGAAGCCGACGATGATGACGCGGCAGGGGAGTCCGCGTTCGACGGGGACGGCACGGCCGCCTCGGCGAGCGGACCCGAACGGGTCTCGAATATCGTCTTCATGGGCATGGGCGAGCCCCTGGCCAACTACAAGCGGGTGATGGACGCGGTTCGCCGGTTCGTCGGACCGGCACCGGAGGGCCTGGGCATGTCGGCCAGGCGGATCACGATCTCCACGGTCGGGCTGGTGCCGGGCATCAACAAGCTCGCCGCCGAGGACATCCCCGTGACCTTCGCGCTCAGCCTCCACGCACCCGATGATGAGCTGCGCGATGAGATGATTCCGGTCAACACCCGGTGGAAGGCCGATGAGGCCATCGACGCCGCCTTCAACTACTACCAGGTCACGGGGCGGCGCGTGAGCATCGAGTACGCGCTCATCAAGGACATGAACGATCACGTCTGGCGCGCCGAACTGCTCGCGAAGAAACTCAATGCGCGTGGCCGCGGCTGGGTGCACGTCAACCCGATTCCCCTCAACCCGACCCCCGGATCGGTGTGGACGGCCTCGGAACCGGAAGTCGCCGACGAATTCGTCCGCCGCCTCCTCGACCACGGCATTCCGACGACGATCCGCGATACCCGCGGCTCCGACATCGACGGTGCCTGCGGTCAGCTCGCCGCCGCCGACTGAGACACGGCCCGGTCGGAGACATCCGATGCCCGGCACGTACGTGCCGGCACGCAATTTCTGCGGCTTCCATCTATCATGGTGGAAACACCACAGCCACTCGCTTCTGGAGGAGACATGGCGGACACGACTTTCCCTCGGATGTCCGGTTGGAAGAACGGATACGACCCCAAGCAGGTCGACAGCTTCTTCAAGCGCGCCCGCGAGTCCTTCGAACGGCCGACCCCGCAGCCCGGGGACCTGGATTCGCGTGCCGTGCGCACGGTCGGCTTCGACCTCGTCCGCAAGGGCTATCATGTCGCCGTCGTCGATGCCGCACTCGACCGCCTCGAAGACGCCTTCGCCAAGCAGGCCCGCGACCGTCTCATCGCACAGTCCGGTCAGGACGCCTGGGTCTCCGAGCTCACCCGCGTCGCCGCGTCCCTGCGGGGCCGTCTGGTGCGTGAGGCCGGGGAACGCTTCGACAACCCGCCTCCCGGTGTTATCGGCTATGACATCGAGCAGGTCGATGACATGTGCGACAAGGTCAACTCCTACTTCACGCAGGGCGTGGCGATGAGCGTCGACCAGGTCCGCCGTGTGCTGTTCAAGACGGCGAAGGGCAAGAAGGCCTACAACGAGGACCAGGTCGATGCGTTCATCGACCGCGTCGTCGAGGTGATGGCCTCCGTTGACTGACTTCCACTTCTTCTCCGTTCCGACGAAGTCGCATCCCGGCACCCTCAACCCCGTCTACGAGATCCTCGACTTCCCGATCGCCATGGGGCAGGCCGACGACGTCGTCCTCACCGGTCCCGCACCGGAGAAACCGCTCGTCGACGGTCGTGAAGTCACCGACCCCCGGCTCATCAAGGCCCTGTCCGTGCCTGTCGAACTCGACCGCGCGGAGGTGCTCGACCGCAGTTCGAAACTCGCCGGGGTGCTGCGGGCCATGGGTGTGGTCCCGGAGTCCGGTGCCACGCTCACCGTCGCCGAGGATGTCCCACCGGTGGCGCGGGCGCTCAGTCTCCTCGCCGCCGCCCGGATCGGGCTGACCGTGGACCTGCGCGGCCCTGAAGGTTCCTCTGACGGTGTCGCGGGTGCCGGGGATGCGATCGTTCTGCACGCCATCGAAGCCGAACCGGTCGAACCGGGTCGGGCGTCGGTGCGGGTCACCCGCTCGCGGTTCGAAGGCGTGGGCGTGACCATCGGGGCCGAGACCGCGAACCTCGATCAGGCGATGCGCGACTCCCGGGTCGAATTCGCCGCACTCGTCCCGCTGACACCCGACCACATCCTTCTGCTCACGGACTCCGGCGAGATCGATGCCGAGTCGAGCCTCGAGTGGCTGCGCAACGAGGCCCTCTCTGCCTCGTAGGCCGCAGCACGATCCGCAGCTCGCACCGACCGTGGAGCGTCTGCGCGCCGCCGGCTGCGTCTTCGCCGAAGACGAAGCGGCGATTCTTCTCGAAGCGGCGCACCTCGGCGACCCGGACACGAAGCTCGTCGACCTCGTTGCACGACGGGTCGCGGGAGAACCGCTCGAACAGATCGTCGGCTGGGTCGATTTCGCCGGACTGCGCCTGAACGTGCTGCCCGGAATGTTCGTTCCCCGGCAGCGCACCCGCCAGCTGGCCGAGGCCACGGCGTCCGCGATCAGGGACGTGGCGCGCCGCCGCGGTGCAGGAGGAGCAGGCCCGGTGGTGCTCGAAGTCTTCTGCGGAGTCGGTCCCGTCGCCTCGGTCGCAGCCGCCGCAGTCACGGCCGCTTCGGTGCCGGACGTTCAGATCCATCTCGGTGATGTGCAGGCAGAGGCGGTGAGGTGCGCCGTGCGGAATGTGACAGCATCCTCGCAGGCCGGGGCGCCTGGGCAGCCGGGAGCGCTTGGGCAGTCAGGGATGTCTGGGCATGCGCCGCGGCCGGGGATCACCGTGCACGGACACACTCTCGACTGTCTGCACGGCCTGCCCGAGGCATTGCGGCACAGGTTCTCGGTCATCGCCGCCGTTCCACCCTATGTGCCCGAGACCGCCGCGGACTTCCTGCCCCGTGAAGCCGTGGACTTCGAACCGGCCCGTGCACTGTTCGCGGGTCCCGATGGGCTCGACCTCGTGCGACGTCTCATCATCGAATCCACTGACTGGCTCGCAGCCGACGGTGTGCTGCTCATCGAACTCGGCCGGGAACAGGCCGCGGACGCCGCCGAGTTCGCCACTGCCCATGGGATGCACGCTCACAGCCGCCTCGGCGAGGACGAACTGACGATCACGCTGGAACTGCGACCGGTGTCGTGAACGCGACACCGCCCGCCGAACCCCGAAGGGCCGGCGGGCGGCAGCGACACTGAGCGGCGGGAGCGCCGAGCTTGCGCAGAAGCCGGCGGCCCAACTTCAGTTGGCGAAGGCGTTGATTCCGGTCATCGTCCGACCCAGGGTGAGCTGGTGGACCTCATGCGTGCCTTCGTAGGTGAGCACGGTTTCGAGGTTGACCGCGTGACGCAGCGGCGGGTACTCGCTCGTGATGCCCGAACCGCCGAACAGGGCACGCAGGTCACGGCAGACGTTCATCGCGGTATCGACGTTGACCATCTTGCCGAGGCTGATCTGCTCCGGACGCACGCCCTTTTCGGAATCCTTGAGCTTGCCCAGGTGAGCGGCGAGCAGAGTGATCTGCGAATACTGGCCGAAGGCCTTCGCGAGCTTCTGCTGCGTGATCTGGAACGACGAGAGCGGACGGTCGAACTGGATCCGGGTTCCGGTGTACTCCAGCGCCGAGAGCAGCGCGTCACGAGCGGCGCCGGTGACACCGAAGACGATTCCGTAGCGAGCCTCGGACAGGCAGGACAGGGGGCCCTTGAGTCCCTTGGCCTTCGGCAGCATGGCATCTTCGGGCAGACGGACATTGTCGAGGACGATCTCACCGGTGATCGACGCTCGCAGCGAGATCTTGCGATGGATCTCCGGGGTCTGCACACCCTCCGTGTTCGACGGCACGACGAAACCGCGCACGACCTGCTTGCCCTTGTCGTCGACCTCTTCGGTCTTGGCCCACACGACCATGACATCGGAGACCGGGGAATTCGTGATCCACATCTTCGCGCCGTTGAGGACCCAATCGGACCCGTCCTTCTTCGCGGTCGTCTTCATCCCCGAAGGGTCGGAGCCGACATCGGGTTCGGTCAGTCCGAAGCAGCCGATGGCCTTGCCGGCGGCCATCTTCGGCAGCCATTCTTCCTTCTGCTCCTCGGAACCGAAGTGGTGGATGGCGAACATCGCCAGCGAGCCCTGCACGGACACGAGCGAGCGCAGACCGGAGTCGACGGCTTCGAGCTCACGACAGGCCAGACCGTACTGTGTGGCAGTCGATCCGCCGCAGCCGTAGCCGTCGAGGTGCATGCCGAGCAGACCGAGTTCGCCGAGACCCTCCGCGAGCTCACGGGCGGGGATGGTCGCGTCGAGGAAGTAGTCACCGATCTTCTCGCGAACGTTCTCGTCCAACCACTTCTTGACAATCGATGCGAATTCGAGGTCATCGGATTCGAAGACCGAATCCAGTCCAAGAATGTCGTCAGGGCTCAGCGTCTTGCTCATATCCATCTCTTTCGCCATTGATTCTTCTCACTCACTGTTTCACCGGATCGCGGTGGAAGACCAGCGCCGGCGAACCACAGCAGACACCTGCGGTTCATCGGGTGGGACACGAGCTGCCACGCGGGGTCGTGTCGAGTCATTTCCCAGAGAACTTTGGCATCATCGGTTGGCGTGAGTAAACGTAGCTTCATTGTAGTCGGCTCCACCGGTTCGGTCGGCACCCAGGCCCTCGATGTTCTCCGTGGACATCGGGACGAGCATCGGATCGTCGGCCTCGCCGCCGGATCCCAACTCGATCTGCTGGCCGACCAGGCGCTGACCTTCGGCGTTCCCGTCATCGGGCTCACGACCCCACCGGCCGGGGGAGAGGCCGAAGTGCGTGCGCGCCTGTCTGAGATGGCCGCGCAGCGAGGAATCGCCGATCCCGTCGAGGTCATCCACCTCGGCGACACCGCCGCCGAGGCGGTTGCGGGCCTGGACGCGGATATGATCCTCAACGCGATCACCGGTGCCGCCGGCCTGGGCACGACCCTGGCCGCCCTCGCCCAGGGCACCGATGTGGCTCTGGCGAACAAGGAATCCCTCATCATCGGCGGCTCCATCGTCCTCGACGCCGCCCGTGCCACCGGTGCCCGGCTCATTCCCGTCGACAGCGAGCATTCGGCGATCGCGCAGGCACTGCGCGCCGGCACCCACGGTGAGGTCAGCAAACTCATCATCACCGCCTCGGGCGGGCCCTTCCGCGGCATGACTCGCGATGCCCTGCGCCGTGTCAGCCCGGCACAGGCGCTCAACCATCCCACATGGTCGATGGGGTCGATGATCACCATCAACTCCGCGACTCTGGTCAACAAGGGCCTCGAAGTCATCGAAGCCCATCTGCTCTTCGACATCGACTTCGACCACATCGAAGTCGTCGTCCACCCGCAGTCCCACATCCACTCGATGGTCGAATTCAGCGACGCCTCGACGATCGCGCAGATCTCCCCGCCGGACATGCGACTGCCCATCTCCTACGCCCTGGGCACTGAGGACGATGGAACGACGAAACGTCTGTCCTCGGGCGCGGTGGCGAACAACTGGGGCCAGCCCATGCACTGGTCGTTCGAACCCGTCAACCATCTCGCGTTCCCGGCACTCGGCCTGTCCATCGATGCCGGGCGGAAGGGACGCAGCTATCCGGCGGTGCTCAACGCCGCCAACGAGGTGTTCGTAGCAGCGTTCATCGCCGGTGACATTCCGTTCACAGGAATCGACAAAGGCCTCGCCCGAGCCCTGGCCGCGCACGAACCGGCCGCCGCACACACCGTGGACACCGTGCTCGCAGCCGATGCTTGGGCCCGCGAGTTCGCCCACACCGACGTCGCAGAACAGAAGGCGGCCCAGAAGCCTGCGCGCGACTCCGCACGCGATTCTGCCCGGAATTCCGCGCACGACTCTGCAGGGAACGGGGGCCGCGCATGACCGTTGTGCTCTACATCGTCGGGATCATCCTCTTCCTCATCGGCATCTCGATCTCCATCGCCTTGCACGAACTCGGCCACCTCACCCCGGCGAAGAAGTTCGGGGTCAAGGTCACCCACTACATGGTTGGGTTCGGCCCGACCCTGTTCTCCTTCCGCAGGGGAGAGACCGAATACGGCATCAAAGCGTTCCCGCTCGGCGGGTTCATCGCGATGCCTGGCATGTACCCGCCTGCCGAAGCAACGACGCAGCGCGTCGACCGGGTCGGTGCTGTGGCTGCGGTCGACAGCGGCACGGGGACGGACGGTGAAGTCACGGCAACGGCGGGCCACCTCGGCGAGGGTGATTCCGACCTTCATCGGAGCGAGCCTCTCGACGGTGACTCACCACGTCGGAATCGGCGGAAGGGTCGCCTGTTTGAGAACACGATGGCTGATGCCCGGGAATTTTCGAATCAGGAGATCGAGCCGGGGGAAGAGCACCGGACGTTCTACGCGCTGAGCGTGCCAAGGCGGCTCGTTGTCATGTTCGCCGGACCCTTCGTCAACCTCGTCCTCGGCATCCTCATCATGGCGATCTCGCTGCTGGGCATCGGCGTGATGACGCCGACGACGACGGTGCAGACCGTCGTCGAATGCGCGGTGCCGGCCTCCGAGGCTCAGCAGCGTCCCGCGTCGGAGCAGAACACGTGCCGTGCCGATGACCAGCTCACCCCCGCCTGGGAGGCCGGGATCGAACCCGGCGATGAGATCACAGCGATCGCCGGTGTCGAGACGAAGGACTGGGACCAATTGTCTGCAGTCATCAAAGACCATGCCGGTGAGCGCGTTGACGTTGACTACATCCGCGACGGAAAGGCAGCGTCGGTGACGGTGCCGATCATCGCGACTGAACGTCCGAAGGTCGATGACTCCGGCAATGCGCTGATGAACGCCGACGGCACCCCGCAGACCGAGAGCCAGGGCTTCCTCGGCATCGGACCCGTGTTCGATCGCCAGCCTCTGCCGCTCGGCGAATTCCCCGGAGCCGTCTGGGACCAGGTCTCGGGAGTCTTCCACGCGATCGTCACCCTGCCGGTCAAGCTCGTCGACATCGGCGAGGTCGCGGTCGGGTCGAAGGACCGCGACGCCGAAGGGCTCGTCGGCATGGTCGGCGTCGGCCGCATCGCGGGTGAGATCGTGTCCACCGACCGCATCGACGTCATGGACAAGGCGCAGATGGGTCTGGGCATGCTCGGCTCGGTCAACATCTTCCTCTTCGCGTTCAACATGATCCCGCTGCTGCCGCTCGACGGCGGACACATCGCCGTCGGCCTCTACGAAGGCGCTCGCCGCCGCATCAATCGGTTGCGCGGTCGCGGACTGGTCGGACCCTTCGACACGGCGAAGCTGCTGCCGCTGACCTACGTGTGCATCGGACTCATGCTGTGCATGACGGCGCTGCTCATCTACGTCGACCTCGTCAAACCCATCACCCTCGACGCGATCTTCAACGCCGGCGGATAGGGGTGCAGGGCCTCAGGCGCTCAGGGTGATCGCCTGCACCTCACCGAGGTGGTTGAGCCCGACCGTGATCGTCACCGTCTGATCCGGTGCATCCGTCGCTGCTGCATCGCTGGTGCCCGTCGCTGTCCCGTTGCCCGGCACCGTGACCACTCCGCGCAGCGGGGAGACCATGGTCAGGTCCGCTTCGGTGAACGGGGCCGTGACCTGCTTGGTCGCCCGCCACCTTGTGAAGCGCTCCCGTCGTTCGTCCCGGGGTTCGTCGAGGTCCATGTTCATCGAGAACAGCTCATCGGCGATCGTGTCGTCGAATTGCGTGACGAGGTTCGCCGCGTCCAAGACCGTCTGAATCTGTGCGGACTTCGCCTCATAGCGGGGCACCGGCGCCGAGGTGGAGCTGCGGTCAAGAGCCAGGCCCGGCCTCCCAATGGCTGCCGCCCAACCGGCGTCGACGGCGTTCTGAACACTGCGCTGAGCCGGGTAGTACGTGGTGTTGCCGAGCACGACGATGCTCAACCCCAGGTCGGGGAACCAGCGCATGTGCGAGCCGTAGCCGGGATAGCCGCCCGAATGGCAGACCACTCGCCCGAAGCGCGAATCCAGCCGGGTCTCCAGGCCATACCCGTAGACCAGGGTCTCCGTATGGTGCTCGCTGCGCTGGGTCTCGATGAGCCGTCGGCCCTGCTGATTGCCGGTGAGAATGTGCGGAAGCGTTCCGGGCTCCGCATCGAGGTCGTCGAGCGCGTCGAGGTGGGCCGCCATCCACGTGCCGATGTCGCCCACCGTGGAGATCACGCCGCCGATGGGGGAGAAGACCCCGGGCCCGGTGAGCTCGGCCGGGTGAAGACCGCCGTCGGCATCGACTCGGAATCCCGGTGTCAGGTCCGGGAAGTCGGTGTGGTCGAAACCGGTGCGCGTGAGTCTCAGGGAATTGAAGACTTCCGCGCTCACGAGTTCGGTGAAGGGGCGTCCGGTGACCGCCTCGGCGACCATGCCGAGCACCGCATAGCCGAGGTTCGAATACTCGTAACCGGTGTCGGCGGGCGCTGTGGCGATCGCGCCGCGGCGCAGCCAGGCGATCAGCTCGTCCGGGGCCATCGGCTCCATCCGGTCGGCCCACGGATCGTCCTTCGTGAACCCGGTGCCCATGGTCAGAGCCTGCCGGCAGGTGCGGTCGGCGATCGCCGTGCCGGCCAGTTCGGGCACAAGCCGACCGAACGGCCGGTCGAGGTCGAGGCCGTCCGCGGCGAGGAGACCGATGGCGCCGGCGGTGAAGGACTTCGTCATCGACGCGATCCGGTACGGAACGTCGGCGTTGACGGCTCGTGCGGGGCCGCCTCGGCGAAAGATCCCCCAAGCCAGGGATCCACCCTGATCGGCCAGCGCGCTCGCCTCCGCATCCAGGGAGGCGGTCATCGCCTCGATGTCGGGTTCGGGGTATGCGCCTTCGCTCACGGGTCCGCTCCTTCACATTTCCGGCACAGTTCTGACAGGTCACTGTCACACTACCGGTCGGGCGGCAGACCGGAAGGGGCGGCTGGGACGGAATCGACCTTCGAACGCGCGACCGGGACTCGCCCAGAGGTCCTACAATGGACGTGGTTCGAACAATCCGGCCGCAGCGAGGCGCCACCTCGGCGTCGGCACCATCATCGTCGCTGGTCACCAGCCAGACGGAAGGGATCGTCTTCGTGACATCGGTGAATCTCGGAATGCCCGCCGCTCCACCTCCCGTGCTTCAGCCCCGGCGGAAGACCCGGCAGATCCAGGTCGGCAAGGTCGGGGTCGGATCCGAATCCCCGGTGAGCGTGCAGTCGATGACGACGACGCCGACGACCGACATCAACGCGACCCTGCAGCAGATCGCCGAACTCACCGCAGCCGGCTGCGACATCGTGCGTGTCGCCTGCCCGACGGCCGAGGATGCCGCGGCCCTGCCGATCATCGCCGGGAAGTCCCAGATCCCTGTCATCGCCGACATCCACTTCCAACCCAAGTACGTCTTCGCCGCGATCGACGCCGGATGTGCGGGAGTGCGCGTCAACCCGGGCAACATCCGGAAGTTCGACGATCAGGTGCGTGAGATCTCGAAGGCCGCCGCCGACGCCGGAGTGTCCATCCGCATCGGCGTCAACGCCGGTTCCCTGGACAGGCGACTCATGGACAAGTACGGCAAGGCCACCCCGGAAGCACTCGTCGAATCCGCGCTGTGGGAAGCCTCCCTGTTCGAAGAGCACGGGTTCTATGACTTCAAGATCTCCGTCAAGCACCACGACCCGGTGATCATGGTCCGTGCCTACGAACTGCTCGCCGAACGCGGGGACTGGCCGCTGCACTTGGGTGTGACCGAGGCAGGACCCGCCTTCCAGGGCACCATCAAGTCCGCGACCGCCTTCGGCCACCTGCTCGCCGAGGGCATCGGCGACACGATCCGCGTCTCCCTGTCCGCGCCTCCGGCCGAAGAGGTCAAGGTCGGCAACCAGATCCTCGAATCGCTCAACCTGCGCCCGCGCCGGCTCGAGATCGTCTCCTGCCCTTCGTGCGGTCGGGCTCAGGTCGACGTGTACACCCTCGCCGAGGAGGTCACCGCCGGGCTCGAAGGCATGGAAGTGCCGCTGCGCGTGGCGGTCATGGGCTGCGTGGTCAACGGCCCCGGTGAAGCCCGCGACGCCGACCTCGGAGTCGCCAGCGGAAACGGCAAGGGCCAGATCTTCGTCAAGGGGGAGGTCATCAAGACCGTGCCCGAATCCGAGATCGTCCAGACGCTCATCGAGGAGGCCAACCGGATCGCCGAGGATGCCACCGGGGACTCATCGGGCCCGCCTGCGGTCGTCGTCGGGTGAGTGCGATACCTTGAGTCGAACACGTTCATCATCCGGGCCGCCTCCTTCGTGACGGCCACGGACAGCGTCAGGGAAGAGTGCACGGGCAGATGGTGCTGAGAATCGCGCGACTGGAGCATCAGCATACGCAGTGGCTGACAGACCTGCTCGCCCGCAATCCCTGCCAGAACGTCTACCTCATCTCCCTGCTCGAAGTCACCGGCACCGCCCGACTCGGTTCGCCCGCCGGGACTCTCTATGGGGTCTTCGACCGCGACCGGCCGGTGGCCGCCTACTGGGTGGGCGGGAACATCATCCCGGTCGCGGCGACGCCGGAGACGAACGAGGTGCTGGCACGCAAACTCAATGCCGATGGCCGCGTCTCCTGTTCGCTCATCGGTGAGCGCACCGTCATCCTCGACCTGCAGTCGCGGCTGAACTGGGGTCGACCGCGAGGCGTCAGGCAGCGCCAGCCGCTGCTGGCGATCAGTTCGGATCCGCTCGTGACCCCGGACGAACACGTTCACCGGGTGACCCTCGATGACCTCGGCGCGGTGTTTCCCGCCAGCGTCGACATGTTCACCAAAGAGGTCGGATTCTCACCCGTCGAAGACGGCACCGCCGGTTACCTGTCTCGGGTGCGCGGCATCATCCGCAGCAAGAACTGCTACGCCCGGATCTCGACCACTCTGCCCGACGGCGGAGCCGTGCCCCGATGGCCGGCGACGGAACAGGACGAGCAGGTGCTGTTCAAAGCCGATATCGGCATTCGGGCCCGCCGCATCGTCCAGGTCCAAGGCGTGTGGGTCCACCCTGAGGTGCGCAACCAGGGGCTCGGGGCGGCCGGGATGGCCGCCGTCGTCCAACGCACGCGCGACAAGGGCCATTCCACGGTGAGCCTGTATGCCAATGACTACAACGAGTCCGCGCTGCGGATGTACGCCCGCGTCGGCTTCGACCAGGTCGGCACCTTCGCCACCGTCATGTACTGATCGGGTGGTAAACCTCAGTCGCGGCGGTTGCGGGACTGGGGCTTGGCCATGTCGCCTAAGAACTTCTCCATCTCCCGACGGTCCTTCTTCGTCGGACGTCCCAGCCCTTTGTCGCGACGGGGCACGAACCCGCGCAGAGCCGGGTCCGGCGGGGGAGTGAGATCTTCGTAGCACTTGACTGCGACGGACGCCTGCATCCGGGTCGGGATGAAGCCGGTGATCTTCCAGGTGAATTCGGACCCGGCCTTGCGCACCCGCACCTCTTGGCCGATCGTCACCTTCTGTGCGGCTTTGACCCGCTGACCGTCGACCTGCACATGCCCGCCTCGGCAGGCCTGAGTGGCGAGATTGCGGGTCTTGAACATCCGCGTCGTCCACAGCCACACGTCGACGCGCATGTGCTTTGCCGCATCACGGTTGATCTCGGTCATCGCCGGTGTCCTTCGGGCTCCTGGCTGCGAGAGTCGGCCCGCAGGGCCAGCTCGGAGCGGCGGGTGAACGTCTGGGCGGGACGGCCCCGCCCCTGAGTCACGGCCTGACCGGTGGGATCGAGCAGCGGCAGCATGGTGCGCCGGAACGTATCGGCCTGCAGACTCTCCCCGGCCACAACCTCGTGGAGTTCGCGCAGCTGCCGCAGCGAGAACTCGCTTTCGAGCAGACCGAAGGGATCCGGAGTCCGTTCGTGCAGCGCCCGCAGCCGGTGCACGGCCACGCGCACGATCTCCCGATGCTCCTCACTGAGCTCCTCGACCTCGTGCACGGGCACGAGTCTGCGGCGGTGGGCGGGGGAGTCGGCGTAATCGGAATCCCGCGCAGCCTCCTCGGCGGCGGGGTGGGGATGATCATCCTCGGCGAGGCCGACGTCGGCGGCCGAGAGCACATCGAGGTGAGCCACGGAGATCACCCACCCGCGATCGTCACGGTCGGGCTGATCGAACACGTGCAGCTGCACCGGTGCCCGGTCGACCAGCCGGGCCTTCTCGCGCAGGCACCGGGCGACCGCCTCGGCGAGCCGTTCCTGCGGACGCAGGATCGACCCGGGCAGCTGCCAGACCCCATCCCCGGGATGGGTCATGAGAACATGCAGGCCGCGGCCGGGCACGGGGCAGAGGACCGCGGTGTCGACCGCGACCGAGGGCCGCGGGAACTGCGTGAGTTGACTCGGATCAGGCATGCTCTTCGTATCGTTCGAATTCGTCGTCGGTGCAGGTGGTCGGCGAGGAGACCGGAGGTCTCGCGTGGTGCTGGACTTCCGTGCAGCACGCACCAGTCTAATTCTCTTCTGCCGGGTGACGAATCCTCTCTCACCGGTGAGCGAAATCCTGCCCCCGCCGTTTGTTCCGCGCCGATTCCCTGACCCTCGCCCGCGTGCGATAGTGTTCGAGCAGAGTCCTGACAAGTTGAGGAGAATCACCCATGGCCCTGCGCATGTCGTCCCTGTTCGTGCGAACCCAGAAGGAGGACCCGGTCGGCGCCGAGGTGGCCAGCCACAAACTGCTGCACCGCGCCGGATACATCCGCAGGTCCGCCCCGGGGATCTACACGTGGCTGCCGCTGGGTCTGGCCGTACTCGGCAAGATCGAGGCCATCGTGCGCGAAGAGATGGCGCGCGCCGGCTCCCAGGAAGTCCATTTCCCCGGCCTGCTGCCGGCCGACCCGTACAAGACCTCGGGCCGTTGGGAAGCCTTCGGACCCGACCTCTTCCACCTCAAGGACCGTCGGGACAACGACTACATCCTCGCGCCCACCCACGAGGAGGTCTTCACCCTCCTCGTCAAGGATCTCTACTCCTCGTACAAGGACCTGCCGCTGTCGATCTACCAGATCCAGACGAAGTACCGCGACGAGGCCCGGCCCCGGGCAGGACTGCTGCGCGGACGCGAATTCATCATGAAGGACGCCTACTCCTTCGACATCGACGATGCCGGACTCGACGCCTCCTATGAGGCCATGCGCGTGGCCTACCTGCGGGCCTTCGCTCGCCTCGGCCTGCCTTGCCTGCCCGTCAAGGCGACCCCGGGCGCGATGGGCGGCTCCGGCACCGAAGAGTTCATCTACCCCTCCGAGGTCGGCGAGGACACCTTCGTGCGCTCGCCCGGCGGGTACGCCGCGAACGTCGAGGCCGTGACCTCGATCGTTCCCGAGGCGATTCCGTACGCTCAATCTCCTGCCGCCCACGTCGAGGACACCCCGGACACCCCGACGATCGAAACCCTCGTCGCCGCCGCGAACGCTCAGCATCCGCGCGCCGACCGCGAGTGGACGGCCGCAGACACACTGAAGAACGTCGTCTGTGCCGTCACCCATCCCGACGGCACGCGCGAGATCATCGTCATCGGCCTGCCCGGTGATCGCGAAGTCGACCTCGACCGGGCCGCCGGCACCGGAATGCTCGGCAACGGCGAGGTCGGCCTCGAGGCCGCCACCGCCGAGGATCTTGCCGCCCACCCGGAACTCGTCAAGGGCTACATCGGGCCCGGCAACGACCTGGCCGACCCCGTGCTCGGTCTCGAATCGCCCTCGAAGATCCGCTACCTGCTCGACCCCCGTGTCGTCGACGGCACGCGCTGGATCACCGGAGCCAACGAACCCGGACGTCACGTCTTCGACCTCGTCGCCGGTCGTGACTTCACCGCCGACGGCACGATCGAAGCCGCCCAGGTGGTTCTCGGCGACCCCGCACCGGACGGTTCGGGACCCCTGGAACTGGCTCGCGGCGTTGAGATCGGTCAGATCTTCAAGCTCGGCCGCAAGTACGCCGAAGCCCTCGACCTCAAGGTGCTTGACCAGAACGGGAAGGCGCAGACCGTGACGATGGGCTCCTACGGGCTCGGCGTCACCCGCGTCATGGCCTGCATCGCCGAGGAGTACCACTCGGAGAACGGCCTGCTGTGGCCCCAGCATCTGGCCCCGGCCGATGTCCACATCGTCGTCGCCGGCAAGGGCGACGAGATCGCCGAAGCGGCCGAGACCATGACCGCCGAGCTCGAAGCCGAAGGTGTCAGCGTCCTGCTCGACGACCGCAACAAGGTCTCACCGGGCTTCAAGTTCGCCGATGCCGAACTCATCGGCATCCCCACGGTCATCGTCGTCGGACGGGGGCTGGCCGACGGTGTCGTCGAGGTCCGCGACCGTCTCGGTGACGGCAAGGGCGATGTCCCCGTCGCCGAGGTGGTGCCGTCGACCGTGGCACGAGTGCGCGCAGCATATGCGAAGGCGAACGATGCAGCCGATGCGGCGGTGGCTGCCGACGGCGCGGACGCGTCCGACACCGCCGACGCGAACGACTGAGCCTCCTCGGTGTTCGAAGCGCTCACCGGCGGCATCGATGTCACCGTGGCCATGGTCCTGTGGCTGCTCGCCGCAGGAGTCCTGGCCGGGTGGATCGATGCGGTCGTCGGCGGGGGTGGACTCATCCAGCTGCCCGCGCTGCTGCTCGTCCCGGGGATGACCCCGGTCCAGGCGGTCGCGACGAACAAGATCGGGTCGATCGCGGGCACGACCGCCTCGGCGATCACGTATCTGCGCAAGATCACCCCGGATCGGTCGGCGACGATCCCGGCGGCTGCCTCGGCGTTCCTCGGCGCTGTGCTCGGGGCGAAGCTTGCGACCCTGGTTCCCTCCGCATTGTTCACGCCGATCATCCTGCTCGCTCTGATCGGGGTCGGACTGTTCACGCTGCTGAACCCCAGCCTCGGCGCGGATGCGAGCCTGCGGTTCGGGGAGACGTCGAAGCGGCACCATGCGCTGTCATGGCTCATCGGGCTCGTCATCGGCGTCTATGACGGGGTGCTCGGGCCGGGGACGGGATCGTTCCTCGTCATCGCCTTCGTCTCGGTCATCGGGTTCTCGTTCCTGCAGGCCTCGGCCACGGCCAAGGTCATCAACTGGGCGACGAACTTCGGTGCGCTCGTCTACTTCGTCCCCGATGGTCAGGTGGTGTGGCTGCTCGGAATGGTCGTGGCGGTCGGAAACGTCGCCGGCGGCATCTTCGGGGCTCGGACCGCGCTGAAGAAGGGGTCCGGGTTCGTCCGCGTCATCTTCGTCGTCGTGGTCTCCGCGATGATCCTCAAACTCGGCTTCGACATCCTGACCACCCTCATCCACCCACCCCTTGCTACCTGACGGCGGCCCAGCAACCTCGCGCGAGGTTGCTGGGCCGCCGTCACGTAGCAATTAGCCGATGGGTTTGAGGGCGTGGGCGTTGACTCCGGCCACGTCGGCGCCGGACAGGGCGCGGGCGACCCACAGGGAACGCGCCGCATCGGCCAGGCTCGACGTCGACCCCTCGGAGGCCGAGCGCAGATACCAGAACATGTTCGTGATCTCGCGGGCCACGGTCGCGCCCATCCCGTACTGCGGGTCGATGCGCGCGCACAGGGCCAGGTCCGTGGCGAAACCGCGCAGCCACGCCGCCTGCGCCTGCGGATGGTTCGATGGGATCTCAGCCAGACGATTCCACAGCACCGGGGCCAAGGTATAGGCGGTCGGCCCGGCCAGAGGCTGCGGGTCGATGGCCTTCCACGTCGAAATGCCCGTCGGATCCGGATTGCCGGCAAGGATGTTGTAGTAGTGCAGGTCGGCGTGGATGAGCCAGTTCTCATCCGAGGAGGCCAAGGTCTGCATCCAATTGCGGGCGAACGACAGCAGCAGCCGATCATTCGGACCCGCCTCCGACCACCCGGTGAGCAGCCCGGCATCGGCATCGAAGCTGTTCAGCCACCCGCCGACGACGTCCTGGACGCGCAGGAACTCCGCCGCCGCCGGAATCTCCAGAGACCGCTGCAGGGCACCCCACACGGGAGGCACATCGGCCAAGGGCAGCACCGAGAGATTGTCCTTCGTGCGCAGCCGCTCCTGCAGGGTCACGCGGAAGCTGCGATCATCGCGGATGACCCGCACGGCGCCGTGCCCGTTCCACATCTTCAACGCGCGCAGCACCTGCGCATGCGCGGCGGTATGCGCCGAGGTGGGGGCCGCGAACCGCAGCACACCCTGATAGTTCTCCTGAGTGAGCACCGGAATGACCAGCGATTCGCAGCCGGCCCACGGGGAGCCGGGCACATCGTCGAAGCGCAGCTTCCACCGATCGAGGAGCTCAGTGGCCATGAAATCGAGCGCCGCGACCCAGGCATCGGTGCGGAACTCGCCGATGATGTCGCGAGTGGACCGGTAGAGAACAGGTGGAACCCTCACTTCGTCGCCTCCGCCCGTCCCGGATCGTCGTAGGAAAAACGCAGCGGCTGCGGTGCGGCGAAGACCGTGCGTGCCCGCGCCGATTCCCACAACCGCAGGATCGCCGAGGCGTCACCGTCCAACCACGGCAGCACCGAGGCGGCCACGCCGTCTTCGAGATTGAGGGCGAGCTCCTTCGCCGACTCGGCATCCGTGGGGGTGGGCTCGAGTTTCCACGCCGAGGCGTTCGGGTCCGCCTGCTTCTCGCCGAGGAGTTCGAGCATCTCCCCGGACAGGGCCCCCAGGGACTCGAGCCGGGCCAGCGCCCTCATGCGTTGAGAGGACTTGACCGGGAAATTCACGGCCAGGCGTTCGTAGCCGTAGGCCGCCGCCCGCGACTGATTGAGGATCGCGTTGAACATCGCCTGCCGATCCTCCGCACCGCCGGACGGGGAATCGCCGCTGCCGTTACCATCCTCGCTGCCCTCGCCATCCTCGCCGCCCTCGGCATCCTCGGCGGCTGCCGACGGCTGCGCACGGTCGGACATGTCCTCACGCCCGGTGCGGATGAGGTCATCGGCAGTGTCGATGAGCTCGGGCCGCTTCGTCCCGGCCGTCAGTGCCAGCCCGGTCGCGACGTCGGCCAGGACGGGGATGAGGCCCGATCCGAGCGGCGACGACGCTGAGAAGACGGCCTTGAGGACGACCTCGGCGGCGTCGACGAATGGGCGTGATTCCTCCGTCGGGGGAGGATCGGTGGCGAACTCCGTCGGCGGGTTCCACTCGGGGCCGATCGCCGTCTTGAAATCGGCAAGATCCTCACCAGCGGTTTCCGGGTCACCGGAGCCGGGGGAGGCGGCGTCGAGGATGCGTGCGATGCGGTTGCGCAGCTGCTGCGTGGAATCGAGGGTGGGGATGTCGGGGTCGGAGTCGATGCGCAGGCCACAGGCCGTGAGTAGACTCAGACTCATTCCGCTGACGCCGGTAGTCAGGAGGACGCGGCGACTGACGGGAAAACGCATACGGCAATCCTATCGGATGCCCACCGGCCGGCCCGGACGCACAGTCCGGGCGGAAACTCGCCCCGCGGATCGGATGCTTAACGTCGAGCGAGGGTGTCGCTTAGGGTGGGGTGAAACGGTCGACCGGGCATGCGCACGGGCCACCGCACCCACGCCGCCGCCTCGGCGAGTGGGCCGTCCAGTGACGAGGAGGAGATATGGACGAGGACATCGAACGGATCAAGGGTCTGCTCGCCCCACCCCTGGAATCCGCGGGATTCCACCTGGAGAACGTCAAGGCCGTCGCCGCAGGCCCCCGCCGCACGCTCACCGTCGTCGTCGACCTCGATGAGTCGAGCACGGATCCGATGTCGATGGAGAAGATCGCCGAATCGACGAAGATCGTCGGCGCCGCCCTCGACGAGGTCGAGATCTTCCGAGACAAGCCCTACCAGCTCGAGGTCACCAGCCCCGGTGCCACACGCAAGCTCGAGACCCCGCGTCACTTCCGCCGCGTGATCGGCCGCCGCCTGGAGATCACGACGAAGAAGGACACTTTCAAACTCGACCTCGCCGAGGTGGGGGAGACTTCGATCACGGGAACGAACCCCCAGAACAGGCAGACGAAGCAGGTGCCGCTCGACGACATCCGCACGGCGCAGGTGGAATTGAAGTTCCGCTGAGGTCGAACTGACGTTCCGCCGCGGCCGAACGTGGGGCTTCGCTGATACGGTGCGGGCGCGGACTGGGATAGACTGTTACGCCTGCATAAGTGAACACAGACAATTCAACGCTCGAGTGAGCTGCAATGCTTGAGTGAGCCGGAGAGGACATAGGCATATGGACATCGATCTCAATGTTCTGCGCGTGATCGAACGAGAGCGTGAGATTCCGCTGGAGACCCTCGTCGAACTCATCGAACAGGCTCTCTACCTCGCCTACCAGAAGACCGAGGGTGCGTGGCCCGACGCCCGCGCAGAGCTCGACAAGTCCTCCGGTGAGGTGCGCATTCTCGCTGTTGAGTTCGACAACGACGACAACCCGATCGGCGAATTCGACGACACCCCCACCGGCTTCGGCCGCATTGCCGCCCAGACCGCCAGGCAGGTCATCTACCAGCGCCTGCGCGACGTCGAGGACGAAACCGTGCTCGGCACGTTCAAGGGCCGCGAGGGCGAGATCGCCTCGGGTACCATCCAGCAGGGCAGGGATCCGCAGATGGTCCAGGTCGACCTCGGCGATGTCGAGGCCGTTCTGCCCCCGCACGAACAGGTCCCCGGCGAGGAATACACCCACGGCACTCGTCTGCGCGTCTACATCGCCGACGTCCACAAGGGGCAGAAGGGCACCTCGGTCACCGTTTCCCGCACCCACCCGAACCTCGTGCGCCGTCTCTTCGCCCATGAGGCCCCGGAGATCGCCGACGGCACCGTCGAGATCGTGTCCCTGGCCCGTGAGGCCGGCCATCGCACGAAACTCGCGGTGCGCGCCACGAAGCCCGGCGTCAACGCGAAGGGCTCGTGCATCGGCGAGCTCGGATCCCGTGTGCGGGCAGTCATGAACGAGCTCGGCCAGGAGAAGATCGACATCGTCGACTACTCCGACGATCCGGCGAAGTTCATCGCCCACGCGCTGTCGCCGGCGAAGGCCAGAAGTGTCGAGATCCTCGACGCAGCCGCCCAAGAATCCCGCGCCGTCGTACCGACCGACCAGCTCTCACTGGCCATCGGCAAGGAAGGGCAGAACGCCCGCCTGGCCGCGAAGCTCACCGGCTGGAAGATCGACATCGTCGCAGCCGACTGATCCTCGCCGAGGCGGCCCACCGGTCGACATCGCCGCAGGCGAACAGCCTTCCGCAGTGATCCTCACCACTGGCCCCTTGGCGCGCGCCGTGGCGTCGGTGCTGTAGAATCATTCATTGTGAATGTTGGCGATGGACCCGTAAGGACGTGCATCGCCTGTCGGCAGAAGGCCGATCGGAGCGAGCTGACGCGATTCGTCTTCCGCCCCGATCAGCACCCCGCCGTCGTCCACGACGTGTCAGCGACACTGCCGGGACGCGGCGCCTGGGTGCACCCTGACGAGAAGTGCCTGACCAAGGCACGGACCGCTGCCCCCTTCGCTCGAGCCTTTCGAACGAAGATCACGGCCTCGGACCTCCCGAAGCCGGACACCGAACCCAAAGAGAACGGGTAGCCGAATGGATGACAAGTTGTGAGTGTCGCACGATGACACCCAGACGGAAATCGAGAGAGCAGTGAAATGAGTACTGCTCTTCATTGATGAGGTTCTTTCCTGACCGGGAAAGAACCCGGACAGGAGAACTGTGGCAAAGCCCCGTGTCCATGAGCTCGCGAAAGAGCTCGGCACAACCAGTAAAAACGTCCTTGAGAAGCTTCAGGACATGGGCGAATTCGTTCGCTCTGCTTCCTCGACGCTCGAAGCGCCCGTCGTGCGCCGAGTGAAGGAAGCCTTCGCCGATTCCGCACCCGCCGCTGGCGAGAAGTCTGCCGGTGGTGCCGCGAAGAAGTCCGCTGCCAAGCCCGCGGCGAAGCCCGGAGCCCCGAAGCCCGGTGCGAAGCCGGCACCCAAGCCCGCCGCGAAGTCGACGGCCAAGCCGGCCCCGGAGAAGTCCAAGTCCGCTGAGGCGGACGAGACCGCAGCGAAGCCGGCGTCGAAGCCGGCAGCCAAGCCGGGCGCCAAGCCCGCAGCTCCGGCTGCCCCGAAGGCAGAGACTCCCGCCGAGGCTCCCGCGGCCGAGACGAAGCCCGAAGGCTCCGCCTCCGCCAAGCCCGATGCACCGAAGCCGGCTGCCGCACCCAAGCCGGGTGCGCCGAAGCCCGGTGCGCCGAAGCCCGGTGCCCCCAAGCCGGGTGCGCCCAAGCCCGGTGCGCCGAAGCCCGGGGGCCGGTCATCGGCACGCCCCGGCAACAACCCGTTTGCTCCCTCGCAGGGAATGCCGAAGCCCGGTCGCGGCCCGAAGCCCGGCGGCCGTCCCGGCGGTCAGGGTGGTCAGGGCGGACGCCCCGGCAACAACCCGTTTGCTCCCTCGCAGGGAATGCCGAAGCCCGGCCAGAAGCCGCGCGGCACCGGTGAGGAGTCCGCGGCAGGTCCGCGTCCGGCACCGCGTCCGGGCGCACCTCGCCCGAACCCGTCGATGCTGAAGAACTCGGCACTGAACAAGCCCGCTCCCGGCCGCGGTCGCGGCGGGGGACGCGGCAATGCCCCCGGCGGCGGTCCCGGTGCTCCGGCAGGCGGTCCCGGCGGCGGTCCGCGTCGCGGTCCCGGCGGTCCGGGCGGACGCGGTTCAGGTCGCGGTCGCGGAAGCACCCAGGGTGCATTCGGCCGCGGCGGCGGTCCCCGTCAGAAGGGACGGAAGTCGAAGCGGGCGAAGCGCGCAGAGCTCGAGCAGATGCAGGCTCCGTCGGTCGGTGGCGTCACCGTTCCGCGCGGAAACGGCAACACGCCGCTGCGTCTGCGTCGCGGCTCCTCGCTGGCCGACTTCGCCGAGAAGATCAACACGGATCCCACGAACCTCGTGACCGTGCTCTTCCACCTCGGTGAGATGGCGACGATCACCCAGTCCCTCGACGAGGCGACCTTCGAGATCCTCGGCGAGGAGCTCGGCTACAAGATCGAGATCGTCTCGCCCGAAGACGAAGACCGTGAGCTGCTCGAGACCTTCGACATCGATCTCGATGCCGAAGCCGCCGAAGAAGACGATGAAGACCTCCAGGCTCGTCCGCCGGTCATCACCGTCATGGGTCACGTCGACCACGGTAAGACCAAGCTGCTCGACGCGATCCGCTCGGCCAATGTGGCAGCACGGGAAGCCGGCGGCATCACCCAGCACATCGGCGCCTACCAGGTCGAGGTCGACCACGAGGGCCAGGAGCGCAAGCTCACCTTCCTCGACACCCCGGGCCACGAGGCGTTCACCGCCATGCGTGCCCGCGGTGCGAAGTCGACCGACCTCGCGATCCTCGTGGTCGCCGCCGATGACGGTGTCATGCCGCAGACCATCGAAGCGCTCAATCACGCTCAGGCGGCGAATGTGCCGATCGTCGTGGCTGTCAACAAGGTCGATAAGGAGGGGGCGAACCCGGCCAAGGTCATGCAGCAGCTGACCGAGTACAACCTCGTGGCCGAAGAGTACGGCGGCGAGACCATGTTCGTGCCGATCTCCGCGCTCAAGCGTGAGGGCATCGACCAGCTGCTCGAGTCCGTGCTCCTGACCACCGATGCGGCACTGGACCTGCGGGCCAACCCCGACAAGTCCGCTCGCGGCATCGCGATCGAAGCCAAGCTCGACAAGGGCCGCGGCGCGGTTGCGACCGTGCTCGTCGAGTCCGGCACCCTGCGCCAGGGCGACGCCATCGTCTGCGGCACCGCCTACGGACGTGTGCGGGCGATGTTCGATGAGAACGGCAACCTCGTCGAGGAGGCCGGTCCCTCCCGTCCGGTCCAGGTCCTCGGTCTGTCCTCGGTCCCGCGTGCCGGTGATTCGTTCATCTCCACCGATGACGACCGCACCGCACGTCAGATCGCTGAGAAGCGCGACGCCATCGAGCGCAATGCCGCTCAGGCCCGCGGTCGCAAGCGCATCAGCCTCGAGGACTTCACGAAGGCGCTGGCCGAGGGCAAGGTCGACATGCTCAACCTCATCCTCAAGGGCGACGTCTCCGGTGCTGTCGAAGCACTCGAGGATTCGCTGCTCAAGATCGATGTGGGCGAGGAAGTCGATCTGCGGATCATCCACCGCGGCGTCGGTGCGATCACCGAGAACGACATCAACCTGGCCACGGTCGACAACGCGATCGTCATCGGCTTCAACGTCCGTCCGGAAGCGAAGGCTCGCGACCTGGCAGACCGCGAAGGCGTCGACGTCCGCTACTACTCGGTCATCTACCAGGCGATCGACGACATCGAGAGCTCGCTCAAGGGCATGCTCAAGCCCGAGTACGAAGAGGTCCAGACCGGTACCGCGGAGATCCGCGAGGTCTTCCGGTCCTCGAAGTTCGGCAACATCGCCGGTTCGATCGTCCGCGATGGTCACATCAAGAGGAACTCGACCGCACGCGTCACTCGCGACGGAGTCGTCATCGGCAACAGTGTCAGCATCGAGTCGCTGCGCCGGTTCAAGGACGATGCCACCGAGGTCCGTGAGGGCTACGAGTGCGGTATCGGACTCGGCAAGTTCAACGACCTGCGCGTCGGAGACATCATCGAGACTTTCGAGATGCAGGAGAAGCCGCGCGACTGAGCGGACCAGTCTGAGTCGCACGCTCACGATGTGAGTCGCAACCGTTGGCTCCGGTCGGCCCCTGGAACAGGGGACCGGCCGGAGCCGGTTCGATTCCACGTCTAAGATAGGGCCGGAGACACGCTCCGGCCCCGAACCACGAAGGACAGCACTATGGCAGACCCCACCAGGGCTCGCAAGATCGCCGATCAGATCAAGGTCATCGTCGCCAGCACGATCGAGCGTCGGCTCAAGGATCCGCGCCTCGGCTTCGTCACCGTCACCGATGTGCGTGTGACCGGAGATCTGCAGCACGCCACCATCTTCTACACCGTCTACGGTGACGACCAGGACCTCATCGGCACCGGCAAAGCGCTGGAATCCGCGAAGGGCTTCATCCGCTCCGAGGTCGGCAAGGGGCTGACGATCCGTCTGACCCCGAGCCTCGAGTTCATCGCCGATGCCGTCCCCGAGGCGGCCGCCCGTCTCGATGGACTGCTCGCTCAGGCCGCCGCCGACGATGCCCGCGTGGCCGATCTGGCTGAGAACGCGGAGCACGCGGGAGACGCCGATCCGTACAAGAAGAGCGAGAGCGCCGACGACGAGTGATCGGCGATCTTCGTCACGAATGCAGAAAACGTCGTCGTAACAGTTTTGTTATGTTTCCGAGATGTCGTAGACTTCTTCGGGTAACGAAATGATCACGACTCTGTTAAGGGAATTCTGCATTGGGTAAGCACTCTTCACCGAAGCCGTCGTTCGCGAAGCAGCTCATCCGGGACCTGACTCCCGGCAGGCGCCCCGCGGGACGACGCGCAGCGACTGCGCCGTCGACGGCGACATCCGTGCTGGCGACCGTCAAGCAGCGTCCCGTCGTCGCCGCGATCGCCGTTCCGGCCGCAGCGACCGCGGCCGTGGTCGGTTCGACCGTCGTGATGGGCCCGCCGGAATCCGGCGAGGTCACCAGCGAAGCCGCCAGCACCACGCCTGAGCAGGCGAGTCCCTCGTCTGTGAGCCAGGACGAGATCGACGCGCAGCGGAAGAAGGCCGGCGAAGAGTACCTCGAGAAGGTCAAGGACAACCCGAAGTACAAGAACAAGTCTTCGAAGTCCACCCTCGAGGTCAAGACGCCGAAGCCGGAGCCGACCGCCGAATCCTCGACCGCGGCGACCAAGAGCGGCAGCGACTCCTCGTCCAAGGACAAGTCCACCGAGGGCGGAGGCACCTCGGACGACACCTCCGCCCCGTCGTGCAGCGTGTCATCGTCGATCGAATCCGGTCTGCTGCCCAACGCCGTCAACGGATACCGTGCCGTGTGCGCGAAGTTCCCCGAAGTCAAGACCTTCGGCGGCCGTCGCCCCGGCACCGGGTCGGACCACAACACCGGTGAAGCCGTGGACATCATGATCAGCGGCGCCACGGGTGACCGCATCGCCGACTACCTGATCAAGAACCAGGGCAGCCTCAACGTCAAGTACGTCATCTGGAAGCAGCGCATCTGGATGCCCGGCCAGGGCTGGAAGGGCATGGAGGACCGCGGCAGCACGACTGCCAACCACTTCGACCACGTGCACGCCTCCTTCAACTGAAGTCGGCCTCAGTGAGCGATAGTTCCCCACAGGGCATCCTCGTCTGCGACAAGCCGCAGGGCCTGAGCTCCCACGGTGTGGTCTCGCGGATCCGGCGCTGGTTCGGCACGAAGAAGGTCGGCCATGCCGGCACGCTCGATCCCATGGCCACCGGTGTGCTCGTGCTCGGCCTCGGCCGCGGCACCAAACTGCTCACCTACATCACCGGAGTCTCGAAGACCTACTTCGCGACGATCCGACTGGGCGCGTCGACCCCGACCGATGACGCGGACTCCGAACCCGACCGCTTCGCCGAGCCCGCAGCGCTCGCGCGCATCGACGCCGCCGCCATCGAGGGCGCCGTGGCAGCCCTGCGCGGCCCGATCGACCAGGTGCCCAGCGCCGTCTCGGCGATCAAGGTCGACGGCAAACGCTCCTATGCCCGCGTCCGCGCCGGTGAGAACGTCGAGCTCAAGGCCCGCCGGGTCGAAGTCTCCGCGTTCGAGGTCATCGACATCCGCTTCGCGGCAGACGAAGGGCACATCGACGTCGATGTCGAAATCGACTGCTCCTCGGGCACCTATGTGCGTGCCCTGGCTCGCGATGTCGGCGCCGACCTCGGCGTCTACGGCCACCTCACGGCTCTGCGCCGCATCCGCGTCGGCGACTTCGAGCTCGACCAGGCCGTGACCCTGCCCGAGGACCTCGACGACCCTGCTCCCGGGCTCATCCCCCTCGCCGAGGCGGCCCGCACCCTTCTGCCCGTCGTCACGGTCACGCGCGACCGGGCCACGGCGCTCATGCAGGGCAAGATCGTCGCCTCCCGCGACTGGGCCGGCGACTCGGCCGCCGACGCCCTCCCCGGCACGGAAGTGTCCGTGATCTGCGAGGACACGCTCGTTTCCGTGGCAGAGGTGCGAGCGGACGGAGGACTCAAATCCGTCACTGCCTTCGCCATCGACCTCGCCTGAACAACCTAAAAGATTGTATTCGATCAATACAATGGAAACTCTTGTATTGCGGCCGAGGGTCTGCTGTACTGGAACCATGTTCGTCTTGACCATCGACCAGCAGAATTCGCGCACGAGCGCCGACGCCGTGCCCGAGGTCCTCGCGGTGCTGGCCCCCATTGCGACCGTCGTGCCCTTCGCCCGCACCATCGGCGATGAGGTCCAGGGAGCCCTGGAGGATGCGAACGCCGTCGCCGAGGCGGTGCGCCGACTCGCGGTCCGCACCGGCTGGCACATCGGCATCGGCATCGGCGAGGTCGACGAACCGCTGCCCGAAGCGACGGCCGCGGGCCGGGGCCCGGCCTTCTACGTCGCCCGAGAAGCCGTCGAAGCCGCGAAATCCGCTCCCGCCCACCTCGTCGTCCGCTCCGGGGAGGACCCGGGGGAGAGGTCCGCGACGGCGGACCATTGTTCGCTCGCCGAGGCGGCCCTGCGCCTGCTCGTGAGCACACTGGCCGAACTGCGCGCACAATCGCGCGGCTACGTCGACTACCGGCTCGACCACCCCGAGGCGACTCAGGCCGAGATCGCCGCCCGCTTCGACGTCTCCCAGCAGGCCGTGTCGCGAGTGCTCGCTCCCGGGACCGCGGATATCGTCGCCGGCGCCCAGACACTCGCCCGTCACCATCTCGAGCTGGCGGAAGGAGCATTCGATGTGGACTGAAGTCCTCGTCGCCGTCGGCGCGGCACTCGTCGCTGCACTCATCGGCTGGCCCCTCGTCCCCGCCTTCCTGCGGCTGACCCATTCGGGTCCCGGAAGCAGACCCGAGCGCACCGGAGCCGAAGATGTCGAAGTCCTGCGCGGAGGACTGTGGGTCGGCATCGTCGAACGTGCCCTCATCGCCGGGGCCATCGTCCTCGGCCGTCCCGAACTCATGGCCGTGGTCATCGCGGTCAAGGGCCTCGGTCGCTTCGCCGAGATCAAATCCTCGGCGGCAGCGGGGGAGCGGTTCATCATCGGCACCTTCGTTTCGATCGCCTTCGCCTCCCTCGTCGGGGTCGTCGGCTGGGCGATCATCGCCTGAGCGCAGACGCGCAGACGACCGTAATCGCCCGACCGGCGTGACCCGCCCGCCTCCGCCGGTTCGTCCGCGCCCGAGATCGGGTGGAGCCGCCTCGGCGAGGTGTGGGTTAGGAGGCGTGAGATCTCTGCGATAATCTGAATCGGTGCACGGAAGGAGCGAATGTCTGGTGGAGCTGTATCACGGACTCGGTGAAGTCGAGGCCGACGCTGTCGGCACCGTCGTCACCCTCGGCAACTTCGACGGCGTGCACCGCGGGCACCAGACGGTTCTCAAGACCGTCGCCGCCCTCGCTCGGCAAGAGGGACTGCGCTCGATCGCGATGACCTTCGACCCGCATCCGCGCACGGTGCACCGTCCAGCCGACCCGACCGTGATGATCACCTCGACCCGGCAGCGGGCCGACCTCATCGCCGAGACGGGCATCGACGCCCTCCTCATCCAGCCCTACGATCTCGATTTCGCCGCCCAGACGGCCGAGGAGTTCGTCCGCACCTACTTCGTCGAGGGCCTGGCCACGAAGATCGTCGTCGTCGGCGACGATGTCCGCTTCGGGCGCGACAACGAAGGCACCATCGACACGTTGCGCCGCCTCGGCGAGAAGTACGGGTTCCGGACCGAGACGATCGACGAAGTCGGACGTGGGGGACGATATTCGTCCTCGCGCATCCGCGAACAGCTCACAGCCGGGGATGTCGCCGAGGTGGCCGACCAGCTCGGTCGCTACCACGCCCTGCACGGCACCGTCGTCCACGGCGATGCGCGCGGCCGCGACCTCGGGTTCCCGACCGCGAACCTCTCGACCGACCCCGAAGGGCTCGTGCCCGCCGATGGCGTCTACGCGGGATGGGCGACGTTCTCCGGTGAGGGTCAGGCGTATCCGGCGGCGATCTCCGTGGGCACGAATCCGACGTTCCACGGTGAGACGCGTCGGGTCGAGGCCTATGTGCTCGACAAGGAGTTCGGCGAATTCGACGTCTACGACCGTGAGATGACTCTCGAATTCGTCTCCCGCATCCGCGGCCAGGTCGCGTTCACCGGGATGGACGACCTCATCGTGCAGATGCATGAGGACATCGCCGATGTGCGCGAGGTCCTGCACACCTGATACGCTGAACTCTGCCGTTTTCACCGGCCGCGGTCCCAGAGTGCGAGGATTTCAGGTCTTCGCGCCGCGCAACGATACGAAGGAGAACTCCATGGCTCTCGACACTGCTGTGAAGCAAGAGATCATCAAGGAATATGCAACTCACGAGGGCGACACCGGTTCTCCCGAGGTTCAGGTTGCACTGCTGACCCGCCGGATCACCGATCTGACCGAGCACTTCAAGGATCACAAGCACGACCACCACTCGCGTCGTGGCCTGCTGCTCCTCGTTGGTCAGCGTCGCCGCATGCTCAAGTACCTGCAGAAGGTCGACATCGAGCGTTACCGTTCGCTCATCAAGCGCCTCGGCCTGCGCCGCTGATTCGGTCTGAGCCGATCAGCTCACGCTGATCTTCTCTCACCGATCGATTCGGAAGCGTCCCACCACTCGGTGGGGCGCTTTCGTGCTTCCGCGGCCGGGTCCGGCCCGGTGCGTGCCGCTTCGCAACGGTGCTTCGGCGGTTTCGTGCTTCTGCGGTAGACTCGGACGTGGACACTCTTGCCATGGACGTTTCGGTCTTCGGTAGTGGCCTCCGGAGGAATGCGCGTCTGCATCTGCTTTCACCTGTGTGCAGCGCCGGTTCCGTGGGCCCCGATCGATGACCGGCCTGGATCCATGGAGAGTCCACAGCCAATATCCCGCCGGCAGGACGCGGGGCCTCGCGCTGCACAAGGCAGAGCGATGCCTCATACGTCGAGGGCCATTCCTCGAGCGCTGCAGGCCTCACATCGATGAGGGCCACCGCGCACCGGCACAACATAGGAGACTACGTGGGACTCAACCCTGAATCCGCCGTTGCCAATATCGACAATGGCAGCTTCGGTTCGCACACCATCCGCTTCGAAACCGGGCGTCTGGCCCAGCAGGCCGCCGGTTCCGCCGTCGCTTACCTCGACGACGACACCATGCTGCTGTCGGCTACGGCAGCCGGCAAACACCCCCGTGAGGGCTTCGACTTCTTCCCCCTGACCGTCGACGTCGAAGAGCGCATGTACGCCGCCGGACGCATCCCCGGCTCGTTCTTCCGCCGTGAGGGACGCCCCTCGACCGACGCGATCCTCACCTGCCGCCTCATCGACCGCCCGCTGCGCCCCTCCTTCGTCAAGGGCCTGCGCAACGAGGTCCAGGTCGTCGTCACCGTGATGTCGGTCAACCCCGACCACCTCTACGACGCCCTGGCGATCAACGCCGCCTCGATGTCGACCCAGCTGTCCGGTCTGCCGTTCTCCGGCCCCATCGGCGCTGTGCGCATCGCGCTCATCGACGGTCAGTGGGTCGCCTTCCCGAACCACTCGCAGCTCGAAGACGCCGTGTTCAACATGGTCGTCGCGGGCCGTGTCGTCGGTGACGACGTCGCCATCATGATGGTCGAGGCCGAAGCCACCGACAACGTCATCGACAAGATCAAAACCGGCGCCCAGGCTCCCACTGAGGAAGTCGTGGCCGAAGGCCTCGACGCCGCCAAGCCCTTCATCGCCGAGCTCTGCCGCGCCCAGTCCGAACTCGCCGGTCGTGCCGCGAAGCCGACCGTCGAATTCCCCGTCTTCCGCGACTACGAGGACGATGTCTACGAGGCCGTGCGCGAGCTCGCCGAGGCCAAGCAGACCGAGAACTTCCAGATCGCGGACAAGCAGGAGCGCGAAGCCGCCGGTGCCGTCCTCCTCGACGAGCTCTTCGAGAAGCTCGGGGAGCGCTTCGCCGGACGTGAGAAGGAGATCGCGAACGCGCTCAACGCTCTGACCAAGCAGGTCGTGCGCAAGCGCATCCTCACCGATCAGGTCCGCATCGACGGACGTGGACTCAAGGACATCCGTCCGCTGACCGCGGAGACCAACGTCATCCCGCGCGTCCACGGTTCGGCCCTGTTCGAACGCGGCGAGACCCAGATCCTCGGTGTCACCACGCTCAACATGCTCAAGCTCGAACAGCACATCGACTCGCTGTCGCCGGTGACGTCGAAGCGCTACATCCACCACTACAACTTCCCGCCCTACTCGACCGGTGAGACCGGCCGTGTGGGCAGCCCGAAGCGCCGCGAGATCGGTCACGGCGCCCTTGCCGAGCGTGCGCTCGTGCCGGTCCTGCCCAGTCGCGAGGACTTCCCGTACGCCATCCGCGAGGTCTCCGAGGCCCTCGGTTCGAACGGTTCGACCTCGATGGGTTCGGTCTGCGCCTCGACCCTGGCCATGCTCTCGGCCGGTGTGCCGCTCAAGGCCCCTGTCGCCGGCATCGCCATGGGATTGGTCTCCGACGTCATCTCCACCGACCAGGGTGAGCAGACCGCATACGCGGCGCTGACCGACATCCTCGGCGCTGAAGATGCCTTCGGCGATATGGACTTCAAGGTCGCCGGCACCCCGGACTTCGTCACCGCGATCCAGCTCGACACGAAGCTCGACGGTCTGCCCGCCTCGGTGCTGTCCGCAGCGCTGAAGCAGGCGCACGAGGCCCGCATGGTCATCCTCGGCGTCATCAACGACGCCATCGACACTCCCGCCGAGATGGCTGCGACGGCTCCGCGGATCATCTCCGTGAACATCCCCGTCGACAAGATCGGTGAGGTCATCGGGCCCAAGGGCAAGATGATCAACCAGATCCAGGAGGACACGGGCGCCGACATCAGCATCGAAGACGACGGAACCGTCCTCATCGGTGCCACCGACGGACCGGCTGCCGAGGCCGCCCGCTCGATGATCAACGCGATCGCGAACCCGCAGGTGCCCGAGGTCGGCGAACGCTACCTGGGAACCGTCGTGAAGACGATGAGCTTCGGTGCCTTCGTCTCCCTCACGCCGGGCAAGGACGGTCTGCTGCACATCTCGGAGCTGCGTAAGCTCAATGAGGGCAAGCGCGTCGAGGACGTCGAAGACGTCGTCGGTGTCGGCCAGAAGGTCCAGGTCGAGATCACGAAGATCGACGACCGCGGCAAGCTTTCGCTGGCTCCGGTCTCCGATGACGATGAGCAGTCGGACGACGAGGGATCAGACAACTGATACTCAACAGTTCACACACCGGGGAGGGCAGCCGAATCGATCGGTCTGTCCTCCCCGGTGGTTTGACGCTGACCACCGAACACATGCCGGGCCTGGCCTCGGAGACGATCGGCATCTGGGTCGCCGCCGGCTCCCGGGACGAATCCGCTGCGACCGCGGGTTCGACGCACTTCCTCGAGCACATGCTGTTCAAGGGCACCGGCAGCCGTGACGCGAAGACGATCGCCGCGGCCTTCGACCGCACTGGAGGTGACTCGAACGCGATCACCGCGAAGGAGCTCACCTGCTATTACTCGCGGTGCCTCGTGACCGATCTGCCGAACATCACGAATCTGCTGCTCGACATGGTCTCGAACGCCCAACTCGACGTCGAGGAGTTCGAGCGGGAGCGCGGTGTCATCATCGAAGAGCTCGCGATGTCGGCCGACGATCCCGGCGATGTGCTCTTCGACGACTTCGATTCGCTCGTCTTCGGTTCGCATTCGCTGGCGCGCCCGGTCGGGGCGACGAAGGACCAGATCCGGGCGCTCGGCCATCACACGGTCATCGACCACTACACCTCGACGTACATTCCGCCGCGGCTGGTCATCGCTGCCGCCGGTGGGGCGACCCATGAGGATGTGCTGGCGATGGTTGAGGATGCCCTCTCCGAGGCGGGGCTCGGATCCCGTGCCGACGTCTGGTCGGGTGCGGGGGTCGAGAAGGGATCGCATCTGGGTGGGGCCGCACGCGTGCGCCCGGACTTCCATGCCGGAATCTCCCATACCGTCAAGGACATCGAGCAGTTGGGCATCATGCTCGGCTGCGAAGGCCTGGAAGAAGGTCACGAGGATCGGTTCATCTACTCGGTCCTGCTGACCATGCTCGGCGGCGGCATGTCGTCGCGTCTGTTCCAGAGCGTTCGTGAGGAACGCGGACTGGCCTATGCTGTCAACTGCGTGGCCAGCCAGTTCACGGATGTCGGCACCTTCGGCATCTACGCCGGATGCACTGCGGAGAACGCGCAGGCTGTCGTCGATCTGGCTCTGAGCGAATGGGACCGGTTGGCGCAGGAGGCTCCGAGCCAGTTCGAACTCGACGAGATCGTCTCACAGCTCTCGGGCTCGATGGTGCTCGGTCTCGAATCCTCGGCGGCGCGGATGAATCGTCTGGCGCGGTCGGAGATCTTCGGACTGCCGATGGAATCGCCGATGGACCTTATCGAACGCGTCCGCTCGGTCACGGCCGAGGACGTCAGTGCGATGGCCGGTCGGCTGCTCTCGCGGCCGAAGGCCCTGGCCATGGTCGGCCCGACGGCCGAGGTCGAATTGCCCTGAAGGGAGTCTGAGACGATGGCGCGGAAGAACGCGGCCGTGCGCCGGGACGAGATCCTGGCGGCGACGGTCGAGGAGATCGAAGCCTCCGGTCTGCGGACCCTGCGCGTCTCCGATGTCGCTGCTCGGCTCGGTTTGAGCGCGAGCCTCGTCATCTATCACTTCGAGACGAAGGAAGCTCTCGTCTCCGAGGCCTTCGGCTATGCCGGACGTCAGGACATCGACCATGCCCGGGACCTCGCTTCGGGGGCGCCGCCCGCGCATCCCACTGCCACTGCCGCCGACGCGGTTGCGGAGCCGGACTCAGCGGCGCTCTCGGCTCGGCAGCGTCTGTGGAATGTCATCCGGTGGTACATGCCCAGCGGCTCGTCGCGCAGTTGGCGGATCTGGATCGACGCCTGGTCGGCTGGTCTCTTCGACGAGGAAGTGAAGTCGACGTTCGCCGGACTCGACCGCGAATGGAAGTCGGTGCTCAGCGGTCTCATGGACGAGGGCATAGCCGCGGGGGAGTGCCGGCCTCCTGAAGGCGGCACGGAAGCCTGTGCGACGAGGATGCTGGCCTATCTTGACGGCCTGGCGATCCAGATGATGGTCAATCCCGACACCGTCGACGCCGAGCGGATCGCGGTCTGGGTCGAGGACTTCCTCGCCCGCGAACTCGCCTGACTCCTTCAGCCATCTCAGTTGATTCCTTCGCGTCAATAGCGAGCAGAGAACCCACCGTCAGCGGAGAGCAGCTGACCGCTGATCCATCGTCCCTCCTCGGAGAGCAGGAATGCGGTGAGACCAGCCCTCGTCGCACGTGGTCTTGACGCGCCAGCCCTCGCCGAGTCAGACTGGTGTCACAGCGCTACTGAATCGCGGTTCAGTAACCTTCTGCTGCGGTCTGACCCCGATGCCCTCCTGGAGGCCCTATGTTCATGGACATCACGTGGCAGGATTCTGTCACCGGCGCACTCGGCTACGTCGTCATCGACACCCTCGTGCGCGGCACGGCCTCCGGCGGACTGCGCATGCGCAAGGGCTGCACCCTCGAAGAGGTGCGCGGACTGGCTCAAGGCATGACGCGGAAAGAAGCCATCCACTTGCGCGAAGGCCGCCACTACGTCCCGGTCGGCGGGGCGAAAGGCGGGATCGACTTCGACCCCCGCGCACCGGGAGCCAAAGACGTCCTCGAACGCTTCCTCGTCGCCATGAACCCGATCATGCGCACCTACTGGGCCCTCGGCGAAGATTTCGGAGTCCGCCAGGACGACATCGACGAGATCCTCGCCCGTCGCGAACTCGGCTCCGGACTCTCCGCCGTGAACAAACTCGTCGATGATCCGGACGCCGTCGAAGCCCGCGCGAACACCGCATTCTCCACGATCGTCGACGGCGTCGCTCAGGACGAACTCGTCGGCGGACTCGGCGTGGCCACCTCGGTGATCGCCGCACTCGAAGCCGCCGGCCGGAAACCCAGCGAATCCACCGCCGTCATCCAAGGCTTCGGCTCCATGGGCGGAGCCACCGCCCGCTACCTCGCCGAGGCGGGACTGCGTATCGTCGGCATCGCCGATGCCGACGGATTCGTCTCCAACCCGGACGGACTCGACGTCGAAACCCTGCTCGCCAGCCGCGACCCATTCGGCGGAATCGACCGTGCCCGACTGCGGCCGACAGACCACGACGGTGACCGCGACGACTGGCTGGCCGCCGCCACTGACGTCCTCGTCCCCGCCGCCGTCAGCTACGCGATCACCGCTGACAGCTGTGACCGGATCCGCGCCGAACTCATCGTCGAAGCCGCGAACATGCCCGTCCTGCCCGCCGCCGAAGAGAAGCTGCTGGCCCGCGGAGTCACCGTGATCCCGGACTTCCTCGCGAACTCCGCGACGAACGCCTGGTGGTGGTGGGTGACCTTCGGCGACGTCGACGGCAGCTGGGACGACAGCCGCGCCCTCGTCACCACGACCCTGCGCGACCTCACCACCGAGGTGCTCACCACCGCCCGCGACCAGGGCATGAGCCCACGTCAGGCCGCCCAGGAAAAGGTCGACACGAACCTCGTGAAACTCGCGGACCTCAGCCCAGCCCCCGCCTCGGTGCCGGAAAGCTAGCGGCATGGACGCGTTCTTCGATCCCGGCAGTGTGGCCGTCCTCGGAGCATCGAACGATTCCAGCAAATGGGGATTCTGGCTCGCCGCCGGAGCACTGCGCGGAGCCGACCGCCGCAGTGTCCACCTCATCAACGCGAAGGCCGCCTCGATCCAGGGCCACCCCACCTTTGCGCACTTGGGCGAACTGCCGGAGGTGCCCGAACTCCTCGTCGTCTCCGTGCCCGGTCCCACCGTGGCAGGAGTCGTCGCCGAGGCGCTCGAGCTCGGGGTGCGCGCCTTCCTCGTCATCTCCGCACGCGTGCCCGATGCGGCCGGGCTGGCCGCCACCATCCGAGCCGCCGGCGGACGTCTCATCGGCCCGAACTCGTTGGGCCTCGTCGATTCGAGCAACGACCTGCTCCTGGCCTGGGGCAACTTCACCCCCGGCTCCTTGGCCGTGGTCACGCAGAGCGGGCAGCTCGGCACGGAGATCGCGACTCTGTCGGCCCGCAGCGGACTGGGCATCTCCCGCTTCGCCTCGATCGGCGGGCAATCCGATGTCCGCGCCGCCGAGATCCTCACCGCACTCGTCGACGACCCCGCCACCACTCAGGTCGCCCTGTACCTCGAATCCTTCGCCGGCGGCCCCGCCCTCGTCGCCGCGCTCAAAGCGCTGCGGGCAGCAGGGAAGCCGACGATGATCCTCACCACCGGAGCCTCCTCGGCGGGCGCGCGGATGGCGAAATCGCACACGGGTTCGCTGACCTCGACGATGGATGCCGTCGATGCCGCCTGCCGCGCGGCCGGGGCCATCCGGCTGAATACCCCAGGCCAGCTCGTCGAACTCGCCGGCTTCTTCACCACCGCGTGGCTGCCTGCCGGCCCGCGCATCGCCGTGCTCTCCGACTCCGGCGGCCAAGGCGCGATCGCCGCCGACACCTCCGAGAACTGGGGACTCCATGTGCACGAACTCCACTCAGACACTGCAACCCGAATCGGTGCCGCACTGCCCGAAGCCGACCATGTCGACAACCCCATCGACCTCGACGGGGCCGGGGAGAAGAATCTCGATACCTACGCCGACCTCACCGAGGTGCTGCTGGCCGGCCCGGACATCGACGCCGTCGTCCTCAGCGGCTACTTCGGCTGCTACGGCCAAGACATCCCCGAACTCCTCGAGACCGAGCTGGCCGTCGTCGAACGCTTCGGCCGGATCGTCGCGGAGGCGAAGAAGCCCGTCATCGTCCATTCGATGAGCGCGGACTCGCAGGCCGTGACCCGACTGTGGGAGCTCGGTGTCCCCGCCTACACCTCGATCGAGGCCGCCATGCGCGTGCTCTGCCGTGCCGGCTTCTACGCCGCCCACTCCGGCCGACTCACCGATACCCAGGACGTCACCGGCCCCGTCACTCCGTGGGGGACCGGATACGCCGCCGCCCGCGACGTCATCGCCACCGCCGGTGTTCCCGTCCCCGCCGCCGTGAGCCTGGGCAGAGGCCGGGAACCTGCCGAGGTGGTCCCGGACTCCGGACTCAACCCGCCGTTCGCCCTCAAGGCCGGATGGCCGGCGCACAAGACCGAAGTCGGCGGCATTGCTCTCGGGCTGAACGATCTCAGCGCCGTCGAGGAGGCCTATGCGGACATGGTCGGCCGCCTCGGTGACGGGGAGTACATTCTCGAGGAGATGGACACCCGCGATCATGTCGTCGAGATCCTCGTCGGCGGTCGGCAGGATGAGAACTTCGGGCCGCTGGTCATGGTCGCGGCCGGCGGAACGGAGACCGAACTCTTTGCCGACACGTGGCTCGAACTGGCGCCCGTGTCGCATACCGAAGCGCTCGAGATGATCTCGCGACTGAGCTGCTCGCGGCTGCTGACCGGGTGGCGGGGGCGACCCGCCGCCGATATCGACGGACTCGCCGAAGTCATCGTCTCCGTCTCACGGCTGGTCGCCGGCAGCAATGACATCGCCGAGATCGAAATCAACCCCGTGCGAGTCGCCCCTGATGGGGCGGTTGCCGTCGACGCACTCGTCGTGACCACAGAGAACCCTGACAGCGAGGAATGAGAATGGAACAGATGACCATCACCGGCGGTGCCCACCTGGCCCGCGCGCTCCAGGCCGAGGGGATCACCCGCGTGTTCGGGATCCCCGGCACCCACAACCTCGAGATCTTCGCGCAGCTGAGCGCCCACGGCATCGACATCGTCTCTCCCCGCCACGAACAGGGCGCCGGGTACATGGCCGACGGCGCCGCGCGCACCACCGGAGAGGTGCAGGTCATCGTCACCACCACCGGTCCGGCCGCGCTCAACGCCCTGACCGCGCTGCTGCAGTCATTCACCGACTCCGTACCGGTCCTCCTCATCACCCCGGGCATGCCGCTGACCCACCCGGGCCGCGGCAACGGGCTCCTCCACGAGGTGCGCAACCAGGAGGCGGCGCTGTCCGCGGTCCTCACCGAAGTCCACCGCGTCACCAGCCCCGGCGAGGTGTCCCTGGCCGTCGGACAGACCCTGTCGGCGATGCGTTCGGGACGCAAGCGGCCGGCCGCCATCGAGATTCCGCTCGACCTCATCGAAACCACCGGACCCGGCCGCCTCCACCCGTCGGTGACCCGTGCCCTGCCGGCCCCGGTACAGACCCAGATCGACACCGCCGCCGAGGCGATCGCCGCCTCGAAGCGCCCTCTCATCATCGCCGGCGCCGGCGCGCTCGGCGGGGGTGCCGGCACAGAGATCGAAGCGCTGGCGGACACGCTCGGGGCCGGGATCCTCCTGTCCTCGAACGCCAAGGGGCTTCTCGACGATCGGACGGTGAGCTGCCTCGGCGCTGTCGGGTTCCTCGAAGTGCTGCCCGAACTCCTCGGCGATGCCGATGCCGTCATTGCGATCGGCACCGAATTGGCGTCCAGCGATTTCTGGCCCGAGCCGCTGTCGCTGCCCGAGACCGTCGTGCGCATCGACATCGACGAGGTGCAGATGCTCACGAACGCGACCGTGACCCACCCGATCCTCGCGGACGCTGCCACCGCGGCCGCTGATCTGAACACTCGTGTGGCGGGTCTGCGGAGCGACGCCGACGCGGCTGCCGCACGGGACTGGACGGCCGGCTGGAAGGCGCGGACCGCCTCGGCGGCGGAATCCGAAGGTCGGCCCTGGGCCGAGCTCTCGGCAGCGCTGACTGCGTTCGCGGAAGCCGAGGAATCTCCGCTCATCGTCGCCGCGGATTCGACGATGGCCTGCTACTACGGAGTGCAGACCGGGTGGGCGGCTCGCCGCGGTGACCGGTTCCTCTACCCGGCCGGGGCCGGAACGCTCGGCTACGGACTGCCCGCCGGAATCGGCGCGAAACTCGCCTCACCCCGAGCTCGAGTGGTTGCCGTCGAAGGCGACGGCGGGTCGATGTTCACCATCGCCGAACTCGCCGCGGCCGTGCAGGCCGGCGTGCGGATGACGCTCATCGTCGTCGACAACGGCGGGTACGGCGAGATCCGCAACGAGATGGAAGACCGCGGCGATACGCCCTCCGGGGTCAAGCTCACCAGACCCGACTTCCCCGCCCTGGCGCAGGCGATGGGCGCCCGAGGCATCCACGTCGACGGCTCGCAGGAGCTGCTGGACGCGCTGACCGACGCCGAGTCAGCGGAGGGTCCGACGCTCATCCACATCACAGAGGACTCACGGGCCGGGGCGGACATGCTTCGCCGGTGAGGCGGACGCGCCGGGGCCGCTGTCGTCAACCGGTGGAGAACGAAGGAATTCGGTCGGGCGCAACGGCGCGTCCGACCTGCACACGAATCTGAAGGAGATCAGCATGAGCTACACGCCTTGGCCGCTGTCGGATGAACAGCATGACATCCTCGACCTGGTGCGCGGATTCGCCGCGGACACGATCCGGCCCGCCGGACGCCGCGTCGACGAAGCCGACACCGAATCGCCCGTCGACATCTTCCGGGCCGCCGCCAAGCTCGGGATCACGGACTTCATGGTCCCCGATGAGTTCGGCGGGGGCGGGTTCACCGATGTCTTCACCCAGTGCCTCGTCCAGGAGCAGCTGTGCTTCGGCGACCCGGGCATCGGGAACTTCGTGTGCTCGAACGGGTTCTTCGCCGATCCGATCCTCGCGCTCGGCACCGATGAGCAGAAGGAGGCCTGGCTGCGCCCCCTGACCGGATCGGAGCCGGTGATCACCGCACTGGCGACGACGGAACCGGGATCCGGATCGGACTCGGCGTCGATCATCACACGCGCGGACGCCGTCGACGGCGGATACGTGCTCAACGGGCAGAAGGCGTGGATCTCCAATGCCGGACTCGCGGACTACTACGTCGTCTTCGCCAAGACCGACCCGACTCAGCGCTCACGCGGAATCAGCGCCTTCCTGCTGCCGCGCGAGACCGAGGGGATGGAGTTCGGGGCGCCGATGAAGAAGATGGGCCAGCGGGCGATCGTATGCCGGGAGATCTTCTTCTCCGACGCATTCGTGCCCACGTCGGGCCGCCTCGGCGAGGAGGGCAAGGGCTTCTACGGCCTCATGCGCACCTTCGACATCTCACGGGTCGTGCTCGGGGCGGCGGCCCTGGGCACGGCGCGGGCGGCGTTCGAATACGCGCGCGACTACGCGCACGAGCGCACGCAGTTCGGGACGAAGATCATCGACCACCAGGCTGTGGCCTTCCGCCTGGCTGACATGTCCTCGCGCATCGATGCGGCGTGGCTGCAGGTGCTCAACGCCGCACGGATGCTCGACGCTGGGGACGCGGTGGAGCGGCAGAAGATGACGGCTGCGGCGGCGATGGCGAAGCTCATCGCCTCGGAGACGGCGATGTTCTGCACCTGGGCGGCGGTGCAGACGCTCGGCGGGTGGGGCTACTCACGCGAACACCCGGTCGAACAGTGGATGCGCGACGCCAAACTCGAGGAGATCGAAGAGGGCACCTCGGATATCATGCGGCTGCTCATCTCGCGCAACCTCGGTTGAGAAGCGGAAAGGGGCTCATGTGTCATCGAGACGGGGCGGTCGTGTCTTCGACGGGCTGATCAGCGGAAAAGGGAATAGGACTCGGGGAACCCTTGTTGTCCGAGATGAGACCCTGGGATAGGGTCGAAATGAAGCCACCGATGTGGTGGTCATCAAATCTCATCAGGAGGAATCTCATGGCTGAGCAGTACACACTTCCGGAACTGCCCTACGACTACTCCGCTCTCGAGCCGCATATCTCGGCTCGCATCATGGAGCTGCACCACGACAAGCACCACGCCACCTACGTCAAGGGCGCCAACACCGCCGTTGAGCAGCTGGCCGAGGCCCGCGAGTCCGGCAACCTCGCGAACGTGCCGAAGCTGACCCGCGACCTCGCATTCAACCTCGGCGGACACGTCAACCACTCGATCTTCTGGAACAACATGTCCCCGGACGGTGGAGACAAGCCGGTCGGTGAACTCGCCGCAGCCATCGACGACCAGTTCGGTTCGTTCGACAAGTTCCGCGAGCACTTCACGACCGCAGCCACCACGATCCAGGGCTCCGGCTGGGCCGTCCTCGTCTACGACCAGCTCGGCGGAAACCTCTTCATCGAACAGCTCAAGGACCAGCAGTCCGACATCCAGCTCGGCGGCACCCCCGTTCTGCAGCTCGACATGTGGGAGCACGCCTTCTACCTCGACTACCAGAACGTCAAGCCCGACTACGTCAAGGCCTGGTGGAACATCGTCAACTGGGCCGACGCCGGCGCACGCTTCGACCGCGCTGTCGCACAGACCAAGGGCCTTCTCCTCGGCTGACCCCAATTGCTACCTGACGGCGGCCCAGAAACCTTGCGCGAGGTAGCTGGGCCGCCGTCACGTGTGTGGAGGGAGTGCCTATCGCACACATGGTCGAAGTCAGGGTGATCCTATGAACGCAAACCTCAGGCGCTGGCGAGACGATGATGCCGCAGGGTTGGGCCGCGTCTTTGAGCAGGCCGACGCGGCTCTGCTGTCGAACGTTCCCGACGACCGCAGTCCCGATGGTGCTCGTAAGTGGATCGAGATCGTCACCGGCTCCGAGGCGGAGGGCAAGGTCTGTGCCTTCGCCGTCGTTGATCATGCCGACGGATTTGATCTACGTATCCTCGGCAACGTCATGGCCTCCGGGATCGAACACCGGCACTCGACTGCGTGGATCTCCTACTGGACTGCCGCCGAGGGGAGAGGCCGAGGGCTGACCTCGGCGGGATTGCGCAGCCTCGTCGATCACCTCCACGACGAACTCGGCATCTATCGACTCGAACTCGGGTACCGAGTGAACAACCCCGCCTCGGCCGCAGTGGCGATGAACGCTGGTTTCATCATCGAAGGTCGCGAACGCCAGAAGCTGCTCTATGACGGCATCCGATATGACACCGAAGTCTGCGCCCGGCTCGCCGACGATCCTCGAACCGCAGGGCCGCGTCTGCCGATCCTTCCGCCTCACTGACCTCTACCGCACAATTGCTTGCCGTAGGAGTCCGCCCAGAAGCACCTGACGGCTGCCCAGCAACCTCGCGCCAGGTTGCTGCGCCGCCGTCAGGTAGCAAATGGGAGTGTTCTTTGGGGCACCGGATGTGAGGAGTCACCCCCCTGGGTCGCTAGACTGGCTGGCGGAGATCGCCGGGATCATCACACAAGGAGTCAAAGACACATGAGCATTCGCGTAGCCGTCATCGGAGCCAAGGGGCGGATGGGATCCCACGCCGTCGAAGCGATCGAGAACGCCGAGGGCATCGAACTCGTCGCGGCACTCGGCAGCAGCGATTCGCTCGAGACCCTGCTCGATGAGGACATCGACGTCGCCGTCGAACTCACCGTGCCCAAATCCACCGAGGACAACGTCACCTTCCTCGTCGAACATGACATCGACACGGTCGTCGGCACCACCGGCTGGGACAACGACCGCCTGGCCCGGCTGTCATCGACACTCGAGGCTCATCCGCAGACCGCGGTGCTCATCGCCCCGAACTTCTCGATCGGTGCGGTTCTGGCGATGCGCTTCGCCGAACTCGCCGCCCCCTACTTCGACTCCGCCGAAGTCGTCGAGATCCACCACACCCGCAAACTCGACGCACCTTCGGGCACCGCGAACCACACGGCCCAGCGCATCGCCGCGGCCCGCAACGCCGCCGGACTGCCCGCTGTGCCCGACTCGACGGAATCCGACCCGCAGGGTGCCCGGGGCGCCGTCATCGACGGCATCCATGTCCACGCCATCCGCCAACAGGGCATGAACGCCCACGA
Source organism: Brevibacterium sp. LE-L (assembly GCF_050214925.1). Lineage (NCBI taxonomy): Bacteria > Bacillati > Actinomycetota > Actinomycetes > Micrococcales > Brevibacteriaceae > Brevibacterium > Brevibacterium sp. LE-L. Next base: position 1,719,330 of record NZ_CP189759.1, read on the forward strand.
GGAGATCCTCTTCGGCTCCGACGGCGAGGCACTGACCATCCGCACCGACTCGCATTCCACCTCGGCGTTCATGCCCGGCATCATCACCGCGGTGCGTTCGATCGCCGATTACACGGGGCTCATCCACGGCCTCGAGAACATGCTCGACCTCTGATGTCGAAGGCCAAGATCGGGGCGATCATCGTCTCCGTCGTCCTCGTCTTCTACTTCGTCCTCATGGGGCAGCGGGCGTGGATCCTCGTGCGCGAACCCGACCTCATCCCGCGCATCATGGGCATCGCCCTGTTCGTTCTCCCGCTCATCGGCGCGTGGACGCTCACCGTCGAACTCATCTTCGGAGCACGGACCGAGAAGCTTGCCCGCATCCTCGGCGCCGAAGGCGGACTGCCCGTCGACGATCTGCCGCGCACGCCGGGCGGGAAGATCATCCGCGAAGCCGCCGATCGGGAATTCGTGAAATACCAGGCCGAAGCCGAATCCGCCCCCGAAGACTGGCGCTCCTGGTTCCGACTCTCGTGCGCCTATGACGCCAGCGGGGATCGCAAACGCGCCCGGGCGACGATGCGGAAGTCGATCAGCCTCTTCCGCGAAGGGCAGAAGCAGGGCGCCTGAGCGAAGACGCCCGAATAAGAGCCGCGATTCCGCCTTCCAAGGGTCCGCGCGAGTTGACGCACATCTTCCACAGCAGCGGGACGAGCACGAAGACCAGTGCGTGGATCGAGTATTCCGTGGTCTGCTCGGCCACGGTCGCCGCACCTTCGACCGGGTCGCCGACGATCTGCGGCCGGGTGATCTCAATCAGCACCACATGTGCCGCGTAGACGCTCAGGGGCATCGATCCCGGTGCCGACAGCGGCGCGAGTGCCCAGGACCTGCGTCCCAACAGCACCGCGGCGGCCTGGCACGCCGCGATCGTCATCACCGCGGTCCCGCCGGTGGAGAGCAGGTCGAACGGTGTGCCCGAATGCGGTCCGGCGATTGCCAGCCACCACCACGAGGTCGCGGGAGTGACCCCGTAGCTGCCGGTGAACAGCGCCGCGCTGAGATCGATGCCCCACATCTGCGAGTCCTGCACGAGTGCGGCATCGCCGCCGAAGACGTTGAGCAGGATCCAGGAGGTGCCGCGCCCGAGGATGAAGAGTCCGAGTCCGGCAGTGAACAGTCCGAGCAGATGCCTGTCGATGTCGAGCTTGGCCACGGCCATGCCCAGCAGAATGTAGGACATCCACTGCAGCACGGGGTAGTAGCCGGTGAGGAGGAGATCGGTGAGCATCGTCCCCGGAGTCGCGAAGTCGAAGAAGCCCATCGGCAGGTAGCTCGGCTCGAGGAAGTACGTCGACCGCACGAGCATCGAGACCGCGGGGGAGATGAGCATCCACGCCCCGGCGATCGCGAACAGCGCACCGGCCCGCAGACGCAGGAACACCAGAGCGAGGGCGAACATGATCCCGTAGTTGACGAGGATGACCGCGAGCAGCGTGGAGATCGACCCGAGGCACAGTCCGACGAGCACGATCGCCGCCGCCCGGATGAGCACGCTCGGCGCGGCATCGCGCAGCCGGCCCCGTTCGGAGAGCCGCCCGCGGGTGGACAGGACCAGTGAACAGCCCGCGAGGACGGCGAACAGCGCCGAGGCGCGACCGGCGAAGACCGCCGCCCAGGTCGGCATCCCCGTTTCGTCGGCCAGCGCGAAGATATGGGTGATCATCATCGCTAGCAGTGCGATCCCGCGGGCGGCATCGAGTCCGATGAGTCGACCGGCGGGGCTGAGTCGGTCAGCCACCATCGCCGAGGCGGTGGCCGGGTCAGATCCGTGCCCGCGGTGGGAGTTCGCCTGCTGAGAGCTCATGGAACGATTCTCACACGAGTTCAGGGCAACCGTGGCCGATGCCGGATCGGCCACGGCATCTTTATGCCATGACTGCTCCGGCACTGTCCCCTGCCTCGAGGATCTGTGCGAGGACGAACCCTTGCCGCCATTCGTCATATGGTGATATGAATAACGGGGTCAGCCGCATCCTCGAGTGATCAAGGACGATCATGTCTCAGCTGTTCCCGCACCTCTTCGACCCCATCGCCCTCGGCCCCCTGACCGTCCGCAACCGCATCGTCTCCTCCGGCCATGACACCGTCCTCGACGACTACGGTCACATCGGCGACGATCTCGTCGCGTACCACGAAGCCCGCGCGCAGGGCGGAGCCGGACTCATCGTCCTGCAGGTCTCCGGCGTCCACGAAACCGCCCGCTACACCAGCCACGTGCTCATGGCCACCGACGAATCCTCCGTGCCCGGATATCAAGCCGTCGCCGAGGCGGTCCACCGCCACGGTGCCACGATCTTCGCTCAGCTCTTCCACCCGGGCCGGGAGGTCATGGACGGTGAGCGCGGCATGGCCCCGCGAGCCAAAGCCCCCAGCGACGAACCGCAGGAGCGATTCAAGGTCGTCCCCGAAGCGCTGACCACCGCCGAGGTCAAAGACATCATCGCCGGATACGGCCGTGCCGCGAAACGCATCACCGACTCCGGCATCGACGGCGTCGAGATCGTCGCCAGCCATGGCTACCTGCCGATCCAGTTCTTCAATCCGGGAGTCAACACCCGCACCGACGAATACGGCGGCAGTCCGCAGAACCGCCGCCGGTTCCTCGCCGAGGTGGTCGCAACCGTCCGCGAATCAGTCGGTCCCGACGCAGTGGTGGGCCTGCGGATCTCCGGAGAGGAGAAGACCGAAGACGGACTCGTCGCCACCGAGATCCTCGACCTCATCGACCATCTCGACGGCCTTGACCATGACGGCCGCGACTGTCTCGACTACTACTCCGTGACAGCCGGCGATTCCTCGACCCTGCAGGGAGCAGTCCATATCGTGCCTTCGATGCAGGTCGAGGCCGCTTATGCGACGAACCTGTCCGAGCAGGTCAAGAAGATCACGGATAAGACCGTCATGGTCGCCGGCCGCATCAACCAGCCCCATGAAGCCGAAGCGGCCATCGCCGAGGGCCGCACCGACATGGCGATCATGACTCGCGCGATGATCTGCGACCCCGAGATCGCGAACAAATCCCAGGCCGACAGAGTCGACGAGATCCGTGCCTGCATCGGCTGCAACCAGGCCTGCATCGGTCACTTCCAGCAGGGAGTGCCGATCTCGTGCATTCAGTACCCCGAATCCGGTCGCGAACTCACCTTCCTGCCCCGACCCCGCGTTCGCGCCCGAGACAAGGTCCTCGTCATCGGTGGGGGACCGGCCGGGCTCAAAGCCGCGGCCGTCGCCGGCGAACAGGGCGACGAGGTGGTGCTGTGTGAGAAGGAGCCCCACCTCGGCGGAGCTGTGCTGCTGGCTCAGGAACTTCCGTATCGATCCGAATTCGGGGGAGCTGCGACGAATCTGTCCGCCGAGGCGGCCCGCGCTGGCGTCGACATCCGCACCTCGACGCCGGTGACCCAGGCGTTGATCGACGACATCGTCCCCGATCATGTCATCGTCGCCACCGGGGCCCAGCAGCGTCTGCCCGCGCTCGAGATCGCCGACGATTCTCTCGTCATCGGAGCCCGCGACTATCTGCGCGAGGACCCGAACCTGCCGACCGGCCGGGTGCTCGTCACGGATTGGAAAGGCGACTGGATCGGCCTCGGCATCGCGCTGCGGTTGGCCGAGGCCGGCCGGCACGTGACCTTGGCGACCGCGGCGAACTTCGCCGGTGCCGCCATCCAGCAGTACACGCGCACCCTGCTCGTCTCTCAAGCCCTGCGGACCGGGCGCATCGAGTTCCTGAACGACGCTCGGCTCGTCGGAGTCGACGCCGACACCGGGTATCTGCAATCCACGCTGTGCGAAATCGTCCACGAGGTCGCAGATGTCGCCGCCACGATCGTCTCGGCAGCACCGCGATCGGTGCCGGTCGATCTCGACTTCGGGACCGCCTCGGTGACGGTGATCGGCGACGCGCTGGCCCCGCGCACGGTCGAGGAAGCCGTGTACGAGGGACTCACCGCGGCCACCGAGATCGCGGCCTGGCAGCGGACTGTTCCGGCATGAGTCCCCGTCCGGCGCAGCCGCCCGAACGGGCCGAAGCGAAGAGATCAGCGATCATCCGGGCCACCCTCGACGTCATCGTCGACCGTGGGCCCGCCGCCGTGCGACTGGCCGATGTGGCGAGTGCGGTGGGCATGTCGGTCGGGACCGTGCAGTACTATTTCGCCTCCCGCAACGAGCTGCTCGCGCAGTCGTTCTCATCTCACACTGCGACCGTGCTCACCGACATCGAGAAGATCGCGAATGCTCGCGAGGACAACCGTGGACACACCGCGCGGCATCGCCTGCACACCGCCTTTGCCGCCATTCACGAGGTCGGCAGGCACGAGCAGCGATCCCGGATCTGGCTCGAACTCGTCACCGTCGCCCGCACCGACCGGGGGCTGCAGAACTGCGTCGACGCCGTCTTCGACGGCTGGCGGGGACTGTTCCGGCAGATCATCGACGACGGGGCGGAACAGGGCGAGTTCCGCCTCGGCGGGCTCACCGTGGCCGAGGTGGTCGACACGTTGACAGCGATCATCGACGGCTTCGACCTCGCCACCGTCGCCGGGCACGGACCGAATCCGCAGACGATGGCGCGAGTCCTCGCAGCGACCGCGTATCGGCTTCTGAACGAGGACGGCGTTGGTGCCTGAGCGGGAGCCGGCGCACCGACGAGTCTCGACCTCAGCCCCGCCGCCACACCGATGGCTCGGTCGGAGAGCCGGTCGAGAACTGGACGGCTCTTCGAGTAACGGAGAGAGAAACCAGAGCCCAAGAACGCTTGTGATCGTGCTACTGTGACCGCAATTCAGGTGTAGTCCGAGGGAAAGGTCGTCATGGGTAAGAGGGAGAACGATATGCCGCGAATATCGGGCGTTGTTGACGCGCCCCAAGGACTCGACTGGTTGGGCATCAAACCCTTCCGGGACGGTCTTGCCCGCTTCATCGAGTCGTGCCAGACGCCTATGACTGTGGCGGTTCAGGGCGATTGGGGGACCGGGAAGACCAACATGATGATGCTTGCGGAAGAGGCCCTCGCTCCCCACCGCCACTTCCGACTCTCTGATCCGTTCGAGCCGGCACCTGAGAATTCGGAGGAACCTCCGATCTACACGATCCGGTTCAATACGTGGCAGTATTCCCAATTCGATATGGGAGATCGACTGGTCACCAGCTTGTTCGGAGCAATCGGAGCAAGCCTGCTGACCGTCGACGCCGACGGCGGACGACGCGCAAAGCGGAAGGAGTTCATCAATACTTTGGTGTCTGTGGCGTCCGTTGTCGGTCTTGGCGCTGCCAAGGTCGCGTTGGACTTTGCCAACCTCGGTGAGCTCAAGAACACCGTGGATGCTATCGGCGGGATTCAACATTACAATCGCGAGGATCAGCAGACTTCCGAGTACGCGGACCCTGCGGCAGCTGTCGTCGAGCTCAAGCAGAAGTTCGCGGCTGCTGTCCGCGAATTGGTGCAACCGCGGGGCGGCGGAGCTGGAGCAGACGGGAGTCGGGACGGCTGTGGACGTGTGGTCATCTTCATCGACGATTTGGATCGCTTGGAGCCTCGTAAGGCTGTCGAGTTGATGGAGGCGTTGAAGCTCTTCCTCGACGTCGAGCACTGTGTCTTCGTGTTGGCCATCGACTTTTCCGTGGTTGAGCAGGGTGTCAGTGCCAAATATGGTGCTGCGATGGACCGTGCCAAGGCCCGGTCATTCTTCGACAAGATCATTCAGGTTCCGTTCCAAATGCCTGTGGGTGCTTATCGGATCGACGAGCTTCTCGACAAGCTCGTGGAAGAGACGGGCTTGGCGCTGGGTCCAGAGCAGCGCTCGGAATTCCTGGATCTCGTGAAGTACTCGATTGGGAACAATCCGAGGGCAATCAAACGTCTGCTCAACAGTTTTATGCTGCTCAGGGACATCTCCACAATTGCGGCAGAGCTGGAGAATCAGGACGATCCCGGCGTCGCCCGCGTCACCGACTCGCAGCTGTTTGCGATCCTGTGTCTGCAGACCGCCTATCCTGACGCCTACGCTGAGCTCGTCGAGAAGGGGATTGAAGAGTCGGAAGTCTTCCGCTTGTACTTTGCGGACGCGGATCACGGACAGGATTCTGATGGCGAAGTCGAAATCCTGGAACGCCATGGAGTTTCGATCGATACGATCCGATTCCCGGAGTTCGTCAAGGCTGTCAGATCCACTTTTGTCGATGCTTCGCAATCGTTGAAGGATTCGGCGTTCGAAAGGGCTCTCAACCAGGCGGTGACCACCAGCGCTGGGCTGGACTCCAGCCAAGTGGGATCCCGGCGGGGACAGAAGGTCTATGATCCGGACGAGCGGAGGGCGCTGCTATCCGACTCCGTTGCTTGGAGCAACATCGACTCGGTATTGCGAAATCCGGAAGCATTCATACGAGTCCTTGGTCACAATGACCGCGTCACTGTCGGCGCTCAACTGAATTCTCCGAGGGACTGGACCATCGAAGTGGGAGGACGTCGAGCCGGACTCCTCCACATCAACAAGACGTTCTTCAACGTCCGCTTGGAGACTCGACTGTTCGGGTTCGAAGACCCTGAAACATTTCGGCAGGCGTTCGTCATCAGATTCCCTGAACGAGAGAGCTCTGCATCTGCTCGAACGAACCCCAGAGGGGAAGGGTTCTTTTCGGTCAGGAACATCGGTCATTCGGAAGCCGAAGCGGACTTCGTCGTGAACCTGGCCGAGTTCTGGTCCAATCAGATTTCTCAATACCTCCCCGACGCATTCTGACGTGCCGGTCGGATTCCCTTCCGTCAGCATCGCCCTTCCTGACCGATTTCACGCTGAGTGGGTGCAGGGCCACCACGGTGGGGAACCGGCGTGGGAAGGGCCCCTGTCGAGAGGAAATGATGATCGCCTCCCACCGGCTCACGAGTGCCCGTTGCCTCTCGACACACGAGGCGGGCCCGGTTGCCTGAGGGGAGCGGTCAGTCCCCTCGGCGGGGGTGTGGGGCAGATCTCGTCTCGCAACGCGGGTGGACCACTGCACTCGTGAGACGGCGTGGGCGGTATCCTGGGACTATGGCGATTCTCGGTGACAGGGCAGCAGCGACTGCCATTGACGCGTTCGGTACCGTCGGCACGGCAATGGTGACCCCATTCAAACGCGACGGAAGCATCGACTATGCGTCCGTGGAGAAGGTGGCGAACCACCTCGTCGAGCTCGGCAACGACATGCTCGTCGTCTCCGGGACCACCGGCGAATCACCGACGACGACTGATGACGAGAAGGTCGAACTGCTGCGCGTCGTGCGCGGGGTCATCGGCAATCGGGCGAAGATCATCGCCGGCACCGGCAACAACGTCACCGCCCACACCATCGAACTCTCGCGGCGCTCGGCCGATGCGGGAGCCGACGGCATCCTCATCGTCACCCCGTACTACTCGAAGCCGACGCAGCCGGCGATCGAAGCGCACATGCGCGCGGCCGCCGACTCGACCGACCTGCCGGTGATGCTCTACGACATCCCCGGACGGGCCGGCGCACCGATCATCACGGATACGCTGCTGAGGCTGTCCGATCATCCGAACATCCTCGCGGTCAAGGACGCCAAAGGCGACCTCTTCGCGTCCTCGTTCGTGATGAACAACTCATCGCTGGTCTACTACTCCGGCGAAGACGCCCTCAACCTGCCGCTGCTGTCCCTCGGCGCGCTCGGACTCGTATCCGTTGCCGGACACGTGTGCTCCGACCGCTTCGCGGCGATGGTGGCCGCAGTGGCGAACAACGATCTCAACACCGCCCGCATCCTTTCCCGCGATACCGCGGATGTCGTGGATGCGCTCATGAACCACATGCCGGGAGTGACCTCGGCGAAGGCCGCTCTGCAGGCCCAAGGAATACTCGACAACCGCGATGTGCGGATGCCGCTGCTCCCAGCTGATGAGGAGCAGGTGGCGTTCGTCACCGCCCAATTGACCAGGAGTGGTTACCTCAGTGAATAATGCATTGACCCAAGAACTGTCCCGTCCGCCGAGGATGGATAAGGAAGCCGTCCGCATCGTCGCACTCGGCGGCCTCGGCGAAGTCGGGCGCAACATGACCGTGTTCGAGTACCACGGCAAACTCCTCATCGTCGACTGCGGCGTGCTCTTCCCCGAAGAGGACCAGCCGGGCGTCGACCTCATCCTCCCCGATTTCTCGTACCTCGATGACCGCCTCGACGACATCGTCGGCCTCGTCCTCACCCACGGCCACGAGGACCACATCGGCGCGGTTCCCTACCTGCTGCGCCGCAAGGGAGACATCCCGATCCTCGGCTCGAAGCTGACGATCGCGCTCATCGAAGCCAAGCTCAAAGAACACCGGATCAAGCCGATCACCCGCGTGGTCAAAGAAGACGATGTCGATCAGCTCGGTCCCTTCGACCTCGAGTTCGTCGCCGTCAACCACTCGATCCCCGATGCCCTGGCCGTGTTCATCCGCACCGGGGCCGGCAATATCCTCCACACCGGTGACTTCAAGATGGACCAGCTGCCGCTCGACGGCAGGATCACCGACCTGCGTGCCTTCGCCCGCCTCGGCGAAGAGGGCGTCGACCTGTTCATGACGGACTCGACGAACGCTGAGGTCCCCGGCTTCACCGCGCTGGAGAAGGACATCGGGCCCGTGCTCGAAAACCTCTTCGGCACCGCCGAGCGCCGGATCATCGTCGCCTCCTTCTCCTCCCACGTCCACCGTGTGCAGCAGGTGCTCAACGCTGCGACCGCCCACGGGCGCAAGGTCGCACTGGTCGGCCGGTCGATGGTGCGCAACATGAAGATCGCCGCCGACCTCGGGTACCTCGACGTGCCGGACGGTACGCTCATCGACATCAAGAAGGTCGATGACTACCCGGAGGACCAGATCGTCCTCATGTGCACCGGATCTCAGGGTGAGCCGATGGCGGCACTGTCGCGCATGGCCAACCGCAGCCACCGCGTCGACGTGGGCGACGGCGACACCGTCATCCTCGCCTCCTCGCTCATCCCCGGCAACGAGAACTCCGTGTTCAAGGTCATCAACGGCCTGATGAAGCTCGGTGCACGCGTGATCTCGAAGGCCGATGCGAAGATCCACGTGTCCGGCCACGCCTCCGGCGGCGAGCTGCTCTACTGCTACAACATCGTCAAGCCCCGCGGCGTCATGCCCGTCCACGGAGAATGGCGCCACCTGCTGGCCAATGCGCGCCACGCCGAGGCGACGGGAGTCGACCCGAACAACATCGTCCTCGCCGACGACGGCTGGGTCGTCGACCTCAAGGACGGCCACGCCGAGGTGGTCGGAGCTGTCGACTGCAACTACGTCTTCGTCGACGGCTCGTCGGTCGGCGAGATCACCGAGGCCGACCTCAAGGATCGTCTCGTCCTGTCCGGTGAGGGCTTCGTGACGATCTTCATGGCCGTGAACTCGCAGACGAAGTCGCTCATCGCCGGCCCCGAGATCCATGCCCGCGGTGTGGCCGAGTCCGACGATGTCTTCGACTCGATCATGCCGAAGGTCCAGAAGGCCGTCGAGGATGCTCTGCGCGACGGCACCACCGACCAGTACCAGCTGCAGCAGGTCGTGCGCCGCACGGTCGGCCGCTGGGTGTCGTCGAAGTTGCGTCGCAAGCCGATGATCGTCCCCATGGTCGTCATCGTCTGAGTCGGCTCTGTCGGCAGGCGCGCTCATGAGGGCCGCCTGCCGTCAGCAGCGCGCATCGCCGAGCAGCAGCGCGCGCATCAGCGCGCAGAGCAGCACCTTTGCCAGACCGCCGAGCAGCACCGTTGCCAGCGCGACGAGCAGCACCTTTGCCAACGCGCGCATTGCCGAGCAACGCCGTTGCCAGCGCGCCCAAGAGCTCCTGCGCCCACGGCGTGCGCTTATCAGCGCGGTCATCCGGAAACAGCACGGCCTATGCCCGAGCTGAAGTCGGACGACCGCGCTGATGCCATTCACAGGCCTGCACGGACGCTTCCTTGCGCCAGCTCGTCCTACTAACCACTTTTCGTACAGTGCATCAGTAAAAAAGGCTGATGCACTGTACGAAATGTAATGCGACCTGCACCAAATGTGGTGATCCGCGTACCAAATGTGGTGTCAGGGCACGCCCACCCTGACGCACGCTCCGGCGCCGAAGCGTGCATCAGGCGCGGGCGGTGGGCTCCGGCTCGTCGTCATCGGCGGCAGAGTCATCGGCGGCAGAGCCGTTGGTCTCCGCGCCGGTGCTGTGCGAATCGCCGGCGGCAGCGCCTGTGCCATTCGTGCCGCCGTTCGAACCGCCGGCGGCAGAGTCGTCGCCGTCGCCCTGAGCCGCATGCCCTTCGGCGCCGACCTCGACGCCTGGCAGGAGCTTGCCCGGTGACCTGCGGGCCAGAACGACTGCTACGGCGAGGCCGACGATGAGTGCCGTGAGGACGACGGTGCCGGCATTGAAGCCGAGGCCGTTGAGGCCGATGAACGCCAAGGCGCCCGCAGTCAGCGAATAGATGAGCATCGGGACCGACGTGCGGCGGATGAGCTCGCCCTCGCGGCCCACCAGGCCTACCGTCGCCGAGGCGGCCACCACATTGTGTACGGCGACCATGTTGCCCGCGGCACCGCCCACGGCCTGCGCGGCCACAACCGTCTCGGGGCTGGCCGCGCCGATGGCGGTGCCGGTCGAGAACTGGAACTGCGAGAACATGATGTTCGAGACGGTGTTCGAACCGGCGATGAACGCGCCGAGAGCGCCGACGAACGGGGCAAACAGCGGCCACGCGTCTCCGACGGTCGAGGCGGCCGCCTCGGCGAGGGTGACCGGCATGGATTCGAGCCCGGCCTCGTTGTAATCGGCACCGGAGTTGATGAAGACACGCACCAGCGGCAGGGAACACAGCAGGGCCACGGCGGCACCGGCGATCTGCGAACCGGCGATCTGCCAGGACCCGGCGATCTGCTTCTTCGTCATCCGATGGATGAAGTAGGTCAGCCCGCAGGCGAGGACGAAGATCGCTCCCGGGGACCACAGCAGATCCATGTTCTGATTGATCGCAGTGCCGAAGATGCCGTCGATCTTGATCACCGCGGGGCCGTTGAGGAACTCCTTGACGGTCGGAACATTGCGGGTGATGAGCAGCAGCGCGACGACGATGAGGTACGGCGACCAGGCGCGGACCATCGACATCTTCTTCTGCAGCTGAGCCTTCTCCTTGTTCGGGTCGACGGTGCCCATCCAGAAGACCGGCCATTTCTCCCTGGGCGCGAAGTCCCAGGTCTTCTTCGGCATGAGGAAGCCCATCCGCGAAGTCGTCACGACAATCGCCAGACCGATGAGACCACCGAGCAGGGACGGGAACTCGGGTCCGAGCAGATTCGCCACGATGAGGTAGGGGACGATCATCGCCAGCGCCGCATAGATCGCGAACGGAGCGACAGCCAGACCATCGGCGAATCGACGATTGGCGCCGAAGAACCCGGTCATCATGCAGGCCAGAAGAAGCGGGATGAGGATACCGCAGATGGCATGGATGAGAGCGACCTGTGCGGCGGTGTGGGCGACGAACTCGGCCTGATTGAGACCGAGCTGCCCGGCACGCGCGGCGACATCGGCCGACATCGATCCGTCCTCCTGTGCGAGTCCGGTGCCGATGCCCAGCACCATCGGTGTGCCCACGGCGCCGAAGCTCACCGGCGTCGACTGGATGATGAGACCGGCGAGGACCGCCGCGATCGCCGGGAAGCCGAGGGCGAGCATGAGCGGAGCGACGACGGCCGCCGGGGTGCCGAAGCCGGCAGCGCCCTCGATGAAGGAGCCGAAGAGCCACGCGACGATGATGACCTGCACACGCCTGTCCGGAGAGATCGCGATGAAGCCCGAGCGGATCGTCTCGATCGCTCCCGAGCGGGTGATCGTGGCCAGCAGCAGAAGCGCGCCGAAGACGATCCACAGCAGACCGATCGCCACGAGGAGACCCTGGACGACGGAGGCGCCGATCGTCACCCACTCGATCTTCCACGCGAAGTTCGCCACGAGCGCGGCGGCGACCAGTCCGACGGGCATCGCGTATTTGGCCGGCCAGCGAAAGCCGATCAGAAGGATTCCCGCCAACAGAATGGGGGAGAGGGCCAGTAGAGCTGCAACAGCGAGGTTGTCCACTGCGAGTCCGATCTGCGGCGTCGTTGCCGCGTCGATCCAAGGACGCAGCCTGGGCGACGCTGTCCTTCCTCCGACCGAGAACTTCGGGTGGTCGGTGCTGGTCGGCCGCCTCGGCGAGTCCACGAAAGTTGGTGCTGTGCACATCGTCTCCGGCCCGCGTCGAGGAGTCAACGAACACACCGTCTCGAATCCGGGATAGGGTTTGACGAGATGTGCATCACCTCATAGTCTTTCGTTGTGTGAACATACATTTTCACGATGTGAAAGTTTCGCAGGCCAAACCCCGTTGACCAGCGAGAACGACGCACCACGCGGTGCGGACAAAGACGCAGCAACTCTGTGCTGACTAAGGAGAACCATCGATGACCGCTCATATCGAAAACCTGGACATCCCCGCCGGGATGGAGATCACCGGTGAGCTGCCGGACGGGGCTGAAAAGGTCCTCACCCCCAAAGCGCTTGAGCTCATCGTCGACCTGCACCGGAAGTTCAACGGCGATCGCCTGGCCCGTCTCGAAGCTCGCAAGAAACGTCAGGCCGAGATCGCCGCAGGCAAGGACCTCGACTTCCTGCCCGAGACCGCCGAGATCCGCAACGACCCGAGCTGGCAGGTCGCACCGCCGGCACCCGGTCTCGAGGACCGCCGGGTGGAGATGACTGGGCCGACGTACAAGAAGATGACGATCAACGCCCTGAACTCGGGTGCGAAGGTGTGGCTGGCCGACCAGGAGGATGCGAACACCCCACAGTGGGATTCGGTCATCCAGGGCCAGATCAACCTGCTCGATTCGCTCAACCGCGAGATCGACTTCACTTCGCCCGAGGGCAAGTCCTACACCCTGGCCCCCGAGGAGGAGCTGCCGACCATCGTCGTCCGCCCCCGTGGCTGGCACATGCCGGAGAAGCACATCCGCATCGACGGTGAGGAGACCTCGGGCTCGCTCGTCGACTTCGCCCTCTACTTCTCCACCGCCGGTCAGATCCAGATCGAGAAGGGCAAGGGTCCCTACTTCTACCTGCCGAAGATGGAATCCCACCTCGAGGCCCGTCTGTGGAACCAGGTCTTCGAGGTCGCCGAGGATACCTTCGGCCTGGCCCGCGGCACCATCCGCGCGACCGTGCTCATCGAGACCTACCCCGCGGCCTTCGAGATGGAGGAGATCCTCTACGAACTGCGCGAGCACTCCGCCGGTCTCAACGCCGGTCGCTGGGACTACATCTTCTCCGTGATCAAGAACTTCCGTTCGCGCGGCGACGACTACCTGCTGCCGGACCGCTCGGACGTGACGATGACCGTGCCGTTCATGCGCGCCTACACGGAACTGCTCGTGCGCACCTGCCACAAGCGCGGGGCGCACGCCATCGGCGGCATGTCCGCGTTCATCCCGTCGAAGGACGAGGCTGAGAACAAGGCCGCCTTCGACAAGGTCCGCGATGACAAATCCCGTGAGGCCGGCAACGGCTTCGACGGCTCCTGGGTCGCCCACCCCGGCATGGTCGCCCTCTGCAAGGAGGTCTTCACCGAGACCCTCGGCGACAAGCCGAACCAGATCGAGAACAAGCGCGAGGACGTCAATGTCGTCGCCGCCGATCTCCTCGATGTGAAGTCGACCCCGGGGTCGATGACCGAGCAGGGTCTGCGCACCAACGTCTCCGTGGGCATCCAGTACCTGCGCGCCTGGCTCGAGGGCAATGGCGCGGTGGCCATCAACGGGCTCATGGAGGATGCCGCGACAGCGGAGATCTCCCGGTCCCAGGTCTGGCAGTGGCTGGATGCCGGCATCACCCTCGACTCGGGGGAGAAGGTGACGAAGGAGCTCGTCGAGCGCGTCGTCGCCGAGGAGGTCGCGAAGCTGCCCGGTGACGACGCCGGTTGGAAGGACGCCACCGACACCTTCGTCTCGGTCGCGCTCGCTCCCGACTACGTCGACTTCCTCACCCTGCCGGCCTACGCCCGCATGCCGTGATCCGGATTCGGTGCTGACACCGAACGCCCCCGAAATCTGTGCCCAGAGCGCCGATTTCGGGGGCGTTCTTCGCTAAGCTCGACATACATCGGCGCGGCCCGATGACCGCACAGAGGAACGGTCGGAGGAACGACCGCAACGACGAAGAACAACCGCAACGACGAAGAGCGACCAGCAGTGCCACCACCAGCAGGAACCGAGACAGGGATGACCCGGACCACTGACGAACTGCCCCGGCTGGCCAGCCCCGGCAGCATCGCCGAGCTCTCCGAACTCCTCTCGCGCGCCCATGCCGAATCCCGCACCGTCGCCGTCTTCGGCGGCGGCACCGCCTTCGACGACCATCCGCCCGCGCCCACGCCGGGGCTGCTGCTCGACCTGTCCGGACTCGCCGAGGTGGCCGGACACTCCCGCGACGATAAGACCCTTCGTGCCGGTGCGGGAGCGAAGATCAGCGCACTCAATCGGCAGCTTGAGAACGCAGGGCAGGAGATCCTCGCCGACCTGCCCGCTGATCGCATCAATGCCGGGTCCAGCCTCGGCGGGATGATCGCCACGGCCGCGACCGGTCCGGCCCACCTCAGCCGTCCCCAGCTGCCCGAGACGGTGCTGGCCGTGACCACGGTCGGCGCCGACGGGACGATCGCCCGCACCGCCGAAGGCCTCTCGCCGGAGTTGGCCGGCTGCGAGCTGCCCGGACTCGTCACGGGCTCGTGGGGAAGCAGGGCGATCATCGTCGAGGCCGAAATCCGTGTCAGAGCCCGACCCGAATCCCGCGGATTCGTGTGGATACCCGGCGCCGAGGCGGCCCCCGCCCTCGTGGGCGCCCGCCGTGTGCCGGATGCGGTCGCCCTCGAACGCCCGCCCGGTTCACCGGCGGCGACGGTGGTCCTCTTCGAAGGCCCAGGCGAGCTCGTCGAATCCGAGAGCGACCGCCTCGTCCAGCGGATCCCCGGCGCCACCGCCTGCGCCCGTCCGAGCTGGTGGGGCACACGGGTGCGGACTCCCGTGACGATCAGTGTGTCCGTGGCCCCGGATTTCCTGCCGAGCCTGCTCACGACGATCGACCGGCTCGAAACCGCGATCGGCTATCCGCTGCAGCTGCGGGGGAGTGCGTCGGGACGTGTCGAACTCGGAGTCGGCGCCCCGGAGACCGAACCGGGAGTGGCCACACGCGTCGTGCTCGAACACCTGCGCTCCTTCGGCCTGCACCGCATCAGCGCACGGCTGCTCCATGCTCCGGCGCCGGTCTGGGACGAACTCGACGCGTGGGGGCCGTTGCCGGGCAGTCGCGGGCTGCAGGAGATCAAGGACCTGCTCGACCCGCGCGGAATCCTCGCGCCGGGCCGTGGCCTCGGCGGGATCTGAACCCGACTGCTCTATTTCACCAACAGCACCGGGCAGTCGGCTTCGAGGATCACCTGCTGGGCACTCGACCCGAGCAGCAGCTTGACCACGGGGGAGCGGCGTTTGGCCGCCATGACGATGAGCCGTGCCGCATGCGTGGAGGCCAGGTCGAGGATCTGCTCGGCGAGGTCGGAACCGGCACGGTGGACCTCGAACTCCAGGCCCGCCTCGGCGAGGGCGGTGCCCAAACGGGAGCATTCGGCCAGAGGGGACGTCGACGGGGCGGTGGTCGTGTCCGTGCCGAACACGACCGCCCGCACGCAGGCGTTCTCACGTCGGGCCGCCGCGATCGCCTGCTCGAGCACGGCCTCCGAGGCATCCGTTCGCAGGGCCAGGACGACGGTCGCGGTCGCAGATCCGAGACCGGGTGACGCCGTCACCCGCAGGGTGGGGGCCGGGAAGCGGCGGTGCGGAGTCGAATAGAGATCAGTCATGGTTGCTCCGCTCAGCCGATTCCGATGACGCCGATGGCCACACCCACGGCGAGCATGACGAGGGCGACGATGAGTGCCCGCCACAGCACCTTCTTGTGGTGGTCGCCGAGTTCGACGCCGGACAGGGACACGAGCAGCAGGATCGCCGGCACCAGCGGTGACTGCATGTGCACGGGCTGGCCGGTGATCGAAGCGCGGGCCATGTCGGCTGCCGAGATGCCGAAGTGGGAAGCGGTCTCGGCGAGCACGGGCAGGATGCCGAAGTAGAAGGCATCGTTGCTCATGAAGAACGTCATCGGGATCGACAGCAGACCGGTGATGACGGCCATATAGGGGCCCATCGCGTTCGGGATGACGTCGACGAGC
This sequence comes from Brevibacterium sp. LE-L, assembly GCF_050214925.1. Taxonomy (NCBI): domain Bacteria; kingdom Bacillati; phylum Actinomycetota; class Actinomycetes; order Micrococcales; family Brevibacteriaceae; genus Brevibacterium; species Brevibacterium sp. LE-L. Next base: position 1,735,661 of record NZ_CP189759.1, read on the forward strand.
CACGCGGCCATCGCATCGACCATTCCCGTGCCGGACATGATTCCGGTGAGCACGCCCGCGGCCATGACCATGGCGACGACGGAGATGATCGCAGTCGCGTGGCTGGCGAGCTCCTCCTGCTGGTCCTTCATCTTCGGGAAGTTGACCATGAGCGCGATGACGGTGGCGATCATGAACAGGTACGGCAGCGGCAGAATGTCGGCGATGAGCAGAACCATCACGGCCACGGTGAGTGCGAGGTTGAACCAGAACAGCTTCGGCCGCAGTGTCGCGCGATGGGGATCGAGCGCGGTGTTCGCCAGGGCCGAACCCGAACCGGCGGATCCAGTTGCGGGGGCAGGGGAGTCGAGGGTCGCCTCGGTGGCGGTGCCGTCCGATCCCGTCCCCGAGGCGGCCGTGCCGTGCCCGCTCGCAGTCGCTGCCTGCCCGGTGCCTGCCGTCGCTGACTTGCCCGCGGTGGTCGTCGTCGACGATCGGCCCGCCTTGCCTCCGGCTATGGCGCCGACGAGATCCGACCGGGACCGGCCGGATCCGGACTCCTCGACCCAGGCCACACCGTTCTTCGCCAGGCGACGACGCTCGGAGAGGCCGAGCAGATATGCGAAGAGGAAGCACACGAGCAGACCCGCGACCAGCGAGGGCACCATCGGGGCGAAGATCTCGTTGGCGTCGATCTGCAGCGCCGATGACGCACGTGCGGTCGGCCCGCCCCAGGGGACGATGTTGAGCGTGCCGTTGATGAGACCGGCCACACAGGTGAGCACGACCGGGGGCATCTCGAGGCGCTGGTAGATCGGCAGCATTGCGGCGGTGACGACGATGAATGTCGTCGATCCGTCGCCGTCGAGGGAGACCGCTCCGGTGAGCAGGGCGGTGCCCATGACGACCTTGACCGGGTCGTGGCCGGCGACCTTGAGGATGAATTCGACGAGCTTGTCGAAGAGGCCGACGTCGATCATGATGCCGAAGTAGATGATGGCGAAGAGCAGCAGCGCTGCCGTCGACGACATCGAGGCGATCGCGTCCATGACCATCTCTCCGATGCCCAGACCGGCTCCGGCGAAGAGGCCGAAGATCGTGGGCACGAGGATGAGTGCGAGGATCGGTGAGAGTCGCTTGGTCATGATCAGCGTCATGAAGACACCGATCATGGCGAAACCGAGGATGACGAGCACGAGAGCTTCTCCTTCGAAGGCGAATGTGAGGCTGAGAACACCGTAGGGTCCAGATCACATGCTTCGCGCGCTTGTGTGCACTGATGGCGTTTAGATCATTGACCACCTTTTGCGCATTGCGCTCAAACCGGTCTACGCTTGCCGCGTGCCAAGGCCCCGCCAATCGTTCTCCCGTCGTGTGCTGATCTCTCAGCTCGCGCTCGTCGTCGTCATCCTGGCGCTGGTGACCGGGGTGTTCGCGTGGATGGGGGCGCGCACCGTCACCGAGGTGACCGAGACCGAAGCGCTGTCCACTGCCCGCACTCTCGCGATCGACCCGGATGTCCGGGCCGCCGCGACACAGGCCTCGGCCGAGCACGCTTCTGCGCCCGATGAGCAGCTTGTGAAGTCGATGCTGAAGATCACCGACGATCTGCGTGACCGTACTGGTATCAGCTTCGCCGTCATCACCGACGACCGCGGCATTCGGCTGACTCACCCGGACCGCACGAAGATCGGGCACAAGGTCTCGACCTCACCGGATGAGGCGCTGGCCGGACGCGAGAACGTCTCCCACGAATCGGGCACGCTCGGTGAGACCGTTCGAGCGAAGGTCCCGATCTATTCGAGTGAGGATTCAAAGACGGTCGTCGGCGAAGTGTCTGTGGGTATCTACGCCTCGGTGCTCGATGCCGATGTGCGCCGGGAGATGCTGCTGCTGGGCACCGTGGCCGTGCTGGCATTGGCGCTCGGAGGTGTCGTGTCGTACCTGCTCGGGCGTCGGCTGCGTCGGGAGACTCTCGGAGTCGGGCCCGAAGAGCTCGCCGAGATGGCGCGAGACCAGGCAGCCGTGTTGCGCGGTCTCGACGACGGAGTGCTCGGCTTCGGCAACGACGGTGCGCTGACCCTGAGTAACTTGAACGCGAAGGAGCTGCTTGGGGCGGCCTCGGGGGAGGACAGGGTCGCCGGTACGGGCAGGGCCGCCTCGGCGCGGGGATTCGAGGGGGATGACGAGATCGACGTGCCCGAGGAGATCGCCGCGATGATGGCCGAGGCGCCGGCCGAGGGCGCGCTGCGCCGGCGGATCACGGTCGGCGAACGGATCCTGCTTGCCACCGCGGTGCGGGTTCAGCGCGACGGGGTGTCCGTCGGCGGGGTCGTGACCTTGCGCGATGAGACGCAGATGCTCGCGATGGCTCGCCAGCTCGAATCCGTCACGGCCATGGCCAGGGCCTTGCGCACCCAGCGCCACGAGTTCGCCAACCGATTGCACACCGTGCTCGGCCTCGTCGACACCGGCGCCACCGACGAGGCGCACACGTATCTGTCCTCTCTGCTGGGCACCGGGCCGATCACGACTCCCGTCGAGGACATCGATCTGATCTCCGACCCGTACCTGCGCGCCGTCCTCGAAGCGAAGGGAACCACCGCCGCCGAGGCGGGAGTGACCCTGGCCGTGTCCCCGGATTCCCTGGCTGTGGGCACGGTCCGCGACCCCGAGGCGGTCACCCTCATCCTCGGCAACCTCATCGACAATGCCGTGCGCGCGGCCGTCGCCGGGCACCGATTCCCGGGATCGGGCGGCCGCGTCGAAGTGCAGCTCCTCAGCGCCGGCGCCGAACTCCACGCGGTCGTCACGGACACCGGCGACGGAGTGGAGAAGGACCTGTCGGAGACGATCTTCGACGAGGGATTCTCCACCGTCGAGGCCGCCTCGGCGCCGGACTTCGGCATCGGACTGACAACGGGAACCGGGACCGGGGACGCTCATGGACTGGGTATCGGTCTGGCGCTCAGCCGCCGGGTCGCCGAGCGAGGCGACGGCCGGGTGTGGCTCATCGACGGCCACGACCCGGACCTCGGCGGGGCGAGCTTCGGAATGGTCCTGCCCGAGGCGCTCGGCGATACGGCAGACGACAGCTCACAGTGATCTGAGGAGAGATGATGGTCAACGTTCTCGTGCTCGATGACGACTTCTTCGTCGGGCAGATCCACGCCCGCTACGTCGACGAGGTGCCCGGTTTCACCGCGCTCGAACCCGTGCGCGACCTGAAGACGGCGCGCGAGGTCATCGCCTCCGGCGGTGTCGACCTGCTGCTCGCGGACTATGTGCTGCCCGAAGGCACCGGGGTCGAGCTCGTCCGCGAGACCGATATCGATGCGATCGTGCTCTCGGCGGTGACGGATCCCCAGGTGGTGAGGGCCTCGCTGCGGGCCGGGGCGATGACGTACATCGTCAAACCCTTCGCGGCCGAGGTGCTGCAGAATTTCCTCCGTCGCTATGCCCGGTTCCGTCGGTATTGGGAGCGGGAGAAGGTCGGGCAGGCCGATCTGGAACGTCAGCTGCGCAACCTCCACGATGCGTCCGCGTCGGGCGGAGCCGGGGCGAGTCCGGCCGGGTCGTCGACGACGAGTCGGATCCTTGAAGCCCTCGAGGAGGCGAGCGGTCCGATGACGGCCCTCGAAGTCGCCGAGGCGGTCGGTGCCTCCCGCGCGACCGCGCAGCGGCATCTGGCGAAGCTCGCCGAAGCGCGCACGATCACCGTCTCCCTGCAGTACGGGTCGACGGGCAGGCCCGAACACCTCTACGCCACCCGCTGAACCTGCACGGGCGAGTGGGGCCGCCTGCGCTGAGTGGGCGAAAAGGGCGGACGCGGCGCGGGAACAACGGCCCAGAACGACCGGCGAGGTGTACTTCTGCGAGATTCGTGCAGGACGACCGCTTCAGGCGTCTCGGTTCTGAGATTCATCGGTCGCACGCGAGGCGGCATCACCGGCGAGGAGATCGTGTTCGCAGGGCAGCTCGCGCATCCGCAGCAGCGGCTTCGGGCAAACATAGGTCGGTAATGGATACTTTTTCGCGAAATTTCTCTCCGAAGGTGACCTACGTTTGGGGTGCAGACGGGTTTGCCGGCGGATCCACGGCGAAATTCGCTCGGGAAGCCACGAGGGATCGACCAGACAACCCAGGCGAGACGGTGCCCGGGATGAGGTTCCTTCGAATTCGGCGAACTTCAGGGGTGGAACATCCGGCTGATCGGGCCTCCGACACCCCAGCTGACGTCGATACTTGTCCGGCACGGCTCGTCCACCACACGCCACACCACCCGCCTCGCCACACGCCGAAACCTGCGGATTTGCTGGGCAGGAGCGCAATATCGTCCTAAGATGAGAGACATGGCAACCAGAACGACTTCCCCCGCTTCTGGTTCCGGGAAACGCACAGCGCGCAAAAACGCTGGTCGGTCCGGTCAAGCGGGGACCGAAGAACCCGGGACAAACGTTGTCACCGGTGCATGGAGGGGAGTGGCCCACATGGCCGGAAACCGTGCGCGAAAGACTCTCAGCGACGAACCGACCGATCAGTCACCGACGAAGCGGGACGGCACAGCCTTCTTCCTCATCGGCCTCTCGATCGTCATCGCCGCCTTCGAATGGTGGAATATCCCCGGCGCGATCAGCGACGGCGTCCGCGGCATCGTCGAAGGCACCTTCGGGCGAGTGGCCCTGGCCCTGCCCGTGATCTTCACCTGCTACGCGATCCGCCTGTTCCTGCGCGGCGACGACAATCGCGGCAACAACCGCATCCTCATCGGGATGATCTTCGGCCTGCTCGCCGCATCCGGCCTGGCACACATCGCCGCCGGCAACCCGTCCTTCACGAACTCCCGCGAAGCCATGGCCAACGGGGGAGGAGCCCTCGGCTTCGTCGTGTCCTCGCCTTTGGTCGTCGCGACCACCGTCTACGTGGCGGTGCCGCTGCTCGTCCTGCTCGGACTCTTCTCCCTGCTCGTGGTCACCGCGACCCCGGTGCGCGCGATTCCGAAGCGTCTCACCGACCTGTACTACCGACTCACCGGCGGTGCCCGACCCAGCAGGACCGCCGAGGTGGACTCTGAGGGCAACCCCGTCGACCTCGTCGCCGACAACAGCCGCACCTCCGACCTCAAGCCCGTGATGGGCGCGAAGCGCCGGAGCCGGAAGAAGAAGACCGACATCCCGGACTCCGACAAGAAGTCCGACGACGACGCTGTCACCAAGGCCTACGACAAGGCCTACATCCACGAAGACGATGTCAGCGACGAAGAGGCCGACACCACGGTCATCGACACCGAACCGAAGCTCAAGCCCGGCCAGCGCCGTCCGACCAAGGCCGAACGCGAGGTCGCCGAGCTCAAGAAGACCATCGGCATGGACGACGACGCGAACCAGGCGAAGAAGTCCGAGTCCGCAGCCGCCTCGACGCCGGTGCCGGTGACGAATGCACCCCCGCCGCCGCCCACGGAGCAGCTGCCCGAACGCGTCGAACAGCTCACGCTGGCCGGCGACGTCACCTACACCCTGCCCGCCTCGGACAACCTCCAGCCCGGACCTCCCGCGAAGGAACGCTCCGAGGCCAACGACCGCGTCGTCGAAGCCCTGCGCGATGTGCTCGAGCAGTTCAAAATCGACGCCGAGGTCACCGGATTCTCCCGTGGCCCCACGGTCACCCGCTACGAGGTGGAGCTGGGCGCCGGCACGAAGGTCGAGAAGGTCACGGCGCTGTCGAAGAACATCTCCTACGCGGTGGCCAGCGCCGACGTCCGCATCCTCTCGCCGATTCCCGGCAAGAAGGCCATCGGCATCGAGATCCCGAACTCCGACCGTGAGAACGTCGCCCTCGGCGATGTGCTGCGTTCGAAGGCCGCCCGCAAGACCGACCACCCGATGGTCATGGGCGTGGGCAAGGACGTCGAGGGCGGATTCGTCGTCGCCGACCTGTCGAAGATGCCCCACCTGCTCGTCGCCGGTGCCACCGGTGCCGGTAAGTCGAGCTTCGTCAACTCGATGATCACCTCGATCATGATGCGCGCGACACCCGACGAGGTGCGCATGATCCTCGTCGACCCCAAGCGCGTGGAGCTGACGATCTACGAGGGCATCCCGCACCTCATCACCCCGATCATCACGAACCCGAAGAAGGCCGCCGAGGCGCTCGAGTGGGTCGTGCGCGAAATGGACGCCCGCTACGACGACCTCGCCCAGTACGGGTTCAAACACGTCAAGGAATTCAACAAGGCCGTCCGCGAGGGCCGCATCCATCCGCCGGCCGGATCCGAACGCGTCCTCCAGCCCTACCCCTACCTGCTGGTCGTCGTCGACGAGCTCGCCGACCTCATGATGGTCGCCCCGCGCGACGTCGAAGCCTCGATCCAGCGCATCACGCAGCTGGCCCGTGCCGCCGGCATCCACCTGGTGCTCGCCACCCAGCGTCCCAGCGTCGACGTCGTCACCGGCCTCATCAAGGCCAATGTGCCCTCACGACTGGCCTTCGCAACCTCCTCGCTGGCCGACTCGCGAGTCGTGCTCGACCAGCCCGGTGCGGAGAAGCTCATCGGTCAGGGTGACGCCCTGTTCCTGCCCATGGGTGCGGCGAAGCCGATGCGTGTCCAGGGTGCCTGGGTCAACGAGTCCGAGATCGAGAAGGTCGTCGACCACGTCAAGGGCCAACTCAAGCCCAACTACCGCGAAGACGTCGCCGTCGAGGCGCCCAAGAAGGTCATCGACGAGGAGATCGGCGACGATCTCGACCTCCTGCTCCAGGCCGTCGAACAGGTCGTGACCACCCAGTTCGGTTCGACGTCGATGCTCCAGCGCAAGCTGCGTGTCGGCTTCGCCAAGGCCGGCCGGCTCATGGACCTCATGGAGTCCCGCGGCATCGTCGGGCCCTCCGAGGGTTCGAAGGCCCGCGATGTGCTCGTACGCCCCGACGACCTGCCGGGAACCCTGGCCATCATCAAGGGCGATACTCCTCCGCCCGAAGATGACTCCTCCGGGGCCGCGGCCGAACCCGAAGGACAGGACCATGGCCAGTCCGGGCATGCCTCGGCGGCGGGAGACTACGACGAGGAGTTCGAGGACTACGGACAGTCGTCGAACCCCGGTTCGCAGTCGTCGGACCACGGACGCGACCGCTACGCCCACGGTGTCGGCCACGCCGAAGACTTCAGCGTCGGCGATATCGACCCGGAGACCGGGCTCGAAGTCGTCGAAGCCAGCGGAGACGACGCCTGGCAGCTCACCGGGCGGTGAGTCTCGAACCCACCCCTTCGCCGAGGCGGCCGTCCGTGACCACGGACGGCCGCCTCGGCGATTGTGGCTGCGATGATCTGTCCAGCTCACTCCGATAGGGTGGAGTCGTGAACGATCGAGTCGAGGCCGGAGCCTCTCAGCAGCCCGCCGCAGAACCGAGCCCATGGAACATTCCGAATGCGCTCACGGTGCTGCGCATCCTCATGGTGCCCGTCTTCCTGGTCCTCCTCCTGGCCCAGGGAGGCGACGATGTCACCACCCGCTGGTGGGCCCTCGTCGTGTTCCTCCTGGCGATGCTCACCGACAAGATCGACGGTGATCTGGCCCGCAGATACAACCTCGTGACGAACTTCGGCAAGATCGCCGATCCGATCGCCGACAAATCGCTCATGGCCGCCGCCCTCATCGGGCTCGCGATCATCGTCGAACTGCCCTGGTGGGTGCCGGTGATCATCCTCGTGCGCGAACTCGGCATCACCGTGCTGCGGTTCTTCATGATCCGCATCGCCGTCATGCCCGCCTCACGCGGCGGGAAGATCAAGACGGTGCTGCAGACCGTCGCCATCGGACTCTTCCTGCTCATCTTCCCGTTGGCGCACCTGGTCCCGCCCGTCGTCTACGTCGTCCTGCTCGTCTTCGCGTGGGTCGTCATGACCGGGGCCATCGTCGTCACCCTCGTCACCGGCATCGACTACTGCGTGCAGGCGGCGAAGCTCTACAAGGAGGCGAAGGCCGGCGGTTCGAGTGCGGCAGGGGACGGGGCCCGTGACTGAGACCGAGCTGTTCGAATCCAACCGGCGGATCATCGCCACCTGCACACGACTGGGTCTGTCACTGGCCTCGGCGGAATCCCTGACCGGAGGGCGCTTCGTCGCCTCACTCGTCGACGTTCCCGGTGCCTCAGCCGTTGTGCGCGGGGGACTGGTCACCTACGCCACGGACCTCAAAGCCAGCCTCGCCGGAGTCGATGCCGACCACCTCGAGGAGACCGGGCCGATCGACCCGGTCGTCGCCGCACAGATGGCCGTCGGCACCGCTCAGAGATGCGTGGCCGACATCGGGATCTCATGCACCGGGGTGGCCGGGCCCGACCCGCAGGACGACAAGCCGGTGGGGCTCGCCTACACGGCGATCGCCTTCGGCGGCAAAGCCACAATCTTCGAACACGAGTTCAGCGGCGACCGCAACGCCATCCGCAATCAGACGGTGCAGGCGATGGCGGTCAACCTCGACGAATTCGTCACCGCACTTGCCTTCGGCCCGGCCCCCGAACAGTCGCAGCCTGCCCCTGCCGAGAGCACCGAGCCCGGGGCGGTCGGGCCGTCAGGGGAATAACTTCGATGCTTAAGAGGTTGACCGAGTGATGACCATCGGACGTAATCTCTCCAAAGTCTTCGAGTGGACTGGCAAAACCATCCGCTCGGGGAACCAGGTTGGTGCTGTGTCACGGCCAGGTTGTAAGGTTATTGGAACCACCACGACGGAACGCGCTGACAAAGGGAGGGCCGCGTTATGTTATTGAGAGTCGAAATCGGCGACGCGCTACGCTCCGCCCGCCGTCGTCAAGGACGCACCCTTCGCGATGTCTCCACCGGTGCCAGCGTTTCGCTCGGCTACCTGAGCGAGATCGAACGCGGACAGAAGGAAGCCTCCTCGGAGCTGCTGTCGGCCATCTGCGAGGCACTCGATCTGCCGCTGTCAGCGCTGCTGTCCTCGGTTTCCGATCGCTTCGCCCTCGAAGAGGGAGTGCAGATCCCCGACACCATCCCGCAGGAACTGTCGGACAAGATCCTCGGCCATCCCGAGAGCTACTCCGGGCCACGCCTGGCCGCCAAGCCCTGATGCGGCACACGCTCTACTGGATCCTCATGAACGAGGAATTCGGTGAGGCGCGTGCTGCCTCCCTGCACACCGACCTCACCCTCAGCTCGCTCGGCTCACGCACCGCCGCAGAGGCGTTCTCGGCAGGAGTCGAACCCCGCGACATCTGGATCGCAGTCTGCGATTCCATGGGCGTGCCCGAATCCCGCCGCCTCGGCAAAGAGAAACCGCGCGCCACCCCGTTCTGATTCGTGCTGATTCCCGCCGACCGCAGACGTCGCGCTCGAACGAAATGCGCGACACACCCCAATATATAGAACACCTGTTCCCATGTCGGTTATGCTGGTAGGGAATCACGGGACCTGTGACCATGAGTGGCTGGTTATCCACGGGGGAAATCCTTCCTCTGTCGTTATGTCAGTGCCATCTTCTAGCCTTGGTCTCAACGGAAAAGCAACGAAGAGGAGACGTCATGGCACGTACACCCAAGAACCTTCAGGTCCCCACCGGCGGCGACAAGTCGAAGGCGCTCGAAGCGGCGATGGGACAGATCGATCGCAACTATGGCAAGGGCGCGATCATGCGTCTCGGCGATGGAGTCCGGGAGCCGATCGCCTCGATCCCGAGCGGTTCGATCGCCCTCGACATCGCTCTGGGCATCGGCGGTCTGCCGCGCGGCCGCGTCGTGGAGATCTACGGCCCGGAATCCTCCGGTAAGACGACCGTGGCCCTCCACGCTGTAGCCAATGCTCAGAAGGCGGGCGGAATCGCCGGCTTCATCGATGCCGAGCACGCGCTAGACCCGGAGTACGCGAAGAAGCTCGGCGTCGACACCGATCAGCTGCTCGTGTCCCAGCCGGACACCGGTGAGCAGGCGCTCGAGATCGCCGATATGCTCATCCGCTCGGGAGCCCTCGACGTCATCGTCATCGACTCCGTGGCCGCGCTTGTGCCGAAGGCGGAGATCGAAGGCGAGATGGGTGACAGCCACGTCGGCCTGCAGGCACGTCTGATGTCGCAGGCGCTGCGTAAGATCACCGGCGCCCTGGCCCAGTCGAAGACCACCGCGATCTTCATCAACCAGCTGCGTGAGAAGGTCGGCGTCTTCTTCGGTTCGCCGGAGACCACTTCGGGCGGTAAGGCGCTGAAGTTCTACGCCTCCGTACGCATCGACGTCCGCCGCATCGAAACCCTCAAGGAGGGCCAGGACGCGGTCGGCAACCGGACGCGCGCGAAGATCGTGAAGAATAAGGTCGCCCCGCCGTTCAAGCAGGCCGAATTCGACATCCTCTACGGCCACGGCATCTCTCGCGAAGGCAGCCTCATCGATATGGGCGTCGACAACGGCATCATCCGCAAGTCCGGTTCCTGGTTCACCTACGACGGCGATCAGCTCGGCCAGGGCAAGGAGAACGTCCGCAACTTCCTCCGGGACAACCCCGGACTGGCGGAGGAGATCGAACTGAAGATCAAGCACAAGCTGGGTCTCATCAAGGTCGACGAACCCGAGGAAGACGCCGAAGCGGCCGGAGAAGCACAGACGGATGACGTCGAAGTCTCCTGACACCCCGATGCCTGACGACGAGTTCACCGCACCGGCCGCCCAGGTCGGTGCGGGAGACTCCGGTCAGGCGACGACGCTTTCCCAGCTGCGCAGTGCGATCACCGAGATCGACCAGCGCCATGCCGAAGGCGACGGCGGGTTCTTCGCCGGGCTCTCTGGTATCGACGCGGACCCTGCTCCGAGGAATGCGCCGCGAAAGAAGAAAAAGGCGTCCCGCAGCCCACGTCCGCAGAAGGACGCAGGAAACGGCTGGGTCGAAGGTGGGACCGACGCGCTTCCCGACTTCGTCGCTGTTCCGGACTCTGCGCAGACACTCGATGGCACACACGCCCCTGACTTCGCATCTGAGGACAATGACACCGGTGCCGGCACCGACGTCGAAGGCGGCCTGCGCTTCGACGACGAAGACGATGCCCCCGACTTCGAGGCCGACTATGCGCAGGCGAAGAAGACAGCAATGAACATGCTCGCCATGCGCGATCATGCCAGCGACGAGCTGCGCAAGAAGCTGCTCAAACGCGACCTCATGCCCGAGGCCGTCGACGAACTCATTGAGAAGCTGCAGAATTCCCGTCTGCTCAACGACGAAGAATTCGCCCACCGCTTCGTCCGGGCGCAGAGAGAGAACCGGAAACTCTCTCGCTCCGTACTCAAACGCGAACTGAGCAAGAAGGGCATCAGCCCCGAACTCGCCGACGATGCCGTCGCCGAAGTCGATGGCGAGGAAGAACTCGCACGCGAAGTCGCGGCGAAGAAAGCGGCCTCGACCCGCCGTCTCGAATACCACGTGCGAGAGCGCCGAATCCTCGGCATGCTCGCCCGCCGCGGTTTCCCCTCGGCGATCTGCATCAAGGTCACCCGCGAGGTCCTCGCCGAAGACTGAACCGAGTCCGGGGAAGGGCTAGAATAGGTGCGCCATGACTGAACTGATTGAATCCCCGGCGACATCCGAGACCGCACCTCGCAGCTACGAGGTCAAGACCTATGGATGTCAGATGAACGTCCACGACTCCGAACGTCTCTCCGGACTCCTCGACGACGCCGGCTATGTTCAGGCCGACACCGACGACCAAGCCGATGTTGTGGTCTTCAATACCTGCGCCGTGCGCGAGAACGCCGACAACCGGCTCTACGGCAACCTCGGTCAACTCGCGAAGGTCAAGGAGAACCACCCGGGCCTGCAGATCGCCGTGGGCGGATGCATGGCACAGAAGGACCGCGACACCATCGTCAAGAAGGCCCCCTGGGTCGATGTCGTCTTCGGCACCCACAACATGGGGTCCCTGCCGGCGCTGCTCGAACGCGCCCGACACAATGAGGAAGCCCAGGTCGAGATCCTCGAGAGCCTCGACGTCTTCCCTTCGACCCTGCCCAGCCGCCGCGAATCCCAGCATTCCGGATGGGTCTCGATCTCGGTTGGCTGCAACAACACCTGCACCTTCTGCATCGTCCCCAGCCTGCGTGGCAAAGAGAAGGACCGTCGCCCCGGCGACATCCTCGCCGAGGTCGAAGCACTCGTGGCCGACGGAGTCGTCGAAGTCACCCTGCTGGGACAGAACGTCAACTCCTACGGTGCCGAATTCCGTGACAAAGGCGCGTTCGCGAAACTGCTGCGGGCTGTCGGCAACATCGACGGAATCGAACGCGTCCGCTTCACCAGCCCGCACCCGGCCGCCTTCTCCGACGACGTCATCGAAGCGATGGCCGAGACCCCCACCGTCATGCCGCAGCTGCACATGCCGCTGCAGTCCGGTTCGGACACCATCCTCAAGTCCATGCGCCGGTCCTACCGGACGAAGCGATTCATGAACATCCTCGACAGCGTGCGCGAACGTATCCCGCACGCGGCCATCACCACCGACATCATCGTCGGCTTCCCCGGTGAGACCGAGGAGGACTTCCAAGGCACCATGGACATCGTCCGCCGCGCCCGCTTCTCTCAGGCCTTCACCTTCCAGTACTCGATCCGGCCCGGCACCCCGGCCGCGACCATGGACAACCAGATCCCGAAGGACGTCGTCCAGGAACGCTTCGAACGCCTCACGGCACTCCAGGACGAGATCGCCTGGGACGAGAACAAGAAGCAGATCGGCCGCGAGGTCGAGGTGCTCGTGACCAAGCTTCCGCACGATGATTCCCCACGACTGAGCGGTCGCGCCGCGGACAACCGACTCGTCCACGTCGGCATCCCCGAAGGCGCAGAGCCTCCTCGCCCCGGCGACTTCGTCACCGCCACCGTCACCGAGGCGAAACCCTACTTCCTGCTCGCCGATTCCGGATATTCGCTGCGCCCGTCCCGCGCCGGCGACGCCTACGACCGTGCGCAGGCCGACAGCTGCGGCGCTCCTGCGCCCGGACAGGGCGCGGGCGGGGCGACGAACCTCGGCATGCCGACCATCCGCCCCCGCGACTGAGATGAGCGGCTTCGCCATCATCCCGGCAGCCCCCGTGCTGCTCGACGACATCGACCGGACCGAAACGGTCCGCACCGCCGGACTGCGCGCCAAGATCCGCGAGATCCTGGGCACCCACTCGAACTGGGCACTGCCTATCGACACCCTGCCTCCCGTGGCCGGGCTCGGCGGCTGGGGCATCGATCGCGGCCTCGACCTCCGCACCGACCGACTCCACACCGGTGGTGCCTGGGTCGAGCTCGTCGAATCTTTGACCGAGACCGAACGGTCCCTCGCCGAGGCGGTCGATTCCGCCATCATCGTCGCCCTCCTTCATGCTCATGCCACCGGAGTCGAGGTCGGAGCGCTCGGGTCGAGTGCGAATCTGCTGCTGCCCGTCGACCTGTCCGGAGCCGCGGCCGAAGAAGCTCCTCTGGCCCCGGTCGACGGAGCCGCAGAATTCGACACCGCGGTCGTCGCGGCACTCACCGCCGGCGCGACCCTTGAGGCGGCCGCCGTTGTCGACCTCTGTGCCCAGGGGGAGTCCATGCATGCGAATCTCTCCGTCCTTGAGGCCGGGATCCAACACCTCATCGAACAGGGCGCTGAGATCTCGTCAGTCGACGTGAGGTTCGACGAGCGCGTCCACGATGTGCGGTCACTGTGCGGTACAGGTTCCTGGACGGCAGCGGAGACTGGCGCTCTCCAACACCCGGGCGTGAATGACCGTGACTGAGCACCACGATCCGCCGCCGATCATCGCCGTCGTCGGAGCCACCGCCACCGGCAAGTCCGAGCTCGCCCTCGATCTGGCCGAGCGCCTCGGCGGGGAGATCATCAACACGGACTCGATGCAGTTCTACCGGGGGATGGACATCGGCACCGCGAAGCTGCCGGTCACGGAGCGCCGAGGCATCGTCCACCATCTCATCGACATCCTCGACGTCACGGAAGAGGCGAACGTCCAGGACTTCCAAGCGCGTGCGCGGGCCGCCATCGCGCAGGTGCGTGAACATGGGCACCGACCGATCCTCGTCGGCGGGTCCGGGCTCTACGTCCGCGCCGCCGTCGATCATATGGAATTCCCCGGCACCGATCCGGCTGTCCGTGCCCGTCTCGAAGCAGAAGCCTCAGCCGATCGCTGGAGCCTGCACAAGAAGCTGCGGGAACTCGACCCGACCGCAGCCGCGAAGATCACCGTGAACGATCAGCGGCGCATCGCCCGGGCCCTCGAAGTCATCGAACTCACCGGACGCCCCTTCAGCGCCCAGCTGCCCGACTACCAGGAGATCGAACCGACGATCCACCTCGGGCTGAGCATGGACCGGACCGTCCTCCACGAACGCATTGCGACCCGTGTCGGACTCATGTGGGACCACGGCTGGGTCGACGAGGTCCGTGACCTCCTCGACCACGGACTGGCGGAGGGCAAGACCGCGTCCCGAGCCATCGGCTATGCCCAGATCCGGCGCCACCTCGCCGGGGAGCTCACCGTCGCCGAGGCGCAGGAGGAAACCACGATCAGGACCCGTCAGTTCGCCCGACGGCAGGACACCTGGTTCCGCCGGGACCCGCGCATCCACTGGATCGACGGCAGCGCCGCCGACACCGAACAGAACCTGGCAGCAGCGCTCAAGGTGCTCACTGAGCCCTGATCGGCGTCCGCCGACGCAGGTTCGACTGACGGTACGCCACTTCGCTCCGGCCTCTGTCCGGCTCGCCACTTCGCTCCGGCATGTGCTCGGCTCGCCACTTCGCTCCGGCCTCTGCTCGGCTCGTCACTCCGCTCCCGCATGTGCCCGGTTCTCGGTCTGCGGTCGCTTGTTCGCTTCGACGTCGATGCCGCGCATCCCCATGAGCACAAGCGATGCCAGGAGCAGCACCGCTCCGACGAACACATAGATCAGCTGCGGACTCCATCCTCCGTCGAGCAGGGCACCGGTGGCCGTCGGAGCGATGATGGCGCCGAATCGCCCGATTCCGATGCCCCATCCTGCGCCCGTCGACCGCAGCGTCGACGGGTACGATTGCGGCGTCAGCACGTAGAGTCCGGCGATGCAGCCGTTGATCGACATGCCGACAAGCACACCGAAGACCACGACGACTGCGATCCACTGCGCCATGAAAATGAAGATCGCCATGAGCACGGCAGCCACCACCGAGAACGTCATGAGTACGGTTCGCGTGGACCAGCGTGAGGTGAAGAGGCCGAAGACCACAGAACCGATGGCCCCGCCCAAGGTGAGACCGACGGTGACGATCATCGACAGGGTGTCTGTCAGACCGGTTTCGTGCATGAGCCGTGGAGTCCACGAATTCACGAAGTAGAACCCGAACATGATGATGAAGAACGTCGTCCAGACGACGAAGGTGACGCGGCGGTTCTGGCGATTGAACAGAGCCATGATTCCCGTCCCGGAGTCCGCTCCTCCAGCAGATGCGGCCGGCCTGGCATCGATATCGACGGGCTCGTCGAAACCGAGCCTGCGGGCGATGACTTCGAGCTTGGCCTGCGAATTGTGCGGCTTCCTGTTGTAGAGGAACGACGGGGACTCCGGTACCAAGAAGATGACCAGCAGGAGTGAGAAGACGGCCAGCGCACCGCCGAGGACGAACACCGATCGCCAGCCGGAGCTCGCGATGAGCGCGACCATCACGGATCCGCCGATCGCCGCACCGATTCCGTACCCCGCTGCATAGATGCTGATGACCAGGCCGCGACGCTTGCGTGAGGAGTATTCGGCTGAGATGACGTTGGTGGCAACCAGAATGCCTCCGATGCCCAAGCCGGTGACGATCCGCCACAGACCGAGCTGATTCGCCGAGGTTGCGGTTGCGGACATGAAGAGACCGATCGCATTGATGATGATGGCGATCACGATCATGTTCCTGCGCCCGATTCGGTCTGCCACCGGGCCGAGCACCAGGGCTCCGACGGCCATGCCGAAGAGCGCCGCGCTCATGACGAGTCCGAGAGCAGTCCCGGTAAGTCCGAATTCTTCGGTCACCTGATTGGAGGAGAAGGAGATGGCCAGGACGTCATAGCCGTCCAAGGCGTTGAGAAGTGTGCAGATCGCGACGATCAGCCATTGGTAGAAGGACATCGGCGAGTTGTCGATGCGAGTGCGTAGATCCACGAGAAGTCTCCGTCATTGTGAGGTCTGGTGAAGAGCAGGAACGTCGCCCCGATGCGACTTCCCTATACAGAGTCCCTATGATGATAGTGAAAATGAGATGCCAGTCACGCTAGCATCGCCCGAGCCGCAGGGCAATGGTTCGCGGCCAGGGCTCACTCCGGGGAGGCGATGCGCAAAGTACCTATGGACTGAGGCAAATACCTATGCGTATAGTGACTCACGGAACCCATTGAAGTGTTCGTGAAAGGCGGCCTCGTGGTCACAGCAACCGGAACTCAGCTCGTTGACGACTACTCACTCGAAATGACGGGCAAGGACGTCGAGAAGCTGCGTGAAGCGGCTCCTGCCATACCACCAGGCACTCGCGTCAACGTCACCTTCCTCGGCAACGAGGAGCTCGCGATGCGAGTCAACGCTGCGAAGGTGGTCCGCGAGCTGGGCTTCGTTCCGGTTCCGCACATCTCCGCGCGCAGACTGAAATCGCCAGCTGAGCTTGAAGACTTCCTCGGCGAACTTCAGCAGGTGGGGGCTTCGGAGCGCGTATTCGTCGTCGCCGGAGACCCGAAGGAACCGGAAGGACCCTACGCCGATTCGCTGTCGGTCATCGATACCGGAATTCTGCCGAACTACGGCGTGACCGAGGTCGGCATCGCCGGATACCCGGAAGGTCACCCCGATATCGCAACGAACGACCTGTGGTCTCATATGGAGGCAAAGACCCAGTCCCTGAAAGCCCAAGGGCTGGACCGTGTGGTCCTCACCCAGTTCGCCTTCGATGCCGACCGGGTCTGTACGTGGATCCGGGAGACCCGGGAGCACGGAATCGACTCCCTCATCCGCATCGGAACGCCCGGCCCAGCCGGAATCAAGCGGCTGCTCGGATATGCGGGCCGATTCGGGGTCGGGACAAGCGCCTCGATCGTCAAGAAGTACGGATTCTCCCTCACCAATCTTCTCGGCACGGCAGGCCCCGACAGGTTCCTCACCGAGCTGGCAGGCGAAATCGACGACCCGAGCAGGAACGACGGCCCGCACAGGAGCAACATCAAGGTGCACTTCTACACCTTCGGCGGCCTGCTCAACACGGCCCAATGGGTCAGCGACTTCTCGCCCGGACTCTAGGGGGCCCACGCCGAACGAGAAGTGCTGTCAGCGACCACCAGCAAGAACGCGACCATCAGCAAGAATCAGAACAGAGAGGTTCACATCCCATGACCGACAATCTCCAGCAGCTCCTCGAGACCACGAACCCGGTCGACCTGCTCCGCAATTCCCAGATCGGGTCATACATCTATCCGGTCGTCCCCGCTGACTTCAGCAACTGGATCAAGGAACAGCGGGCATGGCGGGAGACCGCAGTCCTCTACGACCAATCACATCACATGGACAACGTGTTCCTGCGCGGCTCCGACGCCATCAAGCTCATCTCCGACACCGCCATCAACTCAACGGCGAAGTTCGCGGTGAACAAGGCCAAGCAGTACGTTCCGACGACGGCCTCGGGCCATGTCATCGGCGACGGCATCCTCTTCCACGAGGCCGAAGACGAGTACGTCTACGTCGGACGCGCCCCGGCGTCGAACTGGCTGCTCTACCACGGCGAGACCGGCGGCTACTCGAACCTCGACATCGAGATCGATCGTCGTTCGCCCTCGCGCCCGTATGGCGACGCGGTCTCACGGCAGTACTGCCGATTCCAGATTCAGGGTCCGAACGCGTGGAGCATCATTGAGAAGCTCAACGGCGGCCCGCTCGAGAAGCTCGGCTTCTTCAACATGTCGACGATGTCGATCGCCGGCAAGCAGGTCCGCACGCTGCGGCACGGAATGGCCGGCGCTCCGGGCCTCGAGGTCTGGGGCCCCTACGAAGACCACCACCTGATCCGCGATGCCATCGTCGAGGCGGGAGCCGAGTTCGGCCTCCTGCCGGTCGGGGCTCGCGCCTACCCGTCGAACACCCTCGAATCCGGCTGGATCCCTTCGCCGCTGCCGGCGATCTACACCGGCGAGGAAGAGCGCGGTTTCCGCGAATGGCTCGGTGTCGACAGCTACGAAGCGACAGGAACGCTGGCCGGATCGTTCGTCTCGGAGAACATCGAAGACTACTACCTGACCCCGTGGGAGCTCGGCTATGGCTCCTTCGTCAAGTTCGACCACGACTTCATCGGCCGCAGCGCCCTGGAGAAGATGGATCCGGCGAAGCAGCGTCGGAAGGTCACCCTCGCCTGGGACGCCGACGACCTCGGCCAGGTGCTGTCCTCGCCGCTCAATGTCGACGGTCCGAACTACAAGTACTTCGATCTGCCGCTGGCGAACTACGGTTCGGCGAACTACGACTCGGTCATCGACGCCGAGGGCAACACAGTCGGCTTCTCGATGTTCACCGGATACTCGGCCAACGAACGTCGCGGACTGTCACTGGCCGTGATCGATCCAGAAGTTCCCGAAGGCGCGGAGCTCAAGGTCGTGTGGGGCGAGCCGAACGGAGGCACCTCGAAGGCATCGGTCGAGCCGCACGAGCAGACCGAGGTTCGTGCTGTTGTCAGCCCGGTCCCGTATTCGACGGTCGCACGTCAGACGTATAAGGGCGGTTGGCGGACCGGCTACACGAACTGACACCGCTATCCTGAGAGGGCCCGGACTTCGGTTCGGGCCCTCAATGCGTTCGACTACAGGGAGATTCAGACCTATGAGCCTACGCAGTGCCCTCCTCGTGCTCCTGCGGATAGCACCCATGTCCGGCTACGAGCTGCAGAAGCAGTTCTCGCAGTCCGTCGGATACGTCTGGCACGCTCCGGACTCGCAGATCTATCCCGAGCTGAGGAAGATGGCCAAGGAAGGACTCGTCGAGCCCGAAGAGCAGACCCGGGGGAGCGTGGCCACCCGGCGGGTGTATCACGTCACGGATGCCGGTGAGGACAACTTCGCCGAATGGATGCGCACTCCGCTGAAGTATCAGCGCACGCGTGACGCTGCGCATCTCAAAGCCGCGTATCTGGAATCAGCCGATCATGAGACCCGAACAGCCTTCCTCAACGATCACATCGCCCATTGGACTTCTGAACTGAAGTGTTGGGAAGACGAGATCGACAAGATCGACACACTGACCACACCTATGCTCCAGCGGCGACTGGAAGTGACCCGCCCCGAAGACCGCGAGAAGACGATCGCGTTCAAGCGATTCGCCTATGAAGGACTGGCCGAGAAGGCACGAACCGAGATCGCGTGGGCGCAGAGGGGCCTCGAGCTGGCGAAGAGATTCGGTCCCTGATCGGAGACTGTATCGAGCCGCCGAGGTCCACCGATAGGATGGTGCCATGAGCACTCCGGATACCCCGTTCGCCGCCTGGACCGATGTCTCCTTCCTCAAGGGACACGGCACGCAGAATGACTTCGTCCTGCTGTCCGACGATGACAGCGAACTCGAGATGCATCCGGAAACCGTGGCCACACTGGCCGACCGGCGAGCCGGGCTCGGCGCCGACGGCATCATCCGCATCGTCCGGTCCGCCGCCAGCGGCATCCCCGGCGCAGCCGAGCAGGCCGCAGCCGGCGCCGAATGGTTCATGGACTACTACAACAACGACGGCAGCCTGTCCGAGATGTGCGGCAACGGTGTGCGTGTCTTCGCCCACGTGCTCGTGACCAGCGGTCGCGTTCCGGCCGATACCCGCGACATCCTCGTCGGCACCCGCGACGGAATCAAAACCGTGCGCACCACCCTCAACCCGGCACTCGGCGTCCAGACCGGCGACGACGTCGTCGGCACGGGAGCGTCGGGACCCGGCTCGGCCAGCGACGCCTGGTACACGATCGACATGGGCGACTGGTCACTCGACCCGTCGAGCTCGGTGCTCGTGACCACCGGCGGCGTCGAAGTCGCTCGACCCGGACTGCGCGTGTCCACCGGCAATCCGCATACGGTCGTCGCGCTGGCCGAACACTCCGAACTCTCTGCCGCCGATCTGCGTGACGCCCCGGTCCTCGACCCGGTGCCCGCGGACGGTTCGAACGTCGAATACATCGTCATGGAGCCCGCTCGCTCCGACGTTGCCGGAGGAGAGGGCGCACTGCGCATGCGGGTGTTCGAACGCGGAGTCGGCGAGACCCGCTCCTGCGGCACCGGCGCATGCGCCGCAGCGATCGCCGCCCACCACTGGGCGGGGGAGACCTCGCCGCTGCAGTGGCGCGTCGACGTGCCCGGCGGACAGCTGCGCATCGAGATCGACCCGAACCCCGAGGGCACGAGCGGACGTGTCAGCCTCGCGGGCCCCGCGACCCTCGTCGCCAGCGGCACCATCAGCTGAGGCGCGAGCGGACCGCACTTCGTACGCGCAGCCGAGCCCGACCTCGGCGAGGGAAGACCTCAGCCTCGGCGCGGAATGACGTGTCGAACCGAAGACTCAGCCGCGGTGGACGGTGAGGACGCGAAAGCCCTTCGACGAACCCGTGCGTTCGATCGTGAACCCGTCCCCGAGCATCTGCGCGATCCATTTCTGCAGGGAATCGGCCCCGAGGTTCTTCGACACGACGAGATCGGCCCGACCGCCCGGCGCCAGTCGCGGCAGCCAGGTCTCAAGCAGTTCGTGGAGGGCGGCCTTGCCGATGCGGATCGGGGGATTGGACCGGATGGCGGAGAACTGGAGGTCCGCGGGGATCTGCTCGGCGGTGACGGGAGCAATCGAATCGAGTCCGAGCCGGCGCGCGTTCGCCGCTGTCGTCTCCAGGGACCGGGAGTTCACGTCGAGTGCCCACACTCGCAGGGCCACCTCGGCGTCCTTGGCCTCCAATGCGGTGTGCAGGGCGATCGGCCCCCACCCGCAGCCGAGGTCGAGGACATCACCGGTCGGCGGTTCGGGCAGATGCCGCAGCAGCACGGCGGTGCCGAGATCGAGGCGAGTCGGTGAGAACGTGCCTGATACGGTTTCGACGGTGACCTCGCGGCCGGCCAATTCGAGGCGCAGTTCGCGGGTCTTGGCCTCACTGCTCGGAGATTCGGTGAAATAGTGCTCTGACACCACTTCAGTCTAGACGGCTGTGGGAGAATTGATGGACACCATCGTCGGTGCGATGCGCCACCGTCGGTGCGCAGCAGGACCACGCCCACACGATCAGTACCGTGCGGGCGGCAGAGAACAAAGGAATGAATGACGTCTGAAGACAAGGAGCGTCGCAACGCGATGCTCGACCGTGTGCTCTCCCGAGGCGCCCAGGCCCTGGACGATCACGACACCACCCGCGAGGACGACCAGTTCGACCTCGCCGAGCGTGCCGCACTCACCCGTGTGGCCGGACTCTCCACCGAACTCGAAGACATCACCGAGGTCGAATACCGCCAGGTCCGACTCGAACGCGTCGTGCTCGCCGGCATCTGGAACACCACTCAGGCCGAAGCCGAGAACTCGATCCGTGAGCTCGCGGCGCTGGCCGAAACCGCCGGTTCGGACGTCCTCGACGCGCTCATCCAACGCCGTGACAAACCGGACCCCGGCACCTACCTCGGCAAAGGCAAGGCGAACGAACTCGCCGAGATCGTCGCCTCCGTCGGCGCCGACACCGTGATCATCGACTCCGAGCTCGCCCCCAGCCAGCGTCGCGGCCTCGAGGACGTCATCAAGGTCAAGGTCGTCGACCGTGTCGCCCTCATCCTCGACATCTTCGCCCAGCATGCGAAATCCCGTGAAGGCAAGGCCCAGGTCGAACTCGCCCAACTCGAATACCTCCTGCCGCGCCTGCGCGGTTGGGGCGAGTCGCTGTCCCGGCAGGCCGGCGGTCGTGTCGCCGGCGGTGCCGGAATCGGCTCCCGCGGACCCGGTGAGACGAAGATCGAACTCGACCGCCGCCGCATCCGCACCCGCATGTCCAAACTGCGCCGTGAGATCGCCGCAATGGCCCCGTCACGGGAGACGAAGCGGAAGAACCGCGCCCGCCACCATGTGCCCTCGGCCGCGATCGTCGGATACACGAACGCGGGCAAGTCCTCCCTGCTCAACCGGCTCACCGATGCCGAGGTGATGGTGCAGAACGCGCTGTTCGCCACCCTCGACCCGACCGTCCGACAGGCGAAGACCGCCGACGGCATCGTCTTCACCTACACCGACACCGTCGGTTTCGTCCGCAACCTGCCCCACCAGCTCGTCGAAGCCTTCCGCTCGACGCTCGAGGAGGCCGCCGGTTCGGATCTGCTCCTCCACGTCGTCGACGCCTCCCACCCGGACCCGCACGGGCAGATCCACGCCGTGCGCGAAGTCCTCAAAGACGTCGAGACCGGGGACATCCCCGAACTCCTCGTGTTCAACAAGTCCGATCTCGCCGAGGAGGCCGTGATCACCGGTCTGCGCGCGGAATATCCGAAGGCGCAGTTCGTCTCGGCCGTGACGAGGGAAGGCATCGACGCCCTCGTCGAGGCCATCGAGAGTCGGCTTCCCGCCCCGGACATCGACATGACGCTGCTCGTCCCCTATGAACGCGGCGACCTCGTGTCGAAGATCTACGCCCTGGGCACCGTCGAACACGAATCCCACGGGTCCGAAGGCACGAGCCTGCAGGTGAAGGTGCCGGCCGAAATCGTCGACGAGCTGCGTGAGTTCCAGCGTCCGGACCTGGTCATCGACGAGTGAAGGCTGTCGACGACCTCCTCGAATCCGCCGTTGGGGCCATCGGCGGATCGCCCAGGCAGGGTCAGCAGGATATGGCTCAAGCGGTCGCCTCGGCGGTCGACAAAGGCATCCACCTGCTCGTGCAGGCCGGCACCGGCACGGGCAAGTCCCTGGCCTACCTCGTGCCGGCGGCCGAATACGTCAATCGCACCGGCGGGAAGGTCGTCGTATCGACAGCGACCCTGGCGCTGCAGACGCAGATCATCCACCGTGACCTGCCGCGTCTGTTCAAAGCCGTGAAGAAGGACCTCGACCCGCTGCCGAGGGCCGCTCTGCTCAAGGGCCGACGGAACTATGTATGCAAGCACAAGCTCTCCGGCGGGTACCCCGACGAAGGCGAAGGAATGCTCTTCGACCTCGGTGCTGACGCCGAGGCGGGACGCAAACCGGCCGAACGCTCCGGCCTGGGCGAGGAGATCCAGAGGATCCGCACCTGGGAGAAGACCACAGACACCGGTGACCGTGATGACCTCATGCCCGGTGTCAGCGACCGCGCCTGGTCGCAGGTGTCCGTCAACGCCTTCGACTGCCTCGGATCGAACTGCCCCCTGTTCACCGAATGCTTCGCTGAGATCGCCCGGAACAAGGCCGCCGAGGCGGACATCGTCGTGACCAACCATGCGCTGCTGGCCATCGACGCCTTCGGCGAATCGAACGTGCTGCCCGAACACGATGTCATCATCATCGACGAGGCCCACGAGCTCAAGGACCGGGTGACCAACGCCCTGTCCGGGCAGATCAACACGAGCATGCTCTCGGCCGCGACGAGTTCGGTGCGCAAACACACCACCGTCCAGGACGGGGTCGTCTCCCTTCTCGACTCCGCTGCGGCGGCACTCGAACGCGCACAGTCCTCGGTGCCCGAAGGACTCATCCTCCATATGAGCGAAGCCCTCGGGCTGGCATTGACGCAGATCCGCGACTCCGCCCGACAGATCATCAACGACATCGGAGGCAAGACCGAAGACGCCGATGCCGGCCGGCAGATGGCCAAGGCCCGGTGTCAGGAGATCTTCGAACTCGCCGAACGCTTCTGCGATCCGGGCAAGAACGACGTCATCTGGCTCTCGCGGTCGACATTCCGGGAGAAGGAGACGACGAACCTCGTCGTCGCACCCCTGAGTGTGGCCGGGACCATGCGCTCGGGCATCTTCGAAGAGTCCACCGTCGTGGCCACCTCGGCGACTCTGTCCTTGGGCGGGAACTTCGACGCGGTCGCCGCATCCTTGGGACTCTTCGGCCCCGACGCCCCGAAATGGGACAGCCTCGACGTCGGCTCGCCCTTCGACTACGGCAGACAGGGCATCCTCTACGTCGCCTCCCACCTGCCCAAACCCGGACGCAGCGGCCTGAGCGACGAAGCGCTCACCGAACTCGAAGAGCTCGTCAGAGCCTCGAACGGCGGGGCACTGGGACTGTTCTCCTCTCGGGCGGCGGCCAATGCCGCAGCCGAACACCTGCGGGAGAAATTCGATTTTCCGATCCTGCTCCAAGGAGATGACGGCCTGCCCGCACTCGTCTCCCAATTCACCGCCGATGACCAGACCTGCCTGTTCGGCACCATGTCACTCTGGCAGGGAGTCGACGTGCCGGGCCGGACGAACCGGCTGGTCATCATCGACCGGCTGCCGTTCCCGCGCCCCGACGACCCGCTCATGCAGGCCCGCGCGCGGGATGCCGATCAGCGGGGTGTCAACGGCTTCATGGCCGTCTCCGCCACACATGCCGCGCTGCGTCTGGCACAGGGAGCGGGTCGGCTCATCCGCTCGACCAAGGACAGGGGAGTGGTGGCCGTGCTCGATTCGCGGCTGCGTTCGGCCCGGTACTCCGGCTTCCTCGTCAACTCGATGCCGCGGATGTGGCCGACGACGAACGCTCAGCTCGTGCGCACGAGCCTGGCCCGCCTCGCCGAGTCCGAAACGGAATGACTAGGCACTGCGCCTCGACGACCGATCGCTCCGCCTGAATGGCAGAACGCCTGCGACCGATCCGGTCGCAGGCGTTCTGTGTTCGAGCGTTGAGTGCCGGGGCCGCCGGCAGTGTGCTCAGAGGCGGCGGATGACAGCGACGACGAGCCCCATGATCTGGGCGTAGGTGCCGTCGATCGGCTCATAGTTCTCGTTCTGCGGCATCAGCCACTGCTCACCCGCCTTGCGCTTGAGCGTCTTCACGGTCGCCTCGCCGTCGAGCAGCGCCGCAACGATCTGGCCGTTGTCCGCGGTGTGCTGCTTGCGCACGACCACCCAGTCGTCGTGGCAGATGGCGGCTTCGATCATCGAATCGCCGACGACCTTGAGCAGGAACATCTCACCGGAGCCGACGACCTGCGTCGGCAGCGAGAAGATGTCATCGACTTCCTGTTCGGCGAGGATCGGGCCACCGGCGGCGATCCGTCCGACGACCGGCACCTGCACGGTGTTGTTGGCAAGCTCTTCGAACTTCGCCCGCTCCGCCTCTTCCTCTTCGAACGGATTGACGACCTCGATGGCGCGCGGGCGCTTCGGATCGCGGCGGACATAACCGAGACGTTCGAGCTGGGAGAGCTGGTGGGCCACGCTCGAGAGCGAAGCGAGTCCGGCGGCCTTGCCGATCTCGCGCATGCTCGGCGGGTAGCCGTTGGTCACGACAGCGCGTTCGATGGTTTCGAGCACGAGACGCTGACGTGGGGTGAGGCGGAAGTCGTCTTCGCCGGTCGAACCCTCAGGGATCTGAATCTCGTCGTCATCGCTGCGAGCGGCAGCGATCTCACTGGCAACATCTTCGTTGCGAGGCCGGCCTCTGCCTCGTTTGTTCTGAACCATTGCTCGTTTCCCTTCGTTCTATTCCCTGCCGCTGGACGCCGTGATCTCCGCTTCGAAGATACTCGTGTCAGTGCCGGCTGAGATGGTTCTGACAGATCAATCAACAACGCTGGTTCCCTCTCATTGTCGCATAGATGTTCGAGTTGGACTGGACATTTGTTCGATTGGCATGTTGAATAGAACAGACGTTCTACCGATTGCTGGTGGAATCGTACGAATGAAAGAGGTAATGCGATGTCTGCACAGAACACCGGGCTGCGCCTGACCACTCGTGGACGCCAGGCGGTTCGCCTTCTCCGGACCCTGCTCATTGCTCTCGTCGTCATCGGCGGAGCGCTCCTCCTCGCCACCCAGTCGTTCTCGGCCGCAGCGGTCGCCGAACCGGAATCCGAGAGCATCGGCATCGAAGCCGACGCGGTCGTCGTCGGTGAAGGCGAGTCGCTGTGGACCGTGGCCTCGAGCCTCGGACTTGATCGCGATACCCGCGATGTCGTGGCCGATATCGTCGACATCAACCATCTGACGACTCCGACCGTCCACCCTGGCCAGACCCTCGACGTCCCCGTCCGCTGAGGGCCGGCCGGGTGAGACCGGCAGCCGCGCAGCGTGGCAACGTGCGAGGTCGCCGGGGAGCTGCTTTCGGCCGCATCGGGCCGGAGCTCCGATGTCGGATCTCGAGGCTCGACCCGCCGCCGGAGCGGTGGGAGTCTCTCGGTAGACTGATCGCGTGGGAAACATCGAATCTTTGCCAGTGCGTGCCGACCTCGTCGGGCTCAAGCCCTACGGGGCTCCGCACCTCGACGTGCCGGTCCAGCTCAACGTCAATGAGAACGCCTATCCGCTCCCGGACGTCGTCGTCGACAGCATGCGTGCCGCCGTCAACAATCACTTCTCCGGGCTCAACCGCTACCCGGACCGGGAATTCACTGCGCTGCGCGAACACCTCGTCACCTATCTCAACGGTGTCAACGAACGCGCAGGAGACACAGTCGCACTCGAACCCGGCATGATCTGGGCAGCCAACGGTTCGAACGAAGTCCTCAGCCACATCGTCCAGGCCTTCGGCGGCCCGGGCCGCACCGTCCTCGGCTTCACCCCGTCCTACTCCATGCATCCGCTCATCACGACCGGGACCGGAGCCGAATGGAGGCACGTCGACCGCAGGGACGACTTCACCCTCGACGCTGAGACCGTCGCCGCCGAGGTCGCACGGGTCGACCCCGATATCGTCTTCCTCTGCACCCCGAACAACCCGACAGGCACCTCGATCGGCCTCGACGTCATCGACGCCGCCTACGAGAACTGTTCGGGCATCGTCATCGTCGATGAGGCCTACGCGGAATTCTCCCGCCCGGCCGCATCCTCGGCGATGACCCTGCTCGACGGCCGTCCGCGCCTCGTCGTGTCCCGCACCATGAGCAAGGCCTTCGCCTGTGCCGGGCTGCGCTTGGGCTATGCCATCGCCGCCCCCGAACTCATCGACACCCTCCGCCTTGTCCGTCTGCCCTACCACCTGTCCGAGGTCACACAGGTCCTTGCCTGCACCGCCCTCGAACACGCCGACGTGCTGCTCGGCAACGTCGACCGGCTCATCGACTCCCGCAACCGCATGTCGGAGCATCTCGCTGAAGTCGGCTTCACCGTCCACGACAGCGATTCGAACTTCGTGCTCTTCGGCAACATCTCCTCACCGGCACGACTGTGGCAGGAGCTGCTCGACCGCGGCGTGCTCATCCGCGACATCGGCATCGCCGGCCACGCCCGCGTCAACGCCGGCACCGAGGATGAGACCGACGCGTTCCTTCGCGCCATCGATGAGATCCTCGCCGAGTCCCCGGACATCCTCGCCGAACGACCGACGTCTCCGCCCAGCTCAACGGCTCCCAGCGCGGCTCCCTCCGGCTCAGCTCCGTCATCCTCCGCCCCGACGAAAGGCACACCATGAGGCAGGCCCAGAACTCACGCACCACCTCCGAGTCCACGGTGTCCGTGTCCGTCGACCTCGACGGCACCGGCACCTCGAACATCTCGACCAGCGTGCCGTTCTTCGACCATATGCTCACCGCCCTGGCGAAGCACTCGATGATCGACCTCGACGTGACTGCCACCGGCGACACCCATATCGATGTCCACCACACCGTCGAAGACACGTCGATCGTGCTCGGCCAGACTCTGCGTGAAGCCCTCGGCGACAAGATCGGCATCCGTCGCTACGGCTTCGCCGCGGTTCCACTCGACGAAGCCCTGGCCCAGTGTGTCGTCGACGTCTCCGGTCGCCCCTACTTCGTCCACGCAGGCGAACCCGACGGTCAGCAGTACCACCTCATCGGCGGTCACTTCACCGGTTCGATGACCTCCCACTCGCTCGAATCCATCGCCTTCCACGGCGGACTGACCGTCCACCTCGACCTCGTGCGCGGTCGCGATCCGCACCACATCGTCGAAGCCCAGTTCAAGGCCTTCGCCCGTGCCCTGCGCGAAGCCGTGGAAGAAGACCCCCGCAGCAATTCCGTTCCCAGCACCAAGGGAGTCCTGTGAGCACGACCGTTCTCGTGACCCCCTTCGGGGTCGCCCAGCAGCTGGCCGCAGCCTGCGTGCTGTCGAACATCCACGGCACCATCGTTCCGATCGGGGAGTTCACCGGAATCGTCCTCGCCGACACCGATGTGCAGGCCGGCAACGAGGCGGCTGCCGCGATCTCGAAGCTCGCGGGCAAACATGAGGTCCTCCTCCTCGTCCGCAGTGAAGAGCAGATCGATGCCGGACATTACCGTCACGGCAACCGCGAATCCGATGTTCCCGCCGGGCTGGCTCTGAAGAACCTGCCCGATGTGCTCGAAGGTCTCCTGCTCGAAACCGTCGCCGCCGAAGACGTCGACGGCAATATCCCGACGAGTTCGATGACGAAGCTGCAGGCCAGCGCCGCCACCATGACGCCGGGACGTGCCGCGGTGGCCCGCACCGCGCTGCTGTGGATCGTCGCCGCGGTCCTCGCCGGTCTCGTCGCTGCCTTCGGCGTCGCATTGGGCCTCGGCGGCAACACCGTCGCCTGGGTCGTCGCCGTCTTCGGTGCCATCGTCCTCGGATTCTCCCTGTGGCGGATCTGGTCGGTGCTGAGCAAGGGCGCAAAGCGATGACGACGGTCGCGGTCCTCGACTACGGCGCCGGAAACGTCCGCTCCGCTGTGCGCGCGGCCGCTGCCGCCGGCGCCGAGGTGACACTGACGGCCGACCACGACGTCATCAACGACTCCGATGGTCTCCTCGTCCCCGGCGTCGGTGCCTTCTCCGCCGTCATGACGGGACTGCAGAACGTCGGGGGAGGCGAACTCATCCGGACCCGCCATGCACAGGGCCGTCCGCTGCTGGGCATCTGCGTGGGCCTGCAGGTGTTCTTCGCCCGAGGCGAGGAACACGGCGTGCAGACCGACGGCATCGGCCTGTGGCCGGGAGCCGTCACCGGCCTCAAGGCCCCGGTCGTTCCTCACATGGGCTGGTCGCAGGTCTCCGCGCCGGAGGACTCGCAGATGTTCGCCGGCATCCGCGAGGAGCGCTTCTACTTCGTCCACTCCTATGCCGCGACCCAGCCGCCTCCCGACACCAAGGTGACCACGGCCCGACACGGCAGCGACTTCATCGCCGCCGTCGAAGACGACACCACCTGGGCGGCCCAATTCCATCCGGAGAAATCCGCCGAAGCGGGAGCGCAGCTGCTGCGCAACTGGATCGGCACGTTCTCGTAGAGCCCCGCTCAGTTCCTGACCGAGCGCACCGACTAGCATTGCCCGAAACCCCTGGCACCCTTCGCAGAAAGGTCACAATGACAGAGACCCCGAACAAGCTCGTCCTCCTTCCCGCAGTCGACGTCGCCGACGGCAAAGCCGTCCGGCTCGTCCAGGGTGAAGCCGGCACCGAAACCGACTACGGTTCACCCATCGACGCGGCTCAGGACTTCGAGAGCAGGGGAGCCGAGTGGATCCACCTCGTCGACCTCGATGCCGCCTTCGGCCGCGGTTCGAACTCGGACCTGCTCAACCAGGTCGTCAAGGCCGTGGGGATCAAGGTCGAACTCTCCGGCGGAATCCGCGACACCGAAAGCCTCGAGCGCGCACTCGACACCGGCGCCGAACGCGTGAACATCGGCACCGCGGCACTGGAGAACCCGGAGTGGACGGCTGAGATGATCTCCCGCTTCGGCGACCAGGTCGCCATCGGACTCGACGTCCGCGGCACGACGCTGGCCGCCCGCGGCTGGACGCAGGACGGCGGAGACCTCTACGAAGTTCTGGAGACCCTCGAAGCGGCCGGCTGCTCTCGCTACGTCGTCACCGATGTCCGCAAGGACGGCACCCTGCAGGGCCCCAACGTCGAACTGCTCAAGTCCCTGGCCGAGAAGACCGAGACCCCGATCGTCGCCTCCGGCGGTGTCTCCAGCCTCGACGATCTGCGTGCCCTGCGTGAGCTCGTGCCCTTCGGCGTCGACTCGGCGATCGTGGGAAAGGCACTCTACGCCGGCAAGTTCACTCTGGAAGAGGCCCTCGACGTCGCAGGACGGTGAGCCGGTGAGCACACACTCGCACGGTCCAGAGGACTCCCATCAGCCCACGGACTCGGCCGGACAGGCCTGGGCCGGGCGGGAGCTCAAACCCAACCCGTTCTCCGGGGACTCCGGACTGGCCGACACCGCACTGCTGGAAGCGTTGAACCAGGTCGCACAAACGCCCCTGGAACCCGCCGCACACCAGCAGGTCGTCACGGCACTGTCCGGGGCCCGGCTCTACGCCCCGATCGTGCCGATGGTCGTCGACCAGGAGGTCGGAGAGAACGGGCTCATGGCCGACAACTCTTCGGAGATGGCGATGGTCCGTCTTCAGGCCGAGGACGGACGCGAGTGCACGCCCGGCTTCTCCGGCATTCCGCCGCTGACCGCCTGGCACCCGGATGCGCGTCCCGTGCCGATCGAATCCGAACGGCTCGTGCTCGGTGCGATCGAGGCCGAATCCCAGCTCGTCGTCCTCGACCCGGGAGCCGAGCCCTCGTTCCTGCTGCGCCGGCCGTCCATGTTCGCCTTCGTCCAGTCCCAGCCCTGGACCCCGTCCTGGGCCGACGCCGAGGTGGCCCGGCGTCTGCGTGCCATCGCCGAGTCGTTTCCGTGGCTGGCTCGGCTGGGCGTCAGCCCCGGCAGCAACTCCGTCCACTTCGCAGGACCGGAGCTCGGCATCACCCTCGGCGTCGAATCCGAGGTGCCGCAGGAAGAGGTGCGCCGGTTCCAGGAGACCGTCGCCGCCGATGAGGAGCTCGTCGCGAAGATCGACTCCCTCGCCATCCGCATCATCGAAGCCTGAGACTCACCGAACCCCGGCATCGACGAGACCCCGACGGACACCGGATCATGCGGTGCCGCCTCGGCGGATTCGGACATGACGGGATCGGAAATGACGGAATCGGGTGTGCCACAACGGCAAGACACCTATGCTTACAGCCATGAGTGGAATCCGTGATCTCAATCACCCGACCGCACCGGACGAGAGCTACCTCGACCAGATGGCCCACCAGACCCGGATTCGGGCCGAAGCGGCCGCCGACTGGGACTCGGACTTCGCCGGTGCCCCGGAGACGAGCCGCACCGGAATCGCCGCAGGCCTCGAGGCCGCACAGAGCGAGCTGAAGGACCTGCTCCACACGATCCATACGCTGGCCGAGACCGCCTTCGTCGAATTCGAATCCGTCGCCGCAATCGCCTCGGTACTGGACAAGCACGGCATCGACGTCGAGACGGGACTGTACGGGGTCGAGACGACGCTGCGGGCCACGACCGGTTCCGGGCAGGGTCGGACCATTGCGATCCTCGCCGAATACGACGCCCTGCCCGAGATCGGACACGCCTGCGGACACAACATCATCGCCACCGCGGGAGTCGGCGCCTTCCTCGCACTCCACGCACTGTATGAGAAGGATCCCGAGGCTGTGCCGGGCACCGTCGTGCTGCTGGGCACCCCGGCAGAAGAGGGGCACTCGGGCAAGGAGGTCATGGCCCGGGCCGGTGCCTTCGACGGTCTCGATGCGGCGATCATGGTCCACGGCTACGGTTACGACTGCGCCGACCAGGTGTGGTTGGGACGGCGACTGCTCACCGTCACCTACTCCGGCATCGCAGCCCACGCCTCGGCGCAGCCGTTCATGGGCCGCAACGCCCTCGACGCGGCGAACCTCTTCTACCAGGGACTCGGCCTGCTGCGGCAGCAGATGCCCCCGATCTCGCGCCTGCACGCCGTGATCACCGACGGCGGCACCCGACCGTCGATCATCACCGAGGCCGCCACGGTCCAGTGCTACGTCCGGTCGAAGTTCCCAGAAACGCTCAAGGAGCTCTCGGACCGGGTCGAAGACGCCGCGCAGGGTGCTGCACTGATGACCGGCACCGGAGTCGACGTCGCCTGGGACGAACACCCGCCGTCGCTGCCCGTGCGCGCGAACTCGGCGCTGACCCGACGTTGGGCAGAGCACGAACAGGCCCGCGGGCGGTCTCCGCTTCCCCGCGGTGTCCTCGACGAGTCGATCGCCGCATCCACAGACTTCGGCAACGTCTCCTACCGGATCCCCGGCATTCACCCGCTCATCAAGACCGCCGACGCCGAGGTGGCCCTGCACACCCGTGAATTCGCCGAAGCCGCGAAGACCCCGGCCGCAGAGTCAGCAGCGAGCGACGCGGCCTATGGACTGGCGTGTACGGCCCTGGACTTCCTCGTCGACGATGCCCTGGCCGCCGAAGTCGCCGAAGAGTTCGCTCGAGACGGGGGAGCCATCGACGTCGAGAACTACTTCGCCTGATCGCCTGAGGACTCTGACCACCGCAAGAAAGAGAGCATCCATGTCAACGACGACACAGGGCAAGGTCGGCATCGGGCAGCGACTGCTGGACTGGGTCGAGAACGTCGGCAACAAGCTGCCGGAGCCCTTCACCCTCTTCCTCGGTCTGTTCATCATCACCGGGCTGGTCTCGACGGCGATGGCGATGGCCGGGGTCTCGGTCACCATCCCCGGCGATGACGAGACCATCGCGATCAAAGGACTGTTCACCGGTGAGGGACTGTCGTGGCTGACGACGACGATGGGGGAGAACTACCTCGGATTCCCGCCGCTGGCCACCGTGCTGCCGATCCTCTTGGCCGTCGGTGTCGCTGAGAAGTCGGGAATGCTCGCCGCGGCCGTGCGCATCGCCTTCGGCAGGAGTCCACGCTGGCTGCTGCCCTACGCCGTCGGGTTCGTCGGAGTCACCGGGTCGATCATGTCCGACTCTGCGTTCATCATCATCCCGCCCTTGGCCGCGCTCGTGTTCAAAGCCGCCGGTCGCCACCCGATGGCCGGGCTCATCGGCGGATTCGCCGCCACCGGTGCCGGATATTCGACGTCGATCGTGCCGACGAGCCTCGATGCGCTGTTCGCCGGCATCACCACCTCGGTGATGGACACCCTGCCGAACACCGACTTCACGGCCGTCAACCCCGTGTCGAACTACTACTTCAACATCGCGTCGTCGATCGTGCTGGCCATCGTCGCCGGATTCATCATCGACCGTCTCATCGAACCGAACATGATCCGCCGAGGCGTCCCCCGCGAATACGCGAATGCAGGAGCTCAGGGGCTGGCGAAAGAGTATCGAGCGGACAACCCGTACGGCGAATCCGGGAGCGCAGGCGGTGGCGAAGCCGAGGACGAAGAGTCCGAGATCAGGGCCGAACTCGAACCGCAGGAGAAGCGGGGTCTGATCTGGGCTGTTCTCGCAGCGCTGCTGCTGACCGCGCTGATCCTGTTCTCCGTGCTCATCCCGAACTCGCCGTGGCGCAACGAGGACGGCGGATTCCTGCCGGAGTCACCGCTGCTGTCATCGATCGTGTTCATCGTCTTCGCCTACTTCATGCTCATGGGAGTCGTCTACGGATTCGCCGTGCGCACCGTGCGGTCGATGAACGATCTGGTGAGGATGATGAGTCAGTCGATTATCGACATGATGTCATTCCTCATCCTTGCGTTCATCCTCGGCCAGTTCATCGCTCTGTTCAATTGGACGGGCATCGGTTCGTGGATCGCTGTGGCCGGTGCCTCGGGGCTCGAGGCGATCGGGCTGACAGGGTTTGCCGCGGTCATCGGCTTCATGCTCCTGGCCAGCGTGCTCAACCTGTTCATCATCTCCGGCTCATCCATGTGGACTCTCATGGCCGCGGTGTTCGTGCCCCTGTTCACCCTGCTCGGATACGAACCCGCGTTCATCCAGGCCGGCTTCCGCGTCGGAGATTCAGCCACTCAGGTCATCACCCCGCTCAACCCGTACATGATCGTCCTCCTCGGCCTCGTCCGCCGCTACGAGCCGAGCGCGGGGCTGGGCACCGTGATCTCGCGAATGTTCCCATTCGTCATCCCGTTCTGGCTCGCGTGGGCTGCGCTGTTGGCCATCTGGTACTTCTTCGACCTGCCGCTGGGACCGGGCAATGGGATCTTCCTCAACTAGGGCGCACCGGGTAGTGCTCACAGCATCTGCCGCACGCCGTCGCGCCAATCGGTGATCGGGACCGCGTCGGCCAAGGTGCCCGGTTCGATGACGCAGGGTTCGTACCAGATGGGGGCCAGCTGGTTGAGCTCATAGAAGGAGCGTTCGAACGCACCGACGGCCCTGGTCACCCAGCGCGGCACCGGGACCGGACGCTTGTGCTTCTGCCCCAGAACGTCCGCGGTGAAATCAGCGATCTCAGTGAGAGTCGGATTCGAGGCCGGTGCGATGCGCAGCTGATGCGTCCCCGCGGGGACGGTCGTCAGATCCTCTGCCGCCTGGATCATTGCGGCCGCGTGATCGGCGATGACGGTGATTCCATGAGGGACATCTGTCCGTGCCGGGACCAGGGCGCGGCGCCCCTTGGAGATCGGCTCGGTGATGCACATCCGCACGACCGATGACCACTTCTCTGCGGTTCTGCCGAGCAGATCCCCGGCGATGACACTGGCAGACGTCGCAGAATGAGCGGAGCGAGCCTCGAGGAGCCGCTGCCGGATTCGGCCTTTGTCTTCGACAGGAGCGAAGGGTGAGGTCTCGGTGATCGGTCGGGTGAGGCCGGTGAAGGCGTATACCGATTCGGGGAAGACGACGGGGATGCTCAGTTCGGCGGCGGTGTCGAGGACCGCCTGATCCAGCCGCGGGAGGACCTGTTCCCATTTCCGGCTGTCATAGGGGGCATGAGCGCAGGCGAAGATCACATCGACGCCCTCCGCAGCCTGAGCCAGCTGCGAACGGTCCGTGGCGTCGGCCCTGATATGCGCGGGAGCGGGACTGGGTGCCGGTGCCCCAACGGTCACGGCCTGCTGTGCACGGCCACCCGAGCGCGTGGCGATGCGCACGGTGACCCCTGAGCCGATGAGTTGGGCGGCGATCTCCGAACCGATCTGGCCGTTGCCGATGACGAGTGCTTGCTTCATGACGGGTCCTTTCCGATGACCTCGAATCAAATTGAGAGAGCGGTGATCTCGAAAAATCAGCGTAGACCTCAAGGCGGTTCAATTCAAGAGCAGTGCTCACAATTGTTATCTCTGTTCTCGGATCGTAGAGTGGATCCATGACTGAGACGACCCCACGCCAGCGCGCTCGCGTCGAGACCGAAGCGCAGATCACACGCATCGGCAACCGGATGATCGACGAAGACGGGGTCGACGGCCTGTCTCTGAGGGCGATCGCCCGCGAGCTCGGTGTCGTCTCGAGCGCGGTCTACCGCTATGTGAAGAGCCGCGATGAGCTGCTGACGATCCTCATCCGTGACGCTTTCACCCAGATCGCCGACACCGTCGATGAGGCTCTGGCAGAGCAGCGGAACGTGGAGACTCTGGCGCTGTCGATGCTCGCCTGGGCGCGGAGGTATCCGAACCGCTGGGCGCTCATCTACGGCACTCCGATCGCCGACTATGAGGCCCCACGGGAAGAGACCGTGGTGCCGGGAACACGAATCATGGTCGCCCTGGCATCCCTGGTGGCGGAATCCCGCAATGATTTCGAGGTTGCCAGCCGGGCCGGACAGGTGCAGGGCACCTCGGGTGTCGAAGTGCGGAAACCGAGCGCGACGCTCAAGCCGCTGCGACAAGGGTTCGAAGAGCTCGGGCTCGGCTACGACGATTCCGTCATTCTGGAGACCGTCACGATCTGGGTCGGCATCGTCGGGCTCATCAATGCCTTGCGGTTCGGTCAGTTCGGGCCGGGATTCGATGACGTCGAAGACAACCTCATGTCCGCGGTGGTCGGCCGCCTCGGCGAGTGAGGATGCGACAGCGGCCCCCGATCGATGATCGAGGGCCGCTGGATCAGCTATTGGCGGGGGAGTGGGGTCAGCGGACGGGGCCGGTGAACTTCTCTCCGGGGCCTTCGCCGGGGGCGTCGGGAATCTCCGAGGCCTCACGGAAGGCCAGCTGCAGACTGCGCAGTCCATCGCGCAGCGGGCGGGCGTGGTGATCGCCGATCACCGTGGCGGCGCCGGTGATGAAGCCGGCCAGCGCCGTGATGAGCTTACGGGCCTCATCGAGGTCCTTGAGGTCGGACCCGGGGCCGTCCGGTCCGTCTTCGGCGAGGCCGCACTTGATGGCGGCGGCGGACATGAGATGGACGGCGCTGGAGGTGATGACCTCGACGGCGGGAACCTCGGCGATATCGCGGGTGACTTCGGCGACCGCCTCGGCGGGAACGGATTCTTCAGAACTCATGCCATAAGCTTGACATATAAATCAACGCGGCGATCACACCAGGGTCTCGATGTGCGAAGAGTCATGAAGCGTAGTACACTGGTAGCTGGTGCGAAGCGGAGTCTGACTCCCACCTTGATCGCGAAGAGCGATCGGGTCCAAAGATCTCTCCCGCGGACGACTGTCCGCATGGGTTGCAGATCGAGGTGTATTCACCGAAGACGTACGGTTGACCGTACTGCTCGTGTGTGCAGGCTCCCTTGG
Organism: Brevibacterium sp. LE-L; assembly: GCF_050214925.1. Taxonomy (NCBI): domain Bacteria; kingdom Bacillati; phylum Actinomycetota; class Actinomycetes; order Micrococcales; family Brevibacteriaceae; genus Brevibacterium; species Brevibacterium sp. LE-L. The sequence continues at coordinate 1,772,240 of NZ_CP189759.1, forward strand.
CATGTGTCAACGGGAGCCTTTTTCGTTGCCACGACCACATTTGAGCAAAAGGAGTGAACACATCAGCGAGACGCGCATCAATGACCGGATTCGGGTTCCCGAGGTCCGGTTGGTCGGACCCAATGGTGAACAGGTCGGTATCGTTGCCATTCGCAAGGCACTCGATCTCGCCCGTGAGGCGGATCTCGATCTCGTCGAGGTAGCCCCGCAGGCGAAGCCACCCGTAGCCAAGCTCATGGACTACGGAAAATTCAAGTACGAATCTGCTCAGAAGGCCAGGGAAGCCCGGAAGAACCAGGCGAACACTGCGCTGAAGGAGATCCGCTTCCGTCTCAAGATCGACGAACACGATTACGAGACGAAGAAGGGCCACGTCACCCGCTTCCTCGAAGGCGGCGACAAGGTCAAGGTCATGATCATGTTCCGCGGACGTGAGCAGTCCCGCCCGGAAATGGGCATCAAGCTGCTCAACCGCTTGGCCGAAGATGTGTCGGACCTCGGCACCGTCGAATCCTCCCCGCGAGTCGACGGACGCAACATGGTGATGGTGATCGCCCCGCACAAATCAAAGTCTGACGCCAAGGCGGAGGCTCGCAAGGCATCGGCAGGTGCCAAGGGCAAGTCCGCTGAGGTGAAGTCCCGTCGCGATCGGGTTGCTGCAGAGAAGAACTCAGCTCAACCCGAGGCGTGAGCAAACAGGTAACGTCGCGTTCCAGGCCCCCTGGTCTGTGCGTGTGAAGTAGTTGCCGGCGGCCACCGCCGACAACGAATTGCAAAGGAGAACGGCACTATGCCGAAGCAGAAGACGAACAGCAGCGCCAAGAAGCGCATGCGCGTGACTGGCACTGGCAAGATCATGCGTGAAGGCGTGAACAACCAGCACAAGTTCGAGGGCAAGTCCTCGGGCCGCAAGCGCCGGGTGTCCACCGACCAGGTCATCACCGGTGGAGACCGCGCCATGGCCCGCAAGCTTCTGGGCAAGCTCAAGGGCAGGTGAGACCCCTTTCGGGTCTTCTTTCTCGGACGAGTCTCCGGGATCTCCCCGGGCAGCCGATCACCGGCTCCCACAGCTTGAACCAGAGTCCGGCACCGCCGGAAGATACGAACTTTTCAAAGGAGTAACACGTGGCACGTGTGAAGAGGGCGGTCAACGCCCACAAGAAGCGCCGGGTCATCCTCGACCGGGCAAGCGGCTACCGCGGACAGCGCTCGCGCCTGTACCGCAAGGCCAAAGAGCAGGTCATTCATTCGCTGGTCTACAGCTACCGTGACCGTCGCAAGCGCAAGGGGGACTTCCGTCGCCTCTGGATCCAGCGCATCAACGCCGGCGCCCGCGCCAACGGCATGACCTACAACCGTTTCATCCAGGGCCTCAAGGCCGCTGGAGTCGAGGTCGACCGTCGCATGCTCGCTGAGCTCGCCGTCAACGACTCGGCCACCTTCGCGCACCTGGTCAAGGTCGCCAAGGACGCTCTTCCTGCTGACGTCAACGCAGCGAAGACCGACGCCGCCTGAGCAGCGTCACCTGAATACTCCAGTCACACTCGTGACTGATTGGTCACCTCGGTGACCGTCGACGGCCCCGAACTGACATGGTTCGGGGCCGTCGAGTCTGTTCGGGCCATCGCTCGCGCTCTAGGTCGGTTCGTGCCGGCCGCGCCACCGACCTGGCCTGACTCCCTCCCGGCAACGTTCTCTTATTCCAGCAGCTCCCTCCATCGACTCTTAGGACCACGCACGCATGAAGCTCCCTGACGTCATCTCCTCGCCGCAGTCGAAGCGGATCAAGAACGCCGCGAAGCTGCTCAAGCGGCGTGACCGCAAGGCTACGGGGCAGTTCCTCGTCGAGGGTCCGCAGGCCGTGCGTGAGGCATTGGGCCTGGCGGGCTCCGTGGTCGAGCTGTTCATCACCGAGGAAGCCGCCGAGGAGCATCCCGAGTTCATGGCCTCGGCCAAACATGGGCGTCTGCAGTGCAGCATCGTCACCCCCGAGGTGCTCACCGAGCTGGCGACGACCGTGAATTCGCAGGGGGTCGTCGCCGTGTGCAAGACTCTCGATGTCGAGCTGACCTCGGTACTGAACAAGGAAGCGCAGCTTGTCGTCGTCCTTTCCCAGGTCCGCGACCCGGGCAACGCCGGTACGATCATCCGCCTGGCCGATGCCGCCGGCGCCGACGCTGTGGTGCTGACATCGTCGTCCGTTGATGCCTATAACGACAAGGTGGTGCGTTCAACTGCCGGCTCTCTCTTCCACATCCCCGTCGTCACCGGAGTCGGACTGTCCGAGGTCACTGAACTTGCGCGAGCCCGCGGCCTGCAGGTCCTCGCGGCCGACGCAAACGACGAGGCGCACGATCTTCACCACCCGTGGGACACAGGGCTGGATCTGACCGCGCGCACCACGTGGGTCTTCGGCAACGAAGCATGGGGGATGAGTGCCGAGGATCTGGAGCTGTGCGATTCGTCTGTTGCCGTGCCGATCTACGGCTCGGCCGAAAGCCTCAACCTCGGGACTGCCGCCGGCGTGTGCATCTATGAGAGTGCGCGCAACCAACGGATGTGAGGTTTCGTGGGCGCGGCCATCTTTGCTGAGCCAGCGGCACTGTGAAACAGATAATTGAGCCTGGCTCAACGGCCACACGGTTTTGAGCGCCTCATTCAACGGCGAATCAGGTTTTCGATACGAGCCAGCATCGAAAACCTGATTCGTGGTTGAACGAGTCCGGTCGTCCCGTCCGCAGCTTGCCTGGGAGGAAGCGCGGATTCGGCCAGGTTGGGAGACGAGGGCGGCTGATTTTCTGACCCTGTGCGCACGAGTCAGGGGTTGTCCACAGCCCCTTGCGCCGCCCTTGCCTGTCTGCTGTGGCACGGCACATGCTGGTGAGCATGTTCATCTGCTTGAGTACCGCAGACCTCCAAGACGCCGGGTGGTCAACGCATCAGATCACCCACGCCTTGCGATGCTGTCTTCGACGTGTGCGCCACGGGATCTACGTTGTGTCAAAAGAGTGCAGGCACCCTGACCACGGCTACGTGGCAACTTTTGCCGCAGCGGCGGATGTCAATCTTCCAGTCGAAGAATCTGGGATGCGGAAGCGGGATGAGGACTTGCGCATCTTGGTCCGATCCTACGCTGGCCGTATGCCGCCCCGCTGCGTCTTATCTCATCGCAGCGCGTTGATCGTCCACGGGTTGCCCATCCCGTATCTCGACAAAGACAGCAGCCCGATGGCCGAAGCAATTCATCCGAAGTACGGAGTGCGCCATGCGACGATGCTGATTCGGCGTCGAGACTTGGCGGAGTCCGACATCGTCGAGGTAGCTGGGATTCCGGTGACGTCAGTGCTGAGGACTCTCTCTGACATTGCACGAGACTACCCGTTGGCTTTTGCCGTGGCAGTCCTTGATGCCGCGGTGCATCGCGGGTTCACATCGGAACAAGCCATCATCAGGTATTGCGAGGCACATCCTCCGCGGACCTTGGCCCGGAGAGTCGCTGACGCAGTGCACCTTATGAATGGCGGTCGCGAGTCGGTGTCGGAATCGATCTGTGCTGTCCGATTTGTTGAGTATTCGGTTCCGGGGTTCGAACCGCAAGTGGAGTTCTACGATGAGCAGGACCGTTTCATCGGCCGCACGGATTTCGCGAACAAGAAGGCAAGAGTCATCGCTGAGTTCGACGGCGAGGGGAAATACCATTTGCCGGGGAAGAACCCTCGGGATGAGATGGAGAAGGAACGTCGCCGAGAAAACAAGTTGCGGAATCTCGGTTACGCGGTTTTTCGCCTTCGCTGGCAGGATCTTTTCTCTGCGGACGTCTTTCTCAGGATCAAAGAGAGCGTCGAGCGGCGCAGCGCTCGCACCGGCTGATGTCGGAAGCGACCGATTCGGCGTCGTGGATCAACAGCCATTCAGACTATCGATGGTGCCTCGTATCGAAAACCTGAAAAGCTGTTGAACGAGACACTGCGAGCGTGCGCATCTGCGGGAGTGCTCGGAATCAGCGGGTGAGAGGTTCTGGGGGTGTGGCCTTTGCCGCTGAATTGGCGGCACGCCAGATGAAAACGCAGCAAGCCAGGATGATGATCCACCCTGAAAGGGCGAGCAGATGTCCCACAGTTCGCGGGAGCTCGAATGCTTCCACAGCGGCCAGAGCCGCCGCGTGGCCGATCGCGACCACGGCCACGCCATAGACATAGGGCGCAGCCGCCTGCTGGCCGCGTTCCCACGACTCGTCTGAACTGAGAGTGTGCTTCGTCCGAATCCCGATTATCCGATTGCGACCGATCATTCTCCGAGCGATTCCCAGCTGCATAAGGACGCAGACAGCGGCAATGACCAGATAGCCGATCATCGGAGGGTAGAACACCTATCGATCACCTCCTGGAACGAAGCCGCTTCGAAGCGGCGCATGCTGAGAGCACTCCTCCTGCAGTGTATCGGTCACGCAGCTGCAACGTGGGCCGAACGGGTGAGAACGCCCCGTGTCCGGCGAGCCAGATACGGTGAGCACATGACGACCGAACCTCCCCGCGCACCCAAGATCACCCTCGGCTCACTGACTCCCGGCTACCTCGGAGACCTTGGCGCAGAAGAATTCCTCGAAGGTATGGAATTCAACGATCTCGACTGTCAACGGTCAGTAGGAACTGCCCATAGACGGCCACGAGAATTGCCCACTGGTGGCCAATAAAACTGCCCGCTGGTGGCCACGATTTCTGCCCATCGACTCGTTGTGTCCAGTCGTGACCACCCGGGGCCGTCGATATCAGCTCAAAGCAACCACCCCTGCCCCAGAAACGGCCTGGCTGAGTCGAATCGATTCCCCACTGGTCTGGACCAAATGAGCATGATGAAGGAGCCGATCAACCGTCGCCGTAGCCACGGTCTTGGGCATCAACTGGTCGAAAGCAGAAGGATGGAGATTCGACGAAATCGCGACGGATCTCTTCTCATAAGCAGCATCGACAAGCCGATACAGACCTTCGGCAGCATCATCACTGACCGGCAGCAGCCCGATGTCGTCAACGATCACGAGATCGGCTCGCAACAGCCGCTGAACAGTCTTCGTCACCTGGTCATCAGGACGATGAGCACGAACGAGTCCGCCCAGATCTTCCAGCTTCAGCCAGGACACGCGTCCACCGCCGTCGATGACTTTCTGTCCCAGCGCTTCCAGGAAGAACGATTTGCCGGTTCCCGCGGGCCCACAGATGGCCAGGTTCTCCTTCCGCCCCACCCACTCCAGCGTCGACAGCGCCTGCTGTGTGGGTACAGGAATCGATGACACTTCCTCATCCCAGGACTCGAACGTCTTGCCCGTGGGAAACCCGGCCTGCTTCCGCCGGGTCGCTAACATCGCCGCCGATCGGCCACGAGATTCCTCGACTAACAGTGCCCGCACGACCTCGACCGGCTCCCACCGTTGCGCTTTCGCCGTGGCCAACAACTCGGGGGCAAGACTGCGCGCATACGGCATCTTCAACCGTCGCATCAGCGCCTCGACCTCGGTATCAAGGACTGGCGCCTGGGCAGAGACAACCATCACAGCTCACCCCCGTCCGCAGTCGTCGACGGTGAGCTCATCGCCCGCCATCCCACAGTCCCCTGCGCCAGGGACGCATCCTCACCCGCACTGCGACTGCCTTGATCAGCAACCCGGTGGGCCAGCAGCGACGCCAGATCACCAGTGCCGAAGCGACCATAGGCAGCCGCCGTACCCAGGACCTCATCGACACGTTCTCGACCATGCAACCGCGACAGTGCCACGGCCTGGCCCATCTTCTGTCGCATCCTCGACGTCCCTGCCGCGGCCGCCTCACGTAACCACTCGTGAGCACCATGCCCAATCATCAGGAACGCTTCCTCATCAGGACTGTTCGCTGTGACCGCATACACTCCGGGCACCTTCTGTGTGGCATCAGTCGGGAAATGCTCGTCATCGATCTTCGGCGATCCGGGCCGGGCCCTGCCGTGTCGGGCGACTTCCCGAACCCCATCACGACCGGCAGCTACGATGATGATCTGTTCTGCCTCGGCGACACCGTGGACGCGGACGAAGACCTCGGACCCCAGGAGTGCATGCGGTACCGAATACTGCCCGGACTCGAAAGCGACCATCGGCGTATTGACCGGAACCTTCCTCGACAGACCGAACGCGATCGTATGCGCCCGATCCGGGACCGGATGCATCCTCTCCTGCTCCTGACCGATCAAGTCGATCGGACATCGTTTCGTCACCCGATGCTCTTTCTCGTTGATCTCGGACATAAAGGCTTGGCACGCGGCCTCGAGGTCAGCAAACGAAGCGTACTCATTGCGCAGGTTCGTGGCTGTGGGCACCAGATCAGCCTTCGCGATCTGGACGGACCGCTCCACCCCGCCCTTCGACGCCGGATCGGCCGGCTGACACGTCAGGACCGTCGTTCCGTAGTACTTCGCGAATGAGACTGTGTCGCGATTGCGCACCGGAACCCCGGCGATATGCATCGTCGTGACGGTCTTCTCGTTATCAGTCAACACATAGGTCGGGATGCCGCCGATGAGTCGAAACGTGCGGTCTAAGACCATAAACACCGACGCCAGCGTCTTATCCCGAAGCGGAATGACGATGCGAAACCGCGAGAACGCCAACCACGCGATGAACAACACCGTCTTCACGCCACCGACGACGGGCCCGTCACCGTAGTCGTATTGAAGCCACAGTCCCGGCTCTGCCACCCAGGGACGATGCACACGACGACCCGCTCTTTCATGGACCGCTTTGGCGTGGGCGACGGCACGGCGAGTTGATCTCTCCGAACCTTCATAGCCGAGTCCAAGAAGGCGTTCGTGGACCTTATCGGCACGGATCCTGCCCCCTGAACGAGCTACCAGCTCCGTGATTTTGTCCAAGAACTCGTCCGTGACCCGATCACGGCGGACGGGCACGCCCACCGGGCGGCCTTGAGCGCGGGCGGTGACGTGGGCCTTGACTGTGTGGTGTGAACACCCTGCCAACTCGGCTGCGGCTCGGTAGGACCCTGTGGAGTCATACGCTTCTAGAATTTCCATGATTTCTCCGTCAGACTTCATACGCGGCCCCGAACCCTCTCGTGGTGGATGTTGATCGATTAGACACCGTCATCATCTCCCGGAAGTGGTTCGGGGTCGTGTCTCAATGAGAGGTTCTACATGCTCGGATGGGCAGAAATCGTGGCCGCCACTGGGCAGTTCTTGTGGCCAGGAACGGGCATTTCTACTGTCCGCCTATGGGCAGTTTTCCATGGCCGCCAACACTCGACCTCACCGAGGTTGACTCGGCACAGGCGACGTTCCTCGACTGCACACTGACGCGAGTGAACTTCGGCCAAGCAGAGGCGCCGGCGAACCTGACGGGCGGGCGTTTCTCCGGAACACGGGTCGACGACTGTCGGGCCGACACGTGGACGATGCCACGAGGCAGCCTTCTGCACACGGAGATCCGAGGCACACGGATCGGCGCGGGGGTGACTCATGACAGCGTGTGGGAGAAGGTGCGATTTGAGAACTGTCGCATCTCGTATCTCAACCTGCGCGGGGCCACGCTCACCGATGTCGAATTCCGGGACTGCGTCATCGACGAGATCGACCTTGACCGCGCCAAAGTCAGTCGGGTCGCGTTTCCAGGGAGCAGTGTCGGTGCTTTCCAATGCGAGGGAGCGACTCTCGGCAGTGTCGATATCCGTGGGCTGCAGCCGCACAAGATCTCCGGGGTGCACTCGCTGCGCGGAGCGACGATCGACGACACCCAGCTCATGCTCTTTGCCGACCTCTTCGCTCGGGAGCTCGGCATCACCGTGGAATGAGCATCGTGAGTATTCGTCCATGCGCGTCGTCCACGCTCGGACATGGGAATCGGTCTTGATTCAAAAAGAACACGCGAGCGTACAACAGCATTGCGTCGGACATCCGAGGGCCGGAAGGCGGTCGCTGACCCTGCGTCCGAGTCTTGCAGCCATCAGCTGTTTCATCATGTCCATTGCTGGTTCTTGGCGAACTCGACCAGAGCCTGTGCGCGCTTCGGCGACGCGTGGTCAGAGGGCCAGATCACTTCGACGCCGACTGGCTCAACTGCCGGCTTGATCTCCTTGACGACCAGAGGATACCCCTCATAACTGGCAGTATTCGTCAGCCTCTGAACCAAGACGCCGTAGCCCAGTCCGCGACCGACAAGTGTTCTCACAACTTCGTAGCTGGTCGTTCGGTGACGGATCCTCGGCGCCAAACCTCGGTCGTGGAACATTCCCAGCGTGTGTTGGCTCGAAGGAGGAGAGTCGAGGAGGATCATGTCACGTTCGACGAGATCCTCCAGACGCACGGCCTCTCGAGCAGCGAAGGGATCATCTGCTGCCAGGATCACGTGGGCAGGCTGCGCGAAGAGCCTCGCGTGGTTCGGCGTCCCCGGAATGAGCGTCTCGTAGACAAAAGCAACGTCGATCTCTCCTGACTCCAGAGTTCCGGTCAAGCGGTCCTGTGTGGTCTCGACGATTTCGAGACTCACTCGTGGGTGCTGCTTGCCGAAATCGTCGAGCAGTACGGGCAGAATCACCGGTGCCAGAGTCGGATAGCAGCCGATGGTGATCGGACCGGCCAGTTCGCCATCGTGTGATCTGAGTTCACGCTCGAGTTCGTTCGCCTCGGAGATCAGGCGCGTGGCTCGGGCGGCCACCTGTCTTCCGGCGGCAGTGAGCACCAGTCCCTGAGCCTTCCTCCTCACGCACAGCTGTGCATCCATCTGATGTTCGAGCGCGGTGATCGAATCGGAGATTGCCGAGGAGGAGACATGCAGTTCCGCCGCCGCGGCCGAGATCGTGCCCAGCCGGGCTGCGGTGAGGAGATAAGACAGTTGCCTCAGTGAATAGTTCGGGGCGTGATCAGAATGCATCTTCGTATTTCCGGATTAGTTCTCAGATTAATTCCGCTTTTCCTTTCATAGTACCCATCGCAGACTGGACTGTGAACACGATCACAGAGTGATCGCACCGACATAAGCTGTCTCAACGATGAGGAGATGATGATGACGTCAGGTCTTCACGAACACACCCGCAGGGCAGTCACCTCGGCACCGGTGGCGGACTGGGTGAAGATCCCGGAACTCTACGAGAATCCGTTTCCGATCTATGAACGGCTCCGTGCCGAAGGCGGAGTGCACTGGGTTCCTGCGGTCAACCGCTATCTCATCACCAGCTATGAGGCCGTCAGCGCAACCGAACATGACCAGGACATCTTCTCCGCGAACGAAGAGGGCTCCCTGCAGATCCGCGCGATGGGCCATTCCATGCTCCGACGCGATGATCCCGAACATTATGAGCAGCGCCGAGCCTGGCAACCGGTGCTCAAGCCCGGTTACGTCAAACGCGTGTGGACATCGATGTACCGCGAGGTTGCCGAGAATCTTTTGGATCAACTCGTCGAAAAAGGCACTGATATCGACCTCATCTGGGACTTCGCCGCGCCCTTCGCAGCGGAGACCCTGCGTCGCATGCTCGGGCTGTACAACGCCGATCAGCTCGACCTGCAGCGCTGGTCGCAGACGATGATCGACGCCACTGGCAACTACGCGGACGACCCCGAAGTCTGGGCCAAAGGGGAGCGGTCGTTCAACGAGGTCGACGCGGCACTCGACGAAATGCTCGACTACCATCTCACCCACCGTGATGATTCGCTCATCTCGGGGCTCTTATCGTTGCCCGGCGAAACCATGCCGATCGAGCAGATCCGGGCGAACATCAAGATGACCATCGGCGGGGGACTCAACGAGCCCCGCGATGCCCTCGGAGTTGCGGCGTTTGCCCTGTTCAACCACCCCGATCAGCGTGAGGCCGTCATGGCCAACCCGCAGCTGTGGCCAACTGTGTTCGAGGAGACAATTCGGTGGATCGCCCCCATCGGCATGTATTCCCGCCAAACCACCCAGGACACCGTCCTCGCGGGCACCCACCTGCCTGCAGGAGCGAAGCTCGGAATCTGCGTGCTCTCGGCCAATCGCGACGAAACCGTGTGGGAACACGCCGATCGGTTCGACATCCATCGGGAAGCGAAACCGCATCTGGCCTTCAGCAAAGGAGTGCACGTGTGCCTGGGCAACTGGGCCGCAAGAGCCGAGATCGCCGAAGTGGCTCTTCCGCTCCTCTTCAACAGTCTTGAGGGATTGAGCGTCGATGAATCTCGTGAAACTGCGGTCGGAGGCTGGGTGTTCCGCGGCATGCTCAAACTCCCCGTGACGTGGTCGAGCGCGCGGACAGAGCCCGACTACGGAAAGTCCGCCTATGGCCGAGCGGCCGCGACGAGTGACGATGCGGCTGGCCGGTCGCACGGACCCACGATCGCGATCGTCGGTGCCGGACCGGCAGGCTGCTTCAGCGCGAAGGAGATACTGCGGCAGGTGCCCGGAGGCCGCGTCGACATCTTCGACAAGCTCCCCGTGCCATACGGGCTGCTGCGCTATGGAGTCGCGGCTGATCACCAGGGCACCAAATCCGTGACGAGTCAGTTCGACCGACTCTTCACCGATCCCCGAGTGAGATTCATCGGCAACACCGAACTGGGCATCGACGTGTCGATGGATGAGCTCAAGGAGAACTATGACAGCGTGGTCCTCGCCAGCGGGCTCTCCCTCGACCGTACCCTCGGCATCCCCGGAGACGACCTGCCCCAGGTGCACCGGGCAGGCAGGATCACCCGCCTGCTCAATGGGCACCCCGATGAAGAGCGGTCGGCGGTCGAACTGGGTAGGAGAATTGCCGTTGTCGGTCAGGGCAATGTCGCCATCGACATCGTCCGGCTGCTCACCTGTGCACCTGAGTCCCTGGTCGGCAGCGACATCGACGACACCATACATGGGCCGATGAGCGAATCGATCGCTCGCATCGACATCATCGGTCGTTCAGCATCGCGAACTGCGAAATTCGATCCGGTCATGATCCGTGAACTGGCTCGGGTTCCGGGGCTGACTCACACGCTTCATGGTGTCGATCTGTCGACGGTTGCCGAGGGCAAGGACGCGAAGCTCGATGCCCTCCGTGACCTCGTCGAACCGTCAGAAAATACCCAATACCAAACAGGGCCAGCAGACGCGATCGAGATGCACTGGTGGTTCTCAAGCACACCCGATGCGATCACCGGTTCGAACTCCTCCGCTCGGCAGGTCGATGGGATCGACATCACCCATGACGGTGCGGCCGTTCACCTCGACGTGGATTCTGTCATCACCGCCATCGGCTTTGTCGGAGACCCGATGTCGATGGCGAAACAGGGCATCTGCCCGGCGACGCCGATCCCCGCAGACGGCAGGATCGACGAGAACCTTTTCGCCATCGGCTGGCTCAAGGGTGCCGGCCGCGGAACCATCCCCGACCAGCGCACGGACGCCAGGATCCTTGCTGCGACCATCGCTGCTGAGGTGAGCACTGGGTCGATCGCCACCGGTGCTCCAGGTCTCGCCCCGGGGGAGACTGCCATCGATTTCGACGGTTGGCGCCGGATCGACCTCAAGGAGCGCCTCGGCGCCGGTGAAGGTCGCTGCCGAACGAAGATCACCTCTCGTGAGGACCTGGTGGCCACAGCTGAGGACACCGACCTCGACGACTATCTGCCGGACGCTGCGGCGAGCACGGTCGAGGGCCTGTCTCCCGGGATGCCGGTGACGATCCTGTTCGGCACGGAGTCCGGCAACGCTGAACTCGTCGCCGAGGAACTCGGCACGGTCCTGCGAGAGCTTCCCGACGTGGAGATCTCGGACCTGTCCGCGGTGTCACCGTCGGACCTACAGCCGGAGAGATTCTATTTGCTCGTGTGCTCGACCTACGGTGACGGTGATGTCCCGAGCTCGGCCGCGCAATTCTACGATGAACTGCGCGACCTGCCCGTTGAGCTCGACGGCGTCAGATTCGCCGTGTTCGGGATGGGCGACGCCAGCTACACGAAGACATATTCGCGGGGCAGCGAACTGCTGACTGAAGCGCTCGAGGCTCAGGGAGCGACTCGGCTTGGCGAATACGGTCGCCACGATGCCGGAGGGCCGGTACCGGCAACCGAAGCGGCCTGTGAGTGGGCAGAAGGAGTTCTGACGAATCTGTCCGAGACGCTCTCACCGGTCTGACCGGCTGTTCCAGCCCGGCGGCGGATGCCCCGACCGGATTTCAGTGTCTCGCCCGGGTGCCGATGTCACATCACGGCTGTCGGTGACTCTGGACTGACAATTTCTAACCACCACGACAGAACAAGGACGTTCTCATGACTGCCACACACGCACAGACGCCGACGGCGCAGAAAGCGAATCAGCGGAGGGTCGCGTTCGCCTCCATCATTGGTACGACGATCGAATGGTACGACTATTTCACGTATTCGACCGCGGCCGCGCTCGTCTTCGCCCACCTCTATTTCGCGCCGGCGGGTGAGGGCGTCGACCAGCTGCTCGCCTTCGCGACGATCGGCATCTCCTTCCTCTTCCGGCCGCTCGGCGCCTTCCTCTCCGGCCACTTCGGCGACAAGCTCGGCAGACGCTTCATCCTCGTCGTCACATTGGTCACGATGGGTGTGGCCACTGCCCTCATCGGTCTCATTCCCACGTACGAGACCATCGGGGTGACAGCACCGGTCCTTCTCATTCTCCTGCGCATCATCCAGGGCCTCTCGGCCGGAGGGGAGTGGGGCGGCGCGGCCCTGCTGGCCGTCGAACACGCCGATGTGGACAAGCGCGGTCGGGCCGGATCCTACCCGCAGCTCGGAGTTCCGTTGGGCATGTTGCTGTCGTCAGGCGTTATTGCACTCATGACTGGAGTCATCTCACCGGGAGACGCATTCATGGAATGGGGATGGAGGGTGCCGTTCCTGCTCTCGGTCGTGCTCATCGGCGTCGGCTATTGGGTACGGAGGGCCGTCGAGGACACCCCGGTGTTCAAAGAGATCCAGGTCGAGTCGGCCAAGCGCAAGGCACCGATCCTCGTGCTGTTGAAGAAGCATCTGCCTCTTGTGCTCGTCGCCGCACTCATCTTCGCCGGTAACAATGCCAGCGGGTATATGACCACTGGCGGGTTCGTGACGAAATATGCGACGACCGATGCGGTGGGCTTCTCGCAGACCGATGTGCTGCTGGCCATCACCTTCGGGTCATTCGTCTGGCTGGTCTCGACCGCGGTCTCAGGTTACCTGTCCGATGCCATCGGCCGGGTGCGCACGTACGTCATCGGATTCGCGATCCTCATCGTGACTGCCTTCCCGCTGTTCTGGCTCGTCGACACCGGGTCATTGGGCCTGCTCTATTTGTCTCTGGGTGTCTTCTCCATCGGACTCGGCCTCTCTTATGGGCCACAGGCCGCGCTCTATGTCGAACTCTTCCCGGCCTCGATCCGATTCAGCGGAGTCGCGATCTCCTATGCCCTGGGAGCTGTCATCGGCGGTGCGTTCGCCCCGACGATCGCCCAGGCACTCCTGCAGGCGACGGGCACGACAGCCTCGGTTTCGCTCTATCTGGTGATAATGGCGGTGATATCTCTTATCGCCGTGTCATTGCTCAGGGACCGCAAAGGCATCGATCTCTCTGTCGGCAACGAAGAGGAGCAGAGCGCGGGAATGTGGCGGGCGGGGAACTCACGCGTGCGCTGAAAGAGCTGAAAGACGGGTCCCGCCTTGGCCCCGTGCGAGTCGCCGAGGCGGGACCTCACCGGAGTCAGACCTCACCGATCGAGCAGGCTCAGTGCTTGCCCAGCTCGTCGATGAGCACCCGCTTGTTCTCCGAATAGTCGACGGGCGCGACGACGATGTGCACACCACCGGCCTCGAAAGCCGACGACAACACCGAATTCATCTCTGACACGTCGGTGAGCCGATGACCGGAGGCCCCATAGGATTCCGCGTACTTCACGAAGTCCGGATTGCCGAAGGTCAGACCGTAGTCGGGCATGCCGTCGGATTCCTGCTTCCACCGGATCATGCCGTAGGCATCGTCTTCGAGGATGAGCACGACGAGGTCCAAGCCCAACCGCACCGCCGTCTCCATCTCCTGACTGTTCATCATGAATCCGCCATCGCCGACGACGGCCATGACCCGACGTTCCGGATACGTCAGCTTCGCCCCGATCGCCGAGGGCAGCCCGGCCCCCATGGTCGCCAGCGCGTTGTCGAGCAGCAGAGTGTTCGCCCGAGTCGTCCGATAGTTGCGGGCAAACCAGATCTTGTACATCCCGTTGTCGAGAGCGACGATCCCGTCGACGGGCATGACGTCGCGGACCTCCTGCACGATCCGCTGGGGGATGAACCGATCCTCGTCGGCACCTTCGTGGATCTTGACGAGGATATCCTCACGCATCGGCAGCAGCGCCTCGGCGGTGGAGGTGGGGCTGTCGACCACCTCGGCGAGCCGCTCCAGGGTCGGACCCAGGTCACCGATGACCTCGAACTGCGGAAAATACACCTGCTCGACCACGGCCGCGCGGTAGCCGATGTGGACGACGGTGGGTCCGTTCTCATCCATCATGAACGGCGGCTTCTCCGTCGTATCGTGACCGATCGTGACGATGACGTCGGCGGCCTCGATCGCGTCATGGACGAAATCGCGGGACGTCAGCGCCGCCGTGCCCAGGTACAGGTCGGAGGACCCGGACACCGAACCCTTGCCCATCTGCGTGGTGAAGTAGGGGATGCGCATCTGCGCGACGAAACGGGAGAGGTCTTCGCTGCAGTCGGATCGGGAGGCATCCGCACCGAGCATGAGCAGCGGTCGCTTCGCCTCCCGGACGACGTTTGCGGCGTTCTTGATCGCCAGATCACTGGCGACGGCCCGCGAATTCGTGTGCGGTTCGATGAGCTCGTACCTGTCGACCGGCAGGCCGGCGATGTCTTCGGGCAGCTCGAGATGCACCGGCCCCGGACGTTCGGCCTGAGCGACGCGGAATGCCTCTCGGACCATGGTCGGAATCATCGCAGCCGAGGTGATCTGCTTGCTCACCTTCGTCAGCGGATCCATCGTCGCCACCGTATTCACCATCTGGAACGCCGCCTGCTCAGCCGTGCGGATGCCCTTCTGCCCGGTGATCATGATGACCGGCATGCCGCCGAGGTGGGCGTACGCGGCCCCCGTCGCAAGGTTGAGCGCCCCCGGCCCGAGCGTCGTCAGACACACCCCGGGTGTGCCCGTGAGCCGACCGTAGGTGGCCGCCATGAACGCGGCGGCCTGCTCGTGCCGAGTGAGGACGAACTCGATCGACGATCGGCGCAGAGAATCGATGAAATCGATGTTCTCCTCACCGGGTATGCCGAAGATGCGGTCGACGCCCTCGTTCTCCAAGGCTCTGATCATGACATCGGATGCACGCTGTGTCGTCATGTGCCCGACACTACGCTTTTGTCGGCTCGAACCCTATGACCGACCGCACACAACCGGCACCGAGGCGGCCCACCCACCCAGCGGACCCGACCTGGGCCCAGCCGGGGGAGGCGATAGACTTGCTGACGAAGAAGAATGACGTCCCAGCAGCTACGGGCAAGTACGGACAAAAGGACATTGATGACAGACCAACTCGACCCCTTGGACGAGTCGGCCGTGAAGCAGGCCGTCGACGCGGCACTGCAGGCATTCGCGGATTCGACGACTCTCGACGAGCTCAAGCAGGCGAAGATCGACCACACCGGCGACAAAGCCCCGCTGGCGCTCGCCAACCGAGCCATCGGCTCACTCGACAAGGCCGATAAGGCCGCCGCCGGCAAGATCGTCGGCAAGTCCAGGGGAGCGGTCAAGCAGGCCCACGACGCACGTCTGGCAGAGCTCGAAGCCGAACGCGATGCGGCCGTGCTCATCGAAGAGGCCATCGACGTCACCCTGCCCACCGACCGTCGCCGCCTCGGCGCTCGCCACCCGCTGAGCCTCATCCAGGAACAGGCCGCGGACTACTTCGTCGGCCTCGGCTGGGAAGTCGCCGAGGGACCGGAGATCGAATCCGAGTGGCTGAACTTCGATGCGCTCAACTTCGGCCCCGACCATCCGGCTCGACAGATGCAGGACACGTTCTTCGTCGACCCACCCGAGGCCGGCCTCGTCCTGCGCACCCACACTTCACCGGTGCAGTCGCGTTCCCTGCTTGAGCGCGGTGTGCCGCTCTACGTGGTGTGTCCGGGCAAGACCTTCCGCACCGATGAGCTCGACGCCACGCACACTCCGGTCTTCCACCAGATCGAAGGCATCGCCATCGACAAGGGGCTGACCATGGCGAACCTGCAGGGCACCCTCGACGGATTCGCCCGCGAGATGTTCGGCCCCGAGTCGAAGACCCGTCTGCGCCCGAGCTTCTTCCCGTTCACCGAACCGAGCGCGGAGATGGACTTCTGGTTCCCCAACAAGGTCGGCGGTCCCGGCTGGATCGAATGGGGCGGCTGCGGCATGGTCCACCCCAATGTGCTGCGCGCCGCCGGCATCGATCCTGATGTCTACCAGGGCTTCGCCTTCGGCATGGGCATCGAGCGGACACTGATGCTGCGCGAGGGAATCAACGATATGCATGACATGGTCGAAGGCGATGTGCGCTTCTCGGCCCGTTTCGGAATGAAGGCTTGATATGCGCGTCCCACTGAACTGGCTGGCCGACTACGTCGATCTCCCAGCCGAGACCGATCCCCATGCCCTCGCTGCCGAGTTCGCAGCCGTCGGTCTCGAGGAAGAGGACTTCTTCGGACCCGAGATCACTGGCCCACTCGTTGTCGGACGGGTGCTCGAACTGGTCAAGGAAGAGCACTCGAACGGCAAGACCGTCAACTGGTGCCGCGTCGACGTCGGCCCCGAACACAACGAAGCCCAGGATGATCCGAAGGACCCGCAGCCCGGTCCCGAGGTGCCCAGCCGCGGCATCATCTGCGGTGCCCACAACTTCGTGCCCGGCGACCTCATCGTCGCCTGCCTGCCCGGAGCCGTCCTGCCCGGTGACTTCCAGATCGCGGCGCGAAAGACCTACGGTCACATCTCCGACGGCATGATCTGCTCGGCCAAGGAACTCGGCCTCGGTGAGGACCATTCCGGCATCATCGTCCTGTCCGACCTCGGGCTGACCGGCGAACCCGGCGACGACGCGATCAGCCTGCTCGGCCTCGACCAGGTCACCCTCGACGTCAACGTCACCCCCGACCGTGGCTACCAGCTGTCGATGCGCGGAATCGCTCGTGAGTACGCGCAGATGAAGGGACAATCCTTCACCGACATCGGCAGCGCCTCGGTGGCGGCGGTGAACACTCCGACCGATGACGGGTTCCCCGTCGTCATCGAGGATTCCAATCCCATCAACGAGGTGGCCGGCTGTGACCAGTTCACCGCCGTTCAGGTCACCGGGCTGAACCCGAAAGCACAGACCCCGTTCTGGATGCAGCGTCGCCTGCAGCAGGCGGGCATGCGCCCGATCAGCCTGACCGTCGACGTGACGAACTACGTCATGCTCGAACTCGGCCAGCCGCTGCACGCGTACGACACGGCGCTCCTCGGCGACGAAATCGTCGTCCGCCGCGCCACTGCCGGCGAGAAGTTCACGACGCTTGACGATGTCGAGCGCACACTCGATGCCGAGGACCTGCTCATCACCGACCGGGGCGCCGGCCCGAGCGGCAAGGGCGGGAAGATCATCGGCCTGGCCGGCGTCATGGGCGGAGCCGACGTCGAGGTCAACGACCAGACGATCGAGGTCGTCATCGAGGCCGCTCACTTCGACCCGATCTCCATCGCCCGCACCTCGCGTCGCCACAAGCTGTCGTCGGAGGCTTCGCGCCGCTTCGAACGCGGAGTCGATCCGAAACTCGGGCCCGTGGCGGCCCGACGCTGTGCGGATCTGCTCGTCGAGCTCGGCGGAGGATCGCTCAGCCCCGCGACCACACAGATCGGCCAGGATCCCGAGCCGACCGTCATCGAACTCCCGGTCGAGCGCGTGGGCTCGCTTGTCGGTGTCGACTACACCACCGCCGAGGTGACCGGACTGCTCGAGGGCATCGGCGCAGCCATCGAGGTCGTCGGCAAGGGCCGGCTGGCCGTGACCGTGCCCAGCTGGCGCACGGACATCACCGACGACGTCGACCTCATCGAGGAAGTCGCCCGGACCGGCGGCTACCACCGCATCCCTTCCGTCCAGCCCGCAGCGCAGGCCGGCAAAGGCCTGACCGAGGCACAGAAGACGCGCCGCCGGATCTCGAACCTGCTGGCCGCCGACGGGTTCACCGAGGTGCTGTCCTACCCCTTCACGAACTCGAAGCGGGATGACCAGCTGCGGCTCGAGGCCGATGATGTGCGCCGGGCGCATGTGCGTCTGGCCAACCCGATGTCCGACGACCTGCCGCTCATGCGCACGAACCTGCTCTCGACCCTCGTCGATCTGGTGGTGCGCAACCTCGGGCGCGGAGTCAAGGATGTGGCCCTGTTCGAAGCGGGGCTCGTGTCCACCTCGGCGGGCCTACCCGAGGGCCCGGGACCGCGTCATCTGCCCGGATACCACCCGAGCGATGCGGAACTCGAGAAGATCTATGATTCGGTGCCGCACCAGCCCTACCACTATGCGGGCATCATCTCCGGCCACGCCGAACTGCCCGGCGTCTGGGGCAAGGGACGACCGGCCGAAGCCGCCGACGTCATCGACACCGTCCGTCGCATCGCCCGCACGAATGGTCTCGAGGTCACCGTCGAAGCCGATCAGATCGCGCCCTGGCATCCGGGCCGGGCCGCGAAGTTCGTCCTCGCCGACGGTCAGGTGCTCGGCCATGCCGGTGAGCTGCACCCGAAGGTGTGCGAAAACCTCGGCCTGCCGGCCAGGACCGTCGCCTTCGAGATCGACCTCGACGCACTGCTGGCCCAGGAGGATCTGCGCGCCTGGGACGGTGCGCTGTCGACCTACCCGGTGTCCCGTCAGGACGTTGCGCTCATCGTCGATGCCGAACTGCCGACACAGACTTTGGCCGCGACGCTGCGCGAGGGTGCGGGGGAGGAGCTCGAACTGCTCGAGACCTTCGACCTCTACACCGGCGACCAGCTTCCCGAGGGCAAGAAGTCACTGGCGTTCAGGCTGACCTTCCGGGCCCCGGACCGCACGCTCAAGGCCGATGATGCTTCGGCCATGCGTGAGGCGGCGACGAAGTTGGCTGCCGAGCGTCACGGCGCCGAAGTCCGCAGCTGAGTGAGCACAGCATGAAGGCCCGGTCGCACGTTACGGTGGTTCGACCGGGCCTTGCCCTCTCCGAATCGATGACCACCCACGAGGAGCACAGAGCATGACCGAGAATCTCACCCCCACAGCCACTGCAGTTCCGACGGAGACGATCGCACTGATCACCGGCGGTGCCCGCGGAATCGGACGCCACCTGTCGGAGGCATTCGCTGATGCCGGGTATCACGTGATCGTCACGGCCACCTCGGCGAGCAATGCGGAGGCCGCGGCCGATGAGATCGGCGAGGCGACCGGGGGAGCGGTCACCGGGGTCGCGCTGCGCACCGACGATATCGCCGCGGTGAAGGCTCTGCGCGAGTCCGTGACCGCGGTCGAGGCCGAGACCGGACGGCGCCTGCAGGTGCTCGTCAACAATGCCGGGCGCATCGAGTCGACTGAGGGCCCGCTGTGGGACGCCGACCCGGAGAGCATCAAGGGCGTCGTCGACGCGAACGTGCTCGGGGTCGCACTCATGGTCAATGCTTTCGCGCCCGTGCTGATGGCCAACGCCGAGGCGACCGGTCGGCCCAGCCGCATCATCGACCTCAACTCGGGTTCGGGAGCCAAAGGCACGCCGGCATATGCGGTGTACTCGGCGTCGAAGGCGGCACTGTTCCGTATCGCCGATTCGGTCGTCCACTTCGGCCATGACAAGGGTCTGCGGATCTTCGAGATGGCTCCCGGAGTCGTCGAGACGGCGATGACGAAGTCGATGCCGGTCCACGATTTCCGCACCGGTGACGACTGGACGTCGCCCGCACAGGTCACTGACCTCGCGCTGGCGCTGGCTTCGGGGACACTGGATGCGTTCACCGGGCGCTATGTGCGGGCCGGGGCTGATACGGAAGAATCTCTGCTCGCCGAGGCTGAGCTGGCTGATTCGACGAGGCGGCTCGTCCTCGGCTGAGGGGCATCGACAGGGAAGGGAGGATGAGATGATCCGAACTCTGCTCATCGACAATGAGGATTCGTTCACGGTCAATCTCTTCCACCTCCTCGCCGAGGTCAACGGCTGTGCGCCGACGCTCGTGCCCAATGATTGGGCCGAGTTCGATGTCAGCGTCCTCGACGAGTTCGACAATGTCGTGATCTCTCCGGGGCCGGGTACTCCGGAGAGGCCGGCCGACTTCGGAATCTGCGCCGAGGTGATCGCGCAGTCCCCGATTCCCATCCTCGGAGTGTGCTTCGGCCATCAGGGGATCGCGTATATGCACGGGGGAGTGGTGGCGCATGCTCCCGAGCCTCGGCACGGTCGGGTGTCTCCGATCAGTCATTCTGAGACCGGGATCTTCGCTGGAATTCCGTCGCCGTTCTTTGCGGTGCGGTATCACTCGCTCGCGGTAACCGAGCTGCCCGAGTCTCTTGAGGCGACGGCATGGTCCGAGGACGGTGTCATCATGGCGATGCAGCATCGGACGAGGCCGCAATGGGGAGTCCAATTCCACCCCGAGTCGATCGCGTCTGAGGAAGCTAGAGCGTTGCTGCAGAACTTCGCGAAACTGACCGTGGAGTGGTGCGCGAGACGCGAGACCGAACACGTCCCTGGGGGGACGGTCGCAGACCGTCAGCAAATTCAGGTAGCCGGCGACGTTCCTGTTGCACAGCGGCGATATGTCCTCGACACCGATGAGTTGTCGCAGACCGTCCCCGACGAGAGTCTGTTCACGGAACTCTTCGGCAGCGAGCCTGAGTCGATCTGGCTCGACGGCAACTTGCCCGGCAACGCTTCATCACGGTTCTCGATCATGGGCGCACCGACGGGTCCGCTGGCCAAAGTTGCGACAGCCTCGGTGCCGGACAGGACTGTCGACGTCCGGACGAATAGCGACGGGCCTGAGAAATCTGTTGAGACCTCCGGCTTTTTCGACTGGCTCGGTGCTCAACTCTCCAGCACCGATGTCGAGTTGGCAGGCAGTGACTCGGCTGAGCGCGCCGACAGTCCGTACCTGCCGTTCGATTTCCGGCTTGGGTGGGTCGGGTACCTCGGCTATGAGCTCAAGGCGGAGGTCGGCTCGCCGAACCGGCGCGAGTCCGAGCTGCCCGACGCCGTGATGATGTTCCTCGACCGTGCCCTCGTCATCGATCACGACACCGACCGCATCCACCTCCTCGCATTACGCCAACCTGATGATCCTGCGGGCCATACAGCGTCTCAACAATGGTTCGACGACATCCGCGCACAGATCGCAACGATCCCCGCTCACGACGGCGGTGAACCCGTCCAGCCGGGCGCCACCTCGGCGTGGGTAGAGTACTCAACCCGCGCTGACCACACACGCTCACACCTCTCGGCACGGCACAGTCGGCAGGAATACCTCGGGCTCATCGACCGGGTGCAGCGGGAGATCACCGACGGCGAAACCTACGAGGTGTGCCTGACGAACATGATCGAGGCCACGGCCGACCCGCACGAGTCACCGCTGGAGATGTACCTGCGACTGCGGGAGGACAATCCGACGCCGTTCGGGGCATTCATCCGCACCCGGGAGGCTGCGATCCTCAGCACGTCCCCCGAGCGATTCCTGTGCATCGGGTCGGACGGTCGGGTGGAGTCGAAGCCGATCAAGGGCACGCGTCCCCGCGGGGACACACCCGAGGAGGACGAAGCGATCAAAGCCGAGCTGGCCACCTCGGTGAAGGATCGGTCGGAGAATCTCATGATCGTCGATTTGGTGCGGCACGATCTCGGGCGCACGGCCGAGTTGGGATCGGTGCAGGTGGACACGCTGTTCGGGATCGAGTCGTATGCGACGGTGCATCAGATGGTCTCGACGGTGAGCTCACGCTTGGCCGAGGACGCCAGTCCGGTTGCGTGTGTGCGGGCAGCGTTCCCGCCGGGGTCGATGACCGGGGCGCCGAAGCTGCGGACGATGGCGATCATCGATGATCTCGAGGCCGGTGCGCGTGGGGTGTACAGCGGCGCGGTCGGATACTTCTCGCTGAACGGTGCCGTTGACCTCAGCGTCGTCATTCGTACTCTCGTGGTCCGCGGGGAGACCTTGCGGTACGGGGTCGGTGGGGCGATTGTTGCGCTGTCGGCCTCCGACGAGGAATACGAGGAGACCGTGGTGAAAGCGGCACCGTTGTTGCGATTGCTCGGCAGTGCCGACTTTCCCGGCGAAGACTCGTCCGACGGTGTTCTCTCCGATGAAGGGCCGGACCCGGAACTCCTCACAGTGATTCCCAGCGAGACGGCCCAACCGTCTAATGCCGATGTCGCCGAACGCACGGGGGCAGTCGAAACATGAGTGCGTGGTTGTGGAATCCGCGGGAGCGTCGTTTCGACGAGCCGACCGGTGACATCAGTGCGTGGACGCTGTTGGCAGCCGACTCGTGGTTCGTCGAGGACGGGCGTGTGCGGGCGTTCGAACGTCATCAGGCTCGGTTCGGCGATGCAGCGGCGCAAGTCGGCGGGTCGGTCACTGGGGACTTTTGGGCTGCAGCCGTCGAAAAGATTCCAGAGACGGGGGAGTGGTTTCCACGTGTGGACGTCCTGAGGCCGTCTCCAGGC
The DNA here is from genome assembly GCF_050214925.1 of Brevibacterium sp. LE-L. Classification (NCBI taxonomy): domain Bacteria; kingdom Bacillati; phylum Actinomycetota; class Actinomycetes; order Micrococcales; family Brevibacteriaceae; genus Brevibacterium; species Brevibacterium sp. LE-L. The sequence continues at coordinate 1,794,938 of NZ_CP189759.1, forward strand.
GAGGCGCCGAGATTGGCCTTCCGACTGCGACCGGCACCGAAACGGACTCGCGAGTTACGGGTTCTCGTCCCGTCTCATCCTGACCCGCGCAAGACACCTGGTCGCAAAGGCCCGGACATTGGACTTCTTGGGCGACTGCTGGCCGAGGCTCGTGCCGATTGCGACTGCTCGGAGATGCTGCTGCTCAGCGAGGACGGCGTCGTGATCGAAGGTGCGACGACGAGTCTGTTGTGGTGGGACGGGGACACGCTCTGCGCACCCGCCCCGGATCTGGGAACATTGCCCGGAGTGACCTCGGCGGTGATCCTCGACGAGGCCCGCGCACGGTCGATTCTGGTCGAGCACCGCCGAACGCGACCCGAGGACCTTGCCGACTGTGAGGTGTGGCTGGTCAACGCTCTGCACGGGATTCGCCGAGTGCAGGAGTTCGTCGACGCTCGGGACGATGGCATTGGTGACAAGCACGGCCGGATGCAGCGGGCCGCGACGGGTTCCGCTGGGCGGGCCGCTGTCGCTGTGGAAAGGTTCAAGCGTTGGCGGGAATGGACCGACGCGGCGAGAGCTCCCCTGAGCGTATACGGTGAAGAGTCTTCGTAACGACAATGACGACGTTCGCGAAGTTGTCACCTCATCGACACGTATTTTCGAAAGTGGAGATTCGGTTTCAGTTGCTGGGAGTTTTCTGAGCCATGGGTTAAACAGGTTCCCACAGTCGTAACGTCGAAACGTCAATGAAGATGTCGCGACTAAGTGTGCTGTTATGTCTCAACTCAAGAATCCTGCGCCTTCTGATCACGAACACCATATTCAGGTCAGACGCGCGGCTGTCGCCAGTACCATCGGCACCACTATCGAATGGTACGACTACTTCCTCTACGGGACCGCCTCGGCGCTGGTGTTTCCGCACCTGTTCTTCCCCGATGTCTCTGCCTACGTCGGGACCCTCGCCGCCTTCGCCACCTACTTCGTCGGGTTCCTCGCCCGCCCGGTCGGTGCTGCGATCTTCGGGCACTGGGGTGACCGAATCGGCAGGAAGGTCATGCTTATTGTCACCTTGCTGATGATGGGAATCTCCACCGCTCTCATCGGCATCTTGCCCGGATCGGCGACGTGGGGAGACGCCGCGCCCATCATCCTCATCCTCCTGCGAGTGCTGCAGGGCATCGCTGTCGGCGGTGAATGGAGCGGATCGGTTCTGCTCTCCATGGAATGGGGCGACCAGAAACGTCGAGGTCTCATGGGCAGCTGGCCTCAGCTCGGCGTCGCTATCGGCCTCATCCTCTCGACCGGGCTCATGTCTGTGTTCAACGGAATCTTCGGCAAGGATGCGTTCATCGCCTGGGGCTTCCGCATTCCATTCCTGCTCAGCTTGGTATTGGTCGCTATCGGCCTCTACATCCGGCTGAAGATCATGGAGACTCCGCAATTTTCGAAAGTGGTCGCGGAGGAGACCACGACGACTGCACCGCTGCTGCAGGTGATTCGACGGTTCCCGAAGGAAATCATCCTCTCCGCTCTGCTGAGGATGTCCGAACAGATGCCGTTCTACGTCGTCACGGCCTTCGTGCTGTCGTACATGACAACCGGTTCCCACGGCCATGACTACACGTACAACTTCGTGCTCATCGGCACACTTATCGCTGCAGGTGTGGAGCTCGTCCTCGTTCCGCTTTTCGGGCTCTACTCCGACACGATCGGGCGGAAGAAGATCTACGCGTGGGGCGCGGCCATCATGGGCGTATGGGGCTTCATCTACTTTGCGTTCCTCGACAGCGGCGTCACCTGGTTGGCATTCCTCGCCCTGTGCTTGGGTCTCATACCCCACGCAATGCAGTACGGGCCGCAGGCGTCGATCATTGCTGAGAGCTTCCCGACGAATCTCCGCTATACCGGTGCCGGACTCGGCTATCAGCTCTCATCGGTCATCGCCGGCGGCCCAGCGGCACTGATAGCCACCTGGCTGATTCACCAGTTCGGAACGGGTTACGCGGTTTCGGTCTACATCCTGGTCTCAGCGGTCATCACACTGATTGCATTGAAGCTGCTCAAAGATCGGTCACGCAGTGATATTACGGAGGACTCAACGTACGAATGAGTGGAGGGAGCGAGGGGCCCTCAACCAACGCGAAGGACGGTGGCGCTACTTGAAGTACCTTCCACCCAACTGGGACCTCAGTCCAATGCAAATCTTCTGGATCGATACTTTCCATTGCAACCTGGTAGTAGACGTTCATTTCAAACTCTGAGTCGAACAGACCAATCAGCTCATCGGCCTCGCCGTGAACTCTGTGCCACACCAGGAACATCATCTCTTGGGACTTGTTCGATCTCATGTTTCAACCCCTACGTTCCGGCCCGGCACGGCAGCTAGTAGCTAGCTGGCATATTAGTTGCGTAGTGACTTGTCCTACCGTGAAACGGAACTGCCTGCCTCGCAACTTGAATAGGCCTAGCATCTCTCCGACGAAGTGGCCGTGTCTATGTCGGGCCGATGACGGTGATGTGTCATACGGTCACAAGCTCGCTAGGCATAGTTGTAGATCTCTGCGACTACCAATAGATCGCGCCCAGTCATCGCCCACCCACTCGCGTGTGATCTTCGTAGTGGCCAAATCCGCGAGCCAAGTCGCACTTCGCCCTGCCGCCTATGGTTGAACGGGAGTGCGCTCCTCCGCCATCATCCACTCGACGATTGCAGCGACATGAGCATCAACGGAGTCGATGGCAGGCAGGGGAGCGGCCTCCGGGGGAACCAACAGGCCGATCTCCGTGCAGGACAGCACTACCGGGTCCGCACCGCTACATAAACCACACAGCTCTCAGACTGCAATTCGGCCCGTCTTGGAAGCCGGGTATTCGTCTTAGCCAGTTGAAGGTCTATGGAAAGCCGGGGCGAGAATATGCCGGAAGGCTGAAGGAGTGGTGGAGACCGAGCCGATCTCCACCACTATTGCGAATCCCGAGCACACACCGCGTGTGCTCAGCCGACAACCTTCACCACCAACCGAAGATTCCCCATACGATGAAGGGCCCCACAGCAACCGATGCTAAACCGTAAATAAGCAGCTGCCTGAAAAGACGAGGTCGCACCTGCTCCTCGGCTGAACCAAGGATCAGACCGCCGGTGATTCCGAGCGGATTGATGTCGACGACGACCGATGCCAAAGCCACAGCGAGAATCGCTCCGATAGGCGAGACTCCAGCATCAACAACGCTTGGGAGCAACGGCATGACGGTCACAAACACAGCAATGGAGCTTGCGGCGAACGATGTGATTCCAGCGATATAGCAAAGGAGCAACAATGAAATCATGGGGGACCCGTCAACCGTCAGGAGCTGACTGATTCTCTCAAAGGCTCCCAGACTCTGCATGACTCCGATGTATGTGAGCAGGCCTCCGATGAGCAGGATCACCGACCACGGAATTTTCGACACGGCTTCTGAAGGTTCCATCCGCAGCACAAGCATCTGCAGACAGGCCACTGTGGCCCCAAGCAATCCGATATTGGCGTCAAAACCCACGGCTAGAACTAATACGAGACCGATTCCTCCGAGTGTCACGACGAGCTCTCGAGTACGAGGAGCGGTTCGCGCGAGTGTGGCGACACCGCCTCCGGACGAGTCGAGCGGCTCATCCGAGTGCCCGATTTGGCCCTTCGGCAACAGATTCCGAGCTCGAGAATAAATCAACGCGCCCACGCAGACCAGAATGCCGGCGAGCATCGAACCTGCCAGCAGAGTGATTGGGGTGTGGCTGGGCACAAGGAGGTGCGATGCACCGATCTGCTGTTTCGCAGCAATTCCGAAAACGGCCAGAGGTGACAACAGCCCACTGAGAATTCCCATGATCCCGAGTACAGCCATCATCAGCGCTGGCAGCCCATAGCGGGCGGACAACCCCAGCGCGATCGGAGCTACGATCGCGGTTGCCGCCGCGGGTAAGGTCCCGAAAGCTGTCAAGAGGGCACCAGCGAAGAAGGGAACCAGCGCCACAAGGGTTGCGTTATTGCGGACCAGCCGCAGAATGCCGTCAAGCATCCAATCGAGCGTTCCGTTGATTTGGGCGACGCCGAATAGTGCGGTGACGCCAACGATCATGATGAAGAAGTCGCCAGGGAATGAGGCAATGACCTCGGCCGATTCAAGCCCTGCCAACGTACTGACTCCGAAAGCGGCAGCGAGTGAACCAAGCCCCAGGTTGAATCCCTTGAGCATGGTTGCGGCGAATAGAAGAACAAGAACAAGTATGGACACGTCTGCGATATTCACGGTTCTGCCCTTCAGATCACTTTGCTTGAACGGAGTGCTGACACTTCTTCATGCGTCAGCGCACCGATCTCTTTCAAAACATCATCGGTGTCTTCGCCGAGGGCCGGGGGAGGTCCGCCGATGGTGTTTGTGAAACCAGAGAACTGCCCTGCTGGCGCTTGCACAAGTCGAGTTCCGCCGAATCCATCGTCAACCTCGACAACCGAACCGCGAAACCTGATGTGAGGATCATTGCAGACCTCTTCAGCGGAGTTGATCGGACCAGCGGCCACGCCTGCATGGTTCAGCTTCTCCAACAGTTCGTCAGCGTTGTGAGACTTAACAAAGTCTGCGACCTTCGCCTCGATCGTCTCGCGATGTTCGAGCCGTGTCGTCATCGTCCGGTAGGACTTCAGCTCAGCAACGCCCATGACGTCGACAAGACGTTCCCACATGCGTTCCGTCGATGCCGGGATTGCAACCCATCTCTCGTCTCGGGTCTGGTACAGATTGTTCGGGCTGATATGAGGGTTCTTGTTCCCCTGCCTCTGCACACTCTGGGGTGTCATGATTTGAGTAGACAGCAGAACCCGATGAAAGGAAACTGCTGCACATGACTACCAACCAATCCCCGCGGCGGCCCCGCAGAGAGTTCACCTCGGAGTTCAAGGCCGACGCCGTCGCGATGGTCACCGACCTCGGGAAGTCCCGAGCCGAAGTCGCCCGCGACCTCGACATCAACGAGTCGACGCTGGGCCGGTGGGTCGCGAAGGCCACTGGCACTGAAGGAACCGGCTCCGGATCAGCTCGACGCGCTCCCGACGCCAACAGTGATGACCCGGCCGAGATGGCCAAGGAAATCGCTCGTTTGAAGCAGGAGAACGCGTTCTTGAAAAAAGCCGCGGCCTTCTTCGCGAAGGAACAGCCGTGAGCGCGAAGTACGAGCTGATCCACACCGAAGAAGGCGCCTTCCCCGTCACCTTGATGACCCAGATTCTGGGAATTGAGCGCACCGGCTACTATGCGTGGAAGAACCGGCAGGACACCGAACCGGACCCTGAGTCCAGGCGTGGTCGCCGCCAGATCGTCGCCGACCGGGTCTACGCCCTGTGGTTGGCGTCGAACAAGGTCTACGGCATTCGCCGGATCCACAAGGATCTCGCAGCCGAAGGGATCACCGTTTCGCTGGGGTTGGTCGCTGCGATCATGCGCGAGCTCGGGATCGCGGGTGTCCAACCCCGGGCAACGAAGCGAACCACGATCCCTGCCGCCGATGCCCAGGACAGGGCGGATCTGGTGCGGCGGGAGTTCAACCCGCCGGTACCCACGACGCATCTGGTCAGCGACATCACTTATCTGAAGACGGGTGAGGGGTGGTTGTTCCTGGCCACGGTCATCGATCTCACGACCCGGATGGTGGTGGGGTGGGCGACGGCGAAGCATATGCGCACGAGTCTGATCATCGATGCTCTTAAGGTCGCCTACCAGGGCGGATACGTTGCCGAGGGCGCAATAGCGCATTCGGATCGAGGCAGCCAGTACACCTCTGCGGAGTATGCCGAAGTCGCACGATTGATGCAGGTTCGCTTGTCAGTGGGCAGGACTGGGGTGTGTTGGGACAACGCGGTCGCGGAGGCGTTTTTCGCTTCGTTGAAGAATGAGATGTTCCATCGTCAGCGATTCGCTACTCGCGCAAGGGCACGGCTGGCGGTCGCGGAGTATATCGAGGTGTTCTACAACCGGAAGAGGCGTCACTCGGCGTTGGGCTATGAGATCCCTGCCCGGGCGATGGAGTCGTTCTTCGATCGCACCGAGACGGAATCATCGGCAGCCGACCGGGCTGCTTGAGGAAATAGTGTTCTCCTGTCGAAACAACTTGACACAGTCCACTCGAACCGGTCACGCTGTATTCAGTGATGAAATCTTCCATCATTCGCAGGAGCGGTTCATAGAGAGGAATGTCGGCGAGTTGAGGTTCTCCGGTCAGGTCCCGCTGGCGCAGGGCAAGCATGGCGGCAAATGCGCCGTAGATTCCGGTTACACCATCTGCAACGGGGTAACCGGCAAAAATCGGAGGGCCGTCAGGTTCGCCCGTACGATGGGTCAGCCCAGCATACCCCTCTGCTACTCGTGCAAATCCCGGTCGATCCGCGTACGGGCCGGTGCGGCCGAACGCGTTGATGTGGACCATGATGAGATCCTTCTTGAACTTTGTGAGATCGTCGAAGTCGATTCGGTACTTCTTCAGTGTGGCGGGTCGGAAATTTGTCACCACAATGTCAACTGTTCGGACCAGTCGGCCGACTAGATCTGCAGCACCGTCGTGATGCAGATCGATTGTGACACTCCGTTTGTTCCGCCCATGCATCGCCCATGCGGCGGACAGATCACCGACCAGTGGAGGATACTTTCGAGCCGGGTCTCCTTCGCCTGGCTGCTCAATCTTGATGACGTCGGCCCCGAAGTCGCCCAGAAGCGATGCCGATAAGGGCCCGGCGATGATTGTCGAGAGGTCTAAGACACGAATACCCGATAAGGGCTGATCCGCCATAAGTGTTTTCCTTTCACACCGTCGTGAGAGCAATGCTGTGAGCATGCGTCTTATGCAAGCTTCGGCGCTGACACCCCGGGTGGGAAGAAGCGCACACCGCGCAATCGTGAGAGGAAAAACCTCTATCATCGCTGAATGAGAGTTCAACGAGCACGGTACTTCTTAGCTGCAGTCGATACCGGATCTTTTCGATCCGCTGCGGATCGTTGCCAGGTCAGTCAACCGACTTTGAGGGAGCAGGTGACTCTACTCGAAGAGGAACTCAACGTTGTGCTGCTGACCCGCAGCAAAATGGGCGTGCGGCTCACAGCGGCCGGTCGAAGTATCGTGCCGTATTTTAGGCGTCTGATTGCTTCGGAAGAGGCTGTTCATCGTATGGCGGCTGAAATGAGTGGCGCTTACCGTGGTCGAGTTGTCATTGGATCTATCGCCGCTCTCGCCGAGACGTTGATTGCTCCTGTGACCTCGAGATTGCTTGCGCAACATCCTGATCTGCGCTTCGAAGTGTCAGAGGCGAGCTCGGTTGAGATCGAATCAAACGTGCTCAGTGGCGCTCTGGATATCGGGGTGATTTCGGCGCCTCGGACTTCCGCTCCAAAGGGGATAGCCCGTACCCGAGTTGTCGAGGTCAGCTTAGGTGTCGTCGTTCCCGCAGACCATATTTTCGCCAAACTGAAAGCTGTTCGGTGGGATGATGTGGAATCTTGGCCGATCGTGACCATGCGACCAGGTACCGTCATCGGGCAAGAAGTCGCGAGTCGGCTCCCCCACGCCGACGTCGTAGTGCGGGCGGCTTCAGCACGGACCGTACGGGTCATGGTTCAGAACGGTGCAGGGGTCGGCATACTGGCCGCAATCGATTTTCAGAATCACGATACGGCCCTGACACGGCTTCCGCTCCTGGACACACCTCGATTGGAACTCTGTTTGGTTTACCGTACGGACAGCCAACCTTCGGCGTCTGCGCTGATCGTTCGACGATTTATCCAAGAACAGGGGGCTTCGCTGGTCGCGACTTGAATGCGTATTCCCCAGCAAGTCCCGCGGCCATTTTCGCACGCTCCTGAGGCTTCAGGATTTAGGGAACGTCGAGGAGACCTCGAATACTCGTCAGTGAGTCACGCCTGTGCTAATGCCCCAGTGCTCTAGACTTCGGATAGCGGTCTCATACAGAAGGACATCACGGACGGGGAAACCTACGATATGTTCCTGACGAACTCTCGAGGCGACCGGAGCACCCGTTTCGTGCGCTCTCGATGTCGAGAGTCTGTCAGCGCATCGTGTTTAGCTGATTCCGTTAGTACGCTTCTATCGGAGGCATAGCTGGTCTGCTTGGGGACTCGATACTCCATTTAGCCACGCAGGCCCGTGGTTAGCTGATCGCGGTAGCCTGACAATGCTGTGGGCACACACCTTCTCTTAAATGCATACACAGTGGGCGGAAGACGAAGACGATTCTGGAGCTAGCGGATCGCCGTCGACGGTCCATCAAAAATATGCAGACTCACTTTTCGTAGCGACCAGCAAGCGGCTCTAATTAAATAAGTAATTTCAAGAGATTTCGGCGCGCCTTGTTGAAGTACTTGTTGATATATCGTTGTGTCAATGGTGTCATTTTTAGAGGTCGCGACGGCCAAGATTGAACACGACACGTGCTTGTTCTTTTTATACTTCGGTGGCACAATCGGTCCAGTAGTCGGAAAGTTCGCCGAATTTTTAATATCTGTGGGCTGTGAGTCGTAGACGACATGGCTTGCTTGTCGGTTCAAAGAAGAAGCGATTGCGAGGATTCATGCACACTCTTGACGCCGGATCGTCCGTTCTCACTATGAGCGCTCATCACTCACCGGTGATTTCCGTCGAGTCCGGAGATGTCATCCGAGTCGAGACCTTGGACTGTTTTTCCAATTCGGTAAAGACGGAGGAAGATCTATTCAGCTCGGTTGGATGGGATAAGGTGAATCCTGCTACTGGGCCGATAGCCGTTAAAGGTGCATCGCCCGGGGATACGCTTCGAATCGATATCCTCGACATCGAAATAGGGGACGAAGGGACAATGACAACCCACCCCGACCTCGGAGTGCTGCCCGGCACAGTGGAGGAACGTACTAAGAAGATTCCGATCGTTGATGGATGTGTTGAATTCGACGAGAACTACTCTTTTCCGATTGAACCAATGATCGGTGTGATCGGTACAGCTCCGCCTGAGGAAGAAATACCGACGGGCACGCCTGCTGATCACGGTGGAAACATGGACACCAAAAAGATCGCTGCGGGATCCACGCTGTACTTGCCAGTCGAAGTACCTGAAGCCTTGTTGGCCCTAGGCGACGTACATGGTGCCATGGGCGACGGTGAAGTTGCGGTGTGTGGCTTGGAAATCGCTGCTTGGGTCACTATTCGCGTGAGCGTTGTCCCCGGACGACCAGTGCCGCTTCCATTCTTAACGAGTCCAACAGAGGCTATAGCTATTGCTTCACGAGAAGACCTCATGGATGCAGTCCAGGAAGCTACACGCATGATGCGAGACTTCCTTGTGCAAAATTCCGCCCTCGATTCTACCGATGCCCTGATGCTCCTGTCATTGAAGGGAACGGCCAGCATCAGTCAGGTTGTTGACCCGCTGACTACTGCACGTATGGAGGTGCCGCGCACTCTCCTTTCTGCCTACGGAGCTGAGAGCGCGATCGACATGTGACCAATTTACTTGTGTCATTCGATTCAGAGCGGCAGACCACGTGGAGGAGCCGTGAAGGCCAGCCAGCCAACGGTGCTCAGGGCAGTCGGTCTGAGGTGATCTCGTCAAAGGTGATAGGGAGAAGAACTATGGCGTACAACGGGTCGGTTGAGCAATTCGGATACAAGCAGGAACTCAAGCGAAGTCTGACTTTCACTGACATCCTGATTTACGGTCTGATATTCATGGTTCCTATTGCGCCGTTCGGTGTCTACGGCGAGGTCATGCAAGGGTCCAAGGGCATGCCGGCACTTGCGTACCTGATCGGCATGTTCGGAATGATCTTCACAGCCCTCAGCTATGCTCGCATGTCAGAGCAATTCCCGCTGGCGGGTTCTGTCTATTCCTATGTGGGTCGCGGGCTCAAGAAGTCTCTTGGATTCATCGCTGGCTGGCTTATGCTCCTGGACTACCTGCTGGTTCCGACCTTAATGTACGTTGTCAGTGCCGCAGCATTGACCAGTATAGTTCCAGGAGTCCCCGCCTGGGTATGGATCGTCGTCTTTGTGATCATCAATACCGTAATCAACTATTTCGGCATTGAGATGACGGCACGGATAAACAAGATTTTCATCGTGTTTGAACTGCTCGTACTTGCAATATTCCTAATTATAGGAATCAAAGCAATAGCCGAGGGTACAAACGGTGCAACGTTCAGCCTGGACCCATTGTTTAACGCCGATAACTTCAGCTTTGGGCTGGTGCTTGGCGCAACGTCGATCGCGGTGCTCAGCTTTCTTGGGTTCGATGCGATCTCAACACTGTCGGAAGAGTCCAATGGAGGGCCCAAAGCTATTGGACGAGGAATGGTCTTCTCGCTGCTGATCGTCGGTGTGCTTTTTATCGCCCAGACATGGGTGGCAGCGCTTATCGTGCCGGACTATGAAGGATTCAGCGACTTGGACGGGGCGTTTTATGCGACCGCTGAAGTCGCTGGGGGCCCATGGCTCGGCATTCTTACAGCGGTTGCAACGGTACTTGCATGGGGCATCGCTGACGCTCTCGTGGCGCAGGCCGCGATTTCACGTTTGCTGTACAGTATGGGCCGCGACCGAGTGCTGCCTCACATTTTTGCACGGGTTCATCCCAAATACAGAACCCCGTATGCAAGTACGTTTTTTGTCGCTGGCATATCCATAGTTTTGGGCTTCATCTTCATCGGCGAAATCGGACCATTGAGTTCGCTCGTGAATTTTGGCGCGCTGACGGCATTCCTCTTGCTGCATATCAGCGTGATCAATCATTTCGTCGTTCGTTCACGGAGCAGGGATCTGTGGAACTTCTTGGTTCTACCAGCTATCGGGTTCATTATTCTGCTGTTCGTCTGGGTCAACTTTGATGGCACCACGATGATCATGGGATTTTCGTGGCTGGCGGTCGGCGTGGTCATAGCCATAGTGAATGCAAAACGCGGAAAGACGATTGAATTCAATGCTGGGTGAGGCTCACCGTGTCTACGTGCACGGACTCAGCTGAATGCGTTTTGTCAATCTGGTTGCGGCCAAAAGATAACTGGTAATACCGTCACACGAGTTTGGATGCCAGTTATTTGAGCTTCGCCTTCAGCACAGGCGCAAGTAGCCACCCAAGCTAGGATGCGAACGGAAGGACGAACTGAAGTCCTGATCGTCTTGACTGTTATCCACCCTCACAATCATCGATTTATAGTTCAATTCCTTGGTCTCTGCGAACAGTTTCCCCCGGGAGTAATCAGAGAAGGTCTCAGGCATTTGTACGGCCGCCCACAAGATTAAGAGACGCCGAATAGCTCTCCACGCAAACGCAGGCGCATGGAGCTGGGTCTAGGACGAACCAGCCCTGAACAATACCGCCGTTAAAAAGTCTATTTGGAATTCCAATTGATTAGTTATGGTTGGTGTCTGTATAAGTGGAGTTGAAGCATGGAAGATGCAATACGATGCATTTTCATCATTTCAGTAAAGCGAGTTCCAGGCATTATGGAATTTTTGTATATCAATACTTTGACTACCCGCTTCAGGCCTTTCGTCAACAAATCGGGAGTCTTCTCCTCTGGTTATATAGAAATGATAGTGAGCGTCATGAAGAGTTTTTTGAGACGCAATCTCGCGCAGCTCATCCGGGGTGAAAATGAAGAACAGTATGTCACCCGATTCATTTTCCGGGCAGAGTATGAAGGATTCGTAAATTCCACTTAACAGGTCTGCTTCTGCGATCGTGTGCCAGGAAATAAAAGTTTGACTGTCAGTGGCATAGTTGCGGCTAGACGTCAAGTAGACTCGATGATGAAGCCCGGTCGGATCGGTAATGCTTAATGCATTCGCGCCCCGATTATTGCTGCCAGATAGTTGCAGTGAATCGTTAAATGATTCGATGGTGTTTGCTAATGCTCTAATGCATTCGTTTCGCCGTTGGTGGGGGTTCCGCTGAGCGCTTTCCGTTACTCGTTCTATATCGAGCTCAGTCTCTTCGTTAGATTCGACGCCGAGCACAGGTGAATGGCGAACAAGGTCTACGGGCTCCAGCAATATTAGCTGGCATCCTGTTGCTTGATTATATTCGTCTTTGAGTTCACGTCGGGCGCTAACTGACTGGCCGCGTGTCGTTTTGTTCCACCAGTCTTCTTTGACATCTGCTGTTATAAAAACAAGATCCGTCTTTTTATCGGCGCCTTCGCGGAGGAGTTGGGCCCATACCAGATAGTCGCCCGATGGTCCTTCAGGTAAGTCGGAGTCGGTTTTGTTTTCGTCGCAGTAGCCAGGTGGGATCTGGTGTTCGACTCGCCGGCGCCCCTCTTGCACCGCAGATTCCCATTCCTGTGGAGGTAACGACGATCCGACTGATCCTTCGAGTAGTCGCTCTAGATTGTTTAATATTCCATCCTCTGAGGGTTGAGTTATAGAATAGTTTTTAGTCTGCTTCCCATCCACTCGGTTTATTAGCTGTTCGAAAAACGCTTGCACATCATCTTTAATCTGATTGATCTGGTCGTCAGGCAATTTTATCTGTTTTGCCCAATTGTTTAAAGCTGTTATCGTCGATTCACGGTTCTTTTTAGTAATACGTATCGCTTCTCTGGTTGCGTCACCTAAGCTCGATATCACGGACTGGCGGTTTCTCCAGAACTCTAGAACAGCTTGATGTGGAACAAATAGCCTCTCTCCGATGGATTGTAGGATCTGCAGTATGTCGTCGACTGTTTGGTCATTGTATCTGTAAAGATCCAGCAATACGTTTGCGTCTAGTGCTATGACGCCAGTCCGTAGTGCATGGTCGATGTCAGATTGGCTGGGTATTCGGTAAGATTGAAACTCAGTATATATTCCGCTCTGATTCATAAGGATCTGCATTCCTCGTTGTTGTGCTCTGGCGATCTAGATTGGTCTGGAGTGCTTCTCAATGACTATCGTCTATGAGCTTAGCGGAAAGTGCGTTGTTTCTGAGCTTTCATAGCTTCGGGCTGTCGGCTGTTTGACAACTAGTTGTGTCAACGTGATCGGAACTAGGCAAGTCGTTCGAGGGCGTCAGCTCGGGCGCGCACAACGGCAGGTCGAGCGTTCTACGTGATCGACACGCGTCGATTGTTCAGAAGTCTCAGTGGTGCTTCGCGGCGATGTGCGTTGCTCCAGGTAATTGGTTTGCTTAGCTGATGAGGTTTCTTGGACCAGGGGCGGAACCTGTCAACCTTTTTGGGTCACTTGCTGAGCTTCGTCGTTGAGTTTGCTGGCGGGGTCTTCTCGTCCTGGTCGGGCGGGTTGATCCAGGCTGTGGTGGGCAATGCCGGCGGGACTGGGTGGTGGCGGACGAACCGCTCGGGGTGGGCCATATAGGCCTTCTCGAGGACGCTGGCGCGGTGGTCCCGGATCTCGGCGGCGTAGCCGTGGTGGACGTCGATCGGGGTGTGCATGCCGATCCCGGAGTGGCGGTGGACGGTGTTGTACCAGCGGTAGAACTTGCTGCAGAACGCTCTGGCGTCCTCGATCGAGCCGAACTTCTCGGGGAACTCGGGCCGATACTTCAACGTCTTGAACTGCGACTCTGAGTACGGGTTGTCGTTGGAGCAGTGGGGGCGGGAATGCGTCTTGGTCACGCCCAGGTCGGCCAGCAGGAACGCGACCGGTTTCGAGGCCATCGAGGAGCCGTTGTCCGCGTGGATGGTCAGCTGATCACGGTCCACGTCCTGCTTGGCGATGGTCTCGCCCAGCAGCTTTTCGGCCAGCGCCGCCGACTCGGCGGGGGCGACCATCCATCCCACCGTGTAGCGGGAGAAGATATCGATGATCGAGTACAGGTAGTAGTACGTCCACTTCACCGGACCGTGGAGCTTCGTGATATCCCACGACCACACCTGATTCGGGCCCTCAGCTGCGAGTTCGGGCTTGACCCGGGGCGGGTGCGTGGCCTGGCGGCGTCGCTCACGGACCTCGCCGCGGCGGCGTAGCAGGCGATACATCGTCGAGACCGAGCACAGGTAGACACCCTCATCGAGCAGGACCGCGTGAATCTCGGCCGGGGCCATGTCCACGAACCGCTGCGAGTGCAAGACCGCGAAGACCTCGGCCTCCTCGGCTTCGGTCAGGGCCCGCGGCTGCCGGGCCGGCTCGCGGCGCTGACGCGGCGGTGCCGGGGACTGGCGATGGCGGCGGTAGTGGGTGGCCCGAGACCGTCCCACCGCCCGGCAGGCTGCTTTGGTGCCCACCAGCTCGGTGAGCTCGGTGATCGTCTCGTCGATCATCGCTTCTCGGGCTTGTCGTTGCTGCTGGTCGAGAACTGGTCCAGCAGCGCTGAGAGTTTTCCCTGGACCTCGATCACCGCCTCGGCCTTGTCCAGATCCGACCGCAACCGCTCATTTTCCTTCCGCAACCGCGCGGCTTCCTTCTGGGCTGCTGTGGCCGGTGCCGCGCCCCCGGAGCGACCCAGTGCCTCTTTGGCTCCGCGGTCGCGCTGGTCTCGCCAGGCGCTGATCAGCGAGGTATACAAGCCCTCCCGGCGCAGCAACGCGCCTCTGCCTTCGCGGTCCGCATTCTCGTACTCTGCCAGGATCTCGGCCTTGTACTTCGCGCTGTAGCGACGCCGGCAGGCCTTGGGCGGGACCTGCGGGTCAGGGACTTCATCCATACCCCCAGAATGCCTCGACTCGATCGGAGTTGTCATCGTTGTGTTCATCGCGGGGATACCTCCTCCCGCCCTCTACGACACCAAACCGGACCATCCGGGTGTCTCATCTAAGGCTGACACAGAGGGGGGCCCGCTTTTGTTTCAGTCGGATCTTCCCGCGAAGAGGACTACTTAAAGTTGAGCTGACGCTGCGGTGTTTGCCGCCTAGGCGTCGGCACTGTCGTGAGCAAGTTTGGGTTCATCTGGGAACAGTTAGCGCAACCTCCGGTGCCAATGCTTCCGGTGATCTGCGTGCTAATTTCAGTGCACCATTACCGAATTCAAGTTGTTGCTTGCCCCGCAGTTCCTGTCGAGCTCCGCCTTCTGCAACACAGGGAGGAACGATTCCATCGTCCCATCATCACCGACATCATTGATGCTAGTCATCAATCCGCTGAGACCATGATGATGCAGAGCTGCTAGAGGTGGAGGGATCTTAACTGCGAACCTCGTTCGCTGAGGATCTGGTAGCAGGGAGCAACATGTGGGAGCCACCGCATTCTCGGCCACCGCGAGGGCGAGACCAGGCAGTATCTATGAGTCAATGGCGCAGTCGACGATCTTGCTGCTGGCGAGGTCTTTGACCGCACATACGTCCAGCTGGTCCATGCCAGCGTGATGCTTCGTGATTCCAGTGAGTGCCTAGTGAACTTGAGGGTTGCCTGCGAAAGGCAGGGCGATGCGGAGGTTATTGGTCTTGCGTTCAAGTTCGCACTGGCAGGCCGGAAACTGGGTCGCGTCGGTTTAGTGGTTGAGTGTTCATCCCGGGGAAGTTCGTTCACACCGCCGCCAGCTCCTCCGCCATCATCCACTCAACAATTGCAGCGACATGTGCGTCTACGGAGTCGATGGCCGGCAGGGGAGCGGACTCCGGCGGAACCAACAGGCCGATCTCCGTGCAGGACAGCGCCACGGCGTCGGCTCCGCGTGCCTTGAGATCGTTCATGATCTCGACGTAGCGGGCACGTGAGGCATCGGTGAATTTTCCCTGTGTGAGCTCGTCGAAGATGATCTGGTCGACCTCGAGGCACGTCTCTTCGTCGGGAACGAGCGTGCGAACCCCCTGTGCTTCGAGCCGTCCGGTGTAGAAATCATCGAGCATCGTCCACTTCGTGCCGAGCACCGCCAGAGTCGAATACCCCTGACGCTTCGCCATCGTCGCGATCGAATCAACGATGTGGACGAGCGGAACGTCAACCGATGCCTCGATGGCCGGGGCGCACTTGTGCATGAGGTTCGTAGCGATCGCGACAGCCTCAGCGCCACCGTCGACGAGGCGCTGCGCCGTCGACACAAGCGATGCGTCATTGCCCGTCCAATCCTCGGCGACCTGCATGGCGCGGATATCCGCAAAGTCGGTGGAGTCGAGAAGGATCTGCGCCGAATGATGACCGCCGAGCTGCTTAGCCACGGCATTGTTGATCTTCGTGTAGTACTCGATGCTCGAGTGCCAGCTCATTCCACCCAGCAGGCCGATCCTGCGCATATTCCGTCTCCTCAACGTCGCGATGATGTCTCTTAACTCCAGTGTGGTTCGTCTCATCTTCCTCCGGTAGACCCAGATTCCACTGCTCTGGCATAAGCTTGACTTATGGCTAATCTCTTCGAGCAGGCGCTCGACGTCGGTGATCCGAAGCGCCTCCTCATATTCGGCGCCATCGCCGAGGCCGGCAGCATCGGTGCCGCCGCACGCGAACTCGGTTGGTCCCAACCGGCCCTGTCCCAGCACATGACCGCTTTCGAGAAGGACCTCGGCGTCATCCTCTTCGACCGCACACCCCGCGGCATCAGGCTGACCACCGCCGGACAGCTCGCCCGGATCCGCGCCGCCGAGGTGGCCGCCTCGGTGACGGGACTGCGCGGAGATCTGGCGAAAGCCTTCGGCCTCGGCGGACGCAACGTCCGCCTGGCCGGATTCCCCAGCTTCGTCATCGGCCCCCTGGCCGCCGCACTGGGCCGTCTCGAAGCCGACGCCGGATCCGAAGCACCGCAGCACCACTCCTACGAGGTCGCCGAGGCAGAACCACCCGAAGCCATGGCGATGCTCGAAGACGGCGCCATCGATATTGCCTTCCTCTTCCATCACGAAGACGAAGCACCCCCAGAGATTTCCGGCCACATCACCGTCGAACTCGGCACCGACCACCTCGACCTGCTCGTGCCGGAGCGATGGAACCGAGCCGGGCAGATCCAACACCTCTCCGACGTCGCCGACCTGCCCTGGATCATGGGCTGTGTGAGGTGCCGGTCCACCGCCGAGCGACTGTGCCGACGAGCCGGATTCGAACCCCGAACCCGTCATATCACCGACAACCCCGGCGCCATCCAATCACTCGTCTCCAACGGACTCGGCGTCGCGCTGCTGCCGCGCAGCGCCCGCCGCTACTCACAGGTGGCTGGCATCGACTCGATCGTCGTCGCCGAAGCCGGAGCTCGCAGAGTGACCGCGATGATCCCCGACGGGCTGACGGCGGCCTCAGAGGTCGAGGACCTTCTCACCGCACTGCGATCCGGCGAAACAACCGAGACACCCGCGACTCCTGAGATCACCCCATCGACACCGACGGCCCCTGAGAAAACGCCTTCCCCAGCAACAGCCAACAGCATCATCGACAGCGCAGGTCACACAGAATGCTGAAGTTCAACCGAGTCCTCGATAGATGGCTGACGGTGACCACAGCGGCCGCGATCATCGTCATGATGCTCCACATCGTCACCCACGCACTCGCACGTTCGATCTTCCACGCCCCGATCTATGGAACCAACGAGATCGTCGAATACTGGTATCTGCCGATGGTCGCGCTGCTCGGCATCCCCGCCGCGCAGCTGCAGAAGGAACACATCACCGTGACCATGGCCATCGAACGTGCTCGACCGGCCACCGCCGCGGCATTCACGACTTTCGCGTGCCTCCTCGGCGCGCTCGTGTCGCTCGCCTTTGCCTGGTTCGGGTTGACCAAAGCCCTGCAGAACACGGCGATCAGGTCGACCGCTGACGTCTCCGACATCATCACCTGGCCGGTGTACTACCTCGTGCCGATCGTGTTCGTGCTGCTTGCCGTGCTCTACGTCCTCGACGCCGTCGCGATCCTTCGGCGCCGCACCACGGCAGGGGAAGAAGAGTGAACGCGAATACCGACCTCACCGGCGCACCCCTGCCGTCAGACGACTCAAGCAGCGCGAACACCACCAGCCCGCAGAGCCCGACCACCGCCACGCTCTTTCCCACAGGATCCCGCCGCGAACGGCCCGGTGCTCTGGCCCTGACCATCGGGTTCGGACTCGTCGCTGTCTGCCTCGTCGGCCTCTTCACCAGTCCGAGCGCGGCGATCGGGGGAGCCTGGTGCATCGGAATGATGCTCGTCCTCCTCTTCCTCTCCGTCCCCGTGGCCATCGCTTTGTCGGTGCCGTCGATCATCGGCGTCTACGCCGTGTCCGGGATCCCGGCGACGATGAACATCCTCTCCACCGCACCGTTCAGCGCCGTCTCGGACTGGACGATGAGCGTGCTGCCGATGTTCATCTTCATGGGCATGCTGCTCACCCAATCCGGTCTCTCCGGCAAGGTCTACCGGGTCGCCGACAATTGGTTCTCCTGGTTGCCCGGCGGAATCGGCATCGGCACGACCTTCGCCGGCGCCGGACTGTCCGCGGTCACCGGGTCGACGATCGGCATGACCTATGCCCTCGGACGAGCTGGCATCCCCGAAATGCTCAAGGCCGGTTACGACAAACGCATGGCCGTCGGGACCATCATGGTCGCCGGCATGACCGGAAACCTCATCCCGCCTTCGATCCTCATGGTCGTCTACGCGGGCATCGCCTCCGTGCCTGTGGGCCCAGCACTCATGGCCGGCGCCCTGCCCGGAATCCTGCTCGCGGTGTGCTTCGCCGCCTTCATCTTCGCCATCGGAGTCATCGCCCCGACACTCGTCGGGCGCAGCCGCACCGCCGACACCACAGACAGCCCAGACAACACCGCCCGCCGAACCACCACCTGGCGAGACCGCTTCACTTCCCTGACCGGCATCTGGGGCTTTGCCGTCATCCTCGTCGTCCTCTTCGGCGGCATGTTCTCCGGCCTCTTCACCCCCACCGAGGCCGGAGCCGCCGCAGCACTGTGCTCACTCCTGCTGTGCCTGTGGGAGAAACGCGGCGACGGTCCGTGGCGCAAGGTCGCGGAATCGGCGATGGATACGGTGGCGGCCACCTCGGCGATCTTCTTCATCATGATCGGCGCGACCATGCTCACCAGCCTGCTCGCGATCACGGGGCTGGCCCCCATCCTCACGAACTTCATCACGAGTCTGGGCCTGTCGACGGTCGGCTTCCTGCTCGTCCTCATCATCCTCTACATCATCATGGGCATGTTCTTCGACACCCTGTCGATGATGCTGCTGACCATCCCGATCCTCCTGCCCACCCTCGAGACGATGGGTGTGAGCACACTGTGGTTCGGCGTCTTCGTCGTCCTCCTCGGCGAATTCGGCATGATCACCCCGCCGGTCGGCATCATCCCCTACATCGTCCACAGCATCGCCAAGAACCCCGAGGTCAACCTCGGCCACACCGTGACCCTGCGCGACATCTTCATCTCCCTGCTGTGGTTCCTGCCCGTCGCCGTCATCTTCCTCATCCTCATGATCGCCGTGCCCGGAATGACCGAATGGCTGCCCGATCTCATCGAACGCACCAGCGGGGGAATGTCCGGCTGACCCCCGCCGAGGTGGCCCCACCCCATCCGGTGAAATCCGCCGTTCGACCGGCTGCCGCAGTGTGAGGGGAGTCATGGTAAGGGTGACCTCATCCAGGCATATGATTGGAGTGATTTCACAGCCTTCGTTCAAAGGAGTCCCATGAAGCGCATCCGTTCGGCGGCAGTACGCCCCGCCAAAGCCGTCGCAGCGGTCGCATCGCTGGCACTGTTGGCCGGGTGCGCCGGATCCGTCGGTGGCGATGGAGCCGGTTCGAGCGACTCCGCGGGGGAGGGCTTCGCCCATGACGTCTCCCAGGAAGACATCGATGAGGCTCTGGCCGACCTCGACCCGGTGACGTTGAAGTTCCAACCTTCGGCAATGTCGGAGAAATCAATCCTCGCGCCGAACGGGCTCGATGTGAAGAAGGCGATCGAGGAACGCTCGGGCGGGAAGATCACCGTCGACATCGTGTGGGGTCAGGCGATCGCCAGCTATGCCGACGTCGACGATGCCCTGGCCGACGGACGCGTCGACCTCGCCTTCACCCTGCCCTCCTACACCCCGGCCGAATACCCGGCCTTCGACGCACTTGGAACAGCCATGTCGACGTTGCCGTCATCGCCGGTGGCCAGTGATCTGGCGGCGAATGCGGCAGGTGTTCAGGCGGCGTGGGAGACGCCGGAAGTCCTTGCCGAGTTCGAGGACAAGGACCTCGTTCCGCTCATCCCGATGCTCGCCGCCGGTGGGTATTCCACAATGTGCTCGAAGCCGATGACGTCACTCGATGACTGGAAGGGCAAGCAGCTGCGCGTCGGTTCGGCAGCTGCAGGCAAGCAGGTCACCGATCTGGGTGCCACCCCTGTTTCGCTGTCCTTCCCCGAGACTTATGAGGCGCTGCAGCGTGGCACGGCCGATTGCGACCTCGGGCAGCTTGCCCCGAACGTCGAGGCCGGCACGTTCGAAGTCGCTCCGAATATCGGAGTCGCCTCCGATGCGGGAATCGCCCGTTCTGCCGGTGCGATCACCGCCGGGAAGAAGTATTCGGAGCTGCCGGTGGCCTATCAGCAGATCGTCTTCGACTCGATGTCGACGACATTTTCCACCATGATGGAGGTCGTCATCGGTGCCAAGGCGATGGCCGTCGAACAGGCGAAGGCCAACGACGGATCGGTTGAGCCCTTCGACGATGATGTGCAGAAGCAGATGGCGAAGTATGCCAAGACCCTGTCGGAGAAGACCGCGAAGACGGCTGGAGTTCCAGATGCCCCATCGACGCTGAATACTGCGGCAAACGATTGGCAGAAGAGCGTTTCCGAACTCGGCCTTGACGACAAGGGCGACTTCGCCGACCTCGACGAGTGGTACCCGAAGGACGTTTCCTACGACAAGCTCGGCGACGAGCTCTTCGACAACGTTATGGCTGAGCACCGGCCGAAGTGAGTAGGGGACTGATGCGGGGCTTGATGGCATGAACCGCAGCTGAGGGAGGCTGATCCCACAAGAATCAAGGACGTTGTCTGTCCTCGGTATCGCTCTTATGGTCAATGCCTTTCCCCCTGTGCTCATCACCGACGCCGAGGTGACCGGCTGTCCCAGCCACATCATCGATTTCCTGACTGGAACAAGTTCAGTGTCTCACTGCAGGATCAAGATTTTCGACGTTGCTAACGAGTTCGCCGGTTTGCGGCGGGACATCTGGCAGGAATATGAGCTCGTGTCCCGAACTCGCGTAGCGGTTGCGAAGCGGTGATGAGCTTATCCGACTCGTCGTAGTCGAGAATGTAGGTCGGTGACGCCCAAATAGGGCGAGTCGCCACACAGACAGAGGTCGAGGCCTTCCCCGGATGGAAGTTCTCACATAATCCAGACGAAATACCTCGACGTAGCCAGGCCTAAATTCTCCACCCCTGACCTCACGATATTCTACCGACTCGACACCCTCTATCTGTCCTGCATCGGCCAACACATCACCGCGACCAAAGCAGTCCTGGAGTGCCGACCGAATTCTATTGATAATTGGTGCCGGCAGTGTGGTGGCTATTGTGAGGTTCGGTACTCTGTTCTGCGTGGTCTGGCATATGAGCCGTTGGGCCACCGACCGGAACTGATGCAGAGGTTGGCAACCTCCATTCCTACGAGCGCCGCTGTTTATCTTTGGACTTCTATACAGGCGGGTTACCTTGACAGTGAAATCTCTTGCCTAGCGACTTTGCCGATAGTGCCCAGATGTCAACGGTCCACACAGGCATCACCTGTGGCTTAGTATTGGGCTATGGCCCGACTCTCAACGGACATGAACGACCTTGTCACGAAGCTCCTGCCGGGACTCTCTCGGAGCTTAGCCGAGCAGTTCAATATCTTTCGAGTGATGCACCACGGCACGCACGAAAAGCAACTGTCGAACATTTTTGCCTGGCTGTTGGCCACCGATACCACTCATGAACTTGGAGACGTATTCCAGCGCGCTTTCCTCGCGAGGGTCAATGACCAGTTACGGGACGACGCGCAGTTGCCGCCCAGCGGTTATCGCGTAATCCAGGAAGTCAACACCCTAGGGGATGAAGACATCGCTGACGGGGCTGGCATGGATATTGCCGACATCGTTCTTTCGAGGTCTGATGCGGCGATCGTCATCGAGAATTACGGTACCTCGGATGGACACGGCCATGACTACCGCCGGTATCTCGCCCACGGGGCCACGGACGGCAGGGCAACAGCCGTTGTTCTGCTCTGCCATCGCCATGAAGCCCACCGGCAACGAGACGGCTGGGAACAAGCCAGCATCGTCACTTATGCCGACGTTCTTTCCGACCTGCAAGCCCACGTGGAACGCGATGGGTCGTGGTGTCGGCAACATCCAGACCAGCTCTTCTTCATCCGACAGATGATTCAATACTTCGTGAAAGGCCCAGCGGCAGTGGACGTCGACGATCAAGTTTCCTTCATCAAAGCCATGTGCGAGACCGGCGAATCTGCACGGTATGGGTATCGGCCGCGGGACCGGGTAACGCAGGAGTTTGCAGAGCTAGTGGCCGAGCATGCTCGGCGACAATTCGAAGATAGCCGTACCACGCTGGCCGCAGTCAAGGATGGCTTGCGGCGCTTCGCGCGATCCGTCCTCGTGGAGCAGGTCAATGGGGCGGTCAACAAAGGGCGAATTGAAAAGGTCGTGACCAAGCTCGTTGGACAGTGGGAGTGGTCCGTCGAGCTGCAACGTGCTGATGCACAGCCGGCCTTCCGCCTTGAGTTCGGACCCACCGCCGCCGTAAAGAACGAGCGAGTGGCAGACCCAATTGACGACCCTGACTATTCTCGGGTGTTCGTCTCTCTTCGAGACGCTGAGCGGGGCGGCACTAGTCGAATGGTGCAGACCGAGGTGAGACTTGCCGAGGTCATTGGTGGCCTTTCGCGAGAGGATGGTCGACTGCGGGATGCCGTGCTGTCCTTAGAGATATAAAGGGGCTGGACTGTGACCTGCGTGCCCTTGTTGCTGCTCACGACTTTGTGTCTGTGAACGCTGCGAAGGTGCCAGTGGCATAGCATGCGCCGGATTCGGTGGTTAACTAACCTCCCCAGCCAGTACATCTAGAGTCGCGCTGCCGCAGCGTTGGAGCGCCAACTGACCGGCCTTGACGTAGGACTCGGGGCCAGTTCTCTGGCTCCCCGATGTACTGCGAACTCTCAAACTCCATGCCCTCCGGATCAACTAGGCTGGTGGAGGCGCGCAGCGGACACCGCAGTGTGAAATCCGCGCGCATCTGATCGAACGACAGAAGGGCTTGACGGGTGACGATCCTCTATTCAATCGGTTTGGGCCTCATCAACGCGCTCATCGTCGGGTTCCTCGTGCGGCGCATGATGTTCACCGGCACGGGGGCCGCCCGCAACATCATCGTCTCCCTGGCCATTGGTCTCTCCATCTGGCCGATCACCCTGCAGGCCTACCGGCTGCTGGGGGTCGCTGAAGGAGGCAATTATCCGACGCTGGACATGAGCTTCCCGGCGATCATGATCTTCCTCCTCCTCTTCGCATGGTTCATCGTCATCCAGATGTTCGTCCTACTCGCCATCGAACTCGTCATGCCCACCGGGTCTTTGACGTCATTGCTGCGCTCAGCGCCGAAGATTCCCACGTGGTACCGCCGGTTCAGCCGCCTGGCCCAGATCCAGAAGATCCTCATCCAGTTCGGTCTCTCCCGCTACCTCAAACCGCGAATCCCCACCCTGCGGGTCTCCCTGCGAGAGATCGCATCGACGACCCGAGATGCGCTCGCAGCGGCCGGTGTCACCTTCATCAAGCTCGGACAGTTCATCGCCACCCGCGGTGACATGATCCCGCACGAATTCGTCGAGGAGTTCTCTACCCTGCAGGCCGGAGTGCCGCCGGTGCCGTTCAGAGAGGTCAAGGACCAGCTCGAAGCCCAGTGGGGCAGGCCCGTCGCCGAGGTGTTCGAAGAGTTCGACGAGGTCCCCTTCGCCGCAGCTTCGGTTGCGCAGGTCCACCGTGCCGTCACCTGGGACGGTCGGGTCGTCGCAGTGAAGGTGCAACGACCGAAGATCCGCAAACAGGTTCGAGCCGATTGCGATATCGTCCTCACCCTCGCCGAGCGCCTTGAACGGTCCACCGATTGGGCGAGTAGGGTCGGCATCGGGAAGCTGGCCCGCAGCTTCGTCGATTCCCTGCAGGGAGAACTCGACTACCGCGGGGAGCTGGCGCACATCGAAGCACTTCGCACTGCCGACGAGACTGGTCGATCCACCTCAGGGACAGACTCCATGGTGCGCATCCCGCGGGTGTACAAGGAGTACTCCGGTGAGTACGTCCTCGTCATGGATCTCATTGAAGGCGTTCCTCTCTCGCACGCCACCGAGGTCATCGACAGCCTCTCCGAACTGGCCCGCAATGAGATCGCCCAGGACCTCTTCCTCATGGTTGTTCGGCAGGTGCTGGGCAAAGGCATCTTTCACGCAGATTTGCACGCGGGCAACATCGTCATCTCACCAGCAGGCCGAGCAGGCCTCGTCGACTTCGGCGCCGTCGGCCGCATCGACAAACGAGACCGTCGCGCCATCGCTCTGCTGCTCATGGCCTTCGACTCCCAGAACTCCCAGGCCGCGACTGCCGCAATCCTCGACCTCCTCGGCACTCCCAGTGACGTCAATCTCCGGGAGCTGCAGCGTGAGATCGGACAGATTCTGCTCAAATACGGTGACGGTCAGCCCGGGTCAACCTCGGCGGCTCTGTTCGGGGAGCTCATCGACTTCGTCGTGGACTTCGGGTTCCCGATGCCGGTGTCGGTGGCGACCGCTTTCCGAGCCATCAGCACTTTGGAAGGGTCGATCACAAGGCTCAATCCCGAATTGAACCTGCTGGCCCTGGTCACGCAGAATGGGCGCAGCCTGCTGCGTGAGGTCGGGGGACTGGGCGTCGACCGGCACGAGGCAGCCCTCTACGCGGCCGCAGTGGGTCCACAGATCGCGGAGCTGCCTGGTCAGCTCTCACGGATTGCCGGCCATCTGCAGGACGGTACCCTCGACGTCGGCACAAGTGGTTTGAACATTTCGATGATCAAGAACCTGCTCAAATCCACGGTCGAACAGTTCATCCAGGTGATCGTGTCCACGGCACTCATCCTCGGCGGCGTGATCCTCATGGCCGCGAACTTCGGTCCGCAGCTGGCACCGGAGCTCAAGCTGTTCACGTATTTCGGGGCGTGGGTGCTGCTGGTCGGCAGTGTTATCGCTGCTTTGGTGCTGGCACCGGCGCTGAGGCAACGGATGGCCTGGGACAGGTTGGGGTAAGGGCGCGAATGCCGCGGCCACCCTAAATCGTTCAAATACAGCGGATGCGCGATAATATGAGCATATAAGCACTACAGGCGCCATTCTCCGTCAAGCGCGGAAGGACGCAGTGCTGACTCAAAGTGTGCTTTCTCGGCGCGCCGGTTTCTCTCAAAGTTTCATCAGTGCTTACGAGCGTGGCAATCGAGAACCGTCGGTGGCAGCGCTGAATCTTCTTCTCAATATGGCAGGGTACAGCCTTGCCGCTATACCGGAACCGGAGACACTTCGCCTTGTTCGCTCTCACTCTCGCGAGCTGATTAAAGCGCTTGCACGACTTAGCGCCACGAACATGTCCGTGTTCGGCAGTGTTGCTCGCGGAGACGACCGACCGGACAGCGACATCGATCTGCTTGTAGATCTGGATGATTCTGTCGGTCTCTTCAAGCTCATGCGGATGAGGAGCCGAGCCGAGGAGATCCTCGGCTGCGCAGTCGACATGATTCCTCGCGAGGGGCTGAAGAAGGAAGCTGCTGTGACTGCGTCTCGAGATGAGGTCTCATTATGAGCCGCGATCCTCAAGACGGCATGCTCTGCGACGCGATAGGAGTCCGTCCGATCGAAATTGGAAAGGCCGTCAAAGACCTGCCGTCCCAGCTTCTCGACACTGCGCGCCTCAGGTGAGCTCGTCAACGAGAGTCACGCCCAGTGAGTCCGCCAGCCGATCGACAAGCAACCACCCAGACCCTTCTAGGAGTGCCCCCATGGACGAGAAGTTGGGCACGAGCTGCCAGTCTCCGCGGTCAGTCGGCACTCGATCGGCGAAGAGCACAAGCACTTCCGCTGCTGGGAGCTGATTGATCTCCGTTTGCCGGGAGTGCCAGAGAATACCGGCAATGTTCTGCCCTGAGGTGTGGATGCGTTTGGCCACTCGCCGCGTACAGGGGTAGTGCTCCCGCGGGCTCGAGGCGAGGCCAGCCCGGCCGATTCCCATGGCTTTCAGGCTCCGGTCCCGCAAATCCACGACGGAGAGATCAGTTGGAAGTTTGACTTGAGCGTGTGCCATGCCGAGGAGGGTGGAGACGTTCACTTCTCTCGGGGGCAGGATCGGGACGTCATGGAAACTGGTTTCGAGCAGGGCCGCCTCGAGTGTGTCGGCGAGGTACATGCTGGGGACGCGTGCCTGGGTCCCCGCTTCGTTGAATGGTGAGAACCGAGAGTTCCCTTTGCCCGGGTTGGGTGTGGCGTATCCGTCCACAGTATTGAACACCCTGAACCACTCGCTATCGGCTTTCAACACCGTCAATGGCAATGCGCCGGCCGCGACAGCATCACAGAGTTCGTCAACAGCGACGGGGCACTTCGCGGGATCGGGGCACCTGAGACGCTCTGGCGGCAGAATGATCGGGCTCATGCGGTCCGATCTTTCGCATCCCTCAAATCCTCTGCATAGAGCTCGGCAGCATTCACTGCCCGCTTCGGGCTCGTCTCCGCAACCTTTGCTGGGATCTCATCACTGAGCAGACCAGTGGGTGCGGTGAGCCAAGACCATAGTCCCCAGCTGCCTATGCCGACTTTGAGCAGCGGTGCAATCAGGGCGGTGACGTTGTCATTGAGCGTCCCGCGATGGGTCAGCTGGACTTTTGGGATGAACGTCTTGCCCTCCACGTCGATGGTGAACATGTGGAGTTGCTCCCGTTGCCGTGCCACCCAGGTGCGAACGGTGCTCTGCGAAGATCCGCGCAAGGTTGCCAGGGATTCGTAAGTCTCCACGCCCTCCTCTTCAAGCAACCGAGCCCGGAATGCCACGCTGCGCTGCGCTTGCCTCTGGGTGGCTTCGGGAATGAGCTGAATGGTCCTTGTCAGGTACGAATGGGCCAAACGTTTGGACAGGGAGGAGCGCTCATCGAGTTGTTCCTGGACGATGGTCCGGTACAGCTCGAGGGCATTTTCAACTTCGGCTGGGCTCAGTCCCTCCACGTTGATCTGCGACCATTCGAGGTTCTGGGCCTGCAGTTGACGGTTCTGCGGAGCCCCATATGCGTGTGCGGTCATGGTGTGCCTCCAAACTGTATTCCAAGTGTAGCAGTCTGAATAGTGCAGAGTTAAGAGATTCGACTGCTACATTCAACCCCGGCAAGCGACACTTCTTGCATCAGTCCCCAGATTCGCGCGGTGCACTTGTTGGTCGAATGCCCAAATCCAGCTCTCCTCGAAGCATGATCACCGCAACGAAGCAGCACGCGAGGAAAAGCACTCCTCCCGCAGCAATCGGAATCCTCAGGTCGAAATCGGCCAGAATGCCACCGAGCGCGGATCCGACGGCCAGGCCAGAGAGTCCGAGCACTCGCGTGGCCCCACCGACTCGTCCGAGGAGGTCGTCTGGAACGAGTCGCTGCCGCAACGACAGCGAACAGATGTTCCAAACGACGGCGTGCAGGATATAGAGCGCCAACAGCAAGCCCGCGACGATTGGATTCTGAGTGAGCGCAAGGCCGCCGAGGGCAACTGCTCCCAGGATGAGGCTGGCAACAATCGTCCATCTGGACCCAAGACGCGCGCGGAGGCGCGATGCAAGCATTGAACCGAGGAGACCTCCGAGGGCGGAGAACGCGAGCAGCAGGCCGTAACCGGTGCCGTTCAGCCCGAGACGTTCCCGGGCGAAGAGAACGAGGATCGAGAACGGCAACATGTAGCCGATGCTTGCGAGTGCTCCGATGACGGCCAGGCCGCCGACGACATGGTGGCGTCGCAACCAGGCAATGCCATCGACAGCCTCAGCAAAGACTGACCGTCGGGAGGAATGTGCGTCAGCGGACAGTGTCGACGGACTCCGGGTCGGCAGAGCAAGAGCGATGACTCCCGCAAGCGCCCAGAGCCCGCCCATTGCAAAGGCGGGGACTGAGGCCGCAAGTGCGAACAGGAATCCACCCAGGGGAGGGCCAGCGAATTCATCGGCGATCAACTGCGTCGCTGCAATACGTCCGTTCGCAGATTCCAGTCGTTGGGTCCCGACAAGCGACGGCAGGATCGCTATTGCAGCGCTGTCTGCAACGCTTTCTAAAGCCGCGACTACGGCCATAGCCGAGTACAGCACGATGAGGGAGGAGACCCCGAACTGGATGGTCAGCGCGAATCCGGCCAGCGCACCTCCTCGCAGAATGTTGGCCGCGACGATCAATGTTCGTCGATCAAACCGGTCGACCCAGACGCCGATCGGCAAAGCAGCCACGAGTCGGATCACGGCATAGAGAGTGGCCAATCCGGCTACAAGGCGAGGATCATCCGTCATCGAGGCTGCAAGCAGCGGCATTGAGACGAACGCGAGGCCGTCGGCGAGGTTCGATAGCGCGCTCGTGCTCCAGAGAGCGTTGAAGCCACGACCGATTGCCATGTCCATCAGCCTAGCGGGATCGCTCTCGACGCCGACCATCTCGAACTGTTGAGGTGACGCGAGCCGACAAGTGGCAGCATCGATCGTAACCTGCCCCTCACCGGCACTGACAAAGTCCATGATGAGAGCTCGGCAGACTGTATCGTAGATGCGTCGACCGGTGAGCCAGGTGTGAAGGAGTCAGAGTGTACGTTCTGCATGCTTGTGCACTGCCCGATGCCCAGTACGGAATCGACATCGGCATGTGGGCCGAGGACTCCGCCCTCCCGGTCTCGAGCCCCAGCGCAGCAGTGCGCCAAGTCCGCGACCACCCCTTCGCCGTCCCCACCGACTCACTCGCCGACATTCTCGGGCGCTCAGAGGGGGCTCGCAGAACGCCCCAGACTCTCCTGCTTCCATCCCTGCAGCGCTCGCCCTTGGATCCACCCGAGATGGTGCGCATCCAGCCTCGGCGCCGGTCCTCTTCGGCTCCGTCTCTGCTGCCGTGGTCTGTGCCCGTGATGCGGATTCCCGCTTCCGAACTGTCCTCTGTTCTCGACTCGATCCTGGGGGATCAGTCGGAGGTCGACGTGCGACCGGCCGCCTCCGTTCATTATGTTGCTGAACTTCGCCGACATGGCGAGATGCTCGTGGATCGTTCCCGCGTGCTCCCCACCTGTGTCATCGTCGGCCGAGACGACGAAGACGACAATGACACCACCACCACCGAGGTGCAGGCCCGGTGGCGGGTGTTCGCCACCGGTGCCGACGCCGTGACGAACCACGGTCTGGTCCAGACCATGCCGCCGTCCTTTCGCGCCGCCGCACCGGAGACACCGCAGGCCGAGTTGACCCTGGGACTCTTGGACGGCGTCGTCGACGCCCTCGTGCGCCGGCGCCTGCCCGCAAACCTACTGGCACCTCGGCGGGGCCGTCGTCCCTCCACTCTGCCCGCCGCCGAGACGTGGTTCGAGTCACTGACCGGTGATGATGCACGTGTCGACATCGCCCCCGCCGCGGCGGAAGAACTCATCCGTGAACTCGACCCGTGGGTACGCGAAGGAGCGGAGTCACCTGGTCCGGCACAGTTGGTCCTGCGCCTGCGTGATCCTGAACCTGAAGGAGGCGCCCTCACCGAATCGGACGCTGCCGAAGTTCGCTGGCACCTCGACTTCCTCCTGCGCTCACGCAGCGACCAGAGCCTCGTCATCGACGCCTTTCGAGTCTGGGATGACGATGGGAGTCTGGCGAGGTGGCTCGACAAACCCCGCGAGGTGCTGCTGGCCGAACTCGCTCGCGCTCAACGGGTATACCCGGATCTCGAGGCGGGGCTGCGCAGGGCCGAACCGACGGAACTTGAGCTCTCCACCTCGGCGGCCTTCGACTTCCTCAATACTGCAGCGACCGGACTCGCCGAGGCGGGGGTCGAGGTGCAGCTGCCGTCCTGGTGGGGCACGACGCCCAAGGTCGGTCTCAAGCTCCATGCCACACCGACAGACGGCGACCCACAGGAAGCGAAGATCGGCAGGGACGGGCTGGCCAGCTTCGACTGGGCGCTCGCCGTCGGGGACCACGGCCTCAGCGATGACGAGATCGCGGCCCTCATCTTTGCCAAGGCACCCTTGGTGCAGATGCGGGGACAGTGGATTGTCGTCGACCAAGAGCGAATCAGACGTGGACTCGACTTCCTCAAGAACCATGAGGAGGGCCAGATGCCAATCTCCGAGGTGATGACGCTCGCCCTCGGCGATCCTGAGGAACTCGAGACGCCCTTGGAGGTCACCTCCGTCGAGGCAGACGGGTGGTTGGGTGACCTGCTCGACGGCACTGCGGCCCAGACCATCGAGACAGTCGACCCACCTGAGGACTTCCGGGCCACACTGCGCCCGTATCAGGCTCGGGGATTGAGCTGGCTGGACTTCCTCGGACGTCTGGGAATCGGCGCCGTCCTCGCCGATGACATGGGTCTCGGCAAGACCGTGCAGCTGCTCGCCCTGGAGGCTACCGCCCGCGCACGCGCCAGCGCCGTTGCTGACCCTGATTCTGCGACCAGTGCCCCGACTCTGTTGCTGTGCCCGATGTCGCTGATCGGCAATTGGGAGGCCGAGGTTGCCAGGTTCGCCCCCAGCTTGCGCATCCTCGTCTACTACGGGTCGGCCCGTCCCCGCGGGGACGCATTTGATGCGGCTCTCGCCGAGTCGGACCTCGTCATCACCACCTACGCCACCGCATCCCGTGACATCGCCGAACTCGAACGCATCGGCTGGGTACGCGTCGTCCTCGACGAAGCACAAGTGATCAAGAACCGCCTCTCCCAGACCACCAAGGCCATCCGGCGTCTGAACGGGGGACAGAAGATCGCGCTGACCGGCACCCCGGTGGAGAACCGGTTGAGCGAACTGTGGTCGATCATGGACTTCGTCAACCCGGGAATGCTTGGCACCCCGGAGAAGTTCCGCGAACGATTCGTCCGTCCGATCGAGGTGAGGGCCGACGAGGAGCGAGCGCACCGCCTGCGTCGGATCACTCGGCCCTATATCTTGCGACGGACGAAGACTGATCCGCGGATCATCGACGATCTGCCGGAGAAGATCGAGATCAAACAGCACTACCGCCTCACGGTCGAACAAGCCTCGCTGTACCAATCCGTCGTCGCCGAGATGATGGGGCGCATCGAGGAATCGAGCGGTATCGAGAGACGTGGACTGGTGCTGGCGGCAATGACGAAACTCAAACAGGTCTGCAACCATCCTGCCCATCTCCTCCACGACGGTTCGGCGATCGGACAGAGGTCGGGCAAACTCGAGAGGTTCGAAGAGATCATGTCCGAGACCCTGGCGGAGGGGGATCGGGTGCTGTGCTTCACCCAGTTCACCGACTTCGGGGAGATGCTCGTGCCTCACCTTGCGGCCAAGTTCGACACCGATGTCGCCTATCTCGCCGGAAGCACCTCGAAGCAGCGTCGCACCCAAATCGTCAAAGACTTCCAGGAACCGGACGGTCCGAAGATCTTTGTGCTCTCCCTCAAAGCCGGAGGCACCGGGCTCAATCTCACCGCTGCCAACCAAGTCGTCCACCTCGACCGCTGGTGGAACCCGGCTGTGGAGAACCAAGCCACGGACCGAGCGTTCCGAATCGGGCAGAAACGCCGGGTGCAAGTGCGCAAGTTCATCGGCATCGGTACCTTGGAGGAGAGGATCGACGCAATTCTCGAGGAGAAGAAGGAGTTGGCCGATATGGTTGTCGGTGAGGGAGAGTCATGGTTGACCGAGATGTCGACGGACAGTCTGCACGACCTTCTCACCTTGTCGAAGGATGCCGTCGGTGAGTAAGTCATTCGGGTCCCGGTTCTATCCGCCTTCGAAGCCGCGCACGGTCGACGGCGGCATCCGTGCGAAATCGAAACGCGGTTCGATGGCCCAGGCCTGGTGGTCGACACGGTTCATCACCGTCCTCGAAGGCATGGGAATGGGCACTCGGCTGACCCGTGGCCGTAACTATGCCCGTCGAGGTCAGGTTCTCGATATCGACCTCGATGCCGGTCTGGTGAATGCGACTGTGCAGGGCTCGCGGGCTCGTCCCTACCGCGTGCGCATCGGACTGCGCGCCTACGGCAAGGCCGAATGGGCGAGCATCGAGGAGAGGATGAACGAGGACGCCTGGTTCGTCGCTCAACTGCTGTCAGGGCAGATGCCCGCCGACATCGAGAAGCTCTTCGACGATGTGGGCCTGACCTTGTTCCCGATCAAGGGCGAGCTCACTCTCGACTGCTCCTGTCCGGACTCTGCGGTGCCGTGCAAGCATGTCGCGGCCGTGGTCTATCTGCTCGCCGAACAGTTCGATGAGGACCCGTTTCGGATCCTCGCCTGGCGAGGACGCGAACGCGAGGACCTTCTCGAGCACCTGCACACCGGGTCGACGGCGGAGAACTCCGCCCCGGTGCCCTTGACCGAGCTCCTCGACGCGTTCTACTTCCAACCTGCTCAGATCGTCCCGCCACGACCGCTCGGGACGGCGGTCTCCGTACTCGAACAGGTGCCGCCAATCGACGTCACGGTGCGCAAGCAGCCCCTCGCCGAGGTGCTCCGTCCCGCCTATGAGGCGCTGGCCGAGGACGGCTGATCAGTGAGGTTGTCCAGAATTCCGCTCACTCCAGCAGCTTGTCACGGTCCAGCACCGTGTCACGGTCTTCGATGATGTCGGCTCGAGCCCACGAAGTCAGCAGTTCCGGTCGCCGGCTCATGAGCGAGCCCGCGGCGGAAGGCTGCCGGGTTGGAACTCGCCGTTCTGTTGAGGGTTCGCAGCACCACTGTGGTCATCTCCTGATCCTGGAAGTGGGCATCGGCGAGGCCGAGGTCGATGTGGTCGACCGGGATCTCGGGGTCAGTGCTGACTGACATCGATGCTCTTGTCTTGGCGGTGACTCCGCCGTCTTTGGGTGCCGGTCAATTACCATCGGGTAGCCTTCTTTAGGATGACGATTATGAAAGGTGCAAGTCAGGTGACGACAGCGGCGGACACGACTCGGATCGGCGATACAGCTCTGATCTTCGAGGGCGGTGGCATGCGGGCGTCGCTGACGAGCGGGATGGTCGTCACGCTGCTCGAAGCTGGCTTGGATTTCGACTGGGTCGCGGGTATCAGCGCCGGGGCCTCAAATGCGGTGAACTACTTGTCCGGTGACGCGCGACGCGCTCGTCGGTCATTCGTCGAGTTCGCCGCCGATGAACAGTTCGGCGGCCTGCGCTATTTCGCTCGTGGGCAGGGCATGTTCAACGCGGAGTACATCTACCAGCAGGCGGGCGGCCCCGACGAGGCGCTGCCGTTCGACTGGGAGTCATTTCAATCGAGTCCTGCAGACATGAGGATTGTCGCGTTCGATGCGGTATCCGGTGATGATGTTGTCTGGTCGCGGAAAGACACTCCTGAGATCGAGGATCTGATGGTCCGTGTACGCGCCTCCTCGACGATGCCTGGGCTGATGCCGCCGGTCCACTTAGACGGGCATGTGTACGTCGACGGGGCGATGGGCGAGGACGGCGGAATCGCTCTGAGTCAGGCACAGATAGAGGGCTTCGAAAAGTTCGTCATCGTGCTCACGCAGGAGCGCTCGTATCGAAAGGCGCCGCAGCGCTTCTCCGCAGTCTACCGGAGCATCTTCCGTCGGTATCCCGCATTGGCGGAGGCGCTGTTGACCCGGTGGGCACGGTACAACGAGACGCGCGAACGGATCTTCGCTCTCGAAGCGGAGGGAAAGGCACACGTCTTCGCTCCTGAGCGGATGCCGGTCGACAATGGCACCCGTGACCTTTCACGCCTCGCCGCTGCTCATCGCATGGGACTGTCCCAGGCCCGCCGCGAGCTGCCCGCGATCCGTGAGTTCGTAGGTGCGTCAGGCAGCCCAGTGCCATCGAGTCGATGAGGACGTGTGCTCCTCCCAATCGTTGACCACAATTGCGATCTGACAACATTTCGGTGATCCACTACAGTTCGTGTAGTCGCGTCAGGGCTTCCTGCTAGATTCACTGAGTATGAGCGACCACCCGAATTCCTATGAATCACAGCCGCCCTCGTCCGAGCAGGGCGCGACGAAGAAATCGAAATCCAAACCCGTCCTGCTCGGCATTGCCGCAGTTGCGGTCGTGGCACTCATCGCTGGAGGCTCCTTCGCCTTCTTCTCCGGGTACAACCCCTTCGGCGATCCGGAACCCGACTACGCTCAGACTCCCAGCCAATCCGATGTCATGGACTTCAGCGGTCTGAGTGCGGACATGCGCCTCAACGGCGCCCCGCTGACTGCCTCTGCCGAAGCCGGTGAGACCTCCCCAGAGATCCTGCGGTTCATCGGGTCAACCACCTCGATTCTTACCCAAGTGGGTGACGATGAAAAGCCCGCCTGGACGGTGTCGATCCCGCACCAGGACATCGACACCGGCGAGACCGCGCCGCTGGACGAGGCGCTCGGCCCGGACGCTTCCGACGACACCTCCGACGACGAGGAGAAACTGGCCGGCACTCCCACCGCATGCCGCGTCTCCGGCGAGGCTGTCCAGTGCGGGGACCGAGCGGTCGCACTCAGCGACGGGTCGATGACGACAGCTGAGAGCAAGGCCGATGTCGACCCCCATCCCGCATCATCGAGGGTTCCTCTCGACATCGAAGATGAAGGAGCAGTGACCGGGCCGGACGATCAGACCTATGACGGTCTGAATCTCGGACCTGAGGCCCATGTCTCGATGATCGCCGGTCCCCAGGCGGGGGAGACCGGACCGTGGGTGGTCTCCGATGGTCATACTCTTGCCGCCGTCGATTCCGACAGCGTCCTGTGGACGCAGGACCTCGATCCCTCCGCCGCCGAGGTGACCGGACTCGGTGACAAACGCGTCACCCCGTCGTGGACAGCCGTCGATGGTGTTCTCATCATCGGAACCTCGGGCGGGGTCAAAGGCCTCGATGTCTCGACCGGTGACCAGCTGTGGGCAGTGTCCGCACCGACCGACGGATTCGCCGTCACCGGCAGTCAGCTGCGCATCCAGCATGAGGGCGCAGTGAGCTCGTTCGATTTCACGGATTCCTCGGACGACGAATCCGTTACGGCGGACAAGGGATTCGATGAGAGCATCTCGGCGCTGCCGGCACCGAAGCTTCCGTCGGAGGACGACATCCGGAACGCGAAGCTGGAGGTCCCTCCTGCCTGTGCAGACTTAACTATGGCCGAGGGAGCGAAGCAGGCATTCGCAGACGGCAAAACCGCAGAAGGAGACTACGGGTCATCGATCGCCATCAATGACGTGACAACGTCGGTGGCCACACCGAAGCCGATGGTGGCTATCGACTTCGTCTGCTATCCGGGTGGGAACTGGGTGACGGATTCGGTCGGTGTCTATGACCAGAAGTTGAACCTCGTCACCTCGATCGAACCGTGGAGCGAGGACTCGGACTTCCAACAGCTTGCCGACTTCAACCGCAGCATCGTCTCCGCGATCGACCTCACCGGCCCCTATATGACAGCGACGGTGAGCAATATAGCCGTCTACGGCGACGAGGAATACAACGCCGCAGAGCGCACAGGCGAAGCGGAACTCCGCTTCGCATGGTCGAAGGGCGGATACGACCCTCAAGATGCGTTGTTCACCGCCGATGGAGAAACTGTCCGGGTGCCGGAGGTCGAAGCAGTTCAGAAGTTCGTCGATGCGGCCGCGAAAGGCGACGATGGCACTGCCGGTGCGATGGCCACTGATGAGGTCATGCGAGACTTGGACACAGTCATCGGGGACGCATCTGCGAACCCACCGCTGACGTACCGCAACGTGGCTCTCCAGGACGGGACCGAAGTCGATACCTGCGAACTCATCGGAGTCGTGGATGAGGAATACGGGGACTACACCATGAGCAATGGTGTTGAACTGATGGAAGGAATCGGTTTCGGCTCCGATGCCATCGAGCCCGGCGACGTCATCTGCGGACTGAAGGGACCAGGCGAGACGATCGACCCGGACGATGAGTACAGCTGGTACGCAGCGCACCTGTTGCTGAAGGGCAATGAGGTGGGAGCCGTCAAAGTGTATTCGGTGTCCTCGTACACGGGGTGAAGGCAACCGGACCGCCGAGGCTAGTAGCAGAGGCGGCACAGCGCGCGGGAGAGTCGGAAGTTGTAGTCTGACGACAATTGAGGCTCTGTTTGCGCTCAGTCCTTGATCACGTGCGGGGGAGAGGGAAGGAACATGTTGCTGGATCTTCGAAGTCTGCGTGTGAAGGATCTGCTTCAGCTGGAGGCATCCATCGTATCGGAATTGCGCAATCGCGGGTTGGTACGCACGAACAACAAGCCTTTGGGCGATATCGCAGAACAGGTGGTGTTGAGGGCTCGTGGGGGTTCTCTGGCGCCGAACTCTACGAAATCACATGACATCACTGATCCTCGAGGCCGTCGACTCCAAGTAAAGGCAATGGGGAAGCGGTCAGCGGGGCGCTCTGGCAGATTCAGTCCCTTTCGCAGCTTCGATTTCGATGCCGCAATCTTTCTGGTTTTTGGCGCTGAAGAGTTTGATCTTGTGCTCGCCCGAGAGGTCTCTGGGAACGAGATCGAGACGGTCGCCCGTTACAGTCCACATACGAATGGACGGCAACCGACTTTGCGTCAGGTCGAAGGGCTGGGTACCGACGTGACGGCTGAGATGGGATCGGCCTATGACGCTCTCGACGATTAAACTGTGTAGTGAGGGTCGATTCGTGTTTCGGTATCCGTGTCGATGCTGCTCCCCATTTGTGGGCGAACTTGACACCGTTGACAGATAGTGCCTGAGCAAGTCGGTGAAGATTACGTCAGCTATCACCGATCCGTTTGCGAACAATGGCTGTGGGTACCTCCTTGTCTCGTCAAACGCGGATGATCAAGCCTAATTTGTGGTCGCCTTTCGTTGCGAACACCGAATGCCCGCGGTGAGTTATTGGGGATTTTGCGGGGACGGTCACCAGGCTCTTCATAAATAGGGCTGTAGAAGAGGTCCCAGTCCTCCAGCGTGGAGCAGCGACCGGATCAGGTAGTTGCCCCGGTTGCGGAACCCCAGTGCGATACCGCGCAGATGTTCGAGTCTGCCGTTGATCGCTTCGGTTGGCCCGTTCGAGGTTCCAGGATGATCGAAGTAGGCCAGGATATCGGCCCGACGACGTTGGAAGGTTGTCCTCAGGCTCCGGAGTTCTTTGAGCTCATCAGGAATCGTTCCTGCCAGGGTGTCGATGAGTCGGTTCATGAGCTTCTTACCTTTGCTCGGTGGGGCAGCATAGGCGGCGATCGTGTCTTGATAGAACTGCCAACACACCAACAGGGCAGCATGATTGTCGGCGGCGAAGACTGAGTTGAGGCGGTGCTTCTGCTTGCTGGTAAGCAAACCGACGCGGGTGCGAACCGTTTTGCGGATCCCGTACAGGTCATCACCCGACCGTTCTCTGCGACCGTGCAGCTCTGTTTGTAGCCGCCTCCTCGTCTCATCGAGCTTCGTGCCGACGAGGGCGACAACGTGGAAGGGGTCCATGACCGTGGTGGCATCAGGCACTAGGGACTGATGCAGGTTTTGGTGACATCTGATCTGGCTTGTTCACAGGCAAGCCTGGAAGGATAGACACCATGCCCCAGCCCTACCCGAAAGAGTTCCGCGATGACGTCATCCGCGTCGTCTTGAACCGCGACGAGAAGACCACGATCGCCCAGATCGCCAAGGACTTCGGCGTCCACGAAGGCACCATCGCGAAATGGCTCCGCCAAGCAGACATCGATGCCGGCAACAAGCCCGGCAAGACCACCGATGAGTCAGCCGAACTCCGAGAACTCAGACGTCGGACTCGCCTGCTGGAACAGGAGAACGAGGTCCTGCGCCGCGCAGCCGCCTACTTGTCGCAGGCGAATCTGCCGTCAAAAGGCTCTACCCGCTCGTGAGAGAGCTCGCCGCCGACGGTATCCCCGTTGCGGTGTCGTGTCGGGTATTGAAGCTCTCTCGCCAGCCCTACTACCGATGGCTGGCCGCCCCTGTCCCTGAAGCCGAGGTGAATGAGGCGTATCGGGCCAACGCCTTGTTCGATGCCCATGCCGATGACCCGGAATTCGGGTACCGGTACCTGGCCGATGAGGCCGAAATCGCCGGGTATCCGATGGCCGTGCGCACCGCGTGGCGGCTGTGCTCGGCCAACTCGTGGTTCTCCGTCTTCGGCAAGGCCCGAGCCAAGAACGGCAAACGGCCGGGCCCGGCCGTCCACGACGACCTGTGCGTCGTCACCGACGCCGATGGGCGCACCCGCCACGAGTTCCGAGCCGATGGACCGAATCAGCTCTGGCTGACCGACATAACGGAGCATCGCACCGATGAGGGCAAGCTGTACATGTGCGCGATCAAGGACGTCTACTCCTCGCGGATCGTCGGCTACTCCATCGGGGCCCGAATGAAGGCTCGGTTAGCTGTTGATGCCCTCGAGATGGCCGTGGCCCGTCGCGGTGGTGACGTGGCCGGATGCGTGGTCCATAGCGATCGCGGCAGCCAATTCCGGTCGAAGAAATTCACCCGTGCTCTGGCCCGCCACGGCCTGATCGGATCGATGGGCAGAGTCGGCGCGGCCGGCGACAATGCTGCCATGGAATCGTTTTTCGCCCTGGTGCAGAAGAACGTTCTCGACCGTCGCCGGTGGTCGAGCCGGGAGCAGTTGAGAATCGCGATCGTGACGTGGATTGAGCGGACGTATCACCGGCGTCGGCGGCAGGCCCGGTTGGGTCGTTTGACACCGGTTGAGTACGAGGCAATTATTGAGTCACCTGCAGTCGCAGCGTGACACCCGAATTGTCACCTCTCCTTGCATCAGTCCCATCACGTTCGTCGCATTCTCAATCCAGGCACACGAAGCCAGCCGGTCAACAACATCGCGAGTCAGCGTCCGATCAGGCAGATAGCGGACATCTTCGACACAGGCCGCGGGGTTCGGAGTGTGCGAGGCTTTGAGGAGTTTATAGACGCGACGTTCTGCCCGGGCCGCGAGCTCGATATCGAGAGCGTGGTGGATCTTCGCCGAGAACGTCCAGTCGTCGTAGTCGGAATCGTTGGCGATATCGATCACGGCTTGCCCGAACGCGGTCATCCGCAACTGGGTGAACGTCGCCATGTCATCAGTGGTCAAGTGGTCACTCATTGGTCGGAGCCTTTCTCATCGTTCGTCAGCGCCGTCAGCCGGAATTGGTCAACACCGCTCAGGTGAGCTCGACTGGTATCCCTCGACATTGCCGGGACGGGTGCCGGTGATGGTGGTGGTGTGACTGCAGGTCGTTGCTTGGCTTGAGCGCGAATGGCAGTGAGCTGGTGTTTGACCGCGGTGTAGCTGATCGGTCGGCGTTCATCAGCGCACAGTGTTTGGCAGGCCTGTTCCAGCAGAGGCCGGTTGTCGCCCTTGCCTAGGGAGAGGATGTTCATGCAGGCCCTGAACCCTTGGGCTTCGATCTTCTTGGCATCCAGCAGCCGGGTGAGCGCTTCAACCGTGTTCGGTCCCGTCTTCGCGGCTTGGCGAAGGAAGTAGCCGCGAGTCCACAACCCAGTCGTCTGGCCTTGAGAGGCTGGAGCGTGATCGGCATCGGTGACATACGAATGCTTCTTCGTCACCACTCGGTGGCTGGCGATGATGTCCCCGGCGGCGAGGATGTCGATTCGGGTGCCGACGATGCGCACATCCACAGTGGTGCCGACGAAGGTCGCGGGCACGGAGTATTTGATGGTCTCAACCTGGATGTGCCAGTCGCGGGAGACTTTCGCCTTCTTCCAGCTCACGTCCTGCCAGGGCTGGTCAGGCAGGCTGAGCAGGTCGCCGGCCTCATCGTCGGTGAACCAGTCCCGCCGGGATCGCGGTTGGCTGCGGAACGGGGTGCGGTCGTTGATCCACTCCTCCCGGTCAGCGACAGCGTCGTTGAGGTCATCGATGTCAGCGAAGTGTCGGTCGGCGAGGTAGTGGATGATCCAGTTCGTGACGATCTTGACGCCGGATTCGACGTTGGCTTTCTCCTTCGGCTTATAGGCCCGGGTGGGTACGGCTGCGGTGTTGTAGTGCTCGAGGAATCCGGCGTAGGAGGCGTTGACGTCGCGGGTCTTGTCGTACTTGCTGATCTGGTTCGACGCTGTTGACGCATTGTCGGGGATGATCACTTGCGCGACGCCGCCGAAGTATTCGAAGGCACGTCTGTGGGCGTCGCACCAGGCAGAGAGTTTCTCATCGAGGCACCCGTAGGCGAAGATCATTCCCGAGTACGGCAGTGTGGCCACGAAGATCGACACCTTCGTGGCTGCGCGGGTGATCGGGTCGGTGATCCACATCGGGGTTCCGGCCCAGTCGACTTGCATCGTATGCCCCGGAGTGTGGGTGATCGGGCTGGTGAGGTCGTGGGTGCGGACGTGGTCGGCGATGATCTGGCAAAACCGTTCGTACCGGTAGTGCCGCGCCGTTGGGGTGGAGGTTGGGGTGTTGAGATAACGGGCCCACAACACTTTCAGCGGTGGCTTCTTCCGCCCGATGCGAGCGTTGATGACGGCATCGATATTGATCGGGACGAAGTCCTCGTCGGTGCTTTTGCGTCCGTCGGTGAAGAACCGGTCGAGGTCGTCGATGGTGAGGGCATCGACTTGGTCCTTCGTCGTCAATGACTGATTCTTGACGATGTTGTGGGCTTTCGCGATCGCGCGGTGGGAGCAGCTGGCCATCGCTTCGATCTGTCTGTAGGAGTATCCCTGAACGAGCAGGGAGAGAATGAGCCGGTAGTCGGCCATGAGCAGGATTCCTTTCACTGATCACGACTTCACTGTCGTGGGTGAAAGCAATCCTGCTCTACTGCTACCGGGTACTTACATAGCTGCTACCACTTCGTTACACAGGTGCTACCGAATACCGCTTCCGAACAGAGAGTCCTCGGTCTTCAACGGAGTTCTTGAGCAAATCCCAAATTTGTCCATCGGTTCGCTCTCGGAGTCGGAGTTTGAAAAGCACCTTGGATTGAAGTCCAAAGCGATAGATTTGTGGGATCTTCTCCGACGCAATCTGCCGGGCGACAGCCGGTGGGGGATCGGGCCGACGACCACCAGCAAACTAATGGCACGAAAGCGTCCACATCTCATTCCTATTGAAGACTCAGTCGTGAACCAGGTAATTGAACTTGGTCGCGGCGATTCGTGGCGGCTGTGGTGGGAAGCATTCCAGGCTGAAGGCGACTACCTCGAGGAGCGAGCAACGAAGCTGCGTGCTGAGATCGGTCGACCGGAACTCTCGACGTTGAGGGTCTTCGACGTGATGCTGTGGCTGTGGGGGAAGGCTAACCTGTCTGCTTGAGTCGGTGACGGTCCTAGATTGAATGAAGTCGGGGTACTCCAGACGTGGAGTACCCCGACTTCACTAATGCTGAACGCCTGGGTCAGGCCGTCAGCACAACTTTGCCGGTGGTCTTGCGCCCCTCAAGTGCTCGGTGTGCATCTGCGGCATCGGCCAACGGGAACGTGGCGCCGATGCGGAAGTTGAGCCAGCCGTGCTCGATGCCGTTGAAGAGCATTGCCGACCGCTTCGCCAGCTCCTCCGAGCTACGGACGAACCATGCCAACGACGGACGAGACAAGAAGATCCCGCCCGAGGAGTTCAGGCGCTGAATGTCGAACGGCGGCACCTGACCCGAGGCTCCGCCGAAGAGCACCATCGAACCCAACGGCTTGATTGAGGCCAACGAAGCATCGAACGTGTCCTTGCCGACGCCGTCATAAGCGACATCGACACCCTCACCGTCGGTGAGCTCCCTGACCTTCGCCGTGATGTCGACGCCCTCGCCATAGAGGAAGACCTCATCGGCACCGGCCTTGCGCGCCAGCTCCGCCTTCTCCTCGGTGCTCACCGTCGAGATGACATTGCCGCCCAAGTGCTTGATGATCTGCGTAAGCAACAGTCCGACACCACCGGCACCCGCATGGACGAGCGCCGTCTGGCCCGGCTTGATCTCGTGCGAGCTCGTCGCCAGGTACTGCGCGGTCAGGCCCTGCAGCGGCATGGCGGCAGCGACCTCGGCGCTTACACCCTCCGGCACCCGCAGCAGGTTGTCCGTATTCACGACCACCTGAGTCGCGTACGACCCCGGCGCCTCATGCCAGGCGACGCGGTCGCCGACGGAGAAGCTCTCGACGCCCTCGCCGACCTCGGCGATGCGACCCGTGCCCTCGGAGCCGACGATATGCGGATACTCCATCGGGTACACACCCGAACGACGATACGTGTCGATGAAGTTCACGCCCGCGGCCTCGACATCGACGAGCACCTCACCGGGCCCGGCGACAGGGGTCTCCACCTCACCGAACTCGAGGACCTCGGGTCCACCGGCTTCCATCGCGCGAACTGCCTGGGTCATGACGCCTCCTGCATATAATTTAATGTGCTGGTATAGTTATACATATGAACGATTTCAGTGTTGCCGTCTCCGGTGCCACCGGATACGCCGGGGGAGAGGTCCTCCGGCTGCTGAGCACTCACCCCCATCTGAACGTCACAACGGTGTGCGGACATTCTTCCGTAGGCGAGACACTCGGCCGACATCAACCCCATCTTCCCCGATTCTCCGAACTTGTGGTCCAAGAGTCCACCGCCGAGGTGCTCGCCGGCCACGATGTCGTCGTCCTCGCGCTGCCGCACGGCCAGTCCGGGGCGATCTCCGCTGAACTCGAGAAGACGAGTCCGAACACCCTCATCGTCGACCTCGCCGCCGACCACCGGCTCATCAGCGCGTCCGCCTGGGAGAAGTTCTACGGCTCCGACCACCAGGGCACTTGGACCTACGGACTGCCCGAACTGCTCACCGCCGACGGCACGAAGCAGCGCGAAGCACTGACCGACACGAAACGCATCGCCGTGCCCGGCTGCAACGTCACCGCCGTGACCCTCGGCCTCGCCCCACTCATCCAAGCTGGGCTCGCCGCACCGGCCGGTCTCAACGCCGTGCTCGCCAACGGGGTCTCCGGAGCGGGCAAGGCCCTCAAGCCGCACCTGACCGCGGCCGAAGTCCTCGGCGACGCCTCGCCCTACGGCACGGGTGGCACTCACCGGCATGTGCCCGAGATTGAACAGAACCTCAACGGTGTCCTCGGCGCCGACGCCGCCGAAGGCCCGACGCGGATCTCCTTCACCCCGACACTCGTGCCCATGGCCCGAGGGATCCTCGCGACCATCACCGCCGACCTCGGCGAGACCGCACCACGCACGGCCGAAGGCCTCCTCGACGCCGCAGCACTCAAGGACCAGCTGAACCAGGCGTTCGCCCAGGCTTATTCCGACGAACCCTTCGTCCGCCTCCTTCCGGAAGGCCAATGGCCGCACACCTCGGCGACGGCGGGCTCGAATATGGCTCACATCCAGTTCACCGTCGACGAACGGGCGAACACG
Organism: Brevibacterium sp. LE-L; assembly: GCF_050214925.1. Classification (NCBI taxonomy): domain Bacteria; kingdom Bacillati; phylum Actinomycetota; class Actinomycetes; order Micrococcales; family Brevibacteriaceae; genus Brevibacterium; species Brevibacterium sp. LE-L. The sequence goes on from NZ_CP189759.1 coordinate 1,838,395, forward strand.
ATCCTCGTCGTCGTGGCTCTCGACAACCTCGTCCGCGGCACCGCCGGACAGGCCCTCCAATCCATCCACCTGGCGCTCGGCCTCGACGAGACCACCGCCCTTCCCCTTGAAGGAGTCGCCCCATGAGCGTGACCGCACCACTGGGCTTCACGGCCGCAGGACTGACCGCCGGCCTGAAACCCTCGGGCACCAAAGACCTCTCACTCGTCATCAACTCCGGACCGTCCGACGCCGTCGCCGCCGTCTTTACGTCCAACCGGTGCAAGGCCAACCCGGTCCTGTGGTCCCAGAAGGCCTCGGCCAACGGTCAGGCCAGCGCCGTCGTCCTCAACTCCGGGGGAGCGAACTGCTACACCGGCGAATTCGGCTATGAGACGACGACCCTGACCGCCCAGACCACCGCCGATGCCCTCACCGCCGCCGGCACCGACACGAAGCCTGAGGACATCCTCGTCTGCTCCACCGGACTCATCGGCGTCGGCGGACAGGGCTTCCGCGACTCGATCCTCACCCATCTCCCACCGCTCGTCGCCGCCACCGACACCACGGTCGAGGCCAGCCAGGACGCCGCGGAAGCCATTATGACCACCGACACCGTCGCAAAGACCGCCAGCCGCACAGGGTCCACCGGGTTCACGATCGGCGGTATGGCCAAGGGCGCGGGCATGCTCGCCCCGGGGCTGGCGACAATGCTCGTCGTCCTCACCACCGATGCGAAGGTCGACCAGAGTGTGCTCGACCAGGCGCTGCGGGCGGCGACGAACCAGAGCTTCGACCGCCTTGACACCGACGGATGCATGTCGACGAACGACACCGTCATCCTCATGTCCTCCGGAGCCCACGACGCTGCGGTCGACACCGACGAGTTCGCGAGCCTGCTGCGCGAAGTCTGCCTCGACCTCATGCACCAGCTTCACGTCGACGCCGAAGGCGCCCACCACGACATCGCGATCACCACCTCGGGCGCGGCCAGCGAGGCCGACGCTGTCGAAGTCTCCCGCTCCGTGTCCCGCTCGGCCCTGTTCAAGGCCGCGATCTTCGGTGAGGACCCGAACTGGGGTCGTGTCGTCGCTCAGGTGGGAACCACCTCGGCGGACTTCGACCCCACCGCCATCGACGTCACGATCAACGGCGTCCAGGTCTGCAAGGCCTCGGGACCCTATGAGGACCCCGAGCGCGTGACCTTCGAACGCAGCGTCGATGTCGTCATCGACCTGCACGCTGGCTCCCACGACGCCACCGTGTGGACCTCGGACCTCACCCATGACTACGTCGAAGAGAACAGCGCCTACTCCTCATGAACAACCCGCACGATATGTCCACGAAGTCCACGGCCGCCCGGCTCGCCGCCGCCCAGGTCAAGGCCGAAGCCCTGACCGAAGCGCTGCCGTGGATCAAGACCTTCTCCGGCGCCACGATCGTCATCAAATACGGCGGCAATGCCATGGTCTCCCCGGAGCTGCAGCAGTCCTTCGCCGATGACATCGCCTTCCTCCGCTTCGCCGGCATCCGCCCCGTCGTCGTCCACGGCGGCGGACCTCAGATCTCGGCGATGCTCGAGCGTCTGGGCATCGAATCCGAGTTCAAGGCCGGACAGCGGGTGACGACCGAAGAGGCCGCCGAGGTCATCCGCATGGTCCTGTCCGGCCAAGTCAACCGCGACATCGTCTCCCGCATCAACCAGAACGGCAACGCCGCGATCGGCCTGTCCGGTGAGGACGCGGACCTGCTGCTGGCGCACAAGACCAGCGCCGAGGTGGACGGAGAACTCATCGACCTCGGCCGAGTGGGCGAGATCGCAACGGTGAATACCACCGTGCTCACCGAACTCCTCGACGACGGGCGGGTACCCGTCATCTGCTCGATCGCCTCGGAGATCAACGGACGAGCCGGGAAACCGCTGAACATCAATGCCGATCTGGCCGCCTCGGCGGTGGCGAAGGCGCTGAAGGCGGACAAACTCATCATGCTCACCGATGTGCCCGGCCTCTACGCGAACTGGCCGGACACGTCCTCGCTCATCTCACGCATCGGCCCGAAGAAGCTGCGCGAACTCCTGCCCACGCTCGATGCGGGGATGATCCCGAAGATGACCGCCGCACTCGAGGCGATCGAGAACGGGGTGCAGCAGGCCCATATCATCGACGGCCGGATGGCGCATTCGCTGCTGCTCGAGGTCTTCACTTCCGAGGGCATCGGCACCATGGTCGAGGACACCGTCGTCGAACCCGCACCGCTGGGCGACGGCCACAAGGCAACCACGGAGGACGTCCATGACTGATACACACGCACAGACGAAGCCGGCCGGCCAAGCCGCGAACGATCAGGTCGCCGGCGAACAGGCGCAGACCTGGCGCGATGACTTCTCCCGCGTCCTGTCCCCGGTCTTCGGCTCACCCCAGCTCGACCTCGTCCGCGGTCAGGGCTCCTATGTCTGGGACGCATCGGGCAGGAAGTACCTCGACCTGCTCGCCGGCATCGCGGTCAACGCGCTCGGCCACGCCCACCCGGCCTGGACGACCGCGATCGCCGAACAGGCGAGCACGCTCGGCCACATCTCGAACTTCTTCACCTCCCCGGCCCAGATCGGCCTGGCCGAGAAGCTGCATCAGATCCTCGACCTGCCGGCCGGATCCGCCGTGTTCTTCTCGAACTCCGGCACCGAGGCCAACGAGGCGGCGTTCAAGATGGCCCGCCGCGCCGGGGGAGGAGGCCGCCCGTTCATCATCGCCGTCGACGGGGCCTTCCACGGCCGGACCATGGGCTCGCTGGCGCTGACCGCGAAGGCCGCCTACCGCGAACCCTTCGCCCCCGGTGTGCCCGGAGTCGTCCACGTCCCCTATGGCGACACTCAGGCGCTCGAGGCGGCCATCAACGAGAACACTGCCGCCGTCTTCATCGAACCCGTCCAGGGTGAGGTCGGGGTGCGCACACACCCGGCCGGCTACCTCACCGCGGTGCGCGAACTCACCACGAAGTTCGGAGCCCTCATGGTCCTCGACGAAGTCCAGTCGGGCATCGGCCGGACCGGTTCGTGGTTCGCCCACCAGGACCCCGAGATCGGCGAGGGCGTGACACCGGACATCATCACCTCGGCGAAGGGACTCGGCGGCGGGATGCCGATCGGCGCCACCATCACCGTGGGAGATGCGAACACGAAGCTGCTCGAGGCCGGTCAGCACGGCACGACCTTCGGCGGCAACCCCTTATCCTGTGCGGCCGGTCTCGCCGTGCTCGAGACCATCGAGAAGGACAACCTCCTCACCCACGTCACCGAGGTCAGCGACTGGCTGAAATCCCAGTTGGCCGAAGTCGAGGGGATCGGAGAGATCACCGGCAAAGGGCTGCTGCTCGGTCTCGAGCTCACGGGTGGCGCCGCCGACGGTCAGGACGCCGGCGATGGCGTGGGCCCGGATTCGAAGGCCGTGGCCGCCCGCGCCCTCGAAGCCGGGTTCATCATCAATCCCGTGGCCCCCGGACGTCTGCGCCTGGCCCCACCGCTGACCATCACCACCGAGGAACTCACCCCGTTCATCGCCGCCCTGCCCGGCCTCATCGCCGGCTGAGCTCACCCAGACTTCCGAAGGATCACCATGACACGCCATTTCCTCAAGGACTCCGACCTCGGCCCGGCAGAACTGGGCAAGGTCCTCGACCTCGCCATCGAACTCAAAGCCGCCCCCTATGCGCGGACCCCGCTGGCCGGGCCGCAGACCGCGGCCGTCATCTTCGACAAGACCTCGACGCGGACCCGTGTGTCGTTCGCCGCCGGCATCGCCGCCCTCGGCGGGCAGCCGCTGATCATCAACCCCGGTGAGGCGCAGCTCGGGCACAAGGAATCCATCGCCGACACCGCCGAGGTGATGTCGCGGATGGTCTCGACGATCATCTGGCGCACCTATTCCCAGGCGGGGCTCGTGGAGATGGCCGAGCACTCGCGTGTGCCCGTCATCAACGCCCTGTCCGATGACTTCCACCCCTGCCAGATCCTCGCCGATCTGCTGACCATCCGCGAACACCGCGGCGATATCGCCGGTCAGACGATGACCTACTTCGGCGACGGGGCGAACAATATGGCCAACTCCTACGCCCTCGGCGGAGTCAACGCCGGCATGCACGTGCGCATCGCAGCACCGGCCGGCCACCAGCCGGCCGCCGCGGTCATCGCCGAGGCCGAAGCCCTGTCCACCCAGACCGGAGGATCCCTGACGGTCACCGACGACCCGGTCGCCGCCGCGAACGGTGCCGATGTGCTCGTCACCGACACCTGGGTGTCGATGGGCCAGGATGCCGCCGGCCGCGACGACGAGGCCTCACCGTTCATGCCATTCCAGGTCAGCCAGGAGCTCATGGACGCAGGCAACGACCCGATCTTCCTCCACTGCCTGCCCGCCTACCGCGGCAAGGAGGTCACGGCCGAGGTCATCGACGGACCCGCCTCGGTGGTCTTCGACGAGGCCGAAAATCGCCTGCACGCGCAGAAGGCCCTCATGACCTATCTGCTGGAGCGATGATGGCCGAGACGAACAGTCCCGCCTCGGCGAACTCCGCGCCGCTGACGAAGACTGCCCGGCAGCAGAAGATCATCGATCTCATCACCCGCCAATCCGTGCGCAGCCAGATCGAACTGGCCGAGGCGCTGGCCACCCAGGGCATCACCGTCACCCAGGCGACCCTGTCGCGCGACCTCGCCGAGGTGGGCGCCGTGAAGATCCGGTCCACCGCCGGATCCGTGTACGCCGTCCCCGGCGAGGGTGGGGACCGCTCCCTGCAGCAGTCGACGGGGGACAGCCTCGATGCGAAGCTGCCTCGGATCCTCGAGGAACTCCTCGTCTCCGCGGTCTCGCAGGACAACACGGTCGTGCTGCGCACCCCGCCCGGGGCCGCACAGTATCTCGCCTCGGCGATCGACCGCTCCTCGATGGTCGGGATCTTCGGAACCCTGGCCGGCGACGACACGGTCCTCGTCATCGCCGACGCCGCCGTCGGGGGAGCGGCCCTGGCCGAGACCTTCCTCGAATACGCGGCCGGCGGGCTCGTCGACGGGTGAGGAATCCGCGCTCACGCTGGGTCGATGAGCCGCCTCGGCGATGATCGGACCGAGGAAATCCTGCGACAATGACAACTGAGCTTCTCCACGACAACGAATGGGCCGAGGCATCTGCGACTCGGTGAAGAAAGGACGATCTGTGAGCGAACGACTGAGCCTGTGGGGCGGACGATTCTCCGACGGTCCGGCCGATGCCCTGGCCGCGCTGAGCAAGTCCACGGACTTCGACTGGCGCCTGGCGAAGTACGACATCGCCGGGTCGAAGGCCCACGCGAAGGTCCTCCACCACGCGGGTCTGCTCACCGACGAGGAACTGTCTGGGATGCATGAGGCTCTCGACGAACTCCTCCGCCGCGTCGAGGCCGGCGAGTACGTCGCCGCCGAATCCGATGAGGACGTGCACTCCTCGCTCGAGCGCGGACTCATCGAGATCGCCGGGCCGGAGCTCGGAGGCAAGCTGCGTGCCGGCCGGTCGCGCAATGATCAGATCGCGACGATGGGGCGCATGTACCTGCGCGACCATGCCCGTGAGGTCGCCGGTCTCGTGCTCGACACCGTCGAGGTGCTCATCGCTCAGGCCGAAGAGCATCCCGAGGTGCCGATGCCCGGACGCACGCACCTCCAGCACGCTCAGCCGGTGCTGCTGGCCCACCACCTGCTCGCCCACGCGTGGCCGTTGCTGCGCGATGTTGCGCGCTTCGTTGATTTCGATGCGCGTGCCGGTGTCTCTGCCTACGGTTCTGGTGCGCTGGCTGGGTCGTCATTGGGGCTTGACCCACAGGCCGTGGCTGCGGACCTCGGTTTCAACGATTCGGTGGAGAACTCCATCGACGGCACGGCGTCGCGCGATGTCTTCGCCGAGTACCTCTTCATCACGACGATGATCGGCATCGACCTCTCCCGCCTGTCCGAGGAGGTCATCGCGTGGGCGACGAAGGAGTTCTCGTTCGTCACCCTCCACGATGCGTATTCGACGGGATCGTCGATCATGCCGCAGAAGAAGAACCCCGACGTCGCCGAGCTCACGCGTGGCAAGTCCGGTCGCCTCATCGGTGATCTCACCGGGCTGCTGTCGACGCTCAAGGCACTGCCGTTGGCGTACAACCGGGATCTGCAGGAGGACAAGGAGCCGGTCTTCGACGCCACCGACACTCTCGAACTGTTGCTGCCGGCGTTCACCGGGATGGTGGCGACGCTGAAGTTCGACACCGAACGCATGGCGTATCTGGCTCCGCGCGGATTCGCGCTGGCCACGGACATCGCCGAGTGGCTCGTGCGTGAGGGCGTGCCGTTCCGTGTGGCTCACGAGCTCTCGGGAGCGTGCGTGCAGTTGGCCGAGTCGCGGGATGTCGAACTGTGGGACCTCTCCGACGAGGACTTCTCGGGGATCTCACCGCACCTGACGCCTGCCGTGCGCGAGGTGCTCACGACGCTCGGCTCGATCGATTCGCGCAATGCCAAGGGCGGCACCGCTCGCTCGGCCGTCGAGCAGCAGATCGCCAACGCGAAGGCAGAGGTCACACGCCTGCGTGAGTTCGCAGGGTCGACCCGCAGCGTGTGAGCTATACGTCCCTGCGACCGAAGCTTCCGGTCGGCTGATCGGAACTGTGTCAGCGGTGCTCTGATCGTTCGGCGATCGGAGCACCGTCCGTCTTTCGTGACTGTGTTGAGTGCTGCTCGGGGCCGACCGCGAGTTGTCGGCAGCTGTTTTTCCTCGTTTAGGGATGCGTGAGCTTCGGTGTTCGGCTCTGGTGTTTCCACCGATGGGGATCGGTATTTGCGGCGGTCTTCCGAAGGATGTCCAATGCCGCAGTGAGCTTCTTCGACAACCGTGCTCCGGCCATCGTCACTCCCACGATCGTGTTGGCGAATTCCGGGTTGGTCACCGGCAGATATCGCACTGGCATGCCCTGAAAGGTCAGGGTGTCCGGGTGAGGAACAGCGTTGGCCAAGGAAAAACCGAGTCCTAACCCCACCATCGACCTGATTGTCTCCGCATTCGGAATGAGCCAGCGAACAGAAGGCTCATAACCGATTCCGCGGATCTGGCTGATCAAGAGGTCCGCGGTCGGCGGAGAATCGAGCAGAATGAGCGGGTCGTCGATGAGCTCGGCGATATCGACACCGTCCTGGTCTGCTACAGGATGATCAGCAGAGACGATGGCGTGCAGCTGCACCTCGGCGAGGTCGTGCCTGGTGACTCCCTCGATCTGGATCTGCTTGCGGTACATGACAGCAACATCTACCTCACCGTTGAGAACCATCTGTTGAACGGTCAACGGATGGGCTTCGACAAAGCTGACGTCAACCTGCGGGTGGTGTTTGACGAACTGAGCAGCCGTAGCTGGAAGCATCCGTGGCCCCGCCGTCGGTATGCAACCGATGCGCAAGGGCCCCTGTAAGGCAGCCGACTCGTCGTTCAGAGATTCCACAGCGTCCGAGACATTTGAAAGGATCTCTCTGGCCCGAACTCCGAATTCCCTGCCAGCGCTCGTCGGACGGGCGCGCCGAGCCGGACCACGCGCAATAAGCGTGACTTTGAGCTGCTTTTCGAGTTGGGCGAGAGCCGCAGAGACCGTCGCCTGTGACACTCGGCAGTCTTTTGCCGCGTCGCTCACCGAACCACGATCGAGAACGGCGAGAAAATACTCGAGCTGGCGGAGTGTGAGGTCAGTCATAGCTAGAGTCTATATTGAAGCCAGTAAAAATTTGCTTTTCTTTTTGATGTCAACGGGAAAGACTGAGGAGGTCAAAGACGCAACAACGTGAAAGTGCCGGGTAATGAACGATTCGAAGATGAAAGTAGTCACCCTAGGAACCGCAGGTGGCCCGCGATGGTGGAAGGGCGATTCCAAGGATCGAGCGGGTATCTCAACCGCGATCGTCGTTGAAGATCGTTTCTATCTCGTGGACGCCGGTCACGGTGTCGGGCGTCGCATTCGTCAGGCTGGTCTCGAGCTCGGCGATCTGGGCGGAATCTTCATCACTCACCTGCATTCGGATCACACCATCGATCTGCCGTCACTTGTTATATTCGGGATGCACGAGCTCCAGCAAAGAGTCGACAATCCGGTTCCTCTCCTTGGACCTGGTCCACGTGGAGCGCTTCCTCCGGTCTCTCCGCGGGCAGTCGTCCCGCCGCGACCTGTGGCACCAGCGAACCCCACCCCCGGCATCGCCGATATGTTTACAAACATCGTCGGGGCGTTTGCCACGGACCTCAATGACCGCGTGCTCGATTCGCTGCGTCCGTCACCTGAAGTTCTCTTCGACCCCCGCGACATCGAGATCCCAGAGGGCATCGGGTATCACCCGAACACAGCTCCGACCCCGGAGATGGAGCCTTTCGTCATCTTCCAGGATGATCTTGTCACCGTAACTGCGATCCTCGTTGAGCATCCGCCAGTGGCGCCAGCGTTCGCTTTCAGGTTCGAGAGCGAGCACGGATCGGTGACCATTTCAGGTGACACGTGTGAGACCGCCAATCTCGTCAAGCTGGCGCAGGGAACCGATCTGCTTCTTCACGAGGCGATCGACTTCGACTGGGTTGATCAGATGTATGCGCACCGTGACGACGATGAGGGCAGCGCCTCCCGCGACCACCATTACAAGTCACATACCTCGGTCAATGGGGCCATTCGCATTGCCGCCGCGGCACAGGCTCGTGCACTGGCCCTGCACCACCTTGTTCCCGGGTCCGCCGATGACACCGTCTGGCACAAGGGGCACACCGGATTCGATGGAACATTCCTGGTGCCACAGGACCTCGACACCATCAACATCACCACAGCCGCACACGCCGCGATGAGGAGCTGAAGCAACTATGAATAACAACAAAGACGTTGTTGACAAGGACGGACTCCAAACCTCCTTGAAGACGCCGGAGATGCGGAGGATCCTCACCTCGAGCTTCGTCGGATCGGCCATCGAGTTCTACGATTTCATCCTCTACGCGACAGCCTCGTCGATCGTCTTCGCGAATCTCTTCTTCGAAGGGCTCGGACCCGGTCTGTCGCTGTTCGCCTCATTCAGCACCCTGGCTGCGGGATACCTGGCCCGGCCGCTGGGCGGAGTCGTCTTCGGACACTTCGGAGATCGCGTCGGACGGAAGAAGGCCCTCATCGTCTCCATGGTGATGATGGGAGCCGTCACCGTGATCATCGGCCTCATGCCGCCGACTGCGTCAATTGGGATGATCGCACCCGCATCCCTGTTCACCCTTCGGATCATCCAAGGCATCGCCGTCGGCGGAGAATGGGGCGGTGCTGCGCTCATGGCGCTCGAGCACGCGCCGAAGGCCCGGCGAGGACTGGCTGCGGCGTTCGCCAACGCCGGTGGTCCTGCGGGAGCGATCTTGGCGACGCTCATTCTGTCACTGACTGCGACGCTGACTGGGGACAACTTTGTGACATGGGGCTGGCGCCTGCCGTTCCTGCTCTCGGCCGTACTCATCGTCGTCGGCCTAGTGATTCGTCTCAAGGTCAGCGAAACACCTGCCTTCCAGCAGCTCGAAGAAGAGAGCGAGGAGAGGAAAGTCCCGCTGCTCACAGTGTTCAAGAACTACAAGCGCCAAGTGCTCATCGCGCTCTTCGCGACGATGACCATCTATGTCACTCAGGGCCTGACGACAGTCTGGGGCGTGTCGGTGGCCGTGGCTGCCGGCGAGGACAAGTCCGAAGTCCTCAACTGGAAGGCCGTCGGGGCCCTGACAACGCTGATCGTCACGTTTGTCATCGCCCGACTCAGCGACCGGATCGGGCGTAAACGCTCATTGATCGGTGCCCACATCGTTGCCGCCGTTCTTGCCCTGCCGCTCGTCCTTCTCATCATCAGCGGTGAGGTCCACCAGTACGCTCTGGCGATCATCCTCGGCAACGGAATCGTCCAGGGTCTGTGCTTCGGACCGATCGCGGCCTATGTCTCAGAGCTCTTCCCGCCTGCAGTGCGATATACGGGTGCCTCGGTCGGCTACCAGTTCGCCGCCGCCCTGGGCGCAGGACTGTCGCCGATGATCGCATCTGCGCTCATCCTCATTCCCGGCAGCGGACCGTACCTCATCGGCGGAATCTGGGCCCTTGTCGCCCTCGTCGGAGCAGTCGCCGTCGCGCTCGGCCGTCCCGATCCCGACGAAGACGCCCAACAGACGCTGGAACCCGAAGAATCTGATGTGACGCGCCGGACTGATGACACGGTGAAACAGTGAGCTCCCGGGAGCTCAGGTCCTTATTGTGAGCGATCGGCCGGTGCCTCGCGACCACGGCGAACCGCTTTCGGCACCGTCGTGGCCCGCGGCATCGGCGCTTCGCGGAACACCGTAGAATTGACCCCGTCGGTGCCGCACCGACACTGGCAAATGATTCGAAAGGACCGAAGTGACCGACATCTTCAGTGAACTCAAGGCCCGCGGGCTCGTCGCGGTTTCGACCGACGAGACCGCCCTCCAGAAGGCTCTGGCCGAGGAGTCGCTGACCTATTATGTCGGTTTCGATCCGACGGCGCCGAGCCTGCACATGGGCAACCTCGTCCAGCTGCTCACCGCGGCCCGCCTGCAGCAGGCCGGGCACAACCCGTTGGCTCTCGTCGGCGGTGCCACCGGCCTCATCGGTGATCCGCGGATGTCGGGGGAGCGGACGCTCAACCCGCGCGAGGTCGTCGAGGAATGGGTGGCGAAGATCCGCGCCCAGGTTGAGAAGTTCCTCGACTTCGACGGCCCCCACGCGGCGCAGATCGTCAACAACCTCGACTGGACTTCGCAGCTGACGGCCATCGACTTCCTCCGCGACGTCGGCAAGCACTTCCCGGTCAACCGGATGCTCGCGAAGGAATCCGTCTCCGCACGACTGAACAGCGAAGCCGGCATCTCCTTCACCGAGTTCTCCTACCAGATCCTCCAGGGCAACGACTACCTCGAGCTCAACCGACGCTACGGCTGCTCCCTGCAGACCGGCGGATCCGATCAGTGGGGCAACCTCACCTCGGGCGTCGACCTCATCCGTCGCGTCGAGCAGAAGTCCGTCCATGCGCTGGCCACACCGCTGATCACCAAGGCTGACGGCACGAAGTTCGGCAAGACCGAATCCGGCACCGTGTGGCTCGACTCGTCGCTGACCAGCCCGTACGCCTTCAGCCAGTTCTGGCTCAACGCCGACGACCGTGACGTGGTCAAGTACCTCAAGGTGTTCTCGCTGCGATCGCTCGAAGAGATCGAGGCCATCGAAGCCGAGTTCACCGCCGCACCGCACACTCGTGTGGCGCAGAAGGCCCTCGCCGAGGATGTCACCACCCTCGTCCACGGGCGCCCAGCCTACGAGCAGGCGATCGCCGCGGCCTCGGCCCTCTTCGGCGGGGGAGAGCTGGCCGGACTCGACGCCGCTACCCTCGGTGCCGCCACGTCTGAGCTGCCCCGCGGTGACGTGTCCGCGACTCAGCTGGCCGAAGGCATGCCCGTCGCCGACGCGTTCGTCGCCGCCGGCATCGTCAAGTCCAAAGGTGAGGCCCGCCGCGCCATCAAGGACGGCGGTGCCTACGTCAACAACGTCAAGGTCAGCGGAGACGACCAGACCCTGACCCCCGCCGAGGTGCTCCCCACCGAAGCCGGGGGAGTGATCCTCCTCCGCCGGGGCAAGAAGACCCTCGGAGCCGTTGACGTCGTCAGCTGAGCCGAAATCGTCGCCGACAGCACCGTGCCATCCCTGGACAGGGAGGCACGGTGCTGTTGTATTCCCCGGAGACAAGCTCCTGGCTTGTGAAGGCGGGTTACAAGCACAGAACTTGTTCGCAGGGTAGACATGAGATGCGACCCTGTCGCAGGCCAACCGCACGACCGGACGCGGGAAAACATCATGGCGAGGTCAAGCAAGATCAGCCAGACTGGAATCACGTCCACACCTGTGACGTCGAGACGAGATCGCGCCGACCTCGAACGGCTCGCCCCGACGAAGACCAGCTGCACCGACTACGAACGAACTGCACCGACAGCGAACGAGGAGTTCATGCGCACTCTGCTCAACATCATCTGGTTCATCTTCTCCGGCCTCTGGCTTGCACTCGGCTATTGGGCCGCCGGCATCATCGCCTGCATCTTCATCGTCACGATCCCCTGGGGGATCGCCTCCTTTCGAATCGGCAACTACGCACTGTGGCCCTTCGGCCGGGAAGTCATCGAAACACGACCCGCCGGCGTCGCCACCACACTGGGCAACATCATCTGGCTCGTCGTCGCCGGGATCTGGCTGGCCATCGGACACGTCATCACCTCGATCCCACTGTTCGTCTCGATCATCGGCATCCCGCTCGGCTGGGCGAACATCAAGCTCATTCCCGTCTCGCTCATGCCCTTGGGCAAACAGATCGTCAACAGCGATCGGCTCATGCCCGGCTACCGGGGAGCCTGAACCCCGCACTTCCACGGGTGCTGCGACACTTCCATGGGAAGTCGCGGCACCTTCGTGGGATGTCGCGGCACGTCCACGGGATGCCGCGCTGCGTCGCGTCGGCGCCCGGAGGCCCGCTCTTTTCTCGGCCCCACCGGCCACGGTGACCGGTGTCACAGCGCGAAGTCCGCTTTCGAGTTGCACCGCCTGGCTGGAGTGGTCTAGAGTTATATCTCGTTGCCCCGCCGGGAACACAGTCTGAAAGACAGGGTTTCCACCGGGCCTGACCAGGACAAACAGGGTTTGTCGCGGTGGTTGGGGATCGGGTGGGTGACGATAAATGAAACTGATGCCCCCAGTGAACACGCCCCTTTTTGTTGGGTTGTGGTGATGGGTGAGTGTTTGTGGTTTGAGAATCCAATAGCGTGTTTGTTTGAACAAGTTGTGATGCCAGAAACATTATTTTTCTGGTGAGACAATCACACGGTCGGACAGTCTGGTTCGCCTCCTTGAGGTGGGTGGTTCTTTGTTGAATCGTTCACTGGGGTGGCGGTTGGGGTGTTTGATCGTTTTTTTTGAAGCCGGCTGGTCACCCCGTGACTGGTTTGGCTGTCTTGCTGGGATTCATGCTGCAACATAATTTTTTTATGGAGAGTTTGATCCTGGCTCAGGACGAACGCTGGCTGCGTGCTTAACACATGCAAGTCGAACGCTGAAGCCGGGTGCTTGCACCTGGTGGATGAGTGGCGAACGGGTGAGTAACACGTGAGTAACCTGCCCCTGATTTCGGGATAAGCCTGGGAAACTGGGTCTAATACCGGATATGACTGTTCCACGCATGTGGGATGGTGGAAAGTTTTTCGATCGGGGATGGGCTCGCGGCCTATCAGCTTGTTGGTGGGGTAATGGCCTACCAAGGCGACGACGGGTAGCCGGCCTGAGAGGGCGACCGGCCACACTGGGACTGAGACACGGCCCAGACTCCTACGGGAGGCAGCAGTGGGGAATATTGCACAATGGGGGAAACCCTGATGCAGCGACGCAGCGTGCGGGATGACGGCCTTCGGGTTGTAAACCGCTTTCAGCAGGGAAGAAGCGAAAGTGACGGTACCTGCAGAAGAAGTACCGGCTAACTACGTGCCAGCAGCCGCGGTAATACGTAGGGTACGAGCGTTGTCCGGAATTATTGGGCGTAAAGAGCTCGTAGGTGGTTGGTCACGTCTGCTGTGGAAACGCAACGCTTAACGTTGCGCGGGCAGTGGGTACGGGCTGACTAGAGTGCAGTAGGGGAGTCTGGAATTCCTGGTGTAGCGGTGAAATGCGCAGATATCAGGAGGAACACCGGTGGCGAAGGCGGGACTCTGGGCTGTAACTGACACTGAGGAGCGAAAGCATGGGGAGCGAACAGGATTAGATACCCTGGTAGTCCATGCCGTAAACGTTGGGCACTAGGTGTGGGGGACATTCCACGTTCTCCGCGCCGTAGCTAACGCATTAAGTGCCCCGCCTGGGGAGTACGGTCGCAAGGCTAAAACTCAAAGGAATTGACGGGGGCCCGCACAAGCGGCGGAGCATGCGGATTAATTCGATGCAACGCGAAGAACCTTACCAAGGCTTGACATACACTGGACCGTTCTGGAAACAGTTCTTCTCTTTGGAGCTGGTGTACAGGTGGTGCATGGTTGTCGTCAGCTCGTGTCGTGAGATGTTGGGTTAAGTCCCGCAACGAGCGCAACCCTCGTTCTATGTTGCCAGCACGTGATGGTGGGAACTCATAGGAGACTGCCGGGGTCAACTCGGAGGAAGGTGGGGATGACGTCAAATCATCATGCCCTTTATGTCTTGGGCTTCACGCATGCTACAATGGCTGGTACAGAGAGAGGCGAACCTGTGAGGGTGAGCGAATCCCTTAAAGCCAGTCTCAGTTCGGATCGTAGTCTGCAATTCGACTACGTGAAGTCGGAGTCGCTAGTAATCGCAGATCAGCAACGCTGCGGTGAATACGTTCCCGGGCCTTGTACACACCGCCCGTCAAGTCACGAAAGTCGGTAACACCCGAAGCCGGTGGCCCAACCCTTAGGGGAGGGGGCCGTCTAAGGTGGGACTGGCAATTGGGACTAAGTCGTAACAAGGTAGCCGTACCGGAAGGTGCGGCTGGATCACCTCCTTTCTAAGGAGCACACATTCAGATCCCCACCGTCAGGAACCGTTCGTGTTCCTGGGTGGGTTGCTCATGGGTGGAACATCACAACTTCCGCTCGTCCACTCAGCGTTGTCGGGGTGAGTGCCTCGTCGATGTATGGGTATGAGGATGGGCTAGAACAGGCACGTTATTGGGTCCTGGAATCACAAACCCCAACAGTCGTTGGGTGTGGTTTCAACCAACAGGACCGACCCGCTTCACGGGCAGCCACAGCAGTGGTCTGGTTTGTGAGTGGTGTTTGGTAGTGGTTTGAGAATCGTATAGTGGACGCGAGCATCAATGCTGCAGCCCTTTTGGGGTTGTGGTGTTATGTAATGTGATTTTTCTTGTCATCATCTTGTGTGATTGAAAGACAATATTTCGCGTACACGCCGCCAACCCTTTGGGGTGTGGTGAGTGTGTAAGAGCGCATGGTGGATGCCTTGGCATCAGGAGCCGATGAAGGACGTGGAAATCTGCGATAAGCCTCGGGGAGCCGATAAACGGGCGTTGATCCGAGGATCTCCGAATGGGGAAACCCCGCTGCCTGTGAGGGTAGTGACCCGTGCCTGAATATATAGGGTACGTGGGGGGAACGCGGGGAAGTGAAACATCTCAGTACCCGCAGGAAGAGAAAATAACAATGATTCCGGGAGTAGTGGCGAGCGAAACTGGATGAGCCTAAACCGTGTGCGTGTCAAGCGTGCTGGTGTTGCGTGCACGGTGTTGTGGGGTATGTACGGTCTGGTCCAGCATGGCCAGTCTGTGTTGGTGTTGGTGTAGTCGAACCTGGTGGGAAACAGGACCGGAGTGGGTGAGAGTCCCGTAGACGAAACAGTGACGCCGGCGTAGTGTGCGTGTGCCCGAGTAGCACGGAACTCGTGGAATTTCGTGTGAATCTGCCAGGACCACCTGGTAAGGCTAAATACTTCCTGATGACCGATAGCGGATAAGTACCGTGAGGGAATGGTGAAAAGTACCCCGGGAGGGGAGTGAAAGAGTACCTGAAACCATGTGCTTACAATCCGTCAGAGCAGTATCTAGATGACTGTGATGGCGTGCCTTTTGAAGAATGAGCCTGCGAGTTAGCGGTGCGTGGCGAGGTTAACCCGTGTGGGGTAGCCGTAGCGAAAGCGAGTCCGAACAGGGCGTTGTCAGTCGCGTGTCCTAGACCCGAAGCGGAGTGATCTAGCCATGGGCAGGGTGAAGCGTGTGTAAGAGCGCGTGGAGGCCCGCACCCACTTCAGTTGAAAATGGAGGGGATGACCTGTGGTTAGGGGTGAAAGGCCAATCAAACTCTGTGATAGCTGGTTCTCCCCGAAATGCATTTAGGTGCAGCGTTGCGTGGTTCTTGCTGGAGGTAGAGCTACTGGATGGCTGATGGGCCCCACCGGGTTACTGACGTCAACTAAACTCCGAATGCCAGTCAAGGTTCAGCGTGGCAGTGAGACAGTGGGGGATAAGCTTCATTGTCGAGAGGGAAACAGCCCAGACCATCAACTAAGGCCCCTAAGCGTGTGCTCAGTGGGAAAGGATGTTCAGTTGCGAAGACAACCAGGAGGTTGGCTTAGAAGCAGCCACCCTTGAAAGAGTGCGTAATAGCTCACTGGTCAAGTGATTGAGCGCCGATAATGTAGCGGGGCTAAGTACACCGCCGAAGTTGTGGCAGCACCACGTGTATCCGTAATGGTGTGGTGTTGGGTAGGGGAGCGTCGAGTCGCTGGTGAAGCTGCCGTGTGAACGAGTGGTGGAAGCGGTTCGAGTGAGAATGCAGGCATGAGTAGCGAAAGACGGGTGAGAAACCCGTCCACCGGATGACCAAGGGTTCCAGGGCTAGGCTAATCCGCCCTGGGTAAGTCGGGACCTAAGGCGAGGCCGACAGGCGTAGTCGATGGACAACCAGTTGATATTCTGGTACCGACACACAACCGACAGTACCAAAACACATGAGACTAACCATCTAATTCGCCCTTCGGGTCTTCGGATCTGTTGTTTGGTGATGCGGGTGGGACCTGAGTGTGGAGTCGGTAAGCGTGTGGTGTGACGCAGAAAGGTAGCCAGGCCGTGCGATGGTAGTCACGGTCTAAGGTTGTAGCACGCGGGGGTAGGTAAATCCGTCCCCGCTTTGTGTGTGAGAGCTGATGGGCGCCCCACTGTGGTGGGGTGATCTGGTGATCCTCTGCTGCCGAGAAAAGCATCGACGTGAGGGTGTGTGTTGCCCGTACCCTATAACCGACACAGGTGGTCGAGTAGAGAATACTAAGGTGATCGAGAGAATCGTGGTTAAGGAACTCGGCAAAATGCCCCCGTAACTTCGGGAGAAGGGGGACCATCCTGGTGAACCGCACTTACTGCGGGATGTGCTGGTGGTGGTCGCAGAGGCCAGAGAGAAGCGACTGTTTATTAAAAACACAGGTCCGTGCGAAGATGTAAGTCGATGTATACGGACTGACGCCTGCCCGGTGCTGGAAGGTTAAGAGGACTCGTTAACAGGTTACTGTGAAGCGGAGAATTTAAGCCCCAGTAAACGGCGGTGGTAACTATAACCATCCTAAGGTAGCGAAATTCCTTGTCGGGTAAGTTCCGACCTGCACGAATGGCGTAACGACTTCTCTGCTGTCTCAACCACGAACTCGGCGAAATTGCATTACGAGTAAAGATGCTCGTTACGCGCAGCAGGACGGAAAGACCCCGAGACCTTCACTATAGTTTGGTATTGGTGTTCGGTGTGGTTTGTGTAGGATAGGTGGGAGACTATGAGGCTTGGTCGCTAGATCAGGTGGAGTCGATCGGTGAAATACCACTCTGACCATAGTGGATTCCTTAACTTCGGACCCTGATCGGGTTCAGGGACAGTGCCTGATGGGTAGTTTAACTGGGGCGGTTGCCTCCTAAAGAGTAACGGAGGCGCCCAAAGGTTCCCTCAGCCTGGTTGGCAATCAGGTGTCGAGTGTAAGTGCACAAGGGAGCTTGACTGTGAGACGGACGTGTCGAGCAGGAGCGAAAGCTGGGACTAGTGACCCGGCCATGGCTTGTGGAAGCGTGGTCGCTCAACGGATAAAAGGTACCTCGGGGATAACAGGCTGATCTTGCCCAAGAGTCCATATCGACGGCATGGTTTGGCACCTCGATGTCGGCTCGTCGCATCCTGGGGCTGGAGTCGGTCCCAAGGGTTGGGCTGTTCGCCCATTAAAGCGGTACGCGAGCTGGGTTTAGAACGTCGTGAGACAGTTCGGTCCCTATCCGCTGCGTGCGTAGGAAATTTGTGGAGGTCTGTCCTTAGTACGAGAGGACCGGGACGGACGAACCTCTGGTGTGCCAGTTGTTCCGCCAGGAGCATGGCTGGTTGGCTACGTTCGGGATGGATAACCGCTGAAAGCATCTAAGCGGGAAGCCTGCTCCGAGATGAGATTTCCATCCACACATTTTGTGTGGGAGAGGTGTCCTATAGATGATGGGGTTGATAGGCCGGGTATGGAAGCACTGTGAGGTGTGGAGTTGACTGGTACTAATACACCGATCACTCATCAACTCTTTTGTTGGGGTTGGTGTGTGCGTGAGAGTCTTTTTGGGTTGCACGTGGTGTTGGCTTGAGAAGTCACCCCCGTTTTGTGGGGTGCATGTTATGTGACTGTTGTTGGTGTTCGCGTTCGCTGTGCGGTTCTTGGACCATTACCGCCTGACCTGTTTGTGGGTTGGGTGTGGTGGTGGTCTGTTGGTTTTGCGGTGGTGATAGTGGTGGGGAAACGCCCGGTTAACCGTTCCGATCCCGGTAGCTAAGCCCATGCGCGCTGATGGTACTGCAACTTGGTGGTTGTGGGAGAGTAAGTGACTGCCGCAATATTTTTTGGTGGGGGTGGCCTCGTCTGATTCCTGTTTTGTGGGGGTTGGGCGGGGCCTTCCTCGTATTCACAATCAATCGCACCAACCTGTGGCAATCATTCGCACCATCCTGTGGCAGTCAAACGCATCGCCCGATCTCACCTGAACGCATCGTGCGACCTCAACTGAAAGTACTGCCCGATCTCAACTGAAAGTACTGCCCGATCTCAACTGAACGCGCTGCCATAGAATCCGGTATGAGCACATTCGAAACTTTGAAAGCAGAGCTGGCAGAGACCGGCCAAGTAACTCTGCACTATTCCTCCAGCAGACAGTTCCTGCGGGGTCTGAGGACGCTGCAATTCGCTGCTCAACGTACCCCTCAGATCATCGTGACTCTTCACGGAGTCTGGATCGCGACGAGCGAATGCCCAGAAGACGGGTTCGCATGGTCGAGGATTCGCGATGTCCACCTCGTCAGGCAAACACTCTTCTCCTCTGTGGAGCTGACCATCGAGGGCGAAGGACCTGCCGGCAGGTCGACGACGAGACTGCCTCGTGGACTGACCGTCGGTACTCAGGACCTTGCGCTGTGGCTCGCGGCGGAACTCTCCACACGCGGTACACCTCTCTGATCACTCGGCGAATCCAAGCGAAAGATCGGCTGGCACCGTCGGAAACTCGGCAGACTCACAGTCAACGTTGATGCGGCAGGCGTAGCGGCGTGCGAGGATGAAGCGGTCCGCTGGGTCGGATGCAACTCATCAGCGACATCCGAAGAGACAGCAAAGGAGAAACCGCATGAACGTGTCAACCATCATCTGGATTGTTGTCGCCATCGTCGTGTTCCTGATCATCGTGGGGATCCTCATCGCAGTCAGCCGCAAGGCCGCTGCAGTGAAGCGTGAACGACAGCGTGAAGAAGCCGCGCAGCTGCGACAGCAGGCAGCGGATTCCGAACACGAAGTCCGCGCTCATGAAGCTGAAATGGAGAAGCGTCGGGCAGAAGCCAAAATGGCCAAAGCCGACGCCGACGCGCGTGCGGCCGACGCAGACCGTCAGGCGGCCGAGGCCGAACAGCTCGACTCGGATGCCGCGAAGCGCGAACAGCTCGTGCGCGAAGAACGACTCGCTCACGAGCGGTCACTGCAGCATGCCGACGAGCTGGACCCCGATACGCCTCCGCATCGGGGCAAGGGCCCTCTTCCCGGCGAGAACCACGACCCCGCCGCCCCTGCACCCGGTGCCGGCCACCATCGGGGAGACCGGGGCGAGCCTGCAGACACTCGTGGACCCGATGGCCGTCCCCATCCCGAAACCGACCGGGTGCGTCCCGAAGGCGACTACCGCACCGAGGGCCAGCCTCCTGTCGAAGGCCAGCCTCGAACCGACGGCCTCACCGGGGCAGCCGGTGACCGTCGCCTCGGCGAGGAACTCGATCCGCGCGGTGAGGACGAGCCTCCCCGGCACTGAGGCGTCTGCCGCCTGCGGCTTTCGAAACGGAGCTCCGGTCATGTCGACCGGGGCTCCGTTCGGCGTTTCTGGGCCTGCCGCGGATGGGCCGACGGACCGAGAAGTGGAATCGACAGGCCGAGGAGCAGAGTCGATATCGCTTTGTGACAACGGACTTTGCATGAAAACTCGGACACTTCTGTAGTGTGGGTGAGACACCGCTCACCCGCTTGGTACTCAGGAAGGATGCACGCATGCTTGACAGACTCCACGATGCATTGAGACTCCGCACCAATCCGGCCATCTTCTTCTCCTCGGCTGCCGTGATCATCATCTTCGTCGTCGGAACGATCTTCTTCACGGACCAGCTCGATGCCGGAGTCTCCGTCGCATCCGACTGGCTGCTGACAAACCTCGGATGGTTCTACATCCTCGGCGTCACAGTGTTCCTCGGTTTTCTCATCTACATCGCCGCCTCACGGTATGGCAGAGCGAAGCTCGGCCCGGACGATGAACCACCGGAGCACTCGAACGGTGCCTGGTTCGCTATGCTCTTCGCCGCCGGCATCGGTTCGATCCTCATGTTCTGGGGCGTCGCCGAACCTGTGAGCCACTTCGGCGATCCACCGCGAGCATCGCTGGGCATCGAAGCCGGCACGCCCGCGGCTGCGGTCGACGCCATGAACTTCACCTACTACCACTTCACCCTGCACACGTGG
This sequence comes from Brevibacterium sp. LE-L, assembly GCF_050214925.1. Lineage (NCBI taxonomy): Bacteria > Bacillati > Actinomycetota > Actinomycetes > Micrococcales > Brevibacteriaceae > Brevibacterium > Brevibacterium sp. LE-L. Next base: position 1,858,993 of record NZ_CP189759.1, read on the forward strand.
ACGATCTTCACCCTTCCCGCGCTGTGCTTCGCGTACTTCATCCACAAGCGCAACCTGCCGCCGCGGGTGAGCTCGATCTTCCAGCCCATCCTCGGCGAGAAGATCCACGGACCGATCGGCAAGACGATCGATGTCGTCGCCATCATCGGTACGGTCTTCGGCATCGCCGTGTCGATCGGACTCGGCACCCTCCAGATCAACGGCGGTCTGGCACAAGTCCTCGGCATTCCCGAAAACGCCCTGTGGCAGCTGATCATCATCGGTGTCGTCTGCGGTCTGGCGACGATCTCCGTCTCGCTCGGCCTCGACAAGGGCATCAAGGTGCTGTCGAACCTCAATATCGTCATGGCGGTGCTGCTGCTGGTCTTCATCGTCGTCTTCGGCCCGACTCTGTTCATGGCCAAGGGCGTCTTCGAATCCCTCGGCACCTACGTCCAACAGCTGCCCGAATTGGCGCTGTGGAACGATACGTTTGCGAACACCGGCTGGCAGAACACCTGGACCGTCTTCTATTGGGCCTGGACGATCACCTGGTCACCCTTCGTCGGCATCTTCATCGCCCGCATCTCCCGCGGTCGCACTATCCGGCAGTTCGTCATCGGCGTGCTCGCGATCCCCTCGGCGTTCTCGATCCTGTGGTTCGGTATCTTCGGCTACGCCTCATTCGACATCGAGTTCAACAAGGGCGGGGGACTGGTCGACAGGGTCGTCGACCAAGGCGACATTCCCGGTGCGCTCTTCGCGTTCCTCGACCATTACCCGCTGGCCGGCCCGATCTCGGTCATCGCGATCGTCCTCGTCATCATCTTCTTCGTCACCTCGGTGGACTCTGCGGCACTCGTCGTCGACACGATGAACAACGGGCATGAGGACTTCAACCCGCTGCCGCAGAGGATCTTCTGGGCCCTCGCCGTCGCCGTCGTCACGGCGACTCTGCTGGTATTCTCCGGCTCCGGCGGTCTCGAAGCCCTGCAATCGACGATCATCCTCGTCGGTCTGCCGTTCTTCATCATCGCCTACTTCCAGATCTACGCTCTGATGCGGGCGCTGCGCGAGGACGCCGGCGTGCTGCCCAGGGTGCGGATGCGCCGCTGGAAGAAGGTGCTGCCGCCCGAAGAGGTCGAACGTCGTGAGGGCGGTGACGACGAATTCGGCCACGAGTATGACAGCGACGAGGACGTCGTCACGAGACCTCAAGCCGTCGAACCGGCACCGGAGTTCCGTGACCCCTACATCGATTCGCACGGTCACAAGGTCAAACGCGGAGGCACCCTCGCCAGCCGAACCGGCAGTCGCCGAACGTCGGGCAAGGGCGACGACGGGTAGACCCGCTCCGGATTCCGATCCCCGGATACCCTGCGGGTCCGAGCATGACCCGGTCCGAGTACGACTGGATCCGAGCATCACTCGGTCCGAGCATGACGAAGGGGCCGCTGCCATTCGCAGCGGCCCCTTCATCGATCGGTCACAGACCGGTCTGTCTGACAGTCACAGACCGTTCCATCTATCGGTCACTGACCGTTCTTGATCATCTCCGCGCACTTCTCACCCATCATCATCACCGTGATGTTCGGGTTGACCGTGGTGATCTCCGGCATCGCCGAGGCATCGACGACGCGCAGACGGTTGACGCCCTTGACCTTGAGCTGGGGATCGAGCGGCGACATCTCGTCATCGACCGGTCCCATCCGGGTGGTGCCGACCGGGTGGTAGACCGTGTTGTGCGTGCGTGAGACGTAATCGGCGATCTGCTCGTCGGTGACGACGTCCTTGCCCGGGAACAGCTCTTCGCCGGCCCACTCGGACATCGCGTCCTGGGAGACGATCTCACGGGCCTTCTTGATCCCGGCGACAGCCACGCGCATGTCATGGCCTTCCGGGTCCGTGAAGTAGCGGGGATCGACCTTCGGCTTGTCGCGGTAGTCCTTCGAGCGCAGACGCACGGTTCCGCGGGACTTCGCGTGAGTGACGTTCGGAGTCAGACAGAACGTGTTCTCCGAGGTCGGGTACCCCTGCCGCAGAGTGTGCATGTCGAAGGGCACCGAACCGTAGTGCATCATCAGGTCCGGACGGTCGAGACCCTCTTCGGTGGGGGTGAAGATGCCGATCTCCCACCACTGGGTCGAATCCTCGACCATCGGCTTCTTCGCATCCCAAGCGATGACGGCTTCCGGATGGTCGGCAAGGTGCTCGCCGACTCCCGGTGAGTCGACGCGAACGTCGATGCCCACCTCGGCGAGGTGGTCCTTGGGGCCGATGCCCGAGAGCATGAGCAGCTGCGGGGTGTTGATGGCACCGCCGGAGACGATGACTTCCTTCTTCGCCTCGATGCGCTTCGTGTTGCCGAAGGCGTTGTTGACCACGTGCACGCCGGTGCAGTTGTCGGCGTCATCGAACTCGAGCTCGCGGGCCTGCGTGCCGGTGAGGATCGTGAGGTTCTCACGGTCGAGGATCGGGTGCAGGTAGGACACCGAGGAGGACGAACGGGTGCCGTCGTCCTTGCGGTTGACCTGGAAGAAGTTCGCACCGTTGACGATGGTCTCGCCGTCGTTGAACTGCACACGCGGGATCCCGGCCTGCTCGCAGGCGTCGAGGAGAGCGACGCCGCAGGGGTCGACCGGGGGTACGTTCATCAGACGCACGGGACCGTCGTGTCCGTGGTGGTCACCGGGCAGCTCGTTGTTCTCGAGCTTCTTGTACAGGCCGAAGGTGTCCTTCGATCCCCAGCCGGTGGCGCCGTACGTGTTCTCCCACTCGTCGAGATCCTCGCGAGGGGCCCAGAAGGCGATGCAGGAGTTGTGCGAGGAGCAGCCGCCGAGAACCTTCGCCCGCGCGTGGCGCATGTGCGAGTTGCCGTTCTCCTGCTCTTCGATGGGGTAGTCCCAGTCGAAGCCGGATTCGAGGAGCTCCATCCAGCGGTTGAGCTGGAGGACGACGTCCTCACCGACATCGGTCGGACCCGCTTCGAGCAGTCCGACGGTGACCTGGGGATCCTCGCTCAGGCGGGCGGCGACTGCGGCTCCGGCCGAGCCGCCTCCCACGACAACATAATCAAAGCTATGAGTGGTTTCCACTGTCCATCTCTCCTTATTCTGCGTATTCGTCTGTGATCCCAGGGTCACTTCGTGTGGTCGGGGAACCATCCGGTGACAGCGGGTTCGAGGTTCTGGTAGATGTGCTTGGCTTCCTGGTATTCGGCCAGACCGGTGGGGCCGAGCTCGCGACCGAAGCCGGACTGCTTGAAGCCGCCCCATTCGGCCTGCGGCAGGTAGGGGTGGAAGTCGTTGATCCAGATGGTGCCGTGGCGCAGGCGCTGAGCGACCAGTTGGGTCTTGCCCGCGTCCTGGCTCCACACGGCGCCGGCGAGTCCGTAGTAGGTGTCGTTGGCGATCTCGACCGCCTCGTCGACGGTGGAGAAGGTCTCGACGGTGACGACGGGACCGAAGGCCTCATCCTCGACCACGGACATGCCGCGCTTGACCTGGTCGAGCACGGTCGGCAGGTAGTAGAAGCCGTCGGCGAGTTCACCCTCACCGAACTTGCCGCCGCAGCGCAGACGAGCACCCTCGGCCACACCCTTCTCGACGTAGGCGGCGACCTTGTCGCGGTGGGCCGCGGAGATCAGCGGACCGGTCTCAGCGTTGTCGTCGAAGGGACCGCCGAGTCGGATCTGCTCGGCACGCTCGACGAGGCGGTTGACGAACTCCTCGGCGATGGATTCCTCGACGATGAGCCGGGCACCGGCGGAGCACACCTGGCCGGAGTGGACGAAGGCCGCATTGAGCGCATTGTCCAGGGCGGCGTCGAAGTCGGCATCGGCGAAGACGACGTTCGGGTTCTTGCCGCCGAGCTCGAGGGCGATCTTCTTGATCGTCGCCGAGGCGTTCTTCGCGAGCAGACGACCGGTGACCACGCCGCCGGTGAAGGAGACCATGTCGATGTCCTCGTGCGTGGACAGGGGAGCTCCCGCATCGGCACCGGCACCGAGGATGAGGTTGCCGACACCGGCCGGAAGGCCGAGTTCCTCGAAGACCTGCATGGTGAGGATCGCGGTGTGCGGGGTGAGTTCGGCGGGCTTGAGGATGAAGGTGTTGCCGGCGGCGATGGCCGGGGCGATCTTCCACGCGGCCTGCAGCAGTGGGTAGTTCCACGGGGTGATGAGGGCGCAGACACCCACGGGCTCGTGCACGATCTTCGAAGCGACCGTGTCGGTTCCCGCGTCGACGACGCGACCGGCATCGTTTGCGGCGAGCTTGCCGAAGTAGTCGAAGCAGTTCGCGATGTCGTCCATGTCGATCTGCGATTCGACGAAGCGCTTGCCGGTGTCCAGGGATTCGGCCTTGGCGAATTCGTCCTTGCGCTCACGCAGCACGGCCGCGAACTTCAGGAGCATGTCGCCGCGTTCGCTGGCGGGGACGGAGGACCAGACGCCGGAGTCGAAGGCACGGCGAGCGGCCTTGATCGCCAGCTCGGTGTCGGCGGGGCTGGCTTCGTCCACCTCGGCGACGAAGCTGCCGTCGGCCGGATTGTGGATCTTGCGGGTTCCACCGTTGACGGCTGAAACCCACTGTCCGTCGATGAAGAGTGTGTTTGGCACGATTTCTCCTTTTTCTAGCGGGTGAACGACTGTGTGATCTGAGGGGTCGAACCATCGGTTTCACGAGCAGAGCATGCGGCGTCACTGAGGAGCCTTGCGTTTGCGAAGCTGCCGTCTGACCTGCGGGGCAACCCGGTTCGAGAGCTTCGCCCCAGATGCGTTCGGGCATAAGAATGCGTCCGGGCACAACAATAGGCGAAGCACGGGGCCGAATGCGCAATCCGATGATGCTGATCACAAGCGCAGTTGGGATTGTCCATCGCGTATGCGTGCTGCAGAGAAGGCAGGGGACCGAGGAAAACCGGGGCGGGGAGGCGGATAGCTGCAGAATTTCTGCTCGTGGAGACACGCAGACGGCTGTCATCCGCGCAATGATCTTCCACGTCCGCTGTCATTCATCCCCTGGTGCCGAGGCGACGCGGACTGCCGCTGCCGCCGAACCGATTCGACTTGTGCTGGCCGTTCGACTGGATTCGCCTTGATTCTAACAGAGGGCTGACGCGGTGACCTGGGAGTCGACGGGTGAGAGGAGAGCTCGCGGCGGAGTCTGACGTGTCCCCGCACACAGGGCGACTCGGCGGTGAGTGCACTAGAATGGAGCGGAACATTGAAAAGACTTCATAGGGAGAATCGTGGCCCAAGGGGATTCGCGAGACAGCCAGGACAACCGCCGCGCAGAAGGCGGTCGCGGCGCAGATCGCGACAACAATCGCAACCGCCGACCGGACAACCGGGACGGCCGCGGGCCACGCCATTCCGATCGCCGAGATGACCGCCGTGGTGGGTATCAGGGCAACCGCCGTGATGACGATCGTCGCGGTGGGTACCAGGGAAACCGTCGTGACGACGATCGCCGAGGCGGGTACCAGGGCAATCGTCGCAACGATGATGACCGTAGGGGCGGTTTCAACCGTGACCGTCGTGATGACGATCGTCGTGGCGGGTACCAAGGGAACCGTCGTGATGACGATCGCCGAGGCGGGTACCAGGGCAATCGTCGCAACGATGATGACCGTAGGGGCGGTTTCAACCGTGACCGTCGTGATGACGATCGTCGTGGCGGGTACCAAGGGAACCGTCGTGATGACGATCGCCGAGGCGGGTACCAGGGCAATCGTCGCAATGACGATGACCGTAGGGGCGGTTACAACCGTGACCGTCGTGATGATGACCGTCGCGGTGGCTACCAGGGGAATCGTCGTGATGATGACCGTCGCGGTGGCTACCAGGGCAACCGTCGTGATGACGACCGCCGGGGCCGCGGAGGATACGGCCGCAATGACAACGACCGCCGTGCGTCGCGCAAGACCGATACCGGCGAATACGCACGCGAGCAGCGCGCCCGCCGCCCGCGCGTCCAAGAACCCGAGATCCCCGAAGGCGTCACCGGCCGCGAGCTCGACAAAGAGATCTTCGCTCAGCTGCGTTCCCTCGACAAAGAGAACGCGATCATGGTCGCCAAACATCTCGTCGCCGCGGGCGGGCTGCTCGACCTCGATGCCGACCGCGCCCACGAACACGCGAAGGCCGCCATGGCTCGCGCCGGCCGCGTCGCCGTCGTCCGTGAGGCCCTCGGCATCGCTGCCTACTACGTCGAGAAATACGACGAGGCCGTGCGCGAACTGCGCACCCACCGCCGCATCTCCGGGTCGAATGACAACATCGCGCTCATCGCCGATGGCGAACGCGGCCGCGGCAAGCCGGAGAAGGCCATCGAGCTGCTGAAGCAGTCCGAAGAGCTCGACCTCGACAACGATGCTCGCACCGAACTCGTCATCGTCGCTGCCGGAGCGAAGTCCGACCTCGGAGACATCGCCGGCGCACGTCGACTCATCGAAGCCGAGGACTTCACCCAGAAGCCCAGCGGCGCACTGGTCCGTCTCATGGCCGCCTACGCCGAAGTGCTGCGCATCGACGGCGAGCCCGAACTCGCCGACAAGTACGAAGAGCTCTCCCGCCGCACGGCCAAGGCGACCGGCACACTCTTCGGCGACGAGGAGCCGGACCTCAACGCCGGTGTCGAGATCGAAACCGTCGACGAGATCGAAGACGAGCCCGAGGCCGCAGGCGACGCGTCCGCCGAGACCGGCGGCGAGACTGACGACCGCAAGTCCGAGGCCGCAGAGGAACCGTCCACCGAAGCCGGCAGCGAGACCGACGACCGCAAGCCCGAAGTCGCAGAGTCCGAAGCCGGAGAAGGTGCGTCCGCCGAGTCAGCAGCACCTGCCGACCAGATCCCCTCGTCGAAGACGCACGTCTCGGCGAAGGAACTGAAATCCGTCAAGGTCACCGACGAGGAGATCGAATCCGAACTCGACGAGATCCTCGCCGAGGCAGAAGCCGACGCCGGCACGGAAGGTGACACCGTTACCACCGACACCGCCGATGCCGGGACCGACACCGAGACCGCCGAGGCCGACGGAGACCAGTGACACTCCCCGCCGAACAGGCACAGACGTCGCACGGTTCCACGCCTGAGACCACGGGCGTGCCCATCGACTGTGTCCTGTTCGACCTCGACGGCGTCGTCTACCACGGCACCCACGCGATCGACGGAGCCGCTGACGGCATCAACTGGCTCCATTCCCAGCAGATTCCCGTCAACTACGTGACCAACAACGCCACACGCACCGCCGAAGCGACCGCGGAGAAGATCACCGGGCTGGGTATCGACGCCTCCGACGACGAAGTGACCACCTCGGCGCAGGTGCTCGCCGAACGCCTCGCGCAGCGGTTCGGGACCGGCGCCCGTGTCCACCTCGTCGGCACGACCGGACTGCGCATCGCGCTCGAAGACGCCGGACTCGAGATCACGGACTCCCCGGAAGCCCGGCCCGTGGCCATCGCGCAAGGACTCGACCCGAACATCGACTACGAGACGATCGTGCGCGCCTGCGCGACCATCCGTTCGGGAGCCGAATGGTGGGCGAGCAACCCCGACTTCTCCCTCATCACCGAATCCGGCAAGGTCCCCGGCAACGGAGCATTCGTCGAACTCATGTCCCGACTCACCGACACCGAACCCGTCATCGTCGGCAAACCCGCCCCGCACATGATGGAATTCGCAGCCAGCCGCCTCGGCGCCAGACGACCGCTGATGGTCGGTGACCGACTGAACACGGACATCGAAGGCGGACGTGCTGCCGGCTTCGACACCGCGCTCGTGCTCACCGGAATCCACGACATCCACGATGCACTCCGCGCAGCACCCGAACGCCGACCGACCTTCATCCTGCCGAGTCTGCGCGGCCTCGAAGCCCTCATCACCGGCGCCGACCGCAGCGAATGCACGCAGATCGAATCCGCCCTGCACCGTGCCTGGGACGCCATCGACGCGGGCGACACCGACGCCGAGGCGGTGCTGACCGAAGAGCAGCTGCCGCGCACGATCGGCGACTGTCCCGACACCGCCGACACCTCCGGGATTCGCAACGATGTTGAGGAGGACCAGTGACCGAATCACCGCGACCGACCCCTCCACCGCAGGCCCAACCGACACCGACACCGGCTTCGCTGAGTGGAGACGTGCCCGTCGACGGCTGGCGTGCGCACCTCGCCGAGACCAAGGACGCCCCCGCCGCGCAGCGTCATGAGCGCCTCGGCACCCTGCTCGACGAACTCGACTCCCAGGTGGGCTCCTTGTGAGCAGGCTCGACCGGGCACTCGTCGACCGCGGACTGCTGCACTCCCGCTCCCGCGCGGCCCGCGAAATCGCCGCCGGCCGTGTCGGCGTCAACGGCCGCACCATCACCAAGGCCTCCCACGAGGTGGCCGAAGCCGATGACCTCACCGTCACCGAACCCGACCCCTGGGTCGCCCGCAGCGCCCACAAACTCCTCGGCGCCCTCGACGCCTTCGCACTCACGACCAGGCTCAGCGACCTCACCGCCCTGGACGCGGGCGCATCCACCGGCGGTTTCACCCAAGTCCTCCTCCAGCACGGAGTCGCCGAGGTCTGGGCGGTCGACGTCGGCCATGACCAGCTCGCCCCCATGCTGCGCGAAGACCCGCGCGTCCACGTCCGCGAAGGCCTCAACCTGCGCGAACTCTCGAACTCCGACGTACCGAGCGTCGACCTCGTCGTCGCCGACGTCTCCTTCATCTCCCTGCGCCTGCTCCTCGAACCGCTGCTGGCCGCCACGGCATCGACCGGGCAGCTGCTGCTTATGGTCAAACCCCAATTCGAACTCGCCCGCTCCTGCCTCGACAAGCACGGCGTCGTCACGTCCGCGGCCCACCGCCGCCGTGCGATCGACTCCGTCGTGACCGCCGTCGGCGAACACGCCGCACGCGTGAGCGACATTGCGGCCTCACCCTTGCCGGGACCCAGCGGGAACAGGGAGTACTTCCTGCGTGTTCGACCCGGCCGCGCCCCGGATGAGTCCGATAGGCTCGACGAAGCAACCATCCCCGCCCACCTGGACAAGATCATGAGAGGAGAGTCGTGACCAGACACATCATGGTGCTGCTGCACCCCCAACGTGAAGAGTCGGCCGTGGCCGCCGTCAGCGTATTCAAAGCTCTCCTCGACGACGGCATCACCCCCGTCGTCCTCGACGACGAGATCGTCGGCATCCGCGCCCGCCAAGCCGCGGCCCTGGGCACCGAAACGGTCGCCGAAGCCGACATCCTCGACCACTGCGTCATCATCGATGCCTCCGAGCTTGGGGAGTGGAAGAACGCCTGCGAACTCGTCATCGTCCTCGGCGGCGACGGCACCATCCTCCGCGCCGCCGAACGCTTCCACGGCTCCGGCGTACCCCTCATGGGCGTCAACCTGGGCCACGTCGGCTTCCTCGCCGAAAGCGAAAGAGAAGACCTCGCCGAGGCGGTCCACCGTGCCTCCCAACGCGACTACCTCGTCGAAGAGCGCCTCGCCCTCGACGTGTCCGTCTGGCACGAGGGGGAGAACATCTTCAACGCCTGGGCGCTCAACGAGGCGACCGTGGAGAAAACCTCGAAGTCGCGCATGGTCGACGTCGTCCTCGGCGTCGACGCCCGCCCCGTGTCCTCCTTCGGCTGCGACGGCGTCATCCTCGCCACCCCCACCGGCTCGACCGCCTACTCCTTCTCCGCCGGCGGCCCCATCGTGTGGCCCGAGGTCGAAGCGCTCATCCTCGTCCCGATCTCCGCCCACGCCCTCTTCGCCGAACCGCTCGTAGTCAACCCGAACTCCCGCCTCGGTGTGGAGATCTCCCCGACGAACCCCGACTTCTCCGCGGTGCTGTGGTGCGACGGCCGCCGTGCCCTCGAACTGCCGTCGGGTGCCCGCGTCGAGGCCACCCGTTCGAAGTCGCCGATCCGACTCGCCCGCCTGCACACCGGACCCTTCACCGACCGACTCGTCGCGAAGTTCCGCCTGCCCGTCTCCGGGTGGCGGGGCCCGATCAAGGAGGCCTGATTGATCTCCGAACTGCGCATCTCCCACCTCGGCGTGATCGCTGAAGCCGAGGTCGAACTCGACACCGGCTTCACCGTCGTCACCGGTGAGACCGGCGCCGGCAAGACGATGTTCGTCTCCGCCCTGTCCCTGCTCATGGGCCGCAAAGTCGGCTCCGGAGTCGTCCGCAAGGGCGCGGAGAAAGCCGAAGTCGAAGGCATCTTCACCGATGTCGCCGAGACCGTGCGCGAGCGCATCGAAGAAGCCGGCGGCAGCGCCGAGGACGAAGCGATCATCTCCCGCACCGTCGCGCTCAAGGGCCGCGCTCGGGCCACCGCGGGCGGACGCACCGTGCCGATCTCCGTGCTCACCGACATCTCCTCCGACCTCATCACCCTCCACGGCCAATCCGAACAGCTGCGACTCAAAGGCACCGCCCAGCAGAGACAGCTCCTCGACGCCGCCGGAGGACAGAGACTCGCCGAGGTGGCCGCCCGCTACCGTGCCGCGTTCGAGTCCTGGAAAGAGACCGAAGCCCGGGTCTTGCGGATCAAAGACTCCACCGCGGCCCGCCGCGAACGCATCCTGTGGCTGCGCGGCTGCCTCGAAGCCATCGACGCCGTGCGCCCCGAACCCGGCGAGGATGAGACGCTGACCGCCCAGGCCGCGAAGCTCGGCGCCGCAGCCGAGATCACCCGCGCCGTCGGCGCTGCCCACGACCTGCTGCTCGGCTCCGAAGCCGACGACGCCGGAGCCGCCGTCGACCTCGTCCATCAGGCCATCGCCGCGATCAGCGACGTCGAATCCTCCGACCGAGAACTGACCACGATCCGCGAAGCCCTCGGCGACGCGGTGCTGCGCCTGTCGGACTCCGCCGCGGAACTGTCCTCCTACCTCTCAGGCTTCGACGAACTCGGCGAGACCTCACTGGAAGAGACCGAAGCCCGCCGCGCCGAACTCGGCACCCTGGCCCCCTACGGCCAGAACGTGGCCGAAGTCCTCGACTTCGAAACCCGGTCCGCGGCCGAACTCACCGAACTCGAAACCGAAGACCGCGACCTCGACGGCCTCGACGCCGAACTCGACCAAGCGCGGACCGAGATGGAAGAAGCCGCCGCGGCGCTGTCTGAGATCCGCACCGCCACCGCGCAGGAATTCTCCCAGGCCGTGAGCGAAGAGCTCGCGGCACTGTCGATGCCGAAGGCGAGCGTCGACTTCGAGCTCACGCCCCGGGAACCGACCAGCCACGGTGCCGACGAGGTGCGGCTGACCTTCGCCGCGCACGCATCCTCGACCCCCGACGACATCGGCAAGATCGCCTCCGGCGGTGAACTCTCCCGCGTCATGCTCGCCATCGAAGTCGTCCGCGCGGCCAGCGAATCCATTCCCACCTACGTCTTCGACGAAGTCGATGCCGGCGTCGGCGGCAAGGCGGCCGTGGAGATCGGCCGCAGACTGGCGAAGCTCGCCCGAAACGCCCAGGTCATCGTCGTCACCCACCTGCCGCAGGTCGCGGCGTGGGCCGACACGCACGTGACCATCGTCAAAGACGATGACGCCGAGACCGTGCGCTCGGGCGTGCAGGAACTCAGCGACGAAGACCGCGTCGTCGAACTCTCCCGCATGCTGGCCGGAATGGACGACTCCGACTCGGCGAAGGCCCATGCGGCCGAACTCCTCGACAATGCGCGGCAGGTCAAGGACGCCGGTGCGAGGACCACATGAGACAATGGCCGGACCATGAGAGTGCGTAGACATCGCGACGTTCCCGCCGCACCGACCCGGTCCGGTCCCGCCCCTGCCCGCCTGGACCGACGCACGAAAGACCTCACCAAACGCCTCGAAGCAGGCGATATCGCGGTCATCAAACACTCCGACATCGACCGGATCTCCGCCGAGGCCCTCGTCGCCTGCCGACCGGCCGCGGTGATCAACGCCGACAAATCGATCTCCGGCCGGTATCCGAACCTCGGCCCGGGCATCATCGTCGACGCCGGCATCCCCCTCATCGACGCCACCGGAGCAGAGATCTTCGACGCAGTCGACGAGAACGCCGAGATCTCCACCGAGGGCGGCACCGTCTTTGCAGGCGACACCGAGGTGGCCACCGGAGTTCTGCAGACGCACGAGACGATCGCCGACGACATGCACATGGCCGAAGCCGGAATGAACTCCGTGCTCGTGGACTTCATCGACAACACGATCGAATACATCCGCAAGGACTCCGACCTGCTCTCGGCCGAACTCGTCGTGCCCGAAGTGAAGACGCAGTTCACCGACCGACATGTGCTCATCGTCGTCCGCGGATACCACTACAAGGAGGACCTGGCGATGCTGTCCTCCTACATCCGCGAATACCGGCCGCTGCTCGTCGGCGTCGACGGCGGTGCCGATGCGATCATCGAAGCCGGTTACCGCCCCGACATGATCGTCGGCGACATGGACTCCGTGTCCGACACCGCGCTGACCTCCGGAGCCGAGATCGTCGTCCACGCCTACCGTGACGGCAACGCGCCGGGCACCGAACGCGTCGAATCACTCGGCGTCGAATGTGTGGCCTTCGCCGCCTCCGGCACGAGCGAAGACATCGCGATGCTGCTCGCCGATGACAAAGGCGCCGAACTCATCGTCGCCGTGGGCACCCACGACACCGTCATGGAGTTCCTCGACAAAGGCCGCAAGGGCATGGCCTCGACGTTCATCACCCGCCTGCGAGTGGGATCGAAGCTCATCGACGCCAAGGGAGTCTCCCTCCTCTACCGGCAGCGCATCTCCAGCCTGCAGCTGGCCGTGCTCATCATCGCCGGACTCGTCGCCCTCGGCGTGGCGATGACCGCAACCTCGGCCGGGCAGACCTTCCTCGGCCTCATCGGCGCCCAACTCGACGGCCTCTTCGGCTGGATCGGCTCCCTCTTCGGCGGGGACCCCGCGGCCTCGACAGAATCCGCCGGCTTCATCCAAGGACTGACCCGTGATTGATTTCCGCTACCACCTCGTCTCCCTCGTCTCGGTGTTCCTCGCGCTCGCCGTGGGCATCGTCCTCGGCGCGGGGCCGCTCAAGGAACCGATCGGGGAATCCCTGCAGAGCCAGGTCGACGCGCTGCGCAGCGACCGAGACACTCTGCGAGCGAACCTCGATGCGGCCAAGGGCAACATCGACAAACAGAACGATTTCGTCACCGCAGCGGCTCCCGAACTCATCAAAGGCACCCTCAAGGGCCAGGATGTGAGCATCATCGCCGGACCCGAGGCCGACCCCGAGCAGGTCGAAGAGGTGAGCAACAGGGTCAAGGAAGCCGACGGCACGATCGCCGGCGACGTCTCCTTCGTCCCGACCACGCTCAGTCTCGAGGACTCCTCTGCGTTCCTCGAACAGCTGCGCAAGATCGTGCCGAAGCTGCCGAAGGACGATTCGACGGCGATCCGCGCGGCACTGGTCATCGCGCTCACCGGAGATGCCTCGATGCTCGAAGATCCCGCCGACCGCGACGCCGCGGAGAAGAAGTCCTCGCAGCTCTACGACGCCTTCGTCGACGCCGACCGTCTGCGCACCGACACCGATCACAAGACGACCTCGCTGTTCATCGTCGTCGACGATGAGAATTCGACTCTGGCCGAGGAGACGAAGCCGAGCCCGCAAGCCACCGATGACAAGGCCACCCGCACCCTGGTGACCGACTTCGTCACCGCACTCACCGCCGAAGCCACCTCGGTCGTCGTCGCCGGCGACGCCGGATCATCCCAGAACGGACTCGTCAACGTGCTGCGGACCGAGAAGTCGCGGGCCAGCACCGTCGACGGACTCGGCCTCGGCGCCGGCCCCGTCATCGCCGTTCGGGCGCTGGCCGCCGGTGAAGCCGGCACCCACGGACACTACGGATTCGCCGAAGACGCGGAAGGGATCCTGCCCGCGAAGACGGACGAGACGAAGAAGGAAGAGGCGAAATGATCCGCTCCATCGTCAGCACCGCCGTCGCCGGACTCGCCGGATACGCGGCGACGAAGGCCGTGCTCAGGTCTCGGCTGTGCACCCAGCGGGACGTGGTGCGCACCAACCACGCCGGCCGCGAGGTCTCGCTCATCGAAGGCCCCGCCGTCACCGCTGGACTGCTCGCCGGCGGACTGCTCATCGAAGACCCCCGGCAGCGAGCCGCGACCCTGCTGGCCACGGCCGCGGCGGGCGGCCTCGGCGCCGTCGACGACTTCTGCGAATCCGGATCTTCCAAGGGACTGCGCGGACACCTGAGCGCACTCGCCCGCGGCGAGATCACGACCGGAGCGCTCAAGATCACCGGAATTCCGCTCGCCGCGATCGCGGCCGCGACGATCCTGCGCAGCGGGGCACCTCGGCCCGGGGCCCGCGGACTCGCAGACAGCCTCGGATCCGCCCTCGGCACCGGACTCGGTGCTCGGAAGAACGACCGCGCCTGGTACGCCGCTGCCGCGGACATCGTCGTCACCGGGGGCGTCATCGCCGGATCGGCGAACCTGTTCAACCTCCTCGACCTCCGACCCGGTCGCGCACTCAAGACAGGGGCGCTCACCCTGGCGCTGACCGACCACGAACGTCGCGTGTCCTGGTCGCCGTCGGCCGCGATCGCCGGCGCCACGGCAGCGGCCTGGCCCGAAGACTTGGCCGGTGAGGTCATGCTCGGGGACACCGGCGCGAACGCGCTGGGCGCGGCCATCGGCGTGATCCTCGCCGAAACCGCGAGCCCGGGACGCCGCCGTCTCGTCCTCGCCGTCCTCGCCGGACTCACCCTGGCAAGTGAGAAGGTGTCGTTCACCTCCGTCATCGAGTCCACCCCCGGACTGCGGGAGATCGACGCCTTCGGCCGCGAGGGCGTGTGAGCAAGCTCGTTCGAGTCCTCGCCTCCACGGCGCTGCTCGTATCGATCATCACCCTGCTGACCCGGCTGGTCGGTTTCCTCCGCTGGTTGGTCTTCTCCGCGACCGTCGGCGCCGGCACCGTCGGCACCGCCTACCAGAGCGCCAACCAGGTGCCGAACATCCTCTTCGAGGTCGTCGCCGGAGGCGCCCTGGCCGGGGCCGTCATCCCGCTGCTCGCGATCCCGCTGGCCCGATCGGACCGCGCGACGGCCGGGCGGATCGCCTCCGGACTGCTGACCTGGGCCGTCTCGGTGACCCTGCCGCTGTCGATCCTGCTCGCCGTCTTCGCCGCGCCCATCGCGAACGTCCTCGTCGATGCGCGGACCAGCGACACCGGAGTGCAGGCGACCGTGCAGCTGCTGCTCATGTTCGCCCCGCAGCTCGTCCTCTACGGGATCGGCGCCGTGCTCACCGGCGTGCTCCAAGCCCACCGGAAGTTCCTCTGGCCGGCGTTCGCCCCGCTGCTGTCCAGCCTCGTCGTCATCGGCAGCTACATCGCCTACCGCATGGTCGGCGGCAACGACGACACCTGGCAGTCCCACCTCGGCTGGCTCGGCTGGGGCACAACCATCGGCGTGGCCGCCCTCGCCCTGCCTCTGGCGCTGCCGATGGCCTCGACCGGGCTGAGACTGCGTCCCACCTTCTCCTTCCCGCCCGGGGTCGCCCACCGGGCGCTGCGACTGGCCGGGGCCGGGATGTCGGCTCTGCTCGCGCAGCAGGGCGCCGTGCTCGCGACCCTGACCCTGTCGAACCATTCGGGCGGAGAAGGCACGTTCGTCCTCTTCAGCTACATCAACGCCGTCTACCTGCTGCCGTATGCGGTGCTCGCCGTGACCGTGGCGACCGTGATGTTCCCGACCCTGTCCACCTGGGTGGGACGATCCACCGACCCCGAGGCGACCGACACGCACCGTACCGAAGCCCGGGTGCGACTGCGGGCCGTGACATCGACGACGACCGCGCTCATCGTCGCCATCGGCGGCCTCGGCGCCGTCATCCTCCTCTCCGCGGCCGGACCGCTGCAGACCTTCTTCATCGCCATCGACGCGGAGAAGAGCTCGTCGGCGCCCTTCGACTCGATGGCACAGGCGATCATGGTCATGGCACTGGCCGTTCCCGGCTGGTGTTTCGTCGCCTGGGGCACCCGCGTGTTCTACGCCCTCGAACGGTCCCGCCATTCGGCTGCGGCGACGACGACCGGGTGGCTCCTCGTCATCGTCGGCATGATCGCGGCCATCCTCGTGACGAATGCGAACGGGGATCCGGGGCTGACGCTCATCGCCATCTGCTGCGGCTACGTCTTGGGCATGAGCGTCGCCGGAGGATTCCTGCTCACGTCCATCCGCCGCGTCCTCGGCCCCACCGGCCTCGCGCTGGTCGGCCGCCGCGGACTGCTCACCCTCGGTGCCGCCGCCGTCGCCGGAACCGCGGGAGTCGTGACCTCGCAGTGGCTCGGGGGACTGCTCGACAATTCCGCGGGATCGGCCGTGCTCGCCGGCACCGTCTCCGCACTGCTCGGCTGCGTGGTCTTCGCGCTCATCGTGCTCATCATCGACCGCGGATTCCTGGGCGAGGTGCGCAGACTGCTCGCCGACCGGAAGGACACGGGCGCCGGCGAAGCGACGGCACCGCAGGGCACTGGAACGGACAGGGAGGAAGAATCATGAGGATCGTCTTCGTCATCGGCACCTCCACCGGGGGAGTCGGCACTCACGTCAAGGCACTGGCCCGCGACCTCGGTGCGGCCGGTCATGAGATCGGCGTCATCGGCCCCGCCGCGACCGATGAGCACTTCGGCTTCTCCCTGCTGCCGGGAGTCCGCTTCGCCGTGCTCGAACTCGGCACCGGAATCGGACCCGCCGACGCCGCCCTGATCCGGCGGCAGCGCGGTCTGCTGCGCAGCTTCGACGCGCAGATCGTCCACGCCCACGGGTTCCGCGCCGGACTCATCACCCAGCTGACGCTGCGTACCCTGCGCTCCCGTCCCCGATTCGTCCTCAGCCTCCACAATCGGGCCAGCGGCCAGGGACTGCGCGGGAAGGTCGAAACCCGCGTGGAGACGATGCTCGCCCGCGGCGCCGACCTCGTTCTCGGTGCCAGCACCGACCTCGTCGAACGCGCCCAGGAACTCGGTGCCCGCGATGCCCGGTTCGTGCCCGCCGCCGCACCCGAGGTGACACCGGTGAGCGCCGAGGCGGCCACCGCCACCCGCGCCCAGCTGGCAAGCACCTACGGCTTCGACGAGGGCGCGGTCATCGTCCTCGCCGTGGGCAGGGTCGCACCGCAGAAGAACTACCCGATGCTCGTGCGCGGGCTCGGCCGCCTCGGCGACACGACGGGCAGCACGAACCCGACCCGGACAGCGGACGCGGCACGCACGGGACAGGACGCCCCGCGCACGAAACAGGACGCGGACGATCCGGCCGTCGTCGTGCTCATCGCCGGCGCCGCCGACGAAACGGTGCTCGGCGAAGTCCGGGCACAGTACGCTGAGCTCAGCGCCGCCTCGGCGATTCCCCCTCTGCATTTCCTCGGCGCACGCAGCGACGTCGCCGAACTCGCCGCAGCCGCGGACATCTACGTGCTCACGAGCGTGTGGGAGGCCCGCGCGCTCGTGCTCCAGGAAGCGCTCATCTCCGGCAAAGCGATCGTGGCAACCGCAACCGGCGGCAGCACCGAACTCGTCGGCGAGGCAGGCGTCCTTGTCCCCGATGACGATGATCGGGCCTTCGCCGCCGCCGTCGCCGAACTCGCCGGAGACCCCGCCCGACGCGCCGAGCTCGGGGCGCGGGCACGAGCCCGCGGTGCCGAGCTTCCCGGTGAAAGGGAAGTCGCCGAAGAACTCGCAGGCATATACACGGAACTCGTGTCTGCCCAGGTAGGCTAGAAGCAGCGTCGATCGAAAGTAGAGGATGAGGAAATGAGCGAATCCGGCGAGGTCAACCCACTGAGCGCAGACACGAGGATTCTGCACGTGCTCGCCGAGACCACCGGCCCAGTCGTCGAAGTGGCGAAGCTCGCCGTGCTCGGTCACCTCCGTGCGGGCTTCAAAGTCGCCGTCGCCGCACACCGGTCGCTGCTGGGCACCTTCGGAGTTCCCGAGGAGCTGGCCGACGAATTCCGCGAGATCGAACTCGCGGCGCGCCGACGCTTCTCCATGGCCGACCCGAACACCGCCTTCACCCTGCACAAGTACTACCAGCACGTGGACATCGTCCACGCGCACGGACTGCACGCGGCGACGCTCGCCGGGCTCGCCTTCACCGGCCTGCCCGCCCGCCTGCATCCGAAAGTCGTCGCCACGATCGAGTCCTTCGACTCCGCGAACGTCATCGAGAAGACCGGCGCCGAGATCGTCGGCCGCACCGCCACCGCCGTCCTCGGCACGACCGAACCTGTCGTCGACTACTACAGCGGGCGGGTCCCGATCGTCGAACGCGCCGAGCTCGTCCACCCGGACATCGACGTCGATCTCACGGTGCGCACCCCGCGCGCCGATGTCCGACGCGAACTCGGAGTCAAGGAAGGCACCTGGGTGGTCGCCAGCCCCATCGCCCTGCGCGACCACACGGCGCTGGCGACCGTGCTCGACGCCGCCGTCCAGATCAACAGCCGACGCCCCGACCGCAACGTCGTCTTCGTCCTCACCGGCACCGGTAAGGACCGGTCGACGGTGTCCCGCGAATTCTCCGACCGCGGCGTCATCGTCGCCCCTGCCGGCGACCTCGTCGATGTGGCCGCGGCCGCCGATGTCGTCATCGCCAGCGAGACGATGACCGGTCTGTCCCACGAAGACCTCATGCAGCTGTCGAAGCCTGCCGTGTTCATCGGCAGCGAACGCCGCGCCGGCATCTGGGGAGAGGCCGCGAAGAGCGTCGACGCCGACGACACGGACGGTCTGCTGCGTGAGATCAATCATCTTCTCGACGACCCGGCCGGACGCGGCACCTCCGCCGTAGCCGCGAAGAAGCGGGTCATCGACGTCAGCAACGGCGCCGCGATCTCCGCTACGCTGCTCGACCTGTACGCCGAGGCCGACGCCGCCGCGGATTCGTGAGCCGGACTTTGATAGAATCAAATCCCGTGGTGAATCGAACTGGCCCAGGTGGCACTCATACGGCAAAGCACATCTTCGTCACGGGAGGCGTCGCCTCTTCGTTGGGAAAGGGACTGACGGCATCGAGCCTCGGTCATCTGCTCACTCAGCGCGGCCTCACCGTGGCCATGCAGAAGCTGGATCCCTACCTCAATGTGGATCCCGGCACGATGAATCCCTTCCAGCACGGTGAGGTCTTCGTCACCGAGGACGGGGCCGAGACCGATCTCGACATCGGCCACTACGAGCGTTTCCTCGACAACAACCTCGACGGCGCCGCGAACGTCACGACCGGCCAGGTCTACTCCTCGGTCATCGCCAAGGAGCGCCGCGGCGCGTACCTCGGCGACACGGTCCAGGTCATCCCGCACATCACCGACGAGATCAAGGCGCGCATGCGTGCGCAGGCCGAACGCCCCGAGGCCGACCGCCCCGACGTCATCATCACCGAGATCGGCGGCACCGTCGGCGATATCGAATCTCAGCCCTTCCTCGAGGCCGCCCGCCAGGTCCGCCACGACATCGGACGGGACAACGTCTTCTTCATCCACGTCTCCCTCGTGCCCTACCTCGGGCCCTCGGGCGAACTGAAGACGAAGCCGACGCAGCATTCGGTGGCGACCCTGCGCTCGATCGGCATCCAGCCCGATGCGATCGTGCTGCGCTCCGACCGCGAGCTGCCGGACTCGATCCGGGCGAAGATCGCCGGGGCCTGTGACGTCGAAACCGACGCGGTCGTCTCCTGCGTCGACGCTCCGAGCATCTACGACATCCCGAAGGTCCTCCACGACGGCGGCCTCGACGTGTTCGTCATCCGCAGCCTCAACCTTCCCTTCCGCGATGTCGACTGGACGAAGTGGGACTGGGTGCTCGAACGTGTGCACAACCCCTCGAGCGAGGTCACGATCGGCATCGTCGGCAAGTACATCGATCTGCCCGATGCCTACCTGTCGGTGACCGAGGCGCTGCGTCACGGCGGCTTCGCCAACGACGCGAAGGTCAAGATCCGCTGGATCGCCTCCGATGACTGCGAAACCGAAGCCGGAGCCGAGAAGGCGCTGGCCGGACTCGATGCGATCTGCGTGCCCGGCGGCTTCGGCATCCGCGGCATCGAAGGCAAACTCGGCGCACTCAAGTACACCCGCACCCATCAGATCCCGACCCTGGGTCTGTGCCTGGGACTGCAGTGCATGGTCATCGAGTACGCCCGCAATGTCGCCGGCATCGAGGCGGCCTCGTCGTCCGAGTTCGACCCGGAGACCACGGTCCCGGTCATCGCGACCATGGCCGAGCAGCTCTCCATCGTCGAAGGCGAAGGAGACCTGGGCGGGACCATGCGGTTGGGCACCTACGAAGCGAACCTCGCCGAGGGCAGCGTCGTCGCCGGTGTCTACGGTGCGACGACGATCAGCGAACGGCACCGCCACCGCTACGAGGTCAACAACACGTACCGGGATCAGCTCGCCGAGGCGGGGCTGGAGTTCTCCGGCACCTCACCCAACGGTGAGCTCGTCGAGTTCGTCGAACTGTCCGCCGAGACCCACCCGTTCTATGTCTCGACACAGGCCCACCCCGAGCTGAAGTCGCGTCCGACCGCGCCGCACCCGCTGTTCGCGGGGCTCGTAGCCGCGGCGCTGGCGCGTCAGTGAGCACTGTGACCACTGTTGTCAGCGAATGCCGTCGGCGGACACGCCGGCGGCATTCGCCGTTGCACCACCGTCGATGAAGAGGAAGGCAGACGATGAGCACCCTGCAGGATGAGCCGTACACTCCGTCGATCTCCGGATCCGAGGTCGTCTACCGCGGTGCGGTCTGGGACATCCGACGCGAGAGCTTCGACCTGCCCGAAGCCTCCGGACTCGTCCGCGACCTCATGGCCCATACCGGTGCCGTGGGGATCGCCGTCGTCGACGACCAGCAGCGGATGCTCCTCGTCCAGCAGTACCGGCACCCGGTGCGGTCCCGTCTGTGGGAGGTCCCCGCGGGCCTGCTCGACGTTGCCGGAGAAGACCCGGTCGACGCGGCCAAGCGGGAACTCGTCGAAGAAGCCGACCTCACGGCCGAACGCTGGGAGGTTCTCAGCGACTCCTGCCTGACACCGGGCGGCAGCTCCGAGACGATGCGGCTCTACCTCGCCCGTGACCTGGCGTTCGTGCCCGAGGCCGACCGGCATGAACGCGACGAGGAGGAGGCAGGGTTCCGCTTCCGCTGGGTCAGCGTCGACGAGGCGCTCGACGCTGTGGCCGAAGGACGGGTCACGAATGCGATCGCCCAGTTGGCGATCTTCCAGGTCGACAGAGTGCTGCGCGCCGAAGCGGCCGGACAGCCGGTTCAACTGCGCGCCGTCGACTCACCGCGGCCCCTCGTCGACGGACGCCCGGATTTCGGTCGCGGTGCCGAGGTCGAGACGAGAAGCGAGCCGACAGAGAACGTGGTCGCGGGAAGCGCGCCGACAGGGAACGTGGCCGGGCGAAACGCGCCGACAGGCAGCGCGACCGCGGGGGACGGACCAACCGGTTCCGATCGCACCGACGAGGCCTGATTCCTCGTGGCTCGGCACGGCGCCGAACTGCTGCCCGACGACCTCTCCGCAGAACTGCGTCGAGGGTTCGAGTCCTACCTCAATTCCCTGCGCTTCGAACGCGGCCTGTCCCGCAATTCCATCGACGCCTATGCTCGTGACCTCGCCCGATACGGAACCTGGCTGAGCGGTGAGGGGATCGGCCGCCTCGGCGAGGTGGAACGGTCCACCGTCGAAGCCTATGGTCTGCACCTGCTCGACACGGGGCTCGCTCCGCGGTCGCGGGCACGGGCCCTCGTCGCAGTCCGGCGCTTCCACACCTTCGCACTGGCGGAGAATCTCGCCCCCACGGACCCGGCTTCCGAGGTCAGTCCGCCGCAGGAAGGGCTGCGCCTGCCCAAGGCGCTTTCGCTCGACGAGATCGAGGGGATGCTTGCCACGACGGCGGGGGAGGAGCCCGTCCAGATCCGGGCCGCGGCCCTGCTCGAGCTCCTCTACGCCACGGGAGCGCGCATCTCCGAAGCGGTCGGCGTCGACCTCGATGACGTCGACCTCGACTCCGGGCTGGTCCGTCTCTACGGCAAGGGCGGGAAGGAGCGGATCGTTCCCTTCGGATCGCACGCGGCAACGGCACTGGGGGCGTGGGTGTCGCGCGTGCGGCCGGGGATGGCGGCGAAGGCGAAGACCTCGTCGCCGGCCGGGGCGCTGTTCCTCAACGCCCGCGGAACCCGGCTCTCGCGGGTCTCCGCATGGCAGATCGTCAAAGACGCGGCCGAGGCGGCACGGATCGACGCGGAAGTCTCTCCGCACACGTTCCGGCACTCCTTCGCCACCCATCTGCTCGAGGGTGGGGCCGACATCCGTGTCGTTCAGGAGCTGCTCGGGCACGCCTCGGTGACGACGACGCAGATCTATACGAAAGTTTCTGAAGAGACACTGCGGGAAGTGTACGCGACCTCGCACCCCAGGGCGCGGTAGGGTTGGACGAAGAGCAACGAAAGGTGGCCATCCGAGTGATGAATACGCAAGAGGCGTTGGATATCCCCCAGCAGAAGACCGCAGCAGCCGAGCCCGAGGAATTTCCGGAGCCGGCCCCCTTGGCTTCGCATGGACCCGCCCGCATCATCGCCATGGTCAATCAGAAGGGCGGGGTCGGGAAGACGACCTCGTCGATCAACCTCGGCGCGGCTCTGGCCGCATACGGCCGGAAGATGCTGCTCGTCGACTTCGACCCGCAGGGCGCCCTGTCCGTCGGTCTGGGCCTCAACCCCTATGACCTCGACATCAGCGTGTACAACCTGCTGATGAATCCGCGTCTGGACCCGCACGAGGTCATCGTGGGCACGGACTTCGAGGACATCGACATCCTCCCAGCCAACATCGACCTCTCCGCCGCCGAAGTGCAGCTCGTCGGCGAGGTCGCCCGTGAGCAGGTGCTTGCGCGGGCGCTGTCGAAGGTCGCCGACGAATACGATGTCATCCTCATCGACTGCCAACCCTCGCTCGGTCTGCTCACCGTCAACGCCCTCACCGCCGCCCATGGCGTGATCATCCCGCTCGAGACCGAGTTCTTCGCCCTCCGCGGCGTCGCTCTGCTGGTGGAGACGATCGAGAAGGTCCAGGACCGACTCAACCCCTCGCTCGAGGTCGATGGGATCCTCGCGACGATGTTCGACTCGCGGACCCTGCACTCGAAGGAAGTCATGTCGCGGGTGACCGAGGCCTTCGGCGACAAGGTCTTCGGGACCGTCATCAATCGCACCGTGAAGTTCCCCGATGCCTCCGTGGCCGCCGAACCGATCACGAGCTTCGCCCCCAAACATGCCGGGTCCGAAGCCTATCGGCGACTCGCACGGGAGCTCATCGCCCGCGGAGGCGCACCCTGAGCGAGACCATCCAACAGGGCACGCACGATCCCGCAGCCAGCACCGACGACGGTGCCGGAACTGCGGATGACACGGGCACGGCAGTTGAAGGGTTCCAGGTCGAACTCGAGAACTTCTCCGGGCCCTTCGATCTGCTGCTCGGGCTGATCTCGAAACGACGTCTCGACGTCACGGAGATCGCCCTGGCCGAGGTCACCGACGAGTTCATCTCCTACACCACCGAACTCAAGGACAAGGCGAACCTCGCCGAGATCTCCCAGTTCCTCCTCGTCGCGGCCACCCTGCTCGACCTCAAGACCGCGAGGCTGCTTCCGCACGAAGAGGGCGAGGAGGTCCTCGACCTCGAACTCCTCGAGGCCCGCGACCTGCTCTTCGCCCGCCTGCTCCAGTACAAGGCGTACAAGTCCGTGTCCGGTTACCTCGCCGAGGCGATGGCCGCCGGATCGATCCGCGCGCCCCGCGACGTCGCCCTCGAAGCCGAGTTCCAGGACGTGCTGCCGCCGCTGGAGATGAACATCGGCCCCGGTGAGCTGGCCGGGATCTTCGCCACCGTGCTCCAACGCGACCACACACCGCCGAGTGTCGCCGTCGACCACATCCACCTGCCGCTGGTCAGCGTCTCCGAGCAGCGCGGCCACATCCTCTCCCTGCTGCGCGCCGGAGAGATCGACTTCGCCGAACTGCTCGAGACCGCCGAGAACACCCTGGTCGTCGTCGCCCGATTCCTCGCACTGCTCGAACTGTTCAAGGTCGGACTCTGCGATTTCGACCAGCCCGAACCGCTGGGGCGGCTGCTCATCCACCGCACCGAAATGAGCGAAGACGGCGTCGACCTGCGCACCGAGGGCGACTGGAGCGGAGACGAAAGCGGCGACGACTCAGCAGGCGGCGACCCGTCGATGTCCGACAACGATGAGGGCGCTGACGATAGTAGGGGAGGCGACAGCGAGGGCGACGGGGGCGCTGGCGATGATGGGGAAGATGACAACGAGGACGATGAGGGCACTGACGCTGCTGGGGGAGACGCACAAGCATGATCGATGACGAGATCCTTGCCGGCATCGAAGCCGTGCTCATGATCACCGACTCGGCCGTGTCCGCCGAGGAGCTCGCCACTTCTCTCGGCCTCGACGTGGACACCGTTGTCGAAGCGATCACCACACTCAAAGCCGACTACGACGGCGATGCGGACCACCGGCAGCGCGGTTTCGAAATCCGCCACGTCGCCGGAGGCTTCCGCATCTTCTCCCGCGGTGACTACCACGAAGTCGTCAAGGACTTCCTCACCGCCGGGCAGAGCGCGAAGCTGTCCCAGGCCGCGCTCGAGACCCTCGCCGTCATCGCCTACCGGCAGCCGATCTCCCGACCCCGCATCGCCGCGATCCGCGGAGTCAGCGTCGACGGCGTCATCCGCACCCTGCTGCTGCGCGGACTCATCGTCGAAGCCGGGAAGGAAGCGTCCACCTCGGCGCTGCTCTATGCCACAACCCCGCAGTTCCTCGACACGATGGGCATGAACGCGATCGACGACCTGCCGGACATCGCCCCCTACCTGCCCGAGGACGCCGACGTCGCCGAACTCGGCTCCGATGACGATGAGGTGCTGGCCGAGATCGACGGCGACCTCGATGCCGATGACGATATGCCTGCCACCGGGGCCGATATCGCAGCCCCGGGCGCCGAGATGTCACGACTTGACGATTGATTTGAGAGAATGGGTATATGAGTCCCTACCGTGATCCACGCGCCCCTGGCGGGCGCCAGAACCGACCGAGCCGAAAACAGCGTGCATCGACCGCCGCGAAGTCCTCGAACAAGGGCGGTTCCGGCACCGGCCAGACATCGGATGCCCATGTCAGCGACGGTGTGAGGCTGCAGAAGGTGCTCGCCGAGGCGGGCCTGGGCTCACGTCGGGCCTGCGAGCAGCTCATCGTCGACGGACGCGTTGAAGTCGATGGGCAGATCGTGACCGAGCTGGGCACCCGGATCGACCCCCAAACGCAGTCCGTGTACGTGGACACAGTGAGAATTTCGACACAGACCAAGAAGGTCTACCTCGTGCTCAACAAGCCGGCCGGCGTCGTATCGACGATGAGCGACCCCGAAGGTCGCCCCTGCCTGGCCGACTACGTGCGCAACAACACCGAACGGCTCTTCCACGTCGGTCGTCTCGACACCGAGACCGAGGGGCTCATCCTGCTCACCAACGACGGAGAGCTGAGCAACCGTCTGGCCCATCCGCGCTACGAGGTTCCGAAGACCTACCTGGCGAAGGTCAAGGGCCAGCTGGCCAAGGACGCCGGCGCCATCCTCAAGGCCGGAATCGACCTCGAAGACGGCTTCGTCAAGGTCGACGACTTCAAACTCGTCGACTCGACCCCCGGCAAGTCCGTCGTCGAACTCACCCTCCACTCCGGCCGCAATCGGATCGTGCGCCGCCTGCTCGAAGAGATCGGCCACCCCGTGGAACGACTCGTACGTCTGCGCTTCGGACCGGTCGTCCTCGACGAGCAGAAGCAGGGCAAGATCCGTCCGCTGCGCTCCGATGAGGTCGGCTCCCTCTTCGAGGCCGTCGGATTGTGAGAGTCCACATCATCGGCACCGGCCTGCTCGGTGCCAGCCTGGGCTTGGCGCTGAGCGCAAAGGGCCATCAGGTGACCCTGGAAGACACCTCGCCGACGGCTCAGCAGCTCGCTGCGGACCTCGGTGCCGGACGTCTCCTCGACGCCGCTTCCAGCGCCGACCCGAGCACCGATGCCACGACCGACTCCGGCGCCGACCGCACTGCCGACTCCAGCACCGTCCGCACTGCCGGCTCCGGCACCGAGCCGAGCGCCCAGGCGGCCGGCTCGTCTGCACCCACGGCAGCGGCATCGGCTTCCACGGTCACGGCTTCAGCACCCACGGCACCGGCTCCCACGGTCACGACTTCGGCTCCCATACCCCCGGACATCGTCGTCGTGGCGACCCCGCCCGACGTCGCCGCCCGCGTCATCGCCACTGCGCTGGAGACCTACCCGAACGCGACTGTCACTGATGTCGCCAGCGTCAAGACCCGCCTCCTCGAGTCGGTGAAGACCCTGGTCACAGCCGCGCAGCTCGACCGGTACATCGGTTGCCATCCGATGGCCGGGCGGGAGAAGTCCGGGGCGATCGCCGCACAGTCGGACCTCTTCACGGCCCGGCCCTGGGTGATCTGCTCGGACGAGGACACACCGGGCTCCCGCCTCGGCGAGGTCATCGCCATGGCCGAGGACACGGGCGCCTCGGTGCTCCACCTCGACCCGCGCATCCACGATGCCGCGGTCGCGAAGGTCTCGCATGTGCCGCAGATCGTCTCCTCCCTCGTCGCCTCCCAGCTGCGGCACGCACCTCTCGAGGAGATCGCGCTGGCGGGGCAGGGTCTGCGCGATGTCACGCGCATCGCCGCATCGGATCCGGGCCTGTGGACGCAGATACTGACCGGCAACGCCGAGGAAGTCCGGTCCGTGCTCGTCGACCTGCGGACCGAGCTCGACGAAGTCATCGGTGCTCTCGAACTCGGCCCCGGGGCGACCGGACAGCTTGCGAAGGCGATCGCGCTGGGCAATGAGGGACACGACCGGATTCCCGGCAAGCACGGGCAGCCGCCGACCACCTATGCTGTTGTCACGATCCTGGTTCCGGACACGCCCGGAGCCCTGGCCCGACTGTTCAAGGACATCGGCGACCTCGGCGTCAACGTCGAAGACTTCCGGATGGATCACGCCTCCGGTCGGAAACTCGGCATGGTCGACGTGTCCGTGGTCCCGGCCATCCAGCAGGAGCTGGAGATCGGATTGCTGTCGAAGGGATGGCAGATCCCCGAATCCGCCATCGAGAAAGAAGGAACTGCATGAGCGTCATAGCCATTGACGGACCGTCCGGAGTGGGGAAGTCGAGCACCGCCAAGGAGGTGGCGCGCAGGCTGGGCTACCAGTACCTCGACACCGGTGCGATGTACCGGGCGATGGCGTGGCTGTGCCTCAACCGCGGAGTCACCGACCCCGTCGACGTGCTCGAACAGGTGCGAGGCGCCGATCTGGAGATCTCGCTGAGCCCCGACGAATTCTTCGTCTCCGTCGACGACATCGACGTCACCGAGGACATCCGCGGTGAGGACGTGTCCGCGAATGTGCAGACCGTCTCCGGCGTCATCGACGCACGTGAGGAGCTCATCGACATGCAGCGGGCGTACATCGCCGCCGCCCCCGAGGGCATCGTCGTCGAAGGCCGCGACATCACCACCGTCGTCGCCACCGACGCCGAGGTGCGCATCCTCATGACCGCTCGCGATGAGGTCCGCGTGGCCCGCCGAGCGAAGGAAGTCCACGGAAACGCCGACGCCGAGGCGGTCGCCGCCACCCAGGATCTCGTCACAGGCCGTGACGCGAAGGACTCCGCCACGACGAGCTTCCTCGAAGCCGCCGACGGAGTGTACACACTCGATACCAGCGACATCGATTTCGATCAGGTGGTCGAGACGGTGCTGCAGCTGGTGAAGGACTCACAATGAGCGAACCCGAATTCCATGAGACACCCGACGAGGACCTCGTCGACCGTGTTGAGAGCATCAGCGACGAGGAAGCCGAGCAGCGGGCGACCGCGCTCGAAGCCGGACTCGAAAGCTATGAGCTCGAGGACGAAGACCGGGCGCTGCTGCACGCCTACGGTTTCGAGGACGAGGAAGAGGAGGCCCTCGGTGCCGCTCCCGTGCTCGCCGTCGTCGG
Organism: Brevibacterium sp. LE-L; assembly: GCF_050214925.1. NCBI lineage: Bacteria > Bacillati > Actinomycetota > Actinomycetes > Micrococcales > Brevibacteriaceae > Brevibacterium > Brevibacterium sp. LE-L. The sequence goes on from NZ_CP189759.1 coordinate 1,887,111, forward strand.
CCGACCCAATGTCGGCAAGTCGACGCTGGTCAACCGCATCCTCGGTCGTCGCGAAGCCGTCGTCGAAGACGTTCCCGGAGTCACCCGTGACCGGGTGAGCTACCGCGCGGAGTGGAACACGAAGGAATTCACCCTCGTCGACACCGGCGGGTGGGACCAGGACTCGAAGGGCATGGCTTCGCGGATCGCCATCCAGTCCGAGATCGCCGTGGACATGGCCGATGCCGTCGTCCTCGTCGTCGATGCGACGACCGGTCCGACCTCGACCGATGAGATGATCGTGAAGATGCTGCGGCGGAAGAAGAAGCCTGTCATCCTCGCCGCGAACAAGGTCGATGACGAGCGCGGCGAACTGATGGCCGCCGAACTGTGGGGCCTGGGCCTGGGCCAGCCGTGGACGGTATCGGCTCTGCACGGTCGCGGAGTCGCTGACCTGCTCGACGAGGTTCTGACGATTCTGCCCGAGGTCTCGGCCGTCGACGCCCGTATCGAAGAGGGCGGACCGCGTCGCATCGCGCTCGTCGGGCGTCCGAATGTCGGCAAGTCCTCCCTGCTCAACCAGCTCATCGGCACCGATCGTGTGCTCGTGGACAATGTCGCCGGCACCACGCGTGACCCCGTCGATGAGCTCATCGAGCTCGGCGGGAAGCAGTGGCGTTTCGTCGACACCGCCGGCATCCGTCGTCGTGCCCATCAGGCCAGCGGCGCTGACTTCTATGCTGCGCTGCGGACGCAGACCGCGCTGGAACGCGCCGAGGTGGCCCTCGTCCTCCTCGAGGTTCAGGAGCCTCTGAGCGAGCAGGACGTGCGCATCGTGACCACCGCAGTCGAAGCCGGCCGTGCCGTGGTGCTCGCGTTCAACAAGTGGGATCTGCTCGATGACGAACGCCGCTACTACCTCGAACGGGAGATCGAACGGGACCTCGGGCATGTGGCGTGGGCTCCGCGGGTGAACATCTCCGCGAAGACCGGTCGGCATGCGGAGAAGCTCGTCCCCGCGATGGAGGCAGCACTCGAGGGCTGGGACACCCGCATTCCGACGGGTCGGCTCAATGCCTTCCTCGGTGAGCTCGTCGCTGCGAACCCGCATCCCGTGCGCGGCGGCAAGCAGCCGCGCATCCTCTTCGGCACTCAGGCGCAGTCGCGTCCGCCGAAGTTCGTGCTCTTCACCACCGGATTCCTCGACCCCGGCTACCGTCGATTCATCATTCGCCGTCTGCGTGAGACCTTCGGGTTCAAGGGCACCCCGATCGAGGTGTCGATGCGCATCCGCGAGAAGCGGCGGAGACGCTGAGTGAACGAGGGCGAGCGGTCCGAGGATTCGACCGCACACGACGATGCGGCAGCCGGTGCGGCCGGTGCCTCGGCACGCCCTGCTGAGCCCGGCCCGTCCGCTCCGCCTGGCCCGTCCGCTCCGACTGGCCCGTCCGCTCCGACTGGCCCGTCCGCTCCGTCCGCGGAGTCGCAGTCTGAACAGGCCACGGACGCCGCTTCGGCTGCCGACTCGGAAACGACGGGGGACGACTCCGGTCGCGCCGCCTCGGTGATCGAGGATTCGGCTGCCGGCATCGACGAATCAAACGCAGGTGTCGACGACTTGGGCGCCCACCTCGACGGCTCGGGAGTCGGCGTCGACGAATCGGGCCCTGGCTTCGACGACTCGGGCGCCGACGTCGGCCCCCGGCCCTGGCACTCGCGCCCACCGGCACGCGCGCTCATGATCGCGGTGACCATGGCGGGGCTGGCCTACGCTCTCATGTTCTTCCGCGGTCTGCAGGACATCGTGGCTCCGGTGTTCCTCGCCCTCAACTTCTACATCGTCGTCTACCCCGTGCAACGGCTCCTCACCCGGTTCAAGGTGCCGCGCGCGATCGGCGCATCCATTTCGGTGATCCTCGTGCTGTGCATGATCCTCGCCTTCTTCGGGCTCACAGCGTGGTCGGTGGCCGAGCTCGTCATCCTCATCCCCAGCTACAGCAACGAACTCGCCCACTCGTACCAGAACGCACTGGCGATGCTCTCGGACATCGGGGTGACCTCCTCGGTGATCCAGCAGCAGCTCAAGGCCTTCGACGTGCGCTCCGTGCTCGATGCCATCTACCCGCTGCTGACGAACGTGTCCTCGGTCGCGGGTCTGCTCACGACGGTGATCATGTCGGTCTTCTTCGTGGCGATGGATTCGATGGGCATCGACAGGCGGATGACGATGCTGTTGGACATCAAACCCTCCCTGTCGGCCTCGTTGGGCGACTTCGCCCGCGGAGCCCGTCGCTACTGGGTGGTCGCCACGATCTTCGGTCTCATCGTCGCCTTCCTCGATGTCGTCGCCTTGGCGATCATCGATGTTCCACTCATCTGGGTGTGGGGCGTGCTCGCGTTCCTCACGAACTACATTCCGAACATCGGCTTCGTCATCGGCCTCGTCCCGCCGGCTCTGCTCGCGCTCGTCGACAGCGGCTGGCAGTCGGCGGTGTGGGTGATCGTGGCCTACAGTGTGCTCAACTTCGTCATCCAGGCGATCATCCAGCCGAAGTTCACAGGAGAATCCGTCGGCGTGACCCCGCTCGTGTCGTTCCTCTCCCTGCTGTTCTGGGTGTGGATCCTCGGGTGGCTCGGAGCCTTGTTGGCGCTGCCGGCGACCCTGCTGCTCAAGGCGCTGCTCGTCGACGCGGACCCGCGGGCGAGGTGGGTGAACATCCTCCTGGCCTCCGACGCGGACACGGGGACGGGAGATCCGGTGACGGGATCGGCGCGAAAGGGCGCGGCCCCCTCGCCCTCCGAAGCCTGAGTGGTTAGCATGAAGTATGGCGACACTACTGAATATCCATCCGGAGAACCCACAGGACCGACTGATCGAGAAGGCCGCCGAGTCCCTGAGAAATGGTGGGCTCATCGCCTACCCCACGGACTCCTGCTACGCGCTGGGCTGCGCCCTGGACAACAAGGACGGCATCGAGCGGATCACCCGCATCCGGCAGCTGGGCTCGAAGCACCACTTCACGCTCATGTGCCATGATTTCGCCCAACTGGGACAGTTCGTCATCGTCGACAACTCGGATTTCCGGGCGATCAAATCAATGACGCCGGGGCCGTTCACCTTCATCATGAAGGCGACGAAGGAAGTGCCGCGGCGGATGATGCATCCGAAGAAGCATTCGGTCGGGGCGCGGATTCCGCAGAACGTCACCGCGCTGGCTCTCGTCGAAGCGATGGGCGAGCCGATCCTGTCGTCGACTCTGCTGCTGCCCGGCGATGAGGATCCGCTCACCCACGCCGAGGATGTCGTGGACCAACTGGGCAACGACGTCGACATCGTCATCGAATCCGGCGTGCCCGGAGTCGTGCCGACCTCGGTCATCGACTTCACCGGCCGGTTCCCCGAGGTCGCCCGGGTCGGAGCCGGAGACGTCTCCCGCTTCCTCGAGGAATGACGAACGCGTGCACGTGCACGCATAACCGACCGACAATCAGAACGGATGATGCCTCGCCGAGGTGGTGGTTGCGCCTCGGCGAGGCATCAGCTGCGTCTCGGAGCGCGTCAGAGACCCAGATAGGCTGCCTGGACGTCCGGATTGTCAAGCAGCCGAGAGGCATCATCGGCGAGCACGATCCGACCTTCAGCGAGGACATAGCCGCGATGGGCGATCGCCAGCGACGCCTTCGCATTCTGCTCGCTGAGCAGGACGCCGATGCCGTTGCGATTGATCTGTGCGACGGATTCGAGGACCTGTTCGACGACGATCGGTGCCAGACCCATTGACGGTTCGTCGAGGATCAGCAGGCTCGGATCCGACATCAGCGCCCGACCGATCGCCACCATCTGCTGCTGTCCGCCCGACAGCGAGCCGGCCGGCTGCTTCGCCTTCTCCTTGAGGATCGGGAACAGGTCGAGAACCTCCGCATAGATCTCCTCGGTGCGGGAACTGTTCCTGTGCGGGTACGACCCCAGCCGCAGGTTCTTCTCCACCGACATCTTCCCGAACAGATGACGTCCCTCGGGGCAGTGTGCGATTCCGGACTTGACGATGGCGTTGGCGCGGGCTCGGTGGAGTTTCCGGCCCTCGTAGTCGATCGTTCCCGTCCGCACGCGCATGAGTCCGCTGATGGTTCTGAACAGCGTGGTCTTTCCCGAACCGTTCGCGCCGAGGATGACGGTGAGTTCGCCCGCCCGCGCGGTGATGCTCACGCCGTGGAGGACGTCGGTGGCATCGTAGCCGGTGCTGACATTGTCGAGTGTGAGCATCACTTCTCCTTCTGGTCCGTCGGATCCTGGGGCGTCGAACCGAGATACGCATGGATGACGTCCGGATTCGACTGGATCTCGGAAGGCACGCCGAAGGCGAGCTTCTGCCCGTGGTCGAGGACGAGGATCGTGTCCGCGAGATCCATGATCATCGTCATCTTGTGTTCGACGAGGAGGACCGAGACCCCACGCTGGGGCAGCGAACGGATGAGGTTGCCGAAGTCCGCGGTCTCCTCCTCGGGGATGCCGCCGGCGGGCTCATCAAGGAGAATCAGCTCCGGTTCGGTCGCCAAGGCCATGGCGACGGCGGTGCGCTTCTGCACCTCTTGCGGAACATTGGAGGCCAGATCGTGCCGGTATTCCGCCACCCCGCAGTACTCGAGAGCCTCCATGGCACGGTCTTCATTGATCCGAGACTCCCGGCGGTGCCGCGGAGTGTGGAAGACAGCGTCGAAGATGGTGGACTTCGAACGCACGATCCGACCTGCCAGCACGTTTTCCAACAGGGTGCTGTCATCGAACAGGTTCGTGGTCTGAAAGGTGCGTGCGATTCCTCCGGCCACCGTATTGTGCGGCGAGGAGTGGGTGATGTCCTCGTCCTTGAAGCGGATGCTGCCGGACGTCGGCCGGTAGAAGCCGTGAACGAGGTTGAACAGGGTCGATTTGCCGGCACCGTTGGGGCCGATCACCGCGGTGATCCGTCCCTCTTCGACGTCCAGGTCCACGTCCTTGACCGCATCGAGTCCGCCGAAGCGTTTGCCGAGGCCACGTATTTCCAACAGGGTCATTTCTTCTCCTCGGGAGCGGCCGGGCCGCCGGAACGGGTGACATGGGAATCTGCCGCGTCGTCGTGTCCGGACGGGCCACCTCGGTTCGCTGACTCAGCGGCTTCCGCGCTTCGGCGGGCGGCGGCAACTCGCCGTCGACGATTGCGTTTGTCGACGAACCCGCCGAGGTAGCCGATGATTCCCCTGGGTGCGAAGATCACGAGTGCGACGATGATCGGTCCCAAGACGATGAAGCGGTAGGCCTGGAAGTCCTGGAACAGCTCGAACAGGAATGTCACGATCATGCTGCCCAAGAGCGGTCCTGCGACCGTACCCATGCCTCCGACGAGGATGAACATGAGGAATTCGAAGGTCTTGTCCAGGGACGCGGAATCCGGGCCGATGAAGCCGACGACGGTGGCGTACAGGCCGCCGCCGATGCCGCCGAAGACCGCGGAGGCGGCGAAGGCCAGCTGCTTGCTGAAGCCGACTCGCACTCCGATGGCGTCGGCGAGGTCTTCGCTGGTTCTGATCGTGAGCAGGGTCCGGCCCACACTCGAGCGGCGAACTGCGTAGGTGATGTAGACGCAGATGAGCAGGATGACGAAGACGAGGTAGAACATTGCCACCGGCGAACCGAAGTCGACGAGGCCGCCTCCTTCGGGGAACTTCACATTGTTGACTCCCGAGTGCGCATGGGTGACAGATTCCCACCGGCTGATGACCAGGAAGATGATGAAGCCGATGGCCATGGTGAAGATGGCGAAGTATTCGTCTTTCGTGCGCAGTGCGATGAGCCCGCACAGGTATCCGATGACGGCGGTGCCGATCACGGAGACGGCGAAAGCAGACCAGAACGACCAGTCGTAGTCGGTGGTGAGCAGTCCGACGCCGTAGGCGCCGATTCCGAAGAAGCCGCCCTGCGCCAGGGACAGCTGTCCCGTGAAGCCGAGGATGATGTTGAGTCCGTAGACCGCGATCGCCGCGCACATTCCGACGGTGATGACTCGCATGGCGTAGTTCTCGTGTGCGAAGAAGAGCGGAGCCGCAGCGATGAGGACGACGAGGGCGAATGTGCCGATGATTCTCGGGTTCTTCAATGCGTTCATCGCTGCACCGCCTTCGTGAAGAGTCCATTGGGTTTGATGGCCAACACGGCCACGAGAACGATGAAGGCCACGGTGTCACCGAATGCCGAGGACACATAGGTGGCGGTCATCGTCTCGGCGATCGCCAGGACGAAACCGCCGAGGATCGCACCGGGCAGGGACCCGAGCCCGCCGAGGATGATGATGGCGAAGACCTTGAGGTTGAGGGCATCGCCCATCGTGGGGGAGAGCAGGTTGATCGGTGCGACCAGTCCTGCCGCGATCGTGGCCAGGAGGGCCGAGAGCCCCAAAGTCAGCATCGACACCATGGACGGGTTGATTCCGACCAGGGAGGCGCCGATGCGATCCTGTTCGATCGCTTCGATCGTCTGTCCGTGGATGGAGCGTTTGATGAACCAGGCCAGCAGGGCCAACACGATCACCGCAGTGATGATGATGACGATGCGCTGGGCGGAGATCTCGGCGCCGAGGACTCGCAGTTCGCCGGTGATCGGTGTGTCCATCCGGCGGAAATCCGCGCCCCAGATCGCTTGTGCGAGGGCTTGGAAGAAGAACATCGCACCGACGGCCGCGATCATGTGGTGAGTGTGCGGAGAGTTCCGAAGCGGGTGGAAGACCAGACGTTCGAGACCGACGCCGAGGACGAAGAGGATGATCGCGGCCATTCCGATCGCCGCGATGTAGGGGACGCCGATGGTCGTGAGGAAGAAGTACGTGATGTAGGCGCCGAGCATGTACAGCGAACCATGCGCCAGGTTCGGAATGCGCAGGACGCCGAACACCAGGGTCAGACCGATCGCAGCCAGACAGTAGACACCGCCGAGTGCGAGGCCGTTGAAGAGTTGTTGGATGAAGAGAGTCATGATGATTCTGGTCCTCTGCAGGCATGAGGGCGGCTCGGGTGAGGCGCCGTCGTGGCGCCTCACCCACTGTCGTGCCGCAGACGGAAGTTACTTGTTGTCCGAGACCTGTTCGATCGGGATCTTCGTGTACTTGCCGTCGTCATCCAGGAAGGTCGCCTCGAGGTTCGGGTTGACCAGATGCCCTTCGTCGGTGATCTCCTCAGGGAACCCGTTGACCTTGTACCGGTCGTCGACTTCCGGAAGCGCGTCCGTGATGGCTTCGCGAATCTTCTCCGGATCGTCGGTGCTGCCCGAGACTTCCATCGCCTTGGCGATGATGGCGATGCCTTGGTAGTTCAGCGCCGTTTCGCTGGTGGCCACCTTCTTGTCCCCGGCTTTGTCGGCGAACTTCTTGAGGAAGTCCTCTGTGCCCGGGTCTTCGTATTCGGCGACAGGCAGGACTCCGACGGAGTTCTTGAGATTGTCGAGCTTCGTCACGGTCGCCATCTCGTCGAGTTTGGCCTGATCCATGACGAGGAAGCTGCCCTTGAAGCCCTGCTTGCGTGCTTCCTCCATGATCAGAGCGGTCGGCTGAGAGGGTCCGCCGACGAAGATCGCATCGGGCTTCTCTGCCAGTGCCTTGGAGACGGGTCCGGCGAAGTCGGAGACCGTGGCGTAGTCGATGCTGTTGTCCTTGCCGATCTCTCCGCCGGCGGCGCTCCACGATTCGGTGATCGACTCGGTCCACTGCTGACCGTATTCGCTCTGCGTTCCCAGCAGTGTGAGCTTCTTCCCGCCATGTTCCATGGCGGTTTCGGTGAACTCATCGGCGTAGGACTCGAAGTTCGGAGGGATCATCATCGTCAATGGATTGTCCGATTGCACGATCGCCGGATCCGAGGTGTACGCGGAGATGAGGAAGTTCGATCTGCCGCTGTTGATCTGCTGGATCGCTTTGATCGCACCGGCGTTGGGGGAGACGACGACCGGTGCTTTGTCCTGATCGGCCAGGCGCTGGGCATTGCTTGCCGCCGTGGCTGGTGCGTATTTGTCGTCGAGGGCCTTCAGCTCCAGAGTGACGGGCTTGCCGTCGACTTCGACTCCGTCGGAGTTGAGGTCGTCGATGGCCATTTCGAGGCCGATCTGGACGTTCTCTCCGTATGCTGCGCCTCCACCGCTGAGCGGTCCGGTGTAGCCGATGACGACTGTGTCGCCTTCTCCCGAACCTCCACCTCCACAGGCGCTCAGCGACAATGCGAATGCGCCCACGACTGCGGCGGCCAATAGTCTTCGACTGCGGTTTCGCGAGACAGAGTGCATCTTTTCTCCTTTGAAAAGCTCCCGGAGCGAGGACGCTCCACACAGTGTCCGAGGTGTCTTCTGTGACGGTTCTCGGAAGGCGCCGTCGAGATGAGATCGACAGCGACTGATTTGAACCTTCCCAAAACAATCCGGCGAAGTCAATGATTTTCGACGAGATTTTTGAACGTTCGATAATCAATCAGATTCGTCGCCTTGTTTCCGTAAAAGGCGAGGTGAGGCGTGGTGCGGAGCCGAATCCGGGGCGCTCGCGCCGCCTGTGCGGCTCTGCTATCGCGCTGATATGCCCACACTTTGAGCAATCAATCGTTCAGCGACGAGAAATGGTCTAGAGTGAAAGCGGTTGCGCAAGAGACCCCGGTCACATCGGCACTGCAGCGGAGGGTGACAGCTCGTGATCGCGCGATACGACATTGATATCTGAGACCACTATTCTGAGGAGCACGAATATGACTCGTACAGCTATCGTCACCGGAGGCGGACGCGGCATCGGCGCGGCAATCGCCAAGCGGCTCGGCGCCGACGGACTCAAGGTCGCCGTCCTCGACATGGGGCCGACAGACGACACCGTCGCAGCAATCAAGGCCGACGGAGGGGAAGCCCTCGGGCTCGAAGCCGATGTCTCCGACGAGGACTCGGTCAACGCAGCCGTCAAGCAGGTCGCTGACACCCTCGGTGCGCCCACCGTTCTGGTCAACAACGCCGGGATCCTGCGCGACAACCTGCTGTTCAAGATGTCGTATGAGGAGTTCAACAAGGTCCTCTCCGTCCACCTCGGCGGAGCTTTCCTCATGGCCAAGGCCGTCCAGTCGTACATGGTCGAAGAGAAGTTCGGGCGCATCATCTCGATGTCGTCGACTTCGGCGCAGGGCAACCGCGGGCAGACGAACTACTCGGCCGCGAAGGCCGGAATCCAGGGCATCACGAAGACCTGGGCCATCGAGCTCGGCAAGTTCGGCGTCACCGCGAATGCCATCGCCCCCGGCTTCATCGAAACCGACATGACGAAGGCCACGGCCGAGCGCGTGGGCATGGACTTCGACGACTTCGTCAAGGCCTCTGTCGAAGGCATCCCGGTTGCGCGCTCCGGCAAGCCCGAGGACATCGCCCACACGGCATCGTTCCTCGCCTCAGAAGGCGCCGGATTCGTCTCCGGTCAGGTCATCTACGTTGCCGGTGGGCCGAAGGACTGACCGTGAGCACCTGTTTGCGGGAAGCGGATCCCGCACGTCAGTGCCTGCTGGCGGGCAGCAGTTCTCGCAGGCCAGCACCATCCATGAACTCATGACGCGATGTTCGACATCTTCGAAAGGTTAGATCCATGAGAGAAGCAGTCATAGTCTCGACCGCGCGCACGCCGATCGGCAAGGCCTACCGCGGTGCATTCAACGACACTCAGGCCCAGGAGCTTGCCGGACATGCGATCAAGCATGCCGTTGAGCGGGCAGGTCTGGAAGGCGGTGAGGTCGAGGACGTCGTCTTCGGCGCCGCGCTCCAGCAGGGCAGCCAGAGCACGAACGTGGCCCGCCAGGCAGCGTTGCGCGCGGGTCTGCCCGTGACGGTCCCGGGGATGTCGATCGATCGGCAGTGCTCGTCGGGTCTGATGGGCATCGCCACTGCTGCGAAGCAGGTGCTCTTCGATGGTCAGGAGATCGTCGTGGGCGGTGGCGTGGAATCGGTGTCGTTGGTCCAGAACGACAAGATGAACATGTTCAGGGCGAAGGATCCGTGGCTCGAAGAGAATGTTCCCGGCATCTACTACCCGATGCTGGCCACCGCCGAGGTGGTTGCTGAGCGCTACGGCGTCAGCCGTGAAGCTCAGGACGAGTATTCGCTGTCCTCGCAGCAGCGCACTGCTGCCGGTCAGGAAGCCGGCCGTTTCGACGAAGAGATCGTGCCTCTGCCGACGACGAAAGTCGTTGTCGATAAGGAGACGAAGGAGACTTCGCGACAGGAGGTCCTCCTCACAGCCGACGAGGGCAATCGTCCTTCGACGACGCTGGAGAGCCTGGCCGGTCTCAATCCGGTGCTCGAACCCGGTGTGGCATCGAAGGTTCCGAGTATCACGGCCGGAAACGCCTCTCAGCTCTCCGATGGTGCTTCAGCCTCGGTGGTCATGTCCAGCGAGGAGGCAAGTCGGCGCGGACTCGAGCCGATGGGTATCTACCGCGGTATGGCTGTGGCCGGTTGCGCGCCGGACGAAATGGGCATCGGCCCGGTCTTCGCGATCCCGAAGCTGCTGAAGACGCACGGTCTGTCTATCGATGACATCGATCTGTGGGAGCTCAACGAGGCATTCGCTGTGCAGGCGCTGTATTGCCGCGATCGTCTCGGCATCGACCCGGAGAAGTACAACGTCGATGGCGGCGGCATCTCCGTCGGTCACCCCTATGGCATGACGGGTGCCCGTCTCGTCGGGCACGCTCTCATCGAGGGACGTCGTCGCGGCGCCAAGTACGTCGTCGTCACGATGTGCATCGGCGGCGGCCAGGGTGCAGCCGGACTGTTCGAAGTCTGCTGATCTCGTACGACGTTTCATCCGCCGAGGTGCTCGAACCTTGGGCCGCTGAGGAGCTGATGCTCCCAAGTGGTGAAGTCCCTGTGCGCTGGTGGCCCGAGGTGTTGTTGTGCTGATGCAATGGCCGTTCGCTGCGCGGACTCGCTGATGTGACGATGGTTCGCTGCCCGGACTTCCTGATGTGACAGCGGTCCGCCGCACCGATGATGCGCTGATGTATTGAAAGGTTGACGCGCTGGAGGGCTGAGAGTCTGAAGCGTCGACTGTTTGAGGGACTGACAAGCCGGTGGCATCTGGATTGAGATTGATCCAGATGCCACCGGCTTGTGTCGTACGGACTCGTGGCCGTGTATCAGAACGGCGGTGGTTCTCCGGAGTCCCAGAACCAGTCGCGGAGAACGGCGGACTCGTCGCCGGACTCGCTTCCCGCCCTATGTTCGGTCGGGGACTCACTTCCCCTCCGACGTTCGGCAGGATCGGTTGGGGCAGAAGGTTGGAAGCTCGTAATGGAGTGGGGATCGGCTTCTCTCCATCCGGGCTGTCCGTCGGCGGCAGCCGGCTCGGGGCAAGCCGATGCCCTCCGCCGTTCACCGGGGGTCGGCAGAGAACCGCAATCGGGCGAAGGCAATGGCTTCTCGTGCGACGACGATGACTTGTCGTGCGCTGACGATGACTTCTCGTTGGACGACGGCGACTTCCCGCCGGGAGCTGGCTGCTTCTCCTGATCGGGTGGCTTGTTCGTTCGGGGCATGCCGCGGCCGAAGCGTTCGAGGAACAGGCGCGCGTGCTCAACGTTGAGGGGATTGTCTGGAACGACGACTTCAACGGTGGCGCCCCGACGGAACACATATTCCAGATGACCGGGTTCGGTCATCCTGACGTCGTACTTTCCGTCGGTCTTCTGCTGGTGGTGGACCTTGCACAGGCAGTGGAGATTCCCGAACCGGGTGAGTCCTCCCTGACTCGGATCAGAGTGGTTGAAGGGGTCGATGTGGTCGATCTCTGTTGTCTCGGCGGGCCGAGTGCATCCGGGGAACGTGCAGGTCACGAACTGTGCGACCAGTGTTCTTCGAATGCTGTTGGGGATTGCGTAAGTCGTCGCCTTCGCGTCGACGGGAGTGCCGGTCGCCGGGTCGGTGAGCAGGCGAGTCCAGGTGGTGGAGTACCCGGCGACCCTGCGTGCCATATCGGCAGGGATCGGGGATCCGTCCGGCAGTGTTCCAGCGAGATTGCACACCTCGTCCGAAGTCAATGGTGCGTCGGAGGGCGGTAGCTCGAATGTTGGTGATGAGTCGGTCGGCGGTGGGTCGAATGTTGATGGTGCGCCAGTGGGTGGTGGCTCGGATACAGGTGGTGCGCCCTCGGGCGGTGGCTCGGACGTTGGTGGTGCTCCTGAGGGTGGGGGAGCAGCGGCCTCGCCGGCGTGAGCATCGACGTGGTCTCCGTCGCATTGCTCTTGGAGCTGGCTGAGCAGGGTCAGCATGGGCACGGTGATGAAGGTCCGTGCCTGATTCGACAGCCAGTACTCGTTCGTCGGCATGTCCAGGAGGAACTCGAAGCTGATTCGACGGGCTCCTTCGTGACGGATCGGCAGTCCGAACGCGTCGGGAGAACCGACGACTGCTTCGCCTGTGTCTTCGCCAGCGGGTCGTGCCCCGCTGGCGCGTGATCCGATGAGGGAAGCGAGAGCGCCGGTCAGTTCCTCTCCGACGGGTTTGTTGGCCGCTGGGCCGGTGCTGTCGCTCGGGGTGGTGCGGCTGCTGAGAATGGCTTCGAGGAGCTGTGACTCAAAGGCACGATGGGCTGGGGTGATCTGTGAAAGGTCGGCGGTCTCTGGCCGACTCGCGACGGGGTCATCCTGGGCTCTGGCGGACTCCGCCTGTGTCTGGTGGGAGTATCCGTTGGCGTCCATGTCATCGAAGACGCGCTCGATGAGGTCGAGCAGAGACTCGCCCTCACGCAGAGGGACGCCGTCGATCCCGGAGAGGAGCCCGTCGAGTGGGAAGTCCGTATTCGTCGACTTGCCGTCAACCCCGTTGGTGCTGATGATGCGCAGCTTCATCTGCGGTCTCGTCCGGGTGAGGATGTCGAACATGAGCGCCGAGATCGATCGGTCGTCATCGAAGCAGTCTCCGTCCTTCAGCTGGCCGGAGAAGGCACTGGTGTTGCTCTTATAGACGGCACGCGCGAATGCATCCAGTCTCCGGTAGCAGGCCTGGAGTTCGGGCGCGGGCCCGGTCAGGGTGAGGTAGGCGGTTCCGTCGTCACCGGCGGAATAGTCGACGCGACGGCGCAGGGCGACGCTTTCGAGGGTGTCGTCGGGCGGCTGGGTTGCCGCAATCTTGAGTGCGAGTGAACGCTTGAACGTCTCGATCGTGATATCGGCGCGCCGCCTGGCCAGAAAGTTGTCGATCGCGGGGAAATGCTCGAAATGGAGATCGCGGCACGCGCGGGTCACACAGTCGACGTGTTCGATGGTGAAATCGCCGTCGAGGCAGCGGCGCAGGAACTTCGGCAGTCCGTGCGCAAATGTCATCGCCGAGGTCATATGGCGAAGCGAATTGCTCGTCGTGGCTCCGAGCAGGCTGGAGTACACGCCGGCCTCCGTCATCTCGATGTTGCCGCGCAGCCACGTGAAGAACGTGAGCTTCGGGTCGAAGCCGGGGAAGTCGGGCAGGGGTTCGGGGCTGTCGAGCAGCTGTTGAGCCAACATGCGCACACGACGCAGGTGCCGGCCCGCGGCGCGGTTCTTCTTCCGTCCTCGTCCTGTGCCGAACTTCGTGCCGGTCTCCGCTTCGACCTGAGCCAATGCCGTCGTCCAGGCGAGAGTCTCAGCGGCCGTGAGCTGACCCGTGAACGAGCGCCGGCCGGCGTCGGCGGAAGGCGCCGACGCACGGGAGCGTTCCGCCGCAACCGATGGGGACGCTGATGGAGACGAAGACTCCTCGACGGCTGGTGCGCTCGCCTCCTCGCCGGTCGGGGAGCCACCGCCTGCAAGGGCCCTGTTGCCGTGAGCATCCTCCGCGGCGCTTTCCGCGCAGCCAGCGGATGTCCCGGGCACGGCACCGCAGTGGCGTGTGACGGTCTCCGTGAAAGGGGCGAACTCGTAGACAGAGTCAGGCTTTCCTGCCTTGAGGCCGAGGACATAGGCCACGTCTTGGACGACCGCTCGGCTGGTGGCGATGAGGGAATTGAACTGAGCGAGACTGCTTTCGGTGTAGGCACGGAGCAAGTCAATGAGGTCGCTGTCTTCGGCGATCTCGAGCCGACGACCATGCGTCCGGCGGTGCTCAGCCAGGAGTTGAGCGTCCGCGTCGGCAGGGGGAGCAGCAGGCAGGATCGATGTCGAGCTGTCGTTGTTGCCGATGGTCTTCATCGGTGCTGCCTCTCTCCACGTCTCTGTGGAAGTCGAGCGTCGGGAAAGTCCCTACCTCAATTATACGATCAGGAGATAGAGATGAATATTACTATCTGATTACAAATAGAACAGCCAGTCACAAACAGTCCGTCCAAATAGCTTGACTGCAAATCCATTCATCTCTCCGTTGTTTGTCATCCCACAGTATCGTTCGCCACTGACACGAGATTCCGAGCAGGCTCTGCGCTCGGTCCGACGGCTGCCCGGTCAGTGTCCCCGACCCTGCGTCCACCCGACCTGCATTCCCGACACAGCGGTCACTCCACTGCTCACTTGGGCTCTCGGCGAGGGCGATTCGTTAGAATCGACCTGTGGCAGCGATCGACAAGAACATTCTCCGTTTGGCCCTCCCCGCACTCGGAGCCCTGATCGCCGAACCGATTTTTCTGCTCACGGACACGGCTATGGTCGGCCACCTCGGCGCGGGTGCTTTGGGATCACTGGCGATTGCCTCGACGATTCTGCAGACGGTCCTCGGTCTGATGATCTTCCTCGCCTATGCCACGACCCCGCGCGTCGCCAAACGGATGGGATCGGGGGACCGGGCGGGAGCGATCACGGCCGGCTTCGACGGAATCTGGCTCGCCCTGTGCACTTCGGTGCTGCTCATCATCATCGGACTGCCCCTGTTGGACACCGCGATCGCAGCTTTCGATCCGGGGCCGGCGATCACCTCGGGGGCGCATTCCTACCTGGCGATCTCCTGGTGGGGTCTGCCGTTCATGCTCACCGTCATCGCCGCCACCGGACTCCTGCGCGGGCTGCAGGACACGAAGACCCCGCTGATCGTCGCGGCCGTCGGATGTGTGGCGAACATCGGCCTCAACGCGCTGTTCATCTACGGGCTCGATATGGGTGTGGCGGGTTCTGCGATGGGCACAGTCATCGCGCAGGCCGGGATGTGCACCGTCTACATCGTCATCTCCGTGCGTGCGGCCAAGCGTCTCCACGCCACCGTCCGCCCCGACTGGTCGGGCGTGTTCACCTCGGCGAAGACCTCCGGCTGGCTGCTCGTCCGCAACATCTCGCTGCGTGCCGCACTCATCATCCTCGTGTTCATCGCCACATCGATGGGCACCACGGAACTCGCCGCGATCCAGGTCGCCCAGAGCATCTTCTTCGCTCTCGCTCTCGCCCTCGATTCGCTTGCCATCGCAGGCCAGGCGATGATCGGGCTCGAGCTGGGGGCGAGGAACGCCGAGGCAGTCGCCGCGATCAACCGGCGACTGTGCCTGTGGGGAATCGTCTTCGGCCTCGTCGTCGGCGTCATCCTGTTCGCCGGCTCCGGCATCATCCCGCGGGCCTTCGCCTCTGACGCCGAGGTGGTCACCGAACTGACCGCACTGCTGCCGGTGCTGGCGGTGAGCATGCCGATCGCCGGGTACGTCTTCGTCCTCGACGGCGTTCTCATGGGAGCCGAGGACGCGCGCTACCTCGCTCTGGCACAATTGGTCGCTGTGGTCGGGTATGCGATCCTGCTCGTTCCGATCGTCGCACTGTGGCCGGGCGCGCCGGGACTCTGGGCCGCATTCTGCATCGGATTCGTCGGCCTGCGCGCCGTGACCTTGGGTTGGCGAGTCCGCAACCGGGCGTGGATCGATCGCGCCGTTGAGAAAGGAATCTCATGACCGCTGGGAAGAACGAAGCTCAGGACCCGCAGACCACCCCCGCCGAGGCTGGGTCCTCCTGGCTGCGCGGACGGATCCGTCCGCTGCCGGCTGGGGCCGACGACGAAATCTTCCTGCCCTTCCTCGACCTGTGCTTCAACTGGTCCATGGACCAGCCGCGCATCGAGATCGACGAGCTCCGCTACCGCAGCGACGCCGTCTTCTACTACCGCGATTGGGGACGCGACGGTGACATCGCCGTGGCCGCCCACGCCGAGGCGGACACCGACTCGCCGATCGTCGGGCTCGCTTGGGTGCGCTTGGCCGATATCGCCGACGTCGTCGGCAAGGTCGACGAACGTGTGGGCGGGGACTTCGCGGCGGCTCTGGGGAAATCCGGCGCCGAGGTGGTCCCCAGCGAGATCGTGACCGACGCAGCGGGAGAAGCTGAGAGTACGGCCGGTGCGGGTGAGGCTGAGGGCACAGGGGCTGCCGACGGTGCGGGTGAGGCTGACGGTGCGGGCGAGGCTGACGGTGGAGGGGAGACCGACGTCGCAGGTGGGGCTGAGGCTGCGGGTTCAGCCGGTGCCGCGGGCGAGGCTGACGGTGGAAGCGTGGAGGACGAGACCGCTGACACCGCCGCCGCGGAAGCAGAGGGGGAAGGTGCCGAGACGGCGTCCGCCGATCTGACACCGGCCGACGATGCTGCGCCCTTCACCGGGTACGGCTGGGTCGCCGCTGACATCCCCGAGCTCTCCGTCGCAGTCCTCCCCGAATACCAAGGGCAGGGGATCGGCGGCGCCCTCGTCGACACCGTGTGTGCGCTCGTGCGGATGAGCGGATACCCCGCAGTGAGCCTCGCCGTCGAAGACGGCAACGGCGCAGCGAAGCTCTACACCGACCGGGGCTTCGTCTCGGTCGGTCGGAATGGGGGCTCCGACGTCCTCGTCCGACGACTCAAGACGGACTGACCCTACACGTCGGGCCCGGAGCGTGGTCCCGACGTGTCAGACAGTCGCGTGCGAGTCTGACCGCCAACATCACTCACGGCCTCACAGTCTCACAGTCTCACTGCCTCGCTTCCTGGCTGCCTCACCGCCCCACGGCCTTACTGCTTCACGGTCTCGCTACCTCACAGCTTCACGGCCTCACTGCTTCACTGTGTACGGGCGGGGGAGTCCGTGATAGATGTGAAGGATCGGCTGCACACGGCCGACCAGTTGGTTTTCAATGATGAGGAGCACGCCTATGGTCACAGTTCTGTCCCACGCCACGGTCTTCGACGGCACCCGATTCCTGCCCGGCACCCGGGACGTCGTCCTCGACGGAGGGCGGGTCGCCTCGGTGACGGAGGGCGGCCAGGGATCGCACAACGCCTCAGATGACTTCGTCGACTGCACGGGCCAGACGATCATCCCGGGAATCATCGACTGCCACGTCCACTTGACGAGCTCGGGGGCGGCCTCGTCCTCGAACTTCCACGATCCGTTCTCGCTGCAGTTCTACAACTCCGTCGCCCATATGGAGTCCACGCTCAAGGGCGGGGTGACCACGGTCCGCGACGCCGGCGGCACCGACCTCGGGGCGAAAGTCGCCGTGGAGACAGGCGTGGTGCGTGGGCCGCGGCTGACGATTGCGGTCAACATCATGTCCCAGACCGGCGGCCACGGAGACTTCCACCTCGTCTCCGGAACCGAATCGCCGTTTCTCGGCCCCCACCCCGGCCGACCCTCCGGCGTCGCCGACGGGCTCGAAGGCGTGCAGAAGAAGACGCGCGAACTGCTGCGGGCAGGTGCCGACCACATCAAGATCTGTTCCACCGGTGGGGTGCTCTCGCCGCGGGACGATCCTCGCCACTCTCAGTTCACCGAAGCCGAGATCGCAGTCATCGTCGCCGAGGCGGCCGCCCAAGGCGCCCATGTCATGTCCCATGCCCAGGGCGCGCCGGGAATCAAGTCCGCCGTGCGTGCGGGTGTCCGATCGATCGAACACGGAATCTACCTCGACGACGAAGCCATCGACCTCATGCTCGAACACGGCACCTACCTCGTCCCGACCCTGCAGGCCCCGCAGGCAGTGATCAAGGCCGCCGAGGCGGGGGCGAGCCTGCCCGCCACCGTCGTCGACAAAGCCCACCGTGTCGTCGAAACGCACCAGAACTCGATCGCCCGCGCCCATGAGGCCGGGGTGCCGATCGCGCTGGGCACCGACGCCGGAGTCGGCCCACACGGGCAGAACCTCGAAGAGATCAGCCTGCTCGCCGAGGTGGGACTCTCGACCGTCGAAGCCCTCTGCGCCGGGACCTCGGTGGCGGCTCGTGTGCTCGACGATGATCGGGTGGGTCACCTCGGCGAAGGCGGGCTGGCCGATCTCGTCGTCGTGGAGGGGGATCTGCGCACGGACGATGTCCGCGGGATCGAGAGCCGGGTCAATGCCGTCTACCTCGAAGGCGTGCTCGTCTGAACCGTGGTCGACTGTCTGCCCGGCGGTCCGGTGCTGGGTGAGCGGGCACTGAGCGGTCTGGGGCTTGTCGGTCCAGCGGCCTCGACGCGTGAGATCGGTCTCCACCGATCGTCTGGTGAGGGGAACCTAACTTAACAGGGGTATGATGGGTGGAGCCGAATCGTCGATGCCGAGCAGGAGGAACGCGCCCACCGATGAACCCCCTCGACTGGTCATTCCCGATCGCCGTCACCTGGCTGATCATGTTCGGCATCATCATCTGCCGTGCCGGCGGCACCTTCCTGCTCGGGCGTCTGGCACGCACCGGAATCCGCAAGATCGAACGCGTCGACAAGATCATGTCCGGATCGAAGTACCGGAAGGCCGAAGGCATGATCGAACGCTTCGGCGCTCCGGTGATCGCGGTGAGCTTCCTCATGATCGGTGTGCAGACCGTGCTCAACCTCGCAGCGGGGACGACGGGAATGAGCTACCGGCGGTACCTTCCGGCGCTCGCCGTCGGCGGAGCGATGTGGGCGACGATCTACTCGACGGTCGGACTCATCGGCTTCAAAGCGCTTGCCGCCGGATATCAGGCAGCTCCCGGCCTCACCGTCGGGCTCGCCGTGTGCTTCGCCCTGGCCATCATTGGTCTGGTCATCGGACTGAAGAAGCCGACCGAACCCACCGAGGCGGCCGCCGGAACCCGCTCGGACGCGGGGCCGAACCCGTCGAATACCGAACCCACCGGCGCCTGAGCCCCCGTGCCGGGTCGCGCACCGGCGTGTGGGCGCCCTCGGTGATGTGTCGGACTGACACGGTCAGAGTGGGCTGCCTCGGTGAAGCTGTCGTGTACTTACCCGGTTACGGTGGGCCGCCTCGGCGAGGTGCGCGTGTCCGGCAATCGCCGTGGTGAGCGGCCTCGGGAGGTTTCCGTCCACCTGGCAAGTCGAGGATGGAACCTGTCTCGTGGTTCAGTAGAGTGGTGCTCTGTCAGCGTCGACAGGACGAGAGCGCTCGTCGACAGTAAGAGAAGGAGGGTCCGCGGATGGTCGTGGCCTGGTGGAGCATCATTCCGTTCGTTCTGCTGCTCGGGTGCATCGCGGTGCTCCCCTTGATCCCGGCTACTGAGAAGATCTGGGATCGCAACCTCGTCAAACTCATCGTCGCGCTCGTCCTCGGCGTGCCGATCGCGGTCTGGTTCCTCATCGGCGGAGAGGCGACCACCGTCATCGATGCGCTCCTCGAATATTTCCAGTTCATCGTGCTCATCGGCAGTCTGTTCGTCGCTTCGGGCGGAATCTTCCTCGTCGGCGACATCAAAGCGACGCCGAGGAACAACACGATCTTCCTCGCCGTCGGTGGTGTGCTCGCCTCCTTCATCGGCACCACGGGTGCGGCGATGCTGCTCATCCGACCGATCCTCAACACGAACCAGGACCGCAGACACCGGACCCACACGGTCATCTATACGATCTTCATCGTCGCGAACTGCGGCGGTCTGCTCACGCCGCTGGGCGATCCGCCGCTGTTCCTCGGCATGCTGCGCGGTGTGCCGTTCGAATGGACCTTCGGACTGTGGCCGTACTGGCTGTTCGTCAACGTCTTGCTGCTCATCAGCTACTTCGCCCTCGACACGAAGATGTATGCGCGAGAGCCGGAGGAGGCTCTGGCGAAGGACGCCGAGTACGTGACCAAACTCGGTCTGCGCGGGGCCAGCGGTCTGATCTTCCTGGCGATCATCATCCTCGCCGTCGCCTTCATCCCCTCGGTCGACATGCACGCGGTCGAAACCGGGCACGCGACGTTCGCCGACTATGTGCCCTGGCGCGAGCTCGTCATGCTCGGCTCGGCGGTCACGTCGTTCCTCGTCGGCGACCGGGGCGCAAGATTCAACCTCAACAAGTTCACCTGGACGCCGATCCTCGAAGTCGGTGCCCTCTTCATCGGCATCTTCCTCACGATGATGCCGGCGCTGCAGTACCTCAGCCAGGTCGCGCACAAGATACCGCTCAACGAGATCTCGCTGTTCGTCTTCACCGGCGGGCTGTCCTCGGTGCTCGACAATGCGCCGACCTATGTCACCTTCTTCGAGATGGCCTCTCAGGTTCCCGGCGAACCGCAGGTCGCCGGCGTCGCCGAGACCCTGCTCATCGCGGTCTCCCTCGGCGCAGTCATGGGCGGAGCCGTGACCTACATCGGCAATGGACCGAACTTCATGGTCAAGTCCGTGGCCGACTCTGCGAATGTGGCCATGCCGAGCTTCGGCGGCTACGTCTGGTGGTCGCTGCGCCGCCTCGTGCCGATCCTCGCTTCGATGGTGCTCATCTTCATGACGGACGGCATCTGGCTGCCTCTGCTGGGCGTGCTCCTCGGACTGCTCATCCTCGGGCAGGCCGGACGCGACCTGCGCGGGGCGAAGGTCTCCTCCGGCTCATGAGCCTCGACGAGGTGAGACAGGTGCGTCGATTGGCGGGTCCGGTGTGCCGGTAGGCGGCGGGCACGGATCCGGTCCGCGGGCAGCCGCCGGCGTCGGCCTCTACTTCGCTGGGAACGGGGCCGTCTTCGCCGGGCTTCTGCCCTGGTATCCGCTCCTCGTCGAACGGCTGGGATTGAGTTCTTGGCAGTTCGGACTCGTCGTCGCCTGCTTCGCGGTGGGCTCGCTGCTGTCCTCAGCGCTGCCGGCCGCGCTCATCGCCCGCTTCGGAGCTCACCGGGTCGTGATCGGCGGGACGGTGCTCCTCGGTGCGGCCGCTGCCGCGACCGCGTGGTCGGTCAACGGCGTGATGATGGCACTGTGCCTGTTGCTGCTGGGCTGCTGTGACGCGATCGTCGATGTTGCCCAGAACGTCGTCGGCATCGCTGTGCAGGAGAAGCTCGAACGCACGATCCTGTCCTCGATGCACGCGCTGTGGAGCCTCGGCGGACTGCTCAGCGGCGCCGCCGCCACGGCCGCGGCGAGCTCGGGCGCGGACATGCGGGCGTGGTTGGCGGTCGTCGCCCTCATCGCGGTGGTCCTCACAATGATCGGACGCCGGCTCATCCGCGACACCGCGTTTCCTCGGCGAGTGATCGATTCGGATGCCGACGGACCCGTGGGCGATGCATCGCGGGAAGACTCCGGTGCGCGAGATGCTGCCAGGGGTGAAGCCGGCAGGGGAAAGGAGTCGGACGGGTCGTCGGAGGAATCGTGGTCGGAGGCGTCGTCACGGGCCGGCCGATCGAAGCGCGCGGTCCTTCTCGCAGCATTGCCGTTGGCGATCGTCGCGATCTGCGGGGCCGCGGTGGAAGACATCGCGAACAACTGGGCGGGACTGGCCGCCGTCGAGTTCGCGAACGTTCCGGCCGCCTCGGCGGGTATCGCCTTCAGCATCGTCATCGGCAGCCAGTGCCTCGGCCGGTTCAGCGGGGACGTCCTGGTGACGCGGTTCGGTGCCGGACGGATTGCCCGGATCGGCGGCGGACTCATCGGCATCGGCGGGATCGGCGCAGTGTTCGCGCAGGAGCCGGTCATGCTGCTCATCGGGATGGTACTGCTCGGCTACGGTTCGGCGACGCTCGTGCCCGGTGCCCTCGGGGCGGCTGCACGGTTGCCCGGTGTGGGACGGGCCGGGGGAGTGACGTTGGTGAACTGGCTGATGCGCGTCGGCTACCTCGGCACGAGTCCACTGGTCGGCGTCATCGCCACCGAGGCAGGACTGCGCTGGGGCCTCGGGCTGCTCGTCCTCGTCGGCGTGCTCACCGTCGTCTTCGCCCGCAGGCTCGACGTACCCGGGGCCGGCCGAAACTGAGCTTCGACCTCGACCGCGCAGGCCACACGATTCGCGGCAGGATCGACCGGTTGGCTGCGCCCGCCTGCCGTGCCGACCAGGTTTGGTGCGCCCGTCTGTCACATTTCGTACATCCCATCGGGTTCGAAACTGATGAGGTGTACGAAAAGTGGTGGGTGAGAAGCGCGGAGTCGCATAAAGCTGCTTTGCGACAGATTGGATGCCGCAGAAAGCCAGGAGACGGGCGGGAAAAGAAAAAATGTGCCGCGTCATCGAGTGAACGATGTCGCGACACATTCGGGCGTCGGGCTAGCGGGATTTGAACCCACGACCTCTTCACCCCCAGGTGGGCGACAAGCCCTCTTATTACTCTGACCTGGGATTTCTGCGGTCCTGCGACGGCAATTTCACGT
The DNA here is from genome assembly GCF_050214925.1 of Brevibacterium sp. LE-L. NCBI lineage: Bacteria > Bacillati > Actinomycetota > Actinomycetes > Micrococcales > Brevibacteriaceae > Brevibacterium > Brevibacterium sp. LE-L. The sequence goes on from NZ_CP189759.1 coordinate 1,909,560, forward strand.
CATGCAATGCATGGGATGCATGATTCTGGTCCCGGTTTGGTCCCGGCGTTTCAACCTTTCCTAGAGTCGTGAGCGCAGTCCATTGTGCCTGTGCACATGTAGCTTCTCAGCTTTGTAGAGGGCGACGGTCACCCGGGGCTAGCCTGCTCGATGTTGAAATGAGAGCTTACCCGGAAGGCCGAGGTTCTACGCCTCGGCGTTGCACGGAGACGGCAGCCGTAGGGAGTCCTCCGTTGCCTTCATCTCTCTTCCAAGGGCGACGGCTGGGCAACGACCGGCCATGTCGTCGACCTCGAAGACGTAGCTCTTGGGTGGCGTGGGCCTCGTCCGAAAGGCCCTCGTAGCGTCAAATCGGTAGGGCCTCGTTGGCAGCTACCATGCACCAGAGTGACTGATCGATCCTGCTTCGGACGGTGGTTCGGATGGTGTGGTAGGGGTCAAAGTGGGACATCGAAGTAGGGAATCATGGGTTAAGGTCTTGGGAAAGAACTACTTACCCTACGAACTGATGTTGCTCTTTGCAGACGATGGTCTATTCATCAACCAATCGAAAAGGGCGTTATCTGCAGAGCATGAGTTGCAGGAAAGCGATGTCCTTTTGGATACGGAGTCGATTTCGTGAAGTACTTGACTCACGAACTATGCGTCGATGGCAGGCACCTTGCACAAGCGCCTTGATCTCCATGGATTCTCATAGCAGCGAATATGCTACTGCAGTGAGGAGCGCAGCTGACTCACAAAACACGGACTGCAGGCGTGGGGGAAGACCGATAGTGAGATTTGCTTCTGCTCCAATAGTTACCTCGCCAGAATCATCAACCGACATCTCAACGCGCAGAATCATCCGTCGAAGATAGAGGTGGCTCGATACTGAGATATCATAAATGATTGCTGGCCTTAGACTTGGGTTGGAGCGGCCGTCCAGGCTGACCAGAGCTGGGCGTAGCGGCCGTCGGCGCCGACGAGCTCCTCGTGAGTGCCGTGCTCGACGATCCGCCCGGCATCCATGACGAGGATGCGGTCACAGATCCTTGCTTGACTGAGACGATGCGCGATGACGATCGCCGCGCGGCCCGCGACGGCCGACTCGGCGGCACGATCGAGGCGGTGCGCATGTTCGGAGTCGGCCTCGGCGGTCGCCTCGTCGAGGATCGCGAGCGCGGGGTTGCGCAACAGCAGCCGCGCCAGGGCGATGAGCTGGGCCTCGGCGGCCGTAAGGCGGTGCCCATGCTCGCCGACGACGGTGTCGAGGCCCTCGGGCAGTGTCTCCACGAGATGCCCGGCGTGCACGCGATTGAGAGCGTTGTGGAGCAGATCGTCATCGGCTTCCGGCGCCGCCAGCAGGAGATTGTCGCGCAGGGAGGTGTCGAAGACGTGATGCTCCTGGCTGAGATAGGCGATGCTGTCCCGAGGCACGGCCCTCCGAAGCGTGCCCCTGTGGGTCTGGCGGTGACCCGCGACAAGCCTGGCCACTGTGGTCTTCCCCGAGCCGGAGGCGCCGACCAGCGCGATCCGCTCGCCCTCTCGCACATACAGGCTGATGTCGTGGAGGACATCGTGGCCATCACGATAAGAGAAGCCGACATCGTCGAGCCGGACCAGCGCAGATGTGGAGTTCGATCGGTCGCCCGCGCGACCGCCGAACTCGGTGACTCCGCCGGCGGATGCTGCCTCGGCGCTTGCCGAAGTCGTCCCGGGGACGTCTGGCTGCTGCCGATCCGCCGATCGGATGTGCGGCTGCATGTTGATCACGCCGGCAACGCGGGCGAAGGACGCCTGCGCGGACTGCAGATCGTCGATGACGAACATCAGCTGCCCGAGCGGCCCCACGATCCGGAAGTACAGCATGGCCGCCGCGGTCGCCTGCCCGACCGTGGTGTGGCCGGCGGCCGTCGCCCAGAAGGCGCAGCCGAGGATGAGCAGCATTCCGATCGCCTCGGCGAGGTTGATCCGGCTGAAGAGCCGGTTCTGCATGATCCGGGCCCGCATCGCCCATCGCACCAGTTCCCAGGTGCTCCGTCTGATGCCCGCCATCCGGGCCGATCCCAGGCGATAGGCCCGGACGGTGGGGAGAGCGTGGAGGGTGTCGAGGGCATGCTGGCTGCGGGTGCCCTCGGCCGCCCGCTCCGCGGCGTAGACAGGCGGTGCCGTGCGCAGATACCAGCGTGCGGCGAGCAGGTACAGCGGCATGGCGACCAGTATCGTGACACCGAACCTCCAGTCGACGACCGCCATGCCGCCGAGGGACAGGAGCAGCGTGAATACCGCCGCGGCGAGCTGGGGGATGACACGGGGCACGGAATCCGAGATCTCCCGGATGTCGCTCGAGGCCCGGGACACGATATCGCCCGAGCCGGCGGCGTCCACGGTCTCCTCCGGCAGGCGCAGAACTCGCGAGACGTAGCGCTCGCGCATCCCGGCGATCATAGTCTCCATCGTGCGGGCCATGATGACCAGCCCGAAGAACTCCGCCGCACCCGCGGCGATGACGGAGAGGACCAGCAGCCCGAGCTGCCACCAGAGAACGGTAGGGATCGCCTTCCCGTCGCTGGTGGAGACGGTGTCGACGATCCAGCCGACGACCATCGGGAACACCAGGCCGAGCGCGGCGGCGGTGATGAGGAAGACCACCGCGGCGAGGAGTGCGAATCGGTGCCCGGCGCTGAGGGAGCGCAGCATGCCGCGCATCTGTCTGCCGTCGGCGAGCGGGAGGCGCCCCGGCATCCCGGCGGATGCGGTCGCAGTGGAGGTCATGAGCGCTCCTCGTTCTGTGTTGTGTGTCGGCCGGAGATGCGGAGATCCGCGCATTGGGCGAACAGCGGTGAAGAGGTGAGCACGATGGTGGTCCGGCCGGCCCGCCGAGCCTTGAGGTCCGCAGCCACCTGGGCCTCGGTGACGGGGTCGAGGGAGTTGCAGGGCTCGTGCAGGACGAGCACCGGAGGATCGACGGCGATGGCTCTCGCCAAGGCCACTCGCTGGCGCTGGCCGCCGGAGAGCCCCATTCCGGAATCGCCCAGGACTGTGTCGTAGCCCTCGGCGAGTTCGGAGACGAGGGGCCTGCAGCCGGCGGTCCCGAGCGCATCCTCCGCCCGACGGCGCCCCTCGTCGTCGCCGTCGGCGCCAGTGCTGGCGGCGCTGTCGGCGCCGACCCGGACGTTGTCGAGGAGGCTTCCTTCGAAGAGATCGGCATCGTGCGGGGCGGCGAGGACGATGCTCCGCACCGCCTCGGGGTCGAGGATGTCCATCGGCTGCCCGGCGATGGCGATGGACGAGGACGGCGAATCGGGGCCGAGGGGCGAGCGGTAGGAGAGCGCATCGGACAGGGCATGCGCATCCGCGGCCGAGAGGTCCAGCACCGCGAAAGTGCCCGGTCCGACCGTCGCGGAGAACTCTCCCGCGGGCAGTGGCACCCGATCGAAGCGCACTTCGGGCGGGCGGGCGGCGGTGTCCGCGGTGTCGCGGCCGGCACCTGGACCATCTGTGTGCCGCGGAACGGTGCGGGTGCCGAGAGCGTCGTTGCGGTGGGGCGAGTGGAGCAGGTCGAGCACGCGAGACGCCGATGCCATTGCCATGGCCCAGAAGCTTCCGGCCTGACCGATGAGGGATCGCAGGGGATACATCATCGTCTGCGCCAGACCGGCGGCCGTGACGAGTCCTCCGATGCTGATCTGCCCGCCGAAGGCGAGGAAGGCGGCTCCGGCCGTGACCGCTGCGGCGAAGAGCCCGGTGAAGATGGTGGTCGTTCCCTCGAATCCGCTCAGCGCCGTGCGGGCGGACAGTGTTCCCCGCAGCGCTGCCTGGCTCAGTCGGCGGAACCGCTGCTCGGCGAACGGCTGGGCGTGGATGCCGGCGAGGATGCGATAGCCGGCGACGAGGTCGGTCGCCGCTCCTGTGGCATCGGCCGTGCGCTCCTGTTCGCTGACGCTGCGGCGCTGCAGGGGCCTGGACGCCAGTGACATGATGACGAGGAGCGCGGGTGCCCCGATGACCACGCCGAATCCCAGCGCCGGGTGGATGAGGAACAGCGACACGGCAGCGACGAGGATTCCGACGAGCTCTCCGATGGGATACACCGCCACGTACAGTGCCAAGCACGCACGCCGCACATCCAGGGTCGTCACTGCGAGCAGCTCGCCGGGCATCCGAGAACGATCGCCGAACCCGCGCGGGTCGAGGATCCTGTCGAGGATCTTCGCGGACAGCTCGTACTGAGCGCGCTGCACCCCGTACCACCCGAGGCGGCCGCCGAATCTGAACGTGAGATTCATCACGACGTAGAGGCAGGCGATCGCACCCAGCCAGAAGAGGAACCTCGGCACCGTGTCCTCCCATGGAGAACCGTTCGTCAGAGGTGCGATCCCCTCATCGATCGTCCTTCCCAGCGCGACGGGGAGGAGCATGTTCGCCACGTTGAAGAGCACGAGAAGCACGGCCCCTGCCAGGGCAAACCATCGTGCGGAGCGGATGATCGCCCACCCGAGGCCGGGCGCCGAGGTTGAGGGATGGATGCGGATGAGCTCCTCGGAAGGGGCTTCCTCCGGAGCTTCGAACCAGGTGGGGAGTTGCGGCAAAGCGTTCGGCCTTCGATGTTGATCGTGATTGTCGGTGAATCTGAAGTTCATCTAAGCCTAACCTTACTTCGGGTGATATTGTCGAGCTGTCCGCCTCTGGGCGGGGTCCGGTCTCCGCCCGCTGACCGCGGTGCACCGAGCGGCCCGTCCGATACGAACGCCACCGATCCGAAGAGGAGCACAGACACAGATGCATACGACGACCGGCGTGAAGCCGGACCCGGTCACCCCGATCGAGTCCTCGGCGGCGAACGGAAGACTCACGGCCCAGGGCGACGAGATCGATGTCCTCGGCGTCGGCTTCGGCCCGGCCAACCTCGGCCTCGCCATCGCGATCGAGGAGGCCAATGCTCAGCTGCCCGAGAGTCTCCGCCTCAGCGCACGGTTTCTCGAACAGAACGAGAGCTTCGGATGAGGGCTGAGCCCACTTCAGCAACCCTCAGGCACGAACAAGCCAATCGATGCCCAGCATGACTACCGATCATGCTGGACACCGACCACCAGGCGTTCGGGTCTAACGAGGGAAGGCGGGCTCGCTGTGGATGGTAACTGCCCCGCAGCGAGCCCGTTCTTGCTGCACAGTGAGACTGGTGCAATCGTAGCCGACTGGCCTACGCTCGTCGCCCAATGACCCATCATAGCGAACGCCCGGTCGTCCGCGTCAAAGATCTGCGCATGCGATACGGCAACGTCGACGTACTCCGCGGCGTAGATCTGGAAGTCCGTGCAGGAGAGGTTGTCGCTCTTCTCGGACCGAACGGTGCAGGCAAGACCACGACGATCGCCGTGCTCGCCGGATTGAAACGTCGCTCCTCTGGTTGCGTCGAAGTGCTCGGTCTGGATCCTGATCTCGCGGACGATGCCTGGCGCGCACGAATCGGTATCGTGCTGCAATCTTGGCGTGATCATCGACGATGGCGAGTCCGAGAACTACTTCATCACATGGGCACCTACTACTCGCCGTACTCGTCGCCGGAAGTCGCGCGCCCTTTCTCCACGGATGAACTTCTCGAACAGGTGGGCCTCACTGCCGAGGGCAGGAAAAGAGTGGGTGCCTTGTCGGGTGGCAAACGCCGCCGATTGGATGTCGCAATCGGGCTCATAGGAAACCCGGAACTCCTATTCCTTGATGAACCGACCGTCGGGTTCGACCCGGTCGCACGTCGAGACTTTCGCCAGATGATTCTCCGCCTATCCCGAGAGTGGCACACGAGCATTATTCTGACCACACACGATCTTGTCGAGGCGGAAGAGCTGTCCGAGAGCATCGCCATACTCGTCAACGGAACGATTGTAAGGCGCGGCTCGACCGGGGCCGTCTCCAGTTCAATGGTGGGCTCTGATCGAGTCTCCTTCCGCGTTGCCGACGAGCTGCACCAGCACGATATAGATCCACAGCAGACCGTTGAATTCGTCCGCCAAGTCTTGAACAGGCACGAAGCCGATCTCACTGACCTTGAGGTTCACCGACCGACGTTGGAAGACGCGTACTTGAAGTTGATCGGAGGGATGCCGGGTGAAGCCAATAGTAAATAGGAGCCAGTTGGCAGTCGCGTTGCAGGCAGGGTTCTCCCGCGGACTTATCGAGTTTCGAAACTCAATAAACACGATCGGCGGATACATCTTCTTCCCGCTCGTCGCCATCGTCGTTCTGTACTTTTTGCGCGATGTGACGATCGCTGGATCTGTGGGGTGTCATGATTTGAGTAGACAGCAGAACCCGATGAAAGGAAACTGCTGCACATGACTACCAACCAATCCCCGCGGCGGCCCCGCAGAGAGTTCACCTCGGAGTTCAAGGCCGACGCCGTCGCGATGGTCACCGACCTCGGGAAGTCCCGAGCCGAAGTCGCCCGCGACCTCGACATCAACGAGTCGACGCTGGGCCGGTGGGTCGCGAAGGCCACTGGCACTGAAGGAACCGGCTCCGGATCAGCTCGACGCGCTCCCGACGCCAACAGTGATGACCCGGCCGAGATGGCCAAGGAAATCGCTCGTTTGAAGCAGGAGAACGCGTTCTTGAAAAAAGCCGCGGCCTTCTTCGCGAAGGAACAGCCGTGAGCGCGAAGTACGAGCTGATCCACACCGAAGAAGGCGCCTTCCCCGTCACCTTGATGACCCAGATTCTGGGAATTGAGCGCACCGGCTACTATGCGTGGAAGAACCGGCAGGACACCGAACCGGACCCTGAGTCCAGGCGTGGTCGCCGCCAGATCGTCGCCGACCGGGTCTACGCCCTGTGGTTGGCGTCGAACAAGGTCTACGGCATTCGCCGGATCCACAAGGATCTCGCAGCCGAAGGGATCACCGTTTCGCTGGGGTTGGTCGCTGCGATCATGCGCGAGCTCGGGATCGCGGGTGTCCAACCCCGGGCAACGAAGCGAACCACGATCCCTGCCGCCGATGCCCAGGACAGGGCGGATCTGGTGCGGCGGGAGTTCAACCCGCCGGTACCCACGACGCATCTGGTCAGCGACATCACTTATCTGAAGACGGGTGAGGGGTGGTTGTTCCTGGCCACGGTCATCGATCTCACGACCCGGATGGTGGTGGGGTGGGCGACGGCGAAGCATATGCGCACGAGTCTGATCATCGATGCTCTTAAGGTCGCCTACCAGGGCGGATACGTTGCCGAGGGCGCAATAGCGCATTCGGATCGAGGCAGCCAGTACACCTCTGCGGAGTATGCGGAAGTCGCACGATTGATGCAGGTTCGCTTGTCAGTGGGCAGGACTGGGGTGTGTTGGGACAACGCGGTCGCGGAGGCGTTTTTCGCTTCGTTGAAGAATGAGATGTTCCATCGTCAGCGATTCGCTACTCGCGCAAGGGCACGGCTGGCGGTCGCGGAGTATATCGAGGTGTTCTACAACCGGAAGAGGCGTCACTCGGCGTTGGGCTATGAGATCCCTGCCCGGGCGATGGAGTCGTTCTTCGATCGCACCGAGACGGAATCATCGGCAGCCGACCGGGCTGCTTGAGGAAATAGTGTTCTCCTGTCGAAACAACTTGACACAGTCCACCCAGATTCTGGGAATTGAGCGCACCGGCTACTATGCGTGGAAGAACCGGCAGGACACCGAACCGGACCCTGAGTCCAGGCGTGGTCGCCGCCAGATCGTCGCCGACCGGGTCTACGCCCTGTGGTTGGCGTCGAACAAGGTCTACGGCATTCGCCGGATCCACAAGGATCTCGCAGCCGAAGGGATCACCGTTTCGCTGGGGTTGGTCGCTGCGATCATGCGCGAGCTCGGGATCGCGGGTGTCCAACCCCGGGCAACGAAGCGAACCACGATCCCTGCCGCCGATGCCCAGGACAGGGCGGATCTGGTGCGGCGGGAGTTCAACCCGCCGGTACCCACGACGCATCTGGTCAGCGACATCACTTATCTGAAGACGGGTGAGGGGTGGTTGTTCCTGGCCACGGTCATCGATCTCACGACCCGGATGGTGGTGGGGTGGGCGACGGCGAAGCATATGCGCACGAGTCTGATCATCGATGCTCTTAAGGTCGCCTACCAGGGCGGATACGTTGCCGAGGGCGCAATAGCGCATTCGGATCGAGGCAGCCAGTACACCTCTGCGGAGTATGCCGAAGTCGCACGATTGATGCAGGTTCGCTTGTCAGTGGGCAGGACTGGGGTGTGTTGGGACAACGCGGTCGCGGAGGCGTTTTTCGCTTCGTTGAAGAATGAGATGTTCCATCGTCAGCGATTCGCTACTCGCGCAAGGGCACGGCTGGCGGTCGCGGAGTATATCGAGGTGTTCTACAACCGGAAGAGGCGTCACTCGGCGTTGGGCTATGAGATCCCTGCCCGGGCGATGGAGTCGTTCTTCGATCGCACCGAGACGGAATCATCGGCAGCCGACCGGGCTGCTTGAGGAAATAGTGTTCTCCTGTCGAAACAACTTGACACAGTCCACTGACTCCTCGGTTGGCTCTTACGCGATCCCGGGAATCATCGCATTGAACGCGATACTGTCCGGACTCATGGGCATCGCCTCAACCCTCATGCAGGAGAAGGACGACGGTACGCTCCTACGCGCGCAATGCCTTCCACACGGAACGTTGTCCTACTTCGTTGGAAAAATTGTCGCTCAATCGTCCCTCGCGCTGATCGCCTTTCTTCTCGTGACGACGTTCGCTGTCGTCATGCTCGGCGGCGTGCAATCTGAGCCCGCGTGGCAGATACTCTCCCTCCTTTGGATTGTTCCCTTGGGTCTTGCGGCGACTCTTCCGATTGGCGTCATTTTCGGTGCGTTCTTGAGTAGGCCTCGACAGTTGAGTTTCATTTCGCTTGCGATGATGGCGATGACCGTTGTATCCGGGATCTTCTATCCGATCACCACGATCCCAGTATTCCTCCAGTGGCTGGGGCTTGGTTTTCCCCTGTACTGGTTGGGTGCCGGTATGCGGTCGGCTCTGCTGCCGCCCACAGTCAACACAGAGGTACTCACGGGAGCATGGGTGCCAGGAGCAACGCTTGCAGTGCTGGCGACCTGGGCAGTGCTCGGCGCAATCGTCGCAGGCGTTGTCCTTCGGCGCGCCGGCCAGCGCGAGAACGGCACACGGAACCACTGACGAGAGCGGGAGCCATGCCAGCATCGATTCGACGCACGTTCGCCTCGATTCTCACGCCCGAAATTCAACCCGCAACAGTGACCGCGCGATACGCATGGGCGATCGACACGGCCCTCGTTATGGGCGTGTTCCTCTACAACTTGCCGATCGTGTTCGCGTTGGCTCCCAACCCGAGTACTTTTCCCCTCCCTGGCCTGCTCGTCTCGATCGGACTGTGCTTTCCCTACCTCTGGCGAAGGAGTTATCCGCTCGTCAGCTACGCTGTGATTTGCTCAGCGTGTCTTCTCCAGCTCATCGTCAACGAGGGAATACTCGGGGCGAACGTCATGGTGCTTTTCACCGTGTTCAATATTGCGACCCGTTACAAGCTCCCCGTGTCATCCCTCGCCGCGATGCTGGCATCAGCTTGCCTTCTGGTTGCATTCGCTCCCGCAATCATCGACTATGGCGTCCAATTCGGTGTTCAATCAAGCCTCATACTTGTGACCATCGCCGCATGGCTCATCGGAGTCTCACTCAGAGTGTGGCGCTCATATATAGCAAGTTTGAAAGAGCGCACACTGCAGCTCGAACGCGAGAAGGAAGCTCAAGCTCGGATCATCGCTGCCGAGGAGCGCAATCGCATCGCGAGGGAGATCCACGATGTCGTCTCCCACAGCCTCAGCGTTGTTGTACTCATGACCGAGGGAGCGATGACTCGGATTCGCGATGATCCCAATGGCGCTACTGAAGCCCTCACGACGGCCCGCGATACTGGCCGTACTGCCATGACGGAGATGCGCCGTATGGTAGGCGTGCTGCGCACCAGTGAAGCATCATCGCTGTCACCGCAGCCTGGTGTCGCTGATGTTGACACGCTCATCGAAGCTTCGAGTGCGACAGGAATAGCCACGTCGCTGACGACCCAGGGAGATCCACGTGACCTGCCGGCCGGCCTGGACCTCTGCGTCTTCCGAATCGTTCAAGAAGGGCTCACCAATGCACGCAAGCATGGCGGCACCGGCCTGAGTCGCGTGGACGTGTGCCTCGGGTACACCCCCAACGACGTCCTCGTGGATGTCCGCGATGACGGCGGCGGGAGGCGCGCCAGCTCATCCGAAGGCGGTCATGGCGTCGTGGGCATACGTGAACGTGCGTCTCTCTACTCCGGGACCGTTGAAGCAAGAAATCTGCCTTCAGGAGGCTTCGCCCTCACCGTACGACTCATGATCGGAGAAGACTCATGACAATTCGGCTCCTTCTCGTAGATGACCAGGAGATGGTCCGTGCTGGACTTCGCATGGTGCTGGGCTCGCGCTCCGAGTTCGACATCGTCGGAGAGGCTGAGAACGGGGTCACGGCCGTCGACCTCGCTAGATCGATGGATGCTGACGTCGTCTTGATGGATGTTCGCATGCCTCTGATGAATGGGGTTGAGGCCACGGCAGCTATTTGTGAGAGCGAAGGGCCCCGGGTTCTGATTCTCACCACGTTCGACTTGGATGAATACGTCTACGACGCTCTCCGAGCCGGCGCGAGCGGCTTCATCCTCAAGGAGGCACCAATCGAGGAGTTAGTTTCTGCGATCGTGCACGTCCATCGGGGTGATGCAGTCGTGGCACCGAGCACCACACGGCGTTTGATCGAGCACTTTTCCACCAACGGCCAGGAAAGCTCGGCCCAGGTGGAAGCGCAAAATTGTCAGGTTGGCATGCTCAGCGAGCGCGAGATCCAGGTGCTCAAGGCACTCGCGCAAGGAATGTCAAATGCTGAAGTTGCCGCAGAGCTCTTCATCGCCGAGAACACGGTGAAAACTCATGTTCGCCGGATTCTGACCAAGCTTGACCTGCGCGACCGGGTGCAGGCGGTGGTATTCGCGTACAACACGGGCATCGTCGGCCGTCGGTGACGGCGCGAATGCAGTTCACAGGGTCGCCGAATCGTGCCGTTCGAGCCCGATTCGCTCAGAAGGATTACTGCAGGTTCACTACCAGGGAGGACGACATAAAGCGCTGATCAGAGAAGCATAGATGGCATGTCAACGATCGTCGCCACAGAGAACCTGTCCAAGCGCTACGGCAGCCGCACTGTCGTAGAGAACCTGAACCTTCGCGTCCCCGAGGGGGCGATCTATGGGTTCCTCGGCCCGAACGGGTCGGGCAAGTCTACGACCATGAAGATGCTGCTCTCACTCATTCAGCCCTCCACCGGCGAGGTGCAGATCATGGGACAGCCCATGACACGGTCCACCCGTCGCGGGCAGTTGGGACGGATCGGCTCACTCATCGAGTCGCCTCCTGGCTACGGGCACCTGACGGGACGAGAGAACATGCGGATCATCCAACGACTCCTCGGGTTGAACGATCAGCAGATCGGATTCGCGATCGCGACCGTACGCATGCAGGGGCAGATGGACAAGAAGGTTCGCAACTACTCCCTCGGGATGAAGCAGCGGCTCGGAATCGCCATGGCACTGGCCCGGCAACCGAAGCTGTTGATCCTCGACGAGCCGACAAACGGCCTCGATCCCGCAGGGATCGAGGAGATGCGCGATCTGCTGCGTCGTCTCGCCGAAGGCGGAGTCACCGTCATGGTCTCCTCGCATCTGCTCGGCGAGATCGACAAGACGGCGACCACCCTGGGCATTCTCTCCGGCGGCAGGATGATCTTCCAAGGGACCCGCGACGAACTGTTCTCCGCAGCCACCCCAGACGTGCTCATCCGATGCTCAGACCCCCACCGCGCGCACGCCGTGCTCTCCAGCGGATTGGACAGTCGCCTGGACCGCACAGATGTACGCGTTCCCGGCATCGGAGAGAAAGCCACGGCCGGCGTCATCGCATCTCTCGTAGGCGAAGGAATCGGCATCTACGAGGTCCGCCGCGACGAGCAGACGCTCGAGCAGGTGTTCATGGGCCTCACCGAAGGAGGCGGGCTGTGAATCGGGAGCGCCAGAAGACGACGACCGCAGGCAAGGTCCTTGGCAACCTCTCTCCGGCGGCCCCTAAGACAGGCAAGAAGAAGCTCCGAAAGACGAAGATCACTCCGCGTCAGCGCACCCTGTTGCTCGGGGCTCCAGCGCTTTTCACCCTCGTGGCTGTGGGCACCGTGTGCGCCCGAGTATGGCTCCGGCGATCACACGTTGAACAGGGTCATGTCCGAGTAGCTTCGAGCCTGATTCGACCCTCGGAAAGGGGCAATCGATGAACGCGAAAGCCGTGACCAACGAATTCGCCAAGATGAGACATCGTCAAATCGGCCTCATCATCGCCCTGCTCGCGGTCAGCGCATCCGCGCTCACCGCATACACCAGCCTTGGCTCGGGCCTCCTCGACCGTCTCGACGATCCTGACGGTTTCGGCTGGAAGGTCATGTTCGGCGGCCTCGGCATGGGCGTCTCCCTCGTAGCACCAATTCTCCTCGCCGTGCTCGCAAGCAGACAGGTCGAGATCGAACACACCGGAAACGGCTGGCTGTCATCCTCAACCGCGGGACTCACGCCCGGTCAAATGTGCCGTGCTAAGTTCATCGCCCTCGGCGGATTGGTTATCCTGGCGACCATCGCATGGGGCGCTGCCCTGATCGGATTCGGCGCCGCGATCGGAATAGAGTCACCCATTCCCGGCGGACGATGGACGGCCTACATCGGCGCACTCATCGTAATCAATCTCGCCGTTCTGGCGTTCCATATCCTGCTCTCCGCGAAGATCGAGAATCAACTCGTCTGCGTCGGTGTCGGCATCGCTGGCATCCTCATCGCCATGTTCAGCCAGATCCTCCCTGACTGGATCTCACATCTCACCCCGTGGGGCTACTACGCACTGACCATTCAGTCCGCATACGTCGGAACGGAACCGGTGTACTTCGACCTTCCCTACTTCAGCGTCCTCGGCCTCGCCGTCGTCGGCGGTGGACTCTTCCTCGCCATTACCGGACGCTTCGACCGACAGGAGGCATGACCATGGGCTCAATCATCTCCGAGTTCCTCAAACTCAAGCGATCCATGAGCTGGTCGGTAGTCATCCTCCTACCTGTTCTCATGGTCTTCTTCGGATCCTTCAGCACATTCGTCGGCGAAGGAGAATTCACAGAAGGTTGGGACACCCTGTGGATCAGAACCGTGGGCTTCTACGGCATGGCAATCCTCTCGATCGGCATCGCTGTGCTCGCATCACTGGTCTGGAGAGTCGAGCACAAAAACAGCAACTGGAACGCGCTGATGAGCCGCTCAGTGACCACCTCGCAAATCGTGATCGGGAAGATCGCAGCGATCTCGGTACTCGCGACAGTCATGCAGATCATCTTCATCGCGACCGTCATCGTGCTCGGCAAATTCGTATTCGGCCTTCCCGGAATGCTCCCCACCGACTATTACATCACCGGAGCGCTTGTAATCGCCGCCCAGATCCCAGTCATCGCATTCCAATCGGCACTATCGACGTTCTTCCGCTCCTTCGCCGCCCCGGTCGCGATCGGTCTTCTCCTCACCGGAGCGAGCACCATGGCGCTACTGATGAAGATCCCCGGCATCATCGTGACTCCGTACGCACTCCTCACCCAGACCACCCAGGCGGGTAGCGCTGCAGTCATGTCCGGAAGTACGAGTTTCGACGTCTCCGCTCTCACTCCCGGCGTAATTGCGATCACTCTGGGACTCTCGGCCCTGCTCACCGCGGTGATCATCGCCGGAACATCGACAATCCTCAACCGCAGCGATACTCGCGCCTGACCCACCACAGTCCGACTAGCCCAACGCCGAAGGAGAGAACAATGTCCTCACCGAATCAGTCCCATCAGCCCTCCGACTTCTGGAACCAGCAGCAGTCCACGACGGCCTCCAACTACCCAGATCGGCCGATCGAATCCGCGGAAACCGACCACGCTCGAGCCCAGGCAGGCCAGGGGCTGGTGATCACGGCGTACATCCTCGCGGGGATCGGTCTGCTTCTCATGGTCCCGTTCCCACCCATCGGTGTGCTCCTCGCTCTCGCGGGCGCGTTCATCGGGCTTCGGGCGTACAGGCAGAACAAGGGCAATAGGCCTGCTCTCTTCGCCATGATCGTGGCAACGGCCGTCGGTGTGCTGAACATCGTGATGCTTGTGGCCTGGATCGGGGGCATCACCCAAGTGCTCCAGGAGATGTAGTCACGTCCGTGGCGACACCGATAGAGGGGCCGCAAACGACCCAGACGTTCTTGTCCATTCACTGACGGAGAGGAGGTGACGACATGTCGACAGCGTATGAGTCCCCCACGATCACGAGCATCGGAGACTTCGGCCAAGACACCGGCGCGTTTATCGGTCCAAACGTCGAGCAGATCTTTTGGTTCGAGGAGATCTGATGCCGATCGCCGGCCACGTAGCCGGTGAAACGCAGGCGCGGTGCTGCTGGCTTGTCATCTCGATAAGCGGGCAGCACGGCACTGCACCCAGCGCCGAACACGTTCAGGCATTGGTCTCAGGTGAGGAGCGACCTCACCGACGTATTTACGCAATTCACGAGGGGGAAGAATGTGCCGAGATGCCGAGCCGACGATGCCCAGCGTGTTGCCTAGGGCTCCTCGTGCGCTGACCGATGGAACTCGGGCACCTGAGAACTTGCCCCTGGGGATGTTTCCGGACTGCTGTGCCCGCCTTTCTACCGGCTCCGACCATCGTGGCACCCTCGATTTTGCCGGAGCGTCGAGAAGCACCTGTGGCACCCATAGATCTGGGCGTCCCTTGGCAGCTGACCGCTTGCCCCCTTGCGCAATTGGGCGCGGAATGGGTGAAGTAGCTCCCTCACCGCGTACGGTTCATATTGGACGTCGACCACGGCGAACCATGTGTTCAGGACTACGCGAAATCCTGCTCTGAGCGCATCATGACCCCCACGGCCGCTGACGCAGCACAACCACGGTGGGACGAAGACCGTCGTGCCGACGCTGGCCCGACTCCCAGGTGCTTGGTTGGCATGCCAGCTGCGCCGGCGATAAGTGTTATCGAGGGCAAAGTCCCGAATAGACGCCTGCCAGTCCTCACGAGTTTCAGGAGCAAACAGTCACAATGGCACTCCAACCCTGGTCGCTTTAACGATGCGCCTCTACTCGCAAGCGAGTGGACCATCTCCTCTCGGTCAATGGCAGATTCGAGTGAGTTCGAGAGGATCGTATTCACCATAGACGGGTGGGCGCAGATTGTGGGTGCGGAACGGCAGGTTCCCCTTACTTGTGGCAGCATTCTGACGATCCCCGCCGGTGCTAAGACGATGCTGAAGCCCTACGGTCTGCTGCGCACGATTACTCTTCTCGTGGATCCTGGCTACCTCGTCGAACAGTTGCGGTGGCTGCCCGTGGACCATCCATTGGTGCATCAGCTTCACCGAAACGTCCAGGACGCGTCGACGCTCGGCAGGCTTGATCTGCCCTCAACAGTCATGCATGCGCTGTCCCCGGCGCTGTTGCGCATCGTTCGGCTGTCGATCGTCGAATCACGACAATTCGCACTCTTAGCGTCAGCGTCGGAAATTTTCGACATCATCAGCAGGGCCAGCGGCAGCGCTACTATCACGGCAAGTGAGAACAGGCGGCTGCCGCGCAATGAGGTAGCCGCTGCAACGCGTATCCTGCGTTCGCATCCAGGTCGGGCCTGGACCGTGGATGACCTCGCCCGGGAAGTCCTAATATCACCGTCACAACTCACGCGGATCTTTCGTACTGATCTGGGGGTTTCACCGGCAACATATCTGCGGCAGGTGAGAGCCGATCGGATGGCCGAACTCTTAAGCACCATGACGATCGGAGTCAGCGAGGCGGCCCGGCAGGCAGGCTGGTCCAATCCGACAGTAGCGAGCCGCGCATTCAAGAAGCGATACGGAGTGAGCCCCAAGAGCTTTGCGGCGACGCACTTCGAAGGCAGACAACACAGGGTCGCGTAGCCGCAATCGGGCCCGGACGGTCCTTGGTCGTGACGAAAAGAGACCTCTCCTGCGGCACGACAGGCACTGGTCCCACGCCTTCGCGGAGCGCAGCTACTACGTCGTGAGGACACAGCTTCGCAACGGGAGGCGGAGCCTAGCGGCAGGGCCCGTTGTCACAAACTTCAATCGGACGGTGGAGCCCAGATGCCTGATCAGTGAGGTCGAGCTGACAATCCAGGCGTGCCCCACCGCTGAGCAAGAACCTGCGGGCATCACCGCTTCCCATGGTCAGCTGCTCGCCGTCTCCCTGAATGAACCAGTTACATCCAGTGCTCGTCGGGCTCGTGACTGGTCCGGGAACAGCGCCGATAGTCCGGTTGAGGGCTCGTGCTTCGCTGACTACACGGAGAGACGAAGCGTTCGCGCCGGCCTCCGGAACCAGGACGCCGTTGGCGAGCCCGGCGATGATGCGTCCGTGCTGCTGTGTCCGGTGCGGGGTGGGCTCGGTGCCTGGCGACAGGTCGCTGACTAACTGCCCGTTCTCAGCGACGTGGTGGAGCAGAGATGCGTTGCCGGCTGGATGGAGCCGGTCGAGTCCAGAAGGCATCACGGCGATGGCGACTCCGCCTGCGAGCAGGGTTGCACGGTGCGTTGCCGCGTCGATGCCGTACTGGCTGCCGGAGACGATGTGCACGCCTTGCTGAGCGAGGTCCCCGGCGATAGTGGTTGCGGTGTCTGCTCCGTAGGGTGTTGCAGCTCGTGCACCCACGATGCCCAGGCGTGCAGGCGCATCGTGCCCCAGGATGCCTGGCTTCCCGCGGACCCACGGTGCGAAAGGTGCACGGACACCCAGTTGCTCGAGCTCGGTTGGCCAACCGGGGCCGCCGTGGATGAGTATCCGCAGGCCGAGATGCTCGGCTTCGGCAACGATCTGGTCGCCGAGATCCTCCGGAGACGCTTGTGCGCGTGCCCGCCAGAGGTCCTCATACCCTGCTCCGAGTCCGGGAACGCCCCGGTGTGACGGGCGATGCTCAGAGTGCCCGCTGCTCCCTCGGTGCGGATCAGTGCCCCGGCGCCGGGTTCGAAGACAGCGGCGGCCATCGCCCGGCTCGCCCTGTTGGCGCGGGTGGGTTCGGTGACGCTGTCCATCGGCCTGCTCCTGTCTCGCGGGTTGATTCCGTCTATGGGTGAGCGGCGCAGTCAGGCCGAGCGCTCCTGAAGCTCGTTGACGGTCAGATTCGGGCTTCGGTGGCTCCCGGACTGGAGCTCGCATGAGGGCGTCGCATCGTGCCCGATTTTGAGTGGCCGGAACGTCGATTGCCGATCGTGTGGACCACCTCAGAGCCTGATGGAAAACCGGCTGTCCGCGAGAATAGAACAGGCGCTGTAGCCAACAGCGATCCTCAGAAAACGGTCAGGGAACACGTGTTCGAATTTTCGCGCTTGTTGGCAGCGGACTGAGGTTCCCGGGGGGATCGGTGCGACAACGCCGCACCTGGTGGCAGCCGATGGACGTCGAACGGCGACGGACACGGCAGAGACCAGGAGGCCGTTTCCGTGACAACCACGCTGCCCACCACCCCCGCCCGCCCCGAACCCGCGATCCAGCGGGACGGCATCACCGTCTTCCACGGCGATGCCATCGACCTACTCTCGCGGCTCGAACCCGCATCCGTCCACGCGCTGATCACTGACCCGCCCTACGGGCTCTCGTTCAACGGAAACCGGTGGGACGGCGCCGACGGGTTCCGCGAGTCCCTGACCGACGTCGATACGAGCAGCATGAGCGATGCAGACGTGTTCGAGGAGTGGTGCACGGCCTGGGGCCGCGGTGCACTGCATGCACTCAAACCGGGTGCACATGTTGCAGCATTCGGCGGCACGCGCACCTGGCATCGCATGGTGCACGGCCTCGAGCGTGCAGGTCTGGAGATCCGCGATCAGATCGCATGGCTGCACTCGGCGGGCATGCCCAAGAGCATGGACGTGTCCTACGCGCTCGATAAGCACCACGGCGTGCAGCGACCCGATCGGCAAGTGCAGCAGGGGCAGACCGAGGGCATCCTCGGCATCACGCGCTCGGTCGACGACCACGGCACCCCGGTCACTGAGGACGCTCAGAAGTGGGACGGATACGGCACGGCCTTGCGGCCGGCGTTCGAACCGATCGTGATCGCCCGCGCCCCGATGTCCTCGACCACGGTGAACAATCTCCTCGAGCACGGCACCGGCGGACTCGGCATCGACGCTGGCCGGTTCGGGGACGGGAAGTGGCCGACGAACGCGGCCCTGGATCCCGGGCAGGCCGACGCTCTCGATGTCCTGACCGGCACGTGGGACAGCGACGAGCCGACCTCTCGACGCTTCCCGATCTTCCGGTTCGAGACGAAACCCGGGCCCGCCGAGCGGCCGCGGGCGTTCGGCGTCTCGCATGCGACGGTCAAGCCTCTGGCACTCATGCGGTGGCTGGTATCTCTGCTCACCCCTCCCGGTGGGATCGTGCTCGAGCCGTTCGCCGGGTCGGGCACCACGATCGAGGCCGCCGCACTGGCCGGGTTCCAGGTCGTCGCGATCGAACGTGACGAGTCCTACCTGCCGCTGATCGAATCCCGCCTCGACCGCCTCCACGGGTGACCACCCACCCGGCCTGCTCCTGCCGGTAGCAGGCCGGAGAACCAGCCAGGGCCACTGCGGCGAACAGAAGGCGCAGTGGCCCCCGCGCTCGCCTGCAGATGGTGGTCGCGTCCGAGTGCCGGCGGTACTGCTGCCGGGGACTTGAAGATCAGCGAGGATGGAAGCGACCATCAACACCTCGTCGGGCCGTCATACCTGTCGGGAAGCCGGTGTGCCTTGGCCGACTCGCGGGCAGGATAAGCGGCGCGTGAGGAAGGTGGTCAGCGATGGTCGAACCCAACCGTGCGCGGAATCTGGGAGCGCGATGGCTCGGCCCAACGCCGGAAGAGCAGATGAAGGCTCCGGAGGAGGTCTTCCTCGCCGAAGTGCGGTGGTCACCGGACACAGATCCGGAGTGCTTCACCGACCCCGACCCGCTCGTGTTCATGCGCGAGGTCGCAACTATCGTGCATCACGAGCTGCAGGATTCCCCAGCCTATGAGGGGCCACGGGCTTCCTCGCCCAGCACGCCCCGCCGGAGCAGTGGGACTCGCAGATGACGGTAGTGACCTGGCTGCGCGACCGGGCCCGCACCACCGACTTCCCAGCGGTGACGATCAGGCCGGCCCGTCTGGCACGCATCGACCGGACCACAGCCGGGAGCCCACGCCCCGAGACCAGCCGGTGCTCGAGAAGCGTGCAGCTGAGCTGCCCGGCGACGAGGACTCCACCAACCGCTTCCACCGGAGGGAAGGCCGGCCGGGACCCGACGGCCCCGGGGATAACACAGCCCTGGGGTGTCATGATTTGAGTAGACAGCAGAACCCGATGAAAGGAAACTGCTGCACATGACTACCAACCAATCCCCGCGGCGGCCCCGCAGAGAGTTCACCTCGGAGTTCAAGGCCGACGCCGTCGCGATGGTCACCGACCTCGGGAAGTCCCGAGCCGAAGTCGCCCGCGACCTCGACATCAACGAGTCGACGCTGGGCCGGTGGGTCGCGAAGGCCACTGGCACTGAAGGAACCGGCTCCGGATCAGCTCGACGCGCTCCCGACGCCAACAGTGATGACCCGGCCGAGATGGCCAAGGAAATCGCTCGTTTGAAGCAGGAGAACGCGTTCTTGAAAAAAGCCGCGGCCTTCTTCGCGAAGGAACAGCCGTGAGCGCGAAGTACGAGCTGATCCACACCGAAGAAGGCGCCTTCCCCGTCACCTTGATGACCCAGATTCTGGGAATTGAGCGCACCGGCTACTATGCGTGGAAGAACCGGCAGGACACCGAACCGGACCCTGAGTCCAGGCGTGGTCGCCGCCAGATCGTCGCCGACCGGGTCTACGCCCTGTGGTTGGCGTCGAACAAGGTCTACGGCATTCGCCGGATCCACAAGGATCTCGCAGCCGAAGGGATCACCGTTTCGCTGGGGTTGGTCGCTGCGATCATGCGCGAGCTCGGGATCGCGGGTGTCCAACCCCGGGCAACGAAGCGAACCACGATCCCTGCCGCCGATGCCCAGGACAGGGCGGATCTGGTGCGGCGGGAGTTCAACCCGCCGGTACCCACGACGCATCTGGTCAGCGACATCACTTATCTGAAGACGGGTGAGGGGTGGTTGTTCCTGGCCACGGTCATCGATCTCACGACCCGGATGGTGGTGGGGTGGGCGACGGCGAAGCATATGCGCACGAGTCTGATCATCGATGCTCTTAAGGTCGCCTACCAGGGCGGATACGTTGCCGAGGGCGCAATAGCGCATTCGGATCGAGGCAGCCAGTACACCTCTGCGGAGTATGCGGAAGTCGCACGATTGATGCAGGTTCGCTTGTCAGTGGGCAGGACTGGGGTGTGTTGGGACAACGCGGTCGCGGAGGCGTTTTTCGCTTCGTTGAAGAATGAGATGTTCCATCGTCAGCGATTCGCTACTCGCGCAAGGGCACGGCTGGCGGTCGCGGAGTATATCGAGGTGTTCTACAACCGGAAGAGGCGTCACTCGGCGTTGGGCTATGAGATCCCTGCCCGGGCGATGGAGTCGTTCTTCGATCGCACCGAGACGGAATCATCGGCAGCCGACCGGGCTGCTTGAGGAAATAGTGTTCTCCTGTCGAAACAACTTGACACAGTCCACCCAGCCTGCTTCGCGCATGTGGGTGGAGGTGGCGGGCATACCTGTGAGCCCAGAGCGTCATGATGAGAGGGACGGTGCAGTGTGAACGAGAACGACAAGCCCAGCGCCACGGCGCGCCACCATCAGGTATCGGTGTCTTTCAATGTCGAGGCTCCGACACTGGCGGAAGCGCGGACGGTCGTGGACGAGCTCATGACCGGCCTCACCGAGGACGGTTCCGCCCGGCACGCGGCCTCGTCGGGGACACGGCCGGCGCTACGCGGGTGGGACTTCACCAACCCGATCCTCGTGGAGACGTTCGGACAGTTCGAGGGAACAGGCGTGCTCGACCTCATGGCTGACATGTTTGAGCCCGAACCAGCGATGGAAGACTTCCGATTGGCCGGCGGCGGCATCGATGAGGACGCGTTCGAAGACGTCCACGCCGACTGGCGTGAGCAATGCCTCGACCGTGCGATCGCCGCCGCCCAGCTCCCGCAACTACTGGGGCGTCTCGACAGCGCCGAGCACACCGTCGAGGCGATCACCGAGGTCCTGGAACACTATCGGAAGCCCGCCGAGCCGCTACGCGACGACTACGAGGATTGGTACGCCTTCCACGAGGCTCACCATGAGTGGCGAGATGAGTACCTCACGGTCAGCCAACGCCGCGACGAAGCCCTCACCCAAGCACTGCACACCAGCAGCGCTGGAGCAGTCCCGACCGAGGTGCCGTCCACCCCGCAACGCCCCGGTACCGGCGATGTGGAGAGAACTTCTGAATCCAGTGAGCCTCGGCCAGCCGTCGCTGGTTCGCAGGGTCCGGAGCGGGTGTCTGTCGGAGTGATCACCTGGACTGATCTCGACGACGAGGACCCGACGATCCTCGTCGACACCAATCCGGTACGCCTCGCCCGGAATCTCGCGACCACACTGTATGAGAACCTCGACGGCAACCCCGCCTTCGACGGGGCTGCCGCGTTCCTCGACACCCATCTCTCGCCGGAACAGTGGCACAGGCCCGAGGATGTCGATGCCTGGCTCGATGCCTTCGACCAGGTGACACCGCTGCCGGCGATCTCGATCCAAAGCGTCGGCGTCGGTGCTCCACCACCGGGAACCGCACCGGAGGAGACACCCCGCACGCCGGCCGGCCCCGTTACCGCAGTCGGCGTCGAGCGCACGGCTGCCTCGCCTGCCGAGGATGAGGAGCTGTTCACGTATCGGGTGTCGCTGGATGTCGAGGTCTCCGCCCGCACCCGCGGCGAGGCTGAGCAGATGGTCGATGACGCCCTGACCGGGAACGTAGAGCCTGGAACACCGGCCGTGGTCCAACGCGGACAGCGCGTGCGCCCCGACGGGGATGTGACAGGCCTCCTCGGCTGGCAGCACACCCGACAGGGACAAGGACGGTCCGCGGATTCGGACACGGTCGGGGCGATGCTCGAAGCCCGCGTCGACCGCCTCGGCGGCACCGAACCGCAGCGCTCCCGCCGCGACTCGGGCCCCGAGACTGCCTGGCGGCGAGGGCTCTAACACTGCCTGGTTCGGCACGGTTTGACGCATGTTCACGACGGTTTCGCGCATCTTCACCCCGAACCCTCGCCGTGCCAGTGCGGCGGCGGGTAAGCCAGAACGCAGACCTGCCCGTTCCTCTTCGGGCATCACCGATGAGAAGGACGGCCCACCATGACACCGACCCCCAACCAGGCGGATCCGCATGAGCTAGAGCAGCCGAGGGAACTTTCTTCCCCACTGCCGGCTGCGCTGCACCAGCCACGCGTGGTCGAAGCGCTCGCGGCGATGTTCCCGCCCGAGCCCGAAGACGTCGTCTACGGCAACGATGAGGCGTTCGAGGCTGCGCACCGGGAGTGGGTGGAGACGTGCACGACGCTTGCAACACAGGCCAGTCGTCTGCCGGAGCTGCTCGAGCGGATGAAGCAAGCCGAACAGGGCCGGGACGCGATCCTTGACGTCCTTGACAGGTATCAGCTGCCGGCAGAGCCCCGGCGCGAAGACTATGTGCCCAGTGCCGAGGACATCGCCGCCGGTGGCGAGTTCCTCGTGTGGGAGCCCTACGCTCAGGACCATGCCCGGTGGCGAGATCTGGTCGCCGAGGCGGTGACCGCCCGGGAGCAGGCTCTGGGGCAGGCGGCACGCGAGGCGGGGCCGCGCACGGCGAATCTGCCGCCGCAGTTCCACCGCGAGTGGGTGCCTCGCGACCTCATCGCCGTGACCACGTTGCAGGCGCTCCTGTCCGCCGACCCTCAGGTGGTCGGCCAGATTCTGACCGAGGACCATCGTGAGCATCTGATAGCCCTGCTCGAGGCTGCCGATGTCGAGGTGCGCATCCCGGATCCGGATGATCCGGAGGGCCCAGAGTTATACGAGGGACCGGCCTCACAGGCCCACAAATGGATCGATCCCGGCATCTACCCGGCGACCGGCCTCGACGGCGAAAGCCAATTCAGGGTCGTCGTCGGCCCCACCAGCAGCGGGCCTGAGGTGGACGCGTCGGCTGCGTTTCCTCCTGCTGAGCATGACAGCCGCATCCTCGATCAGATCGCCCACCTACTCGAACACGCATTTGACCGCCCGGACCCCGCGCAGCTACTGGCGAGCATCACCACCTTCCTGGCCAGTAGCGGTCGAGTAAGCCAAGACCTCGACTCGACCACAGAACCAGGGGGCCCGGGACGTTGATGTGCTAACGAATCGGAATTGCAAGATGGACGACGATGAGCGTCGCGGTCTGGGCGGGAATGGGAGAGGCCTGCTCTGCCCCTGTAGCACTCCAGGTCGCGTGTACTACCTTCCTTCAGCGGCGATTGATGAAACGCTCATCTGCGGACACGTAAGTATATGGACTGCGGTCGCAACCGTCTCTCGGGCAAAATGGTCGTCGACAGGTAGGCCTGTGGGTAGAAGCAGCCGGGAGAGAATGGCGCCGAACATTAAGTCGCAGATGTATTCTGCATCGACGTGAGGCGGATTCACCTCGCCCCGCGCTGCGGCGTTGTCGATAACCCTTCCGACATTCTGCCTACGTGGCAAGATCAGCCTTTCGAAGTAGATGGCGCAGACCTCAGGGATGGTGCGAATGTCTTCGAACATGCCCGGGAGATTCTTGCGGACCAGCGACGTGGTCATCATGGACACGTCGTCTCGCTGAAGTTTGAGGAGGTCGGCTTCTAACGATCCGGTGTCCACGGGGTTCGACTCGCCGAAACGGGTAAGAATGACCTCCAAGGCAAGTACGGAAACCCTTGAGTATCGTCGGTAAAAGGCTTGCCGGGTAGTTCCCACTTCTTTGACGAGGCCATCGACGGTCAGGCTGCCGAACCCGTCAGCTTCCATGCGCCGTTCAGCCGCTTGGCGGAGGGCTTGGCTGATGGCTGGGTTCCTGGGGCGTCCCTCTTGCTTGGTGATCATGTTACGGTACACTACCAGCCTCCTCCGTGGCAGGATGACGGCATGTACCAAGGCGCGAGTTTGGTTATAGACTGTGTTGATATGTGTACAGTCAATCGGCAACCGGGCATGGACCCGGATGCGCGCTTGCAATCCTTGCCGCAGCCACGCACGAACCCTTCCTGCGTGACGCCTGGAGTAGCCTCGCCAGTGGCCACGCCGGAGGCCCAAGCGATCGTGATTGCACAAGTTAAGACGAGTGATGCACGGTGACTGAGCCGCGGCTGTCTGATCGGAGGTCCCCCTGGGCGACAGTTCGAGGGTGGGTGCGGTCGTGGAAGCAGGAACCGGGGTCCGAGAACCTGCTGCGACTCAAACGCTCCGCCGAGAGCTGCTATGCCAGGATGATTGAGTTGGAGACGGCAACGTCCGCGGAGCTCCAAAATGTCGTAGATGAGGTTCTGCGAAATCCGCCGAGTCCCGAGGAGTCCACGGGCTTCTTTGCGGTCGCCGGTGAGCTTGCTCGCCGACGTCTCGGATTGCGTCCGTTTAACGTGCAACTCCTCGCTGCCATGAACATGTTTCGCGGACGCGTGGTCGATATGGCAACAGGTGAAGGAAAGACTCTGGTCGGCCTTCTTGTAGCCGCGGCGTACGCAACCATGGGCCGACGGGTCCACGTACTCTCAGCCAACGACTACCTTGCAGAAAGAGACGCTGAATTCGGGTCTGCCTTCTTTGAGTCCTTGGGACTGTCGGTGAGTGCGGTAACCCAGTCGATGCCCCGCCGTTCCCGCCGAGACTCATTCAAAGCCGAAGTCGTCTACACAACCGTGCATCAGGTGGGATTCGATCTCCTCCGGGATCGCCAACGCACACAGAACCCCGACACCATCGTTGACGCCATGGATGTCGCGATCGTCGACGAGATCGACGCCGTCCTGATCGATGACGCAATGGTTCCTCTCGTCATCGCCGGTGAAGCAGACAGTCAGCCGCCAGACGCTGAGCTCGTCGACGCGGTTCGAGCTTTGCGGCCCAATGTCGACTATGTAGTTGATGCCGACGGACTCGCCGCGTCGTTCACGGAAGAGGGAGTAGAGTCGCTGGAGGCAGCCCTCGGAGGACTGAACCTCTATGACGACGACTCCAACGACCTGCTCACGGCAGCACACCTCGCCCTCCACGCTCACGCATTGGTCCACCGCGACATCGACTACGTCGTGTCAAACGACCGTATAGAACTCATCAACACCACACGGGGACGCGTCGCAGACCGCCAGAGATGGCCCGATGGCCTCCAGGCCGCCGTAGAGCAGAAAGAACGTCTGCCAGTGTCCCAGCAGGCACGAGTACTCGACCAGATGCTCGTCGAGGCCGTTGTCCGCGAGTACACCGCCCTGACCGGCATGAGCGGCACCGCGGCCGAAGCCGCCGAACGCATCCAAGAGGACCTCGAACTCCGCACCGGAGTCATACCGCGGAACCGTCCACTTCGCCGCACGGACCTGCCCGACCGCCTCTTCCTCACAAGAGCCCAACGAAACGAGGCAGCGGCACTCCACGTCGCAGAGGCTCGATCACGGTCCCGACCTGTGCTCGTCGGAACGGGAAGCGTCCGAGAGTCTGAAGAGTTCGCCTCCGTCCTCGCCGACCACGGAATCTCGGCGGCCGTCCTCAACGCCAAGAACGACGCGGAGGAAGCAGAAATCATCGCACGGTCCGGTACCGCCGGTACTGTCACCGTGTCGACGCAGATGGCCGGCCGAGGAGTCGACATCATGCTCGATGAGGAGGCGTCTCGTGCGGGCGGTCTGCTAGTGCTCGGCCTCGCACGATACGACAGCACGCGACTGGATCATCAACTGCGAGGACGCGCCGGCCGTCAGAGCGATCCAGGAGAATCCGTCTTCTACACCAGCCTCGAGGACCCCGTTGTCACGGAGAACCTGGAGATTGGTGTCACCCCCGATAGTGTGTCCGGAATTGGACTCATTGAAGACGCCTGGTTCCAGGAAGTCTACGAACACGCCCAACGGGTGGCCGAAGGCAAAGCGCTACAGCTCCACCGCACGACCCGGTCCTACCACACCGTGACCGACAGACACAGAGTCCTGACCCTCCGCCTTCGCGAGCAGATCCTCTCCGATTCCCCAGGGTCTCTCGACGGTCTCCTTGACAGCATTTTTCCCGATGCGTCAGCTGCGAGGCAGCGATGGAAGCAACCCGAGAAGCGAGAGCTTGTTCGCCAAGTCGTGCTCTTCCATATCGATCAGGGCTGGGCCGATCACCTTGAACACCTAGCTGGCGTTCGAGAAGGAATACACTTGCGAGTTCTGGGTAGGCAGAATCCACTCGACGAGTTCCTCATCATCGCAAACGAGTCGTTAGCGCATCTTGAGTCTGACTACCTTGCCCGTTGTGCGGAGACTCTGTGCAGGGCTCATGACGAGGCACGTGCCATTGAGGATCTTGGCCTTCGCAGGCCGTCTTCCACGTGGACGTATATGGTCACGGACAACCCTTTCGGTTCGGAAGCTGATCGAGTCGTGGAATTCATCGGCCGCCTCGTCCGAGGTAAACGGCCACGGGCCGTACGCTACGTGTGAACAACACTGTCAAGTCCCGGTTTTTGTGGAGGATGAACGGTCGTTCAGTGATCAGGCAGCATCGGCAAGCACTTCGTTGTCCTCGAAGTACTCGGCTTCAACCTCGGCCGGAGTACGGTACCCCAGCATCGAATGCAGGCGCTCCGTGTTGAACCAGTGCACCCACTGGGCGGTCGCGACTTCAACATCGTCGAGTCCCGCGAACGGCCCCTCGAGGAAGACGAGCTCAGCCTTGTACAAGGAGTTCAGCGCCTCAGCCATCGCATTATCGTAAGAATCGCCCTTGGACCCGACCGACGCTACCGCGCCAGCCTCCTCAAGAGCCTTCGCGTAGCGCACCGCACGATATTGAACCCCGCGGTCCGAATGGTGGGTGAGTCCTTCAACACCTTGACCAGCCCGTTGACGTGCGAATATACCCATGTTCAGAGCGTCAAGAGCCAGGTCGGTGAACATCCTCGACGATGCCTTCCACCCCACGATCATCCGGGAGAACACATCGAGGACGAATGCGACGTAAACGAACCCTGAATCCGTGGGCACGTAGGTGAGATCGGCGACCCACAACCGGTTCGGCGCAACTGCAGTGAAGTTTCGTTTCACGAGGTCAGCCGGTCTCTTCGTTTCTGGTGCGGGCCGTGTCGTGCACGGGTACTTTCCGCGGACGAGACCGCGGAGACCGAGTTCCTGGCACAGTCTCTCGACGGTGCATCGGGCCACTGGGTCGAAGGTGCGGTTCAGCTCGGCGTGGATCTTACGAATTCCGTACACGCGTTTCCTCGGATGGGCGTGAATGGTCATGATTCTCTCTTTCAGGACAGCATCGCGGGCAGCGCGAGCGCTGATGGGGCGCTGTTTGAACGCATAGTACGACGATGGGGCGATCGGCAGTCCCAGATCGTGTTTGAGGACCTGGATGATCGGTTCGAGTCCCCACCGTTGCCGGTGCTCATCGCAGAACGCGACGATCACTTCTGTAGGCGGTCGAACTCCGCTTTGCCGAAAAACGCTGTTGCGGCTTTGAGAATTTCGTTGGAGCGGCGCAGCTCACGGTTCTCCTTCTCCAGCCGGCGGATCCGGCCTTCAGCATCTTCGCGCTCTGGCGGAATGTCGGCGGCTTCGGCCTTGCGGACCCAGGTACGCAGGGCTTCCTTTCCGACGCCAGTCTGTTCAGCGATGCGCGCGATGGCCCCGTTGCGGGTGTCGGCGTCGCGGCGGGCGTCGAGGGCAAGGCGGGTGGCCCGGTCGCGGAGCTCGTCGGGATATTTGGAGGTCGCCATGGTTGTTGTTTGGTCCTTTCGGGATTCGTGGCTTGGTCTCCATTAAACCCGGGACGAATCATCGGCGTCCGCCCGGGTGTCTGCCTCAGACGCGGCAGGTCAGGAGCACCAGGCAGTGTGGGCAACCGTGCCTGCCACCAGTCGCGAGCCTCGGCATACTCCCGCGTGTGAGTCTCGGACTGTTCCGCCTGACGGCGGTCGGCAAGATACTGAGGGAAGCTGTACGTCAGGCTCGGCAGTACGGAGTCCGGGTCGTGATAGTAGGTAGCGAGATCGGCCATGAGGACCCTGAAGCTGGCTGCATCGGCGGCAATCATGTCGAGATTGACGTGCAATCGCGTTCTGCTCTCACTCACCAGCGACACCGCGACATCGAATACTTGTCCGGACGCGATATCGAGTTGTCGATGTGAGGCCTCGTGACGAACACGTTCCAACGCGGCAGCCTGCTCCGCGTCATCGAGGTCACGCAGATCATGAATGGTGAGGCCCGGCCACGCCGGCTGCGGGAGAATACGCTGCCGCCCGTCGTCGCCGATCGCGACTCGGAGCATCCCATGGCGTTCTAAGAGCAGCCGCACGGCTCTGTCGAGTCGGTCCGTATCGATGCAGGGGCCATCGAACTCGTTGTACAGATGCGTTGCCACACCTCCGAACTCCATGTCCGCGTCTCGTCCGGCCCAATATGCATGCTGCATGAGCGCCAGGTCGAACGGCTCGCCAGGACTCACCGGTGGTGCCGGGTCCACAGCCTCGGGCTCGGCGCGCGGGGCATCGAGCAACTGCCGCCAGGCGCCGAAAGTCGGGCGCTCCGCGAGCTGCTCAAAGGTGGCCGATACTCCCAGTCGGCGTGCCTGGTTGATGACGGACATCATCCCGAGCGAGTCGAGGCCGAGCTTCAACGGCTCGGCATCGTCGCTGAGAGCTCTGACATCGCAGCCGAGCCGCGCGGCAATCAAGTCCGCGATGATGTCCGACGGACGCGCGTCGGCCTCAGACGATGACCCTAACGGGACAGCTCGATCAACGTTGGACGACATGGATCTCCTTGAAGTGTATGGGTGCTCAGGGCAGGCTGGTTGTGGCATAGAGCGGATACCGGTTGGCCAGTGCGGAGACGCGGCTCGCGAGGCTGGGACCGTTCTCCGCTCGGGTTAGGGCGTCGGCCAGGATCTCGGCGACCTCGGCGAAGGCGGAGTCGTCGAAACCGCGAGTCGCAAGGGCCGAAGTGGCCAGCCGAAGCCCAGAAGGTCGACGGGATGTGCGCGTCTCGTTCGGAACCGTATTGCGATTGACTGTCACGCCAATACTCTCCAGATACTGTTCTGCGTCTGCACCGTCGGTGAACTGGCCTTGTTCTATTGCTTCGGACAAATCAAGCAACACGAGATGACAGTCAGTGCCACCGGTCACCACCTGGATCCCCGATGATCTGATGTCGGGCTGACAGAGCCGCTCGGCGATGATCTTCGCGCCTTGAAGTGTTCGCCGTTGGCGCTCGACAAACCCAGGTCGGCCGGCGAGATGGAAGGTGGCAGCCTTGGCGGCGATGCTCTGATTGAGCGCTCCGCCTTGGTGCCCGGGGAAAACAGCCGCGTCGATTCGGTCGGCCAGTGAGCCCCGGCAGAGGACCAGCCCACCGCGCGCACCTCCGAGAGTCTTGTGGGTCGTGCTGGTGACGACATCGGCATACGGCACCGGCGAGGGGTACACACCGAGGCCAGCAAGGTGTGCCATATCCGCGACGAGAAAGGCGCCGACCTCGTCGGCGGTATGTCGGAACCCGGCCCAGTCAACCGTCCTCGGATAGGCTGTCCACCCTGCAACGATGACTCGCGGTCGATGCTGGCGCGCGAGACGGGCCACGGTCTCCAAGTTCACCAGCCCGGTATCGGAATCCAGGTGATATCGGACAGCTTTGTAGAAGGTTCCTGAAGCATTCATTGTCGTGCCGTGTGAGAGGTGCCCGCCGTGGGAAAGGGCCAAACCCATCACCGTGTCACCAGGTTTCATCAGGGCGCCGAACGCAGCGGCGTTCGCCTGAGCTCCAGAGTGCGGCTGCACATTTGCGTGGTCGGCCGAGAACAGCTTCCGAGCCCGATCAATCGCGAGACGTTCAATCTCATCGATATGGGCACATCCGCCATAGTAGCGACGGCCCGGATATCCCTCGGAATACTTGTTTGTCAGTATCGAACCCTGCGCCTGAAGCACGGAGACTGGCGCGAAGTTTTCCGATGCGATCATCTCCAACGTCTGCCGCTGACGTGACATTTCCTCCGACACGAGGGTGTGCAGCTGGGGGTCTGCGTCCATCAGTGACTCGTCGAGATCGTTGTGCGCTGGCGGCGACGCTCTGCGAGTTGACCGAAGGGACTCATCGGAGTCCGGCGGCCAGGCGTCAGTGCTGTCTGTCGCGGACAAGGCAATCACCTCCGATGGGCTCGGCAAGCGCGGGTGACCGGAGATCCGCCTGGGGAGGGTGTCCGCGCCGGGTAGGACCGACAATCCGATGCCAGGTGTGCAGTGCACAAATTATCGATCGGTGCTAGTGTACCCGATGCCTTTAGGTGAGGCTACCCTAATGAGATGTTGCCTATGGTTTCATCGGCTGTCTCGTCGCAATGCGGGCTGCGACGCCGTCGAGTGCACGCTCGACTGCGTAGTTGTAGAGCCTATCGAGGTCAAAGGCATGGGCGAGCGTGTCCGCGAACATTGCCGCCCCTGGATGCTGACTGTCCTCGGACAACATGCCGAGGCTTGCGAGGATCGCGTCCTGAAGCTTGGGGTCGACATCTCGCTCGTCTTCGGAGGCGATCAGGTGCACGGCGGTATTCAATAGCATGATGTGTGCGGCGGGTGCTTCGTCGCCCAAGCCGGCCTCAGCGAGCTTGCTGACCCCGGTATCGATCATCAGCACCGCCGCAGGGACGGTCGTGGCGGCCATGCCGAGCCAGCGGGCGACGCCGGGGTGCGCAGACAGTGTGTCGTGCAGCGAGGTGAGGAGCTGCTGATACCACGGTCGCCACGAGAGTTCTGGTGACGGTAAGTCGACTGAGCACATGACGGCGTCGACGATGACGCGGTCGACCTCGTGGCGTGGGCCGACGCGGTGCGCAATCGCCGTCGGCCAGCAGCCGACCTCTTTCGCGAGGTCCCGAGTGGACCACCCGGCTAGGCCGCGGGCGGCTGTGAGGCGGACTCCGGCTTCGATGATCTGCTCTGTAGTCAAGGGGGCTTCGTCCGCGGCGGTGCGCGGTCCGCGCTGGCGTTTGCTCTTCTTTGCCTTCGGCTTTGTCATGCTCGGCTCCCATCCGCGGAGTGTCGTGCCACCACGATACCCGGCGTAGTTGTCCGTTGAACAAACGCGCCGGGTAAGGGTACACTCACTTCAAAGATTTGTGCACTGCACAGGGCCCGCGATCGGGGACCGTGCAGACCGTCGATGAGTGGATGCTTGAAAGGATGGCTCATGCCCGATGATGCGACCGCTACTCAGGCTGTGTTGCCCGACGCTCAATCCGAGTCGGCGCCGGATACGCTTGAGCCCGAGACGAGAGCCGCTGGTAGTGACAAGAGCCTCGGCTCGCTGCTCGCTCCGGTGCGTGGGCGGCTGATCCTGGCGGGGGCGTTCCAAGCGCTTGGCGCGCTGACGTCCTTGGTGCC
The DNA here is from genome assembly GCF_050214925.1 of Brevibacterium sp. LE-L. NCBI lineage: Bacteria > Bacillati > Actinomycetota > Actinomycetes > Micrococcales > Brevibacteriaceae > Brevibacterium > Brevibacterium sp. LE-L. The sequence goes on from NZ_CP189759.1 coordinate 1,941,270, forward strand.
GTATGTCGCGATCTATCGGATCGTCGAGGAACTGTTGCAGCCGGCAGGCGCGAGCGGGAACGTGGTGTGGGCGTGGGCGGTCATCGCCGTGATCGGCGTGTTGGTGCGCACTGCCGCGACAGGGGCGGCATACACCATCACTCACGGAGCGGACGGAACGGTGGGCCAGGCGCTTCGGCAACGATTGACCGATCGGCTGTGGCGGGTGCCGCTGGGCTGGTTCGGAGAACGCTCCTCGGGTCAGGTGAAGCGCCGCCTGCAAGATGACGTGCACGACGTGCATCATCTGGTGGCACACGCGATCAACGACCTGGTGGGAGCCATAGTGGCCCCGCTCGCGGGATTCGTACTGCTGTTCGTCGTCAACTGGCGATTGGGCCTGGTGTGCCTGGTGCCGGTGCTGCTGTACTTCGTCGGACTGAGCGTGATGATGCGCGGAAACACGGAGAACGCGGCACGCTGGGACGAGGCATTGGGCCGGGTGAACTCCCGGATCGTGGAGTTCGTGCAGGGCATCGCGGTCGTGAAGACATTCGGCCGGACGCGCAGCACTCAGGAGCGCTACCACGCAGTCGGTGACGAGCTGGCCGTGTTCTTCGAACGCTGGATGGGACCACTGCTACGCGTCAACGCGCTGGCGAGTGCGGTACTGGCACCGCCGACGGTGATCGCCCTGGTGCTCGCGACAGGGGCCTGGTTCGTCCATTCAGGGTGGGGGGCGCCGGCCGAGGTGCTGCTGGCGTTGATGATCGGGGTCGGACTGGGTGCACCGGTGCTGAACATGGGGATCGGGGCGCAGGCAATGCGCACCGCCACCGCGGCAGCGGCGCGGCTGGGCGACCTGCTCCGCACCCCGGTACTACCGCAGGTCGCGCATCCACGCACCCCGGAGGGTGCCGTGGTGGAGTACGACGGCGTGCGATTCTCCTACGATGGGCAGACCGACGTGCTCTCGGACATCGACCTCGTACTGCGACCCGGCACCGTCACAGCACTGGTGGGCCCATCGGGCTCCGGCAAGTCCACGCTGGCGCGGCTGCTGCCCCGGTTCTGGGACGTCACCGACGGTGCGATCCGGATCGGCGGAGTCGACCTGCGGCACGCGGCTCCCGAAGAGATCTACCGGCGAGTCGCATTCGTGTTCCAGGACAACGTTCTGCTGCGCATGAGCGTGCGCGACAACCTGCGCCTAGCGGCCCCGGACGCTGACGACGCGACCGTGGAGGCGGCAGCGCGAGCGGCGCAGATCCACGACGTGATCATGTCCATGCCGCATGGCTACGACACGATCGTGCACGAGCAGGTGACTCCGTCCGGCGGTGAGACCCAGCGGCTGTGCATCGCACGGGCCATGCTCGCTGACGCTCCCATCGTGGTGCTAGACGAAGCCACCGCCTTCGCAGATCCCGAATCAGAAGCAGCCGTCCAGGACGCCCTGTCAACGCTGATCGCAGGCCGTGCGGTCCTCGTCATCGCGCACCGGCTGCGCACGATCACCGACGCGGACCAGATCGTGGTTCTCGAGGGCGGCCGGGTCGTCGAGACCGGCCGCCATGACGAACTGCTGGACCATGGCCGACTCTACGCCGCTCTGTGGAACGCCCAGGAAGGAACGACCGCATGATCCGCAAGCTGCTGCCGATCCTCGCATCGGACGACCGGGCGAAGATGCGCGCCTTCCTCACCGTCTGCGTCGCCTACGGGATCCTCCAGGGCGTCGCGCTGCTGCTGGCGATCCCCGCACTACGCCACCTGCTCGCAGGTGAAGCTTCTGCGAGCTGGCCGTGGATCCTCTCGGTGATCGGTGCCGCTGTCATCGCGGGCATCGCATTCTCGATCCAGAGCGTGCTGGGATCCCGGATCGGGCTCGCCCTGATGCGCGGCCTGCACCGCAGCATCATCGACCACCTCGGCGTGCTGCCGGTGGGCTGGTTCTCCTCCGATCGCACCGGAAGACTCTCGCAATCAGTCTCCCAGGGCACGACCGCCGTGTGGACGGCCGCCTCGACCCTGATCCAGCCGCTGGTGACCGCCGTCGTTACGCCCATGACCATCGCGCTAGGGCTGCTGTTCATCGACTGGCCGGTGGCGCTGACGATGCTGATCGCCGCCCCACTCCTGTATCTGGTGTACCGGTGGGCGGCCGCGCTCGCTGAGCGCTCGGCCGATCAGATCGACCAGGCGGCGGTTGAGGCGGCCAGCCGCGTCGTGGAGTTCACTCGCGCCCAGCCGGTGATGAGGGCATTCCGGGCCGATCAGGCCGGCAACGGCATGCTGGCGAGAGCACACCGCGCCCAACAGGAAGCCTCCCGCCGCTCGCTGCGCACCAGCCTGCCCGGCCTGATCGGCTTCGCGACCGCCGTGCAGCTGATGTTCGCCGCCGTCATCGTCATCGCCGTGTGGCAGTCCCTCACCGGCGCGGCGAGCGCGGCGACCGCCGCCGTGGTGCTGTTCGCCGCCGCACGCTTCACCGGTCCACTCATCGACGCCGCCGACCTCGGCTCCGCGCTCCGGCTCGCCGGTCACGACCTGGATCGCATCGACAATGTCCTCGACGAACCCGCGCAACCCGAGGGCACAGACAGCATCGAACAGGCCGGAGAACTCGCCTTCGACCACGTCGACTTCACATATCCCGGGGGTCGACAAGTGCTGCACGAGGTGACTTTCTCGGCGCACCCGGGAACCACTACCGCTCTGGTAGGGCCGTCAGGATCGGGCAAGAGCACGATCCTGCAGCTGGCCGCCAGGTTCTTCGACCCGACGCAGGCACTGTGCGCATTGGCGGTGTCGATGCCAGGCTGCTGCCGGTACAGACCGTGATGGAGCAGCTCTCGGTGGTCCAACAGAACGTCTACCTGCTCGATGACACGATCGAGGCCAACATCCGTTTCGGCAACCCGGAGGCCACTGACGACGAACTGCGCGAGGCGATCCGTCTGTCCCGCGTCGACGAGATCATCGACCGGATGCCCCACGGCCTCGACACGCAGGTCGGCGAGGCCGGAGTCGCGCTCTCTGGCGGAGAGCGTCAGCGCGTCTCCATCGCGCGAGCCTTCCTCAAGGACTCGCCCATCGTGCTTCTCGACGAGATCACCGCATCGCTCGATCCGGAGAACGCGATCGCCGTCCACGCCGGCCTGGCCGCACTGTCTGAAGGCCGAACCATGCTGATCGTCAGCCACGACCTGACGACGATCGCCGGAGCCGACCAGATCCTCGTCCTCGATGACGGCGCGATCGTGGAGCACGGCACCCACACCGACCTCGTCGCCGGCACAGGTCTGTACGCCGACTTCTGGGCCGAACGCGAACGGGCCCAAGGCTGGCGCGTCACCCACCCCACCGACGCCTCATGAAACGACACGCGAGAACAGCGCGGTGTGCGCACACATGCTACGCCGTCATCGTGACCGACCCGGATGCACTGAAGGACCCCCGAGGATGACGACAAGCAACCCCGCGCAGATCAAGCTGGTGCTAACGGCGGTGTTCCTGGCCTACCTGGCGCAGATGACGCTGAACCCCATCATTGCCCCGCTCTCACGCGAGGTCGGCCTGGCCGAATGGCAGGTCGGGGTGACCATCAGCACAGCAGCGATCATGGTGGTGCTCACGGCTCAGATATGGGGGCGCCGGTCGCAGTCGCTGGGACGCAAACGCGTTCTCCTCGCGGCGCTGGCCCTCGGTGCGATCGCGACGGCAGCCTTCGCGCTGATCTCCCAGGTCGGCATGATCGGCGCTCTCAGCGGCACCGTTCTGTTCGCGCTGTTCGTCGTGCTGCGCGGTATCGGGTTCGGCACCGCCATTGCTGCTATCCAACCAACCGCGCAGGCCTACATCGCTGATGTCACCACCGATGAGACCACCCGGATCAAGGGCATGGCCGGTGTGGGCGCGGTCCAGGGCGTGGCTCAGATCGCCGGTTCCGTTGTCGGTGGCCTGCTCGCCGCTTTCGGGCTGATGGCCCCGATCCTCTCCGTCCCGGTGCTCCTCGCCCTCGGCCTCGTGCTGGTCGCCCTTCGGCTGCGCCCCGAGGCGCGCACCACACTGATCGAGAAGCCTACGAGCGTCCGGCCGACAGACTCGCGGGTGTGGCCGTTCCTGCTCGCCGGGTTCGGCATGTTCACCGCCCTGGGGTTCATCCAGATCGTCACGGGCTTCATAGTCCAAGACCGACTTCACCTGGACGCGAAGACAGCCGGAGTGCTCACCGGCGCGGCCCTCCTGGCCGCAGGTATCGGCATGATCCTCGCCCAGACAGTCGTTGTTCCTAGTACGGGATGGGGCCCGGCCACCCTGCTGCGTGTGGGCGGCGTGGTTGCGCTGCTCGGATTCCTCGTGCTGATCCCCGATGCCGGGCCGGTCGCCCTCTTCGGATCGATCGCCCTCATCGGCCTGGGCTTGGGTACCGCCATGCCCGGCTACACCGCCGGACCAACACTGTTGGTCTCCCGCGAGGAACAAGGAGGCCTGGCCGGGCTCATCGCCGCCAACATGGGTCTCACCTTCGTCGTCGCACCCACCGCCGGTACCGTCCTGTACGGCGTCTGGACCTCTCTGCCGATCATCGTCGGCGCGGCCATCATGGCCATCGTCTCCGTGTTCGTTCTCCTTCACCCCCGATTCCGACGCATCCCGACTCCGCCCGAAGGCGATGCGACGAATTCGGACGTGCCAACGCAGGACGCCGGCCATGAACGTTGAGGCAAACGTCGTGGCAGGCATCACCGGGAGCCTGGAGCCTGCTTCGGTGAGTGGCCGAGCCAGGAACGCTGGGGACACGATCGGAGTGGATCACAGCTTTAGACTCGCCCTCCATATGAGCCTGGCTCCTCACGGATCGAGGAGGTCGAGGGCCGGCACGCACCAATTCGACGGTACGGTCTCGCGCCAAATGCCTACTGGTGACTTCCTGCCTAAACACTGCTCGAAAGGACCGCTATGAACACTTCAACCCGGGACAATTCCACCTCGCCGCGAAGGCGGCTGGGGGTCAAAGACCTCGTCACCATTGGCATCTGCGGTGTCCTCGCGATGGTGATTAACACCGTGATCGGCATGATCCTCACCCCGATCTATGGCTTCGCTTACCCTGTCGTCGGCGGCCTGTGCGCGCTGTTCTCAGCCCCGGTGTATGTCCTGATGAGCTATCGAGTCGCTAAGCGCGGAACCGCTGTGCTGTTCTACCTGATCATCGCGATCATCTCCGCGCTGCCGGGGTTCTTCTACATGATCCCCTTCTACCTGGCCGCCGGCCTGATCTGCGAGACCATTCTGTGGCGACCGCGAGCGTACCGCAACGGCATGCTCAACGCTGTGACCTACATGATCTTCGGAATCATGTTCTCGATCGGCTCCTACCTGCCCATCTACCTCTTCGGCGACACCTACTATGACCAGTTCGAGAGCATGGGCGCCTCGGCCGAACTGTTCCTTCGTTTCGCGACCTCCCCGGGTGCGGTGGCAGTGTCCGTGATCGCCGGTGCCGTCCTGGCCCTGCTCGGGCACTGGATGGGGCGGAAGCTCCTGTCAAAGCACTTCGTCAAGGCCGGGATCATCAGCGCCGCATGAGACCAGGCTGGCTGCGGTTCGACCCGCGCACGACAATGCTCCTGCTCCTGCTGTGCAGCGTGCTCACGCTCCTCGTAGACGCAGCGGGCCTGTTCTGTCTCGTCGCCGGAGCATCGGCCTATCTGCTGCTCACGGGCATGTGGCTGCAGGCCATGACCGGCGTATGCGTGTTCGTGCTGCTGTATCTGGTGCAGTACGGAATCGTTGAGTATGCGACCGGGCCAGGGCTGATGCTCGGCTTCATGGTATTCTTCGCAGCACGGATCATGCCCGTCGCGATGCTGGTGCAATGCCTTGCCGAGACACCGCCAGGTGAGCTCGTCGGGGCGTTGCAGCGGCTCCGGGCGCCTCGTGCGCTCGTGCTTCCCTGCGCGGTCATTCTGCGCTTTCTGCCGACGATCAGGTCGGAGTTCGCATCGATTCGCGACGGGATGAAACTGCGTGGCTTGTCCGCGCTGTCGTGGCGAACTGCGGCACACCCTATGATGGTCGTCGAATCGATCTACGTGCCTCTGCTGATGCGGAGCATGAAGGTCTCCGACGACCTATCGGTCTCTGCGGCCACCCGCGGGGCCGACAACCCCGGTCACCGAACATCGCTGCGGCAGCTTCGCTTCCAACCGGTCGACGTGATCGCCGCGGCATGCGCGATCACGGCGCTCGGATGGGTGCTGGCAGACCAGCTCGTGACAGGTACATCGATATGATCCACCTCGACGACGTGAGTTTCTCGTACACGGCCGGGGCCACGCAACTGCGCCACGTGTCCTTCCAAGTCAGCCGCGGCGAGTTCGTCGTCCTCACCGGGCCCAGCGGCTGTGGCAAGACCACCCTCACCCGGGTCCTCAACGGGCTCGTCCCCGGGTTCTACGGCGGGGAACTCGAAGGCGGCGTGCAGATCGATGGAACGAACGCCCGCGAACTGCAATCGTGGGAGTACGGTCGGCTCGTCGGCAGCGTGTTCCAAGATCCGAAGACCCAGTTCTTCGCACCGGTCGTGCGTGACGAGCTGGCATTCGGATGTGAGAACTACGGGTTCCCACCCGAAGACATTCAGGCACGCATCGAGGACCTGTCGCACCGGCTGGGTGTCAGCCATCTCCTCGATCGCGCACTCCTCACCCTCTCCAGCGGCGAAAAGCAGAAGGTCGCGGTCGCCGCTGCGGCAGGCACACGCCCTCCCCTCTATGTGATGGACGAACCCTCCGCCAACCTCGATCTCGACGCCACCCGAGAACTCGCAGGCGTGCTGACGACGCTCAAGGAGTCCGGCAGCACCATCGTGATAGCCGAGCACCGCCTCACCTACCTCATGCACCTCGCCGACCGGATCGTCTACATGGACGACGGGGACATCCGACACGAATACACCCCTGCCCAGCTGCAGAACCTGCCACAGGCCACGCTCGAAGAACTCGGCCTGCGTGACCCGGTTCTCCGCACCACGGAACCGGGGGCACGGCATGTCTCCCACACTTCGCTCGGCGGCGACCCTACCGTCGAAGTCACAGACCTCACGGTCCGCAGGAAAGGGCGCGGCGCATCATTGTTGACGAGCTTGTCGTTCACCTTGCAACCGGGTGAAGTCGTCGCACTCGCCGGACCGAACGGCGCCGGGAAGACCACGCTCGGCCGCACCCTGTGCGGACTCGAGCGCGCAGGCAGGGGTACGATCTGCCTGCGCGGAGCCCATTCCCGCCGAGCCAAACGGTCCCTGAACACGTGGTTCGTCATGCAGGACGCCGACAGCCAGTTGTTCTCAGACAGCGTGCTCGGAGAAATGACGCACGGCGCCAAGTCCACCCCCGACTCTATGGCCCAAGCGCAACGGGTTCTCACACAACTCGGGCTGTGGGAGTACCGGAACAGACACCCAGGCTCGCTGTCCGGTGGGCAAAAGCAACGCCTGACCATTGCTGTAGCGCTCATGCAAAACCGACAGTTCATCATGCTCGATGAACCGACTTCGGGACTCGACGGGAGAAATCTCCGCCGCGTCGTCGACTGCATCACCGAACAGGCCGAGCGCGGTAAAACGATTCTGGTGATCACTCACGATCCAGAATTCATCCGGAAGGCCTGCACCAGAATGCTCCTGGTCCGAGATCAAACTCTCACAGCAGACGTCCCACTCGAACCGGACACCTTCGGACTCGCCCTGGACCACCTCAATAGGAAGACGGCTAGACATGACGAGTAGTTTCTCTCTGCTCGTCCACGGCGGGATGCACGGCGCTTGGTGCTGGGAGAGGGTGATCCCACACCTGCGGCATCGGACGATTGCTATCAACTTGCCCGGCCGACCCGGGGCAGGGAAGCAGCCGCCGACACTAGACGGATTTGCCGAAGCCATCGTCGACGCCATCAACGATGAACCAGGAGAAGCTGTCATAGTTGCCCATTCACTGGCCGGGATAGTCGCATTGGCGGCCGCGGAACGGGCTCCGAGAAAGATCAAGAAAATTGTCTTCGTTGCTGCAGTAGTTCCCCCATCGGGCTCGTGTTTCTGGGATATGCTGCCTGCGCCTCTGCGATGGTTTGGCAGATTCCTTCTGAGCGGAGACAAAACGACGATCATGCCACGATGGATGGCCCGAGCGGTGTTCTGCAATGATCTGTCGCGTGAGGACCAAGACCGACTCCTTGATAGCCTCGTTCCTGAACCAGTGCAGATACTCGACACCGAATTGCGCTACAAGATTCCAGAGAACGTCGGAGTCAGCTATGTTCTCACAACCCGCGATCGAGCCATTAAGCCGCGAATGCAACACGAGTATGTGAACTCGCTCCCCAAACGGACGCGTCACTTCACCGTAGATAGTGGCCACAGCGCGTGGTACTCCCGTCCGACTGATCTTGCCGAAATCATCAATGCAGAGATCGAAGACGATGGTTCGTCCAGCACAGCTCGATTCATATGGGTTTGAAAGAGGTCGATCGTGTGGGCCGTGGAACTTGAAAGTCACCGGGTGTGCGGACGGACGCGGCACAGCAAACGGCCGTTCAAGGGTCCGGTGCTCCGGATGTAAGTGAGCATCGGCGACGGCGCGCGTCTGGCTCCTGCTATCAGCGTTCTTCGCCGTGCACTGAGGACGATGGACGATCTGGACTCACATTCGCAGTCCACGAAGATAGGGGGCGATACTGCGTAGCTTTTCGCAGGTTTCTTCCCACTCACGTTCGGGCGTGGACTCGCCCATGACACCCGCACCGGCACGAAGCCAGCTTCGTCCGTCACGCTGGAAGACAGTGCGAAGTGTCAACGCGGCATCCAGTTGACCCTGCGTGTCAGCCAGGAGAACCGCTCCGCCGTAAAGGCCGCGTTCCTCGCCCTCGAGTTCTCGGATGACTCGCAGCGCAGCCCCTTTCGGAACGCCGGTAACGGTCACGGCTGGGAAGAGCGCTGCGAATGCCGACCAAGACGACATGTTCTCTTGCAGCTGCCCAGTGACGCGAGAGGCGATATGCTGCACCGATCCACGTTCTTCTACGTCCATGAACTCTGTAACGGCCACCGAGCCCGGTATGCTCACCGATCGTGTCTCGTCGAGAGCGAGACGAACAGAGATCGCGTGTTCATGCACTTCCTTCGCGTCGCTGAGTAGCTCTGAACGCAATCGACTATCTGTTTCACGATGGTGATGCAGCGCGCGAGTACCAGCCAGCGGCTGTGTACGCACACGTCCAGTCGGGTCAACCTCGACAATGGTCTCAGGGCTGAACCCAGTTGCCTTCCACCCGCCGACGTCAATAAGGAACGAACGCGCTGGCGTGTTCGCGCGGCGACCTGACAGATAAGTCTGCGGCAGGTCGATCTTGGGCTCAGCGGGAAGTGGCACGACCCTCGAGAGAACAACCTTGTCCAAGGCGCGGCTCTTGATCTTGGCGATTGCCATGCTGACCTTTTTCTGATAATTCGCAAAGTCGGGTTCCTCGAGCGAGATCGAGATGGCGTCGGACGTATCAGGTTCGGTACGCAGCAGTGCGGTAATCCGAGTAATCATTTGGACTGTGTCAAGTTGTTTCGACAGGAGAACACTATTTCCTCAAGCAGCCCGGTCGGCTGCCGATGATTCCGTCTCGGTGCGATCGAAGAACGACTCCATCGCCCGGGCAGGGATCTCATAGCCCAACGCCGAGTGACGCCTCTTCCGGTTGTAGAACACCTCGATATACTCCGCGACCGCCAGCCGTGCCCTTGCGCGAGTAGCGAATCGCTGACGATGGAACATCTCATTCTTCAACGAAGCGAAAAACGCCTCCGCGACCGCGTTGTCCCAACACACCCCAGTCCTGCCCACTGACAAGCGAACCTGCATCAATCGTGCGACTTCCGCATACTCCGCAGAGGTGTACTGGCTGCCTCGATCCGAATGCGCTATTGCGCCCTCGGCAACGTATCCGCCCTGGTAGGCGACCTTAAGAGCATCGATGATCAGACTCGTGCGCATATGCTTCGCCGTCGCCCACCCCACCACCATCCGGGTCGTGAGATCGATGACCGTGGCCAGGAACAACCACCCCTCACCCGTCTTCAGATAAGTGATGTCGCTGACCAGATGCGTCGTGGGTACCGGCGGGTTGAACTCCCGCCGCACCAGATCCGCCCTGTCCTGGGCATCGGCGGCAGGGATCGTGGTTCGCTTCGTTGCCCGGGGTTGGACACCCGCGATCCCGAGCTCGCGCATGATCGCAGCGACCAACCCCAGCGAAACGGTGATCCCTTCGGCTGCGAGATCCTTGTGGATCCGGCGAATGCCGTAGACCTTGTTCGACGCCAACCACAGGGCGTAGACCCGGTCGGCGACGATCTGGCGGCGACCACGCCTGGACTCAGGGTCCGGTTCGGTGTCCTGCCGGTTCTTCCACGCATAGTAGCCGGTGCGCTCAATTCCCAGAATCTGGGTCATCAAGGTGACGGGGAAGGCGCCTTCTTCGGTGTGGATCAGCTCGTACTTCGCGCTCACGGCTGTTCCTTCGCGAAGAAGGCCGCGGCTTTTTTCAAGAACGCGTTCTCCTGCTTCAAACGAGCGATTTCCTTGGCCATCTCGGCCGGGTCATCACTGTTGGCGTCGGGAGCGCGTCGAGCTGATCCGGAGCCGGTTCCTTCAGTGCCAGTGGCCTTCGCGACCCACCGGCCCAGCGTCGACTCGTTGATGTCGAGGTCGCGGGCGACTTCGGCTCGGGACTTCCCGAGGTCGGTGACCATCGCGACGGCGTCGGCCTTGAACTCCGAGGTGAACTCTCTGCGGGGCCGCCGCGGGGATTGGTTGGTAGTCATGTGCAGCAGTTTCCTTTCATCGGGTTCTGCTGTCTACTCAAATCATGACACCCCAATTCCCGGAATTGAGGTTCGGGTGCGCGCTGCATTTCCGTCGAGCTGCACTTCGACCTCAGGCAACATTAGATGAATGAGTGTATCCGATCCTGCACCAGGCCGATCCTCGTACAGTAAGAACGCCAATTCGAAAGAAGCCCACCCGTAGCACCGTGATGGTCCATGCCTGTGAACGGACGCTAATGCCGTTGCGACAGCTTCAACGGGATCGTCTACGGGGATACTCCGGTGCCATTGGCCGACCCGCAGGTGTAGCGTGTCGCTACTGACGCTCACCTCAGCAGCAGGTCCGGCGGCGAAATACCACGTTCCCGCCCTCTCGTAGACGAGATATTGTTCCCCAACGCCTCCTTGTGCGAGCTTGATCGCAGCACTTGCTGGATCGAAATGCAGCGCAGTGTCGGCCTCGTGCACGAGTTTCGGTGTTCGCGAAGCCCAGTTGTGTGTGATCAACTTTAAGTAGGCCGGTTCAGCTCCAGAATCCAGCCAGTACAGCGGCTGGATTCCAGCCATAACAGCCCGTCTCTGCTTCTGTGCGCCACTCCCAGAAAACACAAAGTCATGGGCGTGGCCGCTCTCATCGATTAGGTTCCCAAACGAACACCCCGATCCCGTTGCAGCAGGATCGAACCGGGGTGTCAGAAGGGAACCAGAAAGACCATGACCACACCCATGACTACCATCGAAAATATCAGGCGCCTCGACGCCGAAGGAAGATCCGGACGCCAGATCGCCACCGATCTGGGCATCGATCGTGAAACCGTCGCGAAATACCTCAACCAAGACGACTTCTCTCCGCAACCACCAGCCCCGACCCGTCAGGCCGGTGCTGCCGTCCTGGCAGGACTGACCCACATCATCGAACAGTGGCTGACCGACGATGCCCGCCGTCCCCGTAAACAGCGCCACACATCCAAACGGGTCTACGACAGACTCGTCGCCGAACACGACTATCAAGGCTCCTACTCACCCGTGCAGCGCTTCATCAAGGACTACAAGACCATGCACCGGGCCCGCAGTCAGGGCTTCTTCGAACTCGAATGGGCACCCGGACACGCGCAAGTCGATTTCGGTCAGGCCGAAGCGATCGTCGACGGCATCCGTGAAGTCCTCCACCTGCTGGTCATTACGTTCCCGTTTTCGAATATGCGTTTCGCTCAGGCCTTCCGCGGAGAAACCAGCGAATGCATCGGCCAGGGCCTGGCCACGATCTTTCACCACATCAATACCGTGCCCGTCGAACTCATCCTCGATAACGCCACCGGTGCTGGCAGACGCTGTGGCACGATTATCACCGAAGCCAGACTCTTCGCCGCGTTCAAAGCCCACTATCGGACTACCGCCCGCTACTGCAGCCCCTATTCGGGGCATGAGAAAGGCAACGTCGAAAACGCTGTCGGATTCATCCGCCGCAACTTCATGGTCCCCGAACCCACCGCGGTCTCCCTGGCCGGTTTCAACACGGACCTGCTGGCCTACTGCGACGGACTCGGCTCCGAGGATCACTGGAAGAAGGGCCAGAAGATCCAGGACCTGTTCGCCCACGACATCGCCGCGGGACTCGCGTTGCCCGGGATCGCCTTCGACCCGGTCCGCTACGAATCGCGTAAGGCCGATAAGACCGGCACCATCGTCATCGATGGTCATTCCTACCTCGCCGGCCCCGACTACCACAACAGGCTGCTCACCGTCGCGATCCGTCACGATGCCATCAGCATCCTCAACGAACGATCTCAACCTGTCATCGGCTTCGACCGCGCCTGGGGCCAGCCGGGGCCGACCGTGTTCACTCCCGATACGCTTCTGGCCGCGTTGATGACCAAACCCGGAGCCTGGTCGAACTCACCAGTCCGTGCCCAGGTGTCCGACCCTGTCCGTGACTGGGCCGATGCTGCCGATAGTCGGGCTCGTTCCGAGTTCTTCGGCCGTCTCGATGCCAGTGCCCAAGCCACGTCTTGGAACACCGCCGTCGAGGCTGCTGACAGGCTCATCCGACTCGGCGATGACCCCACCGGCCCAGGACTGCCGATGCTGGCCAGACGCCTGTGTCAAGGCAGCGAACCACCAGCATCGAACGTCGATTTAAGCCTCTATGACCGTTTCACCACTACTCGGCAGGAACAACCAGCATGACCATCACGACCACAGACGTCATCGACGCGGGACGACACACCGGCATCAGCCATACCGTCGTCGCCGAAGCCGCCGCCAAAGCAACTCCGAAACAACGACAACTCCTCCACGACCTCTTCACCGCCGAACACGCCTCCCGAGCCCATCAGCGCCGCACCCGGCTACTCAAAGCCGCGAAACTGCCCACCCTGAAAACCCTCGACGGGTATGACTGGACAAACATCAAGTTCCCCACCGACTACGGCCGCACTCGACTGACCGACCTCGAGTTCCTGACCACTGGTTCCGACCTCGTCTTCTACGGCGACGTCGGATGCGGGAAAACGCATCTGGCGATCGCTTTAGCCGCTCACGCCTGTCACCGGGGAATACCCGCCAGATTCTTCACCACCGCCAGCCTCGTCACACATCTACGCCGAGCAGCCGATCAAGGACGACTCGATAAGGAACTGGCCCTGCTGGGTAAGAACAAACTGCTCATCATCGACGAGTTCGGATATCTGCCCATCGATACCGAAGGCGCCAGGCTCCTCTTCCAGGTCATCGCCGACGCCTACGAGAAACGCAGCCTCATCCTGACCACGAACCTCGAGTTCGCCCGGTGGGGAACCGTGTTCGGCGACGACAACATGGCCGCAGCAATCATCGATCGCATCGTCCACCACGGCAGACTCCTCCACTTCACCGGCCAGTCCTACCGCGTCAAGAACGCACTCATGAGATGACCCCACCACCAGACACCGAAAGGACACCAACCATGAACTCTGTCAGCACCGACGAGCTCTTCCAACGATGCGAAACCGTCCTCTACGCAGCTGAAACCATCCTGCGCCGAAGCAGTCTCGACGGCCAGATCGCGATCTCATCAGCCGCCCAATTCCTGTTCGGCCCCGATCACCACGGAACTCACTACCAGCGCCTGCTGGCGGAGATCGAAACGCTGAAAGACCAGATTGCGGACCATCAAGGCTGGTAGTAACCACGAAGGTCAGGGCTGCGGACAGCTTCCCATCCGCAGCCCTGCACGTGTGGGCACGTTCCCCGTATCGGACGCGGAGCTCACACGGCTGGAAACCATGCTCGCCTGGCTGGATTTTCGGCGCTCTTTTGGCCGGAAAAAAGTTGACAAAACACACCAGTCCTCCAAGGCCTCGGCCAGTCCGTCACTGAGGATGTCGTCAAGTCGTCGATCGTCGGCCAGTGGGTCTCTCATCGGGTTTGGGCCCTCCCCTCGAGCATCCGCTCATCGAACAGTCTGCACAGCATCTGACCGTGCTGCGTAGGTGTGTCTGTACAGCGCACAAATGTGAAGTGAGTATAACCTTACCTGACTCGCCTGTTCAATCGGCGGCGGGTTCCAGCCCCGAATCGGCTCCGGCCTCTGTGAGGCGAGCACTTGTGGCTGAGGAGCCCGTTCGTCTTGCGGGATCGCGGGCCATGCATCTAATGGTGCTGAAGATAGAGATTATTGCGCTCGACAGCCTGGTCGTTGATTTTCGAACACAGAAGGTTGGGCAGCGAATGCTTGCGTGGCTTCGCGCTGCCACGGCCTCTGCGGCGCCAGCTACGCACGGAGCAGGAAAGCGGGTCAGGTCGGGCATGGACATATCGTGACCGACGTCAGCGGTGTTACTGGTCAAGTTGACGACCTTGACCGCTTCTGCGACAGAAGTATATGCGGAATCCATGAGGGCACTGACTCCAACACTGGACGGCAACACGCCGGCCGTGACGATCTCCAAGACAATTGTTGGACCCGCCCAATCATCACGAAACTCCGCGCCTGGCCCACCCGTGCCGACGCTGGCCAGTTGGGTACCGATCGCGCCGAGATCGAGGAGCTGTTGCGCGCGGGCACCCGGCCGGGCACGGAGAGGCCATCCGCGGCATGACTGTCCTGTGACCGGATGGTCGTTGTCGCGGTGTGCCGGGAGAGGCCCATACCTGGTGGGCAGCCCCGGTGAGACCGCCGGGGTTCGAAGCGAGAGGAAACATCATGCCCGTTCCCACCGGCCCCGGCATCTCCGGGTTCATCAAGTCCAGGCCGCAGCTGTCGATGACCGTCAACAACGATCCGCGGTTCTCCGCGTGGGTCGGGATCCCGCAGACCCAGATCGATGAGAACGGGGTCCTGCAGGAACTCGAGCCCCTCGAGACCCGGATGGTCATGTTCGGTGCCTCCGCGCAGCGCGCCCACGAGAAGTTCCGCAAAGGGGATGACATCGTCGCCTTCGGCGCCAACAAGGAATACACCGCCACCCGAGATGGGCAGCAGGTCACGGAGGAGTATTTCCTCGCCTCGCACATCGGCCACGACAACAACGTCACGACCTACACCGTCCACCGCGGCCCCGACCGGTACCCGGCCGAGCGCGACGGGATGCAGCGCGAGGCAGCCCGCCAGGACGCAGCCGCCCGCGAGAAAGCCCAGCAGCAGGCAACGGGCCAGCAGTCCGTCGGCCAGCAGGCACCCGCGCAGCAGCAGCTCGGCCAACAGGCACCCGCGCAGGCTGCTCCTGCCCAGCAGGCACAGGCCCAGCAGCAGCCGGCCCAGACGGCGCCTGCCCAGCCCGCGCAGCAGGCTCCCCAGCAGCCCGCACAGCAACAGGCGGCGCCCGAGCAGCCGGTCGCTCCGCAGCCGCCCGTTGCGCCGCCGCAGAACGCTCCTGCCCAGCAGGAGGCTCCTGCTGCGGCCCCGGCGCAGGCGCCACCGGCGGCACCGAATGCGGGCCCGCCGGACGGGCAGCAGCCCCAGGCCGGGCAGGCAGGTGACCCGGTCGCCGAGGTGCTCGCGCAGCGACAGAACGAGGTCGCCGCTGAGCCCGCTCCGGCCCGCGCGGAGCCGCCCGGGCACGAGGCGATGTCTCGGTAAGACCCCCTCAGGCCGCGCGGCGGTCGGCACCCCACGCCGCCCTCACCGCTGACCGTCGCGCACCTTTCTTCTTCGTGACCCTGCGACCCGGGAGGCATCGTGCCGACACCGACGAACCCCGACGAACCTGCTGACATCTCCGATCTGCCCCCGGAAGTGCTCAAGCAGGTCAAGCAGATGGTCTCGCGCGAGTACGCCAAAGACCTCCGCGCGCAGCTCGGCAGCGTCCCGCGGACCATCGACTGGACCCGCCTGAGTCCGGAGGATCTCGAGCACGAGCTCCTCGAGCTCAACCAGTTCGTGGACTGGTTGCGCCATACCTATGGGCTGCCGCCACAGATCATTCCGCCGATGTGGCATCGACACTGGGAGATGATCTGGGAACTCTCCGCGCTCAGGCAGCAGTGGCTGACCTGCTACGACCAGCAGGCCAAGGGCAACATGGGTGTCGTCTTCCACGCCGAGTTCGCCGCCGCCCGCGAACGCCTCCGCGACTGGGTCACCATCTCCGGCAGCCGGCTCGACCGTGATCGGGCCACCCGCATCACTCCCTGGCCCGGCGGCGAGGCCGAGGGGTTCACCCCGACCGACAGCACCGAGTACCCGGTGGAGAACCGGAACGAGGACTTCGTCTCCTTCGTCGAAGAACAGGTGCTCGAGCGCCAGCGTGCCCAGGACGCGGAGGTCCAGGAGATCGTGAACTCCGAGTGGAGCGAGCGGCCGTGACCGAGCCGACCGGGCAGATCCTCGTCTCCCCGTTGATGGACAGCCGGGAGGTCGCCGCCTACCTGAAAGTCTCCGAGTCGACGCTGTCGCGCTGGCGCGTCGATGAGAAGGGGCCACCGTTCATGCAGATGGGCGGGATCGCCCGCTACCGGTACGAGGCCGTCGAGGCCTGGCTGGCTTCCCTGGAACAGACCCATGAGCGCACCTGAGACACCGCCGACGTTCCCGCCGATCGGGGTGAAGGTCTCCACCGACATCGAACACCGCGCCTCCGGCGTCCGCGCCAGGGCACGGTGGACCGACCCGGCGACGAAGAAGCGCATCACCCGGGCCTTGGTCGTTCCCGACGAAGAAGCGGCCGAGGCTTTCTTCGACCAGCTGCAACGCTCAGCGAAGGTCGGAGTGGACCTGACGATCACGTTGAGCGATTACATCGAGCAGATCGGCGACCGCTGGAAGCGCGGCCTCGACCCGACCTCGACCGCCACCGGCTACTGGGCAGGACTCCGGCTGCGGGTGATTCCGGCGATGGGACATGTGCCGGTAGCCGGGATCAGCACCGGCATGATCGACCGGACCATCGACGACTGGGAGCTGAAGCTCTCGCCCTCGCTGATCAAGTCCTCGGTCGCCGCACTCGTGCGCGTGCTCGACGAGGCCGTTCGGGATGAGCTGATCGAGAAGAACCCAGCACGCAACCGTTCCCGTCGCTCTTATGGGAAGAGCACGGTGTTCGACTTCAGCAGCCCCGCCGATACCTCTCCGCGCGCGCACGCGATCAAGGACCTGGAGACGCTGACCAAGCTCGCCGAGGCCTGCGGTGAGGCCGGCCAGCCGTACTCCGACTACGTGATGCTGTGTGCGCTGCTGTCGGCGCGCAGTTCCGAGGTCGCGGGTCTCTGGGTCGAGGACGTCGACTGGGACGCGAACATCGTCACGATCCGCAAGCAGACCTTCCCTTCCTCGAGCGGGCTCGTGACGAAGCAGACCAAGGGCAGGGAGGAGCGGCCTGTGCCGATTCTGCGCCCGCTCGTGCCCGTCCTCGAACGATTGACGGCCGAGAAGGAGCCGACCGACCGGGTGCTCATCGGCGTGCGCGGAGGAGTGATCACGACGGCGAACGTCAGCCGGGCCACGAAGTGGGATTCGCTCGTGACCGAGATGGGGCTGCCGCAGCTGTCGCGGCATGGTCTGCGGCATACGGGAGCGACCTGGATGGCCGATGCCGGCATCCCGCTGCACGTGCTCCAGAAGATCCTCGGCCACAAATCGATCGACACGACCAAGGGCTACCTCCACCCCGATCTCGGCCATATCGCCAAGGCGGGGGAGCTGGCCAACCGATTCCTCGACGCCCAGACCGAGGCGCCCGAACGGCCCTCGGGCAAGAGGCACGCGAAGGCGAAGCCTGGTCCCGACGAGCGTGGCCTGTGAGGCCGAAAATGGGCTTCTGGTCCCGGTTTGGTCCCGGGTGATCAACTTGGGCGCCTTCAGACACCCTCCGGAGAGGGCGCGGGCGAGAGATTCAAGAGGAGCCAACGGCGATCGCGGACGATCCCGGACATGACGAAGCCCAGGTCAGAAACATGCTCTGACCTGGGCTTTTACGTCGGGCTGACAGGATTTGAACCTGCGACCCCATCACCCCCAGTGATGTGCGCTACCAAGCTGCGCCACAGCCCGCTATTCATTTGTTCCCGGGCAAACCAGGGCTAAGCCACCTTACCCCCAGTGAAGCGCGCTACCAAGCTGCGCCATAGCCCGTTACCGTACTCCCTCGTGGGCAACGAGAACCAGCTTATACCGATCAGGGGCCAACTGCCAAAACCACGTTCCGTGACCTTCGAAAAGCAGGTATCATCCCAGGTGGATACCGAAGAACCAGGGGCTGGCGTCGCCAGTTTCGGTGACTCGGTAACATTTCCGTTTCGTGATTGTTATGAAAGTGGACCAGGCGGCTATGCTTGGTACACCGACAAACTAGAGGAGTCGACATGGCAGATCTGGATTATCCAGTGTCTTTGCGGTACTCGCGCGACCATGAGTGGATTGCGACTACGGAGGACAATGCGGTTGTCCGTGTGGGTATCACTGATTTCGCACAGGAGCAGCTGGGCGATGTCGTCTATGTCGATCTGCCTGCCGTCGGTGATTCGATCACTGCTGGTGAGTCCTGCGGCGAAGTCGAAAGCACGAAGAGCGTCTCAGACCTCATCTCCCCAGTTTCCGGGACCGTCACCGAGGTCAACGAGTCGCTCGACGACTCACCGGAGATCGTCAATTCATCGCCCTTCGAAGACGGGTGGATGTACCTTGTCGAACTCAGCGAACCTGAGCAGGTCGAATCGCTGATGGACAGCGAGCAATACAAAGAGCTCATTCAGAGCGAGGAGGCATAATGTCGCAGAATAACGATCAGAATCGTCCGACCCCCTCGCAGCCCTGGTACGACAACGGTCAGGTGCCGCAGTCGAAGAAGTTTCCGTTCGGCGCCGGCAGCGGCGACGACTCGGCGACCCGCGTGAATCAGCAGGTCGACCCGAACGGTCAGCCGAACACCCCTCCCTTCGGGCAGCAGCCTGCCGACGGCGCCCCGCAGGCACCGCAGTACGGCAACGGCCAGCAGGCCGGCAATGGTCAGCAGTACGCCGGCACCCCACAAGGTGGTCAGCAGTACGGGGGCACTCCACAGGCCAGCCAGCAGTACAGCAACGGACAACAGCAGTACGGCGGCACTCCACAAAGCGGTCAGAACTTCGGCGGCACCCCGCAGGGTGGCCAGAACTATGGCAACGCCCAGAACTTCGGGGCCTCCCAGCCGGCCAACCAGCCCTATGCGAACAACGGCCAGGGCAGTCAGGGACAGCCGCAGTATCAGCCGCCGCAGAACCAGTATCCTCAGCAGGGCTATGGACAGCCGCAGTCCGGCCAGCCGCAGGGTAGCCAGCCCCAGGGGAGCCAGGGCCAGCAGCAATACGGTTACAACGGCGCCGGTCAGTACGATCCCAGCCAGCCGCAGGGCAACCAGCCCCAACCGGGCAACCAGCCCCAACCTGGCAATTACGGCCAGTCGCAGTCCGGCCAACCCCAATCGGGCCAACCGCAGTCTGGCCAGCCTCAGGGGGCTCCGGCCGGAGGACAACGCGACCAGATGAGCGATTCGGGCAGCCAGCAGTTCCAGGGCATCCTCGATCCGCATACCGGTGAGATCCACCCGGTGCCCGACCTCGAAGGTCTGCAGGACGCCGATGCTCTCCTCGTCGTCGTGTCGGGACCGGACTCGGGCTCACAGATTCTGCTCGACACCGATGTGGTGACCGTGGGACGCAGTCCGAACGCGGACATCTTCCTCGATGACGTCACCGTCTCGCGTAAGCATGCCGAGTTCATCCGGACTCCCAGCGGCTTCACACTGCGGGACACCGGTTCGCTCAACGGTACGTATGTGGGCCGGCAACTCATCGACTCCATCGAACTGCAGAACGGAGCCGATGTGCAGATCGGTAAGTTCCGAATGATCTTCCAGCAGCGTCCGCGCTCCTGACCGGGGGATAATGTCAAAAGTTGAAGTCGAGGTTGTCGGCGTCCGCATCGAAATGCCCGCCAATCAACCGATCCTCCTGCTCAAAGCCAGCGAGCCCGCGTACTATCTGCCGATCTGGGTCGGTGCGATCGAGGCCAATGCTCTGTCGATCGCGCAACGGGGTCTGACTCCGCCGCGTCCGATGGCGCATGCTCTGCTGCTCGACGTGCTCACCAAGTACGAGGCAGAGCTGACAGACGTCACGATCACCGGCAAAGACGGTCAGATCTTCCTGGCGGAACTGCACACGAATGACGGGAAGTCGATCTCCGCACGTCCCTCGGACGCGGTGACACTGGCGTTGACCGCCGATTGCCCCGTCTACGTCGAATCCCAATTGCTTGAAGAATCCGGAATCGAAGCCCCCGAAGCCGATGAAGAGGAAGTCGCACAGTTCAGAGACTTCCTCGACAACGTTTCGGCCGAGGACTTCGAAACCGGCTCCGAAAACCCATGAAAGTGAAACATTGAGCCTCCACACCGATCCGGTCCTGTCCAACAGAGAAATCGCCGCTGCCGGCAATGACAATCTGCGCGGTCTCGATGACTGGCGCGAAATGGATCCGAAGCAGCAGCCGACCTATCTCGACAGTGCCGCGCTCGACGAGGTGCTCACAGACCTGCGCACCTCTCCTCCGCTCGTCTTCGCCGGAGAAGCCGATGTGCTCAAGCAGCGTATCGCCGCGGCTTCGCGTGGGGAGGCTTTCGTCCTCGCCGGCGGCGACTGCGCCGAATCCTTCGACGGAGCCCAAGCGGACAAGATCCGAGCCCGGGTCCAGACTGTGCTGCAGATGGCAGCCGTGCTCACCTATGGCGGATCGATGCCCGTGGTGAAGATCGGACGCATGGCCGGCCAGTTCGCGAAGCCCCGCTCAGCGGATATGGAGACCCGAGATGGAGTGACCCTGCCGTCGTTCCGCGGCGACATCGTCAACGGCTACGAATTCACCGAAGAATCCCGACGCCACGACCCGGAACGACTGCTCAAGGCCTACCACGTGTCCGCGTCGACGCTGAACCTCATTCGCGCCTTCACGCAGGGCGGATTCGCCGACCTGCGGTTCGTCCACGATTGGAATCGGGGATTCCTCGCCTCGAATCCCGGCTACCAGCGCTACGAGCAGACGGCCGCCGAGATCGACCGCGCCATTCGCTTCATGGATGCCTGCGGAGCCGACTTCGACGCGCTCAAGACCACCGAGTTCTATGCCGCCCACGAGGCGCTCCTCCTCGAATACGAACGCGCGCTGACTCGCATCGACTCCCGGACGGGCGAAGCCTACGACGTATCCGGGCACTTCCTGTGGATCGGCGAACGCACTCGTGAGGTCGACGGCGCACACGTCGACTTCCTGTCCAAGGTCCGCAACCCCATCGGCGTCAAGCTCGGCCCCACGGCCACGGCCGATGATGCTCTGGCCCTGGCCGAGAAGCTCGACCCGGATGCCGAGCCCGGTCGTCTGACCTTCGTCACTCGCATGGGTGCCGGTCAGATCGGCGAATCACTGCCCGCGCTGCTCGCCGGAATCGGTGACCAGCTGCCGCACGTGACCTGGGTGTGCGATCCGATGCACGGGAACACCATCACCTCGAACACGGGGTACAAGACTCGTCGCTTCGAGGACGTCATGGCCGAGGTCGAAGGCTTCTTCAATGCGCACCGCGATGCGGGCACGATCCCCGGCGGACTGCACATCGAGCTCACAGGCGACGACGTCACCGAGATCATGGGCGGCGCCACCGAGATCGATGACGAAGGTCTTCGCCGCCGCTACGAAACCCTCGTCGATCCGCGGCTCAATCACGATCAGTCGCTCGAGATGGCCTTCCAGGTCGCCGAATACCTCACTCGCAGACACTGATCGATCCGTTCCGGTCGAAGAGTGACAATGCCGGTGGCCCCGCAGATCATCTGCGGGGCCACCGGCATTCTGCTGAGGTGATCGGGAGCCCGATGCCGAGACCAGAGCTGCACGGTTAGATCCGAGCGAGTCCGACAGAGGCTGCCCGATCAGACTCGTCGCGCCGGCTCTACTTGTCCTTCGAGCTGTCCTTCTTGTCGTCTTTGGACTTCTCGTCCTTCTTCTCGTCCTTCTTCTCGTCCTTTTTGTCGTCCTTGGACTCTTCCTTCTTCTCCTTGCCCTTGGAGACACGGACGATGATGAGCGTGTTCGCAGGCTTCGACTCGGTGCTCTTCGGGAACTGCGACACGACCTTGCCCTTGGGCACGTCATCGGAGAACACTTCGTCCTTGCCGACACGGAAGCCGCGCTTGGCCAAGGTGGCATAGGCGGCGTCGAAGGTCAGTCCCTCGACATTGGGCACCGGGATCGGAGCAACGCCCTTGGAGATGACCAGATCGATCTTCTCGCCCTTCGACAGCTTCTTCCCGGGCTTCTGCGACGCAGAGATGACGGCATCCTTCGCGACCGTGTCGCTGTACTTCTCCTCGACCTTGCCGACCGTGAGCTTCGCCTTCTTCAGCGCCGCCTCGGCGTCGGAGCGGCTCAGGCCCTCTAGCTTGGGAACGGCGAACATCTCCTCGCCCTTGGACACAACGACCGTGACGGACGAGTCCGGTGCGAGCTCGGAGCCGCTGACGGGCTCGGTGCCGATGACGACCCCGGCGGGCACGGTGTCGTCGAAGACTTCCTTCGGCTCGGCCTTGAGATCGTTGTCCTCCAACTGCGAGGTGACTTCGTCCACCTGCTTGCCAGCCAGCTGACCGGGCACGATCGACGTCGGTTCCGGAAGGTTCGCGATGACCAGCCATGCCACGAGCGCGAGCACCGCGACGACGGCGACGAGCGCGGTGAGCACGCGACGACGGCGGCGACGGCCGGGGGACGCCGCGGTCGCGGCGGTTCCCGCGGATGCTGCGACTGCGGCACCGCTCGCAGCACCGCCGGAGGCGCCTGTCGCAGCACTGCCTGCAGCAGGCGCTGCGGCAGGCGACCGATCGTCGTCTGCTCGGGACTGTTCGTCTTCGTGCGTCTCGTCTTCGGAGGCCTCGTCTGCGTGCGTTTCGTCCCCGGAGCCGGACGCGACTGCGGCGGTGACGCCGCCGATGCCGGCTGCCGCAGACGCGATTCCGACCCCGGCCGCCTCGGCGCCGGTGTCGTTCTCGTCCTCATCCTCACCCTCGAGATACGGGATCTCGTCGGTGCGGGAGCGCTTCTCCTTCGGGACCTCCTCGCCGAGGTCGATGCTGGCGGTGAGCACGGGGGAGTGTTCGCCGGCGGCGACCTCCGGATCGCCGAGATCGAGTTCGGCCTCGCTCATCTCCGCTCGCGCCTCGGCCAGAGCCAGACGGAACTGAGCGGCATCGGCGGGACGATCCTCGGGGTCCTTCGACGTCGCCCACAGCACGAGCGCATCCAAGCGGGGGCTCAGACGCGGCACGACCTCCGAGGGCGGCGGCACCGTGTCGTGGACATGACGGTACGCGACCTGGATCGGCACGTCGTCGGTGTAAGGCTGAGCGCCGGTGAGCATCTCGTAGAACATGATGCCGACCGTGTACAGGTCGGTGCGGGAGTCGGCTCCGGCACGCGTGACGAGCTCAGGGGCGACATAGCCGACGGTGCCGATGAGCGTCTTCGTCGTCGTCGCCGTCGTCACCGCCCGGGCCAGACCGAAGTCGGCGAGTTTGACCTGACCGTCGGTGCCCAACAGCACATTGTCGGGTTTGAGATCACGGTGGATGATGCCGGTCGAATGCACAGCCTCGAGGGCGGCGAGGATCGCGTCGAGGACGACGATGGCCTGCCGGGGTGTGAACGTGCCGCGGTGCTTGAGTTCACGGCGCAGCGTCACCGAGGGCAGATACTCCATGACGAGGTAGACGATGTCGCCGTCGCGGGCCTGATCGTGGATGGCCACGAGGTTCGGGTGGGTGAGCCGACCGGCGTTGATGGCCTCACGGCGGAAGCGTTCGACGAACGTCTCATCGGAGATGAGGTGCTCGTGCATGACCTTGATCGCGATTTCGCGGTCGAGGCGCAGATCGGTGCCGCGGTAGACCATCGCCATGCCGCCGCGGGCGACCTTGGCGTCGATGCGGTAACGGTCGTTGAGGACCGTGCCGATGAGGGGATCTCGGCGGGCGGTCACAGAGCCTCCTGCATTCTCTGACGCTGCATCTGCACGGTGCGCACGAAGGCCTTCGTCTCCGCGAGCAGCCCGTCGGCGCGGACGGAGCGCAGATCCTGGTAGTAGCCGGCCAAGGCTTCGTTCTCGGATTCGGCGGTTTCGATGAGCCAGCCGAGGATGACGGTGCCGGCGACGATGTTGTCTTCGATGTCGAGCAGATCGAGTCCGCGCCCGACGATGTCACTGGCCCAACGGCCCGAACGCGGTGTGACCTGCATGATGCCGATGGCGTTGCCGGCCGAGACCGTCGTGTGCTGGAAACCGGACTCCTGAGCGGCGACGGCCAGCATGAGCGCAGGATCGGCACCGAGTTCCTCGGCGATCGAGGCGACGATGAGCCTCGCCTGCGCCGGCGCAGGATGGCGACGGTGCAGCAGGGTGTACTTGTTCAGTCGCGCCGCCCGCAGAACCGCCGGGCGGATGCCCTGCACCTGCGCACTGGCCGCGACACGGGGGATGTCCTGCGGGGGTTCGGCAGCGGTGCGGCGCGGACGAGCCGTCGAGGGCCGCAGCAGAAGCAGTTCGCCGACCTTGAGGTAGGAGTCATCGCCCATGGCATTGGCACGGCGCAGGGTCGCCGGGGAGATCCCGTGCCGTGCGGCGATGCCCTGCAGGGTCTCGCCGGGGGCGACGACGTGCGAAGGATCGTCATCGGGCAGATCGTTCTTCTCCGGCAGGGACAGCACCTGGCCCTGGTGGAGGTTCTGCCGCGGGGAGATGCGATTGAGTTCGGCCAGAGCCGGCACCGAGACGCCGTGCTTGCTCGCGACACCGTAGAGGGTGTCGCCCTGCTTGCATTTGTAGGTGCGTCCGCCGTGGGTGACCGGAACGGTCGCACCGGCCGTACCGGAGATCCATTGCGGACCCATCGTCGGGGCGGGATTCCCTGAGGCCGGGCCCGTGCCGGTCGAATCCGCTGTGGTCGAATCGGCGTTCGAGTTCGCGGAACTCGCCGAGGCGGTCCCCGCCTCTTCGTCGGAGGCGGAATCTTCGTTGCCGGTGGGGTGAGGCAGGTCGGCAGCAGTACCCGCTTCGCCGGTGGGATCTGCCGGGGCGGCCGGGTCGTCGTCGGCGGGCTGGGCGGAGGGGGCAGCCTCGGCGGGGGAGTCGTTTTCGGGGTCGACGCGTTCGGCTCCTGGGATCGGCCCGGTCGAATTCACCTTCGAGGCGGCACGGATGTCAGGAGCTGCGGTGATGGGCACCTGCTGATGCCGTCGCGGTCGTGTCATCTGTCACCTATTGACTGTTGAATGGGGAAGCTACGGTCCCCAGCCTAACGAGTGGCCGCCGCCGACCCGAGCATTCGGCTCCGCATGGCGGGGTGTTTCTGCCGAATATTGCTACGCTTGGGCACGTGAATACCGAAGAACTCGTCCAGGACTGGGCCCCGCTGCCCGACATCGCAGAACTCACCGGACTCGGCATCTCCCAGGTGCGCCGCTTGCTCGAAGACGGCGCCATCTGCGGAATCAAAATCGGCAAGCCGAAGGTGCTGCAGGTTCCGCTGGCCTTCTTCATCGACGGTGAGGTGGTCAAATCGCTCAAGGGCACTCTGAACACCCTCGCCGACGCCGGATTCGACGACGAAGAAGCCATCGTGTGGCTCTTCACCCCGGACGATTCCCTGCCCGGTCGTCCCATCGACCTGCTGCGCGTGGGCAACCGCAAGGAAGTGCGCCGCCGCGCCCAGGCCCTCGCCTTCTGAAGAGCCCGGACCCCCGCATTCTCAAGATCATGCCCTCGCGTTCTCAGGCAGTTCAGCTGGTGCGGTAGCTCAGCGCCTTCGCGAATTCCCGGAGTCGGTCCTGCGCGGCAGAACCGATGCGGATACTCGCCGAGGCGGCCGACACTTCCGCTGTCCCCGCAGAAAGCGGGGCGGTCGAGTCGGTCGAGTCCGCTTCCCCCGCAGCCGCCCAGGCATCGACGATCGCTGCGGCCTTCGCGTGCTGAGCGGCGATGAACTCTTCGACGGCACCGAGGCCGCCTGACGCGGTGATCATCTCCACACATTCGGCGACGTCGGCATCGGAGAGGTCTGGATCGCCCAGGCGCGCGGCGAGGACCTCGAACTGAGCCGGGGAGATCCGGGTCGCGGTTTCGGCGATGAGCACCGTCCGCTTGCCCTCCCTGATGTCGTCACCGGCGGGTTTGCCCGTGGCCTGCGGGTCACCGGCGATGCCGAGCACATCGTCGCGCAGCTGGAACGCCTGACCGAGAGGCAGGCCGAAATCGGAGATCTCGGCGAGCAGATCCTCTTCGGCCCCGGCCAGTGCCGCGCCGAGGAGCAGCGGCTGCTCGACCGAATACTTCGCCGACTTGAAGCTCAGGACCTCCCACGCGCGTTCGGCGATGCGAGCGTCGTCGAGGGGGATCACCTCGGCGAGGACATCGAGGTACTGACCGACCATGACGTCCCGGCGGACGGTTCCGCGCAGCTCCCGGACCAACCGGGTGCTGCCCAACGTCTCCTGCGCACGTTCGAACAGCTCTTCGCTCAGTGCCAGGCAGATATCGCCGATGACGATCGACGCGGAGACGCCGAACGAAGCACCGTCGCCGTGCAGACCGGACTTCCTGTGGCGGGCCTCGAACTGTCGGTGCAGTGCGGGCTCGCCGCGACGGGTGTCCGAGTTGTCGATGAGATCATCGTGGATGAGCGCCGCCGCATGCAGCAGCTCGAGCGATCCGGCGGCCTGTGCCAAGCCCGTGGCCACCTCGGCGCCGCCTTCCGAAGCAGCGTCGCCGACGGCTCCGCCGGCGAGCTGGAAGCCCCACCACAGGAGGACGGGGCGGATCCGTTTGCCGCCGCGGGTGAACGCGATGAGAGATTCGCCGATCGCGTCCGCATCGGGGGAGATGGACTCGAACTCGGCGGCCTTCTCGGCCAGGAAGCTCTCGAGCTGAGCGGACACCGCGGCAGCGATGCTCTGCGGCGAATCGAGCGCGGCGACGAGTGGGGACGGGCGGGAGGAAGTCGGTGCCGGCTGTCCGGCACGAGTGGATGCCGACGGGCCGGAAGCTGCCGACGCAGGCAGACCCGACTCAGGGGTCTCGTCCCGCGTCATTGACTGGTCGTCGGTCATGAAACGATGTTTCCGCCGACGGTGACGATCGACTGCGCCTTGTCGGCGGAGTCGTCGGCAACGGTGACGACGAGGACGCTGTCGTTGTCCTTGTGCTTGAAATTCTGCACGCGGGCGCTCTTCGTCTTCACCTCGTCGCCGAGCGGTTCGAAGTCGGCCTTGCCGAGCTCCTCGTCGTAGAACTTGAAGATGTCCTTGGCCTCGGCCTTCGCAGCGACGACGAGGCTGACCTGTTCGGGCTGCTTCGTGTCCTTGTCGTTGTGCGCCTTGACGATCGAGGCCGAGAGGACCTTCGACTTCGGGTAGGGCTTGACGTAGTCGGGCAGATCCTTGACGTCGTTCGAGGTGTCGGGATCCTGACCGGTCGCTTCCTCCGAGGCTTCGGCCGATGCCGTCTCGGAGTCCGACGGAGTCGCCTGTGCAGAAGAGGTCTGTTCGCTCGTCGGGGTCGAGTCGGTCGTCCCCTCATCGGCTCCGGAACAGCCCGCAAGGGCAAGAGCGGCGGCGATGGGCAGTGTCATGACAGCGGTGCGCGATACCATGATTCAAGAGTACCTGGACTGTTCGGCGGAGCCGAAAGGAACTGACGCGAGGGGCAGGCGATGAGTCGGAAGCAGCTGGCGCGATCCGGAGGTGACCTCAGTCGACTGGGCACCGACGACGTCGGTGCCACGATGCTCCATCTCGACATGGATTCGTTCTTCGTCTCCGTGGAGCTGCTCAGCCGTCCGCAGCTCATCGGTCGCCCCGTCATCGTCGGCGGTCGCAGCGGCCGCGGCGTCGTCGTCTCCGCCAGCTATGAGGCCCGCGAGTTCGGTGTTCACGCGGCGATGCCGATGTCCCGGGCGATGAATCTGTGCCCCTTCGCCGAGGTGATCCCGCCTTCGCACGGCCTGTATTCCTCCTTCTCCCGCCAGGTCTTCGACCTCGTTGCCGAGGTGACCCCCGATGTCCGACAGGTCAGCGTCGACGAAGCCTACGTCGACGTCTCCGGTGCGGTGCGCCGCCTCGGCTCGCCCGTGGAGATCACCACGCGGCTGCGGGAGCAGATCAGGCAGCGCACGGGCCTGAGTGCCTCGGTGGGCATCGCCGGCAGCCAGGTCGTGGCGAAGCTCGCTTCGACTCGAGCGAAGCCCAACGGGCAGCTGCTCGTTCCGGTGGCGAAGACCCAGGAGTTCCTCGACCCGATGCCCATCGAAGCCCTGCCCGGGGTGGGGGAGAAGACGCAGCAGGGCTTCTCCCGCTACGGTATTCGGCTCATCGGCGACCTCGCGGCCGTCGACGAGGCGTGGGCCGGACGCGTCTTCGGCGCTCACGGCCATCAGCTGTGGCGGGCCGCTCACGGTCAGGACTCCGGCGGATTCGACCGGCAGGCCAAAGAGCATTCGATCAGCGCGGAGAACACCTTCGGTGAGGACATCTGGGACCTCGACGTGCTCGAACATGAGCTGCTGCGACTGGCTGACAAGGTCGCCTACCGCGTCCGGGCCGAGGGGAAGGTCGCGACGACCCTGGGGCTGAAATACCGCCTCGGCGACTTCACCACTCTGTCGCGGTCGGTCACGCTCTCGGCTCCGAGCGATCTGGCGCGAGAGATGTACGAGGCGCTGCGGCCGGCGATGCGCAAGCTGCGCGAGCAGCGGACGCAGGGAGTCAGACTGCTCGGGGTGCGAGCGGCCGGCCTCATCGACTTCGCCGTCACGGGACGGCAGGCCACCTTGGATGAACCGGAGCATTCGGGCCGAGAAGCGGAGGTGGCCCTGGACGAGGTGAGGCGGCGTTTCGGGACCGAGGCGATCTCTCAGGCCTCACTTCTGCGCAAGCGGCAGGAGCCCTGACAGACGGTGAGCTGGACCATAGTCTGAAGACCCAGTGGGAATCCGGGCGATCAGCGGCCCCCGAGATGTTTTTTCGGTGCTCAGAGACTATGATTGAGTCAAAGACTTGAGTAGGGAAACGGGGGTTCGAGATGCCACTCTCCGATCACGAACAGCAGCTGTTGGATCAACTGGAGAAGCAGCTGCGCAGTGAAGACCCTCGTTTTGCACGCAATATCTCGGAAACCCAAGCCGCGGCAACGGGCCCGGGATTCTCCGCTAAGCGCTTCGTCCTCGGCATCCTCGTCACTCTGGCCGGACTCGCAGCGACGATCCTCGCGATCACGCTGGTGTCGGACTCGACCTGGTGGATCGCCCTCGGCGTCGTCGGATTCGGTCTCATGGTCGCGGGCATGTACTGGGCGTTCAGCCGTCCCGGTCACGTCCACACGACGCAGACGGAGGGCCGGACCGCCGGAGCGAAGACCAGCGAGAAGGGCAATGCCGGTTTCATGAGCCGACTCGAAGACCGGTGGGAAAAGCGCCAGCGCGGCGAATGACCCCGATCCTCACGATCAAGGCACTCTCAGAATGAGGGTGCCTTTTTCTGTGCCCGCCGACTTCATCCGCAAGGCGTTCGCGCGTTTCGCGTTCTGTGCCGGGATCGTCGGTGCAGTCCTGGGAGTCGTTTTCTCCTTTGGGGAGTTGACTCATCTGAGGTCGAGTCGTCGGCGGCTCGGGGACGGTCGTGGCGTGTCTGGCCGTGCGACCGGGCGTGCAGCTCGCGGTGCGGCCGGGCCAGGGGCCGGACGCGCCGTCGGCGGAGTGGCTGAACGGGTGGCCAGCCACGCTGCTGGAACAGCTGAACGTGTGGCCAGCTGCGCTGCTGGAACAGCCGAATGGGTGGCTGGTGGTGATCAGATCATCGTGGTGCTCGGCTATGGGAACCGAGGCGAACGAGCGAATGGGATCAACCGATTCCGAGTCCGTGCCGGGCTGCGGACCGTCGACCCGCGGGCGCGATCGGCCGTGCTCATCCTCTGCGGGGGAGCCGTCGCCGGACGGCGGCCCGAAGCGATGATCCTCGAACGCTTCGCTCGTGAGGAGCTGGGATTCACCGGCAGGATGCGCCTCGAGACGGAGAGCGCGACGACGTGGGAGAACATCCTCAACGCGATCCCGCTCATCGACGAGGAGCTGCGAGCCGAATCGACGATCAGCATCGTGTCGAACTCCCATCACGCCGAGAAGGCGCGCGACCATCTTTGGCAGCTGAGGCCCGACCTCGGTCGACGACTCGTGCGGGGAGGCGACTATCGGTTCGGTGAACTGCCTGTCGTCAAACCGATCGCCGCGGTCAGGGGATTGCTGGCCCTGCGAGAACTCGACCGGTCGAACTCGCTGTAGACGCCCGGGTGCGTGCGGCAACTGTCGCCGTCCGCAGACGCGGGGAAGCGTGTGTCTGCAGATGGAAGGAGGCGGCCCCGAACGGGACCGCCTCCTTCGGCTCGTCAGCGCTTCTCTGCAGTCGGGGCGTCTCGGCCCTCAGCGCTTCTGCGTCGTCATTTCGGACGGTTGAAGAGACTTGCCGGCCAGATCTTCGCTGAGATCCGATTGCCAGAAGTCGCTCGCTCGGACAGGTCTGTACCGACCTCATCGATGAGCGCGCGCACCTCGGAGTCGTCGAGCGACTCGGCAGCGGCCCCGTAGCGCTTCGCCTCGAGAGCGTCGACGAAAGCCGACAGCGCGGAATCGTCCCGGCCCCGATCATCCGGTTCGTTCGGTGCCGGGCGTTGCAGACGACGCAGCCGTTCATCCGAACGTTCAGCGGCCCCCACACGACCATCGGATTCCTCAGTGGTGCCGGAGGAACCTGCGGCCACCTCGGCGGCGGATCTGCGGAGGGGTTCACCGGTCTCGGGGTCGACCTCGACGGCGGCAGGACCGGCCCCGCCTGATGCGGCGCCACCTGCCGTGCTCGAACCGGCGCCACCTGCTGTGCCAGCCCTACCTGCTGTGCCAGCGCCACCTGTCGTACCGGTCGACCCGGAGGCGGCGGTCGGCAGCGTTC
Organism: Brevibacterium sp. LE-L; assembly: GCF_050214925.1. Taxonomy (NCBI): domain Bacteria; kingdom Bacillati; phylum Actinomycetota; class Actinomycetes; order Micrococcales; family Brevibacteriaceae; genus Brevibacterium; species Brevibacterium sp. LE-L. The sequence goes on from NZ_CP189759.1 coordinate 1,972,619, forward strand.
CCGCGAGGACGAGCTCGTTGAAACGCAGCGTCCGGCTCGGGTCCAGGCTCTGCCCGTAGTCGGTGGCCAGGGCCCGCACCTCCGTCCAGACCGCCTCAAGGTCGTGCGGATCCTTCGTCCGACGCGAACGCAGAATCGACCGCCAGATGGCGGGAATGGCCGCGAGCAGGAGCAGAGCGAGCACGATGACGCCCACCCACACGTAGGTGGTCAGGTTTGCCCCGGCCGGTTCGGCGGCCTGAGTGCTCGTCTCCTCATCGCCTGCCTCCTCGGACTCGTCGTTCCCGGCGGCGGAGGTCTCCTCTGTCGGCTCTTCGCTCGGGCTCGCCGACTCCGATTCGTCGCTGTCCTCGTTCTCAGCGGTACCGCTGGCCAGCGTCCACTTCGGAGGATCACCGGCTGGTCCACCAGGCGTGGGCTCGAAGCGGACCCAACCGGCGCCCTCGAAATAGAGCTCCGGCCAGGCATGCGAATCCTGCATGCTCACATCGAAACCGCCGTCGGCCTTCTCACCTCCGGCGAAGCCGACGCCGATGCGCGCCGGAATCCCCATCGTCCGCGCCATGATCGTCATGGCCGAGGAGAACTGGACGCAGTAGCCCTTCTTGTCTGCGAGGAAGTCCGAGATCGCGTCTCCGCTGGCCCGCTCCGGGGCGTCGATCGAATACTCGAAGTCGCCGCCGCGGAAGTACGCCTGCAGCAGAACTGCCGCTTCCCACTGGTTCTCCGCATCGGCGGTGACCCGCTCGGCGGTCTCCTGCACGCTGGCAGGCAGGGAATCGGGAACCTCGAGTTCGGTGTCGAAGTCCTTCTTGTCCACGGGCGTCGCGGACTGGAGGTCCTTGACGTCGGGATTCGGCGACAGGTAGTCCATCGAGTACTGCAGACCGCCGGTCTTCTCGCCATTGCCCACCACGGTCAGTGTCTTCTCATCGAAGATCCATCGACGGTCCACGCCTTCGGGCTGCTGCGGAGCATAGGGCGAAGGAAGATACTGCTGGTCGTACTCATCGCCGATGGCGACGTCGATCGTCTCTTCCTTGAAGTTCTTATCCCGCGGCATTCCCTCGGGCCAGGGCATCCCGTCGGTGGCGATCGCGAAGGGATCGAGGCTGAACGGGCTCGGCGCCCAGTTCTCTCCGTCGAAGTCATCGATCGAGGTCAGTCGGACCGGATCGGAGTCCTCCCCGGTGGTCTGATAGCTGAACAGAGTCGCATCGTCACGATCGCCGAGGTTCTGCCGCAGATTGAGGAACGGGTTCGTCACCGTCAGATCGCCCTGCCCCTTCGACGCTCGGTCGGGCAGACTCGGCACCGGCGGCAGCAGCAGAGGCAGACCGAGGCCGATCGCCAGAGCCAGGGCACCGGCGAGAACCGCGGTCATCCCGCCGCGCCAGCGTGTGGCCGGCAGATACGGGCTGAGCATGAGCAGCAGGAAGGCTGCGAGGATCGCCACGATATGCCACCACCGCACCTCCTGTGAGGCGAAGTACACGGGGATCATCCACAGCACGAGCAGCAGCACACCGCCGACCTTCGGAGCCCGGAGGTCGGCGACGAGGCCGTCGATGAGGATCGTGATGAGGGTGAAGGCGATCGTGAGCATCGCGGTGAATCCCGGGGTGCTCGCGGCCGGGGGAGCGGTCGCGTAGAGATCGCTGACACCGGCCGAGAGCTGGTCGATGACCTTCCCGAACGAGCTGCCCGTGGGGATGAAGCCGAGCAGCAGAGTGCCCTTCGCGCAGACGACGAAGACGGCGACGAGCCCGGCCGCACACTGGGCGATGACCGCGGTGCCGCTCGAACGCAGCACCGGGACGCTGCGGAACACGGCGCCGACGAGGACGACGAGACCGACCGACACGAGGACGGGCGCCAGCCAGGCGAAATCCTTGAACACCGCGGACACGGCCACAGCGGTCAGCGTCATCGCAGCGAATACGATGATCGCCTCGAGCCAGCCGGTCGGCGGACGCGAATCGTTCGTCGTCACGGCATCGGAAGCAGACTGAGACGGTGGTTCGGCCGCGGAATCGCCATGCGAACGCGTGGGAGGAGCATCGAGGCTCATCGGCGCACCCCCTCTGTTCCGGAGCTCGTCCCGGACGTGCCGGGAGCCGCGCCCGCTGGGTCGGAGCCAGCGCCCTGCGCGCCGGAGTTCGTGCCCGGCCTACCGGTGGTACCTGGGCGTCCGCCCGTTCCCTTGCCCTGCCCTCTGGCGGTCGGGCGCTTCGACTCGAACGTCGTCCATGACTCCGGCAGGTCCTCGCTGAGGCCCATCATCGTCATGTCGCCGATCTCGCTGAGCGTGCGCAGAGTCACGGGCACGCGACGCGAGAAGTGCGAGGCGAGCTCCTGACCGCGCTCATCACCGACGGAACAGATGACGATGTGGTTCGGGTTGTCATGTGCGGGAAGCTCGACTCTGCCCGGGCGAACAAGGGCGGAGAGAAGACGCAGCTTGTCGATGTCGCGCGCTCCTTTGAATCTGATCTGGTAGCTGGGGGCGACGACATTGACTTCGTAGTCGGCTCGCAGGAAAGCGGTTCCGGCAGCCGTTGTCGCCGCCAGCAGGAATTCGATCTCGAGGTCACTGGGTTCCGCGGCGTCGGCATCGGCGGCGAGGTCGACGAGGATGAGCGCGTACAGCGTCTCCTCATCGGCCTCGTGGCGGACCATGAGTTCACCGGACTTCGCGGTCGAGGGCCAGTGGACGTGCCGCAGATCGTCACCGGGCACATACTCACGCGTGTGGAAGTCGCGGGTGGTGTGTCCGGAGCGGATCTTGCCGTCGTCGAGGCGGGCGGGCCGGATCGACGAATCCTTCGGAATGCGTGCGCCCAGGTGCGGAACGGACACGGCGACGGGGAAGGCCCCATGGACCTTCCGCTTCATCTTGACCAGGCCGAAGGGGCCGAAGACGGTCAGGAGCACCGACTCGATGCCGGAGACCCCACGCCGGTGCGGTGTGAACGAGGTGAGCACGGTCTGCGAAGCCCGCTGGCTCAAGGCCGGCACCTCACCGGAGGTGGAGTCGCCGAAACCCTCGGCGGCGACGAAGTCGATGGTCGCCGAGGGGATCGCGAGCTGACCGATATTGGTCACCTGCGCCTCGATCTCGACCTCCTTGCCTTCGGCCGCCAGCGGATAGCGGTCCCGGCCGCCCGGCAGGGAGACCTCATGCACGTTGGTGCTCATCGCGATCGACACGCGTCGGGTGCCCCACAGGACGAGCAGCGCCGAGAGCACGACGAGCCCGAGCAGGAGCAGCCCGGCCGGAAGCAGTCCGGGCAGGGCGAAGCGGTAGGCCGTGATGATGAGGGCCGCCCCGGCAAGGACGAAGATGATTCCCGAGGTGCTCAGTCGCATGCCGTCACTGGTTCGCCGAGACGGGCACGCGGGCCAGTACGCGGCCGATGAGGTCCGCGGCCAGATCCGAGTCGTCGCCATCGCGGGGGATGATGCGGTGGGCGAGGATGTACGGTGCCAGAGCCTGCACATCATCGGGGGTGGCGAAGGTGCGCCCCGACAGTGCCGCCCGGGCCTTGGCAGCACGCAGCAGATGAACGCCGCCGCGCGGCGAGCTGCCGAGCAGAATCGCCTGATCATCGCGGGTGGCCTGGAGGATCGCCACGATGTACTCGCGCAGCTGACGACTCGCCGAGACGTGCCGGACGATGGTGCGTGCCTGCGTGATCTGCTCGAGGTTCGTCACCGCCGTCGCGGACTCCAGCGGATCGTTCTGGATCTGATTGTCCAGCAGGTCGACCTCATCGGCCGTGGCGGGGTAGCCGAGCGAGATCCGGGTGAGGAACCGGTCGCGCTGCGCCTCGGGCAGGGCGTAGGTGCCCTCCATGTCGATCGGGTTCTGGGTGGCGACGACGAGGAACGGCGTCGGCATCTGGTAGGTCTGCCCGTCGATCGTCGCCTGTCCTTCGGCCATGCACTCGAGCATCGCCGACTGGGTCTTGGGCGAGGCGCGGTTGATCTCATCGGCGATGACGATGTTCGCGAACACCGGGCCCTGCCGGAACTCGAAGTGCCGGGTCTCCTGGTTGAACAGGTTGACGCCGACGACGTCGGTGGGCAGCAGGTCCGGAGTGAACTGGATGCGGCGCACGGAGCCGTCGACAACCTTGCCCATGGCACGGGCGAGGAGGGTCTTGCCGACCCCCGGAACGTCTTCGAGGAGGACATGGCCGCCGGCGAGCAGCGCGATGAGCGAGAGCCCGACCGCTTCGTCCTTGCCTTCGAGCACCGCGTTCATCGCCGTGCGCGCCCGCGAGGTCAGGTGCTGCACCCATTCGATGTGTTCGGCACCGATCACGGAATTGGTCTGTGTACCTTCTTGGCTGATCGACATACCCTCCATTGTTCCTCATGCCCGCGGCCCCAGCCACACGAGCTTCTTTCAGGCTCCCCAGAACCCTCCCCAGCGCACTCGCCAGCGACCTCCCCACCGCACTCCCCGGCATCCTCCCCACTGCGCTCCCCATTGGCCTCCCCACTGCGCTCCCCACTTCGTTCCCCACTGCTCTCCCCACTTTCCTCCACGTGGACCCTCCACTTTCCTCCCCACTGTGCTCCACCTCGGCGGGAGGATCCGGTGAGATCCGCGAGAACTCGCGGATCTCGGCCACTCGACCGGCTTTCTCCGAAGCGGTCAACCGGCACCAGGGGACCACGGTTTCATGGCTTTCGACCACGCCGGCGACGCACCGACGGAAAATTTCCCCACTTTCCTCCACCTATCTGACCTGGGAAAACTAAGAGTTTCAACGTTGGTCGGACTGGAGGCTGGAATACGTGGAGGGAAGTGGAGTACTGTGGTTGCTATCGGAGCCAATGGGTTTCCGAAAGGGGTGAGACGACATGTTCTTGGGCACTCATATGCAGAAGCTCGACGACAAAGGTCGCCTCATCCTGCCCGCAAAGTTCCGCGAGGAGCTGTCGCCCGGACTCGTCCTCACTCGTGGCCAGGAGAACTGCCTCACCCTGTTCCCCACCACGGAGTTCGAAGCCGAGCACGAGCGAATCCAGAACGCGCCGAAGACGAATAAGGAAGCCCGCGATTACCAGCGTGTGTTCCTGTCGGCGGCTTTTGCGGACCAACCGGACAAACAGGGGCGCATCACGGTCCCGAACATATTGCGGCAGTACGCATCACTTGATCGGGAGGTCGCAGTGATCGGCATGGGCAACCGAGTCGAGATCTGGGACGCACCGACCTGGGAGGACTACCTCGTCGGCGCTCAGCAGGCCTTCGCCGAACGCGAAGAGGAGGTGATCCCCGGAGTGATCTGATTCTGCTCGGGCTTGATCCTTGCCCGCCGTGCTCGAGTTTCGGGGAACTTCCCCGTTTCCGAAGCTCGGACGTCCTGACACACTTCCCCGGTGGCAGGGCCGCGGCGGGCAAGGTTCTGGCTCCAGCAGCACGCACCCCCGAACCACCCACTGACGAAGGACCAACGCATGACAGCTCAGCACGTACCGGTGCTCCTCGAACGCGTGGTCGAACTCATCGGCGTCGGTGTCGAGGCCGCTCGCGAAGCCGGAATCACCCCCGTCGTCGTCGACGGCACACTGGGCATGGGCGGCCACTCCGAAGCCGTCCTCCAGGCTTTTCCCGATGTCCACCTCGTCGGCATCGACCGCGACCTGCAGGCCATCGACATCGCCACCACACGCCTGGCCCCCTTCGCCGATCGCACCGACATCGTCCACGCCGTCGACGATGAGCTGCCCGAAGTCCTCGACGACCTCGGCATCGCCGCGATCAGCGCGATCCTGCTCGACCTCGGAGTGTCCTCCCTGCAGCTCGACGAAGACGATCGCGGATTCTCGTACTCCCGGCCCGCGCCCCTGGACATGCGCATGGATCGCACGCAGGAGCTCACCGCCGCCGAGGTGCTCGCCACCTACTCCGAAGCCGAGCTGCGACGGATCCTGCGCGAATACGGCGAAGAGAAGCTGGCGGGCAGGATCGCGAAGATCATCGTCACCGACCGTGAACACACACCGTGGGAGACCTCGGACCAGCTCGCCGCGATGCTCGGCCGGGTGATCCCGCAGACGAAGAAGAAGTCCCACCCCGCCAAACGCACCTTCCAGGCCCTGCGCATCGAGGTCAACGACGAACTCGGGGTGCTGCGCACTGCGCTGCCAGCGGCACTGGAAGCCCTGCACATCGGGGGAGTGGCCGTCATCGAGTCCTACCAGTCGCTCGAAGACACCATCGTGAAGAAGACGCTGCGCAAGGCCACGACCTCCTCGGCGCCGCCGGACCTGCCGGTGGTCCCCGAAGACCTCCGACCCTGGCTGACCGAGATCATTCGGGGCGCAGAGAAGGCGGACGAAGCAGAAGCAGAGACCAACCCGCGGGCGGCCAGCGTCCGACTGCGGGCAGTGCAGAAGATCAGGGAGGCACGATCGTGAGCAACTCCACGGCAAGAGCCCGCCAGCACAACTTCCCCGAACGTCACCGCCGCCTCGAAGAAGCAGGCAGCGCGGCGAAGCTGCGTCTGCTGAAGTTCGAGCTGCCGAAATCGCGTCTGCCCTTCTCGCTGCTGTGCGTGGGGATCCTCGTGGCCACACTCGTGGCCGTGCTGCTGCTCAACATCTTCGTGTCCCACACCTCCTACAAGGTCGACCAGCTGACCTCGGAGAAGGAAGCGCTGGCCGAGCAGAAGGACCGCCTCGTCGAGGACAACTCCTACCGCGAGTCCCCGCAGAACATCGCCCTCGCCGCCGAAGAGCTCGGCCTCGTCCGCGACTCCTCCCCGGAATTCCTCGACGCGAAGACCGGGAAGATCATCGATGCCCCGGGAATCGACGTCAGCGGTGAGAAAGAGCCCACAGTCGTGCCCGGGCCGCGCGCCGATACACGCGAAGACCTCCGACCCAATCTACGATCGGATGAGAAGCTCCCGGTCGTCGGGGGCAGCCCGAGCAACGACATCGCGGCTCCGAGCCAGGAGTCACCGAAGTAGTCCGAGCTCACCGGGACCAGGGAACGGCCTGACCGAACCATTCGCCGACCATGCCAAGGACCGAGGACAAGTGCAATGGGCCCAGCCACGAGCCGACTGAAGAAGAAGCGCAAGAACGCAGGACCCAATCTGCGCCTGCGCATGGGCTTCATCGCCGCGCTGTCGATCCTCGCTCTGCTCATCACCTCCGTGCGGCTCGTGTCCATTCAGGGAATGGACTCGATGAAGCTTGCGGAGAAGGCCCTGTCCAACCGCCTCGTCACCCAGACCCTGCCGGCCGATCGGGGACAGATCCTCGCCTCCGACGGCACGGTGCTCGCCGACAGCGTCTCCCGCTACCAGCTCGTCGTCGACCAGCAGAACGTCGCCCAATACAAGGTCGACGGAAAACTCGTCGGCGCGTGGGGTGCCGCCGAGGCGCTGGCGAAGCCCCTGAACACCGACCCCGGACTCATCTACCCGAAACTCGTCGGTGACAAACGCTGGAACCCCGTGGCCAAAGGACTGACCTCGGAGACCTGGCGGGACGTGCAGAAACTCGAGGTCCTCGGCATCTCCGCCGAGGAGTACGCCGTGCGCTCCTATCCCGCCGGCGGGGTGGCCGGCAATCTCGTCGGATTCTTAAGCTCCGACGGCACCGCGCAGGCCGGCCTCGAGATGGCCTACGACGATCAGCTGTCCGGCAGAGACGGCCAGCAGCAGTACGAACGCGGTGCGCGCGGAGAGATCATCCCGCTCGGGGACAACAACATCAAGGACGCCGTCGACGGCGAAGGGCTGCAGACGACGATCGATCCGGACCTGCAGTACTACGCACAGCAGGCCATCGAAGAGCAGCGGAAGAAGCACAAGGCCGAATCCGCGTCCATCGTCATCAAAGAGGTCAAGACCGGACGGGTCCTCACCGCCGCCGATGCGCCCACCGTCGACCCGAACTCTCCGGGCAAGGTCGACGGCGAGGACCGCGGTTCCCGGATCTTCACCGACGTCTTCGAACCCGGTTCGACGGCGAAGATGGTCACGGCCGCCGCCCTGCTCGACCAAGGACTGGTCACCCCCGAACAGGAATTCACGGTTCCAGACAAATGGAAGGCACCGAACAACGAAGAGTTCCGCGACTCCCACGAACACCCCGACGAGAAGCTCACGTTCGCCGGAATCCTTGCACAGTCCTCGAACACCGGCACCATCCTCGCCGGCGAGAAGCTCACCGAGGAGCAGCGCTACGAATACATGAAGAGGTTCGGCTTCGGCTCGACCACGGGGATCGGCTTCCCCGCCGAGACGGGAGGCATCCTCCACCCGTACAAGGACTGGGACGGCCGCACGAAGTACACCGTGATGTTCGGTCAGGGCATGGCCGCGAACGCGCTGCAGACCACCGACGTCATCTCGACCATCGCCAACGGCGGTGTCCACGTGCCCTCCCGCCTCGTCGAGGGCATGATCTCCCCGCAGGGCCGGGCCCTGTCGACCCCGCCCGGGAAGACGCAGCGAGTCGTGAGCGAGAAGGCCGCGGATGAGACCCTGCGCATCCTCGAAGGCGTCGTCGCCGAAGGCACCGGCCAGTCCGCGCAGGTCTCGGGCTACCGGGTGGCCGGTAAGACCGGCACCGCGCAGGCGCCGGCGGCCGAAGGCGGCGGCTACGACGGATACACCGCGTCCTTCGTCGGTGTGCTCCCGGCAGAAGACCCCGAACTCGCGATCTCCGTGACATTGCAGCGGCCGCGAAAGGGCTACTACGGTGGTCAGGCCGCTGCCCCAGTCTTCTCCGATGTCGCAGGCTTCGCGATGCGGCACCTGAAGATCCCGCCGTCGACCGAGAAACCCGAGCTGCCTGCCCGAGAATGGAAATGATGCGTTTTTCACAGCTGCTGCCGATCGCCCCCGGCACCCTCCACGGCGATCCCGAGAAGGAAGTCACGGGAGTCTCCCATGACTCGCGTGCGGTCGCACCCGGCCAGCTCTACGCCGCGCTGCCGGGAGCCAATGTCCACGGAGCGAAATTCGCCCCCGAGCTCATCCGCTCAGGCGTCGACGCGATCCTCACCGACTCGCACGGCTGGACGCAGGTCACCGAGGCACTCGATGGGTCCGAGTCCGACCGGGCACTCCTCGACGGGGTCACCGCCCTCATCGTCGAAGCCCCCCGCGCGGTGCTCGGATTCGTCTCCGCCGCCGTCTACGGGACCACCTCGGTGCCCGAACTCATCGGCGTCACGGGAACGAACGGGAAGACGACGACGACCTACCTCGTCGACGGAATGCTCGCAGCCCTCGGCCACCGCACGGCCGTCATCGGCACCGTCGCCATCCTCATCGCCGGTGACACCGTCCCGAGCGTGCGCACGACCCCGGAAGCCCCGGAGCTGCACGCCCTGTTCGCGAAGATGCGCACCGCTGAGGTCGACACCTGCTCGATGGAGGTCTCGTCCCACGCCCTGCGCCAGCACCGCGTGGACGGTGCCCACTTCTCCGTGGCCGGATTCACGAACCTCTCCCAGGACCACCTCGATTTCCACAACACGATGGAGGAGTACTTCGAGGCCAAAGCGCAGCTGTTCACCCGCACCTTCTCCGACCGCGCGGTCATCGTCGTCGAAGACGAATGGGGCGAGCGGATGGTCGACGCCGCACAGGTGCCCGTGCGCACCCTCGGCCGCGACGAGCGCAGCCAGTGGCGCATCGACCACACCCCGGGGGAATCCGAGTTCGTCCTCCACCTCGGCGACGACGAGTCCGCAGGACCGAACCGCGCCGACGGCCAGAGCGCCCACACTCTCCGGTCGATCCGGCTGCGGTCGCCGCTGCCGGGCGATTTCAACGTCACGAACACCGCACTGGCCGCGGCCATGCTCATCGAATCCGGGGTCGCAGCCGAAGACATCGATGCGATCGGACGCAGCTTCGTGACCTCGGTGCCGGGCCGGATGGAGATCATCGACGTGTCCGGGCCCAGGGCGCTCGAGGAATCCCACCCCGAACTGCTCCCACGCGCCATCGTCGACTACTCGCACACCCCCGACGCGATCGCCAAGGCCCTGGCAACCCTGCACGCGGACTCCGAGGAACTCGTCATCGTCTTCGGCGCCGGCGGCGACCGAGACCGCGGCAAACGCTTCGGCATGGGCCAGGCGGCGGCACGAGAAGCCGATGTGATCGTTCTCACCGACGACAATCCCCGCACCGAGGATCCCGCCGCGATCCGCGCCGCCATCAGGGAAGGCGTCGATGCCGCCGTCAGCGCCGGCCAGGCGCGTGTGAAAAAGATCATCGAAGTCCCCGATCGGGGCCGGGCCATCGACGAGGCGATCGCCTCCGCAGACCCGTCCACGACCGTGCTCATTGCGGGCAAGGGGCATGAGACGGGCCAGACCGTGGGCACCACGGTGACTGAATTCGACGACCGGGCGCGGACACGCTCGGCGCTGTCCATGCGACTGGGCGGCGAACAACCAGGTAAAGTTCACAGATGATATGAAGCGACTGACTGCAGCCGAGATCGCAACCGCCTTGAACGGCGAGTTGTACGGCATCGACCCCGAGACCCCATTGACCGCCGGTGTGGTGACCGACTCGCGAGAAGTCGGACCCGGCGATATCTACGTCGCCCGCCGAGGCGCGAGCTTCGACGGCATCGAATTCGCCGCAGCCGCCGTCGAGGCGGGCGCGGCCCTGATCATCGGCGAATCCGTCCCCACCGTCGATGAACAGCCCCTGCCCACCGTCGTCGTGGCCGATGCCACCGAGGCGCTGGGCCTGTTGGCCAAGCACAGCATCGAAGGACTGCGTGCCGACGGTGAGCTCACCGTCATCGCGATCACCGGCTCCGTGGGCAAGACCACGGTCAAGGACCTCGCCGCGGACCTGCTCGCAGGTGCTGCCGAGACGGTGTGGCCGCCGAACTCGTACAACAACGAGGTGGGGGTGCCGCTGACCGCGCTGCGGGCAAGCGAGTCCACCCGCTTCCTCGTCCTCGAGATGGGCGCCCGGTCGATCGGCAACCTCGCCTACCTGACCAGCCTCATCCGACCGGACATCGCCGTCGAACTCGCCGTGGGCACCGCTCACTCCGGAGTCTTCGGATCGATCGAGAACACCGCCCGTGCCAAGGCCGAGCTCGTCGAGTCGCTGCCGGCAGGATCGACCGCGGTGCTCAACGCCGACGACTCCCGGGTGGCGGGAATGCGCGAAGTCCTTACCCCGGAAGTGACCACCCTGTGGTTCTCCCAGCGTGAGTCCCTGCCCGAATGGGTCGGCGCCGAAGATGCGATCGTGCGCGGCACCGCAGTGACCACCGACTCCTCCGGGCACCCGACGTTCACGCTCACCCTGCCGGGTGAGGAACCGTCTGAGGTGCGACTGGCCCTCATCGGCGAACACCACGTCGGCAATGCCCTGGCGGCCGCGGCCATCGCCCACGCCTGCGGAGTCGGCACGAAGTCGATCGTGACCACACTGTCGACCTCCTCGGCGGCCAGCCGCTGGCGGATGGAGCTCATCGACTCGCCCTCGGGCGTGACCGTGCTCAACGACGCCTACAACGCGAACCCCGAATCCATGCGAGCCTCCTTGAAGACCCTGGCCTCGATGGGCCGCGGCGATGAGGAGAACCGGCCCCGCCGCACCTTCGCCGTTCTCGGTGAGATGCTCGAACTCGGCGAGGAGTCCGTGTCCGCGCATTCAGACATCGGCGAGCTCGTCGTGCGCCTGAACATCACCCGCACCATCGTCGTCGGTGAAGGCGCGAAGCCGATCTTCAACGCCGCGAACCTCGAAGGCTCCTGGGGCAACGAGGCGATCTGGGTGGCCACCGCCGCGGAGGCGCGGGATCTGCTGAGCTCCGAACTCGCCCCGGGCGACATCGTCCTGTTCAAATCCTCCCGAGACGCGGGTCTGCGCTACCTCGGGGACGAAATCGCCGGAGTATCGGGGGCCCAATGATTGCCGTACTGCTCGCAGCCTGCCTGGCTCTCATCCTCACCCTCGTCGGCACTCCGCTGTTCATCCGGGTGCTCGTCAAACAGGGCTACGGCCAGTTCGTCCGTGACGACGGCCCGACCTCGCACGCGACGAAACGCGGCACCCCGACCATGGGCGGCGTCGTGATCATCGGCGCCGCGGTCCTGGCGTACCTGCTCGGACACCTGTTCACCGGTTCGGTGCCGACCGCCTCGGGGCTGCTGGTGCTCTGGCTGGCCGCGGGACTCGGCGTCGTCGGATTCCTCGACGACTTCATCAAGATCAAGAAGCAGCGGTCACTGGGTCTGCGCCCGGTGCCCAAGCTCATCGGTCAGGCCTTCGTCGGCATCTCCTTCGCCGTCCTGGCCCTGCAGTTCCCGAACTCGTTCGGAGAGACCCCCGCGTCGACGAAGATCTCCTTCATTCGGGACACGAACCTCGACCTCGCCTTCGGTTCGGCCGTGCTGGGCCTCATCCTCTTCATCATCTGGGCGAACCTCATCGTCACCGCGGTCTCGAACGCCGTCAACCTCACCGACGGGCTCGACGGCCTGGCCACCGGCGCCTCGGTGGTGGTGTTCGCCGCCTATGTCGTCATCGGCACATGGCAGTCGACCCAGAACTGCAACCTCATGTCCGAGGCCACGAACGCCTGCTACTACATGCGCGACCCCCGCGACCTCGCGATGGTCGCCGGAGCCATGGCCGCCGCCTGCTTCGGTTTCCTGTGGTTCAACACCTCACCGGCGAAGATCTTCATGGGAGACACCGGTTCGCTCGCCATCGGCGGCGCCTTCGCCGGACTCGCGATCATGTCGCGCACCGAGCTGCTGCTCATCGTCCTCGGCGGACTCTTCGTCATCATCACCCTCTCGGTGATCATCCAGGTCGCCTCCTTCAAGACCACCGGCAAACGCGTGTTCCGGATGGCACCGCTGCAGCACCACTTCGAACTCAAGGGGTGGGCAGAAGTGACGATCGTGGTGAGATTCTGGATCATCGCCGCGCTCTTCGTCATCGCCGGAATCTGCCTCTTCTACGCCGACTGGGTGGCTCGCGTTGGCTGATGAGCAGAACCCGACCGCAGACGACCGGTCCGCTGCACAGGCCTCCGACACCGTGGCTGTCGGGCAGGTCCCGGCCGCGCTGACCGGACCGAACTCGTCGCTGGCCGGCCTGCGGATCCTCGTCACCGGGCTCGGGGTCACGGGATTCCCCGCGGCGGTCCACCTCGGCGAACGCGGTGCCGATGTCATCGTCATCGACGGTGATGATCAGGCCGACGTCAGTGAGAAGGCGCAGATCCTCGAGGTATTCGACGTCGACATCCGCCGCGGACCCGAGCACGTGGAGGCCCTGCCCGAGGGTCAGATCGACCTCGTCGTCACCTCTCCCGGCTGGCGACCGGACCAGCCGGTGCTCGCCGCGGCGGCTGCGGCCGGCATCCCCGTCATCGGCGAAGTCGAGCTCGCGTGGCGCATCCGTGGGACCAATGACGCGAAATGGCTGGCCATCACCGGCACCAACGGCAAGACGACGACCACGACGATGCTCGAGTCGATGCTCCTCGCCGCCGGACTCAAGGCCAAGGCCTGCGGAAACATCGGCACTCCGCTGCTCGAAGCCGTGCTCGAACCGGGACTCGAAGTCCTCGCGATCGAACTCTCGAGCTTCCAGCTCCACTGGCAGGAGTCGATGAGCGCTGACGCCGCGGCCGTGCTCAACATCGCCCCGGACCACCTCGACTGGCACGGCAGCGCCGAGGCCTATGCCGCCGACAAGGCGAAGATCTTCCATAATGCGAAGCTCGCGTGCGTGTACAACTGCGCCGACGAGGCGACCCTGCACATGGTCGAAGAGGCCGACGTCATCGAAGGTGCCAAGGCCATCGGCTTCACCACCGGTGTGCCGCGGCCCGGTGAGCTCGGCGTCGTCGAGGAGCTGCTCGTCGACCGCGCATTCATCCCGCAGCGCTATTCCTCGGCCGCGGAGATCGCCTCCCTCGCCGACGTGGCGGTCGCCACCGGTGTCGACGGCAGCGACCCCGCACCGCATCAGGTCTCCAACGCTCTTGCCGCCGCCTGCCTGGCACGGGCCATCGACGTGCCGGGACAGGCGATCTCGGCCGGCCTGCGCAGTCATTCGCTCGGCGCCCACCGAATGGTCACCGTCGCCGACGCCGACGGAGTCCGCTGGGTCGATGATTCGAAGGCGACGAACACGCACGCCGCGAACGCCTCCCTGGCCGCTTTCGACTCCATTGTGTGGATCGCCGGAGGACTGCCCAAGGGGGCGGACTTCACCGAGCTCTTCACCGCTCACCAGGAGCGGATCAAGGCGCTCGTGCTCATCGGAGCCGATGACTCCGCCTACCGCGAAGCCATCGCCGCCACCGTCCCCGACCTCGAAGTCGTCCGCATCGAACCGGCACTGGCCGTCGACTCCGGCGTGCCCAAGCGTCGCGGAGAAGCGGTCGCGGCAGCCGCCGTCAATGCCGCGGCGGCTCTGGCCGAAGAAGGCGACACCGTGCTGCTGGCTCCAGCTGCTGCGAGCATGGACCAGTTCCTCAACTACAACACTCGCGGCGAACTGTTCACCGAAGCCGTCCAGAACCGACTGGGACGCTGAGATGGGCCGGCAGACCACCGCGAAGGCGGATGAACGCCGTCGCCGGAAGCTCGCGAAGACGACCACGTCCGCATCTGCGCCAGCGAGGTCGACCACGTCGGCATCTGCGCCAGCGGCGACGAAGACTGCCGCACCTCGAACCGCCCCCGCGAAGACCTCGGGGCGGAAGACCGCCGGGCGGACAACCACGGGACGGAAGACCACCGCGCCCAAGTCGGCCGCGGAATCGACGAAGCGGGCCGGCTCGGCGAGAACCTCGGCTCAGCCCTCGGCCAAGGCAACCGGTGCGAAGAAGTCCGCCGCCTCCGCTGAGAGCAGACAGACAGGCGCTGGGAAGAAGCCATCGGCGAAGAATCCCTCGGTGGTCAAAAGGGTCTGGACGGCCCTGCGTGAGGACTATTCGCGTTTCTCCGCCTACCCGCTGACGACCTACTACATCATCCTCGTGTCCGTGCTCGCCCTCACCGGCCTCGGACTCGTCATGGTGCTCTCGGCTTCGTCGATCACCTCCTATGCCGGGGGAGCGGGCTCCTCCTTCGCCTATTTCAACAAGCAGGCACTGTTCGCCGGCGTCGGCCTCGCCCTCATGGTCGTCGCCAGCTTCATGCCCCTGAGCGTATGGCGCAGGCTCGCCTGGCCGGCGATGCTCGTCGGCCTCGCCATGCAGGCGGCGGTCTACGTGCCCGGCCTCGGCAAGTCCGCGAAGGGCAATGCGAACTGGATCGGCCTCGGCGGATTCCAGATCCAACCCTCAGAATTCCTCAAGATCGCCTTGGCCCTGTGGCTCGGTTTCACGCTCGCCCAGAAGTTCGGCAGGCTCACCACCTTCGGCCACGCCATGGTCCCCGTCGTACCCGGTGTGCTCGCCGCCGTCGGCCTCGTCGTCGGCGGCAACGACCTCGGGACCGGCCTCGTCTTCATTGCCATGGCTGTGGTGTGCCTGTTCATCGGCGGTTTCCCGATCAAGTACTTCCTTCTGCTCGGCAGCATCCTCGCCGCCGCAGTCGTCTTCTTCGTCCTCACGTCGGAGAACCGCCTCAACCGCATCAAGGCGATGCTCACCGGCCACGCCGACCAGACCGCCGCCGACACGATGGGCCAAGCGTGGCAGTCCAACCACGGCCTGTTCTCCCTGGCCTCCGGAGGCTGGTTCGGCGTCGGACTGGGCGCCAGCCGCGAGAAGTGGTCCTGGCTGCCCGAAGCCCACAACGACTTCATCTTCGCCATCATCGGCGAGGAGCTCGGCCTCGTCGGCTCGCTCGTCGTCGTCTTCGTCTTCGCCGTCCTCGGCTACGGGATGGTCCGGGTGATCCTGCGCTCGGACAACCTCATGGTCCAGGTCGCCACTGCCGGCTTCTTCGCCCTCATCATCGGACAGGCCGCGATCAACATCGGTGTCGTCACCGGACTGCTGCCCGTCATCGGCCTGCCCCTGCCCTTCGTGTCCTACGGAGGTTCGTCGATCATCGCCTCGCTCCTGGCCATCGGCGTGCTCCTGTCGTTCGCCCGCACGGAACCCGGAGCCGAAGAAGCCATCATCGTCCACAGAGATCGCATGCGATCATCGTTCGCCGTGCTCGCCCGCAAGAGAAGGAAATGAGATGACGAGTATCCTCCTGGCCGGTGGAGGCACCACCGGTCATATCTCGCCGATGCTGGCGATCGGCCGGGAACTGCGTGAGAAGCACCCGGACTGGGACATCATCGCCCTGGGCACCCCCGACGGACTCGAAGCCGAGCTCGTGCCCCGCGCCGGCTTCGAACTGCTCACCATCGACAAGGTGCCCATGCCCCGATCGATCAGTCCGTCCCTGTTGAGGTTCCCCGGGCGCTTCGCCGGAAACATCTCCGCGGTCAGGAAGATCATCACCTCCCGGAACGTCTCCGCCGTCGTCGGTGTCGGCGGCTACGTCTGCCCGCCGGCATTCCTCGCCGCGAAGCAGGCGAAGATTCCGCTCATCGTCCACGAAGCCAATGCGAAACCCGGAATGGCCAACCGCCTCGGCGCGCGACTGACGACCGCCGGGCGGGTGGGCATCACCTTCCCGGACACGCAGCTGCGCAACTCGACGCTCGTGGGCATGCCGATGCCCGCGGAGATCACCGCGCTCGACCGCAGCGATGCCGACCAGCGGGCCGCTCACCGCGCCGACCTGGGGCTGCGTGACGACGCTCCCGTGCTCGTCGTCACCGGCGGGTCCTCGGGCGCACAGAAGATCAACGCAGCCTTCCTCGCCTCCGCCGATGCCTGCCAGGAGGCAGGCGTCCAGGTCCTCCACATCACCGGAGCCGGAAAAGGTGAGGAGCTGCGGTCCGCCACCGCTCAGCTGCCCGACTACCATGTCGTCGACTATGTCGACGGCATGCACCGGGCCTACTCCGTGGCCGATCTCCTCGTCGCCCGGTCCGGAGCCGCCACCGTCTCCGAGACGACCGTCGTCGGCGTGCCCGCCCTCTACGTGCCGTTGGCCATCGGCAACGGCGAACAGCGACTGAACGCGGCCGGCAGCGTCGAGGCCGGAGCTTCGCTCATGGTCGACAACGCCGAATTCTCCGCTGCGACGGTCACCGAGACCATCCTGCCGCTGCTCGGCGACCGGCCGCGGCTGGAGGAGATGAGCCGCGCCGCTTCTGCACTGAACTATCCCACCGACGCCGCAGCCCGAATGGCCGGCATCGTCACCCGCGCGTTGGAAGGCTGAACATGTCCCAAGCGAATATCGTCCCCGTCACCGAACTCGGTGCCGTCCACTTCATCGGCATCGGCGGATCGGGAATGTCCGGAATCGCCCGGATCATGGTCATGAACGGAGTCGACGTCTCGGGATCGGACGCGAAGGAATCCAACGTCGTCGACGTTCTGCGAACCCTCGGCGCCACCGTGACGATCGGACATTCGGCGGACAACCTCGGCGACGCCGATACCCTCGTCATCTCCTCCGCCATCCGCAAGGACAACCCCGAACTCGTCGAGGCGCAGCGCCGGGGACTGCGCATCCTCCACCGCTCCGGTGCCCTCGCCTCGCTCATGGTCGACAAACGCGCCGTGGCCGTGGCCGGCACCCACGGAAAGACCACGACGACCTCGATGGCGACCGTGGCCCTGCAGGCCTGCGGCATCGACCCGTCGTTCGTCATCGGGGGAGTGCTGTCGACGACGGGCACGAACGCGCACCTGGGCACCGGTGATGTCTTCGTCGCCGAGGCGGACGAATCCGACGGATCCTTCCTCCTCTACGAACCGACCATCGGCATCCTCACGAACGTCGAAGCCGACCACCTCGACCACTACGGGACACCGGAGAAGGTCCGCGAGGCGTTCATCGAATTCTGCAACGGCATCCAGTCCCGCGGCGGCACCATCATCGCCTGCGCCGACGATGCCGGATCCCACGACGTGGCCACGGCGGCCCGAGCCCAAGGCGCCGACGTCGTGTTCTACGGCACGGGAGACGACGCCGACGTCCTGCTGAACAACCTCGACTCCGGGATCGGCTCACGCTTCGACCTCGACCTGCCCGGACGTGAGACACCTCTGAGCGTCGAACTGCGGCAGCCGGGACTGCACAACGCGCTCAACGCCACTGCCGCGATCGCCGTGGCGCACTGCCTCGGCGCGGATGTCGAACGTGCGGCGACGGGCCTGGCCGAATACGGAGGCACACGCCGCCGCTTCGAAGAGCGCGGGATCGCCGCCGGAGTGCGCGTCATCGACGACTACGCCCATCACCCGACAGAGCTGCGGGCCGTTCTCAACGCCGCCCGCGGAGTCGTCACCGACGGCGGACGCGTCTGGGCGATCTTCCAACCCCACCTGTATTCGAGGACCATGGAGTTCCGGGAGGAGTTCGGTCGAGCTCTGGGCCTGGCCGACGAAGTCGTCGTGCTCGACGTCTTCCCCGCCCGCGAAGACCCGGTTCCCGGTGTCACCGGCGCCCTCATCGCCGATCGGGTCCCGCACGATCACGTCACCTTCGAAGAGTCCTTCGCCGCGGCGGTTCCCTTCGTCGCCGAGCGCGTGCGTCCCGGCGACCTCGTGCTCACTCTCGGCGCCGGGGATGTGACGATCCTCGGGCCCGAGCTGCTGAGCGCACTGGAGAGCTGAGACCGATGGTGCCGCTTCCCCCAGCCCGCGCCGGTGAGAACTCCACCGCGGACCTCACCGGGGTCATCCGGGCCCGCCGCCGGCAGCTGTGGCGCAGACGCCTCATCGCCATCGGCCTCGTCCTCGGTGTGCTCGCCGTCGCCGCCATCGCATGGTTCTCACCGCTGCTGGCCCTGCAGAAGGTGAACGTGAAAGGCAGCGAACTCGTCGACCACGCCTCGGTGAGCTCCTTCGTCCTCGATGGGGAAGGCGGCACCCCACTGCCTCAGGTGCGTCCCGGGACGGTGGAGAAGTCCGTGCTCAAGAAGTTCCCGAAGGCCCAAGAGGCCGCGGTCCGCTACGCCGGGCCCCGGTCGCTGCAGATCACGATCACCGACCGGACTCCCGTGCTTGCGATCGAAGGCTCCTCGGGCTATCGCCTCTACGACGCCGCGGCCGTCGACCTCGGCGTCGTGGACAAAGCGCCGAAGAAGCTCACGGTGCTCGGAGACTCCGGAGCCGAACCCGACAAGTCGACGGTCTCCGCAGTCATCCGCTTCCTCGGCCACCTGCGGCCCGAGCTGCGCGGCCAGCTGACGACCATCGAGGCGAAGGACGCGAACAGTCTCCAAGCCGAACTCGACACCGGCGACGACCATGCCACGGTCGTCCTCGGCGATTCCTCCAACGCCAGCCTCAAGGTGCGCACAGCCGCACAGCTGGCCGCCGAGGGCCGCACCGAGATCGACGTCTCCGTGCCTTCGGTGCCCGTGACGAACTGAGGCAGTTCTCGCGTGGGAGACGCCCACGTCTGCGCCGCGGCACGAATCGCCGACGATTGCCGCTGTTTGGCTCCGACACACCGGGTGGGAAGTTTGGCCGAAGCCCGACACTCCGGGGAGAATGGTTGCAGTGATGTTGCCCCGCCCAATAGCCTCAGGGCAGAGAACACAGACCGAATGCGCACGCAGACCCTGCGTGACTGAAGCGCTTGAGACGAGGAACCGACTTGGCTGAATTCCCACAATCCGGAGCGGATATCAAGGTTGCCGGAACCGGCGGCGGCGGTGTCAACGCTGTGCAGAGGATGATCGACGTCGGCCTGCGCGGCGTGGAGTTCATCGCAATCAACACCGATGCCCAGGCTCTCGTCCTCTCCGACGCGGATGTGAAGCTGGAGATCGGCCGTGACCAGACCCGCGGCCTCGGCGCCGGAGCCGATCCGGAGATCGGACGCAAGGCCGCCGACTCGTCCGAAGAGGCCATCCGCGATGCCCTCGAGGGCGCCGACATGGTCTTCGTCACCGCCGGCGAAGGCGGCGGCACGGGAACCGGTGCGGCCCCCGTCGTCGCTCGAGTGGCCCGTTCGCTCGGCGCCCTGACCATCGGCGTCGTCACCCGCCCGTTCACCTTCGAGGGGCGCCGTCGTTCCGCGCAGGCCGAAGCCGGCATCGCCGCTCTGCGCGAAGAGGTCGACACCCTCATCGTCATTCCCAACGACCGACTGCTGTCGATCTCCGATCGCAGCGTCTCCGTCGTCGAAGCCTTCCGCTCGGCCGATGAAGTCCTGCGCTCCGGTGTCCAGGGCATCACCGACCTCATCTCGGTCCCGGGCCTGATCAACCTCGACTTCGCCGACGTGAAGTCCGTCATGCAGGATGCCGGCACCGCGCTCATGGGCATCGGTGCGGCCACCGGAGACGACCGCGCCGTGCAGGCCGCCGAATCCGCCATCGCCTCCCCGCTGCTGGAAGCCAGCATCGACGGAGCCCACGGCGTGCTCTTCTGCATCACCGGCGGCGGCGACCTCGGTCTCTTCGAAGTCAACGAGGCAGCGCGACTGGTCCAGGAAGCGGCCCACCCCGAAGCGAACATCATCTTCGGCGCCGTGATCGACGACAACATCGGCGACGAATGCCGCGTGACCGTCATCGCCGCCGGCTTCGACAACACCTCCCCGAACGCCGAAACCGCGGGTGCCGAAGCGGTCCCGGCCTCCATCCCGGCCGCCGCCCCGGCGGAGACCGAGAACGAATCACCCGTGATCTCCGAACCGGAGGCCGAGGAAGCCGAAGCCACGGAGACTCAGCCGGCTCGCCGCAGCGAGGACCACCAGATTCCGGCGACGCTGCCCAACGAACGCAGCAGCTCGAACGTCGACAACGACCTCGATATCCCGGACTTCCTCAAGTAACATGCTGCGCTCGAGGTTCGTCATCCCCGGCAGGCGCACCGCCCACGTCGCCTTCACCGACCGGCACGGCGGGTACTCGAGCGGGGACTTCGCCTCGTTCAACCTCGCCCGCCATGTCGGCGATGATGACGAACTCGTCGCAGCCAACCGCGCCGCTCTGGCCCAGGTTCTGGGTCTGAGCGGCGAACGTCTGTCCTTCGTCTCCCAGGTCCATGGCACCACGGTGCACAGCATCGCCGCCGAGACCGAACTGCGGCAGGCTCCCGTCGAAGCCGATGCGCAGATGACGAACCTCGGCGGCATCGGACTGGCGATCATGGTCGCCGACTGCACCCCGATCATGCTCGCCGATGCCGACACCGGGATCATCGCGGGTATCCACGCCGGCCGGCAGGGAATGGCCGCAGGAGTCTTGCCCGGCACGATCGCGCGCATGCGGGACGCGGGAGCCGGTCAGATCCACGCCGTCATCGGGCCCTCGGTGTGCCCTCGCTGCTACGAGGTCTCAGCCGAACTGCGCACCGAAGTCGCCGAGATCGAGCCCACGGCCGCCTCGGTGTCGGTGACGGGAACCCCTGCACTGGACGTCGCCGGAGCAGTCGCCGAACAGCTGCGCCGGGAAGGCGTGATCATCGACCATTTCTCCCGCACCTGCACCAAGGAATCCGAAGATCTGTTCTCCTATCGCAGGCACCAGCGGACGGGCCGGTTCGCCGGGATCATCTGGCTGCAGGAAGAAAACCCCACGACACACCCGTAGGACTCACCCTTCCGTATGCCCACGTGCGATAGTTTGGGCCACAGGTGAGCAAGTGCCGAAGTCCGAGGAGCTTAAGACATGTCAGCAATCAAGAAGACGCTGGAATACCTGGGTTTCGTCGAAGAAGAGGACGAGACCACCGAGCGCCATGAGTCCGAGCGTCGCGAACCCGCATACCGGGACCGCGAAGTCATCGAAACCTTCGACGACGTCGACCGGCACGAAGAACCCGAAACGGCAGAGGATCGCAGCCCCGCTCCGGTGACGCCGATCCACCCGTCACCGATTCGTCCCGTAGACACCCCGGCTCCAGGAACCTCAATGAATCGCATCAGGACCATCCACCCGCGCAGCTACAACGATGCCATGGTCATCGGATCGGCCTTCCGCGAAGGCACCCCGGTGATCATGAACCTCTCGGAGATGGACGAGAACAACTCCAAGCGGCTCGTCGACTTCTCCGCCGGCCTCATCTTCGGTCTGCACGGTTCGATTGAACGGGTGACGAACAAGGTCTTCCTGCTCACCCCGGAGAACATCGAGGTCGCAGGCGAGAACGAAGCCGATTCGGACACTCAGGCCAGCTTCTTCAACCAGAGCTGAGCGGTTCGGGAACTTCTCTCAACTCCTCTTCAGCTCGAGCCGTTAGGCTGGGGCTCCGACACTCAAGCACCAACGAAAGGCGCGAGGGACCCCCGTGGCCATGATCTTCTACATCCTCGGCACTGCGCTGAGCCTCTATGTCTACGTGCTCCTGGCCCGAGTCGTGCTCGACCTGGTCCAGGTGTTCTCCCGTGACTGGAAGCCGGCCGGTTTCTTCCTCGTCCTCGCGGAGATCGTCTACACACTCACCGACCCGCCGCTGAAGCTGCTGCGCAAGGTCATCCCACCACTGCGGCTGGGGCAGATCTCGCTCGATCTCGGCTTCATCGTTCTGCTCATCGGCATCCAGATCATCGCCTCGGTGTTCTTCAACCTCTCGCACACCACGGCCTGATCCCTGGCGCGGAGGGTCCCACGCTCACAGGAGAGCGGAGACCGGTGTTTGCGGCGAATAGCCCGAAATGCTGATTGTGCCTCGTGAAATGCCTCAACGAAGTGCAATGCGAATATCGGGATTCGATTGTCCCAATAGGCGATAAATGGTGAATATACTCACCGAAATTGGCCGAGCGTGTGGAGACCTTGTTAGCCTCGGATAGGTAAAAGTTCGTCATCGAATGCGTGACACGCCTTAACTGCACGACAAAACTGCAGGTGTTACGCTAATGTGACGTTGAAGCCGTCCTTCCGGGCGGCAGCGTAATGATTGTAGATCGACCGAAGGTGACCTCATGGCGCTCACGCCTGAAGACGTAGTAAACAAGCGGTTCCAGCATGTGAAGTTCCGCGACGGGTACGACCAGGATGAAGTCGACGATTTCCTTGATGAGGTCGTCGTTGAGATCCGCCGTCTCTACCAGGAGAACGACGAACTGCGTCAGAAGCTCTCCACCGCCGAACAGCGTGTGAAGGAACTCGAAGCCGGCGGCGCCTCCGCCGCTCCGGCGCAGGACATCGACGCTACCCAGGCCATGCCTGCCGCGGTTCCGGCTCCCGAGGAGCAGGCCGAGGCGCCGGCACCCCAGGAAGCACCTGCCGCTCCGGCACCGGTCGAAGAAGCCCCGGCTCAGACCTCCGCTCCGGTGGTCAAGGAAGCCGCACCGACTCCGCAGGAGTCCTCGGCTGCACCCGCAGTCGCTGCCGGCGCAGCCGGTGGAGCAGCGGGCGCGGGCCTCGGTGCAGTCGGCGGCGACGGAGATGCCCACGGCCTCATCGCACTGGCCCAGCGCGTCCACGACGAGCACGTTGCCGAAGGTGAGCGCAAGCGCGACGAGCTCATCCAGGGCGCCGAGAAGGAAGCCGCCGATATCGTCGGCAAGGCCGAGACCAAGCGGGATGAGACCCTGTCGACCCTCGAGTCGCAGAAGTCCACGCTGGAGCGGTCGATCGACCAGCTGTCGAACTTCGAACGTCAGTA
Source organism: Brevibacterium sp. LE-L (assembly GCF_050214925.1). NCBI lineage: Bacteria > Bacillati > Actinomycetota > Actinomycetes > Micrococcales > Brevibacteriaceae > Brevibacterium > Brevibacterium sp. LE-L. The sequence continues at coordinate 1,996,256 of NZ_CP189759.1, forward strand.
CCGCACACGTCTGAAGAGCTACCTCAACGATCAGCTGCGGGACCTCGAGAACTCCACGAGCCTGGCTCCGGAGACCCTCGACGGAAACAATCCGCTGGGCGGTTCGTCGAACCACAAGCTCTGATCCACAGCGCACGGCAGAGGTCCGGGAACTCCGCGGAGGTCCCGGACCTCAGTCGTGCGCGTTCGACGTCGATGACGGTGGACTAGAATGAACCGAATGAACGATCCTGCCCCACGGGTGAACAGACCTCGTGCCGCCAAGCTGGTCCTCCTGTTCTCGATCGCGGCGATCGTGCTCGTCATCGATCAAGTCACAAAATTCCTCGCCGTCACTCTGCTCGAAGGGCAACCGCCGGTGCCCGTGATCGGGTCCTTGGCCGGGTTCAACTTCTACCGCAACCCCGGTGCCGCCCTGGGACTCGGTTCGAGTGTGACCTGGGTGTTCCCGCTCATCGCCGTCGGCGTGTTCATCGCGATCCTCCTGCTCTCCCGCAAACTCGGTTCTCGGGCGTGGGCGATCGGACTCGGCCTGCTGCTGGGCGGGCTCTTCGGCAACCTCGTCGATCGGCTGTTCCGGGAACCGGCATTCCTCCACGGGGCCGTCGTCGACTTCATCGATCTGTCGCTGTTCATCTGCAATGTCGCCGATATTGCGATCTCCGCCGCTGCCGTGGTGCTCATCATCGCCAGCCTCAAAGGCATCGAACTCGACGGTTCGGACTCCACCCGTGTGAAAGAGGACTCTCAATGACCGAACGTTCCATCCTCGTCCCTGAGGGGCTCGAAGGCCAGCGCGTGGACGCTGCGATGTCGAAGCTTCTCGGACTCTCCCGCACCGCCGCCGCAGACATCTGCGCCGACGGGGGTGTGCAGATGTCCGGACGTCCCGTGATCAAATCCGACCGGGTCATCGCCGGCGAACGCCTCGACATCATGATGCCCGAACCGAAACGGCCCCTCGAAGTCGTGGCCGACCCGGTGCCGGGCATGCGGATCGTCCACGACGAGGATGCGTTCGTCGTCGTCGACAAACCCGTCGGCGTCGCGGCCCATCCGGCCATCGGCTGGACCGGAAGGACCGTCGTCGGCGGACTCGCCGCAGCCGGTTTCCGGATCGCGACCTCCGGTGCTCCCGAACGTCAGGGCATCGTTCAGCGCCTCGACGTGGGCACTTCCGGTCTCATGGTCGTGGCGAAGAGCGAATACGCCTACAGCATGCTCAAGCGTGCGTTCAAGGAGCGCACGGTGGAGAAGACCTACCATGCGGTCGTCCAGGGGCTTCCCGACCCGGTGCTCGGAACCATCGACGCCCCCATCGCACGGCACCCGAAGCACGACGGGCTCTACGCCGTGCGCACGGAAGGCAAGAACGCGATCACCCACTACGAGGTCATCGAGGCCCACCGCCGTGCCGCGCTCGTCGAAGTCCACCTCGAAACCGGGCGCACGCACCAGATCCGCGTCCACTTCTCCGCGACCAAGCATCCCTGCGTGGGCGACGTGCCCTACGGTGCCGATCCGGTGCTGGCCAAAGAACTCGGGCTTGAACGGCAGTGGCTGCACGCGGTCAAGCTCGGATTCCACCATCCCGACACGCAGAAGTGGGTCGAATTCGAAAGCGGCTACCCCGAGGATCTGCAGGTCGCTCTCGACGGCATCCGACCGAACTGAGCACGGTCGGCCGGGCTATGACCGTGGCCCGAATGACAGCCTGTGGGCCTCTGTCGAAACGCAGCTGATGGACTAAGCTGGATGGGCAATACCGGCCACTTCAGGAAGGCGGCGCCCAGTGCCGAACGAGGACTTCGTCCACCTCCACGTCCACACCGAATACTCCATGTTGGACGGTGCGGCCCGCCTCGCCGACCTCATGGCGGCGACGAAGGCTTCGGGCATGTCCGCGATCGCCACGACCGACCACGGCTACCTCTTCGGTGCCTTCGACTTCTGGTCCCAAGCCACGGCGGCCGGCATCAAACCCATCATCGGCGTCGAAGCCTATGTCACCCCGGGAACCGACCGGCGGGACAAGACGCGAGTGAAGTGGCGCACCGACGAATCGCAGAAGAGCGACGACCTCTCCGGCGGTGGTCTCTACACGCACATGACCCTGCTGTCGCGGAACAACACGGGGATGCGCAACCTGTTCAAAGCCTCCTCGTACGCCTCTCTCGACTCAGTGACCGCGAAGTGGCCCCGGCTGGACCAGGAACTGCTCGAGACCTACTCCGATGGGCTCATCGCCACGACGGGCTGCCCCTCGGGCGAGATCCAGGTGCGGCTGCGTCTGGGGCAGTACGAAGAGGCCCGGGCCGCCGCCGGCAAGTATCGGGAGATCTTCGGCAAGGAGAACTACTACGTCGAACTCATGGACCATGGGCTGTCCATCGAGAAGCGCGTGACGAAGGATCTCATCCGTCTGTCGAAGGAGATGGACATTCCGCTGGTCGCGACGAACGACCTGCACTACACCCACGAATCCGATGCGAAGGCGCACGAAGCGCTGCTGGCCATCCAGTCCGGCTCCAAACTCATCGAACCGACCTACGATCAGGGCGGTTCCCGCTTCGCCTTCTCCGGCTCCGGCTACTACCTCAAGTCCGCGGCCGAGATGCGCTCCCTGTTCAAGGAATTCCCCGAGGCGTGCGACAACACCCTCGAAATCGCTGAGAAGTGCGAAGTCTCCTTCGACACCTCGGCGAACTACATGCCGAAGTTCCCCTGCCCGCCCGGCGAGGACGAGACCTCGTGGCTGATCAAGGAAGTCGCGAAGGGACTCGACTACCGGTACCCAGACGGTGTGCCCGACGATGTCCGCAGGCAGGCCGACTACGAGCTCGACGTCATCATCTCGATGGGCTTCCCCGGCTACTTCCTCGTCGTCGCCGACTTCATCAACTGGTCGAAAGACCACGGCATCCGGGTGGGGCCCGGCCGTGGTTCGGGTGCCGGCTCCATGGTCGCCTATGCCATGCGCATCACCGACCTCGACCCGCTCCAGCACGGACTGTTCTTCGAGCGCTTCCTCAACCCGGACCGTGTGTCCATGCCCGACTTCGACGTCGACTTCGATGATCGTCGCCGCGGCGAGGTCATCGAATACGTGACGGAGAAGTACGGCGACGAACGTGTCGCGATGATCGTGACCTACGGCACGATCAAGACGAAGATGGCGCTCAAGGACTCCGCACGTGTCCTCGGCAAACCCTTCTCCATGGGTGAACGTCTGACGAAGGCGCTGCCGCCGGCCGAGATGGCCAAGGACATCCCGCTCAAGGACATCGAGGACCCGGACTCCAAGCGGTACAAGGAAGCCGGAGAGTTCCGCGAACTCGTCGACACCGATCCCGAAGCCCGGGAGACCTTCGAGACCGCGAAGGGCCTGGAAGGGCTGAAGCGGCAGTGGGGCGTCCACGCCGCGGGCGTCATCATGTCCTCGGATCCGATCATCGACGTCATCCCGATCATGCGGCGGTTCCAAGACGGACAGGTCATCACCCAGTTCGACTACCCGACATCTGAGGGTCTCGGGCTCATCAAGATGGACTTCCTGGGGCTGCGCAACCTCACGATCGTCTCCGACGCGGTCGAGAACATCAAGGCCAACCGGGACCTCGACCTCAACCTCGAGCACCTGACCCTCGACGACCCCGACGCCTACGAGCTGCTGGCCCGCGGCGACACCCTCGGCGTCTTCCAGCTCGACGGCGGCGGACTGCGCGCCCTGCTGCGGATGATGAAGCCCGACAACTTCGAGGATATCTCCGCGACGCTTGCGCTCTATCGCCCCGGCCCGATGGGTGCCGACTCGCATACGAACTACGCCCTGCGCAAGAACGGACTGCAGGACGTCACCCCGATCCACCCCGAGCTCGAGGAACCGCTCAAGGACATCCTCGACACGACCTACGGCCTCATCATCTACCAGGAGCAGGTGATGGCGATCGCGCAGAAGGTCGCCGGATATTCGCTCGGTCAGGCCGACATCCTCCGTCGTGCGATGGGCAAGAAGAAGAAGTCGGAGCTCGACAAGCAGCAGGTCGGCTTCTTCGGCGGCATGAAGGAACGCGGCTACTCCGAGGCCGCCGCCCAAGCTCTGTGGGACATCCTGCTGCCGTTCTCCGACTACGCGTTCAACAAGGCTCACTCGGCCGCCTACGGAGTCGTGTCCTATTGGACCGCCTACCTCAAGGCCCACTACACCGCCGAGTACATGGCTGCGCTGCTGACCTCGGTCGGTGACAACAAGGACAAGTTGGCGATCTACCTCAACGAGTGTCGTCGTCTGGGCATCACCGTGCTGCCCCCCGATGTCAACGACTCGGCTCTGCACTTCACCCCGGTCGGCACCGATATCCGCTTCGGCATGGGCGCTGTGCGCAATGTCGGCTCCCATGTGGTCGAAGGCATCGTCGAGGCCCGCGGGGAGAAGGGCGCCTACACCTCGTTCACGGACTTCCTCGACAAAGTGCCCAGCCACGTGTGCAACAAGCGCACCATCGAATCGCTCATCAAGGCCGGTGGCTTCGATTCGCTCGAACACACACGGCGGTCCCTCGTCGAGATCCACGAAGAAGCCGTGGATTCGGTCATCGGCGTCAAACGGCAGGAAGCCAACGGCCAGTTCGACCTCTTCGCCGGGTTCGGCGGGGGAGACGATTCGCCGGGCTTCTCCGTGACGATCCCGGACCGTCCGGAATGGGAGAAGAAGGAGAAGCTGTCCTTCGAACGCGACATGATCGGCCTCTACGTCTCCGATCACCCGCTCAACGGGCTCGAAGGGGTGCTCGCCGCAGAATCCGAGGCCTCCATCGCCGAGGTGGTCGACCCCGAATCGCAGCGCCACGACGGATCCCAGATCAAGGTCTGCGGAATGATCACGCAGGTCACCCGCAAGGTGTCGAAGAACTCCGGACGCCCCTACGCGATCGTCACGCTCGAGGACCTCGAAGCCGAGATCGAAGTGATGTTCTTCGGTGACACCTACGAGCCCGTGGCGAGCCTGCTGGCTACCGACCTTGTGATCTCGCTGACCGGGCGCATCCGCACCTCCGAAGACCGCCCGACCTCGCTGATGGCGATGTCGATGACGATCCCGGATGTCACCGACCCCAAGGATCGGCCGCTCAACCTGCTCATGCCGATGGAGAAGGCCACCGAGGAGATGGCGACGAAGCTCAAACGGATCCTCGAGTCGAACAGGGGCCAGACCGATGTCCACGTGATCTTGTCCCAGCCGGGACGTCAGACCGTGATGCGGCTCGACCGGTCGATCCGCGTCGATCCGAATCCGAGCCTCTACGGCGACCTCAAGGCGCTGCTGGGATCGCGCTGCCTCAGCGGTTGAGCCGCGGGGGCCGGCAGAAACGGGGCCGGTGGCCCGCGGGTGGGCGAGGTGCCGTCTCCGCTGCCCGCTGAACGGCTCGAACCGCGGACCGGGCGTCTGGCCCGCAGCGACGGCGACTAGAATGGTGCAGGTGAACATTCTGGACTACCGTGGCGAGACCCTGAACAAGCGATTCCTGGCGCAGGCGCTTCCCCGTGCCGCCGATACGCATGCCGATATCGAACGTCGCGTGGCAGAGCTGCTCGAGACCGTGGCCGAAGGCGGAGCGGCCGCCGTGCTCGACTACACCGAACGCTTCGACGGGGTGCGCCCCGAGACCCTGCGGGTGCCCGCAGCGAGCCTGGCCACCGCCGCGGCCGAACTCGACCCGAAGGTCAAGTCCGCGCTCGTCGAGTCGATCGACCGGGCTCGGAAGGTCGCGGCCGATCAGCGCCCTGCCGATGTCCGCACCCAGTTGGCCTCCGGGGCCTTCGTCACCACTCGCCACCTGCCGGTCGAGCGTGTGGGACTCTATGTGCCCGGCGGTCTCGCCGTCTACCCCTCGACGGTGATCATGAACGTCGTGCCCGCCCAGACCGCAGGGGCAGACTCGCTGGCGATCGCCAGCCCGCCGCAGGCCGACGGACTGCCGCACCCGACGGTGTTGGCCACGGCCCACATCCTCGGTGTCGATGAGGTGTGGGCGATGGGCGGCGCCCAGGCGATCGGTGCCCTGGCATACGGCTTCGACGACGGGGAGGGACTCGAACCCGTCGACCTCATCACCGGACCCGGGAACGCCTATGTGGCGGCCGCGAAATCACTCGTGAGGTCCCGGGTCGGCATCGATGCGGTCGCCGGCCCGACGGAGATCATCATCCTCGCCGACGCGAGCGCGAATCCGCGATTCGTCGCCGCCGACCTCATCAGCCAGGCCGAACACGACGAACTGGCCGCCTCGGTGCTCGTGACCGATTCTGCGGACCTCGCCGAAGCGGTCGTGGCGGAGCTCAAGGTGCAGGTGCCTGCCGCAATGCACTCCGAACGGATCTCCACGGCCCTGTCCGGACGGCAGTCGGCCATCGTCCTCGTCGACGACCTCGACGCGGGCATCACCGTGGTCAACGGCTACGCGGGTGAACACGTCGAGGTCCACACCGCCGATGCCGCCGCGGTGGCCGAACGGATCACCAGCGGGGGAGCGGTGTTCCTCGGCGACTTTGCACCGGTCTCGCTCGGCGACTACTGCGCCGGTTCGAACCACGTGCTCCCGACGATGGGCACCGCCGCTCATGGTTCGGGCCTCGGGGTGCACTCATTCATCAAAGTCAGCCAGGTCATCGACTATGATCGCCAGGCGCTGTCCGAGGTGGCCGAACACATCGATGTTCTCGCCGCCAGCGAACAGCTGCCGGCCCATGGTCGCGCCGTGGATATCAGGTTCGAGGAGTAGAGATGCGTTGTCCGTTCTGCCGTGAGTCCGATTCCCGCGTCGTCGACTCGAGGACCAGCGAAGACGGCGCAGCGATCCGCAGACGGCGACAATGCCGCCACTGCGGTCGCCGCTTCACCACGATGGAGGCCACGAGTCTGTCGGTGATCAAACGCTCCGGGGTCACCGAGGAGTTCTCGCGGCAGAAGATCATGTCGGGCGTGCGCAAGGCCTGCCAGGGCCGACCGGTCAGCGACGATGATCTTGCGAAGCTGGCGCAGAAGGTCGAGGAGAACATCCGCTCGAAGGGCATCGCCGAGATCGATGCCGACGAGGTGGGACTGTCCATCCTCGATCCGCTGCGCGAGCTCGACCAGGTCGCCTACCTGCGCTTCGCCAGCGTCTATCAGGGGTTCGACTCGCTCGAAGACTTCGAAGCCGCGATCGATTCGCTGCGTGCCGATGCGCTTCTGCAGGCCGGCCAGACCCGGGAACCGACCCCGGAGGATTTCGCGGACTGACCGGATCCTGAGACCGTTGAAAAATCCCTGCGGAAATCTTCGTCTCGAGTACCGCGGTGCATAAATAGTTGTGTAGTATTGACAGTGCGCGCTACGGCGCGCGGCCGCTTGCGGTTCGGAGGGGAAGCCGAACCCAAGCGGCCTTTCACATTCACGCTCACGGAAACGGCGGGTCTGAGGCCGAAGAGCGCGTACAGCAACGGCCCCGTCCGAGTCGAAACGCCCACGTGTGAGACCGGGCTGTTCGACTCGGACGGGGCCGAAGCCGATTCGGTGCTGATCAGCCGGCGCGGCGCACGGATTCAGCGGCGAAGAGCTCGACGAGTTCCGTGGTCGCCGAGGCGAGGACGCGCAGACGCTCCGTGGTCCTCGTCAGTGCCACATAGAGCCCGCCGATGCCGGTTTCGCTGCCGGCAGGAGCGATGGAACCGGGTTCGACGATGATCACCGAGTCGAACTCGAGGCCCTTGGCCTGCTGCGGGGTGATGAGGGCGATCTGATGGTCGAGGCCGGTGACCGAACGTCCGAAGTCGAAGTCCGCGAGCACCTCGGCGATGGGGTCGATGAGCTCCGACGGAGCGATGACGGCGATCTTTCCGCCTTCTGCGGCAGCCACTTCCTCAGCGGTCGTGGTCACCAGGGCATCGAGGACCTCGGTTTCGTCGGCGAAGGTATCCAGGCGGGGGTCGACACCTCCCTGACGCACCGATTCGACGAGCTCGAGCTGCGGGAAATGACGGTGGAGGTATCGGTTGGCCAGATCCATCACCGACTGCGGGGTGCGGTAGGAGACCGTGAGCACCTGGAGAGCGAAGCGGTCTCCGACGAACTCGGAGAGGATCGAGGACCAGGTGCGGGCGTTGTCGACCTGCGAAGACTGCGCGAGGTCACCGACGACGGTCGCCGATTTCGAAGGAACCCTGCGGAAGAGCACCCGCCACTGCATGGGGGAGAGCTCCTGGGCCTCATCGACGACGAGGTGACCGTACGTCCACTCTCGGTCCTCCAGAGCGCGTTCGGCCAGGGTCATCGTCGGACCCTGCTCCTCCCACCGTTCGGCGAGCATCTCAGCGGTGACCATTCCGCCGGTCTCGGTCATATCCACGACGGCCTCGGCGTAGTCGCGGGCCGCATCGTCGCGGGCCTGGGTCTGCTGCGGGCTGGAGCCGAGGAGTTCGGCCAGCTCATCGAGCAGCGGGACATCCTCGACGGTGAATTCCTGCTGACGGTGCTCGAGCAGGGTCGACTGCTCGGCCGGGGTGAGGAGCCTGCCGGCGGCGGCACGCAGCTTGTGCGGTTTGCCCAGCAGGGCGCGCAGCGCACCGGCGGGACCGATGGGGAACCAGGCGAGATTGAGGGCACGACGGACGTCGACGCTCGACCTCAGCTCCTCCAACAGCTCGGGCAGGCGCTCACCGGCGGCATCGAGGCCCATCTCGCGGGCGAGATCCTCGGCGAGGATCTTCAGCAGACCGGTGACGAATCCCGTGCGAGCCGCGTTGTGCGCATCTCCGCTGCGCTGTGCTCGGTCGCGGGCCGACCGGACGTCCTTGCGTCGCAGCACGATGGTGTGCGAACCGACGCGCAGCTCCTCGTCGTGCTCGGGCATCCGCTGATAGTTCGCGATGTGATTCTTCAGGATCGTGGCCATGACGCCGCGGCCCTTGATCTCCGCGACCGCCGGATCGTCGGTGGCATCGGTGTCGAGTCCGGGGTAGAGCTGACCGGGGGTGAGGAGGACGGCTCCGGTCTCGCCGAGGCTGGGCAGCACCTTCTCGATGTACTTGAGGAACACCGTCGACGGACCCACGAGGAGGACACCCGACTTGGCGATCCTCTCTCGGTGGCGGTAGAGGAGGAACGCGGCACGGTGGAGGGCGACCGCGGTCTTCCCCGTGCCCGGACCGCCTTGGACGACGAGGAGGCCGGAGAGCGGCCGGCGGATGATGGCGTCCTGCTCGGCCTGGATGGTGGCGACGATATCGCCCATCCGGCCGGTGCGATGACTGGACAGAGCCGCCAGCAGGGCTCCTTCGCCCTGCAGGTTCGACCGCTGATCATCGTCGAGGGCCTCGATGTCGAGCACATCGTCCTCGATCCCGGTGACCTTCCGGTTGGCGGTCACGAGGTGACGGCGGCGGGCGACGCCTTCGGGGGTGGCCGCGGTCGACTGGTAGAAACGCTCCGCGGCCGGTGCTCTCCAGTCGATGAGGATCTGCTGACGCTGCGCATCGGTGAGACCGATGCGGCCGATGTAGGTGGGGTCGTCCTCGTCGACGAGGTCGAGGCGACCGAAGCACAGTCCCTCCTCGGCGCCGTCGAGGCGGATGAGCTGATCTTCGTACAGGGTGGCGAAGGCATCACGTTCGGTGCGGTGCTGGTGGTTGCCTCCGACCTCGGAGATCCTCACGGTTCCGAGGCGCGCTGTCGTCTCCTCCCGCAGCTCATCGAGTCGGGCATAGAGCTCGTCGAGCTTGGCCTGCTCGACGCGAATTTCTGAAGTTTCGGTCATCTCACCTTCTTGGGTCGGCATTCAATTATGCCGAACTTTCCTCGGTGTCTGTAGTCGCAGGGTCATTTCGGATCGGGGCGTACCTCACATTCCCCACCAGGACGGGTGGTCAGGACCGCAACGGGGCCGGTTCGCCGTCGGAGTCTCACGAGTTCACAGGCCCAGGCGGGAACGCAGACCCTTTCCGGACAGGAACGTCGCGACCGAAGCGGCTGTCCGCAGACTGCGGTCGAGTCCGGCCGTATCCAACGGTGTGTTCGATGCGAGCACGACGACGTTGCCGCGCCGACGTCCCTTGAGGATCGCCGGTTCCGTGGCCGCGGCGAGGTGCGCGAAATGCTCCCCCAAAGCATTGAGCTCGGATTTCAGCACCCCATGGTCACCGGAATCGGGGACATTGGCGACATAGAGACCGGAGTCCTTGACCGCCTCGGCGCAGGACGCGAAGAAGTCTGGGCTCTGCAGGGCCGGGGGCACCGAATCGTGGTCGAAGGCGTCACGGACGAGGACATCGAGGGTGTCGGGCCGGAACGTCCCGATCTCCGCGGCCCCGTCACCGGCTCGCAGGGCCAGGGCGGGGGAGCGGGGCAGATCGAACCACTCGCGTACGAAGCCGAGCAGCGCCGCGTCGATGTCGATCGCCGTCTGCTTCGATCCCGGCCGCGTCGCGTCGAGCGCACGCGCGAGCGCGCAGCCGGCCGCACCGATATGCGCGGCCCGCAGAGACCCGGCGGGGAGGACGACGTCGATCGCGCGGCGCATCCAGTCGAGGTACTCGAAGTCCAGGCGGGTGGGATCACTGAGGGTGATCGACGACGAGGGAACGCCATTGACGTGGAGGACATAGGAATCGGCCTCCCCGTCGAGCTTCTCCAGGCGGGCCGTCCCCGTCGAGATGTCGACCACTTGGGACCCCGGTGCTGTGTAAATCCGTCTCTTCGCCACCCCTCACTTGTATGTCAGTGGAGCCCGCGTGGCAATTCGGTCCGAATCCGCGTGGGGACGAAGGCCGCGACTCGGACACCGGGGGCCTGTGGATCGCTTCCCGCTGTCCACAGCCACGGGAAGAGGTCTGGTCGTCGGCAGAGCCGATCGGATGGAGTGGAAGCTCGACCGCACCAACGAGTTCGGACCGCACCATCGAGCTCGGACCACACTGCCAGACCACAACGAGGACACAACAGGCGAGGACAGATCATGAGAACACCAGCCCGCTCACCAGAAGACATCATCGGAATCATCCCCCACACTCTCGGCTACACGCCTCGCCGCAGTCTCGTGGCGCTCATCGTCGGCACCGAGACCGGTGGGACCCAGACGAGTTCGACGACCCTGCGTACCGACTTCGACCGGGAGACCGCGGCGCGGATCATCTCCGAAGGAGGAACCTGGTATGCGGATCTCGTCTCCCGCGCCTGCGCAGTGACCGGCATCTTCTTCGTTCTCTACGATGACGACTACGAACCGGTCGACGAGTGCAAACCGACCGGCGGCTGCGGACCGACCGGCGACCTCGGCGCCGCCGGCCGGGACGACGAATACGCCGCGGTCCATCGCAGCCTCATCCGTGCCGCCATCGACGAGCTGGCACTAACCTTCGACGCCAGAGGGATCGACACACTCAGCGCCTGGTGGGTGAGCAGGGACCGATTCGGGCGCATCGACCACGACGGATACGACAGCACACCCCTGATCGCAGCGACCACCTCGGCGTGTGCGACGGAACTTGTGGCCGGCGGATCCAATCCGGTCAGCGCCCCCGAAGAGCTCGTCATCGCTCCGCTGTCGGCCGAAGCCTTCGCCGACAGCAGGCGCGGACGCGAAGAGGAATGGATGGGCATGGGGGAGGCCTTCACGATCTTCGCCGAACTCTATCCCCGCCTGAACGCGATGCGCGACGGTGAGGAGCCCCTCGACATCGCCCGGCTGCAGGCCCTCATGGAGCTGCCGACAGTGATGGCCCTAGACACCCTCCTCGCCGAGAAATGGTCGAGGGACGCACTCGAGATGATCCTCAGCTTCGACCACCCGGACTTCCCGCCCGCTCGCGTCCTCGACGCCGACGGCGACCGACTGCGCGAACTCTGCTGGGACTCGAGTCGCCGGGCCGACGCGGCGCGGGAGCTCATCGGGCTCTCCGAACGTGCTCCGCACCCGCGCGATGTGCTGCTGTCCATCGCCTTCCTCAAGGAATACCTGCCGGTCGGTCACCCCCAGGTGCGAGCCACGGCATATTCGGTCATCGCATGGTTCGAATGGGCACTGGGCGGGTCGACGATGGCAGAGAACTACGCTCTGGCCGCCCTCGACCTCGAACCCGAGCACGGGCTGGCCGGGCTCATCGCGAACGCTGTGAAGAGGGGCTTCCTGCCGCGCTGGCTCATGGACACCGAGGGCGCACCCCTGTGAACGGGCGCACCGGCGCGGAGGAACGACCAGCGCGGAGGAAAGCCGGCGCGGAGGAGCGACCGCCGCACAGGAAAGTCCGGCGCCGACGACAGACCGGCGCGGAGGAAAGAGGGAACAGAACCGACGGGCGCGGTGTTCGCCCAGACAGAGCGTCGGCACGGTGCCCGGGACTTGCGCAGCCCCGATTCGCAATGCCGGGAATAACGTGCGAAAATTAGGCGTTGACCCAGTCATAGCATGATGGGCGGACTCTGCGTTCGCTCCGGACCGTACTCGGACCACTTGACTTGGGTCTTAGTACTGTCCGAATGCATGGGGAAGTTTCAACGCTCGCGAAAGGTGAACACGTGCCGAGAGTCGACAAGGAAACCACAACGGTGACAGAGAAGTCGGAGGGAACGGCCGGCAAGACCTCGACCGGTGGATCCAAGACCACTGCGGCGTCGAAGTCCACCGCGAAGAAGACGACGAAGGCGTCGACCACCGCCGGAGCGAAGAAGGCGACGACGAAGGCGACCGCGGCGAAGGTTGAGAAGGCCGCGCAGGCCAAGACCACCGCCACGAAGAAGCCGGCCGCTGCGAAATCCGCCGCGACGAAGACCACGGCAGCGAAGGCCACTGCGGCCAAGTCGACCGCGGCACCGAAGAAGACCACCACGAAGGCGGCCGCAGCCAAGGACGCGAAGAAGGCGACCAAGGCGAAGAAGACCGTCGAAGACATCGACACCACCGAAGAGGTCGAGCCGGCCGCGGACGCACTCGCCACCGAGGAGAGCCCCGCGGAGGCGACCGAGACGAAGAACTCGGAGGAGAAGGAGAAGAACGCAGCCGTCGCCGAAGCCGGCGGCTTCATCGTCTCCGACGCCGACGAGGAAGACGCTCCTGCACAGCAGGTCGTGTCCGCAGGTGCGACCGCGGACCCCGTCAAGGACTACCTCAAGCAGATCGGCAAGGTGGCCCTGCTCAACGCCGCCGAGGAGGTCGACCTGGCCAAGCGGATCGAGGCCGGCATGTACGCCGAGCACCTCCTCGACGCCGGTGAGGTCAGTGATCCGCGCGAGACGATGGACTACAAGTGGATCATCCACGACGGTCGGATCGCGAAGAACCACCTCCTCGAAGCCAACCTCCGCCTCGTCGTGTCCCTGGCCAAGCGCTACACCGGACGCGGCATGCTGTTCCTCGACCTCATCCAGGAAGGCAACCTGGGCCTCATCCGCGCCGTTGAGAAGTTCGACTACACCAAGGGCTTCAAATTCTCGACCTATGCCACGTGGTGGATCCGCCAGGCCATCACCCGCGCCATGGCCGACCAGGCTCGCACCATCCGCATTCCCGTGCACATGGTCGAGGTCATCAACAAGCTCGCTCGTGTGCAGCGCCAGATGCTCCAGGATCTCGGACGCGAACCGACCCCGGAAGAGCTCGCGAAGGAACTCGACATGACGCCCGAGCGCGTCGTCGAGGTGCAGAAGTACGGGCGTGAGCCCATCTCGCTGCACACGCCCCTGGGCGAAGACGGCGATTCGGAGTTCGGCGACCTCATCGAAGACTCCGAGGCGGTCGTGCCCTCGGACTCGGTGAGCTTCACACTCCTGCAGGAGCAGCTGCATTCGGTCCTCGACACGCTCTCCGAGCGCGAAGCCGGTGTCGTGTCCATGCGCTTCGGACTCAACGACGGACAGCCGAAGACCCTCGACGAGATCGGCAAGGTCTACGGGGTCACCCGTGAACGCATCCGCCAGATAGAGTCGAAGACGATGGCGAAGCTGCGCCACCCGTCACGCTCGCAGGTGCTGCGCGACTACCTCGACTGATGAGCGGCTGAGCCCGCCCACACGAGACCGCACGCCCCGGGGACGCCCCTCGGGGCGTTCGGCGTCCGAGGGCCCTGTTCGCGAAGCCAGAACCCGGCGACCTCGGTGAAGTCAGAAGCTGTTGACCGTCGACCTCCGTGAAGTCAGAACCAGTCGACGATGCCGTCGAAGAGCGCCGCCGCGTATTTCGACTGCCCGGACTTCGACTCCATGAGCTTCGCCTCGGCGGGGTTGCGCATCTCCCCGCATTCGACGATGACGGCAGGCACGGAGGCATTGTTCAGGCCCGCCAGATCGGGGCGACGGCTGATCGCATCCTTCCCGTAGGCCTGATTCGGGATGAAAGTCTCACCCATCGCCGAGCCCAGCGACTTCGCCAGAGAGACGGAGGCCTTCTCGGTCTTCTCGTCTTCGCCGGGGTCGGCCACGATGATGTGGAAGCCCCGGACCGAACTCGATTCGCTGCCGTTGGCGTGGATGCTCACGAGCAGATCGGCGTCATCGGCGAAGGTGCCGCGCTCATCCACGCACGGCCCCACCCCCTTGTTGTCCTTGCGGCTGAGCACGACCGTCGCCCCAGCCTGTTCGAGGGAGTGCCGCAGCTTCTTCGCCACCGCCCAGGTGAAGTCGGCCTCCGGATAGTCCGAGTTCGTCGAGGTGCCCGTGGTGTTGCACGGCTTCGTGCCGCCGCGACCATCGGGGACGGCCCGATTGATCTTCGCGGGGGCGGCGGCATTGCCGCCGTTGTGGCCGGGATCGACGGCGATCGTCTTCCCGCTGAGGTCGACCTCGGCCGGGTCACTCGCCGAGGCGGCCCCGGCCTCGGTGCCGGACGTGCGCACGCCTGCCGGTTCGGTCGCTGCGGCCGTGCCGGATGCCGGGGTCGTCGTGTCCGCACCGGGGGTGGTCTCCTCCCCGCAGGCGACGAGACCGGGCAGGCAGAGTGCGGCGGACAGGACGAGGGCGGCAGAGAGAAGGCGACGACGCATGAGCCCCATTGTCTCAGCCGAACCCGGTCGCGCACCGGAAATGAGCGAAACTCATCTCGACACGGCCCGCAGGGAATAGGGCGCAGAGCCCGCAACGATTAGAATTTAATCGAACGAGAGGAAATCTGTGGAAGACGAAAGCTACGGCGCCAGACATCTGTCGGTCCTGTCCGGTCTCGAGGCGGTGCGCAAACGCCCGGGAATGTACATCGGCACGACCGACTCCCGCGGTCTCATGCACTGCCTGTGGGAGATCATCGACAACTCCGTCGATGAGGCTCTCGGCGGGCACGGATCCGGCATCCTCATCGAACTCGCCCCCGACGGATCGGTCGCCGTCACCGACCAGGGCCGCGGCATCCCCGTCGACATCGAACCGAAGACCGGACTGACCGGAGTCGAGGTCGTCATGACCAAGCTCCACGCCGGCGGCAAATTCGGCGGATCCTCCTATGCGGCCTCCGGTGGCCTCCACGGCGTCGGCGCCTCAGTCGTCAACGCCCTGTCCGCACGCCTCGACGTCGAGGTCACGCGCGGGTCGAAGGTCCACAAGATGTCTTTCCGGCGTGGTGTGCCCGGTCGTTTCGACGACTCCGCCGGGACCACGAGTCCGGACAACCCCTTCGAAGAGTTCCACGAGCCGACGGGTCTCGACGTCGTCGGCAAGGCCAAGCGCGGTGTCACCGGCACGCGTGTGCAGTACTGGGCGGATCCGCAGATCTTCCTGGCCAAGGCCCAGTTCGACTATCAGCACCTCGTCGAACGAGCTCGGCAGACCGCTTTCCTCGTTCCCGGGCTCGAGATCCGCATCGTCGACCGTCGCGGTGTCGCCCGAGACGAGACCGGTGCCGTCATCGCCGAGCGCGAGGAGATCTTCAAGTTCGACGGCGGCATCACGGAGTTCGTCGACCATCTCTCCATCGACCCGCCGATCACCGACACGTGGCGGCTGCAGAACACGGGCACCTTCAAGGAAACGGTGCCGGTGCTCGACGCCTCGGGGCACCTCGAATCCAAGGAGGTCGAACGCGAGGTCGGCATCGACATCGCACTGCGCTGGGGTACCGGCTATGACACGAAGCTCAAGACCTTCGTCAACGTCGTGGCCACGCCGCACGGCGGCACCCACCTCGCGGGGTTCGAACAGGCCTGCCTGAAGGCGATGCGCAAGGCCGTCGAGGCCAATGCGCGGAAACTCAAGGTCGGCAAGGACAAACTCGAAAAAGACGATGTCATGGCCGGGCTCACCGCTGTGGTCACCGTGCAGCTGGCCGAGCCCCAGTTCGAGGGCCAGACCAAGGAGGTCCTCGGCACGGCCGCAGTTCGGCAGATCGTTGCCAAGACCGTCGAATCCCAGCTCGGCGATGTGCTCTCGTCGACGAAGCGGGCGGAGAAGCAGCAGGCCGCGGTCCTCTTGGAGAAGGTCGTCGCGGAGATGAAGTCGCGCATCTCCGCTCGCACCCACAAGGAGAACCAGCGCCGCAAGACCGCGCTGGAGGCCTCCTCGCTGCCGGCGAAGCTCTATGACTGCCGCGACAACGGAGTGGAGAACACCGAACTGTTCATCGTCGAAGGCGATTCGGCGATGGGCACCGCCAAGGCCGCACGGAACTCCGACCATCAGGCACTGTTCCCCATCCGCGGAAAGATCCTCAACGTGCAGAAGGCGACCCTGGCGGACATGCTCGCCAACGTCGAATGCTCGGCCCTCATCCAGGTCATCGGTGCCGGCTCCGGACGCAGCTTCGACCTCGAGTCGGCCCGGTACGGACGAGTGATCATCATGACCGATGCCGACGTCGACGGGGCGCACATCCGCACTCTGCTGCTCACCCTCTTCTTCCGGTACATGAAGCCGCTGGTCGAGCAGGGGCGGGTCTTCGCAGCCGTGCCGCCGCTGCACCGGGTGGAGGTCGTCACGAAGCGCGGCACCCCGAATGACGTCGTCTACACCTACTCGGAGGCCGAGCTGCATGCTCTGCTGAAGAAGCTCGAGAAGCAGAAGAAGGTGTACAAGGAGCCGATCCAGCGCTACAAGGGCCTGGGGGAGATGGACGCCGACCAGCTGGCCGAGACGACGATGGACCCGGGGATGCGCACGCTGCGGCGAGTGACGATGGCCGACGCCGAGGCGGCGGAGAACACGTTCGAACTCCTCATGGGCTCCTCCGTGGGGCCGCGCAAGGAATTCATCGTCTCCGGTGCCGCCGTCCTCGACGCCGAGCGCATCGACAGCTGAACCGCCGCTGTCCGCCCGCCGTCGCGGACGATCGCCCGCGCCCGTAATCAGATGCCGAAGGCAGCGGGCGTGAGGATGAGAAGGGTCGGGACGAGCAGCAGCACTGCGGCCAATCCGATCGACATCAGCCGCACGGGGATCCGTGTCGAGTCCAAGGGATGGGAGAGCCTGCGGATGCGCTGTGCCGAGAGGCCACCGCGGTGCTCGGGGTTCATCTCCGCCGCCGACTGCACGGCCTGAGCGAGGATCTGCGGATCCACGCGCTCTCGTGCCTGATCATCGGCCATGAGCTCGATGAGCCGATTCACCGAGTTGAGACCGATCGCCGTGGCAGAGAAGTAGGGCAGAGCGCGGTGCCAAGCGGCGAAGGGAATGACGAGCACGTCGTGCCGGAAGTCCAGATGCGCCCGCTCGTGCGCGATGACCGCGGTGCGTTCGTTCTCATCCAGGGCCTTGATCAGGCCGGTGGAGAGCACAGCCGTGCCCTTCCGCGGTCCTTTCGGCAGACAGTAGGCGACCACTTCGTCGGTGCTGATGATCCGCGTATCGGGGTAGGTCGCCGAGGGCTCGCTGAGCAGGTGGAGGATCTCATCGTGGCGCAAGCGCGCCTTCCTCGCCGAATAGAAGGTCAGAACCAGGCAGCCGAGCAGTCGGCCGATGAGGAGGACGGCGATGATGAGGAAGACCCATGCCACCAGCGAAAGCTGAGTATGGGTTTCACCGCGCAGCAGTTCGAGGAGTCCCTGAGGCAGACTGGTCGTTCCGGGAGCAACGGCGAAAGCGAGTGCGGCTCCGATGAGGGACAGCCCACCGGAGAGGCCGACAGCCTGCCAGAGGACGACTTCCGAGATCGGATCACCGCGAAAGCACGCGAGAGCCGCAGGAATCGGCCATGCCAGCAGAAACGCCAGCACGGCCAGAATCAAGCCCACGATGGTCATTGAGGTGACCGATCTGGGTCAGGACTGCGTCGAGTGATTGCGTCCGAGCAGGTTGCGCAGCGCCTTGGTGTCGGCTTCCGTGACGGTGCCGAGGAAGCGTGCGAGGACGGCCTGACGGTCCGGGGCCTGCGAGAGCATCTCGGTCATCAGCTCCGCCACGTGGTCTTCGCGAGTGGATACCGCGAGGTAGCGATGCGGGCGAATGCTCCGGTCGCGAGTGACGAAGCCCTTCTTCTCCAGGCGGGAGAGGACAGTATGGACCGTCGTCAGAGCGAGCTCTCGATCCGAGAGTACGTCGCGGAGCTCGGCGGCACTCAATCCGTCGTCATGGACCCAGATGGCGTCCATGACGCTGCGTTCGAGTTCACCCAGTGTTCCCACAGTTCTTAAGTCCTCAGTCTTCTTCGTCGGCCAGTACAACAAGAGTATATCTCTACAGTCTGTCGAATTCCAGGCAGGCGGCTGTGTGGCGCCCGCTGGTCGACACTGGTCTCCCGCGGCAGGGGAGGGGCATACTTGGTACAGGGAATCTTGAATGACGAAACGGTGACGGTGCCGGTTCTACGGAGTGTAGAATTCTACGCAGCGTAGAAACATTGCCGAACCTGAACGGAGAGCCCATGGAATTGGACCCGGTCCTCATCGGACGATGGCAATTCGGAATCACCACGGTCTACCACTTCTGGATGGTGCCGCTGACGCTGGGGCTCGGGATGCTCGTCGCGATCCTGCAGACGATCTACCACCGCACAGGCAACGAGGTCTACCTGCGGAGCACGAAGTTCTTCGGCAAACTCTTCCTCATCAACTTCATCATGGGTGTGGCCACCGGCCTCGTCCAGGAATTCCAGTTCGGCATGGCCTGGAGCGAGTACTCCCGCTTCGTCGGCGATGTCTTCGGCGCGCCCTTGGCTCTCGAGGCGCTTCTCGCCTTCTTCCTCGAATCGACGTTCATCGGCCTCTGGGTCTTCGGCTGGGGCCGGCTGCACCGGGCCGTCCACCTCGGGGCGCTGTGGTGCGCGGTCATCGGATCGTGGATCTCGGCCTACTTCATCATCGTCGCGAACTCGTGGATGCAGCACCCCGTCGGCGTCGAACTCGTCGACGGTCGACCGGTGATGACCGATGTGTGGGCCGTGCTCGGCAACAACACCGCCATCGCGGCCTATACGCACACGCTCTTCGGTGCCCTGGCCGTCGGCGGTTCGTTCCTGCTCGGCATCTCCTGGTACCACCTCTACCATCGACGCAAGGACGGCATCGACACCGTCGGCGCCGACGGCAAGGTCATCGTCGGGTCCACACCCGAACTGCCCGGGCGCGACGCGGCCGACCACACGGTGTGGATCAAGTCGCTGCGCATCGGCGCCATCGTCGGCATCATCGCCTTCGCCGGAGTCTCCATCACCGGTGACGTCCAGGCGAAGCTGATGTTCGAACAGCAGCCGATGAAGATGGCCTCCGCCGAGGCGGCCTGCCACGACGGCACCGAATTCTCCGTCCTCACCATCGCCGACCCGGCGTCGAACGACTGCGACGGCGTCCAGAACATCTTCGAGATCCCCGGGTTGCTGTCCTTCCTCGCCAACGGCGACTTCGACACCCCGGTCCACGGCGTGACGACCCTGCTCCCGGAATACCAGGAGCGCTACGGCACCCATATCCCCGATGACCCGAGATACGGCGAACACGCCGGTGAGCCGATCGACTACCAGCCGATCATGATCGTCACCTACTGGGGATTCCGCATGATGATCGGCTTCGGTGCTCTCGCCGCCGGTGTCTGCGCGATCGGACTCTGGCTCTCTCGCAAGGGCACGGTTCCGCAGTCGAAATGGCTCAGTCGGGGCTTCGTCCTGGCCATCACGGCACCGTTCATCGCGAACTCGGCAGGATGGATCTTCACCGAGATGGGCCGTCAGCCCTTCGTCGTGGCCCCGAACCCCGCCCAGCTCGACGGTGTGTTCATGTACACCCAGGCGGCGCTCTCACCCGAGGTCACACCCGCAATGCTGCTGTTCTCACTGATCAGCCTGACCCTCGTGTACGGGGTGCTCATGGTCGTGGAGCTGCGGCTGCTGACGACCTATGTCAAGGGCGGAGTCGCCTCGGCGATGCCGGAGCTCGCGGCGCCCAAATCCAAACCCACGATCACCGACGACGGCGATGATGTGCTGTCGTTCGCCTACTGAGGGAGAATCACGATGGAAATCCTCGCCACGATCTGGTTCGTTCTCATCGTCGTCCTGTGGATCGGCTACATGTTCCTCGACGGCTTCGACCTCGGCGTCGGCATGATGATGCCGTTCCTGTCCCGCAGCGAACGCGGCAGACGCGTGCTGCTCAACTCGATCGGTCCCGTGTGGGACGGCAACGAGGTGTGGCTGATCACCGCGGCCGGCGCGATGTTCGCCGCGTTCCCGCATTGGTACGCCTCGCTGTTCTCCGCCCTCTACATTCCGCTCACCCTGTGCCTGCTCGGCCTCATCTTCCGTGCCGTGTCGATCGAGTACCGCGGAAAGGGCCACACACAGGCGTGGAAGTCGTTCTGGACCTGGGCGATGGCGGTCGGTTCGGCCGTCACCGCGTTCTGCATCGGTGCGATGTTGGCAATGACGACGACCGGGCTGCCGCTCAACGGCCACGGTGACATCGTCGGCGGTCCCTTCGCCTGGGTGTCCTGGCCGGCTCTGCTCGGCGGACTCGGCGGGATCGGGTTCACCCTCGTCCACGGGCTCGTCTTCCTCGGACTCAAGACGCAGGGAGAGATCCGGGCCCGGGCTCAGCGGTGGGCCGCGCGTGCCATGCTGCCTGCGGCGATCCCGTTCGTCATCTGGTTCGCTCTGTCCGTCACGCACCGCACCTGGCTCATCGTCCCCGTGCTCATCGGGCTCATCACTCTCATCACCGCGTTCTTCGCGGTGCGGGCCGGTGCTGAGAAGCGCGCCTTCGTCCTCCACGGGATCTACCTGCTGACCGGACTCGGCTCGGTCTTCGCCGGAGCGTACCCGAATGTGCTGCCGTCGACGCTCGATGCGGCGAATTCGCTGACGGTGGCCACGGCCTCGTCCTCGGACTACACCCTGACCGTCATGCTCATCGTCACCGTGGTCATTCTCCCGGTGATCATCGGCTATCAGATCTTCAGCTACCGGATGTTCCTCGGTCGCATCGCTGAGACCCACATCCCCGAAGCACACAAGGTGCCGGTGGCGATCCGGTCGTGAGCTCACCCCTGTCGATCCTGCTCGAGCTGCCGAACGGTCGGCGGGGACTCGTGCTCTCGGTGTGCTCCGCGCTCTCGCGGGCAACAGGGATCGTGCTCGTCGCCGAAGCGCTCGTGCGTGCCATCGTCGGCCACAGCGCACCGGGACTGTGGGTGGTCCTCGGCATCCTCGGTGCGCTGCTGCGCGGCGGCGGGCTGTGGCTGGACAGGCGACTGGGCGCTTCCCTGGCCGCCGAATCGAAACGCGATCTGCGCGCGGGGATCCTCGGCACCCTGCTGCGCGGCCGCGGACGGCCGAAGACCACGACAGCGGTCACGGTCACCCGCGGCATCGACGACCTCGACGACTACTTCACCACGGTGGTGCCCGCGCTCAGCGCCGCCGCCGTGGTCCCCGTCGTCCTGCTTGTGCGGATCGTCTTCAGCGATGTGCTCTCGGCGGTGATCATCGCCGTGTGCCTGCCGCTGGTGCCCGTGTTCATGGTGCTCATCGGTCGGTACACGGCCGAATCGACGCGTGAGACGCTCGGTGCTCTGGAACGTCTGTCCGATCATCTGGCCGAACTCGCCGAGGGGCTCCCCGTCCTCATCGGTCTCGGCCGGTCCCGTGATCATGCGCGCCGTCTGCGCGAGCTCGGGCAGCGCTACCACGATGCGAACCTCTCGACGCTGCGCATCGCCTTCCTCTCGAGCCTGGCGCTCGAGCTCATCGCCACGATCTCGGTGGCGCTGGTCGCCGTGGTCATCGGGCTGCGCCTGGTCAACGGGACGATGGATCTCAGTGCGGGGCTCTTCATCCTCCTCATCGCCCCCGAATGCTTCATCCCTCTGCGTGAACTCGGCTCCGGGTTCCATGCCAGCGAGAACGGGCGCGAAGCTCGCGGACGGGCGCAGGGGCTGCTTGCCGAAGCACAGGCGGCGAGTGAGACGCCGGTGCGTGACGAGGGACAGGTGCCCGGCGCTGCACCGGTGCCCGGCGAGGTGGTGTCGGCCATCGGCGAGTCATCGAGCCAGCACGTCATCTACGGTGACGGCACACTCGTCTCCTGGTCGGGCACCATCGACACCGCCCCGGGAGTGACCACGATCAGCGGACGCTCGGGCGCGGGGAAGACCACCGTCTTGAGCGCCCTGGTCGGCAGCCTGCCCGCCGGGGCCCGGACCACCGTCGCACCTGTGTCTGCGGCCTATGTGCCGCAGGCGCCGCGGATGTTCTCCGCCACCATCGGTGCCGAACTCGGCCTGTTCGGACTCGATCGTGAACAGGCACGGGCCGCCTTGGCCGCCGCCGGTCTGCCCACGGAACTGTCCACCCAGACGGCCGCGCTCAGCCCCGGCCAGCAGCGTCGTCTCGCGTTGGTGCGGGTGCTGCACCGCCTCGGCGGGGGAGCCGATATCCTCGTCCTCGACGAACCGACCGCGCACCTCGACGCCGACAATGCCGAAATCGTCATCGCCATGATCGCCGAGGCGGCCGCCACCCATCGTGTCGTCCTGGCCAGCCATGACGAGCGGGTTCGCGCTCTGGCCGAGACCGAGATCCGCCCGGAGAAGACCCCGGCGGCAGAGAGAACAGATGCCGAAGCGCAGGCGCACGTGCGCACCGGTGCCAGAGGTACGGTCGCCGAAGCGGACGCGAGCATCCAGGATTCGCCGCAGGCGGTCTGCGCCGGTGGCGACGGCGTCAGTGAATCCTCGTCCTCGCGGGGACCGGAGTCCGCAGGGGAGGCGGTCTCGAAGCGCGGTTCGGAGCCCGACTCAGAACTCGGCGAGGAGTCTGCTTCGGAAATCCCGCCCGCCTCGGAACCGTGGCCGGCTGCGCTGCGGAGGCGATGGTCGATCCTCTCCTCGAGCCTGCCGCTGTTCACTCCGTCGATGCTGCTCGCCGCCCTCACGGCCTGTGCCTCGAGCCTGGCGGCCATCGCCCTGACCGCGGTCTCGGCCTGGCTCATCGTCGAAGCCTCGTACCAGCCGCCGATCATGCTGCTCATGGTCGCCATCGTCGGTGTCCGGTTCTTCGGCCTCAGCCGTTCAGTGCTCCTCTATGTCAGTCGCCTGCGGCTGCACTCGGCGATCTTCGCCGCGCTCACCCGACTCCGCACCACCGTGTGGGAGCATTTCGAATCCGTGGGCATGAGCGACCGGAGACTGCGCACCTCGGACTCCGCCCTGCGGGCCATGGTCGCCGACGCCGACGATGTGCGCGACCTCGTCCCACGCACCCTGTTCCCGCCGCTCGTGTCCGCGATGGTCGTCATCGGTGTGAGCATCACCGCAGCCCTGCTCGACTTCGGCGCGCTGCCGTGGATCCTGCTGCTCGCCGGGATCGATCTCATCATCGTCCCGATCATCGTCATCCGTGCCGAGAGCAGACTGGCACGCGGCATCCGCGATGACCACAACCGGATCCTCTCCCTGCTCACCAGGGCGCTGAGCGCCAAAGACGATCTGCATACGAATGGGGCCGATGACCGCGTCCTCGGCCTGCTGGCCGCCTCGGAGAAGAGACTGGCCGCGAAACAGGCCGCCTCGGCACGGAATTTCGGACTGGCCCAGGTATGGCTGCAGCTGAGTACCTTCGCCACAGCTCTGGTGCTGGCAGTGACGTCGGAGACTCCGACGGAGATCCTCGCAGTCCTGACCCTCATGGCGCTCGGGCTCAACGACGTGTTCGCCTCCGCACTCGAGGCATTCCGGCAGCTGCCGGGACTGGCCGCGGCACTCGACGCGCTGCCGGCTGCACAGCGCGGCACGAGGGCCCGGCAGCCGCGGGCTTCAGAGCCGGAGCGCGAGGACGACACCGCAGACGCAGAATCATCGGCAGCGCCATCGCGGACCGTGAGCGCTCGGGCGGGAATCGAGTCACTCGAACTCGACGGAATCACCGTGGGGTGGGATGAGCAGGCGGTGCTCGAGGGATTTCATCTGCAGGCCGAACGCGGCAGCTGGACCGTTCTGTGCGGAGACAGCGGCACCGGGAAGACGACGAGTCTGAGCGTGCTGCTGCGATTCCTCGACCCCTGGTCCGGGTCCTATACCGCCCGCGACAGCGAGGGTGAGGGCCACGATATGCTCACGCGCTCACCCGAAGACCTGGTCGGGCAGTTAGCCTGGTGTCCGCAGGAAGCGCACGTCTTCCGCTCCACCGTGCGCGGCAACCTGGCGCTGGCCCGGCCGAGCCTGCCCGCTGACGCGGAGATGTTCGAGGCTCTGCGTGCCGCAGGGCTGGGCGAATGGGCTGATGCCGCCGGCCTCGACCGCTGGGTCGGCGATCACGGTACGGAAGTCTCCGGAGGTCAGCGACAGCGCCTTGCGGTGGCGAGGACCCTGCTCACCGGAGCCGGTGTCATCGTCCTCGACGAACCGACGGCACACCTCGACGATGAGACCGCGAGGGACCTCATCGACGATCTGCGCAGGAGCCTCGTGGAACGCACCGTCGTCATCGTCACTCACGACCGTCGACTCATCAACGTCGGGGACACGGTCGTCGATCTGGGCCGGAACGCCCCGGAAGACGGCAGGGCCGAAGTCAGTCCCGCTTCGAGCCGAACATGATCTCGTCCCAGCTCGGGATCGACGCGCGGGAGTTCTTCTTCGCCTTCGGCTTCGCTTCCTTGGCCGCAGACGCATCCTTGTGCTGATC
The DNA here is from genome assembly GCF_050214925.1 of Brevibacterium sp. LE-L. Classification (NCBI taxonomy): domain Bacteria; kingdom Bacillati; phylum Actinomycetota; class Actinomycetes; order Micrococcales; family Brevibacteriaceae; genus Brevibacterium; species Brevibacterium sp. LE-L. The sequence continues at coordinate 2,021,317 of NZ_CP189759.1, forward strand.
GGAGTGGTCGCTGACACCGGGCTCATTGAGCAGGGACAGCTGATTCTCGTCGTCGAAGACGCCGACCTTCTCGGTCGGCTCCTGCGGGTCGTCTTCCGCCGGTGCGGGATCTTCGAAAGCGAAGACCTCATCATCGGTGGCAGCCTCGGGCTGGCCGGGAGCAGTGTGAGCGCCCTGGGGGTGCGTCTCAGGATCCTCGGTGACCGCACGCAGACGAGTGCGCGGCTCCTCCTCCGCCTCATGATGGCGACGCTTGCGCAGGTTCTCCAGGATCCGCCCGGTCTCGGCCTGGTGGTCGCGGGCCTGCTGGGACGGCGCCGAACCGGCCGTCGGCCGCACGGGTCCGTCTGAGGCGATCGACTCAGACGCGCCCGACTGCGGGAAGACGTCGACCTCCTCGGTGGTGACCTGCCGTTCGGCTCCGGACCCATAGTTCGGGATCGGGCCGGTGTCGGTCGGACCGGAATCGGCGAGCCATTTGGCTTCGTCGTCGATCGGGGTCAGCGAGCGGCGGTAGTAGTGCCAGCTCGCGGTGCGGACGCGGTCGGCGGCAGTGAAGGTGAGCTGGACGTACCAGTTGCCGTCCTGCTGCTTCCAGGAGTCCCATTCCATCGTGTCGATGTTGACGTCGCGCATCGCCAGACGTTCCCGGCACAGCTCGATGAGCGGGGTCGGATCACCGTTGGGATCGTGATCGGAGTAGATCGGATGACGACTGGCCAGGTAGGCGGTACGTTCGCGTTCGGCCATGGCCGGGCTCTCATAGGTGCGCACGTAGTCGATGTCGGCGCCGGTGGAGGCGGCGACCTCTTCGGCGTCCATGCCGCCGCGGATCATGGCCTGGATGTCCTTGGGCCGTACGGGAGCATCGGACTTGGATGGGGTGCGTTCCCTGCGCACCGCGGCGGTGAGAGCCTCGTCGAGGACGACTCGGTACTGAAGCCCGTTCTCGTCGTTCAACAGCAGATGGGTGCCATCTGCGTCGACTCCGTTCAAGATCAGTTCACGCATTGCCTTAAGCTCCTTTGTCGCGTCTCATCTGAATCGTGTCACGTTCGGCCTCTCGCGCCGGGCAGATTTGCACGCGAGTCGCGAAATCACGGGCCGGTTCGGGATCCGTGCGGGTGAAACTGTGAATTCTGACACGCAGGAGCGTCACTTGCCGCCGGCGAGGCGGGCCGCGCCGGCGCGGCGTCTGCTCCGTGAGTGGGGCGCGCTCACTCTGCGGACATCGGGCCGAGACGCTCTACAGCCTGTAAAATCGAAACCGTGAATAAGACTGCACCCATCGATGCCCTGATCCTCATGTCATTCGGAGGACCCGAGGCCCCAGAAGAAGTGGTTCCCTTCCTCCGCAACGTCACCGCCGGCCGCGGGATCCCGGAGGAGCGACTCGAGGAGGTGGGGGAGCACTACTTCGGCTTCGGAGGCAAGTCCCCGATCAACGACCAGAACAAGGCTCTGCTCGCCGCGCTGCGGGCCGAACTCGACCGCCGCGGAATCGACACCCCGCTGATCTGGGGCAACCGCAACTGGGATCCTTATCTCACCGATGAGGTGCGCGCCCTCGCCCAGAACGGTGCCTCCTCGTTCCTCTCCATCGACACCTCCGCCTACTCCTCGTACTCCTCATGCCGGCAGTACCGTGAGGACTTCGCGGAGACGATCGACACGCTCGCCGGGGAGGGGCTCACAGTCTCGATCGACAAGATCCGCCAGTTCTACAACCATCCCGGCTATGCCGACGCCTGTGCCGCCTGCCTGAGGCAGGCCCTGACGGACTTCAAGAAGCAGGTCGGTGAGCTCGACGCGGCCGAACACCGTATTCTCTTCGTCACCCACTCGATTCCGAACGTCATGCAGGATGCGTCGGCGGCGACGACGAACGGCTACCTCGCCCAGCACGAAGAGCTCATGGACCACCTCATGGGTCGCATGGACGAATCCGAGCGCATTCCCGCCGAACTCGTCTACTGCTCCCGGTCGGGCTCGCCGGAGGTGCCCTGGCTCGAACCAGACGTCAACGACCGGATGGCCGAACTCGCCGAGGAGGGGGTCAGCGGTGTCGTGCTCGTGCCCATCGGCTTCATCTCCGACCATATGGAGGTCGCATTCGACCTCGACACCGAAGCGAAGGAGACTGCGGACGAACTCGGGTTCGCGTTCACCCGCGCCGCCACCGTCGGCACTCATGAAGCGTTCGTGTCCGGTCTCGTCGACCTCGTCATGGAGCGAGTCGCACAGCTGCGCGGTGAAGAGGTCGAAGCCCCCGCGCTGCCCGGAACGGTGGCGCTGGTGCCCGGCAGCGGAGCGTGCAGCATCGAGTGCTGTCGCGGTCGTATCGAACGCGCCACGGTCCCGAACTGGGCGCACGCGAACTGATTCCAGAACATGAAGAACCCTCCCTCACCGATTCGGTGGGGGAGGGTTCTTCGTTCTCAGATCCTCAGGCGTCTTCCGGGCTCGGGATGACGGGCAGAGCGCCCGTCTCGGCCTGGATCACCTCGGCGATAGGTCCGGTATCGACGTCGTTGCGATCGGCGAGTTCCATGAGGTTCTGCAGGTCGTCGATGAGATTTTCGACGAGGAAGTCGTCACCGGCGGACCGGGCCTCGTGAATGCGATGACGGACATCATCGATTCGAGTATCGAGCTGATCAGCGAATTCACTCATTGTGGATCCGTCCTTCCTGGGGTCGCCTCCGGTGGGGACGAACCCGGTGTTCTACCGGCAGAGCGGACTGTCGGTGCTGTCCATCACAAGCATTCTTGCAGAGCTTCTCGAGAACTCTATGTGTGATCGACATGTGTCGACAAACTGGTGATGAGAATCACCGTATAGGGTACGCATTCCATCTTGCCAACGGCAAGCATACAGTGCACAATGCTGGGGACACGTCACGCGGAGGATACGATGATCCTCTTCGGCACCCCCTGGACAGAGAGCGATGAGGCCATATGGCAACAGACTACGACGCACCTCGCAAGCAAGACGATGAGATCAAGAGCGATTCGATCGAACAGCTCAAGGCTCAGCGCTCACAGGCGCAGGCAAGCAAGATCGATGAAGACGAGACCGCGGTCGCCGAAGGCTTCGAACTTCCGGGCGCGGACCTGTCGAACGAAGAGCTCTCCGTTCGTGTTCTCCCCAAACAGAACGACGAGTTCACCTGCATGGAATGCTTCTTGGTCCGCCATCGTTCGCAGCTTGCGACCGAAGAGGGCGGCGTGCCGATCTGCACGGACTGTGCAGGCTGATTCGCTTCTCTCCAGATATACGCAACGCGCCCTTCGCAATGAAGGGCGCGTTGCGTATTTCTGACTCTGCGGCAGATGAGATGCCTGCAGTCCGTTCAGCCGTTGAGGGCCGCAGCGAGATCGTCGGCGCGGCGCGTGGACACGAGCCAGTAGGGAGTGGGGTCCGAATCGTCATCGAGATCGATCCGCACGACCGCCTTCGCCCAGGGGCGGATCTTGAGGAATGCTCGCGCATCGAGGTCGACGCCGCGGGCCTGGCGGGCCGCCTCGCCGTCGAAGGCCTGCGCACTCGGAACGAACTTCCGGTCGATATGGGCCTCGCCGACGAACAGCTGCTGCTCCGTGACGATGATCGTCACGGTCAGGGAGGTCAGCCACCATGCCAAGAGGGCGAAGCTGATGATGGGCAGGATGATGGTGCCCACGGGCCAGACGGGGGCGACCATGAGCGCGGTCGATGCCGCGGCCACCACGATGAAGAACCACATGCCGATCGACGGACGGAGTTTCTCCTGGAAGATCACCTGGGTGCCGGATTGCGTTGTTGCCATGTCCCCATTGTCCCACAGCGAAAAGTTTGGCCGCGCTCAGGCTGGAGCGTTAGAGTGCATCTTTGTGACGGAAACCCTGAAGATCAACCTCCAGCTCCTCGACGCGGGCATGAACGCCCCCGCCTACGCGCACGCGGGCGACGCCGGAGCCGACCTGCGCTCGACCGTCGACTTCGTCCTCGAACCCTTCGAACGCCGTGTGGTGCCGACGGGAATAGCGATCGCCGTGCCCGAAGGCTATGCGGCGTTCGTCCACCCGCGCTCGGGACTGTCGAGCAAGCATGGGGTCACCATCGTCAATGCGCCCGGAACCATCGATTCCGGATACCGCGGCGAGATCAAGGTGCCGCTCATCAACCTCGACGCGAAGACCCCGCTGCGCATCGCCCGGGGTGACCGCATCGCCCAACTCGTGATCCAAGCAGTGGCACAGGCTGACTTCGAGATCGTCGACACCCTTGACGCCAGTGACCGCGGAGCCGGCGGATTCGGCTCCACCGGCGGTATCGACGCCGGCCTCAGCGAAAAGGAGAAGTGAGGACTCATGGGACTGTTCTCCCGGTTCAAGAAGACCACACCGACGACCGATGACGATGTCCGCGCAGAAGAAGCCGTCGACGACGAAGAAGAAGAGGAACTCACCGCCGAAGACACCGAGGCGACCGACCTCGAAACCGAGGACGGAGAGCCGGAGGAAGACCTCGACGAAGAAGAGGCGCTGCTGGAGAAGTCCGCACCCTTCGACCGGTCCGAGAAGGGACCGTTCGACATCTCCGAGGACTACCCGGAGCACGATCGCCTCGACCTCGGCGCCCTCAAGGTGCCCGTCGTCGACGGCATGCAGGTGCGACTGGACACCGACGATGATTCGCAGCGCGTCCTCGCCGTCACTCTCATCCACGACGGTGGAGGAATCCAGCTCCAGGCGTTCGCGACGCCACGCTCCGAAGGACTGTGGAACACCGTGCGCCAGCAGCTCGCCGAGTCCGTGACCGGTCAGGGCGGAGAATCGACCGAGCTGCATACCTCGCTCGGGAAGGAACTGGCGATCGAGGTCCCCGCGAAGACGGAATCGGGTCGCCCCGGCAAACGCGCCATGCGCTTCGCCGGCGTCGACGGACCGCGCTGGTTCATCCGCGCCGTGTTCTCCGGCAAGGCCGTGACCGATGATGAGATCCGCGCCGAACTCTCCGCTCTCCTGCGCGGAGTCGTCGTCGACCGCGGTGAAGAAGCCATGGCTCCCAGAGAACTCATCGCCCTCACCGCGCCGCAGGTCGGAAACGACGACGAGGAGGAGAAGGACGAGGACGAGCTCAACCCGTTCGAGCGCGGTCCCGAGATCACAGAGGTCCGCTGAACCGGGATGCTGGATCTCATCAGCCGCCTCGTGCGTGACTTCGGCTCCCGCGATGCCGAAGCCCGCGCCGATCTGCGCTTCGTCAGCCAGATCCCCGGAGCCGTCCCGGTCGAAGACTTGGAGGCTCGGAAGACCTCGCGCATCGCCGGAGTCGTCTCAGCCACCACCCAGTCGTGCAGCGGCGACAGCCCCCGTCTCGACATCACCGTGGCCGACGGCACCGGTGAAGCCCGCGCCCAGTTCCTCGGACGTCGGGAGATCAGCGGCATCCGACCCGGCGCACTGGTCGTCCTCGAGGGCCGATTCTGCGGCAAAGACGGTGTGCTGACCGCGCACAACCCCGTCTACGAACTGCTGCAGACACGCGACGACTCGGACGACTGACCCAGCCTCGAGACGGACCGGACGACTGGGCCGGCCACAACTCGGACGGCCAGCTCAGTTCCCAGCCGATTGTCTCAGTCCTCGGTCGACGCCGCCGTCGCCCGCAGCAGCTCGAGCAGCGCGCCTTCCTGATCGGGGGAGGAGAGGAAGAACAGTTCGTCCCCGGCCTCGATGACGTCATCGGCACTCGGAGCGAACGCTCGCGAATTGCGGATGATCGCCACCAACACCGTATCCAGCGGGAACGTGATCCCGCCGATGCGTTCGGCCACGAGCGCGGCGTTCTCATGCACCGTGAACTCGAGCAGACCCGCCTGGCCGCGTTCGAAGCTCATGAGGTGGACGAGTCCGCCGACCTCCACCGCCTCCTCGACGAGAGCGGTCATCAGTCGCGGAGTCGACACCGCCACATCGACGCCCCAGTTGTCGTCGAAGAGCCATTCGTTCTTCGGATTATTCACCCGCGACACCGTCCGGGGCACCCCGAACTCGGTCTTCGCCAACAGCGAGAGCACGAGGTTTGTCTTGTCGTCTCCGGTCGCGGCCACGACGACATCGGCTTCCTCGAGCCCCGCCTCGGCCAGGCCGGCGAGCTCACACGCGTCGGAGAGCAGCCATTCGGCTCCGGGGATCCGCTCCAGCCCGAGAGCGTCCTTGTTCTGATCGATGAGCAGAACGGAATGATCCTTGTCGATGAGCTCCCTGGCGACCGAACGACCGACGGAACCGGCTCCGGCGATGACGACCCTCATTGTTCTTCCTCCACGGTTGCCACGGGCTGATCGAGGATCCGCTCGATCTCGCCGAGGCGGTCGACCGGACACATGAGATGGACGAGATCCCCGTCCTGGATGAGCAGATCTTCGTGAGCGACGATGCCCTCGGACAAGCGGGTGACGTAGGCGACCCGTGCCTTCGTCCGTGATTCGATCTCTTTGATCGGGCGGGCCACCCAACCGGGATCGAGATGCACCTCGGCGAGGACGAGATTGCCCGAAGGCTCACGGTATTCGGTGATCGAACCCTGCGGGACGAGCTTGCGCATCACCTGCTCAGCCGTCCACCGCACCGTCGGCACGGTCGGGATGCCGAGGCGTTCGAAGACCTGCGCACGAGCCGGGTCGTAGATGCGGGCCGCGACATTCGTCACCGCGAAGGTCTCGCGGGCGACACGCGCGGCGAGGATGTTCGAATTGTCCCCGCTCGAGACCGCAGCGAAGGCGAAGGCCTCGGCAGTCTTCGCCTGGGACAGGGTCTCTCGGTCGAAGCCGATGCCGGTGATCGTCGAACCGCTGAAATCGCGACCGAGTTTGAGGAACGCGTCCGGGTTCCGATCGACGACCGCGACGGAGTGTCCATTCGCATCAAGGGCTTTGGCCAGGGAGGCCCCGACCCGGCCGCAGCCCATAATCACGAAGTGCATCGGTTTTCCTCTCCGCAGTGATCTACCATTGGTTGCCGTGGCCAGCAGTTTTTCTGATGCCGTCAAAAGACTACTCGTTGGACGGCCCTTCCGCAGTGAGGACAGGCGTGCGCCGGCGCTGAAGAAGCGCATCGCAATGCCCGTCTTCGCCTCCGACATGCTCTCATCGGTGGCCTACGCTCCCGATGAGATCCTGTTGGCACTGTCGCTGACCTCACTCGTGGCCCTGACGGTGGCCCCGTGGATCGGCGTGGCCGTGGGCATCGTCATCCTCGTGATCGTCGCCTGCTATCGCATCAATGTCAGGGCCTACCCCTCCGGCGGAGGCGACTACGAGGTGGCCTCGAAGAACCTCGGCTCCGGTGCCGGGCTCGTCGTCGCCGCGGCCCTGCTCGTCGACTATGTGCTCACCCTGGCCGTATCGATGACGGTGTTCGCCGCGTACATCACGACGGCCTTCCCGCCGCTCGCGCCCTATCGGGTGCCGGTGGCGATCGTCGGCATCCTGCTCATCTGCCTCGCGGGCCTGCGTGGATCCCGGGCGACGCCGATGCTCCTGGCCGTGCCGACCTACCTGTTCCTCGGCGCCGTGTTCCTCACCATGTGCGTGGGCCTCATCAGGGTCGGCTTCGGCGACACCCCGCACGCCCAGACCGCCGACTACACGGTCGTCCACGGCAGCGTCGGCGACCAGGCGACCCTCGGACTGGCCACGGTCCTCATCGTGCTCCGCGCCTTCTCCTCGGGAGCCGTTGCCCTGGCCGGTGTCCAGACCGTAGCCAACGCGGTGCCGGCGTTCAAGAAGCCGCGCGGCAAGAACGCCGGCAACACCCTGCTGCTGTCCGGCCTGCTCGCCGCCCTCATGCTCACCGGGCTGACCTACCTGGCCTCGGCCACCGGCATCAAATACGTCGACGACCCGCACCTCTACCTCGTCCGCGGCGACGGCAGCCCGATCAGTGCCGAATACGAGCAGGAACCCGTGCTCGCTCAGCTTGCACATGCGATCTTCGATAACGCACCCGTGATGTTCTACATCGTCGTGCTCATCACCGCCCTCGTGCTCATCGCCGCCGCGAACACCGCCGTCGAAGGCTTCCCGGGACTGGCCTCCCGATTGGCGCGCGACGAATTCCTGCCCCGACAGCTGGCGACGAAGGGTGACCGGCTCACCTTCTCCAACGGCATCCTCCTGCTCGCGGGGGCCGCGATCGTCCTCGTCATCGCCACGAGCGCCTCGGCGACGATGCTCATTCAGCTCTACCTCGTCGGGGTCTTCGCCAGCTTCGTCCTCGGACAGGCGGGCATGGTCCTGCACTGGCGAAAGCGGCTGCGCTTGGTCATCGACTCGAAGACCCGGATGCGGATGCACTTCAACCGGGCCGTCAACGGAGTCGGGTGCGTGCTGGCCGCCGGAGTCCTCTTCGTCGTCATCGTCTCGAAGTTCCTCGCCGGTGCCTGGTTGGCCGTGTTCGCGATGGCCGGTCTCTACCTCATCATGGGTGCCATCCACCGCCACTACTCCCGCGTGGCCCGGGAGCTCGCCCCGGACGCCGATGTGAATTCGCGGACCATCCCGTCGAACACACACGCCATCGTCGTCGTCAGCGAGATCGACAAACCCACCATGCGCGCCCTCTCCTATGCCCGAGTCACACGGTCGAGCCAGCTCGAGGCCGTCACCGTGGCCGTCGATGAGGATGCCGCAGCCGATCTGCAGAAGCGGTGGAACGCGATGGAGCTGCCGGTGCCGCTGACGGTCCTCGGCTCGCCGTACCGCGAACTCGTCCGTCCGATGCTTGCGCACATCCTCGCCATCCGCAGGCGGTCTCCGCGAGATCTCGTCATCGTCTACATCCCGCAGTTCGTCGTCGGCCGCTGGTGGGAGCACATCCTGCACAACCAGGTCGCGCTCAAGCTGCGCACCCGCCTGCTCCTCGTCCCCAACGTCGTCGTGGTCTCCGTGCCGTGGCGGCTGAGGTCGTTCTCCCGCCAATACGGCGGAGACGGCCCCGACCCCTCTCTGTACAGGCAGGCATAGAACACTCATGAGCGACACATCGGTTCCCGCCCAGGATCTCACCCTCGACATCGAGTCCCCGGCAGCCGGAGGCACCTCCATCGCCCGCCACGACGGACAGGTCGTGTTCGTCTCGGGTGCCCTGCCCGGTGAGAGGGTCCGGGCACGCACCGCCGCGGGACCGGCCGCGAGATTCCTCCGCGCCGAAGTCACCGAGGTGCTCGAAGCCTCACCCCACCGTGTCGCTGACCGTCGTGCCGCCTACCGGTTCGACGGACAGGCCGGCGGTCCGGCCGGTGCCGCCGACGAAGCAGCGACCGGCTTCGGCGGCATGGAATACGCACATGTCGACATCGCCCATTCGCGGACCCTCAAAGCCGAAGTGCTCACCGACCAGCTGGCGCGCATCGGCCACATCGATCGGCAGGTCGAGGTCCGGCCGGCACCGCACGAGACCGACGGCACCGACTGGCGCACCCGCGTCCAACTGGCCGTCGACGCCGAGGGCCGGCCGGGAATGCTCGCGTCCCGTTCACACGATGTCATTCCCGTGAACACTCCGCCGTTGGCCGCCGGAGCGCTCCACGACCTCGACATCGCAGCGCTGCGTGCACCGGGGGCACGCAGGCTCGAATTCGCTTGGTCCGGAGACCATGGAGCACTCATCGTCCGCGGGCGCCCCACCGCTGAGGTCCTCGCCGAGATCGACGCGTGGCTGCCCGCTTCCTTCTCTCTGCTCGCCGAGGCGGCCGGGCCCGATCACGGCAAGCGCAGGGGGCGCGGACGCGGCCGCAGGCGTCCTCCCGCCGAGCTCACCATCGTCCGCGGCCGCCGGAACCTCACCGAGACGGTCGCGGGACGGGACTTCACCGTCGCCGCCGACGGGTTCTGGCAGGTGCACCGGGATGCGGCCGAACTGCTCAGCGCGGAAGTCAGCGCCGCGCTGCCCGACCGAGTGAAGTCGCTCACCGACCTCTACTGCGGAGTCGGTCTGCTCGGCATCTCCGCGGCACGGGCGACGGGAGCACCGCTGTTCGGAGTCGAAGGGGTCGGACCGGCGATCGAGCACGCACGTGCGAACGCCGCCGATCTCGACGCCCGGTTCCTCACCCTCGACGTCGATCGGGCCCGCCTGCCCGAATCCGATGTCATCATCCTCGACCCGCCGCGGGCAGGGGCAGGGAAGGCGGTGACCTCGGCGCTCATCGGATCCTCGGCGCGGACTCTGGTCTATGTCTCCTGCGACCCGGCGACGCTGGCCCGCGACCTCGCGCAGCTGACCGGCGGGGGATTCGCGATCGAGAGCCTCACCGGCTTCGATCTCTTCCCGCTCACCTCACACCTGGAGACGGTCACCGTCCTCCGGAGGTGAGGTCGACGTCCCCGGCAGCGCCGCCTCGATGAGGGCCGCGGTCAGTGGTGGAGCCGCCTCGGCGAGGGATCATCCGGCCGGGGTCCGGCGGGGGAGGAGCACGAGGACGATGAGGGCGATGAACGTCGTGAGGAATCCCCACAGTCCCCACCAGCCGGCGGATCGGCCCTTCTCCCTGGCGAAGGAATTGCAGATCACGGCGAAGATGATGCCGACGAGCAGTGCGCCGAAGCCGAATCCGGCGCCGAGCGTGAACGGGTCCATGGGGGTCTCCTCGGTGCTGATGCGAGTATGCGACGATGTCCTCGACGCGGTTCTCACATTAGGCACCGCGCCACGGCGGCGTCCCTGGTGATGACCGCAGATGAGTGAGGGGAAAACCCGACCGGAGGGTTCGAACCTCCGTGTGCCACAGTGGTCAAAGCCCCTCGAATGAGATAGAATTTATCTTGACGTCAAGATACTTTTGGAAACATATGTGTCGCGTAAATCGGTGCGCGGCGCAAGGGCCTGCCCGCAGACTCGGAACGGTCCGGTTTCTTGGATGAGTATCGGATGAAACAGGAGAATCACGATGAGCAACGTCGATACGTTCAAATCGAAGAGCACCCTGACCGTGGGCGATAAGGATTATGAGATCTATCGCCTCGACAAGGTCAAGGGATCGGAAAAGCTTCCCTTCAGCCTCAAAGTGCTGCTGGAGAACCTTCTGCGCACGGAAGACGGCGCAAACATCACCTCGGAGCACATCGAGGCGCTCGGCAGCTGGGACCCCAATGCCGAGCCGGACACCGAGATCCAGTTCACCCCGGCCCGCGTGGTGATGCAGGACTTCACCGGTGTGCCCTGCATCGTCGACCTCGCCACCATGCGTGAGAAGGTCGTCGAGCTCGGCGGCAAGCCGGATCAGGTCAACCCGCTGGCTCCGGCCGAGCTGGTCATCGACCACTCGGTGCAGATCGACCGCTTCGGCACCGCCGACGCCGTCGAACTGAACATGGACATCGAATACCAGCGCAACGGTGAGCGCTACCAGTTCCTGCGCTGGGGCCAGACCGCATTCGAAGACTTCAAGGTCGTGCCTCCGGGCATGGGCATCGTCCACCAGGTCAACATCGAGCACCTGGCTCGCGTGGTCATGCCGCGCGAGGTCGACGGAGTCCTCCGGGCCTACCCGGACACCCTGGTCGGCACCGACTCGCACACCACCATGGTCAACGGCCTCGGTGTGCTCGGTTGGGGCGTCGGCGGCATCGAGGCCGAGGCAGCAATGCTCGGCCAGCCCGTGTCGATGCTCATCCCGCGCGTCGTCGGCTTCAAGCTCACCGGTGAGATCCCCTCCGGTGTGACCGCGACCGACGTCGTGCTCACGATCACCGACATGCTCCGTCAGCACGGTGCCGTCGGCAAGTTCGTCGAGTTCTACGGCAAGGGTGTGGCCGAGGTGCCGCTGGCCAACCGTGCGACGATCGGCAACATGAGCCCCGAGTTCGGTTCGACCGCCGCGATCTTCCCGATCGACGAGGTCACCATCGACTACCTCAAGCTCACCGGCCGCTCGGACGAGCAGATCCAGCTCGTCGAGGACTACGCCAAGACCCAGGGGCTGTGGCACGACCCGGAGAACGAAGTCGAGTACTCCGAGTACATCGAACTCGATCTGTCCACCGTGGTGCCCTCGATCTCCGGACCGAAGCGCCCGCAGGACCGCATCGAACTCTCCGATGCCAAGAACCAGTTCGCCAAGGACATCCACAACTACGCCGCACCCGGCGAGGAGTCGAAGTCCGTCGACGTCACCACCGGTGACGGAGACCAGTTCGAGCTGGCCAACGGCGCTGTGGCGATCGCTTCGATCACCTCGTGCACGAACACCTCGAACCCCTCGGTGATGATGGCCGCCGGCCTGCTGGCCCGCAACGCCCGCAAGCGCGGACTCAACTCCAAGCCGTGGGTCAAGACCTCGATCGCTCCGGGTTCGAAGGTCGTGACCAACTACTACGAGAAGGCCGGGCTCATCGAGGATCTCGAGGCTCTGAACTTCTACATCGTCGGCTACGGCTGCACCACCTGCATCGGCAACTCGGGTCCGCTGGACCAGGAGATCTCCGACACCATTCAGGACAACGACCTCTCGGTCACCGCTGTCCTGTCGGGTAACCGCAACTTCGAGGGCCGCATCAGCCCCGACGTGAAGATGAACTACCTCGCCTCGCCTCCGCTGGTCATCGCCTACGCGCTGGCCGGGACGATGGACTTCGACTTCGAGAACCAGCCGCTGGGCAAGGACTCCGAAGGCGTCGACGTCTACCTCAAGGACCTCTGGCCCGCGCCGGAGGAGGTCGAGTCGGTCATCGCCTCGTCGATCTCGACCGATATGTTCGACAACGAATACGGCCGGATCTTCGACGGTGACGAGCGCTGGCAGCAGCTCGACACCCCTGAGGGCAAGATCTTCGAGTGGGACGACAAGTCGACCTACGTGCGCAAGCCCACCTTCTTCGACGGCATGGGACTCGAGCCCGAGGCCGTCGAGGACATCAAGGGTGCGCGCGTGCTCGCGAAGCTCGGCGACTCGGTGACCACCGACCACATCTCGCCCGCAGGTTCCTTCAAGGCCGATACCCCGGCCGGCAAGTACCTCGTCGAGAACGGTGTCGAGCGCAAGGACTTCAACTCCTACGGCTCGCGCCGCGGCAACCACGAAGTCATGATCCGCGGAACGTTCGCGAACATCCGCCTGCAGAACCAGCTCCTCGACGGAGTCCAGGGTGGCTTCACCCGCGACTTCACGCAGGAGGGCGGACCGCAGACGACGATCTACGACGCTTCCGTCAACTACGAGGCCGCCGGCACTCCGCTCGTCGTCCTCGGCGGCAAGGAATACGGATCGGGATCCTCGCGTGACTGGGCCGCCAAGGGCACGAAGCTGCTCGGAGTCGAAGCGGTCATCACCGAGAGCTTCGAGCGCATCCACCGCTCGAACCTCATCGGCATGGGTGTGCTGCCGCTGCAGTACCCCGCCGGCGAATCGACCGAGTCGCTCGGCCTCGACGGCACCGAGACCTTCTCCATCGAAGGCATCACGGAACTCAACGAGGGCAAGACCCCCGAGACCGTGAAGGTCACCGCCGAGAAGGAAGACGGCACGAAGGTCGAATTCGACGCCGTGGTGCGCATCGACACCCCGGGTGAAGCCGACTACTACCGCAACGGCGGCATCCTGCAGTACGTTCTGCGTCAGCTGGCAACCGCCTGATCGCAGGAGATGCGCCCGGGCGCTCGGTCTCAGTGAGTCAGTGACTCGCTGCGACCGCCACGTACAGGGCAGCCTGCAGTGAACGAAGGCCGGTGGGATTCTTCCCACCGGCCTTCGTCGTCCCTGGGCGACGGGCAACGGTGGGCGGAGCATCCCTCACCGTCAGCGTCTCAACATCGTGGTGCACCGGGGCGGTGTCCCGCTGAGGGTGAGGGATGCCCTGCCGTCGGCGGGGAGAGCGGGGGCGGGCGGCGGTGCATGATGCATGGCCAGTGGGAGGAGATGGACGCGGCGCGAGGAAGTATCCGCAGTGGGGTGGGGCGCTCCGGGAGGTGCGCGATAGAATGTGGCGATTGGAGTCCGCCCGTCAACGATGATGTGAGAAGTGAGATGACCTTCCTCGAAACGATCCACTCGCCGAGCGATCTGGCCCGGCTCGACGCCGGCGAGTGCGAGGTGCTGACCAAAGAGATCCGCGACTACCTCGTGACCACGGTGGCCGGCACCGGCGGACATCTGGGCCCCAACCTCGGCGTCGTCGAACTCACCATGGGCATCCACCGAGTCTTCGACTCCCCACGGGACACCATCATCTTCGACGTCGGCCACCAGACCTATGTGCACAAACTGCTCACCGGCCGCTGCGAGGAATTCTCCACCCTGCGCCAGCGTGAGGGACTCTCCGGCTACCCGAGCCGGGCAGAGAGCGACCACGACGTCGTCGAAAACTCCCACGCCTCGGCCTCCCTGTCCTGGGCCGACGGCATCGCAAAAGCCCGTCAACTCACCGGTGAGAGGGACCGCCACGTCGTCGCCGTCATCGGCGACGGGGCGCTGACCGGAGGCATGGCCTGGGAAGCGCTCAACACGATCGCCGCCGACACGTCGACCCCGCCGAGGCGGCTGGTCATCATCGTCAACGACAACGGCCGCTCCTACGCCCCGACCGTCGGCGGATTCGCCGCCCACCTCGACGAGCTGCGCACGACCTCCGGCTACGAGAAGCTGCTGAGCTGGGGCAAAGAGACGCTGCGTCAGTCCGGTGCGCCCGGCCGCGCGGCCTACAGTGCGATCCACGGTGTCAAACGCGGACTCAAAGACATGGTCAGCCCGCCGCAGACGGGAATGTTCGACGAACTCGGCATCAAGTATCTGGGCCCTGTCGACGGCCACGATCTGTCCTCGGTCGAAAAGGCCCTGCAGCTGGCCAAACAGTACGACGGCGGCCCCGTCATCGTCCACATGATCACGCAGAAGGGGCACGGCTACGACCCGGCGGTCAACGACGACACGGACCAATTCCACTCCGTCGGCATCATCGACCCGGTCACGGGCAAGGCGACACCGTCGAAGTCGACGTCGTGGACCTCGGTGTTCGGCACCCAGATCTGCGAACTCGCCGAGGAGCGTGACGATATCGTCGCCGTCACCGCGGCCATGCTCACCCCGGTGGGACTGGCGAAATTCGCCGAGGAATTCCCTGACAGGGTCTTCGACGTCGGCATCGCCGAACAGCATGCGGTCGCCTCGGCGGCGGGCCTGTCCTACGGCGGGCTCCACCCGGTCGTATGCATCTACTCGACATTCCTCACCCGTGCCTTCGACCAGATGCTCATGGACGTCGCCCTCCACCGCCAGGGCGTCACCTTCGTCCTCGACCGCGCCGGCATCACCGGTCCCGACGGGGCCAGTCACCACGGCATCTGGGACATCGCCATGCTGCGCATCGTTCCCGGCCTCCGACTCGCCGCACCTCGGGACGCCGCTCGACTGGTCGAAGAGCTGAGCGAAGCGGTCGCCGTCACCGACGGGCCGACGGTCCTGCGCTTCCCGCGCGGCGGCGTCGGAGCCGACATCCCCGCGCTGAGGCGGCTCGGCGATGGCGTCGATGTCCTCCGTGACAGGCCCGCCGGTTCCGAACCGGATGTGCTCATCGTCTCCGTCGGTCCCTTCGCCCTGCTGGCTGAGGACGTCGCCGAGAAGCTGGCCGATCGAGGCATCACCGCCACGATCGTCGACCCCCGTTGGGTGCTGCCCGTGCCCGATTCCGTCATCGACCTCGCGGCACAGCACAGCCTCGTCGTTGTGATCGAAGACGGGGTGAAGATCGGCGGCATCGGTTCGCAGATCAGATCCGACCTGCGCGAGGCGGACTCGCGGATCGGGGTCCTCGAACTCGGGGTGCCCGACGAATTCCTGCCGCAGGGAACGCGCGAAGAGATCCTCGCACACGTGGGACTCGACGCTGACACGATCGTCTCCGACATCGTCGGCGCCCTGCCCGCCGAGGTAGCCGACCGTGCCGATCAGAGTT
Organism: Brevibacterium sp. LE-L; assembly: GCF_050214925.1. Classification (NCBI taxonomy): domain Bacteria; kingdom Bacillati; phylum Actinomycetota; class Actinomycetes; order Micrococcales; family Brevibacteriaceae; genus Brevibacterium; species Brevibacterium sp. LE-L. Next base: position 2,037,255 of record NZ_CP189759.1, read on the forward strand.
CCCGCCGCGCGGTGTGACGATTCCACTCAGGCAGCGGACACGGTCGATCGGAGGGCAGCGGTCGCAGTCGTCCTCAGGGAAGCGATCGCAGTTGCTTCCAGGGGAGCAGACGAGGTCGCCCTCAGGGTCGGGGGAGGCCGGCCAGGGTCGTCGAGAGCACCGGAGTGCTCAGCTCGATCTGCCAGGGGCGCGCGCCCGCCTCGGCGAGGAAGTCTGCGACATCGACGACGGGCTGAGCGGCCAGGGACTTCACCAGGGCCGGCTGGAGCAGCACATCGTGGGGGATCGTCAGCTGCTTCGACAGTTCGGCCATCGCCGCCTTCAGTGCCGCGATACGGTCCTTGAGATCGGTATGGCTGAACGGGCTGCGTCGCTGCCGTCCGCCCTCCTGCTTCGGCGGGAGCTCTTCGGCGGTGAGGCGGGAGGCCTTGCGGTAGGCGCGGAAGAGGCGGGCCGCCTCGGCACGGGAGAGTCGGCGCCACTTCGTCATGATGTCATCGCTGGACTTCACTCCGGATTGGGCGAGAGCGACGAGGTCACGGTCGCGCAGCACCTTGCTCGGGGCGATATCGGACTCGAAGGCCATGGCGTCGCGCGCCCGCCAGAGTTCGCGGACCCGGGCGATATCGCGGCGTGAACGCAGTTTCGACAGGCCGTGCGTGCGCCGCCACGGTTCGTCGAAATGCTTCGGTTCGAAGTCGAGCAGGTGCGTGAACTCCTGGCGTGCGTACTCCCAGCGATCGACCTCGAGCAGCGACTGATGGAGGATGTCACGGATCGGCAGGAGCACTTCGACGTCGAGGGCGGCATAGTTCAGCCACGCCTTCGGCAGGGGCCGGGTGGACCAGTCGGCGGCCGAATGCTCTTTGGCCAGACGCACACCCAGAGTGCGTTCGGCGACCGCCGCCAGACCGAATTTCTCCCAGCCGAGGAGCCGTGCGGCCAGCTCGGTGTCGAACAGCGCCGCCGGGCGCATGCCGCGCTCCTGCAGGCAGGGAAGATCCTGAGTCACCGAATGGATGACCCACTCGTCGGAGCCGAACGCGGGATTGAGATCGCTGAGGTCTCCGAGGGTCTCGGAATCGAGGAGGAACGTGCCTGCACCCTCGCGACGCAGCTGGATGAGGAACGCTCGCTGCCCATATCTGATGCCCGAGGCCCGTTCGGCATCGATGGCGATCGGCCCATCGGCGGCAGCCAGGCTGGCGACCGAGGAGGAGAGTCCGTCCGGGGTGTCGACAACGTCGGGGACGCCATTCGCGGGTGTTTCCAAAAGCGGTAGTTCAGATGTCATCGACGGCGCCCGGGCAGGGCAGTGACTCCTTCAGGAAGTGGTGGCAGTCCGGCGACTGTGCTGAGCAGATCGATCCAGGCTTCGAAGTGATTGCCGATCAGATCCGGCTCGTCAATCACGGGTGTCCACGAAGCGCGCAGCTCCAAGTCTATCGTGGCCGGACGATCGGCCAAGGTGCCGAAGCTCTCCGACAGCACCCGGGTCGTCGTCCCGCCGGCGGCGAGCACCTGGCAGTCGTTGGCTTCCAGGGCGTCCTCGAGCCAACTCCACGCCACGTGACCGAGCATCGTCTCATTGCCGAGTTCGTGTTCGAGCTCTGCCCGAATATAGGAGACCACGCGGAAGCGGCCCTCCCATTCCTCGGGTGCGGCCGGGTCGAAGAGGACGACGATGCGGCCGGTGGCGAGTTCGTCGATGGTCTCGCCGCTGGCCCGCAGGAAGGTCTCGTCGGCGCTGACTTCGGCACCGAGCGCATAGGAGTAAGGCGCCAGACGTGCCGGCGCCGGAATCTCGGAGATCGACACATTGTTCGTGCTGCGTGCCTGACGCAGCACCGAAGTCACGGCCGAGAACTCCGCCGGAATGCGATTGAGAGGTGAGGTGTTGACCACACTTGACACGATAGATCAGCACACCGGGCGGGGGAATCGCCCACGCCGAGGCGACCCCCGGAGATTCGGCTCGCGCGAACCGCGACGACGGTTAAGACGCGGTGTCTTGAAACCGGAGCGCAGTTGGTCATCGTCTGGCGAAGAATGGGAAGATGGGGTCATGACATCACCCCTGTTGGCCGCCCTGCGTTCGGAGCCGGTGCCGCACACTCCCGTCTGGTTCATGCGGCAGGCCGGCCGCTCTCTGCCCGAGTATCGGAAGCTGCGCGAAGGCACGAAGATGCTCGATGCCTGCCGCGACCCCGAACTCGTCTCCGAGATCACCCTCCAGCCCGTGCGCCGCCACGGTGTCGATGCGGCCATCTTCTTCTCCGATATCGTCGTTCCCCTGCAGGCCGCAGGCGTCGACGTCGAAATCGTCCCCGGCGTCGGACCGGTCATCGCGCACCCGGTGCGCAGCCGCGCCGACATCGACGCCCTGCCCGAACTCGATGTCGCCGACATTCCCGACATCACCGAATCGATCCAGCGGGTGACTGCCGAACTCGGCGAGGCGACCCCGCTCATCGGCTTCGCCGGAGCCCCCTTCACGCTCGCCAGCTACCTCATCGAAGGCGGCCCGAGCAAGAACCATGAGAAGACGAAGTCGCTCATGGCCTCCGACCCCGAATCCTTCTCCGCACTGCTGGCGAAGCTCGCCCGCATCTCCACCACTTTCATCGACGTCCAGCTGCAGGCGGGTGCGAAGGCCTTCCAGCTCTTCGACTCCTGGGCCGGCTATCTCAGCCGTGCAGACTACGAAGACCACGTCCTCGAGCACTCCACCTCGGTGTTCTCAGCACTGGCGGCTCACGAGGTTCCCAGCATCCACTTCGGCGTCCAGACCGGCGAGCTGCTGAGTTCGATGTCGCGGGCCGGATCGACGGCCGTCGGCGTCGACTTCCGCGTCGACCTCGCCGATGCCGCCACCCGAGTCCCGTCCGGACGGGCGCTGCAGGGCAACCTCGACCCCGCACTCCTCTTCGCCCCGTGGGAAGCACTGGCTCCGCGAGTCGAGGCCATCGTGAAGAAGGGGCTGGAACTCGACGGCGGATTCGTCTTCAACCTCGGCCACGGAGTGCTGCCGGACACCGACCCCGAGGTGCCCGGTCGCATCGTCGACCTCGTGCACCGAGTCTCGGCAGAGATCCTCGGTCGCCGCAGCTGATCCGATGAAGCACATCACCGTCGTCGGGGGAGGCGTCTCCGGGCTCGTCACCGCCTACCGCCTCTCCGCCGACCACGAAGTCACGCTGCTCGAGGCGGCCGATCGCCTCGGCGGGTGCCTCAGGCCGACCACCCTCGGCGGTGCTGTGCCCATCGGCATCGACTCCGGTGCCGAAGCGAGCCTCAACCGCAGACCCGAGACCAAAGGCCTGGCCCGCGAACTCGGCCTCGACACGGTCTTCCCCTCCACCCGCCACAGCTCCCAGGTGCTCAACCGCGGGCAGCTGCATGCGATTCCGAAGCGCACCATCATGGGGGTGCCCGCCGACGCCGCAGAAGTCGAATCCCTCATCGGCGCCGAGGCGGCCGACCGTTTGGCGGCCGAAACGCTCACTGGCGCGATCGACACCGACGATGTCTCGTTGGGAGACTTCCTGTCCGCGCGCCTCGGCGATGCCGTCGTCGACTCGCTCGTCGATCCGCTCCTCGGCGGGGTCTACGCCGGCCGCTGCCGGGATCTGTCTCTGGCCGAAACGGTGCCCGCGCTCCTGCCCGCCGCGGTCGAGGGCACCTCGGTGCTCGACCTCGTCGCCGAACTCCTCGCCGCCCGCGAGGCGAACGCGAGGTCCGGGACTGAGCATGAACCGGTGTTCATGAGCTTCGAAGGCGGCATCAACCGCCTCATCCCCGCCCTGCGCGAAGCGTTCGAGACCAACGGTGGGACGGTGAGCCTCGGTGCCGGGGTCACGCGAATCCATCGTGGGGCCGGCACGTGGACGGTCTCCGGCGACGGTTTCGAGGTGGAATCCGACGGCTTGGTCCTGGCCACACCGGCCCACATCAGCGCCGGGCTCCTCACCGAAACGGCTCCCGACGCTTCAGCGACTCTCGCGAGCATTCCCTACGCTTCGACAGCGCTCGTGGCGGCCTTGGTCGACCTCGACGGAACCGAGCTGGAAGGGTCGGGATTCCTCGTGCCGGCGACCGAGGACACCTTCATCAAGGCCTCGACGTTCGTGTCGAACAAATGGCCGTGGACGGCCGCACACATCCCACGCGGCACCGCGCTGGTGCGAATGAGCATCGGACGCTTCGGCGACGGACCCGAGGTCTGGTCCACGGCGTCGGATGAGGAACTCATCGACCGGGCCTTCGCCGATTGGCAGTCGATCACCTCTCGTTCGAGTGCACGGGTCCTCGCCGCCGAAGCCCAGCGGTGGAACTCCGCGCTGCCCCAGTACCTGCCCGGCCATGCCGCGCGCATCGCCGGCCTCGATGAGCAGATCGCCGAGCTGGACGGCCTCGACCTGGCCGGATCGGCATTCGCAGGAGTGGGGATCCCCGCCTGCATCGCCCGCGCCGAGGCGGTCGCACAGCGCCAGCGGACCCGGCAGGCCGACGGGCCGTGACCGACGGATCCGCGCCACTGAACTTCACCGACTGACACTGACCCACCGATACAGAACGAACAGATCACAGAAGGAGCAGGAATGAGCGACCACACTCAGCCGACCGATGCCCAGATCGAAGAAGCGAACAGCGAGACGAGGTACATCGCCTATTCCGTCTACGCTTCGGCCGGTGAGCTCGGTGACGCCGACCGCGGCGAACTCGCCGAGGAGCTGCTGACCGGACTCGAGCCGCTGAAGGAGCAGGGTCTCGTCGTCCGCGGCATCTACGACGTCTCCGCCCTGCGCGCCGACGCCGATGTCATGTTCTGGTACCACGCGCCCACCATCGAACTCGTCCAAGCCGCCTACTCGGTGATCCGTCGCAGTCTGCTCGGCGGAGTCCTCGAACCGATCTGGTCGGTCGTGGGCATCCACCGTCCGGCCGAGTTCAACAAGGGCCACCTGCCGGCGCTGCTCGTCGACGAGGTCCCCGGCGACTACATCTGCGTCTACCCGTTCGTGAGGTCCTACGACTGGTACGTTCTCGATCCCGCCGAACGGTCGAAGATGCTGCGCGACCACGGCATGGCCGCCGCCTCTTACAAGGACGTCAAGGCGAACACGATCGCGTCCTTCGCCCTCGGCGACTACGAGTGGCTGCTCGCCTTCGAAGCCCCCGAGCTGCACCGCATCGTCGACCTCATGCGCGATCTGCGCAATACCGAAGCTCGGCTGCACGTGCGCGAAGAGATCCCGTTCTACACGGGACCGCGTCGGGAGCTCGTCGACATCATCTCCGACTGGCGGTGACCGCTCGCGGTCGGGAGTGGGTCCAGCCGACTTCCGACCGAACCGGGGGAGTCACCGACCTCGGCCGGAGGTGACACGCTCAAGGGCCGCCGCAGATGCGGCGGCCCTTGCACGTTCGCAGCGGTCAACGGCTGCCGGGTCAGTCGGCGGTCTTCTTCTTCACTACGTAGGAATGTCCGCTGGCGTCGGTGCGCATCTCCAGGCCCATGTCCTCGAGCTGCTTGTGGCGCAGGGTCTCATCCTCGAAATACCCACCGGGGCGCGTGTTGTCGACCTGTGCGGGACCGACGATCTTGCGGAAGAAGTTGTTGAGCCAGCCGACTCCGCGCTGCGATGTGCGGTGACTGCGCGGGTGTCTGTCGGAATCGTCGGGAGAAGCCTGCGAGGCGGACGGCATAAGAGAATCCTATCGACGAGTCACCGCTGCGGCGGGCTGCTGAACAATTTCGACTGTGCATCCAGTGTACCCTAATCATTAGTGCACTAATTGAAGGCCGCGCGGACGGTCGAACGGACGGCCGAAGGAGAGACGATGTTCGAGTCCGATGACGCTCAGGGACGAATGGACAATCCCCTGGCATTGGAGAGCCAGATCTGCTTCGCTCTGGCCGTGGCTTCACGCGGAGTGATCGGCGCGTACCGGTCAGTGCTCGAACCGATCCACCTCACGCACCCGCAGTACCTCGTCATGCTTGCGCTGTGGCAGCACGAGAAGCTCACGATGCGTGAGATCGCCGGACTGCTGCGTCTCGAACCGGCCACCGTTTCGCCCCTGGTCAAGAGGCTCGAGGCGCTTGACTATGTGGCGAAGATGCGCAGCGAACATGACGAGCGGATCGTCGAGGTCACACTCACACCCACAGGGCTGCGACTGCGGGAGACGGCACAGACCATTCCCGGAAAGATGATGGACAAGCTCGGCATGGACGTCGACGGAGTGCGTGATCTTCACGCGGTGATGCAGAAGATCATCGCCTCCGTCGACGCCGCCGAGGATGACGCCGGCTGAGTTCAGTCCGCGGGGCGTTCCATCGGAGTGTGTTCGATCCCGTCCTCAAGGAATCGCGGACCGTTGGGGGCGAACCCGAAAGAACCGTAGAGACCCTCGAGATGCGACTGCGCATTCAGCGTCAGCGGCGAATTCGCCCAAGCATCGACGATGTCTGCCAGCAGTCTGCGGCTCCATCCCTGACCACGTGCCTCGGGGAGAGTGACAACCCGACTGATGCTGCGGGCTCCCGGCCGCGCGGCCGGCCCGTCGGGGACATCGGCCGGCAACAGGCGAGCATAGGCCCATGGAGCCAGGTCACGGCCGAAGGCGGCACCGTGGGTGTCGGCCATCGTCGAAGCCGACCTGGGGTAGAAGATGTGCAGCGTCTCCGGCAGAGTGTCCACTCCGTCGGGGTCGAGGAAGACGCACTCCTGCTCGACGACGAAGGCACGGGACCTCAGCTGCATGATCCCGTAGAGCTCCTCGGCCCGCAGCTGAGCGAATGTCCTGATGACCGGCTCGACCGCCGCGGTGGTGACAGGCTCTGTCGCCGTGGCACGGACCGGTTCAGCCGCCTCGGCGATCTGTGACTCCGTTGCCGCCTCAGCCATGGGCATCGGCGTTGTTGAGCTTGAGCGAGATCGAGTTGATGCAGTAGCGCTGGTCGGTCGGGGTGTCATACCCCTCACCTTCGAAGACGTGTCCCATATGGGAATCGCAGTTCGCGCACCGGACCTCGATGCGCTCCATGCCCATAGTGGTGTCGCGGATGTAGCGGACCCGGTCCTCGGCCAGCGGTGCGTAGAACGACGGCCACCCGCAGTGGGAGGTGAACTTCGTGTCCGAGGGGAAGAGGTCGGCCCCGCAGGCGCGACACTGATACATTCCTGCCGCGGTCTCCTCGTTGTACTCGCCGGTGAAGGGGCGTTCGGTCGCACCCTGCCTGAGCACCGCGAATTCTTCCGGGGAGAGGACGTCCTGCCAGCGGACCTCCTCGGGCGCGGTTCCCGTATTGCTGTTCGGTGCCTGTGACATCATGACCTCCAGTGATCGTCGACGGCTGCTGTTCGCATGGGCGGAGAGGATCTTCGCCCCTGCTGGGGACAACAGCGTTTGGCTCCTGCTCATTCCTTAGGCAACAATGAAGTCAGGAGGTTTACATGACCCGCGAGACGAAGTTCCCCGCCCGCCTGCTGGTGGCTGCTGTCGGAGTCGGCGCCGGACTGGGCGCGCTGATCTCCGTGGCGTCCTCGGGACTGGCCGCCTACTTCGCCCGCAGGATCGTGGTTCCGGAGAACGCGCCGGAAGAACTCGACATCCTGCACATCGACGGTTTCCCTCCGAATATGCGCATCCATCTGCCCGCCGACGAAGAGACGACGGTGCCCGGCACCTACGGCCTCTACTTCAACCAGGGCGCGGGCCACGCAGTGATCGGCGACATCGTCGAATACGATCCGCGTTCTCGCACCGTCTCACGCGAGATCCTCTCCGTGACCCGCGGAGACATCCGCCGCGCGTGGCGCGGACGCTGGACCGGCATCGTCTACCCCGATCCGGTGGCCGCAGGAGTGAACTTCGACGACATCGAGATCCGCTCCGATGCGGGGCGTCTGCCCGCCTGGCTGCTGCCCACCGATCACCCGGAACCGCAGGAGACCTGGGCGATCCTCATCCACGGTCGCGCCAGCACTCGCGCCGAGGGTCTGCGTGCGGCCCCGGTGCTCAACACTCTCGGAGTGCCTGCCATCGCCATGTCCTACCGCAACGACGCCGAGGTGCGGGTGGAGACCACCTCCCGCTACGGCCTCGGCGACACCGAATGGATCGACGTCGACGCGGCCATCGACTGCGCCGTGGCGCGCGGGGCGAAGAACGTCGTCCTCTTCGGCTGGTCGATGGGCGGGGCGATCGCTCTGCAGGCGGCTTCGCGCGGACGCAACCGGCGCTACGTCACGTCCCTCGTCCTCGACGGGCCCGTCGTCGACTGGGTGAACGTACTCGACGGACAGGCGAAGAAGAACCTGCTGCCGACCCCGATCGCGAAACTCACCCTCGAGATGATCACTCAGCCGTGGGCACGCCCGATCACCGGACTGGAGACCCCGCTCGACCTCGACCGCATGGATTGGGTGACACGGGCGGCTGAACTCGACGTCCCCGTCCTGCTCATCCACTCCGACGATGACGAATTCGTGCCTTCGGGCCCCTCACACGCCCTGGCCTCGGTACGCCGGGACCTGGTGACGATGCCGACCTACAGCAAGGCCCACCACACGAAGGAATGGAACATCGACCCGGTGCGCTGGGAAGACGATGTCGCGAACTTCCTCGAGGCGAAGATCCTGCCGAAGCCCTGATCGCAGAGAGCGGCCAGCCGAGGACCGGATCCTCAGCAGAGCGTGCGCTTCAGGGCCTGAGCGTGAGCGTGTCTTCGGCCGCCGCAGCGACCGCCTGCTTCGAGTACGGCCAGGGACGGTTGACGTTGGCCGCCCAGTCGTTCGTCTGATCGTCGTAATGCGGGTGGAAGGCGTGCCCCGAAGCACCCGTGAGGTTGATCCAATTCGACGCGTCGAAGTTCGACAGGTCGACGGTCTGACGCATCGACGGGACCCAGTTCGTCTCATAGCCGACCGAAGCATCCCACCCGGTGGCCTGGACGACGCCCGAACCGCCCGAGACCTCATAAGGTCCGCGGTTGAACAGCTTCTCGATCGGGACGATCCCCGATTCGCCGAGGCTGGCGTTGCGGATCGTCAGCCGGTGCAGGATTCCCCACCGCCAGGTCGCGGGTTCGGACCCGAGCAGATCCTCCGTCGTCGACCATGCGGATTTCATCGCCTTGCGCAGTGCTTCGTCCCGACCGTCGACGCCCTTGCCCGACCACCACTGCGAATCGGGATCCTCGAGGAGATTCGACATCACGAGGTACCAGCGTGAACCGCCGCTGGGGGAGACCCCCTTGGGCAGCTTGTCCGCGATGACCTGGTCGAGGAGAGTCGTGGAGAGCACATTGAAGTAGGCGGCTCCGGCACTGTTGGCGGCGTCCTTGCCACTCCACTCCTTGAGCATCTTCTGCGCCCGGGCGATGTCCTCATCACCATCGGCGTCGATCTTCAGCACCGCGGGCACGAGCTTCGAGGCGAACGGGTTGAGGTCGTCGCCCTGAATGGCGGACATATCGACCGGCCGCAGCTTCCTGCCCTCGTTGACCGCGTCCTTGATGCGCTTGGTGATGCGCCGTGCCCGGTCGCCGTAGTCGACGTCGCGGCCCAGCTCGACGGTCTCACCGGGGGCGGCAACCGGATTGTTCGCGGTCACGATCCAGCCGCGTTCGGGGTTGTACAGGCTCGGCAGGTCCTCGAAGTCGACCCATCCCTGCCAGTCCTCATCGGATTTCCATCCGCGGCGCGGCACGGTCCCATCTGCTGTGCCACGGCGGGGGATCATCCCCGGGGCCTGGTATCCGATATTGCCGGCGACGTCGGCGTAGATGAGATTCTGGGACGGAACATCGAACAGGGAGGCCGCGTGCCGGAACTCCTTCCAGTTCGTCGCCCTGTTGATCGCGAACACCGCCGAGGCGGTCGTGCCCGGGCGCAGAGCCGTCCAGTCGAGGGCGAGACCGTAGTGCTCATCGTCGGGACCGGACTTCGGGTTCGTCGCATCGGCACCCGTGGAAGCGTCGAGGGCACGACGATAGGAGCTGTCGAGTTTGGACACGAGCGGTCCGTTGCGGGTGGAGCGGATGGTGATCTCCCGCGGGTCTTCGTTCGCGATCTTCACCGTCTCCTTGCGCACGCGCACCGGCTCATCGCCGTCGTCGTGGACGACTCGTCCGTCACGGATCTTCTCCACCACGAGGTCGGTGACATCGGCGCCGAGGTTCGTCAGTCCCCAGGCGATCGACTGGTTGTGGCCGATGACGACGCCGGGGAGACCGGAGAAGGAGAAGCCGGAGACGTCGAAGGGACAGTCCTCAGTGACCTTCTTGCAGCGCAGACCGACCTGGTACCACACCGAGGGCATCGCCGGAGCCAGATGCGGGTCATTGGCCAGCAGCGGGGAACCGGACTTCGTATGCTCTCCGGAGATCACCCAGGAATTCGATCCGATGTCGTCGCTGTTCATGCCCAGCAGCTGCGGCAGCGAGGCGACCGTCGATCTCAGATCGAGGAGGTCGTCGGTCGAGGTCGGGACGTCGGGGACGGTGCCCCCGGCCTGCGCCTCCTCGTCGTCGGTACCTGCCTCGCCCGAACCGACTGATGGCTTTTCGGCGGTCGGGGGAGCCTCACCCCGCCGGGTTCCGTTCTTCGCGGCTTTGTGTCCGGCGACGCCGCCGAGAATCGTCGGACGGGTGGCATACGGGTAGTCGGGGAACAGATCCTCGACCTGCTGCTGATCGAGTGCGGACGTCAGTATGGTGCGGTCGATCTCGTCTTCGAGGTTCGACCGGAGGTCCCAGGCCATGGCCTTGAGCCAGGCGACGCTGTCGGCAGGAGTCCACTTCTCGATCGTGGTCGCTCCCGACTGCAGCCCGAGGACGGTGTACTCGAGGGACACCTGACTGGGGGACTTGTCCTTGAGGTAGGCGTTGACTCCGTCCGCGTAGGCCTCGTAGTAGGCCCGGGTCGTCGGATCGAGTCTCTTCACTTCCTCTTCGGCGACTTCCCGCCAGCCCAGGGTGCGAATGAATGTGTCGGTGCCCAACTGGGAACTGCCGAAGAGTTCGGACAGACGCCCCGAGGTGACATGGCGGCGGAAGTCCATCTCCCAGAAACGGTCCTGAGCGTGGACGAAGCCCTGAGCCGCGAACAGGTCGTGGGCGGTCTCGGCTTCGATGGTGGGAACACCCGATTCGTCACGCTGGACGGTGACCGCGGCGTCGAGCCCCGGCAGGGAGATCTCACCGTCGGTGGTGGGGAAGGACCGGCGGACGAGGAAGACACCGATGACGGTCAGCAGCAGCGCGAGGACGAGGATGCCGGCGAGCACACGCACCAGTACACGGGTGCTGACTGACAGATGCGAACCGCCGGATGGGCGGAACACCTTGAGCAATGCGCTCGATTCCTTCTCGTCCTGCGCATCGGGCGCCGCCATGAGTCTCCTTCGGCCGTCCAAGATCCTTCGGTTCACAGTATCAGTGTCGACCGTCCTGACCGGGGGTATCGACGTTTTCGACAGGAGTGTCGGTCGCGGGACGGTCAGCCGTGTGCCTCGGGCGTCTCGGTCTCAGGCGGTTTCGGTTTGTGGACGAAGGTGACGAGGACGACGGAGATCATCATGAGCAGGAACCAGGCGACGAGCTTCGTCAGCGGCACCAGATGCCACCCGTCGTCCTGGCTCGGATACAGCCAGGCCCCGGCCGCGGTGCCGATGTTCTCAGCCAACCAGATGAAGAAGGCGACGAGGACGAAGGCCAGGAGCACCGGCATCGACAGTGTCGTGCGGTGAACGCTGAAATGCATCCGACAGCGGAAGAAGACGACGACGGTGAGAACCACGAGGAGCAGGCGGAGGTCGATGATGAAGTGATGAGTGAAGAAGTTGAGGTAGATGGCGGCGGCGATGACTGCGGTGAGCCACCTCGGCGGGTAATGGGTGAAGCTTAAGTCGAACAGTCGATAGACGCGGACGAGATAGGACCCGACGGCGGCGTACATGAAGCCTGTGAACAGGGGGACGGCGCCGATGTGGAGGAACCCGCCGGGGGCGTAGTTCCACGAGCCGACCGCGGTTTTGAAGATCTCCATGCCCGTGCCGACGATGTGGAAGACGATGATGACGACGAGTTCGCGCCCGGTCTCCAGGCGTGCGGCGAGCATGCCGATCTGGATGATGACGGCGAGGATGACGAGGAAGTCGTTGCCGGCCAGTGCCGCGTCCTCGGGATAGAGCCAGGACGTGCCGATGATGGCGATGAGCATGAGTCCGCCGAACAGGCACGCCCACGCCTGTTTGATCCCGAAGGCGAGGAACTCCCGAATGCCGGCGGGTGCGCGAGGGAGGAGCCGGTCGGCGAAGGCGTCGAGGAAGGCTTCGAGGCGGGTGAGTTCGCTGCGTGCGGCCATGGGTCCTTCGGTGGGGAAGAGGATCGGGAAGGGATGCGGTCACGGGTGAGACGTCTACGGCAAGCCTATCGTGACGAGATCGGGACCGATCCGACCGGGAGGCGAGCCGATGGCCCCCGATGTCGGCTGCGACTTAGACTCGCATCATGCATATTCTCCTCTTCGGCGCCTCCGGTCACGTCGGCACGGGACTCGCGAAGCTGCTCAGCTCCGACCACCGCATCACCGGGATCGTGCGCCGGCCTCCCACCGCCGAGACGAGCTATCAGCCGCTGGTGGTGCCCCGGTGGGTGGACGACGCCGACAAGGTCATCAGCGAGCTCACCGACGCGAAGACACCACCGGTCGATGCCGTCGTCGCCGCGATCGGCGGGTGGTACATGGACACACCCGTACTCGACCGCGGCCTCGCGAAGTTCGACACCGACTACGATGCCTACCTGCGCGGACACTTCACCGCCTGCGCGATCTCCGAGCGACTGGCGGCAGACCGGGGTACCGGTCGCCTCACTCATCTCGCGTTCAACGGCGTCGCCAGCGTCGAGGCCCTGCCCGGCTCCGGAGGGATCAGCGTATTCGGGGCAGCGCAGAAGATGCTCATCGAGGTCGCCGCCGCCGAATCGACGACGGTGGACTTCCGAGAACTGCGGGTCATGGCACCCATCGGCGGCGACGACCGCAACGACCTCACCGGGGGAGTGGAGACCATCGGACTCGCCGAAGTGGCCGCGGCCGCGGCCGCGATCGTGGACGGTGCCGACCGCTTCGAGGTGAGCACGGAGATCGGCCCGGACCACGGTGGGGAGAACGGATGAGACTCGCCGCGGCAGACTGTGTTGTCTTGGGTCGGGCGCGACCGACATGTCTCGAGTCAGGCGCGGCGGTAGCGGAGGAAGACCTGATCGTCCTCGTCACGGACATCGATGAGCCGCAGATCGATCTGTGCCGGCAGACGGGAGAAATGACTGCCCTCGGTGTGGATGTACCGGGGGCTGATGCTCAGCAGCAGCTCAGCGCCCGGGTGGTGTTCGAGCAGGCGGAACGCGAGGTTCGGGCCTGACTCACAGACGATGAGCTCCTCACCGGCCGGAGTGTCCGCGCGCGTGGCCAAGGAGGCGACCACCTCGGCGATGGTGCCCGGGGTGAACTGCTGGGCACGGTAGTCCACACCGATCTCGGCCAACTGCCGGGCCAGAGGGGCCGGATCCGACTCCGTGAGCACGTGCACCGGCGTGTGCTCGAGGGCCTTGCCTGGGGCGTTGATGACCGGCAGCTGGGGATTGAGAGCGGTGCGTCGGTCGATGATGAGCGCCGAGGCGCGCCGACGCAGAGCGATGAAGTTCCGGAAATCCGTGTCGGTCGACACCCCGGTCGACCAGCCGTCCTGCGCGAACGAGCCGTTGATCGATTGGACGAGGGAGATGACGAGGCGAGGCACCGGCTGCTACTTCTTCAGCTCGGTCGCCGGGCCCATGGCGATGCGCGGGTGATCGGCGGGATCGATGGTGCGCAGGATCCACTTGAGATCGGCCTCATCGAGGGTCACACAGCCATTGGTGCCGGAATCATGATCGAGGTGGAGCCAGATTCCGCCGCCCTTGTCCCAGCCCATCGGACGGGTCTTGTCCGTGGGCGGAGTCCCCGGCTTGCGGTTGTAGTCGATGGCGATGATGTAGTCGAACACGGACTTATAGTCCGCACCATAGGCCACCGTCGCCGAGGAGGGCAGACGGCTGTCTCGCGTGTACGGCAGCTTCGTGCCCGGGTCGGCTTTGAACCCGCCCGCGTCGCTGAGAGTGAACACGCCGATGGGACTCGTCTTGTCGCCCTCATGGCGGTCCTTCAGCCAGCCGTTGCTGCCGTTGTGCGTGGTGAACGTCTTGAGCTTCTTCCACTTCTTGCCCTCGAACTCATAGAAACTCAGCGTCGACGTCTCCGAGCGCGCATCGGCCGACGTGGCGACGAGGACCTGGGACGTCTCCTCGGGGATCTGGTCCGCATACTCCTGCGCGAGCCCCGGGAGGGGAACCTCATGGGCGGGACCGTTCGACTCGGTGCTGGCCGCAGCAGAATCCGTGGTCGACCCGGAGGCGTTCGAGGCGTGACTCGCGTCGCCACCGGTCGGGGAGACCTGCGCGGGGGCCGCGAAATCGCCGACCCTCGTCTGCTGTGCCGGGGCGGCCAGAGCCGTGGAATCGACGGTCGCATCGGACTCGCCGCCGCCATCGGAATCAGCGCCGCAAGCGGTGAGCAGCAGGGCGAAGGCGAGGATCGCAGACACGCCCGCGCGCCGGTGGACACCATTGGACATGAGGCCATCATCTCATGCCACATGAGAACTCCCGGGTAGTGACTATGCGAAAATGACCTCATGAGCATTCCACCCGTGCCGAACCATCCTCCGCGCCCCGGGCGCCGGAAACCGGCCGAGGAGTCTCCCGAGTCGATCACAACGCAGTTGTTCATCGGCCAGGACGAGTCCGCGGCCGCGGATGGCTCCACCCAAGCACTGACTCCGACCGAACTGCAGAGGCTGCGGTCGATGGTCGAATCCGACGGCACCGACGCCACCGAGGTCCTCAGCCTCGAAGAGCTGCGCCAGCTCGCCGCTGCCGACGGATACGAAACCGGTGGGCTTCCGGCCGCGCCGCGCAAAGCGAACTCCGAGGACATCGCCGCTGCCGAAGCCGCCTCGGCGCCGAAGCAGTGGAACCCGCTGCCGAGCTCCGATGCACCGTCAGGACCCGAATACGAGACCGAAGCTCACCCGCAGCAGGGTCAGTGGGGACAGGAATTCGGGGCGGCCGGACACGCGGGTGCGGCTGCGCAGCCGACTGCGGCGACGCCCCCCGGCGGACCGGCGCCGTCTTCGAGCGGACCGCAGCCTGCCCCGGCCGGATACGCTCCCGCCTATGCTGCCGCGCCGGCCGATGCCGCAGGAAGCGGCTACGGACCGGGCGGGCCCGGTGGCCAGGGCGGACCTGGGGGCCCGGGCGGATACGGCGGACCCGGTGGACCCGGTGGGCCCTACGGGCAGCGGCCCGAGACGAAGAAAGTCCCCGCCTGGCTGTGGGTGCTCGCTGCGATCGCCCTGGTCCTTGCCCTCGGCATCGTCGGCTATATCGCCTGGGACGCCACCCAGGGTTCGGAAGACACCTCGGCTGCTCCCACGGATCAGCCGTCGATCGGCCAGACCGACGAACCCGAACCCACCGACTCGGGCAGCTCCGAACCCCCGGTGGCCGAGGAATCCTTCACGTCCCCGTCGGGCAACATCGCCTGCACCATCGACTCCGAACGAGCGAGGTGCATGATCAAGGACTACGACTACTCGCCTCCGGCGAAACCCGATGACTGCCGACTCGACGACTGGGGCGACATCGTCGTGGCGAACAATGAAGGGGCAGGATTCTCCTGTGTCGAAGCGCCCGAGTCCGAAGGCGCCGCACGCGTTCTCGGATACGGCGATTCGGTCTCTGCCGAGGGAATGACCTGCACCTCGACCGAAGAGGGCATGGAATGCAAGTCCGACGACTCCGGAGTCGGATTCAACGTTCGCCGCGCCTCGGTCGACTTCCTCAAGTGAGGGAATGCGACCGGGTCGGGGCCGCCTCGGTGGTCTTAGCGACCGGATCCGCGAACACGGCGACCGCCTCGGTGGTCTTAGGATGTGGACAAAGGTGTGACGGACGGCGAGGATCGGATTACGGTGGGCACGTGGCTCACAGGATCCTCCTCCTTCCTTGCCGCGACGAGTCCTGAACATACAGCACACTCGTCGCGGAGTCTTCCTATGCTGGTCAAGCGTTGAGAAACTGAGATAGAGGAATCATGAAACTGCAGAAGCCTTCTCCCATGCCGTTCGGCAAATACAAGTCCTTCCAGGACCGCATCGCCCTCGATATGCGCGATCGCACCTGGCCCGATCAGCTCATCCGCAAGGCCCCCCGCTGGCTGAGCACGGATCTGCGCGACGGCAATCAGGCCCTCATCGACCCGATGACCCCGGACCGCAAACGCAAGATGTTCGACCTCCTCGTCAAGCTCGGCTTCAAGGAGATCGAGGTCGGATTCCCCGCCGCCAGCCAGGTCGACTTCGACTTCGTCCGCGAGATCATCGAACAGGACGCGATCCCCGACGATGTCAGGATCTCCGTTCTCACACAGGCTCGTGAGGATCTCATCGAACGCACCGTCGAGTCCCTCGTCGGCGCGAAGATGCCCACCGTGCACCTCTACAACGCGACGGCTCCGGTCTTCCGCAAAGTCGTCTTCGGCTTCGACGGCGACGGCTTCGATCAGACCCGTGACATCGCGCTCCAGGGCACCCAGGCGGTGATGAAGCATGCGGAGTCGCTGCTCGGTGACGCGGACTTCGGCTACCAGTACTCGCCGGAGATCTTCGTCGACACCGAACCCGAATTCGCTCTCGACATCGTCGGCTCCGTGCTCGATGTGTGGCAGCCGGCCGCCGGGCGCGAAACCGTCGTCAACCTGCCCGCCACCGTCGAACGCGGCACCCCGAACACCTACGCCGACCAGATCGAATGGTTCTGCCGCAACATTCCCTACCGCGACGATGTCGCCGTCTCACTGCACCCGCACAACGACCGGGGCACCGGTGTCGCAGCCGCAGAACTGGGCATGATGGCCGGCGCCGACCGCATCGAAGGCTGCCTGTTCGGCAACGGGGAGCGCACCGGCAACCTCGACCTGGTGACCGTCGCGCTCAACCTCTACACCCAGGGCGTGGATCCGGAACTCGACTTCTCCGACATCGACGAGGTCATCCACACCGTCACCGAATGCAACCAGATCGGTGTCCACGAACGCCACCCCTACGGCGGCGACCTCGTGTTCACCTCGTTCTCCGGTTCGCACCAGGATGCGATCAACAAGGCCTTCGCCGATCGGGAGAAGAAGGCGAACGCCCAGGGCACACCCGTCGACCTCATGGAATGGGACATGCCCTACCTGCCGGTCGACCCGAAGGACCTCGGCCGTTCCTACGAGGCGATCATCCGCGTGAACTCGCAGTCCGGCAAGGGCGGCGTGACCTACCTGCTCAAGAGCGAGTACGGTCTTGACCTGCCGCGTCGGATGCAGGTCGAATTCTCCCGCGCCGTGCAGATGCACACCGAGGGCGGGGGCGAGGTCAACGCCGAGGAGATCCGCAAGATCTTCAACTATGAGTACCTGCCCTCGGACGATGAAGACAAGGCATGGGGCCGCTTCCAGATCGTGGGCCTGCGCACGGACTCGGGCACCGTCGGCGAATCGGGCCCGTCCGAACGCGTCGAGGTCGACCTCATCGTCGACGGTCAGGAACGCACCTACGAAGGTCACGGCAAAGGCCCGATCGATGCGCTCGTGAAGATCCTCGTCGAGAACTTCGACGTCGACATCAGACTCCAGGACTACACCGAGCACGCGATCGGCTCCGGTGCCGACGCCATGGCCGCCGCCTACGTCGAACTCGCCGTCGAGGACCGTGTCGTCTGGGGTGCGGGGCTCCACCCGAACATCACGAAGGCCTCGCTCAAAGCCGTCGTCTCGGCCGTCAACCGCGCCGCTCGGGACCGTCAGGCCTGAAACGGGTGAGCCCCGGGCCTGAGGCTGAGCCTCGGAGGCTGCGGGACTGAGGCTCCGGCGGCCTTCCGGGCCCATCTCACAGCGGTCGCAGAGCGCGGCGGGGAGGAATCCCCGCCGCGCTCTGCGATAATGGGCGGGTGCACAACTATCGTGATGAAGGCATCGTGCTCCAAGGGCACAAGCTCGGCGAAGCCGACCGCATCGTCACCGTGCTCACCCGCAGCCACGGCCTCGTGCGCGCCGTCGCCAAGGGGGTGCGTCGGACGAAATCGCGGTTCGGCTCACGACTCGAACCCTTTATGCTCATCGACGTCCAGTGCCATGTCGGGCGCAGCCTCGACATCGTCACTCAGGTCGAACTCATCGAACCCTTCGCACGGGGAATCGCCACGGACTACGATGTCTATTCGGCCGCCTCGGTGATGGCCGAAACCGCCCGCAGCATCACCGAGGTCGAACCCCAATCGCGCACCCATTTCCTCCTCCTCGTCTCCGCGATCCGCTCCCTGTGCAATCGCGAACACCCGCCGCGGCTGTCATTGGACGCCTACCTGCTGCGCGCGATGTCGGTGGCCGGATGGGCACCCAGCCTGCTCGACTGCGCACAATGCGGTCGGCCCGGACCGCACCGGGCTTTCTCCGCGTCCCTCGGCGGTGCCGTGTGCACGCACTGCCGCCCGTCCGGGGCGGCGCTGCCCGACACCGATGCGCTCGAGCACATGGCCGCGCTGCTCTCCGGTGACTGGGAACGGGCCGAGGCCTCCGACCTGCACGATCAGATCGACGGGTCGAAGCTCGTCTCCGACTGGGTGTCCTGGCACCTCGAGCGCAATATCCGATCACTGAGAGTTCTGGAGAGCACATGAGCTATCCCGCACCACCGGCCCACCCCAGCGGAGCGCGTCCTCCGCGCATCGATGCGAAGTTCGTGCCTGAGCACGTGGCCATCGTCATGGACGGCAACGGTCGGTGGGCGAATCAGCGGGGACTGCCGCGCACGGAAGGGCACAGGGCCGGCGAGGCTTCGCTGCTCGACGTCGTCCACGGAGCCATCGAGGTCGGTGTGGAGTATCTGTCCGCGTATGCGTTCTCGACGGAGAACTGGAAGCGCTCACCCGACGAGGTGCGCTTCCTCATGGGCTTCAATCGTGACGTCATCCGTCGCCGTCGCGACGAACTCAACGCCCTCGGTGTGCGGATCGTGTGGTCGGGACGGCGCGGTCGGCTGTGGCGATCGGTCATCGACGAACTCGAGTCCGCCGCCGAGATGACCAAGCACAACACTGGCCTGGTGCTGCAGTTCTGCGTGAACTACGGTGGCCGATCGGAGATCGTCGACGCGATCAATGCGATCACCGCCGAGGTGGCTGCCGGCAAGCTCAAACCGGGGAAGGTCTCGGAGAAGACCATCCGGTCGCGGCTCTACGCGCCCGGAGTGCCCGATGTCGACCTGTTCATGCGCTCCTCGGGGGAGCAGCGGACCTCGAACTTCCTGCTCTGGCAGTCCGCCTACGCCGAGATGGTCTTCCAAGACGTGCTGTGGCCCGATGTCGACCGGCGCACGCTGTGGGCCGCGATCGAAGAGTACGCGCGCCGTGACCGCCGTTTCGGCGGAGCAGTCGACACTCCAACGGCCTAAGCAGCTGTCTGCGGGTGCCCGCTGGCATTCGTGAATCATCGACGGCCCCGCAGCACACTGCTGCGGGGCCGTCGATGCACTCAGTGCGACAGGGGCGTCAGACCGGGGTCAGAAACGGTCGCGGGAGCGATCGGAGCTGCGAGCTCCGAACTTCTTCCCGCCTCGGCGATCGTTGCGGAAGTTGCGGCCGTCGCCGGGCTGCTTGTCGAAGTTGCGCTTCTTGAACGGACGCGCCGGGCGGCCCGAATCCGGACGGATGTCGATGGGGCGGCCCTGGATCTCGGTGTGGGAGAGTTTGCGCAGCACGGACGGGTCGAGGTCCTTGGGCAGGTCGACGAGAGTGTGGTTCGACCGGATGTCGATGTGGCCGATCTGCTTCGAGGTGATTCCGCCCTCGTTCGCGATCGCACCGACGACAGCACCGGGCTGGAGTCGCTCATTGCGTCCCACGGCCAGACGGTAGGTCGTCATGTTCTCATCGCGGGCACGGCCGCCGCGGGCCGGACGGCCTCCGTCGCGGCCGCCGTCCCGGTCCCGGCCGGGCTTGCCGCGCACCGGCTCTGGCATCGGTTCGGCCTTGAGGGTGTTCGACTCGAGCACGAGCGAGGCCAGGGCCGCGGCGATGTTCGTCGCCGGGACATCACGGGAGAGCTCGTACTGCTCGATGACGGCAGTCAGCTCGCTCAGTTCGGTCGTGGCGAGCACATCATCGATGCGTTTGGTGAACTTCTCCACCCGGGTGTTCGTCAGCTCTTCGACGCTGGGCAGAACCAGCGGTTCGACCTTCTGCTTGGTCGCCCGTTCGATGGATCCGAGCAGACGCTGCTCGCGCGGAGTGACGAAGAGGATCGCCTCGCCCGAACGTCCGGCGCGGCCGGTGCGGCCGATGCGGTGGACATAGGACTCGGTGTCATGCGGGATGTCGTAGTTGACGACGAGGGTGATGCGCTCGACGTCGAGGCCGCGTGCGGCGACGTCGGTGGCCACGAGGACGTCGACCTTGCCCGAGCGCAGCATCTCCACGGTCCGCTCACGAGCCTGCTGAGGGATGTCGCCGTTGATCGCCGAGGCCTTGAACCCGCGGGCGCGCAGCTTCTCGGCCAGTTCCTCGGTCGCCTGCTTGGTGCGCACGAACATGATGATGCCCTCGTACTCCTCGACCTCGAGGATGCGGGTCAGGGCGTCGAGCTTGTGCGAATGCTGGACCATGAAGTAACGCTGGCGGATGTTCGCGCCGGTCTGCGACTTCGAAGCGATCCGGACTTCCTGCGGATCGTTGAGGTACTTGCCGGTGATCCGGTGGATCGACGTCGGCATGGTCGCGGAGAACAGTGCCACCTGGCGGTTGTCACCGACCTGGCTGAAGATCTCCTCGATGTCCTCGGCGAAGCCCATCTTGAGCATCTCGTCGGCCTCATCGAGGATGAGGTGCTCAAGGCTGCCGAGTTTGAGCGAACCGCGCTTGAGGTGGTCGATGACGCGGCCTGGGGTGCCGACGACGATCTGCGCTCCGCGGCGTAGTCCCGCCAGCTGCGGGCCGTAGGCCTGACCGCCGTAGATCGGCAGCACGGAGAAGTCGGCCAGCTCGGTGGCATAGGAGGTGAACGCCTCGGCGACCTGGATCGCCAGCTCACGGGTCGGGGTGAGAACGAGAGCGAACGGGCCATCGGCGGCGCGCCCCGCCTCGGCGAGGTCGGACAGGGCCGGCAGCGCGAACGCGGCGGTCTTACCGGTACCGGTCTGGGCCAGACCGATGACGTCACGGCCGGACAGCAGGGCCGGGATGGTCTCGGCCTGGATCGGGGTCGGGGTCTCATAGCCCTGCGCCTCGACGGCTTTGAGCACGAGGGGATGGAGTCCGAGTTCGGAGAACTTCGGGGTGGTTTCGTCGGTTGTGGACACATCGGTCATGAGTTGTCTCTCTCACGTCGGCACACACTTGATCGCAGATGACTGTAGTGGCGATCTACCCTGCGGCCGCTTATGCAATCATCGTGAGCAATCCGGGCCGAAACCGTAATAGATCCAAGGACTCGCTTGGACAGACGCGCAAGACGTCCGTACGGAGAAAGGTTTGGGTGTACTCAAAGTCTACATGCTGCACCCTCGCCGAGGCGGCACGGAAGGGGCCGAACCGATGTGAGATCAGTCGCCTCCCGGACTCAACTCCCCGTGGAGAGCCGACGTTGAGGAGGGGCGCCGTCGACCGGTTAGGGTAGTACCTGCGAGCCACGGCAGCCGGCCGTCGGCGAACTGAATCAAGGAGAGAAAATCGTGGCACAGTCCAAGTTGGATGCCGTCATCGCCCTGGCCAAACGCAGAGGATTCGTCTTCCAGGCAGGAGAGATCTACGGCGGTTCCCGCTCGGCATGGGACTATGGTCCGTTGGGCGTCGAGCTCAAGGACAACATCAAGTCCCAGTGGTGGCAGACCTTCGTGCGCGGTCGCGAGGACGTCGTCGGCCTCGACTCCTCGATCATCCTGCCCAAGCGCGTCTGGGAGGCGTCCGGCCACGTCGAGACCTTCGTCGACCCGCTCGTCGAATGCCTCAACTGCCACAAGCGCCACCGTGAGGACCACCTGCTCGAGGCGTTCGAAGCGAAGCACAAGAAGGCCCCGGAGAACGGCATGGCCGAGATCGTCTGCCCCGACTGCGGCACCCGCGGGCAGTGGACCGAACCACAGGAGTTCTCCGGACTCGTCAAGACCTACCTCGGCCCCGTCGACTCCGAAGCCGGCCTGCATTACCTGCGTCCGGAGACGGCGCAGGGCATCTTCGTGAACTTCAACAACGTGCTCACCGCCGCCCGGAAGAAGCCGCCGTTCGGCATCGGCCAGATCGGCAAGGCCTTCCGCAACGAGATCACCCCCGGCAACTTCATCTTCCGCACCCGTGAGTTCGAGCAGATGGAGATCGAATACTTCGTCCACCCGAACGAAGCCGACGACTATTACAAGCAGTGGGTCGAAGACTGCTGGAACTGGTTCCTCGACCTCGGCATCTCCGCGGACAACGTCCGCCGCCTCGATGTGCCCGAGGACGACCGGGCCCACTACTCATCGGGCACCATCGACGTCGAATACCGCTTCGGCTTCCAAGGTTCGGAATGGGGCGAGCTCATGGGAGTGGCCAACCGCACCGACTACGATCTCGGCACCCACACCGAGCTGTCCGGAACGAAGCTGCAGTACTTCGACCAGGCCAGCGGCGACCGCTACACCCCGTATGTCATCGAACCCTCCTTCGGCCTGACGCGGTCGATGATGGCGTTCCTCGTCGAGGCCTACACCGAGGACGAGGCGCCGAACACGAAGGGCGGCGTGGACAAGCGAATCGTGCTCAAGCTCGACCCGCGGCTGGCTCCGGTCAAGGCCGCGGTGCTGCCGCTGAGCCGCAACGAGAAGCTTTCGCCGCAGGCGAAGGAGCTCGCCGCCCGACTGCGCCGTCGGTGGAACATCGACTTCGACGATGCCGGTGCCATCGGACGCCGCTACCGGCGCCAGGACGAGATCGGCACGCCGCTGTGCATCACCGTCGACTTCGACACCCTCGATGACCAGGCGGTCACGATCCGCAAGCGCGACGATATGAGCCAGGAGCGCGTGAGCATCGATCAGGTCGAGAAGTACCTGGCCGACCACCTCGCCGGAGCCTGATCTGTCTGCGGAGGGCCCGGGCGGCGGAGAAAGCTCTGCCGCCCGGGCCCTTCCCATCTGGGCTCCCCTCACCACCGGTCTCATCACTGCCTCGCCTCAAGCTTCGCCACCCAACGAAGGTCCGCCATGCATATGACTGTCCAGTCCGAGCCGAAGGCCTCGCCGCGCGTTCGCCGGATCATGATCGCCTGCCTCATCCCGCTCGTGGTCGCCACGATCGTCGGAATCGTGCTGCTGTGGCCCGGGAACCCGGACACGGATCTGCCCGGAGGCGGGCCGACGACGAACTCCGCCGAAGGCACCTCCCATACCGAGGCGACTGTCACAGCCGTCGACGCCACCGCTTGCGAGGCGGGGGAGACGGACCCGATGGTCCGCGCCGACTGCACGACCTACACCGTCGAAGCCGACGGCCGCGAAGGCAGCCTCTACGTCACTCCCGACGCCGTCAAGGCCGGCGTTGAGGTCGGTGACACGCTCAAGGTCCTCGACTTCACCGACTCACCGGACCGCGCCGAACTGGGTGCCGACTACGTCTTCATCGACTTCGACCGGAACGTGCCGATGCTGGCACTGGCGATCATCTATGCGATCGTCGTCCTCCTCGTCGCCGGTATCCGGGGCTTGAGGGCGCTGCTGGGACTCGGCTTCGCCGGTGCCGTGCTGTTCGTCTTCATGCTGCCGGCGATGCTCGACGGCAGACCTCCGCTGCTGGTGGCCCTGGTCGCAGCGAGTGCGATCATGGTCGTCGCGCTCTATCTTGCCCACGGAATCTCCGCCCGGACGTCGACGGCGCTGTTCGGCACGGTGCTCGGCATCATCATCACCGGCCTCCTCGGCGCGTGGATGACGTCGTGGGCGAATCTGGGCATCGCCTATTCGGAAGACGGGTACCTCCTCGTCGATACGACGGACCTGGCGATGACCGACATCATCGTCTGCGCGATCCTCATCACCGGTCTCGGGGTGCTCAACGATGTCACGATCACTCAGGCATCGGCGGTGTGGGAGCTGGCAACGGCGGCTCCGACCATGAAGCCGGCGCAGCTCTTCGCGCGGGCGATGCGCATCGGGCGCGACCACATCGCCTCGACGGTCTACACGATCACCTTCGCGTATGTCGGGTCGGCACTGATGACGCTCATCATCGTCTCCGCCCATGACCAGTCGCTGTTCGACACGTTCACCCTCGGTGACATGTCCGTGGAAGTGGTGAGCATCCTCGTGTGTTCGATCGGACTGGTCGTCGCGATCCCGCTGACGACCGGACTCGGCGTCCTCGTCGTCCGTTCCGGCCTGCGTCCGCCGCGGCGCTCCGAACCGGCGGAGGAGGCGGTCGCACCCGGAACGTCGGTCAGCGGAATCGAGTCGCAGGCCCCGATGACTCGCCGTGAGGCCCGTCTCCGCGACCGCGGCCGCTGAGCAGCCCCTTCCTCCACCCTCCAGAACTACTGTGAGTATTGATAGTGGCTGGTCTGGGACTGGCTGGCAGAGTAGGAACTGACCGTCCCATCGATCATCATGACCCGCAGAACTACTGACTCGAACGATGTCCTCGTCGGGATCTGTCTGATGATCGGTGGGCGGTCGGCACCGGCTCGGCCCACATCGATAACTTGATCAGAAGGTTGTCCGTTCCTGACCGAACGTGACTCATCACAGTAGTGTTTCGACGTGACTATCTCCCGGACCGGAGCCGACCGTTCGACGGTCGGACCTCATCCGTTCTGACACAGGAGAATCACGAACCGTCATGACTATCATCTCGCATTTATACGCGTTTGTCGTTGGCGTCGACACCCACGCGAAGAACCACGTCTACAGTGTCCTCACCAACACTGGTGAGCACGTCGACACTGCTGCATTCCCGACCACGAAAGCTGGCCTGAAACGGGCGCTGCTGTGGGCCGGTCGCCGTACCGGCGGGGACCTCGACACCCTGTGGGTGATCGAGGGTATCGGCACTTACGGGGCGATCCTTGCCGACCATGTTGCCGACAACGGGTACACAGTCGCCGAGGCCGCCAGCATGAATGCTCGTGACCGGCATGCCACGGGCAAGGATGACCGGATCGATGCCCGACGGATCGCTGGCACGGTCCTGTCGATGGATGAGTCGCGGCTGCGGTTCCCCCGGCAGGCTGATGGGCCGCGTCAGGGACTGCAGATCCTGGTCAAGGCGCGGGAGTCCATGACCCGGGAGAAGACCCGGACTGTCAATGCGCTCACCGCGCTGTTGCGTACTCATGACCTCGGTATGGATGCGCGTCGGAAACTGTCGGTCGTCAAGATCCACGCGGTTGCGAAGTGGCGGATCAGGAACGAGTCTGTGGCACTTACCGAGGCTCGTCGGGAAGCGATTCGGTTAGCCAAACGCGTCGTCGAAGTCGATGCCGATATCAAGGACTACGCCACCCGGATCGAAGCTTTGGTCAAGGACAGCCCGGCTGCGGTGTTGCTGGCTGAGCCGGGGATTGGTCCGATCACCGCGGCTGTGTTCTACCTGGCGTGGTCGCATCCTGGGCGGGTGCGTTCAGAGGCTGCGTTTGCGAAGCTGGCGGGGGTCAGCCCGATACCGGCGTCGTCGGGGAATGTGGTGAGGTTCCGGCTTAATCGCAGTGGTGATCGTCGGTTGAATTCTGCGTTGTACATGGTGGCCATCACGCGGCTTTCTCACCAGAAGAGGTCCCAGGCATACATGGCTAAACGGCTTGGCGAGGGGAAGACGAAGAAGGAGACCATCCGGTGCATGAAGCGTCACTTGGCCCGTTCTGTGTATCGCATTCTCGAGGCCACGAACTCGATCGGCCAAGCCGCTTGACAGACATAGAAGGATCCCGACGGCGGCCCAGCAACCTCGCGCGAGGTTGCTGGGCCGCCGTCGGGTAGCAATTAGGGGGTCAGAGTTTGGTCCAGGCTTCGGTGAGGACGCCGCGGATGATCTGCTCCATCTCGTCGAACTCGCTCTGGCCCACCGTCAGCGGGGGCGAGAGCTGGATGACCGGGTCTCCACGGTCATCGGCACGGCAGTACAGACCGCTGTCGTACATCTTCGCGGACACGAAGTCCTTGAGGATCCGCTCGGACTCCTCTTCGGTGAACGACTCCTTGGTGTCCTTGTCCTTGACGAGTTCGATCCCGTAGAAGAATCCCTCACCGCGGACATCGCCGACGATCGGCAGGTCCTTGAGCTTCTCGAGCGTGAACTTGAACGCGGCGGCGTTCTCATGCACATGATCGTTGAGCTTCTCGGTCTCGAAGACGTCGAAGTTCGCCATGGCCGCGGCACAGGAGACGGGGTGTCCACCGAAGGTGTAGCCGTGGTAGAAGGTCTCATCCCCACCCGGGCCGAAGGGCTCGAAGAGACGATCGGAGGCGATCATCGCACCCAGCGGCGCGTAGCCGGAGGTGATGCCCTTGGCGGAGGTGATGATGTCGGGGACGTAGCCGAAGTCGTTGCAGGCGAACATGTCGCCGACGCGACCGTAGGCGCAGATCGTCTCGTCCGAGACCAGCAGCACATCGTACTCGTCGCAGATCTCACGGACCCGCTCGAAGTATCCGGGAGGCGGCGGGAAGCAGCCACCGGAGTTCTGCACAGGTTCGAGGAAGACGGCGGCAACGGAGTCGGCGCCTTCGAACTCGATGGCTTCGCCGATGCGGTCGGCGGCCCAACGGCCGAAGGCCTTCTCGTCATGGGCGAGGTGCTCGGGAGCCCGGTAGAAGTTCGTGTTCGGCACCTTGTGGGCGCCGGGCACCAGCGGAGCGAACTGCTCGCGCAGGCCCGGCAGCGAGGTCACCGACAGCGCACCGTGCGGTGTGCCGTGGTAGGCCGTGGCACGCGAGATGATCTTGTGCTTGCCCGGCTTGCCAACGAGCTTGAAGTAGTTCTTCGCCAGCTTCATCGCCGACTCGACCGAATCTCCACCGCCGGAGGTGAGGAAGACGCGGTTGAGATCGCCCGGCGCGTAGTTGGCCAGACGTTCCGAGACCTCGATGGCCTGCGGGTGGGTGTAGGACCACAGCGGCATGAACGGCAGCTTGAGCGTCTGGTCGTACATCGCCTTCGCGATCTCCTCGCGACCGTGGCCCACCTGGACGGTGAACAGGCCGGCGAGACCGTCGAGGTACTTCTTCCCCTTGTCGTCGAAGATGTGGTGGCCTTCGCCGCGTACGATGACCGGCGCTTCACCACCGTTGAACAGTGCCTGGTGTGGTGACATATGCATCCACACGTTGTTGCGGATGGCCTCCTGATAAGGAGTGCCAGCCCTGGTGACATTCTCTGTCATCGTGTCCCCCAATTGTATTTCTGCTTCTCCAGTGAGAGGTACATGAAGAGCTCCGTATCCACGACGGCATCGATCGAGCGGAGCTCTTCGTTGACGAATTCGATCAGATGCCGATCCGACTCACACACGATCTCGACGAGGAGGTCGAACGACCCCGCAGTCACGACGAGATAGTCGATCTCGTCGTAGTCGTGGAGCCGATCGGCGACCGCAGTGATGTCTCCGCGGATCTTCAGCCCCACCATCGCCTGCCGGGCGAAACCGAGACTCAGCGGGTCGGTCACGGCGACGATCTCCATGACTCCGGAGTCGATGAGCCTTGAGACCCGCTGACGCACAGCGGCCTCGGACAATCCCACGGATTTGCCGATGGCCGAATACGATTTCCTTCCGTCGTGCTGCAGTTCGACGATGATCGCCTTAGATTTCTCGTCGAGATTTCCCAGTCGGGAACCGCTGCCGTTCGGCAGGAACTGGTCCATTCTTCACCTCCGTGATGTGTGTCTCAGCCCAATCTATCACCGATTCGACTGAAATGCGCCGTGCGAGATGCGAATTTCGTCGAAAGTGAAAAAGATTGATTCTCGATTCGTCAGAAATGTCGAAAATCGCCATCGACCACCCGCAGCTCGATCGATGCCGACAACACGCGCGTCGACAGTGATTGACAGGCTGTGAGACAGGTCACCACACTGGTGTCATGAATGAGGGTGAGCTGTTCTACGGCGGCGAAGAGAATCGCCCGGATGTCTACGGTATGCGGCCCGGTGCCGAACAGGGGCAGGCAGGCCAGGAGGTCAGAGCTCGCCCGCAGCCGGTTCCCGGCGAGGTCGATACGATCGGGGCCGACGAGCTGTCGTTCAGTCCCGAGGAGTACCTCGGCCGGATCGCGTCGGTGCGCAACCGGATGGTCGATCAGGGCCTGGCCGCACTCATCGTCACCGACCCTGCGAACATCTATTACCTCACCGGTTACAACGCCTGGTCCTTCTATACCCCGCAGCTGCTCTTCGTGCCCTCGTCGGGTCCGATGACGCTGTTCATGCGCGACATGGACGCGCGCGGGGCCTCACACACCTCCTGGCTTCCGCCGGAGGACATCGTCGGCTACCCCGAGCGCTATGTGCAGCGCCCCCATATCCACCCCTTCGACTGGGTGGCGTTCGCGCTGCGCCAGCGGTGGGAGGTCGCCCGCGCCTCGACCTCACCGGTCGGAGTCGAAATGGATTCGCACTTCTTCTCTCCGCGCGCCTTCCGGGCCCTGGTCAACGGGGTGCCGGAATGGCGACTCGTCGATTCCTTCGAACTCGTCAACTGGATCCGTGCGGTGAAGTCCCCGGCCGAGATCGCGATCATGCGCAAGGCGGCGAAGGTGACCACGGCAGCCATGGACGCGGCCCTGGGCACGATCGGCGTCGGAGTCGGCCAGCACGAAGTGGCCGCAGCGATCTCCGAGGCGCAGACCCGCGGCGGTGAGGGGGTCTGGGGCGACTATCCCTCGATCGTTCCGCTCATGCCCACCGGAGAGAGCGCGGACACCCCGCATCTGAGCTGGACCGATCGGCAGTTCAAGGCCGATGAGTCCGTGAGCATCGAACTCGCCGGTGTCCACCGGCGCTACCACGTGCCCTTGGCCCGGACCGCGGTGACCGGTCGACCGAAGCAGGAGCTCGTCCGACTCGAGGGCGTCGTCGCCGAGGCGCTCACCGCGGTCCTCGACGTCGCTGCCCCCGAAGTGCCCACCGCCGAGCTCGCCCGCACCTGGAATCGTGTGCTCGCGCTGTCGGGATTGGAGAAGCCGAGCCGGTTGGGCTACTCGATCGGCATCGGATACCCGCCCGACTGGGGCGAGAGGACGATCTCGATCCGCACCGAGGATGATCAGATCCTCGAATCGGGAATGACCTTCCACCTCATCGGCGGAATGTGGATGAACGGCTACGGCATCGAACTGTCCGAACCGGTCCTCATCACCGACACCGGGTGCGAACCGTTCACGCACTTCCCCCGCGAGATCATCCGCGTCTGAGCGAGAGCCGCCCCTCCGACGACCGCACGTTCGGGGCCCTCAGGCGAAGAATTGGATCCAGAGTCCGAGGCACATGGCGTTGATTCCGGCCACGGCCAGTGCCCGACCCTGCGCCCAGCTGATATCGCGCGCCGAGGCGGGCCCGGAGGAATCGGCCATCTGCACGGCCATCGCCACCCGCGGGGGAGCGGCGAGGGCGGCCAGTGAGCCGGCCGCATTGCCGGCGGCGACGACCTGCAGTGCGGATGCCTGTGAGGCGGTGGCGACCGCGGTCAGCGTGCCGGTGAACATCGAGTTCGCCCCCGTGTTCGACCCGGTGAGCACCGCGCCGGCCGAGTTGAGCAGCGGGGTGAGCACGAGGAGGCCGGCGGGAATCGCCGCTCCGATGGCCGCGCTCATTCCCGTCGTCGTCATGATCCAGCCCATGACCATGAACGCTGCCGTTCCCACGCCGATGGGCACCCACGATCGGGCGGCCGATGCGGCGACGCTGCGTCGCCCGGCGACGGAGATCGCAGCGATGAGACAGGCCACGGCCAGCCAGAACGGGGGAGAGGCGATGATCTGGGTGACAAGCGACGGCAGGGCCGAGTGCAGCGCCCGCGCCAGCAGCAGCCCGAGGGTCAGCGACGCATAGGGCAGTGCGGCCCGTCCCAGGCTCCGACTGAAGCCGGTGGTGCGACGACGGAGAGCGAAGAGGGCGCCCATGGCGATGATGACGATGAGCGAGCCGATGATTCCCGCCGGAGCCATGCCGACGAAGATGCTGGCACCGAGGATGCCCGCCCACATCAGCGCGGCGGCCCCGATGATGCCCAGCGCCGAGGCAGGACCCGGGCGCATGATCGCAACCACCGCGATCGTGACGATGATGACCGGAATCGCGTTGAGCCATCCCGTGGCCAGGCCGAGTTCGTCGACATCGAGCCCGGCCAGCGCGGCTGCGACCGTGGTGCCCGGCCCGAGGGCGCCCCAGGGGACGGCGATGAGTCCGAGGAGTCCGAGGATCGCCGACTGCCGCAGGGTGCATCCGAGGTGGCGCAGCACCGGCACCCCGACGGTGACGCCGATGCCGAATCCTGTGACCGATTCGGCGAAGGGGACGAGGCCGAAGACGACGAGTGCGACGCCGAGCGGTCGGCTGGGGGATTGGGACCATACCCAGGAGGAGATCTGCGACATCGAACCGGCCGCCTCGAGCAGCCGGGCCAGGAGCATCCCGAAGAGCAGGATGAGTGCGACCTCGAGGATGAGCGGGAAGTAGTCGATACCGGAATCCACCCACACCGAGGCGGGGGTGGGGAAGGCGAAGGCGACGATGAGAGCGACGACGGTGCCGGCAATCGCTGATACCCAGGCTCTCTGTTTGAACAGGAGCAGGATGATGGCAACGAGGATCGGACCGAGCGCCAGCATCGCCAACATATACGCGAATTTCCTTTGAGGGATCGTATTCTACTATCCCAGAATAGATTATGATTCGACAATGGCGAAAGAAGAGGATCTCGGCGCTCGCGTGTTCGGTGCCCGCATCAGAGCTCGGCGCAAATTCAACAACCTCACGCTCAACGAGCTGGCCGTGAGGGCCGGCCTCTCGCGGGCTGCATTGTCGAAGATCGAACGAGGAGAGCAGGACACTTCGGTCTCGAATGCGATGGGTCTCTCCCGCGCCCTCGGCGTCGACGTCGGCCAGCTCCTCGCCGCCCCCGAAGTGACGATCACCCGCACCGAGGCGATCCCCACCACAACGACCTTCGGCGAGGGAATCCGGCGCCGCGATCTGCCCTCGGCGATCGAGAACATGGACGTCGTCCACTACCGCCTCGACCCGCACAGCGAAACCTCTGCCTTCGCCGCCCACCGCAGCGGCTCGCGTGAGAGCTTCTTCGTTCTGTCGGGAACCATCGAGGTCGTCACCATCGATCGCCGCACCACTCTCCACGCCGGCGACTGTGCCCAAGCCCCAGGTGACGTCCCGCACCAGCTGACGAATCCTCACGACGAGCCCGCCGAGCTCATGCTCATCATCGTCTGAGGCTCTCCGGGCCCGGCCTCGACGGTCGCCGCCGGGAGGTGCTCTTGACGCGGCGAACCGCCTCGGCGATCATTGTGCTGTCCCATTTCCGACGAAGGACATCTCCGCAGTGAAGTGAATCCTCATGCCGTGATATGCGGGTGCCACGGGCCCGCAGCGCTTCTGCGTCCACGAAATGAGGATCCTCATGCCTACAGCAATCACTGTGTCCGGACTGGACTACCGCCTCGGCGACGATACCGAGATCTTCTCCCAGCTGACCGCCACGATCCCCTCCGCACTCATCGGGCTGGTCGGTGACAACGGGATCGGCAAATCCACTTTCGCGAAACTCCTCGCCGGCCACCTGCCCGCGACCGCCGGCACGATCACCGGCGCGGACAACGCCGTCTACATCGACCAGCTGCTGCCGCATTCGGCTCAGCGCGTCGATGAAGCTCTCGGCATCGCGAAGGTCCGTTCAGCACTGCATCGTGCTCTGAACGGCGAAGCAGCGGAATCCGATTTCGCACTCATCGGCGAGGCCTGGGACATCGAAGAGCAGGCCCTGGCGGCCACGGCCGAACTCGGCCTCCACCTCGAGGCGGCCGACCTCGACCGCAGCCTCAGCCGCTTCTCCGGCGGACAGGCCGGCCGCATCGGACTGGCCCGTGCGGCGATGGTCGCAGACGAGTGGCTCATCCTCGACGAGCCGAGCAACAACCTCGACGAGGACGGGCGGCAGCTGCTGAGTGCAATGCTCACCGCACGCCGCGGTCCCACGCTCGTCATCTCCCACGACCGCACCCTGCTCGAACACATGGACGCGATCGTCGAGATGACCGATCGCCTGCGGCTCTACGGCGGCAACTTCGACGACTATGAGCAGATGGTCGCGGCCGAAGAGGAAGCGAAGCAGCAGAGAGTCATCGACGCAAAGAAGGCCCATGCGATCGAGAAGCGGCAGCGCATCGAACTCGAGACGAAACTCGCACGAGCCGGCCGAAAGGCGGCGAAGGACAAGGAGAACAAGCGCCGACCGAAGATCGCGATGAACGGGCTGAGGAACTCCGCAGAGAAGTCCGCGGCGAAGAGGCGCGGCGACTCAGCCGCAGACGAAGCTGAGACGCTGCATTCTCTCGAGGCGGCCAAAGACATCCTGCGGCGGTCCTCGAGCGTGCGCCTCGACCTGCCGGAGACGACGGTGCACGCTTCGAAGCGGGTGCTCGAAGCCTCCTCGGCGAGATTGGAGCGACCGCAGTTGATCGTCGGACCCGAACGGATCCGGCTGACCGGACCGAACGGGGCAGGGAAATCCACTCTGCTGGCAGCGATGATGTCGGCCGCGGGCCGTGACGGGGCTTCCGCTCCGATCGCTGCGCTCTTCGGTGACCTCTCGGTCACCGTCTCGGTCCCTGTCGGCCACCTCGACCAGCAGTATCGGCTCCCGCCCGACCTCACCGTCATGGAGGCCGTGCGCGCGGGAAATCCGCATCTGAACCCGCACCGCGTCCATGAAGTGCTCGCGGCCATGGGGCTGCGCGCCGGTCGCACCGACCAGATCTGTTCGACCCTCTCCGGCGGCGAACGCTTCCGGGTCGCCCTCGCCTCCGAGCTGCTCCAGGACCCCGCCCCGCAGCTGCTCATCCTCGACGAGCCGGGCAACAATCTCGACCTGTCCTCGCTCGAGGCGCTCGTCACCGCGCTCGAGGGATTCGGCGGGGCGATGGTCGTCGTCACCCACGATGACCGGCTCGCCGCCGAACTCGCCGTGGACACCGAATGGGACGTCCGGGAATTTCTCCGTGCGGGGACCGTTGGACAGGACAGTGCCGAACCGGAAAGCGGGGGAGCAGAATCGAACTCCCGGCGAGACTGACGTCCGAACGGACACCGGAAACACGGCGTCGGAGACAGGCGAAGAGGGGCGAGAATGTGCGATTTTGACTGCATTGGGATAATGGGGTCGTGAGTGTCATCAGCCCCAGCCCAGAAACCGTGTCCCCGGCCGCCGCAGCACCGCTGCGCATCGGCCCCATCGAGCTGTCCTCGCCGGTCGTGCTCGCCCCGATGGCCGGGATCACGAACACCGCGTTCCGTCGCCTCTGTCGCGAATACGGCGCCGGCCTCTACGTGACCGAAATGGTCACCACCCGGGCCCTCGTCGAGCGCAGTCCCAAGACGATGCGCATCATCCACCACGAACCCTATGAGACCCCGCGCTCCGTGCAGCTCTACGGGGTCGACCCGGTCACCATGGGCCAGGCCGTGCGGATGCTCGTCGAGGAGGACCGGGCCGACCACATCGACCTCAACTTCGGCTGCCCCGTTCCCAAGGTCACCCGCAAGGGCGGCGGCTCCGCGCTGCCGTGGAAGCAGGACCTGTTCGAAGCCATCGTCACCACGGCCGTCAACGAGGCCTCTCGAGGGGGAATTCCCGTGACGGTGAAGATGCGCAAGGGCATCGACGCCGACCACACGACCTTCCTCGACGCTGCCGAGACCGCGCGCAACGCGGGTGTCTCCGCCGTCGCCCTGCACGGGCGCACCGCCGCCGACCTCTACTCGGGCAAGGCCGACTGGGACGCGATCGCCCGACTCAAGGACCACCTCGGCGATACGGTTCCCGTGCTCGGCAACGGCGACATCTTCGCGGCCGAGGATGCGCTGGACATGATGGCCACGACCGGTTGCGACGGCGTCGTCATCGGTCGCGGCTGCCAGGGCCGACCGTGGCTGTTCGGCGATCTCGCGAATGCCCTGAACGGCAGCGAGGAGCGTCACCGTCCCGGCCTCGCCGAGGTGGGGCAGGCAGTGTACAAGCACGGCGAATACCTCGTCGATCACTTCGAAGACGAGTTCTACGGCGTGCGGGACCTGCGCAAACACATCGCCTGGTACTTCAAGGGCTACCCGGTCGGGGGAGACCTGCGCAGCCGGCTGGCCATGGTGTCATCGCTCGAGGAGCTTGCCGGACTGCTTGCCCAGCTCGACCAAAACGCCCCCTATCCGGGGGAGGCCGCAGAGGGCTCGCGGGGTCGCACGACCCGACCGAAGAAGCCGCACCTGCCCGAAGGCTGGCTGGATTCCCGTATCTTCGACCCCAGCGGACGATCGCTGCTGTCGGAGGCCGAACTCGACATCTCTGGAGGATGAGAATGCCCTTCGACACTCACCCGCACACCTCGGTGCGGACGGGGACCGTGGCGGTCTATACGCCGTGGGACGAGGAACGGTGGGTGAGCGAACCGGCAAAGAATCCACGGCGCTCGGCCTTCCAGCGTGACCGTGCCCGCGTCCTCCATTCCTCGGGCCTGCGCCGCCTCGGTGCGAAGACGCAGGTCGTCGCGCCCGGCACCGACGACTTCGTCCGCACCCGCCTCACCCACTCTCTCGAAGTGGCTCAGGTCGGACGCGAACTCGCCCGCTACCTCGGCTGCGACCCCGATATCGTCGACACCGCGTGCCTGTCCCACGATCTCGGCCATCCGCCCTTCGGCCACCACGGGGAGACGATCCTCGACGCCCTGTGCAAGGACATCGGCGGGTTCGAAGGCAACGCCCAGACCCTGCGCCTGGTCACTCGGATCGAACCGAAGGTCATCGCCGCAGACGGCCGACCGGCGGGGCTCAACCTGACCCGGGCCAGCCTCGACGCGCTGACGAAGTACCCCTGGCCGCGCAGCGAGGCCACGTCCGGGCGCCGCGACTCCGGAGTGCGGAAGTTCGGCGTCTACGATGACGACACGGATGTCTTCGACTTCTACCGCTCCGGAATCGACAACGGCAGCAGATGCATCGAAGCCCAGGTCATGGACTTGGCCGATGACATCTCCTATTCCGTCCATGACGTCGAGGACGCCATCGTCGCCGGCCACCTCGAGCTTGCCGATTTCGCCTCCGAATCCCGTCGGGCCGAGCTCTTCGAGATCACCCGTCAGTGGTATCTGCCGGAGACGACGGATGCGGAGATGGACAAGGCGCTGAGCCGACTCCAGGCCGCCGCCTACTGGCCCAGTGAGACCTTCGACGGGTCCCGCCGGGCCCAGGCGAGCCTCAAGCACATGTCCAGCCAGCTCATCGGGCGGTTCGTCGGGGCAGCGGAAGCGGCGACGCGCGAGGAGTTCGGGTGGGAGCCGCTGGCCCGCTACTCGGCATCTCTCGTCGTGCCGGAGACCACCGTGGTCGAGATCGCCGTGCTCAAGGGCATGGCTACGCTGACCGTCATGGTCGCCGAGGACCGCCTGCGCCTGCATGACATCCAGGCCGCGGTGATCGGCGACCTCGCCGAGTGGTATGCGCAGAAACCGGAGAACCTCGACCCGATGTTCCGCGCCGACCACGCCGAGGCGGCCGACGATGCCGCCCGTCTGCGCGTCATCGTCGACCAGATCGCGTCCCTGACCGACCACTCCGCGTGGGCCCTGTACCACCACCTCAACGCCGGGGCGGAGGATCGGCTCTAGACCATGGCCGGACTCATCAAGCGCGAGGACATCGACGAACTGCGCACCCGCACCCGCATCGACGAGGTGATCGGGGAGTTCGTCACCCTCAAGACCGCGGGCATCGGTTCGCTCAAGGGGCTGTGCCCCTTCCACGACGAGAAGACTCCCTCGTTCACCGTGCGTCCGCAGGTCGGCATGTACCACTGCTTCGGCTGCGGAGAGTCCGGCGACGTGTTCACCTTCCTGCAGAAGGTCGAGCAGCTCAGCTTCGTCGAAGCCGTCGAGACCCTGGCCGGCAAGGCCGGCATGCATCTGCGCTACGAGGATGGCAAAGGTCCGGACCGGGAGCAGGCCAGCCGGCGACAGCGATTGCTCGAGATGCACGAAGTCGCGCAGCGGTTCTTCACCCAGGCGCTCGAGTCCGAGGCGGGCCGGATCGGCCGCGAATTCCTCACCGGGCGCGGCTTTCCCGCCGAATCGAGCCGAGAGTTCGGCATCGGCTTCGCCCCGAAATCCTGGGACGCACTGACCTCGCACCTCGGCCGGGCCGGCTTCACCGAGGAGGAGATCCTCGCCGGCGGGCTGGCCAGCGAAGGCGGTCGCGGCATCTACGACCGGTTCCGCGGACGTGTCATCTGGCCCATCAAGGATATGACCGCCCGGACGATCGGCTTCGGCGCCCGCCGCCTCTACGAAGACGACAAGGGCCCGAAGTACCTCAACACCCCGGAGACCGCGCTCTATCACAAAAACCAGGTCCTCTACGGCCTCGACCTGGCGAAGAAGTCGATCGCGAAGACCAAACGCGTCGTCGTCGTCGAAGGCTATACCGACGTCATGGCCGCTCACCTCGCCGGGGTCGACCAGGCCGTAGCGACCTGCGGAACAGCCTTCGGAACCGAACACGTCAAGATCATCCGGCGGCTCTTGGGCGATGATCCGACCGGACAGGTCATCTTCACCTTCGACGGCGACGCCGCCGGGCAGAAGGCCGCGCTCAAGGCCTTCGAATTCGAGAACCTCTTCACCGCGCAGACCTTCGTCGCCGTCGAAGCCGACGGGCTCGACCCCTGCGATCTGCGCATGCAGAAGGGTGACGCGGCCCTGCGCGAACTCATCGACGAGTGCAAACCTCTGTTCGAGTTCGTCATCACCACAGCGATCGCCCGCTTCGACCTCGACACCGTCGAAGGCCGGATCTCCGCGGTCAAGGCCGCCGCCGAGGTGCTCACCGGAATCCGCGACCGCAACAGCCTCACCCACTACTACCGGTTCGTCGCCGGTCGCATCGGCGTCGACATCGACGAGGTGGAGGCCGCGGTGCGCACCGCACAGCGGCAGCCGAAGCAGAACCGCCAGACCGCCGAGGCACCGGCACAGCAGACGAATTTCCGCAATGGTCCGCCACCGGCACCGCCCGCACCTGACTCGGGACCGGCATCAGGGCCGGGACAGGGAGCCGGGACGGTGCCCGCATCGGGCGGGGACGCGCGCGGGGCCGGTCCCGCCTCGGCGGGGGAGATCACCGACGACCGCGGCATCGAATACGTCTACGAAGAACGTCCCGACGTCTCGAACCTCTCGGCCCCGATCAGCCCCGCACGTCTGAAGACGGAGAAGGGCGTGCTCATGGTCGCCCTGCAGCACCCGGAAGCCGTCAATGCGAAGCTCTTCGACTCGCTGTCGGCCAAGGCCTTCGAACACCCCGGCTACCGGCGGATCCAAGAGGCGATCAAGGCGGCCGGGGGACTGGGGTCGGCGGGACCCGTCCAATCGAAATGGGCCGAACGCGTCCTCGAAGCCAGCGCCGAGGATCTCAAACCCTATATCGCACAGCTGATCGTGACTCCGCTGCCGATCATCGAAGGCACCGGCATCGAGCCGTTCGCCCGTGGCATCGTCGCACGCCTGTTCGACTACGACCTCGAACGCATTGCCAAGGAGCTGCACTCACGTCTGCAGCGACAGGACACCAGCGACGGGGCGGGGCAGGCGGCGCTGCTCGGTCAGCTGCAGACCCTCGAACAGCATCGGGCCCGACTCAAACTGCTCATGTGAGCACCCGCGGTGGGAGCCTCATCCCCGTGAAATTCTGCACACAGTGAAATAGTGCACAATTGCATATTTGCATTTGATGAAAGTTTGCATGGGGTGCAAAATGTACTCATGCCCATTGAAGAATCCCTGCGCTCGAAGAAGGCTCGGCTGACCCGCAGCGCCCTCCATGAGGCGGCGATCACCCGAGTCCTCGAAGACGGCCTCGCCTGTGCGACCGTGGCGACCATCGCCGCGGACGCGGGCGTGTCCACCCGCACGTTCTTCAACTACTTCGAGACGAAAGAGGACGCGATCGTCGGCCTCGGAGTCGAAGCCGGCGTCGACGAGGCCCTCGCCGATGACTACGTCCACTCACCGGCCGGCCTGGACACGCTTGCCGAGGACACGGCGCGCTTCGTCCGCGAAGCGCTGCTCATCGGCTACGTCGATCCGGAGCTGCCGGCCAGGCGCCGTCGCCTCTTCGCGCTCTACCCGGAGCTTGTGAGCAAAAGCTTCGACCGGGCCGAAGCCCTGGAGGAGATCGTCGCCGGTCACGTCCTGGCTCGGCTGCGCCACCTCGGGCAGGAATTCTCCACCGAGGACTCGGCGTGGCGCAGCGCGCGCATGCTCACCCAACTCTGCCGCGTGCCGCTCAGCCATGCCGGACACACGATCAAGAAGACGCCCGAGGCGGTCGACGAGCGAGGCGGGACCAAGGCGATCTTCGAAGACTCCCTCGGCCTCTTCCTCAAGGTCCTCGGCCGACTGCAGTGAGAGACCGGCCGAGACGAGGCACCGAGCGCAGTGAGTGACAGGACGAACGGGCCGCGAATGACGAATGAGACGACGAATCCAACGAAAGCCGTGATGAGAAGCAACCACGATATCGAATCTGAGACGATGACAGCGACACCGCAGAGAACAACCGCACCGGCGACAAACGGCGATGACACGCCGCCGATGGCCACCTCGGCGATCATCCTGCTCTTCGTGGGCCTGATGATCGCAATGTTCATGTTCTCGCTCAACCAGACGGTCCTCGCCACCGCCCTGCCGACGATCGTCGGCGAACTCGACGGCGTCGACCAGATGCTGTGGGTCTCCACCGCATTCATGCTGGCATCGACGATCATGATGCCCGTCTACGGCAAGGTCGGCGACCTGTTCGGGCGCAAACCGCTGTTCATGTTCGCAATCTGCTGCTTCCTGCTCGGTTCGGTCTTCGCCCTCATCGCGAACGAGATGTCGACCCTGATCTTCGGTCGCGTCCTCCAGGGCATCGGCGGCGGCGGAATGATGATCCTCTCGCAGTCGATCATCGCCTCCGTCGTCCCTGCCCGCGAACGCGGCAAGTACATGGGCATCATGGGCTCCGCCTT
Organism: Brevibacterium sp. LE-L; assembly: GCF_050214925.1. NCBI lineage: Bacteria > Bacillati > Actinomycetota > Actinomycetes > Micrococcales > Brevibacteriaceae > Brevibacterium > Brevibacterium sp. LE-L. Next base: position 2,076,719 of record NZ_CP189759.1, read on the forward strand.
CGCCGTGTCCTCGGTGGCCGGACCGCTCATCGGCGGATGGCTGACCGAGGGCCCGGGCTGGCGCTGGGCCTTCGCCATCAACTTCCCGCTGGGCATCATCGCACTCATCGCCGCCGCGATCTTCCTCAAGGTGCCCAAGCGCGCCAAGGGAACCGGCCCGCGGCCGAAGATCGACGTCATCGGCATGGCCCTGATCTCGATCGTCACCTCCTGCATCGTCCTCGTCTCCGCATGGGGCGGGCACGACTACGCATGGGGCTCCTGGCAGATCAACGGCCTCATCATCGGCGGTGCCATCGCCGCCGTGGCCTTCGTCTTCGTCGAGTTCAGGGTCAGCGAACCCGTCATCCCGATGAGCCTGTTCGCCAACCGCGACTTCATCCTGTGCACGATCGCCGGCCTCTTCGTCGGCATCGGCATGTTCGGTGTGCTCTCCTACATGCCGACCTACCTGCAGATGGTCCACGGCATCGACGCCACGGTCGCCGGCCTCATGATGGTGCCGATGATGGGCACGATGCTCGTGTCCTCAACGCTCGTCGGGTTCATCGTCTCCCGCACCGGCAAGTACAAGAAGTACCCGCTGACCGGCATCCTCATCATGGCCGCCTCGCTCGTGCTGCTCTCGCAGCTGAAGGCCGAGAGCTCGGCTTGGGAGACCATCGGTTGCCTGGCCCTGCTCGGCCTGGGCCTGGGACTGAGCATGCAGACCCTCGTCCTCGTCGTCCAGAACGCCTTCCCTGTGTCCATGGTCGGCACCGCGACGGCATCGAACAACTACTTCCGCCAAGTCGGAGCGACCCTGGGCATGGCGTTCATCGGTTCGGTGTTCACCCAACGGCTCATGGACAACATCAAGTCCGGAATCACCGACATCGCGAAGTCCGCTCCGCACACGCCGCTGCCGAAGGTCTCCTCGACGGGACTGACTCCGGGCATCGTCGCCGACCTGCCGGATCCGCTGCACTCGCTGATCATCAACTCCTACAATGACGCTCTCGTGCCGCTGTTCCTGTGGGTGGCTCCGCTGGCCGTGCTCGGCTTCGTCTTCCTCTGCTTCCTGCCCAACACCCCGTTGGCGCAGACGCTGTCGAACGAACCGACGAAGAGGCAGAGCCTCGACATCGCAGAATCGGCCCCCTCAGCCGATTCGGCCCCCGGTGCGGTCTCATCGGTTAGTCTGGCAGAAAGCCCACTGCTGGAGGAGACGAGGAATGACGGTACTGACGATACTCAACTCACCCGGGACAGAGATTCCCGACCTGCTCACTGAGCTGGGTGACCGCGAGGGAATCGAACTGCGCATCGCCGAGGCGGACACGCTGAGCCAGGCGCTGCCGGGCACCGATGTGCTGCTGATGTGGGACTTCTTCTCCACAGCACTCAAGGATGCCTACGGCAGCGCCGACCGGCTCCGGTGGGTCCATGCCGCGGCGGCCGGAGTCGATTCCCTCCTCTTCGACGAACTCGTCGAGGCACCGGTGACGGTGACGAATGCGCGGGGGATCTTCGACCGTCCGATCGCCGAGTTCGTCCTCAGCTTCATCCTCATGCAGGCGAAGAACTCGATCGGATCACTGGCCGACCAGGCACAGAAGACATGGAACCGCCGATCGACCCGCGACATCGCCGGGACCAAGGCGATGATCGTGGGCACCGGATCGATCGGCCGGGGAATCGCCCAGCTGCTCACGGCCGTCGATATCGAGGTCACCGGCGCCGGATCCCGTGCTCGCAGCGGCGATGTCGACTTCGGTGAGGTCATCGACTCTGCGACCCTGGCCGAACATGTCGCCGGATACGACTGGGTCATCGATATCGCACCCCTGACGGAGAAGACCGAACGACTCATCGGCGCCGAGGTGTTCGCCGCCATGGATGACTCCGCCGTGTTCATCAACGTCGGCCGGGGCGATACTGTCGACACCGATGCCCTCGTCGACGCCCTGCGCACCGGCCAGATCGCCGGAGCAGGACTCGATGTCTTCGACGAGGAGCCGCTGCCTGCCGGACATCCGCTGTGGACGCTCGACGATGTCATCATTACCCCGCACATGAGCGGTGACACCGACGGGTGGAGGAAGCGTCTGGCTCAGCAGTTCCATCGCCTGTTCGAACAGTATCTCGCCGGTGAGGAGTTCCCTCACACGGTGGACAAGAAACTCGGGTACGTGCGTTGAACCAGGCGGACGACCCCGCCGCCCAGCGCGCCTTCCTGGCCCGTGTGCTCGCCGAACTCATCGCCGTGCGTCGCGCCCGTCTGCTGAGCATGCTGGTCCTGGCCGCGGCGATGCTCGTCGCCGGACTCGGCGCGGCACTGCAGGCCCAAGGCGAACACATCGACGCCGTGCTCCTGTTCTCCGCGTTCAGTCTCATCATGATCGGCATCGTCTGTGCCTTGGGCGCGATCATCGCCTGGACGCGGATCAATCGAGACATCCTCGACTCGGTCGCGGCGAGCCGTCCGGCCAGAGCCCGTGCGCCGCGCACGCGCAACGCGGGAATGGCCGTGGCCATCGGCTTCGTCGTGATCGGGATCGTGTTCGCAGCGCTGCTGTGGGCACAGACACCGGTGCTGGCCGGTGCCGTCGTCATCGCGTGTCTGCTGCTCGCCGGTCTGGGGCCCATCTGGGCGAGCGAGCTCGGCGGCGCCGATGACCGGCTGGCCGTCATCCTCGACAGCGACGAGGAGCTCTCGGCTCGATTCGCTGACTTCACCCCGATCTGGCTGCACGAAGCCATGGAGTCCGACGACGCGCAGTGAGCAATTCCTCCCGCTGGCTGCAATGCCTCCCGGTCCTGCGGGAGGCATTGTCGTCGACGAGAGGTTGTCTCGCTGGCAGGGGGTTGTGACGCTGGTGGACGGTTGTGATGCTGGCGAGGGGCCGTGACGCTGGTGGGCGGTTGTGACCCTGGCGAGGGGTTGTGATGCCGCTGAGAGGTTGTGACGCTGGCGAGGGGTTGCAGCGCCGGTGGGAATGACGAAGGCGCCCGGAGTCCGAAGACTCCGAGCGCCTGTCTCAGCATCTCACCAAGGAATCATCTCAGGATTCGGTGGGCCGCCTCGGCGAAATCAGGGATATGCCGGTACGTCGACGTCGGCCATCTTGGCCACGCAGCGCACAACCTGGCAGGAGTAGCCGAACTCATTGTCGTACCAGACGTAGACGACGACGCGGTCCTCGTCGACGATCGTGGCCAGTCCGTCGACGACACCGGCTCGTTTGGAGCCGACGAGGTCGGTGGAGACGAGCTCGGGGGAGGTGACGTAGTCGACCTGGTTGCGCAGCGGCGAATGCATCGACACCTCACGGAGGAACGTGTTGAGTTCGTCGACGCTCGTGGCCTTCTCGAGGTTGAGGTTGAGGATCGCCATCGACACGTTCGGGGTGGGAACGCGGATCGCGTTGCCCGAGAGCTTCCCGGCGAGCTCCGGCAGTGCCTTGGCCACGGCCTTGGCAGCGCCGGTCTCGGTGAGCACCATGTTGAGCCCGGCGGCACGTCCGCGACGTGAACCCTTGTGGAAGTTGTCGATGAGGTTCTGGTCGTTGGTGAACGAGTGGACCGTCTCGACGTGTCCGTTGCGGACACCGAACTTGTCATTGATCGCCTTGAGCACAGGGGTGATCGCGTTCGTCGTGCACGAAGCGGCCGAGACGATGGTGTCCGAGTCGGCAATCGCGTCGTCGTTGACACCGAAGACGATGTTCTTGACATCTCCCTTGCCCGGTGCGGTGAGCAGGACCTTCGAGGCTCCGGGGCTGGCGAGGTGCTTGGACAGGCCCTCGTCATCGCGCCACTTGCCGGTGTTGTCGACGATGATCGCGTCGTTGATTCCGTAAGCGGTGTAGTCGACCTGCGAGGGATCATCGGAGTAGATGACCTGGATGAGGGTGCCGTTGGCCTGAATGGTGTTGGCCTCTTCGTCGACGACGATGCTGCCGTCGAAGGACCCGTGCACCGAATCGCGGCGCAGCAGCGAAGCACGCTTGACGATGTCGTTCTCACCGCCCTTGCGCACGACGATGGCGCGCAGACGCATTCCGGTGCCGCCGGCACGGTCGATGAGGATGCGGGCGAGCAGGCGACCGATGCGGCCGAAGCCGTAGAGGACGACGTCGCGGACTTCGCCCTGACCGGCCTGGGAGTCGACGACTTCGGCCAGTTCGGCTGCGAGGAAGGCATCGACATCGGCATTCGGATCATCGAGCTTCTCGATGAGGCGGCCCAGATCGATGTGAGCCGGCGCCAGATTGAGGCCGGACAGCGCCTTGACGATCCGGTGCGTGACCTGGATATCGAGGTCTTCACCGAGGAAGTGGCGGGCGTAGCGGTGGGCCTTGATCATGCCGGTCACCGACTTGTTCAGCAGAGACCGCCCGAACAGTGTCAGCAGCACGTCATTCTCGCGGTACAGGCGTCCGACGAGCGGGATGAGTTCTTCGGCGGCGGTCTGCTTCTTCGCCCAGTCGTCCAGGCGAGCCGTCGTTGCATCAGTCAAAGGTCGTGTCTCCTCGATCAGTTAGCGGATTCGAGCCAAGTCTAACGTCTCACCGAGTCGCTTTCGGACTGGTGCTCCTCGAGTCGCCGGAATCCGAGCAGAGTGAGCGCGACGATGCCCGCACCGGCCAACAGAGCACCGAGGCTCTGCGCCTGGACCTTCGGCTCCACGAAACGGTACTCGGGGCTCTCTTCCTCCTGCGGGCGGGGCGGATTCGCGGTGCCGATCCATGCGGCGATGAAGAGGACGATGCGGGCGAAGACGTTGAGGGTGAGCATGATCGCGATGATCGATCCGAACACGCCGGCGGCCTTGTTCCCGGAGAAGAGGTTGACGAGCACGGTGGAGAAGTTGATGAGGAGGAGGAACGCTGTCGCGCCGATGAGGGAGCCGCGGTTCTTCGCCTGCTTGTCCACCGGCTTCTCCGGCAGCATCGTGAACAGGAACCAGAAGATCAGCCAGGCGGCACCGAACGTGAGCAGCAGCGGAACAACGAACAGCAGGCTCGCGGCGAATCCGGAGAGACCGAGGAAGTCAGCGATCATCGACCGCAGGCCGGTGCCGACGACGGTCAGCGCCACAGCCAGGAGAAGGCCGATGATGAGACCGATGAGAGTGACGACGTTTCCGAGGATCTTCTTGATGAACGACTTCTCCACGACTTCGTCGAAGTCTTCATGCAGCTGCGCCCGAACGGCGGCTCCGAGGTTGCCGATGAAACCCTGCCCTGTGTAGAGACCGGTGATGATACCGATGATACCCACTGCCTGCCATTCGAGCAGATAGCCTTCGAGCGTCTTCGTCAGTGACTCGTTGCCTGCCGTGAACGACTCGATCTGCTCGGTGACCATGGACAGCAGGTCGGGGCGTGCGACATCGAGGACGAATCCGATGCTCGCCAGGCTGACCATCGCGATCGGCATGACGGCCAGGACGAGGAAGTAGGTGATCGCGGCACCGAACTGATTGCCCAGACGCTGACCGAAACGTTGGACCGCGCGCATGAGGTGCGCCGGGCCCGGTCTGTTGACGGCCTTGTGCCCGGCTTCGGCGACGTTGTTGCGCGAGGCCAATACTTTGGCAGGTGCCACGTGTTTGCTCCTTCGATGTCTGCCCATAGATATCTGCCCGGAAGGTGCCTTCGATTCCCGCCCGGAGGTGTCCATTTCCACACTAGCCGTTGTGAGCGCACTGTGAGCGGCAGGCCGCGCCCTTATCTAGACTTTTGACCATGCCGATCAGCTTTTCGACTACTTCGTCTGCCGTTTTCGCCCTCACCGCGAGCGGCAGCGATCCTGCCGGTCGAACTCTTGCCGCAGGTGACGCTCTCGCCGCCGGCGGCAGCGCGGCAGACAACCTCAGCGGGTTCTCGGCATGGACGGTGGCCGTCATGGAGGCGCTCGGCCCGGTGGGCGTCGGGATCATGGTCTTCCTCGACAACATCTTCCCGCCGATCCCCAGCGAACTCGTTCTGCCCCTGGCCGGTTTCACTGCGAGCCAGGGGCAGATGAACATCGTGCTTGCGATCGTCTTCGCCACTGTGGGCTCGCTCGTCGGAGCCGTTCTGCTGTGGGCGCTGGGCAAGTGGATCGGCATCGAGCGCATTGCGCGTGTGGCGGTGAAGATGCCGTTGGTCGATGTCGACGATGTGCACAAGACCGTCGACTGGTTCGACCGCCACGGTGACAAAGCAGTCTTCTTCGGACGGATGATCCCGATCTTCAGGTCTCTGATCTCCATTCCCGCAGGCATGAGGGACATGCGCCTGCTGAAATTCGTGCTCCTGACGAGCGTGGGCAGTGCGATCTGGAACACGATCCTCATCGTCGCGGGCTTCGCACTCGGCGAGAATTGGTCCATCGTGGAGGAATACGCCGGCTACTTCCAGAATCTCGTCATTGTCGCAGTCGTCGTCTTCGTCATCGTGTGGATCGTGTTCAAGGTCCGCAAACAGCGGCGGAAGAAGGCCGCCGGCCTCGATACGACCGGGGACGATCATATCGAGGCCGGACAGTTCGATTCCTGAGGCCGAGTTCTCAGCTCACCCAGGAATCAGCTCACCCGGGTATCAACTGACCCAGGCTGATGCCGTATGTCCAGGTGAGACCTCTTCGCCGGGCTTGACCGGGCCGGGAGCAGACCCGTCGCCGAAGGGTGATCCACCGAACTTCCGGTCACGGCCGTGATCGCTGAGCCAGCCGGAGAGGTCTGGACCCTTGGGCACGATCTGCGTCGGGTTCACATCCTGGTGGACGATGTAGTAGTGCTGTTTGATCTGCCCGAAATCGACGGTGTCGCCGAACCCGGGCGTCTGGTACAGGTCGCGGGCGTATCCCCAGAGGTTCTCGAACGCCGTCAGCGGCTGACGATTGCACTTGAAGTGGCCGAAGTAGACGGGGTCGAAGCGAACCAGCGTGGTGAACAGTCGCACATCCGCCTCGGTGATGGTCTCACCCATGAGGAATCGTGAACGGCTCAGCCGATCTTCGACGATGTCGAGAGCATTGAACAGACGATCGAAGGCCGCCTCGTACGCGTCCTGGGAGCCGGCGAAACCGCAGCGGTAGACACCGTTGTTGATCTCCGTGTAGATGTGGCGCATCACCTTGGCCATCTCTTCCCGGGACTCTTCGGGCCAGAGGTTCGGGGCACCCTCACGGTGGTAGTCGGACCATTGGGTGGAGAAGTCCTCGGTGATCTGCGGGAAGTCGTTGGTGACGACGGCGCCGGTGGGGATGTCGACGATGGCCGGCACGGTGATTCCGCGCGGGTAGTCCGGGTAGCGGGCGAAGAATGCCTGCTGCAGACGTTCGATGCCCAGCACCGGGTCGACTCCGCCGGGGTCGAGGTCGAACGTCCACGAGCGGGCATCATGAGTGGGTCCGGGCATGCCGATGGAGATGACTTCCTCGAGGCCGAGCAGACGGCGGACGATGATCGTGCGATTCGCCCACGGGCAGGCGCGGGCGGCGACGAGGCGGTACCGGCCGGGTTCGACCGGCCACTGCGCATTCGGATCGTTGAGGATGCGATCGTCGATGTAGTTCGTGTCCCGGTTGAACTCCTGCCCTTCGGTCACATAAGCGGGAGTGTGATCGGTGTCTTCGGACATGTCGTGCCCCTCCGTCGGTGTCGGTGAGTTGAGACTTCTGGCTTCAGCTTACGACCTGTCGCGGCGCATCCGGCAAGTGCGGTGTGACCGCATCCGCGTGAATGCAGAGACGGCCCGGGCGCGAACTCCTCTCAGTTCTCGCTCGGGCCGCCTCTGTGAAGCGGGACTGGTCAGTCCGCGTAGAGAGCGTCGATATCGGCGGCGAAGTCCTTGCTGACCAGATGGCGCTTGACCGACTGCTTGGCCGACAGATACCCGTTCTCCTCACTGAGCTCGACGGGCAGGATCGTGAACTTCTTGATCCCCTGAGCGCGCGAGACCGTCTTGTTCACCGAGTCCACGGCCTTCTCGATCTCGGCACGGATCGCTTCGTCGGCAGCGGCCTCGCGCAGATCCATCTGCGGCAGGTCGTGGTTCTTCAGCCAGGTCGGCAGCATCTCGGAATCGAGGAAGATGAGTGCCGAGACGAACTTCCGGTTGTCTCCGACGACGACCGGCTGACCGATGATCGGGTGTCGACGGAGCCGGTCTTCGAGCGGGGCCGGGGCGATGTTCTTGCCGCTGGAGGTCACGATGATCTCCTTCTTGCGGCCATTGATCGTCAGATAGCCGTCCTCGTCGAGGGATCCGAGGTCACCGGTGCCGAACCAGCCGTCGTGGAACTCCTTGACCGTGGCCTCCGGGTTGTTCCAGTATTCGCGGAAGACCGGCACGCCCTTGGTCAGGATCTCACCGTCGGGAGCGATCGCCACCGAGACGCCCGGCAGCGGCACGCCGACGGTGCCGATCTTCGACTTCTCCGGAATGTTGACGGTGATCGGGGCGGTGGTCTCGGTGAGTCCGTAGCCTTCGAGGACGATGATGCCGAGCCCGCGGAAGAAATGGCCGAGGTGAGCGCCGAGTGCACCGCCTCCGGAGACCGCATGAGTGACATTGTCGCCCATGACCGCACGCAGCTTCGAATAGACGAGCTTGTCGAACAGAGCGTGCTGGAGCTTGAGACTGGTCGGAACCTTGCCCGTGTCCAGAGCCTTCGAATACGCGACGGCGACCTGCTCGGCGCGGCGGAAGATCTTCTCTTTCCCGCCTGCCTGAGCGGTCGCCAGCGCAGAATTGAAGACCTTCTCGAAGACACGGGGCACACCGAGGATGAACGACGGGCGGAAGCTGCCCATGGCATCGGTGAGCTTCGTCAGGTCCGACTGATGGGCGAGCAGAGCGCCGTTGCTGATGGCCAGGACCTCGATGAACCGGGCGAAGACGTGGGCCTGCGGCAGGAACAACAGGCAGCGCATCTTCGTGTCCAGAACACTGGGGATCTGGTGGCGGGCGGCCTGGGAAGTCTGGACGAAATTCGCGTGGGTGAGCACGCAGCCCTTGGGCTTTCCGGTGGTGCCGGAGGTGTAGATGATCGTGGCCACGGATTCGGATCCGACCTGCGAGCGGGCAGCCTCGAGTTCCTCGTCGCTGATGTCCTTGCCGGCCTCGGCGAGATCGGCGAATGCGCTGTCCTCCCAGACCCGCAGCGCCGGCTCTTCGCGTCCACCGGCCGCAGCCGCCGCGCGCACCCGCTCGGCATGCTCGCCGGTGGCGACGAGCCCACGCGTGACATCGGCGTCGGTGAGCATCCACGTGAGCTGGCTCTCTGAGGAGGTGTCGTAGAACGGCACGGAGATTCCGCCGGCGTACCAGATGGCATAGTCGCTCAGCGTCCATTCATAGGAGGTGGGCCCGAAGATCGCGATCCGATCGCCGACTCCCACGCCCAAGGCGATGAGCCCTTTCGCCGCGGCTTTGACCTCGGCGAGGAATTCGGCACCGGTCGTGTCGATCCACCCGTCACCGTCGGGCTTGGCGACGAGAGGGCGGCTGGGATCCTCCGCGACTGTGCGGAGGAAGATATCAGTGGTCGACGAGGTGGTATCGACCTCGAAACCGACGACGGGTGTTGACGACTGCGGCATGGTCGTTGAGCTCATGGGTCTCCTTCGAGGACGTAAGTTACTGCTCGGTTATCTTACAGTTCGGCCGGGTCTCAGTGAAATCGATCACGTTTGCCGAGATATCCGGCGTCCGCTGCCCTGTGGGCAGTCTAACCAAGTCGAATCGAGGGGTGTTCAGAGTACGATGGTCGGAACCCGCTCACGTCTGTCCAGCGAAGGAAGGTAATGACGACGAACCCTGAGGAGACCGGTTTCCGCTATGATGCGGCGCTGGCCGAGAAGATCGAGAAGTCGTGGCAGCGCACATGGGAGGAATCGGGCACGTTCCACACCCCGAACCCCACCGGAGACCTCGGCGAGCTCGCCTCCCAGGACGCCTCCTCGCCCTACAGTCCGCCGACGGATCTCAGTGAGCGCGAATCCCTCTACATCATGGACATGTTCCCCTACCCCTCTGGTGTGGGGCTGCACGTCGGCCACCCTCTGGGGTATCTGGGCACCGATGTCTACGGCCGGTACCAGCGCATGCGCGGGCACAATGTCATGCACGCCCTGTCGTACGACGCCTTCGGACTGCCCGCCGACCTCTACGCCGTCCAGACCGGTCAGCACCCGCGCATCACCACCGACGCGAACATCGCGAACATGACCGAACAGCTGCGTCGTCTGGGTCTGGCCCACGATGTGCGCCGCCGCTTCGCCACGACCGACGACGAGTTCGTCAAATGGACGCAGTGGATCTTCCTGCAGATCTTCAACTCCTGGTACGACCCCGAGGCGACCACCCCCGATGGCGAGCCCAAGGGAGCGGCCCGCCCGATCGAGACTCTCATCGAACAGTTCGCCTCCGGTGCCCGTTCGACCCCGGACGGGCGCGCCTGGTCCGCCCTCAGCGGGACCGAGCAGGAAGATGTCCTGCAGGGCTACCGGCTGGCCTATGTCTCCGAGTCCCCGGTCAACTGGTGCCCGGGCCTGGGCACCGTGCTGGCCAATGAGGAAGTCACGGCCGAGGGCCTGTCCGAACGCGGGAACTATCCGGTCTTCACTCGCCGGCTGCGCCAGTGGAACATGCGCATCACCGCCTACGCCGACCGTCTCATCGACGACCTCGACGGCCTCGATTGGCCGAATGCGATCCACGCCATGCAGGTCAACTGGATCGGTCGGTCGAAGGGTGCGCTGCTGCGCCTGCCCGTGGCCGGGAAAGATGACCGGCAGATCGAGGTGTACACGACCCGTCCGGACACCCTGTTCGGTGCCACCTACCTCGTTCTCAGCCCCGAACATCCGCAGGTTGCCGAGCTCACCGCCGCGGCCTGGGACGAGTCCGTACCCGCCTCTTGGCGCGGGGGAGGGGCCACCCCCGCCGAGGCGATCGCCGCCTACCAGCGCGCCGCGGCGGCCAAGACCGACGCTGACCGGCAGCAGAGCCGGGAGAAGACCGGCATCTTCACCGGCTCCTATGCGCTCAACCCGGCGACGGGGGCCGAAGTTCCGGTGTTCATCGCCGATTACGTCCTCATGGGCTACGGCACCGGGGCGATCATGGCCGTGCCGGCCGAAGACGCCCGCGACTGGGACTTCGCGAAGACGTTCGGCCTGCCCTATATCCGCACCGTGCAGCCTCCGGCCGACCACGATGAGGACACTCCCTACACCGGCACCGGTGTGATGGTGAATTCGGCGAACGCCGAGCTCGACATCAACGGGCTCGATATCGATGCGGCCAAGGCCGCGGTGACGCGGTGGCTGGCGGACAAGGGCCTGGCCACGGAGTCGACGCAGTACCGACTGCGGGACTGGCTGTTCTCCCGGCAACGCTACTGGGGCGAACCGTTCCCGATCGTCTATGACGAGAACGGCACGCCCATCGCCCTGCCCGATGAGATGCTGCCCGTGCAGCTGCCCGAGGTCGACGACTTCGCCCCGCGCACCTACGCCGCCGATGACGCCGACAGCCGTCCGGAACCCGCGCTGAGCCGCAACCAGGACTGGGCCACGGTCGAGCTCGACCTCGGCGACGGTCTCAAGACCTATCACCGCGAGACGAACACGATGCCCAACTGGGCTGGATCCTCGTGGTACCAGCTGCGCTACGCCGACCCGCACAACGACGAGCGTCTCGTCGACCCGGTCAATGAGAAGTACTGGCTGGGACCGCGGAAGTCGAAGCCGCGCGGCGGCGCCGACCTCTACGTCGGTGGTCAGGAGCATGCCGTGCTCCACCTGCTCTACGCCCGGTTCTGGCACAAGATGCTCTTCGACCTCGGGCACATCTCCTCTTCGGAGCCCTTCCACCGGTTGGTCAACCAGGGGTACATCCAGGCGTATGCCTTCACCGATTCCCGCGGTGTCTACGTCCCCGCCGCCGAGGTGGAGGAGAGGACCGAGAGCAACGGCGAGCTGACTTTCTGGTACAACGGCGAGCAGGTCAACCGCGAATACGGAAAGATCGGTAAGTCGCTGAAGAACTCGGTCATGCCCGACGAGATGTACGACGCCTACGGTGCCGACACCTTCCGCGTCTACGAGATGTCGATGGGACCGCTGGAGCAGGACCGTCCGTGGGAGACTCGAGCCGTCGTCGGCGCTCACCGCTTCCTGCAGCGTGTGTGGCGACTCTTCGTCGACGAATCCACCGGCGAGTCCGTGGTCGAGGAGGGCGGCGCCGATGACGCCTCGCTCAAGGTCCTCCACCAGGTCATCGACGGAGTCCGTGACGATATGGACCATCTGCGGTTCAACACCGCGATCTCCAAGCTCATCGTGCTCACCAACCATGCGACCAAACAGGGTGGGGCCAGCCGTGAGGTGCTGGAGCCGCTCACGGTCATGCTCGCACCCTTCGCTCCACATATGGCGGAGGAGCTGTGGCAGCGTCTCGGTCACGAATCGACGGTCACCTATGCGACCTTCCCCGAAGCGGACCCGCAGCACCTCGTCGACGACACCGTCACCTGCGTGGTGCAGGTCAAAGGCAAGGTGCGCGCCCGTCTCGAGGTCTCCCCGGACATCAGCGCCGACGACCTGGAGAAGCTGGCACTCGAATCGCCGAACGCCGTGAAGGCGCTCGGCGGTGCGGGAGTGCGCAAGGTCATCGTGCGCGCACCGAAGCTGGTCAACATCGTTCCCCACGCCTGAGAAACGGCGCGGCCAATCGCAGGATCGAGAGTCAATGAGAGTCGAAACCGTTCAGGAGCAGATCCGTTCTCAGCTCGGAGTGAGACCGACGATCGACCCCGCCACCGAGGTGGCACGCCGGGTCGAGTTCCTCGTCGACTATGTCCTCACCACCGGTGCGAAGGGTCTCGTGCTCGGCATCAGCGGCGGCCAGGACTCCACCTTGGCCGGTCGGCTGTGTCAGCTGGCGGTGGAGGATCTGCGCCGCCGCGGTGCCGAGGCCGAGTTCTGGGCGGTGCGCCTGCCCCATCATGTGCAGACCGATGAGCAGGACGCTCAGGACGCCATGTCCTTCATCGGTGCCGACCATGAGGTCGTCATCAACATCGGCGCCGCCACGGATGCGGCCGCCGATGAGTACGAGAAGGCGACGGGCACACCGATCACGGACTTCGGCAAGGGCAATGTCAAGGCCCGGATGCGGATGATCGCACAGTTCGAGCTGGCGGGGGAGAAGCGCGCGCTCGTCGTCGGCACCGATCACGCCGCCGAGGCGGTCACCGGCTTCTTCACGAAGTTCGGTGACGGTGCGGCCGATGTCGTCCCCCTGGCCGGACTGAACAAGCGGCAGGGTCGGGCCCTGCTGGCCCACCTCGGCGCTCCCGAGCACCTCATCGTCAAGGTCCCGACGGCGGATCTGCTCGATGACGAACCCGGGCAGACCGACGAATCCTCGCTGGGTCTCAGCTACGACCAGATCGACGATTTCCTCGAGGGCAAGGAGATCGAGGCGGCGGCCGCCTCGGCGCTCATCGAGAAGTACCGGCGCTCCGAACACAAGAGGCGCACCCCGGTGGCCCCGACGGACACCTGGTGGATCCGGCACTGAGGACTTCTGCAGAACCGAGGCATCGGCGAAACATCTGACCGCCGCTGACGATTGCGTCAGCGGCGGTCAGATGTTTCCGGAGTCAGGACTCTTTGCCGTCGGGAGCTGCCGTCGGGATCCGGCAGATGCCCACTCAGTCGGTGAACGGTGGGGTTCCGGAGACGAGTCCGAGTTCGAGCGCAGTCTGGTTGAACTCCCAGCGGGAGGAGACGAATTCGTCGCTGAGGCGTTCGCCGCGGCTGCGAGCTTCCGTGTACTCGCGCCAGCCCTCGTTCCGGGCGTCACCGGGCCGGATCTCACGAGTCGTCGAATCCTCGTCCGATACCTGCGTTTCGTCCTTGACCCACAGCGACAGACCTTCTGCGGCCCGGTAGAGGTTCATGAACGCGGTGTGCGAGCGCGGATTGTCGAAACTGGTCTTCTTGAACTCTTCGCAGAACGTGTACAGGGGCTTGAGCTCGTCGACGGCGAGAGTGCCGAAGGTGGCATCGAGACGCAGCGACTGGACGAGGCCGCCTGAATCCGGGATGAGTTCGAGGATCCGTCGGGCGCGTCGCTCGTCGGGAAGCAGTTCGATCGTGTCTTCGACCGGGGTGAGACCGGGTGTGTCCATCCGTCCGCGCTCGGTGCTCAGCTGCTGGCGCAGCGCATCGATCTGCCGCTGGGACCGCCGCCATTCACCGTGGAACATCAGCAGCGCCACGATCACTGCCAGGCACAGCACGAGCCCGATGATCCACGCGGCAGGGTGCAGTGCGGGGATGGCGAAGGCCACAATGCCGAGCACGGTGAGCACCGCAAACGTCACGGCGGCCGGTGAGTTGGTGAGGAAATCCAGGAAACGCTTCACATTTCCCAGCCTACTGTTTCAACCTCCACATATCGTGCAACCGGGTGGCATATAGTGTGGTGCGAAAACGCATGCCTATACGCAGGAGAGCTCAGCTTGAAGATTTCAGTCATCGGTTGCGGATATCTGGGCGCGGTGCATGCGGCGGCCATGGCCTCTCTGGGACATGAGGTCATCGGTGTCGACGTCGACGAAGCCAAGGTGGAGGCGCTGACCTCCGGGCGTCCGTCCTTCTTCGAACCGGGACTGAGTGAACTTCTCGTGAAGGCTCAGGACAAGGGCAGACTCGAATTCACCACCGATGCCTCCCGCGCGGCCGATGCGCGCGTGCATTTCGTCTGTGTCGGCACTCCGCAGAAGCCCGGCGAGTTCGCCGCCGACGTCACCTTCGTCGACGCCGCCGTGGAATCCCTGCACGAGCACCTGACTCCGACATCCGTGGTTGTGGGCAAGTCGACCGTTCCCGTCGGCACGGCGGACCGACTGGCCGGTGTCATCGCCGACACGGGTGCGGCGATGATGTGGAACCCCGAGTTCCTCCGCGAAGGCCACGCCGTCGAAGACACCCTGCACCCGAACCGTCTGGTCTATGGCGTCGCGCCCGGTGCCGCCGGGCAGGAATCGGCGGCGGTCCTCGACGAGGTGTACGCGGCAATTCTTGCCGAGGACACCCCGCGCATGGTCACCGACTTCGCCACCGCCGAACTCGTCAAGACCGCGGCGAACTCATTCCTGGCCACGAAGATCTCATTCATCAACGCCATGGCCGAACTCTGCGAAGCCTCCGGTGCCGACGTCACCCAGTTGGCAGATGCCATCGGCATGGACGATCGGATCGGGCGCAAGTTCCTCAACGCCGGCCTCGGCTTCGGCGGCGGCTGCCTGCCGAAGGACATCCGCGCGTTCATGGCCCGTGCCGGCGAACTCGGCGCCGATCAGGCGGTGGCATTCCTCAAGGAGATCGACTCGATCAACATGCGTCGTCGCGTACGCATGGTCGACATCGCCCGCGACGCCCTCGGCGGGTCATTCATCGGCAAGAAGATCACGGTCCTCGGTGCGGCGTTCAAACCCGACAGCGACGATGTCCGCGATTCCCCGGCACTGGCCGTGGCCCGGCTGATCGCCACCCAGGGCGGAGTCGTCACCGTCACCGATCCGCAGGCGATCGGCAATGCCCGCATCTCGTTCCCCGAACTCAACTACGTTGCCGACACCGCGGAGGCGCTGACCGGTGCCGATGCTGTGCTGCTGCTGACCGAATGGCGCGAATACCGGGATCTCGACCCGGCGGAGACCGCGCAGCTGGTCAACGGGCACGTCCTCGTCGACGGCCGCAATGTGCTCACTCCCGCGCTCTGGCGCGAGGCCGGGTGGACGTATCGAGCTCTGGGCCGTCCATGAGGATCGGGCTGGTCACCGACTCCACGGCACAGCTGTCGCCAGCCGAATCGAAGGCGCTGGAAGAAGCCACCGACGGTCTCTTCGCTGTGGTCCCGCTGACCGTCCTCGTCGGCGGAGTCGCCTTCGCCGACGGCGAGATCGACGCCGGCCAGCTGTGCGCGAAGATGACCGCCGGCGCCGAGGTCTCGACCTCGATGGCCACCCCGGACCAATTCGCTCAGGCCTTCTCCGGTCTCCGCAGCCGCGGGGCCGAAGCCCTCATCGTCATCACCATGTCCGGTGAGCTCTCGGGAACCTGCGACTCGGCTGTCAAGGCCGCCGAAGCCGAAGACATGCTCATCGACGTCGTCGACTCCCGGTCCACCTCGGCGGGGCAGGCCGGAGCCCTGGACATCGCCGTGGCCGGCATCCGGCAGGGACTCGACGTCGAATCCATCGCCGGGACCGTCGCCGACTGGTGTGCGGGGGAGACCCGCACCTTCTTCGCCCCCGGCACCCTCGAACACCTTCGCCGAGGCGGCCGCATCGGAGCCGCGGAATCGCTGCTCGGCAGGGCCCTGCAGATCGTGCCGGTGCTCGGTCTCAATGCCGGCGTCGTCGTGCCCCTGGCTCGAGTGCGCACCCGCGCCAAGGCCCTCGAGAAGATGGTGGCGCTCTGCGTCGCCGCGGCCGAGGAGCTCTCCGACTCCGGTGCGCACGTGGCCGTGGAGATCCAGCAGGCCGAAGGTGAGACCGACGACGCCGATGTCGCGACCCTGACCGACCGCCTGCGCGAGCTCGGCTTCGACGCCCGGTTCCGGACCCTGTCGACGATCATCACCGCGCATGTGGGGCCCGGCACGATCGGGGTGAGCGTCCAGACGACCCCCTGAGCGTTGCAGCACCGACTCCGCCACCGAATCGTGGGGACGGACGCCTGACTCAGGCGCCTGGGGGCTGGGGACGCAGAAACGCCGTCCACAGGCCCTTTTCTGTGTCTCGCTCGCCGCCGGGTCGCGTCCTAGCCTCGGACCATGGCTGTGTCTCCGGATGATCGATTCGCCGGGCTCCTCAACGCCAGCGCCGAGCGCGGCGGGTGGGTGCCGGGCGATGTCTTCACCGCCGACTCCGCCGGTGAGGAAGAGCCTGTGGCACCTCGGCGGGTGCGGTTGCCTGTCCTCGTCGCGGTCGCCATCGCCACGGTCGGAGTGCTCGTCCTCGGATTCTTCCTCTTCCGCCCCGCCGACCGGCACACACCGACAGCCACCGGCGAACACCCCGCAGAGCAGGCCGACGGTCGGGAAGCAGCCTCCGAACCGGTCGGGTCCTCGACGACGGCCGGGGACGATGAGTCCGGCCAGGCTGCAGCGGCGGGAACCGGCAATGGGGAGGCGGGAACCGCCTCGGCGAAGGCAGCCGGACAGGTCATCGTCCATGTCACGGGAGCCGTGAGATCACCGTCCGTGGTCACTCTCGACAGCGGGGCCCGAGTGGAGGACGCCGTCGAAGCCGCCGGCGGTCTGAAAGAGGGGGCCGACGCCGAATCGGTGAATCTGGCCCGGGTGCTCGCCGACGGCGAACAGATCCACATTCCGCAGGAAGGAGAAGAACCCGCCGGGACAGAACCGGAGTCGGCCGGCAACACCGCGGGCGCGGCCGAAGGCGCCGGCGCCGAGGCCGGAACCGGCGCAGACGGTTCCAGCGGCACCGGGCCGGACCCAGCAGGAGCAGGCGGGGCCGCCGGTGGCCCTGAAGCGGCAGGACAGGTCGATCTCAACACCGCCGACCTCACCACCCTGCAGACCCTGCCCGGGGTCGGTCCGGTCACCGCCGAGGCCATCATCAGCCATCGGCAGAGCCAACCGTTCGCAAGCGTCGAGGATCTGCTGCTCGTCAAAGGCATCGGACCGAAGACCTTCGAAAGCCTCAAAGACCTTGTCACGGTGGGCTGAACGCGCAGCGGCCGTGTCGGCCTGGCTGCGATCGCGGGTTCAACTGTGGCCGGGGTCGGTCCGGCTCCTGTGCTGCGCGGCAGGGTTGTGGACCAGTGCCCTCTTCGCCCCAGGACCCTGGGCGCTGACACTGACGCCGCTGTTCGGTGCCCTCGGGTTTCTCCTCCTGCGACGGCACCACCACCTCGGCGTGGGTCTCGTCGTCTTCGCGTGCCTGCTGACGATACAGATCACCGCCCTGACCGCCGCACGGGGACCGGACGGGAAGGACGAGAGCGTCGGCATCGTCGTCGGTCACAGCCAGCCCGGTGCCACCGGCTGGACCCGGCTGACCCTGCTCAGCGGCACCGGGTTCACCGAGGTGCTCAGCCCCGAAGCCGTCGACGACGGGGCGAAGGTGCGGATGCGCACCGAACGCCTCGACGACATCCGAACGACCGAGACCGCCCCCGAAGTGCTCATCGCACCGAATGGGACCTGGCAATGGCGTGAGCATCTGCGCACCGAGCTGCGCACGAACGCGCTGGCCGCCGGCAACGACGGAGGACGCCTCTTGCCCGGACTCGTCGTCGGGGACACCGGACCACAGGACGCGCGGATGGCCGAGGAGATGCGAGTTGTCTCGCTCACCCACATCTCAGCGGTCTCGGGCAGCAACGTCACGATCGTCAGCCTCGGAGCCGGCCTGCTCGCGGGCGCCTGCCGGGCAGGACCGCGCCTGCGTGTGAGCATCGGAGTGCTCACCTGCATCGGCTACGTCTTCATCGTCGGTTTCGAACCCAGCGCGATCCGGGCCGCCGGCATGGCCATCGCCGCGGCGCTCGTGTTCCTGCGCGGGGGAGGGATCTCACCGGTGGCGGTGATGTGCTCGACGGCGAGCCTGCTTCTGGCCTTCGTCCCGGTCCTGGCCACCTCGGTGGGGTTCGTCCTGTCCGTGGTGTCCACGGCCGCGATCATGTTCGTCGTCCCGATCCTGCTGCGCCGACTCGCCGTCCATTTCCCGCTGCTGCCGAGCGTGCTCGTCACCGCTGTCATCGTCCCGTTCGTCGCCCAACTGGCCTGCACCCCGGTCCTCGTGGCCATCGACCCGCGCATCGGGCTCTGGTCCGTGGCAGCCAACGCCCTGGCCGCGCCCGCCGTTCTTCCGGCGACCGTGGCCGGGTTCCTCAGCCTCGTGAGCTCCGGAATCGGTTCCACCGGACTGCTCGGCCCGGACCTCGTCGCGGCCGTGCTCGCCTGGCTCGGTTCTCTGCCCGCGTGGTGGATCGTCCTCATCGCCCGGTTCTGCGCGGGCCTGCCCGGAGCGGCTCTCGACTGGCCGGTCCCACCCTGGGGGACCCTGCTGGCTGTGGGGCTGCTCGGGATCGCCGCGGTGGGGACCTGGCTGCTCGTGCGTCGTCGCCTATGGGGTCTGCCGGTCCTCGTCCTGTGCCTCGTCCTCACCGCCGCCGTCGTCATCAGTGTGCGGTCGAAACCTCCCGCCGCCGACTGGCTCGTCCTCGTCTGCGATGTCGGGCAGGGATCCGGAGCGGTCATCAACCTCGGCGAGGGTCGGGGGCTCGTCGTCGACACCGGCAAGGAATCCGAACCCATCGACATCTGCCTCGACGAGTCCGGGGTCGAAGAGTTCGACCTGCTCATCTCCCACTTCGACGCCGACCACTTCGCCGGGTACGCGGGAACGACCTGGGGGAGGCAGATCGACCGGCTCTTCGTGTCCGCGAACGTCGCCGACTCGGCCGAGGCCAAGCGGATGGTCGCCGACACCGGCGCCGAGGTGGTCCCGACCCATCGCGGGCAGACTCTGAGCTTCGGTGCGACCACGGCGCAGGTGCTGTGGCCGCCTCGGCGGGAAGTGCCTGCTGGAGAGGACGAGGAGCTGCGCAATGAGGACTCGCTGGTCGTGCACATCGAGCAGGAGGGGCTGAGCACTCTGCTGCCCGGGGACGTGGGGGCCGAGGAGCAGTTCGTGCTCGCGCAGAGTGTGCAGCCGGTCGATGTGCTCATCGCCCCGCACCACGGTTCGTCCGATCTGGCGACGGAGTTCTTCACCGCTGCACACCCGCGCCTGGGCGTCGTGTCCGTCGGGGAGAACAGCTACGGGCACCCCACCGGCAGATCGCTGCGGGCTTTCGGACCCGTGCCGGTGCTGCGGACCGACCATTGCGGGTCGGTCGCCCTCTATGCCGAAGGACGGTTCAGCACGGGCCGCGGCTGCCCGGAGAGCCCGGGATGAGAAGGAGCGGACCGGTTCCGGGGGCGACCGCCTCGGTGTGGTCGCACGGGCCGGTGCGTGCGGTTCGCGTCTGTCGACCGCGATAGGCTGGGAACCATGGCAGTGAAGAAGACCCTGGTCCCGTGGAGTTCGGCGAAACCGGCCCCCGTCGTCATGATCTCCGGCAGCGAATCGGTGCTTGTGCGCATGGCCAAGGACCGGATCGTCACAGCGGCACGGAAGTCCGATCCCGAGGAGATCGAATTCGACGCGGCCGGGTACCAGACCGGTGAGCTGGCCATGGCGGCCTCACCCTCCCTCTTCTCCTCCTCGAAGCTCATCGTCGTCGACGCCGTCGAGAAATGCTCGGAGGATTTCCTCAACGATGCGTTGGCCTACCTCGACGAACCCAATGACGATGCCGTCGTGCTGCTCCTGCACGCCGGCGGCAACCGCGGTGCGAAGCTGGTGAAGAAACTCGACGCCGCCGGATTCCCGCGCATCGATGCGGCCGTGCTGAAGAACGAGAGCGACCGGGCGAAGTTCGCGCAGACCCGGTTCAAAACGGCGAAGCGTCGGATCGATGAGGCGGGAATGGCTGCGCTCATGTCGGCGCTGGGATCGGATCTGGCCGAGCTCAACGCCGGTGTCGACCAGCTCATCGAGGACACCGAAGGCACCATCACCGCCGAAGTCGTCGACCAGTACTACGGCGGGCGGGTCGAAGCGACCGGGTTCAAGGTCGCCGATGCGGCCGTGGCCGGGGATGTGAAGAAGGCGCTCAGCCTGCTCCGGCATGCCCTGTCGACAGGGTCCGATCCGGTTCCGCTCGTGGCCGCAGTGGCGATGAAGCTGCGCGGCATGGCGAAGGTGCAGGGGTTCTCCGGCACCAGCGGGGAGCTGGCCTCGGAGCTGAAGATGGCGCCGTGGCAGGTCGACCGCGCCCGACGCGAGGTGCGGCGGTGGAACGAAGTGGCGCTGGGCCAGTCGCTCATCGCCGCCGCCGAAGCCGATGAGGCCGTCAAAGGTGGCGGACGTGACCCGGTGTATGCCGTCGAATGGTTCGTCTCCGAGGTCAGCCGCCTCGCCCGCATCCGCTAACCCCCACCACTTGCTACCCGACGGGCGCCCAGCAACCTCGCGCGAGGTTGCTGGGCGCCCGTCGAGTAGCAATTAGGGGAAAAAGACACGGGGTCCGATCCTTTCGGACCGGACCCCGTGAAGCTATAGCCTCAGTCGTCAGCTCAGAGAGCGTTGATCTGCGTAGCCATGCGCGACTTGCGGTTCGCAGCGTTGTTCTTGTGCAGAACACCCTTCGAAACAGCCTTGTCGAGCATGCGGGCCGCGGCAGCATATGCCTGCTGCGCTTCGTCCTTCTTGCCGGCAGCAATGTTCTCGCGCACGACGCGGACGTAGGACCGAACCTCGGACCGGACAGCCTTGTTGCGCTGACGAGCCTTCTCGTTGGTCTTGTTCCGCTTGATCTGTGACTTGATATTAGCCAATTTCAACACTCTTTCGTGTTAGTGGTACATGGTCGTGAGGGCGCATCGAACCGACCTGACCGTCTCCGCGGGGAAACACATCGACGATATCGGATCCGACGGCATCTTCACCCGACCTCGGCGAGACACACGCCTTGATGAAGACACAGCAACCAATGATACAGGCCGGAGTCCCCGGCCGGAAATCCGCGGCATGAGGGCGTCGGCGGTGCAGACCGACCGCAGGTGACGCGCTATGGGGCGTCACCGGCACTCGGCAGAGACGGCACTGAGACCGGAGGAGAGAAGTCTCAGGCGCCGACGTTCTTCGCCACATGGTCGAAGACCTCACGCGGCATGATCGCCCCTTCGCGGCGGATCGACGTCGGATCGAGTCGGATGACGCGGTCGAGCCGGATCTCCGAGGGGCGGCCCTGCGAATCCCAGTCACCGGAACCGATGTTCATCCAGCGGGCGTGCCGATCCTCGCGGACTTCGCCGACCCCTCCGGGAATATGGTCCTTGCTCGTGAGCATGAGCGCGAGCACCCATTTCCCGTCCCGACCGACGACCAGCGACGGCCGGTCCTTGCCTTGCGAGTAGTCCTCTTCGAAGGGAATCCAGCCCCAGACGACCTCGCCCGGATCGGCCTCGCCGTCGAGGTCGGGGGAGTAGCTGACCTTGAGCGGGCCCGTGAAGTCACCCGGGTAGGCACCGCCGGATCGAGGTGATTCACCAGATCCTGACGACCTGTTCGGGCCATTCGACTGCGAACCGCTCGTCCCGGTGCTGCCGCCCTGCGGCGCGGGAGACTGCCGCGGGACATCGGTGCGGCCCGGTGCAGTGCCGGACTTCCTCTTCGACTGCGACTGACGCAGATAGCGCAGGCCCTCCCGGACCCCGATCCGTGCAGCCCGGTTGACCAGTGATTTCCAATTCATGCCCACAGCCTAATGGAGGTGCGTGAACTCCGGCGGGACCCGCAGAATCAGGTGAACTCGAGAACCGCCTCGACGGGAAAGTGATCGGACGGGTACTTCCCCTCCACGGCGAACGTGTCGATGCGCGTGGAGATCGTGCGCAGGCCCGCCGTGGTGAGGATCCAATCGATGCGGGGCTCGCCGGCCTTCGGTCCCCGGTACCGGTGGAAGGTGCCGATGTCTTCGCCGGGCACCTCAGCGGCCGTGTCGGTGAGGCCGAGCTCTGAGCAGAAGAAGTCGTAGACGGGAGATCCGGTGGCGACGTTGAAGTCACCGGTGACGACGCATGGGCCGGCCGCCTCGGTGATGGTGTCGGCCATGATCCGCCCCGACTCGAGCCGGGCACGTTCGGACCTGTGATCGAGGTGGGTGTTGAGCACCCGCAGGCCTCGGCCGGTGCCGAGATCGCGGACGTCGACGGTCGTCAGGGTCCGGGCGTGCGAGACGCCCCAGGACTCCGAGGCGACGGTCTCGGGCTGTTCTGACAGCCAGGAGATGTCGACGGCATCGACATCGAAGCGGGTCGAATCGAGGATCACCGCGGTGAACTCTCCGGAATTGCCGCCGGAATGGCCCTCGCCGAGCCAGATGTACTCTTCGGGCAATAGGCTGATGAGGGTCTCGAGCTGATCGAGCTCCCCTTCCTGGGTGCCGATGATGTGCGGATGGGCGGCGCGGATGAGCTCGGCGGCGATCGGCATCCGATCGGCCACCGGGTGGCCGTCCATCGCCGGGTAGCGCAGATTGAAGCTCATGATCGAGAATTCGCTCATGGCTCCATCTTCCCTGATCGGGTCCCGAATAGGCGCGGATTCCAGCTCCGCATGCAAGTCATGAAAGAATGAGTGATCTGGTCTGTCTGGAGATCTGATCTGTCAAAGGAAGGGCGTTCATGTCACCTCAGGTGAATAAGGAAGCACTCAAGCGGATTTCACCGTCTGCCACCTCACCCGAGCTGATCCGCAATTTCTGCATCATCGCTCACATCGACCACGGAAAGTCGACTCTCGCCGACCGCATGCTCCAGATGACCGGTGTCGTCGAGAACCGCGATATGCGCGCCCAGTACCTCGACCGGATGGACATCGAACGCGAACGCGGCATCACCATCAAGTCCCAGGCGGTGCGCATGCCGTGGGAGCACGAGGACACCCCGTACGCGCTGAACATGATCGACACCCCCGGCCACGTCGACTTCAGCTACGAAGTCTCTCGCTCCCTGGCCGCCTGCGAGGGCGCGCTGCTGCTCGTCGACTCCGCTCAGGGCATCGAGGCCCAGACTCTGGCCAATCTCTACCTGGCCATGGAGAACGATCTGACGATCATCCCCGTGCTCAACAAGATCGATCTGCCCGCGGCGCAGCCGGAGAAGTATGCCGACGAGCTCGCGAACCTCATCGGCTGCGAACCCGAGGACTGCCTGCTCGTATCCGGCAAGACCGGTGAAGGCGTCGAGGAGGTCCTCGACCGGATCATCACGGACATTCCCTCCCCGGTCGGCGACGCCGAGGCTCCGGCCCGGGCGATGATCTTCGACTCCGTCTACGACACCTATCGCGGCGTGGTCACCTATGTGCGCGTCATCGACGGTTCTCTGACCCCGCGGGAGAAGGTCGAGATGATGTCGACGGGCACGACTCACGAACTGCTCGAGATCGGCGCCTCCTCACCCGAACCGAAGGCGACGAAGGGCTTGGGCGTCGGTGAGGTCGGCTACCTCATCACCGGCGTCAAGGACGTGCGCCTGTCGAAGGTCGGTGACACCGTGACGGCGGCGGCGAAGCCTGCCGCCGAGCCGCTCGAAGGCTACCGGGAACCCAAACCGATGGTGTTCTCCGGACTCTTCCCCATCGACGGCTCCGACTACCCGGTGCTGCGCGACGCCCTCGACAAACTCAAACTCAACGACGCCTCCCTGGCCTATGAGCCGGAGACCTCGACGGCGCTGGGCTTCGGTTTCCGCTGCGGGTTCCTCGGACTCCTCCATCTCGAAGTCCTGCGCGACCGTCTCGAGCGGGAGTTCGACCTCGACCTCATCTCCACCGCCCCGTCCGTGATCTACGACGTGACGATGGAAGACGGCACCGAGACGATCGTGACGAACCCGAGCGAATATCCGACGGGCAAGATCAAGGAAGTCCGCGAGCCGATGGTCCAGGCCACGGTCCTCACTCCGAGCGAATTCATCGGTGCGGTGATGGAGCTGTGCCAGGACCGACGCGGCAAACTCCAGGGCATGGACTACCTGTCCTCGGACCGGGTGGAGATCCGCTACCGCCTGCCGCTGGCCGAGATCGTCTTCGACTTCTTCGACCAGCTGAAGTCCCGGACGAAGGGCTATGCCTCCCTCGACTACTCCGACGACGGCCAGGACGCCTCCGATCTGGTCAAGGTCGACATCCTGCTCCACGGCGATCAGGTCGATGCGTTCTCCGCGATCGTCCACCGCGACAACGCCTACTCCTACGGTGTGGCGATGGCCGGCAAGCTGCGCAAGCTCATCCCGCGTCAGCAGTTCGAGGTGCCCATCCAGGCGGCCATCGGCTCGCGGATCATCGCTCGTGAGACCATCCGCGCCATCCGCAAGGACGTGCTGAGCAAGTGCTACGGCGGCGACATCAGCCGGAAGCGCAAACTGCTCGAGAAACAGAAGGAAGGCAAGAAGCGGATGAAGATGGTCGGCACCGTCGAGGTGCCGCAGGACGCGTTCATCGCCGCGCTGTCCTCCGACGAACCGGATACGAAGGACAGCAAGAAGTAAGTGCCCGCTCAACCGACCGGTGAGGTCCCTCCGCTCGACGGCTCCCTTCCCGCCTCGGCGGGCATCGGTGCCGCCGACCGCGGGCTGAGCCTCTACGTCCACGTCCCCTATTGCCGGGTCCGCTGCGGGTACTGCGACTTCAACACCTACACCGCCGAGGATCTCGGTCCAGGTGCCTCCCGTGACGACTACCGCGGCAATCTCGCCCGTGAGCTCGATCTGTCCGTGTCCACCCTCGCCGAGGCGGGGGCGGGCGATCGTGAGGTCGCGACGATCTTCTTCGGCGGAGGAACCCCGACGCTGCTGGAAGCCGAGGTCCTCGCCGGGGTGATGGACGACATCCGCGCCCGGTTCCGCTTGGCCGCCGACGTCGAGATCACCACCGAGGCGAACCCCGACACCTTGGATCCGGCCTATATCGCGACCCTGGCGGGTGCCGGTTTCAATCGGATCTCCATGGGCATGCAGTCGGCGGTGCCGCATGTGCTGGCGACTCTCGACCGGACGCACGATCCGAAGAAGATCCCCGAGGTGGCCCGCTGGGTCAAGGAGGCGGGTCTCGAACTCAGCCTCGACCTCATCTACGGCACGCCGGGGGAGTCGATCGAGGATTGGCGTCGGTCCCTCGACGTGGCACTGGCGAATGAGGTCGACCACATCTCGGCCTATTCGCTCATCGTCGAACCGGGGACGAAGATGGGGGCGATGGTCCGCCGCGGGCAGCTGTCGATGCCGGATGAGGACGATCTGGCCGACAAGTACGAGATCGCCGATGCGGCGATGACTGCGGCCGGACTGCACTGGTACGAAGTTAGCAACTGGTCGACGGGTGAAAAGACCCGGTGCGAGCACAATATGGCGTATTGGCGCAATGCCGACTGGTGGGGGTACGGTCCCGGGGCACATTCGCATGTCGGGGGAGTGCGGTTCTGGAATGCCAAACACCCGCGGGCGTGGGCCGACCGGCTGCTGGCCGGACAGTCCCCGTCGATCGGACGCGAGGTCCTCGACGCGGGCACGCGCGAGATCGAGAGGATCATGCTCGCCGCCCGCATCGACGGCGAGCTGCGTCTCGAAACCCTGGCCCCGGGCAGTCAGCAGGCGATCAGAACCTTCGTGAAGCAGGGGCTTCTCGATCACGATGCGGCAGAGGACGGCTGGTTCCAGCCGACGCTGCAGGGTCGCCTGCTCGCAGACCACATGGTGCGCATCCTCACCGAATACGTGTGAGACCCCGCGAACGGGGATGAGAAAGGGCCGGTGTCCGGGCAGAGACTGCCCGGACACCGGCCTCGGCTCTCAGATCACTTGATCCAGTTCGGGGTCATCGGGATTCGGTAGCCCTCACCGCGATTGGCGGCCATCGCCGCGATGATTTCGATGACGATCATGTAGATGGTCAGCAGCGGCAGGAGCAGGAGGATGAGCAATCCGATGCCCACGATCGTGAGGATGCCGCCGATGAGTCCGATGCCGAATCCGGCGATGACGCCGATGATGAGCAGATTGAGTGACTGCGCACCATGGTGCCGAAGGTACGGGGACTTGTCCTTGTTGATGATGTAGAGGACGAGGGTGACGATCCAGCCGAGTCCGATGACATAGGTCGCAGCGTGTGCGAGGTGAGACCACAGTGCGGTGGTGCGCTCCGTCTCGTCGGCGTTCCAGAATCCGACCGATCCCGGGCCGTAGGCGGCGGAGGGCAGCTCGGTTCCGATGGGCACCGAGGCGGCCGGGGACTGAGCGGAGGACATCCCCATAGGTCCTGCGCTGTAGCCTCCGTGCTGCCCGTACGGCGGCTGGGAGCCCTCAGCCGGCCAGGGTCCGGACTGCGGGATCTGTGTGTACGGCTGTTGTGGACCGGATGACTGCGAATAGTTCGGCGGCATCGGACGCGAGGGTTCGTCGTCGGGCCGCTGCGGATTCTCTGACATGTCTGTCCCTTCCTGGATTCGTCGGCCGGACGCCGACTCATTTCACAAAGTTGATGGTGAGCGGGAACCTGTATCCCTCACCCCGGTTCGCCGCTGCGGCGGCGATGATGCAGAAGACGAAGTTAGACCACGGGGACGATGAATGCGGCATACATGAGGAGGAAACCGAACCCGAAAGTCACGAGGGCGAGCAGGAACCCGAAGAAGCCGAAGACGAAGAACGGCTCCTGTCGTGATGATCGTGTTTGTGATCATCGCGTTGAGACCCTGCCGGGAATGCTCACGGATGTACGGTGATTCGTCCTTCTTGACCAAGTACATGATGAGCGGCACGAACCCGAAGAAGATGGCACCGAGGTGGCGCCACAGTGCCGTGGTCCGTTCGGAGTCCGAGGCCGCCCAGAACTGTTCGGAACCGGAACCATAGGCGTGTTCGGGCAGCATCTCGGAATTGAAGAGCACAGGATTGACCACCTGCCTCTGCTGACCATAATCTGGCTGACCGTTGTCACCGCTCTACTGCCCATAGTCCACCTGGGTGTAGAGCGTACCGTAGTTCGGTGATCGGTTCGCCTGGGAACCGTAGGGCTGGGTGGAGACCGGCTGACCGTTCTGGCTGGACTGCGTACAGGGCTGCTGGGGCCCGAAGCCTGGGAATAGTTCGGCGGCACGTGGCGCCCGCTGGTCGGCTGTCCGGGGTTGTTCGACATGGTGGTCCTTTCGAAGTTGCTGCCCTCTCACAGTAGTGGAGACCACCACCGGGCGGCGGTGCGGAAAGCCGGACATCTGTGCCAGTTCTGTGACAGAAGCGCAGGCATCGTCTATCGACGTCGACCACTCACTGTGACGATGTCGATGAGTTCCTCGCCCCGCCCGACCGAGTGGGGGGTGCCCCTATGGTTTTCGTCAAGGGGTGACCAAGATTTCTTCGAATAGTCTTGCCGGCTGATGCTGGGCAGGACTGATTGGTCCGGGACGCAGTCTCGGACTGGACGTGGGTGCTTCGGAACCTGTCTACGCGGCAGTGGCCTCCATCGGTACGTGGAAATAGGAACCGTCACGCAGCATCGCGAACAATACGTTGCAGCGTCGACGAGCCAACGCGATCAGAGCCTGGTTATGCTTCTTGCCCTGGGCACGTTTCCGGTCGTAGTACGTCCTCGACAACGGGTCTTTCAACGCTGCGAATGCCGAGAGGAATAGCGCCCGTTTGAGGACTTTGTTGCCACGGCGGGACGAATGATCACCACGGATCGACGTCCCCGATCGCCACGTCACCGGTGCCAAACCGGCGTAAGAGGCCAAGTGCCCGGCAGTGGCGAAGTCCTTGCCCACGACCTCGGTCAGGATCCTCGCCGCTGTCCTGACGCCGACTGCCGGCATCGATGTCAGGAGCTCGAAAAGAGGATGCGATTCCACCAACTCCTCGATCCGTGCAAAGACCTCGTCCCGCGACGACCTCGTCTGAGCCAAAGCTGTGGCCAGTTGCGGGAGAACGATCCCTGCCGCATCGGTGCCCGCGACCACCACAGTCTGCTCGTCCAAGGCGGCGAAGATCGCTGTCGCCCAGCGTTTCCACGCTCGTGGAGCGTGTTTGGCCAGCAGCGTCTCGACCCGGTGCTTGCCGGCCCGACGTAGAGCCTTCGGTGTCGGGTACTTCACCAGCAGCGCCGTCATTGCAGGATGGTCCAGGTGGGCACCGATGACGGCTTCTAGTCCGGGGTGTATCTGGGTGAGTAGGCGGGACTGCTGAAGGTTTGGTTGACTCCTGGGTTTATGCCGCCAGGGCGACGGCCTTTTGGTGAACAAGCTCGTATTCAACCGGGGTCAGTTTACCCAAACGTCGCTGTCGACGCTTCCGGTGATAGGTCCGCTCGACCCAGTGGACGATCGCTGTGCGCAACCTCGCTCGCGTGTCCCAACGGCCCCGATCGAGGACGTTCTTCTGCAACACGGCGAAGAACGATTCCATCGCCGCATTATCACCAGCAGCACCGACCCGACCCATCGATCCGACGAGCCCGTAATGCCGTAGAGCCTGCTGGAACTTCCGAGAACGAAATTGCGAGCCGCGATCCGAGTGAACGACACACCCGGCAATCATTCCAGACCCGCCACGACGGGCCACAGCATCATCAATCGCCGCCACAGCCAGGCGAGATTTCATCCTCGAATCGATGGCATAGCCGATGATTCTGTTGCTGAACACGTCCTTGACCGCGCACATGTACAGCTTGCCCTCACTGGTGTGGTGTTCGGTAACGTCGGTCAGCCACAACTCGTTGATTGCCTTGGCAGTGAAGTCGCGTTCGACGAGGTCGTCACACACTGGTGGGCCGGGCTTCTTGCCGTGTTTCCGGGCTCGTTTGATCGTGTGCGAGAACAACTGCTGCTGGGAGCACAATCGCCACACACGACGCTCTGACGTCTGCAGACCCGCGGCGTGGAGTTCATCGGCGATGAACCGGTGCCCGAACTCAGGATCGTCCGTATGAACGTCGTAGGCGGCATTGATCAGATGTGCCTCGTCCCAGTCCCGAGCTGAGACCGGATGAGCGCACCACTTGTAGAACCCCTGCTTGGTAAAGCCGAGCACCCGACAGGTCACTGCCACCGGCACCCCGGTGGCAGCAAGGTCAAGGACCAGCGGGTACATCATTTTGGGTGATGGCCACCGAGCTTCAAGTTCGCTTGCGAGAGGTACGCTGCGGCCTCGCGGAGGATCTTGTTCTCACGCTCGAGCTCGCGAATGCGTTTCAGCGCTGCCGCCTGGGCGCGTGACTCCTCGACATCACGGGAGGGCTCGAGTCCGTGCTCGCGTAGCCGCGAGTCACGCACCCAGGCCTGGAGAGCTGACTTCGAGATACCGAGGTCGGCACACACCTGCTTCTGGGTCATTCCATCGTCCAAGAGCTCGAGCGCTGATTGCTTGAACTCATCGGTGTAGATCTTTGGCATGACTACTATCCTTCCTGGAATTTATCCAGTCGTGAAGTCAACCAAACCTTCAGCAGTCCCGGCCCCGGATCCTGTTCGACGTGGCCGTGGCTTGTTTGGCGAGGTCATCGTCGTAGCCACACAGCATCGACAGTTCCGCGACGTTTTCATCGCTGACCCGAATCCCGCGCAGGGTATGTGGCATGGTGCGGGCGGCTTCAGCGATGATCGCGGCATCCCGGGCATCGGTCTTTGCCTCTCCTGGGTGCAGGTCCGCGATGCGGCGCATCGCCAACCCGGGGAGGTAGGCCACGGTGACGCCGGCTGCTTGTGCGACGGCGACGGGTAGGGCTCCGATCGTGGCGGGCTGATCGACGACGAGCAGGAGTGTCCCGTGGGTGCGGAGCTTGTCGATGAGTGCTCGGAGTTTTGCTTCGTTCTGGGGCAGGGCCTTCGACAGTAGTTGGGTGCCGTCCCTGGCCAGCGCCACGGCGTGGTGGTCGTGTTTGCCGACATCGATGCCGATGAATACGTCAATGGTGTCGTGGTTGGTGATCATGTCACTCATCTTCTTCGACTGGTGTGACTGCGGTTGTGAGTGGTTCGGCTGGCCGGTGGTGCTGGGTGGCTCCGGGGTTCGGCATCCACGTTACGGTCGGGCTCGAGGCATGTGTTCTGCCAGTGGTTCTGGCCCCTATCAGCGATT
Organism: Brevibacterium sp. LE-L; assembly: GCF_050214925.1. Taxonomy (NCBI): domain Bacteria; kingdom Bacillati; phylum Actinomycetota; class Actinomycetes; order Micrococcales; family Brevibacteriaceae; genus Brevibacterium; species Brevibacterium sp. LE-L. Next base: position 2,107,486 of record NZ_CP189759.1, read on the forward strand.
TCCCTGGTGCCTTCGAACCTCGGTGACAACACCCCCCCCCCCGGATCATGACGACTGGGGGCATGAATCATGCCGAGGTCCTCAGGCCAGCGACCCCTTCTATCCTGACGGATGTTGAGGCTACTTAAAAGGTAACGGGTGCCCCTATGGTTTTCGTCAAGGGGTGACTGGACTGTGTCAAGTTGTTTCGACAGGAGAACACTATTTCCTCAAGCAGCCCGGTCGGCTGCCGATGATTCCGTCTCGGTGCGATCGAAGAACGACTCCATCGCCCGGGCAGGGATCTCATAGCCCAACGCCGAGTGACGCCTCTTCCGGTTGTAGAACACCTCGATATACTCCGCGACCGCCAGCCGTGCCCTTGCGCGAGTAGCGAATCGCTGACGATGGAACATCTCATTCTTCAACGAAGCGAAAAACGCCTCCGCGACCGCGTTGTCCCAACACACCCCAGTCCTGCCCACTGACAAGCGAACCTGCATCAATCGTGCGACTTCCGCATACTCCGCAGAGGTGTACTGGCTGCCTCGATCCGAATGCGCTATTGCGCCCTCGGCAACGTATCCGCCCTGGTAGGCGACCTTAAGAGCATCGATGATCAGACTCGTGCGCATATGCTTCGCCGTCGCCCACCCCACCACCATCCGGGTCGTGAGATCGATGACCGTGGCCAGGAACAACCACCCCTCACCCGTCTTCAGATAAGTGATGTCGCTGACCAGATGCGTCGTGGGTACCGGCGGGTTGAACTCCCGCCGCACCAGATCCGCCCTGTCCTGGGCATCGGCGGCAGGGATCGTGGTTCGCTTCGTTGCCCGGGGTTGGACACCCGCGATCCCGAGCTCGCGCATGATCGCAGCGACCAACCCCAGCGAAACGGTGATCCCTTCGGCTGCGAGATCCTTGTGGATCCGGCGAATGCCGTAGACCTTGTTCGACGCCAACCACAGGGCGTAGACCCGGTCGGCGACGATCTGGCGGCGACCACGCCTGGACTCAGGGTCCGGTTCGGTGTCCTGCCGGTTCTTCCACGCATAGTAGCCGGTGCGCTCAATTCCCAGAATCTGGGTCATCAAGGTGACGGGGAAGGCGCCTTCTTCGGTGTGGATCAGCTCGTACTTCGCGCTCACGGCTGTTCCTTCGCGAAGAAGGCCGCGGCTTTTTTCAAGAACGCGTTCTCCTGCTTCAAACGAGCGATTTCCTTGGCCATCTCGGCCGGGTCATCACTGTTGGCGTCGGGAGCGCGTCGAGCTGATCCGGAGCCGGTTCCTTCAGTGCCAGTGGCCTTCGCGACCCACCGGCCCAGCGTCGACTCGTTGATGTCGAGGTCGCGGGCGACTTCGGCTCGGGACTTCCCGAGGTCGGTGACCATCGCGACGGCGTCGGCCTTGAACTCCGAGGTGAACTCTCTGCGGGGCCGCCGCGGGGATTGGTTGGTAGTCATGTGCAGCAGTTTCCTTTCATCGGGTTCTGCTGTCTACTCAAATCATGACACCCCAGACCAAGATTTCTTCGAATAGTCTTGCCGGCTGATGCTGGGCAGGACTGATTGGTCCGGGACGCAGTCTCGGACTGGACGTGGGTGCTTCGGAACCTGTCTACGCGGCAGTGGCCTCCATCGGTACGTGGAAATAGGAACCGTCACGCAGCATCGCGAACAATACGTTGCAGCGTCGACGAGCCAACGCGATCAGAGCCTGGTTATGCTTCTTGCCCTGGGCACGTTTCCGGTCGTAGTACGTCCTCGACAACGGGTCTTTCAACGCTGCGAATGCCGAGAGGAATAGCGCCCGTTTGAGGACTTTGTTGCCACGGCGGGACGAATGATCACCACGGATCGACGTCCCCGATCGCCACGTCACCGGTGCCAAACCGGCGTAAGAGGCCAAGTGCCCGGCAGTGGCGAAGTCCTTGCCCACGACCTCGGTCAGGATCCTCGCCGCTGTCCTGACGCCGACTGCCGGCATCGATGTCAGGAGCTCGAAAAGAGGATGCGATTCCACCAACTCCTCGATCCGTGCAAAGACCTCGTCCCGCGACGACCTCGTCTGAGCCAAAGCTGTGGCCAGTTGCGGGAGAACGATCCCTGCCGCATCGGTGCCCGCGACCACCACAGTCTGCTCGTCCAAGGCGGCGAAGATCGCTGTCGCCCAGCGTTTCCACGCTCGTGGAGCGTGTTTGGCCAGCAGCGTCTCGACCCGGTGCTTGCCGGCCCGACGTAGAGCCTTCGGTGTCGGGTACTTCACCAGCAGCGCCGTCATTGCAGGATGGTCCAGGTGGGCACCGATGACGGCTTCTAGTCCGGGGTGTATCTGGGTGAGTAGGCCCCGGATCCTGTTCGACGTGGCCGTGGCTTGTTTGGCGAGGTCATCGTCGTAGCCACACAGCATCGACAGTTCCGCGACGTTTTCATCGCTGACCCGAATCCCGCGCAGGGTATGTGGCATGGTGCGGGCGGCTTCAGCGATGATCGCGGCATCCCGGGCATCGGTCTTTGCCTCTCCTGGGTGCAGGTCCGCGATGCGGCGCATCGCCAACCCGGGGAGGTAGGCCACGGTGACGCCGGCTGCTTGTGCGACGGCGACGGGTAGGGCTCCGATCGTGGCGGGCTGATCGACGACGAGCAGGAGTGTCCCGTGGGTGCGGAGCTTGTCGATGAGTGCTCGGAGTTTTGCTTCGTTCTGGGGCAGGGCCTTCGACAGTAGTTGGGTGCCGTCCCTGGCCAGCGCCACGGCGTGGTGGTCGTGTTTGCCGACATCGATGCCGATGAATACGTCAATGGTGTCGTGGTTGGTGATCATGTCACTCATCTTCTTCGACTGGTGTGACTGCGGTTGTGAGTGGTTCGGCTGGCCGGTGGTGCTGGGTGGCTCCGGGGTTCGGCATCCACGTTACGGTCGGGCTCGAGGCATGTGTTCTGCCAGTGGTTCTGGCCCCTATCAGCGATTTCCCTGGTGCCTTCGAACCTCGGTGACAACACCCCCCGGATCATGACGACTGGGGGCATGAATCATGCCGAGGTCCTCAGGCCAGCGACCCCTTCTATCCTGACGGATGTTGAGGCTACTTAAAAGGTAACGGGGTGGGGAGAGAGAAGAGCTCAGATTCCTGCCTCAGTTCGGCAACGGCTGTAGTAAGGTAGCAGCGGAATCGGTCATTGATGCAGAAAGGGCTGCCACGTCGTCTATGAGTACACCGAATCCGGGGCATGGGCAGAGGAACTGGTCAGAAGCCTGGCCTGCTCCCGCGATGTCGCTGACGGGTCACTCTCATTCTGAGTGGGGACATGCGCTCGGTCATCTGCCGACCGAAGACCCACGCGAGATTGCCGCACGGGCAAGGGAGGACTTGCTCCGTCGCCGGCGCGCAACGGATCGCGCTTCCTTGATAGGGTCGCATCCGCTGGAACGGAATGGGCACGGGAAAGCATTCGATGTTGCACGGAACTATCCCGGGACCTACCGCTCTGCGCGAGATCTGCAAGTGAATGTGTTTGGTGTGCCTAAGCGTCCCTTCGAGGTCATCACCGCCTCGGTGCTGGGGTTCATTGCTCCGTTCTTCGTTCTTGCGGCTCTCGTCTGGATGGCCTTCACCGGTGGGCGAGCGTTCCGGATCGTCGGCTGGGTGCTGCGAAAGATCGGAGACCTGACGGATACAGCGGTACTGTCCTGGGCCGGCGATCTATCGAGTGGAATCGCCACGGGGATCGTCGCAATCGCGTTTGTGGTCGGCCTCATCGTGATTGTGGGCTTCACGGCCTATGCATGGCGTCTGGCCGTCGGTCGTGGGCGTGCTCGTTGGGTGGCAATGGGATGTCTTGGCCTGGCCTTCGTGGTGATGACCCCGCTCAATCCGCTGTTGATCGGCTGCTTTCTGCTGTTCGGCACTGCGAGCATAGTGTTCGCCTTCTTGCCCCGCTCCTCGGCGTGGTTTGCCCGCGGCCGGTGATCGGACCAGGCAACACCATTGGGCGCCGTCGGTCAGGACGTCGGACGGGTCATTTGACCATCGAAATCGCCAGGGGGATCCTGTAGCCCTGGCCGCGATTGGCGGCGATAGCGCCATTGATGTGGAAGACGATGTTAACGATTGCCGCAGCCAGAAGAATCAGCAGGCCGACTCCCGTCAATGTGAATATTGAACCGATGAAGAAGATCGGGAACAAAGTCAGTTCGAAATTCAACGACTGGCGGGCATGTTCGCGAACGAACGGGGACTCGTCCTTCTTGACGAGGAAGAGGATGAGCGGCAGTAGCCAGCCCAGCAGGATGGATCCGATATGGGTCCAGACTGCAGTACTGCGGTCCGAGGGTGGTGTTTGCCAGAACCCTTCGGACCCGGTGCCGAAGGCTTGCGGCGGCAACAGCCGTGAGTCGTACAGCGCCTGGTCAGCTGCCGGGCCGTGGGCGCCTGGTGAGACCGAGTAGCTCTGCGGCACACCGTATGACGGTTGGGAACCATAAGGCTGCTGGGAACCATAAGGCTGCTGGGAACCGTATGACGGCTGGGAACCATAAGGCTGCTGGGAACCGTATGACGGTTGGGAACCATAAGGCGGTTGGAGTCCGGGTGCCTCAGGGTAATTCGGCGGCATCGGTCGCGGGTGGCTGTTGTCGGGCTGCTGGGGATTCTGTGTCATGAGCTTCCTTTCGATTCCTCCAGTCATCCACGTTACCGCAGATGTTGTCAACGCAGACTGTGTTGTCGACTTGCGTCGTCATCCTCCGTGCCTCGGGCGCCCCGATCAGCCGACAGTGACGAAGTCGATGAGCTCCTCGACCCGGCCCGACAGCGTCGGTTCGACATCGGCGATCGTCGTCACCTTTCCGAGGATGCGCACCCATCCGCGCGCGACATCGCGGTGATCGGCATGCGGCCAACCGATCCGACGCAGGATCCCCGTCTTCCAATCCTCTCCGCGAGGGACGACCGGCCACTCTCTGATGCCGACGACATGGGGTTTGACCGCCTGCCAGATGTCGACATAGGGATGACCGATGATGTGGACGACGTCGCGGTAGCGCGGATCGGCGCGTACCGCCTCGGCGATCTTCGACTCCTTTGTTCCATCGACCAGGTGGTCGGCGAGGACGCCGACCCGATGCTCGCGATCCGGACCGAAGGCCGCGAGTTTGTCGGCGACGTCATCGAGGCCGCCGAGGGGTTCGACGACCACGCCTTCGATGCGCAGATCATCACCCCAGATCTTCTCGACCAATTCGGCATCGTGCTTGCCCTCGACCCAGATGCGCGACCCACGTGCCACCCGCGCTTTGGCACCTGCCACCGCACGCGAGCCGGAAGCCGTTCGCCCGGGGGCCTGCGCTTTCTTCTTCGTCGGCAGCCGCAGATCGACCGGTTGCCCTTCCAGCAGGAAGCCCGGGCCCAGGGGGAACGCATGCACCCGGCCGTTGCGGTCCTCGAGATTGACGACGACACCGGCCGTGGTCTTCTCCGCTCCGACGACCGCACCGACATATCCGCTCATCGCATCTTCGAGCACCATGCCCAGGCCGAGTTCGACCGGGCGGGACTTCTTCGGACGGTGAGACGACGGTGAGGAGCCGGAGAGCACATCGGGGCCATAGCGATCAAAAACATTCACGGGACACCACCCTAATGAAGGAGCGTCGGGGTCGCGCGCAGACCCGCGGGACACCCCTGAAATGAAATCAGCGGTCGAGAGGCGTAGAATTGGCACTCAGTCGCAATGAGTGCCAGTTCGGGCATGCGGAGACCGACACGGGCACCGGGAACAGAGGCGGGGAGGAGGTCCGCGATGAACGACAGCAGACGAGCACAGGTACTGCGCGCCATCGTCGAGGACTTCGTCGCCACCAACGAACCCGTGGGATCGAAGGCGATCGTGCAGCGGCACACCCTCGGCGTCTCACCGGCGACGATCCGCAACGACATGGCCCAGCTCGAACACGAGGGCTACATCGCCCAACCGCACACTTCGGCGGGCCGGATCCCCACCGACCTCGGATACCGGATGTTCGTCGACTGCATCGACGAGTTCAAACCGCTGACCGGTGCCGAACGCAGTGCGATCTTCCAGCTCATCGACGGTGAAGTCGACCTCGACGGGATGCTCGACCGCACCGTACGCGTGCTGTCGGGGCTGACCCACCAGGTCGCCCTCATCCAATACCCGACGGTGTCCCGCGCCCGGATCAAGCACGTCGAGATCGTCGGCCTCGGACCGGGGCGGATCCTTGTCGTCCTCATCACCGACGCCGGACAGGTCGAACAGAAGTCCATCATCACCCCGACGCCGGTCGATGACGACGCCGTCCGCGGCCTGCGCGACCAGATCAACGCCGAGTTCGCCGGCCGCAAGCTCTCGCAGGTCCTCGGTTCCGCCCCGGGCGTCGAGGCGGCCGCGACTCCCGATCCTGCCGAGCCCGGGGCCCTCGACGACTCCGGACTGCAGCAGGTCCGCGCCGCCGTCGTCGACCTCGTCGCCGCCACTCGTGAAGAGCGCATCATCATGGCCGGCACCGCGAACCTCGCACGCTCCGGACGTGAGTTCGGTGAGAAGATGGGCCCGATCCTCGAGGCCTTCGAAGAACAGGTGGTCCTCCTCAAGTTGCTCACCTCGATGGCCGAAGACCAAGAGGAGATCAGTGTGCGCATCGGGCGTGAGAATACTCACGAATCATTGAGTTCGACTTCTGTCGTGGCCGCCGAATATGGTCATGAGGCGGGTTCCTCGGCCAGACTGGCGGTGCTCGGCCCGACCAGAATGGATTATCCGACGACGATCTCGGCTGTCCGGGCCGTCGCGAAGTACGTGTCCTCGATCCTCGATCGAGGGTAGGGCCGCTGAAGACGAAGAGCTGGAGGCGCCCGAATCAGGGCGAGACCATATCGGTGAGGACTGCGTGGAAGCGCGGTCGCCACCACCAAGAACTGAGAAGACCACTACGTCAGGGAGAGAGAAGTTTCTGTGGCCGATCACTATGAAACACTCGGAGTGTCCAAAGATGCTTCCGCGGCTGAGATCAAGTCGTCGTACCGGAAGCTGGCACGCAAGTACCACCCGGACGTCAACCCCGGTCACGAAGACGAATTCAAGGCCATCTCACTGGCCTACGATGTGCTCTCCGACCCGGAGAAGCGGCGCAACTACGACATGGGCGGCGGCGAGAACGGTCAGGGCTTCCCGGCCGGCGGCGGCTTCGGCGGCTTCGGAGACATCTTCGAAACCTTCTTCGGCGGCGGAGGGGGACAGGCCGCCGGTCCGATCCCACGCACCCAGCGCGGCAAGGACGCCCTCGTCGGCGTCAGCATCGACCTCAAGACTGCGGCCTTCGGCGGCACCGTCGATCTCGATGTGACCACCGCCGTCGTCTGCGACACGTGCTCCGGTGCCGGCACCCAGGAAGGCACGAAGATCGAGACCTGCAGCCTGTGCCACGGCGCCGGCAGCGTCCAGCGCATGACCCGCACCCTGCTGGGCCAGATGGTCACGAACCAGACCTGCAACTCCTGCCACGGATTCGGCACCGTCATCCCGAGCCCCTGCCTCAACTGCCAGGGCGACGGCCGCGTGCGCAAACAGCGGACGATGAAGATCCGGATCCCCGCCGGAGTCTCCGACGGCACCCGCATCCAGCTGTCCAGCCAGGGCGAAGTCGGACCCGGCGGCGGCCCCGCCGGCGACCTCTTCGTCGAGGTCATGGTCACCCGCCACGAGGTCTTCCACCGCGACGGCGACAACTTCCGTGCCGCGGTGTCCGTGCCGATGACCGCGGCCACCCTGGGAGCGACGATTCCGTTCGAGACCTTCGACGGCACCCAGGACCTCAACATCGCCCCGGGCACCCAGTCGGGCACGGTCGTCAAACTCGCCGGACTCGGCGCGGCCCGCCTGCGCTCGGAGACTCGTGGCGACCTGCTCATCACCGTCGACGTGCTCACTCCCGACAAGCTCGACGACGAGCAGCGCGAGCTGCTCGAGAAGCTGGCACAGCTGCGAGGGGAAGAAGCCCCCCGCGCGCAGATCACCACCGAGAGCCGCGGCGTGTTCTCCCGCATGCGCGAAAGGTTCGCCGGTCGGTGAGTCTTCCCGTCTTCCGCTCCGCCCTGGCCGCCGCGGCGGTCATCGGTCAGGTCCTCACCCTCGGTGAGGACGTGGCCGGACATGCGGTGCGGGTGCGACGGATCGGACCCGGTGAGCAGATCGACATCGTCGACGGGGCCGGTGCGCGAGCTCGCGGCACCGTCACGAGCGCTTCACCGACGGACATCGCCATCGACGTCACCGCGGTGACGACGGAACCGCGGCCGGCTCCGCGGCTCGTTCTCGTCCAAGCCCTGGCCAAGGGCGAACGTGACCTGCAGGCCATCGAAACGGCCACGGAGATCGGCGTCGACGACGTCATCCCCTGGGCCGCCGAACGCTCGATCGCCGGTTGGCCGGCGAAGAAGCGGGAGAAGATCGCCGCGAAATGGGAGAACCTGCTCAACGCCGCCTCCCTCCAAGCCCGGCGCTCCCACTTCCCGCAGCTGCACGAATTCGTCCGCGGCACGTCCCTGGCCCAGCGGCTCTCCGCTGCCGATGCGGTCTTCGTCCTCCACGAGACCGCGGAAGCGAAGCTGTCCACGGCACTCGAAGAGGTGGCGGCAGGGGAGGCACCCGAGCGCATCGTCTTCGTCGTCGGACCCGAGGGCGGTATCAGCGACAGCGAACTTGCGGCACTGAAAGACCGCGGGGCCACACCCGTGCTGCTGGGTCCGACCATCCTGCGCTCCTCGTCGGCGGGATCCGCCGGCCTCGTCATGGCTCAGAATTCATTGGGCCGTTGGTGAGCCATCGGACTAGGATGGAAGCACACTCCGGCGTCGCCGGTGACGGCACGCTCGCATGCAAAGGAACATTCTGGACATCACCCACCCCACCCCGAACCCTGTGAACACTCCCGACTCTCACGCGGCAGACACCGACGCCCAGGCCGACTCTCATGCCGCTGACTCCGTACGCCTCGTCATTCCCGACTCGATCGACCTCGTCGAATTCTTCGGGCCCGGGGAATCGAACCTGCGCACCCTCGAGAAGTCATTCGACGACCTTGACATCCACGTGCGCGCCAACCAGGTCCAGGCCGCTGGGGATCCGAACCGGGTCCAAGCCTTCGTCAGCGTCATCGGGGAGCTGAAGAAGCTCCACGCCGCCGGCCATCGGATCAACGATGAGACGATCGAACGGGTCACGAAGTTCTCCTCCGAAGGGGCGGCCGCCTCGGCGGTGCTGGGCACGAACATCCTCTCCACACGCGGAAAGTCGATCCGCCCGAAGACGATGGGCCAGCACGACTACGTCAAAGCCATCCGCAACCACACGATCACCTTCGGCATCGGCCCCGCCGGCACCGGCAAGACGTACCTGGCGATGGCGATGGCCGTCAACGCCCTCCAGCACAAAGAGGTCTCGCGGATCATCCTCACCCGGCCCGCCGTCGAAGCCGGCGAATCCCTCGGCTACCTGCCGGGCACCCTGAACGAGAAGATCGACCCATATGTGCGACCGCTCTACGATGCGCTCCACGATATGGTCGACCCGGAATCGATCCCGCTGCTCATCGAGACCGGCACGATCGAGGTCGCACCCCTGGCGTACATGCGCGGACGGACTCTCAACGATGCCTTCGTCATCCTCGACGAAGCGCAGAACACGACGGCCGAGCAGATGAAGATGTTCCTCACCCGCCTCGGCTTCGGCTCCCGGATGGTCGTCACCGGTGACATCTCCCAGATCGACCTGCCGGGCAAGACCCGCAGCGGACTCAAGGTCGTGCGCGACATCCTCGACGGGATCGAGGACCTGCAGTTCTGTGAACTGGGCAGCAAGGACGTCGTCCGGCATTCGCTGGTGACGAAGATCGTCGAAGCCTACGACCTGTGGGGAAGTGCCGAATGAACACCGAGATCCTCAACGAGACCGACGCCGAGGTGGACCTCGACGAGGCCGTGGCCCTGACCGAGTACCTCGGGGAGGCCCTGCACATGCATCCCGGTGCGGAACTGGCCGTGACCATGGTCGACACCGCAGCGATGTCCGAACTCCACGTCACGTGGATGGACCTCGAAGGACCGACCGACGTCATGTCCTTCCCCATGGACCAGCTCCACCAAGGAGAGCCGGACAAACCGACCGAAGGTCAGATGGGTGACATCATCATCTGCCCCGAGGTGGCCGCCGCCCAAGCCGACGCCGCCGGCCATTCGACAATGGACGAGATCCTGCTGCTCACGGTGCACGGATTCCTCCACCTCCTCGGCTACGACCACGGTGAGCCGGAAGCGCGGGAGGAGATGTTCGCCCTGCAGCGGCATCTGCTGCTGACCTTCTTCGCCGCTCGCTACGACGGTCGCACCGACATTCCCACCCCCACCGAGGTCTGAGGTGTTCGCGTACTTCCTCGGTGCGGCGCTGTGCCTCATCATCGCAGCCATCCTGTCGGCGGTCGATGCGGCTCTGCTCAACGTGTCCCACCACGCCGTCGAGGAGGCGAAGGAAGAGGGCAAGCGCGCGGCCGTGCGGGTGGAGAAGATCCTCGGCGACCTGCCGACGAACATCAACGTCATCATCTTCGTCCGCAACTTCCTCGAGGCGCTGGCCACGGTCTTCATCGCACTGGCCTATGACTCCTACTACTCCGTGGGACCGCTCATGGTCTTCCTCACGGTGCTCACCGCCTCGGTGGCGGTCTTCATCATCACCGGCGTGTCTCCGCGCACGATCGGCAAGCGCCGGTCGCTTGCCGTGTGCCTCAACCTCAGCTGGATCGTGCGCATCGTCCTCGTCGTCCTCAAACCGCTCACCCGCATCCTCGTCGTCCTCGGCAACCTGCTGACCCCGGACAAGGTGTACAAGGACGGTCCGTTCGTGACTTCTGAGCAGCTGCGCGACCTCGTCGAGAGGGCCAGCGAATCCGATATCATCGAAGATGGCGAACGCGAGATGATCCAATCGGTCTTCAACCTCTCGGACACCTCGGCGAACGAAGTCATGGTCCCGCGCACCGACCTCGTCACCGTCGACGCCGACGTAGGTCTGCAGAAGACGATGAACCTGTTCTTCCGTTCCGGCTTCTCCCGGATCCCCGTGTGCGGGGAGGACCTCGACGACGTCCGCGGCGTCGCCTATCTCAAAGATGTGGCCCGCCGCCTTCAGCTCCACCCGGACGACACCGACAAGCCGATCGGGACGCTGGCGCGCAGTGTGCTCTTCGTGCCCGAGACCAAACCGGCCGACGATCTGCTGCGACAGATGCAGCTGGACTCCACGCACTTGGCGATCCTCGTCGACGAATACGGCGGCACCGCCGGGCTTGTGACCATCGAGGACATCGTCGAAGAGATCGTCGGCGAGATCGAAGACGAATACGACAACGGCGATGACGAACTCGTCGCCGCCGAGGACGGATCCTTCGTCATCAGCACGCGCATGTCGATCTCGGACTTCGCCGAATACTTCGACGTGCGCATCGACGAAGATGATGTCAACAGCGTCGGCGGGCTGCTTTCGAAGCTCATCGACAGGGTGCCCATCGACGGTTCGCATGCGAGCATCGCCGGCCTCCATATCGAAGCCATGGAAGGCCAGGGCCGCCGCCACCGCATCACCCATGTGCGGGTCACCCGCACCGCAGACGACACCGCCGCCGAGGCGCAGACCGCCGCGGCCGGAAGCCCGGGGACGAAGGAAGAGGACTGACATGGAATTTCGCACAGACTATCCCGAGGGCTACCGTGCCGGGTTCGCCTGCTTCGTGGGACGGCCGAACACCGGCAAGTCGACGCTGACGAACGCCTTGGTGGGGGAGAAGGTGGCGATCACCTCGGCAAAGCCGCAGACGACGCGGCACACGATCCGCGGAATCGTCCACCGGGACGATCACCAGCTGATCCTCGTCGACACCCCCGGACTGCACAAGCCCAGGACGCTGCTGGGCTCCCGCCTCAACGACCTCGTGGCCACCACCCTCAACGAAGTCGACGTCATCGGCTTCTGCCTTCCCGCCGATGAGGCGATCGGTCCCGGCGACCGTTACATCGCCTCCCAGCTGGAGTTGCTCGACGAGCGGACCCCGATCGTCGCGCTCGTGACGAAAGTCGACCTCGTATCCAAGGACAAGGTCGCCGAGGCGCTGCTGGCCGTCGGCGAACTCGCCGACTTCGCCGACGTCGTCCCGGTCTCCGCGGCCGACGGTTTCCAGATCGACACCGTCGACTCCGTTCTCTCCTCCCATCTGCCGGTGTCGCCGCCGCTCTACCCCGACGGCGACCTCACCGATGAGCCGGAGGAGAAGATGATCGCCGAACTCGTCCGTGAAGCCGCCCTCGAAGGCGTCCGCGACGAACTGCCGCACTCCCTGGCCGTCCAAGTCGAGGAGATGTACCCGCGGGAGGGCCGCAGCGAGGACAATCCGCTGTGGAACGTCCACGTCAACCTCTTCGTCGAACGACCCAGCCAGAAGGCGATCATCATCGGCAAGGGCGGCAGCCGACTCAAAGCGATCGGTTCGGAATCCCGCCAGGGCATCGAACGCCTCCTCGGCACCAAGGTCTACCTCGACCTCCACGTCAAGGTCGCCAAGGACTGGCAGCGCGATCCCAAACAGCTCGGCCGACTCGGCTTCGACTTCAGCTGAGACGAACCGAACGGCTTCGGCGGACGAAGGCGCGCCGAAGCTGTGCGTGTGCGCCCGTCCACCTCGGTTCTCTGCGCCTGTGATGGTCCTCACCCGCTCGGGCCCGATTTCCGTCGGGCCCGCGGGCCTGCCTTAGACTAGGCCGAGTGAATGCCGAGCAGACTCTGGTCGCACTGAGCGACCGATCCCCACAGGTTGCCCCCGAAGAGCTCATCGCAGGCCTCGTCCCGCCGCCTCAGTTCGAGGACGTGTCCTTCGACAGCTATCGCACGGACCCCGCCGAGCCCTCGCAGGCCGAGGCTCGGAGAAGACTCGAGCAATTCGCAGCACAGTCGAACTCGAAGGGGTTCTTCGGCAAGCTCTTCTCGAAGGGGAAGTCCGGTCCCAAGGGCGTCTACCTCGACGGCGGCTACGGTGTCGGCAAGACTCACCTGCTCGCGTCCGCGTGGCACGCCAATGAGAAGCCCGCCACATTCGGCACCTTCGTCGAATACACGAACCTCGTCGGTGCTCTGGGCTTCGCCCGCGCCCGCGACGACCTGTCGCAGATGAAGCTCGTGTGCGTCGACGAATTCGAACTCGACGATCCGGGGGACACCGTGCTCATGTCCCGGCTCATGCGCGAACTCACCGATGCGGGCGTGAAGATCATCGCAACGTCGAACACCCTGCCCGGCTCGCTGGGAGAGGGCCGTTTCGCCGCTCAGGACTTCCTCCGTGAGATCCAGGCGCTGGCCGACCAGTTCGAGGTCTTTCGCATCGACGGTCAGGACTACCGCCACCGTGCGCTGAGCTCCCCGGCAGATCCGCTGCCGGCCGACGAGCTCGATGCGGCCACGGCGAAGCTCGAAGGCACCGTCGCCAGAGATGAGTTCTCCCAGCTGCTGTCTCATCTGTCGACGGTCCATCCGTCCCGCTACGGGCGGATGGTCGACGGCGTGGACTCCGCCGTGTGGGAGGACGTCACGACGATCGAGAACGAGAGCGTGGCGCTGCGCTTCGTCGCTCTGGTCGACCGGCTCTACGACCGCAACGTCCACATCGTCAACTCCGGTGTGCCGTTGGACAAGATCTTCACCGAGGAGTCTCTGGCCGGCGGCTACAGGAAGAAGTACATGCGCTGCCTTTCGCGGCTGACCGCGCTGTCATCCTGACTCCACCGCTGTCATCCTGACAGCGGCTCCGCACGTTCCCGTCGACCACGGTGAATGGTCGGCGGCCTCTGTGCATTCGGCCACCGTCGGGTCAGAGCTACCGGCGGGTGATGAACGGCGGCGGGACAGCGACCCCGGAGGGTCAGCGGCGTCGGCCAACTGTGCGGACGTGCGTGGCGGGTTCGGGTGCGCAGGGCGGATGTTCAGTGCAGACCGAGCAGTTCGAGCACACCGAGATCCGGCACCCACCCCGGCAGGCCGGTGAGGCGCAGGGTGCACCAGACGATGAAGCCGACGAAGGCCGCGGTGACCGCGCCGACGGTCCAGCGCACCCACAGCCGCTGGGCCATGATCCAGCGCGTCCACCGCTCGACATTCACGCGCACGAAGTGGAGCAGTCTCCGCGCCCAATGGAATTCGCTGGAGATGACGAACAGGCCGATGATGACGATGAGCCATCCCGGACCGGGCAGGGGCACAAGGACGAGGCCGATGAGCACGATGAGTGTGCCGAGTCCGCCGACGATGCTGCGATAGATGCGGGCGGTGTGATGGTTCGCCAACACCATCCGGCGCCAGCGGAGGAAACCCAGACGCAGTTTCCGCCACGGTCGGGGGCCCTGGCGATGGTGGCGTGACAACCAGCCCTTGGGGCGGGCGCGGGGACGTTCGTCGTTCACCCCACCACTATAAGTTGGCCAGCCTGAATGCTCGATCTGCGCATGTGATCACGATCACCCGATTCCGATTTTGCGTATGCCGCCCCCTCCGTATAGAGTTGTATCTCGTTGCGAGGGAAACCCCGCAGCGAGAAATGCGGATGTGGCTCAGTTGGTAGAGCATCACCTTGCCAAGGTGAGGGTCGCGGGTTCGAGTCCCGTCATCCGCTCGGAGGCGTCATGGCACTGCCTTGGCGGTGGCGTGGCCGAGAGGCGAGGCAGCGGCCTGCAAAGCCGTATACACGGGTTCGAATCCCGTCGCCACCTCGGATGGTCAGCAGCAATGCTGACCGACCAGCGCGATTGGCGCAGCGGTAGCGCGCTTCCTTCACACGGAAGAGGTCACTGGTTCGATCCCAGTATCGCGCACAGGGACCCTCGGGTTCCGGTGCAACAAAAGAATAGAGCGCGATTGGCGCAGCGGTAGCGCGCTTCCCTGACACGGAAGAGGTCACTGGTTCGATCCCAGTATCGCGCACAGAAGAAGCCCCGGGCAATCCGCCCGGGGCTTCGTGCATCCCCGAAGACTCGTGAACATCCGGCTCTGTTGCAGGTTTGGAACGCGAACATCATGCAGTGGCAGGCGGGTTTGCTAGTACGCTTGGCCTTGTATCTAACGACGATGACTTCGGAGCATTCATGTCTAATCCTCAGAACCCCTACGGTTCCGGTGACGGTTCGGGCGGGAACAACCCGAACGGCCAGAACCCCAACGGTCAGAACCCGAACAACCAGCCGCCGAGTGCGCCCGGCTACGGCAACGACCAGAACGCGGGACAGCAGCCTCCCCAGTACGGATCCCAGCCGAACTACGGCCCGGGCGGGAATGACGGTTCGCAGGGGTACGGACAGCAGCCTCCGCAGTACGGTTCGCAGCCGAACTACGGTCAGCCGAACGACCAGAACCAGTACGGACAGCAGCCGAACTTTGGTCAGCCGAACGACCAGTACGGCCAGAACCAGTACGGCGACAGCCAGTACGGACAGAGTCAGTACGGCCAGAACCAGTACGACGCCAATCAATACGGACAGCAGCCGGCCTACCCGGGTGCCGAAGGGTCGTCCGATCAATTCATCCCGGCCAACCCGAACGCCGCCTACGGGCAGTACCCCTCGGGCGGCGGCACCTCGAAGAACATCTGGGGCATCCTCGCACTCATCGGCGGCATCGTCGGCGTCCTCGGCGCCTTCGTCTTCGGCGGCGGCGCGCTCTTCGGCATCGCCGCGATCGTGTTCGGATTCCTCGGACTCTCCGCGATCAAGAAGGGCCTGGCGAACAACAAGGGCTTCAACATCACCGGCATCGTCCTCGGCGGAGTGTCGATCCTCATCTCGATCGCCGTCGTGATCTTCACCATCCTCGGACTCGGAATCCTCGGCAAGGCCATCGACGAAGCCGCAAGTTCCTCGGCCCCGGCCGATCCGAGCCAGGGTGCCGGCCAGGACCCCGCCGAGAACAACGACGGCGAAGACGCTGCGCCCGCTCAGGCCGGCGAGGTCGAGATCGGCACCGATGTCACCGCCGCGATCAATGTCCGCTCGGGCACCGCGGGAGAATACGCCTCCGGTGCCGAGTCGACGAATGGTGAGATCGCCATCGTGACGATGACCGTGAAGAACGACTCGAGCTCTGACGTGAAGATGACTCTGACGAATCTGACCGCCACTGATGGAGGCAGCAAGGAATACGACGACGTCTTCGACAGCGGAAACTACAAGGGTTCGCTGGCCTTCACCGATCCCGTGCCTGCCGGCGGCGAAACGACCTATGAGCTCGCCTTCGGTGTTCCCAAGGCCGAAATCGATGGGATGCACCTCAAGCTCAAACTCGTCGACGATCTCGGCAAGGGCAAGGACTTCGAGTTCTACAAGCAGTGATGCTGTGAACCCGTGGCGTCGAGGCGGCCGATCGACACCTCGACGCTGCGACGCCGGCAGCGGCAGGCTCGGTCTGGGCGGCGGTCACACGACTGCCGCCCGACTGATCTGTCACCGTCGAAGTGGTACTAGAATCTAAGGGCGAGAAGTCCTCGATCCGGACGACCCCGGCCGGACTCAGACGAACACAGACGAACGGAGAAATCAGTGGCAGACAGCATCGACTGCGCGGGCGAAAGCATTCCTTGGAAAGAGGGGCTGACCGGAACGGAGATCTTCTCCACCGACCGCACAGTCGTCGCGATGTGGCTGAACGGCGAACCCGCCGATCTCAGCCGCGAACTGCAGCCAGGTGATCGGATCGCTCCGATCACCATCGACTCCGAAGCAGGACTCGATATCCTCCGGCACTCGACCGGGCACGTCACCGCCCAGGCTGTTAAGGAGCTCTTCCCCGGCACCAAGCTCGGCATCGGCCCCTACATCACCGACGGCTACTACTTCGACTTCGACGTCGCCGAACCCTTCACTCCCGAGGACCTCAAGGCCATCCAGAAGAAGGCCGCTCAGATCGTGAAGTCCGGTCAGACCTTCAACCGCGTCGTCGTCACCGAAGACGAAGCACGTCAGCGCATGGCCAACGAGCCGTACAAGCTCGAACTCATCAACGACAAGGGCTCGGGCTCCGACGACGGCTCCTCCGTCGAGGTCGGCGGCGCCGAGCTCACCGTCTACGAGAACGTCGACCGCAAGGGCGAAGTGGTGTGGCAGGATCTGTGCCGCGGCCCCCACCTGCCGAACACGAAACTCATCGGCAACGGCTTCGCCATCACTCGGTCCTCGGCCGCGTACTGGCGCGGCGACCAGGCGAACGCGAGCCTGCAGCGCGTCTACGGCACCGCCTGGGCGACGAAGGACGACCTCAAGGCCTACCAGGATCGCATCGCCGAAGCCGAACGTCGCGACCACCGCAGACTCGGTGCCGAACTGGACCTGTTCTCCTTCCCCGAGGAGCTCGGCTCCGGCCTGCCCGTCTTCCACCCCAAGGGCGGAGTGATCAAGCGGGAGATGGAGGACTACGTCCGCGCCCGTCACATCGCCGAAGGCTTCGAATACGTCGGCACCCCGCACATCTCGAAGGAGACCCTCTACTACACCTCGGGCCACCTGCCCTACTACGGGGAGAACATGTTCCCGGCGATGTCCGTCGATGAGGTCCGCGACGACTCCGGGGCCGTCGTCAAGGACGGCACCCCGTACCGTCTCAAAGCGATGAACTGCCCGATGCACAACCTCATCTACCGTTCCCGCGGTCGGTCCTACCGTGATCTGCCGCTGCGGCTGTTCGAGTTCGGCACCGTCTACCGCGACGAAGCTTCCGGCGTCATCCACGGTCTCACCCGTGTGCGTGCCCTGACCCAGGACGACTCGCACTCCTACGTCGCCCAGGAGGACGCGGCGAAGGAGATCCGCCACCTGCTCAACTTCGTGCTCAGCCTGCTGCGTGATTTCGGCCTCGACGACTTCTACCTCGAGCTGTCGACCCGTGACGAAGAGGGGAAGAAGGCAGAGAAGTTCATCGGCTCCGACGAGCAGTGGGCAGAAGCCACCCGCGTGCTCGAGGAGGTCGCCGATGAGACCGGTCTCGAACTCGTCGCCGATCCCGGCGGTGCCGCATTCTACGGACCGAAGATCTCCGTGCAGGCCCGAGACGCAATCGGGCGGACCTGGCAGATGTCGACCGTCCAGCTCGACTTCAACCAGCCCGAACGCTTCGGCCTCGAGTACGTCGCCGCCGACGGCACACGCAAGCAGCCGGTGATGATCCACTCCGCGAAGTTCGGGTCCATCGAACGCTTCCTCGGCGTGCTCACCGAGCACTACGCCGGCGCTTTCCCCGTGTGGCTGGCACCCGTCCAGGTCACCTGCATTCCCGTGGCCGAGGAGTTCAACGACTACCTCGTCGAGGTGGCCGAGCAGCTGCGCGCGGCAGGTGTCCGAGTCGAGATCGACGACAGCGACGACCGCTTCGGCAAGAAGATCCGCAATGCCTCGAAGTCGAAGGTGCCCTTCACCCTCATCGCCGGCGGCGAGGACCGCGAGGCTTCGGCCGTGTCCTTCCGGTTCCGCAGCGGTGAACAGGACAACGGCGTTCCCGTCGCCGAGGCGGTGCGCCGCATCCTCGACGCGATCGAGACCAAGGCCCAAGTATGAGCGAAGGCCGCGAGGACGCGACCGTGCAGGACAACAGCGGCGGCCGCCTCGGTGAGGGGATTCCCTATCCCGAGGCCGCCGCCGGGTTCCCCGGTGAGCCCGACGGCTTCCAGCGCCTGTGGACCCCGCACCGGATGGTCTACATCGACGGTCAGGACAAGCCGAAGGATGCGGGGGAGTCCCAATGTCCGTTCTGTTCGGCTCCGTCGAAGACCGACGCCGAGGGGCTCATCGTCGCCCGCGGCGAGACGGTGTTCGCCGTGCTCAACCTCTACCCGTACAACCCCGGCCACCTGCTCATCTGCCCCTACCGGCACGTGGCCGACTACACCGATCTCACCGCCGACGAGACGAACGAACTCGCCCGGTTCACGCAGAAGGCGATGCGCGTCATCCGCGCCGTGTCCGGCCCCCACGGATTCAACCTGGGAATGAACCAGGGCCCCGTCGCCGGTGCCGGCATCGCCGCGCACCTGCACCAGCATGTGGTGCCGCGGTGGGGTGGAGATGCGAACTTCCTGCCCGTGATCGCGCAGACGAAGGCCCTGCCGCAGGTGCACGCCGATGTGCAAGCGCGGCTGTCAGAAGAATGGAACAGATGAACCCCGAAGACCTCGACACACTGGCCGAATACTCCTCACCCGTGCTGCGCGGCGACGAAGCCGTCATCACGATCCGCAGACCCGACCTCGAATCGAACAGCTACCTGTCCCAGCTGTTCACCCTGACCGCAGACGACTCGCGTCGGCTGACGCATGCCTGGCACGATTCGTCCCCGCTGGTCGGCCCGAATCGGTCCGGATACCTCAGCGCGGAGAAGAAGTCGGCTCCGCAGCTCCACGTCGGCGCCACCCTGGAGACGGCGCACCAGATCACGGACAGCCACCTCGGCGTGTCCGAATTCGCCCTCGACGATGCAGGATCCCGCGCCCTCTACATCGCCCGCGCCGCCGAGCCCGGCCGCTACGGTCAGGACGAGGACATCCCCGCCGCCGAGGAGGCCCCGCGCCGGATCACCTCCGC
Organism: Brevibacterium sp. LE-L; assembly: GCF_050214925.1. Lineage (NCBI taxonomy): Bacteria > Bacillati > Actinomycetota > Actinomycetes > Micrococcales > Brevibacteriaceae > Brevibacterium > Brevibacterium sp. LE-L. The sequence continues at coordinate 2,127,136 of NZ_CP189759.1, forward strand.
GGCCTATCTGAGCAACGGCCTCGGGTACACGAACGACCGACCCGCCCGCGCCTTCCTCGTCGATCTCGCCGAACCCGGAACGGGCACGGTCGGAATCCGCGGTGCCGGGGAAGTTCCGCTCTCAACGCTTCTGAACGCACCGGTGACCGATGTCCACGATCCGCAGTTCTGCCCATCCGGAACCCGGATGTCCGTGGTCTCGGCACTCCACCCCGACGAAGGCCAGCCGGATCTGCGTTCGACGGTGTGGCTGCTCGGGGGCGAGGAGCCGACCCCGCTGCAGCTGCCGCGGATGAGCGTGAGCATGCATATCTGGCTCGACGAGGACTCCGTTCTGCTGATGGGAAATGATCTCACCCGCGATGAACTCGACTTCGTCGGACAGATGCCCGGGCTCTACGTCCACGAGCTGCGCACCGGAACCACACGGCGCCTGACCGACCCGGAGACCGTGGCGCTGGCCCCCATCCGCCCGCAGATCCGCGGGGGAGCGGCCATCGCCGTCATCGACACCGATGGGGCGTCCCGGCTCGTGAGCATCGACCTTGGCGCCGAGGAGATCGGCATCGACGAACTCGACTTCCTCAGTGATGACACGACCGTCATCAACGGCTTCGACATCGCGGATTCGACTCTCGTGTTCACCGGGGCGACCCCGAACTCACCTGCTGTGCTCGGCAAGATCGAACTCGACTCCGCCGCGGCCGCGGTCATCGTCAAGGAACACCCGGCACCGGCGAACTCCGTGACCCCGCAGGTCCTGCGCGTCGACGGCGAGGGCGGCTCCATCACCGGATGGTTGGCCACGCCGGAAGGACAGGGACCGTTCCCCGTCATCCTCAACATCCACGGCGGACCCTTCGCCCAATACACACACTCCTGGTTCGACGAGACCCAAGTGCTCACCTCGGCCGGCTACGCGGTCGTGTACTCGAACCCCCGCGGCTCGGGAGGCCGCACCCGCAGCTGGGGCACCGCGGTCCAAGGCGATATGGCGGCCCCGGCGATGTCCGATGTGCTCGCCGTGCTCGACTCTGCCCTGGAGACCGAACCCAACCTCGACCGGAATCGGATCGGCATCCAAGGCGGCTCCTACGGCGGCTACCTCACCGCCATGACCATCGCCGCCGACCACCGCTTCCGCGCCGCGATCGTCGAGCGCGGATACCTCGATCCCGACAGCTTCGTCGGCACCTCCGACATCGGACGCTTCTTCACCGAGGAGTACACGAGCCGCAGCCGCGAGGCCATCGCCGCCCAATCGCCGCTGGCCCACGCCGACCAGGTCGGAACCCCGACCCTGGTGATGCATTCGGAACTCGACTTCCGGTGCCCGCTCGAACAGGCCCAGCAGTACTATGCGGCTCTGCAGCGAGCCGGAGTCGACACGGAGATGCTCATCTTCCCCGGGGAGAACCACGAGCTCTCCCGTGCCGGGCAGCCACGCCATCGTCGACAGCGCTTCGAAGCCGTGCTCGACTGGTGGGACCGACATCTGGCGGCCCCCGCCGGACGGGCATGACCGTCGAGTTGGTCGGGAAGGCACGGTGCCGGTATCGTGCTCTCGACCCCTGTCGCGCTCTTGCCGAAAACCCCCAGCATCATTATTCTGCAAACACCTGCGTCCCCTCGTCGTCGACCACTGGAGAACCATGAAACCTCGTAAAGCCTCAAGGGTCGTATTACTCAATGAGCGCGACGAGGTTCTCCTGATCAGGGCCCAGGATCTGCTGACCCCGAGTCACCAATGGTGGATGACTTGTGGCGGCGGCTCCGAACTCGGCGAATCGGCCGCACAGACGGCGGCTCGCGAACTCGCCGAAGAGACCGGCATCGAATGCGAGCCGCACGAACTCATCGGCCCCCTGGCCACGCGTGACGAGGTCTTCAAGTTCACCGAGAAGTCACTGCGTCAGCTCGAGACCTACTTCGCGTTCCGGACGGCAGAGGACATCGAGCTCGAAGATGCGGTGTGGACGGACATCGAGAAGCGCAGCCTGCTGGAATTCCGGTGGTGGACCCGTGACGAACTCATGGCGACGACCGAAACGATCTATCCGAAGAATCTGCTCAGCCTCATCGATCTGGCGACGACCGGATCCGTGCCCGAGGTGCCGTTGGTCATCGACTGATGCGGGGCCACCCGCACCGTTGAAGCGGCGGGGACGGGCCCGGGCAGAGCGGAGAGCCTCGAGGAGCGTATAGACTTGAGAGGCTGTAACTACAGGAAGGAACACCAGTGGCAGGTCATTCCAAATGGGCAACGACTAAGCACAAGAAAGCGGCCATCGATGCCAAGCGCGGCAAACTCTTCGCCAAGCTGATCAAGAACATCGAGGTTGCGGCTCGCAACGGTGGACCTGACCCCGACGGCAACCCGACGCTCTTCGACGCCATCCAGAAAGCGAAGAAGAACTCGGTCCCCGCAGACAACATCACCCGCGCGGTCAAGCGCGGAGGCGGCCTCGACGGCTCGGGCGTCAACTACGAGACGATCATGTACGAAGGCTACGCCGATGGCGGAGTCGCCCTCCTTATCGAATGCCTCACCGACAACCGCAACCGTGCCACCTCCGAGGTCCGCGTGGCCGTGACCCGCAACGGCGGTTCGATGGCCGACCCGGGCTCGGTGACGTACAACTTCAACCGCAAGGGCGTCATCATCGTCAACGCCGCGGAGACCGACGAAGAATCGATCCTCCTGGCGACCATGGACGCCGGTGCCGAAGAGGTCAAGGACGAAGGCGAGAAGTTCGAGATCATCTGCGAGGCCACCGACCTCGTGGCTGTGCGGACGGCACTCGTCGACGCCGGCATCGACTACGACTCGGCCGAGGCCTCCTTCGTGCCTGGGCTCGAAGTCAGTCTCGATGCCGAGACCGCGCAGAAGGTCTTCACCCTCATCGATGCGCTCGAAGACTGCGACGACGTGCAGAACGTGTACTCGAACGCCGATGTCAGCGATGAGGTCCTCGCCGAACTCGACGCCTGATGCGCATCCTCGGCGTTGATCCCGGACTCACCCGCTGCGGGCTCGGTGTCATCGACACCCTGCCCGCACGGAAGGTGAAGATGGTCGCCGTCGACGTGCTGCGGACCCCGTCCGCGGACTCCGTCGACCTGCGCCTCGGATCCATCGCCGAGGCGTTCGACCAATGGTTGGACACCTACCGACCGGACGTCGTCGCCATCGAACGGGTCTTCGCCCGCAACGACGTCTCGACGATCATGGGCACAGCGCAGGTGTCCGGGCTGACGATGGGACTGGCCGCCCGCCGTGGCCTGCCCGTGGCCATGCACACGCCCTCGGAAGTCAAAGCCGCGACCACGGGATCCGGTCGCGCCGATAAGAAGCAGGTCACCACCATGGTGACGCGGATCCTCGGGCTCGACTCCCCGCCGAAGCCCGCCGACGCCGCGGATGCACTGGCGATCGCCATCTGCCATTCCTGGCGCGGGGCGCTGTCGGCGCAATCGACTCCGGGCAAGAACAAGGACCTCACCGAACGCAAGGCCGGCGGTCGGGAGGGCTCTGGGCTGACGAAGGCCCAGCAGCAGTGGGCAGACGCCATGCGCAAGGCCAAATAGTCGCCGGAACCAGCGGCATCGCGGGGTCTCTGGCGTGCCGGGACGAACGGTCAGCAGCGTTACTGCTAACCTGGATTCGTACACGTGTTCCCACCTGAAAGGCAGTCCGTGATCAGTTTCCTCAGCGGTACGGTGCATCGGATCGCAGCTGACCACCTCGTCGTGCTCACCTACGGGGTCGGCCGCAAGGTCCACGTCACCCCCGACACCCTGGCGAGCACCCGACACGGTGCGGAGATCGAACTGGTCACCAGCCTCGTGGTGCGCGAAGACTCGATGACGCTCTACGGTTTCGCCACCGAAGACGAGAACCACACCTTTGACGTCCTCCTCTCCATCTCCGGCATCGGCCCCCGCCTGGCCATGGCGATCCTGTCCGTTATGGGCCCCGACGAGCTCGCCGCCGCGATCGCGAATCAGGATGCGAACGCGCTCACCCGGGTTCCCGGCATCGGGAAGAAGGGCGCATCGCGGATCATCCTCGAACTCGAGAACAAGCTGCCGAAGCTCACCGCCTCGAGCCCGGGACCGACCCTGTCCTTCGGCGGCGGCAACCAGCAGGTCGTCGACGCCCTCGTGGGACTCGGGTGGAAGGAAGCACAGGCCGAGCAGGTCGTCGCCGACGTCGTCGAGGAGACCGGTGCTGAGGCCGGGACCTCCGTCATCCTCAAGGCCGCGCTCAAGGTGCTGGGTGCGAAGAAATGACCGGATCGTTCGAACCCGGAACAGGCGGCGATGGTGTCGACTCCTATGAGATGGAATTCGGCGATCAGTCGATGACCGGCGCCGAACGCGACCGTCTCGTCTCCGGGCAGGCCGAGACGGCCGAACGCGACGCCGAGGCGGCACTGCGCCCGAAGGGCCTGGCCGACTTCATCGGTCAGCCCCAGGTGCGCGAACAGCTCTCACTCGTCCTCGACGCGGCGAAGGCCCGGCAGAAGGCCCCCGACCATGTGCTGCTCTCCGGCCCACCCGGGCTCGGCAAGACCACACTGGCGATGATCATCGCCCACGAGATGAACGCGAGCCTGCGTGTGACCTCCGGTCCGGCCGTCCAGCACGCCGGGGACCTCGCGGCCATCCTGTCCTCACTCGAAGAGGGCGAAGTGCTCTTCATCGACGAGATCCACCGGATGGCGCGCGCTGCCGAAGAGATGCTCTATGTGGCGATGGAGGACTTCCGCGTCGACGTCATCGTGGGCAAGGGACCCGGAGCCACTGCCATCCCGCTCGACCTCCCGCAGTTCACTCTCGTCGGAGCCACGACCCGCTCCGGACTGCTGCCGGCGCCGCTGCGTGACCGTTTCGGTTTCACCGCACTCCTCGACTTCTACTCCAGCGTCGATCTGCTCACCGTGCTGCAGCGTTCGGCCCGGATGCTCGGCATCGAGGCGGATCTCGCCGGGCTGAAGGAGATCTCCACCCGCTCCCGTGGGACCCCGCGCGTTGCGAATCGGCTGCTGCGTCGCGTCCGCGACTGGGCGCAGGTGCGCGGCAGCGGCGTCATCGACGAGGAGGCCGCGGTGAATGCGCTGCGTGTCTACGAAGTCGATACGCTCGGGCTCGACCGCCTCGATCGATCTGTCCTCCACGTGCTGTGCAAACGCTTCGGCGGGGGGCCGGTGGGTCTGGGAACACTGGCCGTCTCCGTCGGAGAGGAAGCCGATACCGTCGAAACGGTGTCCGAGCCGTACCTCGTGCGCGAAGGGCTCATCAGCCGCACTCCACGCGGACGTGTGGCCACCTCGGCAGCCTGGAAGCATCTGGAAATGCAGATCCCAGCAAACTATGAGTACTGAACCCCGCAAATGAGTTCGCCTTGGACAGTGAGGACGAACTAAGCTGGTTCACTGGTTCATTCATATGAAAGGCTGATATCTGTGGATTTGTTGATCCCTCTTGCGCTTGCCGCGCTGCTGATCTTTTTCCTATTCAATTCTCGACGTAAGCAGAAGGCGCGTGCGGAGCAGATCAAGACGGGTCTGGTGCCCGGAGCGACCGTGATGACGACCTTCGGCGTCTTCGGCACCGTGCTGTCGATCGACGAGGAGAGCAACCAGGTGACCATCGAATCGGGTCCCGGCACCGTTCTGCGCGTCCACCGCCAGGCCATCGGCCAGATCGAGAACCCCGAGGCTGCCGCCGCAGCCCCCGTCGACGCTCCCGTCGCCGACGCTGCTGAGACGGACGTCGATGTCGACGACCAGGACGAGAAGCCGGCGATCACCGATGCCGAACTCGACGCCATGAACGCACGCAAGCGCGCCGAACAGGATGCCCCTGACGACGATGCCGTCGCCGCCGAGGACGATGAGGCCGCGGCCTCCGACTCCGATGCCGGGGACTCGGCTGAGGCCGAAGACGCCGCCGAGGCGGATGCCGAGTCCTCCGATTCGGACTCCGACAAGAACAACTGACTCGTCCTCGCACTCTGCTCCCAATCGAAAGCTGAAACGTGTCCGATATCGAAGAAAAGCCACGTCCTGGTTTGCGCTTCCTGTGGCTGACGATCATCACCTTGGTGCTTGCCGGCATCATCGCCGCCGGTGTCATCTGGTCGAACGCCACGACGTCTCCGAAACTCGCCCTCGACCTCGAGGGCGGAACGTCGATCATTCTGGAACCGCAGGTGTCCAAGGGCACGGACATCAGCAAGGAGCAGCTCGACCAGGCCGTGGCGATCATCCGCCAGCGCGTGGACTCGACCGGGGTCTCCGAAGCCGAGATCACGACGCAGGGCGACCGCAACATCATCGTCAACCTGCCGGGCAACCCCGATGAAGAGACACGCAACCTCGTGCGGTCGTCGGCTCAGCTCGTGTTCCGCCGGGTGGCGCTGGTCGGTGACCCGCGCTCCCAGGAGCAGATCCAGAAGGAGCAGGAGCAGAGCGGCGACAAGGGCGAGAAGTCCGACGGCGATGATGGGCTGAGCGACGAAGAGCGCAAGCGCATCGAGGACCTCACCGGCAAGGACGGCCAGGGCGACGCTCAGGGCGAGGACCAAGCTCCGGAAGGCGGCGGCGAAGTCGCCAAGGCAGGAAGCGTCTCGTCGACGGACACCGAGGCGGCCGCGAAGTCGAAGGCCGCCGAACCCTCCGGTTCGGCCGGCACTTCGGCGAAGGACGGCGAGTCGAATCAGTCGAAGAAGGTCACCGATTCGACTCCGCGTCCGCTGTTCGATCCTGAGAAGGATGCGAGCGAATGGCAGTCCGAAGACATCATCAAGGAATACACGGAGCTCGACTGCTCGGATCCGAAGAACCGCACCGGCGGCGAACAGGAGCCGGCGGACAAACCCGTGGTCTCCTGCTCCGAAGACGGTCAGGCCAAGTACATCCTCGGTCCGGTGGAACTCTCCGGTGACCACCTCGCGGATGCCAACGCGGGCTACAAGGCGGGTTCAAATGGGGTACAGACAAATCAGCCGGCGGTGAATCTTAAGTTTGACAACACCGGGCGTGAGATCTTCAAACAGATCACCTCGGACATCACCGGAAAACAGCAGCCGTACAACCAGTTCGCCATCGAACTCGACGGTCTTGTGCTCTCAGCGCCGAGCTCTGATGTTGCGATCACCGACGGCAATGCGCAGATCACCGGCAGCTTCACCCTCGATGAGGCACAGACGCTGGCCGACCAGCTGAAGAACGGTTCGCTGCCGCTGAGCTTCCAGGTCCAGAGCGAAGACCAGATCTCTCCGACTCTGGGTTCGAACTACCTGAAGATCGGTCTGCTCACCGGTCTCGTCGGACTCATCCTCGTCGTCATCTACTCGCTCCTGCAGTACCGTGTGCTCGGCCTGGTCACGGTGTCGAGCCTCGTCGTCGCCGGCGTGCTCACCTACCTGCTCCTGCTGCTGGCCTCCTGGAGATACGGCTATCGCCTGTCGTTGGCAGGTGTCGCCGGCATCATCATCGGCATCGGCATGGCGGCGGACTCGTTCATCGTCTACTTCGAACGAGTGCGAGACGAACTGCGCAGCGGGCGCAATCTGCTCTCGGCAGTCGAAGTCGGCTGGGATCGTGCCAAACGCACGATCTACGCCTCGAAGGCTGTGAACATGCTCGCCGCGGTCATCCTCTACATCCTCGCGGTCGGTTCGGTGCGCGGCTTCGCGTTCACCCTGGGACTGACGGTGATCATCGACGTGCTCATCGTCTTCCTGTTCACCCACCCGATGCTCCAGGTGCTCTCACGCACGAAGTTCTTCGGTGAAGGACACCCGATGTCCGGTATGGATCCGCGTCTGCTCGGAGTCAAACCCGCCGCCTACCGCGGTGCGCTCAACCTCTCTGTCGACGACAAGGACAAATCCCCGGAGGCCAAGCGCCGTGAGAAGGCCCGGATGCGCAAGGCCGGTCTCGACAGTGGAAGCGAGGCGGTGGAAGCCGACTCGGCTGCCGGCGATGCGGCGGTCGAGTCCGAAACGACGAAGACAGCCGCGAAGGCCGAGCGGACGACTGAGAAGAAGCCCGCCGGCAAGAAGCGCAAGACCGGAGCGGTCGCTGCCGGCGGAACCATCGCCGAACGGAAGGCGGCCGCCCGTCGGGCAGCCGAAGAGGAGGCCGCCGAAGACTCGGCGGCCGACGAAGGCAAGGAGGCTGACAAGTGAAACGGTTCTTTGCCTGGGGCAACCGGCTCCACAGCGGCGAATCATCCATCCCGTTCGTCGGCAAGGCGAAGCTGTGGTTGGGCATCGCCGGGGTCCTCGTGCTCCTCTCTCTGCTCGTGCCGCTCATCTTCGGCTTCAACTTCGGCATCGCCTTCAAAGGCGGATCGCAGTTCCAGGTCGACCACGTCACGAACACTTCAGCGAGTAAGGGCGAAAGCCTCGTCAGCGACGTCGTTCCCGGATCCGAACCGCGGCTGACACCGACATCCGACACCGCGGTGCAGATCGAGACGAACCAGCTCACGGATGCGCAGATGCAGGAAGTCCGCGACGCCCTCGTCGCCGGCTACGACATCAAGCCCGAAGAGGTCACCTCGACCTTCGTCGGCCCCGAATGGGGCAAGGACGTGACCTCGAAGATGATCCGGGCGCTCGTGATCTTCGTGGGCATCGCGCTCATCGTCATGGCCCTGTACTTCCGGACCTGGAAGATGTCGATCGCGGCCATCGTCGGCCTCTTCGCCGTGATGATCGTGACGATGGGCATCTACTCGGCCACCGGCTTCGAAGTCACGCCCGAAGCGATCATCGGCTTCCTCACCGTCTTGAGCTTCTCGCTGTACGACACGGTCGTGGTCTTCGACAAGATCCGCGAGAACACCGCCAGGTTCGGGGACAAACGCAACCTGAAGTTCTCCGAACTCGTCAACCTCGGTGTCAATCAGACGACGGTGCGTTCGATCAACACCTCGATGGTCTCGGTGCTGCCGATCGCATCGATCCTGTTCCTCGGCGTGTTCCTCCTCGGGGCCGGAACGCTGGTCGATATCTCGCTGTCCCTGTTCATCGGTACTATAGTGGCAGCCGCTTCGACGCTGTTCGTCGCGAGCCCGCTCTACGCCCTGCTCCGGTCGAACGAACCGGCGGTCAAAGCGCAGGAGCAGGCCGTGCGTGAACTACGCTTGAAGAACGGGGAAGCAGACGTCCCACCGGTGATTCACGCCGAAGTCTGACCCCGAGAGAGGAGATGTTGTGGCTTCGTCCGCTGAATCGCGCCGTCCGCGAGGCATCTCCCGCTTAGCCTGGTGGGCGGCCAGGGCACAGAACAACCCTGGCTACCCCCGAGTGCTCGGCCCGATGATCAGGGCCCTGCAGTCGAACCATCCGAAAGCGGACATCGACCTCGTCGTACGCGCCTACAAGGTCGCCGAGGAGGCTCACCGCGGGCAGACCCGGAAGTCCGGTGACGCCTACATCACCCACCCGATCGCCGTGGGCACGATCCTCGCCGAGATCGGCATGCTGCCGGTCACGCTCGCCGCCGCGCTGCTGCACGACACCGTTGAAGACACCTCGTACTCGCTTGAGGAGCTCACCGAGGAATTCGGGTCCGAGGTCGCGGCCATGGTCGACGGGGTGACGAAGCTCGACAAGCTCACCTACGGCCAAGCGGCTCAGTCCGAAACCGTGCGCAAGATGATCGTGGCGATGGCCAAGGACATCCGCGTGCTCGTGATCAAGCTCGCCGACCGTCTGCACAACGCGCGCACCTGGCGTTTCGTCCCGGCTTCGTCGAGTACGAAGAAGGCCCGAGAAACACTGGACATCTATGCTCCGCTGGCGCACCGGCTGGGCATGAACACGATCAAATGGGAACTCGAGGACCTCTCCTTCCAGGTCCTTCACCCGAAGGTCTACGACGAAGTCGTCCGCCTCGTGGCCGATCGTGCCCCCGAACGCGAGAAGTACCTGGCCACGGTCTCTGACGAGCTGCAGGGCGAGCTCAAAGAGGCCGGGATCGAATCGGCGATCACCGGACGGCCGAAGCACTACTATTCGATCTACCAGAAGATGGTCGTCCGCGGACATGAGTTCGCCGACATCTACGATCTCGTCGGAGTCCGTGTGCTCGTCGAGTCCGTGCGCGAATGCTATGCGACTCTCGGCATCGTCCACGCCCGCTGGAACCCTGTTCCCGGGCGGTTCAAGGACTACATCGCGATGCCGAAGTACAACATGTACCAGAGCCTGCACACAACGGTGATCGGCCCGGGCGGCAAGCCCGTCGAAATCCAGATCCGCACCTACGAGATGGACCGTCGGGCGGAATTCGGCGTCGCCGCGCACTGGAAGTACAAGGATCTGAACAAGTCGTCGAAGGCCGCGACGTCGAACACCGCCCGGTCGGTCAAGGTCTCCGACGCCGGAGCGGTCGATGACGCGGCCTGGCTGCGTCAGCTGCTCGACTGGCAGCGGGAAGTCAGCGACCCCGACGAGTTCCTCGACAGCCTCCGCTACGAGGTGAACTCGAAGGAGGTCTACGTCTTCACGCCCAAGGGCGATGTGATGAGCCTGCCGGCCGGTGCCACCCCGATCGACTTCGCCTATGCCGTGCACACCGAGGTCGGACACAAGACCATGGGAGCCCGCGTCAACGGCCGCCTCGTCGCACTCGACACCGAGCTGAAGAACGGCGACTCCGTCGAGGTCTTCACTTCGAAGGACGAGAACGCCGGGCCCAGCCGCGATTGGCTCGGCTTCGTCAAGAGCCCGCGGGCCCGCAGCAAGATCCGCCAATGGTTCTCAAAGGAACGCCGCGAAGAGGCGATCGAGAACGGGCGCGAACAGCTGGCCCGCGCGATGCGCCGCCATTCGATCTCCGCCGCCTCACTGATGAGCCAGGAAGCCCTGCAGGTCGTGGCCACGGAGATGCGTCTGCCCGATGTCAGCGCCCTCTATGCCGCGATCGGAAACGGGGTGTCCTCGGCCCAGCACGTCGTCGACCTGCTGGCGAAGGAAGTCGGCGACGATGACGAAGAGGTGGTGCTGCCGCCGGAGCCGCGCAACCGCACCGGCCAGTCGTCGGGTCATCACTCATCGTCCGAAGGAGTGACGGTCAAGGGCGTCGACGATGTGCTCGTCAAGCTCGCCCGCTGCTGCACTCCGGTGCCCGGGGATGAGATCCTCGGCTTCGTCACCCGCGGTTCGGGTGTCTCTGTCCATCGTGTCGACTGTCCGAACGTCGCTTCTCTGAAACGGGAGCCCGAACGGATGGTCGAGGTCGCCTGGGGTGAGAAGACCAGCGGCATCTACCTCGTGCAGATCCAAGTCGAAGCGCTTGACCGCTCGGGTCTGCTCTCCGACATCACGAAGGTGCTCACCGAAACGCATGTGAACATCCTCTCGGCCTCCGTGGGCACCTCCCGGGCACGGGTGGCGCAGTCGAAGTTCGTGTTCGAGATGAGCGACGCGAGCCACTTGGACACCGTGCTCTCCGCCGTGCGGAAGGTCGAGGGCGTCTTCGACGTCTACCGCATCTCCGGCGGCTGAGTCCGCCGGTCGAGCGCCTGCCGCATCTGGGCGACGAACGGTCGGCGAGTGACAGCGGAGAGATACTCGCGGAATCGGCGGGCCAGACCGTCCGGGACCTCATCGAGGATGCCGCGCAGACTGTGTGCCGCCTCGTTTCCGGGGTGCCGGAAGTGCGGGAAGAGCAGATCGTAGAGGGTCCGCTCCTCCGTTGTGATCGGCAGATCGTCGATGCGCAGCCATTCGTCATCGGCGATCGCGATCTCGTGGACGTCGACACCGTCATCGGCGACCCAGCGTCGCCGCGGCACGGTGATGAAGCTGAGCAATGACGGAGCCCTCCCGAGACCCCGGTGGACCCACCAGGCGCTGTCATGGGAGAGGGCAAGCCCGGGAGGGATCGCCGAGTGCAGCGCCGCCATCCTGTCGGCGGGGGAGAGGATCGCCCCCTTGCGCACCCACGTCGATTCGGTGAGCCGGATGAGCAGACCGTCGAGCGTGAGCTCCGTGAGCTGCTCGTACCCGTAGTCACGCAGATGAAACAACGCCTCCATACTCCGACTATCGTCGGGTACGGAGGCGCTGACAAGACCCGCCGCCGGGCCTGTGGATAGTCACCGACTCGACCACCTGTGCCTGTGGACAGTCACTCAGCGGCCGACCCGGGCCAGGCCGGAGCAGTTGACGGTCGCGGTCTCAGTCGAGTTCGGCCGCCGTCTGCGCGAGCTGGTCCCGCCACGCGCGCCGGGCCTCGAGGGCTTCGAGAGCCTCGGCGACGGCCTTGTCGTCGCCGCCGGACTTCGCGTCCTCGAGCTTCTTCTCGAGTTCGACGATCGACTCATCCAGCTGGCTCAGAGCCCCCGAAGTGCGCGCCTTCGTCTCCGGGTTGCTGCGCTGCCACGCGGCCTCTTCGGCTTCGGCGAGGGCACGTTCGACCTCACGCAGGCCGTTCTCCATCCGTGAGATATCCGCGCGGGGAACCTTCCCGGCCTCTTCCCATTCGTCCTGGATGCTCCGCAGCTGCTTCTTCGCCGCCACCGGGTCCGTGATCGGCAGCAGCGCCTGTGCCTTCTTCAGCAGCTCCTCCTTGACGACGAGGTTGCCCTTGAACTCCTCGTCGAGCGCGGCGTTCTCGGCATCTCGAGCGGAGAAGAACACATCCTGTGCTGCACGGAAACGTGCCCACAGGGCATCGTCGTCCTTGCGCGAAGCCCGTGGAGCCGCCTTCCACTGGCTCATGAGTTCTTTGTACCTCTGGGAGACTGTGCGGAAATCGGTCGACGCGGACAGCGACTCCGCCTCGGTGACGATCTTCTCCTTGATCCGCTTGCCCTCGGCATTGAGTTTGTCGAGTTCGGCGAAGAACTCCTTGCGCTTGTGTTCGAAGGTGTTCCGGGCCTGCGAGAATCGTCCCCACAGTTCCTGGTCGACGGCACGCGGCAGACGCGGACCGCTGCGCTGCATGTCCTTCCACTGCGCGAACAGCTCCCGCAGCCGCGCCCCCGACTGCTTCCACTGGATCTTCGCGGGGTCCTGTTTGGCGAGGGCCTCGGCCTCGGCGACGAGCTCCTCACGGTCCTCCGCGGCCTGCAGCTTCGCCGCCTGGGCGCGTGCCGCCTGCTTCGACTCCGTGGCTTCGGCATCGGAGACGAGTGTGTCGAGAGTCGCGCTGAGACCCTTGAGATCACCGACGACATTGGCTTCGGGCAGCGTCTCCTGCAGGGACTTCGCCGCGGATACGATCTCCCGGCCGGGGGCCCCGGCCGAAAGGCGGTTGCGCAGCAGCACGGCGCTTTCGGCGAGTTCGACGTACTTCTTCGCGAAGTACTCGAGTGCCTCTTCGGGTGTGGCGTCCGGGTACTGGCCGACGGGACGCTCGCCGTCAGAGGTGGTGACGAACACATTGCCCTCGGCATCGGCACGACCATGTGTCACCGCGCGAGCCACCTCGGCGTCGTGGTCGATGTGGTTGGCACCGACCACCTGCGCGGCCTGCGGGCGAGGCAGGGACGACGGACGGGGGGTCGGCTTCGGTGTCGGGGTCGACATGGTTCTCACCTTGTTTCCATCGGTCGAACCGGCGGGGCTTTCCACCCGCCGATCACTCGATTACGGGATAGACGTTATCCCAGCATAACCATCAGCGTGCCGGTAGATAGACTTTGCACATGGATGTGTTCTCAACCCGTGCCGAATTCCTCGATGTCAACTGCTACGCCGTGCGTGCCGCCGGCGGCAGCGACTGCATTCTCATCGACTCCGGCTACGACTGCGCCCCCGGACTCGACCGCCTCCTGGTCAAGGAGGGACTCGAACCGCGAGCGATCTTCCTCACCCACGGGCACCCGGACCATATCCTCGGCCTGAGGAATGTGCTCGCCCGGTGGGATGTTCCCGTCCACCTCGGCGACGCCGACCGATACCGTTTGGACGATCCTGCATCGACACTCAACCCGCAGTTCGCGGCGATGCTCGCTCCTCTCGTCCAAGACTGGCACGCACCGGAGGTCATCGACGTCGCCGACGCCGAGAGCTTCGAATTCGCTGGTCTGACGGTCACGGCCCTGGCCGCACCCGGACACACGGAAGGATCGATGCTGCTGCGCGTCACCGACGGAGACGAGGAGATCATCTTCACCGGAGACGTCGTCTTCGCCGGAGCCATCGGCCGAGTCGATCTGCCCGGGGGAGACGCGCAGGCGATGCGGGAATCGCTCAAGGCCTTCGCGACACTGCCCGACGTGCCGATCTATCCTGGACACGGCCCGTCCTCGACAGTCGGACGCGAATTGGCCTCGAACCCGTTCTTCTGACACCGCGGGGACCGAACCCGCACCGGCAGAGGCGTCCTCCGCACCTGTTCATATCGACCGCAGAACCGCTGAGCAGCGACACTCAGCACCGATACACCGACACTCAGCACCGAACCGAAAGCAAGGAGCACCATGGCGAAGTCAGCCCGTCTGTCCGGATTCCCGGAACGACTTCCGGCCGAACGCGTGATCGAGAAGACCATCATCGACACCCTCGAACACACCTTCGCCCTGCACGGGTTCTCCGCGCTGAGCCACCGGGCGGTCGAACCGATCAGCCAACTGGCCAAGGACGGAGAGATCGACAAGGAGATCTTCGCCGTCTCCCGCCTGCACTCCGAAGGCACCGAACGCAACCCGCTCGGTCTCCACTTCGATCTCACGGTGCCCCTGGCCCGGTACATCGCGGACAACGCGAACGAACTGAGCTTCCCGTTCAAAGCCGCGCGCATCCAGCCCGTCTGGCGCGGCGAACGCCCCCAGGCCGGCCGCTACAGGGAATTCATCCAAGCCGATATCGACGTCATCGCCGACGGCGAACTGCCCGGCCACTTCGAGATCGAGATCCCGTTGGCCGTCGCCGATGCCTTCTCCCGACTCGCACCACTGGGCGTGCCCGGCGTCAGGATCGTCGTCAACGACCGGCGGCTGCTCGAAGGCTTCGCCCGCGGCATCGGACTGACGAACATCCAAGCCGTTCTGCGCTGCCTGGACAAGTACGACAAGATCGGGCCCGAGGAAGTGGCGAAGCTGCTCGCCGTCGAAGCCGGAGCGGATGAGGAACAGCAGCAGCTGTGCCTGCGGCTCGCTGCGATCGAATCCGACTCCCCGGACTTCGCCGCAGAGGTCCGCGCACTCGGCGTCGAACACCCGCTGCTCGATGCCGGCCTCGAGTCTCTGACGACGCTGCTGACAGCAGCGGCGGAACGGGCTCCCGGAGTCGTCATCGCCCAACTCAAGATCGCCCGCGGCCTCGACTACTACACCGGTGCCGTGTACGAGACGCAGCTCATCGGGCACGAAGAGCTCGGCTCCGTGTCCTCCGGCGGCCGCTACGATTCGCTCGTGAGCGTGGGGAAGAAGACCTACCCGGGGGTGGGCATGTCCATCGGCGTCTCTCGTCTCATGGCGTTCATCCTCGGCGAAGAATCGGACGTCCGCGCCACCCGCGGCACCCCCTCGGCGGTCGTCGTCGCGGTCACCGATGATGCCAAGCGGGGTGAAGCCGATGCCGTGGCCAGCGCGCTGCGAGCCCGCGACATCCCGTGCGAGGTCTCACCGAACGCGGCGAAGTTCGGCAAGCAGATCCGCTACGCCGAACGTCGTGGCATCCCCTTCGTCTGGTTCACCGATGGAGAGTCCGGCCACGAGGTCAAGGACATCCGCACCGGCGAACAGGTCTCGGCCGATCCCGCTGCCTGGGCTCCCAGCGCCGACGACCTGTGGCCGCGGGTGTACAGGGCCTGACCCGCAAACGACTATCATTGTTCACGCGCCAGACCACATCATCACAAAGGAGCCTTAGGTGCTGCGAAGCCACGAAGCCGGAAGCCTGCGAGCCGCGAACGCAGGAGAAACCGTCACCCTCACCGGGTGGGTCGACCGTCGTCGCGATCACGGAGGTGTCGCCTTCATCGATCTGCGTGACGCTTCGGGAATCGTGCAGGTCGTCGTCCGCGAGGATGACGCCCACCAGCTGCGCAACGAAACCGTCGTCAAGGCCACCGGCACCGTCTCGATCCGCCCCGAGGGCAACACGAACCCGAATCTGCCCACCGGCGAGATCGAGGTCATCGACACCACCGTCGAAGTGCTCTCCGAGGCTGCGGCGCTGCCGTTCCAGGTCTCCGATCATGCCGAGGACTCCGGTGCCGTCGGCGAAGAGACGCGTCTGCGCTACCGCTACCTCGATCTGCGCCGCTCCGGTCCGGCGAAGACGATCCGCCTGCGCTCCGATGTCAACAAGGCTGCCCGGTCGGTGCTCGACGCGCACAGCTTCGTCGAGGTCGAGACCCCGACGCTGACGAAGTCGACCCCGGAAGGCGCCCGCGACTTCCTCGTTCCGGCTCGCCTCAAACCCGGCTCCTGGTACGCCCTGCCACAGTCGCCGCAGCTGTTCAAACAGCTGCTCCAGGTCGCCGGCATGGAACGCTACTACCAGATCGCCCGCTGCTACCGCGACGAGGACTTCCGCGCCGACCGGCAGCCCGAGTTCACCCAGCTCGACATCGAAGCCTCCTTCGTCGAGCAGGAGGACATCATCGCGTTGGCCGAAGAGATCCTCACCGCGCTGTGGAAGCTCATCGGCTACGACATCACCACGCCGATCCCGCACATCACCTACCACGAAGCGATGGAGAAGTACGGTTCGGACAAACCGGATCTGCGTTTCGGTCTCGAACTGCACAACCTCACGGAGTTCTTCGCCGACACCCCGTTCCGCGTCTTCCAGTCCGACTATGTCGGCTCCGTGGTCTACCCCGGAGGCGGATCACTGCCGCGCCGTCAGCTCGACGGCTGGCAGGACTGGGCCAAGCAGCGCGGTGCCAAGGGTCTGGCCTATGTCCTCGTGGCCGAAGACGGAACCCTGACCGGTCCCGTGGCGAAGAACATCTCCGAGGAGGAGAAAGCCGGTCTCGTCTCCGCCGCGGGCGCCGAACCGGGCGACGCGATCTTCTTCGCCGCCGGCGAGCCGAACTCCTCCCGCGCCCTGCTCGGCGCCGCGCGCAATGAGATCGCTTCACGCACCGGGCTGATCAAGGACGGCGACTGGGCCTTCGTGTGGGTTGTCGACGCCCCGCTGTTCGAATCGGCCGCCGATGCTCAGGCAGCCGGAGACGTCGCTGTCGGCGGGGGGCAGTGGACGGCAGTCCACCACGCATTCACCGCCCCGAAGCCCGAGTTCCTCGACAGCCTCGAATCGGATCCGGGTGCCGCTCTGGCCTATGCCTACGACATCGTGTGCAACGGCAACGAGATCGGCGGCGGCTCCATCCGCATCCACCGCAAGGATGTGCAGGAGCGCGTATTCACGATCATGGGCATCTCCGAGGAGGAGGCGCAGGAGAAGTTCGGGTTCCTCCTCGAAGCGTTCAAGTTCGGTGCGCCCCCGCACGGCGGCATCGCCTTCGGCTGGGACCGCATCGTGTCCCTGTTGGCCGGAGTCGATTCGATCCGTGAGGTCATCGCCTTCCCGAAGTCCGGCGGTGGATTCGATCCGCTCACTCAGGCTCCGGCTCCGATCACCGACGAGCAGCGTGCCGAGGCCGGCGTCGACTACGAACCGGAAGACGACGACACCGAGGGCTGATGAGCCAAGAACCGAATCTGTTCTCCGACGGCCCGGACCAGGACGCCCCTGGTCCGGGCTTCGCCGGTTCCTCCGGTGCCTCCCAGGCTCGTGCCCTCGACCCTCTGGCCGTGCGGATGCGTCCGCGGACTCTCGAAGAAGTCGTCGGTCAGGAGCACCTGACGTTCCCCGGATCCCCGCTCAACCAGCTCGTCGAAGCCAGCGGGGGAGACCGGGCGGGGGCCTCCTCGGTGATCCTGTGGGGGCCACCAGGAGTCGGGAAGACGACCCTGGCCCATGTCATCTCCCACGCACCCGGACGGACGTTCGTCGAGCTGTCGGCGATCACGGCCGGAGTCAAGGACGTGCGCCAGGTGATCGAGAACGCCCGCCGCGAACGGGAGATGTACCAGCGCACCACGGTGCTCTTCCTCGACGAGATCCACCGCTTCTCCAAGGCACAGCAGGACGCACTGCTGCCGGCGGTGGAGAACCGACTGGTCGTCCTCGTCGCCGCCACCACGGAGAACCCCTCGTTCTCCGTCATCTCGCCGCTGCTGTCCCGGTCCCTGCTGCTGACTCTGCGTCCGCTCGACGATGAGGCGGTGGGCAGGCTGCTCGACCGTGCAGTCGAATCGGACCGGGGACTGGCCGGACAGTTCGAACTCGCCGAGGAGGCGCGGACGTTCATCGTCCGCATCGCCGGAGCCGATGCGCGCAGGTCACTGACCGTGCTCGAAGCCGCGGCGGGCATCGCCGCCGCCCAAGGCGAGCGTGGGAACGCCGCCGACTCCGCGGACGGTGCGGCGGCGCCGATCCTCATCACCGAGTCCGCCTGCGCCGAAGCCAGCAGCGAGACCGTGCTGCGCTACGACAGGAACGGCGACCAGCACTACGATGTGGTCTCGGCATTCATCAAATCGATCCGCGGCTCCGATGTCGACGCCGCCCTGCACTACCTGGCCAGGATGATCGTCGCCGGCGAGGACCCGCGCTTCATCGCCCGCCGCGTCGTCATCTCCGCGGCCGAGGACATCGGCATGGCCGACCCGCAGGCGCTGCCCATTGCGGTGGCCGCCTCGACGGCAGTGCAGAACATCGGGATGCCCGAAGGCAGGATCCCGCTGGCCGAGGCGGTCACCTACCTGGCCATGGCCCCGAAATCGAACGCCAGCTACCGGGCACTGGATGCCGCCATCGCCGATGTCAAGAACGGTCTGGCCGGCCAGGTGCCCACGCATCTGCGTGATGCCCACTACCCAGGAGCCAAGGAACTCGGCCACGGCGAGGGCTACAAGTACTCCCATGACTATCCTCACGGAGTCGCAGACCAGGAGTACCTGCCCGAGCCCCTGCGGGGCAAGCGCTACTACGAGCCGACCGGCAACGGACTGGAACGGACGATGGGCGAGCGGTTGGAGAATCTGCGACGACTGCTTCGCCCGTGAACCGCCCGTCGCTTTCGCGCCGAGGTCGAAGACGGTAATTTTAGTCACAGAGAGCAACGGCGCTGCATACGATGACAGGCGCTTCGGCACGGACGAAGGAGACCGCCATGGAGGAGATCATCGTCACCGTCGCGGCTGCTCTGGCTTTGGGCATGGTCGCCTATGAGCTGCGAGTTCCTCCTCTGGTCGGATTCCTCGCGGCGGGCTTCTTCCTCCATTTCCTCGGTTTCACCGCCTTCGCCGGGCTGCAGGAGGTCTCCGACCTCGGCGTCGTGCTCCTGCTGTTCACCATCGGCCTGAAATTCGATCTGCGTTCCCTCCTCCAGCCCGAGGCCTACGGCACGGCCGCCCTGCACATGATCACCGTGGTCCTCGTCGGCTCCGGCACCATCGGACTGGCCTCGGTCATCGGTGTCATCAGCCTCCACGGCGGACTCGGGACAGTGGGGCTGCTGGGCTTCGCCCTGTCGTTCTCATCGACGGTGCTCGTCGTCAAGGTGCTCGAAGACCGGTCCGACGACGGTTCCTACTACGGGCAGATCGCCATCGCCATCCTCGTGCTCCAGGACCTCGCCGCGGTCGCGTTCATCACGATCGCGGGGGAGGAGTCGCCGAGTCCCTGGGCCTTCGCCCTCGTCCTCCTCGTCCCGGCGGCATGGGTGCTCCACCGGCTGCTCGACCGCATCGGCCGCGGCGAGCTGCTCGTCCTCTTCGGAGTCGTCATGGCGCTGGGGCCCGGCTATGTCGCCTTCGAGTCCGTGGGCATCCACGGAGACCTGGGTGCTCTGGCGATGGGACTGCTCTTCGCCGGCCATCCCCGGTCGGGAGAACTGTCGAAGTCGCTCTTCAGCGTCAAGGAGCTCTTCCTCGTGGGCTTCTTCGTCGTCATCGGACTGCAGGCCGCTCCGAGTTGGTCGGACCTGGGGATGGCGCTCATCCTCTGCGCGGTCCTCCTGCCATTCAACTTCGTGAGCTTCTATCTCATGGGTCGCCTCTTCGGCCTGCGCAATCGCACCAGCATCCGCACCAGTCTGGCGTTGAGCAACTTCTCCGAGTTCGCTCTCATCGTGGTCGCCGTCGGTGTCGGCAACGGCGTCTTCGACAACAGCTGGCTGACGATCACGGCACTGGCCGTCGCCGTGGGAATGATCGCCTCCTCCTTGGCCAATGCCCGCAGCCTGCAGATCGTCGCCCGACTCGATGCGGTGCTCCCGAGTGAGAACGAGGCCAGGCTGCGGCCCACGGACCGCCCCCTTGACACCGGAGACGCCGAAGTCGTGGTGCTCGGCATGGGGCGCATCGGCCGCGGAGCGTATGAGAGGTTCGTCGACCTCGGTGCGCGCAGCGTCATCGTCATCGACAACGACCACGCCGTCATCGATGCGCTCATCACCGATGGCTTCACCGTCCTGGAGGGCGATGCGACCGATCACGAGTTCTGGCACCGACTGGTCGTCGGCGGCAATGCCCATACCGTGGTGCTGGCCATGGCGCTGCACGACTCGAACACCTTCGCTCTCGACCAGCTGCGCATCGCCGGCTTCGACGGAACCATCGCCGCCGTCGTGCAGCGACCCGACCAGGCGGCGCACTTCAACCAGTCGGGAGTCCACGCCGTGGTCAACATCTACAGCGGTTCCGGGGCGGCCGTCGCCGATGCGGCCATGAACACGCAGCAGAGGTGAGACCCGGGCGGCCCGCGCCGGCTGCCGCTTTGCGCGACCGCCGGAACAGCCGCTAAGATGGAGTGCTGTTGTGCCTGCACGCTAAAGGCGGTCGGTGCGAGCGGATCTCGACGCTCAATCCCTCCTTCCCATCCGGGGAAACAACGGTTGCGACTCGGGCGAGAACCGATGGCCGGTCGTGACGAATCATTGTGATGAAAGGTAACCAAGTGCCAGCACCAGCACGTAATCGCCGGATGACGCGCGTCTCGCGCGCCCTCGGCCTTGCTCTGACACCTAAGGCAGAGAAGTACTTCGAGCGTCGCCCCTATCCTCCAGGCGAGCACGGCCGTGCTCGCCGTCGCAACGACAGCGACTACTCGGTCCGTCTCAAGGAGAAGCAGCGTCTGCGCGCGCAGTACGGCATCCGTGAGGCGCAGATGCTCAAGACCTACAAGGAAGCCGCCCGTCTGCCCGGTCTGACCGGTGAGACCATGGTCGAGCTCCTCGAAATGCGTCTCGACGCACTCGTTCTGCGCTCCGGCTTCGCCCGCACCATGGCGCAGGCCCGTCAGTTCGTCGTCCACCGCCACATCACGGTCGACGGACAGCGCGTGGACCGTCCCTCCTTCCGCGTGAAGGAAGGCCAGACCATCCAGGTGCATGAGCGTTCGGCCTCGATGGATCCGTTCCAGGTCGCCGCTGCCGGCGGACACAAGGATGTCCTGCCCGCGGTTCCCGGTTACCTCAACGTCAACCTCGAAGGCCTGCAGGCCACCCTGCTGCGCACTCCGAAGCGCGAAGAGGTGCCCGTGACCTGTGACGTTCAGCTCGTCGTCGAGTTCTACTCGCGCTGATCGGCTGAGCCAAGCCACGAGCCGCCGCGACTGCCCGGGACCGTTGGTTCCGGGCAGTCGTGCATTCACCCTCGGGCGACCTCGACCGGTCGGGGCGAAGACCCCCGACGGGGTCGACCGGTCATCTGCGAAGAGTGCGGAGATCCGCTCCCGGTTCCCAGGCACGCCGCCCGACCTCGCATATTGCGGCCGAGCCATTAAACTAGTCCCTGTTAAGTGCGGGTACGCACGAGTAAGTGCGGTCACGCACGGGCAATACGTGAAAGGTCTTGGATTGAAGACGGCAGAGATCAAGCAACGCTGGTTGGACTACTTCGAAGCGAACGGGCACACCGTGGTCCCCTCGGCGTCGGTGATCAGCTCCGATCCGTCCATCCTGTTCAACATCGCAGGCATGGTCCAGTTCATCCCCTACCTCACCGGCCGGGAACCCGCACCATTCAACCGCGCCACCAGTGTGCAGAAGTGTGTGCGCACCGCCGATATCGAAGAGGTCGGCAAGACGACGCGCCACGGTACGTTCTTCCAGATGAACGGCAACTTCTCCTTCGGCGACTACTTCAAACGCGATGCCATCAAGTTCGCCTGGTCACTGCTGACGAACCCCGTCGCTGAGGGCGGCCTGGGCTTCGACCCCGAACTGCTGTGGGCGACCGTCCACGAGGACGACACCGAGACCATCGACATGTGGCTGGAGGAGACCTCCATCCCGCGTGCGCGCATTCAGCTGCGCGACAGCGAAGACAACTTCTGGCACACCGGCCAGCCCGGCCCCGGCGGCTACTGCTCGGAGATCTACTTCGACCGCGGTCCCGACTACGGCGTCGAAGGCGGCCCTGTGGCCGATGAAGACCGCTACATCGAGATCTGGAACCTCGTGTTCATGGAGTTCGAACTCTCCGAGGTGCGCTCGAAGGTCGATTTCGACATCGCCGGGGACCTGCCCGCGAAGAACATCGACACCGGTATGGGACTCGAGCGCGTGGCGTTCCTGCTCCAGGGTGTGGAGAACATGTATGAGATCGACGAAGTGTTCCCCGTCATCGAAGTCGCCAGCCGCCTCTCCGGCCGCGAGTACGGAGCAGACGAACACGCCGATGTGCAGATGCGCGTCGTCGCCGACCACGTCCGTTCGGCTCTCATCATCATCGGCGACGGAGTCCGCCCCGGAAACGAAGGCCGCGGCTACATCCTCCGCCGACTGCTCCGCCGTGCCGTGCGCGCGATGCGGCTGCTCGGTGTCAAGGACGAGGTCCTGCCCGAGCTGCTGCCCGTGTCCATGCAGGCGATGAAGCTGTCCTACCCCGAACTCGAAACCGACTTCGACCGGATCTCCCGGGTCGCCTACGCCGAGGAGAAGGCGTTCCTGCGCACACTGGAATCCGGCACCCAACTGTTCGCGAACGCCGCCGATTCGCTCACCGGACCCGAGAAGACCATCAGCGGCGACATCGCCTTCGCCCTCCACGACACACACGGCTTCCCCATCGACCTCACCATGGAGATGGCCGCCGAGGCGGGACTCAACGTCGACGAGACCGGGTTCCGTGAGCTCATGAGCGAGCAGCGCACCCGTGCGAAGGCCGATGCGAAGGCGAAGAAGGGCGGCGGGCACACCGACCTGTCCGCCTACTCCGCTCTGCTCGACGAAGGCAGCAGCGAATTCGTCGGCTACGACAGGCTCGAAGCCGATTCGCGGGTCCGCGGCATCGTCGCAGACGGGGTCGCCACCGAGGTGCTCACCGCCGGCCAGAGCGCCGACGTCGTCCTCGACCTCACCCCGTTCTACGCCGAATCCGGCGGCCAGCGCGCCGACGTCGGCCTCATCTCCGGGCACCGTTTCACCGCCCGCGTCACCGATGTGCAGAACCCGGTCAAGGGACTGCCCGCCCACCGTGTCGAGGTCATCGACGGTGAACTCCACGTCGGAGACGAGGTGCTCGCCGCCGTCGACCACGACCACCGGTTCCTGGGCGCCCAGGCTCATACCGCCACCCACCTCGTCCACGCTGCGCTGCGCGAGATCCTCGGCAACCACGCCGTGCAGGCGGGTTCGCTCAACCAACCCGGCTACATGCGCTTCGACTACTCCTTCCCCGAAGCCCCGAGCCCGCAGATGCGGGCCGAGATCGAAGAGGTCGCCAACCTCGCCGTGCGTTCGAACTACGAAGTCGGAACCGAATACATGCCCTTCGACGCGGCGAGGAAGTCCGGCGCCATGGCCCTGTTCGGTGAGAAGTACCCGAACGTGGTGCGCGTCGTCGACATCGGCGGGCCCTTCTCCCGCGAACTCTGCGGCGGCACCCACGTCGGAGCATCGGCCGAGGTCGGACCGATCTCCGTGCTCTCCGAAGCCTCCGTGGGATCGGGAGTCCGCCGCATCGAAGCCGCCGTCGGCATGGATGCCTTCCGCTCGCTGGCCGCCGAACGCACGATCGTGTCCTCACTGTCCGAAATGCTCAAGGTTCCCGGCACCGACGTCACCTCGCGGGTCTCGGACCTCATGAGCCGACTCAAGGACGCGGAGAAGGAGATCGCCCGCCTCAACGCACAGCAGCTGCTCGCCTCGGCCGGGAAGTACCTCGACGAGGCGCAGACCGTCGGTGACACCCTCTTCGTCGTCGCCGAGCTCGGCGATGTCTCCAACGCCGGTGACATCCGCACCGTCGTCACCGAGCTGCGCGGCCGCGTCAACGATCGGCAGGCCGTGGTCCTCGGGCTGGGTGTGAGCAACGGCAAACCCGTCGTCGTCATCGCCACCACCGAAAAGGCCCGCACCGCCAGTCTGCAGGCGGGCAAGCTCGTCTCCCTGGCCTGCAGCGAACTCGGCGGCGGAGGCGGCGGCCGGCCCGACCTCGCCCAGGGCGGCGGCAGCGACTCCACAGCGATCCCGGCCGCCATCGCGGCCGTCAAGGCGGCCATCCAGTGAGTTTCCGCCGAGGTCGCCGCCTGGGCCTCGACATCGGTTCGGTGCGGATCGGGGTCGCCTCCTGCGACCCCGACGGCATCCTCGCGACTCCGCTCTGCGTCGTCCGTCGCAAGGACGAACCGGCGGCATTGAAGGAGCTGCGCGAACTCGTCGAGGAATACGAACCCATCGAACTCCTCGCCGGTGACCCGAAGTCCCTCGACGGGGCTGCCCGCGCGGCGGCCGCCTCGGCGCTGGAATTCGCCCGCAAGGTCGCCGCCGCCACCGACACACCCGTCCGCCTCATCGACGAACGGTTCACGACCGTCGAAGCCCACCACGCCCTGGCTGCGGCCGGGAAATCCGTGCGTCAGCGGCGCGAGATCGTCGACGCCCAAGCCGCCGTCATCATCCTGCAGAACGCCCTCGAGTTCGAACACAACACCGGTGTCCCCGCCGGACGCGAGATGCCCGACGAGGAGAGTGAGCAATGAACCCGTTCCCTGGCGAGTTCTCAGCAGATGAAGGACTAACCCGTTCAGAGATCAAGGCGAAGGCGCGGCGGCGGATGATGCGCCGGCGGCGGACGACGACGATCATCGTCATCTGCGTCCTCGTCTTCGGCATCGGCGGATTCTTCGGGGTCAAGGCTGCCGGAGGAGTCTTCGACGACCTCTTCGGCCCCAAAGGCGATTACGAAGGCCAGGGCACCAACGAGGTGTCCATTGAGATCGCCCCCGGTTCCTCTGCGCGCACCGTGGCCAACCAACTCGTCGAAGAGGGCGTGATCATGAACTCGGGTCCCTTCCTCGACGAAGTCGAACGCCGGGATGCGACCATCCAGGCCGGCACGTGGACGATGCGGGAGAAGATGAGCTCGAAGGCCGCGGTCGAAGCGCTCATCAATCCCATCGCCCCACCGAAGATCACGGTCGCCGAAGGCAAGCAGGTCGAGGAGATCAAGGCGATCATGATCGAATCGGGGATGAATGCCGACGAGGTCGACAAAGCCCTCGACGACAAGACCCCGAAGGACTACGGCCTCGACATCGACGCCGAGAGTCTCGAAGGCTACCTCTATCCGGCGACCTACGAAATGAATAAGACGAAGACCGCCGAGGATGTCGTCCAGGAGATGGTCGACAAGACCGAAGCCGAACTCGACGACCTCGGCATCGAGGCCAAGGACGCCAATCGCATCCTCACCCTGGCCAGCCTCGTGGAGAAGGAATCCCCGGGCGATGAAGAGGTGCGCAGGAAAGTCGCCCGTGTGTTCCTCAACCGGATCTCGGACAAGTCGAAGACCGGCGGGCTGCTGCAGTCCGATGCCACCGTCGCCTACATCCACGGCGCCCGGTCGGACCTGACGACGACGAAGGAAGAGCGTCAGTCGGATTCGCCGTACAACACGTACAAGAAGAAGGGGCTGCCGCCCGGACCGATCAACGCCCCGAGCGAGGGCGCGGTGGAGGCCGCACTCAACCCGGCAGACGGTGATTGGCAGTTCTTCGTGGCCACGAACCCGGACACGGGGGAGACGAAGTTCGCGAACACCTACGACGAACACCAGAAGAACGTCGAGATCTACCGGAAATGGCTCAAAGAGCACAACTCCGACGGCGGCAAGGAATGAGGATTCGCGCCGCGGTGCTGGGATCGCCGATCGCGCATTCGAAGTCACCGCTGCTGCACCGCAGCGCCTTCGCCGCCCTCGGCCTGGGCACGAGCGAGTACTCCCGACACGAACTCGTCGCCGATGAGCTCGAGGCGTTCCTCGACGCTCATCCCGAGCACACGGGATTCTCGCTGACGATGCCGCTCAAGGACCGCCTCGTGACCTTAGCCGCCGAACGAGGCTGGTCGATCGATGACACGGCCGCTCTCACCGGAGCCGGCAACACCCTCGTGCGCACCGGAGACGAGACGGCGGTGGCGAACACGGATGTGCGCGGCATCGTCAGGGCCATCGCCCCGCACCTGAGTGCGGGACGGAACCACGATGTCACCCGGGAGAGCAGCGCGGGAACCGGACGAGCGACGATCCTCGGTGCCGGGGCCACGGCCGCCTCGGCGCTGGTGGCCTGCCGCGATCTCGGCATCGCCCATGTCGACTTCCGCGTCCGCAGACCCGACCGAGCCGGCCGGGTCCTCGACCTCGCCGCTCGGCTCGGTCTGACCGCCTCGGTGGGAGGCCTGGACCGGATCGATCCGTCAGCGGTCGTCATCTCCACTCTGCCCGCCGAGGCGGCCCCCGAACCGGTCTGGGGCGGACCCCGCGCGGATTGGGGTGGGGTGGCTCTCGACGTCGCCTACGCCGCGGATTCGGCGTTCCTCGCCGCAGCCGCAGCCCACGGACTGCACCCGGTCATCGGCACGGCGATGCTCGTCGAACAGGCTGTGGCCCAGTTCGAGATGTTCTTCGACGCCGCCGCGGCGACGGGCACCGACGAAGCCGGCGTGCAGCTGCCGGCGGGACCGGAACTGCTGGAGCGGATCGCGGACGCGATGTACGCTGCCCTGGCGGAGTCTCCCGCCCGGTCCCGGAACTGAGCGGAGGAGACGGTGGAGGCCGGGGTGCTGCACGGAATGGTCACTGGACTCACGGTCCTCACCGCTTTGGCCGTCGGCCTCCTGCTCGCCCGGACCCCGCGATTCTGGCTCCACGATGACAGCCATCTGGCCCGGTGGCGAGCCTTCCGGATCCCGCACGGACCCTGGCCGGTGCTGGTCGGAATCCTCATCGCCGTCGGTGCCGCCGGAGTCTTCCAGCTCACCGTGCTCGCACCGGTCACCGGATGGGCCGCCTCGGCGCCGCTCAGCGCGACAACGCTGACCGCTGTGCATCCGAACTCGGCCGACCTCATCGTCTCGGGCCTGTTCCTCGGACTCGCCGCAGGCGTCACACCATTCCTCATCCTCGCTGATGTCATCGTGCGCCGGCTGCCCGACCGGATCGTCTACCCGACGATGCTGGCCGGTGCGGCCCTGCTCATCGTCGGCTCCGTGAGCGGGCAGATGCGGTTCTGGTTCACCGCATTCTTCGCCGGTCTCCTCGCCCTCGTGCTCTTCGCCCTCCTCCATCTGCTCGGGCGGGTGCTGCGAACCCAGACGATGGGCCTCGGGGACGTCAAACTCGCGTTCCTCGTCTTCGCCGTCGCCGGACTCTATGACCCGTGGGCGCCGCCGCTGGTCCTTGTCGTGATGATGCTCATCGCCGGCGTGTGGGCGCTCATCGGAGCGATTCGAGCCCGGCGTCTGCGCGGGGTGACGATCGCTTTCGGACCGGCGATGCTATCCGGGATGTGGCTGGGGTCGGTGCTCGCTCCAATCCTTTTGTAGAATCGGTGGAATGTTGAGATGGCTGACTGCAGGCGAATCCCACGGCGAGGCGCTGACCGGGATCATTGAGGGGCTTCCGGCCCATGTACCGATCACCAGAGACGATATCCGCGCGAGCCTGGCTCGCCGCCGACTCGGCTACGGCCGCGGCGCTCGGATGAAGTTCGAAGCCGACGAGGTGAGGCTCCTCGGCGGCGTCCGCCACGGCGAGACCCTCGGCTCACCCGTGGCCATCGAGGTCGGGAATACGGAATGGCCGAAATGGGAGTCCGTGATGAGCGCCGGCCCCGTCGACGCAGCCGAACTCGAAGGACTGGCCCGCAACGCACCGCTGACCCGTCCCCGTCCCGGCCACGCCGACATCGTCGGCATGCAGAAGTACGGCTTCGACGAAGCCCGTCCGGTGCTCGAACGCGCGTCCGCCCGCGAAACCGCGATGCGCGTGGCCCTGGGCACCGTGGCCGCGAACTTCCTCGGTGAACTCGGCATCACCCTCGTCTCCCACACCGTGGCCATCGGCGGAGCCGAACACGACTCCGAGGCCGTGCCCGATCTGCCCACCGCCGCCGACGTCGACGACCTCGACGCCGATCCGGTGCGCTGCTTCGATCCCGCACTGTCGGCGGCGATGGTTGCTGAGATCGACACGGCGAAGAAGGCCGGGGACACGCTCGGGGGAGTCGTCGAGGTCCTCGCCTACGACCTGCCGCCGGGGCTCGGCTCCCATGTTCACTGGGACCGCCGGCTCGACTCCCGCCTGGCTGGAGCCCTCATGGGCATCCAGGCGATCAAGGGAGTCGAAGTCGGTGACGGCTTCCTCACCACGAAGCGTCCCGGTTCGCAGGCCCATGACGAACTCGAAGTCGGCCCCGATGGCTTCCGCCGCGGCAGCAACCGTGCCGGAGGCACCGAAGGCGGAATGTCGACCGGCGGGCCGTTGCGGGTGCGTGCCGGAATGAAGCCGATCGCCACGGTGCCGCGTGCCCTGTCGACCGTCGACGTCGAGACCGGCGAGGCGGCGAAGGCGAACCACCAGCGCTCCGATGTCTGCGCGGTCCCCGCCGCCGGAGTCGTCGCCGAAGCGATGGTCGCGCTCGTCCTCGCCGAGGCCGTGGTCGAGAAGTTCGGAGGCGACTCCGTCGCCGAGACGAAGCGGAATCTGGACGCCTACGCAGCGGCGATTCCGGAGAACCTTCGCATCGGGCGATGAACCAGGCCCCGCTCCCGAAACCGGTTCCGCCGTTGGAACCGGTTCCCGCCGCGCTCTCGCGCATCGTGCTCTCCGGACCGCCGGCAGCCGGAAAGTCGACGATCGGTCGGCTGCTGGCCGACCGGCTCGGACTGCCGCTGACGGACACCGATGCGAATATCGTCGAGAAGTACGGGGTCATCTCCGAGATCTTCGTCGAGCGCGGAGAAGACCACTTCCGTCGGATCGAGCGCGAGGTCGTGCGCCGGGCCCTGCGGCGACTGCTCGACCGGCCGGGCATCGTGTCCCTCGGCGGAGGAGCGATCCTCAACTCGGGCACCCGTGCCCAGCTGCTCCACCCGGCGATCAAGGTCGTGCACGTCGATATCGATGTCGACACGGTGTCTCAGCGCCTGACCGCCCCGCATCGTCCGCTGCTGCGCGGAGCCGGCACGGCGGTGGAGAACTGGCTGGCGCTGGTGGAGGAACGCGAACCGTATTACGAACAAGTCGCGACCTTTCGCGTCCAGGCCTCGAACTCTCCGCCGTCGACGGTGGTCAACCGTGTCGTCGATGTGCTCACCGGTCTGCAGCGGGCCGAAGAATACGCGAAGTACGCTCACCTCGATGACGACGGCAGCAGCGGGGCGCACGGGGAGTAGGCCGCCGGCGTCGTCGCACCCGCTGAGCGCCCGCGGGATGAGACGTTGCCCACCACGAGCGCGGGACTCCTCGCCCGCACCCGCCCCGCAGGGCTAGGCTGAGACGGGGCCGGTGCCGCATCGGACACCGGACGAAGAAGACGCTGAGAACGATCAGAAAGACGGACGAATGAGCCTCACACGCATCAATGTGGACGCCGGTGGAACCTACCCGGTCCTCGTCGGCCAGGGACTGCTCGGCGAACTGCCCGGGCTGCTGGGCAATCGAGTCGAGAAGGTCCTCGTCATCCACCCGCGTGCCCTGCGCACCACCGGTGAGAGCGTCCGCGACGACCTCGCCGCCGCCGGTCTCGAGGCTGTGGCCGCGGAGATCCCGGATGCCGAAGAAGCCAAGCACGTTCAGGTCGCGGCCTTCTGCTGGCAGGTGCTCGGTCAGTCCGACTTCACTCGCACCGATGCCATCGTCACCGTCGGCGGGGGAGCCGTGAGCGATCTCGGCGGCTTCGTCGCCGCCACCTGGCTGCGCGGCATCCGCGTCGTCCACATCCCCACCACCGTGCTCGGCATGGTCGACGCCGCAGTCGGCGGCAAGACCGGCATCAACACGGCCGAAGGCAAGAACCTCGTCGGGTCATTCCACGCCCCGGCCGGAGTGCTCGTCGACCTCGACACCCTGGGCACCCTGCCGGAGAACGAGCTCTTCACCGGACTCGCCGAGGTGGTCAAGACCGGCTTCATCGCCGACAAGTCCATCCTCGATCTCATCTCCTCCCACTCGAAAGAGGAGATCGGTGATGTGCAGGGTCCGGTGCTGCGTGAACTCATCGAACGCTCCATCCGCGTCAAGGCCGAAGTCGTCTCCGGCGACTTCAAGGAATCCGGCCATCGGGAGATCCTCAACTACGGACACACCCTCGGACACGCGATCGAACACAAAGAGCGCTACCAGTGGCGGCACGGGGCCGCGGTGTCCGTGGGCATGGTCTTCGCCGCCGAGGTCGCCTCGATGGTCAAGAGCCTCCCGTATGAAATCGTCGACCTCCACCGGGAGCTTCTGAGCAAGCTCGGCCTGCCCACCGGCTACCGCTCGGATGTGTGGCCGCAGCTGCTGGACACGATGAAGCGAGACAAGAAGGCCCGCGGAGCAATGCTGCGCATGGTGCTGCTGAGCGGAATCGGAGATCCGAGCACCGTCGAGATCCCCGACGCTTCGATCCTCTTCACCGCCTACCAGGAGGTCGGTGAGAGCGCACCGACGGTCTCGCTGCGCACCGACCTCGGCTGACAGCACAGCCCGGCCCCGGACCGAGCACGGCCTGGGCACTCAACCGAAAGCCTGCGCAACACCCGCTCCGGCCCTCGGATGGAAGCCGCTCTGCGAGCTTGCTAGAATTGCCCAGTGGCGCATTCGTCGACCCTCAGCAGAGGGTCGCGCACGGCGCCGGCCAACTGCGATCACCGCTCGGTGATCTGGACTGAAGCGAAGAAGGACGAATTAGTGGCGACAACGAACGACCTGAAGAACGGCCTCGTGCTCAACCTCGACAACCAGCTGTGGCAGGTGCTGGAGTTCCAGCACGTCAAGCCCGGCAAGGGTCCGGCGTTCGTTCGCACCAAGCTCAAGAGCGTGACCTCCGGCAAGATCATCGACAAGACCTTCAACGCCGGCACCAAGGTCGAGACCGCCAATGTCGACCGCCGCGACATGCAGTACCTCTACCATGACGGCACCGACTACGTCTTCATGGACGCCGAGGACTACGATCAGGTTCCGATCTCGCCCGAGCTCGTCGGCGATGCGGCGAACTACATGCTCGAGAACCAGCAGCTGCAGGTCTCGTTCCACGAAGGCACCCCTCTGTCCGTTGAGCTGCCGCCGTCGGTGGAACTGAGCATCACCCACACCGAACCCGGTCTGCAGGGCGACCGTTCGACCGGTGGTTCGAAGCCCGCGACGCTCGAGACGGGCTACGAGATCCAGGTTCCGCTGTTCCTCGAAGAGGGCACCAAGGTCAAGGTCGACACCCGCACCGGCGATTACCTCGGACGCGTCAAGTAAGTGGCGTCCGCACGAACCCGAGCCCGTCGCAGGGCTCTCGAGCTGCTCTTCGAAGCCGGGCAGCGTCGACTGGCCATGGACGAACTCGTCACGATGCGGTCGAACGACCCCGACTATCCGATGAAGGAATACGCGGTCGAGATCGTTCGAGGCATCACCGAGAAGCAGGCGGAGATCGACGAGATCATCTCCACCCATTCTCAGGGCTGGACGCTGGACCGTATGCCCGCAGTCGACCGATCCCTGCTCGAGATCGGCACCTGGGAGCTGCTGTTCAACGATGACGTCCCCGACAAGGTGGCCATCGACGAAGCCGTGTCCCTGGCACGGCAGTTCTCCACGGATGACTCACCGAACTTCGTCTCGGGTCTGCTCTCACGCATCCTCGACGTCAAACCGACGCTCATCTGAGTCGGCGGGTCCGGACTCCGGACCCGCCCACCAGCGTGAGAAGCGCTGGGTCTACAATCGAATCGAACCACTCCTTTAACCACCGTCCGGAGAGGCGGAGAAGGGGAAGCATGACACAGCGAACAGTGCTGGACGCAGCCGATATATCGCGGGCGATCACGCGGATCGCCCATGAGATCATCGAATCCAACAAGGGCAGCGACGACTTGGTCCTCCTCGGCATCCCACGCCGCGGAGTCCCGCTGGCCCTCCGGCTCGCCGAGGCGATCGCCTCGATCTCGGGACGCCCGGAAGCCGCGACCGAACTCGCCGGCAGCCTCGACATCACGATGTACCGCGATGACCTGCGCGGCGGCTCCTACCGGGCACCCGAACCGACCTCGATCCCGGCATCAGGAATCGATGCGAAGACCCTCGTCCTCGTCGACGATGTGCTCTTCTCCGGCCGCACCATCCGTGCCGGACTCGACGCCCTGGCCGATGTCGGCCGTCCCGCGAAGGTCCGCCTCGCCGTCCTCGTCGACCGCGGCCACCGGGACCTGCCGATCCGCGCCGACCATGTGGGCAAGAACCTGCCGACCTCGAGCAGCGAACGCGTCAACGTCAGCCTGGACGAAATCGACGGATCGGACTCCGTGACCATCTCGGGAGGCCGGGAATGAAGCATCTGCTCGACACCGCCTCCCTGAGCCGTGAGGACGCCATCGGCATCCTCGACATCGCCGAAGAGATGACGCTCGTGTCGGAACGCGAAGTCAAGAAGCTGCCCGTGCTGCGCGGACGCACGGTCGTCAACCTCTTCTTCGAAGACTCCACTCGCACCCGACTGTCCTTCGAGGCCGCCGCCAAACGACTCTCGGCCGATGTGCTCAACTTCTCCGCCAAGGGCTCCTCGGTGTCGAAGGGCGAGAGCCTCCAGGACACCATCCAGACGATCTCCGCGATGGGTGCCGATGCCATCGTCGTCCGCCATGGCGGCGCGGGAACGGCACACCGGCTCGCCCACACCGGATGGATCGACGTGCCCGTCATCAACGCCGGTGACGGCACCCACGAACACCCCACCCAGGCGCTGCTCGACGCATTCACCCTGCGCCGGGCGCTGGCCGGGGTCCCCGCCTCGGGGCCGGTGGCCGGGGGACCGCGGGGGAGAGGCCTCGACGGGGCGAAGGTCGCCATCGTCGGAGACATCCTCCACTCCCGGGTAGCCCGCTCGAACGTCCACCTGTTGGCCCGCCTCGGCGCTGATGTCCACCTCATCGCCCCGCCTACTCTCCTCCCGTGGGGTGTCGAGCACTGGCCGGTGACCGTCCACTTCGACTTCGACGAAGCACTGCGCAGCGAGGACTTCGCGGCCGTGATGATGCTCCGTGTCCAACACGAGCGGATGCACGAATCCTTCTTCCCCAACGAACGCGAATACGCGCGCCTGTGGGGACTGAGCGCCGCGAGGTTCGAGAAGCTGCCCGCCCACACCTTCATCATGCATCCGGGACCGATGAATCGCGGTTTCGAGATCTCCGCTGCCGCAGCGGATTCACCCCGCGCCCTCGTCCTCGACCAAGTCGAGAACGGAGTGAGCGTGCGCATGGCGGTCCTCTACCGTCTGCTGACCGGTCAGGAGGAGACCAATGACTGATTACCTCATCCGCGGAGCCGATGTGCTCGGACGCGGAGTCGCCGACATCGCCGTGTGCGAGGGACGCATCGTCGACCCCGAACTCGTCGCCGGAAGCGATCCCGAGATCGTCGACGCCGCCGGCCTCGTGGCCCTGCCGGGACTCGTCGACATGCACACCCACCTGCGCGAACCCGGCAAAGAAGACGCAGAGACCGTGCTCAGCGGCTCCCGTTCGGCCGCGGCCGGCGGATACACCTGCGTGCACGCCATGGCGAACACCGCACCGGTGGCCGACACGGCCGGCGTCGTCGAACAGGTGCACCGCCTCGGGCGAGCCGCCGGCTTCACCGAAGTCGTGCCCGTCGGCGCCGTCACCACCGGGCTCGAAGGCAAGCAGCTCGCGGAACTCGGCGCGATGGCCCGCTCAGAAGCGCGCGTGCGGATGTTCTCCGACGACGGGATCTGCGTCTCGGACCCGTTGCTCATGCGCCGCGCGCTCGAATACGTCAAGACCTTCGACGGGATCATCGCCCAGCACGCTCAGGAGCCGCGCCTGACCGAAGGTGCGCAGATGAATGAGGGCACCGTCTCCGCCGAGCTCGGACTGCCCGGCTGGCCGGCCGTGGCCGAGGAGTCGATCATCGCCCGCGATGTGCTCCTGGCCGAACACGTCGGCTCGCGCCTGCACATCTGCCATGCCTCGACCGCCGGCAGCGTCGACCTCATCCGCTGGGCCAAGTCGAGGGGAGTGGCGGTCACCGCCGAGGTGACTCCGCACCACCTCATGCTCACCGACGAACTCGTGCGGAGCTTCGACCCCGTCTTCAAGGTCAACCCTCCGCTGCGCACGGATGCCGATGTCCAGGCGCTGCGCGAAGCACTGGCCGACGGCACCATCGACGTCGTCGGCACCGACCACGCCCCGCACACCGCCGAACACAAATGCAGCGAATGGACCGCAGCGGCCATGGGCATGGTCGGCATGGAGACCGCCTTGTCGATCGTCGTCGAAGCCATGCGCGAGCACGACTTCGACTTCGGCGATGTCGCCCGCGTGATGTCGGCGACACCGGCACGCATCACCGGTGCCTCCGGACACGGCAGCCTCGCGATCGGCGCGAGTGCCAACATCGTCCTCGTCGACCCCGACGCTCCGCACCGGATCGAACCGTCCGCTCACGCGACGAAGGGACGCAACAACCCCTTCGACGGTCTCGAAGTCAGGGCACGGATCACCGACACCTTCTTCTACGGCCACCGGGTTCTGGCCGCAGGGGCACTCACCACACCCCACCCGGCAGGAGCAACATGGACCGATCAGTAGGCACCCTCATCGTCGCCGTCGTCATCGTCGTCGTGATCATCGCGATCGCGTGGGGATGGAGCCGACGCAAGCAGTCCCAGTCAGAGGTCGTGACCCCGCCGAAGCCGCACATGGGCATCACCCCCGTGGCCGATCCCGTCGAAGGCTCCTATGTCTCGACGACGAAGGCGGGACATCCCCTCGAACGCGTCGCCGTCCACGGCCTGGGCATCCGCACCACCGGCGAACTCGTCATCACCGACGGGGGAGTGATCATGGACCTGGCCGGCCGCGAGGACTTCCTCATCCCGCGCCGCGACATCGTCTCCGTGGACACCACGTCCGGGATGATCGGGAAGTTCGTCGAACGCGGAGGCATCGTCCGCATCACCTGGCGCCTCGGCGACACCCTCGTCGACACGGGTTTCCGTGCCCGTTACGCCGCATCCACCACTTCCACCGTCGACCGCATCCGCGAAATGATCGAAGAGGCACAATGAGCTTTTCCACCACACCCGCCATCCTCATCCTCGAAGACGGCCGGACCTTCCACGGATCCGCGTACGGAGCCATCGGCGAGACGACCGGCGAAGCCGTGTTCGTCACCGCCATGTCCGGTTACCAGGAGACTCTGACAGACCCGTCCTACCACCGGCAGATCATCATCCAGGCCGCCCCGCACATCGGCAACACCGGCATCAACCGCACCGACGACGAATCCGCTCAGATCTGGGCAGCCGGCTACGTCGTCCGCGACGCCTCACGGATCTCGTCGAGCTGGCGCTCCGAAGGCGACCTCGTCGACTGGCTGACCGAGTCCGGAGTCGTCGGCATCAGCGACGTCGACACCCGTGCCCTGACTCGTCACCTGCGCGACAAGGGCGCCATGCGAGTCGGCATCTTCTCCGGACCCGCCGCCGAGGCGCCCGAGACCGAACTGCTCGCCCGGGTCCAGGCCTCCCCGCAGATGGCCGGGGCCAACCTCGTCGACGAAGTCTCGATCACCGAGCCCACGCTCATCCCCGCCCGCGGACAGAAGAAGTTCAGCGTCGCCGCCGTCGACCTCGGAATCAAGTCGATGACACCGGAGCGCCTGACCGAACGCGGCATCGACGTCCACCTCGTGCCGTCGTCGATCAGCTTCGAGGAGATCCAGGCGATCGGCGTCGACGGAGTCTTCTTCTCCAACGGTCCCGGAGACCCCGCTGCCGCCGATGACCAGGTCGAACTGCTGCGAGCCGTGCTCGATGCCGGCCTGCCGTTCTTCGGCATCTGCTTCGGCAACCAGCTGCTCGGCCGTGCCCTGGGCTTCGGCACCTATAAGCTGCCCTTCGGCCACCGCGGCATCAACGTGCCCGTGATGGACCGTACGACGAACAAGGTCGAGATCACCTCGCAGAACCACGGCTTCGCCGTCGACGCACCGCTTGAAGGCGAGACGATCGCTCCGCACAAGGCCGACTACGGTCGTGTCACCGTCTCCCACGTGTGTCTCAACGACGATGTCGTCGAGGGTCTGGCATGCCTCGACATCCCGGCCTTCTCCGTCCAGTTCCATCCCGAGGCCGCGGCCGGCCCGCACGATTCGAGCTACCTGTTCGATCGCTTCGTCGACCTCATGTCCGCTTCCCCGGCCCACCAGGCTGCACAGGCCTAAGGAGAACCCCATGCCACTGAGACAAGACCTCAAATCCGTCCTCGTCATCGGATCCGGCCCGATCGTCATCGGCCAGGCCTGCGAATTCGACTATTCCGGCACCCAGGCCTGCCGTGTCCTGCGGTCCGAGGGACTGCGCGTCATCCTCATCAACTCCAATCCGGCGACGATCATGACCGACCCGGACATCGCCGATGCCACCTACGTCGAACCGATCGACCCCGAGGTGATCGAGACGATCATCGACAAGGAACGCCCCGATGCGCTCCTGCCGACGCTCGGCGGACAGACCGCCCTCAACGCTGCGATCGCCCTCTACGAATCGGGTGTGCTCGAGAAGTACGGCGTCGAACTGATCGGCGCCGACGTCGACGCCATCCAACGGGGCGAGGATCGGCAGAAGTTCAAGGACATCGCCGTCGACTGCGGCGCCGAGGTGGCCCGTTCGGCCATCTGCCACACCCTCGACGAGGCTCTGGCCGCCGCCGAGGAGCTCAACTACCCCGTCGTCGTCCGTCCCTCCTTCACCATGGGCGGACTCGGTTCGGGCATGGCATACGACGAAACAGACCTGCGCCGCATCGCCGGCGCCGGACTCGCCGACTCCATCACCCACGAGGTGCTGCTCGAGGAGTCGATCCTCGGGTGGAAGGAATACGAGCTCGAGCTCATGCGCGACAACAAGGACAACGTCGTCGTCGTGTGCTCGATCGAGAACGTCGACCCGGTCGGGGTGCACACCGGTGACTCGATCACCGTGGCCCCGGCGCTGACGCTGACCGACCGCGAATACCAGGAGATGCGCGATATCGGCATCGCCATCATCCGTGCCGTGGGTGTCGACACCGGTGGCTGCAACATCCAGTTCGCCGTCGACCCGAAGACCGGGCGGATCATCACCATCGAGATGAACCCACGCGTCTCCCGCTCCTCGGCGCTGGCGTCGAAGGCCACGGGCTTCCCGATCGCGAAGATGGCGGCGAAGCTCGCCGTCGGGTACTCGCTCGATGAGATCCCCAACGACATCACGAAGGTGACCCCGGCCAGCTTCGAACCGACCCTGGACTATGTGGTCGTGAAGATCCCGCGCTTCACCTTCGAGAAGTTCCCGGCCGCGGATCCGACCCTGACGACGACGATGAAATCCGTCGGAGAGGTCATGGCCCTGGGACGCAACTTCACCACCGCTCTGCAGAAGGCGATGCGGTCGCTGGAGCAGAAGGACTCCTCCTTCGGCTGGACCGATCTGCCCGACGTCACCGACGAGGATGTCCGCGAATCCGTGCTCGAAGCGATTTCGCACGCCACCGCCGATCGCATCCACTCCGTCCAGCGGGGCCTGGCCGCCGGACTCACCGCTGCCGAGGTCTTCGACGCCTGCGAGATCGATCCCTGGTACCTCGATCAGATCCAACTCATCAACGAGGTCGCCGCCCATGTCCGCGACGCCGAGGAACTCGACGAGCAGGTGCTGCGGATCGCGAAGAACCACGGCTTCTCCGATGAGCAGATCGCGCAGCTGCGCAGCCTCAGCACCGATGTCGTCACCGGCATCCGTCATGCGCTGCGCGTACGCCCGGTGTTCAAGACCGTCGACACCTGCGCCGGCGAATTCGAAGCGAAGACTCCGTACCACTACTCGTCCTACGACGCCGAGACCGAGGTCATGCCGCGCGACCGACCGGCCGTGATCATCCTCGGTTCGGGCCCGAACCGGATCGGCCAGGGCATCGAATTCGACTACTCGTGCGTGCATGCGACGATGGCGATCTCCTCGGCGGGGTACGAGACGATCATGGTCAACTGCAACCCGGAGACCGTGTCGACCGACTACGACACCGCCGACCGCCTCTACTTCGAACCGCTGACCTTCGAAGACGTCATGGAGATCTACCATGCCGAGCTTGCCGCCGGTGAGGTCCTCGGCGTCGTCTGCACTCTCGGCGGCCAGACTCCGCTCGGGCTGGCCGACCGTCTCAAGGCCGCCGGCGTGCCCGTCCTCGGCACCCAGCCCGAAGCGATCGACCTGGCCGAGGACCGCGGCGAATTCGGTGCGGTGCTCAGCCGTGCCGGACTGACCGCACCGAAGCACGGCACGGCCGTGACCGCTGCAGAGGCCGCGACGATCGCAGAGAACATCGGCTACCCCGTGCTCGTGCGTCCCTCCTACGTCCTCGGCGGGCGGGGGATGCAGATCGTCTACGACCGCACCCAGCTGCTCGACTACATGGCCACGGCCACGGAGATCTCCAGCGACCGTCCCGTGCTCGTCGACCGGTTCCTCGAAGATGCCATCGAAATCGACGTCGATGCGCTCTTCGACGGAGAGCAGGTCTACATCGGCGGCATCATGGAGCACATTGAGGAAGCGGGAATCCACTCCGGTGACTCCGCATGCGTGCTTCCGTCGCTGACTCTGGGCGAGGACGTCCTCGAACGCGTCCGTCAGGGCACGAAGGCCATCGCCGAAGGCGTGGGGGTGCGCGGACTGCTCAACATCCAGTTCGCCATCGCCGCCGACGTCCTCCACGTCATCGAAGCCAACCCCCGCGCCTCACGCACCGTGCCGTTCGTGTCGAAGGCGACCTCGACGCAGCTGGCCAAGGCCGCCGCACTCATCGCGGTGGGACGGACCATCGCGGATCTGCGCGGTGACCTGCTGGCTGCAGAGGGCGATGGGTCCACACTGCCGCTGGACCACCCGATCGCCGTCAAGGAGGCGGTCCTTCCCTTCCGTCGCTTCCGCACCGTCGAAGGCAAGATCGTCGATTCGATCCTCGGCCCGGAGATGCGGTCGACCGGTGAGGTCATGGGCATCGACCACAACTTCCCGACCGCGTTCGCCAAGGGTCTCCTCGGGGCCGGAGTGAAGCTGCCGACCTCGGGAACCGTATTCGTCTCCGTCGCCGACCGCGACAAGCGCGCCATGGTGCTGCCGGTCAAGGAACTCGTCGACATGGGCTTCGACGTCGTCGCGACCACCGGAACCGCGGCCGTGCTCTCGCGCTACGGGATCAAGACCACACAGGTGCACAAGCACTTCGAAGCCGACGCCGAGGACCGCACGGTCATCGACTATCTCACTGCGGGCACCATCGACATGGTCATCAACGTGCCTTCGGGCCGGCAGGAACGCGCCGACGGCTACGAGATCCGTGCCGCCGCGACCGCGAACTCCGTGCCGTTGATCACCACGCTGGCCGAATTCGCCGCCGCGGTGACCTCCCTCGAAGTGGTTCGGGACGAGAAGTTCGACGTCCGCAGCCTGCAGGACTGGAGCGCCTGATGTTCGGCACCCGACTGGCCGCAGCCATGGCGAAGCACGGACCGCTGTGCGTGGGCATCGACCCGCACGAGCATCTGCTTCAGTCCTGGGGGCTGCCGCGCAGCGCGGCCGGTGTGCGGGAGTTCGCTCTGCGCACGATCGAGGAATTGCAGGGAACGGTCGCCGCGGTCAAACCGCAGTCGGCGTTCTTCGAACAGTACGGCTCGGCCGGTGTGGCCGCTCTCGAAGAGACCCTCGCCGCGGCGCGGGAAGCCGGGATACTCACCGTCCTCGACATCAAGCGCGGCGACATCGGGTCGACGATGGGAGCCTATGCGAAGGCGTACCTCGATCCCGCCTCGGCGCTGGCGGCCGATTCGATCACCGTCTCGCCTTACCTCGGATTCGGAGCTCTGGAGCCGGCATTCGAACTCGCCTCCGCCCATGGCAGGGGAGTGTTCGTCCTCGCTCTGACCTCGAACCCGGAAGGCAGAGAGATCCAGCACGCACAGGGACGCGGCGGATCCGTGGCCGGGACGATCGTGACCCAGGTCGCCGAACGCAATGCGCAGGCCCTGGCGGCAGCGGCGGAGCCCGCGGGGCCGGTCGGACCCTTCGGGCTCGTCGTCGGAGCCACCATCGGAGAGGCCGCGCGGAAGCTGGGATTCGACCCGGTCGACTGCGGGGGTCCGATCCTGGCACCCGGCGTCGGCGCGCAGGGAGCGGGCATCGGTGAGCTGCGGGCCGTCTTCGGCGACGAAGCCCTGGCTTCGGGACAGGTGCTCGCCACGGCTTCCCGGGCAGTGCTCGGGGCCGGACCGGAAGGGCTGGCCGATGCTGCACGGGAGCTCAACCGCACGCTCTCAATGCTGAACTGACGCCGCCTGTGTCCGGGCCGCTGCGGCGGCCGCGGACACGGCGGCGGCGGTTCCCGGATGGACGAAAACGAGGCCACGGAGAGTTTAATTCCGTTGGTTGCGCATCTCCGCGGGGATTTTGTCTTAGACTGAGACAACTTCCCTACCTGCCCGTTCATGGTGACAGAGGAGATAATGTGGCACTCGAACCGTTGACCCCGCAACAGCGAACCGCTGCTCTGGACAAGGCGTTCAAGGCACGTCAGGCACGAGCCGAAGTGAAGTCGGCACTGAAGAACGGTGATACCGATCTCGCCGCCGTGCTCAAAAAGGCCGCTGACGACGAGGCTCTCGCGAAGATGCGGGTGCTCGATCTGCTGCGCGCCCTGCCCGGTGTCGGCGACCGCCGCGCCGAAGCAGCGATGGAAGAGGTCGGCATCGCCACCTCACGGAGGATCAAGGGCCTGGGCGTGCACCAGAAGTCCGCCCTGTTGGAGAAATATTCCTGAGTGTGACAACCTCAGATCTGTGAATAATCGACTCACCGTCCTCGCGGGTCCGACCGCCGTCGGAAAAGGCACCATCAGCACGTACATCCGGCAGAATCACCCCGCGGTCTGGTTCTCCGTCTCCGCCACCACACGGCCCAGACGCCCCGG
Source organism: Brevibacterium sp. LE-L (assembly GCF_050214925.1). Classification (NCBI taxonomy): domain Bacteria; kingdom Bacillati; phylum Actinomycetota; class Actinomycetes; order Micrococcales; family Brevibacteriaceae; genus Brevibacterium; species Brevibacterium sp. LE-L. Next base: position 2,168,646 of record NZ_CP189759.1, read on the forward strand.
CGAAGTCGACGGTGTCCATTATCACTTCCTCTCCGACGATGACTTCGACGCGCTCATCGCCGCCGGCCAGCTGCTCGAGTACGCGGTCGTGCACGGGCGGCACCGCTACGGGACTCCGTCCGCTCCGGTGCAGGAGAAGCTCGACGCGGGAGTCCCGGCGCTGCTCGAGATCGACCTGCAGGGAGCCCGGCAGGTCAAGGAGAAGATGCCCGACGCCCGGTTCGTCTTCCTCGCCCCGCCCAGCTGGGACGAACTCGTATCCCGGCTCACCGGGCGCGGCACCGAATCCGCGGAGGAGCAGGAGCGCCGATTGGCCACAGCGAAGCGCGAACTCGCCGCCGAATCCGAGTTCGACGTGACCATCATCAACGACCACGTTCGCACTGCGGCCGAAGAACTCCTATCATTGATGGGTATATCCACCTCCGATTAGATGGGAATCTCCTTGCCCGCACAGCCCGAAGGCATCACCAATCCTCCGATCGACGATCTGCTCAGCGTCACCGGATCGAAGTACGAACTCGTCTCGATCGCGGCCAAGCGCGCTCGGCAGATCAACTCCTACTACGCCCAGCTGCAGGAGGGACTGCTCGAAAACGTCGGTCCCCTCGTCACCCCGGGCACCAACGAGAAGCCGCTGTCGATCGCTCTGCGTGAGGTCAACGAGTCGAAGATCGTCGCCCGCGAAGTCTCCGAAGAGGACTTCCTCCAGGCCGTACCGGAGACCGAGACGCCCGCACCCGTGAGCAACGACGGCGCGATCGACTTCAGCGACCAGTGAGAACCGTACTCGGCGTCGCCGGTGGGATCGCCGCCTACAAAGCGGCACACATCATCCGGCGACTCCGGGAACTCGACCACAGCGTCAAGGTCGTGCCCACGGCCAATGCGCTCAACTTCGTCGGTGCCCCCACCTTCGAGGCCCTGTCCGGCCAGACCGTGACCACCGACGTCTTCGATGAGATCGACACCGTCAACCATGTCCGCATCGGGCAGGACGCCGAACTCGTCATCATCGCTCCCGCGACCGCGAACCTCATCGCGAAGATCGCCGCGGGAATCGCCGACGATCTGCTGACAGCGACCGTCCTGACCACCACCGCCGAGGTCGTCGTGGCACCGGCCATGCACACGGAGATGTGGCAGAACCCCGCCACCGTCGCCAACATCGCGACCCTGCGCGCCAGGGGAGTCCACGTCCTCGAACCGGCCGTCGGCCGACTCACCGGACCCGATTCGGGCCCCGGACGGCTGCCCGAACCCGAGGACGTCGTCGCCTACGCCCTGTCCGTCGCCGATGCCGCAGGCTCGGCCGACGCGGCCCCGGGCACCGGACACGCTGGGCAGAGCCTGGACGGCCGCCGCATCGTCATCAGCGCCGGCGGCACCCGTGAGGCCCTCGACCCGGTCCGCTTCCTCGGCAATCGCTCCTCGGGCAAACAGGGCATCGCCTTGGCCCGAGCCGCCCGAGCCGCCGGCGCCGAAGTCGAACTCGTGGCGGCGAACATCGACTCCGGGCTGCTCACCGACCTGCCCGCAGGGACCACCGTCACCCCGGTCGAATCCACCCTGGAGCTGCAGACGGCGATGCGCGCCTCCCAGCCGGACGCCGATGCCCTCATCATGGCCGCGGCTGTCGCCGACTACCGACCGGAGGAGACGACCGAGTCGAAGATGAAGAAGACCGGCGACGACGGTCTGACGCTGCGTCTCGTGCAGAACCCGGACATCCTGCGCGGCCTCGTCGATGACCGAATCGGCACCCAGCTCATCATCGGCTTCGCCGCCGAAACCGGAGACGCACAGACGACAGCCCTCGACTACGCCCGTGCGAAATTCGAGCGCAAGGGCGTCGACCTGCTCGTGTTCAACGACGTCTCCGACGACCGTGCCTTCGGTCACGACCACACCGCGGTTCAGATCATCGGCTCCGCCGCCGGTGAGATCACCGTCGGTGAGGAATTCCAGGGTTCGAAAGACGATGTTTCACAAAAGGTCATTGCTACCCTGGCCGAACAGCTCACCCACTTAGAATCGACACCGTGACTCAATCAAATCTTCGCTTCTTCTCATCCGAGTCCGTCACCGAGGGACATCCCGACAAGATCTGCGACCAGATCAGTGATGCGGTGCTCGACGACCTGCTGGCGCAGGACCCCAACGCCAAGGTGGCCGTGGAGACCATGGTGACCACCGGACTCGTCCACGTCGCCGGTGAGGTCAACACCGCCGCCTACGCCGATGTGGCCGGAATCGTTCGCAGCCTCATCACCGGAATCGGCTACGACTCCTCCGACACCGGCTTCGACGGCCGTTCCTGCGGAGTCTCCGTGTCCATCGGCAGCCAGTCCACGGACATCCACTCCGGAGTCACGAACCCGCTGGACTTCCGCGAAGCCGTCGCCTCCGACGACCACGGAACGAGCCTCGGTGCTGGCGACCAGGGGCTGATGTTCGGCTACGCCGACAACTCCACCGATGTGCTCATGCCGCTGCCGATCCACCTGGCCTCCCGGATGGCCGAGCAGCTCTCTGCGGTGCGCAAATCGGGACGCCTCGACTACCTGCGCCCCGACGGGAAGACTCAGCTGACCCTCGGCTACGACGGCGACGAAGCCGTGACGATCGAGAACGTCGTCGTGTCCACCCAGCATTCGGCCGAGACGAACCAGGCTCAGCTGCACTCCGAGATCAGGGAACTGGTCATCGACCCGGTTCTCGCTGGTTCGGGCCTCGACACGAGTGAGGCGAACATCCACATCAACCCGGCGGGGCCCTTCGTCACCGGCGGACCGATGGGCGATGCCGGACTGACAGGGCGGAAGATCATCGTCGACACCTACGGCGGTTTCTCCCGCCACGGCGGCGGCGCCTTCTCCGGCAAAGACCCGTCGAAAGTCGACCGTTCGGCCGCGTATGCGATGCGATGGGTGGCGAAGAACGTCGTCGCCGCCGGACTCGCCGACCGTGCCGAGGTCCAGGTGTCCTACGCCATCGGCCGCGTCGACCCGATGGGCCTCTACGTGGAGACCTTCGGCACCGAGAAGGTCGATCCCCAGAAGATCTCCGCCGCCATCCGTGAGGTCTTCGACCTCCGCCCGGCGATGATCATCGCCGAACTCGACCTGCTCCGCCCGATCTACTCGCAGACCTCGACCTACGGCCACTTCGGTCGTGAGCTGCCGGACTTCACCTGGGAGGTCACGGACCGCGCCGACGACCTGCTGCGCGCCGTGTCCGCCCACTGAGCCTGGCGTTCCAGAGTGGACGAACCCCTTCCGATCGACACCGGCACCTCGGCCGAAGGCCAGGTGCCGCTGGCGTCTGAGAACCCGGTCGCGCGCGTGCTCGTCGACCATCCCGTCCCGCACCTGGCACGGACCTTCGACTATGCCGTGCCCGAAAAGCTCGCCGAGGCGGCCCTGCCCGGAGTGCGAGTGCGGGTGAAGTTCGCCGGTCGGCTCCGCGACGGCTACCTCGTCGAACGGGTCGACTCCTCCGACCACCTGGGACCGCTCGCGACGATTCAACGCCTCAGCGGCCCCGTGCAGGTCCTCGGCCCCGACCTGCTCGCCCTGTGCGAAGCCACGGCGCGCCGTTACGGCGGCACCCTGGCCGATGTCCTCCGCTTGGCGATCCCGCCCCGCCACGCGCGAGGCGAGAAGACCGTCCTTCGAGCCGAGACGTCCCAGAACCCGAAACCGGCAGACGCCCCTGACCGGTCGCGGGACGCTTCCCGGGCGGAACCGGAGACCGGTGACGGCACACCGGCCGACGACGAAGCCGGCGGGGGCACGAATCTGCTGGGCCGCCTCGGCGACTGGGTCCTCAACGCCGAGATCGATCCGCCGCCTGCCGATCAGACTCCGCGGCGACGTGTCCTGGCCGCAACCCCCGGTGCGACGCCCGGGATGAGCTGGATCCGGGCGGGACTGGCCGCAGCACGCCAGACTCTGGCGGCCGGGAAGTCCGTGCTGTGGCTCGTGCCCGATCACCGTGAACTCCTGGTCCTGCAGGCGAGCCTGACCGCCGCCGAGATCACCGAGGTGTCCGTGCTCAGCGCCGACCAGTCACCCGAACAGCGGTGGCAGGCCTGGCTGCGCGGCCTCCTCGGCCACACCCGCCTGACCATCGGCACCCGCGCCGCGGCCTTCGCGCCGCTGCGCGATCTCGGCCTCATCATCTGCACCGACGATGCCAACCGCAACTACCTCGACCAGCATGCCCCCTACCCGCACGCCCGCGAGGTCAGCCTGCTGCGTTCGACGATCGAGGACACCGAGCTGTTCTTCGTCTCCACCGACCGCAGCGCCGAGGTGCAGCGCCTCGTCGAGATCGGATGGCTGGCCGACATCACCCCGACCGGGCCGGCACGCCGACACTCCGCCCCCCTCGTCTTCGTCCCCGACGAAGACCGCGACCCCTTCGCCTGGCAGCGCATCCCCAGCCGGGCATGGCAGATCATGCGCACCGCCCTGCGACCGCGACCGCGCGACGGCGGAGTCCCCGGGCCCGTGCTCGTCCAGGTGCCCCGCTCCGGGTACTACCCCGTGTTCGCCTGCGCCCGCTGTCAGGAAGTCGCTCGCTGCCCGCGCTGTCAGGAGACGCTGACCACCCAATCCGAGGTCGGACCCTTCGCCTGCCGTGCCTGCGGATACCATTCGGAGACCTTCAGCTGCGCGCGCTGCCGGTCGAACCAGGTGCGCTCCATCGTGCGCGGGCGGGCCCGCACCGTCGAAGAGCTGCGCCGGGCGCTGCCCGACACCGAGATCATCGAATCCGGGGGAGACGAGATCTCCGCAGTCCTCGACGAGACGCCGCGGCTCGTCGTCGCCACGACCGGCGCCGAACCCTATGTGCTCGGCGGCTATGCGGCGGCGATCCTGCTGGACTCCCTGTGGCCGGGACCGTGGATGCGCTCGATCGACGAGAGCGTGGCCAGGCGGCTGCGCGCCGCCGCGCTCGTGCGCTCGCGCGAACAGGGCGGAACCGTCTATCTCGGTGACGAAGACGAACTCATCCGCTCGACCCTGACCGCCTTCGATCCGGTCACTTTCATGTCCCGTCAACTGGCCGACAGGAAGGTGCTGGGGTTCCCGCCCTACCGGCGCATCCTCGAACTCACCGGAGCCGGCACCGACATCGATGCCGTCCTCACCGAGATCGGTGAGGTGGGCGAGATCGACGAGCTGCTGCGCGATGAAGCCGAGGACGGTCAGCGCAGCGTCTGCGCCTACCCGATTGCGGCGGGAGATCGCATCGGAACCCGAATGGCCGAGATCACCGCATCCCGCTCGGCGAAGAAGCAGCCGCAGGTTCGGGCACGCATCGACGATCCCCGGTCACTGTGACGACTCGGCCACGCAGTAGAATCCGAGGCGTGGATATCGTCTTCGCCGGAACCCCGGATGTCGCAGTTCCCGCCCTCGAGGCCCTCGCCGAATCCGAGCACCGCATCCGTGCGGTGCTCACCCGACCCGATGCCCCGGTCGGGCGCAAGCGGGTGCTCACCCCGTCACCGGTGAAGACCCGGGCGCTCGAACTCGGACTCACCGTCATCGAGGCCGACAGGCTGCGCGGAGAGGTCATCTCCGATTTGCGCGCCCTCGAGGTCGACGCCGTCGCCGTGGTGGCCTTCGGCGCCATCGCCGGACCTGCTGCTCTGAGCACGGCCCGGCTCGGCTGGTACAACCTCCACTTCTCCCTGCTGCCTGCCTACCGCGGGGCGGCCCCGGTGCAGCGGGCCCTCATCGACGGTGCGGCTCGCAGCGGAGTCAGCGTCTTCCGGATCGACGAAGGCATGGACACCGGGCCCGTGCTCCGCCGCCTCGAACTCGACCTCGACCACCCGGATGTCGCAGCGGCCCTCGACGACTACGCCCGCCGCGGAGCGGTCGAACTCGTCACCGCCTTCGACAGCCTGGCCGCCGGCACCGCAGTGGAGACTCCGCAGACCGGTGCGGCCAGCTGTGCAGAGAAGATCACCGTCGCCGACGCCCACCTCGACCTGCGGGCTCCCGCCGACCGTGTCGTCGATCGGGCCCGCGGCACCAGCCCGGCACCGGGCCCCTGGGTGGAACTGAACGGCAAACGCACCAAGCTCTTCGGCCTCGCCCTCGCCCCGGAAACCACCGAGGAGGCCATGGCAGCCGCACCGGTCGGAACCCTGACGAGTTGGAACAGGACCCCGATTCTGCGCTGCGGGGACGGCTGGGTCACGGTCGCCGGGATCCAACCCTTCGGCAAGCCCCGCATGGACGCCGGTGACTTCCTGCGCGGTCACGGTGACATCACCTTCGATCCGCACACCGAGCAGGAAGCATAAGAGCCATGGCCGAGACTTCAGGCAACAGCGGCGTCCCGGGCGGACGTCGAGGCAACGACCGGGGCCGCGGAAGCGACCGCCGAGGCGGCAACCGCCGCAGCGACGACCGGGGCCGCGGAAGCGACCGCCGAGGCGGCAATCGCAGAGGCGACCGGGGCCGCCCGGGCCGCGAAGCGCCGCAGGACGAACGCATCGGCAAGAACCTGCCGCGGCGGATCGCCTGGGAGGTCCTGCTCGACGTCGCGACGAAGGACGCCTATGCGAACCTGCTCCTGCCCGCGAAACTCGCCCGCACCCATCTCAACGCCCAGGACGCCGCCTTCACCACCGAACTGACCTACGGGGCGCTGCGGCGGCAGAAGTTCTACGACGCGGTCATCACGATCGCCGCCTCCCGCGCCATCGACGAGATCGACCCCGAACCCCTGGCCGCGATGCGTCTGGGCGCCCACCAGCTGCTGTCGATGCGAGTCCCCGACCATGCGGCCCTGTCCGAGACCGTCGCCGTCGTCAAGCGCTCGGCGGCCAAGACCGCGGGATTCGTCAATGCGGTGCTGCGCCGCATCTCCGAAGCCGATCACGACGAATGGCTCGCGCGGGTCACCGCGAACGTCTCCGAGACCACACGACTGGCGATCGAACACTCCCACCCCGAATGGATCGTGCGGGCACTGACCCAAGCACTCAAAGGCCACGAATGCGATGCCGACGAGCTCGAAGCTCTGCTCATCGCCGACAACGCTCCCGCCAGGGTCGGACTCAGCGCTCTGCCCGGACTCATCGACCGCTGCGAGCTGCCCGGCGACGCGACCGAGCTGTCACCGATCGGCGTGACCATGGACACCGCTGTGCCCCGCGATGTCCGGGCCGTGGCCGATGGACGGGCGCGCGTCCAGGACGAAGGATCGGCCCTCGTCGCTCTCGCCCTGGCCGAGGTCGATGCTCCTGCGGGTCCCTGGGCCGACCTGTGTGCCGGGCCCGGAGGCAAGGCCGCGGTCCTCGGTGCCGCGGCCGCCGCAGAATCGGTCCGGCTCGAAGCCTTCGACTCCAGCGACCACCGCGCCGAACTCGTCCGGGACTCGACTCAGGCCCTCGACAACGTCAGCGTCGAAGTCCGCGACGGCCGCCGGGTGCGCGGACCCTACTCCAAAGTGCTCGTCGACGTGCCCTGCTCCGGTCTCGGCGCCCTGCGCCGGCGGCCCGAAGCCCGCTATCGCAGACAGCCCTCGGACATCACCGCCCTGTCCGGTCTGCAGTCCGAGCTGCTCGGCGCCGCCCTCGACGCCTGCGCGCCCGGGGGTGTGGTGGCGTATTCGACGTGCTCACCGCACTTCGCCGAAACCGTGCTCATCGTCGACGAGGTCCTGCGCCGACGAGCGAAGTCCGGCACCGACGACGTCGAGTTCCTCGATGCTCCGTCCGTGCTCGAGGCGATCACCGGCACACAGGCGCAGTCGTTCGCTTCGGTCTCCCGAGGTGAGGGCCGCTGCGCTCAGCTGTGGCCCCATGTGCACAACACCGATGGAATGTTCCTCGCTCTCCTGCGAAAGGCGAAATGACCCATGGCAATCGACATCAACCCGAGCATCCTGTCCTCGGACTTCTCCGACCTGCGCGGTGAGCTCGACAAGATCAGCACCGCGGACATGGCCCATATCGACGTGATGGACAACCATTTCGTGCCGAACCTCACCTTCGGCCCGCCCGTCGTCGAACGCATCCGCGCGATCTCCCCGATCCCGCTCGACGCCCACCTGATGATCGCCGATGCCGACCGCAACGCTCCCGTGTACGCGGAGATCGGCTGTGCCTCGGTGACCTTCCACGCCGAGGCGGCCGCCGCACCCGTGCGCCTGGCCCGTGAGCTGCGCAAGCTCGGTGCCAAAGCGAGCCTCGCGCTCAAACCGGCGACCCCGATCGAACCGTTCATCGACCTCCTCGGCGAGTTCGACCAGATCCTCATCATGACCGTCGAACCCGGATTCGGCGGACAGAAGTTCCTCGACGTCTGCCTGCCGAAGATCCGCCGCACCCGGCAGGCGATCTCGGCCTCCGGCCTGGAGATCCGTCTGCAGGTCGATGGGGGAGTGTCCGCGTCGACGATCGACCGTGTCGTCGACGCCGGCGCCGACGTCCTCGTCGCCGGTTCCGCCGTCTACGGAGCCGAGGACGCCGCCGCGGCGATCAGCGAACTGCGCACCCTGGCCGAAGCCCACACCCACTGACCGCACCGGGCCGCCCACCCCGGGCCCACCCTCTCAGGAGAGCCGCCGATGGATCTGTTCGACTGGTTGAACACCCCCGCATTCGAGTTGCTGGGCAAGCCCGTGCCCTACTCCGACCTGTTCGGCAACATCTGCGCACTGGCCACGGTCGTGCTCGCTCTGCGACGCAACATCCTGTCCTGGCCGGTGCAGATCCTCGGGTCGATCCTGCTGTTCTCCGCGAGCATCTCCGCCGGACTCGGAGGCAACGCCTCCCGGCAGGTCGTCATCATCGTCGCCGCCGTCTGGGGCTGGACGCAATGGAAGAAGTCGAAAGAGGCCTCCGGCGAGGTCATTGTCAGGTGGGCAAGCTGGAAGGAGCGCGGACTGCTCGTGGCCGGCCTGCTCATCGGCACCGGTGTCTTCGGCTGGGTGCTCGCTCAGGGCGGTTGGTCATGGAATCCGTACCCCGACGCCTACATCTTCATCGGCTCGGTCGTCGCGATGTACGCACAGGGGCGGGCGATCGTCGAGTTCTGGTTCGTGTGGCTGGCCGTCGACCTTGTGGGCATCCCCTTGGCAGTGGCCGGAGGGCTCGTGTTCTCCGGAGCCGTCTACCTCGTCTTCCTCATCATGGTCATCCTCGGCCTCATCGACTGGTCGAAACGCTCGAGGCAGACGATCTCGGCACCGCACCGCTCGGCCACCGACATCGGCCGCGACCCCGAAGCCTGAACTGCGATCGGGAGTTCGCTGCGACGGTGTGCAGGCGCCCGCAGGCTGGTCTTCGCAGACAGCGCCTGCTTGGGCCCGCAGCCAGGACATCGCCGGCAGCGCCCGCCGGTGCGGTTCGCAACGTGAGACCCCGCATGCTTCACCCCGAGACGATGCATTAGGCTGGACGGGTGAAGACCTTTGATTCTCTCTACGCCGAACTCCTGCAGAAATCCCACGATCGTCCAGCCGATTCGAGGACCGTGGCCGAACTCGACGCCGGAGTCCATGCGATCGGCAAGAAGGTCGTGGAAGAGGCCGCCGAGGTGTGGATGGCCGCCGAATACGAATCCGAGGACGAGCTCGCCGAGGAGATCTCGCAGCTGCTCTACCACGTGCAGGTGATGATGATCGCCAAGGGACTCACCCTCGACGACGTCAACGCCCACCTCTGAGACGCTCCTGCGAACTCCACTCCGACCACATCGAACTCCAAAGGGACCCCATGCTGCGTGTAGCCGTGCCCAACAAGGGCGCACTGTCCGAAGCCGCCTCCGAAATGCTCAGCGAGGCCGGATACTCCACTCGACGCGGAACCAAGACGCTGGTCCATCAAGATGAAGTCAACGGGGTCGAACTCTTCTACCTGCGTCCACGCGACATCGCCGTCTACGTCGGCTCCGGCATCCTCGACGCCGGCATCACCGGCCGTGACCTGCTGCTGGAATCGAAGGCCGAGGCCCAGGAAGTGCTCGGCCTCGGGTTCGGTGCCTCCCGCTTCTTCTACGCCGGCGCCGTCGGCAGCTTCACCTCCCCGGAGGAGCTGCGAGGGGCACGCATCGCCACGAGCTTCCCGAACCTCGTCTCCGCCGACCTGGCCGAGCGCGGCATCGACGCGACGACCGTGCAGCTCGACGGCGCGATCGAAGTCTCGATCCAGCTCGGCGTCGCCGACGCCGTCGCCGATGTCGTCGAAACCGGCTCGACGCTGCGTGCTGCCGGGCTCGAGACCTTCGGCGAGCCGCTGCTCGAATCCGAAGGCGTGCTCATCCAGCGTGCCGGGGCCGAAGACCGCATCGGGGTGCTCAAACGCCGCCTCGAATCCGTCATGGTCGCCCGCCAGTACGTGCTCGTCGACTACAACATCGAACAGCGTCTCGTGCCCGAGGCGATCTCGCTGACCCCCGGTCTCGAATCCCCGACCGTCTCACCGCTGCAGGAGACCGGATGGGTCGCCGTGCGCGTCATGGTCGAGGCGAAGGAAGTCAACAACGTGATGGACCGACTCTACGGTGTCGGTGCCCGCGCGATTCTGGTGACGAACATTGGCGCCTGCCGAATCTGATCTGGCCGTCTTCCGGCCCCGACAGGTGCGCATCATCGGCATCGTCGGCGCCATCGCCGTCACGCTCGGATTCCTGATCCTGTCCGTGGCGCTGCTCGTCGTGGACTGGGAGCCCTGGACCGTGCTCGACATGGTGTGGATGAACCTGCTCGGCGTCCTCTTCGGCCTCGCCCTGCTGCGCATCGCGGACATCCAGGCCCGCCCCACCGAGAAGGGGCTCGTGGTCAAGAACATGGTGCGCACCCACCGCTTCGACTGGGGACAGATCCTCGGGGTGGCGTTCTCACCCGAAGGCGACGACCCCTGGCCGCTGCTCGATCTCAGCGACGGCACCACCTGCGCGGTGATGGCGATCCAGCATGCCGATGGACCCCGCGCCCATGCGGAGGTCGCACGATTGCGTATGCTCATCAGCAGAAGCACCCACTTCAAGGAGGAATAGGAATGGCGAATGAGACACCGGAGACCGCGACGGGGCCGCTGACCGGCTATACCGTCGTCGATCTCTCGCGCGCCCTGGCAGGACCGCATGCCGGAATGATGTTCGGCGACCTCGGTGCGCGGGTCATCAAGGTCGAGAACCCGGGAAGGGGAGACGACTCCCGCTCCTGGGGGCCTCCTTTCGTCGGGCCCGAGGACAACCCGCAGGCCACCTACTTCTTCTCCTGCAACCGCAACAAGGAGTCGATCGCCCTCGACCTCAAATCCGAAACGGGCAAGGACACTCTCACCGGGCTCATCGCCCGCGCTGACGTGCTCATCGAGAACTTCCGCTCCGGCGTCCTCGACCGGCTCGGATTCTCCACCGCCCGGTGCATGGAGATCAACCCGCGCTTGGTCATCCTCTCGATCACCGGGTTCGGCCACGACGGCCCCGAAGCCTCCCGCGCCGGCTACGACCAGATCGCCCAGGGCGAGGCCGGCCTCATGTCGCTGACCGGCTCAGGATCCGACGACATGCAGCGGGTGGGCGTGCCGATCGCCGACCTGCTCGCCGGAATCTACGGCTCCTACGGCGTGCTCGCGGCACTTCTGGAACGCGAACGCACCGGCAAGGGCAAGGTGGTGCGCACCTCGCTCATCGCCGGCATGGTCGGCGTCCACGCCTTCCAGGGCACCCGGGCGACGGTGGCCGGACAGGAACCGCAGCCCGGCGGCAACCACCATCCCTCACTCTCTCCGTACGGACTGTTCACCTGCCGTGACGGTGCAGTGCAGATCTCCGTGGGCAACGAGAACCTGTGGCAGAAGTTCTGCGCGGCCTTCGACATCGACCCCGCCACCGAGGGGCTGGCCGACAACGCCTCCCGCGTGGCCAACCGTCCCGCACTCATCGAGCTCATCGAAGACCGGTTCTCAGCCTTCGACGCCGAAGATCTGCTGGCGAAGCTCACCGAGGCGGGAATCCCCTCGGGCACCGTGCGCACCCTGCCCGAGGTCTACCAGTGGGATCAGGCACTGAGCCAGGGTCTCAAGGTCTCCGTCGATCACCCGGTGCTCGGCGACATCGATCTGCCCGGACCGCCGCTGCGCTTCTTCGACGCCGAGGGTTCCAGCGAGGTCGAGACGACCCGCACCGCCCACGATGCTCCGCCGCTGTTGGACGAAGACGCCGAGTCGATCGCGGCGTGGCTCGCCGGCGGAAACTGAGGGGTGCGCGAATGCCACGATTGAACGCACACGAACTCGTCGACATCGTCCTCGACGAGGGATCCTTCCGCTCTTGGGACACCACCCCGATCAGCCCGGCCGGCGGGGTCTCCGAGGAGTACGCCGCCGAGCTCGCTGCCGCGGCCGAGAAGTCCGGAGTCGACGAAGCGATCATCACCGGTGAGGGCACCATCGAGGGCAGACGGGTCGCCGTCATCGCCGGAGAGTTCCGCTTCCTCGCCGGATCGATCGGCGTGGCCGCCGCCGAGCGCCTCGTCGACGCCATCGAACGCGCCACCCTCGAAGGGCTGCCGCTGCTGGCAGGACCGGCCTCCGGTGGGACGCGGATGCAGGAAGGCACCATCGCGTTCCTGTCGATGGTGAAGATCACGAACGCCGTGGTCGCTCACCGCAGGGCCGGTCTGCCCTACCTCGTCTACCTGCGCCACCCGACCACCGGCGGAGTCTTCGCCTCCTGGGGTTCGCTGGGCCACGTGACGGTGGCCGAACCCGGTTCACTCATCGGCTTCCTCGGCCCCCGCGTGTTCGAAGCCATCTACGGGGAGAAGTTCCCGGACAACGTGCAGACGGGTGAGAACCTCCACAAGATGGGCATCGTCGACGCAGTCATCGGTCCCGAACGCATCGCCGGCACGGTCTCCCGAGTCCTCGACGTGCTCATGGGAGCCAAGGAGATCCCGGCCCGTGTGGCCGACCCGGACACCGCACCGGCGACGGTCGACCCGAACTCCGACGCCTGGGCGGCGATCACGAGTTCCCGCCGTCCCGAACGCCCCGGTGTCCGCGACCTGCTGCGTACCGCCGCGAACACCGTGCTGCCGCTCAACGGCACCGGCGAAGGCGAGAAGGACCCGGGACTGCTGCTGGCGCTGGCGAAGTTCGGCTCCGCCCCGTGCATCGTGCTCGGACAGGACCGGTTCCGGCAGGATTCCCGGGCCCCTCTGGGACCGGCCGCGCTGCGTGAGGCCCGCCGTGGAATGCGTCTGGCCGCAGAGCTGCACCTGCCGCTCGTGACGGTCATCGACACCCCGGGCGCGGCCCTGTCGAAGGACGCCGAAGAGGGCGGCATCGCCGGCGAGATCGCCCGCAGCCTCGCTGACCTCGCCAACCTCGATGCCCCCTCGGTATCGCTCATCCTCGGTGAGGGATCCGGGGGCGGAGCACTCGCGCTGATCCCGACCGACCGGGTGCTCAGCGCCGAGCACGGGTGGCTCTCACCCCTGCCGCCCGAGGGCGCCTCGGCGATCGTGCATCGGACGACGGAGAGAGCCGCAGAGATGGCGCAGAGCCAGGGTGTGCACGCGCCCATGCTCCAAGCCACCGGTGTCGTCGACCGGATCATCGCCGAGCATCCCGATGCCAGCGACGAACCGCTCGACTTCGTCTCTCGGGTCGGTGCGACACTCGAATTCGAACTCATCTCGCTCATGCGCGAACCATCGGGCCGCCGACTGGCCCGCAGGATGGATCGCTATCGGGGCCTGGGAATCTAGGAGGTCTGCGTGGTAGCTGTCAGAGTCATCCCCTGTCTGGACGTCGACGGCGGTCGCGTCGTCAAGGGCGTGAAGTTCGCCGACCTCAAGGATGCCGGGGACCCCGTGGAGCTGGCCAAACGCTATGGGATCTCCGGGGCCGACGAACTCACCTTCCTCGACGTCACGGCCAGCAGCGGCGACCGCGAGACCGTCCACGACGTCGTGCGCGCCTGCGCCGAAGAGGTCTTCATCCCGCTCACCGTCGGCGGGGGAGTGCGCAGCGTCCATGACGTCGACCGGCTCCTGCGCGACGGTGCCGACAAAGTCTCTGTCAACACCTCGGCCGTCGCGCACCCGGAACTCATCAGTGAGATCTCACGGCACTTCGGCAACCAGGTCCTCGTGCTCTCCCTCGACGCCCGCCGCACGCAGGGAACGAGCACGGCCTCGGGCTTCGAAGTCACCACCCGCGGCGGCCGTGAAGGCACCGGCCGCTGCGCGATCGACTGGATCCGTGAGGCCGCCGAACGCGGGGTCGGTGAGATCCTGCTCAACTCCATCGATGCCGACGGCACCCGGGAGGGCTTCGACCTCGAACTCATCGCCGCCGCCCGAGCGGCCGTCGATGTGCCGCTCATCGCCTCCGGCGGGGCCGGTCGGGTCGAACACTTCGCCCCGGCCGTGGCCGCCGGAGCCGATGCGCTGCTGGCCGCCAGCGTCTTCCACTTCGGGACCCTGAGCATTGCCGAGGTCAAGGACGCGCTGCGGGCAGAGGGGATCGAGGTCCGATGAGCAGGGACATCGACGCCACCCCGGAGAACTGGCGCGAACTCATCCGCCCGGACTCCGCCGGTCTCGTGCCCGTCATCGTCCAGGAGGCCACGAGCCGGGAGGTGCTCATGCTCGCCTGGATGGACGTCGAGGCCGTCTCGCGCACATTGGCGACCGGGCGCGCCACCTACTGGTCACGGTCCCGCCGGGAGTACTGGGTGAAGGGGGAGACCTCCGGACATGTGCAGCATGTGCGCTCACTCAGCCTCGACTGCGACGCCGATGCCCTGCTCCTCCTCGTCGACCAGACCGGACCCGCCTGTCACACGAACACACCGACCTGCTTCACCGGAAGGACGATCAGTGCCGACTGAACACGTGTCGAGCGACCGCATGCCGGATCCGCAGCAGCTGCCGATCCGCCCCAGCCTCGAGGAGTTCCGCTCCCTGGGAGCCGAACACCGGCTCGTGCCCGTGCACACGCAGGTGCTCGCCGACTCCGAAACCCCGTTGAGCCTCTATCGCAAACTCACCGACGGTGGTCCCGGCAGCTTCCTGTTCGAATCCGCCGTCGCAGGCTCCTGGGCCCGCTACTCCTTCATCGGATCGGCGCCCGTGGCCACGCTCCTGTCCACCGAGGACGGCTTCCGCTGGACCGGCACCCCGCCGGTGGGCATCCCCACCGACGGCGATGTGCTCGAGGCGGTCACCGCCGCTCTCGAACTGCTCGACGTCGATGCCGGGGAGTCGGACCTGCCGCCGATGGTCTCGAGCTTCGTCGGCTACTTCGGCTGGGACATCATCCGCCGCTTCGAACGTCTCGGACCCCCGCGCCCCAACGAACACCACCTGCCGACCGTGCAGCTGATGATCCCGGGCGACATCGCCGTCTACGACCACTATTCGGGCATGGTCACCCTCGTAGCCAACGTCTTCAACGTCAACGGCGCCGACACCGGCATCGACGAGGCGCACGCGAGCGGAGTCGAGCGGATCGAATCGATGCTCGACCGCCTCCGCGCCCCCAGCCCGGCCGACATCATCGACGTCCGCAGGCCCGACCCCGAGGTGACCCTGCGCACCCCCCGGCAGGTCTACCTCGACGGAGTGGAACAGGCGAAGCGGAAGATCGTCGAGGGGGAGATCTTCCAGGTCGTCGTCGGACAGCGCTTCGATACGCCGTGTGCGGCCGATCCGCTGAGCGTGTACCGGATGCTGCGGCACTCGAACCCGAGCCCGTTCATGTACCTGCTCAACCTCCACGACGACGCGGGAGCCCCGGTGAGCATCATCGGCTCCTCACCCGAAGCCCTCGTCACCGTCCGTTCCGGCGAGGTCGTCACCCATCCGATCGCCGGTTCGCGTCCCCGCGGGGCGACGCCCGAAGCCGACGACGGTCTGGCCCGTGAGCTGCTGGCCGATGAGAAGGAACGCGCCGAGCACCTCATGCTCGTCGACCTCGCACGCAACGACCTGGCGAAGGTGTGCCGGGCCGGGACCATCGACGTCAGCGACTTCATGGACATCGTCCGCTACAGCCACATCATGCACATCTCCTCGACCGTGCGCGGCGAACTCCAGCCGGACACGACCGCCGTGGACGTGCTGCGCGCGACTTTCCCCGCCGGCACTCTCTCGGGTGCGCCGAAGCCGCGTGCCCTGCAGATCATCGACGAACTCGAACCCGTCGGGCGCGGCATCTACGGCGGCGTCGTCGGCTATATGTCCTTCACCGGTGACCTCGATCTCGCCATCGCCATCCGCACCGGAGTCCTGCGCGACGGCACGATGAGCGTCTACGCCGGCGGCGGAATCGTCGCCGACTCTGTGCCCGAAACCGAATATCAGGAATCCGAGAACAAAGCCGCAGCCGTGCTGCGTGCCGCCGCCGCTGCGAACGCGCTGTCTGCGACAGCGAACGCCGGGTCCGGCACGGCCGAAAGCCAGGAGTGATCCCAAGTTGTCGAAGTCACGCGGAGTCCTCATCGTCCTCGTCATCGCCGCCGCCCTGTGGGCGTTGACGATCTCGGCCTGGCAGGCCGGAGTCGGGGGAGACACTCTCGGCCCGGCCGGTGTGGCCACGGCCACCGATGACTCGAGTGCGCAGGCCTCGCCCGTAGCCACCGCCTGTGTGGCGATCATCGCCGTCTGCGGTCTCCTCGCAGCGATGCTCGGTCGCCTCGGGCGCTTCGTCGTCCTCGGGCTCGCCGCGGTTGCCGGAATCGGCTACGGAATCACCGCACTCAGCGCCGCTTCCAGACCGGGGGCGACCTCCTGGCCGATCATCGCCGCCGTGGCAGCAGGCATCGGCATCATCGGCATCATCTGGGTGGCGACCGCCTCGGCGCGGTGGACGAACTCGAACCGCTACGCCCGCACCGCCGAAGCCGACGGCGAAGAATTCGACTCGGCCGCCACCTGGGACGCCCTCTCCCGAGGCGAGGACGTCGAGGACGACCCGGATTCGAAATGACCTTGTGACCGGGTCGGTGCCCGGTCCGCAGAAGAAGCGTGACACAATGGAGGAAAGTTTCCACGCGCGTGCCACGCAGTCACAATAAGGAGCACCATGTCGCAGTCCCTCGCCCGCAACGAGGCCACAGATCTCGACAAGTCCACGATCGACTACGCAACGATCGCCGACCCCGGCCACGGCAACTCGGTGGCGGGATGGACCGGCGTCGTCATCATGCTCATCGGCGTGACCATCGGCTGTGTGGGCTTCACCATCCACAACCCCACGATCACCTACGTCGCCATCGGCGTCGTCGCCCTCGGCATCATCGTCGGGCTCATCCTGCGCGCCGTCGGTCTGGGCAACAAGCCGAAGAGCAAATGACGGTCCTCAACGACATCGTCGCCGGCGTGCATGAAGATCTTCAGGCACGCCGGAACGAGGTTCCGCGCACCGAGATCATCGCGCGCGCCGAGGCGGCGGATCCCGTCCGTCGCTTCGACCTCGACGCAGACTTCGGAGTCATCGCCGAGGTCAAGAGGAAATCGCCCTCGCGCGGCGACCTCGCCCACATCCCGGACCCCGGCACATTGGCCGGGCTCTACGCTGCCGGGGGAGCCCACGCCATCAGCGTGCTCACCGAATCCCGCAGATTCAACGGCAGCCTCGCCGACCTCGACTCCGTGCGTGCTGCCGTCGACATCCCGGTCCTGCGCAAGGACTTCATGGTCGACGAATATCAGTTCTATGAGGCCCGGGCCCACGGAGCCGACCTCGTGCTGCTCATCGTGGCCGCCCTCGACCCGGCCCAGCTGCGCGAGTTCCACGCCCTGGCCACCGAACTGGGCATGACCGTCCTCGTCGAGACCCACAACCGCGAGGAACTCGAGATCGCCGCCGAGCTCGGGGCCGATCTCATCGGCGTCAACACCCGCAACCTCAAGGATCTCAGCGTCGACACGGATCGATTCGCCCCGCTGGCCGAATTCGTTCCCGCCGGCTGCACGCTCGTCGCCGAATCCGGTGTCGCCGGCGGTCGCGAGGTCGCGAAGTACGCCGATGCCGGCGCCGACGTCGTGCTCGTCGGCGAAGCTCTCGTCACCGGGGGGCGTCCGCAGGCCGCGGTCGAGGAATACGCTGCCATCGGCCGCGAACGCCGCGAACTGTCCGCATCCTGAACCCTGCCCGCGTCGGCCGCTCGAGGTGGCCGACGATGGGCGAACACCGCACCCATCCGGCCGGCGTCCGGCCGAGGCTCGGCCTCATCCGGACGCGACCACGAGGAGATCGAGAAGGACCGCAATGACCGATGTGAGCGAGGAGACCGGACCGTATTTCGGCGCGTTCGGAGGCAGGTTCATCCCCGAAGCGCTGATCCCGGCGCTTGATGAGATCGAAGAGACCTGGCGCAAATCCCAAGTCGACCGGGCCTTCACCGACGAACTCCTCGACCTGCAGCGCAACTACATCGGCCGTCCTTCGCTGCTGACCGAGGCCACGCGGTTCGCTCAGCACTGCGGAGGAGCCCGCGTGTTCCTCAAACGTGAGGACCTCAACCATACGGGCAGCCACAAGATCAACAATGCCCTGGCTCAGGCCCTGCTGGCCAAGCGCATGGGCAAGACCCGCCTCATCGCCGAAACCGGTGCCGGACAGCACGGTGTCGCGACCGCGACCGCTGCGGCCCTGCTCGATATGGAGTGCGAGGTCTACATGGGTGAGGAAGACACCCAGCGGCAGGCGCTCAATGTCGCGCGCATGCGCCTGCTCGGAGCCACGGTCAACGCCGTGACCAACGGCACCCGCACGCTCAAAGACGCGATGAACGAGGCCATGCGCGACTGGGTGGCCAATGTGGACGTGACCCACTACGTCATCGGCACCGTCGCGGGTCCCCATCCGTTTCCCGCGATGGTCCGCTCCTTCCAGAACGTCATCGGCATCGAAGCCCGCGACCAGATCGTCGATGCGGCCGGGCGTCTGCCCGACGCCGTGTGCGCCTGCGTGGGCGGCGGGTCGAACGCGATGGGGCTCTTCGCCGCGTTCCTCGGCGACGCCGATGTGAAGATCTACGGCTTCGAAGCCGGCGGCGAAGGCGTCGACACCGGTCATCACGCCGCACGCTTCTCCGGCGGTCGACCCGGCGTCCTCCACGGTTCGGCGACCTACATCCTCCAGGACTCCGACGGCCAGACCCAGGCTTCGCACTCGGTGTCGGCGGGCCTCGATTACCCCTCGGTCGGACCCGAACACTCACATCTGCACGACACCGGGCGCGTGACCTACGAGCCGGTCGTCGACGACGAAGCAATGGAGGCCATGCGGCTGCTCTCACGCACCGAGGGCATCATCCCGGCGATCGAATCCGCTCACGCTCTGGCCGGCGCGATGCGCGTCGGTGAGGAACTCGGGCCGGAAGCGGTCCTGCTCGTCAATCTCTCCGGCCGCGGCGACAAGGACATGACCACGGCCGCGAAATGGTTCGACTACATCGATGAAGGGGCGGTGCAGGTATGACGCACTCCGGTCCACGCACAGGCACGACTCTTGCTTCCGTCGAGGAGTCCGGCCGCAAAGCCGCACTCATCGCCTACCTGCCCGTCGGCTTCCCCAGCGTCGAAGGCTCGATCGACTCGATGGTCGAACTCGTCCGCAACGGCGTCGACATCGTCGAGGTCGGGATGCCGTACTCCGACCCGGGAATGGACGGTCCCGTCATCCAGCGCGCAGCCGAGACGGCACTGGAGTCCGGCGTGCGCACGAAGGACGTCTTCACCGCCGTCGAGGCGATCGCCGAGGCCGGTGGCACCGCCGTGGTCATGAGCTACTGGAACCTCGTCCTCCAATACGGCGTCCGCGACTTCGCCCGCGACCTCGACGCAGCCGGCGGCGGCGGAATCATCACCCCCGATCTCATCCCCGATGAGGCCGGCGACTGGCTGGCGGCCTCCGGCGAGTTCGACCTCGACCGGATCTTCCTCGCCGCCCCGTCCTCGACTCCCGAGCGACTGTCGCGCATCGTGGCAGGCAGCCGCGGATTCGTCTACGCCGCGTCCACGATGGGTGTCACCGGAGTCCGCTCCGAAGTCGACAATCACGCCCGCGATCTCGTCGCTCGCCTCAAAGAAGCCGGCGCCGAACGCGTCTGTGTCGGACTCGGCGTGTCGAACCGCGATCAGGCCGCAGAAGTCGCCGAATACGCCGACGGCGTCATCGTCGGCTCCGCCCTCGTCCGCGCGCTCGACTCCGAGGGCGTGCCCGGACTGGGCCGACTCGCCGCCGAGCTCGCAGAAGGGTGTGCATGAGCTTCACCACGGCATGGCTCGTCTTCACCGTCCTCGGACTCGGACTTGCACTGTGGATGACGCGCATCCAGTGGCGTGCCCGCGGAGGTCACAAGGGCGATCTGTGGGCGATCGCGGTCATCGGTGTGCCCGCCGCCGTCGTCGGCGGACGCATCGGCCATGTGCTGTCCGCACCCGATACCTACTTCGGTCCCGGCCACCGGCCCCTGCAGTTCCTCGAACTCTGGGACGGCGGGCTGAGCTTCTGGGGTGCCACGATCCTCGGGCTGCTCTCCGTGTGGGTGCTCACCCGCTTCCAAGGGATCCGCTTCCTGCCTCTGCTCGATTCCGTCGCCCCCGGGCTCATCCTCGGCCATGTCGCCGGCGCCTTCAGCGAATGGTTCGACGGACGCCTCGAACTGTCCACGGTGGTCGTCGAATCGATCTGGAACCTGCTCGCGTGCATCCTCCTCATCGTCGTGTCCAAACGGCTGAGACTCGGCTACGGGCAGGTTTTTGCGCTCTACCTCGTACTGTTCGGCCTCGGTCGGATCCTGCTCGAAGCCCTGCGCATCGGCACTCCCGCCGCAGAGACCGCGCGGCTGCTGCTCGGCCTGCCCGTCTCCGTCTGGACGGCTGCGGCGACCCTGCTCGTCGGCTTCGTCTGGCTCATCGTCTCCCGGCTGCGGCACCGCACTCAGGAGACCGGCGTCTACACCAGAGGGTCGCGCACTCTGCTGCGCAGACACCGCCGCGGCAAGCACACCTATGAGGTCAACGCGGTCAACATCGCCGACGCCGGGCAGTCTGCTCCTCTCACACACCCCCAGCAGATGCCAGCTGCACCGTCGGCCCATTCGGATCGGGCAGCGGGAGACGCCGCCGGCCCGGACCTCGCTGACCGGTCGAACCGTACCCCCGCGCCTCGCTCGAGAGCCGATAGGAACGACGACGCCGCCGCTGACGGCGTCACCGGAGCGAACCCGGCAGCCGAGGGGACCAACGCCGCCGACGACGAAGCGGGCATCGACCTCAGCGGCCGCCACAGCTTCGGATTCTTCGGAGCAGTCACCTCGGCGATTTCGATCGTGCCCGACGTCCGCGGCGTCTCCGCCCCCGAAACACACGGGGAAGCGGGCCCGAAACGAGACCAGAACGCACCCCGTCCGTCCGAGCACTGAGACGAATTGGTTCGCAGTTCGTTCCTTTTTCCGTTCTTCCATCCCTGCGCCCCCGGTGTAAATTGAAACTCCGGCTGTGAGAGCGATCTCACAATCGGGCACGGAGGGAATGCCTCCGCGCACGTCAAGGCCGCAGAGGACAGCGCCGTCTTTTCGACAGGTCGAACACACCGAGAAGGCAGCATATGAACCCCAGCACGGCAGCGACCCAGAAACGCCCGGCACCGCCGGGCCGAATCGGACTCTACGATCCCGCGCTCGAACACGACGCCTGCGGACTCGCCCTCATCGCCCGCTACCGAGGCGGACCCGATCATCAGGTCATCGACCAGGCTCTCGACGCGCTGCGCCGCTTGGAGCACCGCGGCGGCATCGGCTCCGACGAAGGCACCGGTGACGGCGCCGGCATCACCATCCAGATCCCGCACGACTACTTCGCCGAAGAACTCGCCGCCGCCGGCACCACTCTGCCCGAACCCGGTGAGTACGCGATGGGCATCGGCTTCTTCGCCCAGGACTACTCCGCCGACCTCAACCGGACCACCGCCGCTCTCAACGCCTCGACCGAGACTCCGGTGTCGGCCGAGCCGGCCGCGAGGGACCAGGAGGACCTGCTGCGCACGATCGGCGCCGAAGAGGGCCTGGCGGTGCTCGCTGTCCGGGACGTGCCCGTCGATCCCTCCGTCCTCGGGCAGATCGCCCGTCGAACCATGCCGACGATGCGCCAGGTGTTCTTCGTCAGCAGCCCCGAACACCCGCTGCGCGATGCCTCCGACCTGGCCCGCCGGGCCTATATCGTGCGCAAACGACTCGACAACGCGGGCCTGTACTTCCCGTCACTGTCGCCGACGACGCTGACGATCAAAGGCATGCTCTCGACCGGGCAGCTCGACGCCTTCTACACCGAACTGCGCGATCAGCGCCTGAAGTCGGCCATTGCGCTCGTCCACTCCCGGTTCTCGACGAACACCTTCCCCTCCTGGCAGCTCGCCCAACCCTTCGGCACCATCGCCCACAACGGTGAGATCAACACGGTGCGCGGCAACCGCAACTGGATGCAGGCCCGCGAAGCGGCCCTCGTGAGCGAACTGCTCGAATCCCCGGTGCCCGGCACCGAACGCGGGCTCGAACGGATCCTGCCGATCATTCCGGCCGGTGCCTCGGACTCCGCGTCCTTCAACGCCGTACTCGAACTCATGGTCGCCGCAGGGCGGTCCCTGCCGCAGGCGATGCTCATGATGATCCCCGAGGCCTGGGAGAACAACCCGGGACTGGGCGACGATCGCCGCGCCTTCTACGAATACCACTCCCTGCTCATGGAGCCGTGGGACGGACCGGCCTGTGTGTCCTTCACCGACGGTCGCCTCGCCGGAGCCGTCCTCGACCGCAACGGTCTGCGCCCGGCACGGTACGCGATGACCGACGACACCGTGGTGCTGGCCAGCGAAGCCGGCGTCGTCGATCTGCCCGAAGCAGAGATCACTGCGCGGGGCCGACTGACCCCGGGCCGGATGTTCCTCGTCGACGTCGAAGCCGGACGGATCATCTCCGATACGGAGATCAAGAACCGGCTCGCGACCGAACACCCCTACCGAGACTGGGTGTCCGAATGCTCGACGCATCTGGCCGAACTGCCCACCCGCGTCCACGTCAGCCATCCGCAGTCCTCGGTGCGCCGGCGGCAGCGGACCTTCGGCTACACGGAAGAAGAGCTGCGGGTGCTCATCGCTCCGATGGCCGAGACCGGAGCCGAACCGCTGGGAGCAATGGGCAGCGACACCGCGATCGCGGCCCTGAGCACTCGCCCACGCCTGCTCTTCGACCACTTCCACCAGAATTTCGCCCAAGTGACGAACCCGCCCTTGGACTCGATCCGGGAAGACATCGTCACCAGCATGTCCGCGGGCATCGGCCGCGAAGGCAACCTGCTGTGCTCGACCCGCCCGGACTCGACCCACATCCTGCTGGAACGCCCCGTCATCGACAACGACGAGCTCACAGCGATCGCGCATCTGGACGTCGACCACCTCGGCGCGGACGTCACCACTGCCTCGGTGACACTGTCCGGTCTGTACCCGGTATCCGCCGGAGACGAGGCGATGGCCGACCGGATCGCGGCACTGTGCGAGGAGGCGAGCGCAGCGGTGGCCGCCGGAGTAGTGTTCCTCATCCTCACCGACCGAGAGTCGAACTCCGACTATGCTCCGATCCCGTCGCTGCTGCTGACCTCGGCCCTGCACCACCATCTTGTGCGGGAACGCTCCCGCACCCAGGTGAGCATCGTCGTCGAAGCCGGAGACGTCCGCGAGGTCCATCATGCGGCCGCGCTCGTGTCCTTCGGTGCCTCCGCGGTCAACCCCTACCTGGTGATGGAGACCGCCGAAGATCTCGTCCGCGCCGGTCGGATCCCGGGCATCAGCGAAGAGGCGGCCGTGGCGAACGTGCTCACCGCGCTCAACAAGGGCCTGCTGAAGATCATGTCGAAGATGGGCATCTCGACGGTCCAGTCCTACCACGGGGCGCAGACCTTCGAAGCCCTCGGACTGGCCGCCTCCCTCATCGAGGAGCACTTCACCTCCACGCCGCATCAGTTGGGTGGGAAGACACTGACCGATATCGCGGCCGAGACTTCTGCCCGGCACGCCGAGGCCTACCGCGACGATCATCCGCGTCCGGCCCACAGGAACCTGCTCGTCGGCGGGGAGTACCAGTGGCGCAGGGAGGGCCCGGGGCACCTGTTCGATCCGGAGACCATCTTCCGGCTCCAGCACTCCACCGCCACCGGACGGTTCGACATCTTCAAGCAGTACACCCACGCCGTCGACACGCAGTCCGCGGAACTGATGACCCTGCGCGGACTCTTCGACTTCGTTCCCGTCGAATCCGGACCCATCGACATCGACGAGGTCGAACCCGCCGAGGCGATCATGAAGCGCTTCTCGACCGGAGCGATGAGCTACGGCTCACTGTCGGCAGAAGCGCACGAGACGCTGGCGATCGCCATGAACCGGATCGGCGGGAAGTCGAACACCGGCGAAGGGGGAGAGGACACCGAACGGCTGCTCGACCCCCAGCGGCGCTCAGCGATCAAGCAGATCGCCTCCGGTCGATTCGGGGTCACCAGCCACTACCTCTCGGCCGCCGATGACCTCCAGATCAAGATGGCGCAGGGGGCGAAGCCCGGTGAGGGCGGTCAGCTGCCGGGGGAGAAGGTCTACCCGTGGATCGCGAAGACCAGACACGCCACCGCCGGCGTCGGACTCATCTCCCCGCCGCCGCATCACGACATCTACTCGATCGAGGACCTCGCCCAGCTCATCCACGACCTCGGGCGAGCCAATAAGTCCGCCCGAGTCCACGTCAAACTCGTCTCCGGCATCGGTGTCGGCACCGTCGCCGCGGGCGCAGCGAAGGCCGGCGCCGATGTCGTGCTCATCTCCGGCCACGACGGCGGTACGGGAGCCAGCCCGCTCAACTCGCTCAAACACGCGGGCACCCCATGGGAGCTCGGATTGGCCGAAGCGCAGCAGACGCTCGTGCTCAACGGACTGCGCGACCGCATCAGCGTCCAAGTCGACGGACAGCTCAAGACCGGACGCGATGTCATCATCGCCGCCCTCCTCGGCGCCGAAGAATTCGGGTTCGCGACGACCGCGCTCGTCGTCTCCGGGTGCATCATGATGCGCGTGTGCCACAAGGACACGTGCCCCGTAGGGGTGGCCACGCAGAACCCGAAACTGCGTGAGCGCTTCGCCGGACAGGCCGATCACGTCGTCAACTTCTTCACCTTCATCGCCGAGGAGGTCCGCGCCCACCTCGCCCGACTGGGGCTGCGCAGCCTCGACGAAGCGATCGGAGCGGTCGAGAGACTGCGCATCGACGAGGAGCGAGCGGCCGCCTCGGGGCTGGGCCTCGACCTCGCCCCGATCCTGACCGTGCCCACCGACATCCACGGTGAACCGGCCCGGGTGCGCACCAGCAGGAACCGATCCCCGCGAGACTTCACCGGGGAGCTCGACGTCGACCTGCTGCGGCAGGCCGAGTCCTCGATCGGCGCGAGCACCCCGATCGAGCTCAGCGCGAGCATCGGGAACACGGATCGCTCCGTCGGCACCCTGCTCGGGCACAAGGTGACGATGGCCCACGGCGGGAACGGACTGCCCGCGGGCACCGTGCGCGTGAACCTGCACGGCACCGCCGGACAGTCCCTCGGCGCGTTCCTGCCGCACGGAGTGAGCATCGCTCTGCGCGGAGAGGCCAACGACTATGTCGGCAAGGGTCTGTCCGGCGGGACGATCAGCCTCGCCCCGCACCCGGAGAACCCGAACCGGCCCGAACACAACGTCATCGCCGGCAACGTCATCGGCTACGGGGCGACCGAGGGGTCGCTGTTCCTCTCGGGCCAGGTCGGGGAGCGCTTCCTCGTGCGCAGCTCCGGTGCCGAAGCCGTCGTCGAAGGCATCGGCGACCACGGTCTGGAATACATGACCGGGGGCACAGCCGTCATCCTCGGACCGATCGGCCGCAACTTCGCGGCCGGTATGTCCGGAGGCACCGCCTTCGTCCTCGACTTCAACCCGAGCCGACTCAACCCGAAGGAGCGCGCGGCCGGGGTCTTCCGATTCACCGGAATCGGAGTCACCGATGCCGAGGTGCTCGAAAGGCTGCTCGCCGCGCATGTGGAGGCCACGGGATCTCCGCTCGCGCACGAGCTGCTCACCGGGCTGCACCGCGGGCAGGACGTCCTGTCCCGCTTCACGAAGATCATCCCCGCTGCCTATGCACGGGTCAAAGAACTCCAGGACGAGCTTGCGGGCACCGGCGAAGCCGCTGACTCCGATCAGACCTGGCAGACGATTCTGGAGGCCGCTCATGGCTGATCCGCACGGATTCCTCACCTTCACCGAACGCGAACTGCCCGCCCGCAGGCCGGTGCCCATCCGGCTCATGGACTACTCGGAGGTCTACGAGTCGGGTGACCCCGCGCAGCTGCGCCGGCAGGCCTCCCGCTGCATGGACTGCGGTGTCCCGTTCTGCCATCAGGGCTGCCCTCTGGGCAACCTCATCCCGGAGTTCAACGATGCGATGTATCGCGGGGAGCTGCCGCGGGCGGTCGAGCTGCTGCATGCGACGAACAACTTCCCCGAATTCACCGGTCGTGTCTGCCCCGCCCCGTGCGAGAGCGCCTGCGTGCTCGGCATCAATCAGCCGGCGGTGACCATCAAACAGGTCGAAGTCTCCATCGTCGACCAAGGCTTCGCCGCCGGGCTCATCACCCCGGTCGTGCCCGACCGGATCACCGGGCAGACCGTTGCCGTGATCGGTTCCGGACCGGCCGGACTCGCCGCCGCCCAGCAGCTGACCCGGGCCGGACACACCGTCGTCGTCTACGAACGGGAGGACCGCCTCGGCGGGCTGCTGCGGTATGGGATTCCCGACTTCAAACTTCAGAAGCACCACATCGACCGCAGGCTGTCCCAGATGCGGGCGGAAGGCACCCGGTTCGAAACCGGAGTCGAGATCGGCCGCGATATCGAACTCTTCGAACTGCGCGCCCGCTTCGACGCCGTCATCGTCGCCACCGGCGCCACCGTGGCTCGGGATATGCCGCTGACCGGACGCGACCTCGACGGCATCGAATTCGCCATGGACTTCCTCGTGCCCTCGAATCGGTCGCAGGCCGGGTCCGCTGCCGAACTGCCCTTCGATGCGGCGGGAAAGAACGTCGTCATCATCGGCGGCGGAGACACCGGTGCCGACTGCTTGGGCACGGCGTTGCGGCAGGGGGCCGCTTCGGTGACGACTCTGGCGATCGGGGCGAAGCCGCCGACGGAACGGGGCGCAGACTCGCCGTGGCCGATGGTGCCGCGGATCTTCGAGGTCCAATCCTCTCACGAAGAGGGCGGCACCCGACGCTATCTGGCATCGACGACCCGGTTCGTCGGCGACGGGGCCGGGCGGGTGCGAGGGATCGAAGTCGCCGAGACCCGGTTCGCCGATGGTCGTCGCGTGCCGACGCCGGGCACCGAACATGTCATCGATGCCGATCTCGTGCTGCTGGCCCTCGGGTTCAGCGGCCCGGAAACGAACTCCATCGACCTCGGCACCCGAGCCGGGGGAGCGTTCGAACGGGATGAGGACTATGCCTCGGTCCCGGGCGTCTTCGTCGCCGGCGATGCCGGTCGGGGACAGTCGCTCATCGTCTGGGCCATCGCCGAGGGGCGAGCCGCGGCCGCTGCGGTCGACCGTTTCCTCACCGGTTCGACACGGCTGGAGTCGCCCGTGCGACCCACGGATGCGGAGTTCAAATGCTAAGATAGTCCATGTCAGACAGTGAGAAGAGACGGTGGAGCGGCACAGCGCAGTGCCGTCGGTCCACCGCTCGTGACCAGCGGTGAGCGGCAACAGCCGCCCGCTGAGACTTTAGGTAGGGTGGAGCGTATGAGGCGTGCAAAGATAGTCGCAACTTTAGGTCCGAACCAGAACTCCTATGAAGAGATCCGCGAGCTCGTCGATGAAGGCGTCGATGTCGCCCGATTCAATCTCAGCCACGGAACACGAGACGAACACGAAGAGAAATTCGCCTGGGTCCGCCAGGCCGCACTCGACACCGGCAAGGCGGTCGCGGTGCTGCTCGACCTGCAGGGTCCGAAGATCCGGGTCGGCACCTTCGCCAACGGCAAGGAGGAACTCGTCGAAGGTGCCACCTTCACGATCACCAGCCGCGACGTCGACGGCACCGCCGAACTCGTGAGCACGACGCTGCCGACCCTGGCCGAAGACGTCTCCGTGGGAGACCCGCTGCTCATCGACGACGGGCGTCTGCGCCTGCGTGCCACCGAGGTCACCGCCACCGATGTGGTCACCGAGGTCGAGATCGGCGGCACCATCTCCAACCACAAGGGCATCAACCTCCCCGGTGTGCCCGTGTCTGTTCCGGCCCTGTCGGAGAAGGACATCGACGACCTCAAATGGGGGCTGCATCTCGGCTTCGACTGGGTGGCCCTGTCCTTCGTCCGCAGCCCCGAGGATATGGATGATGTGCGTGCGGTCATGGACGAGGTCGGAATCACCGCGCCGGTCATCGCGAAGCTCGAGAAGCCGCAGGCCGTCGAGCAGCTCGATGAGATCATCGACGCCTTCGACGGGATCATGGTCGCTCGCGGCGACCTCGGCGTCGAACTGCCGCTGGAACAGGTGCCGATCGTGCAGAAACGCGCCGTCGAGATCGCCCGCCAGCAGGCCAAGCCC
Organism: Brevibacterium sp. LE-L; assembly: GCF_050214925.1. Taxonomy (NCBI): domain Bacteria; kingdom Bacillati; phylum Actinomycetota; class Actinomycetes; order Micrococcales; family Brevibacteriaceae; genus Brevibacterium; species Brevibacterium sp. LE-L. The sequence goes on from NZ_CP189759.1 coordinate 2,197,322, forward strand.
GTCATCGTCGCCACCCAGATGCTCGAGACCATGATCGACGCCCCGCGGCCGACCCGCGCCGAGGCCAGCGACTGCGCGAACGCGGTCCTCGACGGCACCGATGCGCTCATGCTCTCCGGAGAGACGTCGGTGGGTGCGCACTGGGTGGAGGCGATCCGCACGATGAGCCGGATCATCGGCTCCACCGAAGAGCACGGGCTCGAGCGGATTCCCCCGCTGGGCACCGATCCGCACACGAAGGGCGGAGCCGTCACCGCGGCTGCCGTGCAGATTGCTCAGCAGCTCGATATCGATCTGCTGTGCACGTTCTCGCAGACCGGTGACTCGGTGCGCCGGATGTCGCGTCTGCGCCCGGCCTGGCCGATCCTCGGCTTCACCCCGGACCCGCAGGTCCGCCACCAGCTGGCGCTGACCTGGGGAGTGCGCCCCTACCTCGTGAAGACGGTGCGCCACACCGACCAGATGGCACGCCAGGTCGATGCGGTCCTCCTCGCCGACGGCACCGCCCGTGAAGGCGATCAGAGCATCCTCGTGGCCGGGTCTCCTCCGGGAATCCCGGGATCGACGAACGCTCTGCGCATCCACACCATCGGTGATGCGGCCAAGGGCGTCACGGCCGCCTACCAGGACTCGTCGGACTCCGAAGAGGACCCGCTGGCCGGCTACGGGGTGGTGTCCGAGTCGCCGATCACCCGCGAGATGCCGATCGTGCGAGACCACCACTCGCCCCGGCACTGACTCTTCGGAGCCTCCGCGACCAGGCGGCGTCCGATCCGCAACCGGATCGGGCGCCGCCTTCGTCGTCTGCGATGTGTGTCACAGGGATTTGCGGAATTTCCTCGATTGCTCAACAGTTGTTCTCCGTGTTGCCATTCCTCCCTTCGGCACCTCGCGGGGAGGGCCAGCTAGGAGAGGAAATCAATGAGACTGCCCGCTTGGAGCAAGTCCTTCGGAGTGCAGGTGACGATCGCACTCATCGCCGGCGTCGTCCTCGGGCTCATCGCCCGGTCCTGGGGTCCGCTCAATGAGAGCGCGGACAACTGGCTGGGACAGACCCTGGACACCATCGGCTCGTCCTACGTCACCCTGCTCAAGGCGGCCGTCGTGCCGCTGGTCATCACCGCGATCATCGCGAGCATCGGCAACCTGCGCAAGGTCACGAATGCCGCGAAGCTCGCGATGTCGACGCTGCTGTGGTTCGCCCTGACCGCGCTCATCGCCGTGGTCCTCGGCCTCATCCTCGGCGTCGTCATCCAGCCCGGAGCCCATGCCGATGCCGCATCGCTCAACGCTGCGGCCCCGGACTCGCAGGGCAGCTGGGTCGGCTTCCTCACCGGACTCGTGCCGCAGAACGTCCTCGGGCTCGAGGTCTCCACCGCACCCGATGAGTCCGGTGGCCTCGCCTCCCAGGTCGACTTCAACATCCTCCAGCTCATCATCGTCTCCGGCGCCATCGGCATCGCCGCCGTCAAGGTCGGCAAGGCCGCGGAACCGTTCCTCGAATTCATCGAGGCGGCCCTGGCCGTGGTGCAGAAGGTCGTGTGGTGGATCGTGCGCATCGCTCCGATCGGCACCCTCGGACTCATCGGCAACGCGGTGAACTCCTACGGCTGGTCGACCATGGGCTCCCTGCTGTGGTTCGTCGTCGCCGTCTACATCGGCTTGGCACTCGTCTTCTTCGGCGTCTACCCGGCCCTGGCTCGCGCCAACGGACTGTCTGTGCGCCAGTACTTCTCCGGAGTCTGGCCGGCCGCTCAGATGGGATTCGTCTCGCGGTCCTCGATCGGTACGATGCCCGTGACGCAGAAGGTCGCGACCGACAACTTCGGTGTGCCCCACTCCTATGCCGCCTTCGCCGTGCCCTTCGGCGCGACGACGAAGATGGACGGCTGCGCCGCGATCTACCCGGCCATCGCAGCCGTGTTCGTCGCCCAGTTCTTCGGGGTCGACCTCTCCCTCATCCAGTACCTGCTCATCGTGTTCGTCGCCGTCATCGGTTCGGCCGCGACCGCCGGCACGACCGGTGCGACCGTGATGCTCACACTGACCCTCTCGACCCTGGGCCTGCCGCTCGAGGGCGTGGGACTGCTGCTGGCCATCGAGCCGATCGTCGACATGGGACGCACCGCACTCAACGTCTCCGGTCAGGCGCTCATCCCGGCCATCGTGGCCAGACGCCATGACATCCTCGACGTCGACCGCTACGATGCTGAGCGCATCAACGGCTACGTGCCGGTCGCGGAGGACGCCGACGACGATGCACCCAGCACCGAGGCGGTCCGTTAGGCGGATCCGGGTCAGCGGTCCGGAAGTGCGCACAGCCGGTGTGCACTGCCTCGGGGACGAGAGAAGGCACTGAGACGAAAGAAGGCACTGTCGAATTCGCATTCGACAGTGCCTTCGTCCGTACCGGATGCGGGACTCGAACCCGCACGTCTTTCGACAATGCATTTTGAGTGCACCGCGTCTACCGATTCCGCCAATCCGGCTCGCGTCCGACCGCCCCGTGGGGCCGCCTCGGCGACGGGGACGATTCTACTGCGCGAGCACACGGATTGCACATTTTCCCGCCGTCGGACTGGATGCGCCGGTGGTCGCCGTCACCGGTGGTGGCCACCCTCACAGAAGAAACTTCACCGCCCGCTGGCATGGACCTCACCGGCCTGGTCTAGACTGGTCTCGTGCTTTCAAACAGCGAAGAGTCAACTGCAGATGAGTCCGTGCCTGTCCGCCGCGTAGTCGTGGCCGAAGACGAGGCCGTGATCCGTCTCGATATCGTAGAAATGCTCCGCGAGGTCGGCTACGACGTCGTCGGTGAAGCCGCGGACGGCGAATCCGCCATCCGCCTGGCCGAGGAGCTGCGCCCCGATCTCGTCGTCATGGACATCAAGATGCCCATCCTCGACGGGATCTCCGCGGCCGAGCGCATCGCCCGCGCCCGCATCGCCCCGGTCGTGCTGCTCACTGCCTTCTCGCAGAAGGAGCTCGTCGAACGGGCCCGTGACGCCGGTGCCATGGCCTATGTCGTCAAGCCGTTCACCTCGGCCGACCTCATCCCGGCCCTGGAGATCGCGCTCTCGCGCCACGCCGAGATCAGCTCGCTCGAATCCGAGATCTCCGATCTCACCGAACGCTTCGAGACGCGCAAGCTCGTCGAGCGCGCCAAGAGCCTGCTGCAGACCTCGATGGGCCTGAGCGAACCCGAAGCCTTCCGCTGGATCCAGAAGACGTCGATGGACCGTCGTCTCACGATGCGCGAGGTGGCCGAGACCGTGCTCAAGCAGATCGGCACGAAGAAGTAGAACCGCCGGGCAGCGACCGCCCGAATCCGACACCGAACAGGGGCCGGCGAATCCATCATGGATTCGCCGGCCCCTGCGTTTCGGCGCTCCGAAGTCGTTCGCTCGTTCAGCCCTTCGGTTCTGTCCTGAGGATCATGTTCGTGATCCGCACGATCGACAGCAGGCGCCCCGCCTCGTCGGTCATCTTCACCTCATGGGAGACGATCGTGCGGCCCTGATGAAGCACTTCGGCGCGGCCGGTGACCGACCCATCGCGGGCGGCCCGCAGGTGGGTGGCGTTGAGATCGACGCCGACGACGCTCTTGCCGCCCGAGAGCAGGAACGAATGCATCGAGGCCAAGGACTCGGCGAGGACCACGTGTCCGCCGCCGTGGAAGAGACCCATTGGCTGCCGATTTCCCTCGACCGGCGCCGTGGCGGTGAGATGATCGTGACCGAGCTCGGTGAACTCGATGCCCATCTTCTCGCACAGCTCGCCTCCCGCGCCCGGAGCGCGCAGCGACTCGAGCAGGTCGGTGACCTCCTCGGCGGTGGTGTGTGAGGTCAGGGAATCGTTGGGACGCAGCATCGGATCTCCTTCAAGTCAGGTTCGAACGCTAGGCTATGCCATGTGAGTCACTCAAACGAATCCCTCCTGCTCATCGACGGACACTCCCTGGCCTACCGGGCATTCCACGCCCTGCCGGTCGAGAACTTCTCCACCAGCACCGGTCAGACGACGAACGCCATCTACGGCTTCATCTCCATGCTCATCAACGTCCTCCGCGACGAAGCCCCGAGCCATGTGGCCGTGGCCTTCGACCTGGGACGACAGACCTTCCGACTCGAGGAGTACCCCGAGTACAAGGCCGGTCGGGCGAAGACTCCGCCGGAGTTCCACCCGCAGATCGACCTCATCAAGGACATCGTCACCGCGATGGGCATCAGAGTCGTGGTCAAAGAGGGCTTCGAAGCCGATGATGCTCTGGCCACCATGACCCGGATGGGCACCGAGGCGGGAGCGGCCGTCGAGGTCATGAGCGGAGACAAGGACTCCTTCCAGCTCGCCTCCGAGGACGTGACGATCCTCTACCCGAAGCGCGGGGTCAGCGACCTCAATCGGATGACGCCCGCCGCGGTCGAGGAGAAGTACGGAGTCAGTCCGGCCAACTATCGCGGTCTGGCCGCGCTCGTCGGCGAGAAGGCCGACAACCTGCCCGGTGTCCCCGGCGTCGGTGACAAGACAGCCGCCAAATGGCTCGCCGCACACGGTGACCTGCCTGGTGTGCTCGAGAATGCGGAGAAGATCGGCGGCAAGGTCGGTGAGAAGCTGCGCGATCACATCGCCGAGGTGGAGCGGAACTACCGACTCAACCGCCTCCTCGACGACGTCGATCTCGGTCTGCGCTTCGACGACCTCGTCTGGGGAGAAGGGGACCCGAGCGAACTGTCGAGCCTGTTCGATCAGCTCGAATTCCAAGCCCTCGGCAAGCGCCTCGCAGCGATCTTCCCCGAGGCCGCCGGCACTGAGTCCGACGCCGCAGCGGCACGGGAGACCACCGTCGAGACCGTCGACATCGATGCGCTGCTCGGTCATATCGCCGACCACGATGTCCTCGCGCTCGATTCCGATGCGCGCTTCGAACTCGGTCACGGAGAGGCCCGCATCCTCGCCGTCTCCGCCGAACCCGGGCAGGCCTGGGTCGTCGACCTCGCCGAGGCGGGAGAGACGACTGCGGCCCGGCTCAGCACGGCTCTGGCTGCCCGATCGCTCATCCTCCACTCGGCGAAGCTCCAGATCAAAGCCTTCGCGTCGATCGGACTCAACGTCACCGACATCAGCGGAGACACGGCGCTGGCCGCCTACCTCCTCGTCCCCGATGCCCGATCCTACGAACTCGGACAGATCGCCTCCGAACGTGCCGGCATTGACCTCAGCGAACCCGAAGCTGACTCCGGACAGCTCGCTCTCGACCTCGACACGGATGCGACGGTGACCACTCACGGTCAGCGCGCCGCAGCCCTGCTCGAAGTCCACGAGGTCCTCGCCGCCGCCGTCGACGAAGCGAACATGACTCAGGTGTATCGCGACATCGAACTGCCGCTCGTGCCCGTGCTGGCTCGGATGGAGGCGACCGGAATCGCCGTCGACGAGGCCGGACTGTCCAACCTCATCGAGGAGTTCACGAAGCAGGCCGAAGCGAGCGCGCAGGAGGCATACGACGCAATCGGCCACGAGGTCAACCTGGGTTCGCCGAAGCAGCTGCAGACCGTGCTCTTCGATGAGCTTGACATGCCGAAGACGAAGCGCACGAAGACCGGGTACACGACCGATGCCGAGGCGCTGGCCGAACTCTTCGTCAAGACCGAGCATCCCTTCCTCCAGCATCTCTTGGCGTACCGGGACTCGACGAAGCTCAAACAGACCGTCGTCGGCCTGCTCAAGACCGTCGCCGATGATGGGCGCATCCACACGACCTACCAGCAGACGGTCGCGGCGACCGGGCGACTGTCCTCTCTCGACCCGAATCTGCAGAACATCCCGGTGCGCACCGAATCCGGTCGCCGCATCCGCGAGATCTTCATCGCCGACCCCGCGGAGCCCGACGGCTGCCTGCTGACCGCCGACTACTCGCAGATCGAGATGCGCATCATGGCGCATCTGTCCGGCGATGCCGCTCTCATCCAGGCGTTCAAGGACGGCGAGGACCTGCACTCCTACGTCGGGTCGAAGGTCTTCAACGTCGGTATCGACGAGGTGGACTCGCAGATGCGCTCGAAGGTCAAGGCGATGTCCTACGGCCTCGTCTACGGTCTCTCCGCCTACGGGCTCTCCCGGCAGCTGGCGATCGGCGTCGACGAGGCCAAAGGGCTTATGGAGCAGTACTTCGAACGTTTCGGCGCCGTCAAGGACTACCTCGACGAGATCGTCGAGCAGGCCCGCGCCAACGGCTACACGGAGACCATCATGGGCCGTCGCCGCTACCTGCCGGCCCTGCACAGCGACCGGCGGCAGCTGCGGGACATGGCCGAACGCGCCGCACTCAACGCTCCGATCCAGGGTTCGGCCGCGGACATCATGAAGATCGCCATGCTCAGGGTCGCCTCCCGCCTCGACGAGCTGCAGTCGCCGATGCTTCTGCAGGTCCACGACGAGATCATCGTCGACGTCCACCCGGGGGAGATCGACGAGGTGACGGCGATCGTCACCGAAGAGATGGGTTCGGCCTTCGAACTCGATGTCCCGCTCGACGTCAACGTCGGCACCGGACGGTCCTGGCACGACGCGGCCCACTGAGCAGCGGTCGGATCGGTCCGGTCCACGCCGTCGTTCAACGCTGAGTCAGGATTTCGCGCGGGCCTCGCATTGAAAAGCTGACTCAGTGTTGAACGAGCCGGAATGCCTGCCTGCGTGAGGACAGAGGCCGGCCGGGCGGGTGCAGCAGCCCCCGTGCGGGTCAGTCCTTGTGCAGGGTCGTCGAGAAGATCACGGTGCCGGGCATGAGCGCGCCACGCAGCGGCGACCATCCGCCCCAAGCCTTCTGATTCTCCTCAGGCCATTCGGGTTCGGTCACCGAGTCGATCGTGAACCCGGCGCCCACCAGCAGCTGCACCCAGTCGCTCATCGTCCGATGGTGCTCGGCGTAAACGGGCTGACCGGACGAGGACAGTTCGACATACGGGGTGCGATCGAAGTACGAGTACTCCACCGTCAGACCGGCCTCACCGGGAACGTCGGGAAACATCCACCGCATCGGGTGAGTGGTCGAGAACACCCACTGCCCGCCCGGACGGACGACGCGGGCCACCTCGGCGAACACCACTTCGGCGTCCTTGACGAAGGGGAGTGCGCCGTAGGAGGAGAAGGCGACGTCGAAGCTGTTCGACGCGAAGGGCAGCTGACGGGCGTCGGCGAGGAGGAAGGTCGGGGGAGTCGCCTCGGCGCTGAGCGGATGGTCGCGCTGCAGACGGGAAGCCTGCTCGAGCATTCCGGCCGAGACGTCGACACCGGTGGTGATGGCTCCCTCTTCGGCGAGCCATCGGGAACACTGTCCCGCGCCGCAGCCGACCTCGAGGACCTGTTTGCGGTCCACCGCGCCGAGGAGGTGGACGTCGGATTCGTGAATTCCCTCGGGACACCAGATGAAATCCGAAGCTCCGAGGAAGGTGCCGTGTTCGGCCAGATACTCCTCCGCGGAGTTGTCCCAGTAGCTGCGATTGGCCCGGACAGACGCCTCTTCGTCGATCGGCAGATAGCCGCCGCTGATGACCTCGGCTCCGTCAGTTCCCTCGCTCATCGTTCCTCCGTCGCCTCGGCTGCTGAAAAATAGAATCCTCGGCGTGCATTCACGCCCGTGTTGGTGCTAGCATTGACAACCGTATGCGCCTGTGCATGCAAGTCCAAATTCGCAATCGAGACCGGATGCGGATCCGCCGGCAACAATTTACGACCTGCCGACAGGGTACCGGATCTGGACCAATATTCCATCGGAGTCCCTACCTATATGACCACCACCACGCCGGAATCGGTGCAGCCGAAGCAGGTCGCTGTCAACGACATCGGAACCGCTGAGGATTTTCTCGCCGCCGTCGATGAGACCATCAAGTACTTCAACGATGGCGACATCGTCGAAGGCGAAGTCGTCAAGGTCGACCGTGACGAAGTCCTCGTTGACATCGGATACAAGACGGAAGGCGTCATCCTCGCACGTGAGCTTTCCATCAAGCACGATGTCGATCCCGGCGAAGTCGTCGAGGTCGGGGACGAGATCGAAGCCCTCGTTCTTCAGAAGGAAGACAAAGAGGGCCGTCTCATGCTCTCGAAGAAGCGGGCTCAGTACGAGCGCGCCTGGGGCGACATCGAGAAGATCAAGGAAGACGACGGCGTTGTCACCGGCACCGTCATCGAGGTCGTCAAGGGCGGCCTGATCGTCGACATCGGACTGCGCGGCTTCCTGCCCGCATCGCTGGTCGAGATGCGTCGTGTCCGCGACCTCGCCCCCTACATCGGCCAGCAGGTCGAAGCCAAGATCATCGAGCTCGACAAGAACCGCAACAACGTGGTCCTGTCGCGTCGCGCCTGGCTCGAGCAGACCCAGTCCGCCGTTCGCCACGACTTCCTGCAGACCCTGCAGAAGGGCCAGGTCCGTCCTGGTGTCGTGTCCTCCATCGTCAACTTCGGTGCGTTCGTCGACCTCGGTGGTGTCGACGGACTCGTCCACGTCTCCGAGCTGTCCTGGAAGCACATCGATCACCCGGGTGAGGTCGTCACCGTGGGTGACGAGGTCACCGTCGAGGTTCTCGACGTCGACATGGACCGTGAGCGCGTATCGCTCTCGCTCAAGGCCACCCAGGAAGATCCCTGGCAGCACTTCGCCCGCACCCACGTCATCGGACAGATCGTGCCGGGCAAGGTCACGAAGCTCGTTCCCTTCGGTGCATTCGTGCGCGTCGAAGACGGCATCGAGGGCCTCGTCCACATCTCCGAGCTGGCCGTGCGCCACGTGGATCTGCCTGAGCAGGTCGTCTCGGTCGACGAGACCATCTACGTCAAGGTCATCGACATCGACCTCGAACGTCGCCGCATCTCGCTGTCGCTGAAGCAGGCCAACGAGGGCGTCGACCCCGAGGCCGAAGAGTTCCTCGACCCCGCTCTCTACGGCATGCCGCAGGAGTACGACGAGGACGGCAACTACAAGTACCCGGAGGGCTTCGACCCCGAGACCAACGAGTGGGTCGAAGGCTACGAGGCTCAGCGCGAGGCCTGGGAACAGCAGTACGCCGCTGCTCAGGAACGCTGGGAAGAGCACAAGAAGCAGGTCGCCAAGGCCATCGCTGCGGACGCCGAGGCCTCCGCCGCCGATGCCGTCGGTTCTGCCGAAGCCGCTCCGGCCACCGGTTCGTTCTCCTCGGAAGAGGCAAGCGACGAAGGCACGCTGGCCAGCGACGAAGCTCTCGCAGCCCTGCGTGAGAAGCTTGCAGGCAGCTGATAGCAGCCACCACAAGGGCTCCCGGTCGGAAGATCGGGAGCCCTTTGTGTATGCCCCCGCAGCAGCGGCCGCATCTGCGCGGACCGTGATCCGCCCACCGCTGTACCGGCGGCTGCGGCCTTGGCTGTGGTACACGCTGCTGCTGGCTCTGGTCAGCCTCATCGTCTTCGGATCCGTCGCCGCAGACCCAGGCGGTTCGGTCGTCGGCTCCAACGACGACTCCTCCCTGTTCATCTGGTGGCTCGGCCATGGGTCACAGGTCCTCGCCGACGCCCTCGGCTTCGGGTCCGGCGGCAGCGGCGGACTGCTCTACACGGAGTCGATGAACGCCCTCGGCGGGGGAGTCAACGGTGCCTGGAACACCTCGTTGGCCGGTATTGCGCTTCTGCTCGCACCACTGACCTGGGTGGCCGGACCGATTGTCAGCTACAACCTGCTCATCCTGTGCCTCCCCGTCATCAACAGCCTGGCCACCGCGGTGCTCTTCCGCCGCTTCCTGGGCCGCCTCCCCGCGTTCATCGCCGCCGGCGGAGTCGGCTTCTCCAGCTACGTCATCGCCCAGCTCGGCGGCCACCCGAACCTCGCCTTCGCCGTCACTCCGACGCTGACCGCATGGGCGATCCTTGCGCTGCTCGGCCCCGGCGGCCACCACCGCAGTCACAGATCCGTGTGGACGATCGGCATCGTCTTCGGACTGCTGCTGGGCTTCCAGTTCTACGTCTCGACCGAAGTCCTCGCCGGCACGTTCCTCGCAGCGGTCTGTTTCCTCGTCTGCCTCGCCGCGTTCGGTCGCCGGCAGTTCCCCGCCCGTGCATGGCTGCGACTGGGGCTCGGCTCGCTGCTCGCCGCCGCTGTGGCGCTGCTGTGTGCGATTCCGCTGCTGCTGACAATGGCCGGGCCCAATGCGCCGCAAGGGCCGATCCGTCCGCACGGTGTGTGGAACACCGATCTGCTCGATCCGATCCTGCCGGCCGCGCCCGCCTGGCTGAGCTCCGGTGTCTCACCGCTGCCACGGGTGATGGACATCGATCCCGCCGAACTCGGTGCCTATGTCGGTGCTCCCGCGCTCCTGGCCGCACTCATCATCGTCCTCGCCTCATCGAGGACGACCACCCGCACCCTGCCGGTGCGCATCGCGGCCGCCACCGGTGTCCTCGTCTTCGCCCTCTCGCTCGGATCGCCGATCCTCCTCGGCGGGGGAGTGCTCACCGAAACCGGACCGTTCGCGCTCGTCGAATCCGTACCGGTGCTCAACAACATCCTGCCCATGCGCCTCGTCCTGCATTCGACGATCGCGCTCTTCGCGATCCTCGGCGTCGGTCTCGACTGGGCACTGTCCCACCTGAGGCAGCGTCGCGCCCGGCTGCTCACGGGGCTGCTCGCACTCGCTGCCGTGTGCGTCGTCCCCGGCCCGCAGGCCGCCCACGAAGTGACCGTCCCCGACTTCTATGAGGATTCGATCGCCGAGGTGGTCCCCGCCGGATCCGTCGTCAAGACCTTCCCCCGCCCGCTGGCATGGGCCGTGCCCCACGCCGATGAGGCAATGGTCTGGCAGTCCGTCAGCGGATTCCGCTATCGCGAGACCGGCGGATACTTCATCGGTTCGAGCCCGGACTCGCCGGTCACCTATTCGGCGCCCGAGGACAGCCTCGATGCGCTGCTGCACGGCTCCGTCTTCGACGGCGAGCCGATGCCGGACCCTGCGAGTCGGGATGTGAACTCGGCGATCGCCGACCTGCGCGCCTCAGGAGTCGACTTCATCGTGCTGGCCCGCGACTCCCCGGTGCTGCCCGGAAGTCAGGAGGAGTATGCGGCATTCCTCGACACTGCCGTCGGAGATCCCGTCTTCACCGATGAGGGGGTGCGGGTCTACCGGCTCGGTCAGTAGGATGAACGCATGCTGAGAATCGGTCTCACCGGCGGAATCGGTGCCGGCAAGTCAACAGTGTCGAGGATGCTCGTCGCGCACGGGGCCGTGCTCGTCGATGCCGACCAGATCGCCCGCGAGGTCGTCGCACCCGGTCAGCCGCTGCTCGAACTCCTCGCAGAGGCCTTCGGCCCGCAGGTGCTCGATGGCTCGGGAGGCCTCGACCGTGCGGCCCTCGCGGCCGCGGCCTTCATCGATGCCGAACACACGGCGAAGCTCAATGCCCTCATGCACCCGGCGATCCGCGACCGCACCGCCGAACACTTCGCCCGGCACGCCGAGGCGCCGATCGTCGTCCACGACGTCCCGCTGCTCGTCGAGAACTCGATGACACCCGCCTACCATCTCAACCTCGTCGTCGATGTTCCCGCTGAAGTGCGCCTGCAGCGGCTCATCGACGCCCGCGGAATGGACCGCGAGGATGCCGCCGCACGGATCACCCGGCAAGCCGATGACGAAACGCGCAGACGGGCCTGCGACGTCAGCATCGACAACACCGGCCCGGTCGCCACGACCGAGGACACGGTGGCCCGGCTCATCTCCTCGCGGATCCGGCCCTTCGCCGAGAACCTCCGCCGAGCACGACGGGCATCACGTGCCGCTCTCGGGCTCAGCGATCCGGAGGATGCGGATTGGGACGGTGACGCGCGGCGCGTCATCGCGAAGCTCGAGCACGGCACCGGCGCCGAATTCGCCATCGAGCACATCGGTTCCACCTCGGTGCCGGGCCTGCCCGCCAAAGACGTCATCGATCTGCAGCTGCTGGTCCCCGACCTCGCGGCAGCCCGGCAACTGGCCCCCCGCCTGACCGAACTCGGGTATCCGGGGGAGGAGATGCATGATCATCTGGGCGAGGCCGGAGGCGAGGCGAAGTGGTTCCACGCGAACACGGACCCCGGCCGGGCGGTGAACCTGCATGTGCGGGTCGCGGATTCCGTGGGCGCCCGCTTCGCTCGCGCATTCCGGGATCTGCTCAGCGCCGATGCCGGGGCGCGGGACGAGTATCTCCGGGTCAAACGCGAGCTCATGGCACTCGCGCAGGAGCAGGGCGGAACAGACTCTCAGATCACTCGGTCCTACGCAGAGTCGAAGGAACCGTACTTCCTGAGCATGCGTCGACGTCTGGTCCCCGACAGCTTCGACTGATGCGGGCCGAAGCGGGAGCCGACTGCCCAATGTCAGGGGCGAGGACTAGGGTGGGACTATGAGCTCAGAACGCCCCCTGCCAGCGATCGGTCACCGTCCCGACGTCACTCGCGAAGTGGCCCCCTTCGAGGTCGTCTCCGAGTACTCGCCCTCCGGCGACCAGCCGACGGCGATCAGGGAGATCTCCGAACGGCTCGATGCGGGGGAGCGGGACATCGTGCTGCTCGGCGCCACCGGCACAGGCAAGTCCGCGACGACCGCGTGGCTCATCGAACAGGTGCAGCGTCCGACTCTGATCATGGCCCCGAACAAGACTCTGGCCGCACAGCTGGCCAACGAGTTCCGGCAGCTGCTGCCGCACAACGCCGTCGAGTACTTCGTGTCCTACTACGACTACTACCAGCCCGAAGCCTATGTGCCGCAGACGGACACGTTCATCGAGAAGGACTCGTCGATCAACGACGAAGTCGAACGGCTCCGGCACTCGGCCACGAACTCGCTGCTGACCCGACGCGATGTCGTCGTGGTCTCGACGGTCTCATGCATCTACGGCCTCGGCACACCCGAGGAATACGTCGACCGCATGGTCACCCTGCACCGGGGCGACGAATGCGATCGCGACGAACTGCTCAAACGGTTCGTGTCCATGCAGTACGCCCGCAACGATATGGCGTTCACCCGCGGCACCTTCCGCGTGCGCGGCGACACCGTCGAGATCATCCCTCAGTACGAAGAGCTCGCGCTGCGCATCGAATTCTTCGGTGACGAGATCGAATCCCTGCAGACCCTCCACCCGCTGACCGGGGAGATCGTACGCGACGAGGATACGATCCACGTCTTCCCCGCCAGCCACTACGTCGCCGGTGAGAGCCGGATGGCCACGGCCATCAGCGGGATCGAAGACGAGCTGCAGAAGCGGCTGAGCGAATTCGAGTCGCAGAACAAGCTCCTCGAAGCGCAGCGGCTGAAGATGCGGACGACCTACGACCTCGAGATGATGGAGTCGATGGGCTTCACCTCCGGCATCGAGAACTATTCGCGGCACATCGACGGCCGTGCTCCCGGATCGGCCCCGAACTGTCTGCTCGACTACTTCCCCGAGGACTTCCTCCTCGTCGTCGACGAATCTCATGTCACCGTTCCGCAGATCGGCGGCATGTACGAAGGCGATATGTCACGCAAACGCACTCTCGTCGAACACGGCTTCCGCCTGCCCAGCGCCATGGACAACCGGCCCCTGAAGTTCGACGAGTTCCGCGAACGCGTCGGGCAGACCGTGTACCTCTCGGCCACGCCCAGCAACTTCGAACTCGGCAACGCCAACGGCTACGTCCAGCAGATCATCCGACCGACCGGACTCGTCGACCCGGAGATCAAGGTCAAACCGACGAAGGGCCAGATCGACGATCTGCTCGACGAGATCAAGACCAGGGTCGACGCGAACGAACGTGTGCTGGTGACCACGCTGACGAAGAAGATGGCCGAAGACCTCACCGACTACCTGCTCGAGCACGAGGTCCGCGTCCAGTACCTCCACTCCGATGTCGACACGCTGCGACGTGTGGAACTGCTCACAGAGCTGCGCGGCGGAGAGTTCGACGTCCTCGTCGGCATCAACCTGCTGCGTGAGGGACTCGACCTGCCCGAAGTCTCCCTCGTCGCGATCCTCGACGCCGACAAGGAAGGGTTCCTCCGGTCCTCGACCTCGCTCATCCAGACGATCGGCCGCGCGGCACGCAACCTGCACGGTCAGGTGCACATGTACGCGGACACGATCACGGACTCGATGCGCACCGCCATCGATGAGACCGACCGCAGGCGGGCGATCCAGGTCGCCTACAACGAGGAACACGGCATCGACCCGACCCCGCTGGTCAAACGGATCGCCGACATCACCGAACGACTGCAGCGCGAGGACGAGGACACTCGCGAGCTGCTCACCGAGTTCGACTACGGCAAGGGCAGGCGCGGCTACAATTCGACGCTCAGCGACGAACAGCGCGAAGCCGCGGGCAAGCCCGGCTCGCTGCGTCCGCCGGCGGCCGACCTCACCGAGCTCATCGAATCGCTGACATCGCAGATGCATTCCGCCGCCGCCGAGCTGCAGTTCGAACTCGCCGCGCGCCTGCGCGACGAACTCTCCGACCTCAAACAGGAGCTGCGGCAGATGAAGGAGGCCGGGCACGCCTGAGCCGCCAGTGTAGACTGGAGCGCCGGAGGGGAGTATCCCATAAGCTCCGAACTCGTCATCACGATCTCTTCGATCCGGGTTCGGACGCGGTTGAACAGCGCCGCGGGAGAGACTTTCGATTTGCCCAGCCGTGTACGGCACGCACGGACAACAGCGAAAGGCTTCCATGACAACCGAATTGCCCTTCTGGTTCGAGACCGGTTCACTCATCGTTCTCGTCCTCATCCTCGTGGCCGATCTCCTGCTGGTGATCAAACGGCCGCACATCCCCTCGATGCGCGAAGCAACCCTCTGGGTGAGCTTCTACGTTTCACTCGCCCTGCTCTTCGCCGTGGCGATGTACTTCTTCGCCGACGGAGAGCACGCGGGACAGTTCCTGGCCGGCTGGCTCACGGAATACAGCCTGAGTATCGACAACCTCTTCGTCTTCGTCATCATCATGACCCGGTTCAAGGTGCCCAGGCAGTATCAGCAGGAAGTGCTGATGGTCGGCATCATCATCGCGCTCGTCTTCCGCGGCGTGTTCATCCTCGCCGGATCGGTCGTCATCAATCTCTTCATCTCCGTCTTCTACCTCTTCGGCGTGTTCCTGCTGTGGACGGCATGGAACCAAGCGTTCGGCAGCGAGGACGAAAGCGATGAGGACAACCGCTTCGTCAGATGGCTCAAGGGTCGGGTGAACATCTCCGACGACTTCGACGGCAACAGACTCAAGACCACGATCGACGGGCAGAAGTTCTTCACCCCGATGCTGCTCGTCTTCATCGCCATCGGCACCACCGATGTCATGTTCGCGCTCGACTCGATCCCCGCGATCTTCGGCATCACCCAGAGTCCATTCATCGTGTTCACGGCGAACCTCTTCGCCCTCATGGGTCTGCGCCAGCTCTACTTCCTCCTCGGCGGGCTGCTCGACCGACTCATCTACCTCAAGTACGGCATCGCCGCGATCCTCGCGTTCATCGGCGTCAAGCTCATCCTGCACGCCGCACACGAGAACAACCTGCCGTTCATCAATGGGGGAGAGAAACTCGAATGGGTTCCCGACATCACCACCGGCGTGTCTCTGGCCGTCATCATCGGCTGCATGGCCGTGGCCACCATCGCCAGCCTCATCGCGATGAAGCGCGGCCACCAGGAAGTCCACTTCGGTCAGGTCGAACACGAACAGCACCACGTCGATGACCCACAGGCCCCGGACTCTGCCGGGCGGGACGGGTCGGACCGCCTCGGCGACGGCGAGGGACGGGCGCAGAAGAAGCCCGGCACCGCTCAGGAACCGAACTCCGAATGATCCACGCCACGCCTGCCCCAGCACTCGGAGGCCGCTGAGCGGCAGGGAAGAGCGCGGGCCGCAGCTGATCCCGAGGATCGGCTGCGGCCCGTGTCATAACTGAGTCCGCAGCCGGCCGGGCTGCGGGCGCTTCGCGGCTCAGTCCGCAGCGAGAGGACCGAAGACCGGGGTCCACTCGCGAATCTGTGTCGACTCGATCACACCGAGCGACGCATAGGGGTCCCGAGCGAGGTGGGTTTCGACCTCCGCCCGGTCGGCGGCGCTGAGGACGAGCAGCCCGCCGGGCTGCGGATCAGCGTCGAGAGGACCCGAAGCGAGGATGGTTCCGGCCTCATTCAACTCCGCCTGCCATTGCCGGTGCGCGGGGCGATGCTCCATCCGCGTGTCTGTATCGGGACCATAGTTGTAGGTGACGGCGAAGACCGGCATGTGTGACTCCTCGGTGTCGAGCAATAGGATGGAACCAGTCTAATCGGAAAGGTCTGTGCATCAGCGTGGCCAGATTGCAGGAGATCCCCGCGGAATTCGCGGACGACGATACGATCTACGAGTCCTTCGGCGAATACTGCTCGGAGATCGGAGTCGAACCGTACCCGGCCCAGGATGAGGCGTTCCTCAGCATCCTCGCCGGCGACAACACGATCATGGCCACCCCGACCGGTTCGGGCAAGTCACTCGTGGCCCTCTTCGCCCTCTACCAGTCGTACACCCGAGGGATCCGCGCCTACTACACCGCTCCTCTCAAGGCCCTGGTGAGTGAGAAGTTCTTCTCGCTCATCGCCGCTTTCGGAGCCGAGAACGTCGGCATGATCACCGGGGACTCGACCGTCAACGGCGATGCCCCTGTCATCTGCGCAACGGCAGAGATCCTCGCCAACCAGGCGCTGCGCGAAGGCGGGATGCTCGACGCGGGCATGGTCGTCATGGACGAATTCCACTATGTCGCCGACCCCTCCCGCGGCTGGGCCTGGCAGGTGCCGCTGCTCGAGATGCCGCAGGCCCAGTTCGTCCTCATGTCCGCCACCCTCGGCGACACCACCGACATCCGCAGAACCATGCGGGAGACGACGGGACGCGATTCCTCCGAGGTAACCTCGGCGGAGAGACCCGTGCCGCTTGAGTACGAATACTCCACGGACACGCTCTCGGACACCCTGCGCGGACTCGTCCGCAACGACAAAGCCCCGGTCTACGTCGTCTCCTACTCCCAGAACGGGGCGATCGACCTCGCCACGAACCTCCTCTCGGTCGACCTCGCCACGAAGGACCAGAGAGCCGCGATCGCCGCGGCGATCAAAGGCTTCTCCTTCGGCAAGGGCTTCGGACAGAGCCTGCGCAAACTCCTCCTCCACGGCGTCGGCGTCCACCACGCGGGCATGCTGCCGAAATACCGGCGCCTCATCGAGCAGCTCGCGCTCAAAGGCCTGCTGCTCGTCATCTCCGGCACCGACACCCTTGGCGTGGGCATCAATGTGCCCATCCGCTCCGTGCTGCTGACTGGGCTGACGAAATTCGACGGCCGGAAGATGCGCAGACTCAGCGTCCGCGAATTCCAGCAGCTGGCCGGCCGTGCCGGCCGCGCCGGATTCGACACCCGCGGCTACGTCGTCGCCCAAGCCCCGGAACACGTCATCGACAATCTCAAAGCCGAAGCGAAGGCCGCGAACGACGACAAGAAGAAAAAGAAGAAGATCAAGAAGAAGGCCGCCCCAGCCGGGTTCGTCGGCTGGTCGGAGGAGACCTTCACCAAACTCATCGAAGGCGAATCCGAGACCCTGCGCCCGCGGATGAAGATCGACCATTCGACGATCCTCAACCTCGTGGCCCGTCCCGGCTCCGACGTGTCGACGATCGGCGACTTCATCGACAAGACGCACGAGACCCGGGACCGCCGACTCGACCTCAAACTCACGGCGATCAGCATCGGACGCTCCCTCCTCGACGCCGGACTCATCGAAATCAGAGGGAACGAACTCTCCGCCACCCAGGACCTCGGCCCCCAGTTCGCGCTCAATCAGCCGCTGGCACCGTTCGTCCTCGCCGCGCTCGACCTCCTCGACGAAGACGACGACACCTACGCCCTCGACATCGTCTCCATCGTCGAATCCACCACTTCGGTGCCGTTCCAGATCCTCAAGGGCCAACTCGACCGGATCAAGGGCGACACCCTGGCCGAACTCAAAGCCGAAGGGGTCGACTACGCCGAACGGATGGCCATCCTCGACGAGGTCGAAGGACCCGCACCCCTGGCCGAGATGCTCGAACCCGCCTTCGACCACTTCGTCGAGACCCACCCGTGGCTGCGCGGCGGCAGCTTCGAACCGAAATCCGTCGTCCGCGACATGATCGAACAGTCCATGGGCTTCACACAGTTCGTCGGCTACTATTCCCTGGCCCGCGCCGAAGGCAGCCTGCTGCGGTACCTCACCGACGTCTACCGGGCGCTGCTGCACAACGTGCCGGCGGAGAACCGGACCGAGGAGCTGGCCGACATCATCGAATGGCTCGGTGAGACCATCGCCCGCACGGACTCCTCCCTGCTCGACGAATGGCGGACCCTGCAGGGTCTCGATCCGACTCAGCATGCCGATGAGCTGCCGGCGTTGGATCGTCGGTTCTCCGAGAACACGAAGGTCTTCACCGCCGAGATCCGCAACGCCCTGTTCCACCGGGTGCTCCTCGCAGAACGTGCCGACTACACCGAACTCGGCCGCCTCGACGCGGAATCCGGCTTCGACGCCCGTGCCTGGGAAGACGCAATCGAGGACTTCTACGATGTCTACGGCGACCTGCTCACGGACCAGAAGGCCCGCGGTCGGGAATATATCGACATCGAACCCGGTTCTTCCACCTGGAACGTCCGCCAGATCCTGGCCGACCCCGAAGGGAACCGGGACTGGGCCATCGACGCCGAGGTGGACGTGGAAGCCAGCGACGAAGCCGGAGACATCGTTCTCCGCATCGTCTCGGTCGGCGAGATCGGCGCCGTCAGATGAACCCCACGGCCCGGCCGCGGCCGGTGCAAAGAGCCGAGAATGAAGCAATGTCAGTGCCGAGGAATACAGTGGTCAGGTGATGAAAACCAATAACGTTGAGCAAGTCAGCGGCGTCTCCCATCTCGACACGCTGTGGGTCAAGGGCGCACGGGCACACAATCTCAAGAACGTCGAGATCGCCCTGCCGCGTGACTCCATGGTCGTCTTCACCGGACTGTCCGGATCCGGCAAGTCGTCCCTGGCCTTCGACACGATCTTCGCCGAGGGGCAGCGACGCTACGTCGAATCCCTGTCCTCCTACGCCCGCATGTTCCTCGGTCAGATGGACAAACCCGATGTCGACTTCATCGAAGGGCTGTCCCCGGCGGTGTCGATCGACCAGAAGTCGACATCGCGCAACCCGCGCTCGACCGTCGGCACGATCACGGAGGTCTACGACTTCCTGCGCCTGCTGTGGGCACGCATCGGCACCCCGCACTGTCCGGTCTGCGGTGAGGTGATCACGAAGCAGACTCCGCAGCAGATCGTCGACCAGCTGCTCGAGCTCGAGGAGCGCACGAAGTTCCTCGTCCTCGCCCCCGTCGTCCGCTCCCGCAAGGGCGAGTTCGTCGACCTCTTCACCGAACTGCAGGCCAAGGGCTTCTCGCGTGCCATCGTCGACGGCGAGCAGATCACCCTGAGTGAACCTCCGGCCTTGGAGAAGCAGTACAAGCACACGATCTCCGTCGTCGTCGACCGCCTCGTGGCGAAGCCCGGAATGCGTCCGCGTCTGACCGACTCGGTTGAGACCGCACTCGGCCTGGCCGATGGCCGCATCGACATCGACCTCGTCGACGAAGGCACGATCCGCACCTTCTCCGAACACATGTCGTGCCCGAACGAACACCCGCTGACGGTCGACGAGATCGAGCCGCGGTCCTTCTCCTTCAACTCGCCCTTCGGCGCCTGCCCGACCTGTGACGGCATCGGCACGCGCCTGCAGGTCGATGAGGACCTCGTCGTGCCCGATGAGGACCTCAGCCTCGGTGCTGGAGCGATCGCCCCCTGGTCCGGCGGCAAGCAGGTCGCGAAGTACTTCAACCGGCTGCTCAAGGGCCTCGGCGACGAGCTCGGGTTCGATATGAAGACACCGTGGAAGAAGCTGCCGAAGACCGCGAAGACCGCGATCCTCACCGGCAAGGACTACAAGGTCCACGTCAAGTACAAGAACCGCTTCGGCCGCGAACGCACCTACTCGACCGGTTTCGAGGGTGTCTACCAGTACATCCAGCGCAAACACGAAGAGACCGAATCCGATTGGTCGCGCGAGCGCTACGAGTCGTATATGCGGGAGATCCCCTGCGCCAGCTGCCAGGGGACCCGCCTCAAGCCCGAGATCCTCGCGGTCAAGGTCGGCGACAGATCCATCGCCGAAGTCTCCGAACTCGCTCTCGACGAAGCCGCGGAGTTCCTCGGCTCACTCGAACTCAGCGACCGGGATGCGGCGGTGGCGGCTCAGGTGATGAAGGAGATCAACGCCCGACTCGGCTTCCTTCTCGACGTCGGACTCGACTACCTCAGCCTCAATCGTGCCGCGGGCACCCTGTCCGGCGGCGAAGCCCAGCGCATCCGCTTGGCCACGCAGATCGGTTCGGGACTCGTCGGCGTCCTCTACGTCCTCGACGAGCCCTCGATCGGTCTGCACCAGCGTGACAACCGCAGACTCATCGAGACGCTCAACAAGCTCAAGGAGCTGGGCAACACCCTCATCGTCGTCGAACACGATGAGGACACCATCGAATCCGCCGACTGGATCGTCGACATCGGTCCCGGCGCCGGCGAGCACGGGGGAGAGGTCGTCTACTCGGGCCCCGTGCCCGGGCTCAGGGACGCCCCGGGCTCGATCACCGGCGACTACCTCTCCGGTCGTCGCGAGATCCAGATCCCAGCAGCCCGTCGCCCCGTCGACAGGGAGCGGATGGTCACCGTCGAGAAGGCGGTGGAGAACAACCTGCGCGATGTCACGGTGTCCTTCCCGCTCGGCGTGCTCACGGCCGTCACCGGTGTGTCCGGTTCGGGCAAGTCGACCCTGGTCAACGAGATCCTCTACACGCAGATGGCCAATGTCCTCAACGGCGCCTCTCGCGTGCCCGGACGCCACAAACGGGTGACCGGACTGGACAACCTCGACAAGGTCGTCCACGTCGACCAGTCGCCGATCGGTCGGACCCCACGGTCGAACCCCGCCACCTACACCGGCGTGTTCGACCATGTGCGCAGGCTGTTCGCCGAAACGGAGTCGGCGAAGGTCCGCGGCTACCTGCCGGGACGGTTCTCCTTCAACGTCAAGGGCGGCCGCTGCGAGAACTGCAGCGGCGACGGCACCATCAAGATCGAGATGAACTTCCTGCCCGACGTCTACGTGCCCTGCGAAGTCTGCCAAGGGGCCCGGTACAACCGGGAGACCCTCGAAGTGACGTTCAAGGGCAAGAGCATCGCCGAAGTCCTCGACATGCCCATCGAAGAGGCCAACGACTTCTTCGCGGCGATCCCTGCGATCTCCCGTCACCTGAAGACCCTCGTCGAGGTCGGGCTCGGCTATGTCCGCCTCGGTCAGCCGGCGACGACGCTGTCCGGTGGCGAGGCACAGCGGGTCAAACTCGCCGCCGAACTGCAGAAGCGCTCGCGCGGACGGACCGTCTACGTGCTCGACGAACCGACGACGGGCCTGCACTTCGAGGACATCTCGAAGCTGCTGCTCGTCCTCCAGGGGCTCGTCGACAAAGGCAACACGGTCATCGTCATCGAACACAACCTCGATGTGATCGGCAACGCCGACCACGTCATCGATCTCGGACCCGAAGGCGGTCGCGGCGGCGGTCAGATCATCGCCGACGGCACTCCGGAGGAAGTCGCCGAGGTGGCCGCGTCCCACACCGGACGGTTCCTCAAACCGATGCTCGACGCCTGATCCGAATGCCCGATCCATCCAGCTACCGTCCGGCCACGGGGTCGATCCCGACCTCGGCCGGCGTGTACAAATTCCGGGACCCCGACCGCCGAGTGATCTACGTGGGGAAGGCGAAGAACCTCCGCAACCGCCTCAATTCGTACTTCGCGAACCCCGTCGCACTGCATCCGCGGACGTCGACGATGGTCCACACCGCGAATTCCGTGGAATGGACCGTCGTCGACACCGAGGTCGAAGCCCTGCAGCTCGAGTGGACGTGGATCAACGAGTTCAATCCGCGGTTCAACGTCATGTTCCGCGACGACAAGTCCTACCCCTACCTCGCGATCACCATGAACGAAGAGGTGCCGCGAGCCTTCATCACCCGCGGCAAACGCCGCAAGGGCGTGAAGTACTTCGGTCCCTTCGCCCAGGTGTGGGCGATCAAGGACACCCTCGACCTGCTGCTCAGGGCCTTCCCGATGCGCACCTGCACCCCCGGGGTCTACCGGCGTGCAGAACGCAGCGGCCGTCCCTGCCTGCTCGGCTACATCGACAAATGCGCGGCCCCCTGCGTCGACCACATCAGCAAGGACGAGCACCGGGAGCTCGCCCGCAGCATCACCGACTTCATGTCCGGCAACACCGGGCGGTTCATCAGCTACCGCAAGAAGGAGATGGCACAGGCCGCCGAGGAGCTCGATTACGAACGGGCCGCCCGTCTGCGGGATGAGATCACCGCCCTGCAGAAGGTGCTCGACAAGTCCGCCGTGGTCCTCTCGGTCAGCGCCGACTGCGATATCTTCGCCCTCGTCACCGAGGAGCTCGAAGCCTCCGTACAGGTATTCCATGTGAGACAGGGCCGGATCCGCGGTCAACGCGGCTGGATCATCGAACGCTCCGATGACCACACTCCGGCGGAACTGACCACCGACTACCTGCGGCAGGCGTATTCCGGTCTCGACGCCGAGGCGATCCCGAAGGAGATCCTCGTCGACACCCTGCCGGCCGATCAGGAGTCCCTCGAAGCCTGGCTGAGCCAGCAGCGGGGGGCGCGAGTGACGGTCCGTGTGCCCGAACGCGGTGAGAAGAGGGCCGCGCTGGAGACGGTGGACAAGAACGCGAAGGAAGCGCTGGTCCAGCACAAACTCAAACGCTCCTCCGACCTGACCACCCGCAGTCAGGCGCTCAAAGAGATCCAAGAGCATCTCGGCCTGCCCGAAGCCCCGCTGCGGATCGAATGCATCGACATCTCCCACACCCAGGGATCGAACGTCGTGGCCTCCCTCGTCGTGTTCGAAGACGGAATGGCGAAGAAGCGCGATTACCGACACTTCGCCATTCACGGCGAAGCCGCCGCCGACGACACGGCCTCGATGTACGATGTCGTCTCCCGCCGGTTCAGCCGCTACCTCGAACAGATGGGCTCCGACGAACCCGACGAACGCTTCGGCTACCGACCGGGCCTCCTCGTCGTCGACGGTGCCGGTCCACAGGTCGCTGCCGCCACGAAGGCGCTGACGGACCTCGGGATCGTCGACATCTCCGTGGTCGGTCTGGCCAAACGACTCGAAGAGATCTGGGTGCCCGAGGACCCGTTCCCGGTGATCCTCCCGCGCAACTCCGAAGGTCTCTTCCTCATGCAGCGGCTGCGCGACGAAGCCCACCGCTTCGCGATCTCCTACCACCGGTCGAAGCGCGCGAAGGCGATGACCAGCTCGGTCCTCGACGACATCGCGGGACTCGGAGAATCCAAACGCACCGCTCTGCTGCGTCATTTCGGGTCGGTGAAGAAGGTCCGTGCCGCCACCGCCGAGGAGATCTGCGAGGTCAAGGGAATCGGTCCCTCGCTCGCGGCCAAGATCGTCGCGGCACTGGCCGACTGAGCACGACGAAACTGCCCTAGAGTAGTGCCCAGAGACCCCGTGCCCGGGCACCGATCGGGCACCGACAGAGGAGGACGTGTGAGTACGCAGGCCGAACCGAACGGTTCCGACCATCCCATCGAGGTCGTTCTCGTCACCGGCATGTCCGGGGCGGGCAGGACGACCGTGGCCAATGTGCTCGAAGACATGGACTGGTACGTCGTGGACAATCTGCCGCCGCAGATGATGCGTCCGCTGGTCGAACTCGTCGCCCGCGCCGACGGTGCTCTGCCCAAGATCGCGATCGTCATCGACGCCAAGGGACGGACGAAGTACACGGAGCTGCAGGAGACGATCGGCGACTTCGTCGATCAGGGACTGTCACTGCGCATCCTCTACCTCGAAGCCTCGGACGAAGTCCTCGTGCGCCGTTTCGAATCGACGAGGCGTCCCCACCCGCTGCAGGGCGAAGGGACCCTCCTCGACGGCATCGAAGCCGAGCGTGCCCAACTCGAGACTCTCAAGCACCGTGCCGACATCATCGTCGACACCTCCGATCTCAACGTCCATCAGCTCTCCGCTGAGGTGCGCAAACGCTTCAGCGACGACGACACTCCGCCGCTGCGCCTGACCTTGATGAGCTTCGGCTTCAAATACGGGCTGCCCAAGGACGCCGACCACATCGCCGACGTCCGCTTCCTGCCCAACCCGTATTGGATTCCCCACCTGCGCGGACACAATGGGCTCGACTCCGATGTCGCGTCCTTCGTGCTCGAGCAGAACGGTGCCGAGGAGTTCATCGAACGCTATGCTGCAACCCTGTCGACCGTGGCCGAAGGCTACCTCCGCGAAGGGCG
Organism: Brevibacterium sp. LE-L; assembly: GCF_050214925.1. Taxonomy (NCBI): domain Bacteria; kingdom Bacillati; phylum Actinomycetota; class Actinomycetes; order Micrococcales; family Brevibacteriaceae; genus Brevibacterium; species Brevibacterium sp. LE-L. Next base: position 2,221,798 of record NZ_CP189759.1, read on the forward strand.
CGGCTACGCGATGATCGGCATCGGCTGCACCGGAGGCAAACACCGGTCCGTGGCCATCAGCGAACGCGTCGGCAAGCTCCTGTCCGCGCAGACGGGCATTCCCGTGACCGTGCGCCACCGCGACTTGGGAAGAGAATGACATGGAGACCGAAGACCTGCCCGTGATCACCTCGGGGACGCAGAACGACGGTCCGAGCATCGTCTCTTTCGGCGGCGGCCACGGACTCTATGCGGCCCTGCGGGCGTTCCGCCTGCTCACCGAGGACCTCACCGCTGTGGTCACCGTCGCCGATGACGGGGGATCGTCCGGTCGCCTCCGCGACGAGCTCGGGGGACTGCCGCCCGGCGATCTGCGGATGGCGCTGGCCGCGCTGTGCGATGACGGCACCTGGGGGCAGACCTGGCGCGACGTCATCCAGCACCGCTTCGAATCCGACGGCGAACTCTCGGGCCATGCCGTGGGCAATCTGCTCATCGCCGCTCTGTGGCAGATCCACGGCGACCATGTCGCCGGACTCGACTGGATGGCCCGGCTGCTGCGCGCCCACGGTCGCGTGCTGCCGATGTCCTCGGTACCGCTGACGATCGAAGCCGATGTGAAGTTCCCCGGATCGTTCCAAGTCGTGCGCGGACAATCCGTGCTCGCCTCCACCCTCGGCCATGTCGAGACCGTGCGCCTCGACCCCGCCGCACCGCCGGCCCGATACGAAACCGTCGAAGTCGTACACGAAGCCGATGTGCTCAACCTCGGCCCCGGATCCTGGTACACCTCGGTGATGCCGCATCTGCTCGTCCCCTCGCTCGCCGAAGCGATCGTGGCCTCCGACGCGGTGAAATCCCTCACTCTCAATCTCAGTTCGACCGATGGGGAGACGAAGGACCTGAGCCTCGGCGAACACCTCGCCTCCCTGCACCGGCACGCAGCCGAGCTGAGGCTGGACTATGTCCTCGTCGACGAGGCGGCGACCGAGCTCGAACCCGACCTGCCGCAGCAGGCAGAGGATCTCTTCGGCGCCAAACTGTGGCAACGTCCGCTGCGCTCACGCAGGCAGGGACAGCATGACAGTCTCAAACTCGCAGCGTGCTACCGTGACATGTTGGTAGACGCAGGGATCGGCGTTGCCGAGCAGTGGTAGGACATCTGGTTCAGGAGGACGAGCAATGGCACTGACCGCTCAGGTCAAGGATGAATTGGCGCGAGTGAGGATCACCCGCACCGCCGCCCGCAAAGCCGAGGTGTCCTCGATCTTCCGGTTCTCCTCCGCCCTCCATCTCGTCAACGGCTCGATCGTGCTCGAAGCCGAACTCGACACCGCCCAAACGGCGAAGCGTCTGCGCGCCGAGGTCAAGGACCTCTACGGCCAGCATGCCGATATCGTCGTCATCAACGCCGCCGGAATCCGCCGTTCCAACCGCTACCTGCTTCGTGTCACCCGCGACGGCGGAGCCCTGGCGCGCCAGACCGGTCTCGTCGACAACCGGGGACGACCCGTGCGCGGCCTGCCCTCGGCGATCGTCAACGGATCCGTCGCCGATGCCGAGGCCGCCTGGCGCGGTGCCTTCCTCGCCCACGGCTCCCTGACCGAACCCGGACGTTCCTCCGCCCTCGAAGTCACCTGTCCCGGCCCGGAAGCGGCACTGGCGCTCGTCGGAGCCGCCCGCCGACTCGGCCTGAGTGCGAAGGCCCGCGAAGTCCGCGGAGTCGACCGGGTCGTCATCCGCGACGGCGACGATATCGCCGCCCTGCTCACCCGGATGGGATCCCACAGCGCGGTGCTCGCGTGGGAGGAGCGCCGGATGCGTCGCGAGGTCCGCGCCACAGCGAATCGTCTGGCGAACTTCGACGATGCGAACCTGCGCCGTTCGGCACGCGCGGCGGTTGCCGCCGGCGCCCGCGTCGAACGAGCCCTGGAGATCCTCGGAGACGAGGTCCCCGAACACCTCCGGTATGCCGGGCAGCTGCGTGTCACCCACAAACAGGCCTCCTTGGAGGAACTCGGGCAGCTCGCCGACCCGCCGATGACGAAGGACGCGGTCGCCGGGCGCATCCGCCGACTGCTGTCGACGGCGGACAAGCATGCGGAAGAACTGGGAATTCCCGGCACCGAAGCCAGCCTGACCCCGGAAATGCTCGAGGATCGCTAAGATCGAGGCATGAGACGAATCGCCATCAACGGCTTCGGCCGTATCGGCCGTGCCCTGTTCCGTCTGTCCCTCGAACCCGGCACCGACTTCGAAGTCGTCGCCGTCAACGACCTCACCGACACCGCCACCCTGGCCCACCTGCTGACACATGATTCCGTGTGGCCGCGCTTCGACCACGCTGTCGAGGCCAGCGCTGATGCGCTGACCGTCGACGGCCGTGAGATTGCGGTGTTCAGCGAATCCGACCCCGCCGCCATCGACTGGTCGCGGCACGGAGTCGAACTCGTCGTCGAATCCACCGGTCACTTCACTCGCCGGGATCAGGCCGAGGCCCACCTCGGCGGAACCGTGTCCACGGTCGTGCTCTCCGCCCCCGGCAAAGATGTCGACGCAACCTTCGTCATGGGCGTCAACGAGTCCGACTTCGATCCGGACACGCACTCCGTGGTCTCGAACGCCTCATGCACGACGAACTGCATGGCCACCGTCGTCAAGGCCCTCGACGACGCGCTCGGCGTCGAATCCGGGCTGCTCAACACCGTCCACGCCTACACCGGCGACCAGATGCTCGTCGACGGGCCCCACCGGGACCTGCGCCGCGCCCGCGCCGCCGCGGTCAACATCGTGCCCACCACGACCGGTGCGGCACGCACCGTCGGCCGCGTCATGCCCCACCTCGAAGGCAGACTCGACGGACTCGCCGTGCGTGTGCCGGTGCCTGCCGGATCGATCATCGACTTCACATTCACTCCGTCCCGCGGCGCCGACCGCGACGAGGTCAACGCAATCCTCGCCGCCGCGGCGGAGGACTCCGCCTATCTCGAATACTCCACCGACGAACTCGTCTCCACCGATATCGTCGGCACCACCGCCTCGGCGATCGTGGACTCCAAGCTCACGATGGTGCTGGGAGATCAGATCAAGGTCGTGGCCTGGTACGACAACGAGTGGGGCTACACGAACCGGCTCAAAGACATGGTCAGCTACATTCTCAGCGAAAGGGACTCATGAGGACATTCGACGATGCGGGCATCTTCGCCGGCCACGCGGTGCTCGTCCGCAGCGATCTCAACGTGCCGATGGACAACGGCACCATCACCGACCGCGGACGCATCGCCGCCTCGGCGGCAACGATCACAGACCTCGCCGAGGCGGGGGCCAAGGTCATCGTGATGTCGCACCTGGGCCGGCCGAAGGGCGCCCCGGACCCGCAGTACTCGCTGGCTCCCATCGCGGTCGAACTCGCCGAGGCGATCGGTCGTCCCGTCGCCTTCGCCGCTGACACCGTCGGTGAGGAGGCGAAGGCCAAGGCCGCCGCGCTGAGCGACGGGGAGGTCCTGCTGCTGGAGAACCTGCGCTTCAACCCGGGGGAGACGTCGAAGGACGAAGCCGAACGCCGCGAGTTCGCCGCACAGCTGGCCGGGCTGGCCGATGACTTCGTCTCCGACGGCTTCGGGGTCGTCCACCGCAAACAGGCCTCCGTGTACGACGTCGCCGAGCTGCTCCCGCACTTCGCCGGGTCTCTCGTCCGTGCGGAAGTCGAAGTCAGCGACCGACTGCTCACCGACCCGGCCCGGCCCTTCACCGTCGTCCTCGGCGGTTCGAAGGTCTCGGACAAACTCGGTGTCATCGACAACCTCCTCGACCGTGCCGACAATCTGCTCATCGGCGGGGGAATGGTCTTCACCTTCCTCGCCGCGATGGGCCACCCCATCGGATCGAGCCTCGTGGAGACCGACCGCATCGACGACGTCAAGGCCTACCTGGAGCGTTCGTCGGCCGGAGACGGGGCGGCACGGATCGTCCTGCCCCAGGACATCGTCATGGCCGAGAAGTTCTCCGCAGACGCCGAGCACTGGGTGCGCGAGTTCACCGAACTCGAATCCACCCCGGCCGGCGCCTCGGCGCTCGGGCTCGATATCGGTCCCAAGACGGCACGGACCTATGCACAGATCATCGCGAGTTCGGCGACCGTGTTCTGGAACGGTCCCATGGGAGTCTTCGAATTCGAGGCGTTCTCCGCCGGCACCAAGGCCGTGGCCACTGCACTGACCGATGAGGCGCGATCCGCTGACATCGATCCCGCCGAAAGACTCACCGTCGTCGGCGGCGGAGACTCCGCAGCCGCCGTACGCAGCCTCGGATTCTCCGATGACGCTTTCGGCCACATCTCCACCGGCGGCGGCGCCAGCCTCGAATACCTCGAAGGCAAGACCCTGCCCGGACTCGACGCACTCGGATGAGGAAGAAGACGAACATGAGCGACCGCACCCTGCTGCTGGCAGGCAACTGGAAGATGAACCACGACCACCTCGAAGCGATCTCCAGCGTCCAGAAACTCGCCTGGGCCCTCGAAGACGCGAAGCTCGATGAGAGCCGCTGCGAAGTCGTCGTGATCCCACCCTTCACCGACATCCGCTCCGTGCAGACCCTCGTCCAGGGTGACAAGCTGTGGCTGAAGTACGGTGCCCAAGATGTGTCCCAGCATGCTCCCGGTGCTCACACCGGTGAGATCGCGGCGACCTTCCTCACCCGGCTCGGCTGCAGCTACGTCGTCATCGGGCACAGTGAACGTCGGGCGGACAACCATGAGACCAATGAGGTCGTGGCCGCGAAGGTCCGGGCGGCACTGTCGGCCGAACTCACGCCGATCCTGTGCGTGGGGGAGTCGCTGCAGCAGCGGCAGGAGAAGACCCACGTCGACTTCACCCTCGACCAGCTCGAGGAGTCGCTGGCCGGATTCGACGCCTCCGCGCTCGAAGGTCTCGTCATCGCCTACGAACCCGTGTGGGCGATCGGCACCGGTGAGACCGCCACAGCCGCCGATGCGGCAGAGATGGCCGCGGCGATCCGGGCCCGATTGGCCGAGAAGTACGGCAACGGCATGGCGGAGTCGACCCGCATCCTCTACGGCGGATCGGTCAAGGCCGACAATGTGGCCGAGATCGTCGCCGACGCAGACGTCGACGGAGCCCTGGTCGGAGGCGCCAGCCTCAGCGGCCCGGACTTCGCCGCTTTGTGTAAGGCCGCGGTCGCGAAGTAGACTGACGAACGCATCACTCGACGACATTCTCAACGAAACATAGGTTGAATCCGACGTGGAAATCCTCAACATCATTCTCATCGTGCTGCTCGTCCTCACGAGCATCTTCCTCACCCTGCTGATCCTCATGCACAAGGGCAAGGGCGGTGGCATGTCCGACATGTTCGGCGGTGGAATGTCCTCCTCGCTGGGTTCGTCGGGAGTCGCCGAACGCAACCTCAACCGTTTCACCACGCTCTTGGCGATCGTGTGGGCCGCCTGCATCGTCCTGCTGGGCATCCTCACCCGCTTCAACGCCTGAGGCACGATCGGCCCCGAGCCGAGAACTCCGCCCGGATGGGCAGATGACAAAGAGAAGGACCCCGACCGCATCGGTCGGGGTCCTTCTCATCCGTCACATGGTCAGTCGACGCCGAAGTGGTGGCGGGGGCTGATCCGGCCGATCGCCTCGCGCAGCTGTGCCAGACCACGGCGACGATCGAGCAGGTGGACCCTGAGTACCGGACGGCCGCTGTCCCGCAGCACTGCCGCATCGCCTGCGGCCTGTGCACGCTGGAGCTGTGCAAAGCCGTAGGCGCGGCCGGGCACCAGCAGGTCGGTGCGTGCCTCGCCGGTGATCTGAAGGAACACGCCGTTGGGGTGTCCGCCCTTGTGATACTGACCGGTCGAATGGAGATACCGGGGACCGAAACCGAACGTCGTCTGCACCCCGGCATGCGTCGAGACGAGCGACCGCAGCGTGGCCGCATCGGCGTCGGCGATCCGATCGAGATAGGCCTGAATGCCGATGTAACCGTATTCGTCGACCTGCGCGAAGAGCTCCTCCAACGCACCCACAAGGTCCGTGGCGCCGTCGACGACCTCGATCACGTCGACGTCCCCGGAACGGAAGACCGGCTCCTCGGCACGGCCGGAGTCCGGTCCGTCGAGCAGATGTCGGGCCTGTTCCTTCGCGGCCTCCACATCGGGCTGGTCGAAGGGATTGACACCGATGCTGTAGCCTGCGATCGCCGTCGCATACTCCCAGAACAGGAACTGCTCGCCGAGGCTGCCGTCGACGGTGGCTTCGAAACCGGAGGGGGCACCCAGGCCCGATGGATCCGCCGCGGGCCCGAGCAGGCACAGCAGCGCATCCGCACGAGCATCGCTGAAACCGATGTCGTCGGGGGAATCGACGACGACGGGCAGGATTCCCTGTCCGTCCTTGCCCAGCGATTCGGCGATGAGCTGTTCGACCCAGGCCGCCAGTCCCCGCAGGCGCGGGGAGGTCTCGGCAAGCACGAGCTTCTCCGTCGCCCGGGCATGGCCGATGCTCAGCCACGTGCCGAAGGCCACAGCCGGATTGTCGGTCGCGTCGGTGCTCAATTCGGCGGCCGCGGCCGCCGCTTCGGCGACGATGGATCGCACATCTGCCCCGGCCAGACCGGCGGGGACGAGCCCGAACGCCGAGAGCGCACTGAAACGGCCCCCGACCTGCGGATCGGCGTGGAAGGTCGCGAGGAACCCGAGGTCGCTGGCGAGTCGATCGAGTTCGGTGCCCGGATCGGTGATCGCGATCATCCGGGAAGCCGGATCGATGCCCACAGACTCGAAAGCCGCGGCGAAGCTGCGGCGCACGGAATCCGTCTCCACCGTCGACCCCGATTTGGAGGCGACGATGAGGACGGTGTGTTCGAGATCGGTGCCGATCGCCTCGGCGACCTGATCCGGATCCGTCGAATCGATGACCTCGAGACGGACACCCGCGACCGCGGTCATCACCTCCGGTGCGAGCGAGGACCCGCCCATCCCGGCGAGGCTGATGGTGCGCAGACCCCGATCGACGAGTTCGGCGTGCAGGGTCTCGACCCGGGTGAGCAGCTCTTCGGCCCGGTCGGGCAGATCGACCCAGCCGAGACGGTCCGCGGCGTCCTGCGCTCCGGCGAAGTGCGAAGCGTCCTGGCGGCTGAGAGCCGAAGCCAGGCCGGCTTCGACGAGACGTGCCGACTCGGCGTCGAACTCGTCCTGGACCGGAACTTCGAGTGCGAGTCTCATGACCGGTCCAGTGCCGTACGGATCGTATCCTGCAGCTCGGCCCAACTGACGTCGAACTTCTCCAGTCCCTGCTCTTCGAGCACGGTCATCACCTCGGCATAGTCGATCCCCAGGCGGGCCAGAGCGTCGAAGAGCTCATCGGCGGCCCGGTAGTCCTCGGGCGTGATCTCGTCGGCGATTTCACCATGGTCGGCGAAGGCCTCCATCGTCGGTTCGGGCATCGTGTTCACTGTGTTCGCGGCGACGAGCCCGGTGACGTACATGGTGTCCGCATAGTCGGGGTTCTTCACCCCCGTCGAAGCCCACAGCAGACGCTGCGGACGAGCTCCGGCGAGTTCGAGGACCTTGAACCGTTCGGAGGTGAACAGCTGCGAGTGGATCTCGTGGGCGAGCACGCAGTTCGCGATCCCGGCGCGGCCCTTGAGCTCCGTCGCCGCCGGATCATCGAGGGCGTCGAGGCGGGAATCGATCTCCGCGTCGACGCGGGAGACGAACACCGAGGCGACCGACCGGATCGTCGACAGATCGTGTCCGGCCGCGCGCGCCTTCTCCAGGCCCTGGAGGAAGGCCTCGACGACGTGGCGGTAGCGCGACAGAGAGAACACGAGGGTGACATTGACGCTGATCCCCGCGGCGATCGTCTCGGAGATCGCGCGCAGCCCCTCCTCGGTGGCGGGGATCTTGATCATCGCGTTCGGTTCGCCCACGCGCTGCCACAGGGCCTTCGCGGACTCGACGGTGCCCGCGGCATCGTGGGCCAGCGGGGGAGCGACCTCGATCGACACACGACCGTCGTCTCCGTCGGTGGAGTCGAAGACGGGCCGGAACAGACGGGCCGCCTCAGCGACATCCGCTGTGGTCAGGGATTCGATGGCCGAATCGACATCGGCCCCCTGCGCACCGAGCTCGGCGACCGCGGAATCATAGGCCTGCGAGGCGGAGATCGCGTTCGCGAAGATCGTCGGATTCGTCGTGACCCCAGTGACCGAGGCCTCGTCGATGAGTCGGGCGAGATCGCCGGACTCGAGCCGTGTGCGGGACAGGTCGTCGAGCCAGATCGACACGCCCGCCTGGCTCAGCTCATGCAGTCGTTCACTCATGCTTCCGCCTTCGCTGCGCTGATGGATTCCTTCGCGGCATCGACGACGGCCGCCGAAGTGATGCCGAACTTCTCGTACAGGGTCGCGTAGTCCGCCGAGGCGCCGAAGTGCTCGATCGACACGGCACGTCCGGCGTCGCCGAGGTACTTGTGCCAGCTCATCGCCGAAGCGGCTTCGATGCTCACGCGTGCCTTGAGTCCGCGCGGCAGGACCGTGCTGCGGTAGTCCTCGGGCTGCGCATCGAACCATTCCTGGCAGGGCATGGAGATCACACGTGCCGCGGTTCCGGCTTCGGCCAGGGCCGAAGCCGCTTCGAGGGCGATGGCGACCTCGGAGCCGCTGGCGAGGATCGCGACCTCGGGCTGGTCTCCGGTGTCGGTGAGCACATAGCCGCCGCGGGCGGCCTCGGAGGCCGGGGCGTACTTCTCACGGTCGAGGACCGGCACGGCCTGACGGGTGAGGACGAGGCCGCTGGGCCCATCGGTGCGGTCGAGGATCCTGCGCCACACGACGGCGGTCTCGTTCGCATCCGCGGGCCGGACGACGTCGAGGCCGGGAATGGCACGCAGAGCCGAAAGGTGCTCGATCGGCTGGTGGGTCGGCCCGTCTTCGCCGAGACCGATCGAATCATGGGTCCACACGAAGAGGTTCGGCAGCTGCTGGAGGGCGGCCAGACGCACGGCCGGACGCTGGTAGTCGCTGAAGACGAGGAAGGTGCCGTTGTAAGGACGGGTTCCACCGTGCAGGGCGATGCCGTTGCCGATGAGACCGGCGGAGAACTCACGGACGCCGAAGTGGATGTTGCGTCCGTATTCGTTGCCGCTGAAGGCACCGGTCGACCGGTGGGCGGGCAGGAAGCTCGACTCGCCCTTGATGAGCGTGTTGTTCGAACCGGCGAGATCCGCCGATCCGCCCCACAGCTCAGGCATGACCTCGGCGATCGCGTTGAGGACCTGACCCGAGGCCGCACGGGTGGCGATGCCCTTCTCACTGGCTTCGAAGACCGGGAAGGCGGCATCGAGACCGGCCGGAAGCTCACGTGTGGAGAGGCGATCGAAGAGTTCGGCGCGCTTCGGGTTCGCGCTGCGCCACTGAGCAAAGGACTCATCCCACTTCAGGTGTGCCTTCCGACCGCGATCGAGAGCCGAACGAGTGTGGGCCAGCACCTCGTCGGCGACGGCGAACTCCGCCTCCGGATCGAAGCCGAGGATCTCCTTGGTCGCGCGAATCTCGTCTTCACCGAGAGCGGCTCCGTGCGAACCGCCGGTGTTCTGGGCGTTCGGGGCCGGCCAGGCGATGATTGTCGAGAGACGGATGAATGACGGGCGGGAGTCGGCACGTGCGGCTTCGACGGCGGCGTGGAAGGCGTCCATGTCCTCGTTGTAGTCCCCGCCGGAGGTGAAGTCGACGTGCTGGACATGCCAGCCGTAGGCGGCATAGCGGGCAGCGGTGTCCTCGCCGAAGGCGATGGCCGTGTCGTCCTCGATGGAGATCCTGTTGTCATCCCAGATCACCAGCAGGTTCGACAGCTCCTGCGTGCCGGCCAGAGACGAGGCTTCACCGGACACGCCCTCTTCGAGGTCACCGTCGGAGGCGAGCACGACGATCGAGTGGTCGAACGGTGAGGTGCCGGGTGCCGCTTCGGGGTCGAAGAGTCCGCGTTCGCGACGGGACGCCATGGCCATACCCACCGCCGAGGCGAGCCCCGAACCGAGCGGGCCGGTGGTGATCTCGACGCCGGCGGTGTGTCCGACCTCCGGGTGGCCCGGAGTCAGCGAACCCCACGTCCGCAGCGCCTTGAGGTCGTCGAGTTCGAGACCGAAACCGGCCAGATAGAGCTGAATGTACTGAGTCAGCGAACTGTGCCCGCAGGAGAGGACGAAACGGTCACGGCCGACCCACGTCGGGTCGGCCGGATCGTGGGTGAGCCCCTGCTGGTAGAGGTAGTGGGCGATGGGAGCCAGGCTCATCGCGGTGCCCGGGTGTCCGTTCCCTGCCTTCTGGACCGCATCGGCGGCGAGGAGGCGGGCAGTGTCGACTGCGCGGTTGTCGAGTTCAGTCCAGGACAGAGTTGTCATGTCTTCGAGCGATCCTTCGTTCGTCTGAGAGCGTGCACTCAAACTCTACCGCGCCGGCCCTCGGATAGCCCGACCCTGTTCACACACAGGCTTCCACGAGGTCTTCGCCGAGGTGCGAGACATTCCGGCTACCGGCGGGTAGAGTGTGGTCTCGCGCACAGCTGTGGTTGGCGATCCAACCACTGCCGGTAGGCGAAGAGTGAAGGTCGAGAGAAGAGGGAGCACGGTGAGCGAAGGGGCGAAGCCGGTGGTCGACGTCGCGGTTCCGGCCGACTCGGAGCGTTCTCGAAAGTGGCCACAGGGTCTGCGGCCCGACCTCGCCGAGGTCGCCGCCCACACCGTGAGCGCCCGCCGTTTCATCTCGCGCATCGGACTCGCACTGCCGGTCCTGTTCATCCTCTCCACCGTCGCCGTGTCCTCGGCACTCGGTCAGCCGCTGCGCGGCCGCGTCGACCTCGGCGAGCTGGGACTGTGGGCGCTGGGGACCGCGCTTCTGCTGACACCGTTCCTCGCCGCCCTGACCGTCATGCTCAACGCCCGACACGGCGGACTGGTCTGGACCACGGCGCTCGTGTACTCGGGACTGAGCGGGATGCTCGGTCTTGGCGTCGGGATCACTGTGCTGAGATCCGAGGCCGCGACCGCTTCTCTCGACCTCATCTCCGCTCTTGTCGTGGAGGTCATCGTGCTGGCGCCGGTCTGCGCCGCGGTTGCCTTCCTCGTCTCCATCGTCCGCGACTCGACCCGCCGCTGAGGCCCTCCGCGGACGGTCCCAACGGGGTTCTGATTCAGCCGGACACGGGTCGCTGTCGCGACTGGCAAAATATTCGACAGCAGGTAGAATCGTGGGCGTGAGCAAACTTCGTCAGAACCGGGAAGCGCAGAGTGAACGGCCTCTGCAGAGGGCCATCGACGAGCAGAATCTCTCCACCCGACCGCGATCGATCATCAGCGCCTATATTGCGCTGACCAAACCGCGTGTCATCGAGCTGCTCCTCGTCACGACCGCCCCTGTGATGTTCCTGGCCGCTCATGGAATGCCCAATGTCTGGCTGGTCATCAACACGCTCATCGGCGGAGCCGCGGCTGCCGCCTCGGCATCGGTGTTCAACTGCTTCGTCGATCGTGATATCGACGCGAAGATGGAGCGGACGAAGGACCGTCCGCTCGTCACCGGTGAGATCAGTCCCCGCGCTGCGCTGATCTTCGCATTCGCGCTGGGCATCGGCTCGATCTTCTGGCTCGGCGGATTCACGAACTGGGTTGCGGCGGGACTGACCGCCTCTGCGATCCTCCTCTATGCCGTCTTCTACACCCTCGTGCTCAAGCGCCGCACCACGCAGAACATCGTGTGGGGAGGCGCGGCCGGCTGCATGCCCGTGCTCATCGGCTGGTCGTCGGTGACGGGCAGCCTCGCCTGGGAGCCCGTGCTGCTGTTTTTCGTCGTCTTCTTCTGGACGCCGCCGCACTATTGGCCGCTGGCGATCAAGTACAAGGCCGACTACGATGCCGTCGATGTGCCGATGCTGCCGTCGAAGGTTCCGCCGACCTCGGTCGGTCGCCAGATGATCCTCTACACGTGGGCGATGATCGCCTGCTCGCTGGCGCTCATCCCCGTGGCCCCGATGGGACCGGTCTACACGATCGTCGCCGTCGGTGCCGGAGCCTGGTTCCTGTGGTCGTGCTACTCGCTGGTCTCGCGGGCCAAGAAGGGCAAGGACGGAACCTCGCTCAAGGCGATGAAGGTCTTCCACGGCTCGATCACCTACCTCTCGCTGCTGTTCCTCGCAGTGGCCATCGATCCCTTCGTCGACACCCTCATCCCCGGCATCTGGTAAGGCGCTCCGAACATACACAGAAGGCTCGTCACCCGATCGGGTGACGAGCCTTCTGCATGTGGTGGAGGGCTTGAACTGTCCGAGAGGAAGGACGCGAGAGGAAAGGCAAGCACTCGGGTTTCGAAACCTCACTGATTGCACCGCCGGAGGCCTGCTCGAGCCAGGTGGTTTCAGACCGGTTCTGCGGTCTCGTTGACGATGGGGCCGAACACCTCATCGAGGGATTCGTCGGGTCAGCGTTCGAAGAAGCCGAGTCAGCGCTCGGCGAAGGGGATCTGCGAGTTCGGGGACCTGGAGAAGGAGGTCTCCTTCGCCGTCCCGGCGTGGTCAGGGGATCGCAGACAGGGAACGGTCGGTGGTGGCCTCGGTGCTTCTCGGGTGGGCGCTGTCCACGACAGCGACGCTCGCCGCAATCGTCGCCGAGAGTCCGAGCATGTGCAGGGCCACAAGCAGCTCGGGGACGCCGAGGAAGTACTGCACGTAGCCGATGACTCCCTGGGCGAGCTCGACGATGAGGAGCACGCTCAGCGGGGCGATCATTGCGGTCTCAGCCTTCCGCTTCGCCAGGACGAGCCCGACGACGGTGGTGATGACGAGCAGCCAGACGGGGAACGCGTGGGCCCGGGTGACCCAGATGTTGTCGAGTCCGTTGCGGGTGGACATCGTCGATCCGGAGTGCGGTCCGGCGCCGGTGGTGAGCACTCCGAAGACGACGATGATCGCGGTGAGACCGAGCATGATCCAGCTCAGCGTCGGCAGGGGAGAAGCGGCCCGCGTCGGCAGACGCACGCCGGTGTCGTAGGTGCGACGGACGAAGTACGCGGCGACGCCGACGGCGATCGCCGAGGGAACGAAGTGGCCGGCCACCACCCAGGGATTGAGCTTCGTCCACACGGTGATGCCGCCGACGACGGCCTGGACCGGCACGATGGCGAGCAGACCGATGTTGAGCCAGAAGAGATCGGGACGCTTCTTGCGGTGCTTCCACAGCAGGAGCGCGATGCACACACCGAGGATCGCCAGCGCAACCGCGATGAGTCGGTTGCCGAATTCGATGTAGCTGTGAATGCCCATTTCGCTGGTGGCCACGAGCGAATCGGGGGTGCACTTCGGCCAGTCCGAGCAGCCGAGCCCCGAACCGGTGAGGCGGACGATGCCGCCGCTCAGTATGATTCCGCCCTGGGCGATGAGCATGGCCCAAGCGGCGATGCGGATCTTCTTCGTGACCACTTCACTCCTCATTCGAATCGGAACCACCTGCGTGCCGCAAGAGTTCCCACCAGCCCCCAAGCGAGGAGCACGATGATTGCTTTGATGTCGATGCCGCCGTCGCCGATGGCCGCGCGCATGGCGTCGCCGAGTGCACCGGAGGGCAGATAGCCCACGACCGTGCCCCATTCTCCCGGATGCGCGACGATGAGGCCACCGACGCCGGCCATGAGAACCCAGATGAGGTTCGTCGCCGCCAGAGTCGCCTCGGCCCGCAGTGTCCCGGCCATGAGCAGACCGAGCGAGAGCAGTGCTGCAGTGCCGAAGAGCGTGGCCAGGATGAGCGCGAAGACGTCGACGGGCCCGCGGAAACCGAGGGCGCATGCCACGGCGAAGACGAGCGCGTATTGGATGAGCACGACGGCGATGACTGCCCCGAGCTTGCCGAGGACGAGCCCGTTCGTGCCCAGCGGGGTCGTGGCCAGCTGCCTGAGCACTCCGTATCGGCGGTCGAAAGCGGTCGCGATCGACTGTCCGGTGAAGGCGCTCGAGGCCAGACTCAGCCCCAGAGCACCGGGCAGGGCGATCGTCAGCGGATCGGCTGTGGGCTCGATGATGCCGATGCCTCGCAGCAGGGGAGTCTGGGAGAGGAAGATGAGCAGCCCGAGCGGGAACACCAGCGACAGCAGCAGCTGTTCGCCGTTGCGCAGCACGGACACGGTCTCGAACTTCGTCTGCGACACGATGCGCTTCATCCTCATCGCAGCGGCCTCCCCGTGAGCTCGAAGAAGACATCGGCCAGCGACTGAGAGTGCATGCCGATGTCGATGATCTGCACATCCGCCTCGGCCACGGCGGTGCAGACGGCTGCGATCCGTGCCGAATCCGGCGCGCCCTCGACGGTGATGGTCGAGCCCTGCGCCGAGGCGGGGGCGATGGCGGCGATCCGGTCGATGAGTCGGTCCGAGACGGGCGAGTCGAGATCGATGGTGAGCGACCGGGCAGCGGCGGAGGCATTGCGCAGCTCCTCCGGGGCACCTTGGGCGATGATGCGACCGCGGTCGATGACGACGACTTCGTCGGAGAGCTCCTCCGCCTCGACGAGGTCGTGCGTGGTGAGGACGACCGCGACGCCGCGGTCGGCGAGCTCGCGGATGAAGGTGTGGACGACTTCCCGCGCCTGCGGATCGAGGCCCGCGCAGGGTTCGTCGAGGAAGACCAGCTGCGGGCGGCCGATGAGGGCGGCGGCCAGGGCCACTCGCTGCTTCTGTCCGCCCGAGAGGCGGCGCATGGTGCGCCCGGCGAAGTCGTTGAGACCCAGGGGGTCGGCCAGTTCCTGCACCGGCAGCGGGTTCTCATAGAGAGAAGCGAGGTGGCGAAGAACCTGCAGCGGTTTCGAACTCATCGGCAACCCGCCGTCCTGGAGCATCACACCGGCCAGCTGAGAAGTCGTGAGGTGGTCGCGGACCGGGTCATGGCCGAAGATCTCGACGGTGCCGGCGTCGGGGCGTCGGGTGCCCACCGCCAGGGAGATGGTCGTCGACTTGCCAGCGCCATTGGGTCCGAGGACTCCGAGGACGGCCCCGGTCTCTGCTGTGAGGTCGATGCCGTCGACGACGCGGTGCGCGCCGTAGGAGTAGTGGAGACCGCGAATGGTCAGGGCCGAAGATGACACCAGACCATTCTACGACGTGTCGAAAGTGGTGTCGAAATGGCTGGTGGTTAGGTTCACCTAGTTTTACGAAACAAATTACGCAACAATATTGTTGTGTTAGTCAAGGAGGTGGATTATGGCTGCAAACGACACGGAGGATCGCCGAACCCGGCAGAAGGTCTTCCAGTCGGTGCTCGACGAAGGGCCGATCACCGCTTCATCTTTGGCCAAAGCTCTGGAACTGACCCCGGCGGCGATCCGTCGCCACCTGGATGCGCTCGAGAGCGAGGGCCTCATCGAGGTCCGCGAGCTCGCCGGCAAACAGGCAGGCAGGGGACGACCGGCACGACACTACGTGGTCACGACGGCCGGGCACGACTCGGTCAGTCATTCCTATGACGAGTTGGCCGTCAACATCCTGCGGTTCATGGAGGACCGGCACGGGAAGTCGGCCGTCGAGGACTTCACCGAAGACCTCGTGGCTCGGCTGCGGGACCGTCTCGGTGCCGAACTCGACAAACGCGGCGGGACCACGGTGGCTTCACGCTCCAGGGCGTTGGCGGCTGCGCTGACACGGGAGGGGTACGCCGCCTCGGCGACACCGGTTGCGGCCGGAACCCCCCTCGAGGCGATGCAGCTGTGCCAGGGGCACTGCCCGATCCAGGCCGTGGCCGCGGAGTTCCCCGAAGTCTGCGAAGCAGAGCTCGCGATGTTCTCCGACTACCTCGGCGTGGACGTCAGACGGCTGTCCTCGCTGGCTCAGGGCGACCACGTGTGCACCACCCACATTCCGACCTCGGAACTGACCAGACCACTCATCCACAGCAATGATCGACCTCAAGGAGGTTCACGATGACTGACACAGGCAATCGGATCATCGATGCGAATCCCGAGCTCAAAGACCTCGGGCAGTACGCATACGGTTGGCGTGACGAAGACGATAAGGGACTGACCGCCGAGCGCGGGCTCTCCGAAGACGTCGTCCGCAACATCTCGAAGCTCAAGGACGAACCGGAGTGGATGCTCAAGCGTCGGCTCAAGGCTCTGCGCCTCTACGACAAGAAGCCGCTGCCCCACTGGGGTGCGGATCTGTCGACGCTGCCGTTCGACGACATCAAGTACTTCGTGCGTTCGACCGAGGGACAGGCCCAGACCTGGGAAGACCTGCCCGAGGACATCCGCAACACCTACGACCGTCTGGGCATCCCCGAGGCGGAGAAGCAGCGTCTCGTCGCCGGTGTCGCCGCTCAGTACGAGTCCGAGGTCGTCTACCACAAGATCAACGAGGAGCTCGAAGCTCAGGGCGTGATCTTCCTCGACACCGACACCGGTCTGCGTGAGCACCCCGAACTGTTCGAAGAGTACTTCGGTTCGGTGATCCCGGCCGGCGACAACAAGTTCGCCGCGCTGAACACCGCCGTGTGGTCGGGCGGGTCCTTCATCTACGTCCCCAAGGGCGTCCACGTCGAGATCCCGCTGCAGGCCTACTTCCGCATCAACACGGAGAACATGGGCCAGTTCGAGCGCACGCTCATCATCGCCGACGAGGGCTCCTACGTCCACTACGTCGAGGGCTGCACCGCCCCGATCTACAACACGGACTCCCTGCACTCGGCTGTCGTCGAGATCATCGTGAAGAAGGACGCCCACGTCCGCTACACGACGATCCAGAACTGGTCGACCAACGTCTACAACCTCGTCACTCAGCGCGCGATCGCCGAAGAGGGCTCCCAGATGGAATGGGTCGATGGCAATATCGGCTCGAAGGTGACCATGAAGTACCCCGGTGTGTGGATGACCGGCGAGCATGCTCGCGGTGAGACCCTGGCCGTGGCCTTCGCGGGCGAGGGACAGCACCAGGACACCGGTGCCAAGATGGTCCACGCCGCGCCGAACACGCACTCGTCGATCGTGTCGAAGTCCGTGGCCCGCAGCGGCGGACGTGCCGGCTACCGCGGACTCGTCCACGTGCACCCGGGCGCCGAAGGTTCGTCGAACAACGTCCTCTGCGATGCCCTGCTCGTCGACAACATCTCGCGTTCGGACACGTACCCCTACATCGACATCCGTGAAGACGACGTCACCCTCGGCCACGAGGCGACCGTGTCGAAGGTCAGTGAGGATCAGCTCTTCTACCTCATGTCCCGCGGCATGGAGGAGACCGAAGCGATGGCGATGATCGTGCGCGGCTTCGTCGAGCCGATCGCACGTGAGCTGCCGATGGAGTATGCCCTCGAGCTCAACCGCCTCATCGAACTGCAGATGGAAGGTGCAGTGGGCTGACCTTCAGCTTCCACCACCGACCTGCCTGACAAGGAGTTTTCACGTGACAGATACCACCAACCCACTCGGAGTCTCGGAGCATTCGCACGGCGGCGACGTCCACGTCCCCGACTCGAAGCGCGACGATCGCACCCGCAGCTTCAGCCCAGCCGACTTCCCGGTCCCGACCGGGCGGGAAGAGGAATGGCGCTTCTCCCCGGTGCGCAAGCTCAGCGACTTCTTCACCGATGAAGCCACGGATGCGCGTCTGCGCATCGACGCGGATCTGCCGACCGGCCTGTCGGTCGAGGAGATCTCGCTCGAGGCCGCCCAGGAGCTCGGCATCCTCGAACCCGAGGACCGCCCCTCCGTCGTCGCCGCCAAGCACGCCCCCGTCGTCACCCACTACTCGGTGCCGGCGGACACGGAGCTCGACGGCGCCGCGATCATCCACGCCGACGGTCAGGGCGACCAGCTCACCCATGGGCACACCGTCGTCTCGATCGGCGCGAACGCGAAGGCGACCATCGTCGTCGAACACGAGGGCCTGAGTCGCTACTCGGAGCTCGTCTCCCTCGTGATCGGCGACGGCGCAGACGTCACCTTCGTGTCCCTGCAGCTGTGGGACGACGGATCCCAGCACATGGGTCAGCACGATGCGATCGTGGGCAAGGACGCGAAGTTCAAGCACATCCACGTCACCCTCGGCGGCGATATCGTGCGTCTGAACACGAATGTGCGCTACTCGGCTCCCGGCGGAGAGGCCGAACTGCTCGGTCTCTACTTCGCCGATGCCGGCCAGCACCTCGAGCACCGCACCTACATCGACCACAACTCGCCGAAGGCGACGTCGAACGTCCACTACAAGGGTGCCCTGCAGGGCAAGGACGCACGCAGCGTCTGGATCGGCGATGTGCTCATCCGCCCCGAGGCGCTCGACATCGACACCTACGAGCTCAACCGGAACCTCATCCTCTCCGATGGGGCCCGCGCCGACTCCGTGCCGAACCTCGAGATCGAGACCGGTGACATCGCCGGTGCCGGTCACGCTTCGTCGACGGGACGCTTCGATGAGGAGCACCTGTTCTACCTCATGTCCCGCGGCATCCCCGAGGAAGTCGCCCGCCGACTCGTCGTCCGCGGATTCTTCAACGAAGTCATCCAGAAGATCCAGGTGCCCGAGATCGAGGATGTGCTCAACGAGCGCATCGAGGAAGAACTGTCCCGGAGCGTTCTGTGACCATGATCGACGTGGCCTCCACCGCCGAGGTGGGGCCGGGCGAAACCATGCGCATCGAGATCGGCGAGTTCGAAGTCTGCATCGCTCGTGATTCCGACGGCACCATCCACGCCATCGACGACCTGTGCACCCATGGTGAGGTCTCGCTGGCCGAGGGCGATGTCGAGGACTGCACGATCGAGTGCTGGCTGCACGGATCCCAGTTCGATCTCAACACGGGTCAGCCGGTGAATCCGCCGGCTTTCGAACCCGTCGCAGTCTATGACTGCAAGGAGATCGCCGGGCGCATCCTCGTCGACACGAACACCATTCTCAACTGACCACGACCTAGACAAAGGATCATTATGTCCACTCTCAAGATCGAAGACCTCCACGTCGGTGTCAACACCGAGACCGGGCTCAAGCCCATCCTCAATGGCATCAACCTCGTCATCAACTCGAACGAGACCCACGCCATCATGGGCCCCAACGGCTCCGGGAAGTCGACGCTGGCCTACGCTCTGGCCGGCCACCCAAAGTACGAAGTGACCTCCGGTTCGGTCACCCTCGACGGTGAAGACGTGCTCGACATGGCCGTGGACGAGCGTGCCAAGGCCGGTCTGTTCCTGGCCATGCAGTACCCCGTCGAGGTTCCCGGTGTGACCGTGACGAACTTCCTCCGCTCGGCCAAGACCGCCATCGACGGTGAAGCGCCGAAGCTGCGCAACTGGACGAAGGACCTCAAGCAGGCCATGGAGAACCTGCGCGTGGATCCCGCATTCGCCTCGCGCAATGTCAACGAAGGCTTCTCCGGCGGCGAGAAGAAGCGTCACGAGATCCTCCAGATGGAGATGCTCAAGCCGAAGTTCGCCGTCCTCGACGAGACCGACTCCGGCCTCGACGTCGACGCGCTGCGCATCGTGTCCGAAGGCGTCAACCGCGTCAAGGGCGTCACCGATGTCGGCGTTCTGCTCATCACCCACTACACCCGCATCCTCAACTACATCACGCCCGATCACGTCCACGTGATCATCGAGGGCAAGGTGGCCGAGGAAGGCGGGCCGGAACTGGCCGAACGCCTCGAAAACGAAGGCTACGACCGCTTCTTCACCGCCGGCGTCTGATGTTCTCACGTCTGAGGGGCGACTTCCCGATCCTCGATGTGAGGGTCGGGGAGTCGCCGCTGTCGTATCTCGACTCGGGGGCGACCTCGCAGAAGCCGCAATGCGTCATCGACACCTTCGTCGAGTACTACGCACAGCGCAACGCCGCGGTCCACCGGGGCGCACACTCTCTGGCCGTCGAGGCCACGGACGCCTTCGAGAACGGACGCATCGCCGTCGCCGGCCTCGTCGGCGGCACACCGGAACAGGTGTGCTGGACGAAGAACGCCACCGAAGCGCTCAACATCGTGGCCATGGGCATCGACCGGGCCAGCCGCGGCTTTGGGGGAGAGGCCGCGCAGCGATTCGCCCTCGGCCCCGAGGATTCGATCGTCATCACCGAGATGGAGCACCACGCGAACCTCGTGCCGTGGCAGCAGCTGGCGGCATCGACCGGGGCGCAGCTGCGGTGGCTGCCGGTGACCGACTCCGGTGAGCTCGACCTCTCCGAGCTCGAGTCGATCGTCGACGAGACGACGAAGGTGCTGGCGTTCACGCATGTCTCCAACGTCCTCGGCACGATCAACCCGGTCGAGATGCTCGTGGCTCGGGCCCGCGCCGTCGGTGCCTATGTTGTGCTCGACGCCTGCCAGTCCGTGCCGCACATGCCCGTGGACTTCACCGTCCTCGACGTCGACTTCGCGGCTTTCTCCGCTCATAAGGCTCTCGGTCCCACGGGGCTCGGTGTGCTGTGGGGGAAGTCCGAACTGCTCGACGCGCTGCCGCCGGTGCTCACCGGCGGTTCGATGATCACCACGGTGGCCATGGAGGATTCGGAGTTCATGCCCGCCCCGCAGCGCTTCGAGGCCGGCACCCAGCCGGTGGCCGAGGTTGCGGCCTTCGCCACCGCCGTCGGCTATCTCGCCGAGGTGGGGCTGCAGGACGTCTTCGACCACGAGCGCGAACTCGGCCGGCTCCTCCTTGACGGAATCGCCGAGATCCCCGGAATCCGGGTGCTCGGCGATGCCGCAGAACGGATCGGGACCGTGGCATTCGACGTCGACGGCGTCCACGCCCATGACGTCGGACAGTACCTCGACTCCCAAGGTGTGGCCGTGCGTGTGGGACACCACTGCGCGCAACCGCTGCACCGCCGGTTCGGGGTCACCGCCTCGACGCGGGCGAGCACCTACCTGTACAACACAGCCGAGGACTGCCGGCGGTTCCTGACCGCTCTGGCCGAGGTGCGTCCCTTCTTCGGGGTCGCGTGAGAAGGGGAGTGACGCGATGAGCACACAGATGCAGCAGCTCTACCAGCAGGTCATCCTCGACCAGTCGCGGGCGCGGACCGGCAACACCGCTCTGCTCCGCGACGAGGCGACCGGCCGCCACGGCTGTTCGCACCAGGTGAATCCGACCTGCGGCGATGAGATCGAACTCGAGATCGAGCTTCTCGACGACGGTCGCATTGCCGTGCGGTGGAGCGGGGACGGCTGTTCGATCTCGATGGCATCGGCCTCGGTGCTGTCCGAACTGGCCGCAGACGCCTCGGTCGATCAGATGCTGCAGATCGAATCGGCGTTCCACGAACTCATGCATTCTCGTGGGACAATGGAAGCGGATGAGACCATCCTCGGCGACGCCGCGGCGTTCACGGGGGTGTCCAAGTTCCCGGCCAGGATCAAATGCGCTCTCCTGGCCTGGATGGCGTTCAAGGACGCACTCAACCAAGCACAAGCAGCTCGTGAGGAGAATCACCATGCCTGAAGTCATAGACGCTCCGCAGAATGCCAGCGTCGACGAAGTGCGCGAAGCGATGATGGATGTCGTCGATCCCGAGCTCGGTGTCAACATCGTCGACCTCGGCCTCGTCTACGGACTCTCGGTCGAAGACGACGGCACCGCCGTGATCGAGATGACTCTGACCTCGGCGGCCTGCCCGCTGACCGACGTCATCGAGGATCAGACCGCACAGTCGCTCGAGGGCATCGTGCCGGCCTACCGGATCAACTGGGTCTGGATGCCGCCATGGGGTCCGGAGAAGATCACCGAAGACGGTCGCGAACAGATGCGCGCTCTCGGCTTCAACATCTGAAGCCGCCGTCGACGGAGTCGACGAAGGACGCGTCCCCGCGGGGACGCCGACGATCACATCGCCGAGGTGGGGCCACCCGAAAGGGGCAACCCCACCTCGGCGATCTGTGTGATCGAACCGATCCGGCGGTGAGCGCACCGATTGCCGAACCGCGGGCGCCGGCGTGGTCATGGAGATCACCGACCCGCGCACGTCGAGGTCGGGCGCGGCGTGAAAGAATGGAACCTGACTTTCCAAGGAGAACCTTTGACGATCATCGCTGCCGCCGACGGCTCGGCACTCGGCAACCCCGGACCTGCCGGCTGGGCCTGGTACATCGACGACACCTCCTGGCATGCCGGCGGGTGGAAGAACGCGACGAACAACCGCGGTGAGCTCATGGCCGTGCTTGACCTGCTGAACTCGACCGCCGCGGCAGGCGAAGATCTCAAAATCTTCTGCGACTCGCAGTACGTCATCAACGCCCTGACCAAATGGATGCCGGGCTGGAAGCGCAAGGGCTGGAAGAAAGCCGACGGCAAAGAGGTCCTCAACCGGGACCTGCTCGAACTCCTCGACTCTGCGCTCAAGGGCCGCGACGTCGAATTCGAATGGGTCAAGGGACACAACAACCACGCGATGAACGAGGCGGCCGACGACCGTGCCAGGGCGGCGGCCACGGCCTATCAGAAGGGCACGAAGGTCCCCGAGGGGCCCGGTTACGTCCCCGCGGGGACGCCGTCGTCAAGCACGGCCCCCGCAACAGATTCGGCGCTCACGACGGAACCGGCGGCAGATTCGGGGACAGATTCGGGGCCGACAGCCGCCTCGGCGCCGGTTTCCGAAGCGGCACCCGGCGCTGGGTCACAGGAGCCCACGACCGTCGTGTCGTGCCGTGTCCCAGTATCGGTCGCCGACGAACTCGTCGCCCGGGCGCAGGCCCGCGACATCCACCCCCAGGAATTTCTGGCCGAACTCATCGGCCGCAGTTTGGAGACAGAATGATTCAGGCCTCCGGCCTCGAAGTCGCCGTCGGCGCCCGCACCCTCATGTCCGAAGTCTCGTTCCGCGTGGACAAGGGAGACCGTGTCGGTCTCGTCGGCCGCAACGGCGCCGGCAAGACGACTCTGACCAAGGTGATCATGGGCAGGCACCCGGCCTCCGCCGGGTCCGTGTCGGTCTCCGGCACCGTCGGCTACCTGCCTCAGGACCCGCGCAGCGGTGACCTTACGGCCACCGGGATGGAGCGGATCCTCTCGGCCCGTGAGCTCGACGTCCTCGTGAAGCGACTGCGCAAGGCCGAACGCCAGATGGCTTCGCCCGATGAGAAGGTGGCGACGAAGGCCATCGACCGCTATCCGCGCATCGAAGCCGAGTTCATGGCCGCCGGCGGATACGCCGCCGAATCCGAGGCCTTCGCGATCGCAGCGAACCTCGGTCTCGACGAGACGCTGATCAACCAGGAGATCGGTACGCTCTCGGGCGGACAGCGACGTCGTGTCGAACTCGCCCGGATCCTGTTCTCGGCTCCGGACACGATGATCCTCGACGAACCGACGAACCACCTCGACGCCGAGTCCGTGCTGTGGCTGCGCGATCACCTCAAGGCCTATTCCGGTGGGCTCGTCATCATCAGCCACGATCTCGATCTCATCGACGAAGTCGTCAACAAGGTGTTCTTCCTCGACGCGACCCGGCAGACCATCGACATCTATGCGATGGGCTACCGGCTCTACCTCAAGCAGCGTGAGGACGATGAGCGTCGCCGCCGGCGCGAGCGCGCGAACGCGGAGAAGAAGGCCGCAGCGCTCAACGCTCAGGCGAACAAGATGATGGCCAAGGCGACGAAGACCGTGGCCGCCCAGCAGATGGCCAAACGCGCCGAACGTCTGCTCTCCGGGCTCGAGGACGAACGCGCCACGGAGAAGGTCGCGAACCTGCGCTTCCCGGCTCCGGCCGACTGCGGACGTGTCCCGCTCACCGCTGAAGGACTGTCGCGCATCTACGGTTCGACCGAGGTGTTCACCGGCGTCGACCTCGCCATCGACAAGGGCACCCGCGTCGTCGTCCTCGGCTACAACGGTGCCGGCAAGACGACGCTGCTGCGGCTGCTCGCCGGCCTCGACGAGCCGGATTCGGGGGAGGTCGTGCCCGGTCACGGGCTCAAGCTCGGCTACTACGCGCAGGAGCACGAGACCCTCGATCTCGAGCGCACCGTGCTGGAGAACATGGCGCGGAACTCCCCGCACCTCGATGACACGGCCGTGCGCAATGTGCTCGGGTCATTCCTGTTCAGCGGCGATGATGTGCACAAACCCGCCGGGGTGCTCTCCGGCGGTGAGAAGACGCGTCTGGCTCTGGCCACGCTCGTCGTCTCGAGTGCGAACGTGCTGCTGCTCGATGAGCCGACGAACAACCTCGATCCGGCTTCAAGGGAGGAGATCCTCTCGGCGATCCGCCGCTACGAAGGCGCGATCGTGCTCGTGACCCACGATGAGGGAGCGGTTTCCGCGCTCGATCCCGACCGGGTGCTTCTGCTGCCCGACGGGGACGAGGACCTGTGGAACGAGTCCTACCTCGACCTCGTCACCTTGGCCTGAGGCGGTTCACTCCGAACGGAACCGCTGTTCGAACATCGCGTCCTCTTCGGCCTCTGCCTGACCGTGGACTCCGGGGGAGGCGAAGCGGTTGCGTCCGTACCGGCTTCCCGGCTGGCTGACCTTCGCCCCCGCGTCGAGGGCGGCCTTGTCGATGACGACGAATTCACTGCTGCTGTCACCGCGACGTTCGTCCGCCTCGGCGGCGGCTCTGCGTTCCCTGCGAGCGGAGATCGCGACAGCGATGATGATCATGATTCCGAAAGCGAACCACTGGAGCATATAGGACAGGTGGTTGCCCGGATCGAGTTCGGGCATCGGCAGCGGGGTCAGCCCGTCTTCCACGTCTCCGCCGGTGCCGACGGATGAGGCTTCGCCGTAGACATGGGAGTAGGCGTCGTCCATTCCGGGGATGCGAGCCGGGTCGATGGCTTTGATCATGCCCTGCGGGTTGTCGTCATCGGCCCCGTCCTGTGCCGGCCGCAGGTGCGCGACGACGGTCTGCTCACCGCGTGGAGCCGCCGGTACGGAGTCCTTCTCGGAGGTGAAGCCCCTGACCACGGCGATCCTGGTGCCATCATCGAGTTCGAACGGGGTCACGACGTAGAAGCCGGGAGTGTCCTCGACGGTGCGGTTGCGGGCGAGGACGGTGCCGTCGTCGGAGAACGTCCCGCGCATCTCCACCTGCGTCCACTCCTCGGTGGTCGCCAATGTCGACCCCGGGGTCGGCAGCACCGATTCGAGGGCCACCGGGTCGGCGGAGTGGTTCGCGGTGATCGTGGCGATCTCCTGTTCCCGCTGGTCGCGGCGGTCCTTCTGCCACAGGGCGAGGAAGACGCAGGCGATGATGACGATGATCGCCATGGCGATGTATTTGAGCCAGCGTGCGGTGAAGAGGAAGGAATAGCGGCTCAACCGGCGTCCTCCGGAATGTCGTCGATGGATACGTCACTGAGATAGAAGTCGCGCAGGGTGAGGAAGTCGCGCAGGTACTCAAGATGGTCGGCACAGGCCAGCCAGGTCTTCTTCCGCTCCGGAGCGTGCAGACGCGGATTGTTCCACAGGATCGCCCGCGTCGCCGACGCCCGGCAGCCCTTGGCCGAACACTGCAATTCCTCGCTCATGCCTGCTCACCCTCGTCCTTGCCCTCATCGACGGTCTCACCCGGAATGGTCTCGTGTGCGTCATCGACCGTCTCACCGGGCACCGTGTCCTCGGAGTCCGAGTTCGTGCCGTCTTCGCTGATCGTCTCTCCCCGCGCGGGAGGCAGTTCCGCCAACGGAGCCTGGTCGAGCAGCGCCGAGGCGTCGTCACTCGTGCGTTCGCGACCGGCATTGGCGAAGATCACGGCAGGATAGGGCAGAATCACGGCACCGGCCACGCAGATCCACATGAGGACGTGGAGGTCGGCGACGAAAGCGAAATAGGCGGCCACGAAGCAGACCGTCCTGATGCCCATGGTGATCGAATACTTGATGATCCGAGACCTCATATCGTCATCAAGGGCGGTATCTGCCGTTGTGATCTGCTGCGAGTGCCTGACCATATCCTTCTTCGATCGATGACTGCTAAAGATGATACTCGTCCTTTGTGAGAGACGTATCCACGGGCCGGGGGACAGGATAGGTTTGTCCACGATAGGTTTGAAGAAGACAGTCGATCAACAGGAGTCAAACGTGTCAGAACCACGCACAGTCCTCGTCACCGGCGGCAACCGCGGCATCGGCCGCACCATCGCCGAGGAGTTCATCGCTCAGGGTGACAATGTGGCCGTCACCTCCCGGAACGGACAGGCCCCCGAAGGCGCCCTGGCCGTGTCCGCCGATGTCACCGACACCGAGTCCATCGACCGGGCGTTCGCCGAGATCGAAGACAAGCTCGGACCCGTCGAGGTCGTCGTCGCCAACGCCGGCATCACCGCGGACAACCTGCTCATGCGGATGAACGACGAGGAATTCGAATCCGTCCTCGACACGAACCTCACCGGTGCGTTCCGCACCGTCAAACGCGCCATCACCGGCATGATCCGCGCGAAGCGCGGCCGCATCGTCCTCATCTCCTCGGTCTCGGGCCTCTACGGCGTGCCCGGCCAGGCCAACTACTCGGCGTCGAAGGCCGGACTCGTCGGCCTCGCCCGCTCCATCACCCGTGAGCTCGGCTCCCGCGGAATCACCGCCAACGTCGTCGCCCCCGGCTTCATCCGCACGGACATGACCGACGAGCTCAGCGAGAAGCAGCGCACCGAGTACCTCTCGACCATTCCGGCCAAGCGCTTCGCCGAACCGGCCGAAGTCGCGAAGGTCGTCCGCTGGGTGTCCTCCGACGAGGCCGCCTACATCTCCGGTGCCGTCATCCCCGTCGACGGCGGCCTCGGCATGGGCCACTGATCCCGGACTCCCTCCGATGCGGCCGTGCCGCTTCACAGCCCGTAGACTTCAGCACAGAGACCCCGCTCCACGCGGCATCACCCACACGCAATCACCCCTTCTGAGAAAGGACCACCATGGGAATTCTTGACGGAAAGCGCATCCTCGTCACCGGCGTGCTCACCGAGGCCTCGATCGCCTTCGCCGCCGCCCGCATCGCACAGGAGCAGGGAGCCGAGGTCATCCTCTCGAGCTTCGGTCGGCAGATGAAGATCACCCAGGTCATCGCCGAGCGTCTGCCCGAGACCCCGAAGGTCATCGAACTCGACGCCACCAATGACGACGACCTCGCGGCTCTGCCCGAGCGCCTCGGCGGCAACATCGACGGCATCGTCCACGCCATCGCCTTCGCACCGAAGGACGCTCTCGGCGGCGTGTTCCTCGACACCCCGTGGGAGTCGGTCTCCGCTGCCATCCACGTCTCCGCCTACTCGCTCAAGGCGATCACCGTGGCCGCCAAGCCCGTGCTCAACAAGGGCGCCGGTGTCGTCGGTCTCACCTTCGACGCGACCATCTCCTGGCCCGTCTACGACTGGATGGGCGTGGCCAAGGCCGCCTTCGAATCCACCGCCCGGTACCTCGCGAAGTACGTTGGAGACGACGGTGTGCGCGTCAACCTCGTCTCGGCCGGACCGCTCAAGACCACCGCTGCCACGTCGATCCCCGGCTTCGGAACCCTCGAAGACATGTGGGGCGACCGTGCACCGCTGGGCTGGGATCAGACGGACACCACCCCCGCCGGCAAGGCCATCGTCGCCCTGCTCTCGGACTGGTTCCCCGCCACCACCGGCGAAATGGTCCACGTCGACGGCGGCTTCCACTCCACCGGAGCCTGAGAGACCGCTCATGCCAGTGCTCATCCTCGCCCGCCATGCGAAGGCGGAGGCGCAAGGTGCCACGGACTTCGAACGGTCCTTGGACTCCAAAGGTCTGGCCCAAGCGGTCGAGGCCGGCGCAGAGATCGCCGAACGATGGTCACCCGATGTCGCCATCGCCTCGGCGGCCAGACGCACCGTGCAGACCGGTCAAGCCGTCGTCGAAGCCGTCAATCGGGCCCACGGCGGTTCGCTCGACGCCCCGGGCGTGCTGAGCCTGCGTGAGGACGAGTCCCTCTACGCCGGTGAGGTCGCGGATTGGATCGATGCGATCAATTCGATCCCCGCCGACGCGCAGTGCGCCTATATCGTCGGACACCAGCCCACCGTCGCCGAGGTGATCGGCTACCTCAACCCGGCCGGCGGAGTCCCGGATCCGTTCCGTCCCTCCTCGATCGCGGTCTTCGACCTCGAAAGCTGGGACGTCGAGCCGGGGACCTGCCCGGCACCGCAGATCCGAGTCTTCCACGGCGTGTGATCCGTGCCGGCAAACGTTTCCGGCATGATCTGATCGTGACATCCCTGAGGCCCTCCGATTCGTTCGGAGGGCCTCAGTCGTCTGTGTCGGGGCCACCTGCGACGGGGCCGTCTCTGCCGGGTCTGATGCCGAAGCTGACGGTCGGCGGTTTTCAGTCGTGTGCGCGGCTGCTGACGATCGTGAGCACCTCGCGCAGGTTCCTGGTCGACACCGAGACATCGGCGGCGGCGACGAGGGCCGGCTTCGCGCAGAACGCCACCCCGACGCCCGCGGCCTCGATCATCCCGATGTCATTGGCGCCGTCGCCGATCGCCACACTCTCGGCACGGTCGTACTCACCAGCGGCGAGCAGATCCTCGAAGATCTCTGCCTTCGCGCTCGGATCGATGACGCGACCGCTGGTGCGACCGGTGAGATGGCCCTCGACGACCTCCAGCCCGTTGGCGAAGACATCGGTGATGCCGAGCTCGGCGGCCACAGGTGCGATGATCGCGGTGAAGCCTCCGGACACGAGGGCGACCCGGCCTCCCGCGTCATGGACCGCGGCGACGAGCTGACGGGCCCCCTCGGTGAGGGTGATCTGCTCCCGCACCTCGTCGAGCACGGTCTCCGGCAGTCCGGCCAGCAGTGCGACCCGCTCGGCCAGGGACGCGGCGAAATCGAGTTCACCGGCCATCGCCCGTTCGGTGATTGCGGCGACCTGGTCGCCGACCCCGGCGTGAGCGGCGATGAGGTCGATGACCTCCTCGTTGATGAACGTCGAGTCGACGTCCATGACGAGCAGTCGGACGGGGAGATGGGCGGCTGCGGCCTCTGCGGTCTCGTTCATCCCTTCATCGTAGCCACAGCCATGATGTAGTCGGCGGCCGCGGGATGCAGCTGAGACAGCAGCGCCCCGAACTGCGGCGGAGCCACCGTGGCCGGAGCGAGCACAGCGGCTAAGCGGTGATGGATGTCGAGGGCTGCGTAGATCGCCCGGGAATCGGCCTCGGTGGGGATGAGCCGGGAGATCGGATGCATCGTCGACAGTTCCTCCTGCCAATCCCGCCACGGGCCCTGCCGCCACTCCTCGGGGACGTCGAGGGTCTCGATGAGGTTGAGACCCTCGATCACGAGCAGTCGCAGCCGTCGCAGCGCCTCCGCGGACGTGCCGACGGTCACCGGTCGGAAGGGAGTGGGCCGACAGGCGATGATCTCGACGTTCGCCTCGGCCCCGATGAGCGCGATGGCCGCCTGTTCATCACCTCGGTGGAGGACGACGGGGGCACTGTGGCGGCCGACCTGCGTGCGCGCATCCCGGTCGACCGGGGGAGTCGTGTGCGGCAGCGATGGGTGGTGCAGCGCCAGCCGCGCGTGCGTGATTCCGGCGGCGGCCGCCTCGGCGATGAAGAGCAGCAGGCCCGTCGGAGCGGAGGTCCCGAACACCTCGTCGGAGACGATGAGAGGAACATCACGATCATCGTCGAGAAACGCGGAGGTGACCTCGTCAGGGGGCAGGGTCGAGCGCAGGCGGTGATTGATCGCCAGGGTCAGCAGCAGGGAGTCGGTCGTCAGGTCCATGTCGAACCAGAATAGACGGCTCGCCTGCGATAGAGTCTGAGGATATGAGTGATGTCCTGACTTTGGATTCCGTGTCCGTGCGCCGGGGGTCGAATTTCCTCCTCGACGATTTCTCGCTGACCGTCGCCGAGGGCGAGCACTGGGCTGTGCTCGGACCCAACGGCGCGGGCAAAACGACCCTGCTCGAACTCGCCGCCGGACGTATGCACCCGACGACGGGCACGGTCGGCATCCTCGAGGAGCAGCTCGGGCGTGTCGACGTGTTCGAACTGCGCCCGCGCATCGGCTATGCCTCGACCGCGCTGGCCAACCGCATCCCCGGCTCCGAAGCGGTCCTCGACACCGTGCTCACCGCTGCCTACGGCGTCACCGGACGCTGGGTCGAAGAGTACGAACGCGACGACATCGATCGCGCCCACGACCTGCTTGCGGCCTTCCGCATCACCCATCTGGCCGAACGCACCTTCGGCACCCTGTCCGAAGGCGAACGCAAGCGGGTGCAGATCGCTCGCGCGCTCATGACCGATCCCGAGCTGCTGCTGCTCGACGAACCGGCCTCCGGGCTCGACTTCGGCGGACGTGAAGAGCTGCTCGGTGCGCTCTCGGAGATCCTGTCGTCGAAGTGGGCGCCGGCCACGATCATGGTCACTCACCACGTCGAGGAGATCCCGGAGGGGATCACCCACGTGCTGCTGCTCTCCGAAGGCACCGATCTGGCCTCAGGTCCGATCGAGGAGACCCTGACTGCCGATAACCTCGCCGCGACCTTCGGCATCGACGTCAAGCTCACCCGCGACGGTCAGCGCTACCACGCTCGTTCCGCCCGCTGAGCATGGAGCTGTGGCAGAGTCTCAGCCTCGAACCGTGGCAGATCGCCCTGATCGTCCTGGCCGGAGTCGCGGCCGGCGGCATCAACGCCGTCGTCGGATCCGGCACCCTGATCACGTTTCCCGCGCTCGTGGCCTTCGGCGTCGCGCCCGTCGTGTCGACGATGAGCAACGCCGTCGGCCTCATCCCCGGCAACATCGCCTCCTCCTTCGGCTACCGTGAGGAGCTGCGCGGTCAGTGGAGACGCATCCTCGGCTTCGTTCCCGCCTCGCTGCTGGGTTCACTGACCGGGGCGTATCTGCTTCTGCACCTGCCCGAGGACGCGTTCGAGACGATCGTGCCCGTCCTCCTCGTGGTCGCACTCATCATGGTCGTCGGACAGCCGTACCTGTCCCGGTACCTGAAGAGCCGGTCGCTGCGCCGCGCCGAGGCAGCCGGGATCGAGCACAGAGCCGCCTCGGCGGGGGACCAGCTCTCGACCGGTCGGTATCTGGCCGTGCTCCTCGTCGTCTTCCTCACCGCGATCTACGGCGGGTACTTCGCCGCTGCGCAGGGCATCATCCTCATCGCGCTCCTCGGTCTGCTGCTGCCCGACGATCTGCAGCGCCTCAACGGTCTGAAGAACGTCCTCGTCCTCGTCGTCAACACGGTCTCGGCGAGCACGTACATCATCGTCGGCCACGACCGCATCAACTGGATCGCCGTCATCTGCATCGCCGTCGGCTCGCTCATCGGCGGGTACTTCGGAGCTCGGGTCGGCCGTCGCTTCTCCCCGGTGCTGCTGCGCACGGTCATCGTCGCCCTCGGCCTCGTTGCGATCTGGAGGATCCTCACCCTGTGAACACCCCGGCCAAGGCTCCTCTCACCCGGCAGCAGGTCATCGACCGGGCCGCCGAGCTGGGCATCGCCGCCGCACGTCTGCGTTTCTTCGACGAGGCGGATCTGGCCGCGGGCGGTCTTACCGAGATGCACGACTACACGCAGCTGACCGATGTGGCGCTGCGCAGCGTGCGGGAACCTGCCGAGGGTCTCTTCATCGCCGAGTCCTCGAAGATCATCCGCCGGGCCCATGCCGCCGGCATGAGGGCCCGGTCCTACCTCACGAGTCCGAAGTGGCTGTTCGACCTCGCGGATCTCATCGCCGCCGATGATGTGCCGATCTTCATCGGCACCGACGCCGCCGTGGAGTCGCTCACCGGCTTCCACCTCCACCGAGGCGCTCTGTCCGCCATGGGCCGACCCGCATTGCCCGAGGTCGCCTCCGTGGTCGCCGGGGCCCGGCGCCTCGTCGTCATCGAGGACATCGTCGACCACACGAACGTCGGCGCGATCTTCCGATCCGCTGCGGCCTTCGGCGTCGACGCCGTACTCGTGACTCCACGCTGCGCCGACCCGCTCTACCGTCGGTCGATCCGCGTGTCCATGGGCACGGTGTTCCAGGTGCCGTGGACACGCATCGAGCGCTGGCCCGCCGGAATCGGATCGTTGCAGGACCTGGGCTTCCACGTTGCGGCACTGGCGCTCGACGAGAATTCGGTGGGTCTGCGCGACTTCGCCGCATCCGCCCCAGAACGCACCGCCGTCGTCTTCGGCACCGAGGGTGAGGGTCTGAAGAGATCGACGATCGCCGCCTGCGATTCGACCGTGATGATCCCCATGAGCGGGGGAGTCGATTCGCTCAACGTCGCGGCCGCCTCGGCGGTGACCTGCTTCGCTCTGCAGAGCGACTGAGCTCTGCGACCAGAGGAACCGACGGCCGACCCATCAGCACCCGAACCCGAAAGGATCTTCAGTGGACCGCAGCAGACTGGCCCAAGCCCTTGAAACCGGTCGCATCACCGGGGAAGTCGCGACCCCCAGGGAGAACAACCTCTCCCATATCCGCCGTTTCCTTGACCAGGAAAGGCAGTTCGACTTCGGTGTCGAACTCACCCGCGACTGGGACTATGAGTCGGTGTTCGCGCTCATGGTCGAACGTGCCGGGCTGCGTCCCGACCCCGCCTTCGTCGAAGGCGTGGATACGATCTCCACGCAGGCGTGCATCGACGCAACGGAGAAGCTCGCCGAGGCGGTCGGCCACGTCAGTCGGGAGGGCGGCCGGATCCTCTTCGCCACCGGCCATCCGGCAGGACTGCTGCCCGTGCACATGGCGATCGCCGCGGCGGCGAAATCCGCCGGTGCCCTCATCGATGTCTGTGACCATTTCATCCCGGTCCCGGAGATCGGCGGAGACGTCCGCCAGATCAACGATGTGTGGACCTGGCACCAGCACGGCGGCAGTCCCCACACGCATCTGGCCGAACCCATGCACGCGCTCCTCGATGACTTCGCCGCCCGCGGTGCCGGGGCCCCTGACCTCGTCGTCGCCGACCACGGTTGGGCCGGTGCCGCCTCGAGCCGGGGACTGCGCACCATCGGCTACGCCGACTGCAATGATCCGGCTCTCTTCGTCGCCGAGGCACAGGGGCAGATCGAGGCGACCATCCCGCTCGATGACGATGTCGTGCCGAACCTCTATGCCCCGCTCATCGACTTCGTCATCGACCGCGCGGGCCTCAACTGACCCGGCGACTGCCGATGCTCATCCGGCGGAACCGGCCCGGGGGTGATGGTCTGACCGAGCGACACGCTCAGTCGATGTCGTTGGCCAGCCCCTCGACCACCTCGGCGCCGGGCAGCGACGCGAGCGCAGAACCGGACAGGAGCAGCTTCGAGCCGCGGATTCCGGAGCCGATGATGAGCTCCTCGGCTTCGGCGACGCGGGAATCGATGAGCACCCGGTAGCTCTCCGGCAGGCCGATCGGGCCGATTCCGCCGTACTCCATCCCGGATTCGGCGACCGCCCGTTCCAAGGGGAGGAACGAGGCTTTGCGCACGTCGAGGAGTTTCTTCACCCGTTTGTTGACATCGGCTCGGGTGTTCGCGAGCACCATGCACGCCGCGATGCGCTCCTCCCCGGACCGTGAACCCGCCACGAGGACGCAGTTCGCGGAGGTGGCCGGCGGCAGATCGGTGGCGTCAAGCAGCGCCGCGGTGTCTGCGATCTGCGGGTCGATGGCGAAGACCTCGACGTCACCGGTGATCGCCGGCAGCGCCTCGGAGGTGGATCCGGCCATGAGCTCGGGCGCGGTGGCCGCGGGTCGGAGGGTGAACTGAGTGGAGAGTCGTTCCTTCGTGGTCATGGCCACAGTGTAGGAGATGAGTGTCGAATCGCTTTGTTCTCACCCATCGGTTAGACTGGGCTGTCGCTTCGTGTCCGGTTCCTACGGTTCGAGGCGTGTCCAGCAGACGAATTCGGGCACTGGCAGATGGGTCGGACCCATATCAGGCGCCTGAAAGAATTCAGCAGAGGTAAGAATATGAAGAAGGACATCCACCCGGAATACGCGCCGATCGTGTTCAACGATCTGGCCTCCGGCACCAAGTTCCTCACCCGCTCCACCGCCACGAGCGATAAGACCATCGAGTGGGAAGACGGCAGCACCTACCCCGTGATCGACGTCGAGATCTCGAGCGCATCGCACCCGTTCTACACGGGCAAGCAGCGCATCCTCGACTCCGCCGGCCGCGTGGAGAAGTTCAAGGACCGCTACAAGGGCTTCGGCAAGCGCTGATCCCGAGCGGTTCCGCTCAGCTTCATACGAACTGCCCCGCACACCGATCATGGTGTGCGGGGCAGTTCGCTGTCTGCAGACCATCTGGGTCAGGGATGAAGTCCCCGCGGGGACGAGGCAGGTTGCGTCCCCGCGGGGACACAACCCGGCTGAGCAGTGCTCAGTCGACGACGACGGAGACTTCGGGCGAAGGGCTCACTCGAGCCGCCGGGTGGTAGAGCGAAGCGACGCCGGTGGCGTTGTCGAGGCAGTTCGCGATTCCGTGAGCAACCTTCTCCTTGGCGGAGACAACCGCGTCCTTGATGTCGAGACCGGTGGCGATGCCCGCCGCGATCGAGGAGGCGAAGGAGCAGCCTGCCCCGTTGACGAGCTTGTTGTTGACCTTGCGCGAACGCAGAGTCGTCACGGACTCACCGTCGAAGAGGATATCGACGGCATCGTCACCGGCGAGGCGGGCTCCGCCTTTGACGACGACGTTCTTCGCACCCTGGCCGTGGATGATCTTCGCGGCCTCGATCATGCCCTCGACAGAATCGATGGGGTCGACGTCGGCCAGGGTAGCGGCCTCCTCGAGGTTCGGGGTGACGACGGTGGCCAAGGGCACGAGGTTCTCGACGAAGAGATCCTTCAGATCGACCATGGTGCCCGCGCCCTTGCATACGAGCACAGGGTCGAAGACGTAGGGCAGCTCGTTGGTCTTCAGCTCTTCGGCGAGGACCAGAGCCGAGTCGACGGAGCCGAGCATTCCGGACTTGATGGCGGTGAATTCGTGCACGGCCAGCGTCGACTCGAGCTGGCGGTTGACGACCTCGGGTTCGATGAATTCGAGGACGTGGCCGAATGCGTCGTTGGGGTCGAAAGTGACGATGCAGGTGACGACGGCAGTGCCGAAAGCACCGTATTCGTCGAACATCTTCAAGTCGGCTTCGAGTCCGGCTCCTCCGGAGACGTCGGATCCTGCGACGGTGAGCACTTTGGCGGTCATAGTGGTCCTTTCAGGTAAAGCGTCCGCGAAGAAGTCTACGCGGGTTCAAGCCCCCGCGTAGCCGTGCTGGCGCCAGGCTTCGTAGATGGCGATCGATGCCGAATTCGCCAGGTTGAGCGAGCGGCGAGCCGGCAGCATCGGGATCCGGACGGCCATGTCGACGTGCTCGTCGTCGGTGACCTCGTCGGGCAGGCCCGTCGATTCCCGCCCGAAGAGGAGGACATCACCGTCTCGGTACTCGACCTCGGCGAAGGAATTGTCCGTGTGCGTGCTGAACGCGATCACTCGACGCTCACCGAGGTGGCCCCACAGGTCGGCAAGCGATGGGTGAACGGTGACATGGGCGAGGTCGTGATAGTCGAGACCGGCTCGGCGCAGCTTTGCGTCGGAGAGGTCGAAGCCGAGGGGCTCGACAAGATGAAGATGGGCCCCGGTGACCGCGGCGAGCCGGATGGCATTGCCGGTGTTGCCGGGGATCTCGGGAGTGTGGAAGACGATGTCGATATTCATATCCCTCTCATCTTCTCACCCTGTGGCCCGCTGGTCCGACAGCGCGATCGCACGTGTGCCGCTGCCGTTCTTCCGGTGCGGTGACCATGGTCACCGCACCGCCCTGCGGACGAGCAGGTATCCCTGCCGACTCGCCTCCGGATAGCGGCCCACTCGGTCGGGTTCGCGTTCGAGACGGACGGCCGGAGTGAAACCGTGCGGCTCGAGGGCGGCGAGGACCTGATCGTTCGAGCGGCGGTGGAAATCGAGATCGACAGGGAAACCGGCGAGATCGGCGATGTGATCGACCCCGTCACCGAGCTGGAACGCCAGTTGGAACCAACCGCCCGGGCGGAGGACACGGGCCGCCTCGGCGAAGGCGAGCGCAAGCGCATCATCGGGGACGTGGATGGTCGAGTACCAGGCGACGAGGCCGGCGAAGGATTCATCGGCATAGGGCAGGGCGGTCATCGACCCGATGTCGAATCCGAGCGTCGGATAGAGGCCCTGGGCGAGACCGATCATGGCAGGGGAGAGGTCGAGACCGCGTGGGGTGAGCCCGAGCGCGGCGAGGAATGCGGTGATGCGACCGGGACCGCAGCCGATGTCGAGGACTTCGGCCGACCCGGTACCGAGGACGAGCTCGGAGAAGGCCCCGAGGATGGCCCGATCATGCGGTTTCGCAGTGAGCTCATCAGCGATCCAGTCCGTGTAGGTCTGCGAGATCGCATCATAGGAGTCACGCGTGGACACCTCACGGGTGCGCGTTTCGACCGGGGTCGGTGTCTGTGACTGTGCGGTGTCCGAGCCGTGGCCGCCGTCGTCTGCGCTGTCGTTGCTGCCTTCGGTCATGGAGTCACCCTACCCGTCGGTGCTGACATGACCGGGGCTGAGAGTTCGGCAATCCGCGGGGCCGGCGTGATTCAGCGCGGTCACCTGCAGAAACGAAACTCAATCGAATCTGGAATGCGTTCGAAGTCGCCGGTCTGCGTTCGATTGAGTTCTCGTGTCAGTGCCGACTTCTAGAGTGATGGCACGGTTGGCGGTCGTGGGGATTGCCGAACCGGAGGACCGAAGGGTCGCGGAAGGGCAGAACCATGAGAGACGACAAGCCGATTGATGTGGAGACCGCAGAGCTCGACGGGCTGAGTGTCGACCCGGGGGAATTTGGAGGGGCCGCGGCCGACGTGGATCTCAGCACCCTCACCTGCGCACAGATCGTGACCGATATCCGGCGCAACATCTCGTGCATCTCCTTCTGTCACGCTCGCGTCATCGCCCTCATCGATGAGGTTGAGCGGCGGGGGCTGTGGGCGGAATGGGTCGGAGTGAGGACTCTGGCCGAATGGGTGATGCATGTGGCATCGGTGAGCATGCACACTGCACGCGAATACGTCCGTGTGATGACAGCGCTGCGAGAGATGCCGAAGGTGAAGAGGAGCCTGGCAGACGGGGACATCAGCTTCTCCAAGGTGCGGGAAGTCACCCGATTGGGCGAGCGGATCGGCGACGATGAGGCGCTGCGCCTGGCCACTCTTGCCACGGGCAGCCAGATCAGCCGGATCTCCCAGAACTACCAGCAGCTGGCCGACAAGATCGACAACGGACCGTTCCCGCTGTTCCTGGCTCAAGACAGTGTGAGCATGCGTCAGGTGGCGCCTGGTCGGACCCGGATCACGATCGACCTCGAGGAAGACGAAGCCGCGGAGATCGCCACGATGCTCGATGCCGCCCGTCAGGTTCTCGAGCGTCCCGTTCGCGACGGCGCTTCCGACGAGCTCCGATCTGTGGCCGAGGACGGCACTGCGGTGGACGAGGCGCCTGATGAGCCGATCTCCCAAGTGATGTGCCTGATGGAGATCATCCATGCCTTCCCTCGCGCCGAGCCGGCGGGTTCGGTCGATGCCGATCGTGCTCGGCTGCTCGTCCACGCCTCCGCCGAGGTGATCACCCGCAGCGGCGCTGCCGTGGAAGCCGCCCCCGGACTTGAGCCCCCTCTTCTCAGCATCCCGGCAAGGACAGGAACTGAAGTCTGCGTCCCCGCGGGGACGCAGGCCGAACCGGAGGCGCCTGTAGGGCGAGCGGACACAACCTGTCGGATCGAAGGGTTCGGCGGCATCACCGCAGCGACGGCGGAGCGCCTGAGCTGTGAGGCGCTGATCAACGGGGTGGTCAAGGACGGCGGAGGCGATGTTCTGATGCTCGGGCGCTCGCGGCGACTGGTGAGCAGGCGACAGCGAATGGCCTTGAGCGTGCGCGATGTCTGCTGTCAATTCCCCGGCTGCCGCGCCCGCAGACGGTGCGATGCCCACCATATTCGTCCCTGGTCGCAGGGAGGGGCGACCGATATGGACAACCTCATCCTGCTCTGCCGCAGACACCACACCGTGGTGCACAAGTACCAGCTGCGCATCGAACGCACCGGAGCAGACTTCGCCGGAGCGATGCGCGGTCCCGCGGCCTTCGCCTTCTATCTGCCCGATGGCTCTCAGCTGCTTCCCCTGGAGAGTCGGGAGAGGGGACGGATGATGTTCAACACAGCGGTTCGCGTTGCAGAGGTCAGGAAGGCCACTGAGGCGGCCGATCCCGGCACTGTCGGCGGTGGCTACGGCTTTGACCTCGGCCTCTGCATCGCGTGGATGTTCGAAGCCGAATGGCGACACGCCCGGGAGCGCAGAGCTGGTGTCTGAATCTTGCCAATTTCGAACACCAGTTCGATAATAGATGTCATGTCAGCAGCACCGGTCGTCGAACAGCTCAGCCGGGAGATGGGGATCTCCACGGCTGCGGCTCTGTTCGATCAGATCCCACCCCATCCGGTGGATCCTGTGCTCTCTCCGCTGTTTCGCCGCGGTGGTCTGCCGCGTGGTGAACTCGTCACCGTCAGCGGTGAGCTGTCGTTGAGCTGCGGCTTGGCGACGATCGCTGCGGCGACCCGGGAACAGAAGTGGTGTGCCGGCATCGGACTCGGCGAACCGGCCGTGTCCTCGATTGCCGACCTCGGTGTCGACCTCGACCATTTCGTCAACCTCGCGACCCCCGGTGAGGACTGGCTGCGGGTGGCTTCGATCCTCATCGAATCCTTCGACATCATCCTCGTCGACCCCGGCTTCGCCCCGAGTGCTTCGGAACGGGCTCGGCTCCTGGCGAAGATCCGTGAACGACGGATGAGTCTCATCAGTCTCCGTCCCCTGTCCGGCAGCACGGAGCAGATCGAGATCACCGATACCCGCTGGTCGGGTGCCGAACACGGTCGCGGGCGTCTGCAGTCCTGCCTCGTCCGTGCTCGTTCACAGACGGGAGCCCATCGGTTCTTGCTGCCCGGCCCGTCCGGGACTCCCACGAGCGTCCCCGCGGGGACGCTCGACGTTCCCGCCGAAACCTCCGATGCAGCTGCCGGAGTGTCCACCACCCAGACAGGGACAGGGGATGCGGAGACCGCCGACGATCCTCGCTGGTCGACGATCACACAGCTGCGGCAGGTGATCAGCCATGTCGGATGAGTTCAGCCGCACCCTCGTCCTGACGGTGCCCGACTGGCCGGCCGTGGCCGCAGCGGTCGAACACGGCATCGGACCGGGCCGCCCGGTCGCAGTCCTCCACGGAGGCAAGGTCATCGCCGCCAATGCTCCCGCCCGTGCGGCCGGAATCACCGCCGGCAACAACAGGCGTGCCGTGGGATACCGCTGCCCGGAAGCCCATGTCGCCGTCTGGGATGAAGAGGCAGACAACCGACACTTCAGTGCCGGAGTCGCCGCCCTCGAAGACCTCGTCGCCCGGTTCACTCTGCTCAGCCCGGGAACCTTGGCGATCCCTCTCGATTCGCTCAGACACAGCTGCGCAGACGAAGCCGGCGCTGTCGAAACCCTGGTCTCCGCTCTCGTCGACGACACCGGATGGGAATTCTTCCCCGGAATCGCCGACACCGTCTTCGCCGCCGTCCTCGCCGCAGGTCAAGCGCGTCGGGTCGAGCCCGGGCAGACCGTGGACTTCCTCTCGGCCCAGCCGATCACCACCCTGGAATACGCCGGCACCGAGGCGACCGGGCTGATCGAGGTCTTCCTGCAGTTGGGGCTGCGCACCCTCGGCGACTTCGCTCGCCTTGCGGCCGAAGACGTGAGCGCACGCTTCGGTGCCTTCGGCCGGCATGTGCACGACCTGGCCTCCGGTCGGGAAACGGTCCCGCTTGCCGACCACGTCCGCGGCGAACAGCTCGAAGTCGAACTCGACCTCGATGCCCCGACGACCCGCAGCGACACCCTCGGATTCCTCGCCCGCCAGCTCGGTGCAGATCTGCTGGCCAAGGTGCGCAGGCAGGGGCTGGTCTGCACGCAGATCACGATCGAACTCGATGCCGCAGCCGGTCGATCCTCATCCCGAACCTGGCGGATTGAGGACATGCAGGAGAACTCGATCGCAGACCGACTGAGGTGGCAGGCCGAAGGCTGGCTGGCCGGCGGTGCAGCTCCGCGCGGCGACAGTCGGCAGGAGCCCGACACCGTCGACGATCCGGCCCCCGACGTCGAGGACTTCTCCGAAGACGGCATCATCGCGTTGCGCCTCATCGCCGCCGAATTGACCACCCCGATCGGTGCCACGCGGAGCCTGTTCGACGAGAACACCGGGCAGATCACCCATACCCTCGAACGTCTGCAGGGACTGTTCGGACCCGATGCCGTCCTGGTCCCCGGCCTCCAAGGCGGGTGGGACCCCGCCGAGACGAACCTGTGGACCCCGTGGCAGCAGGCAGCCGTCCCTGAGCGCAGCCCCTCTGCGCCCTGGCCCGGTGCCCTGCACGCGCCCCGTCCGACGACCGTCGAACGCCTCGCCGTCGACGTGCTCGCAGCCGACGGGACGTCGGTGGAAGCCCGCCCCTCGGGGCTGGAGGCCACACCGGCGACGATCAGATTCCCCACCGGGCAGACCGAGGCCGTCACCGACTACTCGGGCTCCTGGCCCATCGAATCCGGGTGGTGGGATCCCGAACGGGCCGTGTACCGGACCCGACTGCAGGTCGTCACCGATACCGGGCGCGCTCTGCTGCTGAGCAAGGAACACGGCCAGTGGTACCTGACCGGACGCTACTGCTGATCAGGTTCCGGACCACGGTCACTGATGAGAAACCATGGATGAGAGGAGGCCGCGATGGGATTTTCGAACCCGCGCACCCCCTGGTCGAAGCTCGCCCGCCGACTCGAAGGCAAAGACACACCCGGAGTACGCGAGGCCTCCGACTCACGTGCCGCCCCGGGGACGGGAGGAGCGGACGGCGCAACCGACAAACACAGTGCCGACAAACACAGTGTTGACAAACATGCCGACGGCTCCGACGCGCCGGCGTTCTCTCGCCCCGACCGCTACCAGGTCTCCGTCGGACCAGGCGGTTCGGACGGGCGCGGCCGCTACCACGAACCGACAGGCGCCGGCATGGGGAGGGGGACGAACGGCGGTCCGCCGCCGCGACGGACGAACGTGGAGTGGGCGGAGCTGCACGTGCATTCCCAGTTCAGCTTCCTCGACGGGGCGTCCGAACCCGAAGAGCTCGTCGCCGCCGGAGCCGCTGCCGGACTGACCTCTCTGGCGCTGACCGACCACAACGGTCTCTACGGTGCGGTCCGCTTCGCCCATGCCGCCGCCGAAGCGGGGCTGGACACTGTCTTCGGCTCCGAACTGTCCCTCGGGTTGGAAGAGAAGATCCCCGGCCAGACCGATCCCGATGCGAAACACCTGCTCGTCCTCGCTCGCAGCGTCGACGGCTACCACCGACTCTCCCAGGCCATCACCGAGGCGAATCTGCGCGGGGAGAAGAACCGCCCCGTCTTCGACATCGAAGAGCTGGCGGCGATGGACGGCGACTGGATGATCCTCACCGGCTGCCGCAAGGGTCCGCTGCGACAGGCCCTGGGCGATGACGATGGGGGCCTCGGCGCTCTGCGCGAACTCACTGCGCTCTTCGGACCCGATCGGGTCGCCGTCGAACTCAGCCGGGACGGAACCCCGGATGACGACGAAAGGCTGCGCCACCTCGGCGATCTGGCCAAGCGCACGCATCTGCCGATCGTGGCGAGCAACGCCGTCCACTTCGCCACCCGCGCCGGCTGGAAGTCCGCGCAGGTGAGAGCCTCGGTGCGCGCACGACTCTCCTTGGACGAACTGACCGGATGGCTGCCGGCGACGGCGAGCGCCCGCATCCACACGGGAGAGGAGATGGCCGCGAGGTTCCCCCGGCAGGCGTTGGAGAACGCGGTGCGGATCGGGAGGGAATGTTCCTTCGTCCTGTCTGCGGCCCGTCCCGATCTGCCGAAGGCGCCGATGCCCGATGAGGGCGACGGGGAGGCCTATCTGCGCGGTCTCATCGCCGACCGCGGCCGGCACCGCTACGGGACCAGAGCCGAGAACCCGAGAGCGTGGGAGCAGCTGGATCGGGAGATGGACATGATCGCACAGCTGGGTTTCTGCGGATACTTCCTCATCGTCTTCGACATCACCGAATTCTGCCGTCAGATGGGGATCTTCTGCCAGGGGCGGGGCTCGGCGGCGAACTCCGCGGTCTGCTTCGTCCTCGGCATCACCGCCGTCGACGCGGTCAAGCACGAGCTGCTCTTCGACCGGTTCCTGTCCCCGGACCGCAAGGGGTATCCGGACATCGACATCGACATCGAATCGGGCCGCCGCGAGGAGGTCATCCAATACGTCTACGATCATTTCGGCCGAGATCGGGCCGCTCAGGTCGCCAATGTCATCACCTACCGAGCGAAATCGGCGATCCGGGACGCGGCCTTCAGCCTCGGCTACGCTCCCGGACAGCAGGATGCGTTCTCGAAGGCGAGCAACCGGTGGGCGAGCCTGCCCGATGCCGCAGACTCGTCGGTGCCCGCGCCCGTGCTCCGGGTCGCCGGAGACCTGCTCGGCTCACCCCGGCACCTGGGCATCCACTCCGGCGGAATGATCCTCGCCGACCGTGCCATCGGCGAGGTGGTGCCGATCGAGAAGGCCACGATGGGCCACCGCACCGTGGTGCAGTGGGACAAAGACGACTGTGCGGCCATGGAACTGGTGAAGTTCGATCTGCTCGGCCTGGGCATGCTCACCGCCCTGCACGAGATGGTCGGTCTCGTCCACCGCCACAC
The DNA here is from genome assembly GCF_050214925.1 of Brevibacterium sp. LE-L. Taxonomy (NCBI): domain Bacteria; kingdom Bacillati; phylum Actinomycetota; class Actinomycetes; order Micrococcales; family Brevibacteriaceae; genus Brevibacterium; species Brevibacterium sp. LE-L. The sequence continues at coordinate 2,264,539 of NZ_CP189759.1, forward strand.
CGGCGTCCTCATCGACCGGGCGGAGATCGACGACACGGATGACGCCGTCTACGAGATGCTGTGCCGCGCCGATGCCGTCGGGGTCTTCCAGGTCGAATCCCGGGCCCAGCTGGCGACCCTGCCTCGGCTGCGACCGAAGACGTTCTACGACCTGGCCGTGCAGGTCGCGCTCATCCGCCCGGGCCCGATCCAGGGCGGCTCCGTTCACCCATACATCCGCAGGCGGCAGAGCCTCGACGAGGTCGAATACCTCCACCCGCTGCTCGAGAAGTCCTTGGCCAAGACCTGCGGAGTGCCGCTGTTCCAAGAGCAGCTCATGCAGATGGCCATCGATGTCGGAGGCTTCACCGGGGCCGACGCCGACCGCCTGCGGCAGGCCATGGGCTCACGCCGGTCGGAGAAGCGGATGGCCGAACTCGCAGAGAAGTTCCGCCTCGGCGCCCTGGAACGTGGGGTCGACGAAGATACCGCCGAGGCGATCTTCGCGACCATCGCCGCCTTCGCGAACTACGGGTTCCCCGAATCGCACGCGATCAGCTTCGCGAACCTCGTCTACCAGTCCGCCTGGTTCAAGCATCACCATCATGCGGCGTTCACTGCCGGACTGCTGCGCAGCCAGCCGATGGGCTTCTACTCACCGCAGTCGCTCATCGCCGATGCCCGCCGACATGGGGTGCCGATCCTGCCCGTCGACATCCGCTGTTCGCAGGCGGCGACCGACCTCGAACGGGTCGGGCTCGGGGACGCGGGGAGCACCGGCACCGAGGCGGCCGCCTCGGCGGGGGAGCTGGGGATCCGTCTGGGACTGGACACGGTCGCACATGTCGGCACCTTCGCCGAGGTGATCGTGGCCGAACGCGAATCCGCTCCCTTCTCCTCGGTGGCGGACCTGGCCGAACGCACAGGAATCGGCAAGCAGGCCCTGGAGTCCTTGGCCACGGCCGGAGCCCTGGCCGGATTCGACCTCGACCGCAGGCAGGCGCTGTGGCTGGCCGGGGGAGTCGCCGGTGCCCACCCGGGGCTGCTGCCGGGGACGGCGACGGTGGACTCGGCACCGGCGCTGCCGACGATGGACGCCTTCGATGTGACCTTGGCCGAGCTCTTCTCCACCGGGATCACCGTCGACGGCTACCCCACACAGATCCTGCGGGAGACGCTGCGCGCCCGCGGGTACTCCTCGACCGCGGATGCCGCACGCGCTGCGGACGGGACCCGGATGACCGTGGCCGCGATCGTCACCCACCGGCAGCGTCCTGCCACCGCCTCGGGGATCACCTTCATCAACCTCGAAGACGAATTCGGAATGCTCAATGTCGTCGCCACGGCCGGACTGATGAAACGCTTCCGCGCGGTCGCGACCTCCCGCAACGTCCTCGTCGTCACCGGTCTCATCCAGCGCGGGGGAGACGTCGTGAGCCTCTACGCACACAAACTCATCCCGCTCGAAGTGCAGCTGCCGACGAAGGCACGGAACTTCCGCTGAGGACAGGGGCCGGCTGATCTGCGCACAGCAAATGCCTGTCGAAATGCGACCGGCGGGAGTCTGTCATCTGTGACGAAAGATGACACGTGATGACACCAACATGACACACAGGCGGACGTGCGCCGAGAAAGTCGATGACAGTAGACAACATCACATCGACCTCAACCGCCGGCACCGCCGTCGCCCTCACAGAGGAGAGACACCATGAGCCAGTCATTCGACACCCGTCAGATCCACGCGGGACAGACACCCGACCCGGCCACCGGATCGCGCGCCCTGCCCATTCACCAGACGACCTCCTTCGTCTTCGACAGCAACGAGACCGCGGCCAACCGCTTCGCCCTCTCCGAGCTCGGTCCGATCTACACCCGCATCACGAACCCGACCACCGAGGTCGTGGAGAACCGCATCGCCGACCTCGAAGGCGGAGTGCACGCCGTGCTCACCGCATCGGGACAGTCCGCAGCCCTGCTGGCGATCACGAACATCGCCGGTGCCGGTGATCACATCGTGGCCAGCTCCAGCCTCTACGGCGGCACGCAGAACCTCTTCAACGTCACCCTGCGCAAGCTCGGCATCGACACCACCTTCGTCGACGTCGACGATCTCGACGAGTGGAAGAACGCCGTGCAGGAGAACACGAAGCTGTTCTTCGCAGAGGTCGTCTCCAACCCCCGCTCCGATGTCCTCGACATCACCGCCGTCGCTGATATCGCCCACGCCGCCGGTGTGCCGCTGTTCACCGACAACACGCTGGCCAGCCCCTACCTCGTGCGTCCGATCGAACACGGCGCCGATGTCGTCCTCCATTCGGCCACGAAGTACCTCGGCGGACACGGCACCTCGATCGCCGGTGTCGTCGTCGACAGCGGAAACTTCGACTACGGCGCACAGCCGGAGAAGTTCCCCGGCTTCAACGAACCCGATGAGTCCTACAACGGCCTCGTCTACGCCCGCGACCTCGGAGCCGACGGCCCCTTCGGCGCCAATGTGTCCTTCGGGCTCAAGGCCCGGGTGCAGGGCCTGCGCGATCTCGGACCGGCGGCCAGCCCGTTCAACGCCTTCCTCATCGCTCAGGGTCTGGAGACGCTGAGCCTGCGCATCGCCCGCCACGTCGAGAACGCTGAGAAGGTCGCCGCCTACCTCGAAGGTCACGACCAGGTCACCCGCGTCGCCTACGCCGGGCTCGCCTCGAGCCCCTGGAACGAGAAGGCGAAGAAGTACCTGCCCAACGGCGTCGGATCCGTGCTGGCCTTCGACATCGCCGGCGGCTACGACGCAGCTGTGGCCTTCGTCGACGCCCTCGAACTGCACTCACACGTGGCCAACATCGGCGACGTCCGCTCCCTCGTCATCCACCCGGCCTCGACCACGCACTCGCAGCTCGACGACGCGGCTCAGGAAGCGGCCGGAGTCAACCCCGCACTGGTGCGCCTGTCCGTGGGCCTCGAAGGCATCGACGACATCATCGGCGACCTCGACAAGGGCTTCGCAGCAGCAGCGGCGAAGGCGTCGACCGCGGTCTGAGATGACCACCCAGAGCACTTCGGTCGAACGGATCCTGGGCTTCGGCACGGATTCGGGACACACGTTCGGTACGGTTGAGATCGCCTATGAGACCTTCGGCACTCTCAACTCGGATCGGTCCAATGCGATCCTCATCGAACATGCTCTGACCGGCGATACCCGCGTCACCGACTGGTGGGCGGGTGTCGTCGGCCCCGGCGAGGCCGTGGACACGAACGACTACTTCGTCGTGTGCGCGAATTCTCTCGGCGGCTGTTCGGGCACGACCGGTCCGCAGTCGATCTTCGATGACGGGTTGGCCTACGGCTCCCGGTTCCCCCGGGTTTCGATCCGGGACATGGCCAGATTGGAGCACAACCTCGCACAGATCCTCGGCATCGACTCCTGGGCCGCCGTGATCGGCGGATCCATGGGAGGCGCCCGAGCCCTGGAGTTCGCGCTGTTGGACCAGCGGAAGGTGCGCAAATGCGCGATCCTCGCCGCTCCCGCATTCTGCGAAGCCGACCAGATCGCCTGGGCGATGATGCAGGAGCGGGCGATCGAACTCGACCCCGACTACTATTCCGGAGACTATTCGGCCGTCGGTCGGTTTCCGGGACAGGGACTCGGCCTGGCCCGTCAGATCGCGCATCTGACCTACCGCAACGACGCCGAACTCAACGAACGGTTCTCCCGTCGCAGACGATCCGAGGACTACTACGAGGTCACCTCGTACCTCGACCATCAGGCGAAGAAGCTCACCGCCCGGTTCGACCCGCACAGCTACATCGTGCTCACCCGTGCGCTGCGCGACCATGATGTCCGCCACGGCCGCTCGGCCGACCTCGCCACCGCACTGGCCGATGCGTGCCGGGACAACCTCGTCGTCTCCGTGTCCTCGGACCGACTGTTCCCACCCGAACAGGTGGGCATCCTCGCCGAGGCACTGCCGGGCCGGGTCAGACACGATGTCATCGACTCGGCCGTCGGCCACGACGGGTTCCTCACCGAAACCGAACAGATCTCTGCGACACTCGCAGAGTTCCTCGCCGCCTGAAGCTCACGGAACTTCCGCAAGCAGACAGAACCGCCGCAAGCAGGCAGCACTGCTGAGAGCAGACAGCACAAAGCCCCCGCAGACCGTTCGCTGCGGGGGCTTTGTGCTGCCGGTCGGATGCGCACACTCCGATGAGCGTGCGCATCAGAGACCGGTGATCACTTCGCGGCCTGCTTGGCTTTCTTCGCGGCCTTGCGCAGCTGCTTCTCGTCGACGGGGAAGTCCTCACGAGCGCGGGCCCGACGGTAGTAGTCGGCGGCCTCGGCCTGACGTTCGGCTTCGACTCCCGTGGAGATCGTCGCACGACGATGGATGTCGTCGTAGCCGAATGCCTCGACGAGATCGAGGGCATTGGCAGCGAGCTTCGCGCACAGACGCCCCATCGTCTCGTTGATCTGGCGGGCACGCGACATCGGCAGACGACCGTACATGAGATGCCAGGCCATGTGCTTCTCGATGAGTCCGAGACCGTAGGTGTCGCGCAGACGACGGAAGACCTTCCCCTGCTCGGGATCGGTCTGCTCCTTCATCTTCTCGTCCAGGGCCTTCCACTTCTCGAGCTCGACATAGGCGCGCGCCATCTCGATGAGCTCGTGCTGGTGGACGTTGAACAGCTCCGCGGCCTTGTCTGCCGGCATCTTCGTCGCCGGACGCAGCGCCTGGGCGACACCGGCGACCATGACCTCGAGGCGGGTCTCGAGCAGAGTGCGCTGCAGGCGTCCCGAACGGATCCGCTTGTCGCCGAGGTTCGGGGTGAAGGCATCGGAGATCGCTCGTCCCGCATTGGCCAGGCCCGTCCGGTAGAGCGTGTGCTCGGCGGCCTGGGTGCCGATGTAGCGGGCCGCGCCGCCGACGTCGAGGTGCGCGAATTCCTTCGCATAATCGCCGAGGAGGCGCTTGGCCACCAGCTGCAGCAGCACGGTGTTGTCGCCTTCGAAGGTGACATAGACGTCGAGGTCCGCCCGTAGGCCCACCAGTCGGTTCTCGGCCATGAAACCGGCACCGCCGCAGGCTTCGCGGCATTCCTGGATGACGTCGAGTGCCATCCATGTCGAGTCCGCCTTGAACGCGGCCGCGCGGGTTTCGAGCAGTGCGCGGTTCTCCTCGGAGTCATCGGCTCCGGAGAAGACCTCTTCGAACGAGGTCAGCAGCTTGTCGTGGGCGAACGACGAGGCGTAGACGGCGGCCAGGGCCGGCATCAGACGACGCTGGTGCTCTCCGTAGTCCAAGAGGGTGGTTTCGGCGAAGTCGTCGCCGGCGGTGAACTGCTTGCGTTCGAGTCCGTAGCGCACGGCGATGTCGAGGGCGAGCTTGGAGGCGACGATCGAGGCACCGTCGAGGGAGACACGACCCTGGACGAGGGTGCCGAGCATCGTGAAGAAACGACGCCCCGGCGACTCGATGGGGGAGGAGTAGGTGCCCTCGGCGGTGACGTCGCCGTAGCGGTTGAGGAGGTTCTTGCGCGGGATCCGCACGGAGTCGAAGGCGATGCGGCCGTTGTCGACTCCCTTGAGCCCGCCCTTGTAGCCGTCGTCCTCAAGTGAGATGCCCGGCAGCGGTTCACCGGCATCGTCGCGCACGGGCACGAAGAAGGCGTGCACTCCATGGTTGACACCCTGAGTGACGAGCTGGGCGAAGACGACGGCGGCGCGCGCATCGCGGGCGGCGTTGCCGATGTATTCCTTCGTCGCGGCTCGGAACGGGGTGACGATGACGAACTCTTCGCTCGCGGGATCGTAGGTGGCAGTCGTGGCGACGTTGGCGACGTCGGAGCCGTGTCCGATCTCGGTCATGGCGAATGAGCCCAGCAGCCGACCGCTCTGCGCATCGAGCAGCCACTTCTCATGCTGTTCGGCGTCGCCGAGGTGGAGGATCGCCCCGCCGAAGAGCCCGAACTGGACACCGGCCTTGATCTGCAGGCTGGGATTCGCTGTGACCGTCTCCTCGAAGCCGGAGACGTTGGTGGCGTGTTCGTTCTTCCCGCCCATCTCCGGGGGCAGGCCCGTCATCGGCAGTCCGGTCTCGGCCATCATGGCGACGCCGTCGAGCGTTTTCGCGCGAGCGGTCTCGAGGTCATCGGCCGGATCGTCGTAGATCGTCGGCTCCTGGGCCAGGGTGCGGCCGCGCTGGCGAGCCTCAGCCCACTGCCCGTCGAGCACGGTGTTGATGGCCTGCGGGTCAAGAGACAGCTTCATAGTTCTTCTCCTCGGTGTTCGGGCAGGGATGCCCAAAGCCAATCGGTGATGGTTGTGGTGAATTCTTCGGGCCGGTCGGGGTCGGACAGCCACGTCTCGGTCGCCGCACGGACGAAGCCGATCGCCCCCGCTGACCACAGCTGGGCTCGTTCGCCGTCGATGGCGAGGCGTTCGGCCAAGAGGGCGGCGATCGAATTGAAGAAGCCCCCGGTCTCCTCCGGGGCGAAACGATTCACCGCGGTGTCGCAGAACCGGTAGATGTTCGGCGATTCTCCGGCGAGGTTGACGAAGGCGCGGATCATCGCCGCCAACGCCTCATACCCGGTGGTGGATTCGTCCACCCGCACCGAGGCGGCCGCCGCGTCATCGAGAGACCGGACGATGAGACCCATCGCCCATTCCCCCATCGCGGCCTGGAGGCCCGCCCGGTCAGTGAAGTATCGGTAGAGCACGGATTTCGTGGTCCCCGAATGTTCCGAGATCTGATCCATCGACAGTTCGTCGCCGTACTCGTCGACGACGAGACGGACCGCTCGCAGCAGTTCGCGACGGCGCTCATCGCGGTGCTTCTGCCACCTCGTCGAGCGGCCGTCTGTGATCGATTTCATGTAACAGACGGTATCAGGTACTGTCGGTAACAGCTAAATCAACCATTCGGAGGTGCACATGTCCGCTCCCACTCAACGCGCCGTCATCCTCGGCGGCAATCGCATTCCCTTCGCGCGCTCGAACAAGCAGTACGCGAAGGCCACGAACCTCGATATGCTCACCTCGGCCATCGACGGGCTCGTCGCCCGCTTCGGGCTGGCCGGGGAGAACATCGGAGAGGTCGCCGGAGGCGCAGTCCTCAAACATTCGAAGGATTTCAACCTCACTCGTGAGGCCGTCCTCGGTTCTGCGCTGGCCCCGACGACCCCGGCATTCGACCTCGGCCAGGCCTGCGCCACCGGCCTGGAGGCCGTCGTCAGCCTCAACAACAAGATCAACGCCGGCCAGATCGAATCAGGCATCGCCTCGGGCGTGGACTCGGCCTCCGATGCCCCGATCGTCATCAACGATTCGATGCGCGAGATCCTGCTCGAGCTCACCCGGGCGAAGACGATGGTGCAGAAGGCGAAGATCGCTTCGCAGATCCGCCCCGCCTATCTCGCGCCCCAGGCTCCGAGTACGGGTGAGCCGCGCACCGGACTGAGCATGGGTGAGCACCAGGCGAAGACCACCGCCGAATGGGCCATCACGCGCCGGGCCCAGGACGAACTCGCCGTGGCTTCGCACCGGAACCTCGCCGCCGCGTGGAACGACGGGTTCTTCGACGACCTCACCACTCCGTACCTCGGGGTCAGCCGCGACACGAACATGCGCGCGGACTCGACCATGGAGTCTCTGGCGAAGCTCAACCCCGTCTTCGGCAAGAAGCTGCCCACCGAGGCGACGATGACCGCCGGCAACTCGACCCCGCTGACCGACGGCGCCTCCTCGGTGCTGCTGGGCAGCGAGGACTGGGCCGACGAGCACGGCTTCACCCCGCTGGCACGCCTCGTCGACGCCGAGGCCGCGGCAGTCGACTTCGTCGACGGCGCCGAGGGCCTGCTCATGGCTCCGGCCTATGCGGTCCCGCGCCTGCTGGCTCGCAATGGACTGACGTTCGATGACTTCGATGTCTTCGAGATCCACGAAGCCTTCGCCTCGACTGTGCTTTCGCACCTGGCGGCCTGGGAGTCCGAGGAGTTCTGCACGGAGAAGGCCGGACTCGACAAGGCGTTGGGCCCCATCGATCGTGACAAGCTCAACCCGCTGGGTTCGAGCCTGGCTGCCGGTCACCCCTTCGCTGCCACCGGCGGACGGATCATCGCCAGCACCGCCAAGCACCTGAAGACCACCGGAAAGAAGCGTTCCCTGGTGTCGATCTGCGCCGCAGGCGGTCAGGGACTCACCGCGATTGTGGAGGCAGTATGAAAGACACGTATCTCTCCCTCGTCAACGGACCGCTCAAGCAGGTCGCGAAGACCCTCGGACTGCCGCAGCCGGTCGAACTCAACCGCTTCGGCTCGACCCCGGCCAGCTACACGAACAAGCCGGTCCTCGTCCTCGGCACCGGAGCCGGCGCACAGAACCTCGCCGATCTCCTGCTGGAGAACGGCTTCGAGGTGCGCCGGAACGCGCAGACCGGTGAGAAGCTGCGGGCGATCATCGCCGTGCTCGACGATGCCCAGTCTCCGGCCGAACTCTCACCTGTCGTCCTCGAGGTCGGTGCGGCCCTGCGATCGCTGACGACCTGCGGTCGTGTGATCACGATCTCGACTGCCTCGGACCCAGCGAACCAGACACCCGAACAGGCCGCCACCACACAGGGCCTCACCGGCTTCACCCGTTCGGTCGCCCACGAGATGCGCGCCGGGGCCACCGCCAACGGCATCCTCCTCGACGGCGTCGACCTCACCGCACCCTCGGTGGCTGCGGCCCTGTGGTTCCTGCTCTCGGGCAAGTCCGCCTATGTGTCCGGGCAGTTCCTCACCGTGTCCTCCGGGGCCGGTGAGCGCCTCGACTTCACCACGTTCATGTCCACCGGGGCCAGGGGCCCGCTGGCCGGGCGCACCGCCGTCGTCACGGGGGCGGCACGCGGCATCGGTGCGGCGATCGCCCGCAATCTCGCCCGCGACGGCGCCTATGTCATCGGCGTCGACATGCCGCAGGCCGGTCAGGCACTGGCACAGGTGACGAATGAGATCGGGGGCAAGTCACTCCAGCTCGACATCACCGCCGGTGATGCGGCGGAGAAGATCGCCGAGGCGGTCGCGGCTCCCGTCGACATCCTCGTCCACAACGCGGGCATCACCCGCGACAAGATGCTCGCGAACATGGACGCCGGCAAATGGGACTCGGTCATCGCGGTCAACATCGCGGCGCAGACGATGATCAACGCCCACCTCGCCGAGAAGGGCCTCTTCGCCGAGGGCGCCCAGGTCGTGTCCCTGGCCTCGACCTCGGGCATCGCCGGCAACCGCGGACAGACGAACTATGCGACCTCGAAGGCCGGTGTCATCGGACTCACGGCCGCCTCGGCGCAGGACTTCGCTTCCCGTGGCGGGGCGATCAACGCGGTCGCGCCCGGGTTCATCGAAACGGATATGACCGCGAAGATGCCGACGCTGACCCGTCAGGTCGCCCGCCGGCTCTCCAGCCTCCAGCAGGGCGGTCAGCCGGTCGACGTCGCCGAGGCGATCAGCTTCCTCGCCTCGGCCGGCGCCCGCGGCATCAACGGTGAGACCCTGCGCGTGTGCGGACAGAACATGGTGGGTGCATGATGGCGGACTCGATGCTCCCCGTCTACGCCCGCGCCGTGCTCAAGACCCTGCCCGTGGGCTCGCGGACCAGCCCCGAGCTGCCGCAGCGGTCGATCGACCGCAGCGTACCGCTCGAACCGGTCGCCTACGCCGGTTTCGCCCATGTCGTGGAGCAGAGGCTCTACGACGTCGTCCACCCCGGCTACCTGCACGTGCTCGGCTTCCCGCTGAGCATGCAGCTGCTGTCCGATCCCGAAGTGCCGCTGCCGATGTTGGGGATGGTCCACATCCACAACCGGGTGGACGTGCTCTCTCCGGCCCGCCTCGGCGAGGTCGTCGACTTCCATGTCGAACTCGCCGGGCCGTTCGAGCACGCGAAGGGCACGACGATCGAGGTCCACGTCACCGCGCAGGTCGAGGGCCGTCCCGTGATGGATGAGGTCTCGACCTATCTCGCCAAGGGTAAGAAGCTGCCCGGTGCCCGGGCGCGAGCCCAGGTCCCGCATGCGGAGTTCACCGCCCCGCAGCCCAGCGCGCTGTGGCGGCTGGACCCGATCATCGGACAGCGCTACGCGCAGGTCTCCGGCGACTTCAACCCCATCCACCTCAATGGTCTGGCGGCGAAGGGCTTCGGGTTCTCGCGACAGATCGCCCACGGCATGTACACGGCCTCCCGGGCACTGTCGGCGATGGACCCGCGACTGGAGTCCTACCGCTGGGACGTGTCCTTCGCGAAGCCGATCCTGTTGCCGGGAACCGCCGGGTATGCGCTCACCGACGGACGGCGTCACGGGGCCTCGAGGTCGGCGGTCTTCGACCCGAAATCGGGCAAACCTCACGTGCTCACGCAGGTGGCACACCTCGAAGGATGAACCAAGAAGTGGAGTGCGTCACAAATGCCGATTTCGATTTTGCGACACCGTTTCGCGCATGTAGAGTTATCTCTGTTGCCAGCGCGAGTGGCGGAATTGGTAGACGCGCTAGCTTGAGGTGCTAGTGCCCAACTTATCGGGCGTGGGGGTTCAAGTCCCCCTTCGCGCACAACGAGGAGATGGCCTCCGGATTTCGATCCGGAGGCCATTTTCGTCTTCCCGTCCGGACGCGCCGAAACTGGCCCGGAATCGACCGTCCGAGCTGCCGCAGGTGGGATACGGTGGAAGATGTCCGCGGGATCACAGCACCGACGCGTGATCCGCCCTTCACCGACGGGAGCCCTCGTGTTTGATTTCAGCGCCGCCGAGGCGGAGGTCACCGAACTGTGCCGCCAGCTCATCCGCATCGACACCCAGAATTGGGGCGGCAACAGAGCCAACCCGGAGCTTCCTGCCGCCGAACTCATCGCCTCCTGGTTCGCCGAGGTCGACCTGAAGTCCGAAATCGTCGAATCCTCACCGGGTCGGGCCAATCTCGTCGCCCGGGTCTCGGGCTCTGACCCGAACTCCCCGGCGCTCGTCGTGCACGGCCACACCGATGTCGTGCCTGCTGCTGCCGAGGATTGGAGCGTGGACCCCTTCGAAGGCATCATCAAGGACGGACTGCTGTGGGGCAGGGGTGCGGTCGACATGAAGGACATGGATGCGATGATCATCGCCTCCGTCCGAGCCATGCTCACTCAGGGTCTGCGCCCCCGCCGAGATCTCATCATCGCCTTCTTCGCTGATGAGGAAGCCGGCGGGAACTACGGTGCCCGCCACATGGTGCGCAACCGTCCCGAGCTCTTCTCCGGCGCGACCGAGGCGATCTCCGAGGTCGGCGGTTACTCCGTCGACATCCGCGGGCAGCGCGTGTACCTCATCCAGACCGCAGAGAAGGGCCTGGCCTGGCTCAACCTCATCGCCCACGGCACTGCCGGGCACGGCTCCCAGCGCAACGACGACAACCCGGTCACCCGGCTGGCTGCGGCGATCTCGCGCATCGGCAGCCATCCCTGGCCGCAGGAGATCCCCCTGGCCACCCGCAAGCTCCTCGAAGGGGTCTCGGACCTGACCGGGATTGAATTCCGGTCCGAGACGATTCCGCAGCTGCTGGCCGAACTCGGTTCGGTCGAGAAGTTCGTCGCCCCGACCCTGCAGAACACCTCGAATCCCTCGTTCCTCGAAGCCGGCTACAAGCACAACGTCATTCCCGGCACGGCGACGGGCTATGTCGACTGCCGCACGCTGCCCGGTCAGCACGAAGACGTCATGCTGACCATCAAGGAGCTGGCGGGGGAGGGGATCGACATCTCCGCTGAGGACGAAGGCGAAGCACTCGAGTCCCCCTTCGACACCCCGCTCGTGGCGCAGATGGAGGCGAGCCTGCTCGCCGATGACCCGACGGCGAAGGTGCTGCCGTACACGCTCTCCGGAGGCACGGACAACAAGTCCATGGCCGAACTCGGCATCACCGGCTACGGTTTCGCCCCGCTGCAGCTGAGCGGTGACCTCGACTTCCCCGCGATGTTCCACGGTGTCGATGAGCGAGTGCCGATCTCCGCGCTCAAGTTCGGGACCCGGGTGCTCGGGGACTTCCTGATGAAGGCATGACGGTGACGGCGATCCCGGCGAGCACACCGGCGGCGCTGAGCACCGTCGTGGCGTTGAACACCGAACCGGGGATCGGCAGCAGCACATCGAGCAGCAGGGCACCGACAAGGTTGCCGAAGAGCGCGAACAGGCTCAGCAGCAGCACGCCCAGACGAGCCACGGTCACCGTGGTCAATGCGATGAACACGACTCCGAAGGCCCCGCCGAGGAGGATCCACCACTGACTCGGTGCAGTCGGGAACCCGGCCCACGGCACGCCCGCGACCAAGAGCGCCGCCGTGCCGAGGAGGAGCGCCGCGAGGCCGACGGTGAAATTCACCGTTGTGGCCACGACCGCGGATTCGGTGGCGGCGCGGATGCGGCCGTTGAAGGCCTGCTGCACGCTCGTCAGCGCGCCGGAGACGAACGGCAGCAGCGGCGCCCACAGGGGGATGCCCGTCTGCAGCCGCTCACCGGCACCGACGACCAGAGAGCCGAGGACGATGAGCACCCCGAGCACGCGCAGCACATTGAGCCGTTGGCGACCTGCCGGCGGAAGATCGGTGGAGTCGACGATGAGCCCGCCGGTGACCTGCCCGGAGACGAAGGCCATCGTGAACATCGCCACGCCCATCAGCGGCACCGTCGTGGCCTGAGCGATGACGACGAGCCCGCCGCTCAGCCCGCCCAGCACCACCCAGCCGGGCAGGGAGCGATCGCGCAGCATGTCCAGCAGCCGCACCGCCGCGGTTCGGGATCGCGCGGAGACGGCCAGGGTGGTCCCGACGACGAGGAGTCCGACGACGAACGAGATGAGAGCGGCGAAGACCGCATGCCCGAGCACTTCACCGAGCAGACCGTTCGCACGACCCTGCAGGGCCATGGCCGCACCCGCGCCGATCGTGACGAGTCCCGCGGTGAGGACGGGAACGAGGGAAGACGACCGCAAACGATCAGCTGCTCAGAGTCAGCGGCATGATCTTGCGGCGCAGCCAGACGGTGCGGACGCCGCCGACGGAGATCCGAGTCCGAGCGAGCTCCCATTTGCCGTATTCCGCCTCGTCGTTGAGCTCCTGCAGGCTGACCGACCGCGGCACATCCTTGGAGAACGAAACCTTGCGGAATTCGTAAGTCATACGTGGACGCTGACGTTTCATAGGCCCACCCTAGACGATCTGGGCTAATGTGGATGCCATGCCCGTCATCGTTCTTCTGCGGCACGGCCTCTCCAGCGCCAACGTCTCCGGAATCCTGGCCGGACGAGCCGCCGGTGTGTCCCTGACCGACGAGGGCGTGGGCGCGCTCGAAGCGAACCTGCGACTGCTGCCGAACCGTCGCTTCGCCCGCCTCATCCATTCTCCTCTGCGCCGCTGCGTGCAGACCGCCGAGATCGCCCGGCAGGCGGCCGAGATCGAAGACTCCGCCGAGGACGAAGCCGTCATCGAACTCGACTACGGCGACTGGACGGGACGCGGGCTCAAGGAGCTCGCATCCGAACCTCTGTGGGCGACGGTGCTCGACCGCGCCTCGCAGGCCCGGTTTCCGGGAGGGGAATCCATCGCCGAGGCGGCCGACCGGTCCGTCGCCCGTGTCCACGCGCTCGTCGCCGAGCTCAGAGACGCCGAGGCGAACAGAGACGCGGAGACGAAGGAAAAGCCCCTGTGGGGGATGATCGTCTCCCACGGCGACATCATCAAATCGATCATCGCCGATGCCTTGGGCATGCCGCTCGATGACTTCCAACGTCTGAGCGTGGCGCCGGGCTCATTCACCGTCATCGACTATTCGGCGACGAGGCCCGTGCTGGCCGCGATGTCGGTGACCGCTGCCGGTCTCGGGCAGTCGGGGGCCGTCGGCGGGGGCGGAATGCGCTGATCCCGGCATTCTCACTCGAATACCGGGATCAGGAACGTGCGGAGCGGAAAGCTCAGGTCGGGGCTGAGGTCTGCCCGCGACCGGAGCCGGCAGGCGGCTCAGACAGCGGCGAGGACGCCGGTGCCGAGCAGAACGTAGAGCACGATGCCCAACGCCACGCGGTACCAGACGAAGATCGCGAAGGACTTCGTCTTCACATAGCCGAGGAACCAGTGGATGACGAAGAGGCCGAGGACGAAGGAGATGAGGGTCGCCAACATCGTCGGACCCCAGCCGAGCACCATGTCATCGGCGCGTCCGAGCGTCTGTGCGACTCCATAGAATCCCGAGCCGAGAACCGCGGGGATCGCGAGCAGGAACGAATACCGAGCGGCGGCGGGACGGTCGAAGCCCATGAACCGACCCGCCATGATCGTGCCGCCCGAACGCGACACGCCGGGGATGACGGCCAGGGCCTGAGCGAAGCCGAAGAGGATGCCCTGACCCCAGGTCATGTCTTCGAGCGTGCGCTCCCGCTTCCCGGCCCAGTCGGCGATGCCGATGATGATGCCGAAGACGATGAGCATCGTCGCGGTGATCCACAGGCTGCGCAGCGCGCCTTCGATGTGGTCCTGGAACAGCAGGCCGATGACGACGATCGGAATCGAACCGACGATGATGAGCCAGCCCAGCCGCACCTCGGGGTCCTTGCGATCGTGCCTGCCGACGAGAGCTTTGCACCATTTCGAGATGATCGTGACGATGTCGCGCCAGAAATAGACGACGACGGCCGCCTCGGTGCCGATCTGGATGATGGCGGTGAAGAAGGCGCCGGGATCGTCGCCCGGCAGCATGAGTTCGCCGACGATGCGCACATGCGCCGAGGACGAGATCGGGAGGAACTCGGTGAGTGCCTGCACGATTCCGAGCACGGCAGCGACCAGCCAGTCGTACATACGACTCCTTGAGAATATGGGGTGGGAACGAAACCACGGTAGTCGCCGGATCGGGTAACCTCAAGAAGCATGAAGCACCAACGCCTCGGCACCACCGGTCTGGACGTCAGCGATGTGGGTCTCGGGACCTTCGAATGGGGCCACCGGGTCGATGACCGGACCGCTCAGCGTCTCGTCGACGACTACAGGGATGCTGGTGGGAACCTCCTCGAGCTGCCCAGCTCTGCCACAATCGCGGCCTCGGTGCTCGGGCAGCTGAGACTTCCCGAAGAGATGCTGCTCATGGCCCGGGTGGGCGTGTCCCTGAGCGAGCCCGACCATATCGAGGTGGGACTCGGGCGGGCCCGGATCCTGTCCCAGGTCGATGCCCTGCTGCACACGACGGGTCGCAGTCATCTCGACGTCCTCGTACTCGACGTCTTCGATGCCGACGTCGATCGGGCCGAGACCGCCTCGGCGATCGATACGCTGCTCACACTGGGCAAGATCCGCTATGTCGGCGTCTCCCACCACAGCGGGTGGCAGCTGGCGGAGATGCGCGGGGCAGGGATCCCCATCGCCTGCGCCGTCGCCGAATACTCTCTGCTCAATCGCGATGCCGAGGACGACCTCATCCCTGCCGCGGACTATGCCGGAGTCTCACTCATCGCCGGTGCCGGGCTGGGACGCGGAGTGCTCACCGACAAATATCGCTCGGCGACACCGCAGGATTCGCGGCTGGCCGGTGAGCTCAGCGACTATGTGGGTGCCTATCTCGATGACCGATCGAATCGGGTGCTCGCCGGAGTGCGGAAAGCCGCGACCGCCTTGGGCGTGTCGACGACCGATATCGCTCTGGCCTTCAACCGGCACCGCGGGATCGCCTGCTCGCTGGTCTCACCGAGGACTCCGGCACAGCTGGCCGAGGTCACCGGCGGCGAGGTCGAGCTGGCCGAAGAGATCGCCGAGGTGCTCGACCAGATCTCCTGACGGCTGACAGCGCTGAGAACGGAGCTCAGTCGTCCTCGTCGTCTTCGTCGAGGATGAATCCCTCATCGTCCTTCGCATCTTCGACGTCATCGAAGAGTTCGAAGGGGGTCACCTCGTCGAACGCGGTGTAGATCGCATCTTCGTAGATTTCGAAGGCGTCGGCCAAAGCCATATAAGCGGCTTCGACTCGGGGGTCTTGGTCACCGTTTCGGTGTGCGGATGCAGCGTAGTGCTCTCTCACTGCTTCGAGGAATGCGTCCAGGGCCTCACGAGGATCAGTGCTCATGACTCAAATGTATCCCAGGCCGGAGTCACATGTAAGTGTTTGAACTAGGCTGAAGACATGGCAGCTCTCTACGACCACCCCACACCGGACCGTTTCGTCGTCGGCACGATCGGACTGCCGGGGGAGAGGACCTTCCTCCTCCAGGCGAAGTCCGGGACCGTGCTGACGACCGTCGTCGTGGAGAAGGAACAGGTGGAGATCCTCGCCGACCGGATCACCGAGCTGCTCGACATGGTCATGACCAAGGACCCGGCCGCGCGAGTGCCGCAGACGGCCCTCGACGACCGCATCGACAACGCCGGACTGAATGTGCCCATCGAACCGGAGTTCCGTGTCGGCACCATGAGCCTCGGCTGGGACACGGTCAAACACGAACTCGTCATCGAATGCTTCGAACTCACCGAGGCGGACGCCCAGGCCGGAACGTCCGCCGACCCCGATGACGACGAAGTCGACCGCGAGGTCCTGCGCGTCGTCCTCGACGCGGCGGCCGCTCGGGAGTTCTCCCGCCGCGGCGAACAGGTCGTCGGCGCAGGACGCGGCGACTGCCCGTTCTGCTCCCTCCCGCTCGAGCCCGAAGGCCACCTGTGCCCACGCGCCAACGGGATCCCGCGCGCCTGAAGTGATGGACAACAGCTTTCTCCTCGAGGCTCTGAGCGCGGGGGAGTGGACGGAGATGGGCTCGATTCCGCGGGCCAGCAATGACACCCGCCTGCTCGTGATCGAACACTCGGACCGGGCGGTCAAGGCCGTGTACAAACCGATCTCCGGGGAACGCCCGCTGCTCGACTTCCCCTCGGGGACACTGGCGCTGCGGGAAGTCGCGTCCTATCGGCTCAGCTCAGCCCTCGGACTCGACGTCGTCCCGCCGACGGTGCTGCGCGAGGACCTGCCCGCCGGTCGCGGCTCTCTGCAGGCCTACGTCGAAGCCACCGATGATGACGAGGCCGTGAGCCTGTCGGCGGTGCAGGCGATCCCGGCCGACCACACTCCGATCTTCGCGCTGCGCACCGAGGACGGCCGCGACCTCGTCCTCTCCCATGCGGTCAACGAGGGCCTGCGCGCCGTCGCCTTCTTCGACCTGCTCGCCAACAACGCTGACCGAAAGGCCGGCCATGTCATCACCGGTTCGACCCTGCCGAGCACCGATGCGCACGACATCGGCGTCTTCGGCATCGACAACGGGCTGACGTTCCATGCCGATGAGAAGCTGCGCACCGTGCTGTGGGGCTTCTCCCGCACATCGTTCCGAGCCGAGGAGATCGACGCCCTCGAGGAGATCGTCGACATGGACCCGGTCCTCAACGACGCGCTCTGCGACTGTCTTTCGCCCCAGGAGGTGCAGGCTCTGCGCGAGCGGGCCGAGACTCTCCTCACAGGTGAGTTCTTCCCCGAAGCCCCCGAGGACCGCACCGTCATCCCCTGGCCGCCGATCTGAGTCCGGCATCCGGTTGCGAGCATCACTGGGAATCGGAGTGCCGAACGCCTGCGTCTCGGTTAGGCTGGTCTGCGTGAAGTCATGGCCCGAACCACAACTGCCCCGTCTGACCAGCACCGGGAAGGTGCCCACGGTCTTCGACACGAGCTCCCGCAGCCCGCGCCGCCTGCGCGGTCGCGAGCAGACCGCTCGTCTCTACGTCTGCGGCATCACCCCCTACGATGCGACGCATCTCGGTCACGCGGCCACCTATGTGGCCTTCGACCTGCTCAACCGCATCTGGCGTGATGCCGGACTCGACGTCGTCTACGTCCAGAACACCACCGACGTCGACGATCCGCTGCTGGAGAGGGCCGACGCCACCGGGGTCGACTGGCGCGAACTCGCCTCCTCCCAGATCCAGCTCTACCGTGAGGACATGGAGGCCCTGCGGGTGATCCCGCCGCGGAGCTTCATCGGCGTCGTCGAAACCGTCCCCGAGATCACCGCGGCCGTGGAGGACCTCGTTGCCAAGGGCGCGGCCTACACGCTCGACAACGGTGACGTCTACTACCGGGTGTCGACCCCGATCACCCCGCCTTTCGGCACCGTCAGCCATGACGACGAGAAGACGATGGCCGTGCTCTCGGCCGAACGCGGCGGTGACCCGGACACCGTGGGCAAAGAGAACCCGATCGACCCGCTGCTGTGGCGCGCCGAGCGTGAAGGCGAACCGTCGTGGGACGGCGGGGCACTGGGCCGCGGCCGGCCCGGCTGGCACGTCGAATGCACCGTCATTGTCGACAAGTACGCGGGCCTGCCCGTCGACGTGCAGGGCGGCGGGAACGACCTCATCTTCCCGCACCACGAGATGAGCGCGGCCCACGCCGCAGCCTGGCGCGACACCCCGATGGCCAAGACCTACATGCACACCGGCATGGTCGGACTCGACGGCGAGAAGATGAGCAAATCGAAGGGCAACCTCGTGCTCGTCTCACAGCTGCGCGAACGCGGAGTCGACCCGATGGTCATCCGCACCGTGATCCTGTCCAACCACTACCGCAGCGATTGGAGCTTCACCGAAGAGCAGCTCGAGACCGCAGCGGCACGGCTGGAGGCGTGGCGGCATGCGGCGAAGTGCGAATCCGAATGCCGGGAAGGACTGCGCGGACACATCATCGGTCTGCTCCGCGAAGCGCTCACCGACGACCTCGACAGCCCCCGTGCCCTCGGGATCCTCGACGAATGGGCCGAACACTACGCAGACACCGAGCCCTCGACCACCGCTGCGCTCAGCGGTGACCGGGTCGCCGACGCCGTCGATGCGCTGCTGGGTATCCGTCTGCTCGACTGACTCTGCGCCCTACTTCTCGCGGCCGCGTTTGCGCAGATAGCGTTCGAACTCGGCCGCGATGGCGTCTCCGCTGGCCTCAGGCAGATCGGCGGAGTCGATAGCCTCCTCGAGACCGCGGACGAGTTCGGCCAGCTGCGGATTCAGCGACACGAGCTCATCGGCACCCAGCTCCCATGCGCGGCTCTCCTCCTCGAGCACATGGATATCGATCTCCACGCCCGCATAGTGTTCGACGGCCTTGGCCAGCGCCAGTTCCGCCTTCGGCGACGGGGAGTCGGCAAGGTAGTCCGGCACCCCGACCCACAGATTGATCGCGCGCAGACTCCGCCACCGGCAGGCCACGGCGAGGAGGCCGAGGATGCCGATGGGACCTTCATAGCCGTTGGCATCGATGCCGATCTCGGCCGCCAGCGTTCGGTCCTCGGTGTTCGCCACGACCGGCAGCGGTCGGGTGTGCGGCACCTCCGCATGGAGCCCGCCGAGGAGGACGACCGAATCGTCCCGACCGATCTGACCGAGGATGAGGGAGAGGAACTCCCGCCACTTCAGTCCCGGTTCGTGACCGTGGATGACGGTGATCGGCAGTTCGCCGAGGCGGCCGCGATGCACCGCGATCCCCGGCCAGGCGATCGATGCGGTTCCCTCCTCGTCGCGGAGGATCTCCGGCTCGGAGAAGCGGAATTCGTAGAACCCGTCGGTGTCGAGGATCTGCGAGTCGTTCAGCTGCCAGACCTCGACGAGATCCTTGGCCAGGGAACTCGCGGCTTCGGAGGCATCGGCATCCTGACCTTCGAAGGCGATGAAGACGAGTGCCCCGGACCCGGATGGAAGAAAGCTCATGGTTCAAGACTACGCTGGGCGTATGACGAATTCTGCCGCCGCCGAGCCCGCCGCTGTCCTGTGGGATATGGACGGAACCCTTGTCGATACGGAACCGTACTGGATCCGAGCCGAAACAGAACTGATGAACGCTCATGGGCTTCCCTGGTCAGAAGAGCAGGGGCTCGAATTCGTCGGCAACGAACTGACCACCTCGGCGTCGATGATGCAGGAGGCCGGTCTCGATCTGCCGGTGAACGAGATCGTCGACACCCTCATGAGCGCGGTGATCGACCAGATCCGCACCTCCGTCCCGTTCCGGCCCGGCGCACTGGAGCTGCTCGCCGAGCTCAAAGCCGAGGGGATCCCCAGCGTCATGGTCACAATGTCCTACCGTCGGCTCGCCGAGGCGGTCATCGCCAGCTGCCCGCCCGACAGCTTCGCCGGACTCATCTCCGGTGACGAAGTCTCCGCGGGCAAACCCGACCCGGAGCCCTACCTCCGCGGGGCGGCCCTGCTGGGCCTCGACCCGGCAGAGTGTGTCGCTCTCGAGGATTCGAAGCCCGGTCTGGCCAGCGCGGAGGCGGCCGGAACCATCGCCGTGGGCATCCCGCATTTCATCGATCTGGAAGCGCGGCCGGGCCGGATCCTGTGGGACGGCCTCGAAGGCCGCACCGTCGAGGATCTGCGTCGGCTGCGCCACCACAGTCGGGTCTGAACTCCCCAATCGTCCTAGGCCCCGACGATGTTCGTGATCTCCGGCGTCGGCGGGGCGGTGTTGCCCCAGGCAGGGCACAGCGGTTTGAAGGAGCACCAGTTGCACAGGGGAGACTTCTTCGGCCGCCACCGGTCCGACTCCGCCGAAGCGATGATGTCCTTCCAGATGGCATCGATCTCGAATTCGGTCTGTTCGATCTCGTTCATCGTCGGATGCGACTTCAGCACGCTGCGCGAACCGAGATACATCAGCTGCAGAGTGTGGACGAGATCTCCGGAGAGTCGGTAGACGACGAGGGCGTAGAAGCCCATCTGGAACCGCGCCTCCCGTCCGTACTGCGGCTTCGGCTGCTTGCCGGTCTTATAGTCGACCAACCTGGTCTCACCGCCGGGGGCGACATCGACCCGGTCGATGAACCCGCGCAGTTCGAGTCCGTTGTCGAGCTTCGTGCGGACGAACTTCTCCGTCTCCTCGGGTTCGAGGTGCTCGGGATACTCGAGGACGAAATAGGAGTCGATGAGGCGACGCGCAGATGTGAAGAACGTCTCCTTCTCCGCTTCGGCGGTGAAGATCTCGAGCACGGTCGGGTCCTTCTCCACGAGTTCGCTCCAGGCGGGCATGAGCATCGACTGGGCGAGTTCGGCCGTGCGTTCTGCGGCGGGAGCGGTGAACAGCTTCTCGAGCACCGAATGGACCACGGTGCCGCGGAATGCCGCCTGAGACGGCGGCTCCGGCAGCTTGTCGATGCTGCGGAAGCGGAACTTCAGGGGACACTGGATGAAGTCGTTGGCCCGGGAGGGCGACAGACTGGTGAGCTCGGCCATATCACCACTGTAACGACCTGGGCGGACACGACGTGGCGACCAGCGGTGAGCGCTGAGTCGCTGTTAGGCTGAGTTACCGACCCTCAGTGGTCCGCTGACCACGACATCGACCGGAGGAATCCCTTCAATGGCCGCGAAAAACCACCAGCCCGGTGCGTCATCGGGTCTGCGTCTGGGCACGGTCCTCGGCGCACCGGTGATCCTGGCGTGGTCGTGGTTCCTCGCCGCCATCGTCATCACGATACTCTTCACCCCCTGGCTCAACCAGGTGCGGCCGGATCTGGGCATCGGCGCATGGTTTGTGGCCTTCGCCTACGCGGTGCTCCTCTTCGCCTCGGTGTTCCTCCACGAACTCGCCCACGGTGTGGCCGGTCAGTTCTACGGGCAGAAGGTCGCCGCCATCGAGCTGAACATCTGGGGCGGCTTCACCCGCTTCGAACCCCAGATGGACAATCCGCGCGACAAGGCCGCGATGACGAGCTTCGTCATCTCCATCGTCGGCCCCATCGTCAACATCGTCCTCGCGCTGCTGGGATGGTGGTGCCTGAGCGCCGTGAGTCCCACCTCGGTGCCGTGGCTGCTGCTCATCGCGGTCACCTTCGCCAATGTCGCCTTGGGAGCGATCAACCTGCTGCCGGGCATTCCGCTCGACGGCGGCTGGGCGCTGCAGGCGATCATGTGGCGCATCACCGGGTCCCAGTACCTGGGCACGATCGTGGCCAGCTGGGTCGGGCGCATCATCGCCGTCGGATTCATCGGCTGGTCGGTCATCACTCCGCTGCTGGCCGGCGATCGACCCGACCCGCTCACCGTGGCCTGGATGTCGCTCATCGCGATCATGCTGTGGTTCTCCGCCGGGGATGCTGCGACCCACGCCAAACGCGCCAGGAAGATGGAGACCTACGATCTCTCCCAGGTCATCCAACCGGCCATCGCGGCCACCTGGGATGCCGACCTCGCCGACACCCTCGACTACGCGAACACGCTCGGCAACGCGAAGGAGCGCACCCTCATCGTCGTCCTCGACCAGAACGGGCTGCCGTACGGTCTCGTCGATCGGCACGCCGCAGCCGGCCGCCTCGCCGAGACCCTCGACGCCGTGCCCGCCGGTGAGGTCGCCCGGCCCCTCGTCGGCTGGATCGGTGTGCCCAAGGACATCACCGCCCCGCATCTGCTCGAATCGCTCACCCACCGCCCCAAGGCGCAGTTCAGCCTCGTCATGGACGGAAACACGCTGGTCGGAGTCATCGACCTGCAGGAGTTCTTCGACGAACTTCTCGCAGCCTGAGCCGGTTGTGTGAGGCAATCCTCACCAGCGTAGAGTGGACTCATCATGACTCAGCCACTCCGTTCCCGACCTCCGCGTGCCCTCAGCCGCGGCGAAAAGGTCCAGCTCACCGACCCCAAGGGGCGCATGCACACCTTCGTGCTCGCCCCGGGCGAGCTCTTCCACACGAACAAGGGACTCATCAGCCACGACGACATCATCGGGCGCACCGAAGGCATCATCGTGTCGAATTCCGGGGGAGTGGAGTTCCAGGTCTTCCGTCCCCGCTATGAGGACTTCGTGCTCTCGATGCCCCGCGGCGCTGCGGTCGTCTACCCGAAGGATTCGGGACTCATCGTCACCCTCGGCGACATCTTCCCCGGCGCCACCGTCGTCGAGGCGGGGGTCGGATCCGGGGCACTGTCGATGGCCCTGCTGCGTGCCGTCGGACCGCGCGGTTGCGTGCACTCCTTCGAACTGCGCGAGGAGTTCGCCACGATCGCCTCGGGCAATATCGCAGACTTCTTCGACGGGGCACCCGAGAACTGGTCGGTCACCGTCGGCGACCTCTCCGAGGCGCTGCCGCAGACCTTCGCGCCCGGCAGCGTCGACCGCGTGGTCCTCGACATGCTCACTCCCTGGAACACGCTCGACGCCGTCAGCGAAGCCCTGACGCCCGGCGGAATCGTCATCGCGTATGTGGCCACGGTCCCGCAGCTCTCCCGCTTCACCGAAGCGCTGCGGGCCACGGGGAACTTCGCCGAACCCGAAGCCATGGAAGCCATGGTCCGCGGCTGGCACGCCGACGGACTCGCCGTGCGCCCCGACCACCGGATGATCGCCCACACCGGCTTCCTCATCATGGCCCGAAGGATGGCCGCGGGAGTGGCTCCGCTGGAGAAGAAGAAGCGCCCGCAGGGAGCCGCTGCGGCCCCCGAGGACGTCGCCGCGTGGACGGAGCCCGAGGTCACCGAGGCGGCCATCGGCACCCGCACCGCACACGGGAAGAAGCTGCGCCGAGTCATGCGCGAAGCCGGTAAGCGCCTGCGCAGCGACGAAGAGAACGCGGCTGCCGCGGACGCGACACAGCCGCCGAACACTGAGACCACTGGGCCGAAGGAGGATCGATGACAGAGACCACGACCGAGGTGAAGAAGCTGCGTGAGGACACCGTGTCCCTGCGCCAGCAGCTCTACACCGCGGGCAAACGCAATGAGGCCTTGTCGAAGACCCTGCGCACTGCCCGCGACGAGCTCAACCGGATCAAGGAGGAGGCTCGTCGTCTGACCGAGCCGCCGAACAACTGGGGCACCCTCATCGGCCTCGACGACAAGGGTGTGGCTGCCGACGTCATCGTCAGCGGCCGCCGCATGCGCGTGGCCGTCGCCCCCGAAGTGGATCCGGCCGGGCTGCGCCCCGGCGCCGATGTCCTCCTGTCCGAGGGCCTCGTCGTCATCGGCGTCGGCGAGTTCCCCCCGGTGGGTTCGGTCGTCAACGTCCGCGAATTCATCGATGACCGGCGCATCCTCGTCGGAGCTCCCGGTGATGACGAACAGGTCTTCACCCTCGCCGCCGACCTCATCGATTCGGGGCTGCGCGTCGGCGATGCCGTCGTCGTCGACACCCGCACCCACTACGCGCTGCAGGTCGTCGAGAAGCCCGAGGTGTCCTCGCTGCTGCTCGAAGAGGTCCCCGACATCACCTATTCGGACATCGGGGGACTGGCTGACCAGATCGGACAGATCAAGGACGCCGTCGAACTGCCCTTCGAACATCCCGAGCTCTACACCGAGCACGGTCTCAAACCGCCCAAGGGCATTCTGCTCTACGGGCCCCCGGGCTGCGGCAAGACCCTCATCGCCAAGGCTGTGGCGAATTCGCTGGCCGATCGCACCGGTGAGGAGAGGACCAGCAAGACCTACTTCCTCAACATCAAGGGCCCGGAGCTGCTCGACAAGTACGTCGGCGAGACCGAACGTCAGCTCCGCCTCATCTTCGCCCGTGCCAGGGAGAAGGCTTCGGCGGGCTTCCCCGTCGTCGTCTTCTTCGACGAGATGGAATCGCTCTTCCGCACCCGCGGCACGGGCAAGTCCTCTGATGTGGAGACGACGATCGTCCCGCAGCTGCTCACGGAGATTGACGGCGTCGAACAGCTCGACAACGTCATCGTCATCGGCGCTTCGAACCGTGAGGACCTCATCGACCCGGCGATCCTGCGTCCGGGCCGCCTCGATGTCAAGATCCGCATCGAACGCCCCGATGCCGATGCCGCTCGTGACATCTTCGAGAAGTACCTCACGGCCGACCTGCCGCTGCATTCGAGCGTGCTCTCCGGTCATGAGACGCCCGCCGAGGCGGTGGCCACCGTCATCGACCACTGTGTGGAGCGGATGTACGCGGAGAGCGCGGACAACGAGTTCGTCGAGGTCAGCTATGCCGACGGTTCGAAGGAAGTCCTCCACTTCTCGGCATTCGCCTCCGGCGCGATGATCCACAACATCGTCGACCGGGCGAAGAAGTCCGCGATCAAGTCGCTGCTCGAGACCGGCGAGAGGGGTCTGCAGTCGGCACACTTCGATGCCGCCATCGCCGAGGAGTTCAGCGAACACGAGGACCTGCCGAACACGACGAATCCCGATGAGTGGGCGCGCATCTCCGGGCGCAAGGGCGAGCGGGTCACGCATCTGCGGATGATGCACCTCGACACGACCAGAGGTGCACCGACCGTTCCCTATGAGACCGAGATCTCCGAAGTGCGACCGAACTCCGACCTGGTCTGAGAAGACAGATGGGCCCGCCTGCACCTGCAGGCGGGCCCATCAATGGAGCAGGCGGGCCCATCAATGGGGCAGGGGCGTTCTCGGCTGTCAGCGGCTGCGTCCGCGACGGCTGGAGCCGCCGGAGACCGCAGTGGCGATGATCCGCCAGCCGACCAGGGTGACGAGATTGAGCGAGGTCGCCACGATCATGAAGCTCACGGGCACCGTACCGGGCTCTCCGCTGGCCCCGGTGACTCCGCGCAGCACGAGACCGACGAGCACGGTCACCGCCCACACCC
This sequence comes from Brevibacterium sp. LE-L, assembly GCF_050214925.1. NCBI lineage: Bacteria > Bacillati > Actinomycetota > Actinomycetes > Micrococcales > Brevibacteriaceae > Brevibacterium > Brevibacterium sp. LE-L. The sequence goes on from NZ_CP189759.1 coordinate 2,290,090, forward strand.
CGGTGCCGGTGGCCAGGGGCGAGATCGGACGATCCCAGACCGCGGTGAGCAGCCAGGCCAGCACGAGAGCTGCGAGGAACGGCCACGCCGTGGTCATCAGCCCCTGCGGGTCGAAATTGTGAGAATGTGTGTAGTGACCGACGATCGTGAACAGAACCACGAGGATGAGGTCGACGATCAGTGCGATGGGGAGATGAGATTTCTTCGTTGCCACGTCCCCGAGTCTAATCCTTGGAGGAAGTACAGATGCTCAGAGTCAGGCGCGTCATGGGATCCGAAACCGAGTTCGGCCTCAGCCAGCCCGGCAACCCGCGCGCGAATCCGATGCGGGACTCGGCGCGTGTCGTCGATGCCTATGCGGGACCGCGCGGCCTGAAGTCGTCCCAGAGCTTCTGGGACTTCGCCACCGAGTCGCCGCTGGCCGATGCTCGCGGCTTCATCATGAACCTCGCCGACGCCGACTCCTCCCAGCTGACCCATATTCCGCAGGACGACGTCGAAGCCCAATACCTCGCGAACGTGGTCACGGAGAACGGCGCGCGCTACTACGTCGACCACGCCCACCCCGAATACTCCTCTCCGGAGGTGCTGACTCCACGCGATATCGTCACCTTCGACCGGGCCGGCGACCTGGTGGGGCTGGCCTCGGTGCGGGCCTTGGAGAAGACCGAGGAACCGGTCAACCTGTACAAGAACAACACGGATTCGAAGGGCTCGTCGTACGGCACGCACGAGAACTACCTCGTCGATCGCGGCACCGACTTCGATGACATCGTCGCCGGCCTCGTCCCGTTCTTCGTGACCCGGCAGATCCTGTGCGGCTCCGGTCGGGTCGGGATCGGCCGTGAGGGCGAGGGCAAGGGCTTCCAGATCTCTTCGCGCGCGGACTTCTTCGAAGCCGAGGTCGGCCTCGAGACGACGCTGCGCCGACCGATCGTCAACACCCGAGACGAACCGCACGCCGACGCCGCGAAGTACCGACGGCTGCATGTGATCATCGGCGACGCCACCCTGGCCGAACCCGCAACCTACGTGCGCTTCGGCGCGACCTCCCTCGTCCTCGGACTCATCGAAGCGGGCCTGGCCCCGAGAATCGAACTCGACGATGCCCTGCAGTCGCTGTGGGACGTCAGCCACGACCTCAGCCTCAGCGCCCCGCTGCGCCTGAGCGACGGCACCACGATGACGGCATTGGAGATCCAGGAGGTCTTCTTCGCCGCCTGTGCCGAACACGCCGATCCCGAGGATGCCGATACCGCCGCGGTGCTCGCCGAATGGCGGCGATTCCTCGACGGGCTGGCCGCCGACCCGCGCAGTCTCGCCGACTCCATCGACTGGGTCGCCAAGTGGGTGCTGCTGGAGAACTACCGTGAGCGCGAGGGCATCGACTGGGATCATCCGAAGCTCGCCCTCATCGATGTCCAGTACCACGATGTGCGCCCGGAGAAGGGTCTGTTCCACAAGCTCGAGAGGGCCGGACGGATCCGACGGATGACGACCGACGCCGAGGTCGAGGCGGCGGTGACCAACGCGCCCGAGGGCACCCGCGCCTTCCTCCGCTCGTTCGCGGTCAACCGCCTCGGCGATGCTCTCGTGGCTGCCAGCTGGGACTCCCTGGTGCTCAACGCCGGCGACTTGGGCATCGTGCGTCTGCCCATGCAGGAGCCGCTCAAAGGTACCCGCGAGCTGCTGGAGGACCGGGTCGAGGGAATCGAGACCGCCGAGGCCCTGCTGAAGGCCCTCGGAGTCGATAGACTGAAACCGAAGAACGACTGAAGAGGTGTGAGATGAGCTCGCAGGAACAGGTCCAGAGGGACAAATCGAATGGCGGGTCGGACGCGCCCGTCGACCCGCCGGAAGCCGTGCAGGGTCAGATCAACACTCAGAACGTCGACTCCATCCTCGATGAGATCGACGGCGTGCTGGAATCGAACGCGGAGGAATTCGTCAAGAACTTCGTGCAGAAGGGCGGCCAATGAGATGTCAGGATTCTCTCCTGCATTTCTGAGCTCGACGAGCAATTCCTTCGTCGAGCTCGCCCGCTCCCTGGCTCCCGAGACGTTGCCGCAGAACAGCGGTCGGGACCTGACCGGGCAATCGCCGGAAGGCACAACGATCATCTGCTTCCGCACCGCGACCGGTGTCCTCATGGCCGGGGACCGGAGAGCGACGATCGGCAACCTCATCGCCTCCCATTCGATGGAGAAGGTCGAAGCCGCCGACGACTTCTCGGTCATCGGCGTTGCCGGAACGGCCGGGGTCGCACTCGACCTCATCCGCCTCTTCCGGCTCGAACTCGAACACTACGAGAAGATCGAAGGGGCCGGGCTGTCCCTCAACGGCAAGGCCAATCGTCTGGCCGCGATGCTGCGCGGCAACCTCGGACTGGCCATGCAGGGTCTCAGCGTCGTGCCCCTGTTCGCCGGCGTCGATGCGTCGATGCCGCAGGGACAGATATTCAGCTTCGACGTCACCGGCGGCAGATACGTCGAACACCGCTTCCACGCCATCGGCTCTGGCTCCGGCTTCGCCCGAGGGGCACTGAAGAAGCTGTGGCAGCCGGATCTCGACACCTCCGCGGCGATCGGAGTGGCCGTCGAGGCCCTCTTCGACGCTTCCGATGATGATTCGGCGACCGGGGGACCGGACTTCGTGCGTCAGATCGCGCCGACGGTCTTCACCGTCGACCTGGAACACGGGGCCACCGAGATCGATTCGGCCGCTGTGCTGGAGACCGCCACCGAGGTGGTCGCCCGCCGCACCCGCAGCGCGCGGGCCTGAGCGTCGGACCGTCAAAGTCGAATCGTCACCGCGAAAGGATCGGACATGAGTCAGGCGCCGTTCTACGTCTCTCCGGAACAGCTGATGAAGGACCGGGCGGACTTCGCCCGCAAGGGCATCGCCCGGGGCCGGTCGGTCGTCGTCATGCGCTTCGACGAAGGCATTCTGCTGCTCGCGGAGAACCCCTCGCCGACGCTGCACAAGATCGCCGAGATCTACGACCGGATCGGCTTCGCCGCCGTCGGCAAATACAACGAGTTCGAAACGCTGCGCCAGGCCGGAGTCCGCTACGCCGATCTGCGCGGCTACTCCTATGACCGCACCGATGTCACGGCCCGCGGGCTGACGAACGCCTATGCGCAGACCCTGGCCGGTGTCTTCACCACCGAATCCAAGCCCTTCGAGGTCGAGCTCGTCGTCGCCGAACTCGGTCACACAGCCGAACACGACCAGCTCTACCGGCTCAGCTATGACGGTTCTGTCATCGACGAGACCGAGCATGTTGCCATCGGAGGCCGAGCCGACGCGATCACCGATTCCTTAGCCGGACTGGCCACCTCACAGATGTCTCTGCATGAGGTGTTCGCCCATGGTGTGCAGGCTTTGTCTGCCGCCACCCAGTCGACACCGGCCGCAGACGCGCTCGAAGCGGCGATCCTCGACCGAACGACCACCAAGCAGAGGACGTTCCGACGTCTCGACGATGCCGCGATGAACCGGCTGCGGGAGGACTGAATGGCACGCATCTACGGGATCGAGACCGAATACGGACTCGCCCACACCGCCGCGGCGGACGGACGCCGGATCGGACCCGAGGAGATCGCCCGGCACCTCTTCCGGCCCATCGTCGAATGGGGACGGTCCTCGAACGTGTTCCTGCCCAACGGCTCCCGCCTCTACCTCGACGTCGGCTCGCACCCCGAATATGCGACCGCCGAATGCGACGACCTGGGCGATCTGCTCGCTCAGGACCGGGCCGGCGAGGCGCTGATGATCGACCTGCTCGACCAGGCGCAGACCGCACTCGAGGCCGAAGGCGTCGGCGGGCGGGTGCACATGGTCAAGAACAACACCGACGCGGCCGGGAACTCCTACGGTTCGCACGAGAACTTCCTCATCCGCCGCACCCTCGACTTCAACCGACTGACCACGGTGCTGCTGCCGTTCCTCGTGTCCCGACAGCTGCTCGTCGGCGCCGGCGCGATCATCCCGCGCCGCTCGGCGTTGAACCCCGATGAGGAATCGGACCGCACGGAGATGATGTTCGGCCTCTCTGCCCGCTCCGATGTCATGTGGGAGGGACTGTCCTCGGCCACGACCCGGTCCCGGCCGATCATCAACGCCCGCGACGAACCCCATGCGGATGCGGAGAAGTACCGTCGTCTCCACGTCATCGTCGGTGACTCCTCGATGTCGACGGCCACCTCGGCGCTCAAGCTCGGATCGGCGATCCTCATGCTCGACCTCATCGAACAGGGAGCGCGGATCCCGGAGAACGGGCTGCGCCACCCTGTGCGCGACATCCGACTCGTCGCGCGCGACCTCACCGGTTCCGTCGTGCTCGAGCGCACCGACGGCACCACGACAACCCCGCTGGGCCTGCTCTCGGACTACCGGGAGCGGGCACAGCGGATCGTTGACAAGGGAGATCACAGTCTCGGCGACGAAGGCCTCGCCGGCTATGTCATCGACCTGTGGACGCGGATGCTCACCGCCGTCGAATCCCAGGACTTCTCGACCGTGGACACGGAGATCGACTGGGTGATGAAACGCGCGCTCATCCGCCGGTCCATGCAGCGGGGGATCGACGACATCACCGATGCGCGCATCCACCGTCTCGACATCGCCTACCACGACATCACGCCGGCGACCGGCCTGTTCCCGAAGCTGGAGGCGGCGGGAATGGCGAAGAACCTCGTCCCCGCCGAGGCGGCCACCCGCGCCAAAGACGTGCCTCCGGCGAGCACCCGGGCTGCCATCCGGGGCGAATTCGTCCGTGTCGCCCATGCCGCCCGCCGCGACTACACCGTCGACTGGGTGCACCTGCGGCTCAACGACGAATCCGGTCGCGCCGTCGCACTCAAGGACCCGTTCGCCACGAGTCACCCGCAGGCAGAAACACTCATCGCCGGCCTGTAAGATCACCCTGTGATCCGGTCGGTCCCACCACAGCGTTCGGGCACGACCACCCGTGACGAAAGGAAACCAGTGCGCACCAAAGTGCTCAGCGCCATTGCGGCCGGCCTGCTGCTGCTCTCGGCCTGCGGGCAGGGTGAGGAGTCGCAGGACTCGACCACACCTCCGCCCTCGGTGTCCGCCCAGGATGCGAAGTCGACCAGCCTCGACGACATCACCGTCGAGGGCAAGAAGGGCAAGAAGCCCAAGGTCAGCTTCGATTCTCCGCTGGTGATCGAGAAGGCCGAGAAGAAGGTGCTGGAGAAGGGCACGGGGGAGAAGATCGCCGACGGCGAGCAGGTCACCGCCCAGATGACCCTTGTGTCGGGCACGAACGGCAAGATCGTCGAATCCAGCTACGATTCGCAGGCACCCGCCGGTTTCCCCATGGACAAGTCGCAGATCTCCGAAGACCTCTACAACGCCCTCATCGACGTCAAGGTCGGCTCCCGGGTGATGATGTCGCTCAACGGCTCCGCCGAGCAGGGCGAGGCGTCGCAGACGCTCGTCTACATCATCGATGTCGAGAAGACCACCCGACCGCTGACCCGCGCGGAGGGGAAGAAGGCCGACCAGTCGGGCAACCCGGTGACGGTCAAGTGGGCCGACGACGGTGCCCCGTCGATCTCGAAGCCGAAGGGTGACGAGCCCGAGGATCTGAAGACCTATACGACGATCGAAGGCGAAGGCCCCGAGGTCGAGAAGGGTCAGAGCGTGGCCGTGAAGTACTCCGGTTGGCTCTGGGACGACAACTCGAAGACCTTCGACTCGAACTGGAAGAAGGGCGGACAGCCGTTCGTCGTCGACCCCGTCGGGGAGGCCCAGGTCATCGAGGGGTGGAACGAAGGCCTCGTCGGCCAGAAGGTCGGCAGCCAGATCGTCCTCGTCGTCCCCCCGGAGAAGGGCTACGGCGAACAGGGCAGAGAACCTTCGATCCCGGCAGATGCGACCCTGGTCTTCGTCATCGACATCCTCTCCGCCCAAGGCTGAGACGCACTTTTCGCCACACACAGCACGACTACTCCAGGAGGAAGAAAATGAGCAAGCAGAAGCCAGAAGTCGACTTTCCCGGCGAGGCCCCGACCGAGCTCATCATCACCGATGACGTCATCGGCACCGGCGCCGAGGCGGGGCCCGGCGACACCGTGAGCGTGCACTACGTGGGTGTCGCCCATTCCACCGGCGAAGAGTTCGATGCCTCGTACAACCGCGGCACCCCGTTGGAGTTCCGTCTCGGGTCCGGAATGGTCATCTCCGGTTGGGACCAGGGGATCCAGGGGATGAAGGTCGGCGGCCGCCGTACCCTGCAGATCCCACCGCACCTGGCGTACGGAGATCAGGGCGCCGGCGGTGTCATCCAGCCCGGGGAGTCGCTCATCTTCGTCTGCGATCTCGAGAACGTGCGCTGACCGTTCGCATGACGACTGTGGCCGGGCTCTTCGGAGCCCGGCCACACGTGTCTGATCTGTCCGATTCGATGCGGGAGACAGATTTCGGTCGGGAACTCGAGGCCGGGATTCAGAGTTCGGCGGCCAAGCGCCCCGCGGCGGCCGCGGCGAGGAACGATGCCGCATCGGCCGGCAGCTTTCGCCCCATGGTCGACAGTCCGACGGGGGAGGAGCCCAGCTCCGCCCACAGACCGCTCAAGTCGACGTCGACGAGATCGTGCATGACCAGGCTGCCCAGCTGTCGGTCCACGGTGTCGACGACGACGGTCGGCTCCGGATCCATCTCGGCCAGCTCCGCCTCGGTGAGGGTGGAGAAGTCGGGCACCGGCACGGTCATCCCCGGCCGTGCGATCTCGGTCAGCGGGGTCAGCGAATGGTGGGAGATGCCGAAGTGGCGGCCGCGGGCATCGGCATTCGACATCCGCAGCAGGCCGATCGGGCGCCCGCCGAGCAGGGCTGCGGCATTGAGATGGTCCCCGGTGACGAGCCCCGAATAGCCGTACTTCGTGCCGGTGCCGAGGTTCCCGGGCCCCTGCGCGACGATGGTGATGTCGGCCCCCATCACGTGTCGGGCGGCGAGCAGACCGGTGTGGACGGTCACCGCTTCGAGGTCACCGCCCCAGGACTGCCCGATGCTGATCGACCCCGTCAGCCATCCGACCTCCTTGAGACCGGCCACCGCCTGTGAGAACGGGGCGGGCAAGGCGGCACCGTCGCTGAGCACATACGCCACGGACAGGGAGGGGTCGACAGCGCGGATGCCGGCGATCACAGCCGGCAGCGCCGAATGCAGATCGGCCACGATGACGGGCATGCCGTCCAGGTGCTCCGCCTCAGCGAGGACGGCATGGTGTTCGGATTCCTGATCATCGACGCCGAGCACCATCGTCTGCAGGGGCGAATAGCGGTCCTTGACCAGATGTCCGGGGCCTTCGGGCGGGTCGGCGGGAAGCGCCTCGGGCAGTGCGACGATGAGACCGAAGCCTCCGGTGCCCAAGCGCTTGGCCAATGCCGAGACATTGACGATCACCGAGTCTCCGACCTGCGGATGGCCGACAGCATCGGTGTAGGCGATCGCGCGGATGGAGGTCACATCTGTGCCCGGCAGCGCCCGGTCCAGTTCGACGGCGACGTCTGTGTATCCTGGCCGGGTGGAGCGAATCGCTGCGGCGATTCCTTTGCGCCAATGAATCATGGTCCCAAGACTATCGCCCGGCCTAGGTTACGGTGGAATCGTGAACACACCCCGCACCAGCAGACAGAGACAGCAGACGGAACGGCTGATGAACCTGCTCATCGCTCTGCGCGCCTCCCGCGGATGGGTCTCTCGCAAGACCCTGATGAGCGCCATCGACGGTTACACGGGGCTCGACGAGGTCGCCTTCGACCGCAAGTTCTCTCGCGACAAAGAGCTGCTGCGGCACATGGGCATCACGATCGCCACCCGTGCCGAACACGATGCGTACGGAGACGCGGGAGAGACCGGTTACCGGATCTCGACCGCCGACTATGCGATGGACGAGGTCGATCTCACTCCGGCCGAGGCCGCTGCCGTCACGGTCGCGGCCGCCTTCTGGTCGGAGACCGAACTCGGCGACTCCAGTGCGCAGGCGCTGACGAAGCTTCGGGCCTTGGGCATCGACCTCGACCAGCAGGGTGCCGAGCGTGCGCAGGTGGATCCGGGCTCTGCCGCACGCAGACTCGCCAGTGCGAACTTCGCCGATGCCCTCCACCACATCAACGCCCGCGAAGCCATCGGCTTCCGCTACCACAAACCCGGACAGACCGCGCGCAAGGTGCGTCTGGAACCCTACGCCCTGCTCAGCCGCGGCGATCGCGTCTACCTCTTCGGTTTCGACCTCGATCGGCAGGCACGTCGGACCTTCCGTCTCTCCCGCGTCGAGGGCGGAATCGCGAAACTCGGCGGACGTGAGCCCGGCGATTACACGATCCCCGAGGACTTCTCACCTCAACTGGCTCTGCAGTCGAGTTCGGAGATGGCGGTCGTCGCCGAGGCGAAGCTGCACATCCGCGCCCACCGGGCCGACCCGCTTCGACGCCGGCAGGTGCGCGTCGATGACGATGCGGTGATCATCGAGTTCTCCGATGTCGACACGCTCGCGGCCGAGATCGTCGGCTTCGGCGACGCCGTCGAAGCGGTGTCACCGCCCGAACTCGTCCGTGCCGTGGACCAGCGCCGCGATGAGATCCGTGCATCCCTCAACCGCCTCGGAGGTGCCAGTGTCCTCAGCGCGTGAGCGACTGACGAGGCTGCTCAGCCTCGTGCCCTACCTCGATGACCATCCCGGCGCGGATCTCGAGGACACAGCCGCGTATTTCGGCATCGACTCCGACACCCTCATCGACGACCTTCAGCTCCTCTTCGTCACAGGACGGCCCGGGCACATGCCCGATGACCTCATCGACGCGAGCTGGGAGGGCGGGCAGATCTTCGTCTCCAACGCCGAGGAGGTCTCCGTGCCGGTGCGTCTGAGCGCGGAGGAAGCCGGCGTCCTCGTGCTCGCCCTCGAACTGCTCTCCTCGCTGCCAGGGCTGGACTCCGAGGCCGTGGCCTCGGCCGCGGACAAGCTCCGGCTTGCGGCGGGCGAGAACCTGCGCACCGCCGTCGACGTCAGCCCCATCGACGTCGACGAAGAGCTGCTGAGTGCGCTGCAGAAGGCCGTTGACGAAGAGACGGCGCTGCAGATCGACTACTATGTGGCCTCCCGTGACGAACTGACCACCCGGATCATCGCTCCGACGAACCTGGTGCCCGGTTCCGACTGGTACGTCGACGCCTGGTGCTACTCGGCCGGGGCACCGCGCCGGTTCGCACTCGGCAGCATCAGAGCATGGGAGCTCACGGCCCATCCGCCGCTGTCGGTGAGCGAATCGACCACTCGATCCCACGAGGTCACCCTCGGCTTCTCCGGCAGGGGAGCCTGGCTGGCCGATGAACTCGACGTGACGACACGTGAATACTTCGAAAACGGTGAGACGAGTGTGCGCGTGCGTCTGCTCGTGCACTCGGTCGACTGGCTGAGCCGGTTCCTGCTCTGCCACGCCGATGTCATCACCGAGATCGACGACACCGATGCGGTCGCGGAGGCACTGCGACGACTCGGCTGAGCGGTGAACCGCCTGCGGATGAGGATGAAAGGCTCAGCCGCACAGCGTAGAATCGTCACAGCATCAACAAACCAAGGAGCTCCCAATGAAACCAAGTTTCGTGCAGATCGCGATCGTGATCCTCATCATCGTGATCATCTTCGGCGCGCCCAAACTGCCGCAGCTGGCTCGAAGCCTGGGACAGTCGATGAAGATCTTCAAGTCCGAGGTCAAGGACCTGCGCGACGATGAGGACGCTTCGGCGACGAAGTCCACCGAACCGGGAGCCCTGAACCAGAACTCCTCGACCGACTCGGACAAGGCCACCGGTGGGGCCACCGGCTCCGACGAGTCGAGTCGAGAGAAGCAGGACCCGCAGTCTCACGAGAAGTGAAAGAGAACAGTCAGCGGAAAGCCTCGCGAGCACAGAAGAAGAACCCTGAGAAGAAGATGCCCGTCGTCGGGCACCTCGTCGAGTTGCGCAACCGCGTCATCATCGCAGCCGCCGCCATCGTCCTGGGTGCGGTCGGCGGCTGGTTCCTCTACGACCCTGTGCTCGACATCCTGCAGGAGCCGATACGGACCATCCGCGACAACGGGGGCCGGATGGCAGAGATCAATTTCGCCGGAGTCGCGTCCCCCTTCGATCTGAAGATCAAACTCTCGTTCTTCATCGGTCTCTTCATCTCCTGCCCCATCTGGCTCTACGAGATCTGGGCGTTCATCGTGCCCGGGCTCAAGCGCAAGGAGAAGTTCTATTCGTTGGGCTTCCTCGGCGCCGCGATTCCACTGTTCCTGGCCGGGTCGACGATGGCGTTCTTCGCCCTGCCCAACGCCGTCAAGGCACTGACCTCGTTCACACCCGAAGGCGGGACGAACATCATCCCGGCTCAGGACTATCTGAGCTTCGTGATGATCATCATCGTCGTCTTCGGTCTCGCCTTCGTCCTGCCCGTGCTCATGGTGGGACTGAACATGCTGGGAATCCTCTCGGCGGACCGGATCAAGAAGTCCTGGCGCATCATCGTCATGCTCGTCTTCCTGTTCGCCGCGATCGCCACCCCGACCCCCGATGCCATGTCCATGTTCTTCCTCGTCATCCCCATGATGACGCTGTTCTGCGTGGCGTGGGCGATCTGTGTCTTCAACGACCGCCGACGCAAGAAGCGCCTCATCGAACAGGGCCTGTGGGTCGACGAGGACGAACTCACTGACGAAGAGAAGAATGACTGATTCCACTCACCCCTCGGATCCGACCGCCGCGGAAGAGACGCTGAGTCCCTCCGCCGCCTACGCTGAATTCCGAGCTCGCTCCGAATTCGCGCGCACCCCTCTGGGGCAGTTCATGTCGCGCACCGAATTCGAACTCGACGACTTCCAGATCGAAGCGTGCAGCCACCTGCAGGAAGGTGAGGACGTCCTCGTCACCGCTCCGACAGGAGCCGGGAAGACGCTCATCGCCGAATTCGCCGTCGAGCTCGCCCGCGGCCAGGGCAAACGCATCTTCTACACGACGCCGATCAAAGCGCTGAGCAACCAGAAGTTCAACGACCTCTCTGCCGTCCACGGTCCGGAGAACGTGGGCCTGCTCACGGGGGACACGACCATCCGTCGGGACGCGCCGATCATCGTGATGACCACCGAAGTGCTGCGCAACATGCTCTACAACGATGTGGCGGGCCTGTCCGACCTCGGGTTCGTCGTCCTCGACGAAGTCCACTACCTCGCCGACAGGTTCCGCGGACCGGTGTGGGAAGAGGTCATCATCCATCTGCCTGACCGCGTGCAGATGGTGTCGCTGTCGGCGACGGTGTCGAATGTGGAGGAGTTCGGAGCGTGGCTGCGTGAGGTCAGGGGACCCACGACGATCGTGTCGACCAGCCACCGCCCGGTGCCTCTGGTCAACCACGTCCTCGTCGGCCACCGCATGTTTGACCTGTTCACCCACGCCGACTCGGACCGGATCGACCCCGCACTCAATCACGCCACCCGCACCCACGGAGGACCGCGTTCGAAGCGTGCACGCGCCACCCGCGCCCGGTTCCGCCGTCCCAGCCGCACCCAGGTCGTCGCGTCCCTCGCCGAGGCGGCCATGCTGCCGGCGATCATGTTCATCTTCTCCCGCAACGGCTGCGACGAAGCCGTCGAACAGTATCTGAGCACCGGGGTCGACCTGAACTCGCGGGATGAGAAGACGATCGTCAACGCCGCGCTCGAATCCCTGCGCGAAGAGCTGGCCGACGAAGACCTGGGCATCCTCGGCTACCACACCTTCCGCGAAGGACTGCTGCTCGGCGTGGCCGCCCATCATGCGGGCATGATCCCGCAGTTCAAACAGCTCGTCGAGGAACTGTTCTCACAGGGGATCATCAAGGTCGTCTTCGCCACGGAGACCCTCGCCCTGGGCATCAACATGCCGGCGCGCACGGTGGTGCTCGAGAAGCTCGTGAAGTTCAACGGCGAAGCCCATGTCATGATCACTCCGGGGGAGTACACGCAGCTGACCGGTCGCGCCGGACGTCGCGGCATCGACCGCATCGGGCATTCCGTCGTCGTCTGGCATCCGACCATCGAGGTCAGCGAGCTCGCCGCACTCGCGTCGAACCGGTCATATGCACTGAACTCGGCGTTCGGACCGACCTACAATATGACCGCGAATCTGCTCTCACGGATGAGCTCGGCGGAGGCTGCGAAGGTGCTCGAGACCTCGTTCGCGCAGTTCCAGGCCGATAAGGCCGTCGTCGGTCTGGCGCGGAAGGTCCGCAAGAACGAAACGACGATCGCAGCCTACGAGAAGTCCATGCACTGCGATCTCGGTGACTTCTCCGAATACGCGGGTCTGCGCCGGGCGATCTCGGACACCCAGAAGCAGGAGACCCGGACGAAATCGCGGAACAGGCAGCGCGATATCGTCGAATCCCTCACTGCCCTCAAGATCGGTGATGTGGTGACGATGCCGGCCAAGCGGGTCGGCGGTCGGGCCGTGATCATCGCCCCGATGAGCAGTCGCGACGGAGTCTCCCGGCTGCCGACCGTGCTCACCGAGCAGGGCAAGGTGTGGCACCTGCGCCCGCATGAGGTCACCGCACCGGTGGCCTCTCAAGGACGTATTCGGGTGCCGAAGAAGTTCAACCATCGGCAGGCCGGCGACCGCAGACAGCTGCTGTCGATCCTCGAATCCGCCGTCGCCGATGGTCGCGTCGACCCGGATGCACACTGGGAGTCGAAGCGGGACCGCGAGGGTGAGAACACCACCGTGGCCGAGCTGCAGGCGCAGATGCGGGCCCATCCGTGTCACGACTGCCCGGATCGGGAGGTGCATGCCCGATGGGCCAATCGCGCCGACAAGCTCATCCGGGAGAACGATTCCCTCATCGCTCGCATCGAGGGGCGCACCACGTCGATCGCGCTGGTGTTCGAACGTGTTCAGGACGTGCTGCGCGGCCTCGGCTTCGATCCCGCCGAGTCAATGATGCTGCGCCGCATCTACGGTGAACGGGATCTGCTGGTGGCACTGACGATCCGTGCCGGTCTGTGGGAGAAGCTCAATGAGCCCGAACTCGCGGCCTTCGCATCGATCTTCGTCTTCCAGTCGCGCCGGGACACCCTGCACGCGCATCGGGCGCCGAGCGCTGATCTCAAGGTCGTCTGCGATGAGGCGGAGACGACCTGGCGCCGGCTCTTCCACCTCGAGGAACAGCACGCTCTCGACACGACCGAGGAACCGGACCGCGGGCTCATCAAGCCGATGTATCGGTGGACGGAGGGCAAGACCCTCTCGGAGTCGCTGCGGGGCAGCGATATCGCCGCCGGTGACTTCGTCCGCTGGGCGAAGCAGAGCCTCGATCTGCTCGGTCAGGTCGCCGAAGTCATCGACGATGACACCGCGGTGAGGATCCGGCGGACGGTCAATGCCATCCGCCGAGGCGTCGTCGCCGACTCCTGACCCGAGCCGCCTCCGGCAGCTCACGGGCCGGACGCGGACGTCGTCTCAGCGGCGAACCTTCTTGACGATGTTCTCGATGTCCGAACCGAAGGCGTTCTCCGTGGTCAGGTAGGTCCACGTCGAGGAGGGACGTTTGAGTCCGTGCGATTCGAGATCGATGCCCTCAGCGGTCATCTCGGCCTTCTCGACAGTGGCCTTCGAGTCCTCGATGACATCGGACCAGAACGAGGAGAAGATGCGGATCGACTCCGCATTGAACGCCTCATGCGGCTTCTCGCGGGCGAAGGTGCGCAGATGGATGCCCTCGCGCAGGTCGTTGAGAAACGCGAGATGGTCGACCCAACGAGCGTCGAGGTGGAAGAGCATGACATCGCGCAGCACCTGGACGAGAAGTGCCTCCGAATGCTCCGTGACGATGTCCTCGGCTCGGTCGCCGAGTTCGCGGCGCAGCTGCTCGACCGGTTCGTCCTCCTTGCGGATCTGCACGCGGCGTTCGAGGACGAGCTCCCGCTGCTTGGCCATGAGCTCGTTGAACCGCCACGTGTCGCGGTGGAGAGCCGTGTTCTGGCCCTCGGCGATGCGCTGGGCGTGTTCGACGAGGGCGAGGGCGCGTTTGGAGTCGATGAGTCCGGTCTCGTCGCCCTCGGTGACGAAACGCTGGATCTCCGGCACGCGGGTGAGCAGTTCGTCCTCGAGACTGGTGAAGAAGACCGAGGTGCCCGGATCACCCTGCCGACCGGCACGACCGCGCAGCTGATCATCGAGTCGGGATGACGGATAGCGGCCGGCACCGATGACGAGCAGGCCACCGGCCTCGGCGACCTCGTCATCGGCGAGGCGGATGTCGGTGCCGCGGCCGGCCATCTGCGTGGACACCGTCACCGCGCCGGGGGCACCGGCTCCGGCGATGATCTCGGCCTCATGGGTGTCGTCCTTCGCATTGAGCACCGCGGCGTCGATTCCACGTTCGCTGAGACGCTGGGCCAAGGATTCGCTTTCGGCCACCGAGGAGGTACCGATGAGCACGGGACGGTTGCGGGCATGACTGTCCGCAACCTCCTCGACGATCGCGCGTTCCTTCGACTCCTGATAGGTGAAGAGACGGTCGGGTTCGTCGATGCGGATGACCGGCAGGTGCGTATCGATGGGCACGATCTCCAGCCCGTAGAATTCGCGCAGATCGTCGCCGACGGCCAGGGCCGTGCCGGTCATCCCGCACACCGTCTCATAGCCGTGGATGAGCTCTTCGACGGTCATCTGGTCGAGGATCTCGCCGCTGTCGGTGGTGCCGAGACTCTCCTTGGCCTCGACGGCGGCCTGGAGTCCGTCGGGCCACCGCTGCAGCTCGGCCACTCGCCCGCGGGAGGAGGAGATGAGTTTGATCCGGCCATCGACGACGAGATAGTCGACATCGCGTTTGACCAGGGAACGGGCGTGGAGGGCGAGGTTGACGGCGGCCAGAGTCTCGGAGTCCTCGCCGAAGAGTTCGACATCGAGTTCCTCTTCGACCCGGTCGACTCCGGCATCGGTCAGTGAGACCGCGTGACGGTCCGGGCTGATCTCGAAATCGGTGTCGGGGCTGAGCTTGGCCACGAGAGCCGCGATCGCCGTATCGGCGTCCTCGACGCTGGCCGATCCGGCCAGGACGAGGGGAACTCGGGCCTCATCGATGAGTACGGAATCGGCTTCATCGACGATGACGACGTCGCGTTCGGGGACGCGCAGATCCGCGTCATCGGTGAGGAAGCGGTCACGGAGGACGTCGAAGCCGACTTCGGTCACCGAAGCGTAGACGACCTCTGCCCGGTAGGCTTCACGCCGTTCGTCTTCGCTCTGCGACCCGGAGATCGCCGCCGAACGCACACCGAGGAGATCGAAGAGCGGCTTCATCCACTTCCGGTCGCGCACGGCCAAGTAGTCGTTGACGCTGACGACGTGGACCCGGCGTCCCTGCAGGGCGTAGCCGGCAGCGGCCAAGGCGCCGACGAGGGTCTTGCCTTCGCCCGTGGCCATCTGCACGATGCTGCCCTGCAGGAGGCCGATGAGGCCGCGCAGCTGCGTGTCATAGGCGGTTTCGTCCAGGGCACGTTCACCGGCTTCCCGGGCGAGGGCACAGTAGCGGGTCAGCGTCTGCTGCTGAGTTCCCGAAGCGAAGACCTCGCCGGCGGCCTCGGTGAGCTCTGCATCGCTGAGCTGGGAGATTTCGCGTCCGGCCGCGGCGAGTTCGTCGGCTGCTCGTTCGAACCAGCCCGTTGCCTTCTCGGCTTGAGCGCCGGGTCGGTTGAGCAGGCGTGCAAAGAATCCCATGGTCGTCCTTCGTCGAAAAATGCGTCGGTGTCGAGTCTAACGTTCAGGACATCGGCCACGAACCGTCGACGACGGCTTCGGCGTTGCCCTTCTTCCGCAGCCAGGCCTGGAGTCCTGCGGCCTGTGAGCGCTTCCACTCGGCCTGTGCGCTCATGATCGCGTTGCTGCTCAGCCTCGCGATTTCCGTGGACTTTTCGGCCAATGCTCGGGAAATGTCCAGTGCTGCCAGCGCGTCGGCGGCCGCATCGTGCGCGTCGAGGAGTCGAACACGATAGGTTCTCGCGGTGTCGATCAGCGTCCGTTTGCCCTTGCGGTAGGGGTCGATGTACTTGTCGACGACGAAGGTGTCGACGATCGTCGGGATGATCCCGGCGAAGTCGATGTCCGGGCGATGCCGGGCCACCTCGGCGGCCATCACGCTGAGGTCGTAGACGACGTTGTGGCCGACGACCACCGCACCTTCGTCCTTGAGGGCAGCGAACTGCTCGCACAGTTCCGTCACGACTTGGGCTGCGGGCGCACCGTTGGCCTGGGCGTATTCGGTGGTGATGCCGTGGACGGCGCGTGCCGATTCGGGGATCTCCATGCCGGGGTCGGCCAACCAGGTGCGCGTCTGCGTCGCCGAGTCGACGAATGCGGCGGTGACGATGCGGGCCGTGGCCGGGTCGACACCGGTCGTTTCGAGGTCGAAGCCGACGAGCCGGCAGTCCAGCCACGATCCGGTCGCACGAGCAGGCGCCGGGGCGGTCGCAGCCTGGGGGACCGGGGGAGTCACAGCCAGGGGCACCGGGGGAGTGCCGCCCTCACCTGCAGTGGAGGCGCCGGCGACGGATTCGAGCGCGGCGACGAGGTTGTCCACGGAACGGCGGATGTTCTGTCCTGTCGCTGCGGCGAGGACTCCGGCCCGATCGAAGCGATTCGGCACCGCGGACAGGTCGAGGCCGTGATCGACGTCGGTGAGGCAGCGCATGACCTCGAGCGTCTTATACAGACTGTCCTCGACCTCGATGATGGTCGCGGCCCGCTTCGGGCTCAGGCCCCCGGTCTTCACCCCGGCCTTCGCGGCTCTGACGATCGAGTCGAGCGAGCCGAAGTTGTCCAGCAGCGTGGCCGCGGTCTTCTCCCCGATGCCCGGGGCGCCGGGCAGCCCGTCCGAGGGATCCCCGCGCAGAGCCGCGAGCTCTCGATAGCGAGTCCCGTCGGGCACGCCGTAGGCATGCGGCAGATCGGCCTGGGTGAGGGCTTCCCATTCCCCGCCCTTGCGCGGACGCAGGACGCTCACCTCGGTCTCGGCATCGAGCAGTGCGAGCAGATCCCGGTCGGGAGAGACGATGACGACGGGGGTCGTCGACTGGGCCGCCATCGTCGCAATGACATCATCGGCTTCGGTCCCGTCCACCTCGGCGATGGGGATTCCGGCAGCCGTGAGCACGCGTGTCATGATCGGCAGCTGCCCGGCCAGTTCCGCCGGAATCTCCGTACCGGCCGCTTCGTCCTTGACCCGCGCCGCCTTGTACTCGGGCATGATCGCGGTGCGGAAGGCCGGGCGCCAATCCGCGTCCATCGTCGCCACCACACGGGCGGAGCCGAAGCGGCGGATCATCTGTGCGACGGTGTCGAGCACCCCGCGAACGGCGTTGACCGGCTGACCGTCGTCATTGACGATCGAGTCCGGCACCGAATAGAAGGCGCGGTAGTACAGTGCAGGCGTATCGAGCAGAACCAATGGCTTCACAATCGATGACGATACCCGACGCTCCTGACACAGGTGTAGCCGCCAGCCCCGACGGTGTAGCCTGTCGGCTGTGACTATGTACTTTGGTGGAGATGTCTACAGCAGTATCGACCCGTTCGCCACGGCGCTGGGATGCGCCGACGGCAAGGTCTCGTTCATCGGCTCCGATGAGGCGGCCAAGGCTCTGGACCCCGAGGCGATCGACCTCAACGAGGATTTCCTCACACCCGGGTTCGTCCATGCCGGGCTCATCCTCGACGAGGCGGCGCCGAGCGCCGAACAGCTCTATACCCAGGGATTCACGCATGTGCATGCCATCGGCAGCGCCGAGGCGACCGCCGGCTTCGCCGCCGGTGCACCGGACGGCCTGTCGGTCGTGGCCTACCCGACGCTGACCGGAGACGGCACCGAGACCGCGGCCGACGCCGGTCGGGCCTCGATCGACGCCGAACGGCTCCTCACCCTGGAGGGCCTGCCGGAGCTCAGCCTCTACATCCTCATCGACTCGAACGACCGCCTCGGCGAGGTGCTCGCGGCGCTGCGGGCCGACCCGGCACACGCACAGCGGTACGGGTACCGCCTGCGGCTCGACTTCTCCGTGTCCGAGGCGCAGGTCGAAGCCCTGGGACGCAGTGGAGTCGCCATCACCGTCGATCCCGTACGGGAGCAGCCCCTCGCCCAGCTGCTCGCCGCCGGTGCGCAGATCTCGTTCTGCCATTCGCAGACCTCCCCATGGGCCGGTGTGCGCGATGCCGTCGTCGGCGACAACGGCATCGGCGCCCGCGCCGCGTTCAACGCCGCCACCCGATTCGCTCATCGGGCCGCTGGCAACCCCGAAGGGGGCGTGCTCGCCCCGGGAGCCGATGCCGATATCGTGCGGTGGCAGGTCGAGCGTCTCGTCGTGCAGGTCGCCGACCCGCGTGTCGCGGCCTGGAGCACCGACCCGCGGTCGGGAACTCCGGGTCTGCCGGAGCTGGCCGCGGACGTGGCTCTGCCCACACGAGTCGCCCTCTGAACCGGCGTCGGGGTCGGCGTGTCGAGTCGACACGCCGAGGAATCCAGACTTTTTTCACCCTGCTTCACGCCTTTGACCTGGGGTTTTGGTCATCGGCCCTGGTCAGATCGATTTTGCAAAGTCAGCGCCGACAACTAGATTCGTGATGAACATTCCGCCGCATGCGGGATGGAGTCGGCACTCCCGTCATTAGATAACTCGCCGCAGCAGCGGCGTGGTCCGAAGGCGGGGGTGTCGACTCATTGTCGCCGATGCCGAACGCGTATCGTGGAGTCCGTGCCTTCTAAGATTCTCGTCGTCATTCCGACCTTCAACGAACGTCTCGCCCTGCCGGTGACTCTCTCCGGACTGTTCGAACAGCAGCCTCAGATCGATGTCCTCATCGTCGATGACGGTTCACCCGACGGCACGGGGGAGTGGGCCGCAGAGCAGGCAGAGTCGGACCCGCGCATCAATGTCCTGCACCGCAGCGAGAAGGCCGGGCTCGGCATGGCCTATATCGCCGGATTCGAATGGGCTCTGGAGCGCGATTACGACATCATCTGCGAATTCGACGCCGACGGCTCGCACCGTCCTCTCGACCTCGAACAGCTGCTCTCCGTCGCGCG
This sequence comes from Brevibacterium sp. LE-L, assembly GCF_050214925.1. Lineage (NCBI taxonomy): Bacteria > Bacillati > Actinomycetota > Actinomycetes > Micrococcales > Brevibacteriaceae > Brevibacterium > Brevibacterium sp. LE-L. The sequence continues at coordinate 2,309,213 of NZ_CP189759.1, forward strand.
TTCGGGAGCGGCCGATCTCGTCATCGGATCCCGGTGGGTGCCAGGAGGCGCGATCGTCGACTGGCCGAAGTCGCGATACTTCCTCTCCCGTGGAGCCAACGTCTACGTCAATGCCGTCATCGGACTGGGCGTGAAGGATGCGACCGCAGGCTTCCGCGCCTACACTCGCGAAGTGCTCGAAGCGCTCGATCTCTCGGGCGTGCAATCACAGGGATACTGCTTCCAGATCGACATGACCTATCGCACCGTCGAAGCCGGCTTCCGGGTCGCCGAAGTTCCCATCGTCTTCGTCGAACGCGAGCTCGGTGAGTCGAAGATGAGCGGCTCGATCATCTCCGAGGCCTTCACGAAGGTCGCCGGATGGGGCCTGGATCGTCGCCGCCGGCAGCTGCGCCGGCTGCTGGGCGGCGACAGGTCACAACGCGCCGAGCCGGCCTGAGCACATCGCTCCCTCGCGCGGAGTGAGGCGAGACACCTGAAGGGGGTGCAGGCCGCGGCCTGCACCCCCTTCAGGTGTCTGTTCTGCGAGTTCTGCCTCCGCAGAGAGGGCTCAGCTCTGCGCCGGAACCTCTCCGCGACGGATCGCCAGACGCTCGTCGAGGAGCAGCTGGAGTTCGTCGAAGGACCGACGCTCGAGCAGCATGTCCCAGTGGGAGCGCACGTGCTTGACCGGCTCACCGTCGGGCTCATTGACTCCGACCCGCACGCCGATGCCGTGGATTCCCGAGTCCCATGTCGACGGGACTTCGGCTTCGATCGAGAAGGGCACCTTGAAACGGGTTCCGTCCTCGCATTCGAACTCGACCATCTGACGCGGTGCCGGCTCGACGCCTTCTTCGGTTTCGAGGCTGCGCGAGCCCAACTGGGTTCCGCGGAGACTGCGTTCGCTCATATCTAAGACCTTCCGACTCGAGTGCTCACCTTGGACGCAATGTAACAGTCTACCGTGTCCGTCTATTCCCCCATGCCCCTGTGCCTCCGGGGCCGCTGACGGTTGAGCACGTCAAGGCCCGTGGCGACGTCATCGGTGACGATGCTGTCGACTCCGAGGTCGAACAGCGCCTGCATCCTTTGCTCCTCATTCACCGTCCACACGTGGACGAGCAGGCCCTCACGATGGGCACGGTCGACGAAGTCCGCGGTGACCACGGGCACACCCCTGAACCGTTCGGGCACCTGGAGGGCGTCGATCTCCGGCGCCGAGGGCAGCAGACCGCGAGAGGGCAGCCCCGGCAGACGACCGAGGGCGAAGAGCGCCGTCTCGGTCGTCCCCGTCGAAGTGCGCACTCCGGGCAGGGCGGTGCGCAGCCGTCGCAGGGTGCCGGAGTCGAAGGAGGCGAGCCGGATCTGTTCTGAGGCACCGAGATTGTGGACGAAGCGGATCATCGGTCCGATGCTGTGTTCGGCTTTGACATCGATGTTCCATTCGACGGTCGGCAGCGCCTGCAGCAGTGCATCGAGGCGGGGGAGACGGCCGCCGGCGCTGAGTTCGATCGCATCGAGCTCGGCCGCGTTGAGTTCGCGGATGGCCTGAGGGCGACCGGCGATGCGCGTCAGGTCGGCGTCGTGCGCGGCGAAGAGGACGCCGTCGGCCGATGCGTGGACGTCGGTCTCCATCCAATGCACTCCCGCGTCCGCCGCGGCCGTGAACGCCTCGAGGGTGTTCTCGCTCATTCCCGGCCACAGGCCGCCACGGTGCGCGATGATCTCTGGGCCTGCGGTGGCCTCGGGCTGAGAATTCATGGTCCAATCCTAGTCCGGTGTTGATTTCGGCCCGAGCGTCATCAAGGATGGAGACATGAGCTCACACCGCGAACCCATCGAACCCGACTTCGTCATCGACTCCACCGCGAAGACACCGACCGAACGGGCCCGCCGTGCCGCGGGTCGTGCCTACACCGCGGCGAGCAGCGGAGTGAAGACCGTGCGCGAAGCCGCATCGACCTCACGCCTCATCGAAGCCACCGAGAACGGCGTCAACAAGGCCCTCGGATCACTGTCGCACGCCATCGACGATGCAGTGCGCAGCGGGAAGGTCGAACAGGCTTTCGACAAGGCACAGGAGAGGGTGACTTCGGGGGCCGCAGGAGCTCGCAAGTTCGTGACCCGCAAGTCCGAGTGATTCCTCGGGTGGGCAGACTCTCACCTGTGTGGCACGCCGTTCGGGCGTGCCACATTGCATTTGTAACAGTTCCTTAATTAGACTGACCCTCAGGTAACAATCCGATAACTTGGAGTCTTTCCTCGCGTGCACCGCTGCGACGAGGACTTCCCCCTGCATATCTCCGAGTTGACGAGAAATTCTCTGACGACGAGGAACATCACTGTGGGCAGACACTCAGCACCAAGCACCAAGGCGAGCGGCTCGCTCTTCTCTGCACTGACGGCGAAGAAGAAGGCCGGCCGCCATGCGCCGACACGCAGCGAGAACACCGCCGGAGGCGTGCTTGCCGCCGTGCGCACTCGCCCTGTGCTGTCAGCGTTCATCGTTCCCACCGCGGCGACGGCCGCGGTCGTGGCTTCGAGCCTGGCCATGGTTCCCGAGGACACGGCGCCGAATGATCAGGTCGTCGCCGAAGCCCCTGCCGTCTCCGCCGCCGAGCCGACGCAGGCGACAGACGAATCCCTCGCCAAGGCGAAGAAACAGGCCAAGGAGAAGCCCTCAGAGGTCACGATCGAAACGAAGGTCGAGACTCCCAGCCCCGCACCTTCCTCGACCGGGGGAGAGAAGTCGGACGAGAACGACGGGCCGTCGACGTCCGGCAAGTCGGGCGGCCAGTCCGGAAGCTGCCCGATGTCCTATTACGGCGGCGGCGACGGCTTCGACGGCAAGCAGACAGCCAACGGCGAGAGCTTCGATACGAACAAGCTCACCGCCGCTCACAAGTCCCTGCCCTTCGGTTCGAAGGTGAAGATCACGAACACGGCCAACGGCAAGTCCGTGACCGTGCGCGTCAATGACCGCGGCCCCTACCACGGCAACCGCTGCTTCGACCTGTCGAAGGCCGCGATGGAAGCCGTCGGCGGCGTCGGTGCAGGACAGATCAACGGCAAGTACAAAGTCCAGTGACCCAGGCGCCCAGCACCAGCTGAGATTCGTCACCGCCGCGGCCCGGTCTCCGGGACCGCGGCGGTGACGTCTCTGCAGAATCCGCGAATTCTGCGGAATCCGTGACCGAATGCGCGACCGAAAAACTCTGCGACCGTCGATCTCTGTCCGCCTCGGTGCCTCGTCCCGCGTCCTCGCCCGTTCCAGCCGTCACTCGGCCGGCCCTGCGGAATCCGCACCGGCTCTCACCCGCTTTGGAATCGGGGTGCAGGCTGGTTAGTCTGAGACCAACCCAGCCCCTCGGAGGAGATCGCCATGTCGGAAGAGTCCTGTGACGTCGTCATCATCGGAGCGGGCCCTTCCGGCCTGAGCGCCGCCCGCCGCCTGCACAGGGCGGGCCGCAGCGTCATCGTCCTCGAAGCCCGCGACCGCGTCGGCGGCCGCACGTGGACCGAGCACATCGACGGCCAGATGTACGAACTCGGTGGACAGTGGATCTCACCGGACCAGACCGCTCTGCTCACCCTCGTCGACGAACTCGGCAAGGACACCTATCCCCGGTACCGGGAGGGCGACAGCGTCTACATCTCCCCGGACGGAACCCGCACGGTCTACAGCGGTGAGATGTTCCCGGTGGGGGAGTCGACGCAGGCGGAGATGGAACGCCTCACCGGCATCCTCGACGAACTCGCTGCTCGAATCGGACCGCAGGCCCCGTGGGATGCCGAAGACGCAGCCGCACTCGACTCGATCTCCTTCCACCATTGGCTGCGGCAGCAGTCCGACGATGAACTCGCCTGCGAGAACATCGGACTGTTCATCGCCGGCGGAATGCTCACGAAGCCGGCCACGACCTTCTCCACACTGCAAGCGGTCCTCATGGCCGCCTCGGCGGGATCGTTCTCGAACCTCGTCGATGACCATTTCATCCTCGACAGGCGCGTCGTCGGCGGCATGCAGTCAGTGTCGGTGCAGATCGCTGCCGAACTCGGTGCCGAGACCGTGCGCCTCGACCAACCGGTACGCAGCATCGAGTGGTCGCAGAACTCCGTGCGCGTCTCCACCGACGAGCTCAACGTCCGAGCCGCTCGGGCGATCGTCGCCGTCCCGCCGAACCTGTACTCGCGCATCAGCTACGACCCGCCGCTGCCTCGGCTGCAGCAGATCTTCCACCAGCATCAGTCTATGGGGCTCGTCATCAAGGTCCATGCCACCTACGAGATTCCGTTCTGGCGCGAAGCCGGACTGTGCGGTACCGGATTCGGAGCCTCCCAGCTCGTCCAGGAGGTCTACGACAACACGAACCACGGGGAGGAACAGGGTACTCTCGTCGGCTTCATCTCCGATGTCAACGCCGATGAGATGTGGGCCCTCGACGAGGAGACCCGACGCACCCGCATCCTCGAATCCCTCGCCGATTTCCTCGGGCCGAAAGCACTGAGCCCGAGCGTGTTCTACCTTTCTGACTTCGGCGCCGAAGAGTGGACCCGCGGAGCCTATGCCACGAGCTACGACCTCGGCGGGCTGCACCGCTGGGGACGGTTCCAGAACGATCCCGTCGGGCCGCTGCACTTCGCCAGCTCCGACATCGCTGCCGAAGGCTACCAGCACGTCGATGGGGCGGTGAGGATCGGCACCGCCACCGCCGAGAGGATCCTCGGCGAGATCTCCTGAACCGATGAGCACTTCACAATCGTCACCGTCGACGGACTCGAGCGGACTGAGTTCGAAGGGCCTGTCTGCCGGAAAGGTCGGAGCCATCGGGGGTGCCGTCATCGGCATCTCGTGCATCGCCCCCGCCTATACGCTGACCTCCGGGCTGGGCCCGACGATCTCCGAAGTCGGCGTCCACACCCCGGCCGTTCTGCTCATCGGCTTCGTGCCGATGCTCCTCGTCGTCTTCGGCTATCGCGAGCTCAACACCGCGATGCCCGATTCGGGAACGACCTTCACCTGGGCAACACGCGCTTTCGGCCCCTGGCTGGGCTGGATGGGCGGGTGGGGACTCGTCGCGGCGACCGTGCTCGTGCTCTCGAATCTCGCAGCGGTCGCCGTCGACTTCCTGTTCCTGCTGCTGTCGCAGATCTTCTCCGATCCGCAGATCGCCGATCTCACCCGCGTGCTGTGGATCAACATTCCGGTGACGATCGTGCTCACCGCCGCCGCGGCGTGGGTGTCCTATCGCGGAGTCGAGGCCACCGAGAAGCTGCAGGTGTGGCTTGTGGCCTTCCAGGTGCTGGCGCTCGGCTGGTTCGTCGTTGCCGCGCTTGTCCAGGTCTCCGGCGGCACGGCCTTCGACCCGACCCCCGTCTCGCTCGACTGGTTCAATCCGCTCTCGGCCGGTGACTTCTCGACCGTCGCTGCGGCTGTGTCCCTGTCGATCTTCCTGTTCTGGGGTTGGGACACGGTGATCACGATGAACGAGGAGGCCAAGGATCCGGAGAAGACTCCCGGGAGGGCCGCGATGCTCACGATCATCGCGATCGTCATCATCTACCTCGCCTGCACCATCGCCGTGATCTCCTTCGCGGGGGTCGGCACCGAGGGACTCGGCGCGGGCAACCCGGCCAACCAGGAATCGATCTTCGCCTCTCTCGCCGGTCCCGTCATGGGACCCTTCGCGGTGCTCGTGTCGATCGCCGTGCTCTCGAGTTCCCTGTCCTCGCTGCAGGCGACGATGGTCTCGCCCTCACGCACGATACTGGCGATGGGCCACTACGGGGCGCTGCCGGAGAAGTACGGTCGCGTGTCGCCCCGGTACAAGTCGCCATCGGTCGCCACCGTCACCTCGGCGGGAGCGGCGATCCTCTTCTACGTCGTCATGCGTCTGCTGTCGGAGAACGCCCTGTGGGATACGATCACGGCGCTGGGCCTCATGGTCTGCTTCTACTACGGCATCACCGGACTGGCCTGCATCTGGTACTTCCGGCGGACCCTGTTCGCCTCGGTGCGCACCGTGTTCTTCAGGTTCCTGTTCCCACTCATCGGGGGAGTGACCCTGCTCGTCATCTTCGTCACCACCGCGGTCGATTCGCTCGACCCCGACTACGGCTCGGGCTCCTCAGTGTTCGGCATCGGGCTCGTCTTCGTCCTCGGGATCGGGGTGCTGGCTCTCGGCGTGGTCATCATGATCATCCAGTCGCTGCGACATCCGGAATTCTTCCGCGGGCGCACGCTGCGGCAGGGAGTCGAGACCGGGTGAACGAGCAGCTTGTGGCGCTGCGGCGAGTCCGCGACCTCATCGACCGTGAATTCGACCGCCCCTTGAGCGTCGAAGCCCTCGCCGCAGGTGTGCACATGTCGGCGGGTCACCTCAGTCGGCAGTTCAAGGCCGCGTTCGGAGAATCGCCGTATTCCTACCTCATGACCCGTCGCATCGAACGTTCCATGGCGCTCATCCGCCGAGGCGATCTGACGATCACCGAGATCTGCTTCACCGTCGGGTTCTCCTCTTTGGGCACCTTCAGCACCCGGTTCAGCGAACTCGTCGGGCTCTCACCGAGCCAGTACCGCAACGGAGTCGCCGCCGGTGAGCACCGATCGCCGACGATCGTGGTGAAGAACGCTCTGAGACCGGTCAGGAATCGAGAAGTCCCACCACGCTGAGCGGTCTACGATTGCTGTCATGAATATCTCGATCAACGCCAGTTTCCTTCCACACCTCGACGCCGAGGAATCCCTTCGCTTCTATCGCGAGGTGCTCGGGTTCGAACTCCGTCTCGACGTCGGTTCCGGTCGCATGCGATGGCTGACCGTCGGACCGCAGAACCAACCGGACACCTCGATCGTGCTCACCCCGCCGGTGACCGACCCGACCATCAGCGCAGCCGAACGCGAGACCATCGAGGCGCTCATCGCCAAAGGCAGCTTCGCGGCCATCGTCCTCGCCGCTGCCGACGTCGATGCAGTCTTCGCCGAGGTCGAGGCGAAGGGCGCCGATATCGTGCAAGAGCCGATGGACCAACCCTATGGTCTGCGCGACTGCGCCGTGCGCGATCCGGCCGGGAACATGATCCGCATCCAGCAGAGAGGCTGACGCGGATGCACCCAGCCGACGGCCATGACCTCATCCGCGTCCGCGGAGCCCGGGAGAACACGCTGAAGAACGTCTCCGTCGACATCCCCAAACGCCGGCTCACGGTGTTCACCGGAGCCTCGGGCTCGGGCAAGAGCTCGCTGGTCTTCCACACCATCGCCGCGGAGTCCCAGCGGATGATCAACGAAACCTATTCGGCGTTCGTCCAGGGGTTCATGCCGGCGATGGCCCGCCCCGAGGTCGACATGCTCGAAGGACTGACGACGGCCATCCTCGTCGATCAGGAACGGATCGGAGCGAACCCGCGCTCGACGGTGGGCACCGTCTCGGACATCAACGCGAAGCTGCGCACTCTCTTCGCAAGACTCGCCGAACCGAACCTCGGATCAATGAATGCCTATTCCTTCAACGTCGCCACCGTCAGCGGCAAGGGCGCGGTGACGATCGACAGAGGCGAGGGCACACAGGTCGAGAGGAAGTCGTTCTCCGTCAATGGTGGAATGTGTCCGCACTGCGAAGGCATGGGCACCGCCACGGACATCGCCATCGCCGAGGTGGTCGATGAGACTCGATCGCTCGACGACGGAGCCATCACGATCCCGGGATACAAACCCGGAGGATGGTCGGTGAGGATGTTCTCCGAATCCGGGTTCTTCGACCCGAAGAAGCCGGTCGCCGACTACGACGAGAGGGAACGGCACCACCTCCTTCACGCCGAAGGCGAGAAGGTGAGGATCAACGGCACGAACTTCACCTTCGACGGGCTCATTCCGCGCATCCGCCGGTCGTTCCTGTCCAAGGACCGTGATGCCATGCAGAAGCACATCCGCGAATTCGTCGACCGTGCCGTCGTGTTCACGGTGTGCCCCGAATGTGCGGGCACCCGACTCAATGCCGCGGCCCGGTCGTCGAAGCTGGCGGGGAAGTCCATCGCCGAGGTCTGTTCCATGCAGATCTCGGATATCACCGCGTGGCTCGATCGCGTCGAGGCCGGTCCCGCCTTCGCGCTGCTCGACTCGCTGCGTGCCGATGTGCAGGCCTTCGACGACATCGGCCTGGGCTATCTCTCGCTCGAGCGCTCGGCCGGGTCACTGTCCGGGGGAGAGGCGCAGCGGATCAAGCTCGTCCGCCATCTCGGCTCCGCTCTGACCGATGTCACGTATGTCTTCGACGAACCGACGATCGGTCTGCACCCGCACGATATCCAGGCCATGAACGAACTCCTCCTGGCCCTGCGGGACAAGGGCAATACCGTCCTCGTCGTCGAACACAAACCCGAGACCATCGGCATCGCCGATCACATCGTCGACCTCGGTCCCGGAGCGGGCAGCGCCGGGGGAGAGGTCACCTTCACCGGCACCGTCGAGGCACTGCGGGAGTCCGACACGCTCACCGGTCGCCACCTCGGCTATACGGTGGCGCTCAAGGACACGGTGCGGAAGCCGACCGGGGCCCTCGAGATCCGGTCCGCGGCACTGCACAATCTCCGTGACGTCGACGTCGACGTGCCGCTCGGGGTGCTCGCTGTGGTCACGGGTGTCGCCGGATCGGGCAAGAGCAGCCTCGTCGAGGGATATCTGCGTACCAGTGAGGGTGTCGTGATGATCGACCAGACACCGATCAGGGGGTCCCGGCGGAGCAATCCGGCCACCTATACGGGAATGCTCGAACCTGTCCGCAGAGCCTTCGCGAAGGCCAATGGCGTCAAACCGGCTCTGTTCAGTGCCAACTCCGAAGGGGCGTGCCCGGTGTGCAGCGGCGCCGGCATCATCTACTCGGACATGGCGCTCATGGGCGGGGTCTCGGCTCCCTGCGACGAGTGCGAGGGCAAGGGGTTCCAGGCCGCTGTGCTCGAATACCGACTCGGCGGGCTCAACATTCGGCAGGTCCTCGACCTGCCGGTGACCGCTGCGCTTGAGCATTTCGGTGCGGGGGAGTCGCGCATTCCCGCCGTCGTGCGGATCCTTGACAAGCTCGCCGAGGTGGGGCTGGGCTATGTCAGTCTCGGACAGCCTCTGACGACTCTGTCCGGGGGAGAGAGACAAAGGCTCAAACTGGCGGTGCACCTGTCGGCGAAAGCCGCCGACGCCGCTCAGGTGATCGTCCTCGATGAGCCGACGACGGGCCTGCATCTGGCCGATGTGGAGAAACTCCTCCGCCTTCTCGATGGACTCGTCGACTCCGGTCGCACGGTCATCGTCATCGAACACCACCAAGCGGTGATGGCTCATGCCGATCACATCATCGACCTGGGACCCGGCGCGGGACATGACGGAGGTTCCATCGTGGCCACCGGCACTCCCGCCGACCTCGTCGCCGGCGCCGGCGACGACGCAGCGGGCCTGACCGCACAGCACCTGGCTGCCTATGTCCGCGGCTGAGGATTATAAGGGGGAGACGCGGCACCGTCGCCCGGGTGCGCGCCCGCAGGGAGCGATGATCCTCAGGTCACGTTCAGACTCTGATGAGGCGATTCGGATGGCGATTCGGTGCTTTCGGGTTCACACTGCCCGGCACATTCGTTACGGTGTATAACGGCTCGGTAACGGCCGGGTTACAAAACCGAAATGCAGTCGTACTTTGGAGAAGACATAGTGAACCTCTACAGCACCAGCTTCCGCAAGGTCGCCCTGCTCGTCGGTGCCGGCGCAGTCGCAGCCGCCGGGATGACCGGCATGAGCGCAGGTCAGCCGGCCCAGGCAGCCGATAAGGGCGTCTGGGACAAGGTCGCCGAATGCGAATCCGGCGGTGATTGGCACATCAACACCGGCAACGGATACTACGGCGGGCTGCAGTTCTCCAAGCAGACTTGGAACGGCTTCGGCGGTTCCGGCACTGCGGATCAGCACAGCAAGAAGGAACAGATCCGCGTCGCCCAGAAGGTCCTCAAGGAGCAGGGCCCGGGCGCATGGCCGACCTGCGGCAAGAAGGCCGGGCTGACGAAGTCCAACGGCGCCGCCGATGATGGAGGCGGCAAGAAGGACGATGGCGGCTCGAAGGGCAGCGGCAAGGTCGGACTCGGCGGCAACGTCACCGTCGGCGGCTGACAGCATCCACAGATCAGCTGATCCAATCGTCTTGAGCGCTGTGCTCGATACTGAGGATCAGCGCTCATGGCCGCGAACGACAGGCAGGTCGTTCGCGGCCATTGCCGTTTCCGACGTCTTTGCGGAGGCGCCCGCACTGCACACGCGCATGGCACGCCGGTTCCGCGTTGTGCTGCCCTCTGCGTAGAACGCCGATAATATACATTATGTTAAGTTAAGATCAGAGGACCGCTCCCCGCGTCCGCATCTATGGTGGACACTGACGAATCGATTCCGCCGACGTGGACGAGCATCCGACGACCAATCGGGAGTTGATATGGCCCAGCGGACACCGGCCATGCGGCCGACCGGCGAATCCGTCGCAGAAATTCTCGACCGCGCACAGGGTCTCCGTCGCGCCGAGGCCGATGAGCTCATCAACCTCCTCGGCGATGTCTCCGGTGAGCAGCCCGTCGTCTGGGCCTCTCGGATCATCGGCTTCGGCGAAGTCACGTACACATACGAGTCGGGCCGTAGCGGAGCCATGCCGGTACTGGCCTTCTCCCCCGCCGCACGCCAGCACACGATCTACCTGACAAGTGACTTCGAGAGCCGCTGGGCTGATCTGATGGCACGTCTGGGCAGCTACCGCAGCGGCACGGCATGCCTGTATCTCACCCGCCTGGAAGGCATCGACCGGGTCGTGCTCCGCGAACTGCTCGAGCGCACACGCGACCACACGCTGGCCGAATGGTCCGACTGCACATAAGGCCGCCTGCCTGCTAGAGTCTACTGAAAAGTAACTTAGCTCACAGCGGCAGCGGACGACCAGTCCCATTCCTTGCCTTGGACGTTGGACCGCCGCCCGGAAGGACTCAACGATGACCGTCGATTCGGCACAGATCACAGCGATTCCCGGCTCCGGGAAGATCTATGCGCTGTGGAAGAAGATGCAGGACAAGCCCCTGGGCAAACGTCTGTTCACTCAGTCCGTCTGCTTCAAGGCTCCCTATTTCCGCTCGGTCCATCCACTCATCCACGAGCTGCGACCGGGATTCTGCCGGGTCAGCGCACCGAACCGCCGCGGAGTGCACAACCACCTCGGCACCTATCACGCGATCGCGGCCTGCAATATGGCTGAGGTCGCCGGCGGCATGATGACCGAGGCGACAGTCCCCTCCACGCATCGATGGATTCCGGCCGGGATGACCGTCGAATACAAGGCCAAGGCGACGACGACCGTCACCGCCATCGCGCGCCTCGATGAGCGCCCGGAATTCGGCGAGGAGAAGTTCGACCTCGTTGTGCCCGTCGACGTCATCGACGCCCACGGCACCGTGTTCGTCACTGCCGAGATCACGATGCACATCTCGCAGAAGAAGCGGTGAACTCCGGGCCGCACTCCCCTGTCGCTCGCACTTCTGCGTCTCCGCTGCTGAGGCACTGACCGTCGCTGAGGCCTTATCGATTCAACCGATGAGACTGACCGATGACATCAATCTCGACTAATGGGAACTTTCTACAGAACTGTGGTGCCTGACCAACCGGTCAGGTTATGTTGAAACCACGCACGCGTTTTGGTATACCACTGAGGCTTGCCGTCGTGCGTCCCTGCAACTCGACAATGATGTGAGGAGCTGACCATGCACCTGGCCAGCGGTTCGGCCGACTACATCGGCCTTGCGAATGCCCCGATTCTCTGGATCCTGGCGATGGCGGTGATGGGAGTCGTCGTCGTGCAGTCACTCATCTATATGACCGCGGTGAAGAAGAACGCGGAATCGGCTGGGATGAGCCAACGGGAAGTGCGCACTGCCTTCCGTGCCGGAGGTGTGGCCGCAATCGGCCCGTCCCTGTCCGTGGTGCTTGTGGCCATCGCCCTTCTGCCGCTGTTCGGCACTCCCCCGGTCATCGTCCGCGTCGGCCTCATCGGCTCGGCGGCCACCGAGGTGGCGTCGGCCTCGCTGGCCGCCGGCACGATGGGCGCGAACCTCGGTGACGAAACCTTCACTCGCGGTGTCTTCATCGTCGCGCTCATGGCGATGAGCCTCTCGGGTGCCGGATGGATGATCTCCACCCTCATCCTCACTCCGATCTTCAAGCGCAGCACCCACAAGCTCGAGAAGGTCAACCCGGCGCTGATGTCGATCATCCCCGGCGCCGCACTGCTCGCGGCCTTCGCGGCACTGACCTTCCGCGAGATCCCGAAATCGCCCACTCATGTCATCGCCGTCATCGTCTCGGCCGTCGTGATGAGCATCTGCCTGTTCCTGGCCAAGGTGCTCAAAGCGAACTGGCTCAAGGAATGGGGGCTGGGAATCTCCCTGCTCGTCGGCCTCGTCGCCGCCTACTTCGCCCACTATGCCGGTCTCGGCCTGCCCGAAGCCTGAGGAGCACATCATGTCATCGATCATCACTTCGCCTTCGCACGCGGCCTTCGAACGCACCACGACTCGCTGGGGCTCGATCACGCTCTTCATCGGCTTCCTCATCGCCACCTCGGTGCCGTTCTATCTCCTCTTCGTCGCCGACGCGAACGTCGACTTCGGAAACATCCTCAAGGGATTCCTCGCGGTCTTCGCCGTCTACGGCGTCTTCTACATCGTGGAACCGCTCACCTACTTCCCCATCCTCGGCCCGGCCGGTATGTATCAGGCCTTCATGATCGGCAACGTGTCGAACAAGCTGCTGCCCTCGGCCATCGTCGCGCAGGACACGATCGGCGCGAAGCCGGGCACCCGCAAGGGCGAGTACGCGGCCACCATGGCCATCTGCGGTGCCGCGATCATCCACGTGGCCTCGATGGTCATCTTCGTCGGCATCCTCGGAACCTGGCTCGTCGCCCTCATTCCCGCACCGATCACGCTCGTGGCCAAGCTCTATATCCTCCCGGCCATCCTCGGCGGCGTCACCGTTCAGCTCATCGCCTCCCTCCGGCAGGTGAAATCGACGCTCATCGCCCTCGGATTGGCAGCTCTGGTCATCCTCGTGCTCATACCGCTGGTGCCGGTGCTGGCTCCCGGCGACGTCGCCATCGTCGTCTTCCTCACCATCCTCATCACGTGGTTCACACGCAACAAGAAGGTCACGGACACGAGAAGCGGTGGAGACACCGTGGGCATCAACTGAGGTCCGGACCCCGAACACCGAAGACGAAACCGCAGACACCTGCCAAGATGGCAGAAGACCGGTTCAGAAAGGACACCATGTCTCTCAACCCCGCACTCCGCCAGTCACTCACGGCCGACCTCGGCCAGATCGTCGCCGACTACAAGGACTTCCACCGCACCCCCGAACTGTCGATGCAGGAGACCCGCACCGCAGCAGAGATCGACTCCCGACTCACGGCGATGGGACTGACCACGCACCGCTTCGGCGGCACAGGAGTCGTCGCCGTCATCGAGAACGGCAGCGGACCGGTGGTCGGCTACCGTGCGGACACCGACGGACTGCCGATCGCCGAGGACACCGGACTCGACTACGCCTCCACCGCCGAAGGCACCCTGCCCGACGGCACGACGACGCAGGTCATGCACGGCTGCGGCCATGACACCCACATCACCGTCGGGCTCTACCTCGCGAAATACCTCGTCGAGCACAAGGATCTGTGGACCGGCAGCGTGGTCATGCTCTTCCAGCCCGGTGAGGAGACCGGTCAGGGGGCCCGCGCCATGCTCGACGACGGCCTCTGGGACCGGATCGTGCGCCCCGAAGTCATCTACGGTCAGCACGTGTGGCCCGTTCCTGCCGGACACATCTACGTCAGCAAGGGCACCGCAATGGCGATGTCCGACTGTCTGCGCGTGACGGTCAAGGGCAAGCAGGCCCACGGCTCACAGCCGGAGAACGCCATCGATCCCATCGTGCTCGGCGCCTACATGATCACCCGACTGCAGTCGGTCGTGTCCCGTGAGATCGCCGGCAACGACATGGCGGTCGTGACCGTCGGCACGTTCCACGGCGGGCTCAAGGAGAACATCATTCCGGATTCCGCGGAGTTCAAACTCAATATCCGCACCTTCACCGAGGAGGTCCGTGAGGTCGTCCTCGACCGAGTCCGACGCATCATCCTCGCCGAGGCGCTGGCATCCGGTGCTCCGGAGCCCGAGATCGAGGAGATGTACGGGTTCCCCCGCTGCTTCAACGACCCGGAGGAGACGGCAGGCTTCCTCGAGCATGTCGGCGCCGAGCTGGGAGCCGAACAGATCCACCTCCAGAAGCCGGCCACCGGCAGCGAGGATGTCGGTGCCTTCGGCGACGACATCGGAGTCCCGTACGTGTATTGGTTCTTCGGCGGCTACTCCCCCGCCAAGTTCTCCGGCTCCGAAGCCCCCGCCGGCAACCACTCCCCGTTCTTCGCCCCCGACGACGTCGAGACCACATTGGAAACGGGCATCCGCGCCGCGCTCTCGGCGGTGCTGAGCAAGGTCGGACGGTGATCCGATGAGTGAGGAATCCCTGTGGTGGTCGACCCGAGAGCTCGCCGCCCGGATCGCTGCCAAGGAGATCTCGGCTCGCGAGGCGCTGGAGGCCCACCTTGAGCGCATCGATGCGGTCAATCCGATCCTCAACGCGGTCGTCACCCGCGATGACGAGGCGGCTCTCATCCAGGCGGAGGCGGCGGATGCGGCTGCGGCGCGCGGGGAGAGTCTCGGGGCCCTTCACGGGGTGCCGATGACGCACAAGGACACGCATGACACCGCCGGGATGCGCACGACCTGGGGCTCACCGCTCATGGCCGACCGTGTGCCCGAGTCCGACTCGCTCATCATCGCCCGGCTCAAGCGGGCAGGGATCACAACGACGGGCAAGACGAATGTGCCTGAGTTCGCCGCCGGTTCGCACACGTTCAACCCGGTGTTCGGTACGACCGTGAATCCCTATGATCCGACGAAGTCGGCCTCAGGGTCCTCCGGAGGGGTGGGAGCGGTGCTGGCCGCCGGCATCCAAGCGTCCGGCGACGGTTCGGACATGGGCGGTTCGCTGCGCTCCCCGGCCTCGTTCAACAATGTCGTGGGGATGAGGCCGAGCAACGGTCGCATCCCGCACATACCTCCGGCCGATCCGTATGCGTGGCTGGCTCAGGGCGGCTTCATGGCCCGCACGGTCTCCGACGTCGCTCTGCTCATGTCCGTGGCCGCCGGCCCCGATCCGCTGTGCCCTCGGTCCTGTCCGGAGCCCGGCAGCGTGTTCGACCTTCCTCAGTTCGCTCTCGGCGCTTCCCACTCCCCCGACCTCACCGGAGTCAGGGTCGGGTTCTCCCCGGATCTCGGCGGGCTCTTCCCGGTCGCCGAGGAGGTGGCCCGGATCGTTGCTGACAGTGCCGGCGTCTTCACCGATCTCGGTGCGGACGTCGACGACACGGTTCCCGACCTGCGCGACGCCGATGAAGTCTTCGGTGTCCGCCGCGCGCTGGACTTCGTCGGATCCTGGGGGCGGCTGGCTGCGGCCCATCCCGACCAGATCAAGGCCTCGGTCCGCTGGAACATCCGCATGGGGCTCGATCTCACCGGCGCCGAGGTGGCCTCGGCGGAGGCGGCCCGTGCGCGTCTGCACAGCGTAGTCGAACGATACTTCGCCGACCATGACGTGCTCGTGCTCACAACCTCTCAGGTGCTGCCCTTCGACGCGGGCATCGAATACCCGACCGAGATCAATGGCGTGCAGCTGGAGAACTACCTCGACTGGATGCGGTCCCTGTGCCTCATCTCGGCCACGGGCTGTCCGGCGATCTCCGTCCCTGCGGGCTTCTCCGCTTCGGGACTGCCGGTGGGCGTGCAGATCGTCGCCAGGCCGGGCGCCGATGTCGATCTGCTGCGCATCGCCCACGCCTTCGAAGTCGCCACCGGGCACCACGCTTCACATCCGCGGCTCTGAGGGCGAGTGCGCAGAGGTTTGGCAAACCTGCGTGGAGTTTGCCGAGCCTTTCCACACTGGAACGGTTCTAGAAAAGGTGTCACTATATTCTTGTACAGGCGGAATCGATCCGCTTGAGAATCGCAAAGGAGTAACAGATGCACCTGAGCCCCGCCATGCAGAAGGTCCTCAACGAGCAGGTCACCCTCGAACTCGAGGCCTCGCTGGTCTACCTGCAGCTGTCGATTCAGCTCGACGACCTCGACCTCCCCGGAATGACTCGCTGGATGCGCGCCCAGTCCGAGGAAGAGCAGGTTCACGCCGCCAAGTTCACTCAGCACTGCCTCGACCGCGGGTTCGCTCCTCAGATCGGCGATATCGCTGCTCCGAAGGTCTCCGGCTCGCAGCCGATCGACTTCTTCAAGGCCGCACTGGCCCATGAGGAGAAGGTCTCCGAATCCATCCGCAACCTCTACCGCACCGCTCAGGCCGAAACCGACCTCGACGTCCTGCCGCTGCTGCACTGGTTCATCGACGAGCAGGTCGAGGAGGAGTCGAGCATCTCCGAGATCATCGGCCGCCTCGAGCGCGTCGGCGAGGACGGATCGGGCGTGCTGCGCATCGATTCCGAACTCGGATCGCGTCACCCCGACATCACCGCCGACGGCGAGTGATCAGACCTCACGACGGTTGAGCCCGCTGCGCCCGCAGTGACGAAGGGCGGTCGATTCCCAGTGAATCGGCCGCCCTTCGTCGTTGCTGGAGACGAGACCAGAGCCCTCGGCTCGCTGGTCAGCGCACCGGAAGGAACGACTCCGCGAAGGACCGCCTCAGCGATGAGCACGGTGACGGCAGGCCGGTCACGCAGCACCCGAACCGGACTCGCAGAACTGTGAGTTTCATGAGTTCGGAATCATTTCAAAGTTGAGTGTGTTTGACTCAATAGAGCAACCGAACGAAAGGACGCACATGGCTACACGATTCGATCCCATCCGTGACCTCGACCGCTTCTTCTCCGAGGTCACTCGCACCCCGAACTCGACGACCCTGCCCATGGATCTCTACCGCGACGGCGAGGTCTTCATCGCCCGCATCGACATGCCCGGCGTCGACCCGAGCAGCATCGATGTCGATGTCGAGGACCGCACGCTCACGGTTCGCGCACGCCGCGAATCCGAGGTCGCGGACAAGGACGTGAAGTGGCTGACCCGGGAACGGACGAACGGCACCTACGCGCGCCAGCTCACGCTCGGCAACCGCGTGGCACTCGACCGCATCCGCGCCGACTACAGCGACGGCGTGCTCACCCTGACGATCCCCGTCGCCGAGGAGGCCCGCCCCCGGAAGATCACCGTGTCCCACACCTCCCCGTCCGGCAGCGCCGAGGTCGTCGAGTCGACATCGACCGAC
This sequence comes from Brevibacterium sp. LE-L, assembly GCF_050214925.1. NCBI lineage: Bacteria > Bacillati > Actinomycetota > Actinomycetes > Micrococcales > Brevibacteriaceae > Brevibacterium > Brevibacterium sp. LE-L. The sequence goes on from NZ_CP189759.1 coordinate 2,326,590, forward strand.
GGCGGACCGGCCGCTGACACCGCGACCGGCGGCTCTGCCGACTGATCGACCGGCAGATCCGACACGGCGGGCCGCACCTCGGGTGCGGCCTGCCGTTCGTCGTTGTCGGACACTCCTGCCCTTCCAGACAGCACCGCGCTCATGACAGCTCGAGCAGGTAGGCCAGACACATGTACGGGACATCCACGGTGCCTGAGACCGGATGTTCGTCGCGGAAGTATCCGCGCAGATTCGTCTCCACCCGGGTGCGGGTCGCTTCGTTCGATCGCAGCCAATAGGAGCGGGTGCGAGCGAGGTCGACGATGCCGTCGACGTCGAGTGGGGTCGTGAACTCGACGAGCCGATCGGCGATGAGTTCGAGCCCAGCACCCGGCTGCGGACGATACTGCGGACGGTAGACGTCACCGGCATGCATGATCCGGCTCAGACGAAGCACCCAGTCGACGCGCACGTCGAGCTGGTTGATGAGGATGAGCAGCCTGCCGCCGGGCACGAGGATCCGAGCGATCTCGGCGGCCGCGGCCGCCTCGTCGAACCAATGCCAGGCCTGCGCGACGGTGACGAGGTCGACGCTGCCTGCTTCCAGTCCCGTCGCTTCGGCCGTACCGACCCGACTGGGTGCTCGATTGCTCTCGAGTGCCACCGTGTCGGGGTCGACGGCAGTGACCTCGCTTCCGCGTTCGAGCAGCTCTCGGCTGAGAATTCCCGTTCCCGCGCCGAGATCGCACACCCGCAGACCGGCCCAGCCGTGTGTCCGGCCGGTGAGGGCGAGATCGACAGCGGACCCGGGATAGCCGGGACGGACCTCCTCGTAGATCTCGGCCTGGGCACCGAAACCGCGCCCGTGTGAGGCCCGCGCCCGTGGTCGCACCATCGTGTCCGCCTTTCGACTCATCGGTTTCGGCGCTCGACGTCACCGCTGTGCACAACTCTATCCTTGCCGCTCAGAACTGGGTCGATAGTCCACCGCGCCGGGCGGGGTCGTTAGGATGGAGGCACCGGCCCGATCCCAGCTCGAAGGAGCCCTCATGTCCTCACCGTCCGATCTGCAATCACGCCTCGATGAGGCGTCCGCCGCGTACGAGGAATTCGCTTCCCGTGGACTCAAGCTCGACATCACCCGCGGCAAGCCCGCTCCCGCACAGCTCGATCTCGCAGCCGATCTGCTCACCATGGTCTCCGGTGACGATGTGTTCACGCCCAGCGGGGTCGACACCCGCAACTACGGCGGCGCGGAGGGGCTCATCGAACTGCGCGAGATCTTCGCACCGCTGCTCAAAGTCCCGGCCGCTCAGCTGCTGGCCGGCGGCAATGCCTCGCTGACGTTCATGACCCAGGCCCTGACGTTCGCGCTCCTGCACGGAACCGCCGTCGACGATCGTCCATGGGGTCAGGGACCGCATAAGCTGCTGTGTCCCGTGCCCGGCTATGACCGGCACTTCACGCTGGCCGAATCACTCGGATTCGAGCTGCTGTCGATTCCCATGGACGATGAGGGTCCTGACCTCGCCGAGGCACAGCGTCTGGCCGAGGACCCCGCAGTCAAGGGGATGTGGGTGGTGCCGATGTATTCGAACCCCACCGGAATCACCATCACGGACAAACGCGCCCGCGAGCTGGCGCAGATGCCGGCCGCTGCCCCGGATTTCGCGCTGCTGTGGGACAACGCCTATGCGCTGCACCATCTGCGGGAGGACCATCCGGACAACGTCGACATCCTCAGCCTGTGCGCCGAGACCGGACACCCCGAACGTGCGTGGATCTTCGCCTCCACCTCGAAGGTCACCCATGCCGGTGCCGGTGTCTCGTTCTTCGGCGGAGGACCCGCCACCGTCGGCTGGATGACCGCGAACCTCGGCAAGGTCGCGATCGGCCCGGACAAGATCAACCAGCTGCGCCACGTCCGCTTCTTCACCGACTCCGCCGGTGTCGAGGCGCATATGCGCAGACACGCTGAGATCATCGCACCGAAGTTCGACGCCGTGCTCAAGGCCCTCGGAGACGGGCTCGGACCCGATGACCTCGCTCGGTGGACCTCCCCCGAGGGCGGGTACTTCATCACGCTGACGACGATGGACGGCATCGCCGACCGGGTCGTCAAGCTCGCCGCCGAGGCCGGAGTGAAGCTGACTCCGGCCGGGGCCACCCACCCCTATGGGCTGGATCCGAGCAACAGCATCATCCGCATCGCCCCGACGATGCCGACCCTCGAGGAGGTGGAGCTCGCCGCCCAGGGTCTCGTCGCCTGCGTGCGCCTGGCGAGTTTCGAGAAGCTCAAGGTCGGCTGAGCCCATTCGATCGGAGTCCGACGCACACCACGGGCTCGGACGAGCAGAGAGGAGGGCCGCTGCGAACCCATCGGTTCGCAGCGGCCCTCCTTCTCTGTGTGCGAGTCTCTGTGCGCGAGGCCCGAACCGAGAAGCTCGGTGCAGGCGCCTCCACGGCCGCGCAGGCTCAGTATTCGTAGAAGCCGCGTCCGGACTTCACACCGAGCAGACCGGCGTCGACCATGCGTGAGAGCAGCACGGGCGGCTTCGCCGCCGGGTCACCGGTCTCTTCGAAGATGCTCTGCGCCGCGTACAGGCACGTATCGAGCCCGACGAGGTCGGTGAGCTTGATCGGACCCATCGGGTGGGCGCAGCCGCCGACCATCCCCGCGTCGATGTCCTCCTTCGTCGCGAACCCGGACTCGAGCATCCGGATGGCGCCCAAGAGGTACGGGATGAGCAGCGCGTTGACGATGAAGCCGGGACGGTCCTCGGCCTGGATCGGGTTCTTCCCGAGCACATCGGCGACGAACGAGGTCACGGTGTCACGGACATCATCGGCGGTGAGCACGGAGGACACGATCTCAACCAGCGGCTGCACGGGAGCCGGGTTGAAGAAGTGCACACCGAGCACGCGTTCGGGACGCGCGGTCGACTGGGCGAAGCGGACGATCGGCATCGAGGATGTGTTCGAGGCGAGAATCGCCTCGGGGTCGGTGACGACTCCATCGAGTTCGGCGAAGATCGACTTCTTGATCTCCTCGTTCTCGCTGGCGGCTTCGATGACGAGCTGACGATCGGCGAGTTCGGCGATGTCAGTGGTGAACCGCAGACGGCCCAGGGCTTCGTCTCGGGCCTTCTCGTCGAGCTTGCCCTTCTCCACGGCACGGCCGAGCGACTTCTCGATCCGGGCGCGTCCTGCGGCGGACGCCTCTTCGTTGATCTCACGGACGATCACGTCGAGCCCGGACTTCGCGAGCACCTCGGCGATACCTGCTCCCATGAGCCCGCTGCCGATGACTGCTGTGCGCTGAATATTCACTGGCGTCTCCTTCTTTGTTCATAGTTGATGATCGGGGACCGTTCGAGGTGCGGTCGGGACGATGCGTCGATCAGGCGTTGCGGCTGAGGAACCAATCGGCCGACCGGATCGCCTTCATCGCCTCGCGGCGGCGCTCGGTGGGCAGGGTCTGGATGTAGACCTGGCCGTCGAGGTGGCCGACTTCGTGCTGGAGCATCTGGGCGAACACCTCGCGGCCCTCGATCTCGACCGGACGGTTCTGCGCATCCACCCCGCGCACTCTGGCGAATTCGTAGCGTGGGGTGGGGAAGAACAGTCCGGGGACCGACAGGCAGCCCTCTTCGATGTCGCGCAGCTCTCCCCCGACTTCGACGATCTCCGGGTTGATGACATAACCGGTGCGTCCGTCGAGGTCGTAGCCGAAGGCGCGCAGCCCCACACCGATCTGTGGGGCCGCGACGGCGGCACGGCCCTCCGGCCGTGCCGTGTCGACGAGGTCGACCGCGAGAGCTTCGACGCTGTCGTCGAAGACCGTCACCGCTTCGCAGCGGCTGCGGAGGACGGGATCGCCCCACAGCCGGATATCGCGCTCAGGCATCGATCACCACGACGAGGTCGCCGCCTTCGAGCTGCTGGACATCGGAGATGGCCACCCGGGACACGGTGCCGGCCGTCTGCGTGGTGATCGTCGCTTCCATCTTCATCGCTTCGATCGTGGCGACGGTGTCGCCGGCCGCGACCCTGTCCCCCTCATGGACCTGCATGGTCACGACGCCGGCGAAGGGACTGCCGACATGGCCGCGGTTGTTCGGATCGGCCTTCTCTGCGGTCTTGACTTCGCTCTCGACGGAGCGGTCGCGCACCTGCAGCGGGCGCAGCTGTCCGTTGAGGGTGAACATCACCGAACGCATGCCGCGTTCGTCGGTGCCGCCGACGGCTTGGACTCCGATGAGCAGGTTCTTGCCCTTGGACAGTTCGACCGCGTGTTCCTCTCCGGCGGTGAGGCCGTAGAGGTATTCGGAGGTCTCGACCACGGAGAGGTCTCCGTAGTTCGAGCGCATCGACTCGAATTCCTTCGTCGGTCCGGGGAACAGAAGCTCGTTGAGCTTGTCCTTGCGCTCCCGGCCCGGGGTCTCCAGTGCGGCCGCGTCCTCGGGTTCGAGGTGTTCGGTCAGCGGTTTGGGCGAGCGTCCGGCCAGGGCCTTGGTCCGGAACGGCTCGGGCCATCCGCCCGGAGGGTCACCGAGGTCGCCGCTCAGGAAGCCGATGACCGAGTCCGGGATGTCGAATTTATCCGGGTTCTCCGCGAACTCCTCCGGTGAGACACCGGCTCCGACGAGGTGGAGCGCGAGGTCGCCGACGACCTTCGACGAGGGGGTGACCTTGACGAGGTGGCCGAGGATCGAATCGGCGGCAGCGTACATGTGCTCGATGTCTTCGAACCGCTCCCCCAGACCGAGGGCGACGGCCTGCTGACGCAGGTTCGACAGCTGTCCGCCGGGGATCTCGTGGCGGTAGACGCGACCGGTGGGTCCGGCGAGACCGGACTCGAAGGGTGCGTAGAGTTTGCGCACGGACTCCCAGTAGGGTTCGAGGTCGCTGACGGCGTCGAGGCTGATACCCGTGTCGCGTTCGGTGTGCTCGAAACCGGCGACGAGGGCCGAGAGGCTCGGCTGGCTGGTCGTGCCGGCCATGGCCGCCGAGGCGGCGTCGACGGCATCGGCGCCGGCAGCGGCTGCCGCGTACAGAGTGGCCAGCTGTCCGCCCGCGGTGTCGTGTGTATGGACGTGGACGGGCAGGTCGAAGTTCTCGCGCAGTGCGGTCACGAGCTTCACCGCCGCCGCCGGACGCAGCAGTCCGGCCATATCCTTGATCGCGAGCACGTGGGCACCGGCCTCGACGATCTGGCCCGCCAGACGCAGGTAGTAGTCGAGGGTGTAGAGCTCCTCACGCGGATCGAGGATGTCCGAGGTGTAGCACAGGGCCACCTCGGCGAGCGAGGAATTCGTCGCACGCACCGCTTCGATCGCCGGACGCATCTGTTCGACGTCGTTGAGTGCGTCGAAGATGCGGAAGATGTCGATGCCGGTGCGGGCGGCTTCGTCGACGAAGGCGTCGGTGACCTCGGTCGGGTACGGGGTGTAGCCGACGGTGTTGCGCCCGCGCAGCAGCATCTGGAGGTTGATGTTGGGCACCGCCGCACGCAGAGATTCGAGACGCTCCCAGGGGTCTTCGCCGAGGAAGCGCAGGGCCACATCATAAGTGGCTCCGCCCCAGGCCTCGATGCTCAGCAGCTCAGGGGTCATCCGCGACACGTGTCCGGCCACGGCCAGCAGGTCGCGGGTGCGCACACGGGTGGCGAGCAGGGACTGGTGGGCGTCGCGGAACGTCGTGTCGGTCACTGCCAGTGCGGTCTGCTCACGCAGGGCGCGGGCGAATCCCTCGGGGCCGAGCTCGGCGAGGCGGTCGCGGCTGCCGGGTGCGGGAGTCGCCGACAGGTCGATGTCGGGAAGCTTGTCGCCGGGGCGGATGCGCAGCCCGGGCTCGCCGTTCGGGCGATTGACCGTGACGTCGGCGAGGTAGTCGAGCAGCTTCGAACCGCGGTCGGCGCTGACACGAGCGTCGAGCAGCTGCGGGCGCTCTTCGATGAACGAGGTGGACAGGTCGCCGGCGACGAACGAGGGATCGTCGAGGACGGCCTGGAGGAACCCGATGTTCGATGACACACCGCGGATGCGGAACTCGGCGAGGGCCCGCTTGGCGCGGCCGACGGCCTGCGGGAAGTCACGCCCGCGGCAGGAGAGTTTGACGAGCATCGAGTCGAAGTGGGGGCTGACGGCGGCCCCGGCGTGGACGGTGCCACCGTCGAGGCGGACACCCGCACCGCCGGCGGACCGGTAGGCGGTGATCGTGCCGGTGTCGGGCCGGAAGGAGTTCGCGGGATCCTCGGTGGTGATCCGGCACTGCAGGGCGGCGCCCTTGATGCGCATGTCCTCCTGGTGCAGGCCGATCTCGTCGAGGGTGGCACCGGCGGCGACGCGCATCTGCGAGGCGACGAGGTCGATGTCGGTGATCTCTTCGGTCACCGTGTGCTCGACCTGGATGCGCGGGTTCATTTCGATGAACACGTGTTTGCCGGCGCGCGGGCCGTCGGTTTCGAGCAGGAACTCGACGGTTCCCGCGTTCTGGTAGCCCAGTGCCTTCGCGAACTTCAGGGCATCGGCGTGCAGCTCGGCCGCGATCGCGGGATCGAGGTTCGGTGCCGGTGCGATTTCGACGACCTTCTGGTGACGACGCTGGACCGAGCAGTCACGTTCGAACAGGTGGATGGCGTTCGAGTCGTTGTCGGCCAGCACCTGGACCTCGATGTGGCGCGGACGCTGCACGGCCTGCTCGATGAACACCGTCGGGTCGCCGAAGGCGCCTTCGGCCTCACGCATGGCGGCCTTGAGAGCATCTTCGAGGTCGGTCGGGTCGGCGACACGGCGCATGCCGCGACCGCCGCCGCCGGCGACGGCCTTGACGAACAGGGGATACTCCATCGATTCGGCATCGGCGAGCAGCTGCGCGATATCGGCCGAGGGACGTGTCGAGTCGAGCACGGGAATGCCGGCGTTGCGGGCTGCGGCCAGGGCCTGGACCTTGTTTCCGGCGAGTTCGAGGACATCGGCCTGCGGGCCGATGAAGGTGATTCCCGCCTCGGCGCAGGCGCGCGCCAGGTCGGGGTTCTCCGAGAGGAAGCCGTAACCGGGGTAGATCGCGTCGGCACCGCTCTCCTTGGCCACCCGCAGCATCTCTTCGATGCTGAGGTAGGCGCGGACGGGATGGCCCTCCTCACCGATCATGTAGGCTTCGTCGGCCTTCATTCGGTGCTCGGAATTGCGGTCCTCATACGGGAAGACCGCGACGGTGGAGGCTCCGAGCTCATAAGCGGCACGGAACGCACGAACGGCGATCTCTCCGCGGTTGGCCACGAGAACTTTAGAGAACATAGGTGTCTCTCACTTCTGTAACGGCCGCACTGGGCGACTGGTCGACAAGCTGTCGGGAACATACTCTACTCAGTGACCTGAGACACCTTCGCGGGCGGGGGTCGACTTCGGACTGAGACGTGAGTCTCGGCGTGGTCGGCTCAGCCCCGCAGGCCCCGATACGTTACCGTAGGAGAGTGCTTGTCCTCAGTATCAGCAGCCTCAAAGGCGGAGTCGGTAAGACGTCCGTGACGCTCGGTCTAGCTTCGGCGGCCTACAACAGGGGAATTCCGACCTTGGTCGTCGACATGGATCCGCAAGCGGACTCGTCGACGGGGCTCGATGTGCCGACCTCGACGCGCGTCGACATCGCCGACGTCCTCGCTGCCCCGAAGTCCCAGAAGATCCTGTCCGAGGCCATCATCCCCTCGGGGTGGGTCGGTGACAGGCTCGGTCATCTCGATGTGATCTCCGGTTCGCCTCGGGCCGCGGAGTTCGATCGCCCGTCCTTGTCCGAACGCTACCTGCGTCGCCTCGAGGATGCCCTGGCACGGATTGCCAAAGGCTACCGGCTCGTCCTCATCGACTGCCCGCCGAGCCTCAACGGGCTGACCCGGACGGCCTGGACGGCGAGCAACCGGGTTGCCGTCGTCACCGAGCCGAGCCTGTTCTCCGTGGCGGCCGCCGATCGAGCCCTGCGCGCCACGGACGAGCTGCGCCAGCGCGGCGCCAGCGATCTGCAGCCTCTCGGCCTCGTCGTCAACCGCGTTCGGGCCGGTTCGACCGAACACGACTACCGCATCCAAGAGATGCGTGAGATGTTCGGTCCCCTCGTTCTCAACCCGCCGCTGGCCGAACGTGCCGTCATGCAGCAGGCCCAGGGTTCGGCGCGTCCGATCCACTCCTGGCCCGGCAAGCCCGCAGAAGAGGTCGCCGGCTCCTTCGATGCCCTTCTCGAACGAGCACTGCGTTCGGAGAACATCCGGGGACGCCGCGGAGGCGATGCGAAGCCGACCAGGACGGCGTCGGAGAAGAAGTAGCCACTCCCCCAGATCAGAGATCTCAGAAGTGCCGCCCGAGCTTCCGTTCGGGCGGCACTTCTGTATCTGCCAAGCACTCACTTCTGTATCTGCGCAGCACTTCAGGTGACATGCCGCGGCCACACACCGGGCCGGCGGTGAACGACTAAGGCGGCCCATCCTTTCCGGATGGACCGCCTCGGCGAATCAGGTGCAGTGGAGCGCTGCGGAGGTCAGCCGCTCTTACGGGCGCGACGGGCCGCGAGCTCGTCCATCGCTTCGATGGCCGCATCGTCTTCGGGGATGCGCTCGCTCGGCAGCTCTGACAACGTGCCTTCGACTTCGTTCCAGACCCGACCGACGGCGATTCCGAACACGCCCTGTCCTCCCTGGAGGAGGTCGACGACTTCGTCGGGTGAGGTGCATTCGAAGACGCTGGCGCCGTCGGACATCAGCGTGATCTGAGAGAGATCTTCGACGCCGCGGGAACGCAGGTGCTCGACCGCGGTGCGGATCGACTGCAGCCCGACGCCGGTGTCGAGGAGCCGTTTGACGATCTTGAGGACGAGGATGTCGCGGAAGCTGTAGAGCCGCTGGCTGCCGGACCCGGTGGCATTGCGGATCGACGGGGTCACCAGGTCGGTGCGCGCCCAGTAGTCGAGACGACGGTAGCTGATGCCGACGACCTTGCAGACGGTGGGACCGCGGTAGCCGGCCTCTTCGTCGAGAACGGGCAGATCATCATCGAACAGCAGCCCTTGGGCCGCTGACGGCATCGGCGTCATGTCGACGCTTTCGTGACTTGAGCGGTTCACACCGACTCCTCCTTAAAGTCCCTGGGGGAAGCGAAGGTCGCTTGGAAGGACCGAGAACATAGTCATTCTAGCCCTCTTCCCAGCGAACCTACAGTGGGATTCAACAACTCCAAGCTATTCTGCCGGGCCGGTCTGGACAAACACCCCAAGGTAACAATTTCTGCGTGTCGCCGTTATCGCAGTATTCGAACATGTCATCCAGCCGCCATGGGGCCGGAACCGACAGCTCATTCGGCCGCGTCAGAGCGGCCCTCCGGCTGGCTGTCCGGATCGGATGACGTCCGGTCGGAGTCCTTGGCCTTCTTCGGCGAATCGGCCTTTCTGCCGGAGCCGGACTTCTTCGCCGTGTCCTTCGCCGACTCAGCCTTCTTCGGCTTCGCACTCGTCAGCAGCTTGGTCTTGACGGTCGAGGCGTAGGTGTCGACGTATTCCTGGCCCGACAGCCGCATGATCTCGTACATGATCTCGTCGGTCACCGAACGCAGGAGGAAACGGTCGGTGGGCAGGCTCGAGTACTTCGAGAAGTCCATGGGAGTTCCGAAGACGACTCCCACTCGGCGCAGCTTCGGCACGAGGCGACCGGCAGGTTGGAGTTTGTCCGTGCCGATGATCGCCACCGGGATCACCGGTGCTCCCGATTCGAGGACCAGCCGGGCGATTCCGGTCCGGCCCCGGTAGAGCTTGCCGTCAGGTGAGCGCGTTCCCTCCGGGTAGATGCCCAGGGAGTTGCCTTCTCCCAGGACCTTCAGCCCCGATTCGAGTGAGGCCTGGGACCCTGAGCCGCCGCCGCGGTCCATGGGCAGCTGATTGTTGAGTTTGAAGAACCATCGGGTCACAGCCCCTTTGATGCCGCGCCCGGTGAAGTAGTCCTTCTTCGCCAGGTAGACGACGGGCCGCGGTGCGAGCAGCGGGACGAAGATCGAATCCATGAAGTGGTTGTGGTTTCCCGCGATGATCGCTGGGCCGTCCGCCGGAAGATTGTCCAGGCCGCGCACCCATGGACGGAACAGGATCCGCAGGATGGGTCCAGCGAGGACTCGCTTGAGAAACCAGTAGAACACGCGCACCCTTCCATGTACGACCCTTTGTCGTCCTCGGCAATCATATATCGTCACCAACTGTGAAAAGCCATGCCGGGATCATCTCATCCGTGCCATGCTGGTTGCATGGAGATCGATTTCACTGTGCGGTCCGAGCCGAGATCTGCCTACCGCAGTCTCAGTGCCGGATCATCGACCGCGGTCCTCTTTCTGCACGGACTCACCGGTTCTCCCGTGGTCTGGGTGCCGATCGCCCGCGCGCTCGCGGCCGAGGGCATCGATGTCGCTGTGCCCTGCCTGCCCGGGCACGGCACGACATGGCAGGACATGGCTCGCACCGGCTGGTCCGACTGGCTCGGCGCGGCACGCCTGGAGCTGAGTCGGCTGCAGGCCGACCACGAACGCGTGGTCGTCGCCGGTCTGTCAATGGGCGGATCTCTGGCATTGGCCCTGGGCACGGCTGGGGCGGCCCCCGATGAGATCGTCGCCGTCAATCCGGCACTCTACGTCGACTCCCCTTTCGCACCTCTCCTGCCCGTGCTCCGCCACGTGGTCCGCACGATTCCAGCGATCGGCGGGGACATCGCCCACCCCGAACGCGATGAATACGCCTACCATCGGACCCCGCTGGCCCCCTTGGCCTCGTTCCACCGAGCGCTGAAGATTCTCCGCGAGGATCTGTGGAAGATCGAGTCCCCGGTGACCGCGATGATCTCCGGTGAGGACAACGTCGTCGGGCCTCGCACCCTGCGTGTCCTGCGGTCCGATCTGCCGAACCCGGCCCGGATCGTGGCGCTGCGGCAGTCGCGTCACGTGGCGACTCTCGACTTCGATGCCCGAACCATCGCCGAGGCGGTCCTGGCCAAGGCGCGCAGCGGTGCCGCCGAGTCGGCCCCGTCAGACACTGCCGGGGAATAGCCGTGACCGCAGAATTGCTGTGACAGATATGGACGACGAGGGCAGCGCTTCGAATTCCGGCGAAGAGGGCCGGGACGATTGGCGGCAGGACGTTCCCGATCCGGAGCGGATCGGCAATGACCGTTCGCGCATCAGCGATGAAGAGTGGGACGACCTCATCCAGCAGATCTCCGAACCGGCGGCGACGATGGGCGATATGCCCGTCGAGGACGTCCGTGAGGCGCTCGCCGACACCGAGCACTGGCATCCCGAACCTGCCGAGCCGATCGGTTGGCGCACTGCCTCGCCCACGCTCGTGCTCTCTTGGGCTGCGGCCCTCAGCGCGGTGGTGCTCCTGCTCATCGGAGTCGTCTTCTTCCGCCCGCTGCCCGGCTGGTACCTGCTCATCGGCCTCGCCGTCGGAGTCGGCGGAGCCGTGGGCCTGTTCTTCCATCTGCCCTCCCACCGTTCCGTCGATGACGGCGACGGCTCCTCCGTCTGAGCGGCGATGTCCGCATTCGCCCGACGGGACAGTCCGACCCTCCCGTGTCACCTGTGCCTGACACACTGGGCACCATGACCGTCCCATTCGATCGGGCTCCGACCGCCCTGGAGAACACTCAGCTGTCCTTCGACAGCCTCGGCACTGACCTGTCCGCTGTCACCTTCGTCATCGTCGACCTCGAGACCACGGGAACGCGCGCCGGCCAGTCGGAGATCACCGAGATCGGTGCGGTCAAGACCCGCGGAGGTGAGGTCATCGGGGAATTCCAGTCACTGGTCAAACCCGAACAGTCCGTGATCAGCCCGTTCGTCGCCCGGCTCACCGGAATCACCCACGCCATGGTCGACGATGCTCCCTCGATCCGCTCGGTGCTGCCCAGCTTCCTCGAGTTCTCCCTCGGCGCTGTGCTCGTCGCCCACAATGCGCCCTTCGACATCGGATTCCTCCGCTCGGCCTGCGAGAGGCTCGACTACCACTGGCCGGCACCCACGGTGCTCGACACCGTCACCTTGGCCCGCCGCGTCGTCGGACGCGATGAGGTGCGCAACCACAAGCTTGCGACCCTGGCCGCGCATTTCGGCACCGAGGTGGCCCCCGACCACCGTGCGCTCTCCGATGCCCGCGCGACCGGTGAGCTGCTCCATCACCTGTTCGAACGTTTCGGCGGTTACGGAGTGACCACCCTCGAGGAGCTCTCGACCGTCCGGCAGGCGGGGTGGGCCAAGCGGCAGGCGAAATCCCATCTGGCCAAGGGCGTGCCGGCCGAGCCGGGAGTGTATATGTTCCTCGATGGGACCCGCCGCGTGCTCTACATCGGCAAGTCCGGCAATATGGCTCGCCGCGTGCGCGCATACTTCACTGCTTCGGAGAACCGCGGTCGGATGGCCGAGATGATCACGGCAGCGCAGGAGATCAGCTGCCTGCCCTGTGCACACGCCCTTGAGGCCGAGGTCCGAGAGATCAGGCTCATCGGTGAGCTGGCCCCGCCCTACAACAGGCGCTCGAAGAACCCCGAACGGAACTCGTGGATCGTACTCAGCGACGAGCTCTTCGGGCGCTTGTCGGTGGTGCGCGCGAATTCGGCGATCGAACGGTCACCCGCCCCGCCGCTGGGGCCGTTCCGGTCGCGGAAGAGCGCCCAAGCAGTCAAAGAGCTCCTCGACACCCTCTACCCCGTCAAGCGGTGCACGGCGAAAGTCACGCAGCGCAACCTCGGTGAGCATCGGCCCTGTGTGAGTGCTCAGGTCGGCCAATGCGGAGGACCGTGCGCGGGCATCACCGATGCTGCGGCCTATCGAGACAGCATCTCTGAACTCCGCGACCTCCTCGACGGAGATCTGGGGTCTCTGCAGCGCTTGGCCGCCGCACGGATGCGGCGATTGGCCGATGAGTCCCGGTACGAGACGGCAGCAGAGGTCCGTGATGCCATGCGATCAGCTGTGGCAACCGCGTCCCGAGCAGAAGAGGTGGCGGCTCTGCGCGCAGTCCCGGAGCTTGTGGCTGCGGCTCCCGGATTCGACTCGGGATGGGACCTCGCCGTCATCCGCCACGGCAGACTCGCCAACGCCGGTCATGTCACGAGCAGGCAGGGATTGTCGGAGTCCATAGCAGCTCTGCAGTCCACCGCCGAATGGGTGCCCGAGCCGGGACCGCTGCCCCGTGACACCGATTCTCTGCCGGAGGAGACACGCCTGCTTGCAGGCTGGCTGGAGACCGCAGAGCTGCTCTCCGCGTCCGTTCGGGGCGGGGCGGGCTGGTCGCTGCCCCGAAGCGGAGCGACCAGCCACGCACGATCCTCAGGAGCGGTTCGCCTCGGCCAGTCGGTGTGAGACCTCGATGAGCTGATCGAGCTTCGCGGCCCCGCCGCCGTTGTCGATCGTGGCGATGGCAGTGTCGAGTTTGGCGGCGAGACGTTCGGTGAAACTGCCGACCGCCGATTCGTCGGCCGCGACCAGCGCGGCGGCGGCGTTGATGGCGACGATGTCACGGACCGCGGACCGTTCGCCGGCGAGCACGGCACGAGTGATGCCCGCGTTCTCCTCCGGCCCGCCACCGCGCAGATCGTCTTTCGTCGCGCGTGCGATGCCCAGGTCGAGCGCATCGAAGGTCGTGTGTTCGATCTCTCCGTGGCGGACTTCCCAGACATCGTTGACGTCGGTGTTGCTCAGCTCGTCGAGCCCGTCGCGGGAACGGAACACCACGGCCTGGTGACCGCGTTTGGCCAGCGTCCCGACGACGAGCGGTGCCATCTGGGCGTCAGCAACTCCGATCGCGGTGTGACGAGCACGTGCCGGGTTGGTCAGCGGGCCGAGGATGTTGAACGCCGTGGGAACGCTGATCTGACGGCGCACAGCCGCGATGAACTGCATCGAGGGATGGAAGACGTTGGCGAAGCAGAAGGCCAGACCGACCTCGTGTGCGATCTGCCCGGTCTGTTCCGGAGTGATGTCGAATCGGACGCCGAGTGCTTCGAGGACATCGGCAGAGCCCGACGCCGAGGATGTCGCGCGGTTGCCGTGCTTGACCACGCGCTGGCCGGCGGCCGAGATGATCATGGCCGCCGTCGAGGAGATGTTCGCGGTCTTCGCGCGGTCGCCTCCGGTGCCGACGATGTCGACGGAGTCCTCGAGACCGGGCAGGGGCACCGCATGGTCCATCATCGCGGCGACCAGACCGGCGATCTCTTCGACCGTTTCACCTTTAGTGTGATGTGCGGCAAGGAATGCGGCCATTGTCACATCGGGAGTCTTGCCGGACATGATCTGGTCCATCGCCCAAGCGGCCTGATCCCCCTCGAGGTCCTGTTGGTGCATGAGCGCCATGAGCAGATCGGGCCAGTTCTGCGGGACTGCCTCGACCTCGCTGCGGGCCTCGGACACGTGCGCTGCCGGGGCGGTCAGGGGCTTGGAATCGGTCATCCGTTTGAACTCTCACTAGGCTTTGCCGCCGTCCCGGAACACGGAACGGACCTTACCTGCGGCATCCTATCCTGAGTTCGACACGCTGACAGAAGCAGCTTCCGGATCGAGACTTCGGCACCAAATCGGGCTTTTCGCTACATCGTGTAGAAATTTCTTTCTCGAAACCTGGGTAAAAGATGAAAACTCACCCCGAGACGGGTAATAATGGGGTTGTGTCAACTGCCACTGCATCTCAAACAGCGCCAACGCATCCGGTTGTCAATCGTCCGAATGTGACCACGGTGGGCTTCATCGTGTTCCTCGCGAGCGACCTGATGTTCTTTGCCGCGCTCTTCGCCATGTACTTCACCATCCGGTCCGTTGTTCCGGAGCTATGGGAAGCGAGGACCCAGATCCTCGACATCCCCTACGCTCTCGGCAACACGTTGATCCTGGTGTCGTCTTCGTTCACCTGCCAGATCGGTGTGTTCGCAGCCGAACGGTTCCGCCCCCGGCGGACCGGTTCCCTGTTCAACATCGCCAAATGGGGAATGGTCGAGTGGTTCTACCTGACCTTCCTCCTCGGCGCGATCTTCGTCTCCGGTCAGGTCATGGAGTACGCGACTCTCGTCAGCGAGGGAATCGCGATCAACTCCGACGGATACGGTTCCGTCTTCTACTTGACGACAGGGTTCCACGGCATTCACGTGACCATCGGGCTCATCTGCTTCCTCCTCGTCATCGGACGTGCCTACGGAGCGAAGAAGTTCGGTCATCACGAGGCCACATTCGCAATCTGCGTGTCCTACTACTGGCACTTCGTCGATGTCGTCTGGATCGGTCTGTTCGGCGTCATCTACCTGCTTCAGTAAACGGCCAGAGATGCTCGGCCCCCAGGACTCACAACACTTCAAGCAAAGGACGATCAAGTGAAGCTTCTAGCAGATCGCCGCAGACATCCCATGGCGCTGGTCGCGCTGCTTCTCGTGGGACTGCTGCTGACCGGCGGAGCCTATGCACTCTTCACGCAGACTTCGAGCGCCAAGGCAGACACAGCCAGCGCCTCTGACATCGAAGAAGGCAAGAAACTCTTCGCGGCCAACTGCGCTACCTGCCACGGACTCAACGCCGAAGGTTCGAAGGCCGGCCCCGGCCTCATCGGTGTCGGCGCCGCTGCTGTCGACTTCCAGGTCGGCACCGGTCGTATGCCGTTGCAGGCCAACGGCCCGCAGGCGC
The DNA here is from genome assembly GCF_050214925.1 of Brevibacterium sp. LE-L. NCBI lineage: Bacteria > Bacillati > Actinomycetota > Actinomycetes > Micrococcales > Brevibacteriaceae > Brevibacterium > Brevibacterium sp. LE-L. The sequence goes on from NZ_CP189759.1 coordinate 2,342,261, forward strand.
GTGTCAAGGAACCGCAGTTCGATGAAGAGCAGACCGCTCAGCTCTCTGCCTACGTTGCTTCGCTCGGTCCTGGACCGGCAGTTCCCGAAGACGAGTACCTCGATGCGTCGAAGGGCGACCCCGCAGCCGGCGGTGGCCTTTTCCGCACCAACTGCGCCATGTGCCACAACGTGGTCGGCTCCGGTGGTGCACTGACTCGCGGTAAGTATGCGCCGAACCTCGCCGATGTCTCGGAGAAGCACCTCTACGAAGCGATGCAGACCGGACCGCAGAACATGCCGATCTTCAACGACGCGAACCTGACTCCCGACGACAAGCGCGATGTCATCGCCTACGTCAAGGAAGTCTCGGACAACCCCTCCCCCGGCGGATTCAAACTCGGATCCCTGGGGCCAGTGGCAGAGGGTCTGTTCATCTGGTTCTTCGGACTGGCAGCAGTCATCGGTTTGACAGTGTGGCTGTCATCCAGGTCCAAGTGAGTCCGACAGTGTCGTTCACCATCAATTACGAGAATAGACGGGGAATTCAATGACCTCGAAAGAGCACTCCGGCGGCGGCAGCCAGCTCGAGGAGTTGAACGGGTTCACGAACCCAGGCCTGCCCGAGCACACGCCGCGACTGACCGACGCGGATCCGCGTGCTGAGAAGGTCGCCGAGCGACAGGTGGCGGGATGGTTCGTCCTGTCGATGATCGGAACCATCTGGTTCATCGTCGCCTACTTCCTGTTCACCCCCGGTGAGTCGATGCAGAGCATCCGCCTTCACAACATGTTCGTCGGCCTCGGCGCCGCCGTTGCGATGTTCTCCATCGGCTTCGGCGCCGTGCTCTGGGCCAAGAACCTCATGAGCGATCATGAGGGCATCGACGAACGTCACGACATCAACGGCAGCGACGAGGATCAGGCCGTTGCGCTCGAGATCCTCCACCAGGCCAAGGAAGAGTCGGGCATCGCCCGTCGTCCGCTTCTGCGCAACACGCTCATCGCGGCGCTGGCGATCGCTCCCCTGCCCGCGGTCCTCGTCTTCCGCGATCTGGGACCGCTGCCCGGCAACAAACTCTTCAACACGCTGTGGGAGAAGGGCACCCGCCTCATCCGTGACCCGGGCGGCATCCCTTCGATGGATTCCGAACGTCCGATCAAGGCTGACGAAGTCACGATCGGCTCGGCTTACCACGTCCTGCCCTCGGGCATCGGCGACCGTGAAGCCAGCGATCACCCGATCAACGAGAAGGCCAAGGCAGCCGTGCTGCTCATGCGCATCGATCCCAAGGAACTCAAAGAGGATCCGGATCGCAAGGACTGGTCGCACGACGGCATCGTCGCGTACTCGAAGATCTGCACCCACGTCGGCTGCCCGGTCGCTCTGTACGAGCACCAGACCCACCACCTGCTGTGCCCCTGCCACCAGTCGACCTTCGACGTGACTGAGCACTGCAAGGTCATCTTCGGCCCGGCCAAACGACCGCTTCCTCAGCTGCCCATCACCGTGGACAGCGAAGGCTACCTGGTTGCCCAGTCGGACTTCCCTGAGCCTGTCGGACCTACGTTCTGGGAGATCAACCACCCATGAGTACTACACAGCCAACCACCACCATCGGGAAGGCGGCGAACTTCGCCGAAACCCGCGTCGGGGCATCGGCCCTCGTGCGCGAGTTCGGTCGCAAGATCTTCCCTTCGCACTGGTCGTTCATGCTCGGCGAGGTTGCTCTCTACAGCTTCATCATCGTCGTTCTGTCCGGAACGTTCCTCACGTTCTTCTTCCAGCCCGCCATGGGCGAGATGCACTACGAGGGCCCGTGGCTGCCGCTGCGCGGCGTCGAGATCTCCGAGGCCTACAACTCCACCCTGGCGATCTCCCTGGAGATCCGCGGCGGTCTGTTCATCCGTCAGATGCACCACTGGGGCGCGCTGCTGTTCGTTGCCGCTCTGAGCGTGCACATGCTCCGTGTCTTCTTCACCGGTGCATTCCGCCGGCCGCGTGAACTCAACTGGGTCGTCGGTGTCCTGCTGGTCATCATGGGCATGGCTGCCGGATTCACCGGCTACTCGCTGCCCGATGATCTGCTGTCGGGCAACGGTCTGCGAATCATCGACGGCATCCTCAAGTCGCTCCCCCTCGTCGGCACCTACATCTCGTTCTTCCTCTTCGGAGGCGAGTTCCCGGGAATCGACATCGTGGCGCGCCTGTACACCCTGCACATCATGATCGTGCCGGCACTGCTCATCGCGCTCATCGGCATCCACCTGATGTTCGTCGTCGTGCACAAGCACACCCAGTACCCGGGTGCCGGCAACACCGAGAAGAACGTGGTCGGCGAGCCGGTGCTCCCGACGTTCGCGGCCAAGGGCGGAGGATTCTTCTTCCTCATCTTCGGTCTCCTCTCTCTGATCTCGGCACTGTTCACGATCAACCCGATCTGGAACTACGGTCCTTACGACCCGTCGCCGGTGTCTGCCGGTACGCAGCCGGACTGGTACATCGGTTGGGCGGACGGATTCCTGCGCATCGTTCCGGGCTGGTTCGAGTTCTATATCTTCGGATGGCCGATCTCGTTCAACATCAACAGTGCTGTCATCGTCATGGGCGGTCTCTTCGCGGTGATGTTCATCTACCCGTTCTTCGAAGCGTGGCTGATGAAGGACCATCGGGAACACCACATCCTCGATCGCCCGCGCAACAATCCGACTCGTACCGCAATCGGTGTTGCAGGAATCATCTTCTACTGCAACATGTGGGCGGCCGCTTCGGGCGATATCGTCGCGGTGTTCTTCCAGATGTCGCTCAACGATATGATCTATATCTTCCGATTCCTGTTCTTCTTCGGACCGATCATCGGATATATCATCACGAAGCGCATGTGCATCGCACTCCAGCGCAAGGACCGCGAGATCGCATTGCACGGTCGCGAGACCGCACACATCATCCGTCTCCCCCACGGTGAATTCCTCGAACGCCACGAGGCTCTTCCCCCGCACAAGCTGTGGAAGATCACCGCATTCGAGTCGCCGGAGTACATTCCGGCCCAGCCGAATGCCGAGGGCAAGGTGACGGGTATGGAGAAGCTGCGTGCACGTCTGTCGCGATTCTTCTTCGAAGATCGCGTGGCACCGGTGACGAAGCAGGAACTCGAAGCTTCTCACCACAGCCACGACTCGGTCGAGGGTTCGAGCAACAACCAGCTCGGCCACTGACCGGTCAGGTTCACGATAGCCGAGGGGCCCAGCAATTCACATTGCTGGGCCCCTCGGCTCATTCACACTCGCCCGCCAGTCGATCGGCACCGATCGAGTACGAAGCACACATCTCGTCGGCTTCGCCGGCAGCGTGATGCTCCTGCTGACCATATGGCAGGACTTCGCATACACTCTGAAGTGCGAGGTGTCAGGAGGAGCAATGGAGGTGTCAACCAGCAGCGTGGAGAGCGGAAGCACATCGTCTTCGCCGTTGATTCGTGGGAGATACTGGGACTACGTTCGAACCGAAGGTGTTGTACTGCTGGTCAGTTTTGCCGTGCTGGTCCTTGTATCGGCAGTCGGGATGCCTGCCTATGCGACAGTCATGGGCTGGTTCGGAGCGATCTACCTCATGGCCGCAGCGATTGCGCTGTGTGTTCTGGGTTTGGTCGCAGTTCGCTCTCGTCAAAGCGTCAGCGAACTGCTTGCGTTCGGTTGGCTCGCGCTCATCGGAGCGGTCGCTGTGGGGTTTTCAGCGCTCTACGCTTTCACGTTCGGGGCAGCCGGAAGCGATTCCCCGACCACGCTCGTGGTCAGCGTCCAGCTGATCCATTCGTCTCTCTTCTATATTGCTGCATTGATCGTCGGATCCGTATTCCATCTCTGGCGTTCACGAAGAGCGTCAAAGTAGTTAAGGGCCCGTCCTCGACGATTGACAGACTTTCACGTGGCGCTCCGAGCTCGGAGATTACGGGCAGGTTATCGTCGAAAGTGTGGGTCAGGGATTGTCAGACACGGCGAGTCGCTGCCCGGATAAGCCTCGAAGCCTTCCGCCGATGGAACGACCTTCACCGTCCATCCGAAAGACCTCGACGTGGCCAAGTCCACTTACTCGATGGCTGATCTCACGAGATTCTGCAGACTCAATCACCGCGATCTGAGCTGCGCCGGCCAACACATCACCGGGCACAATGCCCTTCTGGAATATCGCCCCAACACCGCTGATGACTGGTGCCGACGGTGTGGTGGCCATGGGACTGGTCGCGATATCGTCATCATCGTCCTCCACCCCCACATCAGTGAAGGAACGGGCCCGGCACTGTTGTTCGACATGGTGCCCAGACGCTCGAAACAGGTGTTCAAACAACGGCTGAAGACCCGATGTCAACGGTCAGTAGGAACTGCCCATAGACGGCCACGAGAATTGCCCACTGGTGGCCAATAAAACTGCCCGCTGGTGGCCACGATTTCTGCCCATCGACTCGTTGTGTCCAGTCGTGACCACCCGGGGCCGTCGATATCAGCTCAAAGCAACCACCCCTGCCCCAGAAACGGCCTGGCTGAGTCGAATCGATTCCCCACTGGTCTGGACCAAATGAGCATGATGAAGGAGCCGATCAACCGTCGCCGTAGCCACGGTCTTGGGCATCAACTGGTCGAAAGCAGAAGGATGGAGATTCGACGAAATCGCGACGGATCTCTTCTCATAAGCAGCATCGACAAGCCGATACAGACCTTCGGCAGCATCATCACTGACCGGCAGCAGCCCGATGTCGTCAACGATCACGAGATCGGCTCGCAACAGCCGCTGAACAGTCTTCGTCACCTGGTCATCAGGACGATGAGCACGAACGAGTCCGCCCAGATCTTCCAGCTTCAGCCAGGACACGCGTCCACCGCCGTCGATGACTTTCTGTCCCAGCGCTTCCAGGAAGAACGATTTGCCGGTTCCCGCGGGCCCACAGATGGCCAGGTTCTCCTTCCGCCCCACCCACTCCAGCGTCGACAGCGCCTGCTGCGTGGGTACAGGAATCGATGACACTTCCTCATCCCAGGACTCGAACGTCTTGCCCGTGGGAAACCCGGCCTGCTTCCGCCGGGTCGCTAACATCGCCGCCGATCGGCCACGAGATTCCTCGACTAACAATGCCCGCACGACCTCGACCGGCTCCCACCGTTGCGCTTTCGCCGTGGCCAACAACTCGGGGGCAAGACTGCGCGCATACGGCATCTTCAACCGTCGCATCAGCGCCTCGACCTCGGTATCAAGGACTGGCGCCTGGGCAGAGACAACCATCACAGCTCACCCCCGTCCGCAGTCGTCGACGGTGAGCTCATCGCCTGCCATCCCACAGTCCCCTGCGCCAGGGACGCATCCTCACCCGCACTGCGACTGCCTTGATCAGCAACCCGGTGGGCCAGCAGCGACGCCACATCACCAGTGCCGAAGCGACCATAGGCAGCCGCCGTACCCAGGACCTCATCGACACGTTCTCGACCATGCAACCGCGACAGTGCCACGGCCTGGCCCATCTTCTGTCGCATCCTCGACGTCCCTGCCGCGGCCGCCTCACGTAACCACTCGTGAGCACCATGCCCAATCATCAGGAACGCTTCCTCATCAGGACTGTTCGCTGTGACCGCATACACTCCGGGCACCTTCTGTGTGGCATCAGTCGGGAAATGCTCGTCATCGATCTTCGGCGATCCGGGCCGGGCCCTGCCGTGTCGGGCGACTTCCCGAACCCCATCACGACCGGCAGCTACGATGATGATCTGTTCTGCCTCGGCGACACCGTGGACGCGGACGAAGACCTCGGACCCCAGGAGTGCATGCGGTACCGAATACTGCCCGGACTCGAAAGCGACCATCGGCGTATTGACCGGAACCTTCCTCGACAGACCGAACGCGATCGTATGCGCCCGATCCGGGACCGGATGCATCCTCTCCTGCTCCTGACCGATCAAGTCGATCGGACATCGTTTCGTCACCCGATGCTCTTTCTCGTTGATCTCGGACATAAAGGCTTGGCACGCGGCCTCGAGGTCAGCAAACGAAGCGTACTCATTGCGCAGGTTCGTGGCTGTGGGCACCAGATCAGCCTTCGCGATCTGGACGGACCGCTCCACCCCGCCCTTCGACGCCGGATCGGCCGGCTGACACGTCAGGACCGTCGTTCCGTAGTACTTCGCGAATGAGACTGTGTCGCGATTGCGCACCGGAACCCCGGCGATATGCATCGTCGTGACGGTCTTCTCGTTATCAGTCAACACATAGGTCGGGATGCCGCCGATGAGTCGAAACGTGCGGTCTAAGACCATAAACACCGACGCCAGCGTCTTATCCCGAAGCGGAATGACGATGCGAAACCGCGAGAACGCCAACCACGCGATGAACAACACCGTCTTCACGCCACCGACGACGGGCCCGTCACCGTAGTCGTATTGAAGCCACAGTCCCGGCTCTGCCACCCAGGGACGATGCACACGACGACCCGCTCTTTCATGGACCGCTTTGGCGTGGGCGACGGCACGGCGAGTTGATCTCTCCGAACCTTCATAGCCGAGTCCAAGAAGGCGTTCGTGGACCTTATCGGCACGGATCCGGCCCCCTGAACGAGCTACCAGCTCCGTGATTTTGTCCATGAACTCGTCCGTGACCCGATCACGGCGGACGGGCACGCCCACCGGGCGGCCTTGAGCGCGGGCGGTGACGTGGGCCTTGACTGTGTGGTGTGAACACCCTGCCAACTCGGCTGCGGCTCGGTAGGACCCTGTGGAGTCATACGCTTCTAGAATTTCCATGATTTCTCCGTCAGACTTCATACGCGGCCCCGAACCCTCTCGTGGTGGATGTTGATCGATTAGACACCGTCATCATCTCCCGGAAGTGGTTCGGGGTCGTGTCTCAATGAGAGGTTCTACATGCTCGGATGGGCAGAAATCGTGGCCGCCACTGGGCAGTTCTTGTGGCCAGGAACGGGCATTTCTACTGTCCGCCTATGGGCAGTTTTCCATGGCCGCCAACAACCCGAGCGAAGGACTTTGGCGTGATGGTATCGGCGTCGTCGCCATCGACGGATTCTCCGGCTTCACAACAGCTCCGTCGAGGAGCTGTCCGAAGCTGTCGAAGTCATGGACCCCTTCCCCGTCCACAAGCTCGCCGCAGTAGCACCGAGTAGCCGACGTGGTGGTGCTCTTCACCGAGCAGGGAACATCGAACGGGTCCCCCGAATCGAGGAACGGACGGCTCGAGCCTCTGCGGGGATCAGCACTCGGGTTTCGAAGCCTCACGCATTACCTCGCGAGATGTCCGCTCGACGGTACAACGGTCGCAGACGCTGTGAATGGCACTGTGGCCCGAACTCTTATGAGTTCGGGCCACAGTGTGCGGCTGAGTACATCACGCCGGAGCTCAGATCAGTGGGCGAAGTCCCCACGATCGTGTTCGTAGGACAGGCCCACGAGTGCGATGATGCCGAGCAGAGCACCGAACGGGAAGATCCACCAACCCATGGCGATTCCATAGAACGCAATGGCAGCGGCACCCGCACACGCAATCGGCCACCAGCTCCACGGGCTGAAGAACCCGTAGTCGGCATCCGCATCCGAGATCTCGGCATCTTCGTGGTCCTGGGGCTGACGACCGACACGGCGGTCCGTCAGCCACAGGTAGATACCGATCATTCCTGACATGCCGCCGGTGAGCAGCAGGGCCGGGAACCCGACCATCTCGCCCCAGTCGGTGGCGAATCCGTAGACCACGGATACGGCGAAGAAGAACACCGCGTTGACGAGGAAGACTACGATCGAAGATTTCATTTGACGGAACCTCCAATCAGCTGTTCCTCAGAGGAGTTGTGACCTGCGTATTCGAGCAGCTCCGGATGGTTGAGGTCGAAGGCAGGACGCTCAGAGCGGATCCGCGGCAGCGAGGTGAAGTTGTGACGCGGGGGCGGGCACGAGGTCGCCCATTCGAGCGATGCTCCGTAGCCCCACGGGTCGTCGACCGTGACCTTCGGTGCGTTGCGCGAGGTGATCCACACGTTCCAGAAGAACGGAACCATGGACAGACCCAGCAGCAGCGAGCCGACCGTCGACACCTGGTTCATCCAGGTGAAGCCGTCCTGCGGCAGGTAGTCGGCGTAACGACGGGGCATGCCGTCGACACCGAGCCAGTGCTGGACGAGGAACGTGCCGTGGAAGCCGACGAACAGCATCCAGAAGTGGATGTGTCCGAGCTTCTCGTTGAGCATCTTGCCTGTCCACTTCGGCCACCAGAAGTAGAACCCGGCGAACATCGCGAAGACGACGGTGCCGAAGACGACGTAGTGGAAGTGGGCGACGATGAAATAGGTGTCCGAGATCTGCTGGTCCAAAGCGGGGCTGGCCATGATGACACCGGTGAGACCACCGAAGAGGAACGTGGCCAGGAAGCCGATCGACCACACGATGGGTGTCTCGAAGGTGATCGAGCCTCTCCACATCGTGCCGATCCAGTTGAAGAACTTCACACCCGTGGGAATCGCGATGAGCATCGTCATGAACGCGAAGAACGGCAGGGCCACAACACCGGTGACGTACATATGGTGAGCCCACACGGTCACCGACAGCGCCGCAATGGCGATCGTGGCGAACACGAGCTCCTTGTAGCCGAACACGGGTTTGCGGCTGAAGACCGGGAAGATCTCGGTCACGATGCCGAAGAACGGCAACGCGATCACATACACCTCGGGGTGGCCGAAGAACCAGAACAGGTGCTGCCACAGAATCGGGCCCCCGTTGCCCGGACTGAACACATGCGAGCCCAAAATTCTGTCAGCACCGAGGACCAGCAGAGCAGCAGCCAGCGGCTGGAAGGCCATGAGCACGAGGATGCCGGTGATCAGAGTGTTCCAGGTGAAGATCGGCATCCGGAACATCGTCATCCCCGGTGCACGCATCGTGATGACGGTGGTGATGAAGTTGACCGAGCCGAGGATGGTGCCGAAGCCCTGCAGCCCCAGGCCGAGGACCCACAGATTGCCTCCGACGCCGGGAGTGAACGTCGTGTTGTTCAGTGGAGCGTAGGCAGTCCACCCGAAGGCCGCAGCCCCTTGCGGGGTGAGGAAGCCCGACAGCGCGATCAGCGAACCGAAGAGGAACATCCAGAACGCGAAAGCGTTCAGCCGCGGGAATGCCACATCCGGGGCACCGATCTGCAACGGCATGATGACATTGGCGAACCCCGCGAACAACGGTGTCCCGAACATCAGCAGCATCAGGGTGCCGTGCATGGTGAACAGCTGGTTGTACTGTTCCTTGGTCTCGACGATCTGCATTCCGGGCTCGAAGAGCTCGAGGCGGATGATCAGCGCCATCACCCCGCCGATGCAGAAGAATGAAAACGACGCGATCAGATACATGTATCCGATCGTCTTGTGGTCCGTCGACGTGATCCAATCGACTATTGCCTTGCCCTTGCTCCGTGGAACCACTGGAGCGTCAAGGGCCGCCTGATCCATCGTGGCGGTCATTGTTCAGCACCTTCTTTCGGGTACCAGTTGCGATCGTACTCCGGTCCCAGCTGGCCTGTGTTGCCCTGATCGGCAAGAGACTTCGTATAGTCGGCGAACTCTTCCTTCGACACGACCTTGACGTTGAAAAGCATCTCAGAGTGGTACTCGCCGCACAGCTCGGCACACTTGCCGACGTACTCGCCTTCCTTCTCGGCACGCAGATGCAGGCTCTGGTCGTGGCCGGGGATCATATCGCGCTTCTCGAGGAAGGCGGGAACCCAGAAGGAATGGAGGACGTCGCGGGAGTGCAGGCGGATCTCCAGGTCGGTGTCGACCGGGAGGTAGAGCACGGGAGCCGTTTCCTCCGGCGCCTCGGTGCCGTCGAGTTCGACCTGTGTTCCGGCGTAGTAGACGTCCTCGGTCTCGTAGTTGAAGTCCCAGGCCCACTGTTTGGCTGCGACCTCGATGACCTGCTCGCCGGGAGTCGTATCATCGGTCGTCTGCTCCATGACCTGGACGTTCTGGAAGAAGAACCCGAGGACGAGGACGACCGGTGTCACCGTGAAGAGGATTTCGATCGGCATGCTGTAGCGCATCTGGACCGGCAGTCCACGATCGTGCTTGCGACGACGGTACGCGACCATCGCCCACAGGATGAGGCCCCACACGATGAGACCCACCAGCAGAAGGGCGATCCAGGCGCCGTTCCACAGTGCTGTGTAGGCGTCCGTGTGGTTCGTCGCGCCCTTCGATTCGACGGGAAGGAATCCTGTGGCGATCTGCTCTTTCGTGCAACCCGATAGCAACGCCGGTATCAATACGGCGCTCAGAATGCCGAGCCGCTTCGCCCAGGACCGCTGCGGTCCTGACTGATTCGGAGAATCCACGTGCAGCCTTTCACAACGTTCTTTCGTCTCTGGTCAGGCCGAGAGACGAGTACTTACTCTGTCGAGTCTAAGACTACCGCTACAGACGGTAGAAATTCACCTGCAGATGTTCATTTGTTGAGAATATGCTGACAGAGATCGCCGCGGAGCGCGGAATCTAGCCGTGCCGAGTACTCGAGACCACTGAGCTCCGACACGCCGAGGCTCTGCAGATGTGATGTCTGCCACTGAGTGTCGATGAGCCACTCCCCCGGCTCCGGCGGGATGTTCGCCGTGGCAGCTGGTGCGTTGCTGGTGGTCACGTCGACCCCGTCGAAGAGACCGACAAGGTAGACCAGAGCTGCTTTCGAGGCGTCCCTGGCGGTGTGGAACATCGATTCGCCGGCGAAGAACGATCCGATCGCCACGCCATAGAGCCCTCCGACGAGTTCGTCCTCGGCCCAGACCTCGACCGAATGCGCCCACCCGTCCCTGTGCAATCCGCAGTAGAGGGAGATGATCTCCTCGGTGATCCAGGTTCCCGACCGGTTCGGATCGGCGCAGGCGCGCATGACCTGCTCGAAGGCGCGATCAGTGCTGTAGGTGAAGTGCTTCATCGATTTGCGCAGACTCTTCGTCACCCTCAGGTCGCCGGGCAGGAGCACTCCGCGCCGCCGCGGCGCCCACCAACCCATGCGACCGGTGCCCTGTGCGCCGACCCCCATCGGGAACAGTCCGGCCCGATACGACAAAAGGACCTGGGGCTGCGTGGCCGTGAACGACACGGCACGCAGATCCTCCAGGTCCATGAGAAGCGGTCCTCCTCGTCAGCGACAGCAGATCAGTGGAACGAATCTCCGCAGGCGCAGGATCCGCCGGCATTCGGGTTGTCGATGGTGAAGCCCTGCTTCTCGATGGTATCGGCGAAATCGATGGTCGAACCGCTGAGGTAGGGAACGCTCATCCGGTCGACGATGACCTCGACGCCGTCGAAGTTACGCACCGCGTCACCGTCGAGGTAGCGCTCGTCGAAGTAGAGCTGGTAGATCAGCCCGGAGCAGCCGCCGGGCTGGACAGCCACGCGCAGGCGCAGGTCATCGCGACCTTCCTGTTCGAGCAGGCTGCGGACCTTGTCGGCAGCGGTGGACGACAGCTCGACCTCGTGGGTGGCCTCGGCTTTTTCAGTCACAGTCATGGTTACTCCTTCTCACGTTCCTGTCCCCAGGCTACACCGCAAACAACGTCCCCGGCGCGGATCCTATTCCCCGGCGCGCTCATCGCGTCGGTGCCAGCCGCTGCAGCAGCAGCGCCTCGGCGACGATCGCGGCCTTGAAGTCGGGCAGGTAGAGCGATTCATTGGCACTGTGGGCCCTGGCATCGGGGTCTTCGACACCGGTGACGAGAATCGACGCGTCCGGGAAGATTTCGAGCAGATCGGCGATGAAGGGAATCGAACCGCCGATGCCCATCGTCACCGACTCAGTCCCCCACGCGTCTGTGAGGGCCCGCCGGGCAGTCTGGACGACGGGATCGGATTCATCTGCCTGCCACGGGCTGCCGCCCTCGGTCTCGCCGATGCTCAGCTGCGCGCCGAAGGGCAGGTTCGCTCGGAGGTGCTTCTCCACGGCCCTCACCGCCGAGGCGGGGGTGTTTCCGGGTGCCAGGCGGATCGAGAGTTTGGCCCGGAGCGAGGACTGCAGAGTATTCGAGGACACGGCCACACCCGGGATGTCGAGGCCGATGACGGTGATGGCCGGCTGCGTCCACAGCCGCGAGGCGAGTGTGCCGGCTCCGATGAGCGTCGTGCTGTCCAAGACTCCCGAGTCGGCGCGCAGGGTCGCCTCGTCGTAGTCGATGTCGGTCCCGTGCTCTGAGTGGAGGCCCGAGACTGCGACCGATCCGTTCTCATCGTGCAGGCTGGCGAGCACCTTGGTCATCGCGAGCATCGCATCCGGTGCGACGCCGCCGTACATGCCCGAGTGGACTGCGTGATCGAGGGTGGAGACTTCGAACTCGATCGCGCACATTCCGCGCAGGCTCGTCGTCAGCGCGGGGACTCCCGCGGCCCAGTTGCCGGAGTCGGCGACGACGATGACATCGGCGCGCAGGCGTTCCCGGTAGGTCTCGAGGAAATTGCGGAAACTCGGGCTGCCCGCTTCCTCTTCCCCTTCGAAGAAGAGTGTGGCGCCGACGCCGAGGCGGTCGGCCAGCAGACGCAGAGCAGTGAGGTGGACCATGATGCCGGCTTTGTCATCGGCCGCACCGCGGCCGAAGAGACGATCTCCGCTGCGGGTGGCGACGAAGGGCTCCGTGTCCCAGTCCTCGTCGCGTCCGGGCGGCTGCACATCGTGGTGAGCGTAGAGCAGGACGGTCGGAGCCCCTTCGGGCGCGGGAATCGATGCGACGACTGCGGGGTAGCCGTCGGTGCCGTCGGACTGCGGCGCGGTGAGGATCTCGGCTTCCAGGCCGAGGTCCCGTGCCAAGCCCGCCACCGCCTCGGCGCTGGCGGTGACATTGGCGGCGTCGAAGCTCGGCCAGGCCACGGAGGGAATGGCCACCAGACCCGTGAGATCGTTGAGGACCTCGTCGAAGATGGCGTCCAATTCGGCATGCAATTGTGCACTGTCAAGTGCTGAAGTCGATTCGCTCATTCTCCAAAGGTAGTATTCATCAGGTGTTCGGAAGTAAAAAATCTCGTGCCGAGGACAAAACCTCCGCCTCTCAGCCAGTCCATGACGACAACTCCGCAGAAGCCGACGCTCGGCGCGATGCGGAGGCGAAGAAGGGACGGCCCACGCCCAAGCGCAGTCAGCAGGAGTCCGCGCGCCGTCAGCCCTTGGTGAACAAGGATCGCAAGGTTGCGAACAAGAAGGCCAAGGAGCAGCAGCGCCAGGACCGCGATCGTGCACGCATCGGAATGATGAATGGTGAGGAGAAGTACCTCACCCGCCGCGACAAGGGTCCCCAGCGCCGCTACATCCGCAACTACATCGATGCCCGTTTCTCGGTCGGGGAGATCTTCATCCCCGCCGCGATCCTCATCCTCGTCATTGCCTTCACGCAGCCGGTGCAGATCCAGCAGTACTTCACCTACGCGGTGTGGGGGCTCATCGCACTCATCATCCTCGATGCGTTCGTGCTCAACTACATCCTCAAGAATCGGCTGCGCAACAAGTTCGGTTCGGTTGAACGCGGCATCACCTTCTACGCGGTCATGCGCAGCATCCAGCTGCGGCCCCTGCGCATGCCCAAGCCTCAGGTCAAGCGCCGCCAGTACCCCGAGTGAGCAGACGAGTCGACTCGAGGCCGCGGATGACGCGGCCGGGGAAGAACGGTCCGGAGTAGATCATCTCCGAGTAGACCTGGACCAGATCGGCGCCCGCGGCCACTCGTGCCCGGGCGTCTTCGGCATCCGCGATTCCCCCGACGGAGATGACCGTGAGGCTATCGCCCACATGCTCCTTTACCAGGCGCAGCACCTCGAAGGAACGTTCGGCCAGCGGGCGACCGGAGATTCCGCCGGCTTGAACCTCGGCGAACGGGGCCTCCTGCCCGCCCAGCACGGATCGGTCGATCGTCGTGTTCGTCGTGATGAGGCCGTCGACTCCGGAGCGCAAGGCGAGCTCGCAGATCTCGGCAACGTCGTCATCGGCGAGGTCGGGGGCGATCTTGACCAGCAGCGGCACGTGACCGAGCGTCGAACGCGGCGCCGCCACCACCTCAGCGGCGGTGTCACGGACTGCGGTGATGATCGGTTCGAGGCTGCTCACTGACTGCAGATCCCGCAGTCCCGGGGTGTTCGGCGAGCTGACATTGATGACGAGGTAGTCGGCCAGAGGGGCCAGCACTCGAGTCGACGCCGCATAGTCGGCGACCGCATCGGCCGCCTCGACGATCTTCGTCTTCCCGATGTTGACTCCGACGATCGGACGCAGGCCAGGTGGGAGCGCGTCGATCCTCTTCCGCTCCTCGGCGATGTTGAACGAAGCCTGCCGCGCACCGTCGTTGTTGAAGCCCATGCGGTTGAGCAGCGCGAGATTCTCCCGCAGCCGGAACAGGCGCGGACGATCGTTGCCGGGCTGCGCATGGGCGGTGATCGTTCCGACCTCGATATGACCGAAGCCCAGGGCGGACATGGCCCGCACCCCGACCCCGTTCTTATCGAATCCGGCGGCCAGGCCCACTCGGTTGGGGAACGGCAGGCCCAATACCGATACGGGGCGGACGGTTCGGCGCGCACAGACAAAGCGCAGAACACGGCCGAGCAGCGGAACACGGTCGAGTGCACGCAGTGCGGAGAACGAGAGATGATGGGCCCGTTCGGCATCCATCGGTGCGAAGAGAAGTCTGAAGATCAATGAGTACACATCCCCAGAATATGTCACAGTCACCCGCCGCTTCCGCATCCCGCGTTGTTTGGCATTAGGATCGAATCAACGTTCAAAGACGACTGAAAGGGAACTCATGGCTGGTGCATCCACCCCAAGCAGCTACTCCACGACCTCACCGGTGAAGGCCACCGCCTCCGTGCTGGTGCTGGGCGCCGCGGATTCGACGGTCCTCGCGCTCGAAGGAGCAAAGGCCGCGCGGACCGCGCTCGACGAGGCTGCGAAGGCCATCGGGTTCACCGGAAAGGCCGGTTCCACCGCTCGGATTCCCTCGCCGAAGGGCGTCGCTGCGGACTCCGTGGTGCTCGTCGGCCTCGGCGACTTCGACGCCGCCACCGAGGACGTCGCCGCCACTCTTGAGGCACTGCGCCGAGGCGCCGGTGCGGCGCTGCGCGCACTCGACGGCGTCGACTCGGTCGCCCTGGCTCTGCCGGCGGCCACCCCCGCCGAAGTCGAAGCCGTCACCGTGGGCGCCGGGCTCGGTGCCTACCGTTTCCTCGACTACCGCAGCGAAGGCGAAGCCCCGGGCGAAGTCAGCGTCATCGGGCCCAAGGGCAAAACGTTCGCCGCCGCCCATGACGCCGGAACCGCGATCGCGGCCGCGACGAATCGTGCCCGTGACCTCGTCAACACTCCGCCCCTGGACCTCTACCCCGAGTCCTACGCCGAGATCGTCAAGACGCAGGCCAAGGAACGCAGACTCAAAGTCACCGTCCTCGGCGACAAGGAACTCAAGGCCGGGGGCTACGGCGGCATCATCGGCGTCGGACAGGGCTCGACCCGCGGCCCCCGTCTCGTCAAGGTCGAATACGCGCCGAAGGGTGCCAAGCGCCATCTCAGCTTCGTCGGCAAGGGCATCACCTTCGACTCCGGCGGAATCTCGCTCAAGCCGGCCAAGAGCATGGAGGACATGAAGTCCGACATGGCCGGTTCGGCCGCCGTCGTGCAGGCACTGTTCGGCATCGCCGACCTCGGACTGCCCGTGCGTGTGACCGCCTGGCTGCCGATGGCCGAGAACATGCCCGGCTCCTCAGCACAGAGGCCCAGCGATGTGCTGACCATGCGCAGCGGCAAGACGGTCGAAGTCACGAACACCGATGCCGAGGGCCGCCTCGTCCTCGCCGATGCACTCACCGACGCCGACGCCGAGAACCCCGACCTGCTCATCGACGTCGCCACTCTCACCGGCGCCCAGATCGTCGCCCTCGGCGAACGCACCTCGGGGGTCATGGGATCGACGACGGCGCGGGAAGAGGTCATCGCCTCGGCAGGCGTGGCCGGTGAGAACATGTGGGCGATGCCGATTCCGGAGGAGATGCTCTCGGGCTTCGACTCCACCTCGGCGGACCTCACGAACTCGGGGCCGCGACCCGGCGGCATGCTCGCTGCGGCCGCGTTCCTGCGCGAGTTCGTCGGCGACGGCACCGAATGGGCGCACATCGATATCGCCGGGCCCAGCTTCAACGGCTCGGCACCCTTCGGATACACCCCGAAGGCGGCGACCGGAGCGGCGGTGCGCACGCTCATCGAAATCGCGAAGTCGGAGGGCTGAACAACGAAGTTCTACACGCTGTCGAGGTCAACGTGATGATCCCCACCTGTGTCCAATCAGACAGCGTTTCCTTTCGCCCCGAGCGAGAAAAGTGGAAAGATAAGACAGAAAGCTGCTTAGCGCAGGCTTATTCACAGCTACGAGGAGTAATCCGTGAGTGATTCATTGACCTACGACCTTGTCGTTCTGGGCGGCGGAACCGGCGGTTATGCCGCTGCTCTGCGAGCCGCAGAACTCGACATGAAGGTCGCTTTGATCGAACGCGACAAGGTAGGCGGCACCTGCCTCCACCGTGGCTGCGTGCCGACGAAGGCCCTTCTGCATGCCGCAGAGGTCGCCGACTCCGCCAAGAACTCCGAAGCATTCGGCATCGAAGCCGAGTTCAAGGGCATCGACATCAACAAGGTGCTCGAGTACAAGGACGGAGTCATCACCCGCAACTACAAAGGGCTGCAGGGCCTGGTCAAGGCTCGCGGAATCGACACGTACTTCGGCACCGGCAAGCTCGTCGGCAAGGGCTCCGTCCAGGTCAGCGGCGAAGACGGCAACCACACCGTCACGGGCACGAACGTTCTGCTCTCGACCGGTTCGACTTCGAAGACCATCGGACTCGAGCTCACCGATCGCGTGATCACGAGCACCGAGGCTCTCGAACTGGACAAGGTGCCGAACTCGGCCATCGTCCTCGGCGGCGGCGTCATCGGCGTCGAGTTCGCCAGCGTCTGGAACTCCTTCGGCGCCGACGTCACGATCGTCGAGGGTCTCAAGCACCTCGTCGCGAACGAAGACGAGACGATCTCGAAGAACCTCGAACGCGCCTTCAAGAAGCGCAAGATCAAGTTCAAGCTCGGCACCATGTTCAAGGGTGTCGAGGAGACCGCTGACGGGGTCAAGGTCACGCTCGAAGACGGATCGACTCTGGAAGCCGAATACCTCCTCGTGGCCGTGGGCCGCGGTCCCGTGACCGAGGGCTTCGGATTCGAAGAGCAGGGCATTCCGATGGAGCGCGGATTCGTCCTCGCCAACGAACGTCTCCACACCGGCGTCGGCAACATCTACGCCTGCGGCGATATCGTGCCCGGCCTGCAGCTGGCCCACCGCGCCTTCGGCCAGGGCATCTTCATCGCCGAGGAGATTGCGGGCCTGAACCCGGTGCCCGTGCTCGAATCGGGCATCCCCCGCGTCACCTACTGCGAACCGGAGATCTTCTCCGTCGGGCTCTCCTCGGCTCAGGCCGAGGAGAAGTACGGCAAGGACCAGGTCGAATCGCTCGAGTACAACCTCGGCGGCAACGGCAAATCCGTCATCCTGGGAACCACCGGACTCATCAAGGTCATCCGCGAGAAGGACGGTCCGGTCGTCGGTGTCCACGGCATCGGCGCGCGCCTGTCCGAGCAGGCCGGTGAAGCTCAGCTCATCGTCAATTGGGAAGCATTCCCCGAGGAAGTCGCACAGCTCATCCATGCTCACCCGACGCAGAACGAAGCTCTCGGCGAAGCTCACCTGGCTCTGGCCGGCAAACCCCTGCACTTCCACTCATAAGATCCGAGGAGACGAAAACTCATGTCGAATTCCGTTCAGATGCCGGCTCTCGGAGAGTCGGTCACCGAGGGCACAGTCACCCGTTGGCTCAAGTCCGTCGGCGACGAGGTCGAAGTAGACGAGCCCCTGCTCGAAGTGTCGACCGACAAGGTCGACACCGAGATCCCCAGCCCGTACGCGGGCACACTGGAGAAGATCCTCGCCGATGAAGACGACGTCGTCGAGGTCGGCGGAGATCTCGCCTACATCGGCGACGGCAGCGGATCGTCCTCCGACGATTCCGCTCCGGCTGCCGAAGAAGCTCCCGCCGAAGAGCCCGAAGAGGACTCGGCCCCCGCCGAGGACTCGACTCCCGCCGAAGACGAGAGCACGGACAAGGAACCGGCCGCCGAGACCGCACCGGCTGCACAGTCCGAAGGCTCAGGTGAAGGCACCGAAATCACGATGCCGGCGCTCGGCGAATCCGTCACCGAAGGCACCGTGACCCGCTGGCTCAAGGAAGTCGGCGACGAGATCGAGGTCGACGAGCCGCTGCTCGAGGTCTCCACCGACAAGGTTGACACCGAGGTGCCCTCCCCCGTCGCCGGAATCGTCCAGGCACATCTGGCCGAAGAGGACGAGACCGTCGAGGTCGGCGCACCCCTGGCACGTGTCGGAACCGGAGCACCTGCGGAAGAGGCTCCCGCCGAGGAGGCCCCGAAGGACGAGGCGCCCGCCGAGGAAGCTCCCCAGCAGGAAGAACCTGCCGAGGAAGCCCCCAAGCAGGAAACCTCCGCCGAGGAAGCCCCCAAGCAGGAGGCGCCCGCACAGGAGGCCCCGAAGCAGGAGTCGGCGCCCAAGCCGGCACAGGCACCCTCCGCCCAGACTGCTTCGGCAGCGCAGGCCGAGGAACCGGTCGAGGCCGCGACGCAGGCTCCTGCTGCAGCGGACACGGTCGGTGAGAACGCCGCCTATGTCACTCCGCTCGTGCGTCGTCTGGCACGCGAGAAGGGCGTCGATCTCTCGCAGGTCACCGGCACCGGCGTCGGCGGTCGCATCCGCAAACAGGACGTCGAGACCGCGGCCAAGAACGGACCCACGGCACCTGCCGCTGCCGCCGCACCATCCGGTGCGCCGAAGGCACCGTTCAAGGTCGAGATCCCCGAGGAGGTCGCGAAGCTGCGCGGCACCACGGAGAAGGCCTCGCGGATCCGCCAGACCATTGCGAAGAGGATGAGCGAGTCCCTCGAGGTCTCTGCTCAGCTCACGCAGGTCGTCGAAGTCGACATGTCTCGCATCGTCAAGCTGCGCAAGGCGAACAAGGAAGCCTTCCAGTCCAAGCACGGCTCGAAGCTGACCTACCTGCCGTTCTTCGCCAAGGCCATCGTCGAAGCGCTTCAGGTGCACCCGAAGGTCAACGCGCAGTACGATCTCGAGTCGCAGCAGATCACCTACTTCGATCACGAGCATCTCGCCGTCGCCGTGGATACCCCACGCGGTCTGCTGGTGCCGGTGGTCAAGGATGCCGGTGACCTCAGCGTCGCTGGTCTGGCCAAGGCCATCGATGATGTCGCCGACCGGACCCGCAACAACAAGATCATGCCGGACGAGCTCTCGGGCGGCACGTTCACCGTGACCAACATCGGTTCCGTGGGGGCGCTGTTCGATACGCCGATCATCAACCAGCCGCAGATGGGCATCCTCGGCACGGGTGCCATCGTCCGTCGCCCCATCGCCGTGCAGACGGCCGACGGTGACGAGTCGATCGCCATCCGCGACATGGTGTATCTGCCGTTGACCTACAACCACCAGCTGGTCGACGGTGCGGATGCGGGTCGTTTCCTGCAGACCATCAAGGCACGTCTGGAAGAGGGCAACTTCGAGGCCGACCTCGACCTCTGAGGCTGCGGTCTTCCGCACACCCTGAAGAGGGGCCGACCATCCGTGGTCGGCCCCTCGGGTCATTCATGACCAGGTTGCAGTCCTGCCGCGATCATCAGTGCTGTCCGACTGCCGTCTCGGTGACCTGTTCGACCCGCCAGCGGCCGTCAAGGCGTTTGAGTTCGAATTCGACCGACAGCATCCCGAAGTCCTCGGTCTCGCTGCCGCTTCCCGCGCTGGAGTGCATCTGCGCCGAGGCGACGATCCTGTTCGCATCGGCATCGATGATCTCCACCCCATCGACTGCGATGGAATAGTCGGAGCCGATGAACCGGGAAGGATCGATGAGCTCATCGGCGGCTGCGGCGGCCGATCCCGGCACAGTCAGCACTCGCAGGGCCGCCTCGTCCCCATCGCTGAGCGCCTGAGCACGGTCGGCGCAGAGTCGCGAGAGAACGTGTGCCACCTCCTCAGCGCTGAGCTCTGCCGTATCGCCCGACACGGTCTGGGAGTTCGGGGCAGTCCTCCGCCAATCGAGTTCACCGGCCGTCCACGACTGCCAGACGAGGAGACCACCGACGAGAGTGAGGCACGCGGCCGCGGCGACCAGCCAGTGTCCTCGGCCTGCTCCCCTGAGACGATGCAGCCAGGTTCTCAACAACCCGCGAAACCGTCCGGCCGCCTGTCCGAGCGCGGAGGATCCGGGGCCCCGACGGCGCGAGCGCTGACGCCCCCTCAGGGACCGTCGGCTGGCCGCACGCAGGGTTTCAGCGGCTGAGCCCGGGGCGGACACGGTCCGTGCTGCGTGAGTCTGAGTCGAATCAGCGGTCCTCGACTCGGTTCCAGTGGCCGGTGAGCCCGTGGCCACCGGCTCACTCGTCCGAGTCGGGAACCTCGTGGCGCTGCGTTCGACCGGCACCGCATCTCGGCCGTATCCGCGACCGAGGGGTTGACCGGCTACAGCACGCAGACGCGCCGTCAGAGCTGCTTCGGGCGCGATTTCCCGATCGGCCGGCACCAGCGGGAGCGGAGCCGGGCTGGCCAGTGACCGCATCGATTCGGCCACTTCGTCGAGTGCCGCAGCCAGCCCGGTGTCGGGACCCGAATCCGCGAGCAGGTCGCCGACGACGGCCCGCAGCGCCTGTGACGAATCAGCCAGCGCAAGATTGACCGGCAACAGGCATTCGGCCCACGGACGGCCGCAGCCGGCGTGGTAGAGCATCTCCCCCACGGCACGCCGCGGTGACGTCTCCAAGGGCACCGAGAGACCGGGGATGAGCACCGGACGTCCTGCGGCTTCGAGTGCGAACGCCTTCAGACTCAGCCGCTGTTCGGGACATGAGCAGCCGCGAAGTTCCGTGACGATGCCGAGGAACAGAGTGCACAGCTCGGCATCGGTCAGTCCCTGATATGCGCGCACCACGTCGAGGACGAGGCCGCCGGGCAGAGTGGGGACGAGGAGCAGCGACCGTCGACCGGTCGGCAGTTCCACTTCGGCAGTGCCGAGGGCCTGCGGATCGTCGACATCGAAGGAATCGTTGTCGATCCCCCAAACGGCTTCTCCTGAGGGACCGCTCACACGGTAGACGTCGTCGGAGATCTGTGCCTGAAGCTCCCATGTCATGTTTCGTCATCTCCGTTGATGGCGCTCTATGCTATTTGTGATTATTTAATAGTGATAGCGTCGGCACCTCGATGTCAAGGGTCACATTCCGGGAACCGGGTTTTCGACGGCCCGCGGTCAAATTGAACCCGGGGTGCAAGAGTCATAGTGTGGAGCCATGCCCTTGGCCACAGAAACGCTCGGGTTCGCTCCGGTCCTCTCGGACTATCGGCAGACCTGGGATATGCAGAAGAGATATCACGAAGAAGTGCTCGCAGGACGGAGGGAGTCGACGGTGCTGTACCTCGAGCATTCCCCCGTCTACACGGCCGGCAAACGCACCGAGGAGGCCGACCGGCCCACAGATGGCACCGAAGTCATCGATGTCGACCGTGGCGGGAAGATCACCTGGCACGGCCCCGGCCAGCTCGTCGCCTACTTCATCTACCGCCTCAACGACCCCAAAGAGGTCCGCCTCTTCGTGTCCCAGCTCGAGGATGCGATGATTCGACTCCTGGCGGAATACGGCATCGAAGCCACCACCGTCGAAGGACGCGCCGGCGTCTGGCTGCTCGGCGACGGACTCCGCCGTGACCGCAAGGTCGGAGCCATCGGCATCCGCATCCACGAGGGTGTCACGATGCACGGATTGGCCCTGAACTGCAGCAATGAACTCGGCGCCTATGAAAGCATCATCCCGTGCGGGATCAGCGACGCCGACACCACTTCCATCAGCGCAGAGATCGGACGGACGGTGACGCCGGAGGACACGGCAGACCGCCTCAACGAGATTCTGCAAGAGACCATCACAGCCTAGGAGAACGCCGATGACGATTGCACCAGAAGGCCGCCGGATGCTTCGGGTCGAAGCCCGCAACTCCGAGACTCCGATCGAGGACAAGCCCGCCTGGATCAAGGCCAAAGCCCATATCGGGCCCGAATACACCTCCCTGAAGTCCTTGGTGCGCAAGCAGGACCTGCACACCGTGTGCGAAGAAGCGGGCTGCCCGAACATCTTCGAGTGCTGGGAGGACCGCGAAGCGACCTTCCTCATCGGCGGCGAACAGTGCACCCGACGCTGTGACTTCTGCCAGATCGACACAGGCAAACCGGCCGCATTCGATGCGGACGAACCTCGCCGCGTGGCCGCCTCGGTGGCCGAGATGGGGCTGCGCTACTCCACGATCACCGGCGTCGCCCGCGACGATCTCGAAGACGGGGGTGCATGGCTGTACGCGGAGACGGTCCGCCAGATCCACGACCTCGAGTATGTCGACGGCCGCGGCACCGGCGTCGAGCTGCTCATCCCCGACTTCAATGCGAAGCCGGATCAGCTCGCCGAGGTGTTCTCATCCCGCCCCGAGGTGCTCGCCCACAACGTCGAGACGGTTCCGCGCATCTTCAAGCGCATCCGCCCTGCCTTCCGGTACGAGCGTTCGCTGTCCGTCATCACCCAGGCCCGAGAGGCCGGACTCGTGACGAAGTCGAATCTCATCCTCGGGATGGGTGAGACGAACGATGAGATCATCTCCGCACTGCAGGACCTCCACGACGCCGGCTGCGACCTCATCACGATCACCCAATACCTGCGCCCCTCCCCCAGACACCACCCCGTCACCCGGTGGGTCAAACCGGCCGACTTCGTGATGCTGCGCGATGCCGCCGAGGAGATCGGCTTCCTCGGCGTCATGTCGGGCCCGCTCGTGCGTTCGTCCTACCGCGCCGGTCGCCTGTGGGCGACTGCGATGCGCCGTCGCGGAGAGGAGATTCCCTCCCACCTGCAGCATCTCGACAAGCACACCCCGGCCAAGCAGGAGGCTCAGGCCGTCGTGGATACCTTCGGACCCGGCGAAGAGGTAGACTTGACAGCTGAGCAATGAAGGCGTTCGTCACCTGGTGATGTCGCCGCGACGCCCCTCAAGAGCAAGTGAGAGAATGAGCGAAGAACCGCGCAAGGGAATTTTCCGGCGCAAGCCGAAGGATCCGAACAAGAAACCCGGTCGTCTGGCACAGATGCGCCAGGTCTACGAGCTGTCCGCCAAGCACAACAAGGCGACGCCGTGGCTGTTGGCCGCGGCGGTGCTCGGACTCACGCTGATCGGGCTCTTGGTGGGTCTGCTGATCGGCGGAACCACCGTGATCTTCACGACGATCCTCGGTCTCATGCTCGGTCTGCTGCTGGGCATGTTCATGCTCGGCCGCTTCGCCGAGACTGCGGCCTTCGCGCAGATGGACGGACAGCCGGGCGCCTTCGGCGCCGTCCTCAACACTGCTCGTCGCGGCTACCTCATGGATGAGAAGCCGATCGCCATCGACCCGAAGAGCCGTGACCTCGTGTTCCGCTCCACCGGTCGCGCCGGCGTCGTCCTGCTCAGCGAAGGGCCCAAGGGACGCAGTGCGAAGCTGCTGGCCAAGGAGAAGAAGCGCCATGAGCGCATCCTGCCCAATGTTCCCGTCCACACCTTCCAGGGCGGCAAGGAAGACGGTCAGCTGGCGATGAAGCAGGTCGTGCCGACCGTGCAGAAGCTGCCGCGCAAACTCAACCGGGCAGAAGTCCTCGCCGTGCGCAACCGCCTGGCGGCGCTGGGCACACAGGGATCGCGTCCCCCGATTCCCAAGGGCATCGACCCGAACAAGGCCCGCCCGAATCACAAGGCGATGCGCGGACGCTGATCGACAGGCGCTGATCGACCCTCGCAACGGCGGCGGCAGCACCCGGATCGCGCACAGAAGCGGCGCCGGCTCGAAACGAGTCGGCGCCGCTTCAGTCTCTTCTGCGCTACTGTCCTGAACGCCGCTTTCTTCTGCGCTTCTGTCCCGGCGGAAGTGTTCCGAGGCCAGGCAGGTGGTCTGGTCGGGCCGGTTCGCCCCCTCACCGGGTGTCAGCGGCGGAGGATGACGGTTCCCGCGGCGAGGTCGTGCAGTCCGCGGTTGTCCCGGTCGAAGATCAGAGCGGGGATGACGAGCACGACGAGCACCGCACGGATGAACGATTTGAGCAGCCCGGGAACATGCCCGGACAGCCGGCGGACCTCGATGCCGAAGAGGCGATGGCCGACCGAGTAGCCGAGTGTGCCGACGAGCAGGAGATTCTCCAAGGCGAAGAAACCGGGGGCCAGAAAGGGATTGGCCGGGTCGATGACGTTGGCGATCGCCAGACACATCAGCCAGTCGACGAGAAGAGCGAGGATCCGCTTCCACGCAGGAGCCAGAGAATGCGAACCGGAGACAGGCAGACCGAGCCGTTTGCCAGGCCAGTCGTCTTCTTCCCTGTCGAACCGGGGTCCTTCGAGCCAGGAACCGAGGTCGTCACGATTGATCACCCTCCCACCCTACGAAATCCG
Organism: Brevibacterium sp. LE-L; assembly: GCF_050214925.1. NCBI lineage: Bacteria > Bacillati > Actinomycetota > Actinomycetes > Micrococcales > Brevibacteriaceae > Brevibacterium > Brevibacterium sp. LE-L. The sequence goes on from NZ_CP189759.1 coordinate 2,366,870, forward strand.
GCCTGAGTGAATCCTCAGGAAACATGCCCGAAACATGAGCGTCATCACCACTTCATTCCGGGGCGACTAGGATTGACCGTGGTCAGGACAAACGGCCACCGTACTCGAACTAGGAGACCTAAGTGTTCTCGTCTGCTGAAGAACTCGTCAACTACATCTCGGAGAACGACGTCAAATTCGTCGATGTCCGGTTCTGCGACCTGCCCGGTGTGGTCCAGCACTTCAACCTCCCCGCCGCCTCCTACGGCACAGAGGAGATCACCGAGGGTCTGCTCTTCGACGGGTCCTCCATCACGGGATTCCAGGGCATCCACGAATCCGATATGAAGCTGCTCGCGGATGTCACCTCGGCGTACATCGATCCGTTCCGCGACGCGAAGACGCTGGTCATCACGCATTCGATCGTCGATCCCTTCACCGATGAGCCGTACTCGCGCGACCCTCGTCAGGTGGCGGCGAAGGCAGAGTCCTACCTGGAGAGCACCGGAATCGCCGACACCGTCTTCTTCGGTGCCGAAGCGGAGTTCTACCTCTTCGATTCCATCCGGTACGAGAACACCCCCGGCAGCAGCTTCTACAAGATCGGCTCGCAGGAAGCGGCCTGGGACATGGGCACCGACGAGCCCGGCGGCAACCAGGGATACAAGACCCCCTTCAAGGGCGGCTACTTCCCCGTCTCGCCGCAGGATCAGTACGCCGACATCCGAGATCACATGTCACTGACGCTCGAGCAGATCGGCTTCGAGATGGAGCGTGCCCACCATGAGGTCGGCACCGCCGGTCAGCAGGAGATCAACTACAAGTTCAAGACTCTCCAGCACGCAGGCGACCAGCTGCTCGACTTCAAGTACGTGATCAAGAACACGGCATTCGAGCTCGGGAAGTCCGCGACCTTCATGCCGAAGCCGCTGTTCGACGACAACGGTTCGGGTATGCACTGCCACCAGTCGCTGTGGAAGAGCGGCGAGCCCCTCTTCTACGACGAGAACGGCTACGGCGGTCTCTCCGACCTCGCCCGCTGGTATATCGGCGGACTCATCGAACACGCCGGTGCCGTACTCGCGTTCACGAACCCGACGATCAACTCCTACCGCCGCCTCGTCCCCGGCTACGAAGCCCCGGTCAACCTCGTGTACTCGGCCCGGAACCGTTCGGCAGCGATCCGCATCCCCGTCACCGGATCCTCCCCGAAGGCCAAGCGTCTCGAGTTCCGTGTGCCCGACCCCTCATCGAACCCCTACCTCGCGTTCTCCGCGCAGCTCATGGCCGGCATCGACGGCATCCGCAACCGCATCGAACCGCCGGAGCCGATCGACAAGGACCTCTACGAGCTGCCCCCGGAGGAAGCCAAGGACATCAAGATCGTCCCCGGCACCCTCGACGAGGCGCTCAATGACCTCGAGAAGGACCACGACTTCCTCACCGCCGGTGACGTCTTCACCCCCGACCTCATCGAAACCTGGATCCGGATCAAACGTGAGAACGAACTCGACGTCGCACGCCTGCGTCCGACTCCCACAGAGTTCGAGCTCTACTACGCGCTCTGACCTTCGCCTGCGCACAGCAGGACAGGAATAGAGTGGGGGCGTCACGGGTTTTCACCCGTGGCGCCCTTTCGCCTCTTCGCCTCGTGACCGCACGGGCCGGAACACTGACCATTGGAGGGTTGGATCTTGACGCACTACGACCTGCTGCTCATCGGCACCGGATCGGGGAACATGTTCCTCGACAAGCGATTCAAGGGACTGAAGACGGCCATCGCCGAGGAATGGCATTTCGGGGGCACCTGCCTCAACGTCGGCTGCATACCGACGAAGATGTTCGTCTACCCTGCCACTCTGGCCGAGCAGGCCGCGCAGGCCGACCGCTACAACCTCTCCCCCACACAGCCGCAGGTCGATTGGGCAGGACTCCAGGACCGCATCTTCTCTCGCATCGACGCCATCGAATCCGGCGGTCGCGACTACCGCAGCAGCGATCGACAGCCGAACATCACCGTCGTCGCCGAACACGTTCACTTCACCGGCCCGAAGAGTGTGCGCACCGCCTCGGGTGAGGAGATCAGCGCAGACCGCATCGTCATCGCCGCCGGTGCACATCCCGTCATCCCCGACATCGACGGGCTCGACGCCTCCCGCGTCGACGGCGAAGACTACCCGGTGTTCACCTCGAACACGGTGATGCGTCGCCCCACCCAGCCCGAGCGCCTGGTCATCATCGGCTCCGGCATCATCGCCATGGAGTTCGCCCACATCTTCTCCTCCCTCGGCACCGAGGTCACCGTCCTCGCCCGCGGGCCTCGCCTGCTGGGCAACATCGACGCCGAGGCGGCCGACGAGTTCACTCGCATCTTCGACTCGTCCCATTCCGTCCTCCACGGCGTGCAGGCCGGGCACATCGACGTCGACCACGGCGAAGTCACGATCGGCCTCGAACCCAGCGGCCGCCTCGGCGAGGTCGACCGGCCGGAGACGATCACCGCCGACGCAGTGCTCGTCGCCACCGGCCGGGTGCCCAACACCGCCGAACTCGATGTCGCGACCGCCGGATTCGACGTCAGCGACGGGCACCGGCTGGCCGTCGACGATCATCAGCGGGTGCTCTCCGAGGGCTCGCCGGTGCCCGGTGTCTTCGCCCTCGGCGACATCTGCTCACCGCATCAGCTCAAGCACGTGGCCAATCACGAAGCGAAGATCGTCGGACGCAACCTCGACGCCGATGTCGCCGCAGGGCAGCCGGGGGCGGCTCGCGAGGAGGACCTCGCCAGGGTGAACCACCATGCGGTGCCCGGAGCGGTATTCTCCTCCCCGCAGGTCGCCTATCTGGGGATGAGTGAAGAGGAAGCCGAGGAGGCCGGTCACGACATCACCGTGAAGGTCCAACAGTTCTCGGATGTCGCCTACGGGTGGGCGATGGCCGACGACCCGGGCATCGTCAAAATCATCGCCGACCGCCGCAGTCGGCTGATCCTCGGTGCATTCATCGTCGGACACGAAGCGTCGATGCTCATCCAGCCCCTCATCCAGGCGATGGCCTTCGGCCAGACCGCCGACGAGGTGGCCACGGGACAGTACTGGATCCATCCGGCCCTGCCCGAAGTCATCGAGAATGCACTCCTCGGCCTCGAATTCGAGGACTGAGCACCAGCGGCCGTCGGCAGGCTCGGCTCAGAAGCCGTAGAAGCGGTGCTCCATGACGGCACGGGCATGCCGGGTGGTGCGCAGATAATCGTCCTCGAGGTCATGGCCCTCGCCGGCGGCGTAGCCGAGCAACCGAGCCGTGGCCTCGAGCTCGGTGTGGTCACCGGGCAGTGATTCCGCGGTGCGACCTCTGAAGAGCATCACGGCAGACCGCACATCCGTGGCCAGCTGCCATGCCTCCGCCAGCTGCGCGGCATCCTCGGCGGGCAGCAGCTGCGCCTCGGTGGCGGCAGCGAGTGCCTGCAGGGTCGAGGTCGTGCGCAGACTGGCCAACTCATGCCCATGCTCGAGCTGGAGGAGTTGGACGGTCCATTCGACGTCGGAGAGGCTGCCGCGGCCGAGCTTGAGGTGCCGCCGTTTGTCCGCATTGCGGGGCAGGCGTTCGTCCTCCATCCGCGCCTTGAGCGTGCGCACCTGCGTCAGCGCCTTGTGCGGCATCTCGGCGGGGTACCGCAGCGGGTCGATGAGTGAGAGGAAGTCCTCGATCAGTCCTTCGTCTCCGGCGACCGGACGCGCCCGCAGCAGCGCCTGGGCTTCCCACGGCTGTGACCATTTCGCGTAGTAGGCCTGGTAGGAGGAGAAGCTGCGCACGAGCGGTCCGTTCTTGCCTTCGGGCCGCAGATCTGCGTCGAGGTCGACTCCCTGTGCGCTTTCGCTGGCCTTGAGCCGTGAGGACAGCTGCAGCGCCACCTTGTTGGCATGTTTGCTCAGCTTGCCCTTCGCCTCGGCGTCGAGATCGTTCGACTTCGCTCGGACGACGTACATCGCATCGGCGTCGGAGAAGTACCCGATCTCCCGTCCGCCCCAGCGGCCCATCGCAATGACGGCGAATTCGTAATCGGGCGTCTCCGGTGTCTCGAGGTCGGTGCGCACGGCTTCCAGCGCACCGCGGACGGCAAGATCCATGAGATCTGAGAGATCGCCGGGGATCGCGGATCGGTCGCCGACATCGAGGACGTCGCGCAGGGCGATGCGCAGCAGTTCTCGACTGTAGGTCTCGCGGATCGGCGTGACAGCGGCGCCTCCGTGACGTTTGAGCAGTCCGTCGACTTCGGCCGACAGCACGTTGAGGTCACGGGCAGCGAGATTGTCGTACTTGTCCAACCAGGCCACCGCCGCGGGCTGGCGCAGCAGCAGCTCGGTGGCGTAGCCGGACAGGGACAGCACATCGGCGACCGACTTGGCGGCGAGTCCGGAATCCCTGAGCATCTTGAGGAACCAGCCGGAAGAGGCAAGCGATTCGCTCAGTCGCCGGAACGCCAGAAGTGCCCGGTCGGGTTCGACTCCGTCGGAGAACCAGTCGAGCAGCGCCGGCAGCACCTGTTTGATCACCATCGCCGTGCGCGACACGCCGGTCGTCAGGGCCTTGATATGGCCCAGAGCACCCTGCGGATCCCGATAGCCGAAGGCCCGCAGACGATCGGCTGCGGCCTGCAGACTCGAGCCGCGCTTGTGGGCTTCGACGACGGCCCCATGGACGCCGACGGCGGCCTCGAGGATCGGCCGGTAGAAGATCTGCTCATGCAATCGGGTGACGTGTCTGGCGTAGTCGCGGCGGGTCTCTTCGAGGCGGGCACCGGTGCGGGAGCCGGAGCGGAAGACCGACCGGGCGAGCATCCTCAGCTTCGCATCGTCATCGGGGATGAGAGCATTGCGCATCATCCGGGGAATCTGCACCCGATGCTCGACGACGCGCATGAACCGGTAGGCGGCGGAGAACACGGAAGCATCCTGTTGGCCGATGTATCCGTGCTCGCCGAGCTCTTCGAGCGCCATGAGAGTGTTCGGGGTGCGGATGTCCTCGTCGGTGCCGCCGTGGACGAGCTGGAGCATCTGGGCGGAGAACTCGACATCACGCAGGCCCCCGCGACCGAGCTTGATCTGACGCGGAGCCTCAGCGGCCGGGATGAGGTCGACGACGCGACGACGCATCGATCTGACACCGTCGATGAAGCCCTCACGACTGGCCACCTTCCACACCAGCGGCAGAAGCGAGTCCGAGAACCGTCTGCCGACTTCGGCATCACCGGCCACCGGCCTGGCTTTGAGCAGCGCCTGGAACTCCCAGTTCTGGGCGATGTCGGCATAGTAGTGCTCGAACTCCGAGAGAGTGCGCACCAGTGCCCCGGCCTTGCCTTCGGGACGCAGCGCGGTGTCGACTTCCCACAGCGCAGGTTCGCCTCCGGCGTCGGAGAGGACTGCCCGTGTCCGCTGGGCCAGATCCGTGGCGAGATCCCGCGCGTCGCCGTCGTCGGCGGAGTCGAGAACGAAGACGACATCGACGTCGGAGACGTAGTTGAGTTCGCGGGCACCGGTCTTACCCAGAGCGATGACGGCCAAGCGGATCCCGTCTCCCCCGTCGACTTCGGCTCTGGCGATCGCCAGAGCAGCATCGAGCGCGGCGGCGGCAAGATCGGACAGGACCGCCATGACGTGGTCGACGATCTCCTCAGGCGCTTCGGCTGCGAGATCATCGGCGACCAGCCGCAGCACGGCGTCACGATAGTTCCGGCGCAGCGAGCGGATCCCCTCGTCTCCGGTCACGGTGGCGAGCGGTGCCGGGGACTCGGGGTCGGCACCGACGGCCTGGAGCATCTCGGCCCGCAGCGACACCGCCGAGGCGGCGGGTGTCGAGATCAGCAGGAACGGTTCGGGCACCAGCAGAAGCGGCAGCGAATCAGGATGTCGGACCAGGTGGTCGACCATAGCCTCCGAGGTGCCCATGACCGCGAGCAGGCGCGCCAGCAGCGGCCGGTTGAGTTCGTCTTCTGCCAGCGTCTCCGCAGTGCCGGAGCGAACGGCCGAGAGCAGCGCCGCGGAGTCCTGCCCAGCGGCCTCGACGACCCGGAGCAGCCCGAGGGCGGCACCGTGCGGATCCGGGGTTGCCAGAAGCAGCTCGACGAAGCGCGAATCCGTGGCCAGAGGCTGGCCCAGGAGCTCATCGAGCTCGTGGAGGAATCGGGCTGTCGCATCCGGGACGCTGGTCGTGCGTGAAGTGATTCCTGCCATGGGGATTACATCGAAGTGAAATGCTTGGCGAGTTCATAGGGTGTCACCTGGGCACGGTAGTCGTTCCACTCCTGACGCTTGTTGCGCAGGAAGAAGTCGAAGACCTCTTCGCCGAGGGTCTCGGCCACGAGATCCGAGCTCTCCATGATCTCCAGCGCATGAGACAGACTGCGCGGCAGCGCCTCGATGCCCATCGCCCGCCGTTCGGTGTCCGAGAGCTGCCAGACATTGTCCTCGGCCTCCTCGGGAAGCTCGTAGCCTTCCTCGATTCCTTTGAGCCCGGCGGCGAGCATGAGGGCATAGGACAGATACGGGTTCGCCGAGGAGTCCATGGCCCGGTATTCCACCCTCGCCGAGGAGGACTTGCCGGAGTTGTACTGCGGCACCCGGACGAGGGCCGAACGGTTGCGGTGACCCCAGGAGATGTAGGACGGAGCCTCATGACCGGTCCACAGCCGCTTGTACGAGTTCACGTGCTGATTCGTCACCGCCGAGATCTCGGCGGCGTGTGTGAGCAGACCGGCGATGAATTGGCGCCCGGTCCTCGAGAGCTGATACTCCGCTCCCGGTTCGAAGAAGGCATTGTTCTCCCCTTCGAACAGCGACACATGTGTGTGCATGCCGTTGCCTGGGTGCTCCGACAGCGGTTTGGGCATGAACGAGGCGTAGACGCCCCTGGAGATCGCGACTTCCTTGATCACTGACCGGAACGTCATCACATTGTCGGCCATGGTCAGGGCGTCTGCGTAGCGCAGGTCGATTTCATTCTGCCCGGGTCCGGCTTCGTGGTGGGAGAACTCCACCGACAAGCCCATGGCTTCGAGCATGGTCACCGCTTCGCGTCGGAAGTCATTGGCTGTGCCGCCGTTGACATGGTCGAAGTATCCCGCGGTGTCGACGGGTTTTGGCGCGGTGCCGTCGGTGATGCCGGTGACCGGGTCGAGGTTGTCGGTCTTGAACAGATAGAACTCGATCTCAGGGTGCACGTAGAAGGTGAAGCCGCGTTCGGCGGCTTTCGCCAGAGTGCGTTTGAGGACATTGCGCGGATCCGCCGGTGCCGGTTCTCCCCCGGGCACATGGATGTCGCAGAACATCCGCCCGGTCGGTTCGGTCTCTCCCCGCCAGGGAAGCAGGGAGAACGTCGAGGGGTCGGGTTTGAGCACCATATCGGCCTCGTAGACCCGGGCGAGCCCCTCCACCGCCGAGCCGTCGAACCCGATGCCCTCGGAGAAGGCGCCTTCGAGTTCGGCCGGCACGATGGCCACGGACTTCAGCTGCCCGAGGACATCGGTGAACCAGAGTCGGATGAATCGCACATCACGATCCTCAACGGTCCTGAGAACGAATTCCTCCTGACGTGACATCCGATCAGCCGTTCCACTTCTCGTCGTCTTCGTCCCACTTCTGGCTGCGTTCGCGAGCCTTGTCCAGGGCGGCGCGTGCGACCTCTTCGGTCTCGTACGGGCCCATCCGGTGCGTCCAGTCGCTGACCAGGCCCTTTTCGACGGTGTTCGTCTCAAGATTGAAGTAGTACTTCGAGTCAGGATCGTCGATATCTTCGTAGAGTCCCATGTCGAGCCCTCTCTCCTCAGCGGGGTTCTGCGTTGACAGTTTCAGCTTACCGTTTCGCAGGGAGTTCGCGGTGCATCCCGTGTTCTCAGACCTGCCAGCCGATCACGCCCGGCTGGAATCATGTTTTCCGCGTCATCTGGTACCGAAATACACTGATTCCGTATCTGACAAGACGAAAACAGCCTTAAAGGTTTGCTCTCCAAACCTTCTAAGGAATACAGTTGAACCATCGTCGACCGACGTCGAAGTCGGCGGCCTTCGCCCCAGCGGCGCTCAATCATGAAAGAAGGACACACAATGCGCATTTCAGTGCCCACAGAGGTCAAGAACAACGAGTTCCGAGTCGCCATCACAGCTGCCGGCGTGCACGAGCTCGTCGCCCACGGCCACGAAGTCACCGTGCAGGCGGGAGCCGGCGAAGGCTCTTTCATCACCGACGAAGAGTATGCCGCCGCGGGTGCGAAGATCGCTCCCGATGCTGAGAGCACCTGGACCGCAGGCGATCTCGTCCTCAAGGTCAAGGAGCCGATCGCTCAGGAGTACGGCTTCCTGCGCAAGGACCTCATCCTCTTCACCTACCTGCATCTGGCCGCCGACGAGGCGCTCACCCGTGCCCTCATGGAGGCAGGCACCACCGCGATCGCCTACGAGACCGTGCAGCCCGACGGCGGCGGACTCCCGCTGCTGGCTCCCATGAGTGAGATCGCCGGGCGCCTGTCGACGCAGGTCGGTGCGCACAGCCTGCTCAAGGCCAACGGCGGCCGCGGCATCCTGCTCTCCGGCGTCCCCGGCGTCGAGCGCGCCAATGTCGTCGTCATCGGTGCCGGTGTCGCCGGCACGAACGCGGCCCGCATGGCGCTCGGCCTCGGAGCGACCGTCGAGGTCATCGACATCAACATCCCCCGCCTGCGCCAGATCGACGAGACCTTCGCCGGTGCGATCGGCACGAAGGTGTCAAACAAGTACGAGATCACGAAGGCTCTGGCCGGCGCCGACCTCGTCATCGGCTCCGTGCTCATCCCCGGAAAGAAGGCTCCGAAGCTCGTCACCGATGAGATGGTCGCGGGGATGAAGCCGGGTTCGGTCCTCGTCGACATCGCCATCGACCAGGGCGGCTGCTTCGAGAACTCGCGTCCGACGACGCACGATGATCCGACGTTCACCGTTCACAACTCGGTCTACTACTGTGTGGCGAACATGCCCGGAGCCGTGCCGAACACCGCTACGGCGGCGCTGACGAACTCGACGCTGCCGTTCGCTGTCAAGATCGCCGACCAGGGCTGGCACAAGGCCCTGTCGAATGATTCGGCACTGGCACGCGGACTCAACATCCACAACGGCCACGTCACCAACGACAACGTCGCCGAGGCATTCGGTCTCGAGGCCGTGTCCGTGGCCCACGCGCTCGCCAACTGAGTCCGACCGCGGTCACCGCAGATGCCGAAGGCCGGCGCTCCCATCCGGGAGTGCCGGCCTTCGGCAGTCGACTTCAGAACAATCCGGGCATGAGGCCCCCGGCCTGACGGGTCTCCCGGGCGGCTCAGTCGCGGGAGACGATGGTGGTGTAGCGGAAATGGTCCTCACAGAGCTGACCGGCTTTCTGCGCATCCCCCTCGGCGATCGCCTCGACGATCGCGGCGTGGTCGGCCACGGCGTGGTCGAAGAGCTCGGCAGAGAACGGGTCGTGGCGGAATCCCGCGTTGATCTTCGTGTCGATGTCGATGGCCATCCGCACGAGTTCAGGGTTGTGGCCGGCGCGGGCGATCGCGAAATGGAACTGCGCGTCCGCGGTTCGGGCGGCGGCTGCCTCGGCGCGTTGGGAATAGATCTGAGCCAATTCGTGCAGTTCGGCAAGCTCGGTCTCGGTGCGGCGACGGGCCGCCGTCGCGGCAAGGGAATTCTGAAACACGGCGCGGGCATCGAGCAGATTGCGCCGCTCGGCGTGGAACTCATCGATACGACCGGCCATGGGCGCCAGCGCTTCTGGGCGGGCGTTCTTGACGAAGGTCCCTCCCCCGCGTCCTCGGCGACGTTCGACGACACCGAGGCGCTCGAGGCGCAGCAGCGCCGCACGCACGCTCGACCGGGACACCTGCAGATCGGAGGCCAGGGTCCGCTCTCCCGGCAGAAGGGTGCCTTCCGGCAGAGCCCCGACCGCGATTCCGGAGAGGATGTGGTCGGCGATCTGCTGAGGCGCGCTCGTCAGGCTCACGACTTCGCCGAGGCCGGAGAACTCATGGTTCCCGGCCGTCGTCTCCTCGCTCACTCTGCCTCCCTCTGTTCGCGCCGTCTGTTCTCGCCGGCGGCCCGCGGTCACGCCCAGATGGTCGGGACCGGAGTCATTCGACGCGGGCGAGTCCGTTCCGAACGCCTCCCCTGTTTCGATTCTAGTCGTGCCCGCGGCCTGCCCGAAGCAGCGACAGGCGCCCGCGAAGTGGGACAAAGTCGGACAACCACCATAGAATCGAAGGCATCATGACTGCTCACACGCGCCTCCTCACCCCCGGCACCATCTCTCCCGAACGGACAGTGCCGAAGACCATCGCCCGCCCCGAATACGTCGGACGCGCCGACGCGAACGAAGGGCGCGGGAACAACTTCTACTCCGCAGAAGAGATCGAGACCGTCCGAGCAGCGGGACGGATCGCTGCCAATGCTCTGGCCGTCGTCGGAGAGATGATCGTCCCCGGCATCACGACCGACGACATCGACGCCGTCGCCCACGAGTACATGTGCGATCACGGCGCGTACCCCTCGACCCTGGGCTATCGCGGATTCCCGAAGTCCGTGTGCACCTCGGTCAATGAGGTGATCTGTCACGGCATTCCCGATTCGACGGTCATCGAAGACGGTGACATCGTCAATGTCGACATCACCGCCTACTATCAGGGGATGCACGGCGACACGAACTACACGTTCACCGCCGGGCAGGCCGACGAGGAGTCTCGGCTGCTCGTCGAACGCACCTATGAGGCGATGATGCGCGGCATCAAGGCGGTCAGGCCCGGACGCGAGATCAACATCATCGGTCGCGTCATCGAGAAGTACGCGAAGCGGTTCGACTACGGCGTCGTCCGTGACTACAGCGGCCACGGCGTGGGCCGCGAATTCCACTCCGGACTCATCGTCCCCCACTACGATGCCGCGCCCGCGCACGCGGAGACGATCGAACCGGGAATGATCTTCACCATCGAGCCGATGCTCAACCTCGGCACGATCGACTGGGATGTGTGGGACGATGCCTGGACCGTGGTGACGAAGGATCGGAGGCGTTCGGCCCAGTTCGAACACACCCTTGTCGTCACCGAGACCGGCGCGGACATCCTCACCCTGCCGGATGCCGACACGGCGATCGCTGCGGGACCGGTGAACGGTGGAAACTGAGATGAGCACCGAGGCGGCCCACAGGTTCGCAATCGGCATCGACATCGGCGGGACCGGGATCAAAGCGGCACTCGTCGACACCACGACCGGAAGACTGCCGTTCAAACGACTGCGGGTGCTCACCCCGAAGCCGGGCACCCCGACCGCAGTGGCTGAGACGATCGCCGTGCTGCTCGAGGACCTCACTCAGCAGGCCCTCGATCTCGAACTCGTCACCGATCGGGCAGAACTCGACTCTCTGCCCGTGGGCTGCGGCTTCCCCGGCGTGATCCGGCGCGGTCGCGTCGAATACACCGCGAACCTCGATCAGAGTTGGATCGGTTCGCACATCGACGCGGTCATCGGCGACCGCACTGGCAGGACTGTGTACTTCCTCAACGATGCCGATGCGGCCGGACTGGCCGAGATGATCTTCGGCGCCGGGCGCAGCCACCGGAAGAAGACCGTGCTCCTGACCACCCTGGGCACGGGCATCGGCACCGCACTGTTCACACAGGGACGGCTCGTGCCGTATACGGAGCTCGGTCATATCGAGATGAATGGTGCGGATGCGGAGACGCAGGCGGCCGAGTCGGTCAAGACCCGCCTGGGGCTGTCCTATTCGGAGTGGGCGGCACGCCTGCAGCAGTACTACTCGCTCGTCGAGCTGTTTGTGGCACCGGACGTCATCATCGTCGGCGGTGGGGTGTCGAAGTCGCATGCGCAGTTCCTGCCGCTCATCTCCACTCGCGCCAAACTCAAACCAGCGAAGCTGTTCAACAACGCCGGAATCGTCGGTGCGGCGATGATCGCCGTCAACGGCGGGCAGGCGAAGGTCAAGCGCGTTCGGTCCGAAAAGATGTGATGAGGACAGGCCACCGATACGCCGGGTTCTGTCGACGAGTCGGTCACCCTTCTCGCCTGACGGCCATCTATCTGGGACCGATGTTGCCACCGGCCTCAAGCAATCCACCCGACAGCTCGGCGAGCCGCCTCGAACGCTGTCTGTCTGATCTTGCTCCGGATGGGGTTTACCCAGCAGCGTCGGTCACCCGACACTCTGGTGGTCTCTTACACCACCGTTTCACCCTTACCCAGTCGGAACTGGGCGGTCTGCTTTCTGTTGCACTGGCCCGCGGGTTGCCCCGGGTGGGTGTTACCCACCATCCCTGCTCTGGGGAGCCCGGACGTTCCTCAGCCCTCTGACGAGAGCCGCGGCCGTCTGGTGACCTGTCCTCAAGCAACCCAGTCTAGCGTCTTCGACGGACTCCGTCGCACAGCGTCTCTCCCACCTCCCCCGGGTCGAGGCGAACGTGACGAAGCTCATCCGATACCGCCTGCGATCGTGTCCGCTGGTGCTCCTACGATGGAAGGGTGAAGATCCTCCTGCCGCCCTCCGAGGGCAAGACGCCGGCCGCCTCCGGACCGACTCTCGACCTCGACGGTCTCTCGGCTCCGGACCTCACCAGCAAGCGCAAGCGCGTGCTCTCCGCGCTGCAGAAGACGTCGAAGAGCCGGGATGCACTCGAGCGCCTCGGCGTCGGCAGATCCCTGGCCGCAGATGTCGAACGCAATACGGTTCTCGACTCGATCCCGTGTGCCCCGGCCCTGCTCACCTACTCTGGTGTCCTCTATGAGGCGATGGGCTCGGACGAGTTGGTGGCCGCGGCCGAGGACGACGAGACCCTGCGTGAACGTCTGCGCCACGTCCAGGTCTTCTCCGCCCTCTTCGGCCGGGTTCACGGCCTCGATGTCATCCCGGCCTACCGGCTGGCGATGAAGACCGAGCTGGGAACGCTGGGTCGGCTGACCTCGTACTGGAAGCCGATCCTTGCGAAGTCCTGTGCCCTCGAACCCGACGAGGTGGCCCTCGACTGCCGTTCGAGCGATTATCGGGCCGCGTGGCCCGGGCCCCATGACCGGGTCGTGCTCATGGGGGCGGTGACCGACAGCGACGGCAGACGTCGTGTCGTCTCCCACTGGGCGAAGTTCTATCGCGGGCAGTTCGCCGGCCGTCTCCTCGCCGACGAGCGCCCGCTGCCGCAGACGATCGAGGAGCTGGTGGCCCGTGCCGAAGAGTTCTACGAGGTCGAGTTCACTGCGCACACTGCGTCGAAGCCCGCGGCTCTGACAATCGTTCTGCGTGACTGAATCGCTCTGAGCGTGCAGCCCCGGGGCCGTGTGCAATGGCGCGGCAGCGGTCAGCTGCGCCGCAGCAGCACCGCTTCGCACTCCTCGCATGCGTAGGTTTCGTTCACATCGGCGCCGAGCATCGCGTTCCACGCGGCTCCACCGATCTCCTGCCCGCAGGCCTGACAGTTCGGCCCCGTGAGCAGTGCGGCTCCGGGGCCGCCCTGGCGCACATTCGCCTCGAAGGCCGTCACCACCTGCTGCGGAAGCTCACGTCGAGGCTGTTCGGATTCCGCTTCATTGACTGTGAGAAGTTCGCTCAGCTCGGCCTGCCGATTCTTGACGGCCGTCTGCACTTCGCGTCCGGCCGCCGTGACCTCGGCAAGCCTGTCATCGATGGCGGCGAGTCCCGCCTCGGCGGCTTCGAGCCGTTCCATCTCCTCGAGTTCGGACTCCTCGAGTTCGCCCACGCGCTGTTCATGCCCGGCGATCTCGTCCTGCAGATTCACCAGGTCCCGGCTGGTCAGTCCTGTGCCGTCGTTGAGTTCGACGCTCTTCTTCTCGATCTTCGCCCGCTGGGCCTCGATGAGCGCATTCGTCTCGGCGATCGCAGCACGGTGGGTTTCGACGACTTCGTTCGCTTGGGCCCGCTCATCGCCGAGTTCCTTGTGCTTGCGCACGAGCTCCTGCAGTTCCCCGGCTCGTTTCGGGTTCTCATGTTCGTGGCGCAGGGCGCGGCCCTGGGCAGTGAGTTCGATGAGGGTCGTCAGCGCGGCGCGCTGAGCAACGGTGATGAGCATCAAGTGTCTCCTCGTCAGTAGCGTTCGACCCAGGGGTCGGTGTTGACGGCCGAATGCTGCAGGGAGACGGTGAAGCCACGGGCGGCGAACTCCGCTTCGAGTGCTTCGGCCGCGGCGTTGAGCCAGACGGTCTCGGACGCCCAGTGGGAGACGTCGATGATTTCGAGTCCGCCTTCGCGCCGGTTTGAGGTGTCGAGCGCTTCGGTTGCCGGGTGGTGGCGCAGGTCAGCGGTGACGTAGACCTCGGCGCCATGGGCGCGAACCTCGTCGAAGAGGGAATCTCCGGCACCCCCGCAGACGGCGACTCGAGTCACTGTCGCAGCGGGATCTCCGGCGATGCGCACTCCTGTGGTGGTGCGCGGAAGCTGCGCTGCCAGACGTCTGGCAAGCTCTCTCACCGGGGTCGGCTGAGGCAGGTCACCGACACGTCCGATGCCCGTAGCAGGAAGCTCAGGCTCGGCGGAGGCGGCGATCCCAGCGGTGTGCGGTGTCAGGGGTTCGGCGTCGGTGATGCCGAGCAGAGAGATGAGGACATCGGAGACACCGCCGCGAGCGGAATCGGCATTCGTGTGCGCATTGAACAGTGCGATGTCGTTGCTGATGAGCGTGTGCACGGCCCCGCCCTTGAGCGTGGCGGCGTTCACAGATTTCACCGGTTTGAGCATGAGCGGGTGGTGGTTGAACACGAGATCGGCTCCGAGCACCACAGCCTCGGCGATGACCGCGTCCATCGGGTCGAGCGCCAGGAGGATCGAACGCACCTCGGAGTCGGGATCCCCGACCGCCAGGCCCACCGAATCCCAGGACTCGGCCAGGGCCGGCGGCCACAGCGCATCGAAGACGTCGACGCAGTCACTCACCTTCGGATGTCTCATGGCTCCACACTATTACATTCCCCGAGCGGGAACCTTCCGAGCTGGGGGCCCGGCAATGAGATCAACTTCACACATCGTCGAATTCGCCCATATATTGGAACCATGTCAGTTTCAGATACCGCAGCCGCCTCTCCGACCTCCAGCAACACTTCGACGATCTCCGATCTCATCCGTCGCAGCGCCGGCCGCTTCTCCGCGGCCACGGCGATCGAATTCTCGGATCGGAGGTGGACATACGCTCAGCTCGACGAAGCTGTCACGGCCGTCGCCCGGGAGCTTGTGCGCCTGGGCGTGACGAAGGGCGACCGAGTGGCCGCCTATGGCAAGAACTCGGATCTCTACGTCTTCCTCTACCTCGCCTGTGCCCGCACGGGTGCCATCCACGTGCCGGTGAACTATCAGCTGAAGAACGACGAGCTCGACTACATCCTCGACAACGCCGGAGCGAAGATCGTCTTCGCCGACGGCGACCTGCTCGACACCGTCACGGCCACTCCGACGGGTGGGAGCGCTCAGGTCATCGACTTCTCGACTCTCGTGCCTGTCGCCACCGCAGGTGACATCGCCCCGGTCGGCGCAGGTGAGTTCTCGGTCACCGATGCCGATGTCGCACAGCTGCTCTACACCTCCGGCACCACCTCGGCGCCGAAGGGAGCAGTCATGACACACCGCGCACTGATCCACGAATACCTCTCGGCGCTGCTGTCGCTCGACTTCACCGCGGATGATCGCTGCGTCCATGCGCTCCCGCTCTACCACTCCGCGCAGATGCACGTCTTCCTCATCCCGCTGCTGTCCGTCGGCGCCCACAACATCATCGTCCCCGCACCGGTTCCCGATGAGCTGCTGGCGATCTTCGAAGAACGCGAGATCAGCACATTCTTTGCCGCGCCCACGGTCTGGGTGGCACTGGCGAACAGTCCCGAGCTCGAGACCCGCAATCTCGACAGCCTCCGCAAGGCCTACTACGGCGCCTCGATCATGCCCGGACCAATCCTCGACCGACTCCGGGCACGCTTGCCTGAACTCGGGTTCTACAACTGCTTCGGGCAGTCCGAGCTCGGCCCCCTGTGCACGGTGCTGCGCCCGGAGGAGCACGACGATCATCCGGGCTCCGCCGGACGCCCCGTCATGTTCGTCGAGACCCGCGTCGTCGACTCGGCCGGCAACAACGTCGCCCCGGGCACTGAAGGCGAGGTCCTCTACCGCTCACCGCAGCTGTGCGAAGGCTATTGGAATCGTCCCGACGCCACCGCCGAGGCATTCGACGATGGCTGGTTCCACTCCGGCGACCTCGTCAAGGTCGATGAGGAGGGCTTCATCGAAGTCGTCGACCGTGTCAAGGACGTCATCAACACCGGCGGAGTCCTTGTCGCCAGCCGGCAGGTCGAAGACGCGATCTTCGAGCTGGCTCCGGTCGCCGAGGTGGCAGTGGTCGGCGTCGCCGATGAGAAGTGGATCGAAGCGATCACGGCCTTCGTCGTCCTCAGATCGGGACAGCCGGAACTGAGCGCTGACGAGGTCATCGCCCACGTCAAGAACCGTCTGGCGGGCTTCAAGGTGCCCAAACGAGTGGAATTCGTGGCCGAACTTCCGAAGAACTCTGCCGGCAAGATCCTCAAGCGCAGCCTGCGCGACGTCTGAGGACGTCTGCCGGTCGAGCCCACACGGCTCCGATTCGACGCAGACGGATTCGGCCTCGGAAAAGAGGGACGATCCTCAGACGTTCGCACCCTGAGCCGTGCCGGCCCCGCGCCTGCGGATGACTGGATCGCTGCGATCGGCACCCGCGGCGATGTCCGTGCCTGCATCGCCCTGCTGGTCCGCGGTGTCGTCCTGGCCGAGGACCGTGAAGCCGTTGTCACGGATCATCGCGAGGTCGTCGGCGGCGGCCTGCCCCTCGGCGGTGAGATAGTCGCCGAGGAAGATCGAGTTCGCCAGGTGCAGTGCCATCGGCTGGAGAGATTTGAGGTGGATCTCGCGCCCGCCGGCGAGACGGATCTCGCGATCGGGGCAGACGAAGCGTGCCGTTGCGACGATCTTCATGCACTGTGTCGGGGTGAGGTTCCATTGGCCTTCGAGCGGGGTGCCGTCGAAAGGCACGAGGAAGTTGATCGGAATGGAATCGGAATCGAGGCTCTTCAACGCGAAGAGAGCTTCGATGATCTGTTCGTCGCTCTCGCCGAGGCCGACGATGAGTCCGCTGCACGGCGAGAGTCCGGCGGATTTGGCGAGCTCGACGGTGTTCGTCCGGTCTTCGTAGGTGTGGGTCTTGACGATGTTGTCGTGGAAGGACTCGGCTGTGTTGATGTTGTGGTTGTAGGCATCGGCACCGGCATCTCTCAGTGCCTCGGCCTGCCCTTCGCGAAGGATGCCCAGACACGCGCAGACCTCGACGTCGGGGTTCTCGCCCTTGAGCCGTTCGACGATCTCGCCGACGCGGCCGACATCGCGGCGGCTGGGCCCGCGACCGCTGGCGACGAGACAGACACGTGCGGCTCCCCCGCCGATTCCCATGTTCGCCTGGTCCATCGCCTCCTCGGTGCTCAGCCACGAGTATTTGAGGATCTCGGCCGTCGATCCCAGCGACTGCGAGCAGTACGCGCAGGACTCCGGGCACATCCCCGATTTGAGATTGACGAGGTAGTTGAGCTTGATCGTCATCGCGAAGTACCGGCGGCGCAGCCGGGATCCGGCGGATACGAGTTCGAGGAGGTCTGCATCGGGCGTGGCCAGGAGGGCGAGTGCTTCAGACTCGGTGATCTGTCCTCCGTCCAGAATGGAATCGGCAAGTCGGTGGGGAGTCATGGTCATCATCGAATGGTCCTTTGCCTGACTGGAAGAAATCCTGGTTTGAAATCTGCCCAGGTCAACAGTCCTGAACAGTGTTCAATACGATAGCAGAGATGCCCTTCCTGCCACGTCTCCGGCCACTCACCCCCGGCGCCCGGACACCCCAATTGTCAGTGAGCGCATAGAATTCTTCCGGCGGCTGAGGCCACCTCCCGGACTCGGCGATGAATACGGAACAAGGAGCGCAATGACGGACTCGGAGCAGACGGGCACTCGGCAGCAGCCCGGAAGACAGCGCGGTTGGCGGCTGCACGGCGACGGGCGGACCATCCGCCCGGGAGAGCGTGTGCTGCCCGAAGAGCGTCTGAGCTGGCCGCGGACGATCAGCGTCGGTGCCCAGCATGTCGTCGCGATGTTCGGTGCGACGTTCCTCGTCCCGCTGCTCACCGGCTTCCCGCCGTCGACGACTCTGTTCTTCACCGCGATCGGCACCCTGCTCTTCCTGCTCATCACCAAGGGGATGATGCCGTCCTACCTCGGGTCCTCGTTCGGCCTGCTGGCACCGATCGGTGCGGTCACCGGGTTCTCGGCGACCGCCGGCGAGGACCTCGAACCGCACGCCATGGCCTTGGCGCAGGGAGGAATCATCTCTGTGGGAGTCACCTTGGCGCTCGTCGGGCTCGTCGTCCATTTCGTCGGGGTGCGGTGGATCGAACTGACGATGCCACCTGTCGTGACCGGTGCCATCGTCGCCCTCATCGGGCTCAACCTCGCACCGGCCGCGTGGGATTGGGTGCAGGAGGCACCTCTGACAGCAGTCATCACCATCGTGGCCATTCTGCTGGTCACCGTGGCGTTCCGGGGCATGTTCGGGCGACTGTCGATCCTCATCGGGGTGCTCATCGGCTACGCGGCGGCGTGGCTGCAGGGCGAGATCGACTTCACGACCGTCGACCAGGCCGACTGGGTCGGACTGCCCGCGTTCCATGCTCCGGCATTCGATCTCGGATACCTCGGCCTCTTCCTGCCCGTCGTCCTCGTTCTCATCGCCGAGAACATCGGGCACGTGAAGTCGGTGGCGGCCATGACGGGACGAGATCTGGACAAGCTGACGGGACGCACACTCTTCGCCGACGGATTCTCCACGATCCTCGCCGGCTCCGGAGGCGGTTCGGGAACGACGACCTATGCGGAGAATATCGGTGTCATGGCCGCTACTCGCATCTTCTCCACCGCGGCCTACCTGTGCGCTGCGGTCATCGCACTCATCCTCAGCCTGCTGCCGAAATTTGGCGAGATCATCGCCACCATTCCCCCGGGCGTCCTCGGCGGTGCGGCAACCGTCCTCTACGGGATGATCGGCATGCTCGGTGTGCGGATCTGGGTGGAGAACAGGGTCGACTTCGCCAATCCGATCAATCTCAACACCGCCGCGGTGTCCCTCATCGTCGCGATTGCGAATTTCACCTGGACTCCCGGCGGTCTCCAGTTCGAAGGAATCGCACTGGGCTCCGCCTCGGCGATCATCGTCTACCAGGTGATGAAGGCGATCGCCCGGTGGCGCGGAACGGATCCCGATGCCCTCGTCGAGACCTTCGCCGAGGCCGAACCGAGCGCGCAACCATCAGCGGGCTCGGACCCAAGCTCGGGGGACGGTTCGTCAGCGGGCTCGGATCCGAGTTCGGGAGCTGCTCCATCGTCGGGCGTGGAGGCGAGCGATGAGCGGGAGTAGAGGCCCTCGAGCCGCTTTTCGTGCACTCCGCCATCAGGTTTCGTACCAGCCATCGGTTCGCAACCCGATGGCTGGTACGAAAAGTGATGATCACCACTTCCGGCTGCCGGAGACGACCTGCGACACTGTGTCGAGCTGGAGATGCAGAAAGTGCCGCAACCTCGCCTGAGCGATGCTGCGGCACTTTCCCGTGGTCGGGATAGCGGGATTCGAACCCACGACCTCCTCGTCCCGAACGAGGCGCGCTACCAAGCTGCGCTATATCCCGTCACCAGGAACTACTATAGCGAGGGGAACGCGATCTGAAAAATCGGGACGAGCCCCAGACGAAGAATGAAAGGTATGTCTCATTGGCACTGACCGCCGAAAGCATCACGCACACCGCTTTGGACATCCTTTCGCGCTACGGTCTCGGCGACCTGTCCATGCGCCGACTGGCCCGTGAACTCGGGGTTCAGCCCTCTGCTCTCTACTGGCACGTCAAGGACAAACAGTCTCTTCTCGTCCTCATCTCGAAGAGCCTCAAAGCCGAGGTCGATGCCCGTTGCCCTGTCACAGCCGACCCTCTGGCCGCGGCACTGTCCATGCGCGAGATCCTGCTGAAGTACCGTGACGGTGCCGAGATCGTCCTGCTCGGCTATTCGATCGCCGCCGAGGATGTCGCTCCGCAGGCGCTCAACGCCCAGCGGCTGGGACCCGACGTCTCCCAAGGGGTCCTGACCCTGACTCTGGGTGCAGTGGCCGTCGAACAGAGTCGCGCACTGTTCGATATCGACCCTGCCGACGTGGCAGAGAATTTCGCGGCGAATGTCGCTCAGATCCTTCAAGGTTCGCCACCACGTCCCTGAATGCCGATCCTGCTGCCGAGACGACCGCGCCCCTGATGAGCCGCGGTTGCGATTCGTCGGAGCCCCACGGGTGTGGCATACTGATCAGGCGTTCTCGGAGTCTCCGATGACGCAGTGGGGCCTATAGCTCAGTTGGCTAGAGCATCTCGTTTACACCGAGAGGGTCGGGGGTTCGAGTCCCTCTGGGCCCACCCAAGGCACAAGGCTCGAACCCTTGCCCGACGAATCGTTGGCAAGGGTTCGAGCCTTTTTGCCGTCCTGTGCCCAGTTGAGGGCGTTGCCGTTGATCTCGGGGTCGAGCAGCATCTCGTAGGGGCGCTGGTACTCGACTCGGAGCTCGTCGTCTTCCTCGACGTAGACCTTGGTGAAGAAGGCCTGGTTGCACAGGCGGCGGTTGGTGTCGTCGCAGCGGGCGTAGATGTCGGCGCAGTTGGCCAGCAGGTTGAGGGCGTCTGCGAGGTGGGCGCGGGCGTCGGCGTATTCGCCGTGGTGGGCGTCGATGCGGCGGGTCACCTGGTCGAGCTCTCCGAGGATGCGGTCCTGTTCGCGTTTGAGGAGCGAGAGCGGGATCGCGTCGGCGTAGTGAGCTTGGAGGAGTCGTTCTTGCTCGCCTTGGAGCCGGTCGCGGTTGGTGGTGAGCTGGCCCAGTTCGTCGGTCTCCTCGGCCATGAGCCGGTCGAACTCGTGGTGCAGCATCCCGCCGAGTGCTTCGCGGTGCGCGGGGGTGATCTGCACTCGCTGGTAGTACCGCTCGATCATGTGCTCGACGTCCTCGATGAGGATCGCGCCGCGGGTGCAGTTGGTGCGCTTGGAGTGCCGGCCGGAGCAGACGAAGTAGGGGTAGACGTTGCCGTGACGGTTCTTCGCGTTCGAGACCATCAGCCGTGACCCGCAGGCACCGCAGAACACGGTGCCTTTCAGGTAGTGGTCGTGGAGCTGGGTGGCTTCGGCGGCGGACTTGTGCGCGGTGAGCACCGACTGCACTTGGTACCAGACCTCGGGCGGTACGAGTGGTTCGTGGCTGCCGGCGTAGCGGGTGCCGCGGTAGGTCACGTCGCCTTTGTAGTAGGGGTTGATCAGCATCCGGTGCACCGAGGACACCGCGAGGGGCTTACCGGGCCTTTTCGGGGTGGGCACGCTGGTCAGCCCACGGGATGTGAGCTCGTCGTGGAGCTGGCTGACGGTCCAGTTGCCGGAGGCGTAGGCCTTGAACGCCCACTGGATCATCGGGGCACGTTCGGGGTCGAGTTCGACGGTGCGCGCTTCGCGGCCGAGTTCGTCGGTGGTGCGGATGTTGAGGTATCCGATGGGGGCCTTGCCGACGGTGCCGCCGCCGATGGCCTTCTGGGTCATGCCTTTGGTGACCTCGGTGGCGAGGTTGCGGGAGTAGAACTCCGCGATGGAGGACATGATGCCGTGCAGCAGCATCCCCGAGGGCGTCTGGTCGATGTTCTCGGTGGCGGAGACGAGCATGACCCCGGCCTGTTGGAGGGCCAGGTGGATCGCGACGTCATCGCTGCGGTCGCGGGCGAGTCGGTCGACCTTGTGGACGATGCAGTAGGCGACCTTGTTGGCCTTGACGTACTGGATCATCCGCATCAGGTCGGGCCGGTCGGCGGACTTCGCGGACGCTCCGGCGTCGATGAACTCCTCGACGATGACCGCTCCGAGCTGTTCGGCCTTGCGGTTGTTCGCCTCCCGCTGCGCGGGGATGGAGAACCCCTCGTCGGTTCCTCCGCGTTCGGCCTGTTCGCGGGTGGACACGCGCAGGTAGGACACGGCCAGGGCGCCTCCGGCGGGTAGGTCAACGAGGCTGCGCACCGGGTCGGGGCGCGAGGATGTGGCGTTCATGGGGTCCTTCTCTCACGTAGATCGGACCTCGCGCCCAGACGGATTAGGGCCGTCCGGCGGGTGCTGATCGTGAGAGGAACCCCGCTGCGGGGGTTCTAGGACTCGGCCGACAGGTCGACCACGTAACGCTTGCCCCACCCGATCCCGGGTGGGGGTTTGGGACCACAGCACGCCACGCTGCACGCGAGGCTTGCCAGACTCATTCTACCGTTTCTCCGCTCGCCGGGCGATGACCGTCGTCGCCGGGTGCGGCTACGGCGGCGGCGCGGTAGGTGTCCGGTGGTTCGGCGGCGCGCCGGTCGATGCGGGACTGTCCGGTTTCCTGCATGGTCAGGCGGATCAGCACTTCGCAGAGCTTGTGCAGGTCGGGGGCGTCGCGGTGAACGGGGCGCACCGAGAACGATCGGTCCTCGTAACGGCGCCGGTTGGTCTTCTTCACATAGGTGCCCATCAGCCGAGCACCTCCCCGGTGTCCGGGTCGGCGCCGGCGTAGAAGGCGTCTTCTTTGGTGCGGCGGTCGGCGACCTGTGCGGCGACGTAGTCCACGAAGTCGCGGTCGCGGTCGGCGACGAACACGTCTTCGACCGGGTCGGCGGGGTCTTCGCCGGGCCAGGTGGTCTGCCGGGTGGGCCGGTCGCGATCCAGACGGGTGCCGGAGGCGGCGACCCATTCGCGCAGCCGCTGGCGGGCGTCGGCGAAGTCGCGGTGCCACCCGAACGGGGCGGACCCGTCTTGTTCGGGGTGGTAGGCGCACAGCCAGTGCACATGCAGGCTGCTGAGTTCCCAGACCAGTTCGTCGTGGCGGTGCCAGAACGGCGGGATCACCGATGCGGGCAGCCCGTAGGTGCGGCGCAGCGTCTCGACCCACCGGTTGAGTTCGTACCACTCTTCTTCGAGCGCATCGGCGCGCAGCAGGTACCAGTTCACCGGGTGCGGCGGGCCGACGTCCTGGTCATCCTCGTTCTCGGTGTCGTAGTCGTCTTCGTCCAGGTCGATGTCGTCGGGAAAGCCATCGGGAAAGTCATCGGGCTGGGCCTCGTCGGGACCGGGTGCGGCGGGAGTCTGATCAGTCATGGTGGTCCTCCTGCCTCACATGCCCATCGCCGGCGCGGAACGGGCCTGCTGACGTTCGGCCGGCTCGGACCCGGGCGCTTGGCGCTCAGCGGCCGGACGCTCTGCCGCGGTGCGGCGAGGGGTGCGGTCGACCTCGTAGCGGGTGCGTGCGGTGTCGTGTCCGATCCGCTTGGCGATGAACTCCTCTTCCCCGGCGACCATCGCTCCGTCGCGCTCGTACTCCGGTGTGCGGGTGTAGCCCTCAGCGAGGAACTTGTCACCCTTGGCGAACCGCTCGTGTGCGCGCTGCGCCGACCGGCCGAACATCACCATGTTGTGGTACGTCGTCTCCAACTGCGTGAACGACCCAT
The DNA here is from genome assembly GCF_050214925.1 of Brevibacterium sp. LE-L. Lineage (NCBI taxonomy): Bacteria > Bacillati > Actinomycetota > Actinomycetes > Micrococcales > Brevibacteriaceae > Brevibacterium > Brevibacterium sp. LE-L. The sequence goes on from NZ_CP189759.1 coordinate 2,390,467, forward strand.
CGGCCTCGCGACGGTAGTGCTCCTGCCCGAACCGGGCATAGAACCGCGAGTCACCTTTGGCGGTCTGGCTCAGTTGCGGATCGGAGGCGATGAACCCCGAGGCCGAGGTCTGGGTATGCATGGACATGACTGGCTCCTGTGCTCAGGCAGCCCCCTTCGTGATGGTGGCCGCTGTGGCAGGCAGGTGCACCCCAGCCGCCCTGGGCTACCGAGAACCAGCGGGGCGTTGGAGCAGGCCCTCGATCTCGCCGCGATCCGCCTTCAGCTGGGTGGCATCGGCGCGGGCGGGCCAGGGCTTCAGGTCGGTGACGATGGGCGGGGCGGCGCGCAGCAGGGTGACGGCGGTGCCGAACGGGAGCGTCCGCAGCCGGTCGGGCGGGAAGATCGCCACCCGCCGCACCGAGCGTTGATTGCTCCTGGTGCCGTGGTCACCGAGTGTGATCGCATCGGTGTATTCATCCCGCTCGCCGATCAGCGTGGACAGGTCTTGGAGGTCTTTACTGTTGGAGGCGCCGCCGAGGATGATCTTCACGATGGAGGCGTCCCAGATCGCGTTCGCCTGGTTCTCCGACCACTTGTCGCGGGCCTGAGCCAGGGATTGCAGGACCGGCAGGCAGGTGATCCCGGTGCCGCCACCTTCGGCCATCAGCACCGGAAGCGACGGCAGGGGCGCGAGGTTGGCGATCTCATCGAGCGCAAGCAGCACGGGCGGGTCGAGCCGGGCTCCCGGCGAGCGTGCGGCGATCCGGCGGGCGGTCTCCACGAGGTCTTCGACCAGCGCCGCCACCAACGCCGCCGATGCACCGGCACCCGCCCCGGTGGCCAGCAGGAACAGAGTGCCCTTGTCCCGGATGAACGCTTCGGGGTCGAAGTCCTCACCGGGGCCGGGGCTGACGGCATCGAGCACCCGCGGGTCAGCCAGGGCGCCGAGCGCGAGCGAGACGCCCTGCCAGATCGAATCCCTGGTGCGGGGGTCGGCGTCGATCATGGATTCCAGCGAGTCCGCCCATCCGGTCGCCGCGTCCGGACTGTTGGTGAGGATCGCGACCGCCTCTGCCGCGGCGGCGGGGTCCAGCGTCCACCGGAACAGCTCTTCCGGGGAACGGTGGTCGAGAGCGGCGGCGTGCAGCAGGGCTTGCAGCGCGGTCCTTGTTTTGCCTTCCCAGAACCCGCCGGACTCGACCCCGCCCGCGGACAATCCGGTGGCCGAGGCGAGGCCGGTGGCGCGGATCATCGCGGTCAGCGGATCTGCGCAGCCACGGATGGGTGACCAGCGCATCCCCGCAGGCACCCCCTCGGCCAGGCGCTGCGGGTCGAACACCGCGACCGGGCCGATGCGTTTGCGCGCCCGCAGGCAGGCGGTGAGGTTGTCGGGGCGGGTACTGGTCGCGATGACCGCGCCGGGGGCGTCGAGGATCGCCGGGATCACCACGTGCAGACCCTTGCCGGAACGAGGCGGGCCGATGAGCAGGATCGAGTCCTCCACCGACGCCCAGACCTCCCGGCCAAGACTGCTGCCGATCCGATACCCCACGTCCGCCGGCACCGGCTTCTCCACCGAGGGGCGCAGACTCCCGGCGCGCTTCAGCAGCGCCGACGGCGAGGCCGTGGTCGCCACTTCATGCCGGGTCGCGGTCCCGGCGGTGGTGTGCGGGTCGGTGGCGACCTTGCGGGAATGCCGCCGCAACCGCACCCACACCCAGCAGCCCCCGGCGACGAGCGCGGCGAGCATCACCGCGGCCACCGCCCAGTAGGCGAACGGATGGAGCCCGGGCGCATCGAGCGCGGCGGCGGGGTCGCCGGGACGGAACAGCACCCCCACCCCGGCCGCAGGACCGGCCTCGGGCTGCGCGGTGCCGGTGAGGAATGCGGCGACGCTGCCGGCGGCGCGCAGGATCAGGGCGAGGCCGAACAGTCCGACCAACCCGATCATGGCCGCGTTGGTCAGCTCGTCGCCGAAGCTGCCGGTCTGCCGTCCCTGCGGTGCGGTACTCATCGCAGGCTCCGGGTCACGACGGTGCCGGAAATGCGCCCGAGGAGCACCACCTCATCCGCACCAGTGACCTGTGCCGGGTCGAGCAGGGCGCGGGCGGTGCCGTCCGGGGCGGCGTCGGTGTGGGAGACGATCAGGCAGCAGGCCACATCCTCACCGGGCACGAACCCGTCGCCGGTCACCTCGATCAGCGCCGGCGGGGCCGGCTTCTCCTTCTTCCGCTTCGACGCCGACTCGGTAGCGACGGGCCTGCGGGGCGGCCTGGCCGGGAGGAGTTCGGTGAAGCTGGTGCCGTCGGCCTCGTGCACCTCGACCCGCACCGGCACCGCCCGGTCGTCGCTGGCGTGGTCGATGATCTGCGGGAACGACGCCCGCGACCACGACCCATCCTCTGGTGGCGGGTGCGGGGCGCCGTCGATGGTCACGCTCATCGACCCATCGGGATGGATGTCAAGGATCACGGTGCGCAACTGCACCGGCACAGGCTCAGACAGCGGCGGGGTGGTGTGTCGTCTCATGCCGCCCAGGTGCACCCGATACCCCCGGACGCACCTCCGGGTTTCACCGTGGCTGACGAACGTTCAGCCGCGGTGGCGAACCGTCAGAAATCCTGAACTTGCGGAGGTTTCAGCCCATGCGAGCGGTGGTGTCGAACAGCTCGTATTCGTCCGGGTGGAGCTGATGCTGGACGACGAAGGAGCGGTCCTTGATCCGCCACAGCCCCTGCCCGGTGCCCAGCGTCGGGAGGAGTTCGCGTTCGGTGCCGGTCAGCCCGAGCGTCTTGGCGGTGCTGCCGAGCTGGTCGGATTCTTGCCGGTAGATGATCCGCGATTCCGCGTTCGCCAGCAGGCTGTTCGCGAGCGAGCGCATCGCGGACCCTTGGTCGCCGACGTTCTCCAGGTCGGTCAGTTTGTGGAAGATGAGCATGTTGCTGATGCCGTAGGCGCGGGCGAGCCGCCAGTGCGCATCCATCCGTTTCAGCAGCGCCGGCTCCGACATCAGCCGCCAGGCCTCGTCGTAGATGACCCAGCGCTGTCCGCCGTTCGGGTCCAGCAGCGCCGACTCCATCCACGCTGACGAGCAGGTCATCAGCACCGACACCAGGGTGGCGTTCTCGGTCACCCGGGACAGGTCCAGCGACACCATCGGCAGCGTCGGATCGAACACTTCGGTGGACGGGCCGTCGAACAGGCCGGACAGGTCACCGGCGACGAGGCGGCGCAGCGCGTGCCCGACCATCCGCCCGTCTTCTGCGAGCCGGCCGTCGGGATCATCCGACGGGGTGAGGAGGTGGTCGACGATCATCGGCAGGATCGGTACCTCGTTCTCCCGGACCGTCTGCGCCAGCGCCGCGTCGATCGCGGTGTGCTCCAACGGCGACATCGGCCGGGTCAGCACCGTCTCCGTCAGTGCCCCGATCAGGTCACGACGACGCGAGGCCACCGTGGTCGCCCACTCAGCATCGCTGAGGCCGGACGGCCGGTACCCCTCATCAAGCGGGTTCAGGCGGGTGTGAAGGCCGTGGCCGAGCTGGATCGCCCGGCCCCCGACCGCCCGTGCGATCTCCGTATGCTCCCCTTTCGGGTCACCGGGCACGTAGACCCGGCGTCCGAACGGCAGCGACCGCGTGTACAGCGACTTCGCCAGCGACGACTTGCCACTACCGACGATCCCCGCCAGTACGACGTTTGGTGCGGTGATGATCCCGGCCTGGTACAGCACCCACGGGTCGTACACGAACGACGCCCCGGAGTAGAGGTCTTGGCCGACGAACACGCCTTGGGAGCCGAGGCCCCCTTCGGCGAGGAACGGGTACTGCGCCGCGAGCGTCGCCGAGGTGTCCTGGTGGCGCGGCAGCCGGAACCTGCCCGGCGACCGCAGCGCCGCCGGCCCGGGCTCGCCGGCGGCGGGCAGGTACTGAGTGGCCTTGCGCTCGGCACGCTCCGCGTCGGCCTTGGCCTTCGCGGCGGCGACTTCCTGCCGGCGCTGTTCGGCCTGCAGCCGGGCCGCAGCTTGGCGGCGCTGTTTGCGCAGCCGGCGCCGCTCTGCCGCGGGGGCGACGAGCACCGCGGTGTGCAGGCGTTCCTTCTCGCTCACAGTCCCCGCCCCCGCCCGCGATCGGCACCGGAACGGAGAGTGCGAGGGGCGAACCACGAGCGATCCGGTTTGGATGCTCTCGTCTGCTGGGACTGGCCCCGTCGGGAGCGGCGGGTCGGCCGCTCGTGCGGCGCCGGCTCGGCCGCCGAGGTCGCGGCAGGCGCCGGCGCTGTCATCGCGGACCGATCTGGGGCCGCGGCGACATGTGCGGCTTGTGCGGCGCGGGTCAGCCCGGCGGCGACCGCATCCAGGGAAGTGCCGGCCTGGTGGAGGTCATCAGCGGCGGCGAGAGCCGCGGGATCGCCGTGTCCCGCCCGGGCGGTGGCGAGCTGGTCGAGCACCTGCCGCATCGCCGTCGCCACCTCGCGCAGCTCGCCGATCACCGGGTCGGTGGCGGGTAGATTCCCGGCCGCGGCGAGTGCGCGCAGATTCCGGGCGGCCTCGGCGGCGTAGGCGGCGGGATAGTAGGAGATCGTGGGCATGAGCAGCCTCCCAAGAAGCAGCAGCGAACAGGGATGTGGCTCAGGTGCACCCGCCCCACCCCGAACACGCAGCGGTGCCGCCGCCCGATCCCCGGGCGGCGGCACCATGCACAGGCCCCTGGCGGGTTAGAGGCCGAGTCCGCGGTCGCGGCGGACGGCCGCAACGCCGGGATGGGTGAACCAGGACCCGTCCGTCGCCGAGGCCGCCGCGCCGCGCTCGGACACCTTCCCGGTCTCCTTCCGCCCGCGGGCTGCGCTGCTTCCGGGGCCACGCGCCGACCGTGCCGCCCCACGACCCGCAGCGGCGCCGCCTGCCGCGGTCGCGGCCCGTGCCGCATCGGCGCCGTGGGTGGTCGGGATGACCGGGGCGGGCGTGGGGGTAGCGGCGTCGAGGCTGTCTTCGGGTGGGATCGAGTGCTGACGGTAGAGGCCGACGTGCCCCATCGCCGGGTTGGAGGTCAGCGTGTACTCACCCGAGACCGTCTCGGTGTCCAGCATCCCGGTGGGCACGGCGTCGTAGACGTAGCCGTTCTCCATCGCCGCATCCGTGGTCTCCTCTCCGTAATCCCAGTGAGCCAGGTGTTCGATCGCGGCGTCAGGGCCGTCGCGATCGATCAGCCGCAGCACCTCATCTGCCTCATCGCCTTGCAGGAAGACGATGTTGACCCACCGCGACTCCCGCGCCGCCTCGTCCCCAGCCGCGTCCGACTGGACGGCCTCTGCGTTCACGGCGTCTGCGGCGGTGGTAGGTGCGGGGTGCCAGGCGATGCGTCCGGCGGCCTGCATAGCGGCGTTCAGCCGTTCCTCGACCGAATCGACTGCGGCGGCCGCGCTGGAGAGCTGATCGGCAGTCACCTGGGCATCGCGGATGCCGGCGGCCTGGTCACCGGCGTCATCGAACGCGCGGCCGTCGTGGCGGCGATGCCGCTGCGCGATCTGTTCGATGGACTGCTGCAAGGAGCGCACCCCGGCGAGCAGGTCGCCGATCACCCCGTAGGCGTCTTCGGGATGCTCGAAGCTGCGGCTGGCATGTGCCAGGCCACGGAGCGCCTGGGAGGCCTCTTCGGCGTCGGCGACAGGATCGTAGAACGTGGGCATGAGGGACCTCCCCAGACAGCGGATGGATGATCGGTTGCTCCTCAGGTGCACCCCGCACCCCGCAGAGAACAGCGGGGTCAGATGTGGCGGGCCAGGGGCAGGGCGGCCGCAGTGAAGGCCTGCGCTTGCTGCCCAACCAGGCGGCGGGTTTCGCAGGAGGCTTGGATCGCGGCCTGCTCGATCGCCGAGACCGCCGCATCCAGCTCCTCGCTGCTCGGTGCGGAGACGGCGATGAGGCCGCTCACGCGCAGCACTCCGTGCCCGGCGGTCAGGTCGGCTTCCTGCTGGAGCACGTCCTCGTACTCGGCGGTCTGGGCGGCGTCCTCGATCTGCCCGATCCGCCGTCGCTGCGCCGCATCCGAAATGTGCTCGACCTTCTTCTTGCGGATGTCGCGGGCGGCCTGGTCGGTGCGCAGGGGCGTATAGAGCAGCGACAACGCCCGCCCGATCCCACTGGAGAGCACCAGCGGGGCGAGGAACCCTGGATACACCATCGACCGCGGCCACTCACTGATCCACAGCACCGCGTGGTGGGCGGAGTCGGTGCGCAGGCCCGTCCAGGTCTCGGTCACCGCGACCGGCCCCGCCGTCGCCAGCGACTGGCCAAGCTCCCCGTGCCGCTCCAAGGTCGCCGCGACCGAGGGATCGTAAGCGCTGCGCAAGATCACCGCGACCTGCCCCGGAGTCAGCCACCCGGTCGGGGTGAGGTCGGCGGCACGCAGCGCCGCCGTCAGCGTGCTCATCTCCTGCCGCAGCACCGCGGCCGCCCCGCGCAGACTCCCGCCGGCGGTCCGGATCTGCCGGGCCGCAGCCTTCATATCCAGGCTGAGGCTGATGGTGGTGGCGTGGCGTTCCCCGGCGGGGCCGGCGCGGTCGATGAGCTCTTGGTAGGTGGTCGATGCCCAGGAGTCGTCCTGGGTGCCGTGGGCGGCCCACCATTCCGCGAGGCCCGTGCCGGAGTCTGGCAGGGTGCGTTCCAGCACCTGGAGCGTCGCGATCCGCCCGGACCGGCACACGGTCGCCAGCACCCGCCCCCAGGAGGTGACCCGGCGGTGCTGCTCGGCCGGGTCCAGGAGCACGAACGCGGGATGCCGGATCTCGCACACCACGGTGAGCGTGCCCTGGTGCGGATCGTGGATCATCCCGGCCCCGGTCTCGGGGTCGATGTGTTCACGCAGCCGCGCCATGTCCCCGGGCAAGGCGAGCGTTCCCGCCGGGCGGGGTGCGACGATCCGCCGCCGGTACAGCAGTTGCCCGCCGGTGGTGCGCCAGAGCCACCAGCCGGCCACGGGTATCCATTCCACGACCGGGCGGCCCGCGATGGGCATCCAGGTCAGCACCGCCGAGAGCACCCAGACCGGGGCGGTGTAGGCGATGAGCATCCCGCCGCCGGCGTAGAACGCGCCCACCAGCGCGAGCACCCCGATGCCGAGGGTCACGAGCTGTGAGGCGGAGAGGCCGAGCAGGATGCCGCGGCGGGTCAGGCGGGAGAACTTCACCGGTACCAGCTCGGTCCCCGGGCCGGTGTCCTCGGTGCTGTGTTTCGTGCTCACGGGTCTCACTCCTTCCCGCCTGCCGGCGGCTTCGTGCCGCCGTCGCGGGCCGGGGGCGTCGGGCCGGACGGGGCGTTCGGCGGCGGGGTGCGATGCGGAGGCGCCTGCGACGCCGGCCCACTCCCACCGCTGCCATTGCTGTTGGTGTTGGCGGTGTTCTGGTTCGCGCCGTCGGCGGCGGCCTCGGCCTGCGAGCCTGCGGCCCTGCCGGCCTCTGGGCCGGCGGTGGCGGCCTTCTTCGCAACCTGCGCGCCGATCACCACGGCCGCAGCCGGACCCGCAGCAGCCCCAGCGCCCGCAGCACCACCGCCACCCGCACCAGCCCCGGCACCAGCGCCTCCGCCTCCGCCGGGCGGGGGCGGTGGCGGATTCCCACCACCTCCGCCGCCCGGGGGTGGCGGAGGATTCCCACCGCCACCGCCGCCTCCGTTGTCGTCGAGGACCTTCTTCGGGCCGTCACCCGTGGGTTTGGTCGGGACCGGGACGGGGCGGTTCATCGCGTTCTTGGCCTCTTGCTCGGCGCCCATGGTGTTGTAGAGGTCGAAGCCGAGGAACGCGATGACGCGGTAGACCATGTACGGGGCGAACGCGGCGATGGCGAGCATGACGATGCCGGTGATCGGCTCGGTGATCGCCGTCAGATCGGCCTCGATCGGGGTCGCCATCTGCGTGATCGCGATCAGGAACACCACGACCAGCACGAGCTTGGACACGATGAGGGCGAGGACGAACGCCGCCCATTTCCCGATCCAGGAGCGGCTGGCATCCCACGCGGCCCCGGCGAACGCGAGCGGCGCGAGGACGATCGCGATCAGTAGCAGCGCTTTGCGGATCAACAGGCTGAACCAGACGATCGCGACGGCGGCGACCATCAGGCCGCCGAGGAAGATCGTGACGATCGCCCCGACCCCGGGCGCGGTGACGTTGATGCCGGTCAGGCCGGCGGCGAGCAGGATGATCTTGTCGCCCATCGTGGTCGTGGTCTCGCCGGCGGCCTGGATGATCCCGATGGCGAGCTGGTCGGTGATCTCCAACGCCAGCGCGGCCAGGGTGATGACCACAAACGACCCGAGTACTGCTTTCCCGGCGCCGAGGGCGGCACGGGACAAGGCGGTGGGGTCACGGCGGATCAGGCCGAGGATGAGCTGGAAGCAGAAGAAGATCAGCACGATGAACACGCCGATCCCGAACAGCAGGTTGTAGACTGCCACGTAGCCGTCTTGGGTGACATCGACCAGCGTCGTGGTGTCGAATACCGCCCACATCGCTTCCAGCAGCCAGCCGGCGGCTCCGCCGACGGCTTGGGCGAACCAGTCGAACGGGGCCGAGATCAGCGACGCGGCCGCTTCACCGGCGGAGTCGCAGACGTTGGAGATGACGGGCAGATCGCACAGCGCCATCACACACCTCCCTCACGGGTCACGGGATGGATGGTGGTCAGACGGCCTGGCCGACGTCCCAGAAGAAATTGATCAAGGTGACGCTGGCGCCGCAGATCACCGCGGCACCGCAGGAGATGAGGACGCCGATCTTGCCGCGGCCGGACAAGTGCGGGTTGGAGCTGTTGGAGCCGAAGCCCCACACGATCGCGGAGACGATCAGGGCGAGCACGGACAGGATGAGGCCCACGGTCATCACGGCACCGACGATGTCGCGGAGCTGCTCGATGCCCGGAAGGCCGGAGCTGTTGGGGTCGATGTCGATCACGGCGAAATCTCCTCTGGACGAGAACGGATACGGTTCTGCCACCAGGTGCACGCCGGCCCGCCAGCGTGCGAGAAAGCGCCCGCCCCGGGCGAACAGCCAGGACGGGCGCGGAAAGTAGGGTGTGGTGGGGTCAGAGTTGTTGGCCGATGCCGATGAGCCAGTTCATCCAGGCCACCCCGGAGCCGGCGAGGATCGCCGCACCGAGGGCGACGAGCACGCCGGTGCGGGCCTTGCCGGCCGCGTGGTAGTTGCCCGTCGAGGAGGCGATCGCCCAGATGATGCCGGAGACGATGAGCATCAGCACCGCGATCACCAGCACGAACATCAACAGCGCGCCGATCACGCTCTCCAGGTCACCGATCCCGCCCAGGCCCTCGAAATCCGGGAACACCTCCATCACGCGCCCCCGACCGAATCGGCAACGGTCACGTGCGAGTGATCGAAGTGGCCTCCGGTGATGGAGCCGGGGTCGTGCATGCCGCCGCCGTTGTAGTCGCGCCACCCCTCGTCGTCGCGGGCGAGCGACCAGATCTTCCCGTCCCAGATGAGGTACTCCACCCCGAGGACTTCGGCGTGGGTCTTCATCCAGTTGGTGACCTCCCACCCCTGCTCGCGTTGCGCCGGGGTGGGCCGCTGTCCGATGGCGTTGCCGAAGGCGATGTCGCAGGCTCGCCCGAGTGGATGTTCCGAGACCGAGCCGGGGCGGGGTGAGTAGCAGGCCCAGGTCGTGTCGGGGAACGCCGCGGAGGTCTGCTGATACAGGTGCAGGGTGCGGCGGGTGATCTGTCCATCGGTGGTCGGGTCGTCCACCAGCTCGTCCGGGTTGTCGCCGGTGAACGGGTCCGGCTCCCCACCCGGCCCGCTGCGGGTCTCGGGGTCGCAGTCGCCACCGGGAGGGCCGGTCTCGGCCTCGGGCAGATCAGCAGCATTCTGGTCGTTCAGCCAGGCGGCGGGGTCGATGTACTCCCCGTCGGTGCCACCGTCGCGGACCTCGAAGTGCAGATGCGGGCCGGTCGACATCCCGGAGCTGCCGACATCGGCGATGTGCTGCCCCGCGGTCACCCGATCGCCTGCGGTCACGTGGATGCCGTCCTCCCAGGAGTGCGCGTACGCGGTCGCCACCGTGGCCCCTCCGATGGTGTGTTCGATGACGACCAGGCCGCCGTACCCGCCGGAGAACTCCGCCACCGTCACTGTGCCGTCCGCGGCCGCGAGAATCGGCGTGCCATCGGCGGCGGAGAAGTCCGCCCCGGTGTGCAGCTTCCGTTCCCCGGTGATCGGGTGGGTCCGGTACCCGAATGGCGAGGTCGCTGTCCAGGTGCCCTCCGGCAGCGGGAACACCACTCGCGAGGACTCCGCCAGCGCCGGGACGATCACCGGGCTGCCGTCCGTGCTGCTTGCGGTGGCCGTGCCGGTGGTCGGGCCGATCAGGGCGTCGAGGATCGCGATGGCGACCGGGCTGTAGTTCTCATACCGCTCCGGATGGGCCGCGACTTCGACGGCTTGGGCGGCCTCGCCTTTGCCCATGTCCTCCCAGCCGGGGATGTCCAACAGTCCGCGCGGCGAGCCACCGTTGGGTCCGTCGGGGCCGCCGAAGAACGCCTCGGCCTGGTAGGTGGTGTCCATGAGGTCGGCGACGGTGCCCCACCCGGACTGCGGGCGCATCTGGAACAGCCCCAACGAGTCGTTGTCGGAGCCGTCGCCGTCGTTCGGGTAGTCGCCGGACTCCGGGTAGGCGCTCGTGTTGGCGAGCTGACGCAGCGTCGATTCGGTCAGGGCTGCCATCAGCGCGATCTGGAGCCCATCGCGGTTCACGCCGTCGATGCCGGAGCCGATCTCGATGATCGTGGCCGCGTGGGTGAGCTGCGTCTTGTTCAGCGTGAACTGTTCGCCGTCGCGGGTCTGAACGGCGAGCTCGTCGGGGACCTCGCCGACGGTGAAGCTCCCGCCGGAGACCGTGCAGGCCCCGCTGAGGGCGGGGTTCATCAGCAGCCCGATCCCCACCATGGACAGCAACGGCGCCGCCAGCACCAGGGCGAGCAGGCCGATGGCGAGCTTCTTCAACACCACAGCACCTCCTGTTTTCTCTCTCGCGGCCCGGTCAGCGCAGGGGGTTATCGAGTTCGGACAGGCGCAGCAGGTGGCAGGTGTCGTAGGCGGGCTCGCAGATCACGAACACGGTGAACGCCACCTCGTGCGCGGACTGGACGGGCTCGTCGTTCCAGACCCCTGCGCGGTGGCGGATGCCTTCGACCGTGATCGCCGTCGTCCCCGGCGTGAGCTGCCCCGGCCGCGCCTGCTCCTCGGCCTGTGCCCAGGCGTCCGGCACGAACGCGTCAGTGATCTCCAAGTGCTGGGTGGTGGCGTACGGGCGCAGTTCGACCCACGCGTCGCGGGTGGGCAGGTAGGCGGCGATATCCGATGCGAGGCCCGCCTGCTCGGTGCCGGTGGGGTCGGCGACCTCCATCAACACCGCCGTGTAGTCCAGCGGCATGAACCCGGCCCCGGTATCCCACGCGAACACCGCGGTCGCGACGTTGCGGGCGAAGGTCTCCGGGTCACTGCTGCGAACCACCGGCGCGATCCGGTCCGGATGTGCCGGCCCGTCATCGGACGGGGCAGTCGCCGCCGGACGGTCGTTCTCGGAGGGTGGGCCGGTGCGGGGGCCTTGGATCAGCCCGTAGACCCCGACCCCGGCGAGGATCAGGACGGTCAGGCCCGCGGCGAGCAGGACGATCAGGCGCTTGCGGGAAGGGGTGTCGGCAGAAGTCTTCATGCCGCCCAGGTGCACGAACCCGGCCCCACACGCACACGGCGGGGCCGGGCTCGCGACTCGTGGTTACAGGGCGCGCAGGTGCCGACGCGGGGTCTCCGCGTCCCCTTCGGCCGGGGTCTGCGCTGGCATCTCGCCGACTGCGGCATCATCGCCGGGTCCGGTGTGATCGCCGGTCTCGTCGGTGCCTGGGGTGAGCAGGGGACGCAGGAGGTCGGCGAACGCGGCGGTGCCCTCGGCGACGGTCAGGAAGATGGTGGCCTGTTCGTCGGTGAGCTCTTCGGCGAGTTCGGCGGGCTCGTAGTGGGTCCACCAGTCGGTCAGCGAGGTCCAGGTCTGCACGAACGCCGCCACCGGCCACCGACCCGGCACCTGCGCCGGCGCAGGCTCGGCGGCCTGGTCCTTGCGCTTCTTGGTACGGCCCGGGCCGGTGACACGGGCGACAGCCTCCTCGGCCAGCGCGTGCAGCTCGGCCTGCCGGGCCTGCTCGGCCTCGGCGACCGCGGCGCGTACGAGCTGGTAGGCCGGGTCGACCGGCCCGCCCTCCTCGATCCCCGCCAGCTCGGCAGCGGCCAGCACACGCAACGACTCTGCGACGGTCGGGTCGTCGGCGACGCGCTGGACCTGGCCGATCTTCTCTAGCGTCTTGTAGGACGTGCCGCCGGGGATCATCGCGGCTGCCTGCTCACGGGCCTTGCCCGCCGGCCCTGGTGACGGTGGTGGAAATTTTCCACCACCGTCACCACCGGGCTGCTGACCGCTGCTGAACCGCGTCGCGGCCTGTCGGCGGGCGGCGTCTTCGGTCATGAGTTGCTTCAGTTCGCGGTAGAGGGCGGCGGCTTCGAGCTGGGTCAGCGGCTTGCGGTGGACGTTCTCGTCCTGCTCTGCCAGCAGAAGCCCGAGCCGATCCGAGACACCCCGGCGCACCCAGACGCTCACCGTGCGCCAGCGCAACAGCCTGATCGCCGCGAGTCGGCGCCGTCCGCACACCAGCACCCCGTCGGTGGTGACGGTGATCGGCTGTAACAGGCCGTGCTGCCGGATCGACTCGGCCAGCGCCTCGATATCGCCCAGATCGGTGCGGTGGCGGGTGCCGACCTGGATCGAATCGACCGTGCGCTCCAGCTCGATCCCCATCGCCACTCACCTCCTTCCGATCCGCGTGCTGTCTGCTTACTTGCGGCCTTGGTCGGGCGCGGCGAGGCAGAGTGTCAGCACGAGGTCGTCATCGCGCAGCAGCACCGGGAGGGTCTCGCCGATCAGCAGCCGCAGCAGCACGCCCCGCCCGGCGCTGGTCGCCGCCAGGCCCGGGTGCGGGTTCCCGAGCAGTGCTTTCAGCAGGCCCGTCCAGGAGCGGGCCGGCAGATCGAGCAGCGCACGCGCGTACTGGTCACGGCGCAGGTTCTCGTAGGCGGTATGCCGCGCCCCGGCCTTGGCCAACGCGCCGCAGATGTGCTCCACCGACGCCCGCGCGGTCGCCGGCTCCCAGCCGAGCATCGTCACCAGCGCGATCGCGTCCTCCATCGCCGAGGACGCCGACATCGACGCCTGCACCCCGCAACCGCCACCACTTCCGTCGCCGGCGTCACCGCCTGCGGCGTCGGTGGCGGGGTCGGGGTCGGTGACCTGGAACGCCGGGTGATACTCCGACAGCGGGGTCTCACGGTCGGAGATCCGCTCCGCGTCGTGGAACGCGGAGATATGCGGGCGCCTGGCCTGGTGGGTCGAGCACAGCAGCCCTTGGGCGCGTTCCTCGGCGATGCAGGTGATCCGCACCGCGTGCGTGACCACGCCCCACGGGTCGTGCGCCTCACGGGCCGAGCGGGTGCGCATCACATCGAACGCCGCGGACGCGGCCTCCCACGGGTCCAGCCCGTGCTTACGCGCCAAAGCGCCATACTTCTCCGCGGCGAACCGCATCAGCTCGGCGGCGACCGGATCGTGCGCCCACGCCCGCTCTCCGGCCTCGTGCAGTCGCCGCAGCAGGGCACGCAGCCCGGCACTGGTGGCGTAGTCCTCGTGCGGGGCGTTCGTGGTGTTGGTCGTGGTCATGGTTTCGGCACCTCCTGACAAGCAGGTGCACGCAGCCGCTCCGGCGCCCGGAGCGCGGCGTTCGGTGTCGTCGTTGACGGTGGTCATGTCCGCTCACCTCAGCTCATCCCGACCGGGCCACGCCCGGCACCCTCGTGGCTCGTGCCGCGTCCGAACGCCGACAGCGGCGGCAGCTCCCGCACCCGCTCACCCAGTCGCTCCGCCCCGCGGGCGAGCGGGTCATGCGCCTTCTGGGCCAGGTGGGCCTCGAAGTCGATCGCCAGGCGGGAGGCGACCCCGCTGCCACGGGCCAACAGGTCCGACGAGCGCACCCAGTCGACCCCGCGGGCACGCCGCTTCGGGTCGGCGCCATCGGTGGTCGGGTTCTTGCGGTCGACGTCGGCGGCCTGGACCGCTTGCGGTGCGCCCGTCAGCTCCACCGGGTCAGGGCGTGCCGCGTTCGGCGTCTCGTGCCGGGCGGCCTGCTCCTGCTCGTGTTCATGCTCGTTGGGGTTCATGATCGGACTCCTTCTCCTCGTCTTTTTTCATCTCGGTCTCTGACTCGCCGCTGCTGGCGCGGGGGAACCAGCGGCCCACCGTTGAGGCGTGCACCCCGAGCTCGCGGGCGATCGCCTTGTTCGACCAGCCCGCCTCCCGCAGCGTCACGGCCCGCTCACGCCGAACCAGTCCGGCGCCCAGCGACTCCCGCCCGGGCGATCCAGACTTGGGCGGTGCGGGCTCGGTGGGATCGGGGCCGGACGACGGCTTCGGCGTGGGCTCGTCCTGGAGCTTGTTCTGGGGCTCGGGCAGCGCTGGCGGTTGTGTCTCTGGCTCGCTGGTGGCAGCCGGCTCAGGGTGCTCGGGCAGCTTGGGCGGCTGAGCCGGATCGGCGTGCCCCGTCCGGCCCGTGCTCACGGTGCCGGTCAGAGCTGGTCCAGTGACGGGAAGCCCGGCGGGAGATTTGATGGCTCTGGTCTTGGTGGAGCGGGTGAGGACGACGGTCAGGTGCGTGGACGCCAGCAGCACCAATGGCGGCACCGCGGCGACGACGGCGGCCAGTAGGGCCGGCACTGACGCGGTCGCGGCGACGATCGCGTGGGCGGCGTTCGCGGTCACCGACATTCCCGCGCCGGCGATCAGCAGCGCCCACGGATACCAGGCCGAGCGGTGCCCGTCGAGGGCGACGGCCGCGACGGTGGCGACCACGAGCAGCCCGTCCACCAGCAGCGGCCAGATCCACGCCAGCCCGGCGTCGATGCCCGAACGCACCGCGAGATCGGCCAGCGCAGTGAAGCTCAGCCAGAACGCGCCGCCGCCGATCAGCACCGTGCCCGATGCCGCCGCGACCACCGCCCACCGGCGGCCCGATACGGCCGTCATGACAGCCCCCGGGCCGGTTCCGCCCGCACGACAGGGCGTGAGAGCCCGAACGGCGACCCGGCACCCCGGCCGCCGCCAGAGGTGGCAGAGGTGGTGGTGCCCACGGTGCGGTAGGCGGAGTGAACGGTCGTCGTGATCTCTCGTTCGGCCAGCCCGGCATGCGAGGCCGCGGCGCCCAGGACCTCGAACGCGTCGTCTCGGGGCAGGCCGTTCTCGGCGAGCTTGCACGCGGCCCAGAACAGTCCGGCGTTTCGCTCGCCCTCCTGCCGACGCGCCACCCACGCCGCCAACCGGCCCGCCATCGCCTCCGAGTCCGCGACCAGCCCCCTCGGGCGTGGGCGGGCCGGCGGCTTCGGATCGAGGAAATCGCGCAACCGGCCCGCGTCCAGGGGCCGGCCGTCCGCCGCAGCGAACGTGGTGGGGCGATAGAGCACGCCGTCGCCATCGACGAGGCGCCGGGACGGCGGGACGATGATGTAGCCGCGATCCCCGCGGAAGTCGATCCCCGCACGCCCGGCCTGCCACGACGGCTGCTCACCGGTCCCGGCCGGATAGTAGATATGCAGGCCCCCGGTCGGTGAGCGCACCAGCGCCTCCCACCCGTTCAACAGCCCCGCCCGGCGCGCTCGGCCGAAGGCCTCGTAGCCGTTGACGCCATGCACATCGACGTCCACGACCGCCACGCCGGAGGCGGCGCCGGTGGGCATCCCGATGTTCGCGGCCGGGAAACGCGACCACCACGCCCGCACCCGTGCCCGGTCTGTGGTCGCGTCGTGGAACCCGCGCCGGGTGGTCGGCTGCTTACCTCCCGGCGCGCACGGAAACACCGGAACCCCAGCCGCCGCGTACGCCGCCGCGGCATTCGGCAGCGTCCAGGACGCATCCATCCGCCGCACCGCGTCGGTGAACCTGCTCGGGCTGCTCATCACAGCCCCGGCCCCTCAACCCCCACCCGCTCCCGACGCGCAGGCTCCGGCAACGGCTCGACCCGCCGCCCCCGCGAGCGCTCCGACGAACGGGCCGGGCCATCCTGCTCCGGCGCCTTCCGAGCGGGGCCGTCGCGGACCAGTCCCGGCGGAGTGCCGTCGGGCACCTGAACGGTGTCGAGCTGGTCGAGAATCCCTGCCGCGCTCTTCCGCACCCGCTCACCGGTGGCTTTGACGATCTCGACCGGCTCTTTGCCGTCAACGTTCGCCGCCCATCCGGCCACGTACGGGATCGTGTAACCGGTGGTGTCCATTCCGTGGGCGGCGCCGATCATCAGCGCGACGGACTCGGCTTCGACCTCGGCGATCCCGCGATGCTGGCGGGCATCCTCCTGGTCGGGGTCGTGCATCAGTACATGTGCAAGCTCGT
Source organism: Brevibacterium sp. LE-L (assembly GCF_050214925.1). Taxonomy (NCBI): domain Bacteria; kingdom Bacillati; phylum Actinomycetota; class Actinomycetes; order Micrococcales; family Brevibacteriaceae; genus Brevibacterium; species Brevibacterium sp. LE-L. Next base: position 2,406,937 of record NZ_CP189759.1, read on the forward strand.
GCGCGAGGGTCTTGACCTGGGCGGCGGGGTCCATGTTCTCCCGCACCGCGACCGTCTTCGCCTCGAAATCCGTCAGACCGTTCGCGCCGTGGATCATGCCCTCATGCGGCACCCGCATCAGCTCGTACCCCGCCGCCCGTACCTGCTGCGCGAGCCCGTCCCAAAGCCCGTCCGGGGCTTCGCCCGCCAACAGCACCGGGGACGGCGGTTCCGGGATCGGCTCCCCGGCGGTCTGGGAGACATCCCAGACGTAGGCGGGGCGCACGCCGACCATCCGCGAGCGCACCACCTCGCCCGGCTTCGGCTTCTCGCCACGGTTCAGGCGATACCAGGACGCCGGGTCAGAGGGGTTCGCGGACGCGAACCTGCCGGTGACGGGGGCGAGGATCTGATATCCGGGCTGGCCCTTCTCGACCTGCCGGCCGAGCTGCTGCCACTGCTTGTACCCGGCGACATAGGTGGGGAACGGCTCGGGCACCCGGCCCTGCTCGAACGCCGCTTGATGCTGTTCCCAGATCAGCAGGACGTTGTTGAACGAGCGGGACCGGAAGCGGGCGGCGAAGCGGAGCGCGTCGGCCCAGTCCTCGCCCGTGACGAGCTGCTCGACCGCACCGGTGAGCTTCTCGTGGAGCTCGTCGAGCTTCTCTTCCCGCTTCTGGCGGGCCTCTTCCCTCGTCGCCATCGTTCTGGCCTCCTCCCGGCAGACCAGCCACCCGGGGTGTGGGCGGCTGGTCGTGCACCTGCGAGGTGAGCCAGGTGTATCCGGAGAGTCGAGACGGTCAGCGAACGATGGAGCGGTAAGTTGGCCGACAGGAACGCGGAGGCACCTGACGTTTGGACAGTCCGGACTACCAGCACCGCCAGCGCTGTGGTCGCGACGGGCCGGGATGGGGTCGTTTAGGTGGGCACCGGTGTCTCATTCATGTGCATGCTGCTGCTCGCGGAGCGCATCGCTCGGTACCGGCTCGGTGTGATCCCGACGCACTCTCGGAACGCCGCCGACGCCCGGTTGCGGGAACGCCAGCCGACCTGTCGTCCTGCTTGCTCGATCGTCAGGTCGGTCTCGCGCAGGAGGCGGGCCATCTCCTCGACCCGCAGCATCGTCAGATACGTCAACGGGGTCTTCCCATAGGCGTCCACGAAGACCCGCGAGAGTTGCTTTGTGGACAGATGCACCATGCTCGCCAGCTCCGGCAGCCCCCAGTTGCGGGCGATGTCACTGCGTAGAGCGTCGCGTACCTGTCTGGCTTCGGCCCGTAGTGGCGTGAACCGGCGATCCCGAGGTAGGGCCGGTCTGATCCGTGCCCGCTGGTGCGGTGAGGTCCGAACCGGCGAGATGCGGATGAACGGGGCGATCTGGTCGATGACCGCGTGCCATAACGCCTGTATCCGATGAAACCGCTCCCTGTAATGCCCGTCGACGCTGAGAGCGACGAGCTCGTCCAACCAGGGCATCAACATTCCAGAGCGGTCTTCCCCGAGCCGGAGGATCTGGGCTGGTTCGGTGTAGATCGTGTCGGCGAATCCCTGCGCGTCGAGGCGGTCGCGGAGGACGTCGGCGTACTGCCAGAACAACTGATCGAGCAGGAAGTCGGTGTCGGCGTAGATCGTCGTGACCGTGACGTGTCCCTCTGGTTCCGACCCGCACAGCACGTTGGCCCCGAGCAGTACCACGTCGCCGGGCCTGACCGGTCGTTCACCGAATTCGCTGAACAAGATGGCACTGCCATCACGCACGATGATGAGCTTCACGCAGTCATAGGCGACCGGACCAACAGGGCGATGGATTGTGCTGGTTCGCGCAAGAACGGACTCGAACACCGCGATCAGTCCGGCAACAAGTGGACGCCCCGCGAGCTTCCAGTGAGGGTAGGAACTCGCGGGGCGTTCATGATGAGGGAAGTGTGTTAGACGGTCATGTCGGCCGGTTCTGGTGTTGCGACCGGTGCGACTGCCTTGGGTAGACGCAGGAACACCGCGATGAGGATCGCCGCACCGATCGCGATCACAGCGTTGACACCGATCGCGAGCTGCAGCCCGGGCAGCAACGTCGCGGCGACCATGCCGGTCGCGATCGCCGACATGACCGGGGTGCCGAGGGCGATGCCGACCTGCTGGCTCATCGTGACCAGGCCTGTCGCGAGGCCCTGCTGGTTCGCGGGCACGCCGGAGGTGGAGGCGACGACGTAGCCGACGATCGCGACAAGGTTCGCGATCCCGCCGACGAAGGTGAGGATCAGTACCGGTACCAGCCACGCGCGGGTGTCGCCCGCGAATGCGAGCGGTGCCGTGGCGGCGGCCTGCACGACAAGGCCGGCGATGATCGCGGTCTTGGCGCTGGTGCGGCCGATGATCTTCGGGGCGACGAGGCCGCCGATCACGGTGCCGATGCCGAGCACCCCGAGGATCAGGCCCGCGGTGATGGCGCTGTAGCCGAGGATCTGCTGGAGGTACAGCGTCAGCAGGAACACGAGCGAGGTGAAAGTGCCGAACGCAAGGAGCCCGGCGGTGTTGCCCCAGCCAATATTCGAGCGCTTCAGCAGCCCAGGTGCAACGAGGGGCTCGGTGACGCGACCCTCGATCTTCAAGAACACGGCGAACAGGATCAGCGCGCCCAGGATCGGCCCCCAGGTGCCCGGGTGGGTCCACCCGTTGTGGCCGGCGGTGTCGATCCCGAATACGAGCGCCACCAGCGCGAGGGTGATCGTGACCGCGCCGGGAACATCGAGCTTGGGGCGCGGGCCGCGGGCGGGTTCGCGGAGCACGAACGGGGCGATGAGGATCACGGCGAGGGCGACGACGACGTTGATGAAGAACGCCCACCGCCACGACACCGCTCCGGTGAGCAGCCCGCCGAGCACGGCTCCTGCGGTGAAGCCGGCGGCCATGAGCGCCCCGTTGAGGCCGAGCGCGCGGGATCGGGCCGGGCCTTCGGGGAACATGGTGGTCATGAGCGACAGCGCGGCGGGGGTGACCATCGCGGTGGCGATGCCCTGGCCGACGCGGGCGGCGAGCAGCAGAACGGGCTCGGTGGCGAGCCCGCCTGCGAGGGAGGAGACGCCGAGCAGCACGATCCCGATCATGAACAGGCGCTTGCGGCCGAACAGGTCGGCGACGCGCCCGAAGAAGAGCGTGAACCCAGCCGCGCAGAGCGCGAATGAGGTGACGATCCATTGCAGCGCGGAGGTGGCGAAGCCGAGTTCGGTGCCGATGTGCGGCAGGGCCACGTTGAGGATGGAGAAGTCGACTGCGAGGGTGAAGTTCGCCGTCAGCAGGACGGCCATGGCGATCTTCTGCGCCGCGGTGAAGCGCTCCGCCGGAACGGGTGTCGATGCGGTACTGGGTGGTGGTGAGGTGTCTGTGTGGCTCATGCCATCCAGACTCGGACGATGCGAAAGAGGTAGCCAGATCCCCGGTTTGCGTGGCCTGCGGTTGCCTAGCACTGACAGGGTCAGGCTCCGCCGGTACGCGTGCGGGACAATAGATGGCATGGCACTACCGCAGTCCACAGATACCGATGGCCCGGTCACCGAGCTGGGCGAGTTCCTCCGCTCGCGTCGCGACCGGATCACCCCGGACGAGGCCGGCGTGAACAGCTACGGTCGCCGCCGGGTTCCCGGCCTGCGTCGCGAGGAGCTCGCGCAGCTGGCCGGAGTCTCGGTGACGTATCTGACCCGGCTGGAGCAGGGGCAGTCGCAGAACGCCTCGGATGCCATCATCGATGCCCTCGCGCGTGCCCTCCAGCTCGACGACGACGAACGGGCGCATCTGTATGCGCTCGCGCACCCCGCCCCGCCGAAGCGACCGCAGGCGTCGAAACCGGAGATCGCCAAGCCCGGCGCGGAGCAACTGTTGCACTCGATGGGCGACGTGCCCGCGGTGCTGCTGGGCCGGTTCAACGACATCCTCGCCTGGAACCGGGCCGGTCACCTCCTACTCGCCGGGCATCTCGACTGCGATGCGCCCTCATGGGTGGAGGATCGTCCGAACCAGTTGAAGCTGCTGTTCCTGGACGAGCACACCCGCGATCTCTACGTTGACTGGACCGACGAGGCCGCCCTCGCCGTCGCCTCCTTGCGCTACGTCGCGGCGCAGTTCGCCGACGACCTGCGCCTGGCCGAACTGGTCGGCGAGCTCAGTATGAACAGCCCTGAGTTCGCCCGCCTGTGGGCCGGCCACGACGTTCGGCTGTGCACGAGCGGAGCGAAGCGGTTCCGCCACCCCGAGGTCGGGGAGCTGGAGCTGGGCTACGAGGTGCTGCACCTGCCCGAGGGCAACGGGCAGCGGATCCTCACCCACACCGCGGAGCCTGGCAGCGCGTCGTTCGCCGCGCTGCGGCTACTGACCTCGGCCTCGTGACCGGTCGCCCGACGGACAGTGAAGAAGCGCTCCCAGGATGATCTTGGGAGCGCTTCTTCGTGTGGTGACCGCGACGATCACTCCATGAGGCGCTCGGCCAGCAGCCGGTACGAGGTCAGCCGGTCGTCCGGGTCGCTGGTGAGGGTGTTGATCATGACCTCGTCCGCGCTGTGCGCTTCGGCCAGTGCCGTGAGTTCGGTGCTCACCTGGTCGGGGGTTCCGGCGATGATCGCGTGGGATCGGGCTTTCGCGCGGGTGCGCTCGGCATCGGTCCACTCGTGCCGCGTCGTGGTCTCGGCTGACGGGATCGGCCCGTCGAAACCGAGGTCTTTCCTCGCCCGCCACAGCAGCATCGCATCCGCCAACTGCTGGGCGCGTTCGCGCGTCTCGGCAGTGACCACGCGCATGGCCAGCACCGTATGCGCGCCATGACCATGCTCGGCCGCCGTTGCATGGTAGGCGGCGGTCGCAGCCTCGCCGCCGCGGGGCACGAAGAAGTGCCCGTGTGCATATCCGGCGCCGGCGAGGCCGGCCAGGGGTGCGGCGGAGCCGCCCGCGCCGAGCACCCAGACCCGGCCATCCGGCTCACCCGCCCCCGACGGGTGCTGGGTGCCGAGGGCGTGGACGAGAGCGGCGATCTTCTCCCCGTAATCCGGATCATCCAGCGCGGCCCGGCCCACGCCGGCATCGACGCGGTCGCCATGCACCTGCCCAAGTAAGGCCATCACCTCGATGACCTTCTGCACCGGATACAGCGGCAGGAGGATGCCGCCGGTGCCGACCCGGATCGTTCGAGTGCGTTCCAGGGCGAGGGCGGTCATCATCTCCGGGGCGGTGCTCGCGAATGAGGCCGAGCGGTGATGCTCGGCGAACCAGATCCGGTGATACTCCAGCGCTTCGGCCTCCTGGGCCAGGCGGAGACCGCTCTGCACGGCCTCCGCTCTGGTCGCGGTGTGTTCGGTGAGCGGTACCTGGTCGAGGATCGAGACCCTCATGCCGACTGCTTCTCGGCATTTGCGGGGTGGAGGGCGGGGATGATGCGCCAGTCGCCGCCGACCTGGAACACGAGGTTGTGGATATCGGCGCCCGCGATCGTGCGCAGCACCGGCACCAGCTCTTCGGCGTGCTCGGGCTCGGCGACGTTGAGCGGCCATTCGCCGATGGTCGCGCCGCGCAGGTGCGGGTGGTGGAACCCGGCGCCGTAGGTCGCGATCAGGCTGATGGGGGCGAGGGTGGCGGCGCGCTGCTCGGGCCAGGTCAGCAGCCAGGACGCGATGAGCCCGCCACGCTGATCCCGGTGCAGACCGGTCACCTCGATCTTCCCCGTGCCGGCCAGGAGATGGTCGTTGAACTCTGCCAGCACCTGTCGGGCCGGGCCGTCCAGCAGGTGGACGGCTTCTCCGAAGGCGGTCTCCTTGCCGGTGCGGGTGACGTGGCCGAAGTGGTTGCCGTCGCGCAGGTCGATGAAGTGACGGGTCAGCGCCTCCAGCGGCGCGGGAGTGGTGGTGGTCATGATGGGGTTCCTTCCATGTGATTCGGTTGAGTACTCGGAGTGGATCGTTCGGACAGGGGCAGTTCGGGCAGGGCTGCGGCCACCGCCGCGAGCGCGCGGCTGCGAGGGCTGAGCAGGTCGGCGTGCCCGACGCCGGGCAGTACTTCCAAGGTCGTGGGGATGCCGTCGGTGCGGAGCCGCGTGGCGTAGGCGATTACGTCGTCGCGAACCGGATCGTCGCTGCCGACGACCAGGGACACCGGGGCCAGCCCGGCAAGACTCGGAGCCTCTAGTGGGGTGGGCAGGATCGTCGGCTCGGGAGTGCTGTCGAGCCAGAGTCGCCACGCCGCACGCAGGTCGGCCCGGTTCGGAAACGCGCCAGACCCGGCGCGATAGGAGGGGCGGCCGCAATCGGGATCGAGCGGTGGATACGTCAACACCTGGGCCGGCACCCGGTCGCCGGCATCGCGCCGGGCGAGCGCGGCGGAGGCGGCAATTGTGCCGCCGGCGCTGTCGCCCCCGACGACCACCGGCAACCCGTCGGATCGACGGTCGGTCCAGTCGAGGGCCGCGAGCACGTCGAGCACCGCGGCCGGGAACCGGTGAGCCGGGGCGAGGCGGTACTCGACGGAGACGACCGCCCACCCCGACCGGGATGCGAGAACGGCGGTGACGGGCGCCCAGGCGGCAGCGGAGCCGTGCTGCCAGGAGCCGCCGTGCGCCCAGACGATCCAGCCGCGCGGGTTCGCCGGTCGGTGCACGAGGAGCGGCACCGTCGCACCATCGGGTGTGACAGCACTGGAGAGCGTCGTTTCAGGGGTAGTGATCGTGGTCATGATGGGTCCGGTCAGATCTGGCGCAGGGCGCCGCCGTCGACCGACCACTCCGCACCCGTCACCTGCGCAGCGCGCGGTGAGAGCAGGTAGGCGATCACGCCGGCGACGTCCTCGGGTCGGCCGATTCGGCCGGTGGGCAGGCGGCGCTCCTCGCGGATGAATCGGTCCACCGCCGCGTCAGGATCGGTGCCGAAGCGCGTAGCGAGCTGTTCGGTGAACCCGCCCGGCGCGTCGAACAGCGCGGTGCGGGTCGGGCCGGGGGAGACGACGTTCGAGCGGATGCCCGCCGGGCCGTACTCGATGGCCAGAGATTTCGACAGTGACAGCACTGCTGCCTTCGACGCGGCGTAGGCGGCCATCGTCGGATCGGGCATGCGGGCTGCCTCGTTGCCCAGGTGCACGATGCTCCCACCGCCCGCGTCCCGCATGGCCGGGATCACGGCGCGGGTGAGGCGGGCGAGGGCAAACAGATTCACCTCGAACGTCGCCTCCCACAGCTCGTCATCGATCGCCTCGAACGAGTCACGGGTATCGAACAGGGCGGCGTTGTTCACCAGCCCATCGATACGGCCGTACCGTTCGATGGCTTTCGCCACGACCCGGGCCGCGGCGTCCGGTGCTGCGAGGTCGGCGGCGACGAAGTGCGCCGATGCGGGCAGCACGCCGTCGCCGGGATCGCGGCGGGCGACCGCCACGACTTTCGCCCCTTCGTTCGTGAGTTCGTGGGCGGTGGCGAGGCCGATGCCGCTGGTGCCGCCGGTGACGATGACGACGCGGCCTGTGAGATCGAGATGCATGGTGAAGCCTTCCTAGATTGCCGAGTTGATGTGGCGAGCGGATGAAGAGACCCGGCGCCGTGCGGCGATGCGCGCGACGACGATGATCGTCAGGCCGATGACTGTGAGACCCGCGCCCACGACGGTGGGGCTGACCAGCCCGTAGCCGGCGGCGATCGCGGCACCGGCGAGGCTGACGCCGATGGTGTTGCCGAGGTTGAACGCGGCGATGTTCGTCGCCGACGCCAAAGTCGTAGCCCCCGCCGCGTGCCGCATCACCCGCGCCTGCAAGCCGGGCACGGTGGCGAAGCCGACCAGGCCGAGCAGGAACAGCCCGATCGCGACCGGCACCGGCATCCCGGCGACCGCACCCAGCGTCAGGATCACGGCCGGCAGCAGGATCGACAGGACCAGTACCGCGTTGTCCGCGTTCCTGTCTGCGGCCTTGCCGCCGAGGATGTTGCCCGCGAACAGGCCCCCTCCGAAGATCACGAGCAGCCACGGGATCGCGGCGGCCGAGTATCCGGTGACCTCCCGGAGCAGCGGCTCGATGTAGGTGAACACCCCGAACATGCCGCCGAACACCAGCGCCGTCGTGAGCAGCGAGGCGAGCACCTGCGGACGCGCCAGGGCACGGAACTGCTGGGCGACGGGAAGCTGATCCCGCTCCGGCTCCGTCTTCGGCACGAGAGCGACCAGCCCGGCCAGCGCGAGAAGGCCGAGTACGCTGATGATCCAGAACACCATCCGCCATCCGAACTGTTGGCCCACGAGCGCTCCCGCGGGCACCCCGAGAACGTTCGCAATCGTGAGGCCGGCGAACAGGGCCGCGACGGCCGACGCCCGCTTCGAAGCGGGCACGAGGGACGAGGCGAGCACGGCTCCGATGCCGAAGTAGCCGCCGTGCGCGAGTGCGGCGACGATCCTGCCTGCGAGCATCACCTCATATGTCGGCGCCCAGGCCGAGAGCAGGTTCCCGGCTACGAAGAACGCCAGCAGCACCGCGAGCGCGTACTTCGGGGGCCGCCGCATGAGAAAAGGGGTGATGATCAACGCGCCGGGCACGACCGCGAGCGCATAGACGCCGACCAGATGCCCGGCCTGGCTGATCGTGACACCCAGATCCGTGGCGACCTCGGTGAGGAGTCCGGCGATGACAAACTCGGTCAACCCGATCCCGAACCCGCCGACACTCAGCGCGAACAGCGCGAGTGCCGCGTTCCGTCGCGGCACGGCAGCCGGTGGTTGGCCGACCTCAGCATCAGGTGCGGGACCGACAGTGGTCGTCATACGGCGCTTCCCTCCTCGAAACATCTGACAGTGCCAACCAGCAGCAGAGCGTGCGAACCGGTCATGCATCCACCCTGCTCGGGCTACAGCGGGGTAGCCAGAACCCCGAGTTGCCTAGCACTGACAGGGACAGGCTGACCGCCGCGGGAGCATCGACTGCGTGAGATCCCGACGGGATGGATGCCGACTGGGACGCCGGATCGCGTAGTTGTGGGAATCGGTAGACGACACCGCACCCGACACGATGCTCTACAACATGCAAGCCCTGGTCGCGGAGCGCGCCGAAGACGATCCAGACGCCCTGTACGAGTGGGCGTCCGTCCACGACTACCTCGGCAAGGAACAAGAAGCTGTTCCCCTCTACCGGGCCGCCCTCGACCGCGGACTCTCCGAGCCCAGACGGGCGCAGGGAATGGTGCAGCTCGCCAACTCACTGCGGAACGCCGGCGCGCCGAAGGCCGTAGTTGATCTCCTGAGGAATCAGCCGAGCTACGAAACCACGGGCGATGCCGTGCAGACGTTTCTCGCGCTCGCGCTTCGAGACGCTGGACGGCCCGACGAGACGTTGCGCGTAGCCCTCACGGCTCTCGCCCAGACTCTCCCGCTGTACTCCCGCGTCATCGCGAACTCGCCACAAATAGGTCGCTCATATTGACGTATTAACTCGTGGAGGAAAGCACCGCGTACGGTCGTGAAAGTAGCTGCGTCTCGATCGGCTTGAACTTGCGGATCCACGCTATGTCTCGGACGCCGGCAGCGACCTCGCCCGCTTGGTGACTGCTTGCATAGATATCTATGCTTCGTTCCTACGGTCGATGCCGAGTGTTGCGACGAGGTCTTCGTGGAGTTGGAACCAGACTCGGTGGCAGGAGTCCACTTCGGTCCTGTCGATCCAATCGAGCTCCCCGTTCCTGGCCTTGTGCAGGGCAGTCTCGTACCGTTCCGCGTAGCCGCAGAATCTCGCGAGAACGGCAGCGAGGCGCTCGCCCAAGGGTGCAAGTTTCCTGCCGAGTGCCGTGAGTTCATCGAGAACGCGTCCATCCCATGCGCGGTCGGCATGGTCGTTCGGGGCCAGCTGGTCTGCTCCGATGGGCTTGATCTGCCAGTCGGTGACGGCTCGGAGTAGGCGGGCGTTGAGCGGAAGGAACTCGCGGTAGACAGCCGCCACCACGCCAGCGGGGTCGGCGTCCGCGCGTTCTGTCGCGAGTTGGCGCTCGTTCTCCGTCTTGCCCGAGTCGGTGAGTGACCAGCCTTCGAGGTCGGCGAACGCGGCGTGCTGCACCCACCCCTCACGCTCCGCCTCACTCAACACGCGCAGCGCCTCGACGTGGCTCGTTCCCGCACGCTCGGCGACGGCGTCACTGTCGGCGAATCCCATGAGGCGCACGGCGTGCAGCACGAGCAGTTCCGGCGTGGACGGATGCGTCATGCTCGCCTGTCCTGCCTGGCGCTGAGCCGGTTCACGTACTGCTGGCAGGCTTGCGGGGATCGGAACCCCATCGCCTGGGCGATCTGCGCCCAAGTGAGCCCCTCGTTGCGAGCGGCGAAGAGTAGGCCGATCTCCACGCTCTCGACCTCGGCGCGTGCTGCCGGGAGCAGCGAGAGAGCGCCCAAAAGCTCGTCTGGGGCCAGCTCGGATGAGCGCCAGAGCGCGTACTGCGTCAGATCCACCGCCGAGGGCGGGGCTGCGGCCTGCTGCCACGGGCGCGGTTCCAACTGGTCTGCGCCCTTGTCGAGAAGTCGGCCCTGGGCCTCGCGCTCACGTCGGGTCGACTCGTGGTCGGCACTGCTGAGTTGCTCGACGTCGTGCTTGCGTTCCATGCCGTCCATCCTGCTACGATCAACAGAATGTTGTCAATCTTTCGTTGAAGGATGGTGTGATGCTGACGACGCTCTCAGAAGCGACCCGGGCGAGCTCGGGTGGCAAGGCGGCGGCGCTCGGTGTGCTGCTGCGGGAGGGGCTGCCGGTGCCCGATGGGTTCGTCGTGCCACACGGCGATCAGCCGGCCGGCGCGGAGGCCGTGCGTTTCTTGCGCGATGCCGTCGCCGGTGAGCTGGGGAGGCTGGGCGATCCGGTGGTGGCCGTGCGTTCGTCTGCGATGAACGAGGATACCGGGGATGCTTCGGCAGCTGGCCAGTACGAGAGCGTCATCGGGGTTCGCGGCGCAGACGACGTGTGTCAGGCGATCATGGCTTGTTGGAAGTCGGCCCGCGCTGCACGAGTGGATGGCTACTGGGCTCGGACGGGTGGAGAGTTGCCTCACGCGTCGGGCATGGCGGTGCTCGTGCAGCCAGTGATCGAGGCGGATGTGTCGGGGGTCATGTTCACCCCCCAGCAGCACGGGCAGCCAACCAGGATCGAAGCATCCTGGGGCCTCGGTCTGGCCGTCGTTGGCGGAACGATCACGCCGGACGCCTACGAGGTCGCCGCGGACGGGGCCATCGGCTGCGCGGTGGGAAGTAAACAGACCCGTATCGACCTGGGCCGTGAGCGCGGCGGTGTGGTCACCAGCGCGATCGCTCCCGACCAGCAATCCGCACGCGCCCTGGACGACGCCACTGTCGCGACCTTGGTCGAGCTGGGAGGCCGGATCGCGACGGTGCTCGGCGGGCCGCAAGACATTGAATGGGCCGTCGCAGACGGCACCGTGTGGATCTTGCAAGCACGCCCGATCACGGCAGCGCTTCCCGACACCAGAGTCCCCGGCCCGCCCCACCCAGCTGAGGCGTTGAGGGGGACTCCCGGATCCCACGGAACGGTCACCGCATCGGCACGAATCGTCCGCGGCCCCTCCGACTTCGCCACCGTCCGCCGCGGAGCCATCGTGATCTGCCCCTACACCGACCCAGCCTGGACACCCCTGTTCGCCGTCGCCGCCGGGGTGGTCACCGAGACCGGCGGCGCGCTCTCGCACGCCGCGATCGTCGCCCGCGAATACGGCATCCCCGCCGTGCTCGGCGTCGCCGGTGTCACTACCCGCATTGACGACGGTGCCCGAACCACGCTCGACGGTACCGCCGGAACCGTCACCGTCCTTTGACCCGAAGCCTTACCCCGAGAGAAAGGAGAGCCGGGGCATCGTCGTGGTGCTCCCCGACATACTTATGGCTACTAGGTATCTCTACATCGCACGCCACGGTGACGCCGATGCGTTCGGCAACCTCACCGACACCGGGGGCGAGCAAGCTCGTCTTCTCGGTCAGCGTTTAGCGCATCTGCCCATCGACGCCGTCTGGCACTCGCCGTTGCCGCGAGCCGCCGACAGCGCGAGGCAGCTCAACATCTTCCTCGCCGGCACCGCCGAGGTGAGCGAAGCGGCCGAGCTGATCGACCATGTGCCTTACGTGCCGAAGCCGGAGGAGACCCCGCCGTCATGGATGCCGTTCTTCGACGGCTACGACACCGACGAAGCCGAAGCAGGGCACCAGATCGCCCAGAGCCTCACCGCGAGGTTCGCCACCGCACCCGAGGACGATGACGACGTGCACGAAGTGCTCATCACGCACGCCTACCCGATCGCGTGGCTCCTCCGTCACGCCATGGACGCCCCGGCGATCAGGTGGCTTGGGCTCAGCAGCGCCAACGCTGCGCTGACCGTGATCGAGCACCGGCCGAGCGTGCCACCGAGCATCGTCATGTTCAACGACATGAGCCACCTGCGCCCCGATCTGCATTGGACGGGATTCCCCAAGACACTGCGCCCCTGAACACGGCGATGAAGGCAAGGAGATTCAATTGAGTGACTATGTGATCGAAGCCGAGGGGCTGGTGAAGCGGTACGGCAAGCACACCGCTCTGGACGGGGTGGATCTGCGTGCCCGGCCGGGCACCGTACTCGGCGTCCTCGGCCCGAACGGGGCTGGGAAGACAACGTCGATCCGTATCCTGGCGACTTTGACAGGCCTCGATGCCGGAACCGCCAGAGTCGCCGGCATGGACGTCACCCGCGAAGCGGCCAAGGTGCGACGGATCATTGGCTTGACAGGCCAGTACGCGACGCTGGATGAAGAGCTCACGGGCCTGGGCAACCTGATCCTGATCGGGCGTCTGCTCGATCTGCGCAAACGCGAGGCTTCCCGCAGGGCGGCCGAGCTGTTGGAGCGTTTCGCCTTGACCGATGCCGCGAAGAAGCCGGTGGCTACCTACTCCGGCGGGATGCGCCGACGTCTGGACCTCGCCGCGAGCCTCGTCGGTCGCCCTCGTGTCGTGTTCCTCGATGAGCCCTCGGTCGGTCTTGATCCTGGCAAGCGCGAAGAGCTATGGCGGATCATCCGTGAACTCACCGCCGATGGCGCCAGCGTCCTTCTGACGACGCAGTACCTGGAAGAAGCCGACGCACTGGCTGACGAGATCACCGTCATCGACCACGGCCGCGTGATCGCCCACGGCACTCCACCCGAGCTGAAACAGATCGTCGGGGGCCAAGCCATCGCGACCCGTCCCAAGAACCCCGGCGACGTGGAGAGGGCCGCTGCCATCCTGGCCGCCGTCTCCGGCCACCCGGTCGAGCGCGCCGCTCAGCACGAGTTGATCACGCCGGTGGACGGCGATCGGGCGATGTTCGACATCGCCCATCGCTTTGAAGCGGAAGGAATTGAGGTTGCCGAGTTCGCGTTACGGCTCCCCAGCCTTGACGAGGTGTTCTTCACCCTCACCGGAGCACCCACCATCGGCGACACGAACGACGAGGCCGAAAGGAGCCACGCATGAGCGCCGACACCATCACCGCAACCAGCTCCGAGAGACGTCCGGCAGGGCTGCTACGGCACAGCCTGATCCTGGCCCGTCGGAGCCTTGCCAAGTCCGCGAGGAACCCCGGTGCGCTGGTCAACGGAGTGGTCACCCCGGCGATCTTCCTGCTGCTGTTCGTCTATCTCTTCGGCGGCTCGGTTGCGGGTTCCACCGACGACTATCTTCTCTATCTGTTTCCGGGAATCGTGGTCATGGGCGCAGGACTCTCCGGCATGCTTTCGAGCGGCCTGAGCATCAACATCGACATGAAGAAGGGCGTCTTCGACCGCTTCCGCAGCTTGCCGATCGGACGATCAGCACCCCTGCTCGGGTCGATCATGGCCGACATGGTGCGCTACATCATCGCCATCGCGTTGCTGTTCGGGATCGGCTACCTCATGGGTTTCCGCATCCAAACCGACGCCGGATCCGCCCTGTCAGCAGTCGTTCTCGTGTTGGCCTTCGGGTTCTGCTTGAGCTGGGTGACCGTCTTCCTCGGCGTGCTCGTCAAGGACGAGGGCGCAGTCATGGCCTTCGCGTTCATCGTGTTCATCCCGCTGATGCTCGGTTCTAGCCTCGCCGCCCCGATCGACACGCTCCCCGCATGGCTCCAAGCCTGGGCAAACATCAACCCCGTCACGCACGCGATGGACGCTGCTCGTGCATTGCTGGCTGGAGCACCGGCAGGAAACTCGATCGTCCAGACGATCATCTGGTCCGTCGGAATCTTGATCGTCTTCTGCCCGCTAGCGATCGTCTCCTACAGCCGTAAGCGCTGACAGACCTGCCTTGACTCTTACGAACGGATGAACGAACGCATGCTTCGGCTGCAGGTAGGTGTGGGCTGCGACCCGGCCAGGCTGCTACCCCGAGCCGAGAACCCCGTGGGGAAGCAAAAGTGGTGCCGTCTTGATCGGCTAGATTCTGCGGTTATCAGTCTATTGCGGTGCTCGGGCATGAGGGGGACGGTCACTGTCGGAGATAGGTCAGAACGGCTTGCACGCGTTTGTGGGAGGTCTCGTCGGCGTCAAGGTCGAGCTTGGCGAAGATGCGATTGATGTGTTTGGCGACCGCTGCATTGCTGACCACGAGGATCTGGGCGATGGCGGTGTTGGTCTTGCCCTCGGCCATGAGTGCGAGGACATCGATCTCGCGGGGCGTGAGGGCGTCCAGGCGGGATCGGCGGCGCAGCAGTTCGCGGACGACCTGGGGGTCGATGACTTGGCCGCCGTCGGCGATGGTGTCGAGCGCGGTCAGGAACTCCTCGACGTTGCCGACGCGGTCTTTGAGGAGGTAGCCGATCCCGCCGTCGCCGGTGGTGAGCAGGTCGGCGGCGGCGCGTCCGGAGACGATCTGGGAGAGCACGAGGATCGGCTCGGCCGGGTTGACGAGCCGGAGTGCGCTTGCGGCCTGGATGCCTTCGTCGGTGTACGTCGGCGGCATCCGCACATCGATGATCGACACATCGGGAGCGTGGGTGTGGACGGCGTCGCGGAGGTCCTCCCCGTTCTCGACAGCGGCGACGACGTCATGGCCTGCTGTGTGCAGCAGGCTCTTCAGTCCTTCGCGGATGAGGGCGGCGTCTTCGGCGATCACGATGCGCATGGGACCTCCAGGGTGATGCGGGTCGGGCCACCGACCGGGCTGACGAGGTGGACTCGGCCTCCGAGCGTCTCGATGCGGTCGATCACGCCGAGCAGTCCCGTACCGCCCGGGTCCGCACCGCCTATCCCGTCGTCTTCGACCGTCACGACGATGCGACCATCCTCGGTCTGATAGCCGAGGAGGAGAACGTTGGTCGCGCTGGCGTGTTTGAGCACGTTGGTGAACAGCTCGCTCGTCGCGAAGTAGACCCCGACTTGCGCCTCGGTCGGAAGCTCGGAGGGGAGGTCGATCGTGGCCGTCGCGGCGATGCCTGCTGTCTCCGCGCTGGCGGCGAGGTCGTCGAGTGCACCGGTCAGGTCGTTCTCGCGCAGCGCGGCGGGGAAGATGTCATGCACGATCTGGCGGAGCTCCTCCACGGCGCGGCGGGCGTCGTGGCCGGCCTGGTCGATGAGGTCGGTGACGTTGTGGCCGCGGTCGTGCTGGTAGCGCATGGTGCCGAGGGTCATGACGAGGGCGGTGAGGCGCTGCTGCGCTCCGTCGTGGAGGTCGCGTTCGATCCTGCGGCGTTCGGCGTCGAAGGCGTCGGTGACGCGGGCACGGGAACGAGTGAGCCCTTCGACCTGAGCGAACAGCTCCGGGGCGGGTTCGGTGATCAGCAGCCGGGTGAGATAGCGCTGCCCCTCCGCGAGGAGGGTGACGGCGTAGAGGCCGGCGACCAGGAGGACGAGGCCGAGCACGCAGAACAGAGACTGGGCGAGAGTGTCGCGCTGGATCAGGGTCGTGCCCGGGTCGACGGTGGCCGGATCGACTCCGAGGATGCTGAAGACGATCAGGAGCCCGCTGGAGGCGGCGAGCATGCCCGGCATCAGCAGCACCAGCGTCAGGACGGCGAAGTTCAGCACCGACACCGGGACGAGGAGCGCGCCGTGCAGCAGTTCGGTCCAGCTGATCCGCTCTCTCGCCCGCACATGGATCCACGCCGCCAGTCCTGCCCGAGGGGCCGGAACGTGAGGGTTCGGGATCGGTGCGTGATCGAGCAGTCTGAGACGGTGTCGTTCGAGGTGCCCGAGCGGCACACCGGCGAGGGTCAGCAGCGGCCAGCAACTCACGAGCCAGACCGCAGCGATCAGCGGGGTGCTGAGCACGTAGGCAAGACTGCGCCACGGCCAGGACGTGAACAGGAGGCCGACCGGATGGCGGCGCAACGCGATACCGGGGGTCGTGGCTCTCGGTTGCCTGTCGCGCATGCCTCCCATTGTCGCGGGCGTCCCTGGAACTTCTCGCTGTCGCATACTCGGCCCCGTCTCCGTCATGCCGATCTCAGTCCCACAGCGACGTCGGCGCACAACGAGGGCCGAGCAGGCCACCACTGGACGAGGAAGAGGACCAGCCACGCCAGGACGAACCCGAGGACCAGGGTCGTCCACGGCACGGCGACGATCGGGTGACCGGCGTAGGCGTGGGAGCTGATGGCCGTCGTCGCCAAGGTGATGACGATCGGGACGAGTGCGAGCACGGTGCCGGTCAGCGCGAGGAGGAACGACTGCCAGACGTACCAGAGGGTGATGCGGCGGCTGGGCATTCCGGCGATCCGCAACAGCGAGTGCTCGCGTTCGAGGTCGCGTGAGGCGAGCGAGACGACCGCGGCAGAGGTGACCAGGAGGACGAAAGAGATCAGCGCGGCCATGATGAGCGTGTCGGCGAGGTTCGTCTCCGCCCGGCTGTCGAAGGACCTGACCACCGCTGCCGCTGATTCGACGGAGGTGAGGATGACGCCCACACCGCCGATGCCCGCTGCCAGCGGGGCGATGGTGTTCGCGCTGGTGCCCGCCCGCTCGACGGCGGCCTTGCCCGCGAGTCGCCCTGTGACGCTGCCCACAGACCCGGCCAGTCGGCCCAGGCCTGCGAGCACGAGGGGAATGAGGAGCGGGCCGACGACGTAGATGAACAGCACCGCCGAGATGCCGGCGTTCATGGCGAGGTTGAACATCACCGCCACCCCGGCCTCGGATCGGCCCATGACGGCCGCGGCGACCACCATGGCCAAAGACGTCAGCACCAGGATCGCTGCCAGCGGGGTACGCCACCACCAGCCCGTCCTGCGACGGCCGGGGATGGCGCGGAAGACCTCGATCGCCCGCGTCCGCGACGCCCGGTGCGCCGGCCCGAACGCTCCGAGCATGCAGGTGATTACGCCCAGGACGAGGGACAGGAGCCATGCGAGGATCGATGGCGGCAGGATCGGGGCGTCGAAGCCTTGTGCGGCCATCTGGTTGAACGCCGGGACGACGAGGTAGCTCAGGCCGAGCGCGAGGATCGAGCCGGGCACGGCACCGATGCACGCCGCCGTGGCGACCAGCGCCCAGATGCTGCGCCGGACATCGCTCGGGGTGGCCCCGACCAGACGCCACTGGGAGAACGTGCGCCGGGTGGACTCCACGGTCGCCGTGCCGACGACGGTGAGCGAGAACAGCGCGAGGGCGGCGACGAGCATGTAGATCGTCTCGGAGACGATCGTGAACTCGGTGATCGAGTGGCCCTGCGCCTCGGCCGCGGCGACGAAGCGGGCGTCGTGCGTCCAGGCGAACTGCGCGGCGCACAATCCGACCAGCGTGGTCACGGCGGCGACAGTGGCGATCGCGGGCCACCAGCTGCCGAGATCGGATAGGAGGATGCGGCGGGCGTACGTGTGCATGTCACTTGCCTCCGAGCCGGGCCATGGCGTGGAGGATCTCGTCGACACCGAGCCGTCCGGTGACATGGGCGATCATCCCGTCGCGCATGAACACGATCCGGTCGGCCAGCGCTGCGGACTCGACGTCGTGGGTGACCATCACGACCGAGCAGTCGTGCGTGGCGAGGTCCCGCAGGACGCGCAGCACGGTGCCGGTGTTGGCGGTGTCGAGCGCGCCGGTGGGCTCATCGGCGAAGATCACCGACGGCCGCATGAGGATCGCCCGGCACAGCGCCGCCCGCTGCTGCTCACCCCCGGAGAGCGTGCCGACCCTCGCGGACCTCTTCTCCGTCAGCCCGAACCGGGCGAGGATGTCCGTCACGGCGTCAGGGTCGACTCTGCGCTTGGCCAGAGCATGCGGGAGCCGGACGTTCTCCTCCACAGTGAGGTAGCCGATGAGGTTGTACTGCTGGAACACGAAGCTCGCAGTGTCTCGAAGGAACCGGGTGCGCTTCTCGTCCCCGAGGGAGTAGAGATCGGTGCCGTTGATCGCCACCTGCCCCTGATCCGGTTTGTCGAGGCCGCTGAGGCAGTAGAGCAGGGACGTCTTGCCAGCGCCGCTGGGCCCGACCACCGCGGTGAGTCCACCACCAGTCAGATTCAGAGAGACGCCCCGAAGAATAGGAGGCTGCCCGACGCTGCCAGTTGGGACCTTGACAATCTGGTCGGCGTGAATCGTCGGTGCAGGAGGGAGCGAAGCCGGATGAAGAACCATATGTCCATCTCACGCGGTACGCGCCAATCAGTCGATGACGCTGCCACCCCAGTCAGAGGTAACCCCAGCATTACCTCTCACAGCCCGCGCCAGCCAAGCGACACCACATGCCAGCGAGTACCCCTTCCTCCTCGTCACGCTGTTGCTCCTATCGGGAGGAGTGTCTTGGGTGGCGTTCAGAGACCCTGGTAGATGCTGGGGCCCATAACTGCGTAGACGATGATCGTGTAGACGACGCAGAGGACGAACACGATCGCCGAGACGATGAGCCCGGCGGCGGCGAGTTTACGCGGGCCGCCTGCGCACTTGCGCATGCCGATCCCTGCGACCACGGCACCGCCGGCGACGAGAATGGCGGCGAAGTGGGGTGTGACGATGCCGAGCACGATCGAGCAGGCAGCGATGATCAAGGCGGTGAGACCGTAGCCGCGGCTGCCGTTCCTGCGGTGCTCGGGTGTGGTGTCTTCGACGGGTGCGGACGCTGGGGCCATCGCATCGCCGGTCTCCTGCCAGAATCGGGCATTCGTCCCGGTGGCGTGCTGGTCGGGGTGCTGGGGCTGGTGAGGCGTGGACATGATCGACCTTTCTGAGGCATCGAAGGCGAGAACGTGTGCGCTCTCACGGACAGAGGGCGGAGAGTTCAGGTTCGGGTGTCGCCGCGTTCGAGGACGGCGGTGTTCGCGGTGGTGAGGACGGCGGACAGGATGAGCGCGGCTCCAATGATGAGAGCGACGACAGGCCCGGTGACCTCCCCGGTGTCGGCGAAGGTGGAGGTGCCGAGCTGGGTGGCTCTGCTGACGGTGGCGTAGGGGCTGATGAAGATAGCCGGTGTCAGCTTGAGCACGAGCAGAAACGCGGAGATGCCCGCACCGACGAAGGCGACCGCGACGGGCGCGGCGAAGGAACGCATGAGCATCGAGAGCCAGGACTGCAGCACGGCGACCGGGAAGCAGGCCACGATGATGACGACCGCTGCGATCAGGTACTCGCCGGGCAGGAAGCCGGGCAACTGGAAGACGAGCTTGCCGAGCACGATGGTGGTCGCTACTGCGAGCACCTGCATGATCGCGGCCAGCATCCCGATGACCGTGGCTTTCGCCAGGACGATGCGCAGCGAGGACGTCGGCCCGCTCATGAGCGCGTTCCAGTTGCTGCCGCGGTGCTCGGCCCGCCAGATCAGTGAGGCGAGGATCCCGATGCCGACCGCGAGGGGGAACAGGCCGTAGAACACGATCGAACGCATCCAGAGCGTGTGCCAGCCGTCTTCGAGCGGGCGCCCGTCGATGAGGGTCATGACCGATCCGGAGACGACAAGGGTGATGGGAAGCAGGACGACGACGGCCCAACTCAGGGAGCGCTTGAGCTTGACGAGTTCTGCACCGATGGCGTTCACGTCAGGCCTCCTTTCGGTCAAACTGGCGGGTGAGGAGCAGGAACGCGACGCCCGCGATGACACAGAGCGCGGCGATGCTCAGATAGGCGGGCGTGACCGCGACGAGAACGCCGTCGACGTAGCCGGATGCAGTGGCCAGGGCGTAGTAGCCCCAGCGGGTGAGGTGGGAGATCCACGCGGGAACGGCGGTGCCGAACAGGGCGAGGATCGTTCCGAGCAGACCGATGCCGATGCCGACAAGCTGGTTCTCCACCCGTGCGGCGATGAGCGTATGCAGGGCGATCAGTACGAGGTTGACCGCGAGCAGTGCTGCCGTGAAGCCGATCCATCGCCCGGCCGGGAACGGGGCCGTGATGCCCAGCAGCAGCCCGGCACCCGCGAGCAGCCCGCTGGTGACGACGGTGGCCCCAGCGACGAGGAGGCCGAGGGCGAGGAACTTCGCTCGGCACAACCCGCCGGGGGTGATGCCGGAGGTGGCCGACATGAGCCAGCCGTTGCCCTGGTGCTCGATATCGACCTGCCGGCTGGCGATCACCGCGAGCAGCAGCGGCGCGGCCAGAGTGATACCCGACGCGGTGCCGCCGATGAGCGTGTTCCAGGAATCCTGCGTCGCACGGTCGAAGTCCGGGCTGCCCAGCGAGCTGAACAGGCCGATCCCGAGCATGATGACGCCCAGCAGCGCGATGAGCAAGCCGAGGTGCAGGTGCCGCATCTTCGCGAACTCGTTGCGCACCGCCGTCCCGTTCACAGTCCACCGCCCGCGGTCAGGCTCATGAAGATCTGCTCCAAGGTCTGTTCGTCGCGGCGCACGCCGTAGACGCCGATTCCCTCGCTGACGAGCGCGGCGACGACGCCCGCGGTGGTGCGGTCGTCAGCACCCGGCAGCCGTAGCGTCGAGTTCTCCAAGGTCGTCTGGTGGTGCCGCGCGAAGAGTTGCTGTGCCCGGCTGGGGTGTGTGCAGTCGATGAGCACATCCGGGGTCGCGGCAGAGAAGAGCTGGTCGCGGGTGCCTTGGAAGATCATCTGGCCCTGGCTGAGGATGCCCAGCATGGTCGCGGTCTTGTCGATCTCGCCGAGCAGATGCGAGGACACCATGACGGTGATCCCGCCCTCGGCGAGGCGGCGGAGCAGATCGCGGATCTCTTCAATGCCAGCAGGGTCCAGGCCATTCGTCGGCTCGTCCAAGATCAACAGCCTCGGTTGCCTCGCGAGCGCCATGGCGATGCCGAGGCGCTGCTTCATGCCGAGGGAGAACTCGCGGACTTTCTTGTCCATCTGGTTCTGCATCCGCACCGTGCGCACGGCGAAGTCGATCTGCTGGTCGTTCAACCCGAGCAGGCGCTGGGTGATGCGCATGTTCTCCCGGCCGGTAAGGTGCCCGTAGCCGGGAGGCGACTCGATCAGCGACCCGATCTTCCCGAGCAGTTCCCGACGGGTGCTCCGGTTCATCGGGCGGCCCATGATCTGCACCTGCCCGTTGCTCGGGCGGATCAGAGACAGTAGCATCTTCATCGTGGTGGACTTGCCCGAACCGTTCGGGCCGAGGAACCCGTAGACGCACCCTTCGGGAATGCGCAGGTCCAGGTCTTGGACGACGGTGCGGGAGCCGTAGGACTTGGTGAGCTTCTCGGTGGAGACGACGAGTGACATGACATCCACTCTCGCCAGAATCACGCGAGGAATCGTCTGCCTGGACGACTATCTTTCGCTACGCGTTCTGCTTATCCGCAGCCGGTCGCGTACTCGATCTGCTTACGTGCCGGTGCGGACGATCCCGATCTGATAGGCCATCACGACCGCCTGGACTCGGTCGCGCAGTCCGAGCTTCGCGAGGATGCGACCGACATGCACCCTCGCCGTGCTCTCGGCGATCACCAGACGCTCGGCGATCTCACCGTTCGACAGCCCCTGAGCGATGAGTTCCAGCACCTCGCGCTCTCGCGCCGTCAACTCGGAGATGCCCTCTCCATTCCAAGTGCGATCGTGAGCAGGGTGGGGCCGCTGTTCGGCGAAGCGATCCAGCAGACGACGGGTGGTGCTCGGCGCGACCACGGCATCGCCATCATGGACATGCCGGATCGCCGCGACAAGCTCTTCCAATGGGGCGTCCTTCAGCAGAAACCCGGAGGCGCCGGCCTGAATCGCGTCGTAGGCGTACTCGTCCAGATCGAACGTGGTCAGCACCAGCACCCGCGGGCCGTCTTTCTCGCGGATGCGCCGGGTCGCCTCCACCCCGTCCATGCGAGGCATCCGCACGTCCATCAGCACCACGTCCGCCTCGACTGTGCGCAGCAACTCCAACGCGGTGTCGCCATCGTCGGCATCGCCGACGACCTCGAACTCGGGACGGCTGCTCAGCACCATCCGGAAGCCCGCCCGATACATCTCCTGGTCATCGACCAGCACCAGCCGAATCGTCATCCCGCACCACCTCCCAGGGGCAACGTCGCGTGCACTTCATAACCGCCGCCCGGACGAGGGCCGGCGCGCAGCGCGCCTCCGTAGGCGTCGACGCGCTCGCGCATCCCGACCAGGCCGTGCCCTCCACCCGCCCCGGCCGGCACAGCGGCGGGCTCGCGTCCGTCATCAGTGATGATGAGGTCCACTGCATCGCGTCGGTAGGTCACGGACACCTTCACCAAGCTCAACAGCGGCCCGCCGTGCTTGCGCGCGTTCGTCAGCGCCTCCTGCACGATCCGGAACGCGGCCAGATCGAGACCCGACGGCAGCTGCACCGGCACGCCCGCAGTTGAGACATCGACCCGCAACCCCGTCGCACGCACCTCCGCCACCAGCCGATCCACCTCGCCCAACCCGGGCTGCGGCGAACGACCTGTGGGATCAGCGGTGCGCAGGACCCCGAGCATCCGCCGCATCTCGTTCATCGCGTCACGGCCGGTGTCGCGCACCTGCGCCATCGCGACCCCCGCCTGCTCGGGGTCTGCAGTCGCCGTCTGCGCGGCGCCGTCGGCCATTACCACCATCGTGCCCAGGCTGTGCGAGACGATGTCGTGGATCTCCCGGGCGATCCGTGTCCGCTCCTCTGCGGCCGCGATCGCTGCCTGCGCATCCCGTTCCCGCGTCAACTGCTCGGCACGTGCCTGCAATGCTTCGAATCGTTCGCGTCGTCCACGGAGGAGGCGCCCCACGAGTGCAACGAGGACGTAGGCGAGCATCAGCATCCCGATCTCGCCGACGCGCGCACGATCGTCCCGCACCACCGGAATACCGGCGAGCACCGTCCATCCTGCCGTCAGTACGACAGCTGGGATCAGCAGTCTCCAAGTTCCCCACGAACCGATCGCGTACAGCATGAACCCCAGCACGGTCACCGAGGCCGGCGCGAGCCCGATCCCGATGGCGACCTGCGCCGTCGCTGCGGTGAACATGCCAGCAAAAGTCCACGGGAGCGACCGGTGCCGGAACAGATAGAGCACGCAGATCGCAAGCGACAGCACCAGTGCGGTTACGAACATCAGCGGCGTGAACTCGCCGCCTACCAGCATGGAGACAAGGAACAGGAGGTCGTAGGCGAACACCAGTATCGCAACTGCTGCATCGATGAGACGTCGATAAGCCCACGCCCAGCCCTGAGGCGTAGACGCTTCGTGACTAGCGTCGAGAGTCGTCCTGGCTACCATGCTGTCCAAGGCTAGCGTTCCAGGCTGGACATCAGAGGGGACGAGACCGCGCCACCGACGGAACACCGTCCAGAGATAGGCGCCGCCTCGGCTCGTGCTGGCCGGGTTCACCTGGTGGGTATGACGGTGTCGATGCGGGTGATGAGCGCGGGCGATGGGTACAAGTATCTGTTGCGTACGATCGCTGCCGCCGACGGCGATAGGTCGCTGTCGACGCCGTTGACGAGGTACTACACGGAGGAAGGAACGCCCTCCTCCGCGTAATAGCGAGCGAGCGGAGTCGAGGGTGAAAGCCCGCCGCGAGCAGTCAGGCGATCTGTGCCTCACGTGCCCGATCGTCGGATCGCTCCGGCCCCTCGGGCGCCTTGCAGCGCTCGACCTCGATGAGGTATTCCGTCATCGCGTCGCGGTTGCGGATGAGGACATCGATGCGCTCGGTGAGCTTGTCGCGCTCTTCGTGCAACAGCGTGAGCATTTCCGGGGTTGCGTCGGGGAAGTGGATCGAGCGCGGCTTGTCGAGGCACGGCAGGATCTGCTTGATGATCCGGGTGGTGAGCCCCGCGCCAAGCAGGCCGCGGATCTGCCGCACGCGGTCGACGTATCGGGGGTCGTAGTCTCGGTAGCCGTTGTCGGAGCGATCCGGCACGATCAGCCCCTGCTCCTCGTAGTACCGCAGCAGCCGGCGCGAGGCGCCCGTCCGCTGAGCAAGTTCACCGATCCTCATGCCCACTCACTGTAGTGCGACGACCCTGACTTGACCATCACATTGATGTGATGGTTTCACGATGGTTCCATGACTTCAACGACTCGCTCTGAACAGACGCAGACCCGACTGCCGTGGCTGCCCCTGCTCGCGCTCTCCACCGCCGTGTTCATCACCGCGCTCACCGAAACCCTGCCCGCTGGACTGCTGCCGGGGATGTCGGCGACCCTGGGCGTCAGTGCCGCCATGTCCGGCCAGGCCGTGACCGTCTACGCGGCGGGCACCGCCCTGACCGCCATCCCTCTCGCCCGGGCCACGGCTCCGTTCAATCGCAAGACGGTACTGCTGTGGTCGATGGCCATCTTCGCCGTCGCGAACACGCTCACCGCCCTGATCCCGATCTACACGATCATGCTCGCCGGTCGCGTCATCGCGGGCATCGCAGCGGGCCTCGCCTGGGCCGTGCTCGCCGGCTACGCGCGCCGACTCGCCCCGGCTGGGCTGGAGGGGCGGGCGATCGCCATCGCCATGACCGGCATCCCCGTCGCGCTCGCGCTCGGCGTGCCCGCGGGCACCTTCATCGGCCAGCACCTCGACTGGCGCGCCGCGTTTCTCGCGATCACCGTCGCAGCCATCGGCGTGATCATCTGGATCGCGGGCGGCGTCCCCGCTGTCTCCAACGGTGCTCAGGATGATGCGGCGCGAGCGGCGACCGCGCGAGCCACGCTCGCGATCCCCGGGGTTCTGCCCATCATGGCGGTCGTGCTGCTGTATGTGCTGGGGCACACCATCGTCTACTCCTACATCGCCCCGTACCTCGAAGCCGTGGGTCTCGGCTCGCAGGTCGACCTCATCCTGCTCGTGTTCGGTGCAGCCAGCCTCGTCAGCATCTGGCTGACCGGGCGATACGTCGACACCCGCTTGCGCGCCCTGGCGCTGGCGGCCTCGATCCTGTTCGTTATCGCCGGTACTGTCTTGGCGACGAACTCGGCACCGATCCTGATCTGGATCGCGATCGCCATCTGGGGTCTTGGATGGGGCGGAATCCCCTCACTCCTGCAGACCGCGGCGCCGCGAGCGGCCTTGGTGCACAGCCCCGCTGCGGCCGACACCGCGCAAGCGATCCTCGTCACGCTCTGGAACGCGGCGATGGCGCTCGGTGGACTCGTCGGCGGCATCATCCTTGCCGGAATCGGCACGACCGCGATCCCGATCGCAGCGACCTCGTTCGTCGTGCTCAGTCTCTTGATCATCGCCGTCGCACGCAGACACGCCTTCCCGTCCCGCACGCCATACGTCGCTGATATGTCCGAGATGACGCACGAACAGAGCACCCACTGAGGTCACGCTCGCCGGTTCACGATGAATCGACGTGCAGATGATCACTACAGCGTCTCTCTGGACAGGGCGCCTCCACCGTAGCGACAGCAGAACGTCACGAGACAAGGGCTCAAAGGGCATTTGCCATGGCGTGTTCAACGTGACTCGTAGTTCATCGCAGTGTGGAGCGTGCGAGGAATGCTTGCGCATGCTCCTGGTTGCGAACGGCGGTCGCGGGCTCGGGGTTGCGGTCGTCATGGGGCGCGCCTCGTCTCGGGTCGGGTTGGCGGTTGCAGTTGGCGGACAGCAGCCTGCGCACGTTCTCGATCACCGCGAGCTTCGGGTTGCAGTGCCTCGATTGCGGTCGCCACGTACGACTGATCCCGAGCGGGTCCCAGGTGCGAGCCCCGCGCCTTTGGTACGCGAAGCCGCCGCGAAGGATGTCCGCCAGCCGCACCGTGTTCCAGTCGATGTCGGCGGTTTCGCCGAGATTCGGGGCATCGGGCCAGCTGTGGGCCAACACGCGCGCAACAGGGACCTTGATCCCAGCGAACCAGATCGTCTCATCATCCGGGGCGTGCTCGACGTCGACATCGAGACCTCTGTGTCCAGAGAATCGCGACCAGTCCGAGGGCGGCGAACCGAGGAAGGTACATGAGGGCGCCGGCCGATAGGTGGAACTCCGCACGAGATCCGGAGTGGAGCCCCACGCCGGAGAGAGCACCTGCCAGGCGTACGGCCCCACGACCAGCCCGGCTCATCAGCCACAGACTCTCGCTCGGCAGCTCGGACTCACTGTCATTCGGAACCCCGAGACCGTCCCGCGTCGGTACCGCCGTCCGCACCCGATCCTCACCACCCTTTGAGCGTTCACACCTCTTGCAGATCAAGGCTAAGAGTTAGAGTACGCTCTAAGTTAGGATCGATACCTATGGTAGATGAGAACGCCCCTGCGTCGCGGTCTTCGGGAGCTGCGGGGCTGGCGGTCGCGGAGATGGCCGAAGCGACCGGCGTCACCGGCCATACGCTGCGCTACTACGAACGCGCCGGCCTGATCCATCCGATCGTCCGCACGCAGGGAAACCAGCGCCGCTACCAGCCCAGCGACATCGAATGGGTCCGGTTCCTGCGCAGACTCCGAGAAACCGGGATGCCCATCGCCCGGATGCGCGAGTACGCCGCGCTCCGCGCCCAGGGCGAGGACGGCGCACGGGCAGGACTCGATCTCCTGGCCGAGCATCTTCAAAGCCTGCGTGAGCAGATCAGGCACCTTCGCGCGCACGAGCGCGCCCTGGCCACCGCGATCACCGACCATCAACACCAGGCCACCAGCACCGACCATGACTGACCGACACGTACCCACTCGGTGCGGACGGCTCGTCGCAGCCGAGCGGAGATAGCCCGAAGAGTTTGCAACCGCCAACACCCATCCGACTGCGCGACTGTGTGGGCCGCCCCTCGAACGATTGCGGGACTCGCAACCCCGTTCCTGTTCACTGAGGCCGGCATGCGGGTCACGGGGTCAAGCTGGATGCTGGTTCCCGGTGACCCGCAGCGCCCGGTAGGCGCTCGGCGTCATCCCGGTCGCGCGGGTGAAGGCGATCGTGGCGCGGTTGCGGGAGCGCCACCCCACCCGTTGCGCGGCTTGCTCGATCGTGAGGTTCGTCTCGCGGAGCAGGCGGGCCATCTCCTCGACCCGCAGCATCGTCAAGAACGCTTGCGGTGTTTTCCCATACGCGTTCGAGAACACGCGGGCAAGTTGCTTCCTGGACAGATGCACACCCTCAGCCAGCTCGCCCAGCGTCCACGAATACGCGATCGCCCCCATTAGTGCTTCGCGTACCTCGGCGGCCTCGCTCCGCGTCGGCGCGAACCGCCGCACACGCGGATGCACCGGCACCACCCGCGCCCGCTGCGACGGCGAAATCCGGTGATCGGTGACGTGGAGGTACGGGGCGATGCGGTCCATGATCGCGAACCACAACGCCTGCGTCCGATGAAACCTCTCCAATTCTCCATCGACGCTCAGCGCGACCAACTCGTCCAGCCACGGCATCAACAACCCCGCACGCTCCTCACCGAGCCGGATGATCTGCGCCGGATCGGTGAACGCCTCCCGCACGAACCCTGGCGCGTCGAGCCGGTCGTGGAGGATCGCCGCGTACTGCCAGAACGCCTGATCGATCACATAGTCGGTGTCGGCGTAGATCGTCGTGACGGTGATGTGACCTTCAGGCTCGGACCCGCACAAGACGTTCGGGCCAAGCACAACCACATCGCCGGGTCGGACCGGTTTCTGCCCGAACTCGCTGAACAGGATCGCGCTACCGTCGCGGACGATGATGACTTTCACGCAGTCATACGCCAGTGGCCCGACCGGGCGATGCACCGTCTGCGTCCGCGCCAACAACACCTGATAACCGCGCAGTGCACGCTGGGACATCCGTCCTCATTCACCCGCAGCGGCGACCCTCACGCGCTTTCCGTGGGGCCGGCCATGTAAGCGTAGAAGGTCATTCCGATCGCGAGCACGAGTGACGCAATACAGAATGAAACTGCTCCGATGGCAAGTTTTGGCCGGCGGGAACTTCGTTTGATTTGGATACCCGACAGCACGGTTCCCGCTATTGCGAGGAGCGCCGCAAAGGGTGGCAGGAGCAATGAACTGGGAAGCGAGAGGAGACCCAGGATGATCGCTCCGATACTGAGCCCTGGGCCGGGCTCTGCGTTGAACTTCGTCTCGTTGTCCGGTGCCTGAACAGGGAGGTTCCGAGGCTTCGGTATCGAAGTTTCTGAGTTCCAGAAGCTGGGTGTGTCGTCGTGCGGATTGGCCATGATCGATCCTCTCCTCATGTCGAATGCTGTATTCAGAGCTTGCTAATTCGAGCTGGTGCACGCTCTACGTTCGGGTATCGGTGCGTTCCAGGATGAGCGCTGAGATCGCCATGGCGACCGCGGTGAGCAAACCTGTCGCGATAATGATCGAACTCACGATGGGTGCGGTGATGTATCCGGTGTCAGCGAACGTGCCGGTTCCCAGTTGGGTGGTACGGCTGATCAAGGCGTAGGGGCTGATGAAGATCACGGGATCGATTCGGAGCACGAGCAGGAAGGTTGAGACTCCGGCTCCCAAGAATGCGATAGCGATCGGCGCGGCGAACGAGCGCATGAGCATCGACATGCCGGATTGAAGAGCGGCGACTGGGATGCAGGCCAGCATCACGAGGACGGTCGCGAACACGTACTTGGCGGGAAGCAGACCCGGGAGTCCGAAGGCAAGTTTCCCGACGAGAATCACCGTGATGAGCGCGACGACCTGCATGAGTGTGGTCATGATGGCGATGACGGTGGTCTTCGCGGCGACGATGTACAGCGAAGGAGTCGGGCCGCTCATGAGGGCGTTCCAGTTGCTGCCGCGGTGTTCGACTCGCCACACGAGAGAGCCGAGGATGGCCACTCCGACCGCGAGCGGGAAGAGTCCGTAGAAGACGATGGATCTCATCCATAATGTGTGCCAGCCGTCTTCCAATGGCCTACCGTCAACGAGAGTCATGATCGATCCGGAAATCACCATCACGAGAGGCAGGAGCAGGACGATGGCCCAGCCGAGGGAGCGCTTGAGCTTCGTGAACTCAGCTTGGATTGTTCTCATGTCAGACCTCCTGGCGGTCGAGGCGGCCGGTGAAAAGAATGAACACGGTGGTTGCGACGGCGCCGAGAGCGAGGACACTCGCGTATGACGGAGTGAGCCCGACGAGGACACCGTCTTGGTATTCGGCTGCAGTCGACAGCGCGTAATATCCCCAGGGCGTCAGGTGCGCCATCCAAGCAGGAATCTCGTTGCCGAAAAGGGCAAGGACGGTACCGAGGAGTCCTATGCCGATGCCGACAAGCTGGTTCTCAATCCTGGTCGAGACAACAATGTGCAGCGCGAGCAGGACCAGGTTGACCACGATGATGCAGGCAGTGAACCCTATCCACCTGCCGCCTGGAATGGGAGCGGTCACGCCGAACAGCAGCCCGACCGAAAGAAGTGCGCCACTGACCGCGATCGTTGCGATCGTGACCATGATGCCAAGAGAGAAAAGCTTGGCTCGGCAGAGTCCGCCTGAAGTCACTCCGGACGTGGCCGACATGAGCCAACCGTTGCCTTGGTGTTCAATATCTACTTGGCGGCTCGCTATTACTGCAAGTAGGAGTGGCCCGGCGAGGGTGAATCCGGATGCGCTGAGTACGGAGTTCCATGCGTCGTCCGATGCCGGGTCGAAGTCGGGTCCGAGCATAGTGGACCCGTAAAGCCCGATTCCGATCGCGAGCACAGCTAAGATCAGCGTGAGCAACCAGACTCTCAGGTGGCGCATCTTTGCGAATTCGTTGACCATCGCCTTCGTTCTCACAGCCCACCACCAGCGGTGAGGTTCATGAACACGTCCTCGAGTGTCTGTTCGTCGCGACGTACCCCGTAGACCCCGATCCCTTCACTGACAAGAGCGGCCACGACGCCCGAGGTGGTACGGTCATCGATTCCAGGGATGCGCAGTGTCTCGTTGGTGAGGCTGGCCTCGTAGTGGGGTGCGAAGAGGCGTAGGGCGCGTTTCGGGTCGTTGCAGTCGATGAGGACATCTGGGATGGCTGCGGAGAAGAGTTCGTCGCGTGTTCCTTGGAAGATCATGCGTCCTTGACTGAGGATTCCCAGCATGGTGGCGGTCTTGTCGATCTCACCGAGCAGGTGGGAAGACACCATTACAGTGACTCCGCCGCTGGCCAGACGTCTCATGAGGTCGCGGATCTCCTCGATTCCCGCGGGGTCGAGGCCGTTGGTCGGTTCGTCGAGGATGAGGAATCTCGGCTGACGTGCCAGCGCCATCGCGATGCCGAGGCGCTGCTTCATCCCCAGAGAGAACTCACGGACCTTCTTGTCCATTTGGTCTTGCATCCGTACGGTGCGCACGGCGAAATCCACCTGCTGGTCGGTGATGCCGAGTAGTCGTTGAGTGATACGCATGTTTTCCCGGCCGGTGAGGTGTGCGTAACCGGGAGGTGATTCGATGAGTGACCCGATTTGGCCAAGTAGCTCTCGGCGTGTGTTCCGGTTCATCGGCTGCCCCAACACCTGGGCCTCTCCGCTTGTGGGGCGGATGAGGGAGAGGAGCATCTTCATCGTGGTCGACTTGCCCGACCCGTTCGGGCCGAGGAACCCGTACACGGCTCCCTCGGGGATGCGCAGGTCGAGATCCTGCACGACAGTGCGATCCCCATACTTCTTGGTCAGCTTCTCGGTGGCGACGACGTATGACATGTCTTCAATGCTCCCGAGTGTGCCGCGGCACGTCGTCTGCTCAAACGACTAACTTTGCGTAGTCGATCCGCATTACGGGCATGCTCGGAGTAGTCGATCTGCATTACCCGGCGCTCGCTGAACCTCGCCGAGTCAGATACAGGAACCCACGGGCGTGCGAGTCAGGGATGCTGGCCGATCACAGCTCCGAAGCTGTGACGAGTCCGACTCGGTGGGCAAGCACCACGGCTTGGACGCGGTCGCGCAGCCCGAGCTTGGTGAGGATGCGCTGCCCGTGCACGCGGACGGTGTTCTCGGAGACGACCAGCCGTTCCGCGATCTCCCCGTTCGACAGGCCGTGCCCGATCAGCGTGAGCACCTCGTGCTCGCGCGGGGTCAATTCCTCCAGCCGGGCGTTCTCGACCGGGTCCGAGGCCGCAGGCTCGACTGCCGGTGGGGAGAAATGGTCCAGCAGGCGCCGGGTCGTGCTCGGCGCGACCACGGCGTCGCCGTTGTGCACGTGCGCGATCGCGGCGGCCAGCTCGTCCAGCGGGGCATCCTTGAGCAGGAACCCGGAAGCGCCGGCCTGGAGAGCGTCGTAGGCGTACTCGTCCAGGTCGAAGGTGGTCAGCACCAGCACCCGCGGGCCGCCCGCCTCGCGGATGCGACGGGTGGCCTCCACCCCGTTCAGGCGCGGCATCCGCACGTCCATCACCACGACGTCGGCCTCGACCTCTCGCAGCAGATCGAGCGCGGTGTCGCCGTCGTCGGCGTCGCCGACGACCTCGAACTCCGGCCGTGACTCCAGCACCGCCCGGAATCCCATCCGATACATCTCCTGGTCATCGACCAGCACGAGCCGGATCGTCATTCGTCACCTCCGATGGGCAGCACGGCATGGACCTCGAAACCTCCGCGGGCACGCGGGCGAAGCGTCAGCTCCCCGTCGTAGGCGGCCACCCGCTCGCGCATCCCCACCAGCCCATGGCCGCCGGACAGGCCCGAGCCAGGATCGCCCGCCGGCCCTTGCCCGTCATCTACGACACGAACTTCCACGGCGTCGTCGGTGTAAGCGATCGACACGTTCACGACGCTCAGCATCGGGCCGCCGTGCTTGCGAGCATTTGTCAGCGCCTCCTGCACGATCCGGTATGCGGCCAGATCCACCCCGGAGGCGAGATCGCGCGGACTACCTGAGAGGGACACTTCCACGCGCAGGCCTGTCTTTCGCAGCGGCTCGATCAGCCGGTCCAGCTGGGCGAGCCCCGGCTGCGGCGCCTTCGACGGCTCGGCATCCTCCCGGAGCACGTCTAGCATCCGCCGCATGTCCGTCATCGCTGTCCGTCCGGTGTCGCGTACTTGCGCCATCATCGCCTTCGCCCTTCCTGGTTCAGCGTCGACGGTGACGGTCGCACCGTCGGCGACGACGACCATCGTGCCCAGCCCGTGCGCAACGATGTCGTGGATCTCGCGGGCGATCCTTGCCCGCTCTTCTGCGGCGGCGACCCGCGCCTGCGCGTCGCGCTCCCGCGCCAGCCGATCAGCACGCTCCTGTAATGCTTCCATCCGTTCTCGCCTGCTGCGCGACAACCGCCCGACGAGCACGGCCACGAGATACGCAAGGATGAGCATCCCGATCTCGCCCACCCGGGCACGCTCAGCCCGGACGACCGGAACCGCAGCAATCACCGCCCAAACGGCCGACAGCAGTAGGGCAGGGACAACCATCTTCCAGCTAGACCACGAACCAAGTGTGTAGAGCATCAGGCCCAGAATCAGCATGGACGCAGGGGCCAGCCCCACTCCGAGCACGGTCTGCATCGCCGCGGCAGCAAGAACCCCATAGAGGACCAGTGCTGGCGCGGGCCAGCGGAACACGTAGAGCGCGCACATCACTAGCGACAACAGGACCGCCCCCACGAAAGCCCCGAGCGAGATCTCGCTCCAGGTGAAGCGGCTCAAGAGGAACAACAGGTCGTACCCGAACACCAACGCGGAGGCCACCACGCCAATCAACCGTTGATGCGCATGTACCCACCCTGGCCGTTGAGGCGACGCACTGACAGCAAGACCTCTTGGGGACTCTCGTGGAGCCCTCGCGGCCGATGCTGACGTCATCATGCTCTCCAACCCTACCGGGCGGAGCTGGCTCCTCATTGAGAATATCTACGACATCAGGGGCGCTGCGTGATGACGATCCGTTTGCCGCCCGCCGGCCCGGCCTCGGTCTCTCGGTGGGCGTCCATGATGCGCTGCAGGGGGTAGGTGGCGTCGATGATCGGGACGATCGATCCCGCGTCCACAGCCCGCGCGAGCCAGGCCAGATCGTCGGCGTTCGGCTTCGCGGACACCAGGTGGATGAGCGGCCCCGGCGTAAACGCGGATGCGAGGATCGCCGGGAGCGCCGCGGGGGTGAGGGCGGCGATGCGTCCGCCGCGGTTCAGTAGGCGGCGGTAGGCGCGCAGGTCGGCGGTGGCGGTGTCGAGGATCGCGTCATAGCGCCCCTCGATCTGACTGGGCTCGACGGACTGGTAGTCGTAGACCCGCTGCGCGCCGGCCCGCTCTGCGATGTCGCCGCGGGCTCCGGCGACGGCGTCGACGGTCGCGCCCAGGGCGGCGGCGATTTGGATCGCGGTGCTGCCGACACCGCCGGAGCCACCGACGACGAGCACGCGCTTGCCGTGGGTGACCTTCAGCGCACCGCGGAGCGCCTGCAGCGCGGTCAGCCCGACCAAAGGCAGCGCGGCCGCGTCCCCCAGCCGGATGCTCTCGGGTACGGTGGCGATCTGGTCGGCGCGGATCGTGAGGAACTGGGCGGCGGCCGCGTGCTTGCCGGGAGGCTTCATCCCGATGTAGCCCCACACCCGGTCGCCGATCTTCAGATTCGTCACGCTCGGCCCGGTCTCGATGACGGTGCCGGAGAAGTCCACGCCGGTGCCCTTGGGGAACCCGAGCCCGTTCATCCCTTTCATCTTGCCCTGGCGGGCCATCAGGTCGGTCGCGTTCACGCTGAACGCCGCGACCTCGACCAGCACCTGCTTCCCCGACGGGCGCGGACGCGGCACCCTGCCGATCTCCAACACCTCCGGCCCGCCGTACCGGCCGTACTGCACCGCCCACATGGACTGCTCACTCATCGACTGCCTCCTGTTCATTCACAACGATACGTAGCGTAGCATTGAGTGTATGCAGGAACACAACAAGCCCCCGACGAGGGCAACAGGACTGGCGGTTGGGGCGGTACGGCCCTCGGCGGAGTCGGGAGAGCCCGCGTCAGTGCCGCAGTGGGAGCAGGCGGAGCAGCTGATCGGCCAATCGCTCCGAGAGGCGGCCTGCGCCGTCATCGGCGAGCAGGTGGACGTGCGCGTAGGGAATCCCCAGCAGCGCGGCGTGAAACCCGTCTGCGTCGGCTTCTCCGGTCAGTTCGCCCCGGTCGAGTGCCCGGTCGAGGGTCGCGGTGATGTCATCGCGGGCGGCGCTCACGAACGCCTCCCGCAGCCGGGCGGCAAGCTGCGCGTCTCCAGCCATATCCGCCAGCAGGCCCGGCAGCACATCCCGGCCGGGATCGCCCGTGACCAGTGCGACGGCGCGCTCGGCGAGCGCCTTAACGTCGCCGGCGAGCGTACCGGTGTTGATCGGGGGCGCCTGGTCGGCGCGGTGGACGACGAGATCGAACACCATCTCGGCTTTCGACGCCCAGCGGCGGTAGATCGTGGTCTTCGCCACCCCGGATGCGGCGGCCACCTTCTCAATGGTGAGCCTCGCGTAGCCGTGTTCGCGCACCTGCCCGGCGACCGTGCTTGCGAGGCGCTCATCGGTGCGGGCGCGGCGGGCCGCGCCGCGGGCCTCGGGCGCCTGAGTGTTCGTCATGATCGTTCCTCCCGTCACCGACAGACTACGCTTCGTAGCGTATCGGCTCACGAGCACTGGGCGGTGGCGCCGGTATGAGCCTGGACCTGATCGTGTGGATCAGCGTGGCGCTGTTCCTGGTGCACGAGTTCGAGGAGATCGTCACCATCCGTCCCTGGCTCTCCCGGCACCGCGACGACCCGCGTGCTCGACGCCAGGTGTTCTGGTCGTTCCGGAACACCAGCACCTCGATCATCGCGGCGATGATCTTCGAGGAGTACGTCATCTTCGCCGTCATCGCTTTCACGGTCGTGCTCATTGAGCAGCCGGCGGTGTTCGCCGGGCTGATGATCCCGTACACGCTGCACCTGGTCTCGCACATCGCCGAGGCGATCCGACTGGGGATGCGCACCCCGTCCGTGCTCAGTTCCGCGATCACCCTGCCCTGGTGTCTCTACGCCATCGTCGAGCTCATCCGGCAGGCGCAGGCGCCGCTCGCGGTCGGCGCCTGGACGGTCGTGTTCACCGTGGTGATCGCGGCGAACTTCGCCCTGATCTACCGGCTCCGCCCCGCCCTCGAACGCCGCCTGACCGAACACCCGCCCGCCGGCGAATAGCCGCCCGGAGCCGGGGTTCCCATCTTCTTCCGATCTGAAAGGTCACCGCTCATGTCTGCATCCAGTCCACTACTGCGTTCGCCCTGGAGACTTGTGGCCGTCCTCGCCGCCGGCGCATCCGTGCTCGCGGCGGTGATCGCGCTCGCGTTCACCTGGACGTCGGTGAACGCCGAACCCCGCAACATCCCCGTCGGCATCGTCGCCACCGACTCCCAGTACAAGTCGGCCAGCAGCCAAGTCGGCACCGACGCGATCACCCTGCACCGAGTAACGGATCGGGCGAGCGCGCTCGAACAGATCGAACAGCGCGACCTCTACGGCGCGATCATCCTCGAAGGCGACCCGGAGGTCGTCATCGCGTCCGCGGCGAGCCCAGTCATCGGGCAGGCACTCACCGACCTGGCGCCGACGCTCGAAGGGGTCTGAATCGCCCCGGGTTTGTTAGAGGCTCGCAAGTGCCGCGTCGGCGGGTGCCGGTGCGGGGTGGTTGTGATGGTAGGTGTCCTCGAGCTCGACGGGCGGGATCATTCCGATCTCGCCGTGCAGACGCCGGTGGTTGAACCAGTCGATGTACTCTGCGGTCGCGATCTCGAGGTCGTCGATGTTCTTCCAGGGCCCGCGGTTGCGGACCAGTTCGGCCTTGAACAGCGAGTTGAAGGCCTCGGCCAGGGCATTGTCATACGAGTCGCCGGTGGAGCCGACCGAGGCGACCGCGCCGGCCTCGGCAAGTCGCTCGGTGTAGCGGATGGCGACGTATTGAACGCCCTTATCGCTGTGATGCGTGAGCCCGGTGACGGACTGGCCTGCGTGATCGCGGGCCCAGATGCCCATCTCCAACGCGTCCAGCGCAAGATCTGTCCGCAGCGATTTCGACAGCTGCCAGCCGACCACGCGGCGGGAGAACACGTCGATGATGAACGCGGCATACACCCAGCCGGCGAAGGTTCGGCAGTAGGTGATGTCCGCGACCCACAACTGGTTCGGAGCGGTGGCCGTGAAGTCTCGTTCGACCAGGTCAGGACGAGAATCCGGACCGCGACCGGAGATCGTGGTGCGCGGGCCTTTGGACCGGCTGATCCCACGTAGCCCAGCGACGCGCATGAGTCGCTCGACCGTGCAGCGCGCCACCGAGATGCCCTCCCGCCGCAACTGCGCATGGACCTTCTTTGCCCCGTAGACGCTGAAGTTCGCGGAGTGGACCCGGCCGATATCGACCAGTAACTCCTCGTCACGCAGTGCTCGCTTCGAGGGCGGGCGGGCCGTGCTCGCGTAGTACGTGCTCGGCGCGATCTGCGTGCCCGCTGCGGTTAGCGTCCGACAGATCGGCTCGACGCCGAACTCATGCTTGTGCTGGTCTATGTACTCCACGATCAACGCTGTGGGCGGTCGAGCTCCGCCGCGAAAAAAGCCGACGCCGACCTCAGGATCGAGTTCGCCCGGCGCAGCTCACGTACTTCCTTCTCCAGCTCGATCAAGCGCTGGGACTCGCTAGTCGTGGTTCCGGGACGGTATCCCTCGTCGACCTCCGCCTGCACGACCCAATTCCTCAGAGTCTCGGGATTGATCCCGAGCTGCTCGCCCACACGACGGAACGTGCCCGACCTCGTCGATGGATCCAGTCGCGCCTGAACAGCCATCCTCGTGGCTCTCTCCCGAAGCTCGTCCGGGTACTTCCTCGGTGCTGCCATGCTCCTCATCCTCCCGTGGATTCAGAGCCTCCACCAGACCCGGGGCGATTCAGTCCACCCCGGCGACGCACCCGTGGCGATCACCGACATTGCACCGTGGCAGGCCGGTGACCCCGCAGGGGCCGGTTTTGCGGCGGCTGGGTTCCCGGTCGTGCTCACCGGGTTCCTCGGCGGCGTGTTCATCAGCTTCCTCATCCACGGCCGCACCCGCCGCCTCACCACCGCCCTCGCATACTCCGCCGTCGTCGCCGTCCTGCTCACCGTCGTGTTCCAGCCGATCTTGGGCATCCTGCACGGAAACCCGCTGCTCAACGCGGTCACGATCGCCCTGACCGCGCTGTCGGGCACCGGGATCATCGCCGGCCTGAACACGCTGCTCGGCCGTCTCGGGCTGCCGCTCGGGGTGTTCTTCCTGCTACTGCTCGCCAACCCGCTCTCCGGGTTCGCGATGCCCGCCGCGTTCTATCCGGCCCCGTGGGGCGAGATCGGGCAGTGGCTCGCCCCCGGGGCAGCGGCGACTCTGCTGAAAGCACACAGCTACTTCCCGCACCAAGACATCCACACGGCCTGGATCACCCTCGCAGCCTGGGCGGCGATCGGGGTGCTCCTGCTCCTGTCCAGGCACGGGCACGCGCTCGTCCGCCCCGCCCCGGTCGTCGCGCCCGTTGATCCCGCTGCTTCCGCGGGTTCGGTGCGATAGCCATCCATGCCTACGGTGTTGCGACCCAAGGTGGATCAGATGCCGTCAGTCCGCCGGAAACCATGGCCACTGCGTGGTGAGCATCGCACTACGCGGGGCACCTCCCCAGAGGTCGCCAAGGTGGGCGGCCAGCGTCGCGAGCAGGGCCGGCACGTCATGGTCGGCGCCGTCGTGGAAGGCTTCAACGACGATGAGGACTTCGCGGGTGGTGTCGCGGATCGCGGAGGTCGCGCTCTGCCGGTTGGTCCAGCGTCGCGCGTGCGCCCGGCCGACGTCGTCGGCGAAGACGACCTCGCCAGCGGCGGGATGCTCGACCTCACCGGAGAACGTCTCGTATCGTTCCGCGCCGTCGGCGGGCCGCACAGTGAGGTCACCGTCGATGCGGCCGGTATCGAAGACGGCGATCGGGATCGCGGTGCTGGCCGAGAGGTGGTTGCACAGATCGACCAGCGGATGGATCTGCGGCAGGGAGTCGTCTTTGTGGAGGCGTCGCAGCAGCGCTTCCGACGCGCACCGGTACTGGGTGGGCTTCAGCCCCATCGCGGAGAACGCCTGCCGCCACGCCCGCACCTCGGGAAACTCACTCACCGGCTTTTGCTCCAGCCGCGCCAGCGTACTGTCTCGGAAGGGCTCGATCAGCTCCTGCACGTCCACGTTCGCAGTGATGCCGCTGGCGCTGATGACCCCGGCGACGAGCGTCGGGTGCGCCTCCCAAATGGCCGGCGCGTGATGAAACCGCATACGAGCACATGCTCCCTTCCTGCCGGAACCGCCCGGCACGCTCCATCCTCCCGACCGCATGGACTGCCTGATAGAGCCAAACGGGTCGTAGGATCGTGTACCAAATGATTGGCTCCGACTTCCTCAACCTCGACCCGGCGACCGCGCCGCCGCGAGGCCGGACGGCCTGGCTGACCCAGCAGCTCCGCACCGCGATCACCGACGGCACGCTCGCCCCCGGCACACGCCTGCCGGCCAGCCGGGTACTCGCCGGCGAGCTCTCCGTCGCGCGCGGCACGGTGGTGGAGGCCTACCGGCGCCTGGGCGAAGAAGGCCTGCTGGTGACCAACCACGGGGGCGGCACCGAAGTCGCCGCACTCGCCGCCACCTCCGCATCACTGCCCAACCCTGAGCCGGACGAGCCGACACCGAAGGAACTGCTCAACATCTCCGCGGGCGTACCCGACCTGAGCGGGTTCCCGCGAGCGGCGTGGCTGCGCGCGGAGCGGCGCGTCCTCACCACCGCCACCGCAGCAGAGCTCGGCTACGCCGACCCGCAGGGCACCCCCAGGCTGCGCACCGCCCTCGCCAACTGGCTGGCCCGCAGCCGCGGCATCACCGCCGGCCCGGAGCAGATCATCGTCACCGCCGGCGTCACCGGAGCGCTCAGCCTCCTCGCCCAGGTGCTGCGCGACCAAGGCATCACCGACTGCGCCATCGAAGATCCCGGCGCCGACGGCAACCGCCGCATCCTCGACTACTGGCTCGACACCCTCCACCCGATCCCCGTTGACAGTGCGGGGCTCGATGTCACGGCGCTCGCACGTACCGACGCCCGTGCGGTGCTGGTGACCCCGGCGCATCAGTTCCCGACCGGCGTCGTGCTCGCTCCGGACAGACGCCGAGAACTCCTCGCCTGGGCCGAGGCACGCGGCGGGTTGGTGGTCGAGGACGACTACGACTCCGAGTACCGCTACGACCGCACCCCGGTGCGCGCCCTGCACGCCGCAGCCCCCGAGCGCGTCGTGCACATCTCGAGCCTGTCCAAAGTGCTCGCCCCGGCGCTGCGGATCGGGTGGATGATCGCGCCCACCGACTTGCACGACGACCTGGTCCGCAAGCGCTGGGCTACCGACCTCGGCTCGCCCGCCCTGCCGCAGCTCGCCCTCGCCGACCTCATCGACAGCGGCACGCTGGAGCGGCACCTACGCAGCCTGCGCCTCAGGCACAGGGAACGCCGCGACGCCGCTGTGGCTGCGATCCGCCGCTACCTTCTCGGTTGCCGGATCGAGGGCGTCGCC
Source organism: Brevibacterium sp. LE-L (assembly GCF_050214925.1). Lineage (NCBI taxonomy): Bacteria > Bacillati > Actinomycetota > Actinomycetes > Micrococcales > Brevibacteriaceae > Brevibacterium > Brevibacterium sp. LE-L. The sequence continues at coordinate 2,446,686 of NZ_CP189759.1, forward strand.
GCCGGCCTCCACCTGCTCGTCCGACTCCCCGAACACGTGGATGACACGATGCTCGCCGCGCGAGCCGAGGAGGCAGGCTTTGCCGTGCAGCCGCTCTCCGCTCATCGCATCAGCCCGGGCCCGCCGGGGCTGATCATCGGTTACGGCCCGCACCCGCCGCCGCGCCTGGAAGCAGCCCTCCAGACACTCGGAGCCATCGGCCGCTTCACACCGGCATGAGACCGTCATCCGCTACTGACGTGTGAACGCGAGGATCACTGCCAGCACCACGAACGAGGCGGAGAACACCCGGCCGGTCCAGCGCATCGCGACCGGGCGGCCCACCACATACCGCCGCAGCCACGCGGCGCAGGCGCCGTAGACGGTGAAGATCACCAGCGTGATCGCCATGAACACCAGACCGAGCCAGGCCATGCGCAGCACCGCACCCTCCGCGGTGGTGTCCACGAACATCGGCAGGAACACGAAGAAGAACACTGTCAGCTTCGGGTTCAACAGGTTCACCAGCACCGCGCCGCTGATCACCCTCGCCGCCGACCTGCTTCTTTCGGATTCTTCGCCAGAGTCTGGGGCGAGGATGCCGGTCTGCTGCCAGGTGCCCCACGCCATGTACAGCAGATACGCCACACCCAGCCACTTGATTGCCTCGAACGCGACCGGGCTCGCCGCGATCACCGCGGCCGCCCCGGTCAGCGCCAGCACCAGGTGCGGCACGATCCCCAGCGTGCACCCCAGCGCCGCAACGAGCCCGGCCCGCGTACCGCGCCCGAGACCCGCCGCGATCGTGAACAACGCTCCCGTGCCCGGCGTCGCCGTCACCACGATCGACGCGATCCAGAACTCGACACCCACCCGCCCAGACTGCCGCGCAACTTGGATCACAACACAGATCCAAGTCTGCGCTGATCTACTAGACCAATCGTTGGCGGGGCTGCGTGGGCGAGAGAGCGTAGGCAGCCATCGAGTCGCGATGCTAGGCCGCGAGCGGCACCCCGTGCAGGCGCAAAAGTAGTTGCCTCTACGCCTAGGCTGTCACTTCAGGCGGTCGCGGTTTTCTGTGGTGTATGCCTTGTTGAGAAGTCTCATGAACTTCGAATCTTGAGCCATCGACTGGTCGCCGATGAGCGACACTGCTATTCCGGGTGTCCATGAGTTCATCACGACTGCCGAGAGTCTTTCACTGAGGTCCGCTGTGTGGATGGTGCGGGTCTGTTGCGGTACGCCCAGTCGGTGTAGGCGGCGCGCAAGTATCTGCATGGTCACTCCCGGCAGGTACTCGGCTTCCGGCCAGATGACCGACTCGCCATCCCAGAATGCGAGGTTCCAGATCGTCGCCTCACTCAATCTGCCGGCCGAGTCCTCGAATGCTGCGTCATCGAAACCTCGCTCGATGGCCTGACGGAGAAAGAAGGTCTTGCTGACTTCGCCGACATGCTTCACCTGCGACAGGTGCCGCTCATGCCGCACGATATCCAGGGCAAGAGGACCGGCAGGAGCAACTGCGGGGTCGGTGACTTTTACGAGCACATCGAGTTTGGGGCTTTCGCCTGCGGGGGCGAATTCGCCAGGCCGGGAGGTGATGAAGCAGGTCACCGATGCGTCCGTTGCTTCGGAGGCTTCGACAGCCGTCCGAAGGTAGTCGGCGATTCGCTCATCGGGAAGATGCTGTCCAAAGAGCGTGTCGCTGGCTTGACGCAGACGCGCGAGGTGGAGATCGAGGCCCGGCACGGAGTAGTCGCGCATCTGCATCGCGGTGAAGTGGGCATACCCCGCGAAGGATAGTGGAGCAAGGTCCGAGACGGTTGCGGGGTTACCATTGAGGTGAGTGATCTGAAGGGTCATGAGATGACCGTAGGAGTTGACGCTAGTGGCAGAGGCAAGTCAAGACCGTGCGCGGCTGCTCCGCGTCGGCGATCTGGCGGCCCGCACCGGCGCGACTCCAAGGATGCTGCGGTATTACGAGAACCAGGGGCTTATCGAAGCCGAACGTTCTTCGTCGGGGCAGCGACTGTTCGACCCGGCCGTGGCTGGTCAAGTTCGTCATATCAGGACGCTGCTGGCAGCGGGGCTTCCTACTCGGGCGATCAACGAACTGCTCGACTGCATCCATGACTCGGACCGTCTGGAACCATGCGCGGTTCCCTTACTCGTGGAACACCTGCACGACTATGACGCGCAGATCGCTGAACTGGTCAGCACCCGAGACACCCTCCAAGGCCTGATCGACTCCTCGACACCAAGAGAGCATCAATCCGTCTAGCCGCTCAGAAGCCAATAGCAGGCGAACCACGGACGCATACTGCATCAAGAGACAGGTCTCAGCGGAGTTCGGTACTTTCCACCAAGTACTACATGGAGGAGAGAACGCCGCCCGGACGTACGCCCCACTCCGCCGCGTGGCTGCGCGGTTCACCTGGTCTGCATGACGGTCTCGATGCGGGTGATGAGCGCGGGCGACGGGTACAAGTACCTGCTTCGCACGATCGCCGCCGCCGACGGTGATCGTTCCCTCTCGACCCCGTTGACGAGGTACTACACGGAGGAAGGCACACCACCGGGCACTTGGATGGGGGCGGCTCTGCACGGTCTCGGCGACGGGCAGATCGCGTTCGGCGATGAGGTGTCGGAGTCGCAGTTGCAGTTGCTGATCGGGATGGGCCGCGACCCGGTCAGCGGCGACCCGCTCGGGCGGGCTTTCCCGAGGTATGTCTCGGTCGCGGATCGGATTGAGAAGCGCGTCGCCGACCTCGACTCCGAGTTAGGGATGGGTGAGCGGGCGGAGCAGATCAGCCTGATCGAGGCCGAGGAGACCGAGAGTGGCAACCGTCGGGCGGTCGCGGGGTTCGACTACACGTTCTCGGTGCCGAAATCGGTCTCCGTGCTCTGGGGCGTCGCCGACGCCGGCACGCAGGCGCTGATCGCGCAGGCACATCATGACGCGGTGGCTCAGGTGGTGGAGTTCATGGAGCGGGAGGTCGCCGCGACCCGCAGCGGGTACACCGCCGCCGATGGCGCGGTCGCCCAGGTCGAGGTGACCGGGCTGATCGCCACGGCGTTCGATCACTACGACAGCCGCTCCGGCGACCCGCAGCTGCACACCCACGTCGTGATCTCCAACAAGGTCCAGACCGCGTTGGACGGACGCTGGCGGTCGCTGGACGGGCGCCCCATGCACGCGGCGGTCGTCGCGCTCTCGGAGCATTACAACGCGGTCCTGGCCGACCGCCTCACCGGCACGCTCGGCGTGGAGTGGGAGGCGCGGGATCGGGGCCGGGACCGTAACCCGGCGTGGGAGATCACCGGGGTCAGCGAGGAGCTGATCGAGGAGTTCTCCTCCCGCGCCCGCGATATCGATGCCGAGGCCGACCGGCTCATCGCCGCCTACACGACTGAGCATGGCCGCCGGCCCTCGGCGCGGACGATCGTGCGCCTGCGCGCCCAGGCCACCCTCGCCACCCGCCCCGAGAAGCAGGTCCACTCCCTCGCGGACCTGACGAGCGGCTGGCGCGACCGGGCCGGGCGTCTGCTGGGTGAGGACGCGACCGGCTGGGCCGGCAATGTCCTCGCGGAGGCGCAGCAGGTGCGGCCGTTGCGGGCTGATGATGTGCCGTTGGAGGTGATCTCCGAGCTCGGGCAGGCGGTTGTCGAGGTCGTCGGCGAGAAACGCTCGACCTGGCGGCGATGGAACCTGCACTCCGAGGCGAGCAGGCAGTCGATGGCATGGCGATTCGCGACTGCGAGCGACCGGGAGGCGATCGTGGGGATGATCGCCGATGCCGCCGAGCAGGCCTCGCTGCGGCTGACGCCGCCCGAGCTCGCCACCAGCCCGGCCGCGTTCCGCCGCCCGGACGGCACCAGCGTGTTCCGGCCCCGCCACTCGACCGTGTTCTCCTCGACGGTACTGCTGGAGGCCGAAGACCGTCTCCTGGAACACTCCCGCACACTGACCGGCCCGATGGTCGAGGTCGAGACGGTCGAGAAGATCACCGCGAAGCCCGACCGGGAAGGGCACCTGCTCGGCGATGACCAGGCCGCAGCGCTCACCCAGATCGCAGTCTCCGGGAGGGTTCTCGACGTGCTGGTCGGCCCGGCAGGTGCCGGGAATACCACATGTCGGGTTTGACACCACTCTGAAAGTGCACCTGCCGGGCGGGGTGCTTCCTTCGTCCTGCTGTCCTGCTGTCCGGCCGTCGCCGTCTCGCTTGCGCATCCAGCGATTCGCCCGCTAGATTATGAAATGAAGTCGTTTTGTATCTATGGGCGAGGGGTGGGTCGTGGTGCAGGGTGAAGACAAACAGGTCAGGTCGCGGGGTCGGCCGGTCAATGCTGAACTCACTCCCGCGATCATGGACGCGGTGCTGTCGTTGCTCGCGGACGAGGGGTATGCCCGGTTGACCACTGCTCTGGTTGCGAAGCGTGCCGGAGTCTCGACCGCGACGCTGTACCGGCGGTGGCCGTCGAAGCGTGATCTGCTGCTCTCGGCGGCGGAACAGATCGCTGAGTCTGAGTCGGCGGACATAGACACCGGCTCGACCGAGGGTGATCTGCGGGAGTTGTTCGCGCACAAGCGGCGGGTGCTTTCCGGCAGGATCGGGGCGACCCTGGTCGCACTGGTGGGCGAGTCCGCCCACGATCCCGAACTCGCGGCCATCGTGCGGGCGAGCATCTTCGACCCGACACGTGAGCACTTGGCCACGATCCTCGACCGCGCACGGGCGCGTTGCGAGCAGATGAGTGCCGATGCCACTGCGGCCGCGCATATCGTGGTCGGCTCGATTCTCGCCCGTGTCGCGTTCGCCAGCACCGAGAGCGATGGCGGGCTGTTCACCGAGAGCGATGTGGTGCTGCTGGTGCAGGCCATCGCGGGGCCTCGGGATCAGCACAGCGGCGGGACGGGCCGCTGATGAGCGTGGAACAGACCGTCGTGATGACCGGGGCGAGCCGGGGTATCGGCCGGATCGCAGCGAGGCAGATGCTCGCTGCGCAGCCGGAGACTCATCTTGTCCTGCTCAGCCGGAACGATCCGCGCGACCTCGTGGACGAGTTGAAGGCTCACGGCGGCAGCGTCTCGGTCGTCCGCGTCGATCTGTCCTCATTGCAGAGCGTGGCTGATGCGACCGATGCCGTGCTCGACCTTGTGTGCTCTGGTGGTCTGCCGCCGATCCGTGGACTGGTGTGCAACGCCGGGGTGCAGCACACTAACGCGCGCACCGAGACGGTCGACGGGTTCGAGTCGACGTTCGCGGTCAACGTGCTCGCCAACCATGTCCTGGTGCGCAGGCTCCATCACCGTCTGCATCCGCAGGCGCGGGTCGTGGTGACCGTCAGTGATACGCACTTCGGAGACTTCCGGCACAACCTCGGCATGGTGCCCGGCCCCAGGTGGCAGCCGGTCGAGACGCTGGCCCGCGTCGGCGCGTTCCGCGACCCATCGAGCACGAGGGCGGGGCGTACCGCGTACTCGACCAGCAAACTCGCCGCGATCTATCTCGTGCACGAGTGCGCTCGCCGCTTTCCGGCGACGTGGACGATCACTGGCTACAACCCTGGCTTCGTACCCGGCACCGATCTGGCCCGAGACGCCGATCCTGTCTCCCGCTTCGCGATGCGCTGGATCATGCCACTGATGACACTCACCCCCTTCGCAACGTCACCGGGCAAGGCTGGGAGCTTCCTCGCTGACGCGGCGCTCGGTGCTGTCGAGGCACCCAGTGGGGCCTACACCGACCGCCACAAGGTCGCGCGATCCTCGCCCGAGTCATACGACCCTGGGCGTGAGCAAGACACCTGGGAAGCCGTTGAAGCGCTCACCGCACGCTTCCTCCCTCCTGACGCGAACATGGAAAGGCGTGCCGATGCGCACCATCGTCATCACCGGAGCCAGTGACGGCATCGGCGCGGCAGCCGCCCGGCAACTCGCCGACACGGACGCTCGGCTCATCCTCATCGGGCGCTCGCCCGAGAAGACGCAGGCCGTCGCCGAAGCCACGGGCGCGGAGTACCACCTGGCCGACTTCACCAGGCTCGATGAGGTGCGCCGCCTCGCCCGGGTGCTGAACGAAAGTTGCAGCCGGATCGACGTGCTCGCGAACAACGCGGGCGGGATGTTCTCCGGCCCGGTGACCACGCCGGACGGTTTCGAGAAGACCTTCCAGGTCAACCACCTCGCGCCGTATCTGCTGACGCATCTGCTCATCGACAGACTGCTCGACAGCCGGGCGGCGGTAGTGAACACCTCCAGCATCGGGGCGCGCCTGTTCGGGAACATCGATCTGGACGATCTGAACAACTGGCAGGGGTTCACCCCGAACAAGGCCTACGGCGACGCGAAGCTGGCGAACATCCTCTTCACCAAAGGTCTCCACGAGCGCTTCCACGCACGCGGTCTGTCATCGGTGGCGTTCCATCCGGGCAACGTCGCGACGAACTTCGCCGCCGACACCGACAGTTACTTCCAGCGCGTCTACCACGGAGTGCTCAAGCGGTTCCTCATCTCCCCGCAGCAGGGCGGCGCACGGCTGCGCCACTTCATCGACGGCAAGCCAGGCGGTACCTGGGCTTCGGGCGAGTACTACGGAACGCCGAGGCGCATCGGGAGCACCAACCGGCAAGCCTCTGACCCGGAAATCGTGCGCGAGCACTGGCAGCGCAGCGCAGACATGCTCGACATCGGTTGGTGAACTGGTGGGTCGAGGGGCGTAGTTGCTTTTGCGCCCCACGGCATGCCATAGGCCAGTGACGACGGTTCCATCGGTTCGGAGCCTTGGGCCTATAGACCTCGTGCTGGCCCGTCGCGGCGTGGGGCGCTGCGGCGGGGCCCGTGCTCGAACGGGTCGAGCTGCCGTGCCCGCCACACGGCCCGCTGCCGGGTCTGCTCCTGCTCGGCGCGCTTGGCCTCGATGCGGCGGGCGGCATCGGTCACCGGGATGCTACGGAGTTCGTCTGCTTCGGCGCGGATCAGGGCGGCTCGCGTGCGGGCGTCGGCGACGTTTCGGTGCGGGTTGGTCGTGCGCATGCCGAACTGGTCGCGGCGAGCCTGGTCCGCTCCGAACTCGTTGACCAGCAACGTCATGCGCTCGTGCTGGTGTCGCTGGCTGGTCGCTTTCTGCTCGGCGTGCGCTGCCTGGACGGCGCGGTCAGCGTCGCTCACGCGAGGGTCGCCCTCGGCTTGTCGCGCTGCTGCCTGCGCGGCCCAGGCGGGGAGTGCTTCGGGGGCGCGGGGCGGCTCAACATCCCAGGCGTCGCGGACCTGGACCCGGACGGCGTGGGTCTGTCCGGTCGCGGTGCGGTGCTCGGCACGGGCCTTGCGCCTGCCGAATCGCCCGCTGGTCGCGACGCGCACGCTCGCGGCCGTCTCGGCAGCGATGGCGGCGAGGTAGGCCGTGCCGTCGTTCTCGGCCTGCACAACGAGCGTCTGGGCGACCTCGGCGCGCACCCGCTCGGCCTCCGCCTCGGCGGTCCGAAGCACGGTGGCGTTCTCGTCGTCCTCGACGCGGTGCGCAGCATGCTGGGCGTCAAAGCGCGCGGCAATCTGCTCCCACCTGTCCGCCTGCCGCTGGGCGCGCGCGGCCTCCTGGTCGAGCCGGGCGAGTTCGTCGGAGACAAGCCTGACCGGGCCATCCGCGACGAGGCCGTGCACGGCGTCGATGGCTTGCTGGGTGGCGTGGTCGAGTCCACGGTCTGCCGGGTCGCGTTCCATCGCCTCGATGAACTGCGCCCGCGCGTCCGTCAGGTCTTCGGCTACGACGTGCAGGCGGTTCTGTTCGCGGCCTCGGGTCATGCCGACGTAGACGCCTGCCGCGCTCGTCGCCTCACTGAGCATCGTGTGTGAGGCGTCTACGGTTGCGCCTTGGACGCCGTAGGCGGTCGCGGCATAGGACAAGTGCGCGTGCTCGGCCACGTACTCGCTCGGCAGGGCGACCCTCCGCAGGTGCTTCCGGTCGCTGCCGACCTCGCGAGCGTAGACCGTGCCGTCGTCAGCCACTTGCTGGACAACCCACTGTTGCCGGTTCGCCACTCCCAGCTCGCTGTTGTTCTTGCGGGTCTGGATGAGGTCACCGGCTCCGATGCTCAGCCCGTCGCTGCCGGTCGCGGTCGCGGTGTCGTCGACCTCGCCGCGCTCGACCTTCCCGGCGCGGATGCGCTCATTCAGCTCCGCCGCCTCGTCGTTCGTGGCAACCGTGATCGCCTCGCCGCCCCGCGCGTGCTCGGTGATGTGTGCGTGGGCTGTGTCGTCGTCGGCGTGCACGGTCACACGGTTCATGGCGGCGAGGCGGTCGAACACGTCGCCGGGGTGCTCCCGGTCCCGCATGGCGAGGGTGAGGGCCGCATACTCGGCATCGGAGAAGCGATGCAGCTCGGTCATGTCGTAGGTACGGCCCCTGATCTGCGCAGCCATGTCGAGCACCCCGCCGCGACCGACCGCGGGCAACTGGGCGCGGTCGCCCACGAGCGCGACCGTCGCGCCCGCTTCGGCGGCCACGGTCAGAAGGGCCTGAGCGGTGTCTTGGTCGAGCATTCCCGCCTCATCCACGATCACCCGCTCGCCCCGCGACAGCTGGATGTCTCTTGGCGGGTCGGTGTAGGTGTCGCCGGTTGCGGGGTCGGTGTCGCCGGGGTTGAGGCGTGCCCATACGCCGTCGTCGTTCCACCGCCACCCGTGCGCGTAGACCAGTGCGGCCACGGAGGTTGCGGGCACGCCGAGTTCCTGCTCGGCGACCTGCGCGGCACGCAACGTCGGGGCGACCACACGCGCACTGCGGCCGTGTTCTTCTGCAACCTGAGTGGCGGTGCGGAGCATCGTGGTCTTCCCGCTGCCCGCCGCGCCCTCCACGATCACAAGCGGATCAGTCGAGGCAACCGCGGCAGCCGCGACCGTCTGCCCGGTATCGAGCCCGGCTGCTTGTGCGGCACGGGTCACGTCGGGGTACTCCGGTTCCCGCTCTGGCACTGTGGCGGCGAGTTGGTCTCGCAGTGCGGTCTCGGCGGCGATCACGTTCAGGCTCGTCAGATGCGCGACATGCTCTGGCTGCACCATTTCCTCCGGGAGCACGGAGAAGCAATCCTTGGTTGCGAGGCCGGTTGCCAGGTCGATGAACTCCCGCAACTCGGCAGGGGTTGCCTGCACGCCTTGTTCGGTGGTGATGCGGGTGACGTGCTCGACCACGGTGTGCCGTGTCCACGTCGATGCCGCCGCCGCGCAGCGATCCAGCGCCCGGCTCGCGACCTGTTGCACCGCCAGGTCATCCAGCGATACCGCGGCGGGCGTCTCCCGCCGCTGCATACGGGCCGGGTCGTAACCGGCGTCGGTGAGTTCCTGCACCCACCACGCCTCGTCTTTGAGGTCGGCGGGCTTCTTGCCGGGCCGCTGATAGGCCCACGCCGTGTCCTGCATTCTCGCCGTCAATACGGGGCCGGGTGTCTCGCCGGGGTGCTCCGCCTGCCACTCGGCCACCATGCGGTCCAGGTTCCGCCTGATCTGCGCCGACCGCTTCGACATCACATGGTTGAACGGCTCCAACTCGGCCACCTCCCCGGACACCGGATCGACCGTCAGCCCGTGCTCCGCGAGGGTGTCGGCGAGCTGTGGGTGGGCGGCGATCACTGCGGCGCCGAGGGCGCGGATCGCGCCCTGCTGCTTGAACAAGGCCGCGGTGGTCAGTGCCCGCCACGCACCTGCGGCCCACACCCTGGTGCCGATCTGGAAGTGGATATGCCGGTGCGGATCACCAGCCCGCGAGGTCTTGTGCGTGATCGCGACGGTCTGCATGTGCTCGACCGGGAGGACTTCCTGCGCTCCGCGCGGCCCCGCCAGCGTGACCGAGTGTCGGCCGAGGAACCGCCGTATCTCCCCGGCCGCGTCCCGCTGCGCCACATCCAGCGCCTCCGACACTTCGGGGTGCAGAGCGGCGGCGACCGACAGGCTCTTGGGGGCGTTGATCGTCATCTCCGCGAACAATGGCGACCCCTTCCGAACCTCGCCGGGCGTGCGTGGGGTGCCCATTGACTCCCCGGTGACGGGGTTGATCCAGTCCACCCACCCCTCGTACTCATCCGCCGACAGCGACCGGGCGGCGGTGACTTCGCCCCTGGCGTCGATCACCGTATACTCGGCTACGGCGTTGTCCGCGCCGAGGTAGTACTCGTCGGCGCGGGAGCGGTCGGCCTCGACGTAGCGGCGGGCGGCAGCACCGCTGCCGCGGAACAAGAGCACGCCGCCCTTCATCCTGGCCTCCCTCATGAGTGGTCTCATGAGGGAGGTGTGCACGACGGCACCGCCGTAAAATGCGTGCATCGCTTTTGTTGTCAGCGAGGGCTGGTTATCTGCTGGCTGCGTCGCGATGGCGAGTGGCGATGGTGCGGGTGAGACTGGCGATGAGGGCGCGTGCTTCGGGAGGGTCTGTGACTTCGATCTTTTCGGCGAACTGAAGGAGCTGACGCACAGCGTCGAGTTGCTCGTAGCCGACGGTGATCTGCACCGAGGTTGAGACTTCTGTGGGTTCGACCGAAAGCAGACGGCTACCGAGGATACGGCGGGCCATGTCCTCGATCTTCGTGTCGAGAACTGCGGTCACGTAGATGTTGTGACGCTCTTCCAGGTTCGTGGCAAGGTTCGTTGCGAGGTCGGCGAGTGTCACGTCTGCGCGTATCTGCCGATCCTCGTCGAGCACGACCCAGGCGCGAAGCCGTGCGAGCGCGTACATCCGTGGTTCGCCTCGTACATCTGCGATGAGATACCAGCGTCCACCGCGGGAGAACACGCCATACGGGTCAACGAGCCGCTCGCGCGACCCAGGTGCTCCGCTGGCCCGGTAGTCGATGCGCAGCCGCTTGCCCCGTCTGACATCGCGGATGAGTGCAGCTACATCGGCAGAATCGTCACGGGTGAACCAGCCACGGTTGTCTATGGCGACGACTTCGTTGAGAGGGAGGAGACCGGCAGTCTTCCCGAACGCCCACGGTCTGCGTGCGGCGAGCTTCTGCGCAGCGGTGCGGGTGGCGGCTTCGATCCCGAGTTGTTTCGCCCGGGCGAGGTCCACGCCGATCAGTTCCAGCACCTCTGCCTCGCTCCCCGTGAGCCGGCTCAGATCTACTTCTGCACCAGGCAGCAGGGTGACGCCGCCGTAGCGTCCACGCTCGGCGATGACGGGGATGTCGGCGTCGGCCAGCGCCTCGACATCGCGCAGGATCGTGCGTCTGGACACGCCGAACTGTTCGGCAAGTTCGGCGGCCGTCATCTGATGGTTGGCCTGCAACGCGACCAGCATCGCGAGCAGTCGTTGCGGACGGTCCACGATGCTTCTCCAAAGGTGACATGGGATGTCTTCTATTGCTGCCAGTGTAGATGGCGCACCGTTCCCCGCCAACAAGGAGGCTTTTCATGAGTGCACCCAACCTGTTCCTGATCTACGTCACCGACACGGAGCGCTCGACCCGGTTCTACTCCGACCTGTTCGAGATCGAGCCTGTCTTCGTCGACCCCGCCTACGTCGCGTTCCAGGTCACCCCCGGAGTGCTGTTCGCGCTCTGGAGCCGCCATGGAGATTCCGTCACGCCCCAGACCCCGCGCTTGTCCGAACTCGGGCTGATGGTGCCGGGATCGGCTGAGGCGATCGACAGCCTCTACGCCAAGTGGAAGGGCAGCGGGCACAACGTGGTCGAGGACATCCACGACGATGTCTTCGGGCGCACCTTCGTGATCACCGACCCCGACGGCAACCTCATCCGGGTCAGCCCCGTCGACTGACGAGACACAGGCGGCGACGTCCACGAGCGCGTCGTCCGGCGTCCACCGGAGTCACGTGGACGCCGGACGACCCCGGCGCGCCTTCTAGCGAATCAATCAAGCGGATCACCGCATCAAGCCCGTCGCCAGCGGACGCGGGCTCGTCAGTAGCAGCTCCCGGCAAGGAGGTCTACCGCAGTAGCTGATCTGCCGATGAACGACTAGAGACCGGCCGATACCGGTCCTGGTCTGGGTGTTGATGGCGCACCTCCTTCGCGGGAGGCGCCACCGTGACCGAACACACCCCACCCGTCAGCGACGATGCTGCGGGATCGGCTGGCTCGGCCAGCCACGGATTCGAGAGCCCCGAAGGGCTGCGCGCCTTGTTGATCCGGCTGCATGAGGCCGGGCCTGGGGCCTGGCAGGACGACCGTGAAGCGGCGGAACTGATGCGATACGCCGCGGTGAGGTACCAGCGGCTGGCGCGCAGGTACGGGCTGGATGCCTGGGAGGTCGCTTCGATGGCGTTCGAGGTCATGCTCGCCCCCTCGACGCGGAACGCGGGGAATCCGTGGGCTGTGGTTACCCGCGCCGTGCAGATCAGTTGCGGCGTCGAGGTCCGGGCTGCTGGGCTGTTGGTGGCGACGAGCAAGGCGCGCCGCACGCCCAGGATCGCCGGGTTCCACGATGCTGTGCGGTTCGCTGACCGAGAGGGCCTGACCGATTACCACCCCGCGTTCGCCGTCACCCCGGACGATGATTATCCAGAGCCCGGTGAGGATGACGGGCCGGTCGCTGCCGTGCTGTCGGAGGTCGTGGCGCTGTTCGAGTTAGAGGGCTGGGACGCTGCCCTCGTGGCCGATTGCGTGGAGCATGTGGCCTATCGGCTGGCTGATCTGCCTTCGCGGTCCCGTGCGGTCGAGGTGCTGCGCCGCGACCGCACCATGCCGGTGCTGCTGGGCCTACCGCCACGATCATGGACCGCGTTGCTGCGGATCGTGCTGGGGCACCACGCACCGAAGCACACCGGCACCCCGACCGGCGACGGCGTGCTGCTGCGCCTGCTCAGCGGTGAACCGCCGGAGTGCCTGCGCGACGACGATGCTTTGAGAGGCGCGGTCTGCGCTGCCAGGCCCAACCCGACGGTTGAACGGTGAACCTCATCGGCGGCGCGGCCAGCACTGTGGGCGGCGTCGCATGGAGAGCGCCAGCCACGATAAGTAGCTACATATAGTGTTCTACATGGGATAAGACCACTATATGTTGTGGTTGAGGATGCGCACCTGTCAGGTATGACGACCACAGCAGCGCACAGCACCCCCGACATCTCTCTGACGCCCTCGGTTCGCGAGCGGCGGGGCTCGGCTCCGAGCGGTTTGCCGCCGGGGTTTGATCCGGTGGCGTGGACGCGGGATGCGTGTGAGCGTTCCGGCGTGCCGGTCGGGGTCACCGATCCTGTAGCGCTGGCCAAGCTCCGTGTCCTCACCCGCCCCGAGACCTGACCTCGCGCGGGGTGGGTCAGGCTTTGAAGGTGAGTTCGACGCGTTCGGGTCGGAACCTCGCCCCGCGCTTGCCGGGCTGTGCGGGTTTGACGATGAGGGTGTCGATGAGGGCGGCGATGATCGCTCGTTTCTGCGGGATCGACCACTCCTCATCCCACGCCGCCCGCAACGCGGTCTCGTCGCCGATGGGGATGCCCTTCAACGCCGACGACTTCGCGCCACGTCCCAGGACGAGTTCTGCGTTGCTGATCGTCGCGGTGGCGGCGGTCTTCGCGGCGTGCAGCTCGGTGCGGGAGAGCAGCCCGGCTCCGTAGTCGCGGGCCATGTCCTCCATGCGTTGCCGGGCGGCGGTGATCTGCTCCATCGCCGCGCTCACTCCCGCGTCCTGTCCGGGCTCGACGCTGGGCAGTGTGGTCGCGGCCAGGCGTGTGATCATGGCCTCGCTCACCAGGGTTTCGATCCCGTGTGCGGACACGACGAGCCCGCCACGCTCGGGCCTGCCGGGGAGTGGCAGGCAGCGGTAGAAGCGGCGCTTCCCGATAGACGTCTCGCCCCGGTGCAACCCCGACGAGACGAGCGTGTTCCCACACTTGGCGCAGGTAATCAGCCCCACCAGCAGACTTTTGGACGAGCGGCCCACCCGCCGGTCGGGATGGTTGAACACCGCCCGGATACGCGCCGTCTCTTCGGGGGTGATGATCGCTTCCCAGTTTCCCGGCCCCAGGATCGCGCGGTCGCGTCGTTCCCAGGTCGCTGTCGTCTTTGATGCTGGTTCGTAGGCTCGTTGCCCGGAGATACGCGCCGAGCACAGGATCGAGCCGACAGTGCTCTCGTGCCACACGTTCAACGCGCTCTTGCCCTTCGACGGCGGCACCGGCCCGCCGTCGCGGTTGAGCCACCTGGTGATCTGCCGCACCGACTGACCCGCGAGGAACCGGTCGGCCATCTCCCGGATCACCGCGGCCTCTTCTGGGATGAGGACGCCGCCGATGCCGTACCCGTACTTCGCTCCGCCGTGCCAGTCGCCGCGCTCGGCTTTCTGCTGGTTCGCACGCCGGATGCGGTCTGCTTTGTGCCCGGACTCGTAGGAGGCGATCGCGACGAGCTGACGGGCCATCAACCGTCCCTCGTGGGTGTTCAGATCGAACGCGCCGCCCTTGACCGTCTCGATCCGGATCGGGTGGGCTTCCACGAGGTCGATGAGGTCTTCCAGCTCGCGGGGACGGCGATAGAGGCGATCCACATGCCACGCCACGATCCTCGACGGCCCCAGCTTCACCCGCTCCAGCAAGTCGAGGTAGCCGGGGCGTTTCTTGCCCGAATAGGCCGAGATGTCGTTGTCCATGAACACCGCCGGATCGGCGATCCCGAGGCGGGCACATAGCTCCAGGCAGTCCTGGCGCTGCCGCTCCACCCCTGCCTCCGCACCGGTACGATCCTCACTGATACGCAGGTACACCACCACCTGCTCCGCCCCACTACTGCTTGCTTCTGCGCCGTCCATGACGACCTCCCTTGTTGCCTGGTAGGTACGCCGGTCAAACCCGACACGTCGACAAGACCACGGCGATGAACGCGCTGCGGCGGGCGTGGGAGAAGCAGCACGGCGCTGGTTCCGTGGTCGGGCTGGCCCCGTCGGCGGTCGCGGCCCAGGTCCTCGGCGATGATCTCGGGATCGCCACGGAGAACACGGCGAAATGGTGGCAGAACCACCTCACCCGCGGCGAGACCTTCCAGGCCGGCCAGTTGGTCATCATCGACGAAGCATCCCTGGCCGGCACCCTGTCGCTGGATCGCATCACCTCCCTGGCGGCGCAGGCGGGCGCGAAGGTGCTGCTGGTCGGCGACTACGGGCAACTCCAGTCCGTGGATGCCGGCGGGGCGTTCGGGATGCTCGTGGCCGACCGCCAGGATGATGCGCCGGAGCTGGTGGACGTGCATCGGTTCATCCACGAGTGGGAGAAGACCGCCTCCCTGGACCTGCGACATGGCCGCACCCGTGTGATCGACACCTACCTCAACCATCACCGCATCGCCGACGGGGACGGCGAGGAGATGATCGATGTCGCCTACGCCGCGTGGCGGGCCGACCGGGACGCCGGGCGGGTATCGGTGCTGATCGCCGAAACACGGGAGGACGTGACCGCGCTGAACGCCCGCGCCCGCGCCGACCTGATCCTCGAAGGCCGCATAACCCCGACCCGCGAAGTCGCCCTGGCCGAGGGCACCCGTGCCGGGGTCGGGGACACGATCATCACCCGCCGCAACGACCGCCGCCTGCGCACCGGCACCGGCCGGGATTGGGTGCGCAACGGTGAGACCTGGCGCATCACCGATGTGCGCGATGACGGGTCGATCACAATCCGCAAGCCCGGCCGCCGGTTCGGGCCGATCGTGCTCCCGGCGGACTACGTGGCCGAGCACGTCGACCTCGGCTAGCCGAGGTTCTGTAAACGCACCTACCCCTCATAGGAGTAGGAAGGTGCGCTGGAACATGGGCCAGAACAAGCAGGAACAGGCTACGGGTGCCGAGCGGTTGCGGGCGGTGGTGTATGTCCGAATCAGCGACGACCCGGAGGGCACGGAACGGGGTGTGGATCAGCAGGAGGCCGACTGCCGCACCTACGCCGAAGCACACGGCTGGGAAGTCGTCGCGGTGTTTCGCGAGAACGACACGTCTGCGTTCAAGCAGCGCACGATCACGCTCCCGTCTGGTGAGCGAGTACGGCGGGTGATCCGCCCGCAGTTCCGCGCCATGCTCACCCACCTCACCGGCGGGCAGGCGCAGGTGATGATCGCCTACGACCTGGACCGCGCCGTTCGCGACCCGCGCGACTTGGAGGACCTGATCGACGCGAAGGTGCTCGGTGGGTTCACTGTCCGTTCGGTGACGGGCTCGCTGCGGTTGGATACGGACTCTGATGTGGCGATGGCCAGGGTGCTGGTCGCGATGGCGAACAAGTCCTCCGCCGACACCGCCCGCCGTGTCGCACGGGCCGCGAAGCAGCAGGCCATCGAAGGCTCCTGGCACGGCGGGCGCGTGCCGTTCGGGTACCGCGCCGAGAACGGTGCCTTGGTGATTGACCCGGTGACGGGGCCGCTGGCGGTCGAGGCGATGCGGCGGGTGCTGGCCGGTGAGTCGTTGTATCGGATTCGGATCGACTGGAACGAGCGCGGCATCCTCACCACCCACGGGTGCGCGTGGTCGGATCGGACGCTGAAGCTGATGCTCCGCAACCCCTCCAATAAGGGCGTCCGAGAGTACCGGCCTGTGTTGCCGGACGGGAGCCGGGCGAAGACCTCGACGATGCAGGCGAAAGCGGCATGGCCCGCTCTGGTGGACGAGGACACTTGGCAGCAGGTTTCCGATGTCCTCGACGCGAGGAAGAAGGCCCGCAACTTCCATATCCCAGGTAGCGGGGCCGCTGTGCGGATGTATCCGTTCTCCGGGCTGATCCAGTGCTCGGGCTGCGGGCAGACGATGATTCATCGAGGTGACGTGTATCAGTGCATCCAGGCCACAAGGGGTGGGTGCAACCGTTCGATCCGCGCCACCGAAATCTCAAAACTCATTCAGGAGGCGGTGTTGGCGACGTTCGAGCAGATCACCCTCGACCCCACCCAACGCCACGCCTCCGGCCCTGACCAGGCGGCGCGGGTCGGGCTCGCGGCGACGCTCGACGCGGACCGGGCACGCCTCGCCCAACTCGATGACGACCACTACGACGGGCTGATCGACAAGGCCATGTGGGTACGACAGCGGGCGAGGATCGCGGAGCGGATCGAGCGCACTCGCCGCGAATACGCCGCTACAGCCCCCGAGCCGCATGCGGGGCTGGGTATCGACGTGACCACCGTCGCGGCGGAGTGGGAGGGGCGTACTCCGATGTGGCAGTACCAAGCGACGAGCCTGATCCTTCAAGCGGTCCTCATCCGCGCGCACCCGGCCGACATGATGACCGCCGTCCCCAAACGCCGCAACGAAACCTACGAGGCGTTCCACGCCCGCCGCGACGCTCACCGCGCTGACGTGCTCGCCCGCAGAGTCGAGTTCATCTGGCGCGCCTAACCTGCACCGTCTTCCGTGGCTTCGTTCGCTCGTTCTTGACCGGCGAACGTGCAGGCGCGCACAGACCTTCCTGATCCTCGACCATGACCCTCTTTGCGAATCGGGGTGCTTTGCACAGCTCCCGCAGACCGGCCAGCACAGTCGGGTCGCTCACCGCCGCAGAAAGCCCCTGTGCCTGCCGCGATGTCGCAGCCAGCCGCGCGCCCAAACTCGGGGCGCGCGGGGTTGTCGGCGTGTCTGTGGTGATCGATGGCGAGGAGGCGGGGATGGTCATACTGATAGGTGCGAGCCGAACACCCAGAATCAGACCCAAGACCACAACATTTAGTAGCGAGTAGTCACTACGGGCACTATATGCGGGTCAAGTGTTATGCCCGTCGCCCCGCCACAGCGGTTCAGGAGCCGCGCGGAGGCTTCGGGTTGGCCGCCCAGATTGCGGCCAGCAGGCCGGTGTCGCAGCGCAGCGAGTCCAAGGATTCACCACTCAGTAGACGCAGGAGAACACCGTCGCCTGTCGGGGTACCAGCGTGTTTCGGGTCGGGGTTGCCGAGCATGATCCGCGACAGCGCCGTCCACGAGCGCGGCGGCAGCCCCAGCAGCATCGGTACGGTGCGGTCACGGCGCAGCACCTCCACCGCGCGGCGTCGCGAGGAGACATCGGCCAGTCGGTAAGCCACATGCTCCACGCACACCACCACGAGTGAGGCATCCCAACCTGCCGATACGAACAGGGCTACAACCTCCGCGAGAACAGCGGCAACCCGATCATCTTCCTCGCCGCTGTCCGCGTCGTCGTCCGTGGTCGAGTTCACGGCGAACGCGGGGTGATAGTCGTCCAGGTTCTCTCGATCCGCGAACCGCACCGCGTCATGGAACCCGGCGATCCGGGCAGTGTGACGCGCCTGATTCGGTGACACCAACAGCCCGGCCGCCCGCACGTCAGCATTGCAAGTGATCTGCACCGCGCGGGTGACCACGGCCCACGGGTTCCCTGCGTTCCGCGTCGAGGGGGCGAGCATGACCTCGAACGCCGCCGACGCGATATGCCACGGGTCGAGGTTGTGTTTCCTGGCCAGCCGTCGATACCGCTCGGCGGTGTAGCGCATCAGATCCGCCGCCTCCCGATCACCCTGCCACGCCCCAGGCCCAGACTCGTGCAGGCGGAGGAGCAGGGCGCGTAGCCCTTCGGGCGTCTCGAATCCTCGGCTGCCTGGCTCCGCAGCGTCGTCGGCGGCGGGCGGGGTGTGTTCGGCCACGGTGGTACCTCCCGTGAAGGAGGTGGCCCACCAGGAGCCAGACCAGGACGCTCACCAACGCGCCCCTATGCCCGCTGCTCGTCAGCATTACTGTTCGACTTATCCCAGTGCCATTTCGAAACTCTCGGCTGACCGTTGAGATGGCGACGGAGGAATTACCTGGGGTGGATACCTTGTGCTCCGGGGGCGCAGCCGTGGCTCAGTTCGCGGCGCTCGGGCGTTGTTCTGTTCATGCCGTTCGTGTGCTTTCTGGTGAGGGAAGTTGCTGGCTCTTCCCGGTTCGTGGTGATGGGGAGCGTCGCGTCGTTGACGTAGAACGGCTCGTGGTCCTGCTGTGATGGGTGTTGTCAAGACATCCGAATCTCAGAGGACCACGAGCCTGTGCACGAGAGTACTGGTTCGCAGCGTGATGCTGCGAGCACGATCTTCAACTTGCCCAATTACCGCGTCATCGATGCCGTCGACCTGCCCGACGGGGGCCGGCGGGTGGTGATCGCCTCGACCGTCCCGCCGGGCTGTCCGTCCTGCGGCGTGCTGGCGACGAAGGTCCATTCCCGCCGGTCACAGCAGGTCCGGGACGTTCCCGTCGCTGGCGCAGCGGTGGTGGTGTGGGCCAAGCGGCGCTGGTTCTGTCTGGAGCCGGCCTGTGCCCGGGGCACGTTCGCCGAGGCCACCGAGCAGATCCCGCGATACGCACGCTCGACGACCCGACTGCGGGACCAGGTCGTCTCTGCCGTGATCCGTTCCGGCCGTGCAGCCTCCGAGGTGGCCCGGGCCCACGGCGTCTCGTGGTGGCTGGTCCAGGCCGCCCTCAGCGCCGCCGCAGTGGTCCTGCCTGACGTCGACGACGTGCGGGTCAGGCGTCTGGGGGTCGATGAGCACCGCTACCGGTCAGTGCGCTGGTTCCGCACCGACGAGGGCGCTTGGAGACGGTTCGAGCCGTGGATGACGACGCTGGTCGACCTGGCCACCGGGCAGGTCCTCGGCATCGTCGACGGCCGGGACTCCAGGGCCGTCGGGGATTGGCTCGCGCAGCGCTCTGAGCAGTGGCGGGAGCGGATCGAGATCGTCGCGATCGATCCCTCGGCCGCGTTCCGCAAGGCGCTGCGGACCTGGCTGCCTCGCGCCGCGGTCTCGGTCGACAAGTTCCACCTGGTCAAGCTCGGGAACGACATGGTCACCACCGTCAGGCAGCGCCTGGCCCGCACCCATCGCGGTCGTCGGGGCCGCAAGGACGACCCGGCCTGGGCCCACCGGATGCTGCTGCTGCGCGGCGGCGACACCCTGACCCCGAGGGCGTGGGAGCGGTTGGAGAGGGTGTTCCGCACCGACGACCCCACCGACGAGCTCTCGGCCTCCTGGGGCATCAAGGAGCAGCTCCGACGCCTGCTGGCCACCGACACTCTCGCCCAGGCCTGGCAGGAGCGGATGCGGATGGGCTACTTCGTCCAGATCGCGAACATGCCCGAGGCCACGAAGCTCTACGACACCGTCGTGACCTGGTGGGACGCCATCGAGGTCCTCATCGTCACCGGCGCAACCACCGCGAAGGTCGAAGCGGGCAACACCGGCATCAAGAACATCAAACGCACCGGCCGCGGATTCCGCAACGCGGAGAACTACCGGACGCGTATCCTGCTCACCAGCGCCGCGAGAACCGTAGCGTGAATACCCGCCACAGCAGGGTCATTCACCACGAACCGCGAAGAGCCGACAAACCCAGGTCGGCCGGCGAGATGGAAGGTGGCAGCCTTGGCGGCGATGCTCTGATTGAGCGCTCCGCCTTGGTGCCCGGGGAAAACAGCCGCGTCGATTCGGTCGGCCAGTGAGCCCCGGCAGAGGACCAGCCCACCGCGCGCACCTCCGAGAGTCTTGTGGGTCGTGCTGGTGACGACATCGGCATACGGCACCGGCGAGGGGTACACACCGGCTGCGATCAGGCCAGCAAGGTGTGCCATATCCGCGACGAGAAAGGCGCCGACCTCGTCGGCGGTATGTCGGAACCCGGCCCAGTCAACCGTCCTCGGATAGGCTGTCCACCCTGCAACGATGACTCGCGGTCGATGCTGGCGCGCGAGACGGGCCACGGTCTCCAAGTTCACCAGCCCGGTATCGGAATCCAGGTGATATCGGACAGCTTTGTAGAAGGTTCCTGAAGCATTCATTGTCGTGCCGTGTGAGAGGTGCCCGCCGTGGGAAAGGGCCAAACCCATCACCGTGTCACCAGGTTTCATCAGGGCGCCGAACGCAGCGGCGTTCGCCTGAGCTCCAGAGTGCGGCTGCACATTTGCGTGGTCGGCCGAGAACAGCTTCCGAGCCCGATCAATCGCGAGACGTTCAATCTCATCGATATGGGCACATCCGCCATAGTAGCGACGGCCCGGATATCCCTCGGAATACTTGTTTGTCAGTATCGAACCCTGCGCCTGAAGCACGGAGACTGGCGCGAAGTTTTCCGATGCGATCATCTCCAACGTCTGCCGCTGACGTGACATTTCCTCCGACACGAGGGTGTGCAGCTGGGGGTCTGCGTCCATCAGTGACTCGTCGAGATCGTTGTGCGCTGGCGGCGACGCTCTGCGAGTTGACCGAAGGGACTCATCGGAGTCCGGCGGCCAGGCGTCAGTGCTGTCTGTCGCGGACAAGGCAATCACCTCCGATGGGCTCGGCAAGCGCGGGTGACCGGAGATCCGCCTGGGGAGGGTGTCCGCGCCGGGTAGGACCGACAATCCGATGCCAGGTGTGCAGTGCACAAATTATCGATCGGTGCTAGTGTACCCGATGCCTTTAGGTGAGGCTACCCTAATGAGATGTTGCCTATGGTTTCATCGGCTGTCTCGTCGCAATGCGGGCTGCGACGCAGTCGAGTGCACGCTCGACTGCGTAGTTGTAGAGCCTATCGAGGTCAAAGGCATGGGCGAGCGTGTCCGCGAACATTGCCGCCCCTGGATGCTGACTGTCCTCGGACAACATGCCGAGGCTTGCGAGGATCGCGTCCTGAAGCTTGGGGTCGACATCTCGCTCGTCTTCGGAGGCGATCAGGTGCACGGCGGTATTCAATAGCATGATGTGTGCGGCGGGTGCTTCGTCGCCCAAGCCGGCCTCAGCGAGCTTGCTGACCCCGGTATCGATCATCAGCACCGCCGCAGGGACGGTCGTGGCGGCCATGCCGAGCCAGCGGGCGACGCCGGGGTGCGCAGACAGTGTGTCGTGCAGCGAGGTGAGGAGCTGCTGATACCACGGTCGCCACGAGAGTTCTGGTGACGGTAAGTCGACTGAGCACATGACGGCGTCGACGATGACGCGGTCGACCTCGTGGCGTGGGCCGACGCGGTGCGCAATCGCCGTCGGCCAGCAGCCGACCTCTTTCGCGAGGTCCCGAGTGGACCACCCGGCTAGGCCGCGGGCGGCTGTGAGGCGGACTCCGGCTTCGATGATCTGCTCTGTAGTCAAGGGGGCTTCGTCCGCGGCGGTGCGCGGTCCGCGCTGGCGTTTGCTCTTCTTTGCCTTCGGCTTTGTCATGCTCGGCTCCCATCCGCGGAGTGTCGTGCCACCACGATACCCGGCGTAGTTGTCCGTTGAACAAACGCGCCGGGTAAGGGTACACTCACTTCAAAGATTTGTGCACTGCACAGGGCCCGCGATCGGGGACCGTGCAGACCGTCGATGAGTGGATGCTTGAAAGGATGGCTCATGCCCGATGATGCGACCGCTACTCAGGCTGTGTTGCCCGACGCTCAATCCGAGTCGGCGCCGGATACGCTTGAGCCCGAGACGAGAGCCGCTGGTAGTGACAAGAGCCTCGGCTCGCTGCTCGCTCCGGTGCGTGGGCGGCTGATCCTGGCGGGGGCGTTCCAAGCGCTTGGCGCGCTGACGTCCTTGGTGCCGTATGTCGCGATCTATCGGATCGTCGAGGAACTGTTGCAGCCGGCAGGCGCGAGCGGGAACGTGGTGTGGGCGTGGGCGGTCATCGCCGTGATCGGCGTGTTGGTGCGCACTGCCGCGACAGGGGCGGCATACACCATCACTCACGGAGCGGACGGAACGGTGGGCCAGGCGCTTCGGCAACGATTGACCGATCGGCTGTGGCGGGTGCCGCTGGGCTGGTTCGGAGAACGCTCCTCGGGTCAGGTGAAGCGCCGCCTGCAAGATGACGTGCACGACGTGCATCATCTGGTGGCACACGCGATCAACGACCTGGTGGGAGCCATAGTGGCCCCGCTCGCGGGATTCGTACTGCTGTTCGTCGTCAACTGGCGATTGGGCCTGGTGTGCCTGGTGCCGGTGCTGCTGTACTTCGTCGGACTGAGCGTGATGATGCGCGGAAACACGGAGAACGCGGCACGCTGGGACGAGGCATTGGGCCGGGTGAACTCCCGGATCGTGGAGTTCGTGCAGGGCATCGCGGTCGTGAAGACATTCGGCCGGACGCGCAGCACTCAGGAGCGCTACCACGCAGTCGGTGACGAGCTGGCCGTGTTCTTCGAACGCTGGATGGGACCACTGCTACGCGTCAACGCGCTGGCGAGTGCGGTACTGGCACCGCCGACGGTGATCGCCCTGGTGCTCGCGACAGGGGCCTGGTTCGTCCATTCAGGGTGGGGGGCGCCGGCCGAGGTGCTGCTGGCGTTGATGATCGGGGTCGGACTGGGTGCACCGGTGCTGAACATGGGGATCGGGGCGCAGGCAATGCGCACCGCCACCGCGGCAGCGGCGCGGCTGGGCGACCTGCTCCGCACCCCGGTACTACCGCAGGTCGCGCATCCACGCACCCCGGAGGGTGCCGTGGTGGAGTACGACGGCGTGCGATTCTCCTACGATGGGCAGACCGACGTGCTCTCGGACATCGACCTCGTACTGCGACCCGGCACCGTCACAGCACTGGTGGGCCCATCGGGCTCCGGCAAGTCCACGCTGGCGCGCGCTGCCCCGGTTCTGGGACGTCACCGACGGTGCGATCCGGATCGGCGGAGTCGACCTGCGGCACGCGGCTCCCGAAGAGATCTACCGGCGAGTCGCATTCGTGTTCCAGGACAACGTTCTGCTGCGCATGAGCGTGCGCGACAACCTGCGCCTAGCGGCCCCGGACGCTGACGACGCGACCGTGGAGGCGGCAGCGCGAGCGGCGCAGATCCACGACGTGATCATGTCCATGCCGCATGGCTACGACACGATCGTGCACGAGCAGGTGACTCCGTCCGGCGGTGAGACCCAGCGGCTGTGCATCGCACGGGCCATGCTCGCTGACGCTCCCATCGTGGTGCTAGACGAAGCCACCGCCTTCGCAGATCCCGAATCAGAAGCAGCCGTCCAGGACGCCCTGTCAACGCTGATCGCAGGCCGTGCGGTCCTCGTCATCGCGCACCGGCTGCGCACGATCACCGACGCGGACCAGATCGTGGTTCTCGAGGGCGGCCGGGTCGTCGAGACCGGCCGCCATGACGAACTGCTGGACCATGGCCGACTCTACGCCGCTCTGTGGAACGCCCAGGAAGGAACGACCGCATGATCCGCAAGCTGCTGCCGATCCTCGCATCGGACGACCGGGCGAAGATGCGCGCCTTCCTCACCGTCTGCGTCGCCTACGGGATCCTCCAGGGCGTCGCGCTGCTGCTGGCGATCCCCGCACTACGCCACCTGCTCGCAGGTGAAGCTTCTGCGAGCTGGCCGTGGATCCTCTCGGTGATCGGTGCCGCTGTCATCGCGGGCATCGCATTCTCGATCCAGAGCGTGCTGGGATCCCGGATCGGGCTCGCCCTGATGCGCGGCCTGCACCGCAGCATCATCGACCACCTCGGCGTGCTGCCGGTGGGCTGGTTCTCCTCCGATCGCACCGGAAGACTCTCGCAATCAGTCTCCCAGGGCACGACCGCCGTGTGGACGGCCGCCTCGACCCTGATCCAGCCGCTGGTGACCGCCGTCGTTACGCCCATGACCATCGCGCTAGGGCTGCTGTTCATCGACTGGCCGGTGGCGCTGACGATGCTGATCGCCGCCCCACTCCTGTATCTGGTGTACCGGTGGGCGGCCGCGCTCGCTGAGCGCTCGGCCGATCAGATCGACCAGGCGGCGGTTGAGGCGGCCAGCCGCGTCGTGGAGTTCACTCGCGCCCAGCCGGTGATGAGGGCATTCCGGGCCGATCAGGCCGGCAACGGCATGCTGGCGAGAGCACACCGCGCCCAACAGGAAGCCTCCCGCCGCTCGCTGCGCACCAGCCTGCCCGGCCTGATCGGCTTCGCGACCGCCGTGCAGCTGATGTTCGCCGCCGTCATCGTCATCGCCGTGTGGCAGTCCCTCACCGGCGCGGCGAGCGCGGCGACCGCCGCCGTGGTGCTGTTCGCCGCCGCACGCTTCACCGGTCCACTCATCGACGCCGCCGACCTCGGCTCCGCGCTCCGGCTCGCCGGTCACGACCTGGATCGCATCGACAATGTCCTCGACGAACCCGCGCAACCCGAGGGCACAGACAGCATCGAACAGGCCGGAGAACTCGCCTTCGACCACGTCGACTTCACATATCCCGGGGGTCGACAAGTGCTGCACGAGGTGACTTTCTCGGCGCACCCGGGAACCACTACCGCTCTGGTAGGGCCGTCAGGATCGGGCAAGAGCACGATCCTGCAGCTGGCCGCCAGGTTCTTCGACCCCGACGCAGGCACTGTGCGCATTGGCGGTGTCGATGCCAGGCTGCTGCCGGTACAGACCGTGATGGAGCAGCTCTCGGTGGTCCAACAGAACGTCTACCTGCTCGATGACACGATCGAGGCCAACATCCGTTTCGGCAACCCGGAGGCCACTGACGACGAACTGCGCGAGGCGATCCGTCTGTCCCGCGTCGACGAGATCATCGACCGGATGCCCCACGGCCTCGACACGCAGGTCGGCGAGGCCGGAGTCGCGCTCTCTGGCGGAGAGCGTCAGCGCGTCTCCATCGCGCGAGCCTTCCTCAAGGACTCGCCCATCGTGCTTCTCGACGAGATCACCGCATCGCTCGATCCGGAGAACGCGATCGCCGTCCACGCCGGCCTGGCCGCACTGTCTGAAGGCCGAACCATGCTGATCGTCAGCCACGACCTGACGACGATCGCCGGAGCCGACCAGATCCTCGTCCTCGATGACGGCGCGATCGTGGAGCACGGCACCCACACCGACCTCGTCGCCGGCACAGGTCTGTACGCCGACTTCTGGGCCGAACGCGAACGGGCCCAAGGCTGGCGCGTCACCCACCCCACCGACGCCTCATGAAACGACACGCGAGAACAGCGCGGTGTGCGCACACATGCTACGCCGTCATCGTGACCGACCCGGATGCACTGAAGGACCCCCGAGGATGACGACAAGCAACCCCGCGCAGATCAAGCTGGTGCTAACGGCGGTGTTCCTGGCCTACCTGGCGCAGATGACGCTGAACCCCATCATTGCCCCGCTCTCACGCGAGGTCGGCCTGGCCGAATGGCAGGTCGGGGTGACCATCAGCACAGCAGCGATCATGGTGGTGCTCACGGCTCAGATATGGGGGCGCCGGTCGCAGTCGCTGGGACGCAAACGCGTTCTCCTCGCGGCGCTGGCCCTCGGTGCGATCGCGACGGCAGCCTTCGCGCTGATCTCCCAGGTCGGCATGATCGGCGCTCTCAGCGGCACCGTTCTGTTCGCGCTGTTCGTCGTGCTGCGCGGTATCGGGTTCGGCACCGCCATTGCTGCTATCCAACCAACCGCGCAGGCCTACATCGCTGATGTCACCACCGATGAGACCACCCGGATCAAGGGCATGGCCGGTGTGGGCGCGGTCCAGGGCGTGGCTCAGATCGCCGGTTCCGTTGTCGGTGGCCTGCTCGCCGCTTTCGGGCTGATGGCCCCGATCCTCTCCGTCCCGGTGCTCCTCGCCCTCGGCCTCGTGCTGGTCGCCCTTCGGCTGCGCCCCGAGGCGCGCACCACACTGATCGAGAAGCCTACGAGCGTCCGGCCGACAGACTCGCGGGTGTGGCCGTTCCTGCTCGCCGGGTTCGGCATGTTCACCGCCCTGGGGTTCATCCAGATCGTCACGGGCTTCATAGTCCAAGACCGACTTCACCTGGACGCGAAGACAGCCGGAGTGCTCACCGGCGCGGCCCTCCTGGCCGCAGGTATCGGCATGATCCTCGCCCAGACAGTCGTTGTTCCTAGTACGGGATGGGGCCCGGCCACCCTGCTGCGTGTGGGCGGCGTGGTTGCGCTGCTCGGATTCCTCGTGCTGATCCCCGATGCCGGGCCGGTCGCCCTCTTCGGATCGATCGCCCTCATCGGCCTGGGCTTGGGTACCGCCATGCCCGGCTACACCGCCGGACCAACACTGTTGGTCTCCCGCGAGGAACAAGGAGGCCTGGCCGGGCTCATCGCCGCCAACATGGGTCTCACCTTCGTCGTCGCACCCACCGCCGGTACCGTCCTGTACGGCGTCTGGACCTCTCTGCCGATCATCGTCGGCGCGGCCATCATGGCCATCGTCTCCGTGTTCGTTCTCCTTCACCCCCGATTCCGACGCATCCCGACTCCGCCCGAAGGCGATGCGACGAATTCGGACGTGCCAACGCAGGACGCCGGCCATGAACGTTGAGGCAAACGGGCTCTTCCCGGTTCGTGGTGATGGGGAGCGTCGCGTCGTTGACGTAGAACGGCTCGTGGTCCTGCTGTGATGGGTGTTGTCAAGACATCCGAATCTCAGAGGACCACGAGCCTGTGCACGAGAGTACTGGTTCGCAGCGTGATGCTGCGAGCACGATCTTCAACTTGCCCAATTACCGCGTCATCGATGCCGTCGACCTGCCCGACGGGGGCCGGCGGGTGGTGATCGCCTCGACCGTCCCGCCGGGCTGTCCGTCCTGCGGCGTGCTGGCGACGAAGGTCCATTCCCGCCGGTCACAGCAGGTCCGGGACGTTCCCGTCGCTGGCGCAGCGGTGGTGGTGTGGGCCAAGCGGCGCTGGTTCTGTCTGGAGCCGGCCTGTGCCCGGGGCACGTTCGCCGAGGCCACCGAGCAGATCCCGCGATACGCACGCTCGACGACCCGACTGCGGGACCAGGTCGTCTCTGCCGTGATCCGTTCCGGCCGTGCAGCCTCCGAGGTGGCCCGGGCCCACGGCGTCTCGTGGTGGCTGGTCCAGGCCGCCCTCAGCGCCGCCGCAGTGGTCCTGCCTGACGTCGACGACGTGCGGGTCAGGCGTCTGGGGGTCGATGAGCACCGCTACCGGTCAGTGCGCTGGTTCCGCACCGACGAGGGCGCTTGGAGACGGTTCGAGCCGTGGATGACGACGCTGGTCGACCTGGCCACCGGGCAGGTCCTCGGCATCGTCGACGGCCGGGACTCCAGGGCCGTCGGGGATTGGCTC
The DNA here is from genome assembly GCF_050214925.1 of Brevibacterium sp. LE-L. NCBI lineage: Bacteria > Bacillati > Actinomycetota > Actinomycetes > Micrococcales > Brevibacteriaceae > Brevibacterium > Brevibacterium sp. LE-L. The sequence goes on from NZ_CP189759.1 coordinate 2,474,601, forward strand.
GCGCAGCGCTCTGAGCAGTGGCGGGAGCGGATCGAGATCGTCGCGATCGATCCCTCGGCCGCGTTCCGCAAGGCGCTGCGGACCTGGCTGCCTCGCGCCGCGGTCTCGGTCGACAAGTTCCACCTGGTCAAGCTCGGGAACGACATGGTCACCACCGTCAGGCAGCGCCTGGCCCGCACCCATCGCGGTCGTCGGGGCCGCAAGGACGACCCGGCCTGGGCCCACCGGATGCTGCTGCTGCGCGGCGGCGACACCCTGACCCCGAGGGCGTGGGAGCGGTTGGAGAGGGTGTTCCGCACCGACGACCCCACCGACGAGCTCTCGGCCTCCTGGGGCATCAAGGAGCAGCTCCGACGCCTGCTGGCCACCGACACTCTCGCCCAGGCCTGGCAGGAGCGGATGCGGATGGGCTACTTCGTCCAGATCGCGAACATGCCCGAGGCCACGAAGCTCTACGACACCGTCGTGACCTGGTGGGACGCCATCGAGGTCCTCATCGTCACCGGCGCAACCACCGCGAAGGTCGAAGCGGGCAACACCGGCATCAAGAACATCAAACGCACCGGCCGCGGATTCCGCAACGCGGAGAACTACCGGACGCGTATCCTGCTCACCAGCGCCGCGAGAACCGTAGCGTGAATACCCGCCACAGCAGGGTCATTCACCACGAACCGCGAAGAGCCAAGTTGCTAGACGGCGGCGAGTCCGATGGTGACGAGGATGAACCCGAGGAGCTGAAGCGATCCTCGGGTGATCTGGAAGACATCCCAACGGCGGCGCATTGCGATGAAGCCTTCGGGTGCGGTGTCCTGTTTGATGCGTCCGGTGCGGAAGTTGATGGGCACGTTGCCGAAGATGGTGACGATGAGCGCGATCCCGAGGGCGACGGCGGCGGAGATCAGCCAGGCCGAGGGCGTCGGGATTGCGACGGTGATCGCGAGGACGGTGGCGGCGGTCATGCCGATGGGCATGATGCGTCCGTAGGTCTTGAGCAGCCCTTTCTCGAAGGTGAGCTGGTCGTCGGGAGCGAGTTTACGGATCACGGGGTGCACGAGTGCGACAGAGGCGAACTCGGCTGACCCGACGAATCCGGTGACGAGGATGGTGGCAGTCTCCAGCCAGTTCATGATGTTGACCTTTCGGCGGCGTTGTCGCGCTGTAGCGCGATCCACCTGGCGAACGGGGTGGGAGGGGTGCCGAAGTCCTGGAACCACGCGGTGGTGTCGGTCACGTCGCCGTGGCGGTCAATGCTGTCGAGGATGCCCAGGGGTCTGGTCATCTCGCCCTTCAGGAATAGGCGATTGATGGCGCGCATGAATCCGAGCGGCATGACCCGCACCGCGTTCGATGCAACGGGCTTGCCGGATATTGCGCCCGCGTATGCGGCGGTCGCCTCCCGCAATGTCATCGTCTGCTCCCCGGCCACGTCGTAGACCTTGTTCGCGGTTTCGGGCATCTCGAACGCGCGGGAGGCAGCCGCCATGATGTCGTCAGCGGCGACGGGGTGGATCGGGTGCGGTTGGTTGCCGATGAGTACCGGGCGGCCGCCTCGGATGAACTTCGCGAGCGTTTCATTGATGAACCCGACACGGAACACGGTGGATGCCACCGGGCTGGCCATCAAGAGTTGCTCGCCACGGGCCTTGGAGTGTTCCCAGGGATAGTCGGCATAGGCGGGCTGTGCGAACATGCCGGAGATCAGCACCACGCGCCGCACCCCAGCCGCTTCAGCGGCGGCGGCAACGTTCGCAACGCCGTCTTCCTCGATGTGTCGCGCCCGCTCAGGGTCGCTCCCACCGTTGAGGGTCAGCAGCACGCCATCAACGTCGGTGAACGCGGCCACCAACGTGTCGGGGGCCGTGACGTCACCCCGCACGGTCTCGACACCCTTTGGTAGCGATGCCTTCTCTGGCGACCGCACGATCGCGCGCACTGTGTGGCCGTCTGCCAGCAGGCGGGTAAGGGCGTACCCACCGAGGTACCCGGTTGCTCCTATGACAGCGATGCGTGCCATCCCCGCCTCCTCATGGATAGTGTGATTATCTATTTATGGATACTAGTATTATCCATCTGAAAGCGCCAGCGCGATGGGAACGAGGTGCAACGTGGAGATGCGGATGGCGGAGCTGTCACGGCGGTCAGGGCTCAGCGTGCCCACGATCAAGTACTACTTGCGCGAAGGGCTGTTGCAGCCGGGGCGACGGACGAGCGTGAATCAGGCCAGATACGACGATGCCCATCTCGAACGCCTCCGACTGATCCGCGCGCTCGTGAAGGTTGCCGGGCTTCCGCTCGACAAGGTTCGGGAGGTCGTGCAGGCGGTCAGCATTGAGTCTTCCGTCCTCGATGCGATGGGCGTCACCCAAGACGCACTCGTTGGCGACGTTGGAGCCGTCCCAGGCGAGGAGGCTGCGTTACAGCTACTCTCGGAGCTCGTCACCGCGCGCGGTTGGCGATGCCAGGAGGGGTCGCCCGCGCACGCCGCAGCGGTTCAGGCGATAGCTGAGCTGCAGGCCGAAGACCTCACCCTTCTTCTGGATCGTCTCGATGAGTACGCCGACGCCGCGGACGCGGTTGGACGCATCGACGTCCGGGCCGTCGCTGAGGCCGAGAACCTCGAAACGATGATCCGCGGTGTCGTCCTCGGCAGCGTGCTTCGCCGCCCACTCCTGGACTCCCTCGTGCTCCTTGCCCAACAGCACTACGCCAACCAGCTCAACCAGAAGATCGAAACCACCAGGCACGACACTCCCACACGTCAAGCTCGCGCATAGCGCTCATCGCTCGACACGGATCACCTGCCCTGCCATCGCTAGAGCCAGACCCCCTACTTCTCTGGATCCAGCCCCGCTACTTCTCTGGATGCACGGATGCCACGGCGGGGCCGTGGTGCGCACCTCTCTCATGAGACGACTCATGAGAGAGGCGGTGGCAGGCGTGAAAGGTGGCGTGATCCCGTTCCACGGCAACGGTGCTGCCGCGCGTCGGTACGTCGAGGCCGACCGCTCCGGGGCGGATGAGTACTACCTCGGCGCAGACAACGCCATCGCCGAGTACGCCGTGCTCGACGGCACGGGCGAGGTCACCGCCGCCCGGTCGCTGTCGCCGGATGAGTACGAGGGCTGGGTGGACTGGCACGATCCGATCACGGGCGAGTCGATGGGCACCCCGCGCAAGCCTGCCGAGGGCACCAAGGGGTCGCCGTTGTTCTGTGAGATGACGATCAACAGCCCCAAGAGCCTGTCGGTCGCCGCCGCCCTCCACCCCGAAGTCTCGGCAGCGCTGGATGCCACCCAGCAGGACGCGCTATCCGAGATACGCCGCTGGCTCAGCCAGCACTCAGTGACAAGGGTCGGCCCGCGTGAGGCGCGGGAGGTGGTGCCTATCGAGCAGATGCAGGTGGTCGGGATCAGCCATAAGACCTCCCGTGCTGGTGATCCCCACCGGCACATCCACATGCAGATCGGCACCCGCATCTTCGCCGCCGGAAAGTGGCGAGCACTGGACACGGCGGCGCTGTTCAAGCAGCAGGGCGCGATCCGCGCGATGGGCACGGCAGTGATCGCCGCACACCCCGAACTTGCCGAGACACTGAGCCGCCACGGTCTGACCCTCGACCCCGTATCAGGCGAGGTGGCCGAGTTGGAGCCGTTCAATGCGGTCATGTCGAAGCGCTCAGCCCAGATCAACCGGAACCTCGACCGGCTCGAAGCCGAATGGCAGACCGCGCATCCCGGTGAGACGCCCGGCCCCGTCGTGACCGCAAGGATGCAGGGCACAGCGTGGGCACACCAGCGGCCCGGTAAGAAGCCCGCCGACCTGAAGAACGAGCAGTGGTGGCAGCAAGAACTCAGCGATGCCGGATACGACCCCGAGAACCTTGGCCGTCGTGCCGCGCAACAGCCGATTGCACTGGATGCTTTGCCCGTGCAGGAGGTCGCCTCTCGTGCACTGGATCGTTGCACCGCCGCATCCTCGGCCTGGACCCCGCACACGGTGCAGGAGCAAGTCACCCGGATCGTCACCGAGGCAGGAGTGCAGGCCACACCGGATGAGTTGCGGGAGGTCATCAGCGAAGCGTCCGAGGTTGCGGTCTCGGATTGCCTCTCGATCCTGCCACCCGGAACGGCGACGCCGGAGCATGTCGCGCATCTGACCAGCCTCGGCGTGATCGCCGCTGAGACCGCGCTACGTGACCAACTCACCGCGAGCACCCCAGAGCAAGAGCCCGTGCAGCACGAGATCACCGAGACGGCACAAGCCGCCGGACTTGATGCCGGGCAGACGGTAGCGGCGGCAGCGGTGGCTTCGACTGATCCGCTGGTGATCGTCGAGGGAGCAGCAGGCAGCGGGAAGACCACTATGCTTCGCACCGCTATTGAGGTTGCCGCCGAGCACGGCAGAAGTACGCGGGTGGTTGCGCCGACGAAGCGGGCGGCGCAGGTCGCGCACGACGAACTCGGCGTACCCGCCACCAGCGTTGCGGCGCTCGTCTATGCGCACGGGTGGCGATGGAACGACGATGGCGTCTGGACACGCCTCACGCGGGGCGACACCGACCCAATGACCGGCGGCGTCTACACCGGCCCACCGCGAGATGCCCGACTGTCGCAGGGTGAACGGGTGATCGTGGACGAGGCCGGGATGCTCGACCAAGACACCGCCCACGCCCTCCTCACCATCACGCAAGAGGCTGGGGCGACGGTCGCGCTGGTCGGCGACCGCGCCCAACTCCCCGCCGTCGGTCGCGGCGGGGTGCTCGACATGGCCGCCCAGATCAGGGGCCGCACCTACGACATGAGCGAGTTGCACCGCTTCACTGACGCCGAGTACGCAGCGCTGACGCTGTTGATGCGCGACCGGGAGAACCCTGGCGAGGTGTTCGACCGGCTCGCCGCCATGCATCTCATTACGCTGCACCCCGACGACGACACAGCCCGCGAGCACATCACCGCCCACGCCCGCGACGGTGAGACGATCACCGTGGCGACCAACGACGAGGCCACCGCCCTGAACGAGCGCATCCGCGCCGGGAGGATCGAGGCTGGCGAGGTCAACGACACGATCACGACCACCGGCAGCGACGGCCTGAGTATCGGAGCCGGTGACCTGATCCAGACGCGCAAGAACGATAGCGAAGTGGGAGTGGCGAACCGGCAGCAGTGGATCGTCCAATACGTCGAAAGCAACGACACCGTCTATGCCCGCGAGGTCGGCAGCGGGCGCAAGAACCCCCGCACCGTTGCCCTGCCTGCCGAGTATGTGGGAGAGTACGCGCACCTGTCCTACGCCGCGACCGCCTACGGTGTCCAAGGTGCAACCCTCGATGCCTCGCACACGGTGCTGTCGGAGGCGACGAGCGCGGCGGGCGTCTACGTCGGCATGACCAGAGGCCGCCAGACCAACCGGCTCCACGTCGTGGCCGAGGACATGGCCGACGCCAGGGGGCGGTTCATTGAGGCGATGGAACGCGACCCGGCCGACCGGGGCCTCGACCACGCCACCCGCGTAGCCCAAGAAGCGGTGCGCGGGTTCGTCGCAGACGGCCCCGTGCGGCTGGTCACCGACGAACTCGCCCGCCTCGACCACGAGACCGAGCGTGCAGAACGGGCGGCGGAACGGTGGGAGCAGATCGCCGCCAGATTCGGCGCTCAAAGTTCGACCCACCGGGCCGAAGACAACGAGAGCGCTGGGGTGCTTCGTATGGCCGAGGACGCCGCCGAGCAGGTACGTGCCGAGGTCACCTGGCCGCTGACGGTGCAGGCGAAGACTGATGGTGCCGCCTATCTCGATGCCGTCGCAGACGAGGCCGCCGCCCGTGGCCGCCTCGCCACCGTAGGCAGGTTCGGCAGACGCAAAGCCCGCACCGAGCACCAGGCCGCGACCGAACGCACCCAGACGCTGCGCGGACAGGTCAGCACCGAGTGGGGCACCACACCGGCGAACCCTGATCGTCTCCCGGAATGGGCAGGCCAGGTCGCCGCGAACCGCGCCGAGACCGACCCTCGCGTAACCGAGACCGCCCAGACTGTCGAAGCCGCCACCGCCGACCGCGAAACGATGCGGAAGCGACACCAGCAGGAACGAACAGCGTTGCTCGTCAGCGAGTACGGGGCCGAGCACGCCCAGGCCGCCCGATACGGGATGCGCTGCATCGCGAACCCCGAGCGTCAAGCGCACGACGCCAAGAACCAGGCCGCGCTCCTACGCTCAGAGGCCGATGAACTCCGCGCCCTCCCCATCAACGACGCCGCACGTCTGATCGAGACTAAGCACGCCGCGCAAGAGCAGGCACGGGAACGTGCGGCTCAGCGGGAACGACAACTCCATGACCCGTTCCAGCACGACCCACACCGTCACGAGACTGGCCGCCAGGGGCCGACGCGACGTCTATAGGCCACCAAAAGTACGACCGTTTTGATAGGTCTGTTCATTCTGTTCGACTCTACTCGCTCCTGTTGGGAGTCGCCGCTGCGGTTTGTGACTTGATGCTCGATGCGTTCGTCGGTGTCGGTAGCGCTTGGATGAGGAGGTCATGGATCTCATCTCGGCGGGTCGAGTCGCTGCCCGCCCATTCCATGCATACGGCGATGACGTAGCCCGTCCAGCCTCGAACGGCCAGCCGGGTCAATTCGGTGGGTTTCTCGATACCGAGGTGGGAGATCACCTCATTCTCAATCAGGGTGCGCGTCTGCTCTACGGTGGTCTTCACCTCGCGGTCGGCCTGGAGCGGGCCACCGTGGAGGAGGCGGTAGCCATGCGGGTGCGACTCCACGTAATCGAGATACGCATCAAGAGCCTCCGGCAGCTTCGCCGAGTCGATGGAACCGGCGAGGGTAGCCGATTCGTGGGCGACGACGGCTCGGATGAGTTCCTGCTTCGAGGAGAAGTAGTGGTACAGCAGCGGGCGTGAAGCGCCAGACCGCTTGGCAACTTCGTCCATCGAGAAGGCATCCACAGGCTCGTTCCCCAAGAGTTCAACTGCCGTGTCGATCAACTCTTGTCGCCGCTGATCCGTCGACAGCCGACGACGATGCGAAGTACGCCCCGCTCGACCACCGCTATTAGATGTCATGTCAGTAGTGTAGCCTGACTGTTATTGACATTCCGTCTAATAGAGGAAGGTGACGTGCTCTCATCCAAACGAGCCGGCAAAGCGGCCGCCGTGCTGTTCGGCGTCTACGCGGTCTCCCAGGCCTACATCGCGGTACTGTTGCGCCCGGTCGGTGCGGACGCCTTGCGCGTGCAGACCACCAGAGACCCAGACGAACTCAGGCGCATCATGGGCGCTTGGTCGCCCGAGCAATGTGATCGGTACCGCAGGCACCTGCTTCCTGACACCCTGCATCCTCTGGTGTACGCCTCTGCCCTTGCCGCAGCAGGTGTCGCCGGGCACAGGCCCGACACGCCACGGTGGGTACGCATGGGCGTGGTGGCCGCGCCGGTGCTCTCTGCCGGATGCGATCTGGCCGAGAACGCACTCCATGCCAGGTTCATCCGCCACCCGAATCGCATCACCAGGCGTGTAGCGCGGATATCGACTCTGCTGACTCGGACCAAGTGGGTGTTTGCCTTCGGCACCGCCGGAGTTCTCGTTGCTCGCACCGTCCGCAACCGAAGGAGATAACCTATGAAACTCGTCACCTACAGGCCACACGACGCTGACCCGACCACGCCGCCGCTGTTCGGCGTGATGCGCGTCCACGAGATCATCCAATTCACAACTGCACCCGGTCACGACACCCAAGGGCTGGAATCCGTCGAAACCTATCTGGCAGGGCTGCCCGACACCTTCGAGCGGGCTTCGGCGATCGCAGCCGACCACACGACCACCGGAGTCGAATTGGACGATGTGCAGTTACTTCCTGCTCTGCCCCGACCGGCAGCGATCCTCGACTGCGGCCTGAGCCCAACACATCTACGTGCCTCAAGCCGTACCCTGCTGCGACACAGCCTCCCGGCACCGCTCGGCACGCCCTTGGGTTGGGTACTCGGGCGAGCCGCCAGCAGGTCTGCCACTATCCGGTTCTACAAAGGCAACCATCACTCGGTCAGCGGCCCCGGCGACGAGATTACCTGGCCGGACTTCACCGCCTACCTCGACATCGAACCTGAACTCGCCCTAGTCACCGGCCCAGAGCCGCAACGACACACCGACCGGGCAGTGCCTGCCGGGTACATCATCTACAACGACGCCAGCGCACGAGACGTCCAACTGGCAGAGATGCTCTTCACCGGGCCAGCCAGCAGCAAAGACCTCGACACCGGCAACGGCATCGGCCCCTACCTCGTCACTCCCGATGAGCTGCCAGACCCGCTTGCCGTCGACGTCCGGGTGTACTTCGGTACCCGCCCCACCTGGCGCGGTTCCACAAGCGACTACACCAGCCACCCCGAAGAGCTCCTCGCGCACATCCTGCAACGACGATCGCTACCTGCCGGAACAGTCATCGGAATGGGCACCATCCCAGGCTGCTGCGGACTCGACCGAGACGAATGGCTCGACCCTGGTGAGACCTTCACGATCCGCTTCGACGGGATGGGCGAGCTACAACAAAGCCTCGGAACCCCGGTGACGATGCCTCAGACCAGATGGCCGCCACGTCGATAGACCCGGTGCTACATCGAACGGAGTACCCCGCCTCGCCGTTGGTCGCGCCCCTCGGCCTGTGACTCGCGCGTCCCATGTAGTCGGTAGACTGGAACGTGCGCACACGCGCACGAACACAGGTGAGTGCGTTTGCAGTACCTCGGCTACGCCGTCACCGCACACCGCGCGCAGGGCATCACCGTCGATACCACCCACGTCCTCGTCGAGCCGACGTCCACGCGGGAGAACTTCTACGTCGGCATGACCCGCGGCAGAACCTCGAACCGTGCCTACGTGATCCTCGACCGCCCCGACCCAACCCACCAGACCCCGCACCCCTCGGACAACGAGGAAGCCACCGGCCGCTCAGTGTTGTTCGGAGTGTTGCAGCATTCCGGCGCCGAGGTCTCCGCCCACGGGACCATCACAGCTGAGCAGGAGCAGTGGGGGTCGATCGCGCAGCTCGCCGCGGAGTACGAGACCATCGCCGCAGCCGCCCAGCACGACCGCTGGGCCACCCTCATCCGCAGCTCCGGCTTCACCGCAGACCAGGCTGAGGCCGCGCTCGGGTCGGAGGCGTTCGGGGCGCTCACCGCAGAGCTACGGCGGGCCGAGGCCAACCACCACGACCTCGATGCCCTGTTCCCGCGCCTGGTCGCGGCGCGCGGGTTCGAAGACGCCGACGACATCGCCAAGGTCATGCACTACCGGCTCGCCCGCGCCACAGTCCAGCCGGCCGGGTCCGGACGCAGCCGGAAGGCCCCGCGGCTGATCGTCGGGCTCATCCCGCACGCCGCCGGCGCCATGAGCGGCGAGATGCGCCAAGCCCTCACCGAGCGGCAGGAGCTGATCGAGGCCCGGGCCGACGCGATCCTTGACACCGCCCTCCACGACGCCGAACCCTGGATGACCGGGCTCGGCACGCCGTCGGCGGATGAGCGTGGGGCTGCCAGGTGGCGGCGCGATGCCCGCACCGTGGCCGCTTACCGCGACCGCTACAGCATCAACGACGACACGGCGGTGGGGGCGGTGCCGGAGGCCGCGTCGCAGAAGATCGACCACGCCCGCGCCGCTGCCGCCCTGCGGCGCCTCAACCCACGGCCGGCGCCGGAGCAGGATGCCGCTCGTCGTTTGTCGGTGGGTATGGATAGGCGCGGGCCCCAGCTCTAATCGTCCGCCGGTAGGGGGTGGATCGCGTGGAGGTATGTGACGCCGCCTTGGTTCACGCAGTCTTCTGCCAACTCGTGGAGCTGGCGGTGGAAGGCGGCGTCAGCGGCAGATGCTGTCACGGTCGAACGCACGGACGTGAACGTCCTCAGCGGGGTAGAGACTCCGTCATACGTGTAGCCGGTGCCGTCGACGGTCAGGACGGTCAGCGGGCGTTCGCCGCTCCATTCGATGCCGATCCGCACGTCATACTCGTCGTGATGCAATGCCCGGGCCGTGGCTTGGATAAGAGCCATGAAATCCGCGACGGCGCATTCGATGCCGCGCCCTTCGATCTCCCAGTCCTCGAAGTACCCGTCAGAACTCTTGCGGTGGCCGCCGACGGCGGCCGTCAAAGAGACGGACCCGTCGTGATGGACGCTGGCCCACGCCGACTTCCAGACTGATCGATCACCGGTCGCAGTGTTGGGCGCCACCCAGCGGCGCAACCCCGGTCGAGGGTTCAGATGCTCGACGTTCTCCAAGGGATACACGCCGACGTTCTTCGAGAACGACAGAGTGATCGCCCGAGCGTCCTTGAACACCTCCCGCGCCTCGTCACGGGTCAGACGGGTCAAGGCTCCAGGGATGCGCGGGTGCGCCACCGCGACCAGCCAGGCACGGTCTGCCACATCGCAGCCCTCGGCGGCTTCGACATACAGCGAATCCACGGCCTCCGTAGCTCGACGACGCTCATCGAACCGCGCCCGATACATGGCCTCGATCTGGCGCTCCTTCATCCAGGCGGTATCGGCATCGTTGCGGACGGGAGCGCCGAAGAAGTCGTTCTTGTAGATCAGGTGCGGCCCATCGACGCTCGCCGGGACGATCACGGCGACGGCCCGGCACTCGGCACCGAGCCGATAAACCTCCAGCCCGAACACCGGCGGGGAGATTGCCGTGACCGCGACGCTGCGATAGGCGCGCTCATGACCCTCAGTGAACTCCCCGGTGTCGCTCCGACCAGTTGCCGCCTTCGCCTGCTCCTCGACGCCGTAGACAATCATCCCGCCGCCGCTGTTCGCCATCGCCGCGATGTCCTTGGGCACGTCAGTCTGGGAGAGGTTCTTGACAGGAGGGAGCTCAGACTTCCAGTCCAAGTCATCGGTCTCCGTCACACCCGCGTCCACCGCAGAGTTGAGAACATCGTCGGTCAACGGACTGGGAGGCAGTCCAAGCGCTCCGTGCAGGGCAGTGAAGGTCATACCTCAAGCGTAGACAGCGCTGCTGACACGACGTCCGAACGCCGGCCCGGACCGGGCGCGCAGCGACCGGGCGACGGGCGAGAGTGTCTGGGCTACAGGGCCGGTCCTGATCGTTCTGGCCGAGTGGACGGCGGTTCGCGATGCTGGCCGAGCTCTGTGTGACCAGTTGTGCCCCGCGTGTGATCCTGCCGGTCAAGCAGTTCGGCCACGTCCTGCGCGCTGGTGACCACGTCAGCGATGCCTCGTTTGAGGAGCTCGTTCGGCCCGGTACTGGCCGCGCTGGTCACCGGGCCAGACACCGCACCGACCGGACGGCCCAAGCGGTGCGCCTCGGTCGCCACGCGCAGCGACATCGACCGGCTCGCCGCCTCAGGAACCACGGTCGTGCCCGACAACGCCGCCAGCAGACGGGCGCGGGCGAGGAAGCGGTGCCGCGACGGCGCTACCCCGAGGGGGACCTCGCTGACTAGCAGGCCGAGGTCGCCAACACGATCCAGCAGATCGGCGTGCCCGGACGGATACGGACGGTCCACCCCGCCTGCGAGCACAGCCACCGTGCTGCCACCTGCGGCGAGGGTTGCCCGGTGTGCAGCGCCCTCGATCCCGTACGCACCGCCGGCGACGATCACCCGGTCCTGGTTCGCCAACTCCGCTGCCAACTCCCCGGCGACCGTCGTGCCATACGGCGTCGTGGCCCTGGCACCAGTGATCGTCGCCCGGCCCTCGATCCCACCTGCTAACAGCGAGGTCGCTCCACGGGTCCACAGCACGTACGGGGCCCGGTCGCCGAGCTCGTTCAGGGCCACGGGCCAGTGCGCGTCCGCGGGGATCAGTGTGCCGAACCTGCCGTCCTGGAGCTGCGCCATCCGTTCCGCCAGATCAGGCGGGATCGCTGCCGACATGTGCTCGCGCCAAGTGATCGCGTCCACACGGTTCATCCCCGGGACTGCGGCCTGGTCGTCCTCGATCAGGCGGAGCGTCTCGACGCCACTCACCTGGTTCAGCAGCCGCCCCGTCACTGGGTCGTCGGGTTCGGCGATCATCGACAGCACAACCCGAGCCTGCCGCTCATCCCGTACCTGGTCCGCGAGCCTCGCCATGATCCTGCTCCCTCCGAAGCGGTCACCGGCAAGGTGCACCCCCGAACCCGGAACAGGGGTTCCGTCTGTCGAAGGTCCGGCGTATCGTGGAAGGAGAGGCAGGTCCTCAACTCTGCGGGTCCTTCGGGACAGCCCTTTCGGGCACTCACTACACGAACTGCCTCACCTGATGGTCACGTGTCTGGGAGGCCCGCCATGTTCCGTCTCCTCTGGATCGCCGGCATCCACATCCGCTCCTTCATGCGCCGATGGATGCCCAGCAACATCGTGCTCGACAAAGTCCGCACTCGACGCGGGCTCAAATGGGGCCTGCCGGCAATGCTGCTCGCCATCCCCTACCTCTACCTCGCCAGCCTGCTGGCCATCATTGTCCGCGACGGCGGCCCCGGCTGGCTCAACCTCTTTGTGCTCATCGCGTTGTGGTCAGCGTTGAAGATGCTCTGGATCGGCCCAGTCAGCCTGATCCTGCTCGCCCGCGTCCGCATTCACGAGCACGCCGAACACCGTGCTGAGCGTCGACAGGTCGAGCCCGATACTGGACAGGAGCAGACGTTCGAGTCGACTCCCGTGATGGCACGAGGCGCATCATGACCAAGGCCGTCATCTACCTCCGCAGCACGACCGCGAATCGGGACCAAGCAGACCGTCAGAGCGGCTCAGTCCGCGCTTACCTCCGTGAACGCGGACTGCGCGCGACCGCGACCTACCGTGAGGAGGGCCAACCAGGCTCCGCACGGGCGAGCCTGCTCGGCGCTGCCTCCCGCGGCGAAACAACCACGTCGCCATCGCCAGCCTGAACCGTCTCGGCCGCCAACTGCCGGAGAAATCTCGCCAACTACACCGCACTTGACCAAGCGGGCCTCACCATTCACACCGCTAGCGGCATCATCACCGGTCCTATCGGTGCTGACTGCCTGCGATCCTTCGTGTACAAGTTCGAGCTGCTCCAAGCAGAACTCGTCGCCGACGAAGGCACCGACCACCCACACGCCTCGGAGCACGACGGTGCTGAACCGCACGGAGCCCGCCTCGCAACGAGACAGGCTCCACCTCTTGTTGGCCGCTCATGCAGTCAAGTTCCGGTGATGCCCGGACCTCTGCGCCGTCCTCGGCCAGATCACGACGACGGCGTGACCCCAGTCGACTCGGCCTCCCAGATCGCGATCCCCGCGTTCGACGACCGCGAGCGACCCGTAGAGCATCGACGCCCCCGCGCACGCGACGCCCTCAAGTGACAGAGGCGCCGCAACGTGGACGGGAAGATGCGGAGCCCACGGACGGCAGTGCGAACCGGATCGGCCGATCACTCTGGCCACGAGAACCGATAGCCGAGCCCGCACGCCTACCTCTCTCAGAGGTGCCGTCGCACTATCATTAGTGTCATGGCGAGCTTTGAGGAGGTAGCGGATGGACGCACGACAAGCGTCTTCCAAGATGCAGTTCGCCTGTTGTTGCTCATCGATGCAGCCTCTGAGCCAGTTCCTGATCCTCGCCCAACCGAGACACCAGCGGACGCCGTCGCTGTCCTGCACTCTCAGGTTCTGCTTCAGAAACTGGACTTCTGGCTGCGGAACCCGGACTACCTCGCGGACGAACTAATCTCGCGATTCGAACGCGACGACAACGCCGAGGACCTCGAGTTGGCTCGTGACATCCTGGACAGTGACGAGCCCGAGGTTCGTTCGCACCAGATGCTTCGCTACCTCTTCGGCGCCTACGAACCCCTTGATGAGGCCTTGTCGGTACTGCGCACCCCCGGGCTCGTCATTCGCCGCAAACAAGGCAGCGCCGGGCACACCACCCAGCATGACTACTACCTCACCGCCTCAGGGCGAACGGCAGCCCAGACAATCGTTGATACGGCACCTGATCTCTCCTACTACGTCGAGCGGTCGGTACTGGTAGCGGATCTCGCAGCTGGTCGGCGAGGCAGTGCATTGCGCGACATCCAATATCTCCAGCCAGAGTACGCAGATGCCGCACTCGGGACTCGAATCGTTGGTATCGCCGACCGCGCGCGCCAGCGACTCAAGCATGCGCTGGCGAGTATCGAGAGTGAGGAACGGCAGTGAGTGCTGGAAGTACGAATCTCGTTGATCGAATCGCTGCCGCTGCCGCTTGTTCCCGAGAAACTGTCGAACAAGTCTTGAATGATTACGGACTGAACCTGACGACCAGCAATCGACGCCATCGTAGTATGCGGCTCGATCGTCTGCGGATACGTGGTGAGAAAGCCGGAGAAGTCGAACCCGGAATGTTTGATGAGACCTTCGTCTTCGATCTGGGAGTCACCGTCATCGCGGCCGACAACCTCCGAGGTAAGACCAGCATTCTCGAAGTACTCACACTGTTCCTTCGCGGCGAGCCACGGAATCTGCAAGCAGACGTACTGTCCTGGCTTAATGAAGCCTCCCTTGACATGCACATCAATGGTCAAGCGATCGGTCTCCGTCTGTCCCTGAAAGATTCGCAGATCACTGATGCCCGCATCCTGGCCGGAACGATCGCAGAACTGGCGGCAAGCGATGATTCGCCCGCAGCGAGTACCACCGAACTAGCACGAGCTCAGAGCAACGCCGAGTGGGCCGAACAAGTCGGTGCATTCATGATGACTCAACTCGGACTGGAGGAGATGCAGGTCTTCAACCGAGCACGCAGTGACGACGAAGTGGGAGTCATCAAGTCCCACGGCTGGCCTGCGTACTTCGGCGTCTTGTATCCACCATCGGGAGCGGACACCATCCTGCTCGGCAGCACCGCCGGCGATCAACTACCCGTCAGGCTCATGCAGGTCTTCCTCGATATGCCCGAGGCGACACGTGCAATGCGTGTGCGGGCACTCGCTCAGCGCCTCGACAGCGAGTTCAACGCCGAGCAGCGACGCGGACGCGACACAAACGCAGCGATTGCTAGGCAGATTCAAGAGGCAACGACCCGACAAACAACCGCCGATGCCCGCCTCCAAGCACTCCGTCACCAAGCTCCTGCCGAGAGCCTGCAAGAGTTGGCAGACTCCGCCACGCAGGCAGGAGAGCGTGCTGCTACTGCTAGGCAAATGGCAGAGGCGGCTACTGCGGCCTTCAACGAAGCCCAGGTCGCTCGGGTCGCCGACGAAAAGGCGCTCAACGGGCTCCGTGAATCGAAGGCAGCGAGCGTCCTGTTCCACGGCTTGGACCCCCGGTTTTGTCCTCGATGCGAGACCGCGATCGGCGACGAGCGTCGCTCGCGCGAGCACGATGAACACCAATGCGCCGTGTGCGACACAACGCTCCACGCGGACGATGAGGATGACTACACGGAACGCGAGGCTCAGGCCGTCCAAGCACTTGCGGCGACTCGCGCGGCTGAGAAGGCGTTGGACGCGGCAATGAACAAGGCACGGGTCGAGCTCCACGGCGCGCAGGAAGACCTGGACTCGATTGATGAACGGATAACCCAAGCGCAGCGTGTGCACCAGACGGCCGAGCGGATCCAGGCGGAACACGAGTTTGCAGCGGCTACAGCCGTCGTGGAAGCACTCCGAGCGATGGCTCCGGAAGAAGTCGAGACGCCCGTATCTGTCGCCGTGCTCAACGCCGCAAACAAGATTCTTCGCGAGGAGATTGCTCAGGTCAGCGCAGCGCTCTACTCCGAACTCAGCGACGCCACCAGAGACTTTGCTCATTCCTTCGGAATCAGCGAGCTAGAGCATGTCAAAATCAAGGGCAACGGCACCATGGACGTGACCAAGGGCGGCGGTGCGCGATCCAGCTTCAGCTCGCAGAGCCCAGGCGAACGACTTCGCTTGCGATACGCGCTCGTGGTCGCGCTGCTGCGGACGGCGCGTGCTCGCGATATCGCCGGGCACCCGGGTCTCCTCTTACTCGACAGCCTGAAAGCCGAAGAGGTGCAGGACGATCATGCACAGACTTTGCTTCAGGGCCTAGTTTCCGCTGCGGTTGAAGAACCCGGCCTACAGATACTTGTGACGACTGCGGACAAGACACTTTCTGGATCGGTGTCGGGGGTGGCTGGCACGATCACTCCAAAGCCAAACAGAACGTCCCTTTTCTAGATTGGTCATCCAAATTCCAGGAGTCTCGAAAGGTGAAGATGTCGGTCAGTGAACGTCTCGCACAGGCAACCGACGACTCCAGCACCATAACCCTAGAAGAGCTGGGGACTGTCGCCGAAGTGGGTGCCCAGGCCTCTGAGCTGGCTGCCAAACCTCTCGCCCCTTGGCTCGCGTATTCCTTCTGTGCGCAGTTGCGAGATGGGGCCTGGACAGACGACCACACCGTGGCTCTGCTGAGCTTTGTCACTGGCATGGCTCAGCAGCGCAGCTACCTCGCCCTGCGCGAAACGGCAGAGGTATTGCTAGAAGATGAACGAGCCCTCGATTTGGCAGCCACCACGCTTCATGACGCGTTAATTCCTGAAGTGGACACCATCGCATCAAGTCCACTGCTCGCAGGTTTGCGGCTTGACATAGCACTTGAGGTCGTGGCTAAGACGACGGTGGCACCCTACCGCCTGCTAGCGCTGCTCACCGGGCCAGTTCAGGACTACCCAGAGGATTTCGATGACCCTCTGGCACGGGCGCTCGGCGTCGCAGCGGACATCTGGACGGCTCCCGCCGAACGTGCGCGCTTTGCCATTACTTTGGACGAGCTGGCCGGCCGAGGCAGTGAGGACGCAGCCTACGAGGGTGCTGTCGAGCAACTACGCGACGCCCTCATGCAGCCGAGCAAGGAAGACCTTGTCGGCAAGGTCCGCGAAGCTCGGGACAGGTTTACTGCGATGTCACGCATGGTCGAGGGGCGCGACGACGCTGATGCGTTTGCGCAAGCCTGCACAGCTCTTCTTGCGTTCGAGGAAGTAGACCGCGCAGCCCTTTCAGAGTCGGCCCATGCAGCTCGATCTATCGCTGATCGACGGGCGCTTCTCGGTTACGGCATGCACAGTCGGCACTACACGATTGCGCGCCACGGGGCGGAACTTGCTTGGACCTCTCTGGCATGGCAGTTGGAGGTTGCAGCTGCCGAGATCGAGGAAGACGCGTTCCTTGACACCTGGGTCGCGGTTGACGCGATCATGAAGGTCTATGAAGCGGACCGGCAGTTCACCAATCTCCAGACCGTGACCACCCTCATTAGGCCAAGGCTGGCAAATGAGATCGCTCAGCGTCAGGCGATGACGCACCAGCTGGAGCGCGTAGTCGCCATCGACAAGCGGCGGGACGAATCTGAGATTGCGACGGAGATCTACGAACTCCTGGACCTCGTACATCGTGGCCGGGCGACACCGCGCGAGTCGAGCGACGCACCTGAGGAGTCATCTCCTAACGAGCCATACCTCAATGCCTTGCTAGGTCCGGTATCCTCTGTGCTCCATGACCTCTCAGCGCCCCGTCGAGCACGACTCGAAGAAGCTGCACGTCAGACGTTCGTCGGAAGTTTCGCCGGCGATCGGCCCAAGAACGAAATCATCGAACGCCTGTGCGCTGGTCTCGTAGCTGAGCTCGGCGAGAACGAAGCCTTTTCTGGCATGGCGAAAGCAGACTTCTCCCTACTTCTCGTCAATACAGTTCGGTTTCTGGTGCATGTGGGAGACAATGCACAAACCTACACAGCGCCTATCTCGCCCAACGGTGCGGCCCCGCTTGAAGTCGACATTCAGAACCACTTCCACGAGTTCCTCAGTGCGTCTGACTTGGCCGGCCGTGTCGGAAAAGAGCACGCGAACATCGCTGGCGGACGTGCGGATGTCGTCACCACATTCGATGGAGCGCGCCGATACGTCACGGAGGTAAAGCGCGAACTCAGGACCGCAGAAAGGCAGAGCATCGAGTCTGCGTACCTAGCTCAGGCTGCTGAGTATCAGTCGACGAACGAACCGCTAGGTCAGTTGCTTGTACTGGATCTCACCGATCACTCGGGCGGAACGCCGCACCTTCAAGACTCGATTTGGGTGGCGCACCGACGCGACGCCAGCGGTAAGGTGACGAACAGTACGGTCATCGCGATCGTGCGTGGGAACCGGCCGACGCCCAGTGCGATGAAGCAGCAACGGCCGTCGGAGAGCGCATCATGATGCGCGCTGCGGTGATATGTGCACAGTCGGAGCGGCGACCGGCCAATCCAGCAAGCAGGCCATCAGAATGCGCGGCCCATGCGGCGGACGCCGGCGACGCCTCACCAACCGATCACTCGTGATTGGTCGTTCAGCTGCTAGGAGCCTTCCCGCGAGGACAGGCTCCCTGCTAGCGGACATGCCAATCTCCCTGTAGGCGGACACGGATTTCCCTGCTGACGGACAGTTGATCTCCCTGTCTGTGGTCCTGGGATCGGGCCGTGTCGGTCCCGAAATGCGCGTCCCTCCGGGGTTTGCTCGAGGTCTTCTACCACCACGAGCAGGTACCCACCGGAGGGACGCATGAAGAAGTCTGACAGGGAGATCATGGAAATTCTGGAGGCGTTCGACGCCACGGGGTCCGCGCATTCGGCGGCGGGGCTGGCGGGGGTGGATGCGAAGACGGTGCGGCGTTACGTCGCTGCCCGGGATGCGGGGGCGCCGGTGATGGGGCCGGGCCGGCGGCCGCGGATGCTGGATGGGTTCTTGCCGAAGATCGAGGAGTGGGTCGAGCGCAGTAGCGGCAAGGTCCGCGCGGACGTGGTCCATGAACGGCTGGTCGCGCAGGGGTTCACGGGGACGGAGCGAACTACTCGGCGGGCGGTCGCACGAGCCAAGGCGGCGTGGCGGGCCGGGCACCGGCGCACTTACCGGCCGTGGATCACCGAGCCGGGGCTGTGGCTGCAGTTCGACTGGGGTGAGGGTCCGAAGGTGCCCGGCCCGGACGGGACGCCGCGGCGGACGTGGCTGTTCTGCGCGTGGCTGGCCTTCTCGAGGTTCCGGGTGGTGATCCCGGTCTGGGACCAGACCCTGCCCACGCTGATCACGTGCCTGGATGCGACGCTGCACCGCCTGGGCGGGGTCCCGACCTATGTCCTGACCGACAACCCGAGGACCGTCAGCATCGATCACGTGGCCGGGGTCCCGGTGCGGCATCCGCAGATCGTCGAGGTCGGCCGGCACTACGGCATGCAGGTCCATACCTGCGTCCCTTTCGATCCGGAGTCCAAGGGCGGGACCGAGGCGACGGTGAAGATCGCGAAGGCGGATCTGGTGCCCACCGACGCGAACCTCCGCGCCGACTACGCCTCGTTCGCCGAGCTCGAGACCGCCTGCGAGACGTTCACCCACAAGGTCAACGCCCGCAGGCATCGAGAGTCCGCACGGATCCCGGCCGAGGCCCTGGCCGAGGAACGTGCCCGCCTGCACGTGCTGCCGGCGGCTCCTCACACGATGGCGCTGGGCCAGACCCGGTCGGTGGGCACCGATCAGACGGTGCGGTTCGGATCGGTGCGCTACTCCACGCCGCCGGGCCTGGTCGGGGCCGAGGTCTGGGTCCGCGCCGCGGGGATGGAGCTGGTGATCATCGCCGACCTCGACGCCCTACCCACCCTCCCGGCCTGGGCCGGGGACCGACGCGGGCTGGTCGAGGTCGCCCGCCATCGCCTCTCCACCCCGGGCACTCCCCGGATCGACCTGGCCCACTATCCCGACCATCCCCAAGATCCGACCGGCGCTCCCCGCGTTCCACGGCCCCGGGCCCGCACCAGCGCCGAGCGGGACTTCCTCGCCCTGGGAGATGGGGCGAGGGCCTGGCTGATCGAGGCTTCCGCCGCCGGGACAGTGCGGATCCGGGCGAAGATGACCGCCGCGCTCGAGCTGGCCGCCCTGGTCGGCACCGATCAGGTTGATGCCGGACTCGGGATCGCCGCGACCGCCGGACGCTTCGCCGAGGGTGACCTGGCCACCATCGTCGACCACCACTTAAGCGGTGCCGCGGTCGCAGACCTGGTCATCGCTGATGAGACCCACTCCGCCCAGCCCGGCACCACCAGCTGGGCCGGATTCACCACCACCACGAGCATGGAGACCACCCGATGACCGTCACCACGACGATGACTGCCCCGCCGCTGCCCGAGGACCTGACCACGGTCCTGAAGCGCATGCGCATGCCCTACCTCCGTGCTGCCGCCCCGGACGTGCTGGCCACCGCGAAAGCGCAGCGATGGGACCCCACCGAGGTCCTCCGCGTCCTTCTGGCTGAAGAGGTCCGGGGGCGGGACGCGGCCACCAAGGCGATGCGCCGCAAGAGCGCCGGCCTGCCAGCCGGGAAGACCTTCGAGACCTGGCAGGAGACCGCCTCCTCCATCCCCGCCCCGACCCAGTCGGCGCTGGCGACCCTGGAATGGATCCACCGCGCTGAGAACCTCGCCATCAGCGGGCCCTCCGGCACCGGGAAGACCCACTTCGTCGAGGCGATCGCCCACCAGGTGATCGACGCCGACATGCGCGTTGCCTGGTTCACCCTGGAATCGCTGACCACCGCGATCGGACGGGCCAGCGTCGATGGGTCGATCAACAAGGTCATCGCCCGGATCACCCGCGCCGACCTGATCGTCGTTGACGACATCGGCATGCTCCCGGCAGGGCAGGCCGCCGCCGAAGCGTTCTACCGCCTCGTCGACGCTACCTACGAACGGCGGAGCCTGGCCGTGACCAGCAACCTCCACCCCGCCGGGTTCGACACCTTCATGCCCAAGACCCTCGCCACCGCGACCGTCGACCGGCTCCTCCACCACGCCCACGTCCTCACCACCGAGGGCACCTCGATGCGACTGGCCGAGGCCACCGCCGGACGCGGCGTCGTCCCCCTGACCTAACCCCGCAGGGAGATCAACTGACCGCCGACAGGGAGATGAACTGTCCGCGAACAGGGAGATCAAACGTCCGCCCACAGGGAGATCCCGATGTCCCTTGACAGCTCCCACCTTTCCTGCCCCACGCTCAGGCTGACACGTCGCGACGCCGTCCACTTGGCCGAATCTGTACACCCGCCGCGGCTAGCGCCCGACGGATCGTCTGCTGACTCACCCCGAACCGCGACCCGACCTCGATCAGCGTCGCGCCCCCAGCGTAGAGCCGTGCAGCCTCAGGCAGATCATCCTCAGACAGCCCCTTTCCTCGGATCGGAACCGACCTACGAACCAGATGTGCGGCGGCCGTCCGCTTATGAATCCCGAAGCGGTCTGCCAACGACGCCAGCGTCCAACCCCGCCGATACAGCACCACCAGCTCGTCAACCTGCTCCTCCTTGAGAAAGGTTTGAGCCATCCCAATGGCACGTACCAACCGACCCCGAGAGTCCACCACCGGCGGCTCGACCAGTCGCTTAGACTTCCGGTAAGCACCCTGTGACCAGCGAGAAGCTACGGTCTTCAAGGCCTGGCCGATGTTCTCAAACTCCCTACGGAGGCCCACCAGCACAAACACTTACCCAGACACCATCGGCGCACGTCGATCCACTCCCCCGGCGCCCCCCGAGCCCTCAACGTCTCATGTTCATCCTACGGGGCTTCGGATTGGCACCGAGACAATAACCGGCATAGACCAAGCCGAATTTCGCACCCCCTGGAGGAATCGACAGTGTCGCGCCCGTCTGCGGGCTGAGGACTCGTCGACAGCCACTGGAGCAGCTCACGATCGGAATCCTTGAGTCACATCCTCACTTCAGCTGATGTCCATTCTGATGGTGAGAATGAAGGCGGCGTCCTCGAGCGCGGTGACCGCGTGCCTCTCGGCTGGGATGGCGATGTGATCTCCGGTCGACAACTCCCATGACTCGTCCGTCGTCGTCAGACGCACAGAACCCTCGAGAACCTGCAATGTCGCTTCGGGCGGGGAATCGTGCTCGGCGAGTTCGGAGCCGGCAGCGAGGGCGAGCAGCACCTGCCGCAGATAGGTGCCGGTGAATATTCCTTTGGCTGCTCGACCGCTGCCGGCGCGGCGAGCTCTGCTGAGCAGTTCGCGGCTGAGTTCGGCAAGATTCTCGGACGTGAGCTTCTCGGTCATGGTGGTGCGGTTCCTTTCACATTGGTGAGTGGTGCTCGTGGTCCAGGGTCCAGATCAGCGTCTGCGCAGACGGGCGCGGCAGCTGGTCGGGGTGGCGAAGGGCTCGAGCGATTCGACGGCATTCGATGACTGTGCGGCTTCGAGGAAGCCGGTCATCATTCCGCGGTGGATCGCACACACCAGGCTCCCGTGCGTGCCGAGGAACTCGCGCAGCGGACAGTTGTGGAGGTCGATCTGATTCCCGTCGAGGCGGGCCGGCGCGAACCCGGCCGCATCCAGCGTGTCGATGAGTCCGTCGACGGCGGAGTCGGCCCGACTGCCCGCGCCTGCGGCTGCACCGCTCCCCCACTGATACCCCGCCTCCTCGGCCTCGCCCGCGGGATCGGGCGCGGACGCGACGCGCGAAAGAAGGATACGAGCGAGCAGATCGGCTCGGTGCGGCCCGGAGTCCGTGGCCGGCGTGAGGAAGTATCGGACCTCGGGCCGTCCGGGCCCATGAGCGGGCCGCGTGTGACGAACGACGTCACCGTCGCGTTCGAGGACTCCGAGGTGAAAGCGGACCGTGTTCGGGTGAACTCCGAGACTCTCGGCGAGTTCGACCGCTGTGGCACTGGATCGTCCTCGCAGCTGTCGAAGGATTTCGGCGCGCCGACCCCCTCGCGCAGCCGTCGAATCCGGCCGGCCGAGGGAATCGCCGCGTGGTCCCAGTCGAGTGTCCATGATGATAGTTTATCCAAGAGATATTCAGAACAAACCAGAGGAGCTTTCGTGTCCGAAGAAGCCGTCATCGACGTTCGCACCATCCCCAAGCCCGAACGCCACCCACTCATCATCGACGCCTACGAGAAGCTCGACGTCGGTGCTGGGCTGATCCTCGTCAATGATCACGTCCCCGAGGGCCTGCGCGTAGAGATGGTCCGCGAGTTCGCCGATGCCGTCGGATGGGAGCCGCTGGAGAGCAGCGAGGACGCCGTGCGGGTGCGCATCGTCAAGCAGGCGGCGACTCCGACTCCGCGGGTCGTCCTCGACGTCGCCGAGGTGGCCGGCACCGAGGCAGAGTCCGGTTCGGTCTGGCAGCTGCCGACTCAGCAGCGTGATCTCGACGCGAATGTCATCGCCCTCGCCCCGGGCGGAGAGATCCGCGAGCACACCGGACCGAACCTCGACGTCCTCATCCATATTCTCGACGGCGCCGGAACGCTCGAGACCGAAACCGGCACGATCGACCTGTCACCTGGCCAGATCGTATGGCTGCCGCGCCTCTCACGTCGCCGGTTCACCGCCGACGCCGAGAACGGGCTCAAGTACTTCTCCGTCCACCAGCGCAAGCAGGGCCTGACGATCTCCGCCCGGCCCTGAGCCTCCCCTCGTGGGCATCGCCGATGCCGACATGACGCGACTCAGATGTCCTCAGGCATCCACGCCGAGCCCTCCTCGACCCGATAGATGAGGTTCGTGCGTGTATGCGCTACCGCTGGATACCGGGTGAGGTAGTCGAGGACGAACGACTGCACCGCCTCGGTGTCGGCGGCGACGATGTGCAGCAGATAGTCATCCGCCCCAGCCATGTGGTACATCCGCACCACCCCGGGGAACTTCAGCGCTGCGGCCGTGAAGGCGTCGATATCGGCCCGGTCGTGCTTGGCCAGTCGGATCGAGACGAGAGCGTGCAGGCTGACACCGAGGGCACCGGGATCGACATCGAGCCGGAAGCCGCGGATCACGCCGAGGGACTTGAGGCGCTTGAGTCGCAGAGACACCGTCGACTCGGAGATGCCGACTTCCGCGGCCAAGGCGGCGCCCGAGGCGCGCGCATCGACGTTGAGCGCCCGCAGGAGGCGGTGGTCGGTGACATCGAGTGAGACATTCTGCGACATGAGTCACATTCTTCCAGAGATTCTCGCAGGATTTCCATCACTGACGCCGATCATCGAAGTCTCTTGAGAATTCCTTGCGCGCAATAGGAGAACCATATTGAATGCGAGTATGACCTCAATGCATCCGGAGACCCGAATGGTCCATGGCGGAATGGAGGGTCTGGCGGAGGCCGGCGTCCATGTTCCTGCCATCGACCTGTCCACCACCAACCCGGTCAATGACGTCCGGACCGGAGGGGACTCATATGAGAACCTCGCGTCAGGGCACCGGCCGGGCGCCGGCGACTCGGCCGTGTACCAGCGGCTGTGGCAGCCCGGCGTGGCACGCTTCGAAACAGCACTGGCAGACCTGGAGAACACCGAGGAGGCCGTTGCCTTCGCCACAGGCATGGCCGCACTCACCGCGGCCCTCCTCGCCGCGGTCCAGGCCGGCACCCCTCACATCGTGGCCGTCCGCCCGCTCTACGGCGGCAGCGACCACATCCTCGAATCCGGCCTGCTCGGAACATCGGTGACCTGGGCCGAGGAAGACGGAATCGCCGAGGCCATCCGTGAGGACACCGGGCTCGTCATCGTCGAGACCCCGGCCAACCCGAGCCTCGACCTCGTCGACATCGGGGCCGTCGTGACAGCAGCCGGTGGGGTACCCGTCCTCGTCGACAACACCTTCTGCACCCCGGTGCTGCAGAGGCCCGTCGACCACGGTGCCGCCCTCGTGCTCCACAGCGCCACGAAGTACCTCGGCGGCCACGGTGATGCGATGGGCGGAATCATCGCCGCGAACTCCGAATGGGCCACCCGGCTGCGCCAGGTCCGCGCGATCACCGGCGCCCTGCTGCATCCGATGGGTGCCTATCTCCTCCATCGCGGACTGCGCACGCTGTCGGTGCGGATGCATGCGGCCCAGGACACGGCCGGAGAGCTCGCCCGCCGCCTGCAGTCGCGTCCGGAAATCGCCCGCGTCCACTATCCCGGCCTATCCGGGGGCGACCCGCGCGGACTCGTCGGCCGGCAGATGGACGGCGGCGGCGCGATGATCGCACTCGAACTCGCTGGGGGCTTCGAGGCCGCCCGAACCCTGGTCGAACACTGCGACCTCATCGTCCATGCCGTCTCACTCGGCGGTGCCGACACACTCATCCAGCACCCGGCCTCACTGACGCACCGCCCCGTCGCGGCCACCGCGAAGCCCGGCGACGGACTGGTACGGCTGTCGGTCGGGCTCGAACATGTCGATGACCTCGCACGCGACCTGTTCACCGCACTCGATGCGATCCGGAGTGCCGCCTGAGGCCCACCGGAGCACCGGCGCCCCTCGTGCCCGCCCCGGACGATCCCGGGGCGGGCACAGTCGTCTCAGTTCTGGCTTGACCTTGACGTCGCGTCAACTTCTAGGCTGTCAGGCATGGACTGGTCCATTCAGGAAACAGCACGGCTGACGGGAACGACGAGCAGGACTCTGCGTCATTACGACGCGATCGGTCTGCTGCCGCCGACGTACATCGCCGCCAACGGCTACCGCTGCTACGACGAAGCGGCTCTGGTGCGCCTCCAACGCATCCTGCTGCTCAAAGAACTGGGGCTGTCGTTGACGACGATCGCCGAGGTGCTCGACCGCACCGAGGACCCGGTCGAGGCGCTGACACGCCATGTGCTCTCGCTCGGACGCGAGCGGGATCGCATCGACCGGCAGATCGCATCCGTCACCGCGACGATCACGCATTTGAAAGCAGGTGAACCGCTCATGGCGGAAGAGATGTTCGATGGCTTCGACCATCGGCAATACGAAGAAGAGGTGACCGAGCGTTGGGGCGCCGACGCGTACCGACGCTCCGATGAATGGTGGTCCCGGAAGAGTCACACGGACAAACAGGTGTGGAAATCGCGGGTCGCCGTGCTCTCCCAGGATTGGATCGCCGCCGCAGAGGCGGGGGCGCGGCCCGAATCGGACCGCTGCCAGGAACTCGCCCGCCGTCATATCGAATGGCTGAAGGCGATTCCGGGCACCCCGGCCCATGATCCCGCAGGGGATCTCGCCGGCTACGTGCGCGGCCTCGGCCGAATGTACGTCGACGACCCACGACTCGGTGCGAACTACGGCGGGACCGCAGGCGCCGAGTTGGTCAGGGACTCACTCGACCGCTGGCTCGAGGCCCATCGGATCTGAGACGGCCCGCGACGGACCTCATCTGGTTCAGGGCAGTTCGGAGAGTGCCTGACGGATCTTCTCTGCAGGCACCTCCAACTGCTCCGGGGTCTGCATCGGAGCTCGATCGGAGATGTCGAAGTCGTCCATCGAGTTCGTCGGCAGAACGTGGATGTGCAGGTGGGGCACTTCATAACCGACGATGAGCAGACCGATGCGCTCGCAGTCGAGGGCCCTCTTCTGCGCTTCACCGAGCCTCTTCGCCACGGTCATGAGATGGTTCATCAGCTCCTGGTCAGCATCGATCCAGTGCGAGATCTCCTCACGCGGGACCACCATGAGATGACCTTCTGTCATCGGAGCAACGTCGAGGAAGGCGACGCACTTCTCGTCCTCATGGACGAAGGTGCCGGGAATCTCGCCATTGATGATCTTCGTGAACAGCGTGGCCATGTGGAGTCCTCCTTGCAGTCCCCGCGGAGCGTGGACCCGCCCGCGGAATGTGGCTCGAATTTCACAGGCAGGAGACGGCCGCAGCGAAATCCGCGCCGAAGTCGCGGGTCTCGGTGCGAGCGACCTGCCTGCCACTGACGATCGTACCTGTCGGGGCGATCACGAAGACCCCGCGCTCGGCGACGCCGTGGATCGGGTCGAAGACGCCGAAGGCACGGGCCGACTCACCGTGCGGCCAGAAGTCCGACAGCAGCACGATATCGGTGTCGGCGTGCCGGGCCCAGGCGGCCAGGGTGTACTTCGAGTCCACGGACACCACGACCACCTCGACAGCCCGCCCGCGCTCGCGCATCCGCTTCTGCCACACATCGAGTGCGGCGAGTTCGTCACCGCAGATCGGTGAGAACGCAAACGGGACGAAAACGAGCACGACCACGCGAGGTCGGGCCGCCTCGGTGAGGGTGAAGACCGATCCGAACTGATCGGGAAGGGCGAGATCCGGGGCCCGGTCACCGGGCCTGAGGATCATGAGAAGTTCTTTTTGCCTACGAGTCGGAAACCGGCCCAATCATCGGCGGCACTGACCGTCGACGTCACGTGCATCCCGGCGGTCGGAGCCGCCTCGGAGATGTCGGCTGGGCTGATGTGGCCGGGGCGGTTCGCCTTCGGGCTGAGCAGCCACACGACTCCGCCCTCCTT
Organism: Brevibacterium sp. LE-L; assembly: GCF_050214925.1. Lineage (NCBI taxonomy): Bacteria > Bacillati > Actinomycetota > Actinomycetes > Micrococcales > Brevibacteriaceae > Brevibacterium > Brevibacterium sp. LE-L. The sequence goes on from NZ_CP189759.1 coordinate 2,501,837, forward strand.
CAACGTGGCCTGGGCGTCGACGAGGCCGTCGATGAGATCATCGTCGTCCGATCGCCACCACATGAGGATCACGTCATAGACATCGTCCTCTTCGCCGTCGGCGATCTTGTCTCCGATGATGCTTTCGATCGCCTCGCAGAGTGCCTGGTCGACATCGTCGTCATAGCCGATCTCTTGCACATAGTCGCCCTTGCTGAAGCCGAGGTTGTGTCCCAGCTCGTTCGCGAGGGTCGAAGTGGAGGATGTCCTTTCAGAAGCGGAGTTGCTCATGCCTGTATTGTTCCGTCAACAGTGGTCAAGGTGCAAATGATGTCCGCGCCCGCGCGCCGCAAGCGCAGTCAAAGGGCATCTAAGCACGCATTTCCGTCAGGGAGATCACAAGTGAACGGCACAGCGAAGTTTGCCTGCCCGTACTAGGCTGACCTGTGTATCGGGTGGACCCTGGGCTCAGACATCCTGCGGACCACACTCCATCTGATGGACATGATCTCTACACCAATGAAGATCGTGGAGCTGAAGAGAGGACCACATCGTGGACAATCGGAATCAGGGCGGCCCCATTCTCAACGGCCTGCCCAGCCAGGTGCCCGACATCGACCCGGAGGAGACCGAGGAATGGCTGGCCTCCCTCGATGGCCTCATCGATGAGAGCGGTCGAACACGAGCACGCTACATCATGCTGCGCATGCTCGAGCGCTCACGGCAGAAACAGATCGGTGTCCCCAGCCTCACGGCCACCGACTACGTCAACACCATCGGACCCGAGAACGAGCCATGGTTCCCCGGCGACGAAGAGGTCGAGCGCCGCTACCGCCGTTGGAACCGCTGGAATGCCGCCATGCTCGTGCACCGGGCCCAGCGTCCCGGCGTAGAGGTCGGCGGACACATCTCCACCTACGCCTCGTCCGCGACTCTCTACGAGGTCGGGCTCAATCACTTCTTCCGCGGCAAGGACCATCCCGGCGGCGGTGACCACATCTTCTATCAGGGTCATGCCTCCCCCGGTATGTACGCTCGTGCCTATCTCGAGGGGCGGATGAGCGCCGAACAGCTCGACGGGTTCCGTCAGCAGCAGTCGCACTTCATCGACGGCAAGCCGCAGGGGCTGCCCTCCTACCCGCACCCGCACCAGCTGCCTGACTTCTGGGAGCACCCCACGGTGTCCATGGGTCTGGGGCCGATGAACGCGATCGCGCAGGCTCAGTTCGACAAGTACCTGCACAACCGCGGCGTCAAGGACACGTCCCAGCAGCAGACCTGGGCGTTCCTCGGCGACGGCGAACTCGACGAGCCCGAGAGCCGCGGCATGCTCCATGTCGCCGCTTTCGAAGAGCTCGACAACCTCAACTTCGTCATCAACTGCAACCTGCAGCGGCTCGACGGCCCCGTCCGCGGCAACGGCAAGATCATGCAGGAGCTCGAATCCTACTTCCGCGGTGCCGGCTGGAACGTCATCAAGGTCGTCTGGGGACGCGAGTGGGACGCCCTGTTGGCCAAGGACCGCGACGGTGCGCTCGTCAACCTCATGAATGTCACGCCCGACGGTGACTACCAGACCTACAAAGGCGAGTCCGGCGGGTTCGTCCGCGACAACTTCTTCGGCCGTGATCCGCGCACGAAGGCGATGGTCGAGAATTACAGCGACGAGCAGATCTGGAACCTCAAGCGCGGAGGCCACGACTATCGCAAGGTCTACGCCGCTTACAAGGCAGCCCTCGAACACACCGGTCAGCCGACGGCGATCCTCGTCAAGACCGTCAAGGGCTACTCGCTCGGACCTCACTTCGAGGCCCGCAACGCAACGCACCAGATGAAGAAGATGACCGTCGACGACCTCAAACTCGCTCGCGATCACTTCCAGATCCCGATCTCGGATAAGGAGCTCGAAGAGAATCCGCAGCTCCCGCCGTACTACCACCCGGGTGTCGACGCCCCCGAACTCAAGTACATGCAGGAGCGTCGTGCCGAGCTCGGCGGATACTCCCCCGAACGTCGCAGCACCCACATCGACCTCAAGATGCCTTCCGAAAAGGCCTTCGAGGCCGGGCGTCGCGGTTCGGGCAAGCAGCAGATCGCGACCACGATGGGCTTCGTGCGCGTGCTCAAGGACCTCATGCGGGAGAAGGAGTTCGGTCACCGGATCGTGCCGATCATCCCCGATGAGGCCCGCACCTTCGGCATGGACTCGTTCTTCCCGACGGCGAAGATCTACAACCCACACGGTCAGAACTACATTTCTGTCGACCGGGACCTGTTCCTCGCGTACAAGGAAGCCACTGACGGTCAGCTTCTGCACGTGGGCATCAACGAGGCCGGCGCGACCGCAGCACTGACTGCGGCGGGCACCTCGTACGCCACCCACGGCGAGCCGATGATCCCGTTCTACATCTTCTACTCGATGTTCGGCTTCCAGCGCACCGGCGACTTCTTCTGGGCCGCCGGCGACCAGATGGCCCGCGGATTCGTCCTCGGTGCCACCGCAGGACGCACGACACTCGTAGCCGAGGGCCTGCAGCACGGCGACGGCCACTCGCATCTGCTCGCCTCGACGTACCCCTCGGTCGTGTCCTACGACCCGGCTTACAGCTACGAGATCGCCCATATCGTCAAGGACGGCATCCACCGGATGTACGATCCCGCCGATGAACGCGACCCCGACGTGCTCTACTACATCACCATGTACAACGAGCCGATGGTCCAGCCGGCCGAGCCGGAGGGCCTCGACGTCGAAGGCGTGCTCAAGGGCCTCTACCTGCTCAAGAAGGGTGCCGACAACGGTGGGCCGAAGGTTCAGCTAATGGCCTCCGGTGTCGGTGTCCAGTGGGTCCTCGAGGCTCAGGAGCTGCTGGAGAAGGACTGGGGAGTCTCGGCCGATGTGTGGTCGGTGACTTCGTGGACCGAGCTGCGTCGTGACGGCCTCGACGCCGAGAACGAGCGGCTCAAGCACCCCGACGCCGAATCGCGTGTGCCCTATGTCAGCGAGAAGATGGCTGAGACCGAAGGCCCGGTCATCGCGACCTCGGATTACATGCGAGCCGTGCCCGACCAGATCCGCCAGTACGTGCCCAGCCACTTCACCTCGCTCGGCACCGACGGCTACGCGATCTCGGACACCCGTCCCGCGGCTCGTCGCTACTACCTCGTCGACGGTCCGTCTGTGGTCACCCAGGCGCTCATCTCCCTGGCCGACACCGGGAAGATCTCGGCTGAGAAGGCCGCCGAGGCGGCGAAGAAGTACCAGCTCGACGATGTCCGAGCGGGCAGCTCGGGATCGACCGAGGGAGCAGGAGCCTGATCTCCTGAGATTGCTCACGCGTTGAGCCCCGATATGGCCGGAGTCTCCAAGACTCCGGCCATATTTGTCTCAAATTCCCACTGGTTGTATGTCGCTGACAACGTATTTGTGAGTAATCATCTAAAGTCGTACTCATGATGTCTGATGCCGAGTCCGTGCGCCGTCGCGCCGAAACCGCCCGTCGACTGCGGGCGGGAGTCGGGGTCCTGTCGTCGGTGACGCTGCAGCGGCTTGAGACGCAGCTGCCCTGGTACCGCACGATGTCGTCCTCTGACCGGTCCTGGGTAGGCTTGCTCGCCCAGTCGGGCATCTCCTCATTCGTCGACTGGTACCGCAAACCCGATAAGAACCTGCGCGTGGTCTCCGACCTGTTCAAGACCGCTCCGCGCGACCTCGTCCGCGCCATCAGCCTGCAGCAGACACTGCAGCTGCTCAAGATCGTCGTCGAAGTCGTCGAGGAGCGCGTTCCGGACATCGCCCGTCCTGTCGAGCAGCCGGCCCTGCGCGAAGCCGTGCTCGTCTATTCGCGCGAGGTGGCCTTCGCCGCCGCCGATGTCTACGCCCGCGCCGCCGAAGCCCGCGGCAGCTGGGACGCCCGACTCGAGGCTATGGTCATCGACGCTCTCGTTCGCGGAGACTCCGTCGATGAGCTCGCCAGCCGCACCGCTGCCTTCGGCTGGCAGTCAGACGGCCCAGTGTGCGTCATCGTCGGGCGTGCCCCGCAGCGCTCGGCGAACAAGGGCCTCGACGGAATCCGGCGCAAAGCCAGCAGGTGGGCCGACGACGCCCTCGTCGGCATCCACGACAACCGGCTGCTCATCGTCCTGGGCGGGGTCACCGAAGTCGATGAGGCCGTCGAGGATCTGTCCGACTGCTTCGGTCCCTCCGAAGTCATCGTCGGACCCACGGTCCCGGCGCTGGCCGAGGCGGCCACCTCGGCGAAAGCGGCGATCCGCGCACTCAAGGCCGCCACAGCACGCCCTGACTCCCCGCGGCCGGTCAAGGCCGATGACCTGCTGCCCGAAAGGGCACTGGCCGGAGACCGGATCGCCTTGGGCGAGCTCATCGACCGCTATTACGCACCATTGACGTCGGGCACCGGGCAGCTGCTGAAGACCGTCAGCGCGTATGTCGAATTCGGATCCTCGCTCGAAGCCACGGCCAAGGCGCTGTCAGTGCATCCGAACACCGTCCGCTACCGTCTGCGCAAGATCACCGAAGCCATCGGACTCGACCCGACGACGTCTCGCGATGCGTTCGTCATCCACATCGCATTGGTCTATGGGCGACTGTCAGAAGACGGCGTATTGTCGAACAGCGACAAATCTCATTGAAATCGGTCCGACGTCCATTAGATTGGCATCTGGAACCCAACGAAAAGAGAACTGAGTGCTTGCAATCACCTGTCCGGGCCAGGGAGCCCAGAAGACCGGTTTCCTGAGTTCGTTCCTCGAACTCGATACCTTCTCGGCACAGATCGACGAACTCCAAGCCGCCTCGGGGATCGATCTGCGTCTGCATGGAACCGATTCCGATGACGAGACGATCAAGGACACCGCGGTGGCTCAGCCCCTGCTCGTCGCCTCCGCCATCGCCTGCGCAGCCGAACTCGGTGCCAGTCCAGCCGTCGTCGCAGGCCACTCCGTGGGTGAGATCGCCGCAGCGCAGATCGCGGGCATCTTCACTCCCGCCGACGCCATGCGCTTCGTCAAGGTCCGTGCCGACGGAATGGCCACCGCTGCCGCCGCCGCACCGACCGGCATGTCCGCTGTGGTCGGCGGTCAGCCCGACGATGTCCTCGCCGCAATCGAGGCCGCCGGGGCCAGCCCTGCCAATGTCAACGGCGGAGGCCAGACCGTAGCCGCCGGTTCGCTGGAATCGCTCGAGGCGCTGGCCGAGGACCCGCCGGAGCGCGCTCGGGTCATCTCGCTGCCCGTGGCCGGTGCCTTCCACACCGAGTTCATGGCTGCGGCCACCGAGGATCTCGCTGCCACCGCCTCGGCGATGGAGGTCTCAGATCCGACCGTGTCCATCCTCAGCAACTCCGACGGCGCTGCTGTCGCAGCCGGTCGTGAGTACGTCGACCGTCTGGTCAAACAGGTCACGAACCCGGTGCGCTGGGACCTGTGTCAGGAGTCGCTGCTGAACTCCGGGGTCACCGGAATGATCGAACTCGTCCCCGGTGGAACCCTCACCGGCATCGCTCGACGCGCCATGAAGGGCGTCGAGACATTCGCCGTCAAATCAGCCGCCGACCTCGACGGCGCGCGTGAGTTCGCGGCAGCCCACGCCTGAGAATCGAAGGAAGACGTTATGCCCACACTCAAAACAGCCGAGCTCGGCACCTTCTCGCGCATCGCGGGAATCGGCGCCTATCGTGCGGAGAACCTCGTCACAAATGACGATATCGCCGGACCGATCAACTCTTCCGACGAATGGATCCGTCAGCGCACCGGCATCATCACCCGCCGTCGCGCCAGCAGAGATGTCGGGGTCCTCGACATGTGCGAAGAGGCCGCCCTCGAGGCGATCGCCTCCTCCGGTCTCAAGCCGGAAGACATCGGCGGCATCATCATCTCCACGGTGACATTCCCCTACTTCACCCCTTCGGCCGCGGCCGCACTGACGGACCGCCTCGGCACCGGGCCGGTCCCGGCATGGGACATCAGCGCCGCCTGCGCGGGCTACTGCTACGGAATCTCCCAGGCCGACGCACTCGTGCGTGCCGGAACAATGGACAACGTTCTCGTCATCGGAGCAGAGAAGCTCTCCGACGTCATCGACCCAGAGGACCGATCGATCTCGTTCATCCTCGGCGACGGTGCCGGGGCGGTCGTCGTGACCTCATCCGATGAACCGGGCATATCGAAGACCGTGTGGGGTTCGAAGGGTGAGAACTGGTCGACCATCCGGATGACCGATTCGCTCATGGACATCCGCGACAACCGCGAGCTGCCGTTCCCGACCCTGCGCCAGGACGGTCCGACCGTCTTCCGCTGGGCTGTATGGGACGGCGCCGAGGTGGCCAAGGAAGCGCTCACCGCGTCCGGGGTCGAGGCCGAGGACCTTACGGCATTCATTCCGCACCAAGCGAACATGCGCATCATCGATGAACTCGCCAAACAGCTGAAGCTACCCGAATCGGTCATCATCGCGCGTGACATCGCTGACAACGGGAACACTTCGGCGGCGTCGATCCCGTTGGCCACAGAACGGCTGCTGCGTGAACAGCCCGAACTCAGCGGCGGTCTCGCCCTGCAGATGGGCTTCGGCGCGGGCCTGGTCTACGGTGCGCAGGTCGTCCGCCTGCCCTGAGACACACCCATTCACGGAAAACTCTCCGTGAATGTCCTAAGATATTCGGCGGGACACTCGTCGAAAAGTTCCTCAAACGGTCGAAAAACCCTCGGCCGAAATCAGAAAGTAGGAAAGAAATGGCATTCACCGAAGCTGAAGTCCTCGCTGGGCTGGCAGAGATCGTCAACGAAGAGACCGGCCTCGCTGCCGAAGCAGTCGAAGCCGACAAGTCGTTCACCGACGACCTCGACATCGACTCCATCTCGATGATGACCATCGTCGTCAACGCTGAGAAGAAGTTCGGCGTGAAGATCCCCGATGACGACGTCAAGGACCTCGTCACCGTTCAGGACGCTGTCGACTACATCAACAAGGCTCAGGAAGCCTGACCCACAGCAGCCGAACACGGCCCGTCCACAGACGGGCCGTGTCCACACTATCGACGAGGTTTGTACCATGACATCTAAAGTTGTCGTCACCGGAATCGGTGCGGTAACCCCCTTGGGCGCGACTGTCGATGCCACTTGGGAAGCCATTCTGGCCGGCAAGTCCGGCGTCCACACCATGGACAACGATTGGTCAGAGAAGTACGGCCTCGCCGTGGACTTCGCCGCGCAGGTCGACCCACAGGTCGTGCCCGACAATCTCAAGCGGGTGCAGGCCAAGCGCCTCGACCCCTCGAGCCAGTTCGCCCTCATCTCCGCTCGTGAGGCCATGGCCGACGCCGGCCTCGAGGAGACAGATCCGGAGCGCACTGCCGTCTCCTGGGCTACCGGAATCGGCGGAGTCTGGACGCTGCTCGACGCCTGGGACACTCTCCAGGAAGAGGGCCCGCGCCGGGTCATGCCTCTGACCGTTCCTATGCTCATGCCCAATGGTCCTGCGGCCGCGATCGGAATGGAATTCGAGGCTCGCGCCGGTGTGCAGACTCTGGTCTCCGCCTGCGCCTCATCGACCGAGAGCCTCGGTCATGCTTATGACGTTCTGGCTTCGGGCAAGGCCGATGTCATCATCGCCGGCGGTTCCGAAGCTGCGATCCACCCGATCACCCTGGCGGCGTTCAACTCGATGCAGGCGCTGTCGCGTCGCACTGATTCGCCCGAGGCCGCATCGCGTCCCTACGACGTCGATCGCGACGGTTTCGTCATGGGCGAAGGAGCAGGCACGCTCATCCTCGAAACCGAAGAGCATGCCAAGGCCCGTGGAGCGAAGATCTACGCCGAGGTGGCCGGTTGGGGCATCTCGAATGACGCCTACCACATCACCGGCGGAGAGCCCGAGGGCAAGCATGCCCTCGCCGCCATGCAGCAGGCCCTCGACGGCGGTGAGATCACCGCAGCCGAGATCAAGCACGTCAACGCCCATGCGACTTCGACCCCGGTCGGAGACATCCCGGAGTCGCTGGCCATCAGTGAACTCCTCGGGGACAACGTCTCTGATGCTCTGGTCTCGGCCACGAAGTCGATGACCGGCCACCTCCTCGGCGGCACCGGTGCGGTGGAAGCGATCCTCACGGTCAAGGCTCTGCAGACGCGCACGGCTCCCCCGACCATCAATGTCGATGAGGTCGACCCGAAGGTCGAGGGCATCAACATCGTCCGTGACACTCCGCAGGAACTGCCTTCGGGCGATATCGCGGCGATCACGAACTCATTCGGCTTCGGTGGTCACAACGCCGTCGTCGCCTTCCGCTCCGTCTGATCAACGCCGCTCCAATCGAGCGGCTCGGCCCACTCCAGAGTGGACAGCACAGGTTTGATCCTGGGCTGCTCACCTTGGAGTGGGCCGTTTTCATCGGTGCTCAAGCAAAGCGTGAGAGCGGTCAGGCGAAATGGACACACCCGAGGCAGGTAGGTGTGCCCATTGAGCAGAATTGAGCCGGAGCCGCCGAATGACTGTACGGCCCGGAGGCGATTCAGCCGACCTTGGTCAGCCAGCGAACCGGCGCGCCGTCGCCTGCGTGGCGGAACGCGTCGAGTTCCTCATCCCACGCTTCGCCGAGGGCAGTCGCCATCTCCGAGGAGAACTTCGCGGGATCGCCTGCAGCGCGGTCCATGACCGAGCGGATGCGGTCTTCGGGAACGAGGATATTGCCAGCTGTGTCGGTCACGGCGTGGTAGATGCCCAGATCGGGTGTGTGGCTCCACCGTCCGCCGTCGACTCCGGGAGAGGGTTCTTCGGTGACCTCGTAGCGGAGAGAATCCCAGCCGCGCAGGGCCGAAGCGATACGGGCTCCGGAGCCTGCCGGCGCGCGCCAGCAGACTTCTGCGCGCACGAGACCTGGAGCAGCCGGCTGGGGTGTCCAGTCGAAGCGTGCTTGTGCGCCGATAGCCCCGCCCGCTGCCCATTCGATGTGAGGGCACAGCGCACGAGGTGCTGAGTGGACGAAGAGTACGCCCTGTGTCATATCCATTTCTGCCTCCTACCTCGGATACGTCTTCCCCTACGATCCGAAAGGAGGTGCTGACCACATGATAGTCGATGTTCGACGTGCAGCCAAGCATCAAAGATACTGGTGGCGTCGGGTGCCTGCGCGGTGGTCGCGATCGACGTTAGGGTGGCCGGCCCCATGACTGTGGAACTCACGACGCCCGACTCACCGCAGCGGACCATCCGCATGTTCCCCGACTATACGGATACGGTACTGTGGATCAACATACCGATCGACTACGAGGACACGGAATTGTCCGGCCAGCTCGGCGCGGTGCTGGAGGCGTCGGAACAGTCTTACTATGACTCGCTCGATTCCGCCTTCGTTTGGGTATCCGACACAGCTGCACGCACCTTCACCGAGGAAGGCGTGCGGCTCGCCCGATGGGTCTCTGCCGAAGTCGGTCCCAAGTTCGTTGTCAAGCCCCGGGTTTCGTAGAGCCTCCTTTTCTTGGTTTCCTAAGCAGCCGCGGACTCTGTCGCGGACTGGTTGATCCATTCAGAATGGACCTCGACGGGCGGTCGATAGTCAATCGCTGAATGCAACCTGGACTGGTTGTACCAAGCCACCCACTTCGAGGTCTCCGCCATCACCTCAATCGGCCCCGACCAGACCTTCAGGTCGATGAGCTCTGCCTTGTAGACCAAGTTCAATGCCTCGGCCATGGCGTTGTCGTACGAGTCCCCACGCGACCCCACCGACGCCACAACCTCGGACAAGGGCGCCCAGTACACGTCGGCGCAGTTGCATCAAGCATAGGTCGAACTGGGTTTGAGGCAGTCGGCGGGTCGGACTGGGGTGTGTTGGGATAACGCGATGTCGGAGTCGTTCTGGTCGTCATTGAAGCCGGAATTCTTCGAGCGGCGAGTCTGGCAGGCCCGGGCTGAGGCGATGCGGGAAGTCGCTCGTTGGATCGAGGTGGTCTATAACCGGCGGCGGTTGCACACGGCGTTGAGTATGGTGCCGCCGGTGGAGTTTGAGGAGAAGTTCCGGGCCGAGCAGAGTGCCGGCCAGGTTCAGGAGGAAGCGTCTACGCAAGCTGCGTGACGTGGTTCACGTGTCCACGACTTGCGGGGAGGCTCAGTAGCGCGCCACCGCACGGACACGCACAGGAGTATGTCTTCGCGACTTCACAGCTATTCGTATGTGCCATCGTCATCTCACCTCGTAGTTTGTTCTCCGTGCATGCATCGCGATTATCGCTTTCTCCAGAGGAGCAGACCACCAGCAATTGCTGCGGCAGATAGAGGCAAAGCGATAAACAGTTTGGCAGTCAGTGCACTGCCTACTTCTTGACCGGTGTAGATCTTGCCAAGAGCTTCGAACCATTGCTTGAGCGGATTCCACTCGAGAACGTCTTGCATGACCTGCGGCAACTCGGTAATCGGTACAGCAGCGCCCGAACCGAAGTACATGATGAAGAACAGGACCGCAGAGATACCTTGAATTGCGCGAGCATCGAGAGGCAATGAGCCGACGAAGAACCCGATGGCGCTGAGCCAACCGATCATGAGGAAGATGAGCAGCCAGAAGAAGGGGTTGGCGGCGGTAGGCAAAAGTCCGTGAGCAATTCCGATGACGAGCGACACGACGAGCAGGCCCAGGATGGAGAGCACTAGCATGGACAGAATCAGTGCGATGCCGAAATAGATGAGTGGCAACGGAAGAGTTCGATACCTGATGTCCGACCTTCGAGTACGCAGCTCAGCGAGATAGATCGGCAAACCCATGACCGCAAGATTCGCTACTGCCGTGCCCAACAGAGCCGGGAAGATCAGATCGATGTACCGGACGCCTTCGTCGACCTGCTGCTCGGCGAAGGGAAGGCCGATGAACAGATAGATGACCAGAGGGAAGGCGAGGCTGAAGAAGACGGCGATAGGTTGTCGCAGCAATAGCCGTAATTCTTGCACGAACCACGTTCGGAGAATTGATGCACCGGATGCCGCATGGTGTTTGTGTGAAGGGGCATAGATCGAGCTCTCAGGCGCGGCCATCGCTACTCCGTTCTGCTTTTGTGGTGTCGACCATGGTGGCAAAGACATCCTCTAGTCGCACTGCTCCGGTCAATAGATCTCGGTATCTGACCTCACCGTGTTCGTGGTGATCCTCTAGAACGCGACCAAGCTGTTTGATTTCATCACGTGGACCGAACACGGAGAGCGAACTCGGTGCGCGTCCAATCTCGAGGCCGCTGGCTTGCACCATGCGCTCAGCTGCCGAATCAGGTGCCTCTACGCGCAGCCGCCAGTCGCCGCCGGCGTGCTCCAGTATCTCCGCAACGGTGCCGGTGTCGGCTACCCGGCTGCCGGAGATCACTGTCATGCGGTCGGCGAAAGCTTCTGCTTCAGCAAGGTCATGAGTCGATGTGATGATCGCTGTTCCAGCACTACGGATCTCGCGGAAGAAGCGCCACATCTCCCCTCGCCCATCCGGATCGACACCGCTGGTTGGTTCATCCAGAATCAGCAGACGAGGTCGACCGATGCATGCGATGGCCACGTCCAAACGCCGCTGCCATCCTCCTGAGAGCTTGTCGACGGAAGATGATAGGTGCGGGCCGAGCCCCATTGCCTCAACCACAGCGTCCACGGGGCCTGCGTCTTTGAAGAGACAGGCCTTCGCCTGAATCGCTTCCTTGGCCTTGATCCCGCCAGGCAATCGTGATTCCTGCAGTTGAACACCGGTCGTCAACCGAGCCTCGCGACTGCCTGGGGTCAGATGACCGCAGATGCGCGCTTGACCCGAGTCAGGTCGCCTCAGCCCCGACAGGATCTCCAACGACGTCGTCTTCCCTGATCCGTTCGGTCCTACTACAACGAGTACTTCACCTGCATGAACAGAGAGGCTCACAGCATCGATAGCAGTCTTCGGACCATACTTTTTGGTCACTGAGTCCAGCATTCCAACAGCAGAGTGTGTATTCCTCATACAGCTACCATATCGATAACGAACCCGTAAATCGATGTTGTTAAGACACGCGTCGAGTCAAGCATCGTCAAGCTTAATGAAATCGTAACTCCCAATTGATTACACATTTACTTCGCCCGGACTCATAGCCGTCGACTTGATACATGTTCTCGATTAGGTGGATCAGTGCTCTTTAATTTAATCATCAACTTTCAAATTTAATGTTAAACAGATTGCCCTCAAAAATGAACACGAATCGCGCCACACCAAGAGGCAAGGACGCTCTCCAGTTGAAGAATCACCCATATACTGCCGAGCGATAGCGCCAGCGCCCTAGGGGCGAGCCAGGATACCACATTCACAAATATCGTATCGACAACAGCAGATGTCGATTTGCGCAATGTTTGCTGAGCCTCGCAGCTGCGATCAACTGGCGAATCTATTACCATTACTGCAGGTCAGAGCGTTGCACATGCGGATCGGTACATCGTACGGGCTGATTCTGACGGCATTCATCTGTTGAATGAACCGGTATGGCTCTATAAAGTAAGCAACGCGTAGTTTCATTTATTTTGTTAAGGAACTGCGTGCACCACCACAGTGAAACAACTATCAAAGTAAGGAGAGCGTCCAATGCTAAGTTCACTCGGACGAGCAGAAGACAAGCACTTCACCACTGAGAACACAGTTGCCCCTGGCGGCTGGTGCTGCACCTGCTGCTGCTGGTGCAATAACAGCATCTTCTCATTCTGATGCTGTGTGGCTGGGTGGAGTCTAGTAGTTCCACCCAGCCATTCACCAGGATTGAAGAAAGATAGAGACAACCAAGCCATTTGGAATATGCTGAAAGGACGTCGTTGATGCTTGAGGAACGAGTCATCAATCATTCGCTCCCATGGGCACCGGCGCGCAACACAGGTGAACGTGCGCGAGGTCTCGAAGAACTGCTGACGGTATACAGCCCGTTTGGAGCAATCCGCAACGTGTTGACCTCATTTCGCTCGAGTGTGGGGCCGTATGGCTACCAGGGGTCAGCGACACCGATGTCGCTCGACCATCAGCTGCGTCGAATGTTGGGTATGTCCGGCATATCGGCTGGGTTGGATCGCGACATCTATGGTGGAGGCAAGGGGCTGATCTTCGCCGATTCTGTGGCGTCGTCCCTTGGTGAGGCAGTCGAGAGAATGCTCGGATCATTCTCCTCACTGCAGACTGTGGACTCGCGTGATCGAATGACCGCATCCGCCGCGGAGATGCGCGCAGCCGGACTTCACCATGTATGTCCCGAAGACTATGACTCGTACTCCGATGAACAGCTGGACTCCCCCGGATTTCTCTTCCAGAGATGGACGGATGGGACGAGACTGGTCTGGCATCGTGGACAGAACCTCATCACCGGCGATGATCATTGGGTGCCGGCCCAGTTCGTACATCTGTTCTACATCTCCTCGCCGGAGGAGCTCCGAGTGGGCTCGTCGAGCTCCGGAGGGCTTGCCACCCATGTCACGAGGGAGCAATCGCTGGCGCATGGATTGTTGGAAGTCGTTGAGCGGGACGGGCTGAATGTCGCGTGGTTCTCGAAGATTCCACTGTCCGTCGTCGACATCGACACGGACTTCGAGGATCCGCTCATCGACGAATGGCTCGACAGTGCGCGCAGAGTTGGGCTCGACATCACCTTCTATGTCCATCGCATGGACATGCCGGAGTTCTTCGTCGTCACAGCTGCTGGCATCGAGCCGGGTCTGAGTTCAGGTATGTACGTCGCAGGAGGTGGTGTGGGATTGCGTCTGGAAGACGCCATCCGAAGCGCGCTGGCTGAGGTGGTGCAGGCCGAGCGCATGGCACGCAGCGCTCAGCTGACTCCTGACTGGGAGCTGACGATGGGTGTGGAGAAGCGATTCGGGATCGAACCGGATGCGGTGCCCTCCGATTTCACGAACTTCATTCAGGTCGTCGATTACTACGGCTATCCACAGAATCAGAGCAAGCTCGATTGGTTCTTCAGGAATCCCGATATGGCGCAAATCAAACTGAGCGAAAATCAACCGCCGAAATCGCAGAACTCCGAGCTGTCCGACATCCTCGCTCTGTACGAGAAGTACGGTCTCACACCGATCGCCTTCGATTTGACACCCAGTGACTTCGACCGAATCAAGACGACGAAGGTCTTCGTGCCAGAGCTTGCCCCAGCCTTTCCGCCGAACAATCCGCAGCTCGGCCATCGGCGATACCGTGACGTCCCTCAGAAGCTCGGCCTGATCGATCGCCCGTGGACGTTCGACGACATGCCGACCGACCCCCTTCCTTACCCATGATGAATACACATTCGACCTCGCAGCCGACCGAAACGACCTCCAATGCTCGTCACAGGAACGCAGGAATCATCCTGATACTTGTGGCATTCGCTCTCAAGCTCCCGCTTGTCGTGCTGACCGCGGTGTATCCGACTGGAGCAGGTGACATAGTGCCTGACTCGGGTGGGACTGTCGTCAGCGGACTGGGAAACACTGCATTCCTTCTGTCTGCGGCAGTGCTCGTCTACTTGCGCAGGTGGGTAGGAATGGCTGTTGCAGCTGTGCTCGTCATCGGTTCCACAATCGGTGGAATCCAACTGCTCAATGATGGCTCCGTAGTGTGGGGCGCTCTCCAACTCGCGACAAATGCGCTCGCGGCGATAGGTATCGTCTGGGCGTTGGCCACGGGTGCACTCCGCGGCTCTCGCTGGTAATCCGACTGATTATCCACTGAACAGAGGAAACTAATGTTGAAAACAGAATCGCTGAGTCCGCAGGATCAGCTTGTCATCAATCCCGCCGTCTCGATCATCCGTGGCAGCGATGACGAGATCATGTCTCGATTTGGATCGCGGTCGCGCTCGTCCTACCGAATCACGGACACGAATGGTCACGGAGTGCTTGCCGACTTCGTCAGAGCGTTCGTCCGTCCGGCCATCCCTGCGGAGGTTGCTGCGCACTTCGGGATCAACGATGACACTCGGCAGGAGTTCATCGAGAAGCTCACCGAGGGCTCCCTCCTCATTTCGCCGGAACAAGTTCGGTACAGCCAACTCATCAGTGGCATGCACATCACCCCGGAGCGCGATGATCAGGTCCTGACCGTCGTCGGAACAGGGCGCATGGCCGAATCCGTGGCAGGGAATCTGACCGATCTCACATCGTCTGAGATCGAGATCAGCCACGACGCCGAGAGGGCTTTCGACGAGAGCGATTTCGTCGTGGTGTGCGCTGACCGCCTAGATCAGGCGTTCTTCTATGACGCTGACGAATACGCTCGGATCTCTGAGACTCCGTGGCATCTATCGTATCTCGATGGAGCCGAGATCGTCGTCGGTCCGACCTTCATCCCTGGCTCGACGACGAACTACTTCGATCGTGACACTCTGGACGAGTCTGCTCGTACTTTGCGGTTCGAGCACCAGTACATGGCATCGGCCAGTCCGGACATCGAAGCTGACGCCCCGATTCCCCTGTTCATCGCACAGATGGCTGCGGGGTGGACGACGGCGGCAGTCGCACAACATCTCTGGGGACCGGGATCGTTCCTCGAAGATCATGTGCTGCGAATTGATCTCGAACGAATGCAAGTCATCCGTGATCGTGTTCTTCGCCTGGCCCGAAACCCTGTGACTGTGGGATCGCGACCCGACCTGCGCCACCCATTCATCTGAGGAGGACTGACCTGTGCGTAGACCAGAAGACCAGCTCAGGCGAATGCTCGAACAGACGTTGGTGCCTCCGACCACGGTCGACGAACTGGATCCAGACACCATCGATGCAGCGACGAGCCGCTGGGGAAGCTCCACCGGAAACCTCGCGGAGACATATTCCGTGAATTCTGTGCTCACTCATGCGTCGGCGCAGAGGATCGCCGATCGTAAAGAAGTGGAGACCATCACGGATTTCTACTTCACGACTGCAGGATCGGGATTTGATCAGCTGACATCCCAAGAATCACGTTGGTTGTTGCCCCAGAGTGAGTATCCACCAGCAGTGCAAGCGCTTCTTTGTCCGTTGAACGAGAACCCGGCCTTGATCGCTGCGCTGTTCTCGACCGAAGTGCTCTTCATCGATCGAGGCAAGCTGTGGAGGGTTGTCCCCAATCGACCAGGAGCCGTCCTCGAGGGCGATTTCACAGACGCGGACGCTGAGACGCTTGACGAGGGACTCTTTCAGACGGACACCGAGAGCTTCAGACCAGCCATCTTCCTGGTCAACCATCTCGGCAGGTCGTCCTATCTGACCGGCGACCGAGCCTTTCGCAATTCGACCTTGGCGAGCGGCATGTTGCTCGGAGCCGCGTGGGAGCACGGTCGGGCAGCTCAGCTCCCGATCGCCACAGCGAACGCCTTCATCGATTCGGCCGTCAATGAGGCACTTCGTTGCGACGGAGTGGAACGCGCCGCCATGGCAGTGATTCTTCTGCCGGCCGACTCCGACTCCGAAGACAGCTCTCACGCAGGAGGCGAACACCATGACCACTGACGTAACTCCCGAAACTGACCTGACAGAGCATAGACGTGACACGGATGACGTGCTGACAACGGCCCTGGAAGCGTGGATTCAGGCACGGACGACTGCGAGGACGACCGAGACGAAGGACGTGGCGGAGGAACTACTCAGAAGCCTTGAGGATATTCTCGAGTCCGAGCAGGACCCCACTCTTGCTCGAGTCCTGAGAAGGGTCCTCGGGCGATCGGTCGGTGAGTTCTTCACCTCGAAGTCGATGAGCACCCAGCTGCCTGAGGACCTGATCCGATTCGCACGTCCTGATCCATCGGCCCTGGACCTCGGGGACGTCGATCTGCCCGACGTCAGCCTCGCCGATGTGCTTGCCGACCGGAGGTCGGTGCGAGATTTCGCCAAGGGCCCGCTCGACAAGAGCGAGCTCAGTGGAGTTCTGCGCATGGCGGCCGCTAAGAACGGCAGCGAAGACGGGTACGGAACTCGCGACCTTCCGCTGGTCCCCTATCCGAGCATCGGCGGTCTGGACAGCAATGTCCTCGGCGTCATCGTCAACAATGTTGAAGGTGTCGAAGCCGGCTACTATCGATACGATGCGATCAGCCACGGGTTGGTGCCAGTCAAGCGCGGCGACATGCGACTGATTCTTCAGCGAAATACGTTCGAGACAGAATGGATCTTCTTCGCTCCCGTCGTCTTCGTGCTCAACAACTGCCAGTCGAAGGTGAGTTGGAAGTACATGACACGGGGTTACCGCATCTCGCATATGGATCAAGGCGCGTTGCTCCAGAACCTCTACCTGTCAGCAACAGCTCATAAGTTCGGTGCCTGCGCAGTCGCCGGTTTCCTCGACGACGATCTTGACGAGGCGCTGGGCAATGCGGGAACCGATCAGTTCGTCTCGGCGTTGGTGGCGATGGGACGTCCGCTGGAATACGGAAGACCAGACCTCGAATGACCGGAGTTCTGCCTCCATGGATCTCATCTTCTTTGAGCCTGTGGAGCATTCCGATGATCGCCCTCGGAGCGGCGACAATCGTATGTGTCTGGCTGATCCCCCGTGCACGACCCAGCCTCCCGGTCATCGCCCCGCTCGTTCTCGGAGTCGCATGCATGGCGGTCAGCACCGTGATCCTGCCCACACGCGGATCGAGTGCGGTCGTCACCGGGCTGGTTGGGGCCACTGTCCATCTGGTGTGGCAGTTTCCGCTGATGGTGCTCGTAGCGATAGCCATCGGGCGACTCAGTTTCGCTCTTGAACGATGGATGTTGTCGCTGCGCCGACAGACGGACGAGGACGCCAATCTGCCTGCAGCGCTGCAGGGCTTCGACATCCCGAACAGAGGCGAGAGCATGCTCGGTATCGCAGGAGTGGCAACTCGCCCTCTCCTGTTCAGTCTGCTGACCGCGGTGACTGTGATCGGTGAGGAGCTGTTCTTCCGAGGGCTGTTCCTGACTCATGGGTTCGGACCCGACGGACATAGCCTACTACTCGTCATCGGGGTACAAGCGGTGCTCTACGCCCTGACCCACGTGGTGTTCGGTGTGGCCACCGTGGCAGGCAAGATCGTGCTCGGGATCGGGCTGGGAGCAGGAGCCATGGTCGCCGGGCTGTTCGTCGCCATTATCGGACATGCCGTCTATCAGTATTGGGTCTACCAGCAGTTCGAGCCACTACGTAAGCAGAAGTCTCGCTCCTGACTGTCGAGACCTCGACGTGAACAGTTCCGATTCTTGGAACGATGAAGTCAGGGAGAAAGATTGGAACCCGTGAATACATCGAACACTCAGTACGCCGTGGGCCCCATGGTCGACTGTTCCATGGCTCTAGGTGGCTATCGTGAACGATTGACGGATTCGGTGGTCGCCGCGCCGACCGCTATTGTCGAGGCCCTCCGCCGCCATGGTGTTGGAGCCATTCATTCGACGAGTTCGACGTGGGAAGAATATTGGGCGTTCCGGCAGATCGCCACCGAGAGCGGCGGCCCAGTCGTCAGCGGTGGTGGAGCAGCTGTCACCGACGAATCGCCGGTATCTCACCGTCTTCGTTGGATTCGTTCGCAGGATGACATCAGACGAGCAGTATTCACGACCCGCAGTGAAGATCGTGCATGGATCACAGTTCAGAGCTCTTCTCGGGACTTCGTCCAGGCCGTTGCGACTGAGGCTAGGAAGAATAATGTGAGAGTGGCTTTGCGAGGCTCCGGCAACTGTGCTGACTGCCTCGCACAGGGCGACATGTTTCTCGGCTTCATCCGGCTGCTGTCTCGATCAGCGGTCGCGCATCCTCTGGATACTCTTGTGGAGTGGGAGTCCCACGATGGAATAGAACGTGGCCGACAGTTGGCACAGATGCTCGGTGAACGTGGGGTCGGCATTACCACCGAGTTGGTCAGCCATCGACGATCAGTGTTCGTCCGTGAAGGATTGAATACTCCGTTCTTGGAGACTCTCGAACCGATTCTTCCACACACCAGGCACATCAGAGAGATGAATCGTACGGGAGGCTATCTCGCCGGTAAACGAGAGCTGAAGAAGAGCACCGGTTTGGCTGAACCCAACCGACAGATGGCCAAACGGGCACAGGCCGGCTGGAACGGTGTCCTCGAAGCATGCGAGGCCACCCATCAGTCTGTGCGTCTGCTTCCAGGAAGCCGTGCGCCGCAGATCACTACGGTTCCCGGATACAGCTTCAAGGAAGAGCTGGCGATACTGGCCCATCTGGGCTGCTCTCTCGACTACGTGCTCGACAGCGCCACAGAGAGCGCGAGGATGTTTCTTGAAATTCCTGAGGATGCAGGGCAACGACTCATCTCCGACGACACAGGTCAAGACGACGATCCGACGCGGCTTCTGCTTTCTCTTCGAGTGGCTACTTCCCAATAGGCCGCAGAGGTGTTCGACGCGACGAACAGATAGCTGCTACGGCGGCCCGTCACCATGGTGACGGGCCGTTGCGCTAAATCTACGACTCTTGAGCGCGGCGCTCTCGAATCAATGCCCATACCAGCGAGCCCACGATGTGCGTGATCACGCATCCACTCAGTACGGTGGATTGCGCTGATTCCCAGTTCGCTTCCTTCGAGTTGACCGAGCAGTCGACGGTCGGAGGAAAACACGATATCTCGTATGAGAATCCGGTCTCCGGGGGTACGTTCTCTGGAGGCGCAGGGCATCACTCAGGAGCAGTGTCACCGCGCTTGAGCAGGGCCATCTGCAGTGACCACGTGTCTACCATCTCGGCAATTGCGATGAGGATTCCGATGATCGCGAGGCTCAGCGGAGTGAAGAATCTTCTGACGGACATGCTCCTGAGACCACCGTTTTAGACCTTGAAGTCTCTTGGCCGCTTCAGCGTCCCACGTGAAGTAAGTCGGAGTCTTCCATTTTCTGTTGGGGTTCAACAGCAACATATCCGAATCACCTCCCATGTCTTTAGCAGGCCACGAACCACCGGTACCCATGCAGTCTGTCGACGCACACCTGCTCAGGCAAGATCAGGCGGTTTCAAGAACCGCCAAACCTAGAGTCCAAGCAAGTATTGCGTAATCGCTTTGCCACGAAATCCAAGGAGCTCTGGAGTTGCCTTAACATGCCAACCAATCAGGGAGTGACCATGAACGCGCACACCGTCGCCTATGTCCGAGTCAGCTCGGCCGACCAGAACGAAGCCCGCCGGCTCAGAGCGCTCGACGCAGCAGGCGGATACGACAAACTGTTCACCGAGAAGATCAGCGCCAAAGAGCGCAAGCGCTCCGCGCTAGAGGCCATGCTCGGACACGTCCGCGAGGGTGACGTGGTGAAAGTCAAGTCGATTGACCGCCTCACACGGTCAACGACAGATCTACTCTCCATCGTCCAAGAACTCAGCGACAAAGACGTGAGTGTCGAGTTCATCGACACCCCCGACATGAACGTCAGAACCGGACAGGGCCGCTTCATGCTCACCGTCATGGGCGCATTCGCAGAGCTGGAACGCACCACTATTCGAGAGAGGCAATCCGAGGGCATCGAGATAGCCAAGGCTCAGGGCCGCTTCGCCAAGAAGCAAGCACTCACCCCCGAGCAGGTGGAAGAAGCCGCCCAGCGGCGCGAGGCATGCGTGCCACTCTCCGAACTACCCGAAGAGCTAGGCGTGAGTCGTCAGGTGGCACGTGGATCACATGCGGTAAAAACGAACGGCCCTGCAGCGGTTCGAATGGGCCACGTTCGTGCCACATGTTCAGCCGCCAACACGGACGGCATCGGCGCTGCTGTGGTGTGATTAGTGGATGAACGAAAGCTTCTATATTGCTGTGGTAACTGTGGCCCCCGTCCTCTTGCTCGGCACAGTTCTAGCATTCCGAATCCCCGACGGTGGGGGTAGAGCCAGGCGCTTTTTCTTGAGCTACAGTCTCGTGTTTGCCGTGCTCGGAATTGTCGGCACTGCGACATCCTTGCTCGCCGCGCTTTACGCGCTTATGGGTCAGACTGACCTGCCGCAACCTATCAATATCCTAATGTGGGGTGCACTCTCTTGGCTCACAGCGATCAACGTCATCCGGGTAGTAGAACCGTTTATCAGTGGGTTAGTTCTCGTGGACCAGCAGGCGAAGATGGACAAACTCAGTGCGAAGAAAGCTCGTCTGCAAGGGCAGATTGAGCAAATTGAAGCGCAGACCAGAGGGCTCTGGGAATATGCGGCAGTCCTGGAAGCTCAGGCTGGAATCGGCCCCCACGAACGCCGCCGCCTCATTAGAACTTCCCGGCAAACACGTCTGCTAACGAAGCGCCGCTGACTGCGGTGTGCCGTGTGGCGTTTAGAGGGGTGCGCCACAGCAGGCGAGCTGGCCGACCTGCAAACCCTCAACTCCGCAACAACTCTGCAAGTCAGTCTGAGAATCGACCGTGACACGCCGGTAAAATTGAGAGCCGGAACCGATTGTGTATCAGTTCGTTCCGAGCAGTGACCAAGCCCCGATCTCCCTTGTATTTACTGGGATCGCGGGGCTTTTCGTGGTGGTGCCCCCGGTCGGACTTGAACCGACGGCCAAGGAATTATGAGTTCCCTGCTCTAACCAGCTGAGCTACGGGGGCCAGCCGAGACAACATTAGCACCATCGGTGCCCCCCTGCCCCATTCGGATCACACGCGCATTCGGTCGAGCCGAGACGCACCGCCTCCACGGTCTCAGGCCGGCAGATTCGCCGTCGCGGTGAGAGGGGCGACGCGGGTGAGAACGCTGCGTGCCGCGTCGACGCATGTGTAGCGGTCGGTCGTGATGTAGACGTCGAAGACGGTCTGTCCGTCGCTGCCCGGGTCGTTGCGTTTCGATGCCGCGACCATGCCCGACCAGTCAGGTCCGACTACGACGACTCCGTGTTCATTGCGCATGGGATCGGAGGCGTCGACGAGTCCGGTCCGCACACCACGGATGGGTGGTCCGTCGAACCCGCCGGAGAACATAGCGGTCAGGCCCACGGTGTCACGGATCTTCTCGTACCGAAGTCGTGTCGCCTCGGAGAATCCGTCGTCCTCCCCGAACACTCCCAGGGTGATCGTCGCGGTTCCCGACGCCAGAGCGCGTTCTTCCAATGCCGCGATCTGCGCGATGAGGAGTTCGCGGTTCATCACCAGCGGTTCACGCCGCAGTCCCTGCGAGATCGAATACGGAGTCCCCAGTGCCGGCAGATTGCGTGAGTAGTGCGAGACGAGGGCGTCTTCACTCGGTTCGGAGAACGGCTGCGGCTGTTTCGTAGCCTCACCGAAGTAGGGTCCGGACATGAACCGTGCCCCCAGTGCACGCACACGGTCCAGATCGTCTTCGGTCTCGACGCCGTCGGCGAGGATGACGGCTCCTGTGCGTTCGAGATGGGCATGGAGCAGGCGATTGAGCTCAGCCAGATGTGACTCGCAGTCGATGTGCAGAACGTCCGGATGGAGTCCGACGACTGAGGGATTGACCAGCGGGACGAAGGAGGTGCTGCGCAGATCGGCGCCGACCGATGACATGCCCACTCCCCACCCCAGCGCACGCGCCGAGCGCACTGAGCGCAGAACCGAGGCCGGGGACGATGCGACCCGGTTGGCGTCGAGCTGCAGGATGACTGAGCGGTCGGGTTCCCCGCTGCGATCCTCGAGAGTCGCAAAGGATTCGGCCTCGGCGTGGAGGAACAGGCGGTTAGACTTCGGCAGTCCCGCACCTTCTGCGGTACGCAGTGCCGAATCCCGCAGAGAGGCGTCGATATCACCGGTGATCGTGGAGGCGCGCATGGCGTGGCGCAGGTTCTCCGATTCGGCGCGACCCAGCTCCGGATCACCCGTGGGGGCCTGCAGGATCTGATGGCCGACCCGATGGAAAGTCAGTGCGTCGACGACGGGGGCGAAATAGGTTTCGATCCCGCCCGAACGCACGAGTTCCTCGAGCGCAAGCTCGTCATCGGGTATGGGCTCGACCACTGTGTATCCTTCCATGGGCTGATGTGCGTTCACAGTCTTCCATATTCGGACACAGCGGATTGTCTAAAATCCGTAACATTATTGCGCTGACAGCTGAGGGCGTTCTCTTAATCGCCGGACGCGGTGCGATCGGCGGTTCATACGCGGCGAGGGCCGCCTCGGCGGACTTCGATGAGACCGACGAATCCGGCGAGGACGACAATGACGACGATAGCGGCGAACGCCCCGATCATCCCCCAATGCCAATTGCTCATCGCAGTGATCGAGAACGCCAGAGCAGTCATGATGGCCAATCCCATCGAGGTGCCGATGCGCTGCCCCGTCTGGAGCACTCCCCCGGAAGATCCGGCGTATCGCAGCGGGACTTCCTGCAGAGTCAGGGTTTGGTTGGGGCTGATGACCATGCCCTGAGCGGTGCCGATGAACGCCAAGGTGAGCAGCATCCACCATTCGCTGCCGATGCCCTGGGACAGCAGTGCGACGACGCCGATCGTGGCCACCAGACCGACAAGGCAGAGGGCGATCCCCCACACTACGAGGCGACGCCCGATCTGAAAGACGAACCGTCCGGAGACGTCGGCGGAGACCGCTGAGAGCAGTGCGGCCGGCAGACCGATCATGCCCGCGGCGAGCGCCGAATGTCCCAGACCCTGCTGCATGTACATAGCGACGAGGACCCAGACGCTTGTGACTCCGAGGAAGTAGAGGGCGATGATGATCGACCCATTGCTGAAGCTGCGGATGCGGAAGAGATCGAGGTCGACCATCGGCGGTCGGCCCATTCGCGCATAACGGCGTTCCCACCACGTCCACAGCCAGATCGCGCCGACACCGAGCGGGAGGGAGAGCCAGATGAACCAACCCAGCGAAGATTCGACGAAGGGCAGAAGGATGAGGAGCACTCCGACCCCGAGGAGGACAACTCCCACCGGGTCGAGGTCCTTGTTGCCCTCGGCACTCTTCGCGCTCTGTTCGACGGCGGGTCGCCAAGCGCCGCTCGGCAGCCAGATCCGGGCGAGGACGAGCGAAGCAATGGCAAAGGGCACATTGACCAGGAAGGTCGCCCTCCAGCCGAGGTCACCGCCGAACAGCGCGATGAGGGCGCCGCCGAGCACCGGGCCGATGGCCACAGACAGTCCGACGGTGGTGCCCATCAGCCCGAAGGCACGACCGCGCGGCGGCCCCTGGAAGTACTGCTGCAGCAGGCCCACGACCTGTGGGTTGAGAAATCCCGAGCCCAGCCCCATGGTCACACGGGAGATGTTGAGCGTCAGCGGATCGGGGGCGATCCCTGCCACCAGAGAAGACACCCCGAAGAGGCCCACGCCGATGACGAACAATTGGCCGCGCCCGAAGACATCACCGGCTCGTCCCGCGGCGACGAGGACGACACCGAAGGAGAGCGCATATCCGGTGAGCACCCACTGCAGAGCCGATGCGGACGCGTCGATATCGGCGGCGATGGAGGGCAGGACGACGTTGATGCTGGAGACGGACAGCAGCGACATGAAGAGGGGAACGAGGCCGATGATGAGGATGCGCTTCTGCGTCTGCGTCATCTTCGTGCTCTCGCTCACTCGGTCTCCCCTGTTATGTGTCGTTCCGTCTCATCATACGTTCGCGGATGGTTACTCGGACCCGGTCTTCAGCGTTCGTGGGCGGACACCCAGCCGAGAGCCGGCGCGACGTGCTCGGCAAAGGACTCAAGGAGGTGCAGATTGTAGTCGACTCCCAGCTGGCTGGGGATCGTGAGCATGAGGGTATCGGCGGCTGCGATCGCCGCATCGGCCCTGAGCTCTTCGATCAGTCTGTCCGGCTCACCCGCGTATGTGCGGCCGAACGTCGAGCGAGTGTCATCGATGATCCCGATCTGGTCTCCCTGCCCGGCGCTGCGTCGCCCGAAGTAGAGGTCGTCGAGGTCGGTGGTGATCGGGAAGATGCTGCGGCTGACGGATACTCTCGGCGTCCAGCCATGCCCGACCTCGCTCCACACTGCCCGGTATCGTTCGATCTGCTCTGCTTGCAGGTCGCCGAAGGCGGCGCCGGTCGCTTCGGTGAGCAGGGTCGAGCTCATCAGGTTCACGCCCATCTGTGCCGCCCATTCGGCGGTCGACGCAGAACCTGCGCCCCACCAGATGCGACGGTCGAGTCCGGGCGAATGCGGTTCGACGCGCAGGCGCGCTCCGGGGCCGAACTGCTGCGGATCGGCGGAGGCGAGTTCCTCGCCGCGGATGGCGCGGAGGAAGCGATCGAACTTCTCTCGGGCCATGTTCGCTGCCTTCGGCTCGGTGTGGTCCTCGTAGCCGAAGGCTTCCCAACCCCGCAGGGCCGGTTCCGGCGAACCGCGGCTGATTCCCAACGCCAGTCTCTGGTCAGAGAGCAGATCGAGGGCGGCGGCCTCCTCGGCGAGGTAGAGCGGGTTCTCATACCGCATGTCAGCGTTGTGACACTTGATCTCTAGTGCGCGGTCGGGCGGCAGCAGGTGAATTCTTGTGGCCCGACGAGCTACACAACCAGGTTCACCGCGTCGTCGAACGCCCGGCGAAGCAGGGCAGAGGTCGAACTGGGCGTCGCCCCAGGCGATGCCCAGGTCATCTGGAACAGTCCGATCGCCATAGCCGCGGCAGCCTCGCACTGTCTGTCGTCACCGGCGAAGTACTCACCCGCCACGAGTGATTCCGTGAGCTGTCCCCGCCAGGTTCGAGTGAGTTCGAGCGCTGACGAACGGATCCCGGGCGAGGACTGCAGGATTCGGAACGCCATCCCTTCGCGCGAGCCCGGATCGAGCATCTCGACAGCGTCACACATGGCTTCGCGCAGCGCGACCCAGGCCGACGCCTCGACCCGTTCGCGCACCATCGCTGCCACGCCTTGGCCGAACTGTGCGATGTGGTCGAGCACGAGGGAGTCGCGGGAGGCCACGTAGCGGAAGAACGTCGGCCGAGAGACTCCGCATGCCTGGATCAGCTCGTCGGTCGTGACCTCGGCGTAGCCGTGAGCAAGGAAGAGTTCGAGAGCGATTCGGTCGATCTGGTCTCGACTGGTAACCCGCGGTCTCATCCGATGAGCTCCGAGACGGTAACGAACCGGTAGCCCTGCTCCTTCAGCTGATCGATGACGGGGCCGATAGCCTCCTGTGTTGCCGTCCGGCCGAACCAGGGATGGAGCAGGATGATCGACCCCGGGCGCGTGTTCTCGACCGTGGCACTGACGAGATCCCCGGTGCTCTGCGGATCGCCGGACCAGTCTTCGTAGGCGACGTCCCATGTGACGGTGAGGCGATCGTGCTCTGCCAGATAGAGCGGCAGGGCCAGGAGCTTCTTGCCGTGCGGGGGTCGGAAGGTCAGCGGGCCGTCGTACCCAGTGGCGCGGATCGCCTCGTCGGTCGGCTCGATCTCTTCGGCGACCGTCTCCGGCGAGACGAAGGCCATGGACCGATGGCTCCACGTGTGATTGCCGATCTCGTGCCCGTCGTCGATGATGCGCTGCATGGTCGTTGGGTTGCCCTCGACGTCCTTGCCGTTGACGTAGAAGGTCGCTGGCACGTCGCGGTCCTCGAGCACGTCGAGAACGGCGTCGGCGTCTGCATCCGTGGGGCCGTCGTCGAAGGTGAGCGCCACGACCTTCTCGTCTGTCTCCACTCGACTGACGAGTTCGCCGGCGATCTGCCATGAGCGCGTCTGGATGACACGCTTGGTGCCGTAGCTGAATACCAGCAGGAGGACCACGATGACTGCGACGGCGACTACGAGTTTCTTGCGGCGTCGTTTTCGTCGGCTCGGATATTGCGTGCCACTAGAGTTTTGAGACATAGTATCTATTGAAAGGTGCGTTGCACCCTCAAGTCAAACCTCAACCCTTTAGGACCACCGACGACGTGGGCCGATTGGCTTCAGCCCTCAGTGACATGGCTCAGTTCCGCCACTTCGGCATCCCGCGGCCCTTCCAGGTCTCCACGAGGCCGGCGGCCCACCGGATGGACGCGAAGAGACCGTAGCCGGCCCCGGCGAGGCCCACGGCGACCACGAGCCACCGCCCGATGCCCAGCCACACGTTCCCGTCCACGTCCAGCGCCCACTGAGCGCCCGTGATGAGACCGGCGATGCTCATCCAGAGCCCGGCGACGACCACGACCACCGGCAGGAGGACGAGGCACATCGCGGCCGCGGCCGACCAGAGCTGACGTGCCTCCAGCTTCGCCGTGGCGGCGATGATCCGCTCGGCCCGATCGTTCGAGGCGTCGAGGTTCGCCGTCATCGTGGCCGAGGCCTCCCCGGCGACCTGCTCGACGGCCTTCTCGACCCGCTCGTCGGTACGCCTCTCGATCCGCTGCATCGCTCCGCCGACCTTGCTCACCAGTGCCCTGTTCTCGTCAGCCTGCGCCTTGAGCCCCTCAATCGCCGAGGCCGTAGCCGCGTGAACCTTCTGCGCCTCGGCGATCAAACTCTGCGAGGCGGCGCGCAGCCGCTTCCCGTCGAGACTCTGCACGAACTCGCTGAGCGTCTGCTCGATCTCGGTCAGCCTGCTCTCGACGCTCTCGATCTGCGGTGACCTGTTGACGGACGGCTGCGAGGTCGACGGCAGGGCCTTCAGCTCCTCCTTGACGGTTTCCTCGATCGCGATCCGCAGATACGACTTCAGTCCGTTCACGGCCTTCGTATGCCTGTTGACTGCGGCGATGACGTGGGCGTTCGTAGGCTCCGACAGACTCGACGCCGTCGAGCTCGGCTCGGTCTCCTGCTGCTCGTTCCTCATCTCGTCGAGAATGCTCACTGTCCTGCTCCTTCTGGCGATTGCTCTCATGGAAATCAAAAACCTGCTGTGCACCCTCAGCGATGAACTCGGGCGTCAGCCCGGAGGCTTTCTTCCGGCCGAGCTTGCCGTTGTCGGCCCGGCGCATCTTGTACGTCCAGCCGTCACGCTGGGTCTCTGCGAGAGCGACGCCATGCTCTTCGAGTACCTCGGTGAATCCCGTCCGGTCCACTGACCGCTTGTCCCGCAGCGAGGCGGCGACCTTGTCGCCGAGGATGCGCTCGAATCCGCCCGACGCGAAGTCCTCCCGGCGCTGCGACCAGTCCGGCCTGGCCTGCTCCGGCGATGGGAGGACCTGACAGCCCTCGTCGCGCATCAGCTCGTCGTTGGCCTGGCGCAGACCGTTCTTCCACGACGTGTTCCGCTGCAGCGACTTCCCGGTGAGGTTGTCGTGGTTGATGACGTAGATGTGGTTGTGAAGGTGCCCGCCGGCCGAGTCGGCGTGGGTGACCACGAGGTGATCAGCCGAGTGCATCCGCTCCGCGAGCTTCACGCCCAGCTCATTGACCCGCTGCACGTGCCCCCGGTCGTTCTTGTCGAACTCGTCAGGCGAGAAATTCTGCGTGTACGAGTACAGCTCGTTCTTCCGCCCGTGAGCCTTGGTCAGCACCTCAGCACGGGCTACGAACGCCTCTGGTGTCTCGACGGTGCACGACACCGCCGCGGCTCGATCGGTGCCATTCTGGACGTGCTCGGCACGCTTGTCCTTGTCGTTGCCGTACAGCGCGTACCCGACCGAGTCGCCGGCGGACCGTGACGGCTTCACATTGACCGTACTCATAGCACCGTCCGATCTCCGAGCTGTGCTCGCACAGCATCCATCGAGACCATGACCTCGCGCAGCAGATCGTCGTCGACGGCACCACCGCGACGCACCGCTTGGTTCAAGTTGACCCCGACCCGGCGCACCTGCTCGACCACCTGGCCGAGCTCCGGCGACGGCGCTGAGGTTGCGACAGCCTCCATCTGCCCGAGACCGTCTCTGCGAGAGTCCAAGGCATCGAGAATGACCGTGCGCGCCCACTTGCTCGGCTTCACGCCGAGCGTGCGAGCACGTCGACGAACCGCTTCGCGCTCCGCCTTCGTGACCCGCACGTCGACGCTCACATCGCGATTCGCCTGGGGCTCATCGACTCCGTGACCATCATCGGTGTTGGGAGCCGTACGGTCAGGGCCAGCAGGGTACTTGTCCGACAAATCGCTGGCGCTCTCGTCGTCCAAGTACCGCTGGCATCCGTCCTCGGTCGCTTCGCTCCCTGCGGGCGGAGGGGAGAGCCGGCCCTCATCGAGGACATGGAACGTGCTCATGACGCACCTCCCGCGGCCATCGCCAACGGCACGTCGGGGCTACGCACCGCGAGTCCGCTAAGCAGCTCGACGACCGCGTTCTCTGCGTCGTGCTCGGCAGAAGACTCTGGGCCGTAGGTCAGCTCGCGCGAGCCAACTCTCTGGTGGTACATGTTGCCGTGCACGCCCGGCGAATGCGCGGCAGTCGGGAGGCTGCACTGATGCCACTCGTAGGGCTCGACCTTCCCGATGTGCTGCACGAGATAGCGGTTGATGTCGTCGGCACGGAAGACCTTCACGACCGAGGCCAGTCGGCGGATGAACTGGTCCAGCGCCTCGTCCACGTTGCCCTTCTGGCGGGCATAGTAGAAGAACTCGACCGGCTCGATCGTCGCCGTGATGACGATCAGGCGCGGTGCCACCTCGCCCTTGTTCCTGTAACGCGCCTTCGCGGGTGACGCGTTGTACGGATCGAGCAGCAGCAACCAGTCGTTCGCGTCCATAGCTGAAGCGCGCAGATCGTCGAGCAGCAGGACCTCCTCCCCATGCCAGTCATCGAGGGGATTCCCGGTCGCGGCGCGGTAGACCTGCCACCGCTCGCCGTGGGCATTCGCGGCATTGATCGAGGCCGTGATGAAGTCCGTGGCGAACCGGGTCTTACCAATCCCGGCGTCCCCGTGAACGAACACGACGTGCGTCGAGAAGGCACCGGCCCGAAGATTCGCTGCCGCCCGGTACGCCCGGCGCTGGCCGTAGGCCGAGAGGGCATCGTCGATCTCTCGCTGATGCCGCGAGTAGATGTCGAACAGCTCATCGGTGAGCATGATCTGATCACGCGTGATCTCGCCCTGGAGCACCCGATCGCGCATGTCCTCGAAGTCCTCGGCCACGCGCTTCTTCTTCAGGTGGGCACGGCCCTTCAGCCATGCTTCACGGCGCTGGGCGTCGATCCCGAGGTAGTCAGGCCCGCGCACCGTGGCGACCTCGGCGGGCGCGTACTGGTGCTTGTCCGCGTACTTCGCATGCGTGAGGTAGCTCAGCATGTTGTCATGCGCGTACCGCCCGGCCTTCGGCTTCTCGACATACTGCGGCTCGACTCCGAGCAGATCGGCAAGCCGAGCGATCGGCGCACTCTTCGCGCGGTTCTTGAACTTGATGACTGCATGCAGGTGCGCGGGCTTCGGCTCCATCACGAGTGCCTGCTGAGCTTCGCTCCAGACCTCGCGCTCGTCCTTGTCGTGGATGATCCCGTAGGCCTCGACGACCTCGCCCCCGTTAGCCTCCAACCGCTGCACGAGGTAGGCGAGGATCGCCCCGGCATCCTGCTGGAGCAATGCAGCGCCGTTCGAATCGTTCAACGCCCAGGTCCAGTACTCCCGATCGAGGTACTGGGTGACGCCGATGCTCGTGGGATTGTTCTCCTGCTTAGCCACGGCGACCACCCCCGACCAGGGCTGCACAACTAGGTACTTTGAGAGCAAGGCGCCTAATTGACCCCCTATTGACCCCCAAATGAGACCCCAAATGACCCCGCGGATTCTCGGGGAGGCGGAACATGGGAACAGCCCTCTGACCAGGCAGTTCGTTGCAAAGCGCGGCAATCGACAAGCCCTTGCCGCGCCCGTAGGAACAAGTAGAGCTCCCGAAACTCTTGGAGGCTGAAACATCAGCGGGCAGCCCGCCTGCGGCGGGTGCCAGGTCAGGCCCTCCGGGCGAGGTCAGGTCGGCGAGAGCGATGGAACGAGGGTGGGGGTCGGCGCTCATCGGCGATCACCCCCAGAACGCTTCCCGTAGCGCTTGATGACGGCCTGGTGGGTAACGTCCAGGGCATCACCGATCCTCGCCCAGGTGACCCCGTCTGCACGGGCGTCAGCGACCGACAGCTCCACGACCTCTTCGAGGACGGAGCGGAGCACTCCGAGGTCGTGGAGCCGGGCCTCACTGTCGGCAAGGGACGAATCGCCCTGACGCCAACGGAAACCAAGGACGTGGTCGAATGCGGAGGCGTTGGCGCTCATGGCCGACCACCCCCGACCAGGGAAGCGACGACAGCCCTCTGTCGAGGGGTCAATGGGGTCTTAGCCAGGCGTTTACCGGCACGATGGCCAGCGGCACGGGCAACGGCAACGACGGGATCGTCACCATCATCGCGGGAAGGGAACCCCTTAGACCCCACTGGGGTCAGGGGAGGAAACAGATCGCTGGTGCAAGCGTCGTCGAGAACGACAGAAGACATGACGGAAAACCTCACGAATGAGTTCTTCCGGATCCCGTCGAGCGCTTACGACTGTGTTTACCGGCTAATTATCGGGGGCTCGTGCCGAGTTACTACCTCGGACCCCGGGGGATTCTCTATGTCTGCAACCATTCTCCCACGACTCGACTCACCATTGCAATGACGAGTCGACTCGTGAGTCAGTTGCGACGCGGATCGATCCGAATGAGGTCAGGGTCGAACTTCACGTGACCTGGGCTGATCGGCTCGATGGTCACCGTCACCAGCTCGTCCACGAGTAACCGGCGACGGTCCATGTCCCATGCATCCCACTTTCGATCTACAGCTTCGCGGCGCTGCACGGTGCCAACGGGATCGTCGATGTCGACCATGAAGTCCGCCGTCTGCGACACTGACCGATCATGCAGTTCGGCGTCGATCTCGACGATACGGGCCTTCACATCGTTGATCGCTTGCGTGATCTCGATAACGGGCTGACTGACGTCGCTCAGCAGGGGGCTCAGCTCGTTCACGCGTTCGACCAGGGCGTTGCGCTCCGTCAGTAGTGCCTCGCGGTCGACCCCGACGTCCTCCTTGGGTACGACCAGGTCGTGCACGTCCCCCGCAGATATTCTGGTGAGGACGGCTTCGGTCACCATCGCATCGACGGGCGCGCGCTGGCGCGAGAGGTGGAAGTGGTCGCCGCACCGGTAGGTGCCTACACCTTGACTGTTGGTGCCGGAGACGAGCGTTGCGTCGCACTTCCCGCACAGCCCAACCGATGACAGCAGGTACTTCGGCTGATTGCCCTGCCTGGCCGCACGCCTCACGTTATCCTCCAGTTTCGCCACCGCTGCCCGCCATGTCTGCTCGGCGACGATGGGCGGGAACCGGCCATCCGTGACGGGGTACAGCTCGCCCGTGGAGTACTTCTTGATGAAGCCAGCGTAAAGCGGGTTTCCGAGCAGATAGCGTACGGCGTCGGTGGAGAACACAGACCCGCGGGCAGTACGGTGACCAGCCGCGTTGAGATCCTCGCGGATGCGGCGGATGGACAGCGACGGCTCGCCGAGAAAGGAATCGAACGCACTGCGGACCGCCTCCGCCTGGTCGGGCACGACCTTGCCATCCTTCGTCCAGCCGAACGGTGTCCAGGCCGAGGCAGGCAGGCCCTCTGCCCGTCGACGGGCATTCGACCTGAGCTGGCGCTCGGACTTCCGCCTTGTCTCGAACCTCGCGATGGACGCCAGCATCGTCGCCCTGAACTCGCCGTCAGCCGTGGACAGGTCGATTTCGCCGTCCAGCGTGACGATCTTGAGCCCGTGGTCGATCAGGGTGTTGAGATCCTTCGTGCTCCGAAGCAGTCGATCCACGTCCACTGCGACGACCATGTCGATGTGGCCCGCATCGGCGTCGCGGAGCATTCTCGCCCAGTCAGTCTTGGGACCACGGGCCTTGGACGCGGACACTCCACTGTCCTCATAGACGTCGACGATCTTCCAACCACGTTCCTCGGCTCGACGTGCGATGACCTCCTTCTGAGTGCCAACCGACCAGCGCTCACCGGTGAAATCGACGGAGGCCCTGACGTACGCCGCAACTCTAGACATATCGCCAACGCTACAACCCAGAGATGTACTAGTCAGCTCGCTGGCGCAAGTGAGCGAAGACGCCGGCGCGCGAGGATCGCTGGCTGAATCGCCATCGGTCGGCCAGGCAGTTCTGCCTCTTGACACATGCCCATATGGGAATATGATCGTGTACATGGCACGAGCAGCAACAACATCAGACGTCTTCAACGCAATCGCCGAGCCCCAACGCCGGCAGATCCTGATGCTGCTACGTGCCGGTGAGCGCGCGGTGACCGACCTAGCTCACGAACTGGACCTGCCGCAGCCGGGCACATCGAAGCACCTGCGAGTGCTCCGCGAGGTCGGGCTGGTGCGGGACCGCCAATATGGCAAGCAGCGCCTCTATGGCCTTGACGCCCGAGGGCTGCAGCCAATCCACGAGTGGACCGGCGGATTCGAACAGTTCTGGAACGAGAGCTTCGACCGGCTGGACGCGTACGTGCAGGAGATGAAGCAGGAGAATCAGAAAGGATAGATGATGAGCAGAACGGAACAAGGAGCTCCGGGGCAGTCCACGACAGCCGACCGCGAGATCGTCATCTCCCGAACGATCGAGGCCCCACGGGAGCTGGTCTTTGAAGCATTCACCGAGGTGCGCCACCTATCGCAGTGGTGGGGGCCGGAGGGATTTACGACGACCACAAAGGCGTTCAAATTTTGTGTTGACGGGGTGTGGGACTTCACCATGCACGGCCCAGACGGCACCGACTATCCGGAATGGATTACCTGGACCGAAATCGCCCCGCCGGAACGGATAGCGATGCTCCATGGCGAGCATCGCGACGATCCGAATTCCTTCGAGTCGATCCTCACGTTCACTGCCGCCGGAGACGCGACCACAATCGAGATGCTCACAGTCTTCCCGACTAAGGAGCAGCGTGACGAGGCAATCGAGAAGCATGGCGCGATCGAGGGTGCGCAGCAGACTCTGGGCAACCTGGCTGCATACGTCACCGAGAACGCGCGGAAAGGAGCTGAGGGCTGATGGCCGGCAAAGTGTTTTTCAGCGTGTCGATGTCCCTGGATGGGTTCATCGCGCCGGAGTCCCCCGATGAGCTGATGGGGCAGCAATGGATGGAGCTGCAGGCGTGGATGTTCCCTCTGCGTTTCACCCGGGAGAACCTCCAGCTTGGTGAGGGCGGCGAAGAGGGACGAGATAACGACATCGCGTCCGAGACGTTCGAGAGAACTGGTGCGAGCGTGATGGGCAAGCGAATGTTCGAAGCCGGTGAGAACGCCTGGCCCGAAGACGCCCCGTTCCACACACCGGTCTTCGTCGTGACCCACGAGAAGCGTGACCCGTGGGAGAGACTCGGTGGAACTACCTTCCATTTCGTCGACGACGGCATTGAGTCTGCACTAAGCAGGGCACGAGAGGCCGCGGGTGAACGGGACGTCCGAGTTGCAGGTGGCGGCGAGACGATACTGGAATACCTCAACGCTGGACTGGTTGACGAGTTCTCGATTGCTCTTTCACCCGTTCTGTTCGGCTCAGGCATCCGGCTGTTCGAGGGTGTTGACGGGTCCCGCGTGGCCTTAAAGCAGGTGGCTTCGGAATCGTCGCCAAGGACAACCCATCTCACCTACACAGTTCAGGAGCGCTAGTCGGCCCACAATCACGGCCCGGCCTGGTACATCGATGATGCCCCGGACCACAAAGTCCGGGGCATCATCGATGTACCAGAAGTGGGGCAGGTGCAGGTAGGCTCCTGTCTCCAACCTAAGCGCCGTTGTCAACCACGCGGGTGTCACAACCTCGATATACGATAGCGCATATCGATGACCCCGGTGCCCACTTCGATTGTGCGGGTCTTTGCGGCGATCGTCGACAGCAGCGGAAACGGAGAGGCCGCCTGAGTCGCGAAATGGTGGACGCGGAAATAGGCGCCGTTGATGCCGAGTTCGTCGACACCGACGGAGATCTGCAACGCGTCGCGCAGCATCTGCCTGGCATCGAGGTCGGAACCGTAATGGCCGAAACTGAGGAATCCGAAAGACTTCATAGAGGTTGAACCGGGACCCGTCACCCTTCTATTCCCACCAGCGTGCCGGTTCCCACCCACACATCGATGACGCCGGTCGTCGGACACAGCCTCGATCAAGGCGAAGAGCCTAAATCGACTGGCGCACGGGTCGACAGACGCGCTGCGGCTTGAATGACGGGATATCGGGCGAAATTTCCGTCCGGCAGCGTGTCAGAGCAGTCGGGAACCATTCAGGCCGGTCGGAAGGGGCACATCCGCCAGGAGCGAGTCGGAGCCGAAAGGTCCGGCTCAACGGGCGGCCTATAACCCTATAACCAGGCCAGCCCGCACGCGGACCTCAGCAAAGGTCAACCCGCAGGTGGACCTCAGCAAGGGACAGCCCGCACGTGGACCCGGAGACGACGAAGGCCCCGTCCACTCGGACGGGGCCTTGGCTGCTCCCCCGGCTGGGCTCGAACCAGCGACCCTTCGATTAACAGTCGAATGCTCTGCCAACTGAGCTACGGAGGAATGCCGCAGTATCCTGCGGACGTGCTGTCCACCTTAGCAAACCCCACAGCCCGCGAACAAAACCGGACAGAGTGCTTTACCTCACAGGAATCGGGGTTTCCCCACCCGCCGCCGCGGGTTCCCTGACAGTGTCAGCGCAGGGTTGCCTCACAGTCAGGACAAACACAGTTCACAGCCGTCTGCACGACCGTCCCGCGCGATAGACTCGAAGCGATCCGCTCCCCGCATCTGCCCCATCGAAATCTGCCCCGTCGAAACCGGAAGAGTCATCGTGACCATTGTGGCAATCGCCTTCGCCGTCCTGGCAGCTGTGGCACTGGCTTTCGGCGCCCTGTACCAGCACGACGCTGTTGCGGGGCAGGATGACTCGCACAATGGACTCAGCTGGGCGCATTTCACCGAACTGCTGCACAACCGCCGGTGGCTCCTCGGGCTGATCATCCTCGGCTTGGGAACGGCAGGAAACTTCGTGGCCCTGGCGTTGGCACCGGTGATGGTGGTTCAGCCGATCGGGGCGTTCTCACTCATCGTCTCCGTGCTGCTCGGCGTCCGTCACCGCGGGCTCAAAGTCAACAGGCGGCTCGTCCAGTCGGTCGTCTGGTGCACTGTCGGGGTGACGCTCTTCGTCGCGCTTTCGGCCACGACTGCGCAGTCGGAGGTCCACCTCGGCGCCGATGCGATGCCGCTGTTCTGGATCACCTCCATCGCCGTCATCGTCGGCCTCGTGATCATGCTGGTCTTCCGCCATGCCCCTCAGCTCGTGCTCATCACTGCGGCCGGGCTGCTCTTCGCCTGTGTGGCCACGAATGCCCATCTGGTCAGCGTCCAGTTCCTCCAGGCCGGGCTCGAGCAGGTCACCTGGATCAACGTCGCCGCACTGTTGGCGGCCGTGGCGCTGGGATCCTGGTTCGTCCAGAATTCCTACGCGGCAGGACCTCCTGAGATGGTCATCGCCGGGCTGACCGTCATCGACCCGATCGGTGCCGTGATCCTGGGCACCATCGTCCTCGGCGAGGCGGCACATTCACCCGTCTGGCTGGTCGTGCTCATCGGTCTCACCGGATTGGTCGCCTGTGCGGCCGTCGTTGTATTGTCGCGGTATCATCCCGATGTCAGAGATCGAGAAGCTCAGCGCAGGGACGCCCGGCGTTCCGACACCATGACCGACACCGAGGAGAGCTGAATCCTGTCTGCGCACCGTCCCACTCAGAAACGTCGGATCCTCATTCCGGCAGAGACCTACGCCCCCGAAGTCAATGGTGCCGCGAAATTCGCCGAACGGTTGGCCGAAGGTCTCGCGGACCGCGGAAATGATGTCCATGTGGCCTGTCCCTCAGCGACGGGCAAGCCTTCGGTCAGCGTCGAGAACGGAGTCACCGTTCACCGGCTCACTGCCCATCGATGGCCACTGCACCCGACATGGATGATCTGCATGCCGTGGGAGACGAAGCCCGAGCTCTCACGACTGCTCGACAGCATCCGCCCTGATGTCGTCCACACTCAGGCTCATTTCGTCATCGGCCGCTACGCGTTCTCCGAATCGATTCGGCGCGGAATCCCTGTCGTGGCCACGAATCATTTCATGCCCGACAATGTCCGCCCCTACCTCCGGGCTCCGAAGGCCGTTCTCAACGGCGGCACCGCCATCGCCTGGTGGGATCTGCGCCGAAAATTCCAGTCCGCCGATTTCATCACGGTTCCCACACAGCTGGCTGCCGACCTGCTCACCGAGAACGGTTTCTCCTCCCCCATCCGCGCGGTCTCCTGCGGGATCGACCTGCAGCGCTTCGCTCATCTGCGTGAGCTCGACTCGGCTGCTCCGCGGGCCATTCCCCCTCGCGTCCTCTTCGTCGGTCGCCTCTCCTCGGAAAAACATGCCGCAGACATCGTCGAGGCCGTGGCGAAGACCGATCCGGAGCTGGGTCTCGAAGCCGATATCGTCGGCGGCGGCGACCAGGAGGAGCCGCTGAAGCAGCTGGCGTCGGAACTCGGCATCGCCGACCGTGTGAATGTACTCGGCAAGATCAGCGACAAGGCACTCATGGAGGCGTACCAGCGCTGCACCTTCTTCTGCATGCCCTCGACCGCCGAACTGCAGTCCATCGCCACGCTCGAGGCATTGGCCTCCCGTAAACCCGTGGTGCTTGCCGACGCGGTCGCGCTGCCGCATCTCGTCCGCGACGGCATCAACGGGTATCTGTTCCCGCCGCGGGATATCGATGCGTTGGCCGATCGGTTCACGCGCATCTGCCGGATGCCCGACGTCGAACTCGATGACATGTCGAAGGCGTCTCTCGACGTCGTGGCCAAACACGACATCGAGTACACCCTCGATACGTTCGAAGCGATCTACGACGGAGTCGTCCGAGACGCCGTCGACTCGCCCGCGGCGTGAGGGCTGATCGGCCTCAGGGACCCGCCGGCGGGACGAAGATCGTCGGTTCTGTCGACATCTGAGTGAAGTCGACTCCGGAGATCATGTCGTCGACGGACCTCCACCGACCACCGATGTCGCCGAAGCCGAGTGACTGCTGCATCCAGACAAAGAAGTCAGGGGCGGTCCACCCGAGGCCGCGCAGCTGCTGGCAGGTCACCGCTCCATCGCGTTTGGCCAGCCGCTGTCCGCTCTCGTTGAGCACCAGCGGCACATGCAGCCAGCGGGGTTCGGGCACTCCCAACAGCCTGGCCAGATACGCCTGGCGAGGTGCTGAGGAGGCGAGGTCGTCCCCGCGCAGGATCTCGTCGATTCCGCTCGCTGCGTCGTCGACGACGACGGTGAGATTGTAAGCGAAGACGCCGTCACCTCGCCGCAGCACGAGATCGTCGACGATGGCGTCCACCCGGCCCAGCAGCACATCGTCGATCTGGTGCTCTCGATTGTCCGTGCGCAGACGCAGCGCCGGCGAACGGTTCTCCGCCTCCAGTCTCCGCCGGTGGGATTCGCGCTCCCCCTCGCCGAGGCTGCGGCAGGTCCCGGGATACGCCCCGGGTGGCGCGTGCGGTGCGCTCGGCGCTTGGGCAATGTCCTTGCGAGAGCAATAGCATTCGTAGACGAGACCGTCCGCCGCCAGTTTCGCAATCGCGGCCGAGTACTCCTCGGTACGTTCAGATTGGATGATAGGCGGCTCATCAGGTGTGACCCCGAGTTCGGCGAAGACTTCGAGCTGCGAGTCTGCCGCACCGGCCCGCACCCGGTCGAGATCCTCGATCCGCCACAGGAACCGTCGGCCGGTCTGCCGAGCCCGCACATAGCTGAGCAGACCGGAGCGGATGTTGCCGATGTGGAGGTCACCGCTCGGACTCGGAGCGAAACGACCAGCTCCGACAGCCGGGTCGGACCTGGTCACTGACGAGCCACGAGATCGCCGTACTGCGGGAACCGCTCGAGGTAGTCCTGCACATAGGAACAGGTCGGTACGATTGAGGACCCATCTGCTCTGACCCGTTCGAGCACTTCAGTGACGAGGGTGCGGGCGAAGCCGCGCCGGGAGAAGCCTTCGGAGATGATCGTGTGCTGCAGCTCCACGGTGCGGTCATCGATGACCTGGTAGGCGAGGAACCCGATGAACTCCCCCGGGGTCTCATCGGTGAACAGTTCGT
Source organism: Brevibacterium sp. LE-L (assembly GCF_050214925.1). Classification (NCBI taxonomy): domain Bacteria; kingdom Bacillati; phylum Actinomycetota; class Actinomycetes; order Micrococcales; family Brevibacteriaceae; genus Brevibacterium; species Brevibacterium sp. LE-L. The sequence goes on from NZ_CP189759.1 coordinate 2,540,732, forward strand.
ACCGTTCACGGTCGAGGTTCTTCACGACCCTCACCGGTGTGGGGCTGAGCTGAGGCTCTGGCATTGGTGCGCTCCTTCATGGCCGACTCCTAAGTGAACGATACATGGTGTCGCGTGGCCCGGTCGGGAACAACCGGGCCCCGCGGCATCAGTCGACGATCTTGGTGGTCAGGCCGCCCGCCTCGGTGTCGGCGGTGGTCTTCCGTTGGAGCCGTGACTCGAGCCATCGGGCGAAACCGGCGACGAGCATGTTGATGATGATGAACAGGATCGCTCCGACGATGAAAGTCGGCAGCAGGTTGTTGTATTCGCGTCCGATGAGGTTCACCTGGTACAGCAGATCCTGGTATGTGACGATGAAACCCAGAGCGGAGTCCTTGAGGAGGACGACGATCTGGGCGATGATCGTCGGCATCATGGCCCGCAGAGCCTGCGGCAAGAGCACGAGGCTCATGACCTGGCCGGAACGCAGCCCGATGGCCATTGCGGCCTCGCGCTGCCCTGTGGGGACGGCGAGGACGCCGGCCCGGATGATCTCGGCCAGCACCATTCCGTTGTAGAGGGTGAGGCCGAAGACCACGGACCAGAACGAACCGATCTCGTTGCCGAACATGAGGAACATCGCGAAGATCAGCAGCAAGACTGGCACGCCCCGGAAGAACTCGAGCACGATCGTGCCGGGGACGGAGATGACCTTTCGGTTGGACAGACGCAGCAGAGCGAAGACGATGCCGACGACCATCGCCAGCACGGAGGCGACGACGGCCACCTTGAGCGTGGCGAGCATCCCTTGGAGCAGCACCGTCTGGATCTGCGCAAAGGTGAATGGATACCACTTCGCCGGATCGAGTTGGCCGGCGTCGGCGAACTTCCAGACCACGAAGGCCGCGATCGCCAACAGCACGAGCGTCGAGATCACGGAGAGGATGATGTTGTTCCGGCGCGATTTCGGACCGGGTTCGTCGAACAGCACTTGAGTGGGTGGCCTCATCGCAGGATCACCAGCTTCTTCTCCAGGTAGTCGAAGACTCGTCCGAGCAGCAGAGCCAGGATGAGGTAGGCCAGCGCGGTGCCGAACAGCAGCGGGATGACCAGGTCCCCGCGGATCTCGATGGCATTGCGCATCGCCGAGATGAGCTCTCGGTTGTTGAACGCCGAAGCGATCGAGGTGTTCTTCAGCATTGCGATGATGACACTGCCCAGGGGCGGGATCACTGTGCGGAACGCCTGCGGCAGGACCACCTCGCCGAGGGTCTGTCCGAAGCTCAGGCCCACGGCCCGTGCGGCTTCGGCCTGACCGACCGGGATCGTGGCGATACCCGACTTCAGGGTCTCGGCCACAAAACAGGCGGTGTACACGGTGAGCGCGATCGTGGCGTAGACGAACGAGTTGAATGAGCTCGTCGAGCCGAACCGGATGTCGAGGAACGGCAGCCCGAACGCACAGAAGAACATCACCAGGGTCAGCGGCGTGTTCCGGACGACGTTGATGTAGGTCGAAGCCGCCCCGCGCAGCACCGGGGTCGGAGACACCCGCATGGCGGCGAGCACCGTGCCGAGGATCATGGACCCGACCAGGGCGACGGTGAAGAGCTTGATCGTTCCCCACGCACCGGAGAGGAACAGCTGGAGAAGCTCCAGGAAATCCATATCAGATTCCTTAATCGATGCGAGGGCACCGGGATCGGCGCCCTCGCATCATGTCAATCTGTGGACGGGGTCAGTAGCGGTCGACGTCGGGCATGTCGACATCATCGGTGGATCCGAGGGTGTATTCGAATGCCTTCTCCCAATCGCCGTCGTCCATGCCCTGCTCGAGTGCGTCGTTCACGGCATCGCGCAGCGCGTCATCGTCCTTCGGCAGGCCGACGCCGTAGGGCTCCTCGGTGAAGGGTTTGCCGACGACCTTGAACTCGCCTTCATACTGCTTGGCATATCCGCGCAGAATCGCATCGTCAGTGGTCACGGCGTCGACGGATCCGGACTGGAGGTCGGTCACGCACTTCGAGTACGCGTCATAGGTGACGAGTTCGGCCTTCGTGTACTTCTCCTCGATGTTCTGCGCCGGGGTCGAACCGTCGACGGAGCAGACCTTCTTCCCGTCGAGGTCCTCGGGCCCGGCAATGTCCGAATCCTCGGCCACGAGCAGATCCTGGCCTGCCACGTAGTACGGTCCGGCGAAGTCGACGACCTTCTTGCGCTCGTCGTTGATCGTATAGGTGGCCACGACCATGTCGACGGTGCCCTGCTGCAGGAAGGGCTCACGGTTGGCCGAGACGGTCTCTGTGTACTTGATCTGGTCGGGTTCGAAACCGAGCTGCGCGGCGACCATCTTCGCGATCTCGATGTCGAAGCCCTCGGGCTCTTCCGAGCCTGCCGAGACGTTTCCGAGGCCCGGCTGGTCCTTCTTCACCCCGATGGTGATCTCACCGGCGTCTTGTGCGGCTTTCCACGTCTTCGAGTCGGCGATGTCCGCGCTGTCGTTGACCTCGTACTCCGGAGCCTCGGCCTGGGCCCCATCGCCGTCGGCCGGTGCATCGGGAGTTCCGCCCTGGCCGCAGCCGCTGAGCGCGAGGATGCCGATCGCCGCGGAGGCGACTGCCAGTCTGAGCTTCTTCATTGTCTCTCCTTGTGAGTGAGTTGGTGCTGAGTGATCGGGTGGATTCAGTTCGTCAGGATCTTCGACAGGAAGTCCTTGGCTCGGGTGCTCTGGGGATTGGTGAAGAACTCCTCGGGTTCGGCGACCTCGACGATCTCGCCGTCGGCCATGAACACCACGCGGTGCGCGGCCTTGCGGGCGAAGCCCATCTCGTGGGTGACGACGACCATCGTCATACCCTCCTCGGCGAGTCCGACCATGACGTCGAGGACTTCGTTGATCATCTCCGGGTCCAGCGCCGAGGTGGGCTCGTCGAAGAGCATCACCTTCGGCTTCATCGCCAGTGCCCGGGCGATGGCCACACGCTGCTGCTGGCCGCCGGAGAGCTGAGCCGGATATTTGTCTGCCTGGTGTGCGACCCCGACTCGTTCGAGCAGCGCCATGGCCTGTTTGTCCGCCTCGGACTTCGAGAGCCTGCGCACCTTGATCGGTCCCAGGGTGACGTTCTCGAGGATCGTCTTGTGAGCGAAGAGGTTGAACGCCTGGAAGACCATCCCGACGTCCGAGCGCAGCTGCGCCAGGGCAGCCCCCTCGGCCGGCAGATCCTTGCCGTCGATGGTGATGCTGCCCGAGGTGATGGTCTCCAGCCGGTTGATCGTCCGGCACAGAGTCGATTTGCCCGATCCCGAGGGGCCGATGACGACGACGACTTCCCGCTCGGCGATATCGAGGTTGACGTTCTTCAGGGCATGGAAATCGCCGTAGTGCTTCTCGACGTTCGACACCGACACCAGCGGTTGTGATTCAGCTCTCATGTGATGTGATCCTAGTGAATGCGGGCACACAAACGAAACTCATGCCCGGTCCGGGTTGAACTGCAACCGACTTGTGATCTCCAGTGCGATCCGGCTGCAGCTCATACCGGATCCCATTCGGTGCTCAGACGGCGGCGTGCGCGATCTTCTCGCCCTCTTCCCGGAGGTCGACCTTGCGGATCTTTCCGGACACGGTCATCGGGAAGGAATCGCGGACCTCGACATAGCGGGGAATCTTGAAGTGGGCGAGCTTGCCGGAGCAGAATTCGCGGACTTCGTCGGCACTCAGCGAGTCGAAGCCGTCCTTGAGGATCACCCAGGCCATGAGCTCCTCGCCGTATTTCTCATCGGAGACACCGACGACCTGGACGTCGCGGATGGCCGGGTGGTGGTAGAGGAATTCCTCGACCTCTCGCGGGTAGACGTTCTCGCCGCCGCGGATGACCATGTCCTTGATTCGGCCGGAGATGTCGACATAGCCGTCGTCGTCCATGATGGCCAGGTCACCGGTGTGGATCCACCGAGCCGCGTCGATCGTCTCCGCTGTCTTGTCCGGCTGTTCCCAGTATCCGAGCATGACCGCGTAGCCGCGGGTGCAGAACTCGCCCTTCTGCCCCCGCGGGACAGCCTGTCCCGTGACGGGGTCGGCAATCTTGATCTCAAGGTGGGGCATCACGCGGCCCACCGTCTGCGTGCGCTTCTCCAGAGAGTCATCGACTCGGGTCATCATCGACACCGGCGCCGTTTCAGTCATGCCGTAGCAGATGGCGACCTCCGACATGTTCATGTCATCGATGACTCGGCGCATCGTGTTCACCGGGCAGGGCGATCCTGCCATGACCCCGGTGCGCAGGCTCGAGAAGTCGAATTCGGAGAACCGCGGGTGTTCGAGTTCGGCGATGAACATCGTCGGCACTCCGTACAGCGAGGTGGCCTTCTCCTCGGTCACGGCGGACATCGTCGCCAAGGGGTCGAATCCGGGAGACGGCAGCACCACGGCCGATCCATGGCTGAGTGCGGCGAGGTTGCCGATGACCATGCCGAAGCAGTGGTAGTAGGGAACGGGAACGACGACGGTGTCGGCAGACGTGTAGGAGAGCATTTCGCCGATGAAGTACCCGTTGTTGAGGATGTTGTGGTGGCTGAGTGTCACGCCCTTCGGGAACCCCGTGGTGCCGGAGGTGTATTGGATGTTGATCGGCTCGTCTGCCGAAAGGTCGTCGAGCACCTGCTGCAGTCGCACTCCGTACTTCGCATCCGCATCCTCCAGCAGCTGCCGCCCCTGCCCCATGAGGTGGGCAAAGGATTCGCGTTCGTCGATCTTCGCAGCCCCGATGAGGTCGTCGGGCACGGAGTCGAGGAACACGAGGTCGAGGGCGGGGACCTTCGCAGCGACCTCGGTGGCGATGGCGTGGAAATCCGAATGCGGGGGTGCCACGACCTGCGAGATGAGCAGCGTCATCCCGGACTGTTCGACGACGTATTCGAGTTCATGGCTGCGGTAGGCGGGATTGACGTTGACGAGGATGGCGCCCATCTTCGCGGTGGCGTACTGGACGAGGGCCCATTCGGCGACGTTCTGCGCCCAGATTCCGACTCGATCGCCCTTCTTCACTCCGCGCCGGATCAGACCGATGGCCAGCGCATCGGTGTCGGCATCGAACTCGGCGTACGTCCACCGTCGGCTCGAGTGCCGGTCGACGAGAGCCAGGGCATCGGGGTTCGCCTCTGCGATCTGCTTGAAGTGCTCTCCGATGGTGATCCCGAGCAGGGGTTCTGTCGATGTACCCGAAGAATAGGACAGTTCGGCCACGGCGTTGTGCTCCTTGAAATGTCAGTGACTCAATGTGACTGACTGCACACTATTCCGTCACGGTCCATTATGCAAAAGCTGCGCAGGAAGCTCTGCCCCGCACCTGCTTCCCCGGGATCGACCCGCCCCACCTGGGAGGACAATGCCACGGCCCCGTTGTCAATGAGGACGAGCTCGTCGGCCAATGACACGACGTCGTCGATGTCATGGGTGATGAGCAGGGCGCTGCGACCGGCGAGGAGCTCCGCGACCACCTGTCGGGTCTCGACGCGGACGTCCACGTCGAGTGCGGCCAGGGGCTCATCGAGCAGGAGCAGCTTCGGATCGACGAGGAGCGCACGGGCCAAGGCGATGCGCGCCGCCTGTCCCCCGGAGACGGCTTCGGGCCGTCGCTTCGCGCAATGACCGACGCCGAGGCGGTCGAGCATGGACTGCGCGCGTCGTCGGGCGGGGCGGTGGGCCATGCCATGGGAGCGCAGTCCGAAGGCCACGTTGTCGACGACGTTCAGATGAGGGAACAGCAGCGGGTTCTGCGCGAGGTGGACGATGCCGCGGGCGTGGACGGGCGGCCAGTGTCCGGCGTCGAGGTCGAAGATCGTGTCGTCGTCGATGCGCAGGCTGCCGGAATCGGGCCGTATCGCACCGGTGAGTGTCTGAAACAGGCTTGATTTTCCTGCACCGTTGCGCCCGATGATGGCGGTGGTTGCGCGGGAGGGGACGGTGAAGTCGAGGGCGATTCCGCGCTCGGCCAGACGAATCGACCCGTTCAGGCCTCCGCCCTCCCCCGGTTCTGCCGGGGCCCGATCGTCGAGGCCCCGGACGTGACCTGTTGCCGGGGGCTCCGCCTCGATGCCGGTGTGCTTGAGTGCTTCCCGCGCGGCGCGGTCGTGGACCGGGCCGCTGGCGTCCGCCTCGGTGGTGGGGACGTCCTCGGAGAGGTCGGATCGACCGGGCCGACGTCCGAGATTGAGGCGGGGTGCATGCGGCGACCGATAGGCGAGGACGATGATGATCACGGCGATGACGACGAGCAGCAGGGACAGACCGATCGCCGCCTGTGGGTCGGATTCGCGGACGAGGTAGATCTGCAGCGGCATCGTGCGGGTCACTCCGGACAGGGACCCGGCGAAGGTCAGGGTCGCACCGAATTCGCCGAGCGAGCGAGCGAAGCAGAGGACGGCTCCGGTCGTGATCCCATGCCGCAGCAGCGGCAGCGTCACCGTGAAGAACACGCGGTTCGGTCTCGCGCCGAGTTCGGCGGCGGTGAGTTCGAACCGGCGTCCCAGGGCCGTGGCGGCGGTCTCGACCGACATCACCATGAACGGCAGCGAGACGAAGATCTGCGCCATGATCACCGCCGAGGTGGTGTAGGCCAGGCTGAGACCGAGTGCTTCCAGGCTCTCGCCCAGCGCTGCCGAACGCCCCCAGGTGTAGAGCAGCGCGAGGCCGCTGACCACCGGCGGAAGCACGAGCGGCAGGAGGATGAGGGTACGCACGATTCGCTGCCCGGGGAACCGTCTGGTCGCGAGCAGGTAACCCAGCGGGAGCCCGAGGAGAACGCTGACGAACGCCGAGATCACCGATGTCAGCAGAGACAGCCGCATCGCCAGGAGAGATTCCTTCGCGAGGACGACGTCGAGCAGCCCCTGCGGATCGACGCGGGTGATCATCCCGATGATCGGCACGAGGAGGAAGACGATCCCAACTGCTGCGGGAACCCACAGCCACCCGGGAATCGTCGTATGCCCTCCCCCGGAATGCTCGGCAGCCATATCAGGCAGCGGCGAATCCGGCGTCGCGCAGCAGCTTCTGGGCGCTGTCGGAGCCGAGGAACTTCACGAACGAGTCGGCCTGCTCTTGATGCTCGCTGGCTCTGACGGTGGCGGCCGGGTACTTGTTGATGACCTTGTCCGCGCCGTCGAGGTCGACCTGCTCGACCTGGCCGTCGGCACGGGCGATGTCGGTGACGTAGACGATTCCGGCGTCGGCCTGACCCGCACTGACCTTGCCGAGGACATCGGTCACGGAATTCTCTTCGCTGACCGGGTCGAGTTCGACCTCGTTGAGCTCTGCCCACTTCTGGGTGGCGGCACCACAGGGAACTTGGGGCGCGCAGACGACGAGGTCGAGCCCGGGGAAGTCCGTCGAGCCCTCGATCGACTTCGGGTTGCCCTCAGCCACGGCCAGGGTCAGCGTGTTCGAGGCGAACATCGAAGGGGCTCCGGCGAGCAGGTCGTCGCCTTCCAACGTGCCCATGGTCTTCTCGTCGGCGGTGGCGATGACGTCGGCGGGAGCGCCCTCGGTGATCTGGGAGACGAGGTCCGAGGAGCCTCCGAAGGAGAACTTCACTTCCGGCGCGTCCGGGTCAGAGTTCTGGAACTCATCGGCGATGTCTTCGAACACCTCGGTCAGTGACGCTGCTGCGAAGACGGTGATCTCGCTCGGGGTGCCCGATGCGGACTGCGGATCGGAACCGGAGGAGCAGGCGGAAAGGGTCAGGGCAGCGACGATGCCGAACCCGAGCAGGGTTTTCTTCATACACCCATTGAAACCGCATCTGCGGCATTATGTCGATCTGAGAGGCGAGAGTGAGACATGTTTTTCAATTCTTTTCCCGAAATGCGGCTTCCAGTCGTGGTCTCGGGGCGACGTTGATCAGCTGTCGGGGACCGTGTCGATGGAGACCATCGTCGCCTTCACCGAGGCGGTCGCAAGGCTGCCCGGTTCGAGTTCGAGCTGGCGGCACGCCTCCGCCGACATCAGGGAAACCACCCGGAAGGGCCCGCACTGCAGGCTCACCTGAGCCATGACGCCGTCGATGACGACATCGGTGACGAGTCCGGCGAACCGGTTCCGTGACGAGCTCATGACTCCGCTGGGGTCGGGCAGGGCAGCTGCGGACGATTGTGCCAGCGCCGCGAGTTCGCTGCCTGAGACCACGGCACGATTGGAGGCGTCCTTGAGCTGAGTGAGACGGCCGTCGGCGACCCACCGGCGGACCGTGTCGTCGCTGACACCGAGGAATCGTGCGGCGTCGCTGATGCGCAGCTGCGTCATTCGAGGGCTCCGACCCACTCGTCGCTGCCGTCGGCGAAGTGCTGGTGCTTCCAGATCGCCACCCGTGCCTTGACCTCGTCGATGAGATCGGAACAGGCGAGGAATGAGTCCTTGCGGTGGGCGGAGGCGACGACGGCGGCCAGGGCCACATCTCCGATGGTGAGGTCGCCGACGCGGTGGATCACGGAGAGGCGGACGTGCGGGTGGCGGGCGGCGATGTCGGCGGCCACCTCGGCGATCTGTTCCGACGCGACGGGGTGGGCCTCATAGTGCAGGGACGCCACGCCGCGTCCTTCGTCGTGGTCGCGGATGACTCCGGAGAAGCTCACGACGGCCCCGCAGGTGTCGGTGAGGACTTCGGGTTCGAGCGCGGCGGTGGAGATCTCGGTCTCGACGACCCCGGTGGTGATGACCGTGCCGGGGGTGCTCATGCCTGCCTCGTCCAATCTCCGCTCCTTCCGCCTGACTTCGCGATGACCTTGATATCGCCGATCACGGCCTGATTGTCCACGGCCTTGATCATGTCGAAGATCGTCAGTGCCGCAGTGGTCACGGCGGTCAGGGCCTCCATCTCGACCCCGGTCTTCGACACGGTCTTCACTGCGGCGGTGATGGTCACCGACTCGGCACCGAGTTCGAATTCGACATCGATTCCGGTCAGCGGCAGCGGATGGCACAAGGGGATGAGGTCGCTGGTGCGTTTGGCCCCCATCACAGCGGCGATGCGCGCCACAGGCAGGGCATCGCCCTTGGGCAGCCCCGCCTCGGCGATCAGGTCGATGACGTCGCTGCGGGTGGTGATGACTCCGGCCGCGACGGCGCGTCGTTTGGTCACGTCTTTGTCGCCGACGTCGACCATCTGGGCGGTTCCGGACTCGTCGACGTGCGAGAGCTTCATGCGATCTTCCACGTCATCAGCCTATCGTCCACGGCTGAGAACGGATTGTCAGCTCCGGGCTCGTCCGGTGAGACGAAGACGAGATGGGTCGCCTCGGCATAGCTGTGGAGCAGGTGGGAGCGCGAGTCTCCGACGAATTCGAGGCCGGCCTCGGTCAGCCGGGCGCGACGGATCTGGAGCTTGCCGACCGGTGGCCGCTCGTCGAATCCGTGTGCCAGACGGTGGTGGGCGACCTCGCGGGGTGCCTCGTCGCCGGCCAGGCCGAGCAGGGCGGGACGGATGAACATCTCGAAGCTGATGAGGGTGCTCACCGGGTTGCCCGGCAGCGCCACCCACGCGTGGTCGGCCAGCCGCCCGCATCCCTGCGGACCGCCGGGCTGCATGGCGATGGGTTCGAACACGACGTCGGAGTCCGGGTCGAGTTCGGCGGCGAGTTTGACCACTTCATGGGCACCCTTCGAGATCCCGCCGGTGGAGATGACGAGGTCTGCCTCACTCCCCCGCACCCGGTCGAGGAGCAGCTGCGGATCATCGGGAACGAAGGCGACCTCTGTCTCCACCCCGAGCCGGCGCAGTCCGGCCGAGAGCGTCACGGAGTTCGCGTCGTTGATCCCGGCGGCCGCCTCGGCGGCGATCTCGTCGCCCGTGCTCACGATGAGCACCCGCGGCAGGGAGAGGACAGGCAGAGCGCCCACTCCGCAGGCGGCGGCCACGCCGAGGTGGGCCGGGCTGAGCATGGTGCCCGCGGTGAGCACGATCTGTCCGGTGCGGACGTCGCTGCCGCGGGTGCGCACGAACGCCCCGGGTCCAGGTGGGCCCGCCGGGGTCCCGGGCGCCGGTGTCTCGGCCGGGCGGTCGATCGTGATGGCTGCGGCGCCGAAGGTTCCTGGTGCGGTGTCTTCGATCCTGATCACCGTATCGGTGCCTTCGGGAAGTGGGGCTCCGGTCATGATCTCGACGGCGGTGCCGGGTTCGACCTTGTCGCCGCGTGCTCCGGCGGCGACCCGACCGCGTACGGGGATCGGTCCGAGTCGAGTGGATCCGACGGAGGAACTGTCGGCGGTGGCGGTGCCTGCTGAGGCCGCCATGGAGGCGGACGCAGCCGTGGACGCCGCTGCCAGTGTCTCGGCGGCCACGGCGTATCCGTCCATGCTCGAGTTGTCGAAGCCGGGGACGTCGATCGGTGAGGCCACATCGGCGGCAAGCCGGCGCGGGGCGTCGAGAAGTTCGCTCAGCGGCAGCGTCTGCGTTTCGGTCAGTGGAGCGATCGTCTCGAATACCCGTACACGATGCATCTTCGCAGTAGTCATGGGACGATGATAACGACACGCTTTCAAGGAGGATGACGAAATGGAGAAGATCGGCCTGCCGATGCCGGTGCTGAGAACTCCGACTGTCGATCCCGGCGAGGAGTTCACCGGACACAGCGAGGATTCGCTGCTCGACACCTATGGTCGTCGAGCCAGGGACCTGCGCATCTCACTCACAGACTTCTGCAATCTGCGCTGTACGTACTGCATGCCCGCCGAAGGTGTGGAGTTCATGTCTCGTGATGCCGCAATGTCGCGCGACGAGATCATCCGGTTCGTCCGCATCGGGGTTGAGAAGTTCGGCGTCGACCAAGTCCGGTTCACCGGCGGCGAGCCCCTGACGCGCAAGGACATCAACGAGATCATCGCTGGGGTCGCGGCGCTGGAGCCGCGACCGAACATCGCATTGACGACGAACGCAATCGGCCTCGACAAGAGGGCAGCCGGGCTCAAAGCCGCCGGTCTCGATCGGATCAACGTCTCGCTGGACACCATCGACCCTGACACCTTCGAGACCATGGCCAGACGTCCCTTCCTCCATCGTGTGCTCGAGGGCATCGACGGGGCGAAGGCCGCCGGCCTCGACCCGGTGAAGATCAACGCGGTCCTCCTGCCCGGAATCAACGATGCGCACGCGCCCGATCTGCTCCAGTGGTGCCTCGGCGAGGGCCTGAGTCTGCGGTTCATCGAACAGATGCCCTTGGACGCCGGCCATTCCTGGGATCGGGGAGCGATGATCACCGCCGCCGATATCTTCGCCCTGCTCGAGCCCCGGTTCGTGCTCACCCCCGATTCGGCTCCGCGAAACGGTGCCCCGGCCGAGAAGTTCCTCGTCGCCGACCGGAAGGATCCGGACACCGTGCTCGGAACCGTCGGCGTCATCGCGTCGGTGACCCGTCCGTTCTGCGCCGACTGCACGCGCACCCGCCTGACCGCGGAAGGGCGTGTGCGCACCTGTCTGTTCTCCCGCACCGAGGTCGATCTTCTCACTGCGATGCGCAACGGCGCCGATGATGAGTCGATCGCGGATCTGTGGAAGGGCGCTCATTGGAAGAAGCTCGCCGGCCACGGCATGGACACCGATGAGTTCGAACAGCCCCAACGCCCCATGAGCGCCATCGGAGGATAAGTGCCCACCATCACCGTTCGGTTCTTCGCCGCCGCCCGTGAAGCCTTCGGAGCTCGCGAGGCCCGCCTCAGTGCCGGATCCGTCGACGAACTCGTCTCCGCCCTCGCCGAGGCGGCCGATCCCCAAGCGGCGACCGTGCTGTCGCGCTCGTCCTTCCTCGTCAACTCCGTGGCCGCGACCGATCGGTCTGCGCCTCTGTCCGACGGGGACACCGTCGACGTCCTCCCGCCGTTCGCCGGAGGCTGAGACGGGCGGGTTCCGTCGTCAGTCCTGCTGAGCTGCGGGCTGTGACAGGTAGGCGAGATAACCGCCGTTGACCGACGTCACGGGCAGTCCCTGTGCCCGCAGCTGGGCGACGGTTTTTGCCGACCGCATCCCCGACCTGCAGTACAGGGCGACGCCTGTCTGTCGTGCGTGCTGCCGTCCGGACTGAGGCGATTGCTTCGCATCGGACGATTCCTCGGTCCCAGATCCGGTAGGCAGTCGACTCGGGTCGGCGATGAGTTCGTCCATCGGGATGTGGATGGCGCCGGGCACCATTCCCGCGGTGACCTCGTCATCGTCACGGATGTCGACGAGGATCGCGTCCCGGGCCAGTTCGGACCAGCCGAGCGCGGCCGCTCCCATGTCGACGGTGTGCTGCGCGTAGTCGCCGCGATGGGAGTCAAGGTCCGTGATCGGCTGCCTGCCGGGAATCCTGGAGACGGGGACGGTCTCCCACCCTGCGTCAAGGCTGCTGTGGACGGCCACCGCGTTCACCAGCGGAGTGCCGATCCCGGTGAGGATCTTGATCGTCTCCATCGCCATGGCAGAACCGATGCTCCCGCACAACGGCCCCAGGACACCGGCCACCGAGCAGTCGGGCACACTGCCGGGTGCCGGCACCTCCGGGTAGAGGTCACGCAGAGTAGCGCCCTGGCCGGCGTCGAAGACGGCGACCTGACCGTCGAATCCGAGGATGGTCCCCCACACGAGCGGAATGCCGAGGATCTCGCAGGCGTCGTTGGCCAGGTACCGGGTGGCGAAGTTGTCGCTGCCGTCGATGACGACATCGACACCGGTCAGCAGGTCGAGGGCATTGTCCGGGGTGAGAAGGACCGCGTGGGTGCGGAGGTCGATCGACGAGTTGATTCCTGCCATCCGCTCGCGTGCGGACTCGATCTTGCGGGTGCCGATGGCCGCCTCGGTGTGGATGATCTGCCGATGGAGGTTGCTCAGTTCGACGATATCGGGGTCGATGACGGAGATCGTGCCGATGCCCACGGCGGCGAGGTAGCTGAGTACGGGGGCACCGAGTCCGCCGGCGCCGATGACGAGGACGTGCGAGTCGAGCAGGGCCTCCTGCGCGGCTTCGCCGAACCCGGATAGGCGGATCTGCCGGGCATAGCGGGCCCGAGCGGCGGGATCGAGACGAGGTTGTGACATGTCTTCCATCCTAATTCCCCGAGACCCGACGGTCCTGCGTCGACCGGCCGAACCCGTCTTCGGCATTCACCAAGGATCTGGTTTCAGCACTCGAGATAGTCGACGATCGCACCCGGGAGCAGTCGTCCGGTGCCGCGGGGAATGCGAATGATCACTTCTGCCGCGGCGAAGTTCGGCAGTCGGGCTCCGTCCACGGCGCGGATCTCACCGGTGGCCGTGAAGGCACCGGGACGAACCTTGACCGCATGCGGATGCTGGCCGAGTTCGGACCCGGTGTAGAGGCCCTTCTTCCACCTGGCGCGCAGCGGCCGACCTTCCAACAGCGATCGGGCGAAGAGGTGGAAGGCGACGAACGCTCCCTGCGGAGTCCCCGGGAGGTGCAGCAGGGGCAGACGTCCGAGACGACCGTGTCCCTGCGGTGAACCCGGTCGCATGCCCAGACGCAGAAAGGTCGAATGCTCGCCTTCCAAAGTCTGCCGCACGACTTCGAAGGCTCCGGCGCTGATCCCACCCGTGGTGATGACGAGATCTGCCATAGGTGCCAGTTCGTCGAAGACGGCCCGCAGTGCATTCGGATCATCGCTGCATGTCGCTTCGATGGCTTCGGCTCCGGTCGAGCGGATCGCGGAGGCGAGCATCGGCAAATTCGAGTTGAGGATCAGGGCTCCGGCCGCCTCGGCGGCGGTGTCGCGCAGTTCGTCTCCGGTGACGATCACGCCGATGCGAGGCCGCCCGTCGACGTCGATCTCATCGATGCCGAGCATCGCGAGCGTGCCGACGCCGGCCGCGGTCAGACGGGATCCGGCCGGGAGGATGACGTCACCGGCCGCGATATCCTCGCCCACCGCGCGGATGTTCCAGCCGTTCGCGACCTGCTGGGGCAGGGAGGAGATGCGGATCGTCTGCGGGGCCGCGCCGGTCTGGTCAGCATCGGTGAGTTCGACGGGAACGACCGCCTCGGCGCCGGTGGGGATCGGAGCTCCGGTCATCACACGCACCGCAGCGCCTGGGCGCAGCAGCGCGGCTTCGTGACCGGCGGGGGTGTCGCCGCTGACGCGGATGGCCGTGCCGCGCTGTGCCTCCTGCAGAGCCGGTCCGTCGAGGGCGAATCCGTCCATCGCCGAGGTGGGAAAGGCCGGCACCGCCCGATCGGCGACGAGGTCGGCACGAAGGGTGCGGCCGATCGCCTCGTGCACGGCCACGGTCTCGGAGTGCACGCTGGGGGCGAGTTCGGCGATGAGTTCGGAGTAGTCCTCGGGGTCCAATGGTGTCCTTCCTTCGCTGACGATCCTACGCGGCTGGCTCACCGACTCGTCGACAGTGGTCGGATGAGATCGGGGCAGGTTCGTCTGCGGTTTCGTCTACAGTGTGGACCGTGGACACCGAGCATGCAGATTCCGTCGAGACCGCACGCCGTGGCCTCCTCAGCTGGGAGGCGGCTGCGACCGCGCTTCTCGCGCTCGCCGCGGTCGTGCTCTTCGGGCTGGGCACCACCTTTCCGCAGGTCCGAGCGTTCGGTTATGTGCCGATGGTGGCGGGAGTCGTCATCGCGTGGTCGGCGAACCGCCGTTTTGCCCGTGATCACAGCATCATCACCGCCTGTCTCGCGCTGATCTCCGCGATCTCCGTCGAGGCCGACATCTCGTGGACGAACATCGCGCGGATGGGTGTCGTCCTCTCCGCTGTCGTCGTCGGGCCGTGGCTCGTGACCCGGTATGTCTTCGATGATCGGACGATCCAGTTCCCCAGGCGTCGCGGCCGACCGTGGTCGCGGTTCGAGTGGGCGTGGCTGGCCTTCGTCGTCGTGGTGGCCTGGACGGTGCTGCCGCAGTACTTCATGCGCACCGGCGTCTACCTCAACTGGCCGCCGCTTGATGGCTGGTCGGAGATTCTGCGGCTGTTCTTCGGTGTCAACGCCGTCGGCATCTGGGATGAGCTGTTCTTCATCTGCACGGTCTTCGCACTGCTGCGCAAGCATTTCTCGTTCTGGACGGCGAACGTCTTCACCACGATCATCTTCGTCTCGTTTCTCTGGGAGCTCGGCTACCGGTCGATCGGACCGCTGCTCACGATCCCCTTCGCCCTCGTTCAGGCATTCATCTTCACCCGCACGAAGTCACTGCCCTACACCGTGACGGTGCATCTGCTCTTCGACGCTCTCGTCTTCCTCACGATCGTCCACGCCCACCATCCGCAGGCGCTGCCGATCTTCATCGGAGTGTGAGCCCCGGGGCCACGGCATCCATCACCGTTCGCGTGACAACCCCCTGCAGGACCACGCGGTTGTGCTGCACCCGGTGACTGATGACCCCCGGGAACGCCGAAGGCCCCTCGCACCCAGCGGCGCGAGGAGCCTTCGAATCGGACAATTGTCAGCGGATGCCGCGCAGCAGCTTGAGCATCGGCTTGGTCAGGGTCAGGGCCAGCAGACCGAGCACGATCGAGGCGCCGCCGATCGACAGCCAGTACGGGGTCTGGTTGTCAACCGAGAAGTATCCGCCGAGCACACCCGACAGCGCCGTACCCACACCGGAGGAGAGGAAGAACACGGCGATCATCTGCGACTGGAACACCTTCGGCGCCACCTTCGTCGAGAACGACATGCCCACCGGCGAGATGAGCAGTTCACCGAAGACGAACACCGCCAGCGTCAGCGCAACCCACAGCAGAGGAGTCTCATTGGGTCCGGCCTCGGCGTAGGGCAGGAACATGAGGAAGCCGACTCCGATGAACACCAGCGAGAGTCCGGCCTTGACCGGGGTCGAGATCTGCTTCGGTCCGAGCTTCGTCCACATGATCGCGAACAGCGGGGCGAAGATGATGACGAAGAGTGCGGGAATCAGCTGGATCCAGTTGATCGGCATCTCCCAACCGAAGATCGACCGGTTGAGCTGGGTGTCCGAGTAGACGGTGAGCACACCGAAGATCTGCTGGTACATCGACCAGAAGATCACGCTGGTGAGGAAGAACGGGATGAATGCGATGACGCGGGACCGCTCATCAGGATTCGTCTGCGGCGAGGTGTACATGACGATGACGTAGCAGGCGGCCGCTCCGGCGGAGATGCCGGCGATCCACCAGTCGATGTTCTCGGCGTTGACCAGACCGGTCGTCCACAGCACGACTGCGACGATGACGACGGCCACGACGGCGCTGATGAAGAGGTAGAGCTTCGACTTCGGCAGCGGGTTGACCGCGACCCGGGACTCGGGAGGAAGGTTCTTCCGACCGGTGACGTAGATGATCAGACCCAGCGCCATGCCGACTGCGGCGGCACCGAATCCGTAGTGGAAGCCGATCTGTTTCTGCAGAATGCCCGTGAGCAGGGGTCCGAGCATCGCACCGATGTTCACGCCCATGTAGAAGATGGTGAACCCGGCGTCGCGTTTGGGGTCCTTCTCTTCGTAGAGCTCACCGACCAGCGCTGAGGCATTGGCCTTGAGTCCACCGGAGCCCAGGGCCACGAGGATGAGTCCCAGTGCGACTCCCCCGAACCCGGGAATGAGCGCAAGGCAGATGTGCCCGGTCATGATGATGATCGCCGAGTAGAAGAGGACCTTCTCGGCTCCGGCCAGACGATCGGCGATCCAGGCACCGAGGATCGTAGCGAGGAAGACCGCACCGCCGTAGGCGCCGACGATGCCGACCGCTGTGCCCTTGTCCAGGCCGAGTCCGCCCTCTGTGACAGTGAAGTAGAGGTAGATGGCGAGGATGCCGTTCATACCGTAGTAGGAGAACCGTTCCCACAGTTCCAGGCTGAACAGCTGCATGAGCGGCAGGGGGTGTCCGAAGAAGCGGGTATCGCTGCGGACGACCTCGGTCGACGAGGTGGTTGAAGACATTGTGTGCTTTCCGTAGTGGTGTGAGACGCCACGTTCCGTGGTGCGTTTCACGGTGGACCAGCGGTCATATTACTCTCCGCCGAACCACCGGTCACACCTGGCAGACACTGGGACACAGCGTCCCAAAAAGCGGAAAGGACGAGTGACTCAGGTCTCGTTCTCACCGTCGAAGACGACCCTGCGTCCGGACCCAGAGCCCTTGCGCCGAGCCCTGAGACGGATAGCGAGATTGAGTGTCCCGGCGAGGAGGACGATCGCCGAGGCGGCCACGGGCACAGCCATCGCCGTCGCGGTGCCCTGCTCCTCGGCGAGGATGCCGTTGATCGCCGAGGCGACCGACTGGCCGACGATGATCGCCGACCCGGCCATGGACATCACGGTAGCCGACCGTCCCCGCGGTGCACGCTCGGCGGCGAGGCTGAACAGCGTGACGAGGCTCGGCCCGATCGCCGAGCCCATGAGCAGCAGCGCGAGGACGATGATCGGCATCGACTCGGTCGAGGCGAGCACGACCGAACCGGTGAGCAGGATCGGAGCGAAGCACAGCAGCCTGGCCCAGAGGGCGAATGAGGTCGGGAAGGCCGCCACCGAGATCGCGAGGATCGCCGAACCGATTCCCAGCACTCCGTAGACGAGCCCGGCTTCTTCCGGGCGTCCGATGTCGTTGGTCAGCGCTGTCAGCGCCGTGAGAGTCGACCCGAACACCATCCCGACACCGAAGACACCGAGCACGACGACGAAGACTCCCGCAGTGAACATGTCCTTCGCCGGAGCACGCTTCGCCGCCTCCGAGCTCATCGCAGACGACCGGGCCCGGCCCGTCGGGTGCAGGGCGAAGGCGGAGACGAACACGAGCGTCATCACGATCGCCCCGATGATGGGAGCGACCGGATCGAACAGGGTGGCGAGGAGGCCGACGAGGAAGGGGCCGAAGACGAAGATGATCTCGTCGGCAGCGGATTCGTACGCCATGGTGCCGTTGAGCACCTTCGGCCGGCGTGAGAGCGGCAGCGCCGTCATGATGATGTCGACGACGCGTGAGCGAGACATGGGCGCCACCTGCGGCGAGGTCGCGCCGATCGCGAAGGCCGCGATGAAGACGACGACGTCGGGCAAGGGACTGAACACGACCCAAGCCATGAATGTCAGCGCGATGCAGTTGAGGAAGCCGACGACGAGCAGGACGTAGCGCTGTCCCCATCGGTCGCCCGCCGCACCGATGAAGGATCCGAACAGCGCGGTGCCCAGACCGACCATGGCCGAATTGATGCCGCCGAGGCTGAGCGATCCGCGGCCGGCGACGACGAGGGTGAGAACGCCGACGACGATCATCGCGAACGGCATCCGCGCGACGAAGGCGATCGGGAAATAGCTGCGCCCGACCACCGAGAACAGGGTCGGCGCGGACTGTTCGGGAGCAGGTGCCGGTGTATTGCTGTGAGTCATACCAATCCAGTTTCTCCTCTCGGCTGGCCGAGAGGCCGTGCCGCCGTGGTGACCTGGATCAAATCACTCGGTAGATGCACTGAGGTCTGCGGACCAGAGGGCCCGGCCTTCAGGCTACTGGGTTTCGACTTCCGATTCGAGCAGATCGCCGATCTCAGCGTTTGAACTGCATCACCACGGCACAGACGTCTTTCCCATCCGCGACTCAGAAAGAACGCAGATCGGTCTGACAGGATGACGATTATGAATTTCTTCTCTCGCGTCATCGTCAACGCTTGCGCGATCTGGGTGGCGGCCTGGATTCTGCCGGGAGTGACGATCACAGGGAACCGCCTCGTCGAGGAACAGACCGGGACGATCCCGGCCATGATCATCTCCTATCTCGTCATCGGACTCATCTTCGGACTGGCCAACGCCTTCATCAAACCGATCCTCAGCTTCGTCTCCGCCCCGATCACCTGTCTGACCCTCGGACTCTTCTCGATCGTGATCAATGCGCTCATTCTGGCGCTGACGAGTTGGCTCTCCGGATTCACACCCTTCGTGTTCACCATCGATTCGTTCTTCTTCTCCGCCATCTTCGCCGCGATCATCGTCTCGATCGTCTCGGCTCTCTTGGGCTGGTTGGTCCCGGACCGAAGCGCCGAACGCGAACGGAGATGAGCAAAGTTCTCTACGCGATGTAGACTGGAGCCAAGCGTCAGCTTGACCACCAGAAACTTTGCCGGAGGAGACCATGTCCAATATTGCCGCCCCGAAGCGAACCCGCAACTCAGCATCGTTTGCCGATGTCATCGTCTTCGTCATCTCGTTCGCTGTCTTCCTGTTCGGCCTCTACCTCTTCGGTGCGGCCTTCTCTGCCCCTGAGGGCACCGAATTCTGGGTCTTCTGGGGCGGTCTGCTGGCGTCGAGCTTCGCCTTCATCATTCCGATGGTCTATCACTGGGTGCGCGACCCACGCCCCTGATCTCCGACTGACACCCGAAAGGGGCCGTTGCGTACGCACGCAGCGGCCCTTCTTCTGTGTCTCGGGCGGGCTGAGGTCTCGCGAGCCGTCCGGCGCTTCCCTCCGCAGATGGCCGTCAGACTCATGCGCGGCTGCGCACGAAATCCGCAATCGCCGAGGCGGCCGCTTCCGAGCGCTCGTAATGCACGAGGTGACCGACCCCGACCAGTTCGACGAAGCTCGGGTCCCGCAGGTCCGCGGCGAAGGATCGGGTGGCGTCGATGGGGGCGATCGCGTCGCTGTCTCCGGCGATGACGAGCGTCGGCATCGTCAGCGCATCGGCCACCTCGGTGACGGTGTGGGACACCGAGGTGTCAAAGGCTTCGGCCAGTGAGGCGCGGTCGGAGAAGGCCGAGAAGTACTTTGCGTGCTGATCATGGATATAAGAGCGCAGCCCCGGATCGTCCGTGGTGGCCATGACTTCGCTCATCACTCGTACGATGACCGGACTGGACAGCAGCGCCCGCCCGGCCCGCTGCGGCAGTTTCGCACCGAGGCGGTAATAGGCCCTGGTCAGCGCGGTGGCGAACCGTGCCGATCCTTCGAGCGCCGGGGTCGTGATCGGGTTGATGAGGATGAGTTCCGGTGTCGCTTCAGGCTGCTGAGCGGCCAGGTGACTGACGAGGATCGACCCGAAGGAGTGCCCGAGCACGATGGGCGCCCGTCCACCGGTGCGGACCACCTCGGCGACGAGTGCGGACAGGAAGTCGACGTACGACTGCAGCCCCAACCCGTTCTCCAGCGGCAGGGTCTCACCGAACCCCGGCAGGTCGGGGACGATGACCGGCCGGTCTCGGATCTCTCCGGCGATGAGATCCATGCCGTGGTGGTCCCCGCGGAACCCGTGGATCATCAGCAGCGGTCGTTCCTGTTCGTCCCCGCCGTAGATCCACGCTGCCGTCTCGTGGCCGTCAGCGTTGAGGCTCAGACGCCGGGACTCGCGCAGTCTCAATGCGGTCGGACCGGGCTGACTGCTCCCCGTGGCACGACGACCACCGGGACCGGCAGGACTCGCAGCAGGCGTCGGGCGCGTGCACCGATCGCGACTCTGCCGCCGTGCCCGAGTCGGCTCGAACCGATGAACGCGAGCTCTCCGGGGAGCCATTCGATGCCCTCGGCGGCCTCCTCGATATCGGCACCGGCACGGGCCTTCACCGTCGCCCGCCCCGCCTCGAACATCTCCGAGGCACGTTCGGCGAGGACCGCTCCCCCGTACTGTTCGGCGAATTCCGCCACCTCGGCGACTTCATCGTCAACCAGCCCGTCGTCTGCGATGAGCGAGAGCAGGCGCAGGTCCACGTTGAGGCTGCTCGCCGATTGGACAGCGGCACCGATGAGGGACGAAGCGCCGGGGCGGGCACCGAAGAGCGCGGTGACCCGGGAGATCGGGCCGATATCTGACTTCTCCGGCGGAGCGAGGACGACCGGCACGGTCGAGGAATGCAGCAGCGCGGAGGCGACTGTGCCGATCCGCAGCTGTCGCATCAGGGTGGCCGCCCGGGCACCGATGACGATGCCCAGAGCTTCCTCGGCTTCGGCGACCTCCATGAGGCCCTTCGACTCATTCGAGGCGACGCGGATGACGCCCTTGGCTGAGACGTCGTCAGGGATGAGTGACATGGCTTCGTCGAGCCAGTCGTCGATCTGCTGTGCGACGATGCCGGCGCCGTCCTGCGGCACTGCACTGCCGGCCATGATCGTCGAGGACTCCGGTCGCACGATGGTGACGACCAGTTCGATGTCGATCGACCGGGCGATCGAGATGGCGAGAGCGATGGCATCTCGGCCCCGATCCGTTGCGATGTAGCCGACGACGAGCCGTCTCTTGGTGGCGGTCTCTGACATTCTCAACTCCCTTGAAGATGCGTGATGCACGGATGCGGATGCACGTCTGGTTCGATTCTACGTCGCCGGGTTCGACAGCATCGACTTCGAAATCCGCCGTCACCGATTTCCGAATGAAAAATTGTCGGAGAAAATAATGAACAAAACTTCCACAGGCATTCACTGCTGTGATAAATTCGACAGTGCAATTACGGATTCGCAGACAAAACCTTGATTGCACACTGACCATTGTGAACGCTGACGCAGTTCACGCGAGATCCACGACCAATGAGAGGAGCGCAGTTTCGATGATGATGACAACAATCGCAGGCCCCGGACTTCGACGGCATGGATTTGTCAATGCTGCCTGCCCGATTGGCGGACAAGGACTCGTCGGCTGACCCCAGCCGTCTTTCGCGTCTTTGCCACCGGTTGGCTTCTGACCACCGGCGCTCACTGAGCCGACCGGTTGCCTGGAATCCGGCATTGAGCCACTACGGCCTGTTCGCAGATCCACATGATCTGCCCGCCGCCGTTTCAGTATTCCCACGCCTGGCCTTCGCTGCCGCTTGACGACCCTGGCCGTATTTCGTCCAAGACCGTCGTGGGCTCACGATTGCTCTGCGGTCGTGAGCATGCTCAATCGGAATCCTGGAACACGTCCCCCTTGCGACCGAACAGTCCGCATTCATCGCATTCATTGCGAATAGCGCAGCTCGATTAGCGTGACCCGATCAGCGACGCCTTTTGCGAATGCATTCATTGATCGCCATTTCGGGATACCTCCTGCCTTTTTGCAGATATCCCTGTCTGAAATCACAGAGGAAGAATTGTGTCGACCGCATTTCCGTCCACCTATCCGCGCCGCTGGGCACTGAGCACTGGGATGAAACTCATCCGCTGGGCACGTCGTCCAGCCGTCACCGCTGAGACTCGTGCAGAGAGGTCCGCTCGCAAACAGGCCGCACGTCTCAAGGCGCACGCTCGCGACCAACGAATCCGCGAACTGCGCGAGCGTGACATCGTTCGCTACCTCAGCCAGGTCAAGCCCTACATCTGAGAGCAGGCGGCTCGAGCCCACCGGACTCGAGCCGCCTGCACCGGAGTGTGGGCAGCGTCACCTTCTCTCGATTTGGCCTGACACCCACATCTGGGTAATATTGTTCAGGCAAGCGGGGGTATGGCGCAGTTGGTAGCGCGTCTCCATGGCATGGAGAAGGTCAGGGGTTCGAATCCCCTTACCTCCACCGCAGAAGGGCCGAGATCCGAAAGGGTCTCGGCCCTTTGTCGTCCCCACCTAATTGCTACCTGGCGGGGTCCCAGCAACTTGGCGCCAGGTGGCTGGGACCCCGCCAGGTAGCAATTAGGTGGGGGTTTCTAGGGTGAGAAGGTGTCGCTTCTTCACCTCGCCCCAGGCGTAGCCGGTGAGTGAACCATCGGCACCGATCACACGGTGGCACGGCACGATGATGCTGATGGGATTCTTCCCGTTCGCCGCGCCGACCGCCCGGGCCGCGCTCGGTCTGCCCAGCATCGCTGCCAGCTGCCCGTACCCGACGGTCCGGCCGTAGGGGATCTCGGTCAGTGCCTGCCACACCGAGCGTTGGAATTCGGTGCCCCGAGCGGCCAGCATCAGGTCGAACTGTGTCCGCTCGCCGGCGAAGTACTCCCCCAGCTGGGTGGCCGTGCGGGTGAAGATCTCGAGTTCGTCGTTCGGAGTCGGCTCGACTCCGAAGGCTTTGCACAGGCGCTGGATGGTCGCTTCGGAGACATCGAGGTAGACGCCCGTGAGGTGGATGCCGTCCGAGGTGGCCAGCATCGGTCCGAGCTCCGAGTCGAGCACCGTCGAATACACCGGCACCGAGGCGATCGGCAGCTCGAGTGGACCGCTGATCGAGGCTGTCTGGTCCGGCCCGGTGGTCGTCGTCGACTTGGTCGTGGTCTGCTGCTGAATCGTGTGTTGAGAAGTCATGGTCTCTCGTCCCTTCTTCAAGGATGGTGGGCGAGTCGAGTCGGTCTCGTCGTCTGTCATTTCGATCCGGTCGTCTGCGATGTCAGTGTTGCGCCTGGGCGTGTCCTGCCCACAGGAGATGAGTGAGGTAGGAGCGCCATGGGCTGCAGGCGGCGACGACGTCCGCCCAATCGCCTGCCGGAGCCGATTCGGTGAGCTCGGCCACGGACTTCTTCACTCCGAGGTCGGAGCCGAGGAAGACATCGGGATCTCCGAGTGCGCGCATCCGGATGTACCCGTTGCTCCACGGTCCGATCCCCGGCAGGGCGAGCAGATCCCGGCTCGCCGCTTCCCGATCGCTGCCGGCGCCGAGGTCGAGGCGCCCCTCGGCCAGGGCTGTCGCGAGGGCGTGGATCGTGCGGATGCGCGAGGCCGGAAGCGCCCAGTCGTCGGCGGGGACCGCGGCAATCGCCTCGGCTGTGGGGAAGAGTCGATCGACACAGTCGGTCCGCAGCTCCTCGGGAAGGGGCTCCCCCGCCCCTGCGACGAGCCGCTGAAGATGAGTGCGTGCCGCGGCCAAAGAGATCTGCTGGCCGAGGACCGTGCGCACGGCCAGTTCGACGGAATCGCAGTGTCCGGGCGAACGCATCCCCGGATGCCGGTCGATGAGAGTTCCGAGTCCTGCCGCGCGCAGAGTCTGGGCGACCGCCACGGGATCCGCATCGAGATCGAGGATCCGCCTGGCCCTGGCCACGGCACTGCCGAGATCACGGGTGTCCGCCAGTCGCAGTCGACACTCGACGAAGTCTCCGGCTGCCTGTCTCAGCGTGATGACCGCCGGGCCGTGTGCCAGGCGCATGGATCGGGAGTAGGCGCCGTCGGCAACGGTCTCGATTCCCGGCACGGCACGCACGGAGTGGTAGGCCAGGAGGTACTCGAAGTCGAAGGGCGGACGGTAGGCGAGGCGGAGGACCAGCTGGTCGGCGACGGCACGGTCAGATCCTGTGGTGCGCAGCTCTCGCGGGCTGATCGAATACATGTCTCGGAAGGTGTCGTTGAACTGACGGATGCTGGCGAATCCCGCGGCGAAGGCGATCTCGCTCATCGGCAGCGCCGTGGCTTCGATGAGGGTCCTGGCCGTGCGCACCCGTTCGGTCCGGGCCAGCGCCAGCGGTCCGGCGCCGAGCTCCTCGTGCATGAGGCGAGACAGCTGTCGGGAACTGTAGCCGAGTTCCGCGGCCAGGGCCTCGACTCCCCCGCAGTCGATGATGCCTTCGCGGATGAGGCGCACGGCCCGGGCGACGACATCACCGCGTGTGTCCCATTCGGGGGAATTCGGGCTGGCATCGGGTCGACACCGTTTGCAGGCGCGAAAGCCCGCTTCGGCGGCGGCCGCGGCGCTGATGAAGAAGTCGACATTCTCCCGTCTCGGGGTTCTGGCCGGGCACGACGGTCGGCAGAAGATCCCGGTGGTGTGCACCGCGGTGAAGAACATGCCGTCGAAGCGTCTGTCACGGGAAGTGACCGCCTGATAGCACTGATCGGTGGTGAGCATGCTCCCATTCTGGTCGCCGCAGGTGACAAATACTAGCGGATTTCAGACATGGCAGTGTCGGGGATGAGCCTCGGCAGCACGCGGACGAGCAGGAGGAGGAACAGCAGTTCGATGAGAGTCTGCGTGACCACAGTCGCCGGTCCGATGCCGTCGCCGGTGGCCGCTCGCACGATCGGGAGCATGACGAGTGAGTTCCTCGTCACCGCCGACAGCACGACCGAACGCGCCTGTCGGGCCCCGAAGCCCAACGCACGAGTCACGGCCCATGCGAGAGCACCGATGACGAGTGCGAAGACTGCGAAGGCGATGGCCACGGTGGTCAGCTGAGCGATCGCGCCGACGATCAGCGGTGTCGATGAGGCGGTGATGACCAGAAGCGTCAGAGTCATCACCGGGGTCATCAGCGACGAGGAGGCCTTCACGAGTCGTTTCACGCGCAGTGCGCGTCGCGAGATCGAACGGACGATGATCGCTGCGGTGAGAGGGACGAGGATGAACAGAAACAGCGCCGAGACCAGTGCGCGCACCGGCAGGTCGGCGCTCAGATCACCGCCGGTGATGGCCCACAGGCTCACGGGCAGGAGGAGGAGCTGAGCGACCGTGAGCACCGGGGTGAGCACGAGGAGATGCTCGTACGCACCGCCGGCGGCGCGAGTGAAGACGATGACGTAGTCGATGCACGGACACAGCAGGACGACGAGCGTGGCCAGCAGCATGGGCTCGTCGATGTCGAAGACAGCGACGAAACCGGCCACGAGGACCGGGACGACGAGGAAGTTGAGGACCGCCACGGTTGCCAGGAACCGGACATCCTCGAAGGCTTTCGCCGCCCTTTCGAACGGAAGTTCGAGGAAGGTGAGGAAGAGAAGCACGATGAGACACGGTGTCACCGCCCACCCGGCGGCGTGGCCGAGAGCGGGAAGTCCCGCCCCGAGCAGAACACCGAGGGCGAGTCCACCCACCCACCAGACGGCCTGGACCGATGTCGACAAACCGGTCGCGGCTCTCAGCCGTTCTCCGGCCAGTAGTGGGAATCGGGAACGGAACGCCTGCCGAAGATCGCCTGGCCGACTCGCACACAGTTCGCGCCCTCTTCGATGGCGACCTCGAAGTCCCCGGACATGCCCATCGACAGATGCCCCGGCCCGATGAGCTCGGGATCGGTGTCCCGCGCGCGGTCACGCAGCTCGCGCAGCATCTGGAAACAGGGGCGGACGCGTTCGACGTCTGAGGAGAATATCGCCAATGTCATCAGTCCCTGCACCTTGAGAGTGTCGAATTCGCGCAGCTGCCTGAGGAACCCGCTCAGCTCCTCCGGGGGCATCCCGAACTTCGAATCCTCCGCAGAGGTGTTGACCTGGACGTAGACGTCGAGGCTGCGGCCCTCGCTCTGCAGCCGACGATCGAGGGCACGAGCGACCTTGATGCGGTCAAGGGCCTGGAATTCGGCGGCGAACTGGGCGACGAACTTCGCTTTGTTCGACTGCAGGTGCCCGATGACCGCCCAGTCGATGTCGAGATCGGCCATCTCCTCGGACTTCCGGTGGGCTTCCTGGACCTTGTTCTCACCGAGCTTGTGGCAGCCGGCCGCTGCAGCGGCCCGGATGCGCTCCTGCGGCACGGTCTTGCTCACCGGCAGCAGTTCGATCTCGTATCGATCCCGGCCCGCCCGCTTCGCGGCCGCAGCGATCCGCTGCTCGACCTCGGCGATATTGGACCGGAAGTCCTCGACGCTCACGGCCGTCGAATACTGTTCGTCATGGCTGAGTCCGCTGTTGTCTCCCATGTCCTCATGATAGGCAGGCGGCGCAGCAGCCACCGGCTCACGGCGCATGCTGATACGCCTGCGTCCACGATTCCGGCGGACAGACGGTGCACGCACGGAGGATCTCGGCCACAATGGGTCACGAGGGAGACTCTTGAGGAATGAGAAAGCCGCCGAATGACATCGACACCCACGCCGAAACGCCAGCTGGCCAATGTCGGCCCCATCGAACAGCTGCGCGGGGGCCGGCTGTGGCGACGCATCCCCCAGCTGCTCATCGGCCTCTACCTGTTCGGGGCCTCCATGGCGATGATGGTCAATGCGGGTCTGGGCATGATGCCGTGGGACGTTCTCAATGCCGGCATCCTCCGACATGTGCCGGTGACCTTCGGCACCGTCGTCACCCTGCTCTCCTTCGTCGTGCTCCTCATCTGGATCCCGCTGCGACAGCAGCCGGGCATCGGCACGGTCCTCAATGCACTGCTCATCGGGCCCGCGCTCGACCTGACCCAACTGTTCCTGCCCGAACCCGATCACCTCGGGTGGCAGATTCCGCTCATGCTCGCAGGTGTCGCCCTCAACGGGCTCGCCTCGGCGATGTACATCGGCTCCCAGTTCGGCCCCGGTCCGCGTGATGGACTGATGACCGGACTCGCCCGAGTCACCGGACGGTCGATCCGGCTCGTGCGCACCCTCATCGAAGTCACTGTCGTCGCGATCGGCTGGCCGCTGGGCGGAGTCGTCGGCATCGGCACCGTTCTCTATGCGGTGGGGATCGGCCCGATCACCCAGGCGCTGCTGCCGACCTTCACCGTCGAACTCCGCCCCCGACAGAAGCGCTGAAGCCCAGAAGAGGCGCTGACTCCTGAAGAGGCGCTGATCCCGGCCTGCGCCGGAGGGGACGAGAACCGCCCGCCTCGGTTCACTCCATGGTGTCGAGGATGTCGACAAGGTCCTCGAATGTGGTGAGCGGGTTGACGATCGCGAACCGGGCGTTCGGACGCCCCGCATGGGAGCTGGGCACGACGAACGCCCGCTGGTCCTCGAGCAGTCGATCCGACCACGCATCGTAGTCCCCACGCTGCCACCCATCGCGTTCGAAGACGACGACGGAGAGTTCGGGTTCGCGCACCAGACGCAGGTTCTCCCGCCGTCGGATCTCCGTGGCGATCTGCCGCGCCAAATCGATCGAGTGCCCGATCGCCTCTCTGTAGGCCTCGACCCCGTAGCTGGCCACGGAGTACCACAGCGGCAGTCCGCGAGGTCGTCTGGTCAGTTGGATGGCGAAATCCGACGGGCTCCACTCCTGGGCGTCGGTGAGCGTGTCGAGGTACTCCGCCTTCTGCGTGTGCGCTCGCCTGCCGGAGTTCGGGTCCCGGTAGATCAGCGCGCAGGCATCGAAGGGAGCGAAGAGCCATTTGTGGGGATCGACGATGAGGGAATCGGCCTCCTCGACGCCGGCGAACTTGTGCCGTGCCTGCGGTGAGAGCATCGCGGCCAGTCCGTAGGCGCCGTCGATGTGCAGCCAGAAGTCGAACTCCTCCTTGAGCGCCGCGATGCCGGCGATGTCATCGATGGTGCCGAAATTCGTCGTCCCCGAGGTGGCCACCACCGCGATCACGGCATCACCGTGCTCCTGCAGCGCCTCCTTCACTCCTGCCGGCCGGAGGATCCCGTCCTCACCTGTGGGCACGGGGGCGACATCGACGTCCATGACCTCGGCCGCCGAGGCGATCGACGAGTGGGCTTCGGCACTGCACACGATGACCCAGCGTCCGGGGCGCTTGTCACCCAGCTTCTCCTTCTGCGCATTGCGTGCGGCCACGAGGGCCGAGAGGTTGCCGATGGTCCCTCCCTGGACGAACACTCCCCCGGCGGTCTCGGGCAGACCGAACTCCCCGGCCAGCCAGCGCAGCACTTCGTTCTCCGCATGGACGACACCGGCGCCTTCGAGCCATGATCCGCCGTAGAGGGCGCTGGCGGAGACGACGAGGTCGAACGCAACGGCCGCTTTCGTCGGGGCGCTGGGGATGAAGGACAGGTACTTCGGATGGTCGGTCGAGATGCAGGCGGGAGCGAAGATGTGCTCGAAGATCGCCAGCGCCCGCGCCGACCCGAGCCCCTCCTCGGTGACGGTGGGACCGGCCAGACGTCGCAGCTCGGCTTCCGAGGTCGGGTGGTCGAGCGGAGTGTCCTCGGCCAAGGTGCGACGGCGGGAGTATTCCAGGACGAGATTCACGAGGTTGCGGGTTTCGTCGGAGACGACGTGCATGCGGGAATGAAGACTGTCGGTCATGGGTGGCTCCTCGTCGGGCTCGATGATGGTGGGGGTCTCCCACCGTCTATGAGACTAACGTCATGCGCGGGATTTTGGGTGGAACCACGGGCTGATCGCAAGTTTTGATTTTCAGTCATTTTTACTTGCGATCACTGTCGGATCTGAGGTAGGTTCGCCCCATGAGTGGTGATCAGCCTCCCGAAGTGACAGCGGCTCGGGCGAGGGAAGCCATCGGCTGGAGCGGCCTGTCTCAACGACGCGTCGCCGAGGCGATCGGCATCGACGAGACGAAACTGTCCAAAGCCCTGGCGGGGCGCCGCCGATTCACCGCCGAGGAGCTCCTCGGCCTGGCCACCGCCACGGGCGTGACCGTGCGGTGGATCCTCGGCGACGAATCCCAGGTCTCGGCCCTGCCGCCGAACTCGTCGACCGACGCAGCCGCCGCACCCGAAGAAGCGACCCCGAGGCGCACGATCGCTGAGGCGGCGTGGACTCTGTTCGGCCGTCATGGCTTCGATGCCGTGCGCATCGCCGACATCGCCGAGGCGACCGGGGTCTCGACTCCGAGCATCCACTACTACTTCGCGAACAAGGCAGAGCTCTTCGACGCCGCTCTCGACTATTCGGTCAAGCTCGCCTTCGACCGGCAGATCGCCTGGCTCGCCGACATCGACGACCCCTCTCTGCGGCTCGAACGGCTCCTTGCGCTGCAATCGCCGCTGGGCCGCACCGAACGCGGAGAGTGGTCGATCTGGCTGCAGACCTGGGCGCGCCTGGCCCTCGAAGACGCAGCGCTGGAGGACTATCCCCTCAGCTACGAACGCTGGTCGCGAACCGTGCAGACCACGCTCGAAGACGGTCAGCGCACCGGGTGCTTCCGACCCGGCGATGCCCGTGCCATGGCCGATGAGCTCACTTCGCTGCTCGACGGGCTCGGCATCAAAGTCCTCACCGGGGTGATGGATGCCGAGACCTTCACCCTGCGCCTGCGGTCCTACCTCGACCGTTCCATCATGCACACCAACGACACCACCGATCACGACAGAAGCACCGATTCGAAGAAGGAGTCATCATGAATCGCAAGGTCATCCTCACCTGTGCCGTCACCGGAGCCGGAGACACCACGGGCAAGAGCGAACACGTTCCCGTCACCCCCGAAGAGATCGCGAACGACGCGATCGCCGCCGCCCGAGCCGGCGCCTCGATCGTCCACATCCACGTCCGCGACCTCGAGACGAAGCAGAGTTCCCGTGAGGTCGCGTACTACCGTGAGGTCGTCCGCCGCATCCGCGCCTCCGACGTCGACCCGGTCATCAACCTCACTGCGGGGATGGGCGGCGACCTCGTCGTCGACCCGCAGGACCCGCTGACCACGATGCCGGGCACGGACCTCATCAACGCCCTCGACCGTCTCCCCCACGTCGAGGAGCTGCTGCCCGAGATCTGCACGATCGACTGCGGGACTCTCAACTTCGGCGAGGGTTCGAACATCTACGTCTCGACTCCGGACATGCTCCGTGAGGGGTCGAAGCGGATCCAGACCCTCGGCGTGCGTCCCGAGCTTGAGATCTTCGACACCGGCAACCTGTGGTTCTCCAATGTGCTCGTCGAAGAGGGCCTCATCGACGCCCCGCCGCTCTACCAGCTGTGCATGGGCATCCCCTACGGCGCCCCCGCGGACCCCGGTCTGCTCGCTGCGATGGTGAATATGCTGCCCAAGGGCGCACAGTTCACGTCCTTCGCCATCGGCGCGAACCAGCTGCCGTGGGTCGCCCAGTCCGTGCTCGCCGGCGGTCACGCCCGCGTCGGGCTCGAAGACAACCTCTACCTGTCCAAGGGCGTCAAAGCCACGAACGCCGACCTCACCTCCCGCGCCGTCGAGATCATCAGCAGCCTCGGCGCGGCCGTGGCCACACCGGACGAAGCCCGCGAGATCCTCAACCTGCGCGTCCAGACCCCGACCATCACCGGAGGCGATCTGTGAACGATTCCATCGCACCTGCCTTCCCCGACTTCGCGTCGATCGACACCGTCACCTGCGTCGGAGCCGGAACCATCGGCGGCGGTTGGGCCGCCTACTTCCTTGCCCAGGGATTCCGGGTGAAGATCTGGGACCCCGCCCCCGACGCCGCAGAGAAGTTCACCCGCCTCCTCGACGCCGCCTGGCCGGCTCTGACCGAACTCGATATGGCCCCCGACGCCGACCGTGATGCCTGGTCGGTTCACACCGACCTCGCCGAGGCGGTCGCGGGCACCGGATTCGTCCAGGAGTCTGCGCCGGAGGACCTGTCCCTCAAACGGGGTCTGCTGTCCCGGATCGATGCCGTGTGTGCCCCGGAGATCGTCATCGGATCGTCGACCTCGGGATACAGCATGACCGAAATGGCCACCGAGGCGGTCCACCCCGAACGTCTCGTCGTCGGGCATCCGTTCAATCCGCCCTATCTCATCCCACTCGTCGAGGTCGTCGGCGGCGAGCAGAGTTCGCCGGCGACCGTCGACTGGGCCGGCGACTTCTACACTCGCATCGGCAAGTCCGTGATCCGGATGGACCGTGAGGTGCCGGGCTTCATCGCCAACCGCCTCCAGGAGGCCCAGTGGCGGGAGGCACTGCACATGGTCGAGCAGGGAGAGGCCACGGTCGAGCAGATCGACCGCTCGATCACCGACGGGCCGGGGCTGCGCTGGCCTTTCCAGGGGCCGATGCTCACCTTCCATCTGGCCGGAGGTGAGGGTGGAATGGCGCATATGCTCGATCACTTCGGGCCCTCGCTGAAGTCGCCGTGGACGCGGCTGACCGCTCCGGAGCTCAGCCAGGCTCTGCGCGACGATGTCGTGGCCGGCTGCGAAGTCGAGGCCGGCCCGCGCACCATCGCCGATCTCGTCGCACACCGCGATGCCGGGATCATCGCTCTGCGCCGGCTCACCGCCCAACTGTCGACGGCCGGAACCGAGACCGTCGGCACTGACCCCACCTCAGGGACCGGGTCGGCCACCGCAGCGGATACGGCAGAGGCGAACGGTTCGGCAACCGAATCGAGCGCTCGAAGCGCCGAGCCCTCCCCCTGCCTCGCGCGCTACACCACGGAAGTGGCACCGGAGTGGATCGACTACAACGGGCATATGTCTGAGGCGTTCTATGTCCTCGTCTTCGGCTTCGCCACCGATCAGGTGATGGATGAGCTCGGGCTCGACGCGGGCTACCGAAACACGGCGAACGCCTCGCTGTACACCGTCGAATCCCATATCCGATACCTCGACGAGGTGGCTCTCGGCGCCCAGCTGACCGTGACACCCCAGCTGGTCAGTGCCGGTGAGAAGAAGCTGCACCTGGCGTACGAGATGCACGTGGACCAGCGCCTGGTGGCCACCGAGGAGATCGTCGCCCTTCACGTCGACCAACAGGCAGGAGGTGCTGTGGCCTTCCCGGACACGATCCTCGATCGCATCGACGAGGTGAAGCGGTCCCAACCGGACTGGTCAGGGCGCCACATCGGCTGAGACCCCGTGGACCGCAGACATCAGGTGCACAGTCATCAGGATTCGAGAAGTCGCGGCGTCTCGACGGAGTTATCCTGGTGCTCACACCGGTCCCGCACTCACGGGGCCAGGCCCGCAGAGGAGAGACCATGTCCACCACGACAGCCACCACCGAGATCGCATTCACAGCCGTCGCCGAGCTGCTCAACGAGCGCCCGATCCTGCGTCTGCCCGCCGATGCCAGCGGGCAGCTTCCCTCACGCGGTCAGGTCGCGGTGCAGGGATCGCTCAACGCAGTCGAGTTCTCCACCGTCGTCGAGCCCGATGGCCTGCGCGGTCATTGGATCGGCCTCGACGAGGAACTGTGGAACCGGCTCGGCCTCTCCCCCGGTGACGAGGTCGCCGCGACACTGACTCCGCAGAGCCGGTGGCCCGAGGTCGTCGTCCCCGCTGATATGCAATCGGCGCTCGCCGATGCTCCTGCGCTGGCCGAGGTCTGGCAGGAACTCACCCCGATGGCCCATTGGGAGTGGGTGCGCTGGGTGAAGTCCACGAAGAACGCAGCCACTCGGGCCCGCCGCGTCGAAGTCACTCTCTCGAAGCTCGAGTCGGGCCTGCGTCGACCCTGCTGCTTCGACAGGTCATCGTGCACGGACCCCGAGGTGTCGAAGAGCGGAAAGCTGCTCGGGCAGTCCTGAACCGGTCTCCGACCTCATTCGGGTGCGGGGTCGCGGAGCACCGACTGCTTCGGGCGGACGGTGAGCGTGAGCAGGGCGCCGACGACTGAGACGACAGCTGCTGAGGCGAACAGCAGCCAGAAGCCCCCGACGAGGGCCACGAGTCCTGCCCCCAGCAGGGGTCCGACCAGCTGTCCGAGGTTCGCTGCGCTGTTGACGAGGCTGAGATCGCGGGCGTGGTCCTCGGGATCGAGCAGCAGATCGGTGGCGAATGCGAGGCTCACGGCCATGTACGCGCCGTAGCCGGTCCCCATGAAGGCGGCCGCGACCGCGGTCACCGGGTAGCTCGGACTGATGAGGATGATGACGCCCGATGAAGCCTGGATCAGGGCGGTCGTCACCGTCCACAGCCGTCGGTTCCCGCTGCGGTCGGAGATCATCCCGACGATGATCGAGGCGATGACGACGAAGACCGTGTAGATGACGATGAGCACCAGCAGCTTGTCCTCGGCCGTCGCCGACGGCACCCCGATGCCGTAGAGCAGGAAGAACAGCAGCAGCGATGTGCCGCAGGCATTGCCCACATTGACGATGAAGCGGCTGACGAGCAGTCTCGTGAAGTTCGGGTCGAGGAGCGAGGACACCCGCGCCCGCGTCAGCGATGTCCGCTCATGCAGCGCCTGCACTGCCGGGTGCAGCGGCGGCGGATCGGGCAGCAGCAGTGCCGTGCCCACCCCGATCACGGCGATGAGGCCGGCGAGCACGACATAGGCTGTGCCGAGACCGAGGCCGAGCAGGACGACAGCGCCGACGCCGACGACTATGCCGATGGCCTGGGCCGAGCTGGCCGCCGCCGAGGCTGCACCCCGTTGAGCGTCGAGCTGATCGGCGATGAGTGCCGTCAGCGCCGCAGACGCAGTCGAAATGCCCACAGAGGTGATCACCCAGGCGCCGCCGACGTTGACCGGGCCCTCGGCGACGCCGGTGAGGACGAGGCCGAGAGCGGCACACAGCGAACCGCCGATCGCCCACGGTCGCCGGCGACCGAGACGAGAACGCGTGCGGTCGGAGAACCGACCGGCGATCGGGGCGATGACGATTCCGGCCAGCCCGCCGGCGGAGAGGACGAGTCCGGACCAGACGACGCCGTCGATCCAGTGACCACTCTGAGTATCGAGCTGCATCGGCAGGAGCAGTTGGACCGGGGTGAGCTGCACAGTCCAGATCGCCAGCCACGCCAGCGTGAACCATGCCATCCACCCGGGTCCGACCCGTTTCGCGGTCCCATCACCGGAGGCGGGACTCGACTCGATCCCGAAGCTCATGATCGAGCGGCAGCGATGAGTTCGCGATACCAGTCGTAGGAGGCTTTCGGACTGCGTCGGGCGGTGTGCATGTCGACATGGACGAGGCCGAAGCGCTGGGTCCACCCGTCGGCCCATTCGAAATTGTCGAGCAGCGACCAGACGGTGTATTGGTCGATCCGGACTCCCGCGGCTCGTGCCTCGGCGACGGCGCCGAGGTGGTCACGCAGATAGGCGATGCGCTCTCGATCCTCGATCTGCCCGGCAGCGGAGTCCGGTTCTGGGAAGGAGGCACCGTTCTCGGCGATGACGATCGGCGGCAGCGCCTGACCGTACCGGTTGCGCAGATCGATGAGGAAGTCGCGCATGGTGTCGGGCCGGATCGGCCACTGCGGGCCGAACCCCGTGGTCGGGGCCCCGGGCGTGGGCACCATGTCGAAGGGCAGCGGACCTGCGGAGGCGGCGCGGACGGTGATCGGATTGTAATAGTTGAATCCGTAGATCTCGTTGTGCGCCGAGATCACATCCATATCCCCGTCCCGGATGGGCATGTCGACGCCGAAGGCGCCGAGATCGGGATACGCGCCCAGCAGCAGCGGTTCGGCGAAGAGCCGGTTCATGATGACATCGAGGATCCCGGCTGCCTCGAGGTCGGCATCGGCGTCAGTCTCCGGGAGGATGAGGCTGTGGTTGATGGTCGGCGCGGCCTGCACTGCACCGCGTTCGCGCAGGATCGCTGCGGCGAGTCCGTGGGCGAGCAGCTGATGGTGGACCGTCGGCAAGGCGTCGAAGAGCATCGTATGCCCGGGAGCGAGTTCGCCGAGGGCATAGCCCTGCAGAGAGGTCGAGGCGGGTTCGTTGATCGTGTACCAATGTCGGACCCGATCATCGAGACGATCGGCGACGGCGGTGACATACTCGCCGAACCGGTCGGCCGTATCCCGGTTGAGCCACCCGCCTGCGGCTTCGAGGGGCGAGGGAAGATCCCAATGGTAGAGGGTCGGCTCCGGGGTGATCCCGGCATCGAGCAGTTCGTCGACGAGTTGATCGTAGTAGTCGAGTCCGGGTCGGTTGACCGCGGTGTGGGGCCCGCCGTCGGGGATGATGCGAGGCCAGGAGATCGAGAATCTGTATCGGTCGACGCCGAGTCCGGCCAGCAGTCCGACGTCCTCTGAACTGCGGTGATAGCTGTCGGGTCCCGGTTCTGCGCTGCTGCCGTCGATCACCGCGCCGGGTTTATCGACGAAGTCATCCCAGATCGATCGTCCGCGACCGTCTTCGCATCTGGCGCCTTCGATCTGGAAGGCGGCAGTGGCCGCCGAGAACCGCAGACCGTGCACAGCCGCACCAGCGACATCCATGTCTTCCATAACCAGAATATGTCACGGACGCATCACTGCCGCAATGCCTTCACCAGGGTGAGCACCGGTCAGCGCCGCCGATATGCGCTGAGACGGAGTGCTCAGGAGCCGGCTGCAATGCCCTTCGACATCCAGACCAACGGGATCTGCAGCGGCAGGCGCGCGAGTGCGATCGCGCGGGCTTTCGGCTCGTCCCGATGTTTGACCACGGTGTAGATGTTGGCGGGGAACACACCGATCATGAGCGCTGCGGACGCGGCACCGCCGAGGCGCCGCGTAGACGGAACGGCCAGGAGTCCGGCACATCCGAGTTCGGCGACACCGCTGGCATAGGTCCAGAATCGCGGATTGCCCAGCCGGGGCGGAACGATGGCGTCGAAAGGCTTCGGCCGGGCGAAATGGATGATTCCCGCCGTGCCGAGGAGCCCTGCCATGATCGCTGTCTGGATCTTCACTGATGGGCCACCTCTGCGGCTGGTGTCGGGACGACGAGTGGAGCTAAGGGGATTCGAACCCCTGACCTCTTCATTGCGAACGAAGCGCTCTACCAACTGAGCTATAGCCCCTTGCGCTCTTCAGCTTACGCCTCCTGCCCGCCGCAGATCAAAACGACGACTGTCTTGTTCGAACACCGCCTCACCTGGGCACGGATCCCTGGAGACTGCTCGGTGAGACGAGTACAGTCGTGAGCAGGTCCCCTCTATGAAAGGACGTGTTATGGCAGAGGAATTCGGAACCGTCGTCATCGGCGCAGGCATCGGCGGAGGAACCGTCGTCGAGTCGCTGCGAGACTCCGGATACGCAGGGTCCGTCGCTCTGGTAGGAGCCGATCCCGCCGCTCCCTACTACCGTCCTGACCTGTCGAAGAAAGTCATGCTCGAAAACTCGGACCCAGCCGAGTCCGCACTGCGCGGCGACGACTGGTACGCAGCACATGATGTGTCGACATTCTTCGGCTCCCCCGTCGCCGCACTCGACCCCACCGGACAGACGGTGACTCTGGACTCCGGTGAAGAACTGAAGTACGGGCAGGCGATCCTCGCCACTGGATCGACACCGCGCACACTCGACGTTCCGGGGACCCAGCTCGGCAATATCCACACACTCCGCGACGCCGGCGATGCCGTGGCCATCCGCTCCCAGTTCGGCGAGGGCAAGAGAGTCGCCGTCATCGGCGGAGGGTGGATCGGCCTCGAGGTCGCGGCCGCGGCGAAGACCCGGGGCTGCGACGTCACCGTCATCCTCCACACCGACGCTCCCCCGCTGTCTTCGGTTCTCGGCCATGAGATCGGTGAGCACTTCGAACAGCTGCACCGGAAGAACGGGGTGAAGTTCATCAAGGAGGCGGAGACGACCGCCTTCACCGGTTCCGATTCCGTCGAAGTCGTCGAGACGAGCGCGGGCAGCGTCCCTGCCGACCTCGTTGTCGTCGGCATCGGTGCGGATCCGGCCACCGGTCCGGCCGCCTCGGCGGGGTTGACGGTCGACGACGGGGTGATCGTCGACGAACACATGCGCACCTCCGACGGCAGCATCCTGGCCATCGGCGACATCGCGAATGCGCACAATGTTCTCCGCGAAGAGCGACTGCGGATCGAGCACTGGGACAACGCGGTGCGGCAGGCCGAGGTCGCGGCCTCGACGATCACCGGCGGATCCAAGGCCTATGATTGGCAGCCGTATTTCTACACCGACCAGTTCGACCTCGGCATGGAATACGTGGGTCGGGGCGGCGCCGATGACGAAGTCGTCATCCGCGGTGACCGGGCCGGCGGAGAATTCATCGTGTTCTGGCTCCGCGACGGCCGCGTCTCGGCGGCGATGAATGTCAACATCTGGGACTTCGGTGATGAGCTGCGGGCTCTCATCGGCAAGGAGGTCTCAGCCGAACGCCTGGCCGATGAGCAGGTGCCGGTCGGCGAGCTGTGAACCGTCCCTGCCGGAGGAACACGCCCTGGAGCTGCCTCTGGCATCCTGGTAGGCATGGAATCGCTCTTCGCCGATGAGGCCTTCGACCGCCGGCCCGAGATCGTCGCCCCCGGAGCGGTCTGGCTGCCGGGTTTCCTCGGTCCCGAGGCGCAGTCATGGATCATCGCCCGCTACGCCGAGTGGCAGGCCGGTCCGGTCCCGCCGCATGCCACGGTGATCGCCGGTCACCCGATGAGTGTGCAGACGATCGGACTGGGCTGGCACTGGCGGCCGGGACGCTACGATCGCCGGGCCGACGATGTCAACAGAGAATTCGTGCTGCCGTTTCCCGACTGGATGAAGCGGCTGGGCCGTCAGGTGCTGCAGGCGGCGACGGAGGTCGTCGACGACAGCGCGGGATTCGGGCCGGATGCGGCCGGGGTCTGGGGGTTCGTTCCCGAGGATTACCACCCGGATGTGGCGCTTGTGAACTACTACGATGCGCACGCGAAGATGGGCATGCACCAGGACAAGGACGAAATCGATCCCGCCCCGGTCGTTTCTCTGTCCCTCGGCGACACCTGCCTGTTCAGGTTCGGCAACTCGGAGACCCGCAACCGCCCGTTCACAGACCTGCGCTTAGCGTCCGGCGATGCGTTCGTCTTCGGCGGGCCGGCCCGCTTCGCCTTCCATGGGGTGCAGTCGATCCGTGCGGCAACCGCGCCGGACCACGGACGGTTGGACCACCTCGGCGGGGGCAGAATCAACATCACCATGCGCACGACCGGTCGAGACTGACGACGACCGGCTTCACCCCTCTTCGGAGTCGACGTCGATCACGCCTTCCGGTGGGAAGGCCAACCGGTTCGGAGAGGTCTTGCGGAACACGGGCTGCCCCGACAGCACGGTCGACCGGGCAAGCGTATTGCTCGCCACCGAGGACACGATGATCAGGCACAGCACGGCAACGACGGCCATGAGCAGGGATGACCAGGAGAAGCCTGCGGAATGCAGGTCGAAGACGTAGGCGGCGGCGACGATGAGCGGCATACCCAGCCCTGTAGCCGGTGAGAACACGTTGATCCGGGACAGAGCGTCACGGACGCGGAACATCGCCAGGGCGGAGCCGAGCAGCAGCAGCGACCCGGTGATGCCGAAGATCCCGACGAGGGAGGTGGCCAGAGTTTCGTTCATCAGCGGTGCCCCCTCGTGAGGATGCGCGACAGGGCGATGGTCGCGAGGATGCCGACCATGGAAGCCAGAAAGACCACGTCGAGGACGACCGAGGACGACACGGCGATGCCGAGCATCGTGACGATCGCGATGGCGGAGAAGTAGATGAGGTCGGAGACCACTGCCCGTGAACCCTGATCGCGGGCGGTGAGCACCCGGATCAGGCCGATGATGATGGCGGCGGCCAAGATGACGGCGCAGATGCCGACGACGACGATCACGACAGGTCTCCTTCCGGCTCGGCCCGCGGCGCCCGGCCCCGGGTCATGGCGAGCAGACGTGATTCCATATCGACCAGACCGGCCAGGGCATCCTCTTCGGAATCCTCGAACAGAGCGTGGACGAAGATCGCGGGAGGTGTCGTACTGGTACCGGCCGCGATCGCGGCGACCAGGGTGCCCGGAGTGATCGTGATCGATGAGGCGAAGAGGGTGACTTCGAGGTCGGTGGCGCAGCGCATCGGCAGTTCGACGATCATCGGTTCCGCATAGTCGGCACGGAAGAGCCGGGCGACGATGGTGAGCGAACCCGTGATGATGGCCCAGACGATGAAGCCGAGGTAGAACACTCCGTGGACGAGACGCATCATGGTGTCAGCACCGCCTGGATGTAGTCACTGTGGTCGAGCAGTCCGGTCGCCGCCCGATGCGTGAGGTCGAGCAGAGGCTCCGGATAGGCGAACAGGGCGACGGAGACGCCGATCATCACCGTGGCGGGCGCGAGCAGCCGAGCAGGGATGCGCACGCTGCGCAGGATCGGTTCGGCCGGGGCACGGCCGGTCTCGGCCGAGTCGGGCCGATAGGTCTGCATCGGCGGTCCCCAGAAGGTGTTGCGCCAGGTCCGCTGCAGCGCCAGGAGACTGATCAGAGCACCGATGACGATCGCAGCGACGAGGACCCAGCCGATTCCCCCGCCGAAATCCGTGGCCGCGGTGATGAGCCCGACCTTGCCCCACAGCCCCGATGTCGGCGGAAGACCGACGAGGGAGAACAGGCCGAGGATCATGAGCACGGTGGCCCACCTCTCACGGGACGCCAGCCCGGAGAGCTTCCGGAAGGACCCCGTTCCGTACGTCTGTTCGACCGCCCCCATGATGAGCAGCAGCCCGGACATCGTGATCATGTGATGGATCATGTAGAAGGCACCGGCCCCGAGTGCCGCTGAACTCAGCAGGGTCACGCCGAGAAGGATGTGCCCGACGCCCGCGGTCATCTGGAACCCGAGGACGTTGCGCACGCGCGCCTGCCCGAATCCGGAGAGCGCACCGATGAGGATGCTGACCACGGCGACGACGAGCAGCACGTTCACCCACGGGGCGGGTTCACCGTAGACCGTGGTGTAGATGCGGTAGACGGCGTAGAGTCCGACCTTCGAATGCAGGCCGGAGAAGAGGGACATCATCCCCGCCGAGGTGTTCGGGTAGGTGCGGACCAGCCAACCGTGGAAGGGCGCGCCACCGGCTTTGATGAGCAGCGACAGCAGCACCACTCCGAGGGCGATTCCCGCCTGACCGGTCGGTCTGCCCTGGTCGGCGAGGACCGCGAGGTTGACCGTACCGGTGGCACCGTAGACGAAGCCGACTCCGATGAGCAGCATCGTGGAGGTGAGCAGGTTGACCATGACATAGAGCCGACCGATGCCGAGCCTGCGCCAGGTGCCGGTCACGGCGATGAGGGCGTAGGCCGGCAGCATCATCACTTCGACGAAGACGAAGAAGTTGAACAGGTCCCCCGTCAGCAGGGCCCCATAGACACCGGTGAGCATCATGAGGATGAGCGCGGGAACGAACCGATACTGGTCCTCTCCCGTGGTGATGAGGAACAGACAGCTGATGAACGCGACCAGGGAGGTGAGCGCGAGCATGAGCGCGGTGAAGGTGTCCGAGACGAACACGATCGCCAGGCCGGGCACATAGTCGCCCACCGAATGCGCGAGCACCGGGGTGGACCGGTGGAGGCCGAGCAGCACGATGCCGCTGATGCCCACGAAGGCCGGAACCGCCAGGAGCAGCAGCCGGTCGAAGGTGCGTGAGGTGATGAGCACGCTCAGCGCCGAGGCGAGCAGCGGCACCCCGATGAGGAGGAGAAGCAGGGCGGAGTTCATGAGTCGCGCTCCTCCCCTGTCTCGGGGCTGCGTTTCTGATCGTCGTCATGACCGAGCACGGCCAGGGCGAGCATGAAGATCGTCACCGCCAAGGTGATGACGATGGCGGTGAGGACGAAGGCCTGGGGCAGAGGGTCGGCCGCTTCCGCCAGGCCGCTGCGGCCGGCGAGCGGTTCGCCTCGCCATGCTCCGACTCCGGCCGAGAGCAGAATGAAGTTCGCGGCATGCGAGATGAGGGTGAGCCCGAAGACTCCCCGGACCATCGACCGCTGCATCATGAGGTAGACGCCGCCGGTGGTGAGGACGCCGATCGTCAGTGCCAGAATCATGCTTCCTCCTCTCCGTCGACGGGTGGGTCCCCGTGGAGGATATGCGTCGAGGTGGCGCGCACCTTCTTCTCCTGCGCGGTCTCCACACTGCGGCGGCTGCGGTCGGGCCGCTCCCCGCGGATGGCTTCCATCGGCCCGCTGAGCTCACCGTAGAGCAGCTCGTCGGCGCGTTCGCGGGTGCGTTCGACGTCGCGGCGGATGATGCCGTTGGTGAGCACATCATCGCCGGCCGGCGTCGCAGCGGAGTCCGAGACGCCGAGGAGGTTGAACGACAGCAGCATGAGTCCGAGCACCGCGAGGTAGACGCCGAGGTCGAAGAGCATCGACGTCGTCCAATGCTGTCCGGCGAATTCGGTGTGCATGGGCTTGAGGAACGATCCGGCGAAGAGCAGACCGATGATGCCGGTGACCACGGCGACGCCGACGCCGGAACCGATGAGGTAGAGGGGTGCGCGCGGCGGACCGATCGGCCGGTCCTTCGGTGTGGACAGGTAGGCCAAGCCGATGACAGCCGCACCGATGAGCGCGGCGATGAACCCGCCGCCGGGCGAATTGTGTCCGCGCCAGAACACGACCAGCGACGTCACCGCCAGCAGAGGGCCGAGGACCTTGATCGTCAGCTGCAGCGGGATGACGTTCGGCCAGGCCTCGTGCACGGCGCGATAGGCGGTGGTGCCCTTCGGGCGGATCGACACCCAGGGCGGCCGCGGCGGCTCGGGAATGTTCTCGGCCGGCGGATCGATGAACTTGTCCTTGACTGTAGACATCACGGCGACGATGGCGATGCCGGCCATGCCGAGCACCGTCAGCTCTCCCAGGGTATCGAGGGCACGGAATTCGACGAGGATAGTGTTGACGATGTTCTTCCCGCCGCTGATGTCGGGGGCATGGTCGAGGTAGTACCGGCCCAGATCGGAGCGTTCCCGGCGCCCGTTGAGGACGAGGGTGAGAGCAGTCATCGCCGCGCCGACGATGATCGCCAGGATCAGACGCGGGGACTGCTTGCGCTTCGGGTAGCGCCAGAACGAGCGAGGCAGCTTCTGCAGCACGAGCATGATGACGATGATCGTCATCGCTTCGACGAGGAGCTGGGTCAGCGTGACGTCGGGAGCACCGAGGGCGAGGATCTGCACGGTGGCGAGGATCCCGATGGCCGAGAGCGCGACGACGGTCGTCAGACGGGAATGGGAGGTGCACAGGACGAGCACCGCGATGGTGATGAGGATCAGCAGGATGATGTCCACCGGTCGGCTCAGTCCCTGCTCGAGCGGCGGCAGACTCGGATACACGAGGGGGATCGCGCAGATGGCCAGCAGGCTCAGTCCGCCCAGGGAGATCGCCAGGTAGGGTCCGGAGTTCATCGGGCGGACGAACACACCGAGACCGTGACCGACACGGCGCAGGCCCGCGTTGAGGCCGTCGATGACGTTCGCTCCGTCGAAGGGCGGTGTGGCCCGGTGGAAGAACGCGAACACGCGGGAGCGGCGGAGGATGATGACGACGCCGATGGCGATGATGAGGCCCGAGGCGAGGAGTTCGGCGGTGAAACCGTGCCACAGAGCCAGATGCACCGATCCCGCGGATTCGGGCATCGCCGCCCGCACCACTTGGTCGAGCGGGTTGTCGAAGACGAAGAGGACGAAGCTCAGCGGAATCGAAGCGAGGATCGGCACTGCGGCGGCCGTGAGCATGACCGCCGACCCCCGGTGGATCTGCCGCGGTTCGGGTTCGCTACCGTCGATGAAGCTGCCCCACACTGTCTTCGCACAGTAGGCGAAGGTGAGCACTGAGGCGCCCGCTGCGATGAGCAGAGCCAACCAGCCGGCCCATGGACCGCCCGGCGC
This sequence comes from Brevibacterium sp. LE-L, assembly GCF_050214925.1. Taxonomy (NCBI): domain Bacteria; kingdom Bacillati; phylum Actinomycetota; class Actinomycetes; order Micrococcales; family Brevibacteriaceae; genus Brevibacterium; species Brevibacterium sp. LE-L. The sequence continues at coordinate 2,583,684 of NZ_CP189759.1, forward strand.
CTCGCCGAGGGCGGTGAACAGGGATTCCTTGGAGACGAAGCCGAGCAGCGGCGGAATCCCGGCCATCGAGCCGCAGCCGATGATGAGCACGACGAACGCGGCCGGAGCGCTGCGTCTGAGCTTCGGGATCCGCGCGAGGTCGCGGGTGCCTGCGAGGTGGTCGACGACGCCGACCATCATGAACAGACCGGATTTGAACAGGGCGTGGGCGATGACGTGCAGGGTGGCTGCGGCGATCGCGGCTTCGGTGCCGACGCCGATGACGGCGGTGATGAGGCCGAGCTGCGAGACCGTCGAATAGGCCATGAGCTTCTTCACGTCGTGCTGGTTGAGGGCGAACCACCCGCCCAGGCAGGCGGTGAAGAGACCAGCGGTGATGAGCAGGATGTTCCAGGCCGGGGTGGCGTGGAAGGTCGGCGAGAACCGCAGCATGAGGAAGATTCCGGCCTTGACCACCGCTGCGGCGTGCAGATATGCCGAGACCGGCGTGGCTGCGGCCATGGCATCGGGCAGCCAGGAATGGAAGGGGAACTGTGCGGACTTCGTCATAGCGGCGATGCCGATGAGCACGGCGACAGCGGTCGTCACCTCAGGCTGGCCCGCCCACACCGGGGAACCGATCGCCTCGCTCAGATGCGTCGTGCCGGTCACCGCGATGATGACTCCGGTGGCCACCAGCAGACTGAGTCCGCCGATGAAGGTGAAGAACATCGTCCGCAGCGCCGGTGCCTGTCCGGGGGAGCTGGAGCGAGCGATGAGGAAGAACGAGGCCAGTGACGTCAGTTCCCAGCAGACGAAGAGCACGAGCACATCATTGCTGAGCACGAGCGCGACCATGGAGAAGGTGAAGATCACCATCAGCCAGTAGAAGCTCGTATTCCGTCCGTGCGGGAGGTACTTCGTCGAATAGGCGAAGACGACCGCCCCGATGATGAGCGCGATGTAGGTGAAGACGACGCCGAGCCCGTCGGCTCGCAGGGCGAGGTCCACGCCGAACCGGGGAATCCACGGGTAGGCCGCTTCCGGGGTGTTCCCGGCCATCACCTCGGCGGCGGTGGGTGTGAACAGTGCGGCGACGCCCAGATAGGCGACCGCCAGCGGCCAGCCGCTCGCCCGGCCGGCGAACCGAGTGATGCCCGGGGTGATGACGACGAGCGCGGCGAGTGCGATGAGAGTGAGGATCATGACCGGCCCTCAGCGGCCGCAGACGCAGGTGATGGTTCCTTCACTCACTGATCCTTCATCGCGATGTGCGAATACTGATTATCGTAGACTTACGAAGAATCAGACTATCGACTCGGAGTTCCATGAGCAAAAGCACAATGACCCCTCGGCCCGAGTCGCGGCTGTCGGTGTTCTTCGACGCGCGCTTCACCCGCACAACGCATCATGACGGAATCTCCCGCTACGGCGCGTGCCTCCTCGCGGCTCTCCTCGAAGCCGTCGAGGACACGGATATCGACGTCACCGCCATCATCAGCGATCGGGCGCAGCTGGCCCTGCTGCCGGAATGTCGATGGGTCGAACTCAACGACCCCACCTCCCCCGCCGAGGTCGCCGTCGCCGGCAGGCTCAACGCCCTCGGAGCCGATGTCGTGTTCTCCACAATGCAGACGATGGGCTCCTTCGGACGTCGCTACGGCCTCATCCTCACCATCCACGACCTCATCTACTATTCGCATCCGCAGCCGCCGGGCGATCTCCCGCTGCCGATCCGTCTGCTGTGGCGGGCCTACCACCTCAGCTACGCTCCGCAGCGGCTTCTGCTCAACCGGGCCGATGCCGTCGCGGCCGTGTCCGAGACGACGAAGGACCTCATCGCCGCCCACCGCCTGACCACCAAACCGGTGGCTGTGGTTTCGAACGCAGCGGAGGTGTCCGCGGCGGGCACGCGGACCGTGAACCGCAGCGATGCGAAGACGCTCATCTATATGGGCGCCTTCCTGCCGTACAAGAACGTCGAAGCACTCATCCGCTCACTCGAACACCTGCCGGGATGGACCCTGCACATCGCCAGCAGAATCGAGGGACGCCGAGAGGCGCAGCTGCGGTCACTCATCCCCGACCGGGCGAAGGTCGTGTTCCATCGCGGGATCAGCGAAGAGGACTATGCTCGACTCCTCGACGAGGCGACAGCACTCGTCACGGCTTCCCGAGAGGAGGGCTTCGGTCTGCCTGTCATCGAGGCGATGGCGCAGGGGGTCCCGGTCGCGGTCTCGGACATACCGATCTTCAATGAGATCGCCGGAGCGGCGGCGTTGTACTTCGACCAGGAGGATCCGCGCTCGATTGCGGAGGCGATCACCCGGCTCACCAACGCGGGTACTTGGGAGAAGAAGTCACAGGCGGGCCTGGTCCAGTCGCAGAAATTCGATTGGGCCGACTCGGCTGCGGCTCTCGTCGAGCTCATCCGTTCGGTCGCTGCCGAACCGGCAACGGGTGCGACGAGGCGCATCGGCGGTGCCGACGAGCGGGAATCGAGGAGCTGAGGCCCGGGGGTGCCAGTCGGTCCGTCGGTCGGAGGCAGGGAGCGGACTCAGCGGATGTTCGTGCCCCAGCTGCGCAGCACCCACCCGCGTTCGGACCAGCCGAACTCTCCGTGCCCGCAGTTGCCGAGCACGCCTATGCGACCGGTGCCGGTCATGTCGAGGAGGATCTCCGCGGCCCCGCGGAGCACGGCACCGTGGGCGACGATGGCGATCGTCTCGGCGGTCGCCGATCCGACGATGTCGGTGATGGCTGCGGCGACACGGTTGCCCGATCGCGACCGGGATTCTCCTCCCGGGGGTGCGACATCGGCACCGGAGACCCAGTCGGCGAGTTCGGACGGCCAGGTCAGTCCCACCTCGGCGCGGGTCGATCCTTCCCACTCGCCGAAGGCGGCTTCGCGCAGGCGAGCGTCACGGGCCGCTGTGAGGCCGACGAACGAGGCGAGGATGTCAGCGGTCTCCGCGGCCCGGGAGAGGTCTGAGGAAACGATGTGCTCCGGGGCGAACTCGGCGAGCCTGCGGGCGGCCTCAGCGGCCTGAGCGCGACCGGTGTCGTTCAGCGGCACATCGGATTGCCCCTGGAATCGCCCCTCGACATTGAAATCGGTCTGACCATGGCGCCAGAACAGGACGGTCTTCGTCATTCGTCTGCGTCGGGCTCGGGCAGGTTCAGGTCGATGACCGGCACGTCCTTCCACAGTCGCTCCAGCGCATAGTACTCGCGCTGTTCGGCGGAGAAGACGTGGACGACGATCTCTCCGAAGTCGAGCAGGACCCAGTCGCCCCCGCGTCCCTCACGCCGCAGCGGTGTGCGGTCGTGTTCGCGTTGGACGGCCTCTTCGACGGAGTCGATGATCGCATCGATCTGGCGTTCGTTGTCGGCGGAGATGATGAGGAAGGCATCGGTGATGTAGAGCGTGGAACTCACATCGAGGCCGATGATGTCGGTGCCGAGCTTCTCGTCCGCGGCTTTCGCGGCGGTCTGAAGCAGCTGAGTGGAATCGGCGATCTCGCTCACAAGATCCTTTCGCATGGATGCAGGAATGCAGGTGGTGTCACTGGAACATGATGAAGGCGACGACGATGAGGGCCAGCGCGAAGAAAGCGGCGATCCCGAGGATGATGTAGGGCATCTTCGAGGGCTCTTCCCCCATGAGGATCTGCCCGTCGTGTCCGGTCACCGACCTGGCGGGGATGCGGGTTCCCGGTGGGTTCTCCGTCTCCTCGTCTTCGTAGTCGCTGTTCGGCAGAGCCCAGGCTTCGGGGACGGCGTCCATGGGACGGGTCTCCGGGTTCGCAGCCAGTGCCCGTGCCGCATCATCGGATCCGGGCTCGTGAGCTGGGGTGTTCGCCTCACGGTTCGTCGCATCGTCTGCCGACGCCGTTTCGGTGCCGGCCGACGCTGCGGTCGGTTCCTCAGCGGTGCCGGGTTCGTCGGTCGTGGGGATCTGCGCCGAGGCCGCGGTGACGACACGCACGCCCGAGGTCGACGGCGGCTGGACGATCGGCATCCGGCGCGAACGGGAGGCCGGTTCCGGCCCGTCCTGTTCGGACTGTCCAGCCTCGGTCTTCTCAGTGGGTTCGTCCTTCGCAGCAGGTTCTTCACTCCCCAGTGCTTCGGCAGCCGAATCAGCAGCGTCCGTCTCGCCCGACGCCGCGGCATCGGTCGAGCCCGGAGCCGGTGTCTCGGTCGAGCCCGCGGCCGGTGCGTCGGTACCCGGCGTCGTCGGGGACTCGTCGACGGCGTCCTCGTCGAGAGCGGAGAACGGCATCGAGAGCGCATCGTAGGGTTCGCTCTCACGGGTCGTCGGCCGCGGGGCGGAGTCGGCGGTCACCGGGGCTTCGAAGTCGCGTGCGGCGACTTCCTCGGTGGCTCCGCCGAACCCGGCGGCATCGTAGGATTCGTGTTCGGCCAGGGGCTCGCTCTCCGAGCTTTCGCCGAAGGCGGGGTCGGAGGCGTCGGAGTCCGCGGTCGTCGTCTCGCCGGATGCGTCGTCGTCGGCCGCTGCCGCGGCGGACTCTGTCACAGTGGGCGAAGACTTCGCAGGGGTGCTCTCGGCAGGCGCGTCCTCGCCGGCCTCGGCGATCTCGGGCAGCGGACCGGTCAGTCGACCCTCGGAGGCGGCCTGACGTTCGGCCAGTTCCGTCTCATCGGCGACGACGGGCAGGGCACCGGTCGACAGATCGCCATAGTGCGAGAGGCCGTGTTCGCGCAGGTAGCGCTTCTTCTCGGCTCGGGACTGGAAATGCGGCAGCGGGGCCCGTTGCGGATCGAGACGATCCTCGGCATGCACCGGGGGCCGCGACTCCTGCGGGTGGTCCGAAGCCAGGGCTCCGCGTTCGTGGCTGGTTCGCGGCGCAGGGGCGGGATCGATGCGGGAGCTCGCGGCGTGGTCGCCCTCAGCCTCGGGTGCACCCGTGTCGGACGTGCCTGCATCGCCGGCTTCCTCACGGGGTGCCGGCGGGGTCTCGGGCTTCTTCGGCGACGCCGGGGTGAGGAGATCGGCGCGAGAGTTCGGGGCCTCTTGCGGCTGCTCAGGAACCGCTCGTGCCTCGAACGCCTGTTCCGCCGCCTGCCGTTCGGCTTCGCGCCGGGCTCGACGTGACGTGAACTGCTCCTCAGCCATTCTCACTCCTGTACAACTCGTATTTCGCGATGTATTGCACGACGCCGTCCGGTACGAGATACCAGACAGGCGCGCCGTCCATCACCCGTTGTCTGCAATCCGTGGACGATATCGCCAGCGCCGGAATCTGCACGAGACTCAGCCGATCCACCGGGAGTCCCTCACCATGGAGTTCGTGCCCGGGGCGGCTGACCCCGACGAAGTGTGCCAAGGAAAACAGCTCATCCACATTCTTCCACGTCAGGATCTGAGCCAAAGCGTCCGCGCCGGTGATGAAGAACAACTCTGTGTCCGAACCGTAGCTGCGGGCCAGATCCCGCAGCGTATCGATGGTGTAGGTCGGACCCGGGCGGTCGACGTCCGCGCGAGAGACGGTGAAACGTGGATTCGATGCGGTGGCGACGACGGTCATCAGGTACCGGTGTTCGGCGCTGGTGACCTCTTCGACGTCCTTCTGATACGGCCGTCCGGTGGGGACGAAAACCACCTCGTCGAGGTCGAAGGTCGCTTGGACCTCACTTGCCGCGACGAGGTGGCCGTGGTGGACGGGGTCGAAGGTGCCGCCCATGACACCGACTCTGCGTCTGTGCTCTGCCATATCAGTGGCGGTGCGAGATGCCCTTCCACGACCGAGTCACAATGCCGATCGTGAGGAAGATCGCCAGGGTGGTGAGTCCGAACCAGATCGGATCCATCGGCAGCTCGGTGTGGGCTGCATGCTCAGCACCTTCGGCCGCGGCTGCCAAGATGGCTGCGTTCACGTGATTACTCCTTCTCATTTCCTCCGACGCGGAAAGTGCGCGCCGGTTTCACTGTTCTCTCATTTTCTCATGAACGACCCCGTTATTCGGCATCGACATGACTTCGATCGGTTTCGAATCCGCCGAGGCGGGGCCGGGGAGGCTCCGATCGTGACGGTTTCGCCCCGGTTGGGGATCAGGAACGGATCTGTCCGTTGCCCATCATCACCCACTTCGTCGTCGTCAGCTGCTCGAGGCCCATCGGACCGCGAGCGTGCAGCTTCTGCGTGGAGATGCCGACCTCGGCTCCGAAGCCGAGCTCTCCCCCATCGGTGAATCGGGTGGAGACGTTGACCCCGACGGCCGCGGCGTCGATCGCGGCGACGAAGGTGTCGGCATTGTCGAGGTCCTTCGTGACGATGACTTCGGTATGCCCGGAGCTGTAGGCGCGGATGTGGTCGATGGCCTCTTCGATCCCGGTGACGAGCTTGATCGCGATCTCCAGACCGAGGTATTCCTTGGCCCAGTCGCGCCGTGAGACCCGGCGGACCTTCATCGTCGAGGGGGCCAGGGCAGAGACATCGGAGTCGGCGTGGACGATGACGCCGGCCTGATCGAGGCGTTCGAGGATCTTCGGCAGCACCCGTTTGGACGCTTTCTCATGGACGAGCAGCGTCTCGAGGGAGTTGCAGACGCTGGGCCGGTGCGTCTTCGAATTCAGCACGAGGTCGACGGCGGTCTTCACCGTGGCCGTGGAGTCGACGAACATGTGGACGTTGCCGACCCCGGTCTCGATCACGGGCACGATCGATTCCTGCACGACCATATTGATGAGTTCGGCGCCGCCTCGGGGAATGAGCAGGTCGACGAAGTCACGGGCGTTCATGAGCACGTTCGCTCCCTCACGGCCGTACTGGTCGATGCCGTTGATCGTGTCGGCGGGCAGCCCTGCCGATTCGACGGCGCCGCGGAGGACGGAGATGATCTCCGCGTTCGAGTTCTGCGCTGCCGAACCTCCGCGCAGCACCGAGGCGTTGCCCGATTTCAGGGCGAGCACGGCGATGTCGACGGTGACGTTCGGGCGGGCTTCGTAGATGGCTCCGATGACGCCCATCGGCACTCGCGTCTGGGTGAGCTTGATGCCGTTGGGCAGGGTTCGGCCGAGGACGACGTCGCCGACGGGGTCGGAGAGGTCGATGACGGCTTCGACCGAATCCGCGATCGCGGCGATGCGACCGGCGTCAAGACGGAGGCGGTCGAGCAGCGCTTCGCTCATTCCGTTCTCGGTGCCGGCGGCGATGTCGGCGTCATTGGCCTTGACGATGCGGTCGGTATGGGTCCGCAGCGCCTCGGCGATGGCGTGCAGGGCGGCATTCTTGTCGGCCGTCGAGGTCGTGGCCAGCAGGCTCGATGCGGTTTTGGCATTGCGCGCGATCCGGGTCACGCCGCGCACAGTCTTGGGGTGGATCTCGGCTGCAGCGCTCATGTGCTATCTCCCCCCGCTCACATGTGTGAGAACGAGATCGTTACGATGGATGACCTCTTTACGGTAATCATTTCCCAGACGGGTGCCAAGTTCCTCGGTCGTGGACCCGAACATCAGCGGCAGCTCCTCGGACGAGAAGTTCGTCATCCCCCGGGCGATGACCTCGCCGTCGATGCTGCGGATCTCGACCGGGTCGCCGGCCTCGAAGTCTCCGTCGGCCGCGGTCACGCCCGCCGCGAGCAGAGAAGTGCCTCGGGAGAGCACCGCCTGCTCGGCCCCCCTGTCGATGGTCACCGACCCGAAGGTCCGCGCAAGGTGCCGCAGCCACAGCAGACGCGTGCCGCGACGTCGGTGGGTGACCGCGAAGTACGTGCCCACTTCGTCCCCGGCCAGCACCGAGTCGACCTGGGGCGCCGATGTCAGCACCGCGGGGATACCGGAATCGGCGACCATGATCGCGGCGTCGACCTTCGTGGCCATCCCGCCGGTGCCCGTCCCGGCGGAGCCGACCCCGCCGATGGCGATGGTCTCGAGATCGCTCGGACCGTGCACATGATCGATGAGGCGCGAGCCGGGCCGGTCCGGGGGCCCCGAGTAGAGGGCGTCGACGTCGGAGAGGAGGACGAGTGCATCCGCGTGGGACAGGTGTGCGACGAGGGCTGCGAGCCGGTCGTTGTCACCGAAGCGGATCTCCTCGGTGGCCACGGCATCGTTCTCGTTGACGATGGGCAGAGTGCCCAGGGCGAGGAGTTTGTCGATGGCCCGCTGGGCGTTCTTGTACTGTGTCCGACGGATGAGGTCGTCGGCGGTGAGCAGCACCTGACCGGGCACGAGATCGTAGCGTCCCAGAGCACGGGTGTAGGCGGCCATGAGCAGTCCCTGGCCGACGCCGGCCGCGGCCTGCTGAGTGGCGAGATCGCGGGGCCGTCTGTTCAGGCCCATCGGGTCGAGGCCGGCCGCGATCGCGCCGGAGGACACGAGGATCACCTCATGCCCGGCGGCGCGATGAGCACCGATGACATCGGTGAGCGCAATGAGCTTGGCTTCGTCGAGGCCACCGTCGATGGTGGTCAGAGAAGACGAACCGACCTTGACCACGACACGACGCGCGGTGGCGATGTCCTCGCGGACGGCCGGCGCTGCAGTTCTCCCGTGCGAAGAGGCGCTCACTCCTCGTCGGTCCCCGACTCAGTGGCTGCCGACGGCTCGGAGGCGGCGCTGCCCTGACGCCGAGCACGCTCGGCGAGGCGTTCCTGTTCGAACTCGGCGCGCACAGCGGCCTTCGCGTCCATTCTGTCGTGGTAGGCGGCCTTGCGCTCCTTGCGGGTGGCGCGAGCCTCGTCCTCGAGTCGGGCGTCGGAGCCGCGGGAGCCGAGCAGTTCGGCTCCGCCGATGGTCGTGGGGTCCCAGTCGAAGACCACTCCGTCATCGCCGCCGACGACGATCGTGTCCCCGGGTTTGGCGCCGGCCTTGAACAAGGCATCTTCGACGCCGAGGTGTTCGAGTCGGTCGGCCAGATAGCCGACGGCTTCGTCGTTGCCGAAGTCCGTCTGCTGCACCCAGCGGCGCGGTTTGTCGCCGAGGACGCGGAACAGCGGTCCTTCGGCGTCGTGTTCGACGCGGATCTCGAAACCGCGATCGTCGACGGCCTTCGGGCGGATGACCACACGCTGCGGGGTGGCTTCGATCTCGGCGCGACGTTCGCGTTCGGCCAGCACGAGTTCGGCCATGGCGAAGGACAGCTCGCGCAGTCCGGCGTGGCTGACCGCGGAGATCTCGAAGACTCGGTACCCCGCGGCTTCGAGGTCGGGGCGCACGATGTCGGCGAGATCGCGTCCGTCGGGGATGTCGACCTTGTTCAGTGCCACGAGCTTCGGTCGTTCCGACAGCGGCAGCAGTCCGCTGCCGTCGTCGAGGTCGACGGCGTAGGCGGCGAGTTCGGATTCGATGATCGTGAGATCGGAGACCGGGTCGCGTCCGGGCTCCCACGTGGCCATATCGATGACGTGGACGAGGCCGGCACAGCGTTCGACGTGGCGGAGGAACTCGAGCCCCAGACCCTTGCCCTCCGAGGCCCCGGGGATGAGACCCGGCACGTCAGCGACGGTGTAGCGGGTGTCGCCGGCCTGGACCACACCGAGGTTGGGCACCAAGGTGGTGAAGGGGTAGTCGGCGATCTTCGGCTTCGCCGCAGACAGCGCAGCGATGAGGCTCGATTTGCCCGCGGAGGGGTACCCGACGAAAGCGATGTCGGCGATCGTCTTGAGCTCGAGGACGAGGCTCAGCGTCTCTCCGGGCTCACCGAGCAGAGCGAAGCCGGGAGCCTTGCGCTTCGTCGAGGCCAGGGCGGCGTTGCCGAGTCCCCCGCGTCCGCCTGCGGCCGCGGTGAACTCGGTGCCGTCTTCGACGAGGTCGATGATGATGCTGCCGTTGGTGTCCTTGACCACTGTGCCTTCGGGCACATCGATGACAAGGTTCTTGCCGTCGGCTCCATGACGCAGGTCGCCCTTGCCGATCCCCCCGCCGTCAGCGCGCAGGTGCGGTCGATGGTGGAGCGGCAGAAGAGTCGTGGACTGACGGTCGACTCGGAAGATGATGTTTCCGCCATTGCCGCCGTCGGCGCCGTCGGGGCCGCCGAGCGGTTTGAACTTCTCGCGCCTGATCGAGGCGCACCCGTTCCCACCGTCGCCGGCGGCGAGGTGAACAGTGACACGATCTACGAACTCGGTGGCCATAATGTCCTTATATCAGATGAAGGGTGAGTCGTTCGACTCACCCTTCATGGTCCCCTCACAGGGGAGAAATCCTATTGACGACGGAACGGATCCTAAAGGATCAGGCTCCGACGATGTTGACGATCTTGCGACCGTTGCGGGTGCCGAATTCCACGGCGCCTGCACTCAGTGCGAAGAGGGTATCGTCTCCGCCGCGGCCGACGTTGGAACCGGGGTGGAACTTGGTTCCGCGCTGGCGGACGATGATCTCGCCGGCCTTGACGGTCTGACCGCCGAAGCGCTTGACACCGAGGTACTGTGGGTTCGAGTCGCGACCGTTGCGGGTCGAGCTGACTCCCTTTTTGCTTGCCATGTGAGAAGTCTCCTCTTACTTGATGTTCGTGATCTTCAGGCGGGTGAGGTCCTGGCGGTGGCCCTGACGCTTCTTGTATCCCGTCTTGTTCTTGTACTTCTGGATCACAATCTTGGGCCCGCGGAGCTCGCCGGTGACCTCAGCGGAGACCGAGACCTTCGACAGGGCATCGGCATCGGTCGTGACCGTCTCACCGTCGACAAGAAGCACGGCATCGAGTTCGACGCTGTCTCCAGCCTTCGCCTTCATTCGGTTGACTGTGATGATGTCGCCGACGCTCACCTTTTCCTGGTGGCCTCCGGCGCGGACGATGGCATAGACCATGGTCGAACCCTCTTTCTGCTAATTCTCAAACGAACGGCGGTTGTCCCTTGGCTGCCGCGAAGAGTCTTCGCAGGCTTCCCATTGAGAGGAATCACCAGCCGTGGTGCGTCACACGCACCGACGCTCAATTCTAATCGAGACTGCGCGACATCGGCAAACCCGTTCGACATCGGTCGACGACTGAGATGCTGACTGTGAGACATCTCTCACAGCTTCATGAGTCTGCCTCATCTCCGCAGACGCCTCTGTCTCTTCAGCTGTCGCGCGACTCCGCGATGCGTTCGTGCCGGCGGATCACCTCGGCGACGATGAAGGCGAGGAACTTCTCGGCGAAGGCGGGATCGAGGTGTGAGTCCTCGGCCAGCACCCGCAGTCGGGCGACCTGCTCGGTTTCACGGGATTCGTCGGCCGGCGGCAGTCCGTGGTCGGCCTTGAGCTCGCCGACGCGTTCGGTGAGCTTGAATCTCTCGGCCAGGAGATGGACGAGAGAGGCGTCGATGTTGTCGATGCTTCCCCGCAGCTCCCGCAGCCGCTGAAATGCGTATGTGTTGTCGTCTCTGTTCTGCTCCACGCATCCCAGTCTAACGATGCCCGGGCATGATTGTGCGCCGCGTCCGGGCGCGCGGCGCACAATCATCGCAGTTCGGCAGACATGCCCGGGAATGCGGGAGTCTCAGTCGCTCAGGCAGGCCGTTCGACAGGGACGGCGTCGACGGTGTCCGGGTCGCCGAGCGTGCCGGCCCTGCGGTCGGCCAGGTACTTCTTCATCTCCTTCTTCACCACCGGCATGAGCAGGTAGAGGCCGAGAATGTTGATGAAGGCACACATGAACAGGGCCGCATCGGCGAATTCGACGACCTTCGAGAAGGTGGCCACGCAGCCGATGACGACGAAGATGCACACGAGGGCGCGGAACACGGTGACGCTGCCCTTCGCCTTGCCGAACAGGAAGCCCCAGGCCTGCTCTCCGTAGTAGGCCCAGGTGATGAGCGTGGAGAAGGCGAAGAGCGCGACAGCGATCGCCAGCAGCACCGGATACCAGGACGCGACGGTGGAGAAGGCGTCCGAGGTCAGGGCCACTCCCCCGATCTCTCCTGCGCCGAGGTCCTCACGGTAGGAGGCCTGATTGGCCACGATGATCGTCAGCGCCGTCATCGTGCACACGATGACGGTGTCGATGAAGGGCTCGAGGAGCGCGACGAATCCTTCGGAGATCGGACGTCGGGTCTTGACTGCGGAGTGTGCGATCGGGGCGGAGCCGATGCCGGCCTCATTGGAGAAGGCCGAACGCTGGAAGCCGATGATCATCACGCCGACGACGCCGCCGGCGATGCCCTGCGGGTTGAAGGCGCCGGCGAAGATCTCGCCGATGGCGTTCGGGATGTTCGCGTAGTTGAGCCCGAGCACGAGCAGACAGGAGACGACGTAGAAGATCGCCATGCCGGGAACGAGCTTGTCGGTGACCTTCGCGATGGAGCGGATGCCGCCGAGGATGACGAGGGCCACGAGGACGGCGAAGATGATGCCGAAGACGAGCGAGGCGAAGGGTCCGGCGAGGAGTCCGTCGTCCCCGCCGGTGGCCGTGCGCACCTGAGCGAAGGTCTGGTTGGCCTGGAACATGCCGCCGCCGACCACGCCGAAGATGAGGATGGCGATCGCGAAGAGACCGGTGAGCGTCGTCGCCACCGGCTTGCTGAAGCGGCGGAAGGCCACGGGCAGGTACTTGAACGGACCACCGTGGACCACGCCGTTCTCGTCGATCTCGCGATACTTCACACCGAGAGTGCATTCGACGAATTTCGTGCACATGCCCAGGAGGCCCGCGATGATCATCCAGAAGGTGGCGCCCGGACCGCCGAGCGCGATGGCCACGCCGACACCGGCGATATTGCCGAGGCCGACAGTGCCGGACAGCGCCGAGGCGAGAGCCTGGAAGTGAGTGACCTCGCCGGGGTCGTCCTTCGACGAGTACTTCCCGCGGATGATCTCGAGAGCGAGTTTCGCTCCGCGCGCTTGGATGAAGCCGAAGTAGACGGTGAAGGCCAGGGCCGCGAAGATCAGCCACAGGACGACGAACGGAAAGGAGAAGTCTCCGAGGGTGATCGGAAAGAAGATGATATTGCCGAACCACGTGGCGATCGGATCGAACCATGAGTCGATGGCATCGTCGACCGGAGAGACCGGCGCTGCTGAGATATGAATGGTGTTCATGATCTGTCAACCTCCCTGAGACGCACATCACATTCAAGCGCTCCGACCCGCGGAGCCGGTTCAGTTATCAAACCGTTACCGAACCGCCCGCACGCGGCTGCTCCTGAGACCCGCGTCTCATTCTGTGGCCTAGACTGGAGGCATGACTCAGAACCCTCAGCAGCCAGCTCCCCGACGGAATCAGCCACCCGGTCATGGTCCCGTGCCCAGCGGTGATCCGGCCCCGCACTACCAGGCCGGGCACACGCAGCCGGCCGCGTATCCGGGAGCCGAACCCGTGACCAACCCGAACGGGCATTACGGTTCACAGGGGTCTCAGGCAAGCTCTTCGGGCATGTCGGATTCGGGGCCCGCTTATGGTCCGCCCGGCGGTGCGCAGGCGAACACGGGCGCACCCCAGCATCATGGTCCCGGCCCCGCCTCTCCGATCCCCCAGGAGGCTCGTCGTCGACGTTCGGGGCCGAACCCGACCTCGAACCGGCCCACCGACTCTCCACAGCAGCCCACCTCGGCGAATGGGCCGACCCCGGCCCGAATCGTCTCTCCCGAGGGAGAACGGGTGCGCGAGAAGCCTGCGGGAGGAGTCTCCGGCTACTTCGCAATCGTCGGAGCCATCGGTCTGCTTCTGCTCGCCCTCATCCTTGGTGTCTTCGGCTTCATCATGACGTTCGTTCAGGTCGCAATCGGCGTCATCCTCATCGTCTTCGGTGTCCTCAGCTTCATCGCATCGATGTTCCTCTTCAAGGGCTGCACTTCGGTGGCACCCGGTCATGCCGTCGTCCTCCAGCTCTACGGCAAGTACGTCGGCACGGTCCGCCAGTCGGGCCTGCGCTTCGTCAACCCCTTCTACACGAAGGATCAGGTCTCCACGCGCATCCGCAATCATGAGACCTCGACGCTGAAGGTCAACGATCTCGACGGCAACCCGATCGAGATCGGTGCCGTCGTCGTCTGGCAGGTCAAAGACACTGCGCAGGCGATGTTCGAAGTCGACGACTTCGAGGAGTTCGTCGCGATCCAGGCCGAGACCGCGGTCAGGCACATCGCGAACTCCTATGCCTATGACTCGTCTGATCCACAGCGGATGTCGCTGCGTGACAATGCCGATGAGATCACCTCGAAGCTCTCCGACGAGGTGGCCGCCAGAGTGATGGCGGCCGGAGTGACGGTCATCGAGTCCCGCATCACCCAGTTGGCCTACGCTCCCGAGATCGCCCGCGCGATGCTCCAGCGCCAGCAGGCGACCGCGGTCGTTGCGGCGCGTCAGCTCATCGTCGAGGGCGCGGTCGGCATGGTCGAGACGGCCATCGAGGAGATCGAGGGACGACAGATCGTGCGGCTGGGTCAGGCCGAACGCAGCGATCTCGTCTCGAACCTCATGATCGTCCTCTGCGGTGATCAGGCGGCGCAGCCGACGATCAGCACCACCCGCAATCAGCAGTCGGCGGGCTGAGCACCGCCTCTCTCAGAGCGTCAAGCGCCCCGCCGACGGAACTCCGTCGGCGGGGCGCTTGACTGTCCGCTCAGCAGACTGTCTGCTCAGCGCGGCGGCGGTGTCGCGCACCGCCTCGAGGCTCAGTTCTCGCCGATGATGACGAATGAGGTCGGCAGCTCTTCCTGGACCTTCTCACTCGTCTTCTTCGCAGGTGCCGGGGACTTCTTCGCAGCGGCCTTCCGGACGGGCGCGACGGCGGCCACCTTCGTCTCGGTGTCAGCACCGATCATCAGCGGCAGATCCTTCGGCTCCGGTGCGGGAGCGGGCGCTGAGTCCTCACTCTTCTGCGCACGCTTTGCCGATGAGACCTCGGCCGCGGGCTTCTTCGCTCCCGAGTCCTTGGACTCGGGCGTCGCGGCCGCGGTTTCGGGCTCCGCCTTCGAGCCCGCGTCCTTCGGCTTGTCTGCGGAACCGTCCGCAGAGTCCTTCGCGTCCGCGGTGTCGGACTGGCCGGACCGGGAGTTCGAGCGGCGACGCCCGTTGCGCGAACGCGAACGGGACTTGCCGGTGTCCTCGGCGCCCGACTTCTCCTCGTGCCCGCTCTCAGACTTCGCTTCTGCGGAGTCCGTTTCGTCCTTCTTCAGCGTCGCCTTCGCAATCGCAGCGACTGCAGAGCGGGAGGCATCGGACGAGACCGGCTCCTCCTGCGTCTCCGGTTCGCTCTGCTTCGACTTCGATCCCGAATCTCCGCGGCGCTTGCGGTCGCGACGGTTGTCGTTGTTCGATGATCGGTTGCCGCGGTGCGACTTCGATCCGTCCTCTTCGGAGCCCGGCAGCAGCAGGCCGCGACCGCTGAGGTCCTCTCCGGCGCTGACGAGGGATTCGGCCAGGCCGGTGCCGATGCGCTTGCGGGTCATCTGGACGAGACCCAGCGAGGTCACCTCGGCGACCTGGTGCTTCGTCCTATCACGCCCGAGGCATTCGACGAGGCGGCGCACGACGAGGTCGCGGTTGGACTCGAGCACCATGTCGATGAAGTCGACGACGATGATGCCGCCGATGTCACGCAGACGCAGCTGACGGATGACCTCCTCGGCAGCTTCGAGGTTGTTGCGAGTCACCGTCTCCTCGAGGTTGCCTCCGGAACCGGTGAATTTGCCGGTATTGACGTCGACGACCGTCATCGCTTCGGTCCGGTCGATGACCAGCGAACCGCCCGATGGCAGGTTCACGGTGCGCTGCAGAGCCTTCTGGATCTGCTCTTCGATCCGGTAGTGGTCGAAGATGTCTTCGTCTTCGCTGTAGCTGTGGACGCGTTCGAGCAGGTCGGGGGCCACGGATTCGACGTATTCGTGGATCGTGTTCCAGGCTCCGTCGCCGTCGATGACGAGCGAGTTGAAGTCTTCGTTGAACACGTCGCGGATGATGCGCACGATCATGTCAGGCTCGCTGTAGAGCAGCTGCGGGGCGAGCACCTTCGTCGACTTGGACTTCTTCTCGATCGTCTCCCAGCGCTTGGCGAGGCGTTCGACGTCACGGGAGAGATCCGAATCGGTGGCTCCCTCGGCGGCGGTGCGCACGATGACGCCGTTCGAATCGCCGACGAGCTCTTTGAGCAGCTTCTTCAGTCGGGCACGTTCGTTGTCCGGCAGCTTCCGCGAGATGCCGGTCATCGAATTGCCGGGCACATAGACGAGGAACCGGCCGGGCAGGGAGATCTGGCTGGTCAGTCGAGCACCCTTGTGCCCGATCGGGTCCTTCGTCACCTGCACGAGCACGGGGTCGCCGGGGCTCAGCGCGGTTTCGATGCGACGGGCTTTGCCGTCCATGCCGAGAGCGTCCCAGTTGACCTCACCGGCGTAGAGCACGGCGTTGCGGCCCTTGCCGATGTCGATGAACGCCGCTTCCATGCTCGGCAGCACGTTCTGCACCTTGCCGAGGTAGACGTTGCCGATGAGCGAGGACTGCTGGCGGTTCTCTTTGAGATAGTGTTCGACGGCGATTCCGTCTTCGACGACGACGAGCTGGGTCTGGTCACCGCTTTCGCGCACGAGCATCGTACGTTCGACGGATTCGCGGCGGGCGAGGAACTCGGCCTCGGTGATGATCGGGCGACGGCGCCCGGCCTCACGGCCCTCCTTGCGACGCTGACGTTTCGCTTCGAGTCGCGTCGATCCCTTCAGGGACGTGACCTCGTCGCGCTCGGAGCTGCGTGTGCGGGAGCGACGACGGCGGCGCCGACGTGAGCCGCCGTCGGAGTCGTCGTCTTCGTCATGCTCATCCGAGTGGGAGTCATCGGAGCTGCTGGCATCGGAGTTGTCGTCGGAACCGTGATCGGACTTCGAGTGCGAATCGTGTGAGTCCGAATCGGACTTCTGCTTCCCACCGCGATTGTTCGACCGGGAGCCGCGACGAGACGACCGCGAGTTCTCCGAATCGGAGTCGTCGTCCTCGGAGTCCTGGGGCTTCTCCGACTTCCCGGAAGCCTCGTCGGCGTCGTCGTGGGAGTCGTCGCGGTTGCGCGAGCGGCGTCCGCGGCCTCCTCGACGGCGACGCGGACCATTGGAGTTCTCGTCTTCGTCATGGTCGCCTCGGCGAGAGGGCGAGGAGTCCTCGTCGGAGTCCTGGGAATCGTCCCAGTCATCGTCAGAGCCTTCGTCGTCGATGTTCACGACCTGAGCGTGTTCTGCCTTCGGCACCTGGAAGATCAGGCCGCCGTCGTGCGGAACGGACGGCGCGGGGCGGGGTTCGGCCGGCTCCGCTGCCGCCGGGGCGGGAGCGGCGAAGGGATTGCGCGGATCGAAGCTCACGGCCGGCTCACGCGGAGAGGAGTCCTCCGCCGAGTTCTCCTCGTCGTCTTCGTCGTCATCGGAGCCCTCGTCGTCGGAGCTCTCAGCGTCCGCGTCCCCGCGGATGAACTCCTCGAAGACGAGTCCTCGATTGGCGACGGCCTCACGGGCGGACTTGGGCCGGCCCCGGCGGGGAGCCGGCTCCGGTTCCTCATCATCGCCGTCACCGTCGACCTCGTCACCGATCCGCAGCGATTCGGCCGCCTCGGCGATGTCATCGAGACGTGCACGCACACTGTCGTCGACGTCGTCGGAGGAATTGCTCTTGGCGTTGACCGACTGCTCCAGATTCGCCAGATCGGCGAGGATGCCTTCGGTTGGATCTGTCGACTCTGTACCGTCGTTCGACATATCGTTCATCAGTTCTCCCAGTCCGAAGACGCCGTCCACACCAAACGGATCTTCGGATCCTTACATGGTCCCCAGTGGACCGAAACTTGTGGATGGCACGTTCCGGCTCGCGCTCAGCGCGTAGGCCTTCGGTGCAGCCTCATCTTGTTGTCGACCTGCGAGGTCATACCCTCGACTCGGTGGAGGCCCTTCTCCTGCTCGGTGTGAGAACAGGTATCCGTCATGCCATTATGTCACAGATGTCCGTCTGAGCTGAGGTTTCGGCCCTCGGGGTTTGCCGCGGTGAGGTCGGCCAGGCATTCTTGAAGGGTGAACAGTGCACAGAGCCTCTCCGATGACATCGATGCCACTCCGACCGTCTCTTCGTGGGTGCTGAGATCCGGCCCGTTCGGGATCTTCCTCATCGTCGGCTCGGTGATCGGCTTCCTCGCTTCCTTCTCCCTGTCAGCAGAGAAGTACGAGAAGCTGGCGAATCCGGATGTCGTGCTCTCCTGCGACCTCAACCCCTTCTTCTCCTGCGGTTCGGTCATGGAGCATGCGGAGTCGGAGCTGTTCGGGTTCCCGAATCAGCTTCTGGGCATCGCCGCGTTCATCATCCCGCTGCTCATCGGTGTCCTCATCCTCTCCGGCACCAGACTGCCCGGTTGGGTGATGATCGGACTCAACCTCGGGCTCGGCCTCGGCGTGGTCCTGGTCATGTTCCTGTTCTACATCTCGATCTACAAGATCGGCGTCGGCTGTCCCTGGTGCATCGTCGTGTGGACCGTGACGATTCCGATGTTCCTGGCGGTCACCGCCCGCAATGTGCTCTCCGGCCACTTCGGCCGCGGTGTCGCAGGCAACGCGTTCGCCCGGGTCGCCGCCAAGGAGAACATCGCCTTGTCCGTGCTCTGGATGCTCATCATCTTCGCCTGCATCGTCGTCCAGTTCTGGGCGTACTTCTCCAACCTGTTCTGAGGTTCTGCAGTCCTCAGACCCTGAGCTGCAGTGAGGGCGCCCCACCGCAGCAGTGGGGCGCCCTCACTGGTCATCCGCGACCTGCGCCTGCAGGTTCGGCCTGCACCGGCACGATCGATCTGTGCTCGCGGGCCGTGGTCTGGTCAGGCTTCAGCCGGGTACCAGATGCCGATCTCGCGTTCGGCCGATTCGGTGGAGTCGGATCCGTGGACGAGGTTCTTCTGCACCTTCTCACCCCAGTCGCGGCCGAGGTCACCGCGGATCGTGCCAGGAGCCGCGCTCGTCGGATCGGTGGCACCGGCCTGAGACCGGAAGCCGGGAATGACACCCTGGCCGGAGGCGATGATCGACACGATCGGGCCTTCGGACATGAAGTCGACGAGCGGCTGGTAGAAGGGCTTGCCTTCGTGTTCGGCATAGTGCGCGGCCAGTTCCTCGGCCGTGGCCGTACGCAGGTCGAGCGCATCGATCGCGTAGCCCTTGGCTTCGATGCGTGCGACGATCTGTCCGACGAGGCCGCGTGCGACTCCGTCGGGTTTGATGAGGATGAGGGTACGTTCCATTCTGGTCCTTCCAAGTTCGAGTGGACGTCGGTGAACAGTCTACCCGGGCGCAACCGCGGTTCTGCCCGGAAGTGTTGGGGCTCAGGAGCGAGCGGCGACCTCACGGTCGATGCGGGCCGACCAGTACACTGCCGCCGCCCACAGGGCGAGGAACAGAGCACCGACGAAGAACATCGAGCTGAGCACGAATCCGGAGGCCAGCAGCAGCACCTGGACGATCCAGCCGAGGATCACACCGGGTCGTTTCTCACCGATGCGACGCGGCAGCAGGATCACCGCGACAACCGCGAACACGGCGATGATCGACGCTCCGATGAGCAGCTGTCCCAGAGTCAGGGTCTGCGCCGACTTCACGGACAGACCGAAGGTCGTGAGCACGGCGAAGTAGACGACGAGGAGCTCGCAGATGAGGATCGACCCGCACAGGACGGGATACTTGGATTTCACAGATCATCTCCCCTGCCCAGCAGCAGCCGGGCCTCGGCGACGGTGTAGAGCGACCCGGTGACGACGATGCCGGGGCTCTTCGCGTCGACGCCGTTGGCCAAGTCGATGGCCTTCATCAGCGCGGCGTTGAGGTCGGAGGCGACGAAGACGTCGTCCTCATCGACCCATTCGCGGGCCGCCTCGGCGAGGTCTTCGGCCGGCAGTGCACGGGCGCTGAGCATCTCGCTGACGACGAACACGTCCGCGCTGCGGTGAAGCTCTTCGAGCACCCCGTCGATGTCTTTGTCCTCAAGCATTGCGAGCACCATGACCACGTAGTCGAAGTCGAACGCCTCGGCGAGGGTGTCGGCGAGGACATGGGCGGCATCGGGATTGTGTGCCCCGTCGACGACGACGCTGGGCCCGGTGCGGACGAGTTCGGCGCGCCCCGGCGAGGTCACCCTCGCCAAGCCCTCGGCCACGGTCTCCAGGTCCAAGGGCTTGTCGTCGGCGCCGAGGAACGCTTCGACGGCGACGAGCGCGACGGCGGCATTGTGCGCCTGGTGGACACCGTGCAGCGGTACGAAGACATCCGAGTAGACGTCCCGTCGGCCCTGCACGGTGATGAGCTGTCCGTCGACGGCACGCTGCCGGTCGAGGAGGCGGAAGTCCCTGTCCTCGGTCACCAGCGGGACCTCACGACGGGCTGCTTCGGCATCGAGCACGACCTGCGCGGTTTCGTCCTGAACTGCGCTGACGGCGACCGGGGTCGGTGCCGGGCTCGGCTCGACAGTGCGGTCGAGGATGCCCGACTTCGTGGTGGCGATCTCCTCGATCGAGTCGCCGAGGAATGCCTGATGGTCGAGTCCGATCTTTGTGAACACGCACACCTGAGCGTCGGCGACGTTCGTCGAATCCCACTGCCCGCCCATGCCGACCTCGGTGATGACGACATCGACGGGAGCATCGGCGAACACGGCGAAGGCGAGCACGGTCAGCGCCTCGAAGTAGGTGAGCTTCGCGCGGCCTTCGGCCCCGAGCTGGGCGTCGACGATCTCGAGGTAGGGGGCGATCTCATCGAAGATCCGCACGAATGTCTCCGCCGACACGGGCGCGCCGTCGACGGAGATCCGCTCGGTCACCGAATGCAGGTGCGGGCTTGTGAACCGGCCGACCCGCAGTTCGTGCGCGGTGATGAGCGAGTCGATCATCCGTGCCGTGGATGTCTTCCCGTTCGTGCCCGTCACCGTGATCGTCGGGGCGGCGGTGTGGATATCGCCGAGGAGCTCACAGGCCCGCGACGTCGCGTCGAGACGCAGCTCGACCTGGGTCTCTCCCGCTCGAGCGAGCAGCAGGGCGTAGACCCGAGCGAGTTCGGCCCGGGAGGCTTCCTGGGCCTGCGGGTCGATCGCGGCCGCGGAGTCCTGACCGGGGCCCTGGGTGCTGTCGTTCCCGGTCGTGGTGTCCGCGACGCGGCTATCGTCGTTGCTCATACCGGGCTCACCGCCAGACGGGTGCCTTCCGGCAGCTCTTCGGGGGTGAAGACCTCACCGCCGTCGGCGGACTGGCCGAAGGTCAGCGAAGAGGCCAGGGTCTCTCCCGCGATGAGGCCCGAGTGGGGCTCGAGGGCGGCTGCCATTTCGGCGTTCGCTTCGATCGTCACGGCGATCCGGTCGGAGATGTGCAGGTCGAGCTGCTTGCGGATGCCTTGGATGGCGCGGACGGTGTCACGCGCCATGCCTTCGGCTTCGAGCTCCGGGGTGACCCGGGTGTCGAGGGCGATGAAGCCGGAGTCCAGTGCCGCGAGCTCCATGCCCTCGGTGCCGGATTCGGCCACCGAGTCCAAGGTGTATTCGCCTTCGACGAGTTCGATGCCGCCGCTGATGACGGTGCCGTCGGTGACCGACCAGTCGCCGGTCTTCGACGCCTTGATGACCTGCTGGACCTGCTTGCCCAGGCGCGGGCCCGCCGCCCGGGCGTTGACGACGAGGTTCTGCGACAGGGAGAACCCGGCCGCCTCCGCCTCGTCGACGTCGAGGACCGATACGGTGCGGACGTTGAGCTCATCGGCGATGATGTCGGTGAAGTCGCTGCCGAGCTCGGTGTCCGTGGCCACCGTCATCTGCGACAGCGGCAGCCGCACACGCAGATGGTGGGCCTTGCGCACCGAGGACGCGGTCGAGCAGATATCGCGAGTGAGATCCATCGCCGCCACCAGGTCGGCATCGGCGGGGAACGCCGCGGCGTCGGGGTAGTCGGCCAGGTGCACCGACCGTTCGCCGGTGAGTCCGCGGTAGATCTCTTCGACCGTGAACGGCAGCAGCGGGGCCGCGACCCGGCAGAAGGCTTCGAGGCAGGTGGAGAACACGTCGAAGGACTCGTGCGTGTCGACGCCGCCGTCCCAGAAACGGCGGCGCGATCGCCGCACGTACCAGTTCGTGAGCATATCGAGGTAGCTTCGCACGAGATCGCAGGCGGACCAGATGTCGAGTCCGTCCATCGCCTCGGCGAATTCGACGATGAGGTCATGGGTCTTGGCCAGCAGGTACCGGTCGAGGACCTGGGAGGAGTTGTATCGGGTCTGCGACTGATAGCCGGTCTGCCCCCCGTCGACCCCGTCGGCGGCATTGGAGTAGGTGGCGAAGAACTGCCAGGTGTTCCACAGCGGGAGCACGACCTGGCGGACTCCGTCGCGGATGCCCTGCTCGGTGACGACGAGGTTGCCGCCGCGCAGAATCGAGGAGGCCATGAGGAACCAGCGCATCGCGTCCGAGCCGTCGCGGTTGAAGACCTCGTTGACATCGGGGTAGTTGCGCAGCGACTTCGACATCTTCTGTCCGTCCGAGCCGAGGACGATGCCGTGGGAGATGCAGTTCGTGAACGCCGGACGGTCGAAGATCGCGGTGGCGAGCACGTGCAGCAGGTAGAACCAACCGCGGGTCTGGCCCACGTATTCGACGATGAAGTCTGCCGGGAAATGGTTGTCGAACCATTCGGAGTTCTCGAACGGGTAGTGCACCTGGGCATAGCTCATCGACCCGGAGTCGAACCAGACGTCGAAGATCTCAGGAATGCGGCGCATCACCGACTTGCCGGTCGGGTCGTCCGGGTTCGGACGGGTCAGGTCGTCGACCCACGGGCGGTGCAGGTCCACTTCGCCGGAGTCATTGACCGGAAGGCGTCCGAAGTCGGCTTCGATCTCGGCCAGAGAGCCGTAGACGTCGGTGCGAGGATAGGAGGGATCAGAGGAGATCCACACCGGGATGGGCGACCCCCAGAAGCGGTTGCGCGAGATCGACCAGTCGCGGGCGTTCTCCAGCCATTTGCCGAATTGGCCGTGCTTGACGTTCTCGGGCACCCAGGTGATCTGCTCGTTGAGTTCGACCATACGATCCTTGAACTCGGTGACGCGGACGAACCAAGACGACACCGCACGGTAGATCAGCGGGTTCCGGCAGCGCCAGCAGTGCGGGTACGAGTGCTCGTAGGACTCGTGACGGACCAGCAGAGCATGGCGCGATTCCATCGGGCCGGTGTGATTGCGCAGGTCCTTGATGATGGCCTTGTTCGCATCGAAGACCAGTTGGCCGGCGTAGTCGGCCACGGTCGATTCGAAACGACCGGCGTCGTCGACGGGGCGGGCGGCGGTGATGCCGTAGGAGTCGGTGAGCTCCTTGTCCTCTTCACCGAAAGCCGGCGACTGGTGGACGATGCCGGTGCCGTCTTCGACGGTGACGAAGTCCGCGGCGAGGATGGTGTGCATGTTCTCACCGAATTCCTCCTGGCGGCCCTCGAAGTACGGGAACGGAGGCTCGTAGGCGGCGCCGACGAGTTCGCTGCCGGCGAAGGTGCGCACGATCTGCGGGTCCTCACCGAGCTCTCGGGCGTACGCGCCCAGTCGCGCCTCGGCGAGGATGAGGGTTCTGCCCTGCAGCTCCTCGGCTCCGTCGGTGCCGGGGATCACTGCGACGAGCGGGATCTCGGGGTTGACGGCCACCGCCTGGTTCGACGGCACGGTCCACGGGGTCGTGGTCCAGATGAGGACCCACTCTTCGGAGTCCTTGAGTTTGTACCCGATCGTCACCGCCGGGTCCTGGCGCATCTTGTAGACATCGTCGTCCATGCGCAGCTCATGGTTCGACAGCGGTGTCTCGTCCTTCCAGCAGTACGGCAGGACCCGGTAGCCCTCGTAGACGAGGCCCTTGTCCCACAGCTGCTTGAACGCCCAGATGACGCTTTCCATGTAGTCGACGCCCAGCGTCTTGTAGTCGTTCTCGAAGTCGACCCAGCGTCCCTGTCGGGTGACATACTCCTCCCACTCCTTCGTGTACCGAAGGACGGAGGAGCGGCAGGCGTCGTTGAAGGCGGCCAGCCCCATCCGGCCGATCTCGGACTTGTCCGTGATTCCCAGCTGGCGTTCTGCCTCGAGTTCGGCGGGCAGGCCGTGGGTGTCCCAACCGAAGCGACGCTCGACCTTCTTCCCGCGCATCGTCTGGAAGCGCGGGACCACGTCCTTGACGTAGCCGGTGAGCAGGTGACCGTAGTGGGGCAGACCATTGGCGAAGGGTGGACCGTCGTAGAAGACGAACTCATTCTCACCGTTGACGCCGGCATCCCGCTGTTCGATCGACGCTTTGAATGTGTTGTCCTCCTGCCAATAGCGGAGCACAGCGTCTTCGATCTCCGGAAAGTTCGGAGAGGTGGAGAGGCCGAAGGTCGAAGTCGATACCTTGGGGTAGAGAGGCTGAGTCATGAGCGTCCTTCTGGGTCACTGCGGTCACTGACACGAGGACGACAGTCTGCCGCGGTACCACCTCGCTTATCCGCAGTCGGTCCCGATGGGGCCGGGCCGCGGATCGCTCATTGTCAGGACTGTGACGGATCCACCCGTCCGGTTCTACTGAGATCCCCGCGATGGCTCGCAGGGTCCGTTCTTCCGGATGCTCCCCGGTGATGGCCGGATCAACGCACATCCCATCGTATACCCCATGGCCGCGCCCGGAAACTTCGCTTCGGCGCAGCCAAGGGGTGATGATCACAGCCCCTTGTGCCTGGCCACCTTGTACTGCTCGGCCTGCGCGATGGGACGAATGACCATGAGATCGACGTTGAAGTGATGCGGACGGGTGAGCGCGTAGACCACCGCGTCGGCGACATCCTCGGCGGTCAGCGGATTCTCGACGCCTTCGTAGACCTTCGCCGCACCCTCCTCGTCTCCCCCGAGCCGTTTGACGCTGAACTCCTCGGTCGCGACCATGCCCGGAGCGATCTCGATGACCCGCACCGGCTGGCCGAGCAGCTCGAGTCGCAGGGTGGCCGCAATCGTATGCGAGCCGTGCTTCGTCGCCACATAGCCGCCGCCCTTCTCATACGCCTGGTGCCCGGCGGTCGAGGACATCACGGCGATGTCTCCGCGACCGGAGTCGATGAGCCCGGGCAGGAGTGCTTTGACGACGCGGAGGACACCGAGGACGTTGATGTCGAACATCTTCTTCCAGCCCTCGACATCGGAGTCGGCGATGGTGTCGACGCCGAATGCGGCTCCGGCATTCGCGACGAGCGAGTGCACGGCTCCACCGGCGAGCACCTCGGCGGCCATGGACTCGACGGCGGCGTCATCGGTGAGGTCGGCGACGATGTAGCTGGCTCCGGTCTCCTCGGCGAGAGCCTTGAGCTTGTCCTCACGGCGGGCCACGGCGACAACATCCCAGCCCTGGTCGCGCAGCTGCCGAACGGTGGCGGCGCCGATGCCCGAGCTCGCGCCCGTCACCACTGCTCTCAGTGTTTCCATCTCCGTACTCCCTGGTCTCGGTTCCGGTGATCGTGGGCACGATCACCTGTTTCGAGCCCAGTCTACGGACTCTCCGGCTCCAGCGGGTCGGGATCCGAGGCGTGCGGGGACAACGGCTCAACCGATGTCCCCGCTTGGCCCGGCGGCTGAGGATGTTCGTGTGCGCCTTCGGCCTTCGACTCACGCTGCTCCTTCGCTGTGGGCCGCGAGTGCGGGTTGCGTGGCCCGCCCTCGCCGAAGACCGCGCGGACTCCGGGGATCTTCACGGCCAACCAGGTGACGGCGGCGCAGATCACGGTGTAGGCAAGCGGCATGACGAAGGCGTGCAGCAGGACTCCGGCAACAGTCGTCGGCAGTCCCATCTCATTGCGCACCGGGTAGAGGACGAGCGGGTGGAGGAGGAAGACGCCGAAGGAATACGGGTAGAACCAGTGGAGGAAGCCGAAACCGGTGCGCAGGTGGTGGTGGAAGAGCAGATAGGCCGACAGCGAGGCGATGACGACGCCCGGAGACAGGTACTCGTAGGGAAACATCCACGGTTTCTCGCCCGAGCCGAAGCCTGCCCACAGAGCGGTCACGGCGATCGATCCGATGAGGCTGACCCAGGCGAGCACGACGGCCCTTCTGCTCAGCACGATGTCGCGCAGCACCCAGCCGAGGATGTAGAAGCCGGCCATGGGCAGGAAGCGGGTGGCGATATTGGCCTCGCCGACGTCGAAGATCATCGACACCCACTGGTCGAGCATGCCGATGCCCAGGAAGATCAGGCCCGTGCCCCATTGCAGGCGGCGGGAGCCGTGGACGCTGAGGAGACGGAAGAACGGGGTGAGCAGGGTCAGGCCCGCGAGGACGTAGAGGAAGTAGAGCTGAACGAACGGCGAACCGGTGAGGATGGCGATCCCCGGGCTCCAGCTCTCATCGTCAGGCTGGAGATAGTAACGGCGGAACAGAACGTAGACGGCCGTCCAGAACACGAGCGGGATGCCGATGCGCCACACACGCTTGCTGAGGAACTTCCGAGGTTTGCTCCCACGCACGGGGTCGAGCGCCAAGGCACCGGAGATCATGATGAACACCGGCACCGACCACCGGCAGGCGGAGTCGATGAGATTGGCCAGCCACCAGTCGGGGCCCATGTCCGCGAAATTCTGTTCGACCACGGTGCCCAGGGAGTGGATGGCGACGACGGCGACGATCGCGATCGCCCGAGCCGGGTTCATCCACGCCGTCGAGGTGGCAGGCGGATTCTCTGTCGGAATTCTGTCCAAGGGCGCCATGCGTCCATATTCTCATTGACCGCCGCGCTCGCGTCTCAACTCGCATTCAGAGTATGAGCCCTGACGTTCCTCCTCTGTCCTGACGAACGGCTTCCCGGTCTTCCGGGCCACCTCCTCGGTGCGGCTCCTTTGGGGGCGTGCAGCCGCCTCGCCGATCGGTTTCGACACGGTCGACGAATTTCGCCTGTGTTCCGGCGCGGCCGGGGCGGGAACCGGTTTGGCCAGAAGCGAACCGGGTGAGAAAATCAGCAATTATGAACACACCTGCCTTTTCGGACTCGACGCACGAGTCAGTGAACCTGCCTGACAAACCCGCCCTTGAGGGTCTGCGGGACAAATGGGACGCCGCGTGGAGCGAGCAGAACGTCTACGCCTTCGACGTCGAGACCGATCGTGAGCAGGTCTACTCGATCGACACTCCCCCGCCCACGGCTTCGGGGTCCCTGCACGTCGGGCACGTGTTCTCCTACACGCAGACCGACATCATCGCCCGCTACCAGCGCATGACCGGCAAGAATGTGTTCTACCCGCTCGGCTGGGATGACAACGGACTGCCCACCGAACGCCGGGTGCAGAACTACTACGGAGTCACCTGCGACCCCAGCGAAAGCTACGACCCGAATTTCCAGCCGCCGGAGAAGGCGCCGAAGAATTCTCGTGACTTCGTGAAGATCTCACGCCAGAACTTCATCGAGCTGTGTGAGAAGCTCTCGGCCGAGGACGAGCACGTCTTCGAGGACCTGTTCCGGTCCACCGGCCTGTCCGTGGACTGGAAGTACACGTATCGCACGATCGACGACGACTCCCGCGCCGTGAGCCAGCGCGCCTTCCTCAAAGACCTCGAGGGCGGCCACGCCTACTCCCAGGACGCCCCGACGATGTGGGATGTGACCTTCGGAACCGCCGTGGCCCAGGCCGAGCTCGAAGACCGGGAGAAGGACGGCGCTTACCACAAGGTGAAGTTCTTCCCCGAAGGTGCCGACGGACTCGCCGACACCTCGGCCGAACCGATCATCATCCTCACCTCCCGCCCCGAGCTCATCCCGGCCGTCGTCGCCCTCGTCGCTCACCCCGATGACGAACGCTACGCCTCCCGGTTCGGCACGAACGTCGTCTCACCCCTCTTCGGCGTCAGCGTCGAGGTGCGTGCCCATGAGCTCGCGAAGTCCGACAAGGGAACCGGCATCGCCATGGTCTGCACCTTCGGCGACCTCACCGACGTCACCTGGTGGCGTGAACTCGATCTGCCCACACGTGCGGTGATCAACCGCGGCGGCCGCCTCAACCTCGAGGTTCCCGAGTGGATCGCGTCCTCGCCGAAGTCCGACGCCGTGGCCAACTACGAAGCTCTGGCGGGCAAGACGACGTTCTCCGCACGCAAGGAGATCGCGCAGATGCTCATCGATTCCGGTGATCTCATCGGAGAGATCGAACCGATCACGCACCCGGTTCCGTTCTATGAGAAGGGCGACAAGCCGCTCGAGGTCGTCACCAGCCGCCAGTGGTACATCCGCAACGGCGGTCGCTCCGCCGAACTGCGCGATGCGCTCATCGCCCGCGGACGCGAGATCGAATGGCACCCGACGTTCATGCGCTCACGCTATGAGAACTGGGTGGAGAATCTGCACGGCGATTGGCTGGTCTCCCGTCAGCGCTACTTCGGTGTGCCGATTCCGCTGTGGTACCGCCTCGATGCCGATGGGCAGCCCGACTACGAGGATCCGATCGTTCCCGAATCGCTTCCCGTCGATCCCATCGCCGAGGTGCCCGCCGGCTTCACCGATGACCAGCGTGACGTACCCGGCGGGTTCACCGCCGATCCCGATGTCCTCGATACCTGGGCGACGTCGTCGCTGACTCCGCAGCTGCTCGGCGGCTGGTCACGCGACGAGGAGTTCTTCGGCAAAGTCTTCCCCTTCGACCTGCGCCCCCAGGGACACGACATCATCCGCACGTGGCTGTTCTCCACCGTGGTGCGCGCGAATTCGCTCAATGATGCGGCTCCGTGGAAGCACGCGGGACTCTCGGGCTGGATCCTCGATCCGGACCGGAAGAAGATGTCGAAATCGAAGGGCAACGTCGTCGTGCCCTCGGACATCCTCGGCGAGGCCAAGCCCGGGTTCGGCCCCGATGCGGTGCGATATTGGGCTGCGAGTGCGAAGCTCGGTGCCGATACCGCCTATGACGTCACTCAGATGCAGATCGGGCGCCGTCTGGCCATGAAGCTGCTCAACGCCTCGAAGTTCGCACTGGCGCAGGGCGTGCACTCCGGTCTCATCGGTGCGCTCGGTGCGGTCACCCACGATCTCGACCGTGCACTGCTCACGCGGCTGTCCGCGGTCGTCGACCAGGCCGGAGCGCATATGGCCGACTACGACTACGCCCATGCTCTGCGTGTGGCCGAGAGCTTCTTCTGGGAGTTCACCGACGATTACGTCGAGCTCGTCAAGGATCGTTCATACGGTTCGACAGGCGAGGACGATCAGCTGTCTGCCCATGTCACGCTCGCCACAGCGCTCGATGTGCTGCTGCGCCTGTTCGCTCCATTCATGCCCTTCGTGACCGAAGAGGTCTGGTCCTGGTGGCGCACCGGTTCGATCCACCGTGCGCCGTGGCCGGCGGATGAGTCGCTGAGCCACCCGGAGTCGAGCGTGGATCCGGAGCTGTTGGCGTCGGTGGCTGCGGCCCTGACCGAGATCCGCCGCACGAAGACCGAAGCGAAGGTCTCGCAGAAGACCGGCGTCGCCTCGGTGACGATCCAGGCACCGGCTGCAGTCGTCGCTGCGATCAAGTCCGCCGAAGGCGATCTCAAGGCCGCCGGCCGCGTCGAATCGCTGACCACCGTCGAAGCCGGCGAGGAGATCAGCGTCGACGAGATCACCTTCGTCGACCAAGCCTGACCGGAGAGCTCTTGCCCGGTCCGCAGCATCGGACCCCATGGCACCCACCACGACGTCTCATCGCCGGCGGCGGATGCCATGGGGTTTCTTCGACTCTTCCGACGACAGCCCCGGGATGCGGCCGAGACTGCGCGGGCCCCTGTTTCTGTCACGGCGGAGCATCTCGAGTGTTCCCGAATGGGCACACGGCTGGCCGGGGACGACGGCCTCGCCCACGTACTATGGTTTCGACACCATAACCAGTCAGGACCTCCTGCCTGAAGAAAGGCCCACGGAACGTGAGAAGCGAACTCTTTTCCCAGCGCAATGCCGAGATCCAGAATCAGGATCGCTGGACCCTCCAGTCGAAGAAGATGCTGCGCACGGTGGTCACGCCGAACGCACCGATGATCGCCACCAAGGGCGCCATGGTCGCCTACCAGGGCGACGTCCGCTTCACCCACCAGGGCTCGAAGTCGGTCGGGCAGTTCATGAAGAAGGCAGCCACCGGCGAGGGCGGCAATGTCATGCGCGTCGAAGGTCACGGCGAAGTGTTCTTCGCCCGCGAAGCGTCGAACATCTTCATGATGGCTCTCGAAGGGCCCCAGGACGCTCTGACCGTCAACACCTCGAACCTGCTGGCCTTCGACGACGCGCTCAACTGGGAGATCAAGCGCATCAAGGGCGGTGTCGGTGCCATGGTCAGCGGCTCGGGACTGTTCAACCTCGAACTCGCCGGGCAGGGTACCGCGGCCATCTGCTGCAAGGGAGATCCGATGGTTCTCGACTGCTCGCAGCAGCCGACCTTCGTCGATCCGCAGGCCGCAGTGTGCTGGTCCTCGGCTCTGGCGCCACAGATCAAGACCGATGTCAGCGTCGGCACGTTCTTCGGCCGCGGCTCCGGCGAATCCGTGCAGCTGGCCTTCCACGGACCCGGCTTCGTCGTCGTCCAGCCCGCGGAGAATGCCGTCTATTCGGCGACTTCTAACTGACCCGGCCGCACTGATCCGCGCGGCAGTCTCTTGCCGCGCGGCAGTTGCGAGCACCATCCCCCCCCCCCCCCCCCCCCCCCCCCGTTACCTTTTAAGTAGCCCCTTCATCCGTCAGGATAGAAAGGGGTCGCTGGCCTGAGGACCCCGGCATGATTGATGCCCCCAGTCATCATGATCCGGGGGGTGTAGTCACCGGGGTTCGAAGGCACCAGGGAAATCGCTGATAGGGGCCAGAACCACTGGCAGAACACATGCCTTGAGCCCGACCGTAACGTGGATGCCGAGCCCAGGAGCCATCCAGCAGTACCGGCCAGCCGAACCACAACCAAATATTCGGTCACATGAGTCGAAGAAGATGAGTGACATGATCACCAACCACGCTGACATCGACGTATTCATCGGCATCGATGTCGGCAAACACAACCACCACGCCGTCGCACTCGACCGCGACGGCAAACAGTTACTGTCAAAAGCTCTGCCGCAGAACGAAACGAAACTCCGGGCTTTGCTTGGCCGGCTGCGCAAGCACGGAACTCTGCTGGTGGTCGTCGACCAGCCCGCCACTATCGGCGCCTTGCCGGTCGCGGTCGCCCAAGCCGAGTCCATCACGGTCGCCTATCTGCCTGGGTTGGCGATGCGCCGCATCGCCGACCTACACCCGGGTGAGGCGAAAACGGATGCACGCGATGCCGCGATCATCGCTGAAGCCGCCAGGACGATGCCCCACACTCTGCGGGGTATCCGGGTGGCGGATGAGAACGTCGCCGAGTTGTCGATGCTGTGTGGCTACGACGATGACCTCGCCAAACAGGCAACGGCCACGTCGAACCGGATCCGCGGACTGCTCACCCAGATCCACCCCGGGTTGGAGACCGTCATCGGCCCGCACTTGGATCATCCCGCCATGCTGGCCGTGTTGGCGAAGTACCCGACACCGAAAGCGCTACGGCATGCCGGCAAACACCGCGTCGAGACTCTGCTGCGTAGACAGGCGCCCAGGGCGTGGAAGCGGTGGGCCGCGGCGATCTTCACCGCCTTGGACGGGCAGACCGTGGTGGTGTCGGGCACGGACGCGGCGGGACTCGTGCTGCCGCAGTTGGCGAACTCGTTGGCGCAGATACGTGCGTCGCGGGATGAGGTGTTGGTGCGCATCGAGGAACTGGTGAAAACGCATCCGCTTTTCGGGCTCCTGACGTCGATGCCGGCAGTCGGCGTCAGGACCGCGGCGAGGATCCTGACCGAGGTCGTGGGTAAGGACTTCGAATCCGCCGGACACCTCGCATCCTATGCCGGACTGGCACCAGTGACCTGGCGGTCAGGGACATCGATTCGGGGAGACCACTCGTCGCGGCGGGGGAACAAGATCCTCAAGCGGGCTCTGTTCTTGTCGGCCTTCGCGGCGTTGAAGGACCCATTGTCGAGGGCGTATTACGACAAGAAGCGCGCCGAGCATAAGAAGCACAATCAGGCGTTGATCGCGTTGGCTCGCCGTCGTTGCAACGTCCTGTACGCGATGCTTCGCGACGGTGCCTACTTCCACGCACCCGAGGCGGCGACCGCCGCCTGAACCGACCGGTCACGAAGTGCCTGACCAGTTCGGGAGACGGTTCCCGGACCGATCATCCCTGCCGTTTCGGGCCCACCAGATATTCTTGAAGAAACTCGTATCTGCCCCTTGACTTAAAACATAGGGGCACCCCCCACCAGCAGCTTCACACCACCCCGGTGCACCGGTGGGTGCTGCCGCCGACGGTGACTGATGCCGAAACTATCGGTGCAGACAGTCGGGTGCGCGAGGACGTACGGTCTGCGGTGCGCAGTGCGGAAACCGGTGAGGGCTGCGGGCGCGCGGTTCTGCCCGGCGCAGCGGCGTCGGTGAGTCAGTCGACGGTGACGGAGTGCTCGGAGTCGCCGCGGTCGACCCGGTATCTCCTGAAGGCTGGGAAGATGAAAGCGCAGGCGAGCACGAGCACGATGACAGCGATGCCGCCTCCGGCCGAGGCGACCGTCGTGTTCGTCACCGCGGCCGCCGAACCGTGGAGCAGATCGGCGACGCGCGGCCCTCCGGCGACCACGACGATGAAGACACCCTGCATCCGACCGCGCATGTCATCGGTCGCGGCCTCCTGAAGCATCGTGGACCTGAATGCGGAGGAGATGATGTCCGCTCCCCCGCCCACGGCCAGTGCGCTCAAGGCGACGACGAGTGCGACGAGCCAGAGATTCGACACGAGTTCGAGGCTGAGACCGAAGATCGTCATCGCCGAACCCCACACGACGATCGCGATGATCACCGCCAGACCCTGCCGTTCGACGCGGGACACCCAGCCGGAGAAGATACCGGCCAAGGCGCTGCCGGCGGCCAAAGCGGCAAAGAGCAGCGAGAAGACGATGCCGCCTTCGTCAGGTCCGTCGAAGGTCTCGGTGGCGATCTGCGGAAACAGAGCCCGAGGCATTCCGAAGACCATGGCGATGACATCGACGAGCAGAGACACCATGACGACGGTGTTCGTCTTGAGATACCGGAATCCGTCGATGATGCCTTTGAATCCCGAACGGGTATCGGGCTGCTTCTTCGGCGGGAGGGACGGGAGTCTGACGACGGCGTAGAGGGTCGCGAAGAGGAACACCGCGTCGAGGACATACAGCAGCTGATACCCGAAGAGCGGGATGAGGGCTCCGCCGATGACCGGACCGATGACCGCGCCCAAGGTCATCACCGTCATGTTCAGCGAGTTCGCGGCGGGCAGCAGTCTCAGCGGCACGATCGTCGGCAGCAGCGCCCCTTTTGCGGGTTGGTTGAGACCGAAGAATGCCTGCTGCAGGGAGAATGTGCACAGCAGCAGCCACACGTTCTCCAATCCCAGGAGAGCCCAGAGCGCCAGCAGCGCGCTGGTGACGATGAGGCCGATCGTCGAGATGACGAGAAGTCTGCGGCGATCGACGACATCAGCCAGTGAACCGCCCCACAGTCCGAAGACGACGAGTGGAACGAAGCCGAAGGCTCCGGCCAGTCCGACATACGCCGAGGACCCGGTGATGTGGAAGATCTGTGCAGGAATGGCCACGACCGTCATCTGCGCACCGATGACGGTGACGATATTGGCCAACCACAGCCGCCTAAAAGCGGCGTACTTCAGCGGTCGGGTATCAGCGAAGAGCCTCATGTGTCAGAGGCTCAGGCAGATTTCTTGTTCGTCCTGTTCCGCGACTTCGGCACGAGCGTCGGTGCGACATTGCTGTCGACGACCTCCTTGGTCACGACCACCTCGGCGATGTCCTCTCGCGAGGGCACATCGAACATGACAGGCTGCAGGACCTCTTCCAAAATCGACCGCAGTCCGCGAGCACCCGTGCCGCGCAGCAGCGCGAGATCGGCGATGGACTCGAGGGCGTCGGTTTCGAAGGTCAGCGAGACATTGTCGAACTCGAACATGCGCTGATACTGCTTGACCAGGGCGTTCTTCGGTTCGGTGAGGATCGACATGAGCGCCGCGCGATCGAGGTTGGACACCGTGGCGAGCACGGGCAGGCGGCCGATGAACTCGGGAATGAGACCGAACTTGAGCAGATCTTCGGGCAGGATGTCGGCGTAGAGGTCCTCTTCGTCGTTCTTCGACTGCAGCAGGGCCCCGAAGCCGATTCCGTGCTTGCCCTTGCGACCGGCGACGATCTCTTCCATCCCGGCGAATGCGCCGGCGACGATGAAGAGCACATTGGTCGTGTCGATCTGCAGGAAGTCCTGATGAGGGTGTTTGCGACCACCCTGCGGAGGCACCGAGGCCTGCGTGCCTTCGAGGATCTTCAGCAGTGCCTGCTGCACCCCTTCACCGGAGACGTCTCGGGTGATCGACGGGTTCTCCGACTTGCGGGCGATCTTATCGATCTCGTCGATGTAGATGATGCCGTGTTCGGCGCGCTGGATGTCGAAGTCGGCGGCCTGGATGAGCTTGAGCAGGATGTTCTCGACGTCTTCGCCGACATAGCCGGCCTCGGTCAGAGCGGTGGCATCGGCGACGGCGAAGGGCACGTTCAGGCGCCTCGCCAGAGACTGCGCCAGATAGGTCTTACCGGACCCGGTGGGACCGACGAGGAGAATGTTCGACTTCGCGATCTCCACTTCGTTCTCGCCGCCGAGTGTCTTCGTGTCCTCCCCGGACTGCAGGGAGCGGATACGCTTGTAATGGTTGTAGACGGCCACGGACAGAGCCTTCTTCGCCGGTTCCTGACCGACGACGTACTCCTGCAGGAAGTCGAAGATCTCACGCGGCTTGGGCAGCTCGAGTTCCGCCTGATCAGGAGTGGATTCGCTGAGTTCCTCTTCGATGATCTCGTTGCAGAGCCCGATGCATTCATCGCAGATGTAAACACCAGGTCCGGCGATGAGTTTCCGAACCTGCTTCTGGGACTTCCCACAGAAGTTGCATTTGAGCAGGTCTGCTCCGTCCGCACTGCGAGCCACTGTCACAACCTTTCGCCAGGACGCTTGGCCCCAACTCTACCGCTCGTGTTTCCTGTACCTCAATAGCTTCCCATACGTGGCTGACGCGAGCCGCCAGCAACGTCATTCGGTGTGTCGGCCGGCGAAGCCGAAAACGGGCCCGCACGGTCATCGCCGTACGGGCCCGTTGACACCGGAATCGTTCGGTCCCCGAAGGGCTCAGCTCGCGTTCTTGCGCGAGGAGAGCACCTGATCGACGAGGCCGTAGTCCTTGGCCTGCTCGGCCGTGAGGAAGAGGTCGCGTTCGATGTCGTTCGAGACCTGCGAGGCTTCCTTGTTCGAGTGCTTGGCCAGAGTCCCCTCGAGCCATTCGCGCATCCGCAGCACTTCAGCGGCCTGGATCTCCAGGTCGGACGCCTGGCCCTGCCCCTGCCCCTGCATGGCCGGCTGGTGGATGAGCACACGCGCGTTCGGCAGGGCCAGTCGCTTGCCGGGAGAGCCGGCGGCGAGCAGCACGGCGGCGGCAGAAGCGGCCTGGCCGAGGCAGACGGTCTGGATCTCCGGCTTGATGTACTGCATCGTGTCGTAGATCGCTGTCATCGCAGTGAACGAACCACCGGGCGAGTTGATGTAGAGGGTGATGTCCCGGTCGGGATCCTGCGACTCGAGGACGAGCAGCTGAGCCATGACATCGTCGGCGCTGGTGTCATCGACCTGCGCACCGAGGAAGACGACACGGTCGTCGAAGAGCTTCGTGTACGGATCCTGGCGCTTGAAGCCGTAAGGGGTGCGCTCCTCGAACTGCGGCATGACGTAACGTGACTGCGGCATGTTCGACGCCGTCGAACCCGGCATAAAGTTCATTGAATTCATTCTTCCCTCACTCCTGCTCAGTTGTTCTCGACGTCGGACGCGCGGGTGACCATCTTGTCGATGAAGCCGTACTCGAGGGCCTCCTCGGCGGTGAACCAGTGGTCGCGATCATTGTCCTTGAGGATCTGCTCGAGCGACTTTCCGGTCTGCTCGGCAGTCAGTTCGGCCATCTGCTTCTTCATGTGCAGGATGAGCTCGGCCTGGATCTTGATATCGGTGGCGGTGCCGCCGATTCCGCCGAGCGGCTGGTGCATGAGGATGCGAGCGTGCGGGGTCGCGAAGCGCTTGCCCGGGGTTCCCGAGGACAGAAGGAACTGTCCCATGGAGGCGGCCATGCCCATCGCCACGGTCGACACGTCGGGCTTGATGTACTGCATGGTGTCGTAGATGGCCATGCCGGCAGTGACCGAACCGCCGGGTGAGTTGATGTAGAGCGAGATATCGGCGTCCGGGTCCTCAGCGGCCAGCAGCATCATCTGCGCACAGATCGCGTTGGCGTTGTCGTCGCGCACCTCTGAACCGAGCCAGATGATGCGCTCCTTGAGAAGACGATTGAAGATATGGTCGTCCAGGCCCATTCCCCCACCGGCGTCGAGGCCGACGGGAGCTGTCATGTCGTGTGCGCTCACGTTTCACTCCTGTGTTCTGTGGATGGCTTGTTATGGACTCTAACCTCTGACCACCGGGTTTTAGTCCGCGGCGAGGCCTGTGTTCGCCCTCAGCGTGATCGTCGAGTCCGGATACGGCGAGACGGTGGGGTCGGATGATCATCCGACCCCACCGTCTCATCGGGAGTCCACCGCCGAGGCGGCCGTTGCTCAGTTCTCTTCAGCGGCCTCTGCGGGTGCTTCGTCAGCGGCGCCCTCGGCCTCAGCCTCGGCTCCTTCTTCGTCTTCTCCGGCGGAGGTGAAGGCCTCCATGTCGACGACGTTGCCCTCGGTGTCCTTCACCGTGGCACCGGCGAGGACGGCAGCCAGGGCCTTGCGGCGCGAGACCTCTCCGACCAGGGCGTTGACCTGTCCGGAGCTGTCGAGCATCTGGGCGAACTCATTCGGGTTCATCCCGTACTGCTGCGATGCGGAGATCAGGTACTCGATGAGTTCGGGCTGGCTGACTTCGACGTTCTCGGCTTCGGAGACGGCGTCGAGGATGAACTGGGTGCGCAGGTTGCGCTCGGTCTCCTCGGTGACCTCCTTGCGGTGCTCGTCATCGTCGACACGGTTCTCGGACTCGAGGTGACGCTCGACCTCGTCGGCGACGACCTTGGCCGGGACGGGGACCTCGAGGGTCTCGATGAGGTGCTCGAGCACCTTGTCGCGTGCCTGGACGCCCTGATCGGTCTCCTTCTGCTTGCCGGCCTGCTCGCGCAGGTCATCACGCAGTTCGGCGATCGTGTCGAATTCGCTGGCCAGCTGGGCGAAGTCATCATCGGCCTCGGGCAGTTCGCGTTCCTTCACAGCACCGAGGGTGATCTTCACGGTGCCCTGCTCGCCGGCGTGCTCGCCGCCGGCGAAAGTCGTCTCGAAGGTCGTGGTCTCACCGGCGGAGAGTCCGTCGAGGGCTTCGTCCATGCCTTCGAGCATCGTGCCGGCACCGACCTGATAGGAGATGTCGGAGGCGGTGTCGATCTCTTCGTCGCCGATCGTGGCGATGAGGTCGAGGGTGACGAAGTCGTCCTTGGCGGCCGGGCGGTCGACGGAGACGAGGGTTCCGAAGCGGGTGCGCAGCTGCTCGAGCTCGGCATCGACATCGGCGTCGGTGACCTCGACGGGGTCGACCTCGATGGCGATGGAGTCGTAGGCAGGCAGTTCGATCTCGGGGCGGACGTCGACCTCGACGGTGAAGTTGAGGTCACCGTCTTCGGTGCCGTCGAGTCCGGGGACCTCGGAGATCTCAACCTCGGGCTGACCCATCGGCTTGAGCTCGTTCTCTTCCACGGCGCTGCGGTAGAAGTCATCGAGGCCGTTGTTGATGGCCTCCTGAATGACTGCCGGACGACCGATCCGCTGATCGATGATGCGCGCGGGGACCTTTCCCTTGCGGAAGCCGGGAACGGTGACCTGAGCACCGATAGTCGTGTATGCCTCGTCGACACTCGGTTTGAGTTCGGCGTAAGGGACTTCCACGCTGATCTTGACCCGGGTGGGGTCGAGTTGCTCGACGGAGCTCTTCACAGTGCGACCTTTCAATTTCGACAGTCATGCATTTGCGGCCATCAACCGACCTGACCGGCTCAGCTCGTGGTCGTTGTCGACCATCTCGCAGCCTGATCGGCCAACCCGTGACCTTAAGGGGGAGCGAAAGTCCACGAATGTTTCGCGCACGTCCGCAAGACGCAATCACCCATATTACGCGAAACCCCTCTCGATACGCGAAACCGGCGCTATTTCATGGGGCGGCCTATCCGCGCCGAACGTAGAGCTCGTCGAAGGTGATGATGACATTGGCTGCCGTCCATGCCAGCGGCGCCACCGAGACCGGTTGCCCGTCGGCACTGATCTTCTCCGGCAGGGAACCCGCGAAGGTACGATGCTCGGCCAGCCAATCGAGGATCGCCTCGGCCCGACCGCGCTGCCCCAGACGCGCGAATCCCAGCGCCATGAGCGAGGTCGATGGGCTCCAGCTGGAGCGGTCGATGATCCATCCGTGACCCGGCTTGATGCCGCCGCCCGGCTGCTCGAGACGGTCCCATACGGTCACGAGGGCTTCGGCTTCGATCGCGTAGATGCGGGCGCCGGAACCGTCGGTGGGGACGAGCCCGGCGGCGGGCAGATAGGCAGCAGCCGAATCACACCCGCCCGAGGTCGGATAGCGCTGCAGCCCGTTGGCGCCGAAGGTGCGAGCGAAGGTCGCGGAATAGGCGTCGACGGCCGGCAGGACGTTCCCGACTCCCCCGCCGAGGCGGCCCCACAGTTCCGGATCCGCCGCGGTCAGCGCGGCCAACGAGTCCATTCCGATCAGAGTCGGGCCGGCCAGACCGAGGGTGACCTGTGATTCTCCGACCTCCCAATAGTCCGGGCCCACCGGCGGCAGATGCTGTCCGCGGGCGGTGTGGTCGAGCAGTCTCCGGGTGGTTCTTCGCAGCAGGTCGGCCAACTCGTCGAGGTCGAGTCGGACAGCGGCCCGTTCCGCCGCAGCAAGGACGTCGGCAACGGCCCAGAGCACCAGTCCGAGAGCGTCGAACTGCGATTCCCGGTCGTCCGGCGACATCCCTGTCTCGGGGACCACCCTGGCGGCGAATGACCCATCGACGGCCTGGATGCTCTGCAGGTAGAGCAGTTGGCTCCAGGCCTGTCTGACAGCGCCGACGCGGGCCAGAGCTACAGCGGCGAAGGCCGTGTCACGAGGCCAGATGTACCTCCACGGGCCGACCCAGCCGGCCACGGTGGCCGGCAGTCCGTCACTGAGCACCCACAGATCCAGCAGCGCCGAGGTCGCGAGGCCCCGCCGGGCTTCGGGCACATGTTCCAACCATGCCGCCCTCTGAGTCAGGAATTCCCGCTGCCGCCGTGCAGGCGCCGCAACCGCGGCCCCGGGCACCACCCTCGACCCGTCGGGCAGACTCCGCGCCGCCTCGGCATCGAGGCCCTCTCTGCGTCCCGACCGCGTGTAGGCCACGGTCACCGAACGGACGGGATCGGGTTGGGCCGCCTCGGCGAGTTCCCGGGTCGCCGCCGTCGCCCCGAGCCCGATGAGGCCGAGACCGACCCCTCCGGCGATCAGCCGTCGACGCGACAGCGCGAACCCGGCACGTTGACGGCGGGGCCGGGCGGAGGACATGAGTGGGACTTCCTGCTGTGCGGAGCCGACACCGGACTGCGATGTCGCGGGGCGGCGATGACGGTATGGACGAATTCTACCCACACAGGCACGTGCGGGCATGAGAAAACCGGCCTGGCCCGAAGGCCAGACCGGTAGCTGGAGGGGATGACGGGAATCGAACCCGCACCATCAGTTTGGAAGACTGAGGCTCTACCATTGAGCTACATCCCCGCGGTGCGAGATCGACTATAGTCGAGTTCCTCTCCGCTCACCAAATCGAGGGTTCGTGAGCTGCACCACAGGCGCGGTCGTCGTGTGAACTGCATCGCATTACCGCGACTGGTCGATTCCGGCGTGCATCTGGGTCCTGGCCTGTGGTTAGATGGGTGTCGTCGCGGGATGTGGCGCAGCTTGGTAGCGCATCTGTTTTGGGAACAGAGGGTCGCAGGTTCAAATCCTGTCATCCCGACGATCAGCAGCCGTTCGGACCAATCGGTCCGGGCGGCTCTTTCGCATTCTCAGGCTCTGCGGGGCCTGATTCTGGCGGCAGTCGACCGCATCGGGAACAATGGGCGCACGAGCTGTTCGAGCGAACGACCCCGAGAGGTGCTCACGATGCTGGGCCGAAACCGACCGATCCGAAGCGAGCCATCGAAGCAGGGACCGGTCCGCATGGCTGCCGTGATCGCTGCGCTTGCCCTG
Source organism: Brevibacterium sp. LE-L (assembly GCF_050214925.1). Lineage (NCBI taxonomy): Bacteria > Bacillati > Actinomycetota > Actinomycetes > Micrococcales > Brevibacteriaceae > Brevibacterium > Brevibacterium sp. LE-L. The sequence goes on from NZ_CP189759.1 coordinate 2,623,946, forward strand.
CTGCTCTCGGGCTGCACCCATCAACCGCCCAGTCCCGAGGGGTCCGAATCTCCCGCGTCGGCCGACGACACCGCGGATCCGACCGCCGCGCAGTCGGATGGAGCTGCCGACACCGGTTCCGAGGACGGTGCACCACAGCTGGTGGCAGAGGATCTTAACACCCCGTGGTCGATCGCCTTCTTCAAGGGAACTCCGCTGGTCAGCGAACGCGATTCCGGGCGGATCCTCGAACTCAGCGAGGACCGGCCCGCGCAGTCCCGCGAAGTCGCGACTGTCGAATCAGTCGTCGCCGAGGGTGAGGGCGGGCTGCTCGGGCTGGCAGTGGCCGATGAGAGTCTCTTCGCCTATTTCACTTCGGCCGAGGACAACCGCATCCAGCGGTTTCCGCTCTCGGGAGAGCCGGGCAGGCTCGAGCTCGGTGAGCCGGAGACGATCCTCGACGGGATCGCCAAGGCGAGCTTCCACAATGGGGGTCGGCTGGCGATCGGACCCGATGGCAAGCTCTATGCGACGGCCGGCGATGCCGGGAACCCCGCGGATGCGCAGGACCCCGAGTCTCTCAACGGTTCGATTCTGCGGCTCAACTTCGATGGAACCGTGCCCGCGGACAACCCGGATCCGGACTCCCCTGTCTACACCTACGGACACCGCAACGCACAGGGGCTCGGCTGGGACGCTGAAGGAACGATGTACGCCAGCGAGTTCGGTCAGGACACCTGGGACGAACTCAACATCATCGAAGCCGGGCGCAACTACGGCTGGCCGGAGGTCGAAGGGATCCCAGCCTCCAGCGGCAGCACGGGTTCGGGGTCGGCCGGCGACTTCGTCGCTCCGGTTCATCAGTGGAGCACCGAGGAAGCGAGCCCGAGCGGAATCGCCGTGACCGAGGATTCGATCGCCATTGCCAACCTGCGCGGTCAACGACTCCGCTGGGTCCCCCTCGCGGACACCGCAAGGCAGGAGACGCAGTTCGTCGGCGAGTACGGACGGCTGCGAGATGTCGTCTCCGCCCCGGGCGGAGAACTGTGGCTGATGACGAACAACACCGACGGACGCGGCGACCCGTCCGACGGCGACGACCGGATCCTCAGCGTGCGAAGTCGATGATCTGTCGCACCACCGTGCCGTCGGCCAAGGCGTCGAACGCGGAGTTGAGGTCGTCGAGGCCGATCGTGTCGGAGATGAGCTCTTCGACCGGCAGCTTCCCCTCCCGCCACAGCTGGGCGTAGACGGGGATGTCGCGACTCGGCACGGCCGAACCGAGGTAGGAGCCGACGACGGTGCGAGCCTCGGCGGTCAAGGTCACCGGAGTGATATGCGACTGCGCATCCGGTGCGGGAAGGCCCACGGTCACCGTCGTTCCGCCCACGGCGGTGGCTTCGAACGCGGTTTCGAAGGCGCGCGGGTGCCCGACGCATTCGATGACGATGGGAGCCTTCCGGTCCCCGAGCTGTTCGGGGGTGAAGACTTCGGCGGCGCCGAGTTCTTTCGCCCGCACGAGTTTGTCCGGGTTCGCATCGACGCCGATGACTCCTGCGGTGTCGAGCGACAGTGCCGTGATGAGCGCTGCCATGCCGACCCCGCCGAGGCCGACGACCATCACTTCGTCGTCCGGTCCGGGGCGACCGGCGTTGAGCACCGCTCCCCCGCCGGTGAGCACGGCGCAGCCGAGCACAGCGGCGATGGGTGCGGGAACATCGTCGGCGACGGGGACGACGGATGCCCGGTTGAGCACCGCATGCGTGCCGAACACGGACGCGCCGAGGTGGTGGAGGACCTCGGCACCGGTGTCATCGTGCAGGCGCACCCGGTGACCGTCGAACGGCAGGGTCCCGGCGCCGTTGGTCACGCTGCCGGGCGTGCACGGAAGTTTGCCGTCGGTGCGGCAGTTCGGGCATTCACCGCACCGGGGCAGGAACACGGTGACGACCTGCTGGCCAACCTCGAGGTCATCGACACCGTCACCGAGCTTCTCGACGACTCCGGCTCCCTCGTGGCCGAGCAGCATCGGCAGAGGCCGGGGTCGGTTGCCGTCGACGACGGAGAGGTCGGAATGGCAGACTCCGGCGGCCTCCATCCGAATGAGCACCTCACCGGGTCCCGGGTCATCGAGGTCGAGGTCCTCGATCGTCATCGGCCGCGACGTCGCGAACGGACGAGGCCGCTCCATCTCACGCAGCACCGCACCTCTGATCTTCACAGCGTCCTCCTCAGACTGTTCGTCTCACAGCGCCTGGGCGCCCTGCTCTTCATAATCGGCCATGATGGAGATCCGGCGCTGGTGACGTTCGTCGCCGGAGAACGGTTCGGCGAGGAAGGCATCGACGATGGCGATCGCCTCGTCCTCGGGGTGCTGGCGGGCGCCGACGGCGACGATCTGCGCATTGTTGTGCTGACGTGCCAGCTTCGAGATCTCCGGGTTCCACGCCAGAGCGGTGCGTGCGCCCGTGACGAGGTTCGCCGCCATCTGCTCGCCGTTGCCCGAACCGCCGATGACGACGCCGAGGGCCTCGATTCCGGCGGACTGGTCATCGACCACGGCTTGGGCGGCGGCGATGCAGAACGCCGGATAGTCGTCGAGGGCGTCGTATTCGAGTGCGCCGTGGTCGACGACCTCGTGCCCCGCCTCTGCGAGGTGGGCTTTGAGAACCTGTTTGAAATCGAATCCGGCGTGATCTGTGCCGAGGTGAACCTTCATGTGCGTGCCTTTCGATGAACTCTGCGGAGCTGTCTTATCCGCTTTATCCGCGCGGGAACGGGTGGTGCTGGATCTTCAGTCGAAGTTCGGACCCTGGTCGCGGGTGCGTTTGAGTTCGAAGAATCCGGGCGTCGAAGCGACCGCGAGGACACCGTCGAAGAGTCGGCCTGCGTCCTCGCCCTTCGGTGCCGGGGTGACGACCGGTCCGAAGAACGCGGTGCCGGCCACACGGCAGATCGGCGTTCCGACATCATCGCCGACAAGAGCCAGCGCTTCATCGTGGGATGTCTGGAGAGCCGCGTCATAGTCGTCGGTCTCGCCGTATTTCATGAGCTCGGCGGGCAGCCCCACCTCGGTGAGGGCCTCGGAGACGGCCTGCTCGAAGTCCTTCTCCCCACCCGGATGGATACGGGTGCCGATGGCGGTGTAGAGGGGCTCGGCCACCTCTTCTCCGTGTTCGGCGATCGCGGCGGTGACGATGCGCATCGGCGCCAGCGCCCGGTCCATCAGTGCCCGGTAGTCAGCGTCGATGTCCTTGTCGCGGTTGAGGAAGTTGAGGCTCATGGGCCGGAACCTCACCTCGACATCGCGCACCTTGGCCACTTCGAGGCCCCAGCGGGAGGTCATCCAGGCCCAGGGGCAGGCCGTATCGAACCACAGATCGAGTGTTTCCTTGCTCACTGTCTCTCCTCTTCCATTCGGTCGTGGGCACCGAAGCCGGCCACCCGACGTTGCGCTGTTCAATCTATCAAGGCCGAGCGGGTACGGGGAACGCGATCGAATCACGGGCATCGGAGCCGAGGTCCTTGCCCGATGACGTGTCCATGAAAGAATGACCCAGTACACCCGGTTCCCGAAGCGAAGGTCGCCACACTGTGCCGCAATACAACCTCACCCGCGATGAAGCCCGCGAACGTTCCGCCCTCGTGGACGTCACGAGCTACGATCACACCCTGATCCTCACGGGAGTCGGTGAGAGCTTCCGCGTCCGCTCGCGGATCCGCTTCACCGCGGTGCCGGACTCGTCGACGTTCATCGACGCCATCACCGCCAGTGTCGAGCGCGTGCGTCTCAACGACGTCGACCTCGACCTCGCCGAGGTGGTCGGACCGGCGCGCATCACTCTGCCCGGCCTGGCCGCTGAGAACGAACTCATCGTCGATGCCCGCTTCTACTACATGAATACCGGTGAGGGCCTGCACCGCTTCGTCGACCCGATCGACGACGAGGTCTACCTGTACTCCCAATTCGAAGTCCCCGACGCCCGCCGCGTCTTCCCCGTCTTCGAGCAGCCCGACATCAAATCCCCGTACTCCTTCACCGTCATCGCTCCCGAGAAGTGGACGGTCGTCTCGAACTCCCCCACCCCCACGCCGAGCAGCCCGAAGGAGACCTTCGCCGAGCTCGACGAGGAGCCCATCGAGGGGACGGCCGTGTGGCAGTTCGCTCCCACCACGCCGATCTCGTCCTACATCACTGCCATCATCGCCGGCCCCTACCGGTCCGTGCATTCGAAGCTGACGTCCTCGGACGGTTCGATCGTGCCCTTGGGCCTGTACTGCCGGGCTTCGCTGCTCGAGCACCTCGACTCGGCCAAACTGTTCCGCATCACAAAGGCCGGCTTCGAGTTCTTCGAACGGGAGTTCGGGATCGCCTACCCGTTCGAGAAGTACGACCAGCTCTTCGTGCCGGAGTTCAATGCCGGAGCGATGGAGAACGCCGGGGCCGTGACGATCCTGGAGAACTACGTCTTCCGGTCGCGGCCGACCGAGGCATTGGTCGAACGACGCACGGTGACCATCCTCCATGAACTCGCCCACATGTGGTTCGGCGACCTCGTGACCATGCGCTGGTGGAACGATCTGTGGCTCAACGAGTCCTTCGCCGAATTCATGTCGACGCTGGCCACCGCCGAGGCGACGGAGTTCGCCGACGCATGGACGACCTTCGCCACGATCGAGAAGTCGTGGGCGTACCGACAGGATCAGCTGCCGAGCACCCACCCGATCGTCGCGCCCATCGAAGACCTCGCCGATGTCGAGGTCAACTTCGACGGCATCACCTACGCCAAGGGCGCTTCGGTGCTCAAGCAGCTGGTGGCCTGGGTCGGGCGGGAGGAGTTCTTCGCCGGACTCAGACGCTACTTCGACAAACATGCGTGGTCGAACACGGAACTCTCCGACCTCCTCGACGAGCTCGAGGCCACCTCGGGGCGGGATCTGGCCAGCTGGTCGAAGCTGTGGCTCGAGGAATCCGGCGTCAACCTCCTCGAAGCTGCCGTCGAGACCGAGTCCGACCCCGCGGCTGAAGGCAACAGCGAAGTCATCACGCGTCTGCAGGTGACACAGCGTCCGTGGGAGATCGCAGGACAGCCCACCCCGTCGCTGCGGCCCCACCGTCTTGCCATCGGCTTCTATTCCGAGTCCGAGACCGGCCGCATGGTGCGCACCCATTCCTTCTCCCTCGACATCGATTCCGAATCCGCCGAGGTGGTCGAGGCCGAGGGGCTGGCCCGTCCCGACGTCATCGTCGTCAATGACGCCGACCTCAGCTACGCGAAGGTCCGCTTCGACGCCCACAGCATGGACACCGCTGCCAAGCGTCTGAGTGACTTCGACGATTCGCTCACCCAGCTGCTCATCCTCGCCACTCTCTGGGATGAGGTCCGCGACGGTGAACGGCCCGTCCATGACTACATCGACACCATCACCGCCCATCTGGGGGCGATCACGCATTCCTCTGGTCTGCTCACGCAGATGCGCCAGCTCGAGACCGCGGTCTCGGCGTATCTGCCTCCGCAGCAGCGCGAGGCGATGCACGCCCGGCTGGCCGATCGCTTCTTCGAACTCCTCGAAACCGTGGACGAAGGCACCGATCAGGCGTTCCAGTTCGTCCAGGGCTTCGTCAAGCACGCAACCACGACCGGCCAGCTCGACCGGCTGCGGTCCTGGTTGCTGCCTGAGACCGAGAGGGTTCACGGGATCGCCATCGACACGGACCTGTCCTGGGACATTCTCGTCGCCCTCTGCGCCCATGACGGCGCAGATGAGGCTGCGCTCGAGGCGATGAGCCGCAAGGATCCCAGCGCCACCGGAGTCCGGCGGGCCGCAACCGCTCGTGCCTCCCGGCCGACGACGGAGGCGAAATCGTGGGCGTTCACCCGCCTCGTCGAGGAGGCGGATCTGCCGAACTCCGAACTCAGCGCGCTCGCTTTGGGATTCGCCACGGGTCTGCAGACGTCGTCGGGTGAGAGCATCGCCGCGGCGGCTCCGCTGGGTCCCTTCGCAGACGAGTACTTCGCCCGCGTCGCAGGCTGGTGGGAGACTCGAACCCTGGAGATGGCTCAGACGATGACAGTGCGTCTGTTCCCGCCGGTGAGTTCCGACACAGTCGAGGCGACCCGACGCTGGCTCGATGACCACCCTTCGGCTCCGAAGGGCCTGCTGAGGCTGATGCGAGAGAACCTCGCCGATGCCGAGAGGGCGCTGCGGGTTCAGCGGGTGTCCAGCGCTTCCAAGGGATCGTTGAACCTCGCGCGTTAGTCTCGGGGCACCATGACTTCTGATCCATTGGAATCCACAGTTCAAGCCGCAGGTGACTTCGATTGGTCCTTCCTCCTCGGAGCCCCGCTGCGGATCACCGTCATCATCGTCGGTGCCATCATCGTCAATCTCATCGTGCGTCTCTTCATCCGTCGTTTCACGACGGCGGTGGCCAAGGGCACGGTCGGCAGCGAGAAGGCCGAAGGTGCCGGTCTCGCGAAGTTCTCGGCCACGGCGATGGAAGCGCAGCACACCGGGATCGATCAGCAGACGATCAAGCAGCGCCGTGCGCAGCGGGCGAGGACCGTGGGACGGATGCTGTCGTCGGTGACGACGATCCTCATCAGTGTGATCGCTGCGCTGATGATCCTCGACGCGCTCAGCTTCAACATCGCCCCGATCCTCGCCTCTGCCGGTATCGCAGGTGTCGCCATCGCCTTCGGTGCCCAGGAGCTCGTCCGCGACTACCTCTCCGGGTTCTTCATCGTCATCGAGGACCAGTACGGCATCGGTGACACCGTTGACCTCGGTGAGGCCGTCGGCGAGGTCGAGGACGTCGGTCTGCGCCGCACTCAGGTCCGTGACCTCACCGGCACCCTGTGGCATGTGCGCAATGGTGAGATCCTGCGCGTGGGCAACCTGTCGCAGGGCTGGGCTCGCGCGGTCCTCGACATCCCCATCGACTACCGGACCTCGATGGACGACTTCCGCGAGATGGCCGCACAGATCACCCACAAGCTGAAGCAGGACCCCGAGATCGCCAAGGCGATGCTCGAAGACCCGGAGATCGCCGGTGTCCAGTCCCTGTCCGGTTCGTACCGAGTCATCCGCACAATGGTCAAAACCAAACCGAACCTGCAGTGGATGGTCGAACGCGCATTCCGCGCCGAACTCATGACCCAGCTGGCCGAGCGCGGCGGACAGATCGGTATGATGCAGGAGACGGTCCTGCGCACACTGCCGACCACCGAGGATGCCGCCACCACCGCTGCTTCCACGACCGGCGCGGACTCATCTGCCCAGCGTGCGCAGAGCACCGTCGGTGCCGCACCGACGAAGTCGACTGCGACCGCCGAGGACAAGCCCTCGGCGCTGCCCAGCGACCAGGAGATCCGCAGCACCGTCCAGGAAGACTCCCCGAGCGAAGGATCGAACGATGACGCAGACGACTGACGATTCGGTGTTCGCCGCCGTCGGAGGCCACGAAACCTTCAGCCGTCTCGTCGATGTGTTCTACCAGCACGTCGACGCGGATGCTCAGCTCATCGCCATGTACCCTGACGGCCACGAGCTCGAGGGCGCGAAGCATCGCCTGCAGACCTTCCTCGAACAGTACTTCGGGGGTCCTTCGACGTATCAGGAGGAACGGGGGCATCCGCGGCTGCGGATGCGTCATTTCGACTATCCGATCGACTTCGATGCCCGTGACCGGTGGCTGCGCTGCATGCGTGCGGCACTCGACGATGTCGCTCTGGCCCCGCTCTACGACGAGATCTTCTGGGACTACTTCCAGCGAGCCGCGACGGCGATGGTGAATACGGCCAATCCGAACATCCGCTGAGCGAGCTCCGACTCAGCGTCGAAGGCGCCGCTCAGCGAGCGCCGGCTCAGCGTCGAAGGCGGGTGGGCACGATTCGGCTCAGCCGCGGATCCGAGTGAGCAGGTGCCCGCCCGGAGTGACGAGACGCAGCCATCCCGCGGATTCCATGATGGTCAGTTCGCGGTCATCATCGCGTCCTGCCGCAGGAATGAAACGCAGGGCCGTGGCCGCGAAGGCGAGCCCGCTGGGCACGGCCGTACCCTGGTCGCCGAACATTTCGCGCGACCAGATTCGGGAGCGCAGCGCCTTGACCGCGTGAGCCCCTGAACCTTCCGGCGCTCCGCTGCTGATCTCGGCCACACCCTGTGCTGCGGTCTCGTGCAGACCGCCCACCGAAATCGTGTCCGTTGTCTGCCATCCTCCGCGCGGAGGCGCGATGCCCGTCCACGAGACGAGCACGGAGTTCGGGGGCACGGGCAGAGCCGTGCCGTTCTCCTCCCGAGCGAAGCGGTCGAGCAGGTTCGACAGCGGCACTGCTTCGTCCAGTCCGTCGAGCTCGGAATCATGCAGGCGCAGAGTCCGCATGGCCAGGACCAGGGGCGTCGAATCGCCCAATCCGTGGGGGAACAGCGGCGCCACGGAGGCGGCGAGGACGTTGGAGACGACCTGCAGCCGCATCGCACCGTCGGAATCGGCACGGTGGGCCAGGGTGGTGAAAGAGGCGAGATCCCGCATCGCCAGCGGGTCGGCGATCTGCAATGTGGTCATCGGCGTGCCCTCCGCAGCGGAACGGCGGTGCCGAGGACGGATTCCATCGCTGCGGTCTCGGCTTCGTTGAGGCGACGCGGTCGGCCGCTGGCGATGTCGATGAAGACGATGACGGTCTCGGCGACCGTGTAGACCTGCGAACCGTCGGGTTCGCAGATGGTGTAGCCGACCGTCACCGAGGCGGCCCTGACTTCGCTGATGACCAGATCGACCGCGACGGGTCCGGTGCGGTAGGGCATCGGTGCGCGGTATTCGATCGCGTGGGAGGCCACAAGCAGCTCGGTCGTCGCCGATGCGTCAGCGAAGATCGTCGGGATCTTCACCCCGCTGACAGCATCGGACACTCCGTGCCGGCCGGGCGTCGTCGGAGCATCGGAGCTGTGGGTCGGCGATCCCAGCGCGCGTACACGAGCCTCTTCGAGCAGCCTGAGCTGGGTGACATTGTTGACATGCCCGTAGGCATCCATATCGCCCCATCTCAGCTCCAGCAGTACACGGGTGAAGTCATCGAGCAGTGGATCGGTGGCGCCTGAGTGCATGCTTCCCATCATGCCACCTTTATCGACTCGGTGTCCCACGCGATAGGATCGTGGACCGTACGCGAAAAAGTCACCGGCGTTGCAGGGAGAGAGCTATGACCGAAGAAGCATCCACCGAAGCAGAGACCAACGTGGCGACGCTGCATGACATCCTCGATCTGCAGCGGCTCGAGTTCACCTCGGCGTCGAGCGAAACGGACTTCTTCATCGGCCACAGCCAGTACAAACCCGATGGTCGTGTCTACGGCGGTCAGGTGCTGGCCCAGTGCGTCATCGCGGCGGCAGCGACTCTGCCCTCCGACCGGCTCATCCATTCCCTGCACGGCTATTTCCTCCGTGCCGGGGATGTCAGCGAACCGATCGAATTCGGTGTCGAGCGCCTGCGCGACGGCCGTTCGTTCTCGGCCCGGCGCGTCCACGCCTATCAGAAGGGCGCGCCGATCCTTTCGCTGAGCGCCTCGTTCCAGGACGAACAGCCCGGTCTCGACCACGCCGAGCTGATGCCCACAGGTCTGCCGGCTCCCGAGGACTGCCCGGAGCTGCTCGACTACATCGGCGACGAGGATTCGGCGGTCGTCACCGACTGGCTGCGCAAACGTCCCTTCGAAGTCCGCCCGGTCGAACCGTCCCTGCACACCTCAGGGGTCTCCGATCCTTCGATCACCGAGCAGCATTCATGGTTCCGGGCCAGTGCCCCCTTCGGCGACGACCCCGTCCTCAATGCCGCAGCTTTGGCCTATGCCAGCGACTTCAACCTCCTCGAACCTGTTCTCCGTCATCACCGGCTGACGTGGAGGAGCCCCGGTCTGCGGGTCGCCAGCCTCGACCACGCCATGTGGTGGCATCGTCGGGTCAAGGTCGACGAGTGGATGCTCTACGTTCAGGAGTCACCGGCGGCACAGGGCGGACGGGGTCTCGGTTACGGACGGATCTTCTCCCAGGACGGGACGCTGCTGGCCACGGTGGCGCAGGAGGGCATGGTCCGGGTCAAGGAGAGCCGGTGAAGAACGATCCGATGCCGAGCGACCCGACGATGATGGACGTCATCGGCACGATCCTCAGCCGCCTGGTGAACGTGGCCCTGTTCATCGTCATCGCGCTCCTCACCCTCGCCGCGCTCAACGGCAGAACCGATCTGCCTATCGGGGTCTGCGCGATCCTGTCGGTCATCAGCGGGGTCATCGGCACAGTTCTCATCCGCCTCCTGTTCAAGGGTCTCGGAGCGCTTCTGCGCCCATCCGAACGCTGAACCGTACACTCGGTCAGCGGCCAGTCGACGATCTGCGCACGCCGGTTGAGAGCCGAACAGAGCAGCAGAATCATTCGATCAGCGCTGACCGGACACAGAAGTGCCCCCGCCACCGGGCGGAGGCACTTCTGTGGAGAATCGGCGGCTGCGGCCGGTGAGGCTCAGTCGCGGGTGAGACGACGGTGCGTGACCCGATGCGGTCGCGCCGCATCCTCACCGAGGCGTTCGACCTTGTTCTTCTCGTACGACTCGAAGTTGCCTTCGAACCAGTACCAGTTCGCCGGATTCTCCTCGGTGCCTTCCCACGCCAGAATGTGTGTGGCCACACGGTCGAGGAACCACCGGTCGTGGGAGACCACCACGGCACAGCCCGGGAACTCGAGAAGCGCGTTCTCCAAGGAACCCAGGGTTTCGACGTCGAGGTCGTTAGTCGGCTCATCGAGGAGAAGGAGGTTTCCGCCCTGTTTGAGGGTGAGTGCGAGGTTGAGACGGTTGCGCTCACCGCCGGAGAGGACGCCGGCCTTCTTCTGCTGGTCCGGACCTTTGAATCCGAACGCTGAGACATAGGCACGCGAAGGCATCTCCACCGCACCGACCTGAATGAAGTCGAGTCCATCGGAGACGACTTCCCACAGGCTCTTGTCCGGGTCGATTCCGCCGCGCGACTGGTCGACATAGGAGAGCTTGACGGTGTCGCCGACTTTGAGATCGCCGCCGTCGAGCTCTTCAATCCCGACGATCGTCTTGAACAGCGTCGTCTTACCGACGCCATTGGGGCCGATGACACCGACGATGCCGTTGCGCGGCAGCGAGAAGCTCAGACCATCGATGAGCTGACGACCGTCGAAGCCCTTCTGCAGGTTTTCGGCCTCGATGACGACATCTCCGAGGCGGGGACCGGCAGGGATCTGGATCTCTTCGAAGTCGAGCTTGCGGGTCTTCTCCGCTTCTGCGGCCATCTCCTCATAGCGGGCCAGACGTGCCTTGGACTTCGTCTGCTTCGCCTTCGGATTCGAACGCACCCACTCGAGTTCGTCCTTCAGCCGCTTGGAGAGTTTGGCGTCCTTCTTGCCCTGGACCTGGAGGCGCTCCTGCTTCTTCTCCAGGTAGGTCGAGTAGTTGCCCTCATAGGGGTAGAGGTGACCGCGGTCGATCTCGGCGATCCATTCGGCGACATGATCGAGGAAGTACCTATCGTGAGTGATCGCGATGACCGCTCCCGGGTAGGTCTTCAGGTGCTGCTCGAGCCACAGCACGGATTCGGCATCGAGGTGGTTCGTCGGCTCGTCGAGAAGCAGCAGGTCCGGCTTCTCGAGGAGGAGCTTGCACAGGGCCACGCGGCGGCGCTCACCGCCGGAGAGCACCGAGACCTCGGCATCCGGCGGCGGGCAGCGCAGAGCGTCCATCGCCTGTTCGAGCTGCGAGTCGAGATCCCACGCGTCGGCCGCGTCGATGGCTTCCTGGAGCTTGCCCATCTCTTCCATGAGGGCGTCGAAGTCCGCATCGGGACTGGCCATCTCCTCGGAGATCGCATTGAAGCGGTCGACCTTCGCCTTGATCTCGCCGACGCCTTCTTCGACGTTGCCGAGGACTGTCTTCTCTTCGTTCAGGGGCGGTTCCTGCAGAAGGATGCCCACGGAATAACCGGGGCTGAGTCGAGCTTCGCCGTTCGAGGGCTGCTCGAGTCCCGCCATGATCTTGAGGATCGTCGATTTGCCGGCGCCGTTGGGGCCGACCATACCGATCTTCGCTCCTGGGTAGAACGACATCGATACATCGTCGAGGATGACTTTGTCACCGTGCGCTTTGCGCGCTTTGTGCATGGTGTAGATGAATTCGGCCATAGTGTCCTCAGGCTATCGTTTCCGCGCGCTCAAGCGTTAATTGGCGTTCAGCCGCCGCCGAGCGAAGGGGCCTCGTCCGAGGAACCGGAACTGCCGTCGGAGCTTGGAGAGTCCTCGCTCGGCTGCGGAGTCTCTGTCTGCTCGTCCTTGCCGTTGATATCCTCCCCCGGCAGGTGGCCCTTGCCGTTGGAGTCACCTTCTTCGTCCCGCTTCTCCCCCTTCGGAGCCTTGACCCCCTTCGGCCTGTCGACCTCGCCGAACAGGCAGGAACCCGTCGACTCTGTGGGCTCCACGAGTTCTGCCGTCGCCTTCCCCGACCGGATCTCTCCGACGACACAGCCCTTGTCGGTCTTGACTCCAAACATCTTCGATGGGACATCGTTGCCCAATGGCGAGGCGTCGAGTGTGGCTTCGAGCTGATCGGGCTCGTAACCGGCGTCGAGCATCGTGGTGAAGAACTTCTTCGTCGACGGGACCGAGTCCTTGTCCCCCGTGATCGGTTTGAGTGCCTTGAGCACCTTGTCCACCTCGGCCACGGGAGCAGCGTGAGTCGTCTTCGGTTCGGGTTTGGCGTCGTCGCCGCCGAAGCCCAGAAGGGAGCAGCCCGACAATGCCAGAGTCAGTGCTGCGGCACCCAGCACAGGAACAAGACGCATCTGAAACCTCGGCGAGAGGGGACGATTGACAGTCTCACTTTAACCGATCGAGGCGGCTGGCGGTGGCAGCGAATCGATCAGAACGGCGCCGCCGCGGCAGCGGTCACTGCCGCGATCGCGGTATCGTCCGCGCTGGGCCCGTCGTTGTCGCCCGTCGCAGCGCTGCTGCCCGTTCCCTCTTGGTCGGCTCCATCGCTTTCAGCCGCCGACGCCTCCCCCTCAGCGACCGAGGTGTCGGCATCGGACGATGGGCGCTCACCGGCACCGGTCGTGCGAGCAGCAGTCGCCACCTCGGCTGCAGAAGGAGAACCGAGGCCCTCCCAGCCATCGCTCTCAGCCGTGCCGGTGTCCTCCGGCGCTTTCGACGGCTGATTCTCTGTCCGGTCCTGTCCCTTGGCCCTCCGGTAGTGCGCGGTTCCGTAGCGCAGGTCGGGACCGATGTGGTCGGCGACGACGGTCGGGGCGACGCCGCTTCGCTCTTCGGTTTCCCACTCGCGGTTGCGCAGACTGCCGGTGACGATGACCGCGGTGCCTTTGCCCAGCGACATGGAGGAATTGCTGGCCAGATCTCCGTAGCAGTCGATGCCGAACCAGGAGGTGCCGTCGTTGATGAATTCCCCGGTGCCTCTGTCGACTCTCCAGTGATTGACGGCAAGGCGGAAGGACGCACAGGCCCGCCCGGACGGCAGCGTGCGAGCAGTGGGTTCGGTGGCGATGGTGCCGGTGACGGTGATTGGAATGGCGGACATCGGTGTCTCCTCTTCGACTGGATGGCGGCACGCGATCCTCGGCGGTCGCGTGGTCCTCCAGTCAGCCCGGAACCGTCCTCCCCCGTCCAGAGATTGAAAATGCCCTGTGGATGACGCTTTTCCATCCACAGGGCACAGGAGACCGAGTCGCACTCATTGTGCGCTGAAGTCTCAGGTGAGCATTTCGTATGCCCGCCGATGCTCACCGATGACAGCCTTCACCGGTTCGAGGTAGGAGCTCTGCGCAACCTGACCGACCGCGTCCCGCAGTCTGGCGTCGACTTCGGCACCCGCTTCGCTGGCCCCTCTGTTCCGCGCCGATTTCGCCATCAGCGAGGTGATCACGGAGCCGATCACACCGATCACGAGCAGTCCGATGCTCACCACCCAGCACCAAGCCGGCAGCGTTCCGGAACCGATCGCCGCGGCCAGGGCGGAGGCGACGACACCGACGATTCCGATGATCGTGGCGATGAAGAAGACGATCTGCAGGGTGTGTGCAAGCGACCACCAACCGGGACGACGCCGGGTGATCTCCACAGCGGTGATGGCCGAGTCGAGGTTGTCGGAGAGCTCGTCTGTGCTTCTCTTCTCCGCTTCGGCGGCGTCGTTCTGCCACGCTCGGGGCATCGTGGACACCGATTCGGTGATCAGTTCGTGGGCCATCAATCGCACGTGCGCACTCTGCGCCTTGGTGGTCGCCGGGACCGAGGCGCGGACGAGTTCGTCACGGTCCTGTCCGTGCTTGGCGCCGAGTGGATCCGGAGCATTGCGCTGCATCCACGCGAGAACGGGATACCCGGTCTTGCGATAGGCACGACGAATGTAATCATCGTGAACCGTCTGCGCCACGGCGTCGACGCCGGCGGCATCGGACATCGTCTCGACGAGGCGGGAAGCTCCTGGCAGTTCGTCCGGAGGGGCGACGGGCTCGCCGAGTTCCTTCCGGATCCGTTTGGCCATGGCCTGCATATCCGCCAGCAGTCGTTCGGCGGCCGCTTCATTCGAGTCGACGGTATCGGCGAGGATGCTGCGCAGCTCGGGAATGCCCTCACGGGTCGCTGCTGAGGAGACGCGCACATTCGTTTCGCTGAGACCGTCTTCATTGAGCAGCTGTCGCAGATGGTCGGCCGCCGCCTTCTGCTCTTCCGGACTGAGCTTGTCGATCTGGTTGAGGACGACGACCATATTTGCGCTGTTCTCGGCGAGTTTCGTCAGATACTCCGAGTGCAGGGAGAAATCGGCGTACTTCTGCGGATCGACGACCCAGAACACAACGTCGACGAGGCCGACCAGACGATCGGATTCGACCCGATGCTCGACCGCGGTCGAATCGTGATCGGGCAGGTCGAGGAGGATGAGTCCGTGCAGTCGGCGCTGGTCGTCACCGTCGAGGGCGGATTCGCGCCAGGTGCGGCTGCGTTCGGGAACATGCAGCCAGTTGAGGACGTCGTTTCCGCCGTCTCCCCACACGCAGGCTGTCGGCCGTGACGTCGTCGGCCTCCGAACCCCCACGCGGGCGATCTCGAGACCTGCCACCGCGTTGAACAGCGAAGACTTGCCCGAACCGGTCGATCCCGCGAAGGCGACAACGGTGAAGTCCTCGCCCAGGCCCAATCGGTCCTCGGCCCGGTCGAGCAGATTTTGGGCATCGGCTCGAACGTCTCCGGCGAGTTTGTCCTCATTGAGCGACAGCGAATGCCGGATCCCTTCGGCCAGTCGTCGGATCTCGGTCTGTGCAGAACTGTTCACAATGCCACCTCAAGTCGTTCACCGGAGGCGCGCAGCGCGCCCGCTTGCCGCGCCGGTACCGCGGATATTCTCAGAGCGTTGTCGAACGGGGTCCGGCAGCCTCTCACGATTCCAGTCGCAGCGTCGAAGAAGCGCTGGCGGATCGAGGCGATGATGCCGGCGGCTTCGGATTCGCCGAAGATCGTTTCAGCCAAGTTGACGGCGACTCCTGCACCCTGGCGTTCGCTCTGCTGTTTGCCGAGCGGACGCTGCGGGTCCGAGAACGCCGCATATTCGACGACCGCGCAGACACCCGCCACTCCGAAGGAGAGGATCCGGGCCTTGGACTTCTTTCCCTGCCCGATGTCGCGCACCAGCGCGTTGACGTCGTCCGACCACGCGCTGACGGCGGCCTTCACTGACTCCTCAAGATCGCTGGCGACCTGCCGCAGTTCGGCCTGATCCTCGATGAGGGCCGCACCTGCCGCGGTATTGCGCCATTCGGTGTTGACGTCGTCGACCACAGCGATGGCCTGCTCACGCAGCGACACAGCGGCGCTGCGCAGGATCGCGACATGCAGCGGGGTCGCCGCATCGTGTTTGCCGGTCACGGCCGCCGAGATGCGATCGCGCATCCGCGCCATCGTCGGCTCGAGGCCGCGGAACAGCTGCCCCGTACCCACGAAGTCCTGCCAACGAGCGTTGACCTCGCCGTGGAGCACACGGCCGTCCGAGAACACTTCGGCCAGCCCCGCATCGGCCGAGCGGAAACTCTCCTCGAGGGATCCCGCCAGTGCGGCGTGCGCCTGTTCCTGCGACTGTGCGAAGTCGGCGAGCTCGCGGACACGGGCAGGCAGCGCAGCGACCGCGCCGGTGAGGGTGCGTGTCCGGATGCGCTCGAGAGACGTTCCTTCGGCACCGACCTGAGAGATCCAGGAACGGATCGGATAGATCGCCGAATGCGGCAGCAGACCGTTCTCGAGTTCGAGCTCGGCCACGGAGAAGATCGGTGAGTTCGCCAGTCCGGCGTCCGAGAGCAGGCTTGAGAGATGGTGCCTGACTTCGCGATTCGCCTCGGGCGGAACCCGGTCGAGGACGATGGCAACGGAAGTGTCACGGGCTGCGGCCGTCTTCAGCAGCGCCCAAGGGGCGGCATCGGCGTAGCGGTTGGCCGTGGTGACGAACAGCCACAGATCGGCGCTGAGCAGGGTCCTGCGTGAGAGTGCACGGTTCGTCTCGGAGATCGAGTCGATGTCCGGGCAGTCGAGGATCGCTGTGCCCGGGGCGATGTTCTCATCGGCGACCATGACGACGCCGGGCACCGCCGATTCCGGGTCGCTGCTGCGTGGGAGATCCGGCAGATAGTGCTCGGATTCGAAGAACTTGGCATCGGCGGGATTGTGGATGACAACCGGGTTGCCCGTCGTCGGACGACGCACTCCGGCGGGGCTGACAGCCCGCCCCACGAGGGAGTTCACCAACGTCGACTTCCCGGCACCGGTCGATCCGCCGACCGCGATGAGAAACGGGGTCCGGGAGCGGTTGATCCGAGGCAGAACGTAGTCATTGAGCTCTGCGGTCAGCGCCGCGTGCGCGCCGCGAGCGTCTTCGAAGTCACCGGTCCGCAGCGGGAAGCGCGTCTCAGAGACGCGTTTGACGATATCGTTCAGCGCTTGGCCGACCGGCGGCGTCACGGCACTCTTGCTCTCTGTCATCACGCTCCCACTCTCTATGTTTTCCCAGCTCGGCTCCAATTGCCACGCCGTGCCAGCGCCGAATTGCTCACAGCATGCAGGGGCAGGCACGAGTGTGGGTGCGCGCCCGAATACGCCCGGCGGCACGGAGCCGGTCGGATCCGAGCAGAGCCTCGTGCGAGGGCCCGAGACAGCAGAAGCGCCCCCGGCGGGGCTCGAACCCGCGACCTACCGCTTAGAAGGCGGTTGCTCTATCCGACTGAGCTACGGAGGCTCAAACATCGTAACCGATGGCCGAACGTGAACAGAAAGCGGCCCCGTGCGGAGCGGAACCGCTTCGGTTCCCTCCCCGCACGGGGCCGTATCGCTGATATAGGGGTTCAGTGACGACGCGCTGCCTGCTCCATTGACTTGCGCACGGTCACGAAAGACACCACCGCGACCCCGGTCATCGCCAGGATGACGGCAATCGCTTCGATTCCGAAGGCGAAGTCGACGACCACCGGAAAGAACCCGGCCAGCATGAAGCCCAACAGAGCCACCAGCGTCAGTGCAGTGGCGATCGAAAAGTATTTGGCACCGTTCATTGCTCATCTCCTTCTTCCGTTGGAAAAAGGTTAGCGCCTTCAGTGACTCACGTCACTGGGAATTCCTTGAAAATTTCAATCAGTTCTGTTCGCGCGCTTCGATCGCCGTCTCCAAACGTTCGAGCTTGCCGTCGATCTCACCGGTGTAGCCGGGGCGGATATCGGCCTTGACCACCAGGGAGACGCGGGTGCCGAACTCACCGACGGCATCTGTGGCATCTTTGATGACGGCGAAGACTTCGTCCCATTCGCCCTCGATCGTGGTGAACATCGAATCGGTGCGGTGCGGAAGTCCGGAGCGGCGCACGATGTCGACTGCCGCGGCTACGGCGACATGGACGGAGGCGTCGGCCCCTTCTCCCCCACTGGGCGCGACCGAGAATGCTGCGAGCATGTTGTTGTCCTTCCTTGAGCGAGCGGCGGAGGGCCCTCGGGCACTCCGCCGCTCTGCGGAACATCGCCGGGTCAGGCCTGAGCCGGGACGTTGATGATCAGCGAATCGCCCTGTCCTCCGCCGCCGCACAGAGCGGCGATTCCCGAGCCGCCGCCTCGGCGCTGGAGTTCGAGGGCCAGGGTCAGGACGATGCGTGCCCCGGAGGCGCCGATCGGGTGACCGAGCGCAACCGCTCCGCCGTTGACGTTGACCTTGTCCGCGGCGACGCCGAGGTCTTTCGAACTGGCGAGGCCGACTGCGGCGAAGGCCTCGTTGATCTCGTAGAGGTCGAAGGAGTCCGCGGCGACGCCTTCGCGTTCAGCGGCGACCGTGATCGCCTGCGAAGGCTGGTGCTGCAGAGTCGAGTCCGGCCCTGCGGTCCAGGCATGAGAACGGACCTCGGCGAGGATCGGGGCCCCGAGCTCTTCGGCCTTCTCACGTGACATGACGACGACGGCGCAGGCACCGTCGGAGATCTGCGAGGCGTTGCCGGCCGTGATCGTCCCGTCCTTGCGGAAGGAGGGCCGCAGCTTCGACAGAGATTCCGCAGTCGTGTCGGGACGCACTCCCTCGTCGACGGAGACGGTGACGTCGCCCTTGCGCGAGCTGATCGTCACCGGAACGATCTCATCGTCGAACGCTCCCGCCTCCTGCGCCTGTGCGGCCCGCTGATGCGAGCGTGCGGAGAACTCGTCCTGCTCCGTTCGGGAGAATTCGCGATCGCCGGCGTTGGCATCCTCGGTGAGTCCGCCCATCGCCTGGTCGGTGAAGGCGTCCCACAGCCCGTCGTAGTCCATATGGTCCTTGACGACGACATCGCCGTACTTGTACCCGGACCGCGACTTCATGAGCATGTGCGGAGCCTGGCTCATCGACTCCTGGCCGCCGGCGACGACGACGTCGTATTCACCGGCACGCACGAGCTGCGCGGCCTGAGTGATCGTGTTGATGCCCGACAGACACAGCTTGTTCACGGTCACGGCGGGAACCGACATGGGGATCCCGGCCTCGACGGCGGCCTGTCGGGCCGGCCCCTGACTGTTACCGGCCTGCAGAACCTGTCCCATGATCACGTAGTCGACGTCGCCGCCTTCGATCCCGGCCCGATCAAGGGCACCGGCGATGGCCTTGCCCCCGAGTTCGACGGCGCTGAGCTTCGACAACTCGCCCTGCAGACGCCCGAACGGGGTGCGCGCTCCGGCGACGATCACTGCATCAGCCATTTTTCCTCCTCGGATTCTCGCGCCCGGACTCGGTCCCAGCACGTGTGCTTTTCGACATCCACCAGACTAGTCGAGTCAGCTGTGGCCTTCGTCACGGGGTCTGCGATCGAGTTCCCACAGGAGCCTGTCCACCCCTGCGCATTCGCACCCAACACTCATAGAGTCTCCGTTAGAGTAGGACGAGGACAGCCCAGATCACCCCCTTTCCGAGACGACAGGAGTTCGCTTCAGTGACGCCCACCGAAGAATTCCGCACAGCGATGCGCGGCTACGAAAAGAGTGAAGTCGATTCGCGTCTGCAGCAGTTGCGCACCGAAGTCGAGTCGGTCCGAAAAGCGCTTGCCGATGCGCGCAGCCAGGTCATCAATGCGGATCGGGCGAAGCTGCAGATCGCCGGTGAGCTCTCAGAGGCCAAAGCCCAGCTGAAGAAGGCGGCCAACGACAACGCCGAGGCTTCCGGCCCTCCCGGAAGCCGCATCGACCATCTGCTCAAGATCGCTGAGTCCCAGGCGCGCGAGACCCTGGCTCAGGCCAATTCCGATGCCGAGACGATCAGGAACAAGGCTCGCGCCGAGGCGGCGTCTGCTCGCGCCCGAATGCACACCGAGAGCAACGACACTCTGTCCAATGCCCGGTCCGAAGCCGATGCGATCACCTCCTCGGCGGAATTGCGTGCCGAGGAGACCGTCAAGGCCGCTGAGAAGCGGGCCGCCGAGCTCAAGGCGACCACCGAGCGCGAGACCAATCAGGCCAAGGAGGCCAATGCGGCCGCCGCCAAGGAGGCCCGGGAAAGCCTCGACCTCGAGCTCTCCGAACTCCGTGCCACCGCGGAGAAGGAAGCTGCGGATCTGCTGGCCGAGGCCAAGACCGAGGCCGAAGAGACGATCGCCGCCGCGCAGGCGCAGGCCGACGAGCTGCTTGCCGCCGCCAAGGCCCGCGACGAGGCTTCGAAGAAGGCTGGCAACGACTTCGACGTCGAGCTCGCCGCGAAGCGCAAGGAAGCCGAGACCGAACGCAAGAAGCGCTACGAGCAGGCTCAGGCCGAGAACAAGAAGCTCATCGAGGAAGCCCAGGCTCGTGCGAGCAAGGCCGATTCAGAAGCCAAGGAAGCAGCCGAGCGCGCAGAGAAGACGCGCACCGATGCGGTGAAGAAGGCCGACGAGATCATCGCCGACGGCAAGTCCCGTGCCCAGACGCTCATCTCCGAGGCGCGAGCCACTGCCGAGGCGACGATCGAGGAATCGGCGGCCGAAGCCAAGCGCAATGTCGCTTCCGCACAGTCGCAGGTCGATCTGCTGACGAAGCAGCGCAAGACGATCACCGCCCAGCTCGATCAGCTTCGGTCGCTGTTCGCCATGCCCGGCGTGATGGGCGGCGACAGCGTCGATCCGGCGAAGGCAGAATCGGCCTCGCACGCCACCGAGCAGATCGCCGACGGCCAGGAGCTCGAAGACCTGTTGGCCGAAGACGACGATTCGGAAGCTGCGGAGAACGTGGAGGAGAAAGACGCCGCGGACTCGTCCGACAGCGCATCGACAGCGTCGAATACTGCGGCAGCCAAGGACTCCGCAGATTCTGCGGAGAAGGCGAGCGACGAAGAGGACTCGCCGGAGGATGGAGAGTCGGCTCAGCAGGCGGAGACTTCAACGGAATCTGACGCCGAGGCGGCTGAAGACTCGCAGTCAGCTCCGTCCGGAGAGGCCAAGCAGTCCGGTGAGTCCACCGGCAAGGGCAAGAACCTGCCGAACGGAGCCACCGACGAAGACACGATCGCCATCGACGCTCAGGTGTCCGGATCGAAGAAGAACAGCTCGAAGACGACTCGCTCACGCAACTCTCTGCGTTGACGCTGTCGCACGCGCCGCTCTGATTCGTTGAGCGACGCCGAAGCAGCATGAAGAAGGGCTCCGCCGAAGCGGGGCCCTTCTTTATCTGTGCAGCTTTCAGAAAGCGAAGGGTTCAGCGGAAGCGGTCGAAGCAGCGGGAATGCCAGTGACGTCGACTCTCCACACCGATCTCGATGCCGTGCCGGGCTTCCTGCCGCCACGCGACGATGTGGCTCGATGCTGCGTTGACATCCCGCCCGCAGCCGGGACAGATGTAGGACCTTCCGGAGTCATTGCCTTTCACGGTCTGCACCGACCAGGTGCCGTCCGGCAGCGACCTGCTCGTCCGCATGCCCGCGGTGGTCTCCGAAAGGTCACGCGGCTCCCGCTGCCATTTGTTCTTGCGACGCGAAGATGAAGATCGTGGCATTGGGCCATTGTCTCACGTAGGCTGTTGCGCGTGCGTCTTGTCATTGCCGAATGCTCTGTTGATTATGCCGGTCGTCTGACCGCCCACCTGCCGATGGCCACCCGCCTCATCATGCTCAAATCGGACGGGTCCATCCTCATCCACTCCGACGGCGGATCCTATAAACCGCTGAACTGGATGACTCCCCCATGCACGATCAGGCATCTCGAGCCTGATGCCGAGCAGGCAGAAGCGGGTCTGACCGAATTGTGGGAGGTCTCCCAGACGAAGACCGGCGATCGTCTGGTCATCTCCATCGCGAAGATCATCAACGATGACAGCTACGAGTTCGGGGTCGATCCGGGGCTGGTCAAAGACGGAGTCGAAGCGCATCTGCAGGAGCTGCTCGCCGAGCACATCGACACCCTCGGCGAGGGCTACAGTCTGGTTCGACGCGAATACATGACGGCGATCGGACCCGTCGACATCCTCGCGCGGGATCCCGGCCACCAGTCAGTCGCAGTCGAAATCAAGCGTCGTGGTGACATCGACGGCGTCGAACAGCTCACCCGCTACCTCGAGCTGATGAACCGTGACCCGCTTCTCAGCCCGGTCCAGGGGGTCTTCGCGGCGCAGGAGATCAAGCCGCAGGCCCGCACGCTCGCCGAAGACCGCGGCATCCGCTGCGTCGTCCTCGACTATGATGCACTGCGCGGGATGGATGATCCCGATTCTCGGCTGTTCTGAGGCACAGACACCCACTCATCATTGCGAAGCCTCGTGGATCGCCAGTCGGCGATTCGGGCAGTGGCCCGACGTCTATTCGAAGTTGAGCACGTCGCGTTTCTCAACGCGTTCGATGTCGACGCCGAGGCTGCGCAGGTTGGTCACGAAGTTCTCGTAACCGCGTTCGATATGGTCGATTCCCGACACCTCCGTCACTCCGCCGGCTCGCAGCGCGGCCATCACCAGACCGGCACCGGCACGGATGTCCGAGGCCTCGACTTCCGCCCCCGAGAGGCTGTCGCTGCCCGTGACGAGCGCGTGGTTACCGTCGATGCGCACTTTCGCACCGAGGCGGGCGATCTCCTGGACGAACCGCCATCTCGCCTCGAACAGGTTCTCCGAGAGCAGTCCCACGCCGTCGGAGACCGAGTTCAAAGCGATGACGAAGGGCTGCAGATCGGTCGGGAATCCCGGGAACGGCATCGTTGCCACCCGGATCGGGTGCGGCCGAGGAGCACCGATGACACGGAAACCGGCACCGGTCGTTCCATCGCCGAGAGTGATATTCGAGAGTTCTTCGACCGTGGCTCCGGAATCCTGCAGCTTCAATCCGATGTTCGGCATGAGGTCGAGCCCGATGCCGCGGACGGTGACGTCACCGCCGCTGAGCGCGGCGCCGAAGGCGAAGGTGCCCGCGACGATGCGATCGCCCACAGTCCGGTGGGTCACGGGCCGGAGGGACTCGACACCGCTGATGGTCAGTTCTGAGGTGCCGATGCCCTCGATCTGTGCACCCATCTTCACGAGCATGGTGCAGATATCGACGATCTCCGGTTCGCGAGCGGCGTTTGAGATCGTCGTCGCTCCCTCAGCGAGGGTGGCTGCCATGACGAGGTTCTCGGTGGCGCCGACGGAAGGGAATTCGAGGACGATCTCGGTGCCTTTGAGCCCGGAGGGAGCCTCTGCGACGAAGTATCCGTGATCGAGATGGACGAGGGCCCCGAGGGCTTCGAGGCCGGCTTGATGCATATCGAGCCCGCGGGAGCCGATGGCGTCACCGCCGGGAAGAGCGACATGAGCGGCGCGCATACGAGCGGTGAGCGGTCCGAGGACCGAGATGGAGGCGCGCATCGCGCGGACGAGTTCGTAGTCAGCTTGGATTCCGACTGCTGCGGGGACATCGATGCTGACGACTCCGTCTTCGGAATCGTAGTCGACATCGCAGCCGAGGCGGACGAGGAGTTCGACCATGATCCTGACATCGAGGATCGCAGGGACATTCGTGATCGTCGTGCGCCCCACAGCCAGCAGGCTCGCAGCCATGAGTTTGAGGACGCTGTTCTTCGCGCCTCGAACGTCGATGACACCGTCCAGTCGCGCCGGGCCGGTCAAACGGAAGACATCCATCAGGTGAAACGTCCCATCGTCGGGTTGAAGCCGGGAGGCGAGGATTCCAGCCATGAGGCCATCGTCGACAGTGATTCGGTATCCATCGCCAGAGACACCGAGCGCGGACGACCATCCGCTTTGCCGTAGGAGCAGTCGACGACGACGGCGTCGGGCAGCACCGAATACTGTTCGCCCGATGTGGGTTTGCGGCGGACCAAGATATCGAGGTCGGCACGCGGCAGCCTGAATGCTGCTCGCCTGGTCAGGGCGAAGACCGGGTACCAGTCCAAGGAGGCGACCGAGAACACGGCCACGCCCAAACGCCAACGTGGGCGAGAAGAATACTCCTCGCCCACGTTGATGGAGCAGTCAAAGGCGCCCGAGAGCTTCGAGATCGACCTGCGTCGAATCGTCACAACGACGATGAGAGCAAGCGCAAGTCCTACCAACGAGAGCAGAACGATCAGCAGGACAGAAGGGTTCACGGTTGCCAGTGTAACCTGCGGATCAGAGAAGTTCGGCCTGATCAGCGGCAATGATCACGCGGTTGTTCTCCACCGAGAGGAAACCACCATCGGCTTTGACCCTGATGGTGTCCTCTCCGGGCGTGAGAATCCGCGTTTCGCCGTCGGCGACGACCCCCAGCACGGGCTCGTGGCCCGGCAGGATGCCGATCTCGCCGTCGAGGGTACGGGCGATGACGCGCTTGGCCTCACCGACCCATACCTCGCGATCGGCAGCCACGACATTGACTTCAAGTGTCGCCATGGCTTACTTCTGCATCTCTTCGTAGTTGCGCATGACATCGTCAAGGCCACCGACGTTGAAGAATGCCTGTTCCGGGATGTGGTCGACCTCGCCGGAGCAGATCTTCGCGAAGCCTTCGATCGTGTCGGTCAGCGGCACGGTCGAACCGGGAACCTGCGTGAACTTCTCCGCGGTGTAGGTGTTCTGCGAGAGGAACTGCTCGATGCGACGGGCACGGTGGACGACGAGCTTGTCCTCTTCACCGAGTTCGTCGACGCCGAGGATGGCGATGATGTCCTGCAGCTCCTTGTTCTTCTGCAGGATCGCCTTGACCTCGTTGGCCACACGGTAGTGCTCGTCACCGACGACCAGCGGATCGAGGATCCGCGAGGACGAGGCCAGCGGGTCGATAGCCGGGTACAGACCGCGCGAAGCGATGTCACGGCTGAGCTCGGTCGTCGCATCGAGGTGTGCGAAGGTCGTCGCCGGAGCCGGGTCGGTGTAGTCATCGGCCGGAACGTAGATCGCCTGCATCGACGTGATCGAGTGACCACGCGTCGAGGTGATGCGCTCCTGGAGCAGACCCATCTCGTCAGCCAGGTTGGGCTGGTAGCCCACGGCGGAGGGCATACGACCCAGCAGGGTCGAGACCTCGGAACCGGCCTGGGTGAAGCGGAAGATGTTGTCGATGAACAGCAGCACGTCCTGGTTCTGCACATCGCGGAAGTACTCCGCCATGGTCAGCGCCGACAGCGCCACACGCAGACGGGTGCCTGGCGGCTCGTCCATCTGGCCGAACACGAGGGCGGTGTCCTTGAAGACTCCGGCCTCGTCCATCTCCATGATGAGGTCGTTGCCCTCACGAGTCCGCTCGCCCACGCCGGCGAACACCGAGGTGCCCGAGTGGTTGTGCGCGATACGGAAGATCATTTCCTGGATGAGGACGGTCTTGCCGACACCGGCACCACCGAACAGACCGATCTTTCCACCCTGGACATAGGGGGTCAGCAGGTCGATGCTCTTGATGCCGACTTCGAGGATCTCGGTCTTGGATTCGAGCTCATCGAACGCCGGCGCAGAACGGTGGATGGGCCACCGCTCGGAGATCTCCAGCTCCTCGCCATCGGCGAGGTTGAGGCAGTCACCGGTGGTGTTCCACACGTGGTGCTTGGTGACGTCGCCGACGGGCACCGAAATCGGCGCACCGGAGTCGACGACTTCCTGGCCGCGGACGAGGCCGTCGGTCGGCTGCAGCGACACGGCGCGGACGAGTCCGTTGCCCAGGTGCAGTCCGACCTCGAAGGTCAGCTTCCTGGTTCCTTCGGACAGATCCACTGTCGTGGTCAGTGCATTGTAGATCTCGGGCACGGAGTCGAGCGGGAACTCGATGTCGACAACCGGGCCGATGACTCGGGAAATCCGGCCGAGGGCAGTGCCCTGTGCCGGAGAGGTTTCCGTTGCTGTGGCAGTCATGGTCTCTTTCTCTCTGCTCTCGCCGGTCAGTCGCCGGCTGCCGATGCCGCGAGGGCATCCGCCCCACCGACGATCTCGGTGAGTTCCTGGGTGATTTCCGCCTGGCGAGCCGTGTTGGCCAACCGGGTGTAGGTCTTGATGAGATCATCCGCGTTGTCCGTGGCTGTCTTCATCGCCGCCTGTCGCGAGGCCTGCTCGGATGCCGATGCGCTCAGCAGAGCCGACAGAATGCGCGAATCGATGTATCGCGGCAACAGGGCGTCGAGCACAGCCTCCGCGCTCGGTTCGAACTCGTAGAGAGGGAACGCGGGCGCATCGGATGAACCGGCGGACTGTCCGCCCGTCGACGCCTCATCGGCATCGACGACCTCCAGCGGCAGCAGCCTCCGGTATTCCGGATCGTGCGTGACACTGGATACGAACTTCGTAAAGACGATGTAGATCTCATCCACACCCGACTCCGCAGACTCAGGATCGAAGTTCTCCAACAGAGCTTCGCCGATCTCCCGGGCGTTCTCCGCCGTCGGGTTCTCGGAGATGCCTGTCCAGGACTTCTCGATCTTGCGATCGCGGAAAGTGTAGTAGTTCTTGGCCTTGCCTCCGACCGTGAACAGCTGCACGTCCTTGCCCTCGTTACGCAGAAGCCGAATGAGTTCTTCGGCTTCGCGCAGCAGGTTCGCCGAGTAGGCGCCGGCGAATCCGCGGTCGGGCCCCATCACGAGCACAGCGGCCCGCTTGACGTTGTCCGACTCGGTGGTGAGAACGTGGTCGACGTTCGACTCGCTGGCCACCGCCGAGACGGCCCTGGTCAGGGCGTTCGCGTACGGGCTGGCGGCCTGCGAGCGGGCAATAGCCTTCTGAATCCGCGACGCAGCGATGAGCTCCATCGCCTTGAAGATCTTCCTCAAGGACTGAGTCGAGCGGATCTTCTGTTTGAAGACCCTCTGCTGGGCTCCCATCAGTTCTTCCTTTCGCCGTTACGGAACAGGTTCAACGCTTCTGCCGAACGATCTGCTCCTGCTCGACCTCGTCAGAGGAGGCCGTGGCGCTGTCTTCACTGCCGGCCTTCGACCCACCCTGATCCGAGCTGGCGAAGTTCTGCGAGAACTCGGCGAGCACATTCTTGAGCTCTTCGGCGGTGTCGTCATCGAGCTTGAGGGTCTCACGAATGGTCGTGAAGATGCCCGTCTTGCGTTCGATGTGGTCGTGCAGTTCGGATTCGAAGCGCAGAACGTCGTCGACCGGGATCTCGTCGAGGTAGCCGTTGGTACCGGCGAAGATCGACACGGTCTGCTTCTCGAACGGCATCGGAGTGTACTGACCCTGTTTGAGCAGTTCGGTCAGTCGAGCGCCACGGGCCAGATCGCGCTTCGTGGCATCATCGAGGTCGGAGGCGAACATCGCGAAGGCCTCGAGCGAACGGTACTGAGCCAGCGAGATCTTCAGCGTGCCCGAGACTCCCTTGAGAGCCTTCGTCTGAGCGGCACCACCGACTCGCGACACGGACACACCGACGTCGACAGCAGGACGCTGACCGGCGTTGAAGAGGTCGGACTGCAGGAAGATCTGGCCGTCCGTGATCGAGATGACGTTCGTCGGAATGAAGGCACCGACGTCATTGGCCTTCGTCTCGATGATCGGCAGACCGGTCATCGAACCGCCGCCGAGTTCATCGGAGAGCTTCGCACAGCGCTCGAGCAGACGCGAGTGCAGGTAGAACACGTCGCCCGGGTAGGCTTCACGGCCCGGCGGACGACGCAGCAGCAGCGACACGGCGCGGTAGGCTTCGGCCTGCTTCGACAGGTCATCGAACACGATGAGGACATGCTTGCCGTCATACATCCAGTGCTGGCCGATGGCCGAACCGGAGTAGGGAGCCAGGTATTTGTAGCCGGCGGGGTCCGAAGCGGGCGAGGACACGATGGTCGTGTACTCGAGAGCACCGGCCTCTTCCAGCGACCGGCGGACACCGGCGATGGTCGAGCCCTTCTGGCCCACGGCCACGTAGATGCAGCGCACCTGCTGCTTCGGGTCGCCGGTCGCCCAGTTGGCCTTCTGGTTGATGATGGTGTCGATCGCCAGCGCGGTCTTACCGGTCTTGCGGTCGCCGATGACCAGCTGACGCTGACCACGGCCGACGGGGATCATCGCGTCGATGCTCTTATACCCGGTCTGGAGAGGCTCGCGCACCTCCTGCCGATCCATCACACCTGCGGCCTGGAGCTCGAGCTCACGACGACCGACGGTCTCGATGTCGCCGAGGCCGTCCACGGGACGACCCAGCGGATCGACAACGCGACCGAGGTAGCCATCGCCGACGGGGATGGAGAGGACCTCTCCGGTGCGGTAGACGTCCTGTCCCTCGGCGACTCCGGAGAATTCACCGAGGATGACGACGCCGATCTCACGCTCGTCGAGGTTCTGTGCCAGGCCCAGGGTTCCATCTTCGAACCGCAGGAGCTCATTGGCCATGGTGCCGGGCAGACCCGAGACGTGGGCGATGCCGTCACCAGCGGTGACGACCTTGCCGACCTCGGCCTTTTCCGAGCTCTCGGGGTTGTACGAATCAACGAACTTCCCGAGAGCGTCCCGGATCTCTTCCGGGCGAATTGTCAGTTCCGCCATCTGGTTTCCCTGCTTCCTTTTCTCAAATCTTGCGTCCGACGACCGGTGGGCCGCCTATGCCGGAAAAGCCGGCCCCTAGTGTCAACCTGCGAGCTTGCGCTGCACATCGGCCAGTCGATCGGCCACGGTCGAGTTCATCATCTCGTCGCCGACCTGCACCCGGACTCCCCCGATGACCTTGGGATCGACCTGGATATTGAGGACGAGTTCGCGGCCGTAGCTGGCTGACAGAGCTGCCCGCAGCCGTTCGGTCTGGGACTCGTTCAGCGGCTTGGCCACGGTTACGTCCGCAACCGAACGCTGCTGCCTGGCTGCGAGGATGTCGCTGTACTGGTCGAGAGCCTTCGCCACGCGCAGCCCACGCGGGTGCAGCGCGACCTGCCCGACCAATGTGATGGTGTCAGGCTGAGCCTTACCCGACAGCAGGTCGGAGACGAGAGTCAGTTTGCTCTGCCCATCGGCCTGCGAATCGAGCGCCCGAGACAGCTCGTGGTCGGATTCCAGCAGACGCGCGAAGCGGAAGATCTCCTCTTCGACCTGGCCGAGCTGTCCGCCGGCTTGTGCGGCAGCGGCGATCGCCGTGACTCCGGCGACCTCCAGGCTGGTGACCAGGTCCTGGGTCCGCGCCCAACGACGGCCGACGGCCTCATCGCTGATCCGCAGAACCGCATCCGTGATCCGAGTCGAGAACAGAGTCCGCAGCAGCTGCTGCTTCCTCTCGGCCGATTCGGACGAATCCGCCAAGGCTTTGCGCAGCGTGACGTTCTCGGCGAGAACTCCGACCACAGCCAGAGTGCCCTCGCCGATCTCACGCGGGTCTCCCCCGGAGATCTCGGAGTTCGCGGTCTCGAGGACGGCCTGCAGGGACAATCTGCTCGACTGGAGCATCACGCCCCCTTGACCGGCTGCGCGGACGATTCGGACTCGAGATCGGAGATGAAGCGATCGACCACATTGGCTGAACGCTGGTCATCGGTGAGGGATTCGCCGACGATGCGAGAAGCCAGATCCGTGGCCAGTGAACCGACTTCCGAACGCAGCTGCACCATGGCGGACTGACGTTCGGCGTCGATCTGATTCTGAGCCGATGCGATGATGCGGTCAGCCTCGGAGTGAGCCTGCGCCTTCATCTCGGCGATGATCTGAGCGCCTTCTTCCTGAGCTTCGGCGCGCAGCCGTGCAGCTTCTGCACGACCGTCGGCGAGCTGCTTCTGATACTCGGCCAGAGCCTGATCGGCTTCGGCCTGCACCTTCTCGGCCTTCTCAATTCCGCCCTGGATGCGCGCAGCGCGCTCGTCGAGGGTCTTGTTGAAGGCCGGGAGGACGTACTTCCAGACAACCAGGAAGACGATCAGCAGGCAGACGGCACTCCAGACGATGTCGTACAGGCCCGGGAGAAGCGGGTTCTCCGCGGAGGCGACGATGGTTACCGGAGTCATATCTCAGTGCCTCACTGATTAAGGAAGAACGGGGTCGCGATGCCGATGAGGGCCAGAGCCTCGATCAGAGCGATGCCCAGGAACATGTTTCCGCGCAGGGCGCCGGCCATCTCGGGCTGACGTGCGGTTCCTTCGATGGTCTTTCCGATGACGATGCCGAGACCGACACCGGGGCCGATTGCGGCGAGGCCGTAACCGATCGTCGAAACGCTACCTGTCACTTCGGCGAGCATATCCATAGGATGCTATTCCTTTCATAATGGAGTCGGGTGGTTGGCCCGACCGTGCAACTCGTGAGTTACGGATCTTGGGAGCTGACTCAGTGTTCTTCCGAGACAGCCGAATTGATGTAGACGCAGGCGAGCAGGGCGAAGATGTACGCCTGCAGGACCACGACCAGCATTTCGAGGAGGAAGACGAACATTCCTCCGGCGAAAGTCAGGATCGAGAAGAACTGGAAGCCGTTCGAGGCATCGAAGAGGAAGAAGCTCGTGGCCGAGAAGCAGAGGACCAGCAGCAGGTGGCCGACCATCATGTTTGCGAAGAGTCGGATTGCCAGTGTGAACGGCTGCGTCACGAACTTCGTGATGAATTCGATCGGAATGAGCAGGATGTGCATGGCCGGCGGAACACCGGGCAGGACGAGAGCGTCCTTGAGGTAGCGGCCGAAGCCCTTCTGTGCAATGCCGGCCCAGTGATAGGTGACGTAGACAGCGAGGGTGGCCACGAGGGGCAGACCGATGACACCGGTACCCGGCATGTTGAGGAACGGAATGAGCTTCGTGACGTTCCAGAACAGGATTCCGAAGAAGAGAGCCACGATGAGCGGCATGAACTTCTTCGCTCTCTCCTTGCCCATCGTGTCTTCGGCGATGCCGACAGTGACGAATTCCATGGCCAGTTCCAAGGTCGACTGGAAACGACTGGGGACGAGCTTCATGCGCTTGGCCCACACCGCGAGGATGATGACGACGGCGATCGTCGCCAGGAGGCGGATGAGCATCACTCGGTTCATCTCGAATGGAGTGCCCTCGAAGAGGAACGATGCCGGGAAGAACTCCGACATCGAAGGAGCGTGGTAGCCACCTTCTGCAGCATTGATCATTGTGTTCGCGGCGTTAAGAGTTCCCACGTTGTAAATTCTCTCCCATGGTCAAGGGCCCTGATGGCCTGGCCTTGGCCGTGCGCTTACAGCACGGCGTGAGGTTCAGGAGCGACAGAGGGCGCAGATACGCCCTAGCACCGGGTCTACTCTACCAATTGTAGAGAGTCACCGACAAATTCATCAGGCTTGTCTGTGCAATTTCTGTCAGCGATTGCGCTCAACACGTCATTCACCGGGGATCCCGACCCGCGGCACGGAGACCGAGCACCTTTCGGCACAGGTGCGCACCGTCGTCATCTGCGTTGTGCGGCGGGCTATCCGGCATCGGGATCGACGTACGGAACTCGCCCTTTGACGACCGTGAGCGCCTCGACGATCGAGGTGGAGAGGACCGCGACGACGATGGTGAAGAAGGCGACCGTGCCGTCGAGCCACGTCGCGTCCTTGATCCGCCAGATGACGATCATGAAGATGAAGGCCTTGAACAGGAACCCGACGCCGAGGAGCCCGGCGATTGTCGTCAGTCCCATGTTCCGTCCGAGGTACATGATGACCAGAGTGACGATGATGAACACGGCGGCCAATCCCCCGCCGACGGCTCCGCCGAGGAGTCCGGTGGAGCCCGACACCAGCCACCCGATGCCCATGCCCAGCGCCGCGACAACGAGGACGAGGATGATGCCGCGGATGAGCAGCGTCCTCCAGACCCGGGTCCAGGCGGCTTCGACTTCGGTTTCTGGTCGTGAGGTCGGATCTGTCACGAGATTTCCTCTCTGGCTTTCTGACGCATACGCAGGGGGTAGAAGGTGAAGACCAGGGTCACGGCGAACAGCCCTCCGACGATGCCGAGGACGAACAGCCAGCTCCGGAAGAGCAGCAGCACGGATCCGAACGCGATGAGCGCCGTCCAGGTGTAGAGGATGAGAACCGCTCGGGCGTGCGAATGGCCGAGCCGCAGCATCCGATGGTGGAGGTGCTTGGCGTCGGCGGAGAACGGCGACTGCCCTGCCCGCAGCCGCCGGACGACAGCCAGGGCGAGATCGAGCAGCGGCAGGAACATCACAGCGATGGGCAGGATGATCGGCATGAACGTCGCGAAGGCACGCTCCTGTCCGATGAGTGCAGGATCGACCTGTCCGGTCACGCGAATCGTCGAAGCGGCGAGCAGAAGCCCGATGAGCATCGAACCGGAGTCGCCCATGAAGATTCTGGCCGGGTTGAAGTTATGCGGCAGGAAGCCGAGGCACGTTCCCACGAGGATCGCGATGATGAGCGAGGCGAGGTTCGCGTAGGACTCCGGGGAGGCGTCGCGGGCCAGCCAATAGGAGTAGATGAAGAACGCGCTGCCGCCGATGGCGACGACCCCAGCGGCGAGTCCGTCGAGCCCGTCGACGAAATTCACTGCGTTGATCGTGACGAGGACGACGAGCACGGTGATGATGATCGACATGCGCGGAGAACCGATGATGACTCCGCCGAAGGGAATCGAGAGCAGGGCAACGCCCTTGATCGCCATGAAGCCGGCAGCCAGAGCCTGCCCGGCGAGCTTCGCCATCCAATGCAGGTCCCAGATATCGTCGATGACTCCCAGCAGGCACAGCAGGCCCGCGGCTCCGGCAACACCGATGATCGGTCCCATCTCGACGAAGATGCGCTGCAGGAACGGCATCTGGGAGGCGAATACGAGCCCCGCCAGCAGTCCGCCGAACATCGCCACTCCCCCCAGCCTCGGCGTCGGCACCGAATGCACGTCGCGATCCCGCAGGGGTGAGAAGATCCGCCCGCGTTCGGCGACCCGCTTGACCATCGGGGTCAAGAGGTACGCCACCAGGGCGGAGACGATGAGGATGACGAGGTAAGCGCGCACTCAGCCGTCCAGGTCGATGAGTTCGGTGACGATCTCGCGCAGCTCTTCCGCGCCGATGGGTCCGCGCCGGAGGATGCGCGGCACGTCGCCGCTGAGGTCGACGATGGTCGAGGACATCAGCGATTCGCGGGTTCCCCCGTCGACGTAGATATCGACGTCTTCGCCGAGCATCTCCTGGGCCTCATCTGCAGTGGTCGCCGCGGGACGTCCGGAGATGTTCGCACTCGAAACCGCGAGCGGTCCGGTGCGGCCCAGCAGTGCCAGAGCGTATTCGTCATCAGGCATGCGCACGGCCACGGTTCCGTGCGTGTCACCGAGATCCCAGTCCAGAGAGGGCTGTGCGTTGGCGATGATCGTCAGCGGACCCGGCCAGAAACGGGCCGTGAGTGCCAGAAGCCTCTCATCGACTCCGTCGACGAGTCCGAAGATGGTCTCCGACCGTGGGACGAGCACCGGTGGAGGCATGTCCCGTCCGCGCCCCTTCGCCGCCAGCAGCGCCGCCACGGCCGCGGCGCTGAAGGCATCGGCGGCGATCCCGTAGACGGTGTCGGTCGGGATGACGAGCAGGTTGCCGGTGTCGACGACGCGTGCGCACTCGTCGAACACGAGGTCGCGGATGTCGGCTTGGGTGACGTCGAATCGTCTCGACACGAGTTCTCCGTTTCGAATCTCTGGGCTGTGGCTTCGATGACTCTGCGTTTCAGCGGTGGTGCCGCATCGTCATCAGTCATTCCTCCGTCTGCCGGCGTGCCACCGTATAGCGGTCGCGTCCAGTGTAGTCCTGGTGAGTGACGGCAGCTGTCAGGCTGGCCGTCGCCGCAAGCAGCTCGCGGACGCCGGGGCCCTGTTCTTCGCTGTGTTCCATGAGGAAGAGTCCGCCGGGCCGGAGGAGCTGCAGAGCCTGGGCGATGATGAGCGCAGGCGTTTCCAACCCGTCCTCACCCCCGTAGAGCGCGGCGGCGGGATCGTGACCGGCAACCTCGGGATCGCGGGGAATCGCTGCGTTCGGAACATAGGGAGGATTCGTCACCACGACATCGGCCCGCCCGAGCAGTTCCGGACGCCCGTGTGTGAGTGTCGTCGCATCCGCGTGGACGAATTCGACACTCGAATCGCCGAGGCGGGTGTGATCGAGGTTCGTCCGTGCCCAGTCGAGGGCGTCGGCTTCGCGTTCGACACCGATCACAACGGCGCCGTTGTGTTCGGTCGCCACGGACAGAGTGATCGCGCCCGAACCCGAACACAGGTCGATGACGAACGGGGGCCGTTCTCCGCTCAGCTCCGCGAGTTCGGCGAGCACCGCTCCGGCGAGCAGTTCGGTTTCCGGTCTGGGGACGAACACCCCGGGGCCCACCCGCAGTTCGAGGTGGCGGAAGTGGGCGATGCCGGTGAGATGCTGCAGCGGGATCCGCTGCCGTCGCAGTTCGCACAGTCGTGCGAATTCCGCAGTCGTCTCTGCGGGGACGATGTCGTCGAAGAGCCGACGACGGCCGAGCACGGTTCGGTCGATGTGCCAGGCGTGAGCGAGCAGCTCGACGGCGTCTGCCTCGGGGGTGGCGATTCCCGCCTCGGAGAAGAGGGCGATGCCGCCGCGCAGGACGTCGCTCACGCGTGCGGGTGTGACGGTGTCCAGCTCAGTCTCCCAGTGCGTCCAGGCGTGCGGCCTTGTCCGCTTCGCGGCAGGAGCCGATGACGGGGTCGAGGTCTCCGCCGAGCACCTGGTCGAGGTTGTAGGCCTTGTACCCGGTGCGGTGGTCGGTGATCCGGTTCTCCGGGAAGTTATAGGTGCGGATCCGTTCGGATCGGTCGACGGTGCGGACCTGGGAGCGGCGGATGTCGGCGGCTTCAGCGGCGGCTTCCTCGGCCTGTTTGGCCAGGATCCGAGCCCGGAGCATGCGCATGGCCGCATCCTTGTTCTGCAGCTGCGACTTCTCGTTCTGACAGCTCGCGGTGATGCCGGTGGGCAGGTGGGTGATGCGCACGGCCGAGTCAGTGGTGTTCACGGACTGACCGCCCGGTCCCGAGGACCGGTAGACGTCGATGCGCAGATCGTGTTCGTCCAGCTGGATCTCTTCGGGCTCGTCGACTTCGGGGAAGACGAGCACTCCGGCGGCTGAGGTGTGGATGCGGCCCTGGGACTCGGTGACGGGCACGCGTTGGACGCGGTGGACTCCGCCTTCGAACTTCAACCAGCCGTAGGCACCTTCGTCCTTCGCTTTGACGGCCATGCTGACGTCCTTGTATCCGCCGAGGTCGGAGTGCGTGGCATCGAGGATCTGGCTCGACCAGCCGCGCGAATCGATCCACCGCTGATACATGCGCAGCAGATCTGCGGCGAAGAGTGCGGATTCGTCGCCGCCCTCCCCCGCTTTGATCTCGATGATCGCTTCGCGTGCGTCATCGGGGTCCCTGGGCACGAGGAGGTCTTTGAGCTCACCCTCGACGTTCTCCATCTCCACGGACAGACGTTTGGCTTCCGCGGCGAAATCATCATCATCTTCGGCCAGTTCCACGGCTGCGGCGTGGTCGGCCTCGAGTTGGGCGAAGCGCCGGGCGGCCGCGGCGACTCTTTCGAGTTCCGCGTACCGCCTGGTCAGCTTCTTCGCCCGGCCGGCGTCAGCATGCACGGCGGGGTCGGAGAGTTCCTCCTGCACCCGCGCATGCTCATCGAGCAGTGCGCTGACGCTGGCCGTGAGGGTGTCGTCGGCCATCTCAGCTGTTGTCGGTCGAGGACTTCGGCAGGGGTGTCGTCTTCTGCACCTGCATGAGGAACTCGACGTTCGAACCGGTTTCCTTGAGCTTGGACATGAGCAGTTCGACTGCCTGCTGCTGTTCGAGTCCCGAGAGGAGTCGGCGCAGCTGCCACATGACCTTGGTCTCTTCCTTGGTCATGAGCATCTCTTCGCGGCGGGTGCTCGACGAGTTGACGTCGATGGCCGGGAAGATCCGCTTGTCGGCGAGCTGACGGCTCAGGCGCAGCTCCATGTTTCCGGTGCCCTTGAACTCCTCGAAGATCACTTCGTCCATCTTCGAGCCGGTCTCGACGAGGGCGGTGGCGAGGATGGTCAGCGAACCGCCGCCTTCGATGTTGCGCGCTGCGCCGAAGAACTTCTTCGGCGGGTAGAGCGCGTTGGCGTCGACACCGCCGGAGAGGATGCGGCCCGAAGCGGGCTGGGCGATGTTGTAGGCACGTCCCAGGCGAGTGATGTTGTCGAGGAGGATGACGACATCGGAGCCCATCTCCACGAGGCGCTTGGCGCGTTCGATGGCGAGTTCGGCAATCGTCGTGTGATCATCGGCAGGACGGTCGAAGGTCGAGGCGATGACCTCACCCTTGACCGCTCGCTGCATATCGGTGACTTCCTCGGGGCGTTCGTCGACGAGGACGACCATGAGGTGCGCTTCGGGGTTGTTCTCCGTGATCGCATTCGCGATCTGCTGCATGATCGTCGTCTTGCCCGCCTTCGGAGGCGCGACGATGAGACCGCGCTGGCCCTTGCCGATCGGGGTGATGAGGTCGATGAGTCGAGTCGAGTGCAGCTTCGAGGTGGTTTCGAGGCGCAGACGATCCTGCGGGTAGAGCGGCGTCAGCTTCGAGAACTCCACCCGGGAGCGCGCATCGTCGACGGTCAGTCCGTTGACGGAGTCGAGGCGGACGAGTGCATCGAACTTCTCACGCTTGCTGTTGCGCTGTTCGTTCTCGCGCGGCTGGCGGATCGCTCCGGCCACGGCATCGCCCTTGCGCAGGCCGTTCTTGCGCACCATCGAGGCCGAGACATAGACGTCGTTCGGCCCCGGCAGGTAACCGGAGGTGCGGAGGAAGGCGTAGTTGTCGTGGACGTCGAGGATGCCGCCGACGGGGATGAGCACATCATCGTGGCGGATGTCCGGCTCATCGTTGCCGCGACCGCGGCGCTTCCGGTCCCGACCGCGTCCGCGACGGTTGCCGCGATCGTCGTCGTCATTGTTCCGGTTGCGGCGATCGTTGCGGTTGTCGCGATCGTTTCCGCCGTTGCGGTTGTCCCGATCATTGCGGCTGTCCCGGTCGTTTCCGCCGTTGCGGTCGTTGCCGCCACGGTCATTGCGGTGTCCGCGGTCGTTGCCGCCACGGTCGTTTCCGCCGTTGCGGTCGTTGCCGCCGCGGTCATTGCCGCCGCGGTCGTCGTCGGATCGGTCGCTGTTTCGGCTGCGACGGTCGTTGTCCCGTCCGCCGCGTCCTTCACGATCCGAGCCGCGGTCACTGCGACCGCCGCGACCGGAGGACTCGTCGGAACCCTGATCCTGGTCGTCGTTCTGGCTCTCGCCGCTGCGCGACCGGCTGCGGCTGCGACGGGAACGCTGACGTTCCTGATCGCCGTCGTCCGACGATTGGCCGCCGGAGTGCTCGGCAGACTCATCGGCCTGTGCGGAGTCATCGGACTGCGCAGAAGCATCGGACTTCGGTTCGACGATGAGTGCCGGAGCTT
The DNA here is from genome assembly GCF_050214925.1 of Brevibacterium sp. LE-L. Classification (NCBI taxonomy): domain Bacteria; kingdom Bacillati; phylum Actinomycetota; class Actinomycetes; order Micrococcales; family Brevibacteriaceae; genus Brevibacterium; species Brevibacterium sp. LE-L. Next base: position 2,661,271 of record NZ_CP189759.1, read on the forward strand.
CCTCGGCCGACGGAGCGGCGGCCCGACGCGAGGAGCGACGACCCGTCGCCTCCTGTTTCGGTTCGTCCTGCTTCGCCTCCGACTTCGGGGCCTTGCTGCGCGATTCCTCGGCGGCGGGCTTCTTCTCGACAGAAGCGGCCTTCGTCTCCGAAGATCCGCTTGAATGGCTGTTGATGGCGTCGATCAATTCGCTCTTGCGAAGACGACGGTAACCCTTGATTCCCAGGCCGGCTGCCATTTCCTGAAGCTGAGGCAACCGCAGCGCTGTGAGGCTGCCGGTACGGGGCGTGGAATCCTGAGTGGTGGTTTCAGACACGAAGGTCCTTCTCCCTCTTTCGGCCGTGCGGCATGTGCCGTTTGCTCACGGCGACGGAAACACCATTGACGGTGCGTTGTGAAAGAAAACCTGCTAAAGAATGAGCAGGAGATGTTCCAGAATATATGACATCGGCGGCGAACCTGTGAAGAACAGCAGGAAGCCGTGCACTGTCGGAACACCCACAGTCTACTTGTTCGGAGCCGATCTTGCGAATCGTTTCGTCAATTTTCTCGGCTCACTCGGTATCCCTCGAGGTCAATCGCGGTGCGCATCGCAATGACATCGGCGGGCACCGCGGACTCGGGCACCGCCTCGGCGAGGACGAGCACCGTCGGGCCGGCACCGGAGATCACGGTCGGCAGCCCCTGCGTCCTGAGCGAATCGACGAGTGCCATGGATTCCGGGTAGGCGCTGCGGCGGAATTCCTGATGCAGCTGGTCGCGAGTGGCTTCGAACAGGACCGAGGCATCGGAGACCAGACCGTGGACGAGCAGTCCTGCCCGGGCCGAATTCTCCGCCGCGATCGCATGATCGATGGCGGCGGGGATGAGCCCTCGGGCGACGTCGGTGTCCAAACGGACCGCCGGGATGAGCACCGTGACCTCATCGAGCGTGCGCACCGGCACCTGCCAGGACAGGACCGGGTCGGAAAGGGATACGGTGAGCCCGCCGAAGATCGCGGGAGCGGCATTGTCCGGGTGCCCCTCGACCGCGGTGGCGAGTTCGAGGACCCGTTCGCGGGAGAGCTCGATCCCGGTGTACTCGCGGCCGAGTTCAACGGCCAGACCGATCCCGGCGACCACGGCCGCGGCCGAGGAGCCGAGCCCGCGCGAATGCGGGATCCGGTTGATGCAGTGCAGACTCAGTCGTTCGGCCAAGCCCGTCTCTGCGCCGGGGAACTCCGCGGCGAGGACCTCGCCGATGATGCGCATGATCAGATGCGAGCGGTCGCGCGGCAGCACCTCGGCGCCCTCCCCTGCGACCTCGACGCAGGTGGCCGGGTCGACGGGGGCGTCGTGGACGGTCAGGGTGAGCGTGTCGACGATGTTCAGGGCCAGGCCGAAGGAATCGTAGCCGGGCCCCAGGTTCGCCGAGGTGGCCGGGACCTCGAGTCGCAGCCGCACGCTCAGCTGTCCTCGAGGCCGAGCGCGCGGGCGGCGCTGACGGCGTCGACGGAGACCCGACTGGTTTCGATCTCGGAGCCGTCTGCGGTGTGCAGGGCCCAGGAAGGATCCTTGAGACCGTGCCCGGTCACGGTCACCGCGATCGTCGCGTCGGCGGGAACCTTTCCGGCCTCGGCCGACTTGAGCAGACCCGCCACCGAGGCGGCCGATCCGGGTTCGACGAAGATGCCCTCTTCGCTGGAGAGGAATCGGTGCGCTGCGAGGATCTCGTCGTCGGTGACCGAATCGATGAAGCCGCCGGAGTCGTCACGAGCCGTCGTTGCTTGGTTCCAGCTCGCCGGGTTGCCGATGCGGATCGCCGTGGCGATGGTATCCGGTTCGTCGACCGGGTGGCCCAGCACCAGAGGAGCGGCGCCGGCGGCTTGGAAGCCCCACATCTGCGGCAGACGTTCGGCGATGCCGTGCTGCCGGTATTCGGTGTAGCCCTTCCAGTACGCGGTGATGTTGCCGGCGTTTCCGACTGGCAGGACGTGGATGTCGGGGGCATCGCCGAGGACGTCGACGACCTCGAACGCCGCGGTCTTCTGGCCCTCGATGCGGTCGGGGTTGACCGAGTTGACGAGGTGGACCGGGTAGGACTCGGAGAGTTTGCGGCACAGCGTCAGGCAGTCATCGAAGTTGCCGTCGACCTCGAGGAGCGTTGCACCATGGGCGATGGCCTGGCTCATTTTGCCCGGGGCGATCTTGCCGGTGGGCACGAGCACGGCGCAGGTCAGACCGGCCTTCGTGGCGTAGGCGGCCGCCGAGGCCGAGGTGTTGCCCGTCGACGCGCAGATGACGGCCTTCGCCCCGTGGGCGACGGCCTTCGTGATCGCCATCGTCATGCCGCGATCCTTGAAGGACGCGGTCGGGTTGAGACCCTCGTACTTCACCCACACCTGAGCGCCGGTGCGTGCGCTGAGTTTGTCCGCCTTGATCAGCGGAGTGCCGCCTTCGCCGAGGGTGACCGCCGGAGTGTCCGCAGAGATGTCGAGGAGACTGCGGTACTCCTCGACGACGCCCTGCCACTGGTGTCTGGGGTAGTTCATTGTCACTGTCCTTCTACGCGGATCACGGAATTGACGGCATGGACGACGGAGAGATCGCTGAGTCGATCGACCGTCTTCCGCAGCGTCGCATCGGTATTCGAATGGGTGGCGAGCACGAGCTTGGCGTGTTGGACGCCCTGCTCGTCGATGTCGCCGATGGTCTGGCGCATGAGTTCGATCGACGCGCCCTCGTCGGCGAACACCTCGGAGACCGACGCCAGCACACCGGGACGGTCCACAACGTCGAGGGTGATGTGGTAACGGGTGGTGATCGCCGTGATGGGCAGGATCGGGTAGTCGTCGTGGAAGGGACGCTCGTACTGTCCGCGTCCGCCCAGGACCTTCCGCCGAGCCACTGAGACGATGTCTCCGAGCACCGCCGAAGCCGTCGGAGCTCCCCCAGCTCCCTGCCCGTAGAACATCAGTTCGCCGGCGGCTTCGGCTTCGATGAACACCGCGTTGAAGGCACCCCGGACGGAGGCCAGAGCGTGGTTGCGATCGAGGAGCGCCGGGTAGACGCGGGCAGAGAGACCGGCACCGGCGGGCGACGAAGCCACGCGTTCGCAGACCGCGAGGAGCTTGATGACGAAGCCCTGGTCGCGGGCGGTCTCGACCATGTCTGCGGTGACGCCTTCGATGCCTTCGACATGGACGTCGTCGATCGACACGGGAGCGTGGAAAGCCAGGGAGGACAGGATCGCGGCTTTCGCCGCCGCATCGTGGCCGCCGATATCGGCTGTCGGGTCGGCTTCGGCGTAGCCGAGTTCCTGAGCGGTGCTCAGCGCCCGGTCGAAGTCCCAGCCTTCGGAGTCCATCTGGTCGAGGATGAAGTTCGTCGTGCCGTTGACGATGCCGATGATGCGTTCGATCCGGTCACCGGCCAGCGAATCGCCGACCGGACGGATGATCGGGATGGCTCCGGCCACGGCGGCTTCGTGTTCGAGTCGCACACCGGCCGAATCGGCGGCGGACATCAGCTCACCGTATCGGGCTGCCAGGAGCGCCTTGTTCGCCGTGACCACCGAGGACCCCTGTTTGAGCGCCGCGGTGATGAGCGACTTCGCCGGTTCGATCCCGCCCATGAGCTCGACGACGATATCGGCTCCGGCGATGGCCGCCTCGGCGTCGGTCGTCAGAAGCTTCTCGTCGATGCCCGGACGTGCCTTCGTCGCATCGCGGACGACGATGGCGCTGAGTTCCAATGGGGCGCCGATGCGTTCGGCCAGGCCGTCTGCACGGTTCTGGATGCGGGCGGCGACTTCTGTGCCGACGACTCCGCATCCGAGCATGGCAACCTTGAGTGCCTGCATATCCTCACCTTTTCCGCTGTTGTCGTTGACGCTCATCTGTTCTCCTGCTCTCCACCGACCATCCCCGGGTCGGTGGCGAACATCTGCGAATGGTCTTCGGGGGTCACGATCCACTCAACTCTATCGGCTTCAACGGCGAGCACACCCGGCCGGGGCAGGTGGTTGTAGTTGCTGGCCAGGGACCGGCAGTAGGCGCCCGTCGACGGGACTGCGACGAGGTCGCCGGCGGTGACGTCGGCCCCCATGTATTCGTCACGGACGATGATGTCGCCCGATTCGCAGTGTTTGCCCACGACGCGCACGATCGCCGGCTCCGCTCCCGAGGCTCGATTGGCCAGAGTGCATGAGTAGTCCGCATCGTAGAGCGCGGTGCGGATGTTGTCGCTCATGCCGCCGTCGACGGCGACGTAGGTGCGGGTTCCGCTGTCGGTGCTCACCTCTTTGACGGTGCCGACTTCGTAGAGGGTGAACACGGCCGGAGACACGATGGCGCGGCCGGGTTCGATGGAGACACGCGGCACGTTCGTGCCCAGTCCGCGGCATTCCTTGAGCACGACTGCGGCGAGTTCCTCGGCCATCTCCGCCACCGGGATCGGAGTGTCCTGGCTGGTGTAGCGGATGCCGAAGCCCCCGCCGAGGTCGACATCGGGCAGATCGATGCCGTGTTCGGCCATGACTTCGGCGCGGAAGGCCAGCACTCTGGCCGCGGCGACCTGGAAGCCGGAGATGTCGAAGATCTGCGAACCGATATGCGAGTGGAGTCCGTCGAGGCGCAGATGCGCCGAGTCCGCGACCATCTGGGCGGCTCGTGCGGCGGTGCCGTCGGCGAGTGAGAGACCGAACTTCTGGTCTTCGTGCGCGGTGGCGATGAAGTCGTGGGTGTGGGCTTCGACGCCGACGGTGACTCGCAGCATCACTGGGGCGAAGACTCCCTTGGCCGCGGCGACGGCTTCGAGCCGGGTGATCTCATCGAGGCTGTCGACGAAGATCCGTCCGACGCCGTAGTCGAGGGCGTACTCGAGTTCCGCGACGGATTTGCTGTTCCCGTGCAGGCCCACTCGGTCCCCTGGGATTCCGGCGGCGCGGGCGATCATCATCTCACCCAATGAGCAGGTGTCGAGGCCGAGGCCGGCTTCATGGACCCACCGGGCCACCGCAGTGCACAGGAAGGCCTTTCCGGCGTAGAAGACATCGGCTCCAGCCAGTCCCTTCTCGGGCGAGAAGGCGCTGGTGAAGGTCGTCAGATAGGTTTCTGCCCGGGTGCGGAAGTCAGCGGCATCCATGACGAGGGTCGGCGTGCCGTACTGCTCTGCCAGGTCGGTCACCGAATGGCCGGCGATGGTGAGCACACCGTCGTCGGTCTTCGTGACATTGTCCGACCACAGGCTCGGCAGCAGCGCGTTGACGTCGTCAGGATAGGGCAGCCACACCGGTGCCGGGGTCGCGTGCAGAGTCCCTGCGATATGTGCGGGCATCAGATCCTCTCCGGGGCCGAAGCACCCAGTTGTCGAAGTCCTGCGGCGAGGACGATGATGACGGCTCGCACGAGCACGAGCCGCGAAGCATGCAGTGCGGTGATGTCGACGTCGATGGTCGGAGTCACCGCGCACCGGCTCAGCCAGTCCTCGGCCGCGGCCGCGACCAGGCTCAGACAGCTGAGGAACGGTTCGCTCTCGCCGAGGCGGCACGAGCGTTCGAGTCCGGCGGGAACGGAAGCGATGGCGGTGAGCAGACGAGCTTCGCTCGGGTGGTTGAGGCGAGAGGGTTCGGCCGCATCCGTGGTGATCTCGGCCCACTCGGCCCGACGCCGTTCCCGGCAGGCGGCCGCATGTCCGCGCTGCAGCACGGACACCGCGGCATCGTCGGCAGCCGCGTCGAAGAGACTGCCGCAGCATCGCCGCGATTCCGTCGCGGCCGCCTCGGTGCCGGTCGCCGACGACTCGGCTGCGGCGATGATGTCGAATGCCACGCGCGCACGTGCGGAGTCGGTGAGCCCGATGTTGACGAACCCGGGCCCGGCGACCACAGCGGTGGCCACTTCGGGAAGCAGTCGCAGTTCGGCGCACAGATGCTCCGCGAGTGCCAGACGGCGGCCCGGTTCGACCGCGGTCCGCAGCGCCACACGCGTCGACCAGTCGCCCAATCCGTGTCGGGCGGGTGCGACGAGGTCGACCTCCGAATCGGCCCCCGGAGACACGAGACCCGAATCAGCCGTCGCCAAAGCGCGTGCGAGTGCGGTCTGCAGGTCTTCCGGGGTCACTCGAACAGAGTACTCGGGGCCGGTCTGCGGGGACGAATCAGGTGTCATCTTCGCTCTCATGACGAGACGACCGGCCTCAGATCGTCCCGGGGCGGCACGCGGCGTGGCTGACGAGGAATTTCACTGCCACCGAGACGAGCACGACGGAGAACGCCGGCCACATGCTGTCGAAGCTCTGCACGAGGAAGGCGAAGATGAGCGGGCCGGTGCAGGCCAGCAGATAGCCTCCGCCTTGGACGAATCCCGACAGAGACGCCGCCGATTCCGCGTCGCGGGCGCGCAGAGTGATGAGCGTCAGGGCCAGCGGGAAGGTCGAGATTCCGATTCCGAGCAGCACGGTCCACAGCACCGGGGCCACGGTCGGCAGCAGCCACAGTCCGATATAGCCGACGGCCAGGCTGAGGCAGAAGCCGACGACGATGAGGTAGGCCGAGGCCATCTTCTGTGCCAGCGCGGGCAGAACGAAGCCGAGGACGAGGGGGATGGCGGTGACGAGCGCGAGCATGGCCCCGGCGAATGCCGCGTCGAACCCCGAGCGGGTGAGCAGGCTCGGCAGCCAGGTGAAGAGGATGAAATTGTTGAATGAGGTCAGCCCCGTCATCGTCATGAGCGCCCACGCACGTTTGCTGCGCATGAGTCGGGCCAGTTCGCTGCCGCCGACGACGGCGGCGGCGACTTCGGTGGCCGGTGCGGGCCTGATCAGCCGGATGAGGATCCAGACGGCAACGCCCACCACACCGAATCCGGCCCAGACGAGCAAGGACCCGCGCCAACCGAACCCGGTGGCGAGGGGAACCGCGACGAGCGGGGGGATGAAGGTGCCGAACTGAAGCAGGCCGACATGCACGGTCGACATCAGAGCGACACGGTCTGGGAAGTACGACTTCACCAACGGAGGGAGGACGACGTTGCCGATGCCCATGCCCAGCAGAGCGAGCACGCTGAGGGCGAGGAAGAGCGCGGGAGAATCGATGACGGAGCGGGCTCCCAGGCCGATGGCGACCATGGTCATCGCGGCCAGGGTCAGGCCGAGGCCGGAGAATCGGGCATAGAGCCGCGGAGTGATGAAGCCGCTGAGTCCGTAGAGCAGCGGCGGCAACATGCCGATGATCGCCAGGAACGCTGCGCTCAAGTGGATCTGTTCGCCCATGGCGTCGAGCAGCGGCGAGAGACCGGTGACTCCGGGCCGCAGATTGAATGCGGCGATGACGATCCCGACGACGATCAGAATGCGTGTGCGCGCAGAGTTCATGGGCTCTTTCCTATCAGACTCCCACAGGCATTCCTGTCGTCGGGGTCGCTCGACGGACGACTTCGGGCTCAGTAGTCGAGTTTGAGGCCCTCCACGGGAGACAGTCGCGAGGCGCGTCGGGCCGGCACCAGGGCCGAGAGGATTCCTGCCACGATGGCGACCCCGAGGATGCCGAGGAAGGAGGGTGCGGAGAAGTCGACGATGAGTTCGGTGGAGTAGTCGTGGGTGACCAGTCGTGTGCCGACGATGCCCAGCGCCCCGCCGAGGGTGAGGCCCAGCAGAGCCGCGACCGACGAGATGAGCACCGCTTCCAGAGCCAGCAGAGCCCGCAGCTGGGCGATGCTCAGCCCCAGGGCCCGCATGAGTGCGTTCTCCCGTCGGCGTTCGATGACGGACAGGCTCACGGTGTTCGAGACTCCGATGAGCGCGATGAGCACGGAGACGAAGAGCAGCGCCACCGCACCGGCGAGCAGAACGTCGATGAGTTCGGAGTAGGCGCCCCGGGCGACCGCGGACCCGCCGACCTCGTCGCTGGGGACGTCGAGAGCTTCAGCCACGGACTGTTGGATCCGTGTGATCTCGTCGATGTCGACATCCTCATCGAGGCGGATGAGCACCGCCGTCATCGTCGCCGAGATGCCGAGGTCGTTGCCGACATCGGGGGTCGTGAAGAAAGCGAGGCTCGACAGCCCTTCCTTGCGCACGGGCACGTTGAGCTCGTTGAGACCGCGGACCCGCACGGTCGCGTCCGGATAGTCCTCGGGAACCACGACGCGGCCGGAGACCAGGTCGGCAGCGGAATCGCCGAGCACAGTCGCCGCAGTCTCCGGGTCGACGACGAAGACCGATGGTGTGGCGCCTTTGAAGTCCTCGACCGCCTCGGCGCGGTGAGCGGTGATGGCACGAGCGACCCCGGGGATCTCGCGCACATCGTCGAGCTCATCGGCGTCGACGAGTCCCGACAGGGGCACGGCGATGTCGACCGGATAGCGCTGGTCGAGTCCATGGCTCAGCGTCGCCTTCGTCGACATCCCGCCCACGAGGATGGTCGCGACGAGAGTCACGCCGATGATCAGCGCCGTCGCAGTCGTCGCGGTTCGACGCGGGTTGCGCAGGGTGTTCAGCGTCGCCAGCTGGCCAGGAACGCCCCAGGGACTGACAGCGACTTCGCCGATCCAGCCGACGATCGGGGGGATGATCCTCGTCGAACCGATGATGAGTCCGGTGACGATGAGACCTCCGCCCAGAGCGCCGCCGGCGATCCAGACCTCTGCCGTCGACACGGCGTAGAGGGAGACGATGATGAGAGCCGCACCGAGGAGCATGACGCCGACGCCCACGACGTGTCGCCGACGTCTGCTGGTCGACGGGGATACCGATACGTCGAAGGGTTGGAGGGCTTCGAGCGGTGTCACCGCGATGGCGCTGCGGGCCGGGCGGATCGTCGCGATGATCGTGAGGACCGCGCCGACGGCGACGCCGACGAGGAGCGCGGAGACGGGTACGGACAGGGTTTCGTAGGGGAATTCGTCGGGCCAGAAGCGCACGGCCGCTTCCATCAGGGCCCAGCTGACTCCGACACCGGCGACGACACCGAAGATCGAGCCGATCAGTCCGACGAGGAGTCCTTCGGCGACGACGGAGCTGTAGAGCTGGAGGCGGGTCGCGCCGAGGCAGCGCAGCAGCGCGAGTTCGCGACGGCGGCCGGCCACGATGACGGAGAACGTGTTCGACACGACGAGGATGGCGACGACGACGGAGATGCCGGCGAAGACGAGCAGCAGTCCCGTCACGGCGATGTTGCCGCCCGAGAGACGATCGGTCTTGACGGACACGGCGTCGGGGACGCTGAGGGCATTGAGGCTGCCGTTCAGCGCGGAGGAGTCGATGACCGCTTGCAGCTCCTCGCACACCCTGTCCGGGTCAGCATCGGGGTCGAGAGCGATCTGGACGGCGATGACATCGCCCTGCTGCGCGAAGTACTCCTGGTAGCCCGAGGCCGTCGTCAGTGCACGGGTGGCCCCGGGCAGTCCGGGGTCCTGTCCCATCTCGGCGATGCCGACGACGGTGAAGGTGATGCTGCTGTGGCTGGGCCCGCGGTAGACGGGCATGTCCGCATCTCCGGTTTCGACCGGCACCGGGTCGACGCTGAAGCGGACCTCGTCGTCGATGCCGAGGTCGAGCTCGGCGGCCGTCCGAGTGTCGAGGACGAGATCGGTGGTTGCCTCCGGGCGGTCGCCGGAGACCATGGTGAAGGTGTCGAGTCGCTCATCGGCGGGCACGGGTGACAGGGCGAAGGAGCTCTCTGAGAACGCGGTCCCCCGCCCGGTGGTCAGGGTTCGCGCCGACAGCGACGCGGAGCGCACGCCCTCGATCTCCGACATGGGCTTGAGCAGCGGAGCGACCTCGTCTCCCCCGACGAAGACGTCTTCGTCGGGGATGACGGTGAGATCCGCGTGCGCGAATGATCGTCCGACCGCACCTTCGAGGCTGCTCTGCAGCGAAGAATTGATGATGAGCGTTGTAGCGACGAATCCCGCTGCCAGGGCGATGCCGAGACCGATGGCGAGGAACCGGGCCCAATGGATCCGGATCTGCGCCAGCGCGACAGCGATCACAGAGTGCTCAGTTCACTCAGTGCTGTGACCACGCTCTCCCGCGTGGGCTGACGGACCTCTCCTGTGGCCCGCCCGTCCTTGAGCAGCACCACTCTGTCGGCGTGCGAGGCCGCGACCGGGTCGTGAGTGACCATGATGATCGTCTGCCCGTAGAGAGTCGTGGCGCGACCGAGCAGCGACAGCACCTCGGCCCCGGCATGGGAGTCGAGATTGCCGGTGGGCTCATCGGCGAAGATGACATCCGGACGGGTCAGCAGAGCTCGAGCTACGGCGACGCGCTGCTGCTGACCGCCGGAGAGTTCGTGGGGCCGGTGCTGCATACGATCTCCGAGTTCGAGGCGTTCGACGACTTCGGCCTTCCACTCCCGATCGATCTTCTTCCGCGCCAGGGACACGGGCAGTTCGATGTTCTGTTCGGCGCTGAGAGTGGGGACGAGGTTGAAGGCCTGGAAGATGAAGCCGACGCGATCACGCCGCAGCTGAGTGAGCTGCCGGTCGTTGAGGCGTGTGATGTCCTTGCCGCGCATGATGATCGAGCCGGAGTCGACGCGGTCGAGGCCGGCCAGTACGTGCATGAAGGTCGATTTGCCGGAGCCGGAGGGACCCATGATGGCGGTGAAGCGTCCCGATTCGAAGTCGACGCTGATGTCATCGAGAGCACAGACGGCAGTGTCGCCGCGACCGAAGCTCTTCCGCAGATCCTGCGCCCGCAGCACGATATCGGATTCGTCCGCCGAGGCGGCGCGCAAGGGCTCATCAGCAGGTTTCGACATCGCATGCCTCACATCGCGGTTCGGGGTTCTCCTCCGACTACCTTAGAGCGTGTCGGCATCGCCGACCACTCGAGGCGGAAATGCAGAACCGTCCACCTCACCTGATGAGATGGACGGTACGTGGTGCCCGCGACAGGATTCGAACCTACGACCTTCTGCTCCGGAGGCAGACGCTCTATCCACTGAGCTACGCGGGCAACGGGTGCAACTCTATCACCGTCGGGCACCACCTCACAAAAAGACACCGCGTGCAATCGAGTCTCGATTGCACGCGGTGGAAGGCACAGTGGCGACGGCGCGTTTCGCGGGCTCAGGCGCCCTTCATGTCCTTGCGCCCGGGGACGTATTCCCAGTGCCAGAGCTCGTAGGAATTGCGTTTGGCCCAGTCCGGGTTCTCCCAGCCGTATTTGCCGGCGTTGGCAACCAGCCAGTCGTACTGTTCGCCGGTGCCGCTCGAGGTTCCGGCGCCGAGGTCGAGCGCCAATCCCCAACCGTGGTTCGAGGTGCCGGGGCGTGCGGCGAAGCCGGGCTTGCGGGCAGCGACCGAGACCTGCGATTCCAGTGAACGATAGGAGTCGGTGATCGCGAGGTCCTTGCCGGTGTCCTTCTTGAACGCGGCGTTCATCTTCGCGAAGGCCACAGCAGCGTCGGCGCGCAGCTTGTGGTTGCCCACACCGATATCGCACAGCCAATCACTGGGCAACTCACCGTTGCTCACCTCGCCTTTCGGCGCTTCTCCCTCGCAACCGGGCAGAACGGTCTTCGTGATGGCGCGCGAAGCGGCATCGACCTTCGTCTGTTTGGCACTCGGGGCGCCGATGGTCATCGAGGTCTTGTCGTCTTCGTCGACCTTGATGTCGGCGGAGACGGATTCGGCGTTGATCGCGCGCTGCTGGGATTCGGCGGCAGTGTCGTCGACCTTCACTTCCTGGCTTCCGCTGAGATTGCCGGCGACCATGACGGCGGCGATCGCGGTGCCCGTGACCGACACGGTGGCCAGCGCGGAGAAGGTCGTGACCTGGCGCCGGCGAACCGAACGCAGCAGCGAACCATCGGAACCGCGGCTGCCAAGCTGAGCAGCGGCCAGACTCGAGTTGTGCCCTGCGGGTGTCAGCGGCTGGGATGCCGACCGAGCGGCCTCTCTGGCCATCGCAGCCCGCCGCGGTGAACCGGCGGCGGCGCGGGCCTCTGCGGCCATGGCGGCGCGACGCGGAGACAGAGTGGGGTCTTCATGCCCTCGCGACGGCGTTGTCACGGGCTTCTTGGAGAAGATCGTCGAAACCTGAGCAGAGGAATTCTGTCTGCGCAGATCGCGTCGGCGAACCGGCAACGCCTCGACGGTCGAGAGCTCACTCGACATAATGCTCCATACTGTTGGCATCGGTTGTTCTGAAAGGCCCGGATCCGGACCCCGAAAAGCTTATGTCACAACACTATAACGACATCGTTACAGAATGTCACGTTACCCTCATCCACCGTGTGTGACCTGGACATATGCTGAAACACGCTCCCTGCGGATCACTACAGATGACCTGCGTGCGGTGACGACGGTCACCGCTTCGTTATCATTCGTTATCATCTTCTGTGGGCATTCGGCAAGACCGATCCGGAGATGAGAAATCCGCACCCGCGAAGACCGGCGGCGCCTGCTTCGGGACTCCGAGCGAGACGATGGGACTGCGAGAGGCCGCCATTTCGTCAGGTTCAGCGGCGGAAATCGAACCGTCCCCGCTGCATCGCATCCTGGACCTCACCGACGAGCTCCTCGAGCTCATCTTCGAGGAAGAGCAGACCGAGGACCCGTGCCTCCGAGTCGATGACTCGGGCGACGTGGATGCCGACCTTCTGCATCTGCGCCAGCGCCTCTTCAATCTCATCAGCGGCGGTGACGGTGAACAGCGGTCGGAACCGTTTGCTCGGCACCGGGGCGTCGAAGGCATCATCGGTGTCGGCGTAGAGGACGTCCTTGATGTGGAGGTAATCCTGCGGATAGCCGTCGTCGCCGACGACGAAATACCGTGAGAATCCGGTTTTGCCCACGAGCGTGACGAGTTCGTTCGGCGTCACCTTGTCCGAGATCGTGATGAGTTCGGACATCGGGACCATGATGTCGACCGCGGTCTTGTCACTGAACTCCAGGGCGCCCTTGAGCAGCCCGGTATCGTCGCTGAGCAGTCCCTCACGCTTCGATTCGGCGACGATCGATTCGACCTGTTCGATCGTGAACGCCTCATTGACTTCGTCCCGAGCCTCGACCTTGAACAGATGCAGGATCGCGTTGGCCAGACCATTGAGGGGTCGGATGACGAAGCCGAAGACGCGGGCGAGGAACACCAGCGGTGTCGCCAGCAGCATCACGGCCTGACCGGATGCAGCCAGAGCGAGGTTCTTCGGCACCATCTCACCGATGACCACGTGCAGATAGGTGACGACGCCGAGCGCCAGGACGAAAGAGATCGTCGAGGACAGGCCGGCGGGGATCCCCAATCCCTCGAGTGGACCGGCGAGCAGGTGGTGGATGGCCGGTTCGGCCACATTGCCCAAGAGGAGGGAACACACCGTGATGCCGAGCTGACAGATCGCCAGCATCAGCGAGACATGCTCCATCGCGTAGAGCGCGGTCTTCGCGGCAGCCGAGCCTTCGGCGGCGCGCGGTTCGATCTGGGACCGCTTCGCAGCGACCACCGCGAATTCGGCGGCGACGAAGAATGAGTTGCCCAGCAGGAGGACGACCAGCCAGATCAATCCGAGCCAATCGGCGCTCATCGGCTCTCACCTCCTGTCTCGAAGGCGCTCGCGTCGGTAGCGCGCAACACCACCCGCAGGCGCTCGATGCGTCGTCCGTGCATCCGCTCGACGCGGATGAGCGCATCATCGGTGCGCACGTGGTCCCCGGGTTCGGGAATCCGCCCGAGTTCCTTGAGCACGAAACCTGCCAAGGTCTCATAGTCAGAATCTTCGGGGATGGTGATCCCGATCGTCGAGGAGATCTCATCGGGGCGCAGCTGGCCGGGCACGATCCAGGACCCGTCGCGGGCCGGTCGCGCCGCGATCCGCATCCGGTCATGCTCATCCGCGACCTCACCGACGAGTTCCTCGACGACGTCTTCGAGGGTGACGACTCCGGCGGTGCCGCCGAATTCGTCGACGACCACCGCCATCTGCAGGCCCGTGGCGCGCAGTTCCATGAGGAGCGGATCGAGCCGCTGGGTCTCTGGGATCTCACGCACCTCGGTCATCAGTCCCCCGGCGTAGGCGTCGTCTCGGTTTGCGGGTGGAACAGCGAACGCCTGCTTGACGTGGACGACGCCGACGATGTGGTCTTTGTCCTCGGCGGCGACCGGGAACCGGGAGAAGCCGGTGTCTCGTGCCTGCTCGATGATCCTTCGCGCCGTGGTGTCCTTCTCCACGCTCGACATGCGGGTCCGCGGAGTCATGACGTCTTCGGCGGTGCGTTCCGAGAAGCTCAGCGTCCGTTCCAACAGGTCGGCCGTCTGCTCATCGAGCACGCCTTCCTCCGCGGAGTGGCGCACCAGGGAGGTCAGCTCCTCCGGCGACCGCCCGACCGACCCCTCCTCCTGCGGCTCGATGCCCATGGAGAGCAGGATCTTGTTGGCCGTGCCGTTGAGGAACGCGATGACGGGTCGGAACACGATCGAGAAGACGTACTGGATCGGAGCGGCGATCCGTCCGGTGGCCAGAGGGACTGCGATCGCAAGATTCTTCGGGACGAGCTCACCGAAGATCATCGACGCCACCGTGGAGAAGATGAGAGCGATCGTCAGCGCCAAGGACGCGGAGAGCCCGGGGCCCACTCCCCACGTTTCGAAGACCGGAGCCAGCAGTCGACCCAGGGACGGTTCCATGAGGTAGCCGGTGAGCAGCGTGGTGATCGTGATGCCGACCTGCGCCGCCGAGAGCTGGGTGGACAGGTGCGTCATCGAGGCGCGCAGGGTCTTGGCCCCGACGACGCCTTCGTCAACGGCCTTATCGGCCGTATGACGATCGAGGGTGAGCAGTGAGAACTCGGCCGCGACGAAGAGGCCGGTGCCGAGGATGAGGACCAGGGCAAGGGCAAGGAACAGCCATTCCATCAGCGACTGTCCTCGCTCCGTGCAGACCGAAGATCACAGTAGGTGAAGTGACGGACCCTCACGGGGTGAGGATCATCATCTGGGGCGCCGGCTTCCCGCCGGCCGAGACTGTCACTGTGCATGAACTGATCTTACCAACTTCCCGACAGCGGGCGGCCCTCTTCGTATCCGGCAGCGCTTTGGACTCCGACGGCGGCCACCCGCGCGAATTCCGCGAGATCGCCGGCGCCGGCGTAGGTGAAGGAGCTGCGCACTCCCGACGTGATTCCGTCGAGCAGGTCCTCGACTCCGGGAGACTCGGGATCGATGTACATGGTTGACGACGAGATGCCCTCTTCGAACAGCCCCTTCCGGGCCCGTGCGAACGCCGTCTCCGACCGAGTGCGGTTGGCCACCGCTCGGGCCGAAGCCATGCCGAAGCTCTCCTTGTACTTCCTGCCTTCGCCGTCGACCAGGAGGTCCCCCGGCGATTCGTGCGTACCCGCGAACCAGGAACCGACCATCACCTGCGAGGCCCCGGCGGCCAACGCGAGAGCGACATCGCGGGGATAGCGCACTCCCCCGTCGGCCCAGACGTGGGCGCCGAGCTCCCGAGCCGCCTCGGCGCATTCGAGTACGGCGGAGAACTGCGGGCGACCGACAGCTGTCATCATGCGTGTCGTACACATCGCACCCGGCCCCACACCGACCTTGACGATCTGGGCCCCGGCCGCCACGAGGTCGCGGACACCGTCGGCGGTGACGACGTTGCCGGCGACGATCGGCACCCCGAGGTCCGCCTCGGCGATCGAAGAGAGCGTGTCGAGCATCTTCACCTGGTGGCCGTGGGCGGTGTCGACGACGAGTACGTCGGCGCCGGCCTCGACGAGGGCACTCGCGCGTTCGACGGCAGCACCGTTGACGCCGATGGCCACGGCGATCTTGAGACGGCCCCGCTCATCGACGTTCGGCGTGTAGATCGATGACCGCAGCAGCGACTTCGGCGTGAGCGAACCCAGGACCGTGTCCGCATCATCGACGACAGCGGCGAATTCGGCCCGCGAGTCGGTCATCGATTCGAACAGCGACTCCAGCTGCGCATCATCGGACCAGTCGATCTCGGAGGCGCGGATGACATGGGGTGAGGAATCGAGGAGATCGGCAACCGAGGTGAACCGGTCGACGCCGCGCAGATCGGCGGCGTTGATGATGCCTTCGAGTCGCCCGGCCGAGTCGACGACGACGCCGAAGCCGTGGGGACGCTTCGCCAGCACATGCAGAGCGTTGAGCACCGTGTCCTCCGGCGCGAAGCGCAGAGCCGATTCGAAGATCCGGTCCCGGCTCTTGACCCAGGAGATGGTGTCCTTCGCGGCGGTGAGCGGAATGTCCTGGGGCAGCACAGCCAGTCCGCCCCGGCGAGCCATCGTCTCGGCCATCCGGCGTCCGGACACAGCGGTCATGTTCGCGGCCACGAGCGGTGTCGTCGACCCCGTCGGATCGGTCGTGGTGAGGTCGACTTCGAACCGGGACGTCAACGATGACGAGTTCGGGACGAGGAAGACATCGGAGTAGGTCAGATCGCTGTTCGGGTCATTTGAGATGAAACGCATAACACTATTGTCCCCTATGTGCACATTGCAGGGCACATCGCGTTAGGCTGGGTGTTGTCGTTAAGCAGCAAGTCTTGAATCAGGAAGTAGGCGATCAACGCCGTGTCCGTCAATACTCCGAACCGCACCGTTGAAGACTTCGGGTCGAACGAGTGGCTGGTCGAGGAATTGTATGAGCAGTACAAGTCAGATAAGAACTCCGTCGACAAGTCCTGGTGGCCGTTCTTCGACAAGTACGAGAAGAACAGCGGCGGCGCGAAGCCGGCCGCTGACAAGTCCGCTGCGAAGCAGGAGGCGGAGCCGACTGCGAAGAAGTCGGAGGCGAAGTCCTCTGCCCCCGCTGCGGCACAGACGACCTCACGTGAGACCTCTCGCGGGGTCTCACCGTCTTCGGCCGAGTCCGAGACGCTGAAGGCCGAGACGAAGTCCGTGCCCCAGGTCTCGGCCAAAGACACCAAGCCCAAGCCCGCCCCGGAGGAGACGATCACTCCGCTGCGCGGCCCCGCCAAGCTCATCGCCAAGAACATGGATGACTCAATCGAGGTGCCCACCGCCACCTCGGTGCGGGCACTGCCTGCCAAGGCGCTCATCGACAACCGCATCGTCATCAACTCACACCTCAAGCGCACCCGCGGCGGCAAGGTCTCCTTCACCCACCTGATCGGCTTCGCCGTCATCCGGGCACTGAAGAACTTCCCTTCGCAGAACGTCTCCTACGATGTCCGCGACGGCAAGCCCGTGATGATCTCGCCGGCCCACATCAACTTCGGGCTGGCCATCGACGTGCCGAAGAAGGACGGCTCGCGCACCCTGCTGGTGCCGAACGTCAAGAAGGCCGAGACCTTGACCTTCCGCCAGTTCGTCGATGCCTATGACGGCCTCGTCGACAAGGCTCGCAAGGGCAAGCTGACCGCCGACGACTTCGCCGGCACCACTGTGTCCCTGACCAACCCCGGCGGCATCGGCACCGTCCACTCAGTGCCGCGTCTGACCAAGGGCCAGGGCTGCATCATCGGCGTCGGAGCACTCGACTACCCGGCCGAGTTCCAGGGCGCGAGCCAGCAGACCATCAACTCCCTGGCCGTGTCCAAGGTGCTGACCCTGACCTCGACCTATGACCATCGCGTCATCCAGGGCGCCGGTTCCGGTGAGTTCCTCAAACTCGTGCACAGCTACCTGCTGGGTGAGGACGGATTCTACGATGACGTCTTCGAGTCCCTGCGCCTGCCGTATGAGCCTGTGCGCTGGGTCCCCGACGTCTCGGCCGAAGACCAGGACGACGTCAACAAGACCGCGCGTGTCATCGAGCTCATCGATGCCTATCGCACCCGCGGTCATCTCATGGCCAACATCGATCCGCTGGTCTACCGTCAGCGTTCGCACCCGGACCTCGACATCAACCAGCACGGTCTGACCCTGTGGGACCTCGAACGCGAGTTCCCCACCGGCGGCTTCGGCGCCAAACCGATGATGCCCTTCCGCAGCATCCTCGGACTGCTGCGCGAAAGCTACTGCCGGACCATCGGCTTCGAGTACATGCACATCGCCGACCCGGTCCAGCGCCGCTGGTTCCAGTCGAAGATCGAGATTCCGCATCAGGAGCTGACCCGGTCGGAACAGGGCCACATCCTCGGTCGTCTCAACGCTGCAGAGGCATTCGAGACCTTCCTGCAGACGAAGTACATCGGACAGAAGCGGTTCAGCCTCGAAGGCGGAGAGTCCGCGATCGTCCTGCTCGACGAGATCCTCAACCAGTCCGCTGACACCGGGCTCGACGAGGTCGCGATCGGAATGGCCCACCGCGGACGCCTCAACGTGCTCACGAACATCGCCGGGAAGAGCTACGCGCAGGTCTTCCAGGAGTTCGACGGCACCATGTCCCCCGACAGCGTGCAGGGATCCGGTGACGTCAAGTACCACCTCGGCACGCAGGGTTCCTTCACCTCGCCGTCGGGCAACACCACCGGCGTCTACGTCGCGGCCAACCCCAGCCACCTCGAGACCGTCGACCCGGTCCTCGAAGGCATCGTCCGCGCCAAGCAGGACCTCATCGACCAGGGTGAGGCCGGCTTCTCCGTGCTGCCGGTTCTCGTCCACGGAGATGCCGCCTTCGCCGGTCAGGGCGTGGTCACCGAGACGCTCAACCTCTCGGAGCTGCGCGGCTATCGCACCGGCGGAACCGTTCACGTCATCATCAACAACCAGGTCGGGTTCACCACTCCCCCCGCCTCGGCGCGATCATCCTTCTACTGCACGGACGTGGCCAAGTCGATCAACGCCCCGATCTTCCACGTCAACGGAGATGACCCCGAGGCGGTCGTTCGGGCCGCACGACTGGCCTTCGAATACCGGCAGGAATTCAATCGGGACGTCGTCATCGACCTCGTGTGCTACCGCCGCCGCGGTCACAACGAGGGCGACGACCCGTCGATGACTCAGCCGCTGATGTACTCGCTCATCGAGAAGAAGGGTTCGGTGCGCAAGCTCTACACCGAGTCGCTCGTGGGCAGGAAGTGCATCACCGACGAAGAAGCCGCCGAGGCGCTCAAGGACTACCAGTCGAAGCTGGAATCGGCATTCGCCGAGACCAAGGAGGCCGAGACCGGTCCCTACGAGGGCGAAGCGTTCAACGCTCCCTACGAGCCCAGCGACATCGAGACCTTCAACGATGCCGAGACGGCGATCAGCTCCGAGATGCTCCAACGCATCGGTGAGGCCTTCGCCGAAGTGCCCGAGGGCTTCACGGTGCACAAGAAGCTGCGGGCGCTGCTCGAGAAGCGCAAGGAGATGTCGCTGACCGGTGGCATCGACTGGGGCTTCGCCGAACTCATCGCCTTCGGTTCGCTGCTCATGGACGGCGTGCCCGTGCGTCTGGCCGGCCAGGATTCGCGCCGCGGAACCTTCGTCCAGCGCCACTCAGTGCTCATCGACGCCGTCAACGGCAACGAGTGGACTCCGCTGCAGAACCTCACCGAGGATCAGGCCCGCTTCTGGGTCTACGATTCCCTGCTCAGTGAGTACGCGGCTGTCGGCTTCGAGTACGGCTACTCCGTCCAGCGCAAGGACGCCCTCGTGGCGTGGGAGGCTCAGTTCGGTGACTTCGCACAGGGTGCGCAGTCGGTCATCGACGAGTTCATCTCCTCTTCCGAGCAGAAGTGGCAGCAGAACTCCGGTGTCATCATGCTGCTGCCCCACGGATACGAAGGACAGGGACCCGACCACTCCTCGGGCCGCATCGAGCGGTACCTGCAGCTGTGCGCCGAGTCGAATATGACGGTCGCCTACCCGTCGTCCGGTGCTTCGTACTTCCACCTGCTGCGTCGCCACGCCGCGACGACGAACAAGCGTCCGCTCATCGTCTTCACTCCGAAGTCGATGCTGCGGCTCAAGGCCGCGGCGAACTCCCCGGAGGAATTCACCTCGGGCAAGTTCGAAACCGTCATCGACGATAAGGATGTCGACGCTTCGCAGGTCGAGCGCGTCGTCCTCGTCTCCGGCAAGCTCTACTGGGAGCTCAAGGCCAAGCGGGACAAGGACAACGACACGAAGATGGCGCTCGTGCGTCTCGAGCAGCTCTACCCGCTCGACGAAGCCGCCATCACCGCCGTCCTCGACCGTTTCCCGGCCGATGCGGAGGTCGTCTGGGCGCAGGAGGAGCCGGAGAACCAGGGCGCATGGCCGTTCATGGCTCTCAACCTGCCTCAGCTCCTCGGCGGTCGCGAAGTCAATGTCATCTCGCGTGCGGCCTCTGCCGCCACGTCGACGGGACTCAAGCACTTCCATGAGGTGCAGCAGAAGGAACTCGTCGAGCGGATCTTCAGCCGGTGAGCAGCGACGTCTCCACAACCATCGCCGTGGTCGGCGGCCCTCTGGTCGCCGGCCACGGTGATGGTCGTGGTCTCGGATGGGTCGGCAGGGTCACGGCCAGGACCCTGCCGAGCCTGCCCGAGCTGAAGGTCTATCCGCTGGCAGTGCCCGCCGAGGACTCTGCGGGCCTCCATGCCCGCACCATCGCCGAGGCCTCGCTGCGGTTCACCCCCGACGGAGACAATCGTCTTGTCCTGGCCCTGGGGTCCGGTGACCTCGATACGGGACGTTCCGTGGCCCGGGCCCGGCTCGATGTGGCCAATATCCTCGACGAGGCCCTGGCCCGCAAGGTCTCGACGTTCGTGCTCGGGCCCCCACCTGAGCACGACGGTGACCGCAATCGCCGCATCGCCGAGCTCAATGCGAGCTTCTCCGATGTGGCCAAGAGGCGCGGCATCACCTATGTCGACACCTTCACTCCCCTTCTCGGCCATCCCGTCTGGCAGCGTGAGGTCGCGTCTTCGCGCGAGCATCTGCCGGCACAGGAAGGGTACGGTCTGCTGGCCTGGCTCGTCCTGCACCGCGGATGGTTCGGCTGGCTGGGAGTCCAGGACGTCCTCGGCGACAGCTGAGACTCGAAATCCGTCCGCTCTGCGGTGGGGCGAAGACGAGGTCAACGACTTCGTGATGACTTTGCCCTGCTCAGACGATCATGAGATAATGAACCGTCTATTGAAGGAGATCACCATGAGCAAGCGTGGCCGCAAGCGTCGCGATCGCCGCCGTAACAAAGCAAACCACGGCAAGCGTCCGAACAGCTGATTCACTGATTCGCTCAGTGAATGACGAGGGCGGGAAGAGATTCGTTTCTCTTCCCGCCCTCTTCTACTCGTTTCAGGCTCAAGCCATCCGGCTCAGACTCCCGGCCAGCTGTTCTGTTCGAGCGCGATCCGCTGCCGGATCTTCTCCCGCAGCCCCATCGGTGCCCGGTCGTGGCTGCAGGAACGACGAACAAGCTCCTTGAGCAGCGCTTCGATCTCATACTCGTCGTGGCATGAAGGACACTGATCGAGGTGAATGGAGATCTCACGGATCTCCGTCGTCGTCAGTTCGCCGTCCAGATAATGGTAGATGCGCATCAGAGACTCGGCCCTGACGCTTTCGCAACATCCTTCGTCTCTCATTTCGCACCTCCCTCCGGACTCACGAAACCACGTTCGGCGGCGTAGTCGGCGAGCATCTCCCGCAGTTGGCGACGCCCACGGTGCAGACGCGACATCACTGTGCCGATCGGGGTCTCCATGATCTCGGCGATCTCCTTGTAGGGCAGACCCTCGACATCGGCATAGTAGACGACCATGCGGAAGTCCTCAGGCAACGCCGAGAGAGCTTCCTTCACGTCGTTGTCGGGCAGATGGTCGAGCGCTTCGAGTTCGGCGGAGCGACCGCCCGAGGACGAGTGGCTGTCCGCTTGGGCGATCTGCCAGTCCTCGATGTCCTCGCTGCCGTGTTCCTTCGGCTGACGCTGCTTCTTCCGATAGTTGTTGATGAAGGTGTTCGTCAGGATCCGGTACAGCCAGGCCTTGAGGTTGGTGCCGGGCTTGTACTGATGGAAAGCCGCGTACGCCTTCGCGTAGGCTTCCTGTACGAGATCTTCGGCGTCAGCCGGATTGCGGGTCATGCGCAGCGCAGCCGCATAGAGCTGATTGACATATTCCAGAGCATCCCGCTCGAACCGCTGCGACCTCTCCGCAGCGGTTTCCGGGACTTCTTTGACTGATTCGGTCATCGCAGTCAATGGTACGCCCGTTCTCTCCAGGACGGCAGTGGCGCTCATAGACCTTCCCTTCTGCCTGTCGATTCGCGACGGGTTCGACCCGCCGAATAGCATCACTGTGTTCAACATCGGACCGAGGTCCCACTATTCCCGGATCAGCGGTTATGCTTGCCATTGAGATGCCCGCCACTGAAGGAAGGACCACCGTGTCTCCCATTCGCCTCATCGCACGGCCCATGTTGGCCGCCGGCTACATTCTCAACGGCGTCGACCGTCTGCTGAAGCCCGAGGCCGCCGCGGCTTCGGTCGGTCCGCTGCTCAACCAGGCTCGCAAACAGGTCGACGTGCCCGTCGACGCCGTCACTCTCGCTCGAGCGACCGGTGTCGCTCAGGTGGCGGCAGGCTCTCTGCTGGCCATCGGCCGTTTCCCCCGCGTGAGTGCCACGATCCTCGTCGGCACCTACCTTCTGGACACCGTCGGCGAACGTCTGTCTGCAGAGAAGGCGACGACGAAGGAAGAGAAGAAGGCACGCAACGAACGCACCGTGCTGCGCACCTCTCTGCTCGGCGGTGCACTGCTGGCCAGCGTCGACACCGCCGGTCGCCCCGGGCTGTGGTGGCGCACCCAGCACGCAGCCGAGGATCTGTGGTCGAGCGTCGAAGACACCTCGAAACAGGCACTGAGCGCACTCGGAGTTGACTGACATCCCTACGCACACTCCCCCGGTGACCGGCGATTGGCAACCGCCGGTCGCCGGTTCCCGCATCACAGCCACCGTCTCCGTGCCCGGTTCGAAATCCCTGACGAACCGCTATCTCATTCTCGCGGCCCTTGCCCAGTCCGGCTCCGAGCTCAAGGGCTGGCTGCGCAGTCGCGACACCATGCTCATGATCGAAGCACTCCGTCGCCTCGGTGCCGTCATCGACGAAGACGGCGATGTGCTCCACATCGAACCCATCGCTCTGGCCGGCACCGACGTCGGAACCGGTCCGGGCAGCGCCCCCGGCACCGAGGAGGCCCGACCGATTGCCATCGATTGCGGTCTCGCCGGCACCGTCATGCGCTTCATCCCCCCGGTGGCGGCGCTGACCGGTCGTGAGGTCGTCCTCGACGGGGACGAACAGGCACGGGTGCGCCCGATGTCGGTCACCGTGGATTCGTTGCGCCGCCTCGGCGCGCAGATCACCTCGACCGAGGGCATGCTGCCGATGACCGTGCATGCCTCTTCGCAGGTGCGCGGCGGCCAACTCGACATCGATGCCAGCGCCTCCAGCCAGTTCGTCTCGGGTTTGCTGCTGACCGGTGCGGTCATGCCCTTGGGTCTCGAACTCGTCAACACCGGCACGACCGTGCCCAGCCGCACCCATGTCGACATGACGATCGAGGTCCTCCGAGACGCCGGAGTCGACGTCAGCGAACCCGAGTCCGAACGCTGGATCATCGAACCCGGGCAGCCGCGCGGGCTCGACGTCCAGGTCGAACCGGATCTGTCGAACGCCGCCGCCTTCGCCGCGGCCGCGATCGCCGCGGGCGGGACCGTGACCATCGCTGACTGGCCCGCGCACACCACGCAGGCCGGCGACGGGTTCAGGAACATCGCCGAAGCCTTCGGCGCGCAGGTCTCGCTCGACCGGGACGGTCTGCACGTCACGGGCCCCGAGGAGATCTCCCCCGTCGATCTCGACCTCTCGGCCGTCGGCGAGCTGACACCGGTGGTCTCGGCACTGGCTGCCCTGGCGAACGGCACCTCGCAGCTGCGCGGCATCGGACATCTGCGTGGTCACGAAACCGACCGACTGGCCGCCCTCACCCGGGAGTACACAGCCCTCGGCGTCGACGTCGTCGAGCACGCCGAGGCCCTGACGATCACGGGCACCCGCGAACTGCGTCCGGCACTGTGGCACACGTACCACGACCACCGCATGGTCATGGCCGGAGCCATCCTCGCCTCGTGCAACGATGGGATGATCATCGAAAACGCAGGCACCGTGGCCAAGACTCTGCCGGCCTTCACTCAGCTGTGGGAAGCCATGCTCACACCCGGAACCTGAGATGGGGAAGATCTACCGCGACGAGGACTACCGTCCCCGACCGAACCGACGCGGCTCGCGTCCCCGGACGAAGAACCGCCCCGACCACAAGGACGCTGTGTCCGGACTGGTCACCGAGGTCGATCGAGGACGGTACCGAGTCATCCTCGCCGATGACGACGGGAAGTTCCCGTCTTCGGCCCACCGGCAGAAGACGGCGGGGAAATCGGGGCGTCGGGCCGCCTCGGTCACGGCCGTGCGGGCCTCTCATCTGCGCCGTCAGGCGATCGTACCCGGCGACGTCGTCAGACTCGTCGGAGACACCTCGGGCGATGAGGGGACACTGGCTCGACTGGTCGAGATCACCGACCGCAAGACCTTGCTCAGACGCAGCGCCGATGACACCGACCCGACCGAACGCGTCATCGTCGCCAACGTCGACGTCCTCGGAATCGTCACGGCCACGATCGACCCGGACCCCTCCTTCGGGCTCATCGACCGTGCTCTCGTCGCGGCCTTCGATGCCGGGATCACTGCCCTGCTCATCGTCACCAAGACCGATCTGCATCCGGCCACGGAGATCCGGCAGCGGTTCTCCGCCAGCGGGGTCGACATCGTCGAATCGGCGATCGACCCGGATGCAGACACCGTGGAGTCGGATGCGGAGATCCTCGACCGCCTCGGCGGGCGCATCAGCGTCCTCGTCGGACATTCGGGCGTCGGCAAATCCACACTGACCAATGCCCTCGTCCCCGCCGCCGAGCGCGCCACCGGGCACGTCAACGATGTCACGGGACGTGGCAGGCACACCTCCTCCTCCGCGGTCTGCCTGCCGCTGGAACACGACGGATGGCTCATCGACACCCCCGGTGTGCGCAGCTTCGGTCTCGCGCATGTCGACCGGGAGAATCTCATCTCCGCGTTCCCCGAACTCGTCGACGCCACAGCCGACTGCCCTCGAGGATGCACTCACCTCGCCGATTCCCCCGGCTGTCGCCTCGACGACTGGGTCGCGGAAGGCAAAGGCGGCCCCGGCGGAATCTCACGTCTGGAGTCGCTGCGCAGGCTGCTGCCCACGACTGGATAGGCTGGGAGCATGAACGACCTCGACTTGGCGAGAGAGCTCGCCGATCTCGCCGATTCCATCAGCCATCCTCGCTTCCGGGACCAGGATTTCTCCGTCGAAACCAAACCGGATCTCACTCCCGTCACCGAATGCGACCGTGCGGTGGAGAGGGCGATCGTGGACCGCCTCGGCGAGGTGCGCCCGGATGACAGCGTTCTCGGTGAGGAGTTCGGCTCCCACGGCGAATCCTCCCGCCGATGGATCATCGATCCCATCGACGGGACGAAGAACTTCGTGCGCGGAGTGCCTGTGTGGGCAACCCTGATCTCCCTCTATGACGGCGAGGCTCCGCTGCTCGGGATGGTCTCGGCACCGGCGCTCGGACGACGCTGGTGGGCCGAGACGGGCAAGGGGGCGTTCGCCGCGGCGCTGGGGGCTCCGGCGAAGCCGATCTCCGTGTCCGAGGTCGCGAGCCTCGCCGATGCATCGCTGTCGTATTCTTCACTGATGGGGTGGAAGGATCTGGGGATCCTCGACGAATTCCTCGGACTCTGCGAATCCCTGTGGCGCACACGCGGCTACGGCGACTTCTACTCGTACATGCTCGTGGCCGAAGGTGCTGTCGATCTCGCCTGCGAGCCCGAGCTCGCTCTCTATGACATGGGCGCGCTCGTGCCGATCGTGCTCGAAGCCGGAGGAACCTTCACCAACACCGCGGGAGTCCCCGGCCCCTTCGGCGGCAATGCCGTGGCCAGCAATTCCCATCTCCACGAAACCGCACTCGATCACTTCGGTCGGGTCTCCCCCGAGGCGATCGCATGATGCCGGACATCCAAGGCAGCCGACTGTGGCATGACATGGCCGAGGCCGCAGGACTGACCAACCCCGACGGAACGATCGGTGAGACCATCTACGGGCAGATGACGAAGCTGGCCGCCGACCTCGGTGCCGTCAACCTCGGACAGGGCGCGCCCGGGACAGAACCGCCCGATGAGCTCATCACTGCCACCGCGGAAGCGATGCGCGCCGGTTTCAACCAGTACGCTCCCGGTCAGGGCTTCCCGCAGCTGCTGGAGGCTGTTGCGGCGCAGCGGCAACGCGACTTCGGCCAACGGGTCGATCCCGCCGAGGTGTTCTACACCGCCGGTGCCACCGAAGGGCTGACCGCCGCGATCCTCGCCCTCCTTCCCCGCGGCGGAACAGTCGTGTCATTCGAACCGTTTTACGACTCCTATCCGGCAGCGATCACAGCGGCCGGCGGCAACCTGCACACCGTGGCGATTCTGCCCGACGGTCAGGGCGGCTTTGCGCCCGACTGGGCGGAATTCGATTCCGTGATCGCGCAGGTGCGGCCGACGATCATCCTTGTCAACACCCCGCACAATCCGACCGGGCACATCTTCTCTGCCGAAGAGCTCGCCCATATCGGTCGCGCGGCCGAGTCGGTCGATGCCTGGATCATCACCGATGAGGTCTACGAACAGCTCGTCCTCACCGGGGCCGCACACATTCCACCGGCTGTGGCCATCGAGGATGCGGAGCGGGTCGTCACGGTCTCTTCGGCAGGCAAGTCCTGGAACACGACCGGATGGAAGATCGGTTGGGTCATCGCCTCGCCCACTGTCCTGAAAGCCATTCAGACGGTCAAACAGTTCCTCACCTTCACCGCCGGTGGGCCGATGCAGATCGGTATGGCCGAGCTGCTCTCAGGCAACTCCACGTTCGTCGCGGAGAACCGCGCATCACTGCGTGCCCGCGCAGATGTGCTCGTCCCGGCTTGTCGCAGCGTTGCCGGAGCGATGGTGTCGACACCGCAGGCCGGGTACTTCACCGTGATGGATTTCTCGGCGCTGACCGAGCTCGATGCCTTCGCGCTCAATGATCTGCTGGGCCGCGAGTTCGGCCTGGTCGGAATTCCCGTTCCGGCCCTGTGCCGACCCGGCAGTTCTGCCTACAGCGCTTACCGATCGTCGATCCGGTATTCGTTCTGCAAGTCGGTTGCCGATGTCGACCAGGGAGCCCAGCTGTTCATTGCACTCGGCACCCACCTCCGGGAGCATCCCGACGCGCTTCGCCGCTCACGCTGATCCGTTCCCGCAGCCTTTCGGCTGCGCCCTGAGGAAGCAGCTGCGAAAACGATGGGAGGGGCGAACCGCTTTTGAGCGGTTCGCCCCTCCCATCGTCAGTGCCCGATCGGGCCGGCGCTGAGACTTCTCTGCTCGATACCAGCTTGTTGCCGGGCCGATGGTGAAGGCCGAATCAGGCCTTGACGAGCTCGAGTTCGAGTTCGATCTTGACCTTATCGGAGACGAGGAGCTCGCCGCCGCCGAGCACGGCTTCGAAGGACATTCCGAAGTCCTTGCGATTGACCGTGGCAGTCGCCGACAGACCGGCGACCTGGTTTCCGTTGGGATCGGTGGCAGCGCCGCCGAACTCTGTCTTGAAGGCGACCTCCTTGGTCACGCCGCGCATGGTCAGCTCGCCGACGGTCTCGAACTCTTCAGAGTCAGAGGCCTTGATCGCGGTGGACGTGAAGGTCAGTTTCGGATGTTCTTCGGCAAGGAAGAAGTCACCGCTCTTGAGGTGGCCGTCGCGCTGCTCCTGGCGGGTGGAGATCGAATCGACGAGTGCCTCGGCGGAGACCGAGCTGTTCTCGAGAGTCTCGCCGACATCGACGCTGCCGCCGATCTCTTCGAACAGGCCACGGACCTTCGAAACGCCAGCGTGGCGGGCGGTGAACGTGAACTCCGAGTGGATGGGATCGATGTTCCAGGTTCCGGCGGTGAGTCCCTGAGGAAGTGCAGTCATCATGTCTCCTTTTGGTTGAAATTTGAAGTACAAGACTGACTTTAGTTCAACTTTCAATCATGCGCAAGCCCCTCGGGTGAATGGCAAGTGGCCATGTGTCGGAGGTCACCTGTACTCGGTTTGGCCGCCAGGTGACCCCTCGTGTAGAGTTAAGAACACGCCGCGGGGTGGAGCAGTTCGGTAGCTCGCCGGGCTCATAACCCGGAGGTCGGAGGTTCAAATCCTCCCCCCGCCACCAAGGTGGCAGAACCCCCAGTCAGTTGAACTGACTGGGGGTTCTTCTCATTCACACACCTCGGCCTCGGGACTCCGGGGTTAAGGGTTATAGGCCAAAATGTGTGTACAGCAGCGGCGTGTCACGGACACTGATGTCATCGTGATCGACCGCCCCAGCCCTTTTGGATTCCGTTGCCGACCTCGATGCTGAACCCGGTCCCATACAGTCGGTTCGTTTCGTCTCTGCCTGTTCCGGAATCGACTATGGCGGGGCGTTGACGGTCGTTGTCCCATGCCTGCGGGGTGACGAAAGACCACGGTTTCCTGGGAGCCTGGGTCTGCAGGTACAGCAACCAATCGATACCACGGCGGGCGTGTTCGATCGACGGGCCCCGATGAGCACGGAGGAAGTCCTTGATCGCTTTGTCCGCGCCTCCTTCCAAGGCACTCGTCGCTCGCGCCGCGGCCTCGTCGAGAGTCGTGACTTTCGGCAACCGTTGGATCCAGGACGCGGTGATCTGGTCATGGATCTCCTCGGTGGGGGCCACTTTGGAGTCACGTTCCAGCATCACCGGGTGCGGCGAGGAAACGTCGCGATCGACTGGGCCTGTTCGGCCAGGCGATGGCTGCCGAGCAGCCAGTTCAGAAACGCCTGGAACAGCGATTTCCGAGTGATATCTGTCTTGGACTGGGTCGTCGAGGCCTTTTACAACGCCACCTGGTGCGGCCTGAGCTGGTCCTGCCGTTCTTGACGAGCTTGCTGGCGCATAACCCCTCGTTTCCAACGATACGTCGACGACTGTGGCGAAGACCCAGCGCGGGCACTCGAAGCTCTATGAGTGGAATGTCGAAGCCGGACAAGCGCTGGTGCACGACATCGCTCACTTTGGGGTAACACTGGGCAACGCCGATGATGCTGCGGTCTCGGCCACATGGCCCTACGGCCACGTGGCCCTACGTAAAGCACTGGCTCCTTCACCCAGAGTCACCTGCCGTGATGCCCAGCTACCTGAGCCGAAAATCGAAGCTTGACTGACGATCACTGATCCTTCGCTCGGTCCGGCCAGCATGGCCGCCCTTCTCAGCTGCTCCGCTTGTCCTGCGACGATTTCGACGGTACCTCCGGGTCCTGCGACTTGATGAGCGAGAGTTCGAACTCCAATGTGATCTTGTCGCTGACGAGCAGGCCGCTCGAGTCCAGTGCCTTGTTCCACGACACCTCCCAGTCCTTGCGGTCAATGCGTCGAGTGCCCTCCAGACCCGCACGCAGCATCCCCATGTGGTCAGTGTTGATCCCGATGAGCTCAAGCGGCAGCGACACTGTCTTCGTCACTCCGCGGATGGTGAGAGGGCCGGTGACGACGAACGAGTTCTCGTCGACTTCATCGATCCCCGTGGCCTCGAATCGCATCTCCGGGTATTCCTCGACGTTGAAGAAATCAGCGCTGCGCAGGTGCTCGTCTCTGCCCTCATTGCGGGTGTCGACACTGGCCGTTCCGATCACCACGCTCACTGTCGACGAAGCCACGTCTCCGCCGTCGATCAGAGCCTCCCCCGACACATCGCTGAATGCCCCGCGAACGCGCGAGACCATGGCATGGCGGGTTGAGAACCCGACCCGCGAATGCGCTGGGTCGATCTCCCAGATTCCAGTGATTGCTGCTTCCTGTGGCATGTTCTGACTCCTTCATTCGGCACCCATGACGGCAGTCATGAGGCAGGATCTTGGTAATGAGGCGGACGAAGACGAATCAGACGCCGTCTTCATCTCGGTGCGACATGGTGGCCGCAAGTCCGTAGACACGGTCGGCTCCCGAGGCTCGAGCAAGTCGGGCGATCGCCGTCATCGTCGCCCCGTCGGTCCAGATATCGTCAACGACGAGGCAGGGGCCGTGAAGACGCCGTTCAAGGGCACTGGCCCTCAGCGCTCCCCCGGCGATCCGCCACGCGGGCCATTGGAGAATCACCAGGTCCTTTCCCGTCGCTGCGGCCAGACCACGGGCGAGCCGTGTGCGCAGGTTGGGCACTTCACCGAGTGAATCCGGCCCACCGATGATGACGGTGGCGGATCTGTATGCCGGATGACTTCTGACAACTCGAGTCAGGTCGTCGACGAGTGATTGCGTCGCCAATGCCCCGGAGCGAGGTCGTACAGGGAATGTCTTCGCTCGCTCGATCTGGTCGCCGGGGACACGGGATCTGTGCTGGTGGACGCTGCCAAGAGCATTTCTCGCACCTTCCACCGACCAGTCGAGCACAGAGACCAGATCCAGATCACTGACGTTGGGCAGGCTGAGCGTCTCGTTGAGGACGGTGACGAGGTCCTCCTTGTCACGGGTGAGAGATGACAGCATCCATCTGACCCGGACATTGAATTGAGATC
Organism: Brevibacterium sp. LE-L; assembly: GCF_050214925.1. Taxonomy (NCBI): domain Bacteria; kingdom Bacillati; phylum Actinomycetota; class Actinomycetes; order Micrococcales; family Brevibacteriaceae; genus Brevibacterium; species Brevibacterium sp. LE-L. The sequence goes on from NZ_CP189759.1 coordinate 2,691,786, forward strand.
TTCGCCGCTCGGGCACCTCCGCGTATCTGAATTCAGCACCGAAGCAGTACTCCAGATGTTCCAACGGCCCATCCGAGTCGACGGACAGATACATATCGAGATCGGGCGCGCCTGAACTCGTCGCAGACTCACGCAGAAGAACGTTGTTGGCGGCCATGGAAAACTGCCCATAGGCGGACAGTAGAAATGCCCGTTCCTGGCCACAAGAACTGCCCAGTGGCGGCCACGATTTCTGCCCATCCGAGCATGTAGAACCTCTCATTGAGACACGACCCCGAACCACTTCCGGGAGATGATGACGGTGTCTAATCGATCAACATCCACCACGAGAGGGTTCGGGGCCGCGTATGAAGTCTGACGGAGAAATCATGGAAATTCTAGAAGCGTATGACTCCACAGGGTCCTACCGAGCCGCAGCCGAGTTGGCAGGGTGTTCACACCACACAGTCAAGGCCCACGTCACCGCCCGCGCTCAAGGCCGCCCGGTGGGCGTGCCCGTCCGCCGTGATCGGGTCACGGACGAGTTCATGGACAAAATCACGGAGCTGGTAGCTCGTTCAGGGGGCCGGATCCGTGCCGATAAGGTCCACGAACGCCTTCTGTGTTTTGTCAACTTTTTTCCGGCCAAAAGAGCGCCGAAAATCCAGCCAGGCGAGCATGGTTTCCAGCCGTGTGAGCTCCGCGTCCGATACGGGGAACGTGCCTACCCGTGCAGGGCTGCGGATGGGAAGCTGTCCGCAGCCCTGACCTTCGTGGTTACTACCAGCCTTGATGGTCCGCAATCTGGTCTTTCAGCGTTTCGATCTCCGCCAGCAGGCGCTGGTAGTGAGTTCCGTGGTGATCGGGGCCGAACAGGAATTGGGCGGCTGATGAGATCGCGATCTGGCCGTCGAGACTGCTTCGGCGCAGGATGGTTTCAGCTGCGTAGAGGACGGTTTCGCATCGTTGGAAGAGCTCGTCGGTGCTGACAGAGTTCATGGTTGGTGTCCTTTCGGTGTCTGGTGGTGGGGTCATCTCATGAGTGCGTTCTTGACGCGGTAGGACTGGCCGGTGAAGTGGAGGAGTCTGCCGTGGTGGACGATGCGATCGATGATTGCTGCGGCCATGTTGTCGTCGCCGAACACGGTTCCCCACCGGGCGAACTCGAGGTTCGTGGTCAGGATGAGGCTGCGTTTCTCGTAGGCGTCGGCGATGACCTGGAAGAGGAGCCTGGCGCCTTCGGTATCGATGGGCAGATATCCGAACTCGTCGATGATGAGCAGTTTGTTCTTACCCAGCAGGGCCAGTTCCTTATCGAGTCGTCCTTGATCGGCTGCTCGGCGTAGATGTGTGACGAGGCTGGCGGTGGTGAAGAATCTGGCGGGTATTCCCCGGTGACAGGCGTGAGCGGCTAAAGCGATCGCCAGATGCGTTTTCCCGCATCCGACGTCGCCGTAGAAGACGAGGTCGGAACCAGTGGTCAGGAACTCGAGGTCGGTCAGTCGAGTGCGGCCGTAGTCGGTGGGGAACTTGATGTTTGTCCAGTCATACCCGTCGAGGGTTTTCAGGGTGGGCAGTTTCGCGGCTTTGAGTAGCCGGGTGCGGCGCTGATGGGCTCGGGAGGCGTGTTCGGCGGTGAAGAGGTCGTGGAGGAGTTGTCGTTGTTTCGGAGTTGCTTTGGCGGCGGCTTCGGCGACGACGGTATGGCTGATGCCGGTGTGTCGTCCCGCGTCGATGACGTCTGTGGTCGTGATGGTCATGCTGGTTGTTCCTGCCGAGTAGTGGTGAAACGGTCATAGAGGCTTAAATCGACGTTCGATGCTGGTGGTTCGCTGCCTTGACACAGGCGTCTGGCCAGCATCGGCAGTCCTGGGCCGGTGGGGTCATCGCCGAGTCGGATGAGCCTGTCAGCAGCCTCGACGGCGGTGTTCCAAGACGTGGCTTGGGCACTGGCATCGAGACGGCCGAAGAACTCGGAACGAGCCCGACTATCGGCAGCATCGGCCCAGTCACGGACAGGGTCGGACACCTGGGCACGGACTGGTGAGTTCGACCAGGCTCCGGGTTTGGTCATCAACGCGGCCAGAAGCGTATCGGGAGTGAACACGGTCGGCCCCGGCTGGCCCCAGGCGCGGTCGAAGCCGATGACAGGTTGAGATCGTTCGTTGAGGATGCTGATGGCATCGTGACGGATCGCGACGGTGAGCAGCCTGTTGTGGTAGTCGGGGCCGGCGAGGTAGGAATGACCATCGATGACGATGGTGCCGGTCTTATCGGCCTTACGCGATTCGTAGCGGACCGGGTCGAAGGCGATCCCGGGCAACGCGAGTCCCGCGGCGATGTCGTGGGCGAACAGGTCCTGGATCTTCTGGCCCTTCTTCCAGTGATCCTCGGAGCCGAGTCCGTCGCAGTAGGCCAGCAGGTCCGTGTTGAAACCGGCCAGGGAGACCGCGGTGGGTTCGGGGACCATGAAGTTGCGGCGGATGAATCCGACAGCGTTTTCGACGTTGCCTTTCTCATGCCCCGAATAGGGGCTGCAGTAGCGGGCGGTAGTCCGATAGTGGGCTTTGAACGCGGCGAAGAGTCTGGCTTCGGTGATAATCGTGCCACAGCGTCTGCCAGCACCGGTGGCGTTATCGAGGATGAGTTCGACGGGCACGGTATTGATGTGGTGAAAGATCGTGGCCAGGCCCTGGCCGATGCATTCGCTGGTTTCTCCGCGGAAGGCCTGAGCGAAACGCATATTCGAAAACGGGAACGTAATGACCAGCAGGTGGAGGACTTCACGGATGCCGTCGACGATCGCTTCGGCCTGACCGAAATCGACTTGCGCGTGTCCGGGCGCCCATTCGAGTTCGAAGAAGCCCTGACTGCGGGCCCGGTGCATGGTCTTGTAGTCCTTGATGAAGCGCTGCACGGGTGAGTAGGAGCCTTGATAGTCGTGTTCGGCGACGAGTCTGTCGTAGACCCGTTTGGATGTGTGGCGCTGTTTACGGGGACGGCGGGCATCGTCGGTCAGCCACTGTTCGATGATGTGGGTCAGTCCTGCCAGGACGGCAGCACCGGCCTGACGGGTCGGGGCTGGTGGTTGCGGAGAGAAGTCGTCTTGGTTGAGGTATTTCGCGACGGTTTCACGATCGATGCCCAGATCGGTGGCGATCTGGCGTCCGGATCTTCCTTCGGCGTCGAGGCGCCTGATATTTTCGATGGTAGTCATGGGTGTGGTCATGGTCTTTCTGGTTCCCTTCTGACACCCCGGTTCGATCCTGCTGCAACGGGATCGGGGTGTTCGTTTGGGAACCTAATCGATGAGAGTGGCCACGCCCATGACTTTGTGTTTTCTGGGAGTGGCGCACAGAAGCAGAGACGGGCTGTTATGGCTGGAATCCAGCCGCTGTACTGGCTGGATTCTGGAGCTGAACCGGCCTACTTAAAGTTGATCACACACACCTTCTTGGACTCGGCTATGAAGGTTCGGAGAGATCAACTCGCCGTGCCGTCGCCCACGCCAAAGCGGTCCATGAAAGAGCGGGTCGTCGTGTGCATCGTCCCTGGGTGGCAGAGCCGGGACTGTGGCTTCAATACGACTACGGTGACGGGCCCGTCGTCGGTGGCGTGAAGACGGTGTTGTTCATCGCGTGGTTGGCGTTCTCGCGGTTTCGCATCGTCATTCCGCTTCGGGATAAGACGCTGGCGTCGGTGTTTATGGTCTTAGACCGCACGTTTCGACTCATCGGCGGCATCCCGACCTATGTGTTGACTGATAACGAGAAGACCGTCACGACGATGCATATCGCCGGGGTTCCGGTGCGCAATCGCGACACAGTCTCATTCGCGAAGTACTACGGAACGACGGTCCTGACGTGTCAGCCGGCCGATCCGGCGTCGAAGGGCGGGGTGGAGCGGTCCGTCCAGATCGCGAAGGCTGATCTGGTGCCCACAGCCACGAACCTGCGCAATGAGTACGCTTCGTTTGCTGACCTCGAGGCCGCGTGCCAAGCCTTTATGTCCGAGATCAACGAGAAAGAGCATCGGGTGACGAAACGATGTCCGATCGACTTGATCGGTCAGGAGCAGGAGAGGATGCATCCGGTCCCGGATCGGGCGCATACGATCGCGTTCGGTCTGTCGAGGAAGGTTCCGGTCAATACGCCGATGGTCGCTTTCGAGTCCGGGCAGTATTCGGTACCGCATGCACTCCTGGGGTCCGAGGTCTTCGTCCGCGTCCACGGTGTCGCCGAGGCAGAACAGATCATCATCGTAGCTGCCGGTCGTGATGGGGTTCGGGAAGTCGCCCGACACGGCAGGGCCCGGCCCGGATCGCCGAAGATCGATGACGAGCATTTCCCGACTGATGCCACACAGAAGGTGCCCGGAGTGTATGCGGTCACAGCGAACAGTCCTGATGAGGAAGCGTTCCTGATGATTGGGCATGGTGCTCACGAGTGGTTACGTGAGGCGGCCGCGGCAGGGACGTCGAGGATGCGACAGAAGATGGGCCAGGCCGTGGCACTGTCGCGGTTGCATGGTCGAGAACGTGTCGATGAGGTCCTGGGTACGGCGGCTGCCTATGGTCGCTTCGGCACTGGTGATGTGGCGTCGCTGCTGGCCCACCGGGTTGCTGATCAAGGCAGTCGCAGTGCGGGTGAGGATGCGTCCCTGGCGCAGGGGACTGTGGGATGGCAGGCGATGAGCTCACCGTCGACGACTGCGGACGGGGGTGAGCTGTGATGGTTGTCTCTGCCCAGGCGCCAGTCCTTGATACCGAGGTCGAGGCGCTGATGCGACGGTTGAAGATGCCGTATGCGCGCAGTCTTGCCCCCGAGTTGTTGGCCACGGCGAAAGCGCAACGGTGGGAGCCGGTCGAGGTCGTGCGGGCATTGTTAGTCGAGGAATCTCGTGGCCGATCGGCGGCGATGTTAGCGACCCGGCGGAAGCAGGCCGGGTTTCCCACGGGCAAGACGTTCGAGTCCTGGGATGAGGAAGTGTCATCGATTCCTGTACCCACGCAGCAGGCGCTGTCGACGCTGGAGTGGGTGGGGCGGAAGGAGAACCTGGCCATCTGTGGGCCCGCGGGAACCGGCAAATCGTTCTTCCTGGAAGCGCTGGGACAGAAAGTCATCGACGGCGGTGGACGCGTGTCCTGGCTGAAGCTGGAAGATCTGGGCGGACTCGTTCGTGCTCATCGTCCTGATGACCAGGTGACGAAGACTGTTCAGCGGCTGTTGCGAGCCGATCTCGTGATCGTTGACGACATCGGGCTGCTGCCGGTCAGTGATGATGCTGCCGAAGGTCTGTATCGGCTTGTCGATGCTGCTTATGAGAAGAGATCCGTCGCGATTTCGTCGAATCTCCATCCTTCTGCTTTCGACCAGTTGATGCCCAAGACCGTGGCTACGGCGACGGTTGATCGGCTCCTTCATCATGCTCATTTGGTCCAGACCAGTGGGGAATCGATTCGACTCAGCCAGGCCGTTTCTGGGGCAGGGGTGGTTGCTTTGAGCTGATATCGACGGCCCCGGGTGGTCACGACTGGACACAACGAGTCGATGGGCAGAAATCGTGGCCACCAGCGGGCAGTTTTATTGGCCACCAGTGGGCAATTCTCGTGGCCGTCTATGGGCAGTTCCTACTGACCGTTGACAGAACGTCGTGAATCCGTCCTGATCGGCGAGCGGCGACTACCGTGTACCCTCTGCTCATAGAATCGGGCCCCAACCACGCCCATACGCACTCCTTCTGCTCATTCGACTCCTTCTCCAGCGCCCCGATATCCGTCTCGACACGACGACTGCTGCGCGGCTATCGCCTGTCCTGCCAAAAGGCATACCCGACAAAGCTATCTGTGGTCTTGAGCCAGAATTGCCAGATTGCGGTGGCTGTGGGGAAGTCTGCGCCGTTCAGCGGGCTTTGCGGCAGCGGGTTGCGCTGACATCGACACGGACCGGGCCCTGGTCAAACGCGGGAACCGCCCAGAAGACTGAGAGAGCTCGTGGCGGATGAGATCCCTTCAATCCTCAAGGACAAAAACGATTCCCCTAGCCGTCACCGGTGCTCGTCCGGTCCTCGCTGAGGAATCCGTCGAGCACCGAAGCATCGCGCTGCTTGCTCAACCTCGTAGAAGCCCCTGCCCACCAAAAAAGGCGGGTTCACGGCTCGTCACAACACTCTCGATGAGAGGTTGCGACGAGCACGTGAACCCGCCGATCGATCCTCGCGGCGTTCGCGTCAGGCGGCGGGACTCAATTGCCCGAGTCGCCTCCACTGTCGGCAGGCTCCGAAGCCGGGGCGGAGGAATCGCTCTTCGCTCCGTCCTCCGCGATCGAAGGATCGGCGGCCACCGCATCCTCAATCGCGTTCTTCAGGCGGTCCTGAGCCTTTCCGTACTCCTCGAAGTCACCCTTCTTCAGCGCAGCGTCGGAGTCTTCCATGGCCTTCTTCGCCTGCTGCAGCGCATCGTTGAGCGCCTTGTCCGGCGAAGCGGGCTTCGAGTCGTCGTCCGAACCGGACGAGGAACCGGACTGGCCCTCTTCACTCTCCTCGGTGCCGGCGTCTCCCGCGGTCGCACCGGAGTCGCCGCCGAACACCTGGTCGAGAGCCTCGTCGAGGGTCGGCGCGAAGCCGATGTCCTCGCCGAAGGCCACGAGCACGTGCTGGAGCAGCGGGTAGGAGGTCTCGCCGGCGGACCGGACGTAGACCGGCTGCACGTAGAGCAGACCGCCGCCGATGGGCAGAGTCAGCAGGTTGCCGTTCTCCACCTCGGACTCACCCTGACGCAGCAGGTTCAGGCTGCGCTGGACGTCGGGCGCGGTGTTGAAGTTGTTCTGCGCCTGACCCGGTCCGGGCACGGTCGTGTTGCGCGGCAGCTGCAGCAGCCGGAGCTTGCCGTAGCCTTCGGCAGTCTCGCCCTTCTTGCTGCCTGCGTCGGCATCGGCCGAGAGGAATCCGGTGAGGTTGTTGCGCGATTGTCCCTCAGACGACCGAGCCGGGATGTACGAGCTCGTCAACGAGAACGACGGTGACTCCTGACCGGGCATCTGCAGCGTCATGTAGAAGGGAGGCTGCGTCAGTCCGCTGCTGGCCTTCTTCGTCGGGTCCGTCGGCAGGGTCCAGAAGTCCTGTCCGGTATAGAACTCGCTGGCCGTGCTCACGTGATACTTCGCGAGCAGGTCGCGCTGAACCTTGAACATGTCCTCCGGGTAGCGGACGTGGCTCATCAGGTCACCGGACATCTCCGAGGAGGATTTGATGAGTCCTGGGAAGACCTTCATCCAGGTCTTGAGGACCGGGTCGTCCTTGTCCCACTGATACATGTCGACCGAACCGTCATAGGCATCGACGGTGATCTTCACGGAGTTCCGGATGTAGTTGACCTCATCATCCGGCAGTGTCGCCACAGCGTTCGGGGCAGTCGCCGTAGTCGAGTCCTCGGTGGCCTGCTGCAGCGGCTGCGGTGTCGAATAGGGATAGTCCTCGGCGGTGGTGTAGCCGTCGAGAATCCACTTGATCTTCCCATCGACGACGGCCGGGTACGGATCACCGTCGATCTTGAGGAACGGAGCGAGCTTCTCCACGCGCTCACGCGGGTGGCGCTCGTAGAGGATCTGCGACTTCTCATTGAGCGCATCGGAGAGCAGGATCTGCTCGTCCTGGAATTTCAGTGCGTAGGCCAGGCGATTGAACACACCGCCCACCGAGGGCCCGCCGTCACCGGTGAAGGTGTTGTTGACCTGGCCGGCGCCGCCCTTCTCATCCGAGGGATAATCGAGCTCGCGCGGGGTCGCTCCCTTCGGGGCACCGACGATCGAATAGTCAGGAGAGGACTCGCCGAAGTAGATACGCGGTTCGTACTCCGGGAACTCGCCCTTCGGAGGGATGTCCGACTCCATGAACGTCGGTTCGCCGTCGGAATTGCGCTGGTTGCCGTTGGCGGCCACCACACCGAAACCGTGAGTGTAGACGATCGCCCGGTTGAACCAGCTCTGGTTATTCACCGAGCTCGGAGCCAGCTCACGCACCGCGATGACGGTGTCGCGCATGTCGCCGTCGATGTCGTAGCGATCGACATCGAGCTTCTGCACGAACGAGTAGTAGGGTCGCACCTGCTGCAGCTGCCGGAACGTGTCGGAGACGAGATTCGGGTCGAGCAGGCGGATCGAGGCAGCGGTCTCGGCGTCCTTGCGCAGGGCGCCCTTCTTACCGCTGGTGCTCGGCTCATAGGGAGTCACCTCGATGTCGTCGAAGTCGAAGGCATCGCGGGTCGCGTCGATGTTGTGCTGGATGTACTTCGACTCCAGGCTCTGCTGCGAGGGATTGACCTGGAACTGCTGGATCATCGCCGGGTAGGCGATGATCGAGACTCCGCCGAGGACGATGAGCGTGAGGGTCGCGATGATCGAGATCCGCCAGTTGCCCTTCCACGCGGTGTACACGAACAGCAGTGCCACGAGCACAGCCGCGATCGCGACGATCGCCATCGCCGGAAGTGCTGCACGGTCGTCAACGTAAGTGACGCCGGGAACGACTCCTCCGGTCGCGGTCAGCCGATCGTAGCGGGCCAGCCAGAGGCGTCCCGCCTGAACGATGACGAGCAGGGCCACCGTGATGCCCAGCTGCCACTGCGCCGTCTTCGTCAGGATCACGCCCTTCTGCTCCCCCGGGCGGATTCCGCCGAAGAGATAGTGAGCGACGAGCGCGGCGATGAGCGAAAGCAGCAGGACCATGCCGAGCTGGTTGCCGATGAGACGCAGTCCCGGCAGAACGAAGACGAAGAAGGAGTTGTCGAGTCCGAACTGCGGATCGGTCGAGCCGAAGGACGTGGAGTTGATCCATTCGAGGATCGTGTTCCAATTCGCCGAGGCGGTGATGCCGGCAAGCGCACCGACGACAGCGGGAATCGCGATCGTGGCGACCTTGCGCAGAGGTTCGATGGCCTCACGGTAGCGGTCGAGGTTCTCCTGGCGCGGTGTCGTCGGAGCATAGACCGGGCGATTGCGGTAGGCCAGATGCAGGCTCAGCCAGACGGGCACGGCCATGAGGATGAACCCGCCGATGAATGCCAGTCCGCGAGTGACCCACATGGTGCGGAAGACCTGGGCGGCCTCGATCTGACGGAACCACAGCACCTCGGTATAGACCTGGGTGAAGGCGATGAAGGCGATCAGCAGAATCGCCACGGATACGAGGGTGAGCAGCAGCGGCGAACGTCTGGGCCGATTCGCCGGCATGCGTGCGGAGGTGGGTGAGGACGAAGAGCTCACTACTGCCCTTTCTCATTGTTGTCGGCACCGTCGGCGGAACACTTCGGCAGATCGGAAGTGTTGCCGGCGGCGTACTGCTCCACGGCGGTCCGCGCGTCATCGAGGGTATCGATGCGCGCCACCGTGATCTTGGACTGGTCTGCAGCGGTCAGGACCTCGGCGCAGTTGTCTGCAGGCGAGAGGAACAGCGTTGCACCGTTCTCGGTCGCTGCCGCCACCTTCTGGCGGGCACCGCCGATGGGTCGAACCGTACCCGATGGAGTGATCTCTCCGGTGCCGGCGACGTGTTTGCCGCCGGTCATGGCTCCTGGGGTCAGTTCGTCGACGATAGCGAGGGCGAACATCGTTCCTGCCGAAGGCCCTCCGACGCCGTCGACGTTGAACTTCACGTCGACGGGGAATTCGAAGTCCTGCTTCATCGTGATGCCGATGGCCTTGCGACCGTCGATGTCGGCCGGGGTCAGGGTGATGTCCTCGGACTTCCCATCACGGTCGACGACGAGGTCGACTTCGTTTGTCGACTGCACCGTTTCGCTCATGGTCTGGGCGGCGTCCGGATCGGAGTCGAGCTTCTTGCCGTTGACCGACGTGAGACGATCACCTTTGCGCAGCTTGCCCTCGGACGGCGACTTCGCCACGATCTCATCGACGAGCAGGTGCACCGAATAGGGTTTGTCGAGCTGCCCCATGGCCGCGGCCACCGCGACGTCCTGACTCGAAGACATCTCGACGGCGTTCGACGCGGTCACGTCTTCGCGAGTCGTGTCCAGCGGGTAGTAGGCCTCGGTCGGGACCACCGTCTCCTTGCCGTTGAGCACCGCGCCCAAGGCCTGCGAAGCGTAGACATCACGCCCGGGCCCGCCGCTGACGGCGACGGTGAGCATGTCGATGCGCCCGTCGGTGGGATACGTCTTCGCCCCGGAGACACTGATCATCGAGTCGCCCTGGTAATCACCGAGGGTGTTGAAAACCGGTCCCGGCAGCTGAAGCATATAAGGGACCGGCAGAAGTACGGCCAACGCGATGAAGACGTAGGTGAGGACACCCGAAGTCGTGGCCAGACGCGGAGTCTGTCGGCGTCTGGTGTCGCGACGTGGTTCCGCAGACACCGGCACGGCCCGAGGGGCGTTCTCTGTCATGTATTCCTTTCGCTGCACCGCCCCACCAGTCTAGTTGAAAGCTGAGGCTCCGCTTCACAGACTCCTTTCGCCCGGTGCGAACATCCTGCGAAACCTCGGCGAATTGGGAAGCTTCCCACATTCGGAACCGTTAACGTGGGAGTCAAACCGATTCTTGGGGGCTGTAGAACAATGACCGATGACAACAACAATGAGCAGAATCCGTTCGAGCAGATCTTTGGGATGCTCTTCGGCGCCAATGGCCCCGGTTCCGGTGAGGGCGAGGACAAAAACGAGTCCGGCATGCCGCAGGGTTTTCAGATCGATCCATCGATGATGGCGACGATCATGAACCAGATGCAGGGGCTGTTCGGGCAGGGCGCCGATCCGCAGGCTCAGGCTGTGTCGATCGCGCAGAAGGCCGTGCCGACCCCTGACCCCGCAGTCACCGATGAAGCCGAACGTGCGACGACCGATGCTTTCCGTCTGGCGGAGCTGTGGCTCGCCGAAGCGACGGAATTCTCCGTGGCCAATCGCTCTGCGCGTCCGCTGCGCCGCACCGACTGGGTGAAGGAGACGATGCCCGGGTGGCAGAAGTTCGTTCTGCCCATCAAGGAGAACATGTCGACGGCGCTGACCGAGACGCTCGAGTCACAGGTGCCGGCGGAGATGAAGGGCATCCTCGCGGGAGCATCGTCGATGTTCGGATCAATGAGCGATTCGATGTTCGCCATGCAGATCGGCCAGGCCGTGGGCGCGCTGTCGGAAAGCGTCCTCACCGGCACCGAGGTCGGACTTCCCCTGCTCCCCCACGACTCTGCCGTCCTGGTGGAGACGAATGTGGAGTCCTTCGCCGCCGATATCGATATCGACGCCTCCGAGGTCCGGATCTACCTTGCCGCTCAGGAGCTCGCCCATCTCGCACTGTTCGAACGTGCACCGTGGCTGAGCGCCCAGGTCGAGACCGCTCTGACCCGCTATGCCCAGGGGCTCAAGGTCGACACCTCGCAGATCGAGGACATGGCGTCGAATATCGATCCGTCGAACATCTCCGACCTCAGCGACAACATCCGTCAAGGCCTGTTCAACCCCCCGACGACGGACGACCAGAAGCAGGCTCTGACATCCCTGGAGAACCTTCTCGCCGTCATCGCAGGCTGGGCCGACGTCGTCGTCTACGAGGCATGCAAACATCTGCCCGGTCGCGACCAGGTTCGTGAAGCGCTGCGCCGTCGCCGAGCGACTGCTGGACCGGCCGAGAAGACCTTCTCCACGCTGGTCGGCCTGCAGCTCAACCCGCGCCGCCTGCGCGATGCCGCTGCACTGTTCGCTTACCTCGAGACGCAGGGCGGGGCCGAAGCCAGGGACCAGGTGTTCTCTCACCCAGACCTGCTGCCGACGACTCAGGACCTCGATGACCCACTCGGATATTCGGAGCGCCGTCAGGCCGAATGGACCAACGAATCGAGCATCGACGAGGCCCTCAGCCGCATCCTCGCTGAAGGACTCGACGGCGCCGGCGGCACCGGAGACGAAACTCCTCAGGCTTCGGACTCCGACGCAGACTCCTCCGCCGACGCCTCGACGGACTCGGACTCGGACTCGGACTCGGACTCGGACTCGGACTCGGACGAGGATGACACGGACGCGAGTGACGATCGCTGAATGATCGAGCTCGAAACGGCCCGTCGGGAGATCGACCTGGCCCCTGCCGGACCGTTCCTCGAGGACTTCGTCGAACTCTTCGGCCTGCAGGGAGCGGATTCTCTGCGACGTGACGGCGGAGCTCACCACGTCACCGCGAGCTGTCTGGTCGTCGACCCCGATACGGAGTCGGTCCTGCTCAATCACCATCGCAAAGCCGGACTGTGGGGGCAGTTCGGCGGTCATCTCGAACCCGAGGACCTCTCTCTGCATGCTGCCGCCCGCAGAGAGGCCGAGGAGGAGAGCGGCATGCAGCTCCTCCACGTCTCCCCCGCCCCCGTCGACCTGCACGTGCATGACCTGTCATCGTCGTTCGGCAGCTGCACGCGGCACTTCGACGTCGTGTTCGCGGCCTACGCCTCGGTGACGGAATCGCCGAGCGTATCCGCGGAATCACTCGACGTGGCGTGGTTTTCGATGCGAGATCTGCCCGCAGCGCTCATGCCGGACCTGCCGGCACGCCTGCCGGGGCTCTACGCTGCAGCTCTCCGCTCGTCCGATGCTCATCGCTGACGGGCTCCGGGCTCTCAACACCCGCAACCGACGCCCTCCGGTCAGTCAGCTCCCCCGGCCGAACCGCTCACCATCACTGAAGCCTTCGAGGTAGAGCTTCGCATCCGCCTGCCTGGGGTGCCGGTTCGCCAAGGCGTGGAATTCCTTCGAATGCGGGCCGATCTGCAGATGAACGAGTTCATGGACGACCACTGTCTCAAGCACCCACCGGGGGACGGCCTGAAGCCGGTGGGAGATGCGGATGTCGCCCGTCGAGGTCGTCGTCGACGCCCACCTGCTGAGGTTCTGGTTCGTCACCCACCTGATCGAGGCAGGGCACAGCCGCCCAGCGAAATAGCGGCGGCTCATCTCCTCGGCCAGTTCGACGAGATCGGCGGCGGAGGAATGATCGCGGGCGGAGAGACGATTGAACAGATCTGTCAGCGACCTGATGTTGTGCTCGACGCTGTAACGCACAGGTGTGCGCAGGACATAGGTCTCAATCTCCTTCGACACGGCCACGGTCTTCTTCCGCCTGGCCGATCGGCGCACTTCGATCTCACCGCGGGCGATCGCTCGCAGCACTTCCTCTTCGGTCCACCGCTGTCCTCTGGTCACTGCACCATCATAGGAAACGGCACTGACATCGCCGGGAGATCTCCATCACCGCTCCCCAACTTGTGAGTTTCCTGAGTATCACGGTTCTTTCGTCCTCGATCCGGTCGTCCACAGCCGCCTCGGCGATCGGAAACCGCCTCGAAGTGGTGTTGGCACCGACTGATGGATGGCTTATCAACAGATTCGACCGCGTACGAGCCGCCTTCCCTCCACAGCCCTACCAGCGATTCCCACAGCTTATCCACAGGCTGTTGACGTGTCTGTGCATGACGGTGCATTGACGCGGCGGCGAATGCGGAATAAGTTCTATGCTTGACCCCGGAAAACCCGGAGATACGTGCGGAAGGGGAAGCCGCACGAGTCTTCGCGAGCGCCTGGGGCATGATGCGGTTGAGGGCAAGCCCGAACATGTCTTCCGGCTTGTCCTCAACCGTTTCCCACAGGGTTATCCACAGTTCGCTGCGGCCCATGGCTATTCGCCCTCCGGTTCACTACCGTGGAAGTCTCAGAGCTGCCGAGGCGAAGGTGCCGAGATGTTCAGGATCTTTCCCAGTGTTCCCATCACATGGCGTTCGTCGTCGTGCGTCCAGTTCGGTGCCGATGATCCTGTGCTCATCGACGGGCTGCTTCCGGCCGATGTCAGTCTCATCGAGGATCTGCGGCTGGGCATCGGCTCTTCCCAGTTCTATGCGCGCGCTCAGGAGCTCGGGGCAGATCTCAGTCGGGCCAGCTCCCTCATCACGCTGCTCGGCGAGGCCGGCGTGCTGGTTCCTGAAGGTCCGGACTCGGGAGCCGTTCGGAAAGGCTCGCCCGTCTTCGCCGCCGCACGTTCCTTCGGTCTGGCTCCCGACCGAGTCTCACAGATCCTCGGTGCTCGTCCCGTGCTGGTCACCGGTCCGCTGCGGGCGCAGGCAGAAGGGCAGCTCGCTGCACTCGGCTTTGCGATCTCCTCAGCCCGTCGCATTGACGAGCTGAACCTGATGAGCGCTCCCATCGTCGTTGCGAGTTCCCATCTGGTTCCGGACCTGCATGCGGCCATATGGCTGAACGACCGTGAGATCGACCATTGCCAGGTGGTGCTCGGTGAACATGCCGTGGAGATCACAGGGCTCATCCGTCCCGGGCGGACTCCGTGCACGATGTGTCAGTGCCTGCATCGCAAGGACAGCGATTCCGGATGGCTCGAGCAGTATCCTCGCCTGCGGGCCCTTGCCGATCGCGAGACTCTGTGCGATCCCGCCGCGCGCATCCTCGGCTCGGCACATGTCGCTCAGCTGCTCCGGCAGGCTCTCCTGCGTCCCGAACTCGCTCTCGTCGCCCGGAGCATCTCGCTCGAGTCAGGAGGTGTGGACGACCACGGGCCGACCTTCCACGAGCGATGTCGATGTCGGGCGCCCGTGCCCGATTTCGGTTCACTCGGAGAGCAGGCTCAATAGACTCTTTCCGTACAGCTCGAGCTTCGTCGCCCCGACCCCGGGCACGCGTGCAAGCTCCTCGAAATCACGTGGACGGACCTCGGCGATGACGGACAGGGACGTGTCGGTGAGCACCAGGTAGGGCGGAAGCCCCTGTTCCATACCTACTCGAACCCTCCAACGCCGAAGTCGGTCGAGGAGATCGAAGTCGATGTCTGCGGGGCATTCGGAGCAGCGCCCCACAGCCCTGTCGACTTGCGAGACCAACGCTCGTCCGCATCCGCGACAGCGGTTGAGGCTCGCCGTATTCGCAGGCTTTCGCCCTCCGCCCCTCGCGTGGCCGACCTGTCCGAGTTCCGAGAGGAACCGGGAAGCCTTGCGTGGTTTCTGCTTCGACTCGAAGCGGGCCAGCGACCAGCTCATCGCCAGCTCCTTGCCGGCACGGGTCAGCGCAACGTAGAACAGGCGCCGTTCTTCGGCAATCGCGCGGGGCGTCTGCGCATAGCTGATCGGCAGGAGTCCTTCGCTCAGGCCCACAAGATGGACGCTGTCCCATTCCAGACCTTTGGCAGCGTGGAACGACGCCAAGGTGACACCTTCGATGTCGGGAGCGAACTGGTGTTCGGCCCGGTCGGCCAGATCATCGAGGAAGGCTCCCATCGGCACAGGCAGTTCCTGACCCGTTTGATGCTCCTCGGCGAGGTCCACGAGCGCTTTGAGCGATTCCCACCGCTGCCGGCTTGCTCCGGGACCGGGCGGTTCGCGTGTGAAGCCGAGAGACCCGAGCACCTCCATCACGGCATCGGGCAGCCGCTGCCCGCTCGAGGTCGCACGCGCAGCCTTGAGCATGAGGACCGCTTCCTTGACCTCCTTGCGTGCGAAGAAGCGTTCACCCCCACGCAGCACATAAGGGATCCCCGCAGCGGCCAGTGCCTGCTCATAGGCGGGACTCTGCCCGTTCGTGCGGAAGAGCACCGCAATGTTGCGGGGACGACGCCCCGCCCGGATCTCAGCCGAGATCGCTTGGACGACACCGTTCGCCTCTGCTTCGTCGCTCGGGTATTCGGCCATGCTCGGGGGCTTGCCTTCGGCATTGTCGGTACGCAGGGTCAAGGCGGTCTTTGCCGTGTACCGGAGCAGATTGTTCGCTGTGGTCACGATCGACTGCGAAGACCTGTAGTTGCGCACCAGCCGGACCGTTCTGGCTTCGGGCATCGCAGTGCCCAGAGAACCGAGCAGACTCGCGTCGGCTCCGGCGAAGGAGTAGATGGTCTGTGCGGGGTCGCCGACGACGCAGAGATTGTCGCGTGGGCCCAGCCACCGAGAGAGCACATCGAACTGCAGCGGAGAGACGTCCTGGAACTCGTCGACGACGAAGTGTCGGTACTGTTCGCGGATCTCTGCAGCGATGGCCGGGTATTCGGCGAGGACGCCCGAGAGCACGAGCAGCACATCGTCGAAGTCGAGCAGGCGCCCGCGTGTCTTCGCCTCCCCATAGGCTTCGAAGATGCGGACCATGTCATCGACACCCAACTGTCCGGGCAGATCACGCGCCGCCGCCTTCGTCGCATAGTCGTCGACGCCGAGCAGCGAGGCAGCGGCGAATTCGATCTCCGAGGCGACGTCTCGGGTCAGCTCCCGGCTGGTCTCCAGACCGAGACTCTGCATGACCGATCCGATGATTCCGGCCTTGTTCTCGATGATGCGGGGAAAATCGCCTTCGGCGAATCGGTCCCAGAAGAAGCGCAGCTGGCGCAGAGCCGCCGAGTGGAAGGTCCGAGCCTGCACGGCGGGCACGCCGAGGCCCCGCAGCCGCGACCGCATCTCACCGGCCGCCTTTGCAGTGAATGTCAGGGCCAGAACATGGTTGGGAGGAAACACTTCGGTGGCGATTCCATAGGCGATGCGGTGTGTCATGGCGCGTGTCTTGCCGGTGCCGGCTCCGGCGAGGACGATCACCGGGGAGTCGAAGTGAGTCGCGACTTCGCGCTGCTCCTCGTCCAGGGCCTCCAGCAGGGCCGTGGCCGAAGCGTTCACGCGTTGTCCAACCAGCTGCAGAGAAGCTGACCGGCGATCGAGATCGTCGACGGGGCGCGAACGGCCTTCTCGGCTATGGCTGTGCGAAGCTCGTCGCGGGTGAACCAGCGCAGTGAAGCGATCTCGGACCTGTCCGCGGCGAATTCCCGGTTCGGTGCCTCTGCAGAGAACCCCAGCATGAGCGAACAGGGGAAGGGCCAGGGTTGGGAACCGAGGTACTGCGGGTTCGTGACCTCGAGGTGGGCTTCCTCCCAGATCTCGCGGATCACCGCATGTTCGAGAGTCTCGCCCGGTTCGACGAATCCGGCCAGAAGGGAATACCGGTCGGCTTCCCAAGCGGCGTTGTTGCCCAGCAGCACGCGTTCGACTCCGTCCTCATCCGTGTTGACGATGACGACGATGACGGCGGGGTCCGTGCGGGGAAAGTGCTCGCTGCCGGTCTCCGGGTCGCGGCGCACCCACCCGCCGAGAACCGGTGTGGTCGGAGCTCCGGTACGCGGAGAGAACCGGTGGGCCCGGTGCCAGTTCCCGACGCCGACGACTTCGACAGCAAGCGACACCTGCACATCGTCGAGAGCCTCGGCCAAATGCCGCAGCGGCAGCCAAACGGGTTCGGAGCTTTCGATGCCCTCCCCCGGAGCGGTGAGCAGATCGCTGGCATCACGTGCGCGGGAGACGTCGAGAGCGGAATCGAGGTGGCTGCGCCCCTCGTCATCGAGGGAGACTCCGATGTACCGGGTGCCCAGACGATCCCGACCGAGATAGATCTCCGTCTGCCCGTCCGGCACCAGACTGCGATCGCTGAGGAAGAGACCGCCGGCGGAGACGAGCAGCGTCCCGCGATGTTCGAAGACAGGCACGGCCCCCGCGGCCCAGATCTCAGACAGGTCGCCGTCCTGACCACGGGTGAGATGGTCACGATCGATTCCATGACGGGCGAGACTGATCGGCTGCACGGGAGGCAATGGCTTCATGTCTTCCACGATAACTTAAGCCCCTGACGCAGGCGGGCCCGAGCGAGGCAGCCTCCAGACACGCTCGACGGCGAGTCCCGTGTCTCAGCGCAAGGCAGACGGTAGATTGGGGAAGGTGGATACCAAGGCGCTCAAGTTGACTGCGATCGCGGCGACGATGCTCGACGGCTTCGCACCGACGAAATGGACACCCCTGCCGCCCCTCGACGCCGGAGTCCGAGTACTTCTCGGCGATGACCGGCAGGAGCTTGTCGCGACGGCCCAGACCCAGCTCGATCGCACCGCGGACATCGGATCCGCTGCCGAGGCGGGTCGGATCTACGATTCCATGTACCCGCACGCGGACTTCACCTGGCCGCATCTGCGCGCCATCACCGAGGTGGATGCCGAGTACTTCGAGACCTCCACGCCGACGGCGGTCACCCTGGTCGATCCCCTGCCGGGTGCACCGCTCGGCGATGTGCCCATCGCCGATACGGCCCGGGCCAGTTCCTTCGCGCAGGCGCTGGCAACCGTGCATTCGGCAGCCCCCGAACCGGTGTCCGAAGCCGGGTTCCCCGTCGAAGACCCGTCCCGATCCCAGTTCCTCATCCTCGAACGACTCGATCAGGCAGCGAGCACCGGACGGGTGCCCTCAGCGCTGCTCCAGCATTGGGAAGAGGAGTTCGAGAAGGTCGCTCTCTGGCATTTCCTCGCCACGCCGATCCATGGGTCCATCGATGAGACCAGCGTCTACACCGATCAGGAGCGAGTGCTGGCCCTGTCCGAGATCGGCAGACTGCGTGTCGCCGATCCTGCCATCGATCTGGCCGCAGCCTCGGCGCTCATCGATCCGGCCGCGCTGCCGACGTTCTACGAGGAATACCGCAGCGCGCGCCCCCGAGCCGATGAGCACGTCATTGCACGTGCCGAGCTGCTCGCCGAATTCGCGGTCGTCGACTGGCTGCTCGAAGCCGTCGACTCCGGCGACGAATCTGCGATCAACGATGCCGCCGATCTGCTGACCTCGTTCAACGACGTGCTCTTCGCCGGCTCCGCCGATGCACAGACGGATCAGGCTTCGGCGGCCTCTGCTGAAGCGGACACTGGGAACTCGAACCCTGCCGAAGCGTCGCAATCGGCCGGTGACAGGGCAGAACCGGACGTCGAAGCCGCCATCACCGAGAACGATCCCTCCGATGTGTTCATTCCCCGGGCACGGCCGACCGACACTGCGTCCGACGGCACTTCCGACCTCGATTCCGAACCCGGATCCGGTGTCACCACCGAACCCACTCCGGACGCGGTCGACGGTGACGAAACCGGTCCGATCTCACGGCCGGATCGTCCCTGAACTCACGGGTTCTGCCCCCAGGCTTCCGATCCGCCCCTGAAGCGAATCGAACCTGCCCGGGGCGCCACGCGGGCGATCGGTGGAACAGAGGCGTTCAGCCGAGGTCGTTGGCGTCGAGCCACTGGATGACGTCGTCCTCGTCGGGCAGTTCCGTGAAGCGGACGACCTCGTCGCTGCCGACGAAGTAGAACGTGCCCGTAACCTCGGTGATCTCCGGATGTGCACGCAGAATCGCGAATCGGTACAGCGCCAGCTGCCACTTCATCACCTCGAGCACCTGAGTGTCGGGCTTCTTCGACGTCTTCCAGTCGACGACCTCGGCATGGCCGTCGGTGATGAAGACCGCATCGATCTTTCCGGGCACCCGGAACCGACCGAGGACGAGCTCGAACGACATCTCGACATGGTCGGCCCGTCGGGTGGCGAACTCTGAGGCGAGGAAGGTCGACTGCAGCCGTTTGATCGTGGCGGCATCGATCGGGCGGACGGCTTCGTCCTCGCCGATGTCGATGCTCGACTGGCCGAAGTGCTGTTCGACCCAGGAGTGGAAGTTCGTGCCGATCTCAGCCGCCCGACTCGGTGGCGTCGGAATCGGTCGCAGCACCTGTGTGCGGAATCCCTGCGGATCCCGTCGCCACGAGACGAGAGCGGTTGCGGACAGGCGGTCGGGCATGCCGGCCGTCGCTGCCGCCCCCGGCCGGGCACCGACCCGCAGTGCTTGAGCGGCGTACCGGCCGACGTCCCCGTGAACGTCAGCCAGCGTCTCCAGACTCACCTCGGGACTGGCTTCGACCCATGATGCTGCCTGTTGCGCCGCGGCGACCTGCCGGGTGCGCGGCACCGGCCATTCGGTGGTCTCGATCCTGTCTTCTCCGGATTCATCGGCCGGCTCTGGAATGTCGACCGTCAGTCCCAACGCTTCGACCGCTTCGGTGAGGAATGGGGACAGCTCGTCGGGTTCCGTCCGCGATCCCATCAGTTCCGCGCCGAGCCACAGGTGGCGTTTGGCACGAGTGAAGGCGACATATGCCAGCCGTCTCTCTTCGGCCACATGTGCATCGGCGATATGTGGGCGGATGAAGTCTCCGATCCATTCGTCGAGTGCCTTCTTCGTGTCGAACTGTGCTTCCCGCAGGTCGAAGTCGACGAGGTGTGCGCGGTCTCCGCGCAGCGGATACGGCAGTGCGGTGCGGTCCATCCACCCCTCCTTGTCACGCGGTTCGGTCGGGAAGTCCTTGACCACCAGCGACGGCACGGCCACAGCATCGAATTCGAGCCCCTTCGAAGCGTGAACGGTCATGATGTTGATCGCCTCAGCGGCGGCCGTCGGTTCGGCCGTGCTCAGCGCATCATGGGCCTCCATGAGGCTCAGCCATGACAGGAACCCGGGAATCGAAGGGCGGTCGTCGGCGGCCGAATACTGGCTGGCTGCGGACAGGAACGCATCGAGGGCCGACCGATGCAGATTGCGCAGCGAATCGCTCAACCCCCAGACGTCGGAGTCGATTCCGGTCTCCGTCATAGCGGTTCGGATGATCGAGGAGATCGTGCCGGTGCCTGATCGAGTGGTGCGCAGGGCACGGGCAAGACGGACCAGCCGCTGCAGCGCTTCGGTGCTCAGACCAGAGCTGCGGTAGTCAGACAGCAGCGCTTTGTCGGTCGCCGAGCGCGGACCGTGGTCGAGTGCTCGGTCCACTTCGACGAGTTCGTCGAGACCTTCGACGATCGTCGCCTGATCGATGGCTTCGACGATGACCTCGGCGGGATCGGCAGCGGTCTCGGCGCGCTCTGCCTGGCGTCGTTCGGTCTGCCGGCGGGTGAAGGCCTGCAGCCCGGCGATGTCGGCGGCGCCGAGGCCGAGCATGCGGCCGCTGATGAGCCGCATGAGTTCGTCTCCGGCCATGGGATCGATCGCGGCGGTGAGCACCGACCGCAGGTCGGCGACGAAGGGGTCACTGAGGAGCCCGGAGGATCCATGCACGTGGACGGCGAACCCGGCGGCTTCGAGCGCGGCGGCCACCGGCGCGAAGTGTGCGCGTTTTCGGCACAGCACGGCCTTCGTCGCACCCTCGGGGATGGTGGCGAACCAGTCGGTGACTGCTCTCAGACCGTTGGTCAGATAGTCCGGGTCATGAGCGCCCGAGCTGACCTCGACACTCACCTCACCATCGCCGGCCCCGTCCCTGGCCGACAGTGGGGGTTCGCTGCTGTCGGTGAGCCCGTCGGCGATGCGGTTGGCAACCTGGAGAATGGTTCGGTCGTTCCTCCAACTTGTGCTCAGGGTCAGCGATTCGACGTTGTGGAAGTCGGAGGAGAAGCGGATCATATTGTCGGCACTGGCGCCGCGCCAGCCGTAGATGGCCTGCCTCGGATCGCCGACCGCGGTCACAGCGGTGGAGTGGAAGAGGTCGCGCAGCAGTGTGAGCTGGGCGACCGAGGTGTCTTGGAATTCGTCGAGGAGGACGATCTTCCACCGCGCCCGTTCGGCGGCGGCCGCTGCCGGCACCTGATCGATGATGCGTTGGGCGAACCGCACCTGGTCGGAGAAGTCCATCGCCAGGTTGCGTCGTTTCTCGCGCATATAGGCGTCGGCCAGTCGCGCTGTCCGGATCTTCGCTTCGAGCTTCGCCCGTCGCCCGTTGGGGTCGACAGGTCTGCCTTTGCTCGACACGAGGGCGGCCAGACACTGTTCGAGGTATTCGGTGACTTCACCGACATCGCGACCGTGGTCGTTCATCGCGCCGGCGAATGCGATGACATCGGAGATCATCGTCTCGCGGGAGAAGTTTCCGGGGATCTCATCCGGCGGGGTGGCGTCGATGAGGTCTCCGGCGATGGTGTGTGCGGTGGCATCGTCGAGGAGCACTGTTTCGGGTTCGATGCCGATGCTCACTGCGTGTTCGCTGACGATTGAGGCGGCGTAGGAGTTGTAGGTCGACACCGTCGGATTGTCCAGTCCCGGCAGGGAGAGCTCCTGTCCCATGCCGAGGTTGTGACGCAGTCGGGACAGGAGGACCCGGATGCGGCCGCCGAGCTCGCCGACGGCCTTGCGGGTGAAGGTGAGGCCGAGGATCTCCTCCGGGGACACGTGGCCGTTGGCCACGAGCCACACCACACGTTGGGAGATGACCGTGGTCTTGCCCGATCCGGCACCGGCAGTGACTTTCATCGACTGCGCCGGGTCGGCTTCGATGATGACCCGCTGCTCGGGGCTCGGTGGGAAAGCCTGCGCGGGCTCGGCCGCGGTCAGACGGGCCAGCTGCTCGGCGCTGTAGCGCATCAGTCATCCTCCAACATCTTCGGACCGATCGCCGGGCAGGACGATCGCACGGGGCAGGACTTGCATTTCTGCTGCTCGACTCGGGCAGGGAAGCTCGCCGCCCGCATCCGGCCGGACACGTCGTCGATGAGCTCGCGTGCCCACTTCGGGTTCTCGTCGATCTCGAGTGCCGGCTGCTCCCGGACGGTGCGGGAGGACTTGCGGAGGAAGACGAGCTCGGCCCCGAAGGCTTCAGCGTCGAGTTCCTCATCCTCGCCGATCCGGATGGTGCCGGAGTTGATCGCCTCCTGATACACCCCGAGTTGCGCGTGGCGGTCCATCTCCTTTCCGGCGACGACGTTGCGGCCGGTTTTGAAGTCGACGATGCGCAGTCCCCCGGAGACCTCCTCGACCCGATCGAGGCGACCGGTCACCTTCCACCGGCGCCCTGCGTCATCGACGCCGGCGGCATAGACCTGCGCTTCGACTCCGATGAGGCTGCCGGGAGCGTTCTCAATGTATTCGCCGAGGCGGTCGGCCATCTTCATCGCCACATCGAGTTCCCGTTCGCGTTCCCACTCGGCATCGAATTCGAGAGAGGAGAATTCGCCTGCGACGAAGTCGCGGATCGCTGAGGTCGGTCCTTCGGGGTAGTTCTCGGCGGCTGCGTGGATGATGGTGCCCAGGTTCTGTGCGGTCGAACTCGCGCGATCGCCGCCATTGCGAGTGAGGAACCAGCGCAGAGAGCAATCGGTGAAGGCTTCGACCTGGGACGGCGAGACGCGGACAGTGTCGGAGTCGGTGTACAGCGGATCGAACGAAGTGATGTCTTCGGATTCACGCCAACGGCTCGGGTCTTCGACTGCCGGGCTGGCCGCGGAGAACGCCCGCATCAGCTGCGCCCAGCTCAGGGTCTCGGAATCCGGGGCGTCTGCCTGCTGGGCTGCCGCGGTCTGCAGCAGATGGGCTCGGGCGTGTGCTGCCATCTCCGGCAGAGTCAGCGGCGGCAGCTCGTCTTCATGGGTGATCGCATAGCCGTCGGCGACCTCGGTGCCCTTGGCGGTTCCCGCAGCCAGCACGTCGAAGAAAGGGGAGGGTTCGGTTTCGGCATCGGTGACTGCGGTGACGATGACCTTCTGCTGGGCACGGCTGAGCGCGGTGTAGAAGAGCTCGCCCTCTTCCCGCAGGTTCGTCTTCTTCGCATGAGCGTGATATCCAGGGTCGGCTGTCACGGTCTCTCCGCTCGTCAGCACGGACGCGAGGTCGGTCAGTCCGAGGATGCCGCCGCGCAGCTTCGGGTTCGGCCACACTCCCTCGTTGACTTCGGCGATGATGACCAGCGGCACGCGCACATGAGCCAACGATGAGGGCGTGCCGACGCGAACATGGTCGGCGAATCCCGCAGTGTCGGCCAGGGAGTCCTGAGCGATGTCCTGTTCGGCGACGATCCCCGCGAAG
The DNA here is from genome assembly GCF_050214925.1 of Brevibacterium sp. LE-L. Lineage (NCBI taxonomy): Bacteria > Bacillati > Actinomycetota > Actinomycetes > Micrococcales > Brevibacteriaceae > Brevibacterium > Brevibacterium sp. LE-L. The sequence goes on from NZ_CP189759.1 coordinate 2,715,433, forward strand.
GATCGTGCGGTGAAGCCGCCGCGGTCGGCGATCTTCTCGGCCAACGCGAACAGGCGCAGCACCGAGTCGAGGTAGCCGTTGGTCACGGACTCGGGGTCCTGCAGGGCTTCGTGCTGCCACTTCTGCGCGACACCGGCGGCTTCCCAGATCGTCCACAGTGCTTGGTGGGGGTCGTCGGTGCCGACTGCAGCGGCGGCGTGGAGCATGCGCGAGATCGTCGCCAGTGCCTGCGGGGACGAATCGTCGATGGGGCTGCGCAGCGCCAGCGCGAGAGAGGCGGTGCTGCTGGGCGCGGGGAACCGGCGGCGCACGGTGCGGCGGAAGCGGCGGATCTGCACGGGGTCGAGCCGAACGTAGATGCTGCCGGCCAGGGACAGGGCGAGTTCGGCGATGGACTCATCGTCGTCGAAATCAGGCGTCGTCGACAGCAGCTCCAGGAGCGGAGCTGTGGCCGGGTCGACGTTGAGCGGCTGCATCAGAGTGGCGATGGAGACACCGGAGGCCCGCAGCTCATTGGCGATCGACCGCGCGCTGTTCGCGTTTCTGCAGATGAGGGCCACATCCGACCAGGAGTGTCCATCTTCGACGAAGTTCGTGATCCGCCGGGCCAGATACCGGGTGCCCGAAGCGCTGCCCTCGAACACGTGAGTCTCCAGATGCGCGTCCAGTGCCGTCTCCGGAGACACCGACTCCGCGGGGACCTCGGCAGGTGCTCGTGTGTTCGCCGCCGACTCGTCGCCCAAACCACCAGCGGAGTCGAAGGACAAGTCCGCGGAGAAGTCGGCGGCGGGTGCTGCTGTGGGGCGTGGTCGGGGCATATGGCCCAGTGACCACCGGGTCGTGATTCGGGCACCGAAGCCGTCGATGGTCTCGGCCAGAGCGGGGTCGACGTCCCACAGTTCGTTGAGGACGATGGTGTCGAATCCCGTGTCCGCGGTGGCCCGGTCGATGATCGAGGCGTCCGCACCGTGGAAGCGCCCGGTCACCGTCTCCGGAGTTCCAAACAGGGCGATCGCGCTGCCGCGGTCACGCAGCTGTTCGAGGATGCCCCAGCTGGCCGCCGGGAAATCCTGCACACCATCGGCGAGGACCACCGTCGGCACCCGATCGGGAGCGAACGACCATGTTCTGCCGGCGGTCGCCTCGGCGGGTTCACGGAAGATCTCGAACGCCGCCAGAGCGAGCACGGTGGCGGAATCGACACCGCCGTAACCGGGCATCGACAGGATGCCGAGGTATTCGTCGAGGATCTCGGCGATCGCGTCCCACCGCGGATCGGGGCACCGGGCGAGGACGCGGCCGAGAGCGGTGCGACCGAAGTCGAAGATGTGCTCGCTCGGGCCGGTGACGGTCGATGACGGTTCGGGCGTGCGGATCCCGAAGTCGAACTCCATCACTCGGTTGAGTGCATCGCGGACCTCGGTGCGGAAAGCCGAGGTCGAGCGCACCTCGGCGGTGAGTTCCGAGGGCCACAGCGGTCCACGGGAGTGACCGAGCTCATGCCCTGCCAGCAGGTCGGCCAGGAAGACGTCCTGGTCGGCTCCGGAGATGAACTCGAGGTCCTCGCCTGTGCGTGTCGTGTGTGCGGCACGGGCGATTCCGTAGGCGTAGGAGGCGAGACTGCGGGCGGCGGCGCCGGTGAGGACCGCATCGGCGGGCGGCTGCAGCCGGTTGCGCAGAACATCGGCGTGATCGCGGTCGGGGGTGAGGACGAGGACCGCGGCCGGGTCGATCCGTGTGACCAGATCCGCGTAGACGGATTCGAGCAGCGTCGTCTTCCCCGTGCCCGGCCGGCCGATGATGTTCAGGCAGCGGCCCGAGAGCAGAGCGCCGCCCATCTGCTGGGTCATCTCATCCATACTCGTATTCCATCACGAGCCGCTGACACGAGGTTCCCGAAGCTGGAACCGGCGCGTCGCCGAACGGGCGGCTCGCGCGTCGCCGATGCCGACCTGATGCCTGGGGAGAGGGTGGACTTCGCGTAGCATTGAAGAATGTCGAGTCCACAACAGAGATTGCCCCGTGACCAACGCCGCGACCAATTGGTAGGTGTCGCACGCTCCGTCTTCGCCACCCGTGGATACCGAACGACCTCCATGGACATGATCGCCGAGGCTGCCGGGGTGTCCAAGCCCGTGCTCTACCAGCACTTCGACTCGAAGCAGGACCTCTACCTCGCGCTCATCGACTCCTCGGCCGCGCACCTGGATTCCCGGCTCGCTGCAGCGCTGGAATCGACGAACGACCCGCATGAGAAGATCCGGGCCACCTACCGCGCCTACTTCGACTTCGTCGTTTCGCACCGCGAAGAGTTCGTCATCATCTTCAATTCGGATGTCTACGAGCCGAAGGCGGAGCAGAAGCTTCGCGCCCTTCGTGAGAGTTCGGCCTCCCGCGTCGTCGCCGCACTGCAGGATTTCGCCCGGCTGCGCGATGATGAAGCGCGATTCCTGTGTCGTGCTCTCATCGGCACCGCCGAGGTCGTCGTCAAACAGCTCGACTCCCAGCGCGGCATCGACGTCGATTCCGCCGTCTCTCTGCTCACGCAGATGAGCTGGGGAGGCTTGAAGTCGTTCGCCGAACGCTGACCGTTACGCTCAGGCACCGGGCATCCGGACACCGGGTACGGGCACAGCGGCTCGCGCCTCACGGTTCGTCAGCCCACAGCGGAATCCGGCGGGAAGAAACCCTCCCCCGCTGACGTTAAGCTGGACACAGTCCAATCCATCATCCGCCACCCAGATCGGCACAAGGAGCACTATGGAAATCAAGATCGGCGTCAAGCAGACCCAGCGCGAGATCACCCTCGAAACCGACGAAGACTCGAAGGCGCTGGCCGCCCGCGTCGAGGAGAAGATCCAGTCCGATGGACTGCTGACGTTCACGGACACGAAGGGTCGCCAGATCTTCGTTCCCGCCGCTTCGCTGGGCTACCTCGAACTCGGCACGGAAACCGCGCGCCGCGTGGGCTTCAGCGCCTGAGCACACTGAAGCGCATGAATGCGGAACTGACAGATGGGCCCCGGTCGCAATGACCGGGGCCCATCCGCATTCACTCTCTCAGGCGACGAGGCCGAGCGCGGACATCCGCTTCGAATGGTTCGAGGTCACCGCCGGGATCAGCTCGACGACCATGTCCTCGTCGAGGCCGAGGAAGGGATCGGTGAGCAGGCTGCGTGCCCGCCCGAGGGTCTCGGCGACGAGCTTGCGGCCCCACAGCGCCAAACGCGACGCCAACTGCGTGTCGACGGCCACTTCGGATGTCAGACGATTGCGCGCATATTCACTGGCACGTGTATCATCGAGAATTGCAATAGCCAGGCTGTATCCGGGCTCCGCGAGTTCGTCCACCGCCGTGCGGTAGAAATCATTCATGATTCCGTCGAAGACGAATCCCTTCATGAGGCTTTCGTACCAGTCGCGAGGACGAGTCCTTTCAGCCAGCGTGTTGAAGGTCGGCTCGAAGTGCTGACAGAGCTCGATCACATCCTGGCCCATCTGATCGATGTGCTGTGAGAGCTGCTCGAAGTTCGCGAAGGACTGAGAGGCCAACCGCGCCAGGATGACCTTGTCATCCAGATCCGCTGCGGTCGTCGCGTTGGTGGCCATACGTTCGAAACCGGTCAGCTCGCCGAACGCAAGAAGAGCGAGCGTTGCAGCATCATTACCGGCCAATGGGACAGAATCGGGCATAGTTCAAGACTACCGGTTCTGGGCCATGACAAGCGCGAATGCGCTAAAAGGAGTTTGGAATATGGCGGAGACAGAACCGGATTTCGCAGAGCTGGGAGTCGCCGGACCGATCGTGGCCTCACTGGCCTCAGCAGGAATCACCCACCCCTTCCCGATTCAGGCACTGACGCTGCCCGTGGCGCTGTCAGGTGCCGACATCATCGGACAGGCCAAGACGGGCACCGGAAAGACCCTGGGATTCGGAATCCCCCTGCTCCAGCGCGTCGTCGGCAAGACCGAGGACTCCTCGGTGACCACCCACCCCGAGGCGACTCCCGACAGCGTCAACGACTCCAAGGAACCGCGTCTGCCGCAGGCCCTCGTCGTCGTGCCCACCCGTGAACTGGCCAAGCAGGTCGCAGCCGATCTCGTGACCGCCTCGGTGCAGCGTGACATCGACATCATGACGATCTACGGCGGCATGGACTTCGACCCGCAGATCAACCGGCTCAAGGCCGGTGTCGATGTCGTCGTCGGCACCCCCGGCCGCCTCCTCGACCTCTACGGACGCAAGATCCTCCGCCTTCACCGCGTGCGCACCGTCGTCCTCGACGAGGCCGATGAGATGCTCGACCTCGGGTTCCTGCCCGATGTGGAGAAGATCATCAACGCCGTGCCCGCACACCGGCAGACGATGTTGTTCTCGGCGACCATGCCGGGTGCCGTCATCACACTGGCCCGTCGGTACATGAGCCAGCCCACGCACATCCGGGCCCAGGACCACGAGGACCTGTCCATGCTGGGCAAGAACACGACTCAGTTCGTCTATCGCGCCCATTCGATGGACAAGTCCGAACTCGTCGCTCGCATGCTCCAGGCCGAGGGCCGGGGCCGCACGATCATCTTCACCCGCACCAAACGGACCGCCGACAAGCTCGCGGCCGAACTCGGCGACCGCGGCTTCGACGTCAAGGCTCTGCACGGCGACCTCGGTCAGTCGCAGCGGGAGAAGGCGCTGAAGTCCTTCCGCGACGGCAAGGTCGATGTGCTCGTGGCCACCGATGTCGCCGCCCGCGGAATCGACATCGACGATGTCACCCATGTTGTCAACTACCAGTGCCCCGAAGACGAGAAGACCTACGTCCACCGCATCGGTCGCACCGGCCGCGCGGGTCACTCGGGTGTGGCCGTGACCCTTGTCGACTGGGACGACATGCCCCGTTGGCGACTGATCAACAAGGCCCTCGGCCTCGACTTCGACGAACCGGCCGAGACTTATTCGACGTCTCCGCACTTCTTCGCCGACCTCGACATCCCGAAGGGCACCAAGGGTCGCCTGCCGCGCCAGCACCCCGAAGGTGAGGACGAGACCGGCGGGGAGAAGAACCGCGGGTCCGAGCGTCGCGGGTCCGACCGTCGCGGCTCCGGCCGTGGCGGCTCCGATGACCGCCGAGGCGGCTCCTCCGACCGTCGCGGCTCCTCTTCCGGTGCCGGTGAGGAAGGCCGCAAGCCGCGCCGCCAGCGCAATCGTCGGCGCACCCGCGGCGGCAAACCGGTCAACCGCGGCCATGCCGGCCAGGGTGGGCACTCGGCCACCGACGCCAGCGAGGACTGAACTGACGCCGGCGACGGCGCACAGACTTCGTTGAAGGGGCCCCAACCGTGCTCGGTTGGGGCCCCTTCGCCGTCCCGTGTCCGGATCACGGAGCCTCGTTCACTCTGCGTTCAACCTGATCTCCGAAGGCGTTCAATTCGGTGGTCAAGACTGTTCTGACGCCCTGTCTCCGATGACGAACGAGAGCGATTCATTGTTCAGTTCACGCCGTGTGGATGCCCCCTCCCCCGCAGCACCTGCCGGGGTCTCCGATCTCTCCCCGAAGAGTCAGGAGCTCGCGGCCGGTCTGGACCCGGCTTCCGAGTCGTCAGCGTCCGACCGCGCCTCGGACGCGGCCACCTCCCCCGGCACCCGCACCGGCAGGCGCCACCGGCACGATGTCGATGTCATGCGCGTCCTCGCCGGACTGACCGTGATGATCGGCCACTCCGGCGGTGTGCTCATCGGCCGCAGCGAGGAAGGCTCCGACGCCTGGTGGCTCGGTCATCTCGCCGAGGCTGTCAATCCCTGGGCCGTGCCCATGTTCTTCATGATCGCCGGGTGGGCCGTGCTCGCCGGTGCGCCCCCGCGCACAGAAGCCAAGATGTGGGACCGGATCGTGCGCCACCTGGTTCCCCTCGCCTCGTGGTCGGTCATCTTCGTCCTGGGATTCAACCTCTTCGACACCGACGAGGTGAATGTCCGCCATGACCTCGTGCGCAGCTTCCTCGAAGCCGGTCGCCCCGGCTTCCACCTGTGGTATCTCTACGCGTACATTCCGCTCATCCTCGTCTTCGGCACGCTCGTCCTGTTCTGGAGGAACGAGCGCCCGTGGAGGCTCGCGGCTCTCGCCCTGGTGCTGGCCGGATCGACGGTGTGGGCGCCGTTTCTGCTCGACCTCGTCGGCTCCGATCAGGACGCCTGGAAATGGGGATTCGCCACCTATCAGGTCGTCTACTTCGTCATCGGTGCCTTCGTCATCCAGCACGCCGGGGAGCTGCGTCCGCCGATCTGGACGCTGTGTCTGCTCTTCGCCGCCTCGGCGCTCGGTGTCCTCTGGTGGGAGTCGCAGAAGTCCTATCCGATCGAGAACGCGAATCCGCTCATCGTGGGGCTGGCGATCAGCGTGATCCTCCTCGTCTCCCGCTTGCGCCTCGGCACCCGCACGAAGAAGATCTTCGCGCGTCTGGCGTCAGCGTCGTTCGGCGCGTTCCTCGTCCATGTGTTCTTCCTCGAACTCTTCTTCGAACGCCTCTACGATGTCGAGGCCGGACCGGTCGTCCTCGTCATCCAGTACCTCGGTTTCCTTGCCGCCATGGCCGCCGTGTCCTATGCGCTGAGCTTTGCGTGGGGACGGCTGCGGCTGCGGCGAATCCTCGGCTGAGCTCAGCCTTGGATGTAGTCGACGCCGCCGGGTCGTGAGGCGGCGCGGTCGAGGAGTCTGGTGAGCATGTGGTCGGAGGTGACGTGTTCGCCGAGGCGGTTGGGTTTGCCCGTGCCGTGGTAGTCGCTCGACCCGGTGATGATGAGGTCGTTCTCATGGGCGAGTCGACGCATCGCCTCCCGTTCCTGAGGCGGGTTGTCCCGATGGTCGACTTCGAGCCCGTCGAGACCGGCGGCGATGAACTCGGTCATCGCTGAATCGGGCACGACCCGTCCGCGCATGGCGGCACGAGGATGGGCGAAGACCGAGACTCCTCCGGCTTCGCGGATGAGACCGATCGCGGTGATCGGGTCGATCGTCGGCAGCGCCACATGGTATTTGCCGCGGCTGGACAGGATGGAGGAGAACGCTTCAGTGCGGTTCTCCACGACACCGGCGGCCACGAGGGCATCGGCGATGTGCGGTCGCCCGATCGTCGCGTCTTCGCCGGAGACCGAGAGGACTGCGTCCATGTCGATGGGATAGTCCTCGGCAAGGCGCTCGATGATGAGGTGCGTGCGGTGCAGACGTGCCCGCCTGGTCTCCTGCACGACTTCGGCCAGTCCTGTGTTGTACGGGTCATGAAGGTAGGACAGCAGGTGCACACTGATGCCTTCGTAACGACAGGAGATCTCCATTCCCCGAACCAGCCCGAGCCCGTAGACGCGTGCGGCGTCCTCGGCCAGGGTCCAGCCCGCGGTGGTGTCGTGGTCGGTGATGCCGACGACGTCGATGCCCTCCATCGAGGCTTCGGAGATGAGTTCGGAAGGAGTTTGGGTCCCGTCCGAGAATGCGGTGTGCACATGGAGATCGATGACCATGATCACAGTCTATCTGCAACTGTCGTTCCCTCTTCCACATGTGCCGACGATGTCAGCCCCGCCGCATAGACTGGGTGGCATGACAGAGCAGAATTCAGATTCACCAGACACGTCTCAGGCCCTTTCCGACCGCGTCAACAACCGCTCGCATCGCCCCAATTCCCAGGCCTTCCGCGATTTCGTCGCCTCCGGCTGGGACCGCACCCCGCTCGACGCCGAGGCGTTGGCCGCCGCGGGCTTCACCCCAGCACGCCGGGCACAGGTCTCGGCCGCTTTCCCCGGTGAGCGCCTCGTCGTCCCTGCCGGCGGACTCAAGGTCCGCTCGAACGACACCGACTACCGCTTCCGTGCGCACTCGGCGTTCATCCACCTCACCGGGTTGGAGACCGATTCGGAACCCGATGCCGTCCTCGTCTTCGAGCCCGAGGACGATGGTCATGAGGTGACCCTGTACTTCCGTCCCCGCGCCGGTGCGGACACGGAAGAGTTCTTCTCCGACTCCCGCTACGGCGAATACTGGGTCGGTCCTCGCGCAGACCTCGAGGCCATGTCGACGATGACCGGCATCGCCACGGCGAACTCCGCCATCGTCGATGACGTCATCACGAAGGACCTCGGGGCGATCTCCGTACGTCTCGTGCGCCAGGCCGACACCCGCATCGACGCAGTCATCGACCTCGCCCGCACCCAGGTCCAGGCCGATCTCGAGACCTCCGAGGCCGGCGATGCGGAACTGGCTCAGCTGCTCTCCGAGCTGCGACTGATCAAGGATGACCATGAGGTCGCGGCCCTCCGCGAGGCCGTCGCGATCACGCGAGCCGGCTTCGACAATGTCGTCGGCGCGCTGCCGCAGGCCCTGGGACACCGACGCGGTGAGCGCGTCATCGAAACCGCTTTCGAGACCGCGGCACGTTCCGACGGCAATGGGGTCGGCTATGACACGATCGCAGCATCGGGCAACAATGCCTGCACCCTGCACTGGATCCGCAACGACGGTCGGGTCAGAGACGGCGACCTCGTCCTCGTCGACGCCGGTGCCGAAGCCGATTCGCTCTACACCGCTGACATCACCCGCACCCTGCCGGTGTCGGGGACCTTCACCGAGGTGCAGGCGAAGATCTATGATGCCGTGCTCGCGGCCTCGGACGCGGCATTCGCCGTCGCCGCCGATCACGTCAACCGTCCCGTGAGATTCCGTGAGGTCCACGAGGCGGCCATGGAAGTCATCGCCGAACGTCTCGAGGGCTTCGGAGTCCTGCCGGTCTCGGCCGCCGAGTCGCTCTCCCCCGAGGGGCAGCAGCACCGCCGCTGGATGGTCCACGGCACCAGCCACCACCTCGGACTCGACGTCCACGACTGTGCGCAGGCGCGAGCCGAGATGTACCTCGATGCCACGATCGAACCGGGAATGGTCTTCACGATCGAACCCGGTCTGTACTTCAAGGCCGATGACCTGCTTCTGCCAGAGGAGTTCCGCGGCATCGGTGTGCGAATCGAGGACGATGTCCTCGTGACTGCCGAGGGTGTGGAGAATCTCTCCGCGGACTTCCCACGCACCCGCGCCGAGGTCGAAGCCTGGGTCCAGGGTCGGAATCGCTGATGTCCTCGGCACACGACGCCCATCCGGGGACGGACGCGGACGCCGAGTCGATGCCGGTTGACGGCATCGGCCCGGTGCGCGGCCGGGGCATCCTCGAGGTCCCGGGACTCGGTCTCGGCCATGCGGGTGAGTTCACCCCGGGGCGCCTGACCGGGCTGAGCGTCGTGGTCCCTCCGTCCGGGTCCACCATCGGCGTCGATGTCCGCGGCGGCGGTCCCGCCACTCATGAGACCGATGTCATCGCCCCGGGCACGCATTCCTATGGTGCCGATGGCATCGTCCTCACGGGTGGTTCGGCTCTCGGCCTCGCCGCCGTCAGCGGCGTCGTCGATGCCCTCGCCGAGGCGGGGCACGGTTTCCCCGCACCCGGTCTGCCCGGAACCGTCATCCCACTCGTCCCGGCCGCCGCGATCTTCGACCTCGGTCGCGGGGCGGGGCCGGTGGCACCGCCGCGACCCGACGAGGGCGCGCAGGCGGCGAGGGACGCTCTGTCGACCGGCGCCGAATCGACCGCAGGGAAACCGAGTGCGGTGCCGCGGAGAGAGGTCAGGGGCAGCCTCGGTGCCGGTGCCGGTGCCCGTTCGGGGTTCCAGACGCTTCGCAGCGGACTCGGATCCGTCGCTGTCCGCCTGCCCGGCGGTGTCACTGTCGCCGCACTTGTCGCGGCGAACTCCCTCGGTTCGATCGGCACCTCGACCGGCGGTCTGTGGTTGGATCCACTGCTGCGGTCCTACGGATTCGATCTGCCGAGAGTCCGGGGGCTGCCGGTCGCGGCACCACCGGATGCGGCGGCGAAGAACACGACGATCGCGATCGTCGCCACCGACGCCGCTCTCGACCCGGCACAGGTGACTCGGATGGCATCGGGGGCGCATGCGGGCATCGCCCGAGCCGTCCAGCCTTCGCATACGCTCTATGACGGCGACACCGTCTTCGGCATCGCCACCGGAGAACACGCTCTTCCGACCGACTACGAGGCTGCCACCCGCGAACTCGTGACGATCACCGCGGCGGCCGCCGACGCGCTGAGCCTGGCGATCCTCGACGCTCACGTCTCGGCGGCCCCGGCGGGACCCGGATGGCAGCAGCCGCAGACCCTGAGCGAGATCGCTCCGGACTTCGCCTCGGCCTTCACCGCCGCGTTCTGAGCTCGCCGGCCCGGGGCTCGAGTCCTCCTGACAGTGACGGGGCCCGCCGAGCAGCGGGCCCCGTTTCTGTGCTCTCAGCGCTGGTGCCTCTCAGCAGGGCTGCGGATCAGTGTTCCTGACTGTGGGCACCGGTGACGCTCAGTTCTCGCGGGCGGACTGAGCTTCCTCGGAGTCCAGACCCTGCGGATCCTTGCTGCTCTTCTCCATCTGAACGTCGAAGCCGTCCTGGCGCAGCAGCTTCTGGGATTCGCTGTTCGCCTGGGCCTCGTCTTCGACCACGGTGAAGCGGATCGTCTGCGTGAAGTCACGACCGTAGCGGTCGGTTCCGGTCACCTCTGCGGTGTGAGTGCCCAGATCGAGGTTCGAGGGGATCTCGGTGCGCCACAGGTGCGAACTCGACTGTCCGACATTGCCCGAGGTACGCAGGTTCTGCGAGGCCGTGTACGGATCCGTGAACTCCCATCCCTTGGCCAGAGCCTCGCCCCGGCCGGGCTGTGTGTGCTCGCTCTGCTTCGGAGCCTTGCCGTCAAAGCTGACTTCGACTCGGGCATCGGAGGTGCCGGCCAGGAAGCTCGAGGTCAGCCATGTCTGCCCCTCCTTCAGATCATCACGGGTGACGACCCGTTCGGAGACCGGCTCCGGAGCGGTGCCCGCCTTGTCCGCGTCCTGCCAGTCCTGGGCCTTCTGGGCCCAGTCGCGCCACGCCGGCGAATTCACACCGAGCAGCAGCTGATGATCATCGGATTCGTTGCGCACGGTGTAGCGCTCGCTGCGCGAGGCACCGTCGAACTCCAGGGTGAGCACTCCCGGCTCCGAAGCGTCCTGAGTGAACGAGTACGGCAAGCCATCGGCGTTGAGCCCTCCGGAGTACCAGTCGCCGGAGACCGCACCGGCGACGATCTGCGTGTTCGGCAGCTTCTCGATTCCGGCCGCGGCCCATTCCTCGCGCGACTCACCGGCGATGAGGTTCTCCTGCGTGTGGGTGTGTCCGCCCACGGTCACGGCGTTCGGGTAGTCGGCGATGACATCGTAGAAGTCCTTCGCGTTGTCGACGACGACCTCTGTGTGCGTGACGATGGGCGCGTGTGTGGCGATGACGACCTGCGCGTTCTTCGGCACATTCTTCAGATCGTTCGCCAGCCAGGTCAGCTGCTCCTCGGTGATCCTCTCCTTGTACTTCTTCCCATTCGCCTTGCCCTCGTAGTCGATGCTGTCGAGCACGACGAAGTGGGTCTTGCCCACGTCATAGGAGAAATACGACGGCCCGAACTGGTCGCGGAAGGTGTCGAGGGCGTGAGAGTCGTCGACGGCGTCGTAGTCCTGATCGTGGTTGCCGGGGGCCACCCGCACAGGACCGTTCGTCTGCGCGTAGATGTCGCGCAGTTCGTCGTTGAGGCTGAGGTCGTCACCGACGTTGTCACCGAGCAGCAGCACACCGCAGGCACCGTAGTCCTCACGGTCGGCGAGGTCCCCGACCGCGCCGTCACGGGCATAGCCCATCTCGGTGGTGTCATAGGCCTGCGTGTCAGCGGCGATCGGGCAGTTCTGGTCCGACTTCGCCGACGCCGTCGATTCGACCATCGGGAAGTTCACTGCCTTCGGCGTCTGCCCGGTCGGTTCGATCCCGCCGAACTCGAGGTCACCGGATCCTTCGGGCAGATGGTTGTAGCTGAATTGGGCGACCTTGTCTTCATCGACGGGAACCTGCCATCCCGCCGGCTGGGTCACGGACACGGTCATGTTCTCCCGCACGGGCAGCTCATAGACCCCCTGGCCGTCGGTCTGGACGACGTCGACGCCGTTGGTGACCGCGACTCCGGCCACGCCCTCCTCGTCGTCGTCGAGCTTCGAATTCTCGTTGGCATCGTCGAAGACCCGACCCGTGAACTTCTGCGGATCGGCGGCCTGGCCCCGATCGACCTGCACGTGTCCCTCATAGAGTTCGGCCGGTGCCCCCGCCGCCGTCGCAGCGGTCGGTGACAGCAGCGGAGCGAAGAGTGTCAGCACGGCACAGGCACCCAGACCTGCGACGGTGGTGCGAGGGCGGATTCGGCGTATCTGCATGGATGACTCCTGTTGTCGACTGTGGCTGGATCTGCCGTGACACGACGCTAGGCAGGCCGAACGACAAGGGAGTGAAGTCGTCAGTACAGCTTGATGAATAGGAGAAGTGAGCGCGTGGAACACCTCCCCCAGACCGTCCGCGATTCGAGGTCACAGCAGCGTTCATGAGGCCGTCATCCCGGGATCGGCGGAATGTGAATTGAGTTCAATTCGCCGAGGCGGCCCCGCAGGACTCCGCCCACCCCGTAGTCTGAGAACATGTCTGGTCCACCGAAAAGAGTCTTCGTCGCCCGGCTCGTCTCCGCGCCCGTATTCGACCCTCTCGGCGATCAGGTCGGACGGGTTCGTGACGCCGTCATCGTCTATCGCGCGACCATGCGGCAGTCCCCACGTGTCATCGGCCTTGTCGTCGAAGTCCCGGGCAGACGCCGCGTCTTCGTCCCCATGGGTCGGGTCACCGCCATCGACTCCGGACAGGTCATCACCACCGGCCTGGTGAACATGCGCCGCTTCGAACAGCGCGGATCGGAGACGCTGGTCATGAACGATCTCCTCGACCGCAGGCTGCGTCTGCGGGCAGACGATTCCCCCGTCCTCGTCGAGGACGTCGGCATCGAGCAGCAGGTGAACAAGGACTGGGAGGTCACGCGCCTCTTCGTGCGTCGAGTCCCCGAACGCACCGCCTTCGCCGCGTTCCGCCGGCGCGGTGAGACGAAGCAGATCGACTGGACCGACGCCGACCATCCGGCCGACTCCGACATCGATCAGGAAGCCACCCAGCTCATCGCCGCCTACCAGGACACGAAGCCTGCCGACCTCGCCGATGTGCTCTTCGAGATGAACTCGGCGCGCCGTCTCCAGGTCGCCCGGGCCCTCGACGACGAGCGCCTCGCCGACGTCATCGAAGAGCTCCCGGCCGACACGCAGATCGAGATCCTCGCCGGCCTCGATACCGAACGTGCCGTGACGGTGCTCGAAGAGATGGAACCCGATGACGCCGCTGACCTGCTCGGCGAACTCAGCGACGACCAGGCCGAACGGTTCCTCGCCCTCATGGAACCCGATGACGCCGAGGATGTGCGGACGCTGCTGGCGTACGACGATGACACCGCCGGTGGCCTGATGACGACCGAACCGGTCATCCTCACCCCCGAGACCACCGTCGCCGAGGCGCTGGCCCACGTCCGCCGGGAAGACCTGCCTGCGGCCCTGGCCGCCGCGGTCTTCGTCTGCAGACAGCCCGTGGAGACACCGACGGGCAAGTACCTCGGGCTCGTCCACATCCAGGAGATGCTGCGTCATCCGCCGCATGAAGCGGTGGGCATCATGCTCGACACCGAGGTCGAACCGCTGCCGCCGGAAGCCCCTCTGGGCGAGGTGTCGAAGCTTCTGGCCGCGTACAATCTGGTCTCGGTGCCGATCACGGATGAGAACGACCGCCTCGTCGGAGTCGTCACCGTCGACGACGTCCTCGACGAGCTTCTGCCCGAGGATTGGCGCACGACCGGCCGTGATGAAATCAGGAGGGGGTAGACATGGCTGTTGACGATTTCGAGATCCCACGGTCGAGCAAACGCAAACTGCCGAACTTCGCCATGTCGCCTGAGACCTTCGGCCGCGGCGCCGAGGCGTTCGCCCGGTTCATGGGCACCCCCGCGTTCCTCGTGGGGATGACCGTCTTCTGTGCGGTCTGGCTTGGGTGGAACACTCTGCTTCCCGAGTCCTGGCAGTTCGACCCACGGTCGCTGAACTTCACTCTGCTCACCCTCATTCTTTCCCTGCAGGCCTCCTATGCCGCTCCGCTGATCCTCCTCGCGGAGAACCGCAGCACCGACCGTGACCGCGTCGAATTCGAACACGATCGGCAGCGTGCCGAACGCAACCTCGCCGACACCGAGTATCTGGCCCGAGAGGTCGCGGCGCTGCGGATCGCCATGCGAGAGGTCGCAACCCGCGACTTCATCCGCTCCGAACTCAAGGATCTGCTCAGGGAACTCGAAGAGGAGAGCAGAGAGCCCGGACGGTCCGCCGCGGAACCGAAGGACCCCGGGTACAGGGGCCAGGGGCCGGATGACGGCGCCGATTCCCAAGGGGTAGGGTTGAAGCCCCAGGAGCACTCATCCGGGGAGGAAAGGACGTGGACATGACTGGTCCCGATGTGGACACGGTGAGAGAGGCACTGACCGGCGTCATCGATCCCGAGATCCGCCGCAACATCGTTGAGCTCGATATGGTCGACGACATCAGCATCGACGGCGGCGAAGTCACCGTCACAGTTCTGCTCACCATCGCCGGCTGCCCGCTCAAGGACACGATCTCCAGGGACACGAAGGCTGCGGTGGCCCGCGTCGAGGGAGTCACCGAGGTGACGGTCGTCCTGGGGACGATGACACCCGAACAGCGGAAGGCGATGAAGGAGAAGCTGCAGGGAACCGGTACTCGCGACATCCCCTTCAACCGGCCCGACTCCCTCACCAAGGTGTACGCGATCGCGTCCGGCAAGGGCGGGGTCGGCAAATCCTCGGTGACGGCGAACCTCGCGGTTTCGCTCGCGGCCAAGGGTCTGCGCGTCGGCCTCGTCGATGCCGATATCTACGGTTTCTCCATCCCGGGCATGCTCGGACTTTCGGGCAAGCCGACCCGGGTCGACGAGATGATCCTGCCGCAGATCGGCCACGACGTGAAGGTCATGAGCATCGGCATGTTCGTCCCGCCGAGCCAGGCCGTCGTGTGGCGAGGCCCCATGCTCCACCGTGCCCTGCAGCAGTTCCTCACCGATGTGTTCTGGGGCGATCTCGACGTCCTTCTGCTCGACCTGCCGCCGGGCACCGGTGACATTGCGATCTCCGTGGCCCAGCTGCTGCCCGGTTCGGAGCTGCTCGTCGTGACCACCCCGCAGGCGGCCGCGGCTCAGGTTGCCGAACGTGCCGGCTCCATCGCCACCCAGACGAAGCAGACGCTGTCCGGGGTGATCGAGAACATGTCCTGGATGGAGATGCCCGACGGCAGCCGTCTGGATGTCTTCGGCACCGGCGGCGGCACCAGTGTGGCCGAGAACCTCTCGCAGACGCTCGAGACCACGATTCCTCTGCTGGCGCAGATTCCCCTCGACACACAGGTGCGCGAAGGATCCGACGCCGGCACCCCCGTCGTGCTCAGCCACCCCGAGTCCCCCGCTGCACAGGCCTTCGACACGTTGGCCGAGTCCCTGCGCAGGCGCTCTCGCGGACTGTCCGGCAGGTCTCTGGGTCTCAGCCCGGTCTGAGACAGTGCGGTTGCCTGTCCGTGGAGACGGTCTCGTCTACACACTGTTCTCCTGTGCGCTCGCGCTCAGCCTCTTCATCCTCCTGCCCGGTGCCGTCGTCACCGCGAACCGTCACGCCCCGCCGAGCGCGAAGGACCTGACTGCACAGCAGCATCGGACCACGGCGGCTGAGAACCGCGCCCTGGTGACCGAATCGATGCGCAGCTACGCGATCATCGCCGAGAAGCGAAGCCCGCGGCTGAACATCCATGTCTTCGGCGTGCCCGGGGCACCCTCGTTGAACTCAGCCGTCGAGTCTCGGCTGTCGACGATGATCGAGAAGGCGGGCGGATTCGACGGCAGAGCTGAGTTCTCTCCCCCGCAGACCTCGCCGGTCCACCGGTGGCCGACGGCGACATTCGCTCCGCTGCGGACTGCCTCAGGCGAACCCGCATCGGAATCTCAGGATGCGGCTCCCGGCCCCGGCAGAGATGCGCCCGATCCGGACTCGCTCGACATCGACAACTCGGTCCTCGTCGGAGGGGGCCGCTACCTCGTGACCACCGTCGAACAGCATTCACCGCAGCCGCATACCGCGGTGCTGCTCACCGACCTCGACGCCGAGACCACGGTCGATGCGCGCAGTCTCTTCACCGCCGCAGTGGACCCTGCGACGGTCTCCGGCGATGAATTCGGAAGGCTGACCATCGAGGGCACACCGGTGTCGGATGCGGAACTCACACCGCTGGGGACACAGGTCGCCGATGAGCTGCACACCCCGCTGAGACTGGTCCAGCCTGCCGACCAGCGGTCTCCCGACTTCTCCTGCGCACTGCTGCCCTGCGTAGCACTGACCTATGACGACGGTCCGGGAGAGGCCGCGACCGAACAGGCCATCCTCGATGCCGCCGCTGAGGCCGACATCCGCGTGACCTACTTCTTCCTCGGCAAGAACATCGATCACTTCCCCGAAGTGGCTCGCAAGGTCATCGCCGACGGTCACGAGGTCGACAACCACACCTATCGGCATCCGCGACTCAGCCAGATCCCCTCCGCGAAGATCCGTGCGGAGATCCGCCGGACCCGGAAGTCACTGAATTCGGTCGGTGTCGACACTGATCCTCTGGTCCGCCCGCCCTATGGTGCGCTCGACAAACGGTCCGCCCATGTCGTGGGCGTACCGTCGATCATCTGGGACGTCGACACCGGCGACTGGCAGCACAGGGATCCGAAGAAGATCGTCAAGGCGGTGAAGGCACATGCCCGTCCCGGCTCGGTCGTGCTCATGCACTCCATCCACCCCTCTACCGCGAAAGCCGCACCGGCCGTATACGCGACCGTCGCGGACAAGGGGTTGTATGCGGTGACCGTACGCGAGCTCTTCGCCGGAATCCCCTGGGAGAAGGCCGGGTCCTACTTCTGCCGCGGCTACGCCGATCCGCTGTGTTCGAACCCCGAGCACCCATCGGTGCAGAAGAACTGACAGTCGAGCTCTCCGCTCGAACCCGCCTCCGCTTTCGTCCCGGCGAACCGAAAGGGGTCCTGGTCCTTCAGGTGGCTTCGGAGTCGAACGGGGCGGCCGCGGATCGGTCTCGCAGGTCGACCTGGGCTTGGAACCGTTCGATCGGTGACTTCTCCCGCACAGTCGCCTCGGTGCCGGAGCTTTCCGCCGCAGTCGCCGGGTCCGCAGCGTCGACGGCGGGAGCCTCGAGCGGATCCCGACGTTTGGATTCGCGGATCGCAGCATCCTCTTCGACGAGGGCCTCTCGGACGATGCGCCGGGGGTCGTACTGACGCGGATCGAGCTTCTGCCAATCCACGTCGTTGAAGTCGTCCCCGAAGTCACGACGGACGCTGTCCTTCGCTCCCTCGGCCATCCGCCGCATCTGGCGGACGAAGTCACGCAGCTTCTCTGCGTATTCGGGCAGGCGCTTGGGTCCGATCACGACCAAGGCCACAACGACCAGGATCACCATTTCGGTGCCGTTGATACCCATGAACATGTCACCCAGTCTACCGTGGACGGCTGTAGCATCGACTCATGGTCAGCACAGGTTCGACGAGCGCCGGGTGCCGGGAGCGTCGATGGATGAGATAGCGGTCGAGCGCGTGCTGCGCATCGTCGAACTCGTCCCCGAAGCCCGTGTCGTCGCCTACGGAACCGTGGGTGCCGTCGCCGGCTGCTCGCCCCGCTATGTCGGGCGGGTGATGAGGGAATTCGGCTCGAACGTCACATGGTGGAGGGTGATCAACGCCGCGGGAGTCCTGCCGCCGGAGATCTTCGCCCGCGCCCGCAGCCACTGGGCCGATGAAGGCACTCCGCATTCCCATGCCCGGGTCGACCGGAGTGCGTTCCTCGACGTCGATGAGCTCGATGAGCTGTGGCGCACTCACGGAATCGAGCCCGAATGCGGTTAGACTTGGGAGGACTCAGCAACGGAAAGGAGGGGGCCGATTGTCACGTGAAATTGCAGGTGATCTCACCTTCTCCGAACAGTACAACGGCCCCGATCCCCTGCTCGATGCCGCCCGGACCCACTCTCACGAATTCGGTCTTGCGCCGGTGTCCCAGACGACGGCGAAGACGCTGACGCTCCTCGCCCGACTCCTCACCCCGGTCGCCGCCGTCGAAGTCGGAACAGGAGTGGGCACCTCGACTCTGGCTCTGCTGCGCGGTATGCCCACCGCCGGCATACTGACCTCCATCGACACGAACTCCACAGCACAAGGTGCCGCCCGCGACCTCGTCGATATGGCGGGAATTCGCCCGGGCCGCCTGCGGCTGATGAGCGGACGGGCCGAAGAGGTACTCAAGAAACTCGCTCCGGCCGCTTATGACATGGTCTTCATCGACTCTGAGCCGAGCAACCTCGAGCGCATGATCCAGCCATCGCTGCGTCTGCTCGACGCGCACGGTCTCCTCGTCATCCACCAGACGATGCTCAAGGGCGCTGTCGCCGACCCCGTCGACCGCAGCCCGCGGACCCAAGCGGCTCGCGGAATGCTCAACCGCCTCGCCCAGCAGGAAGACCTCGACCGGGTACTGTTGCCCATCGGCCAAGGACTGCTGCTGCTGCAGAAGAGCAGGTGAATGCGACAACAGCAGAGACTTCCGAGAAGTCTCTGCTGTTCGTGCGGTTCTGTCCGGCCGCTTCAGCGGCCGGAGGCTCAGAGCCCCAGAGTCTCTGCCAGAGTGTCGTGCAGTCCTGTGGCTTCGTCTCTGCTGAGCTCGATCACCAGACGTCCTCCGCCTTCGACAGGAAGCCGCATCACCATGCTTCGGCCTTCTTCGGTCACTTCCAGAGGTCCGTCGCCGGTGCGGGGTTTCTGGGCTGCCATGTGGGCTCTTCCTTCCGTTGTCATGCAAAGACGGTTCACACCAGGTGTACCGAATGTTGTACTTCGATTATTCCATGATCCGGACGATCCGGGTAACTTTCTCATAAACGATCGTTCACGGCGGCAGATCCGCCGGCGGGGTGAAGTGCCACAGGTAGGCCACCCAGATGATCTGGAACAGGATATATGCGACGAGCAGCGCGGCCCGGTAACCGCGTGAGCGCACCAGAGCCAGTGTCAGCGCCAAGGGGAACAGCGGCAGCAGCAGTCGCAGAGTCGAGGTCTGCGGGTTGAAGAAGATGAGCAGGTAGATGCCGTAGCCGAGGCAGAACAGCTGCAGCGTCCGCCCCATGCGCGCTCCGGCCGGAGAGAAGATCAGGCCGAGCATTCCCGCGACGACGATGATGAGCAGAACCGGGCCCAGGGGTCCGATGAGGTTGATCGACTGCGCCACCCATTGGACGACGAACGTCGTCTCTCCGGTGTGCCAGGCCGCCTCGGTGTCGGTGTAGGCGGTCAGCGACCCCGTCGCCCACCACGCGTGGAGCGGATGGATGAGGGCGGCCGCACATGACAGCACACCCAGGGTCCAGGATCGGACCACCTCGGCGGTGGGATAGGGGTCCTGGCGACGGTGGACGAACCGGTCGATGAGATGGAGGAGCATGAAGAACGAGAACGCCACTCCGACCGGTCGGGACAGGTCCATGAGGACGACGACCGGCAGCGCTGTCAGGTACCGGCGTTCGACGAGGAGGAACAGAACCATCGCCTGCAGCAGCAGTGTCAGGGATTCGGCGTAGCCGGTGGAGAGGATCGGCGCCGATGGGAAGAACATCACCAGCGCCAGTCCCATGAGCGCCTGGCCGGGATCAACGTATTTGCGGAAGAGGTGGAGGATGACGACGGCCGCCAACCCGGCGGCCACAGTGGATACGATCGGAGACAGGACTGCGTAGCTGACCCCGGTGAGGTCGGACAGGGTGCCGACGACCGAGGGGTGCAGCGGGTAGAAGGCCCACTGGTTCTCGGCGACCGCGCCGCTGTCGTCGGCGGGCAGGACGTGCGGGTAGCCCTCCTCGGCGACGCGGGCGTACCAACCGCCGTCCCAGAAGTTGAGGAAGTCGTTGAGGGTCGTCGTCACCGGCGATGATGACCAGTTCGCCGGATCCTGCCATTTGAGGACAGAGGCGAAGATCGACAGGCTCACGACACGGGAGACGAAGTACACGGCCAGGGCCTGCAGCCACACGGGCAGCACGATGAACAGTGCGCCGAGGCGGGAGAGTCGGGACGAGTCGAAGACTTCGGGGGCGAGGGTGATTCCGGGCAGGTCGGAAGGACGGCTCATCGTGGTTCGGCAGCCGTTTCCGGTGCCTCATTCGCGGTGTCGACGGGGACAGGGGATGTGGAGGGTGCGGGAGTTTCGGGCCCGGCAGGGTCAGCGGCTGCAGAGTCGACGGGCGTCTGGGCGCTCACATCGGTCGCGGATTCGAGGACGCGCAGGCGGTCCTGCAGGATCTGCATGGCCTCGTCGACGTCTTCCATTCGGTATCCGCGCAGTGCGGGCCTGAAACCCACCGTGTCGAGGTCCGCACTGGTGAATCCTTCGGGCAGGCCGGTCCACCGTTCCTGCGCCTCATCACCGGTTTCGGCGGCGAAGACGTTGAAGCTGGCCGCGATGACGATCACAAGGACGAAGATCGCGGCCGCGACACCGATCACAATCCACAAAGGCATGCGCCCATTTTCGCACAGACCCCGGTTGCGAACTCTCAGCGCAGGCCGCGCACGGTGTGTCTCGGCACGACTTCACCGGTGATCGCCAGGGTCACATCGATGGCGTCGGCGGTGGCGCGGACATCATGGGTCCGGATCATCGCCGCTCCCTTCTCGACAGCCAGCGCAGTTGCTGCGATGGTTCCGTGCAGCCGGTCCTCGGGCGCGACATCGCCGATGGCTTCGCCGACGAAGTCCTTCCTGGAGATCGCCAGCAGCACCGGAAGTCCGGTCGCGGTGAAACGGTCGAGCTCCCGCAGCAGACGCAGCGACTGATAGGTGTTCTTCCCGAAGTCCGGGGTGGGGTCGATGATGATCTTCTCGTCGGGGACACCGGCGGCACGGGCCGCCTCGGCGAGGTCGATGACTCCGGCAAGTGCTGCGTCGACGATGTCCCCGGCATGGAGGCCGTAGCGATTGCGGTGCGCATCGGTGCGGGGATCCAATCCCCCGGTGTGGGAGCAGACGAGGCCGACCTTGTTCCGGGAAGCCACCTCGGCCATCTGCGGATCGACCCCGGCCCACGTGTCGTTGAGAAGACCGGCGCCGGCCCGGCAGGCCGCTTCGGCGACTTCGTGGCGCCAGGTGTCGACGCTGATGAGCACGTGCGGGTGGGCTCGGGCCACGGCCTCGATCGTTGGGCACACGCGGTCGATCTCCTCGGCGACGGAGATCTCCCGACCCCTCCCCGCACGCACTCCCCCGATGTCGACGATGTGCGCGCCGTCGTCGGCGGCCGCGGCAACCGCGGTGATCGCCTCGTCCAAGGTGGCGGCGGATTCGTAGAACGAATCGGTCGTGCGGTTGATCACCGCCATGATCGCCGGTGCCCCCGCCCGGGCCTGGCTGAGGTCGAAGCGGGACATATCCGCGGCAGCGTCGGTGCGATCTTTCACGATGTGCTTCCCGCTTCGATCGTGGCCACGGCCTCGTCGATATCGTCGGTGAGGGTAAAGAGGGACAGATCCTTGTCGCTGATCGTGCCGTTGGCGAGCAGGCTATCGCGCATCCAGTCGACGAGACCCTGCCAGTAGGCGGTGCCGAAGAGGACGATCGGGAATGACGTCACCTTGCCTGTCTGGACCATGGTGAAAGCTTCGAAGAGTTCGTCGAGGGTGCCGAAGCCGCCGGGCATGACGACGAAGCCGCGGGAGTATTTGAGGAACATCGTTTTGCGGACGAAGAAGTAGCGGAAGTGCACGCCGAGCTCGACGTGGTCGTTCAGGCCCGATTCGAAGGGCAGTTCGATGCCCAGGCCGATCGACACCCCTCCGCCGTCGACGGCGCCGAGGTTGCCTGCCTCCATGATGCCCGGTCCCCCGCCGGTGATGACGGCGTTGCCGGATTCGGCCAGCCGGCGGGCGATCTCACGAGTGTCCGCATACGCCTGAGTGTCGGCGTGGAGCCGGGCTGAGCCGAAGATCGCGACGGCCGGTCCGACCTCGGCCAGGGAGCTGAAGCCTTCGACGAATTCGGCTTGGATGCGCATCACCCGCCACGGGTCTTCGTGCACCCACTCCGCACTCGTCCCCGCTTCGAGCAGACGCTGGTCCGTCGTCGTCTCCGGCACCTGGTCCCCGCGCAGACGCAGCGGGCCCTTGCTGTAGTACTCGGGCTGCCTGTCGCTCGGGGCGGGGCCGTCACCGCTCGGGACGGCGCCGTAGTCAGCGGATTCGCCTCTGTCGTTCACCGTGTTCACCGGCCTTCGAGGTAGCTGAGCAGGGTCCGGGTGGCCTGCTCCACCTCGGCGACTCTGACATGCTCGTCGGACTTGTGGGCATACAGCGGGTTCCCGGGACCGAAATTCACCGCCGGGACCCCGAGCGCACTGAACCGCGACACGTCGGTCCACCCCAGCTTCGGCGCCGGCGACAGGCCGAGTGTGTCGATGAAGTCCTGCGCAATGGGCCGGTCGAGGCCGGGCCGGGCACCCTCGGCAGCGTCGGTGACGACGATGTCGAAGCCGGTGAAGAACTCGCGCAGGAACGCTTCGGCTTCCGCGGCGGACCTGCTCGGGGCGAACCGGTAGTTCACGGACACGACGCATTCGTCGGGAACGACGTTGCCGGCCACACCTCCGCTGATGTTCACCGCGGACAGGGATTCGCGGTAGTCGAGCCCGTCGACCGTGACGGTCTCCGTCTCATGTTCGGCCAAACGGGAGAGCACCTGCGCAGCGGCATGGATGGCGTTGACGCCCATGAACGCGCGCGCCGAATGCGCGCGCACCCCGGTGGTGGTGACGTCGACGCGGATGGTGCCGTTGCAGCCGCCTTCGACCGAAGCATTCGAGGGTTCGCCGAGGATCGCGAAATCGCCTGTCAACCAGTCCGGATGAGTGCGCGCGACCCGGCCGAGACCGTTGAGTGAGGCGTCGACTTCCTCATGGTCGTAGAAGACCCAGCTGACGTCGCGGCTCGGGTCCTCAAGGGCTGCGGCCGTGGACAGCTGCATGGCGACTCCGGCCTTCATATCGCAGGATCCGCGTCCCCAGATCACTTCGTCCGTGGGGTAGTCCGCCCCGGTCATCGTGGTCCTCACCGGCGGCAGGTTGTCTTCGACGGGAACGGTGTCGAGGTGTCCGGCGACGACGATCCGTTCGGCCCGGCCCAGGCTGGTGCGGGCGACGACCGTATCTCCGTCGCGAAGGATCTCGAGTTCCGGTCCCGGGCCGCCGCTGATGCGTTCGAGCACCTCGACGACGGCGTCGGCCA
This sequence comes from Brevibacterium sp. LE-L, assembly GCF_050214925.1. NCBI lineage: Bacteria > Bacillati > Actinomycetota > Actinomycetes > Micrococcales > Brevibacteriaceae > Brevibacterium > Brevibacterium sp. LE-L. The sequence continues at coordinate 2,738,831 of NZ_CP189759.1, forward strand.
ACACGGTTTCGTGGCCGGAGACGGATTCGACCGCGCAGAGGCGGCCGGTGAGTTCGGCCGGGTCGCCGAGGGCGGCGAACAGGTACTCACCGAGCTCAGTCGTGGGTGCGAAGATGGACTCGGTCTCAGCAGATGGATCGACAGTCATGTCCCTTAGCCTAGTACTGCCCCCACCGTCTAGGCTTAAGGCATGACAGAACGCATCGTATCCGCACGTGGACTTGCCACGATCCATTCCGACATCGTCCTCTCCGTCTGGTACCCCACCCTGAGCGCGGCTGATACCCCCGAATCCGCCGAGGCGGCCGCCACCGCCCGCGCCGCCGACGACGGTCTCGACGCCCTCGTGGGCACCGACGACTCTCGCGGCACCCGCGCCGAAGTCGTCACCACCACGATCGATCTCGACGCAGGCCCCGCCTCGGCGGCGGATGCCTACCTGCGTCTGCACGCCCTGTCCCAACGACTGGTGACGCCCAACGACGTCAACCTCGACGGGATATTCGGGCACATCGCCAACGTCGTGTGGACGTCGTTCGGCGCCTGCTCCCCCGATGAGTTCGAGGCCACCCGCGCGAAGCTGCTCGCTCGCGGTCCCGTCGCCGTCTACGGACTCGACAAGTTCCCCCGCATGACCGACTTCGTCATTCCCTCCGGTGTGCGCATCGCCGATGCCGACCGTGTCCGCCTCGGCGCCCATTTGGCCCCCGGCACCACCGTCATGCACGAGGGCTTCGTGAACTTCAACGCCGGCACGCTCGGCTCGGCCATGGTCGAGGGACGCATCTCCCAGGGCGTCGTCGTCGGCGACGGCTCGGACATCGGTGGCGGCGCGTCGATCATGGGCACGCTCTCCGGAGGCGGCACGCACCGAATCTCGATCGGTTCGGGCAGCCTCTTGGGTGCCAACGCCGGTGTCGGAATCTCGATCGGAGATGACTGCATCGTCGAAGCCGGCCTCTACATCACCGCCGGCACACGTGTGACGGTCCCCGGTGAGGACGGTGCGGTGGTCAAGGCCGGCGAGCTCAGCGGCAAGAACAACATCCTCTTCCGCCGCAATTCGGTCTCCGGCGCCGTCGAGGCCATCGCTCGTGATTCGAAGGGCATCGAGCTCAACCCCGACCTGCACTGATCGCTGGCTGAGCCTCGGCGGTGTTTGAGGTTCCGCGGTCGGCTGCCGGCATCTGCGGCCGACAGTCCATCTGACCGCTGACGTTTCGGCCCGAGGCGACCGCCTGACGTGGGGTTTCGGCCGAGGCGACCGCCTGACGAGGGCGCGTTCACATGAAGTGAGCGCGCCCTCGCCGCATTCACTCGCACAATCACTCGCGTCAACGAGCAGATCCCCAAGCATCCGGTACCCGCAGCATCGCCCCCGGCAGCACCCCTCACCGCGGCAGTCACCACACACCGTCTCCGCCAATTCCAACAGCAATCATCACAACCCCGTGGTCCTGCAGGGCGTTGTGCGGCTAACGGTGACGGATGCCTGGGATGGGAAGCGTCAGCAGCTGCCGGAGGGGCTTCCAGCGCTGTACAATCCTCCGACTCAGCGGTCCTGCTCCAGCCTCGTCCACGATGGCACCGGGCTGCTACCCATGACCGATTCGCGACGAAAGTGGACCGCGCCGAGGCAATTTCGGACCGGGTTTCAAGCATCACCCACCGCTAGCCGCACACCACCGTGGTCCTGCAGGGCGGTGTGAAGCTACCGGTGATGGATGCAGTCGCCAGCTGTAGATGAAACGGCTAGCGGTACAAAGCGGCGGAAACGGTGAGGGCCGCTTCCCCGTAGGCGGGAGATGCTTAGCCCAAGTACGGGGCCGCCGGGGTGCGGCGGTGCGGAGAGAGGTTCCCAGGGTGCGGCAGCAGCGGGAAGCGGGGTGCGGAGCGAGGTTTCCGGGGTGCGGCAGCAGCGCTCGGCGGGACCGCCGGGGTGCGGCGGTGAGGTGAGGCCGAAGTCGGTGAATGCGCAACGGCGCCGGGCAGAGAAATCTGCTCCGGCGCCGCTTGACGCTGTCGGCGCCGCTTGACGCTGTCTCAGTCGACTCAGCGGTCGCTGATCTCCTTGTAGTCGCGGGAGTGCGCACCCGTGTAGATCTGGCGTGGGCGGCCGATCTTCGTCTCGGGATCCTTGATCATTTCGCGCCACTGAGCGATCCAGCCGGGCAGACGACCGACGGAGAAGAGCACAGTGAACATGTTCGTCGGGAATCCCAGAGCCTTGTAGATGAGGCCCGTGTAGAAGTCGACGTTCGGGTAGAGCTTGCGCTCGACGAAGTAGTCGTCGGCCAGCGCGATCTCCTCGAGCTGCTGAGCGAGCTCGAGCAGCGGATCGCCACCGGAACGAGCGAGCACCTCATCGGCGGTCTTCTTGATGATCTTTGCGCGCGGGTCGTAGTTCTTGTACACGCGGTGTCCGAAGCCCATGAGACGCACACCGTCTTCCTTGTTCTTCACCCGCTCCATGAACTTCTTCGGACCGTCGTCCGAGGCTGCGATGTTCTGCAGCATCTCGAGCACTGCGGAGTTCGCTCCCCCGTGCAGCGGGCCGGCCAGGGCGTTGACGCCGGCCGAAATCGACTGGAAGACGTTGGCCTGGGACGAGCCGACAAGACGCACGGTCGACGTTGAGCAGTTCTGCTCGTGATCGGCGTGGAGGATGAACAGCTGATCCATGGCCTTCACAGCCAGCGGGTCCGGTTCGTACTCCTCGGCCGGAACACCGAAGTTCACTCGCAGGAAGTTTTCGACCAGGCTCAGCGAATTGTCCGGGTGGATGACCGGCAGGCCCATGTTCTTCCGATGAGCGAGAGCCGCGATGGTCGGCATCTTCGCGAGCAGGCGGAATGATGAGGTATCGATCTGACCTTCGTCAAAGACATCGAGGTCATCTTGGTAGAACGTCGACAAAGCCGCGACCGCCGCTGCAACCATAGGCATCGGATGCGCATCGTAGGGGAAAGCGCGGAAGAACCGGCGCAGATCCTCATGCACGATCGTGTGTCCGCGCAGGCGGGCGTCGAAAGCATCGTACTGTTCCTGCGTCGGCAGCTCACCGTAGATGAGGAGGTAGCAGACTTCGACGAAGTTCGACTGTTCAGCGAGCTGCTCGATCGGATAGCCGCGGTACTGCAGCACACCTTCGTCACCATCGATGAAGGTGATCGACGACGAGGTGGATGCAGTGTTGGCAAACCCTGGATCGTAGGTCACCGAGCCGGTCTCTTTCAGCAGAGAGCCGATACGGTATCCGTTGTTGCCCGCTGACGCCGACACCTCGGGCAGCGTCAGCTCCGTATCAGCGATCCTGAGGTTCGCCTCCGAAGTCATTCGATCTCCTCACCGTTGACGTACCCCAAGAACTTCCTGAGGTGTCTTGCACAGTTCCTTCAAAGACTACCGACAAGTGCAGGAATGAGAAAATCAGTTCACCCTGCATCTACTCGTCAGTAATACTGTTGATCTCGACAAATACGAGATTTTTCGTCCTGAATGCAGCCTCTGCGGACACTTGGCAGAAGCTTAGAATTCAAGGGTTCCTTCCTGATCGGACCCAGCACCGGGATGCGCCCGGCACAGAGTCCGCACGCCCGACCGATCCGCTCGGCTACGCCGCTGCCCGACGAAGCCGCTCGGCTGCGGCCGAGATGCGCTCATCGGTGGCCGTCAACGCGATCCGCACATGGTCATCAGCTGCCTCACCATAGAATTCGCCCGGTCCGGCAACGATGCCCAGCTCAGCGAGATCGGCCAGTGAGTCCCAGCAGCTCTTCCCCGCCGTCGACCACAGGTAGAGACCCGCGCTCGAATGATCGATGCGGAATCCGAAGTCGACGAGTCCAGAACGCAGCATTTCCCGCCGCTGTCGATAGACCTCTTTCTGAGCCAGCACGTGTGCGGTGTCCCGCAGGCCGGCGATCATGGCCGCCTGGACCGGGAAGGGCACGATCATTCCCGCGTGCTTGCGCGAACGGGTCAGGTCGGCGATGAGCTCGCCGTCACCGGCGACGAACGCGGCACGGTAGCCGGCGAGATTCGACTGCTTCGACATCGAGTAGACGCTGAGCACACCCGCGTGGGACTCCCCCGCGGCCGAGAGCACGCTGGGAGCCGGTCCGTCCGATTCCCAGTTGAGCAGTCCGTAGCATTCGTCGGAGGCGAGAATGACTCCGGCGGCACGAGCCCGGCGGACCACCTCGGCGAGGGTGTCGGCATCGAGCACCTCCCCGGTCGGGTTGCTCGGGGTGTTGATCCACACCAAGCCGATGCCCTCGAGCGAAGCTCCGGCGACGATGTCGGCGGCGTCGATGCGACGACACTCGACTCCCGCGATCGTCGCCCCCATCTCGTAGGTCGGGTAGGCCGCGGACGGGCAGGCCACGGCCAGCCCCCGCTGTCGCAGCCCCAGCAGCGTGGGCAGCCAGGCCACGAGCTCCTTCGAGCCCACGGTCGGCAGGATCTCGGTGGCGGGATCGAGCTGGACGGAATGCCAGTTCTCATACCACCAGGCGATCGCTTCGCGCAGCTCGGCGGTTCCCGCCGTCGTCGGGTACCCGTGGGCGTCTGACGCATCGGCCAGAGCCCGACGGATCACCTCAGGCGTGGGATCGACGGGCGTGCCGATCGACAGATCGCACACACCATCGGAGTGTTCGGCCGCGCGGCGGCGGAAGTCGGTGAGCCGGTCCCAAGGGTAGTCCGGCAGCTCAAGTCCGTAGGAGGTCACCATTGCTCAGACGTCGTGGCTCTGCGGGGGAAGGGCGGAGATGATCGGATGATCCTTGTGGGTGTTGCCGAGCTTCGCGGCACCACCGGGCGATCCGAGGTCATCGAAGAATTCGACGTTCGCCTTGTAGTACTCTTCCCATTCGTCCGGGACATCGTCCTCGTAGAAGATCGCCTCGACAGGGCAGACAGGTTCACAGGCACCGCAGTCGACACACTCATCGGGGTGGATGTAGAGACTGCGTTCGCCCTCGTAGATGCAGTCGACAGGGCATTCGTCGATGCACGCCTTGTCTTTGAGATCGACACAGGGCTGGGCAATGATGTACGTCACTGGACTGACTCCTCGCAAGACTCACAGATGGTGCGCATATACGTCCCACAATACGCCTTCGCCCGATCTCCTTGCCCACCCGTCTCGGGTGATTCGCATTGCATCTGCCCCGGGCGGTGATGCGTTGCGGCGGCGGGCCGCCGTGGTGACTTAGGCTGGGAGAGCACAGATCCGGCGGAGGAAGGCGAGAAGTGGACGATCTGCAGCCCGGCAGACGAGTGGTCGTGCGGTATGCGCTCGATCCCGGGGACACCCATTCGACCTCTGATGCGCTCGGCGTCATCACCGATGCCGACGAGGCCGGTGTCGAAATCAACACAAAGCGCGGTCCGCTGCGCATCGCCCGAGCCCAGATCCTCCTCGTCCACGAGGTGCCGCCGGCCCCGACGAAAGCCGGCCGAACTCATGAGATCGTATCCGCCGTCGACCTCCGCCGCATCTCGGCCGCGGCCTGGCTGCCGCAGGATGTGTCCTGGCTGCATGTGGAGAACCTGCGCAACGAGGGCAGCGAATCCGGCGCGGATATGAGCTTGCTCCAGAAGGGGTGGCTGCTGCGCAATTCCGAGTCCGCGACGCGACGGGCCAACAGCTGCCTGCCCGTGTCCGATTCCGGTCTGGGGTGGGAACAGGCCCTCGACGCGGTCGAGGAGTGGTATCGGACGCGGGAGAAGCCCAGCCGGATCCAGATCTACTCGGCCGACGATTCGTCCGCGCTGGCACCGGAATGCGAGGGGCTTGCTCCGCTGCTCTCGGCACGCGGCTACACCCCCTCCGAGGCGGTCCTCCTGCTCACAGGTGCCACCGCGGAAGCCGCGGCAGGTGCGTCCTCCCCCGCCGAGGCGGCCGCCCCCGGTCTGCTCATCGACGTTGCCGATGCGCCGACTCCCGAACATTTCGCGGCGTGGACGAGTCAGCGCAGTCCCGGCGACGCTCCGGATTCGGCCGAAGCCTTCCGTGCGCTCATCGCTGCCGACCAGCCGTGTGAGTTCGTCACCGCCTACGCCGCGCATCCCGACGGCTCCCGGTCGATGGTCGCCGCCTGCCGTGTCGTGGAACGCAGCAAATGGGGCGTTGTCACGAACCTCATCACCCGCCCCGACCTGCGCCGTCGAGGCGCCGGGCGATCAGTGGCGCAGGCGGCGGCAGCTCTGCTCGCTCAACGTGGTGTGCGGTCTTACCTCGTCGATATCGAAGCCGGCAATGAAGCGTCGATCAACCTCTTCACTTCACTCGGAGCCACCGTCCGTCATCGTTCGTGGTACGCCGAGCAGCGCTGAGTTCGGCCAGCTGAACCGCGGCCGAGTCGCACACACGCGGAGACGGTCCCGAACAGCGTCGGGTTCAGTCTTTGCACTCGACCTTGTTCACGGGGCGGTAGACGGTGGTGAACCCGTCCTGCGTCGTCCGTCCCGAGCTGATGTCCTTGAGGGTGCGGGTGATCTTGATCGACCATCCGCCCTTCGGCGCCTGCGGGGTGCAGGAAGGACCGCTCTCGGTGACGGATCCCGGTGAAGTGCGGTTGAACCGGTCGGAGGCATCGGCCGAGACCTCGTACTTCTTGACGCCGAAGACCTTCGCATGGACTTCCCCGCCCTTGAGGTACATGTCGAGGACGACCGGTGACTTCGAGGTGTTCGTGAACTTCAGGTCGATCGAGGACCAGTCGAGCGTCGACTCCCGGCCCTCGGGGTAGCGGGAGATGTAGCGCGAGTGGGCCTGGTGCTCGTCGAGGTCGAATCCGGCGAAGAACGCCGCATTGAACAGAGTCGTCGACACCTGCGAGACTCCCCCGCCGTAGTCCTCCTTCATCTGCCCGTCCGAGATCACGCCGGCGGGCTTGTACCCGTTGGCGCCGGTGCGCTGGCCGAGGGCCTCGTTGAGGGAGAACTGCTCACCCGGTTGCAGCACGGTTCCCGAGACTTTCTTCGACGCCACTCGCAGGTTGGTATCGCGGTTGGGATCGGAGCTGTACCCGGTGGAGAAGTGGGAGACGGTCGAGGACATATCCGCCTTCTCCGCGTCCTTCGTCGTGAAGTCGGGTTTGACCGAAGCCAGGGAGACCGTCGGGTTCTCGTCTTTGCCGTTGATGGCATCGGTGACCGCGGCGCTCAGTTCCTTCGCTTTGATCCCGATGCCGTCCTCGGCGGGAACGACCTGCGGCTTTCCGTCCTTGATCGTGTAGCTCGCATCCTTCGCCGGTTTGCCGATGCCCTTGTTCGCGGCGAGCACCGATTCCTGCAGTTCGTCCTGGTCGAAGACCGGAACGAGTTTCGAGTCCTTCGCCTTGAATGTCAGCGTCTTCGCAATGATCTTCGGAGAGACACTGAGCTCACCGCCCTTGACGGACGAGTCCGCGCCCTTGCCGGGCTTCGCGGTGATCGTCACGTCTGCGCTCACCGCATCCTCGGCGAACCCATCGGCCGTCTCCTGCGCCTCGTCGGTGGTGATGTCCGGTTCCACGTCGCTCGGTTCGACGGGCAGCGCCCCGTCCGTGCGCAGCCAATGCTTGTCGATCGCGGTGCGCACCTGTGCGGTGTCGACAGTCTGCCCGTTCTCACCGTCCTTGACCTTCGGAGTGGTCTTCTCAAAACTCAGCTCCGCGTTCGTCGGTTCGACGGCAAGCGATTCGGTGACCTTCGCGGTGGCGGAGTCGAACTTCTCCTCATCGACGTCGATGACCGGGGCGACCTTGTCCTCCCCGAACAGGCGGTGCCAGATGACGGTGGGGTCGAGGGAGAATCCCGTGACTCGCTCGACCGTCGCCTCGGCGTCGAAGGTGATGCCGGCCTTCGTCGGATCGAGTTTCGCCGTCGGCTCCCCGGCTTGGAGCACAATCGTCTTCTCCGCCTTCTCGCGCAGATCGTTGCGCAGAGTGTTCTCCGCTTCGGTGGCGCTCTTGCCGCCGATGTCGATGCCGGCGACGGTGGTTCCCGATCCCAGCACGCGTCCGCTGAAGAATCCGATGATGATGTAGAGCGCCGCAAGGACGACGACGCTGAGCAGGACGACGACGGGCCAGATCTTCTTCCGCGCGTCATCACCGGCCGGCCGCCGGCCGGGGTGCGAGTTTCCGTCGGATAGGGTCTGAGTCGACATCATTCTCCCGAGAATGTCGTGAACGACTGGTTCGGCTGTGTGCGGACGAGTCTAACGAGTCTAACGAGTTCGACTCGGCCCGCGCACACTGATGAATGAGAACACCGCTGCCAGCAGCATCGGTCCCAGCAGCCAGACGACGGAACGCAGCATACCGGTGACGATCATGTCGGCGCCCGGCAGCCAGCTCGGCTGTCCGAGAATGTAGGACAGTACGGCGATGACCACTGCTGCCAGGAGCATCGGTGCGCTGCTGCGATACATCGTCTTCAGATGCCACAGCCCCGCCGCGGCCAGCAGCAGAGACAGCACGAGGCCCCACGGCAGAATGAGCGGAGTATCGCCGAGGTTGACCACCGTGGCATTGAGATGCTGCATGGCACCGAGCAAGGCGATGATCACCGCGAGCACGGCAGCGTGCAGGTACGCGAAGACCCCCGGTCTGCGCGGTTCCCGACGACGACGCATCGGCGCCGCACCCTGTTCCTGGGCATCCACCGCTGCGAGGTCGAGACCGGTGAGCACGTGCGGAGCCGGACCCTCACGCAGCGCCTCGGCGGGAATCTCAGCTCCGGCACCGATGGAGAAGTACTCGTGATCGCCGATCGCCTGCCCGACGCCGTTCGACAGGGCGAAGAAGCGATCGGAGACGCTGACCTGGGTGCGGTGGGCCTGCAACGCTGCGCGTTTGGCCGGGAGCACCGAGGACACATCCTGACCGATGACGATCTGACCGACCGGAGGTTTGGCCGGGATCGAGTCGGCGGCGGCGAACCCGGTGGCAGCGAATCCATCCTGAGCGGGGTCGAAGATTCGGCGGGCCACCTCGGTGGGGGTGTCGACAAAGAGCAGCCGACCGACCCGCCATTCGGCGAGGTCGATCGCGGCCGTCGTCGCTTCGTGGACCCGGACGTGGTCGGGGTGGCCGTAGCCGCCGTTGGCGGCGTAGGTGATGACCGCGTGCGGGCAGAAGGCGTCGATGACAGCGGCGATGTGCCGTGCCACGGTCGTGAGATCGGCCGCGCACAGGGCATCCTCGGACATCTCGGAGGCGGGACGGGCATGACCGTCGGGGCCCCATTCCATCCCCGAGTCCTCGAAGACGCGTGTGGATCCGCCGAGGAAGGTGTGCAGGCGCACCCCGAGGGCACGCATCGCCTCGGCGATCTCCTGTTCGCGGACCTCCGCCAGACCGGCACGTTCGCCTTCGAGGTGTTTGAGCTCGGCCGGGATCACCTCGCCGCCCTCACCGCGCGTGGCGGTGAGGACCATGACCTCGGCACCCTCGGAGACCAACGCGGCGATTGTGCCTCCCGTCGTGATCGTCTCATCGTCGGGATGAGCGTGCACGAGGAGGACGCGTGGCGTGGTGGTCATGTGTTCCTGGGTGCTCTGGGTGCTCGAGGTCATACGGTGTGCTGGATCAGGCGTTCTGGCGGCGCAGCTTGGCGTAGAGCTTCGCACGTTCCTTCTGATCGAGCTCAACCTTGCGGATGCGGATCGCACCGGGAGTGACCTCGACGCATTCGTCCTCACGGGCGAATTCGAGGCTCTCCTCCAGGGTGAGCCTGCGCGGCGGGGTGAGGTTCTCGAAGGTGTCCGCCGAGGCCGAACGCATGTTCGTCAGCTTCTTCTCCTTCGTGATGTTGACGTCCATATCGTCGGCCCGGGAGTTCTCGCCGACGATCTGGCCCTCGTACACCTCGGAGGTGGGTTCGACGAAGAAGGATCCGCGGTCCTGCAGGTTGATCATCGCGTACGGGGTGACCACTCCTGGGCGGTCGGCGACGAGCGAGCCGTTGATGCGGAACTCGATGCTGCCGGCCCACGGGGCGTATCCGGCGGAGATCGTGTTCGCGATGCCGGTGCCGCGGGTCTCGGTGAGGAAACGGGTGCGGAATCCGATGAGACCACGCGCGGGAACCTTGAATTCCATGCGCACCCAACCGGTGCCGTGGTTGGTCATGGTCTCCATCACACCCTTGCGGGCGGCGAGCAGCTGGGTCACGGCGCCGAGGTAGTCCTCCGGAACGTCGATCGTGAGCTCCTCGAAGGGCTCGTGGAGTTTGCCGTCGACCTGCTTGGTCACGACCTGCGGTTTGCCGACGGTGAGTTCGAAGCCCTCGCGCCGCATCTGCTCGACGAGGATGGCCAGTGCGAGTTCACCGCGCCCCTGCACCTCCCACGCGTCTGGACGCTCGGTCGGGACGACCTTGAGCGAGACGTTGCCGACGAGCTCCTGATCGAGACGGTCCTTGACCATGCGGGCGGTGACCTTCGTCCCCTTCTCGCGGCCGGCCAGAGGCGAGGTGTTGATGCCCACGGTCATCGAGATCGCAGGATCGTCGATGATGATCGCCGGCATCGGCTTCGGATCGTTGATGTCGGTGAGCGTGTCGCCGATCATGATGTCCGGGATGCCGGCCACGGCGACGATGTCACCGGCCGAGGCCTCCGTGGCGGGGACGCGGTCGAGCCCCTGGGTCTCGAGCAGTTCGGTGATCTTCACCGAGCTGATGTCGTCGCCGCGGGCCCATGCCACCTGCTGGCCCTTCTTCAGCGTGCCGCCGAAGATGCGCAGCAGAGCCAGACGGCCGAGGAACGGCGAAGCGTCGAGGTTCGTCACGTGGGCCTGGAGGATACCGTCGGAGTTGATCTCCGGGGCCGGGATCGTCTCGAGGATGGTCTTGAACAACGGCTCGAGGTCAGGGTTGTCCGGAACCTCTCCATCGGCGGGCTGTTCGAGGGAGGCGGCACCTGCCTTCGCGGCCGCGAAGACCACGGGCACGTCGAGGACGGCGTCGACGTCGAGGTCGGGAACCTCATCGGCGAGATCGGAGGCCAGCCCCAGAAGCAGGTCCTGCGCTTCCTCGACGACTCCGTCGATGCGGGCATCGGCACGGTCGGTCTTGTTGATGAGCAGGATCACCGGCAGCTTCGCCGCCAGCGCCTTGCGCAGAACGAAGCGCGTCTGCGGCAGCGGGCCCTCCGACGCATCGACGAGGAGAACGACGCCGTCGACCATGGACAGTCCGCGTTCGACCTCGCCGCCGAAGTCGGCGTGGCCGGGTGTGTCGATGACGTTGATGACGATGGGGTCTTCACCGGCCGAAGGGCCGTTGTAGAGGACCGAGGTATTCTTCGCGAGGATGGTGATGCCCTTCTCGCGTTCGAGGTCACCTGAGTCCATGACGCGTTCGGCGAAGTCACCGTGTTCGCTGAACACACCGGTCTGCCGGAGCATGGCATCGACCAGCGTGGTCTTGCCGTGGTCGACGTGTGCGACGATTGCTACATTGCGGCGGTTTTCCCGTCGTGTGATGGCTTCAGTCATCAAGAACCTTTTGAGATAGAGAGATCGGTCCAGCCCGGACCCAACAGACAATTATACGCACCACCTGCACGCTCTCGCGTGCAGGTGGCCGTCAGGTTGAGCAGACTCAGGCGTTCATCGTGGCTTCGAGAACCGCGTCCCTGGCCTCTCGACGCTTGCGCTGCTCCCTCGGATCCGGGACCGGAACCGCCGACAGCAGGCGCTGTGTGTACGGGTGGACGGGGTTCGACACGACCTGCGAGGACTTGCCGATCTCGACGAGGTAGCCGTGGCGCATCACCGCGATGCGCTCAGCGATGCGTTCGACCACTGCCAGATCGTGGCTGATGAACATGCATGCGAAGCCGTATTCCTTCTGCAGGCCTTCGAACAGGTCGAGGACCTTCGCCTGCACGGACACGTCGAGCGCCGAGGTCGGCTCATCGGCGATGAGCAGCTTCGGTCGCAGAGTCAGTGCGCGGGCGATGCCGATGCGCTGCCGCTGACCACCGGAGAGCTCGTGCGGGTACCGGTTGCGCATCGACGTCGGCAGCTCGACCGCGGTCAGCAGCTCCTCGACGCGCTTGCTCAGCCCGGGTCCCTTCATCCCCTCATGGAGGTAGAGCGGTTCGCCGATCGACTCACCGACGGGCAGTCGCGGGTTGAGTGAGGAGCCTGGATCCTGGAACACGATGCCGACTTCCTTGCGCAGCGGTCGCATCTGCTTGTTGCTCAGACCCTTGATGCTCGTGCCGTTGACGACCATATCGCCTTCGACAGTGGGCAGGAGGCCCAGAGCGGCACGCCCGATCGTGGTCTTGCCCGAACCGGACTCGCCGACCAGACCCACGACTTCGCCGGGAGCGATCATGAGATTGATGTGGTGGGCGGCGCGGAAGGCCTTCTTCCGTCCGATCGCGGGATATTCGATCGCAGCATCGCGCAGCTGCAGGGCAGAGGGCTTCGAGAAGTCCGCCTGCGAGCCGGGATGGTAGTACGTCTCAGTGGAGTCCATCTCGATCTCGCGGTGATCCGGCTCGTTCGCCTGAGCTCGTGCCTCGGCCACAGCCATATCAGCGGCCCCGGCCTCCGAGAGACCGTCCCCGCCGGCACCGTTGTCCTGCAGCCCGACAGGGTCAGACACGTGCGAGGCCTGGTCAGAGCTGATATCGCTCAGCGAGGCCTTGACATCTCCGATGCTGCCGCCGAATGCTTCGTTCTCGGTTCCCGCACCGAGGTGGGGAACAGCATCGAGCAGCTGCTTCGTGTACGGATGCTGGGGTTGATAGAAGATCTCCTCCGCCGTGCCCGATTCGACCACCTGGCCCGCGCGCATGACGATGATGCGGTCGGCCATATCCGCCACCACGCCCATATCGTGTGTGATGAGGATGATGCCGGCGTCGAGCTTCGACTTCAGCTCGCGCATGAGCTTGAGGATCTCGGCCTGCACCGTGACGTCGAGCGCCGTGGTCGGCTCGTCGGCGATGAGCAGCTTCGGCTGGCAGGCCAGGGCCTGCGCGATCATGATGCGCTGCCGCTGACCACCGGAGAGCTGGTGCGGGAAGGAATGGAAGCGATCCTCGGGGTCAGGGATCTCGACGAGCCGCATGAGCTCGAGAGCCCTCTCTTTGGCCTCGCTGGGACCGATGTCGAGGTGGACGCGCAGCGTCTCGACGATCTGGTAGCCGGCGGTATAGACCGGGTTGAGCGCGGTCATCGGCTCCTGGAAGATCACGGAGATCTCGTTGCCGCGGACGTGCTGTATCTTCTCCGGCGGCATCCCGATGAGCTCACGCCCACCGAGCTTCGCCGAACCGGTGGCTCGACCGTTGCTCGGCAGGAGCCCGAGCAGAGACATGCTCGACTGCGACTTTCCCGAACCGGACTCACCGACGATCGCCAGCACCTCACCGGCGTTGACGGTGTAGTCGAGGTGTTCGGCGGCCATCCACCATTCGTCGCTGACCCAGAACTGGACGCCGAGGTCCTTGACCTCGAGGATCGGGGACCCCTTCTTCGACTGGGCATCTGCTGTGTTCTCAGTCATCAGTTCGCCCCTTTCTGCGCCATGCGTTCGGCTTTCTTCATCTTCCTCCAGCTCGGAATGGTCTTCATCCTCGGGTCGAACGCGTCGCGCAGGCCGTCGCCGATGAAGTTCACGCACAGGGCGATGATGATGATGAACAGACCCGGCCACCAGAACAGCCACGGCCGCGTGGCAAAGGAGGTCTGGTATTCGCTGATGAGCTGGCCCAATGAGATGCCGGGCGGCTGGATGCCGAAGCCGAGATAGCTCAGCGAGGCCTCGAGGACGATCGCCTGGCTCATGATCAGCGTCGTGTTGACGATGATGACGCCCATGGCATTGGGCAGCATGTGCTTGAACATGATGCGGAAGTCGCTCGCTCCCGCCACACGGGCCGAATCGACGAACTCCCTTTCGCGCAGTGACATGAAGTCACCGCGGACGAGACGGGCCAGGCCTACCCAGAGGATGCAGCCGAGCGCCAGGCCGAGCATCGGACCGCTGGATCCGCCGACGAGGACGCCGAGGATGGAGCCGACGACGATGACCGGCAGGATGATGAAGCCGTCGGTGATGCGCATGAGGATCGAATCGACCCAGCCGCGGTAGTAGCCTGCGACGGCACCGACGATCGTACCGATGACCAGGCACACGGCGCCGATGATGAACATGACCATGATGGAGATCTGAGTCCCCTTCATCACTCGGGCGAAGTTGTCGCGGCCGATCTCGTCCTGCCCGAACGGGTGGTCCCCGAGGGAGAAGATCGACGACAGCGACCACGTCGGCGCACCACCGGGATTGGCCACCTGCCCGGAAGCCGTATGGGAGAACTTCCACCAGCCGGGCAGGCCGCCGATTCCCTGCGCGCTGAAGGCGAAGATCGCCACGAGCACGAGGACGATGATGCTGATCATCGCACCCTTGTGACGGAGGAACTTGCGCAGGACGATCCTGCCCTGCGACAGGCCTTCGGTTTCCTTCGACTCGATCGCATTGTCCCCGACTTCGTCGAGAGCGAGAGCGTTCTGATTGTCGTTGTTGGTACTCATGCGTTCACTCGGATTCTCGGGTCGAGGACGGCGTAGAGGAAGTCCGCGACCAGGTTTGCGATGATGGCGAGCAGACCCGTGATCAGGATGTAGGCCATGACCGGATCGAGTTCGGCCTGCCTCATCGAGTCGATGAAGAGCTTGCCCATGCCGTTCCAGCCGAAGATCGTCTCCGTGATCACGGCACCGCCGATCATGGTGATGATGTCGACGGGGATGATCGACGCCAGCGGCAGCAGTGCATTGCGCAGGGCATGGCGCATGATCACCGTGCGCTCGTTGAGGCCTTTGGCTCGCGCCGTGCGGATGTAGTCCTGCCCCATGACCTCGAGCATCGAACCGCGGGTGTAGCGGGTGTAGGAGGCGAAGGAGATCAGCACCAGAGCGATCGACGGCAGCAGCAGGTGAGTGAACGAGTCGAGGTTCGTGATCCAGAAGTCACCGTCGATGTTCGGTGCAGAGGCACCGATCGTCGCGATCGGGCGGTTGTTGATCGCTGGGTCGTTCGAATAGTCCTGCCAGCCCTGCAGCACGCGGTCGGCGAAGATGAGCACAGCCACGATGATGGCAGTGAAGCTCGTCGTCCGTGCAGTGTCCCAGGGATCCGGGCCGCGGAATGCCAGTCCGACTGCGATGGCGATCGCGATCGCGACGATGAGGAGACCGAACATCCACAGCCAATTCATCCCGACGTAGTAGAAGAGGTTCATCAGCGGCCAGTAGAGCAGCGCGCCGATGACGACTGTGGTGAGCGAGGCGTAGAGCACGCGGCGATTCTTCAGCCCCGTCGACAGGAACGTCATCACGACAGCCGCGCCGGCGCCGATGACGACGACACCGAGGAGACCGATCGTCGGCTGCTGCATCCAGCCGCTGGCGAGGATGTAGTAGACAGTGCCGAAGGTGATGAGAGCGGCGGCGGCAAAGGTGATGATCCGTCGTCTGGCGCTGCCGCCGAGCGCACCCATCCAGAACAGCCCCATCGCCACACAGCCGATGATGATCGGCCACCAGGAGTCCAGTGTCGGATCGTTGATGAAGTTGTTGATGTCGATCGCGCCGTACTGCTTGAGCAGCACTGCCACCCAGAAGACAGGCAGCGAGTAGAGGAGGAACGAGACGAAGGTGATGAAGTAGTCGAAGCCCGAGTACTGGCGGATGGCCGAGATCATACCGACGGCGATGCCGAAGATGATGGCCACGATCGTCGAGGCGGTGATGAGCTTGATCGTGTTGACGATCGCGCCCTGCAGCTGGTCGGTGACCTCTTGGCCGGACTTCCAGGCGATGCCGAAGTCACATTGGCCGATGGCGCAGCCGCCCACACCGGCGAGCCACTTGAAGTAGCGCACGACTGCGGGGGTGTCGAGGTCAAGGAGTCGACGACGCGACTCGTAGAGAGCTTCGATGTTCGGAGAGGTGCTCGAACGCAGGTCCCAGAAGAAATCCAGGGCCACGTTGAGCAGGAGGTAGAGGACGAAGGTGACGACAAGCAGCACGAGCACAGTCGAAAGGAGTCGTCGGAGGATGAATCTGATCATAGCGGGCTGTCCGTTTCAAACTTCTGAAGACGCCGTTATGGGGACCACACAGTGATCCCCACAACGGATGGTGTGTGGAGAGGAACCGACCAGGGTCAGTTCGTCTCCCACTCCCAGTAGTTCCACATCAGAGTCGGTGAAACGGTCGTCGACGACGCATTCTTCAGCTTGTCGCTGTAGATGAGCAGCTCGGGGTGCTGGAACAGCGGTGCGCCGAAGGCATCGTCTGTGAGCTGCTTCTCGAGTTCCGTCGACAGCTTCTCATGGTCCTCTTCGGGTGCCACGAGGATCTTGTCGAGGATGTCGTTCGTCTCGTCGCTCGAATAGCCCCCATAGTTGTTCTGAGCACCGGTGCGGAAGTTCGCATCGGCTTCGGTGATTCCGGTGCCTTCGGACTGCCATCCGAAGATCGACACATCATATGTCCCATCACCGAGGCGAGTTCCCCAGTTGACATCACCGACGTCTTCGATCTCGAATCCGGCCTTCTCCGCCGATTCCTTGACCAGCTGGAACTCCTGCTGGCGCCGGGAGTTCGTGTTGTCGTACATGACACGGACCTTAGGTGACTCGACGCCCGCCTCCTTGAGGAGCTTCTTCGCAGCGTCGACATCGACCTCTTCGTAGGCGTCGATGCCATTGCCTGCGACGATACCGTCGTACAGCGGGGATCCGGGCACCTGGTTGAAGGAGTCACGAGTGACAGCTTCATCGTTGAGCGGCTTGATGATCTTGTCGACGATGTCCTGACGCGGGACGGTGTGCAGGAACGCCTGCCGCACCTTCTTCGCCTTCTCCTCGTCTCCGCCGTTGGCTTCGGGGTCGAAGGGCCCCTTGTTGTCGAAGGTGAAGTCGACATGCTCATAGGTCGCGCCGTCGCCGGCTTCGACGGTGACGCCGTCGAGGTCCTCGGCAGCCGAGAGCACGTCAGCCGTCGCCTGCGGCTGGGTGAAGTCGACTTCGCCGTTCTCCACCGCCTGGACCATGGCCATCGGATCACCGTTGTAACGCACGGTCACGGTGTTGACCTTCGGTTTGTTCGGGCCCGTGTAGTTGTCGTCGAGTTCGAGCGTGAGGTACTGGCCTTCTTCGAACTTCGTGATTTTGTACGGTCCGTTGTGGACGAGGAGATCCTCGTCTTTCGGCATCGATGTGAAATCGAAGCCGGTGTTCCAGGTGTTCGAGATCTTCGAGAGCTTCTCGGTGTCCTCGTCCTTGATCGCATCGAGGATGGCCTGCTTGCCCTCTTCCGGATCATCGACGCCGAGAGCCTTCTTCGCGACGATATGCGAAGGCACTCCCACGCCATCGGGACCGATGCCGAACTCGTCGGCCCAATCGGCATAGGGTTTGGTGTATTCGAAGGTGAGCTCCTTGCCGTCATCGGAGATCTCCGGGAAGTCCTTGATCAGCGATGCCCCGACAGTCGAGGAATCGAAGTAGACAGTCTTCGCGTCGTTCTCCTTCACCGCTCCGTCGTCGTCGTTGTTCGACTCGACGGTGTTGAAGTTCGTCGACCTGCCGGCCCAGGTCAGCGCCAAGTCAGCGGCGTCGACGGGTGTGCCGTCGGACCACTTTGCATCGTCGTTGAATGTGTACTTGACCTTCAGCGGATCTTCTGAGACCTGCTCCACCGTACCGAGGTTGCCGTCCTGAACTTCGAGGTTGTCGTCGTAGTACCCGAAGTTGTCGTTCATCAGGTAGGTGAGGAGGGCATTCGAGGCCGCATTTCCGTTTGCGGTCTGGGTATTCATCGATCGGAAGGACTCATTCCACCCGATATTGAGTGTTGAGTTGTTCGACGACTCTTCATCATCGCCTCCGCCAGGGGGTGTGCAGGCGGTGAGCACCATTGCAGCGGCAGCCACAGAGGCGCCGGCCGCGAGGAAGCGCTTGTTCACGTTCTCTCCTTGTTGTTCTAGGGCGAGTCACCCTCGTACGTGCACCCCAAAACCGGAGTGCATTCCGGTCACATCCGCAGCGTCGGCAGAGGCCGAAGCACATGTGACCGCGTTCATGTTTTTCACATGGATTGCATCAAAGCTAATTCACTGAGGACTGTGACCGAGTCCACATAATGAGCAAATTTCGCAATCGTTACCGTTTCGAGACTAAGAGAACAGACAACTTTTGCTCAGTCTCAGTGGATAGGATGAACAGGTGGCTGACAGTGAGATAGATCGCAATGACACCGAGCCGACCGTCGTGCGGACGACGAGCTCGACGGCTCTGTTCTTCATCGTCGGCGGGCTCTGCGCCTTGGGTGTGATCTCCATCGTCTTCGGCGATTTCACACTGCGCGGACTCGCCGCCGCTGGCATCCCGCTGGCCGTCGGCACCTTGGTCTTCGTCTTCTACCGGTATCCCCGTGTCGAGCTGCACCGCCGGCAGATCGTCTTGGTCAATCCCCTGCAGACCGTGACGATCCCATGGAACCTCGTCGACGGCTTTGAGACCCACTTCGGTCTCAGCGTGCGCACTCATGCGAAGAAGTTCGCCTCATGGCCGCTGGCCGGCAAGGGCAAGAAGTGGGAGAAGGACGAGCACGGTATCCGCCGGCTGGTCGAGGATCCCAACCCGGCCGTCGACACCGTGCTCGAACGCTATTCGGCTCTCAGCGACGAAGAGCTGGCCAACCCAGGCGGGCAGCGCAGGGTCGAGACGAGATGGAACATCGGCATCGTCGCCGTGGGACTCCTCGCCATCGCGTGGGCGCTCATCGGCTTCGCCGCACTGCCGAGCTGAGGAACTCTCTGAAGGCTCTCACCATCGTCTGAAGCCTGCGCAGGACCGCGGTCACCACCCGCGTTCGCGCCACTCCCCCAGTTTCGGGCGCTCGTCACCCAGAGTCGTCGAGTCTCCATGCCCGGGCAGAACGAGCGTCTCATCCGGAAGCTCACCGAAGATCCGATCTTCGAGGTCGTCCATCAGAGATGTGAAGTCCTCGGCCGACCAGGTCTTGCCCGGTCCGCCTGGGAACAGCGAATCGCCGGAGAACAGGATCGTCTTTCCCCCGTCACGAAGGAGCAGCGCTGTCGAGCCGGGAGTGTGTCCGCGCAGTCCGATGGCCTGGAGGACGAATCCGCCGAAGTCCCCGACGTCGAGGTGATCGACGGAGTGCGCGATCTCTACGCCTTCCGCCTCGGTGATGGCGGCCGCGTCCGCGGCACCGGCGATGGTCATCGCCTCCGGATAGTTCGCCGAGGTGGCCTGCAGAGCCCGGATATGATCCCAATGCTGGTGCGTGGTGATGATCGCCCGCAGAGTCGGCTCGGCTTCGGTGTCCTGGGCGCCGGAGCTGATGAGATCGGCGATCCCATCGGCATCATCAGCGGCATCGATGAGCACCTGGGAACCGGTCTCCCTGCCTGTGAGCAGGTAGACGTTGTTCGCCATCTCGGAGACCGCAATAGATCGGATGACGACGTGCTCGGTTTCGATCGTGTTCATTTCCGTACTCCTCAATCTGTTCTGTCTCGGCTCGATGTCTTCTGTCTGGGCGAATGGTTCGGTGATGGCTGGTCGGGTGCCCCGATCGCTGCGGAGCGTCCGCAGCGATCACGGATGGATCACCAGGATCCGCGCGTGTACTGCGGAGGGTAGGGTCCGGGTTCGACGCCGAGCACGTGGGCGGCGCGCTGTGGCCATGAGGGTTCGCGCAGAGCGGCTCTGGCCATGAAGATCGCATCGGCCTGACCCGTGCTGAGGATGGTCTCGGCCTGCTTCGGGTCGGTGATGAGTCCCACGGCTCCGGTCGGGACGCCTTCTGCCCGAATCGCTGCGGCCAGGGACACCTGGTAACCGGGACCGATGGGGATCCGCACCGGATAGTTGCCGCCCGAGGAGACGTCGATGAGGTCGACTCCGGCTTCAGACAGAGTACGGCTGACCTCGGCGGCCTCGGCGACGTCGAAACCGCCGTCGGTCCATTCGCTCGCCGAGATGCGCACGAACACCGGCACATCGTCTCCGACTTCGGCGCGCACCGCGGCATAGACCTCGTGCAGCAGTCGAGACCGTCCGGCGAGGTCGCCGCCGTATTCGTCGCTGCGCTGATTCGACAGCGGGGACAGGAACGAATGGAGCAGGTAGCCGTGAGCGGAGTGGAGCTCGACGAGATCGAAACCGGCGTCGATCGAACGACGGGCCGCAGCGGCGAAGGCGGCGACCACCTCGGCGATATCGTCCTTGGTCATCTCCGCAGGCTCGGCGAGCTTCGGATAGGCGATGGGGCTGGCGCCGAACGTCGGCCACCCGCCCTCGGACTCGGGCACGCTGCCCTTCGGTTCACCGGTGAAGGGACGATAGGTGCTCGCCTTGCGGCCGGCGTGAGCGAGCTGGATGCCGATGACGCTGCCCTGGGAGTGGACGAAGTCGACGACCGCCGACCAGGAGTCGGCCTGATCGTCGTTCCAGATCCCGGCGTCCTGCGGTGAGATGCGCCCTTCGGGGACGACGGCCGAGGCCTCTGTGAGGATGAGTCCGAATCCGCCCTGCGCTCGGGCACCGAGGTGGACGAGGTGCCACGGGCCGGGCATTCCGTCTTCGGCTTCGCAGGAGTACTGGCACATCGGGGCCAGCCAGATGCGGTTGGGAATCTCGGTCCCCCGCAGAGTCAGCGGTTCGAACAGCTCAGTCATGCCATCAGTCTGCCAGTTCCGCTCGTCCTCAGACAGCGATCCCGAATACCGGAACGGCGAGCAGATACACCGTGGCGGTGATGAGCACGATGCCGATGACATTGAGCCACAGCCCGCCCTTGACCATCTGCGCCACGGTGACATATCCCGAGCCGAACGCCACCGCGTTGGGTGGGGTCGCGACCGGCAGCATGAACGCGCACGTCGCGGCCAGGGCAACGGGAATCGTCAGCAGCAGCGGGTCGAGGCTGAGGCCCATGGCCACTCCGCCGACGACCGGAACGAACGTCGCCGCGGTTGCGGTATTCGAGGTCAATTCTGTGAGGAAGAGGATGATTGCCGCGAAGATCGCAACGACGAGCATTGTCGGAAGAACCCCGAGACCACTGGTGGTCTTGCCGATCCATTCGGTCAGGCCCGAATCCGAGAACTGTGCGGAGAGAGCGAGCCCGCCGCCGAAGAGCAGGAGGACTCCCCAGGGCAGCTTCTCCGCCGTCGCCCAGTCGAGGAGCCGAACTCCCCGGTTTGCTCCGCCGGGGATGAGGAAGAGCAGGAGCCCCACGACCATGGCGATGCCTTCGTCGCTGATCGGCGGCTCGTCAAAGATCAGCGGCAGCGAGATCCAACTGACGGCGGCAAGGACGAACATCGCGAGCACGAGCTTCTCACCTGTGGACATGGGGCCGAGTTTGGCAAGTTCATCGCGGATGAGCTCACGCCCTCCGGGAATCCTGTCGATCTCCGGTCTGAACAGTACCTTGACCAAGAGGAACCAGGCGATGGCCATCATCACCACCGACAGGGGCACACCGACGATCATCCACTGGCCGAAGCCGATGGAGATGTCGTAGTTGTCTTTGAGATAGCCGACGAGGAAGAGATTGGGAGGAGTGCCGATGATGGTGCCCAGCGACCCGATCGACGCGGAGTAGGCGATGCCGAGCATGAGCGCGGTGCCGAAGTTCGACTTCACGACCGCGCCGATGCCGGTGTCATCGCCGCCGTCGCTCGGTCTGTCGGCAGCGCCGACGGCGTCTTCTGTCCCGTCTCCGTCAGGATCCGCCGTTTTGTTGAAGGCGGTGCCCACAACCTTCGACACGATCATGAGCACCGACATGCCGATCGGCAACATCATCACTGCGGTCGCCGTATTCGACACCCACATCGAGATGAACCCGGTGGCGATCATGAAGCCAGCGATCATCGGTCCTGGCCGGTCACCCATGATGCTCAGCGTCACGAGTGCGATGCGACGGTGCAGATTCCACCGCTGCATCGCCAGGGCGATGAGGAAGCCGCCGAGGAAGAGGAAGATGATCGGATTCCCGTACGAGGCGCCGACGGTCTCCATCTCGACGTCCGTGCCGAACACGGGGAACGCCACGAGCGGAACGAGGGAGGTCGCTGCGATCGGCAGCGCTTCCGTCATCCACCAGGCCGCCATGAGCACCGCGACCGCCGCGGTCAGTTTGGCACCATGCCCGATATCGGCAGGCATGATCGCATAGATCAGAGTGGAGAAGATGAGGCCGAGCAGGAACCCGGTCCACCTGATTCGCAGGGTGGTGCGGCTGATTCCGGGTTCTCGTTCCCCGGGAGAGCGCAGGTCGACCTCGGTGGATGTGAAATCAGGGGAACTCGGGCGCGGGGACATTCTCACTCCTCATCGAGCAGGTTTGCCTGTGCTTTGGCACAGCCTACTCCAGAAGTGGTCTCACCATCGACAGAGGAGCCCTTGACCCGTGGGCGCAAGCGTTCCTACAGCTGGCCGCAGAACTCCTGGATATGGTCGGCGACGATCTCGGGGTGTTCGACCATCGACAGGTGCGCCGAGTCCGGGATCGTGACGAAGTGCGCGCCCTCGATCTGCTGGGCCATCTCTGACATCGCCTCCGGGGTGCAGCCGGGGTCCTGGGCCCCGGCCACGACCAGCGTCGGGGTGCTGATCGAACCGAGCTTTCCGCTCAGATCGTAGGTCTTCAGCGCCGAGGCGGCCGCGCTGTAGACCTCATCATCGACCAGCGCGAGGTCGGAGAGGATGAGGTGACCGGTGGCGATGTCCTCGCCGAGGAATCCGGCGGCGAACCACCGGTCGGCGGTGTCATCGACGATGCTCCGGGTTCCGTCGGCGCGGACTTGGCCGATGCGTTCGTCCCATGACTCCGGGGTGCCGAACTTCTCGGCAGTCGCGCAGGCGATGAGTCCTGTCAGGACGTCGGGATGGTTCAGTGCCAGAGTCAGACCGACAGCGCCGGAGATCGAGACTCCGCAGTAGGCGAAGGACTCGACCCCGACCTCGGCGAGGGACTCGACGACACCGGAAGCCAGCGCTTCGACTGTCAGCGGGGCGGCCGATCCACCGTTGGCCACGGTGTGCCCCGGAAGGTCGGTGAGGTAGATCTGATAGTCGTCGGCCAAGCGTGCGGCTACGGGCGTCCACAAGGGCATCCGTGTGCCCAGAGCGTTGCCGAAGACGAGGACGGGAGAACCGGGATTGTCGTTGAAGGCACGGACGGCGATGCGCATGGAGGCTCCTTGAGAACTTGAGGTGCGTCGGAAATTCGACTGGATGTGACGGAAGTCGACGAGCTGGATGCGACGGGGAAGCTGTGTCGGGATCGGTCAGGAGTCTGTCGTTGAAAGCCTACCGTCGGAGTACTCGAGATAACAGCTCGGGCACAGTGATTCATAGGTCACAGTGTTGCCGTCGATGGCGACCTGATCGCCGTCGAAGATGAACCGTCCGTCCACGAGCCGGCCGTTGAACATGGCCTTGCGACCGCAGCGACAGATCGTCTTGAGCTCCTCGAGGGTATGGGCGATCTCGAGCAGCCGGGCCGATCCGGGGAACGCCTTCGTCTGGAAGTCCGTGCGGATTCCGTAGCACATCACCGGCACCGAGGCATTCGTAGCGATGCGCATCAGCGAATCCACTTGGACAGGGGTGAGGAACTGCGCCTCGTCGATGAGCAGGCACGAGACCGGGACCTTCGGAGCGTCGATGGACTCGATGAGGGCATCGTGGTCGACGTAGTCCGCATGTTCGGCATAGATCGTCTCAACGTCGCCGTCGGCGGGGATGACGAAGTCGACCTCTCGAGTGACTCCCAGCCGGGACACGATCTGCGATGCTCCCTTGGTGTCGATGAGCGGTTTGGCCAGCAGGACCCGCTGACCGCGCTCCTCATAGTTGAAGGCCGCCTGCAGCAGAGCGGTCGACTTGCCCGAATTCATCGCTCCGTACCGGAAGTAGAGTTTGGCCACTGTCGTCCTCTTTCTGTTGTCCGTGCCGACACAGAAGACTACCGGGTGCCGACGTCAGATGTGAGCACCATCATCGGCCTGACCCGACTGCTGAAATGGCCCAGAAGGTAGGATGGAGGGCGACAAACCCCAAGAAGATGCGGAGTGGTCCACAACTATGGCTAAAATCATTTACACGCGCACGGATGAAGCGCCGCTTCTGGCGACGTATTCGCTCAAACCCATCATCGAAGCCTTCGCCACATCGGCCGGCGTCGAGGTCGAGACGCGAGATATCTCCCTTGCCGCGCGCGTGCTGGCCCAGTTCAGTGACCGCCTGCCCGAAGATCAGCAGGTCGGCGACGCCCTGGCCGAACTGGGCGCTCTGGCCCAGACGCCCGATGCCAACATCATCAAGCTGCCGAACATCTCGGCTTCCGTGCCGCAGCTCAAAGCCACCATCGCCGAGCTGCAGGGACAGGGCTACGAGCTGCCCGACTACCCGGAAGAGCCTTCGACCGATGAAGAGAAGGACATTCGGGCACGCTACGACAGGGTCAAGGGCTCGGCCGTCAACCCGGTGCTGCGCGAAGGCAACTCCGACCGCCGCGCGCCCGAGGCCGTGAAGAACTTCGCCAAGGCCCACCCGCACTCGATGGGCGAATGGTCCAAGGAATCGAAGACCCGCGTGGCCACCATGGACTCGCAGGACTTCCGCGACAACGAGAAGTCCGTGATCATCGATGCCGATGACACGCTGACGATCCGCCTGCGCACCGAATCCGGTGAGACGCAGGTCCTCAAGGAGTCCCTGCCCGTCCTCGCCGGTGAGATCATCGATGCCACGAAGATGGATGTCGCCGCTCTCGACGAGTTCGTCAAGGAGCAGATCGAGCACGCCAAGGCCGACGGAGTCCTGTTCTCCGTCCACCTCAAGGCCACGATGATGAAGGTGTCCGACCCGATCCTCTTCGGCAAGGTCATCGAAGCCTTCTTCCCCGAGGTGTTCGCCGAATACGGAGACGTCCTCGCCGAGGCGGGGCTGACCTCCGACAACGGACTGGCCGCGATCCTCGCCGGCCTCGACACCCTGCCTGCCGACGCTGCAGCCGGCATCAAGGCCGGAATCGAGAAGGGCCTGGCCGACGGACCTGACCTGGCCATGGTCAACTCGCACAAGGGGATCACGAACCTCCACGTCCCCTCCGACGTCATCGTCGATGCCTCGATGCCCGCGATGATCCGCGTCGGCGGCAAGATGTGGAACAAGGACGATCAGACCCAGGACACCCTGGCCGTCATCCCCGACTCCTCCTACGCCGGCGTCTACCAGACCGTCATCGAGGACTGCAAGGCCAAGGGCGCCTTCGACCCGCAGACCATGGGCACCGTGCCCAACGTCGGTCTCATGGCGCAGAAGGCCGAAGAGTACGGCAGTCACGACAAGACGTTCGAAATCGCCGCGCCCGGAGTCGTCGAGGTCGTCAACTCCGCCGGTGAGGTGCTCATGAGCCACGAGGTCGCCGCCGGTGACATCTGGCGCGCCTGCCAGACCAAGGACATCCCGGTCCGCGACTGGGTCAAGCTCGCTGTCACCCGTGCCCGTCTCTCGGACACCCCGGCCGTGTTCTGGCTCGACGAGACCCGTGCGCATGACAACAACATCCGGTCGAAAGTCGAGGAATATCTCCGCGACCACGACACCGAGGGACTCGATATCCGGATCATGAACCCGGCGGAGGCGACCCAGTTCTCCATCGACCGCATCCGCGAGGGCAAGGACACCATCTCGGTGACCGGCAACGTGCTGCGCGACTACAACACGGACCTGTTCCCGATCCTCGAGCTCGGCACCTCCGCGAAGATGCTCTCCGTGGTTCCGCTCATCGCCGGCGGCGGACTCTTCGAGACCGGTGCCGGCGGTTCGGCTCCCAAGCACGTCCAGCAGCTCGTGGAGGAGAACCACCTGCGCTGGGACTCCCTCGGTGAGTTCCTCGCCCTGGCCGAATCGTTCCGCCACGAGTTCAATGTTCACGGCAATGAACGTGCCGGCGTCCTCGCCGACACCCTCGATGCCGCCACGGGCAAGTTCCTCGAAGAGAACAAGTCCCCGTCACGCAAGGTCGGCGAGATCGACAACCGCGGAAGCCACTTCTACCTCACCCTCTACTGGGCGGAGAACCTGGCCGAGCAGACCTCCGACGAAGCGCTGGCCGAGGCCATCGCACCGGTGGCGAAGGCTCTGGCCGAAAAGGAAGAGACCATCGCGGCCGAACTCCTCGAGGTGCAGGGCAGCCCGGTCGACCTGGGCGGCTACTACTACCCCAACGATGATCTGGTGAACGCGGCGATGCGTCCGTCGGCAACGCTCAACGAGATCATCTCCTCCCTGAGCAAGACCGTCTGACCCACTGCTCGACACCAACTGAGGAAGAGTCCCGGCAGCCCCTGCCGGGACTCTTTCTGCAAACCACCCTGGTTCTGCAATCCACCCTGGTGCGCCCCATCAGCAGTTATGATGGGGCGCATGAGTACTCAAGACCCGCGTGGCGATTCGCAGACGCCCGAAGAGCTCCTGGCCGAAACCGATGCAGTCCTCGGCAGCGATACTCCCGCGACGGGCGAGGCCGCCGCTGCAGACAAGACTCGGGAGATCTCCCCACACGAATCAGCTGAACAGACTCAGCCTCCGGCCGGACATACCGACGAACAGTCACAGCCTCCGGCCGGACACACCGGTGAGCTGCCGTCGACGAAGGCCGGGTCCGGAATGTCGGCGGGCATGTGGGTCTCGCTCATCCTCGGCGCCGTCATCGTCGTCCTCCTGCTCATCTTCATTCTGCAGAACAATGTCCCCGCCGAGTTCAAGTACTTCGGCTGGCAGTTCGAACTGCCTCTGGGCGTGGCTATGCTCTTCGCAGCCATCGGCGGCATCCTCATCGCCGGGATCATCGGGTCGGTGCGGATCTACATCCTCGGCCGCAAGCTGAAGAAGATCAACAAGGCTCTGGGCCGCTGACCGATGGCGCACCACCCCAACTTCACCGAACTGTCCACCGAGCTGCCCGTGACTCTCATCCTCGCCGATACTTCGGCTGAGGCGGCGTGGGCACGCGACGACGATTCCGTGCTCACCGAGCAGGAACGCAACTATGCACAGGAATTCGACGCCGAGGCGGCCGTGACCTGGTCAGCCGGTCGTGTCGTCCTCCGCCATGTGCTCGCAGCACATCTGGACCGGGATCCCGCTGCGATCGAGATCCGCCTCGATTCGGCGGGCAAACCACGCCACGATGAATGTGAGTTCTCGGTGTCTCGGTCTCGACGCCTCGTTCTCGTCGCCGTCGCCGACGACCCGGTCGGGCTCGACATCGAAGCGGTCCCCGAACGAGATGTCGCCCTCGAGGCTGTGCATCTGCTCCACAAAGATGAGCGGGCCGAGCTCGAGGCCTTGTCCGACGAGGACTTCGCCGCTGGATTCGTCCGCGTGTGGGCGCGCACCGAGGCCTTCCTCAAAGCGCTGAGCACGGGCCTGGCTCGCGATCCCGGTCTCGACTACATCGGCGCCGGGCCGCACCCGAACTCACCGCATCCGGACGTCGACATCCACGACCTCGAGGCTGGCATTCCGGACGGTCATATCGCTGCGATCGCGTTCAATCGCTGACTGTCTCTCCGCGCTGGCTTTCTCCCCGCGCTGACTGTCTCTTCGCAGAGTCACGCCGATCAAGCATTGCCGCGTCTGACCGCCCGCCGCACACGTTCACACCACAAACTACCCGCCGATCAAGCCTCGCCGCGGAAATATGCCCGTAGACGACCACAAATCCGCGCCAGCGCTTGATCGGCAGGAATCATGCGGCGCCGAACAGGTGCTCTGGGACGGCCGTTCGCCGAGACCGGACCGTTCACGCCGATCAAGCACTGCCGCGTCTGACCGCCCGCCGCGCACGTTCACCCCACAAACTACCCGCCGATCAAGCATTGCCGCGGAAATATGCCCGTAGACGACCACAAATCCGCGGCGACGCTTGATCGGCAGTGAGAATGTGTGGCGGCGCTTGATCGACGGCGGACGTGCGCAGGCGGTTGGTCGACAGTGAGCAGGTGGCGGGGGTCAGGGGCTCTGTGAGTCCTCTTCGCTGAAAGAGGGACCGTTCTCGCCGGTGGTGAAGACCACAGCGATGCCCAGCGAACCCACACCCATCAGAACGAAGAGTATCCAACCACCGGCGGGATTGCTCGCAGCAGCGAGGACGAGGCCGATGACGACGGCGACGATGAGGAGCGCGTCGAAGACCATCGGGAACTTCAGATAACGCTTCTCTCCCTTGCTCACGGCATAGGAGATCTGAGTGGCGGCGCTGAGGAAGAACAGCACCAGAGCGGTGATGACCAGCCAGCGCGGGGCGAGGAAGAAGTCCTCGAGTCCGCGGACGAAGATGAAGCCGGCAACGGCCAGCAGCAGCTTGATGATCCCGTCGACTGCGAATCCCGAATTCCTCATGACTGGATTCTACTCAACAGGGTCTTCACTTCTCCCAAGGCCTCCTGCAGCACTGAGGCCTCGACGTTCGAATGTGCGATGACCAGACCATGCCTGACCTCATCACCGCCGGTCCAGCCGCGGGCCAATGAAGCGACGAGAATGCCGCGGTCGGCCAACTGTCGCAGCAGACTCTCGGCCTGCTCCTGAGTCGTTTCGATGACGAGGGTACGTCCGTCATGGACCAGACCGGGGATCGGACCGAGCTCCCCTACGACCTCCTCGGCCGCCCGCAGTCGACGTCGGCCGCGGGAGATGCGACGACGCAGCCCGCCGGAGCCGAGGTAGGTGGCGATGGCCATCTGCAGAATCGGTGAGAAAGCGGGCCCCAGTGCCGTGCGCGCGCTTATGAGCTTCTCCGAGATCTCCCCGCGGGCGATGACGTATCCGGTCGATACTGCCGAGGTCAGCAGAGTGGAGAAAGTGCCGATATGGACGACCTCGGCAGCACTGCCGGTCGATGATGCGAGATCGAGAAGTGTCGGGAGCACAGTCCGGGTGAAACGGGCCTCACTGTCGTAGTCGTCTTCGACGACGACGGCATCGCCCCTGGCCGCCCAGTCCAACAGCCGGGCACGCTGGTCGACCGGCATCGGTGTCCCGTGTGGGAACTGGTGATTCGGAGTCACGACGGCGGCCCCCACATCGGCTGGAGCCGGCGACGAGGAGGCAGTGTCCAAGGGCACGAGATGTTGGTCGGTCATTGCCTGCCGCAGGCCTGGGAAGCCCGGATTCTCCACGGCGATGGAACCGGCGGTGCCGATGCTCAGCAGCAGCCTCAGTCCGTCGCGAGACCCGCTGGTGAGGATGATTTCATCGGGGTCGACTGCCATGCCGCGCGCCAGTCGCAGATAGTCGGCGATCGCCCAGCGGGCACGGGGCTGGCCCAAGGGATCGATCGGCCCCGGGTCGAGGTCGAGCGATTCCCTCCAGGCGCGACGAAAGGCCGGTTCGCGCAGTGGGTCATCACCGCCGAATCCCGGACGCAGGTCGACATAGTTGCGTAAGAGCCGCCTCGGTGATTCGGGAATCCGGCGCTGCGGACGCAGTGTTCGCGGTGCGGCGGGCAGGTCAGGGTTGATCCGCGTCGCCGAGCGTTCGAAGGCGACGAGGAATCCCTCGACGGCGAGCTGCGCATAGGCAGTCTCCACGCTGCCGCGGGAGATTCCGAGGTGCTTGGCCAGCCGACGACTCGAGGGCACCGCGTCCCCGGGACGCAGCGTACCGTCCGAGATGAGACGGCGCAGCTCCTGAGTGAGCTGATCGGGCAAGGGAGTCGGCAGACCCTTGTCGACACTCATCGGCAGCGCGATGCCCTCGGTCTGCGTGCGGCCCTGTGACGTCGAAACCATCAGACGATCATAGTGCGACAATGCGCATCTGGCCTAAAATACTTGACTCTTTCTGGCTCTCACAGTGAGCCACTCGGCAGTTTAGGCTAGTCGGGAACGGCCGTTCGCCCCGAAGAAGCATGATCCTTCCGATACTTGGCAGCAGACCGCGATCACTCTGCGCTGCACCCAGTGTCGGCCCGGATCGACTCCGCGACAGTGAATGGACTGGCACCACAATGACCGAAACACAGACCCTGCTCAACACCGGACTTGCCCAGATGCTCAAGGGCGGCGTCATCATGGACGTCGTCAACGAAGAGCAGGCACGCATCGCCGAGGCGGCCGGAGCCTCAGCCGTGATGGCCCTCGAACGAGTCCCCGCAGATATCCGCGCTCAAGGCGGAGTCGCCAGAATGAGCGATCCCGATCTCATCGACTCGATCATCAGTGCCGTGTCCGTGCCGGTCATGGCCAAGGCCCGCATCGGGCACTTCGTCGAAGCACAGATACTTGAGACCCTCGGCGTCGACTACATCGACGAATCAGAGGTCCTCTCCCCCGCCGACTACGTCAACCACATCGA
Organism: Brevibacterium sp. LE-L; assembly: GCF_050214925.1. Classification (NCBI taxonomy): domain Bacteria; kingdom Bacillati; phylum Actinomycetota; class Actinomycetes; order Micrococcales; family Brevibacteriaceae; genus Brevibacterium; species Brevibacterium sp. LE-L. The sequence goes on from NZ_CP189759.1 coordinate 2,769,273, forward strand.
CAAGTCTGTCTTTAAGGTGCCGTTCGTCTGCGGTGCGACCAACCTCGGTGAGGCTCTGCGCCGGATCACCGAAGGCGCATCGATGATCCGGTCGAAGGGTGAAGCAGGAACCGGCGACGTCTCCGAGGCGATGCGTCACCTGCGCACCATCAACTCTGAGATCCGTGCACTGGGTGCGAAGAGCGAAGACGAGCTCTATGTCGCGGCCAAGGAGATCGCTGCCCCTTACCACCTGGTCAAACAGGTCGCCAGCCTCGGCCGGCTGCCCGTCGTGACGTTCGTCGCCGGAGGCATCGCCACCCCGGCGGATGCCGCGATGATGATGCAGCTCGGTGCCGACGGCGTCTTCGTCGGCTCCGGAATCTTCAAGTCCGGCAACCCCGAGGCCCGTGCGAAGGCCATCGTCGAAGCGACCACTCACTTCGACGATCCGCAGGCTGTGGCCAAGGCTTCCCGCGCACTCGGCGATGCGATGGTCGGCATCAATGTCGCCGATGTTCCCGCACCGCACCGCCTGGCCGAACGCGGCTGGTGAGAGTCGGCGTCCTCGCCCTCCAGGGAGCTTTTCGTGAGCACCTGCTCATGCTCGGCTCCCTGGGGGTCGACCCCCTCAAGGTCACCAAGTCCGACCACCTCGACGCCATCGATGCGCTCATCCTGCCCGGCGGAGAGTCCTCGGCGATGGTGCGCATCGCAGCCGGCACGGATCTCTTCGCGACCCTGCGCGAACGCATGACCGGTGGTCTGCCGGTCTTCGGCACCTGCGCGGGGCTCATTCTCCTGGCGGATCGGCTCAGCGATGATTCGCTGGGCGGCTACGACCGCCTCGGTGGGCTCGATATCACCGTGGCCCGCAACGCCTATGGTCGCCAGCGCGAGTCCTTCACCACCCCGCTGACCGTCCACGGACTGACCGAGCCGGTCGACGGCACATTCATCCGGGCCCCGCAGATACTCGATCTCGGGCCCGACACCGAGGTGCTCGCCCGGCATGACGGTATGCCCGTCCTCGTTCGGCAGGGGCAGGTGTGGGGAGCCAGCTTCCACCCCGAGTTGGGGACGGACCGGCGAGTCCATGCAGAATTCCTCCACCGCCACGGTGCGGCTGTATAAAGATTGAGGCATAACAGCGCAGGCATTGCAGACACTCAAAGACGGATACACCTTCGACGGGGAGACCCTCGATCTGGGAGTCGCCCTCGACGGTGAGGAACCCTGAAAGGAGACCCCGATCTCCATCGGACTGTCCATGCTCAACCGGCACGACCTCGTCGCCGGTGACACCGGAACCGGCAAGACCGCACCCCTGCAGATGCTCGCCGAGCGGCCGTCACGGGACGGTGCGCCGGTCTTCGTCTCCGATGTCAAAGGCGATCTCTCGGGTATCGGCGGAGCCCGTACAGATCTTCCCGAAGTCCGGCTATGGCCTCGAAGAGCTGCCCACGCGGACCGCGGCACGTGAGATCGCGCGCGGGATCTTCGGCACCTCACGCCGTCGGCGCTGATACCAAGAGCTTCTTCTCGCCGACGCTGACCCGCAGTTCCACACAGTCGCCGATGTGGTCGCCGTCGAGTTGCGCCGGCACAGGTGATTCGAGCGCGACTGTCGTTTCCGCGGTACTGCGATAGCTCATGAGCGGGTGTGTCTGCGGTTCGCCCTGCAGGCATGCTGCGGCGATTCCCGCCCACGCTCTGCACCGGGCCATGAACGGGTGCGGAAGTGGGCCGACGGTGAGCACGGAGAAGGTCTCTGCCTCGATTCGTGCCTCGGGGAACACTGCGATGGGTCCTGCAGGACGGGCCGCCTTCGATGCCATCACCGACCACACCGGCCTCTGGGCAGCGTTCCCAGGACGCATTGTGAAGTTGGCGGCGAAGAGGGCTCGGACGGCTCCCCAGGCGTAACCCGCCAGCCCAGGGGCGGCGTGATGGTGGGCGACGGCACGGGCGTCTCCCCCGATTCCCGCGAGGCTGATGAAATCGCTGCGAAGTCGACTGCCGTCTGCTTGCCGAAGGTCCGCCGCATTGACCGGGACGCTCACACTGTTCGTGGTCCCGCCGCGGATGATCGATGCCACCGTGGACACACAATGGTCGATTGCCTGCCGGGACGAGCCGAGACCGATATGACGGCTGAGCACATTCGCGGTTCCCGTCGGGATGACGAAGACAAGAATCCCCGCTTCTGCGAGCACCGGGGCTGCCGCACGGATGGTGCCGTCTCCGCCGAGGATGATGACGATGTCGGCGCCCCAATCGGTGAGCTGTTCGGCTTGCCAATGCCCAGAGCGTTCGACGCTGGTCGTCATGCTTCGGTGGTGCGCGGAAACAGAACGCAGGCCCTGAACGAGATCGGCATACGCTCGCAGAGTCGCCGCATGTCTGGGATTGAGTATGATCCCGACGTCGATTCTCCGCTGCGACGATGTCGGCCGGCCTTCTGGGGCGACCTCGCCGCCCGCCGGTGTCCTCTGTGATTCGCCCATTGTCGGTCGTGCCTGCGATCTCAGACGAAGGCCGGGTGGGTTTCGCTCACCGATTCGACGGCCTCGAGGGCCACCGTCTCACCAGGAAATGCTTCGACGAGGACACGTGGACCGGTTTTGCGGGGTGATCGCTTCCATGTGGCGCGTGCACGGGTGCCCATCACCACCGTGTTCTTGAACATTCCGTTGCCTCCGGGAACAACGAGCTTTTCGTTTGCAGGGTCGAGCGTAGCGCTGCGGTCTTTGTAACCGAGGATGATCTCGTCGAATCCCGGCAGCAGCATCGTCTCCTGCGCCGCGGTCTCCCATTCGGACAGACGATCTTCGAGGTCCGGGGCGTGCACGCAGTCAGTGCCGTCGATGTCCGCACTCACGATCTCACCGGCGTCGATCCCAGCGTGGATGGCCATTCTGACGTGGGTCTTCGGCAGTCCCGTCCATCGGGTGGCGTCGTCGAGCGTCACCGGTCCGTGACTGGTGACGAAGCGTCTCATCCATTCGTGCAGCGCCGCCTCGGCGTTCAACGCGGTGGGACTCGTCACCCAATCGTCGGTGAGCACGTATTTCATATCGTCCTTGCCCTCGATCATGGGGGCTTGAACGATGATGTTCTGCAGTGCCAGGGAGGTGATGAGGTGTCGAGCGTGTCCGTATTCGTCTCCGGCTTCGATGGGGGCAAACGCTTCGAGCAGCTCTTCACGGGTCAGAGGTCCACGGTCTCTGATGGCGGTTGCGGCCAGTCGGGCCGCGGTGTCGATCATCGCGTCGGTGATGCCGAAGTGCTTGCGCCGGTTGGCTGTGGACTTCATCGTCCGTGCACCGGTCAGGCCGAGGATCCACCCGATGTCCTTGGCTGTGGTCAGATGGATGGTGCCGCGCTGAGTCCAGGACCGCACGATCTCTCCGGCGTCGATGGCGGCGCGGACGGCGCCTACCCCTGCAGTGACATCGGGACCCAGACGCAAGGCGATGGAGACCAAAGCGCCGCTGAGGGCCTGCGCTTGGACGCAGCCCAGATGTTCGACGACGGCACCTGCAGGTGAGAGGTCCGTGCCTGTCGGTGACGAGGGCGGAGGTCCGACGAGGCCCTGAGCGATCAGACGGGCGGCCGAGACCTGATGTGCATCCATGGTCTTACGGTAGTGCACGCCGGTGACACGGCAATTGTGAAAGACCGACAGAATCGGGACCGCACTGTCGAACCGTTCAGCCCATGATGTCGATGAGGCCGGGCACGCGCATACGCGGCAGCGACCCCGAGGCCGCGAAGTCGCCCCAGATCCGGCGCAGTTCGGGACCGGCGATATCGGTGGTCGCGCCGTAGTCGAGGAAGGATCTGTGCCAGATCGCGCCGGGGAAGATCAGCGGCAGGTCTCCGGCATGGGCGGCGTCGAAGAAGCTGCCGTCGCCGCGAGAGACGATGAGCAGGCGCGCTCCCTGACCGCCGGACATGCGGTGCCGGTCGTAGAACTCTCGACCGGCTCGGGTGTAGACCGCCGAAGTGATCCCAGAGATGAGGGATTCGAGCATCGGTGAGGTCAGGGACCGCTTGTGCAGCCGGCGCAGGGCGGGGACGAAACCGGCGAAGAACGCCATCTCGCGTTCGGTGCGGGTCATGAGCACGTCATACGTCGGCGCGACGTCGACCCATGCCTTGGCCGCCTCGGCGCGGGACGGCAGCGGGTACCGGCCGTAGTGGACTCCGAAGCACATTCCCGCGTGCAGGCCGCCGACGAGGGCCGCCCTGTGCACTTCCTCCTGGGCCTCGAGAATCTCCTTCACGCTCGCGTCAGGGTCGATCCTCTGGGCGACCTTGGCCATCGCCCAGTTCATCGTGTCCGTACCACCGGCCAGACCCAGCGGTGCAGATGCCATGAGCACGCGCCGGAAGAGGCCCGTCGTACCCTCGGCGATCATCAGGTGGGCGCAGGCGTCTGCACCGGCGCTCTGTCCGGCGATCGTGACATTGCGCGGGTCGCCGCCGAAGGAGGCGATGTTGGTCTGCACCCACCGAAGAGCGGAGATCTGGTCGAGCACACCGAGGTTCGAATGCTCGGGTGCGCCCGTGCCCAAATAGCCGAGCACGCCGAGGCGGTAGGTGACGGAAACGACGATGATGTGCTGTTCTGCCGCGATGGTGTGCGCGTCGTAGATCTCCGCGTCACCGGCCCCGGCGACATAGGCTCCGCCGTGGATCCAGACGAGGACAGGCAGCCCCACCTCGGCGCTGGGATCGATGTCGCGGGGCATCGTCACGCTCACGCGCAGACAGTCTTCGCTGATGGGAAGGCCTCCGAGCTGGTCGAAGGTCATCCCTGCGTTCGGGTCGCGGCGCAGCTGCGGGCTCGCCGGGCCGGGCTGGCCGCCGTCGATGAAGTCCACCGGGGGTTCGTCGACGGGAGGAAGGAAACGCCCCGCGCGGGCATAGCGGATTCCCCGTGCGCGGATCACATCGTCGGCGGTATAGGCGCGGACGCGTCCGCACGGGGCGGCGATGTCCCGTGTCTCCTCCATACGGTCAGCTTACTTGCTGGGTTCGACCGGCGGCTCGGCTGACCAGGGGAAGACGATCCACTGATCGGTGCGCTTCCACACGAAGTCCGGGTCGATGATCGACGCGGACTTCGCGTAGATGACGGCCGACTGGGCTTCGGCACCGTGTTTGCGCAGCAGTTCGAGGACGAGGGCCAGGGTACGACCGGAGTCGGCGACGTCATCGACGACGAGCAGCTTCTTGCCCTTGATCGCTTCGATGTCGAGCATCGGGGCGAGCAGGATGGGATCGGGCAGGGTTTCGTGGACGTCGGTGTAGAACTCGACGTTGATGGCATCGGAGAGCTTGAGCCCGAGGGCATAGGCCAGTGCTCCGGCGGGCAGCAGCCCACCCCGGGCCACGGCGATGACGATCTCGGGGTCGTAGTCTGAATCCGCAATGGTCTGCGCCATCTCACGCGCCGATTGGCCGAACATGTCCCAGCTGAGAATCTCTTTTTCGTCGAGATCGGTCGAATCGGCGTGGTAGGCCATGGATGCTCCTCGTGTCTGCCCGGTTGTGGTTCGAGCTTCAAGGATACGCCGTCGCCGGTTCAGCTCAGAAATACCTCGAGTCCGGCCATCTCCTGTGCCTGTGAGCCGCTGTGGATGGGTGGTTTCGGGTTGACCCAGTACTCACCCGTGTGGGCATTGCGTTCGAGCAGTCGGTAGTCGATGAGTTCGCGACGCAGCAGGGCGAAGTCCGGATGGAACTCGCCGAGGATGCCGTTGAGCTGCTTTTCGTCGTAGACCCGGTCTGGGTCGAGGGAGACGAGGACCTCGATGAGGATGACGACGAGGGCGCGACGTTTCGTCGGAACGGCTGTGATGCGACCGTTCGGCATGAACGTCCTCAGTGTCTTCGCCCGAAACCGATCGATCTGCGGGTCGATCGGGGAATCGCTGAGGATTTCGCCGCTGGCTCCGCGGTGCGCCTCTGCACTCCGGTTCGCATCTTGGCTTTCGGCGAGCAGTGCGGCGCGGGCAGTAGTGAAGTTCTCACCGGTTTCGGTCATCCGCGTGCGAACGAGTCTCTTGAAATCCTTGTCCTTGGTCATGGTGTCTCTTCCTCAAGCGACCAAGTCTCCCCCCAGCACGAAACCTGGTCAGGGATTCACCGTGCCGGTTTCGTCCGAGGATGCTCTCCCCTTCGCCATGTGGTCGGTGTGCTGGGATCACGACCTCGGCTGGGCGTTGGATGCGCCAGCCAACAGTATAGATGTCATCGTCATCGATTCTCGAAGTCGGTGTTCGAAGTCAGTTCTCAAGGGCATCGAGGTACATCCACCGTCCGGCCCTGCGGACGAAGGAGGAGTTCTCTTCGAGGAGATGATCGCCGAGGTGGTCCCGGAATTTCGCTCGGAAGTGCACCGTTCCGGCGCCATCATCGGGTCCCCCGTCGGTCGTGGACAGGATTTCGAGACCGAGCCAGGTGGTGGAGTCATCGACGCCGACGTCGTCGGGTCGGGTCTTGGCATGCCACGTGCGGAAGAGGTGGTCTTCATTGCCGCGAACAAAAGCGGTATAGCGGGAGCGCATGAGCGCCTCGGCGGTGGTGGGCCAGGTTTCGCCGTCGAGTGCAGGTCGGCAGCAGTCGGCGTAGTCGGCGCCTCGAGGCACTCCGGAACAGGGACAGATCATTCCCCGATGATATCGGTGCATGGACGGCAGACGGCGGCATGCGAAGATGGAGCCATGACTTCACTGTTCCTGTCTGGAGATCCGAAGGCCGATGCACTGTTGGCCGAAGACCGCTTCGCTCTGCTCGTCGGAATGCTGCTCGATCAGCAGGTGACCATGGAGAGCGCTTTTGCGGGGCCGGCGAAGTTGGCCGAGCGACTGGGCAAGCTCGATGTCGACGAGATCGCAGAGATGAATCCGGATGATTTCCTCGACACTTTCGCCCAGTCTCCTGCGGTCCACCGGTTCCCGAAGTCGATGGCCGGACGGGTGCAGAAGCTGGCTGCGGCCATCGTCGACGACTACGACGGGAATGCTGAGGCGATCTGGACTGATGGTGATCCCAGCGGTGCCGAGGTCCTCAAACGGCTGAAGAAGCTGCCTGGATTCGGTGATCAGAAGGCGAAGATCTTCCTGGCGCTGCTCGGTAAGCAGTTCGAGCTTCAGGCCGAAGGCTGGCAGGTGGCTGCCGGTGACTACGGTGACGAGGACGCCCGCCGTTCGATCGCCGATGTCGTCGACGACGTCACTCTGCAGGAGGTGCGCGCCTTCAAGAAGCAGCAGAAGGCCGCCGCGAAGGCGGCAAAGGCGGCGAACAAGTAGGGCCGATCTCTTCGGCACAATTGCTTCCGCGCACTCGGACATGAGTTATCCACAGATTCGACTTCGCCTGTTCTAAAAAGCGCGCCTGTCGAATAATGTAGAGAATCCGGGTGTCGGCCGATGGGGTCGCGCCGCAGTTGCAGACCACAGAGGCGTGGAATGAGAACTGGATCGTCCCGACCGTGTCGTCGACCCGCCCAATTGATCGTTGCCATTTTCTCCGCATTGAGTCTGGTCTCAGTTGTCGGCTGTGCCGACACTTCGCCCGTCGCTGCGCCGACGTCGACCCTGCCCGCGAATGAGCCCGACGCTGATTCCACAGATGACACCGCCGAGGTGGCCATCCCCGATTACGAAACCGACCTCGACCTCAATAAGGAGGAAAAGAAGGCCGTAGAGGGAGCGCTGGTGGCGTTTGAAGGTTTCATCCAAACCATCAATGAAGCATATTCCGGAAAGACCAAAGCAACGAGCGAGTTCCCTCAGTTCGCGTCTGGCGATGCACTTAAGTCAATTCAAGCAGAAGCCAAATCAGTAGCTTCGGATAAAGCGACGTTTGAAGGCCAAGTCGTACCGCTAAAGGTCGAAGTATTTGATATCACGGAGCTGGAGGACTCAGCAGAAGCCGCATCAGTCTTAGTGAACTTCTGTGTCGACACTACAAAGTGGACGATGACCCCGGCGGGGCAATCACCGACTTCGAACCCTGACGGAAAAGTGACAATGCAACACACGATTCAGCAGGATGACGGGAGCTGGAAAGTCGACCAGCAAACACTCTGGGAACGACGTTGCTAGACAACAGGGCTTCCCACACCATACTTTCTATCGCAATTGTCGTCATTTGCTTATTCGTGGTTCCGATACCAGCAGTGGCAGCACCGGGTTGCACCATCGGCGACACAAGCGGGTGTGAAGCAGTGAAACCTCCTGCTCCAGAGCCGCCTCCGGGCGGGGGCGGCTCCGGAGGTGGCGGCGGTGGGACCGGAGGAGGCGGCTCCGGTGGCGGTAGCGACGGCGGAGGTGGCGCCGGTGGTGGCGCCGGTGGTGGAGTGCCGGACTGTGCAACGGAAGATGTCGGTTATCTGTGCGTGAGCGAACCCGGCCCCGGCGGTGGAGGAGGCGGAGGCGGCGAGGCTCCGGCCCGACCGGATCCCCCGACACGCATCCCGGAATCGCAGTTCCAGAACTTCGATATTCCGGCTCCCACAATCTACGCCTGGCCAAAAGATTGGGCCGTCGTCGGCAAGCCGACAGCGTTTTGGACCGACATCGACGTCAGCTATATCGACATGACCCTGCTGACCTACGCAGTCAAAGTCAGAGTCACCCCAGAGCGCTTCAGCTGGGACTTCGGAGACGGCTCGGGCACCACAACCACTGCGAAAGGCGCGAAACCACTTGCCGGCGGCACACCGCAGATCGGTCACGAATACCAAAAATCAGGCAAAGTCTCGGCAGCGATGACAGCGACATTCAGCGGAGAGTTCTCCGTCGATGGCGGCCCTTGGCTGCCTATCGACGGCTTCGCCCACGTCGCCAGCAACACCATCGGCATCGACGTCTACCGGTATCACCGCTACCTCGTCGACGAAAACTGCTACACCAACCCTCGCGGACCCGACTGCGCTCAATCGGCCAGATGACACCCCTCATCTCTCGGCCAGAACGCAACAGTCTAACGCCCCGGCATAGACAGTCGGACTGTGACTCGAGAAACCTGAAACAATGGCACCATGGTGTGCCGAATGAACGAGCTCCTGATCGATTCTCACTGGCCCGTCGTCATCATCGGGGCGGGCCAAGCCGGGCTGTCCGCAGCGCATTACCTGTGGCGCGACGGGCTCGCACCGGGCAAGGATTTCATCATCCTCGACGCCGGCGACGGACCCGGTGGAGCGTGGCGGGAGCGGTGGGACTCCCTGACTCTGGGTTCCACGAACCATATCTCCGACTTGCCCGGATTCCCACTCGGCCGCCCCGACCCGAACATACCCGCCTCGCAGATCGTCTCCGACTACTACTCCCGGTTCGAACGCGAGCTCGAACTCTGCGTCATCCGCCCAGCTGAAGTGAACACCGTCCGCTCGGAAGAACGAGGGCAGGGACGCTTCACCATCACCACCACAATAGACGGTGAACACGTGGCGCTCTCCAGCGACTTCCTCATCAACGCAACCGGCACCTGGACTCAGCCCTACGTCCCCTTCATCCCCGGCATCGCCGAATTCGAAGGCCACCAGCTCCATACCGTGAACTTCCGGGACGTCGAGGACTTCCGCGGACTGCGCACACTCGTGGTCGGCGGCGGAATCTCCGCCACACAGTTTCTCCTCGAACTCGCCGAGGTGACCGACACGCTGTGGGCCACACGCCGTCCCCCGAACTTCACGTCCAGAGAATTCGACGGCCAATGGGGCCTCGAAGTCGAGCGGGCCGTGCGCGACCGAACTCTGTCCGGCCTTGCCCCGGCCAGCGTCGTGCGCACCACGGGGCTGCCGATCCGACGAGAGTTCCGCGAAGGGATCGATTCCGGAGTTCTGGTCTCCCGTGGCATGTTCGACCGCATCCTTCCTCACGCGGTCCGGTTCCCCGGGACCGGCGACACCGAACAGCCGACGACCTCGGAGGGACTGGGCCCATCGGCCAGTGACCATCTGGCAGTACCCGAGTCGTGGGCACCATTCACCGCACCTCACGTCGAAGAGGTCGACGTGATCTTCTGGAACACAGGATTCCGAGCAGCTCTCAAACACCTCGCACCTCTTCATTTGCGCACACCGGATGGTGGGATCGCCATGGAGACAGAAGTCGCCGTCAAGGACGATCCCCGACTCTTCCTCGTCGGCTACGGATCGGCCAGTTCCACGGTCGGCGCCACCCGCGCGGGAAGGATTGCGGCCCGGGAACTGCTCAAACGCATGTCAGGTAGCCGACAGCCTCAGCGCAGGTCTGGGGCTTTGAGCACCTGATCGCCGAGGCGAACCGTCGGAAGCATTTGGCGGAACTGGTCCTGAGCTTCGGTGTCATCGGCTTGAGCAAGCATGTCGACACTGATCTTGAACAGTCGACCGTCGGCGGATAATCCGGCAACGGTACCGAAGATCACTGAGTCCTCCTGATCGACTGCGCGCATATCGTCGGCAGCCAGCGTGCCATGGAAGACCCAGTACTCTCCCCCACTGAGTGATCCCGTGGTTTCACTGTCCAATGTCGACCCCGAGGTGCTGAACATTCTCTCCCGCGCCTGATCCACCAAGCCCTGAGGTGAAGAATCATCGTCATCGAAGCAGTTGACCGTGATGATCGCCTCGGAATCGGCGGTATAGAGCCGATATCCGTCGTACCCGGAACCATCGGCCCAGTCTGCGCCCAATGCCAGGCTGACTTCGATGGGACACTTGTCGCCCAGGTCAACGGTGGTCTCACTCATGTCGTCGGGAATCGTCGGACCCGTTGATGTCGGCGATGGTGACTGCCCATCCCCGATGCCCACTTTCGCCGGCTTCGAGCCTGCTTCATCGGAGCTGCTGACCCGGAACGCCGAACATCCGCTGAGGGTCAGCCCCAGAACCAACGTCACCGCTGCGAATGACCTCTTCATCGTTGTCTGCCTTCACTCGGTCGGTGGGGTCATCCACATCGTACCCAAAGTCGGATTCGTCCCCGTTCCCTAGCGCAACTGCAGGATGCCGCCTAGCCTGGAGGCATGACTGAGATCCCGCTTTTCGATGACTCTGATATCAACCGCGTGCTCTGCGTGGTCGCCCACCCCGACGATATGGAGTACGGAGGGTCGGCCGCAGTGTCGAAATGGACCGACGAGGGCAAGGAGGTCGCTTATCTGCTGCTTACCCGTGGGGAGGCAGGGATCCGTGAAATGAGCCCCGAGGAGGTGGCGCCGTTGCGCGCCGAAGAGCAGCGTCGGGCATGCAATGTCGTCGGCGTCGACGATCTCGAGATCCTCGACTACCCGGATGGACTGTTGGAACCCACTCATGAGCTGCGTCGCTCGATTGCGCGGAAGATCCGCGAGTTCCGACCGAATGCGGTCGTGGTGACGACATTCGATCTGCAGGTCCAGTGGGGACTCAATCATGTCGATCATCGCAATGCCGGTGTCGCCACTGTCGATGCGATCCGCGATGCCGACAATCCCTGGGTCTTCACCGATCTCAAGGACGAAGGGCTCGAAGCGTGGAAAGCCGATCGGCTGCTCATCAACGGTGCCGAGCCCACTCATGCCGTGGCCCTCACCGCCGAGCATGTCGACCGCGGTGTGCGGTCACTCGAGGCGCACAAGGTCTATTTGGACGCACTCAGTGACCACCCGGAACCGAAGGATATGATCTCCGGCATCACCACGAGCGGTGGAGAGCTCGCCGGTGTTGATTATGCTCTGCCGATCACCGTCGTCGATATGTGAGAACTTCGGCACGAGCTGCGTACCGGCACCCGAGGTGCCTGCCGCATTGATCATGATCGGCACTCTTTGCCTGCAGAGTGAACCGGGTGGGACGCGTACACGTCCCACCCGGTTCACTATGCGCGGGTCGAGGATTCGGCCCGCAGACAGGAGATCAGGCTCCCAGAGCTGCGATCGCTGAGTCGTAGTCGGGCTCGGTGGTGATCTCGTCGACGAGCTGTGTGTAGGTCACAGTGCCTTTCTCATCGACGACGACGACAGAGCGTGCGAGCAGGCCGGCGAGCGGACCATCGACCATGGTCACACCGAAGTCCTTGCCGAACGAGCTGCGGAATCCCGATGCTGCCACGACGTTCTCGATTCCCTCGGCACCGCAGAAGCGGCCCTGAGCGAACGGAAGGTCATTGGATACGCAGAGAACGGTGGTGTTCCCCAGGTCGGCGGCGAGTTCGTTGAACTTGCGCACCGAGGCTGCGCACACGCCCGTATCGACGCTGGGAAAGATGTTGAGCACGACGCGCTTGCCCGAATAGTCCTGTGAGTTCACATCACCGAGGTCGCCGCCGACGAGGCTGAAGGCCGGAGCCTGCTCGCCTTTGGCAGGCAGGTCGCCGACGGTCTTGACCGGAGATCCCTGGAATGCTGTGTTGGCCATGCTTGACTTTCTCCTTCTTCAGAGCTGACTGCTGTCTCTCTCACTCTACGTGAGTCGAGGCCGGGGGAAGCCCGATGAATGCAGACCGGTCATCAGGTCGACGTCAATTCGCTGTGTCCCGCGGATGCTCGGCGATTCCTCAGCTGCGACGGCGGCGTGTGAAGAGCACCAGCACCGTCCCGAGTGCGATGATCGCGGCAGCGATGCCGATGCTCGTGGTGACTTCGACACCGGTCCGTGGAAGGTCGGCCCCGCCACCGGCGCCGGCCGCCGATTCATCGGCTTCGCCGCTGTCATCCCCGTCAGAGCCTCCGGCATTCCCAGAACTCGAAGCATCCGAGGATTCGCTGGCATCGGACTCGTCGTCATCGGATCCATTCGAATCTGCTGCCGCAGTTGCTTCACGGGAGCTGTCTCCGTTGTCGCTGGAATCGTCGCCATCGTCTCCGCCGTCTCCGCCAGGGGTCCGACTGCTGGTGACGACCTGCCAGTTCTCGTCGAAGAAATCGGCTGGGTCGACGATCTGTTTTTCCTCGGCCCAGTCGATGAGGGCCTGGCGCACCTCGACCTGCTCGTTGTAGATCTCTTTGAGTCCGTCGACCGGGTAGCCGCCTCCCCCGGACTGGCGGTAGTTGTTGATGGCGAGAATGAACCGGTCGTCGTCTCCGACTTCGGTGCCGTCGGCCCGTTTGAGATGCTCGATCCTCTCACCGCTGGGTTTGGAGACGTTGATGTCATAGTCGATTCCGGCCAGAGCGTCATAGTTGTAGTCCGGGATCGGTGAATCGGAGCCTTCATCGATCGCATTGGTGCCGTCGACCGGGTCGAATTCAGCGCCTTCTTCAGTCTGTTTGAAATACCGGGCCGAGTACTCGAGGTAGTCACGGAGCTGGGCACCGTTGATTTCGACCCCGGCCAGAGTGTTGTCGTAGACGTAGAGTCCGGCCACATCGCGGATCGTGATGTCACCGGCTGGGAATTCTGCGGTGCGACTGAACGGTGATGCCTGTGAGATCACGGGCAGATCCTCATAGTCTGTTCCCTTCAGGCCCTCCTGCACCGTCTCAGTCTGGACGTGAGAGATGAAGTCGAGGATCGCTGTGTCCTCGTAGTAGGAGGTCTTCGCCGACAGGGTTTCAGTCACCCGCCCGATCTTCGTGTTCACGTAGTCGATCGTGGTCCGGTGCTGCTCATCGACGAGGTCCTTGATCTCCTGATCCTCAGCGACTTCGCCCTGGGTGGCCAGCGCATCCGCGTGGGGCTCGATCTCACCCCAATCGACGTGGTGTGTGTCGAGATTGATCGGCAGGCCCACCTCGGAGACCGATCGGGCCCAGTAGTTCGGCTGGGTGATGAGCACCTGACTGCCGTCGTCACGGTCCACGACCTGACTGGGTTCGTTCTGGTGGGTATGTCCGGCAACGAGGACATCGATACCGGGAACCTTCGCCACCGAGGTGCTGAGGTTCTCCTGCAGTTGGTCCGGGTCCCAGTTCTGCCCCTTCGGATCCTTGCCCGAGTGGGAAAGCACGACGATGACGTCAGCGCCTTTCTGCTTCATCTCGGGGACATACTTCTGGGCCGTCTCAACGGGATCGTCGAAGTGCACCTTTCCGGTCAGGTTGTTCTTGTCCCAGATTCGACTGCCGGGGGTAGTCACTCCGAGAACACCGACGGTGATCGTCTCACCATCGACCTGTTTGTCGACCATCGCATACGGATCCAGATGTGTCTGACCGTCAGCGTCATCGATGACATTGGCGCCGAGCAGCGGGAAGTCGATCTGGTCTTTGTAGGTGGCCAGCAGATCGAGACCGTAGTTGAACTCATGGTTGCCGACGACCTGTGCGTCGTATTCCAAATGGTTGTAGGTCTTGGCCAGCGGGTGCGTCTGACCACTCGTCGTGATCGGCTCCTGTTTGGCGAAGTAGTAGGCCAAGGGGTTGCCTTGGATGGTGTCACCGTTGTCGACGAGGAGCACGGATTCCGCGCCCTTGTCCTCGCGGACCCCATTGACGAGCGTCGCTGCGCGGGTCATCCCCAGTTCCTCCCCTGCCGGGTAAGGCTTGTTCGCGAAGTAGTCCCAGTTGAGTACGTTGCCGTGTACGTCGGTCGTCGCCAGCAGCGTCAGCTCTCCGGTCTTGGCCGCCTGGGCGTCGGCGGAATCCCCTGCGTCGCCGAGGCCGGTCGCCGAGGCGGCCGCGGGTCCGGTGACGATGAGAGCAAGGGCGAGTGTTGACGAGGTCAGGGTGCGCAGACGCATGTGTCTCCAGAAGACTGGTCAAAGTGGATGAAAGTGATTCAACTCTCTCACCCTAGTGTGCGCTGACCGTTTTCTGAATGGATCTTGAAAGAAATTTGAACAAACTCTGTTGCGCTCAAGCCGCGCTGGAGTCGGCTCCAACCGACTGAGCCTTCGAAGCAGCGAATTTCGCCTCGACGACGATGAGGATGACGACAACAGCTGCGCCGAGGACTGCCAAAAGGATCGGGCCGAGCACCGGGTCACCAGGAGCCAGCAGAGCACCTGCTCCGTGCTCTTCGCCGTCAGCCCCTGCCTCGGCGGACGACTGCCAGGGCCAGAGAGCGCGCAGGGAACCGAACATCAGTCCCGCCATGACGGTGAGTGTCCACCACCGGTGGTTGTGGAGGAAGTATCTGAGGATGTTGACAAAGACGGCCAGGCCGAGGATCGCTCCGAGCAGGAAGATTCCGATGTACCCGAAATCGCGGGAGTCGACGGCGCGCAGTGTCGTCGAGTACAGGCCGACCGCCAGCAGGAAGAATGATCCGGAGACTCCGGGAATGACGAGTGCGCAGATGGCGATCGAGGCGACGAAGAAGACCGTGATGAGAGGCGGGTTCTCCACATCTGCACCGCCGGCCAGACTCGTCATCCAGAACGCGAGCGCGGCTGCGGCGATGAAGGCCAGAACACCGAGGAGTGCCGGCTGACGCGTGGTCCGTGCGGGCAGCATCCGCAGCGGCACCGCGATGCTGGCGGCGACGAGACCGAAGAACAGTCCGCGGGAGAGTTCGGGGTTGCCGGCGACGAAGGACTCCATGACACCGGCAATGGTGAACACTGCAGTGGCCATTCCCAGCAGAACGGGGATAACGAGGAGCCAGTCGGTACGCCGCAGTTCAGCGATCGCACCTGTCACCCGGTCCGGTCCTGCCACCAGGGTCTTTGCTGCAGAGACGACGTGTGCGGCGGAGTCGATCAGCTGGTCGTAGACTCCGGTGACCAGGGCGATGGTTCCGCCGGAGACTCCGGGGACGAGTTCGGCGCTGCCGATGAGGAAGCCACGCACCAGGTCGAGTGGAAGGAGCGCCTTGGGTCGTTTCGGCTCAGTGTCGGCAGCGGATGGCGAGGAGTTCGTCATACCTCCCAGCCTATTTCATCGACCGGCCGTTGCGAGCCTGCGACTCAGTCGCCGATCTCACCATCGATGTCTTCGCGCAGGAGATCGGCGTGGCCCGCATGTCGAGCATATTCTTCAATGAGGTGGATGAGGATCCAGCGGACGTTGAACCTGACTCCGTCGCTGTCACTTCGCTCGGTGAGCGTGCCCAGGTCGGCCACCTCGGCGAGGATTTCACGGGATATTTCGCATGACTGTGCGTGGGCGTCCAGGAGCTCTTCCGCAGTCATCCCCGCAGCGGAGTCGAAGTCCCAATCACGGTCGGAGTTCCAATCGACACTCGACCACGGCTCCCCCAGCTCTCTGCCCTGCAGCACTTCGACGAACCAGCTCTCTTCGACGAGAGTGAGATGGCGGAGGATCCCGCCGATCGTCAACGACGAGGAGGCCACGGTGTGCGCCAGCTGGTCAGGCGTCAGCCCATCGGCCTTGCGTCTGACCACCTGTCGAAAGTAGTCGAGGAACTCTTCGAGCCCACGGCGTTCGGTCGGGGTGCTGCTCGGATCGGTCAATGGCAGGGTCATGCTGAGCCTCTCTGATCATGCAGACGGCCTGTCGTTCAAACCAGGTGCATGGGGTTCAGTCTAGTTTTCTTCGGCCGATGTCGAAGAGATTTCCTTCGGGATCTTTCAAGGTCGTCCATTCGATTCCGTATTCGTCGAAGGACCCCAGCTTCTGCGCCCCCAGGGAGACCGCCCGGTCGACATCCGCTGGATAGTGCGGATCGTCGAGGTCGATATGCAGCGGATTCTTCCCCTCTGTACGCTCGTCGACCTTGAGGAAGAGCATTCCCGGGGTCGATGATTCGGTGTTGTGGACTCCCCCGATGCTCGCGACATAATCATTGGCACCAGAATCGATTTCGGCACCGAGGAGTTCGGCCCAGAAGAGCGATTGCGTTTCCACGTCGAGGCAGTCGAATGTGATGCTCAGCGATGACAGCGATGCCATGGACTTGGTCCTTTCACAGTCGGATAGGTGTTGAACTGACTCTAGAGCACCGTGCTGACATGACACTCTGTGGGCGTCATCGTCGGTTATCCGCCGTCATCGTTTCTTCACCCACGAGGCTGGCGCGCCAACTGACGTGACTGAGCCACGAGGCGGCCGGCCGAGTCCCACAATTCGCAGTCCTCTTCGAACATACCGCCGGCGATGTTCCGAGTGGCCAGTCGCGCACTGATCCAACCGGGCGCAGGCAGGGCCCGAACGTGCGCGGTCAGTTCCATCGTCGGTGCCCAATTGAAACGACCCAGGTCGAACATCACCGGCGGGAAGGAGTCGAGGAACGTCAGCAGAGACAGCGGATCTGGATCCGTCCCGTCGATGAACCGAATCCAGCCCTGCAGCACTCCGCGACCACTGGGTCTGCCGACCGCGAACCCAGCGGTGGCCGGGTCCAGGCGCATATCGAAACGTTCGATCAGCGGTGCCGCTTTCGTGAAATCCTCGCTGGCTTCAGCGACGCTGACACACTCCTCTGGTGGCGGCAGCTGGGGCAGGGTGGCAGTGGTGCCGACATCGTCGGGAAGCTCGCCGAGGTTGCCCATCGTGGCCATTGCCGAGATCGTCGGTGCCCCGTTCTGGGAGAGTTCGATGCCGTAGCTCGCCGTTGATCGGCCTTCGCGCAGTGTGCGAGTGGTGATGTCCACCGAACCTTCTGTGCTGGGTCCCAGATAGAAGGTGGAGACCACGAGGGGGTCCGGCGTACTGGGGTTGACGGTGCGAAGTGCTTGACCGGCGACCCCGAGGAGGTAGCCTCCGTTGACGGCTCCGGCGACTTTCCAGCCGGCGTCGAGTTCGGCGGTGAACTCGTGTTCGCTTTGTCGAGTAACGGCGGTGGCGCGGGAGAATTCACTGGCGGTCGTTTGACTCATGTGACATACATTACCAACAGCTGAACGATCGTACAGCCAGCATCAGGATTGTTTGGGCTGACGTTCGTTTCCGTGACGGTAGTTTCCGGTCGCCCGGGCCAGCAATTGCTGGTCGGTTTCGTCATCGCGGCCGAGTCTGGGAATGAGTGCGGCGGCCTTCTTCCCGCCGAGTTCCATGACCGTACGGCCGCCTCGGCGGATGACAAGGACTCCGGATTTGGTGATCTGGTAGTCGAACGGGTCGTCTTCAAGGCTCATTGCTGGACTCCTTCGTCGGACGCGCTTTGATCATCGCGTATCTGCTCTGAACCGCGGTGGGCACACTCCGGTTAGTCTAAGCGCATGAGTATGCAACTGACCCGAGTCGATCCCGATGACCGCGATACTGGTGAGCTCATTGAGTTCTACACTACGGAAGAGTTTCCTTTTCACGTGGCGACGTCCGGCTGGTCAGAGGAATCGGTCCGCGAACGAATTGCGACCGGATACTTCCTCGGCGAGACGAACGAGACATTCTGGCTCGATCACGGTGAGTACGGGCGGATCGGTATCGTCCGACTCGAGGATCTTCGTGACGAGACTCCGATGCTCGACCTCCGATTGGCCGCACGGTTCCGGGGCCTGGGGCTCGGCGTTGCGGCATTGAACTCCATTTCCGATCACATGTTCGCCAATACGCGAGCGATACGAGTGGAAGGTCAGACCCGGGAAGACAACTGCGCCATGAGGTCGGTCTTCGAACGAGCGGGCTGGACAAAGGAAGCTCACTACCGTCAGGCGTGGCCCGTTGCCGGTGGAGACCCTTTGGATTCAGTCGCCTACGCGATTCTGCGCAGGGAATGGGAGACAGGGGTCCGTGACGTGCTTCACTGGCACGATCGTCGACACTTCCCAGAGCGGACTCGAAACGGGATCACGTATTCGTCGAATGACGTGTCTTCGCGCAGTGAGCTGCTCGGCCTCTACGATTCAGTCGGATGGTCTGCTTATACAAACGACCCGGAACGGCTGATCCTCAGCGTGCTCAACTCCGCACATGTCGTTTGCGCTCGCGAGAAAGGAACTCTTGTGGGACTGGCTCGCGTTATCAGCGACTTCGGGACACTTGTCTATCTGCAGGATGTCCTCGTTGACCCCAGGGTGCAATGGCGCGGCATCGGAACGGAACTCGTCATCCGTGCCTTCGAACCTTTCGCCGACGTCCGACAGACTGTTCTGCTTACCGACGATGATCCGAGATTGACGGCGTTCTACGCTTCTCTCGGATTCAGCGAGGCCTCCCCATCTGCAGGGGCGGCTCTGCGTGCTTTCGTCCGATGATGAGAAAGTGCCCCTGACCCGAAGGTCAGGGGCACGTCCGCTCAGTCGGTCAGCATCTGACCGTCAGAGTTTGCGTCAGTTGTTCTTCTTGCGACGCATGGTCAGAACAACAGCGGCTCCGCCGACGAGGAGGAGTCCGGCTCCGGCAGCAAGGCCGGTCAGCTCGGCACCGGTGCGAGGCAGATCAGAGCCACCGCCGTCACCGTTTCCGTCGTCGTTGCCGTTGTCATCGCCATCGTTGCCGCCACCGTTGCCGTCTTCGTCGGCCACGACCTGGAAGGAACCGGTGAGGGCTTCTTCGTCTTCGGCGTCGTTGGCTCCGGTGACCTCGAGATCGTACTGACCGAGGTAGGCCTCGGGGTTCGAGGCGCTGGTGCCGTAGATCGAGAATCCGACGACTCCGTCTGCATTGGCGGTCTCTTCGAGAGTGATGCCCTCGACATTGTCCGGACCGGCAACAACCTCGAGGCTGACCTTCTCGCCCTCTTCGAAGCCTTCAGCGGTGACCTGCACGCCCTTGTCTTCCTTCACGAAGTCAGAAGCAGAGACTTCCTTCGGGTCGACGGTCAGGCTGCGCTCGGCAGGGGCCTCTTCAGCCTCAACGGTCACAACGAACTCAGCCGGGGCGGAGTCCTGTCCGTTGACGTTGACGACTGCGGTGTAGTTGTACTCACCGGCTTCGGCAGGAGCCTCGGTCGAGAAGTTGCCGTCAGCATCGGTCTTGACGGTCACATTGCCCTCAGCGGGTGCGGCCTGAGCGGAACCAGCGTTGGCGCCAGCAGACTTCCAAGTCAGCTTCACTTCAGCATTCGGAGCGGCCTGACCGCTGATCTTTCCACCTTCGACGACTGTCTGGTCGCCGACCTTGGGAGCTTCGGGCTTCTCGTCACCGTCAGCGTCGGAATCAGCTTCGTCATCCTTGCCGTCGGCGGCTGCGGAAGCGTCTGCCTCTGCTCCGTCTGCGTCAGCCGAAGCTTCAGCATCGTCGCCTTCTGCAGCGGACGAAGCGTCGGCATCCTTGGCGTCTGCATCAGCGTTGTCGGAAGCGTTGGCGTCGTCGCCTTCTGCGGCTGCCGAAGCATCCGCGTCCTCACCCTCAGCGGCAGCAGAAGCATCTGCGTCCGAGTTGTCGTCGCCAGGGGGCTCCTCGGCGGGGTCCTCGAAGGAAATCGACTGGTTCGACTGCTCGAGGGAGTAGTCGAGGTCGGCTACCCAACCGAGTGAGAACTCGGTGCCGTCGTCCCATTCAGCAGGTCCGCCACCGGAGATCACGCCCACTGCGGTGTCTCCCTGGAAGACACCGCCGCCGGAGTCGCCGGGCGCCGAGAACGGATCGCTCAGCGACGACTCAACAGCAAATCCATGCACCCAGCGATCGCTGACGCTCATGAAGTCGAACGGCGCCTGCTCGCGAGGGATGACCTGGCCCTCTGTCAGTCCGGTCGTGCGACCGGCCTTCTGAATGCTGCCTTCGGTATGCGATCCCACAGAGGTGATAGCCGCGACCGAGGATGAGAGGTCTTCATCATCAGACCAATCGGTGATACCGCTCTTCACGTTGTACTTCGACTCGTCGACGTCGATGACGGCGAAGTCGATATCGCCCTCACTGCCTGTCTCGTCATCAGGTTCGACAGGGCTGCCGTACTTGTTGTATCCCCAGGAGCCGAGAGAGCCTACCCCGGTGACTTCGCCACCCTGACCACCGGCGGCGGGAGAAGAGTTGGGAAGCTCGGTGTCGAGGATATCGTTCGATCCGAGGTCCTCGCCGTTCTCTCCGGTGTCTTCGGCACAGTGGCCCGCCGTCACGACGACAGGGTTACCCTGATCGTCCCATCCGGAGAATCCGGTCGAGCAGGCCCCTGTTCCGCCGGTGCTCGGCGAGGTCAGCAGATAGCCGGCGCCACCGACCAGATCGTCAGCGGCATGGGCTTCGACTTCGGGAATACCGGCCTGAACGACGACGTTGTCAGCCCCGTACTTCTTCTGGAGCTTCTCAATCTCTGCCGAATCTACGTCACCTTCGTTTTCGACACCGAGGTGAAGTGTGCCGTTGTCGAAACCGAAAGCATTGACGACGGAGATGGACTTCGCAGCCTTCTGCGCAGTCTGCTGAGTGAGCTCAGGCGAATCTGCCATTGCGGGCCCGGTGACGAGTGCGCCTCCGAGTCCGAGTGCTGTCGCTGCGGCCAGCGCCAGCGAACTCTGCACGAGTTTCTTCTGCATAAGTTGTTGTCTCTCTTGTGTGAGGGATCAAAATCACGAATCGATGACCTAAGTCACGATAAGGTTACGGGCCGCACTCAGGGACTACCAAAAAAGTACGTGGAAAACTGTGAACTTAATGAACGAAACTTCAACAGATGTACAAAGCGACTTGCCTTTATCCGCCGCGCGACCACGGGATGAATTGACGATGCCCCCGGTCAGAGGACCGGGGGCATCGTCAGTGCGGGTTCAGCAGACCGTCAGACGGTCTGCATCACTGCACTCAGTTGTTGTTCTTGCGACGCATCGTCAGAACGATTGCGGTTCCGCCCACGAGGAGCAGTCCGGCGCCGGCAGCAAGGCCGGTCAGCTCGGCACCGGTGCGAGGCAGATCAGAGCCACCGTCACCGTTTCCGTCATCGTCATTTCCTTCGCCGGCTCCGCCGTCGGCATTGCCGTCGTCGTTGTTGCCGTCATCGTCGCCACCGGTTCCGCCACCGGAGCCGTCTTCGTCAGCAACAACCTCGAACGAACCGGTCAGTGCCGACTCATCCTCGGTGTCGTTGGCGCCGGCGACCTCGACGTCGTACTTACCGAGGTAGGCCTCGGGGTTCTCGGCGCTGGTGCCGTAGATGGAGAATGCGGCAGCGCCGTTCTCGTTGGCGGTCTCTTCCAGCTCGATGCCTTCGACACCCTCGGGTCCGCTGGCGACTTCGAGGGTGACTTTCTCACCCTCGTCGAAGCCCTTGACCGTGATCGTCACGCCGTTGTCTTCCTTCACGAAGTCGGAAGCCGCGATCTGCTTGGGATCGATGCTGATCTCGCGCTCGACAGGAGCGGGTGTCTCGGACTCGTCCTTCTCAACGGTCACAGAGAACTCGGTCTCCTCGGACTTTTCGCCGTCAACGGACGCAGTCGCAGTGAAGTCGTAGTCACCCTCTGCCTTGGGCCCTTCGACGGAGAAGTTTCCGTCCTTGTCGGCCTTGACTGTCTCCGAACCGCTTTCATCGGCCTGAGGGTCGGCCTGGTTTTCCTTTTCGCCGTCAGCAGCCGAAGCGGCTTCCCACTTCACCTCGACCTCGGCGCCGGCCTCGGCCTTGCCCTTGATCTTGCCTTCGGGCTCGATGGTCTGGTCTTCGGCCTTCGGAGCGGCGGGAGCCTCGGGGGTCTCCTCGCCCGGCTTCTCGAGGTTGAAGTCCGTGCCGGACTCCTCGAGCGAGTGATCCAGGTCAGCCACCCAGGTGAACGAGGTGTTCGCGTCGAGGTCGCCGCCACCGGAGATGACACCGACGGCCGTCTTGCCCTGGTACACGCCGCCACCGGAGTCGCCCGGCTGCGAGAAGGGCTTGTCGATCGGCGAGGTCACGCCGAATCCGTGGACCCAACGGCCGCCGACGTTCTGGTAGTCGAAGTCGTACTCCGAGCGCGGCAGAACTTCGCCGTCGGTCTTACCGGTGGTGCGACCCGACTTGTTGATCGCACCTTCCTTGTGTTCGCCGACCTCGGTGATCTCGGTCGTCGACTTGGCCAGATCGTCGTCATCGGCTGTGGACCAATCGGTGATGCCGTTCTTGACGTTGTACTTCGACTCGTCGACATTGATCACGGCGAAGTCGATGTCCGACTCACTGGGCTCGGGCCACTTGTCCTGATCGGCGCCCTCGAGCAGGTCACCGCCGAAGTTGTGGAAGCCCCACTTGCCGATGACGCCGTCGCCGGAAGCCTGGAATCCTTCTCCACCGTTGGCTTCAGAGGTCGAAGGCTTCTCGGTCTGATCGACAGTGGTGTCACCGTCGAAGTCATTGGTCTGTTCGTTGATGATCTTCGAGCAGTGTCCGGCAGTCAGGACGACGGGCTTGCCGTCTCCGTCCCAGCCGGAGAAACCGGTCGAGCAGGCTCCGCCGCTCTCGCCAGCCTTGACGAGGTAGCCGGCGCCGCCGACGAGGTCATTCTTCGCGTAAGGCTTCAGTTCCTTGATGCCCTCGGTGACCTTGATGTTCTGGTACTGCTTTTCGAGCTTCTTGATCTCGTCGGTCTTCTTGGCAACGCCGATGCTGAGCTCGCCGCCCTCGGTGCCGTAGGCGTTGACGCCCTCGACTCCGGACAGAGCCTTCTGGACGTGAGCTTCACTCTGGAGGTCCAGCTTCTGCGGAGCGTTGTCGGCCATCGCCGGCGAGGCAACGAGCGCGCCGCTCAGGCCCAGCGCCGCTGCGGCGCTGATTGCCAGCGAACTCTGCACGAGTTTCTTCTGCATAAGGTTGATTCCCTTGATCGTTGTCGATGCTTCGATTGCCCGACCCCTTCAACACGCTTCACCACGATTCGGCGGTTCATGTCTCTGGTGTCAGATTTCCAACCGTGTGAAAGATTACGGTTTGATCACGACACATGGCAAAAACCATCAGAGTCGCAGGTGAACACAACTTACAGAAGTCGAGGCTCACAAGCCGTCCTGTGTTCTTCCAGGGGCCTCGGAAACGGTGCCGTTATGATCAGGGGCATGCCGAACCACACACTGCTTCGCGCCCTGACCGCTGCGACACCCGCATCGAGGCTCGCGCTCGGACTCGCCGCCCTCGCCCTCACACTGCCCTTGGCAGCCTGCGACACCGGCATCGACCCACGGAGCCCGAGCTCCGCCTCACCCACCGAATCCACCGAAACCACGTCCCCCAGCGAAGAGGCCTCCGAGCCTGACCCGACCGGCAAATGGACCTCACCGGAAAAGGGTGACCCCTTCCTCGAATTCGCTGAAGACGGTTCGCTCGAAGGTTCTGACGGCTGCAATGCGATCGTCACCAGCTGGAAAGTCGAAGGCGACGAGATCGTCATCGATTCCTTCATGTCGACTCAGAAGGCGTGCGCAGGCGTCGACACCTGGTTGAGCAAGGCGTCGACAGCCGCCATCGAAGGCGACGTCATGAAAGTCAAAGACAGCAACGGAGAAGTCATCGGCGGACTGGAGAAGGAAGACAAATGACACAGGAACTCATCGGCCGCTGGGTGGCTGAGACGAACGAACGAGCATTCCTCGAGTTCTCCGAGAACGGGTCACTGCGCGGCAGCGACGGCGCCAACAACCTCGTGACCTCATGGTCGGCCGAGCCGGAAGGATACATGATCAGATCCTCGATCATGACGCTCAAAGCCGCTCCCGGAATGCTCACGTGGGTCCCCAAAGCCAGGCGGGTCGAACCCGACGGTGACCGTCTGCGACTCTTCGACGCCGCAGAGAACCACCTCGGCGATCTCCATCGTCAGCCGCCGGGCACCACTGAAACGCTCGGCGCTCGGTAGATGGCCGGGGGTCTGATCGCACTCCTTGACGACGTCGCCGCGATCGTCAAGCTCTCGGCTGCCAGCCTCGACGATGTCGCTGCCGGTGCGTCACGAGCCGGCGCCAAGGCTGCGGGCGTCGTCATCGATGATGCGGCGGTGACGCCGAAGTTCGTCGAAGGAGTGAATCCGAAACGTGAGCTGCCGATCATCCAGCGCATCGCTGTGGGCTCGCTCTTCAACAAGCTCGTCATCATCTTGCCGGTCATCCTGCTGCTCAGCCAGTTCCTGCCCTGGCTGCTGACCCCGCTGCTCATGGTCGGCGGCACCTATCTGTGCTTTGAGGGTGCCGAGAAGATCGGTGAGAAGCTCGGGTGGATTGCCCACCATGAGAAGGAGACTCCCGCCGCGGATGAGCCGACCGATGGTGCGGCAGCGGAGAAGAAGGTCGTTCGTTCAGCCATCACCACCGACTTCGTCCTCAGCTGCGAGATCATGGTCATCGCCCTCAACGAGGTGGCCGGTGAGTCCCTGACCAGTCGCGCGGTCATCCTCGCCGTCGTCGGCATTGCGATCACCGTCGGTGTCTACGGTGTCGTCGCGCTCATCGTGAAGATGGATGACATCGGTCTGCATATGGCGAAGAAGGATTCCCCCGGACAGCAGAAGTTCGGTCGGTTCTCGTCGGAGCCATGCCGAAGCTGCTCGCGCTGCTCTCCGTCGTCGGCACCTTCGCAATGCTGTGGGTCGGCGGCCACATCATCCTCGTCGGCACCGATGAACTCGGCTTCCACGCCCTCTACGGCTTCGTCCACCACCTCGAAGAACCCGTCGCCGCAATCGCGGCCGTCGGCGGATTCCTCGGCTGGCTGGTCAATACGTTCTTCTCCTTCATCCTCGGCGCGATCTGGGGAGGCATCGTCGTCGCTGTCATCGTCGGAGCCAAGGCGCTTGCGACGAAGCCAGGGAACAAGGACGCCGCTGCTTCATAGGCGGGCGCAATCTGTTCGTATCCGCTCGTCGGCGCCGACGGCTTCGAGCCCGTCCTTCATCGTGTCGCTGAGCCTTTCTGAGTCTGCTGCTCCTGAACAGGCGCGTCAGCGTTGGGAGAAGGTCTTCTTCGGTGCTCCTGCCACGATCATCGGAGCATCCGTGACCGGATCGTCGATGACCGTGCACTCGATGCCGAACACCTTCTGGACGAGGTCCGAGGTGATGATCTTCTCCGGCGGCCCCTGAGCGACGATTGCACCGTTCTTCATCGCAATGATCTCATCGGCATAGCGGCACGCTTGGTTGAGGTCGTGGAGGACCGCGACCATCGTGTGCCCGTATTCGTTGTTCAGCTGTGAGAACAGGTCGAGCAGTTCGATCTGGAAGGCGACGTCGAGGAACGTCGTCGGTTCGTCGAGGAGCAGCAGCGAGGTCTCCTGCGCCAACACCATGGCCACCCACACCCGCTGACGCTGACCGCCGGAGAGTTCGTCGACCTGCCGGGACGAGAGTTCCTCGGTGTTCGTCGCCCGCAGTGCGGTGAGCACTGCGGCCTCGTCTGTGTCGGTCCACTGTCTGAGGAACGACTGATGCGGGTGCCGGCCGCGGGCGACGAGTTCGCCGACAGTGATGCCTTCGGGCGCGATCGAACTCTGCGGCAGCAGACCCAGGCGGCGAGCGATGCTCTTCGTCTTCATCTTCGCGATGTCCGTCCCGTCGAGCAGGACCGATCCCTTAGCCGGAGGCAGGAGTCTGGCCAGGGCTCGCAGCAGGGTCGACTTTCCGCAGGCGTTCGGGCCGACGATGACGGTGAACTTGCCGTCGGGAATCGACACGTCGAGGTCGCGGACGACCTGTCGATGGTCATAGGACAGATCGAGATTCCGCGCGACCAGCGGTGACGGAGAGGTTGTGGATGTGCTCATTGTGCCTTCCGAGCTTCTTGGATGAGGAGCCAGATGAGATAGATGCCGCCGATGCTGACGGTGACGACTCCGACGGGCAGCTGGATGTCGCCGAGGGCATGCTGAGCGATGAGATCGGCCCCGACCAGCAGCAGCGCTCCGACAGCTGCGGAGGCGAGCAGACTGGTGCCCTGGGCGCGAGCGATCCGTCGCCCGATCTGCGGGGCCGCCAAGGCGACGAAGGCGATCGGTCCGGCGGCGGCGGTGACCACTGCCACGAGGGCGACGGCGACGACGATGAGTGCTGCGCGCACCGGTTCGTTCCTCACTCCCAGCGCCTTCGCCGTATCGTCTCCCAATTCCATGGTGTGCAGGTCACGGGCGAAGATCCCGCAGCCCAGACAGAGGACGATCGTGGCGACCGCTGCGGGGGTGATCGTCGACCAACCCATGCCGTTGAGAGACCCGGCTCCCCAGGTCGCTGCGGCCATCGCGAGTTCGAGGTCCGCGCGCAGGATCAGCCAGGTGTTGAACGCGTTGAGCATGGCCGTCAGCGCAATGCCGACGATGATGAGTCGGAAGCCTTGGACTCCGCCCTTCCACGTCAGCAGGTAGACGACGACGGCGGTGAGGATGCCGCCGATGATCGCACCGAACGCCGTGGACACATAGCCTGCGCCGAAGACGATGATGGTGACGATTCCGCCGGTGTAGGCGCCGGTGGAGAAACCGATGATGTCGGGGCTTCCCAGCGGGTTGCGGGTCAGCGACTGGAACACCGCTCCCGATACCCCCAGCCCTGCTCCGAGCACGATGCCGGCGATGATCCGCGGAGCGCGCCATTCTCCGACGACGGTGTTGACGATGCGTCTCTCGGCCTGACCGAACAGGCCCTGGAACACTTCGGCTGGGGTGAGCGAGAACTTGCCGAGCATGAGTGCGGCGAAACCGCAGGCCAGCGCCAGGAGCGTGACGATGCCGACGGTCAGAACGACGCACATGTCGATGCGCTGGCCGAAGATGCGCAGCATCGGCCGTCCGAAGTCGATCTTCTCCCCGGGAAGCACGGACCGGTCGATGTTCATCTCGGTCGATTCGAGTCGGGTCGGTGCAGTCTTCACAGTCCGCTGGCCTTCTTTCGGCGTACGAGCGCAATCAGGACGGGGGCTCCGACGAAGGCCGTGACGACACCGACCTGCAGCTCTCCGGGTTTCATCACCACACGCCCGATGACGTCTGAGGCCAGGAGGAGGATGGGTGAGAGGAGAACGGAGTAGGCGAGGATCCACCGTTGATCGGGTCCGACGATCCAGCGGGCGATGTGCGGGATCATCAGTCCGATGAAGCCGATCGGCCCGGCTGCGGCGGTCGCGGCGCCGGCCAGCAGCGTCACCGCGAGGATCGAGAGGATTCGAGTGCGGTTGACCGAGGTGCCGAGGCTCGCAGCGAGGTCGTCGCCGAGTGCGACGGCGTTGAGCGAATGGGCCAGTGCCAGAGCCAGCACCGTGCCGACGGCGATGAAGGGCAGCACCGCGGTGACCGCGTCGAAGTCACGACCGGCGATCGCGCCGACGTCCCAGGAGCGGAAGGAGTCGAAGGCCCGTTCGTTCGTGAGCAGGATCCCCTTCGTCAGTCCTGTCAGCACGGCGGCCATGGCCACTCCGGCCAGAGTCAGTCGAATCGGGTCGACGGTGCGGGTGCGCCCGGACGAGCCGATGATGTAGACCCCGACGGTGGTGAGGAAGGCACCGACGAAGGCGAACCAGATGTAGCCGTTGATCGAGGTGATGCCGAAGAAGCCGATGCCGATCGTCACCGCGAAGGAGGCACCGGCGTTGACTCCGAGGATTCCGGGATCGGCCAGCGGGTTGCGCGTCAGTGCCTGGATGAGCCCGCCGGCAAGCCCC
This sequence comes from Brevibacterium sp. LE-L, assembly GCF_050214925.1. Taxonomy (NCBI): domain Bacteria; kingdom Bacillati; phylum Actinomycetota; class Actinomycetes; order Micrococcales; family Brevibacteriaceae; genus Brevibacterium; species Brevibacterium sp. LE-L. Next base: position 2,797,566 of record NZ_CP189759.1, read on the forward strand.
AGGCCCATGCCGACGAGGATGCCCAGCACGGTCCGGGGCAGACGGAGTTCGAGGACGACGAGTTGGTCATCGCTGCCGGTCGGAGCGAAGAAGGCGTCGAGCACCTCGGAGACGGGCATGTCCCTGGCACCGATGGCCAGGGAGGCCAGCACCACGACGACGAGAGCGAGCACTGCCGCGATCAGTCCCGTGGTGCGTTTGATCAGCAGAGCCCGACCGGTGGTACGTCCGGCATCCGCTTCCTCCTTCGCCGAGGAGAGTGTGGCGGATGCTGTCATCGGGGTCGGTCCTTCGAGTGGCTCACTAAGGTCAGGCTAACCACACTGTAACGCACTCCCCGATGACAGCCAAGCGCTGGAGGGATCAGCTGCCTGTGATCTTGCCGATCCTTTCGGAGACCTGTCGCTGGATGCGTGAGAGCATTCCGCTCATTCCGCGCAGCCGCAGCGGACTGACGACCTCCGACATCGACAGACGCAGCGGCAGGTCGGCGGGCACCGACAGGATCGCCTCGGCGCTGGCTCCGTCGAGCCCTTCGTGGAGGATACCGGCGAATCCGCGCGTCGTCGGTGCCTCCGGGGGCGCAGAGAAGTGCAGGCGCACCTCAGCCTGCTCCCCCGCCTCGGGGTCGGCCACCTCGGTGACGAGGAAGATCGGCGACTGGCATTCGGGCACAGGCTCGAGCAGTTCGGGATGATCCGTGTACTTCGCGGGCAGGTCCGGAAGGTCGGTCGCGAACTCCAGCAGCACCTGCAGACGGTCATCGGCCGAGGTTTCGGCGAAATCGACCACGATCTCCGCCAGCGCCTCCGGCAGGTCATCGGTTGTGGGTGTGGTGGCCTCAGTCATCAGCGCCCGGGCACCTCTCCGGGCTCGGCTCCGGTGACGATCGGCACGGCCACGACGTTGCCCCATTCGGTCCAGGAGCCGTCGTAGTTGCGTACATTTTCGTAGCCGAGCAGGTGCTTGAGGACGAACCATGTGTGGCTGGAGCGCTCACCGATGCGGCAGTAGGCGATCACCTCGTCGCTGGTGCCCAGTCCGGCCTGCTCGGTGTAGAGCTCCTTGAGTTCGGCTGCGGACTTGAAGGTGCCGTCCTCGTTGGCCGCCTTGCCCCAGGGCATCGACTTCGCACCGGGGATATGGCCGCCGCGCAGTGCGCCTTCCTCCGGATAGGCGGGCATGTGGGTGCGTTCGCCGGTGTATTCTTCGAGGCTGCGCACATCGATGAGCGGCAGTTCGCCGAGGCTGTCCCGGACGTCGGACAGAAAAGCGCGGATGACTGAATCGTCGCGTTCGACGACGGGGTATTCGGTGGGTTCGGGCCTCGGCTTCTCGGTGGTCATCTCTCGGCCTTCGGCCTGCCATTTCGCACGTCCGCCGTCCATCAGGCGGACGTCTTCGTGACCGAAGAGGGTGAAGACCCACAGTGCGTAGGCGGCCCACCAGTTGGACTTGTCGCCATAGACGACGATGGTGTCATCGCGGGAGATGCCCTTGGCGGACATGAGTGCGGCGAATCCTTCGCCGTCGACGTAGTCACGGGTCACGGGGTCGTTGAGTTCGGTGTGCCAATCGACCTTGACTGCTCCGGGAATGTGCCCGGTCTCGTAGAGCAGCACGTCTTCGTCGCTTTCGACGATGACGAGTCCGGGATCGCCTGCATGCTCAGCCACCCAGTCGGTGCTGACCAGTCGGGTTCCGTCCGCGTATTCGGCGAACTTCGGTGCGGGATCGGCCGGGATCGAAGTGCTCACGCATTCCTCCTCAGGGTTGGTGACTAGTTGTGCTCGACATGGCAACGCCGAGCGCGTTCAGCATATTCCTTTTCAGGGTCGGCTGAGGAATGCCGTCAAGGCTGAGACGAACGCCTGCGGCTTCTCCGAATGCACCCAGTGGCCCGAGCCTTTGACGGTGAGAAGGGTGGTGCGTGGGAACAGGCCGCGCATCTGCGGCAGGTCGTCACGGCTGACGTAGTCCGACTTCTCGCCGGCGACCCACAGGACGGGGTGGTCGAAGACGGAATCACCCATCTCCGGGAAATCCCCGATGATATCGAGGCTCGAATGCAGGAGTGTGAGGTTGGGCTGCCAGGAATACCCCGCCGAGGTGGGGCGCAGGTTCTGCAGCAGGAATCCTCTGATCGCGGCTTCGGGGATCGGCTCCTGAAGCGCCGCATCGGCGTCGGCGCGCGATTCGATCTGTTCGAGATCGAGGGCGGCCAGGCTGGAGAGGAGATGATCGAATACGCCGGTCGAGCCGCCGGCGTTGGGGCCGATGTCGACGACGACGAGGCGGTCGATCAGGCTCGGGTGGCGCAGGGCGAGCACCATGGCGACCTTTCCGCCCAGGGAATGCCCGACCAGGTGCACCGGCTGTTCATCAGGACCGACCGCCTCGGCGATATGGTTCGCAACGGCATCGGCGAGCTCGACGTAGTCGAAGGTCTCGGTCCATTCGGAGTCGCCGTGGTTGGGCAGGTCGACGAGGAGGCTGGAGAATTCGGGCTCGATGTCCTTGGCGATGCGGGTGAAGTTCTTGCCTCGGCCGAACAATCCGTGCAGGAAGACGACCAGGCGCCCGGAATCACCGATGCGAGTGCTGTTGATGGTGGTCACGTCTCCAGCCTATCCCGTCGGTCTCCTATCCGGTCGGCCTCCCGCGCAGACTTCCGTACCCGAGGGATCCCGCACCGGTAGGGTGAGGGCATGCACTTCTCCGAATATGACACTCGACTTGCCGGCTACGCGGTCATCGTCAATGACGACGACGAAATCCTCCTCAGCTGGTTCAACGGCGGGAGGGACCGCCTGCACGCGATCTGGACGCTGCCCGGCGGCGGAATCGAATTCGACGAGAGCATCGAAGCGGGCACGATTCGGGAGATCAGAGAGGAGACCGGCTACGACGCTGAGCTTGTCCGCCCCCTGACCACCCACTCCTTCACCGAATCACGACGCAATCCGGTGTTCGGCGATTCGACCTCTCGCCCCTTCAAAGGAGTGCGCGTCGTCTACGAGGCTCGGGTCACCGGCGGCACGCTGGGCACGCTCGAGGTCGACGGGACGACGGACCGGGCCGAGTGGCTGCCGATCGACTCGCTGACAGATGTGCGGCACGCCCGCATCATCGACGTCGGTCTCGATGCGCGGCGTGCCGCGTCGTAGTCGGCAATCGCGGTAGGACGGCTACTTGACGATCTTCTCGAGTTCGTCAGGCAGGTGTTCGGCCGCGTACTTCGCTGAGAGGATGGAGTTGAGCGAGAACGCCATCCGCAGGTCGTCCATGTCGTCGGTGAAGACGAGGGAGCGACCGTCCTTGACGGCGGGGATGCGCTCAAAGCCCTCATCGTCGGTGACGTCGGAATCGGGGACGTAGATCGGGAACGTCAGCAGCACATCGGCGTCGAGGGTCTTGAGGTTCTCCTCGGAGACCGGGACGGAGAATCCTTCGGCCTCGCTCTCATCGATCTTCGGTGACTGAGTGAAGCCGAGTCGCTCCATGACCTCCACCCGGCTCGACTTCTCGACATACGCGCCCCACCCGTCCGCAGTCTTCGCAGCAACCGTGGCGGTCTTGCCTTCGAACTCGGGATGAGCCTCCGCCGCATCTTCGAACGTCTGATCGAGATCGTCGAGCAGCTTCTTCCCGTCGTCGTCCTTATCCAGCGCTTGGGAGACGAGATCGACCTGCTGCTCCATCGTCGTCAGGTAGTTGTCGCCGCCTTCGGGAACGCCGACGGTCGGAGCGATCTCGGACAGACGATCGTAGCGCTTCTGCTCTCCCGAGCTGTTCGTGTCGAGGATGAGGTCGGGTTCGAGTGCGGCGATCGCCTCGTAGTCGGGTTCCATTGTCGCGATGATCTCCGGGTCCTGGTCATAGAGGTCTTCGGCCCAGGGGCCGACGCCCTTGCCGCCGAACTCCACCCAGTCCGAAGCACCGACGGGCTGGACGCCCAGCGCCAGGGCGGTCTCGGCGTCACCCCACCCGAGCGCGACGACCTTCTGCGGGTCGGCGGGCACCTCGATGGCACCGAATTTGGTGTCCACCGTGGGACCGGAGGCGGAGTCTGCTGAGTCCGATCCTCCTCCGCCGCAGCCGGCGAGAACGAGAACAGAGGCGAACAGTGGAGCAAGAATTCTGCGCATGGGAGGGAGTCCTTCTTGAAGTATTAGGCGAGCCTAGCTTAACCCATCATCATGCAGGTGATTGCACTCGACTCTCCCCCCGCCGCAGAACCCCCGCGTCGTGATTCAGGACGCCTTGATCTCCAGACCTTCGATGTCCATCTCGTCCAATCCGACCATGCGAGAGTCTCGGCCGGTGACGATGCGGTGGATGACCCACAGCAGCAGGAATGCCGGAAGCCCGGCATAGGCACTGGCGACCTGGAGCAGCTGACCGTTGACGATGGCCTGCACATTCTGGCCGATGATGACGACGACGAGCATGATGAGCGCGATGATCGGACCGATCGGGAACAGCGGTGCCCGGTACGGCAGGTCCGCGACAGCACGTCCCTGCCGGACATAGGCGCGGCGGAACCGGAAGTGACACCACGCGATGCCGACCCAGACGATGAAGCCGGAGAGACCGGAGACGTTCATCAGCCAGGTATAGGCACCACCGTCGCCCATGATCTCAGTGAGGAATCCGAACAGACCGATCATCGCGGTGGCCAGCAGCGCCATGACAGGCACTCCGCGTTCGTTGAGTCGGGCGAACAGCCTCGGCGCGGTTCCTTCTTCGGCCATGGCGTAGAGCATGCGGGTGGAGGCGTAGAGGCCGGAGTTGCCGGCCGAGAGGATGGCGGTGAGGATGACGGCGTTCATCATTCCGGCGGCCACAGCGATCCCCGCGCGTTCGAAGACGAGGGTGAATGGTGAGGCCGTGACGTCTTCGTTGTTCGCCGAGGCCAGCAGGGAGGGGTCGGTGTAGGGCAGGAGGAAGCCGATGACGGCGATGGCTCCGATGTAGAAGAGCATGATGCGCCAGAACACCGTGCGGATGGCTCGCGGCATGTCCTTGCGAGGGTTCTCCGACTCCCCTGCGGTGACGCCGACGAGTTCGGTTCCCTGGAACGAGAATCCGGCGATCATGAACACGCTGATGACCGACATCCACCCACCGGCGAACGGGGCCTCGCCGGTCGTCCAGTTGCTCAGTCCGGGTGAGGTTCCGCCGAGGATGCCGACGATCATGAGCACGCCGAGGACGAGGAACGCCAGCACCGCTGTGACCTTGATGGCGGCGAACCAGAACTCCCCTTCGCCAAAGGCCTTCGCGGACAGGAAGTTCAGCCCGGAGAGGAGGACGAGGAAGACCGCAGCCCAGATCCACGACGGAACGTCGGGGAACCAGAAGGACATGATGACACCGGCGGCGACGAGTTCGGCGGCCAAGGTGATCGCCCAGTTGAACCAATAGTTCCAGCCCATGGCGAAGCCGAACGAGGGGCTGACGTATTTTGTCCCGTAGGTGTGGAACGATCCTGCCACGGGCAGATGGGTCGACATCTCGCCGAGGGACTGCATGACGAACAGGACCATAATGCCGATCGCCGCGTAGGCGAGCAGAGCACCGCCGGGGCCGGCCTGTGAGATCGTGCCGCCGGACCCGAGGAAGAGCCCGGTGCCGATGGCACCGCCGATGGCGATCATCTGCAGGTGGCGAGACTTCAGTCCCCGTCGGAGTCGGCGTTCTTCGCTCGCCGAGGCGGCTGGCATTCCCATGGTCATCCTCGTTCGTGGTTCGAAAGGTCCGCGCACGAGGACCCTGGCCATTCCTACCACACGCCCGGCCCTCCACAGCCGATGGGAAAGACGTCTGGGAGGAGGGTCACACTCTCTCAGGCGGGGATTCGAGCAGACGGAGGATCGGTTTGAGTGCGGATCGGATGCTGATGATGCGGAACGCCTGGTCACGGACGAATGCGAAGAGGCGAGACCGATCGAACATCAGACGGGCCAGGGCGCGGGAATTGTCGTGAGCGGCTTCGACTCGCGGCCGTTGACGGGCTTCGAAGCGGTCGAGCGCGGTCTCGATCTCATCGACTGCCGCGAGCCCGCCCGAACGTGAGTCTGTTCCGGAATCAGCGGCCAGGGCGGAGAGCTCTTCGGCGAGCACCCCGGCCGACTCCATCGCCATTCCGGCACCGATCCCGGCCGTAGGGAGGAAACCTGCCGCAGCATCGCCGAGCAGAACAGTGCGACCGCGTCTCCAGCGCTGCACCCGAGAATCGCGCAGCGGCCAGAAGAAGGCGTCGTCTGTCTCTGCGACCGCGGTGAGGCAGGCCTCGATCCGTGGTGTCAGCACCGTGAGGCGGCTGCGGACCTCGGCTGCGAATCGCCGCGGGCCGAGCGACTGCCGGGCATCGGGACAGCCGAGAAACACTCCGACGGCGCCTTTGACCGGATATATGCCGAGGAAGAACCCGTCGCCCCAGATCTCATTGACGGCGTCGTCATCGGCATCTGCCTCGGCCCAGCAGACCCACCCGCCCCAAGCCGTATCCACGGAATCCGCCACCGAGGATTCGACGGAGTCGGCCGCGTCGGGCTGGCCGATCACAAGCCGACGGGTGTGGGAGTTCATTCCGTCAGCGATGACGACGATATCGAAATCGAAGTCTGACGACTGGCTCTGGCGTCGGTCGCCACGGTCCGCACCAGCCACGGTCACGGTGGTGCCGTCAGCAGACAGCCCGGTCACCGTGGCGCCGAAGGCGATCGGGCAGTCGTCGGCGGTGAGTACGCCGAGCAGGCCCGCGCGGGAGATTCCGCGATAGTCGCCGTATTCGGCCAGCAGATCACCGAGGTGGTCCTGCCGGAGCACTCTGCCGGTGTGCGCATGTGCGATGTAGCGGCTGATGCCGACGCTGGCATCGAGGTACGCCTCCCGGCGATCGAGCTCGTCGATGATCGGTTCGACCATGGGCATGAGGGCAAGCATGTATCCGGCGCGGTTGTCACCGATCATCCGACCGGCATCGGCCGAGCGGTCGATGAGAACCGGATTCATACCGCGGGCCCGGAGCAGCTGGGCCAGGGTGATTCCGGCGATTCCGGCTCCGACGATGAGGATGCGCGGCTCTTCTGGACTCACGTCCCTCCGCTGGTCGTCGACAGTGGCCGCAGTGATCATACGTGGACTCCTGATTCGGGCCGATTCGCTGCACGGCCCCGCTTCTGGACCGCCTGGTCCAAGCACAGTATCACCGACTGGACCGCATGGTCCACAGATGGGTCGGACATTGCTAGACTGACTTCGTGTCCGAGACTGCGTTGGCGCGCATGCGCCCTGAGAGGCGAGCCGCTCTCATTGATGCCGCGGCTCGTGAATTCGCCTCACGGCCGTTCGAGGAAGCATCGCTCAATCGCATCATCTCCAGCTGCGGGATGAGCAAGAGCTCCTTCTATCATGTCGTCGATTCGAAGGATGACCTCTTCTCTCTTGTCGTCGCTGATCTCGCTGCGACCGCCCGTCGCTTCTGGACTCCGCCGGTTCCGGACAGCTTCAGAGACGGATTCTGGGACCGTGCGCGCTCGGTCTGGGACGACGTTGTGCGAACGTGGCCAGACAGTCCGGAGCTCACTCTGCTGTGGCATATCGTCTATGCGAACTCGGATGATCGCACTGTCCGCGAACTCGCTGTCCGCGTCGAAGAATGGGTGCGTGCAGTGCTCACTGCCGGACGTGAGTCTGCGTCGATCGACGTCGAGTGTCCGCTCGAACTCCAAACCCTCTCGGTGTTCTCGCTCTTACGCACCTTCGACGAATGGTCTCTGAAACTGACGGAGAGCGACAGCGCCGCCGTCGGCCCGGAAGCGGCTGCAGCCCATCAGTTCCGGCTGCTCACACGGCTGCTGCGTGCCTGACCGGATCTCATACAGACTCGGCCGGGTTCTCACGGCTCGGGGTCGGTGCGCTCGGCAGTCCGCGGGCGAGTTCGGGACCGAGGTCTGAGATATTGCGGGCGCCCATGAGTCCCATGGCGGTGAGGATCTCCTGCCGGATCAGGGCGATCGCCCTCTCGACGCCTCGCTGACCGCCGGCCATGAGCCCGTACAGGTAGGCCCGCCCGATGAGCACGAAGTCGGCACCGGCGCACACTGCGGCGACGACATCGGTGCCTGACATGATCCCGGAGTCGAAGATGAGTTCCATCTCCGGTCCGACCTCGGCACGGACTTCGGCCAGAGAAGTCAGCGAGTCCGGGGCCCGATCGAGCTGACGGCCGCCGTGGTTGGAGACGACGAGTCCATCGGCCCCGACAGATCTGGCGCGCCTGGCGTCGTCGGCGGTGAGGATGCCCTTGACGAACAGCTGTCCCTTCCATTGTTCGCGGATCCACCGCAGGTCATCGAGGTCGAGGGTCGGGTCGAACATCGTGCGAGTCATCTCAGTCAGGGATTGGGAGGTGTTCGACAGCGACGCGTACTTCGGCGGTTCGGTGGTGAGGAAGTTGAACCACCAGCCGGGACGATAGGAGGCGTCGAGGATGGTGCCCAGGTTCAGTCGCGGCGGAATCGTCAGGCCGTTGCGGTGGTCGCGCAGACGCTGGCCGGTGATCGGGGTGTCGACGGTGACGAGCAGAGTCTCGTATCCGCTGGCGGCGGCGCGCTGGATCAGATCGAGGCTGCGCTGCCGGTCCTTCCACAGGTAAAGCTGGAACCACCGGGTGGAATCCGGAGCCGCCTGGGCGACGTCCTCGACCGAGGTCGTGCCCATCGTCGACAGCGAGAACGGGATTCCGGCCTTCGTCGCCGCACGCACTCCGGCGATCTCGCCCTCGGAGTGCATCATGCGGGTGTATCCGGTCGGGGCGATGCCGAAGGGCAGTCGGGCCCGGGCTCCGGCGATCGTCGTCGACGTGTCGGGGGCGTCGACTCCGTGGAGGATTCGAGGAAGAAGCTCGATGCGGCCCAGTGCGTCGCGGTTCTTCTGCAGGGTCCTCTCATCGAGGGCGGCACCGTCGACGTAGTCGAACGGAGCCGTCGGCGTCACACGCTTGGCGACGCGCCGGAGGTCCCAGATGTCTGCGGCCGACTCCAACCTGGCTGCGACCCGGTCGAGGCGGGGCAGGTCGAACTGCAGCAAGGGAGCGAGTTCTTTGAGATCGGGCAGTCGACGTTTCATCTCTCTCCTGGGTCAGGCTCCGGCTGGCATCCGCAGTCCGGAGGTTCCATGGCGGGTCGTTCGCGGTCCGCAGAGTGCCAGTCTAAGGAGGCGAGCGCCGCACTTGCTCAGGCGACCGTCAGCCGAACGCCTGTCCGCCCCGAATCGCCCTGCGCGAGTCGTCAAAGCACCGCGGCCGGGGTGCTCACTCCTGGTTGAGGTAGGCGAGCACTGCTGCGACGCGTCGACTCGTCGTCTCCCCCGCGAGGAGGCCGAGTTTGTCGAAGATCGCACTGATGGACTTCTCGACGGAGCTGACCGAGACGAAGAGTCGTTCGCCGATGCCCCGATTCGACAGTCCCTCGGCCATCGCTTCGAGCACTTCGCTCTCCCGCGGGGTCAGGGTCGACAGCGTGTTCTGCCTCTCCGAGGTGGTCAGCAGCTGCCGCACGACGTCGGGATCGATGACCGTTCCGCCCTCGGCTATCCGCTGGACCGACTCGAGGAACCGATCGATGTCGGTCACCCGGTTCTTCAGCAGGTAGCCGACGCCCACAGATTCGGTGCTCAGCAGCTCCGTCGCATACTCGCGCAGCACATATTGGCTGAGCACGAGCACACCGATGTCCGGAAATCGGCGTTTGATCGCCAACGCCGCCTCAAGCCCCTCGGTGGTGTGAGTCGGCGGCATCCGCACGTCGACGATCGCAAGGGTCGGTCGCAGCTCGTTCACCGCCCGCAGCAGCTCGCCCGCGTCGCCGACGGACGCGACGACGCTGATCCCCTCGTCTTCGAGCAGACTGCGCACACCTTCGCGCAGCAGCACCGCGTCATCGGCGAGGACGACTCGCATCCGATTCTCCGCCTGCATCTCTGTCATGGTCACCTCTACCTCGTCTGACTCTTCGTACTGCCGATCTGTGCTTCCGTCCCGAGCGGAATCCGTGCGCTCACTGTGGTGCCTGCGCCGTCAGGGGAGTCGACATCGAGACTCCCGTCGAGCGCACCGACCCGTCGGGCCAACCCTTGGAGTCCGCCCCCACCCGGATCGGCGCCACCGAGACCGTCATCGGAGATGGTCACGGTCAGTGTCTGGGCCTCGGCGACGATGCCGACCGTGATCGCTGCCGCCTCCGCGTGTTTGACGACGTTCGTCACGGCCTCACGGACGACGAAGTAGGCGGCGGATTCCACTGCCGGCGGAAGTCTACCCTCCTGCACGGTCAGGAGAGTCAACGGTACGGGGCTGCGACCGGCGATCCTCTCGAGCACGGGCCGAAGCCCATGATCGTCCAGTGCTGTGGGGTAGACCCGCCATGCGACTTCCCGCATCTCGTCGATGAGGTCCTGGGACTGAACCAGCGCATCGTCGAGGAGGGCTTTGGACTTCACCGGATCAGAGGCTCGCTGGGCGCGGGCGATGAGCACGGACAGGGAGACGACGTTCTGCTGCACGCCATCATGCAGGTCGCGTTCGATCCGTCGTCGCTCCTCATCGATGGCGAGGACGACTCCGCGGCGGGTCGTCACCAGCTCACTGATGCGGGTGTAGACGGCGAAAGGGCGGTCCACCTCGGCGAAGCGCGCATCGATGCGACCGTGCGCCCAGCTCGCCGCTTCGGCCAGGGCAACGGCTCCGATGAGGTTCGCCGCCCCGTAGAGGACACCGACGAAGAGTGTGGGTTGGGAGATCGACCACATGTCGAAGCCGATGTTGACGGCTCCCCCGATGAAGAACCCCTGGAAGAGCGAACCGAGAGTCACGACGAGGAATCCGCCGAGGAGGTTCGCGGTGGGGATGATGGCGATTCCCGCAACGAGGCCGTTGCCGAGCAGGAACCGGCGGTGGTCCGGTGCGGCGGCGAGGACGAGTCCGAATCCGCGAGAATGACGGGCGAGTTCCCACCCTCTCACCCTCTTGGCCACACGTGAGGAGGGTGGGAAGACGGAGGCGATGAGCAGCGGAAGACACAGCAGACCGCCCCACGCGACAGCGAGGACCGAACGCGCCCACCGCGCGGCGAACATCCGTGCTTCAGGAGGAAAACGGGTGGACAGCGCGCTCGGCCAAGGCATGGATCGATCGTAGCAACGCCGGACGCCGACTCACAGAGGTTCGACCGCAGTCTCGGGTTCCGGTTTTCCGCAGCAGTGCTGCCGGTCGCCCGCGCTGACCGTGTGCCCGGCCGCGTACCGCTCGGATCATCTGCTCTTTAGCGTGGTTGAGTATGGAACTCACACTCGAGCTGCTCACCGCCACTCTCACATCTCCGTGGGTCTATCTGCTCATCGCTGTGGCCGCGGCGCTCGACTCGCTGATGCCCATCGTTCCGTCCGAGACCCTGCTCATCACCGCCGCGACGTTCGCCGCTGCGGGGCTGCCTCATCCAGCGGGTCTCGTCCTCGCTGCCGCCGGCGGGGCTCTCCTCGGTGATCTGGCCGCTCACCTCCTCGGCCGACTCGCCGACTCTGGTGTCGGCAGGTGGCAGCGGTGGACACGGGCAGCGAAACTCATCGATTCCACCCGCACAGCCTTCTCTCGCCGAGCCGGCACCACTCTCATCGCTGGTCGATTCGTTCCCGGCGGGCGCAGCGTGGCGACCATCGGCTCCGGCCTGTTCGGACTCCCCATCCGCAGCTTCCTCCTCTGGGACGGCATCGGCTCTCTGGCCTGGGCACTCTACTCGACGGGAATCGGACTGATCGGCGGCTCGATCTTCGAGGACCGCCCACTGATCGGAGTGGCCGTCGGCATCGGCATCGCTGTGGCCGTCACCGGTGCAGCCGAACTCGTCCGCAGACTGCGGCAGCACCGTCGTGGACGCACCGGGAACCGGTTCGACAGTCTCGGGGCCCGAGGTGGCATCATGGAAGAGATGTCTCAAACACATGTGTGGTACGTCAGCTACGGTTCGAACATGGCCCGCGATCGGCTCGCCTGCTATCTGCAGGGCGGACGACCGCCCGGGGCGATGGTGACCTATCCGGGTGCCAGAGACGCGACACTGCCTCAAGCCGAGGCCGGGATCGAACTGCCCGGCACGATCTACTTCGCCGGCGAGTCGAAGGTCTGGGGCGGCGGAATGGCCTTCTACGATCATTCCGTGCCCGGACCGACTCCGGCCAAGGCCTACCTCATCACCGCCGCGCAGTTCGCCGATGTGGCGGCCCAAGAGATGAACCGCCGGCCCGAACCCGACAGTCCGTTGGAACACCTCGTCTTCGATCTGCCCGCCGGCAGCTCCTATTCGGTGGGTCCGGGCGGATACGAGACCCTCCTCGTCCTCGACGATGCCGACGGCGTCCCCATGGTCACGTTCACCGCCGCCCATGGTTCAGCCGATGCCGAACACGCCCAGCCGCAGGAGCCGTATCTGGCGATGCTGCGAACGGGTATGGCAGAAGTCAGGGCCGCTGCTGGGCTGCGCCTGCCCGCAGCTGCACAAGTGTGAGGTCCAGCAGCGGAGTCGCTGCTCCCAGCTCGTCTGCTCTGAGCGCCAGATCGCCGAGGATGTGCTCCGCTTCGCTCGGAAGCCCTGCTGTCACGTCCCGGTAGAGGGAAGAGGTGAAGGCCGATCCGTCTTCGGTGAGCATCTTCAGCGTCATGGCGTGGGACTGCTCTGACACCGGGTGTCCGGCCGCGTCGGCCACAGCTTCGAGTTCATCGACGATGGCATGCACATGCGGTCTGCCTCCGGCATCCATGATCGCCCCGACCGGAGCACGGAACAGGCAGGTGACGACTCCCGCCGCGGCGATGAAAGTCCACTTCTCCCACAGTCCGTCGATGATTCCGTCGATGGTCTGGAGTCTGAACCCTGGCACATCGAGTGCTTCGACGATTCGGGTCGGCACGTCTGCTCCGTCAAGGTCGCCGATGGTCATCACGGCCAGATCGGTGAGTTGGACGACGGCACCGTCTCTGATGGTGCCGACGATCTTGACGAATCCGCCGAGCACCTGACCGGGGAACCGGTTCTGCAGCTTCTCGATCTGGGCCATGCCGTTGAGGAACGGGACGATCGTCGTCTGCTCTCCCACAGCCGGTCCGATATCGTCGATGACCGAGTCGAGGCCGCCCGCTTTGACCGCGACGATGACGAGGTCGTAGGTCTGCGGTGCGGCGCTGAGTTCCTCTGCGGTGACCACACGGACCTGATTCGTCCGGTCATGGTCCGGAGCAGCGAAGCGCAGCCCTTCCGAGCGGATCGCCTCTGCCCGCGCGCGCCTCAGCAGGAAGGTGACACTGCGACCGGCCTCGTGCAGATAGGTGCCGAACGCTCCCCCGGTGGCGCCTGCCCCGGCAATGAGGATCGACAGGTCGGGCCGGGCATCGGTTCCCGAGGCTGCGCTGCCGGCTGATTCAGTCATTTCAGTTCCTCCTTGAGCCCCCGAGCGGCCGCAGCGGGGTCCTCTGCCGAGGCTATCGCGCGGACGACGACGGCACGGTTCGCGCCCGCCTGCCGGACCGCTTCCAGTCTCTCCCCGGCCGAGATCCCGCCGATCGCGAACCACGGTGTGGCCGCCTCAGCGGTGACGGCTTCCAGCAGCTCCGTCCCCACAGCGGCACGGCCGGGTTTCGTCGGGGTCTCCCATACCGGTCCGACACAGAAATAGTCGGTCTCCGGGTCTGCCTCGGCGGCGAGCGCCTGGTCGAGAGAATGTGTGGAGCGGCCGAGGATGACGTCGGGGCCGAGCACGGCTCTGGCTTGGACGCTGGTGAGGTCTCCCTGTCCGACGTGGAAGACATCGGCGTCGGTCAGCAGTGCGACATCGGCGCGGTCATTGACGGAGAAGAGCTTGCCGTGCCGTGCCGCGGCGTCCCTGAGGACCTCCAGTGCTGTGATCTCGGCGCGGGCTTCGAGGCTCTTGTCCCTCAGTTGGATGATGTCGACTCCCCCGGAATAGGCGGCGTCGAGGAACTCGGCGAGGTCACCTTGAGCGGTCCTGGCGTCGGTGCACAGGTAGAGCGACGCTTCGGCCAATCGGGCCTCCCGCCAGGCTCTCTTCGTCTGCCGCGCTGCGGTACGCGGTGGCATCTGTGTGGTCATGGTCATAGAGTAGAGGAGTTCGCGGGAGCCTCCCAAAGAGGCTGAGAGGGCGTAAGAGCCGACCGTCAGACCTGATGCGGATCATGCCGCCGGAGGGAGAAGCTGTGAGAGTCATCGTCGTCGGTGCCGGGATCATCGGCCTGTCCACGGCTTGGTATCTGCGCCGCCTCGGTGCCGAAGTCACCATCATCGACCCTGCCCCTGCCAGGGGAGCGAGCCATGCCGCCGCGGGGATGCTCGCTCCCGCCGCCGAGGTGGTGTGGGGGCAGACTCCCCTGTACCCGCTGATGCAGGCCTCGGCGGAGATGTATCCGGGTTTCGCCGCCGAGGTGGCGAGCGCAGCCGGAGCCGATCTCGGCTTCACAGATGCCGGGACCCTGGTCTGCGCCGGTGACCGGGCCGATCTGCAGGCGCTGCGGGAGCTGCGCGAGGCACAGTCGCAGTCCGGTTTCGCAACCGAGCTGATCACCGGAAGTGCTGCTCGCCGAATCGAGCCGTCGCTGGCGCCTTCCGTGGCCGGGGCCGTGCACATTCCCGGTGATCGGTCGATCGACCCCCGTCGGGTCTCCGCCGCTCTGCGCTCTGCCCTGACGGCTGACGAGGTGTCCCTCGTTCGGCAGCGGGTGACCCAGCTGCTCAAGGATGTCGATGCGACCGTGGGTGTCCGACTGGCCGATGGCCGACGCGTCGAAGCCGATCAGGTGATCATCTGTGCCGGCGATGCCGTCACTGAGATCGTGGGGGCGCCGGCACTGCCGATCCGAAAGGTCTGGGGCGATGTCCTGCGACTGCGTGCCCCCGCCGAGGTGACTCCCCTGCTGACTCGCACCATCCGCGGATTGGTCAACGGTCGCCCCGTCTACCTGGTACCTCGCCCCGACGGAGAGATCGTGCTCGGTGCCAGCTCCCGTGAAGACGGACTCTCCGGCACCCCGGCCGGGGCCATCCACCGACTGCTCAATGACGGGCAGCGACTGGTTCCGGGCATCCTGGATGCCGAGATCACCGATATCACCACCCGCGCCCGGCCCGGGTCCCCCGATGACCTGCCGATGATCGGGCGCATCGATTCCGGCTGTGTCGTGAGCACGGGGTATTTCCGACATGGCATCCTCTTATGCCCGCTCGGCGGCAGGATCGGTGCCGAACTCGCCCTGGGCGCCTCGTCTGACTGGCCACCCGACGGGGCACTCGAGTCCGTATCCCCTTTCCGCTTCACCACAGAAGACACCACCACCAATCTCGCAGCGAGGAGCATTTCATGACCGACCGTGAACACTCACCGACCATCGTCCTCAACGGCGAACATCATGAGCTGTCGAGCGCCACCTCGGCGCTCGACCTCATCGCCCACGTCACCGGACGGGAACTGAACACCGATGGGACACCTGCCGACGGCGGACGCTTAGGGCTGGCCCTGGCCGTCGACGGGGAAGTCATTCGTCGCGGAGCCTGGTCCGGCTTCCCTCTGGTCGACGGACACACCGTCGACATCGTCACCGCTGTTCAGGGAGGCTGAGATGACCTGGACGATCGATGACGTGGAGATGTCGGCTCGACTCGTGATGGGCACGGGCGGGGCGAGTTCTCTGAGCATCCTCGAAGACGCACTGCGGGCCTCGGGGACTGAGCTGACGACTGTGGCGATGCGCCGTTTCGACGCCGAGTCCCGGGACTCGGTATTCAGCATGCTGCAGCGCTTGGGGATACGGGTCCTGCCGAATACGGCCGGCTGCTATACCGCCCGGGATGCCGTGCTCACTGCCCGATTGGCCCGGGAGGCGCTGGAGACGAACTGGGTGAAACTCGAGGTCATCGCCGACGAGGACACACTGCTGCCGGATCCCGTCGAACTCTTCGCCGCCGCCGAGGAGCTCGTCCTCGACGGGTTCACGGTCTTCGCCTACACGAACGATGATCCGGCTCTGGCGAAACGTCTGGAGGATGCCGGGGTGGCTGTGGTCATGCCGGCCGGCGCTCCCATCGGCAGCGGGCTGGGCATCCTCAACCCACACAACATCGAAACCATCGTCTCCCGTGCACAGGTGCCGATCATCCTCGACGCCGGCGTCGGAACCGCCTCGGATGCGGCTCTGGCGATGGAGCTCGGGTGCACCGCGGTGCTCCTGGCCTCCGCCGT
Organism: Brevibacterium sp. LE-L; assembly: GCF_050214925.1. Taxonomy (NCBI): domain Bacteria; kingdom Bacillati; phylum Actinomycetota; class Actinomycetes; order Micrococcales; family Brevibacteriaceae; genus Brevibacterium; species Brevibacterium sp. LE-L. The sequence goes on from NZ_CP189759.1 coordinate 2,813,874, forward strand.
CACCCGCGCCCATGATGCTCACGCTATGGCCCGGGCAATGGCTCTGGCTGTGGAAGCCGGGCACCTGGCGAGCGCGGCAGGAAGGATTCCGAAGCGGCCGTTGGCAGTGGCATCGTCGCCGTTCGACGGAATGGTGGCAGCACGATGAGTGCCGGGTCCAAGATCTCGACCGCGGCTGCGGTGTCGTTGCCTCCACTCGTCGACCCGGTGGAGGCCCTGCCCCGGGAGGAGCTGGAGCGCTACTCCCGACACCTGAGCCTGCCGGGATTCGGACTCGAGGGTCAACGACGTCTGCGTGCGGCCTCGGTGCTGGTCATCGGGGCAGGCGGGCTCGGATCTCCGGTGCTGGGCTATCTGACAGCCGCCGGAATCGGGTCGATCACAATCATCGACGATGACGTGGTGGAGGCCTCGAATCTGCAGCGCCAGATCATCCACCGGGATGCCGATGTGGGCCGAGCGAAGGCCGAATCTGCGGCAGCAGCGCTGGAACGGCTGGATCCTACGCTCACGGTCCACCCGATCGTGGGCCGGCTGACCCCGGAGAACGCGCTCGATCTCTTCGCTGCCCACGATGTCGTCCTCGACGGTGCGGACAATTTCGCGACCAGGTACCTGTCCAATGATGCTGCGGAGCTCACCGGCACTCCTCTGGTGTGGGGCACGATCTTCCGATTCGCCGGTCAGGTGAGCACCTTCGTCCCGGGTCACGGGCCGATGCTGCGCGACCTGTTCCCGGACATCCCGGAACCTGATTCGGTGCCCAACTGTGCGGAGGGAGGGGTGCTCGGGGTGCTGTGCGGAACAGTGGGTTCGGCGATGGCGACCGAGGCGATCAAGCTCATCTGCGGAATCGGTGCACCGTTCATCGGTCGGCTGCTGCGCTATGAGGCGCTGTCCGGGGAGTATTCGACACTGCGGTTCTCCCCCGACCCCGATCGTCCGACGGTCACCGATCTCACCGAGGTGGCTGCCGCCTGTGCCGTGGATTCGGACGGTGGCGGGGTGGCTGGCCCCTCGGCGGACGAGATCGACGTCGACGAAATCCGGTCCGGTCGCGCCGAGGTGGTCGTCGTCGATGTGCGGGAGGACTGGGAACGCGAATTGTCGGCTATCGACGGTTCTGTGCATCTTCCTCTGGGCGGCATCCGAGACGGCGGTTGGGAGGCGCTGACAACGGTGCTCAGTGACAGTGCCGTCTCTCCGGAGCCACCGGTCGATATCGTCCTCCACTGCAAGTCCGGTGCTCGGTCCGCCGAGGCCGTCGGGATTCTGTCCGGTTCGGCACCGAACGGAGTCCGTCTGCGCTCACTCGCCGGCGGCATCGATGCGTGGTCGGCTGCCGACCGGCTGCAGTCAGCGCAGGCGGACTAGGGCGGTGAGTTCAGATGATGGGCCGGTCTGTCAGGCGGGATCTGAGGCCCCGTTCGCCGGCCCTCATCACAGCACCGTGCATGAGTCCGGACAATGGTCGCATCGCCCTGACGATCGTTCTGGTCGTCGTTACGCACCACAGTGAATCTATTTCCGTCCTGCCCTGGACATCGGTGAGGGTCCACAGGCCTTCGCCGCGCAGATCACCATCCGAACGGAACCGGATGAGGCGGGGAGCATCGACCTCGTCGACCTCGATGGTGAATCGCAGGGACCACCCGATCGGGGCATGGACCAGGAGATGGGCCCGACTGCCGGGCATCACAGCGGTTCCGTCGGTCGAGTCGTCGGTGCGTGCAAGCCCTGCCTCTTCGGCCGCGGTCAGGCCCGGCCACCACTGCGGCCACTCTGCAACCCGTTCCAGCACCGCCCACGCGGTCTGGGCGCCGACGTCGACGATCCATCGGTCCTCGAAGTGGAAGGGCGCTGATTCTCCGGTGCGTGGGGTCACGTGCTCGTGGCTCATGGTACGACGGTACTGTGAAGGATGTGAGTGAGGACAACTTCGTCAGCAACCGTCGGCCCTCCCCATTGGGCGGCCGAAAACCGACCAAGGACGACCTTGCGGCGTTCGCTACGGATGATCCGAATGCGATCGACGATATCCTGCCGTGCGGCTCCTCCGGGCTGAAGATGCTCATCGTCGGCATCAATCCGGGGCTGTGGACGGCCGCGGTCAATGCCCCTTTTGCACGTCCCGGAAACCGCTTCTGGCCGTCCTTGCACCAGGCAGGTCTCACCGATCATCAGGTCGATGCCTCGTGTGGGCTCGAACCCGCCGATGAACAGCAGCTGCTCAGCCGTGGAATCGGCTTGACCAACCTCGTCGGACGGGCGACCGTTCGCGCCGACGAACTCTCCCGGCAGGAACTGCATGAGGGTGCGGCTCATCTCATCGAACGTCTTGCCGACATTCGACCGCGTGCGGTGGCGATCGCCGGGATCACAGCATTCCGCACCGGCTACCGGTTGCCGAAAGCCCAGCTCGGTCGGCAGAATACATCACTGATCGACGGGTGGCCCGCCGATGTGGCTCTGTATGTGGTGCCGCAGCCGAGCGGACTCAACGCCCATTATCAGATACCTGATCTCGCGCGGATCTGGCGTGAGGTCTGGGACGGCATCGACGATTAGGCCCGTTGCCCGGCTCCTGTGAAGTGCTGCCGACAGCGAGCGACATAGGTATCCAGTCCACCGATATGACTCGCATCGATTGCGGTCGCGGCGAGCGTCGACGCGGGAGCCGGAGCTGCCGTCGCTGCTTCTGATCCGAGTGGGCTCTCTGTCAGCTCCAGGCGTTGGTGGAACACAGCGTCTCTCCCGCAGACGGTGCACACTGCGGTGAGTCTGAGGACGTCCTCGGCCACAGCCATGAAGCTGGGCAGCGGTTCGAACGGCTGCCCGTCGAAAGTCACGCAAAGGCCTTCGACGATGACGTCGATTCCCCGTCCGAGGAGTTCGTCGACTGCGGGGACGAGGTCCGGGCCGAAGAACTGGGCCTCGTCGATGGCGATGAGGTCATAGTCCTTCTGCCCGGCCGCCTCGGCGATGGAGGCGACGTCACCGAGCGGCACCGCAGGGATATTCACCCCGGTGTGCGAGGTGATCGTGGAGATGTCCGAACGGGTGTCGAGGGAATGGGACACGACGAGGACATCGACTCCCGCGATCGTGGCTCGCCGGACCCGGCGCATGAGCTCTTCGGACTTTCCGGAGAACATGGGTCCGGCGATGACCACGAGCCGACCGGAGTCAGTCATCGACGCTGACTCGCTTGGAGTCGGTGTCGACGGTGACTTCCGTCTCTTCGCCGTTCTGGTCGAAGTCGAACTGGAATTCCTTCATCTCATCGTCGTATTCGAGCTTCCAGCCGACGAGCTTTCCCTCGGCCTTCTCCTGGGCCAGCTTGAGAGCTTCGTCGAAGGTCATCGGATCATTGAGATCGATGGCCTCCTCCTTGTCATCGGTCGAGTCCTGTTCGTGTTTGACGATCTTTCCGGTCTCGGCGTCGATCTCGACGTCATGATCGGTGTTTCCGTCGAGGATGGACACTTCGTACTGCCAGGCCTGGTCCTTGTCATCCCAGTCGAGCTCGATGCCGTGAACGATTCCGTTCCCGACTTCCTTTTCGGCCGTCTTGATCGCGTCTTCGGCACTGGTTGCCGGCGATTCACTGCTCAGGTCGGCGTCGGCGGACAGACCCTTCCCGGACGAATCCTGAGTCGAGTCCTTGGCCTCGTCCTTGCCGTCGTCGGTGTCCTCGCTCTGATCGTCGTCCGCGGCAGTGCCCGCAGGAGCCGATTCGCTTGCTGCAGACGAATTCTGCGCCTCATCAGCTCCGTTGTCGGAATCACTTCCCCCACACCCGGCCAGGCCGAGAGTGAGTGCCGCAAGTCCTGCCACTGTGCTCATTGCCATGCGATTCGTCTTCATGGTTCCCACGCTAACAAGCAAATACGTCCGACCAGGAGTTTCTGAGAACAATCTCATCTGGCCCGAGTCTGAAGCCGGTGCTCAGTCGAGGCAGAATTCGTTGCCTTCGGGGTCCGCCATCACGATGAACCCCTGTTCCAGAGGCGGATCCGGGTCGATGCGACGAAGCCGGCTGCCTCCGATCTCTGTCAGCCGAGCACATTCGGCTTCCAGTGCGTCCATCCGGGCATCGCCGTCGAGTCCGGGCGCGGCACGGACGTCGAAGTGCAAGCGGTTCTTCACCGTCTTGGCCTCGGCCACCGTCTGGAAGAAGACCCGGGGACCGACCTCTTCGGGATCGTCGATGGCGGCACGCATGTTCTCGGGACCCAATTCGATTCCGAGGGCGGCGATGAATTCCTTCCAAGCGGTGATCGGGTCCTCGCCGTCACCGAGTCGCACCCCCGGCGGGCCAGGAATGATGTAGCCGAGCGCCTCGGCCCAGAAGCGAGCGAGTCTTTCGGAATCACGGCAGTCGACGGTGACTTGGACTGTTCGGCTCATTGTCGGTTGCTCCCTATGGTCCGGTTCTGCCATCGATGCGTTCCAGCGTGACCGCAGTGTCTTGCATATTCTTCGCTGTGGTGAGATGGACGTGGTGGTCATTCTGCTCCGGCGGGTGCATGAGCGCCAGGGCTGTGACCCGGTTGTCAGGGATCAGACAGCCAGGCTCTCACCCAGGTCGAACAGACTCGGGAGCTCCTCTCGGATCATGGTCCCGAAGTCGTGCGCTCCGCCGAAGAGATCTTCGATCGAGTCGACTGTCTGCAGCACCTGTTCCCGGGAGAACTCGGGAATGAGCTCTCCGTGTTTGAGATAGCCCTTGAGCAGCCCTGTTGCGGCGGCCCTCACCCCGAGCCGACCGGCGACGAGCCAAGTGATGCATTCGGTTTCGAAACGCGCCTGTGCGGCTTCGGTCGCCGATTCTGCCTCTGCCACTCCGAGGTCGGGCCGTGCCCCTCGCTGTCCGGTGAAGATGGGAGCGAGTTCGGTGAGGAGCCGGGTGAGCATCACGGAGGCGCTGCGTGTCTGCGGCAGATGCGTCGGCAACAGGTTCTTCCTGCGCAGCGTACTGAGCACTGTGTCCACTCCGTCCCAGGTGGGCGCGCCGGCTGCGCGAAAGGGACTGAGCATATCCGCTGTGGCCTCCGGTCGCCGTTGGGCAATGAGTGCCGCATTGACGGCGGACAGCTGTGGGGACCGCCGGATGAAGGCGAGCACCTGGTCCCATGGCATCAGTGGGCGATGGTCATGCGCCTCGGTGCCGAGGGAATCGGATGAGTGCGAGTTCTGATCCATGTCCTCACGGTAGGCGCAGCCACTGACACGAGATTGAGCGACGGTCGGCGTCCTCGCCTCGGCGTCGTCGTCTCGGCGTCCTCGCCTCAGCAGTGGCAGTAGGCTCGCAGTGAGAATGGTTCAGCGGGAGGGGAGAGGACATTGACCGAGAGCAATCGGGACATTCACCTGCGGATCGGACGGGAAGAACTCGTCATCCGGCAGCGCTATCAGGTCATCAGCATCGCCAATGATGTGCTCATCGGTCTGTGGTTCCTCGTCGGCAGCTTCATGTTCTTCTCTGAATCGCTGACCTATTCGGGAACGTGGCTGTTCGTCATCGGCAGCGTCGAGATGCTCATTCGTCCGGTCATCCGCCTCGTCAGGCATCTGCACCTGCAGAGGCTGCGCGGCCCCGCGGCTGCCGGCGATGACTCATTCGACTTCTGAACCCGTTCGTCCAGTCGATTCGCATCACGAGCCGGGCAACCACGGCCGCTGCTTCCATGCGGGCTCCCCTCAGGTCTGCATCTACCGAATCCCGCTGACGAGCAGGTGCTCACCAGTGCATCATGATCGGATAAGCCCGTTGCCCAGCCGCAGCCGGCGATGCGCCGACTCGTTCGCCCATCGCTGGTCGTGGGTGGTCGCCAGAACGGCGCCTCCACGGCGAAGGAACCGCTCGATGATCGCGTTCAGGCGAGTCATCGCGGCCAGGTCGCGTCCGATCGTCGGTTCGTCGAGCAGCAGGATTTTCGCTTCGGTCATCAGTGCGGAGGCGATGACGACGTCTTTGCGTCGGGGCACGTCGAGGTCAAAGGGGTGTTCGTCGGCGACCTCCGTGAGATCGGTCGCGGTGAGAACGGCATTCACGTCGGATCTGCGTCGGGCCAGCACACGCGCCCGCTCTCGCCGACGATGCGGCGGAAATGGGGCTGCATGAAGCAGTTCACGTGCCACCGTTGCCGCGGAGAGCTGAAGTCCGGGATCCTGGCCCACCCACCCGAGGTGGACGCTGCGTACGTGGGCAGGCAGCGCATCCAACCGAGTCATCTCGTCGAGGCGGCTGACCGTGATCGTGCCCGTCACCATCGCGGACCGGTCGAGAAGCCCGAGCAGTGCCCGCAGCAGCGTGGACTTCCCGGCCCCGTTGGCTCCCGTGACGGTGGTGAGTTCGCCGGGCTGCAGATCGAAGTCGACGCCGTCGAGGATGCGCCTGCTTCCCCGGTCCACCGTAAGGTCGCGAACAGAGAGAAGTGCATCTGCCGGATCGGTGGCCTCTGTGGGAACGGCCGTGGCGACATCGGTGCGGCTGTTCCAGATGCCGCCGGATCGAGTCGACCGAGTCGCCGACTGCAGTCGCCCTGCATCGAGGAGGTTGACCTGTTCACAGATCCGAGTCAGTTCGTCGATCTGGTGACCGGTGATGAACACCGCCCCACCTCGGGCACAGAAATCCTGGAGCACTGTCGCCAGACGGGCCCGCATCTGCGAGTCCAGGGACTGTGCGGGTTGGTCGAGGACGACCAGATCGAGCTGCGGCGCGAGGATCCGGGCCAAAGCGACCAGCTGTCTCTGACCGCCGGAGAGTGTGTCCAGTCGTCGACCCCACAGTTCGGCGATCCCGAGCAGCTCGACCGTGCTTCGGGCTCGGTCGCGGGCTTCAGACGGGGCGTATCCGTGCAGTCGGCATACCAGCTGCGTCTCGTCACCGACCTGGCTGGTCATTCCGCTCAGCTGCGCTTCCGGATCATCGCCGAGCAGTGCGACCGTTCCGCCGAGGTCGATGGTGCCGGTCATGGTTCCGCGTGAGGCGAGCTGGCCGGACAGCAGTCGGCACAGAGTCGACGTTCCCGATACGATCGGTCCGAGCACCGCGGTGATGGTTCCGCCGGTGATGTCGAGACTGATGCCGGACAGTGTTGGAGCGTCATCGCCGTGATAGGTGAAGTCGGCGTCCATGATCTCAGCGGAAATCTCAGACCCCGCCGATCAGTCGTGCGGCACCGGGCAGAGGCAGGGCTCCTGCCACCGAGGCGGCGATGAGTCCGAGAGTCACGAGCGGAGTCAGGATCCGCAGGATTCTCTGCCCTGTCCCGTCCGTGTGGTCCTGCAGTGCAACCGTGCTCGGGCTCGAATCGAGCCCACTGGCTTCAAGCACTTCGTGACGCTGATCGACGGTCAGGAGGATCGCGGTGACGAGTCCGACGACGATTCCCGGCAGGAGTCGCATCCTCACCCGCCAAGAGTCGGTGGCCCAGCCTCGGGCTCGTCTCGCCTCGATGATGTGTCGAGTGCGTGTGCCGATGAGCGGGATGAGTCCGATGGCAGAGGCGCACACATAGGCGACTGTCGACGGCAGACGGAGTCGGCGAAGCCCGTCGAAGAGGCGGGCGGAGTCAGCACCGAGTCCGAACAGCGCACACAGCCCGATCAAGCTGCTCACACGCAGCCAGATCTGGACGGCGATGGTCAGTCCTTCGACACTGAGGCGGGCAGGTCCGGCCTGCCAGAGTACGTGCACCTCGGCGCCGGGATAGAACAGTCCCTGCACGACGATGAGTACGGCCAGAGTCGGCAGACAAAGGAAACCCACAGTCATCGACCATGACCGCAGTCGGACGACAGGAGATGCCGCCACGGTCACGATCGTGCCGGCAAGGATGATGACCGGCACGATCGGAGAGGGAATACCGAAGACGAGCATGAGGCTGCAGCCGAGGATCACCAGCTCAGTGGCCGGATGCAGACGACGCGTCGGGCGAGGAGCCCCAGCAGGGTCGGCGGAAGCGTGTCTGACAGGTGCGGCTGGGCTCATTCCGCCGTCTGTGCCGACTCGACCGGTGGCACGGACCCGGAGCCACGTGTCGTCGAGCGAGGTCGGCTGTGGGCGGCGAATGCATAGCGACCGATGATGCGTTTCGGCAGCGAGCGGATGACGACGTAGGCCAGGGCGAAGATGAGCGCTTTGTCGACGATGTCGGAGACCATGCTCTGGGCGAAGGTGGCATTGAACATCTCGAGGCCCGCGGCCTGGAGGATCGCGACGACTCCCCCGGTGCCGGCTCCCAGACCCCCGCCGAAGACGTAGGCGGCGACTGGTGCCCCGATGGCACCGGCGGGAACTCCTGCGACGGCGCCGACTATGATCGCGGTCCATGGTGTGCGGAAGACTCCGAGACGTGCGGCCCAGCCGGCGGCGGCGCCGATGAAGGCGGCCCCGGAGCTGAAGGCGATGACGCTGGGGCTCAGGGTCACACCCCAGATGAGATTCGAGATGATGCCGGTGAAGGCTCCTGCGGCGGGACCTGCCAGAACGCCGATGAGCACCGTTCCGATGGAGTCGAGGTAGAGCGGGACGGGCGTGTAGTTGCCGATGATCTGCCCGATGACGATATTGAGGGCGATGGCGACCGGGATGAGCGCGAGAACGCTGCGAGGAATGAGCGGGAGGGTGCCGGCTGCAAGCAGGATGCCGCCGCCCAGATAACCGAGCATGACCCATAAGGTGGTGTGGCCGAGGTCGACGCCGAGGTTGGCCGGTTGGGTGAGGAGCACGGCGAGGTAGGTGCCGATGATGACGAGGGTGCCGAGAAGTGTGAGGGTGAGGGGAAGTGTGCGGTTGCGGTTTTGTCCGGGACCGACCGTGGCGGTCGGCCCCTGCCCAGATTGTCTGGAGCGGGTGGTCATGCGCGTGGTCCTTTCATCAGGGTGGTGCTGAGGTGGTCGAGGAAGGCGGGGGCGTCGATGGTGCGGATGATCTCTGCGTTCACGGGTCTGCCCCACCGGCCCAACCAGTCGGCGACGGTTTCGCCTCGTGTGAGTGTACCCGTGAGCTCGACATCGACAGGTGCCCACAGCGTCGTCGCCCAGGGCAGCACACCGTCTGTTCCCCGCACCGGCACCGAGGCTGTCACCGGGCCTCCGTCGGCATTCGGGTCCTCGTCCTGCCGGCCGTTCGAGGCAGCGGTGTCCTGTCGTGCCCAGGTCAGCGCACAGGCGAGAACGAAGGGATCGTGGATGTGGGCGAGATAGCCGAGTCCGTCGGATTCGTGGAATTCGAAATAGAATCGCAGCGCCTCGGACAGCTGGGCCATCAGCTCTTGCCACGACTGTCCGGCGGACGCGGCTGACTCGCTGATGCGAGCGAGCCGATCAGGAGTCATTTCGACGGCTTCGGTGGCTTCGATCGGGGCGATGACTGGGAGGTGTCCGTGGGGTCCGCTCGTGTCGGCGGCCCCGAAGGCTGCGAGCACTCGGGCAGTGGACTCCGGATCGAAGGTGACGTTCCATTCGGTCGTCGGATGGGTGTTGCCCCGGTAGTTGAACGCTCCTCCCATGATGAACAGCCGCTTGAGCAGACGCGGCAATTCGGGTGCGATCTCCAGGGCGAGCGCCAGGTTCGTCGCTGGTCCGATCACGACGCCGATGAGCCCGCCGGGGTTCGCGCGTGCCGCCTCCACCCAAGCCTCGGCCGCCGACAACGAACTCGCAGGACCGACAGGTGCAGGCAGTTCGGCATATCCGGCACCGGTGGCCCCGTGGGTGAGGTCGGCGTATTCCGGTTCGGCGTCGGTGCCGACCGATTGCCGGGCCAGCGGCAGCTCGTGCCCTGCATGGACAGGGATGTCGCTGCGTCCGGCCAGTTCGAGCCATCCGCGGGTGTTCTCGACGACCTGTGCGGTGGCGACGTTGCCCCCTGAGGCGGCGATCCCGACGACATCGACGTCGTCTTGGCAGCACAGGTAGGCCAGCGCAATAGCATCGTCGATCCCGGGATCGCAGTCGAGGAACAGCGGCAGAGTGGAAGACATGGTCCTATTCTGCCGGATGCCTGCGGTCACCGCCGTCGGATGCGGGCCCAGTTTCCGCAGGCTTGGGTGGATCCCCGTCTCACCAGCCGGCAGCAAAGGTAGAGCGTCGTCGAGGCAGGTTCGTCGATTCCGAATCTCTCCCTCATGTCGACGGCTTCCTCACTGCCGAAGGCAGTGCCGATGAGCTCACCGAACGGCATGCTGGTGATCCACGGTTTGGAGGCGAAGGTGAAGGCGTTGAAGAACATCTCACAGTCACAGCAGCAGGCGCCCATGGAGCTGAGTCGTGCGAGCAGCGTGGTGGCACGTGGAGCCGTTCGGTCACGGAATCCTTCCGCGAATCGGTGAGTGCCGTTGCAGCCGAATTCGCCGAGTTGGCGGAACACATAGCAGGCCAGGCATTCTCCCGGCCGCGGGGTGAAGACGCGGGCGGTTTCCTCGTCGATGATCGTTCTGACGTCGTTGTCAATGGTGTTCTTGTCCATAACCGCATACTTCCAGCCGCCACTGACATGAAATGAAGGAGATTCGCTGATGCCCCCGATTTTCGTCCTAATGCTGCAGGTCGCGCCCGCCGAAAGGCTTTCACTTTAGAATCGTGCCCATGAGCATTCTCGTCATCGGTGAAGCCCTCATCGATATCGTCAGCACGTCCGGCGCTCCAGACCGCTATGCACCGGGTGGGGCCCCGGCCAATGTCGCTCTCGGATTGGGCCGCCTCGGCGACGATGTCGGGTTCCTCACCGATGTCGGTGATGACTTCCACGGCGGATTCCTTCTCGCTCACCTGCGGGAGTCCCAGGTCGCCGTGCACACTTCGCCGCGCGGTGCCACATCCACGGCGCTGGCCAGTCTCGCCGAGGACGGGTCCGCCGAATACGAGTTCCGGCTGCGGTGGGATCCGGATTCGTCGCTGCTCGATGACAGCGCCCGTTCGGTTCTGCACTTCGGGTCGATCGCGGCGTTCCTCGAACCGGGTTCTGCGGTGATCGATCGGCTGCTCGACGCTGTCGCGGAGCGGTCAGAATCGCAGGGATCTGACGCCATCGTCACCTTCGACCCGAATATTCGGCCGTCGATCATCGGCCCCCGCGAGGAGGTTCTGCCGCGGTTCGAGGCTCTCTCTCGGCGGGTCGATGTCCTCAAGCTCAGCGATGTCGATGCCGATTGGCTCTACCCCGATCTCACTGAGGCGGCTCAGATCGACCACCTGCTCGGACTTGGGCCGGACCTCGTGGTGATGACTCGCGGCGGGGACGGTGCGACCCTGGCAACCGCCTCGGCGCGGGTGACTGTGGCTTCGGCTCGGGTCGAAGTCGCGGATACGATCGGTGCCGGTGACACGTTCATGGTCTCCCTCATCCACGATCTGCAGGATTCGACGACAGCCGTCTCCGGCCTCGACGCTGCGGATCTGACGACTTTGGGCGACAGGGCGACGGTTCTGGCAGGGATCACAGTCGGTCGCACCGGCGCCGATCTCCCCTGGGCCGCGGATCTCAAGAGCTGAGGAATTCCCCGAGCTGTCGCAGGCAGATCTGATGTCCGCTGCGGTGTCCGTCGATCATTCCCTGGCCGACGAAGGACACTACCTGGTCGACGAGGTCCACACGGGTGCCTGTCGTGGTGGCGGTGAAGGACCAGGTGATGATGGCGGTCGAGAGGATCTCACCGTCTCTGGTGAGAGTCTCGGTGGTCACGAGGAAGCGTTCCGGTGCGAGAGCGCAGTACTGCCCAGTGGATTCGAACTCCAGTGCTCCTGGCGACCCGCAGCGGGCGCTGATCGATCCGCCGGGGCGGAATTCGTCGACGTCGCAGACCATCTCCTCTCCCTCGGGGACGCCCCACTGCACGCGCTGACGGGTGTCGGCGAAGGCGTTCCACACCGCTGCGATCGGATGATCGACATCGGCGCTGAGGCTGATCGTCGCGGTCACAGGTGCGCCCTGATCGGATGCTGCCTCACTCACCGAAGAACACCACCTGATTTCCATCCGGGTCGCTGACCGGGAGGATGCGCTGTCCGCCACCGCGGCTCGGCTCGTCGTGGTCGATTCCGGCCGCTCGCAGATGCTCGGCCATCGTGTCGAGGTCGTCCACGTCGATGACCACATTGGAGCCTCCGGCTCGCTGCGGGTCCTCCCAGATCTGGACGCCGAACTTCTCGTCGAAGCACCATTGGGCCAGCCCCGCCATCGGCTTGTCATCCGGCTGCCTTTCGAAGAGTCGAGAGTACCATTCGGTCGCTTCTTTCTCGCCGGTGACAACGATATTGGCCATGAGTCCTGTGAACATGATCGCTCCTTCGGGATCAGCCTGGAGTATAGGTGCTTGCAGTTTGCAATCACTTGTTCCATAGAAGCACACATCGGCCCCGGGGACAAGAGCGATGTTCAACTCAGCCGCCGAACGGGGCCAGGGCAAATCGACCCCACGCGAGGAACGCAAACACCAGCAGGTATGCGGTGTCCCCTGCCATGAGGCCCCATTCGCTGCGACGAAATCGTGTCGTCGCCGCCCCTGTCATCACCAGCATGAGTCCACACGCCGCGATCGGTGAGAGGACCGGGAAGATCCCGACGAGTGGCGGTACGATCAGCCCGAGCACGCCGAGGAGCTTGATGGTTCCGATGGCTTTGATATGCCCAGGGCCGAAATCATCCACCCAGTGCTGGCTGCGAGCCAGCGCACGGTATCTCTCCTTTGGCAGGACGATCTGCGAGGCTCCGCCGATGCCGAAAGCCAATGCCATCGCGGCGGCGACGACCCATAGTACGATATCCATCATTGCAATTCTCCTTTGCCGAAAGAGCCCGGTCGGGCTCTCACTCCGATGACGCACCGCCGCCCGGAAAGGTAACAGCCATCGCGGAGTCACCTTCGATCTCAGAGTTCGAAGCTCATCGCCCTCGCCTCACCGCGCTGGCCACACGAGTGCTCGGATCCCACTCGGACGCCGAGGATGCCGTTCAGGAGGCGTGGCTCCGCTGGGAGAGACACAGTTCGGAGTCCGTCGACAATCTCGGCGGGTGGCTGACCCGTGTCGTCGGACGAATCTGTCTCGATATGCTCCGCCGCCGTACCGCCCGGGGAGAATCGTCGCTTGACGCCTGGGTCGATGAAGCCATCGTCAACGAGGATGAGCTGACTCCTGAGCAGAGTGCGACACTGTCGGATCTGTTGGGACCGGCCATGCTCATCGTGCTCGACTCACTGCGCTCGGAAGAGCGATTCGCCTTCGTTCTGCATGACATGTTCTCAGTGCCCTTTGCTGAGATCGCCGCCGTCATCGGTTCCTCGGAGGCGGCGGCGAAGATGGCCGCCAGTCGGGCGCGGCGCAAGGTCAAGGACGCACCAAGCCCCTCAGGAGAGCTCGCGCAGCGTCGTGCTGTCGTCGACGCCTTCCTCACTGCCGCACGGAACAGTGACTTCGACGCCCTGTTGCACATCCTCGACCCGAGTCTGACTTGGCACCGCACCACCGCCCGCGGTCACATGGTCCAGATGGGTGCGAACGAGGTGCTCACAGCGATTCGGCGAGGCGATCCGGACAGGATCGAAATTCGAAAGGTCAACGTCAACGGCGAGCCAGGTCTCCTCGTTTTGACGCCGAGCGGCCGCCGCTTGGGATTCATGGCATGCACCGTGGCAGACGGCAGAATGGTCGGCATCGTCTCGATCACCTCAAGGAAGCAGCTGGAGCGGCTGAGACTGCCGAGACAATAGCCCCCATCTGATTCAACTTCCGGCGATCTCCGCCTCGTAGGCGGCCTGCAGTCGCTGAGAGGAACGCGGAGCACCAGGGTTCGGGCGGGGCACTCCGAGGTGGGTCTCTCGGAGTTCATCCATGAGGCCGTCCACGAGCTGCGGATCTTCTGCCATGAGGCGGGAGCGGATCGTCAATTCCCGGGAGGTCTCACGGTGGGTCATCCCCCAGCTCCCGAGAGCGACCATGACCGGCAGAGTCTGGATTCCAGCCTCGGTGAGGGAGTATTCGGCTCGCTGCCCGCGTGCGGCTTCCGCCTTTGTCAGCAGCCCTTCGTCGATGAGCTTCTTCAGACGACTGGCGAGCATGTTCGAGGCTATGCCCTCATTGTTGTGGGTGAGCAGCTCGCGGAAGTGCCGGCGATTGCCAAAGATGATGTCGCGCAGGACGATGAGCGACCAGTTGTCGCCGAGGACTTCGACGGCGGCGTTGATCGCACATCCTGAGCGCGGCTGTGCAGGCATCGATCCACCTCCAGTGATTGCATTCTGAAACTACTTAATCTTACACTGGGTCCACTTCCCGGGAACCGACGCTATCCATCCGACTGCAGACATCAGCCGAACCATCACATCGGGGTGCTCATGGCCAAAGCGTGTGTCAACAACCTCTTCGTCTCCCTCGACGGCTTCGCTGCCGGCGAGTTCGTCACCTTCGACCAGCCGATCGGTCAAGCGCAGGCGCTGTTCTCCTACTTCGACGGCCGCGGGATCTGGCTCTGGGAAGGCCTCGACGGCAGCTTCGACATACCTGCACTGAATACACCGATGGCCTGTCGTCTCCGATCGGAGACGACAGGCCATCGCACGGGGCTGTGTCCGTGTGGATGATCAGGTCAGCTGATCGCCTCGGCGATGGGGGTCTGCCCGTCGTAGAAGTTCACGGTCTCACGCACGGCCACCGTTTCGGCGATGACGTGGGTCATGACGTCAGCGACGAGTTCGCGGGAGGTCACGCGCACATCGTCTGCCGGCTTCTGCCCGTCGAGGTCACCAGCGGCGTCGGCGATGAGGACTTCGCCGCTGGAAGGTTCGAGGGTGAGCCCGCCGGGACCGAGGATCGTATAGTCGAGCGAGCTGGCTCGCAGATGCTCATCGGCACCACTCTTGGCCTGCACGTAGGGGTAGAAGGAGCTGTCCGGATCGACGCGGTCGGAGTCGACACTCGCGCTGGCGTAGGAGACCATGACGAAGCGCTTGACGCCGGCCTGTTCGGCGGCATCGACAGAGCGCTTGGCAGCGTCGAGGTCAACGGCCTTCGTCCGGTCAGGGTTGCCGCCGCCGGCACCGGCGGAGAACACGACCGCTTGGGCTCCGGCGAAGACGTCGGCGAGCGCCTGGGTGTCGGCGGTTTCGATGTCGAGCACGACCGGGTTGGCCTCTGCGGCTTCGACGTCGGAGGACTGGTCAGGATTGCGGATCACTGAGTCAACGGCGAAGCCCGCAGCCGTGAGTTTGGGTGCTGCCAGGAGCGCGATCTTTCCATGGCCGCCGAGAATGACGACACGAGCTGAATCAGACATATCTACCTCCGTTGTCGGTGATGCTTGGTGCTGGGTACAGCGATGTCTCCGGCGCGAATATTCCCGGACAGGTGAGACCGGAGCCGTCGACCGCCTCGGCGAGCGCATCTCAGCCGTCGACGATGATCATCCGCTCTTCGGTTCGGACCACGCCGGCGCGGGGTATTCTGATGACCATGGCCGACGACTTCTCCCCTACCGCTGTCGTGGCCACGTTGGAGCACGGTCGATCGGTGCTCATCCCCTCCTCGAAGCGACATTCCATCCTCGTTCTGGTCCTTGCCTTTGTCATCGGGATCGGCCTGCTCGCCTTCTTCGTCTTCATCGTCACCGCAACGCTCCAGGACGGGCGCACCTGGTGGCTCATCGTCGCCAATCTGCGCATCTGGGCTCTCGTCGTCGGCATCGTCGGGTGCTTAGTCGTCGCACCGATCGCTGTGGTGGTGCAGATGGGCAGGCGCGAGTCCCTCGTTCTCTCCCCCGCAGGCGTCGCGTTGGCCCGGCATGGTGAGGTTCTGCCCGGCACGCTGCTGCCCTGGCACGACATCGCGGCGGTTGTCTTCGAACAGGCGGTGCGCCGAGGGCCGAAGGCACTGGCTTATATTCTCACTGAGGACGCGACCCGTCGACGGCGTGGCCGCAGCCTCAACCCACGGCAGCTCGTGAAGGGCGGGTTCGTCCTCAGCCATCGTCGGCTCTACCCGGTGCTGGCGGCCGCCCATGCGCGATTCGCACCCCGCATTCATGGGCGCCGGTAGGCCTGCACATGCGCGTGCTCTACCGTTGAGATCATGATCCGACGCCTCCTCGCTCGCGCATTCTGGACGTTCAGCAAGTGGAAGCTCGTCAGCGAGCCCGCCCCACGGCGCCCGACCGTCCTCATCGGCGCACCGCACACGTCCAATTGGGACTTCGCGCTCATGCTCGCCATCGCCTGGAGCTTGGGGGTGAAGGTGCATTGGCTGGGCAAACATTCTCTGTTCACCGGCTGGCGGGGTCCGATCATGCGTGGCCTCGGAGGGGTTCCCGTCGATCGGTCCGATCCCAGCAGAATCGTCACCGAGATGGTCGAACGTGTCCGCGCCGGCGAAGTCTTCGGCCTCGTCATCACCCCCGACGGCACCCGCGGCGGACACTCGCATTGGAAATCCGGCTTCCACCGCATCGCCCGTCAGACCGGCATGCCCGTGACCTTGGGATATCTTGATTCGGCCACACACACCACTGGGCTCGGCCCGACCTTGGACATGACCGATGACCTGGTCAATGACATGGACCGGATCCGCGCGTTCTATGCCGACAAGCACGGCATCCGCCCGCATCTGCAGATCGTTCCGAGTCTGCGTGAGGAGAGCCCCGAAGCAGATCCGCGCAGCGGCGAAGCGGAGTCGAACTGAGATGGACGGTGATGTGCGGGTGCCGTCCGGGCCGGGGATCCCGACCGGACTCGTCATCCCCGCAGCAGAGATCTCCGAACAGTTCTCCCGGTCTTCCGGCCCCGGCGGCCAGCATGTCAACACCTCTGATTCGCGGGTGCAGCTGAGCCTCGATCTGGCTTCGGCGAGCTTCCTCACCGAGACTCAGCGCGAGCGGGTGCTCGGCCGATTGTCGCCTCGCCTGTCGGGCACGGTACTCACCGTGACCTCGGAGAAGCAGCGTTCTCAGCTGAAGAATCGCCAGGACGCGCGGAGGCGTCTGGCGCAGCTGCTGCGCGATGCGCTGGCTCCGCCGGTGCAGAGACGAGCAACGAAGCCGTCCAGGAATTCCCGGCGCAGACGAGTCAGGTCCGAACAGCGCCGCTCGGAGATCAAACGCAACCGCCGCAGGCCCCGTCTCGATTGAGCCCCGGTGGTGACAGCGGTTGACGTGAAGAGCAGAATGGGCGACATGAACAGCATCGACATTCTCACCGACCTGTCCCAGCGCCCTCTCCAGGCAGCACAAGCTCTGCCCGACCTCTCCCCCCGAACAGCTCAACAGCCGTCTGGGCGGTCATCCGAATTCCGTCGCCTGGCTGCTGTGGCACAGCGGCCGTGAGATCGACGTGCAGCTCTCAGCCCTCACGGGCAAGCCCGAGCAGTGGGAGGACTTCCGGAACCGGTTCGATCTCGGCGAGATCGGCGAGACCTTCGGCTACGGACACAGTCCCGAACAGGCGGCAGAGATCAAGGTCGACGATCAACAGCTGCTCGTCGACTACCTCGCCGCTACTCTGAACGCGTTCACCGACTATGCAAAGACGCTCTCCGAGGATGACTTCGACGAAGTCATCGACAGGAACTGGACTCCCGCAGTCACTCGTGGCGTTCGGATGGTCTCGATCATCGACGATGCGATCCAGCATGTCGCGCAGGCGGCCTTCATCGCAGGTGCGTCTGTTTGATACGGTTCAGGGTCGACAGAAATCCCTGACTTCGCCGAGGATGCTCATCCCAGCCGCACGGTAAGTGGCGACGGCGACTGTGTTCGATGTCGGCGTGGCAACGGTGACGCTCGAGGCTCCCATCTCCCTCAGCGCCGCGGCCGCGGCCAGTGTCATCTCGACTCCGAATCCGTGACCCCGGTGGTCGCCGTGGACGCCGAGTGGTTCGATGACACCGGGGCGCCTAGGGCCGGCCGACCAAACGGTTGTGGCACCGGCTGGAGCGCCGTCGGCGGTAAATCCGACGAGACATTTGGCCTGCTTGTAAGCGTGACCGTCGGCCATGGACCGCCAACGGTCCGCAGTCAATGAGGACCCGGGAAAAGCCGAGGATTCGACCGCGATACGGTCGGCGATACGGTTATCTGCTCTGTCGGGGTCGACCGTTTCGATCCGCTGGGTAACGGATGGGATCGGTTCGCTCAGATCTCGGTGGAGCGTGGTCCACGCTTCGTCGGATCCCCATCCCGCCTCGGTGAGGGTATGTTGCAGGGCGGATCCGAATCGAGCTTCGACGATGCCCTTCCCTGCAGGCAGCAGTTCGGTGAGATCTCCGGTGAAGTCGGCCAAGATCGCCTCGGCGAGCGCTTGGTCATCGGAGTGATCGGGTGAGATGGCCATTCGGATGAGTTCGGATTCGTCGAGGAATCCGACGGCCGCGGGGTCGTCACCGACCGTCCACACCCGCAGGGCCGAGGCGAGCGCTTCGGCTCCGAAACGCTGATACCAGCCCAGGTCGCCGGGATGAACCTGCAGAGGCAGTCCTTCGCGCTGCCAGGACCCGACGGTGTCGATGATGCCCGGCAGGTCCGTCGTAGTCGGTTTCGACATGGTCATTCCTCTGTCCTCGTCTCTGCTCGCCAGATGACTTCACCGTCGTCGATCTCGTCGGTCGGCTGCAGTCCGAGACGGTCAGCGATTCGGGCGGAAGCGGCGTTGTCAGGATGGATGGCCGCTTGCAATACAGTCACGAGGTGATCCGCCAGCCAATCGACCATGGCTCGGGCCGCCTCGGTTGCGAATCCCTGCCCTTGACTGTCGACGCCGATGACCCAAGCGATGTCGGCTTGATAACCGGTTTCGACTGTTGTCACTGTGGCCTGGACATATCCGACTGCAGCGGACTCAGCCGTTTCGCGAACGATCCAGTTCAGCCAGCCGGCGTCACCGGTCGGAGAGGCACCTGCGGATTGGAGTGCATAGAGTCGTTCGAGTTCGGACAGGCTCGGGCTCGTCCCACCGATATGGGTGTATAGGTCGGGTGAGGACAGTGTCTCCACCATCTCCGACGCATGGTGGACTGCGAGCGGCTCAAGCTGCAGCCTGTCGGTGACGATGGGTGTCGCCCGTGGCCAATTCACACTGCGGTTCGAGCTTTCTGCCGGGTTCACGGATTCAGCTCTCGTTCGTTTGAACGGGCCTCGTCCGATTGCTGACGCGGGAAGCGAAGTCGACGATCTCCGCCTCGACCTCGAGGCGGGTGGTCGGTTCGTTGTGGACTTCGTGGCGGACTCCGGCGAAGACGCGGGTGCGCACATCGTCGTGTCCGGTCGCGCGGAGGCGGTTCGCGACGTGATAGGCGCCTTCGCCGTAGTTCGCGACAGGATCCTGGTCACCTGCGAGGATGAGCACCGGCAGACCGCTGGGGATCGTCGCGTACCAGGAATCGGCATTGGCACCGTCATAGAGGTCGACGAACCCCTGCAGGAATCGCGCACTCATCGGGGCGCCGAAGTTGTTGAAGGGGTCGCGCCCATGATCGGCGACGACAGCCTCGTCGAGGGCGACCCAGGCGGTGGGGCCGGCATCCGGACCGAAACGTTCGATGAATCCGTCGAAGAGCTGGCCCACCAAGTGATCGGATGCAGGGTCGGCCCGTCGGTCGCCGATGGCCGCCTCGGCGAGCTCATCCCGGTCGATGGTCTGGTCGATCCCGCGCATCTGCGCAGCGACCCCGCACAAGGCGAGCCCGGCGAGGTCGGCATCCGGGTGGGAGGCCATGACACGGGCGATCATCGATCCCCAGCTGTGGCCGAACACGATGTACGGCAGGCCCGGGAGAATCTCACGGGCCTTACGCTGCAGCGTCAGCTCATCGCTGACGACGATGCGGGCTGCTTCGTCGCCGGCGTCGCCCCAGATCCCTGATTGCATCGCCGTCCTCCCGTGCCCGGCATGGTCATCGGCGACGACGGCGAAACCGGAGTCGAGGAGGGTTGTGATGAGGTGAAGGTAGCGTCGGGAGTGTTCGCCGAGACCGTGGATGAGATGAATGATTCCGGTCGGCGTGGTGGTCGGTGTGTAGAGCCAGCCGTGGATGGTATCGCGGTCGTTGCTCGAAGTGAAGTCGATTTCATCAATCGCCACGGCAGGACTCCTCGGGTGCAGGTCGAACTAGCAGTATGATCCAGATCACTGTATCGCAGGGCTCAGCTCCGTGGGGAGCACGTCCGGCCGGCCGAGTTCAGAGTTCGATCCCGTGCAGCCGTGCCTGCAGCCTTCGCACCTGCTCGCTGAGTTCCGAGTCTGGTCCGTCCACGTCGAGTCCGGGGGCCACGGCTCGCACCGGCAGCGGCAGCACGGGCCCGGGTGCCACTCCCCATTCTCTCTGCCAAGTTGTGAGCTGTTCGCTGCTGCTGGCGTAGACGATGCGTCCGAGGCCGACCCACGCGTGCGCCGCCGAACACATCGGGCAGTGCTCGCCCGAGGTGTACACGGTCGTTTTCTCTCGTTCTTTCGGGGCGAGGTGCTCGGCCGCCCAGCGAGCGATTTCGAACTCGGGGTGACGGGTGTGGTCTCCGCCGGCGACATGGTTGCGATCGGCGAAGAGTTCACGCCCGTCACCGGAGACGAGCACGGAGCCGAAGGGTTCGTCTCCTGCGTCGAGAGCCTCGCGTGCCAAATCCACACAGCGCTCGAGGTGCCTGCGGTCATCATCGTTGAGATCGAGGTGGTGTGCCATGGCCCCATCCAATCACATCGATGGATTCCGGGAACGTCACCGGCACTGACGAGCTGGTGACGGGATCAGTCCCTGAGAATGCAACGCAGGGGCTCGACGACCTGATCGGTTGTCGTGCACCAGGCTTCGGCCTCGGCGTCGGGTTCACCCTGGTGGGCCCGTCATTCCAGGTCTCGGGTCAGGGCGCTCTGGTGGCTGCCAACTCGTGCCAGGTGAGCCGGACCTCACCCGAGGTTTCCCGAAGTGCCGCAGTGAGGTCATCGGCTGCGCTCAGCACCGAGTCGAATCCGTCCTCACCTGCCGACGCCAGAACGATCTGCAGAGCGCCAGCATCATCCGTCGGCATGGTCTCGACGGTGAAACCGCCCTGGTAGTAGAGGTCGACGCCGGCTGGCACTCGGGCATCGGGGTTGTGTGTGAGGGGTTCCAGGAAATGCTGTACCGCACGTGTCGCCGCCGCTCCGGTGACAGAGGCGAGGATCTGAACCGACGTCGACACTCCGTGCGGCCAGTCTGCGTACCAGTCCTCGCTCGGGTTGAACGATGGGATCACCGAGTTGTCACACATATCGGACCTCCCTGCCCGCCAGCGGGGCAGAAGTCATTGAACTGCACTCACGAGCGTCCGCCCGTCACGGCGCGATTGTATTCCATCGCGATCTCGACCCAGGAGGACAGCTGGCTGTTGTCACGGATCGTCGACAAGCAGGGCGCGGATGCGTTCGATGAGAATGTTCTGTTCGGGAGTCATGCCATGTACTCGCTTCAGTTCTGCTCGGGCGGACCGATGAGTATTGGGGCGAAACCGCCGATGAATTTCTGATCGGCGTCTTTGCCGTCCAAATCTACTCCTGGAGCACGGCAGGTGATGTCGTCGGAAAGGTACGTCGTCGCCGAGTCGATGACGAGATGGTGACAGGCTCAGTCCCTGAGAATGTAGCGCAGGGTCTCGACGACCTGATCGGTTGTCGTGCACCAGGCTTTGGCCTCGGCGTCGACTTCTTTGAGCGGGTGGATGATGTCGGCGTCGTGGAGAGTCACATAGGGTTTGCCCAGTGCGGCGCAGTATCCAGCGTCGAAGGCAGCATTCCATTGTTTGTACTTGTCGCCGAAGCGCACCACAACCATGTCAGCCTTCTCGATCAGGGTACGTGTGCGGATCGCATTGACCTTGGCTGATTGATGATCCCGCCAGAACTGGCTGTCATTCTCACCGAGGTGGTCGCCGGCGGCATCGCTGGCAGGGTGGTCGGTCACCGGTGCAGTGAACACGACATCCAGGCCGGCCGCCTTGGCACCGTGTTGGATCTCGTCACGCCAGTCGGTGTGGATCTCGCCGGAGAGATAGACGCTGAAGCTCATGATCGAAGACTCCTGATTCGAATATGGGTGGGACCGGTATGCCCCTTCCGGCACCACCATAGCCAATTGGTGATCATCAATCTTGTCCTGAAGCTTCCTGCGCACCTCCGAAGCGCTTTTCGGGTCGGGAGGCAGGGGTCAGCGAAGCCGTTCGGACAGGTATGCCTCTGCGATGCTCAGATGACCTTGACTGCCGAGTGAGTTCTTCGATTTCTGCGTGTAGGCATGGTTGGCGAGTGGAATACGCACGGTCTGGACGTCGACTCCACGGCTTCGGGCCGCTTCCGCCCATGCAAACTGGTCGGCTGGGGTGATGACGTCATCGCGCATCGCAGTCATCATGAGCATCGGAGGCGCGGGATCCTCGAGATGAGTAACGGAATTCACCGCTGCGTAGCGTTCCGGATATTCCTCCGGTGTGCCACCCGTGTAGCTGGTGGCAAAAAGGCGAGTGCCGGCTCCCGCTCCAGGGCCGGCCGGAGCGTTCTCGTAAAGGCCAGTCACGTCGAACGCAGGGTAATCTGCGACGACAGCGGCCGGAACCGGAACCTTCCCACCACATGACGATTCGGCGGTGCCTTGGGCTGCGGCGCCGGCGGTATTGGCGACCATGTTGCTGCCTGAGCTCTCGCCCCAGAACACGAGGCGGTCCATATCTGCACCGAGCGCATCTGAGTGGGTCTGAATCCAGCTCGCCGCACACGCAACCTGCGAGGGCGCGCTCTGCCAGGTTGCGTTGTCCAGGCTCGCGAGTTCGTATTCGACCGAGACGACCAGGTAGCCGTGATCAGCGAGTTCGCGGAGCTCCGAGCTCGAAGCGTTCGGCTCGCCCGCGATCCAACCGCCCCCGTGAACGTACATGATCGTCGGTGCCGAGCCTGTCACGCCCTCCGGTTCGTAGATCGATACGGAAAGGTCGTCGCCGGATCCGGTCTTGTCGTACACTTCCTGTCGATCGGGCGTCGCCGCGTCTATTGCGGACAGCCCGAACGTTGCGGTGAAAAGGTTCACCGTGCCGCCGGCGGCCGAGATGGCGCCGACGAGGACGATGATGACCGCGAAGTTCCCCAGCGTGCCGACCCCGCCCAGCACTGCTGCGACCGCTCCGGTTCGTCGAGTACCCCTGCGCACAGCAGCGATTCCGATCAGGAGCGCAATCAACCCCGCCAGCGCTACCGGCGGCGCCACGGTGGGAGCCCATCGAGACGCGATCGGACTGAGTGGGCCAAGCCCGGGAATGAGCGATGCGAGGCCGAAGACCGCAGAGATCGCACCCAGCATGAGCGCGAGGATGAGACCTGTGGCTCGAAGTGTATGGGCGACGTTCTGCGACACCGACAGCTGTGACGAACTCTTGTTGCCTGTCATCTTCGGTCCTCGACTTTCGATCTTTCGGGCTGGTATTCCCCTAACGCAGATCTCATCGTTGCGATCACATGCTGATGCCAGGGGTCACTCTAACTCAGGTCGATTCGCACAATCTTGCTGTTTCGTGTGCGGCGAAGACGAGGAGCGGGATGTTGCAGACTGCAGAGCACCCTGCACCCAGGGCAGTCTCTTCGACCCCGCGAGGCTAATCGGACGCACATGACGATGCGCAGATCCCACCGAGCACGAACGCGGTTCGGCGATCGTAGTCGGCCCGAGTCGGCCGACCACCGTGCTTGAGGGCCAGAGCATTGTCTCGAGCGAGTGCGTGGAAGTCAGCAGGGGTGAAGTCGGGAGCCAGGAAGCCTGCGGCATGCCCTTGAGCGACGAGGCTGTCGTGAAAAGCCGTCCCAGCATGACACAGAGCGAGCAGAGGCTCGGAGTCGCGGTACACCTGCAGCAGGACATCATTCACTGCTGGAAGTCGATACTGCAGGTCCCGGAGCGCTCCAACGTAGGAGCAGATCCGCTCTCGGACCTCGACAACGGACCGCGCATCCTCGATGATGGCCCGCAGCTTCACCGCGACGACGTCGTCGATGACGGCATCGATCAGCCCGATCCTCCCGCCGAGCCGATTGAAAATGGTCGCCTTGCTCACTTTGGCGGCTGCGGCGACCTCCTCGAGCGGTGCAGAGAACCCCTGCTCCCGGAAAACCTGCGCCGCCGCATGCCGGATCCGATCGACGTTTCGGCGGGCATCCGCCCGCAGAGCTGACGCGCCTCGAGAGTCGGTCATGGTGCAGGCTCCTTCCGGATCGACGACTAACTTGATCCTAGCAGTCAAGTTAATGCAGGATGGATCGCGGGGAAGTTGACCATGAGAGTCAACTTCACGTTCATCCCCGCCCGGCGTTCGACCAAAGCAGCATGCCGGGTCACCGCCGCACGAAAGGACGTTCAGATGATTGTTGTGACCGGAGCTACAGGCACTCTCAATGGGGCCACGGTCGACCACCTCCTCAAGCGGATGCCGCCACACCAGATCGGTGTCAGCGTCCGTGACCCCACGCGTGCGGCGCACCTTGCCGCTCGCGGAGTCCGCGTGCGGCAAGGCAGCTACGACGACCCCGGCCCTGCGCCACTCCTTCGCTGACGCCGAGCAGGTCCTCCTGGTCTCCTCGAGCGACCTCTCTTCTGACGTCGTCGCGCAGCACCATAGGGCGATTGATGCTGCCGTCGATGCAGGAGCACAGCGGATTTTGTACACGAGCGCCCAGGGGACGGCTTTCGACACGCCGTACCCGCCGCTCGCGATCCACGCCGCCACCGAACAGCATCTCGCAGCATCCGGAGTCGCCTGGACTGCTTTGCGCCACGGCTTCTACGGCGATCCCGCCCAGCTGCTCGGCGCGTGGCAGGAAACGGGCGTGATCGCCATGCCCGCCGACGGCCCCTTCTCTTGGGTCGATCGGCGAGATGCTGCAGAGGCCGCCGCTGCGATCCTCACCGCTGATGACCCCTTCGACGGGCCGATCGATCTGACGCTGCCTCAGCCAGTCACCCTCGCGGACTTCGCCGCCTCCGCGTCCGAGATCACCGGCCGCCAGATCGATCGCATCGTCATCGAAGACGAGAAATGGGTGTCCGATGCGACCACCAGCGGAATGCCCGAGGCCGTCGCGCGCTTTACCCTATCGATGTTCCAAGCCACCAGGAGCGGACACTTCTCAGGTGCGGACCCCACACTCTCGCGACTCCTGGAGCGCGAACCCCGCAGCATCACCGATCAGCTGAACGATCTAGAGGTCCGGTAGTCCATGACTTCATGCGGCGCCCGCGCTCGATGGGGCTGATTGACTCAGCCTGACCATTCGACGTCGACGCGGGCAGGTCGGCTCGATTCCGGTGATGAGGGCAGCCCTGGCCCCGAGCTCCACCGCCAACAGTGGCGCCACGAGCCACGTCGAGCAAACCGGTCCGCTCCCCCGCATACGGCCATGGTCGATTAGCGGAACGGCATCGTCTGCTTCAGCAAATGAGGCCGTTCTGTCGCTTCGAGACTCACACGTTGAACCGGAACTCCACCGAGTTCCGACCGATACCAACTTCTGGGTGGAACTCGCGCAACGCTCGTGCCCGCATACCTCTCAAAACCTCGATGATACAGGGATCGTCAGGGCGTACCTGCTGTTCGCGAGGCAGCGACTTCACCATGATCAGACAGGGGTGCCTTGACTCCAGAGCGCGGTCTCCTCAAGCGGCAGAAAACCCCACCGCTCATAGAAGAGCCGAGTGCGCGCATATCCGGGATCTGGGTGCGAGGCTCCGACGGTCTTCACCTGCAACAGCCGCACCTCACGGCAAACCGCATCGACTTCGACGGCCCTGAGCATTGCGGTGCCGACGCCGGTCCCGTGAACTGACCGGTCGACGACGGTGAGGTGCACTTCAGCGACATACGGAAAGTGGCGATCGATCAGCGTGGCACCGACGACCACTCCATTGCTGTTACGGACCGTCCATGTCTCCTTGGAGCGAGTTGCTCATGCGACCTGCAACGGCGTGATCGCGGCAACCTTGTCGTGCAGTGCACGGCGCTGGAGCCGCAGCTCGTAGTTCGACTGCAAGTTCATCCACAACTCCTCGGACGTTCCGAAGTAGCGCGCCAGACGGATCGCAGTATCAGCGGTGATCCCCCGCTTGCCGTGCACAATCTCGTTGATCCGGCGCGGCGGCACACCGATGGACACGGCGAGCTTGTTCTGCGTGATACCGAAGCCCTCGATGAAATCCTCCATCAGGATCTCTCCCGGGTGGATCGGCTCGATCAGGTCGCTCTCAGTGGTAGTCGACGAGTTCGACATTGTCCGCACCTCCATCTCTCCAGACGAAGCAGAGACGCCATTGCGCATTGACGCGGATGCTGTGCTGCCCGCGTCGGTCGCCGACCAGACGCTCCAGGCGGTTGCCTGGCGGTGCCCTGAGGTCCTCGACATCCTTCGCCGCGTGGATGAGTTCCAGCTTCCGCAAGGTCGCCCGCTGCACCGTCCGGTCAACGCTCTTGACGTACTGCTCATGCCAGATCCGCTCGGCGTCCTTGCTCCCGAACGATCTGATCATGAACCCATTGTATAACGGCAACCGTCAATAACGCTAGACGTTAACCCGGATCTTCACCGTGTTCCGGCACATACGGCCATCTCCTCGACATCGGCGCAATGGTCGGTTCACCAGGCTCAGGTGGCACAACTCCCTGATCTGCGCGCCGACCAGGTGGCAGCTCGCGCCTGGGGGCTTGCTCTCTCATCCTGTTGTCATCCCTGCCCATGGCAAACTGACGACATGACGGTCTTTCGAACACCCCAGGTCGTTCTGTTCACGCGCGACATCGACCGTGCAGCGGAGTTCTATCGTGGCCTCGGCTTCGACGAAGTGTTCCGCACGCCCCGGACAGGGACACCGATCCACGTCGATCTCGTCCTCGACGAGTACCGGATCGGACTCGCGACCGAGACCAGCACCCGCGATGACCACGGGCTCGATCCTGTCGCGGACGGCCAGCGTGCAGCGTTGATCCTCTGGACGGACGACGTTCCTGCCGGCTATGCACGTCTGGTCAAGCTCGGCGCGACGCCCATCAAGCTGCCCGAGCCATGGCTCGACCGTCTGCTCATCGCCTGGGTCGAGGACCTCGACGGACATCTGGTGCAGGTCGTGCAGACCGTCAACTGACGAGGTTCCACCCCAGCACGGATCACACGTTGAACCGGAACTCCACCGCGTTCCGTAACAGAATAACCTATGATGGAGACATGACGACAGCAGCACTCTATCTCAGGATCAGCAGAGACCTCACCGGCGAGCAGCTCGGCGTCGATCGGCAGCGGGAGGCGGCCGAGGACTACGCGAGGTCCAACGGCTACACGGTCGCGGAGGTGTTCACCGACAACGACATCTCTGCGGCTGGGGGCAAGAAGAGGCCCGGGTTCGAGGCTCTCCTCGCCGCAGTCACCGCCGGTCGCATCGCGGTGGTCATCGCGTGGAACTGGGACCGGCTGACGAGGAACCGCCCCGACACCGTGCGACTGATCGAGACCGGGCAGCAGGCCAAGGCCAAGGTCGCCCTGGTCCGCGGCTCCGATCTCGACATGTCCACGCCCTCGGGCCGGATGACGGCGGGCATCCTCGCCGAGGTCGCACAGAATGAGATCGAGACCAAAGGTGAGCGCCAGACCCTCGCTCAGCGTCAACGGGCGATGATGGGCCGAGCACCGAAGGGGGTCAGGCCACTGGGGTACACGGTCGGTGGTGAGGTCATCGACCACGAGGCCGAGGCAGTCCGAAAACTGTACGAGTCGTTCAACGCCGGGGCATCTCTCCGCTCGCTGGCCATGGCCCTCTCAGGTGCCGACCGGGACGACCTGCCCGATGTGCCGCGCCTCCAGAAGCACATTCGCACGCTGGCCATCGAGCGTAATGCGAAGCGCGTCGATGAAGGTTATGCGGAGCGTCCAGTGCCTGACGATGGCCCCTGGGCACCGTCCACCGTGCTTGGCATTCTGCGGAACCCCCGGTATGCGGGGTACTCGACCTACACGCCGAAGGAGATACAGAAGGACGGGAATCGTCGCCGGACGTGGCGGGCGCAAATCATCCGTGACGATGACGGTGCCCCGGTCGCCGGGCAGTGGGAGCGCCTCGTGCCCCCGGACGTGTGGGAGAACGTGCAGGACCGGCTCGACGACCCGGCGCGGGTGACCAACAAGAAGGGCACGGACCGTAAGCACCTTGGCTCAGGGCTCTACCTGTGCGGGCAGTGCGAGACGAGGGTGCGCGGACACTCGTCCCGCTATCGCTGCGCCGGTCACGTGATGCGCTCACGGGAGCAGGTCGATGGGTTCGTCATCGAGGTGATTCGGCGGAGGCTGGCCCGCCCCGACCTTCACGACCTCCTGCCAGGGCAGGACGAGCCCAGGATCAAGGAAATCAAAGAAGAGATCGGCGTTCACCGTGCCCGGATCGCCAGGGCGGAGCGTGACTACGACAGCGACAACGACGACGAACGCATCAGCTCTCGGATGCTGAACAAGATCACGACCGATCGTGAGACGAAGATCGCGGCGCTGGAGTCCGAACGCCTGAGTCTGTCCAGCGCCTCGGTGCTGAACTCTGTCCTCAGCGCCGAGAAGCCGCGCGACGCCTTTGACGAGGCCGACCTCGCCCTGCGCCGGAGCGTGATCGACGTGCTGTGCAAGGTCAAGCTGTTCCCACACCCTCGCGGCCACAAGGCATTCGATCCGAGTACAGTCACCATCGACTGGCGATGAGTCTCACGAGTCAAAGCGCCATGAATGGCTTAGTGGCGCTGAGTGTGAGACGATTGAATGACAAGGCAACTCGGCCTTTCAACAACAGAGGCATGTCGGGTTTCGCAGCCCGTTAAGAGATCACCCGAGGGATGAGACCACCTCGACGCAGAACCCGACAGGGTGATGCAGGGTCAATGAAACGGTCGGAGGCTGGGACGGCGGCCAGAGGTTACCGCCGGGGAGTTCTCCATCTGGCAGCGCGGACGGGACAGAGACCGTCATCTGTGAGCGCGTCAGCCAGAGACAGCAGCACGTTCGGCGTGCTTGTCTCTGGAGGCTCCAGTGTCACAGACCCAGGCCATCGACCCGTTGCGGTCGCTTCAGTTCGCCGTCGATAACGGCTATGGCGGTTACTCGACTCTTCGACAGTACATCGCCAAGGGCAAGCTCCCAGCGCGACGAGTCGGCCGTCTGCTCAAGGTCCGCCAGTCCGACCTCGACGCCCTCGGCGTCCCGACCTGCTCGACGCTTTCTCGCGAGGTCGATGAGGCGATCGACAGGATCGTCGCCGCCGCTCCCCCGCTCAGTGACGCACAGCGTGAGAAGCTGGCCAGCCTGCTGGGTGGTGATCGGTGATGAGGAGCCGTCGCAACTATGGCGATCATGCCGAGCCCTCGACCCTGACCCCGCCCGGAGGGCCTGACCTGGCACCCGCTGCCGTTCCGAACGACGGGAACCAGGTTCTCGTTGTCGAGGAGGTTTTCGCGGGAAACGGCTATACGGCTGCACCGACTGATTCCGACGGCTCCGGGATGACCGCCGATCCCAGCTCTGACCAGGGAACTGACGCCGTGTTGTATGCGCGGCCTTCCTTGGGTGGGCGCGCATCCGTTTCGGAAACGGCTGCACAGGCGCCTACCTCGGTTGCAGGGATGGACTTCGCCGAGCTGGACGTGCCGGGGGCCGATCCTGGCGATGATGTCGAGGCGTTCGTCGTCGAGTCCACGCCCGCTCAGGTCGCCGAGGCGAAGGCGTTCTTCGCCGCCGCGAAGGCCGCTGAGAGCCCGGAGCAGGTGAAGCGCGCCCGGATGCAGTCGCGCGTGTTCTCGGTGATGCAGTACCGGGAGCACCCGGAGACCGACGAGACCATGCTGACGCAGGAGCAGATCGACGAGGGTCTCACGGCGCTGGGCGACCGCCTCCACCGCTGGGCCTACGTGTGGCACCCATATGACCGCCTGATCGAGGTGGACGAGGGCACCGGCGAGACGGTGTGCTGCGGGATCAAGGGCCTGCACGCTCACATGGTGCTGTGGGTCGCTGACGCCGATGGTCCGCGCCCCACGATCCGCACCGTCTCCGATGCCTTCTCGATCCCCTCGGCCCGGGTGAAGTCGCCGAAGGAGACCGCCGAGCAGGACGGCACCGAGCACAAGGGCCGCGGCGCGGCGGAGAAGGCGTTCTTCGACCTCAGCGAGTACCTGCCGCACGAGTCGCGCGGAAAGGACGCCATCCCCGGCATCCATCAGTCGGATCGGCACTACCTCGTGGACAAGGCACAGGAGGGCAATCCCGGCAAGTACCAGTACGGCCGCGGGCGGATCGTCGCGAACTTCGACTTTGGCCGGGAGCTGGATGCGCATACGGCAATGCGCCGCAACGCCGCGGAGGGCGGCGGAGGCGCGAAGCTCAACAAGCTCTTCCAGGCCGTAGGCAAGGGTTCGCTGACGCTGAGGCAGGTCCGCAATCAGGAGCCCGCGATCTACTTCGGGAAGGGCAACCTTGCCCACTTCCAGAAGCTGCGCGGCGACTTCCTCGCGTACCAGGACGCGCCGGAGTCGGTCATGAACTTCTACGTGTTTGGCGAGGGCGGCACGGGTAAGGATCTGCTCGCGAAGGCGCTCGCGCGCGCCCTGGGCCCGGACGCGGATAAGCCGTACTTCAAGGTGGGCGGCGAGAACGTCTCGTGGGAGGGATACGACGGCGAGCCGGCCGTGATCTGGGAGGACATGCGCGTTGGCGACATGATCCGCACGGCGAAGAGTCGCGGCATGCTCTTCCGGATCCTGGGACCCTGGCGCGAGGCGGACGAGAAGCCGATCGTCAACATCAAGGGATCGAAGACCCAGCTGCTCAACCAGGTGAACATCGTGACGGGGCCGGAATGCTACGAGGAGTTCCTCCGGGGTCTGGCGGGCGAGTACGAGTCGATGCAAGGCGGCGTGCGGGTCAAGCATCAGGCGGAGAACCTCGGGCAGGGGTTCCGCCGCTTCCCGGTGATCATTCCGGTCGCCGAGCGCGAGTTCTCGATCTTCGTGAATTCCGGCGTGCTCAACGGCACCCGCGAGTACCAGAGCTACGAGCGGTACGAGCACATGCGCCAGGACCTGGAGCTGCTGGCTCGCAAGTGCAAGGCGATCAAGGACACGGCGGAGCGCGAGCGCGTGCGCGGTGAGATCGAGGCGCGCACGGTCGCGCCGATCGTCGAGCAGCACGATCGGATCGCCCGTCCGGAGCTGGACGCGATCGACGGGGACGATCTGTTCGCGGAGTTCGCCGGGGTCGGCCAGCCGATCCAGCCGAGCGCTGAGGAGATCGCCGCCGCAGAGGAGGTGGCCAGGCGTGATCGCGAGATCGTCGAGGGGCAGCAGCGCAAGCGGCTCGCCGAGCTGGAGGAGCACAACCGTGAGCTGAGGCTCTGCACCTGTTCGGCACCGCAGTCGGGCTCCTACGCGCGTCATGGCGACGACTGCCCCGCGCTCTCCGAGGAAGAGCGCGAGCGTCGTGCCGACGCCAGGCGGAAGGCCCTCGACGCGAAGGTCGATCGCCTCCGGGCGAACGGCGGGCTGCTGGTCGCGGGAGGTGCGCGATGAGCACCGAACGTGATGCGCTCTTCCAGGGGATCGAAGGGGGTGGAGCCCCCTCGCAAGCAGCCGGGGAGGACATGAGCGTCAGCGAAATGTCCGACACGGCTACTGCTTGCGTCGTCGCGAACTCCACCGTGCAGGCACCGGTGAGCGACAGCCGCGCAGCCGACGAGACCACCCCCGAGCGACGCCGGGTCTCGTTGGATGTGCGGCTCACGGAGACGGAGCGCGAAGCGATCCGCCGACGTGCCCAGCGCCTCGGCGTGAAGCCGAGTCGCTGGGGTCGCGATGTGATGCTCGACGCCCTTGATGCGCGTCGGTCGAACGAACTGGATGCGGTGATGCGGACCGCGCAGATCGAGGCCGAGCGCACGGCGCAGGCTCACGCAGATGCTCGCGCTCTTGCCGCCCAGGTGCGCCCGCTCGCGGTCAACGTCAACACTCTGGCGGCGAAGGCCCTCGCCGGTCAGGCGGTGACGCTCTCGGACGAGGTGTCCGAGCTGGTCGAGGTGCTCCGCGATGTCCGGGAGCTGCTCGGTGATCGGGTCGCGGGACGATGAGCACGACGCACTACGCGCCCAGCCGGTCGGCGGCGTCGTCGGAGAGCTATGTCCGCGGCCTGACCGACGACCGCGGCGTCGCCGTCACCTGCGACGTGCCTGGCGGCCCCGGGGCGTTCTCGCGACGCGCCGGGGCCCTGGCAGCAGCGAATGACCGTGAGGTCGAAGCCTTGCACTATCGGCAGTCCTTCGACGCCGTCGAGTTCGACCCCGACAAAGCCGAGGACGTGCAGCGGGTGAACGATCTCGGCTACCAGTTGGCGAAGAGGATGCATCCCTGTTCGGACGCCCTCGTGGTCACCCACACGGACGGTCGGGGCCGCAAGCCGCACAACCACATTCTGATCATCAACCACGACAACGAGACGGGCCGGGCGCTGTCTGATTACCGCACGTTCAAGGACCGGCCGGACCAGGGTCAGCAGCGCGGTGTCCAGTCGGTCAACGACGAGTTGATGACCGAGCACGGGCTGACCGTCGCACGCGAGCGGAAGCTCTCCGCGAAGGACTGGGACATGCGCCGGGAGGAGTTCGCCGAGGGATCGCTGTCCCAGCAGATGGGCGACCGGTTCGAGGCCGCTCTGCTCGACAAGCGCTCAGTTGATGTCGAGGGCCTGCGAGAGGTCATCGCCGAGCAGAACGATCAGGCCGACGAGTACGGCGACCGGGTGCCGCGGATGCGGCTGCACTCGACGACGGCGACGAAGGGCAAGATCGCGGGTAAGGAGCGCTGGACTCTCTACATCGAAGACGACCGAGACGAGGCGAAGCGGGCCGAGCTGCGGCACGCGGTGACGAGGCTCTCGCCCGAGTTCGTCCCGGACCAGGCAAAAGCGATGTTCGAGCACAACCGGAAGAGGATGGAGCGGGATCATGGGATTGATGGACAAGGCCAGGGCCGCCGACGAGCAGGAGCGCAGTTCGGAGATGCTGGAGACGTTGGCCTCGAAGCACGCCGCCGTCGAGCAGCAGCTCACGACGCTGACGAAGGCCGTGAAGGAGCTCACCGGGCATCAGAAGATCATGGACGAGGAGCTGACGAAGCGGATCGACCGCGCGGTGACCTCGCAGCCCTCCGCGAGCACGTCGCCGCAGATCGAAGGCGTCGAGAGCAAGCTCAGCGAGATCGAGAGCACGCTCAGCGAGTTCGCGCAGAGTCTCGACGGGAAGAGGCTGAACGCCGCCTCGCAGAGTTTGGTCGCCGAAGCGCAGAAGAATCACGCGGCTACGGCCTCGGCGACTGAGAAGCTCCAGGGGCAGGCCGAGGCGAACCAGGAGCTCGTGAGCAAGGTCGGCGGCGCGGTGCAGCGGATCGAGAAGCGCACCGAGGAGCGGGTCTCCCAGGCCGTCGAGCAGGTCGCCGGGGAGGCTGGGCAGGTCGTTACGGCGAACCTCGACGCCTCGAACGAGAGGGCCGAGCGGATCATCGCGGCGACGGCGAAGCTGGAGGCCCGTCAGCTCTGGTCGGCAGCCGCCGCGATGTGCCTCGTCCTCCTGCCGGTGGCCGTGGTCGTCGCCGGGCTCTGGATGGCCGTCGCCGGACTCATCACCGGCGCGCAGTGGGCGTTGGACGTGGACGGGAGCGTGTGGCTCGGCATCGGGCGCTGGCTCGTAGTCGGCGCTGGCCTCGCCGGGGTCGGCTACGCCCTCTTCACCTCCGTCCGCTGGTTCACGGCGCTGGTAGAGACCTGGCGCGGTCGCGGGATGCCGAAGTGGCCGAAGTGGCGCAGGTGATCAGAACTATCCATGTACCGCTTCGAGCACGAAGAAGAGGAAGCAGGGAGAAGTCGTGACTCGGGCGAAGTCCTCGGGGTGCAGGTCGCGAGCTTCTGTCAGTGGCTGCGGCTCGGTGATGCTCGTGAGCCGAAACCCAGCCGAGGCGAACTCGTCGAGCATCTGCTGCAGGGACCTGCGCCAGAACCGCATCGGGATGCGCCTGCCGCCGAACTCCCACTCGAAACCGTAGCTGGTGGTCTCGAAGTAGTTCGGTCGATGCTCCTGGATGGTGTACGCGACGATCGGATGGTCGACGGATGCGAACAGTCGGCCGCCCGGCCGAAGGACTCGCCGCATCTCGGACAACGCCGGTGCCCAGTCCTCAAGGTAGTGCAGCACGAGCGAGGCGATCACATCGTCGAACGAGCTATCGTTGAACGGCAGCGGGTCGTTCAGATCGGCCTGACGGAGATCGACTTCGTCGCCGAGACGCTGACTCGCGTGGTCGAGCATCCCGGCGCTGGCGTCGATGCCCGTGACGACCGCTCCTCGGTCGTGCAGTGCCGCGCTCATTGCACCCGCGCCGCACCCCGCGTCGAGGACTCTGCGGCCTGATACATCGCCGGCCAGCGCCAGCATGGCCGGCCGTTCGTAGTAGGCGTTTGCGAGGCTGTCGTCGTTCTCGGCAGAGTAAGCGGCGGCGAAGCCGTCGTAGTCGTTGGCTGGTAGCGCGCCTTCGTCCGCAGTGTTCAGAAGTCCGTCGTTCATGCCCCTCATTGTCTCAGTAAGTATCATTCTTGACCTGACATACGAGGAGAACATGCGTGTCACAGGTCTCGGCTGGGCTCGACTCCAAGAGTCACAACCCCGACATGCGCTACGTCAGTCGGGCGTCTCGTTGATGATGCGAGCGGCGACCATGCGCTGGACGGGGCTGAGCTGCTCGACGTCGTAGCCGTCCATAGATACCGCCCACCAGACTGTCCGGTTCATTGGGCACGTCCCGCAGGTACGCGTCCTCGGTCGTGAGGGTTTCGGTCTTACCGCAGACCTCGCACCAGTGCTCGAAGGCATCCACCTCGTCACCTCTCAGCCGTCGATTTCGTTCAGCAGATCAGCACAGGCATCGCTCAGGGCTTCGAGGTCACGGCGTTCGGCCTCAGCCTCGGTGAGGTCAGGTGCTCCGCGCCACCAGTAGAAGCCTTGAGCGTGGGATCGGGCGTTGGACTCGGCGGACATGCGAGCCTCCTCGTAGTCGATGATCGTCTCTCACGATGACGCCCGAGGCGGCTGTGCCGCTGGGATGCGCTACCTCTTGCCCCCAGAGGTTAATCCGCTGCGGAACTCCACCACGTCGCCATCGACCATGACGTAGTCCTTGCCTTCCATCCGGACCTTGCCGGCGGCCTTCGCCGCCGCCATCGTTCCGTTGGCATCGAGATCACCGAAGGAGACGACCTCAGCCTTGATGAAGCCCTTCTGGAAGTCGGTGTGGATGACCCCGGCTGCCTCGGGGGCGGTGGCACCTTTCGGGATCGTCCAGGCTCGGGATTCCTTGGGGCCGGCCGTCAGGTAGGTCTGCAGACCGAGAGTGTCGAAGCCGACACGTGCGAGCTGGTCGAGCCCGCTTTCGTCCTGACCGGTCGACTCGAGCATCTCCCGGGCTTCTTCCTCATCGAGTTCTGCGAGTTCGGATTCGAACTTCGCGTCGAGGAAGATCGCCTCGACCGGGGCCACGAGGGACCGCATCTCGTTCTTCTTGCCCTCGTCACCGAGCACATCGTCATCAACGTTGAACACGTAGAGGAACGGTTTGACGGTCATCAGCTGCAGCTCACGCAGAGCTGAGACATCGAAATTGTCGGCTTGCATCGCCTGGTACAGCGTCCGACCGCCTTCGAGGATCTCGGTGGCGGCGTCGATCGCGGTCAGCTGCTCGGCAGGGGCACGCTTGCCCTTGACTTCCTTCTCGATCCGCGGCCGCGCCTTTTCCAGCGTCTGCAGGTCGGCAAGGATGAGCTCGGTGTTGATCGTGTCGATGTCATCGGCGGGACTGATCTTGCCGTCGACGTGGACGACATCGTCGTCGACGAACCCACGGATGACCTGACAGATCGCGTCGGCTTCGCGGATATTGGCGAGGAACTGATTGCCCAAGCCCTCGCCTTCGGAGGCACCGCGCACGATCCCGGCGATGTCGACGAAGTCGACGGTCGCGTTGAGGATGCGTTCGGAACCGAAGATCTCCGCCAACCGCGTCAATCGGACGTCGGGCAGAGGGACCACGCCCACGTTCGGTTCGATCGTCGCGAACGGGTAGTTCGCCGCGAGAACTTGGTTCTTGGTCAGTGCGTTAAACATGGTCGACTTGCCGACATTCGGCAGCCCCACGATTCCAATAGTCAAAGCCACGATATCCAAGTCTAGCCGCCGCCGAGGTGGTCCTCGAATTCTCGTGTCCGTGCCCTCTGTCACCCTGGAGTCATGAATGCTTTCCCCGCATCCGGAGTCATCATCGCCTTCGTCGTGGCGATCCTCTTCGCCGCCGTCCTCGGGTTCCTCCTCGGGCGCACGCTCACGCGTTCGCGCTACCTTGAGAGGATCACCCGAGCGGAGACGACCTCCCGCATCCTGTCCGAACGCACCGAAGACCTCGAAGCCGATGCGCAGATGGCCGGTGAGATCACCGCAGCCATCGGGCCGTTGGCGGCGAGTGTGAAGAGCCTCCAGGACAATCTCCAGACCCAGGACCGCACGCAGATCGAACAGATCACCCGGCTGAACTCCCAGATCGGCCACCTCAGTCAGCAGAACCTTCGACTCCAGGAATCGACCGGGTCCTTGGCCAACGCCCTGAATTCGACTACTCACCGTGGTGACTGGGGTGAGGTGCAGCTCAAACGCATCGTCGAATATGCGGGGCTCCTCCCCCACGTGGACTTCGACACTCAAGTCACTGCCGACCGCGACGGGAAGCGTCATCGCCCCGATATGGTCGTCCACCTGCCTGGCGGCGGCACGATCGTCATCGATGCGAAGACACCCCTGTCGGCCAGAATCAGTGAAGAGACCACCGAGGCAGCCGGCGGGGCTGCGGCGGGTGGCCATGACCATGCCCGAGCGCTGCTGCGGCATGTTGATGCGCTGGCGTCGAAGGAGTATTGGAAATCCTTCGACTCCTCCCCTGATTTCGTCGTCTGCTTTGTCCCCACCGACGGTCTCCTCTCGTCGGCCGCAGCCAGCTACCCGAAGATGATCGATCATGCGTTGGGCAAGAACGTCGTCCTCGCCTCACCGGCAACACTGCTCGTTCTGCTCAAGACGGTCGCGCTCAACTGGCGCCAAGCCGACATGTCGACCTCGGCCTCCGAGGTGCTGCGGCTGGGCACAGAACTCTATGAACGCATCGGCACACTGGTCACGCATGTGTCGCGGCTGGGTGCGAGCCTCGACCGGTCCGTCGAGGACTACAACCGGTTCGTCTCCTCCCTGGAGTCCCGGTTCCTCGTCACAGCGCGGAAGTTCCCGTCGACAGGGATCGTCGCCGATGAACTCGACACCGTTGCCGAACTCGATACCCGTGCTCGAGGCGTCAGTGCCGAAGAGCTGTCGCGTCCTCACTCGACGGCATTCGACCACAGTGGCCCCACAGATCTGCGCGATCGACAGACCGGTACGCACTGAACAGTCGACCGCAGGCGGCCCCGGGTTGCCCTGCCGCACAGGGGCTGGAGCTTCAGCCGAGTTTGCGCAGTTCCTTCGGCAAGGAGAACAGGAGGTCTTCCTCGGCGGTGATGACCTCGTCAACGCTGTCGAAGCCGTAGTCGGCCAGCAGCCCGAGCACGTCCTGGACAAGAGTCTCGGGAACACTCGCTCCTGAGGTGAGCCCGACGGTGGCGACATCGTGGAACCAGGTTTCGTCGATCTCGCGGGCGAAGTCGACACGGTGCGCGGCTTTCGCCCCGTGTTCGAGCGCGACTTCGACAAGACGCACAGAGTTCGAGGAGTTCGCCGAACCGACGACGAGGACGAGATCCGCCTCGGGAGCAATCTTCTTCACTGCGACCTGCCGGTTCTGTGTGGCATAGCAGATGTCATCGCTGGGCGGATTCTGCAGGTGCGGGAAACGCTCGCGCAGAATCTCGACGGACTCCATCGTTTCGTCTACGCTCAGCGTCGTCTGGGAGATCCACACGAGCTTCTCTGAATCAGGGACTTCGACGGTGCGTGCATCGTCGGGACTCTGCACGAGCGTGATGTGCTCCGGCGCCTCTCCCATGGTTCCTTCGACCTCTTCGTGTCCGGCATGGCCGACGAGCAGGATCCGGAAACCGTCGCGAGCAAACCGGATCGCTTCTTTGTGGACCTTCGTCACCAGCGGGCAGGTCGCATCGATCGTGGACAGTGATCGTTCGGCTGCCTCGGCGTGGACGACCGGTGAGACTCCGTGAGCGGAGAATACGACCCGTGCCCCTTCCGGCACTTCATCAGTGTCATTGACGAAGACGGCACCGCGGTCGGACAGGGTTTCGACGACATGCCGGTTGTGCACGATCTCCTTGCGCACATAGATCGGCGCACCGAAATGCTCAAGGGCACGCTCGACTGCGATCACCGCGCGATCGACCCCGGCGCAGTAGCCGCGCGGGGCAGCCAGCAGCACCCGCTGTTCGGTGCCCTCGGGGGTGCGGATATCGCTGGCAGGCACACGCCGGCGCGGCATCGTCGGGGTGGGTACGGAAACGGCAGTCACCTCTCCAGTCTAAGCAGGGGCCGGCGGTGGCGGCCAGGGTTACCGCACGCACGGTGCAGAAGCGGATGCCCGCCGAAGAAGCGGCGGACTGGCGAGAGCCGAGAAATGGGCTGTGTCCGTGTCGTTCGTTAGGCTTGGGGCTCGGAAGGGGACTTACCATGGCGCAAAGAATTTCCGGCACTCCCGGCACACTCGGCGAAACCGTCGAGCCGAAGGAGCTCGCGGCCACCGCGGCCGAGACCACCGCGGAGAACCCGTGGCCGCTGAGCCTGCTCTCGTCGAAGATGAAGTCCTATATCGATCGCATGTCGAGCGTGTGGATCGAAGGACAGGTCGTCGAGCTCAACCATCGCGGCAAGGCCAGCTACCTCACCCTGCGCGACACCGATGTCGAAATGTCCCTGCCCGTTCAGATCTGGAAGAACGTCCTCGAGCGCACCGGTGCTCCGCTGACCGAGGGCAGTCATGTCGTCGCCAACCTCAAAGCCGACTTCTGGACGAAGACCGGTCGACTCACGATGCGCGCCAACGACATCCGCGCCGTGGGCCTCGGCGAACTGCTCGCTCGTCTGGAGCGGCTGAAGAAGCAGCTGGCCGCGGAAGGGCTCTTCGACCCCAGCCGCAAACTGCGACTGCCGTTCCTGCCCAATAGGATCGGGCTCATCACCGGCCGTGACTCCGACGCGCAGAAAGATGTTGTGCGAAATGTGCACCTGCGCTGGCCGGCCGCGGAATTCGAGATCCGCAACTGTGCGGTCCAGGGACCTGACGCGGTGCCTGGAGTGATGAAGAACCTCGCCGAACTCGACGAGGACCCGCAGATCGACGTCATCGTCATCGCCCGCGGCGGTGGCAGCATGGAAGATCTCCTTCCCTTCTCCAACGAAGCTCTGGTCCGTGCCGTGTCCGCCGCACGCACTCCGGTGGTCTCTGCAGTGGGGCATGAGGCCGACCGGCCCATCCTCGACGAAGTCGCAGATATGCGAGCTTCGACCCCGACGGATGCTGCCAAGCGGATCGTTCCCGACGTCGCCGAGGAGGGCATGAACCTGCTGCGCGCCCGGGCCGAACTCGAAGCCGCAGTCCATCGCATCCTCGACCGCGAACAGGAGATGCTCACCGCGGTGCGCTCTCGACCGGTCCTGGCCGAACCGCAGACGATGATCATCGCTCATGAGAACGAATTGGCGACGATTCGTCGCCGCAGCCTGCAAGCGACGACCGGTCTTGTCATTCAGGCGCAGAACGAGATCCACCATCTCCGTTCACAGGCCCGCTCACTCTCGCCCCTGCGCACCCTCGAACGCGGGTACGCAGTCGTCCAGACCGATGCCGGACAGGCGGTGCGCAGCGCCGCCGAGGTCGCAAGCGGGGATGCGGTGCATGTGCGCGTCGCCCATGGCCGTTTCGATGCCGCGGTCACCGACGTCACCCCCGAACCCGCATCCGATTCCACCGACGCTGCCGAGACGGCGAACGGATCCGAGAGCTGAAGGTTCACCGGACGATCCCGTTCGTCGACACCGCCCCAGCTCCGCACAGACAGACCAGCACAGTTCCACCATTTCCACGAAGGAGACTCCGATGACCGAACCGACGACCCAGCAGGATCAGCCCGAAATCAATTCGCTCAGCTACGAACAGGCTCGCGAAGAACTCGTCATGACCGTCAAACGTCTCGAGACCGGCAATCTGCCGCTGGAAGAGTCTCTCCGGCTGTGGGAGCGCGGCGAGGCACTGGCCGATCGTTGCCAGTCATGGCTCGACGGGGCCAAGGAACGCCTCGACAAGGCACGCCAGGAAACCTCCGACGACGCCGACTGAGCACTGACCACCTCTCACAGGTCGACAGTGCAGGCACCGACTGATCACTCAGTCCGGCCCACAGCGGTCACTTGAGCTGTGCGGCGACCTGGTCGGCGAAGGTGTTGATGGTATCGGGTGCGGCGGTTGCGGTCAGCACGACGTAGACATCGCCCTTGTTGGTGACCCAGTATTCCTTCGCATCATCGGTGCGGTAGATCTGGAAGTCGGCACCGCCGACGGTGACCTTCTCGGCGGCGATCGCGCCGTCGGTCTTCTTCTTCGCCCAGTTCTCGCTCGACTTGGACTGTTCGATGCTCACCCACTGGTCCTCGGGGCCGATGAACGACATGTACCACGAGGTGTATTCAGAGTCATTGAGCCGATCGAGGCTGGCTTCGTTCGACGTCCATCCGCGCGGAATCTGAGGAACGATGAGATCGAAGTCGGCGTTTCCCTCCGACTGTTCGGCGATGCCCTGGTAGTCGACGACGCGTTCGGAATCGACCTCCGGCTGGGGTGCGAGGAACAGGATCCCCACCGCGACCGCCAGGCAGGCGAGGATCGCAATGACCATGTTGACCCAGTTGGAGTTCTTCCTCAGGAAGCGCATCTCTTCACGGGATCCTGGCAGCATCACTCCGGACTCGTCAGCCATGGACTCTCCCTCAGGGACCCGCGCCGTGTCATCGACGACTGCTCGGGCTCCCGTCTCGTCGGCAGCATTTCGGACATTCACACCGCCATTGTCCTCGGCTCGCGCGCGAAGAGCCAATCCCACAGCACGGAGGTGACTGCGGCCACAACCCGGTGCCGCTGTCGCGACCTCGATCACAGGGGTGGCACAATTGAGAGCATGAGTGACTCCAAAGAGCCTGTTGACGTGAAATCTCACCATGACCGAGGACGAGTCGATGACGAGACTCCCCCTGTCGCAGTGACCGATGCTTGGTCACAGAAGGCACAGGTCGGAGAGGACGCTCCCGACCGCAACCTCGCCCTCGAACTTGTCCGAGTCACCGAGGCGGCGGCCATCGCCGCCGCCCCCTGGGTCGGCCGCGGCGACAAGATCGCCGCCGACGGAGCGGCCGTGGCCGCCATGCGCAATGTCATCTCCACCGTCCGGATGGCCGGCACCGTCGTCATCGGCGAAGGCGAGAAAGACGAAGCGCCGATGCTCTTCAACGGTGAGCAGGTCGGAGACGGCACCGGACCCCACTGCGATGTGGCCGTCGACCCGATCGACGGCACCCGCCTGACCGCTCTGGGCATGCCCAATGCGATCTCGGTCATGGCTGTCACAGAGGACGGCGCCATGTACGACCCATCCGCCGTGTTCTACATGGAGAAGCTCGTCACCGGACCCGAAGCCGCCGATGCGGTGGATCTGCGTCTGCCGATCGCTGAGAACATCCGCCGGGTCGCCAAGGCGAAGGGAACGAAGGATCCCACCTCGGTGACGGTGATGATCCTCGACCGTCCACGCCATCAGCAGATGATCGACGAGATCCGCGCCGCCGGCGCGCGTATCCAGCTCATCACCGACGGCGACGTCGCCGGTGCCATCGCCGCCTGCCGCCCCGGCACCGGAGTCGATATGCTCATGGGCATCGGCGGCACCCCCGAAGGCATCATCACCGCATGTGCGATCAAGGCTCTGGGCGGAGTCATCCAGGGTCGACTGTGGCCGCAGGACGATTCCGAGCGCGAGGCCGCAGCGGCCGCGGGCCTGGACGTCAACCAGGTGCTCAACACCGATGACCTCGTCACCGGCGACAACAGCTACTTCGTCGCCACCGGTATCACCAACGGCGACCTGCTCGACGGAGTGAAGTTCCAGGGCGGTCACGTCACCACGCACTCGCTCGTCATGCGTTCGAAGTCGGGCACTGTCCGTCAGGTCTTCGCCGAGCATCAGTCCGCGAAGACCCACTCCTACGTGGAAGCCGCCGAGGAAGCAGCCCGACGCGGACTCATCTGACATCCCTGCCGGACCCGAGCCCGGGTGCGACGCAACCATCTCGAAATCGGAAGCAGGTTCGAAAACAATGCCCAATGCGGCTTGGAATCGACTCTTGGAGGGAAATCGGCGTTTCGTCGACGACGTTCCACAGCACCCCAATCAGGACACGGCACGGCGTGAAGCGCTGTCGAGCGATCAGACGCCCTTCGTCACGCTCTTCGGCTGCTCGGACTCCCGAGTCGCTGCGGAGATGATCTTCGACGTCGGCCTCGGCGACATGTTCGTCGTCCGCAACGCCGGCCAGGTCGTCGATCCGGTCACCCTCGGCTCGTTGGAATACGGTGTCGAACTCCTCGGCACTCCCCTGCTCGTCGTGCTCGGCCACGACAGCTGCGGAGCCGTGACGGCAGCCTACAACGCCTACGATTCAGGTGAGACGCCCCCGGGATTCATCTCCGATGTCGTCGCGCGCATCCTGCCCACCGTGGCCCGGGCCCGGACGAACAAACGCACCACGGTCAATGAGACCGTCGCGCAGAACACCATCGACACGGTCGACAAGATCATGCAGCTGTCGTCGATCATCAGGACCGCAGTCGAAGAGGGCCGACTCATCATCGTCGGTCTCACCTATCAGCTCCACGACGGTCGCACGACCGTCGTCGCCCAATACGGAGGCGACGAGGCGGCAGTCTCGCACCACGCCTCCTGACGCTCGGCCACTTCGGTGGTCGATCACATCGACAAAACTCAGACAGCCCAACGGAAAGGACAACAATGAGCGAAGAATTTCGCATCGAACACGACACCATGGGTGAGGTCAAGGTCCCCAAGGACGCTCTCTACAGTGCCCAGACCCAACGCGCCGTCGACAACTTCCCGATCTCCGGCAAGAGCCTCGAATCGGCGCACATCGCGGCCCTCGCCCAGGTGAAGAAGGCCGCTGCGAAGGCCAACCTCGAACTCGGCGTCCTCGACGAGGCCCGCGCCAAGGCGATCCAGGACGCGGCCGACAAGGTCATCTCCGGTGAGTACGACGCGCACTTCCCCATCGACGTCTTCCAGACCGGTTCGGGCACCTCCTCGAACATGAACACCAACGAAGTGCTCGCTTCGCTGGCGACCAAGTCCCTCGAAGCCGACGGTGTCGATGTCCACCCGAACGACCATGTCAATGCTTCGCAGTCCTCCAACGACGTGTTCCCCACTTCGGTGCACCTGGCCGTGACCAAGGCACTCGTCAACACGCTCGTTCCGGCCATGCAGACCCTGGCAACTTCGTTGGAGAAGAAGGCCGAGGAGTTCTCCTCCATCGTCAAGTCCGGCCGCACCCATCTCATGGACGCCACCCCGGTGACGTTGGGCCAGGAGTTCGGCGGATACGCCGCGCAGGTCCGCTACGGCATCGAACGCATCGAGGCCTCCCTGCCTCGTGTTGCCGAAGTGCCGCAGGGCGGAACTGCAGTGGGCACCGGCATCAATACGCCCAAGGGCTTCTCCTCGCGTGTGGTCGAGATCCTTGCCGAAGAGACCGGTCTGCCCATCACCGAAGCGCGCAACCATTTCGAAGCGCAGGCCAACCGCGACGGGCTCGTCGAGGCCTCCGGTCAGCTGCGGACCATCGCCTACGGCTACATGAAGATCTGCAACGACCTGCGCTGGATGGGTTCGGGCCCGAATACCGGTCTCGGTGAGATCGCGATCCCCGACCTGCAACCCGGTTCGTCGATCATGCCCGGCAAGGTCAACCCGGTCATCTGTGAGGCCACCATTCAGGTCGCCGCCCAGGTCGTCGGCAACGACACCGCGGTGTCCCTGTCCTCGACGAACGGTGCCTTCGAGCTCAATGTCGGCATCCCCGTCATGGCCTCCAATCTCCTGGAGTCGATCCGCCTGCTCGCAAACTCCTCGACCGTCATGGCCGAGAAGATGATCGACGGGCTCACCGCCAACGAGGAGCGCGCTCGCTTCCTCGCCGAGGCCAGCCCCTCCATCGTCACCCCACTGAACAAGGTGATCGGCTACGAAGCTGCGGCGAAGATCGCCAAGCACGCTGTGGCCAACAAGATGACCGTCAAGGAGGCGACGATCGCCCTCGGCTTCGTCGAAGACGGCTCCATCACCGAGGCGGATCTCGATCAGGCGCTCGACGTCACGACGATGATCGGCGACTACAA
Organism: Brevibacterium sp. LE-L; assembly: GCF_050214925.1. NCBI lineage: Bacteria > Bacillati > Actinomycetota > Actinomycetes > Micrococcales > Brevibacteriaceae > Brevibacterium > Brevibacterium sp. LE-L. The sequence continues at coordinate 2,858,425 of NZ_CP189759.1, forward strand.
GTAAGCACCCGGCCTCTCTGATCAGCAGACGGCCCATGCTGGTCAGCACTCGGCACGGCCGATCAGCATACGGCGCCCGGACAGACCCGTCCGGGCGCCGTTTCGTGCTCTTCAGCCCCGGAAGGGATCGAACTCCTCGAGCACGTCGGTGACCAGCGCCGCGATCTCCGATCGTTCCGAACGCGTCAGCGTGACGTGGGCGAAGAGGTCGTGGCCCTTGAGCTTCTCTATCACCGCAGCGATTCCATCGTGCCTGCCGACCCGCAGATTGTCCCGCTGCGCGACGTCGTGGGTGAGAACCACCTTCGAATTCATCCCGATGCGTGAGAGCACCGTCAGCAGCACATTGCGCTCCAGGGACTGCGCCTCGTCGACGATGACGAAGGCATCATGGAGCGAACGTCCTCTGATGTGCGTCAACGGCAGCACCTCGAGGATGCCCCTGTTGACCACCTCGTCGATGACGTTCTTGCTCACCAGTGCGCTCAGGGTGTCGAACACCGCCTCGGCCCAGGGGTTCATCTTCTCCCCTTCGCTGCCGGGAAGGTATCCGAGGTTCTGCCCGCCCACGGCGTAGATCGGCCGGAACACCATGATCTTCGAGTGCTTGTTCTCTTCGAGCACCTTCTGCAGTCCGGCAGTGAGGGCCAGCGCGGACTTCCCCGTTCCGGCTCGCCCTCCCATCGAGACGATTCCCAATGCGTCGTCGAGCAGCATGTCGATGGCGATCCTCTGCTCCGCCGAACGTCCGCGGACTCCGAAGAGGTCGCGGTCCCCGCGGACCACGGACACACGGTTGCCTGCCTCGACCCGCCCGAGACCCGAACCCCGCGGTGAGGTGATGACCACGCCGGTGTTGACGACCTCCTCGGACACCGCCTCGGTGACGATCGCCCCCGATTCGTAGAACTCGCTCATCTGCTCCTCGTCGAGAGCGAGTTCGCTCATTCCCGTGAAGCCCGAATCGGCGGCCAGCTCCGCCAGATACTCCTCGGCATGCAGTCCCAGCGCAGAGGCCTTCACCCGCATCGGCACGTCTTTGGTCACGACGACCACATCGTGGCCTTCGGCTGAGAGGTTGCGGGCCACCGCCAGGATGCGTGTGTCGTTCTCTGTGCGGTCGAAACCCACCGGCATCGTCGAAGCGTCGATGTGGTTGAGTTCGACGCGCAGCGTCCCACCCGCTTCGCCGACGGGTATCGGCTGGTCCAGTCGGTCGAATTCCGAGCGGAAGTCGTCGAGGATGTGCAGGGCTCTGCGGGCGGTGAAACCGAGCTCGGAATGGTTGCGTTTGGCTTCGAGTTCGGAAACGACGATGAGTGGGATGACGACGTGATGTTCGGCGAAGCGCAGAAGTGCGCCGGGATCCGAGAGCAGCACTGAGGTGTCGAGAACGTAGGTGTGAACATTTTCAGCCATGAGGACCTCTGTGGCGTGAGTTCCGCCGAGATCCGGTTCTGACATCCCCCGATCTCGGGTTGGTGTCGACCAACTACTGTCAACCTAACCCGATTCGACCGCAATCACGTGTCGGCACGCGCGGTCGGGCACGTCGAGGTCGTGAACTTCGCGTGAATGCGAGATGCCCCGGTCCGCATCCCGAAACCGTGGTCTGCTGTCTGTACTCGATGCCCTGCCGGCGGGCACGAGGATGACCATTGCCTATTTGCCGAAGCGGCGTTGACGCAGACCGTAGTCGCGGACGGCGCGGAGGAAGTCCGTACGCCGGAAGTCCGGCCAGTAGGCTTCGCAGAAGTAGAACTCGGAGTACGCGCTCTGCCACATGAGGAATCCGGAGAGTCGCTGCTCGCCGGACGAGCGGATGATGAGGTCGGGATCGGGCTGGCCCTTGGTGTAGAGGTGTTCGCCGATCTGTTCCGGCGACAGTTCCGAGATGATCGTCTCAAGATCCGTGCCCTCACCCCGGCGGGCCCGCAGCAGGGACTTCACCGCGTTGACGATCTCCTGCCGACCGCCGTAGCCGACGGCGACGTTGACGCGCATCCCGCAGTCATCGGTGTTCGTGGTCACCGCTTCCAGGCGGGCCCGCAGATCGTCGGGGAGGATGTCCAGGTCACCGACCAACTGCACTCCGACGCCGTCGAGTGCGGCGATCTTCTCCACGAGGTCCGAGATGATCTCGATGAGAATGGCGACCTCTTCGGCCGATCGTGCGAGATTCTCCTTGGACAGCACATAGAGGGTGACGATCTCCACGTCGATCTCGAAGCACCAGCCGAGGAACTCGACGATCTTCGCCGCCCCCGCCCGATGCCCGTCAGCGGTCGTCGCCCCGAATTCCTTCGCCCACCGACGGTTGCCGTCGGTGATGACCCCGACATGGCGCGGAACCGGCACCGACTTGTCGAGCTCACGCTTGAGCCGTCGCTCATACAGCCGATAGAGCAGGTTCACTGGTCGCGCCACGGCTGTCCTCTTTCGCGTTGGTCTCCGGTCGATTCGAACACTGTACAGACTACTAGCCGCCGTCGCTGAATGAGGCTTCAGACTCACTGGTTACCATGGTGTCATGAATGCTCCCGTCACAGGTCCGTCCCCGATCGTTCCCGACGCCTCCCGGCCCATCGGCGATACTTCCGCGGACGCTGCTTCGACAGGCAATCACCAGCGCATCGCCCGCCGTCGCATGGCGTTGCGTGCCGAACTGACCAAGCTCGCCGGGCAGGTCAAGCCGAAGCTGCGCGGCTGGTTCCACGCCGGTGCGTTCCCGCTGGCGATGCTCGGCGGACTCGCGCTCGTGATCATCTCTCCGACGATCGAATCGCGCATCGCGGCGGCAATCTTCGCGATCACCGGAATGCTGCTCTTCGGCACCTCCGCCGTGTACCACCGCGGTCGGTGGCGCACCCGCGTCCGCCTCGTTCTGCGACGCCTCGACCACGCGAACATCTTCCTCATCACGGCAGGCACCTACACTCCGCTGGCCGTGCTCATGCTCCGCACCGATCAGGCCATCCTGCTCCTGTCGGTGCTGTGGGGCGCGGCCGCGCTCGGCGTCGCCTTCCGCACGATCTTCACCACCGCACCGAGGTGGCTCTTCGTACCGATCTATGTCGGCTTCGGAGTCGCCGGAGTCGGCTATATCCCGCAGATCTGGGCGACGAACCTCTCCGTCGGTCTCCTCGTCGTCCTCGGCGGCGTGTGCTATGTCGCCGGTGCCGTCATCTACGGCATCAAGCGTCCGAACCCGTCACCGAAGTGGCTGGGCTTCCACGAGATCTTCCACATCCTCACGATCCTCGGTTACGGCTGCCATCTCGCCGCGCTCATCGTCGCGGCCGTCGCCGCATACTGATCCCCACACCGAGGCGGCGGGATGCCGAGCAGGCCCTGCCGAGCAGAGTCTCAGGACTGTTTGTCGGAGTCTTCGGTGCGCTCCTGCGCCCCTGTCGCCTCCGTGGCTTCGTCCGCCTGCTTCGCCCCTGGCGTTTCGTCGCCTGCCGCTTCGTTGCCTGTCGCTTCGTTGCCTGCGGGCTTCTGGGCCTGTTCGGGCTCGTCCGGTCCCGAGAGCTTCGACTGGTTCGGAACCACGTGCCTGCGCAGCGGAATCGGGTAGGCGTCGCTGGCCCCTGAACGTGCACGGACCCGACGGACTCGGCGCAGAGCATCGCGGATGAGGAAGATCGTCACGACGACCACGGCCAGGGTCGCGAGGAAACCGATCGTTCCCGGGGTCACCAGATCCGGATTCGGAGAGCCTCCGTCGGTGGTCGGAGCTGGAGTCGAGGCGAGGAGGATCATGCGTGAGTATCGCTTTCGGTCAGGGTGGAGTCAGCGGCGGTGGTGTCCTCACCGGCTGGCGAATCCGGCAGCATCCCCTCGTCCGGAACACGCCGCCCGTCGTCGCGGGTCACTCCCGCGAAGAGGTCTTCTTCCTGGAAATCGACGTCCGGAGTCAGCGGCGCACGATCGGTGCGGTCGACGGCCAGTTCGAATTCCTCGGTCGGCCAGTAGGTGCGAGCGGCATTGCGCGAAGCGGAGAAGAATCCGCCTTCGGGATCGATCTGGGTGGCGTGCGAGAGCAGCGCCCGGTCTCTGGCGGGGAAGAACTCCGAGCAGGCGATTCGGGTGCTCAGCCAGTTGCGACGGGCACTGTCGCGCTTCTTGAAGTCCTCGAGGTGTTCGGCGAAAGGGGACTCGAGTCCCGCCTCGGCCATCTTCTCGTGGATGGTGATCCACTTCTTCGCTGACAGGTCCTGGTTGTAATAGACCTTCTGCACCTGCCACGGCTCGCCGAGCTCGGGATGCGAATCCGCATCGGCTGCCGCTTCTACGGCAGCCATGGTCACGGCATGGTTCTTGATGTGGTCGGGGTGCGGGTACCCGCCGAGTTCGTCATAGGTGGTCACGACCTGCGGACGGAAGGTGCGGATGATGTGGACCAGCGGCAGCATCGCCACTTCGTCCGGCACCCGATAGAAGCAGCCGGGCGGAGTCTGGTTGTCGAAGTCGCCGTCGGGCAGACCCGAATCCACATGGCCGACCCAGACGTGCTCGGCACCGAGCGCGGCGGCCGCGGCAGCCATCTCCTCACGCCGGAGACCGGCGATGTCACGACTGGCCTTCGGACTCTGCAGCAGTGCGGGGTTGAGGATGTCTCCGGCCTCGCCGCCGGTCATGGTGGCGATGAGGACCCGGGCCCCCAGAGAAGCGTACTTCGCGCTCGTCGCCGCACCCTTGGAAGATTCATCATCGGGGTGGGCATGAACCGCGAGCAGTCGCAGCCCATGGTACGGAAGCGAAGTCATAATGAAGATGTCCCTTTCGAATCAGCCTGGTCGCCACCTGCTGCCGGCACAGGGTCTGACATGATCGCCGGCAGAGGATCGACTACTCTAGATTAGTGCGCGAAGTACTTAAAGAGGAATTCAATGACTGAGGTAACAGTGGCCCAACCGCTGCAGGATGATCGTTACGGTCGACCCCGCACGCACAAACGCGGTCTGAGCCGTCGAGCCAGGATCATCTCCGTCATCGTCCTCCTCGTGGTCGCCGCGGTCATCGCCGTGTGGGCGTTCCGTCCGCAGACGAATCCCACGACACCGCAGACCCTCGACTATTCCGTTGTCGACTCCTCTGCAACGCACGTCAGCGTCGGAATATTTCCCGACCGGCAGCGCGATGTCCACTGCATCGTTCAGGCCACGAACGACAGCGAAGCGATCGTCGGCTTCACCGAGGTGACCGTCCCGGCCTCCGCGGACAACGATCCGAACTCGCCGAAACGCGTCGAGGTCGAATTGGCGACGACACAGCTGGCCGCATCGGGACACGTCGATTCCTGCTGGTTCGAATAGCGCGAAGCCCTTCGAATAGGTCTCGCACGCATCAGGGTTCTGCCGCACGACCGACAGACTCGATTGCGGGAACGTGACTCAGCTCATCGTTTTCGCTCACAGATGCGTTACACTGTAGTTTCATTCAACTTCCGGGCGTGCCCATACGCCCGGTTTTTTCGTTGCCTGACACGCCCGTCAGCGCACCGAACCGAAGAAGGAGAAGTCATGACCGAGGAAGTCACCCAGGAAGAGACATGGTTGACCCAGGAAGCCTTTGACCGCCTGTCGAAGGAACTCGAGCATCTCTCCGGACCGGGTCGTGCAGAGATTGCTGAGAAGATCGAAGCCGCCCGCGACGAGGGTGACTTGAAGGAGAACAGCGGTTACCACGCAGCGCGTGATGAGCAGGGCAAACAGGAAGCACGCATCCGCCAGCTCGAGGTGCTGCTGCGCAACGCGAAGGTCGGCTCCAGCGACAGCGACGGCAAGACCGTGGCTCCCGGAACCGTCGTGACCGCCAGCGTCGCCGGCAACTCGATGCGCTTCCTGCTGGGCAACCGCGAGATCGCCGGAGATTCCGACATCGACGTGTTCTCGGAGAAGTCACCGCTCGGTGCCGCCGTGCTCGGCGTCAAGGCCGGAGACACGAGCTCCTATGAGGCTCCCAACGGCAAGACCATCGAGGTCAAGGTCGAATCCGTGGAGGCCTTCACCGGCTGAATCGGTGTCAGAACAGTTGTGGGCGGGTGAGATCACCCGCCCACAACTGTTCTCAGATCATTTCCTTCGACCGTCGGAATCGTCGGGACTCTCCCCGTCGGCATCCGCAGAATCCGGTCCGAGTTCCTCGGGATCGGTCGCAGTCGATCCGGCTCCACCCGCACTGTCATCCTCGGCGGACTCATGGACCGCCTCGGTGAGTCGTTCCTTCGCCGCATCCAACACGGCCGCGGCCTCCCGGGCCTTCGGATCGCTCGGCGGGCCCTCCGCGTCCTCCGCGTCATCATCACCGGCGGCGCTGTCAGCGCGAGCGATGTAGCCGACCACGCTGTTGAGCACGGCCACCAACGGCACGGCGAAGAGCGCGCCGACGATGCCGAAGAGGAAACCGCCGCCGGTGACAGAGAGGATCACGGCCAGCGGGTGGACAGAGACGGCCTTGCCCATGAGGAACGGTTGGAGGGCCTGGCTTTCGATCTGCTGCACGGCGATGACGACGATCAGCATGATGACGGCGCTGCCCAACCCGTTCGACACCAGAGCCACCAGAACGGCCACCGCACCGGAGGCGATGGCGCCGACGACGGGGACGAACGAGGTGAGGAACACGAGCACGGTCAACGGGATGACCAACGGAATCCCGAGGAACGCCGCACCGATGCCGATGCCGATCGCGTCGACTGCGGCGACGAGGATCTGCACCCGCACGTACTGCACGAGCGTGGTCCACCCCCGCTGAGCGGCACCGGTGGCGACGGGGCGGGCGGGGATCGGCAGCAGGCCCACCACCCATTTGAAGATGTTCGCTCCGTCGTAGAGGAAGAAGAACGTCGTGAACAGGCACACGGCCATCCCGGTGAGGAAGGTGCCGACCGAGGAGGTGGCCTCAAGCGCCCCGCCGAGGAGCTGGCTGCTGTTGTTCTGGAAGAAGTTCGTCGCGGTCTCGATGCCTTTTTCGATGTAGCCCGAGACCGTCGTGGAGTCGATGCCGAAGGGGTTCGTCGACAGCCAGCTGCTGATGCCTGAGACACCGGCGATCACCTGTTTGACGAGGTCGGGCATGCCCGAATAGATCTGCTGCCCGACGAGGCCGAAGAGTCCGAGGACGACGACGATGAACCCGACGAATGAGATCGCCGCCGCGCCACCGCGGGGCATGCCCTTCTTCGCCAGCCACCCGGTCGGGGGTGCCAGCAGTGCGGCCAACAGCAGCGCAATGAGTACCGGCAGAACGACGCTGGAGATCTTCGACAGCAGCCACAGCGCCACGCCGACGGCGACGAGGACGAGAAGCGACCGCCACGACCACGCGGCTGCGAGCTTGAGGCCCGGGGCCACATACGGCTTGGCTTCGGCTTCGATGCGGCTGAGGGCGATCTCCTCGGGGCTGACGCTGCGGGCGGGGGAGATTTCTGCTTCGGGCCGGGAACGGGAGGAACCGCGTCCTCGCCGGAAGGCCTCCCAGGCACCACGGAAACGGTTCGTAGGATGCTGCTGATCGTTATCGGTCATGCCTCAACAATAGTTGTTGAGAGACTGACTAAGGTGGAATGATGACGCCTGAGGAGGGAAATCAGTGGGAAGACGCATGATTCTTGCCGTAGCGACCATGGGTGCCACGGCGGTCGGCGCCGGTGCATCGGCGGTCGGACTCCTCCGCCATCAGGCGAGTGCGCTGCGTCGGTCCTTCGACGACGATGAGAATCGTCGCCATTCCACCTTCGCCGAGGCGATCGCCGCCCCCAGAGACCGCGACGATGGCGATTCCGCCGCCTTAGCCGTCATCGGCGATTCCTGGCTGTGCGGGGTCGACGTCGGTCCCGAACATGCCCCGCCCACACTCATCGGCCGCGGACTGGCTCGCATGCTCGGCACCACCGTTCGCGTGCAGACCACCGCACGCCCCTCAGCACTGTCCGAGGACCTGCACAGGCAGGTCGACGAAGTGCTGCGCTCACCATGGCTGTCGCGCCAGCTGTCCGACCGCTGGAGCGAAGACCGTCGCTTCGCCATCATCTCGATCGGCACCGGCGACATCATCCACCCGATCCAAGCGACGATCGGCATTCCCGTGCTCAATCAGGCCATCAACCGTCTCCAGCGGGAGGGCCGGTACACGGTGTTCGTCCTCGTGTGCCCCAACCTCGGCGGTCTGCCGGGACTGCGCGACCCGCTCAAGACCTCGCTGCGCCGCACCTCACGGGTCCTCGCCGGTTCCCAGTGGCTGGCCGCCCTGGCGGCACGCGCCGTGCCGCTGCGGTCGACCGGGTCTCTGAGCGGCACGACACGCAGGTCCCTGCTCAACGAGTCCGGGCGCTTCCCCAGCGAACTCGGCTACGCGCAGCTGTCGTCGACTCTGCTCGCCGCGATCGCCGAACGCATCGAAGCGCCGGTCGTCGTCGATCGCAGCCTCGACATCCCGGAGAAGGGCGAAACCGCTCGCCGCAAAGAACTCGCTCCCGACCAGGATCCGCACCCGTCGGCGGCCGTCTCGTGATCCCGGTCGTCCTCGCCTCACAGTCTCCGTCCCGTCGCCAGATCCTCACGGCCGCGGGCATCGATCCGCTCATCATCGTCTCCGACGTCGACGAACGTGCCATCGAGGAGGAGTTCACCGGCTCCGTCGGCGATCTCACCACCGCGTTGTCGGAGGCGAAGGCCCAGGCGGTCGTCGACCGGATCATCGCTTCCCCTCCCCCGGTGCTGCACAGCTCGGAGACCATCGTCGTCATCGCCGGGGATTCGCTGCTCGAATTCGACGGACACGCCATCGGCAAGCCGGGCACCGCGGAACGCACCCGCACCATCTGGTCGGCGATCGCCGGCGAGTGGACGCAGCTGCATTCGGGACACACGGTTGCCGTGCTCAACCGCGCCTCCGGTGCCGAAGCCGAGGCGACGGAACTCGAACTCGGCGCGCTGCGTTCGAAGCGGTCGACCACCTCGGTGCTCATCGGTTCCCCCAGCGCCGAGGAACTCGAGGCCTATATCGCCACGGAGGAACCTTTTCAGGTGGCCGGGGCACTGACGATCGACGGCTATGGGGGTGCCTTCGTCGACCGCCTCGACGGCGATCACCTCACGGTGCTCGGACTCAGCCTGCCGGCAGTGCGCGAATTGGTCACCGATAGCGGCCTGTTCTGGCCCGATCTCTGGTCGCATCAGCACTAGACTCGGTTGCGGCAGGGTGACACGCCCGACGCCATTGAAGTTCTCGCCCGAATTTTTTATCGGTGTCCTACAAACCGTTGGTGCCCTTCTCTAAATTGATCTGTGATCATACAAAGGAGCGCCATGACCACAGTCCTCCCCGACGCAGCGACCACGGTACTCAGCACCACTGTGCCGACCGGGGCCGTCCGCCGAGTCCTCATCGCCAACCGCGGTGAGATCGCACTGCGCATCATCCGGGCCGCACACGACCTCGGCATCAAGGCCGTCGCCGTGTACACCCGCGCCGATTCGGATGCCGACTTCGTCGACCTCGCCGATGACGCCTGGCTGCTCGACGGCTCCGGAGCCGGGGAGACCTACCTCGACGTCGACAAGATCCTCGCACTGGCCAAGCGCTCGGGCGCCGATGCCATCCATCCCGGCTACGGCTATCTCGCCGAGAACGCGCACTTCGCGCAGGCGGTCATCGACGCCGGGCTGATCTGGATCGGCCCTCCCCCGGCCGCCATCGAGCTCCTCGGCGACAAGTCCGGCGCCCGCGGCGTCGCCGAAGCCGTCGATGCCCCTGTCGCACCCGGTTCCGACGGTGCTGTGGCCGATTTGGCCGAGGCCGCCTCGGTGGCCGAACGCATCGGCTTCCCCGTCGTCGTCAAGGCCGTCCACGGCGGCGGCGGACGCGGTTTCCGTGCCTGCGCTTCGGCCGAAGACCTGGAAAGCGCCTACACTGCGGCCACCCGTGAGGCCCAGGCCGCGTTCGGTCGGGGCGAATGCCTCATCGAGAAGCAGATCGTACGTCCCCGTCACCTCGAGACGCAGTGTCTGGCCGATGCACATGGCAATGTCGCCATCGTGTCCACCCGCGACTGCACCCTGCAGCGCCGCAATCAGAAGATCATCGAAGAGGCACCCGCACCGTTCCTCAGCCCCGAGCAGGAACGCATCGTCAGCCAGGCCTCGGCCCGGCTGCTCGCACACGTCGGCTACGTCGGCGCCGCCACCTGCGAGTTCCTCCTCGGTGAAGACGGCACGATCATCTTCATGGAAGCCAATGCGCGCATCCAGGTCGAGCACACCGTGACCGAGGAGATCACCGGAGTCGACCTCGTCGGCTGGCAGGTGCGCATCGCCTCGGGCGAGTCCCTGCCCGATGACTTCCCCGCTGTGCGCGGCCACTCGCTGCAGTTCCGGATCAACGCCGAGGATCCCGCGACATTCTTCCCCGTCACCGGTGCTGTCAAGAACTACCGCGCCCCGTCCGGTCCCGGCGTGCGTGTGGACTCAGGCATCGGAGAGGGAAGCGTCGTCGGCACGGACTTCGACCCGATGATGGCCAAACTCGTCGTCACCGGCTCCACCCGTGACGAAGCTCTGGCCCGTGCCCGTCGGGCGCTGGCGGAATACCGCATCGAAGGTGTCTCGACGCTGCTTCCTCTGCATCGCGTCCTCGTCTCCGACCCTGCCTTCGCCGCTGATTTCAAGGTCTGGACCAACTGGCTCGAAACCGCTTTCGTCAACCCTCTCGCCGATTCCCAATCAGGAGAAGTCATGAGTGCTCCAACCGACAGTTTCAGCGTTGTCGTCGAGGTCGACGGCCGTCGGATGACCGTGTCGGTCCCCAAGGACGTCATCTCCGATCTCGGCCATGTGCCCAGCCCCAGCGTGCCGCGGCGCAAGCGCAGCCTCAGCAGCCGCAACGGTGCGAAGCTCGCCGACGATTCGAACGCGCTCAACGCCCCCATGCAGGGCACCATCGTCTCCGTCGCCGTCAACCCCGGTGACACCGTCGAGGCCGGCGACACTCTCGCCGTCATCGAAGCGATGAAGATGGAGCAGCCGCTCAAGGCCGGTCATTCCGGCACCGTATCGGAGGTGCTCGTCGACGCAGGCGCCTCGGTGAAGTCCGGTGAGGCGATCGTCCGCTTCGCCGCCTGAGGACTTGCGACTTCCTGTGTTCGCCGGCGACCGAACGCAGGAGTCCCGAACACAGAAATCCCTGCCCGGGTCACCGCTGAAGATCGGTGATCCGGGCAGTGATGTATTCGGATTCGGCATCGTTGCCGGGGCATTTCAGACCTGCGGCATAGGCGTCCTCGGCTTCGGCCGTGCGACCGAGTTCGCCGAGGGTGATCGCCCTCGCAATGTGGAAGGGCCTGTGCCGCAGCAGCTGCGGATCGTCGGCGAGTTCGTCCAGGGCGATCATGGCCGCTTCGGGGCCTGAAACCTGGCCGAGGGCGATTGCGGTGTTGAGGGCCACGACCGGCGACGGGTCGAGGTCGGAGAGCATCCGATAGAGCACGAGGATCTGCTTCCAGTCCGTGTCGGCGAACCTCACGGCGTCGGCGTGGAGGGCGGCGATCGCTGCCTGGATGGTGAAAGCACCGGCCGCCGGTTCACCGGCGGCCGCACCGACGAGTGCGGTGCCTTCGGCGATGAGGCGGGAGTCCCACTGGCTGCGGTCCTGATCGGCCAGCGGCACCGGCCGCCCCTCCGCGGTCACCCGAGAGCGGTCGCGTGCCCGGGTGAGCAGGAACAGGGCCAGCAGACCACGGGCTTCGGTCTGCTCGGGCAGATATCCGACGAGCAGTCGGGCCAGGCGGATGGCTTCCTGCTGCAGATCGACTCGTGTATGGGCGGGACCTGCAGTGGCGTTGATGCCCTGGGTGAAGATGAGGGAAAGGACGCGCAACACCCCGGGCAGCCGGTCGCCGAGCTCATCGGGTGCCGGGCGGCCGAAGGGAATCCCGGTCTTGCGGATCCGCTGTTTGGCGCGCACGATCCGCTGCTGCATCGTGGCGGTTTCGACGAGGAACCCGGCAGCCACCTCGGCGGTGGTCAGTCCGGAGAGGAAGCGAAGGATGAGGACGATGCGCTCGTCCTCACGCAGTGTCGGGTGGGAGCAGGTGAAGAACAGCCCGAGGCGTTCGTCGGGCATGTCCGCTGCGTCCATCTCCTCGCCGATGCGCACCGCGTGGTCGTCGTGGTCACCTGGTCGCAGCTCGTCCTCGATGCGCAGCCGGGCGAGGTGCCGGGTGCGCACCTCGTCGGCGCGGATGAGATCGATGGCGCGGTTCTTCGCCGTAGCCATCAGCCACGCCTGAGGACGTTCGGGCACTCCTCGCCCCTGCCATGTCTCGACCGCGCGGAGCACTGCGTCGTGGAGGGCCTCCTCGGCGAGGTCGAAATCGCGGAACCGGGTGACCAACGCCGCGAGCAGCCGCCCGAAGTCCTCCTCGCCGATGGCGCTGAGGACTCGGGCGGCCGAATCGGGGTCGGGACCCATCAGTAGTCGGCCACAGGACGGATCTCGATGTGTCCGGACTTCGCAGCGGGACTCTTCTTCGCCCAGGCGATCGCCTCGTCGATGTCGGCGACCTCGATGACGTAGCTGCCGCCGACGAACTCGTTCGATTCGGCGAACGGGCCCGAGGTGACAAGGCACTCGCCTCCGGATTCGCTCACGCGGACCCCGAGTTCGGGCCCTTCGAGGGCGAAGCCGCCGACGACGACCCCCGCCTCGCTGATCTCCTTGTCGAATGCCATGAACTCGGTCGGATCCGCTCCGCCGTCCTCACCGCATTCGGGATCCTGTGTGGTTCCCATGAGCAGAAGTGCGTACTTCATGTCGTTCTCCTCCGTCGTTTCCAATGTCATGCCGGGCGGCCTGACACCATGATGACGGTCGAGGAGCGATCGGATCGACAGCTGCGGAGAAAAACTTTCCTGCGTTCGCAGAATCGACCAGATCAGAGGTGGCGGTGGAGCTTCCGCGCCGCCTCGGTCAGCGAACCGCTCACCGAGGGGTAGACGACGAACGTCGCCGAGAGCTGGTCGACGGTGAGCCGGTTCTCCACTGCCATCGTGATCGGCAGGATGAGTTCGCTGGCCCGCGGGCCGACGACGACTCCGCCGAGGATGGAGCCGGATCCGCGGCGCGCGAAGATCTTGACGAAGCCGTCTTCGATGCCGAGCATCTTCGCGCGCGGGTTCGTATCCAGCGGCAGCATCACCGTGTCGATGTCGGTCGGGTTCTCCCGGTAGTTCTGCTGGGTGAAGCCGACGGTGGCGATCTCGGGAGCGGTGAACACGTTCGAAGCGACGTTGCGCAGCTTGAGCGGCTGCACGGCGTCGCCCAGTGCGTGGTTCATCGCGATCCGGCCCTGCATCGCGGCCACAGAGGCCAGCGGGAGCACGCCGGTGCAGTCACCGGCGGCATAGATTCCGGCCCGTGAGGTCCGCGAGACCCCGTCGACGACGATGTGTCCGGATTCGCTGACCCGCACACCGGCCTTCTCGAGCCCGAGGCCTTCGGTGTTCGGGATCGAACCGACGGCCATGAGGCAGTGGGAGCCTTCGACACGGCGGCCGTCGGCGAGCACCACTTCGACTCCGTCGTCGGTGCGGGTCACCGAGGAGGCTCGGGACCGGGAGAGGACGTTCATCCCCTTGTTGCGGAACACGAATTCGAGGACATCGGCCGCGTCTTCGTCCTGACCGGGCAGAACCTTCTCACGCGAGGACACGAGAGTCACCTCGGTGCCCAGGGCGCGGTAGGCCGACGCGAATTCGGCACCGGTGACACCGGAGCCGACGACGATGAGGTGTTCGGGCAGCTCGTCGAGGTCGTAGAGCTGCGTCCAGGTGAGAATCCGCTCGCCGTCGGGCTGCGCGGTCGGCAGTTCCCGCGGGTGAGCGCCGACGGACAGCAGGATGGTCGAGGCATCGAGGGTGTACTCGGTGCCGCCGGACTCGACGACGTGAACCTGGTCGCGACCGGCCAGCGTCGCTTTGCCCTGAATGGCTTTGACCCCGGCCCGGATGAGGCCTTCGTAGATGTCGTTGGCCTGCGCGTCGGCGAGCGACAGGATGCGCTTGTTGACGGCTTCGAGGTCGGCGGTCACCCGGCGGGCATCGGCCGCGGTCTCATCATCGTTCTCGATCCGGATTCCGAGGCCGTCGGATCGTTCGATCTCATCCATCATCTCCGCGGTGGCGATGAGGGACTTCGACGGAACCACATCGGTGAGCACCGCCGCGCCTCCGCAGCGGTTCTGCTCGATGAGCATGACATCGGCGCCCAGCTGAGCCGCGACGAGCGCGGCCTCATAGCCGCCGGGGCCGCCGCCGATGATGACGACGCGATCTGCAGTGGAATCAAATTCAGTGTTCACACTGCGATTGTCTCAAATCGCCACGGACCTTGCGAACGGAACCCCGGTGTTCCCGCTCGCGAGCTCACAATCGGGCTCGCGATCCGAAACCGAGGCTCACGGCCCGAAGCGGAGACTCACGATCCGCCCGGTCCGATCACGACGGATCGACCACCTCGGCGGTGTCTTTGTGCAGGGTCGAGAGCAGCACATACGACAGTGCGTTCTGCCGCACCTTCTCCACACCGTCGTCGTCCATCTCCCGGCGCACCTTCGCCGGAACTCCCGCCACGAGGGAACGCGGAGGGATCTGTGTGCCCTCGAGGACGACGGCCCCGGCGGCGACGAGGGATTCGCTGCCGACATGAGCGTCATTGAGCACGGTCGAGTGCATCCCGATGAGCACATCGTCGTCGACGACGGCCCCGTGGACGAGCGCCTGGTGGCCGATCGAGACGCGGGCGCCGATGACCACGGGCTTGCCGGCATCGGTGTGCATCACGGTGTTGTCCTGGACGTTCGAGTCCTCGCCGATCGTGATCGGTGCGGCTTCGGCCCGGAGCACGCAGCCGTAGAAGACGCTCGCCCCCTTCTTCACATGCACATCACCGACGAGGGTGGCACCGGCGGCGACGAACGCCTCGGGATCGACGTGCGGGGTGTGCCCGCCGACGGAGACGATGCGGGGGCTGGCGAGGTCGTTGGTCATGAGTCCTCCATTGGTTCACGAACTGTCTGCTTGCGTCTGACAGTCTAATCCGAGAGCCCTGACACGGTCGGTCGGGACGCATAGCGGACCGATTTGCGCGATCGCGTCCATAGCAGGACAATAGGGAAAATATTTGTCAGAAATTTCACACTGCCGGACCCTTGTGCGCCCAATTGCGTTATGTGAACCTTGACTGAGAGAGTTGCGCGCTCGGAATTCGGGCGCGGTCAACCGCGTTCACCGAATTCGTCGAAAGGTCACCATGGATTGGCGACACCGTGCAGCATGCCTCAATGAGGATCCGGAACTCTTCTTCCCGATCGGCAACACCGGACCCGCTCTGCTCCAGATTGAGGAAGCGAAGACCGTCTGCCGCCGCTGTGAAGTAGCCGAGACCTGCCTCCAGTGGGCACTCGAATCCGGTCAGGATGCTGGAGTCTGGGGCGGATTGAGCGAAGACGAGCGTCGCGCGCTCAAGCGCCGCGCCGCCCGTGCCCGTCGCGCCGGCTGAACCACCTGAGACACCGCGGGCGTTGCACTGCGCCCGCCCCGCAAGCCACTGAGTCCCTTGTGCCGACGACGAATCATCGTCATCGGCACAAGGGACTCAGTTGTCTTCGCGCCCTGAGGCCCTGGACAGCCCCGGCGATGCTGCAGCCGGAACCCGGATGATCGGGACGGACAAGTCAGCCGCTCAGTCGTAGGAGTCCGGACGCAGCGGAACATCGAGAGTCGCCACGGTGCCGCCTCCTTCACGGGCTTCCCACTGGATCGATCCGGCCAGGTCCGCCGACACCAGGGTGCGCACGATCTGCGTGCCGAGCCCGTTGCCCGGATTCTGTGAGTCGCCGAGTCCGACACCGTCATCGGCAATCGTCACCCGCAGATGGTCACCATCGCGTTCGGGAGTCACCCACACATGCCCGTCGAGCGTCTCCCCCGGCGCCAGACTCTCCTGCTTCTCGGCAGGGAAACCGTGTTCGATCGCGTTCGTGATCAGCTCGGTGATCGCCAGTGCCAGAGAGGTCGCATCCGCTGAGGAGATCGCACCGAAGCTGCCGCACCGTTTGAGTTCCATGTGCACCAGTGGGCTGGTCAGCTCCGGCGTCAGGCGCAGACCTTTGTCGACGACCTCATCGAAGTCGACTTCGGATTCGACACCCTGACTGAGCACGTCGTGGACGACGGCGATGATCGAGACTCGCCGCATCGCTTCGGTCAGTGCGCTCTTGGCCTCGGGACTGTCGATCCGGCGGGTCTGCAGACGCAGCAGAGCCGACACGGTCTGCAGGTTGTTCTTCACCCGGTGGTGCATCTCCTTGATCATTGCGTCCCGCGACAGCAGCTCGCGTTTGCGGCGCCGGATCTCGGAGACGTCACGGGCGAGCACGATCGCTCCGACCCGCTCCCCCTCATCGGTCAGCGGGATGGCGCGCAGAGAGATGCTCGTGCGCCCGACCTCGAGTTCGGTCCGCCACGGGGCCCGCCCCGTGAGCACCAGCGGCAGGGTCTCGTCGACCTGCCGCAGCTCGGCGCCCAGGCTCGAAACCACCTCGGCGAGGTAGCTGCCTTCGATCTCTCCCCCGTGGCCGAGCCGGTGCATGAGCGACACGGCGTTCGGGGACGCATACTGCACATGGGAATCGCGATCGAGGATGAAGATGCCGTCGCCGACCCGCGGTTCCCCGTGCCGCGCCCCGCTCGGGGCGGCACGATCGGGAAAGGTGCCCTGGACGATCATCCGCATCAGGGCCATCGCCGTTTCGCGGTAGTACTTCTCCAGTCGGGACGAACCCCGGCGGCGAACCTCTTCGGAGTAGCGGACGACGAGCGCGATCGCCTCGCCGTTCCGGACGATCGGGACCGCCTCGGCGAGGATGCCGACATCGGCCGAACCCGCGCTCACCCCCAGGTCACGGGCCGTCTCCACCTGAGTGACGTAGGTGCGGGTGTCGCTGGCTTCGTCGAGCAGCTCCTTCTCCATCCCGGTCGCGCGGGCTCCGATGAGATCCCGGTTGAACAGGGTCGCCCCGGTCGTCGATCGGGCGTGGGCGACCACCGTGTACGCGCCGCTCAGCGAGGGCACCCACAGCACGAGGTCGGCGAAGGAGAGATCGGCGAGCAGCTGCCAGTCCCCGACGAGCAGATGGATGTGTTCGACGTCTGACTCATCCGTGAGACCCTCGGCCGCCAGCAGTTCGTTGAGCACGATACGTTCCTCCCAGGTGAGATCAGCAGACCCGGGTTCCCCTCGGATCTGCTGATGAGTCGATGATCAGACGCTACCACTTCATCCGCCCATCTCCGGACTCGCCGAGGCGGCCGGAAGGCAGTTCGGGTCCGACCGAGCACTGTTCGGCCGGGCCCGAGCCGTGGAGTCAGGAGTTGTGTTCGCTCTCCCACGTCGAGGAGCGGACCATCGACCGCAGCGACCGCAGCAGCACCGACAGCGGCGCCTGGGTCACGGAGTCGAGCCCGAGGATCGTCTCCGTCGTCTCGATCACGCGGGAGACCACGGTCTCGTTGCGTTCGAGCCATTCGGCCACGCGCTGCTTCGCCCGCTCATCCGGGGTGCCCGAGATCGGCGAATCCGTGGCGGCCAGCACCGTTTCCGCCACCGAGAGGATAGCGGAGTAGAAGTCGTCGCGCATCGAGCCTCGCGCCAGCGCCGACCAGCGGTCGCTGCGGTCGAGCCCGCCGATGAGAGTGAGCACCTGCGACCCGGCGAAGTGTTCGTTCACCGCGTAGTAGACCTCGGCGACGTCCTCAGCGGATTCGTTCGCCCGTGCCGCGAGCTGCGTGATGTCGAGGAGCACGAACTCATCGAGCAGAGCCGCCGCTCGCCATGCCAGATCGCTGGGCACACCGTCGTCGATGTACTCCTGCGCCTTCGCCTGCATGGACTCCGCATCGTAGCCGTCGACGAGCTCGGGCACGCGGGAGCGCAGCGCCTCGACCACCTTGCCGTACATCTCGATGCCCGAATCGACGTCGAGGGTGTCCGGGGCCTGCTGCACGAGCCAGCGCGAGGACCGGTCGAGCAGACGCACATAGTCGTGTTGGAGCTTCACCTGCACCTCGGTGGGCACCTCGTTGTCGAGTGCGCACACCGCCTCGAAGTAGTCGTCGAGGCCGAAGATCTCGGAGACGACGACGAACACACGTGCGATCTGCGGCACCGAGGCGGGTGTCTCCTCGAGCATCCGGTAGATGTAGGTCAGGCCGCCGCGGTCGACGAGGCGGTTGACCAGCTTCGCCGTGGCGATCTCGCGGTGCAGCGGGTGTTCCGGGATGAGCTCCCCGTATTTCTCCTGCAGGGACTCCGGGAAGTAGGAGACGAGTTCCCGCCGCATCCACATCTCATCGGGCACGACGCTGTCGAGGATCTCGTCGGCGGCGTGCATCTTCACATAGGCCAGAAGCACGGCCAGCTCCGGCGACACGTAGTAGCCGAATCGACGCTTGGCCAGTTCGTCGGCGTTGGGCAGGAATTCGACGGCACGGTCGAGGTCGGCGTGCTTCTCCAGGTAATTCAGCAGTCGGCCGTAGGTACCGGACATCGCTTCGGTCTGTGCCCTGGCCTCACCGAGGACGACGTTCTGCGAGTAGTTGTTCGACAGCACCCGATCGGCCACCTGATCGGTGAACGAGTGGAGCACCTGTTCACGCTCCTCGGCGGCGAAGGCGCCCTTGTGCACCAGGGTGCGCAGGAGCAGCTTGATGTTGACCTCGTGGTCGGAGCTGTCGACGCCGGCCGAGTTGTCCACCGCATCGGTGTTGATCTCGACCCCATTCAGCGCCGCTTCGACACGGCCCAGTTGGGTGACGCCGAGGTTGCCGCCCTCCCCGATGACCCGCGCCCGGACATCGGCGCCGTCGATGCGGATGCTGTCGTTGGACTTGTCCCCGACCTCCGCATGGCTCTCTGTCGAGGCCTTGATGTAGGTGCCGATGCCTCCGTTGTAGACAAGGTCGACGGGAGCCTTGAGGATCTCGGACATGAGATCGGCGGGGCTGCGACGACCGGGGTCGACTCCGAGCACCGAGGCGGCTTCGGCACTGAGGTCGATCGACTTCGCCGACCGCGAGAAGACCCCGCCGCCTGCGGAGATGAGCTCCCGGTCGTAGTCCTGCCAGCTCGAGCGCGGCAGATCGAACAGCCTTTGGCGTTCAACGAAGCTGCGTGCGGCATCGGGGTTCGGATCGAGGAAGATGTCTCGGTGGTCGAAGGCCGCGACGAGGCGGATGTGCTCGCTGCGCAGCATGCCGTTGCCGAACACGTCGCCGCTCATATCGCCGATGCCCACAACGGTGAAGTCGTCGGCGGCGGTGTTGAGACCGAGTTCGCGGAAGTGCCGTTCGACGGACTTCCAGGCGCCGCGGGAGGTGATGGCCATCTTCTTGTGGTCGTAGCCGACCGATCCGCCCGAAGCGAAGGCATCCCCGAGCCAGAACCCGCGGCGTTCGGCAATCGCGTTCGCCACATCGGAGAAGCGTGCAGTGCCCTTGTCAGCGGCGACGACGAGGTAGTAGTCGTCTCCGTCGTGGCGGACCACACGGTCGGGGTGGACGACGACGCTGGAGTCGTCGGCACCGTAGGTGAGGTCGTCGGAGACCTCGAGCATGCTCTCGATGAACACCTCGTAGGCGGCCTGACCGGCGGCCATCCACGCGTCCCGGTCGCTCATCGGCGGCAGCTGCTTGGGGAAGAACCCTCCCTTGGCGCCAGTCGGGACGATGAGGGCGTTCTTGACCATCTGCGCCTTGACGAGGCCGAGGACCTCGGTGCGGAAGTCATCGCGCCGGTCCGACCAGCGCAGACCGCCGCGGGCGACGGCGCCGAAGCGCAGGTGCGCGCCTTCGACCTGCGGCGAGTACACCCACATCTCCAGGGCCGGTTTGGGCTTGGGGACGAAGCTGAGCTCGGTGGGCCGGATCTTGAGCACGAGAGCGGTCGGCAGCTCACCGGACTCATCGATGTAGTAGTTCGTGCGCAGAGTGGCGCGCAGCAGCTCGAGTGAGGAGCGCAGCACCCGGTCGGCATCGAGGCTCGCGACTTCGGACAGTGCGGCTTCGATCGCGTCATCGATCTCGGCCATCGCACCTTCACGGCTCTCGTCGTCGGCGGCAGGATCGAACTTCGCGGCGAAGTAGTCGACGAGCAGCTTCGAGATCTCCGGATGGTCGCTGTAGACCTCACCCACATAGGCGTCGGAGTAGGTGAACCCGGCCTGGCGCAGGTATTTGCCCAGGGCGCGGATGATCGTCACATGCTGCCAGGACAGACCGGTGACGATGAGGCGGTCGAAGACGCCCGCTTCCTTCTTGCCTTCCCATCCGGCCATGAACGCGTCGGAGATGCGTTCGCAGTCGTCGTCGCCCAGCTCTTCGGAGAAGCTGAGCCCGAAATCGTAGATATAACGGTGGCTGCCGTCGGCGAGGTCGAGCTCGTGCGGGCGCTCATCGATGACGGTGGCGCCGAACGCCGTGAGGAAGGGCAGCACTTCGGACAGGCCGACCCGCTCGTAGCGGTAGAGGACGAGGCGCACGGAGGCGTCGGCCGAGCGTTCGGGCCGGTACAGGCGCACCGCCGAACCGTGCCCCGCGTCAAGGGCCTCGAACCGGCCGACGTCAGCGACCGCCTCGGCGGGGGTGTGATGCTCGCCGTAGCTGGGCGGGAACGCCTTCGACCACAGGTCGGCGCGCGCATTCGTCGTTCCGCTGTCGCCGTGTTCGGCGGGGATGAGGAAGGCGTGGACATCTTCGGACCACGAACGGACGGCACCGACGATGCGTCGTTCGACATCCTCGGCGCTGATCTGCGGGAGCTGCTCATCGCGAGCCATACGAGCCACGAAGTGGATGCGCGCCAGCGCCGATTCGCTCAGCAGCACGTCGAAGTCGACGCTGTCGGCATTGTAGAACTCGCGCAGAACCTCCTGCACGCGCACGCGGGCATCGGTGTTGTAGAGGTCGCGGGGCAGGTAGAGGATGACAGAGACGAAGCGCTGGTACGGGTCGGCGCGGACGAAGACCCGCGACTCCCGTCGCTCCTGCATGTCGACGATCTCCATGACCACGTCGAAGATCTCTTCGGTGTCCTCGTGGAGGAGATCTTCGCGCGGGTAGGTCTCAAGCACGCCGAGGAGCTCGTTGGCCGAGTGCGAACCGGCGGGGAAGCCGCTGGCGGAGAGGATCCGGGAGACCTTGCGGTCGATGACGGGGATGTTGAGGACGCTGTCGTTGTAGAACTCGGGTTTGAACACACCGACGAAGCGACGTTCGCCGACGATCTCGCCGGAGGAGTCGAAGGTCTTCACCCCGATGTAGTCCATGAAGGACGAGCGGATGACGCGTGAGCGCGAGTTCGCCTTCGTCAGCACGAGCACATGCGGTTCGAGTGCCTTCTCGGCCACGGCCCGGCTGAGCGGCGATTTCACGAGGGGGCGCAGAGCGGAGATGCCCATCGAGGTGTCTTCGATCGGTTCGAGGCTGCTGTGCTCGGCATCGTGGGTGTAGTCGTATTCGCGGTAGCCGAGGAAGGTGAAGTGACCGTCGAGCCAGTTGAGCAGGGCTGCTGCGGCTTCGGCTTCCGAGGCCAGCTCCGGGCGGGGAGCATGGGCGGAGAGTTCGGCCGCGATGTCCTTGGCCTTGCTCGCCATCGCCTGCGCGTCGCGGGCGGCGGCAGCGACGTAGGCGAGGACTTCACGCAGCCGCTGCTCGAGTTCGGCGAAGTCGTCTTCGGGGATCCGGTCGATCTCGAGACGGATCCACGACTGCTGCTGCGGGTCATCGGAGGACTGAGCGTCCGGCGCTGCGGAGACCTGCGGGAGGCTTGCCGTATCAGCGGTCACCGAGGGGGCCTCGGCCGGGGACACAATCGAGAGGTCGGAACCGGAACCGGAGACGGTGATGATCGGGTGATGGACGCGGCGGATGGCTCGACCGGCCGCCGCCAGGTCGCTGACGATCGAGGACACGAGGTGCGGCATATCTGCCAGCACCAGCGCGACGACCGTGTGATTGTCCCGGAATTCCGGTGAGTCGACGGCCGGGTTGTAGATCGCGATCGCCGGCGTCTGCCCGTCATATTCGGTGCCGACGGCGAAGTGTCGAGCCGCTGCCGCGGCATAGGCCTCGGGGTCGCTTGCCCCTGTTTCGAATCGCGGATAGTACGCGTCGAGGAAATTCTCGGGGGCACCCTGCCCTCGCAGCTTCCTCCACTCTTCTGCAACGTCCGAAATTGAGACCTGAGTCACTGTGCCACCTCTATGAGAACCGAGCAATCGTCACGCGGTTCGTCCTCGAACCGCCATCTCCCACACTATGCCCAAATATCGAGAAAGGCACGCCGAGCGGCCTGATGTGGTGTACCGTTCATTCGCTGGCAAACTGGAGCTATGCGAACTCTGACCCTCAATCATGACTACTCGGTCGACCTCCTGACATTCTTGGCCAAACTCGCCGACGTCGGCTCTTGGGAGAAGCTCGGATCCCGGGCCAGCTCGGAGCACATCGATCCCGACACCGAGATGACCGTGCGGACTCCGATGCCCAAAGGCGAACTTCCCGCGGCCTTGGCCTCCCGCCTGCCGAATGAGACCGAGCTCGTCGAGGTCTACATGATCCCCGGAGACGTCCTCGGCGATGAGGCGGAGATCCGAATGTCCGCACGTGCCGCCGGGGTTCCCGTGGAGATCGACGCCGTGATCGAACTCAGGCAGGTGGACTCGGAGACGAAGCTGACGGCGCACGCTGAGATCAGCTCGTCGATCCCGATGTTCGGGGCGATGATCGAACAGGCCGTGGTGCCGATCCTGGACAAGCGGCTGAGCGAGCGTCTCCGCCGTTTCGAAACCCTCTGAAGTCGACTCCGACTCAGCCCTCCTCGGCGAGGAGCTGATCCAGTTCCGTGACGTCGTACCACAGCAGATCCGACTCGCCGAGGCGGTCCTCCGCCGCCTGCGCACCCGCAGTTCGGGCGAGTTCCACGGCTTCGTCCCAGACCGCTTCCTCGTCGAGGTGGAAGCTGGCGACTGCGGACATGTCGAGGGTGTCGATGCCGATGAGTTCGAATCCGTCGGTCAGCCGGTGGCGTGAGCTGGACTCGGGTGCATCGTAGGCGACGATGACACGGGCGGCGGGCCCCGCCTCGGCGAGGGGAACTGCGGATCCGGACTCCTCGGCACCGAATGCCGCGCTGGAGGCGAGAGCGGCGGCGATGCACATGGCGTCGAATTCGGCGGTCTCGAACTCCTCGCCGCGCAGGCTGCGGCCGTGCTCATCGGGGGCAACAGCCCGAATGTCGGTCAGTCCCGTGCGCAGCGCGCTCAGGGTGGTCGGAATGTAGCAGCGGATGGCCATGCCCTCATCCTAGTCCCGTCACAATCGGACCCTGGATCTGCCGGGCCTGCGGCCCTGCTTCCTTTCGCCGCCGTCCCGTCGGCCCCTTCCGCCCCCGGTCCGGCGGCTGCGTTTGCGGCCGGGCAGCAGATCCTCGGCCATGGCCGCGATCTCCTGGCAGAGGAGGGAGCGCGGATTCTGCTCGTGCAGGGTCTTGCCCGCCAGCATTGCGGCATCGGCGGTGGCCCGATCATCGCTGAGGACGTAGTCGGGGGTGACGCGGACGAAGCGGTTGAGGACCTCGCGGATCCTCGCCTCGGGCGGATGACCGACCGCGCCGGGTCGCAGCTTCGTGATCACCAGACGCATCTTCTCCCGCAGCTCCTCTGCCCGCGGCGTGCCCAGCAGCTTGACCAGACGCTGCAGACCGATCGGCTCTCCTGCAGCGAGCACGAGGACGACATCGGCCGCTGCGAGCGCCGCCCGGGTGGCGCAATGCCGGTCGTAGAAGGGGTCGGCCATCTCGTCATCGGGATCGACGCGGTCGCTGACGTCGACGACGACGAGATCGTAGAGCCTCGCGAGCCGATGCAGCACGGCTTCGAGCACTGACGCTCGGATCTCCGGCCATCGCTCGGGCTTCGTCAGTCCCGTGATCACGTGGAAGTCCTCCCGGACCACGGCGTGGGGCACGGAATGCCCGTCGAGGGGGACGGACCGATCGGACTGCGCCCGGCACAGGCTGGCCAGATGGGAGGATTCCTCGGTCAGCCCGAGTGTGGCGGCGACCATCCCCGAAACGGTGTCGGCGTCGACGATGACGGAGCGTCGGCCGAGGCGGGAGGCCTGGTCGGCCAGGTTGACCGCAGTGAGGGTCCGCCCCGGCGAAGAGCCGGTCCCCCACACCGTGATGATCCTCCCCTGTCCTCCGACCGGGCCGGGAGGCGCTGTCGGTCGTGGAGGAACGACGGTGGAGGCGCGGAGATCGTCGAGCGCCGTGGCCAGAGCGGCCGCATCGGCGTCGGTGCCGACCCGGACGGTGATGCCCAGCCCGGCAAGCGCGTCGGCATCATCACCGAAGCCGAGGACCTTCGCCCCCGTGGCCGCGACAGCAGCGACCACCTCGGCATCGAGCCCCGGGAAGTAGCGGCCGATGATGACGACCTCGGCGCTGCCGGTCCGACAGTGTGCCAGCAGCTCCACCTCGTCGGCGGGACGGGCGACGATGGTGACGTCGTCGATGTCGCTGAGGAGTTCGAAGAGGATGAGGTCGTATTCGAAGTCGACGGCGAGCAGGACCTGAGTCATCACTGCCCGCTGTCTGCCGCGACCGCCGAGGGCGCCCCGACCACGGAGAGTACGCTGCGCCCGTCGAGGGCGGCAAGCACGTCGGAGAGCTGCCCGGTCTCGACGAAGACCTCGATGCGCGCTCCGTCGCCGACCCCGAAGCTGCCCACGTCCCGCGTGATGTGGGCGACGGGTGCGGATTCGACGAGCTGACGCGGTGCGGGCCCGTCATCGTCGAGGCCGTTCTGCTCCGGCTGCGCCCACACATCGACGAGGCTTCCCGCGGCGACGACGCTGGGGACGGAGCCGGCGACATCGATGGCGACGACACGGCCTTCGAGCTCCGTCAGAGGCGCGACCGTCGAGGCGGCCAACAGCTCCCCTGCGGCCACGACGCTGCGCACGCTCGTCCCTGCGGGCAGGTCCTCATCCGCCGAAAGGTATTTGCTGCCGATATCCGCGAGATTGACCTCGGCCACCCTGAGGTCCGTCGCATCAAGGACTTCACCGGGGACGAGAGCATGAGCGCTTGCCCAGACGCGGGTGGTGGAATTCGCCGCGGCGATGAGCAGATAGGTGCCGACCACGGCGAGGACGACGAGCATCGCGCCCACAAGAAGTCGGGTGTCGGTCCATTTGGGGCGGCGGATTCGCTTCGAGAGCTCCATTGCATCTCCAGATTCGCGGAAGTTTCGCTGACAGAAACTGTTTCTCAGTGATAGTATTAGGCATCAAATGATGCCAAAGCAATGTTTTTGGCAAAGTGAATCAACAAGCAGACAGACATCTGGAATGGGAGAAGTCACCACATGGTCGTCGAAAACCGCTTCCTGCCGCTCACCGATGTGGCCGAACTGCTCAATGTCTCGATCGCTCAGGCCAGGGCCCTGGTCCGCTCGGGCGACCTCCGTGCGATCAAGGTCGGCGGACGCGGCCAATGGCGCGTCGAGAAGTCGGAGATCGAGGCTTATATCCAGCGCATGTACGAGCGCACCGAGCACCAGATCAAGACCGGCTCGATCGAGGACTGACTCCGCCTCTGCCCGTACCCCAAGTTCCACAGCCGACTCACCCGAAGGGGTTGGTTCGGGCGTGGACGGCGGCGATCGCGGCGAACGGGATCATCCGGCCCGCGATCTCGACATAGTCGGCACCGACGAGAGTGCAGCGTCCGCGTGTCGGCCCGGGACGGTCTGCGACGTCGATCGCCACTTCCTCATGCATTGCCGCCCAGCGGCGCAGCGCCGAACCCAGACCCAAGCGCTCGAGCCCTCCCGCCTCGAGGCGGTGGACACGTGAGTCCGCCCGCAGTCCGCGGATCCAGCTGATCGCGATGACGGAGGTCTCGGCTCCGTCGACGACGAGGATGTCGCGACCGAGGAAGTCGGCCGTGCCCGCGATCTCCCGCGCCGGCATGACCACCTGCACCGCCTGCCCGAGCGCCCCTCGGATCCTTTCCAGCAGTGTTCGCTCGGCGGCCTGAGCGGCTACTTCGTCACCGAACTCTCCCCTTCTGGCGTGCCGTTCGGCGGCGGTCTCGGCGGCTTCGACGTCCGCCAGGAGTGCATCGATGCGATCATCCATAATCGCTAAGCCTGCCCCAGCTGTAGTCGACTTTCAAGAGCCGGAACGAAGCGCGTGAGAACTACAGTGGTGTAGTTATTCGTAATCTATTGACAACAAATCACATCTAACGACATCATTGGAATCAATATCCAATGGAGGATGTCTAGATGTATCTCTTGATCGCATGCGCGGGGTCTTGGCTGGTTCTGCTCGGTTCACTCTGCACCGCGTGGGCACAGCTGCCGCAGCCGCGGACGACGAATGATCTCGTCGTCATCACCATCATCGGCGCCGCCGCTCTGGCATTCTCACGTCTCGGTCTCGTCTCCCTCCTCACCCTGCTGCTGCGGCTCCTTCCCTCCGGCCGCTTCAGGGCACTCCTGGCGGACTGCCTCGTCAGAGCCATGCCGCGGCTTCTCGCCTCGAGCGTGCTCGCCGCAGTGTCGGCCGGTCTCGTCGTCCAGGCCGCGCAGGCCGCTCCGGTCGCCGGAGACCTCGGAGACGCGATGCCCGCGGCGGGCCCGTACACGGCGACCGCTGCGCCCGCCGATCCCGGATGGCCGACTGTCGAAGGCGGCGCCTCGGCCGCCGATGGTGAGTACTCCGATGGCGATGCGCCCGCGGACGAGGACCTGCATGATCCGGCCTGGCCCACCGAACCTCCGAAAGAAGCCGCTGCTCCGCCTGAGGATCCGTCTGCACCACCGCGAACCGACCACCGGGAACCCGCCGACGACGTGCACGATCCCGCTGCTGCCGAGGATCCCGAATCACGACCGGATGCTGCAGCCCCCTCGCCGACTGTGCACGTGGTCGAGCCTGGGGAGAGCCTGTGGTCGATCGCCGCCGAACTCGTCGATGCCCCAGAGGACACCCCGCAGCTTGTCGACGACGTCTATACCGCCAACCGCGAGATCATCGGGCCCGACCCGAGCCTCATCATCGCAGGTCAGAGATTGGAGATTCAGCCATGACCGCCCCGCTCACTCTCACCCGTCCGCAGGCGCCGCAAGCTGCGCCCCGGCGGAACTCCTTACCGCTGTCCACGTCCCCATCGGGACGCCGGGTGAGCGCACGGGTCAGCGGACTTGACGATGAGTCCGCGGACGAACGGCAGCGGATAGCGGCCACGGCCGCCTCGTTGGCGGTGGCCTGCCTCGAAGTCCTCGCCGGAGTCCGACGCAGCGACACGATCGCCCGCTGGGTCGATCCCGAACTGCTGGCGAAGATCGATCACCGCGCTCAGCTGCGCGCAGAGGTGGCGCCGCGACATCCGGCCAGCGGTCTCGGCGCGCAGCCGGCGGTGCAGCCGGGGAGGGCACATGTGTGCCAGGTGAGTCCCGGGATCGCCGAAGTCACGGTCATCGTCCGCAGCCCGAACCGCATCCGGGCGGTGGCAGTCCGTTTGGAGCTGCTCACCACCCGGTGGACGCTGACGGCGCTGCAGACGATGTGAAGTCTGCGCGCCCCTAAGTCAGCTCTTGGCCTTCTTCTTCGCGCGTCGCTCGGCCCGATTGGCCGGAGCCGGTTCGTCGTCGTCCTCAGATTCGGAGATCGAGGAGGAGCCGTTCTCCGATGGGGCCGACAGCTGCATCTTCGGGGTCGTATGCCGCAGTTCCTCGGCGTCGACTTCGACCTCGGAGTCGTCCCCGGACTCCGCCGGTGAGGAGCTGACCTGGACCTTGAGCGTATTGGTGAGGCGGACGACGTCCTCCTTGATCCCATCCTGCATGGTGGTGAACATGTCGAAGCCCTCCCGCTGGTATTCCACCAGCGGATCACGCTGCGCCATCGCGCGCAGTCCGATGCCGTTCTTCAGGTAGTCCATTTCGTACAGGTGCTCGCGCCAGCGTTTGTCGATGACGGAGAGCACGACACGGCGTTCGAGTTCGCGGGTCGCATCCTCACCGAGCTCTTCCTCTCGCTGGGAGTAGAAGACTTCGAGGTCCGACTGGATCTCCGTATTGAGTCGATTCTTCGTGAGGTTGCCGAGTCCGCCGACCTCCTCGGCGAGGTCTTCGGAGGTGATCGACGGAGTATAGATCTTGCCGAGGGCTTCGAAGAGTTCGTCGACCTGCCAGTCCTCGACCGGTCCTCTCGTCGCCTGGGCGACGTAGGCGTCGATGATCTCTTCGCGGAAGTTCGCGACCTGCTCTTTGAGGTCGGCTCCGTGGAGGACGCGGCGACGTTCGTCGTAGATGACGGTGCGCTGACGGTTGAGTACGTCATCGTATTTGAGGACGTTCTTGCGCTGTTCGGCGTTGCGCTGTTCGATCTGCGACTGGGCGGAGAGGATGGCGCGGCTGACCATCTTCGACTCCAGCGGCACATCATCGGGCACATTGGCCGTGGCCATGATGCGTTCGGCGGCGCCGGAACCGAACAGGCGCATGAGGTCGTCGGTCAGCGACAGGTAGAAGCGGGATTCGCCCGGATCGCCCTGACGTCCGGAGCGTCCGCGCAGCTGGTTGTCGATGCGGCGGGATTCGTGGCGTTCGGTGCCGAGCACGTAGAGACCGCCGAGTTCGACGACCTCCTCCGCATCGGCCTTGACCTTCTTCTCCGCCTCCTTGAGCACATCCTGCCATTCGGCTTCGTACTGGTCCTCATTCTCAGCCGGATCAAGACCCCGCCGCTCCATCTCTGCGACAGCGAGGAATTCCGCATTGCCGCCGAGCATGATGTCGGTGCCTCGACCGGCCATATTCGTGGCCACGGTGACCGAGCCCTTGCGGCCGGCCAGCGCCACGATCGAGGCTTCCCGAGCGTGGTTCTTTGCGTTGAGGACTTCGTGCTTGACCCCGCGCTTGGCCAGATGCTTGGAGAGGTATTCGCTCTTCTCCACGCTCGTCGTGCCGACGAGGACCGGCTGGCCGGCCTCGTGTCGAGAGACGATGTCGTCGACGACGGCTGCGAACTTCGCGACCTCGTTCTTGTAGACGAAGTCCGACTGGTCGACGCGCTGCATCGGCTTGTTCGTGGGGATCGGCACCACACCGAGCTTGTACGTCGACATGAACTCCGCGGCCTCGGTCTCTGCCGTGCCCGTCATGCCGGAGAGTTTGTCGTAGAGGCGGAAGAAGTTCTGCAGAGTGATCGTCGCCAGGGTCTGGTTCTCGGCCTGGACCTGGACGTTCTCCTTCGCCTCGATGGCCTGGTGTAGACCTTCGTTGTAGCGGCGGCCCTTGAGCACACGGCCGGTGTGTTCGTCGACGATGAGGACTTCGCCGTCAAGGACGACGTAGTCCTTGTCCTTCTTGAACAGCTCCTTGGCGCGGATGGCGTTGTTGAGGAAGCTGATGAGCGGAGTGTTCTCCGCGTCGTAGAGGTTGCCGATGCCCAGGTAGTCTTCGACACGCTCGATGCCGGGTTCGAGCACGCCGACGGTGCGCTTCTTCTCATCGACTTCGTAATCGCGATCGGTCTTCAGCCGCTTGACGACCTTGGCGAACTCCCCGTACCAGCGGTTCGCATCGCCTTCGGCCGGGCCGGAGATGATCAGTGGGGTGCGTGCCTCGTCGATGAGGATCGAGTCGACCTCGTCGACGATGGCGAAGGAGTGTCCGCGCTGGACGAGTTCGTCGGCTGACCAGGCCATGTTGTCGCGCAGGTAGTCGAAGCCGAATTCGTTGTTCGTGCCGTAGGTGATGTCCGCAGCGTACTGCTTCCGGCGCTGGTCCGAAGGCATGTTCGCCTGAATGCAGCCGGTCTCCATACCGAGGAAGCGGAACACACGGCCCATGAGCTCGGACTGGTAGGTGGCCAGATAGTCGTTGACCGTGATGATGTGGACCGGGTCCCCGGTCAGTGCGTTGAGGTACGCCGGCGCGGTGGCCACGAGGGTCTTGCCCTCACCGGTCTTCATCTCTGCGATGTTGCCCAGGTGCAGAGCGGCGCCGCCCATGAGCTGGACATCGAAGTGACGCAGGCCCAGGGTGCGGCTCGAGGCCTCCCTCACCGCGGCGAAGGCTTCGGGCAGCAGGGAGTCGAGGCTCTCTCCGTCCTTGTAGCGCTCCTTGAACCTGCCGGTTTCCTCACGCAGCTCAGTGTCGGACATCTCGCTGAACTCGTCGGACAGCTCATTGATGGCATCCGTGTATCGGCGGAGCTTCTTCAGAGTTCTGCCTTCACCTGTGCGCAGAAGCTTCTCGAGGAAATTAGCCACTTTTCTCCTAATCGGCATGACTGCCGGACAACAACTCGAACGACTGTATAGTCTCTAGCTTAATGGCAGGTGAGTGCCTTCGAGGTCCACTCCGCTCAGGCCCAGCCATGTGGCCATCGCCTGGAGCTCTTGGACGAGCTCCGCTGTGTGCTCCTCCCCCGGCTCCCATGTCACCCGGTGTGCACGCAGGGTGCCCGCCGCACGGTCCCGGTGCAGATCGACGCGGCCGACGAGCCGATCACCGAGGAGGAACGGCGTCACATAGTAGCCGTACACGCGCTGCGGAGCGGGGGTGTAGATCTCGATGCGGTAGTGGAAGTCGAAGAGCCAGTCGATGCGCGGCCGGTAGAAGACGAGTGGGTCGAAGGGAGCCAACAGTGCTCGCGCGTCCACTGTGCGCGGGGTGCGTGCCTCATGCCAGCGCAGGGCGGTGACGCCGTCGACCTCGACTTCGCGCAGTTCACCAGTGGCAAGCAGTTCCGCGATGGCGGTGTCGGTGGGTGCGCGCAGCTGTCGGAAGTAGTCCGCGATATCGTCGGGACGGGCGATTCCCAAAGCACGGGAGGCGGTGCGGGTCAGGGCGAGGACGTCGTTGTCGACGCCGGAGACTCCCCGCTGACGGGAAGCGACGGGGTCGAGGCCGAGGTCCGGGTTCTCAGGGGTCCCGAAGGCCAAGGGGATCTCGGGCAGTTCCGGGGACACGTGTTTCGTGCGTGCGTAGATCCGTTCGAAGTGATCATTGCGCCCGGAGGCGCTGATCACGCCTCCGGCGAACAGCGCCTCGAGGGCGAGTTTGACCTGGCTGGGGTTCCAGCCCCAGTGCCCCCGATGCCGTTCGGGCAGATCATGGTCGACGAGTTCGGAGACCTGGCGCGCCGTCTTCGGTCCTGCGGCCAGCACGTCGAGCACGGAGGTCTGCAGCCCACGGAAGGCGGCACCGGATTCGGGGTGCCGTTGTCCGTAGTCGTTTCGCCACCACTCGGCGCGGTTGCGTGCGAAGTGGTTCCACGTCTGCGGGGGCACGAACGCCGCCGCATGGGCCCAGTATTCGACGCCCATCCTCGGCGAGGAATAGAACAGGCGGTCGAGCGTCTCGCGTGGGTACGGTCCCAGGCGGGAGAAGAATGGAAGGTAGTGGGAGCGGACGACACGCGCCACGGAGTCGATCTGGGTCAGCCCCATCGTGGCGAAGACTGATCTCAGGTGGCGAGCCGTGACCCGCTGCGGTCGCGGCCGGTCGAGTCCGGCCGCCGCGATGGCAGTCCTGCGTGCCTGCGCGCGTGTCATCTTCTGCATGATCCCACGCTACATTCCCCTCCCCTATTACTACCCGACGGCGGCCCAGCAACCTCGCGCGAGGTTGCTGGGCCGCCGTCGGGTAGTAATAGGGGAGGTTAGTCGGCTGCTTCTTCGAGTTCGCGGTCGAGGGCGATGACTCCGTAGCTCCAGCCCTTGCGGCGGTAGACGACGGAGGGCTTGCTCGACTCCTCATCGATGAACAGGTAGAAGTCGTGACCGACGAGCTCCATCCGGTTGAGGGCCTCTTCGATGCCGATCGGTGCGGCGGTGAAGGTCTTCTCCCGCAGGACCACCGGCGAATCGCCCTCGGCCTTGATCCGACCGTTCGTCTTGTCGACGTTCGTCGGCTGATCGTCTGCCGCGGCCGAAGAGTCGGCGTCAGGGTCGGGAATCAGCGGTTCGGCAATCGGCATCTTCGCCAACGCTTCGGCGGTGGATTCCTTGCGGTGGTGACCCGAACGCGGAACCTTGTGCCGATCTCTGGCGCGCCTCAGCCGCTCGACGAGCTTGGCCCATGCCAGATCGAGGGCCGCGTATTTGTCGCTGGCCATGGCCTCAGCCCGAATCGCCGGCCCCTTCGCCACCACGGTGAGTTCAACCCTCTCGCTCGTCTCGGGCTGGCGGGAGTTCTTCTCGTGGGTGACGTGCACTTCGACGCGCTGAGCTCGGGGAGCGAGCTGTTCGACCTTCGCGATCTTGTCCTCGATGTGGGCTCGAAAGCTGTCGGAGATGGTCAGTTGACGGCCGTTGACAACGATGTCCATGATGTGTCCTTAGCGACTCGCTCGTCGGATTCATCCGATCCCATGCCCTTGGATGGGTAAACACCGTTATACAGTAAAGGGAGAGACAAATCGAGTGCCCCCGCGGCCGAGCCCGAGAACGGCTCCTGCAGCGGGTCTGATCTGCACCGATGCTAATAATCGTGCGCTTTCTGCCAAGGTCGCACCGGTCGTGGAGAAGTCATCGACGAGGATGTCCGCCGAGGCGGCCCGCCGCCGGTCACGCGGTTCGGATGACCGAATGATCTCCAGTTCCACCGCATCGAGATGCTGGGTGCGAGAGGCGTTCTTCGACCGCTCCTTCGCTCCGAGCCCGACCTGGTCCCGGGACCGTTCGGCCCGCAGCACGTCATGGACTTCCAACGGCAGCTCCGGGGCCAGCTCCTGCGCCCTCCGCGCCAGAGCGGCGGTATGGGAACCGCCGCGACGACGCCTGGCACGAGCTGAGCTTGGGGCCGGGAAGAGTCTGATCGCCCCTCCCCTGTAGCCGATGAGGTCGAGGGCCGCGACGACCGAGCGGTTCAGGGCCAGTGCCAGGGGATCGAGGATGTCGCGGCGGCCTCCGTCCTTATATCCGACGACCATCCGCGAGATGCGCGAGTTGTATTCGCAGACGCCGACGATCGGAATCTGACCGTAGCGCGGCTCCATCGCCCGCGGGATTCCGCCGAGCAGCTGCAGGCAACTCGTACACAGCGAGACGTTCTCCCGCCCGCATCCGGCGCATCGTCGGGGCAGGAGCAGTTCGCCGACCTCCTCGAGCAGCCCCATGGGAGCAATCTACTATGCGCCCGCAACCCCACGGGCCTAGCGGTCAGCCGGGGTAGGACGGATCCTTCGCCGCAACATCGACGAGTTTCTGCCACGCATTCGAGTTATACGAATACAGCGCCCCCTCGGAGCCGGTGACCAGGATCGAGCGGCCATCGGCGCCACCGGCGATACGGCTTCCGCCGGAGACCTCACCGAGCTGCTCCGAGGGACCGGTGACGCCGATGCGGAACGGCTGCGCGGAGTCGCCCTCTTCGGCCGCCAGAGCCACCAGATTGGTCGAACCGGCCCAGGAGACGTCCTTGACCTCGTCGAAGTTCGCGCCCACGGAGATCGGGGTCTCGGAAGCGTGGCCGGACGGATTGCCGGCCTTGTCCCGGGGGATGCCCACGACGTCGATGCGGTCCGGTTCTCCCTTATGGCGACTGAGCAGGGCGACTCGGGTGCCGTCGCGGGAGACTTCGACGTCGGCGAGCTGCCTGCCGGAGAGGAAGTCCACGGCCACGGTGAAGACCTTGCCGTCACGGCCCACCGCCTTGAGCTCTCCCTTGTTCTTGGCTTCCCCGGTCCACGTCATGTTGAACCGGTCGATACTCGGACGCACGAGCTGTCTGCCCTCGAGGATCGGGGTGGCGTCGACCGCGTCAGATTTCAACCGCATGAGTTCCCGGCGCTCGTTCTGCAGGTACACGTACAGGGAATCATCGAGCGAGACCGCAGGATCGCTGGCCTTCTTCCCCTTGAGGTTCGGACTGTTCTCGACCTTGGCCACGGTGGTGCCCGAGACCCGGGAGAGCCGATTGTCGGCGAGCACCACGGGAGGACCGTCGACCTGGATGGACGTGTCGGTCTTCGGCTGCAGGCTCGCAGAGATCGTCTGCCCGCCGATGCTCAGTTCGATGCTCGAGACCGAGGGGATGACCTGAAGAGTCGTTGAGATCTGCTGGCGGATCAGCCCCTTCTCCCGGTCCGAGAGGGCGGGGCTCTGCGGTCCCAACGACACATGTGCGACCCCGTTCTCGATCGTCACAACGTTCGATTCGCTGAGCTTCGCGCCGTCCGGGACAGCGGTGATCACCGCGCCCGACAGATACGGGGCCGGCCCGCTGAGCAGTTCGTTCATCAGCGCAGTCGGGGTCGACGAGGAGCGGAGGAACCACCGGGAGTCGGGGACGAGATACGAGTAGTCGGAGGTGAAGAACTGCAGCGAGTAGTTGAGGAAGATCGTGCGGAAATCGGACTGGCTGATGAGCAGGCCGTCCGGGGCCGAGGAGATCCGCCATTCGCCGTTCTCCTGCCGCAGCGAGAACTCCAGAGTCGACTGGGTGCCGGGTTTCGTCGAGTTATACACGCCGGAGGAGTCGACGAGGCCGACTACCGGGGCCGACATGCTCAGGGTCTTCTGGTCGGAGGTGACCTCTTGGTTCAAGGAATCGATGTCCGTGTCGTTGGGCAGCACCGACACGGATTCCTGCGGACTCCACTCCTGCGCCTCGGCCTCGGTGAGGAAGGAACGGGCGACGGAGAAGTTGTTGCCGGTTCCCGCGCCCGCGGCGAGGAATCCGCGCACGATC
Source organism: Brevibacterium sp. LE-L (assembly GCF_050214925.1). Classification (NCBI taxonomy): domain Bacteria; kingdom Bacillati; phylum Actinomycetota; class Actinomycetes; order Micrococcales; family Brevibacteriaceae; genus Brevibacterium; species Brevibacterium sp. LE-L. Next base: position 2,893,262 of record NZ_CP189759.1, read on the forward strand.
TCCGAAATGCTGTCGCCGGGTTCAGGCCCGTCGGGGATGCGGGCATTGCTGGCCCCGGGATCCCCCGAATCGTCTTCGATGTGGCCGACCGGTGAGGAGGTCGGGATCGACGAGCAGCCGACGAGGGCAAGAGAGGCGAATACGGAGACCAAGATCGTCCGCATGCGGAACCTTCGTGACTGCAGCGATGTCATGATCGGCCTCCTTCGCCTTCGCCATCGGTCTCGGCGGCGTCGCCGAGGCGGTTGTCGTCCTCATCGGAATCCGCCGCCTCGGCGGCATCGGTGTCCTGCTGTTCGTCCTCGGCGGCCATCGTCTGATCGGTTTCAACGACGATCGGGATCGACCCGGTCTGGATCCGCACGGATCCATCGGAAGACAGAGGACCGGCGACGAGGGCGGCACCCTGGATCTGCGCATCGCGGGGCGGCAGCGGCAGCGGTGAGGAGGTGATCTCCTGATCCGGGCGACGCGGAATCGTCAGACGGAAACAGGACCCCTCGCCGGGTTTGCCCCAGACCTGCAGCCACCCGCTGTGCAGGTGAGCGTCCTCGAGTGAGATCGCCAAGCCCAGCCCGGAACCGCCGAGGGTGCGTTTGCGGGCCGGGTCGGCGCGCCAGAACCGGTCGAAGACATGCTCGACCTGTTCCAAGTTCATGCCCACACCGTGGTCGCGCACGCTGACTGCGACGGCCTCGGCATTGGAGGCGACATAGATGTCGATCGGGTTGCCCTCACCATGCTCGATCGCATTCACCACGAGATTGCGCACGATGCGGGTGATGCGCACCCGGTCGACCTCGGCCATCACCGGCGAGGACGGGGCGTGGACGACGATGCCCGTCGACATCTGCTCGGCGACCATCGACACCGTCTCGATGACGGAGGTGACGATGGCCCCGATGTCGACGGGTTTGGCCACGAGCGCTGCGGCACCGGCATCGTAGCGGGAGATCTCGAGCAGGTCGGAGAGCAGATTGTCGAAGCGTTCGGCCTGCGAATTCAGCAGCTCGGCGCTGCGGGCGGTGACGGGGTCGAGTTCGTCACGCGAGTCGTAGATGAGGTCCGCGGCGGCGCGGATCGTCGTCAGCGGTGTGCGCAGTTCGTGCGAGACGTCGGAGACGAACTGACGCTGCAGCACGGACAGCCGTTCCATCTGCTCGATCTGATGCTGCAGAGTGTCGGCCATGTCGTTGAAGCTCTCACCGAGCACCGCGATCTCGTCGTTGCCGTGCACGGGCATGCGTTCGTCGAGGTCACCGTCGGCGATGAGGCGGGCGACTTCGGCCCCCGTGCGCACAGGGGTGACGACGAGGCGTGTGACGATCCAGGCGACGGCACCGACGAGGACGACGAGGACGTGTGCGGCGACGAACATCGACCTCTGCACGAAGTTCAGGGTGTCCTGCTGTTCGCTGAGATCGCCCAGGTAATAGAGCTGGAATTGGCCGGCGCCCGGGATCTGCAGCTCCTGGGTGATGAGCAGTCCGGGGCCGTTGCCGTCCGGCAGACTCACTGATTGGTAGAGCTTGTCATCGGTCGGGGCTTTGCGGATGGCTTCGCGCAGTTCGTCGGTGACGGGCACCTTCGCCGTTTCCCCGTCCTCCTCGGCGACGCCGGCGGTGATCGTGGTGAACGAGGAGTTCGGTTCCTTCGGCTCCAGTGTCAGCGAATACACCGACCCGGCCGAACGGTTGTAGATCGACGACAACTGCGAAGACAGGGTGTCCTGAGTCACCGCCTGACCATCGACGGGAGCCAGAGAACGCAGCTCGGAAAGGATCGACCGGGCCTGTGAGGACAGAGAGTCCAGACGGGTGTCAAAGAGGCCGCGGGCGATCTGCTGGGACATATAGGTGCCGACTCCGAAGATCGCCACCGAAGTGAGCACGATGGTGAGAGCGACGATCCTGACCTGCAGGGAGTGGCTGAACGATCGAAGGATGAAACTCCAGAACGTTCGCAGTGCCGAGGCCGCGGTGCGGATGGGCCCGCCCGCTGCCGACCCGGAACTCACGCGGCTCTGCCGGCCTTATAGCCGACGCCGCGGACAGTGACGATGATGTCGGGTTTCTCTGGGTCGCGTTCGATCTTCGACCGCAGCCGCTGCACGTGCACGTTGACCAGTCGAGTGTCGGCGGCATGACGGTAGCCCCAGACCTCTTCGAGGAGAGTCTCACGAGAGAACACCTGCCAGGGTTTGCGGGCCAAGGCCACCAGCAGATCGAATTCGAGGGGAGTCAGCGATACCGGGGAACCGCCCTTGGTCACGGTGTGGCCGGCCACGTCGACGACGACATCGCCGACGGTCAGCAGCTCCGGGGCCTGCGGTTCGGAGATCCGCAGGCGGGCACGGACACGGGCGATGAGCTCCTTGGGTTTGAATGGCTTCGGCACATAGTCGTCGGCACCGGATTCGAGACCGAGGACGACGTCGACGGTGTCCGATTTCGCCGTGAGCATGATGATCGGCACCGAGGACACCTCGCGGATCTCTCGGCAGACTTCGAGACCGTCCTTGCCCGGCAGCATCAGGTCGAGGAGGACGAGGTCCGGGCTGACCTTCTGGAACTCCTCGAACGCCTGGTCGCCTGTGGCACAGAAGAAGGGCTCGAAGCCTTCACTTTTGAGCACAATTCCGATCATTTCGGCCAAAGCCGTGTCATCATCAACTACGAGGATTCGAGCGTTCATGCTCCCATTGTCCCTTATGTTCGCCTGTTCTTTCGTTCCCGACACTCCTACCCTATCGGGCCGAGCCGACCACCTCGGTCATCACGTGGCCTCTGCTCGGCACGAACAGGAGAATCATGGCAGGATTGGCAGTGATGGGACGCTCGAATGCATGGACCTCGGAGGTCGACTGGCACACCGGCCGATGGCAGGCCCGCACCGCATCCGCCCCGCATCACAGCTGGGCGCCTCCGCCGCCTCGCGGACTGTTGCCCAAACGTCCGCTGACCTTCATCGAGGCACTCGATTCCGGGTTTCGGCTGCTGCGATTCGCGCCGGGGCTGAGCATCGGCTCCTCCCTCATCGTCTTCACGCTCTGGAGCCTTCTGCTCACCGCCATCGGCACATTCGTCGCCGTGCAGTTCCTGCCGTTCCTCTACGATCTCAGCGGCAACGACGAGGCCCTCTCCGGCTTCCTCGCCCTCGCCCAGCTGGGATCGGCTGCTCTCAGCCTGCTCAGCCTCGGACTGGCACATCTGCTCTCCGGACTCATCGCCACCGGCACCCGCGCCTCCTTCGGAGCACGCAGGACCACCCTGTCCGAGGCGTGGAAGGCCCTAGCCGGCCGTCGGCTGCGCCTGGTCTCAGCGACCGTGCTCATGTCGGCGATCAACCTCGGCCTGCTGCTCGCCCTCGCCGCCCCCACCGCTCTGTTCGCTCTCATCGATTCTCCGGTTCTCGCCTTCGTCTGGGCCGGAATCGCCGTGCTGCTGTGGCTGCTCGCACTCCTGTGGATCAATCTGCGCCTGTCCTTCCTCGGCGCATCGATCGTCGTCGAGGATCTCAATGTGCGCGCCGGGATCCGCCGGTCGTGGGCGCTGACATCGCGCGGGTACTGGAGGCTGCTCGGTCAGCTGGCGCTCGGCTATTTCCTGTCGAATCAGCTCGTCCAGCTCGTCATCTCACCGCTGGTCTTCGTCATCTCCATCGCCGTCGGCCTCGGCTTCGCCACGACGGAGGGCAACGACACCGCACAGCTCGTCCTCGGAGTCGTCGCCGGCGGTCTGCTGCTGGCTCTGACGCTGATCTCCTCAGCCGTGCTCTTCGCCTACTTCTCCTGCCTCGTCACGGTCTGCTACTTCGACCAGCAGATGCGCACCGAAGGTCTCGACCTCATCCTCATCCGCAGTGAGGAGGAGCGATGACCGGCAGCCTCTTCACCACCGCGGTCTCGGTGGCCCAGCTCAGCGCCGCCTCGGCGAGCATCGACCGCAGGACCGGCCGCGAATGGGTCGAACATGAACTGTCGAAGCAGGAATACGCGGCCAACGACCTCACCCCGCTCGAGCAGATCGGCCAGTGGCTGTCCTCCCTGTGGGATTCCCTCGTCAGCGCCGCGCTGGGGGCGAATTCGCCGTGGCTGCTGCTCCTCGTCGTGCTCGCCGTGATCGCGATCATCGCCCTCATCATCTGGCGCATCCGCCGTGCCGGGTTCCGCCGCACCGGCCTCCCGCTGTCGGCCTTCGACCCGGTCGTGTCCCTGCCCGAACCCGGTCCGTGGCGCGAGAGCGCGGCCCGGGCCGCGGCCGCGGGAGACTTCGAGACTGCGGTCATCGACGAGTCCCGCGCGATCTTCGCGGTCCTCTCGGTCAAGCAGATCGTGTCGTTGGAGTCCTCGGCGACGGCCAATGAGATCGCCCACGACGCCGAGGCGGCCCTGCCCGACCACGGCCCGGACCTGCACCGCGTCGCTGAGGTCTTCAACGACCTCCTCTACGGACAGAGGACCGCACAGCGGTCGCGACCGGACCGAGACCTGTCCGCGGTCTACGCGCAGCAGTGCGCTCTCGACCGGAGCCTGAGCGCGCTGCCGGTCCGCAACAGGCAGGAGGCACCGGCATGAGCGCACAGCTGGATGTGGCCACCCGCGGCACCCGTTCGAGCACCCGCATCCCCTTCGGCACCCGGATGCGTTCGGTCGGAGTCTGGATCACAGCGGCCATCGTCATCCTCATCGTCGTCATCGCGATGATGGTCCTCACAACCGATGACGAAGTCGACGAGCCCCTCCACTTTGATTCGACCTCGCGGAGCGGGACGAAGGCTCTTGTCGAGACGCTGCGCGCCCACGGCGTCGAGGTGACCACCACCGAGGACAAGAAGACGGCACGCACCGCAGCCGCACGTCCCGATACGACCCTGCTCATCCCCGCCAACACCGATGCCCTGTCGGCCGGGGACATCAACGGGTTCGAATTCACTCTGCGCAAGCACGCCAATCGGCTCGCGCTCGTCGACCCGGGCGCGAACGTCGCCTCATTCACCGACCGCATCACCGTCAATGACAATGGGAGTCCGCTGAGCACCCCGGACCCGGTGTCACAACCGGACTGTTCGGCCCCGAGTGCCCGTGCCGCCGGCACCGTGACCACCGGTGAGATGGAATACGCCGAAACGGCGAAGGGCACCGACGGCATCACCGCGTGCTACCCGTTCGCGGGCCCGGGTGTGACGGAGGTCGACGGCGCCGAGGTGGCTCCCGGATCCGCGCGCGGACAGCTCGTCACCGATACCGGTGGTCCGGTCCCCCTGACCGTGATCGGCAATCCGGAGTGGGTGACGAACGAACACATCGATGAGGAGGGCAACGCCGCCCTGGCCCTCTCGACGCTGTCGGAGACCGACCATCTCGTCGTGTACTACCCGCAGTTCGACGCCGATGAGCAACCGCCGCCGTCGCTCATCGACTACGTGCCCAGGTGGTTCCTCGCCGGTGCCCTGTGGCTCATCCCCTGCACGCTCGTCCTCCTCCTCGTCCTCGGGCGGAGGTTCGGCCCCCTGGCCGTCGAGCGACTGCCCGCGATCGTGCCCGCTGTGGAGACAGTCCACGGCCGTGCTGCCCTGAGCTCCCGCAGCCACGACCGTGCCGGTGCTCTGCACACTCTGCGCACAGCGGCGCTGCTGAGGATCGCCAAACGTCTGGCGCTGAGCCCCGATGCCCGCATGCCGGACATCCTCGACCGCATCGCCGCAACCACCGGGGCGGATCCGGCTCTGCTCCATCATGTCTTCGTCTCGGCTCCTGTGCGTACGGATGCCGAACTCACCGACCTCGTCCATCAACTCACCCAGATCGAAAGTGAGATCCCATGACCCAGTCGCCGCAGGACAACTCCGCACCCCAGACTCCCGCTGCGCCGGAGGCCCCCGAACCGGACACGCCCCCTGCTCCGCAGACCCCGGTCGGCGGCGAGGCCCCCGCCCAGCAGGTGACTGCGCCGGGACCGGATCCGCTGCGCGAGGCCTTCACCGGTGTGCGCACCGAGATCGCCAAAGCCGTCGTCGGTCAGGACCAAGCGGTCACCGGAATGCTCATCGCTCTGCTGAGCCAGGGACATGTCCTCCTCGAAGGTGTGCCCGGAGTTGCCAAGACACTCCTCGTGCGCAGCTTCGCCGCCGCCGTCTCCCTCGAGAGTTCACGCGTCCAGTTCACCCCTGACCTCATGCCCAGCGATGTCACCGGTTCGCTGGTCTTCGACGCCTCGGCCGCTGACTTCTCGTTCCGTCCCGGACCGGTGTTCACGAACATCCTCATCGCCGATGAGATCAACCGCACCCCGCCGAAGACCCAGTCGGCGCTGCTCGAAGCGATGGAGGAGCACCAGGTGTCCGTCGGTGGTCGTCCCCGCCGGCTGCCCGAACCGTTCCTCGTCGCCGCCACGCAGAACCCCGTCGAATATGAAGGCACTTATCCGCTGCCGGAAGCCCAGCTCGACCGGTTCCTGTTCAAACTCGTCCTCGACCTGCCGGAACGTGAACACGAGTTCGAGATCCTCGAGCGCCACGCTCGCGGCTTCGATGCCGCCGAGCTCTCGGCGGCGGGCCTGCGCCCGGTCGTCGACGCCGACCTCATCGCCGGCGCCCGTGAGGCCATCGCGGGAATATACATCGCGCCGCAGATCATCACCTATGTCGTCGATCTCGCCCGCGCCACCCGCCGGGCCCCGTCCCTGGCGCTGGGTGTCTCCCCCCGAGGAGCGACGAGGATGCTCGGAGCCGCCCGCGCCCACGCGTGGCTGAGCGGACGGAACTACGTCACCCCCGACGATGTCAAGGCACTGGCGCATATGACGCTCGGTCACCGTGTCATCCTGCGGCCCGAGGCGCAGATGGACGGCCTCGACGTCAATCAGGTCCTCGATTCGATCATCGCCACCACCGAAGTTCCGCGCTGAATGACCGCCCGGCTGTTCCTGCTCACTCTCCTCGGTCTCGTCCCGATCCTCCTCGTGCCCACCTGGACGATGGGGCTCATCGTGATCGGGGTGCTCATCATCGTCGGAGTCCTCGACTTCTTCCTCGTCCCCCGCATCCATGATCTGCGGCTGCAGCGCACACCGGGCCCCCTCGTCCGCCTCGGCGCCGGGACCCACAGCACGCTGACGCTGATCAACGATTCGCCGCGGCGACTGCGACTGGACGTCCGTGACGCGTGGGCGCCGAGCGCCGGAGCGGTGAGGACCCGCTCACATCATGACCTGGCGCCCGGCGAGGAGGCCGAGGTGCGCACAGCACTGCAGCCGGTCAGGCGTGGAGCCCTGCCGGCCGATCTGGTGACGGTGCGCAGCCGCAGCGTGCTCGGTCTCATCGCCCGCCAGAAGAGCATCGAGGTCCCCGCCGAAGTCCGTGTGCTGCCCCCGTTCGCCTCTCGCCGGGAACTGCCGTCGAAGACGCAGAAGCTGCGTGAGCTCGAGGGCCGGTCCGCGGTGATGATCCGCGGCCTGGGCACCGAGTTCGATTCGCTGCGCGACTATGTCGACGGTGATGATGTGCGCTCCATCGACTGGCGGGCCAGTGCCCGCGCTCAGGATCTCGTCGTCAAGACGTGGCGACCGGAGAAGGACCGAAGGGTCGTCATCGTCGTCGACTCCTCCCGCTTCGCCGCCCGCCGCTGCGGTGAGGGTACGGTCTTCGATGCGGCCCTCGAAGCGTCTCTGCTGCTCACCGCCCTGGCCACCGGAGCAGGCGACCGCGTCGATGTCATCGTCGCCGATGCCCGGGTGCGCGCCATGGCCTCGAGCCGACGCGCCCACGACCCGGTCCATGACCTGTCGGTGGCATTGACCCCGGTGCATCCGGAGCTCTTCGACGCGGATTGGGAGTCGATCACCGCCTCGGTGCTGGCCACGGCTCGTCAGCAGGCGCTCGTCGTGTTGGTCACGCAGCTCGATGAGTCGACGCTCGCCGACGACATTCTGCCGGTCCTGCCCACCCTGACCAGCCGTCACCGGGTGGTCGTGGCCAGTGTCGAGGATCCTTCCCTGCGTGACCTCGCCGAGGCTCGCGGTGATGCCGAGGAGATCTACACCGCGGCCGCCGCCGAGGCGGAGCTGCTGACGACGACCTCGTTGCGGACCCGTCTGCGCGGGCTCGGTGTGTCCTCGGTGCAGGCCGCACCGGAGGATCTTCCCGGTGCCCTGGCCGACCTCTACATCCGGCTCAAGGTCACCGGGGGCCTGTGAACGGGTTCCCGGCCCCGGACTCATCTGCCAGCTCACACGGACCCGTCGGCGGCCGCTGACCGGGTGTTCTAATGGTCGGTGGAGATGACGGAATAACCGGCCTGATGTTCGTCGAGATCGGCGCTGAGCCCGGCCTCGGCCGCGCGTTTGCCGAAGTGCCGGGCATAGAGGACGACGGCCGCGGTGTAGAGGACTCCGATGGCGATCTTGAGCACCGGCGGAATCGGGTTCGGAGTCACGAACCCCTCGATGAGGCCCGAACCGAAGAGCAGAATCACGAGTCCGCCGGCGACGATGAGCAGCGACCGGGCTTCGGAGGCGAGCTTGTCACGACGGAGTCGGGGCCCCGGCACGACCCAGGCGAAGAAGAGTCGCAGGCCGGCGGCTGCGGCGAGGATGATGCAGCTGATCTCGGGGATCCCGTGCGGCAGGATGTAGAGGAAGAAGTCTGACGCTCGGTCGAACTCGAACATCATGGCGCCGGAGAAGCCGACGTTGATCGCGTTGGAGAACAGTCCGGCGACGACATAGACGCCGGTGATGCCCAGGAGGACGAATTGGACGGCGATCCACGCGTTGTTCGTCCACACGCCCACCGCGAAGAATCCGTTCGGGTTCTCCTTGTAGTAGTCGACGAAATCGTGTTCGGCGAACTGTCTGCGGAACTCACGGTCGCCGAAGGTCTCGAGCACTTCCGGGTGCATTCCCGCCCACACTCCGGAGACGACGGCGACGGCGAGGAACGCCGCGGCCACGATGACGAAATCCCAGCGCAGGCGGTACAGCGACAGCGGCAGGCTGATGACGAAGAAACGCGACAGACCCGACAGTCCCCCGCTCGGTACGGAGGACAGATGGTTGCGGGAACGGTGGACGATCGCGGAGAGCCGGGCGGCTTCGAGCGAGTCCGGGGCGACGGTCATGATCCGAGAGAGATCCTTCGACGCCGCCCGGTAGAGGTCGAGGAACCGTGTCGTCTGATCGGGGGTCAGCGTGTTCTTCTTCGCCAGTGCCGACAGCTCCTGCCAGTCATCGCCATGCAGCTCGGCCAGAAGGTTCGGATCCATGCCTCCACTCTATCGGAGACCGCATGCCTCATGACGATTTCTCGGCCGGATATGACACGATGGACCGGTGAGTACTCTGGTCACCGGTGAAGCCGTCGAACTCAACGTCCAGCCAGCCGCGTTGGCGGCACGCGCGTTGAGCTGCCTCATCGACTACATCGTCTATTCCCTCGTGAACATCGGGCTGCTCATCGCCACGTTCTGGCTGCTGCTGGCCGCGCTCGACGTCAATGGGCTGCTGCTGGCCTCGATCATGACCATCATGACGGTGTCCGTGTTCGTGCTGCTGCCGATGCTCGTCGAGGTGCTCAGCCACGGCCGGTCGCTGGGAAAGCTCATCCTCGGTCTGCGCATCGTCCGCGACGACGGCGGCGCCGTGCGGTTGCGTCATTCGTTCATCCGCGCACTGCTGTGGCCCTTCGAGATCCTGTCCACCGGCGGCGGTATCGCCGCTCTGTCCGGGCTCGTCTCACCTCAGGCGAAGCGCCTCGGCGATTATCTGGCCGGCACCGTGGCGGTGAGCGAACGCAGCGCTCCGCCTCCGCCGATGCACACACATGTGGCACCGCAGCTGCAGGCGTGGCTGGCCCGCACGGACGTGTCCGCAGTGCCCGCGGGCCTGCACCGGCGCATCGTCCAGTTCCTCGCCATGGCGCCGCAGCTCGGCAACGAATCGAGATGGCAGCGGGCGATCGAACTCGCCACCGAACTCAACCCCTATGTCGCGCCGGCACCACCGGAGGGAACCTTCCCCGAACAGTTCCTGTCCGCGGTCATCCACCGAATCCGCGCCGCCGAAGTCGACACGCTCCGGCAGCGCGCGGCCCGGGCGGAGAAGTTCAGAGCCGGGGTCGACACGCTCCCCCACGGCCTGAGCCTCCACCGCCGCTGAGCGAGCCGCCAGCACGGCGCTGAGCGCGTCGACGACAGCGTGCTGAGCCTGCCCGGCGGCGTCGCACTGCATATGCCGGCGAAAGCGCACTGAGGCCGCTGGCGGCGTCAGTAGCGGTAGTGATCGGGTTTGTACGGTCCGGCCACGTCGACGCCGATGTATTCGGCCTGTTCCTTGCTCAGTTCGCTCAGCTTCGCTCCGAGCGCGGGCAGGTGCAGACGTGCGACCTTCTCGTCGAGTTCCTTCGCCAGACGGTGCACCGAATCATCGTAGCGTTCGTGGGCGGTCCACAGTTCGATCTGGGCGAGCACCTGATTGGCGAACGACGCGCTCATGACGAACGACGGGTGCCCGGTGGCGTTGCCGAGGTTGAGCAGCCGCCCTTCGGAGAGGACGAGGAAGTCCGTCCGCGCCCGGTCGAGTCCCGCCTCGGCGGGCACCGGAACGGACCATTCGTGGACCTGCGGTTTGATCTCGATCTTCTCCACACCGGGCAGCCGGGACAGTCCGGCCAGGTCGATCTCATCGTCGAAGTGGCCGACGTTGCCGACGATCGCTCCGGGCTTGAGCGTCTGCAGCACCTCGACGTTCACGACTCGGGTGTTCCCGGTCGTGGTGATGATGATGTCGGCCTGTGGTGCCGCCTCGGCGAGGTGATCGACCTGGTAGCCGTCCATCGTCGCCTGCAGTGCGCAGATCGGGTCGATCTCTGTGACGATGACGCGCGCCCCCTGACCGCGCAGGGCTTCTGCGGCGCCTTTGCCCACGTCTCCGTAGCCGACGACGACGGCGATCTTGCCGCCGATGAGCACGTCGGTGGCGCGGTTGAGTCCGTCGGGCAGGGAATGGCGGATGCCGTAGCGGTTGTCGAACTTCGACTTCGTCACCGAGTCATTGACGTTGATGGCGGGGAACGGCAGCGCTCCCTGCTCGGCGAGGCGGTAGAGGCGGTTGACTCCGGTCGTCGTCTCCTCGCTCACGCCCTTGATGCCGGTGGCCAGCCGGGCGAAGCGGCCCGGGTTCGCCTCGATCGCCGCTGCGATCTGGGTGAGCAGGACCTTGAATTCCTCCGGGTCGTCCTCGGCTGCGGTGGGTACTCCCCCAGCGGACTCGAATTCGGTGCCTTTGAGCACGTACATGGTGGCATCGCCGCCGTCGTCGAGGATGAGATTCGGGCCCTCGGGGAAGTCGAAGATCTTGTCGGCCGCCCACCAGTACTCCTCGAGCGTCTCGCCCTTCCACGCGAAGACCGGGACCCCTGCCGGAGCCTCGGGTGTCCCGGAGCCGACGACGACGGCGGCTGCGGCCTCGTCCTGAGTGGAGAAGATGTTGCAGCTGGCCCAACGGACTTCGGCGCCGAGGGCCACGAGGGTTTCGATGAGCACCGCGGTCTGCACGGTCATGTGCAGGCTGCCGGCGATGCGGGCACCGGACAGAGGCGCTGAGGCGGCGAACTCGTCGCGCAAGGCCATGAGCCCGGGCATCTCCCGTTCGGCCAGGCGGATCTGGTGCCGACCGGCCTCGGCAAGGGTGAGATCGGCGACCTTGAAGTCGGTGGAATCGAGCACGGTACCTCCATATGGCGGGCTGTCGGATCGTGTTCGAGTCTATTGCCCGAACAGCTGGCTTGTCCCACCCGGCCCGGTCCGCGGACAGAGAACCGGTCGGTCAGGCGCGAGCGGTGACGAAGTCGCTGACCCGATCCCGCAGTTCCTGCATCCGGGCGACGTCCGCGGCTTCGACGTTGAGCCGGACGAGGGGTTCGGTGTTCGACTTGCGCAGGTTGACCCACCAGTCGTGACCTTGGAGTCCGATGCCGTCGAGGTCGTCGACCGTGTTGTCCGGGAAGTCTCCGGCGTGTGCGGCGAAGTCCGAGAGCACGGCGTCGGGGTCGGCCACGGTGAAGTTGATCTCCCCGGACTGCGCGAAACGGTCGAAGGAGTCCACGAGTCGGGAGGCGGGTGCTCCGGACTCGGCCAGGGCCGAGATGAGGTGGCAGGCGGCGAGCATGCCTGAGTCCGCGCCGAAGAACTCCTCGAAGTAGAAGTGGGCGGAGTGTTCGCAGGCGAAGACCGCTCCGGTTTCGCGCATGAGGGTCTTGATCCCGGAGTGTCCGACCTTCGAGCGCAGGGCACGCCCGCCGGCGGCCGTGATCGTCTCGGCCACGCTGCGGGAGGTGATGAGGTTGTGGATGACGGTGGGCTGTTCGTTGCCCTGAGCTCGTGCGCGGGCGATCTCTCGTTCGGCGACGAGGGCGCCGACGGCCGAAGCCGACATCGTCGCTCCTGTCTCGTCGATGAAGAAGCAGCGATCGGCATCGCCGTCGAAGACGAGTCCGAGATCCGCCCCGGTCTCGACGATGGCGTGGGCGGCGTCGACGAGGTTCTCGGGCTTGAGCGGATTCGCTTCGTGGTTGGGGAAGGTGCCGTCGAGTTCCGTGTACAGCCCGATCACCTCGAAGGGCACCGAGGCGGCTCCCGCGTCGGTGCCGAAGACCTCCCCGAGGAGCCGGCCGGCCATGCCGTTGCCGGCGTCGAGGACAATCTTCAGTCCCGTGACCTCTTCGATGCGGGTCAGTGCCCGCATCCGCGCGACGTACTGTTCGCGCATGGTCTTCGCTGCCCCTTCGTCGACGGCGACGGCACGGCCATCGTTGAGAGGTGCCGTGGCGGCGAGCTCCCTGACTCGGGACAGACCGGAGGCGAGGCTGACCCCGGCGGCGCGGGGGCCGCAGATCTTGATCCCGTTGTAGTCGGCGGGGTTGTGGCTGGCAGTGATCATCGCACCGGGGATGTCGAAGATCCCCGAAGCGAAGTAGAGCTGGTCGGTCGAGCACAGTCCCAGCAGCATCGGTCGTAATCCGGCGGCTTCGACTCCCGCGGCGAAGGCGTGGGCGAACCCGGGCGAGCTCGGGCGCATGTCATGTCCGAGGACCACCTCGGTGGTGGAGTGGAGCTCGGCCATCGTCGCTGCGGTCGCGAAGCCGAGGGCGAAGAGGACGTCATCGTCGAGCTCGTCCGGGATGCGCCCGCGGATGTCATAGGAGCCCACGACCGCGGTGAGGGCGGCGGTGCGGTGCGGGGCCGGGCCCGCGTCGTTCGAAGCGGGGTTCGGTGTCTCGGGCGAGGCTTCGGACGAGGACGAGCCGGTGGGGCTCATGAGTCGCCGATGATGCGCAGGTGTCCGTGCTTGCGGCCGGAGTGCGCGGAATCGTTCGCGCCGGTCTGTTCGCCGCGGGCCGGGGTCCGGTCGGCACGGTCGGCGGCTTCCCTCACAGCATCGGCGATGGCCAAGAGGTCGTCGCGACTGCGCTCGGGCGGGGCCTGCCCGGAATCGATGCGGATGAGCTGCCAGTCCACGGGCGCGGTCAGCTTGGCAGCATGTTCGGCGCACAGGTCGTGGGCACCCGGCTCGGCGCGCCTGCCCAGCGGCCCGATGACGACGGTCGCATCAGCGTGCACGTACGTCATAGTGGCGGCGGCGGGGCGCGAGCAGCTGACTTTTGAACACATTCTCACGGCTGACACAGTCCAATACTCTACACGCCGGATTCGACCGATTCGCTCAGGCGCGGCGGCCTCGCACGTAGAATGGCGTCCTATGAGATCGAGGCGACATCGCGACCGGCACGGACGGGGCCTGCGCTCCCCGCTGCACCGGGCCGCGGTACCGGCCAAGCTGAGTCGGGCCGAGAGCTTCGCCCAGGCCGCTGCCGCCGAATTCGCCCGGATGCGCACCCGCGAACCGGATCTCCTCGCCGAGGTGGTGCTGGCCGTCGATGCGGTTCCACCGGCGAGTTCGACCGAGCCGAGTTTCGGTCGAGTGTTCCCGGCGACGGCGAATCGTGCGACCCATATCGTCCTCTACCGACGGGTCATCGAAGATCACGCCGGCACAGAGAACAGGGACGCGCTCATCGCCGAGGTGGTCGCCGATCAGGTCGATATCCTCCGCCGTACGTGACGGCCGTCTCCGCGCGGTCCCCACAGACTCGGAGCCGAAGCGGCTTCAGCCCGAACCGTGCAGCCGACTCAGCCGAGGCGGATGTCGCGGTAGGCCACACCGGTCGGTGCCGGGGCCGGAGCGACGGTGGAGATTCCATCGTCGGTCGTCACGACGGCGGTGGCGTGCACTCCCTCGGCGCGTGAGCCCGAGGCCTGGGAACCCTTGAGGACCAGAGCGCGCACCGATTCCTCGGAGACCGTGCCGGTGTCGACCACCGTCGTTCCGGTGGGGTTGAGGTCGACCGTCTGCGGGTCGGTCAGCGAACCGTTGTCGAGCATGCCCTGCACCTGCACGCGCCCCTGTCCGGGTGAGAGGTGCAGGGAGGTCTCTCCGGTGCGCGGCAGCGCCATGATCTGGGTTTCGGCCAGGGATTCGCTGGCTTGGACGCTGCCGAAATCGCTGGCGCCCTTCTTGCCGTCCTGGCCGATGAATGCTCCCGCCTGGATCTGCTGATCGGCGTCGATGACGAGACTCGTGGCCTCGAGGTCACCGAGATCGGCTTCGGCGACTCCGTGTCCGACCACGGTCATCGACTGTCGGGGAATGTCGATTTCGCCATCGGGGCCGAAGGCCTTGAGTCCGACCTCGGCCAGCCCCTTGCCCGGGTTCGCCACACGCACCCGGACGTCTTTGCCGTTCAAGCCGGTGAGCACCTGCTCACGGTCGGCATCCGCGCCGGCTGCGGCAAGGTCGATTCCCTGAGGTTTGAGCCCGTCGAGCACGGTCTCCTGCACGGAGCCGGCAAGGACTCCCCCGTCGACGGTGACATCGACGGCCAGGGCTTCGGCTCCGCCTGCCAGTCCGGCCAGACGCACGGCGCGCTGTTCGCCGGCTTTGATGCTCAGTTCGGTCGGCTCGGCTGCGCCTCCACCGGGGGTCATGAGCTTGACTTCAGCCTGGACGGGAGCGTCGCCGGGGTTGCTCAGCAGCAGCTGCGAATTCGAGCCGGTGGCACCGGAGCCGGCGAGGATGCGAAAGCTGCTCGCGGCCTGTGCGCAGGTGAGTGTGGCCAGACCGGTGAGGTCGCCGGAGCTGCCTTCGACGGTTTCGAGACCGGTGGTGAGAGCGGGGGCGCCGGGGCGGGCGAATCCCGTGACGACTTTCGTCGAGTCGATGCTGTCGTCGCCGGAGACGAAACCCTGCCCGGCAGGGTTGTCGAAGTCGACCGAGCCGCCGAGGTCGGCGACCTGCAGCCTCGCCGAGGAGGTCGATCCGTCCGCGGCCCCGATCGGTGCCGAAGCGGCGACGACTCGCGTCGAGACCTTCGAATCGTCGACGAACTCCGCGTCCGTGCCCTCGGCCGTTCCGTCGGTGAGCAGAGGGCCGGGGCACACGACGCGCGTGTCGGCGGTGGGCATTCGCACCTGTTCCGGACTGCGATCGAGGGTGCCCGGGGTCATTGGCGCGAGGAATGAGGTCGTGGCCACGAGCACTCCGGGTACGGCGATGGCCCCGAAGGTCATGATGCTGCGCAGATTCTTCATGCGCTCGTCTCCTTGCTGCCGTGGCCGTCGGTGCGCTCGGTCGTCCGACTCGTCCGCTCGGTCGTCCGGCCCGTCTGCCCGGTCGTCCGGCCCGTCCGCTCGGTCGTCCGGCTCGTCCGGCACGTCTGCCCGGTCGCAGCGCCGGACTGCCTGCTGGACACGCGGGTGTGTCTGCGAGATCCGCCGAAGGGGATGGCTGCGATGATGCTCAGCGCACCGAGCACCCAGCCGGCGATGACCCCGACCGGATAGGCCGGCGAATTGAGTGAGAGCTCGACTCGGCCGCCGGAGGCGGGGAGATCGAATTCGCTCACCCAGGTCTCCTGGGAATTTTCCGGCTGCGGCAGCACTTCGCCGTTCGAACGGGCGGTGATCCCGTCTGCGGCATCGGCGATGATCAGTGTGCGTCCGTCCTCACCGGCGGGCACCTCGGCGGTGGTGCCGTGCATCGGTGCGGTGCTCAGCCGTCCATCGGCATCGCGGATGAGGAAGCGCCCGCTGGAGGGCTTGTCGACTCGCCACAGCTGTCCGGATTCGGTGGGCCCGACGGCGATCAGCCCCTGCGCGACCGAGACGGATTTCTGCAGCCCCTCGGCGTTGGTGCCGACGAGGACGAAGTCGGCGCCGAGTTCGCCGAGGATATCGCTGACGTCTCCGGCGTCGTCGGCCGACAGGGCGGCCGCCGCCTGTGCCACGAGCACCTGGTCGTCAGGGATCGGCAGCGGGCGTCGCTGCCACGGCCATCCGCCGACGGTCTCAGCTGCGGTCACCGTCGAGGTGCCCAACACGGTTCCGTCCTCGGCCGACAGCAGAGTCGCGAGGACCTCCCCGTCGACATTGTCCAGGCGCAGGGTGCGAGCCTTCGCGTCCCCTTCGGCACGGTCGGCGGCCAGGGCCGGGACGGTGCTGTCCTCGGTGGCGGTGACGGCCTCGGGCGAGGTCGCGGCCCGGCCGGCGCCGATGGCGATGAGTCCGATGGAGGCGACGGCGACCAGGCCGACGAGGCCGCGCATGGGCATCCGTCCGCTGCCGGTCCGACTCGCCGAGGTGCGATCGGCCCCCAGGGACAGCAGCAGGATCGCCCCGAGGCTGATCAGGGTCAGGCCGGCGGCCGGGTAGGAGCCGATGAGATGGAATGGGCCGGTCTGTGCGGGCAGGTGCACCTGGATGGCGGCGAGGATGAGCCCGCCGAGGTAGAGTCCCACCGCCCAGGTCAGCCGAGTGAGTTCGAGCCTGGCCTCGATGAGAGTGAAGAAGGCGAGGATGAGCATCGGGAGAACGAGGACGGGTGCCCACAGCTGGAGCGCTCCCGGGCTGATTCCGCCGAGTCCGAAGTGTTCGGCGAGGTCCGCCAACCAGGACAGGTCGATCGGTCCCGGGAATCCGACGGCCAGCAGGTAGGTCGGCGCGGTCTCGGCCGCTATGGTCTGTCCGGGCATGGTCAGCAGCGTTCCGGGCTCCCGCACGAGAGCCCACAGCCAGGGCCAGGCGAGGAACAGTGTCGGTGCCAGCAGCCACAGATGGCGCAGCCCGCGCCCGGCCACGAGCAGCACCGCAGTGCCGAGGACCGCCACGGTGAGCAGCAGCGGGATGCCGGAGATGATGACGAAGAGCAGCAGTCCGCTGCCGGCCGCGGCCGCGATCGATCCCGTGCGCAGACTCCGTCGCAGGCTCAGCGCCAGCAGCGGCGCGCAGATCCAGACGAGCACCACACCGAGGCGGCCGTCTGAGAGAGCGGAGGTGAACAGCGGTGAAGCGATCCACAGCAGAGCGGCGAATCCGCGTACCCAGCGGCGTGGGAGCACGCTTCCGGCCCCGGCATAGGCGGTGATCCCGGCGAGGATCGGCGCCGCGAGCAGCAGGGTGCGGACCATGATGTCGACATGGCCGAAGAAGAGGAGTGAGAGAGTCCCGAGGACGAGGTGGTAGGGGTCGGCAGGGGCTGCCGCGCCGGTCGAGACATCGAGGTGACGGCCGAGCAGGCGGGAGAAGATCTCACCCAGGCCGACATCCGTGGTCCCCAGGGCGCCGCCGTCGAGGTGGCCGGGTCCGAAGAGCCGGTAGCTGATGAAGCCGCTCATCACCACGGCGGCCAGAACCACATAGGTCAGGGGCGCACGCAGCAGACTCGAACCGCCGGAGATCTCGAGTCGGGAGAAGGAGTCGATGGCCTCTTCGGTGTCGCCGATCGGATTGAGCTCGGCATCGGCGTCGGGCCCGCCGGTGGGCACCTCGGCTGGATGCGAGTCATCGTCCACGCCGCCCATCGACCGACGCTGGACGGCCAGTTCGTCCGCATCGGCATAGAGTGCGGCGACGTGGGAGGTGGAGGTGCGCTTGGCCGATCGGCTGCGCCGAGCATTGGCGCGGCGCAGCGGCGCCGTGGTCTTCGCGTCCGCGGGCAGACCGAAGAGGGCACCGAGGTACCAACCGGCGGACCGGAAGTTGTTCGACAGCAGCCCACCGAGGATGTGCCCGAAGTTCGAGAAGGCGAGCAGGAAGAGCAGAGCAGCCTGGCCCTGACCGGCGAGACTGAGTCGGTAGCGCTGTTCGGTGCGGATCTGGAACTTCGAAACCGGGGGCTGGGGAGAGGACCGGAGCTGAGCGGCCGCCTCGGCGGAGATCTCCATCCGTGCTCCCGGGGCCAACAGCACACGACGCCCGAGATCACGCAGCCGACGGGAGTATTCGATCCCGCGATATGCGGGACCCAGGACGCGAGAGGGGGCGCCGATGCGCGTCAGTTCGGCGGTGGCCATGAGCAGGCCGGGCAGGTCGAGGCCGAGCGTTTCGGTGCGGCTGTCACGCTGCCCCTGATCGATTTCGCCGGAGCCCACGGGATTGAAGCGCTCCCCCGCCGGAGTGGTGCTCACACCGGCGGAGACGATGCGATCGCCGCGCATGAGCTTCGGGCCCACGGCGGCGATGGATTCGGTTTCCCCGATGGCGTCGAGCAGCTCATCGAGACAGCCGGGTTCCGGTCGGCAGTCGGGGGTGAGGAACCACAGATAGTCCGAGTTCGCGACAGCGGGATCCTCGGTTGCCTCGGTCAGCGTCCGTCCCCCGAGATCCACGACTGGGATCTCGGGGAAAAGCGGACGCAGAGCTGTTTCGAGCTCGACCTTGCTGGCGTCGTCACCGGAGGTGACAACGACAGTGACGGCTGGCCTCACACGACCTTTTTCTTGAGCCGGCGGCGTTCACGTTCGGACATGCCGCCCCAGATGCCGAAACGCTCATCGTTGGCCAGAGCGTATTCGAGGCATTCGGAACGGACGTCGCAGGATGCACAGACACGCTTGGCTTCGCGAGTCGATCCTCCCTTCTCGGGAAAGAACGCCTCCGGGTCGGTCTGGGCGCAGAGGGCCTGGTCCTGCCACGACAGTTCACCGTCTTCTGCGGCACCGAGAAGCAACGACAGCGGCGAGACCGCGGCGTTGTCCTGCTGCAGCGGCGTCAGATCACTCGGATCGACGGCGAGCGGATCAGGCAGCGTCTCGGGTGTACGTGCTCCCGGTTCGATGAACCAGTCTTCGGCACGGCGGGAGGTGACTCCCGGTGCGGCGGTGAAGTCTTCTCTCTCCCGCCATTCTCTCTGTGCGCTTTGCACGGTCTTCCCCTTTCTCACGCTCGAGCAGGTCCTTCACCGTGACTGAGCCGATCAGTCCGATGTACGGTCGAATCCTGAGATCCATGCTCGGCGCGTTCCCCTTTAGGTATAAATTACACGCGTGTCATTACCGCTCCGTCAAGCCCTCATGGAGTATTGGGACAGCACCTGAGACCCGAATAGAACACATGTTCACATGCACACGCGCCCGGAACACCATATGTAGGGAGAGCCCTTGAGCCCCAGCACAACCTGTGGGATCCGCCTGAGCAAACCTGGAGAATTTAGAAAGAACGCGCCGTCGATGGGATTATGGAGGAATGAGAGTGGAATCACCGGCGGCCGAGCATGAATGACCGACTCCTCACCGTCTACGCTCCTCCCGTCGAGGAGGACATCGCGCCGGGTTCCGACCTCGCCGCGATCCTCATCAACGCCCTGCGACGCAATCGCATCGACCTCAAGGACGGCGACATCCTCGTCGTCGCCTCGAAGGTCGTGTCCAAGGCCGAGGGCCGTCTGCGCACCGTCGCCGATCGCAGCGAGTTCGAAGAGCTCGTCACAGCCACCGGCACACATCTCGTCGCCGAACGCTCCTATGGTTCCGGCACCACCGTCCAGGTCGTGCGCACCCCGGCCGGCACCGTGCAGGCCGCGGCGGGACTCGATCAGTCGAATTCTGCCGGCGCCGTCATCATGCACCCGCTCGACAGCGATCGCTCGGCCGACCGGCTGCGGCTGAGGGTGGAGCAGGCGTTCTCCGTGCGCATCGGCCTCGTCGTCTCCGACACGAGCTCTCGACCGTGGAGGATCGGCGTCGGCGACATCGCCCTCGGTCTGTCCGGCTTCTCCGGGCTCGACGATCAGCGCGGACGCCCCGACGACGACGGCCGCGTCCAGACTGTGACGGTGCGAGCCATCGCCGATGAGATCGCGGCAGCCGCGGATCTCGTCAAAGGCTCTTCCCGCGGTCTGCCGATGGCTCTCGTGCGCGGCGCCGGCGGGTACCTCGACAACGGTCGCGACGGAGCGAAGGCCCTGTCGCGCGAGCTCGGCGACGACTGGTTCCGCTACGGACACGTCGAAGCCGTCCAGCGCAGCCTCGGCGTCACCGAACTTCCCGGCGGGGCGCCCGCCGGGGACAGCAGCGATGACATCCTCGAGCGCGTCTCACGTGCGATCCGACTGGTGCGCGCCGGGCAGTCGCGGACACCCGGCCATGCGGCATGGCGGATGCGCATCGAAGGCGCGGGCTCGCGGATCACCCTCAACCCCTCGGATTCGCCGGCAACAGCGCAGTCGGGAGGTCCCCCGCTGCTCGAAGCGATGGTCGGACTCGGGTCACTGGTCGAGCGACTCCACACGGCGCTCTTCGCCGAGGATCTCAGCGCCTCCACCAGGTACCACTGGGTCGACGGCGAACTCGGCGCGTTCCCGCGCGGAGTGACCATCGACATCGGACTCATCGTCCCCTGAACGGCACGGTCCTGTCCTACGCAGGTGCCGCCTCGGCGGGCGGAGACGGCCGTGCCACAACTGTCAACACTCAAGGATGGATACGGATATGGATCTGACAGTCATTGCGAACACCGGCGGGCCGGTCCTCATCTGGCGCGGACCCGACCACGACCGCCTCGACCTCACCGGGCCGGTCGTGGCGAACTGGGTCAACAAGGGCGTCGGACTCTTCGGCGACTATGACCTCGGACCCGACTTCACCCTCTTCGCGCCCCTTCCACAACGCCTGCACTGGCGCGAACTCGTCGCGCTGCTCAGCGTCCTCCTCGCCGGCGGTCGTGTCTGCATCGGCGAAGAACCGCCGACGGAGGACTTCATGGCCTTCGTTCCGCTCGGCCACGAGGACCTTGGTTCCGTGGCCGATGCCGAAGAGGTCTTCGTCTTCAACCCGCCGGCGCTGGCTCTGAGCACGCCGGTCGATGAGGACTTCATCGACGTCAATTCGGCGATTCGGGCCTATCCCGATGTCGCCTCACGTCGCCTCGACGCCTCGGGCACTCTCGAAGTCGACGGGCAGATCATCGACTGGGCGGGAGCAGAGCAGGCGGCTCCTGTCGGCGGCAGACCGCAGGGTCTGCTGGCGTCGAACTCGACCCCACGGCCCGATGAGTGGCCGCGGCTGCTGCAGCATCTCCTCGGCGGTGGTGAACTCCTCCTCACCAGCAGTGTCGACGATGCTCGTATGACGGACCTGGCCCACGGCCTCGGAGTGCTTCATGGCACACTGGGCACATGGACAAAGTAGTTGATAGCCCCGCAGAAGCGGTGGCCGACATTGCAGATGGATCATCGATCGCCGTAGGCGGCTTCGGTGTCGTGGGCGTACCCGAATTCCTCATCCGTGCGCTGCAGGACCAGGGTGCCAAAGACCTCGAGGTGATCTCGAACAACGCAGGTGTCGATGGTCGCGGTCTGGGCATTCTGCTCGCCGACGGACGCCTCCGCCGCATCATCGCCTCCTACGTCGGTGAGAACAAGGAATTCGCCCGTCAGTACCTCTCGGGAGAACTCGAGGTCGAACTCACCCCGCAGGGCACACTGGCGGAGAAGCTGCGTTCCGGAGGCGCCGGCATCCCGGGCTTCTACACCATCACCGGTGCCGGCACGCAGGTCGCTGAGGGCGGAATGCCATGGAAGTACGACTCCGAGGGCAATGTCGTCAAGAAGTCTCCTGCGAAGGAGACGAAGGTCTTCGACACCTTCGGCGAAGAGAAGGAATACGTCCTCGAAGAGTCGCTGGCGCCCGACTACGCCCTCGTGCGCGCCGCGGTCGGCGACCGTCACGGCAACCTCGTGTTCCATTCCTCCGCCCGCAACTTCAATCCCCCGGCGGCCCAGTCCGCACGCGTCACCATCGCCGAGGTCGAGAAGCTCGTCGAACCCGGCGAGATCGATCCGGATGATGTCCACGTGCCCGGGGTCTTCGTCCACCGTGTGGTGCCGTTGACGCCCGAACAGGTGGCTGACAAGCCCATCGAGAAGCGCACCGTACGAGAAGCCTGAGGAGACACAGCAATGTCATTGACACGCAATCAGATGGCGGCCCGTGCCGCCCAGGAACTCGAAGACGGCAGCTACGTCAACCTCGGCATCGGCATGCCGACCCTGGTTCCGAACTTCCTGCCCGAGGGTGTCCACCTCGTGCTCCAGTCCGAAAACGGCCTGCTCGGCGTCGGCCCCTACCCGACCGAGGACGAGATCGATCCCGACCTCATCAACGCGGGCAAGGAGATCGTCACCATGAACCCGGGCGCGGCCTACTTCGACTCCGCTGCGAGCTTCGGCATGATCCGCGGAGGCAAGATCAACGCCGCAATCCTCGGCGCGATGCAAGTCGCCGTCAACGGCGACATCGCGAACTGGATGATCCCGGGCAAGATGGTCAAGGGCATGGGCGGTGCGATGGACCTCGTCCACGGTGCTCAGCGCGTCATCGTCATCATGGACCATGTGGCCAAGGACGGATCGCACAAGCTGCTCAAGTCCTGCGACCTGCCGCTGACCGGCAAGGGCGTGGTCTCGCGCATCGTCACCGATATCGCGGTCCTCGACGTCTCCGGTGATTCCTTCACCCTCGTCGAACTCGCTCCGGGCGTCACCGTCGATGAGGTCAAGGAGAAGACCGCCGCAGAGGTGATCGTCCCCGACGACGTGCCCACTATCGAGGTCGCCGCCTGAGCATCTCCGGATGTCCGGCAGGCCGCTGACCGAGTAGCGCCAGGCCGCTGGCCGAGTAGCGCCGGGCCGCTGACTGAAACGCGCCGGGCCGCTGACCAAGTAGCGCCGGGCCGCTCGCCGAATAACGGGTCGCGTGCCGAGAAACGGGTTGACACATACCGTGTACACCCGCGTTTCGGCACGCGACCCGTTTCTCGGTGACAGCAGGCGAGCCTCCCCAGCGACAGAGACGCCCAACAACAGAGAAGTGGTCACGTTCGGATACGGAATCTCGGTTCTGGTATCCGAACGTGACCACTTCTCGTTGTGAGCGCCAAGCCGGAGGAAGCCCCGCGCGTCACGAGCGTGAGATAGCTTCGCTCAGGCGAGAGACGGGGTGGGGGCGAGTCCGGCGGGGGCGAGTCCGGAGGGGGCGAGCCCGGTGGTGGCGACGAACAGGTCGCCGTGGCCGTCGGCGGTCACCATCGGCTCGTTGGCCGCGATGAAGGCACTCTCGCCGCGTTCGAGGGTGAGCGAGGAGCCCAGCGAGTTCAGCGTGATCGTTCCCGCGGTGCACAACACGATAGCGGCTCCGCGGCGTTCGAGCGTGGCCAGCCTGGGGCAACGCAGCGCCTGCAGAGCGAAGTCGTCTGTGGCTCCGAACATGACGCCGGCACGGTCGGGTTCGACCATGCGCGGTCTGCCCGCGCGGAAGTCAGCGACCTTCGTCAGTTCCGCGATATCGACGTGCTTCGAGGTCAGACCCCCGCGCAGCACATTGTCGCTCGAGGCCATGATCTCGATGCCGGTGCCGAACAGGTAGGCATGCAGCACCCCGGCCTCCATAGCCAGCGCCTCCCCCGGCTGCAGATGCACACGGTTGAGCATGAGCCCCACGAGCACACCGGGGTCGTGCGGGTAGTCGTCGACGAGCTCGCAGAAGGTCTGCGCCGGGTCGACGGCGCTGCCGAGTCGGCTCACGTGCCGTTCCGGCAGTTCGTCCATCCCGTGCGCGGCCACCTCGTCGACGAGTCCTGCGGCCCGCGGATCGCCGAGGACGAGTTCGACGGCGTGTGAGAGCGCTCGGCCCTCTCCGAGGGACTTCAGCGCGCCGATGACGTTGCCGAGGAAGTCCAGCGAAGGCGGCGTCAGCGGCTGGCAGAGCATCCGTTCGAAGGTTGCTCGGACAGCCTTGCGCGGACGGAATCCGGTGAGAGCGTGGAAGTCAGTGAGTGCATAGATGAGTTCCGGTTTCGCCGAGGCGTCCTTGTAGTTGCGCTCGGGAGCATCCAGTGTCGGCCCGTGGGCCTCTTCAGCGGCGAATCCGGCCCGTGCCTGGTCTCGGTCAGGATGGACCTGGATCGACAGTGCCTTCCGGGCCGAGAGCACCTTGAGCAGGAACGGGAGGCGAGCACCGAAGGCCTCGACGGATTCCTGCCCGAGCAGACCCGTGGGGTCTCCAGCCAGGTATTCGATGAGGTTGGGGCCGAGTTCGCGCGCGGTCTCCGTCGCCACCGTTCCAGTCGAGTCGATGCCGCCGAGGCGGCTGCGGCGTTCGTCGACCGCGCGGGTCCGATCCTGGTGTATATCGAGCCGGGAAGGACTCATCGGATGGGCACCCAGCCACAATTCCGCGCAGGGGGTGCCGTCGGGGGCGGTGCCCAGGAGCGCGGGAATCGCGTCCGTGCTGCCCCATTCGAAGTTCTTGACCGTGTTGTGCAAGCGGTGCACTGGAGGCCCCCTTGGATGGATCGGTGTCGAAACCACATCCGGCTGTTCCGGGTGTGCACTGTCCACGATAGCGTCACCAGCGCGTTCGGACCCGGCACTTCACTGACTGTTCAGCCGAAGTCACACACTATTCACCGCCGCCACCTGCAAGGACGTATCCGGCCCGCTGAGAGGGCGAGAAGAATCCGCAGGAGAACCTGACAGTGCCCCCGCGGGGTTCCGGAACCGGATCCCCGCGGGGGCACTGTCAGTGGGGCCTTGGAATTCCCGCTGCGAGGCTGTCGATCAGCCGATGACGCGGATGACCTTCGCTCCACGGTTGAGCATCCAGCTGTAGCTGCGCTTCGTGGTGTTCGTCCGGGTCGATCCCGCATCGTACATCTGCCCCTTGGTCTCGGAGATGATTCCGATGTGACCGGGGATCCAGATCAGGTCGCCTGCCTTCGCGTCCTTGATGGGGATCTCCTTGCCCGCAGAGCGCTGCTGGCTGGTCGTGCGCGGCAGCTTGATGCCGTTCTTGGCGTAGACGTACTGGGTGTAGCCCGAGCAGTCCCAACCGGACTTCGGCGAGGTGCCGCCCCAGACGTACTTGACACCGAGGTTGGCCTTGGCATCCTTGATCACGGACGCACGCTGAGCCGCGATCTTCTCTGCCTTGGTCGGCTTATCCTTCTTCTTGTCGTCCTTCTTCTTCGAATCGTCCTTCTTGGAGTCGTCCTTGGACTTGTCGTCCTTCTTGGAGTCGTCCTTGGACTTGTCGTCCTTCTTCGAATCGTCCTTCTTGGAGTCATCCTTTGTGGAATCGTCCTTGGACTCATCATCCTTCGAGTCTTCGTCGTCTGCAGAACCTTCCCCGGAGTCTGCAGGCGAATCGCCATCGGTGGACTTGTCTCCCGGCGGTGTCGTGTCGCCCGAAGCATTATCATCCGTCACTCCGCCGGCGATCGAACCCTTGGGAGAGAATTCGGTGGTGCCGTATCCTTCGGCCCAGACCAGTCGAGCACCTTCGAAGAGCTGCTCGCCGCGACCGTCCTTGAAGACCACGTCGGACTTGGGGTAGCCCAGGTGGCCCTTGACAGTCCCCTTGTCACCCCAGTACTTCATGATCGCACCGGTGGTGTAGTGGGCGCCGGTGGCCTTCGACCAGTAGAAGGATCCCTTCTCGAAGCGCTGTGCGACACCCCCGTCCTTGAGGCCGCCCTTCTCCGCAGAGGTGGGCAGCCCCAAGTTGGTGACCGCGTCGCCCTTGTACGACGAGGCGATCGCTCCTGACAGGTGGTAGGCGCCGGTCTTCTTGGACCAGTAGACGACACCCTTTTCGAACTTCTGAGCCTTGGCACCCGAGATGCCCTTGACCGCGTATTCCTTGCCGACAGCCTTGCCGAGCTTGTTCTTCTCGGCGTACTTCTCGATCGCAGTCTTCGTCTTCGGCTTCTCAGACTTCTTGGAGTCATCCTTCTTGGAATCGTCCTTATTCGAGTCGTCCTTCTTGTCGCTGGGCTGTTCGCCGGTCTTCAGGATCGAGTTGACCGTTGAGCGGACCTCGCCCAGCTTTGCGTAGAAGGCATCACCGGGGCAGTCGGTGCTGCCCAGGTCACGGTGGCCGACCAGGTTCGACTTCGTCGCCTTGGAGATTCCGTTGAGCGAGAACTTCCAGGCGATGGCCGAAGCCACGGCGTCACGGGTCTTCTTCGGAGGAGCTGCGCTGTTGTAAGTGCCCAGCACGGAGATACCGAAGGTTCCGGTGTTGTGTCCGGCCACGTGTGCGCCGATGACGGCCTTCGAGACGTCACCGCCGCGAGCGTGCCAGAGGCGACCGTACTTGTCTGCGACGACGTTGTAGCCGATATCGCTCCACCCACGGCCGTCCTGGTGGTAGGCCTGGATACCGCGGATGATTCCCGGGACGTCCTCGGCTGAGTAGCTGTTCGAACCGGAGGTGTGGTGGACCACGGCCTGCTTGATCCCGCTGGCATAGTCAGGGCTGCCCCGGTAGGCTTTCGCACCCCAGGAGCTGCGCGAACCGATCTTCGGCTTCGCAACCTTCTTCGCGACGGTGGACACCGTCGACGAACCGGGCACATAGTTCTGGTTGGCCACGGTCGCGCCGGAGACGTCGCTGAGGTTCTCGGCCTCGGCCGCCTCGGCGTCGGTCGATTCCTCGGACGCGGCATCGGAGGTCTCCGCGTCGTCGGCGTTCTGCTGTTCGAGGTCGACGGGGGCGTTCTCGGCGACGGCCTGTGCGTCACCGGAGTCGCGCTTCGGATCGACGAGGACGAGCTCGGCGTCACTCGGTGCGGAATCACCGAGGATGCGCATCTGCACTCCGGAGGCGTCCGTCACCGTCATCGGCTCCGAACCCTTGTTCTCGGCTTCGTCCTGCTCCTCTTCGTCGAGAGTGTCCCAGCTGCCCCACTCGGATCCGTGCTTGATGCGGATCTGAATGCGGATGTTCGACTTCGACTCGGAGAAGGTGAACCCGACGAGGCTCGGGTTCTTCGTCGGAACATCGAGGACATCAGAGATGAGTGCGATGTTCACGCCGTCTTCGGTCTTCTGCCGGACCGAGCCGGAGATGTCTTCGTCGTCCTTGGCCTCCGACTCCTCGGCGGAGTCCTGCCCGCCCTCGTCCTCGGAGTCTTCGGACTTCTTGGCAGGGGTCTGCTCCGTCTCGGACGGGGAGGAACCCTCGGACGGCACGGTCTCGTCGGATTCAGAGGCGAGTCCGGCGGATGTGGTGTTGACCGTCCCGGTCGCAGCGGAGGCGTTGACGGCCGACCCGGTGTCTGCCGAGGCGGATGCGTTGACGAACTCCGGCACCTTGGTCCCGGCCAAAGCGGTCTGCGACTTGAAGATGTTCGGCAGATTGCTCGTGGCGCTCTGGTTGGCGGCAGTGGCGGTGGAATCGCTGGAATCACGGGCACCGGGGACGTTGAGTCCCTCTTCGCTGACGTTCAGCGCCTCTTTGGACACGTCAGGCGACGTCGTGGCCGCAGAGGCCGTCGATGCCGTGACCGCTAAGGTGCCGACGAGTGCGACAGAAGCGCAGCCCGCGACAGTGGGCAATAGATATTTCATCGTTACAGCCTTTTCGAGGAAGACAGGGAAGTTCAGGCCTCGAGGTCCCCTGCACCGTTGGCAGTACGGCGGGCAACCCCAACATCTCAAAATTGTTACACATTTTCGGCGTGTCAGACTAGCCACAGAGCGGAATATTCTAATTACACGAGTGTGGTTCCCAGTATTGGCAAGGGACACACCGAGCAAAAGTTTTTCCCGGAATCGTCGTCGGCCGGACGTTTTCGGTCATTGTTCGGCCGCCCGAGCCGCTTCCGGTGCCTCACGGCACGTAGCAGATCGCCTTTGCGTCGGCTTCATCGCCGTTGTCAGCAGAGTTGTCGCCGGCACTCTGTGCCAGCAGCTGCGGCCCGGAACCGGGGTTCGGATCGAGTCCCGCATCGACTCCGGCGGCAGCTGACAGATCGCTTCCGGAAGCCGAGAATGCGTCCTTGTCCTCCTTCGAGGACTTCGACGCCTCCTCGATCCTATCGGCTACGAGCTGTCGTGCCACATCGAAGTCCGGATTCGACGGTGTCACGCGCGGCGGAGTGAGGTCGAGGGACTCAATCTTCTGCGACTTCACCTTGAGAGCCAAGTCGACGAAGGAGTCCACCTGGGAGGACGGAATGTTCGTGGCCACAGCCCCCGGAGTGGCCTTGGCGATCGCCTGGTAGCGAGTGAGCACCGTAGCCGGATCGAGCTGCTTGACCATGGCCGTCTGCACGCAGCGCTGCCGGATCATCCGCTCGTAGTCGCTGGAGAACTCTCGGGAGCGGGCGAACCACAGTGCGTGGAATCCGTCGAGCTTCTGCTTGCCCGGCTCGATCCACCCTTTGACCGGGCCGTGCTGGCCCGTCTTCCGGTCGACCTTCGAAGAGATCGGCACCCGCTTGCCCGAGACCAGAGTGATTCCGCCGAGGGAGTCGATGAGGTGCTCGAATCCCTTGAGGTTGATCATCGCGTAGTACTGGACCTCAAGCCCGGTGATCGCGGATACGGCGTCCATCGTTGCCTGCTCGCCGGCCTGCTCCGGGTCGTCGAATTCGTCTTTGTGCTGCTCGCCCTGCTGGAATACGGCGTTGAGCAGGCACTCCGAGCCGCAGTTGTACCCCTGCGGGTACTTCTTGTGCAGCGGCGAATCCTCCGTGAATGGCACGTTCTCCATATTGCGCGGCAGCCCGATGATCACGGTCTTGCCCGTCTTCGCGTCGATCGAGGCCAACGACAGAGAATCCGGACGGATGCCCGTGCGCCCCTTGCCGGCGTCGGATCCCAGAAGCAGGATGTTGTAGCGGCCGTCGACGGGTTTGAGGGCCTTGCCGGAGGCGAAGAGGTCGCTCATGAGACCGCGCTGAGAGTTCAGCATCGACGTCCCCCAGGCCAGCGGGCCGACGACGATGAGGAGGAGAGCACAGAACGCCGCGACGAAGCGTTTGCGGGCCCTCTGCGAGATCGTGACGAGTCGGATCCGGCGCAAGGAGTCGAACAGGCACACGGCCCAGTTGATCGCGATGACCGGAACCCAGATCGTGAGGAAGGTGAGGATGAAGGGGTTCGTGCCGATGGTGAACAGGAACGTCCGGTTGATGAGGACGGTGACTCCGGCGAGGATGGCCAGAGCCCAGCTGATCGCGGTGATCGACAGGGAGATCTTCGCCCACCGACGATGTCCGAATAGCAGCTGGACGCCGCCGGGGACGACGACGGTGACGAGGAGCAGCAGCCAGGCCCGCACATCCCGTGTGGACTGCGAGGCGTACGAAGGGTAGCGGATCGGGTCCACGTATCTCGTTTCGGCCACTGCCTTCCCTTCGTCTCCTCGGCGGTCTTCACGGCTTCCGGCACACAGTCGCACGCGCCTCGACGACGAGCGACACGGTCTCTGACCGGACGTGCGGCGAAGACAACTGTGCCAAACGTTCTTCAGAGTCCACTGTGTTCATCCATTGTGTCGCCTGCGGGCCGTGGATTCCGGCAAATCCGCGCCGTGCATGTCGGATTGCGCTGCTGTGCGATTCTTCACAGACGACGGCGAGGGTGCTGCGTCCCGACCATCTTCGTCGAGTCGCAGCACCCTCGCCGGGGTTCGCACGCGGGCTGAAGGCTCAGCGCAGGAGCTGGCGTCCCATCACCATCCGCTGGATCTGGTTCGTGCCCTCGTAGATCTGGGTGATCTTCGCATCGCGCATCATCCGCTCGACCGGGTGGTCGACGACGTAGCCGGCGCCGCCGAGCAGCTGCACGGCGTCCGTGGTGATCTCCATGGCCGCATCCGAGGCGTAGGCCTTCGCCGCCGCCCCGAAGTAGGTGAGGTCGTCATCGCCGCGTTCGCTCTTGGCGGCCGCGGTGTAGGTCAGCTGACGGGCGGCTTCGAGTTTCATGCCCATATCGGCGAGCATGAATTGGATGGCCTGGTTATCGGCGATGGACTTGCCGAACTGCTGACGTTCCTTGACGTAGGACAGCGCGTAGTCGAGCGCGCCCTGGGCGATGCCGACAGCCTGAGCGGCGATCGTCACACGGGTGTGGTCGAGGGTGCGCAGCGCAATCTTCAGGCCCTCTCCGGGCTGTCCGACGATCCGGTCCCCCGGCAGCCGGACGTTGTCGAAGAGCAGTTCGCGAGTGGGCGAACCCTTGATGCCGAGCTTGCGTTCCTTCTCGCCGAAGGTGAAGCCCTCATCCGATTTCTCGACGACGAAGGCCGAGATGTTGCGACCGCGGGCGCCGTCGGGGTCGGTCACGGCCATGACCGTGTAGTAGTCGGATTCCCCGGCGTTCGTGATCCAGGTCTTCACTCCGTTGAGGATCCAGTCGTCACCGTCGGCGACGGCGCGAGTCTTCATCGATGCGGTGTCCGAGCCCGCCTCCCGCTCGGACAGGCCGTAGGAGAAGCCGGCCTCGCCGGAGGCGACCGAGGGGAAGTACTTCTTCTTGATCTCTTCGCTGCCGCCGAGCTGGACGGGCATGCTGCCGAGCTTGTTCACGGCCGGGATGAGCGAAGACGAGGCGCAGCCTCGGGCCACCTCTTCGATGATGATCGCCACGGCCAGCGCGTCGGCACCCATTCCGCCGTATTCTTCGGGAATGTGGGCGGCGAAGAAGTCGGTCTCGACCAGCGCCTCATGAGCTTCTCGCGGGTAGCGGGAATCCGCATCGACCTCCGCCGCGAACGGCGTGATCCTCTTCTCGACGATATCGCGTACGGCCGCACGGATCTCTTCATGCTCTTCGCTGGGCTGGTAGAGGTCGAACATTCTTCTCCTAGTGTTTATCGGACGTTCAGTAACACCATTATCCCTGCAGAGCCCGGCCCTTGTCGAGAGCGACCTGCCGCAGTTCGTCTCGGTAGCCGTCCAAACGCTGCCGCACAGCGGTGGCTTCGTCGCCGTCTCCCGCGCCGAGGATGCGTGCGGCGAGCAGACCCGCATTCTTCGCTCCGCCGATCGACACGGTCGCCACGGGCACTCCCCCGGGCATCTGCACGATCGACAGCAGGGAGTCCATTCCGTCGAGGTATTTCAGCGGCACGGGAACGCCGATGACCGGCAGAGAGGTCATCGATGCGATCATGCCCGGCAGGTGGGCCGCTCCCCCGGCTCCGGCGATGATGACACGCACGCCTCGGTCGGCCGCGGACTTCGCCCAAGCCACCATGTCTTCGGGCATGCGGTGGGCGGAGACGACCTCGGCACTCGAGGCGATGCCGAGTCCGTCGAGTGCCTCGGCAGCGGCCTTCATCGTCGGCCAGTCCGAATCCGAGCCCATGACGATTCCGACCGGAGCCGCTGTTGCTGTGGAGTCGTGTGCTGTGGTCATCTGTGCTTCCTTCGTCGCAGGCGGTGCGGGATCTCGTTCGCTGCCGTCCGGATCGGCGGTTGCCGATGTGGTTCGGCACCAGTTCGGTGACAGCCGGTTGGGTTTCAGCCCGTGCTCGACTCCCGGTCGGCCAGGAGATTCTCCGGGGTGGGCATCCGCGGGTGCGGGTCGACATCGACCCCGGCGATGAAGTCAGCGGCATGGCGGGCCCGAGCGAGCACGAGCTCGCGGTCGTCACCGTAGGCGTTGACGTGGCCGACCTTGCGGCCTGGACGCACGCTCTTGCCGTAGAGGTGGACCTTGACCGCCGGATCGTGGGCCATGACGTGCAGGTACGGCTGGTAGAGGTCCTCGTGCTCGGCACCGAGGATGTTGACCATCGCAGACACGTCTTCTCTGGCCGCGGGGCTGCCCAACGGCAGATCGAGGACGGCACGCAGATGCTGCTCGAACTGGCTGGTCACCGACCCGTCCTGGGTCCAGTGCCCGGTGTTGTGGGGGCGCATCGCGAACTCGTTGATGAGGAATCCATCGGCGGTCTCGAACATCTCCATCGCCATCACTCCGGTGACCTCGAGGGTTCCGGCGACGGTGAGGATCGCCTCGGTGATGGCCCGGGCCTTCTCTGCCGACAGGTCGGGTGCCGGGGCGAGGGCCTCTTTGCAGACGCCGTTCTGCTGCCAGGTCTCGACGACCGGCCACACTGCGGTCTGGCCCATCGGGGAGCGTCCGACCATGACGGCGAGCTCACGGGCGAAGTCGACCTTCTCTTCGGCCAGCAGCTGCCCGACTTCGGCGAGCCACTCGGAGGCTTCCGTGAAGCTCTCGATGACGCGGACGCCTTTGCCGTCGTAGCCGCCGCGCGGCGTCTTGAGGACGAAAGGATAGCCGACGCGATCGGCGAAGGCCGCGATGTCGGCCTCCGAGGTGATGTCTGCCCAGGCCGGGTTCGGCAGTCCCAGCTCGTCCATCTTCGTGCGCATTCGGATCTTGTCCTGCGCGAAGATGAGCGCCTGCGGTCCTGGGCGCACGGCATGGCCTGCCGCGACGAGGGCTTCGAGGTGCTCGGGCGGGACGTGCTCGTGATCGAAGGTCACGACATCGACGGTCTCGGCGAAGGCCCTGAGCGTCGGATAGTCCGTGTAGTCGCCGACGGTCACCTCATTGATGACCTGGGTGGCGGGGGCATCGGCGGTCTCCGCGAGGACGGAGAAGCGGACACCGAGGGCTTCTGCGGCGGGGGCGAGCATGCGTGCCAGCTGGCCGCCGCCGATGACACCGATTCGAGGAAAAGTCACGTCTGTCATCCTAACTGTCGATCTCAGAGGACGAGGAGCGGGATCTGGAGTTCGCGTTCCGTCGTCGAGCCGTGATGGCCGATGAGCGCCAGCGCCGAGGCGGACTCCACGTCCGAATCGACGACGGCGAATCCGTCGGAGCAGATGACGACGAAGTCCCCGATCCGCGGGTTCACGTGTGCGGAGACGGGACCGAAGTATCCGCGGGCGATGGCCCGGGACTTCGGGATGACCAGCGCCCGGTCGCCGAGCGTCTCAGACCACGCGGATTCGACGTCGGCCTCGGCGCCGGGCTCGGCATAGAGATGCAGAGCTCGCGGTTCACCTCCGACGTGGCGCAGCCCGGACTTGAGTTCGGGAGCCGAGGCGAGGTCGAGGCGTCGGTCATGATCGATGTCGACCATGCCGTGGTCGGCGGTCACGAGCATCGTCGCATCGTGGGGCAGGTCCGCGGCGAGCCGGGACAGGGCGAGGTCGACGCGTTCGAGCTCTTCGGTCCAGGCCGCCGAATCCGAACCGTGGACGTGACCGGTCTTATCCAGGTTTCCCCAATAGAGGTAGACGAGGCGCCGGCCCGGAGCCTTCGCTTCGGCGAGGGCCTGCGCGCAGCGTTCCTCCAGTGTCTTCGAATCCCGGAACCGGCCGCCGCGCAGAGATGCGCGGTTGAGGCCGCGTCCGGCGAACTTCTTCTCACCGAGGCTGACCACATCGACGCCGACGTCGGTGAGTCGTTCGAACAGGGTGGCATCAGGGACCCAGGCGACTGGATCGACGTCGAGGTTCCAGGTCAGCTGGTTGAATACCGCGTCCTTCTCCGGGTCGAGGACGCGATAGCCGACGACCCCGTGGGCACCGGGCAGCCGACCTGTGGCCAAGGAGGACAGGGAGTTCGCGGTGGTCGAGGGGAACCCGGCCGACAGAGTCCGGCGGGCCTCTGCCTGCGACCGGAAGAACGGAGTGTATCCGCCGAAGCGACGCAGCTGCTGCTCACCGAGGCCGTCGATGAGCACGACGATCGTGGTCCGTGAGTCCCGGTCGAGCCCGAGGGCCCGAGCCCGCTCACGCGCCTCGGCGTCGAAGATGTCCCCGGCGCCGAGGCTGAGCGCGGCGGCGGGCACGATGTCGGAGAGGATGGGCCCCGAATAGTCCGGTGGGCCCAAGAGATCGTTGCCTGCGGGTGTCTGCGCGGCTGCGTCGCCCATCAGCGGCGTGACCGCAGCCGGGCGTGGAAGACCGCGGCGCGCAGCTTGCCGGCGAATTCGGTGATCCGGTCGACGGCGGCCTGGCCCTCGGCTTGGGCGGAGACTCGGAGCATGACATCCTCGGCGAACATCGATCCGCCGTAGCCGTGGTCGCCCATGCAGTCGGGATCCCCGCAGGTCTCGGGGAAGGCTTCGATCCGCTTCGACGCTCCCCAGGACAGGGTGAGGGAGACCTCGACGGGTTTGTCGCCGGGTTTGTAGGCGGCCGGATCGGCGAAGGTGCGGCCGACCATCACGGTTCCGAGCCGGTCGAGGTCGATGTCCTCGCTGCTCGTGACCGCCCGCGGTTTGGATCCTGGTTCGGCGTTCGGATCGTCATCGACGTGGGCCAGCAGCAGCCGGGTCTCGGTGAGGACGAAAGCGGTGACGTGGCGGTGGATGGATTCGATGTCGACATGAGTGTCGATGTGGACGAAGTGGGCCAGTACCGGTTCGTCGAAGAGGGAGTCGGCGAGTATGCCTTGGGTCAGCTGCGGATAGTAGCCGGCCGACTGCAGATCGTGAACGAGAACCTCGGGTAATGCCATGCCCACTATTGTGCCCCACTCCCCTGACACTTCCCAGCGCCCCCGACACTTGCGAGGACGGTCGGCCACAAACGTGAGCAGACGCATATGCTGGGAACATGGAAAACTATCCTGCCGGGTGGGAAGCCGATGTCGTCCTCCGCGACGGCGGCACCGCCCATCTGCGCCCGATCACTCCCGCTGATGCCGATGCCCTGGCCCGGATGCATGAGGCCCAGTCGCCGGAGTCCGTGTATCTGCGCTTCTTCGCCCCGCTGCCGCGGCTGCCGCAGCGCGACCTCGACCGGTTCGTCAACGTCGACCACCACGACCGTGTCGCCCTGATCATGCTCATCGGCGATGACATCATCGGCGTGGGCCGGTTCGACAAGATCTCCGACACCGACGCCGAGGTGGCCTTCAACATCGCCGACGCCCACCAGGGACGCGGCATCGGCTCGATCCTCCTCGAGCACCTCGCCGCGGCCGCCCGTGAGGCGGGGATCCAGAGGTTCACCGCCGAGGTGCTGCCTCAGAACCGCTCGATGCTTCAGGTCTTCCAGGCCGCCGGCTACGAGGTCTCCCGCGGCTTCGACGACGGCGTCGTGGCCGTGAACTTCGACATCGACCCGACGGCGCGTTCGATCGAGGTCCAGGCCTCCCGCGAACACAGGGCCGAGGCCCTGAGCGTGCGCACGGTCCTCCACCCCACCTCGGTGGTGGTCATCGGCGCCAGCCGGAAGCGCAACTCCACCGGTCATCTGCTCATCCGCAACATCACGGCCGCAAAATTCGCCGGCGACCTCTGGGTCGTCCATCCCGAGGCCGATCAGATCGCCGGAGTCCAGGCCTACCCGAGCCTGGAGAATCTGCCCGGCAAGGCCGACCTCGCCGTCATCGCCGTTCCGGCCGATTCCGTCACCGAGGTGGTCAAGGACTGTGCCGTGCACGGGGTCAAGGCCGTGCTCGTCATCTCCTCCGGCTTCGCCGAAACCGGCCCCGAGGGCGCCGAGCTGCAGCGGCGGATGGTCGCGACCTCGCGCGCCTACGGCATGCGGGTGGTCGGGCCGAACTCCTTCGGCCTGGTCAATGAGGCCGAAGACATCTCCCTCAATGCCTCGCTCGCACCGTTCCTGCCCGCTTCGGGCACACTCGGACTGTTCAGCCAGTCGGGGGCCTTGGGCACCGCGCTGCTGGCGGCGGCGAAGAACCGCGGCCTGGGCATCTCCACCTTCGTGTCCGCAGGCAACCGGGCCGACCTGTCGGGCAACGACCTGCTCCAGTACTGGGAGGAGGACCCGGCCACGCAGACCGTCGGCCTCTATCTCGAATCGATCGGCAATCCGCGCAAGTTCTCGCGCATCGCCCGCCGGGTCTCGCGCGTCAAACCGGTCATCGTCATCAAGTCCGACCTCACTGGGCGAGAGCTGCCGCCCGGGCATATCGTGCGCACCTCCTCCCTGGCCCCGAACACGCTCGATCAGGTGCTCGAACAGGCGGGCGTGATCCGCGCCGACACCGTCCACCGCCTCTTCGACCTCGCTCAGGTCTTCTCCTCGCAGAAGCTGCCCGCCGGCCGCCGGGTCGGTGTGATCGGCAACTCCGCGGCGATGGGCACGCTGATCATGCAACGGGCCCGATCCGAGGGTCTGCGCGTCGACACGGACCCGGTCTCCCTGCACCCGGAGGTCGATACGCAGACCTTCCGCGCAGAACTCGATGCGATGTACGACCGCGACGACGTCGATTCGGTCATCGTCACGTTCACCCCGTCGGCGGGGGCCGAGGAAGCGGAGATCGCCGCGCTGCTGTCCGAATCGGCTGCGAGGTCGGGCAAGACCACGGTCGCGTGCTTCCTCGGCATCCAGGGCGTCCACGACGAACTCACCACTTTCCTCACCGATGACGAGGGCAACCGCGTCTCCCACACCGTGCCCAGCTACATCGGTCCGGAGGACGCGGTGTGGGCGCTGGCCCGGGCGACGGACTATGCCCGCTGGCGGGCCGCCGATCACGGCACGTACGTCGAACTCGATGACATCGATGACAAGAAGGTGCGTTCGATCATCGACTCGGCGCTCGACGGCGCCAAGCCGGGCGCTCCGGTACGGCTCGAACGCGATGACACCCGCGCCCTGCTCAACGCCTACGGCATCGAGGTGCTGCCCTATATTGCGGCGTCCTCGGTCGAAGAGGGGCTCGCCGCGGCGGAGACCATCGGCTATCCCGTTGCCCTCAAGGCGGTGACGAAGATGCTGCGGCACCGGATGGAGCTCGGCGGTGTGCGGTTGAACATCGACTCTCCGGAAGAGCTCGCCGAGGATTTCGCCGCCGTCCAGGACACCATCCGTCAGCTCACCGATGAGGACGAACCGCTCGTCGACGTGCAGGCGATGGCCCCACACGGTGTGCCCTGCGTGATCCGAGCCGGAGAGGACCCGCTGCTCGGTCCGTTGCTGGCCTTCTCTCTGGCCGGCGACTCCACGGAGCTCCTCGGAGACGTCGAGCACCGGGTCGCCCCGATCACGGACAAAGAGGCCGAGGACATGATCCGCTCGATCAAGTCCTCCCCACGCCTGTTCGGCTACCGGGGCCTGCCGCCGATGAACATCGAACCTCTGCGCACGGTGATCGAGAGGCTCTCGGTGCTGGTGGAGAATCACCCGCAGATCCTCGAGCTCGTCATCCACCCCGTGGTCGCCACGGAAACCGAGTCCCACGTGCTCAGCGCCCACGTCGATCTGCTGCCGGATCCCACCCGCATCGACGGGACTCGACGGCTCCTCAGCTGAGCCCGAAACGGCGGCGAAAACTGAACGCGGAATCTGCGCCGGCCCGAGACCGGCTCCGAATTTCGGGAACCGACTCTCAGATTGGCGAGTCCTATACCAATTCGCAGACTTGACGGGTAGTGTCTGTATCCGTTCGACACGAATAGTTATGAATTCGTGTTTTCCATGAGTGGCCGCTCCGGCGGCCACCATCTGTGGTCAGCATCCTGACCATCCACCGTCCACGGCACCGGCGACCTGCGGGTGTCCCACGAGAGCGAGACCTCACAGTCATGATTTCGCGCAGAGACGTCGTCACCGACTCCGCGATCGCCGTAGTCGCCGAACAAGGTGTCCGCGGACTCACCCACCGGGCAGTCGACGCATTGGCAGAGCTGCCGGTCGGATCGACCTCGAATGTCTACCGCACCCGGGACGCCCTGATCACCGGAATCATGGAACGCATCGGGGAACTGAACTCCCAGCAGCTCGAACGCATTCCCGAGCTGATGCGCTCTCCGGACGCCGATCCGATCGAGGTCGCCATCGATTTCTGCATGAACTGGCTGACCACCGACCGCAACCGCTTCTACACGATGATGATGCTCAGCCTCGATCCGGCGCTGCCGCCGGAGGCCGTGATCGCCAAGGAGAAGAACCTCCGCGCAATCCAGGACTTCATCATGCGCTTCGCCGGCATCGACGCCGAATACGCGCGGCGCGTCAACAGCTCGGTCGCGGGCATGATGCTCAGCGAACTCGTTGCCGGAACCGCTGAACGCTCCCACGTCGAAGCCTACCTCAAGGACTTCTTCGTCTGGCTTCGCTCAACGCGCGAAGAAGCCTGAACTTCCGACACGAAACCTCCGGGAACTCCCGATTGAACCGGAGAACGCAAATCGAACGCTAGAATCGACAGGTGCACGCCCACGCTGAGGCACGGCTTCGGAGCGGGCAGGCGTCCGAATCGAACAGTTCGTGTGTCAAAGGAGTTCCATGCCCGAAGGCAGAGTCATCGATGTCGACGTCTCCTCAGAGATGGAGAGCTCGTACCTCGAGTATGCGTATTCGGTCATCTACTCACGCGCACTGCCTGATGCTCGTGACGGCCTCAAACCCGTGCAGCGTCGCATCGTCTACCAGATGGGCGATATGGGGCTGCGCCCGGAGCGCGGTCATGTGAAGTCCTCCCGCATCGTCGGCGATGTCATGGGCAAGCTCCACCCCCACGGCGATTCGGCGATCTATGACGCACTGGTGCGTCTGAGCCAGAGCTTCATCATGCGGGTGCCGCTGGTCGACGGGCACGGCAACTTCGGCTCCCTCGACGACGGTCCCGCCGCACCCCGCTACACCGAGGCCCGCCTGACCACAGCGTCGATGCAGATGATCGCCGGTCTCGACGAGGACGTCGTCGACTTCGTTCCGAACTACGACAACACGCTCACCCAGCCCGAAGTGCTGCCGAGCGCCTTCCCGAACCTGCTCATCAACGGGGCTTCGGGCATCGCCGTGGGCATGGCCACGAACATGGCCCCGCACAACCCCGGAGAGGTCATCGCCGCCTGTGCGCACCTCATCCGCAACCCAGAGGCCGGTCTGGCCGAGCTCATGCGCTTCATCCCCGGACCCGACCTGCCCACCGGAGGTCGGATCATCGGCCTCGACGGTGTGCGTGAGGCCTACGAGACGGGACGCGGCACCTTCCGGACCCGCGCCACCGTCTCGATCGAGAACATCAGCGCCCGCCGCAAGGGCATCGTCGTCACCGAACTGCCCTACCTCGTCGGCCCGGAGAAGGTGGTCTCGAAGGTCAAGGATGCCGTCGGTGCGAAGAAGCTGACGGGAATCGCTTCGATCGATGACTATTCCGATCGCAAGAACGGCATGCGTCTGGTCATCGGGATCAAGAACGGCTTCAACCCCGAGGCGGTGCTGGCCGAGCTCTACCGGCAGACTCCGCTCGAGGAGTCCTTCGGCATCAACAACGTCTGCCTCGTCGAAGGCCAGCCCTCGACGCTGGGGCTGCGGGAGCTGCTCACGGTCTACCTCAGCCACCGCATCGACGTCGTCCGTCGGCGCACGGTCTTCCAGCTGCGCAAGGCCAAGGACCGGCTCCACCTCGTTGAGGGTCTGCTCATCGCGATCCTCGACATCGACGAGGTCATCCAGCTCATCCGCTCCTCCGATGATGCGGCCACGGCACGCACCCGGCTCATGGACGTCTTCGAGCTCTCCGAGCTGCAGGCGACCTACATCCTCGACCTGCAGCTGCGCCGGCTCACGAAGTTCTCCCGCCTCGAGCTCGAAGCCGAGCGGGACGAGCTGAAGAAGCGCATCGACTACCTCGAGTCGCTGCTGGCCGATGAGGCCAAGCTGCGCGAACTCGTCGCCACCGAGCTCGAAGCGACCGCTGAGATCATCGGGACGCCGCGGCGGACCGTCCTCATCGAGGGGTCGATGAAGGAGCTCACCGCCAAGGGCAGGAAGGCGCCGACGAACCTCAAGATCGCCGATTCCCCCTGCCGGGTGCTGCTGTCGACTTCCGGACGCATCGCGCGCACCTCGGATGCCGCACCCCTGGCGCGAGAGGGCCGACGCTCGAGCCATGATGCGCTGACCTCGGAGATCGTGACCACAACCCAGGGCAAGGTCGGTGCGGTGACCACGGCCGGACGCCTGCATATGGTCGATGTCGTCGACCTTCCGGCACTGCCTCCGGCCGCCGCGCGACCGAATGTCGCCGGTGGTGTGAAGATCGCCGAGTATGCGGCCCTGGAGAAGAACGAGAAGATCCTCGGGCTCATCGACCTCGATCGCGAGTTCGTCGTCGGCACCGCCCAGGGCGTGGTCAAGCGCGTGTCGGTGGCCGGACGACCGAACAAGAACGAGTGGGAGACGATCACTCTCAAAGGCAAGGACACCGTCGTCGGCGTCGCCCAGCCGGAGGACATCGATGATTCTCTGGCCGTGTTCGTGACCTCGAATGCTCAGCTGCTCGCCTTCGACGCCTCCGGGCTGCGGGCGCAGGGATGGAATGCTTCGGGCGTGGCCGGGATCAAGGTCGCAGCCGACGCCCGGGTGGTGTTCTTCGGGATGACGCCGAAGGCCGCGAAGACCGATGAAGACGGAGCTGCGGACGCCGAACTCGGCAGCTTCGCCGTCGTCACCATCGCCAGCGGGGAGAACTTCTACGGCGCCCCGTCCTCATCGATCAAGGTCAGTGAGTTCTCCGAGTTCCCGACGAAGGGCCGGGCCACCTCGGGTGTGCGGGCGCACAAGTTCCTCAAGGGAGAGACCGAGCTGTCTCTGGCATGGGTCGGGGATTCGCCGCAGGCCGCAGCCTCGGCCGGCGGTGCTCGCACGTTGCCCGCGGAACTGTCGCGGCGTGACGGCACGGGATCCCCGTTGGAGTCGAAGATCGACGTCATCGGCACTCTGCCCCGCCTCGGTGGGGCCGAGAGCATCGACCATTCCGCAGCAGACGCGGCGGAGGACGCCGAGACCGGTGGCCAGGCGACGACCGATACTGCAGAATCGACCGCCGAGGCGAGTTCCGGTTCTGCCCCGCGCGCCGGGAAGGCGAAGCCCGCAGGCAAGAAGTCCGGGGGCAAGAAGCCTGCGGGCAGGGGACAGCGTGGTCAGCAGGGATTGGCGACGAGTTTCGATGGGCTCGAACTCGATCTCGATGATGCGAAGGACGAGATCGCCCGGGCGAAGTTCGATGACGAGGACGCCGTCATCGTCTCCCACGACGATGAGGACGATGACGGCTCAGCACTGTTCTGAGTCCGTCGAACATCTCGGGGCGCTCAGCCCTCTCCCTCGTCGTCGAGATCGAGGCGCATCCGCGTCGCGGTGCCGCGCTTCATCTCACCGATCGAGGTCTCCCCGAGACCGTGGAGCGAGATCGAATCACGCGGTTCGTAGACATAGTCGTCGGAGGCCGAGAGCACCCGCGCCGTCTCTTCGTCGGTGAAGATCGTGCCGGGATCGGCGACGGCCGTCAGCCGTGCCGCGAGGTTGACGCTGGAACCGAAGATGTCGCCGAGGCGGGAGAGCACACGTCCCCAGACGAACCCGACCCGCGCCTGCGGCAGGTCTTCGGCCGCGGTGACCCGTTCCATGAGCGTCATCGCGATCTCGGCTCCGGCCAGCGGCGTCGAGGCGGCGAAGAACACCTCATCCCCGACGGTCTTGATGACGCGGCCGCCGCCGGTGGCGACGATGTTGTAGGCCATGCCCTGGAACTCCTGGACCATGTTCGCCAGCTGCCGCGGTTCCATCTTCTGCGAGAGACGGGTGAAGGAGACGAGGTCGATGAATCCGACGGCCCTGGCCAAGGGCATCGATGAGTCGTACCAGCCCTGACGGTTGTCCATGGCCAGCCCGTCGGAGACGTTGACGTTGAGTCGCCCCATGACATCGGCGAGGTTGCGTCGCCATGAATAGGTGAGCATCTTCTGCAGAGGGTCGATCATGTCCTCGACGACCTGCAGGGCATCACGTCGGGCTTCCGGATCGGTCAGTCCCTTCTCCTCGGTGAGGAACTCGACGAGCGTCTCCATCTGCCAGACGACGAGACGGTCCGTGGTCTGTCCGATCGCACGCGCCAGCGACAGCGCAGTGGTCTGGTCGATGAGGCCGTCGGCGACGGGCTTCGCCCAGATCCGCAGCGCATGAGCATCACTGACGGTGTAGGCCTTGTCCGATTCGTTCGCCTGAGACATGCCCAGCGCGCGCCACATCTTGCGTGCCGATACCGTCGAGATCCCGCCGAGCTTCGCGGCCTCACGCCGGTCGAGGACGCGTTTGCCGTCGAGCAGGATCTCTTCGAGGCGTTCAGCCGCCGTCCGCGTCTCATAGATCGTGTCATCGAAGTCCGGAGCGTCGGCATCGACGTTGACCGATGCGCTCCCGTCGTCGTCCTCGACGGTCGGCATCGCCGAGGTCCGCGGGTCCTCCCGCAGTCCGCTGAAGAAGTCCTCCTCGTCGTCGGCCCGCGTGTTCGTCTCGCCTGCGCCCCGGCCTGCGGAGTCGCTTGCGTCGGTGGTCTCGATTCCGCGGACCAGATCGTCATCGCCGTATTCGATCCCCGGCACCGAGGCGGCTGCTGCACTGCCCTGCGGCCCCGAGTCGTCGGCCGAGTGAGTCGGCGGTCGGTCTTCGGTGATGACGGGAATCGAGTTCGGTTCGAACGGGGCTCCCGCCTCGCTGGCGGAATCGCTGGCGGAATCGGTGGCGGAATCGGCCTCGGCGCGGGTGCCGGATCGGTTCCCACTCTCGGTCGACGACGCAGGGGCTTCGTCCACCGGCACATCGGGGTCGGACTCTCCGGACTCGGCGGCACGGGGCTCTGCACTGGTCGAGTCGCTCGCGCCCGCTGCCGCCTCGTCGACATCAGCTTCCATGTCGGAAGGGCTCGCTGCGCGGTCCTCCGCCTGCCCTCCGGTGTTCTGCGACTGTGAGACTTCGTCCCGGCTGTCGGCGGCCCCGACTTCTGCGGTGCCGAGCTTTTCGGGGTCGACGATGTCGAAGCCGGCCGTGAAATCGGAGACCGCCATCACCGCTCGCCTTCGGTCGGAGCCGTCGGCGGTGCGACGGGACGCAGGTGGTGGACGTCGCCGGCGCTGACGGACACGCGGTCGTCGATGATGAGGTCAGCGTCGGAGTCGAGGCCGGTGGCGATGCCGATGAGGTCCGAGCCGTCGGGTTTCTCCACTCGGACTCGCGTCCCGAGCGTCACCATGTGCTCACGTACTCTCTGCGCCGCAGTGCTGGAACGGAAATCCGTCTCGCCATACTCAGCCAGCTCTCTCAAACAGGGAATCAAGGTGCTCAGAATTGAGACTAGCAACGCTTCATGATCAATTTCTGAACCGTGTCTGCCGGTTTCTATGGCGATCGAGCTCGCATCGGCACGCGGCAGGTCTGCCGGTTCCAATCGCGTGTTCAGCCCGATCCCCAGCACGATCTGCGGACCGCTGGCCAGGGGTTCGATGCGGGCGAGGATCCCGCACAGCTTCTTCCCTTCGGCGGTGAGCACATCATTGGGCCATTTGATGACGGCGGGCACCCCCACCTCGGCGACGGCAGAGCGCACGGCCTCTCCTGCGATGAGCGCAATCCAGCCCCAGCGGGTGAATCCGGCCGGGGGCGTGAGGAGGATCGACCAAGTCAGCGAGCGACGGGCAGGCACAGTCCAGGTGCGCCCGAGTCGACCATGCCCGGAGTTCTGGAAATCGGTGCCGCGGATGGTGAACTCGGCCAAGGGGGTGCCGTTCGCTGCGTTCTCGCGAACCAGCCGAGCGAGGTCGTCATTCGTCGACGGACAGTCATCGTCCCAGATCAGAGGCGGAAGCGAGAACCCACGGTCCGCCGCTGCGCGGAGCACGGAGTCGGCGTCGACGAGAAGAGGAAGGTGTTGGCTGTTCACCAGTCCACTCTAGATTCTTTTGGTGAGAGTGCACAATGATCGCCTCTTCCATCGTTATTGTGGAGGCATGACGGATACCCCACGGACTACAGCCGAACGCATCGACGCTTTCATCCAGCGCCGGGACGCGGCTCACACCGGCAACCAGCGCTCGGTGGACAATCAGCACAAGCGCGGCAAGCAGACCGCCCGTGAACGCATCGACGCTCTCCTCGATGACGATTCCTTCCAGGAGATCGACGAATTCGCCCGCCACCACAACCACCAGTTCGGGATGGAGAACAATCGTCCCGACGGTGACGGTGTGGTCTGCGGCCTGGGCACGATCGAAGGCAAGACCGTCGCGGTCTTCGCTCACGACTTCACGGTCCTCGGCGGGTCGCTCGCCGAAGCGAACGGACGCAAGATCGTCAAGGTGCAGAAGCTTGCGCTCAAGCTCGGCTGCCCGATCATCGGCATCAACGACTCCGGCGGCGCCCGGATCCAGGAAGGCGTCGGCTCGATCGCCCTCTTCGCCGAGATCTTCCGCCTCAACGTCGCCTCCTCCGGCGTCATCCCGCAGATCTCGCTGATCATGGGGCCCTCGGCCGGCGGTGCGGTCTACTCCCCCGCGCTCACCGACGTGACGATCATGGTCGATCAGATCAGCCACATGTACATCACCGGCCCCGACGTCATCAAGACCGTCACCGGTGAGTCGGTCGGCCACGAAGAGCTCGGCGGCGGCCGGACGAACAACACGGTCTCGGGCAATGCCCACTAC
Source organism: Brevibacterium sp. LE-L (assembly GCF_050214925.1). Classification (NCBI taxonomy): domain Bacteria; kingdom Bacillati; phylum Actinomycetota; class Actinomycetes; order Micrococcales; family Brevibacteriaceae; genus Brevibacterium; species Brevibacterium sp. LE-L. Next base: position 2,937,833 of record NZ_CP189759.1, read on the forward strand.
CTCGCCAGCGATGAGGACGACGCACTCAACTATGTGCGCGATCTGCTCTCCTTCCTGCCGCAGAACAACCTCGATCCGGCCGATGCCGACGAGTTCGAATCCGATCTCACGCTCACGGCCGAAGACGAGGCGCTGGATACGCTGATGCCGGATTCTCCGTCGCAGCCCTACGACATCCTCGACGTCGTCACCGCTGTCCTCGACGACGGCGAGTTCCTGCAGGTCTCCGAACTCTTCGCTCCCAACGTCGTCACCGGCTTCGGCCGAGTCGAAGGGGTCAGTGTCGCCGTCATCGCCAACCAGCCGATGCAGCTGGCCGGAACCCTCGACATCGACGCTTCGGAGAAGGCCGCTCGCTTCGTGCGCCTGGCCGACGCTTTCAACATCCCGATCCTCACCTTCGTCGATGTGCCCGGGTTCCTGCCCGGAACCGACCAGGAGTACGGCGGCATCATCCGTCGGGGCGCGAAGCTCATCTACGCCTACGGTGAGGCCACGGTCCCGCTCGTCACGCTCATCACCCGCAAGGCCTACGGCGGTGCCTACTGCGTGATGGGTTCGAAACAGCTCGGTGCCGACATCAACCTCGCCTGGCCGAGCGCGCAGATCGCCGTGATGGGCGCCCAGGGTGCGGCGAACATCGTCTACCGACGCAAGCTCAAGGCCGTCGAAGAGGCCGGTGAGGACGTCGAGGCCGCACGCGCTGAACTCATCCAGGACTACGAGGATGCGCTGCTCAACCCGTACCTCGCCGCCGAAGAGGGGTACATCGACGCCGTCATCAAACCCAGCGAAACCCGCAACCGGATCGTGCGCTCCCTGCGGGCGCTGAAGAACAAGCATGTCGACGCCCCCGCGCGCAAGCACGGTAACATCCCACTATGAGCGAGGATGCACACACCGATTCCGCAGCCGTGCCCGAAGCGGACCACACCGCCGGGGCGAGCACTTCAACCGAAGCGGACCCCGCAGCTGGAGTGACCACCTCCATCGAAGCGGACCACACCGCCGAGGCGGTGGCGGAGTCTCCGGAGACGCTGCGGGTGCCCTCGGTCGAGAGTCGATCACGGGTGCATGCCGATGACGGAGAGCCGATCAGCGATGAGATGGCCAGCGCCGCGGCCGTAGCCGCCGTCGTCGCAATCCGCCAGGTGGCGACCGCCTACGCCGCGCAGCAGGCCGAAGCCGCAGCCGAATCCGAGACCCGCAAGGGCGACCTGGCAGGCTTCCGGGCTCCCCGCCGGAATGTGCGCAGACGTCTCCCCCAGACCTGGACCCAGAAACTGGGACGCTGACCTCTCGGCAGAACACGACTCGCCGCAGGAGCTCGCTGAGGGCGCCGACAGATCGACTGTCGGTGCCCTCAGTGTCTCCGCCGGCACCGCATCTCGGAACGAGCCTCGCCGAAAGGACCGCTGCGCGTCGAGCGGACCGGTTGCAACTGGTCCGCTCGACGCGCAGCGGTCCTTTCGGTGCCGCCGGTCGGCCAGGGCCGACACTCCGCGACTATCGCAGGCGGTACTGTTCCTTAGCCGGATCCGCGCCGGTCTCAGGTGCCACCCGGGTCGTGCTGGGCTCAGTCCCCAGCGCACCGGTGTCGGGTGCTACCCGGATCGTGCCGGTCTCGGCCCCGGGTGCGGGACGGGACTGCTCCTCGACCGAGATCGTGCTCAGTCGCTGCTGGCCCTGCGGCTCGGAGTCCCCACGTGCGGCTCCGCCCATGTCCTCTCCGTAGACGGCCTCACCGCGAGCGACCATCCCGGCGACATCGGAGAGTTTGAGCTGCGGGAGGAACCAGGCGAGGACGAAGGCGAGGAGGAAGACCGGAACCATGTACCAGAACGACGGCGCCAGCGCATCGGCATAGGCGTTGACGACGAGGTCGTGGATCGGACCGGGCAGGCTCGCCACCGACTCGGGCGTCAGCGAATCCGTCGTGGGAGCGCCCGCCGCGGCATTGGCCGCATCCGCCGGCAGGCCTGCCATCGCCTCGGCGATCTTGTCCGAGAGTCGGGAGGTGAAGATCGATCCGAACAGTGCCGTGCCGACCGACGCACCGATCTCCCGGAAGTAGTTGTTCGTCGAGGTGGCCGTGCCGACCATCGCCGGGGCGACGGAGTTCTGGATGATGAGGACGATGATCTGCATGACCAAGCCGAGTCCGAAGCCCATGGTGAAGATCATCGTGCCGACGAGGACCATCGAAGTGTCCGCGGTCATCGTCGTCATCCACGCGAGCCCGGCCCCGGCGATGAGGGTGCCCAGCAGCGGGTAGATCTTGTACTTGCCCGTCTTCGACACGATGATGCCCGAGACGATCGAGGTGAGCATGACGCCGGCCATCATCGGCAGCATGAGCAGCCCGGACCCGGTGACATCGGTGCCCGCAGCCATCTGCATGAACGTGGGCAGGAACGCCATCGCGGAGAACATCCCCAGGCCCAGCAGCAGACCGATCGTCGTGGAGAGCACGAAGGTCGGGTTCTTGAACAGCCGGATCGGGATGATCGGGTTCGACACCTTGGATTCGACGATGACGAAGATCACCGCGGCCACGATGGTGCCGATGATGAGGCCGATGATCGTCGGTGAGTCCCAGTCATAGTCGTGGCCGCCCCAGCTGGTGACGAGGATGAGCTGCGAGGTCGCGGCGATCATGAACACGATGCCGAGGACGTCGACCTTCTGGTCGGAGCGGTGGCTGGGCAGGCGCAGAGCGAAGAGTGCGATGAGGAAGGCGATGATGCCGATGGGCACATTGATCCAGAAGCACCAGCGCCAGTCCAAGTGCTGAGTGAAGAATCCGCCGAGCACCGGCCCGAGGACGCTGGAGAGCGCGAACAGGCCGCCGAGCGGGCCCATGTACTTTCCACGTTCGCTGGCGGGGATGATGTCGGCGATGATCGCCTGGGAGAGGATCATCAGTCCGCCGCCGCCCAGGCCCTGGAATCCGCGCCAGGCGATGAGCTCCCAGAAGGACTGGGACATGCCGGAGCCGAAGGAGCCGACGACGAAGATCGCGATGGCGACAAGGAAGATGATCTTGCGTCCCCACATGTCGCCGAACTTGCCGTAGAGCGGCATGACGATGGTCATCGCGAGCAGATAGATGGTGACCAGCCAGGCCTGATGTTCGACACCGTCGAGTTCGCCGACGATGGTCGGCATCGCTGTGGACACGATCGTCTGGTCGAGGGTGGCCAGGAACATCGCAGCCATGAGGGCTGCGAAGATGAGGACGATCGTCTTCTTCGTGAGGACGATCGGGGACTTCTCGGCCGGCTGCACGTTCGTGCTCATTCTTCGTCCTCCTTGAAGATCTCACGCAGTTCATCGAAGAGCCGGTCGACCACCGGGCCCGGATCCCCTTCGAGTCGGCGCATCCGCGTGAAGGTCGCCTTGAGCGCCATCATCGCCAGGGCGGCGACGGCTTCGGCTCTCACCGAGACGTCCTGGTCCTCGGTCTCCGAACAGGAGAAGATCGCGTCGGTGCCTGTGGATTCCGACGCCGAGGCGGTGCCGGGCCGGCCGTCGAGGCGACGTTGGATGATCCGTCGGAAGAGACGTTCGTTGTTGCCCATCCGCGCCATCTGCAGCTGCAGCAGCGAGGGGTCCTGTTTGAACATGAGATGGTACTGGTGCATCTCTTCGCGTTTGCTCATCCGAGTGGCGACGATGAAGGACAGCAGGTGTTCGAGATCGGCGACGAGACGGCCGTGGGGTCCGCCGGCTTCGAATTCCTCGATCGCCGGTTGGTCCTCTTCGTCGAACACGGTGTCGGCGCGACCGAGCAGGGCCTCTTCCTTCGACGAGTAGTAGTTGAAGAAGGTGCGCCGGGAGACTCCGCAGCGTTCGCAGATGTCTTCGACGGTGACGTTGTGATAGCCCTTTTCCAGGGCCAGATCGATCGCGGCACGGCGCAGGGCCTGGCCGCGTTCGCGCTTCTTGCGTTCACGCAGCCCTTCGGACGGTGCCGCTTCCTCTTTGTCGGAACTGAAACTCATGGTCCCAGTATTGCACTCAGTGCATTTTTGCCTCAAGTGCAACTACCGTGTTCTGAGGCACATTCCTATCGCTCCCGCAGCGAACCGGATTCAGTGCGCCGTCGACGAACGGGGACGCCGCTGAATCCGGTCGGGCCATTCGGTCATCGAGTTGAGCCTCGGGGACGGGCCGAAACCGTCAGCGGATGAGCTGCACGGTCGACATGCGCATCAGTAGCCGAGCTTCGCGTTGGCCAGCACAGGGACCGTCTCGGCGGCGGAGTCCGCGGCACTGAGGTCGAGGTCGACGATCTCGAGGCCTTCGGCCCCGTCGAGGGAGACCAGCACCTTGCCCAAGGGGTCGGACACGAGGCTGTGCCCGACACCGGTCGGCCCCTTCTTCGGCACCTCGACTCCGGTGACTTCGGGATCGGCCTGGCCGAGGGCGGCGATGAACATATTCGAGTCCAAGGCCCTGGCCCGGGCGAGGATCTCCCACTGTTCGACCTTGCGCGGACCGGCGCCCCAGGAAGCGGCGACAAGCGCGAGGCGGGCACCGCGTCGGCTGAGTTCGGCGAAGAGTTTGGGGAAGCGGATGTCATAGCACAGGGCCAGCCCGATGTCTTCGCCGTCGATGTCGATGACGACCGGCTCCTCTCCGGCCTCGACGGTGTCCGACTCCTTGAAGCCGAAGGCGTCGTAGAGATGGATCTTCGCGTAGTCACGGCGTTCGCCGCTCGGTGCGTACACGGCCAGCAGATTGATGACCTTGTCCGCGGCCGTGGCGAATTCGCCGACGATGACGGTGATGCCGGAATCGACGGCGAGTTCCTGCAGCGCTGTCCGCCAGGTTTCGGAGTTCTCCTCGGCGATGGCGCGCAGTCCCGACCCGAAGGCCGACATCGTGGCTTCGGGGAAGACGATGAACCGGGCGCCCGCAGCGGCCGCCTCATGCGCATAGGTGCGAACCTTCTCGAGGTTGTCGGACACCGAGGTGGTCGAGTTGATCTGAGCGAGAGCGAACTTCATTCTCATCCTCCGGAAACGGGCGTGCGAAGGAGGGTGCGCCCTCCCTGCGGTTCACTCTCAGGCTATCTCCTCCCTCGCGCCGGCGGAACCGTGCGGAGCTCACCTGGCCGTCGGAACAGCCCAACCATGCGGAGCCACCTGGCTGCCGACGCAGCCCGGAACGGGGTCCCGGTGGCGGCATGTGCCTGTCAGGCGAGGAATTCCCGGCCCGGTCGACCGCCTCGGCGACGTCCGTGGACCCACACGTAGACGACGATGGCCGCGACGACGAGTCCCGCGCAGACGAGGAACATGCCATTGCCTCCGGTCAGCGGATAGAGGAAACCGAGGACCACCGGGCCGATGCCCGAGCCCGCGTCGAGGAGGAGGAAGAACGACGCGGTGGCCACGGGGACCCTGCTCATCGGCACGGATTTGACCGTGATCGCCTGCATGCACGGCATGAGCGAACCGAAGCCGAATCCGATGAGCACACCGGCGAGGACGATTCCCGGCATCGTCGGCCACAGGGCCAGGAGGAGATTGCCGGCGATATCGCAGATGAAGACGGGGAAGATCACCGCATTGTCGCCGAAGGCGTCCTGCATCCGGCCGACGAACAGGCGGGCGACCAGTGAGGCCGCAGCGAAGGCGACGAAGAACAGCGAAGCCGCCGCAGCGACTCCGTGTTCGGCCGCGTACCCGGCGAGGAAGACGAGCGCCGCGGCGTACGCGGTTCCGGCCAGCAGCATCACCGAACCGATGCGCAGACCGTCCCGGTCGACGAGCGTGCCGAGGGTGAGCTGCCATTTCGTCCGGCGCTGATAGTCGCTGAGCTCCTGGACCGGCAGGCGGATGAGCACACAGGAGATGAGAGCGAACACGGACATGATCGCCGAGGCGATGAAGAGCATCGCGAAGTCGAATTCGCGGGGGATGATCACCCCCAGGTACGGACCGAGGGCCGTCGACAGAGTCGTCGCGGTCCCGAAGTACCCGGTCCCCTCACCTCGCCGAGAGGCGGGGATGATGCTCTGGATGGCGGTCATGATCGCGGTGTTCCCGGCTCCGAAGGCGATGCCGTGGACAATGCGGAGGACGAGCAGGAGTGTGAGACCGTCGGCGGCCATATACGCCAGCGAGGCGAGGACCGAGACCGCCATGGTGATGATGAGCAGAGTGCGACGGCCGATGAAGTCGAGATACTTGCCCGTGAGCACACGGGCGACCACGGCACCGAGGACGAACGATGAGGACGCGAAGCCGGCGGCAGCCTCCCCGGCGGAGAACCGGGCGACGGCGTATCCGGCCATGGACGTCATGAGCAGGTAGAACACCATCGACATCGACAGATTGAGACCGATCCCGACGATGAAGTCCTTCGTCCACAGCTTCGCTCGTGCCACGGGAGTTCGGCCTCTCTTTCTGCTGTGCGTCGGGACCTTAGATACACTAGCGGGTTCGAGAGCACGACAGTGCTCGGGTCCACCGCGGATGTGACTCAGCTCGCGATAGGGTGGAGGACATGACCCAGAAGAGAACCCCGTCCGCCGTCGACGCGGTCGCCGAAGCCTACGTCGATGACATGCTCGCCCTCTCCCCGTCCCTGGCCCTCTACCTCGGGCTCGACGGCAAGCAGGGACTCGATGACTTCTCCCCCGCCGGGCTCGCCGCGCTCAATGATGTCACCGTCGCGACCCTGGCCCGACTCGATGAGGCCGCGGCCGAATCCGAGCTCGACGAGGTCGATCTCGTGACCATCGATGCCATGCGAGATCGCCTCGGTGTCGACCGGGACTGCTACGAAGCCGGACTCAAGCACTCCAGCCTCAACGTCATCGAATCCCCACTCCAGCAGGTCCGCGACGTCTTCGACCTCATGCCCACCGACACCGTCGCCGACTGGCAGACCATCGCGACCACGCTGGCCGCGGTGCCCTCCTCGCTCGCCGGCTATCAGGAGTCGCTGGCGATGGCACGCGAGGACGGTCAGGTCGCCGCTCGGATACAGATCGAGAAGGTCATCGAACAGGCTCGTGCCCTCGCTGAGCCCGGCAGCAGCTTCGACCGCCTCGCCACCGGCGCAGGCGATGTCCCCGAGACTCTGCATGGCGAGCTGAAGTCCCACGCCGAGGCGGCCCGCGAAGCCGCCGCCGGTCTTGCCGACTTCCTCGGTGAGCAGCTGCTGCCCGCCGGCGGAGAGAATGAAGCCTGCGGACGCGAAGCCTATGCGCTGGACTCCCGGGACTTCCTCGGCGCCGAAGTCGACTTCGACGAGACCTACGCCTGGGGGCTCGAAGAGCTCGCCCGCATCGATGCCGAACAGCGCGAGATCGCTGCGAAGATCCTGCCCGGCGCAGACCTGTTCGAGGTCATGGAGGAGCTGAACAGAGATCCCGACCGCACCCTGAAGGGCGCCGATGCTCTGCGCGAGTGGATGCAGGGGGTGGCCGACGAAGCGATCACCGCACTCGGCAAGTCCCATTTCGACATTCCCGAACCCGTGCGCACGATCGAATGCATGATCGCACCGTCAGCCACCGGCGGCATCTACTACACGGGCCCGACCGATGACTTCTCCCGACCCGGCCGCATGTGGTGGTCGGTGCCCGAAGGCGTCACGGAGTTCGCCACCTGGCAGGAGAAGACGACCGTCTATCACGAAGGTGTGCCCGGCCATCACCTGCAGGTCGGCCAGGCCACGTACGTCTCTGACACCCTCAACCGCTGGCGCAGGCTCATGTGCTGGGTGTCCGGTCACGGTGAGGGCTGGGCACTGTACGCGGAGAAGCTCATGGCCGATCTCGGTTTCCTCGACGATCCCGGCGACTATCTCGGCATGCTCGATTCGCAGCGTCTGCGGGCGGCTCGCGTCGTTCTCGACATCGGCTTCCATCTCGGCCTCGAGGCCCCTTCCAGCCTCGGCGGGGGAATCTGGAACCGAGAGAAGGCCTGGCAGTTCCTCACCGACAATGTCGCCATGGACCGGTCCTTCCTCGCCTTCGAACTCGACCGCTACCTCGGTTGGCCCGGTCAGGCTCCGAGCTATAAGATCGGTCAGCGGCTGTGGGAGCAGTACCGGGACGAGGCGAAGACCGCCGCCGGTGCTGACTTCGACCTCAAGGAGTTCCACACTCGTGCGCTGGGTCTCGGTTCGGTCGGCCTCGACGCTCTCGGCCGTGCGATGAAGCGCACGCAGTGAGAAGAGGTGAGATGACGTCTGCTGAAACTCCGCGTTCGGAGACCGTGCGGGTCACCGAGGTGCTGCGCAATGAGATCATCGACGGCGACCGGGCACCGGGTGAGAAGCTCGTCGAACGCAATCTCGCGACCGAGCTCGGTGTCTCACGCGTACCGGTCCGAGAGGCGCTGAAGAAGCTCGCCTCCGAAGGGCTCGTGACGAATCGGCCGAACACGTGGTCGACGGTCCGGGAGTTCTCCCCCAGCGACATCGCCGATCTCAACGAGGTGCGCACGGTATTCGACGTGCTCTCCTTCGAGCTCGCCGCCCAGAGGCACACTCGCCAGGGTCTGGCACGGCTCGAGGCGACGATGCTCAAAGGCCGTGAGCTCTCGGACGCCGGCGACGTCGTCGGAGCCCACCGGTGCGCCGCGGAATTCCATGCCATCGTCGTCGAACTCTCCGGCAATGAGCTGCTGGCAGAGATCGGCACCCTGCTCGATTCGCGGATGCGCTGGCAGCTGAGCCAGCATGACGACCTGGACGTCGTGGCCACCGAGCATGCTGAACTCTTCGACGCAATCGCCCGTCGGGATCAGGAGCTCGCCGGCGCGCTGGCGGCCCGCCACCTGGGCACGAGCCAGGAGCAGCACGACAAGAAGTCGAAACGGCTGGCCCAGGCCGGCCACTCAGCTGACGGTTCTCCGGCCGATCCCTCCGCCGCACCGCAGGAGTCGGACCCGACCGACTGAGCGGCCGAGGTCAGTCAGGAGACCGTTGCCGAACAGGCGGCCGGGGTCGCTGAGAGGCCGAGGGCGTTCAGGAGGCCGAGGGCGTTTCAGGGAACGGCCAACCGCTCAGGCGCTTCTTCCGGGCCGGGGCATAGGTGCGCACCTTCGAGGTGCTCAGACCGAGACCGACGAGAGATTCGGCCAGACGCACGGCCGCGGCGACGCCGTCGACGACGGGGACTGCACAGCGTTCGCGGATCGTCTCGCCGAGGTCGGCCATGCCGCCGCAGCCGAGCACGATGGTCTCGGCACGATCCTTCTCGACCGCCGCGGCGGCCTGATCGACGATCGCGGAGACCGCAGCATCGGGATTCTCCTCGAGCTCGAGCACGGCCATCCCCGAAGCCCGCACGGACACGCAGTGCGCATCGAGCCCGGCCAGCAGCAGCCGATCCTCGATGAGCGGGACGGTTCGATCGAGCGACGTGACCACGGAGAAGCGGTGGCCGAGGAACAGCGCCAGAGCCGCCCCCGCCTCGGTGATGTCGATGACGGGCACGTCGAGGAGCTCCTGCAGACCCTCCCTTCCGTGCTCTCCGTACCCGGCTTGGATCACGGCATCGAACTGGCCGGAGTATTTGAGCACGGCATCCATGACGCCGAGGGCGGCAAGATAGCTCTCGACGTTGCCCTCGCAGGATTCCGCCCCGAATTCGGGGGTCAGGCCGATGATCTCCGTGCCTGCCGAAGCGGCCTGCCGGGCCGCCTCGGCGATGCCTTCGGTCATGGTCTGCGTCGTATTCACGTTGACGACGAGGATTCTCATGGCGCTCCGATCAGTGCTGGGTGGGGACGGCGATCTCCTCACCGTCGACCTCACGGAAGGTGAAGTCGCGGCGGGCGATGACGAAGTAGATGAGGGCGGCGATCGCGGCGCCGGAGAACCACGAGAACTCCGAGAATCCGGCGAAGGCGGGCACGAGGGCGAAGACCAGTGAGATCACAGAGGCCGGGATGAACGCGCCGATGGCTCGCCAGTTGACGCCGCGATGGTAGAAGTACTCACCGTCCTTGGCTTCCGTGTACAGCTGCGGGACATTGACCTTGGTCTTGCGGATGACCCAGTAGTCGACCATGATCACGCCGAACAGGGGTCCCAGCAGCGCCCCGAGCCCGCCGAGGAAGTAGACGATGACCACCGGTGAGTTGTAGAGGTTCCACGGCAGGATGACGAATCCGATGATTGCGGAGATGATCGCCGCGCTGCGGAAATCGAGGTGGCGCGGGAAGAGATTCGTCAGTGCGTAGGTCGGGGCGACGAAGTTCGCCATGAGGTTGACGGCGACCGTGAGCAGCAGCAGAGACAGAGAGGCGAGGGCGAGCAGAACGGGGTTGCCGATCGACTGGACGATATCGGCCGGTGAGGTGATGACGGTGCCGTCGATCTTGTACTGGGCTCCGGCGAGCGAGATGACGACGAGACCGAAGACGAGCATGTTCACCGGGATGCCCCAGAAGTTGCCGACGACGATCGACCCCTTCTTCTTCGCAGCCCGGGTGAAGTCGGAGAAGTTGAGCACGAAGGTGCCGTAGATGGCCACCCACAGGGAGCCGCCGCCGAGGATGTGCATCCACATCGGCCACCCGGACAGGGCGTCATCGGTCGACCAGGCGATGGAGAAGTCGACGCGCACGAGCATCCAGATCGCCAGGGCGAGGAAGGTGACGAGGATGATGGGTCCGGCGATGGCTTCGTAGCGTCGGATCATCTCCATGCCGTAGCTGACGATGATGACCTGGACGATCCACAGCAGGGAGAAGGAGAACCAGCCCAGGCCCGACAGACCGAGGAACTCGGCATCGGCCCACGGCTGCAGGCCCGGGATGATCGTGAGCAGCAGAACGTTGAGCACGCTCGAGGCCAGATAGGTCTGGATGCCGAACCAGGCGATGGCGACGATTCCGCGCACCGAGGCGGCCAGCTGCGCGCCGTGGACGCCGAAGGAGATCCGGCTCATCACCGGATAGGGCACGCCCGTCTTGTATCCCATGAACCCGGAGAGGGTGAGCAGGAAGAACAGCAGTGCGGCACCGACGAGCAGAGCCACGAGGATCTGCCAGGCACCGAGGCCGAGGGCGAAGAGTCCGAGCGCGAAGCCGTAGTTGCCGAGCGAGTGGACGTCGTTGGCCCACAGGCTGAAGACGCTGTACGCCGTCCAGCTGCGCCCTTCCTTCCGCGCCGGAGCAAGGTCGGCATTGTAGAACCGAGGGCTGATCCCATGCGCTGTCAGCTGTTCGGGGCTGGGCCCCAGGCGTGCGGGCTTTGCCGCCTCCGCCGTCTCGGTTTTCCTCATGCGTCCACTCCTCGGTTCCAACGCACCCCACGCTGGGATACCAAAAGTGGGAACACAGCGCTGTAGTGCCGAAATCTGACTCGTTCAGCGTAACCTGGCTCACACGCGATTGGCAATGCAGATCACAAAGAGAAGTGTGCCGCCGAGGCAAACGGGAATGGCATACCATTCCCGTTTGCCTCGGCGGCGCGGACTGGCTTCAGGCTTCGTCTTCGACGTCCTTGGCCGTCGGGTCCCAGGCGACGACGCCGACGGCGATCGCACCGGCCAGCGGGGCACAGGCGACGATCCAGAACACGCCGGTGCCCAGCGAAGCGGCGAGGATCGGGAACATGATGAGCGAGACGATCGAGAAGGCACGCAGCACGGACTGGTTGAAGCCGATGCCGATTCCTCGCAGCCGCGTCGGATACGACAGCGTCGCGTAGTTCATGAGGTTCGCTCCCGGACCGCCGGCCTGAGCGAAGACGAAGGCCGAGAGCATGGCGACGGCGACGATGACCAGTGCCCCGTTCGGGATGCCGACGATCGCCAGCAGCCCGAGCGAAGCCGCCTGGATGATGAATCCGACGAGAGTGATCCTGCGGGTGCCGAAGCGGTTGACGATGCTCATCCCCAGCAGACCGCCGATCGTGCCGAAGCCGAGGTTGATGATCAGCGAGGAGATGATCGTGATCAGCGGCGTCTGATGGAAGAGCGTGGTGATGATGAGCGGGGTGCCGTAGGCGACGGCGTTGTAGCCGAACGTCGAGAACACGGACACGCAGAGGGCGACTATGGTGCGCACACGGTAGCGAGGAGAGAAGAGTTCGGCGAAGCCACTCCACCGTCCGCCCTTGACTGTGTCGGTCGAGGTCGCGGCCTCGCGATCCTCGGCGGGAGCGAGCTCGACATTGAGGTTGTGGTGGCTGCGCATGACTTCGACTGCTCCGCGCAGATCCCCCTGATTGGCCAGCCATTCGGGCGATTCGGCCAGGTAGCGGCGACGGACGAGGAGCACGATGAGGGCCGGTACGGCACCGAAGCCGACGACGATGCGCCACAGGATCGTGTGCTGGTCGTACGGCAGGGTGATGAAGATGATGAGCACGACGAGATAGCCGACGCCGGTGGCGAAGTACCAGGCCGGAGACCAGGCGTTGACGCGCTGTGAGCGGTTGCCTTTGCCCTTGAGTTTGGAGAATTCGGCGAGGAAGGCCATCGCCACCGGCAGGTCGAGTCCGACGCCGATTCCCATGACGAAGCGGAAGGCGATGAGCACCCACTCGTTCGGCGCCAGCGCGCAGCCGATTGCCGCGACGACGAAGAAGACCATATCGGCCATGAACAGTTTGTAGCGTCCGAACCGGTCGACGAGGTATCCGCCGAAGAGCGCGCCGATGACAGCACCGACCATGATCGAGGCATTGACGAGACCTGTCATGAAGCCGCTGAGACCGAACTGCTCTTGGATCGCGGTGATCCCGAAGGCCAGGGAGGAGAAGTCGTAGGCGTCCATGAAGATGCCGCCGAGGGCGAGGATGATGACCGCCGTCGTCTTCGTGCCCTGGGACCCGAATTCGGCGAGGACCGAGTGGATGTCGGCGGCGGAGGCCACGATCCGCGGGGGCTGGGCGGCCGATGGCGCCGGAGCTGCTGATGCTGTCTGAGCCGCGTCGGCGGCGGGATCTGTCGAAGTCACAGTCGCCAAGTATGACTCCGTCGTCGCTGAGGGTCGGTTCCGGCCGTCACACTTCGTCACCGATGCGACGAGCACGGCCGGCCCCCGCGGTTCTTCACCGACGCCGGCTCAGACGAGAGCGTGCCCGCGCTTCTCCGGAAGCAGGAACATGGCGAGGAACTGGATGACGTAGATGGTCGGCAGCAGCGCCAGTGCGAATCCGAAGCCCAGGGATCCGGCCAGCACAGCGATGACGACGGGGGCCAGGCCGCCGAGGGCTCGGCCGATGTTGAAGATGACGTTCTGGGCCGTGGCGCGGACTTCGGTCGGGTACATCTCCGCGAGCAGCGCCCCATGGCCGCCGAGCATGCCGTTGGCGAAAGCGCCCATGAAGAACCCTCCCGCGAGCAGCGCTGTCGGGTCACTGAGCTGGCTGTAGACGAGGATCGTGACGATCGCCCCGGACTGGAAGATCCAGAAGGCGGGTCGACGCCCGAGGCGGTCGGCGAACTGTCCGAAGATGAGGATTCCCGCGAGCATGCCCATCACGGTCACGCCCGTCCACAGGGAGCCCTTCGTGATGCCGAGTCCCATCTGCTCCGAGAGGTAGTTCGGCAGCCAGGTGATGATGCCGAAGTACCCGAAGTTCTGCACGCTGGTGAGGACCGTCAGGGCGAAGGTGATCGTCACTGTCTCCCGGTCTTTCGCCAGGGCGCCGATCTTCGCGGCGAAGGACTCTCGGACTGCTGCCGAGGATTCCCGCGAGGAGGCCGCGGGCCCCGCCCCGGAACCTGCCTCCTCATCGACGTCGGCTTCGGCGGTCTGCTCCTGCGCCCGGACGAAGGCCTCGGGTTCGCCGACGCCGCGGCGGACGAAGAAGACGTAGACGGCGGGGAAGAGTCCGATGACGAACAGCGCCCGCCACCCCCACCAGGCGATGACGGGAGCAGAGACGACAGCGGCAGCGAACACACCGAGCTGGAATCCCACCCCGACCCATGAGGTGGCCCGGGCACGCTGGTCGGCTCGCACCGCCTCGGCGGCCAGGGCCATCCCGATGCCGAACTCACCGCCGATGCCGATTCCGGCGACGAACCGGTACGCCGCAAGATCCCAGTACCCCTGGGCCAGGGCTGAGAGCCCGGTGAACACGGCGAAGATGAGCACCGTCCACGTGAGCACCCTGACTCGACCGTGTCGGTCGGCCAGCGCGCCGAAGACGATTCCTCCGACCACGGCGCCGAGCAGAGTGATCGTCGACAGAGATCCCGCTTCGACGTCGCTGAGTCCGAAGGAGGCGATGATGCCGGAGAGAGCGAAGCTGAGGATGAGGAGGTCGAAGCCGTCGAGTCCGTAGCCGACGGCGGCGGCGAACAGCGCCTTGCGTCGGTATCCGCGATCCTCGGCGTTGTCGGTGGTGGTCAGCGGCGTCGATGCACTCATGCGGTCTCTGTTCGGTCGACGGATCGGAAAACGGCCGCAGACCATTATGCCCCACGGCCGCTTCCGGCACCCGGCTCACTCCGTCGCGGTCAGACGCGCGCACCCTCCCCGAGGCGGTACCGAGCTCCCGTGTGATCGTCGGCCAGTCGTGGCCCGGACCCGGTGAGCTGCTCACGCACCGTGGCTCCGGCGACGGGTTCGGGCAGGAGGCCGCGGCGGCGCAGTTCGGGTGAGACGTATTTCGTGAAACGTTCGGCGTCGGCCGGTCGGACGGCGGCCGCGATGTTGAAGCCGTCGATATCAGCTTCGTCCATCCACCGCTGGAATTCGTCGACGACCGTGGCAGGCGATCCGGTGATGACCGGTCCGCGGCCGCCGAGGGCGACGAACTCCGCGAGGTCGCGAATGGTCCACGGCTTGTCTCCGGCCATGGTGGTGAAGGAGGCGAGCGCGGACTGGTTGGCATCGGTGGCCACATATTCGAGGGTGTCGTCGGGCGAGGCCCCGGAGAGGTCGACGCCGGTCCACCCGCCGAAGAGGGAGAGCGCGGATTCGGTGTCGACATAGCGGCGGTAGTCGGCCAGCCGAGCCTCTGCGGCTTCATCGGTTTCGTCGACGATGACGGTGGCCAGGGCGAAGATTTTCACGGCGTCTCGGTCCCGTCCGCGTTCCTCGAGTCCGTCACGGACCTTGTCGACCCAGCTGCGCAGGATCTGCGGTGTCGGACCGGAGAAGAAGATCGCCTCGGCGTGGTCGAGGGCGAACTCCTGTCCGCGCTTCGAGGCTCCGGCCTGGAACAGCAGCGGGGTGCCCTGCGGGCCCGGGACGGCGAGCGCCTGACCGGGCACGGTGAAGAACTTGCCGTCGTGGCCGATGTCGCGGACTTCGGCGGGGTCGACGAAGACGTTCTCCTCGGCGTCGGCCGTGAGCGCCTCGGGGGTGATCGAGCCTTCGAAGAGCTTGTACATGACTTCCATGAACTCATCGGCTCGGTCGTAGCGTTCGTCGTGCGGGATCTGCCCGTCCAGCCCGAGGTTGCGGGCGGCAGATTCGACGTAGCTGGTGACGATGTTCCATGCCACTCGTCCGTTCGTGAAGTGGTCGAGAGTGGTCAGGGTGCGGGCGAGCAGGTAGGGCTTCTCATACGTCACCGATGCGGTGATGCCGAAGCCGAGCGTCGTCGTCGCTGCGGCCATGGCGGGCACGGCGACCAGCGGGTCGAGCAGCGGGAACTGGACTCCCCCGCGGTTGGTGACATCAGCATTGCCGCCGTAGACATCGTAGACGCCGAGGATGTCGGCGAGGAACAGGGACGAGAACCCGCCTTCTTCGAGGGTCTGTGCCAAGTCGGTCCAGTAGGACAGCTGAGTGAAGTCCTCGACGCGCGATTCCGGATGGCGCCACAGTCCGGGTGACTGGTGGACGGGGGTCATCATGTCGAAGGCGTTGAGCTGGATCGGTTTCGTCATCGAGAGTCTCCTGTGTCGGTGATTCGTGGTGCTGGTGCAGATGTGTGTCGCCTGTTCAGGCCGGGGTGCGGGAGAGCTCTCGGGCCGGGTCCTTCGCCGCCACGGCGGCGATGAGCGAGAGCAGGCACAGCAGGGTGAGGTATCCGCAGATGAGCCACGGAGTGTAGCCGCCGGCGACGTAGAGCAGGGCTGCGACCATCGGCATGATTCCACCGCCGATGACGGTGCCCAGCTGGTAGCCCATGTTCACGCCCGAGTAGCGGACCTCGATGGGGAACTGCTCAGCGAACCATGCGGCCTGCGGCCCGTAGATCGCATCGTGGGCGAGGTTCATGCCGAGGATGACGATGAGGGGAAGAAGGCTCAGCGGACCTGCGTCGAGGTAGGCGAAGAAGAGCCACCCGAAGACGGCCACGCCGATGATGCCGCCGATGGTCACCGGCTTCCGGCCGAGTCGATCGGAGACCCAGCCCCAGGCCGGCCCCGTGACGAGTCCGACGCCCGAGGCGATCATCACGGCCGTCACCCCCGAGGTCGAGTCGCCGCGGTTCTCGGTCAGGTAGCTGAGCATGTAGACGGTGATGAGGTAGAAGACGCTGTTCTGCGCCAGTCGCAGTCCGATCGTGACGAGCAGGACGCGCGGGTGGGCGGTGAGGACTTCACGCAGCGGTGCCTTCGCAACCTGGCCGGAGTCCTTGAGCTCTTGGAATTCCGGGGCGTCGGAGACGCCGAGGCGGATCCACAGTCCCAAGGCGACGAGGAGGGCGGAGGCGAGGAACGGGATGCGCCAGCCGAAGGATTCGAACTGCTCCGTGCTCAGCAGGTTCTGCACGAGGAAGAAGGCGCTGGTCGCCAGCAGCATTCCCGCCGCCGAGCCGATCTGGGTGAATGAGCCGAAGAGTCCGCGCTTGCGTGCCGGTGCATGTTCGACCGACAGCAGCGCCGATCCGCCCCATTCGGCTCCGGCCGACAGACCTTGGACGATACGCAGCACGACGAGGGCCCCGGCCGCCCACCAGCCGATGGTCGCGAAGTTCGGCACCAGCCCGATGAGAGTCGAGGCGATGCCCATCGACAGCAGGGACACGACGAGGAGGGCCTTGCGTCCGACCCGGTCGCCGAGGTGGCCGGCGATGATGCCGCCCAACGGACGGGCGAAGAACCCGACCGCCAGGGTGGCGAAGGAGGCCAGGCGACTGCCGAGTTCGCTGTCGGAGGGGAAGAACTGGACATTGAAGATCAGCGCCGCAGCGGTGCCGTAGAGGTAGAAGTCGTACCATTCGATCGTCGTACCGGCGAAGGCCGAAGCCAACACCCGTTTCTTTCCCGCCAGCAGCCGCCGAGGCGGGGCCTGCGTCATCGGCTCGGTGACCGGACTCTGTGTCATGGCCTGCTCCTGTGCGCCCGAATGGGCATGTCGTATCGGTGTTCAGTGTCGGTTTCGCTGAGCAATCTATGCTTTGCGGCTCGGGGTCCGCCGTGCACGTCGTCACGACCCGACACCGTCCGTCACATGGGGTCACACGTCGTCGTCATATGACCTCGACCGCTGCATCTGGCGTCACAGTTTGCGATGATCGTCTCCGACGGCCTCACACAGGGGCCGTCACGCAGAACCGACAGTCAACCGAGCGATCCGCGCCGGAGCCCGCACTCGCGGGAAACTCCGATGAGCATTGCTCAACAGAGCAGCAGAGGTGAAGGAATGACGATCCTGGCAGACCCCACCACCACACATCCGTCGAGGGCGAACCAGGTCACCCCGGAAGCACTTCGCGAGACGTTCTCCCACTTCCCGCAGGGGGTCGCCTTCCTCGGCGCCGAAGTCGACGGGACCCCGCTCGGGCTCGTCGCCTCCACCCTGACCGTCGGCGTCTCGCTGACTCCCCCGCTGGTCAGCATCGCCGTGCAGAACTCCTCGACGACCTGGCCCACCCTGCGCCGCGCCCCGGAACTGGGCATCTCACTGCTCGGCACGGACCAGGAATCCTTGGCCCGGCAACTGGCCTCGAAGGATCGCAGCCGTCGATTCGCCGGGGTCGACCCCGAAGTCACCGCCGCCGGCGGGCTGACGATCCCGGACAGTTCGGCATTCCTCTGGACTCGCCTCTACAACGAAGTCGAAGCCGGCGACCACACCATCGCGCTGCTCGAGATCCTCGGCACCTCCAACGAGGACGGCCCCGAGGCACTGGTCTTCCACCGCAGCGCCTTCAAGGGCATGCGCACTCCCTGACACCTCCCCTGCGGCACCGGCCTCACCGGGCCGCTCGCCGGGCCTCACTCTTGACGCTCATTCGAACTCGTGTTCGAATTGGGCCATGAGGTGGAACGAACTGACCGATGACGCTGGCCCGAGTGCTCCCGACCTGTTCGGAGTGAAAGGACTCGTGCGCAGCGTGCGGACACCGGAGTTCGCCGGCATCACCTTCCACGAGGTGCTCGCGAAGTCGGCTCTGAACAAGGTGCCGAAGTCCAGCTCGATGCCTTTTGCCTGGACGGTGAATCCGTATCGCGGGTGCTCCCACGCCTGCGTGTACTGCTTTGCCCGCAACACCCACCGCTACCTCGATTTCGACCCCGGGACGGACTTCGACCGCCAGGTCATCGTCAAGATCAATGCCCCCGAGGTGCTCACCGCAGAACTCGCGAAGCCGAAGTGGACCCGCGAACTCGTCGCTCTGGGCACGAACACCGATCCGTACCAGCGCGCCGAGGGCCGATACAGTCTGATGCCCGGAATCATCAGCGGGCTGGCCGAGCACGGCACCCCGATGTCGATCCTCACCAAGGGCACGCTGCTGCGCCGAGACCTTCCGCTCCTGTCCCGCGCCGCCGAAGACGTCCCCGTGGAGATCAGCATGTCCTTCGCCGTCCACAACGACGCGCTGCAGCAGACGATCGAACCGGGCACCCCGACGACCGCCGCCCGGCTGGCCACAGTGAGGGCGGCAGCCGAACTCGGATTCGACGTCACCGTCTTCCTCATGCCGGTGATGCCCAAACTCACCGATTCGCTGGACCATCTGGACGCGGCGCTCAGAGCGATCCGAGACGCCGGTGCCGCCCGGGTCGTCTACGGGGCACTGCACCTGCGGCCGGGCGCACGCGAATGGTTCTTCGAGTGGCTCGAACGCGAACATCCCGAACTCCTCCCCCGCTACCGGCGCATGTACGCCACGTCCTCCTACGCGTCGAAGGACTACCGTCGGTGGCTCGCCGAGCGCATCAACCCACTCATTGACCACTACCGACTGCGGGGGTCGAGCGATGATGACCATCCCGCGACGCAGAAGGCACAGACGACGGGGACCCGCGGACACGAGGAGACGCAATCCGCGCCCGGGAGAAGACTCGCGATTTCACCGGCGAGCTGGACTCCCCCGCCGCAGGAAGCGCTCTTCTAATCGGAAACCGCCCCTGGAGCGCAGGCCTCCACGACCACCTGCGTCACCGGCAGGCACCGCACAGCCGTCACCCGAGGGCTCCTGCCGAACTTCGTCCCGGTCAGATCAAGGGCTTCGCAGGATAGCGGACGAGCCCGTCGGGGGCGGTCACGGGGGCGGCGAGCATGCCCGCAGCCGCATCGATGAGGAAGCGCCCGACCTGCTCCCAGGTGCCCTGGTGAGATCCCTCGGCCATCTTCTCCTCCTGGTCCGCACACACGCCGATGACCATGTGCGCGAGCAGATAGGCGCGTCCGCGCAGAACGCCTTCCGGGATGCCCTCGACCTCGCCGTTGATGAACCTGATGTCATCGGGGACGCCGAACTCGTCCATCACCGCCTTCGCGACATCGACCGCCGAGGGCACCGATCGCAGCTGGGAGAGGAACTGCGCACGCCAGCTCGGACGGGGCTGGTCGTCAAGGAGTTCGAACAGCGGACGCAGACGGCACTGAACATATTCACGGATTCCGGGCGATTCTCCCAGCTCGGCCAAGAGCGCGTCCCTGCGCTCCGCCATCTCGTCGAGGTGGCGGGTGACGAGCGCACCGAGCAGACCGTCGCGCCCGCCGAAGTGATAGGCGATCGCCGAATGATTCGCGGCTCCAGCGTAATCGACGATCCGCCGATTCGACACCGCATCGATGCCGTACCGAGCAAACAGCTCCTCGGCCGCATTGAGCAGCGCCTCGCGTGCCCTGTCACTCTGCCTGCCCATCAACCCGTCCTTCATCAGCGTCGTCGTCCCTCAGCCGAATCGCCCTTCCGAAGGAATCGGTGCGCCGCCGAGGGAGGGACCCGGCTCGGCGAGTACTGCCATCACTGTGGCAAACGGGAGGCGATTTCACAATTCTAAGTCACGTGTCTTAAACTAGTCGAGTTCAAGGTGGTCAACGGCGATCACGCGACTTCCACACATCAGGAGGACGACAGTGACCACCCCACCGCCGCGCACGCGCCGAGAGGCTCGCGAACTCGACGCGCTCGAGGATTCGAACCGGAGTTCCGCTCAACCCTCTGAGTCTGGAAACGACGACTCTGCCGCTCCCTCCGCCTCGGCGTCGGATCAGGACGCGACGGCAGCGGCCAAGCGCGCCAAGGCCGAATTCATCGGCCGCACACTTGCGATCTTCATCATGCCGCTCATCTTCGTGGGCATGATGATCACGAGCTATCTCGGCACCATGCACTCCCCCACCGCCGACGACAAGCCGGTCGTCGTGGCCGGGTCCCCCTCGAAGGCCTCGGATGTGAAGTTCGCACTCAACGGCTCGGAACCCGATGCTCTCGATGTCGACGTCGTCGACGACTCATTCACGGCCCGCCAGATGGTCTCCGATCGCGACGCCTCGGCGGCCGTCGTCGTCGACGGCAAGAAGGCGACCCTGTACACGGCCAGCGGAGCAGGCATGCAGCAGTCGACGCTGGTCACCGACCTCATCATGCCCGCCCTCCAGGATGAGGGACTCACGGTGAGCACCGAGGATCTCGCTCCGCTGCCGGACAGCGACCCATCCGGACTGGCCGCAATGTTCCTCATGACCGCGATCGTCATGGCCGGCTATCTGCCGTTCAGCGTGCTGCGGTCGAATTCCCCCGAGCTGCTCAAGTTCAAGCGCATCGTCCCGATCCTCGGCGCTTGGGCGGCCCTCATCGCCGGACTCGTCTGGACGGTGACCTGCCCGATCCTCAACGTCGTCGATGCCGAGGACACCGTCGCGGTGCTCGGCATCGCCTGGTTGGGCGTGTTCGCGATCTCCTGCGTGCAGCTGTTCATCACCCGTCTCGTCGGAGCCATGGGTGTGATCTTCGGCATCCTCTTCCTCATGGTCCTCGGAATGCCCTCATCGAATATGGCGATGCCCGTATACACGATGCCGAAGTTCTTCCGCTTCACCCACGAGTTCCTCCCGATGCCGGCGATCGGAGAGTCGCTGCGCTCCGTGCTCTACTTCAACGGCAGCGGAGTCACCGGACACCTGCTCGTGCTCGCGATCGGAGCCGTCGTCGGTCTCCTGCTGACGAAGGGCTATGACTTCCTCTCGCACCGACGCAACCCGAATCCCGAACCGCTCGACGTCAACATCCCGTCGATCCACGGCGGACGTCGCCCCGATTCGAAGGTCATCCGGTACATCTCACTGATCATCTTCCCGCTGGCGATGGTGACCATGATGATCTCGTTCATGCTCGGCGCGATGCACTCCCCGTCCCCGAAGGACATGCCCGTGGCCGTGGTCGGCTCGTCGACCGAGCAGGCTGAAGACACCATCGATGAGCTCAATGCGCAGATGGAGGGAATGTTCGACTTCACAGCACTCACCGACGAGGACGAGGCACGGGCGCTGGTGGAGAACCGGGAGGACGTCGCCGCTCTCGTACTGCCGTCCGAGGACACTCCGGAATTCGGCCTGATCGCGAATCAGGCCGGGAACAATGCGTCCTTCCGGGTGGTCAACCAGATCTTCGAGCAGGTCGCCTCGGCGCAGGACATGGACCTCACGGTCGACGACGTCAAGCCGCTGCCCGACCGAGACAAGAACGGCGTGGTCGTCATGTATGTGGCCATGGGGTGGATCCTCGCCGGATTCATGGTCATCATCGTGGCCGCGAACGCGAACCCCTGGACCCGCCCGCTCAAACGGATGATCCCGATCATCCTCATCTACGCCCCCTTCATGTCACTGGTCGTCGCTCTCATCGCCGGCCCGATCACCGGCGCGGTCGACGGCCACTTCGCGGCCCTGTGGGGTGCGGGAATCGTCGCGATTCCGTGCATCTCGATGTTCGCGATGGTCTTCGAACGGCTGATCGGGATGTTCGCCGTCATCCCCGTCATCGGCACCCTCATGTTCGCCGGTGTGCCCGCGTCGAACGGGGCCCTCTCGAAGTACATGGTGCCCTCGTTCTTCGCGACCCTGCACGACTTCCTGCCGATGGCCGCGTCGGTTGAGACGATCCGCTCGGTCCTCTACTTCGACGGCGACGTCGTCGCCGAGCATCTGCAGGTCCTCGGCCTCTGGGGCCTCGTATCCCTGGCTCTGGTGTTCCTCATCGACGGCATCAACCCCCCGCGCACGGAGCATGACTTCGGAAACCTGCACCTGGAACGCGAAAGGGAGAGGAACAAGGAGGGCCGCCAGCGTGCGCTCGAGTCGGGGCAGCACCCAGGAGAGTGGGAATCCGAGACCGTGCAGGGCTCGATCGTCGAGGACGAGGCAGCACCCGAGCCCGGCCCCTCGCACGCGCCGACCGCGGGTGACGGCCTGAAACGCCCCACCTCCGAGGCGGCCGATGAGCAGGAGCGGATCCCCTCCACCGTCTGAGCTCGGGACCGCCCACGAGCGCCTCATCGAACACGACCGACAGTCCCGGGCTGTCGGTCGTGTTCGTACCCGACTAATGTGAGGTGAATGATGAGTGTCTCAGATTTCTTCGGCTCCACGAGCCTGCAGGAAGCCGAGTTCCTTCTGGTGAGCTTCGTCCTGTGCTCCCTCATCGGATTCGAGCGGCAGTTCCGGCAGAAGAGCGCCGGCTACCGCACGCATGTGCTGGTGGGCATCGGCACCTGCGCATTCACCCTGGTCTCGGCCTACGGGTTCGCAGGAGTGCTCGAAAACGATATCCGGCTCGACCCGTCGAGGATCGCGGCGCAGATCGTTTCGGGCATCGGCTTCCTCGGTGCCGGGGTGATCTTCAAGGGTCGAAACATGGTGCGCGGCCTCACCACCGCCGCGACGATATGGGTGACCGCCGCCGTGGGCATGGCCTGCGGTGCCGGCATGCTGTCACTGGCCACGATGCTCACCGCTCTCCATCTGTTCACCCTCTTCGTCATCGCCCCACTCATCCGGCGCATCCCCGACAGCGACCACAAGAAGCTGCTGCGGATCACCTACAAAGACGGATCCGGAGTGCTGCGCGACATCCTCGGGGTAGCGAGCTCGATGGGATTCTCGAACACCATCGTCGACACGAAGCGCTTCGAGGACGAGAACGGAGTGCGGATGGTCCAGATCGACGGCAAGTTCGAAGGCAAACCACCGCTGCACCTCCTCGTTCCGCAGCTCATCGAGCTGCCGGGGGTGGACAAGGTGAGCATGCGCGAAGACCGCGTGCACTCCGTCGATGCCGACGGCGACTCCGTCTAGCGCAGACCGGGGTCGAGGGATTCCGGTGATGCACTGCATTCGAGGTGGGCGAGCATCGCCCTGAACCCGGCGCCGACAGATGCCCGCGCGCTCGGCCCGAAGACCGTGGTCTGCACGACGGCGCCTTGCATCATCGCCAGGATGGCGGGAGCCAGTTCACGGGCCCTGAGCTCCGCAGCGTCGCCGTCCATGGCTGCCGAGCGCCGGAAATAGGCTCGGAGGTAGTCCGTGAAGAACCCCAACAGAGATTCGAAGATCGTTCCTGCTATCTCCGCGAATTCCTTGTCATGGGCGGACTCGCCCCATATCTGAAGCAGGGTCGGGGCGAGGGGGTTGTCGTCGAGAAGGGAGTCGAGCAGGGGCGGAAACACCTCCCGGGGTGCCGGAACCTCCGCGGCATCGCCGAAGTCCTCAAGCTCTGCCACACGCTGCTCCATCACGCGACGCCCGACGTCGGTCGTGAGCTCGGCCTTCGAGGAATAGTAGACATAGACAGCGCCGGCGGAGAGGTCCGCCTCCTTGACGATATCAGCCATTGAGGTCCCGCTGAACCCCTTGCGGGCGATGCACGCCAACGCCGCATCCTGAATCCGCAGGCGCATCGCCTGTCTGTGCTCTTCGGTGACCTTCGGCACTGCTCCCCCCAAAAACGAACGACCATTCTTGATAAATCATACCGGAAGGCGTAAAAAGAACGAGCATTCGTTTTCGATGATTGGACACTCTCATGGCCACGAGAATTCTCCGCAGTTCGGAGAGCACGAGCCTCCCCGCCGCTGGCCGCGGCGATGACGACACTTCCGACCGCCTGTCCGCCGAGGCCGATTCGAGGCTGCCCGAGCACAGCATCGGGCGCGCGATCGGTATCGCCGTATTCGCCGCGGCGATCGTCAGCCTCATCCTCCTCGCCTTCAGCTGGCCGACCGTCACCTCGGATCCGAAGGATCTGCCGATCGCCGCGGTCGGAGATCAGGAGCAGATCGACGAAGTGACCGAAAACGCACCGGACGGGATGCTCGATCTCAAGGACGCCGATACCCGGGCCGAGGCCGAGACGATGATCCGAGACCGGGACGTCTACGGCGCCCTCGTCCTCGGCGACGAGCCGGAGATCCTCGTCTCATCAGCGGCCTCGCCCGCTGTCGCGCAGCAGCTGCGGGCGATGGCCTCGACGATGCAGCAGCAGATCGACAAGCAGGCGATTTCGGGCATGCAGCACGGGCTTGAGCAGATGCAGGACGCACTCAAGGCGGCCTCACAGCCTGGCGCCGGAACACAGCCCGGACAGCCGAGTGAGGGGCCGCAAGCCGACCGGCAGCCCGCCGATGCCTCGGCGATCGAGGTTCCTCAGGTCGAAGTCACCGATGTCGTGCCGCTGTCCGATGAGGATTCGACCGGGGCGGGACTGGCCATCGCCGGGCTGCCGCTGACCATCGGCGGCATCATCGGAGGCGTGCTCACCTGCATGCTCGTCCACTCGCGACGGATGCGGGCGGTCGCCGTCGTCGTCTACGGAGCCGTCGGCGGTCTGGCACTGACCCTCATCCTCCAGTCGTGGTTCGGAATCCTCCAGGGCAGCTTCGGGCTCAATGTCCTCGCCGCCGGTCTCGCAGTCGCATCGACTGCAGCACTCATCAACGGATTCGTCTCACTCATCGGGACGACCGGCATCGCTGTGGGTGCGATCCTCACGATGTTCATCGGCAACCCGATCTCATCGCTGCAGCAGCCGAAGGAGTTTCTCGTCGGCGCCTGGGGCGATATCGGGCAGTTCTTCGTACCGGGTGCGGCGGGCACGCTTCTGCGCGATCTCTCCTATTTCCCCGACTCGCCCATGGCGACGCAGTGGTGGGTGCTCCTCGGATGGTTCGCCCTCGGCATCGTCCTCATCATCGTCGGCCATCTCCGCGCGCATGCGAAGAAGCTCAGCGGTCCTGGGACTATCCTCGTGGACAGCGGCAACGGGGACTATCCTCGAGACAGGAGGTGGCACGGAGATGAGCGCACTGACCGATGTGACGATCTGCAGGACCTGCGGGGTGGAGACGATGACTCCTCTGCCGCAGCAGTGTCCGATCTGCGCCGATGAGCGCCAATGGATGCCCGATCAGGGACAGATCTGGACGACCCGTGAACAGCTCGAGTCCGAGGGCCACCGCGTCTCCATCTCCGAACGCGAGCCCGGACTCTATGCGCTGCGGGTCGAGCCGAAGCTCGGCATCGGCCAGACCTGCTACCTCGCGCAGACCGCTGAGGGGAATCTCCTCTTCGATGTCCCTCCGTACATCGACGCCGAGGCCGTCACTGCGGTGGCCGAGCTCGGCGGAGTGCAGGCCATCGCGGCCAGCCACCCGCACATGTTCGGACTCCAGCTCGAGTGGAGTGCCGCGTTCGGTGCGGCACCCGTCTTCGTCTGCCGAGCCGATGCCGAGTGGCTCCAGCGCACAGATGAGAGGATCTGGAAGTACTATCACGAGACCCGACCACTGCCCACAGTCACTCTGCAGCGCGTGGGCGGACATTTCGCCGGCAGCGCGATCGCACTATGGCGCGGCCACGACGGTGTCGGGGTCATGCTCAGCGGCGATTCGATCGGTCCCGTGGCCAAGCAGGGATGGGTGACCTTCATGCGCAGCTTCCCAAACTATCTGCCGCTGTCGGCGAATGTCGTCCGACGCATCGCCGCCTCGGTGGCGGATCTCGATTTCGATCGGATGTACGGCAACTTCGGCCAAGTCATCTCGGCCGGGGCGCATTCTGCGGTCCAGACCTCGGCGCAGCGCTATGCCGCGTGGGTCTCCGGCGCCCACGACGACCTCACCTGAGGCCGGGTGCTCAACGTGAGCGGAACTGCGCGGTGACCGGGCAGTCGAAGGGATCCGCCTGGCCGAGACCAACTCGGTTGAGGTAGCGGACGATGATGCCGAAGGACTCGAACAGCGTCGTCTCCGTGTACTTGATGCCCTTCTCACGGCAGTACTCGCGAACCATGGGCTGGACCTTGTGCAGGTTGACGCTCGGCATGCTCGGGAACAGGTGGTGTTCGATCTGGTAGTTGAGTCCGCCCATGAGGAAGCCCATCGGGCGTCCACCGGAGATGTTGCGTGACATGAGTGTCTGACGGCGCAGGAAGTCGATCTTGACGTCTTTGGGAACGATCGGCTGGCCCTTGTGGTTGGGGGCGAAGGAACCGCCCATGTGGATGCCGAAGACCGCGAGCTGGACGAGGAAGAACACGCTGCCGACCACGGGACCGGCGGCCCAGATCGCGAGGGCGGGAAACCCGATGATCCGAACGGCGATGAGGATGCCCTCTGTCCAACGACGCTTGATCGATGACTGTCCCTTGAGGATGGCCTGGACCGACTGCACATGCAGCTGCAGTCCAGCCAGAGTCAGCAGCGGGAAGAAGGCCCATCCCTGCCGAGCGGCGAACCATTTGGCGAAGCCGGTGCGCTTCTGCGCATCTTCGGCCACGAACACGAGAGTTCCCGGTGCGATGTCGCCGTCGACACCGGCCTTGTTCGGGTTGGCGTGGTGGAGAGCATTGTGCTTCTTCAGCCACCAGCCGTAGCTCAGCCCGATGAAGAGGTTGCCGATGATCGTCGACACCCACTCCCCCACCTTGCCGTTGGTGAAGATCTGACGGTGGGCAGCATCGTGGGCGACGTAGGCCGTCTGGGTGAACAGCGCGCCGAAGTAGACCGCGGTCGCGATCTGCCACCAGCTGTCGCCGAGCAGGAAGAGCACGGCGAAGCCGACGATGTAGGCCACTGCGAGGAGGCTGAATCGCAGCACGTTCCAGCCCGGGCGCCGGGCCAGCAGTCCGGCCTCTTTCACCTGGGCCATGAGCGCGCTGAAGTCGCTGGTGAATTCCTGCTCCGCGGTGCCGCGCTTGGCACGCCTCCGTTCGAGCACCTCGGCGCGGGCGGCGGGATTCGCGGCCGGCGTCGGGAGGGAGGTGGTGAGCATGTCGGAGGAGTTCATATCCTCAACGCTATAGTGCGCTGCCTGCCTGCGCGTCACCCTACGGTGCCGTTTCGGCCCCCTACCCGGGTAGGGGGTGACAGCAGGGGACTGTGGAACCTCGGAACTCGGACTCAGCTGCCGGGAACGACGAGACCTGATTCGTAGGCTGCGATGACGGCCTGGGCCCGGTCGCGAGCGTCGAGTTTGTACAGGATGCGGGAGACGTGCGTCTTCACGGTCTGCACGGCGATGACGAGTGCACCGGCGATCTCGGTATTGGATTCCCCGCGGGCGACACGCACGAGGATCTCCCGCTCGCGATCGGTCAGGTCCGGCAGTTCTGCGAGGTTCGGCGGCTGAGGCGTCTGTGGGATCGTTGCGAAGTGTTCGATGACCCGTTTCGTCACGCTCGGGGCGAGCAGGCCCTCGCCGGAGGCGACGATGCGGACTGCCTCGGCGAGTTCATCGGGTGGAGCGTCCTTGAGCAGGAATCCGCTGGCGCCGGCCCGTATCGCATCGAAGACGTAGTCGTCGATGTCGAAGGTGGTGAGCATGATGATCCGCGGTCCCGTCGCCGAGGTGGCCGGGGAATCCGCGACGATCGTCCGGGTCGCTTCGATGCCGTCCATCGTCGGCATCCGCACGTCCATGAGGACGATGTCCGGCCGCTGCTCGGCAACCAGCGCCACGCATTCGCGACCGTCTTGGGCCTGGCCGACGACATCGAGGTCGGGGTGGGCGTCGAGCAGCGCTGCGAACCCCGCCCTGACCATGGCCTGGTCATCGGCGATGATGATGCGGATCATGCGCGCTCGTCTCTCTTCGATTGGGGTTCGGTCAGGCTCAGGGGCAGCACCGCTTCCACTTCGAACCCGCCCGTGCCGGTTTCGCCGCTGCGGATCTCGCCGCCGACGGAGCCGGCGCGTTCGCGCATCCCCACCAGTCCCTGCCCGCGGTGCGATTCGTGCTGGGCGACCTCGCTGGGACCGTCGCCCCGAGTGTTGGTCACCGATATCCGCACCGCACCGCCGCCGCTGCCGATGCGAATGGTGATGTGCGAGTTCCGAGCGTGCCGGATGGCGTTGCTCAGCGCTTCTTGGATGATGCGATAACCGGCGAGTCCGGTGCTTTCGCGCAGCTGAGCCTCGACCGGTTCTCCGCTGCGTTCGAGGGATACGTGGACCCCGGCGTGACGGGCATGGTCGACGAGGGCCTCGACGTCGGAGAGTTTCGGCTGCGGGGCGAGCTCGTGGGTCGAATCATCATTGCGCAGCACGCTGAGCAGACCGCGCATCTCGGTCAGCGCAGCACGGGCCGAGGTCGAGATGTCTTCGAATTCCTTTGTCACGTCCGCGTCGATGCCGGGATGGCGGAATGGTGCACTGGAGGCTTGGATGTTGATGATGGACATGCTGTGGGCGACGATGTCGTGCAGCTCGCGGGCGATCCGGGCCTTCTCCTCGATGGTGACGCGCTTCGAGTGCTCTGCTGCCGTGTTCTCCTGCTCCTGCAGGAGTTGGGAGCGGATGAGATTCCACTGCTGAACGACCACGGCCGCGACGTAGATTCCCCCGGCGATGCAGGCGTAGATCATGATGTTGATGATCGCGGAATCGGAGGATTCGTGGCCAAACAGCCAGCGCCCGATCACCACAGCCAGGACGGATGCGCCGATGCTGCCGAGCACGGCGGAGAGAGCGATGCCCCAGTGCGCGCGCAGACCGATGATGAGGATGACGAGGATCTGCGTGATCAGCGCGGGCACCATCCATGGCCAGGGAGCTCCGGAGATGTGGGACGCGACCAGCGGCAGGGCGGCGCAGGCGAAGGACGAGAGGATGGCCCCGAAGAGCGGACGGAGCATCGACAACGGCATCGTGCCGGCATGGATGAGGCTGAGGCCGAAGGCCAGGGCCACGGGCGCTTCGTAGATGCCGACCGCGATCGAGGATTCGATGGCGACCATGCCGATCGCGGTGATGACGACGGCGATCCATCCCAGAGCCGCAGGGTTGAGCCGGCGGTTCGCGGGCAGGAACCGACCGAACATCTGGTTGACGACCATAGGCAGCGGCTCCCTCCGTGCTTCCGGTCGACTGCTGTGATCAGCGAACCTGGCGCGCTCTTGTCACAGACAATAGCAAACAGCGGACCTCAGCCGCTGATGCGTGCCAGGTGTCCCGCCTCGGCGCCGGCGAACCGGGCGCGACTCGACCATGACAGTCCGAGGTAGAGGAGGAACGAGATGAAGAACGATGGGATGGTCGCCCCGGTCGGACTCGGAAAGACGTAGGTGAGCAGGTAGGACACGCACGCGCCGATGACCCACACGCCGACGGCGACCCAGTTGATTCCGCGGGCATAGGCGTAGAGTCCCCCGGAGTCGCGGAGGATGTCCCGGGTGTAGACCCCGCGTTTGATGATGTAGTAGTCGACGATGAGGATCGCGAACACGGGGACGAAGAAGGCGCCGATCATGGTGAGGAAGTCCGTGTACTGGTCGAGCAGCGCCAGCCAGGTCGACCCGATCACCGAGATCGCGCCGAGGATGAGTGCCACCGGCAGGAACTTCAGCTTCGTCCTGCGTTGCGCTCCGACGACGGAGTTGACCATTCCGTAGACCACCATGGTGTTCGTCGCCATCACGGACAGGAAGATGACGATCGCCAGGGCCCATCCGAACTCTTCGGCGAGCGCCGTGGGGTCGAAGGGTGCCGGCGCACCCTCGTCGATGAGGATGAAGGTGAAGGCCGTGAGGCCGAGGAGCATTGCCAACACGGTCGAGGTGATGTAGCCGAGTCCCGAACCGACGATCCCCGAGCGCTGACTGCCGGCCAAGCGGTTGAGGTCGCCGGAGAGCACGGTCCATGAGATCGCGGTGGAGATGACGATGTCCAGGGCGAGGACCGGGGTGAAGCCGAGGCCCGGGTCCTTCTCGATCTGCAGATACTCTGCGGTCGAATGGCCGGTGAACGCGACAGCGAACACATAGGCCATGACGAGGAGGATGAGGAGGGCGAACCAGGGCTCGGCCTTCTCGATGCCTTCGTGCCCGAGGATCGCCAGGCCCACGACGAGCGCCTGACAGAGGACGGAGAAGAGGATCGGGTTCGAGAATCCCGTGGTCTGAGCGACGACGTAGTCGACGCTGATTCCTGCGAGCATGGCCTGCACCCAGCTCCACCCCATGAGGATGATGACATTCGCCGCCACCGGCAGATAGCTGCCCTTGGCGCCGAAGGCTCCGCGGGTGATCGCCATAGTGGCGAGCCCGGTGCGGGTGCCGATGTTGCCGATGAGGGTGAGCACGATCGTGCCGAGGACCGTGCCGAGGACGATGACGACGACCGCGGTGGAGAAGTCGACGCCGGGGACGAACAGCGTGCCGGTGAGCATCGTGGTCACGACGAGGTTCGCGGCCAGCCAGATCATGAACATCCGTCTCCCGCTCAGGGTGCCGCGGATGACACCGGAATCCTGCCCGGTCTCCAGGCGGTTCTCGAGTCGGCGGTACCAGCTCACTGTGCAGCCTCCTCGGTGCCGGTGGCCGAGACCGTCGTGAGCACATCGTGCTCGTGAGGTTCTGTGTGGCCATGGTCCCGGCGGTCGGCGCAGGCCGGTGTGGATTCGTTCATGGTCGACGGCGACCTTTCGCAGGCGGAGGGACAGTGGACAGCGCGCGGATCCGGTGGGTCTCACGCACGTTCGGATGAGGCTGACTGCCACACTAACGAGTTTGTGATCGACCGCACTATCCGTCGTGTATGAATTCGGCTCCTGATTGTCCACAGTGGTGATTCAAAAGCTGCAGCACCGCCTCCGAGCTGGCGTGATGAGTTCACATGGCGAATATGGATGTTCGCGCCAGGTGACATGTACTAATTTGAGCCGGGTGCCCGGCGACGGACGGCCCTCGCCGGCTGAAGATCGAAGGAGAAGCTGAGTCTATGAGTCCAGAACTGATCTGCGTGGTCGTCCTCGGATTGATGTTCGTCATCGGAACGTGGAGGGACATCAATATGGGCTTCCTCGGATTCATCGCAGCGGCTGGAGTCGGCGGCCTCGTCCTGCATCAGGCCCCTGAGGAATTCCTTGCCGGTTTTCCCGTCGACCTGTTTCTCACCCTCGTGGGCTTGACCTACCTCTTCGGCTTCGCGCAGAACAATGGAGCCATCGAAGTGATCGTTCACTGGTGTGTGAAGCTCGTCGGTGGGCGCGTCGGTTTCATGCCGTGGATCTTCTTCGCGCTCACTGCGATCCTCATCTCCCTCGGGGCGCTCTTCGCCGTAGCCATCATTGCTCCTTTGGCGCTGTCCTTCGCACGCCGGCATCGGATCAATCAGTTCATGGTCGGTCTGCTCGTCGTGCATGGGGCATTGGCAGGGGCCTTCTCCCCGATCAGCGTCTACGGCATTTTCATCAACGACTATCTGGCGAAGAACGGGCTCACTGCCACACCGCTGTCCTTGTTCCTTGCCCCACTGGCTTTCAACGTCGCCTTTGCCGTGGTCGTCTTCCTCGTCCTCCGGCGCAGGCCGGGATTGCGCGCGGAGGCAGACGACGCCCTGAACCAGGCTGATTCCACCGCGCAGACGGTTGTCGATCCGACCACCCGACTGACACGTTCCCAGATTCCGACGCTGATCGGGCTCACCGCGATGGCTCTGGCCGTGATCGTCTTCGGCTGGGACGTCGGACTCGTGACGATCACGATCTCGATTGCACTCGCTGCCATCGATCCGGCCGCAGGCAAAGCCGCGATGACGCGAGTGTCCTGGCCGATCGTCATTCTCATCTGCGGTGTGCTCACCTATATCGAAGTGCTGCAGGAGGCCGGCACCGTCGAATGGGTGTCCGCTGGCATTTCGGCGATCGGCGTGCCGCTCCTGGCGGCACTGCTCCTGTTCTATATGTCGGGCCTGATTTCGGCCCTGGCTTCGTCTCTGGCCATCATCGGGGTCGTCATTGCCCTTGCTGTGCCGTTTCTGGAATCAGGCGAGGTCCACGTCGGCGGTTTTGTCGCGGCTCTTGCGATTTCCGCAACGATCGTCGACATCAGCCCGTTCTCCACGAACGGCGCGATGCTGCTGGCCAACGTCCATTCGAGCATTCGCGACCACTACTACAAGCAGATGATCGGCTACGCCGGACTCATGTGCCTCATCGGGCCCGGTCTGGCGTGGGCAGTCGCAGCCGTGCCGACGGCGATCGGCAGCTGATATCGGCCCCTCGTCGGAGGGGACCGATACGCCGGCCTACATGTGCCCGCTCGTCTGGAACTTCTCGTGCCAGGACAGAGCCTCGCCGAGGATATGCGGAGTGTGCCGCCCCGTCGGGTTCGCGACGATCGCCCGATCGAGGTAGTCGGTGAGCCGGTCACGATAATCCGGGTGGGCGCAGCTGTCGATGATCCTGCGCGCCCGTGCGACCGGTGGAAGCCCGCGCAGATCCGCCAGCCCCTGTTCGGTCACGAGGATCTGAGTGTCGTGTTCGGTGTGGTCGATGTGGCTGGCGAACGGCACGATCGCGGTGATCGCCCCGCCCTTGGCTTGGGAGTTCGACACGAAGAAGTTGAGGTAGGCGTTGCGGGCGAAGTCGCCGGACCCGCCGATGCCGTTGATGATCGACGAACCGCTCACGTGTGTGGAGTTCACGTTGCCGTAGATGTCGGCTTCGACCATCCCGTTGATCGCGATGATGCCGAGGCGGCGGATGGCTTCGGGATGATTCGACATCTCCTGGGTGCGCAGGAGGATGCGCCCCTTGTACGATTCGATCTTCTCGTTGAATTCCGCGGCTCGCTCGGCGGACAGGGAGAACGCCGTCGCCGATACCGAGGCGAGTCTGCCGCTGTCGATGAGGTCGAGCATTCCATCCTGAATGACCTCGGTATAGGCGGTCAGACCCTCGAATTCGCTGTCGGCGAGGTTGCCCATCACAGCATTGGCGACATTGCCCACTCCCGACTGCAGCGGCAGCAGCTCCGGCGGCAGTCGGTCAGCGGCGATCTCATGGCGGAGGAAGTCCACAAGATGGCTGGCGATCGCCTTCGAATCCTCGTCCGCGGGTTTGAAGGGCAGGTTGCGGTCGGGCGCATTCGTCTCGACGACGGCGACGACCTTTGCCGGGTCGACGCGCAGGTACGGGTCGCCGATGCGCTGCATGGGCTCGAGCAGCTGGATGGGCAGCCGCTCGGGCGGGCGGCGGGTGCCGTAGTAGACGTCGTGGAAGCCTTCGTATCCGCGTGGATGCCAGTCGTTGACTTCGAGGATGACTTTGTCGGCCAGGTCGAGCCAGGTCTTCGAATTGCCCACGGAGCTGCCGGGCACGAGCATTCCGTTGGGCAGAATCGCCGCGACTTCGACGACCGCGACATCGAGGTTGCCGTAGAACCCGAACCAGGCCTGCTGGGCGGAGTGGCTGAGATGGGTGTCGACATAGGCCGTGTCACCGGAGTTGATCGCCGCACGCATGGCCGGATCGGACTGGAAGGGCAGTCGTTTGCTCACCGCCTGCGCCTCGGCGAGCACTCCGTCGAGCTCCGGGGCCGTCGAGGCGCCCGTCCACAGTTCGATCCTGAAGTCGTCTCCGCGTTCATGCGCGGCACGTGCCCGGTCGGCCACCGCTGCGGGCACCGCCTTCGGATAGCCCGAACCGGTGAATCCGCTCATCGCCACGCGCTGGCCGTTGTCGATATGACGGGCGGCGGTCTCAGCGGGGACGGTCTTCGTGCTCAGTTCGGGGCAGGTGATTCTCGACATGGCCTGCAGTCTATCGGGCGCACTCCCGCGGCCGTCGCCGAGGTCGTTCCTACTGCCTGGGAGGGACCGAAGCCGGTGCCCGGCGGCAGGGGGCGTTGTTCGCCGCTCAGCTTGTGCCGATGCCGGGCGCTCAGACCGAATCGATGTCGCGCACCACCCGGAACCCGATGTTCGAGGCCGAGGAGTCCGGGGTGTTCGATGACCTCGCTGCGACTCGGTAGCGGTTGCAGTATGAGTCGTGGCAGAGGAACGAGCCTCCGCGCATGACCCGCTTCTCCCCCGTCTCGGGACCTTGGGGATCGGTCTGGGGCGAGCGCCGATAGTAGTCGCGTTCGAACCAGTCGGCACACCATTCCCAGACGTTGCCGACGGTGTTGAATACGCCCAGCCCGTTGGGTTCGTAATGGCGGGCCGGAGCAGTGCCGATGAACCCGTCGTCGAGGGTGTTCGTGCGGGGGAAATCACCCTGCCAGATGTTGCAGTTCCACTGTCCGTCCACGAGCAGACGGTTTCCCCAGGGGTAGCGTCGGCCCTTGAGTCCGCCGCGGGCGGCGCATTCCCATTCGGCCTCGGTCGGCAGTCGAGTCTCCGACCAGGCGCAGTACGCTTGTGCGTCGTCCCAGCTGATCTGGACGACGGGATGATCACCACGGCCCTCGATCGATGATCCGGGGCCCTCGGGTGCCGCCCAGTGCGCTCCGGAGACTTCGACCCACCAGGGCACGCCCGGGGCCTGTCCGAGAACGTGGCTGTGTGCCTGCGGGTTCGATTCGAGCAGCATCGCGAACACGGCCGAGGTGCCCAGACGCTCAGCTGTGGTGGTGAATCCGGTGTCGGCGACGAACCTGGCGAAATCGTCGTTCGTCACGCTCGTCGTGGCGATGGCGAATGCGCTGAGACTCACCCTGTGGCGCGGGCCCTCCCCGTCTGCCGGGTGGCCGTCGCCGTAGGGGTCCCCCATGTCGAAGTCGCCTCCGGCGCTGACGAAATCGAAGGCGAACCCGGCGAACGCAGCTGGGGTGCTGCCCCGAATTTCACCGAGGGCCTCGCCCGGTGCGGGCTCCTCATGGCGGGCCGCGGAGTCCACATCTGTGTCGGACGGAGCGGTCGCCTCGGCGTTCGTGCCGGGGACGCGACGGGTGGCGGCTGGGGCACAGCATGCGTGCCCGCTCGGCTCCCCGGCCCCGTTCGATTCCTCGGCAGCACTGGGGTCCCGGGTGATGACCCGGTCCCCGGCCGCCTGCGGGTCTCCGCTCTTCGTCACGTGTGAGTGCCCCTTTCGCTCTGGTCCTGCCGACATGGTGCAGGTTCTGGGATCACCCTATGACTTCAGTCGGTGCCGGGGACAGTCCGACGTGTGCGACTCAGGTGAAGACGCTGACTCCGCCGGGGCCGACGAGGCAGCCGACGACGATGAGGACGATGCCCCACAGCAGCTGTTTGCGGAAGATCGCGAAGATGCCGGAGATGACGAGGATCGCTGCGATGATCCAGAGGATGAAAGCCATGATGAGCTCCTAGTTCTGTTGAAACACCTCATTCGAGGTTCGTCCATCCTGACACGGCACAGCACGCTTGCCCAGCCCCTCTTCGGCAACACGCCGTGTCGCATTCGACAGTGATCGTCGTGTGTCTGAGCCGTGACCGGCGAATGACCGGTCCGGTCTCCTCCGGCAATCGTTTCGGCAGCGCCGATTCGGGTCATCCCATCGTCTAGGGTGAGAACGGACAGCCTGCCCGGGCGATCGCAATCTGCGACCGCAGTGTCTGGGTCGAACCGACGGGCGAACGCCAGACGAGAACGGGGACGACGGTGCTGCGGACACGGACGACGACCGGTGCCGATGCCGTCGTGGACGGTCCTCTGCCGTGGTCGCTGCTGGCCGCCTCGGTGATCGTCGCCGCACTCATCGAGCCGTCTCTGCTCTGCGGACTTGCGGCACTGGCGGTCCTGGCCATCGGCGGCGTCGCCCGCCTGCGCCGCGGTGCGCCGTGGACCCCCGCCGACGCGGTCACGGCCACGCGCTTGGGACTCGCCGTCGTCTGCGTCTCTCTGCTCCTCACCGATGGTCCCGGCTTGAGCTGGTCTGCTGTGGCCGTCGGGTCCGCGGCGCTGGCGCTCGACGCCCTCGACGGGTACATCGCCCGCCGCACCCGGGCCACCGAGGCGGGAGCGGCCTTCGATGAGACCGTCGATGCCCTGTTCGTCCTCCTCTTCTCCCTCGCCCTCATCCCGCTGTGGGGTGTGTGGACGGTGCTGCCGGGACTGTACTACTACGTGTTCACTGCGATCACTGCCGTGCGCACGCAATGGCAGCAGAAGCTTCCGTATTCGCGGATGCGCAAGGTCGTGGCAGCGGCGCAGGGCATTCTGCTCATCGCAGCGGGCTCTCCCCCGGCGCAGGCCCATCCATGGTTCGGCTTCGCCTGTGCGGGTGCTGCTGTGACGGCGCTGAGCTGGTCGTTCGGGCGTGACATCGTCTGGCTCGAACGCCACCACTCTGCTGTTCACGACGCTGCTGGACCGGGTCGGCATCCCTGATCACCGCAGGCAACCTGCCTATACTGCAACCATGGCTTCGATGCATGGCCGCACCGGCACGACCAGGCTTCTGGCGGGACCGCCCAGTTCGCTGCCGACGAAGCACGGGGTCTTCACCATCCGCTCATTCACTCACTGCGGCATCGCTCATGCCGTGCTGAGCATGGGTTCCCCAGAGTCCGAAGGTGCTCCTCTGACCCGCGTCCACAGCGAATGTCTGACCGGGGATGCGCTCGGCTCTCATCGCTGCGACTGCGGTGACCAGCTGGAGGCCGCTTTGGCCGCCATCGCCGAGGCCGGCACCGGGATCATCATCTACATGTCCGAACACGAAGGACGCGGAATCGGTCTGGCCGCCAAGCTCGAGGCCTACGCCCTGCAGGACGGAGGACTCGACACGGTCAGCGCCAACCGGGCCCTGGGCCTGCCCGATGATGCCCGGGACTATTCCGCTGCCGCTGCGATCCTCACCGACCTCGGCTGTCCCCGCGTGCGCCTGCTCAGTTCGAATCCGAGCAAACAGGATGCGCTCGAAGCCGCCGGCATCGAGGTCGTCTCCCGGGTTCGACTGCCGGTGGAGGACCGGCCCGAGAACAGGGCGTACCTGACCAGCAAGCGGCAGCGGATGAACCATGATCTCCCGCCCGAGTCCGCCGGCTCGGGCGATGT
Source organism: Brevibacterium sp. LE-L (assembly GCF_050214925.1). Taxonomy (NCBI): domain Bacteria; kingdom Bacillati; phylum Actinomycetota; class Actinomycetes; order Micrococcales; family Brevibacteriaceae; genus Brevibacterium; species Brevibacterium sp. LE-L. The sequence continues at coordinate 2,975,200 of NZ_CP189759.1, forward strand.
CTATGTCACTCTGGTGAACGAGGTCGAGGTCGTGGCCCAGTTGGCCCAGAGTCAGGACGGTTTCATCGCCACGAGCACCGGCGATGCCCGCTTCGTGTCCGGGCAGGCAGACCGCACCCATCTCCATCGCATCCGCGCCAGTGTCGGCGCTGTCCTCGTCGGCGCACGGACCGTCATCGCCGATGATCCGCAGCTGACGGTGCGGGCGGTCGAGGGTGAGAATCCCGTCCGCGTCGTCCTCGACCCCCACGCGCGGGTGCCTGCCACCGCCACGGTGTTGGCGACCGGCCCGACCCCGACGCTGTGGATGATCGGCACCGAGGCGGCCGTACCGCCCGGCATCGCCGCTCATGTGAGGGTTCTCCGCCTGCCGCCGGCCGCAGCCGGTGAGCCTGTGGATCCCCGCACGGTCGTCTCCCTCATCCGCGACGAGGTCGACGGGTCCCTCCTCATCGAAGGCGGCGGCCGCACCGTGTCGAGTTTCCTCACCGCCGGTGTCCTCGACCGGCTGTTCCTCACCACCGCACCGGTCTTCATCGGAGACGGTGTGCCCGGCATTCGCTTCCAGGGTTCTGAGGTGATGGCGCAGGCGCTGCGCACCCCGTTCCGTCGCCTGGAGTTCGGTGAGGACATCTGCACCGAGTACCTGCTCAGTCCTGCCGCGCTCGATCATTCCCAGCACGATCCGATTCGGCCGGTGCGGACCGGTTCCTGCCCGCCGTCCACACCGTGAACAGTCCGGGCAGAGTGGAGATCATCGCGAGCAGGCCGTAGCCGGTCGCCGCGGTCGCTGCGGTCTCCATCGAGACTGCGACCCCGCCGGCGATGAGACTCATCGCCAGTTCTCGCACACCCCAGCCGCCGACGCCGATGGGGATGCTCATGGCGGCGAGACCGACGACGGCGAGCACCGGCACCACCGGTCCTCCGAGCGCAACCATGGCGCTGAGGAAGAGGAGGAAGAGTGCGAGCATGCCCAGCGCCGATGATGCCCACACGATGACTCCGAGACGCCAGTCCATCCCCCTCATCCCGAGCACGGAGATCGCCAGTGTCGCCGCAGAGACGGCTGCGGCTGCCCCTGCCAGGGACGGTGAGATTCCGATGAGGCTCACCGAGGCGGTTGCGAAGAGCAGAGTCGTCGTGCTCAGCCGTTCGGCGCCGACGGCGGTGAGTGGGGACAGCCATCTGCGGGGCCCGGTGCGTCGGTAGACCGCGACGCGTGCGAGATCGCCGCCGAGTCCGCCGGGCAGCACCATGTTGAGCAGACTCGAGGAATAGCAGTCGGCGAGCGCCGTGGGCCAGGCGATGTCGGTGCCTTTGAATGACAGGAGCAGCTTCCAGCGCAGAGCCTGGGCCCCGGTCATGACGAACCCGCAGGCCAGTGCCGTCGGAACCGTCCAGACATTGAGCACTCTCCATCCGTCGAGAAGCGCTTGGGCACCGACGACGCGCGCTGTCAGCAGGAGCAGGGCGACGGTGATGAGGACCATGAGGATCCTCTTGGTCCAGGTCACGGTCGGTGGGTTCCGCTCGCGTCGATGAGGAGGTCCGCGTGGTCGACTCGCACACTCAGGCCGGTACGGAGTTGAGAGTGCCGTGCGGTGAGCCAGTCCCGGCCTGTCTGCGCCAGGTGCGGGGAAGCGCCGATGGCAGCGTCGATGCGTTCGCTGAGGAAGCGGGTGAGGAACTCATGATCGTGTGGGGCGTGCAGCAGCCAGGGGCTCTGCCCGGACGTGATCGTCGCTTCGCGATCCGCTGCCAGACGGGCCAGGGCCTCCGGTGCATCGCAGCCGAGTCTGCCGTAGCGGTGCTGGTGGGCGGTGAACGCGTCGTTCAGGATCGTGTCGTGCTGATGGGGCGGGTCAAGGGTCCACCCGCCGGTGATGCTGAGGAGGAAGAGCCCGATGCCGCGGAAGCGAACGAGCGTGTCGCTGATCGTCTCCAGGTCGGAGCGGGTGAGCACATCGAGTACCGCGCTGCAGGTGAGCAGCAGTCGCGGTGCGCCGGATTCGCCGTTCCCTGAAGCTGGGGAACCGGCGGTGCCGGCCTCGGCGGTGTTGAGGAGGTCGGCGGTGAGGGCGGGCAACTCGGAGATCTGAGCGCAGATCGCTGAGGCCTTCGGCATGGTTCGAACCGCCTGGTCGAGGGAAGCCTGATCAGCGTCGATGAAGACCCAGTCGAGCTCGCGGCCGGGCATGCGTTCGCGCAGTCGGTCGTCGAACCATCGGGCCGAGTTCCCGGTGCCCGCCCCGATGTCGATGACGAGCAGCGGCTCGTGATCGCCGTCCGGTGGGGCAGCACCGGGTGAGACGGCATCCGTTGGAGCCGCGTCGGCCGAAGCCGGGGCTGCATCTGCCGAGGCCGGGGTGAGCACCCTCACCGCGTGGTCGAGCAGATGCAGGGACTGCTGTTTGGCTGCGTCGTCGACGGGGACGCGCAGGTCCAGCCAGTCGGCATCGGCCGCGGTCATGGGTCTCCTCCGGGGGTCGACACCGCGGCCATCACCTCGTCGACGGTCTCTGCCCAGTTGCGCACCGCTTGTGTCCGTTGGTCGCGTGCCTCGGACTGCAGGCGTGTCCGGAACTGCGAGTCTTCGGCCCACCGGTGCAGGGCCCGGGTCCAGGCAGCGGGTTCGTGCGGGAGGGCGATGCCCGCCTGCAGAGGCTCTTCGGCACCGGTGCCGGCAGTGACGAATGCTGGGACACCGGCCGCGGCCGCCTCGGCGACGACCATCCCGTAGGCTTCCGCTCGCGAGGGCAGCAGCAGAAGATCGGCTCGGCCGAGGAGCGCGTCGATGTCAGGAGCGGGCAGCTCACCGAGGATCTCGGTGCTGTGTGTGGGCAGAAGCGTGCACGCGGTGCGCAGCCGCTGTTCGTAGGCGGAGTCGGCGACGGGGCCGGCGAAGCTGCAGCGCCAGTCGAGGGGAGTCTCGCCGAGGTCACACAGCGCCTCGGCGAGGAGCAGCTGGCCCTTGTTCGGGGTGATCGCTCCGATGCACAGGAGGTGCTCTCCGGTCTCACCGACCGACTGGGCACGCACCCGGTTGCCTGGTCGGGCCACCTCGGCGCGGATCCCATAACGCGAAGACAGCCGCGCTGCGGTGAAACGGCTGGTCGCGACCACACCGGCCGCGGATGAGAGCGCACGTCGCTCCCGCTCGGCCTCTGCCGATGGTTCCGGACTGTCTCCGGCCAGGGAATGGACGATCACATGCACCGGTCGGGGCGGGTGACCGGAACCGGCCGATTCGACGATTCCGGGCAGTCCGACGGCGATGAGACCGTCGAGGAGGATCGGCCCGGCCCCCGCGCGGATGGCGTCGGCGACCGCGGCCGCTTCCGCCTCTCCCGGTCGGGTCCAGTCGCCGGGCACGGGGTGGCGAACGATCCGTCGTTCGGATGCCTCGGTCAGCGCCCGGTTGAACGCCAGTCCCCCGCTGATGCGGCCGAGGACGGGCTCGATGAGGTGGAGGGTCATGGGCGGTCGGGCACGGTGTAGGTGACGGATGCCCGCGGATTCTCCTGCAGATCGACGCGGATGCCGATATGGGGACGGCCGCTCAGGGAGTCGGCGAGGCGGTCGGCGATGTACTGGGCGACGGTTTCGGTGGTGCTCAGGCGACCGCGGAAGTCCGGATGCTCATCGAGGTTCGCATAACGCAGCGGTGTCAGGGCCGCATCGAGCAGGCTCATCGCCTCCCCGATGTCGAGCACGACCGCATGTTCGTCGAGGTTCTCCCGGGAGAACGTGGCCTCGACGGCAAGCGTGGCGCCGTGCATGGCCTGGGCGGGGCCGAAGAACTCGTTGGGCAGGCTGTGGGCGATCATCACGTGATCGTTGACGGTGAGGCTGAACATCGGTGTCTCCTTGTCGCTGCGGTCACTTCGTTGCGTGCGGTCGCGGTCGGTTCCCGGCCGGTCGATCGGCCGGCCGGTGGGCCGGTCGATGGGCCGGCCGGTGGGGCCGGTCGTCGGGTGCTCAACCGGGCTGAGGATAGTCGATGATGTGGCACAGGGTGTCGGCGGCGAGGTGGCCGTCTGAGGCGAGTTCGTCGATGATCCCGGGCAGCTCCTGCCACGCGGATGTGCCGGTGATGAGGGCGTCGAACCGGTCATCGGCCAGGGCCCTCAGTGCTGCCTGCAGCCTCTGCCCGCGGGTACGACGAGCCCGGTGTCCGGCCGCCACCTCTCCGACTTGGGAGGCGATGATGGTCAGCCGGCGGGCGTGGAAGTCCGCGCCGAGCGGCACCGTCGGGCTGGACGAACCGTACCAGGAGGCTTCGACGAGGGTGCCGTCGTCGCCGGTGATCTCGAGCCCGCGCGTGAGTCCGGCTTCGTGGCCGGAGGTGTGGATGACGATGTCGCTGTCGACCGAGGCCTCCTCGGGAGCCAGGGCGCACAGTCCCAGGGACTCGAGCATTGCGCGGCGGTCGGGATTGACGTCGATGACTTCGAGACGTTCCAAGGGCATCCGAGATGCCAGGAGCGCGGTGGAGGCGCCGATCATTCCGGCGCCGATGATGCTGAGCCGGTCGGAGAAGCGCGGGGGCTGCTGCCAGAGGATGTTGATCCCGGTCTCCACTGCCCCGGCCAGCAGTGCGCGGTGGTCATCGACGCCGTCAGGGATCTCGTGGACGTCGTCGACCGTGACGATGTGGTGGCTGTGGTGCGGCAGGAGACCGAACACCCGGCGGCCGATCCAGTCCGAGGGTCCTTCGTCGACGATGCCGACACTGAGATACCCGTAGGAGACGGGGAATGGAAAGTCCCCGATCTGGTGGGGTGCGCGCATCAGAGCGGTGACCCGGTCGGGGATCCGCCCGGTGTGGACGAGTGTCTCCGTGCCCTTCGACACCGCCGAGGCGGTGGTGCGGATCCGCAGCTGTGCCGCCGCATCGGGGTCGACGTGCGGGGTCGGCACCTCACGCCAGGCCCCTCGTCGGGCGGCTTCGGTCCAGTACTGCCAAGCCATACTCCGATCGTACAGGTGAGCCCGCCCCAGGCCTGTACTCCCCGCTGGGAATGCGAGACAGTGGGCAGATGAGCGCACACGCCCCGAACGAACCGCTGCTGCACGCCGCTGTCAACGGTGATCGCGACCATCCGGTGACTCCCCGCACACCGGAGACGATCGCCGCCGAGGCGGCTGCCGCGGTGGCATCCGGTGCGCAGGTGGTCCACTTCCACCCCTTCGATGAGATGGGGCGGCAGACCTTCGATGCTGCGGCGGTCGCGACCACGATCCGCGCGGTGCGTGCCGCCTGCCCTGGGATTCCGATCTCCGTGAGTACCGCGGCCGAGATCGAACCCGATCCGCAGCAGCGGCTGGCCCTCATCACCGAGTGGACCGAGCTGCCCGACCTCGTCAGCGCCAATCAGGGGGAAGCGGGGATCGGCGAGGTGTGCACGCTGCTCAGCGGGCGCGGCGTCGGAATCGAGGCGGGTCTGCTCAGTGTCAGCGATGCGGCAGCCTTCGTCGATTCGGGGGCGGCGGACCGGTGCCGTCGGGTGCTCGTCGAGCCCACCGTGACCGACCCGGATGCGGCCCTGGCTCAGGCTGCGGCCATCGAACGGGTCCTCGCCGAGGCGGACGTCGACCTGCCTCAGGTCCATCACGGTGAGGGCATCGCCTCCTGGGTCGTCAATGCGCGAGCCATCCGCCGCGGGCACGGCATCCGCACCGGTTTGGAGGACACCCCGGTCCTCATCGACGGCACGCAGGCGTCCGGCAATGGCGCTCTCGTCTCCGTCGCGGCCGGGCTCCTCGCCGAGCTCGGCTCGTCAGCCCGCGTCCACCCACTACCCTGAGACCATGTCTTCCGACTTCATCAAACAGCGTCCCGGCGCCCCGGCCGGTTTCTTCGCCGCCGAGGCCGCCGGTCTGCAGTGGCTGGCCGAACCCGGAGTCGTTCCCGTCGTCGAGGTCCTCGACCACGGGGCGGACTTCCTGCGGCTCGAACGGCTCGGCGAGGTCGCCCCGAGCGCTGCCGTGGCACGCGAATTCGGGCGCAAGCTGGCCGGGCTGCATGATGCGGGAGCTCCCGGCTTCGGGTGGACCCCGGCGGATTCGGCATTCTTCGGTCCGCTCGATGCCCCTTTCGAGGTGAGCACCGAGTCAGGGTCCTCATTCGCTGATTTCTGGGCCGATCGACGGCTCCTCCCGCTGCTGTCGTCCCTCTCAGGAGAGCTGAGCGGCGAGGAGGAAGCGGAGATCGCCTCGGCGGCGTGGGCGATCGGCGTGGGCAGCTTCGACGGGATCTGCGGTCACGGTGTCGAGGAGCCTGCGCGAATCCACGGCGACCTGTGGTCAGGCAATCTCCTGTGGACGGCCGCGGGAGGCACCCTCATCGATCCGGCCGCCCATGGCGGCCATCGGCTGGAGGACCTGGCGCTGCTCGACCTCTTCGGCACTGCGCACCTCGAGGAGATCTTCGCCGGCTACGAGGAGGCTCATCCTCTGCCGGAGGGATGGCGTGAGGATCTGCCGGCGCACAGCTTCTTCGCGCTTCTCGCCCATGTCCGTCTCTTCGGACGCGGTTTCCTCGACCAGACTGTGAACGCGGCCCGGTCGATCACCGCACGGGCGCGGCGCCTGCGCGACTAGGACCGGTTCGATCCGCGGCCGCGGATCGAACCGGTCCCAGCTTGCCGGGCGCGCGGCACCCAGGAGTCACTGCAGGGAGATCTCCACCGGGTCGGAGAAGAGTCCGCCGGCGAAGGTGAGACGGTCGGCGTCGACGTCTTCGGGGACGTCGAAGACGAGCACGCCCTTCGCCGTGTTTCCGGGGTTGATCTCTTCGAGGAAGAGGATGTTGTTCTCGGCGGCGTAGATGCCGGCCTCGGAATCCGCCGAGTAGGTGTTGCCGTTGTCATCGCCGAGTTTGATGTCGTCTTCGAAGAAGTAGTCCGGTTCCGATCCGGTGTTCTTCACAGACAGTGCGATCTGCACGAACTGGCCCTGCGCTTCGGCACCCAGATACTCGTCACCGACCTTCGACACACCGTCTTCGATGGAGTCGACGGTGATCTCCCAATCGTCGGCGGCCACCGTGTCACCGACTCCGTGCGCGGCATCCTCGGCAGGCTCGTCCGCGTCCTTCTCATCCGCGGATTTTCCGGACTGCTCGGAATCGGCCGAGTTCTCCGCCGAGGAACCGGTGGTGGTTTCGTCTCCACCACCGCCGAGCGCGCTGAAGATCGCAATCACGACGATGATGACGAGCAGCCAGAACCACCAGCGTTTGAGCAGTGGCTTCTTCGGCTTCGGCGGCTTCTGAGCGGAGCCGCCGGACTGCTGCGGCGGGTAGTTGCCGCCGGCACCAAATGCGGGTGCATGCTGTGCGGGCGCCCACTGCTGCGGGTCGTGGGGCTGGGGCGCCGGCTGGCCCTGCGGGCTGTGCGGGATCTGGTACTGCGGGGAATTCTGGTACTGAGGCTGCGAGGACTGGGGTTGCTGCGGGGAATTCTGGGGGTTCTGCGGCTGGGACATGACGCTCCTTCGAGACGGCTTCTGGCTGACTTCTCCAGCCTCGTCGCTTCGACCGTCCTGCACGTCCGCATTCGGGCTGGAGTCTGCCGACCGAACGGTTGACCGTCCCCAGCCCGATGGTGGACTACGTGTGTCAGTGCCCCAGTTACGATTCATATGTGTCAGAACATCCCGTCCCTCCGCCGACGATCCCTCGCGGCGTGCGCATAGCCGGCAGCCTCCTCGTCGGCCTCATTGTCTATCTCTTCGGGATCCTCACCTCGTCGATGGCCCTGACTGCCAACTCCTGGGCGTTCGCCGAGGGCGAGCTCAATGACACCGGGCTGGTCGCGGTCCTCCTGCTGTTCCTGGTGTGGGCACTGGTGTTCATCCGCCGCCGGTGGCCGTGGGGCCCCTTCATCGCAGGCGCCCTGCTCACCGCAGCCTGGGGCGATGCGCTTCTCCTCCTCATCGCCGTCTTCCACCTCGTCATCCGCGCACCCAGGAGGCAGGCGATCACTGCCTCGGCGGTGGGCACCGGCTTGGTCGTGTTCGCCACGGTGAGGATGTGTCTGGCTCCGCCCGAGTACAATCCCTTCAGCATCTTCTTCCTGCCCGACCCTGCGCAGGTGTCGGGCATCGAAGCCACGATCCCGCCGGACGATTCGCACCTGGCGATCAGAATCATCACGGTTGCGGCCTGCCTCATCGGTCTCGGGGCGGCGCTGGGAGTCGGTGCGCTTCTGCGTCGGACCAAGAGGATGAGAGCCGTGGAATCGGTCGCGCAGCGTGAAGCTCTGCGCAATGAGTCGCTCACGGCCGAGATCGCCCGGCAGTCCGAACGAGAGCTGCTGGCACGCGAACTCCACGACACCCTCTCCCACCGCCTATCGGTGATCTCACTGCACAGCGGCGCGCTGGAGGTGGGGGCGCAGACCGATCCTGAGGTCGCGTCGACCGCCTCCGCTCTGCGGCAGGAGGCTCGTGCCTCATTGGCGGATCTGCGCCACTTGGTGGGAGACGTCAGAGAGGGCAATCTGTCCGATCCGCGACCGCAGCAGGAACCCTCGGCACCGCCGAGCCGCGCGACGATGACCGCGCTGCCGCAGCTCATCGCCTCCGTGCAGTCCACCGGAACGCACGTCCGTCCCCTCATCATCATCCAGGACGTCGAGTCCTGCCCGCCGGCTCTCGACCGGACGGTCTATCGCATCGTTCAAGAGGCACTGACAAATGCGATGAAGCATGCACCGGGCTCGCCGGTGACGGTCGATATCGCAGTCTCGGCCGCCGGCGGTGTGCAGATCTCGGTGACCAATCCCCTCATCCGCACCCCGGACGCGCTGGAGCCTCAGCTGGCTTCGACCGGGTCCGGAGCCGGGCTGGTCGGCATCCGCGAACGCACCGAAATGTTCGGAGGCGAAGCGTCGATCGGTGTGCGCGGTAAGGAGTTCCACGTCGTGGTGAGCTTCCCGCCGTTCCCGCCGTTCCCGCCGCAGACCTGAGCCGCGCCCTCGCGGCCCGCGCGCCCGTCGCACGCCTCCGCGAGGCCGTGATGGGGCACAGGCGCCCGAGGCACAGCGAATCGTGTCACGGGTCTCGGGTAGTGTGACGCACATGAACCACACCGTCTCTCCGATCCGCGTCATGATCGTCGATGACGACCCCATGGTCATCACCGGAATCCGAGGAATCCTGCAGGCGGCCGACGATATCGAGGTCGTCGGTTCGGCCATGAGCGGTGAGGAAGCAGTTGAGGCCGCGGCCCTCCACTATCCCGATATCGTCCTCATGGACATCAGAATGCCGGGAATCGGCGGGATCGAAGCCACTGAGCGACTGCTCAACAGCGTGCGGGCGCCGAAAGTGGTGGCACTGACGAGCATGAACAGCGACGACCATCTCTTCCGAGCACTCGAGGCGGGAGCCGCGGGCTATCTGCTCAAGGACATCGGCCCGGTGGAACTCGCTGTCGCGGTCCGTAAGGTCCACGCCGGGGAACCGATCCTCGCTCCGCAGTCCATGCGCCAGGTGATCGCCCAGATCACCTCGGACTCCGACCGTCGCCTGCAGCGAGAAGCCGCGACTCTGCTCTCGGCACTCACCGACCGTGAAAGGGAGATCGCCGCACTCGTGGCAGAAGGCCTGTCGAATCAGCAGATCGCAGAGGAGACGTTCATGAGTCTGGCCACGGTGAAGACCCATATCAACAGGATCAACATCAAACTCGACACCGACAATCGGGTCCGTGTCGCGACCACGGTCGTCCGGGCCCGAGGATTCTGAGCAGAATTCACCGTTTCTTTATCACCCACAGCAGAAGTGATTGTCCACGCCGTCTAAACTCGTAGCTGATGGTTGCTGAGTCATATGTCGAATCCGAGAAGCTGATCAGCAGCCCCACAGATCGTGGTCCTTGGAAGACTCGAGTGCGGGGGCTGCTGTCCCGAGCAACCTCAATCTGGACCCTCGCGATCGCCTTCCTTGCAGTCACGGCCGCCGCTGCCGGACCCCTGCGCGTCTGGGACTACACACTCAACCGGCGGTGGCTCTACCTGGCCGAACCCGATCTCGTCTGGTTCTTCCAGCACATCCTCGATCCCATCGCCGGGCAGGCCGTCTGTCTGCCGGTGCTCGCGATCACCGCGATCGTGCTGTCGCGCAAGAGACAGTCGTGGCGACCGGTCCTCTTCGCCCTCGCCACTGAGGCGGCCTTCTATCTCGGCATCGGTTCGATGAAGATCCTGCTCGCGCGACCGGCGACGACGCTGCATGACCCCCGCTTCTTCCAGGACGGTCTCCTCGGACTCGGCGGGCGCGGAATCAGCTACCCGTCCGGACACGCCGCCGAGGCGGTGCTCATCTACGGCGCGGTCGCCTACCTCATCTGTGCCTACAGCACCGTCTCCACCCGCACCGTGCGACTGCTGTGGTGGGGTGTCGCTGCGGTGAGCGTGAACTCCGTCATGGTGTCCTTCGCTCTCGGCTGGCATTGGGCGACCGACCTCATCGGCGGTCTCTTAGCGGGCGGACTCTTCCTGCGCATCCTCATAGCGGCAGACCGACGACGGCCCGTCCTGCGGACGTGATGAGGCGCGAGGTTCCGCCGTCCCGCAGACGAACCCGACAGTCACACGGCTCTCAGCCCAGCCTCACAACCAGGAGTCGTCGAGATCGGCGAACGTCGTCGACCGGCTCTCAACGAGGTCGAACCACGGGCCGGTCAGCGGCAGCTCATGAGTGAAGAAGTACCGCGCGGTTGCGATCTTGCCCTGCAGGAAAGATGAGTCTCCGCGGTCCTGGGCAGTCGCCTCGGCGGTCATGCCCTGCTGCAGCCACAGCCACGCCATGACGGTGTGGCCGACCGCTTCGAGATAGGTCCACGCGTTCTCCAGCGCCGAGACCGGATCCCCATCGGACCACACCGCGGCGGTCACGGTTTCGATCCGGTCAGCCGCCGAACTCAGCGCCGAGGCTTCGTCGTTCCAGGCAGAGGTGTCGGCCGCCTCGGCGATGGTCGTACGCATCTGCTCGAGCAGGACCCGCAGTCCCTCTCCCCCGGATATCACGACCTTGCGGCCGAGCAGATCCTTGGCTTGGATGCCGTGCGTGCCTTCGTGGATCGGGTTGAGCCGATTGTCTCGGTAGAGCTGCTCGACATCGTGGTCGCGGGTGTAACCCGCTCCTCCGAGCACCTGAATGGCGTGGTCGTTGGCTTTGAGGCACCATACGCTCGGCCAGGTCTTGACGATCGGGGTGAGCACGTCGAGCAGCAGAGCCGCGCGATCGCGCTCGGCCTGGGTTTCGGCCGTCTCGGAATCGTCGAGGAGACGAGCGGCGTAGAGGGTGAGTCCGAGGCCGCCTTCGACGTAGCTCTTCGAAGCCATGAGCATGCGCCGGACGTCCGCATGCGCGGTGATCGGCACCGGCGGAAAGTCGGCGCCCTTGGCTCCGTCGGGACGCCCCTGACGACGATCGCGGGCATAGCGGAGGGCGTCGAGGTACCCGTGATAGCCCACGGCCACGGCTCCCGCACCGACTCCGATACGGGCCTCATTCATCATGTGGAACATGCAGGCCAGCCCCTTGCCCCGCTCCCCGACAAGGTAGCCGACGGCACCGGCTCTGCCGGCGGGAGTGTGGGCTCCCTCGCCGAAGTTGAGCAGAGTATTCGTCGTTCCGCGCCAGCCCATCTTGTGGTTGAGGCCCGAGAGGACGACGTCATTGCGTTCGCCGAGGCTGCCGTCGTCGTCGACGAGGTGCTTCGGCACGAGGAACAGACTGAGTCCTTTGACTCCGGGCTGGTCGCCTTCGGCGCGGGCGAGGACGAGGTGGACGATGTTCTCTGAGAGCTCATGGTCGCCGCCGGAGATCCACATCTTCGTCCCGTGCACGCGGAAAGCCCCTTCTCCTCCGTCCGGATCGGGCACGGCCTTCGTCGTGACATCGCCCAGCGAGGAGCCGACCTCGGGCTCGGACAGGCACATGGTGCCGAAGAAGCGCCCGTCGAGTTCGGGCAGGACATACTTCTCGATCTGCTCTTCGGTCCCGTATTCGAGCAGCAGGTTGGCATTTGCCATGGTCAGCATCGGATAGCTGGCGGTGGCGATATTGGCCGCTTGGAACCAGGCGAAGCAGGCCTTCGCCACGGTCTGGGGCAGCTGGATGCCGCCGAAGGATTCGTCCATCGTCGCCGACAGCAGTCCGATGTCGGCGAACTGGCCGAGTGCGGCCTTGATCTCCGGGATCAGCGTCACCGTCTTGCCGTCGAAGGTCGGTTCATTGAGGTCGGATTTGCGCGCGTGCGGGGCGAACTGCTCCTTGGCCAACTCTTCGCTCGCGGAGAGCACCGAGTCGAAGACTTCACGCGAGTGGTCGGAGAAGCGCTGCCTGCTGCACAGCTGATCGACTCTCAGCCAGTCGTAGAGAAGGAAATCGATGTCGGTGGTCGAAAGGATGGACTCTGTGGTGGCCTGCACGACGCCATTGCCGGTGTTTTCATCAGTCACAGCTTCAGTTTAGGCCAAACGTTCGTTCAGTAAAGGACTGACCGCGGTTGCAAGCACGAGGCCCTGCCCGGTCCGCTGTGTTCCTGGGCAGGGCCCTGAGTCGCCTCTTCAGAACTGGATTCCCCTCGTGAGAGCACCATCGATGAGGAGATTCGCGCCCGACGTTCGGCTGCTGCACGGGCTGGAGAGGAAGACGACGCTGGCTGCGGTCTCTTCAGGAGTGCCCATGCGTCCGGTCGGGTTGAGTCCGAGCGCATAGTCGAAGAGTTCGGGGTCGCCGGTCTCGATGCCGGGCCATACACCGTTCGGGTGGTATGTGTTCCCCGGAGACACGGTGTTGACCCTCACTCCGGTCTCAGCCAGCTGCAGAGCCAACCCAGCCATATACCCGATGATTGCGGTCTTCATCGTCCCGTACGGGCCCGAAGCGAAGTCGGCCTCTCGACCCGAGACACTCGAGATGGCGATCAACGACCCGGCTTCGCTGTCCTTGAGGTGGGCGATCGTGGCTTTCGCCAAGTTCACCGTCCCCATCAGGTCGACGTTGAATGAGCGGTACCAGTTCTCTTCTGTGTCCGGTATCGCCAAGGCGCTGACATTGGCGACGACCATGTCGATTCCGCCGAATTCCTCAGCGGTGGACTCGACCCAGTTGTTCAGCGACGTGCTGTCGCTGACATCGAGCGCCGTTCCGATGACCCTCCCCTGTGCTGCGCATTCCAGTTCCGTGTCGGCGACTTCTTGAGTGCTGCGAGCACAGAAGGCCACATTCGCGCCCTCGGCGAGAAAAGCCTCGACGATTGCCCGACCGATTCCTCGCGTTCCGCCCGTGACCATGGCGGTCTTCCCGCCGATCCTCAGATCCACTTGTCGTGCCTCTTTCCCGAACTCACCACGACGCACATCACTCGGCTCAGTGACATGCGCCCCTCCGGCTACCGGAGTTCCCGTGCACGCCGACGCAGGTCCGCGTGGATGCCGTCGAATGCCGCGGCACTCGGCAGCAGAGATTTCGCCACTTTCGTCATGACGCTGTAATTGGTGTCGACCACGTTGGCCACCGGGACCAACGCGATCTGAGTCAGCAGCTGGTAAGCATCCATACTGTCCAGACCGAAGAGCTCCGAGAGCCAGCGGATCATCTCGACCTGAGAGATCCTCCACGAATCCTCCATCGGACGCGACGAGCCCACAACCATCCAGTGCTCATCGCTCTCCAACCGCGGCCACAGCGGAGCCCCTCCTTTGATGAGGTCGACGATGATCGTCGAATTCATCGCCCCCTCCACCGCGGTGCCGCATGCCTCACCTTCGCCCTGGCGGTAGTGACCATCGCCGATGGAGAACAGCGCTCCCTCGACATTCACACCGAAGTATGCGGTGCTGCCGACCCGCATCTCCGGCGTATCCATGTTGCCGCCGAAACGCTCGGGAGTCAGCGATGAGTGCGCTTCTCCCCCAGCGGGCGCGACTCCGACCGTGCCCAGCATCGGTTCGAGAGGCAGTGCGAGTTCGAAATCGCCTGCCCGGGTCTGGAAGCCCACAGTCTGTGCGGCAGTGTCGATGTCATAGATCCATACCGCTTCCGGAAGTGCGTCGTGGAGCAGACTGGTCCGGTCTGTGGCCGTCAGCCCGCCGAAGAACGGAATCGTCGCCGAGGCGCCCCAGCTGCGGGCGGGCGTCAGATCGACGATGTGGATGGCCAAGGTATCGCCCGGTTCAGCGCCGTTGAGGTAGAAGGGGCCCGTCTGCGGGTTGAGCCTGTGCGGATCGAGCTGCGCGCTCGGCACATCGGATCGTGAGGTGATCGCGTTGTTGAACGCGTCTTCGGACCACAGCCGCAATGCCGTGCCGGGTTCGATTGCGGCCACCGGTGCAACACCGCCGAAGGTGTAGGCGAACTGATCCGGCCGCGGCGCGAAGTCGAAGATCTCCATATCTCATGGTAAGTGATGGCGATCACGCAGCCAATGGCCTGCCGCAAGCACTCGGTCGTCCCTCCGACGGCGACATTCCAACCAGCTGATCGTGAATGCCCACTATGATCTCTCCTGGCGGTCTCTCCTGCCGCCACGCACTATGTGAAAGGCAGGCTCTATGCCCTCCCTCGTCGATTCGAGCCCGACGGGCTCCGGCCATCAGCCGCAGAAGTCGGGGCTCCTTCGGGTCCTGCGCAACTATCGCTTCCCGCTGTTCATCCTCGCCGGGGTCGTCATCGGTGCGATCATCGGACTCGTCTTCGGAGAGCGCGCCACCGTCATCAAACCCTTCGGCACTCTGTTCATCAATATGATGTTCACCCTTGTCGTGCCTCTGGTGTTCTTCTCCATCGCCTCAGCGGTAGCGGGAATGTCCTCTGCCAAGCGACTGGGAAAGATCCTCGGCGGCATGCTCGGAGTCTTCGCGGTCACCGGCATCATCGCCTCGGTCGTCATGATCGCAGCCCTGTGGATGACGAAGGCCACAGAGGGGGTCCAGGTCGAGATGTCTCAGCCCGACGACGTCGAGGAGGTCGGATCGATCGGCGATCAGCTCGTATCCACCTTCGTCGTCGACGACTTCTCGAAGATCCTCTCCGCCGAGCACATGCTCGCACTCATCGTCTTCGCCGTCGTCGTCGGCATCGCCACGTCGAAGATCGGTGAGGCGGGCAGGCCGTTCGCTCAGTTCCTCAACTCCGGCTCCGAGGTGTTCCTCAAGTTCACCTCGATCATCATGTACTACGCACCGATCGGCTTGGGCGCCTACTTCGCGGCCCTCATCGGCGAGCTCGGGGCGCAGCTGGTCGGCGACTATGTGCGCGCCTTCCTCGTCTACTACCCGGTGGCGATCGTCTACTTCATCCTCGCGTTCACTCTCTATGCCTTCTTCGCAGGCGGCCGTCGCGGAGTCACCCGTTTCTGGGGCAACATCATCGAACCGACGGCGATCTCCTTGGGCACGTCCTCCTCGGTGGCGGCGATTCCGGCGAACCTGCGAGCCGGCGAGCGCATCGGCGTGCCCCGCGATGTCAGGGAGACGATCATTCCGATCGGAGCGACGATCCACATGGAAGGTTCGAGCCTGTCCGCGATACTTAAGATCTCCTTCCTCTTCGCCGTCTTCGGCCGCGACTTCTTCACCCCGGGCAACATCCTCATCGGCGTCGCTGTGGCGCTGCTGGCCGGGATGGTCATGGCCGGAATCCCCTCGGGCGGGTTCATCGGCGAGCTGATGATCATCACCCTCTACGGCTTCCCGGCAGCAGCGCTGCCGATCATCCAGATCATCGGCACAGTCATCGACCCGCCGGCGACCACCGTGAACTCTGTCGGCGATCAGGCCAGCTCCATGATGGTCGCTCGCATCCTCGATGGGAAGGACTGGATGGACCAGGAGGAGGACGCACGAGCCACCTCCGCCGAAGCGTCGGCCGACACGACGTCCGCCGACCAGACGTGATCACGATTTGATTCCGTCAGGTCACTTGTTTTCGTCATACTTCTGCGGCTTCATCGTCGGTGACTCCGAGCCCTGGTCGAATATCTCGGAGATGCCGCATGATCGCAATGAAACATTCGCAATCGGACTTCGGCTTCCAAGCCTTTGCTCAGGCTCCGGGCGGTGCTTCTCACTTGGGCGGACGATACTCAGCTCCAGCAATGACCACGATCTGCAGGAGGATTCGCCACCATGTTCATCACCGCCGCTCACCGTGTGTCTGCCGCAGCGGCCGCCGTCGTCCTCGGCAGCGGTCTGCTCTCGGCCGGTCCGGCCGTTGCCGGAGAGCCGTCCGGCGCGCAGACGACCGCATCGACATCGACTGAGTCGGAGGCGCCTGAAGTGAGACGAACGGCAGCCGACACACACAGCGTCGGTCACCCGAACACCGCCGCGGACTATGCGGACGGCCTCATCCGCGCGTGGGTCTCAGGCACGACCGGCGACCTGGAGAAACGAGCACGGCCAAAAGTCGTCAGAGCTCTCACTGCGCAGGGGGATGCTCATGTGAAGCAGTGGAAGCGCGTGGCCGCCGACGCCGACGAGACGACGGCCACCGCCGTCTATGCCAACCGGACGACCGGCCGTCTGCTCACTCTCGAAGTGGACAGGCATGCCGCTGCGAAGAACGCGGATCGCGCCGTGCTCACAGCGCGCTTCACGAGGTGAGAACTGAGTCCGGACCTGCGGGTACACTCGGAGACCATGGTCACTCTTGAGGCTTTTCCACGTCGCCGCTACAGTTCCGGACCGACTCCGCTCGAACATCTGCCGCAGCTGAGCGCGCACCTGGGCGGGCCGCAGATCTGGGTCAAGAGGGATGATCAGCTGGGACTGGCCCAAGGCGGAAACAAGACGCGCAAGCTCGAGTTCCTCATCGCCGATGCACTGGCGCAGGGAGCCGACACCTTGGTCACCGTCGGCGGCGTCCAGTCCAATCACTGCCGCCTGACTCTCGCCGCGGCCCGTCGTGAAGGGCTCGACTGTCACCTCATCGTCGAAGAGGATCTCGGCCCCGAAGGGACCGGCCTCGGTCCGGCAGGGTCGAATCCGCCGGAGTTCACGGGCAACTTCCTGCTCTTCGATCTCCTCGGCGCCGATTCGGTCACGGTACTCGGCAACGGCGCCGACCTCCTCGGTGAGGCCGAGTCCCTGGCGGAGTCCCTGCGGTCAGAAGGCAAGAATCCTTATGTCATCCCTGTCGGCGGTTCGAACCCGATCGGTGCCCTCGGCTATGTCGACTGCGCGCAGGAGATGCTCAATCAGTTCGCCTCGGCGCGGCTCGAATCCACGACGATCATCACACCCAGCGGTTCGGCCGGCATGCAGGCAGGCCTCATCGTCGGTCTCCAGGCGGCCGGCAGCAGTACCGCCGTGGTCGGGATCAATGTCAGCCGCGCACGCGAAGACCAGGAGACGAAGATCAACGGTCTCGTCGGATCCACCGCCGAGCTTCTCGGCCTGTCCCCGGCCGCCCGGAAGCACACGGTGGGACTCGGCGACTATTACGGTATCGGATACGCCCTGCCGACTGCAGGAATGGTCGAGGCCGTGCGACTCTTCGCCCGCACCGAGGGGATCCTCCTCGACCCCGTGTATACCGGCAAGGCGGCTGCCGGTCTCATCGACCTCGTCCGGCAGGGCAGGTTCTCCGCAGAGGAGAATGTCGTCTTCATCCACTCCGGTGGGGTGCCCGGACTCTATGCTCGGGCTCAGGCATTCGCCTGATCACCACGCATACACTCGCTCACACGATCAGCGGAAGGCGCAATCATGACAGTATCGACAGCAGACCTCTGGGACGAGCGCGGCGATGAGCTGTACTCCGTCGCGCTGAATTTCGGAGATTTCGGGGCCAAGATCTCATTCTCCGGCCCCGCCCGCACCATCCGGTGCTTCCAGGACAACGCCTTGGTCAAGCAGACTCTCAACCAACCCGGTGACGGCGCCGTCCTCGTCATCGACGGCGACGGTTCGATCGCCACCGCCCTGATGGGCGACATGATCGCCGAGGCGGGGGTCAGCAACGGGTGGTCCGGAGTGGTCATCAACGGAGCCGTCCGCGACCGTGAAGCTCTGGCCGAGATGGAATTCGGCATCAAGGCGCTGGCCAGCAATCCGCGCAAAAGCGCGAAGGACGGAGTCGGAGAGATCGACGTGCCCGTCGTGATCGGCGGGGCGACGATCCGTCCCGGAGCGATGGTCTTCGCCGATGCCGATGGGGTCGCTGTCGAGAAATAGGTCGAGCCCCCCCTCGAGAAATGGAACCGACAGAGGCCGACGCAGAGGTTCTGCGTCGGCCTCTGTCGTTGGCCTGTTGTCCCCGGAGTCGGGCCTGAGGGGGCGGCCTCAGCGGTGGAGGGTGTCGAAACTCTGTTCTGCAGCGTCCCAGACATCGGCGACGACGATGCTTCCATCGCTCGTGAGCTTCTTGACCGTGTCTCGGTCGTAGAGATACGACCACTCCCCGGCCGACACGTCACCGGTGACCATGAGGATGTCGTAGTCGAAGGCGGCCTGCGAGGCCGCTTGGACGATGAGTGCGGTCGCTTCCATGTCCGCTGCCCGCTGCTGGTCCGACGTGAAATCGACGTGGAGGCGGTCGGCTTCGTTCTGCGCATCGAAGTCCGGGTTCGTCTCCGATTCAAGATGCACCTCGACCCCATCCAGCGATTCCGCCACATAGTCGGACAGGTCTTCGAGCGAGTCGAAGCCCTGTGTCACAACCGACATGGTCTGCGTCGGAGTCGAGTCCGCCGCGGGCTCTTCGTCGCTGGAGCCGCAAGCGCTCAGAGGCAGCACCAAGGCAATCGAAGCTGTGCAGATGAGACGGGCAACTGACTTCATGGGCACCAGCCTATCGGTGCAGCCCCTGCCCGAGTGCGGCACCCCCAAAGCCGAACGCCTCCGCGAGGAAGCCGGCTGGCTTTCGGTTGAGCCCGATTCCTCCGGGTGCCTCTCCCCTCACGCGCGAATCAGCGTCACGAGGACACGTGCTCGACCGCGGATTCGGGACGCAGGTCGAGCCGGCGCAGAAGCTGAGCGTTGAGCGCCACGACGATCGTCGAAATCGACATGAGGATGGCACCGACGCTCATCGGCAGGACGAAGCCGATCGGCGCCAGGATGCCTGCTGCCAGCGGAACCGACAGCAGGTTGTAACCGGCCGCCCACCACAGGTTCTGCTTCATCTTGCGGTAGGTCGCCCGGGAGAGTTCAACGATCGAGAGCACGGAGCGCGGGTCGTCGGACGCGAGGATGACTCCAGCCGAGCCGATCGCCACATCGGTGCCGGCGCCGATGGCGATGCCGACGTCGGCCTGCGCCAGTGCAGGCGCATCATTGACCCCGTCGCCGACCATCGCCACCTGCCGACCCTCGTCCTGCAACTCAACAACCTTGGCAGCCTTGTCTGCGGGATGGACGCCGGCGTAGACGCGATCGATGCCGAGATCGGCAGCCACGGACTTCGCGACCGCCTCGGCGTCACCGGTGATCATCACGACCTGAGCACCGATGGCGTGGAGGGCCACAACAGCGTCGCGTGACTCCGGACGAATCTCATCGGCCAGCCGCAGCGCGCCGATGACCGCGCCGTCGACCAGCACGTGAAGGATGATGGCGCCTTCGGACCGCCACTGGTCGGCGATCTGCGCCTCTGCAGCATCGTGTTCGGCCAGCAGCCTCGGCCCGCCGACCTCGACGGTCCGACCATCGACGACAGCCCTGACACCGACTGCGGGAGACGAGGAGAATTCGGCTGCGGACGGAACGTCGAGGCCCTGTTCGTCCGCGGCCCGGACGAGAGCCCGCGCCAGCGGGTGCTCACTGTCGGCCTCTGCCGCGGCAGCCAGACGGAGCACTTCGGCTTCTGTTCGTGCCGAATGAGCGCCCGGCACCACCTCGACGCCGGTGACCGTCGGTTCACCCTTTGTCAGGGTTCCGGTCTTGTCGAACAGGACGGAGTCGACGGTGCGCATCGTCTCCAGCGCCAGCCGGTCCTTGACCAGCACCCCGGCACGAGCAGCCCGCTCGGTGGCGATGGACACGACCAGCGGGATCGCCAGGCCGAGGGCATGCGGGCAGGCGATGACGAGGACGGTGATCGTCCGGACGACCGCGGAGTCCGGCATGCCGATGAGCGACCAGACGACGGCCGTGACCACGGCCGATCCGAGAGCGAACCAGAACAGCCAGGCCGAGGCCCTGTCGGCGATGCGCTGGGCCCGGGACGAGGAATTCTGGGCATCGGCGACGAGTTTGCGGATTCCGGCGAGCGCGGTGTCCTCTCCGATCGCCGTGATCTCGAGCCGCAGCCCCGAGTCCGTGGCCACGGTCCCGGCGACGACGGCATCGCCTTCGCCACGGCGCACAGTCGCCGACTCTCCGGTGACCATGGATTCGTCCATGCTCGCCGACCCTTCGAGGATGCGACCATCCGCCGGCACGGACGACCCCGGACGGACGAGGACGACGTCACCGACCACAAGGTCATCGGGCGACACCACCACCGCCTCGCCGTCTTCGATCTTCTCCGCCTCATCCGGCAGCAGCGCCGCCAGACTGTCCAGCGCCGAGGTGGTCTGCGCAAGCGATCGCATCTCCATCCAGTGCCCGGCAAGCATGATCACGATGAGCAGCGCCAGCTCCCACCAGAAGTCGAGCTGCGGGTCGAGGAGACCGAGGGACGATCCCCATGATGAGACGAAGGCGACCGTGATCGCCAAGGCGATGAGCAGCATCATCCCCGGGCTGCGTCCCTTGATCTCGGAGACGCCTCCGGTCAGGAAGGGCTTGCCGCCCCAGACGTACATGACCGTGCCGAGGATCGGCGCGAGCCACGACAACGCTCCGACCAACCCGGCATCGGGGACTTCGTAGCCGACCAGATGGCCGAACATCGGGCTGAATGCGACGACGGGAACGGCGATGACGAGCATCATCCAGAACAGTCGTCGGAATTGCGCGACATGATCATCGTGGCCGGCGTGGCCGGCATGATCCGCGTGGCCGGCTCCATCTGCGGCACCCTCATGTCCGCCGAAACCGCCGTGTTCCTCGTGATCCGAATGCCGATGAGTGCGATGCTTGTCCATACCCTCAACATATACCCCCATAGGGTATTGTTCAACGGTGATTCACCCCACCACGCAATCTCGTGCAACCCTGGCTCTCCGGCGGCTTCCGGGCCTATCGTTCGAAGACACCCGCTGCCGCGGCACCACTCGAAGGGAAACATGATGAGAGCAGCACGGTTCTACGACCGCAAAGACATCCGCATCGAAGACATTCCGGAACCGGATCTCCTGCCGGGCACCGTCGCCATCGACGTCGCCTGGTGCGGAATCTGCGGAACGGACCTCCACGAATACCTCGAAGGTCCGATCTTCGTCCCACCGGCAGGCCACCCTCACCCGATCTCCGGAGAATCTGCACCGGTGACGATGGGGCATGAGTTCTCCGGGACGATCACCGACCTCGGCGAGGGCATCACCGACCTCAAGGTCGGACAGACGGTGGTCGTCGAGCCCTACATCATCGCCGACGACGTCGACACGAGCATCGGTGAGAGCTACCAGCTGTCCAAGGACATGAACTTCATCGGCCTCGGCGGGCGCGGAGGCGGCCTTGCCGAGAAGATCGTCGTGCAGCGTCGCTGGGTGCATCCGATCGGAGACATCCCCCTCGACCAGGCGGCGCTCATCGAACCGCTCTCCGTCGCCCACCATGCCTATGCCCGCTCTGAAGCGCAGTCCGGTCAGGTCGCCATCGTCGGTGGCGCGGGGCCCATCGGTCTGCTCACGGCTGCGGTGCTCAAGGCCGAAGGCCTGACCGTCTACATCTCCGAGCTCTCCGAAGCCAGGAAGAAGATGGCCTTGACCACCGGCGTCGCCGACGAGGTCTTCGATCCTCGCGACGGTGACGTCGCGGAGGCCGTCCGGGAACGCACCGACGGCAAGGGCGCCGACGTCGGCTTCGAGTGCTCTTCGGTCCCGGTGGTTCTCGACATGCTCCTCGACGCAGTCCGACCGGGCGGGGTCATCGTCAATGTCTCGATCTGGGGCCACAAACCAGAAGTGGACATGCCGAAGCTCGTCCTCAAAGAGATCGACCTGCGCGGAACGATCGGCTACTCCGGCGATCACCCGTCGACGATCGAGTTGGCGGGCAGCGGCAAGATCGATCTCTCGGCATTCATCACCGCTCGCATCGGCCTCGACGAACTCATCACCGGTGGATTCGACGAACTCATCGACAACAACGAACAGCACGTGAAGATCATCGTCGATCCGCGAGCCTGACCACCCGGGCACCAGCACGAACAGGTCCTCCCGCCGCTCTCCCCACACCGCAGCGTGTCGGAGCAGAGCGACGGGAGGACCTCCTCCTTTCGTCGGGGACGTGGATCCGCAGCCACCCTCTCGACTCCCCTCGGCCACACTCGCCCAGCCAACCGCGACCGCGCGAAGGAGTGTTGCGGGCCACATTCGTCTGCGCTACAGTCGCACTATCGGTTTTACAATCGATTGCAACAATGAATGCAGAAGATGCGAGGCTGCGGCAAAATGCACGGCGACTGAGACCGATCCTCCCGACCCCGGTTCGCTGACCATCGACCGCTGCGAAACCACATATCAATGGAGAAATGGAGTCCACATGTCAAAGAAGATCTTCGTGTCCGTAGGAATCGACGTCGACGCCGTTGGAGGCTGGCTGGGCTCATACGGCGGAGAGGACTCCCCCGGCGACATCTCCCGCGGCATGTTCGCCGGCGAGGTCGCCGTCCCCCGACTGCTCGAGCTCATCCGCCGCCGGAACATGCCGGCGACCTGGTTCTGGCCCGGTCACTCCATCGAAACCTTCCCTGAGCAGTTCGACAAGGTCGTCGAGGCCGGACACGAGATCGGCGTCCACGGGTATTCGCACGAAAACCCCCTGGCCATGACGCGCAAGCAGGAAGAGGAGATCCTCGATTACTGCACGGACCTCATCACCAAACGGTCCGGCACGAAACCCGTCGGCTACGTCGCACCATGGTGGGAGTTCTCCACGGTCACCAACGAGCTCCTCGCCGAGCGCGGATTCCTCTACGACCACTCCCTTATGCACGATGACCACACCCCATACTACGTTCGCGTCGGCGACCAGTGGACCAAGATCGACTACGACGCCGAGTCAGCACACGAGTGGATGAAGCCCTTGGTCCGCGGCACGGAGACGGATCTCATCGAGATCCCTGCCTCCTGGTACCTCGATGACCTGCCGCCCATGATGTTCATCAAATCTTCCTTCACCTCGCACGGCTTCGTCTCACCACGCGACATCGAGGATCTGTGGCGCGACCAGTTCGACTGGGTCTACCGCGAAATGGATTACGCCGTCTTCCCCATCACCATCCATCCCGATGTCTCGGGCCGTCCGCAGAACCTCCTCATGCTCGAGCGCCTGTTCGATCACATGGCCGCGCACGAAGGCGTCGAATTCGCCTATATGAAGGACGTCGCAGCCGACTTCGCTCAGCGCTCACCTCGGAAGAAGGGCTGAAGCGGCCCCGGTCGGTGAGCGGTGCGTCTGATGAACCATTCACCCACACAAGGAGAGGAACCAATGAGTAACGATGACGGACTGGCCGGCAAGGTCGCTGTGATCAGCGGCGGTGCGAGCGGAATCGGACAGGCAC
Source organism: Brevibacterium sp. LE-L (assembly GCF_050214925.1). Lineage (NCBI taxonomy): Bacteria > Bacillati > Actinomycetota > Actinomycetes > Micrococcales > Brevibacteriaceae > Brevibacterium > Brevibacterium sp. LE-L. The sequence continues at coordinate 2,998,840 of NZ_CP189759.1, forward strand.
TTGCTGTGGCCTACGCCCGTGCCGGAGCCCACAGCGTGGTCAACTACTTCCCCGGAGACGATCACGACGTGCAGCAGACGATCACCGCCGTCGAAGCCGAAGGCGCCAGGTGCATCGCGCTGCCCGCCGATGTGCGCAGCACCGAAGAGTGCGAAGCCATGGCACAGGCCGCCATCGACGAGTTCGGGCGACTCGACATCGCGGTGGCTGCCGCCGGAATCCTCCGCCGCAACGCCCTCGACGATATGACTGACGACTCATGGGGCGAGATGCTCGATGTCGACCTCAACGGCGTCTTACGCGTCTTCCAGGCAGCAGCGGCGAAGATGAGCAAGGGCGGAGCGATGGTCGCCACCTCTTCGATCGCCGGCGGAGTCTACGGCTGGGAAGAGCACGCACACTATGCGGCTGCCAAGTCCGGCGTCCTCGGTCTGTGCCGGTCTCTTGCCGTCGAGCTGGCACCGCAGGGCATCCGCGTGAATGCGGTCATTCCTGGGCTCATCGAGAGTCCCCAGTCACTGGACGGGGCGAATTCTCTGGGCAAGGAAGGACTCGAGGCCGCGGGCTCCATCATCCCCTGGGGCCGAGTCGGCACCACAGACGAATGCGCCCGCACCATCCGGTTCCTCACCAGCGATGACAGCGCGTATGTCACGGGCCAGGAACTCATCGTCGACGGTGGGCTGACCATTCGCTGGCCCAGCTGAGACACCGCCCTGAGACACACCTTCTGGAAGAGGAACACATGACACAGGAACAGCTGAAGTCCAAGGTCGCGCTCATCACCGGAGGCGCCAGCGGAATCGGAGCCGCGATCGCCCAGATCTTCGTCGAGCAGGGAGCCGCGGTCGCCGTCCTCGACATCAACAGCGAGGCGGCAGAAGCCTCTGCCGCGTCGCTGTCGAACAGCGGAACCGCCATCGCTGTCACCGCAGATGTCACGGACGCCGAATCGATGCAATCCGCGGTCGATCGCGTGGCGCAGCGCCTCGGCGGGCTCGACATCGTGGTCTCGGCGGCGGGGACACTCGACGAGACTCCGCTGGCCGAAATGAGCGTCGAAACGTTCGAGAGGACGATCGACATCGACCTCAAGGGAGTCTTCCTCGCCGCCCGCTTCGCACTGCCGCACCTCCAGCGCCGAGGCGGCGGCAGGATCATCAACGTCGCTTCGCAGCTGGGGATCAAGGGTGGAACCGGACTGACCCACTATGTCGCGGCAAAGGCCGGCGTCATCGGCATGACCAAAGCGATGGCCCTCGAGCTGGCTCCTGAGAACATCCTCGTCAACTCGATCGCTCCCGGCCCGATCCACACGCCTTTGGTCGACGGCCTCAGCGATGAGTGGAAGCGCGAAAAACAGGCCGAGCTGCCGATCGGTCGCTTCGGTACTGCGGAGGAAGTGGCTCCGACAGCACTCCTTCTGGCGTCCTCTCCCGGGGGCGATCTCTACACCGGGCAGACGCTGGGACCCAACAGCGGAGATGTGATGCCCTGATGTGCGGTGCCTGCAATTCGTCACGGGCAGTGTCGGAGGCCACGGCCCACATCAATGAGAAGGGCGTGAAGTATCGGCTGTTGGGGCAGCTGCGCTCTGCCTTGCCTCCCGGTCAGACACTTGTGACCATGCAGGACCGGTGGGCGCTGCGCGGCCGGAACGGCTCGCATCTCGTCTTCGACGACATCGACGAGCTGCTCGCCCATGTCCGCAGCCGATTCGGCATCGACATCAGCGGTTGGAAGCACGGCCGCGTCGAACGCACCTGACCTCCCGAGCACATCGCCCGCGCCACATGATCCGAGTTCTCTGTGCGAACCGAGCACGCCCTGCTGCCCGGTCGTTCCTTGCGACCGGGCAGCCCGTGCGTTCACGGCTGGTTCGCGAGCGGAACAGATGACTCCCTCACCACCAGCTCCACGGGCAGCTGCACCGACTCCGGATCGCCCCCGCCGATGATCCTCAGCAGTGAGGAGGCTGCCAGATGTCCCAGCTCGCGGGTGGGGCTGACGATCGTCGAGAGCGCGATCGGAGTGGCCTTGGCCAACGAGATGTCATTGAAGCCCACGACGAATACATCGCTTCCCGGAGTCAGACCGGAGCGCGAGAATTCGCCCAGAGCGCCGATCCCTGCCGTGTCGTTGACGACGAAGGCGCCGAAGGGTGCGTCGCATTCTGCGATCATCTCCCGAGCCGCCAGGATTCCGTCCTCGGCGTAGATCCCGCCGTTGAGGTGGAACCCGTCGATCGGGGTCCGACCCTGTTCTCTGACCGTTCGGATGAATCCCTCGGACCGATTGACGAGGTTCTCGGCGTAGTCCATCGCCCTGTACACCACGAGGGGACCATCGGTGAGTTCCATGAGATGTTCGGCGGCCAGGACTCCCCCGTGGAAGTCATCGCAGGTCACTGACCGGTGCCCTTCAAGGGGACGGTTGAAGAGCAGATACGGGATACCGGCCTTCTCGACCTTGGACAGCACTTGGGACCCGACCATCGCATCACCGAAGAGGATCCCGTCGACCCCGCGCTGAATCGCGACGTCGAGTTTGGCCAGCTGAACCTCCGGATCATCCCCCGTCGAGAGCACAATGCACTGGTACCCCTGCCCCTGCAGCTCTTCCTCGATCCCCTCGTACATGAGGGCGAGGACTTCATCGCGCAGACGTGGGACGAAGACGGCGATGAGCCTGGTCGTGTTCGTCCGCAGCGACGAAGCGGTGAGATTGGGCGAATAGCCCAGCTCGTCGGCGATCTCCCAGATGCGCCTGCCCTTCTGGGTTCGGATAGAATCCCGTTCCCGGCCCAGCGTGCGCGAGACCGTCGACACGTCGGCATCGGCGGCAGCGGCGATATCCGCCATGGTGATGCGGCTGGCTCGCCTACCCTCGGAACCGCGTGGACTCTGCATCTTCCCATCGTACAAACATCGGCGCCTGTTCTCCTCGCTGCACACGTGCATTGCTCCTGCTGAGGCGACTTCCTCCACCGCCGAGGTGGTGGTTTTCGCCCCAGCGGCTGCTCAGTCCGCGCAGCGCAGGTCGCCGACGGCCTCGGCAAGAGCGAGAAGCTGACCTTCATTTCCGGATCTGGAAATCAGCTGCACGCCCACGGGCAGCGGTCGCCCCGCGCCCCATACAGGGATGTTCACGGCAGGCAGGCCGAGCACGCTGAAGGGAATGGTGTGATGCAGTGCCACTTCACGCACCGTCGATCGTCCTGCGGCGAAATCGGCGCGAGCGCCGACCGGCGGAGCCGCCACCGGCGTCGTTGCGCACAGAAGAATGTCCGCACCGCCGAAGACCCCGTCGGAGTGCTCGCGCATGGTGGTCAGTTCTTCAAGGGCATTGACATACTGCCACCCGGGGATCTTACGTGCGCTTTCGAGCCGGCCGCGGACTTCCGGTTGGAACAGCTCGGGATGGTCGGCCATGTTCTCGCTGTGCACAGCAGCGGCTTCGGCGCCTTGGACGAGATCGTAGAGCTCGATGGTTCGTGCAGTCTCAGGCAGTTCTCTCCTCGTCATCCGGTGTCCCATCTCGGCAAGCCTGGAGCGGACGGTCACGATCGCCTCGGCGACCTCGGGCTGCAGATGTGACCACTGACCACCTTCGAGTTCGGCGATCGTCAGCCGGGCCGAAGCCGCTGGAACTTCGGTCATCTCTCCGGTGAGCGCCGTCCACAGATCACTCAGCCCTTCCGCGCTTCCGGCCATCGGGCTGACCGTGTCGAGGCTCTTCGAAAGCGGGAAGACGCCTACCGAACTCAGCGAGTTCGAGGTCGGTCGCAGACCATAGACTCCGCAGAAGGCGGCCGGCGTGCGCCCGGAACCTCCGGTGTCCGTTCCCAACGCCAGATCGACAGAACCTTCGCCCAGCAGCGCCGCCGACCCTGCGCTGGATCCGCCCGCCATCCGAGTGTCATCGTGCGGATTGAGAACAGGTCCGCTGTTCGTCACATCTCCGGTGGGACCGTAGGCGAACTCGTGCGTGGTCGTCTTGACTCCGACGATCGCCCCGGATCGGCGCAGCTCGGCTACGACCTCGGCGTCCCCGGATTTCGGCTCCCCTGCACACAGATCCGAGCCGCACCGAGTGGCGATTCCGGCGACGTCGATCATGTCCTTGATGGCCACGATGCGTCCCGCCAGCGGCGAGCCTCGGCGGGCAGCCGATTCGATCAGCGTCTCATCGACCCGGCTCGCGTCCACGTCGACGATCGCATTGAGGCCGCGCGCTCGGGAATCCGGATCCCGCAGGGAATCGAGTGTCCTTCGGGATGCGGCGAGTCGGTCCGCCCAATCCGGCAGCTCATATGCCGATGTCTCACTTGTCGACGGTTCGTCCTCTGCGCTCTGGTCCATCGGGCGGCTCCCCTCCGCAGCGGTTCTCGGCCTCCTCTTTCCGGCGGCTCGTCCTTGAGTCCTTCTATTAGACATGATGAGAACGCTATAGCGTCAGTCACATTTTTGCAATCGATTGCATTGCAAGCGTCGGCACTCCGCGGTCGGACGCAGCGCCTGCCACCGGCCGCGCTTCGAAACGAAAAGCCGCCGAAGTACATTGCATAAATGTTCATGTATGCGCAATACTTGCTCATACTGCTCAACTTGGCATCCGATGATCTGGTTCGGCAGGCGAACGTCGGCACCATATCGACGCTCAGACTCTCGGACAGCGGGAACGCTGCGAGAGTCACCCCGGATCGACCCCGGCCCTGGAACGGGACCGGCCTCACCGCGGAGGACACACATGGACCTGCAACTCATCCTGGCACTCGTCGCCGGCATCGTGACGATCGTCGTCATCGTCCTGGCCACCCGACTCGATGCCTTCATCGCCCTACTCGTCGCATCGATCGTCACCGGCATCGTCGCCGGCCAGGATCTGCTCTCACTCGTCGACGCCATCACCACCGGCTTCGGCAACACCCTCGCCAGCATCGGCATCGTCATCGGCCTCGGTGTGGGAATCGGCAAGATCCTCGAGGTCTCCGGCGCCGCCGACTCCCTCGCACGAGCATTCCTCCGCGCCTTCGGCAAGGGACGGGAACCCTGGGCCATGGGCACTGTGGGCTCCCTCGTGTCGATTCCGGTCTTCTGCGACTCCGGCTACGTCATCATGAACCCGCTGGCCCGGTCGATCGCCCGAGTCAAGAGGGGCGGGTACATCACCCTCGCACTGGCGCTGGGCTGCGGAATGACGCTGACGCACCATATGGTGCCGCCGACGCCGGGGCCGCTTGCGGCGACGGGCATCCTCGGTGCCGATATCGGTGCCGTCATCCTCACCGGACTGATCTTCACCGTCGTCCTCCTGCCCGTCGTCGTCATCTACGCCCGCTGGATCGGGCCGAAGCTCGAACCCTTCCTCAACTCCCAGGTCAGGCACGATGTCTACGGACGCGTCGCAGCAGCAGGATCGGCCGGGCCGCACCCGACCGGTGGCAGCGGAGTCGACACCGTCACCGGAGACGATCCCGAGACCACCCCCACCGATGAGACCGCTGCGACTTCGCAGAAGAAGCCCGGAGCCTTCCTCGGGTTCCTCCCTCTCATCGTGCCGCTGCTGCTCATCGTCGCCAACACCGTGTCGACAGCGATCGACAAGAATGCCCAGGGAGAACTCTCCGGAGACGCCTACGAACCCTCAGCGTGGGTCGCACCCCTGGCCTTCCTCGGCAACCCCGTCGTCGCCCTCATCATCGGGCTCGTCCTCGCCGTGTACACGCTGCTGCCCCGGGTGACACCGAAGAACGATGTGCAGAACTGGCTCGCCGAAGGCGCCGCCTCAGCCGGCCTCATCCTGCTCATCACCGGTGCCGGCGGCAGCTTCGGCATGGTGCTCACCGAATCCGGTGTCGGCGACGCCCTGGCCGAGGCGATCGCGTCGATCAGCCTGCCGGCGCTCCTCGTGCCGTTCCTCATCGCCTCGCTCGTCCGAGTGGCGCAGGGCTCGGGCACGGTCGCCATGATCACCGCCGCCTCTGTGTCCGCCCCTCTCGTCGCCCCTCTGGGACTCAGTCCCCTGGTGGCGGTGATGGCGTGCACCGCCGGTTCGATGGTCTTCTCCTACTTCAACGACTCATACTTCTGGGTCGTGACCCGCTTTTCAGGTCTCGACGGAATCAACGCCATCAAGGGCTGGTCGGGCATCACCACCGCCGTCTGGGCAGGTTCCATTCCGCTCCTCTTCGTGCTCGATCTGGTCGTATGAATCAGCAGAACGGGAACAGCGGCCCCGGCCACGCCCAGTCGGGCTCCCGGATCCTCATCATCGCCGACGACCTCACCGGAGGAAACGCCTGCGGTGCGCTCTTCGCCGAGGCGGGTCTGCGCACGATGACCATCACGGGCACCGGCCGGGCCGTCTCCATCACTGCGGCTCTGGATGAGTACGATGCCATCGTCGTCAACGCCAACAGCCGGCATCTGCCGCCGGCCGAAGCGCAGGCGATCACCGAGGAGATCATCCGCGCCGCCGGTGAGGTCGACATTCTCTCGTGTCGAATCGACACGACTCTGCGCGGCAATGTCGGCACCACCGCCGAGGCGGCCCTGCGCACACAATCGGACCTGCAGACCGCACGTCGGTCGCTCGAACCCGAGGCGACGAGCACCGGTGGTCGGGCTGCCGATCGTGTCGTCGGCATGTGCATTCCGGCCTTCCCCTCCTCGGGACGCGTCACCGTCGGCGGCCGGCAGCTCATGCATGGTCGGCTGCTCGAAGACACGGAGCTGCGCCACGACGTCCGCTCCCCCGTGACGACCTCGCTTGTCGCCGACGTCCTCGCGACCGGAACCGACCTCGAATGCCGCACAATCGACCTGTCGACCGTGCTCTCCGGCCGGATAGCGATCCGCTCCGCGCTCCTTGGCGCAATCGCTGCCGGAACCGAGGTGATCATCGTCGATGCTCTCACCACCGAGCACGTCGATCTCATCGGGGACGTCGTCGCCGAACTCACGCGCGAGATCGCGAACAGTCCGGCCGAAGCGACGGCAGGCAGCGCACGGGCGGCGGCCGGGCTGAATGCCGGCGAAGGGCTCCGGTGGGTCGCCATCGACCCGGGTCCGGGCACCCTGGCCCTGGCGCAAGCGCTCCTGCCCGACCGCACCGGCAGCATCCTCTTCGGCGTCTCGGGGTCGGCCACCGAAGTCACCCGCAACCAGCTGGCCGAACTCTCCGAAGACCCTTCCGTCACCGTCATGCGAGCAGTCCTCGACTCCGAGGGTCTGCCCGACGTCGAGGCCACCTGTGCCGCCGTCGGCTCCGTCACCTCGGCGCGTGCGATCATCGTCGCCACCGTCGTCGATGCCACGGACCTGCGCGAACTCAGCGACGAGCAGTCTGAGCTCATTCCGCTGCGGCTGGCCCGCATCGCCTCTGAGGTCATCGACTCGCACGCCGTTGCCGGCCTGTACACCACGGGCGGAGACGTCACCGCTGCGGTGCTGAGCGAACTCGGCGCTGTCGGGATGGAGATCGATGCGGAGATCATCCCCCTGGCCGTCGGCGGGCGCATCGCCGGTGGCTCAGCCGCGGGGCTGCCGATCGTGACGAAGGGCGGGCTCATCGGCGACTCCTCGACTGCCGCGATGTGTCTTGACCACCTGAGCACCGTATCCCGAACCACGCGTCCCTGACCATTGATATCCCGATCCGTCCACAACAACACTGAGGAGTACGACATGACCCCACCAGCACTCGCCGTCACGGTAGGCGACCCGGTCGGAATCGGACCGGAGATCACCGCCCAGGTCCTCGCCGAATTCGCCGGCCGCGACGATCAGCATGGAATCGCCGTCGCCGATCTGTCGGTGATGAAGCGCGCCGTCGAGGTGCTCGGCCTCGATGTGGAGCTGCGCGCCATCTCCGACTGGTCCACTCCATCCGCCGGAGAAGGAGTCATCGACGTCTTCGACATCGGAGTCCTCGGCGATGACCTGCCCGATTGGGGCGTCGTCGATGCCCGTGCCGGTCGGGCCGCGGTCACCGCCATCGAGCTCGCGACCGAAGCGGCGATGGCCCAGCAGATCGCCGGCATCGTCACCGGCCCCATCAACAAGGAGGCCGTGTGGGAGTCCGGGTCGAAGCACCTCGGGCACACGGAGATGCTCGGCGAGCTCACGGGAGTGACGAAGCAGGACACGATGTTCGTCGTCGAGAACACGAAGGTTCCCGACCACAAGCTGCAGATCTTCTTCGCCACCCGTCACATGTCGCTGCGCAAGGCCCTCGACGCGCTTACCGTCGACACCCAGGTCGATTCGATCGAACGCGCCCACCGGGCCCTCCAGCTCTACGGAGTCCCTTCGCCGAGGCTGGCCGTCGCCGCTCTCAACCCGCACGGTGGTGAGAACGGGGCCTTCGGGGATGAAGAGATCGAGATCCTGCGCCCCGCCGTCGAGAAGGTCAACAGCGCCGGAGCCTTCGAAGTCGCCGGACCGGTTCCTGCCGATTCCGTCTTCCACCAAGGACTGACCGGACGGTACGACGGCATCCTCTCCCAATACCACGATCAGGGCCATATCGCGTCGAAGACCTGGGACTTCGACGGGACGATCTCGGTCACCGTGGGGCTGCCGATCCTGCGCACCTCGGTCGATCACGGCACTGCCTTCGACATCGCCGGGCAGGGGCTCGCCGATGCGGGAACCATGCGCTCGGCCTACCGGGCTGCCATCGGCTACGCGCCCTTCGTCGACGGCATCCGAGCGGAGTACCTGCCGAGCTGAGGAGTGCATCATGGCGATTCGCACAGGCACGCAGAAGAGGCGCGAGGAGATCCTCGCTCTGCTCAAGACCGGCTCGTGGACGATCTCCCGTCTGGCGCGAGAGCTCGACACCTCTGAGTCGACGATCCGCAGGGACCTGCGCGACATGGACGACGCCGGGGATGTCATCCGCACCATCGGCGGTGCCACCGCCGCCGGTTACGTCGAGCCACCGCTGGGCCAGCGCATGGAGCTCCAGGCCGAGGCCAAAGACGCGATCGCCACATGGGCTCTGGCCCGGTTGAGCGATCCGAGTGTGCGCACCATCTTCCTCGACGCCGGGTCGACCACGGTGCGTCTGGCCGAGCGCATCCGCAGTCGGGGCGATCTCACCGTGGTCACCCGCGGTTTGGAGATCGCTCTGGCGCTGGCCGTGCCGATGGGCCCGAAGGTGATCATGGTCGGCGGCGAGGTCTCGACCAAGTCGCATGGAACGACGGGGGCGCTGAGCGATCATGCCCTCGGCAGGATCCACGTCGATATCGCCTTCCTCGGCGCTGATGCCGTCGATCCTGCCAAGGGGCTCGGCGAACCCACGCTCGACGAAGCTCATACCAAAGAGCTCATCGCCGAACACGCCCGCAGCGTCATCGTGCTTGCCGACAGCTCCAAGGCCGACCGCGATGTGCCGGCCTGGGCACCCATGCCCGAAGGCTGGGTCTGGATCGATGAGGACGGACCGCGCACTGTGCCATGACGGCTGTCAGCCGAGCTCGAACGCGGTGCCACCCAAAAGGAATGGTGCGGCTGAGCTCCTCGGCGGCAGTCGAGAGGCAGCCGCGCAGCCGCGTCAACCTGTGAAGGACATGGTCAGTCGCCGCGAATTGAGGAAGAAAGCACCAAGACCGGCGCCGATGAGCGAAGCACCGATCGTGACGACCCAGGACAGGTGCCAGCCCCCGGCCGCCGCGGCGATCGAGGTGAGCACGACCGGTCCGATGAAGTTCGCCGCGTTGTAGACCTGGATCATCAGCCCCATCACCGCAGAGGCGGATCCGTCTGCCGGCGCCGCATCCACGGCGATCCGGGTGACGGTCGCCGGGATCAGCGCGGCGACTCCGGAGAACACCACGGCCGCCGCCAGCTGGATCCAGACTCCCCCGGACACAGCTGACCAGTCCGGAGCGAAGATGACCACAGTGGTGATGACCATGCTGGTCATACCCGTCATCACCATCGCGCGAGGTCTCACGCCGCGATTGAGCATCTGTCCGGCGATCACATTGCCCACACCATTCACTCCGCCGACGACGGCCGTGGCCAGGCCGACGACGAGGCCGCTGTGCCCACCGACGATGTCCGGCAGGAATCCGATGATCGCACCCCACTGCAGCGTGTAGCAGGCGAAGATCAGGGACATGATCCACGGCATCAGCGTCTTCAGGGTGTGTCCGATCTTCGACAGCGCCGGCCCGAGATCAACCGAATGCGTCGAATCGCCGGGCACCGTCCGCAGACTGATGGGGATCATCGCCGCGGTGAGCACCCCCATGACCATCCACCAGAACTGCCAGTTCACCCAGCCCATGCCATCGAGGAGAACTGTGGAGACGAGCACGGCGAGGAACACGGCGATGCCCTGGAACGCCGACCACCATCCCATCGCCACCGAGGCCCGGTCCTGACTCGTGTTCTGACGGATCAGTGGTGGTGCGACGAGGGTGACGAGCAGGAATCCGATGCCTTCGAAGCCGCGAGTGGTCATCAGCTGCCAGGTCTGCTGCGAGAGGGCACCGACGAGTGAGCCGAGCGAGAGCATGGACAGCCCCACGAGCATCGTCGTGCGCAGACCGATGCGTTCGGAGAGGATGGAGCCGCTCAGTCCCAAGACCATCGCTCCGACCTGGACGATCCCCAGCAAGGTCCCGGATTGGACCAGGCTCATCCCGAGATCCTGGCGGATGAAAGTCAACGCGCCGGGCAGCTTCCACACATGCATCGCCGCGACGACGCCGCATGCCACGATCGCGATCCAGGTCCGGTCGTTGCCGGGCACTGGCGAAACGGCATCGGTCCGGTGAGGAAGAGTGGGCATGGGGAATACCCTACTCGGCTCGGTTCTGCTCCTTGGCGTGGTCCTGCTCTTTGGCCATCTGCCTGACATAGATCGGCGCGGCGAGCAGCGACGGCAGCATGACGAAGGCCACCGGGACGGCCGTGATGACGATCGCCGACTGCAGGGCGTCGACCCCGCCGTCGCCGAGGCTGATGAGCACTGCGGCGGTGATGCCGATGAGCAGCGCCCAGGTCGCCCGCAGCTTCGGAGACGGCTCACCAGTCCGCATGCACGACTGCGACATGGCAAACGACATGGAGTCCGTGGTCGTCGCCACGAACGTCATCGTCAGAAGGAGGAATCCGAGGCTGATGAGCAACGACAGCGGCAGGTTGTCGCTGATGGCCATCACTGCGGCGGGCAGTCCTCCGTCCGTCAACGGTCCGGAGATCGACCCGGCGGACTGCTGCTCGAGGAAGATGCCGGTTCCTCCGAGGACTGTGAACCAGAAGGTCGTCGCGATCGGAGGCAGAACAGTGGTGCTGATGAGCAGGTCCCTCACGGTGCGCCCCTTGGAGATGCGGGCGACGAAGATCGACATCAGCGGCGCATAGCCGAGGAACCAGCCGAAGAAGAACACCGTCCAGCCCGAAAGCCACTCGGTGTCACCGCGATAGAGCGTCATGCTGAAGAAGTCGGTCATGTACAGAGCGAAACCGCCGAAGAAGCTCTTGATGACGAACCAGGCCGAGCCGAGCACAAGGACTGCGGCCATGAGACCCAGAGCCATCCAGACGTTGGCGCTTGACAGGAATCTGATTCCTCGGCTGACACCGGAAAAGACGCTGACCCCGGCAACGGCCGTGAGCACAGCGATGACGACCAGCTGCACCGGGTAGATATCGGGAATGCCGAACAGGGAGTTCAGTCCGTAGGAGACCTGCAGGCCGAGGAAGCCCACGGGACCGATCGTTCCGGCAGCCACGGAGATGATGCAGACGACGTCGACGACGGCGGCGATGGGTCCGGTGGCGGCACGCTTGCCGAGGACGGGGTAGAGCAGGCTGCGCGGGCGCAGCGGCATGCCCTTCTCTGCGGCACGCATCATCACGATCGTTCCCAGTGAGCCGAGGATCGCCCAGGCGAGGAACCCCCAGTCGATGAAGCTCGTGGCCAGTGCGGCGGCCACGGCGTCGAAACCGCTGCTGCCGCTGTCGGTGAAGTACGGCGGGGTCGTCGCGTAATGGTACATCGGTTCGGCCGCCGCCCAGAAGACTCCTCCGGCAGCGAGCAGGGTCGTCATGATCATGGCGATCCAGCTGAAGCGATTGAAATCCGGCCGTTCCTGACTGCCCAGCCTCGCCTTGGCCCAGGGGGTGAAGATGAGGACGAGAGCGATGAGGAATGTCGCCAGCAGAAGGAACTGCCAGTACATGCCGAAGATGTCCGCGCACGCAGCGAATGCGGTGCCGACCCACGATGACATCTGCTCGGGGAGGATGAGTGCGAAGACGACGAAGAGCCCGATGATGCCGACGCTGGCGCCAGCCACGGGAAGGTCGATGCGTCCGCGCGTCCTCACCTCGGGAGCCGCACCGTCCTCGACCGCGGCCGGCGGCGTCTCCTGCTCGACTGATCGCGGCTCTGCTTCGGTCCTGTCCATGTCTCTGCTGCCTTTCGGGCTCCACCGAACCGCTGTTCGAGGTGGGGCCGCACGTTGCCATCGATCGTTCTGCCGGGATTCGCAGCGGCCCAGTCTAGGGCCTGCGTTTCGCATTCGGGCAACGAAGGCGCCGTGATGTGTCCCTCACTCCGGCGTTTTCAGACGACTGTCAGGACGAGCTTGCCTGCCGTGCGATTGGTCTGCAGCTCCTCGTGCGCCCTGGCCGCTTCTTCCAAGGGGAACGTGCCGGCGATCGAGGCACGCAGCTGACCGGTTTCAACGAGATCGGCGATCGCCGTCATTCCTGCATGGTCGGCTTCGACGAGGATGTTCTCGATGCGCATTTCCTGCGCTGCGGCCTGCTCGGACATGCCCTCCAACGGGATCGGAATGGTCGAGACGAGGATTCCGCCTCTTCTCATCGTCTGCAGCGAACGCGGCTGGTACTCCCCACCGATCGTGTCGAGGACGATATCGATGTCCTGCGCTGCCTCGGCGAAGTCGACCTCGTGATAGTCGATCACCTCATCCGCGCCCAGATCACGGACGAAGCCGTGCTTCGGTGCGCTCGCAGTTCCGATCACATAGGCGCCCCGGGCCTTCGCGATCTGCACAGCCAGATGGCCGACTCCTCCCGCAGCGGCATGGATGAGGACTCGGTCGCCTTCTGCCATCTCGGCGGTGTCGACGAGAGCCTGCCACGCAGTCAGAGCCGCAAGGGGGATCGCCCCGGCCTGCACATGGTCGATGCCCTCCGGCTTCGGGACGAAGGCACGGGTCGGGGCGAGGACGAATTCGGCATGGGCCCCCACACCGAAGGGATACGGCAGCATGCCGAAGACTTCGTCGCCGGGCTTGAACAGGGTGACTCCGATGCCCACGGCCTCGACGACACCGGAGACGTCCCAGCCGAGGACGAACGGCGGTGCTGGGAGGAAGGCACGGTGGCCTCGGTGCTTCCAGTCCGTGGGGTTCATACCAGCGGCGTGGACGCGGACGAGGATCTGGGATGGGCCCGGCTTCGGGACGGGCAGCTCGACCTCATGGAGGACTTCGGGGCCTCCGAGCTCGTCCTGGCTGATGGCCCGCATCGTGGCCCTGTCAGAGATGACTGATGTATCCGCGTTCGTTTCCGTCATGGCCCCATCTTCCCGCGTCTTTCGGGCGAGCGCCAGGGGGCGTCGACCGGTTCGAAATCGCTGCGCGGGCGAAGGTTCCGTCCGAGCGCCGGGGAGATCCGATGTCGATGCGAAGCACCAAAGCGCGAACACTACTCCGTACTTCGCTCAGCACGAAGTCAGCCATGAAAGAGACTTTGTGTCAAGAGAATTCAGATAACGATAACTGAAGAGTTTCCTGGGAAACCCCGTGGGGGCGCCGATTCCCCGTCGGCAGAGTATTTCCCCAGGTCAGACGCTCACATTCCTCGGAGGTCGACGTAGACACGCCGCCGGCTTGACAGACCCGGCACGTTGAAAGGCCCCGTCGATGCTCGTAGCGTTCGTAATCGCTTCTCTCTTGAGGGCCACCTCGATGATGGCCCTGCACGATCGGAGGATCTTGTGAGTAACCCCAACACACATCCTGACGCCCAGGCCCCTGCCGAGGCAGACCTCAAGACGGTGCGCAAAGCCGTCGGCGCCTCAGCGCTGGGCAACGCCACCGAATGGTTCGACTACGGCCTCTACGCCGTATCCATCGTCTACATCACCGAGCACTTCTTTCCCGGCAGCCACGGCCAACTTCTGGCGCTGCTGACCTTCGCCGTCTCCTTCATCTTCCGCCCCCTCGGCGGCATCGTCTGGGGACCGATGGGCGACCGACTCGGTCGCAAGCGCGTCCTGGCCCTGACGATCCTGCTCATGGCCGGATCGACCTTCTGCATCGCACTGCTGCCCAGCTTCGCGACGATCGGCGTCGCTGCACCGATCATCCTCGTGCTGCTGCGCGTCATCCAGGGCTTCTCCTCGGGAGGCGAGTACGGCGGAGCCGCGACTTTCATGGCCGAATACGCACCTGACAAGCGCCGCGGCTTCTTCGGCAGCTTCCTCGAATTCGGCACTCTGGCCGGAATGGCCGCCGGTTCGCTCTTCGTCCTGCTCCTGCAGCTGGGCCTCAGCGAAGAATCCATGATGGCTTGGGGTTGGAGGATCCCGTTCGTCTTCGCCGGTGTCCTCGGCGTCGTCGGGCTCTACATGCGTTCGCAGCTCGATGAGTCCCCCGTCTACGAGGAACTCGACAACGCCGAACAGGGCAAGTCGGTCAAGGAAGTCTTCCGCATTCTGTTCACCGACCACTGGAAGCAGCTGCTCATCCTCGGCGGAATGGTCGTCGCGGTCAACGTCGTGAACTACACGCTGCTGTCCTATATGCCTGCCTATCTCCAGGGGCCCGTCGGCATGGGATCGAATGCCTCGCTGACCGTGATGTTCTTGGCTCAGGCGTTCATGATGATTCTCATTCCCTTCGGCGGAATGCTCTCCGATAAGGTCGGGCGCAAGCCCGTCTGGTACTTCTCCCTCATCGGACTCTTCGTCGCAGCGATCCCGATGTTCATGCTCATGGCCAACGGCTTCGTCTGGGCCCTCGTCGGCCTGGCGGTCCTCGGACTCCTCTACATTCCGCAGATCTCGACGATCTCGGCGACGTTCCCGGCGATGTTCCCCGGTCCCGTGCGCTTCGCGGGCTTCGCGATCTCCTACAACGTCTCGACCGCACTGTTCGGCGGCACCGCGCCATCGGCGGCCGAGGCGCTCATCGGCGCCACGGGCAACACACTCATACCGGCCTACTTCGTCATGGGCGCCTGCCTCATCGGCTTCATCGCGGCGCTGTTCATGAAGGAGACCAAGGGCGCTTCACTGCGCGGATGCGGTCTGCCCGAAGAGGGCGCCGACATCGTCTTCGATGAGCCTGTGCTCTCCGGAGCGAAGTGATCGACGCGTCGACCTGACGAATCGCCTACGCCCGACCCGACCGACGGCGCTGCAGCGGAAATCTTCGCCTGCAGCGCCGTCGGTCATCTGAGTCCAAGGGGCCGGAGTGGTCTCGGTCCGCTGCCTATCGGGACCAGTTCGTCGCCGAAGAAGCCCCGGTCAGACGTCCACGGCTCAATCCCCGGCGACTTCGAGGATGACCTTGCCGCGGACAGAGCGTTCGTCGAGTTCCCTGAGCGCAGAGGCGGCGCCCGTCAGCGGGTAGGTCGCATGCCTGAGCGGGTTGAGGCGTCCGGCCGCCAGGTGCTCCCCCACAGCCTCCCACTGCTCGTGGATATAGGTCGGGCTGCCCCAGGTCGCCGCACCCCAGGCGACGCCGTCGACGGAGATGTTCTTGAGCAGCAGTCGGTTGACCTTGATCGAGGGGATCTCCCCAGCCGTGAAGCCGAGGACGAGCAGGCGTCCGAACGGGGCGAGTACGCGCGTGGAGTCAGTGAAACGATCTCCCCCGACCGGGTCGAAGACGAAATCGACGCCCTTCGGGCGGATCTCCTTCGTCGCATCCTTGAAGCCCTCGGCAAAGACCACATGGCTCACACCGAGTTCACGCACCGCCTCGGCCTTCGCCTCGGTCGAGACGACCGCGATGACGTCGAGCCCCATGGCCAGACCCAGCTGCACTGCCGCCGAGCCGAGACCGCCGGCGGCGCCATGGACGAGCAGGCTCTGACCTGGCTGCGCATTCGCTCGCACCCGCAGCGCGAAGTCGGCGGTGAGCACGTTCATCGGCATGCCGGCCGCATCGGCGAGCGTGACAGCGTCGGGGACCTTCACCGTGGCTTCGTCACCGGCGACGAGGTATTCGGCGAACGTGCCCGACCCCGTGATCGCCGCAACCCGGTCGCCTACGGAATAGCGGGAGTCCGGCCCCACCTCGACGACGACTCCGGAGGCCTCGGATCCGAGCGTGAAGGGCAGGTCGTGCTTGACCTGGTACATGCCGCGAGTCTGCAGCAGCTCAGGGAAGGTCACCCCGGCATACGCAACCTCGATGAGCACCTGTCCCGGTCCCGGGACCGGACGCTCCACCTCGGCGAATTCGACATCGTCGGGACCGGTCAGAGCGGTGACGCGAATGGCTTTCATAGTGTCCTCACTGTTGCTTGGTCACACACGGGGCCACCCCGGCCTCGGTGTCGGTGATCACTTCACCTCTATCACATCGGAGGCAGTGACCGTGATCACTTTCACCGCTTGACTCCCTCGCGTGGTTTGAATACTGTGAACTCAACTGAACGATTGTTCACTCGGGAAGGTCAAGGATGACGCAGGAACCGGCAGGATTCGATGCCCAGCGCATCGGCAGATGGATCGAACGCAGGTTCGGCATCAGCGACTACGACGTCGAAGTGATGTCCGTCGGGCGTTCGAACCTCACGTTCACCATCACCGTCGACGGTCGACCCCGCTGGGTGCTGCGCCGCCCGCCCTTGGGCCACGAGGGCGGCAGCGCACACAACGTCGCCCGCGAGGGCCGGATCATGGCGGCCCTGTCCGACAGTGCCGTCCCGGTGCCGAATGTCCTCGACATCGTCGACGATCCCGAGGTCCTCGACGTGCCGTTCGTCTTCATGGACCACTGCCCCGGTTCCCCGCTCAACACTCCCGCTGACTGGGCGGAGCTGCCGGAGACGAACCGACGCGACTGTGCCTTCGCAATGGTCGACGCACTGGCGGCCATCCACGCTGTCGACATCGACGCGGTCGGCCTGTCCGATCTGCGACGACCCGGCGGACTCATCGAACGACAGCTGCGACGCTGGCTGGGACAGGTCGAGGCGATCGCCATGCGCGAGACCCCAGCCATCCACGAGGTCCACGATGCGCTGCTCGAGGCCATGCCCGATCCGGCCGGGTCCCCGGTGGGAATCGCGCACGGAGACTTCAAACCCAACAACATGATCTTCTCCCCGACCGGCGCGGTCAATGCCGTCGTCGACTGGGAACTCACCGCCATCGGTGAAGTGCTCACCGACCTCGGCTATTTCGTCGCAATGCTCACCGTCCCCGAGGAGTACACGAGCATCTGGGTTCCGCGGGCCTCAGACGGGTTTCCCACCACGGCCGAACTCATCGACCGCTATCAGGAGGTCAGCGGCCACGAAGTCCACGACGTCGGCTACTACTCCGCGTTCGCGATGTGGAAGCTCGCCTGCATTCGCGAAGGCGTCTACACCCGCCTGGCGACGGGGAAGATGGGCGACCTCGACCTCGATCCCGAAGTCGCCGGCGAAGGCGTCGAAGACCTTGCCCGCCAAGCCCTCGAACTCCTGGAGAGATCATGACCTCGCACGTGTCCGGTCAGTCAGTCATCGTCACCGGTGCCGCTGGTGGGATCGGTGCCGCCCTGGCCGCCGAACTCATCGACCGCGGTGCCGCGGTCGTCCTCGCCGATCTCTCCCCCAGCGTCGCTGACACCGCGGCCGCGCTCGGCAGCAGCGCTCACGCGTGGACCGGGGACGTGTCTTCGGTGGCCGGGATCAGCGAGCTCATCGCCTTCGCCGATGACCGCCTCGGCGGGGTCGACGCATACTTCGCCAATGCCGGGATCATCGGTCCGGGGATGCTCGGGGACTCCGATGAGGACTGGGACACGATCATCGATGTGAACTTACGTGCTCACGTCCGTGCCGCCCAGGCCCTGGTTCCCCGCTGGCAGGAAGCCGGTTCGGGGTATTTCGTTGCGACTGCCTCCGCGGCCGGTCTGCTCACGCAGATCGGGTCGGCCGCCTATTCGGTGACCAAGCACGCCTCGGTCGGGTTCGCCGAATGGTTGGCCATGACGTACCGCGAGGACGGAATCCGCGCCTCGGTGATCTGCCCGATGGGCGTGAACACGAACCTCCTCGATGCCGCAGGAACCGACGGGGGTGCAGCACAGAAGGCAGTGACCTCAGCGGGGACTGTGCTCGAAGCCGACGAGGTGGCGACCATCGTCGTCGACGCGGTCGAAGACGAGCAGTTCCTCATCCTCCCCCACCCCGAAGTGCTCGAGATGTACCGGATGAAAAGCAGCGATTACGACCGGTGGCTGCGCGGCATGTCGCGATACCAAGCACGTCTCAACGACCTCTGATCCTCACCGAACCCGACGAACCACAACGAAGCAGAAGGAGCCCACGTGTTGGAAACGACCGAACGGGGACGCGAATATCAGGAACGCCTCACGGCGTTCATGGACGAATTCGTCTACGCAGCCGAACCGATCTACCACGATCAGATGGCCGCCGCGGCCAGTCCGCACACGCAGCCGCAGATCCTCGAGGACCTCAAAGCCGAAGCGAAGAGGCAGGGACTGTGGAACCTGTTCCACCCGCACCCCGAATGGGGCCCGGGGCTAACGAACCTCGAATACGCGCCCCTGGCCGAGATCACCGGTCGCAGCATCGAGATCGCGCCGGAGGCCATCAACTGCAACGCCCCGGATACCGGAAATATGGAGGTCTTCACCCTCTTCGGCACCGATGAGCACAAGGAGAAGTACCTGCGCCCTCTGCTCGAGGGCACGATGGCCTCGGCCTTCGCGATGACCGAACCGGCCGTGGCCAGTTCCGATGCCACGAACGTCGAGATGCGCAAGGACCGCACCGACGAGGGCTTCGTGCTCAACGGCCGCAAGTGGTTCGCCTCCAACGGCATGCACCCGAACTGCCGTGTGCTCATCGTCATGGGCAAGACCGATCCCACCGCCGAGGTGCACCGCCAGCAGTCCATGCTCGTCGTGCCCATCGACGCCCCCGGGGTGAATGTGGTCCGCAACCTTCCCGTCTTCGGCTATGCGGACCGGGAAGGGCATGCCGAGATCGTGTTCGAGGATGTGCTCGTGCCGTTCAAGGACATCCTCAAGGGTGAGGGCGAAGGCTTCGCCATCAGCCAGGCCCGTCTGGGTCCCGGACGCATCCACCACTGCATGCGCGCCATCGGGGCCGCCGAACGCGCACTCGAGCTCATGGTCAAGCGTGCCGAGGAGCGAGTGACCTTCGGTGAGAAGCTCTCGAGCCGGGCGAACATCCAGGACTGGGTCGCCGAGTCCCGGATCGAGATCGATCAGGCCCGACTGCTCACCCTGCATGCCGCGGACATGATGGACAAGTACGGCAACAAGGTCGCGAAGAACGAGATCGCCGAGATCAAGGTCGTCGCCCCCAGCATGGCGCTCAAGGTCATCGACCGGGCCATCCAGGTCCACGGCGGAGGCGGCGTCACCGACGACTTCCCGCTGGCGAGGCTGTGGGCGCACATGCGCACACTGCGTCTGGCCGATGGCCCCGACGAGGTGCACAAGCGGTCGATCGCCCGCAATGAATTCAAGAAGTACCGCGGCTGATTCCACGTCGGCCGCGATACAGTGAAACACCACCGGGCCCGCCTGATGATGTGCGGGCCCGGTTACGCCGAGAAAGGATGTTCAATGACGAACAGTTGGTTCGACTCCCGCCCCTGGCTGACCACCTTGGGAGATGTCGCTCAGGAACCGTATGTGCTCCCGGACTCCACCCCGCTGGCCGACCTGGCAGCGACCGTGGCGGCCCACGGGGATGCCGAGGGCATCAACTACTACGGATTCAGCCTCACCTGGGCCGAATTCGACCAGTGGTCGACCGCCTTCGCCGCTTTCCTCACCGCACACGGCATCGGGCCCGGTGATCGCGTGGGCATCTACGATCAGAATTCTCCCGCCTTCGTGGTCTCGACCTACGGGATCTGGAAGGCTGGCGGCACGGTGGTTCCTCTCAACCCGATGTATCGCGGGGAACTGACACACATCTTCGCCGATTCCGAGATCAAAGGGCTCGTCGTCTCTCAGGCGGCTTACCTTGACAGGGTCAAGGACTACGCAGCGGATCTCCCCCTCGTCGTGCTCAACGACGACCGGAATTTCCAGACCGAAGGGCCGGAAGCGATCTTTGGGATGTTCGCTCAGATGCCGCGTTTCGCAGATCTTCCCGCCGAAGACGGCCGGTTCGAGTTCTCCGCGGTCGTGTCCGACAACCTCGACACCGACTTCACCCCGCACTCCCCCGAACCGTCCGACCTCGGGCTCATCGCCTACACGTCGGGAACGTCCGGAAGGTCGAAGGGCGCTGCGGCAACGCATGCGAACATTTCGAGCAACTCCCGGTACTGCCTGCGCAATACCGACCATGAAGTCGGCGACGGATTCGTCTCCCTCGCCCCGCTGTTCCACATCACCGGCTTCATCTGCCAGTTCCTCGCGGCCGTGGCCGGCGCTGCTCGGTTCAGCCTCAACTACCGGTTCGATCCCGGTTCGCTCATCGACCTGTGTGCTCGAGAGAAGCCGTCGTATATGGCCGGTCCCGCCACGATCTACACGGCGATGCTGGCGCATCCGAACTTCGCAGCGGAGAAGTTCGCATCGTTCAAGTCGCTCATGTCCGGAGGCGCACCGCTGCCGGAGGGGCTGGTGAATAAGTTCGAGGAACGCGCGAAGATCTATGTCGGACAGGGCTACGGTCTGTCCGAGACCTGCGCGCAGGTCGCTACCGTCCCCCACGGCTTCAAGGCGCCGGTCGACCCTGACAGCGGCAACCTCGCCTGTGGCCTCCCCCAGCCCGACGCGATGATCCGCATCCTCGACGACAATGGTGAACCAGTCGGCCCGGATGAGGTCGGCGAAGTCGCGATCTCCGGTCCGCAGGTGGTCTCGAGCTACCTCAACAATCCGCAGGCCACTGCCGAGCAGATCCCGAACGGCGAGCTGCACACCGGTGATGTCGGTTTCATGAACGAGGACGGCTGGCTGTTCATCGTCGACCGGAAGAAGGACATGATCAATGCCTCGGGCTTCAAGGTCTGGCCGCGTGAGGTCGAGGACGTCCTCTACATGCACCCGGCTGTCCAGGAGGCCGCCGTCGTCGGTATTCCCGACGACTACCGCGGAGAGGACGTCGCGGCCTTCGTCACCCTGCAGCCCGGCGCCGAGGCGACCGCGGAGGAGATCATGACGTTCTGCCGCACGAAGCTCGCCTCATACAAGGCTCCGCACCAGGTGAGCTTCATCGATCAGCTGCCGAAGACGAGTTCGGGCAAGATCCTGCGCCGAACCATTCGGGCCGATGCCGTCGAAGCCGCCGAGGCGGCGCGCAAGGCGGCGACGAACTCGAAGTGAGGCTGCGCGGCTGAGCAACCGACGCTTCGGAGGAGAGAGGAAGGGCCGCTCGCCGGATCCCGCTCCAGGAATTCAAGACAACCGGTGCCGGTCAGGGGATGCGGGAAGCGGGGTACCGGTCGGCTTCGCTGATGATCTCTGGGCTCAGGTCCTCGTCGTCGACGATCCCCACCGTTTCCCACCGTCCGTGGACCGGGCACTTCTGGTACCGGTAAGCACCGAGACGGATTGACTTGAACGACACCAAGGGGATCCAACGTGTCCGGTAGTACCCGCCGCCTGAGTAGCGGACGATGACTTCGTCTTTGTAAGTCTTCTCAACCATGGCCTCAGATTCACGCATGGCAGCTGTACAGCTGAGGGGGAAAGCAGGCTGTTTGCCGACGTCAGGCGGGAGTGGCCGACCTCAGGTCAGGCTGACGGTCTCCGCACCGCCGATGCTCCCGAAACGGTCGGGCTGGCAGGTGAGCAGGATGACCTGCGCGTTGCGGCCGACATTGCCGAGGATGACGTTGAGCGCGGCCAACCGCTTCTCATCGGAGAAGCCGAACGCGTCGTCGAGGATGACCGGAGCACCCGAGCTTTCGTCGACAAGCGTGGCCACGGCGAGTCGGCCGATGAGAGCCAGCTGCTCCTTCGTCCCGCCCGACAGCGAGTCGAAGGCGACCGTGCGGCCGTTGAGTGTGCGAGAGACGATCTCGAGGTCCTCGGAGATCTCCACCGACAGTCCTTGACCGAAGATCACCCGGCCGAGGCGTTCGATCTGCTCCTTGAACGGGGCCACGTACTTCCGCTGCGCTTCCTCCTTGTGCGCGAGCACGGTCTCCTTGAGCAACCGGATCGCTTCGGCTTGACGACGTACTCGGTTGAGGTCCGATCGCAGCGATTCGAGCTTCTCCTCCGCCGCTTTGAGCTGATCGTAGATGCCCTCCCCGGCCCGGTCATCGATGAGTGCCGAGAGACGGTCGACTTCCTGCCGGTCGGAGTCCTGCTGCTTCTGTTTGCTCTCGAGCAGCTGAACGGCATTCTGCAGCCGCATCTCCAGGGTCTCCGGATCCGCCGCCTCGTATCGTGCACGAGCCGACGCCGCAGCAGTCGCAAGTTCCTCCGAATGCTCTGCTGCGCTCGTGACCGCGACCTCGAGTGCCTCGTCGGAATTCGCTTCTCGCTCAGACGCGAGTCGGGTGGTGAGGGTCTTCCGGGTCGTCGACGCCTGCTCGAAGTGGGCATGGGCGCGAACCGCCGCGACTCGCGCCTCGTCCCGATCGACGCGAGTGCGATCGAGCGCCGCCCGCGCGGACTCGACGGCTTCCTGTGCACTCTCACCGTGTGCTGTTGCCCTTTCAACGGCCTTTTCGAGGTCTTCGACGGAATCTTCGTCGCCGTTGTTCTCGTCTGCCGAGTCACCGGCCAGCAGTTCGGCTCGAGACAGCGCCGCATCGAGTCCGGCTCGGTCGTCGTCGCCGATGAGCACACGCAGGGTGGAGTTCGCTTCGGCCAGAACCGCTTCTGCTGCGGTGCGCACATCGGCGCGCTCACGCGCCTCGGCGAGGGTGTCGACCCCGAGCCGGTCGAGTTCGGCATCGAGCGCGGTCTGCGCGGAATCGACCGCCCGGTCGAGCTCGGCCGGTGACTGGCCGGGGCGCACAGTGATGTCGGCGGCCTCATCGATGATGATCCGCATGTCTTTGACGACGGCGAATTCTTCGGTCGAGTCTGCTGACAGTGCTGTGCCGTCGATGCTGACGCTCCTCGCGCCGAGACGGGTGGCGACGATCTGCGCGGCAGCGGCAGTCTTCGTCTTCTCCGCGATCCGCACCTCGGTGACGAGGCTGCTGAGACGGTCGAAATCGGCGGCGGTGACGGAGATCGATCCGATGTTCGCCTTCGCCTCGGTGGCCTTCTGCTCCTGTTCGCGGATGTTCCTCAGACGTCGGCGCAGTTCGCTGACCTCGCGGCGGGCGCGGGCTCGAGCGAGGTTTGCCGATGCCGTCTTCGATTCGTTTCGCGCCTCGTCGAGCGTGTTCTGCTTCGCTTCCAGCTCGTTCTGTGCCTCTGCGAATTCGGTGTCGTGTTCGCTTTCGGCACTCACGGCTTTGTCACGGTCCGCTTCGGCAGCCTGCAGGGCTTTCTGCGCGGCCGTGGTCTCGGTGATGAGTTCCTGACGACGGTCCCTGGCTTCGACCGCTCGCTGCTCTTCGCGCTGCGCGGACTCTGCCGACTCGCGGGCTCTGTCGAGTTCGGCCTTGAGTCCGGACAGCGCTTGGGAGGCTTCTTCGGCTTCTGCCCTTTCGGTGACTGCCGCCTTCAGCTGCTCATTCACGCTGTTCAGCCGGTCAGTGGCGCGTGCATGCCGGTCGATGAGCGCATCCATGTCCTCGCTGCGGGCGACCAGGTTCTCATACAGCTCCTCGGCTGCCGGGAATTCCTCGCCGAGCCTCTTCAATTCGCCGGTCTCTTTGCCCCTGGCGGTGAAGTGTTTGCCGTATTCGGCCTCGACCCGGTTGAGGAAGGCGTCGTGGTCGGCCGGTTCTTCTCCCGATTCGTTCAGTGCACCGTGCAGGGCTTTGATCTCGGCCAATGAGGCTTGAGCCAGGCTTCTGCCCTGCGCGACGTCGAGGGCGTCGAGCAGATCCACGTCGACGGTGTCGTCGAGGATGGCGAGGAACCGTTCGTGGGCTTCGTCGCCGCTGAGCTGTTCCGGGACGGGGCGCAGGATGTTCAGCTCGGTGAAGGACTGTTTGAGCCAGCGTTTGCTGTAGCGGACTTCGTATTCGCCGGTCGTCAGGTGCAGCTCGACTTCGGGGCCGACGTCGGAGCCGACGGGCTGGGTGTCCTTGACGCTGGCTTTGCGGGAGCTGGCTTTGTCTTCTCGCAGCTGGGTGATGGCCTGGTGGATCGAGGATTTGCCGATCTCGTTCGGACCTTCGACGATCGTCACCCCGGAACCGAATTCGACGGTGGCCTCGGCGATGCCACGATAGTTGACGAGGCGGATCGAGTGGAGTCTCATGAGTTGCTCCTGGCGAATCGGTAGAGCAGGCCGAGTGCGTCCTGGGCCGCCAGGGCTGAGTCGTCATCGGCCGTGGCGCGAGCGGAGAGCTCGTCGAGCGTCTCCTGCAGGTATCCGCTCAGTCCCAGGTCGGCGAAGTCCTCGTCTGCGGCGATGACGGCGAGATCAGTGTGCCTCTCCCACCAGGAGACGAGGGCGAAGAGGTCGGTGAAATGCTCGAGGATCTCATCGAGCCTGGCTTTCGCGGCCGTCGGCAGAGTGCCGCGCAGGACGAGCCACACCGCGGTCTTGTCTTTGTCGGCCACAGCGTTGAGTCGCTGTTCGAGCGCGTCGACATCGTCGGCTGAGTTGAGATCGGCTTCGACGACTGTGAATGTCCAGGTGCCGAGCGCGATCTTTTCGACCTCGGCCTCATGGGTGTCCGGGTCGATGTCGACGAGGAGGACATTGCCGGGGTCGTCTTCACGGCGCGAGGTGACTTCGGGGGCACCGGGGTACCAGATCCGTTCGGCGACCTCATAGGTGGCGTGCCGATCGCCGAGGGCGATGAACTGGGCACGGTTCTCGCGCAGCAGGGTCCGCAGATGGTCGGTGTCGATGGTCGCGACGGAATCCCGGTCAGGATTGAGAACGCTCACGGCGCCGTGACCGGCGATGATGCGGACGGAGCCGGGGGCCACCTCGGTGAGGTCTGCGGCAGCGGCGGCGACAAGATCGCCCTGGGGGTGTTTGGAGAACCACGGAGCTCCGACGATCTCGGTTCCCGGGATCACTTCGAAGGGCTCACTGTCCCGGAGCACATGAACGTGGGCGGGCACTCTCCGCGTGAAGGCCGAGGAGTCGTAGATCGACGCTGCGTCCAAGGGGTCATGGTTGCCGGGCAGCAGGACGACGGGAACCGGGCACGAGGCGAGCGCTTCGAAGGTGCGGGCGATGATGGCCCGATCGAGCTGATTGGTTTCGAAGACGTCGCCGCAGACGAGGACGAACTCCGCTCCCCTCTCCGCGGCGAGCGCGCCGATGCGCGAGACGGCATCGAGTCGGGCGCGGTGGAACCGCGGGCGGGCCTCCGCGCTGAGGAAGTGTGCCGTCATGCCCAGCTGCCAGTCCCCCGTGGCGATGAATCTCATCTGCACCTCCTCATCTCATCCCCATCCTACGGGCGAGTTCCCACCATATCTTTCACCTCTGACATAAGTGACTCATAGCACGCTCGCGGTGCCGTCCCACCGCTTTCACCTCGGCAAACGCGAAATCATACCGCACCAACGGACGGCGACTGCGCCGGCCTGAGGACCTCCGCAGACGCGAACCCGCGACCGCACGCAGCTAATTAGGTTAGGCTAAGCATTTGTGAACGTGACTGCATTGACCGCCTCAGGGCTGCTCCTGAAGTATGACCGGACCGAGGTCGTCCACGATGTCAGCCTGTCGATCGTCCCCGGACAGGTGACGGCCCTCCTCGGCCCCAACGGCTCGGGCAAATCGACCGTGCTGCGCTCTTTGGCTCGCCTCCACCCGATCGCCGCGGGCGATGTCGTCATCAGCGCCGCTGGCAATGCCGCCGGTGCCGAAACCCGCGGCGCCGAAGTAGGCGCAGCTGCCGAAGCAGGCAGCAGTGCCGCCGCCGGTTCCACCACCGACGCTGCCGCCCTGACGGCCAAGGAATTCGCCCGGACCGTCACCCTGCTCTCGCAGTCGCGCCCGCATCCGAGCGGAGTCAGCGTCCGTGAAGTCGTCACCTTCGGTCGGCATCCGCATCGGAAGCGCTTCGCCGGGCTCACGGATGCAGATCGCAGCGCCATCGACCGGGCACTGTCCCTCACCGGTACCACGGACATGGCCGATCGGCCCGTCGATCAGCTCTCCGGCGGCGAACTCCAGCGCGTGTGGCTGGCCACCTGCCTGGCTCAGGACACCGGCGTGCTCCTGCTCGACGAACCGACCAACCATCTCGATCTGCGCTACCAGGCGGAGATCCTCGACCTCATGCGCGAACTCGCCGACGACCACGGCATCGCCGTCGGCGTCGTCCTCCACGACCTC
This sequence comes from Brevibacterium sp. LE-L, assembly GCF_050214925.1. Lineage (NCBI taxonomy): Bacteria > Bacillati > Actinomycetota > Actinomycetes > Micrococcales > Brevibacteriaceae > Brevibacterium > Brevibacterium sp. LE-L. Next base: position 3,025,458 of record NZ_CP189759.1, read on the forward strand.
GGGCATGCCGCCACGGTGGCCGATCACGTGGTCCTGCTCGATCGGGGACGCATTCGCGCGGCCGGCACCTGCGAGGGCGTGTTCACCGCCGAAGTCCTCAGCGAGGTCTACGGCCTGCCCATCTCCACTCGCATCGACGACGACACAGGGCTGGTCAGGGTCGAAGCCCTCCACCGGCGACGCCGCCGCGCTGCCGTCTGAACCCAGGCGCCCCCAGCCGAATCACCTCACCGACCGAAAATCGAGACCGTCCGATCATTCATCGGCTCACCAGAGAGAAGACCATGACGACAACACCCCTGCCCCGTTCCGCATTCGCTGCGTTCGCCTCGGCGACGGCAATCTGCGCCCTCGCTCTGACCGGGTGCGGGACCACGCAGACCGACGCCCCCGCGGACGCGCAGTCGCAGTCCTCAGCCTCGTGCCAGGACGACTCGACCACCACCTCGACGGATCCGGTCACGGTCACCGATGACACCGGCCACGAGGTCTCCCTCGACAAGCCGGCGACGAAGGTCGTCTCGCTCGAGTGGCAGTACACCGAGGATCTGCTCACCCTGTGCGTCGACCCTGTCGCAGCGGCCGACGTCAAGGGATTCACCACGTGGGACACTGCAGAGGCGCTGCCCGAATCCACCACCGACGTGGGCACCCGTCAGGAACCCAATGTCGAGTCGATCCTCTCGGCCGACCCGGATCTCGTCATCATCGAGACGGCGAACCGCAAGGACAAGATCGTCGGGCAGCTCGAGGACCAGGGAATCCCCGTCATGGCAATGGCCGGTGCGAACGGAGACGACCCGGTCAAATACATGAAGGACACGTTCACCACCGTTGCCGAGGCGACCGGCCGCACCGAACGCGCCGAAGCCGTGCTCAGCGACTTCGACACCGAACTCCAGGATGCGAAGAAGACCATCGCCGAGGCGAAGCCGGAGACCACGGAATTCGTCTACTTCGACGGCTGGGTCAACGGTTCGAACGTTGCGCTGCGTCCCTTCGGGCAGGGTTCGCTCATCGGTGAGCTCGGCGAGGAACTGGGTCTGAAGAACGCGTGGACCGGCGAAGTCGACCCCGCGTACGGGCTGGGACAGACCGACATCGAGGGCATCGCGAAGGTCGGCGAGGCGAACTTCTTCTACACCGGCACCGAGGACCCCGAGTCCGAGGACTACGTCGACTTGCTGAAGAAGAACGACATCTGGGCGAACATCCCTGCCGTCAAGGAGGACCGCGTCACCGCTTTCCCGGCCGGAATCTGGACCTTCGGCGGACCGAAGTCCTCCGAACAGGTCCTCAACGCCTACGTCGACGCGCTGACGAAGTAGTCCATGACCGCGACCGCACCCACGATGACCCCGCACGCAGGCCGGGAACCGGCGGCGCCGACCGTTGCCAGTCGGCGCGGCGGGGTCGTCGGTGCGTTGTCAGCCGCCGGGGTTCTGCTCGGGCTCATCATCGTCCTCGCCCTCCTCTCGATCTGGCACATCACCCAGGGCACCTCGGGAATCGGCGTCCGGGATCTGCTGGCCTCCCTCATCGGGTCGGATTCTCCCCTCGCCGAGGCGGGACCCGGTGTCCGTGACATAGTCCTCGGGTCGCGGCTGCCGCGCGTGGGGGCGGGCATCCTCGTCGGAATCGCTCTCGGCATCGCCGGGGCGCTGTTCCAATCCCTGGCGCGCAACCCCTTGGCCTCTCCGGATACCCTTGCGGTCACCGGCGGATCCTATTTCGCTGTCACCGTGGTCACCGCCTTCGGGATCAGCATCCCCATGTGGGCCTCGGGCGGGGTCGCGTTCCTCGGCGGTCTGCTCGCTGCAGCCCTCGTGCTCGGACTCGCCGGCGGTGCGGAGTCGTCGACGACGCGTCTGGTACTGGCCGGAACGGCGACGGCGATGGCCCTGCAGGCGGGCACCTCGGCGCTGCTCATCCTCTTCTCCGAGGAGACGACGAGTCTCTTCGCGTGGGGTTCAGGAACCCTCAATCAGCTCGATGGCACCGCGGCCCTGCGCAGCATCCCGGTCATCGCGCTCATCCTCGTCGCGGCGATCGCCCTGTCCCGGCGTTTGGATCTGCTCGGACTCGGCGATGATGCGGCCTCCGCGTTGGGAGTCTCGGTCCGATCCACTCGGGCCATCGGGATCCTTCTGGCCGTCGTCCTCACCGCTACGGCGGTGACCCTGGCCGGACCGATCGGCTTCGTCGGGCTCTGCGCTCCCGTCATTGCCCGGCTGCTTGCCAAGGCCTTCCCGATCCTCGCCCGGCATGCCGTGCTCATTCCCGCGGCCGGGCTCATCGGGGCGATCATCGTCATCCTCGCCGATGCGGTGCTGCGGGCGATCATCGGCGCCACTGCCGCGATCACCCTGCCGTCCGGGGTGACGACGACGGTCCTCGGCGCCATCGTGCTCGTCCTCCTCGCCCGGACGCTGCGCGCGTCGACACCCGCGCAGGCGACGTCGGCGGCACGGTCGACGGTGATCGGCCCCCGTCGGGCCGGTCTCGTCATCGGTGCCGGTGCCGTGCTGCTCCTCGTCGTCTCGATTCTCGGGCTGCTCGTCGGGGAACGGCTCTACCTCCTCGGCGACGTCCTTCTGTGGCTGCAGGATCGGGCGGCGCCGGTCATCGATTTCGCGTTCGATTCGCGGTCTCCGCGGGTCGCGGCGGCGCTGGCCGCAGGTGCCGCTCTCGGGCTTTCGGGCACACTCGTCCAGGCCAGCGCCCGCAATCCTCTGGCCGAACCCGGTCTGCTCGGCATCACGGGCGGGGCCGGTCTGGGCGCGGTCATCGTCGTCACCGTGATCCCGGGTGCAGGGGTCGGGCTCGTCTCCGCTGTCGGCATCGCCGGTGCACTCGTGGCCTTCGCGATCGTCTACGGCCTGTCGTGGCGGGGCGGGATGAACACCGACCGTCTCGTGCTCGTCGGCATCGGCCTGTGGTTCGGATTCACCGCGCTGACCACGTTGTTCCTCGTCCGCGCGAACCCCTGGGACACCCCCGCCCTGTTCACCTGGCTGTCCGGTTCCACGTACGGCCGGGTGTGGGCCGATGTCGCGCCCGTCGCCGTGGTTCTGCTCATCGCGATCCCGGTGGCATTCGTGTGGACTCGAGAGCTCGATCTGCTCGCCCTCGATGACGACACTCCCCGACTGGTCGGTGTTGCCCGCGAACCGGTGCGCTTGAGCGTGCTCATCATTGCCGCCGTCCTCGCGGCCGTGAGCGTCTCGGCGGTCGGGGTCGTCGGGTTCATCGGTCTCGTCGCTCCGCACGCCGCCCGTGCTCTCGTCGGCAGCCGACATCTGCGAGTCGTACCCACTGCGATGATCCTCGGCGCGGTGGGGCTCGTCGTCGCCGACGCACTGGGTCGGACCGTCATCGCTCCCGCACAGATTCCGGCCGGGCTCATCGTCGCCCTCATCGGTGCCCCCTACTTCGTGTATCTGCTCGCCCGCTCGCGCGCCTGACCCGACCCGACCGCACCCTGTGCCGCCGGTCTGCATCGGCGGCGCGCAGGTTCTCAGCCGTCAGTCAGCCCCTGGGCTTTCTCTGTCGTCGGTCAGCCTTCGGGCCCGCCCTGTCGGGCCCAGCCGGCCGATTGTTCACGGACGAAGTCACGCAGGCGGGTCACCACGCGGCCGGGCCGGCGCACCGCCGAGCACAGGGCGATCTCCCGGACGTAGCCGGGCCCCCGCAGCTCCACCTCGGTGATGGTGTCCACCGGACGTCCGGCGCGCGGAATGAGCGCCACACCCATCCCCCGGCCGACGAATTCGCGGATCGTCGAGAATTCCGTGACCTCGATCTTCACCTGCGGGACAAAACCGGCGGCTGCACACCATCGGTCGGTCAGCGTCCGCAGGTTGTAGCTCGCGGGAGTGGAGATGAATTCCTCGCCCGCCAGCTCGGCCACGGTGGTCTGCTTCCGCTCGGCCAGAGGATGGACGGCAGGCACGGCGGCGACGACCGATTGGCTGGCGAGGATCTCGTGCGGAACCTCCGGCGGGGCCGGGATGATGATCGCCAGGTCGAGGGCACCGCGTTGCAGATCGGCGACGAGTTCGGCTCCGTGGGCCTGTTTGAGGTCGAGCCGGATGCCCGGATGGGCCCGGTTGAAAGCGGCCAGCAGGTCGGGGACCTCACCGGCGCCCATCGTCAGCGGGAACCCGAATCGGATCGTCCCATGCTCGGGATCGGCCACCTCGGCGGTGTCGGCCAGTGCCGTGTGGATCTCACGCAGGGGTGTGCGCACCGCCGCAACAAGATCCCTGGCCGCGTCGGTGAGACCGATGGCTCTGCCCCGCGGGACGGTCAACGGCACGCCGAGGCGGGACTCGAGGCTGTGGATGCGCCGGCTCATCGTCGACTGCGGGATGCCGAGCGACGCGGCCGCGTCGGTCAGATGCCCGTCCTCGTCGGCCAACGCGACCAATTCCCGCAGCGCCGCCAGCGGGACACCGCGAGGTTCAGATGACTGTTCCATATTCGGATCATATAATTCCAACCGCTCATTGGACGGATGATTCCGGGAAGCGCATGGTGAAAACATGACAACGCACACCGCCTCTTCCACGTCCCTTCCCGCCGCCGACGTCGTGCTCATCGGCGGCGGCATCATGTCAGCGACCCTGGGCTCGATGCTCGCTCTGCTCGAACCACAGTGGCGCATTCTCATGCTCGAACGCGCCGAGGACCTCGCCGCAGAGAGCAGCGATCCCTGGAACAACGCCGGAACCGGGCATTCGGGCTTCTGCGAACTCAATTACATGCCGGATCCCGACGACGGGTCGAAGGCGGCCTCGATCGCCGAGCAGTTCCACCTCTGCCGGCAATGGTGGGCGCATCTCGTGCGCCTGGGCCTGCTCGAGCCGAGTGAGTTCATCCATCCGTCCACGCATATGAATCTCGTCTTCGGCGCCGAGGATGTCGCCTACCTGCGTGCGCGGGTGACGACCCTGCGCACTGACCCCCTGTTTGCGGACATGGAGTACACCGAGGATCCCGAGGTCATCGCCGAGTGGGCGCCGCTGACCATGGACGGACGACCGAATACCGGTGAGCCGATGGCGGCCGCTCGCCATCCTCGAGGCACGGATATCGACTTCGGCGCACTCACTCGTGCGCTGACGAGCATCATCGCATCGGCCGCCGGTGAGGTGCGCACCGGTCACGAAGTCAATGGGCTCAACCGCACCGGGACGGGCTGGCAGATCACCGGTGCGTCACCGGCCGGGAGATTCCGGGTGCGGGCGAAGACCGTCTTCGTCGGAGCCGGCGGGTTCGCCCTGCGACTTCTGCAGAAGGCGAAGGTTCCTGAAGTCCGCGGCTATGCCGTCCTTCCGGTCGGGGCCGCGTTCTACCGGTGCTCGACACCGGCCGTGGTCGCCCGGCACCAGGCGAAGGTCTACGGTCAGGCCGATGTCGGCGCCCCGCCGATGTCGGTGCCGCACCTCGATCGACGAGTCGTCGACGGGCGGGAGCATCTGCTCTTCGGCCCGTATGCGACCTTCAGCACGAAGCTGCTCGAGCACGGTCGACTCACCGATTTCTTCACCACACTGCGGTGGGACAATCTGCACGTCCTCGCCGCGGCCGGTGTGCAGAATCTTGATCTCGTCGCTTTCCTCGTCAAGGAGCTGGCGGCCGGTCCCACCCGAAAGTTCGCCCAGCTGCGACGGTATTTCCCCCAGGCGCGTCAGAACGAATGGACGCTCATTCCCGCAGGGCAGAGAGCGCAGCTGGTCAGACCGGATCCCACACGGATCGGGATCCTCCAGCAGGGCACGGAACTCGTCGTCTCCGCCGACGGGTCGATCTCGGGTCTGCTGGGCGCGTCCCCCGGAGCATCGACGGCGGTGCCGATCATGCTCGATCTGCTCAAACGCGCCTTCCCCACCCAATGGCACAACGCTTGGAAGACCGTCCTGTCCGAAGCCATCCCGGACAGGGACCGCACCGACTGGGACGCCGAAGCGGTCGCTCGTACGCTTGCCGATACCGCTGCGCCCCTCGGGTTGGACCGGGTCGGTGGGTGATCGACATGAACACGGTCGCAGGCCGACCGCGAAAGCGCGGATTCGGCGGTGGAAGAGGCAATTGCACATGACTCCGTTTCGCCCGATGCGACGTTGGCGGAAGCCCACAGCAGAAACCCCACAATGTTGTGGCAAGTTGAATTGCACAACCGGCGTTTCAACTCTAGTGTGACCTACAACACTGAACGTTTGGGAGATCACAATGAAGCGTCTGACCCGCAATTTCGTGGCAATCTGTTCGACTCTCGCGCTGACTGCGGGCCTTGCCGCCTGCAACGGCGGTTCTGACGACTCCGGGGGCGCCGGCGACACGATCGTCGCGGAGACAGCGTTCAATCTCAAGACGATCGATCCTCATCGACAGTTCGAGTTCACCGGCTCCACCATTGACAATGCCGTCTACCAGACGGCGCTCGAGTTCGAAGACGGTGACCTGACCAAACCGACCGACGGTCTCTGCTCATTCGAGATGTCCGATGACGACAAGGAGATGACACTCACCCTCAAGGACAAGGATGCGAAATTCTCCAATGGTGATCCGGTCACGGTCGATGACATCGTCTTCTCCTTCGAGCGACTCCAGGGCATCAAGGGCAACCCCTCCTTCTTCCTCGATGGAGTGAAGGTGAAGAAGGTCGATGACGAAACCGTGAAGCTGATCAGCAAGGATCCCAATCCGGCCTTGCCTTACATCCTGCCGAACGCTTCGATCGGCATCGTGAATTCGAAGGTCGTCAAAGACAACGAGGGAACGACGGATGAGAACGACGGTGCCGAACAGTTCCTCAACGAGAACTCCCAAGGGTCGGGACCGTACAAGGTTGAGAAGTACGATGCCGACAGCCAGGTGGTGCTGACGGCGAACGAGCACTACAGCGGCCCGAAGCCGAAATTCAAGCGGGTGGTTCTGCGCAACGTCTCCGCCGAAACCCAACTGACCGATATCCAGTCCGGTCAGGCCCAGGTTGCCTACGATCTCAACGCCGATCAGGCGAAGCAGATCGACGAGTCGATGGGAAAGGTCTCGAGCCTGCCGTCGACACGCAGCCTCTACATCTTCAACAACACCGATGAGAAGCTCGGCGGGCCCGCCGCCGATCCGAACTTCCGCAAGGCTGTGATGGCCGCGATCGACTATGACAAGCTCATCGATCTCGCGGGAGAGGGATCGCAGCGCATGGCCAGCCTCGTGCCGAACGAATTCGTCGGCGCAGTATCGAAGGACGACGCTCCTGAACGTGACCTCACCAAGGCAAAGGCCCTTCTGAAGAAGGCCGGTTACGACGGGGAGAAGATCCCCTTCCACTACTCGAGCGATCAGGCCGTCAACGGCGTTGATCTGGCTCAGCTGGCGGAGACCCTGCAGGCACAGCTGAAGGAGGCCGACATCAACCTCGATCTCAAGCCTGCGCCGAGTTCGACTCAGCTCGACGGGTTCCGCTCGGCCAAACAGCCCATGGGCATCGGCACCTGGGGCGCCGACTTTCCCGACCCGACGAACTACAACGTCTTCATCCCCGGCGGAAGCGTCGCCGAACGAGTCAACTGGGGAAAGGACGCCGATCCCAAGTTGGCAGAATTTGCAGCAGAAGCGTCGAAGGCCAAGGACAGTGACCGTGACGCTGCCTACAAGAAGCTGTACAAAGCGACCACCGACACCGGAGTGTGGATTCCTCTGGTCCAGCCGGTCGACACCGTCGCCGTCGGGTCGAGCATCCAGAAGTTCGTCTCCAACGCTGACACCTCATTCGACTTCGCGAAGGCCGAGTGAGGATGGCGGGAGCCTCCACTGTGCCACAGGGCACCCGCGATGCGGCTCCGCCCGGCCCTGCTGAAAACGACGCGGCTCAGCGGATCGAACCGCCCAAGCTCCACCCTCTGCTGCGCTTCATCCTCATCCGGATCGGAATCTCAATCCTCCTGATCTGGGGAGTCACCGTGGTGACGTTCCTGCTCACCAACCTCGTCCCCACCGACCCGGTCGCGGCGATCCTCGGCGACCGGGCGGCGGCGGACCCGGAGATCGTCGCTCAGACACGGGAAGAGCTCGGACTCGACCAGCCGCTCATCGTCCAGTACTTCACGTATCTGAGCAATCTTCTGCACGGTGATCTGGGAGTGTCCAACCAGACACGCACGCCCGTGCTGGAGTCGATCGGCCAGGTCTTTCCTGCTTCTATCGAACTCGGCATCGGCGCCATCCTCATCTCGGTCGTTGTCGGTCTGCTCCTCGGACTCCTCAGCGCTCTCAGACAGAACACGATCGTCGACCATGCAATTCGCACACTCAGCCTCATCGGCATCTCGGCACCGACCTTCTGGATCGCGACCGTCGCCTACTTCGTGTTCTTCTTCAAACTCCGGGTAGTCCCCGGCGCCGGCCGACTCGACCCGTGGATCACTCCGCCGCCGAAGGTCACTGGGCTCTACACCGTGGATGCGCTGTTCTCCGGACAGATGGCGACCTTCACGAACGCTCTCGGACATCTCGTTCTGCCTTCGTGCGTGCTCGCACTCTTCACCATCGGACTGCTCACCCGATTCAGTCGATCCAGCGTCCTCGACATCATCAGATTCGACTACGTCACCGCGGCGAAAGCCAAAGGGCTGCCAACCCGCACGGTGGTGTTCAAGTACATCTTCCGCGGAGCGCTGGTCCCGATCATCACCGTCGTCGGACTCGCGTTCGGGTCCCTGCTCTCCGGTGCGGTCCTCACCGAAACGGTCTTCGCCTGGAACGGACTCGGCCAGTATGCGTATCGCGGAGCGACGACGCTCGATCTCCCCGTGATCATGGGAGTTGGCCTCGTCATCGGCATCGTCTACATTCTCGTCAACTTCATCGTCGACCTGATCTACGGCTTCGTCGATCCGAGAGTGAGGGTGCGATGAGTATCGGTTCTCCCAAACACCCCGCCACCGGATCGACCCGCACCGAGGCAGCCACCGGGGACCCCCTCGGCCCGGTAGTGAAACGCTGGCAGTTCCGGTTCCCGAAATCGCTGCGCACCCCGCTCGGTTTCGTCGGAGCTGCCATCCTCGTCATCTGGCTGATCCTCGCGATCTTCGCACCGCTTGTCGCACCGTTCGATCCACTGGCGCAGGACTTCCCTCGGCTCACTGGGCCGGGGGCTGAGAACATCCTCGGCACAGACACCCTCGGGCGCGACGTGTTCTCACGCATCGTCGTCGCCGCCAGGACCACTCTTCCTGCTGCTGTGTTCGTCGTCATCTGCTCTGCGCTCCTCGGCTCGGTGCTCGGTGCGATCGCCGGCTACTTCGGCCGCGCCGTCGACGAGATCATCATGCGCATCGCCGACCTCGTCTTCGCCTTCCCAACAATCATCCTGGCCATGGTCATCGCCGCCGCGCTCGGACCCGGCCTGAAGAATGCGATCATCGCGATCCTGCTCGTTTCGTGGCCGTCTTACGCCCGCGTCACCCGATCCCTGGTGATGACGGCGCGCAGCAGCGAATATGTCATCGCCGGACGTCTCCTCGGATTCAGCGCAGGCAGGTCCCTTCTGCGTGAGATCGCTCCGAACGTCATCTCACCGGTGATCGTCCTCGCCACTCTCGATGTCGGTTCCGCCATCCTGACCATGGCTGGACTGTCGTTCCTGTCTCTGGGTGCGGTCCCACCGACACCGGACTGGGGTGCCATGATCAGTGAAGGCGTTTCGCAGTTCGCTGCGTGGTGGATCGCGTTCTTCCCCGGCCTGTGCATTCTCACTATCGTCATGGCTTTCAATTTCATCGGAGACAGTCTGCGTGACAGCCTCGATCCGCACACTGCCCAGGAAGTGGGTGAGACGACCTCATGAGCATGATCAGCATCAACGGCCTCAACCTGTCCGTCACCACAGGCAAGACGACCGCACACATCCTCAAAGATGTCTCATTCGATCTTGAAGCAGGCCGCATCACCGGCGTCGCCGGAGCTTCGGGATCCGGTAAGACTCAGACCGGGTTGGCCATCATGGGCCTCTCCCCCGCCGGGGCCGAACTGAGCGGAAGCATCGACTTCGACGGTGTTGAGCTCGTCGGTATGCCCGCGAAACAGCACAATCGTCTCCGCGGGGTGCAGCTGTCCATGGTGTTTCAGGATCCCGCCTCAGCGTTCCACCCCATGCTCACCGTCGGCGATCAGATCACCGATCATCTGCGACATCACCAGAAGATGCCGAAGAAGAAGGCCCTTGCGAAAGCCGTCGATATCCTCGGTCGGACGAAAGTTCCGCATCCGGACGAGGCAATCCATAAGTATCCCCACCAGTTCTCCGGCGGCCAACTCCAGCGAATCGCATTCGCCTCAGCAATCATCTGCGATCCGAAGGTCCTCATCGCCGACGAACCGACTACAGCGCTCGACGTCACGGTGCAGGCCGGCATCCTCCGACTGCTCAGGGAGCTCTGCGACGATCTCGACCTCGCGGTGCTTCTCGTCACCCACGACTTCGGGGTGCTGTCGTCGGTGACCGACACCATCGTGGTGATGCAGAACGGCGTCGTCGTCGAAACCGGCGACCGAGAAACGGTGATCACCGCGCCTGAGCACGAATACACTCGTTCACTCATCGAATCACTGCCGGGAGCGGAGGTCGCCCGATGACATCGACCGATGACACCCCAACCGAGGCGGACGAGAAGCACGGTTCGGCTGAAACACCTCTGCTCACACTCGATTCCGTATCGTGCGAATACAAGCTCGACGGCGGGGGTCGCTTCCGCGCCGTCGACGGTGTCTCACTGCAGCTGGGCCGCTCCGAAGTCCTCGGGCTCGTCGGGGAATCGGGTTGCGGCAAGTCCACTCTGGCGAAGCTCATCTGCGGATTGGAGAAGCCGGCCGGAGGACAGATCTCCTTCGACGGCAGTCCTGTGAGGGCACTGGGGCTGAAGAAGCGCGACACGCGCCTGTTGGGCATTCAGATGGTCTTCCAGAATCCCTATGCCTCGCTCAATCCCCGTCGGCGAATTCGCGACCAGCTCGAGGATGCGCTGGCTCTGGACCCTTCCGGGCGCTGGAGTGTCGAATCACTCCTCGACGCGGTCGACCTTCCGTCCGACGCAGCACAGCGCTACTCCCATTCGTTCTCCGGCGGGCAGCGGCAGCGCATCGCGATCGCCCGAGCTCTGGCGGCGGGGCCGAAGGTGCTCGTCGGTGATGAACCGATCGCTTCCCTCGATGCCTTCCTGCAGGCCCGAATCGCACGCATGATGCGCGATCTCGCGATCAAGTCCGGGGCGTCGATGATCTTCATCAGTCATGATCTGTCAGTCGTGCGTGACATCGCTGATCGCGTCGCCGTCATGGAAGCCGGGCGCATCGTCGAAGTCGCCCCGACCGATCAGATCTGGGACAGCCCTCAGCACCCGTACACGACGAAGCTGCTGGCTGCGATTCCCCAGGTCGACGGCAAGGGAATCATCCCCGGATAACAGCTGCAAGGAGAAGGCGGAACATGGTCACATTGCTGCGCGGTGCCGATATCTGCGCCCCGGAACGACTCGGTAAGCAGGACATCCTCATCGAAGGGCAGCAGATCACCTTCATCGGTGATCTCCCCGCCGAGGCGCTCGATGGTCTTCCCAACGCCACCGTCATCGATGCCCAGGGGCTCACAGCCACTCCAGGCTTCATCGACCCTCATGTCCACATCTCCGGTGGCGGAGGCGAAGGCGGCTACGCCAACCGCACCCCCGAGATCGTGGTCAGCGACATCGTGCGCGCCGGAGTCACCACCGTCATCGGCTGTCTGGGAACCGACGGAGTCACCCGCAGCCACGCCGACCTCCTCGCCAAGGCCCGAGCTCTCGAGACCGAAGGCATCTCCACCTTCATCTATACGGGCAGCTACCAGGTCCCGGCACGGACCCTGACTGGTGCCGTCGTCGATGATGTCGTCCTCATCGACAAAGTCATCGGTGTCGGCGAGGTTGCGATCTCGGACCGCCGTTCGTTCCAACCCACCGTCGAGGCTCTGGCCGAGCTCGTCAGCCAGTCTCATGTCGGTGGGCTGCTGTCCGGCAAGGCCGGAATCACCCACTTCCACGTCGGCCCCTACACGACCCGCCTGGCCCCGCTGCATCGGCTCATCGACGACTATCCGATCGCACCGCAGGCCATCTACGCCACCCACATCACCCGGTCCCCTGAGCTGCTGGCCGACGCGGTCGATCTGGCTGCCAAGGGCGCCATGGTCGATATGACGGCCTCGTCGACGACGACGCAGTCTCTGCAACGCTACATCGATCTCGGCGGGGACCTCAGCCGTCTCACTCTCTCCTCCGATGCCAACGGCAGCCTGCCGGAGTTCGACTCCGACGGACGGCTCATCGGCATGGATGTTGCCAAGCAGACGACTCTGTATGAGCAGGTGTGGGCGTGTGCCGACCTGCCCGGTCTCGACCTGTCTCAGGCCATCTCCCTCGTCACCTCCAATACGGCAGATGTCCTCGGCCTCGAGCACAAGGGACGCCTGCGTATCGGAGCGGATGCCGACATCCTCCTCACCGATGGCAGCCACACCATTCAGCTCGCCTTTGCCCGGGGGCGAGAGGTCGTTCGCAACGGCGCCCCGCAGATCCGAGGAACCTTCGAATGAGCCACAAGCACGACACGACGACTTTCCCCGACGACATCGAGGAGAAGCCCCCGTCCTTGGGCTGGTCACTGGTGCCCCTGGTCGCGATGCTCGTGCTGCTGGCTGTGGGCTACGGCGTTCTCGGACTCGCGCCCGAACCGCTTCTGATCCTCTCTGCGATCATCGCCGGCCTGGTGGCTCTGCGGATGGGGCTGGGCTGGGAAGAGATGCTCCTGGGGATCAGGGAGAAGCTCGATACTGCGATGCCGGCGCTGCTCGTGCTCATCTCCATCGGCATTCTCATCGGCACCTGGATGATCGCCGGCACCATTCCGATGATGATCTATTACGGCTTGGGCCTCATCAGCGCACAGTTCATCGTGCTCATCGCCTTCGTCATCTCCGCGATCGTCTCGGTCATCACCGGCACGTCGTGGGGCTCGGCGGGAACCGTGGGCGTCGCCCTCATGGGAATCGCCGCGGGCTTGGACGCACCACTGGCGGCGACCGCCGGAACGATCGTCGCCGGTGCGTACTTCGGTGACAAACTCTCGCCGCTCTCGGATACGACGAACCTGGCTCCGATCGCTGCCGGCACCACCTTGTGGGAGCACATTCGGCACATGCTCTACACCACGATCCCGGCCACGGTCGTGGCGCTGGCGCTCTATCTGTTCGTCGGCATCAATCAGCAGTCCGGTGGAACCGATTCGGATCAGATCACTGCCGTCACGGGAACCTTGGACAGTCTCTTCTCCTTCAATGTCCTCCTGCTTCTGCCGATGCTCATCGTCCTCGGCCCTCTGTGTCAGCCTTAGATGAGACACCCGGATGGTCCGGTTTGGTGTCGTAGAGGGCGGGAGGAGGTATCCCCGCGATGAACACAACGATGACAACTCCGATCGAGTCGAGGCATTCTGGGGGTATGGATGAAGTCCCTGACCCGCAGGTCCCGCCCAAGGCCTGCCGGCGTCGCTACAGCGCGAAGTACAAGGCCGAGATCCTGGCAGAGTACGAGAATGCGGACCGCGAAGGCAGAGGCGCGTTGCTGCGCCGGGAGGGCTTGTATACCTCGCTGATCAGCGCCTGGCGAGACCAGCGCGACCGCGGAGCCAAAGAGGCACTGGGTCGCTCCGGGGGCGCGGCACCGGCCACAGCAGCCCAGAAGGAAGCCGCGCGGTTGCGGAAGGAAAATGAGCGGTTGCGGTCGGATCTGGACAAGGCCGAGGCGGTGATCGAGGTCCAGGGAAAACTCTCAGCGCTGCTGGACCAGTTCTCGACCAGCAGCAACGACAAGCCCGAGAAGCGATGATCGACGAGACGATCACCGAGCTCACCGAGCTGGTGGGCACCAAAGCAGCCTGCCGGGCGGTGGGACGGTCTCGGGCCACCCACTACCGCCGCCATCGCCAGTCCCCGGCACCGCCGCGTCAGCGCCGCGAGCCGGCCCGGCAGCCGCGGGCCCTGACCGAAGCCGAGGAGGCCGAGGTCTTCGCGGTCTTGCACTCGCAGCGGTTCGTGGACATGGCCCCGGCCGAGATTCACGCGGTCCTGCTCGATGAGGGTGTCTACCTGTGCTCGGTCTCGACGATGTATCGCCTGCTACGCCGCCGCGGCGAGGTCCGTGAGCGACGCCGCCAGGCCACGCACCCGCCCCGGGTCAAGCCCGAACTCGCAGCTGAGGGCCCGAATCAGGTGTGGTCGTGGGATATCACGAAGCTCCACGGTCCGGTGAAGTGGACGTACTACTACCTGTACTCGATCATCGATATCTTCTCCCGCTACACGGTGGGATGGATGGTCGCCCCCGCCGAGTCGGCGGCGCTGGCCGAAAAGCTGCTGGGCGAGACCATCGCCAAGCAGGACGTGGACCGTGATCAGCTGACCATCCACGCGGACAACGGCTCCTCGATGGCCTCGAAACCGGTCGCGTTCCTGCTGGCCGACCTGGGCGTGACCAAGACGCATTCCCGCCCCCACTGCTCCAACGACAACCCGTACTCAGAGTCGCAGTTCAAGACGTTGAAGTATCGGCCCGAGTTCCCCGAGAAGTTCGGCTCGATCGAGGACGCCAGAGCGTTCTGCAGCAAGTTCTACCGCTGGTACAACACCGTCCACCGCCACTCCGGGATCGGCATGCACACCCCGATCGACGTCCACCACGGCTACGCCGCCGAGATCCGGGACCACCGCGCCAGCGTCCTCGAGAAGGCCTATATGGCCCACCCCGAGCGGTTCGTCCGCCACCACCCAGTCCCGCCGGCATTGCCCACCACAGCCTGGATCAACCCGCCCGACCAGGACGAGAAGACCCCGCCAGCAAACTCAACGACGAAGCTCAGCAAGTGACCCAAAAAGGTTGACAGGTTCCGCGGCGGAGCGGTTCTCAAACTGCCCACTCTTCCGACGATCATCGGTTCCTCACTGGTTGCCGGGGTCCTCGCGGCGATCTTTCAGAAGGTCAGTCTCGAATCGATCTTCGCCTCCACCGTCGACGGGTTCACCCCGGACATGCTCGAGGTCGGGTCCTCGACCCTGAAGAATCTGGACCCTCAGGTCGTCGAGTTGGTGTCCCAGGGCGGCATGGCGTCGATGACCGGTGTCATCCTCATCGCGTTCAGTGCTTTCGCCTTCGCCGGCATCATGTCCAAGTCCGGTGCTCTCGAGACCATCATCCGATCCCTGCTGAGGTTCGTGAAGCGCACAGGTGATCTCGTCCTCTCCACGGTCCTCTCATGCATCACGATGGCCGTTGTGACCGGCAATTCCTATCTGTCGATCATCGTCCCGGGGGAACTGTTCAAAAAGGCCTATGCTGATCGGGGTTTGGACGCGAAGAACCTCTCACGCACGCTCGAGGACTCCGGCACGGTCGTCGTTCCACTCATTCCCTGGTCCTCGGCAGGCGTCTACATGGCCGGTGTGCTGGGTGTCTCCGTTCTCGACTACGCCCCGTGGGCGGTGTTCTGCTACGTCGGTTTCGCCTTTGCCATCATCCTCGGGTACACCGGATTCGGCATCGCCAAACGCCGCGGGCCAGTGCTTCGCTCCTAGGCAGGCGAGACCTGGGTGGTCCTCATCGATCCCGCCGGCCATGCGCTCTGCATCTCTGACGCGAAGAACTGAGGCTGGCCCATCGGTGCGTCCCCGCGGGGACGCACTCACCCCGAAGTCAGCTTCTCCACCCGCACGATGTAGTGGGAGGAGTCGAGGCCGTCGACAAGGATCGTCGCCGAGTATTTGTCGTTGCCCCCGGTGACCACCCAGTTGGGTTTGAGGATTCCGCTGGGTGCGGCCGCCTCCTCGATGGTCAGTCTCATGCCCAGTTTCACCGTTTTCAGGACTTTCGTGCGCACCAACGAGCGCGCTGTTCGCCTCACATCGTCGGGACCGGGTTGTGGGCCTGCCTGGTCGGAGGATTCGAAGGAATCCAGCCACTCTGCCACGGCCACCGTCTCACCCCGAGGAACGAAGTCCGCGAGGTACCCCTTGCCTGAATAGGCATTGACCAGGACGTTCATTCGCTGCCTGGGACTCGTCTCCGCTGGAACAGGGGCGGCAGACCACGACCGTTCGGCTCGCCGGAAGATGCTGCGCGTGCGGGCGCTGAGCACCGTCCACCAGAAGGGGTGGAGGACCTTTCGGACCTCGGCGGTCGCATGGGGCAGCTTGCGCTCGAACACTGCGCGCGCCTCGGCGGCGGTGATGTTCGGCGCCAGTCTCAACGCCGATTCCGGGACGATCAGCTCAGGCTTCTCTCCCCCGCCGGGCAAACTGTCCGGGTGCTCACGCATCCTTGGGCACCTGCGCGGCGAGCGCATCGTTCTGGCCGGTGAGCATATGTGCGGGGATGGCACCGATCTTGTCGGTCTCCTTCAGTGCCGCAACGACGTGTGCCGGGACAGGATGCGATTTCTGCGTGGCCAGGGACACGAAGATGAGGGCAAGGGTCGAGCACACGATCCCGACGCCCATCGGGTCGACGCCGGTGACATCGACGAGACCGGTCAGCTGCCATACGACGGAGGACACGGTACCGAGAATCATCGAGGAGATCGCTCCGGGCACGTTCGCCTTCTTCCACCATGCGGCGGCGATGTAGACGGGGACGAATGCGGCGCCGAGCACCGTGGTGGAGAAGATGACCACCTCGGCGACGGCCGGCGGATCGTTCACGGCCACAAGATAGCCGATGATCGCGAGCACGAGCACGGTGAACCGGGAGACCCACACGGACTGCTGATCGGACATGTCCTTCTTGACGAAGCGCTGGAACAGGTCCTGGCTGGCGATCGTGCCCGACTGGAGCAGCAGCGCATCGGCGGTGGACATGATCGCGGCCATGATGCCGGCCATGACGATGCCCACGGCGAAGTCCGGCAGCACGGAGTCGGCGACCTGGAAGACCGCGAGCTCCGGATTGTCCAAGGTCGGCAGGAGGATGAGCGCCATGACGCCGACGATGTAGGGCGCGGGGATGAACAGGAGGTTGAAGCCCGTGGCGTACATGCTCGCCGTCCGGGCGACCGAGGGCCGCTTCATCGCCATGTGGCTGACGTTGACGTGCGGCCAGCCCATGTAGCCGATGGAGAAGACGAGGACAGCGCCGACGATGACTCCCCACTGCACGGATTCGATTCCATCGGGACCCCACATGGTCAGCAGATTCGGGTTGATCCGTCCGACCTCCTCGTTTCCTGCGGTCCATCCGCCCACCGCCTGGAGGGTGGCGATGAGGATCCAGACCATGCCGATGAGCATGATGATCGCCTGCACGAAGTCCGTATAGGCCACGGCCAGGTATCCGCCGAGGAAGGTGTAGAAGACGATGACGCCGACGGCGATGAGCAGCGCCCAGGCGTAGGGGATCCCGGTGACCATCTCGAGGCCGCGACCGCCGGCGATGAACTGGCTCATCACGTAGAAGAAGATGCAGAACAGCGCCACCGGGGCCGCGATCGCGCGGATCCACTTCGACGGGTACCGGTGTTCGAGGTATTCGATCGAAGTCAGCGAGCCCAGTATCTGGGAGAGTTTGCGCATCCGCCGGCCGAGGATCGACAGATTGAGCACACCGCCGCCGATGTCGCCCATCGCGTACCAGAGTGAGAAGTAGCCCTTCGTGTACGCAAGCGACCCCGCACCGAGGAACATGTAGCCCGACATCGACGAGGACTGCAGACGAAGAGCGGTCACCGCTGGCCCCAGACTGCGACCGCCGAGCAGGTAGCCTTCACTGCCCTTCGACCCGATCTTGAGCGTCCACACTCCGATGCCGGCCATCGCGACGAAGTAGATGACGAGGAACCATGTTTCGATATTCATGCCAGTCCCCCGTTCTCTCCCGCCGAGGCGGCTCCGCCGTCGGTCGCAGATCCGCCCTTCGCGCTCGCCCGAGTGTTGGCCAGTGCCGCGTCCTCGGCGACGTCCTCGGCTTTCCAGCCTCGGGAGAGGACTACGAAGACGAGGGTGTAGATCACCCAGATCGCGGGGATGCCGAAGATGATGACGACCGTCGCCGTCGGAAGACCGAACACATTGACCACCTCGTTGTGACGCAGGGAATCGAGAACCTGTGAGTGAGGTTACAACATTGCCCCGTCTCGACCGCGCCGGGGGTTCGAGTTCACATGCTGGGAACAGGCAGGAGCTGTCATTCCACGGTGAATCGGCGGTCGTGGAGACAAGTCACGGCGCCGTGGATGCGCAGCTGCCAATCCTCTGCGTCGATCGACGGCGGGATGAGAGCGGCATCGATGCGGTAGAAATCATCGTTCGCGGGGCGTCAGGCCGGAAACGTCGAGTTCGACTCCCGTCGGGCCGGCGCGCACCCATCCAGCCGATGAGCGCCCCGAACCCGGCACCGCCTGAGGCGATGCCGACGATGAGGGCGAGTTTGTCCTGGGTACCGAAGCGTCCGTTTGCAGTCTCTCCCCTGCTGCTGCGTCCTCAGGCGAGCCGGCGACGCAGACGCACGGCTGCCTCGGTGAGGGCGCGAATCCGTTCATCGCGGGCCGCTTCCGGCAGATCCGCGGACGAGTGCAGACCATGTTCGAGGAGCACGACGACCTGATCGGCGAGGTTCTGGTCGCCCAGCCGCGGGACCGGGCGTGCCTGCGATCCGAGGGCAGAGAATTCGGTGAGAGCGGAGCGGATGGCTTCGCGACGGCTCGCGGCCGGTGGGGCCGCCTCGTCGAGTTGAGTGCTCGTCAGAGAGATGATGCGGATGCGCAGTCGGCGCACCTCGGTCTCGAGCTCTGCCGCTGCCGTGGTCATGCGTTCATGATAGTCCTTCTGCCCCGGCGGGACGCCGAAGGGCGGATCCCCCATCGGGGAATCCGCCCTTCGGTCAGTCAGCTCTCAACCGCATGCGTGAGGTTCCTGCGGTCGGCGTCGACTCAGTCTCTGAAGTAGGAGATGAGGCGCAGAATCTCGATGTAGAGCCACACCAGGGTGACCATGAGGGAGAACGCGCACATCCAGGAGTACTTCTCCGGAATCTTGTGCTTGACGCCCTCTTCGATCATCTGGAAGTCCATGATCAGCGTCATCGCGGCGAGCACCGTGGCGAGGATGCCGATGATGACGCCGAGTGGGAATTCCATTCCCATGATATGGATCGGCATGCTGCGGGCACCGCCGGTGCCGGTGAACAGCGAGACGCCGAGGTTGATGATCGAGAAGATCGCGTAACCGCCGACGGCGATGAGCAGGAACTTCTTCATCTTCGAGCCGTAGCGCACGCCCTTGAACTTGAACAGTGCAAGCATCACACCGAAGACACAGAGCGTGGCGAGCACAGCCTGGATGACGATGCCGGGGTACATGTTCTCGAACAACGAGGAGATCCCGCCGAGGAAGACACCCTCGAATGCGGCATAGCCGATGATCAGGCCCTTGTTCGGTTCCCTCTTGAAGGCATTGACGAGTCCGAGGACGAGGGCGATGAGCATCGCAGGGAACGCCAGGGCCGGCACGAACCAGCCGACGGCGGCTCCGGCGACGAGGATGGCGAAGAGCACACCGGTCTTCATCATCACGTCGTCGTAGGTCATCGCCCGGTCGGCGACCTGGGGTCCGGCGTTGCGATTCTCGGCGGCCGGCTTGTTGAACAGGTCGTTGAGTTCCTGGTCGGACATGACCGGCTGATTGCGGCCGGCCTGGGCTCCCTGATTGATAGCCCGGTTCATCATGGGGTTACTCACGGTCGAGATCCTTTCGATCTGAGCAGAATGTGCACAGCCGAGAGGCTGCACTGACGATGTTTCACGGTCACAGTCTAACGGGACGGTCTGGACGGGAACTGTGGATTCCAGCCCGCGTCGCCCGACGTTGCATGATCGTGATCCTGTGGCGAGCAACGCTCGCAGCGGCTGCAGAATTCCCGTGTTCGGGCTCAGCCCATGTGATAGTGAGTGGCCGCTCCCGGACCCCAGGGAATGCCGGTCGCCCACCAGATGAAGAACAGCAGTCCCCACAGGATGAACATCGCGAACGACAGCGGGATCGTGAAGGAGAGCACTGTGCCGATGCCGGCGTCCTTCTTGTACCGCTGTACGAACCCGAGGACCACGACGAAGTAGGGGCTCATCGGGGAGATGATGTTCGTCGTCGAGTCGCCGATGCGGTAGAGCGCCTGAGTGGTCTCCGGGGCGATCGACAGGAGCATGAACATCGGCACGAGCACGGGGGCCATGAGCGTCCACAGTCCCGAACCGGAGGTGAGGAAGAGGGCGCCGACGGCCACGAGCAGCCAACCGCCGAGCAGGATGATGAATGGTCCCGTGTTGAGGGCTCCGAAGATCTCGGCACCCTTGATCGCCAGGATCTCGCCGAGGTTGGACATCTTGAACAGGGCGAGGAACTGGCTGGCGGCGAAGAACAGGACGATGACGGGCACGAAGGGCAGCAGCCCCTTGCTCATCATCTCGGGAATGTCGGCGGTGCGCTTGATCGATCCGGTCGCGTAGCCGTAGACGATGCCGACGATGAAGAAGCCGAAGCCGATGATCGCGGCGATTCCGGCCATCAGACCCGATTCCGGGCCGAAGCCGCCGGCTTCGTCGCGGAGGAACGACCCGGCCGGCCAGGCGAGAGCGAAGAGCACACCGGCGCAGACGATGATGCTGATGACGGCGATGACCATGCCGCGCTTCTCGTTGCCGTCGAGTTCCATCTTGACGTCGAAGCTGTCGTCTTCGGTCTCATCGTCGAGTTCGATCTGGTCGGCTCGTTTGGACAGGAGGAGCTCGGTCACCAGTGTCACGGCCGCGGCGACGACGAACATCGATACGAAGTTGAAGTAGAAGTTCGCGACCGGGCTGACCGTGTAGTCGGCGTCGATGATCTGCGCGGCCGAAGTCGACAGGCCGCCGAGGATCGTGTCGAGCGAGTTGACCATCGGTGCGGCCGAATATCCGCCCGAAGTCGCCGCGTAGGCGACGAGGCAGCCGAGCAGGGGGTTGCGGCCGACGGCTTTGAACGCGAGCCCGCCGAGCGGGATCATGATCATGTACGAGGCGTCGGAGGCGATCGACGAGGCGGTTCCTGCCAAGGCGACGATGAAGGTGATCCACTTCGGGGAGGCCCCGGCGATCGTTCCGCGCAGCATCGCCGGGATGAGCCCGGACTGTTCGGCCACGGCTACGCCGATGAGCACGATGAGCACGAGCCCGAGCGGTGGGAAGGTGACGAAGTTGTTCGTGGCGCCTGCGACGATCTCGCGCAGCGAATCGGTGGCGAAGAGGTTCGTCACCGTCACCTTCTCGTCCGTGGCCGGGTTGACGGCGCTGAGTCCTGAGGCCGAGAAGATCGCCGAGAGGATCATGACGATGACGGCCAGGGACAGGAACAGCCAGAACGGGTGCGGCAGCTTGTTGCCGGCCTTCTCGATGATGACGAGCAGGCGCATGAGCCAGTTGAGCTCGGACTTGCCGCTCTTCTTCTCGTCGGCGGCGGGGGTACTCGACATCGGGTCTCCTCGGTCTCGGTGGCACCGGTCGGTGCTGGCCAGTGAGGCACATGTGAGTGCGATCACTTCGAGGAGACAAGTGTCCTGGACAAACGTCGTTGCGTCTCGTCGATCTCATATTCCGGATACAGGGTCGGTGCCCCGTGTCCGTACCGCGGCGGGTGAGCCCTCACCGAGGCGGGGAGGAATGGCGGAGGGCGCCGATCGCAGGATCTGCGATCGGCGCCCTCATCGGCCGAATGGCGACTGAGCACCCGCGAACGGGTGGGGCCGCCTCGGCGATATCAGCGTTCGAGGTCTCCGCGGATGAACGCTTCGACCGCTTCGTGGGCGGCGTCGTCGTCCTGCTGTTCCGGGGGCGACTTCATGAAGTAGGAGGATGCGGAGATGAGAGCTCCGCCGATGCCGCGGTCGAGGCCGATCTTCGCGGCACGCACGGCATCGATGATGACGCCGGCGGAGTTCGGGGAATCCCACACCTCGAGTTTGTACTCCAGGGACACCGGCGCGTCGCCGAAGTTGCGGCCCTCGAGACGGACGAAGGCCCACTTGCGGTCGTCGAGCCATTCGACGTAGTCGCTGGGTCCGATGTGGACGTCACGGTCGGACAGCTGCGCCGAGGTGTTCGAGGTCACGGCCTGGGTCTTCGAGATCTTCTTCGACTCGAGGCGCTGCCGCTCGAGCATGTTCTTGAAGTCCATGTTGCCGCCGACGTTGAGCTGGTAGGTGCGGTCGAGGACGACGCCGCGGTCTTCGAACAGCTTCGCCATCACCCGGTGGGTGATGGTCGCGCCGATCTGGGATTTGATGTCGTCGCCGACGATCGGGACGCCCGCGGCACGGAACTTCTCGTCCCACTCCTTGGTTCCGGCGATGAAGACGGGCAGGGCGTTGACGAAGGCGACCTTCGCGTCGATGGCGGCCTGAGCGTAGAACTCGACTGCCTGCTGGGAACCGACGGGCAGGTAGCACACGAGCACGTCCGCTTCGGCGTCCTTGAGTGCCTTGACCACGTCGGCCGGGTCACGATCGGATTCGACGATCGTGTCGCGGTAGTACTCCCCGAGCCCGTCGAGGGTCGGTCCGCGCAGCACCTCGATGCCGGTCGGTTCCACATCGGTGAGTTTGATGGTGTTGTTCTCGCTGGCGGTGATCGCCTCGGCGATGTCGACGCCGACCTTCTTACCGTCGACGTCGAAGGCGGCAACGAAATCGATGTCACCGACGTGATAGTCCCCGAACTCCACGTGCATGAGGCCGGGCACCTTCGTCCCCGGGGCCGCGTTCCGGTAGTACTCCACACCTTGGATCAGGGAGGAGGCGCAGTTGCCCAATCCGGCAATCGCGACTCGTATCGATTTCGTTGCCACATCTCTCCTTTGTCTTTTCGGGTCTCACCGGGCGGCAGGACTGGTCCCACGGACGGTTTCCCCAAGCAGGTCCTCATGATTGCGGGCCCGCCCATCCATAATAGTGACCCCGTCAAAATGCCGAGCATCGGCATCCGATCGCGGCAGCCGTCGTCTCAGCTGACGACCAGCGGTTCGAGGACCAGGTCCGGGTGATTCTTCTGCACACCCTGCAGCCGCCACCGGTCGGAGAACAGTGCGAGCAGCTCTCCGTCCGAACGGTGCAGCACCTCGACCGAGCGTTCCCGGGCCAGAGTCGGCACGCATTCTGGTGTGGTGCGACGGGCCAGCGAGAAATTGAGCCGTTCGAGGGTGCACGGGGCGTTGAACTCATTTGTCATCCGGTCTTCGGCGACTTCGAACTGCATGGGGCCGACCGCACCGAGCACCGGCGCCTGATCTCCGCGCAGCTCCGAACGCAGCACCTGGATGACGCCTTCGTGGTCGAGCTGTTCGATGCCGCGGCGGAACTGTTTGTACTTCGAGGAATCCTTGGCCCGGATGACCATGAAGTGCTCGGGAGAGAACGTCGGGATCCCTGGGAATTCGACCTTCTTGTCGAGGTAGAGCGAATCTCCCACACGGAGGGCGGAGGCGTTGACGAGGCCGACGACGTCACCGGGGAAGGCCTCGTCGACGACGTCACGGTCGCGGCCGAAGACCTGCTGCGCATACTTCGTGGCGAAGGGTTTGCCGGTGCTCGCATGGGTGAGGACGCTCCCGCGTTCGAACACTCCGGAGCAGACGCGGATATAGGCGAGCCGGTCACGGTGGTTCGAGTCCATTCCGGCTTGGACCTTGAAGACGAACCCGGAGAACGGGGCGTCCACGGGACGGGGCTCGTCATCTCTGTCCAGGCGTGCCTCGGCGGCGGGGGCGAAGTCGACGAGCATGTCGAGGAGTTTGTGGATGCCGAAGTTGAGGACTGCGGAAGCGAACATCACCGGGGTCGTCTTGCCGGCAAGGAACGTCTCCTGGTCGTGGTTCTGGTCCTCCATCTCCAGCAGATCCGATTCGTCGACGGCCGTGGCCCAGGCATCGCCTTCGAGCTCCGCGGCGGCGTCGGCGGGGAAGCTCTCCTCACCGGCGATGGTCGCACCGCCGTCGGTTCGGGTGTACTTCGTGTATTCGCCGGTGGTCCGGTCGAGGACACCGCGGAAGTCTCCCGACTGACCGACGGGCCAGGTGATCGGGGTGGGCAGGAGGCCGGTGCGCTGCTGGACTTCGTCCATGAGCTCGAGCGCGTCGAGGCCCGGTCGGTCCCACTTGTTGACGACGGTGATGATCGGAATGTTGCGGTGAGCGCAGACCTCGAAGAGCTTCATCGTCTGCGTCTCGAGGCCTTTCGCCGCGTCGATGAGCATGACGGCGCAGTCGACGGCCGAGAGCACCCGATAGGTGTCTTCGGAGAAGTCGGCGTGACCGGGGGTGTCGACGAGGTTGAACACGGCATCGCGGTACTCGAACTGCAGCGCTGCCGAGGAGATCGAGATGCCGCGGTCCTGCTCCATCTGCATCCAGTCGGAGACTGTGGCGCGGCGGCCGGCCTTGCCGTGGGTGGCTCCCGCCTGCCCGATGGCGCGTGCGTGCAGGGCGAGCGCCTCGGTGGTCGTCGATTTGCCCGCGTCGGGGTGGGAGATGACAGCGAACGTGCGGCGGCGGGCCGCCTCGTGTCGGATGTCCTTGTCGGAATACTGGCCAGAAGTCACCAAAATATCCTATCGTTCTTCTTCTCCGTCCGGCGTGTCCGTTCAGTCACAGTGGCCGGGGCTGAGGTTCGCGGAAGGGCGGAGCGTCCAGCGTCTTGTCGGATTCTGCCCATATGCTGGTGGCGATGTCTGAGGAATTCGTTGAATATGCCGGCCGTTCGGAACCGAAGGAACGCTGGCTCAAGGCCCTACCGCTGATCGTCGCGGGCGTGCTCGGTGCACCGCTGCTTGCGTTCGCCATCATGTTCTCGCTTCAGATCGCCCAGGTGACGAAGTACATCTTCGATATCGGCACCTCCGGGTGGGAGGCCGCCGGCCTCGTGCTGCTCAGTCTCTCCGGAGCGTTCTGCGTGGTCTTCTGGATCGGGTTCCTCTTCATCGGCACCCGTCGCCGCACCTGGAAATGGCGCACCTGGTGGGCGGTCGCCGCGTTCCTCGCCGCTGCTGTCGTTCCGATGTGGGCTGCTGTCGACTGGCTGGTCCATCCGGCGGCCTGACCGCAGTCCCTCTGTCTGTCCGCCGTCCCGCCGCCCGACCGCCGGCCCACCGCCTGACCGCCGTTCCTCACCGCTGCGGGCACTCCGCACTCCCAGCGGCACCTCCTCCAGCTGACGGCCGGTGTCAGAGCTGGGCGAGAGCCTTCGCGATGCGCTTCTCCGACACCGGGTGTGCGGTGCCCAGCGAATTCGCGAACAGTGAGACTCGCAGCTCTTCGAGCATCGTGACGACCTCGACCCACGCAGCGGGGAGAGACACGACGAGCTGCGACCACTCGGCCTTCGCCAGCGGCGGGAAGCGGTTGCCGATCTTCTTGACCACATCATCGCCGCAGCCGGTCACGCGGTCCATGAGCTGCTTGTCACGGATCGGTGAATCCTGCATTCCGCCGATGCGCACCACTTCGGCCTGCACCCAGCGGGGCAGCTCGCGCAGCATCTGCGGAGTCATCGCCGCCACTGCCGCCGCGCTCGTCCGCGATCCTCTCCATGCCTTCACATCGGCGAGGTTGGACAGGATCGTCAACGAGGAGGCCTTCGACACGAGCTTGTCGAGCTCGGTTGCCGCGTTGAGCGCCTTCAGCAGCGACGACAGCAGCTCGACGCAGCTCAGCGGCAGCTGGGCGTGAACGTCCGTGCGCAGTCGCGCGAATTGCTCCGCCGTGGACACCCACGAGGACTCCGCCGGACCCAGCCTGTCAGCCACGAGTCCGCGGATTCCGACGCGGACGAGGCTGGTGAGCAGTTCGTCTGCGGACTTCTGGTGACCGGCGAGGATGAGCTTCTCCTCGGTCGTCAGCCCGTCCTGGAGGTATTTGAGCGTGTCACCGGTGTGCAGTGACAGCAGTGTGATGAGCGCTTCTCGGGTGGCGATCCGGGCTTCGAGTGCGGTGTCGAAGGCCACGAGGTCGACGGATTTCGACCGATCGGCCAGTCCGGGGACGGCACCGGCCGCTGCCTGGTCCGGGTCACCGAGTTCGCCGAACGACCACTCCGTCTGCCCGGTCTTCGGTGTGAACGAGGTCTGCTTCTGCCGCGCCTTGCGCACCTGCGGTTTGGCTCGAGTGCTCAGTGCGGCGAGATCTTCACCGAGCCCGACGGTCTTCGTCCCGTCGACGACACGGAACGTCAGCCGCAGATGAGCGGGGATCCGCGAGCGGTCGAAGTCGGCGGCAGTGACCGTGATCGGCACCAGATCGTGCAGGCCTCCCCCGCCGGCACGCTCGCTCAGATGCGCGGCGAGCACTTCCGGCAGACTCCCTTGGTATGGGGTCAGCGCCGGCAGAATCTCGCGGGCCACGTCGGGCGCGGGAACGAAGTAGCGGCGTTTGTTCTTCGGCAGCGACCGGATATAGGCGGCGACGAGTTCTTCGCGCAGCCCCGGCACCTGCCAGCTGAAGTCTTCGACGTCGACGGCGGGAACCGCCTCGGCGGGGATTTCGACGGTCACCCCGTCGTCGGTGCTTCCGGGGTCGAAGGAATAGCGCAGCTTGGCCCGGGTGCCGTCGGCCAGTTCCCATTCCATCGGGAAATCCGAGGCCACCGAGGCGGTGAGCTCTTCGCTGTCATCGCTGAGCAGCACCGAGGTGGTGAGGTCGAGCAGGTGGGAGTCCCGTCGCTTCTGCTTCTTCCACCACGATCGGAAGTCCGCCGCCGAGGTGATCCCCTCCGGAATCCGTTCATCGAAGAATTCGAAGAGGGCATCGTCCTGGTCGAGCACGCGGCGGTTGCGTGTGCGCGAAGCCAGTTCTTCGGCGTCGTCGATGACTGCGGCATTGTGGTCGAGGAACCCGAAGCGTTCGTGCCAGTCGCCTTCGATGAGTCCCTTGCGGATGAACATATCGCGGGCGGCTTCCCGGTCGAACTGCCCGTATCCGACGCGGCGGTCATTGACGAGTGTGACTCCGTAGAGCGAGATCTTCTCATAGACCATCGAGGCACCGGCCTTCGTCGACCAGTGCGGATCCGAATGCTGTCGGGTCACCAGATCACCGGCGGCCTCAACAACCCAGTCCGGGTCGATCGCCGCGACCGTGCGGGCCCACAGGCGGGAGGTCTCGACGAGTTCGGCGGCCATGACGAAGTCCGGGTTGACCTTGAACAGTCCCGACCCCGGGAAGATCGCGAAGCGGGTGCCGCGAGCACCCTGATAGTCCTTGTGACGTTCGGAACGGGAGCCGATCATCGTCAGCAGCCCGGTGAGCAGGGACCGGTGGATCGCAGCGGCATGCGGGTCGAGCTTCACGGCGGCCACCTGTTTGCCGGTCGCCCCGGCAGAGCCGGTGAGCCCCTGCTTCTTGGCACTGCGTTTGGCCGCACTGAGCTCGGCGAATCCGATCTTGCCCGACCCAGAGCCCGCAGAGCCCCGGCCGGACGGGCGGCCGGCCGGGTCAGCCTGCGACTCATCGTCCGTCGGCTGCCAGACGGACTTCTCGATGCGGATCCCCGCCGAGCCGAGCAGCGAACGCAGCTGTCCCACGAGGTCCTGCCATTCGCGGATGCGCACGAAGTTGAGGAACTCGGTCTTGCACCGGCGGCGGAACTTCGACGACCCCATGTCGGCCTGCAGGCTCTGCAGGTAGTTCCACAGGTTGAGGTAGGACAGGAAGTCGCTGCCGCGATGGGTGAACCGGGCGTGTTTCTCATCGGCGGCGGCACGCACCTCCGCGGGACGTTCTCGCGGGTCCTGGATGGACAGAGCGGCGACGATGACGGTGACCTCTCCCCCACATCCGGCTTGCGCACCGGCGATGACCATCCGGGCCAGTCGGGGGTCGATCGGGAGCACGGTGAGTTTCCGACCGATCTCGGTGACGTGGATTCTGCCCGTGCTGTCGCTGGTCAGGGCCCCGAGCTCGGTGAGCATCGTTCGGCCGTCACGGACGGCTCGGGCCTCCGGAGGGGTGAGGAACGGGAAGTCGAGGATCTCCTGGTCGCTGGAGGCGAAACCGAGCGACGCCATCTGCAAGATGACGCTGGCGAGGTTCGTGCGCAGGATCTCCGGATCAGTGAACTCAGGTCGGGATTCGAAGTCCTCTTCCGAGTACAGCCGGATGCAGATGCCTTCGCTCGTCCGCCCCGACCGGCCCTTGCGCTGGTTGGCACTGGCTTGGGAGATCCGCTCGATCGGCAGCCGCTGCACCCGGGTGCGGTTGGAGTACCGGGAGATGCGGGCGGTGCCGACATCGATGACGAATTTGATGCCGGGCACCGTCAGCGAGGTCTCAGCAACGTTGGTGGCCAGCACGATGCGAGGACGCGAATGCGGTTGGAAGACCTTCTGCTGTTCCCCGGCAGAGAGACGGGCGAACAGCGGCACGACCTCCCAGCTGCTCATTTTCGGACGACTGCGCAGGTGGTCTTCGAGCGCCTCGGCGGTATCGCGGATCTCGCGCTCGCCGGAGAGGAAGACGAGGATGTCGCCGGGGGCTTCGGCGGCGAGCTCGTCGACGGCGGAGATGATGCCTTCGGTCTGCTCCTCGACTCCCGTCGCGTAGTTGCCGGAATCGCCGGGCCCCTCCAGGTCATCATCGCCAGCGGCCGGGTCATCCCCGAGCGGACGGTAGCGGACTTCCACGGGGTAGGTCCGACCCTCGACAGAGATGATCGGAGCGTCATCGAAATGGGCGGAGAACGATTCCGGGTCGATCGTCGCCGAGGTGATGATGACCTTGAGGTCGGGGCGCCGGTGGAGGACCTCCTTGAGGTAGCCGAGGAGGAAGTCGATGTTGAGGCTGCGTTCGTGCGCCTCGTCGATGATGATGACTTCGTAGTCGCGCAGCAGCCTGTCGCGGGAGAGTTCGGAGAGCAGAATGCCGTCGGTCATCACCTTCACCCGGGTGGAGTCGGCGACCTGCGCGGTGAAGCGCACCTGGTAGCCGATGGTGTTGCCGAGTTCTTCGTCGAGCTCGTCGGCGATGCGTTCCGCCACGGTCCGGGCAGCGATCCGCCGCGGCTGGGTGTGTCCGATGAGTCCGTCGACGCCGAGTCCGAGGTCGAGGCAGATCTTCGGCAGCTGCGTGGTCTTGCCCGAACCTGTCTCGCCGGCGATGATGACGACCTGGTTGTCCCGGACCGCCTCGGCGATTTCGTGTCTCGCGGCGGTGACGGGCAGGTCTTCGGGGTAGGTGACGGTGACCGGGTGTGCCGTGCGGGCGTCCCTGAGCCGAGCCCGGCGCTGCTGGTGGTGTGCGGCCGTGGACTTGCGTCGCTGCTGCGAGCGCCCACGTCCGGTGTTCCGGCGCCGAGGCGGCTGCTGAGGGTTCGTGTCCGTTGGCGTGGTCGACGGGGACGGGTTCTCTTCTGCCATTGCGTCTCCCAGCTTAGCGTCATCCCCGCCGAGGCGGTGCGGAGCCGGGCACGGTCGTCAGCTGCTCTGCCCCTGCGGTTGGTCTGCCCCTGCCCCGGCTCGAAACCGGTCGGCGATGCTCCGCAGCACGGGCTTCATCGCGGCATCGTCGCTCATGTCGGCAGCCGTCCATACCCACCGCACACGGTCTACCGCTATCCTCGAAGTGTGAGTGACCATAATTCTGCCGAGGACTCCCGCAGCCGCATCGCCCGCCGGGTCTTCCCGGACGGAGTCGACCCGGACCCCCGTTTCACCCTGGCCAACGAACGGACCTTCCTGTCCTGGATCCGCACCGCTCTGGCCTTCATCGGCGGCGGAATCGCGGTCGAGGCCTTCACCTCGGAGATCTTCTCGACCACGCTGCGCGCCACCTTGTCGATCGTACTCATGGTCATCGGCTTCGTCCTCGCCGCCGGCGCCGCTTTCCGGTGGCACCGCATCGAATCGGCGATGCGGCGCAAGACCTCTCTGCCGCTGCCGCTCATCATCCCCATCGTCAGCCTCGCCACGGCGCTGGGTGCCGGTCTGCTCGTCCTGGTCGTCGCCGGTCTGCTGTGATGGCCTCCCGACCGCCCCGTCCGCAGCCGCACTCCGACCCGGCACTGCAACCGGAGCGCACCACGCAGTCGTGGCTGCGCACAAGCCTGACGATGACGGTCGTGAGCCTCGTCTTCATGCGGTTCGTCAATGTCTTCCAAGGCTGGTCGGTGGCGATCTTCGTCATCTGCATGGGCCTGGCGATCGTAGCGATCGCCATGCAGGTCAGGCGCTACCGGCTGGGTTCCGTCTCGATCCGATCCGAGCGCGGTCGTCCCACCCCGTGGGCCGTGGCATTCCTCACCACCGCGGTGTGCCTCATCGCGGCGCTGAGCATCGCCTCGGTCATCAAGATCTCCCTGAGCTGAGCCGCGGGCCCGCCCTGGCGCCGACCAGCAGACTCGCTCGACTGGGCCCGTACCCTCGCGAGGCTCGCCCGACTGCATCCGCATCATCGCGACGCAGCGTGACCGTCTCCGATCGATCCGGTGTTCCTCGTTGTGAGACCGCAGTTCGGGTCGCAGATCCACCTGCATAGACTTGAGCACATGAAGGATGCACGCGAAGTCTCCACCGCCCCACTCGTCGCCGTCGGTCTCATCGGCGGCTTCCTCACCGCCCGCGAGACCGGGATCCGTCCGCTCGGCGGCGTCGTCCTCGCTGCGGCCGGTGCCTATGCCGCCCGCTCCTGGTATGTGAAGAAGGGGTGGCCGGCAGCGACCGGGCTCGCCCTGACCTACCTCGGCGGCTTCGGTGCCTCGCATCCCTTGGCGAAGAAGATCGGCGCCTGGCCGTCAGTGCTCGCCGTCGGAGCCGTCAGTGCGGCCGCGTCCTACCTCGTGTCCGATATCGCCGAGGCGGACTGACTGACACGCCGGCCGCCGAGCACAGCTCGATCGACCGGCACACCGACTGACCGACCGACTCAACGACCGACCACCGGGTCGCAGGAAGCGAGGACCCCGAGTAGCCCATGCTGGCTGTGTTCGAAGGTTTCGCCGTCATCGCCGGAGTCATTCTCACCGGATTCGTCCTCGGACGGTCCGGCGTCCTCGGACCCCACGGCCAGCAGGTCATCGCGAAGCTCGTCTTCTACGCGGGCACCCCGACGCTGCTCTATGTCACCGTCGCCGACACCGACCTCGGGCTGATCTTCAACACGGCTCTGTTCGCCACCGGCGGTTCGGCCATCATCGTCGGTCTCCTCCTCTTCGTCCTCACCCGCTGGATTCGCCGACGCAGCACCGGTGAGGCGATGTTCTCCGCCTGGGCGACCAGCTACGTCAACATCGGCAACCTCGGCATCCCGATCGCCGCCTACGTCCTCCACGACATCGGCTACGTCGCTCCCGTCCTGCTCTTCCAACTGCTCGTGCTCGCACCGATCGGCATGGCTGTCCTCGACGGGGCGGGGAAGAAGCAGGTCGACTCCCACTGGTACACCACGGTCCTCCAAGTGCTGAGAAACCCGATCGTCCTCGGCGCCGCAGCCGGTGTGGCCGCCTCGGCGACGGGCTTCGAACTGCCGCGGTTCATCTTCGAACCCATCGACATGATCGGCGCCACTGCCGTACCCGGAGCGCTGCTGGCCTTCGGCATCTCCCTCAAGGACGGGTGGGCCCTGCCCGTCAAGGGCACGCGCTCGCAACTGACATACATCACCGTCGCCAAACTCGTCGGTCAACCGCTCATCGCCTGGGTCATCGGCGGTCCTCTGCTCGGCTACGAGGGAGTCGACCTGTTCGCGATCGTCGTGACTTCGGCCCTGCCGACCGCGCAGAACGTCTACATCTACTCGATGCAGTACCGGCAGTCCGAGGCGCTCATGCGCGACGCAGTGTTCATCACCACCGTCCTAGCGGTGCCCGCCCTCGTCATCATCGCCGCCCTGCTGGGTTGAGGTTCGTCCGCCCGGGAATACGCCCGGCTGCGGTGAAATCGGCCGCCGTGGCGTGTCCTGCCCCGCTCAGCCCCTCGGGTCGCTGACAATGGGGGTGTGTCCAGAGACGAGAAGAACGAGACCGAAGACCTCCTGAGCAGGCGGATGAGTTCAGGGTCTGCCAGTGCTGCCGAGAAGCAGTCGCAGGCCCCTCTGGAGGCGGCCAATGATCCCTCGACCGACACCGAGGCGTTCGATCCGATCACGGATCCCATCGCCGAGGATGCCCCCAAGCATTCCGCGGACGCCAAGCCCTCGACGGGCCCGGTGAGGGTGGCTCCCGCCCATTCCGCGAATCCGCACTCTCAGCCGACGACGAACACGCGGGCGACTGATCGCACCGCATCGTCGAGCACCGCCTCGGCGACATCAACCGACACCGGCACCACACGTGAGGTTCCGGAGAACGCACGCACCGCGGTGATGAGCGAAGCGGATTGGGCCGCCGTGTCGAAGGCGGCGACGTCGACCGATGCGCGGGATCCCGAAGTGCCCGAACGCCGCCGCTCGGTCCTCGACGTCATCGGCACGATCTGGATCATGCTCGCCACCCCCTTCGTCCTCTTGGCGTTGGCGGTCCGCTTCGTCGCCTCGGGCATCTTCCTCAAGATCGAATACTTCCGCCCCGGGTTCCCGGCCGATCAGTTCGGCTTCGGTTCCGCCGACCGTGAGCACTACGGGACGTATGTCGTCGACTACCTGCACAACTTCGACTCTCGGCGCTACCTCGCCGATGTCGTCATGCCCAATGGTGAGCCGGTCTTCATCTCCGATGAGCTCAGCCATATGGCCGACGTCAAGGGCCTCATCTCTCTGCTCTACCTCGTGGCGTTGGTCGGGATCATCGGATCCGTCCTCTTCGGCATCTACATGTGCCGTCGCAACGGGATGGGCATTCACGCCGGAGTGCGCCTGGGATCGATCTTCAGCATCATCGCCATGGCCGCCGTCGCTGTCGTCGCCGTACTCGGCTGGGACAGTTTCTTCCGCGGATTCCACAAGGTCTTCTTCGCCGACGGCACGTGGGAATTCTACGCCGATGACTCGCTGATCAGGCTGTTCCCGCCGCAGTTCTGGGTCGATGCGGGAATCGTCGGCGGCGGACTGTTCGTCCTCCTGGCGATCATCCTCTTCTTCACCAGCTTCACCGGGCACAAGAAGCGCCGTGCTCTGCGCAGGGCACGCAAGGAGGCCGCAGACGCGTGAGTCTCTGCTGGTGAGCCGGACACGGCTGCGGCAGGTGACCGGCGACGGACGGGCCTCAGACTCAGATGGTCGGCTGCAGATGAGCGTCGACAAGCGACAGTGCGGGTGAGAGTCCCGCTCCACGGTTCCGGCCGGGTGGTCTTTCCCCTTCCACCCGGCCGAGTCTCTGTCCGGGACCAGTCATCGACGTCGGGGACTAGTCGTCGACGGCGTCACGTCCGCGGCGGACGAGCAGCGGATCGGCCTCGAAGACGACCGAGGTGTCCTTGTCTTCGTAGTCGAACTGGTTGAGGAAGTAGCGCATCGCATTGAGTCGAGCGCGCTTCTTGTCGTTGCTCTTGATCGTGATCCACGGGGCATGATCGGTGTCCGTGCGGCGGAATGTCTCCTCCTTCGCTTCTGTGTAGTCGTCCCATCGGTCGAGGGATTCGAGGTCCATGGGTGAGAGCTTCCACCGCCTGACCGGGTCGATCTGTCGGATCGCGAACCGGGTCCGCTGCTCCCGCTGGGTCACGGAGAACCAGAATTTCGTGACGTGGACGCCGGAGTCGATGAGCATCTTCTCGAACACAGGAGCCTGGTCCATGAACGTCTCGTATTCGTCATCGGTGCAGAAGCCCATGACGCGTTCGACGTTGGCCCGGTTGTACCAGGAGCGGTCGAACATGACGATCTCCCCGTTCGTGGGCAGGTGGGAGATGTAGCGCTGGAAGTACCACTGTCCGGCCTCCCGGTCCGAGGGCTTGTTCAGCGCCACGACGCGGGCGGCACGCGGGTTGAGGTGTTCGGTGAAGCGTTTGATCGTCCCGCCCTTGCCAGCGGCGTCCCGGCCTTCGAAGACGATGACGTGTTTGGCGCCGGTGTCCTGGCCCCAGTACTGGAATTTCAGCAGCTCGACCTGCAGTCGGTATTTCTCGAGTTCGTACGTCTCACGATCCATCTGCTCCCCGTACGGGTACCCTTCACGCCAGGTTTCGACGGCGCGGCCCATCGGGTCGATGAGGTGAGGATCCGTGGTCTGACTGTCCTCAACAGCGTAGCCTTCGAGGCGGAGTTTGTCGATGTACTCCCGCAGATTCTCTTGGAACAGGTTGTTCACGAGGTCCTTCCCTTCCGATGGCGCCACGGTGTCGTGCCTCGTGCACGCTAACGCGGCGAGGTGAATATCAGGTTATGCGATCGATGTCCCGTCTGGGGATGATACCGATGCCCAGCAGGGGTGCGAGCGCGATGAGCCCGAAGGACAGCGGGTAGCCGAAGACGGTGACGAGTGCGCCGAAACCGGGGCCCAGCAGCGCCGACATGACGAACTGTCCCGTGTTCTGTGCACCCATCGCCTTGCCCGACCAGCGGGGGCCGGCCGCCTCGGCGACCGAGGCGAAGGCGAGCCCGTTATCGGCCACCGACACCGCCGAGGCGAGGATGAACACGATGGCCGCGGCGACGGGCAGCTCCTTGAGCGAGAGGACGGCGATCGCCGCGACACAGACGACAGCGGCGATCGCGACGATGCGCATGAGCCCGACACGCGAGCCGACGCGGTCCGAGAGTCCGCCGACGAGCATGCGCCCCAGGGCTCCGACGATCTGCGCGGTCGCGACCACCGCGCCCGCGGTTCCCGCACCGATGTCGTGGACGGCGATGAGCCACACGAGACCGTAGGTGGAGAACGCGAACTGCGGGACGACGAGGAGGGCCGAAACCGCATGGATACGCCACAGGAAAGAATCGCTGCGGTAGGGATTGAGCATCGAGGCGGAGTCCCCGCTGCCCTCCCCCGCCGAGGCGGCCCCCGGCCGGTCGGGGTCACTCCGAGACACGACCGGTCCGGCTGGGGCGGGGCTGCCTGGTTCAGTGGCGCGGTCGAGGACGGCCACCTCGGTGCGGGTGGGTTCCTGCTGGGGCGGGTTCCGCACGAGGGCGAAGCAGATGAGCGCGAGCGCACCGGTGACGGCCGCGACGTACCAGAGGTAGGCGGGGAAGCCGCCGGCCGCGGCGATCGGTGGGATGGTCACGGCCGCGACGCTCGTGCCCAAGGGCTGGGACATCTGCCGGATCCCCATGGCCAGCCCGCGGCGGTGGCGGGGGAACCAGCCCGTGACGACACGGCCGCTGGCCGAATTCACCGACGCGGCAGCAGCGCCGGAGGCGGCGATGACGAGGACCATCCAGATCGGTGAGTCGACGACGAGGACCGCGGCGGCCGAGAACACTGCGGTCAGTCCGATGCCCAGGGTCATGGCCAACCGCTCCCCGTAGCGATCGGCGAAGGCACCCCACGCGATGAGGGTGAGGATGAGACCGAAACTCGGGGCGGCGGCCACCGTCCCGGCTTGGGTGAGTGTGAACCCGAGGTCGGAGTGCATATACGGGATGAGGAATGCCGGCCCCGCAATCGCGATCGTCGCCGCCATCTGCGTGAGGACACCGATGATGAGGATCACCCAGGCCTGCCGGCTCGGTCCGTTCATCGTCATTGGTTCAGGCTAGCCGCGGCCTCGGGCCGTGCGCGGAATGTCTCAGATCGCGGTGGCATCGGTTTGCCGATAAAGTGTGTTCTGAGCATTCCCCCCTATAGCCCAATCGGCAGAGGCAGTCGACTTAAAATCGATTCAGTCTGGGTTCGAATCCCAGTGGGGGGACCCTACAAAATGCATCTGACCTGCAATGATGCTTTCCAAGCGGATGAGCTGATTCCGATAAGGAGTCGAGAACCCCACGGTTACCCATCTTTTTCGTTTCGGTTCTTGCCGAATCGATCGAGGATCTCCGACATGTCGGGAGCCGCGGTCGCCTTCTTCACATAGTGCTTCGCAGTGACTGCTGTACCCGAGTGACCAAGCACAGCAGCAGCCGCTTCGAGAGTCGCTTCGGCGTCGATGAGTGTGGCTACGGACTTCCGGAATACATGCGGCGAGATCTGGCCGTCACTTTCGATATCCTTGAGCGCAGCTCTCAGCGTTCGCCGATAGTTGTTCGGCCATTTCCAGGTGCCTTTGCCGGATGGAAAAACCGCGTTCGATTCAGTGGGAATCGCCTCGACACTGCGGCGAAGCAGCACCTCCACGGCAAACGCAGGCAGAGTGAGAATCCGGAACCCACTCGAGGTCTTTGTATGCGATTGCCGGAGAAGCCCTTTCTTCTTGAGGTAAACCAGCGTGCCCGAGACCGTCAAGGTTGGCTGGTCCCCGAGGTCGACATCACCCCATCGCAGCGCAAGAACTTCGGAGATTCGAAGCCCGGTTGCCAACATCACATCGACGACATCGAGCAAATCACTCCCCCGCCGCGGTCCGCGGTAACCCACCCCGTCTTGCCAGGCGCGCAACCCCTCACGAAGCGCCCCGACCTCATCGACACTCATTGCCGCGACGGGCTTCTTCGGCTTCGAAGGAAGACGTACGTCCCGCACCGGATTCGACCGGACAGCGTCGTGACGAACCGCAAGCTTGAACATGCCGTTGAGCACTGACCTCGCGGTCTTCGCGTTCCCCGGCGTCACTACTGCAAGATTCCGGAGGAAGCGATCAACCCTGGACACAGTCACTTCCATGAGCATGTATTCGCCCAGAGCCGGCAATACATGCCTATTCAGGCTGTCCGTGTAACGCTCAACGGTCTGAGCCGTGCAGTTCTCAGTGAGGTCCGGGTCGGCTAGCCACAACTTCGACAGCGCGGTCACTGTGGTGCTTCCGGCTATCGAGTCGCCCGCGGAATCAACCTCGCTGCGCAGAGCCCTGAGGAGGTTGCGCTCAGCTTTGGCCCCAGACGCACCATAGGCTTCACGCTGCTTCGTCTTACCGGTGAAATCACGAAACCGTGCCCGCGCACGCCACCTATTCTCAGCAATCTCTTTTCGGGTAATCCTGCCCCACGTTCCGAGCTCCAGACGCGGTCTAGGCATTCCCATCACCATCGTCGGTGTCTTCAAGGTGCACCGTATGCTCGACTATTCCGTACTCTTCAGCCATCTTGGCGTTTGCCGCTCCATCCCCACCTGCGAGGACTTCGGCAGCTTGATCGAGCAAGCCCATGTCGCGGGCACGCTGGATGCGTCGGGAGGCTGTAGCTCGCGAGACGTTGAGCGCTTCAGCCGTCGTTGAGATCACCGGGCGTCCCTTGCCGTACCACTTCACCAGAGTTGCCACGGTGGCCGCCTCATAGATGGTGTCGTCACCAAGCACTTGACCGCCGGGCCTCGGGACCCGCCCGTTGAACTCCGGAGAATACTCCCGAAAGTCGCCGACACCTGACCGGTCAGCATCATCAATCGCCGACAGGATGTCATTGATCGCGATTTTGGAGAGGCCGCCGGTGCCGATTGCCTGGCCCCCTTCCGGATCACCAAGCAGCATTCCCGTGATTACAAAGTCCCCGTGCTCAGACTGCGCAACACGCACCCAAAGCGGAAACGGCACGCCGGAAGCATCGATGCGGTGCCAAAGGTCCGCCTGCCCTTCGGCGCGACCTATTGCCTTCCCCCAATCGCCATCAACCAAACCTTCATTCTCGGCGGGGGTCACGACTGGTACGGGGCGTCGGTCAGCGAAATTCATGGAACCCAGCCTAGCAATTTCACCAATCATCGGCAATCAGTGCAATCCTCTGATAAGATTGTTGCATCGATAGTTTTCAAACGCTGCAACACGAGGAGATGGTGACCGTGACAGCATCGACGAGCGATACACGGTGGCTGACGGCGGAAGATCTTGCTGCCGAGCTGCGGATCCCGAAGCAGACGATTTACAAGTGGCGCGTCGAAGGGTTCGGACCGACAGCACATAAGATCGGTCGCCACCTTCGCTTCTCTCGCGAAGACGTCGATGACTGGTATTCGACGATGCAAGAAGACGCCGACTCCGAATGAGGGCCTCATCCAGCGTTCGCGCTGGCCGAGCAACCAATCGATGCGGCCGTCGACAAACAACTGCGGCAACTGGGGCCGCAACCTCACAACCACCCGCCGGAGGAGGAAATTCAGTGACTGAGAACTTTGACAACACGGATCCTGAACCCCAGAACGATGGGGGACGCAATATTTGGAAACGACTCGATCTGCTGTTGAGCTTCGCCGAGAGGCAGACACGCGACGCCAACCATGACGATCCGAACTCGCTCTTGTGGGCGCTGAACTACCTCTGGGAGGTCGAGTCACTGCTTCAGCAGGAGCT
Organism: Brevibacterium sp. LE-L; assembly: GCF_050214925.1. Classification (NCBI taxonomy): domain Bacteria; kingdom Bacillati; phylum Actinomycetota; class Actinomycetes; order Micrococcales; family Brevibacteriaceae; genus Brevibacterium; species Brevibacterium sp. LE-L. Next base: position 3,063,864 of record NZ_CP189759.1, read on the forward strand.
CGACTACGCGGTCATATCTTTGAAGGAGTTCTGGCGCTATCGGTCCACAGACATCGCGGCGGCGATGGGCACAAAGTGGGAACATGACCGCAGTCATCTGATCATCGCAGTCCCAGACAATGGACTGTGTCAAGTTGTTTCGACAGGAGAACACTATTTCCTCAAGCAGCCCGGTCGGCTGCCGATGATTCCGTCTCGGTGCGATCGAAGAACGACTCCATCGCCCGGGCAGGGATCTCATAGCCCAACGCCGAGTGACGCCTCTTCCGGTTGTAGAACACCTCGATATACTCCGCGACCGCCAGCCGTGCCCTTGCGCGAGTAGCGAATCGCTGACGATGGAACATCTCATTCTTCAACGAAGCGAAAAACGCCTCCGCGACCGCGTTGTCCCAACACACCCCAGTCCTGCCCACTGACAAGCGAACCTGCATCAATCGTGCGACTTCCGCATACTCCGCAGAGGTGTACTGGCTGCCTCGATCCGAATGCGCTATTGCGCCCTCGGCAACGTATCCGCCCTGGTAGGCGACCTTAAGAGCATCGATGATCAGACTCGTGCGCATATGCTTCGCCGTCGCCCACCCCACCACCATCCGGGTCGTGAGATCGATGACCGTGGCCAGGAACAACCACCCCTCACCCGTCTTCAGATAAGTGATGTCGCTGACCAGATGCGTCGTGGGTACCGGCGGGTTGAACTCCCGCCGCACCAGATCCGCCCTGTCCTGGGCATCGGCGGCAGGGATCGTGGTTCGCTTCGTTGCCCGGGGTTGGACACCCGCGATCCCGAGCTCGCGCATGATCGCAGCGACCAACCCCAGCGAAACGGTGATCCCTTCGGCTGCGAGATCCTTGTGGATCCGGCGAATGCCGTAGACCTTGTTCGACGCCAACCACAGGGCGTAGACCCGGTCGGCGACGATCTGGCGGCGACCACGCCTGGACTCAGGGTCCGGTTCGGTGTCCTGCCGGTTCTTCCACGCATAGTAGCCGGTGCGCTCAATTCCCAGAATCTGGGTCATCAAGGTGACGGGGAAGGCGCCTTCTTCGGTGTGGATCAGCTCGTACTTCGCGCTCACGGCTGTTCCTTCGCGAAGAAGGCCGCGGCTTTTTTCAAGAACGCGTTCTCCTGCTTCAAACGAGCGATTTCCTTGGCCATCTCGGCCGGGTCATCACTGTTGGCGTCGGGAGCGCGTCGAGCTGATCCGGAGCCGGTTCCTTCAGTGCCAGTGGCCTTCGCGACCCACCGGCCCAGCGTCGACTCGTTGATGTCGAGGTCGCGGGCGACTTCGGCTCGGGACTTCCCGAGGTCGGTGACCATCGCGACGGCGTCGGCCTTGAACTCCGAGGTGAACTCTCTGCGGGGCCGCCGCGGGGATTGGCTGGTAGTCATGTGCAGCAGTTTCCTTTCATCGGGTTCTGCTGTCTACTCAAATCATGACACCCCAATCAGCCCCAATGCCTGATCGTCACTGAGTTCGGTGGTGACGCTGACCATCACATGCCCCTTTCGTTTTCCTCTAGACAATCATGTTCGTCAACAGGTTCTCCAGGCATCACTGGCCGCTGACGTGGGGACCCATTCAGTCTCCCCACGTCAGTGGCCAGTATGAGAAAAGCAATCTTCACCCTCGTCGCCGCGGCCATCGCCGCATTCTTCCTCTACACGAACGTCGTCGACACTGACTCCACGAAGGCCGCCGATGAAGCCGCACCGGCCGGCCCTTCAGTCTCTGTCGAACTCAACGACCTCATCGGATCGGATGGTACAGCCACCATCGGCACCGTGGACCGGCAGAAGGCCACCGCCCTTATCGCATCACTGGAGACCAAGGAAGCCTCATCGATGGACGGCTACGATCGTGTCCCGCAGTACGGAACCTGGCTGACCGGTGATGATTCGTCAGACCCATCGTTCTGTGGCGACACGCGAAACGACATCCTCAACCGAGACTTCGACGACGTCACCTATTCCCACGACGATGATTGCCAAGTAGCCACCGGCACACTTGATGACCCCTACACCGGTGAGACCATCGAATTCACTCGCGGCCCGTCCACCTCCTCAGAGGTTCAGATCGAACACATCGTCGCACTCGGGTACACCTATCGCATGGGCGCCAAAGATTGGTCCCAGGACAAGCGCGAAGCAATCGCGAATGATCCCGACAACCTCATCGCTGTCGATGGTCCGGCCAACCAGTCGAAGTCCGACCTCGGCCCCGAAGAGTGGATGCCCACCGACTCAGGCAACCCCGCCTACGACTGCACATTCGTTGCCAGGTACGCATTCGTCGCCGACAAGTACGAACTACCTGTGACACCGGCAGATCGCAAGGCCATGACATCGACGATCGAGACCTGTGAGAACTGATCAGGTCGATCTATTCAATAGATAGCGGGCATCGTCTCTGACGCCATGATCGTGCTCATGGCACACCATTCTGCAGACCGCCCCCGGCGACCAAGAGTCTATTCTTCTGAACCGTGCAAGAACCTGTTGCCCCCATTTTTCATAGTTTCATTGCATGCCCAATGCGCAATATTGCCTGATAGGCAATATTATTCTAAGCTGACGTCATGACAACAGGGCTGAGGGAGAGTAAGAGACTTGCACTGCGAAATAGCCTGAGCCTCACGACTGTGCTTCTTGCTCGAGAACGGGGCCTGAGCAATGTGAGGGTCGTCGATATTGTCAACCGTGTGGGCGTGTCTCGGCGAACATTCGGCAACTATTTCTCCAGCAAGGAGGATGCTATTGCCGATCGCCATGTCTCGCGCACCCAAGCCGCGGCGGACGCTTTGTCAATCCGACCGGCCAGTGAACCAATATGGACAGCAGTGACGCACGTGATTCTCGAACCGTACAAGACGGAATCGAAACACACATCTCCGTCGCAGTCCGAGCGCGACGAACTTCTTCAAATACTCTCTGACCCAGAAATGCAGTCCGCGGTCGACCGCGGAGCTCGGGCTGCTACTGCAACGCTCGGCGCAGCAATAGCACGTCGGATCGGCGTGTCAACCACGACCGATCCACGCCCCTGCCTCGTTGCAAACGCGGCACTATCAACTCTATTAACCACGTTGGAACACTGGCTCGGACTAGAAGAGCCCCAGCCGCTCCTCTCCCAGTTGTCCGAGTCCTTTCGACAACTGGGAGCGGGTCTAGATCACACTCTCTGAGCCACACATTATTCACCCAATCCAGAAGGAACTCTATGTTTGATGTCATAATCGTCGGCGGTGGCCCAGTCGGCGTGTTCGTTGCATGCGAACTCAAACTCGCAGGTGCAAAACCACTCGTGATAGAACGACTCACTAGCATCAGCCAAGACGACAAAGCACACGGTTTGACCGGACAAGTCGTTCGTTTGCTTGATCACCGTGGATTGTTCGAACGAGCCAGCGGTACATCGATTCCAGAAGCTGCTCCAGGGTTCTTCTTCGGCGCAATGCCCCTTCCACTGCATATGCTGGCCGACGATAACCCCATGCATTTGTTGCCAATTAATCAACGAGATTTTGAACAAATGTTGAACGTTCGTGCCGAGGAACTAGGCATCGAGATCCGCCGAGGCATCGAAATGAAGTCGTTTACGCAGGCGGATGACCATGTCGAAGTCACCCTGTCGGATCTAGAAGCTGGGACCGAATCGATTATCACCGCTGACTACCTGATCGGCAGCGACGGGGCCAGGAGCAACGTACGGAAGGAATCCGGGATTGGATTCCCCGGTCATACTGACCGCCATATAGTCGATCGCACCGCGTTGATCGCTCCGTCCAACCAGTTCATTCCGGTCGATGGAGGCGAGGTAGATGTAGCTGGACTTGGGAGAATTCCGGGAACCTTCTACAGAACAGAGCAGGGCGTATTCACGATCGCCATGCTGGACCCACAGAATCCTGTAGTACACACCATGGAATGGGAAGAGGAACCTGACGGCAATTGCCCGGGAACTGGTACACGCATGTCCATGGCTGAGATGGAAAACAGCATCGAAAGAGTCATTGGCGCGCCAGTGAAACTGACACCTCCACCGATTGGCCGCCCAACTCTGCTGCGTCGGCTCAGTGGACGCAATACTCGCTTGGCCGAACGGTACCGCGACCGCCGTGTCTTCCTCGTTGGCGACTCTGCCCATGTGCACTCCGCTGCAGGCGGCCCTCTGTGTCAGCCTTAGATGAGACACCCGGATGGTCCGGTTTGGTGTCGTAGAGGGCGGGAGGAGGTATCCCCGCGATGAACACAACGATGACAACTCCGATCGAGTCGAGGCATTCTGGGGGTATGGATGAAGTCCCTGACCCGCAGGTCCCGCCCAAGGCCTGCCGGCGTCGCTACAGCGCGAAGTACAAGGCCGAGATCCTGGCAGAGTACGAGAATGCGGACCGCGAAGGCAGAGGCGCGTTGCTGCGCCGGGAGGGCTTGTATACCTCGCTGATCAGCGCCTGGCGAGACCAGCGCGACCGCGGAGCCAAAGAGGCACTGGGTCGCTCCGGGGGCGCGGCACCGGCCACAGCAGCCCAGAAGGAAGCCGCGCGGTTGCGGAAGGAAAATGAGCGGTTGCGGTCGGATCTGGACAAGGCCGAGGCGGTGATCGAGGTCCAGGGAAAACTCTCAGCGCTGCTGGACCAGTTCTCGACCAGCAGCAACGACAAGCCCGAGAAGCGATGATCGACGAGACGATCACCGAGCTCACCGAGCTGGTGGGCACCAAAGCAGCCTGCCGGGCGGTGGGACGGTCTCGGGCCACCCACTACCGCCGCCATCGCCAGTCCCCGGCACCGCCGCGTCAGCGCCGCGAGCCGGCCCGGCAGCCGCGGGCCCTGACCGAAGCCGAGGAGGCCGAGGTCTTCGCGGTCTTGCACTCGCAGCGGTTCGTGGACATGGCCCCGGCCGAGATTCACGCGGTCCTGCTCGATGAGGGTGTCTACCTGTGCTCGGTCTCGACGATGTATCGCCTGCTACGCCGCCGCGGCGAGGTCCGTGAGCGACGCCGCCAGGCCACGCACCCGCCCCGGGTCAAGCCCGAACTCGCAGCTGAGGGCCCGAATCAGGTGTGGTCGTGGGATATCACGAAGCTCCACGGTCCGGTGAAGTGGACGTACTACTACCTGTACTCGATCATCGATATCTTCTCCCGCTACACGGTGGGATGGATGGTCGCCCCCGCCGAGTCGGCGGCGCTGGCCGAAAAGCTGCTGGGCGAGACCATCGCCAAGCAGGACGTGGACCGTGATCAGCTGACCATCCACGCGGACAACGGCTCCTCGATGGCCTCGAAACCGGTCGCGTTCCTGCTGGCCGACCTGGGCGTGACCAAGACGCATTCCCGCCCCCACTGCTCCAACGACAACCCGTACTCAGAGTCGCAGTTCAAGACGTTGAAGTATCGGCCCGAGTTCCCCGAGAAGTTCGGCTCGATCGAGGACGCCAGAGCGTTCTGCAGCAAGTTCTACCGCTGGTACAACACCGTCCACCGCCACTCCGGGATCGGCATGCACACCCCGATCGACGTCCACCACGGCTACGCCGCCGAGATCCGGGACCACCGCGCCAGCGTCCTCGAGAAGGCCTATATGGCCCACCCCGAGCGGTTCGTCCGCCACCACCCAGTCCCGCCGGCATTGCCCACCACAGCCTGGATCAACCCGCCCGACCAGGACGAGAAGACCCCGCCAGCAAACTCAACGACGAAGCTCAGCAAGTGACCCAAAAAGGTTGACAGGTTCCGCGGACCCGGTTTGAATCTTGCTCTTCAGGATGCCGCGAATCTGGCGTGGAAGATTGCCGCCGACATCGACGGCTGGGCACCCAAAGATCTACTCAGCACATACGAGTCTGAGCGTAGACCGTTGGGAGACAGAGTCTTCATGCAAACTCAAGCACAAACGGCTCTAATGTCCCCGGGCTCCGACGTCACCGCGCTTCGAGAACTCTTCAGCGAGCTTCTCAACAACAAAGACAATCTTCAGCTCATCGCGGACCTGATTGCTGGATCTGACGTTCGTTACAATATGGGAGACGGAGAACTGGCAGGCTGGTTCGCGCCGACGATCGAACTGACGCTCTGCGACGGACACAAAGTCCGACTGGCCGAACTCTTGCGTTCTGCACGACCGATTCTCGTCGATACTACTGGAGGAACGCTCGTCAGCAGCGCTGCACCGTGGAGCCAGCGGGTCGACTACATCCAAACAGTCCAGACGACCACAATGCCATCGATGTTGATTCGACCGGACGGCTACGTCGCATGGTCCGGCATTGACCAGTCAGTTCTTTACGATCATCTTAAGCGATGGTTCGGACCACCTTCTGGCCGATAGACCGGAGCGTTGACTGTCCAACATTGGTCCACGAAATAGAGAATGTCCTGAGGTGGCTGCTACTTCGGCACCCTAATGTAACGTCGTGGAGCTTTCTGGTCAAGAAGCCATCTCGCGGCCATTTGTGGGCTACTCGGCCCAAAATTGAGTTTGACCGTTGAGTTCGGCAATCCACCCCAGTAGCGAAATATATACTGAGTCGGTTGCCTGCTGGCCCCACCTTTGTTGAATTCTGTATCGGACCGGAACAACATCCCGAATGTGGCTAGGGCATGTCTCCTTTATCGGCGGAGCCATGTCAGGATCGCGCTGAGCACGACTGCCGCTCGATAGGTGATGGCGAGCTTGTCGTATCTCGTCGCTAGCCCTCGCCATTGCTTGACGTAGGCAAACGAACGCTCGACGACATTGCGGTTCCGATACGCGGCGGCATCGAACGCCGGCGGTCGCCCACCTTTGCTACCGCGCTTCTTTCGAGTCGCGATCTGGTCTTTCTTCTCCGGGATCACTGTGCGGATTCCACGCGAACGCAGGTAATCGCGGTTGCCTCTGGACCCATAGGCACGATCCGCCAGAACGGAGTCCGGGCATGTGCGAGCACGCCCACCACCAGCCCGGGGCACTCGAATATCAGCCAGGACCTGCGGCAGAATCACCCCGTCGTGACGTTGCCCGCCGGTGACCACCACCGCCAAAGGCCGACCCTTACCGTCGACGGCATGGTGGATCTTCGTCGTCAGCCCACCACGCGAGCGACCGATGCCGTGCCCGGCCGGCTCACACTCCGAATCGGGAGAATTCTTGTAATTCGACGTAGCCCCCTGTGTCTTGGTCAGGGCGTGTCGTGTTCGTTGCATGCTGGTGGGCACGGTTGATGGTGCCATCGACGGAGACGTTCCAATCGATGTCACCGGCAGCATCGGCATCAGAAAGCACGTGGGCCAGCACACGGTCCCAGGTGCCGTCGGCGGCGTAGCGGCGGTGGCGTTTCCATACTGTCTGCCAGGGGCCGAAGTGCTCGCGTGGCAAGTCGCGCCAGGCGGTGCCGGCCCGGTATCGGTAGACGATTCCTTCGACGATTCGACGGTTGTTCTCAAACGGTCGGGCTCTTTTGCCGACGTTTGAGGGCAACAGTGGTTCGATTTTCTCCCACTGCTCATCAGTGAATACTCGGTGTCGTTGATTTGTCGTCATGAACCCACCGTGTCAGTCCTGGAATCGTCAATAAAGGAGACACGCCCTAGGGCGCGTTGAACAAGTCCGACAGGTTCCGATGGACAGTTGCTCGGGGTTGGCGCCGGATCTTACTGAGTGAGCTGGAGCACCTTGACCGCGCTCCGCGAAAGCCCGGTGAACATTTACTTCGACCTCTTTGAGCTGCGCAGATAGGCTTGGCGTCATGAGCTGGATAGTGCGCACGAAGAGCGAGGCTTACCGCTTCCGGAACGCTGGGCGCATCGAGGTGGAGCAGACCGGGTCGTTGCACCAGGGGGATCCGATGCTTGAGTGGGGATCTGTCACAAAGACTGTCACTGCCCGGATTGCAGAGCTTCTTGACCGTGAGGGCTCGATCAGTTTGTCATCGCCCGTGAGCGAGTTTCTGCCGGAGACAGGACTCCCGAGGGAAGTGGATGTTCGCAGTCTTGCGGAACACACCTCGGGGCTACCGAGGCTGCCCAAGGGAATGATCAAGACTACGGCCGATGCTCGCGATCCTTACGCGAAGTACACCACTGAGCGCTTCGACTCCGACGTTTTGCCTGACATATCAGAGCAACTGCGCGGCCCTGTGGGCTCGTTCGAGTACTCGAATCTTGGATACGCGGTCCTCACGCGTCTGCTTGAGGTGGCCACCGGGAACGACTGGTGGACGCTCGCGGAGCGACACGTCTTTACCCCGCTCGGAGTCACGGACGTCTCGATAGACCCAGATCCAAATAGTGTTCCCGTCCTCCATACCTGGACTGGCCGCGCGTGCAGGCAGTGGAAGCTTTCTGGTCCATTCGTCGGCGCGGGAGGCCTCCACGGCACCTTCGATGCGCTCGAACGGTACGCCATTACCCGCGCACAGCAAACGCCTGGGGAAAAACCATTCGGGTGGGGGGATGACGGAGAACAATACTGGCATGACGGGGGAACCTTGGATCATGCCGCGTTCGTCGGGATTTCCTATGACGGGTTGAAGGCGGTTACTGTGCATACTCTGGGGCACAACGCAGGGCGGGTCAACAAGACCGCTGCACGCCTCAAGCGAAATTCTCACAGGGCATCGGCTACCACCCGCTTGGCAGGCTAATGACCTCGGTCTTGATCCAGATCAGCGTGGTAGCGAGGCTGATGCCGGCGCGGTAGTTGCGGGCCAGCTTGTCTGAGCGCATCGCGATCCCGCGCCACTGCTTGAGGCGATTGAAGCACCGCTCGACGACGTTGCGACCCTTGTAGCGTTCTTGCTGCTGGTGGCCGAAGTCGATGGGGCGGCCAGGCTTCCTGCGGCGGTGAGCGATCTGGTCGTCGCGTTCGGGGATCGTGGCGGCGATGCCCCGGGCGCGCAGCCATGCTCGGTTCGCCTTCGACGGATAGCCCTTGTCCGCGAGGACACGCTCCGGCCGGGTTCGAGGCCTGCCCTTGCCGGCGCGAGGGACGCAGATGTCCTCGAGCACGGCGGTCATCATCGTGGTGTCGTTGACGTTCCCTCCCGTGATCACCATCCCCAGCGGCCTGCCGCGCCCATCGGCGACGAGATGCAGCTTGGTGGTCAACCCGCCACGAGAGCGCCCAATAGCGTGGTCAGGCGGTTCGATCCACGGATCCTTGTGATTCGAGAGAGCCCCCTCGTCCCGCTTCAGTGTCGCGCCGTGCTGATGCACGCGCGCGATCGTGGAATCGATCGACACAACCCAGTCGACCTTCCCGGCCGCGTCTGCCTGCTTCTGCACCTCAGCCAGCAGCTTCTCCCAGGTGCCATCCTCAGACCACCGGGCAAACCGCTTGTAGATCGAGTTCCACTTCCCGAACCGCTCCGGCACATCCCGCCAAGGCGCACCCGTGCGGTATTTCCACGCCATCCCCTCGACCGCGAGCCGGTGATCCGACCACGGCCGAGAACGCCCCGACGCCGTCGGCATCAACGGCTCCATCACAGCCCACACCTCGTCCGAGATCTCGCGTCGCGCCACCACCCAAGACTCGCCCGCACGAACACGACACCACTTGATCAACGCGCCCTAGTTCGTCTCGGGATCCGAAGCACTAATCGGCTCGCATCGTAACGATCGTTGGCCCGAGAGCCAGCCAAGCTCGAGGCGAAACCCGTGATCGATCGAACATGTTGCGACAATACCCATGAAGACCATGAACGCGGCCCCGGCATCTGAAATCATTGAACAACTTCAACTCGGCGGGCCTCTTCAGTCGAGGTCACGCTCCGAGGCCGACGACCGATTTCCAGAATCAAACTCGATAGTGCCCTCAACGAGTCTCGTCGACACCATCCCACCCAGCGCTCGTGAACGAACCCCTCGGCTACTCCGAAATACGTCTGTCGATGTCGTGCGACACTGTCGTGTCGCTTGACTGCGCACCGTAGTGCACTGTTCCTGCAACGTGTAATCTACTGAACATAGACTTTTGTTCGTTAAGCCGATACCCTGAACATGCCTTTCACGAACTTCCCCCGAGAAGGACCTTCATGCATACGAAGCTACTCACACTTTCGGCAGCCGGATCCCTGGCGTTGGCGGTGAACATCGGCCTTCCACCCGCCTCCGCGTCGCTGCACTCCGGCGATCCTGAAGTCTCTGAGTCTCCGCTGTCTGGAATCAGCGCAACCGGGGCACTTTCGGCAGGGGCCAGGGACGCATCGTCGACGACGAGGTCAGTCACGCGGACGAAGACCACATCCCTGCCGCCGTTGCTGCGCGCTCCGCAGAGCCTTCGTGATACTTCGGCTCATTTCACCAGCGCCGTTGTCGCTCATGCACAGGACCAAGCCGTGACGAGCCCATCGTCGACCGAGAGCCCTCATGTGTCCGATGATCGTAAGGATGGGGACCTTGCAGCGCCAACGGGATCAGGTGCCGCTGAAACTACGGACGGAATCACGATTTCGGCATTGTCCGATGTCATCGATCTGCCGTCAGCGTCACCGAATGTCGTAGGAATCGCATTCGACGACGACGTTCGGGTCGAGTTCGAGATCAGAACTCACACGAATGGCCGCTGGTCCGGGTGGCAGCACCTGCATGCTTCGGATGCCGGGGAGGGCTCGCGCGGCACGGACCCCTACTACACCACTGATACAGACAGTATTCAGTTGCGTGTTCTCGGTGACGGCGGCAGTCCAGCCGATGCCAAGGTCGTCAGTGTCGCTTCGAAGAGGCACCCCGGCGATTCAGAACTGGTGGCAGAGAATGCGCCCAAGAGTTCGGAATCGGTTGATCGGGAGGTGTCGCAGCATGCCCACTCAATTGACCACGCCTCGGTACCACCTTGCACACGGACGGGCGGATGCACCTGTCCACTATGCGCAGCATCGGCGGCCAACGTGGCGAAGAACTCTGTTGTCCAGCCCGAAGTCGCTACCCGTAAAGACTGGGGTGCGAGCGAAAAACTGGTACGAAATTCTCCCACGATCGCGGACTCAGTCTCCGCCGCAGTGATCCATCACACCGATGGCAACAACGACTATGCCGCAGAGGATGTGCCTGCGATTCTACGAGGGATCCAGTCGTTTCACATCACGGGTCGAGGGTGGTCGGACATCGGCTACAACATGCTCGTCGACAAATACGGAAGACTCTGGGAGGGGCGCGCAGGCGGGGTAAAGAAGGCCGTAGTCGGCGCTCACGCCGCCGGGTACAACACAGGATCGTTCGGCATTTCCGTGCTCGGCGACTATGACAAGAAGGCACCGCCCCAGCGCACTCTTGATGCGGTCGCGGAGGTGGTCGGGTGGAAGCTGTCCTTGAGCGGGGTGAAAGCGGGTGGCTCGACATCACTAGCCGGGGAGGAGATGAAAGCGATTGTCGGACATCGCGACGTTGGCCAAACAAGCTGTCCCGGCGACGGGTTCTACGCCAAATTCGACTCGATCCGTCAGGCCGCCGATGACTACCAAACTGGGAAGAAGGCGGGCGCGGGCGAAGAGGATGAGAACAAGGACGAATCTGACAGACAGCCTGACCTTGTCCCCGGCGTCATCGATAGCAACGCTCGTGATGCACGAACCTGAACGCAAAAACTGTGAAGAACCCAAGCAAACGGGCTGACGATCGGACGGACAGAACAGTTTGGTAATCTTCGACCATGTCCGTCACTGAACTCTCTGACAGCGCCCAAAACTATCTGAAAGCACTTTGGAGTTTGGGCGAGTGGTCTGATGCTCCCGTCACGACCACCGCGCTTGCCCAGAAGGTTGGGGTCAGGCAGTCAACGACATCCGACGCGATTCGCAAACTCTCGGACGAGGGGCTCGTCGCGCACACGCCGTACGGGTCAATTGCTCTGACGGCACAAGGTCGAGTCTATGCCCTTGCGATGGTCCGTCGTCACCGCCTCATCGAGACCTTCCTCGTCGAGGTCCTCGGATACACCTGGGACCAGGTGCATAACGAAGCCGAGACCCTCGAACATGCGGTGTCAGACTTCATGGTCGACCGTATCGCCGAACATCTCGACCACCCCGATCGCGACCCTCACGGAGACCCCATTCCAGCTGCAGACGGAACCATTGATCGCCCGGCTGCGATCCCATTGACACACGTCGGAACGGGAAGCCGAGTCCGTGTCGAGCGGATTTCGGATTCCGATCCCAACCTTTTGCAGTTTCTGGCTGAGTACGGCATTCATGTCGGATCGTATTTCAGCACCGAAGCGGGTCCTCCATTCTCTGATTCTATTGTGATTCACCTTGAGGGAGGCAATGGAGCTGGCGTGACGCTCGGGCGCACGGCCAGCGACGCCATGTGGGTATCCCCGTGCTCTGCTGCGTGAGTTGTCGTAAGAACGGCGCTACTGAATTGTTGAAGTTGCGTAGACATACTCGGAGGCATCGTCGCTGAGGACTACAACGTTATCGTCTGGCTCCAATGTGAGACTGCTCTGGCCATCAGGGTGTTTCTCGAGGGTGATGTGGGTGCCCGGAAGGATGTTCTTCCGCTCCAGTTCGAAGAGTAGATGCTCAGGGGCGCGTCCAATTCTCGAAACTTGAAGTAGGTGAGCAGTCGGGAGAGCGGCGAGAGGTTCGCCGTCTCCCGGTCGCAGATCGTCTACCTTTGTTGGTATTCGGTTGCCATAGGGATCGAGCTCGGGGCTGCAGGCAAGAGCAGCCATCGTCTCCACGACATCGGAGCTCAGTGCCATTGCCATCACCGATGCCTCTTTCAATACGCGGTGCCCCTCTGTGTCAGCCTTAGATGAGACACCCGGATGGTCCGGTTTGGTGTCGTAGAGGGCGGGAGGAGGTATCCCCGCGATGAACACAACGATGACAACTCCGATCGAGTCGAGGCATTCTGGGGGTATGGATGAAGTCCCTGACCCGCAGGTCCCGCCCAAGGCCTGCCGGCGTCGCTACAGCGCGAAGTACAAGGCCGAGATCCTGGCAGAGTACGAGAATGCGGACCGCGAAGGCAGAGGCGCGTTGCTGCGCCGGGAGGGCTTGTATACCTCGCTGATCAGCGCCTGGCGAGACCAGCGCGACCGCGGAGCCAAAGAGGCACTGGGTCGCTCCGGGGGCGCGGCACCGGCCACAGCAGCCCAGAAGGAAGCCGCGCGGTTGCGGAAGGAAAATGAGCGGTTGCGGTCGGATCTGGACAAGGCCGAGGCGGTGATCGAGGTCCAGGGAAAACTCTCAGCGCTGCTGGACCAGTTCTCGACCAGCAGCAACGACAAGCCCGAGAAGCGATGATCGACGAGACGATCACCGAGCTCACCGAGCTGGTGGGCACCAAAGCAGCCTGCCGGGCGGTGGGACGGTCTCGGGCCACCCACTACCGCCGCCATCGCCAGTCCCCGGCACCGCCGCGTCAGCGCCGCGAGCCGGCCCGGCAGCCGCGGGCCCTGACCGAAGCCGAGGAGGCCGAGGTCTTCGCGGTCTTGCACTCGCAGCGGTTCGTGGACATGGCCCCGGCCGAGATTCACGCGGTCCTGCTCGATGAGGGTGTCTACCTGTGCTCGGTCTCGACGATGTATCGCCTGCTACGCCGCCGCGGCGAGGTCCGTGAGCGACGCCGCCAGGCCACGCACCCGCCCCGGGTCAAGCCCGAACTCGCAGCTGAGGGCCCGAATCAGGTGTGGTCGTGGGATATCACGAAGCTCCACGGTCCGGTGAAGTGGACGTACTACTACCTGTACTCGATCATCGATATCTTCTCCCGCTACACGGTGGGATGGATGGTCGCCCCCGCCGAGTCGGCGGCGCTGGCCGAAAAGCTGCTGGGCGAGACCATCGCCAAGCAGGACGTGGACCGTGATCAGCTGACCATCCACGCGGACAACGGCTCCTCGATGGCCTCGAAACCGGTCGCGTTCCTGCTGGCCGACCTGGGCGTGACCAAGACGCATTCCCGCCCCCACTGCTCCAACGACAACCCGTACTCAGAGTCGCAGTTCAAGACGTTGAAGTATCGGCCCGAGTTCCCCGAGAAGTTCGGCTCGATCGAGGACGCCAGAGCGTTCTGCAGCAAGTTCTACCGCTGGTACAACACCGTCCACCGCCACTCCGGGATCGGCATGCACACCCCGATCGACGTCCACCACGGCTACGCCGCCGAGATCCGGGACCACCGCGCCAGCGTCCTCGAGAAGGCCTATATGGCCCACCCCGAGCGGTTCGTCCGCCACCACCCAGTCCCGCCGGCATTGCCCACCACAGCCTGGATCAACCCGCCCGACCAGGACGAGAAGACCCCGCCAGCAAACTCAACGACGAAGCTCAGCAAGTGACCCAAAAAGGTTGACAGGTTCCGTGCCATGGAACACTGAGAATCGTAAAGAGGTGGCAGCGGCAAATTCTTTCTGCGCGCACAGCCGACAGCGCCCTGCACGCGCCGGCCTCGGTCAATGAAAGTGGCCCATAATGCTCCTGCCTGACCAAATTGTGACTGGCGAGGACTCGAAGGTACTGAGTCACTGCAGGCCGACTGCGTTGCAGAGTCTCGGCAAGCTGGGCCCGGGTCATGGACTTGTTTTTCGACTCCTCCAGCTCCCAGAGACCGCGGAGGTACTCGTCGATCACGGAACTTGAGCCTCTGCCGAGTGCCGCTTCCACTGGTCGTTGGTCCGGCGATGTTGCCGCGACTTGGCGATCAGCCCGTGGCTGGGGCTGAACAGGTAAACACCGGTGAAGACGACACCTTGGACAAGCACAACTAGACCGCCAGATGAGGCATCCAACCAGTAACTCAGGTAGATCCCTAGCACCGAGGACAACGCCGACATGATGGGCGCGATGAGGAGCATTCGATTGAATCTATCGGTGAGAAGGTGGGCGGTCGCTCCTGGAATGATGAGCATCGCCACGACCAGGATGACACCGACAACCTGAAGTGCTACCACTGTCGTCAGAGCAAGGAGTGCAAGCAGCAGCGCTCCGAGAACCCGCGGCGACAGGCCGATTGCGTAAGCGTGAGTCGGATCAAATGCGTACAGAGTCAGGTCGCGGCGCTTGGCAATCAGGACGGCGAACGCGATGACAGCAAGCAGCGCAATCTGTCGAAGGTCCGAAGTCGAAACGCCGAGGATGTTGCCGAAGATGATGTGATTGAGGTCGGTGTGACTCGGCGTCGTCGAGATCAGCACTAGCCCCAGGGCAAACAGGGTCGTAAAGACGATGCCGATGGCAGCGTCTTCCTTGATCCGACTAGTTCCTCGAAGAATGCCGATCGCTGCGACTGCGATGAATCCGAAAACCAGCGCACCGGCGGCGAAGGGGATCCCTGCGATGTAGGCAATGACGACCCCGGGAAGAACTGCGTGCGAAACAGCGTCACCCATCAGAGACCAGCCGACCAGGATCAGCCAGCACGATAAGAGTGCGCAGACGATTGCAGCGAGCACTGTGGTGGTCAGTGCTCTGATCATGAATTCGTAGTGGAGTGGTTCGATGACGAGACTGTAGAGGTTCATTCGGATTCTTCTGCCCTTCGAATGTCGAGACCAAATGCCAGTGAGAGGTTCTCGGGGCGCAGAGCATCGGCGACAGGACCTTGAAAGAGGATTGACTGCAGCAAAAGGATTGCCTCATCAGCCAGTTGTGGCAGAGCATGCAGATCGTGAGTGGAGATGAGCACGCAGTGCCCCTCATCGGCGAGTTCACGCAGCAGTTGAACGATGGTCGATTCGCTGCTCTTATCTACCCCAGCGAAGGGTTCATCAAGCAATAGCACGTTGGCTCCTTGCGCAAGTCCACGAGCGACAAATGTGCGTTTCTTCTGCCCACCAGACAACTGTCCGATCTGTCGAGAACCGAAGGTCTTGGACTGTGTCAAGTTGTTTCGACAGGAGAACACTATTTCCTCAAGCAGCCCGGTCGGCTGCCGATGATTCCGTCTCGGTGCGATCGAAGAACGACTCCATCGCCCGGGCAGGGATCTCATAGCCCAACGCCGAGTGACGCCTCTTCCGGTTGTAGAACACCTCGATATACTCCGCGACCGCCAGCCGTGCCCTTGCGCGAGTAGCGAATCGCTGACGATGGAACATCTCATTCTTCAACGAAGCGAAAAACGCCTCCGCGACCGCGTTGTCCCAACACACCCCAGTCCTGCCCACTGACAAGCGAACCTGCATCAATCGTGCGACTTCCGCATACTCCGCAGAGGTGTACTGGCTGCCTCGATCCGAATGCGCTATTGCGCCCTCGGCAACGTATCCGCCCTGGTAGGCGACCTTAAGAGCATCGATGATCAGACTCGTGCGCATATGCTTCGCCGTCGCCCACCCCACCACCATCCGGGTCGTGAGATCGATGACCGTGGCCAGGAACAACCACCCCTCACCCGTCTTCAGATAAGTGATGTCGCTGACCAGATGCGTCGTGGGTACCGGCGGGTTGAACTCCCGCCGCACCAGATCCGCCCTGTCCTGGGCATCGGCGGCAGGGATCGTGGTTCGCTTCGTTGCCCGGGGTTGGACACCCGCGATCCCGAGCTCGCG
Source organism: Brevibacterium sp. LE-L (assembly GCF_050214925.1). Taxonomy (NCBI): domain Bacteria; kingdom Bacillati; phylum Actinomycetota; class Actinomycetes; order Micrococcales; family Brevibacteriaceae; genus Brevibacterium; species Brevibacterium sp. LE-L. The sequence goes on from NZ_CP189759.1 coordinate 3,080,355, forward strand.
CATGATCGCAGCGACCAACCCCAGCGAAACGGTGATCCCTTCGGCTGCGAGATCCTTGTGGATCCGGCGAATGCCGTAGACCTTGTTCGACGCCAACCACAGGGCGTAGACCCGGTCGGCGACGATCTGGCGGCGACCACGCCTGGACTCAGGGTCCGGTTCGGTGTCCTGCCGGTTCTTCCACGCATAGTAGCCGGTGCGCTCAATTCCCAGAATCTGGGTCATCAAGGTGACGGGGAAGGCGCCTTCTTCGGTGTGGATCAGCTCGTACTTCGCGCTCACGGCTGTTCCTTCGCGAAGAAGGCCGCGGCTTTTTTCAAGAACGCGTTCTCCTGCTTCAAACGAGCGATTTCCTTGGCCATCTCGGCCGGGTCATCACTGTTGGCGTCGGGAGCGCGTCGAGCTGATCCGGAGCCGGTTCCTTCAGTGCCAGTGGCCTTCGCGACCCACCGGCCCAGCGTCGACTCGTTGATGTCGAGGTCGCGGGCGACTTCGGCTCGGGACTTCCCGAGGTCGGTGACCATCGCGACGGCGTCGGCCTTGAACTCCGAGGTGAACTCTCTGCGGGGCCGCCGCGGGGATTGGTTGGTAGTCATGTGCAGCAGTTTCCTTTCATCGGGTTCTGCTGTCTACTCAAATCATGACACCCCATCTGGAGCCCGACGCGTTCTAGTGCCTGTTCGACCACTTGACGATCCGCCGACGTGGGCTTTCGAGTGAATCCTTGATGCGCGTAGCGGCCCATCATGACGACATCGCGGACGCTGACGGGGAACGTCCAGTCAACATCCTCACTTTGTGGCACGTATCCCAGCAAGCCTTCTTTGCGTGCTTGCGTCGGTGTCCTGCCGTTGATCGATACGGTGCCTTGAACCGGGCGGGTCAGTCCCATGATCGTTTTGAACAGAGTGGACTTCCCCGACCCGTTCATTCCGATCAGACCTGTCACGGAACCGAACTCCACTCCGAGACTGACATCCTCCAGTGCCCTGACGTCGCCGTATTGCACTGTGACACCGTCAGCACGGATTGCTGAAGTCACTTGTTCCCACCCGTCAGAGCTTCAGTGATGGTGTCAGCGTCGTGCTTAATGAGCTCAAGGTATGTTGGCACAGGTCCGTCCGCTTCTGAAAGCGAGTCGACATACAGTGTCCCGCCAAACTCCGCGCCGGTGGCGTCAACGACTTGTCGCATTGGTTTGTCCGAGACGGTGGACTCACAGAATACTGCGGGAACGTCATTGTCCTTGACGAACTCGATAGTGGAGGAAATCTGCTGCGGGGTTGCCTCCTGCTCCGCATTCACAGGCCAGATGTAGCGCTCGTCGAGATCCGCGTCCCGGGCGAGGTAGGAGAAAGCGCCCTCACACGTGACGAGGGCTCGTTCTTTGTCTGGCAGTGTCGACAGCTCACCGACAAGGTCATCCTGAACGGTTTGAAGTTCGTCTTTGTACGACTCTCCATTGGACTGAAAGTCGGCGGCGTGATCTGGATCCAGCTCGCTGAAAGCATCGACCATGTTGTCGACATAGATTTGGACGTTGACAGGGCTCATCCATGCGTGGGGATTCGGCTTGCCCGCATAGGCGTCCTCGGAAATGTCGATTGGTTCGACACCCTCGGAAACGACTTCATGCGGGGCGTCGGTCTGTTCGACGAATTGCTCGAACCATGCCTCCAGATTCAGCCCATTGTCAAGAATCAAGTCGGCTTCTGACGCCTTGGCCACATCCTTGGGAGTGGGTTCATATCCATGGATCTCGGCACCGACTTTGGTGATCGATTCCACCTCCAGGTGTTCGCCGGCTACGTTGTCGGCAATATCGGCAAGGACGGTGAACGTCGTCAACACCTGAGGCTTACCTTCGGTCGACGACGACTCCGCGTTCCCAGCACCGCAACTTGTCAGGGCTAGCGCCGAGGCAGAGATCAGAGCGAGTTTCGACTTCAAATTGATTTGCATTCCCATCACTCATTTCTCGATTCATGTTCTCAAAAGCTCAGACTGCGACAGAGTGGGCTTTCAGCGTTTATATGACGGACTTCAAATCGCGCAGTATCGCAACCGGCGCCGGCGGCCCCGTTCATCGATACCTGAGAGTAGGTGGATGTTCCGCCCGGTGTGCGGCTTCTATGAAGTGGTCGATGTCCTCCGAGCGTGCGCTCCTGAGAAACAGGGACGTCAGACGAAAGAGGTATCCGAGCATCCGCTCGACGTCTGAGCACGTTCTCACTACTTCAAGAGCGCCATCGGTGTTGCCAGCGCGAAGTTCCTCGAACACGGTGATCGCTTCGATCCAGGTGCCCTGCGGTTGTGCACTCTCGTTCATCATCAATCCTTTCGGTTGGGGCACCGGACACTGAGTCGCGCTTGAAGTTTGGTACGCCGAATCTATAGTATCGGTGTACCGAATTACGAAAAGCACGGCAGGGAAACCTCAGAAGCCTCAACTGAGGTACGCGCAGAAGGCTTGGCAAAAAGAGTTTCTAGTTCTAGGAGGGCTGTAGTGGTGCATGGACCGCGGCCACAGACGACCTATCCGATCCGAGAGCTGCACGAGGGTGAATCGCCGGACCTGGTGTATTTCTCCAGCGTCTCGGAGAACACCCGTCGATTCGTCGATAAGCTCGACCGTCCTGCCGTACGCATACCGTTGCGCCCACGCTTGGAGGGCATGATTCGGGTGGCATGCCCCTTCGTCTTGGTCGTGCCGACCTACGGCGGCGGGGAACAGGCGGGTGCGGTTCCGAAGCAGGTGATCGCCTTCCTGAACGACCCGGCCAACCGCGCTCTGCTGCGCGGGGTGATCACCGCGGGGAACACGAACTTCGGCGAGCATTACTGCCTGGCCGGGCCCATCATCGCGCGCAAGTGCCGCGTGCCGGAGCTCTACCGCTTCGAGCTGCTGGGAACCCAGCGCGACATCGACACCGTCAACACCGGCCTGTCCCGCTTCTGGGACCAGGTCAACAACGAGAGGACAACCGCATGACCACCATCGCCTCAGAGGTTCCCGTGCGCACCGGCATCGGAGCGCGGAAGGACTACCACGCGCTCAATGCCGAACTGAACCTGTTCGCCTCCGACGGCTCGATCCAGTTCGACAAGGACCGTCAGGCCGCCGCCGAGTACCTCCGCCAGCATGTGGTCCCGAACACCAAGGTCTTCTCCTCGGCGGCCGAGCGCCTGGAGTGGCTAGTGGACCACGATTACTACGAGTCCGAATTCCTGGCAGCCTACACCCCGGAATTTCTATGCGCACTGCACGAGCGCGCCCATTCCGTGGGGCACCAGTTCGCCACTTTCTTGGGAGCCTTCAAATTCTTCACCTCGTATGCTCTGAAAACCTTCGACGGCACCACCTATCTTGAAGGGTTCGAAGAACGGGTGGTCGCTACCGCGCTCTACCTCGGTCAGGGCGACGAGCAACTGGCCACCGGGCTGGTCGACGAGATGCTCTCCGGTCGCTTCCAGCCTGCGACGCCGACTTTCCTCAACGCGGGGAAGGCCCAGCGCGGAGAGCTGGTCTCCTGCTTCCTGCTGCGGGTGGAGGACAACTTAGAGTCCATCGGTCGCAGCGTGAACTCCGCCTTGCAGCTGTCCAAGCGTGGCGGGGGCGTGGCGCTGTTGCTGTCGAACCTGCGTGAGGTCGGTGCTCCGATCAAACGAATCGAGAACCAGGCCTCCGGCGTGGTGCCGGTGATGAAGATCCTCGAGGACTCGTTCTCCTACGCCAATCAGCTTGGCGCGAGGCAGGGCGCAGGCGCGGTCTACCTGCATGCCCACCACCCCGACATCCTGCGCTTCCTCGACACCAAGCGAGAGAACGCCGACGAGAAAATCCGCATCAAGACCCTCTCCCTGGGCGTAGTCATCCCGGATGTGACCTTCCAACTGGCCAAGGAGAACCGGGACATGCACCTCTTCAGCCCCTACGACGTGCAGCGCGAATACGGTACGCCGTTGTCAGACCTGTCGGTGAGCGACCACTATGACGAGCTCGTGGCGAACCCGCGGATTCGAAAGAACGCGGTCAGCGCCCGGGAGTTCTTCAAGACCCTCGCTGAGCTCCAATTCGAGTCCGGATACCCCTATGTGCTCTTCGAAGACACCGTCAACCGTGCCAATCCGCTGGCAGGTCACATCAACATGTCCAACCTCTGCTCCGAGATCCTGCAGACCAACACGCCTTCGACCTACGACTCCGCTATCGGGTACCAGGAAATCGGCCAAGACATCTCCTGCAACCTCGGCTCACTCAACATCGCTCAGGCCATGAACTCCTCGAACCTGGGGTCGACCGTGGAGACCGCGGTGCGGGCACTGACCAGTGTCTCCGACCAGACTAACGTCGATGCCGTCCCGTCCGTGGCGAACGGGAACGAGACCAGCCACGCAATCGGACTGGGCCAGATGAACCTGCACGGCTACCTCGCCTCCCAGCGCATCCACTACGGCAGCGAAGAAGGCATTGACTTCACTGACATCTACTTCCTTACCATCACCTATCACGCGATCCGCGCATCGAATCAAATCGCGATTGAGCGCGGGCAGACCTTCGCCGGATTCGAGGACTCGACCTACGCCGACGGCTCCTACTTCGACAAATACACCCAACATGACTGGCAACCCGCCACTCAGCGGGTGCGCGAACTATTCGCAGACGCAGGCGTGACCATCCCTTCCCGCGAGGACTGGGAACGGCTGCGCGAGTCGGTGAAACAGCACGGCATCTACAACGCCTACCTGCAGGCCGTCCCGCCCACCGGGTCGATCTCGTATGTGAACAACGCGACCGCTTCGATCCATCCGGTCGCGGCGAAGATCGAGATCCGCAAGGAGGGCAAGCTCGGCCGCGTCTACTACCCGGCCCCGCACATGAGTGATGACAACGTCGGCTTCTATCAAGACGCCTACGAGATCGGCTACGAGAAGATCATCGACACCTACGCCGCAGCAACCCGACACGTCGACCAGGGGCTCTCGCTCACCCTGTTCTTCCGCGACACTGCCACGACTCGCGACATCAACCGCGCGCAGATCTACGCGTGGCGCAAAGGCATCAAAACCCTCTACTACATCCGACTGCGCCAACCAGCACTCGAAGGTACCGAGATCGAGAACTGCGTCTCCTGCACACTCTGACCCAATCCAGCCCATACCTAAGGAACCCGCATGACGACCACTAACCCCACCCGCTCGCTCGCCGAGACCTCGGTGACCCCGCCCGCCTACCGCCACGACCCCGCGGCCCGGCTGCGACCGATCAATTGGAACCGCGTCGGCGACGAGAAGGACCTCGAGGTGTGGAACCGGCTCACCGCGAACTTCTGGCTGCCCGAGAAGGTGCCGCTGTCCAACGACATCCCCGCCTGGGGCCGGCTCACCGAGAAGGAACGAACTCTCACTATGCGGGTCTTCACGGGGCTGACGATGCTTGACACGGTGCAGGCCACCGTCGGCGAGATCTGTCAGATCCAGGATGCTCGCACCGAACACGAAGAGGCCGTCTACACCAACATCGCGTTCATGCAGTCGGTGCACGCCCGGTCCTACTCTTCGGTGTTCTCCACCCTGACGAGCACTCCGGAGATCGACGACGCCTACCGGTGGGCCGTAAACAACGACCTGCTTCAGCAGCGGTGCAAAAAGGTACTGAAACACTACTACGGCAACGACCCGCTCAAACGGAAGGTCTCCTCTACTCTGCTGTCCTCACTGCTGCTCTACGCAGGGTTCTACCTGCCATTGCATTTCTCCGTGCACGCCACACTGACCAACACCGCAGACATGATCCGCCTCATCCTGCGGGATAAGGCCGTGCACGGCTACTACTCCGGCTACAAATATCAGCGCGGCATCGAGAATCAGGCATCTGAACGGCAGAACGAGATGCACGAGTTCACCTACGAGCTGCTTGAAGACCTCTACGAGCTAGAGCTCGCCTACTCAGGTGAACTGTACGAGCCGCTGGGGCTGATGGACGACGTGGCAGTGTTCGTACGCTACAACGCGAACAAGGCACTGATGAACCTCGGCTACCCTGCACGTTTCAGCCCGGGAGAGACCGAAGTCAATCCGGAAATCCTCGCCGCCCTGGCACCGAGCGCTGATGAAAACCACGACTTCTTCTCCGGGTCCGGATCCTCCTACGTCATCGGGAAGGGCGAAGACACCAGCGACGCCGACTGGGACTTCTGAGACCCGTCGACCGACCAACCTGTTCCCAAACGAAAGGCACCACATGACCAAGAACATCTCCGTGATCGTCGGCAGCCTGCGCCGCGGCTCCTACACGCGCAAGATCGCCCACGAGACCATCACATACTTCCCCGAGGGCTACAACGTGCAGATCGTCGAAATCCGCGACCTGCCGCTCTACGACTTCGACTATGACGACCCCGACGTCTCCGACAAACCAACCCCAGAGGCGTACACGCACTTCAGGGAGACTATTAAAGCCTCCGACGGTGTGTTATTCGTGACCGCTGAGAACAACCGCACTATCCCAGCCTGCCTGAAGAACGCCATCGACATCGGCTCCAAGCCCAACAGCGACGTCGCGTGGAAGAACCTCCCGGCCGGGATCATCAGCCATTCCGTCGGACGCATGGGCGGCTACAGCTCCCAGAAGAACCTCCGCCTGGCCCTGTCCTACTTCGACATGCCTACCCCTGGCCAACCGGAAGTGTTTCTCGGCCAGTCGCCGAGCTTGTTTGATGAGGACGGGGCTATCGCTGCTGAGACGACTGTGGAGTTCCTCCAGAACTACGTGCAACGGTTCACCGAGCTCGTTTACGCCCACCCGCGCGGGTGAAGGTAGATTCTGGCTCTGACGAGCTGGTACTCCCCACCGCCGTTGAAGACCTTTGTAGCCAGGAGGCCGTCGATAGTCCTCGCCACTCCTCGGGCCGGATCTGTCCCGGTAGTGGCGGTCCCGAACTTGATCGCACGGCGGGCAGAACCTTTCGATCCGAGCAATTGCCTATTCAACTACTTCAGGAAGCGATCACCTATGCCTTTGCGCGCACAGCATATCCGCACTGCTTTCCTTGACTACTACCAGGGACGCGGTCATACCGTCATTCCACGCAGTGGCCTCGTGGCGGAAGAAGATGGCACCACCTTGTTTACCGGCAGCGGCATGCAACCGTTAATGCCATACCTACTGGGTGAGCCGCACCCTTCGGGTCTGCGGCTGGCGAACTGCCAACCAGCAGTACGGGCACAGGACATGGTTGAAGTCGGCGACAATCGACACACTTCGTTCTTCGAAATGCTAGGGAATTGGAGCCTCGGTGACTACTTCAAAGAGCAGCAGATCCGCTGGTTCTTCGATTTCTTGACCCGCATTGTCGGGTTGGATCCCCACCGTTTGTATGTCACCGTGTTCGGCGGCGATGTTTCGGCACGTGTCCCACGTGACGAGGAAGCGGCGCAGATCTGGAAGCAAGTGTTCGCCGACGCCGGAATTGAAGCCCAGGTCGCGGTGATCGGGACCCAATCCGACGGGGACGCCCGTGGCATCAGTCCCGGGGAACGCATCTTCTTCTATGGCGACGAGGAAAACTGGTGGAGCCGAGGTAAGGGGCTGGCTGGCACTCCGGTTGGGGACCCTTGTGGGCCCGACAGTGAAGTATTCTTCGACTTCGGCCCTGAGCACCACGACCCGACCCATGGTCTGCCACATCCGGCTAGCGAAAGTGGTCGATTCATGGAGATCGGGAACCAGGTGTTTATGCAATATCAACGCCAACCCGACGGCACCTTCACCCAGCTGACTCACCGCAATGTCGACTTTGGTGGCGGCTTGGAAAGGATCACTGCGGCTGCGAACGACGACCCGGACATATTCCAAATCAGTGTCCTTCGCCCTATCATCGAACACTTGGAGAAGCTCAGCGGCCGCTCATACCGGGACGCGACAGTTGGCATGCGTGTGATTGCCGACCACCTGCGTGCAGCAGTGTTCATGATCGTGGCCGGGGTGCGGCCGGCGAACAAAGAACGCGGGTATGTGCTGCGCCGACTGGTACGTCGGGCGATCCGGTATGGGCAGGCAATCGGAATTCAAAAGCTCTTTCTGCCCACCACAGTTTCGGTAATCACCGTCCTCTACAATGACAATTATCCGGAACTAGACACGCAGCACAAGACGATCATGACGGTTTTGGAGAAGGAAGAACGCGTGTTCCTGCGCACGCTTCGCAAGGGCTTGGAGGAACTCCACCGACGAGGCCCAACGGGGATGACTGGGAAGGATATCTTCACCTTGTATGACACGTTCGGGTTCCCCACCGAACTCGCGGTGGAGGAAGTACTCCATTCTGGTTACAGCCTCTGTCCGCAATGGAGGGACACCTTTGACCGATATATGCAGCAACAGCGCGCTCGGTCCCGAACAACCGTTTCGCGCAAAGGCCCCGTCCAATGACTGACCTCAGGTTGGCGGTTGAACGATTGACGAAACTTTAGGCTCTCAAGCACCAGGTTTGATGGAGAGTTCTCTAATCATCGGGCGTGAACCCCTGGAAGTGGACACATCAATGTGTACTATCAGGCGGCAATGCCCATCATAAATGTGTAATCGACCTCGAAGTCAACCGGTGCTCGATAACCCAGACTCGAATGTCTCCGCCTCGAGTTGTATCGAACCAACCACCGAAACACCTCACGACGACACTCGAGGTCCGAGACCCACCGCTTCGCTCCTTGCAGCGTCTCCCGCTTCAACGCCGCGTTGACCGACTCCGCCAGGGCATTATCAGCACTCGACCCGACCCTGCCCATCGACTGGACCACCCCGAACCGACGACACATCGCCTGAAACGACGAGGACGTATATTGACGACCATGGTCGCTGAATATTCGGCTTCTTGGGCGCCACTGCGCTCGTCTTTGAGCGCCACCTGTCTTGGGTGTCGACCGGCGTCGTGAGCGCCCCCGAATATTCGACTTCAGCGCCACCTGTTTCTAGGCTCCTTCTACCGCGTGGCCACTCACGCGGTAGAAGGAGCAAAACGAATGGTACGCAAAATTAAAGCGAAGTTGGTGCTTCGCCTCCGATCTGAAGGACTCTCTCGCCGCCAGATTGCCGCTCAGGGCATGTCGAGACATTCCGTCGACGCCGTCATCGCTGCCGCTGACGCCGTGGGGCTGTCCTACGACGAGGCAGCCGGGATGCCGGATGCCGATGTCTACGCTCGATTGTTTCCTGGCCGTGGCCAGCATGAGAGTGTCTACGCCCAACCTGATTGGAGTGAAGTCCACCGCGAACTCGCGCGCGTCGGGGTCACGCTGAAACTATTGCATAGCGAGTACCGTGACGCCTGCGCCACCACAGACTCGCCGGCGATGGGCTATGACCGCTTCTGCAAGACCTACCAGCACCATGTGCTCGTTTCCGGCCTGGCCTCTCGAGTCGGACACAAGGCCGGCCAAAGCGTCGAAGTCGACTGGTCGGGCAAAACGATGACGCTTACCGACCCGGTCGCGGGGACACACACGAAAGTCTTTCTCTTCGTCGGTTGCCTGCCGTTCTCGCGCTACGCGTTTGTTGAACCGGCCCTGGATATGAAGCAGGACACCTGGCTGCGGGCGCATATAGCGATGTTCGACTGGTTCGGCGGCAGCGTGCCCCGGATCGTGCCCGACAACCTCAAGACCGGCGTGATCTCCCATCCTCGGGAAGGAGAGATCATCCTCAATGATGCCTATCGTGAGCTGGCTGCACACTATTCGGCAGCCGTCCTGCCGGGCCGAGTCAGGAAACCCAAGGACAAGGCCAGTGTTGAAAACACGGTCGGCAATATCGCCACCCAGGTCATCGCGGCACTGCGCGGACAGACCTTTCGAACACTGCCTCAGCTACGTGAGGCGATCTATGAACGAATGCGGGCCTACAACGCCCAACCGTTTCAGAAACGCCCTGGATCACGGGCATCGGTCTTCGACGCCGAGGAACGGCCCCTGCTGCGGCCGTTGCCGGCGGTTGCTTATGAGATCAGCCGCTGGATCTATGGGAGGAAAGTCCGCAAAGACGGGCACGTGGTGTTCGAGAAGAACTTCTACTCCGTGCCCTATGCGCATGTCGGTTCCAGCGTCGACTTACGGATCACGGAAACGACAGTCGAGATCTTCGACGGGCACACGCGGCTTTCGAGTCACCTGCTTCCGCTGGCAGGAGTCATCAACACCCATCACACACACGATGGCGACCTGCCCCATGGTGAGAGGTATCAACAATGGGACGGGCCTCGCGTGCGGGAATGGGCAGCTCGTATCGGACAAGACACGACGACGGTGATCAACCGGATCTTCGAGTCCGTGCCCGTTGAGGAACAGGGACTGAACGCGGCACTGGCAGTGCTGCGCCTGTCGCGCCGCTTCTCTCCTAAACGAGTCGAAGCCGCCGCTGGTATCGCGTTATCGGGTCGGATTCGATCACCACGGTATGCGCATTTGCGGCCGATTCTCGACAGTGGGCAAGACACGCCTTCCAGCAAGCGCAGACGAAGCCCTGAACCGTCCGGGCTGCCCGCTGCTGGACCAACGCCCACGGTCGGTTTCGTTCGTGGGCCAGACTACTACGCAGGAGGACAACGATGACTCGTCTCGATGACGAAACGAAACGGAAACTGCGTGAAATGGGGTCAACAAGCCTGCTGAGCGCACTCGATGCCCAAGACGACGCTCTCACCCTGGGAATGCCATTCGAAGAGCGCATCCAGCTCGCTGTCGATGACGCTCATGCTGCGTTCACCCATGCGAAAGTCGAGGGGCTCATCCGCCGGGCTGGACTGCGATATCCCGATGCGGATCTGCGTCGGATCGCGCTGATCGACCAGCGCGGCCTCGACCGTGACGTCATCGCTCAACTCGGAACCGCCTCGTTCATCACCCGGCAGCAAAACGTTGTGTTCCAGGGGTTCACCGGGTCTGGCAAGTCGTATCTGGGGTCGGCGCTGGCGAAGCAGGCCTGTCAGCATCGCTACCGTGCCTACTACATTCGCATGCCCGATCTTGAAGAATCGTGGGCCACTGCGCAGGACAAGCCGGGCGGTCGGGAGAAATGGTTACGCAAATACTCGGCGTTCACGCTGTTAGTCATCGATGAATGGTTGCTCGACGAACCCGATGACGATGTCCGTTCGATGCTGCTCGAGCTCCTTGAACGTCGTTACGATACGACATCGACGGTGTTCTGCACCCAGTATGCGAAGAAGGACTGGCATCAACGACTCGGGTCCGGTGTCCACGCGGATGCGATCATGGATCGTATCGTTCACAACACGATCTGGATCACGACTGGGGAGATGAACATGCGCGAACACATCAGTACAGCCACGCAGTGACCAATTGTCGGTGAGCGTCGGGTGACGGCCTGGCGCTCACCGCCACGACCCGGTGGCGCTGAAAGGCAATATCGGGTGGCGCTCAACCACAATAGTCAGTGGCGCTCACACCACCGAATACTCACATCTGGGTCCGAGATCGTCGTAGTCTTCGGCTTACGCAAGTGGATACCGACCATGCCGTTGTTCCGCATCAGGCGGGCAACCCGCTTACGGTTGACCGGCTCGTCCACGTGCGGGTCATCGGCGAGTTCGGCCGTGATCCGTCGGTACCCGTACGTGTGGTCCCAGAATTCGAAGTGGTGCTCAATCCGCTCGCACAGAGCATCATCAGCAGCCTGCCTGGCCGCCCGTGCCGGCCGGGAGGCACGCCACTTGTAAAAGCTTGAGCGCTGGATACCCAGCACGGAACACATCCGCTTCACCTCATGGGTGTTTCGATGGTCGTCAACGAACTGGAAACGGATCACCAGGTCGTCTCTGCCGCGAAATATTTCGTGGCTTTCCGCAGGATCGCTCGCTCTTCTTCCAGCCGCTCCACATCCGACCGCAGAGACCGCTTATCGGCCCGCAACGAATCGTTCTCGACCCGCAGGCGAGCCAGCTCTTCCTCGGGTGTCTCGGGCCGATCAGGCGAGCTCGTGGACACCTTGCCGGCTTCCTTCCGTGCTTGGAACACCCACGACTTGATCGCGCCACGGGAGATGCCAAGATCGGCCGCGACTTGGGAATAAGACATATCGGGATGAGTCTCGTACAGCGCGACGGCGTCGGCTTTGAACTCATCGGAGTACTTCTTCATTGGCATGGTTTCTACTCGCATTCTCCGGCCCATTATGGGCCAGACTCAGCGTGTCCACCACTCAGGGTTCATCCCCATCGGCTCGTGCACGAGCTACGCAGCCCGCGGCAGCGCACTGAAAAAGTCTGATCGGAACGCAGAGGGAGTCGCTACACCAAGTGCTCCGGTGAGGCCGGTACGTGTTGAACCAGTGCACCCGCTCCGCCGCGGCGAGCTCGACATCATCAATGCCTTTCCAGGCACCCTTGTTCCGGATGAGTTCGGCCGGCTCTTCCGGTTTCAGAGTGCGTAGCAGGGTCTCTGCACCCAGTGTGTCGGTGATGAATGAGAGGCGGGCCTTGGGTGATGATGGAAATTCTCCAAGATCCCTCACACCCAAGGCCCTGCCATGCAATCTACCTCCTCAGCCCAGTCGTGTCCTGTAGCCGATGTCATCTGCCGCACCCTCGAACTCGGCATCCACATCACCGGCGCGCACATCACCGATGACGACGTCACCGTCATCGAAGCCACACCACGAGAACCGGCGGGATTCTGCCCTGACTGCGGGGCGGAAGGACGACTGCGTGATCACGTCATCCGTCACCTGACAGACGTTCCCATCACCGGCCACCCGACCCGTTTGCACGTACGACTGCCGCGCTATCAGTGCGTTCACCCCCAGTGCCGGCGTTCGATCTTCCAGCACCCACTCGAAGCCGCCGAGCCCGGGGCGAAAACCACGAAACGCGCCACGACCTGGATCCTCAAACGCCTCATCCACGATCAGATGAGCATCCAAGCGATCAGCAAGGCACTCGGACTCGGCTGGGACCTCGTCAACCACTTGGCCATCAACGCGGCGAAGTCGCTGGTCTATGCAGATCCTGACCATCTGTCGGGCGTCCGGGTCCTGGGCATCGATGAGCACTGCTAGAAACACGTGCGCGGACAAGGCGAAGACTCTTTCGCGACGATCTTCGTCGACCTGACCCCGCTCATCGACGGAACCGGTCGAGCACGTCTGCTGGATGTGAAAGCTGGACGCTCCGCCAGAGTCGTGACCACATGGCTGAACGAGCGCTCCCCAGCATTCCGTGCCGGAGTCGAAGTCGTCACGATGGACGGGTTCGCCGGCTACCACACGGCGACTATGGAGTCGCTGCCGGAATCGACGCCGGTGATGGACCCGTTCCACGTCGTGCAGCTGGCCGGGCAGAAGCTCACTGCCTGCAGGCAACGCTTGCAGCAACAGATCCATGGACATCGTGGCCGGAAGAAGGATCTCCTGTACCGGGGGCGACGGACTCTGCTGACCCGCCGATCCCTGCTGAACAAGCGGGCAACAGACCGGCTGGAGCGGTTGTGGGCCGAGCATGATGACCACGTCGCGTTGGAAGTGACGTACCTGGTCTACCAGGACGTCATCGATGCGTACGAGCATCCCGATCGGAAGACGGGCAGGCGTCTCATGCAGGCAGTGATCGAGAGTCTGCGCAGAGGCCTGCCGAAAGGGCTTGAGGAGCTTGCTCAGCTGGGGAGGACGTTGTGGCGGAAGCAGGCTCAGGTGCTGGCGTTCTTCGACCGTGGAGGTGCGTCGAATGGGCCGGTCGAAGCGATCAACGGACGCCTCGAGCATCTGCGGGGCATTGGTCTGGGCTTCAGGAACTTCGAGCACTACGTGCTGCGCTGTCTGCTCCACTCCGGGCAGCTATCGGCCCGGGTCAACGCACTCTGAAACCGGAAGAGCCTCCAAATGGCACGAAACGCTCGTCACCTGTGCAACTCAGGGCCAATGTGATCTCAAGTGGACTGGACGAATACGCAGCCATCTTCATTCCAGGTGGCCATGGCGCGATGAACGTCATCCCATTCGACAAAGATGTCCAGACCGCACTGGATCACTTCCTGAACAACGACAAACTCATCATCACCCTATGCCATGGCCCCGCCTCTCTCCTGGCCGGGAGCATCGGCCGCGACTCCAACCCCTTCTCGGGGCACAAGATCACCGCCTTCCCGGACTCATTAGACTTCGGAGCGAACCTCGACATCGGCTACCTGCCCGGTGAGATGCCCTGGCGTCTGGGAGAGGCTCTGAAGAAAGAAGGCGTCGAAATCATCAATGACGACATGGCAGGCACGACCACCAGCGATCGCAACCTGCTCACCGGCGACAGTCCCTTGGCCGCTAACCAGTTAGGCAAGGATGCGGTGACCGCTTTGCTAGCCCGGTTCGGAAACTGACGACTGCGGTGCGCGGCTGGCGAAGTCGCGCACCGCCCTTCTCTCTTCCCGAAACTCGACTGGTGAGATGCAGAAGCAGCACTCCGGATCTCAGTTTGGATCCAGGAGTCGAGACCTGGGTCGGGTTCTGTCTCGGTAACGAGACCAGTTCATTCGCAGCAGAATCTGGTCGGGGCTTCGTCGCCTGACACACGGACTGGCTCTCAGGCTTCCAGTGTCACGCGTTGCAGGCGCAGGCTGTTGTAGACGACGAACACCGACGACATTGCCATCGCCGCTGCCGAGATCAATGGGTTCAGCAGTCCGAACATCGCGATCGGAATAGCTAAGACGTTGTAACCGAACGCCCAGACGAGGTTCCCACGGATCGTACGCAGGGTCTTCCTGGAGAGCATGATCGCTTCGGCAATCGCCCCAAGATCGTCACGGACGATAATGATATCGGCCGACTTCATCGCGATGTCCGAGCCGGTGACGACAGCGATGCCAAGGTCAGCCGCAGCCAAGGCTGAGGCATCGTTGATCCCGTCGCCGACCATCGCCACACGGTGGCCCGACTCCTGCAATGCGGACACAACGTCTGCTTTATCATTCGGCATAACCTCAGCAATAACCTCATCGGTACCGATGCTCTCTGCTGTTGTCTCCGCCGGTCCGCGACTGTCGCCGGTGAGCAGGACGGTGCGCAGACCAAGCGCCTGCAACTGCTCGATACTGGCGGCGGCGTCAGACTTGACCTGGTCGCGTAAAGCCAGAGCCCCGACCGGCGTGCCAGCGTCGATGATGACGATGACGCTGCGCTGCGTTCCCTCTTGGTCGCGGATCCATTCACTGAGCTGTGAATCGAGCTCCAGTCGATCGAGGGCGGCAGCAGCGCTGATGACTGACAATGTCGCCTCGCCAACAAAGCCTTCGATGCCGACGCCGGGCAACACCTGGACATCCTTAACTTCAATCGGTGGTTCCGTCTGTTCGACTGTCACAGCAGCAGTGGCATTGGTTGCCGAGTCGGCGTATTCGAGGATGCCGCGGGCGACTGGGTGCTCCGAGCGGGACTCAAGCGCGGCGATACGGTCCAGCAGGTCTGGCCGGTGGGTCTCGGCGAACCATGTCTGCTCGACTTCAAGTGTTCCGGTGGTCACAGTGCCAGTTTTGTCCAGTATGACCGTGTCGATGTTTCCACTGGCTTCAAGCGCTGTATGACCTTTGACAAGGATGCCTAAACGAGCACCGCGGCCGATGCCGACCATGAGCGCTGTCGGCGTCGCCAATCCGAGTGCACAGGGGCAGGCGATGATGAGCACCGAGATGCCCACACCAATGGCCCGTGAGGGTGAGTATCCGAGTGGAAGCAACCAGACGAGCAGAGTCCCGACTGCTAAGACGAGTACGACGGGGACGAATACTGCAGTGATGCGATCGACCAGACTTTCGACCAAAGCCTTCTGCGACTGTGCTTTCTCCGCCATCGTCGCAATCTGGGACAGCTGCATATCGGCCCCGACGGCCTCGGCCTCAACGAGGATTTGCCCGTTCGTGGCAAAGGACCCTCCAACCGCCCGGCTCCCAGCCCCGACAGGAGTCGGCACCGGTTCGCCAGTAAGGCTGCTCGTATCGAGTTCGGCCTGCCCGTCGATGACTGCTCCGTCCACAGGTACGGTTTCGCCGGGACGGACGAGAACGACATCACCGCGTGTGACCAGTTCAATAGGGGTCTCAGCGTATTCGCCGTCGTCACCGCGGACACGAGCGGTCTTCGGCGCGAGTTCTCCGAGCGCGGCCAGCAGGTCGCCGGCCTTCCGCCGCGATCGCGTCTCGAAGTAGCGGCCAGCCAGCTGGAAAGTAGTCACTCCGGCGGCGACATCGAGGTAGAGAGCGTCCGCACCGTCGGGTACGAGCCCGAAACCCAACCACGCATCGGGTCCGGTGAAGTCAAATGCCGCGGTCACTACGGCCCACCCGAATGCGGCAGTGATGCCCAGGGACACGAGAGTATCCATATTCGCTGTCCGGCCCAGCAGGTTCTTCCACGCCGACCGGTGGAACGGCCACGCCGCCCACGTCACAATCGGCAGGGCAACGGCGATACAGACCCACTCCCAACCGGGGAAGCGCCACGTGTCGACCAAGGCCAGGGCGATGGTGGCGTCCATGAGCGGGACGGTGAGAATCGCGGCGAAGATGAGCCGCCAGCGAAGGGAACTCAATCTCACCTCGGCGGCTCGCTGTGACCATGTGTCGTCGCCGGCCTTGTGGATCTGTGCACCGTAGCCGGCCTTTTTCACCGCCTTCAGTGCATCATCAGGATGATCGAGTCCAGTCACTCGGGCCCGTTCGGTCGCGAAATTCACCCATGCCGTGGCGCCGTCGATCGTGTTCAGCGATTTTTCGACTCGGCGGGCACACGCTGTGCATGTCATCCCGGTGATATCGATATCGATCCCATTGCCGACCTGCTCGAGTAGGTTTGAGGCCTCCGGTCGGACCACGCTGTCACTGCTCATTATATTTCAGCCCTTCCTTTTCAGACCTGCTTGTCGCATCCGCGGCAACAGCGACTCCGTCTCGCTCTGCCAACCGCCGCAGCATGTCGTTATAGGCCGCGAATTCATCGCTTAAGCCAGCGTCCTCATGGCGATCGAAACGCTTGGCATCCCGCTTGTCCTGTCGGGTCCACTGCACGGCGAGGACGATGACCACTCCCAACAGAGGCAACTCTCCCCCGGCCCAGGCGATGCCGCCGGCGAAGTACTGCTCGGCAGCGATATCGAGCCAGGGCAGGTCGAGGGTGCGATAGAAGTTCTGGGCCACAGGGGTGTTCGTCATCATCAGCACGATGCCGAAGAAGGCGTGGAAGGGCATCGCAGCGATGACATAGCCGAGTCTGCCGATGTGCGGAAGCTCGAACGGGAGCTTATCGACGCCGATGACCAGCGAGAAGAACATGTAGCCGACGATGAGGAAGTGCACGTTCATCAGCTGGTGCCCCCAGTGATAGCGAATGAGCTCACCGAACAGCGGACTGAGGTAGAGGGCGTAGTACGAGGCGACGTAGACAACGAAGACGAACAGGGGGTGCAGCAGCAATCGCAGCCCAGGCGAATTGATCACCTGATTCACGCGGGCGTGGACCATGTGTCCGAGCGGACCGGTGCCAGTGGAGGCTCGCAGCAACAACGTGATCGGTCCGGCTCCGACGAGGAAGGAAGGGATGAGCATATTCAACGTCATATGCACAACCATGTGGATACCGAAGTCACCCGGAGAGTATTTACCGATCCCTGACCCCATCAGCACGATGGTCAGCAACCAACCGATCAGCCAGCAGATCGTCCGTAACACCGGCCAGTGATCGCCACGACGTCGCAGTCGTCGCACCCCGAGACAGTATCCGATCATCGCAACGGCAGCAATGGTGGTCAGCAGCAAGTTGATCCGCCAGTGTGTGAGCAGGATTATCGGGTCTGGGGCGGCGTCGAGAGTGTAGCCGAGGAAGACGGCGACGATGCTGTTGGGAGCGAAGTAGTTCGGTGAAGGGATGAAGGTCATGGCTGCTGTCATTGTCACCCATACCGTGACTCCGGCAACGACGCCGAGGCGACCCCACTGGGGGCGCGTCGAGGAGGCTGTCAACATTCCCAGAGCAACGACGAGCAGGCCGATCCAGCGAGTCGTCAGCTGCCAACCTGTGATCGAGTCGGTCAACGCGGTGCCGGCGAGCTTGAACACCGAGATCACGACGTCCGTGCCCCCGATCGAGATCAGACCGGCCCACATGAGTCGGGAGCATGAAAGTTGCGGCATGATTCTTCCGCTCGGGTGCCCTATGTCGAGGAGCACTCCGACCAACAGGAGCCCGAGGACGACTGTCGCTACGGGTGTTTGGATGATCGCCGCGTCCTCTCCGAAGTCATGGTTCGGTCCGACGAGCACCTGTGAGATGACGACCGGGGCAAGGATCGCGATCATCCCTATCCACAAGCTCACAGCGTAGGCAGCCCAGGACTCCGACAGGATGGAGACCGAGAAGACTGTGAACGCCGCTGCGAAGACGATCAACCACGCCGCTGGGTAGAAGGTGCCGGTCAAGGCAAACCACAATTGTTCCGGGCTGTCGAGGCCTGTCAAAGACACCCCGGTGGTGTTGAGTCCGTCGACGACAATGAGCAGGAGCACCGCCGTGGCCCAGACCCCGCTGCAGGCCCGCACCAGGGCCTGAGCGGTGGCAGTCGTTCGTGTCCGTCCCAATTGGGCGGTTCGCGGGGTGAAAATGAGCACGGCGGCAAGCGAGCCGAGTGAAAGGACCGAGAAAACTTCGTGAAACGAACGCAACACCGCATCGAGCACAACGACGGCAGTGCCGGGAAACTCACGAGCGATCGAAGTATATGATTCTGTGCCCGCACCGATCACGGTGGCAATCGTGACCGTTGTCGCGATGACAACGATCACGGGCACCACCACGAAAGGAGTGGCTCTTATTGCTGTGTGGCCCTTCTCCGCTTCGGCAGGGGACCGTGGCGACTGCTTCTTCATTCTACGTATCATTGTAGTAGATGATGTGAAATGCGAATCTCAGGTGCCACTGCCGGAAGCACCAACTCCACCATCCGTGTACCTGGCCGTGGATCCAACGGAGCGCTTGACGACACGATGGTGTCATAAGAGCGGCCTTGCCACCTGCCACCACAACGACCGTATCGAACGAGTCTGCGCCTCCGTTGGTCCACATATTGTAGAGTTAGAGTGGAGGTGCTCATGGTAGGAAAACGGACTCGGGGTCCCGGCGAGCTCGAGGCAGAAGTCATGCGGGTCCTTCGCTCACGCCCAGAGGGCCTCAGCGCCAAGGAAATCCAGCATCTGGCCAGTGGCCATCCGCCGGCGTATACAACGGTAATGACGGCACTAGATCGACTTGAGAAAAAGGCCCAGGTAGTTCGCATCGTCGTTTCGGAACGGAAGGTGCGTTTCCGGGCAGCATACTCAGAAGATGAGCATGTGGGCCTGACGATGTTCTCCGCTCTCGAGGAGGCCAGCGATCGCGAATCAGCCCTGTTGCGTTTCGCAGGCAACCTCGACTCCAGGGACGCTGAACTGTTGCGCAACGCAATTGCCGGTCCTCGACCACGAAAGCGTAAATAGCCTGTGCTGTGGGTGTGCGGATGCGTACTCGGGGCAGGTTTCCTGCTCTTTGCGACGCCCTCTGTCCTGGCTTTGAGCCCATGGCAGATTCGGTTTCCCCGTTTGGCGATGACCCTATGGTGGTCTGCTGTGGGTACTGGATGTGCTTTGGCGCTGGGATCGGTGATCGCGATCGTAGCAATCGGCCTCGAGGCCTCGCCTGCGTTGACGCCAGCGCAGCAGCTCATTTTCACCCTCATCTCGTGGTTGAGCCTCGCAATAGTGGGGGCCGTGGCTGCGTTGGTGTCTGATTCCACGGAACCGTTGATCAGCTCCCACCGTGACACAGTCAGAAGGATTGTTCCTGTGGCAAAATCACGTGAAGACCGAGGGCAGTTCATTCTCGTGCGATTCGAATCATCCGAAGTCCTGGCTTTCGCCGTTCCCGGGCGCCCGGACGAGATCATGATCTCGACTGCTTTGGAAGAAGCTCTCACCACAGTTCAGCTGCGTGCCGTCATCGCCCATGAATGCGCTCACCTTCGGTACAGGCACGGCTGGGCAGTACGAATCGCTGAGATCAATGCTGCGTGCCTGCCTCAGTTCCTCTCCGCCGGGCCGGAATTGCGCCGAGCGACGAAGCTGCTCATCGAGTTGATTGCCGATGATGCTGCAGCAAAGCAAGTTGGTGCAGCAAATCTTGGCAACGCTCTCGTTCGCCACTCCCACCTGACAGGTGACACCTCGATGGAGCTGCGTGCCGAACGAATGACGCTACGGCGGTGGCCAACTAGATTCCACCGTACCGTCCCCGAACCGGTCAGGGTCTGAGTCCGAACCCGAAAACCGGAGAGCCCAGGCCACCAGCCCAAAAGTCAGTTGATGCGGACAGGAACGAGGGCGATTGGCTGCTCGAATCTCGAGACACGTGCACTGACCTGGACCTCCCAGTCGCCGCTCGTCGGCAGAGTCAGCTGAGCCGTGTACTTACCGGTCTCCGAATCGAACATGGGCGTTGTGCTCAACGGTCCAAGCTGTTGCTCGGGCAGTCGAGCAGAGACCTCGACGTCATCGCTCGAGACTGGTTCACCGTTATAGGTGAGATCGAATGTGAAAGTGTTTGCTCCTGTGGCCCCCGGATCCACCTGCCCGTCGATGACAAGCCCCTGGGATTCAGCCCCGAACGAGATTTCAGAGGCCACCGACTCTTGCTGAGTCTGGTCTTGATGTTGATGATCTGGGGAGGAATTGGAGAGGAACCCGGTGACCGAGATCACCGCGATTAGCAGAGCGGCTTCGTAACTGAGTGTTTGACACAGATGCCCCCATCGTTCATACGATCGTGGTTCGGTAGCGATGGACGGCAGGATGCGTTTTCGGTTCCAGGCCGCCACGGTGATGATCGCTGCCACAATGATGAGTTTGATCAGCAGAGTGCGTCCGTAGCCCGTTGTGATGACCTTGTTGGGCTCGCTGAAAATGAGGACGGCCATGAGCGTTCCACTGGCGGCCAATAGGATCACGCTATAGAGCGCGAACCGAGAGAACCGCTCCACCACCGCAAGCGCTGCATCAACGTCGCTGGTGATCCCGGGCCGGTGCGGGCTCATCGACCTGAGAGTCAGGACCAGTCCGAGAACCCCTCCGACCCAGAAGGATCCGGCAAGCAGATGCCCGATGTCGGCGGCGCTCATGAGCCAGATGGGTTCCATCGTCTGGGAGTGGCCAACGAGCACCGGTGAGGCGACTGTGACAGCTGCGACGATGACGGCCGCGCGTGGTGCGACTCTTGAGCGTCTGCGTCGGCCGAACAATAGCAGTGCCAAGGACCCGGCCAACAACACAACGGCCGCTAAGATCGTCGGTGCTACCCGGATCCCTAAGACCCATGAACTCAGATCCACAATCGAAGTCAGAGCCTGACCAGTAATGCGCAGAGCCGAAACGGGAATCAGCAGGAACGATGCCATCACACCCAGGCCGATGCCCCAGCGGGCAACCCGACGGGTCGTGCGATCGGGGCGAGCGGGTGAACGGCGGACCATCGCGTCAAAGAACAGCAATCCGGCAAAGGTGAGCAGACCGAGGTACTGCATCACAGTCAGAATAATGACTGCCGTTTCCGTCGACGTTGGTGTGGAGTCGGCATCGGGGGTCGTCGGTGCCGGGGCCGAGTCGGATTCCTCGCCGATGTGGAAAGTCACCGCGCCGCCGACGGGATGACCATCAGCTGACACAATGCGATACGTAAGGGAATAGGTGCCATCGGGCAGCTCCTGAGGAAGGTCGACAATGACCGAGTGATCACGGGTCTGTGCCTCCAGAGTCTGAACGTCGCCGCTGCTGGGAAAGAGACGAATCGCACCGTCGATGAGTTCGACCGGTTCGTTAAAGCGCAGTTCGGCCGAGTCCGGCACCGCGTCCAGGACCTCGTCCTCAGCTGGCGAGGTTTCAAGCAGAGCAGCATGGGCAGACGCCGGGTCGGCCGACGTCGACAAGGCCAGTACACCCCCACAGAGGAACGCGATCAATGCGCGTACAAGCACTGCCCATGATCGCTGCCGGCTGCTGTGAACGTTCGAACTCATGCCTTCTTACGACCCCTGGCCACAGCGATGATCGCGACGACCAGTCCCAGCGACCCGATGACCAAAGAAGTGATCACCAGAGGAGTCTGCCTACCACTGCTGCCTGCCGCACCCGCCTCTACCCCCGACTCACCGGCGGGGTCATCAGCGCCGGGCTTGGTGACCGTGAGCTGCGGAGCCGGCGCCTCGAGCTCATCTGCATCCTGTCCCTCGGCGGGAGTCTGAACCCACGCGGTCTCACCCTCCTCGCAAGTTTGCACTGTGGGGAAGTCCAGTGTCTTTCCCGCCGCGTCGTCAGGAAGTTTGAGAGAGAGTTCGAAGGTGTCACGCTGGTCATCAGGCAAAGGGGTCTTGGCCTTGTAGACGACTTCGGATGTTCGTTCGCTCACTTCATTGCCGTGGCTGTCCTTGATCGGAGTATCGAGCTTCTCGTTCTTCACGTCCACTGAATAGTAGGGATTGCGAGTGGGGGTGACCGCATCGATGCCCTCAGGCACCTGGATGGCCACCTTGTCCGTCGCCGAGCCATCGCAACCATGCGGAACACTAAACGTCAGCACCGAGTACGCGCCGGCCTCAGTCGTGTCCGCCTCCACCGTCACATGCGCACTCGCTACGCTTGCCCCGCTGAAGGTGAGTGCAAGAGCCCCAGCTGCTGCCGCCGCCCCCATCACCAGTGGCCGTTTGACTCGAGAGAGCATCGATTTGTCCATGTTGGTTGTCGTCATTGTTCTTCTCCTTTTGTTTTCCCGCTCCTGTTTTGGCGCGAGCTCATACGACAAGCATCGGCAGGCACATCGCTGCCATGCCCAGGTTCATGAGAGTTTGGGCACCGGATGCCCTCGCCTCCGCGCCGCTGCGTCGATCGCCGCGCAGATTTTCCATGCAATCGACGAGGCAGATCATCGCAGCGACAATTAATCCCCCGGTCAGGACTACCCCGCTGATCGCGATCGGCAACGACAGGGACGAATGATCGTGACCCGGGGCCGATGGGCCCATACCCGCCATAGATACCACCATCCAGACCATGGTCAGCATCATCACTACATGCATGACCAGGTGCCAGGGATTGTGCCCATGCGCGTACCAGCGAGGCATCCGGCGCAAACTCTGTGCGAGGAGCATGAGCACGAACCATCCCGCAGCGACGGTGAAAAACACAACCTGCGGAGCGCTGGGAAGACCCGACCACCACGGCCAAGCCATAGCCATCATGACCACTGACATCGCAAGATGCAGACCATGGCCGACTGACTGCAATGGACGCCGGCGATCGATGACCATTCGGATAGTCGAGTCGAGCCCGAGAACGAGGAACACAACGGTGAAACACCACTGCGTTACCGGATCACCGAACACTGCCGCTCCTGCCTATATCTACATCACGTAGTAGTCACATTAACGGCAAACGCCCGAACACTCAAACTACATCGTGTAGAGATAACGGGGCGATCCAGACGTGGACCACTGTGACCGCCAGAGACACCGGGGTCAGGTGGACGATCGGAAGAGCCTCTTGCGATGGGCATCAACCGACGGCCTCGAGATCCAGCGACTATTCACTCGTGGTTGTGCAGTGTCACGACGGGTTCCAGGTGATGGTTTCGGCCACAGCGAAGACTCGGAAGAAGCGTTTGGGAGCCGCAAGAGATCATTATCCCTTCCGCTGACAACTATTCCCGGTCAGACAGGAGCTGTTCCACAGATAAAAGACTGACAAGGTGTTCGCGGGAAGACGGAGTCTCGGAGCCGACCAAACCCTCAGCAGCCCCGCTGAACAGGGTCAAGTCCCTTTTCGTGGTGTTCTTTCCTAGTTCCTTTGACTTGGTAGTAAGCAGTGGGGACCAGCGTCGGATCACGCGGTCAGTGGCATCACCACCCCGACAGGATCGGCGCTGGAATCTCCGTTGAGCACGGTGATGAGTTTGCGCATCGAGATCTCCGACAAATAGCGTCGTTCACCGTACTGCCACTCCTCGTGCTGCTCTTGTAACACGGCCCCGATCAGCCTCGTCACCGACTCCCGGTTCGGAAAGATCTGGACCACATCAGCACGACGTTTGATCTCTCGGTTCAACCGCTCGATCGGGTTGTTCTGGATCGCCCCGGGTGTGGTGGAGGGCTTGATCCAACCGAGAGGATAGGAACATGCCCGCACCAAGTAAGTACCCTGCAGAAGTCCGAGACCGCGCCGTGCGCATGGTCAACGAGAAGCTGACCGACGATCCGGTCCTGGCCGTGAGCACCGCGTGTCGGCTGGTCGGTGAACAGATCGGAATCAACAAAAACACCCTCCGCAATTGGGTGAAGCACAATCATGTTGATTCTGGAAAGACGCCGGGAATGACGACTGACGACAAGCAACGCATCACAGATCTGGAAAAGGAAATCCGAGAACTGCGCCGGGCGAATGAGATCTTGCGGAAAGCGAGTGCGTATTTTGCCCAGGCGGAGCTCGACCGCCGCTGACGGATATCGATGGTTTCATCGATGACAATCGTGACGAATTCGGAGTCGAGCCGATCTGCCGTGTCCTTTCCGGTACCGGGGTGCAGATCGCTGCGAGTTCATATTACGCCAGAAAGTCTCGACCGGTCTCGGCACGGAAACAAACTGACGCCGTGTGGGATGAACGGATTCAGAAAGTGCATGCGAAGAATCGAGGATTATTCGGAGCACGGAAAATGTGGGTCATGCTCCGCCGGCTCTATCCAGACGAGCCGATCGCCAGGTGCACAGTCGAACGACGCATGCGCGCCCTGGGTCTGGCAGGGGTGAGCAATGCCCGGTCGGCGACTACGACATGGCAGTCCAAGACCGCCTCGTACCCGAGCGACCTTGTGTGCCGGGACTTCACCGCCGATGCTCCAGATACCCGCTGGGTCGCTGACATTACGTATGTTTCGACGTGGAGTGGTTTCGCCTATGTCGCGTTCGTCATGGATTTGTTTTCCCGCATGATTGTCGGGTGGCGAGTCGATACGACGCTGCGGACCGATTTGGCGCTGGATGCCCTGGAGCACGCCTTATGGGAAAGGAGACGAAAGAACCGTAATATCAATCAGCTAATTCACCATTCAGACAAGGGAAGCCAGTATGTTTCTCTTGCTTACACAGAGCGACTACGTGAAGCCGGGATAGAAGCCTCGGTCGGCTCGACGGGTGATTCTTATGATAATGCCGCAGCTGAAGCGTTAAACAAACTATTTAAGAAAGAGGTGGTGTGGCGCGAAGGTCCGTGGACTGGTCGCGATGCTGTGGAATTCGCGACTTTGGAGTGGGTGCATTGGTATAACAACACCCGCCCGCATTCGTACTGTAAAGACCTTGCTCCAGTGCAGTTCGAGGATCACTACTATACTGAAATCAGTCGGCCAGAGGTGGCTGGCGTACCGTCAAGAGCTCTCCACTGAACTCGGGGCGATCCACTTTGTTAACCTCGATTTTTCATGGGTAGCTGGTTGCCCATGATTCCGGCTCCGTTGCCGCGTACCGACACTGATTCTGCCATTCGAGCATGACACGACCACCGTGTGTCGCCACGGCCCTGCGGGGATCCAACCCCAGCCCTTTCCTCAACTCGAACGAACACTGCCACCACGGCTCTATCCTGGGGCTGGCCGCGGCAGACTCCGCAACCGGTCGAGACCAGCAACGATGACCCCGGCCCAACGGGCAGTCGCCTTCATATGCACCACGGCCCGCCTGGCTGTCCTCGCGATCGTCGCCGGGACCGCGTAGACGTGCATCCGCAGCTTCTTTGGTTCCCACCGGCGGATCTCGTGGGTCGGAAACGCCAGCAACGACTTCCACGCCTCGATCTCTCCAGCCAAAGCGACAACAGCTAACCAGATCTGGTTCTGATCGAATCCCTTCAGCGGGAAGTTGCGTAACCCGGAGTCCTTGGCGATGCGGATCCGATCCTCACAACGAGCCCTGGATCGGTGGCGGACTTCCAGGTCCGCCAACTGCCCGCTCTTCGTGTTCGTGACGAACGCGGTGACCCGGTACCCGTCGACATCATCAAAGCGCAACTGTGCACCCGGATGAGGACGCTCACGGCGGACAATGACTCGCATTCCTTCCGGCCAGTCGGCCAGGTCGAGCACCCCTGTCAACTCGGCCACATCAGCACCCTCGCGGGGATCGCCGTTGGTGTCATAGGCCGGCTCCCAAGCACCGAGTTCCGACAGTTGCCGATACAGTTCGGGAGTGTTGCCGGGAAGCCTCCAGCCCACCGAGTACGACAGACGTCGCTTCGTGAGGAACTCAACGAAGTCATGGGTGCCACCAGCGGTGTCGGTACGGATGAGGACGCTCTTACCCGGACGAGGATTGCTGCCGGGTAATTGGTCGAGGATGAGTTTGACCAACTTGATGTGATCAGCAGCGGTGTTCGATCCCGCGTTGCCAGGACGCAGCAACTGGGCCACAGGCTCACCGGTGCCACAGTCGCCGTGGTCGATGAAGGCGAGCAAGGGATGAAATCCAAATCCTTTCTTGTAGGTGGGTTTCGCGTTTTCTTTCTCGCTGTGTGAGGTGACGAGACTGGCATCGATGTCGATGATCAACGGATCCTGAGCAACGGCGTCGTGGTTCGGTGTGTGTGATCAACTTTAAGTAGGCCGGTTCAGCTCCAGAATCCAGCCAGTACAGCGGCTGGATTCCAGCCATAACAGCCCGTCTCTGCTTCTGTGCGCCACTCCCAGAAAACACAAAGTCATGGGCGTGGCCACTCTCATCGATTAGGTTCCCAAACGAACACCCCGATCCCGTTGCAGCAGGATCGAACCGGGGTGTCAGAAGGGAACCAGAAAGACCATGACCACACCCATGACTACCATCGAAAATATCAGGCGCCTCGACGCCGAAGGAAGATCCGGACGCCAGATCGCCACCGATCTGGGCATCGATCGTGAAACCGTCGCGAAATACCTCAACCAAGACGACTTCTCTCCGCAACCACCAGCCCCGACCCGTCAGGCCGGTGCTGCCGTCCTGGCAGGACTGACCCACATCATCGAACAGTGGCTGACCGACGATGCCCGCCGTCCCCGTAAACAGCGCCACACATCCAAACGGGTCTACGACAGACTCGTCGCCGAACACGACTATCAAGGCTCCTACTCACCCGTGCAGCGCTTCATCAAGGACTACAAGACCATGCACCGGGCCCGCAGTCAGGGCTTCTTCGAACTCGAATGGGCACCCGGACACGCGCAAGTCGATTTCGGTCAGGCCGAAGCGATCGTCGACGGCATCCGTGAAGTCCTCCACCTGCTGGTCATTACGTTCCCGTTTTCGAATATGCGTTTCGCTCAGACCTTCCGCGGAGAAACCAGCGAATGCATCGGCCAGGGCCTGGCCACGATCTTTCACCACATCAATACCGTGCCCGTCGAACTCATCCTCGATAACGCCACCGGTGCTGGCAGACGCTGTGGCACGATTATCACCGAAGCCAGACTCTTCGCCGCGTTCAAAGCCCACTATCGGACTACCGCCCGCTACTGCAGCCCCTATTCGGGGCATGAGAAAGGCAACGTCGAAAACGCTGTCGGATTCATCCGCCGCAACTTCATGGTCCCCGAACCCACCGCGGTCTCCCTGGCCGGTTTCAACACGGACCTGCTGGCCTACTGCGACGGACTCGGCTCCGAGGATCACTGGAAGAAGGGCCAGAAGATCCAGGACCTGTTCGCCCACGACATCGCCGCGGGACTCGCGTTGCCCGGGATCGCCTTCGACCCGGTCCGCTACGAATCGCGTAAGGCCGATAAGACCGGCACCATCGTCATCGATGGTCATTCCTACCTCGCCGGCCCCGACTACCACAACAGGCTGCTCACCGTCGCGATCCGTCACGATGCCATCAGCATCCTCAACGAACGATCTCAACCTGTCATCGGCTTCGACCGCGCCTGGGGCCAGCCGGGGCCGACCGTGTTCACTCCCGATACGCTTCTGGCCGCGTTGATGACCAAACCCGGAGCCTGGTCGAACTCACCAATCCGTGCCCAGGTGTCCGACCCTGTCCGTGACTGGGCCGATGCTGCCGATAGTCGGGCTCGTTCCGAGTTCTTCGGCCGTCTCGATGCCAGTGCCCAAGCCACGTCTTGGAACACCGCCGTCGAGGCTGCTGACAGGCTCATCCGACTCGGCGATGACCCCACCGGCCCAGGACTGCCGATGCTGGCCAGACGCCTGTGTCAAGGCAGCGAACCACCAGCATCGAACGTCGATTTAAGCCTCTATGACCGTTTCACCACTACTCGGCAGGAACAACCAGCATGACCATCACGACCACAGACGTCATCGACGCGGGACGACACACCGGCATCAGCCATACCGTCGTCGCCGAAGCCGCCGCCAAAGCAACTCCGAAACAACGACAACTCCTCCACGACCTCTTCACCGCCGAACACGCCTCCCGAGCCCATCAGCGCCGCACCCGGCTACTCAAAGCCGCGAAACTGCCCACCCTGAAAACCCTCGACGGGTATGACTGGACAAACATCAAGTTCCCCACCGACTACGGCCGCACTCGACTGACCGACCTCGAGTTCCTGACCACTGGTTCCGACCTCGTCTTCTACGGCGACGTCGGATGCGGGAAAACGCATCTGGCGATCGCTTTAGCCGCTCACGCCTGTCACCGGGGAATACCCGCCAGATTCTTCACCACCGCCAGCCTCGTCACACATCTACGCCGAGCAGCCGATCAAGGACGACTCGATAAGGAACTGGCCCTGCTGGGTAAGAACAAACTGCTCATCATCGACGAGTTCGGATATCTGCCCATCGATACCGAAGGCGCCAGGCTCCTCTTCCAGGTCATCGCCGACGCCTACGAGAAACGCAGCCTCATCCTGACCACGAACCTCGAGTTCGCCCGGTGGGGAACCGTGTTCGGCGACGACAACATGGCCGCAGCAATCATCGATCGCATCGTCCACCACGGCAGACTCCTCCACTTCACCGGCCAGTCCTACCGCGTCAAGAACGCACTCATGAGATGACCCCACCACCAGACACCGAAAGGTGGATCGCCCCGAGTTCAGTGGAGAGCTCTTGACGGTACGCCAGCCACCTCTGGCCGACTGATTTCAGTATAGTAGTGATCCTCGAACTGCACTGGAGCAAGGTCTTTACAGTACGAATG
Organism: Brevibacterium sp. LE-L; assembly: GCF_050214925.1. Lineage (NCBI taxonomy): Bacteria > Bacillati > Actinomycetota > Actinomycetes > Micrococcales > Brevibacteriaceae > Brevibacterium > Brevibacterium sp. LE-L. The sequence goes on from NZ_CP189759.1 coordinate 3,109,611, forward strand.
CGGGCGGGTGTTGTTATACCAATGCACCCACTCCAAAGTCGCGAATTCCACAGCATCGCGACCAGTCCACGGACCTTCGCGCCACACCACCTCTTTCTTAAATAGTTTGTTTAACGCTTCAGCTGCGGCATTATCATAAGAATCACCCGTCGAGCCGACCGAGGCTTCTATCCCGGCTTCACGTAGTCGCTCTGTGTAAGCAAGAGAAACATACTGGCTTCCCTTGTCTGAATGGTGAATTAGCTGATTGATATTACGGTTCTTTCGTCTCCTTTCCCATAAGGCGTGCTCCAGGGCATCCAGCGCCAAATCGGTCCGCAGCGTCGTATCGACTCGCCACCCGACAATCATGCGGGAAAACAAATCCATGACGAACGCGACATAGGCGAAACCACTCCACGTCGAAACATACGTAATGTCAGCGACCCAGCGGGTATCTGGAGCATCGGCGGTGAAGTCCCGGCACACAAGGTCGCTCGGGTACGAGGCGGTCTTGGACTGCCATGTCGTAGTCGCCGACCGGGCATTGCTCACCCCTGCCAGACCCAGGGCGCGCATGCGTCGTTCGACTGTGCACCTGGCGATCGGCTCGTCTGGATAGAGCCGGCGGAGCATGACCCACATTTTCCGTGCTCCGAATAATCCTCGATTCTTCGCATGCACTTTCTGAATCCGTTCATCCCACACGGCGTCAGTTTGTTTCCGTGCCGAGACCGGTCGAGACTTTCTGGCGTAATATGAACTCGCAGCGATCTGCACCCCGGTACCGGAAAGGACACGGCAGATCGGCTCGACTCCGAATTCGTCACGATTGTCATCGATGAAACCATCGATATCCGTCAGCGGCGGTCGAGCTCCGCCTGGGCAAAATACGCACTCGCTTTCCGCAAGATCTCATTCGCCCGGCGCAGTTCTCGGATTTCCTTTTCCAGATCTGTGATGCGTTGCTTGTCGTCAGTCGTCATTCCCGGCGTCTTTCCAGAATCAACATGATTGTGCTTCACCCAATTGCGGAGGGTGTTTTTGTTGATTCCGATCTGTTCACCGACCAGCCGACACGCGGTGCTCACGGCCAGGACCGGATCGTCGGTCAGCTTCTCGTTGACCATGCGCACGGCGCGGTCTCGGACTTCTGCAGGGTACTTACTTGGTGCGGGCATGTTCCTATCCTCTCGGTTGGATCAAGCCCTCCACCACACCCGGGGCGATCCAAGGACACCAACCATGAACTCTGTCAGCACCGACGAGCTCTTCCAACGATGCGAAACCGTCCTCTACGCAGCTGAAACCATCCTGCGCCGAAGCAGTCTCGACGGCCAGATCGCGATCTCATCAGCCGCCCAATTCCTGTTCGGCCCCGATCACCACGGAACTCACTACCAGCGCCTGCTGGCGGAGATCGAAACGCTGAAAGACCAGATTGCGGACCATCAAGGCTGGTAGTAACCACGAAGGTCAGGGCTGCGGACAGATTCCCATCCGCAGCCCTGCACGGGTAGGCACGTTCCCCGTATCGGACGCGGAGCTCACACGGCTGGAAACCATGCTCGCCTGGCTGGATTTTCGGCGCTCTTTTGGCCGGAAAAAAGTTGACAAAACACAGCATGCCGATACCCCAGTACACGGTGGACATGAAGGCCATAAAGATCAGGGACAGCAGAGGGATAGTCGCGATGATGAAATTGGGTTTCTTGGGCGTGTACATCGTTGTCACTCCAGGAAGGAAGAGGGCTGAGGCAGGGGTCTGGTTTTCACGTGTTCATTCGTTCTGGCCAAACGGAAGCACTTCGAGGTCATCTGGAACCATGGGGGACAGATGTGCCGCAGAATCCAACTGACTTTTCAGCGAGGGTCCCGAAGTGCCAGGAACGAGATGATGTAATGCCAGTCGATTGACCTCGGCCGCCTCAGCAATAGCGACCGCGTCTGCGATCGAGGTGTGCGAACGCTCATGATGGCTCCGAATGGCTCGAGCGCGAGGACTCGTCGGATCAGGAAACTTCCCAGTCAACCATTCCAAGTCAATAGCCTCATGCAAGAGCAGGTCAGCACCCTGAGCAAGCGTGATCATATTCGTCGTAAAGGCGGTATCACCTGAGATCACCGCTGATCCATCATCTGTGTCGAATCGATAGCCGAATGCCGGTGCCATGGGCGGGTGCTCGACCAGAATCGCCGACACACGAACCCTGCTGTCCTCATAGACGACAAATGGGGACATCTTGGGCGCAGTGTTCGTGTTCGGCTCGAAACCGAGACCTTCAGGCAAGACGATGTCCTCTGCCTGGAACATGTCCAGGGGAGAAGGTCGAAGACTATCGAGGATGCGCTCATTGAGGTCTGTGGCATTCGCTTCGACAAGCCGGGTCAGCGTCTCGGCCGTCCCGGGAGTCGGCGACTGCTCGGAAATCGGACGTGGCGCGACTTTCGCATGCGGCGAGACCGTCGGCAAGACGCCACGGTCTCCCGGCCCGATGACGACGATCGGATCACGGTCGCTATTGGTGATTTCAAATGTGCTGAACATGGCAATCGACGCCAGGTCTGCAATATGGTCCGAATGCAGATGCGTCAGGAACATCCCAACGACATTGTCGAGGCTGTATCCAGCTTGGACGAGTTGGCGGCCGGCTCCATTGTTGGCGGCCATGGAAAACTGCCCATAGGCGGACAGTAGAAATGCCCGTTCCTGGCCACAAGAACTGCCCAGTGGCGGCCACGATTTCTGCCCATCCGAGCATGTAGAACCTCTCATTGAGACACGACCCCGAACCACTTCCGGGAGATGATGACGGTGTCTAATCGATCAACATCCACCACGAGAGGGTTCGGGGCCGCGTATGAAGTCTGACGGAGAAATCATGGAAATTCTAGAAGCGTATGACTCCACAGGGTCCTACCGAGCCGCAGCCGAGTTGGCAGGGTGTTCACACCACACAGTCAAGGCCCACGTCACCGCCCGCGCTCAAGGCCGCCCGGTGGGCGTGCCCGTCCGCCGTGATCGGGTCACGGACGAGTTCTTGGACAAAATCACGGAGCTGGTAGCTCGTTCAGGGGGCAGGATCCGTGCCGATAAGGTCCACGAACGCCTTCTTGGACTCGGCTATGAAGGTTCGGAGAGATCAACTCGCCGTGCCGTCGCCCACGCCAAAGCGGTCCATGAAAGAGCGGGTCGTCGTGTGCATCGTCCCTGGGTGGCAGAGCCGGGACTGTGGCTTCAATACGACTACGGTGACGGGCCCGTCGTCGGTGGCGTGAAGACGGTGTTGTTCATCGCGTGGTTGGCGTTCTCGCGGTTTCGCATCGTCATTCCGCTTCGGGATAAGACGCTGGCGTCGGTGTTTATGGTCTTAGACCGCACGTTTCGACTCATCGGCGGCATCCCGACCTATGTGTTGACTGATAACGAGAAGACCGTCACGACGATGCATATCGCCGGGGTTCCGGTGCGCAATCGCGACACAGTCTCATTCGCGAAGTACTACGGAACGACGGTCCTGACGTGTCAGCCGGCCGATCCGGCGTCGAAGGGCGGGGTGGAGCGGTCCGTCCAGATCGCGAAGGCTGATCTGGTGCCCACAGCCACGAACCTGCGCAATGAGTACGCTTCGTTTGCTGACCTCGAGGCCGCGTGCCAAGCCTTTATGTCCGAGATCAACGAGAAAGAGCATCGGGTGACGAAACGATGTCCGATCGACTTGATCGGTCAGGAGCAGGAGAGGATGCATCCGGTCCCGGATCGGGCGCATACGATCGCGTTCGGTCTGTCGAGGAAGGTTCCGGTCAATACGCCGATGGTCGCTTTCGAGTCCGGGCAGTATTCGGTACCGCATGCACTCCTGGGGTCCGAGGTCTTCGTCCGCGTCCACGGTGTCGCCGAGGCAGAACAGATCATCATCGTAGCTGCCGGTCGTGATGGGGTTCGGGAAGTCGCCCGACACGGCAGGGCCCGGCCCGGATCGCCGAAGATCGATGACGAGCATTTCCCGACTGATGCCACACAGAAGGTGCCCGGAGTGTATGCGGTCACAGCGAACAGTCCTGATGAGGAAGCGTTCCTGATGATTGGGCATGGTGCTCACGAGTGGTTACGTGAGGCGGCCGCGGCAGGGACGTCGAGGATGCGACAGAAGATGGGCCAGGCCGTGGCACTGTCGCGGTTGCATGGTCGAGAACGTGTCGATGAGGTCCTGGGTACGGCGGCTGCCTATGGTCGCTTCGGCACTGGTGATCTGGCGTCGCTGCTGGCCCACCGGGTTGCTGATCAAGGCAGTCGCAGTGCGGGTGAGGATGCGTCCCTGGCGCAGGGGACGGCGGGATGGCGGGCGATGAGCTCACCGTCGACGACTGCGGACGGGGGTGAGCTGTGATGGTTGTCTCTGCCCAGGCGCCAGTCCTTGATACCGAGGTCGAGGCGCTGATGCGACGGTTGAAGATGCCGTATGCGCGCAGTCTTGCCCCCGAGTTGTTGGCCACGGCGAAAGCGCAACGGTGGGAGCCGGTCGAGGTCGTGCGGGCACTGTTAGTCGAGGAATCTCGTGGCCGATCGGCGGCGATGTTAGCGACCCGGCGGAAGCAGGCCGGGTTTCCCACGGGCAAGACGTTCGAGTCCTGGGATGAGGAAGTGTCATCGATTCCTGTACCCACACAGCAGGCGCTGTCGACGCTGGAGTGGGTGGGGCGGAAGGAGAACCTGGCCATCTGTGGGCCCGCGGGAACCGGCAAATCGTTCTTCCTGGAAGCGCTGGGACAGAAAGTCATCGACGGCGGTGGACGCGTGTCCTGGCTGAAGCTGGAAGATCTGGGCGGACTCATTCGTGCTCATCGTCCTGATGACCAGGTGACGAAGACTGTTCAGCGGCTGTTGCGAGCCGATCTCGTGATCGTTGACGACATCGGGCTGCTGCCGGTCAGTGATGATGCTGCCGAAGGTCTGTATCGGCTTGTCGATGCTGCTTATGAGAAGAGATCCGTCGCGATTTCGTCGAATCTCCATCCTTCTGCTTTCGACCAGCTGATGCCCAAGACCGTGGCTACGGCGACGGTTGATCGGCTCCTTCATCATGCTCATTTGGTCCAGACCAGTGGGGAATCGATTCGACTCAGCCAGGCCGTTTCTGGGGCAGGGGTGGTTGCTTTGAGCTGATATCGACGGCCCCGGGTGGTCACGACTGGACACAACGAGTCGATGGGCAGAAATCGTGGCCACCAGCGGGCAGTTTTATTGGCCACCAGTGGGCAATTCTCGTGGCCGTCTATGGGCAGTTCCTACTGACCGTTGACACTCCATAACCACAATCAATCAAGTACACAGCTTCGCCGATGACGAGAGCAGTCGAGATTCCCGCGCGTACGCTCTGTCCTTGATAACGCCACCAGCGTGGTCCGCCCGCGGTTCCCAACGTGATGATGTGCGGACTGTTTGCCTTGGTCATGGGTCGGCGTTGCTCCTCAAGCGGTTCGATAGGACATCTGGTTCCCAGTGTGGTCTACGCCATTAATTTTGTAGAATCAATACTTGTGAAGTACTACATAGGCGGAATTGATGGGTGAGCTCACGCTTCGTCAACTCGAATATTTCGTCGCTGTCGTCGACGCCGGTTCGGTGACCGCAGCGTCGAAGAAGGTCAACGTCACTCAGGCAACGGTGTCGATGGCGATTGCACAACTGGAAAGCCGCCTTGGCACGGATCTGCTCATCCGACAACAGTCCAAAGGGGTCGTACCGACCCGCGCCGGAAGAGAACTGTCAGCGCGTGCACGCCACGTCGTTGCGATGACAGCCGAGATAGAACAGGTGGCAGCAACCGGAACTTCGGAGATCTCAGGGGTGCTCGAAATCGGGTGCGTGTCTTCCCTTTCCCCTCAAGTCGTGCCGCCATTAGCCGCACACTTCGAAAGGCACTACCCTCAAGTGACCTTCAACTACCGAGAAGGCTCCGCCGGAGACCTCCAGCAGGCGCTCATCGACGGCGCTCTCGATATGGCATTCGTATTCTCCCGGCAGACTCTCGAAGCGGTCCATTCTCACGACATCACAGAAGCAATCTTGAAGATCATGCTTCCGGCTGAGCACCCTCTATGCAGTAGGAAATCGATCTCATTCAGCGAGGTGGCCCACGAGTCCGCAATCCTGATCGATCTGCCTCCCAGCCGTGACAGATCGATCGAGTTCATGCGAAATGCTGGAGTGGAACCCCGCATCAGATGGACTAGCACCAACCTGGCAACGGTGATGGCTCTGGTCGCGAACGGACTGGGATATTCTCTCCGCTACGCACTCCCCGGCGAGACCAGCGCACCGGGACCTGGTGTCATTGAGATTCCGGCCGCAGATACGGTGCCGAGGAACGCGATTAGTGCTGTCTTGCCGAGAGGAGCCCACACATCACGGAAGGTTGACGAAGCGATTCGGTTCTTGAGCGACCACTTTTCTGAGGCCGCACAAGCTGGCGTTGATGGACACTGAGCATCAGGCAAGCTTCCTGGCGCTCATTGTGGCCGAGCACAGGCGACCATTCCTCAAAGCCAGTGGCCATCTCGTTCGTTTTCGCCGGCCGCGCTGACAGCATCCTTCTACCGCGATGCTTCATTTCGGTTAAATAACTCCACTCACCCCACGTTTACCCATCTTTTTCAGCGGAACCCCACGGAAACTCATGGCAACTAAGCGAACCTCAGAAGCATCGCGTTCCTCGATTTCTCGGGGCAGAAGCCACCCCACGGAAACTCGCGAAAACTATGACTCCACATCGATTCAGTGTGGGTTCGAGTCCCACTGGGGGACGATTCTTTGTCGGTGTCGAGTGCCGACCGAGATCGCCGATTTCCGCCGTTTGCGGCATGATCGTCTTATGTCGTTCCTTCTTCTCAGCCCCGGTCAGGCACCCCAGCCGATCGCCTCCGTCGACGATGATCTCGCCCGTACGCAGCACGGACCCGCCGTCATCATCACCGCCACCGAGTCGGCCTCCCCCGCTTCGGCAGACGGCTCCACCACTGCCGACTTCCCGTCGCAGGGTCGCCCGTTCGCCTTCCGTGAGACCGGTGGAGACTGGACGGAGATCGGCTTCGAAGCCGCCGATCATTGGGTGCAGATGGGGCCGGACCTACGCAGCCGCCTCGTCGAGGATCATCTTGCGACGCTCGACGTCGCCGAGTTCAAACAGGCGACGAACGGCGGCAGCGCCTCGATCATCACGAACAACTGGGTCTACTCAGGCCAGCCGCGGGTCTATCGTGTCGCCGGAGAGCTGCGTGATTTCGTCACCGTGCTCGGGGAATTCTCCCGCGCCTGATCCCTATTGCTGTTCCTCCGCGGTACGACTGTGACGGTATCCACCACACGACTGGTCGAGATGCGACCCATCGATTCTGCCGAAGCGCCCGGGCCCGCGGCCGGTTGACCGTCTGGCTCCGGTCACCGGAACGCTCGCATGCCTTCGGACACCTGTGGCTCGTCATGGCGGTCCCGGTTCTCGACGATCTCCGCGACGTTGGCCTCTGCCCACTCCCGGAGCGCTGCCACAGGATCCTGCAGCGATCGTCCGAGGCCGGTGAGCGAGTATTCCACCCGCGGCGGAACCTCGGCGAAGACCTCCCGGACCACGAGACCATCGGCGACAAGCGACCGCAGGGTCGAGGTCAGCACCTTCGGGGTGATCCCGCCGATGGCCAGACGGATCTCGTTGAAGCGCTTCGGACCGGAATCGAGAATGTCGACGATAAGCACCGTCCACTTGTCTCCGACGCGGTCAAGAACCACTCGAGTCGGGCATTCGGGGTCGAAGGCATCGCCTTCCCAGCGAACTTTCACACTCATAGCTCCATAGTATCCTTGAGGTACTCGCTATCCAAAAGATACCTTAGGAAAGTCAGATTACGACATCCACCGTGCACCGCAGTCGCGCCGCACGAAGAACGAAGGGACTCTTATGAAGATCGCACTCTTTGGAGCATCGGGAATGATCGGCTCTCGCGTCGTCGCGGAGGCGGCCTCCCGCGGGATCGAGGTCACCGCCATCACTCGGTCCGGCGCCGAGGTGGCCGGAGCGGCCCGCTCAATCACCGGTGATATGGCCAATGCGGAGCTCGGAGCACGGATGGCCGCCGACCACGATGTCATCGTCTCCACCACGGGCCCCAGCCGCACCGGCGGTGACCACCAAGAATGGCTTAACGCGCTGTCGACTCTGGCCAAGGCCACCGGCGACGCTCGACTCTTCGTCGTCGGCGGTGCCGGTTCGCTGTTCGCCGGGGACACGATGCTCAAAGACACGGAGGGCTTCCCTCCCGCGTACAAGGCTGAGGCCGAAACCGGCACGAAGGCCCTCGAGCTTCTGCGTGCCGCGAATCCGTCCCCGTGGACGCTCATCTCCCCCGCCCCGGAAATCGCTCCGGGTGAGCGCACCGGTTCCTACAACGTCGAGCTCGAGGTGCCTGCGGGCGACTCGATCTCGGCCGAGGACTTCGCTGTCGCAATGGTCGATGAGATCGCCGATCCCAAGCACATCGACGCCCGCTTCACCGTCGCGAACTGAGCAGGACGAACTCGCAGCAGAGTCTGCAGATATGACTGACGCCGGGGATGCACTCATGCATCCCCGGCGTCGGTCGTCTCATCAGGGCCTGTCACCGGATGGCACCGGTTGCAGTGGATCAGGCCTTGGCAGGTTCCTTGGGTTCCTTCTTCGGAGCCGGCTTCGAGTTAGCGGCCTCGACGAAGTTCTTGCGCGGAACATCAAGGTCGGCCAACGGCATGGCATCGCGGCCGAGCACGGCGTTGAGGAACCAGTTGCCGAAGACCTTGACCTTGCGGTCCAGGGTCGGAATGGCGTAGCCGTGGTAAGCACGGTGCATCAGCCAAGCGAGAAGTCCGCGGGCCTCGAAGTCGCCCATCTGCGACACGCCCTTGTACAGACCCAGACCAGCCACCGAGCCGATCGTCTTGTGGAAGTACTGCTTGAACTCCGTTTCTCCCCGCAGAGCGGCGAGCACGTTGGCGGCGAGCACCGGAGCCTGACGCGAAGCGTGCTGGGCGTTGGGCACACAGAAGCCTGCCACTCCGCCTCCGGAGAGGTCGGGCACAGCGGCGTTGTCGCCTGCTGCCCAAGCGCCCTCGACCACTCCGTCGTCGCCCTCGACACGCAGATCGGCGCGGACGGTGACATTGCCGCGTTCGTTGATCGGCAGGTCGGAATCGACGAGCAGCGGATTGGCCTTGACGCCGGCGGACCACACGATGGTGTCGGCGTCGAATTCCTCGCCGTTGGAGAGCTTGATGTGCTTATCGGTGCAGTCCTGGAGGAAGGTCTCGAGGTAGACGTCGATTCCACGCTCACGCATGTGCTCGACAACCCACCGGGCCTGTGCTTCGCCGACCTCGGGCATGACGCGGTCGACGGCCTCGACGAGGACGAAGCGGACATCGGCTTCGGTCAGCGTCTCATACTGGGCGATGGCCGAACGGACGAGGTCTTCGAGCTCCGTGAGCGCCTCGATGCCGGCGAATCCGCCGCCGACGAAGACGAAGGTCAGAGCCTTGCGGCGCTCCTCGTCGTCTTCCATCAGCGAAGCGTCTGCAAGGCGGGAGAGGAAGTGGTCGCGCAGGGCGACGGCTTCTTCGATGCGCTTGAGCGCAATCGCGTTCTCCTTCAGACCGGGAATCGGCAGCGCGCGAGCGACCGAACCGGCGGCGAGGATGATGTGATCGTAGTCGAGTTCGAATGCCTCATCGTTGTCGGGCTCGATGGTGGCGAACTTCTCGGCGTGGTTGATCGAGGTGACCTTCGCGGTGATGACCTCTGCACCCGGCAGGTTGCGGCGCAGCGGCACAACGGCGTGACGGGGCTCAATCGAACCGGCTGCCACCTCGGGGAGGAACGGCAGATAGGTCATGTACGGGTTGGGGTCGACCACGGTGACGGTGGCTTCGCCCCGACCGAGGTTCTTCAGCAGGTTCTGGGCGGTGGTCAGGCCGAGGTAGCCGCCACCGACGACGAGGATTCGTGGACGCAGTTTCGAGTTTCTGATGAGTGCCATATTCCCATGCTAGACCCTTGTGAAAACTTTCACTAATTGTTTCTCCGTAGGCTCAGAACGCCCCAGATCAGAGCCGTTCCACCGGCCCGATTCACCTGCGGCGACGAGCGAAGGAAACGGTTGAGGCGACGAGGAGGACGAGCGTGACCAGGGCGCCGACGCCGAGGACGGCGAAGCCGAAGATCGGTGTCGACTGCGAGGCCGCGATGTCTGTGGGAGCAACAGCCCGCGGGCTCTCGCTCTCGTCCGGAGCAGCAGTCTCGGTCTCCTTCGCCTTCGCCTCGCCACGACGATGCATCTTCACCCAGTCCGCCAGTTCTGTCTCTGCGGAGACGACCTTGCCCGGGACTTTCGCCTTGACCGCCGCCTGCGGGTCGAGCCTGCCCCAACCGACGGTCGGATCGGGTTTGTCCTCCGTGCTCACTGCCTTGTGACCGGCGACCGGCTTCGCGCTCGACTGCAGCTTTGCGCGAACTTCATCGGCGGTGAGCTTCGGGTTGTCGGAGCGGATGAGCGCAGCCGCTCCGGAGACGATCGGTGAGGCGAACGAGCACCCCTGCCCTTCGGCGTACCCGCCGCTGTAGTACGGGATCGGGATGTCCTTGGCCGGCCCCATGAGGTCGACGGCCGTGCCCGGTGCAGTGGAGTCGTCGAGCACGCGTCCGTTCTTGTCCAATCCCCCGACACCGATGACTCCCGGGACTGTCGATGGCGACCAGGCCTGAGTTGCGCCCTGTGAGGCGTTGCCGACGCAGGCCACGATGAGAACGTCTTTCTTATAGGCGTAGGCGAAGGCGTCATCCCAACTCTCCGGCCAGCCCGGATCGTCCCATCCCAAGGACATGTTGATGACTTTGGCTCCGGAGTCGACGGACCAGCGGAGGGCTTTTTCGGCCTGTTCACGAGTCGATCCTGATTCCTTCGGGCGGTCAGGGCCCAGCCACATCGAGGCGGAGAGGATCTTCGCATCGGGGGCGACTCCGGTCGGTCCGGCTCCGGTTCCCTGGCCGGCGATGACTCCGGCGACGGCAGTGCCGTGGTGAATGGTGGTCTTGCCGCCGATAGGGGTCTTTCCGTCTTTTCCCAGTCCGCTGAAGTCCTTCGCTGAGGTCACGACCCCTCCGAGATCCTCATGGTCGGTGTTCACGCCCGAGTCGATGACAGCGACCTTGACACCTTTGCCGGTGGACTTCTTCCAGACCTTGTCGATGCCGTAGTCCTTGATGAACCATTGACCGGGCCCCGCCTTCGGCGCGGCCATGACCGGCTGGGTGGTGCCGACGATGAGGCCGAGGACGAGGACGGTGGCGGCGAAGAGTCTGGCGGTGGCCCTCACGAGCTCGTCAGCGCCAGGTCGAGCGCGGTTCCGTCGAGGATGTCAGTCTCCGAGATACGGATGTCCAGTGTCCCGCCTGCAGCGGTGACCGCCTGGTCGAAGCGGGCGGTGATGCGGGCGAACAGCAGGGAGCCGGCACCGATGACATCGACGCGTCCCGGATGCATGTACGGCAGTTCGGTACGGGCTTCGCGGTCCATGGCGAGGAGTCTGCGGGATTCGGCCTCGATGTCGGCGACGCTGATATGGGCGCCGTGGATGCGGTCTCGCTGGTAGCTGTCGAGTCCGAGCACGCCGGCGGTTATGGTCGTGACGGTGCCGGCAACGCCGATGAAGGTGCGCGGGGCCGAGAAGTCGACCGTCTGCGCGGCCCGATCGAGCTGGGCGTCGATATCAGCGATCGCCGCACGGGTCTGATCCTCGCCGGGAGTCTCCACGGGCATGTGGCGTTCGGTCAGACGCACGGATCCGATGTCCATACTCACCGCCGCCTCGACGTCGCCCTGGCCGAGGACGAGTTCGGTCGATCCGCCGCCGAGGTCCATGACGACGAAGGGCCCCTCTGCGGCCTCGAGATCCGCGGTGGCGCCGAGGAAGGACAGTCGTGCCTCCTCTTCGCCGGTGATGACGTCGGGGACGATGCCGAGGATCGAGAAGATGCCGGCGAAGAACTCATCGCGATTCTTCACATCGCGGCTGGCCGAGGTCGCCACGAATCTCAGCCTCTCCACCTGGTACTCCACGGCCACCTCGGCGAATTCCTTCGCCGCAGCGAAGGCGCGCTCCAGAGCTTCGGGAGCGAATTCGCCGGTGGCATCGACACCTTGGCCCAGCCGCACGATCCGGGTCTCGCGGCGAAGATCGGTGAGGGTGCCGTCGGCGACATCCGCGATGAGCAGGCGCAGAGAATTCGTCCCGCAGTCGAAGGCAGCAACTCGCATGGTCGGATCCTAGTCAGTCGGTTCGGTGGCGGCAATCGCCTCGGCGGTGTCAGTCGGAGCAGTCGCCTGCGCGGACGGTTCGGCAGCGTCCGAGGGGTCGGACGATCCGGCACCTGTGGCGGCGGGCTCGGGATCCGGTGCGGCGATCGGGGGCACATCGTTCATGAAGGACAGTGCACGGTCACCGATCGGGTTGACTCCGGGCCCGGCGGAGAGCGAATGGCCGACGAGGGCGTGGAGGCACTTGACGCGGGTGGGCATTCCCCCGGCCGAATAGTTCTTGATCTCCTCGACTTCGGCCAGTCCGGCTGCAGCCCCGATCTCGGAGCGGACGGCCAGGTAGGCCCGGTGGGCGGCGGCGTAGGCAGCGGCGAGCTCTTCGTCCTCGCCGACCTCGGTCGTCCATTCGGCCATGATCCCGGAGGCCTCCAGGCGCGAGCACTCGGCGACATAGGCGGGATGGGTGAGGTAGAAGGTCGTCGGGAACGGGGTGCCGTCCTCGAGCCTGGGGGCCGTGGCGACGACGAGAGGTTCACCGGCGGTGCTGCGAGCTGCGATGCCGACGACTCCGCGGGGAATGCGCCCGAGCTGGTCGTGAAGGGTTGCGAAATCCGCCTCGGTGCACTCTGTGATCATCAGCTCTTCTCCACGGTATTGCCGGTCTCCTGAATGGACTCCAGCAACTCAAGGTACCAGGCCTGCTTGGCAACCGGTCGATCTGCCTCGGAATCCTCCTCGACGGCATCCTGGTTGGTCACGATGACCGCGTTCTTGCCCTTCTCCACGTAGTACTGGTCTTCGCGCGCTTTGCGCTTGATGTAGTCGGGATCCTTGAGGTTCTTGTTCTTCTCGTCGAGGCTCTTGACCTCGGATTTCGTTGTTTCGATCTCGTTGTTCAGAGCGGCGATCTGCTGGGCCTGCTTGAGTGCGGAATTCAGCGGAGACAGGAATGCGAAGAGGACGATGGCGATGACGAGGAGGAACATTCCCGTGCGCCAGGACATGCGGCGGCTGCGCGCTTCGGCGCTGGCGTCGGCTTCGACGACGGGTTTCGACCGTCGACGAGGGGCGGCCTTACCTGGAGCCGACTTCGGGGCACTGCGTCTGGGCTTGCTCGGGACCATGCTTCTTTCCTCTGCGACTGGGGATCGGGGAAGGGTGTCGCAACATCTCCAAGTGTGCCGTGTCCGCTCACTTCGCGCGAGGATTTGGGCCCCGTGGCGTGTTCGATTCCGCACCCTGCCCGCTGACCCGGCCCGGCGCGCGTTGTCCCGTCCAGCACCGGAAGCGTCACGTTCTCCCGCTCGCGGCGCCTCCTACAGTCAGTGAGGCATCCAACACCGGAACCGATGCCACGCACCGGTCCGGCAGGATGTTCTGTGACTACCGGTGACTGATACCGCGTGACCACCACCGCGCGACCACGCGAAAGCACCACCCACTCCACACCCACACCCTTGAATTCACGCGCCTGTATCAACAGTGTTATCCACATATCAACAGCCCTCCATTGCACTTTGCTGCCGTTTCATGCAATTTGAGTGCATGTACAAACTCATCGGCACAGAAGAACTCAACAGACTCGGTTTCAGCCACAGTGATATCAGACGTGCCCGCACCTGCTGTCTGCGGCGGCTGTCGAGAGGCGTCTATCTCGTCAAACATGTCTGCGATCAAAAGGCCCATCAGCCGCTGTGGGCCAGCATCCATGAGAAGGTCCACAAGACCTTCGTCGAACACGGCGATATCCGCGATCAGGTCGAGGACCTCAACGCCTCGGTGATGGCGCGGCACAACCAGCAGTCCGATCTTCGCACCGATGCCTCGAAGCCGAATCCGCCGCCCGAGGTCTTCTCTCACATCTCCGCAGCCCTCATCCACAACCTCCCGGTCGCCTACCCAGTCACCCACCAGGTCGAAGTCGTCCGCCCCGGCACCAACCGGCGGTTCAAGAGCATCCACGTTCGCGGGAATCTCATTCCGCCCAACCACCGTGCCGTCACCGGCTGCGGCGCTGAGGTCACCACGCTCGAGCGCACCCTCATCGATGTCGCCCGCAGCTACAACCTCGACATCTCCGTGGCCATGCTCGACGATGCGCTGCACCGTGGACTGACCACGAAAGACCAGATCCGCACTGTCCTCGCCCAGTGCCTGGAGAAGCGCAATATCAGCAAGGTGAAGCTGGCGATCGAGCTCGCTGATTCCCGCCGCGAATCCCCCGCCGAGGCGATTGCCGCGGTCCGCTTCTTCCAGCACGGCATCACGGGACTGGAACCGCAGATCACCTTCCGCACCGAGAATCTGCGCCGTGACATCCGTGTCGACTTCCGCCACAGCCAGGCGCGTCTCATCGTCGAGATCGACGGCATCGGCAAGCTCTATCTGGGCTCGGGAGTCCCGCGAACGGAACTCGAAGAGGAGCGCCGCCGCGAGCAGTGGCTTCGCGATCGAGGCTGGCGGGTGATCAGGATCAGCTGGAAGGAGCTGTTTCGGGAGACGAAATTCGAGGAGATCCTTCGGGCGATCCGCCGCTCACAGCCACAGACGGCATGATCACCCACCGTTCGCGCTAGCTCCTCCCGGTGCACCGGTGCAACGTGTCGCCAGCTGGAGGGAGTGCGGCCGGCGGTGCCACGCGACGGCAACGGTGAGGGATGCCCCGAACCAACGCACCGAGATGGTCTCGCCCGTCCTCAACGAGGCAGTCTCGCCCTCCCTCAGCCGTCCGCGCCGAGATGGTCTCGCCCGTCCGCACCAGAGCAACCCCGTCTGCACGCACCGAGGCGGGGCCGGACGACCGCTGATCGTCCGGCCCCGCCTCGGGGAGTTCCTCAGGAACCTGTGTCCCGTGATTGCCGGGTTCGCTCAGGCTTCGAAGCGCGGAAAGGCTCCGCGACCGGCGTAGCGTGCCGCATCGCCGAGCTGCTCTTCGATGCGCAGCAGCTGGTTGTACTTCGCAACGCGTTCGGACCGGGCCGGGGCACCGGCCTTGATCTGACCGGCGTTCGTGGCCACAGCCAGATCGGCGATCGTCGTGTCCTCGGTCTCGCCCGAACGGTGCGAGATCATCGTCGTGTACCCGTGCGTCTGCGCCAGGGACACAGCGTCGAGGGTTTCGGTGAGGGTGCCGATCTGGTTGACCTTGACCAGCAGCGAGTTCGCGGTGGCGCTGTCGATTCCGCGCTGCAGGCGCTCCGGGTTGGTCACGAACAGGTCGTCGCCGACGAGCTGGACCTTCGCACCGATCGCTTCGGTCAGGGTCGCCCAGCCCTCCCAGTCGTTCTCGTCGAGGGGGTCCTCGATGGACACGAGCGGGTACTTCGCGAGCAGCTCCTCGTAGTAGGCGGCCATCTCTTCGGCCGTCTTCTTGCCGCCTTCGAATTCGTAGACTCCATCGTTGTAGAACTCCGAGGAGGCCACGTCGAGGGCGACGGCGATGTCCCGTCCGGGACGGTGTCCGGCGAGGTCGATGGCTTCGAGGATGAGGTCGAGTGCCGCGGCGTTCGAGTCGAGGTTCGGGGCGAACCCGCCCTCATCGCCGAGTCCGGTCGACAGACCGCGTTCCTTGAGCACGCCCTTGAGCGCGTGGTAGACCTCGACGCTCCACTGCAGCGCTTCGTGGAAGCTTGCGGCACCGATCGGGGCGATCATGAATTCCTGGATGTCGACGTTCGAGTCCGCGTGTGACCCGCCGTTGAGGATGTTCATCATCGGCACGGGCATGACGTGTGCGTTCGGGCCACCGAGGTAGCGGTAGAGGGGCAGGTCCGCCGAAACCGCTGCCGCCCGAGCCACGGCCAGCGAGGTTCCGAGCATCGCATTCGCGCCGATGCGGGACTTGTTGTCGGTGCCGTCGAGCTCGATGAGCGCATGGTCGACCAGTCGCTGATCGTCGCTCTCGAGCCCGGCGATGACTTCGTGGATCTCGTCGACGACGGCGTCGACGGCCTGGGTGACTCCCTTGCCCAGGTAGCGTTCGGGATCTCCGTCGCGCAGTTCGACGGCTTCGAACTCTCCCGTGGAGGCGCCGGACGGGACTCCGGCACGACCGACGGACTCGTCGGCCAACAGCACTTCCACCTCAACGGTGGGGTTTCCCCGGGAATCCAGGATTTCGCGGGCATTTGCGGCAACGATCTCAGCCACTGAGTACTCCTTAGCTTTTGGTTTCACATGGGGAACATGTGCCTGCAGGACAGCTTAATGCAACGCACGACGGGGCTCACTCTCTGTTCGTCGCATGACACTGGCCGGCCCCGCCGCGGCGCCGACTGTCCGCGATCGTTCAGGCCTCGGCTGCGGGTTCGAGCAGACACTCGCGCAGCCGCTGCGGGGTGGACGGGTCCATTCCGTGGGTGAGCAGATACGCTTCCACTGCCCCGCCGGTGCCGATCCCGCCGGCGCCTGCTCTGTTGGCAGCGATCCTGCCGGTGTCGGAGCCTTTTCCTGCGCCGCCGACTCCGATTCCATTCGCCGAGGCGGCCCCGTAGTCGGTCTCGATCCGATCGAGGACCTCGTGCATGAGTTCGGGAGGGGCGGCCGTGGCGGTCGCGGCGAGGTTTCCGGAGATGCCGGCATCAGCGAAGTTCTTCGTGATCGAGTCGAGGAACCCGCCGGAGAGGTGAGTGGAGGTGATCGCGTATTCGTCGATGATCGCTTCCCTGCCCACGCCGAGGAGGTCGAGCAGGAACGCTCCGACCACACCGGTGCGGTCCTTGCCCGCAGAGCAGTGGAAGACGACACCTGTTCCGCAGTGATCGGCGACGGTGTCGACGACCGCGGCCAGCCGGTGCCCGAAATGAGTGATCATGAGGTCGTAGATGCGCTCGAGCGAGCGATCGCTGAGATCCATTCCCGTCGCCTCGGCGGCGGCCCTCATCTCCTCGACGCTCATCGGTCGACTGGGGAAGAAATGATCCTCGAAGACAGGAAGTTCGATGTGGGCGACCTCGAGCCCGTCGAGGGTGTCGGGCAGCTTCGAACGCTCACCGATGTCCCGCATGTCGACGACGGCACCGATGCCGAGTTCGCGCATATCGGCGCGTGACCGGTCGGTCAGCCGTGCCAGGCCGTCGGCTCGAAACACCTTCCCGAGTCGCACCGCATTATCCCCGGACTGCGTGCGAGCGCCGCCGAGGTCACGGAAGTTGAAGGTGCCCTCGATCTCGAGACGCTCCAGACTCATCGATTTCCGTCCTCTCTGCGCCGCGCGGTCTTCTCTTCCGCTTTGATCCGGCGGTATTCGCGTTCCACATCTTCCAAAGCGGCCATCTCTTCCCCGGCGTCTTCGCCGAAGGCCAGCGGGTGGCGGCGGATGAGCTTCTCCTCGAGACCGTCGATGATGGTCCCGAGGCTGTGCCCGTATTCGTGTCCGCCGCTCTCGTCGAGCAGAGCGGAGTGGAACAGCACCTGGTAGAACACGTCGCCGAGCTCCTCGACCACTGCCGCACGGTGGGCCGATGTCGGTGCAGCGGTGAAGTCCTCGAGAGCTTCTATGAGCTCCTCGGTCTCTTCGCGAGCGTATTTCTCAAGGCTGCGGTGGTCCTGTCGGCTCGACCAAGGGCACCGTCTGCGCAGGGTCGCCATCGCCGCCACCACGTGCCGAGTTGAGGTGTCCTCTTCGGCTGCGGGCTCATCCACGCGCTGTCCTCCTGCCGACGCGAAAGGCCCCCCACCACCGAGGCAGTGGGGGCCGTTGCGATGGTCACTTCGAGAATTTGTCCTTGACCGATGCGCCGAGATCCTTGACGGATTCGCCGACGTCCTTGGCCTTGGCCTTGAGCTGATCGGTTGCGCCTTCGGCCTTGAGTTCGTCGTCACCGGTGACGTCTCCGATGGATTCCTTGGCACGTCCGCCGAGGTCTTCGGCCTTGTTCTCGAACTTGTCGTCAACGCCCATGGCGATTCTCCTTCGTCGAATGGTGTATCGCTTACTGCGGAGTGCTCCGCTCTTCGCACTCTACGCCACCGCTGCCGCTGGTGAGCGGAAGCTTGGAGAACAGTCGGGGAATTCTCACGTGTTCTCGACCGTCTCCTGGGTGGCCTCGGACTCGACGACGGGCAGGATCGCGTCGAGGAACTGATGGGCCCAGCGCAGGATGTCAGAATCGGTCATCTCCTTCGCATCGAACCCGGTTCCGGCCATCGGTTTGGGCACGAGGACGGAGCGCAACGCCGGTTTGAGCAGCGCCTTCGGGTACAGGCGTTTGAGCCTGACCACCTGCGAGCCGGCGAGTTCGACCGGGCCGAAGCGGATGAAGTTGCCCTGCGCGACGATGTCGCTGACGCCGGAGGCGCGGGCACGGATGCGCAGCCTGGCGACGTCGGCGAGCACACCGACCGGTGCCGGATAGGGGCCGTAGCGGTCGACGAGTTCATCGAGGACTTCCTGGAGTTCGTCTTCGTTCGCTGCCGCCGCCAGCTTCCGGTACGCCTCGAGGCGCAGCCGTTCGTGGTCGACGTACTCGGCCGGCAGGTGCGCGTCGACGGGCAGTTCGAGGCGCATATCGGCCTCGGGTTCGGTCTCCTCACCGCGGAACTTCGCGACGGCTTCGCCGACGAGTCGGACGTAGAGGTCGAACCCGACGCCTTCGATGTGACCGGACTGCTGACCCCCGAGGAGGTTGCCGGCACCGCGGATCTCCAGGTCCTTCATCGCCACCTGCATGCCGGCACCCAGTTCGGTGTGCGCAGCCAGCGTCGTCAGTCGGTCGTGGGCGGTTTCGGTCAGCTGGGTGTCCGGCGGGTAGAGGAAATAGGCATAGGCGCGTTCCCGGCCGCGACCGACTCGCCCGCGCAGCTGGTGGAGCTGGGAGAGCCCGTAGCGGTCGGCGTTGTCGATGATGAGTGTATTCGCATTGGCGATGTCGATGCCGGTCTCGACGATCGTCGTGCACACGAGCACGTCGTACTTCTTCTCCCAGAAGTCGACGATGACCTGCTCGAGTCGGGTTTCGTTCATCTTGCCGTGGGCGATGGCGATCCGGGCCTCGGGCACCATCTCGGCGATATGCCCGGCCACGGCCTCGATGTCTCGGACCCGGTTGTGGATGTAGAAGACCTGACCTTCGCGCATGAGCTCACGGCGGATCGCGGCCCTGATCTGCTTGTCCTCGCGCCTGCCCACATAGGTCAGGACCGGGTGCCTCTCCTCCGGAGGCGTGGCCAGGGTCGACATCTCGCGGATGCCGGTGACGGCCATCTCCAGGGTGCGGGGAATCGGTGTCGCGGACATTGCGAGCACGTCGACATTGGTCCGCAGGGCCTTGAGCGTCTCCTTGTGCTCGACACCGAAGCGCTGCTCCTCATCGATGATGACCAGTCCGAGGTCCTTGAATCGCACCTCGCCGCTGAGCAGCCGGTGGGTGCCGATGACGAGGTCGAGTTTGCCTGCACCCAAGTCCTCTTTGACCTTCTCCGACTCCTGCTTCGACTGGAACCGGGAGAGCGCGCCGATCGTGACGGGGAATCCCGAATACCGTTCGGCGAAGGTCTCATAGTGCTGTTGGACAAGCAGCGTGGTCGGCACAAGCACCGCGACCTGCTTGCCCTCCTGGATCGCTTTGAACGCGGCACGAACCGCGATCTCCGTCTTTCCATAGCCCACGTCGCCGCAGATCAGACGGTCCATCGGCACCGTCTTCTCCATGTCCGATTTGACCTCATCGATGGTCGTGAGCTGGTCGGCGGTCTCGACATAGTGGAAGGCGTCTTCGAGTTCGCGCTGCCATGGTGTGTCGGGCCCATAGGAGTGACCGACTGTGGCCTGCCGAGCCGAGTAGAGCCGGATGAGTTCGCCTGCGATCTCCTTGACTGCCTTGCGCGCCTTGGCCTTCGTCGTCTGCCAGTCCGCCCCGCCCATCTTGTTGAGGCTCGGGCTCTCGCCGCCGACATAGCGGGTGACCTGATCGAGCGCGTCGCTGGGGACGTAGAGACGGTCACCGGGCTGGCCGCGTTTGGCTGGAGCATATTCGATGATGAGGTACTCGCGGGTGTGCTTGTTCGCACCGCGTCCGGTCGTCCGCTGTGTCATCTCGACGAAGCGTCCCACACCGTGCTGGTCGTGGACGACGTAGTCGCCGGGGGCCAGATTGAGCGGGTCCACCTGGTTGCGCCGACGTCGGGTGGGCAGCCGCCGCATGTCCCTCGTCGAGGTGGCCGCCGCCCGCCCGAGCACATCGGCTTCGGTGAGAACGGCGAGTTTGAGATCGTCGAAGACGAATCCGCCGAACGAGGCAGCCGTCGTCACAGTCACGAGCGCTTCGGGCAGGTCCGTGGGATCGTCGACGAAGGTGGCGGGCACTCCGGCTTCGGAGAAGACTTCGACCATCCGGTGGCCCGGTCCCGGTCCTTCGGTGAGGACAAGGATCCGCCACTTGTCGTGGATGAGGTCCCTGACATCGGCGAGGATCGCTTCGACGTCACCGGCATAGCCCTTGGGGATGCGGGCCGGAACGGCGAAGATGTTCTCCTCCGGGTCGGCGAGCTCCTCATCGTGGGCGAAACCCCCGATCTCCCACCAGGCCAGCCCGATGAGGCGAGCGCCCTCTGCCATTTCGGCGACGGTGCGGAAGCTCGCCGCGGACAGGTCGATCGGGGACTCTCCCCCGGCGGCGGCTCCGGCCCACGCGGCTTCGAGGAATTCGTTCGTCGTCTCCACGAGGTCTGCGGCGCGGGCTTCGACTCGCTCGGGTTCGGTGATGATGATCTTCGACTCCGCAGGCAGCAGCGCGATGATCGGCTCCATCCCGTCGGCGAGGACGGCGGACAGCGATTCCATGCCTTCGACGGCGACTCCGCCGGCGATCCTCTCAAGCATGTCCGCAGCACCGGGCACATCCTCGGCGAGTTTCGCCGCGCGTTCGCGCACCGAATCGGTCAGGAGCAGCTCCCGGCACGGCGGTGCGGACAGGGTCAGCGGTTCCTCCCCTTCGGCGGCGGGGATGGAGCGTTGGTCGCTGACGGAGAATTCGCGGATCTCATCGACCTCGTCGCCGAAGAACTCCACGCGCAGCGCCCGCTCAGCGGTGGCCGGGAAGATGTCGACGATGCCGCCGCGCACGGCGAATTCGCCCCGTCGCGAGACCATGTCGACGCGAGAGTAGGCGAGTTCCGTCAGTCGTGCGGCGAGGTCGTCGATCTCGGATTCGTCGCCGACGGCGAGCTCGGCCGGCGCGATGTCCCCCAGCCCCTTCGCCACGGGCTGGAGGAATGCGCGCACGGGCGCAAGGATGAAACTCAGCTCCCGACCCGGGCTGGGGTGGGCCAGGCGGCGGAGCACCTCGAGGCGTTGGCCGACGGTGTCCGAGCGTGGGGACAGCTTTTCGTGCGGCAGCGTCTCCCAGCTGGGGAAGATCGCGATGGAGGAGGCCGGAACCCAGTCGGCGAGCGCTTGGGCGAGGTCTTCGGCCTCACGGGTCGTGGCGGTGACGATGAGCTGCGGCGCCGAGGCTGCTCCCGCGGCGCCGACCGTCCGACGCAGGATCGACGGCCACAGTCCCTTGATCGCATCGATCGTGCCCCCACCCGAGTCCGGGTCGTTGAAGGCGGCGACGAGTCCGTTGACGGCGGGGTTCTGGCGGGTGAGATCAAGTCCGTTGAGCACCCGAACAGTCTAGGCCACGCACCTGACACGGCCCATCCGGTGTCTGCGCTCACGACCGGTGTCCCGGACAGAGGACCTGTGCGTCCCCGGTGCGAGGACAAGGTTCCCGCGCCCGCGCCGTAGGGGCGCTCGAGGCGGGCGGACAGCGGCGGAATTCATCGAAACGTGTGAGGATGAGTACATGGCCAAGTTGAGAACCGTCCTGGCAGGACTGGCCGCGACCGCGCTCCTGCTCACGGGCTGCACCGGCGATGCCGACGACGACATCGCAGTCGCCGAACGATGGGACTTCCACTCCCGTCCCGATCTCGCCCCTCCGAAAGTCGAGATCGACTCGGCAGCGTTCCCCACCGACGATGGGGACCTGTCGACCCTCCTCGCGCCGAAGGGCCAGACGAAGACCGACGAGAAGTCGTGGGTCGGCGGACTCATCCTCGATGCCGCCGGCGACCCGCTGTGGATCCGTGAGGGCGGCGATGCGCTGTGGGACCTGCGGGTACAGGAGTATCGTGGAGAACCGGTTCTCACTTGGTGGGAGGGTCTGGCGGAGACTCCGCACACCGCCGGCGAGGTCGTCATCCTCGACGCCTCGTACCAGGAGATCGCCCGCGTGGGCATGGGCGGCGAACTGCCCCAGGACACCTCGGATCTGCACGAGACGACGATCACCGATGACGACACCATGTTCCTCCTCTCCTACGTCAAGACCCAGACCGATCTCAGCTCCGTCGGCGGAGGCGCCGATGGCTGGGTGTGGGAGGGCATCGTCCAGGAGGTCGACATCGCCACCGGCGAGCCCCTCTTCGAATGGCACTCCCTCGACGCCGTTCCCGTCGACCAGTCCGAAGCCGAACTCAAGGACGGCGAAGGCACGAAGGACGAACCCTTCGACTACATCCACCTCAACTCCGTGGACGAGGACGACGACGGTGAGTCCCTCCTTGTGTCCGCCCGCAATACGCATGCGATCTACCAGCTCGACCGGAAGACGGCGGATCTCAACTGGGTCCTCGGCGGCAAAGCTTCGGACTTCGAGATGGGTCAGGGGGCGACGTTCGCCTGGCAGCACGATGCCCGCCGCCGCTCCGATGGGACGCTGACGCTCTTCGACAACCATGCCGCGCCCCGCCTCGGCGACACTCGCGGGCTGCGTCTCGACGTCGATGAGAAGAAGAAGCGCGCCGAGGTGGTCACCGAGTATCCCGCCCCCGACGACCGCTCGTCGGGCAGTCAGGGGAACCTGCAGGAACTCGACAACGGCAATGTCGTCGTCGGATGGGGTTCTGAACCCTATGTCTCGGAGTTCACGAAGGACGGGAAGCTGCTCACCGACCTCACCTTCGTCGGCGGGTCGAACTACCGCGCGTACCGCTCCGATTGGCATGCCCAGCCGGTCGCCCCGCCGACGGCCACGAAGACCGAACCGCAGCCCGATGTCACCCGCATCCACATGAGCTGGAACGGCGCCACCGAGGTGGAGTCGTGGCGGGTGCTCAGCGGAGATGACGACGACCATCTCAGCGAGAACACGGTCGTCGAACGCACCGGGTTCGAAACCGCCGTGGATATCACCCCGAACGGGTCGAAGATCATCGTCGAAGCCCTCGATGACGATGGCAAGACGCTCGCGTCGGCGCGAGTGGCACCGCGAGTGCACTGAAGTCAGACTCCGTCACCGGGAACATGTCGAGGCGATAACGGGCCTAACGGAACGGTCACGATTGCACCAGAGCCCCGGTTTTTCGGGGTTCTCCAATCTTCATCACTCACAATTGGGTTATGAGCTCCGACCACTCCCCTCGTTTCACCCCCGAAGAATCCCGCATGCTCTTCGGCTCCGAATCCGCCGGTTCCGGATCCCCTCACCCCGGCCGCTCCGCGAACCCGCCGGTGGCCCACCTGACCACCAGCGTCGACCGCAATCATCACTTCTCGAGGTTCGTCCCGGTCCTCGTCCTGCTGGCGGCGATGTGGGTCGTCGAGATCGTCGATGCTCTCCTCCCCCTCGACCTCGATGCCTTCAGCCTGCAGTCGTGGAATCCGCTCTCGCTCTACGGGCTGGTCACCTCACCGCTGCTGCACTCGGGATTCGGCCACCTCATGGCCAATACGTTCCCGTTCCTCGTCCTCGGCATCGTCATCGCGTTCGAAGGTTCGCGCCGATTCTGGCAGGTCACCGCGATCACTGCGCTCGCTTCGGGTCTCGGCGCCTGGCTGACCACCTGGCCGGGTCAGCACATCATCGGCGCCTCGGGAATTGTCTTCGGCTTCTTCGGATACCTCGCGGTGCGCACCTGGTTCACCGATGACGTGCTGCGCAAGATCGTCTACTTTGCGATCGGGCTCTTCATCTTCGTCACCTACGGGGCCTCGATGATCTTCGGCATGCTGCCGCAGACCAATGACATCTCCTGGCAGGGTCACCTCTTCGGATTCGCCGGCGGCATCTTCGCCGCGTGGCTGCTTCACCGCCGGCGCCAGGACGGCCGACACAGCCGCTGACCGCTGCGTGCTCTCGCGTTCAGGTCCCGGCCGCCTCGGGCAGGGCCGTTCGGCACCGTCGGGCGGAGGTGACTGTTCGCTCGGTGCTGCGTTCAGCGGGAGTGGAACTTCTGCTGCACGGCGTCCAAACCGTCATTGATGAGAGCTTCGACGGCGTCGGCGAGGTCGGAGACGAAGATCGGCAGTGTGGTCCGTTCGTCTTTGGAGAACGGACGCAGCACATGATCGGCGGTGTCCTGCCGGCCGGGAGGCCGTCCGACTCCGGCCCGTACCCGCAGATAGTCCTTCGTCCCCAGCACCGAGGTCATCGAACGCAGGCCGTTGTGGCCGCCTTCTCCCCCACCCCGTTTGGCTCTGATCGCGTCGAAGGGAAGGTCCACATCGTCATGAACGGCGATGATCCGTTCGGTGGCGATGCCGTAGAAATCGGCCAGCTGCCTGACCGGCCCGCCGGATTCGTTCATGTATCCGGTCGAAGTTCCCAGCACCACACGGGGCCCGGGCACTCCCGGCACGCGGCCGGTGGGCAGGCGGCCGGTGCCGACATTGGATCTCAGCTTCGTCCGGGTGAGGCCCGTGCCGATACGTGAAGCGAGTTCGGCAATGACCATCTGTCCGATGTTGTGACGGGTCGCTTCGTATTTGGGGCCGGGATTGCCCAGCCCGAAGACCAACCAGGCTTCGTTCGTCATTGCCGTCCTTCGTCTGTCTGTTCTCCGCCGATCCGGCGCAAGCCTACCCCGTGAGGCACTTGTGGCGTGCACGCGGGTCGGTGCTGGTCCAAGCGCGTCAGGGCTGGCCGCCTGCCCGAGAGTCAGGGGGTGTCACTGTGCGCGATTGCCGTCGGCGATGGCCCGGGGCTGAGACGAATTCGGTGGGCCGCCTTGTAGGCGACCCACCGAATCGAGTGTTCAGTCTGCACTCACCTCAGCACCGAGGTGCCGTGGTGTGAAAAGATCACTCCTCCTCGGAGGAGCCTTCTGCACTTGCGGACTCTTCGGTCGACTCTTCGCCGGTCGACTCTTCGGCAGCCTCGTCCTCTGCGTCCGACTCGGTGTCCATCTCAGCCTCTTCCGAGACGTTGACGATGAGCAGCTCTTCGTCGGCGATGAGTTCGACGCCGGCGGGCAGCTCGACCTGACCGGCGAGGACGTGCTCGCCTGCAGGACGGCCGTCGACGGAGATCTCGATGAGTTCGGGCAGACGGGTCGCATCGGCCTTGACGGCGATGGTCGACTCCTCCTGCGAGACCATGGTTCCGGGTGCGGCCTCTCCGATGATGTGGACGGGCACGTCGACCTCGATCTTCTCACCGCGCTTGACGATGATGAGATCGAGGTGCTCGATCTCGCGACGGACGGGTTCGATCTGCACATCGCGGGCGATGGCGAGGACGTTCTTGGATCCGTCGGTGCTTTCGATCTCGAGCAGCGCGTTGGCGTGCTTGAGTGCCAGCATGGTGGCGTGGCCCTCGAGCGAGATGTGCACGGGATCGCCGCCGTGTCCGTAGACGACCGCGGGGATACGTCCGGCGCGGCGGATGCGGCGCGCTGCGCCCTTGCCGAACTCGTTGCGAGCTTCGGCCAGAAGTTTGAAGTCAGCCATTTTCTCTCCTTCGTGGTGAACTTATCTTCGAGCACCACGGCGAAACAGCCTGGATCCGCTGCAAATCTCGAGAAACCGGTCCTCAGGGATTCGTGGGATGCCGACCGCGTCGATCACGGAGACGAGATCCGTCTCCCTCGCCGAGGCAACCTGATCATTCTACGGCACTGTCCGCGACGGCACCAAGTCGGCTGTTCACGGCATCGGCACAGGCGTCGATTCCCACCTCGGTGAGCAGGATGTCGTAGTGATTCGTGCCTTGGACGTCGATGACGCTCATGTGCGGCCACTTCCGCGCATAGTCGGCGGTGAGTTCGGGCGGGTAGAGGCCCGGTTCCGCCGCGACGAGATCCCGTTCGGCGAAGAGGAAGACGACCTCGGCCTGGGCCCGGTCGTCGCCCATGATCGTTTCGAGTGCACTCTGGTATGCCGACCCGGTGTACATATCGGCCGAATCGGCCTGCATCGCTTCGATCGACGTCGACGGTTGGAAGGAATCGTCGTCCTTGGCCGCAAGGTCGTAGACGAAGCTCTCGGTGGCTACCGTGTCGAGTCCGTCGACGAAGGCCGGATGTGCGGCGAAGAACGCCAGGTACTCCTCGATGGAGCCGAAGCTCATCGACAGACGCTCGGCGGCAGGCCCGAGCACGGCGGCGATGAGATCGTCGGTGTCGAGGTCTTCGTCATTGAGGTCATCGACCGGCGCTCCGCCGCTGGGCTGCCCCTCGGGCAGGGGAAGTCCCCCGTCGATGAGGACGGGGCCGCGGAAGCGGTCGGCCGCCTCGGTGCCGGCAGCGGTGCTCTTGGTGGTTCCGGCAAGAGTCATCGCAACGAACCCGCCCATCGAATGTCCGACGAGCGTCACGGAGCCGTCCGGGGCGAAGGCATCGATGGCGGCGCGGACGTCGGCGGCATGGACGGCCATTCCGTAGGGGCCGGGCAGGGTCCGGGAATCGGCACGTCCGCGCAGGTCAGGGCCGATGACGCGGACCCCAGGCAGGGCGGAGACGAGCCCGGCGAAGAAGAGATGATTCGAGGTGATCCCGTGGATGACGCAGACGGTGGGCACGTGCCCGGGACCGGCAGCGACCGGCTCCCACACCCCCACGGACAGCTGCCCGCCTTCCACGTCCACGCGGTAACGGTTGTAATCGTGTGACGACATCGTCGCGGATCCCTTCGCTTTGGCGTTGCTACCAGTGTAGATCGTCCGGGGCGCGGAAACGATGGGCCTGGGTCGGCACGAAGACCACGGGCCATCGCGGCAGCGGAGACCACGGGCGCGAAGGACACGGGTCATTGCGGCTGCGGAGACGAAGGAACCCCGAGCCGGTGACGACTCGGGGTTCCTGTGCGCGTCGCGGGATTCGCGGCGAGCGGATTCGGTCGGTCTCAGACCTCGAAGAGGCTGGTGACCGATCCGTCTTCGAAGACCTCGTGCACGGCCCGGGCGATGAGCGGGGCGATCGAGAGCACGGTGAGCTTGTCGAAGATCTTGTCTTCGCTCAGCGGCAGCGTGTTGGTGACGATGACCTCTTCGGCCACGGAGTTCGACAGACGTTCGACGGCGGGGCCGGAGAACACGGCGTGGGTGGACACGACGATGACGCCCTTCGCGCCGGCGGCCATGCAGGCGTCGGCGGCCTGGACGATGGTGCCGCCGGTGTCGATCATGTCGTCGACGAGCACGCAGGTGCGGCCTTCGACCTCTCCGACGACACGGTTGGCCTTCGTCTCGTTCGGGCGGGTGATGTCGCGGGTCTTGTGGATGAACGCCAGCGGCACGCCGCCGAGCGAGTTCGACCAGTTCTCCGCGACCTTGATGCGTCCGGCATCGGGCGAGACGACAGCAAGCTCACCGGGGTACTTGTCCTTGACGTAGCCGGCGAGGATCGGCATTGCGATGAGGTGGTCGACGGGGCCGTCGAAGTAGCCCTGGATCTGCGCGGTGTGCAGGTCGACGGCGATGATGCGGTCGGCACCGGCGGTCTTGTACAGGTCGGCCACGAGGCGGGCGGAGATCGGTTCGCGTCCGCGGTGCTTCTTGTCCTGCCGAGCGTACGGGAAGAACGGTGCGATGACGGTGATCCGCTTGGCCGAGGCGCGCTTGAGGGCATCGACCATAATCAGCTGCTCCATCAGCCATTCGTTGATGGGAGCGCAGTGCGACTGCAGGACGAAGACGTCGCTGCCGCGCACGGACTCGGAATAGCGGACGTAGATCTCACCGTTCGCGAAGTTGTAGATGTCGGTGGGGAGGAGTTCGGTCCCCAGGTTCTCCGCGACTTGTTCGGCGAGTTCGGGGTTCGCCCGACCGCTGACCAGGACGAGCTTCTTATCGCCCGTCGTCGTTATCTCATTCACTAATCCGTTCCCCTTCGGATGCGTTTTCGGCCGCCTGCGCTGCAGGTGTGCCGGGACGGTTTGTCTGGACCCAGCCCTCCAGGTTGCGCTGTGGGGCCACCGAGATGGCCAACGCTCCTGCAGGGACATCCTTGCGCACCGTCGTGCTTGCACCCGAATAGGCGCCGTCGCCCACGGTGACAGGGGCGACGTACATATTGTCCGAGCCCATGCGTGCATGCTTGCCGATGACGGTGCGGTGCTTGTTGACGCCGTCATAGTTGACGAACACCGAGGCGGCGCCGATGTTCGTGCCTTCCCCGATCTCGGCGTCGCCGACGTAGGAGAGGTGGGGGATCTTGGCGTCCTTGCCGATTTCGGCGTTCTTCGTCTCCACGAAGGTGCCGATCTTTCCGGATTCGCCGAGCTTGGTCCCCGGACGCAGGTAGGCGAAGGGTCCGACGTTGGCGCCGGCACCGATGACGGCGAGCTCCCCGTGGGTGCGCACGACGTGTGCTCCCGATCCCACCTCGGTGTCCTTGAGCGTGGTGTCGGGGCCGACGACGGCGTCGGCGCCGATGTCCGTGGCACCGAGCAGCTGGGTGCCCGGCAGGATCGTCGCGTCGGCGGCGATCGAGACGTCGACGTCGATCCACGTGGTGTCGGGGTCGATGATGGACACGCCTGCACGCATGAACTTCTCGCACTGGCGGCGGTTGAGCTCCTTGCCCAGGTTCGCCAGCTGCACGCGGTCATTGGCTCCCTCGACCTGCCACAGATCGTCGGTGGCGGTGGCGGCGACGGACAGTCCGGACTGGCGGGAGTGGCCGATGACGTCGGTGAGGTACTTCTCGCCTTGGGCGTTGTCGGTCGTCAGCGAGGCCAGCCCCTCCTTCAGCGCAGCGGCGTCGAAGGCGTAGATGCCGGAGTTGATCTCACGGATGGAGCGCTCGTCATCGTCCGCGTCCTTCTGCTCGACGATGCGCAGCAGAGAGCCGTTGGCATCACGGACGATGCGTCCGTAGCCATTGGGGTCGTCCACCTCGGCGGACAGGACGGTCACGGCGTTGGCCGCGGATTCGTGGATCTCGACGAGACCGTTGATCGTCTCGGTCGTCAGCAGCGGCACATCGCCGTAGGTGACGACGACGGTGCCGGTGAGGTCTTCGGGCAGCTGGGTGAGCGCACATTCGGTGGCGCGGCCGGTGCCGGGCACTTCGTCCTGGTCGGCGATGAGCAGGGTGCGCTGGGAGGTCACCGGCAGGGAGTCGAGGTGAGCGACGAGCTGGTCGCGTTCGTGTCGGACGACGACGATGAGATGTTCCGGCGACGTTCCGGCGGCAGCGGAGACAGCATGGTGGAGCAGGGAGCGCCCGCCGATGGGATGCATCACCTTCGGAAGAGCCGACTTCATTCGGGTTCCCTGGCCCGCAGCCAGTACGATGACGGCGGTCGGACGAGTCTGCGACATTGTTGAATCCTTCGCATGTCGGTTGGGGCCAGCTCCGCCCATAGGATTCGAACCTATACTGCACGGCTCCAAAGGCCGGCGTGCTGCCATTACACCAGGGCGGAACAGCGTGCACCAGTTCAGGGGCCCGCGCTCACGAGACACCATCATGCCACTACGATTAACTCTATGGAAATTCTACGCGAGATTCTTCTGACCCTGCATCTGGTCGGAATGGCGATCATTGTCGGCGGTTATTTCACCGTCATCCGCTCCCCCAGAGTGCTTCCCGGAATGCTGCACGCCTCCTATCTTCAGCTCATCACCGGGCTTCTGCTCATGGGCCTGGCCGAGATGGGCGACGGCAGCGTCAACCACATGAAGATCGGCATCAAGCTGGTCGTGGCGATCCTCGTCACGGTCTTCG
This sequence comes from Brevibacterium sp. LE-L, assembly GCF_050214925.1. Classification (NCBI taxonomy): domain Bacteria; kingdom Bacillati; phylum Actinomycetota; class Actinomycetes; order Micrococcales; family Brevibacteriaceae; genus Brevibacterium; species Brevibacterium sp. LE-L. The sequence goes on from NZ_CP189759.1 coordinate 3,139,863, forward strand.
CCTTCATCGGCAACAAGAAGCAGAAGGCCTTCGCCGCGGCCGCCCCGGCCGAGGGCGCAACGGCGACGGCGGTGAAGAACCCCTCGGCGACGATGGCGCATCTGACGTTCGCATTCGCGATCATCAACGTCATCGTGGCAGTCTTCATCCACTGACCCACCCCTCTTGCTACCTGACGGCGGCGCAGCAACTTCGCGCGAGGTTGCTGCGCCGCCGTCAGGTAGTTCTGGGAGGGTGTGTTCGGCGTGCGCGTTGGACGAGGAGCTATTGCGGGTGCGGAGGGGAATCGCCCCGTGTCGGACCCGGGCGGTATCGTTATGGGCGACATGACTGCTGCAGCTGAACACACCGACCATGCCGCCGACGCCGACTCCCGAGCGGCCGAACTCCTCACCGGGCTCAATCCGCGACAGCGCGAGGCCGTGATCCACACCGGATCTCCGCTGCTCATCGTCGCCGGTGCCGGATCGGGCAAGACCACCGTCCTCACCCGTCGCATCGCCTATGCCCTGGCCACGGGACGCGCACATCCCGGTGAGGTCCTCGCGATCACGTTCACGAACAAGGCCGCCAAAGAGATGGCCGAACGCGTGTCCTCCATCGTCGGCCCGGCCTCCCGATCCATGTGGGTCTCGACGTTCCACTCCTCCTGCGTGCGGATCCTGCGCCGGGAGGCGAAGATCCTGGGCATGAAGTCGAACTTCACCATCTATGACGCCCAGGACGCGCAGCGACTCGTCGCACAGATCCTCAAGGAACTCGGCCTCGATACGAAGAAGTACGCACCGCGGGCGATCCTCCATCGGATCTCGAACCTCAAGAACGAGCTGCAGACTCCGGACGATTTCATCCCCCGTCCGAACAATCCCGCCGACGAGGTGCTCGCCGACGTCTTCCGGCGATACACCGCTCGTCTGCGCTTGGCCAATGCCTTCGACTTCGACGACCTCATCGCCGAGACCGTCCACCTCTTCGGGGCCTTCCCCGAGGTGGCCGATTCCTACCGTCGTCGCTTCCGCCACATCCTCGTCGACGAATATCAGGACACGAACCCGGCCCAGTATGCGCTCATCAAGGCACTGGCCGGGGACGGTGCCGGTGGCGCGACCGGGGCCGAACTCACCGTCGTCGGTGACGCCGACCAGTCGATCTATGCCTTCCGCGGCGCCACGGTCCGCAACATCGTCGAATTCGAGAAGGACTTCCCGACCGCGGACACCATTCTGCTCGAGCAGAACTATCGGTCGACGCAGAACATCCTCGACGCGGCGAACGCCGTGATCGCCAACAACGACGACCGCAGAGAGAAGAAGCTGTGGACCTCGGAGGGCTCGGGCGAGCAGATCGTCGGCTGGGTCGCCGAGAACGAGCAGGGTGAGGCCCGCTTCATCGTCGACCGCATCGACGACCTCATCGACGAAGAGAAGTACACCTACGGCGACTTCGCCGTGTTCTACCGCACGAACGCTCAGTCCCGCGCGATCGAGGATGCCCTGGTCCGCTCGGGCATTCCGTACAAGGTCGTCGGCGGCACTCGCTTCTACGAGCGCAAAGAGATCAAGGACGCCCTCGCCTACCTGCGCGTGATCGCCAACCCCGATGACGACGTCAATCTGCGCCGCATCCTCAACGTGCCCAAACGGTCCATCGGCGACCGCACCGAAGGTCTCATCGCGGACTTCGCCGACCGCGAGAACATCAGCTTCTACACCGCTCTGGGTCGGCTCGCTGAGATCCCCCACCTGAGTTCCCGCGCGCAGACTTCGGTGCAGAAGTTCTACGACCTCATGCAGGACCTCCGCTCCACTGCCGAATCCTCGCCGCTGTCGCGTGTCATCGAAGCGATCCTCGAACAGTCCGGTTATCTCGAATCGCTGCAGAAGAGCACGGATCCCCAGGATGAGTCCCGCGTCGACAACCTCGCCGAGCTCGTCGCCGTGGCCGAAGACTTCGTCGCCACCCGTGAGTCTGCCGCTGTCGCCGAGGCGGAAGAGACCGACACCCCCACCGAGGCGGCCGCGCCCGCAGACGACATCCCCGCCGAGGCGGCCGCTGCCATCGATGAGACCGGCACCGCGGGTGCCGCGCCCGGTGTCGGGCCGGCCGCGATCGACCAGTTCCTCGAACAGGTCGCTCTGGCCTCCGACACCGATCAGATCCCCGACGCGGAACTGGGACAGGTCACGCTGATGACGCTGCACACGGCTAAGGGGCTGGAGTTCCCCGTCGTCTTCCTCACCGGTCTCGAGGACGGCGGCTTCCCTCATTCGCGGTCGTTCGAGAATCCGCAGGAGCTGTCCGAGGAACGTCGTCTGGCGTATGTCGGGCTCACTCGTGCCCGGCAGCGGCTGCTCGTCACCCGAGCCGAGACCCGCAGCATGTGGGGCCAGCCGCAGTACAATCCGCCGAGCCGGTTCCTGGCAGAGATCCCGGAGACCCTCATCAGCTGGGAGAACACGGGCAGCTTCTCGGGCGGGTTCTCCGGGGGATTCGGTTCAGGCGGCTACGGCTCCGGAGGGGCACCGTCCGGGTATTCGGGAGGCTCCCGCAGCTTCGGCTCGACCCGGTATTCGGGAGGTTCGTCGCGTTCCCGTTCGAACGCAAGTTCCTCGTCGCCGGTGGCAGGATTCCCCAACCGAATCCGTCCCAATCGTGAGGTCATCTCGGTCGAGGTCGGTGAGAAGGTCTCCCACGAGTCCTTCGGTCTCGGCACCGTCACCGAGGTCAACGGTGTCGGAGACAAGACCGTGGCCGTCGTCGATTTCGGTTCGGCCGGGTCGAAGCGCCTGCTGCTGCGCTACGCCCCGATCGAAAAGCTCGGCTGAGACGGCCTGCCGGGCCTCACTCCCGGTCGAATACGTCGAGGGCGACTGCGGAAACCGCAGCGAAGCCGGGCAGAAGACGAAAGCGCCGAGGAGAACTAGAGTTCTCCTCGGCGCTCTTCCATGCCGGACGCGGCTATGGATCAAAGATCATTCGTTGCCAAGCTTGCCATCGACTCCGTCGCGACCCTTGTTGATCTGGTCATCGAACTTACCACCGGTGGCGTTGTTAGCGGCGTCAGCAGCCTTACCCAGGCCCTGGTCGCTGATCTTCTCACCCTTATCGCTATTCAAGGCGTCCTTGGCTTTGTTTGTCAGATCGTCCAGTCCCATGCTGTCTCCCTTCCTCGGAAAGGGTTCTCAGCGAACCCCTTGACGCCTTTCACCCTGCCACCGATTCCGTCGGCACGACACCGAGGAGCCCCGTTTCTCAGCGAATGCACATAAACCTTGTCTTCTGGTCTTCAGCGTGCCTTCGAGGCCCTCACGGTCATCGCGAGGTGGGGACGATGAAGGCCAGACTGACGAGGAGCACCGCGAAGAGGAGACATGTCGCGATGTCGACGGTTTTCGAACGGTTGGTCCACACATCGGTCCACGGCTCGGGCATCGCCCGCAGCGCGGCCAGAGCAGTGGGAACGACCGCCAGAACCACGGCGCCGACCCGGAAGTCGATGAACGTACAGGCCGCGGCGGCGATCGCGCCCACGAGGCACCCGAGGAGCACCCAGTCGCGTCTGGTGGGATGGGCGTACCGGCGTTTCCAGTAGATCCACCGTTTCGCGATCGGGCCTCTCCCCCGCCGTGCGTGGCGGGGGTGAGGACGCTTCATCTCAGTGGAAGAAATGGCGGCTCCCGGTCAGGTACATGGTGATGCCGGCTTCTTCCGCAGCCGCGATGACCTCCTCGTCGCGGATCGACCCGCCGGGCTGGACGACGGCGCTCACACCGGCATCGATGAGGATCTGGAGACCATCGGGGAACGGGAAGAAGGCATCGGAGGAGGCGACAGCACCGGTGGCACGTTCGGCACCGGCGCGCTCGACGGCCAGCTTCGCGGAGTCGACGCGGTTGACCTGCCCCATGCCCACACCGACGGATGCGCCGCTCTTGGCCAGCAGGATCGCATTGGACTTCACGGCCCGTCCGGCCTTCCACGCGAACTCGAGGTCGGCGAGGATCTCCGGGCTGGCTGCCGGTCCGGCCGCCAGAGTCCAGTACTGCGAAGAATCGCCTTCGGCCTGGAAAGCGTCCCGGTCCTGGACGAGGAAGCCGCCGCTGATCGGTTTGATCTCTGCGGTGGGAGCATCGATGTCTCCGAGTGCGAGCAGACGCAGGTTCTTCTTCGTCGAGAGAATCTCGAGCGCCTCGGCGCTGAAGGACGGCGCGGCCAGGCATTCGGTGAAGATCGGCTTGATCGAAGCCGCCAGATCGGCATCGACTTCCCGGTTCGTGGCGATCACGCCGCCGTAGGCCGAGAGCGGATCGCATTCGTGGGCGGCGCTGTGGGCGGCGGCGGCGGTCTCGGCAACGGCGATGCCGCACGGATTCGCGTGCTTGATGATGGCCACGGCCGGCTGGTCGAAGTCGAATGCGGCACGGATCGCGGCATCGGTGTCGGTGTAGTTGTTGTATGACATCGCCTTACCACCGAGCAGTTCGGCGCCGGCGATTCCGCGAGTGCCGTCGGAATAGACCGCGGCCGCCTGGTGCGGATTCTCCCCGTAGCGCAGGTCGGCGATCTTCTCACCGGTGAGTCCGGCGAACGCGGCTTTGTCGTCTCCGGCGAGTTCGGAGGCGAACCAGGAGGCCACGGCGGAGTCGTAGGCGGCGGTGTGGGCGAAGGCGCGGGCGGCGAAGGAACGCCGAGCCTCGAGGTCGAAACCGTCTCCGGCAGCGGCTTCGAGCACCGATGAATAATCGGCCGGGTCGGTGACGACGGCGACGGTGGGATGGTTCTTCGCCGCCGCCCGCACCATCGACGGTCCGCCGATGTCGATCTGTTCGATGCAGTCATCGAATCCGGCGCCGCTGGCGACCGTGTCGGCAAAGGGGTAGAGGTTGACGACGACGAGGTCGAAGGGTTCGATCTTGAGTTCGCTGAGCTGCTCGAAATGCTCAGGTTTGCGGGAATCGGCGAGGATTCCGGCGTGCACACGTGGGTGGAGGGTCTTGACGCGGCCCTCGAGGCATTCGGGGAACCCTGTGAGCTCTTCGACCTTCGTCACCTCGGCTCCCGCCTCGGCGATCTTGCCGGCAGTGGAGCCGGTCGACACGATCTGGACTCCGGCCGCGTGGAGTCCGCGGGCCAGCTCGTCCAACCCGGTCTTGTCATAGACGCTGATGAGCGCCCTCTTGATCGTGCGGGTTCCTGTCACTGATCCTCCTTGAGGTTCGGTCGCCGGTCGGTTCTTCTCACGGCTGGGGTCAATTGGCGGTCATCGCCGAGGCGGCATATCCGCGGACATGCCGACCGTCGACGACGAGGTCGGAGTGGGCCAGGTGCGCGAGCAGACGCACCAGCTCTTCGCGTTCTCGGGCCTTGATGAGTTCGTGCACGGTCTCTTCGGTGTCGTCATCAGCGATCGGCACTGCGTATTGGGTGATGATCGGACCGGTGTCGACGCCGGCGTCGACGAGGTGGATGGTTCCGCCGGTCAGCTTCACTCCATGGGCGAGAGCATCGCGGACGCCGTGTGCGCCGGGAAACGACGGCAGCAGCGCCGGGTGCGTATTGATGATCCGCGACGGGAACGCTGCGACGAAGCTCTCGCCGAGGATGCGCATGAACCCGGCCGAGACGACCCAGTCGGGTGCGAGTTCGGCGACGACGTCGCGCAGCTCTTCGTTCCATGCGGCACGGTCGGCGAAGTCCTTGGGGCGGACGACGAAGGTGGGGATGTCATGCTTCTGGGCCCGGTCCAGCACTCCGGCCGTAGGCGAGTCCGAACCGACGGCGAGGATGTCGATGCCGTGCTTCCCATCGGCGAAGGCGTCGATGACCGCCTGGGTGAGGGTACCGGATCCTGAGGCCAGAAGAACGATGTGCACCCGACCAGTCTAACGTCTGTGGCCGGGCTCGGTCGCCGCCCCACCATCACCGGCAGGCATCCTGCCGAGGCATTTGTCAGGCGACTATGACAAACTGGCGGGGTGACGTCACCACACAGCACTGAAGAGAAGAAGGCGCCGACTCCCGAAGAGGAGAAGCAGGCTGCTCCGGCACGACACGGGCTCGTCCTGATCCTGCTCATCCTCGCGTCCGTTCTGACGTTCACCTATCAGCTTCCGTTCAAGCTTGCCGCGATCGGCTTCTCCATCGCCGCGATCGTGTGGTCGGTGAAGTACATCGTCGCCGTGGTCAAGACCAAGCAGCGTCGGAACATGTCGTTGGGCATCCTCGGTGGACTTCTCAGCCTCTATCTCATCTTCTCGACGGCCTCGTCGATCATCCTCTGGCCGGTGCAGTCGAACTACGAGGAGTGCCTGCGTGATGCGATCACGCAGCAGGCTCAGCTCTCATGCACCAGCGAGTACCAATCCGGGCTCGGAGACTGGTTCAAGCAGCTCACCGGGCAGGAACTCGACCTGCCGGGCACCAAGTGATCTTCGCCCGTCCGGGCTCGCCCAGCCGAGACTGAGCCGTTCAGCACAACGACCGGCGGCACGGCGAGCGGCAGCACGACGGCGACCGCCGAGCAGTCGTTGCGTTCGATCAGGCCTCGCGCCACGCCGCCTCTGACCGCAGCTGGTCCAACTCTTACCGCGGCTCATCCTCGTCGGATGCTGGATCATCGAGATCCGCGGCCTCCGGCTCAACATCGCTCTGCTGCGCGTCTTCGCGGTCGACGCCCGCAGATCCATCGGAAGTGAACTCATCTCCATCGGTCTCGCTGTTCTCCTGCTGCAGGCTCGACAGTCGGATGAGGAGCAGTCCGACGGCCAGTCCCACTCCGATCCACACCGTGATGGCAACGGCCGACAGCAGCGCCGACGGGCCGAAGCCGGCGAGACCGAACGGTCCCAGCGCTCCGCGCGAGAAGACGCCGAGGACTGCAGAACCGACGAACAAAATGCCGGAGGCGACACCGAGGCCCGGCCATGAACTCTCAGCGACTTCGCGAGCCCGGACCCGCCCCAGGATCGTGCCCAGCAGCCCCAAGAGGACCAAGATCACCGGGGCGGCCATCGTCCACGCGGGGTATTCGCCGCTGAGCAGCTGCAGCACCGGGACATCGGGCACCGGCGAGGAAGTCGACCGGAACGCCGAACTGACGTCCGCTCCGCCGACGACGACTCCCGTCCCGGCGCTCCACGACAGGGCCGAGTAGAGGATGCCCGGAGCGAAGAGGAACTGGACGATGAACAGTCCGACGCCCGCGGCCAGCGGCGCGCTGTAGACCTGCAGGGACTCGGTCACTGCCTGCCAACGGAAGACGAAGCCGACAGCGAGCTCGAGCACAGCCGCCGCCAACGCGCCCCACAGCAGACGACGAGCCAAACGGGTCCCGACGTTCCACGTCTCGTCATCGACAGTGCGCAATCCGGGGATGTCGCCGATGCCGCGGACCCTGAGGAAACCGCAGGCCACGGCAGTGACGAGGAAGAGGAGAAGGCGGAGGATCCCGGACGGGGAGACGCCGGCGTGACCGACGACGATGGCGAGCACGAGAAGAGGCCCGGCGTAGCCGACGACGAAGGTGCCGAGAGCAGCGGCCATCACCGTCCACCACTGGCCGGGTGCGTCCTCTCCGGTATCCGAGGTGTCAGCTGCTGCACCTTCGACCAGCCGCTTCGCAGCGCCGGCCACGAGGAACCACAGTCCGAGGGTGACCAGGCTGGGAGCGATGGAGAATTCGAATCCGAGCGTCGACACGCTCAGGCCCGAGACCGCCGCCCACAGCGCGAATGCCCATTCGGGAATCGCGGAGTAGGGAAGCTGCGAGCCGAGTCCGACGATCCAGAAGACGATCGCCGCCACGAAGCCGGCAGGCACGATGATGAGGTCGATCTTCACGACCTCGAGCAGAGCTGCGAGGATCGGGCGACGATAGGGCTGGGGGTGAGGAGAAGTGTGCATCACGACCATTTTCGCTGACTACGGGGCGGCTTCCTGGTATTGACAACGCGATTCCCTGCTCTGGGACGTACAATTGCGCCAGGACAGGCTTGTACACGCAAAGGATGAACCCAACGATGAGCAACGGGAACGATCACCCCCATTTCCCGCCACCACCCAGCGAGCCTCCGGAGGCCGGCCGATCGAAGCCGAACTCGGAACCGCAAACGGACGCAGGCATCGAGGGTTCGGCAGCACCCGACGATGTGAAGAAGCCGCCGGAAGCCTCGGCAGACTCGGATTCCTCCGGGTCCGCGGTTCCCGACGACCTGGCGCCCCCGCTGGGACAGTCCGGAGACGGCTCCGCGGCGCGCCCCACCGTGGCCCCGGCCTCATCGCAGCCGAATCAGGCGCCTCAGTACTCGGGTCCCGGAGCACAGAACGCGCAGAGCGGTCCGAATGTGCCCTACCAGAACTCTCAGTATCAGAGTGCGCAGGGCTCTGCTGGTCAACACCCCGGAAGCCAGCCCCAGGGCGGTCAGCATCAAGGCGGCGCCCCGTACCCCGGAGCACAGAATCAAGCCGGACCCAATCAGCCCAGACCCGACCAGCCGAGCCAGTACTCGTCGAACCCGTATCAGACCGGTTCGGGACCGGACAGCCAGCGGACCGGTTCCGGTCCCGGACAGTCGCAGGCCATCCCGCAGCCGGCGCCGGCTCCGGGCTTCGCCGGTTCGCAGGCGACCGCAACACGGGCCGACTCCCGCCCCGAGAAGAAGAAGAGCAGGCTTCCGCTCTTCATCACACTCGGTGCCGTCGCCCTCGTCATCATCCTCGTCCTCGCCGGCATCTTCGTCATCGGCAGCGTCAACAAGAACAAGTACGGGCCCGACAAGGTGGCAGAAGACTACATCGCCGCGCTGAACAAGGGCGATTTCGCGGCTGCGGAGAAGATCGCGCCGTCACCGCGTCCTGAAGGGACGAACCTCGACCTGCTGTCGAAGAACTTCACCGAATCCTCCTCGGCGAAGATCGAGAAGGCCAAGGTCGAGTCCTCCAAGGTCGATGGGGACAGCGGCAAGGTCCTCGTGTCCTATGAACTCGACGGCAGCGAGTACAACGTCGAGCTGGCAGCGAAGAAGGATGGCAAACAGGACCTGTTCTTCGACAAATGGACGCTGACCGGGCCCGAGCTCAATGTCATCTCCCTCGACGTTCCCGCCGCTGACGGTCTCACCGTCAACGGTCAGGACTACACGGCGAAGTCGGGAACCACGTCGTTCGCCGTCTACCCCGGCAAATACGACTTCAAGATCCCCAAGAGCAAATGGGTCTCGGAGGCCTCGGATTCCGCCGGAGTGAACTTCCCGAAGGCTTTCGCCCCGGGCGGTCAGCCGAACCAGGGTCAGGTCTCCCCCACGACTCTCAACCTCGATCTGGCACCGACGGGCGCGTTCGAGAAAGAAGTGCAGAAGCAGGTCGAAAAGGAACTCAAGAAGTGCTTCGACAATAAGAGCATCAAGCCGAAGTGCAAGTTCATCAAGTACGACCCGACCGAGATCCCTGTCGGAGGTTCGGACAAGAAGCTCGATGATCTGGCGAAGGACGGCACCGCGAAGTGGGACATGAAGAACATGCCCAAGGTGAAGGCCAGCTTCGGTACGGCAGATACGAACACCGGTTCGTTCTTCACCGACAAGCCCGGCAAGTTCAACTTCTCCGTCGACGGCAAGAAGTCCGGTTCCTCATACTTCTCCAACGGCAACGCACTGTCGGTGTCGGGAAGCGTGAAGATCGACGGAGACAAACTCAAGGTCGAATTCTTCGACTTCTGATCCTGCGCAGCTTGACCACCTCGCCGAGGCGGTGAGAGCACGAAGGCGGGCCCGCAGCGACCGATACCGGTCACTGCGGGCCCGCCTTCTTCGTTGCGAATCCGCTCAGCCCATCGCCGTCCGGGTCGGGCGCTCGACTCCGGCGACGTCTTCGAACCAGGAACCTGCGGCCATGACCGATTCGTCGGCGAAGCGCTTCCCGGCGATCTGCACTCCGATGGTGCGCCCATCGGCCGTGAACCCGCCCAGCACGGTCGCGGCAGGCTGTTCGGACATGTTGAAGGGCATGGTGAACCCGATGTGTCCCATCGGCTCGTGCACTCTCGGGTAGGGCATCGGCTGCTCGGCCGGGAACGCCGCGCCCGGTGCTGTCGGCGAAATGATGAGGTCGAACTCGGCCGTGGCGGTGATTGTGCGACGGCGGATCTCCTGCACGCTGTGATAGCAGCTCATGAGCTCGACACCGCTGACGTCGGCCCCGCCCTGAGCCCACTGTCGGATATAGGGCAGGATGAGCTCCTGCTCCTCCACGGGCAGGGCCTTGAGGTCGCCCCAGGACCGGACCCTCCAGAACAGGTCCATGTCATGGAGCAGATCGTCGTCGATGAACGGGTCGAGGGGGACGAGCTCGGCGCCGGCGGCAGCGAACCGTTCGGCCGCCTCGGTGATCGTCGACAGCACCTGCGCGTCGGGGGCGACCCCGCACCCGGCATCGAGCTGCAGTCCGATACGCAGTCCGCGCGGGTCGAAAGCCGGCGAATCGTGTCCGGGAAGAGCCTGCGTCTCGTCGGCGGCGAATCGCGGCAGCCTCGAATAGTCCCGGTCATCGGGGGCGGAGATGATGTCCATGGCGGCCTTGACGTCAGCCATCGATCGGGTGAGGGGCCCGGCGCATCGACCGAGGTACGGGCCGTCGAGCGGGACCCGACCGAAGCTGGGCTTGAGTCCGGTCAGTCCGAGCCAGGTGCACGGCAGGCGGATGGATCCGCCGATGTCCGAACCGATGTGGATCGGTCCGTACCCGGCTGCCGCGGCCGCTCCGGCTCCGGCGCTCGAACCACCGGTGGTGAGCGCGGGGTCGAGCGGTGACCGGGTGATGCCGTGCAGCGAGGAGACGCCCGAGGACAGCATGCCCCAGTCGGGCATCGTCGTGGAGCCGAGGATGACGGCACCGGCCTCTTCGAGTCGCTGTGTGATCGGCGCATCGTGGTCGGACACCGGCATGTCCACCCAGGCGTGCCCGCTGGGCAGCGGCACGCCGCGGCGGGCGATGTTCTCCTTGATCGTGACCGGCACCCCGTCGAGGTCGCTCAGCGGTCGGCCCTCTCGCCATCGGGCGGCGCTGGCCACGGCCGCGGTTCGAGAGCGTTCGTCATCGCGGTGGAAGAGTGCGTTGATCGTCGATTCGCATTCGTCCATGCGGTTCACGACCGCGCTGTGCACCTCAATCGGGTCGAAGTCTCCCTTGGCGAATCCGACGACCATGTCGGATGCGCTGTGATCGGCAAGCGTCGTGTTGCCCATGTCCTGCCCTTTCTCTCGATGATGAAAACCGTGTTGCCCGGCCCCGAGTGCGTGCCTCCGGCCCCGAGTGCGCACGCCCGCGCCGCGTCGCCGCCGACCGGAGTCGGTGCCGTTCCGGCGTTGTTCAGCCGCTGGCGGCGAGCGCGTCCGTCAGGCTCGGGGTCGCCGCGATGAGTCGCCGCGTGTACGCCTGCCGCGGGTTCGCGTAGATGTCCTCGGTCGCACCGGATTCGACGATCCGGCCGTCTTTCATGACGATGATCTGCGAGCACAGGTGTTGGACGACGCCGAGGTCGTGGGAGACGAAGAGGAGGGTGAGCGCATAGTCCTCGACGAGGTCGGTGAGCAGGTTGAGCACCTGCGCGCGCACCGACACGTCGAGGGCGGAGACGGGTTCGTCGGCGACGAGGATCTGCGGCCGTGTCACCAGGGCTCGAGCGATCGAGATCCGCTGTCGCTGCCCGCCGGAGAATTGGTGCGGGTAGCGGCGCAGGGAGCGCGCGTCGAGGTCAACTGCCTCGAGCATCTCCTCGACCCGTGCGATGCGTTCGTCCTTCTCGATTCCTGCGGCGATGAGCGGTTCGGCGACGATGTCGGCCACACGCATGCGCGGGTCGAGTGAGGCGAAGGGGTCCTGGAACACGATCTGCAGATTCTCCCGCAGGGCGCGCAGGGACCGTGAGCTCGCCGCCTCGACGCGGATGTCGCCGACGCGCACGTGCCCGGTGGTGGGCCGGTCGAGTCCCGAGAGGATGCCCAGCAGCGTCGACTTCCCCGATCCCGATTCGCCGACGATGCCCAATCGCTCCCCCGCCGCAACGCTGAAGTCGATGCCGCCGAGCGCGGTGACATCCGAACGGCGCCGACCGAACAGTCCCCGTCCCTTGAACACTCGGGTCACGTCTGCGACCTCGATCAGCGGCGCAGAGTCCCTCGCCGAGGCGGCCGCACCGACATCGTCGACCGCGATGTTCCCTCCCGCCGGGTCGTCTGCCTCGACGGTCTCGGTGCCGACCGGGTCCGGGGTGTCCTCCCCCGCCGAGGTCTGCGGGCCGGTGTAGGCGAGCGCGGTCTTGAGGGTGAAGAGGCGTCCGTTCCCATCGGTGGCTTCCAGGTCGGACGAGGCCAGGAGTCCGCGAGTGTAGTCGTGCTGCGGATCGGTGAAGATCTCGGTCACGGTGCCGGTTTCGACGATGCGGCCGCGGTACATGACGATGACTCGGTCGCAGACACCGGCGACGACGGCAAGGTCGTGGGTGATGAACAGGAGCCCGGCTTCCACGGCCGAGACCCGCTCGGCGATGAGGTCGAGCATGTGTCGCTGCACGGTGACGTCGAGGGCCGTGGTCGGCTCGTCGCAGATGAGCAGCTTCGGCAAGTTCGCCAGCGCGATTGCGAGCATGACTCGCTGTCGCTGTCCGCCGGACATCTGGTGGGGATAGGCGAAGCGGGCGCTGTCCGGGTCGGGCATGCGCACATCCTCGAGCAGCTCTTTCACCCGTGCCGGGATCTGGGCTCGTGGGATCTTGCCGTGGATGCGCAGCACTTCAGCGATCTGGTCGCCGATGCGCATGAGCGGGTTGAGTGCGCTCATGGGTTCCTGGAACACCATGGACACGATGTCCGAGCGCAGGCTCGCCAGTGTCTTCTCGTTCGCTTCGAGGAGGTTCCCGTGATGGCCCTGCAGGTGCACTCGGCCTTCGGCGTGCAGCTCTTCGGGCAGCAGCCCCATCACGGATTGGGCGGTCAGGGACTTGCCCGAACCGGATTCCCCGATGAGTCCGACCCGCTCGCCCGGCTCCAGGTTCAGACTGACATCGTGGAGCACGGCGGCGTCGGCACCGGAGGGGGTGATGGTGAGGTCGCGGACCTCGAGCAGATTCTCAGCCACGACGAGCCTCCATCTTCGGATCGAATCGGTCACGCAGCCCATCGCCGAGGAGGTTGAACCCGAGCACGGCCAATGCGATGAACATGCCCGGCCACAACGCAAGTTCGGGGTGGGTGGACAGGAACTGCTGGGACTCCTGGAGCATCCGTCCCCAGGAGGGCACCGGAGCCTGGGTGCCGAGGCCGAGGAAGGACAGCCCCGCCTCGGCGAGGACGGAGATCGCGAACGCCACGGAGGCTTGGACGATGACCATGCCGGCGATGTTCGGCAGCACATGGACGACGGCGATCGCCGAGACCCGGCGGTTCGATGCCCGCGCCGCGCGCACGTATTCGGATCCGAGCACCTGCAGCGTTCCGGATCTCGCCACGCGGGCGAAGCCGGGGATCGCTGCGATGCCGACGGCGATCATGGCCGGCCCCGTTCCCGGTGAGAACACGGCGGCGAAGATGATCGCCAGCAGCAGGGCTGGGAACGCCAGCAGGATGTCGTTGGCGCGCATGATCACCGCGTCGATCCATATGCCCCACGACTGTTTCGCGAACAGGGCCGCGATGATCCCGATCGGGGTGCCGATGAGCAGAGCGATGCCGACGGCGACGACTCCGACGAGGAGGGTGATCCGGGCTCCGAACATCACCCAGGTCAGTGTGTCCCGCCCGAATTTGTCCGTGCCGAACGGGTGGGCGAGGCTGGCGGACTGCAGACGGGCGACCGGGTCGATCTCGCTCGGGGCGTAGGGCGTCCAGATGAAGGACACGAGCGCCAGACCGACGATGAGGGTGACGAAGCAGGTGCCGATGATCATCGAAGCGTTGAGACGCAGCGACTGTCGCGAACTGGTCGCCGGTCCCCTCGCACGAGCGGTCGCGGCGTCGACTGCGACGTCATCGCGGGGGTCGGTGGCACCGGTGGGGGTCTGGCTCATGCGGCGTTCCTGATCCGAGGGTCGACTACGGGCACGAGGATGTCGACGATGAGGTTGATGATGAGCACCAGCAGGACGAGCACCATGACGATGCCCTGGACGGCGACGAGGTCGCGGTTGGCGACGGCGCGCACGAGTTCGGAGCCGATGCCGGGCAGGACGAAGATCTGTTCGATGATCACGGCCCCGACCAACAGGGTGGCCAATTGGACGCCGGCGACGGTGATGACGGGGATCGCCGCATTGCGCAGTCCGTGCACGAACAGCGCCCTCGTCTTGGTCAGCCCTTTCGCCCGGGCGGTGCGGATGAAGTCTTCGCGCATGACGTCGAGCACGGCTGAACGCACATAACGGGTGAGGATCGCCGCCTGCACGAGAGCCAACGACACCACCGGCAGGACGAGACGCAGAACGAACCCGCCGAATCCTTCGACCGGAGCCATCCACCCTTGGGAGGGGAACCAGCCGAGGCGGAGTGAGAAGACGATGACGAGGATGATCGCGGCAAGGAAGTTCGGGATCGCGATGCCGACCTGGCTGGCGGCCGAGATCGTCACGCCGATCCAGTTGCGCTGTCCGAGGGCGGCGAAGGTGCCCAAGGGCACGGCGATGAGGATCGACAGGACGATCGCGGCGATGACGAGGATCGCGGTGACTTGGACGCTGTCGATGATGACCGGAGTGATCTCGGCACCGGTGACATAGGACGTGCCGAAGTCCCCGCCGAGCATGCCGCCCACCCAGTCGAAGTACCGGATCACGGGCGGACGGTCGAGGCCGTACTGTGCTTCGAGAGCCGCCACGGCCTCAGGCGTGGCATTCGTCCCCAATGCCACCTGTGCCGCATTGCCCGGCAGCAGGCTCATCAGGGCGAAGACCACCACCGAGGCGACGAGGAGGGACAGCGCGAACTGGATCGCGCGGTTGATCGCATAGGTGAGCATCGAACCGGTGGGTCAGTTCCAGCTCAGGTCGGCGATCTTGAACGCATCGGAGACCCGGTTGGCGGGGATCCCTCCGATGTCGGACTTGGCGATCACGAGGTTCGGGAAGAGGAACAGGAAGTCCGATGCGGCATCCTCGGTGATCGTCTTCGCGATCTCCTTCATTCCGGAGATGTATTCCTCTTCCGTGCCGGTGTCGGCCTTCTCGGCGATCTTCTCGATCTTCGCATCGTCGTAGCCGATGTAGTAGTCGTCGGAGAACACAGTGAGGATATCGCGCGGTTCGGCGTGGTTGATCACCGACATGTCGAAGTCGTGTTCGGTGAACGTCTTGTCCAACCACACGGCCGGGAATTCCTGGGTCTCGATGTTCGCTTTGAGACCGACCTCTTCGAGCTGGGCGGACACGATTTCGGAGATCGCCTTCGCGTACGGCAGGTTCGGCACGGTGAAGGAGAATTCCTCGCCCTTGATTCCGGCGTCGCTGACGAGCTGCTTGGCCTTCTGCGGGTCGTGCTTCCACACCCCGGTGAGATCTTCGTAGTACGGGTCGGTCGGCGGGACCATGGATCCGATGAGTTCACCGTAACCGGCCCAGGCGGTGTCGAGGACGGCCTTGCGGTCGATGGCGTACATGACGGCTTCACGGGCCTTCTTGTCCTTGAAGATGCCGTCCGCGTTGTTCATCGACAGCACGACTTCGCCGTTCGTGGTGCCGGAGACGATCTGGTAGTCGTCGCTTTGGAACTCTCCGGCCAGTTCGGGGGCCTGCAGGTTGGAGACGAGGTCGATCTCTCCGGACTTCAGTGCGTTCGACGCCGAGACCGCGTCCTTGAAGTATTTGAACTGGACCTTCTCCAGGGCCGGCTTCTCACCCCAATAGTCATCCCGGGCGGCGAAGTCGATTGACTGTCCCCGAGTGAACTTCTCGATCTCGAAGGGCCCGGTGCCGATCGCTTCGTTGGCCAGGTCCTCAGTGCCTTCGGTGTCGAACACGGCTCCGACGAGGCTGGTGAGGTTGAACAGCCACGTATTTGAGGGCTTCTTCAGTTCGATCTCGACGGTGTTGTCGTCGGGAGTGTCGATGGACTTGACGATGTCCATCTTCGCCTTGAGTGCGTTCTTCCAGTCCTTCTGCACCCGCTCATAGGAGAATTTCACGTCTTCGCTGGTCAAGTCGGCGCCGTTGGAGAACTTCACGCCTTCCTGCAGTTCGAAGGTGTAGGTCTTGCGGTCGTCGGAGAGACTCCAGTCCTTCGCCAGTGCCGGTTGGATCTCGCCCTCTTCGTCGAGGCGGACGAGGGATTCGTAGACGTTCTCCATCAGTGCCTCGGGGATGGCGACTCCCGAAGTGGAGGTGAAGTCGAGGTTGACCGGTTCGGCGGTGAAGGCGATGCTCATCGAATCCTTCTTCTCCCCGTCGTCGCCGGAGTCCGAAGCTCCCGCCGAACAGCCGGTCAGCAGCATGCTTGCGGCCGCCGCTGCCGCCACCCACTTCATGATGCGCGGAGTCTTCATTGTTCTCCTCGATTTCGCCGACCGCAGAGAGGGTCGTTCGCCAACACTCAAGCACCGTCAGTGTATCCGAAATTCTCACTAGTCGAAGCGCTCAGGTTCACATGTTGGATCAGGTGAGCTGGCCTGTCGGACTCACCGGACGAGAGCATGCGAACCGGTTCTTCGGGCCTCACGGACGGGGCGATGCGCAGCGTCCGGTCGAACTCCCGAACCCGAGCAGGTGACGTGAGACTTCAGAGATTCGTTTCGGCGGCGAGGACCTCGGCGAGAGCATCGAAGGCGATGCGGCGATGTGACCGCGAGTTCTTCTCCTCGGAGCTCATCTGCGCGGTGCTCAGCGTCGACCCGTCGGGGACGAAGATCGGATCGTAGCCGAAGCCGTTCTCCCCCATCGGCTCCGTAGCCAGGCGCCCGGGCATGACGCCTTCGGTGGTGAATTCGCGACCGTCGGCGGTCACCGCGGCCGCTGCGCAGCGAAACTGCGCACCCCGGTGTTCGGCGGCGATGTCGCTCAGCTGCGCGAGCAGGAGCTCGAGGTTGGCTCTGTCGTCGCCGTGGCGTCCCGACCAGCGGGCGGAGAAGATCCCCGGCGCCCCGCCGAGCACGTCGACGCTGATGCCCGAGTCATCGGCGATCGCGGTGCGACCGGTCGCCGCAGCGGCGGCGCGAGCCTTGATGAGGGCATTGTCGGTGAATGTCACCCCGGTTTCGGCGACATCGGCCAGGCCCGCCTCGGCGGCGGTGAGCACCTGGGTGTCGGCGCCGAGGACAGGGCCGAGGATGGCCAGCAGCTCCCGCTTCTTGCCCTCATTGTGGGTGGCGAGGACGAACGTCGTCATCGCGTCAGCACTTCGGACTGGAGGCGAGTGAGTTCGCTGCAGCCGTGCGCGGCCAGGTCGAGGAGTTTGCCGAGCTCGTCGCGATCGAAGGGTGCGCCCTCAGCGGTGCCTTGGACCTCGACGAACTTGCCCGAACCGGTCATCACCACGTTCATATCGGTTTCGGCTCGGGAATCCTCGACATAGGGCAGGTCGAGCAGAGGCTCACCGTCGATGATGCCGACGCTGATGGCGGCGATGGAGTCGATGAGCGGATTGTGGGCTGCGGGGATGAGACCGGTCGAGCGGCCCTTGTCGATGGCATTCGCCAGGGCGACATAGGCGCCGGTGATCGAAGCCGTGCGTGTGCCCCCATCGGCTTGGAGGACGTCGCAGTCGAGGACGAGGGTGTTCTCGCCGAGCTTCTCCATGTCGATGACCGCGCGCAGGCTGCGGCCGATGAGGCGGGAGATCTCGTGGGTGCGTCCGCCCAGCTTGCCCTTGACGGATTCGCGGGTGTTCCTGGAGTCCGTGGCCCGGGGCAGCATCGCGTATTCGGCGGTCACCCAGCCGCGACCCTGGCCCTTGAGCCAGCGAGGCACGCCTTCGGTCAGAGATGCCGCGCAGAGGACACGGGTATTGCCGAACTCGATGAGCGCCGAACCCTCGGCAGTGTTGATCCAGTCGGGGGTGATCCGGACTTCACGGAGTTCGTCTGCCTGACGGCCGTCTGCTCGCACGGTGTGCCTCTTTCATGTTTCGGTTGCGGGTTGGTCTGATGTGCCTTCGCCCCTGCGGCTCCGGCTCACACGGTCCAGGTGGCTCCGGGTTTCGCCAGCTCGATGGGACCGCGGTATTCACCGGCTGCCTCACCGCGGACGATGGAGCAGTCGGTCCAGATCGGAATGTGGGTGAGCACGAGCGCGGACACCTCGGCGTTCTGTGCCACGCGTCCGGCGCGTTTGCCGGTGAGGTGGATCCCGCGAGCGGTGTCGCGGTCTTCCTGGAAAGCCGCTTCGCAGAGGAAGAGGTCGGCATCCTTCGCCGCGGCGACGAGGTTGTCGCATTCGTCGCTGTCACCGGAGTAGGTGATGACGCTGCCTTTCGCGTCGGTGATGCGCAGCGCGTAGGCCTCGACCGGGTGGTCGACGAGGAAGGACTCGACGGTCAGCGACCCGATCTGATTCCGAGTGCCGTGGTCGAGGTCGGAGAATTCGAAGGCATGGTCGAAGTCCGAGTCGTCTCCCCCGTTGGCGACCGGGGACTTTCCGGGATCCGTGTAATACGCCCTCATCAGTCGCTCCTTCGCGCCGGCGGGGGCGAAGACGGGGGTGCGGGTGCGGATCGTGCCGGTGTCGGAGATGTCGCCGTTGAAGAACTTCGGATCGAAGCAGTGTTTGACGTAGAGCCCGGTCATGTCCATGCAGTGGTCCGGGTGCAGGTGGCTGAGGACGATGCCGGAGAGCCGGTCGGTGTCTACGGTCTGCTGCAGGGGGCTCAGCGCCCCGGACCCGAGGTCGAGGATGATGCGAGTCGGCGTGTCCTCTTCCGTTTCGATGAGGTAGCAGCTGGCGAGAGCACCGCGTCCGGGAAAAGAGCCGGCGGTGCCGATGGCGGTGAGTCTCATGTCTCGTCATCCCCCTGCTTCCGGGTCAGCAAGGTCGTTGTCAGTCGGTCCTGAATCCAGGTCAGGAAGTCGTACAGGGTCAGCGTGAGGTCTTCGGACTCGGAGAGCTCCTCACGGCGCGCGTACTTCTCATCCTGCGCGTCCTCGGTGTCGATGCCGAGCCGGACGGCGAGCACGAGCCGCAGATCGTTCAGGCCCTTCATCCACGCCAGGGTCTCGTCGTGGGTCAGGGTGATGTCGTTGCCCTTGCTCAGGCCCAGCAGCACGATGCGCACATTGTGTGCCTTGGCCTGTTTGAGGTCGAATTCGGTCAGCCGCCGGAATTCCGTCGACCGCTCTTCGTCTTCCGGGTCGACATCCGGCAGCAGCCGCAGCAGCGCCGGATCCTCGGGGCGGGGACGGCCGACGAGCCCGAGGCGGGCATCCCAGTTCTCCGAATCCGGTCGGGAGCCGTCCTCGGACCCATCGTCTTCGGAGAGCAGGGCGGCGAGGTCGGTGAAGACCGTGAGCATGAGCGAGCGCTCGTTGTCTTCGAGGCGGAGGACGACATCATCCCCCCGTGCGTCGATGGCTGCCATAGGTCAGTCGGATCCTGAATCGGGTTGGCACGCGGCCCACAGACCGTATTCGTGCATCGCTTGGGTGTCTCTCTCCATGGCTTCGCGGCCTCCGGTGGCGACGACGGAGCGCCCGTTCTCGTGGACTTCGAGCATGAGTGCGTCGGCTTTGTCCTCGGAATATCCGAAGTAGGTCTGGAACACGTAGCTGACATAGCTCATGAGATTGACCGGGTCGTTGAAGACCACGGTTCGCCAGGGCTTAGCCAGGTCCTCGGCCGGTCGAACGTCGACCTCCGGCTCGAGAACTGGTGTCGTTGGGTTGCTCACGTTTCCAGCTTACGGCAGAACACTGACGCTGTCGTGACGTAAGATCGCGCCTATGAGTGATCTCACACGGACCGATTCGACGGCGTTCTTCACGGATCAGTACGAATTGACGATGGTGCAGGCTGCCTTGGAATCCGGCGCCGCCCATCGCAAGAGTCTCTTCGAGGTGTTCGGCCGCAGCCTTCCCGCTGGCCGCCGCTACGGTGTCGTCGCCGGCACCGGTCGGATCCTCGAGATGATCCGCGACTTCCGCTTCGATGATGCGGAGCTGTCTTTCCTCAGCCGCGAGGACATCGTCGACGCCCGCACGATCGACTGGTTGGCGAACTACCGGTTCACCGGCAATATCCGCGGCTATGCCGAAGGCGAGATCTACTTCCCCGGCTCCCCTCTGCTGACGATCGAATCGACCTTCGCCGAGGGGGTCATCCTCGAGACGCTCATCCTCTCCGCGATGAACTACGACTGTGCGGTCGCGTCGGCGGCGTCTCGGATGGCGCAGGCGGCTGGCGACCGCCCCTGCGCTGAGATGGGCGGACGACGCACGAACGAACACGCCGCTGTGGCGGCGGCGCGGGCCGCGGTGATCGGCGGATTCGCATCGACGTCGAATCTCGCCGCTGGACTGACCTATGGTCTGCGGACAATCGGCACCTCGGCCCATTCCTTCACTCTGCTCCACGATTCCGAACGTGAGGCCTTCGCCGCGCAGCTGAAGTCTTTGGGCACCGATACGACTCTGCTGCTCGACACCTACGACGTCGAAGAGGCCCTGGCGACCGCGGTCGAACTCGCCGGTACCGGGCTCGGCGGGGTGCGGATCGACTCGGGTGACCTCATCGAGCAGGCCGGCGAGGTGCGCGAGGGTCTTGACCGCCTCGGCGCTCATGACACGACGATCACCGTCACCAGCGATCTTGACGAGTATGCGATCGCCGCGCTGGCCGCGTCCCCGGTCGACTCCTATGGTGTCGGCACCCGCGTCGTCACCGGTTCCGGCGCTCCGGCAGCGGGACTGGTGTACAAGCTCGTCGCCCGCGCCGATGAAGCCGGTGAGTGGACCTCGGTGGCGAAGCACTCATCGGGCAAGCCCTCTCGCGGCGGGCACAAGGAGGCGCTGCGCCTCATCGACGGCGCGATTGCGGTCGAGGAAGCCGTCGGCATTCCGGCCCTGCCCGATGATCTCGGTGAGGGTCGTCGTCTCAGCGTCGATCTCGTACGCGACGGTGAGGTCGATGAGTCCTTCACCGGAGCCGCGGGTGTGAAGAAGGCCTGTGCCCGCCACGATGAGTCTTTGGCGGAGCTGCCGCGTTCGGCGCGTCGACTGCAGGACGGCGAGCCCGCCATTCCCACAGTCTTCTATTCCGCCTGATCTCCTGCGGCCGGACCGCCTCGGCGGCCGCACCGCCCTCCTCCGTCGGCTTCGGGGTCCGGCCCGGCGGCGTCACTTCTTGCCGATGAACCAGCCCTGGAGCTTCTTGATCCGGGCTTGGATCTGCTCACGCGTGGCCTGAGCGACCGCCGGTCCCCCGCACGCTTTGCGCAGTTCGACGTGCACGTTCTGGTGCGGTGTGCCGGTGCGCCTGGACCAGGCGCCCACGAGGCTCTGCAGCTGGTTGCGCTCTTCCTTCATCGCTCGGTGTTCGAGTTCGCTGGTCTCGACTTCCGGTGCCGGAGGGCCCGTGGCCGTCTTGCGTTTGGCCTGACGTGCCTGTTGGGTTCGCAGCAGTTCGTGGACCTGGTCGGGTTCGAGCAGGCCGGGGATCCCGATGAAATCGAGTTCGTCTTCGGAGCCGATGGCACCGCCGGTGCCGAATTCGCCGCCGTCGAAGAGCACTCGGTCGAACAGGGCTTCCGCGCCGAGGGCTTCGAACGAGCCGAGCTGGTCGGAGGAGGCGCCCTCATTCCGGTTCGCCTGCTCCATGGCCTGGTCGTCGAAGACGACGACATCATTCTCGTCCTCGGTCTTCGGCCGGTCGAGAGCGTGATCGCGTTCGGCTTCCATCGAGTTCGCCAGGGCCAGCAGCACCGGCACGGACGGTAAGAACACCGAGGCGGTCTCGCCACGTTTGCGGGCGCGGACGAAACGGCCGATCGCCTGGGCGAAGAACAGCGGAGTCGACGAGGAGGTCGCATAGACGCCGACGCACAGACGTGGAACGTCGACACCCTCGGAGACCATGCGCACGGCGACCATCCACCGGTCGGTGGAGTTCTGGAACTGTTCGATCCGTTCTGAGGCTCCGACTTCGTCGGAGAGGACCACGGTCGGTTTCTCTCCCGTGATCTCATGGAGGCGTTTGGCGTAGGCGCGGGCTGCGTCCTGATCGGTGGCGATGACGAGTCCGCCGGCGTCGTGGACGGTGCGGCGGACCTCGGTCAGCCGGATGTCGGCCGCCTTGAGCACGGCCGGGATCCAGTCGCCCTTCGGGTCCAACGCGGTGCGCCAGGCCTGGGAGTTGATGTCCTTGGTCGTCTCCTCACCGAGGACGTGCGACATCTCGTCGCCGGCCTTGGTCCGCCAGGTCATGGCGCCGGCGTAGGCGAGGAACAGTACGGGACGGACGACCGAGTCCTTCAGTGCCCGGCCGTAGCCGTAGGAGTAGTCCGCCACCGAGGTGCGGATGCCGTTCTCGTCGGGCGCGTACGTGACGAACGGAATCGGTGAGGTGTCCGAACGGAAAGGGGTTCCGGTCAGAGACAGCCTGCGCACGGCAGGACCGAACGCCTCGCGCACGGCATCACCCCACGACAGCGCGTCTCCGCCGTGGTGGACCTCGTCGAGGATGACGAGGGTGCGGCCGGCCGCTGTGCGGTTGTGATGGAGGACCGGTTTCGCGGCGACCTGCGCATAGGTCAGTGCGACACCGTGGTAGCCGGGTGCGTGCTTGCCCTGAGAGTTCTTGAAGTGGGGGTCGAGCTTGATCCCCACACGGGCTGCGGAATCGGCCCACTGCACCTTGAGGTGCTCGGTGGGTGCGACCACGGTCACGCGGTTGACGACCCGTCGGGCCAGGAGTTCGGCGGCCAAACGCAGAGCGAAGGTCGTCTTACCGGCCCCGGGGGTCGCGACAGCGAGGAAGTCCTTGGGTTCGGTCTTGAAGTAGAGCTCGAGAGCCTCCGCCTGCCAGGCACGCAACTTTCCGGCTGTTCCCCATGCCGCACGTTCGGGGAAAGCCGGTGGAAGCTGTTCTGCCGCGGAGGTCCCTGGAGCTCCAGGGAGCTGTTCCGCGGACATCTACTCCTGCGGTCCTTCGGACATCGTTTCGTAGATCTCTTTGCACTTGGGGCAGATCGGGAACCGCTCGGGATCGCGAGTGGGAACCCACACCTTTCCGCACAAGGCGATCAGCGGAGTCCCAGTCACCATGGACTCCATGATCTTGTCCTTGGGCGCGTAGTGGCTGAAGCGCTCGTGATCTCCGGGCTCGGCAAGCTGCTCGGTCTGCTCGCGCTCGATCGTTGCTGAACCGCCTGAAGCTGGAATGGTCATGGCTCCATTGTAGTTCCCTAGAATGAGAGTCATGGACCAGGCCTACGACGAATCCCTCACAGAACGCTACCGCGAGCTCAGCGATGACATCGCCGCGGCAGTCGCCATCGTGTCTGCCACCCGTGGCAGCGCTCTTCACGCCATCACCGTCGATTCGTTTCTCGACGTGTCCTACGATCCGCCGACCATGGCGGTGAGCATCTATTCCGGTTCAAGGATGATGGAGACCTTGGAGACGAGTTCGCATTTCGCGATCTCGCTGCTGAATTCGGATCAGCGGGATATCTCCGAACGCCTCGGAGCGTCGGGCCAACCGCTCTACGGGTCCCTCAAGGGGGTGGACACCTTCCCCGCCCCACAGGCGGGTCAGCCGGTGCTCACCGAGGCTCTCGCATGGTTCGAGCTCGAACTCACCGAGGTGCTCGACGTCGCCACGCACAATATCGTCGTCGGTCGGGTTGTTGCTTTGGGCGCGGGGACGAATGCCGGAACGAATCGTCCTCTGCTGCGCTGGCGCAAGGGATACGGCACCATCGGACAGCGCTGAGACTCGGCTGCGCCCAGCACACGAACGAGGCCCTGCCCACGGCCGACACTCTTCGCAGCGAAGGAAGTCGGCGGTGGGCAGGGCCGTCCAGTTGTGGCACCCGATGGCGCGCCTCAGGCTGTCGCCTGTCCCCCAGCTGCCATCGGCTCGGCCGTGGCTGCCCGGTTGCTGCCGCTCAGCCGTGGGCTGAGCGGTCGGCAGGGGAGGAGGTCAGACGACCCCTTGGGCGAGCATGGCTTCGGAGACGCGGATGAAACCGGCGATGTTGGCGCCGGAGACGTAGTCTCCGGGCTGACCGAACTCATCGGCCGCGGCCGCGCAGCTGTCATGGACATCGCCCATGATCTCGGCGAGCCGCGCCTCGGTGAAGTCGAAGTCCCACGAGTCGCGGCTGGCGTTCTGCTGCATCTCGAGGGCGCTGGTTCCCACGCCTCCGGCGTTGGCGGCCTTGCCGGGAGCGAAGAGCACTCCGGCTTCGGAGAAGATCTTCACGGCCTCCGGGGTGCACGGCATGTTCGCCCCCTCGGCGAGGGCGATGAGACCGTTCTTGACCAAGGTCGAGGCCGAATCCGCGTCGAGCTCGTTCTGCGTCGCACAGGGCAGTGCCACATCGACCTCAACATCCCAGACGTTTCCACCTTCATGGTAAGAGGAACGTCCGCCGTGCTCCACAACGTAGTCGGAGATCCGACCGCGCTCTTCGAACTTGATGCGCTTGACGAGTTCGGTGTCGATTCCGTCCGGGTCGTGGATGAAGCCGGATGAGTCGGACATCGTGATGACGGTGCCGCCGAATGCGGTGACCTTCTCAGCGGCGAACACAGCGACGTTGCCCGACCCGGAAATCGAAACCGTACGTCCGTCGATGTTCTTCTTCGCCGCGGCGAGCATGTCCTTGAGGAAGTAGACGACACCGAAGCCGGTGGCTTCCGTGCGGACCATGGACCCTCCGTAGGACAGACCCTTACCGGTGAGGACACCGGCTTCGTAGGAGTTCGTCATACGCTTGTACTGTCCGAACAGATAGCCGATCTCACGGCCGCCGACGCCGATGTCACCGGCGGGAACATCGCGGTATTCGCCGATGTGGCGTGAGAGCTCGGTCATCAGCGACTGGCAGAAGCGCATCACTTCCTGGTCGCTGCGGCCCTTGGGGTCGAAGTCTGCTCCGCCCTTGCCGCCGCCGATGGGCAGCCCGGTGATCGCGTTTTTGAAGATCTGTTCGAAACCGAGGAACTTGACGATACCGAGGTTGACCGAGGGGTGGAATCGCAGACCGCCCTTGTAGGGTCCGAGAGCCGAGTTGAACTGCACGCGGAAGGCACGGTTGATCTGAACATCGCCGGCGTCGTCGATCCATGGAACCCGGAAGATGATCTGACGTTCGGGTTCGCACAGACGTTCGAGTGCGGAAAGCTCCAGGTACTCGGGATGCTTATCCACGACGGGGCCCAGGGAATAGAGGACTTCCTGTACCGCTTGGTGGAACTCCGACTCTCCAGGATTACGTTGGAGTACCGTGTCCAAGATTGGCTGCAGTGATGGATGTAGGCTCATACGCCCAAACATACCGTGACACTCATAACATGACTCCGACCGCCCGGATTATGGACACGACTGTCTGGCAACGTCGATTGAGATATAGAACTCGACGGCCTCATATCAGTGTGAGAATGCGCCGAAAGGACGATTCCTCTGATCCGATCGAACGCCATCTCGATGCCCTTAGGAGTTCAATTACGAAAGACAAATACAAAAGGACGGCGGTCCGTCGGTTCCTCGGAATCGACTAAACACCACCACGCCACACTGCCCACAAACCACCAAGAAACACGGTTGTGGTCAGCAGCAACAACGCACCATGAATACGAGGAAGGCCCCGCCCAACCCCCACACAAACAGGAATCAGACGAGGCCACCCCCACCAAAAAATATTGCGGCAGTCACTTACTCTCCCACAACCACCAAGTTGCAGTACCATCAGCGCGCATGGGCTTAGCTACCGGGATCGGAACGGTTAACCGGGCGTTTCCCCACCACTATCACCACCGCAAAACCAACAAACCACCACACCCAACCCACAAACAGGTCAGGCGGTAATGGTCCAAGAACCGCACAGCGAACGCGAACACCAACAACAGTCACATAACATGCACCCCACAAAAAAAGGGGTGACTTCTCAAGCCAACACCACGTGCAACCCAAAAAGACTCTCACGCACACACCAACCCCAACAAAAGAGTTAATGAGTGATCGGTGTATTAGTACCAGTCAACTCCACACCTCACAGTGCTTCCATACCCGGCCTATCAACCCCATCATCTATAGGACACCTCTCCCACACAAAATGTATGGATGGAAATCTCATCTCGGAGCAGGCTTCCCGCTTAGATGCTTTCAGCGGTTATCCATCCCGAACGTAGCCAACCAGCCATGCTCCTGGCGGAACAACTGGCACACCAGAGGTTCGTCCGTCCCGGTCCTCTCGTACTAAGGACAGACCTCCACAAATTTCCTACGCACGCAGCGGATAGGGACCGAACTGTCTCACGACGTTCTAAACCCAGCTCGCGTACCGCTTTAATGGGCGAACAGCCCAACCCTTGGGACCGACTCCAGCCCCAGGATGCGACGAGCCGACATCGAGGTGCCAAACCATGCCGTCGATATGGACTCTTGGGCAAGATCAGCCTGTTATCCCCGAGGTACCTTTTATCCGTTGAGCGACCACGCTTCCACAAGCCATGGCCGGGTCACTAGTCCCAGCTTTCGCTCCTGCTCGACACGTCCGTCTCACAGTCAAGCTCCCTTGTGCACTTACACTCGACACCTGATTGCCAACCAGGCTGAGGGAACCTTTGGGCGCCTCCGTTACTCTTTAGGAGGCAACCGCCCCAGTTAAACTACCCATCAGGCACTGTCCCTGAACCCGATCAGGGTCCGAAGTTAAGGAATCCACTATGGTCAGAGTGGTATTTCACCGATCGACTCCACCTGATCTAGCGACCAAGCCTCATAGTCTCCCACCTATCCTACACAAACCACACCGAACACCAATACCAAACTATAGTGAAGGTCTCGGGGTCTTTCCGTCCTGCTGCGCGTAACGAGCATCTTTACTCGTAATGCAATTTCGCCGAGTTCGTGGTTGAGACAGCAGAGAAGTCGTTACGCCATTCGTGCAGGTCGGAACTTACCCGACAAGGAATTTCGCTACCTTAGGATGGTTATAGTTACCACCGCCGTTTACTGGGGCTTAAATTCTCCGCTTCACAGTAACCTGTTAACGAGTCCTCTTAACCTTCCAGCACCGGGCAGGCGTCAGTCCGTATACATCGACTTACATCTTCGCACGGACCTGTGTTTTTAATAAACAGTCGCTTCTCTCTGGCCTCTGCGACCACCACCAGCACATCCCGCAGCAAGTGCGGTTCACCAGGATGGTCCCCCTTCTCCCGAAGTTACGGGGGCATTTTGCCGAGTTCCTTAACCACGATTCTCTCGATCACCTTAGTATTCTCTACTCGACCACCTGTGTCGGTTATAGGGTACGGGCAACACACACCCTCACGTCGATGCTTTTCTCGGCAGCAGAGGATCACCAGATCACCCCACCACAGTGGGGCGCCCATCAGCTCTCACACACAAAGCGGGGACGGATTTACCTACCCCCGCGTGCTACAACCTTAGACCGTGACTACCATCGCACGGCCTGGCTACCTTTCTGCGTCACACCACACGCTTACCGACTCCACACTCAGGTCCCACATACCTCGCCAAACCCTCCTACCGAAGTACGAGAGGGCGAGGGACATGGTTAGTTTCATGTGTTTTGGTACTGTCGGTTGTGTGTCGGTACCAGAATATCAACTGGTTGTCCATCGACTACGCCTGTCGGCCTCGCCTTAGGTCCCGACTTACCCAGGGCGGATTAGCCTAGCCCTGGAACCCTTGGTCATCCGGTGGACGGGTTTCTCACCCGTCTTTCGCTACTCATGCCTGCATTCTCACTCGAACCGCTTCCACCACTCGTTCACACGGCAGCTTCACCAGCGACTCGACGCTCCCCTACCCAACACCACACCATTACGGATACACGTGGTGCTGCCACAACTTCGGCGGTGTACTTAGCCCCGCTACATTATCGGCGCTCAATCACTTGACCAGTGAGCTATTACGCACTCTTTCAAGGGTGGCTGCTTCTAAGCCAACCTCCTGGTTGTCTTCGCAACTGAACATCCTTTCCCACTGAGCACACGCTTAGGGGCCTTAGTTGATGGTCTGGGCTGTTTCCCTCTCGACAATGAAGCTTATCCCCCACTGTCTCACTGCCACGCTGAACCTTGACTGGCATTCGGAGTTTAGTTGACGTCAGTAACCCGGTGGGGCCCATCAGCCATCCAGTAGCTCTACCTCCAGCAAGAACCACGCAACGCTGCACCTAAATGCATTTCGGGGAGAACCAGCTATCACAGAGTTTGATTGGCCTTTCACCCCTAACCACAGGTCATCCCCTCCATTTTCAACTGAAGTGGGTGCGGGCCTCCACGCGCTCTTACACACGCTTCACCCTGCCCATGGCTAGATCACTCCGCTTCGGGTCTAGGACACGCGACTGACAACGCCCTGTTCGGACTCGCTTTCGCTACGGCTACCCCACACGGGTTAACCTCGCCACGCACCGCTAACTCGCAGGCTCATTCTTCAAAAGGCACGCCATCACAGTCATCTAGATACTGCTCTGACGGATTGTAAGCACATGGTTTCAGGTACTCTTTCACTCCCCTCCCGGGGTACTTTTCACCATTCCCTCACGGTACTTATCCGCTATCGGTCATCAGGAAGTATTTAGCCTTACCAGGTGGTCCTGGCAGATTCACACGAAATTCCACGAGTTCCGTGCTACTCGGGCACACGCACACTACGCCGGCGTCACTGTTTCGTCTACGGGACTCTCACCCACTCCGGTCCTGTTTCCCACCAGGTTCGACTACACCAACACCAACACAGACTGGCCATGCTGGACCAGACCGTACATACCCCACAACACCGTGCACGCAACACCAGCACGCTTGACACGCACACGGTTTAGGCTCATCCAGTTTCGCTCGCCACTACTCCCGGAATCATTGTTATTTTCTCTTCCTGCGGGTACTGAGATGTTTCACTTCCCCGCGTTCCCCCCACGTACCCTATATATTCAGGCACGGGTCACTACCCTCACAGGCAGCGGGGTTTCCCCATTCGGACATCCTCGGATCAACGCCCGTTTATCGGCTCCCCGAGGCTTATCGCAGATTTCCACGTCCTTCATCGGCTCCTGATGCCAAGGCATCCACCATGCGCTCTTACACACTCACCACACCCCCAAAAGGGTTGGCGGCGTGTACGCGAAATATTGTCTTTCAATCACACAAGATGATGACAAGAAAAATCACATTACATAACACCACAACCCCACAAGGGCTGCAGCATTGATGCTCGCGTCCACTATACGATTCTCAAACCACTACCAAACACCACCCACAAACCAGACCACTGCCGTGGCTGCCCGTGAAGCGGGTCGGTCCTGCTGGTTGAAACCACACCCAACCACTGTCGGGGTTTGTGATTCCAGGACCCAATAACGTGCCTGTTCTAGCCCATCCTCATACCCATACATCGACGAGGCACTCACCCCGACAACGCTGAGTGGACGAGCGAAAGTTGTGATGTTCCACCCATGAGCAACCCACCCAGGAACACGAACGGTTCCTGACGGTGGGGATCTGAATGTGTGCTCCTTAGAAAGGAGGTGATCCAGCCGCACCTTCCGGTACGGCTACCTTGTTACGACTTAGTCCCAATTGCCAGTCCCACCTTAGACGGCCCCCTCCCAAAAGGGTTGGGCCACCGGCTTCGGGTGTTACCGACTTTCGTGACTTGACGGGCGGTGTGTACAAGGCCCGGGAACGTATTCACCGCAGCGTTGCTGATCTGCGATTACTAGCGACTCCGACTTCACGTAGTCGAATTGCAGACTACGATCCGAACTGAGACTGGCTTTAAGGGATTCGCTCACCCTCACGGGCTCGCCTCTCTCTGTACCAGCCATTGTAGCATGCGTGAAGCCCAAGACATAAAGGGCATGATGATTTGACGTCATCCCCACCTTCCTCCGAGTTGACCCCGGCAGTCTCCTATGAGTTCCCACCATCACGTGCTGGCAACATAGAACGAGGGTTGCGCTCGTTGCGGGACTTAACCCAACATCTCACGACACGAGCTGACGACAACCATGCACCACCTGTACACCAGCTCCAAAGAGAAGAACTGTTTCCAGAACGGTCCAGTGTATGTCAAGCCTTGGTAAGGTTCTTCGCGTTGCATCGAATTAATCCGCATGCTCCGCCGCTTGTGCGGGCCCCCGTCAATTCCTTTGAGTTTTAGCCTTGCGACCGTACTCCCCAGGCGGGGCACTTAATGCGTTAGCTACGGCGCGGAGAACGTGGAATGTCCCCCACACCTAGTGCCCAACGTTTACGGCATGGACTACCAGGGTATCTAATCCTGTTCGCTCCCCATGCTTTCGCTCCTCAGTGTCAGTTACAGCCCAGAGTCCCGCCTTCGCCACCGGTGTTCCTCCTGATATCTGCGCATTTCACCGCTACACCAGGAATTCCAGACTCCCCTACTGCACTCTAGTCAGCCCGTACCCACTGCCCGCGCAACGTTAAGCGTTGCGTTTCCACAGCAGACGTGACCAACCACCTACGAGCTCTTTACGCCCAATAATTCCGGACAACGCTCGTACCCTACGTATTACCGCGGCTGCTGGCACGTAGTTAGCCGGTACTTCTTCTGCAGGTACCGTCACTTTCGCTTCTTCCCTGCTGAAAGCGGTTTACAACCCGAAGGCCGTCATCCCGCACGCTGCGTCGCTGCATCAGGGTTTCCCCCATTGTGCAATATTCCCCACTGCTGCCTCCCGTAGGAGTCTGGGCCGTGTCTCAGTCCCAGTGTGGCCGGTCGCCCTCTCAGGCCGGCTACCCGTCGTCGCCTTGGTAGGCCATTACCCCACCAACAAGCTGATAGGCCGCGAGCCCATCCCCGATCGAAAAACTTTCCACCATCCCACATGCGTGGAACGGTCATATCCGGTATTAGACCCAGTTTCCCAGGCTTATCCCGAAATCAGGGGCAGGTTACTCACGTGTTACTCACCCGTTCGCCACTCATCCACCAGGTGCAAGCACCCGGCTTCAGCGTTCGACTTGCATGTGTTAAGCACGCAGCCAGCGTTCGTCCTGAGCCAGGATCAAACTCTCCATAAAAAAATTATGTTGCAGTATGAATCCCAGCAAGACAGCCAAACCAGTCACGGGGTGACCAGCCGGCTTCAAAAAATACGATCAAACACCCCAACCGCCACCACAGTGAACGATTCAACAAAGAACCACCCACCTCAAGGAGGCGAACCAGACTGTTCGACCGTGTGATTGTCTCACCAGAAAAATAATGTTTCTGGCATCACAACTTGTTCAAACAAACACGCTATTGGATTCTCAAACCACAAACACTCACCCATCACCACAACCCAACAAAAAGGGCGTGTTCACTGGGGGCATCAGTTTCTGTTTGCACTTTTCATCTTGCGATTCGCTGTGCCAGCGGATGTCTACTCTACCTGGTTGTTCGGATCCGTGCAACTCGAAGTTCATCTTCGTTTCACCCGAATCACTCCCGGTGAGAGCGACTGCTGCTGTTCCTTGCGGCCCGGCAGCTGGATCAACATTACACACATCTTCGACCGTGTGCAAAACGGCCTCGCTCAGCGCCTCCAGACCGGTGTCGCCGGCGCCGAGTCCGAGCCGAATCCTCCGCGCTCAGACGCCGAGCGCTCACCGACTCGGATCGTCGGCGGCTACGGCCTCAGGCGACCGGCTGAACGAGTTCCGGGGAGTCATTGCGGACATTGCCGACGGCCTTGCCGACCTTGTGCCGGGTCACGCTCGCCGGGTCCACCTGATCAAGAGTTGCGCTCAGCAGGTTCGGGACCGCGCTGCTGAGAACGCCGGGATCGATCCAGTCATCGATCTGATCGCGGCCGAGGAAGACCGGCATCCGGTGGTGGACATCACTGAGATGTCCGGCCGACTCCATCGTGAGGATCGTCGTCGAGACCAACCACGTCTGGTCAGGCTGCTTCCAGAACTCGAAGAGTCCCGCCATGAACAGAGGATCCTCGCCGGCGGCGCTCATCATCCACGGCTGTTTGCCGTCCTCGGTGGTCTCCCACTCGTAATAGCCCGGGATCGGCAGCGCACAGCGACGGCGCCTGATCGCCTGGCGGAACATCGGCTTGTCGAGCACGGTCTCCGAACGAGCATTGAAGGCCTTGAAGCCGATCTTCACGTCCTTGGCCCAGCCGGGAACCAAGCCCCATGAAGCCGTTTCGAGACGGCGGTGCAGCTGCCCCTCCTCATCGAGGCGTTCGACGACGATCGGCACGAAGGCCCCCGGGGGTACGTTGTAGCGCGGGGTGAAGTCATAGGACACAACGTCCAACCGCAGCTCGTCGGCGAGATCAGCCGGATCGAGGGACATATTGAGTCGACCGCACATGCGCCCATCTTCTCACTTCACTACACTGTCGACAATGGCGGCAGAAGAGAATACAGGCAGCAGACTCGACCCGATCGAAGAGTCCCGTCGGCAATGGCTGGCCCACGGGTGGCACGATGCCGCCGACGGCATGACGACGGTGATCTCGGTGATGAGGATCCACCAGCTGTTCCTCGCCCGGGTCGACGCCGCGCTCAAACCCTTCGCACTCACCTTCTCCCGCTACGAAGTCCTCGCTCTCCTGTCCTTCACTCGAGCCGGAACACTGCCGATGTCGAAGATCTCGGCGCGCATGCAGGTGCATGCGACGTCGACGACGAACTCGGTCGACCGTCTCGAGAAAGCCGGCCTCGTGGCCAGACGCAGCCATCCCGATGACCGCCGCACGACACTGGTCGACCTCACCGAGGCGGGCCGGGAGCTCGCCGCCCAGGCAACCGCGGCCCTCAACGTCGAAGTCTTCGCCTCCCCCGACTTCGCCGGGAGCGACCTCGACTCGCTCCTGCCTCATCTGAAGAGCCTGCGTTCAGGACTCGAGAACCGAAGCTGACCTCGGATCCGGACTCGACCTGTCCCGGTCCGACCTGCACCCGGCCACGGCCGGTCACCTCTTCTGCCCGACCCTGTCCAGGGTCACCTCGGCGAAATTAGTTGGATGTCCAAGTAATTTGGACGTATCGTGGTGCCCATCACCACAAACCTGTCCGACCACTGGAGGAATCATGTCCCACAGTACAGCCGCTGCACTCCCCTTCGGTCTCACCGACGAACAGCAGACCGTCTCCGGGATGGTCCGCGAGTTCGCCGATACCGAGATCGCTCCGCACGCCCTCGAATGGGACGCCGATCACTTCTTCCCCGTCGACGTCATCAAGAAGTCTGCTGACCTCGGGATGGGCGGAATCTACGTCAGCGAAGAAGCCGGCGGAACCGGAATGGGACGGATGGACGCGGCGCTGATCTTCGAAGCGATGTCGACCGGGTGCCCGTCCGTGGCCGCCTACATCTCCATCCACAACATGGTCGCGTGGATGATCGACCAGTTCGGCAACGACGAGCAGAAGGCCAAGTACCTCGCTCCCCTCGTCTCCATGGAGCACCTCGGCAGCTACTGCCTGACCGAACCCAACGCCGGCTCCGATGCCGCGGCCCTGCGCACCTCCGCCCGCGAAGACGGCGACCACTACGTCCTCAACGGTGCCAAGCAGTTCATCTCCGGCGCCGGCACCTCCGAAACCTACCTCGTCATGGCCCGCAGCGGTCAGGAAGGGGCTCGTGGAATCTCCGCCTTCATCCTCGAGAAGGACATGGAGGGACTGAGCTTCGGCCCCAACGAGCAGAAGATGGGCTGGCGCGCGCAGCCGACTCGTCAGGTGATCATGGAAAACGTCCGAGTGCCCAAGGAGAACATGCTCGGCGAACCGGGTCAGGGCTTCAAGATCGCTATGTCCGGCCTCGACGGCGGACGCCTGAATATCGGTGCCTGCTCGCTCGGCGGCGGACAGGCCGCACTCGAGAAGGCCATCGCCTACATGGGTGAGCGTCAGGCTTTCGGCACCGAGCTCTCGGGATTCCAGGCGCTGCGCTTCGAAGTCGCTCAGATGCAGGCCGATCTGGAAGGGGCACGCTCCCTCCTGTGGCGCGCGGCCAACGCCTACGATGCAGGCGATGCCAACACCTCCCTCCTGTCCGCCATGGCGAAACTCAAAGCCACCGACACCGGCTTCGAAGTCGCGAACAGGGCACTGCAGTTGCACGGCGGCTACGGCTATCTGACAGAGTATGGAATTGAGAAGCTGGTGCGTGACCTGCGCGTCCACCAGATTCTGGAAGGCACCAACGAAATCATGCGCGTGATCATCTCGCGCAAGAGCACAGGAGTGGGCTGATATGACAGAACCTTCGACAGAGCAGGCGGACGATTCCGTCATCACCTCGGTGTCCAATGGGGTGGGCCGCATCGAACTCAACCGACCGAAGCTGATCAATGCGCTCAGCCAGGACATGGTCACACGCATCGATGACGCGCTCCAAGCCTGGCGCGATGACGACACGGTCTCCCTCGTCCTCGTCACCGGACGCGGCGAACGCGGACTGTGCGCCGGCGGAGACATCAAGGCCGTATACAACGACATCGTGGCCGGCAGCGACGAGAACGCGAAGTTCTGGAACCGCGAATACAAGATGAACTTCGCGATCTCCGAATTCCCCAAACCCTATGTCGTGATCATGAACGGCATCACGATGGGCGGCGGGGTCGGCATCTCCGGTCACGGTTCGCACCGCATCGTCACCGATTCGACGAAGGTCGGCATGCCCGAAACCGGAATCGGACTCTTCCCCGATGTCGGCGGCACGCATCTTCTCGCCAACGCTCCGGGAGAGCTCGGCACCCATCTAGCGCTGACCGGACAGCCCGTCGGCGCCGGTTCGGCGATCGCCCTGGGACTGGCCGACCACTACGTTCCCGACGCGCAGATCCCCGACCTCATCGCCGATCTCACCGCAGGGGGCGACCTCGACACCGTCATCGGCAAGTACACCGCTGAAGCGCCGGCCGATGAACTCGCCGAGGCAGCCGACTGGATCAACGAATGCTACGCCGGCGATGAGGCCGAAGCCATCGTCGCGGCTCTCGCCGCACACGAGAACCCCGACGCACAGGCCGCCGCAGAGCTCATCGCAACCAAGGCCCCCACCTCGGTGAAGGTGACCTTGGCCGCCGTCCGCAATGCGGAGACGATGACGCTGGCAGAGGTCCTGGAGCAGGACTACCGGGTGGCCGTGACCCTGACCGAGCTGCCCGACCTCAAGGAGGGCATCCGCGCCCAGGTCATCGACAAGGACCGGAACCCGAAATGGAGCCCGGCTTCCCTGGCCGAAGTCAGCGACGCACAGGTCCAGTCCATCCTCACCACCGATCACGCAGAGAAGGTGTTCTCATGAACGATTTCGAAACCATCCTCACCGATGTCACCGACGGTGTCGCCACCATCACCATCAACCGGCCCAAAGCGCTGAATGCACTCAACCTGCAGGTGCTCACGGACATCACCGAGGCCGCCACCGCATTCGACTCCGACGACGCCGTCAAAGCGATCATCATCACCGGCAGCG
Source organism: Brevibacterium sp. LE-L (assembly GCF_050214925.1). NCBI lineage: Bacteria > Bacillati > Actinomycetota > Actinomycetes > Micrococcales > Brevibacteriaceae > Brevibacterium > Brevibacterium sp. LE-L. The sequence goes on from NZ_CP189759.1 coordinate 3,175,477, forward strand.
AGAAGGCCTTCGCCGCCGGAGCCGACATCAAGGAGATGTCGAGCCTCGACTTCTCCACCGCGTACAAGGCCGACTGGTTCGCCGGCTGGACGCGACTGACCGATGTGCGCAAGCCGGTCATCACCGCCGTCGGCGGCTATGCCCTCGGCGGCGGCTGCGAACTGGCGATGATGGGCGACATCCTCATCGCCTCGACGAAGGCGAAGTTCGGTCAGCCCGAGATCAACCTCGGCGTGCTGCCGGGCATGGGCGGATCCCAGCGTCTGACCCGCGCCGTCGGCAAGGCCAAATCGATGGACATGTGCCTGACCGGTCGGATGATGGGCGCCGAGGAGGCCGAGCGTTCCGGTCTCGTCGCTCGCGTTGTCGAGCCCGAAGAGCTGCTGACCACGGCCAATGAGATCGCGCAGACGATCGCGTCGAAGTCCCGCATCGCCTCGGCGATGGTCAAAGAAGCGGTGAACACCGCTTTCGAGACGACGCTCGAGCAGGGACTGCGCTACGAGCGCCGGCTCTTCCACTCCTCCCTGGCCACGAACGACCAGTCCGAGGGCATGGCCGCCTTCGTCGAGAAGCGGGACCCGAACTTCACGGATTCCTGAGCTTCACGAGCCCGACTGTCATGGCGCAGACTCTTCCGGGGTCTGCGCCATCGTCGTCTCCGCGCCCCGTCGACGGCACGGTGCGCCACCTCGGCGAGACGGGTTCCACGTGCCCTCGGCGATCGATTTCGACACCACCTCGGCCTTCTGGGGCGGGCGCTTTCGGGACATCTCTGTGCCGTCGAGTGAGGACAGATGTGCCCTGTATCGCATTTAACAATCGTTCAGTTAAAGTGAGGATATGCATTCAACCACTCAAGGAGGCACCATGACCTCACTCACCGATCTGTGTTCCCAGCTGCGCCTGCCTGCCATCGGCTCCCCCATGTTCATCGCCTCCGGGCCCGAACTGGTCAAGGCCCAGTGCCAGGCCGGCATCGTCGGAGCCTTCCCCACCCTCAACGCCCGTCCGGCAGCGATGCTCACCGATTGGCTCGACGAGATCACAGAATCGAACGCGGCCCACACCTCGGCCAATCCCGACCGTCCGGCCGCACCTTTCGCGGTCAACCTCATCGTCCATCGGTCGAACAATCGTCTCGAGGCCGACCTCGCCGAGGTGGTCCGCCACCAGGTGCCGATCGTGATCACCTCGCTGGGTGCCCGGGAAGAGGTCAATGAGGCCGTCCATTCCTACGGCGGCATCGTCCTCCACGACGTCATCAACAACAAATTCGCCCACAAAGCCGTCGAGAAGGGCGTCGACGGCGTCATCGCGGTTGCGGCCGGCGCCGGCGGGCACGCCGGAGCGCTCTCTCCCTTCGCGCTGGTCCAGGAGATCCGGTCCTGGTTCGACGGTCCTCTGCTGCTCTCGGGCGCCATCGCCCACGGCCGTTCGATCCTGGCGGCACTGGCGGCCGGAGCGGACTTCGCCTATATCGGATCGGCATTCCTGTCCACGCCCGAGGCCAATGTCGTCGAGGACTACCGGAAGATGATCGTCGAATCAGCGGCCGAGGACGTCGTCTACTCGAACTACTTCACCGGGGTCAAGGGCAACTACCTGCGCGGCTCGATCGTCGCCTCCGGCCTCGACCCGGACAATCTTCCCGAATCCGATCCGACGAAGATGGACTTCGGTTCCGATCCGGATTCGGATGCCAAGGCCTGGCGCGACATCTGGGGCTCCGGGCAGGGCATCGGGGCGCTCGGAACCCAGCAGACGACCGCGGAGCTCGTCGAGACCTTCGCTGCCCAGTTCGAGGCTGCGAAGCAGGACCTGCAGAGCAAGCTGAGCTGAACCGACCGACCATGTACCCTCCCTGCAGACCCCATCGCCGCGGACCTGCAGGGAGGGCTTCGTCATTGCGGGTTCGGGTTCAGACTGACGCGCCGAGCGTGCCGGAATCCGCTCCGATCAGTCCACAGACGCAGAACACGGCGGGCTCAACCAACAGTTGAGCCCGCCGTGCGTTTCTCGATCGTCACCAGAGTCTTCTCAAGATTCACGACCGTCTAGCTCGAAGGCTGCCGCCAATTCTGCGGCCGGAACGCAGCTATCAGAACCTCACCTCCGAAGACCAGAACTCAACACGATTCAAAACAACAACGAGTCATGTCGATCAGATCGTCGAGATGATCCCGCGCTCGGTCAGGCGGGAGGCCAGCCCTGCCCCGTCCGGAGCATAGATCCACGGTACGCCCTGGCCGCGACCGTGCCGCTTCGAGCGGCCGCCCGCCCATACGGCCTCACCGACGGTGAGCTGGCGGATGGCCACGGCGGCGACATTCTCCGGATGGTTCTCGACGAACTCTCCATACACTTCTTCGTCCTTCTGCCCGTCGTCGCCGATGAGCAGCCATTTCATCCACGGGAACTCCCGGGACAGGCGTTCGAGTGTATTGCGCTTGTGCTCCTTGCCCGACCGGAACACCCGCGTCGTCGTCGGACCCCAGTCTGTGAGCAGCAGAGGACCCATCGGATAGAGGTTGCGGGAGAGGAAGCGTTTGATCGTCAGCGCCGAGTTCCAGGCCCCCGTCGACAGGTAGATCATCGGAGTGGCCGGACGCATGAACGTGATCCGGTCGTAGAGGACAGCCATGCCGGCAACAGGCGAGCGAGCATGCTCGCTGAGCACGAAGGTGTTCCACGCGGCGAGGAAGGGACGCGGCAGCGAGGTGACCATGACGGTGTCATCGATATCGGAGATGATGCCGAACGTCGAGTCTTCGCCGATGATCCGCACGGCCGCGGAGTCGACGAGGGAACCGTCGGTCCACAGTTCGATCTCCGTCTCCCCCGGTTCGAAATCGCCGGGGATCACGGTGTCGATGATGCCGCCTCGGTCCGAGGTGACCATGTGCTCTTCGTCGTTGACCCGCACCCACGCCGTGTCATTGGCCAGGGGGACGCTGACGAAGGACTTCCAGCCGCGGATGCTGGCATGGACGTCGGCAGCCGGCTGCCCGTTGGGCGTGAGCACGAGGCGTCCGAGGACGCGCACCCAGCCGGTGCCGCCGTACGTGTCGTAGGCGATGACCGTGCGCTGGTAGCTGTGGTCGGTGGCCCGATTCTGGATCCACCCGTTGAAACGATCCTCCACTCGCGCAGCGGTGTGGAGCATGTCGGGGGTGAGGTTGAGCGGACCCTCCTCGGGCTTCTTCTTCGCCACGATCAGATGAAGCCGATCTTGTCGTAGACCTCGCGCAGGGTCACCTCGGCGATGGTGCTCGCCTTCTCCGCCCCACGGTCGAGGATGGTCTGTAGCTGAGCCCGGTCCTCGAGCAGCTCGAGCGTACGTTCCCGCACCGGTGTGAGCGTCTCCACGGCCACCTCGGCGAGGTCGACCTTGAGGTGTCCGTACATCTTGCCCTCATACTCGGCGACGATGTCGTCGACCGGACGGGAGGTCAGGGAGGAGTAGATGGTCAGCAGATTCGAAACGCCGGGTTTGTTCTCCGGGTCGAAGGCGATCGTGGTGCCGTCGTCGGTCACGGCGGATTTGATCTTCTTCGTCAGCGCCTTCGCATCGTCGAGGAGGTCGATGCGGCCCTGCGGGCTCGGCTGGGACTTCGACATCTTCGCGCCCGGGTTCTGCAGATCATAGATCTTCGCAGTCGCCTTGAGGATCTGCGCGTTGGGGACGGTGAAGGTCTCGCCGAACCGGTAGTTGAAGCGTTCGGCGAGGTTGCGGGTCAGCTCGAGGTGCTGCCTCTGGTCCTCACCGACGGGGACGAGCTGCGGGTTGTAGAGCAGGATATCCGCGGCCATGAGCGCCGGATAGGTGAGCAGGCCCAGGGACACATGCTGCTGCTTCGTCGACTTGTCCTTGAACTGGGTCATCCGGCTCGCCTCCCCCATCGAGGTCGTGCATTCGAGGACCCACGACAGCTGCGGATGGGCCGGCACCTGCGACTGGACGAAGATCGTCGACTTCTCCGGATCGATGCCAGCGGCTATGAATTGGGCGGCGGTGCGCAGCGTCCGCTCCCGCAGATCGGCCGGATCCTGTTCGGTGGTGATCGCGTGCATGTTCGCGATGAAGTAGAAGGCGTCGTGCGACACCTGGTGTGTCACGAACTGCTGCAGGGCTCCGATGTAGTTTCCGAGGTGAAGAGAATCGGAGGTGGCTTGGATACCCGAGACCGTGCGCGGCTGTGAAGAGATCGTCATAGTCCCATGATGCCACCTTCGCCGTCCCGGTCCGCACCTTGGTCCCTCATCCGAAACGGCGAGCCCGCGCTCGAGGGCGCCCCTTGTCCGGAGACGGAGCGGATCACGCGGACCGGTTCGGAACGACCGGAATCTCAACGTGACCGCCGACACGAAACGGCACAGTCCGACGGTATAGTGACCTTGCAGATCACATGACTTCCCAAGGTGTCTCACACCTTCCGATCATCTCAACGGTCGGGGTCCAGCGCGGGAATGACTGTGCGATCAACACAACGATGCCAAAGCATCACTCTCAAGGAGGAGGACCATGTCGGTCGAATACGTCAAGACCGAGGATGACCTTCCGCCGGTCGCCGTGGTCGAGAAGCCACGCTGGACACCGGCGAAGATCGTGCTCTGGGTGGCTATTGCCCTCATCGCCGGCGCAGGCTGGTCGATGATCGCCTTCGTGCGCGGCGAGGAGCTGTCGGCGAGCTGGTTCGTCGCCGCCGCCGTCGGCAGCTATCTCATCGGCTTCCGCTTCTACGCGAAGCTCATCGAATGGAAGATCTGCCGCCCTGACCCGAAGCGGGCCACTCCGGCAGAGCTCAACGACAACGGCCGTGACTTCGCGCCCACCGACCGTCGGGTCCTGTTCGGACACCACTTCGCTGCGATCTCCGGTGCCGGCCCTCTGGTCGGACCGATCCTCGCCGCCCAGATGGGGTACCTGCCCGGAACGCTGTGGATCGTCTTCGGCGTCATCCTCGCCGGCGGCGTCCAGGACTACATGGTGCTGTTCTTCTCGATGCGCCGCAACGGCCGCTCCCTGGGACAGATGACCCGCGATGAGCTCGGTCGCACCGGCGGCATCATCGCCTCCATCGGCATCATCCTCATCATGGTCATCCTCATCGCAGTCCTCGGCGTCGTCATCATCAATGCCCTCGCCGAGAGCCCCTGGGGCGTGTTCTCCATCGCCATGACCATCCCGATCGCCGTGTTCATGGGCATCTACATGCGCTACCTGCGTCCCGGCAAGGTCATCGAGGTCTCGGTCATCGGCATCGTGCTGCTCGTCATCGCGATCATCGCCGGCGGCTGGGTCCACAGCTCACCCTTCTGGTCGGAGGTCTTCCACCTCGACAAGGTGACCCTGGCTTGGTGCCTGATGATCTACGGCTTCCTCGCCGCTGTGCTGCCGGTGTGGGTGCTGCTGGCACCGCGTGACTACCTGTCGACATTCATGAAGATCGGCACCATCGTGCTCCTGGCTGTGGGCATCCTCATCGTCAACCCGACCGTGCAGATGCCGGCTCTGACCGAGTTCGCGTTCAACTCCGAGGGTCCGGCGTTCGCCGGTGCTCTGTTCCCCTTCCTGTTCATCACGATCGCGTGTGGAGCGTTGTCGGGCTTCCACGCCCTCATCTCCTCCGGCACCACCCCGAAGCTCATCGAGAAGGAGACCCAGGCGCGGCTCATCGGCTACGGCGGCATGCTCATGGAGTCCTTCGTCGCAATCATGGCGCTCGTCGCTGCGATCTGTCTCGACAAAGGTCTCTACTTCGCGATGAACGCTGCCGAACCGCTGACCGGCGGAACGGCGCAGGGAGCGGCAGACTTCATCAACAATTCCCTGGGCATGTCCGGAGTCGAGACGAGCCCCGAACTGCTTGAACAGGCGGCCAAGGATGTCGGTGAGGAGAGCATCATCTCCCGTACCGGCGGTGCGCCGACGCTCGCCATGGGGATGGCACACATCCTCCACAACGTCTTCGGCGGGCCCGCCTGGATGTCCTTCTGGTACCACTTCGCTGTGATGTTCGAGGCTCTGTTCATCCTCACCACGATCGATGCCGGAACCCGCGTTGCTCGTTTCATGCTCTCCGATGCGCTCGGCAACTTGTCCAAGCGATTCCGGGATCCCTCGTGGACGCCGGGCGCCTGGCTGACAACCGCCATCATGGTCGCCGCCTGGGGATCGATCCTGCTCATGGGTGTCACCGACCCCCTCGGCGGCATCAATACCCTGTTCCCGCTGTTCGGCATCTCGAATCAGCTGCTGGCCGCGATCGCGTTGGCCGTCGTGTTCGCGATCGTGTGCAAGATGGGCTTGGCCAAGTGGGCGTGGATCCCCGGCATCCCACTCGTCTGGGATCTCGTGGTCACGATGGCCGCCTCGTGGCAGAAGATCTTCTCCTCCGATCCCAAGCTCGGCTACTGGGCGCAGCACTTCGCCTACAAGGATGCTCTGGCATCGGGAGAGACTTCGCTGGGCAACACCGAGGGCGTCGAAGCGATGAGCGCGGTCGTGCGCAACACCTTCGTCCAGGGAACGCTGTCCATCGTCTTCGCACTCCTTGTCGCCATGGTCGTCATCATGGCAGTCTGGAAGTCCATCCAGGCTCTGCAGAAGGGTGCGCTTCCGACCTCGGAAGAGCCCTTCGTCGAGACGAAGCTGTTCGCCCCGTCCGGGCTCATCGCCCGCAAACCCGAGCGTGAGCTGCAGACCCAGTGGGACGACCACCGCGCAGGAAGGCAGAGACAATGAGCACCGCACATCCGCTCGGCCGCATCGCACGTGACCCGTGGGGAGCCCTGCGCCGAGGTGGTGCGTGGCTGCACTGGTATCTCAAGGAGATCATGGGCGAGAACGCCTACCTCCACTACCTCGAATCCTACGAACGGCGTCACGGAACGCGCGAAGGGGCGATGGAAGAGAAAGCGTTCTGGCGCGATCTCACCGATGAGCAGGACCGCAACCCGAAGGCCCGCTGCTGCTGACGCTGTTGATCGGCAGGCCCAGCACAGACAGCTGGGACTGGTGATCGGCGAACTCAGTGGATGAGAAGCCCGGGTGCGGACGACGAGCAGTCGTGCGCACCCGGGCTTCTTCGCTGCCGTCTTTCGACCGCAGGCTCAGGCGGTCGGGGCGGGCAGGTCGTAGTCGATGACCAAAGGGGCGTGGTCCGACCACCGCTCCGCCCAGCTGTCGGCCTTGTCCACGGTGGCCTTCACCGCCGCCTCGGCGAGGGCCGGAGTCGCCATCTGATAGTCAATGCGCCATCCGGTGTCGTTGTCGAAGGCCTTGCCCCGCATCGACCACCAGGTGTAGGGCCCGTCGACGTCCCCGCTGAGCCTCCGGTGGACATCGACATAGCCGACCTCACCGAAGAAGCCGTCGAAGTAGGCCCGTTCCTCGGGCAGGAATCCCGCCTTCTTCCGGTTGGCCTTCCAGTTCTTCAGGTCCCGTTCGGTGTGGCAGACGTTGAGGTCACCGGTGATGAGCACATGGTCCGAGCTCTTCGCCAGCTGCGGCAGCCGCTCGGTCATGCGGTCGAGGAACCGGTACTTGTCCTCCTGCTTGGGGGTGTCGACCTCGCCGGAGTGGACGTAGGCGGAGACCAGGGTCAGCAGCGAACCGTCACCGAGGCGGTAGTCCGTCTCCACCCACCGTCCGGCACGATCGAAGTAGCCGTCATCACCGAGGCCCTCCCGGCTGGCTTCGGCCTCGGTCCGGGCCATCACCGCCACCCCGGCACGGCCCTTGGCCTCCGCGTCATGGCTGATCGTGGTGTACCCGGTGTCGGCGAGGACACCGTGGGCGATATCGTTGGCGGCCCGCACCTCCTGCAGGGTGATGAAGTCGGGTTTCGCCGCATCGATCCAGGTGGGCATCCCCTTCCTCCATGCTGCGCGGACTCCGTTGACGTTGACTGAAGCAATCCGAATCATGTGTTCTATGATGACATGAGCGCACTACCCATCCAGGACAGGGCGATATAGTGTGAGCAATGATGAGAAACTTCAGGAGGCGCCATGGCTGGTGACGAAACGATCGATCTCGAGCAGCTGAGCATCCGACAGCTCGATGAGGTCGACGCCCGTGAGATGCGAGAGTTCCTGCTGGGTGCTCAGGAGAATTTCTGGGGAGACCGCGACCTCAGCCGCGACCATGACGCCTACTGGTTCCGCCAGTTCGTCACGTCCGGCCTGGTGGCCCGCTACCGTTCGGAGATCGTCGGCTATCTGCTCGGCGTCATTCCCCATGACGGTCCGGCCTACATCCACTTGGTCGCTGCACGTACGGATTTCCGACACCAGGGAATCGGTCGTCATCTCTACCAGCATTTCATCGAACATGCTCGGAAGCTCGGAGTGGCTTCGGTGCAGGCGACGACGCTGCCCGAGTCCTCGGGTGCGATCTCATTCCACTCCTCGCTGGGCTTCAGCGGCGAACTCATCGAAGACTACGCCGGTGACGGCGATCCGCGAGTCTTCTTCGAACTCAAGCTGGCCGAGGACTGACCCCACACCCCTCCTCCTCCCCAGAACTACCTGACGGCGGCCCAGCAACCTCGCGCGAGGTTGCTGGGCCGCCGTCACGTAGCAATTAGGGGGCTGGGGTTGGGGTGGTGGTGCGCTGGGCGGTGTCGACGACGTTCTTGAGCAGCAGAGCTCTGGTCATCGGTCCCACGCCTCCGGGGTTCGGTGACACCCAGGACGCCACCTCGGCGACTGCCGGATCCACATCGCCGACGATCTTCGACTTCCCCGTCTCCGGGTCCGTCTCTCGCGACACACCCACGTCGAGGACGATCGCGCCGAGCTTGACCGACCCGGGCTTGACGATCCGCGCCGCACCGGCGGCCGCGACGATGACATCGGCCTGAGCCAGCAGCTCATCGAGGTTGCGCGTACCCGTATGCGTCAGCGTCACCGTCGCATTGTGCTCACGCCTGGTCAGCAGGGCACCGATAGACCGACCCACGGTGACTCCGCGACCGATGACGACGACATGTTTGCCGGCCAGGTCGATGCCGTTGCGGGTCATCAGCTCGATGACACCGCGTGGGGTGCACGGCAGCGGGGTCGTGATCTCCGCATTCACATTGAGCACGAGCCGGCCGAGGTTCGTCGGATGCAGACCGTCGGCATCCTTGCCCGGATCGATGGCCTCGAGGATCGTGTCGGTGTCGATATGAGCCGGCAGCGGCAGCTGCACGATGTACCCGGTGCACGCGTCATCGTGGTTGAGTTCGTCGATGACGGCCAGCAGCTCGTCCTGAGACACCGTTTCGGGAAGATCGTGGCGGATCGAGTGGATGCCCACCTCCGCACAGTCACGATGCTTGCCGGCGACGTACCACTTCGAGCCCGGGTCTTCGCCGACCAGGACGGTACCGAGACCGGGAACGATCCCGGACTCGGCCAGTTCCGCCACTGCCTCGGTGAGTTCGGCCTTGATCTGCTTGGCGCAGGCCCTGCCGTCGAGGATCTGTGCACTCATCAGTACTGTTCCAGCCCTTCGTAGAGTGGGAAGGAGTCGCTGAGCTTCGCGATTCGGGCGGCGAGCGCCTCGACATCGGCACCGGGCTTGAGCGCCTCGGCGATGACATCGGCGACCTCGGTGAATTCCTCGTCACCGAAACCGCGGGTGGCCAGGGCCGGGGTGCCGATGCGCAGCCCCGAGGTCACCATCGGCGGGCGCGGGTCGAAGGGCACGGCGTTGCGGTTGACGGTGATGCCGACCGAATGGAGGAGATCCTCGGCCTGCTGACCGTCGAGTGCGGAATTGCGCAGGTCGACGAGCACGAGATGGACATCCGTACCACCGGTGAGCACGGTGGCGCCGGCCTCGGCGACATCATCGGCGAGCAGACGTTCGGCGAGGATCTGGGCACCGCGCACAGTGCGTTCCTGACGTTCCTTGAACTCGGCGGACGCGGCGAGTTTGAAGGCGACAGCCTTCGCAGCGATGACGTGCATGAGCGGTCCGCCCTGCTGGCCGGGGAAGACTGCGGAGTTGAGTTTCTTGCCGAACTCCTCCTTGCCGAGGATGAACCCGGAGCGGGGTCCGCCGATGGTCTTGTGCACCGTCGAGGAGACGACATCGGCGAAGGGCACCGGATTCGGATGCAGACCAGCGGCGACGAGTCCGGCGAAGTGGGCCATGTCCACCCACAGCTTCGCATCGACTTCGTCGGCGATCTCGCGGAAGGCCTGGAAGTCGAGCTGGCGGGGATAGGCCGACCAGCCGGCCACGATGACCTGCGGACGATGCTCGAGAGCCTTCTCGCGCACCTTGTCCATGTCGATGCGGTACGTATCAGGGTCGACCTCGTAGGAGGCGACATCGTAGAGGCGGCCGGAGAAATTGATCTTCATGCCGTGAGTGAGGTGGCCGCCGTGGGCCAGAGACAGGCCGAGCATCTTGTCGCCCTGACGGGCCAGAGCGTGCATGACCGCAGCGTTGGCCGAAGCACCCGAATGGGGCTGGACGTTGGCATATTCGGCCCCGAAGAGGCTCTTGGCCCGGTCGATGGCGAGGTTCTCGGCGACATCGACGTATTCGCAGCCCCCGTAGTAGCGCTTGCCGGGGTATCCTTCTGCATACTTGTTCGTCAGCACCGAGCCCTGTGCTTCGAGCACGGCGCGGGGGACGAAGTTCTCCGAGGCGATCATCTCAAGAGTTGAACGCTGGCGGCCCAGCTCGAGGTCGAGGACCTCAGCGATCTGCGGATCGATGTCTGCAAGCGAGGCCTGCATCGAGGTTTCGGTCATGAGTACTCTCCTGTGGCATCCGATGTAGAGGGTGAAACAGGGCGATCTGCCGCCGCGGACACCCGCAGACCATGCTAACAGCGAAGTCCGCGCGCCCACCGCGGCGACCGCCTGCCGAACACCCGATTCGAGGCGGTCGGAACGCGACCATCCGCCTGAGGCGGATCGGACCATCCGACGGACCCGCATGCCGACACCGGGTCGGTGCGAACCCGGCACACGGTTTAGGATCGAGACCATGAACCGCGAATGGATCCTCAGTGTCACCTGCCCAGATGCGACCGGCGTCGTCCATGCCGTGACCGGAGTCCTTGCAGGGCGCGGCGGAAACATCACCGAATCGCAGCAGTTCTCCTCCCCCGATTCCCGACAGTTCTTCCTGCGCCTGCAGTTCTCCACCGCCGCCGAGGTCACCGCCGGTGCCCTCGAAACCGAACTCGCCGAGGTGGCCGACCGGTTCGCCATGACCGTGAGCCTGCAGCCGGCGGAGAAGAGGACGAGGACCCTCATCCTCGTGTCGAAAGCCGCGCACTGCCTCAATACCCTCCTGTTCCAGCATTCGTCGTCTCAGCTGCCCATCGACATCGTCGGCGTCGTCGGCAACCATGACGATCTGCGGTCGTTGGCTGAATTCCACGGGCACACCTTCCACCACATTCCGATCACGAAGGACACGAAGCCCGAAGCCGAGGCGCGGCTGTCCGCCCTCGTCGAGGAGCTCGACGTCGAACTCATCGTGCTCGCCCGGTACATGCAGATCCTCTCCCCCGAACTCTGCGACCGCCTCGAAGGCCGAGTCATCAACATCCATCACTCGTTCCTGCCCAGCTTCAAGGGTGCGAAACCGTACCACCAGGCGCATGCCCGCGGAGTGAAGATCATCGGCGCCACCGCCCACTACGTCACCAGCAACCTCGACGAAGGCCCGATCATCGAACAGGATGTCGCCCGCGTCGACCACAGCCGCGCAATCGCCGACTTCGTCCAACGCGGACAGGACGTCGAGGCGGCGGTGCTGGCCCGCGCGGTCGCGTGGCATGCTCAGGGGCGGGTCCTTATGGACGGACATCGCACGGTCGTCTTCAACTGATACCCCGCCTCGGCGAGGTCATGGCTCGGCCGTCGCCACGCCGTTCCAGAGCGGACCGGTCCGCCTCGGCGAGACTCTGCCGCACCGGAAGCGGCCGATGATGTGTTTCTGACACAACCGCTTTCTTCGCACCCATCCGGCGCGGCTGCCGGGCCGGCCCTGGCCAAGGTCGCGATGGTGACGAACACGGGCCCGGAGAACACAGGCCCGAACGAACCTGGAGAAGAACCTCGACACGATGCGCCACTTCGATCCCGGCCACACCTATCTCATCAGCACCTTCCCCCGTTCTTCAAACATCTCGCCGGCGTATGGCCCACCTTCTCGGTTGCAGACCTCCATCACCGTCAGGCCGTCTGGAACCGGCCGATGCGCAGTTCACTGAGGCAAACACAGCCTGCCGCGAAGCCCTTCCGGATCCCCCGCTCGCCGCGTTCACCGTCGGATGATCGCCGACCGCGGCGCCGCGGTCCCCGCGGCTGACCCCGCATACGTCCCCGCGGTAGGGGTCGACCGTCGTCTGCCGCCTCGGCAACGTCACCGAAGCATTGCGATTCGACTACACCGCCCCCGTACGCGGCGACGGAGGTGTAGGCTCGCGCCATGCAGATTGCCAGCGAATTCACACCCGGAACCACTCCTGCTGTAAAGTCGCCTCGGTCTACAGAAGGAGCTGAGCTCAGATGACGGAAACCACTTTCCGTACGATTGCCATCGTTCTCTATTTCGTCGGGATGCTGTCCATCGGATGGTTCGCCTATCGCCGGACCAGGAACAACCTCGACGACTATATGCTCGCCGGGCGTGGTCTGCGCCCGAGCGTGGCGGCCCTGAGCGCCGGCGCATCGGATATGTCCGGATGGCTGCTCATGGGACTGCCCGGAGCCGTTTACCTCTCCGGTCTCATCGAGGCCTGGATCGCCATCGGATTGACGATCGGTGCGTGGGTGAACTGGAAGTTCGTGGCACCGCGTCTGCGAGCGTTCACGGAGCGGGCCGGTGATTCGATCACGATCCCCAGCTTCTTCGAACAGCGGTTGAAAGACCGCACCCGCCTGCTGCGCATCGTCTGCGGCGTCATCATCCTCGTGTTCTTCACCTTCTATGTCTCCTCAGGCATGGTCGCTGCCGGAAAGTTCTTCGAATCGAGCTTCGGGCTCAACTACATCGGGGGGATGCTCCTCGTCGCCGCGATCACCATGATCTACACTCTCTTCGGAGGCTTCCTCGGTGCGACGCTGACAGACGTCGCCCAGGGACTGCTGATGTTCGCAGCCCTCGTCGCCGTACCGATCGTCGCAGTCATCAATGCCGGTGGACCGGCGGCCGTGATCAGGAACGTCTCGGAGATCGACCCGGGTCTGCTCAATCTTCTGGGCTCAGGCGACTTCTGGACTTTCGCTACGATCATGTCGATCGTCTCCTCACTCGCGTGGGGTCTGGGCTACTTCGGTCAGCCGCACATCATCGTGCGCTTCATGGCGCTGCGCACCCCGGCTGACGCCACCGTCGCCCGCCGCATCGGAGTCAGCTGGATGGCGATTTCGGCACTCGGCGCCGTGGCCACCGCGATCGTCGGCATCTCCTACTTCTCCGAACACGCCGCACAGGAGCCGACGGACGCGGAGACCGTGTTCCTCGATCTCGCGCAGATCCTGTTCCACCCGTTCATCGCCGGACTCGTGCTGGCAGCGGTCCTCGCCGCGATCATGTCGACGATCTCCTCGCAGCTGGTCGTGACCTCCTCGGCACTCATCGAGGACCTGTTCAAGATCGTCGCTCTGCGAACAGGGTCCACGCGCACGCTGCAGGACAAAACCTATGTGCTCCTCGGCCGTCTCGGTGTCCTCGTCGTCGCGATCATCGCCGTAGTGCTGGCGCTCTCCCCGTCGAACAGCATCCTCGACCTCGTCGCCTTCGCCTGGGCCGGCTTCGGAGCATCGTTCGGTCCGATTGTCCTCCTCACCCTGTTCTGGAAGCGCCTGAGCAATTGGGGCGCTCTGACCGGGCTGCTGTCCGGCGCGGTCGTCGCCTTCGTGTGGGGACAGGTGAGCACACCGCTGACGGACGCGGTCTACGAGATCATCCCCGGGTTCGCGATCAACCTCATCGTTGCGGTCGTCGTCAGCAAGCTGACGTACAAGCACGATGAGGAATCCGACCGAGAATTCGACGAGTCAGTGGTGCTGTCGCGGGCGAAGTGAGCGCGACACGGCGGCCTCCGCGCCGCTCCCTGCGCACACGCTCGACCGATGACTTGTCCTCATTCGCGCGAAACCGCTGAGGGCAGAGCCTGAAGGCGGAACCAGCGAAGGCCGGAGCACAATGATGCTCCGGCCTTCGCTGCGTCTTCGCTCTCAGCTCATCGGCGGCAGAAGCCGATGCGCGATTGGCAAACACGGTTGCGGCCGACGGCGGAGTGAATGCATTTCAGGCGGGCACCCTGGTGGGTGCCCGCCTGAGAAGTTCGGCCGTGCCTCCGCAGCCGCGGAGCCGACGGTCGGAAGAGGAGCTTACTTGTCCTCGGCAGCCTCGGCGTCGGCCTCGGCAGCGGCTTCCTCGGAAGCCTCGGGGGCCTCATCGACGACCTCAGCCTCGACCGGAGCCTCTTCCTCAGCAGGAGCGGCAGCGGCGGTCGCCTGTTCGGCTTCCTTCACGGTCGCCTGCTTGGGCGAGTAGGGTTCGAGGACCAGTTCGATGACGGCCATCGGGGCGTTGTCGCCGGGACGGGGGCCGATCTTCGTGATCCGGGTGTAACCGCCGGGACGCTCAGCCATGGCCTCGGCGATCGAGGTGAAGAGCTCGTGCACGACCGACTTGTCAGAGATCTGACCGAGCACGCGACGACGTGCAGCCAGGTCACCCTTCTTCGCGTTCGTGATCATCCGCTCAGCGACCGGACGCAGACGCTTGGCCTTGGTCACGGTGGTGGTGATCTGCTTGTGCTCGAACAGCTGGGCAGCCATGTTGTTGAGCATCTGGCGCTCGTGTGTGGGCGATCCGCCGAGGCGGGGGCCCTTGGTTGGGGTTGGCATTGTGAGTTACTCCTAGGTCTAAATCAGTACTGTTCGTCTTCGACGTAGGACTGGTCCTCATCAACGAGACCGGAATCGAATCCGGCAGGACTGTCCTTGAGGCTGAGACCGAGCTCGTTGAGCTTGGCCTTGACCTCGTCGATCGACTTCGAACCAAAGTTGCGGATATCCATGAGGTCGGCTTCGCTGCGAGCAACGAGCTCACCGACGGTGTGGATGCCTTCGCGCTTGAGGCAGTTGTAGGAGCGCACGGTCAGGTCGAGGTCTTCGATGGCCAGCGCCAGATCGGCGGCCAGAGCCGCGTCCACAGGCGAGGGTCCGATCTCGATGCCTTCGGCTTCGACGTTGAGCTCTCGAGCCAGGCCGAAGAGCTCGACCAGGGTCTTGCCCGCAGACGCGATCGCGTCGCGCGGAGTCATCGAGGGCTTGGTTTCAACATCGAGGACCAGACGATCGAAGTCAGTGCGCTGTTCGACGCGTGTGGCTTCGACCTTGTAGGTGACCTTGAGAACCGGGGAGTAGATCGAATCGACCGGGATCCGGCCGATCTCTGCATCCGCATTCTTGTTCTGAGCGCTCGAAACGTATCCGCGTCCGCGTTCGATGGTCAGTTCCATGTCCAGACGACCCTCACCATTCAGCGTGGCGATGTGCAGGTCCGGATTGTGGATCTCGACCCCAGCAGGAGCAGAGACATCGGCAGCGGTCACAGTGCCAGGACCCTGCTTGCGCAGGTAGGCGACGACCGGTTCGTCGAATTCGGACGACACGACCAGGGACTTCAGGTTGAGGATGAACTCAGTGACATCCTCTTTGACCCCCGGAACGGTGCTGAACTCGTGGAGAACTCCGTCGATCCTGATGGACGTGACGGATGCACCGGGAATCGATGACAGCAGAGTCCGGCGAAGCGAGTTGCCGAGGGTGTAGCCGAATCCTGGCTCGAGCGGTTCGATGGCGAACCGTGAGCGGTTATCGGAGACGACTTCTTCCGTGAGCGTTGGGCGCTGTGCAATGAGCACGTGGGCTTCCTTTCAGCGAACATCCGCTATATGACGTTCGCACTGCACGTCATGGCATGAGCCATGAAGAACGGTTCGGGTTATCTGGGAATCCGTTCTGCGACCGATGCCGGGCTCCCGCCCGTCATCCGTTGCAGTTCCACGGAAGGATCAGCCGCGGCGGCGCTTGGGGGGACGGCAGCCGTTGAACGGAACCGGGGTGACATCCTGGATGGTGCCCAGTTCCAGGCCCGCGGCCTGCAGCGAACGGATCGCGGTCTCACGACCCGAGCCGGGTCCCTTGACGAACACGTCGACCTTCTTCAGGCCGTGTTCCTGCGCGCGACGAGCAGCCGATTCGGCAGCCATCTGTGCGGCGTACGGGGTCGACTTGCGCGAACCCTTGAAGCCGACCTCACCTGAGGAGGCCCAGGAGATGACAGCACCGCTCGGATCAGTGATCGACACGATGGTGTTGTTGAAGGTTGATTTGATGTGAGCCTGGCCGGCGACGATATTCTTCTTCAGCTTGCGGCGAGGCTTGCGCACTGTAGCGGCGCGTGACTTGGGAGGCATAGATTCCTACTCCTGATCGAGGTGGTTGGCCGCAGCCAACCGGGGTGAGCGAATTACTTCTTCTTACCGGCCACGGTGCGCTTGGGGCCCTTGCGGGTACGCGCATTCGTCTTGGTCCGCTGTCCGCGAACCGGCAGACCGCGGCGGTGACGCAGGCCTTCATAGCTTCCGATTTCGACCTTGCGGCGGATATCGGCGGCCACCTCACGACGGAGGTCACCCTCAACCTGGAATGTGCCCTCGATGTAGTCACGCAGCTGGACGAGCTCGGCGTCGCTCAAGTCCTTCACACGGGTATCAGGGCTGATTCCCGTTTCGGTCAGGGTCTGGCGCGCACGGGTGCGGCCCACACCATAGATGTAAGTCAAGGCGACTTCCACGCGCTTTTCACGCGGGATGTCGACTCCGGCAAGTCGTGCCATAGGTACTGTCTCCTGTTGTTGTTTCGGAGGTGCTGATGCAAACCTGTCCCTGGTCCCCCAAGGTCTCCGGCCCCCGACCGGAGGTATCGTCCTGTGCCTTCGCCTGAGAAGTTCTCACTTCACAGGGGCCCGGGCGCAGATGGCGAGGTTTGCGCGGGTGTGGTGCTGCTGAAGCTCCTCAGAGGAGCTTCGATCTGCTCGAAGAGCTGCTCAACCCTGGCGCTGCTTGTGGCGCGGGTTGGAGCAGATGACGATGACCCGACCGTGACGGCGGGTAATCTGGCAGTTCTCGCAGATCTTCTTGACGCTGGGCTTAACCTTCATCGTTTTTCCTTCTTTCGGTCCTTGCCCTGAAGGGAGCAAGACGCGAATGATCGAAGATCCTTACTTGTAGCGGTAAACGATTCGTCCGCGCGAGAGATCGTATGGAGACAGCTCCACAATGACCCGGTCCTCGGGAAGGATGCGGATGTAGTGCTGACGCATCTTTCCGGAGATATGTGCCAGCACCTTGTGCCCGTTGCTCAGCTCAACCCGAAACGATGCGTTCGGCAGAGCTTCGACAACGGTGCCTTCGATCTCAATGACCCCTTCTTTTTTGGCCATATCGCTCGCTAACCTCGTATTCCCGCGAAACCTTCGCGTTCGACGTAATCGTGTATCACCGACTCAATGCCGGTGACCCCATGGCCTGTCGCTCTCGTCACCACATAAAAGACGTGGATGGCAGAAGCCGCCCACATCTGAAAAAGGGTGAGTTGAGTGAGAACAGACCAATCCACAACCCTACACCACGTGCGAAGAATCTTCCACACGGTGTTCGCTTCTGCGCGTGAAGTCCCTTACAATCCCGTCCGCGCCGTGCCGCAGCCGCCCGGCACGGCTCCCCTCTGCAGCCGCCCGGCACGGCTCCCCTCTGCCGATTCAGGTCCCTCCTATGACTCCCGACGACAGGCTGCGCACCGGACGATGGCCTCGACTGCTAGCGTGAGAAACTCATTCGGGCGGGCACCGACGCATGCGGCTGTGTGCGACGAGCGCCCGTCCGTCCCACGGCAGCAGTCACGGTCGGAGCGATTGCGCACACCGCTCCGCCCGGTACCGCCGAATCGTCCAGCAGAGGAGAACGACGATGTCCGAGTTCGACGCCATCACGCAGGAGTCCCTGGTTGCGAAGGGCGGCCGCAAATGGTCTGCCTTCCCCGGTTCGATCGGCGCATTCATCGCCGAGATGGACTTCGGCGTCGCTCCCGCCGTGCGCCGATCCCTCCAGGTGATCGACGACCGTGACCTCTACGGCTACGCTCCCGCCGACCTCACAGCCGAACTCAGAGCCGCGACCTCCGGATTCTGCGCCGACCGCTACGGGTGGCAGATCCCCGTCGAACACATCGAGCCGGCCAGCGATGTGCTCGCGGCGTTCCTCGGCGTGCTCACCCACCTCACACCTGCCGACACCCCGATCGTGCTCCCGACCCCGGCGTACATGCCGTTCTTCGACGTCGCCCGGGTCACCGGCCGCCGCCTCATCGAAGCGCCGATGCTGCGCTCGGAAACCGGGTGGTCGCTCGATCTCGACGCCATCGCCGCTGCGCTCACCCCCGGCGCCACCCTCGTTCTGTGCAACCCTCACAACCCCATCGGCAAGGTCTACACCGAAGACGAGCTGTTGGCCCTCGCCGAGGTGGTCGAGGCCGAGGAGGCCCGGGTGTTCTCTGACGAAATCCACGCCCCCGTCGTCTACGACCCCGCCAAGCACATTCCCTACGCCACCCTCACCGAGGCGACCGCCGCCCACACCACCACCGCGACGGCCGCGTCGAAGGCCTTCAACATCCCCGGCCTCAAATGCGCACAGCTGATCCTGACCTCCCCGAGCGATCGAGAAACGTGGAAGCAGAAGGGTCAATTCGTCTCCGGGGCGGCATCGAATCCCGGAATGCTCGCAACCACAGCTGCCTATACCCGTTCACTCGACTGGCTCGACGAGGTCAACGGCTACCTCAAAGGCAGTCGCGACCTGTTCACCGATCTCGTCACCTCGCTACTGCCCAACGCCGCCTACATCCAGCCGGAGGGCACGTACCTGGCGTGGCTGGATCTGCGCGGCTACGGTCTCGAGTCGGGACTGGCCGAAACGATCAATTCCCGCGCGGGGGTGGCAGTGACCGAGGGACGACTGTGCGGTGAGGTCGGTGCCGGACATATCCGGTTCAACTTCGCACTCCCCCGTCCCCTGCTCACCGAGGCGGTCGAACGGATCGCTCGGATTCTCTGAGATTCTTCGGACCATGCATGAGGGCTGCGACCCGGGTCATCGCTGCGGCAGCCATTCGATGAGGTCATAGGACGAGCACGACCCCGCACATTCGAGGATCCTCTGGTCGAATCTGAGGTAGTACTCGAGGTTGCACTGATTCATCAGCTTCCGGAACCTCACGGCCGGCTGTGTGCCTTCGACGAGCACTTCGGGCAGCAGAGGGTGGGCCATCACATCCCGGGCAACATCGAAGTACAGATCGAAGAAGCTGCTGAGACTCAGTCCCACACGTCCGGTAGCCGGCGCTGAACCATTTGCGCTCAGTGCGTTCATCCGCTCTTCCAGCGCAGGCAGCTGGGCGAGGGCCGCGTCGAGGCCGAAGGCTCGGGAGGTCATCCTGCGTGCCGCCTCCACGGACTCGGGAGTCAGAACGGCGGTCTCATACCAGCCGGGATCGGCGATCGCGGGCAGACGCGCATCCAGCTGCGCACTGCGGTCGGAGAAACCCACGAGAATCCCCGGGCGCAGCTGTCCGTAGCCGAGACTGCGGGCGATGTACTGCAGACGGTCACGCACGCCTCGTGCGGCCTCGCGAACCGAGTACAGGATGGTGTGAAAGCGACCTTCGTATTCGGGGAAGACATGATCGCCGGCGATATCGGTGAAGCCTGAGAGGATGTGCGCGCTGAGCCGGTAGACGGACACCCGTCCGACCCGTTCACTGCAAAGGATCCCCCGTCGGACCATCCGCACGAGCTGGTTGTGGACGCTCGAGGACGAATACCCGTGTTCGCCGAGGATGCTGACAATCACCGGACCCGGCAGACCGCTGGCCTGAAGGCATCCGAACGCGGAGATCACGTCGAAGGCGATCCGTGTCATCCGATAGCGATCGCCCACATCTGTCTGACGTTTCGGGACATCGTAGACACTCGCCATGGCGAGATCCTACCGTGAAAACACAAGTATCGGTGCCGACAGGACCGAGATCGCGACGATGCGTCTAAGGAGCCACGACATGGATGACCACACGTACACTCTCGAGCAGCGCGCCCATCAGATGTCACGCACAGCCGGTGTGCTGGCCGGCGCAATCACGGCATTCATCGCGTTCTGCGCATTCCAGTTGGCCGGATTCAACATCGTCGAGACGGCGGCGTGGATGTTCGCTCTCGCACTCATGGCGGCGTCGGGAACCTTCACCGCCGTCTATTTCGTCGGCAGGGCTTCACTGAAGAAGCAGGCGCTGCCGACCTGAGTTCTCCCCTCAGGCGCTCTTCGGAGGCACAGGTGTGATTCCGAACGGCGCCAACCCGGCCGCTCCCCCATCCTCGGCGGTCAGCACCCAGACTCCCCCGTCGTGGCGGGCCACACTGTGCTCCCAGTGACTCGCCCGAGAACCGTCCGCCGTCACGACCGTCCAGTCATCGGCGAGGGTGCGGGTGTCCCCACCTCCCGTGGTGAGCATCGGCTCGATCGCCAGGCACATTCCCGCCTTGATCTTCGGTCCGTTCGACCGGGCGCGGTAGTTGAGCACTTCAGGTGCCATGTGCATGGCAGTGCCGATGCCGTGCCCGGTGAATTCCTCGACGAGACCCAGATGCGGATGGTTCTCAGTCACGAAGTCGTCGATGGCGTCGCCGATGTCGCTGACCTTCGTGCCGGTGGCGAATGCGGCGATGCCGGTCCACATCGCCGTCTCGGTGGCGACGGAGAGCAGACGGTCCGCTTCGGTGCCGGCATCATCGCCGCCGACGATCATCGTCAGTGCCGAATCTCCGTGGAAGCCATCGACGATGGCACCGCCGTCGATCGAGACGATGTCACCTGCTGCGAGGACACGACTGCCTGGGATGCCGTGGACGATCTCCTCATTCACGGAGATGCACACCACGGCGGGGAATCCCTGGTATCCCTTGAAATTCGACCGCGCGTCGGCGGCATCGATGACTGCTTCGGCCGCGGCGTCCACCTCGGTGGTCGTGGCACCGGGAACGGCCGCGGACCGGGCGGCTGAGAGCACTTGGCGTGTCAGCTGCCCGGCCCGGTGCATGAGCTCGAGCTCCGCAGGAGTCTTGAGCTCGATCCGTGGTCCGAAGATCATCGAATGGAAGACAGGATACGGTCAGTGATGTCGTTGACCTCTCCGAGGCCGTCGACCTGGCGCAGCAGACCGCGGCTGCGGTAGATGTCGGTCAGCGGCTGGGTCTGCTCTTCGTAGACGTCGAGGCGGTGGCGGATGACGTCTTCGCTGTCATCGCTGCGGCCCTCGGTCTGTGCGCGGGCGAGCAGACGAGCGACGACTTCGTCGGTGTCAGCAGTGAGTTCGACGACGTGTTCGATCGCCTTGTCTTCGGCCGAGAGCATCCGATCGAGTTCTTCGACCTGGGCGCTGGTGCGCGGGTAGCCGTCGAGCAGGAACCCGTCTGCCGCATCGTCCTGAGCCAAACGGTCAGCGACCATCGAGTTCGTGACCTCGTCGGGAACGTACTCGCCGGCGTCCATGTAGCGCTTGGCGAGCTTGCCGAGCTCGGTCTCACCCTTCACGTTCGCCCGGAAGATGTCTCCGGTGGAGATCGCCGGGACGCCGAGCGCCTCCGACAGACGAGCCGCCTGGGTGCCCTTGCCGGCTCCCGGGGGGCCGATCAGGATAATGCGTGAACTCATAAGGTGTCCTTCCAATGGTTGTCCGCTGAAGCTCAGCGTCAGGTCAAATCAGCGCAACAGTCCTTCATAGTGGCGCTGCTGCATCTGCGCATCGATCTGCTTGACCGTCTCAAGGCCGACGCCCACGACGATGAGCAGCGAAGTTCCGCCGAACGGGAAGTTCTGGTTCGCGTTGATGAGCACCAGCGCGATGAGCGGAATGAGGGCGACGAAGGCCAAGTAGAGCGAACCGGGGAAGTTGATGCGGCTGAGCACGAAGCTGAGGTATTCGGCTGTCGGTCGACCGGCGCGGATGCCGGGGATGAACCCGCCGTACTTCTTCATGTTGTCCGCGACCTCTTCGGGATTGAAGGTGATCGCCACGTAGAAGTAGGCGAAGAAGATCGTCAGCAGAGCGTAGACGGTGATGTAGATCGGGTGATCGCCGCGGGTGAAGTAGGTGTTGATCCATTCGACCCACTTCGACTCGGGATCGAAGAACTGCGAGATCAGGCTCGGCAGGTAGAGCACCGAGGAGGCGAAGATGACGGGGATGACTCCGGCCATGTTCACCTTGATCGGGATATAGGTCGAGGTGCCCCCGAACATACGACGCCCGACCATCCGCTTCGCGTACTGGACGGGCACGCGACGCTGCGACTGTTCGACGAAGACGACGAGCGCGACGAGGACCAGGCCGACCGCCAAGACGATGAGGAAGATGTCGACGCCCTGCTCGCGGAAGATCGCACCGAGCGAGGACGGGAACGCCGAGGCGACAGAGGTGAAGATCAGCAGCGACATACCGTTGCCGACACCGTGCTCGGTGATCTGCTCGCCCAGCCACATGATGAGGCCGGTACCAGCGGTGAGCGTGAGCACGAGGACTGCGATGCCCCACCAGGTGTCGTTGGCGATGAGGTCGGTGCAGCCTTCGACGCTGCCGAAGAGCGCACCCGAACGGACAGTGGCCACGAGCGTGGTCGAGTTGAGGATCGCCAGGCCGATGGTGAGGTAACGAGTGTACTGGGTCAGCTTCGCCTGACCGGACGCCCCTTCCTTGTGGAGGGATTCGAAGCGCGGGATGACCACGCGCAGGAGCTGCACGATGATGCTCGCCGTGATGTAGGGCATGATGCCCAGAGCGAAGATCGACAGCTGCAGCAGAGCGCCACCGCTGAAGAGGTTGATCATTGCGAATCCGCCCTCATTCAGCTGAGGCGAAGCCACACACTCCTGCACCTGGGTGTAATCGATGCCGGGCGAGGGAATGAACGAGCCGAGTCGGAAGATGACAAGAATGCCCAGGGTGAAGAGGAGTTTGTTCCTCAAGTCGGGCGTTCTGAAAGCCCTCCGGATTGCGCCGATCAAGCGTCCTCCTCGTTGGCGGATGAAAAGTCAGAGTCGTGGTCGCGACCTGGCGAATGAGACAAATACCTGCAAAAGACTATCAGGGTATGACCTCCAGACTGAAACCGGTCAGTGGCCCGACAGACTGGTTTCGGAGTGATTCCCGGGGTATTGCCGGGCATGCAGAGCCGGGCATGCAGAAGGGGGCGGTCACCGCAGTGACCGCCCCCTCTTTCAGCATTGAAGCCTCAGGCCCGTTCCAACGGATCCGATCAGGCTTCGCTGGCGCTTCCGCCTGCAGCCTTGATCTTCTCGGCCGCTGAGCCGGAGAACTTGTCTGCAGTGATGTTCAGAGCCACGGTGATCTCACCGGTGCCGAGAACCTTGACGGGCTGCTTGGGACGCACAGCACCCTTAGCCACGAGATCGGCGACGGTGACGTCTCCTCCCTCGGGGAACAGGGCGGACAGCTTGTCGAGGTTGACAACCTGGAACGTCACCTTGGCCGGGTTCTTGAACCCACGCAGCTTCGGCAGACGCATGTGCATCGGTGTCTGGCCACCCTCGAAGCCGTGCGGAACCTGGTAACGGGCCTTCGTGCCCTTGGTTCCGCGACCGGCGGTCTTACCCTTCGAAGCCTCACCACGACCCACACGGGTCTTGGTGGTCTTGGCTCCGGGGGCCGGGTGCAGATCGTGCAGCTTCAGCGAGTCGTTGTTCGACATATCAATCGACCTCTTCCACAGTCACGATGTGGCGAACAGCGTTGATCATTCCCCGGATCTCCGGGCGATCATCCTGCACCACAACGTCGTTGGTCCGCTTGAGACCGAGCGAACGCAGCGTATCGCGCTGGCTCTGACGGTAACCGATAGCGGACTTGCGCTGAGTAATCTTGAGCTTTGCCATCAGGACTTCGCCCCACTTTCAGCAGCTGCTCGCAGCAATGCGTGCGGAGCAACCTCGTCGACGGGAAGGCCGCGGCGAGCCGCAACTTCCTCGGGCCGTTCGAGGCTCTTCAGCGCGGTGATCGCAGCGTGCACGATGTTGATCGCGTTCGACGAACCCAGCGACTTCGACAGCACATCCTGGACGCCAGCGGCATCGAGGACTGCACGGACGGGTCCGCCGGCGATGACACCGGTACCGGGAGCGGCCGGACGCAGCAGGACAACGCCTGCGGCTTCCTCGCCCTGGACCGGGTGCGGAATGGTCTTCTGGATGCGGGGGACACGGAAGAAGTTCTTCTTCGCTTCCTCAACACCCTTGGCGATGGCGGCAGGAACTTCCTTCGCCTTGCCATAGCCCATGCCGACCATGCCGTCGCCGTCGCCGACCACGACGAGAGCCGTGAAGGAGAACCGACGTCCACCCTTGACGACCTTCGACACGCGGTTGATGGTGATGACGTGCTCGACGAACTGGTTCTTGTCGTCACGATCGTTGCGACCGCCACGCCCACGGCCTTCGCCGCGTCCGCGGCCCTGGCCGCCCTGTCCACCCTGGCCGCGGCCACGGGAGGAACGGTCACCGCTGTTGTCGGTGCGCGTCTCAGCAGTCGCCTGCTGTTCCTTGTTCTCTTCAGTGCTCATAGGGCCAATCCTCCTTCACGGGCACCTTCGGCGATTGCCTGCACACGGCCGTGGTAGGCGTTGCCTCCACGGTCGAATACGACGGCTTCGATACCGGCGTCCTTGGCGCGCTGGGCAACCAGTTCGCCCACCTTGCGGGCTTTGCCGGTCTTGTCGCCTTCGAATGTCCGCAGATCGGCTTCCATGGTGGAGGCCGAGACCAGGGTCTTGCCGACGGTGTCGTCGATGACCTGGACGAAGACATGGCGCGTGGAACGAGTCACTGAGAGGCGCGGGCGCTCGGCCGTACCGCTCACATGCTTGCGCAGACGAGCGTGACGACGCTTGCGAGCAGCAGCCCTGCCCTTGCCGTAGCTTTCCTTCTTGCCAAAGGCCATCTTTACTTACCAGCCTTTCCGACCTTGCGACGGACGATTTCGCCGGCGTAGCGCACACCTTTGCCCTTGTAGGGTTCGGGCCTGCGCAGCTTCCGGATGTTTGCAGCGGTCTCACCGACCAGCTGCTTGTCGATTCCGTGGACGCCGACCTTCGTCTGACCCTCGACGCTGAAGGAGATTCCCTCAGGCGGCTCGACGACGATGGGATGGCTGTAGCCGAGGGCGAACTCGAGGTTCGATCCCTTGGCCTGCACACGGTAACCGGTTCCGACGATCTCGAGGCCCTTGGAGTAGCCCTCGGTCACACCGACGATCAGGTTGTTGATGAGCGTGCGTGACAGTCCGTGCAGGGAACGCGATTCGCGCTCCTCGTCCGGACGCGCCACGGTGACGACACCGTCTTCGAGCGATACGGTGATCGGCTCGGCGATGGTGACAGACAGTTCGCCCTTGGGTCCCTTGACGGCAACATCCTGGCCGTCGACCTTGACCTCGACGCCGCTGGGAACGGAGATCGGGTTCTTGCCAATACGTGACATATTCTTCTCTCCTTCCTTACCAGACGTAGGCGAGGACTTCCCCACCCACACCCTTCTTGGCGGCCTGGCGGTCTGTCAGGAGGCCTGACGAGGTCGACAGGATGGCGATGCCGAGTCCGCCGAGAACCTTGGGCAGGTTCGTGGACTTCGCGTAGACGCGCAGTCCCGGCTTCGACACACGACGCAGTCCGGCGATGGAACGTTCCCGGTTGGGTCCGAACTTGAGGTCCAGGAACAGGGTCTTTCCGACCTCGGCGTCTTCGACGCTCCAGCCGGTGATGTAACCCTCCGTCTTGAGGATCTCGGCGATGTTCGACTTGAGTTTCGAGAACGGCATGCTGACGTCCTCGTGATAAGCCGAGTTGGCGTTGCGCAGACGCGTGAGCATGTCTGCGACTGGATCAGTCATTGTCATTTGGGCACTTGCCCTTCCTCGTTACGGTTTCCGCCCACATGCTGTGCTTGGACCTGCAACGTAGCGATTATTTTGTCTTGAACGGGAACCCGAGGTGACGCAGCAGTGCACGTCCCTCATCGTCCGTCGTGGCAGTGGTGACCACGGTGATATCCATACCGCGGACACGGTCGATCCGGTCCTGGTCGATCTCGTGGAACATCGACTGCTCCGTGAGACCGAAGGTATAGTTGCCGTGTCCGTCGAACTGACGATCCGAGAGTCCGCGGAAGTCGCGGATACGCGGCAGTGCCAGGGTGATGACGCGGTCGATGAACTCCCACATCCGTGCTCCACGCATGGTGACGTGGACACCGATGGGCTGGCCCTCGCGCAGCTTGAACTGAGCGATGGACTTCCGAGCCCGGGTCACGACCGGCTTCTGACCGGTGATCAGAGTCAGATCGTTGACGGCGCCTTCGATCAGCTTGGAATCGCGTGCTGCGTCACCCACACCCATGTTCACGACGACCTTGGTCAGTCCGGGAACCTGCATGGGGTTGGCGTAGTTGAACTCTTCCTGCATCTTCGCCACGATCTCATTGCGGTAAATCTGCTTGAGACGCGGTGCGGGACGGCTGGTGGTTGTTTCCGTCATCAGATCTCCTCCCCGGTGCGACGCGAGTAGCGAACCCGAACGGTCTTGGTGCGACCGTCGCGCTCGACGTTCTCTTCGCGGTATCCGACGCGGGTGGGCTTGTTGTCCTTGGGATCAACGAGCGCCACGTTGGACACGTGGATGGGGGCTTCGTGGGTCTCACGGCCACCAGCGGTGCCGCCGGCCTGAGTCTGCGTAGCCTTCTTGTGCTTGATCACGCGGTTGACGCCCTCGACGAGCACACGGTTGCGTTCGGGGTAGACGGCAAGAACCTTGCCCTGCTTCCCGCGATCGCCACCACGTGACTCCCGAGCGCCTGCGATCACCTGGACGAGATCGCCCTTCTTGATCTTGAGCTTGTTCGCCATGCTCACAACACCTCCGGTGCCAGGGAGACGATCTTCATGAACTTCTTGTCGCGGAGTTCGCGTCCCACGGGCCCGAAGATGCGGGTTCCGCGCGGCTCCTCATCGTTCTTGAGGATGACAGCTGCATTCTCGTCGAACTTGATGTAGGAGCCGTCGGGACGACGGCGTTCCTTGGCGGTGCGAACGATGACAGCCTTGACGATGTCACCCTTCTTCACGTTTCCGCCGGGGATTGCGTCCTTGACGGTTGCCACGATGGTGTCACCGATCGAGGCGTAGCGCCGACCGGAGCCACCCAGGATCCTGATGGCCAGGATCTGCTTGGCGCCAGTGTTGTCGGCGACTTTGAGTCGCGACTCTTGCTGAATCACTATTTTCTCCTGTCGTCGCGCTGGTTCTCACGCACAGGCGTGAGCCTTGCGGAACGGATTCATTGACATTTCACCCCGTTCCCGGTAGCCGCCCGCAGTCTCCAGGAGACCGCGGGCGGGACCGGGTGGGTGGGGTGGCGTTGGTTACTTGGCGCGTTCGATGATCTCGACGAGCCGCCAACGCTTCGCGGCCGAAAGCGGCCGCGTCTCGGCCACGAGGACGAAATCACCGATACCGGCGGTGTTCTCCTCATCGTGAACCTTGTACTTGACCGACTTGCGCAGGACCTTGCCGTAGAGGCGGTGCTTCATGCGCTCCTCGACCTCGACGACGATGGTCTTGTCCATTTTGTCGGATACGACGTAACCACGTGCAGTCTTGCGGGAGTTCCGCTCCGCAGCAGTGGCCTCAGTGTTCGCGGTCTCCGCCATCACTTGCCCTCTTCCTTAGCATCAGCGGGGTTCGGACGGATGTCCAGCTCCCGTTCGTTGAGCACGGTGTAGATACGAGCGATGTCGCGACGCACAGCCTTGAGGCGACCGTGGCTCTCCAGCTGGCCGGTGGCCGACTGGAAACGCAGGTTGAACAGCTCGGCCTTGGCCTTCTTGAGCTCCTCGAGCAGACGCTCGTTGTCGAAACCGTCCAGTGCGTCGATGGAAAGGTTCTTCGAACCGATTGCCATTCTCACTCACCACCTTCGCGGGCCACGATACGGGCCTTCAGCGGAAGCTTGTGGATCGCCAGGCGCAGAGCCTCGCGAGCAACTTCCTCGGACACACCGGCGAGTTCGAACATGACCCGACCCGGCTTGACATTGGCGATCCACCATTCAGGCGATCCCTTACCGGAACCCATACGGGTCTCGGCAGGCTTCTTCGTCAGCGGGTGGTCGGGGTAGATGTTGATCCACACCTTGCCGCCGCGCTTGATGTAGCGCGTCATTGCAATACGTGCGGCCTCGATCTGCCGGTTGGTGACGTAGGCGGGCTCGAGAGCCTGGATGCCGTAGTCACCGAAGGACAACGTCGTGCCTCCCTTGGCGGCGCCGCCCCGACGGGGATGGTGCTGCTTACGGAATTTCACTCGACGAGGGATCAACATATCTCAGCCCTCCGATCCGGCCTCAGCCGCGGGGGCTTCGGCATTGTTCTCAGTGTTACGGGCCTGGTCACCCCGGCGCGGTGCGCCTTCCTGACCACGTCCGCGGCCACCACGACCGCGCCCACGGCCACGCGGGCCACGAGCAGCAGGAGCCTTCGCCTGCTCAGCAGCAAGCTCCTTGTCGGTCATGTCGCCCTTGTAGATCCACACCTTGACGCCGATGCGTCCGAATGTGGTGTGTGCTTCGTGGAGACCGAAATCGATGTTCGCACGCAGGGTGTGCAGCGGCACACGGCCTTCGCGGTAGAACTCGGACCGGCTCATCTCAGCACCGCCGAGGCGGCCGGAGCACTGCACGCGGATGCCCTTGGCACCGGCACGCTGCGCGCTCTGGATCGCCTTGCGCATTGCGCGGCGGAAGGCCACGCGGCTGGCGAGCTGTTCGGCAACTCCCTGAGCGACGAGCTGCGCGTCGATCTCGGGGTTCTTCACCTCAAGGATATTGAGCTGAATCTGCTTGCCGGTGAGCTTCTCGAGCTGACCGCGGATGCGGTCCGCTTCGGCTCCACGACGTCCGATGACGATGCCCGGACGTGCGGTGTGGATATCGACGCGGACACGGTCACGCGTGCGCTCGATGTTGACCTTCGAGATGCCGGCCCGTTCGAGGCCGGTGTTCATCATCTCGCGGATCTTGACATCCTCGAGCACGTAGTCCTTGTAGCGCTGCCCCGGCTTGGTCGAGTCAGCGAACCACTTCGACTTGTGATCCGTGGTGATTCCGAGTCGGAATCCGTTCGGATTGATCTTCTGGCCCATTAGCGGTTCCCCTTCCGGCTCTTGCGCTGAGGCAGGTCGTCGCCGCTGGCCAGGACCACGGTCACGTGGCTCGTGCGCTTCTCGATGCGAAAAGCGCGACCCTGGGCACGCGGACGGAACCGCTTCATGGTCGGTCCCTCGTCCACGAATGCTTCGGAGATGACCAGTTCGTTCTCGTCGAACGCAACGCCTTCCTCGTCGGCCCGGACACGCGCATTGGCGATGCCGGAGGCAACGAGCTTGTAAATCGGATCTGATGCCGACTGTTCTGCAAACTTCAACACTGCAAGTGCTTCGGTCGCCTGCTGACCACGAATGAGGTCGATGACGCGCCGAGCCTTGCGAGGCGTGACGCGCAGGTAACGCGCCTTAGCCTTGGCTTCCATCGCTTCCTTCTCTCTTGTCTAGGATCGTAAGAGTGCCCCGCCTCAGCGGCGGCGACCCTTGCGATCGTCCTTTTCGTGGCCACGGAACGTCCGTGTCGGTGCGAACTCGCCGAGCTTGTGTCCGACCATCGACTCAGTGATGAAGACGGGGACATGCTTGCGTCCGTCATGTACCGCGATGGTGTGTCCCAGGAAGTCCGGGATGATCATCGAGCGACGAGACCATGTTTTGATGACATTTTTGGTGTTCTTCTCGTTCTGGCGAGCGACCTTCTGGTAAAGGTGCTCGTCGACGAAAGGACCCTTTTTGAGGCTACGAGGCATAAGTCAGTACTCCAATCAGCGCTTCTTGCCGGTCCGGCGACGGCGCACGATGTACTTGTCGCTCTCTTTGTTCGGCCGGCGTGTGCGGCCCTCCAACTGACCCCACGGGCTGACTGGGTGACGACCACCCGAAGTACGGCCCTCGCCACCACCATGCGGGTGGTCGATCGGGTTCATCACGACACCGCGGACGGACGGGCGATGGCCCTTCCAACGCATGCGGCCTGCTTTGCCCCAGCTGATGTTCGACTGCTCGGCGTTGCCGACCTCGCCGACCGTGCCACGGCAGCGCGCATCAACATTGCGGATTTCGCCCGAAGGCATCCGCAGCTGTGCGAAACGGCCGTACTTCGCCACGAGCTGCACGGACGAACCGGCAGAACGAGCGATCTTGGCACCGCCGCCGGGACGCATTTCAACTGCGTGCAGCACGGTACCGACCGGGATGTTGCGCAGGGCAAGGTTGTTGCCCGGCTTGATGTCTGCACCCGGACCGGCTTCCACCTGTGCACCCTGCTTGAGGTTCTGCGGGGCGAGGATGTAGCGCTTCTCTCCGTCTGCATAATGCAGCAGAGCGATGCGAGCCGTACGGTTCGGGTCATATTCGATGTGTGCGACCTTCGCCGGAACGCCATCTTTGTCATGGCGGCGGAAGTCGATGACACGGTATTGGCGCTTGTGACCGCCGCCTTGGTGGCGGGTGGTCACGCGTCCCTGGCTGTTGCGGCCGCCGCGCTTGGGCAGCGGACGCAGAAGCGACTTCTCCGGTGTAGACCGGGTCACTTCGACGAAGTCGGCGACCGACGAGCCACGGCGGCCCGGGGTCGTCGGCTTGTGCTTACGGATTCCCATGAGTCTTGTCCTTCTTTGACGAAGGATCGCTTAGAGCGATCCACCGAAGATGTCGATCGATCCGTCCTTGAGGGCGACAATGGCACGCTTGGTGTCCTTGCGCTTTCCCCAACCGGTGCGGGTGCGGCGGCGCTTGCCCTGGCGATTCAGGGTGTTGACCTTGGCGACCTGCACATCGAAGATCGATTCAATGGCGTGCTTGATCTCGGATTTGTTCGAGTCCTGGTCGACGAGGAAGGTGTACTTTCCTTCGTCCATCAGGCTGTACGTCTTCTCCGAGACGACCGGTGCGACGATGATGTCGCGCGGGTCCTTGAAGTTGAGACTCATGATGCGTCCTCCGATTTGCGGTTGCCGCTCAGGAACGACTGCAGAGCTGCCTCGGTGAACACGATGTCATCGGCGAGCAGCACATCGTAGGTGTTGAGCTGATCGAAGGTGAGCACGTGGACATGCGGCAGGTTGCGCACGCTCAAGTTGTTGAGCTCGTCGTCGCGATCGAGCACCACAAGGGTGTTCTTACGGTCGGACAGGCCGGCCAGTGCGGCCTTCGCCTGCTTGGTCGACGGTGCGTCGCCGGTGACCAGATTCTTCACGACGAAGACCTGATCGAGCCGTGCACGATCGGACAGGGCACCGCGCAGTGCGGCAGCCTTCATCTTCTTGGGGGTCCGCTGCGAGTAGTCGCGCGGAACCGGTCCGTGCACGATACCGCCGCCGTTGTACTGAGGAGCGCGGATCGAACCCTGACGGGCGTTGCCGGTTCCCTTCTGACGGTACGGCTTGCGGCCACCGCCGCGGACCTCGGAACGGGTCTTCGTCTTGTGTGTGCCCTGACGGGCCGCAGCGAGCTGCGCAACGACGACCTGGTGGATCAGCGGCACGTTTGCAGGCACACCGAAGACTTCGGCGGGCAGCTCAACGGAACCGGACTTGGCACCAGCGGCATCGATGACGTCGACTGTCTTGACATCAGTCATTACGTTCAGGCCTCCTTCACGGCCGAGCGAACGAGGACGACTCCACCCTTGGGGCCGGGAACGGCACCCTTGATGAGCAGGAAGTTGTTCTCGCTGTCCACGGCGTGGATCGTGAGGTTCTGGGTGGTGTGCTTGACAGCGCCCATACGGCCGGCCATGCGCATACCCTTGAACACGCGACCAGGTGTTGCGGCGCCGCCGATCGAACCTGGCTTGCGGTGGTTGCGGTGTTGACCGTGGGAGGCACCGACACCGGCGAAGCCGTGACGCTTCATGACACCGGCGGTTCCCTTGCCCTTGGTCTTCGCGGTCACATCGACCTTGATCCCGGACTCGAACGAGTCGACACCGAGTTCCTGGCCGAGCTCGTAGTCAGCAGCGTCTGCGGTGCGCAGTTCGACGAGGTGACGACGTGGGGTCACGCCGGCCTTCTCGAAGTGGCCTGCAGTCGGCTTGTTGACCTTACGAGGATCGATCTCGCCGAACGCGATCTGCACGGCGGGGTAACCATCGGTTTCCTCGTTGCGGATCTGGGTCACGACGTTGTTTCCGGTGGCCACGACGGTCACCGGAACGAGGTTGTTCTGCTCATCCCACACCTGGGTCATGCCCAGCTTGGTTCCCAGAAGGCCCTTGACCTTGCGGGTGGTCGGGAGAGCCGATGAACGAGTGTTCGCCATTGCTGCCTCCCTTAGAGCTTGATCTCGATGTTGACGTCGTCAGCGAGGTCGAGACGCATAAGCGAATCGACGGCCTTCGGCGTCGGGTCGACGATGTCGATCAGACGCTTGTGCGTGCGCATCTCGAAATGCTCACGGCTGTCCTTGTACTTGTGCGGCGAACGGATGACGCAGTACACGTTCTTCTCCGTCGGCAACGGCACGGGGCCCACAACAGTCGCACCAGCACGAGTGACGGTGTCCACGATCTTGCGCGCGGCACTGTCAATCACAGCGTGGTCGTACGACTTGAGCCGAATGCGGATCTTCTGTCCCGCCATGGCGTCGTCTCTTTCTTTAGTTACTTCCGGCCATCAACCCGCAGCACCCGAAGGTGACTGCCGTCTGTGCCGGCTGACCATGACCGACCCCCGAGGTCGGGCGTGTCGGCTGTTCCTGACGGAGAAATTCTCACTTCTGCCCATCAGCCGCCGACGGCGCTTCTACTCATTGGCTGCTCGGTCCGAACCCGCATGCTGCAGATTCATCGATCCGATAGTGTTCTGAGCTGTTCGCGGTATCTCTACCGCAGTGCAGGGGTCAACGCTCAAAACGCAACTTCACTATCTTGTCACATAGCACTTCACAGGCGCAATTCCAGCCATCGCTCCTGTGAGGGATCTCTCACGGCCGCCCTGCGCTCCGACCGGAGTCTTCGCAGGCCGATCGGGCCGGTGAATGCGGCAAGGGCCGCAGTCCCGAAGGACTGCGGCCCTGCCTGTGGTACTCGGTGAGTCAGATCAGGCGTTGATCTTCGTGACTCGACCAGCGCCGACGGTGCGGCCACCTTCGCGGATTGCGAAGCGGAGGCCGTCCTCCATGGCGATCGGCTGGATGAGCTCGACCGACATGTCGGTGTTGTCGCCGGGCATGACCATCTCGGTGCCCTCGGGCAGCGTGATGACGCCGGTGACGTCCGTGGTCCGGAAGTAGAACTGCGGACGGTAGTTCGAGTAGAACGGGTTGTGACGTCCGCCCTCGTCCTTGCTCAGGATGTAGACCTGAGCTTCGAACTTGGTGTGCGGGGTGATCGAACCCGGCTTCACGATGACCTGACCGCGCTCCACGTCCTCACGCTTGGTGCCGCGGAGGAGCAGACCGACGTTCTCGCCTGCACGAGCATCCGGCAGAACCTTGCGGAACATCTCGATAGCGGTGACGGTCGTCTTGGACGACTTCTCCTTGATGCCGACGATTTCGATTTCGTCGTTCGGCAGGAGCACACCGCGCTCGACACGACCGGTGACGACGGTTCCACGACCGGTGATCGTGAAGACGTCCTCGACGGGCATGAGGAACGGCTTGTCGACATCGCGCTCCGGCTCGGGAACGTTGTCGTCGACGGCAGCCATGAGATCCTGCACGCTCTTGACCCACTTCTCGTCGCCTTCCAGCGCCTTGAGAGCGGAGACCGGGATGACCGGTGCGTTGTCGCCATCGAAGTCCTGGCTCGAGAGCAGGTCGCGAACCTCGAATTCGACGAGCTCGAGGAGCTCTTCGTCATCGACCATGTCGGACTTGTTCAGAGCGCAGACGATGTAGGGCACACCGACCTGACGCGCGAGCAGCACGTGCTCACGGGTCTGAGGCATCGGACCGTCGGTAGCGGCCACGACGAGGATCGCACCGTCCATCTGAGCTGCACCGGTGATCATGTTCTTCACGTAGTCAGCGTGGCCCGGGGCATCGACGTGAGCGTAGTGACGCTTCTCCGTCTGGTACTCAACGTGCGAGACGTTGATGGTGATGCCGCGCTCCTTCTCCTCAGGTGCGTTGTCGACCTGATCGAAGGCGCGAGCTTCGTTGAGCTCCGGGTACTGATCCGCCAGGACCTTGGTGATCGCGGCGGTCAGGGTGGTCTTTCCGTGGTCAACGTGGCCGATGGTGCCGATGTTGACGTGCGGCTTAGTCCGTTCGAAACTAGCCTTTGCCACTGGGTTCCTCCT
The DNA here is from genome assembly GCF_050214925.1 of Brevibacterium sp. LE-L. Lineage (NCBI taxonomy): Bacteria > Bacillati > Actinomycetota > Actinomycetes > Micrococcales > Brevibacteriaceae > Brevibacterium > Brevibacterium sp. LE-L. Next base: position 3,210,045 of record NZ_CP189759.1, read on the forward strand.
CGTGGTTGTCAAAAGATATGCGGTACATATCTTAGACCTTTTGTTGGTTATCTTTCATTCCGATGACCATGTTCTTGGTCACCGGGGCGACCGGATTCCGGAGATTACTCTCCGCCGCGCACCTTCTGGATGATCTCCTCGGCAACAGCCTTCGGGACCTCCGCATAGCTGGAGAAAGTCATCGAGTACACCGCACGGCCCTGGGTCTTCGACCGCAGATCACCGATGTAACCGAACATCTCCGAGAGCGGGACTACAGCCTTGACGACCTTCACACCGGAAGCATCGTCCATCGACTGAATCTGTCCACGCCGGGAATTCAGGTCGCCGATGACGTCACCCATGTATTCCTCAGGGGTGCGCACCTCGACGTCCATGACCGGTTCGAGAAGAACCGGGCTCGCCTTCTTGACGGCCTCCTTGAAGACCATCGATCCGGCGATCTTGAATGCCATCTCCGAAGAGTCGACATCGTGGTAGGCGCCATCGACCAGGGTGGCCTTGACACCGACCATCGGGTAGCCGGCCAGTGTGCCAAGCTGCATGGCATCCTGGATTCCGGCATCGACACTCGGAATGTACTCGCGCGGAACGCGTCCGCCCGTGATGGCATTCTCGAATTCGTAGATCGTATCGCCATCGACCTCGAGAGGTTCGAAGGTGACCTGGACCTTCGCGAACTGTCCCGATCCACCCGTCTGCTTCTTGTGGGTGTAATCGTATTTCTCGACAGTGCGACGGATGGTCTCACGGTAGGCGACCTGAGGCTTGCCCACATTCGCCTCCACCTTGAACTCGCGACGCATGCGGTCGACGAGGATGTCGAGGTGGAGTTCGCCCATTCCGCGGATGACCGTCTGACCGGTCTCCTCGTCGAGCTCGACCTGGTAGGTCGGGTCTTCCTTGACGAACTTCTGGATCGCCGAGGACAGCTTCTCCTGGTCGCTCTTCGTCTTCGGCTCAATGGCCACGGAGATCACCGGCTCCGGGAAGGTCATCGACTCAAGCGCGATCGGGTTGGCCGGATCGCTGAGCGTGTCACCCGTTGTGGTCTCCTTGAGACCGATGAAGGCGTAGATGTGGCCGGCGAAGGCCTCTTCCACGGGATTCTCCTTGTTGGAGTGCATCTGGAAGAGCTTGCCGACGCGTTCCTTCTTGCCCGAAGTGGTGTTGAGCACCTGTTCACCGGACTTCACATGACCGGAATACACGCGGACATACGTCAGCGATCCGAAGAACGGGTGTGTGGAGACCTTGAACGCCAGTGCCGAGAACGGTTCGTCCTTGGCGGGCTTGCGGGTGAGGTCCTCGTCCTCGTTGCTCGGGTTGTGTCCGATCATCGGAGGCACATCGAGCGGCGAGGGCAGGTAGTCGATGACCGCATTGAGCATGGGCTGGACGCCCTTGTTCTTGTATGCGGAACCGCACATGACCGGGAAGGCTTCCGACTTGATGACGAGCTCGCGGATTCCGGCCTTGACGTCGGCAGTCGTGAGCTCTTCGCCCTCGAGGTACTTCTCCATGAGCTCTTCCGAACTCTCGGCGACGTCCTCGACGAGCTGCGCACGGTACTCGACAGCCTTCTCCTTGAGATCCTCGGGGATCTCGATCTCGGTCATGTCCTGACCCATCTTGGACTCGTCCGGCCAGACGTAGGCCTTCATGTCAAGCAGGTCGACGACACCGGCGAATTCGCTCTCGGCACCGATGGGCAGCTGAATGACCAGCGGCTTGGCTCCGAGGCGCTCCTTGATCGTCTGGACGGTGAAGTAGAAGTCTGCACCGAGCTTGTCCATCTTGTTGACGAAGCAGACACGCGGAACGTCGTACTTGTCAGCCTGACGCCACACGGTCTCGGACTGCGGTTCGACACCTTCCTTGCCGTCGAACACGGCGACAGCACCGTCGAGGACGCGCAGCGAGCGCTCAACCTCGACCGTGAAGTCGACGTGACCCGGGGTGTCGATGATGTTGATCTGGTTGTCGTGCCAGTAGCAGGTCGTCGCGGCCGACGTGATCGTGATGCCGCGTTCCTTCTCCTGCGCCATCCAGTCCATCGTGCCGGCGCCGTCGTGGGTCTCGCCCATCTTGTAGTTCACGCCGGTGTAGAAGAGGATGCGTTCGGTCGTGGTTGTCTTACCGGCATCGATGTGGGCCATGATGCCGATATTGCGGACCTTGTTCAGGTCGGTGAGCACGTCAAGTGCCACGGTATCTCTCTCTCAATCGATGATTTGCTCGACTCCCCTGCGGCCCGGTCGGCAGCTCGCGCGGACGCTGTCCGCCGGCCGGGCAGCTGGGAAGACGATTACCAGCGGTAGTGGGCGAAGGCCTTGTTGGACTCGGCCATCTTGTGAACGTCCTCGCGGCGCTTGACTGCTGCACCGAGGCCGTTGGCGGCATCGAGGATCTCGTTCATGAGTCGTTCGGTCATGGTCTTCTCACGGCGCTGACGGGCGTAGCCCACCAGCCAACGCAGAGCCAGGGTGGTCGAACGAGTCGGGCGAACATCGACCGGCACCTGGTAGGTCGCTCCGCCGACGCGGCGGGAACGGACCTCGAGGGACGGACGGATGTTGTCGAGAGCCTTCTTCAGATTGACAACGGGATCGTTGCCGTTCTTCTCGCGGGTGCCCTCGAGGGCACCGTAGACGATGCGCTCTGCGGTCGAACGCTTGCCGTCGAGCAGGATCTTGTTGATCAGCTGCGTGACGAGCGGTGAGCTGAAGACCGGGTCAACGACGATCGGTCGCTTGGGTGCAGGACCTTTACGTGGCATTACTTCTTCTCCCTCTTCGCACCGTACTTGCTGCGAGCCTGCTGACGGCCCTTGACGCCCTGGGTGTCGAGCGAACCGCGAACGATCCGGTAGCGCACACCGGGCAGATCCTTGACGCGGCCACCGCGCACGAGCACGATCGAGTGCTCCTGCAGGTTGTGTCCCTCGCCGGGGATGTAGGCGGTCACTTCGATCTGGCTCGAAAGCTTGACACGAGCGACCTTGCGAAGAGCCGAGTTCGGCTTCTTGGGGGTAGTGGTGTACACACGGGTGCACACTCCACGACGCTGCGGGCTGCCCTTGAGGGCAGGAGCGTCAGATCCTGCTGAATTGACATGCCGTCCCTTGCGGACGAGCTGCTGGATTGTCGGCACTAAGCGTTCTCCATTTGCTTCTCGATAGACCTAATTCCCAACACCGGCCATGACCGCAGTCATGTCTGTGAACCGTGGGACATATCCGACTGCACACCGGGTGAAGCTTGGCTCCCGATGCCAGTAACCACGCGAGTCACCGACCCCTGCGCTCGGGTGTGTCGCAAGGACGCTGCGGCGCAGGTTCGACGTCTCGGCGGCCTGCATCGACGAATTCTCACAAGGGATCCGAAACTCACAGAAGACTCGGCAGGAGCGTTCGACAACGCAGATAACACAATCAGTCGCTTACCAGAATATCCCGCACTTCGGTATCTGGTCAAAATCACGGTCGTCCACGGTACCCTGCAAACTCGCGGAAATCAGCGAGGCACGCCTGTGACCTCGACTCCCGGCCCTGCGGACACCCGGGTTCGACGCGACGGCGTCCACCGACATCCGCGCCGTGAATGGGGCACGGATGGGCCGGACCGCCTCGGCGAGGGGTTTTCATCGTTTCCTTGACTCATTCAAAAGAAGCGTGCATTCTGGTGGTGTGAACGGGACGAATCAAGAACACGTCGACGAGGCTGGCGCCGCTCTGCGGCAGACGTCTCTGCGCGTGACGAAACAGCGGGTCGCGGTGCTCGAAGCCGTGCGGGATCATCCGCATGCTGACACCGACACCGTCATCCGCTCAGTGCGCGAGTCGCTGCCTGCGGTCTCCCACCAGGCCGTGTACGACTCGCTCCACACCCTCACCGAGGTCGGGCTCGTCCGCTGCATCCAGCCATCCGGCTCGGTTGCTCGGTACGAACGGCGGATCGGAGACAATCACCACCACTTGGTGTGCCGGTCATGCAATCTCATCGTCGATGTCGACTGCACGATCGGTCAGGCACCGTGCCTGACGCCCTCCCACGATGCCGGCTTCCTCATCGAACAGGCCGAAGTCACCTTCTGGGGCCTGTGTCCCGACTGCGCGGACTCCGGTGCCGAGAGGCCCGAGGTCGGCCGTCGTTCCGCCGTGTGAGTCCACGCTCCGTTCATTTCCATCCGTCTTCTTCCGAGGACACCCCTATGCCCTCTTTCCGAGGTCAGCCCTTATCTTCAACGGAGTCGCCGAAGTCGACTCGACTGTGAAAGGAATACGATGACCCAGACGACCACAGGCGGCTGCCCGGTCGCCCACACCTCCACGGAGCCGGCAACGGCGCCGGATTCCCGACAGCTGGTCAACCCCGTCCAGGGCGACGCCAATGCGCAGTGGTGGCCCAATCGCCTCAACCTCAAGATCCTCGCCAAGGGCCAGCCGGCACGCGACCCCATGGACCCCGACTTCGACTACGCGGCCGAGTTCAACAGCCTCGACTACTTCGCGCTCAAAGCCGATATCGAAGCACTGCAGAAGAACAACCAGGACTGGTGGTCCGCGGACTTCGGCAACTACGGTCCGTTCATGGTCCGTATGGCCTGGCACTCGGCCGGAACCTATCGCGTCCAGGACGGTCGCGGCGGCGGAGGCGAAGGCCAGCAGCGATTCGCTCCCCTGAACTCCTGGCCCGACAATGTCCTGCTCGACAAGGCGCGCCGTCTGCTGTGGCCGGTCAAGAAGAAGTACGGCAAGAAGATCTCCTGGGCCGACCTGTTCATCCTCGCCGGGAACGTCGCCCTCGAGCAGATGGGCTTCGAGCCCTTCGGATTCGCCGGCGGCCGCGCCGATGTGTGGGAGCCGGACAATGACGTGTACTGGGGCTCGGAGTCCGAATGGCTGGGCACCGACAAGCGCTATGTGGGCAACGGAGAGCTGCAGAAGCCTCTGGCCGCGACCACCATGGGCCTCATCTACGTCAACCCCGAGGGCCCCGAGGGCGAGCCGGATCCGCTGAAGTCGGCGCTCGAGATCCGTGAGACCTTCGCACGGATGGCGATGAACGACGAAGAGACCGTCGCCCTCATCGCCGGCGGCCACACCTTCGGCAAGACCCACGGTGCGGCGCCCGAATCCCACAAGGGCACCGACCCCGAGGCGGCTCCGCTCGAGGAGCAGGGCCTGGGCTGGCGCAGCGACTACGGAACCGGTCAGGGCAACGACACCGTCGGCAGCGGCATCGAGGTCACCTGGACCTACCACCCGACCCGTTGGGACAACGAGTTCTTCCACATCCTCTTCGCCTACGAGTGGGAAGTCTTCGAGAACGAAGGCGGACATCTCCAGTGGCGTCCCATCGACGGCGGCGGCGACGATATGGTGCCGATGGCACAGGGCACCGGCCGCCGTGAGCCCCGCATGCTCACGACCGACCTGGCCCTGCGCTACGATCCCATCTACGGGGAGATCTCCCGCCGGTTCAAGGACGATCAGAAGGCCTTCCAAGATGCCTTCGCCCGCGCCTGGTTCAAGCTCACTCACCGTGACATGGGACCGGCCACCCGCTACCTCGGCCCCGAGGTTCCCACCGAGGAGCTCATCTGGCAGGATCCGATTCCCGCCGGCACCTCGCTCGACGCCGCCGGCCTGGAGGCCGTGAAGGCCGCCGTCCGCGACTCGGGTCTCACGGTGTCCCAGCTGGTGTCGACCACGTGGGCGGCGGCGTCCTCCCACCGGGTCTCGGATATGCGCGGCGGAATCAACGGCGGACGTCTCCGCCTCGAACCGCAGCGCAGCTGGGAGGCCAACGAGCCGACCAAGCTCGCGCAGGTTCTGCCAGTCCTCGAGGAGATCGCCGAGTCGACCGGTGCGTCGTTCGCCGATGTGCTGGCCATCGCCGGTGCCGTCGGAGTCGAGACAGCTGCGAAGGCGGCCGGCCATGAGGTCACCGTGCCGGTCTCGACCGGTCGCGGGGATGCCACACAGGAGCAGACGGATGTGGATTCCTTCGGCTTCCTCGAGCCCACCCATGACGGGTTCCGCAATCATCTGACCGCGGATCTTCCGCTCCGGGCGGAGTACCTGCTGCTCGACAAGGCCAGCCTGCTCGGGCTCACCCCGCCGGAGCTGACCGTGCTCATCGGCGGTCTGCGCGTCCTCGGAGCGAACTTCGAGGACTCCGATCTCGGAGTGTTCACCGACCGACCGGGCGAGTTGACGAACGATTTCTTCGTCAACCTCCTCGAGCTCGGCAACGTGTGGAAGCCGGTCGGCGACTCCGAAACCGCCGAGTTCTACGAGTGCTTCTCCCCTGCCGGTGAGAAGCTGTGGACCGGCAGCCGCGTCGATCTGCTCTTCGGTGCGAACTCCGAGCTGCGCGCCATCGCGGAGGTCTACGGATCCGACGATGCCGGCGCGAAGTTCGTCGCCGACTTCGTCAAGGCCTGGACCAAGGTCGTCGAAGCCGATCGCTACGATCTGCACCGCTGAGATGATCATCGACTCCGCCGAGGCGACTCCGCAGTGAAGCTGTGACTCGACCGGTCTGCTGCTGAGTCGGTCCACGGCTCTTCGAGTCTGCGACTGAGTCGGCCCCGCAACGACGATGCCCCCACCGGAGTCGGTGGGGGCATCGTCGTGTCATCATTCGTTCCTGTTGAGGTCGGCGAGGCCGATGGCACTCTCGGCCTCGGGACTGCAGTCCGCCCAGGCCGGCCCTGTGTTCGGGCTGTGCGATCCACCCGGGTCAGGCGTCCGTCTCAACAGCCCCGTTCATGGGGTCGGCAGCCGCAGTTCGAAGGCCGTGCCCTCTCCCGTGCTCGTCATCGAAATGCTGCCGTGCATGAGCTCGACGAGCCCAGACGCGATGGCCAGGCCCAGGCCCGAGGAACCGCCCTTCGCCCCGTCCTGACGAGTCCTCGACGGGTCGCCGCGGACGAACCGGTCGAAGACCCGGTCCCGGATCTCCGGGGGTATGCCCGGACCGTCGTCGCTGATGCGGACCACCACGACATCGCGGGGCAGCTGACCGGCAACCGGTTTGCGCTGCGCTGAGGCTTCGACACGCACTCGAGTCCCCGGAGGCGTGTGCACACACGCATTGGTGAGCACGATCGACACGACGCGTCGGACCTGATCGACAGCGCCACGGACTTCGAGGACCTCGGGCGGCACATCGAGGACGATGGCATGGTCGGGGTTGACCACATGCGCGTCCTCGACGAGTTCGATGAGCAGGGCGGACACATCGACGGGGTCCTTGCGCGTCGGCTGCCGACCGGCCTCGAGACGGGCGAGCAGAAGAAGGTCGTCGACCAGGACCGACATCCGCATCGCCCCGGAATCGATCCGGCCCAAGGAGGTGGCTACCTCGGCGGGAAGCTCCTCACGGTATGGGCGGGTGAGGTCGGCCCACCCACGGATCGTCGCGATCGGGGTACGCAGCTCATGGGAGGCGTCAGCGACGAACCGGCGCATCTGCTCCGTGCCCCGATACCGTTCTTCCAGGGCGGAGCCGACATGGTCGAGCATCCGGTTGACCGAGGCCCCGACATCACCGACTTCGGTGCCGGGGACGGCGAGTTCGCTCGGCACTCTCAGCGCGAGCTCGGGCTTGCCGGCCCCCAGTTCGAGGTCGGTGACCTCCCGTGCGGTGCGGGCGACGTCGCGGAGGTCACGCAGCTGACGATGAATGATCACTGCCATGAGCGCGGCAGTGGTGAGTACGCCGATGAGGACGACGAACGCGGTTGTCCAGGCTGTGCGGTCGAGTGCCTCGTCGACACTGCCCTGCGGCACACCGTAGACGGTGGTGGTGTCGCCGTCGGCGAAGGCGACCACCCGGTAGGAGCCGAACCCCGGCACGCGCACGGACTCATGGGCGGCCTCGTCGCCGGGTTCGATCTCGAGAAGGGCAGTGATCGCCTCAGCAGACAGCGGTCGCGGTCGGGTCAGCCCCGCCTCGGCGATCAGACCTTCTCCCCCGCTGCCGGAATCAACGACGACGAGCGCACCGTCTCCCACGCCCGGCTGGAAGAGATAGCGCAGCGCCGAATCGACGGCCGCGGACGATCCGCCGTCCGTGCCGGTGCCAGAGCCCGGTCCTGCGGCCGCATCTCGGCCCGAACCAGGACCGTCCGCCGAGCGCGCATGCGAGGTCATCGACGTCAGCTGTGCGTCGAGGTCCGCCATGAGGGAGCTGCGCACACTCAGCCAGGAGGCGGCGCCGATCCCGGCTCCGACGAGCATGAGGACGAGTCCGGCGAGGACGATCAGCCGCGTCTGCAGCCGCCACCGGCGCAGTCTCATGATTCGGCTCGCATGATGTAGCCGGCTCCGCGTTTGGTGTGGAAGAGGTTCTCCAGATCCGGGAACGGAGCGTCGATCTTCTTCCTCAGGTAGGAGACGTAGAGTTCGACGATATTGCCGTTGCCGCCGAAGTCGTAGTCCCATACGCGGTCGAGGATCTGCGCTTTGGACAGCACGACTCGCGGATTGCGCATGAACAGCAGCAGCACCTCGTATTCGCGGGCCGTCAGCTCGATCGGGTGACCGGCGCGGGTGACCTCGTGCGAGCGTTCGTCGAGTTCGAGGTCCCCCACCCGCAGCACGTCGTCCTCGTCGCCCGGACCGTTCGTCACGCTGCGGCGGAGACGGGCCTCGATCCGGGCGATGACCTCGTCGAGGTTGAACGGCTTCGTCACATAGTCATCCCCGCCGAGGCGGAGCCCCGTGAGTCGGTCATCGACCTCATCGCGGGCGGAGAGGAACACCACCGGGGTTTCGATCCCCTCCCCGCGGAGCTTCTCGATCACAGCGAACCCGTCGAGGTCGGGCAGCATCACGTCGAGGACGATCGCATCGAAATGCTCACTGCGCGCCAGCGCCACCGCTTCCCGTCCGGTGCCGACGCCTGTGGCCTGCCAACCCCGAACATGGCAGGCCATGACGAGCAGTTCGGTGAGGTTCGCTTCGTCGTCGACGAGGAGAATGCGTGCCGGAGCCGCCGCTGTCGATGTCATAGGTCGATTATCCCCCTCATTCCGCGCTGAGATCGCAGAGGAGACGGAGCCGGGGCCCTGTGCGTCGGAGAAGCCGGCACGAAGACTGGTCCTGAGCAGCCGGCTGCAAGAACAGGAGATGATTTCACGTCTGATTCCCCGTTTCGCCGCCGGGCGCCGGTCTCGTATCTCATAGCCTCCACCTTCGCGGCACCACATGGGCCCCGGATTGGTCGCTGCTGTGGTCCCGCTGTGGACTCATCCGCTCAGCAGACCGACCTGTCCCCTGCTTCGAGTCCCGCTACACTGGAGAGCATGGCCGATGATGACTCCCCTCCTCCTCAACGCCGCGTTCGCGCCTCCGACAAGGACCGTGATGATACGCTCTCGGTGATCACCGAGGCGGTCACGAACGGGCGGCTGGACCCGGAGGAGACTGCGGAGCGCCAAGACGATGCGATCGCCGCGAAGTTCGTCGACGAACTCATGCCGCTCCTCGACGACCTGCCCGAGGGCGAACAGCTCCACCGCCGTTTCGCCCGCCAGACCGGCCACGGCTCGGCCACCGGTTCCTCGGTCCCGGGTTCGGCCCTCCAACGGCGCGGGCCCTCCGAACTCTCGCCCACCGCCGAACCGGGCTCGGCCCGACCGATGAGCTCTGTGGCCATCATGTCCGGTCGTGAGATCGACGTCCCACCCGGCACCGCGGAGGTCACCACCTACGCCCTCATGGGCGGGGACAACATCGACCTGTGCGCTGTCATGGGGCCCGGAGTGACGGTCGAAGTGGTCTCCTATGCGATGTGGGCCGGCAACGACATCTATGTCCCGCCGGGCGTACGCGTCCGAGACGAGACGATCAACATCATGGCGGGCAACGAGGTCCGCCAGTCCGCGCGGGGCGACGGGTCGAACGGCACCGTCATCCTCAAAGGCTTCTCTCTCATGGCCGGACACGATGTCCGGCTCGCCAAAGGCTATCGAACAAAGGATCAGGGTCAGCTGGAATGAAGATCGGTGTACTCACCTCGGGCGGCGACTGCCCGGGACTCAACGCTGTCGTCCGCGGCATCGTCCGCAAGGGCATGCGCACCCATGGGGCGTCTTTCGTCGGCATCCGCGACGGATGGCGCGGACTGCTCGAGGACGACATGTTCGATATGACCATGCTCGATGTGCGCGGCCTGTCCGGTCGGGGCGGAACCATCCTCGGCACCTCCCGCACCCATCCCTATGAGGACGGCGGGCCGGAGCGGATGCGCGAAGTCATGGCCGCCCACGGCATCGATTCGCTCATCGCCATCGGCGGCGAAGGCACATTGGCCGGGGCGTCGCGCCTGGTCAACGAGGAAGGTCTTCACATCGTCGGGGTCCCGAAGACCATCGACAACGACCTTGGCAGCACGGACTACACCTTCGGCTTCGACACCGCCCAATCCATCGCCACCGAGGCGATCGACCGGCTGCGCACCACCGCCGAATCGCACCACCGCTGCATGGTCATCGAGGTCATGGGCCGAAACGTCGGCTGGATCGCACTGCACGCGGGCATGGCCGCCGGAGCGCACGCGATCCTCATGCCCGAGTTCCCCGTCTCCTTCGATCAGATCGCCGACTGGGTGACTTCGGCGAAGGAGCGCGGGCGCGCTCCCATCGTCGTCGTCGCCGAAGGCTTCATCCCCGAGGGTTTCGACACCCAGGTCGCCGATCAGGGGCTGGACAACAAGGGTCGAGTCCGCCTCGGCGGGATTGCGAACTATCTGGCACCGAAGATCGAAGAGATCACCGGAATCGAATCCCGGGCCACGATCCTCGGGCACCTGCAACGAGGCGGCTCCCCCACTGCCTACGATCGTGTGCTCTCCACCCGGCTGGGAATGGCGGCTGCCGACCTCGCTCAGCACGGTCATTGGGGCAAGATGGCCAGCCTCAAGGGCACCGATATCGTCTCCGTGGAGATGTCATCGGCGGTGCACAGTCTCAAGTCCGTGCCTCTGCACCGGTGGGAGGAAGCGCAGGTGCTCTTCGGCTGAGCACCCAACGGGCTCAGGACCAGGCAGACACAGAAGAGGGGCACTCACCGCATGGTGAGTGCCCCTCCTCTGTGTCAGCTCTGTCGGGCACGAGGCCCGGGCCGCGCCCGCTGTGTGCGGTGCGCGCCCGGCCCGGCCCGGCTCAGCCGTTGAGACTCAGCTGAACGCGCCGTAGTCGTAGTCCTCCAGCGGGATGGCGGAACCGGATTCGGATCCGATGCCCGCGTAGAAGTCCCCGTAGCTGTTGGTGAACATCTCGGCCTTGGCCTCTTCGGTCGGCTCCACCACAAGGTTGCGGTGCTTCTGCAGGCCGGTGCCCGCAGGGATGAGCTTACCGAGGATGACGTTCTCCTTGAGACCCATGAGCGTATCGGACTTGCCTTCCATGGCCGCCTCGGTGAGGACGCGGGTCGTCTCCTGGAAGGATGCGGCCGACAGCCACGATTCGGTGGCCAGCGACGCCTTCGTGATGCCCATCAGCTCGTCACGAGCCGATGCGGGCTGTCCGCCTTCGGCGACGACACGACGGTTCTCCGCCTGGTAGCGGCCGCGGTCGACGAGCTCGCCGGGCAGCAGGTTCGTGTCGCCCGACTCGATGACGGTCACGCGACGCAGCATCTGCCGCACGATGACCTCGATGTGCTTGTCGTGGATGCCCACGCCCTGCGAACGGTAGACCTTCTGGACTTCCTCGACGAGGAAACGCTCGGCCTCACGACGACCGCGGATGCGCAGCACCTGCTTCGGATCGACCGCACCGACGATGAGCTGCTCACCGGCCTTGACGTGCTGACCATCCTCGACGAGGAGGCGGGCGCGCTTGGACACGGCATGCTCGATCTCCTCGCTGCCGTCATCGGGGGTGATGATGACGAAGCGGGTCTTGCGGCTGTCGTCGACCTTCGCCCGACCGGTCGCCTCGGCGATGGGGGCGAAGCCCTTCGGTGTGCGAGCTTCGAAGAGCTCGGTCACACGCGGCAGACCCTGGGTGATATCACCCGAGGAGGCCGCCGCACCACCGGTGTGGAACGTACGCATCGTCAGCTGGGTTCCCGGCTCACCGATCGACTGGGCAGCGACGGTGCCGATGGCCTCGCCGATGTCGACGAGCTTGCCGGTCGCCATCGAGCGACCGTAGTGCTCGGCGGAGATCTGTGTATCGGAGTCCGCGGTCAGCACCGAATGGACCTTGAGCTCCTCGATGCCGGCCGCCACGAGGGCGTCGACAGTGGCGGCGGTGACATCGGACTTCGCCGGGACGATGACATTGCCATCGGCGTCGGTGACGTCGTTGACGGTGAGTCGACCGTAGACGCTGGTCTCCGCGAATTCGTGCGGGACGAGGTTGCCCTCGTGATCGCGTTCGGCAACCGGCAGGGTGATGCCCTTGTTCGAGTCGGCTTCCGCGGTGCGCACGATGACGTCCTGCGACACGTCGACGAGACGACGGGTCAGGTAACCGGAGTCAGCAGTACGCAGAGCCGTGTCGGCCAGACCCTTACGAGCACCGTGCGAGGCGATGAAGTACTCGAGCACTGCCAGGCCCTCGCGATAGTTCGACACGATCGGACGCGGGATGATCTCACCCTTCGGGTTCGTCACCAGACCACGCATACCGGCCAGCTGACGCACCTGCATCCAGTTACCGGATGCTCCGGACTCGACCAGACGCAGCACCGAGTTCTCCTCAGGGAAGTTCGTGCGCATGACCTGGTCGACCTTCTCGGTCGTCTCGGTCCACAGCTTGACGAGCTCGTTGCGGCGCTCGTCGTCGGTGAGCGCACCGAGTTCGTACTGCTGCTGAACCTTCGTGTCGATGGCCTCGGCCTCGTTGAGGATCTCCGTCTTCGCCTCGGGCGAGACGACGTCGGACATCGCGATGGTGATGCCCGAACGGGTGGCCCAGTAGAAGCCGCCGGCCTTAAAGTTGTCCAGCGTGTGGGCGACCTCGACCTTCGGGTACTCCTCGGCGAGGTGGTTGACGATCCGGCTCAGCGCTTTCTTGTCGATCGTCGAGTTGACGAACGAGTAGTCGGCGGGCAGGTACTCATTGAACTGTGCCCGACCCAGAGTCGTCTGCACGTCCAGCGGATCCCCGGCCTCCCAGCCTTCGGGCACCTCGATGTCCGCACCGGGAACCACGTCCTCCAGGCGGATGGTGATCGGCGAACCGAGGTCGAGCTCCCCACGGTCGAATGCCATGATGGCTTCGCCCATACCGGAGAACGAACGTCCCTCGCCGGCCAGTCCCTTGCGCTCGGAGGTGAGGTGGAACAGACCGATGATCATATCCTGCGAAGGCATCGTCACGGGCTTGCCGTCCGAAGGCTTGAGGATGTTGTTGGCCGAGAGCATGAGGACGCGGGCCTCGGCCTGCGCCTCGGGGCTCAGCGGCAGGTGCACAGCCATCTGGTCACCATCGAAGTCAGCGTTGAACGCCGAGCACACGAGCGGGTGCAGCTGGATCGCCTTACCCTCGATGAGCTGGGGTTCGAACGCCTGGATGCCCAGACGGTGCAGAGTCGGTGCGCGGTTGAGCAGCACAGGATGTTCGGTGATGACCTCTTCGAGGACGTCCCACACCTGCGGGTGCTGGCGCTCGACCATGCGCTTGGCCGACTTGATGTTCTGTGCATGGTTGAGATCGACCAGGCGCTTCATCACGAACGGTTTGAACAGTTCGAGAGCCATGGTCTTGGGCAGACCGCACTGGTGCAGGTGCAGCTGCGGGCCGACGACGATGACCGAACGGCCCGAGTAGTCCACACGCTTACCGAGCAGGTTCTGACGGAAACGTCCCTGCTTGCCCTTGAGCATGTCCGACAGCGACTTCAGCGGGCGGTTGCCCGGACCGGTCACCGGACGTCCGCGACGCCCGTTGTCGAACAGCGAGTCCACAGCTTCCTGCAGCATCCGCTTCTCGTTGTTGACGATGATCTCGGGAGCACCGAGGTCGAGCAGACGCTTGAGACGGTTGTTGCGGTTGATGACACGACGGTAGAGGTCGTTGAGGTCCGAGGTGGCGAACCGGCCGCCGTCGAGCTGCACCATCGGGCGCAGTTCCGGAGGGATCACCGGAACGACGTCGAGGACCATGCCCTCGGGGTTGTTGTCGGTGGTCAGGAACGCGTTGACGACCTTGAGGCGCTTGAGCGCACGGGTCTTGCGCTGCCCCTTGCCGGTGGCGATGAGCTCACGCAGCTTCTCGGCTTCGGACTCGAGGTCGAAGTCGATGAGGCGCTTCTGGATCGCCTCGGCGCCCATGGCTCCGGTGAAGTAGAGCCCGAAACGGTGGAACATCTCGCGGTACAGGCTCTCGTCGCCTTCGAGGTCGTTGACCTTGAGGTTCTTGAAACGGTCCCACACCTGCTCGATACGGTCGACCTCGCGGTCGGCGTTCTTGCGCAGCTTGTCCATTTCCTTCTCGGCGGTGTCGCGCAGCTTCTTCTTGGCCTGGGCTGTGCCGCCGTCGGCCTCGAGTGCGGCGAGATCCTCTTCGAGCTTCTTGGCACGACGATCGATGTCGGCGTCACGGCGGGTGCCGATCTGCTGCTTCTCGACGTCGATCTTGTTCTGCAGGCTGGGCAGATCACGGTGACGGGAGTCCTCGTCGACGGAGGTGATCATGTAGGCCGCGAAGTAGATGACCTTCTCCAGGTCTTTCGGGGCCAGATCCAGCAGGTATCCCAGACGGGAGGGCACACCCTTGAAGTACCAGATATGGGTCACGGCAGCGGCGAGCTCGATGTGGCCCATGCGCTCACGACGCACCTTGGCACGGGTCACCTCGACGCCGCAGCGTTCGCAGATGATGCCCTTGAAGCGGACGCGCTTGTACTTTCCGCAGGCGCACTCCCAGTCGCGGGTCGGCCCGAAGATCTTCTCGCAGAAGAGTCCGTCCTTCTCCGGCTTCAGGGTGCGGTAGTTGATGGTCTCAGGCTTTTTCACCTCACCGTGTGACCAGCCGCGGATATTCTCTGCGGTGGCAAGACCGATGCGCAGTTCATCAAAGAAATTGACGTCAGGCACGTAAATCCTCTTTCCTGGCGATGAACGAATCGTTCACCAAAAAGTTGTGTCGGTTGAAGTGAAAGTCCTCAGACTTCTTCTACGGTCTGTGCTTCGCGGCGCGAGAGGTCGATGCCGAGTTCCTCGGCGGCACGGTAGACCTCGTCCTCCGATTCGCCCATCTCGACATGTCCGCCGTCGGAAGAGAGAACTTCGACGTTGAGGCACAGGGACTGCATCTCCTTGATGAGGACCTTGAACGACTCGGGAATTCCCGGGTCGGGCAGGTTCTCACCCTTGACGATGGCTTCGTAGACCTTCACACGGCCCGGGATGTCATCGGACTTGATCGTCAGAAGCTCCTGCAGCGTGTAGGCGGCGCCATAGGCCTCGAGGGCCCAGACTTCCATCTCACCGAAGCGCTGACCACCGAACTGCGCCTTACCACCGAGCGGCTGCTGGGTGATCATCGAGTACGGTCCGGTCGAACGCGCGTGGATCTTGTCGTCGACGAGGTGGTGGAGCTTGAGCATGTACATGTAGCCGACCGAGATCGGGTACGGGAACGGCTCGCCGGAGCGTCCGTCGAACAGCTGTGCCTTGCCCGAGGAATCGATGAGGCGGTCCCCATCGCGGTTCGGGGTGGTCGAATCCAGCAGTCCGCGCAGCTCCTGCTCGTGTGCACCGTCGAAGACGGGGGTGGCCAGGTTCGTGCCGGCCTCAGCCTCGCGGGCCGCTTCCGGCAGTTCGGCTGCCCACTCGGGGTTGCCTTCGATCTTCCAACCCTGCTTCGAGATCCATCCGAGGTGGACTTCGAAGACCTGCCCGATGTTCATACGACGGGGAACACCGTGCGGGTTGAGGATGACGTCGACGGGAGTGCCGTCGGCGAGGAACGGCATGTCCTCGACCGGCAGGATCGTCGAGATGACGCCCTTGTTGCCGTGACGGCCGGCCATCTTGTCACCGATGGTGATCTTGCGGCGCTGAGCCACGTAGACGCGGACCATCTGGTTGACACCGGGCGAGAGCTCGTCGTCATCCTCACGGTCGAAGACGCGGACTCCGATGACGGTGCCGATCTCACCGTGCGGAACGCGCAGCGAGGTGTCGCGGACCTCACGGGACTTCTCACCGAAGATCGCGCGCAGCAGGCGCTCTTCGGGAGTCAGCTCGGTCTCACCCTTCGGGGTGACCTTGCCGACGAGGATGTCACCGTCGGTGACCTCGGCGCCGATGCGGATGATGCCGCGATCGTCGAGGTCGGCCAGCGCATCGGGCGAGATGTTCGGGATGTCCCGGGTGATCTCTTCGGCGCCGAGCTTGGTGTCGCGGGCGTCGACCTCGTGCTCCTCGATGTGGATCGAGGACAGCACATCGTCCTGGACGAGGCGCTGGGAGAGGATGATCGCATCCTCGTAGTTGTAGCCTTCCCAGGACATGAACGCGACGAGGAGGTTCTTGCCCAGAGCCATCTCACC
Organism: Brevibacterium sp. LE-L; assembly: GCF_050214925.1. Taxonomy (NCBI): domain Bacteria; kingdom Bacillati; phylum Actinomycetota; class Actinomycetes; order Micrococcales; family Brevibacteriaceae; genus Brevibacterium; species Brevibacterium sp. LE-L. Next base: position 3,226,570 of record NZ_CP189759.1, read on the forward strand.
GTTCTCGGTGGACGGGCCGTCGGCGAGGACGGTGCCGGCTTCGACACGATCGCCTTCGTCGACGAGGATGCGCTGGTTGTACGAGGTGCCGTGGTTCGAACGCTTGAACTTCGACGCTTTGTAGGTCAGCTGGGTTCCGTCGTCGGCGAGGACCGTGACGAAGTCGGCCGAGACCTCGGTGATGACACCGGGCTTCTCGGCGGTGATGACGTCACCGGCGTCGACGGCGGCACGGTATTCCATGCCGGTGCCCACGACGGGCGATTCGGCCATCACCAGCGGCACGGCCTGACGCTGCATGTTCGCACCCATGAGGGCACGGTTGGCATCGTCGTGCTCGAGGAACGGGATCAGGGCCGACGCCACGGACACCATCTGGCGTGCGGAGACGTCCATGAAGTCGATCTGGTCGTCCTGGACCAGCTCGGCCTCACCGCCGCCGCCCTTCGGACGGGCCAGGACCTCGACCTCGGCGAAGCGCTGGTCTTCGGTCAGCGGCGCGTTGGCCTGAGCGATGTTGAAGTCGAGTTCGTCATCGGCGGTCAGGTACTGCGTCTCATCGGTCACGACACCGTCGACGACCTTGCGGTACGGGGTCTCGATGAAGCCGAACGGGTTGATGCGGGCATAGGAGGCCAGAGAACCGATCAGGCCGATGTTCGGGCCTTCCGGGGTCTCGATCGGGCACATGCGGCCGTAGTGCGAGGGGTGCACGTCACGGACTTCCATCGCGGCGCGGTCACGAGAGAGGCCACCAGGTCCCAGCGCGGAGAGACGACGCTTATGGGTCAGACCCGCCAGCGGGTTGTTCTGATCCATGAACTGGCTCAGCTGCGAGGTGCCGAAGAACTCCTTGATCGCAGCCACCACGGGGCGGATGTTGATCAGGGTCTGCGGGGTGATCGCCTCGACGTCCTGGGTGGTCATGCGCTCACGCACGACACGCTCCATACGCGACAGACCGGTGCGGATCTGGTTCTCGATGAGCTCCCCGACGGCGCGGATGCGGCGGTTGCCGAAGTGGTCGATGTCATCGAGCTTGACGCTCAGCTCGACCTCTTCGCCGTCGCGGGTGCCCTTGGAGGTCTCCACTCCGGCGTGCAGCGACACGAGGTAGCGGATGGTGGCCACGATGTCGTCGGTCGAGAGGACCGAGTCCGACAGCGGAGCCTCGACGCCGAGCTTGCGGTTGACCTTATAACGGCCGACCTTGGCCAGGTCGTAGCGCTTCGGGTTGAAGTAGAGGTTGTTGAGCAGGTTGCGGGCGGCCTCAGCCGTCGCGGGCTCGGCCGGGCGCAGCTTCTTGTAGATGTCGAGCAGCGCTTCGTCCTGCGTGTTGACGGTGTCCTTGGCCATCGTCTCGCGGATGGACTCGAACTCGCCGAACTCTTCGAGGATCTTCGCCTCGGTCCAGCCGAGAGCCTTGAGCAGAACGGTCACGGACTGCTTGCGCTTGCGGTCGAGACGCACACCGACCTGGTCGCGCTTGTCGACCTCGAACTCCAGCCATGCGCCACGGGAGGGGATGATCTTCGCGGTGAAGATGTCCTTGTCCGTGGTCTTGTCGACGCTGGATTCGAAGTAGGCGCCGGGCGACCGGACGAGCTGGGAGACGACGACGCGTTCGGTGCCGTTGACGATGAACGTGCCCTTGTCGGTCATGAGGGGGAAGTCGCCCATGAACACGGTCTGGCTCTTGATCTCGCCCGTGTTGTTGTTCATGAACTCGGCGGTGACGTACAGCGGCGCCGAGTAGGTCATGTCGCGTTCCTTGCACTCATCGATCGAGTACTTGGGAGCCTCGAACCGGTGCTCGCGGAACGACAGCGACATGGATCCGCCGAAGTCTTCGATCGGCGAGATCTCTTCGAAGATGTCCTCGAGTCCCGAGGTGGTTGCGACGGAGTCGTCTCCGATCTCGATGGCTTCGGCGACGCGGTCCTGCCACGCCTCCGATCCGATCAGCCAGTCGAAGCTGTCCGTCTGCAGACCGAGCAGATCGGGAACCTCGAGAGGTTCGCGAATCTTCGCGAAGGAAATTCTCTGGGGGGGATTAGCGGTCCTGGTGTTGTCGTTGGCGGCGGCCAATTGGTTCCTTCCGAGTGCTTCACCATCTGATACCTCGTCTGCCCACTCGACTTCCCTTCGGCAATTTCCGGGTGTGTCAGATTTCGACTCCCGGCACCGACGTGGTTCACTTGAGTGGAAATGACGTGCCCACCGCTATATGAAGGCACACCACAGGCAGAACGATGCAAATATCAACCTTATAGCATCTGGTCAAGTCATGCAAGAATCTTCTTCCACAGACCGACCCACCCCACGGTTTCGAACCCGGCCTGATCGTTGATGGCCAGCATCCACGAGTTCTCCGCCGCATTCCACGTGTAGACGCGCTCGACCGGCGAGGACTGACACAGCGCCTCATGATTGGCGATCTTCAGTCGCGCTCCCAACCCGTGGCCACGGTGCTCGCTGAGCACGAGAGTGGCGCCCTGATAAGCCACGTGCGGACGCTGTGTGTAACTCACGACCTCGGTGAAGCCGACCCCTTCGCCATCGAAGAGCGCCAACGCCGTGTGCGTGCGCCCTCCTGTGTATTCACGGTCCGCTTCGAGAGCCCGGACTCGAGCGGTATCCCAGGTCTCCTCGTCATGGAGGTCGGCAGCTCCGGGAGCATCCGTGGACATCCTCTGGTGAAGCAGCGCGATCGCCTCGATGTGCTCCTCCGGTACCGGTCCCGCCCAGGTGCGGATGACATATCCGTCTTCGGTCCTGAACGAGTCCACTCCCCCGCCGGAACTGCACTGAACGACCGCAGCAGAGCATCGCTCGACCTGCTGGAGGCGGTAGTCATGACCTTGGGCGAAAACGACCTCGGCCCGTTCGGCCGGAAGGCTGCCGGTACCGGCGTCCGCGGCGATCCGAGGTCTGCGCGGATCGGCGTCGAAGTCTGCTGCCGGGATTTCGGCCCAGGCAGTCAGTCGTGTCCTCCCGGTTTCAGCCAGCTGCCGCTCCATGACCGTCAGCAGCTCGGTGCCCAAGCCCGACCGCCGCAGTTCGGGCAGGACGCCGATGTAGACATCGGCGACGTCGGTGTTGTCGAACAGGCTCAGATAGGCTCCCGCTTTCGCCACGAGTCTGCCGTCGACGCGGCCCAGCCAGATCTCATGAGAGGTGAATTCGCCAGCGCGCACGAGTTTCCCGCGCACCGAACCGGGCAATGGGTCGAAGTCCTCACCGAACCCGAGGGCACGATTGATCCTCCGATCGAAGTCGACGATCTCATCAAGGAGCCCGTCGACGTCGGAGTCGGTCAGCGTGCCGGAGCGAATATGCGTGATCTCCATCGATCTCCTCGTTCCCAGAAGCTGATGACTGCGTTGTCGCCGCCGACTGCGATCTTAGCCACCGAGGAGGACGGATGTCGTGCTCGACGTGCCTCAGCTCACCCGCAGCAGCAAGGCTCGTCCCCTCTAGACTCATAGTATGACGACTATCAGCGTGCTTCGCACCGATCCCGCGACCGTCAACAGCGCGATCATCACCGGCAGCAGCGGCAGCCTCATCGTCGATGCCGGCCCCTGTCCGGACACCGGCCGGCACCTCGCCGCCCGGGCGGCAGAGCTGCAAGCGCAGACCAGCGGTCCGGCACGAACCGATCTGGTCATCACACACGATCATTGGGACCACTGTTTCGGGGCCGCCGCGCTGCTCGAAGCGGGAGGCGACCGAGCCTTCGCCTCGTCCTCCTTCGCCACGGATCAGGCGGCCAGCACATGGCTTGCCCTCGATGCGCTGCGCCACGACCCCGCCACCGCCGATTTCGCCTCACAGCTGCCTCTCGATCCCAGCGAGCTCTTCGTCGACGTCACCGCGGTCGACTCGTCCACTCAGCATGTCAGCGGCGTCGATCTCGGTGACTGTTGGGCGGAATTCCATGTCCTCGGAGGCCATTCGACAGCCGATCTCATCGTCCGCCTGCCCGAGTCGGGTGTCGTCTTCGTCGGCGACCTCGTCGAAGAGGGCGATCCTCCCCAGGCAGCCGCCGATTCCTCTCTCAGTCAGTGGGCGAACAGCCTTCGTCGGATCCTCGACTTCCCGGAGGCGACGACCTTCATTCCCGGACATGGCGTGCCCGTCGATCGCGGGTTCGTACAGCGTCAGCTCGGCGACATCGATGGAATGCGTCTTCACCAGGACGACACCGAGGTGGCCCTGCCCGCCCGCACGATGCCCGGGGATCATGACCGCCGAGTTCCGTTGGAGTTCAGCCTCTCCTGAGGTCTCGTGCCCCACCTCTTCCGCAGCCTCGAACGCCGCACGCTCAGCCCGGGGCTGGCTGGGACCGAACGGGTGAAGACGCAAAGAACCCCACAGCTGATGCTGTGGGGTTCTTCAGAATGCGGCACTGGCCGCAATCAGCACAGAGTCACTTGAGGGTGACGGTGGCACCGGCGGCCTCGAGGACCTCCTTGGCCTTCTCTGCGTCTTCCTTCGAAGCGCCTTCGAGGACGGCCTTGGGAGCTCCGTCGACGAGGTCCTTGGCTTCCTTGAGTCCGAGGGAGGTGAGCCCACGGACTTCCTTGATGACGGGAACCTTCTTCTCGCCGGCTGCTTCGAGGACGACGTCGAATTCGGTCTGCTCTTCAGCAGCCTCCTCTCCGCCTCCGGCGGCAGGGGCGACGGCGACAGCGGCGGCCGGAGCGGCAGCCTCAACGTCGAACTCTTCTTCGAACTTCTTGACGAACTCGGACAGTTCGATGAGCGTGAGCTCCTTGAAAGCTTCGAGGAGCTCGTCGGTGGTGAGCTTAGCCATGGTGGCTAGTCCTTCCTGTGATGGTCACGGTGTGTGACCGGGTTGGTTGGGGGTGATGCTCAGGCGTCGGAAGCAGGAGCGTCGTCCTGCTTCTCGCGGAGTGCATCGACAGTGCGCACGGCCTTGACCAGCGGAGCGGTGAAGAGGTAAGCCGCCTGGTGGAGGCTTGCCTTCATAGCACCAGCTGCCTTTGCAAGCAGCACTTCGCGGGATTCGAGGTCGGCGAGCTGGTTGACCTGTTCGGGGCTGAGTGCGGCTCCATCGTAGTAGCCGCCCTTCACCACGAGCTTGTCGTTCGCCTTGGCAAAGTTACGCAGAGCCTTGGCAGCCTCAGGGGGTTCGCCGTTGACGAACGCGATCGCGGTGGGCCCATTGAGGTGCTCATCGAGACCGGTGATCCCGGCTTCCTTGGCTGCAATCTTGGTCAGCGTGTTCTTTACCACGGCGTAGCTGACGTTCTCACCGAGAGAAACGCGCAGTTCTTTCAGCTGCGCGACGGTGAGACCGCGGTACTCGGTCAGCAACACAGCGTCGGAGTTCTCAAACTGCTGTTTGATCTCCTCGACTGCGGCTGCCTTGTCTGGCCTCGCCATGGTGTTCCTTTCATAAGTCGTCCGGTCTGTCCCGACAACAGAAAAAGCGCTTCACGCAGGAAGGCGTGAAACGCTTGGCCGTAGGATTCCGGAAGGAATCGAACGGAAGAATCTCGAGCTCACCTGCGTGGGTCACTCTCTGGGAGTCTTCGCCTGCAGACACCGAGATTCGATGGTGAATCCTGGTGGTTCCACAGAGACCGACGGTCTTGGGTGTTTTCAGTGTAACGAAGTCTTTCGCAACAAGTCCAATCGCCCCCAGAGATCCCCCTCACACCACCTGACGGCGGCGCAGCAACCTCGCGCGAGGTTGCTGCGCCGCCGTCAGGGAGTTCTCTGGGTAACCTGGCCCGTCAGTACTCGATGACGACGCGGCCGTCGATCTTCCCGTGGATCATCTCGTCGAAGATCGCATTGATGTCATCCAGCGGCCTCTTCGAGAAGGTCGGGTGGATCTTGCCGGCAGCGTAGAACTCGAGCGCTTCGACCATGTCCTGACGAGTGCCGACGATCGAACCGCGGATCGTCAGGCCCTTGAGCACGATGTCGAAGATCGGGGCCGGGAAATCACCTGGCGGCAGACCGTTGAAGACGATGGTGCCGCCTCGGCGGGTCATACCGATCGCCTGACCGAACGCCGCAGGGTGGACCGCGGTGACGAGGACTCCATGGGATCCTCCGATCTTCTCCTGAATGATCTCGGCAGGGTCTTCGGCGAAGGCATTGACGGTGATCTCCGCTCCGTGCTTCTTCGCCAGAGCCAACTTGTCCTCGGCGACGTCGACCGCGACGACACGCATGCCCATGGCCACCGCGTACTGGACAGCGATGTGGCCGAGTCCACCGATGCCGGAGATGACGACCCACTGGCCGGGATTGACTTCGGTGCGTTTGAGTCCCTTGTACACGGTGACTCCCGCACACAGAACCGGCGCGATCTCGTAGGGGTCGGCACCGTCCGGAATGACCGCGGCGAACTTCGTATCGACGAGCATGTACTCGCCGAAGGATCCGTCGACTCCGTAGCCGCCGTTGACCTGCTGCTCGCAGAGCGTCTCCCACCCCTGACGGCAATGCTCGCAGGTTCCGCAGGCGCTCCACAGCCAGGCGTTGCCGATCATCTGGCCGACTTCGACCTCGGTGACGCCTTCACCGACCTGCTCGACGATGCCGACTCCTTCGTGGCCGGGGATGAGCGGGACCTTCGGTTTGACCGGCCAATCTCCATGAGCGGCATGGAGATCGGTGTGGCAGACGCCGGAGGCGATGAGTTTGACCAGTGCCTGACCGGGACCGGGCGCGGGAATCGGGCTGTCACCTACGACAAGTTCCTGTCCCAGGCTTTTGACCATTGCAGCTTTCATTTCGGACATCATTCGCTCCTTTGTGATGACGTGAATACATGTGACAACGGGGTTTGGATCTGTGGTGGAAGCATCCGACGGCGGCGCAGCAACCTAGCGCGAGGTATCTGGACCGCCGTCGGGTAGCAATTGGATCAGAAGAAGCCTTGCGCGTTCTCCGAGTAGCTGACGAGCAGGTTCTTCGTCTGCTGGTAGTGGTCGAGCATCATCTTGTGGTTCTCACGCCCGATGCCCGAAGCCTTGTACCCGCCGAAGGCCGCGTGGGCCGGGTAGGCGTGATAGTTATTCACCCACACACGTCCGGCCTGAATGTCGCGACCGGCCCGGTAGGCGGTGTTGCCGTCCCGAGACCAGACTCCGGCACCGAGGCCGTACAGAGTGTCATTGGCGGTGGTCAGAGCATCGTCGTAGTCGGAGAAAGTCGCCACCGAGACGACGGGACCGAAGATCTCCTCTTGGAAGATGCGCATCCTGTTCGTGCCCTTGAAGATCGTCGGCTGGACATAGAAGCCGCCGGCCAGATCTCCGTCGAGCTCGGCCTTGCCGCCGCCGGTGAGTACTTCGGCGCCTTCCTGCCGCCCGATGTCCAGGTACGACATGATCTTCTCGAACTGATCGTTTGAGGCCTGCGCACCCATCATCGTCTCCGTGTCGAGCGGGTTGCCCTGAACGATCTTCTGCGTCCTGGCGACGGCCGCCTCGAGGAACGGGTCGGCGATCGAATCCTGGATCAGTGCACGCGACGGGCAGGTGCACACCTCGCCCTGATTGAGCGCGAACATGGTGAAGCCCTCCTGGGCCTTGTCCGCGAACGCATCGTTCTTGGCCAACACGTCTTCGAAGAAGATGTTCGGCGACTTGCCGCCGAGCTCCAGAGTCACCGGAATGATGTTCTGCGAGGCGTACTGCATGATCAGACGGCCCGTCGTCGTCTCACCGGTGAACGCGATCTTCGAGATCCGCTTGTTCGAGGCCAAGGGCTTTCCGGCCTCGAGGCCGAAGCCGTTGACGACGTTGAGCACACCCTCGGGCAGCAGGTCTGCGATGAGTTCGACGAGCACGAGAATCGAGGCCGGCGTCTGCTCCGCGGGTTTGAGGACGACGGCGTTGCCTGCCGCCAGGGCAGGTGCCAGCTTCCACACTCCCATGAGGATCGGGAAGTTCCAGGGAATGATCTGTCCGACGACGCCGAGCGGTTCGTGGAAGTGGTAGGCCACGGTGTCCTCGTCGATCTGCGACAGCCCACCTTCTTGAGCGCGAATGGCCCCGGCGAAATAGCGGAAGTGATCGACGGCCAGGGGCAGGTCCGCGTTGAGGGGTTCGCGGATCGCCTTGCCGTTGTCCCAGGTCTCAGCGACGGCGAGCGTCTCGAGGTTCTCCTCGATGCGGTCTGCGATCTTGTTGAGGATGTTCGCCCGCTCGGCGACCGAGGTCTTACCCCAGGCCGGCGCGGCTTTGTGCGCAGCGTCGAGAGCAAGCTCGATGTCCTCGGCGGTGCTGGCCGGGATCTCGGTGAATACCTGGCCGGTCACGGGACTGGGGTTGTCGAAGTAGTTCCCGTTGACCGGCGGCACCCACTGGCCCCCGATGAAGTTCTCGTAGCGGGACTTGAATGTGACGAGCGATCCGTCCTGACCAGGCTGTGCGTAGACAGTCATTGCAACTCCTTTGATGCGTCTGCTTTCACCGGATGTTCTCCGTGTGAGAATGACGCTACTGAAGGCAACGTTGCATAGGGGTTGCATCACAGCCTGTGAGCGGTCGGGTCATCGGTTCCCGCCCCCTCCCGCACCCCTGCGGCAAGAAGCTCATCGACCCGCGACTCTCCCTGAAGTCAGCGCCTGAGGACGTCAGTGCCCGAGGGATTCCAACCGCACTACGGCCGAGTTGCGCTCGGCAGCATCCGGAGGCGCCAGCCTCAGGACAGCCATGAGGATCTCGTTGTCCCCGCGGAAGTCCGGAAGTTCGGAATAGCGCCAAAGCTGCTGCCAAGTCCCGTCCTGAAGAAGGGTCTCGCGCATGAGCGCATCGACCTCCGCGCCGATCTCGCGTACGCCCGGAGCGTCCGAATCCGGCAGCACACTCCCCCGATAGAACTCCAGCGCTGTATCGATGTCGCCCCGGGACAGCGCCTGGAGAGTGCGCTCGAGGTCGGAGCCCAGTTGCCCGCGCAACCGGTAGGGACGCGCCTCGATGCTCAGATGCTCGACTCCGTCGATGGCCCTGCGCAGCCGGGTGATCTCCGCCCGCACGGTGACTTCGCTGCCGCCGACCGGCCACAGTCTTTCGACGAGTCCTGATCCGCTGATCCCGTCGGGGAATCGGTGGAGCAGAAGCAGGATCTCGGCATGACGCCGGGTCAGGGCGACTTCCGCCCGGCCGGGTGAGTGCAGGGCGGGCCCCGCACCGAGGACGGTCAGCTCTGTTCCAGCCGCCTCGGTGCCGGTGTCTCGTCCCTGTTGCGGCGTGTAGAGCTCGGACAGGCGGGCTGCGGCTGCCTTGGCCGTCGACGAGAGCAGCGGCAGCACGATCGAGGACACGGCGTCGTCTCCGCCGGTGACGTCGATGATGCCGATGACCTGCCCGGTCAGCGGATGCGTCACCGGGACGGCGCTGCAGCTCCAGGAATGGACGTCGGGAGCGAAGTGCTCGGCACGGCTGATCTGCACCGCAGTTCCCGATTGCAGGGCCAGGCCCGGCGCCGAGGTGCCCATGACTTCCTCCGACCAGTCGGCTCCGGGGACGAAGCCCATGGTCTCAGCCCGATTGCGCACGCTCCGCTCGCCTTCGATCCACAGCAGACGGCCCTGCTCATCACCGAGCGCGGCCAGCAGTCCCGAGTCTTTCGCAGGTTCGAGCAGATGCGATCGCAGCAGAGGCATGATCGCGTGAAAAGGATGGCGACGTCTCACCTCGGTCAGCTGATCTGCTTCATACGCCACGTGCACCCTTGCACCCGCGGGATCACGCAGCCGGTCGAGCGATCGATGCCACGATTCGAGCACTGAGGTGCGCACACCGCGAAGATGACCATGCAGCCGGGACTCATCGCTCGGTCGGCCGGGTATCAGCGGCTCCAGGCGCTCATGGGCCCGACGCACGGTGCGCTGATACGCGTCTTCGAGCAGAAGCGTCGAATCCATGCGGACGATCCACCTCCATCGGCGGTTATCGGAAGAGAGCCTCGAATGCTCATAATCTAACCGCGAACCTGTATTCGGGCAAGACCGCACCCACCCACCGAGACTCCCCCCTTGCTACCTGACGGCGGCCCAGCAACCTCGCGCGAGGTTGCTGGGCCGCCGTCAGGTAGCAAGGGGGGCGGGAAAGGGAAGGGGCGGGAAACGAAAACTCGCTTCCCGCCCCTCAAGCGCGCTGATCAGACGATCAGAGGCGCAGGCCCGAGTGATCGACCGGAACGGCGGGGCCGTTCGAGGTCGTGATCGTAGCCTTGCTGATGTAGCGGCCCTTCGAGGAGGACGGCTTCAGTCGCAGGATCTCGTCGACCGCGGCATCGAAGTTCGCCTGCAGTGCTTCCTCGGAGAAGGAGACCTTTCCGATGATGAAGTGCAGGTTCGAGTGCTTGTCGACGCGGAATTCGATCTTTCCGCCCTTGATGTCGGTCACGGCCTTCGCGACATCCATGGTCACGGTTCCGGTCTTCGGGTTCGGCATCAGGCCACGGGGACCCAGCACCTTACCGAGACGACCGACCTTGCCCATCATGTCAGGGGTCGCAACAGCGGCATCGAAGTCGGTGAACCCTCCGGCCACCTTCTCCAGCAGGTCATCGGAGCCGACGAAGTCAGCACCTGCTTCACGGGCAGCTTCTGCACGGTCGCCGGCAGCGAACACCAGGACCCGGGCGGTCTTACCGGTACCATGCGGAAGGTTGACGGTGCCGCGCACCATCTGATCCGCCTTGCGGGGGTCAACCCCGAGGCGGAGGGCGACCTCGACCGTAGCGTCGTACTTCGCCACGGTGGTCTCTTTAGCCAGGGCGATTGCCTGAGCCGGTTCGTAGTTCACATCTGCGGCGATCTTCTCAGCCGCGGCCTGATAGGCCTTTGAACGCTTTGCCATCTGCTTTGCTCCTTGCAGTCGTGGTGTGGGCTGCGCAGGCCCTGCCACTGTGTGAGGTGAGGTCTTCAGACCTCGATGTCGGTGGTGACGCCCATGGAACGCGCGGTTCCGGCAACGATGCGGTCGGCCTGTTCCAGGGTGTTGGCGTTCAGGTCGGGCATCTTCGTGGTGGCGATCTCACGCACCTGGTCGGCGCTCAGGTGAGCAACCTTGACGGTGTGCGGAGTGGCCGAACCCGACTTGACTCCAGCGGCCTTCTTGATGAGTTCAGCGGCCGGCGGGGTCTTGAGAACGAAGGTGAACGAACGGTCTTCGAACACGGTGATCTCGACGGGAACGATGTTTCCACGCTGGGATTCTGTGGCGGCGTTGTAGGCCTTGCAGAATTCCATGATGTTGACGCCGTGCTGGGCAAGCGCCGGACCGATCGGAGGAGCCGGGTTAGCGGCACCTGCCTGAATCTGGAGCTTGACGAGGCCGGCTACCTTTTTCTTGGGAGGCATGTACGGTCCTTAATCTTGAAGTTTCGATGTGCCAGACATATACAGCACATCGTTCGACGGCGACCATCCGATAAGGGCCGCAATCAAACCACACCAGTATTCCATGCGGGCAGTCCCGGGAGCAAATGCCCGTGAGGCGGATCACCGCACGCCACCATCGCCGAGGCGGCCGCCCCCTCCCCCGCGGACACGACCGCTGCATCAGCGCCCCCGGAGACGACGCAGGGGCCCGGAATCATCCGGGCCCCTGCGTCGGCGATCGCCGCCGCTGCGCGGCTGCACGATCGGCTCAGAAGTGCAATGTCACAGCTTCGCGACCTGGTCGAAGCCGAGCTCGACGGGGACGTCGCGTTCGAAGATCGACAGCAGCACGGTGAGCTTCTGCGATTCGGGACGGATCTCCTGGATCGTGGCGGGGTGGCCCTCGAAGGAGCCTTCCTTGACGAGCACGGACTCGCCGACCTCGAACTCCACCTCGGTGATCGGGGCGGACTTCGCAGCGGCTTCGGCGGCCGGACCTTCAGCGGCGGCGGCTTCGGCCTGGCGCTCTTCGAAGACCGGGGCGAGCATCGAGAAGACCTCGTCGATCGACAGCGGGGTCGGGTCGTAGGCGTTGCCGACGAATCCGGTCACACCCGGGGTATGGCGCACGGCGCCCCACGACTCGTCGGTCAGCTCCATACGGACGAGCACATAGCCGGGAATGCGCACGCGGCGAACCTGCTTGCGCTGTCCGTTCTTGATCTCGACGACGTCTTCCATCGGCACCTGCGATTCGAAGATGTACTCTTCGAGGTTGAGGCTGATGGTGCGGTTCTCGAGGTTCTGCTTCACGCGGTTCTCGTAGCCGGCGTAGGAGTGGATGACGTACCAGTCACCTTCCTGCATGCGCAGCTCGGCCTTGAACTCCTCGGCAGGATCGACTTCGTCGGCAGCGGCTTCGGCAGCATCGCTGTCTTCGGAGGATTCGGCCTGGTCGGCCTCGGCGGTCTGCTCGTCGTCAGCAGTTTCGACGTCCGCGTCATCGGCGGCGACAGCCTCGACGTCCGAAGCTTCGGTTTCGGGCACCACAGCGGCACCCGACTCTTCGGGAGTGACGTCCTGGGTCTCAGGGGTCTCCTGCTCAGGTGAGTTGGTATCCGACACCGATCAATTCCTCGCTTCGCGTGTTGTGATTCCCGGATGGGAGTGAAGGTTCAGCATAAGGTGCGTCGCTGCGAACAGCGAGTCACCACAAAGGCCACAGCGGTGTTCCGCCGAAGACGAATCCGACGAGCTTGCCGAACACCAGGTCGAGGACCGTGACGAGGAGCATCATGAACAGAATGAACCCCAGGACGACCAACGTGTAGTTGACCAGCTGTTTCCGTGTCGGGGTGACGACCTTCTTGAGTTCGGCCACGACCTCGCGGAAGAACTGCAGGATTCGTCCGAAGAACCCGAGCTTCTTAGGACCGGAGGCACTGCTGGGTGCGCTGCCAGTCTTCTTTGCCGGTGTGTCGCTCACACATCCTCACTCGGTCGGTTTCGTTGGGGCTTCACAATTGTTCATGCCGGTCGAGGACGGCGCCTGGCCGATGAGACTTCGGCAGAGTCAACTGCGCAGGGGTGACAGGACTCGAACCTGCAACCTACGGTTTTGGAGACCGTTGCGCTACCAATTGCGCCACACCCCTTCGGCCGGACGATGAGTTCCGTGCGGATCTCTGTGGTGTCCGACCACGAGAAACGAGCATACCGTGCCCGACCGCCGTTCGTCGAACCGAGCATCCGGATGGTTCCTCAGGCGTGCCGGCACCCGCTCATTCACCCGGTTCCTCGGCCGGTGGCTGAGCCGCGAGCGGCAGGGGTTCGGGGAAGCGCACCCACGGATCGATGCGGACTTCCTGTTTGGGGTTGACCGTGATCAGCTGCATGTCAATGGGTCGTTTGGTCCGGTTGTCCACGCGGATGATGCTCAGTTCCGCGTCCATGCGCAGCGGGCCCGGGGTGAGCGCATTCGCCAGCGCTCCGCCCGTTGTCGAGCTCACGTAGCGGACCCCCGAACCGGAGGTCTCCGGGCCCACTCGCCGGTGCCAATGTCCGCTCAGAGCGTAGTCGGCACACCCCGAACGCAGCGCCGGGGCACCGACTGCCGGGTCGTGGACGAGCATGATGTCGAAGTCGGTCGCGCACGCTTCATCACGCAGTCGCTGAGCGTATTGGTCGACGGTGAGCTCCGTTTCGAGCTGCGGTCCGGAGCCGAAGACGGTCCGACGCGGATCCGCGGCTCCGAAGAAGGTGACCCCGCCCATCTCGGCCGTCGAGTCCTCGAGCACCTTCCACCCGGTCGACTTCGCATGCCTGGTCGTCTCCACGGAGTCGTGGTTGCCCTTGACGATCATGCGCGGAAGCTTCTCAGGCAGCTCATCGTCGAGCACGTCGAGGCAGTAGTTCTCAGCCGACGTGCCGGTCATGGAGACGTCCCCGCCGTCGATATAGGCATCGGCGCCGCTCATTCCGGCGACGGCTCCGACGACGCGCGCCATACCGATATTGCAGTGGATGTCGGAGGCGAAGACGAAGGTCGTCACGCCCGCATCCTCGTCCGCCCCTGAGGCGGAGTCCCCGTCCTCTCCCCCCGGACCTCCGATTCCGGCGGGCGGGACCATGCCCCTGTCCGTCCAGTTGCCCGAGATCGGCCGCTGATCCCATTCGGCGCGCAGGGTCGTGAGCACCTTGTCGTAGAACGCATCGTTGTCGTCGGCGAAGTCCTGCACCGCGGTGACCGCGGTGTCGATGATCCCGCCGAGGCGGCCCGTGACCTGAGATCCGGCCAAGGGCGTGCCGTCGAAAGCCGGGTCCGCCGAGATCGGCTTCGGCCGATTGAACACGACGGTGCCGAGACCGGCGAGGACGAGGACGACGACCAGGCCGATGCCGAGGAGCTCCTTGCCGACGAAGGCGCGCGAGATGGCCTCTACGCGCCGCGGGCCGAGGAAGGCGGCGAGACCGACGAGCCCGCCGGTGATCACACAGACCGCCAGAGCCCAGCGGATGAGGATCGCTTGGCTGAGTCCGTGGACGATCTGGTCGACCTGGGCCTGCGGGGCGGAGAAGAGCGAGGCGTAGGAGGCCACGTCACCGCCGAGGGCGTCGACCGTTCCTCCACCGGGATCGTCGACCGCGTCGGGGTCTGCGGCGGGTCGCTGCTCATCACTGGCATCACCGGAGACCGGGATCTCGCCGATGGAGACCCGCAGCCCGAGGCCGAGCGGGATGTAGTCCTCGGCCGGGACGAGCAGCTTCCCCAGAGGACCGAAGTCGACGGTCAGCCGGGAGTCCGCGGTGACCTGGTACTGCGCTTCGTGGGGACCGAAGGTGAGATCGGCCCGCGAGGTGAACAGCGCCCACGGCAGGGTCAGGAGACCGACCGCGGCCAGGGTGATGATGAGAGTGATGGTTCTGCGACGTGAAGACACGTCCACCAGTCTAAAGAAGGTGCTGGCTGCCCACGGCTGGTCTCAGCGGTCCAGCGAACAGCCGATGAATGTCGGCTCCGGTTCGAGCGTGATGCCGAAGGCGTCCGCGACTCCGTCGACGACGGTGCGGGCGAGATCGATCACATCGGCCGTCCTCGCGTGTCCTCGATTCGTCAGCGCCAGGGTGTGCTTGTTCGACAAGGCGGCGTGTCCGTCACCGATGCTGAAGCCCTTGGCGAACCCGGCGTGTTCGATCAGCCAGGCCGCCGAGGTCTTCGTCTTCCCTTCGATCTTCGCCCCGCTGAGCGGATCGGTCACCGGGTAGCGCGGGGCTTCCGCCGGCAGGATCTCGGGGTCGTCGACGATCGGGTTGGTGAAGAAGGAGCCGGCCGACCAGGAATCGTGATCGTCCCCGTCGAGGACCATGCCTTTCGACCGACGCAGCGCGATGACGCTGTCGCGCACGAGGGCCGCCGCAACGCGGGTGCCGATCTCGACGTCGAGTGCGGACGCGAGTTGGGCGTAGCGCACGGGCAGGGAGAGTTCGCTGTGCTGGAGATCGAAGGTCACCGACAGCACGACGAACTGGGGGGTTCCGACCGCGGCCTGCGCGCGTTTGAGCGCCGAGGTGCGATAGCCGAATTCGAGTTCGACGGCGCTGAGACGACGGATCTGCCCGGCCACACGGTCGAAGACCTCGACGGAGGTGATGAGCTCACCGACCTCGGTGCCGTAGGCCCCGACGTTCTGGATCGGGGTCGCCCCGACCGAGCCGGGGATGCCGGAGAGCGCTTCGAGCCCGGACAGACCGAGGTCGAGGGTGTGGGCGACGAATGCATCCCAGTCCTCCCCCGCCTCGGCAGTGACCTGTGTATCGGTGCTCGTGGTCTCGGTCGTCGTCACCCCGGTGGTGCGCACGACGCACACGGCACCGTCGAACCCGTCATCGGAGATGAGCAGGTTCGACCCGCCCCCGATGAAGAGGACGTCGGAACGGTCGTCGCCGGTCAGCTCCAGCGGGTGGGCGTGACAGAAGTCGAGCAGCTCCTCGCGGATCTCCGCGATGGTCACATGCTCGGCCGGACCGCCGAGGCGGAAGGTGGTGAATGTCGAGAGATCCTCATTCACGGCTTCGGTCACCGGGAGATCCGAACCTGGGTGCGGCTGAGGACATCGGCTTCGCCGGACTTCACGGCGATGTCGATGCGGGCGGTGCCGACGGCGGCGTCGACCGCTCCAACGGTGGCGGTCATCTTCAGCGCGGTCGTCGGGGTCGCCGGCGACCCGGTCTCGGCGTCGGGGACGGGCACCGGAGCGGAGAAGCGCGTCCGGTAGTCCACGATCGCACCGGGGTCGCCGAGCCATTCGACGAGAGGGGCGATGACGACGGCCATGGAGAGCATGCCGTGGGCGATGACTCCGTCAAGTCCGACCTCGCGGGCGAAGCGTTCGTTCCAGTGGATCGGGTTGTGGTCGCCCGAGGCCGCGGCGTAGTCGATGAGCGTGGCCCGAGACAGTGGGATCTCGGACTCCACGACAGTGTCTCCGATGGTCAGCGCGGAGAAGTCGATGGGATTCATTCTCCGTCTCCTCTCACGACAATGGTCGAGGTCACGGTGACGACGGGCTGTTCGGCGGCGTCGGTGATCTCGGTGCGGGTGGTGATCATGGCGTTGTCGCCCGCGGAACGGACACCGTCGACATGGGTGACGGCGGAGAGCACGTCGCCGGCGACGATGGGGCGGGTGAAGGAGAATTGCTCGGAGCCGTGGACGACCTTCGAAAAGTCGATGCCCGAATCGGGATCGGAGATGTAGGCCGCCTCGGACTTCTGCGCGATGATCACGGCGAAGGTCGTCGGAGCGACGACGTCGCGGTAGCCCAGTGAGGTGGCCGCCTCGGTGTCGAAATGGTATTCGGCCTTGGCCCCGGTGGCGAGCGCGAATTCCGCGACCGCCTCCCGCGAGACTTCATAGGGCTGCGGCAGGGAGAACGAGGCCCCCTGCTTCTCGGTATTCACCGGCATATGCGCTCTCTCTTCCACTGTGGTCAGTATCGACACCAGCCTAAGGCACAGGCCTGCCGCGACGCTCATCGGCGAACATTCGGCCGCTCGTTCGCGTCCGATTCACACAATTGCCGCACCATCGGGCCCAGGACTACGAAACTGGTATATGTTATCCACATCACGTTTGCTAAGGAGTAGTGCGATGACCGACGAATCCCCCAGCGCAGGCCCAGCGATCCCTGAGTCGCAGAAAGCGAATTCCGGTGCCCGAGTCAAGGACGCAGTCGCCGTTCCCTCTCCGCATGCTCCCGGACCAGGCTCTCCAGCGGCCGCCGGACCGGCCGCCGCGACGCCTGCTGCACCCCCTGCAGTCGCTGCCGTCGCGAGCTCTGAGCCGACCGTGCACGAGGACGCCGAGCCGCAGGTCGAGGTCGCAGTCGCCACCGACGCCGCCTACACAGGCAAAGAAGCCGACCGCGTCCAGATCCGCCGCCCGCTGCGCAACGTCTCCGAAGTGCGTCACTTCTTCCGGACGAATCAGACTCCGATCTACTTTGTCGGGGCCACCCCGTTCAACCTCCTCGGTCTCGACCGGTGGGTGCGCAACTTCTCCTACATCACGTACTACGACGGGTGGGACGGCGCGCACCCGCGGGTGTTCTCCCCCCGCTACAAGCCCTATGTCGAGTTCGACTCGGGTGAGGCGATCAACAACTGGCTGCTGCTCAATGCCGAAGTGCGCGCGCATATGACGCGCAGCGTTCCCCACGGGGAGCGGGTGAAGGTGGCGATGGTCTTCTTCGATGAGGAGACCGAACGGATCTGCCGCGAGCTCGGCTACGATCTCATCCTGCCGTCGGCGGCTCTGCGCAATCAGCTCGATTCGAAGATCGAGACGACGAAGCTCGGCAACGAGGCCGGCGCCTTCTCCGTCCCCAACGTGCTGACCACAGCTGAGGCGTACGAAGAGCTCAACAAGCGGGCCGCCGAGGAGGGGCTGGGCACCGACCTGGTCGTACAGACTCCCTACGGCGATTCGGGGAAGACGACGTTCTTCATCTCCGGACCCGCTGACTGGGAGAAGCATAAGGACGACATCATCGGCGAGCAGCTCAAGGTGATGAAGCGGATCAACAACACTCCGGTCGCCGTCGAGGCGGTCATCACCTCCAGCGGTGTCGTCGTCGGTCCGTATCTGACTGAGCTCGCCGGTTTCGCCGAACTCACTCCCTACAAGGGAGGATGGTGCGGCAACGAGATGAAGCCCGACGTCCTCACCGCCCAACAGCGGGCCCAGACCCGCGACCTCGTTCGGCGAATGGGTGAGGGTCTGCGCAAACGCGGCTATCGCGGGTTCTTCGAAGTCGATGTCCTCGTCGATCTCGACAGCGACGTCTGCTACCTCGGTGAGCTCAATCCGCGTATCTCCGGCGCCTCGGCGATCACGAACGTCACCGCCGGTGCCTACGCCGATGTGCCGCTGTTCCTGTTCCACCTGCTCGAGTACCTCGATGTCGAATTCGACCTCGACGTCAACGAGATCAACGAACGGTGGGAGGAGCTCTCCGGTGCGGACGAGTGGAGCCAGATGATCATCAAGGAGACGGCTCCGATCACCGAATACATCACGCATTCGCCGCTGACCGGTCAGTACTACCTCGACCAGTACGGGACGCTGACCTATAAGCGGGCGGCCTTGGACTGGCATCCGCTGCAGAACGGCAACGAAGTGTTCTTCCTGCGCATCTTCGGCGCCGGCGACTACCGGTGGAAAGGCGCCGACCTCGGAGTGCTGGTGACGAAGAACCCGCTGCAGACCAATGTGGGCGGACCCGATTCGCTGAGCATCAGGGCCAAGCACTTCATCGATTCGATCCGCGCCATGTATGCCGGCGTCCCGGTCGCCGCGGAGGACCCGGCACCGGCCCTCGGCGGGCCCGGTGCGAAGGGCGACTGAGCGGCGGATCCCCGGTGGTAGCCTCGTCACAGTTGATGCGGCGGGGTTCCTGCCTGCCCTGGATGCGCAACATTCCGAACCGACCGAAAGGTGCACCGTGACCGAACCGTCACCGGACAACGCCACACCCACCCCCTCCTCGGCGGGGGTCGGCACTCCGCCCATCGCCGACCCGTCCGTCGATGTCGCGGCCGCCGCCGGCGGTGATCCCGCTGCGGTCGCGCCGCCGCTGGGCCTGGACCCTTCCGCGGGCGTCGATCGGGACAACTGGCAGGAACCCGGCAATGTTCGGTGGTCATTCCAGAACGTGAAAGAGGTTCTGCCCACGACGCCGATCTCGCGCGGGACCGGGCCGGTGGCCGAACTCCCGGCCGACCTGCAGGACCTCGGTGAGGTCGAGATACCGGCGACCGAGCACTCCGATGCGCGCAGCGTCCGCAGCGTCATCGAAGCTTCGGATACGGACGCGTGGCTGCTCATGCACAACGGGACAGTGCTCGCCGAGGAGTACTTCGGCGGGATGACGCCGGGCACCGAACATCTGCTCATGTCGGTATCGAAGTCGCTGGTCGGAACGGTCGCCGGCGTGCTCGTCGGCTCCGGCGACCTCGACCCGAACCGCCTGGTCACCGACTACGTTCCCGAACTCGCGAAGTCCGGCTATGCCGGAGCCACGGTGCGCCACATCCTCGATATGCGTTCGGGCATCCGGTTCTCCGAGGACTACCTCGATCCGAAGTCCGAGGTCAGACAGATCGAGGAGTCGATCGGCTGGACCGAGGCCAAGCGCGAGAACCCGGGCATCGGAATGTACGAGTTCCTCACCACCTTAGAGGCGAAGTCCGAACACGGCGGCGTTTTCGAATACCGCTCGTGTGAGACCGATGTGCTCGGCTGGGTGTGCGAGAAGATTGCCGGAGAGAGCATGCAGTCGCTGATGTCGCGGGTGCTGTGGTCGCACATCGGCGCGGAGCAGGATGCGCTCATCGCCACCGACCAATACGGCGTCGGAATGTTCGACGGCGGCATCAACACCACTCTGCGCGACCTCGCTCGATTCGGTCACGTCTACGCCAATCGCGGCCAATCGCTGACCGGCCAGCAGGTCGCACCGACGACGTGGATCGGCGACACCCTGACGACCTCGGCGGAGGTGCGGCGGGCCTTTGCCGAAGGACCCGGCGACAATCGGATGCCCGGCGGGGCCTATCACAATCAGTTCTGGTTCCCGTTCCCCGATTCCCACGCGTTCCTGACCCTGGGCATCCACGGCCAGATGATCTACATGAACCCAGGGGCGAACATCGTCGGCGTCAAGTTCTCCAGCTGGGGGCTGCCGCAGGATGCGACGAAGCTGTTCCCCACGATCCGCGCCTTCGAGGCCATGGCGAAGGCCGTCAACACGACCGCCCCGGCAGTCGGGTAACGACCGACACCGAGTCGCCCCGAGCCGGTGGGCTCTTCTCCTCCACGTACCGAACCATCAGTCACCATCAGCGGCACACCACCTCGGTGCAACGGTGCAGTGCGACGCTGACGGTGACTGATGCTTGCCGCACAACCGGTCGGCCTGTCTCGTCGGCCGCGTTCCGGCACTTCCGCAGGTTCCGTGTGTCCGAATCGGCACAGCTGTCGCCGGATCCGCACACTCAGCCGCATCGGCAGGCTGACGGCCATGGCAGAATCATTCACGTATTGACAACTTCTGTGATCGCAGTTCGTGCGAAGGAGAGAGACCATGACACCAACTCGTCGGACTTATCTGATGCCCCGCCTGCTGACCGCGGCCGCAGGAACTGCCCTCGCCCTGTCCCTGGCCGCCTGCGGCGGGTCCGGTGCCGACAAGCCGGCCGAAGACACACAGTCCGAAGCCGCCGAGTCCCCCGAAGGCGGATTCGGCGGAGGGTCAGTCGAGACGACACCGGCGGAATCGCCGGGTTCCGAACCCGCCGAGGCGGAGCCGACCGACACCGAATCGACCGATCCGTTCGCCGACGCTGCGAAGACGACAAACTGGGCCAGTGACGACGGGATGAAGATCGACAAGGACGGCAACGGCACCGTGCCCGCTTCGTCGATCGAAGCTGACCTCGTCGATCTGTTCGAGAACAAGCTCGAGCTGAAGCTCAAAGAAGCCAAGTGCGACTCCGATATGGAGCTCCGAGAGTGGTACGGATTCAAGTCCTGCCAGGTCACCGTCAAGGACAAAGAGGCTTACAAGGGCGAGCGGAAGTACTTCGGGACGGTGAAGATCGTCGACCACAAAGGTCAGATGATCAAGTACGAACTCATGTTCCCCGGCATCGACAAGGAAGACTTCGACTTCAAGGACTGACTCGGTCAGATTCCAGCAGGCACCACCCCGACGCAACCCCGTCCCCGTCACTCGGCGGGGATGGGGTCTCTGTGCCGCGGCTGCGCATCGACCTTCCCGCCGCGGTTGGCACCGAGTAGCATGAAGGGCCAGGCCGCAGGCACGCCTCCAGACAGGCAGACACGGACGCGGCCGGGAAGGACCCCTCATGACTGAGCACCGTCCCCCATTGCCGCCGTTCGATCGGGACTCCGCCGCGCAGAAGGTCCAGGGCGCCGAGGATGCGTGGAACACTCGCAGTCCGCAGACAGTCGCCGCGGCCTACACCGTGGATTCGGTGTGGCGCAATCGCGATGAGTTCATTACCGGCCGCGATGAGATCCTTGCGTTCCTCACCCGCAAATGGGACCGCGAACTCGACTACGCGCTGCGCAAGAATCTGTGGGCATTCGATGACAACCGCATTGCCGTCCGCTTCCAATACGAATGGCACGATGCCGGCGGTCAGTGGTGGCGCAGCTATGGAAACGAGTTGTGGGAGTTCGATGCTCAGGGGCTGATGGCACGCCGTGAAGCAAGCATCAATGATGTCGCCATCGCCGAGGCGGACCGCTGGATCCGTGGGCCCCGACCGGCCGAGGATCGCGGAAGGGAATTCGACCTCCGGTAAGACATTCGTGTGCTCAATCGCCGCGTTGGGCGGTGGCGGAGGCATCCCACCAGTCGAGGATCCGCTGGGCTTGCAGCGTCACCCATTTCGAGGGTTCGCCGACGGGTGCGTCGACATGGAACCAGACTTCCCCGCCGAGGCGGTGCTCCTGTTGCCAGCGTCCGTCCGCTCCTCGGCGAGGCCGGATCATCTCAACGGCTGCGCGCATGCGCGGATCCGGATCGGTGCCATCGGTTCGTGCTGCTTCTCGGAAGTAGTCGAGTGCCGGCAGGATCCCGTAGAACCATCGTGTGGGGCAGAACAGCGCCAGGGCACGTTCGTCGAAGGGTTCGCCGGTGCCTCGGCGGCGGAACAGGTCTCGGACGAGCAGGTATTCCTCTCCCCCGGCCCGGGCCTGAGCTACGCGTGCGCTGTCGCCGGTGGACTTCTGGTAATCGAGGAGCGCGACGAGGGCGTTGAGGGTGGAATGGAAGGAGGACACCTTCGCACCGTCGACCCATTCGCAGTTCCACCCGCCGTCATCGAGCTGGTGGTCGAGGAACCAGTCGACGAGCCCGTCGACATCGGCACCCAGCCAGAGGCCGTTCGACAGTGTCCACGCATTGATGCACACATCGACTTCGCCGCCCCAGTAGGGCAGGTTCTCGTATTCCCACCGAACGGGCGCCAGTTTCTCTGCGGTCCCTGCCAGCACCGACGCAGCCACTCCCCACTCGCGCAGGTCCTTGAGCGCCCAAGTCGTCGCCGTCCACGGCTGTGAACGCTCAGTGTCGAAATCGAAGCCGGCGGGGAAATATGCTCCGCCGGCCCATTGACCATCCGGGTCCTGCCTGGCGAGCAGCTCGGCACCGAATCCGACGTGCGCGACTTCGGCTCTGCTTGACTGCCAGGTCGAGTCCTCAGCACCGAGGAGGTCACGTTCGACCTGCCAGCGCAAGGACGGGTCGGAATCGAGCAGCCAGTCGGACAGTTGTGCGTTGATCATCGTTGATCTCCCGCGTCGGTCGAACAGTCTCTATGAGAGTAGGTGACGAACCGTCTGATGACCATACCCGCCGCCGAATTGCGGTCGAACGGACATCCGTCGCGCTCGGACCGGCCCTGAGCATAAGAGAAGACCCCCACGCCGGGACCTTATCCCTGGTGAGTGGCTTGATCGGTAGCGGGAGGGGCCCCTGTTTGCACCCACAACATGCCCGTGCCGGCCGCATTATCGGTCGGCTCGAGGGCGTTGGTGTCAATGCTGTTGACGTGATCACCTATCGTCACGCCGTCCGGTGTGCGGTCGATCGCGTGGTAGGTCATGGCGAGTTCGATGGAGGCGTTGCGGATGCGGCGGCGTTGCTTCTCGCCTTCTTGGTATCTGACGTATTCGACGTTCATTTGCCACCCCCTGCGAGGTTGCTGAGGATCCGTGGGATCTCGGTGGCCGCGGTCTGCATTTGTTCCGGGGGCGCGGAGATGGCGGTGAGGAGTGATGTGAGGACGGTTTCGAACTGGGCGCCCGTCTGCTCGGCGATACGCACTTGCCTCTCGTCGACACCGGCCTTCAACGTTTCGCCGGCGTACTTCGCGAGCAGGTCCTGCGCTTTGTGCAACAGCGTGTACACGATGTGCTGGCAGGCTTCCTGAATAGTCTCCCATTTCTCGCCCATGGGGATGTCTTCCTCGGATTCCTTCGTCGTCCCCCACCACAGTTCACCGTCAGTCTCGAAGAGCTCGACTTGGTGACGCAACCACTCGACTTCGCCAGCTTTGGATGCAACGAGATCCAGGAGTGCTTGCGCCAGGTCGAGGTCGGTGTGGGGTGTGCCGAGGCGGCGGGCAACGCGGGTGAGCTGGTCCTGCTCGAGGTTGCGAGTCGCAGCGGCGCGGGCCTTCTTGGATACCCCACCGTGGCGGAGACATACGCGCAGACCGCGGACGTGGTAGTTCTTGTATTGATCGCCACGCTTCTTCGACGTGGCTTGGCATTTCTTCGGGTCCCAGTTGCTCTTGTCGACCATCAGAGTCCGCTCACTTCGGTGGTGACGTACACGGTCGCGTCGTTGGGTACTGAGTGCAGGTGGTCGCCGATGCGGAGTGCGCTGGTGTCGGTGGCGGTTTCGAGGGTGATGGAGTGGAGTGTGCCGCTACGGCACCGGCCGAGGGCTGCGAGGGTCGGCAGGGTGACGGTCTTGCCGAGGTCGCTTGCGTTGAGGTGTCTGACGATCATGCACGGAGCATGCGGCCGGGCACGGGAGAGTTACCAGGGACGACACGCGGGTGACAAAAGAAGAGTGGCCCGAGCATGTTTGCGTGGGCCACTCTTCAGGGTGGAGCCTACTCAGGCACGTTAGCCTTCGATAATCTGAAAATCACCGTTCAGTCGAAGTTCACCGACCGTGATCACCTGGAGATCACCGACTTCAAGCTTCTTCCGGGCGTTCTCTTCTTGAAAGAAGACATCCTCAACTGCGGCGTCGCTTAAGAGCTCGATTGCTTCCTCACCGTCTGGTGTCGGCCTGTAGGTCGCCATGTAGTGGTAGGCGTAAACGGTGTCGCCGGGTTCGATCGTGTGGTCATCGGCATCCTCTACGTCGCGTTCCTCCCAGCTGATTTTGTAGCCCGTCTGCTCCCTTTCGATTCGTTCACACTCGGCCTCATCGCTAAAAATGCCGACCAGCGGATCAATCTTGTCGTCTGGGTCGAACGGAGACGTCTGTTCAGCGAACAGTAGGTACAATTTCTGCTTACTCATTGCTTGAGTCTCGCATCCTGTCGATCAGTGTGGTCCGCATTCTGCGCTGATTGGCGATGCGTATACTCGCGCCCACAGTGTTCGACCTTGATAGCGCAGACGCCCGATCATGCTCGCCGACCACTTGTGACTTCTGGTCCCTTTGCACAGGTAGTTCATGTTCTTCTGCTGAAACTTAACGACCCAGTCCTTCTTCTTGTACCGGTACTTTCCAGCCTTTAGGTCCTTGTCGGTCGCAGTTTGCGGGACCTGAACACCGGTCTTCACCCACATCAACGCGTTCTTGTAGCGCAGTTGGGAGGCCATCTTGATCCCTGTTACCGTCTTCGTGCACACAGTGACCGGTTTGACCCCGCCGTACTTATGACCGCTCGATTTCCTGGTGTGGAAGCTTTCTGGGTATAGAACGCACGGCCCGAAACGGACGCTGGCGACCTGAGCCTATATCCCACCGGGGTTCTCCTGCTCGATTTTGTCCAGCTTCTTCATGGCCTCTTCCTCCGTCTCGGCTTCGACGTACGGTGAGGCCCCTTGCATGCTCGTCAATTCTTGGTCGGTGACCTCGTTTTGGCTCGAGGCCGCGGCCGGGGTTACAGCGAAGCTGGCGAGCATAGTAGCCATCACGGCGCTGGTTACCAGCGACTTCACTAGTTTCATGGGGATGTTCCTTGCGGGCTTCATTCAAGGGGCTTTGCCATTCTCTGGCAACCATCGCGACACTACTGAAAACTGTCCTTTGATCGCATCGCACGTAAGTATGAAGTTCAGCCGCCTATGCCACACTGGCTTCCATGGTTCCTGGCACTGTGAGCGAGCTCTCCGAGCATGATCGGATGATCCTCGATTTGGAGAAGACCGCGCACACTGCGGCTGCCCGTCACTCGTTGTGCCGGCGCATCGATCTGCTGCCTGAGAAGTACACCGTTGCACTCGAGGGGCTGGCGGATACGGACGCCGCCTACAGTTACGCTCCGGATGTTGTCGAGCGAGTCAGGCAGTTACGGGCGGAACGGTTCGCGTTCGAACGACGGCAAGGACGGTGGAAGAACCGCTAGCAGTTGCTCGCACCTCTACTGCAGAGTCGGTATTGACCCATTCGATCAGATCCCGTTCACCCGGCTCGGGGCGTACGAGGCGACGTGTCGGCTGCTCGTTCGGGTTCACAGCTTTCCTCCTGCCTGTGGTCTGCCCGGCCTTTTCACATGTCGGGTGCGTATGGTGGGGTTGCTCCCCACTTCCTGAACGGTGCCCCTCGCGGGGTTTTCGTTCCGTCCTCTTAGGAAAACCTGAAATGGTGAACGGACGTGAAGTGGCGAGTATCTGCCTCGGGCGGTCGCGACCGCCCGAGGCAACATACCGTTGCTTACAGGCCTCATGGTTCCTCCCCGAGTAGTACGGAGATGACTGTCCGTGCTGCTTTCCGATAGTCGTTCTTCATCTCGGGTTCCTGCCCGTCCCATGTATCGGGTCCGTCGAATGATTCGAGTGCGGGTGCCGGGTCGGTGGACCAGATGGCCTCTGCTGCAAGCTCGACTGCTTCGTCGGTGCGGAGTTGGTCGCGTTGCCACTCCGCACCTTTGACGAACATCTTGTGGAACCGCTTGTTCTCGCGGTACCCGCGATGCTCGTAGGTGTGATGAGCGCTCGCGTGGTCCTCAGTCTTTTCGTCCCAGTTCATAGCTTCTCCTGCCCGACTACTTCAGTTAAAGTTCTGGCAACGGTAGACATGGAGGTCTCCTCATGTGGGCAGTAGTCGGCATCCTTCTGGTGATTGCGCTCGGATGCTGGCTGCTTGCAAAGGTTCGGTCGCCGGCTGCACATAAGCCGCCGACGATCGATGCGCCTCCAGAAGACTTCAGCCCGGGCCCAACCGCTGACACCGCACCCTCGAGCCAGACTTGGTTGTCGAAGGAGGAGGCCGATTCGGAGCTGGTCCGCGACGAATGCGGGAGTCTCGCCTTTCGAGTCGAACGACGAGAAGGCGAGTACCGGTTCGTCAGTGAAAAGTCCGGAAAGCACCCCTCCCCTGGCAACCTGGCCCTGGCAAGACTTGGGATCTTCTACCTGAACGTTCGCGGGTGGAAGAACTACCCTGCCGCACGGCTGAAAGTCGGCGATCACATTGATCTTCGCCGGCGGCCCGGGAACAAGTACGATTCGAACGCGATTGCTGTCGCTCGTCCCGGTTCGAAACACATCTATGGCTATGTCAACAAGGGGTTTGCTCGTCGTCTCGCGAAACCTATCGACTCCGGCAAAGAGTTCGTGGGAGTGGTCATGGGTCGGGCGGGCAACACGATCGCGGTTATGCCGACTGAGATCGCTGCGGAACTGGACCTGTAGCCTCCACCGCCGCTTGAATGTGTCGCTCATCTTCACCGTCCGGCGCCTTCACGCCCTGGGCCGTCGCCTGTTCGTCCCTCCGACCATCCGTTGAACGTCTTCACGCCAACGCTCCAATCTCACCTAGCATCCCCGCATGGGATTTTTCGACATCTTCAAAGGACCAAAAACCCGCGTCTACGCAGGGGAACCAATCGAACGAGCCCTGAAACCCTGGCTCTGTGAAAGCTACGAAGGCAGGGACGAAATCAGTCCCGAAGGACGGTTCAAGCACGCTTGGGTCAAACTCGAACCATCCGGCGACCGCGTCAACGTGAAGACCCTCGACGGTGAGAAGGTCGGCTATCTCGACAAGGACAGGCCCGAATGCTCCACCGTCGTCGAAATCATCAGGCAGGCCGGCATCGAAGCCGGCACCGTCAAATGCTTCCTCGACGAAGAACGTGGCCGTGACGGGCACAGAGCAATCTTGACGCTTGGCCCCCACAAGTACCAGCCGAAGCCGCCGTTCAAACGGCTCGAGGAGGTCGATGTGCGCGCTCAGTGACGGAGCGTTGGCAGCGGCGAGTGAGTTCATGCCCTGAGCTTCGCCTCCCTCACGGGATTTTTCCTAGTGTCGACACACGGTTGGTGAGGTTCGGCTCTGGCCCCGATGTTTGGTGAGGTTCGGTGGGCTTGGGTGAGTCGTCGGCGGGTGATGAGGTACTCGATGGGGCGAATCATGCCGCTCCCCTCAGCGCGAGGGTCCCGCGACGGTACGCCGACCACGCTGTGCCACTGTGCAGATAGTCGTCGTGCTGGTCGGGGGTGAGTTGCCCGGATGCGATCGCCGCCGTGAGCTCCCGAGCCGTTGTCAGTTCGGTGCCGGCGTCGTTCATGTCGGCCAGGGACGGGTTTATCGGCCCAACCTTCGACAGGCGGTTCTTCCGTTCGACTTTGATGATCGACCGCACATGTGACGGCATCAGCCAGTCCGCATGGGCAACACCAGCGTCTCCGGAAAACGCGAGAACTACCGGGCGACAGCACGATCCCAACAGGTGAACGGCAAGACTGTGCCGCGGTTCCGAACCGGTGCCGCAAAGGAAGCCGCACGCAACGCGCTCCTCGAGCCGCTGACCGACCTGCGGGGCCAAACGATCGCCGGCGAAACCTCGAGCACGACGACTCTGGCTTCATTCGCAAACGACTGGTTGAAACGGTGGGAAGAATCCGACGAACACCCGCCAAGCAGCTTGGACACTCTGAGGTCGGGGTGACGGCGAAGCACTACGTGCAGAAGCTCAACATTGGCCCGCAGGGTGTCGTTGGGGTGCTCGACAAGTGGATGCAAAGCGTGTCGTAACCGTGTCGGTGGCCGTCTCTGGGCAGAAAAATAGCCCCTCACCGGGACGTTATCCCTGGTGAGGGGCTTGAAAGTAGCGGGAGGGGGACTCGATCCCCCGACCTCACGATTATGAGTCGTGCGCTCTAACCAGCTGAGCTACCCCGCCCCAGCGCCGCATTCCAGGCGGCACGAGAGCCCCGAAAGGGAATCGAACCCTTGACCTTCTCCTTACCATGGAGATGCTCTGCCGACTGAGCTATCGGGGCAACAGGTAAGAATTTACACGGGTTCGCGCAGCCAGGGCAAATCGGCCCGGAGTGACGTCACTCACACGACCTCGTTTCGGCAGCGAGTTCCGGCGCAATTCTTCTGCCGTCACAGCTGTCACCAGTGGAAACGATCATCTCACCGGGTCAAAACGCCCCGCCAGGAACCCTTGCAGACGGCCCGGTTGGTTGGTGATGATCCCGTCGACCTCGGCGTCAAGAAGTTCTCGCCATTCGTTCATCTCATCCGCCGTCCAGACGAACACCCCGAGGTCGTTGTCCCTGATCTCGGTGACGACCGATTTCCGCATGGTGAAGCCCTTATAGGAGGGATTGATCGCCACCGCCCCGAGATCACGGGCGATCTCGATGTCTTCGGGCTTGGGCACCATGCGCAGCAGGAATCGGG
The DNA here is from genome assembly GCF_050214925.1 of Brevibacterium sp. LE-L. Taxonomy (NCBI): domain Bacteria; kingdom Bacillati; phylum Actinomycetota; class Actinomycetes; order Micrococcales; family Brevibacteriaceae; genus Brevibacterium; species Brevibacterium sp. LE-L. The sequence continues at coordinate 3,255,427 of NZ_CP189759.1, forward strand.
CGACCATGGGCAGGAGGTCGCGGCAGGTTTCGAGGGTTTCGAGGTTGAAGGACTGGACGATCATCCGGTCGGCGATGCCGGTCTCGACCACGAGCTCGGAGATCCTCGCCACCGCGCCGGAAGACCACTCCCCTTTGAGCTCGAGCAGGAGCTCCCCGCCTCGATGCTGGATGTCGCGCATCACGGCGGACAGGGTGGGGATCCGCACTCCGTGGAATCCGGGCCCCATCCAGGACCCGGCGTCGACGAACGACAGCTCCTCGGCGGTGAGGTTGGCTACGGGGCCTCTGCGGTTCGTGGTCCGGTCCAGGTCAGGGTCGTGGAGGATCACGGGCACGCCATCGGCGCTCGTCGATGTGTCGACCTCGATGAAGTCGACCCCGAGCGCACGCGCGGCATCGACGGCGGCCAGACTGTTCTCGGGCACAACTGCCGAATATCCGCGGTGCGCAATCACCAGCGGTCGGCTGCCGACCCCGGGCCGTTCGGCCATGCCTCGTTCGTGAAGGAACTGCAGAAAGCTCATGGGTTCACCCTATGCCCTGATAGGGCGAACGTGCATGACGGCCTCGGACCCCCAACGGTCACCGCTCTGGCCCTGACCGGCGCCGGCCTGCTGAGGCTTCACCCCAGGGCCGCTATCACCGACGAAGACGGCGCCACCATCGCCGAGGTGGCTGCTTCCTCTCCGCGCTCGTTTCGTCGGCTTGTCGGCCACCGCGCCCCTGACTGCCACCGCCGGCTTCCGCAGACCTGCCCGTGGTGCCCGGTTCCGCTCCGCGCCCTCCCGGCCCCAATCCGGCGCCGATGTCGGTCGTCGCTTGCGCACGGCGTTGGCGCCATGCCGCGACCTCGTCGTCGATGTTGCGCGGCGGGGTGAAGACCGGCGGGCCTTCGCGCAGGTCCATCACGGCATCTCGCACTCGAGCGTTGAATCCTGCGAGGTAGTCGCGGACATCTGCCTCTTCGGTGAAGGCGTCGACAGTGTCTTCGAGGACAGCGTTCTCCTTCCGGAGTTGGAACGCGGCCGGGGCGACTCCGCTGATGCCCTCGGTATCCATCTTCTGCTTGATCCACCAATCGGGATCGGACGAACCGTGCAGACCTGTCAACGGTTTGCCGAGGCCGGGCAGATCATCGAAATCACCGCGTCTGATGGCCTTGTCGAGGGCGGATTCGACCACAGCGTTGCGGTCCTCCAGCGAATTCAGGCGCCGAGGCGGCCCTGCGTCAGTCGGATCGTCGCCCATCGTCTCGCCTCTCCTCCACCGCGTCCGCCGGGTGGTGTCCTTCAACGTTAGAGGCGAGGTTCAGGCTTGGCAAGGGAATGTGGGAAGTGTGCGAGACGAGAGAAGCTCCGTGACCGTTCGGTCACGGAGCTTCTCTCGTTCTGCGTGGCAGATGAAGGATTCGAACCTTCGAAGGCAATGCCGGCTGATTTACAGTCAGCTCCCTTTGGCCGCTCGGGCAATCTGCCGCAGTAGGCGCTCGATGAGCACCTGAAAAGAATACAAGGCCCGAGTCCGATTCGCCAACTCGGTTGTCGCAGGTCACATTCTCGCGTCTCGACTAGACTCGGCGACAGAAGCCACGCCCGTTTCCCGCGGGCACGAACGAATACTCACGAAGGAGCATCCATGGCCAGCGAATCCTCATTCGACATCGTCAGCAAGGTCGACCGTCAGGAAGCTGACAACGCCCTCAACCAAGCCGCGAAGGAGATCAATTCACGCTACGACTTCCGCGGCACCGACGCCTCCATCGCCTGGAGCGGTGAAGCCGTACAGATGAAGGCCAACAGCGAGGACCGGGTCAAGGCCATCCTCGACGTCTTCCAGTCGAAGCTCGTCAAGCGCGGAATCTCGCTGAAGTCCCTCGAAGACGGTGAGCCCTACCCCTCCGGCAAGGAGTACCGCATCGATGCGTCCCTCAAGGAAGGCATCGACAAGGACAATGCGAAGAAGATCTCGAAGATCATCCGCGACGAAGGCCCCAAGGGCGTCAAGGCCCAGATCCAGGGTGATGAGCTGCGTGTGAGTTCGAAGAAGCGTGATGACCTGCAGGAAGTCATCGCCCTGCTCAAGTCCCAGGACCTCGAGGTCGACCTGCAGTTCACGAACTACCGCTGATCCGCGCGCCGCACCCGAGGCACGCAGCACTCCCCTCCTCACCCGCCACCTCCCCTCACCTTCCGTCCCTCCTTCCTCCCCCTCCTCACCGGGCAGCAGCCGGGCCGGTCCCCATACCCTTGCCGCAGCGAACATGACGGAACACGTCCCCGTCTGACGTCAGTGGACGCTGCTTGACCCTCAGATGACGGGTCGTGACGCCCATGTGGCGTTGACACCGAGTCGTCCTGTCCCCGCTGTCAGGATGGCCGCATGCCTTCCACTCATCTCACCCCAAGGATCTCGGCCTCGGCGCCCGACAGCGTCGCCGATGGTCTCCCGCCCGCTCGCGGCCGGCTGCGGCGAGCGCTGTCGTTCGAAGTCATCCCGCCCCGATCAGCGGCGCAGGCGGCCCGAATGCCGCAGCTGCTGAGGTTCCTCGACTCGCTGCACCCTGACTATCTGGCCGTCACCTCTTCGGCGAACAGCGACTGGCTGCAGGGCACCGCCGATTTCATCAGCGAAGTCACCGACACCACCTCGCTCAGACCGTTGGCGCACCTCGCCTGCACCGCCGGCACCGAAGTCGAGCTCCTCACCTGGATCGAGCATCTCCTCAGTGCCGGCGTGCGCGGTTTCCTCGCCATACGCGGCGACATCCCCGCAGGTCAGACCTCGCTTCCAGCCGGTCACCTGCCCCACGCCGATGACCTCGTGGGCCTCCTGCGCCGCATCGAAAGCGAGAATGTCGCCTGCCTGGCCGCCGGACGTCTCGGCATCGGCGTCGCCGCCTACCCCTCCGGCCACCCGGAGTCGGCCGGCCCCGACGAGGACCTCGACGTGCTTGCGGCCAAACAGCGCAACGGGGCCGACTTCGCGATCACCCAACTCTTCTTCGACCCCACCGCGTACTCCCGGCTGAGACGCCGCGCCGAGCACGCAGGAATCACCCTGCCGATCATCCCCGGCATCCTGCCGATCACCGACGCCCGCCGTCTCCACACCATGTCTCGCCTCTCGGGCCTGCCCATCCCGGACGGCCTGCTTGCGCGCTTCGACGGAATCTCCGACCCCGCCTCGGCGCGGCGCATCGGGCTCGAGATCACGGCGGAGCACACCGCTGCGCTCCTCGACCAGGACGCCGACGGCCTGCATTTCTATACCTTCAATGACCAGAACACGACCGAAGACGTGCTCACCGCACTCGACGAGAAAGGAATCTCAGTGACCTCACTTCTTCCACCACCACCGCCTCGGCGATGGCCGCCAACACAACCGACCGCAACGACGACAGACAAGGACACCCGCTCATGACCGCACCATTCCCGACCGCCACCATCACCGGATACCCCCGCATCGGCGCCCGCCGTGAACTGAAGAGGGCACTGGAGAGCTTCTGGTCCGGCCGGATCGACGCCGATGACTTCTCCCGTTCCGTGCACACCCTCCGCATCGAGACCTATCACCGTCTGGCGGGGCTGGGGCTGAGTGAGGACTATGCGATTCCGGCCTCCTACAGCCACTACGACCACGTCCTCGACACCGCGCTGACGGTGGGTCTCATCCCTTCGTCCTCCAACGGCTCTGACTTCGACCTCACGGAGTACTTCGCCCTCGCCCGCGGCACCGCGTCCACGCCGCCTTTGGAGATGACGAAATGGTTCGACACGAACTACCACTACCTTGTGCCCGAACTCGCCGACGACACCGCGTTCACCGCGCACCCGCAGCACCTGCTCGCACTCGTGGCTGAGGCCGAAGCGGCCGGTCATCGCGTCCGCCCCGTACTCGTCGGGCCGTTGACTCTGCTCGCGCTGACCAAACCGGCTCCCGGCACCACCACCCGTCCGCTCGACCGCCTCGACGAGCTCACCGCCGTCTACCGTGAGATCATCGGCTCGCTCGCCGCGGCCGGCGTCGACTGGATCCAGTTCGACGAACCGGCCCTCGTCGCCGACATTCCCGGCACGAGCGATGAGGAACTCGCCGAGGCGGCCCGGCACACCTATTCGGCCCTGTCCGCGACCGAGGTCCGGCCGCGGCTGTTCGTCACCGCCCCGTACGGGAGCCTGCGGGCAGGTCTGAACGGGCTCGCCGGGTCCGGCATCGATGCCCTCGGTGTCGACATCTCGTCCGCCACCCGAGCCGTGGATCCGCAGTATGTGCAGCGTCTGCGCACACAGGTGCCGGACCACGTCCGCCTCGTCGCCGGCATCATCGACGGCCGCAATATCTGGGCCGATGATCTGCGCACCAGCCTCGACGTGCTCCGGGAACTGAACCGAGAGACGGTGAGCGTGTCGACTTCGACATCACTGCTCCACGTGCCCTATACGGTGGAGCAGGAGACGGCGCTGCCGGTCGATGTCGCGTCCTGGTTGTCATTCGCCGAGGAGAAGGTCACCGAGGTCGAGGCTCTCGCCGCGGCGATCACCGAGGCTCCCGAGGCGCGTGCAGCGGCATTCGAACGCGCCGACCGGGCCCGGCGCACCCGGTCCGAATCGGCTCGAGTCCACAACGATGCGGTTCTGGCCCGCACCGAGGCGGCTGCGGCACACACCGGCTTCCGCACCGATTTCGCAACGCGTCATGCGGCTCAGCAGACGCTTGGGATCCCCGAGCTGCCGACGACGACCATCGGTTCGTTCCCGCAGACGCCCGAGGTGCGCCGCGCCCGTGCAGATCACCGGTCGGGCCGCATCGACGATACCGACTACACCGCGCTGATGAAGGACGAGATCGACCGAGTCGTCGGTCTGCAGGAGGAACTGGGACTCGATGTCGTCGTCCACGGCGAACCCGAACGCAATGACATGGTCCAGTACTTCGCCGAGAACCTCGACGGCTTCGCGACCACCGACAACGGGTGGGTGCAGTCCTATGGATCCCGATGCACCCGTCCCCCGATTCTCTTCGGCGATGTGTCCCGCCCGAATCCGATCACCGTGGAATGGTCGGCTTACACCGCCCAGCAGACGTCGAGGACTGTCAAGGGCATGCTCACCGGTCCGGTGACGATCCTCGCCTGGTCGTTCGTTCGCGACGACGTGCCGTTGCGCGAATCCGCCGACCAGATCGCCCTGGCTCTCGCCGATGAGGTCCTCGACCTCGAAGCGGCCGGAATCGGTGTCATCCAGGTCGACGAACCCGCCCTGCGGGAGCTGTTGCCGCTGCGCGAATCCGACCGCGCGGACTACCTCGACTGGTCCGTGCGTTCGTTCCGGCTCGTCGCTGCACAGGTGAGTCCGCGCACCCAGATCCACACGCACCTGTGCTATTCGGAATTCGGGGAGATCATCGACGCGATCAATGCCCTCGACGCTGATGTCACCAGCATCGAAGCGGCCCGCTCCCGAATGGAGGTCCTCGATGACATCGCGGAGTACGGTTTTGAACGCGAGATCGGTCCCGGAGTCTATGACATCCATTCCCCACGGGTGCCCGCGGTGCCTGAACTCGTCGAACTCATCGAGGCTGCGCTGCGGCATGTGCCCGCCGACCGTCTGTGGATCAATCCGGACTGCGGGCTCAAGACGCGCGGCTATCCGGAGGTGCGTGCCGCGCTGGCCAACCTCGTCGCCGCGCGCGATGAAGTCCTGACCACGCGTGCCGATCGGGGACGCGGAGATCACGCCCTCGTGGGAGCCGGTCAGCCGCCTCGGTGAGGGTGACGGTTGCTGCGTCAGCGTCGCGGCAGATCGAGGGGAATGTAGTACAGGCCCTTCGAATCCTCTTCGACGCTGACGCGCAGCCGGTCGTCGATGCGGACGTAGTCGTTGACTTTGATCGTGCCCTTCGTCTCGCTGAGGCGACGGATCGCGAAGGCAGGCACCAGGCCCTGACGCCCGTCCCCGTCGACGGCGAGCGCATACTTCGGGCCCGTCGCGCGGACCCGGACCTCGATCCCGGTGTCCTGTTCGCGCAGCTCGTCGAGCTCGAGGACCGGCTCGGGGTTGGTCAGCGCGGTGAGCTCGAGGGCCAGGGTGTCGGCCATGTCATCGACGGTGGCGAGCATATTCGCCATCGCACGAGCGAACTCGCCGTGCAGCTTGCTCGGCTTCATCGCCGCACCGGGCTTGTACATGTCCTCGTGGGTCAGCTCGCTCCACGCATCCTGCAGACGGGTCTTCACCTGGATCTCGGCGAACACCGGCTGTCCGAGGTCGGAGGGGATGCGGAGGATGACATGGCAGGCACGGTAGCCGCTGGCCTTCGGCGGGTCCGTATAGTCCTTCGATTCGATGAGTTCGAAGGTGCCGAGCTGTTCGGGGTCGCGCAGAGCATCGAACATCATCCGCTGGTCCCGCGGTGACTTGCACAGCACCTTGATGCCGACGATGTCACGGATCTGGTCCTCGACGTCCTCGGCGCTGTCGACCGTCAGCTGCGGGTCCTCTTCGGACTTCTCGCTGAGTTTCGCCAGGGTCCGTGCGGCATCCTTGATCCGGTGCCCATCGACATCGAGGCGCGAGATGTCTTTGTCTTTGAGCAGACCCTTCTGCTGCTCCTTGAGCCAGTGCTTGATCCGCACGGCTGCCGCCTGCCAGGCATCAAGTCGTTCGGCATAAGCACGTTCGACGATCGCTCTGAGCAGCGATTCGTTTCTCACGAGGTCTCCCCTGCCTGCCGACGGTCTGGTTCCGGTGCGTGCCGGCGACCCTTTCGGTGCCGGTCAGCTGTATTCGACTCTACGCGGTGGACGCATCACGCCCCGGCAGCGACTCGTCCTCTCGGTGCGCCGGGAGGAGATGACGTTGCCGGGGCGTTTGGCCGCTCAGCGGAGGCGGTGACGCTGCCGGGAGGCGGTGACGCCGGCGGTGCGGGATGCCCCGGCGGCGTCAGCACCCCAGGAGGTCAGTGACCGAGGGGTTCAGCACCCGGAGTGATCAGCACCCGGAGTGATCCGCGCCCAGGGTGGTCAGTGGCCGCCGGAGGGTTGGCCCACGGATTCGGCGGTGACGTGGCCGCGCGCCTCGGCGAGCATCGCCTCGCGGGTGGCGAGTTTGATCCGTTCACGACCTTCGGCTTCGCCGGCGGCCTTCTCAGCGGACTCGACCCGGTGGTAGCCCTCCCAATCGACATAGTCGATGCCCTTGGATTCGAAGAGTTCGACGATGGCCGACTCGTCCGGGTAGACGGGGTCGGTGAGCACACCGGCGGCCCGGTCGTCGAGGATATGCCCGATGGTCTCGAGCGCATCGCCCTTCGTGTGACCGATGAGCCCGACGGGTCCGCGCTTGATCCACCCGGTCGAGTAGACGCCCTGGACGACGTCGGCCTCGGCCGCCTTCGTCTGGTCGTCAGAGTCGACGACGCGCCCCTCATGGTTGGGGATGACGCGCTTGCGCTCGTCGAAGGGCAGCTGCGGCAGCTTCGTGCCGGCGTAGCCGACGGCACGGTAGACGGCGTCGAGCTCCCAATCGTGGAAGTCTCCGGTTCCGTTGACTCCTCCGGCACCGTCCAGTTCCATTCGTTCGGTCCGCAGTCCGGTCACCCGATCCTCGCCGAGGATGGCCACCGGTGCGTGGAGGAAGTGGAGGTGGAGGCGACGCTTCGCCCCTGTCGGTTCACGCATGGTGAAGTCCGTGAGCGTCTTCGCGACCTGTTTGGTCTGGTTGCTCGATTCGATGGCGGCCATAGAGCCTTCGTCGAATTCGAAGTCCTCGGGGTAGACGATGACGTCGACGTCTTTGACCTGTCCGAGTTCCCGCAGCTCGAGTGGGGTGAACTTCGCCTGGGCCGGTCCCCTGCGGCCGAAGATGTGGACGTCGGTGACCTGCGAGGTCTTGAGTCCCTCGTAGACATGGTCGGGGATCTCGGTGGTGTGGAGGTCATCGGCCTGCTTCGCGAGCACCCGGGCGACGTCGAGGGCGACATTGCCGTTGCCGATGACGGCGACGCGCTGCGCGTCCAACGGCCATTCCTGGCTGACATCGGGATGCGAGTCGTACCAGTTGACGAACTCTGCGGCCCCGTAGGAGCCGGGCAGGTCGATGCCGGGCAGGTCGAATGCGGCGTCGACGAAGCAGCCGGTGGAGAAGATCACGGCATCGTAGCGGTCGGTGAGCTCCTCGAGGTGGAGATCGACGCCGTATTCGACGTTCGAGAACAGGCGGATGTCACCACGGTCGAGGACCTTGATCAGGGCATTGATGATGCCCTTGATCCGCGGATGGTCGGGTGCGACGCCGTAGCGGACGAGGCCGAAGGGAGTCGGCAGGCGGTCGAAGAGATCGATGCTCAGATCGAAATCGCGTTCCGCCTTCATCATGAGATCGGCAGCGTAGATCCCGGCAGGACCGGCGCCGACGATGGCCACCCGGAAGGGTCGAGTCATTCTCACACCTCTCTATTCAGTCACAGCGAGTCTATCGTCAATGTAGGTGATCCTTACAATGACGTGACCAAGCTCGCACTTCGCACCCAGCTGGCTCCCAACCAGCCGCGCCGGGTTCGATTGCGTCTCATGTGCGGGGCCCCGCCCGGTCGCTGCCCGACTCTCAGTAGACTGGGGCGAGTGAGCACAGACCCAGGACCCGATGAGAGCGCAATCCGCCGTGCCGGCCTGATCAACGGATTCTCCGCCTACCTGCTGTGGGGAGTCATGCCGCTGCTCTTCGCAGCCGCAGCTCCCACGGGTGCGCTCGAGCTCGTCTCCCACCGAGTCATCTGGTCGCTGGTGTTCTGCGCCCTCCTCCTCGTCTTCACCGGCGGGTACGCCCGCACCTGGCAGATCCTTCGCTCACCGCGCACCTTCGGGCTCCTGCTGCTCGCCTCGGTGCTCATCGCGATCAACTGGACGACGTTCATCTACGGCGTCGAAACCAACCAGCTCGTCGAGATCTCGCTCGGTTACTACCTCAATCCGCTGCTGTCGATCGGCCTCGGCGTGGTCTTCCTCGGTGAGAAGCTGCGCCCGCTGCAGTGGACGGCCGTGGGCTTCGGCCTCCTGGCTGTGATCGTCGTCGGGGTCAGCCTCGGCCGCATCCCCTACCTCGCGTTCACGGTGGCCCTGTCATTCGGCCTCTACGGGCTCGTGAAGAACAAGGTCGGCTCCCGTGTCGGTGCGCTCGAGGGCATGACCGTCGAGAGCCTCGTCCTCGCCGTGCCCTCAGCGATCTACCTCATCGTCCTCGGCTCGCTGGGTCTGCAGACGTTCAGCGGCTTGGGCGGATGGCACGTGTTCGTCATCATCATCACCGGTCCCGCCACGGCCATCCCGCTCATCCTCTTCAGCGCCGCGGCGCGCCGCATCCCCCTGTCCTGGGTGGGCATGCTCCAGTACCTCACTCCGACCCTCCAGTTCATCCTCGGCGTCACGGTGCTCGGTGAGCTGATGTCGACACCGCGGTGGATCGGCTTCTTCATCATCTGGATCGCCGTCATCCTGCTCTGCACCGATCTCGTGCGCACAAGCCGTCGTCGTCCGTGACACCGCCTCCGCCGGAGTCGGTGGACGCCACTTCCGCCGGAGTCGGCAGCCCCCTCGGAACCACCCGAAACCCGTGATCCGATCATGCCAAACACCAGCCCGTCGGCGCCCATCCGCTGGCTGCCGGGTTCAGAGTCCAACGGATTCCGCCGGAAGCCCTTGACATCATCCTCACCCCCATGGTTCATTAGTTGAGTAACTAACCAACAGACATGGAGTTGAATATGATCGACGACGGCAGACCCCTGTTCGCGCAGATCGCCGAGCGCGTAGAGGACTCGATCATCGACGGGACCCTGTCCGAGATGTCCCGGGCCCCGTCGACGAACGAACTCGCGAGCTTCTACTCGATCAATCCCGCCACGGCGGCCAAGGGGATCAATCTCCTCGTCGCCAAGGGCGTGCTCGAAAAGCGACGCGGAATCGGAATGTTCGTCACCGAAGGCGCTCGCGGCCTCCTCATCAACGAGCACCGCACCACGTTCTCCGACACCTACATCACTCCCCTGCTCAATGAGGCCGATCGGCTGGGGCTGGGATCCGAGGACGTGATCGCGCTCATCACAGAGCGCTCCCGAGAGCTCCGACTGACCAGTGCCATCGATCCGGTCACCACGAAAGGATGAGACATGAATGCCGTCATCGAAGTCCGCCACCTCACGAAGACCTACAAGAAGACGAAGGCACTCGACGATGTCTCCCTCACCATCGAACAGGACGCGATCTACGGACTGCTCGGCCGCAATGGAGCCGGCAAGACCACACTGATGTCGATCCTCACGGCACAGGACTTCGCCACCAGCGGTGACATCGACGTCTTCGGCGAGCACCCGTACGAGAACGCCCGCGTACTCAACCGCATGTGCTTCGTCAGGGAGAGCCAGAAATACCCGGAGGATGCGACCGCCAAGCACGCACTTGCCAATGCCCGGCGCTTCTTCCCGCACTGGGACCGGTCGTTCGCCGAGGAGCTCGTCGATGACTTCCGCCTTCCCCTGAAGACCCCGATCAAGAAGCTCTCCCGCGGTCAGCAGTCCGCCATCGGCGTCATCATCGGTCTGGCTTCGCGGGCCGAAGTCACCTTCTTCGACGAACCGTACCTGGGTTTCGACGCCGTGGCCCGGCAGCTCTTCTACGACCGCCTCATCGCCGACTACGCGGAATGCCCGCGCACTATCGTGCTCTCGAGCCACCTCATCGACGAGGTGGCGAACCTCATCGAGAACGTCATCGTCATCGACCGCGGCCGGATCATCATGGACGAATCCGCCGAGGCGGTCCGCGGCCGCGCTGTCAACATCGTCGGCGATGATGATGCGATCCGACGTCTTGTCGCCGGACGTGAGGTCATCCACAGCGAGACATTGGGGCGGGTGTCGTCTGTGACGATGCTCGGACACCTCAGCACCCTCGACCGCGAATTCATCGCCGAGGCCAACCTGGATCTCACTCCCGTCTCTCTGCAGCAGCTCGTCGTGCGCACCACTCAGAGTGGGGCCGACGGCCGATCCGTGCCCGACACCGAACACAGGAGCCTTCAGCCATGACCGCCACCGCCTCCGCCGCCAGCATCCGACCCGCTGCCGGGCCGAAGAACCGGACCTGGGGTGTCGTCCGACTCCAATTCACCAATACGCAGACCTTCGTCTGGGTCCCCGTCCTCGTCCTCGGCGGGATCTGGCTCATCACCCTGAGCGTCTACTGGATCATCTCCTCTTCGGGTGTCGAGGGGCCGATGTACAGCGGTGGGTCGCAGGCACCCCTGTGGTACTTCGCTGTAGTGGGCGCCCAAGCAATGAATCTGACCTTCTACTTCTCCCAGGCGATGAGCCTCACCCGCCGCGAGTTCTACCTCGGCTCGCTCCTGGCCGCGGCGCTGAGTGCGTTCGGGATCTCCCTCGTCTTCGTCCTCCTCGGCCTCATCGAGCAGGCCACGAACGGCTACGGCATCAACGGCTACTTCGCCTACCTGCCCTGGGTTTGGGAGGGTGGGCCCTTGGCTGCGGGACTGACCTACTTCGTCCTCACCATGCTGACGTTCATCCTCGGCTTCTGGTTCGCCATCGTCAACAAGCGATTCGGGTTCCTCGTCCTCACCATCTCGCTTCTGGCAATCGCGCTTCTCCTCATGGGAGCAGCGGCGATCGTGAGCGTCAATCGGGCCTGGGCCGAAGTGTGGATGTGGTTCGCTCAGTCCTCAGCCCTCGGGCTCACCTTCTGGGCGCTGGGGCTGTGCGCGGTCTTCGCCCTCGGCTCCTATCTCACACTGCGTCGCCTGACCACCTGATATCGGATCAGGACTGACGAGCCCGACGAGGCAGTGCGGCACTTCAGCTCAGCAGCGCCAGCATCCCACCGGCGAGCACCGCTGAGACGGCGACGGCGACTCCCATGGCCGCGGTCGTCCGCCATCCCATCGCCTTGCCGACCATGACCATCGACGGGATGCTCAGCGCGGGCAGCGCGACGAGCAGGGCGCCGGTGACACCGGCTCCGACGCCCAGCGGCACGAGGGTGAGAATGATCGGGATCTCTCCGCCGGTGGGGATGACGAGCAGGGTGCCGACGACCGCGACGACGAGGACGGCACCGGCGCCCAGCTGCGCTTCGAGACCGAAGACGCCGGTCAGCCACGGAGCGAGCAGTCCGATGAGGAAGACGAGCAGAATATGCTCGGGCACGAGGATGAGCGTGAACCGCCCCAGGGAGCGCAGGAAGCGCACGGGAAGAGACGACACCGTCGCCGAGGCGGGGCTCGGGTCGGGCACCGGATCGTTGCGTCCGGTCACCCACCGTCCGATGAGGGCGCTGGCACCCACAGCGATGAGAACAGCGAAGACCAGGCGCACGGCCGTGTACTGCCACGGCAGGACGAAGGCCAAGAAGATGAGCACAGCGGGGTTGAGCAGCGGGTTGCCCACCCAGTAGGCCAGTGCCGCCGAACGACGCACCCCCGTCTCACGCAGTCCCGCGGCCACCGGGGCCGCACAGCAGGTGCACATCATCGACGGCATCGACAGGGCGGCACCGACGAGAGACTGACCGGCATGGCTGCGCCGATTGAGCAGCCGCAGCAGCCAGTCGCGCGGCACGAGAGCGTCGATGACGGCGGCGACGAGCAGCGCCACGAGCAGGGCTTTCCACACTGCGGTGAAGTACACAAGAGTGAAGTCCCAGGCTCCCGACAGCGACACGGCCTCCCCGGCAGCATCGAAGAGCGGAGCACCGTCCCACAGGGAGGTTCTGCTCAGCGCCCACGCCTTGTCCCAGTAGGGCAGCCACTTCGACCAGCTCAGGCCCACCAGGAGGAACACGGCGAGCACGCCGAGGCCGACCCAGTCGGCCGGTGTGAGTGTCTTCGCACTCGGAGACGGTGAGGCTGCCGAGTCGACGGTCATCGATGAGGTTCCTTTGCGGCCTGGCCGAAACGGCAGAGACTGAGAAGTGTGAGGACGCTCAGGAGCTGCGTGCGACGACGGAGTCGGCGAAGGCGAACAGCGCTTCCTTCACCCGCCCGGCGGGCAGCGCGGCCAGTGCCTCCTTGGCGTCATCGGCCCACCGCACGGCCTCGGTGCGTGCTCGCTCGGTCACGGGATGAGCGGCCAGGGCCGCGCGAGCGGACTCCAGAGCCGCATCGGAAGTGAGGTCGGCGTCGAGGAGTCGGACCACCTCGGTCGCGGAGTCATCGCCGGCGGCGGCAGCGGCACGCACGTAGAGGACGGGCAGGGTGGGGACGCGTTCGCGCAGGTCCGTGCCCGGGGTCTTTCCCGATTCCGAGGATGTCGTGGTCAGGTCGATGATGTCATCGGCGAGCTGGAAGGCCACGCCGACGCGTTCGCCGAAGATCCTGACGGGTTCGGCGAGTGCCTGATCGGCGCCGGAGAACATGACACCGAACCGCGCCGAGGTGGCGATGAGCGATCCGGTCTTATCGGCGAGCACCTGGATGTAGTGCTCGATCTCGTCGGCGTCTTCGGGCGGTCCGGCGAATTCGTTGAGCTGGCCGAGGACGAGACGTTCGAAGGTCTCGGCCTGGATGCGCACGGCCTCGGGACCGAGCTTCGCGGTGACCCCCGAGGCCTTGGAGAAGAGCAGATCGCCGGTGAGGATCGCCACCGAATTGCCCCACACCTCATGAGCGGCCTTCGCACCGCGGCGCACGGGAGCATCGTCCATGACGTCATCGTGGTAGAGCGAGGCGAGGTGAATGAGTTCGACGGCCACGGCCGCATCGATGATGTCCTCGTTCTCGGCGTCGCCGAGGCGGGCGGTGAGCAGGACGAGGTTCGGGCGCGCCCGCTTGCCGCCGGCGGCCAACAGGTGCTTCGAGGTCTCGTCGGGGAGCCTGCGGGTCTGTTCGGTCACCTCGTAGAGTTTGGCCTCCACGGTTTCCAACTGAGTCGAGATCTCCGCCGCGAGCTGGGCGTCGTCACCGGTGAAGGTGGCCGGAGAGGCTAGGTGGCTCATGTCCTCGTCATTCGTCGTAGTCGGTGTCGGCATGCCGTTGTCCTTGCCCTTGCGCTCAGAGTCTTCGCCCATGTGCTCAGACATTGCTGGTGGCCGGGACGATTCGGGCCAGGGCGGAGATCACCCTGTCGATGAGATCGGCCTCGGAGACCTTCGGGTCGCGGTAGAGGTTCGCCAACAATTTGACGACGAACTCCATCACAACGTCAACACCCATACCGTACTTGATTCCGAACTGCATGAGCGCAGGGTGGCCGATGATCGCGGCGAAAACACGGCCGAGAGTGAAGTAACCGCCCAAGGAGTCTCCGAGCAGTGCCGGGTATTCCTCGAGTCGGCGGCGCATCACGGCCTGCGGGTAACGGGAGTACGTGGAGATCACCTCGGCGGCGATGCGCGCCGATTCCAAGGCATAGTCGATGCCTTCGCCGTTGAACGGGTTGACCATACCGCCGGAGTCGCCGACGAGCAGCAGACCGCGGTGGAAGTGCGGAGTGCGGTTGAACGCCATGGGCAGGGCGGCGGATTTGATCGGACCCAGCGAGGTCGATTCGTCGATGCCCCACTCGTGGCCCATGTCGGCGATCCACTGCCCCATCACCTTGCGCAGGTCGACGGATCTGAATTGCGGGGAGGAGTCGAGGAGGCCGGCACCGATGTTCACCGTGCCGTCGCCGAGGGGGAAGATCCACCCGTATCCGGGCAGGGTCTCCGCCTCTCCGGCCTGGTTCGTCGACCGCATCTCGACCCAGGATTCGATGTAGTCATCGGCGTGCCGAGGCGTCGTGTGATAGGCACGGGCGGCGATTCCCATCGGCCGGTCGTCGCGCTTCTCCAACCCCATCGACACGGCCAGACGGGAGGACACGCCGTCGGCGGCGATGACGATGGGGGCCCGGAAGTGGGCTTCGGGTCCGACGCGGCGGCCTCGGTGGTCGGTGCCGGAGGCATGCACGCCCCTGATCCACCCGTCGTCGCCGATGTCCGGGGACATGGCCCGCACCTGTTCGAAGAGTCGGGCTCCGCTGCGCTGAGCATGCCGGGCGAAGGCCTCGTCCATGCTCATGCGCGGGCGGGTGAGCCCGTAGTTCGGGGTGCCGTCGATGTCCGGCCAGTCGAGTTCGAGGCGGTGCCCGCCGCCGATGAGGCGCAGCCCCTTGTTCGGATGCCAGCCGTCGGAGGCCGGCAGATCCATGCCGAGGAATCCGGCTTCCTTGACCGCACGCGGGGTCAGGGCATCGCCGCAGATCTTGTCGCGCGGGAAACCTGACTTCTCGAGGATGATGACCTCGTGGCCGGCCTGGGCGAGGTAGGCGCCGATCGCCGATCCGGCGGGGCCGGCTCCGACGACGACGACCTCGGCATCGAACTCATTCATCGTCAAGGCGTGTGCGTCTCCGCTTCGCCACCGTGCTCCGCCCGGTCGGTCGGCTCCGACGCCCCGGCATTCGCTGCCGGCTCGGCGGGTTTGAGGGCGTGGTGGACAGCGACGATTCCGCCGGTGAGGTTGCGGTACTTCACCTGGTCGAAGCCGGCATCGAGGATCTGGTGGGCGAAAGCGTCCTGGTTCGGCCAGGCGCGGATCGATTCGGCCAGGTAGACGTAGGCCTCGGGGTTCGAGGACACGGCCCGGGCGATGGCCGGCAGCGCCTTCATCAGGTACTCCTTGTACACGAGGCTGAAGGCGTCGAGCGTCGGGGTGGAGAATTCGCAGATGACGAGACGGCCGCCGGGCTTGAGCACCCTCAGCATCTCGGCCAGTGCCGTGTCGACGTCGTTGACGTTGCGGATGCCGAAGGAGATCGTGACGACGTCGAAGCTGGCATCGGCGAAGGGCAGATCCATCGCGTCGGCGTAGATGAAGTCGATCTTCGGGTGCCGTCGGCGCCCCTCGGCGAGCATCCCGGTGGAGATGTCCCCGGCGACCACCTCGGCGCCGTGGTGAGTGAACGTCATCGACGAAGTGCCGGTTCCCGCCGCCAGATCGAGCACACGTTCGCCGGGCCCTGCGGCCACGGAATGGGCGACGGTGCGACGCCATGCACGGGCGAGCCCGAAGGTGAGGACATCGTTCGTGAGGTCGTAACGGGAGGCGACATCATCGAACATCGACGCGACGTCAGCGGGCTGCTTGTCCAGCTTGGCACGATTCATGACCATATTGTCTCAACACCTGCGGCGGGAGGGCGAATCCGCACGACCGCGGACATGCGGCAGACGGTGTGGACATGGCCACACTCCCTGCCCCGAGTGCTCACCGCGACTCCAGCGGGGAGGCCGCGAGCCCGCATCCTCGTCTAGACTCGAGGCGACATGACTACGACTCTAGGCACCTCCGACATCCTGGCCGCCGCCCCGCGCCTGAACGTGCGCTCCCGCTTCGTCGATGACGTCGATCCCGGGCCCGGCTTCCCCTTCGAATCCGGCCTGCCGACCACCGTCGAGCAGACACTCGAGCTGCTGCCCACCTCCGGGTTCTCCTGCTGGGTGCGTGACACCTCCGGGCTCATCGGCTTCGGCCGAGTGCTGCGCATCCGCGCCAGCGGCCCTGAACGCTTCGCCGAACTGTCCCAGGCCTGGAAGGCCATCACCGAGGCGGCCACCGTCGAAGATGAGGTCGACCTCCTCGGATCCGGGCTGATGTGCTTCGCCACGGTCGCCTATTCGGGCGAATCCACGGTCGATTCGATCATCCACGTCCCCGAATTCGTCCTTGGTCGCCGCGGCGGCCGCGTGTGGCTGACCTCGATCACCACCGCCGCAGAACCTCCCCTGCCCCCGCTGCTGCGTCCCGAACCGCTGCGACGGGTGGAATCGGCCCATGCCGAACCCGGTGACCTCGACCCGACGCGGTGGTCGCAGCTCGTCGCGCAGGTCGCGGACATGCTCACTCCCGTCGAGACCTCCGACGAAGTCGACGCGTTCTCCGACGATCCCTCGCTGCGCAAGATCGTCCTGGCCCGCGACGAAGTCGTGACCACCGAGGGCGACATCGACGTCCGATCGGTGCTCGGTGCGCTCAACCGCAGCTACCCGAGCTGCTGGACCTTCGATGTCGCGGGTCTCATCGGATCGACCCCGGAGCTGCTCATCGGGGTGGAGAACAATCGGGTGACCTCCCGCGTCCTCGCCGGCACCTACCGGGTCGAGGCCGACCCGATGGACGAGCTGCCGGCGGCGAGAAAGCTGCTGAGCGCACACAAGGACAGCACCGAGCACGCCTTCGCCATCGCCTCCCTGCAGCGCAGCCTGGGATCGGTCGCCGAGGATGTCACCGTCGATGAGCGCCCGCACCTGCTGCCTTTGGCCAATGTCATCCATTCGGCCTCGGACGCGCAGGCGACGCTGGCCGCCGACTCCGGTCTCAACGCCCTCGACGTCGCCGCCGCCGTCCACCCGACCGCGGCCGTCGGCGGGTATCCGCAGGCGAGCGCTGTGGCCCACGTCGATGAGCTCGAACCCCTCGACCGGGGCCGGTACTCGGGTCCTGTCGGGTGGATGGACGGGCGCGGCAACGGGCAGTTCGGCATCGCCCTGCGCTGCGGCCAGCTCGAGGAGCGCAATCGGATCCGCTTGTACGCCGGGGCCGGGATCATGCCCGATTCGGATCCCGACACCGAGGTGGCCGAGACGAATGCGAAGCTCAAACCGATGCGCAGGGCGCTCGGTCTGAGTTGAGACGCGAGCCGGGCTGACGATCCGGTCAGGCTGCCGGCCCGGTCGGACGGATGATCCGATCGGGAGGACTCGTGTGACGTCAGCCGAGAGGTGTCACTTCGACGATCCGCCGCCCGGTCGTGGAACCCTCGGCTGCCAGTGCAGCGCTCAGGCCCGGAGCGTCGCTCACCTGCGCGTAGTCCCAGCCGTAGGCGGCTGCCAGTTCGGCGAATCCGCGACCGTGCGGGACGGTGAAGTATCGCTCGAGGTGGGCCTCGAGGTGGGGCTGTGAGTGTTCGAGTCCGGAGAAGATCGCGCCCCCATCGTCGTTGAGCACGACGATCGTCACGTCACCGGCTGCCTCAGCGGTCGGAGTGAGCAGTCCGCCGACGTCGTGGAGCATCGCGATATCGCCGATGAGGAGGACGACCGGTTCCCCCAGCCCGAGAGACAGACCGGTTGCGGTCGACACGAGCCCGTCGATGCCGGCCAGACCGCGAGAGGCGTGGATGCGGGCCCGGATGGTCTCGGCGTCGCTGAGGTAGCGCACCGAGTTCGAGCTCGCCACGAACAGCGTGATCTCCTGCTCGGCGAGGTGTTCGGTGATCCTCCGCGCCGTCGTCTGGAACCTCTCCGCCGAGGGCAGGCTCACAGGTGAGGATGCGCCCGCCTCTTCAGCCCGTTCGGCCCGGACGTCCGCCACGATCGAGGCCCCCGTCTCGACCCAGTTCCGCACCCAGGCGGGTCCCGATGAGGCGTCGGCTTCTGCCGACCCCGAGTCGATTGCCTCGCCTGTGACGGCTGCCTCGTCGAACACGGTGATTCCGACCGTGTCGATGTCATCGGGCACATGCTGCACGTGCACGGAATCGTCGGCCAGCAGTGCGGCGACGGGCCTCGTCAGCGTCGGTTTGCCGTGGACGATGACGGTGCGGATCGCGTCCCGCAGCTCGATGTGTTCGCCGAGCACACGCGCATGGGCGGGCACGAATGTCGAGGTCGCCTGGGTGGACCGCGACAGCGGACTCGAGGGTTCGGCGAGCACCGGCAGATGGTGGTCGGCGGCGAGCGCTCGCACGGTCTCGGCCGAGTGTCCGCCGGCGTCCCCGGCAACGATGACCGTTCCATCGGTGACGGTGACGTGCACCTCCGAACACAGGGGCTCACGCGCTCGCATCGGTCCGGCCCGCAGGGTGCCGATCTCTTCGGCCCACGCCTTCAGCTCGTCGACGGTGGGCACGAGCGGGGTGTCGAACTGCACGTTGAACTGGACCGGACCGGCCGCCTCGGTGCCGGTTCCACCGGTCGTGCCCGCGGTCGCGGACACTGCCTCGATCACGGCGCGCTCGATCACGTCCGAACTCTCACCCGCGGGAATGTCGAAGCGGGCGCGGACATCGCTGAGGACCTGGGACTGGTCGTCGATGGTCTGGTTCGCGCCGGTGGCGCGCAGTCGGGCGGGCCGGTCGGCGGTCAGGGCCAGCAGCGGCAGGTGTCCGTAGGAGGCTTCGAGAACGGCCGGGTGGAGGTTGGCCACGGCCGAGCCGGAGGTCGTCACGATCGCCACGGCCGCTTCCCCGCCCCGCACGCGCAGACCGCGCGCAAGACCGAGGGCGAGGAACCCGGCGTCACGCTCATCGATGCGCACGTGCGTGCGGATGAGCCCCGCCTCGTTCAGCGGTGCCAGGGCGTAGACCAAGGGGGCCGACCGGGACCCGGGGGCGATGACCACGTCCGTGACCCGCGATCGGATCAGGCTCCGGGCTATCTGCTGCGCCGCCGCGCTCGAATTCGACATCACCTGATATTCAACCACTTACCCACCTGCGGTTCATCTCCACCCTCTAGCCTCGACGCATGCGTCGCTCGTTGATCATCGCGATGGGAGCTCGTGCCATCCGCACCCTGACCGCGGCTCGCTCCCAACGCGGACTGTACCCCGCCCTCGACCAGAACAGCTCCTTCCTCGGACCCGAACCCCGCGGCAAGGACGCACGGACCTGGCACATCCGAGACAAGCGGAAACTCTCTCCGAGGCTGCGCGAATTCTTCCTCTACTCCCCCGCTCTCGGCCGGACCGTCGGGGTGCGGGTGCTGCTGCCGGGCATTCCCGCCGAGGTCAGCCCCGTCATCCACCTCTTCCACGGGGGTGGCGACGATTTCCGGTCGTGGACGGATCTCGGGTCCGCCGAAGAGCTCACTCTCGATTCCCCCTCCCTCATCGTCATGCCCGACGGCGGCGCCGGGACGTACTCGCGGCTGGCTGTCGGCAGCGAAGTCCACGATTGGCCCCGATTCCACACCGAGGAGATCCCCGAGTTCCTCAAGGCGAACTTCTCCGTGGACTTCGCCCCGGAGAACCAACGACTGGCCGGACTGTCGATGGGCGGGTACGGAGCGATGAAATACGCGGCCTGGCATCCCGACCGATACGGGGCGGCAGCCGCGTTCTCCTCCCCCTTGGACCCGCTGTCGACCGTACCGGCCTTCGACATCATCGCAATGCGTGAAGGTGCTCGGTCGATGACGCTCTTCGGTGATCCGGTCTCCGATCGCGGCGAATGGCTGGCGAACTCCCCGTATGCCTTGGCCGAGAACCTCGCCGGCCTCGACCTGTGGTTCAGCGCCGGATCCGGCAGCCTCGAGGGCACGAAGGATCGGGACCTGGTGGAGAAGATGATCAACGCTCAGGGCGAGCGCTTCGCCGCCCGACTCAACGCACTCGGCATCCGTCATTCCTGGTTCCCCCGCACCAGCGGGCTGCACAACTGGACCAGTTGGGAACGCGAGCTCGGTGCGTGGCTGAAGACGCTTGCCAGACGGCGGAACTATGCGAGCTCGGATCGAGGCCTCACCGATCGCGTGGCCGATGGCGGCCGATTCACCTACCTCACCGGTCACGCCCTCTTCGACATTCACGGGTGGCGCGTCGAGATCTCCCGGCGTCGGCCACAGATCGTACGCTTCGACGGCGTCAGCGCCGCGGGTTTCTCCCTGACCGGCACCGGCAGCTTCCGTGTCCGAACGCCCGGGCTCTTCGATCCCGGCCGTCGTTATGACATCAGCGTGTCCGGTCCCGGCGGAAGCAATGCCTACCAGCAGAAGGCGGACAAGAAGGGGCGGCTGACGTTCACCGGTCAGCTGGCCGCGGCCATGCACGACCCGATCATCCCCGGCAAGCGCACCGCACACTTCACCGCGCTGGGACAGGACGAGGTGACCGCGGTGCGGATCACCTCGGCGCTGGCCGACGCGGCAGCCGACGACAGAAATGCCGCGAGCGGCGACGAACGAACCGTGACCGACGATCGACACCCCACGGACGACGTGGGCCACGACCAGGTCAGTGGTGATGTTCCAGATCCGACACAGACAGCAGCCTCAACTGAGACCGTCGGCGACTATATTGAGAACGGTCATGAATCAACGACTGCTGACTCCTCTGAACGCTGATCTTCACTGAACGCTGACTCGAGAGGCCCAACATGAAACGCATACTCCCAGCCATCGCTCTCATCGCTGGACTGTCCCTGACCGGATGCACGGGCGGTGACCAGAGTGCAGACAAGCCCGACGGCAGCGGAGACTCCTCGCCGACCGCCGAGCAGACGCCGGAGGCGAAGAAGCTCGATGAGGCGCAGCTGAAGGACATCCTCGAGTCCACCTCTGCCGAGGGCCAGTCGTTCAAGGTCGTCGAGGGGGCCGGCCAGGCCAACAGTGAGTCGGTGAAGGCCATCGAGGGCTCGGAGTTCGAACCGGCCAAGTGCAAGAACATCACTCTCGACATCCTCAACGCGAACCTTGCCTCGGACGGCACCACAGTGGCCGCCACCTCCACCGACAATGTCCTGTCCGCAGGCATCACGAGCTTCGACGATCCTGAGGGTCCGCAGACCCAGCTCGATGGGCCGTCGAAGATCGCCGAAGAGTGCAGCGATGTCAAGCTCAAGACCGCGGGCCTGGAGATGACGATGAACTATCAGACCTTCGATCCAGAGGTCGCCGGGGCCGATGCGACCGCCGGAGTCGTCGCCTCCTTCGATGCCGCCGGGCAGACCGCGATGGAGATGAGGATGGTCTACGCTCAGGTCGACAACAATCTCGTCTCCGTGTCCAATGTCGCCGATGTCGAAGAGGCGACGGTGACCAAGACCGCCGACGCCTTCGTCGAGGCCGTGAAGAACGCCGGCTGAGCTCGCCCACTCAGCACAGGTCCGGGCCGTCGGTGGCCCCGCAGTCCGTGGCCCAGACATGGGCCGGCCGGGGGTCTAGACCTCTGCTGTCCCTCCGCGGCGCAGGAACGTCCAGCATTGTTGAAGTCGCCGCGTCCACCAGTCGAATCGCCCCGGATCCACCGCCAGCTGCTGCAGACGGTCAGGATCCGGGGTGATTCGCGCTGCGGGGATGCTCCCGTCGACCGGGGTCAGGCTCGCTGATTCGAACACGACATCGGCGGTGAAGAGACGCCCGGTGCCCAGACCGCAGGCTACCGACTCGCCGAGGATGTCCCGACTGGCCCGAGTGCGCGGCAGCCGGGCGGCGAGTTCGGCCCCCGCAGCCAGCCCGACGGAGGATTCGAGCGCTGAGGACACGACCGCGGGCAAGCCCGAGGCGGCAATGACGGACAGAGCCTGCCCGATCCCGCCCAACGGTTGGACCTTGACGATGATGACCTCGGCGGCACCGAGTTCGGCCACACGCAGCGGATCCTCGGCCTTGCGGATCGACTCGTCGGCGGCGAGAACGATCGGAATGTCCCGTCGGGTGAGTGCTTCGCGCAGCTGCGCAAGCCCCTCGACCCCTGCCACGGGCTGTTCGAAGTATTGGAGTTCGAAACCGGCGAAGGCCTCGCACGCCTCCAGTGCGTCCGGAAGCGAGTACCCGGCGTTCGCGTCGAGGCGCAAGGTCGTGTCCGGGAACAGACGCCTCAGCTCCCGCAGCCGTTCGAGATCCTCGTCGAGGGAGTCGATGCCGTGTTCGGCGACCTTCGCCTTGATCGTGGACACCGTTCCATAGCGGGAGAGAATCGACTCGACCTCGTTTGGAGCGCAGGCGGGCAAGGTCCCATTCACGCTCACCCTCTCCGGCACGAAACCGCGGGAAGAAGCGGCAGCTGGAGCCGCCTCGGCGAGGGTGGGAACGAACCCTGCGAATTCGAGTCCCGCCCGCAGCCACCGGCTCGCCTCCGCGGTGCCGTACTCGGTGAACGGGGAGAACTCTGCCCACCCGGCCGGTCCGGCGAAGAGCGCGACCTCGCGTTCGGTGATGCCTCTGAACCGGGTGACCATCGGCAGCCGCACCACGTGGAGCCGTTCGAGCATGTCTTCGAACCGTTCAGGCAGATCGAGCGGTGCGGCCGCAGTGGCGGAGAGTCGTCGCGCTGTCTCAGACATGAGCCCAGACTAGCGTCCGCCCCGCGGCGGACCACGTCCAGGCAGACCAGCGAACCGTCCGGGCCACGGGTTAGGCTTGGGATCATGACGGTTTCAGACATCTTCGACCCCTCTGCTTGGCGTGAGGTCTCCGGCTTCGACTTCACCGACATCACCTACCACCGGGCGATCGACCCGACGACCGGTGACGACATCGGCTGCGTGCGCATCGCCTTCGACCGCCCCGAGGTCCGCAACGCCTTCCGCCCCCACACCGTCGATGAGCTCTATCGCGCCCTCGATCACGCCCGCCAGACCTCGGACGTGGGAGCCGTGCTGCTGACCGGCAACGGCCCGAGTGAGAAGGACGGCGGTTGGGCGTTCTGCTCCGGCGGCGACCAGCGCATCCGCGGACGGTCGGGCTACCAGTACGCTGCCGGTGAGACCCGGGAGTCCGTCGACCCGGCACGGGCCGGACGCCTCCACATCCTCGAGGTCCAGCGCCTCATCCGCACCATGCCGAAGGTCGTCATCGCCGTCGTCCCCGGCTGGGCGGCCGGCGGCGGGCACAGCCTGCACGTCGTGTGCGATATGACGATCGCCTCACGCGAACATGCGAAGTTCAAGCAGACCGATGCCGATGTCGGCTCCTACGACGCCGGCTACGGTTCGGCGTATCTCGCGAAGATGGTCGGGCAGAAGAAGGCGCGCGAGATCTTCTTCCTCGGCCGCACCTATTCGGCACAGCAGATGGCCGATATGGGCGCCGTCAACGAGGTCGTCGACCATGCCGAACTCGAATCGGCAGCCCTGACGATGGCGCGTGAGATCCTCGGCAAGTCCCCGAACGCGCAGCGCATGCTCAAGTTCGCGTTCAACCTCGCCGATGACGGACTCATGGGGCAGCAGGTCTTCGCCGGTGAGGCCACCCGCTTGGGCTATATGACCGACGAAGCCGTCGAAGGCCGTGACGCCTTCCTCGAGAAGCGTGACCCCGACTGGTCCCCGTTCCCCTGGTACTACTGAGCCACCGAGGTCGACCGTGACCAGTCGCGAACTCAGCGCCGCCGAACTGCCCGAGGCCATCGACCGTGCCCTTGCGGGGACGTCGATCCTCATCCTCCCGGCCTCCCGGGCCGGTGCCGTCACCGAAGCGGATCCCCGAATGTGGGCCGGTCCCGGCTCGTCGCCGGCGCTCGTCCTCTTCACCTCGGGATCGACCGGGCAGGCGAAGGCCGTCGCCTTGTCCTCCCACGCCCTGACCACCTCGGCGCGAGCGACCGAACGGTTCCTGTCCGGACCCGGAGATTGGCACCTATGTCTGCCGGTCAACCACATCGCCGGATTCCAAGTGGAGCTGCGAGCCCGCTTGGCGGGGCGGGCCCCCGTGCGGGCCGCCTCGGCGAGGTTCACCGCAGAATCATTCGCAGCCGCTGTCGACTCGCTGCTGCAGCGGGCGGGCGGGCGGCCCACATACACCTCGATCGTGCCCACTCAGCTGCACCGGATCCTTGACGATGACCGAGCGACGCGGGCGGCCGCGCAGATCTCCCACATCCTCCTCGGCGGGGCGGCGATCTCACCGGCACTGCTCGACCGGGCCGACGAAGCCGGACTGGCGATCGTGCGGACGTACGGGATGAGCGAAACAGCGGGTGGGTGCGTCTACGACGGTGTCCCCTTCGACGGGGTCGACATCACCATCACCGAGGCGGGCACGATCGACCTGCGCGGACCCGTCGTCGCCGACGCCTACGTCGGCATCGACGACGACGGGACCATCACTCCCATCGAGTCGGCGGCACTCACCACCGATGAGCAGGGGCGGGCACTCATGCACACGAGCGACCTCGGTCGACTCGACAACGGAGTGCTCAGCGTGCTCGGGCGCGCGGATGACATCATCGTCTCCGGCGGTGAGAACGTCTCCCCGCACGCCTTGGAGACCGGGCTGCTGCCGAGTTGGCAGCGCGCCGGTGTCACGGAGATGCTTGTGACCTGGGTGCCCGACGCGGAGTGGGGGAAGAAGATCGTCGCCCTCGTCCGACTCGCCGATGACTGCCCATTCGGTGCGGAGGAGACTCCGCGGCAGCTGGCACGGCACCTCAATGGGTTCGACCGGGACATGACCGGGCAGCTCCTGCCGCAGCTCGTCTTCGCCGTCGAGGAGATTCCGAGCCGGTCGATCGGCAAACCCGACAGGAAGGCGGCAGCGGAAGTCGCCGCCGAACTCGAGGCCGGGTCTGGTCCTTGAGACACCGAATACCGTTGCCGGTGAACAATCGGTAATATGAGACGGTTCGAGGACATGACAGGAAGGTGAGCGAGACCTATGGCTGATGCCGCCCAGTGGATATCGGGAGCTCGACTGAGAACTCTCCCCCTGGCTCTCGCCCCCGTCCTCATCGGCACCGGTGCCGCTATCGGATCGCTCGGCGGCTTCACCGCCTTCATCCTCGACGATCTCGCCGGCAGCAGCGACCACGTCAGCATGGCTCAGATCCTGCTGCGCGGTCTTCTGGCCCTCATCGTCTCGCTGTGCCTGCAGATCGGATCGAACTTCGCCAACGACTACTCCGACGGCATCCGCGGCACCGATGACGAACGCGTCGGACCGGTTCGGCTGACAGCCACCGGATTGGCGGAGCCGCATGCGGTCAAGCGAGCGGCCTTCCTCTTCTTCGGCATCGCCGGTCTCGCCGGCATCGTGCTCGTCCTCGTCTCACAGGCCTGGTGGTTCCTCATCGTCGGGGCTGCCGCAGTCGCCGCGGCCTGGTACTACACGGGCGGGAAGAAACCCTACGGGTACATGGGGCTGGGTGAAGTGTTCGTGTTCGTCTTCTTCGGCCTCGTCGCCACCTTGGGCACGATGTGGATGCAGGTCGGTCACCTCAGCCTCAGCGGTTGGGCCGGTGCCGTGGCGATCGGTTCGCTCGCCTCGGCGGTGCTCATGGTCAACAACCTCCGCGACATCCCCACCGACATCGAGGCCGACAAGATCACTCTGGCCGTGCGGCTCGGCGACAACGCCGCCCGCATCGCCTACGCGGTGCTCGTGCTGCTGCCGTTCGCGCTGTTGGCGCTGGCGATCCTCGACGGACATCCGGCCGTGGCGTTGGCGATCCTTGCCATGGTCCCTGCGCTGAGCCCGCTGAAGACCGTGCTCAGCGGCACCACAGGGCCGGGCCTGGTCCCGCCGATCAAGTCCACGGGACTGACCGGCCTGGCCTTCTCCGCCCTGATGGGGCTGGGCCTGGCACTCTGAGGCGCTGCAGGCCCGTCTGGGCTCGGTCGCCCTATTCGGGCTTGTCACCGTCGGTGCTGTCATCGTCGCCGACGCGATCCGCGACGATCCGGTCCTCGGCTTCCTCATCGGCACCCTTGCGCTTGGGCTTCGCGGCCTGTTTCGCCACGCGCTCTTCGATGTCGGTGGCCACCTGGGCGCGCATCCGCCCGAGGAACAGGTAGCTGAGCAGAGCTCCGATGATGATCGCGGCAAGTGCCATGACCATGTTGAAGCCGAGGAACGGGAACAGGACGAGGCCGACGGCGATGATGATGCCGAGGCGTGCGAGAGTGTAAAGCCAGAAGGTGCGCATTGAGCCTATTTTAGCCGCCGATCGTGACCGTCTCGTCACCGCCCGCCTGGGTCTGCGCTCAGGTTCGTGGACTATCCTTGATGCATGGCTCGATTTCTCATAGCCGCGATCGTCCTGGCGGCTGCGGTGACACTGTACGGACTCTTCGATTGCCTGTTGCGCGATCGGGGTCTGATTCGAGTCCTGCCCAAACCCGCGTGGGCGCTCATCATCCTCTTCATCCCCGTCCTCGGCTTCATCCTCTGGTACCTCTTCGGACGCGGCTCCGAAGACAAGCCTCCCAAAGCCGGACGCCGGCGCGGACCCTCGGCTCCCGACGACGACGTCGAATACCTGCGCCAGGTCGATCGCGACGTCAAGCTCGGCAAGCATGCACCGGAAGCCGAGCGTCACGATGAGCCGACCACTCCGGACAAGGATTCCGCACCGCCCGCTGACGGAGACGATTCCGCGGGTTCCTCCGCCGAAAGTCCGGCCGACACTTCAGCCGACAGCGATGACCGCGGCACCAACAAGGGCGATGGCCGCGGCCGCTCGGACTGAAACTGCCCGCCCACAGGGCACACGGAGCCTCCTCACCGGTCGCCGAGACACTCACCCAGCAGAACCGCTGAAGAACGTGGGCGCTGCGACACCAGATCCCAACGCCGCGTCCTGACGCCATCGCAGGTGCTGCCTCGCGAGCATCGTCACTCAACCCCTCGAGCATTCGGGGTTGCTGCGGTTGGCTCGCTGGAGCCCACGAGCATCCGAGGTTGCTGCAGTCGGGCTCAGTCGAGTCCGGAATACGAGTGCAGGCCGTTGAAGTACATGTTGACGACGGTGAAGTTGAAGATCACCGAGGCGATGCCGATGAGGTTGAGCACGGCCACCTTCGTCGGGCCCCAGCCGCGGGTCGCACGAGCGTGGAGGTACGCGGCGTAGATGACCCACACGACGAAGGTCCAGATCTCCTTTGAGTCCCAACCCCAGTAGCGGCTCCACGCCACCTCAGCCCAGATCGCACCGGCGATGAGCGTGAACGTCCAGGTGATGAACCCGACGGCCGCGATCGTGTAGGAGAGCCGTTCGAGATCGGTGCTCGAAGGCAGACGGTGCAGGAACCGCAGCCACTTCGGGTCCTTGGTCTCATGCACGCTCTTGAGGATCTGGAAGACCGCGAGGATCGCGGAGATGTAGAGCAGCGAGGTCGAAAGGATCGCGATCGGCACGTGGATGGCGATCCAGTAGGAGTCGAGCGCCGGAATGAGCTTCGCCGCAGGGGTGTAGAAGACGGTGATCGCCAGTCCCAGACACAACAGCACTCCCCCGGACACGAAGGTGCCCAGGTAGCGCACGTCCTTCTTCGTGAGCACGACGAGGTAGACGATGAGGGTGATCGCCGTGGCCGTGAGGACGTACTCCATCATGTTGCCCCACGGCACGCGGGACACCGACAGGGCCCGGGTGAGCACGGCTGCGACGTGCAGAAGACCGGCAAGCACGAGCAGCGAGGTGCCGATGCGCGCTCCGCGATGCCGTTTGGTCCGCGACTTCTCCGACGGCACGGAAGCGTCATCATCGTTTGGGCGGTCGAGGACCGCGGTCGACGCGGTCTTCCGGTTCGTCCGTCGGACGGTGCTCGCCTTGGCGGTGCTCTCGACGCTGGTCTCAGCGGTCTTGAGCTCACGAGCGCCGAAGAGGTCGAAAGCGTAGAAGATCATGGCGAAGGCGTAGACGATCATCGCCGAGATGATCAACTGGTTCGACCACATTGCGAGGTCAGTGTTGACGTCCATTCATCCTCCGCACTCTTCGGTGCCTTCAAATCGTGTGCTGTTCGTGCCGGTGCAGGCGCCCGCCGCCGTCGATCTCGTGCGAGCTGCTCACACTCCGCGGCTATTCTACTCCGCGTAGTAGGTCCGACTCACCTTTCGTGATCGCAGTCATCGACTCCCGTCTTCGTTCGGCCGATCGCGCAGGTCTTTGACCAGGTCTTCGACGGCGCGTCCGACCATGGGATCTTCTCCCCGAGCCAGGGCGGCCACCTCGGCGTTTCCGTCCTTGATCCGCACCCACACGCGACGGCGCGGGATGAACAGGGACAGGCCGAGTCCGAGCAGGATGAGGATGGCGCTGATGAGCATGAGGGCCTGTGTCGGATCCTGGGAGATGTCGACGGCGATGTACTTCTTCACCCCGTCGAAGGTCACCGAACCACCATTCGGCAGCTGCTGCGTCTCACCCTCGGCCAGCTGGATGACGAGCGGGTTGCCGGACTCATCGGTCATCTCGGTCATGTTGTCCGCGTCGAGGGAGTACACCGACTGCGGAGCTCCGGAGTCGAGGCCGAGGTCGCCGGTGTAGCCGCTCATCACGAGGTACGGATTGCGCAGTTCGGCGAAGCTCGACACCAGCTCGCCGTCCTCGTTCTGGGCGGCAGTCGGCAGGAACACGCCGACGAAGCCCATCTGGCTTCCGGCCGCATCCGGGACCTTGATGACACCCTCGGAGGAGTATCCCGGGTCGCCGCCGTCGGGAATGAACACCTGCGGCCCGGAATGGACGACCTTGCCCTGCGCATCACGGACGGTCACCTCGGGGGCGTAGCCGTTGCCGGTGAGGTACACACCGACGCCGTTGACCCGCACCGGTTCGTTGACCTTGAGCACATGCGAGTCCTGCTGCCCGTCGACGGTGGTCGTGACCTTCGCGTCGAAGCTGCGCGGCTGACCGAACTGATTTCCCGCCGCCCGATCGTCGAACGTCGAGGTGAAGGTGTCGAGTCTGAGCCGGAAATCCGGCAGATTGTCCGCATCGTAGTAGGATCCCGGTTCGAACGAATCGTAGGACACGAGCGAGTTCGTGAACGTCTCCCCCTCGACGAGGATGCGCTGCCCTTCGTAGCCGAACAGAGAGCCGATCGCCATCGTCAGGGTGGCCATGAGCAGGGCGATGTGGAAGACGAGGTTGCCGGTCTCCCGCAGGTAGCCGCGTTCGGCGGCGACATGGTCGGCCTGCCGATTGATGCGGTATCCGGACTTCTTCAGTCGAGCTTCGGCGGCGTCGAGGAACGTCTCGTCCGCGTCCTCCCGCGAATCCGCGTCTGCCTGCGCAGAGGTGAAGGAGGCGTATCCGGGCATCCGGGTCAGCCTCTTCGGCGCCTTGGGCGGGGCCGAGCGCATCGCCTTCCAGTGCTGCTTGGTGCGCGGAACAACGCAGCCGACGAGCGAGATCATCAGCAGCAGGTAGATCGCGGAGAACCAGACGGAGGAGTAGACGTCGAACATCTGGATGGTGTCGAGGAACCTGCCCCACGCACCGTTGGCCTCAAGGAACGTATTCACCCGTCCCGGGTCCTGGATGCGCTGCGGCAGCAGAGAACCGGGGATCGCGGCGAGAGCGAGGACGAGCAGCAGGATGAGTGCCACGCGCATCGTCGTCAGCTGCGTCCAGGCCCACCGGCACATGCCGAAGAAGCCCAGCTGCGGCTGTGTCACGGTCGACTTCGCGGACGACTTCGCCCCCTGCTTCGCGGTCGGCTCGGCACCGGCGTTCGCGGTCGTGTGCGCGTCCGCCTGCGTGTTCTCCGAGCCTTCGGTCCTGCCCGTCACTAGATCACCACTTCAAATCCATTGATCAGACCTTGCAGAGAGGTCATCCACATATTCCATACGCCG
The DNA here is from genome assembly GCF_050214925.1 of Brevibacterium sp. LE-L. Lineage (NCBI taxonomy): Bacteria > Bacillati > Actinomycetota > Actinomycetes > Micrococcales > Brevibacteriaceae > Brevibacterium > Brevibacterium sp. LE-L. Next base: position 3,285,721 of record NZ_CP189759.1, read on the forward strand.
CTGGCCATGAGCACACCGAGGACGATGAGCATGATGCCCCCGGCCCGCACGATCGAGGTCTGGTGCTTCCGGACCCATTCGAGTCGCCCCGCACCCTTGTGGATCGCCACCGCCAAGAGGATGAATGGCACGCCGAGTCCCAGACAGTAGACGAAGGCGAGGAAGGCACCGCGCCAGATCATCCCGTCACCGCCGAAGCTCACCGACATGCTCAGCACGGCCGACAGAGTCGGGCCGACACAGGGGGCCCAGCCGAGGGCGAAGGTCGCGCCGAGGACAGGTGCGCCCCACAGCCCCGCTTTCGGCTTGGCTCGGATCCGGTGTTCGTTCTGGAGCAGACCGAACCCGCCCATGAACACGAAGCCGGCGAGGATGACGATGATGCCGAGGATGCGAATGATGACCGACTGCCATTGGGAGAACAGCGCCCCGAGCGCGGAGAAGCCGGTCCCCAGCAGTACGAACACGACGGTGAAGCCGAGCACGAACAAGCCGATGCCCACGACCACGCGCCATGTCTCTTTGTCTCTCAGCGAGGATCCGGACAGACCGGTGACGTACCCGACGTAACCGGGCACGAGCGGGAGCACACACGGGGAGACGAACGAGACGAGACCTGCCAGAGCCGCCGCACCGGCGGCCAGCAGCAGTGGGCCCGAGAGGATGGTCTGGGCGAACTCCGCCCCGAGCCCACTCACTCGGCTCGCACGTCCTCGATGAGTCCCTTGAGCGTCGAGGCATCGATCTCACCGACGACCCGGGCCGCGGCACGGCCCTCGCCGTCGAGGACGACGGTCGACGGGGTGGCCTGCGGCGGCAGGATTCCCGAGAGCAGGGCAACCATGTCCCCGTCGCTGTCGAGCATGTTCGGGTACGGGATCTGGTAGTTCTGGACGAACGCATTCGCCGCGGCCGCCTGGTCACGGACGTTGACGCCGATGAACTGGGCCTTGTCTCCGAAGCCCTCCGACACGGACTTCAGGTCCGGGGCTTCCTTCCGGCACGGCGGGCAGGCCGCGTACCAGAGGTTGATGACCACCGGAGTCGGCCGCAGATCGGCCAGGGACATCTTCTTGCCGTCCAAGGTTTCGAACTCGAGGTCCAGGGGCTGTCCGCGATCCTTCGCAGCCACCTGCGAGACGACTCCCGAACCGGACACATAGCCCTGGTCGGAGCCGGCCTGATCGGCTAGGTCATCGTTCTCGCTGCAGGCGCTGAGCACCAGGGCCGAGCCGACGGCGAGGGCCGAGGTGAAGAGCGCGCGGCGGTTCAGTGGGCGATCGGAACTCATGCTCCTGCCACCGGGGTGCCGGGCTGCAGATCGGCGCAGATGCTTTCGTAACTCACGGACACCAGTGTGGAGGAATCGAATGTGAAACTCGTGATAGAAGCCAGGTCACATTCGCGGCGACGCGGGTCGTGGACGAGGGACCGGCCTTCCCCCGACAGACGGGTCATCCAGATCGGCAGCTGGTGGGAGACGATGACGCCTTCGGCGTCGGGACCGTGGTGGGAGAGCTTCGCACGCAGGCTGGCGATCGCCGCGCGCATCCGCAGCACGATCTGCTTGTACGGCTCACCCCAGGAGGGCGTGAGCGGGTTGTACAGCCGCACGAGGTTCTTCGGCTCGGCGAGGTGACGCACCCCCACCTTCTGTCCTTCGAAGGAGTTCGCGGCTTCGATGACCCGGTCATCGGTGAACACCGGCAGGTCGAGGCTCGTGGCCAAGGGCGCGATGGTCTGCTGAGTCCGCAGCAGCGGGGAGGCGACGAGTTCGACGGGGGTCGTGGCCGTCTCGGCGAAATGCCTCGCCACGCGGGCGGCCATCGCGTGCCCGCGGTCGGTCAGCCCGAAGTGCGGCAGCCGCCCGTAGAGGATCCCCTCGGGATTGTCGACCTCTCCGTGTCGGACCAGGTGGATGGTGCTCATGACTGCGCCTTCTCGGTCTCCGGCACTCCGGCAGCCGCCTTCGCCGCTGCGGGCAAGGCGGAGATGATCCGGTCGAGGATCTCATCGGTGTGGGCGTAGGACAGGAACCAGGCTTCGAACGCGGACGGCGGCATGTGGATGCCCTGGTCGAGCATGGCGTTGAAGAACGCGGAGTAGCGGTCGACGTTCTGGCTGCGGGCATCGTCGTAGTTCGTCACGTCCTTGTCGGTGAAGAACACGGAGAACATCGAGTTCGCGGACTGGATGACGTGGGCGACGCCTTCGGCCTCGAGCGCGGACGCGACGGCCGGGCGCAGGATGTCCGCGGCCCGTTCGATGTGGGAGTACACGTCGAGTTCGGTGGTGAGTTTGAGCGTGGCGAGACCGGCGGCGGTGGCCACCGGGTTTCCCGAGAGCGTTCCCGCCTGGTAGACGGGTCCGGCGGGTGCCAGGTGGGCCATGATCTCGGCGCGACCGCCGAAGGCCGCGGCGGGGAATCCGCCGCCCATGACCTTGCCGAAGGTGAACAGGTCGGCCGGTCCCTCCGGGTAGCCCAGGGACTCGGATTCGAAACCGTACCAGCCCGCCGCGGAGACGCGGAATCCGGTCATCACTTCGTCGCTGATCATGAGCGCACCGTGAGCCTTCGTCAGTCGGCGGATGGTGGTGGTGAACCCGTCGCGGGGAGGGACGACGCCCATGTTTCCGGGGCTGGCTTCCGTGATGACGCAGGCGATGTCCTCACCATGCTCGGCGAAGACGGCTTCGAGCCCCGCGGCATCGTTGTAGTCGACGACGATGGTGTCCTGCGCCTGAGCTCCGGTGACTCCGGGGGTGTCGGGCAGGGAGAACGTGGCCAGACCGGATCCGGCCTGGGCCAAAAGCGAATCGACGTGGCCGTGGTAGCAGCCGGCGAACTTCACGACCTTGGACCGGCCCGTGTACCCGCGGGCCAGTCGGATCGCGGACATGGTCGCCTCGGTGCCCGAGGACACGAGTCGCACCTGGTCGACGGGGTCGATGCGGGCGACGATCTCCTCGGCGAGTTCGACCTCACCGGTCGAGGGGGTGCCGAAGGAGAAGCCCTTGACCGCGGCTTCCTGCACGGCCGCGACGACCTCGGGGCGTGAGTGGCCCATGATCATCGGACCCCAGGATCCGATGAGGTCGATGTAGTCGTTGCCGTCGACGTCGCGCAGCCACGCTCCGGTCGCCTCGGTGATGAATCGGGGGGTGCCGCCGACGGCTTTGAACGCGCGGACCGGGGAGTTGACTCCGCCGGGGATGACCGCCTCGGCGCGGGTGAACAGGGCGGCTGACTCATCGGTGGGGTGAGAGTTCGTCGGTGCTGTCGTCATGGGGTCTCCTCTGCTTCTGCCCGGGTCGGTGCGTCTGGCCGGGTCGGTGTCGTCACGGATCGTGGTCGGATACGCGGTCGGTGCGCCTCAGGCGCCGCCGGTCTCGCCGGTGTGGACGGTCTCGCCGGTGTGGACGTTCTCACCAGTGTGGTCGGTCTCGCCGGTGTGGCTCAAATGCTCGAAGACTTTGGTGAAGACGCGGCCCAGCGCCGCCATCTCCTCGGGTTCGAGAAGATCGACGAGGTGGTTGCGGACTCCCGCGACATGGTCGGGGGCCGCGGTGCTCAGCAGCTGCCATCCGGCTGCGGTCATCACGCAGTTGACTCCGCGTCCGTCCTCGGGGATGGCCGAGCGTTCGAGCAGTCCGCGCTTCTCCATCCGGGCCACACTGTGGGTCAGCCGGGACCTCGACATCGTCGTGTCCGTGGCGAGCAGGGCCATGCGCATCGTTCTGTCGGCGTGTTCGGACAGGCGCACCAGGATCTCGTACTCGGGCAGACCGATGCCGTGCTTCTCCCGCAGCTCCTTGTCAAGCTGCGCGCTCAGCAGCTGGGAGCCGCTCAGGTAGCTGCGCCACGCCTTCTGGTCCGCAGGATTGAGCCAGCGGGGTTCGGTCATCGCCGGGCTCCGGTCGCCGCCCCGACGGCTGCGCCCGACGCGGTGGTGCCGGCGGCTTCGGTCTGGAGGCGCTGGGCGACCTCGGTGGCCCAGTAGGTGAGGATCGCATCGGTGCCGGCCCGTTTGAAGGAGATGAGGGATTCCTCGATCGCCTTCTCACGGTCGATGGCTCCGGCCGCGGCCGCGAATTCGATCATCGAGTACTCCCCCGAGACCTGGTAGGTCCACACGGGCACGATGGATTCGCGGGCGACTTCGGCGAGAACGTCGAGGTAGGGCAGTCCGGGCTTGACCATGACGACGTCGGCACCCTCGGCGAGGTCGAGGCCGAGTTCGCGCATCGCCTCGCGGCCGTTGGCGGGATCCTGCTGGTAGGTCTTGCGATCGCCCTGGAGTTCGGAATCCACGGCTTCGCGGAACGGCCCGTAGAAGGCGGAGGCGTACTTCGCGGTGTAGCCCATGATGACGGTGTCAGTGAACCCGGCCGCGTCGAGTGCCTCCCGACAGTAGGCGACCTGACCGTCCATCATGCCGGAGAGTCCGAGCACCTCGGCTCCGGCGCGAGCCTGTGCCAGCGCCATCGACGCGTAGCGGTCGAGGGTCGCGTCGTTGTCGACGGCTCCGGAGTCGTCGAGGACTCCGCAGTGACCGTGCGAGGTGAACTCGTCGAGGCACAGATCGGACATGATGACCGTGTCCTCGCCGAGGTGCTCGTGGAGAAGCGCGAGCGCACGGTTGAGGATCCCCTCGGGCGCGTCGGCCTGGGAACCGATCGGATCCTTGTGTTCGGGGATCCCGAAGAGCATGAGTCCGCCGACTCCGGCTGCGACGGCTTCGCGGGCGGCGTCGAGCAGCGAGTCCACTGTGTGCTGGACGACTCCGGGCATCCCGCCCAAGGGAGCCGGTTCGCTCAGCTCCTCTTTGACGAACATCGGCAGGACGAGGTCGGCGGGGTGGAGGCGGACCTCGGAGACGAGGCGGCGCAGCGCCGGGGTCGTGCGCAGCCGGCGGGGTCGAACGGATCCGGGAACCAATGACATGTCAGGCCTTCCTTCTGCGGCGCTTCTGGCTCGGACGCTTCGGGGAGACCCCGGCGTCCACGTCTTCAGCCCGCTTGGTGAGAGCGAATTCGACGAGTCCGTCGATGAGCGAAGTGAGGTTGGCTTCCTCGGCGAGGACGTCGACGCGCAGTCCGTGTTCTTCCGCGGTGTTCGCGGTCGCCGGGCCGATGCAGCAGATCACCGAGGTGGGGGCGGGTTTGCCGGCGATGCCGACGAGGTTGCGCACCGTGGAGGAGGAGGTGAAGAGGAAGGCATCGAAGTCGCCGGCCTTGATCGATTCGCGGATCGGCGCCGGCGGCGGGGAGGCCCGCACTGTGCGGTAGGCGGTGACGTCGTCGGGGTCCCACCCCTTCTCCAGCAGTCCGGCCACGAGCACCTCGGTGGCGATGTCGGCACGGGGCAGCAGCACGGTGTTCATCGGGTCGATGTCATCGACGAAGTCGGGCCAGGCCGCGGCCAGGCCACGCGCCGAGTGCTCACCGTCGGGGACGAGATCGGGGGTGATGCCCCAGTCGACGAGCGCGGCGGCGGTGCGGCCGCCCACGGCCGCGACCTTGACTCCGGCCATCGACCGGGAGTCGAGTCCGAAGTCCTCGAACCACATGCGCACCGCACGCACGGCGTTGACCGAGGTGAAGCCGACCCATTCGTAGGACCCGTCGACGAGGCCGCGGATCGCCTTCTCCATCTGGGTCGGTGTGCGCGGGGGCTGCACGGCGATGGTGGGGACGACGGTGCCGACGGCACCGAGCTCGGCCAGCGCCTCGGCAGTGGAGGTTCCCTGTTCCTTCGTCCGCGGGATGAGCACCTGCCAGCCGAAGAGGGGTTTGGATTCGAACCAGCTGAGTTCTCCTCTGGATTCCACTCCCTGTCCCATGATCACCACCATACGATCCGAACCTGTCTGAGCCATGGACAGCGCCTGCTTCAGGGTGGTCTCCACACTCGTCTGCTCGATCGTGGAGATCCCCCAGCCGAGGAGGACCTTCGTGTCCTCGTCCCAGCCGTCGGCCAGCAGTGCTTCGATGGCCTGTTCATGAGCGGCAGCGGAGCCGGTGAGCACATGAGTGGTGTTGCGGTGACGGGAGACGTCGACATGCGTCTGCGGTCCGGCTTCGATGAAGCGCACCGAACGCACCCGGTTCGTCGTCAGCGCGGTGCCGGTGAAGGCCGCCGTCGAGGCGGACAGTCCGACGCCGGGCACGATCTCCACCTCGACCTGTTCCTTGCGGCACACAGCGGCCTCGGCGGTCGTCGTGGTGAAGATGATCCCGTCATCCGAGCTCAGCCGCACCACCGTGTTGTCGGGGCGGGCGAGTCCGGCCAGGCGGCGGCCGCGGGTCGACGCGGCGACACCGAGATCGGCGGCGTCGATGAGCTTCGCCGCCTGCGGCACATACGCGGTGACGATCTCCGAGTGCACATCGGCGTCGTAGACGACGGTCTCCGCGGTGGCGAGGATCTCTGCCCCGCGCATCGTCATCAGCCCGGATTCGCCGGGGCCGCTGCCGATGAAGACGACACGCGGTGCGGCCGGCAGGAGTCGGCGGGGCTGGACCCGGCCCGTGGTCGGTGCGTTGGTCATCCCTGCTCCTGTGCCTTGACGGGGGTGAGGTGATCGGCGCTGGCCGCCGGGTCGATGCCGAGCCGATCGAGCAGGTCTTCGGCGGCTGCGGTGCCGAGTTCGTCGGCGACGCGGGCGAGTTCCTTCGCGGCCACGGTCAGCTGCTGCTGTGTTCCGGCGGACCAGTCGACATCCGGGACGGCAGGCAGTTCGGTGCTCTGTCGGGTGCGGGCGAGCTTGCCGTCGTCGTCGGCCATGACGGCGTCGACGATGAACGTGGTGCCTTCGATCTTCGCGAGGGCACCGATCGGTGCCGAACATCCTGCCTCGGCGCGGGAGAGGATCGCCCGTTCGCACGTGACGGACAGGTCCGTGGTCTGGTCGTGGATGCGCCGCAGCGCGGCACGCACTTCGGCATCGGCGTTGAGGATGCCTTCGGTGTTCGCGAAGTTGCTGTCGGCGCTGCGAGTCTCCACGGCCAGGGCGCCTTGGCCGGGGGCGGGCAGCATGACATCGAAGTCGATCGAATCGGTGGCTTCGGCCAGACGACCGATGCGGCGCACACCGGCAGCGGCGAGTACGACAGCGTCGAGGCGTCCGTCGCGGACGTGGGCGATGCGGGTGTCGACGTTGCCGCGCACCCCGCGGACCTCGATATCGGGGCGGGCGGCACGCAGCTGCACGGCTCGGCGCGGCGACCCGGTGCCGATGACGGAACCTGCCGGCAGCTGAGCCAGGCTCAGACCGTCACGGCCGATGAGCACATCGGCAGGATCGACGCGCGGCGGGATGGCCGCCATCTGGATGCCCGCCTCGGGGGTGGTGGGCAGGTCCTTGAGCGAGTGCACGGCGAGGTCGATCTTGCCCTGGTGCAGGGCCTGACGGACGGCGGAGACGAAGACCCCGGTGCCGCCGAAGCCGGCCAGCGGGGACATGTTGACATCACCCTCGGTGACGACTTCGACGATCTCGACCCGCCAGCCGGTGAGCGCGGCGATCTGGTGGGCGATCGCCGTGGACTGGGAGCGGGCCAGCTGCGACCGGCGGGTTCCCAGTCGCACGGTGCGCCCGCTGAAGTGTTCGGGTTCGACGATGTCGAGGGTGTGATCGGCGACCGGGCGGATGCCGTCGGCCTCGACATGGTGGACGCTGGCGGCCTTCGCGACCTTCGTCTCCGGTGGGGTCATGGCGTGGGCGACCTTGTTCACGGGCAGATCGAACAGCTGCATGAGCGCCTGAGCGTAGTCGACCTCGGACTCGGTCACAGCCAGTTCCTTGACCTTCACGGTCGGGGTGTGGATGAGCTTCTCGGCCACCCGGTGCAGGGACTTGCGGATCTCGGCGAAGGATTTCTCGTCCACGGCCGCACCGAGCTTCTTCTCCAGACGCTGCGTCTCCGCGGCGAGCACGTCCTTGGCGTGGGTGCGCAGAGCGGTCACCGTCGGGGCGACCGAACGTTCCTTGTTGCCGGTGGCGATGTTCTCGATTTCGGCGGCGATGATGGTGCGGACCGCGTCGACGGTGCCGGCGACCTTCGCATCGCGTTCCTTGTCAGAGTTCTTCAGCAGCTCCCGGATCTCGCCGAGACCGAACAGGGCGACGTGTTCGAATTCGCGCACGCTGGGGTCGATGTCGTGCGGCAGGGCGAGGTCGACGAAGGCCTTGTTCGCCGCACCCTTGGGGTTCTGCGACAGTCCGGCGACGATGTCGTCGCGGGAGACGACGACGCCGCGGGCACCGGTGCAGGAGACGATGAGGTCGGCGTCGGCGATCTCTTCGGCCATCACACGCGGGGTCAGTTCGCGGGCACGCCCGCCCACTTCGGCCACGAGGCGTTCGGCCTTCTCCAGGGTGCGGTTGAGCACGGTGATGCGTCCGACCCCTTCCCTGTGCAGCCCGGAGACGACGAGACCGGACATCGCTCCGGCGCCGATGACCAGGGCGTTGGCCGCGCGCAGCGAACCGATGTGTCCGGCCGAGGCTTCGAGGGCCGCGCCGAAGAGCGAACGGGCGACCTCGCCGAGGTCGGTCTCCGAGTGAGCGCGTTTGCCCACGCGCAGCGCCTGCTGGAGGGCCTGGGACAGTTCCGAGGTCAGTGCCTTGTCGGTCTGCGAATCGGTGAAGGCCGAGCGCAGCTGGCCGAGGATCTGAGCCTCGCCGATGGCCATCGAGTCGAGCCCGCAGGCGACCTTGAGCAGATGCTCCATGGCCTGGTTGTCATAGTGGGCATAGAAGTGGCCGGCGATGTCCGACCACTCTTTGTCGATCGAGGACACCAGAGCGTTGCCGAGGTCGGCCAGTCCCCCGTGGAAGGCGGAGACGTCGGCGATGAGTTCGAGCCGGTTGCAGGTGGAGAGCACCGCAAGTCCGTCGACGTTGTCTCCCGCCAGAGCATCAGTTCGCAGGGTGCCGACCTCGCCGGCGCTGAAGGCCAGCTTGTCGAGCATGTCGATCGGGGCCGACTGATGGGAAATGCCGAGAACCAAGAGAGTCAATTCCTGTGCTCCTCAAAACCAGGGTTGAGCGGTGCCGTATCCAGCGCCGAATAGTATGCGAGTACTTGCAGCTCACTGGCCAGATCGACTTGGTGGACACGGACGGTGTCCGGGGCGTCGAGCACGGTGGGTGAGAAATTGAGAATGCCGCGCACACCCGCTTCGACGGCCGTGTGGGCCGCCGCGGGTGCCGCGGCTGCGGGGACGGCCATGACCACCAGGTCGATGTGTTCGGGCCAGGTGGTCAGCTCGTCCAGAGAGGAGACGGTCAGTGTGCCGATGGCGGTGCCGATCTTCTCCTCGTCGATATCGAAGATGGCGGTCAGACGCAGACCGCGTCGGCGGAATCCGGCGTAGTCGGCCAGGGCGGAGCCGAGACGACCGGCGCCGATGATGGCGACGCTGCGGTCCCGGTCGAGACCGAGGAAGGTCCGCAGGGTCGCAGCCAGTTCCGGGCAGGAGTAGCCGACGCCGCGGGTGCCGGAGCGTCCCAGCTGGGACAGGTCCTTGCGCAGGATCGACGGGGACACCCCGCTGCGAGCAGCGAGGTCATCCGAAGACACTGTCTCCTGGCCTGTTGCGGCGATGGTCTCGACGGTCTGCAGGTAGATCGGAAGTCGGGAGATCACGCGCTCGGGTACGTCCTTGCGAACAACACCCTCAATCCTGTTGGCGGACAGAATCTCGCCCACGAATCCGTCTCACTCCTTCAATCGATCTCATGCGCCCAGTGCCGTGAGGGCCTTGGACAGCCGATCCTTCTCGACTCGATGAAAACTGTGCTGGCGCCCGTTGAGGAGCACGACCGGAACGTCCCAGCCGTACTGCGCGGCCAGGTCGTCATCGGTGTCGATATCGATCTCGGTCACGTTCACGTCTCTGCCGGCGGCCACCTCGGTGACGGTCTGCAGCGCCTGAGCGCACAGATGGCAGTCGACGCGCGTGAGGAAGGTCAGCTCGACCATGGCTCACTCCTCATCGGGTGCAACAAACCCCGCCGAGAAATCACTCGAGCGGGGGCGTAGGACCGTCGGGTCTTACTTCTTGTTGCGACGCTGGTGACGTGTCTTGCGAAGCTGCTTGCGGTGCTTCTTCTTCGACATACGCTTGCGGCGCTTCTTGATGACTGAGCCCACTCGGGTACCCCTTGTGCTTGTCGGTGGAGGGTGAACACCAGGTGCCCACCCATTGAACTAACCGTGCAATTCTATCGCCTGCCGGCCTGCTTTCCCAAAACTGTGTCGAGATCCACAGCGGCCGGAAGACTCAGCCGCGTCACCGCGGGGTGCCGGCCCGGTCGGGGCGTGAGCTGCGGGCTCGCGGCTCAGTCGAAGTACGGGTCGAGTCCGAAGAAGGGGAAGATGTTCTTCCGTGTTCCCATCACGGTCCTGTCGAGCTCGGCTTCGGGGTCGAATCCCTTCGACCACGGCTCGAAGGCTCCGTCGAATCCGTCGGTCATCGACAGCGGAGCTTCGCGTCCGGTCTTCGTCTGTGCGTAGTTCGCCCAGCGACCCGGGATGCGGGCGCCGGGTTCGATGTCGCGGCCGGCGGCGATGGCCAACAGATTCGTCCATACGCGGGGCACGACGTCGATGATCGCGTATCCGCCGCCGCCGACGGACAGCCATCTCCCCTCCGCGTGTTCGACCGCGAGGTCCCGGACCCGTTCGGCGGCGATGCGCATCGCATCCACGCTCAGCCGCATATGCGTCAGCGGGTCGCTGCGGTGACCGTCGCAGCCGTGCTGGGAGACGATGACCTGCGGTTCGAAGGCAGCGACGACCTGCGGGACCGTGGCGTCGAAGGCCCGCAGCCAGTCCGCGTCCCCGGTGCGCGGGGGCAGAGCGACATTCATCGCCGAGGCGGCCGCCTTCAGTCCCCCGATGTCCGCGGGATAGCCCGTGCCGGGAAAGAGGAACTTCCCCGATTCGTGGATCGAAATGGTCAGCACCCGCGGATCGTCCCAGAAGAACGTCTCCACACCGTCACCGTGGTGGGCGTCGAGGTCGAGGTAGACGATGCGCTCGAAGCCGGCGTCGAGGAATTCGGTGATTCCGGCGGCGGCATCGTTGTACACGCAGAACCCGCTGGCCTTGCCCGGCATCGAGTGGTGCATTCCGCCGCAGAAGTTCACGGCGCGCCGGTAGCCGCCGGAGATGATGGCGTCGGCGGCATCGATGCTGCCTTGGAACAGCAGTGCCGAGGCGGTGTGCATGTTCTCGAAGCCGGGAACATCCTCGGTGCCGATGCCGTAGCGGTCCGCGTCCTCTTCGCTGAGGCCCTCGGGGGTTCCTGCCTGTTTGACGGCGGCGATGAAGTCGGAGTCGTGGAGTCGGGCGAGCTTGGCCTCGTCGATGTCATCGATCGGGTGGACGTGGACGTTCTCGGCGTCGAAGAGCCCGAAATCGAGGGCAAGCTTCGCCGTCAGGTCGAGCCTGAAGGGGTGCATGGGGTGGCTGGGACCGAAGTTGTAACCGGTCACCGTTTCGTCCCACACGACATAGACATCATTTTCGGCCATGCCCACCATGCTATATGGCACAGCTCACCTGCACCGGTTCCGGGGCCTGCGGATCTACCATGGTGCTTGTGTCCAAGAATTCCGCACCGCGCTTCGATCGGCTGCTGCGGCCGGGACGGTGGGTCCGTGACTTCGTCGACGACCTCGCCGTCGCCTCGCCCGCCCGGTTGGCGATCGGCTCGTTCATCGCCGTCGTCGCTCTCTTCGCGATCCTGCTGATCCTGCCGGCAAGCATGCGCGACCCGGGCTCGGTGGATCGGGTCACGCACATCGCGAACTCCGTCTTCGTCGCGGTCTCGGCGGTGTGTGTGACCGGGCTCAGCCCGGTCGTGACGGAGGAGTACTGGTCGGATTTCGGGATCTCGGTGATCACCGCCGGCATCCAGGTCGGTGGTCTCGGCATCCTCACCCTCGCCTCGGTGCTGGGCATGGCGGTCTCACGTCGGCTGGGGGTCCGTCAGCGGCTCATCGCCCAGCAGGCCACCTCGGCGCTCAATCTGGGTCAGGTCGGCTCCCTGCTCAAGACCGTGGTCATCACGATCTTCACGGCCGAATCGATCCTCGCTGTGCTGCTGTTCCCGCGCTTCCTCATGCGCGGGGAGTCCTTCGGCGATGCGACCTGGTATTCGGTGTTCTACTCGATTTCGGCATTCAACAACGCCGGTTTCACCATCCACCCCGGCGGGGCCGCGTATTTCGCTGCGGATCCGTGGATCCTGTCTCTGCTCATGGCCGGTGTGTTCGTCGGGTCTCTCGGCTTTCCCGTCGTGCTCATGGTCGCGATGTTCTGGAATCGGCCGAGCCGCTGGGACCTGCACACGAAGCTGACGCTGACGACCACGACGACGGTGCTGGCGGTCGGCCTGCTGCTGTTGGCGCTGTTCGAGTCGGCGAACCCGGCGACGCTCGGCGACAAGAACGCCGGGCACACCTTCGTCGAGGTGCTGTTCATGGCCGTCATGCCCCGGTCTGGGGGTTTCGCGACGATGGACGTCGCGGACATGAGTCAGGCCTCGCACCTGCTCATGGATCTCATGATGTTCATCGGCGGCGGTTCGTCCTCGACAGCCGGCGGCATCAAGGTCACGACCGTGGCCGTGCTCGTCCTCGCCGCATTTGCGGAGGCCCGGGGCCTGCAGGATGTCCACGTGTTCGGTCGGCGGCTGACCTCCTCGACGATCAAACTCTCGATCTCGATCCTGCTCACCGGTGCGATGATCGTCTTCGTCGGCACGCTGACGATGCTGCAGATCAGTGCCGAACCGCTCGACCGCGTGCTGTTCGAGGTGATCTCGGCCTTCGGCACGGTGGGTTTGAGCTCCGGGGTGTCCGCGTCGTCACCGCATGCGGGGCTCTATGTTCTGTCGGTGATCATGCTCATCGGCCGACTCGGTACGATTACACTTGCGGCTGCACTGTCCATGCAGGATTCGGTGCGCCTGTACCGCTACCCCGAGGAAAGGCCCGTCGTTGGCTAACGAACACAGCTCCATCCTCGTCATCGGACTGGGACGTTTCGGGTCCTCGACGGCGGCCACCCTGGCCCGGCTGGGACGTGAGGTCATGGCGATCGAGCACAACCCCGAGCTCGTCAGGGACTGGTCCGGCAAGCTCACCCACGTCGTCGAAGCCGATTCGACGAACATCGACGCGCTGCGCCAGGTCGGTGCCGGTGACTTCTCGACAGCCGTCGTCGGCATCGGCACCTCGATCGAAGACAGCGTGCTGACGACTGCGAACCTCGTCGACCTCGGCGTCGGGCAGGTATGGGCGAAGGCGATCTCCCCCTCCCACGGCAAGATCCTCCACCGCATCGGAGCCCACCACGTCCTCTACCCGGAGTCGGATGCCGGACGCCGTGTGGCTCACCTCGTCAGTTCGCGGATGATGGAGTACATCGAGTTCGACGAAGGCCACTTCGCGGTGGTCAAGATGCGTCCGCCGCGGGAGATCCAGGGCTTCACGCTCAGTGAATCCGGAGTCCGCGACAAATACGGCGTCACGATCGTGGGCATCAAGAGTCCCGGCCGCGACTTCACCTATGCGGACCCGACGACCCGGGTGGGCAAACAGGATCTGCTCATCGTCGCCGGCCACGTGGAGCTGCTGGGACGGTTCGCCGGTCGGCCGTAGGCTGCAGATTCCGCCGCTTCTGCGGTCACGGACTGCGGTCACGGACGAGGCGGGAAACCGTCCGAGCAGTGGGCACAAAGAGAGCGGGCGACGGGAATCGAACCCGCGTCATCGGCTTGGGAAGCCGAAGCTTTACCATTAAGCTACGCCCGCATGTCACCTCAGATCAGCAGCTGTCTGCCCAGGTGAACCCCGGTCAGGACGTGCCGTGATCGGCGACTCGAACCAGTGTACCTCGTCTCACCGCACACGCATCCCCTGCCCCGTCTCTCACCGCAGGCACCTCCCCTGCCCGGCCCCCACGACGCAGTCGAGGAGGGGCGGCCGCAGCCGCCCCTCCTCCTGCGTGTCGGGTCGACGGACACCCAGCGACGTCCGATCTCGAGTCCCCGCCACGTGATCGGGTCACGTTCGGATCAGTGCTCGACGGCCTCCTCGGCGCCGAACCCGGTATGGGCTCGGACATCCATCTCGGCTGCAAGCTCGGGACTCTCCACCGTCCGGTCGGTGATCGAAGCGATCCAGCCGAGGAGGAAGCCCAGCGGAATCGAGATGATTCCCGGGTTGGCCAGCGGGAAGATCGCGAAGTCGGCACCGGGGATCATCGCGGTCTCGGACCCGGAGACGACCGGCGAGAACGTGATGAGCACCATCGCCGAGATCAGGCCGCCGTAGATCGACCACACGGCTCCGCGGGTGGTGAAGCCCTTCCAGAACAGCGAGTACAGGATCGTGGGTAGGTTCGCGCTGGCGGCCACGGCGAAGGCCAGGGCCACGAGGAACGCGATGTTCTGCCCCTGCACACCGATTCCGCCGATGATCGCGATCGCACCGATGACGATGACCGTGCGACGGGCGATCTTGACCTCCGCCTCGGAGTCCTCGACCTTGCCCTTCTTGATGACGTTGGCGTAGATGTCGTGGGCGAACGAGGCCGCGGCGGTGATCGCCAGGCCTGCCACCACGGCCAGGATCGTCGCGAACGCGACCGCGGAGATGAAGCCCATGAGGATGGGTCCGCCGAGGTGGAGCGCGAGCAGCGGTGCCGCCGAGTTCACGCCGCCGGGAGCGTTCTTGATCTCATCGGCGCCGACGAGTGCGGCCGCGCCGTAGCCGAGGATGAGGGTGAAGATGTAGAAGGCGCCGATGAGCCAGATCGCCCACACCACCGAACGGCGGGCCTCTTTCGCCGTGGGAACGGTGTAGAAGCGCATGAGCACGTGCGGCAGGCCCGCGGTGCCCAGCACCAGGGCCAGAGCCAGGGAGATGAAGTCGAGCGGATTCTCACCGTACTGCAGGCCCGGGTTGAGGACTCCTTCCCCGACGCCTTCGGCCGCGTTCTCCACCGCCGAGGCGAGCAGAGTCGAGAGGTTGAAGCCGTTGAGTGCGAGCACCCAGATGGTCATGGCGAAGGCTCCGGCGATGAGCAGGATCGCCTTGACGATCTGCACCCAGGTGGTGCCCTTCATTCCGCCGACGAGGACGTAGATGATCATCAGCGCACCGACGACGGCGATGACCAGGGACTGACCGACCTTGCCGTCGATTCCCATGAGCAGGGAGACGAGTCCGCCGGCGCCGGCCATCTGAGCGAGCAGGTAGAAGAAGCACACGGCCAGGGTCGACAGGGCCGCGGCCATGCGCACGGGACGCTGCTTGAGCCGGAAGGAGAGCACATCGGCCATGGTGAACTTGCCGGTGTTGCGCATGAGTTCGGCGACGATGAGCAGAGCCACGAGCCACGCGACGAGGAAGCCGATCGAATAGAGGAATCCGTCGTAGCCGTTGACGGCGATCGCACCGCAGATGCCGAGGAAAGAAGCGGCCGAGAGGTAGTCACCGGAGATGGCGAAACCGTTCTGCGGACCGGTGAAGGACCGGCCTCCTGCGTAGTAGTCGGAGGCGGTCTTGTTGTTCCGGCTGGCGCGCAGCACGATGAACATCGTCACCCCGACGAAGGCGGCGAAGATCGCGATGTTGAGGACGGGGTTGTTCTCGACCTCGGTCGTCGCCGCGGTCAGCAGGTCTTTGCCGGAGGCGAGCATGTCGCCGATTGCCAGAGTGCTCATGAATGCAGTCCTCCCGACTGGGCTTCGAGACGCTCACGGATCTCCTGCGCTGGAGGATCGAGCTTCTTGTTGGCGAATGAGACATAGAACATCGTGATCGCGAACGTCGTCACGAACTGCAGCAGTCCGAACACCAGTCCCACATTGATCTCACCGACCACCTTGGTGGACATGAAATCGTGGGCGTAGGTGCTGAGGATGACGTAGAGGAAGTACCAGACGAGGAACGCGATCGACAGCGGGATCACCACCGAGAACCTCTTGCGCTTGAGCGCTTTGAATTGAGGATTTTCCTCTTCCTCGAGGAAATCAACCCCGAGGCTGACATTGTCAGTCATTCTTTCTCCTTTGAATGGACAGAACTTCAGTGTCCTGAATCACATGTCCAAAGGTAACGTTCAGCATGCACTAGGGAATACCACCGAAAGTTGGTAGCTTGTTCACATGAACGCGCATGCGAAGCACACGCGGGCTCTCAAGGCCGAGACCCGCCGCCTATTCGTCGAAGCCGTCGATTCTCTGCATCAGGCCGGTACGGGCGATGTCGTCTTCGGCGGCATGGTCGACGGGGGTGCGGTCGACGTCGAAGCCGTCGCCGGTGCCGGCAAGGGTCTGCTCTCCTCCCTCATCGTCAGCACCGGACGGGGCCTCGGCGGTCGAGCCCTGACCGAAGGCACTCCGCAGCTGACCCGGGACTATGAGGTCGACCCGCTCATCACCCACCACTACGACGAGGAGGTCCTCGGCGAAGGCATCCGGGTCCTCGTCGCCGTCCCCACCCTGCACGGCGGTGAGGTCACGGGCATGGTCTACTGCGGCCACCGCACGGACTACGACGCCGCTGCCCCGCAGACGGGAGACCTCGTCCGACGAGTCCGACAGCTCTCGGTCGATCTCGCTCGGCTCGGCTATCGACGGGAACCGCAGCCGGTCCCCGTCGCCGAGCGGCTCTACCCCGACTTGGATTCCTCGGGACGGGAGGCGCTGCGCCATACCTATGCCGAGCTGCGCGCCATCCGGTCGGGCATCCTCGATGAGGAGACGCGGGAGAAGCTCACCGTCGTCGAGACCCGGCTGGCCGATATCCTCTCCGGGCACAACCCGGATGACTTCCAGACACCGGTCCCGGCGGTTCGCCTGTCCCCCAGGGAGACGGACATCCTCTCCCATGTGGCTCTGGGCTGGTCGAATGCGCGCATCGCCGAAACACTGAGCCTGCGCGAGTCCACGGTGAAGTCCTACCTCAACACCGCCATGGTCAAGCTCTCGGCCCGCACCCGGCATGAAGCGGTGTCGATCGCTCGGTCGTCGAACGTCCTGCCCTGAGCGCGAACGAGTCGACCCCGGCCGACGCCGCTCACACGGTGCCTGCCGGGGTCGGATTCCGTCTCAGGGGGACGGTTCCGTTCAGCCGTTGATGGTCTCGGAATTCTCCCGTTCCATCTCCAGGGAACGATTCGCTGCCGCCTGCGCGGCCGCCTCGGCGATGTCGAAGATCCCCGCGTCGATGAACTGCTGGAGGCCCGCCAAGGTCGTACCGCCCTTGCTGCTCACGGCTTGCCGCTGAGCGGCCGGGTCGGGCTTCGCGCTCAGCAGCCGCCCGGCGCCGTCGGCGGTGGCGACGACCATCTGGCGGGCGGTGTCCTCGCTCAGCCCCTGCTTGACTCCGGCGGCGATCATCGCCTCGGCGAGGAGGAAGAAGTAAGCGACTCCGGACCCGGAGATGCCGGTCATGGCCGGGATCTGGGATTCGTCGAGGTCGACGACGAGCCCGGCCCCGGACAGCAGAGTCTTGAGTGTATCGACGCTGTCGGCGGGCACCTCGGCGTCGGGGGCGAACGCGATGACGCCGTGGCCGATCGAACTCGGCGTGTTCGGCATGATCCGCACGATGGGATTCTTCGGGGCGAGCTTCGCGAGGTCGGCGGACGAGACTCCGGCGGCCATGGACACGAGCACCGTGTTCGACTCCAGCTCGGGGGCCAGAGCGGCCAGGGTCTCGGCCATCATCCAGGGTTTGACGCCGAGGAGGACGAAATCAGCTTCGGCCGCGGCCTTCCGGTTCGCCTCCGCATCGTCTTCGACCGAAGTCACCGTCGCCGACGGCAGGTCGCGGCTCAGACGCTGTGCTGAGGCGGCCGAGTGAGTCGTCGCGCGAACAGCGATGGTCGCGTCGGCGCTGAGGATTCCCTGGATCAGCGCCGTGCCCATGTTGCCGGTTCCGATGGAGGCGAGAGTGGTCAAAGCGAACCAACCTTTCGTAGTGATTGTCATGCGTCGGTGGGGCGGGTGCGCGGTCGCGGCAGGCGCCGTCGGTGATGATGCGGGTCAGTTCCCGGAGGAGCGAGGGCGTTCCGAGGTGCGGCTGTGGCTGTGTCCGTTTCGCCGCGGGGCATCCTCGTTGAGTCCGAGGTGTTGGCGGGCAAAGGCGATGGACTCGGCGAGCATCTTCTCACGGGTCGACTGCTTGCGCACGAAACGAGTGTTGACCTCGACCACGACGTCACCGGCCCAGTTGTGTTTGGCCAGGTACTGCAGAGTCTCGGCCACGGGCATATTGCCGGCGCCGGGGACGAGGTGCTCGTCTTTGAGGGATCCGGACCCGTCGGTGAGGTGGACGTGGCGGAGTCGGTCGAAGATCTCGGCCACGGTCTCCAGCGCATTCACACCGGCCGTCGAAGCGTGGGAGAAGTCGAAGGTGAGGTCGTCATAGTCTTCGTCCAGCGGGTTCCAGTCGGGATAGTAGACCTGGACTTCGCGCAGGCCCGCCCGCCAGGGATACATGTTCTCCACAGCCAAGCTCACACCGGTCTCGCGGGAGACCTCCCGAACGCCGTCGACGAATCCCAGCGCGTAGTCCCCCTGCCACCTGAACGGCGGGTGGAGGACGACGGTCTCGGCGTTGACTGCCTTGGCAAGGTTCGCGGTGATCCGCAGCTTCTCCCAATGGTCTTTGTGAAGCACGCGCGGCAGGAAGAGCAGCGTCGGTGCGTGCAGGGACATGACCTCGAGTCCCGTCTCGGCGGAAAGTCCGTTGATGAGGTCGACATCTCGTGTCTCGGCATTGTGGGTGACCATGATCTCGACACCGTCGTAGCCGTGCTTCGCCGCTTGTGTGAAAGTCTCCTCGACGGTCATCGGGGACACGGAGGAACTCGACAGGCCGAGCCGGATGGGATGTTCGGAGACGTGATGAGCGTCGTGTTCGTAGACCGCATGGCTGTCGAAGTACTCTCTGTGGCGCCGCGAATTCGAGCGCGCAGAGTTCTTGGTGGTCAGCACCTTCCGTTTGGACTTCGACATTTTGCTCATCGCCAACAGTTTAGCGCGGACTTTTCTCCCTCGCCCTCCCCCATTGCTACGTGACGGCGGCCCAGCAACCTCGCGCGAGGTTGCTGGGCCGCCGTCGGGTAGCAATTAGGAGGAGAGGGCGTCGGTGTCCTCGTCGACCCAGCCCTTCGACCGTTCCACGGCCTTGTTCCACAGGCGATAGACGCGATCGACCTTCTCCTCGTCCATCGACGGGTCCCAGCGTTTGTCCTCACGCCAGTTGGCCTTGACATCCTCCTCGCCGTTCCAGAACTTCACCGCGATTCCGGCCGCATAGGCCGCCCCCAGTGCCGTGGTCTCGACGACCTCGGGACGGATGACGGGCACGCCGAGGAGGTCGGCCTGGAACTGCATGAGCGTCTCGTTGGCGACCATGCCGCCGTCGACCTTGAGCTCGGTGAGCTCGACGCCGGAATCGAGGTTCATCGCGTCGAGGACCTCGCGGGACTGGAACGCCACGGACTCGAGCGAGGCACGCGCAATGTGGTTCTTGTTCACATACCGGGTCAGACCCACGATGGTGCCGCGGGCATCGGACTCCCAATGCGGCGCGAAGAGACCCGAGAACGCCGGCACGATATAGCAGCCGCCGTTGTCCTCGACCTTCTTGGCCAGGGTCTCGACCTCCGGAGCGTCCTTGATCAGACCGAGGTTGTCGCGGATCCACTGCACCAGCGAACCGGTCACCGCCACCGACCCCTCGAGGGCGTAGACGGCATCGGCGTCACCGATCTTGTAGGCCACGGTCGTGAGCAGACCGTTCTTGCTCGCCACCGGCTCGTTGCCGGTGTTGATGAGCATGAAGTTGCCGGTGCCGTAGGTGTTCTTCGCCTGCCCCTTCTCGAAGCAGGCCTGACCGAAGGTCGCCGCCTGCTGATCGCCGAGGATGCCGCAGATCGGGGTGTCGATGATCAGTCCGTTCTTCGCCCCGTAGCCGTAGATCTCCGAGCACGACTTGATCTCCGGCAGCATCTCGACGGGGATGCCCATCTCCCCAGCGATCTCGGCGTTCCAGTCGAGGGTGTCGATGTTCATCAGCATCGTCCGCGAAGCGTTCGTGACGTCGGTGACGTGGAGGCCGCCGTTGACCCCGCCGGTGAGATTCCAGATCACCCACGTGTCCATCGTGCCGAAGAGGAGATCACCGGCCTCGGCGGATTCCTTGACCCCGTCGACGTTGTCGAAGATCCATTTCGCCTTCGGCCCGGCGAAGTACGTGGCCAGCGGCAGACCGACACGGTCCTTGTACTTATCGGCCCCGTCATCGCCGGCGAGCTCATCGCAGATCTTCTGCGTCCGGGTGTCCTGCCACACGATCGCGTTGTAGACGGGCTCACCGGTGTGCTTGTTCCAGATCACGGTGGTCTCACGCTGGTTTGTGATGCCGACGCCCTCGAGCTGATGGCGGTTGATGTTCGCCCGGGTCAGCGCCTGGCCGATGGCTTCGTTCGTGTTCTTGATGATCTCGACCGGGTCGTGTTCGACCCATCCCGCGCGAGGGAAGATCTGCTCGTGTTCGAGCTGACCGGACGAGACGATCTGGCCGTCGTGGTCGAAGACGATCGCCCGTGACGAGGTGGTGCCCTGATCGATGGCGAGGATGAACTTTTCCTGACTCATTCTGACTCCTGTGTCGAGGTGGTTGTCTGTGATCGTACTCAGATGAGGGCTCGGGAGACCACACCTGCAAGGACGGCGCCGACCAGTGGGCCGAAGACCGGCACCCACGAGTATGCCCAGTCCGAGCCGCCCTTGTTCGGGATCGGCAGGAGAGCGTGGACGATGCGGGGCCCGAGGTCGCGAGCAGGGTTGATCGCGTAGCCGGTGGGGCCGCCCAGCGACGCGCCGATCGCGACGACGATGAGCGCCACGGCCAGAGGACCGAGCCTGTCCGGGGTGCCGCCGAAGAGGAGGACGACGATGACGAGCACGAAGGTCGCGATGACCTCGGTGACGAAGTTCCAGGCGTATGAGCGGATCTCCGGGCCGGTCGAGAAGGTGCCGAGGATGTTGCCGGGGTCCTTCTCCTCGTCGTAGTGCTTCTTGTACACCGCCCAGGCGAGGAACGCACCGATCATCGCTCCGATCAGCTCGGCGGCGAGGTAGGCGATGGTGTTGCTCACGGTGACGGGGATCCCGTCCGCGTACTCTGCGGCCCCGCTGAACAGGATGCCGAATGTCACGGCCGGGTTGAGGTGCGCTCCGGTCTTGTAGGCGACATAGACGCCGGCGAAGACGGCAAGTCCCCAACCGAAGGAGATCAGCAGCCAGCCGCCCCCGTTGCCCTTGGTCTTGCCGAGGACGACGTTGGCGACGACGCCGACGCCGAGCAGCATGAGCATCGCCGTGCCAGCGATCTCGTGAAGGAAGATAGTGCCCATATCTCACAAACTCCTATTGTTTGTCTTTCCGGTGGGTGTTCCGGTCGATGGTCGACCCGGGCGATGCTCCGGGGGCGGTCGATATTCGGTTGTCGTCCCGCACGTCGTTGTGAACGACTCAGTGGAGGGTTTCACCGACCAGAGCCGCCGCCGAGGCGTCGTCATCGGTGGACTCGGCCGCGACCTGGGCGTCGACGTGGGCGTTGAATTTCTCGACCTCGGCCGACACCCGGTTGTCGTCCCAGCCGAGCACCGCGCCGACGATGGCGGCGACCGCCTCGGCGGCGTTCTTGCCCCGATCGCGGGTTTCGTAGTTCAGCCGCATGCGGCGTTCGATGATATCGCCGAGGTGGACGGCCCCCTCTGCGGCGGCCGCATAGTAGGCCTCGACGCGCAGATAGCGGTCGGCACCGTCCAGAGGCCGACCGAGTTCGGGATCCTCGTCGACGAGGTCGAGCAGATTCTCGATGAGGGTGCCGTAGCGACGGATGAGCCGACTGACCCGGTCTTCGTCCCAGCCGTACTTCTCAGCGATCCCGGTCTGACCGCGACGCAGCGCGCCCACGCCCTGGGCACCGAGCAGCGGCACGGATTCGGTCAGTGACCTGCGGTCCTTCGCATCGTCGCCGAGGACGAAGTCGACGGCGTCTTCGGCCATCACCCGGTAGGTGGTGAATTTGCCGCCGGCGATCGCGGCAAGTCCGGGTTCGACTTCCATCACAGTGTGTTCCCGGGAGACCTTCGTCGAGGCCTGCCCTTCCTTGACCACGGGCTGCAGCAGCGGACGCAGACCCGAGTACACTCCGATGACGTCCTCCCGGGTGAGTTTGTCGGCGAGGATCGCATTCGCATGCTCGAGCAGGTACTCGATGTCCTTCGAGGTCGCCACGGGACTGTCGACGTCTTCGGTCCACGGAGTGTCGGTGGTGCCGATGACCCAATAGCCTTCCCAGGGGATGACGAAGAGGACGGATTTCTCCGTCTTCGAGATGATCCCCGTTCCCGGGTCGGCTTTGATCTTGTCCTGGGCCACGGTGATGTGCACACCCTTGGAGGCGAGCACCTTGAGTCCGGCATCGGCCTTCGCCAGGTCCTGCTGCTCCTCGGTCCATACGCCCCCGGCGAGGATAGTGCGACGGGCGTGGATATCGAATTCCTCTCCGGTGACCTCATCCCTGGCATGCACACCAGTGACTTGGTCGCCGTCATGGAGGTAGCCGATGACCGAGACGTGGTTGGCAGCGGCCGCACCGTAGCCGACAGCCGAACGCACGAGCGTCATCACGAACCGCGCATCGTCGACCTTCGCATCGTAGTATTCGAGCGCACCGACGGCGGCATCGTCGGCCAGCCCCGGGAAGTGTGCGCTCAGCGCCTTCTTGGACAGATGCCGATGCATCGGCACGGCTCGTTTGCGGCCCGGTCGGGTGGCCATCGTGTCGTAGAGGAGGACGCCGGAGCCGATGAAGGCACGGTCGATGAGACGGTGCTCGAAGGGGAAGACGAAGGCGACGGGCTCGACGAGGTGAGGAGCGGTGTGCTGCAGCAGCAGGTCACGTTCCCTCAGCGCCTCGGCGACGAGTTTGAAGTCGAGCATCTCGAGATAGCGCAGACCACCGTGCATGAGCTTCGAGGACCGAGATGAGGTGCCGGAGGCCCAGTCCTTCGAATCGACGACTCCGACCTTGAGACCGCGTGTGGCCGCGTCGAAGGCAGAGCCTGCGCCGGTCACACCACCGCCGACGACGAAGACGTCGAGTGGATCGGCCGCCGTTGTGTTCTTGAGGGTCTCGAGGGCCTGTTCGCGGTAGTGCGGGGACAGCTCACCATTTCGCATCGGCAGAAGCGTGCTTTCTATCAGACGTTCGGACATCCACCATTGTCATCCCGGTTCGGGACGATGAGTCGAGCCGGAAGCGGATAGTCAAAAACTAGCAGGCAATTCTGAGGTGCGATACTGACCGGTAGACAACAAGCGACGACGAGGCGGCCGAATCAGTCGAGTGCGGCGACCGCTTCGACGCGCATCGTCGAGGACTGCTCGGCCGAATCCAGCAGGTCGAGTTTGCGCATGATGATGCCTTCGCGCAGTGCCCACGGCGAGATGTTCATGACGCCGATGTCGAAGATCGTGAATGCCGCTTCGGCGACGATCGCACCGGCGAGCACCTGACCGGCACGGGCTTCGGAGACGCCGGGCAGCGTCGCCCGCGCCGCCGGGGTGCGTGTGGCCAGGGTATCGATGATGCCTTCGAGATCGCGACGGAAGAGTTTCCTCGGGGCGTAGATGCCGTCCCCGCTCGGGGCGGCACCGGCGATGCGGGCCAGGGAGCGGAACGTCTTCGAAGAGCCGACGACCTGGTCGGGCACGCCGACCCTGTTGATGTCACCGGCGATGCGTCCGATCTGCGCCCGTGCGTGTTTGCGCAGTTTGTGGATGTCCTCGGCCGAAGGGATGGGGTCCGGCAGGAAATCCGAATAGGTGCGTCCGGCGCCGAGCGGAACCGACACGGCCGCTTGCGGGTATTCGTCCTGACCGACCGCGATCTCCAGAGAGCCGCCGCCGATGTCGAGCAGCAGGATCTTTCCGGCCGACCAACCGAACCAGCGGCGAGTGGCGAGGAAGGTCACGCGGGCTTCGTCCCGGCCCGACATCACATTGAGGGTGACCCCGAGCTGAGCGTTGATCGTTTCGATGAGCGCCACCCCGTTCGGGGCATCGCGGACCGCCGAGGTGGCGAAGGCGAGTATCTGCTCCGCCCCCTGGTCCTCCGCGATCTCGACGGCTTCGGCGATGAACGAGTGCAGACGTTCCTGGCCCTCCGCATCGATCGTTCCGTCGTCGCTGAGGTACTCCGCGAGACGCAGCACCTCCTTGTGCGAGGTGGCAGGCAGGGGCGGTGCTCCGACGTGAGCGTCGACGACGAGGAGGTGGACGCTGTTGGAGCCGATATCGAGGACTGCAAGACGCATTCGCTCAGTTTATCCCGTCTTCAGGCTTCGCCGTCTGTTGCCCACGCGGACTTCGCGAACGCGAAATCCGGCGGTCGTTTGGCGAAGAAGGCCTCCTGCCCGCGCGTGATCTCCTCCCGGTACGCCGAATCCAACCACCGAGGCGGCTCCTCACCTGCAAGCAGATTCCCGTCGAGGATCGCTTTGGCCCCGACCTGGCTGAGCCGGGACAGGCCGACGATCCGCTCCCCCAGTGCCTGCGCCGCAGCCAGGGGAGTCGGCGTCGTGTCATGGAAGAAGCCGAGTTCGGCCATCTTCTCGAACTTCACGATCGACGCTGTGATCAAGAGGTACCTGGCCCAGGAGTCTCCGAGGATCTGCGCCAGACGCTGGGTGGGCCCGGCCGGGTAGACAAGGCCGAGCTTCGCGGCGGTCACACCGAAGATCGACCCGGGGGCGGCGATGCGGATGTCGCAGGCGGCAGCGATCTCGGTGCCTCCGCCCACGCAGTTTCCTTCGATCGCCGCGATCGTCGGAGTCCGCGAATTCGCTACGGCCGCCTCGGCGGAGGAGTTGAGCTCCCAGAAGTCGGCCAGCGGAACATCGAGGTCGGCGATGTCCGAACCGGCGGAGAAATGCCCGCCGGCACCGGTGATGATCAGCGCACCGATCGAGTCATCGGCGTCGACGGAGGCGATGATCTCCGGCAGCGCCCGCCACATCGCACGCGAGATCGCGTTGCGTTTCTTCCTCCGATCGATGACGAGGGTTCCGACCCCACCGGTGACGGTGAAGTCGAAACCCTCGAGATCGACCGGACGGTACAGACCGTCAGGTCCCATAATGCTGTTCTGCCTTTCGGACCTCTCAGCCCCGGTTGTCCGGGACCTCACGCTGGTCCTCACCGTCGTAAGCACTCAGGGGACGGATGAGGGCGTTGTTCGCCTGCTGCTCGAAGATGTGAGCGGTCCATCCGGTGATGCGGGCCATCACGAAGATCGGAGTGAACTGCTCGGTGTCGAAGCCCATCAGGTGGTAGGCCGGGCCCGAAGGGTAGTCGAGGTTGGGGTAGATTCCCTTGCGCTCGACGAAGTCCTCTTCGAAGGCGTTGTACAGATCGAGCAGATCCTTGGCGCCCTTGGCCTCGACCATGTCCTCGAAGGCCTTGCGCATGGTGGGAACGCGCGAATCGCCGTTCTTGTACACGCGGTGGCCGAAGCCCATGATCTTCGCCTTCTTGGCCAGCGCCTCGTCGATCCAGGCCGAAGCCCTGTCGGCGGTGCCGACCTCTTCGAGCATCGCCATGACCGCTTCGTTCGCGCCGCCGTGCAGGGGGCCCTTGAGCGCACCGACGGCACCAGCGACGGCCGAATAGAGGTCGGACGTCGTCGAGGTGATCACGCGGCCGGTGAACGTCGAAGCGTTGAACGAGTGCTCGGCGTAGAGGATCATCGACACGTCGAAGCAGCGCACGACCTCTTCGGTGGGAACCTCGTCGAAGACCATCTTGAAGAAGTTCGCGGCATAGCCGAGATCCCTGCTCGGAGCGACGGGATCGAGACCGTGACGGCG
Organism: Brevibacterium sp. LE-L; assembly: GCF_050214925.1. NCBI lineage: Bacteria > Bacillati > Actinomycetota > Actinomycetes > Micrococcales > Brevibacteriaceae > Brevibacterium > Brevibacterium sp. LE-L. The sequence continues at coordinate 3,311,704 of NZ_CP189759.1, forward strand.
ACGGTGGTCGATGGCCACGATCGTCGGCAGCTGCGCGTAGAGGCGCTCGGCCTTGGCCAGGTTCGCCTCTTCGCCCTCGACATCGGCTTCGGGGTCGACGGCGCCGAGGTAGGCCACGGCCGTCTGCACGACGTGCATCGGGTGGCAGTCCTTCGGCAGGTCGAGAATGAGCTGGATGAGCTTGTCGTCGATGGCACGCTGGGCGCGCTCACGCTCTTGGAATTCCTCCAGCTGAGCCTCGGTGGGCAGTTCGCCGTTCCAGATGAGGTAGGCGACGTCCTCGAAGCTGCGCTTGGCGGCGAGCTCCTGGACGGGGTAGCCGCGGTAGGTCAGCGAGTTCGTTTCCTGGACTACTTTCGAAACGGCCGTGGTGTCGACGACGACGCCGGCAAGGCCCTTCTTGATTTCTTCGGTCACTGGTGACCCTCCTGTGAGAAGTTGAATACTGCGGCGTCAAAATCGTTGTACGCAGCGTAGTCGATCGTGTCGTACAGGTCCGCACGGGTCTGCATGCCCTCGAGCAGGTCCACCTGAGTGCCCTTGTCCCGAATGGTCTCCAGGCCCGTCTTGATCGCACCCATGGCGATGCGCAGAGTCGTGACCGGGTAGATCACGAGCTTGACTCCCGCATTCGCCAGCTGCTCTGTTGTGAACAGTTCGCTCTTTCCGAATTCCGTCATGTTCGCCAGGATCGGCACATCGACGGCCGACGCGAAGGTCTCGAACTCGCCGAGGTCGCGCATCGCTTCGGGGAAGATCATGTCCGCTCCCGCATCGACGTAGGCCTTGGCCCGGTCGATGGCGGCGTCGAGACCTTCTCCGGCGCGAGAGTCCGTGCGGGCGCAGATGACGAAGTTCTCATCGCGACGGCCCTTGACCGCCGCTTTGATCCGCTTGGACATCTCGGCCGCGGTCACGACCTCCTTGCCGTCGAGGTGGCCGCAGCGTTTCGGGTTGACCTGGTCTTCGAGGTGCATGCCCGAGATCCCTGCGTCCTCGAACTCCTGGACGGTGCGGGCCACGTTCATGGCTTCGCCCCATCCGGTGTCGGCGTCGATGAATGTCGGCAGGTTCGTCACTCGCGCGATGTTGCGTCCGTGGTCGGCCACCTCGGTGAGCGTGGTCAGCCCGATATCGGGCAGACCCATGGCCGCGGAGAATGCACCGCCGGAGATGTAGACGCCTTCGAAACCGGTCTGCTCGATGATCTGAGCGTTGATCGGGTTGATGGCGCCGGGGAACTGGACGATCTTGTCGCCGGCGAGGAGTTCGCGGAACTCAGCGCGACGCTCGGCCGGGGTTGCCTGTGCGCCGAGCATCAGAAGATGCCCTTCGATCCGCTGTGCTCGAGTCCGTCGACGACGAAGCTGAGTTCGCCCACACCCGAGGCATCGAGGTTCTCGAGGTTCTCAGCGAGGTCGAGGAACCGGGCCTGCTCCGCATCGGAGATGACGCCCTCGGCGAGGGTCTTGAACTTCTCGATGTAGTTCGCCCGGGCGAAGGGACGCGCACCGAATGGGTGGGCATCGGCCACGGCGATCTCGTCGGTCAGTGTCGATCCGTCGTCGAACTCGATCTCCACGCGGCCGCCGAAGGCCTTCTCGTTCGGGTCGGTCGAGTGGTAGCGACGGGTCCACTCCGGGTCCTCGGTGGTTTCGATCTTGTGCCACAGCTCGACGGTGTCGGGACGACCGGCGCGCTCGGGAGCGTAGGAGTGCTCGTGGTGCCAGCCCTGGTCCTGCATGGCCACGGCGAAGATGTACATGATCGAGTGGTCGAGGGTCTCGCGGCTGGCCTTGGGATCCATCTTCTGCGGATCGTTCGCGCCGGTGCCGATGACGTAATGGGTGTGGTGCGAGGTGTGGATGACGACGCGCTTGATCTTCGTCAGATCCTCGATCTGTCCGCCGAGCTTGCGCGCAAGGTCGATGAGCGCCTGCGCCTGGTACTCGGCCGAGTGCTCCTTGGTGTAGGTGTCGAGGATCGCACGCTTCGCTTCGCCCTGGCCCGGCAGCGGGACGGTGTAGCGGGCCTCGGGGCCGGAGAGGATCCAGGCGATGAAGCCGTCTTCGCCTTCGTAGATCGGGTTCGGTGCCCCTTCACCGCGCATCGCACGGTCGACGGCCTCGACGGCCATCTTCCCGGCGAAGGCGGGAGCATGAGCCTTCCAGGACGAGATCTCGCCCTTGCGCGACTGACGGGTCGCGGTGGTCACGTGCAGCGCCTGCTGGACGGCCTGGAAGGTGACCTCGGTGGGCAGGCCGAGCAGCGCGCCGATGCCGGCCGCCGCGGAGGGGCCGAGGTGGGCGACGTGGTCGATCTTGTGCTCGTGCAGGCACATGCCCTTGACCAGGTCGACCTGGATCTCGTAGCCGGTGGCGATGCCGTTGATGAGGTCCTTGCCGCCGATGCCCTTGTGCTGGGCGACCGCGAGGACGGCCGGGATGTTGTCGCCGGGGTGCGAGTATTCGGCAGCGAGGAACGTGTCGTGGAAGTCGAGTTCACGCACGGCCACACCATTGGCCCAAGCGGCCCATTCCGGAGAGAAGCGATCGGTCACGGGCAGACCGAAGATGTTGGCACCCGGGTTGAACGGATGAGCCTGCGCCTGCTCACGAGCGTGCGTCGGAGCGGAGCGGCGCACCGAGGCGGCTGCCACGGCGGCGTTGTCGATGATGCGGTTGATGACCATCTCGGTGACGTCTGCGTCGACCGGCGTCGAGTCGGATGCGACTTCGGCGATCTTCCAAGCGAGCTGATCTTCGCGAGCCAGGTTCTCTGAGCTCTTATGAGTGCGGACTTCATGATTGATCATGGATACCCCTTCATAGTCCTTGACCGGAACTGGTCGTCAGGTGCTGACCCCACTGTAGGTCACGGCACTCGGCAGATCTCTGCCGGTCGGAGATTTATCTCGACATCAAGATATTTTACCCGATGTGTGCGCTGGTTCACCAACAGGGTCCGATGCCTCTTCTGCACCGACCCCCGATATGGGACGATTGCCTCATGACCCGCACTGCATTGGACTTCGATGAGAACTGGTTCGACGATGCGGAGTTCGCCCGCCTGCGCAGACGGATCCCCATCCCCTACGTCAACGCGATCCCCGTGCGAGTCGGCGAGGCCGGCAACGTCGAACGCATCGGACTGCTGCTGCGCAGCCTCGAGGACGGAACCCTGGGCCGCGAGGTCGTGGGCGGGCGCATCCGCTTCCACGAATCGATCCGCTCCGCGCTCATGCGGCACGCCGAGAACGACCTCGGCCCGATGGCGCTGCCGGTCATCCCGCCGTCGATCTCCCCGTTCCACATCGCCGAATACTTCCCGACCGAAGGCTCCGGCCTCCTCCACGACCCCCGGCAGCACGCGATCTCGATGTGCTTCGTCCTCGAGGTCCGCGGCGAGTGCACTCCACGAGCCGATGCCCTCAGTCTCGACTGGCTGACCCCCGAGGAGACCCTGCGCCCCGACATCACCAGCGAGCTCTGCCACGGTCAGGATTTCATCCTCAAGGCCGCGCTCACCCATCTGGGCTTCCCGGTCTGAGACTGCGGTTCTCACAGACACCATTTTCTACATTCCGTAGAATAACCTTGGTAGACTGGTGGCGACGCAGACGATACCGCTGGTCGGGGCCGTCGTCGGCGTCTGGGTTGGCCAGGCCCCGAGGGAGAGGTTCGAGATGTCTGCCCAGTCCCCAATGCCCGAGTCCCACACCCCCGAAACACGTCCGGCTGATGCCCGGCCGTCCGAGTCCGGTCTCAACCGGGAATTCGGCGTCCTCGTCGGCTTCGACGGCTCCGAACTCGCCGGTCTCGCGGTCCGCTGCGGCGCGCTGGAAGCCGAACGACGCAAGACCACGTTGACCGTCGTGACCGCATATCCGCTGCCGACGATGATCTACCCGAACATGGCGTCGATTCCCAGCGAGCCCGAGGACGCGATAGCGAAGCAGGAAGCGGAGAAGATCCTCGCCGAGGCGGTCGAACTCCTCCGCGATCATCCCGGAGAGAAGAGCTTCCGCACCGTGCCCGGCGATGCGGCCGGCTCGCTCATCGCGCTGAGCACCGATGCCGAGGTCATCATCCTCGGCGCGCGGGGCCGAGGCGGCTTCATGGGCCGCGTCCTCGGCTCGGTGTCCACCGCCGTGCCGGCTCACGCTCACTGTCCGACGATCGTCGTCCCCCACCATGCCGCGAACGCCGAGGCGGACGGACCGGTGGTCGTGGCCGTCGACGGTTCGGACACCGGCCGGGTCGCCATGGTCACCGCGGCCGCCGAAGCCGCCCTGCGCCGAACAGCACTCGAAGTCGTCGCGGTGCTTCCGGCGGGAGAGGAATGGCTCTACTGGTACCCCGAGCTCGAGCTCAGCTCCGAAGTCACGGGACGGCGGCAGAAGCAGATCGCTGCCGGACTGGAGGAAGAGATCGCGCAGCTGTCCGAGCAGTTCCCGGATCTCGAGGTGTCCTCCTCGGTGCCGGTCGGTGACCCCACGCAGACGCTCGTCGAGATCAGCGCCAGGGCGCAGCTGACGGTGATGGGCACGCGCGGACGAGGACGGTTCCGCAGCGTCCTGCTCGGCTCCGTCTCACGCGGAGTCCTCAATCATGCCGAGGGCACGGTGATGGTCGTCCCGAGCTGACAGCAACGGCACCTGACAGCGCAGCGGCACCTGAGGGTCCGCGGACCGGACAGCTCCGTGCCGGAGCCCGCTCTCCCCTGTTGTACAGTGGTGGCTACGACAGGGGAGCGCCGTCAGGGGCGCTGAGAGTGCAGAAGAAGCTGCAGACCCTCGAACCTGATGCGGCTAGGACCGCCGAAGGAAGTCGAGACTCTTCACCCCTCCTTGTATGAGGAGGCACAATGCCGAAAACCACCACACCGAAAACCACCTCCGCCGCGGCGACCGCACACACCAGGGCTCCGAAATCGAAGCAGTGGCGGGTCGTGGACTATGTCACCACCGCCGTGCTCGGCATCGCCGTCGGGCTCGTGTTCTGGGTGTTGGCGCTGAGCTGGAAGGTCCTCGAACTCGCCTTCCAGGCCTTCCCGCCCTCGATCGGGCTCATCGCCGGCCTGTGGGTCCTCGCCGGCCCCTTGGCCGCTGCGATCATCCGCAAGCCCGGAGCCGCGCTCCTGTGCGAACTCATCGCCGCCATCGTCGAGGCGGTCCTCGGCTCACACTTCGGAGCCACCGTGCTGCTGTCCGGGTTCATTCAGGGCCTCGGTGCCGAACTCGTCTTCGCCGCCTTCGGCTACAGGCGGTTCACGCTCTGGATCACCGCACTGTCAGGGGTCGTGGCCGCGGCGTTCATGGCTGTGAGCGAGAACATCATGTACAACGCCGAATGGCAGTTCGGCTATCAGGCGATCTACGCGGTGTGCGCCATCGTCTCCGGCCTCGTCCTCTCCGGCATCGGCGCCTGGTACGCGTATCGGGCGATCGCAGCCACCGGGGCGCTGAGCTCGTTCGCCTCCGGTCGCCTGCGCTGATGGCACTGCCGATCACGGCACGCGGATACTCGTGGACGCATGCCGATCGCGATACACCGGCTGTCGGGCCCCTCGACATCGACATCGCCGCGGGTGAGAAGGTCCTCCTCCTCGGCCCCTCGGGGGCCGGCAAGTCGACTCTGCTCCATGCCATCGCCGGCGTCCTGCCCGAGGAGTCCGGCGAATCCAGCGGTGAGCTCCTCGTCGGCGGCGAGGCTCCGAATCCTCGCCGAGGCGGCACCGGACTGGTCCTGCAGGATCCCGATTCGCAGGTGATCTTCTCCCGCATCGGCGACGATGTCGCCTTCGGGATGGAGAACCTCGGTCTGCCCGCCGAGACCATCGAGGCTCGGATTCCCTCGTCTCTGCGTGCCATGGGACTCGACCTGCCCGCCGAGCATCCGAGTGCGGCGCTGTCCGGCGGGCAGAAGCAGCGTCTAGCTCTGGCCGGCATCCATGCGATGTCGCCGGAGGTCATCGTCCTCGACGAGCCGACGGCCAATATCGATCCGTCTTCCGCGCCCGGCGTCCGTGATGCCGTCCTTGCCGTGCAGGCCGAGACTCAGGCGACCATGCTCGTCGTCGAACACCGCGTGGGGCTGTGGCTCGATCACGTCGATCGGGTGATCGTGCTCGGCCGGCAGGGAATCCTCGCCCAGGGCGCTCCGAGTCGGGTCTTCGGTCATCCGAATCTCTCAAGCGTTCTCATCGACTGCGGGATCTGGGTGCCCGAGGATCCCTCACGATCCCGCGATGACCGTACCCGGTCGCTGAGCGGATCCGGCCGGACCGATGGTGAGCCCGAACGGTCACGGGTCCTGTCCGACCGGGCGGACGACCGCCTCGGCGAGGTGCTGCTGCGCACGGAGGAACTCAGCGTTGCGCGACCGCGGATGCGCGCGCCCGCGGTCGCCGGCCTCGATCTGAGTCTGCGCGCCGGGCAGGCGCTCGGCCTCGTCGGCCCGAACGGGGCCGGGAAATCGACGACAGCACTGACCATGGCCGGGCTCATTCCCGAATTCGCCGGTGCGGTCCACGCCGAGGCAGAGCTGCGTGACGGACTCAGACGCACCCGCCCCTTCGCCTGGCCTTCTGCTCAGTTGGCCCCGCGCATCGGGATGGTCTTCCAGGAACCCGCGCATCAGTTCCTCGCTTCCAGCGTCGCCGGCGAACTCGAACTCGGTCCGCGACTGGCCGGCTGGTCGAGTGCCGAGATCGCGACACGAGTGGATGACCTGCTCGTGTCACTCGGTCTGGCCGAACTCTCGCAGACGCACCCGCAGAGCCTGTCCGGAGGAGAGAAACGGCGCCTGTCGGTGGCGGCCATGATGGCACCTCGACCGCGAGTCCTCATCGTCGACGAGCCGACCTTCGGTCAGGATGCGCTGACGTGGGCGGGACTGGTCGAGATGTTCCTCGATGCTCTCGCGCACGGATCTGCGGTCGTGGCGGTCAGTCACGATCAGGCGTTCCTCGAGGCGATCGGGGCCGATCTCCTCGATCTCGGCGACCACGGTGGTGGGGCCACGACTCTGTCCGCCGACGTCCAGGTCAGGGCCGGTGATCGCGGTGAGTAAACGACTCGTGCGGGTGCGCTCCTCCCCCACCGAGGCGGCCGTTCCGGATCCGGGCCAGCTCATTCCCGTCATGCGCAGCACCCTCGTGGTTCGGTGCAACCCGCTGACGAAGATCGGCGTGGCACTCATCCTCATGGTCGGGGCTCTGCTGAGCATCGATCTGGTCTCGGCCGGAGTCGTCTTCGTCTTCTGCCTTCTTGCCCTTCCGGCCACGGGTCTCGACCTGTCGGCCGCGGCGAAGAGACTGTGGTTCCTGCCTGCCGGCGCCCTGCTCGCGGCCTGGGGTACCGCCTTGCTGGCGGAGAAGACCGGACCCGTCGTCGTCGACTTCGGACCGATCCTATTCACCACCGGATCGCTGTCCGCGGCCGCCGCGATCTTCCTCCGGGCTCTGGCCCTGGCGATTCCGCTCATCGTGCTCGCCTCGACGATCGATCCGCGCGACCTGTCCGATGCGCTCATCCAACATCTGCGCCTGCCCGAGGTGGTCGTGGTCTCTGTGCTTGCCGCCTCGCGGCTCCTCGGACTCCTGGTCAGCGAATGGCAGGTGCTGTCGATGGCGCGGCGAGCCAGGGGTGTGGCCGGAGGTTCGCTGCTGCGGAGGACTCACAGCCTCTTCAGCGGGGTGTTCGTCCTGCTCGTAGTCTCGATTCGTCGCGCCACCACACTGGCGATGGCGATGGAGGGCCGTGCGTTCGGTCGTCCCGGCCGGACATGGCGCAGGCGCTCACACTTCGGGATCCGGGATCTCGTGGTCGTGCTCATCAGCCTGGCCGTCTGTGCACTGGCGATCGTCGCCGCGCACCTGCTGGGGACCTGGAATCCGATCATCGGCTGAAGCTGAGCCGAAGCGCTTCAGTCCCGGGCCGACGGGCCTGCGAGCCGGCTGAGGAAGTCCTTGCCGAAGGCCCGCCAGTCTTCGAGAGCGTCCGGGCTCGGCAGCTTCGAGGTGGTGAGGACGACGAGAGTCTTGTCGTCGCTCTTCGCCTCGGCGGCGACTTCGACCTTGATCCCGCCGTCGAGGTCCGCTCGCCAGAAGGAGCGCTTCGCGGTCTCGGAGGTGCGGGGTTCTCCCTCGAGGGCCGCTCCGTTGAGAGTGCCGTCGACGAAGGAGGCGAACTTCGCGATGAGGTCGCTGCGCTGACCGGAAATCGTGCGGGAGACAGCCACGTCGAAGGTGCCGTCGGCACGCTGCCCCGGCACCCGCCGACCGATCTCCTGCTCGTAGGCGACGACTGCACCTTGGACCCACCAGCCGTGGTTGTCGACTTGGCCTTCGAACTGCGGATAGAGAGCGTCGGCAAGTTCTCTGTGACTCGCCGACGCTCCCCCGGCCGCCTCGAGGCGAGCGCGGGTGTCCTCCCACTTCTCGCCGAGGGCGGTCTCGATCGCCGGAATGTTCATCCCTCTGGTCGCCATGGCAGAAGTCTAATCTCTGCGGCGCCCAATAGCGACGGTTCAGGCCGGTCCGGCGATCAGTCGATCTTGAGTTCGCCCATCTCGTCCCAGCCTTCGCCGTCGATCTTGCGGGAGATGATCTTCGGGGTCGAGGCCAGGTGCGGGCGCATCGCTTCGAGCCCGGCAGCGAAGTGATCGCTCGTGACATGCGGTTCGGCACCCTCGTCGGTGAATGCTTCGACGAGGACGAACTCGTTCGGGTTCTCCAGGCTCTTCGACCATTCGAAGAAGAGATTGCCCGGTTCGGCCCGGGTCGCCTCGGTGAAGGTGCGCACTGCCTCGGGGAACTTCTCGACGCTTTCGGGTTTCACGTCGTACTTCACAACGATGAAGATCATGGGATTCTCCTTCAGCTCTTTGGTGGATGGTTCGTCTTCAGCCTAGTTCGGTCGACCGCACGAATCGACTGGACGCAGCGAGAACGCCTCACAGTCGTGTGGCGATGAGGACGAGGAAGTCGCTGCCGGCGTCGAAGGGGTGCAGTTCCCAGGTGGAGAACCTCTGATCGACGAACATCCCGGTGGCCCTGAGATCGTCGGCGAAATCATCGAAATCGTAGCCGCGTCCGGCGCCGAACCCGGACACGAAGCGGCCGCCGTGCTTGAGCGTGGACTTGATGTTGCTCAGGGTCTGCCGGCGGGAGGCCGGGTCGAGGAAGGCGAGCACATTGCCGGCGCAGAAGGCCACGTCGATCTCATCGATCCCGGTCCCTGCGAAATCGAAGTCGGCGAGATCGCCGGTGTGCCATTCCCCGCTTGGGTAGTCCTCCTCGGCGACGGAGATGAGGAATTCGTCGAGATCGACGCCGTATACAGTGTGCCCTTCTTCGATGAGCAGACCGCCGGCCCGCCCCGTGCCGCAGCCGGCGTCGAGGATCCGAGCTTCGCGCGGAGCCATCGCGTTGACGAGTCGGGCCTCTCCCCCGATGTCGTGCCCGGCGGCGACCTGTTTGCGCCACATCTCGGCATAGTTCGCCGAATGCTCGGGGTTGACCCTGCGGACCTGGTTCCACTTGTGATCGAAGCTCATGGCCTCATCCTAGGACGATTTCACAGCTCCCGACGTCGAGGTCGGTGCTCACACGAACACTTCGGCGATGACCGCGGCCACGGCGCTGACCGGATCGCTCGGGTCCGGGGAGGTGAGCACGATGATCTCACGCCCTCCCGCCTCGGCGACGGGATGCAGATCGACATCGGGCCCGCTCAGGGACATCATGATCGGCGTCGCCAGGGTCAGGCCCAGCCCGGTCCCTGCGAGTGCAAGGGCGACCGCGGTGTCGGTGACGATGTGCGTCTCCTTCGCATTGATTCCCAGCGCCGAGGTGGCCAGACGCATCGCTCGGCCGAAGAGCTCCTCGGCCGGCGGGAGGATCCAATCCGCCTCGGCCAGTTCCGTCTCCCCCGGTCGAGCCCGGCCGGTGGGCACGACGATGCCGAAGTCCTCTTTCGCCACCGCCTCCCAGCTCAGCCCGCGCATCGGCGGCAGCGGCACCGCCGGATAGTTGATCCCGATCCCCAGATCGATGACTCCGTCGATGACGGCCGCTGACATCGACTCCACATTGATCTCCCGTGCCCGGACCTCGATGTGCGGGTGGCGCTGCGCCAACCGGTGCACGACTTGCGGCAGCGCTGTCATCGATGCGGATCCGAACACGCCGAGGGTGACGATCGCTTCGCTGCGGAAGTCGCGGCCGAGCATCGCCATCTCGGCCTGCTTCTGGGCGGCGAGGATGTTCCGTGCACGCGGCAGCAGGGTGCGCCCGGCCTCGGCGAGGATGAGCCCGCGGCCGCGGCGGACGAACAGTTCGGAGTCGACGACCTTGCGCAGTGCGGCGATGTGCTGGGACACCGCGCCCACGCTGTAGCCGAGGTGGTCGGCTGCGCGCGTCATCGATCCCAGTTCGGCCACCGCGACGAAGGTGCGCAGCTGCCCGAGTGTCCACGTCATGGAGGCATCCTAGCTGTCTTTAGGTTTCCTCAACAGAGTGTTCACAAACTCTCTCTTGTCCTTAACTGTGAGGGCGAGCACAATGGGGGAAAGTCGCAGTCCGCCGACATCGACGTCGGCGTCTTTCGCCTCTGCGGCGGCCAAAGGCGGTCGCCGCGGGGGCAGACAGGGAGGTCACAGTGGAGATCCCGACCGCACCGAACACGGATCCGACCACGCCCGAAGGGGTACCGGCGAGCGCATCGGTGGTCATCATCGGCGCGGGAGTGATGGGCGCGGCCATCGCCTTCCACCTGGCCGAACGAGGCGTCGAAGACGTCGTCATCGTCGAACGCGACACTCCCGGCTCCGGTTCGACGTCGAAAGCGGCAGGAGGTGTGCGCTGCCAGTTCTCCGACGAAGTGAACATCGCCTTGGCCGCGCACGGCCTCGAGGTGCTGCGGAACTTCGAAACCGATTTCGGAGTCGACATCGACCTCGTGAGCAATGGCTATCTGTTCCTCCTCGACTCCGAGGAGTCCGCGCAGGCCTTCTCCGAGAATGTGGACCTGCAGCAGCGGATGGGACTCGACTCGCGCATGCTCACCGTCGCTGAGGTGGCCGAACTCGCCCCGTACGTGAACACCGAAGGGCTCGTGGCCGGGGCGTTCAACCCCGGTGATGGCCATTGCACCCCCGAGGCGGTCGTGTCCGGGTACATCACGGCCGCTCGCGAACGCGGCGTGCAGGTGCTCAAGGACTGCGAGGTGACCGGATTCGAGACCTCAGCCGGACCCGACCGTGAGGTCACCGCGGTGGTGACGGACCACGGCACCATCGCCTGCACCCAGGCCGTGTGCGCGGCCGGTGCCTGGTCCGGACTCATCGGAGACCTGGCCGGGGTCGATCTTCCGGTGAAGCCGCTGCGACGGGAGATCATGGTCTCGGAACCGGTCGACTTCGACACGACCGGGATGCCCTTCACCATCGACTTCACGACCAGCTACTACGTCCACCCGGAAGGTCCCGGTCTGCTCTTCGGCTGCCCCGATGAGGTCGATGACTGGTCGTTCAATGACAAACGGGACCCGAATTGGCTGACCACCCTGGCCGAACGCATCGAAGCCCGCACGCCCGCGCTCATCGATGTGGAGGCCAAACGCGGGTGGGCGGGACTGTACGAGATGACTCCGGACCACAATGCGCTCATCGGTGAGGCCGAAGAGCTGACGGGATTCTTCTACGCCTGCGGGTTCTCCGGCCACGGTTTCCTCATGGGGCCGGCCGTCGGGGAGGTCGTCGCCGACCTCATGACCGGCCGCGCCCCCTTCGTCGACGTGACCCCGATGGACAAACGCCGTTTCATCACCACCGGACTGCGCAAGGAGCTCAACGTGGTCTGAACGCCCCACCCCACATACCTTCCTGCACCACCGTCACCGAAAGGACAGCAATGACCGCACTGCCCACCGACCAGACCATCTCCGACCTTCTCACCGCCGGACTCAGCGCCTGCGGCGTCGACCGATCCGTACTCGAAGGGTCGGTCGCCTCGGCGCATCTGCCCGCCCGCTCCCCCATCACCGGCCAGAGGCTCGGCACCCTCGCCGCCGACACCCCGGAGACGGCGGCAGGGAAGATCGGTGCCGCCGCCGAGGCCTTCGCCTCCTGGCGTGACGTGCCGGCGCCCGTGCGCGGACAGCTCGTCCAGAGGTGGGGCCAGCTGCTGAGTCAGCACAAGGAGGATCTCGCGAAGATCATCACCGTCGAGGCCGGAAAAACCCCCTCGGAGGCAGCCGGCGAGGTGCAGGAGATGATCGACATCTGCGAGTTCGCGCTCGGCCAGTCCCGACAGCTGTGGGGCAAGACCATGCCCAGCGAACGACCCGGACACCGGCTCATGGAGACCTGGCACCCGCTCGGCGTCGTCGGCGTCATCTCCGCGTTCAACTTCCCTGTGGCCGTGTACTCCTGGAACACTGCCCTGGCCCTGGTGGCCGGGGACTCCGTGGTGTGGAAGCCCTCGGAGAATGCCGTGCTCGCGGCCTTGGGCGCACAGTCTCTGCTGGCGCGGGCCGCCGCCGAGGTGGGGGCACCAGAAGGGCTCGTCCCGGTCCTCGTCGGAGGCAGGGACATCGGTGATGCGATGGTGCGTGACGAACGGGTGGCTCTGGTCTCGGCCACGGGATCGGTGCGCATGGGTCGTGAGGTCGGGCCCGTCGTGGCCGAGCGCTTCGGGCGGATCCTGCTCGAGCTCGGCGGCAACAATGCCGCCATCGTCGCGCCGAGCGCCGATATCGAACTGGCTCTGCGCGGTGTCGTCTTCGCCGCCGCCGGCACCGCCGGGCAGCGCTGCACGACCCTGCGCCGGCTCATCGTCCACGAATCCATCGCCGATGAGTTCGTCGACAAGATCGTCTCGGCGTATCGGACGTTGAGCATCGGCTCACCGACCGATGACGGTGTGCTCGTCGGCCCCCTCATCAACGCAGGCTCCTTCGATGCCATGCAGGCCGCCCTCGAACAGGCCACGGCCGAAGGCGGCGAGGTGCTCTGCGGCGGAGCACGGGTGCTCGCCGAGGAACGGCCCGATGCCCACTATGTCGAACCGGCGGTGGTGCGGATGCCCGCACAGACAGCGGTGATGGAGTCAGAGACCTTCGCACCGATCCTCTATGTCGTGACCTATTCGGATCTCGACGAGGCGATCGAGATCCACAACGGGGTCCCGCAGGGCCTGTCCTCGGCGATCTTCACCTCCGAACTGGCCGAATCGGAGAGATTCTTCTCTCGGTCGGACTGCGGCATCGCCAATGTCAATATCGGCACTTCGGGTGCGGAGATCGGCGGAGCCTTCGGCGGAGAGAAGGAGACCGGCGGCGGCCGCGAATCCGGCAGCGATTCATGGAAGGCCTATATGCGACAGGCGACGAATACGATCAACTACTCGGGCGAGCTGCCCCTGGCCCAAGGAGTGGAGTTCCTCTGACGAGCGGGCACTCGGTCCGGCTGACCTCGAACGGGCAGCGGCCCTGTGACGCGCAATCGCCTTCAGGTCACGCGAAACTCGAAAAAGTCGTCGCCAGTGATGACCTTTTCGAGCTTCGCATTGACTGAGCGAACCGGACGCCCACAACAGGACAAGGTTTCCTGATGACGTGAGTGAGAATCCGCTGCTACCAGCTGCCTATGATGTGATCTGGTCCGGCGTCGTCCTGCTGCTCGTCGTTCTGCTCATCTGGGCAATGGTGAGCATCGCCCGATCGGGGCTCGACGCCCGAGTGAGACTCGTCTGGGCGATCATCGTCCTGCTGCTGCCCGTCGTCGGGCCGATCTGCTGGTTCGTCGCGCGACCGCAGAAGGAGAACGGCGGCCTCAGCTGAAGGGCCGTGAGTGCGCATCGCGATCAGCCGCACGAGCCGAAGAGTTAGCGCGTCACTTCTCTCAGGTAACGCGAATCTCGAAAAACGCGTCGCCGGCGACGACTCTTTCGAGATTCGCGTTACCTGACGCCGGTCGCGGCGGGGTGAAGAGTCCGCAGCGCCAGCACGCCCACGGCGGGCCGGGTTCTCTTCCTGCGGCTGTCTCCTTGCCCACAGATGCGCGTGCGGCCGCGACTTCGGGACCGCCGAGGACTAAAATCGACACGAACCCCCTGCGCATCGTTGAAGGAGAACACCCGTGATTGAGCTGAAGACACCCGCCGAGATCGACAAAATGGCGGTCACCGGCCGATTCGTCGCGCAGACATTGGCCGAATTGTCTTCGACCGCGGAGCCCGGCATGAACATCATGCACTTGGAGAAGCGCGCGCGGAAGCTCATCGAGGACGCCGGGGCGGTCTCCTGCTACTGGGACTACGCACCCTCATTCGGTGAGGGCCCCTTCAGGAACGTCATCTGCCTGTCGGTCAACGACGGCGTCCTCCACGGCAAGCCCCACGATTATGTGATGAAGGACGGCGATCTCCTCACCCTCGACTTCGCGGTGTCCATCGACGGCTGGGTCGCCGATGCCGCCCGGTCCGTCGTCGTCGGAAACGGCAGCGAAGAGGACCAGAAGCTCATCGATTCGACGTGGGCCGGCCTCGAAGCCGGCATCGGTGCCGCCCAGGCCGGCAACCGCCTCGGCGACATCTCGAAGGCGATCGGCGATGTCGCCGATGCCCAGCGCATCCCCGTCAACCTCGACTTCGGCGGCCACGGACTCGGCCGCACGATGCACGAGGATCCGCACGTGCCCAATCGCGGCAAAGGCGGTCGCGGTCTCGTCCTCAAACCCGGACTGACGCTGGCGATCGAACCGTGGTGGTCCTTCACTTCGAAGAAGCTCACCGTGGACAAGGACGGCTGGACCCTGCGCCTTGCCGACGGTTCCCACGGCGCGCATTCGGAGAACACGATCGCCATCACCGAGGATGGTCCACGGGTCCTCACCGCGCTCGACTGACCCGGCCGCCGCACTTCTGTCAACGGGGCGTCCGACGATGAGATCGTCGGGCGCCCCTTCATCGTCCGCAGATTCTCGTGTCATGGTCTCGTGCCAGAATTGCGGTATGTCTTTCACGTGTGCCGAATGCGGCTATTCGACGGTCAAATGGCTCGGACGCTGCCCCGAGTGCCAGGCCTGGGGCACCCTCGAGGAGAGGGGCGCGAAGACTTCGAAGGTGAAGACCAAGGTCAAGAAGTCCAGTGGGGCGAAACCGATCAACCAGATCGACTCGACGCTGGCGCAGGCGAAGGAGACGTATGTCTCCGAGCTCGACCGAGTGCTCGGCGGCGGAATCGTCCCCGGTGCCGTCGTCCTGCTCTCCGGCGAGCCGGGCGTCGGCAAATCGACGCTGCTGCTCGATGTCGCGGCGAAAGCCGCGATGTTCGGTGCCAAAGTCCTCTACGTCACGGGTGAGGAATCGGCCGGCCAGGTTCGGCTCCGGGCCGAGAGGATCAACGCCCTGGCAGACTCGCTCCTGCTTGCCGCGGAGACCGACCTCGGGTCGGTACTGGGCATGATCGAGGCCGAGGAACCCGAACTGCTCATCGTCGATTCCATCCAGACTCTGGCCTCCTCCGAGGTCGAAGGCGTCCCCGGTGGTGTCACCCAGGTCCGGGAGGTCGCGGCCGCACTCATCCGGGAAGCGAAGGCCCGGTCCCTGCCCACGGTCCTCGTCGGCCACATCACGAAGGACGGCACAATCGCCGGACCCCGGCTCCTCGAACACCTCGTCGATGTCGTATGCACCTTCGAGGGAGAGAAGCACTCTCGCCTGCGTATGCTGCGGGCGGTGAAGAACCGTTTCGGACCCACCGACGACGTGGGCTGCTTCGATATGGCTGAGAACGGCATCCACAGCCTCGAAGACCCCTCGGGACTCTTCCTCTCCCGCAGCGGAAACAACCCGCCGGGCACCTGCCTGACGGTGACCCAGGAGGGCAAGCGCCCCCTGCTCGTCGAAGTGCAGTCGCTGATCACCGAATCCGCCGGCGGCCAGTCACGCCGGTCGGTCTCGGGAGTCGACTCCTCCCGAGTGGCGATGATGCTGGCCGTGCTCAGCCAGAACATCCCCGGCGTCCAATTGGCCAAGAACGACGTGTTCGCCGCCACGGTCGGCGGGGCGAAGCTGTCCGAACCGGCCAGCGACTTGGCCATCTGCCTGTCCCTGGCATCGGCGGTCACGGGCAGACCGCTGGCGAAGAAGTTCGTCGGCATCGGCGAAATCAGTCTGTCCGGGGAGATCCGCAATGTCCCCAACCTCGGACAGCGGCTCAACGAGGCCAGACGTCTGGGCATCACTCATGCCATCGTGGCCAAGGAGGCCATGCGCAATGTGTCGACACCGGACACTATGACAGTCAGGGAATGCGAACACATCGCCGAGGCGGTACAGGTCCTGCTGCTCAACGGCGGATGAGAACTCGGGGAAGAGAAAGTTCGGGACTTTCGGACGGTTTTAGAGCATCCTTGAGTCATGACCACAACAGTTTTTCCGGCACTGAGAACCACGGATGCGGCGGCCACGATCGCACTGCTGGTCACGCTCGGGTTCACTGAGCGTCTGATGGTCCGCAATGAGCAGGACCCCGAACTCGTCGACCACGCCGAATACGCACTCGGCGAGACCGGCGGGATCATGATCGGCTCCGTCCGCAATGACGGTTCGGCACTCGACGCCGTCGGCGGCAGCTCGATCTACGTCGTCGTCGACACGGAACGCGAAGTCGATCGTCTCTACCAGGAGATCGTCGATATGGGGCATGCGATCGTCAGACCGGTGGCGACACAGTCCTACGGCGGTCGGGAATTCGACTTCCGCGACCATGACGGCAATTCCTGGGGTGTGGGCTCCTACCGCGGAACCTGAGCGACACACCCCGAGGAGTCACCCCTGATGCTCTGCCGAGTGGGCTCGGTCGGGCGGGCTCAATCCTGCGCCGCGTGGTTCAGTCCTGCGGTTCCTCGGACTTCTCTTCCTCGGATTTCTTCGTCT
Organism: Brevibacterium sp. LE-L; assembly: GCF_050214925.1. Lineage (NCBI taxonomy): Bacteria > Bacillati > Actinomycetota > Actinomycetes > Micrococcales > Brevibacteriaceae > Brevibacterium > Brevibacterium sp. LE-L. Next base: position 3,328,651 of record NZ_CP189759.1, read on the forward strand.
CTTCGGCCTTCTTCTTCTCGTCCGCGGCCTTCTTCTCTTCGGCCTTCTCCGCGTCGCTCTTCTCAAGCTCGAAGCTCGTCGGCTTGCTCTCTTTGTCGTCGAGCTTGACGATGAGGTCGTACTCGCCGGATGCGAAGTCATCCTTCGCCCGGTTGCAGTTCTTATCGACCTTGACCCGAGTCCACTTCAGTTTCGCCGTCTTCTCCGACTGCGGAGCGAATTCGGTCGAGACCTCGGCATTCTCATCCTTCGATGCCGCGCAGTACTTCGATGACCAGACCACATCGCCGTCCTTCTCGACGACGAACTCCTGCTGCTTGGTGCCGACCTCGATGAGGCAGGTCGCGGTGTGGCTGTTGCCGATGACCATGCCGAACTCGGGTTCCTGACCGTCTTTGACCGACTTCGGGTCGACCTTCGCTGTCAGCGAGACTTTGTCGTCGGGGCATTTGCCGCTCGCGGCCTTCTCATCCGGCACGGGTGCTGCGGTGCTCTGCTCGCTCGTCTGCTCCGGTTCGGCCGTGGTCTCGTCTTCGTCCGAGCTGCCGCTGCCGAGGGCTTTGACGATGCCGACGATGCCCACCACCAGCAGCACGAGGACGATGATGGTCAGGACGCTCAAGGTGATACGGCGTCTGCGGTACACGTGAGCAGGCAGCTTCCCGCTAGACTGGCGGGGCTGTCCGGCAGCTCTGTTCGGCTGCGAACCACGATTGGAAGGAGTCATCGCTTTGAGCCTAGGCCGAAGCGAATGAGCATCCAAATGACACACCGAGTCAGCCCCGAAACGAATCCCTCCGGGTCGGCAACGGCCTTCCCCGAGGTCGCCGAGCCGCTGGTCTCCCGTGTGCAGGACACGATCACCTCCTGGTTCTCCGCAGAGGCGCGCGAGCTGCCGTGGCGAGACCCGAACACCAGCGCCTGGGCCGTCCTCGTCAGCGAGATCATGTCTCAGCAGACTCCGGTGTCCCGAGTCGAACCGCGGTGGCAGGCATGGATGGAGACCTGGCCGACTCCGGCTGACCTCGCAGTCGCACCCACCGCCGAAGTGCTCCACCGCTGGGATCGTCTCGGCTACCCGCGCCGTGCCCTGCGCCTGCAGGAGGCGGCCCGCGTCATCGCCGAAGAGTTGGACAACGAGGTGCCAGGAACCGCCGAAGAGCTGCTGAGCCTGCCCGGCATCGGCTCCTATACCGCCGCCGCCGTCGCCTCGTTCGCCCACGGCCAGCGGACGACGGTGCTGGACACGAATGTGCGCCGGGTCCTCATCCGCGTCTTCGCCGGACGGGAGCGTCCCACGACGTCACCGGGCCGCCGCGAAACCGAATGGGCCGCCGGTTTCGTACCCGAGAGAGACCACGTGGCATGGAACGCCGGAGTGATGGAATTCGGCGCCCTTGTCTGCACGGCCCGCAGCCCCGGATGCCCCACCTGCCCGCTGCAGGACGTGTGCACCTGGTACCGACTCGGCAGACCCGCCTCGGCGACGAAGCCGAAGGTCCAGAAGTGGGCGGGCACGGACCGACAGCTGCGCGGGGCGATCATGGATGTGCTCAAGACCGCGCACTCCGCGGGAGGCGAACCCGCCGGTGTCAGCCTCGACCTCCTCACCACCTCAGTGGCGGTGCTCGACCCCGATCTCGTCTCTTCGCTTGACGAGCCGACCGCGGCGGCAGTGGCCCGGGTCCGCGAGCTCAGCACCGATGCGCAGAGGATCACCCGTCTCGTCTGCGACCTCGTCTCCGATGGTCTGGCGCAGGAGGACGAGGGCAGGCTGGCCCTGCCGGGACACTGACGACGCTCAACGGGAGTCGCTCAGTGCGAATGGGCAGAAGAACCTGGAGCGGGGCTGAGCCGAGAGATCGTCAGAGGTATTTGATCATACGCGAATTGCCCAAGGTGTTGGGTTTGACTCGGGCCAGGTCGAGGAACTCCGCCACACCTTCGTCGGTGGAGTGCAGAAGTTCGATGTAGACCTCGGGAGAGACCGGGATGCCCTTGATCGGTTCGAAGCCGAGAGAACCGAAGAATCCGGTTTCGAAGGTCAGGCAGAACACGCGGTCGACACCGATCTCACGGGCGTCGGCGAGCAGCTGACGGATGATCGCCTTGCCCACTCCCCTGCCCCGGTAGTCCGGTGAGGTCGCGACGGTGCGCGCTTCGGCGAGGTCGGACCAGATGATGTGCAGCGCACCGCACCCGGCGAGCACTTCCGAGCCGTCGGGCTGCGGGTCGACGACGAGCCAGAACTCCTGCAGCGACTCGAAATAGGTCACCGTGTCCTTGCCGAGCAGGATCCGTTCGCCGGCCAGGGGCGCCACCAGAGCTTCGATGCCCTTGACGTCGCTCGTCCTGGCCCTGCGCAGGAAGAGACCACCGGGCAGTTCGTGTGTGTGATGATGGTTCCGAGAGACCTGGCGGTGGTCGAAATCCTCTGCGGCTGAGCTCATAGGCCCATTCAACACCATGAGAGGCGGTGGCCGATCACTGCTCTTCCAGACAGACGGGTTCGGCGGAGACCGTAATGCTCTCACCGACGCGCTCCAGATGCCTGCGGATGATGCCGACGAGGTCGACTTCGCCGCGGGTGATGACCCACTGGAGTTGGACCCCGTCGGCGACCGCGATGCACTCTCTGGCGACGTCGACATAGTCGATGTCGGTGCGGAGGAAACCGTTGTCGGCCCCGGCGCGCAGCAGTCCTGCAAGCTCCTCGACCACCTTGGTGTAGTGCTCGACGAACAGCGGATGTGCGGGACCGTTCGGATCGGCGGCCTCAGCGGATACGAGGACGAAGAGTTCAGCCAAGGCCGGCTCCTCGGCGAGGCGCTTCGAGATGCGCAGCATCAGCCGCAGCGGGCCCAGGCCGTCGACATCCGGCGGAGAGGACTCGACGAGCGCTGTCGCGATGTTGAGTCGTCGATCAGCGACCGCCAGCAGCAGGTGCTGCTTGGTCGGGAAATGATGAGTCAGTCCCGGCGTCGTCAGTCCCACTTCTCGGGCGATCTCGGCCAAGGATGTGCGCGAATAGCCGCCCTCGGTGAACTTGGCCGTGGCGACGTCGACGATTCGATCACGCCGTCTGCGCCCGACTGCATATGATCCCCGCGCGCTCAGCTCCACGAATGTGAGGCTACTGAAGCCCCCAGGCTATTGCAAACACAGCGACCGCACCATAGACCCCCGCCGCCATGGAGGATTTCCCTCTTGAATCTGAAAACCTTACATGTAAGCTATTCACTACTCGACCGAACCTCGCATCCCCGTGTCACACGATCTGCACCACAGCAGGCTCAGAATCATCCACACTCACCGACCACAGCGGTCGGGACAACGCAAGGAAGCGGAAATGACAACGATCGATTCATCCAGTTCATCTGAACCACCCACCTCCGACGAGACACCCGGAACGCACGGAGCAACCGGAACAGCCGACGAGACCGCCCTTCAGGGGCCGCCCGCCTCCACGATCGACGGCGAATGGCAGAATCCACGACGCGGGTTCCTCTTCTTCCTCGGCATGGCTGCCATTGCGGGAGGCATGGCCCAGCTCGTGCCCGCAGTCCTCACCCTCTCGCTCAAGGCCAATGCACTCGACCCGGAGAACGCGACCACGATTCTGTCGACGGTCGTCGCCATCAGCGCCGCCTTCGGACTCGTGGCCGCACCGGCATTCGGCCGGGTGAGCGACCGGATCACCTGGCGCGGCGGTCGTCGTCGACCCCTGCTGCTGCTCGGAGCGATCCTGTTCCTCATCGGCGCTCCACTCAGCTACGCAGCGGCGAACACAGTCACGCTCACACTGGCAGGAATTTTCACCACGCTCGGATTCACTGCCGTGACGGTCGCCTGCACAGCGATCCTCGCCGACCAGTATTCGCCCGATCGCCGCGGCCCCGCATCGGCGGTCATCGGTCTCGCCATGCCCGTCGGTGCCGTGGTGGGCCTGTTCATCGCCCAGCTGGTGTCCGGATCGCTGCTCGCTCAGTTCCTCCTTCCGGCGGGAATCGGTTCGCTCAGTGCGCTGCTGCTCGCAGCGCGTCTGCCCGACCGCGCGATCACCCGGGCCGAAGTGCCGTCGATGAAGGTCCGGGACCTCCTCGGCACCTTCTGGGTCAACCCCCTCGCCCACCCGTCGTTCGGTTGGGCCTGGTGGAGCCGCCTGCTGATCTTCTTCGGAGTCGCGGCTGTGCAGGCCTACCAGGCGTTCTACCTCATCATTCGACTCGGATACTCGCCGGCAGAGGTGTCAGGAGCGGTCTTCCTCTCGACTCTCATGCTCACAGGAACAGCACTGATCTTCGCGCCGATCGCCGGCAAGATCTCTGACCGGGTCGGACGACGCAAACCCTTCGTGATCGCTGCGGCACTGATCTTCGCCGTCGGTCTCACGATCGTCACCATTGCGACCGACTATTCGATGTTTCTCGTCGCCATGGCCGTCGTCGGCCTCGGGCAGGGCGTCTACTTCGCCGTCGATCTCGCCCTCATCAGCGAGATTCTGCCCGACAAGTCGAACATCGCCAAGGATATGGGCATCATGGGGCTGGCCAGCACCCTTCCCTCCTCAGTCGTCCCGGCCATCGCACCGCTGCTGTTGGCCATCGGCGCGGCCGACGGAGAGCAGAACTTCTCAGCCCTCTTCCTCACCGGAGCCATCGCCGGTCTGCTCGGAGCCGCGTTCATTATTCCCATCAAACAGGTGCGATAGGCCGATGCACGACTTCCAGGATGCTCGTCTCCGGCTGCCGTTCGCCCTCCGCCGACAGATGACACCACCTCACAGAAGGATCCGCCCATGAACAGTCCCTTTCCCCCCGACTTCCTCTGGGGAGTCTCCACCGCCGGCCACCAGACCGAAGGTCACGACGAGACGAGTGACACCTCGTTCCTCGAGCAGGTCACCCCCACTGTGTTCCAGGAGCGTTCCGGCCCCGCATGCGACTCATGGAACAGGTGGGAGTCAGACCTCGACCTCGCACAGGGGCTCGGGCTCAACGCCTTCCGGTTCTCCGTCGAATGGGCGCGGATCGAACCGAACCCGGGCGAGATCGACGAGGAGGCGCTTGACCACTACGATGCGATCGTCAGCGGATGCCTCGCGCGGGGGCTCTCACCGCTGATCACTCTCAGCCACTTCACCACCCCGCATTGGTTCGCAATGCGCGGGGCGTGGCTCGATCCGGAGGCACCGGCCCTCTTCTCGCGATTCGTCCGTGCGGTCATCGGCCGGCTCGGTGACCGGGTGAGGGCGGTCGTGACCTTCAACGAACCCAATCTGCCCGAGATGCTCACCTGGAGCAGCCTGCCGCCTGTTGTCGCCGAACTCGAAAGAGCCACGCTCGAAGCAGCCGCCCGAGCGGCCGGGGTCGAACGCTACCGGACAGGAAACGTCATGCTCCCCGAAGACTTCTCTCGGATGCGTCAGGGCATGACCGAGGCGCATCTCGTGGCCAAAGAGATCATCGCGGCAGCACGACCCGGGCTTCCTGTCGGACTGTCGATCGCCGTGGTCGATGACGTCGCCCTGGCCGGAGGAGAAGAGATCCGCGACCGCAAACGCACCGAGGTCTATGACTATTGGCTGCGACTGGCGGCCGACGATGACTTCATCGGAGTCCAGAACTATGAGCGGCTGACCTATGGCCCCGAAGGACTCCAACCGCCTGCTTCGGAAGGCAGAGTCAATGAGATGGGCAGCGCGGTGGAACCGGATTCTCTGGCCGGAGCGGTCGTCTACGCCCATGAGGCCAGCGGGGTTCCCGTATTGGTCACCGAACACGGAATCAGCACCGACGATGATGAGCTTCGCAGTGACTTCCTCACCCGGGCGATCGCGGGACTCTCGGCCGCCGCCGAATCCGGAGTTCCGCTCATCGGATACTGCCACTGGACGCTGATGGACAACTTCGAATGGATCTTCGGCTATTCGCGGCACCTCGGCCTTCACGCCGTCGACCGGGAGACGTTCGAACGAATCCCCCGACCGAGCGCTGAGGTGTACGCGCGTATCGTCGAACAGGCACGAACTCAGACACACCAGGAGGACACTTTGTCACAGACTTCAGCACACCCCGCCGACGAGCCCGACATCCACGGGTTCGACCCGGAGGTGTTCCAGCCCCCGACCTATCTGGCACCGGGCACCGCGGAGGCGCAGCATCCGAGCGGAGCGACCGCCTGGCCGGGACTCACCTATTCCATGCCCGACGGATATCGACCGCTGCAGCTGGACCTGTTCGTACCGACCGAGCGCAGCGGTCCGGTGCCCTGCGTCATCTGGATCCACGGCGGAGCCTGGCTGCTGGGCACTCGTCTCACTCCCCCGGAGTACTGGCCGGCGGGAAGCCTGTTCCAATCCCTCATCGATTCGGGGATCGCCGTCGCGACCATCGACTACCGCCACTCTCGGGAGGCTCCGTTCCCCGCGCAACTCCACGATGCCAAGTCTGCGGTGCGCTATCTGCGGGCCTACGCCGAGGAATTGGGCATCGATGCGAATTCCTTCGGCGTGTGGGGAGAATCCGCGGGCGGTCATCTCGCCGCATTTCTCGCGCTCGCCAACGCTCCTGAACTCGAAGGCAGTGAGGGCATCACTGACCACAGTTCTGCGGTCGACGCCGCGGTCGTGTTCTATGGGGTCGCCGATGTCCTCGTTCCTCGAGTCCATGCCGCCTGAATGGGCCGACGATCTGCGGGAGAAGGGTGATGCCGAGGCGGCCGAGCCGATCGATGTCCTCCTCGCGGGCAGCCCCTTCCCCCGCCAAGAGGCTCGACGCCTCGTCTCACCCGTTCACCATGTGCGTGCGGACGCTCCGCCCTGTCTCCTCGTCCACGGGGACTCTGACGCACTGGTCCCCTTTTCACAGAGCGAACAGCTTCGTGATGCGTTGCGGGCCGTCGGTGCGCAGGTCGAACTCGTGACGGTTCCCGGAGCGGATCATGTCTTCCTCGGGGCGGATCCGATGCCGCAGATCAGGCGCGGGGCCGCCTTCCTCAGTGAGGTGCTCAAGACCGCCGCGCCACAGGAAGAGCGGATCGGATGATTCTCCGACCCCCAGTTCCCACATTGGAGAGGTCCTTCGACGTGGTCGCAGAGCTCGGCCCCCTCGAAGACCACGGGATGACCCGCTCGGGGCATCGCCGGGTCATCCCAGTGATCGGAGGAAGCATCAGCGGAGCGGTCGCGGGTGAGATCATTCCCGGCGGTGCCGACTGGCAGGTCGTGCGCTCGGACGGATCGATCGAGATCGACGGTCGCTACAGTGCACGCCTCGATGACGGGAACCTGCTCGACATCCATGCCCGCGGAGTCCGCAGCGGTGAGCCCGCCGTTCTGGCTGCTCTTCTCGACGGCGAGGACATTGCCCCCGACGACTACTATTTCCGTGCGGCGCTGACCATCGAGTCGGCGCAACACTCGGAATTCGAGAATTCGGTGTTCGTGGCGTCCTACATCCGAGAGAGTTCTCGAGTCAGATACACGGCCTACAGACTCACCTGAGGCTGAACGGCACCGGAGACACAGAGAAGTCCGAAGAAAGCGGTCTGCAACCGCCCCTTCGGACTTCTCTGTGTCTCTTCAGCTTCTCGGCCCGGGACTCACCGTAGGACGGCGACCATGGTCAGTCACCTCGGTGAGCGGGGCTCCGTCGCCGGTCAGGAGTTGGATCCTCCCGAACCGTTGGAACCGGATGATCCGGCGCCGGCAAGCTCGTTCTCGGGGTCAGAATCATCGGACTCACCCGCAACGGCACCCTCGGTCTCGACACCGTCGAAGGTGAATTCGGCGTCCTTTCCTTCCCCTTCGACATCGACCTTGATGGTCTGGCCCCGTCCGATCTCCTTGAACAGGATCTTCTCCGACAGAGTGTCCTCGATCTCGAGCTGGATGGTCCGACGCAGGGGTCGGGCTCCCAGGACCGGATCGTAGCCGCGGTCGGCGAGCAGGTTCTTCGCCGCATCCGTGACCTCAACCTTCATGCCCTGATCGGCAAGACGGGTATCGAGGCGCTCGAGGAAGAGGTCGACGATCTTGATGATCTCTTCCTTGCTCAGCTGCGGGAACACGATCGTGTCGTCGACACGGTTGAGGAACTCGGGACGGAAGTGCTGCTTGAGCTCTTCGTTGACCCGCTGCTTCATCCGGTCGTAGTTCGTCTTCGTGTCACCCTCGACCTGGAATCCAAGCTGGAGTCCGCTCGAGATATCACGCGTACCGAGGTTGGTCGTCATGATGATGATGGTGTTCTTGAAGTCGACCTCACGACCCTGCGAGTCGGTGAGTCGACCGTCCTCGAGGATCTGCAGCAGCGAGTTGAAGATGTCCGAGTGGGCCTTCTCCACCTCGTCGAAGAGGACGACGGAGAACGGCTTCCGACGGACCTTCTCAGTGAGCTGACCGCCCTCTTCGTAGCCGACGTATCCCGGAGGCGAACCGAACAGACGCGAAACGGTGTGCTTCTCCGAGTACTCCGACATGTCGAGGCTGATGAGCGAATCCTCGTCGCCGAAGAGGAACTCCGACAGCGCCTTGGCCAGCTCCGTCTTACCGACGCCGGTGGGACCGGCGAAGATGAACGAACCGGACGGACGCTTCGGATCCTTGAGACCGGCACGGGTGCGGCGAATCGCTCGCGAGATCGACTTGACCGCATCGTTCTGACCGATGACGCGCTTGTGCAGCTCGTCTTCCATCCGCAGCAGACGCGAGGACTCCTCCTCGGTGAGCTTGAAGATCGGAATGCCCGTGGCAGAGGCCAGGACTTCGGCGATGAGATCGGCGTCGACGACCTTCGAGGTGTCGGCACCGGATTTGCGCCACGCCTCGGTCTGCTCTTCCTTCTCCTTGACCAGCTTCATCTCGGAGTCGCGCTCCGAGGCCGCCAGTTCGAAGTCCTGAGCGTCGATCGCAGCTTCCTTGCGGTGGCGGGCCTCGAGGATCTTCTCCTCCAGGTCACGGACCTCCTGCGGAACCGACAGCCGCGAGATGCGCAGCTTCGCACCGGCTTCGTCGATGAGATCGATCGCCTTGTCCGGCAGGTACCGGTCGTTGACGTAGCGATCGGACATGTTCACGGCCGCGGCCAAGGCACCATCCGTGACGGTGACCTTGTGGTGTGCCTCGTACTTGTCGCGCAGTCCCTTGAGGATCTCGATCGAATGGGCCAGCGAGGGTTCGGGAACCTGGATCGGCTGGAACCGACGTTCGAGCGCGGCATCCTTCTCGATGTGCTTGCGGTACTCGTCCAGAGTGGTCGCACCGATGGTCTGCAGCTCTCCGCGCGCCAGCATGGGCTTGAGGATCGAAGCGGCATCGATTGCGCCTTCGGCGGCACCGGCACCCACGAGGGTGTGGATCTCGTCGATGAAGAGGATGATGTCGCCGCGAGTCCGGATCTCCTTGAGCACCTTCTTCAGGCGCTCTTCGAAGTCACCGCGGTAACGGGAACCAGCGACCAGTGAGCCGAGGTCCAGCGTGTAGAGCTGCTTGTCGGTGAGGATCTCGGGGACATCGCCGTTGACGATGGCCTGTGCGAGTCCTTCGACGACGGCGGTCTTGCCGACGCCGGGTTCGCCGATGAGGACCGGGTTGTTCTTGGTCCGGCGAGAGAGGATCTGCATCACGCGCTGCATCTGCTCGTGGCGGCCGATGACCGGGTCGAGCTTGGCCTCCCGAGCCGCAGCGGTGAGGTTCGTGCCGAACTGGTCGAGCACGAGCGATCCCGAGGGGGTTCCCTCTTCGCGGCCGCCGGCGGACACGGGCTCCTTGCCCTGGTAGCCCGAGAGCAGCTTGATGACTTCCTGACGGACCCGACCGAGATCGGCTCCGAGTTTGACGAGCACCTGCGCGGCGACGCCCTCGCCCTCACGGATGAGGCCGAGCAGAATGTGCTCGGTGCCGATGTAGCTGTGGCCGAGCTGGAGAGCCTCGCGGAGGCTGAGCTCAAGAACCTTCTTCGCACGCGGTGTGAAGGGAATGTGTCCGCTCGGCGCCTGCTGTCCCTGTCCGATGATCTCCTGGACCTGGTCGCGCACCTGCTCGAGGGAGATGTCCATGCCCTCGAGAGCCTTCGCTGCCAGGCCTTCACCCTCGTGGATGAGGCCGAGCAGAATGTGCTCGGTGCCGATGTAGTTGTGTTTGAGAAGTTTTGCTTCTTCCTGTGCGAGCACCACAACGCGTCGTGCTCGGTCGGTGAACCGCTCGAACATATTCATCCTCCTCGGTTTCTTATTCTTCTGAGCCTAACGACCATGAGCGCGGTTCTATTGCACGTTTCGCCATGAGCCGAAAGCGTTTGGCTGAGGGCGAAATCCGCGCCACTGTTCCAGCGACCCCGGTCTTCGGCGGCAGAGGCACCGCGAACGCCTTCGTCCGCAATGCACTCGCCTCCTCCGTCGAGCCCGCTTTCAGCCGTTCCGCAGCGGAAGATCCTCGAAAGCTGACTCACCGCTGCCCACTGACACAGGGCCCCTTGATTTACTTCAGACCTCGACGAACCCTTTGCGTCTCGTTTGGCGTGGATCGCTTTGCCGCAGCGATTTCCTGGCAATTGTCTGTGACTGCTGACATTCCCGGTTCATCGCATTGTCGCTGCCGCTCCATTCGCGAAACCCTTGCGGGTCCAATATGAAAAGACCTGAGGGGCCAGCGATGGAATTCGCTGACCCCTCAGGTCTGTTTGGCTGATTTCAGCTTTCGAATGGCCTCTTACTTCTCGGCGGCTTCGTAGGCTTCGACGATCTCCAGTGGGATCCGGCCACGGTCACCGAGCTGGTATCCGTTGTTCTGAGCCCATTCGCGGATCTTCGCGGTGTCGCGTTTGGGGCCGGCGCTCGAACCGGCGCGCCGACCGCGGCCGCCGGTATTGGCTACACGACGTGCCTTCGCGATGAATGGGGCGAACGTCTCACGGAGCTTTTCGGCATTCTCTGTAGAGAGCTCGAGTTCATACGTAGCCTGGTCAAGGCTGAAGCGAACGGTCTCTGCCGCTTCGGATCCGTCGAAATCATCCGTGAGAACGAGGCGCATTTCCCTTGCCATGTTCACTCTTTTCGTAATCAGAAGTATTTGTCGCAGTCATCTTAACATCTGATTCCGGGGCATTGTCGACTTCGCTAACGTCAATTTCAGAATAGTATTTATCGACCTGTTCGCGTTCATTGCGATCTGCGCGCACGATATTCTTGAAGACATACCAGAACAGCAATGCCACGCAGATCGATGGAAGAAGCGCTTTGAGGATATCGAGCATCGTAATCAGCCCTCCTGAGCTGTATCTTCCTGTGAAGCCGCCAAAGGCTTGGTGAATGGGAACAGAATCGTTTCGCGGATTCCCAAACCGGTCAATGCCATGAGCAGGCGGTCCAGTCCCATTCCCATTCCGCCGGTCGGCGGCATTCCGTGCTCCATGGCCATGAGGAAGTCCTCGTCGAGGCCCATGGCCTCGTCGTCGCCGCGTGCGGCGTCGGCTGCCTGCGCTTCGAAGCGCTCACGCTGGATGATGGGGTCGACGAGCTCCGAGTAGCCGGTGGCCAGCTCAAAGCCGCGCACGTAGAGGTCCCATTTCTCCACGACGCCCTTCTTCGTCCGGTGCTCACGCACCAGCGGTGAGGTGTCGACGGGGAAATCGGTGACGAAGGTCGGTGCCCACAGCCGGTCCTGGTAGAAGTGCTCCCACAGCTCTTCGACGTATTTGCCGTGTGAGCGGAAGACGCCGGACAGGTCCACGTCGTTGTCGGCGGCAATCTTGTCCAGCACATCGAGACCGGTCTCCGGGGTGACTTCGACGCCGGATTCCGCGGACAGGGATTCGTACATGCTCACCACGGCCCAATCGCCGCCGAAGTCGTATTCGCTGCCGTCTTCGAGGGTGACCACGAGCGAACCGGTCGCGTCCTGCGCGGCGTTCTGGATGAGAGTCTTCGTCAGATCCGCGATCGAGTGGTAGTCACCGAAGGACTGATAGGACTCGAGCATCGCGAATTCCGGCGAGTGCGTGGAGTCCGCCCCTTCGTTGCGGAAGTTGCGGTTGATCTCGAAGACGTTCTCGATTCCGCCGACGACGGCGCGCTTGAGGAACAGCTCCGGCGCGATGCGCAGGTACATGTCGATGTCGTAGGCGTTCATGTGCGTCGTGAACGGACGCGCCGAGGCACCGCCGTGCATGGTCTGCAGCATCGGGGTCTCGATCTCGACGAAGTCCTGTTCGGCGAAGGTCCGCCGCAGCGAGGTCATCACCTTCGCCCGGGTGAGCATCGTCTTCCGCGCCTGTTCGCGGGTGATGAGATCGAGGTAGCGCTGACGGACGCGGGTGTCTTCGGCCAGTTCGGTGTGCAGACCCGGCAGAGGGCGGATGGCCTTCGACGCCATCTGCCAGGAGTCCGCGAGCACGGAGAGCTCACCGCGCTTGGACTTGATGACCTTGCCGTGCAGGAACAGGAAATCGCCGAGGTCGACATCGGACTTGAAGTCGTCGAGTCGGTCCTGGCCGACCTCGCGCAGAGAGAGCATCCCCTGCAGACGGGTTCCGTCGCCGGCCTGCAGAGTCACGAAGCAGAGCTTGCCGGTGGTGCGGACGAAGACGACACGGCCGATGACACCGACGATGTCCTCGGTCTCCTCACCGGCTTCGAGCCCGTCATGGGCGGCGTGGACGTCGGCGAGACTGTGAGTGCGAGGCACCGAGACGGGGTAGGCTTCGGTACCGCCGTCGAGGAGACGCTGGCGCTTTTCCTTTCGGAACCGGATCTGCTCCGGATCGAGATGTTCGGGTGAAAGGTCTGCGTTCTCAGGTGTCTTCGAGTCGGTGTTCGCCATGCCTCAAGGCTACCGTGGACCGGGCTCGCGGGGGAATTCGGCGATCACTCGAGGACCGTCAGAATCTCCTGTGCCTGCGCATCTGTGATCCGTCCCATCGCCAGCGCCTTCGACGTCGTCGATCGGGCCAACGCGATGTAGCTGTTGCGGGCGGCGGGGTTGGAACGGCTGAGACTGAATTCGCTCAGCGCTGCCAGGTGAGCGGCCACGGTTCCGACATCGCCGCGACTGACCGGTCCGGTCAGGGCCTTCGGCCCGTTCTGGAGGGTGTTGGCCACACTCGCGTCGACAAGGGCGCCGAGGACATGGGCGGGATCGCTCACCCCCGCCTCGGTGAGCATCTCCATCGCTTCGGCGATGATCGTGATCGAGTGGTTCGAGGCGTGAGTGATGGCGGCGTGGTAGAGGGGACGGTCGGCTTCGGCGATATCGATCGGTTCGGCGCCGAGTTCGACGACGAGCGCCTCGCCGACCGGACGGATCGGTGCCGGTGCGGTGACCGCGATCGTCGCCTGCCGCAGGCGGGTGAGGTCGACGTCGGTGCCCGTGAACGTCAGCGACGGGTGCAGGGCGATGGGCAGTGCCCCGAGGCGGGTCCCGGCGTCGAGGGCCTCTGTGCCGTATCGACCCGAACAGTGCACGAGGATCTGACCGGGATGGAGGCGTCCGAGGTTCGCAAGCCCTGTCACCAGTGGCGCGATCTCGTCGTCCGGTACAGCCACGAGGACGAGTTCGGCGCGTTCGGCGATCTCATCGGGGTCGAGGACGGGGACTCCGTGAAGCATGTCAGCGGCTCTGTCGCGGCTGGCCTGCGAGGTGGCGCTGACGCCGACGATCGCGTGTCCGGCCTGTCGCCAGGCGGCGCCGATGCTCGCTCCGACTCGACCGCAGCCGATGATGCCGATGCCCAGCCGTGGGGCGTCGCTCTGGTTCATCGTTCGTCCTCCTCGGCGGGGTTCGGGCTGTGCTCGAGCACAGCGGCCTGTCCGGTCTTCGCGTCCTTGGTCACGGCATCGAAGTGCTGCCGGGCCAGTCGGGTGCGTTCGGCGTGTTCGGTGAAGAAGCGTTTGGCGTCCTCGGCGCTCTGGTGCGTGACTCGCGGGTCGACGGGACCGGCGGTCGAGTGCACGGCCACCGAACCCAGTCCCAGCGCCCGCATCAGTGGCCCCTGGTGGTAGCGCAGGGACTGCACCCGCACATGGGGGACGAAGTCGACGCGGCGGTTGAATGCCCCGAGGCGGAGCACAAGCAGCGATTCGGTCAGGGCATAGGCGCGACGCTTCCACACGAAGGGGTCGAGGATCCGCGAGGAACGCGGCTGCGGATGGAACATCGCCTCCGCCGCGGCGGCGTTCGGGTCGGCGGACTTCCGGTCATACATCGCCGAACGCACCAGAGTGTCGGCACCCACGCCTTCGTCCAGCTGCGGATCGGGCAGTGCCAGTCCGACCATGAGCAGAGCCTGGTCGAGGTCGCCGACGGGCAGCAGCAGGTTCGTATCGTGGTCTCCGCCGGCGCTGGCGATGTTGTATTCGGCTTGCCACCATCCGGCCCATCGCCACAGCAGAGGCTGATACAGACACACCGCTTGGATTCGGTCGAGCGGGATGACTTTGCGCGAGGTGGAGAAGAGCCCGTGGTTGACGGCCAGACCGGATTCGCCGAGGCGGACGACGAAGTTCGCGTTGTCGAGGTTCTTCCGGAACACGGAGAAGGCCGCGAAGATGCCCGGCAGGACACCGACGAGCATCGGGATGAATGCCTCTTTGATGCCCATGGCCATGAGCACGATCGCGATGACGATGACGATGACGACCACGGCCGCAGAGATCAGGGTCTCGGGCTTGAGCAGGGAGGCCACGACCACCCGGTGGACGGGCACACGGATGATCTCACCTTCCTTGCCGACGCTGGTCGAGAGATTGTACGGCGCAAGGAGTTCGTTGAGGCTGCCTTCGGCCTCGTGGGAGACATCATCGGCCATCGCACCGAGTCGTTTGCTCAGCCTCACGCCGATGCTGTCGTCACGGCGTTCGGGCACGCTGCGGTCGACACCGGAGCTCGCCGGCTCGGCAGTGTCCGCGGCGAGCTCGGCCTCGGGGAGGCCCTGCGCAGCGTGCGCTCCGCTGCCCGAGGGCCCCGCGACTGAGGGGCCCACAGCTGAGGGACCCCCAGCTGAGGGGCGGTCGGGTCCGGCCGTCCCGGCAGTGTCGGTCCTCTTCTTCGCCCTGACCGCGGCCAGCAGTTCGTCACGCAGCTCTTCGGCGCGCTTCTTCGACAGGTACTTCAGTGAGATGTTCGAGTCACTGCCACCGGCGACGTCGAAGACGAGTTCGGCCATGCCGAGCACGCGGGGCAGCAGCTTCTGCTGCAGGTCGATCGACTGCACTCGGTCGAGTCGGGCCTTGCGCAGCTTCTTCGACAGCAGGCCTCGGCGGTAGTAGATCGCTTCGGCGTCGACTCGGTAGCCCATGACCCGCCAGGCCAGCCAGCTGAACATCGCGGTGAGCAGGAGGACGAGGATGATGCCGCCGACGATGCCGAGGATCGCCAGCGGGTGACCGCCGATCCACTCGGCGAACGTGAGGTCGACCGCCCGGCCGGAGGCCAGATCCTCGACGGCGTTCTGGAAGACATTCTGCAGCCCATAGGCGGCAGCGATGAAGATGCCGACGAGGACGGCAAGACTTTCGATGATCGGCGTCAGCGGGTGGACGCGATGCCAGATCTCCGGAGCCGCTGCGCCTTCCAGCGCATCGGAGACGTCACTGTGGGACGCTGCGTGCACGGAGCGCCCGGCCTCGGCGGACTCGGGCAGCGCCGACGCGGCCGCTTCCTCGGTGCTCTGCTCGGGTTCGTCTGCGGCCATGTTCACAGCCCCGCCAGATTGGCCTGGCCGAGTCCGGCGAGGCTGTCGCGCAACCGATCGGCTTCGGCGCGGGGCAGCCCGGGAATGGTGGCGTCGGTAGCGGCCGAAGCGGTGTGGAGTTTGACCGTCGCGAGGCCGAAGATGCGGTCGATCGGGCCGGCGTCGACGTCGACGAACTGCAGGCGTCCGTAGGGGACGACGGTGGCCTTGTGGAACATGATGCCGCGGCGGATGAGCAGGTCGTCTTCACGTTCGGCATAGCCGATCGCACGAGCCTGGCGCAGGACGATGATCGTCGAGGCGATCCCGTAGGCGAGAATCGCGATCCAGATCAGGTGCAGCCACGGCACATCGGCGGTGAAGATGATCGCGCACACGAGCGCCGCGATGAACATCGGCACCAGGAAGATCATGCTCGCAAGGACTTCCTTCACCCCATATTTCGGACTCACCCTGTTGAACGGCACATCGGCACCGATGGTGAAGAAGTGGTCGCGGTTCATGCTGTTTCAGCTCCCGGCGGGTCTTGGGGTGGGATTTCGCAGAATCCCTCGACGATGATGCCCACGATCATGAGGACCGCGGCAGAGATGACGGCGACAAGCATACCTGCTGCCAGATCGTTGCGGATGCCCGGTGTGGACAGGAAGTAGTAGCCGGCGTTGCCCAGATACCACCCGGCCAGTCCGGCTCCGGTCAGTGCGCTGGCCTTGGCCATGACCGCGACTCGTGCGGCTTGGAGAGGGTCGATCTCCTTGGTCCGGTCGCCGTCGTTCCATTTCTTGATCGGCCACCCCAGCAGCAGGAGGACGGCGGCGAGGACGAGCATGCCGATGATCGCGAACCACGGCACTCCCGGAAGGGAGAACCCTTGGCTTTCGAGCACAACATCGACCACGACCGCGAGAACCGTGCCGATCACGGCCCAGACGGCGAGGGTGGACGAGGAGGTTCTCTGCATGGTTCCCAGTCTCTCAGATCAGCGTCGGTTATCCAGATGTGATCCGGGCGATGTCCTGGTCATCGAGTTCGGCGAGGATCTCGCCGATCGGGCGCGCACCGTCCGGGGTGCGCACCATCGTCTCGCCGACGAGTTCGGCCCACGGGGCCAACACGAATGCCCGTTCGTGAGCGCGCGGGTGCGGAAGCGTCAGTCGATTCGTCTCGGTGACGAGTTCGGCGGTGTCGCTGCCGTAGCGGATGAGGTCGATGTCGAGGGTCCGCGGTCCCCACCGCAACTCCCGGGTCCGCCCACAGGCGACCTCGATGCCCTGGGCCACGGAAAGCAGCTCGAGTGCCGGCAGGGTGGTCGCGACGATCAGTCCGAGGTTGAGGAAGTCGTTCTGTTCGACGCCTCCCCACGGGGCGGTGCGGTAGAACGAGGATCGGGCCTCCACCGTGATGTCCGGGTGCCGGTCGAGGGCTTCGACGGCTTGGACCAGGGTCTCGCGGGCATCGCCCAAGTTCGCGCCGAGGTTGAGGTACGCCTCGGCGCGGCCCGTGCTGTCTCCGGCCGGGGTGCGGAAGCGTTCGACTCGGATGCGCACATCGTCGAAGGTGCGTTGGATCGGAGCCGAGGGTTTGTGGACGACGACTTCGACGTGTGCGCACAGGCTCAGGCAGTGCTCGGCGATGCGTTCGGCGAGGGTTTCGATGAGGTCGAAGGTGTTGTCCTCGACGATGGCGGCGACATCCTCGGCGAGTTCTCCGTAGTGGATGGTCTCGGTGAGGTCGTCGGTGGCGGCGGCCGCGGCGACCGAGGTGTGCAGGGTGACGTCGATGACGAAGTCCTGACCCTCGCGCTTCTCGAAGTCGAAGACCCCGTGGTTGCCGCGCACGGTGAGGCCGCGCAGTTCGATGCGGTCGGGTGCCGCCTCGGGCCCGGTCATGCCCGCTCCTCCCCCGCTGCGGCAACGGTCGCGATGACCTTGCAGGCGATCGCCGAGGTGGCCGGATCGTGGACGCGGACGGCCCAGGCGCCCGCCTGCGCGGAGATCGCCGAGATCGTCGCCGTCGCCTGGTCCTTCGCCGCCTGCTGTGCGAGTTTCGGATCGTCGGGACTGATGAGCGAGGCGATGAAGCGCTTCCGGCTGGCGGCGACGAGGAGCCGGTGGTCGAGCGCTGCGAATTCATTCAGGGCGGCCAGCAGCTGCCAGTTGTGTTCGGCGTTCTTCGAGAATCCCAGACCCGGGTCGACGATGATGTTCTCCGTCTTCACTCCCACGGCGATGGCTTCGTCAATGCGGGTCCGAAGCTCACCGATGACCTCGGCGACGACGTCGTCGTAGTGGAAGGTCGCGGAAGCCTGGTCGAGGTAGCCGCGCCAGTGCATGAGCACGATCGGGGCGCCGGTCTCGGCGGCGACGCTGAGCATGGTCGGATCCGACTGTCCGGCGGAGACGTCGTTGATGATGTGGGCTCCCGCGGCCAGAGAGTCTCGGGCGACGCTGGCGCGCATGGTGTCGACGCTGATCACGGCGCCGGCGGCCGCGAGATCACGGACGACGGGGACGACTCGGCGCAGCTCTTCGGCTTCGTCGACGCGGGCCGATCCGGGCCTGGTCGATTCGCCGCCGACGTCGATGATGTCGGCTCCGGTGGCCATGAGTTCGAGGCCGTGGGCGACGGCTCGATCATGGTCGAAGTAGCGTCCGCCGTCGGAGAACGAGTCGGGCGTGACGTTGAGGACGCCCATGATCTTCGTGGCCGTCGCGGTGCTGTTCGTGGTCTTCTGCATGGCTGCTCTGCCCCTTTTGCCGACCCTCAGCGCCCGAGGATCAGGCTCATCGCTTCGGCTCGGGAGGCGCTGTCGCGCAGCTGACCGCGCACGGCCGAGGTGATCGTCGAGGCACCGGGCTTGCGCACCCCGCGCATGGTCATGCACAGGTGTTCGGCTTCGACGACGACGATGACGCCCTGCGGGTCGAGGTGTTCGACGAGCGCGTCGGCGATCTGCGCGGTCAGCCGTTCCTGCACCTGCGGGCGACGGGCATAGATCTCGACGAGGCGGGCGAGCTTCGACAGGCCGGTGACCTTGCCGTTCCTGCTGGGAATATAGCCGATGTGGGCGACGCCGTGGAAGGGCACGAGGTGGTGTTCGCACGTGGAGTACAGGTCGATGTCACGGACGAGGACGAGTTCTTCGTGACTGATGTCGAAGGTGACGCCGAGGACTTCGGACGGGTCGCGGTGCAGGCCGGCGAAGATCTCTTCATAGGCTCGAGCCACACGTGCCGGGGTTTCGACGAGACCTTCCCGGTCGGGGTCTTCACCCACGGCGATGAGGATTTCGCGCACCGCGGCGGAGATCCGCTCCTGATCGACGTTGTTCTCACGCCCGGCGGGGGCACGGCCGAGGCCCGCGGAGACCTCTTCGATATCGGCCATCAGTCGTTGCTTCCTCTGTTCTCGTCTGTATCGTTCGTCGTCGGTCCGGTGCTGCCGGGCCCGTCGTTCGGTCCAGTGGGTCCGGTCGGCCCGCCCGTCGGCCCGGTCGGGCCGGTGGGTCCGTTCGGGTTCTGCGGTCCGGGTGGGTTGTGCGGAACCTGTGGCCCGCTCGCTCCCGAGGGACCGGCACCAGGAATGTCGGTGGTATCGACCTCGGCTCCGCCGGGTCCTTCTCCGGCGTTTCGATCGTTCTGCGGTGCCGGCGGTTCGATGGGACCGCGTGCGGACACCGGACGTTCGTCGTGGGCCAGCCACACCTCGCGGATGGGACGTTTGACGACGTCGGCGAAGATCGCATCGAGTGCCGCCTGGTCGAGGGTCTCCCGTTCCAGCAGCTGGTATGCGAGGTTGTCGAGGACATCGCGGTTGTGCGTCAGCGCCCAGTAGGCATCGGCGTGGGCGGAGTCGATGAGCCCGCGGACCTCACGGTCGATCGAGGACAGGGTCGAGTCTCCGTATTCGTCGCCGCCGCCGTAGCCGCGTCCGGCGAAGGGCTCGGACTGGTCATCGCCGATCTTGACCATGCCCAGCTTCTCGGACATGCCGTACTGGGTGACCATCTTCCGGGCGATGTTCGTCGCCTTCTCGATGTCGTTGCTGGCCCCGGTGGTCGGATCGTGGAAGACGATCTCCTCGGCGACCCGACCGCCGATCGCGTAGGCGAGCTGGTCGAGCAGTTCGTTGCGGGTTGTCGAGTACTTGTCTTCGCTCGGCAGCACCATGGTGTAGCCCAGCGCCCGTCCGCGCGGAAGGATCGTGACCTTCGTGACCGGGTCGGTCTGATTCATCGCCGCTGCCACGAGTGCGTGCCCACCCTCGTGGTAGGCGGTGACGAGGCGCTCCTTGTCGTTCATCAGGCGGGTCCGCTTCTGCGGGCCGGCGATGACTCGGTCGATCGCTTCGTCGAGGATTCGGTTGTCGATGACCTTCGCATTCTCACGGGCGGTGAGCAGGGCCGCCTCATTGAGGACGTTGGCAAGGTCCGCACCGGAGAATCCGGGGGTGCGCTTGGCGACCTGCCCGAGGTCGACCTCTTCGGCCAGCGGTTTGTCCGCCGCGTGGACCTCGAGGATGTGCTTACGGCCCTTCATGTCCGGGGCTTCGACGGGGATCTGCCGATCGAAGCGGCCCGGGCGCAGCAGCGCCGGGTCGAGGACGTCGGGACGGTTGGTGGCGGCGATGAGGATGACGTTGGTCTTGACGTCGAAGCCGTCCATCTCGACGAGCAGCTGGTTGAGTGTCTGCTCGCGCTCGTCATGGCCGCCGCCCATGCCGGCGCCGCGCTGACGACCGACGGCGTCGATCTCGTCGATGAAGATGATGCACGGGGCGTTGTTCTTCGCCTGATCGAACAGGTCGCGGACACGGGAGGCGCCGACGCCGACGTACATTTCGACGAAGTCGGAGCCGGAGATCGAGTAGAAGGGCACTCCGGCCTCGCCCGCGACGGCCTTGGCCAGCAGGGTCTTGCCGGTGCCGGGCTGGCCGTAGAGGAGCACGCCCTTGGGGATCTTCGCCCCCACAGCCTTGAACTTCTCGGGCTCGGCGAGGAATTCCTTGATCTCTTCGAGTTCCTCGAGAGCCTCGTCGACTCCCGCGACGTCCCCGAAGGTGACGTCCGGGTTCTCCTTGTTGACGAGCTTCGCCTTCGATTTGCCGAAGTTCATCATCTTCCCGCCCGACATCTGGGAGATGAGGAACCAGAAGACGACGAAGATGATGACGAACGGAATGAGCGTGCCCAGCAGCGACATCAGCCAGGACTGCTTGGGCACCTCGTCGGTGAATCCCTTATCGGGTTGGGCGGAGTCGACGGCCTTGACGACCTGCTCTCCGCGCTGGTCGACGTAGAAGAACTGGACCTTCTTGCCGAAGTCCTTGCCGTCGACCTTGAAATCGTCCTTGAGAGTGAGGTCGACGCGCTGGTCCTTGTCGACGATCTTGGCCTGTTCGACCTTGTCGTCATCCAGCAGCTGCAGACCCTGTTCGGTGTCGATCTGGCTGAAGCCGCTCTGACTGAACAGCAGTGCACCGATCGACACCACGAGCAGCGCCATGACGATCCAGACCAACGGGCCCTTCGTCGCCTTGGTGAACAGGGGGCGACGTTTGTTCGACTCGGCCATAAGTCCTCTCAGGAAAAAGATATGGGCAACCGTTTCAGGCTACCGAGGCTGCCTGGGAACATCCCCCACAGCCTAGTACTTCACACCGGTACAGCCCGAATGCGCCGCTGATCTATTCCGTCACAGGCACCGGGCCGAGGTGAGGTTCGCCGCAAGCGTAAATTCGCGGCAGCATTCCACCTCAGCTGCAGCGGTGTTCCGCCTCAGCTGTAGACGTGCTGAGCCAGGGTCGCGACGAAGGGCACATTGCGGTACTTCTCCGCATAGTCGAGTCCGTAGCCGATGACGAATTCGTTGGGCACGTCGAAACCGACGTACTTCACGTCGATGTCGACCTTGAGAGCTTCGGGCTTGCGCAGCATTGTGCAGATCTCGACGGTGGAGGCTCCGCGGGTGCGCAGGTTCTGGACCAGCCAGGACAGGGTCAGTCCGGAGTCGATGATGTCTTCGACGATGAGGACGTGACGGTCGGTGAGGTCGGTGTCGAGGTCCTTGAGGATGCGCACGACGCCGGAGGACTTGGTGCCCGATCCGTAGGAGGACACGGCCATCCAGTCCATCGTCACCGGTGAGTGCAGGGCGCGGGCGAGGTCGGCCATGACCATGACAGCACCCTTGAGGACGCCGACGAGGAGGATGTCTTTGTCTTTGTAGTCTTCATCGATGGCGGCTGCCAGTTCAACGAGTCGTGCGGCTATCTGCTCTTCCGAGACGAGTACCTTTTCGATGTCATTGCCGAGATCGTTGATGTCCACGAGTGTCGATTCTCCTCAGATGGGGTCCTGGAGATTCCATTATGGGTCACTTGGCCTCACCGGTGCCACTGTGCCGGGTGTCCGGAGCCAACTCTTCGTCGACGTTGCCGGGACCGGCCGAGAGCCAGCCGGTGATCGCCATGAGCGCGGAGATGATGACCATGAACCACAGCGGCACCTGCCAGCCCCCGCTCCAGCCGAGCAGCCCGCCGACGGCCAGGGGGCCGATGGCCGCGAGCACATAGCCCGAGGACTGCACGAATGCCGAGGTCGAAGCGGTGACGGACACGTCTCGGGTGCGGGAGGTGATGAGGGCCAGGGCGGCGGGGAACGCGAAGCCGCCGTAGCCGAGCAGGACCGCCCAGACCCATGGTGTGGTGGCCGGAATGAGCAGCAGGCCCATGTATCCGATGACGGCGCTGACACCGAATGAGACGAGGAAGGCGCGTGGGGCGATGTTCCGAACGATGATCTGCGGGGCGAGGAACCCTCCGGGCAGACCGCCGAAGGTCACGATGGTGAGCATGATTCCGGCGAGGAAGGGGTCGAGCCCGGCGTCGCGGTAGATCTGCGGCACCCACCCGAATTGGACGTAGGCGTTGGCCGATTGGAGTCCGAAGAACATCGCCATGTACCGAGCTTTCGGTGAGGAGAGCACCGATCGCCGAGGCGGCCGTCCCTCCCGTTCGTCACCGGGGTCTGCGACCTGGCCGGAGAGGATGGGCACGGACTTCAGTGTTCGCAGCACCGTCCAGGTGATGAGGGCCGACAGCGGCAGCACGAGCCAGAACCCGAGGCCGACACGCCACCCGCCGAAACTCTCGGCCAAGGGCGCGGTGAACAGCGACGGCAGCATCGAACCGAGGCCGAGGGAGACGGTGAATGTCGTGGAGCCGAGGGTGGGTCGGTGTGGGAAGCGGGACTTGACGTAGACGGGCAGGATGACGTTGCCGATCGACATACCGGCCAGAGCGAGGACGGTGAGCAGAGCGAAGGCCACCCATTCGGTGACGAGGGCGCGCAGGCCGATGCCGACGACGATGAATGCCGCGCTCATGGCCAGAGCCGAGAACAGGCCGAGGCGTTTGAGCAGGGGCACGGCGATGATGCCGCAGATCGCGAACACGAGTCCCGGCAGTGCGGTGAGCAGGCCGGTCTGCCATTCGGCGAGTGAGAAGCCGTCTTTGACCTCGGAGAGCACCGGGCCGAGTGACGAAGCCGCGGGTCTGAGAGAGGCGGCGATGAGGACGAGGCAGGCCAGGGCCAGGATGTCCAGGCCCCGCGAGCGGCGGAACCCGAGCTCGGTCGAAGACGTCATGGGCTCATCCTTTCAGACCAGGGCCACTCGCCCGCGCGGCGGGTCGGCAACACGACCTGCCGCGCGGGCGAAGGGCGGTGAGAGGATCAGATCCTGCCGGGACGCCTGGCGATCGCGACTGCGACGGCGCCCAGACCGATGAGCACCGCACCGACTCCGAGACCGACAATGCCGCCTCCGGTCCGCGGAAGGTCTCCCACCGGGCGAGAAGCCTCCGAATCATCCGAGCCCGCGGTGCCGCCGGACGAGGTGTCATCGGACGAGTTGTCGGCAGAGCTCGCGGTGTCGACGGCCTTCGCCGAAGCCTCCGATGACGCCCCCGCGTCGGACGCCTCAGAGCCACCACCGGTGCTGCTCGAGCTGTTCGCATCCGAGGCCGAGGCGGAGTCCGCTTCTGCGGCAGCATCGGCGTCGACCTCGTCACCGCGGTCGGAGCCGCCGTCCGAACCGGTGTCGGCGTCGGCACCCTCTGCCGTCGAGTCCCCGTCATCGCCGGGCGTCGGCTCTTCGTCTTCGCCCCCAAGGCTGTACGTGATGAGGTTGCCCTTGTGGTCGGTGGGCCAGTCGGCCTCGGGCGTGAAGAATTCGTCCTGCGACTCCTCCTCGACGAACTCATCGCGCACGACCGAGGTGCGCGGTCCCACGAGTTGAGCAGAGGTGGCCTGAAGGTCGTCATCGCCGGAATGGAAGACGAAGTCGATGCGATCGCGTTCGTCCGCTTTCGGAGTCCAGCTCAGCTCGGATGTGGGGAAGTCGGTGTTGCCGGCAGGCCAGGTCACTCCGGGATGGGTGATCTCATCGGGATGGACGTCTCGATAGGCGTCGACGTATCCGCCCTTCTCCAGCTCCAGCGTCGAATCCCACGGCATGACGACGCCGTTGTGGTCGTGCTCGTCCTTGGCCCGTTCGGTCCAATCGAGATGCGAGGGTTCGTTGAAGTCACCTCCGATGAGCACTGAGCGGTCCTGGCTGCGGTCATCCTCGGCGGCTGCGACCGTTCGGGCCACGGCTTCGCTGCGGCCCGATTCGCGGTTGATCTTCGTGATCAGGTCGAGATCGGTGATGGGTCCGGTTGGAATCTCGTCCCAGCCGTATTCGCTCGTCGGCAGCGGGGGCGGAGTCCCTCCCCCGTATCCGCGAGGCAGGTAGTTCGCGTAGTACCGGTACTCGAGGTGACCGGAATACACCGCGAGCTCCTGATCGCCGACGTCGAGGACGGCTCGGGCGAAACCCTCAGCCACCGACGACTCGGTGATGGGGAACCGGGAGATGATTCCTGCGTCCGTGGAGGATCTGCTGGAGGTGTCGTGGCCGCGCCTGTTCAGTTCACGCCTGATCGAGTCAGCTGCGGGGCCGGCCTCGGAGAGCATGACGATGTCCGCTTCGGTCTCTTCGACGATGTCGGCGATGGTCGCGATCCCATCGGAGATCTGAGTCCCCTGATGCCAGATATTCAGCTGCAGCACTGTGATCTCGTCGGTGGGCTTCTGCGGTGGCTGCGCCTCCGCAGCCGCTGCGGGTACGGAACCAAGCGAATTCCCCAGAGCCAGAGCCAGCGCTGATCCAGCGCAGAGCAGGGAGCTTCGCCGTCGAAACACTCGGAACACAAGGAACCTTTCTGTCGGGAAGGGTGCTGACCTGGGACATCGTAGCTCTCGTGCCCATTACGGCGCAGACCGTCTCACCGTGCCTTCGCGGCAGCCTGGAACACCGCTCTGCCCGGCTCGACGAGGACCTCGTTGTCTCCCGGCAGGGAGAGTCGACCGCGGCCGCTGCCGCGGACGAGCGCGCCGAGCTCTGCCACCCGCACGGCGCCGAGGTTCTGGGCAGGAACTCCGCAGCGAAGCAGCCAGTTCCGCAGCACCCGGTGCAGGATCGCATCCGCACACTCGGTGAGGTCGGCCAGCGGCAGCTGCGCATCGACGCCGATCTCGGCGCTGATTTCCTCGGCCTGGGCGTCGAGGCAGTCGGCGTCTGCACGGCACAGGTCGGCGGTGCGGGCGAGGTTCGCCGTGATGGGTTGGCCGAGCTCGGTTTCGAGGCCGGCGAGCAGCTGTCGCGCCCGCACCCGGGTGAACGCGGTGTCGACGTTCATCGGGTCGTTCCAGACCTCGATGTCCTGCGCCCGGCAGGAGGCTTCCGTCTGCTCCCGGTCGAGGCCGAGCAGGGGACGCAGCAGCCGACCCGTCTGCGGGCTCATCCCCGCCAGCGACCGGGTGCCCGAACCGCGCATGAGTCCGAGGAGGACGGTCTCGGCCTGGTCGCTGCGGGTGTGGGCGGTGAGAATCCAGTCGGCACCTGCCGCTGTCCGTGCGGTCTCGAGCGCGGCGTAGCGGGCAGTTCGTGCCGCGGCTTCGAGTCCCTCCTCCCCCGCGGTGATCTCGACACGGACCAGGTCGGCGGGAACGCCCCAGGATTCGGCGGTGTCGACGACGTGACGGGCCACTTCGGCTGAACCGCTCTGGAGTCCGTGGTCGACGGTGAGGACGCGGGCACGCACTTCGCCTCGCCGGTGGAGGAAGGCACAGGCATGCAGCAGCGCCATCGAGTCTGCGCCCCCGGAGACAGCGACGATGATCCCGGGCGCCCGGGGCTCAGTTGCGCTCCCAACCGACGGCGGCCTCCGCGATTCGGAGGCCGCTGCGAGAGCGGATCGCACCGCGTTGCGGACGGCGCCGCTGGCCGGGTCGAGGGTGGGCCGCCTCGGCGAGGAGCGCTCAGAGTGCTCAGCCATGGATCCTCTCGAGCCAGAGCTGCGGTTCGTGGATCTCAGCGGTGCGCGGCAGATTCTCGGGTGCTGCGAAGATGCGGGAGAATCCCTTCTGTCCGACCTCGCTGCGGACGGCTCGGACGAACTTCGCCCCGTCGCGGTACTGGGCGAGTTTGAGATCCATCCCCAGCAGGTTCGTGAGCAGTCCGCCCTGCCCGGCGTCCCGGCGGGCTTCGAACTTCCGGCGCAGCTTCCGCACGCTCGGGATCACCCCGGCACCGACCTCGTCCATGACGACATCGGCATGGCCTTCGAGCAGGGACAGGATCGCCGTCGCCTCATCGAGTGCCGCGCGCATCTCTTCATCGCGGATGAGATCGACGAGGCTGGCTTCGCCCTTGACGATCCGCCCGAGCGTGGCGAAGAGCTCGACGATTCCACCGACTCCGGGCATCTTCACCCTGGTCGACACCGCCCCGGAGAGCAGGGAGCGCATGTGGTCGCGCAGCCAGGGCGCGGTGGCGAACTGCACCTGGTGGGTCGCTTCGTGCAGCGCCACCCACATCCGGAAGTCGCGCTCGTCCACGCCCATCGCCTCCTCGGCGATGAGCACCGCCGGAGCGACGAACATCAGCCGTCCGGCTTCGACGGCGAAAGGGTCGAACTGGCCGAGCACGCGCGTCGAGAGCAGAGACAGGACACCGGCGACCTCGACCGCGGCCCCCTTCGCGGTGGCCGGTGTCACGGGGGCGGGCAGGGCCGCCTCGTCGACCATCCCGTTGAGGGATTGCGCATTGGCCTTGACCCAGCCGACCTGGTCGAGCACGAGCACGGACCCGGCCGCCAGGCGCGCCCGCACGTCATCGGCGTGGGCGGGTTCGAGCAGGAACGAATCGAGCACGAGGTCCTGCGCGGTCAGCGCATTGTCCTTCATCCCGGCCACGAGCTCGTCGAGGACGCGGGCATCGGGGACCTTCGCCGCGGAGACGAGCTCACGTGCGGTGCGGGCGGCGAACTTCTCATCGACGATCATCGGCAGCCGCAATTCGCGAGTGCGGTGACGATGTCGTCCACGGTCTTTCTGGCTTCCAAGATCTTGTCCTTGTCCACGTCGTCGATTTGGATGGAGAACACGAGGTAGCGGCCTTCGGCATCGAGGACCCCACCGGCCAGGGAGGTCACGGTCGACAGTGTCCCGGTCTTCGCATGCACACTGCCGGAGGCGTTCTTCTCGTCCACAAACCGGTCGTGCAGGGTGCCGGTGAGACCGCCGACCGGAAAGTAGCTGATGAGGCCGGCCAGGGAGTCATCGGCGACGACGGAGGCTTGGAGGATCGTCGTGAGGTCGTGCGGGGCGATCCGGTTGTCATAGGACAGGCCCGAAGTGTCCACGAGGCGGGTGCGGCCGAGGTCGACCGAATCGCCGAGGGTTTTGAGCACGGCCTGCGGTCCGGCCTCGAGACTGCCGTCCTCGCCCTGGGCGATGGCAACCTCGTTGCCGAGCACCTCGGCGACCACGTTGTCACTGTGGACGAGCGCGTATTCGACGATCTCGGAGATCGTCGCCGACTCGACCCGTGCGAGCTCCTTCCCGTTCGCGCCAGCACCGTCCTCGGACTCCTGCGAACCAGCATCACTGTCGGCGCTGCTCTTCGCTTCTGCGTCGTCGTCTGCTGCGGTCGTGGTGATCCCGGCTTTCTTCAGTTCCTTCGCGAAGACCTTCAGCGCGTCGGCGGCCGGGTGCTCGCTGCGGGCTCGCCATTCCCGGTCCTTCGGTCCGATGTAGGCGGTGTCGACCATGAGCGGTTGGATCGGGGTGATCACACCCTTGGCGATGTCAGCGCGGTCCCATCCGGAGTCGAAGTCCTCACCGGTGTACCTACTCGTGTCCAGCGCGAGCGCCACCTCGGTGATGTCGTCGTCTTTGAGGGCCTGCGCAGTGTCCTCGGCCAAGGTCCGCAGCCCACCGTGCCCGTTGACCGAACCGGGATCGGAGTCCCCGGCTCCCAGGAGCACGTCCCCTCCTCCGGTCAGGGTCAGGGTGTTGGCATCGGCGTCGAAGTCCGCCGTCGTCGCCAACCGCGCCTGACCGCCGATGGATTTCAGCGCCGCTGCCGCGGTGAGCACCTTCGTCACCGAGGCGGGAGTGCGCGGTTTCGTTTCGTTCTTCGCATAGAGGACCTCGTCGGAGAGTCCGTCCCGGACTTCGAGGCCGAAGCCCTTGACCTTCGAATCCTTGAGGATGGGCGCGATCTTCTTCTCAACCTTCGTCGGCACGGAGGCGGAGTCTGCCACCGCCGAGGCGGGGGCGGGCACTTCCTTTGCCTGCGCTTGGGGATTCGGCACAGCTTGGACGGAGATCGGCGGCTCCGTGGTCAGCACGCCGGGCAGCCCGGGGACGAGGTCGAAGGCGTCGACGGCCGCGTAGGCACCGAGTGCCAGGACGAGGACCCCGGCAGTGATCGCCCCGCCTCTTCCCCTGCGGCGTCGACGCTTCACGGCATCGGAGCGCGGGGAATCGGAGTCCGTCGAGTCCGCAGTCTTCGGCTCATCGGGGATGTCGTTCAAACGCGCTTCTCATTCCTCGACGGCCGAGAAGGCCGCCGTCGGTGGACGGTGACGGGGACTTGTACCATCTATTCTAGTGATGCACCCCTAACGTGAAGGAGCACTATGGAACTGTTGGCCACAATCGAGATCCCGCGCGGATCCCGCATCAAGTACGAAGTCGACCATGAGACCGGTCGTGTCAAGCTCGACCGCTATCTCTACACCTCGATGCAGTACCCCGCCGATTACGGCTTCATCGAGGACACGCTCGGCAACGACGGTGACCCCCTCGACGTTCTCGTGCTGCTGCCCGAACCGCTGTTCCCCGGTGTGCTCATCGACGTCCGCCCCATCGGCATGTTCCAGATGGAGGACGAGGCCGGAGGCGACGACAAGGTCCTCGCCGTGCCCGCCGGTGACCCCCGCTGGGAGTCCTACACGGACATCTCGGATGTGGACAAGTTCATGCTCGACTCGATCGAGCACTTCTTCAACCGCTACAAGGACCTCGAGCCCGGAAAGTACGTCAAGGGTTCGAGCTGGGCCGGCCGGGAAGCCGCCGAGGCCGAGGTCAACGCCTCCATCGAGCGCTTCAAGGCGGAGGGCCACTGAGCCGCTCCCCCCTCAAACGCACCTGACCGCCCGGATGATGTCATCCGGGCGGTCGTGTCATGTGGGCGGGTGACCTGCTGACCGGCACCGACGAGTGACGATGCTCACGATTTCTTAGGTCACCCTAAGGGGCAGTGTGAGCCAGGTTATGCCATCGTCGAGTCATGAAACTCGATCATGTGTCATACGCCAGTGAACCTGATGGCTACCGTGCGACGGCCGAGCGGATCTCGGAGAAGCTCGGTGTGGTTCCCTACGACGGCGGTGTGCATCCTCGATTCGGCACCAGAAATCTCATCTTCCCCCTCGCGAACGGCCACTATCTCGAAGTCGTAGAAGCCTTGGAGCACCCGGCCGCTCTCTCAACCCCTTTCGGTCAGGCAGTGCGAGCTCGCTCCGAGCTCGGCGGCGGCTGGATGGGCTGGTGCGTCTCGGTCGAAGATCTCGCCGCGGTCGAAACCCGCCTCGAGCGCAAAGCCGTCGACGGCAACCGCACACCGGAGTCCGGTTTGGAACTCAAGTGGCTGCAGATCGGCATCAAGGGGCTCATCGCCGACCCCCAGCTGCCGTTCTTCATCAAGTGGTCTGCCGATTCCTCACAGCATCCGTCGACCTATAAGACGAATCCCGCTGTCGCCATCGACACGCTGCAGATCGCGGGCGACCGTGATCGACTGCGTGATTGGCTGGGTACTCAGGACGCGAAGCCGATCCCGGAGATCCACATCGACTGGTCCGCACCCCACGGGACGCCGGGCATTATGTCGGTGAGCTTCGAGACGAAGAACGGGTCCGTCACCATCTGAGATGGCCGACCTCGAGGCGTCGGTGCCGGCCGCGACGCCGGCCCCACGCCGCGGCGCCGGCCGACTATGGCCGAAGACCGGTGATGCGACGGAGTTCAGGACGGTCTGTGCTGAATCCGGTACTGGATTCCATCACAGGCCGTCCTGAACTCGACGTCAGCGGTTTCTCCCGCGCTGCCCTTCTGCATCTTTCAGCCAAGTGGCGGCCGAACTGGGGTCACTCGGCGTGGGTCTCCTCGACCGACTCCCCGGTGCCGTCCGCGGGTGATGCATTCTTCCGACGCATATGAGCGGCCGTGGCCATGGCTCCGCCGACGGCGAGCAGCCCGGCACCCCCGCCGAGCAGAGGCAGCGTGCTGTCCGAACCGGTCCACGGCAGCTCGCCGCCGGATCCCGAACCGCCGCCTGAGCTGCTCGATCCGGAGCCTGCGCTGCCGGCGGAGGAGCCTGCGTCACTGCCTCCGCTCGAGGCCGCTCCCGCGGCTGCGGCGTCCTTCGCTCCGTCCTGGGATCCAGCCGTCGACCCCGAGCTGTCAGCGCCGCTTCCGGTCGTGTCACCTTTCGCATCGGCGTTCTCATCCGATCCGGTGCCGTCGGCGCTGCCGTTCTCACCGGCATCGGCACCACCGGCATCTGAACCATCGGCCTCGGCGTCCTGGTCCTTCGGCGGATCCGTCGGGTCCGGCGCCGAGCCGCCGTCTCCCTTGATCACCTGGACAACGGTCGGTCGCGGCAGCGCAGCCACCCCCTTTTCGACATCGGTCTCATCCACATAGTCGGGGAAGCGCGAATGCTGGTCTGACCAGGACCCGTCTTCGCCCGGGTGTTGGACGGCGACGAACGCCGAATCGTAATCGTCGTGCACGAGCGGCCCGCAGACCTCTGCCTCGCGTGGAACGGAGAGGAACTGTTCGACCCGTCCGCGCTGGCTGCCGTCGATCGTGACCTTGAACAGACCATCGCAGTACCCGATGCCGTCGGGAGCGCCGTCGGTGGAGATCCACAGGTTCCCGGCCGTGTCGAAGGCGACGTTGTCCGGACATGAGATCGGTGAGACCTGATCTTCGGGGAATCCGGAGAAGTAGGTGGCGTCTCCCTGTTTCGGGTCACCGCAGACGATGAGCAGCGTCCAGTCGAACTGGGTGCCCGTATGGTCGCCTGAGCGTTCCGTGATTTCGACGATGTGACCGTCGCGGTTCTCGGTCCGCGGGTTCGCTTCGTCGGCGGCCGCCTTTCCGTCGGTGCCGCGATCGGAGTTGTTCGTGCAGGCGACGTAGATGCGACCGTTGACCGGGTTTGGTTCGACGTCTTCGCACCGGTCCATCTTCGTCGGACCGACCTTATCGGCGGCGAGGCGTGTATGGACGAGGACCTCTTCGACGGAGAATCCCGAGACCTGGGACTGGCCGTCCTTGAGCAGCGGCAGCCACTGTCCGCTGCCATCGAATTCGCCGTCGGCGGGCACTTCGCCGCTCCCGTCGATCTCGGACTTCGGCGAGTTGCCGGTGAACTTCGCGACGTAGAGGTCGCCTGCGGTCAGCAGGGTCTTGTTGTGTTCGCGGTCGCCTTCGACATAGGTGCCCTTCGACACGAACTTGTACAGGTAGTCGAACTTCTCGTCGTCTCCCATATAGGCCACGGCGTGCCCCGAGTCGGAGATCGTGATGTTCGCGCCTTCATGTTTGAACCGGCCCATGTTCGTGTGTTTGTGCGGAGTGGAGGTCGGGTCCCACGGGTCGACCTCGACGATCCAGCCGAACCGGTTCGCTTCGTTGGCGTAGCCGGCGTTGTTCGTGTCGAATCGGTCGAGATCGGCTTCCCAGCCATTCGCCGATTCGTCGCTGCTCAGGCCGTAGCGTTTGTCCTCCGCCGAGGTGCCCGGTGTTCTGAAGTACGAGTTGAAGTTCTCCTCACCGGAGACCACGGTGCCCCACGGGGTGAGCCCACCAGAGCAGTTGCCGACGGTGCCCTGGACCTTGTCGCCGTTCGGGTAGTCCTTCGTCCGCAGCAGATCGGTTCCGGCGGCGGGACCGGTGAACTCGTATTCGGTGTCGATGAGGAACCGGCGGTTCTTCTTGCCATTGACGTCGACCGTCCACGTCGACTTCTCGTCCTTGCGGGTGAGTTCGGCCACGGTCAGTCCGTGTGCTTCGCGGCTGATCGCTCGTTGGTCGTCCCCATCCATGTCGTCGGGGTACATGATGGCGTCGTTCGTGTACTCCTGGTTGGAGAACAGCAGTGCCCGGTTCGAATCGCTGTCGTCGACCTGGATGGACAGATAGTCGTTGTTGTAGCCGAATTGGCGACGCTGGGCCTCCGGGGTCTGGTTCTCGGGATCGAACTTGGGGGCGTCGGGGAACAGTGGGTCGCCCCAGCGCACGATCGGGTGCCAGGTGTAACCGTCGGGGACGATGAATTCGTCGACTTCATGCTGGACGGGGTCGATGGCAGTGAAGGCGAGGCTGCCGGCGGTCGCGGCCGCGGCGCTGCGCGCGGTCGGGCTGGGCGCAGTGGTCACAGCGATCGCCAGGGCACCGGCGGCGGAGGCGCCGAGGACCGCGCGACGGCTGAGCTTCGCATTGACGATATCGCGGAAGTAACCGTTCGCCGATGTGTTGCAGGTGGCCTTGAGACACGCGTTGTCGCACTTGAGAGCGCAGGTGACGGGGCTGCGCTTGCCGCGCACGTGGTTGGCCATCGGCAGCAGGGTTCTCATCGGTTCTCTCCTCGTATCGGATTGTCTCTCCCCTTCCGCGGCCCGCACCGGATGACGGCACGACCCGGAAAGGCTCACCCGATCGAGACTTCCATCGGCAGGAAGCCCTGTGACGACCCGTCGGTGAACTGAGGATGAATCCGTGTGGACGAGTGCATGTTCGGGCCTCAGCCGAAATCGATGAGTGTGAGCACTCCCGGGGCCAGGAAACCGACCGCGTCGATGATGAAGTGCGCCCACACCAGCGGCATCAGTCGACCGCGGCGCAGGAAGTACCAGCCGAAGATGATGCCCATGGCGATGTTGCCGAGGAACGGCCCGATCCCCTGATAGAGATGGTAGCTGGCCCGGAAGATCGCCAGAGAGATGATGATCGTCCACGGCCCATATCCCAGCCGCCGCAGACGGTCGGCGCCGAATCCGAAGATGAGGACCTCTTCGAGGATGCCGTTCTTCGCCGCGGCGAGGATGAGAACCGGAATCGTCCACCAATGATCGCCGAGGTTGGACGGTTGGAGCTCGGCAGTGATCCCGAGTGCCCTCCCGGTCGCGTACATCCCGAGGGTGCCGATGCCGATGATGACGAAGATGAGGCTGCCGTGCCCGAGGTCTCGGAGTCGGTGCCCGTCGACGCCGAGGCGGCCGCTCAGGCTCCGATGTCCGGCATCGCGGGTGAGCAGGTAGAGAGCGAGGAGGACGGGAACGAGGCTGAATCCGATGTCGAACATCTGGTAGATGAGGTCGAAGCCGGGCCGCTGGGACTGCGAGGTGTTGAGTTTGGCTTGGGCTTCGCCGATGGGTCCTCGGGTGAGGATATCGGCCAGCCGCACGACCGCGTAGACGGCCGATTGGCCCAGGGACAGGGCCGCAACGACACCGAGCTCGAACCACAGGCGCTTTCTCTCCTGCCGTTCGAGCTCGGTCATCATGCACCCCACTGTAGCCGGGTCGGCTCAGTGCTTGGGTTCGCTGCCTCCGTCGTCGTGGCGCGGGTTGTGGCTGCGCAGTGTGAAGTCCGAATCCGCGCTGCCGCGTCCGGCTGCCTCGGGACGGCCCGTTCTGGGTTCATCCGAGCCGGGCTCACCGGTGCCGGGTTGGTCCGAGCCGGGCTCACCGGTGCCGGGTTCGTCCGAGTCGGACTCTGCTGCTCCGGCTCCGCCTTCGTCTGCTGCCGGTGTGGGTTCATCCGTCACCGAGGCGGCTGCACCGGAATCGGTCGGCCGCGGCTCGTCCTCCAGCCGAGTCGAATCCCGATCGGGCGCTTCCGCACGTGCCTCGGCCGAGTCGAGGACCTCGCCGCGGGCCATGTTCTTCACGTACCGCTTCTCCGCACGCCGTTCCTTGACTCCCTCGAGCAGGAGGTAGAGCACGGGCACGAGGATGAGCGTGAGCAGCGTCGAGCTGACCAGGCCGCCGATGACGACGATCGCCAACGGCTTCGAGATGAACACTCCCCCACCGGTCAGACCCAGTGCCATGGGCAGCAGCGCGAAGATCGTCGCGGCTGCGGTCATGAGGATCGGACGGAAACGCAGCCTCGCACCGTGGACGACCGCCGTGCGCAGATCCACTCCACGCAGACGGAAGTGGTTGATGAGGTCGATGAGCACGATCGCGTTCGTGACCACGATGCCGATGAGCATGAGCAGACCGATCATCGATGTCAGCCCCAGTGGGGTGTCGGTGATGAGCGAAAGCGCAACCGAACCGGTGGCCGCGAACGGGATCGAGACGAGGAGGATCAGCGGCTGCAGCAGCGACTTGAACGTGGCGACCATGATGACGAAGACGATGAGGATCGCAGCGAGCATCGCCAGGCCCAGCTGAGCGAACGCGTCGTTCTGCTCCTGAGTCGCACCGCCGGTGTCGACGCTGACCGATTCGGGCAGGTCGACATCGTCGAGAGCGGACTGCACCTCTGTCGACACGGCACCGAGGTCATCACCCTCCGGGGTCACAGACACGGTCGTCGAACGCTGCGCATCCGTGTGACGGATCGTTGGAGCGGTCTTGATCTCCTTGACTTCCGCAACATCGTCGAGCTTGATGAACCGCGGTTCCCCGGTCACCGCGGGAGCACCCGCGTTCGGGTCGCCGCCGGCCGCACCGGCACCGCCCGCACCGCCAGCGTCTCCGGCAGCACCGGCGTCTCCGGCACCTCCAGCCGCTCCGGCGTCTCCGGCGCCTCCGGCCGCTCCAGCATCACCGGCTGCGCCGGCATCGTCTGCACCGCCGGCTGCCCCTGCCCCGCCGGGAGCGGGGGCCGCTTCCTTCGGCTTGCCGGGGATCTTCAGATCGCGCAGCTTCTTCACCGTATCGGCATTGCGGTCGAAGAGCAGCACCGAGTGGGAGACATCGTCGATGACGACTTCGCCCACCTGCTGACCGTGCATGGCACGCTGCACATACTGGCCGATGGCCGCCTCGGTGAGGTTCTCTTCTGCGGCCTTCTTATGATCGACTTTGACCTCGATGACGGGCTGAACCGACTCGATGTCGCTGGTCACCGACTGCGCGCTGGAGACTCCCTCGAGCTGGTCAGTGACCTTCTTCGTCGCGGCCTCGAGCTCCTTGGCGTCCGTGGCCGAGAGCGTGATGTCGATCGTCTGCGCCCCGGGTGTCGAACTCTGGCTGAGCACCTCGACCTCACCGACGTCCTTGAGACCGTCGAAGTCCTTCTGCAGGTCGGTGGAGATCGACTCCGCAGAGACACCGGATTTCGTGTTGACGATATAGGTGCCCGTCAGCGAGGAGTCATCGGTGAACCCGAATGTCGTCCCGCCCAGCGACAGCTGGTAGTTGTCGACATCGGAGTTGTCGGCGAGGACGTCTTCGACCTTCTCCGCCTGTTTCGACGCTTCGTCGAGGTCGGTGCCCGGATCGAAGGCCTGCGAGACCTGCAGGGAGTCCTGACCGGTGTCGCCGAACAGTTCGGTCTTCAGCTGCGGGATCATCGCACCGGTGCCGGCGAGCACGAGCACGGCGATGAGGATCATCACCAGCGGGTGCTTCGTCGAGAACGCGATGGCCGGCATGTAGGTCTTCTGCAGACGTGTCACCGGCGAATGCATTCCGGCGAGCTCGTCGACTTCCTGTGTGCCGTCCTCGGATTCGCCGTAGCGCGGGCCGTCGGCGCTCACACCGACAGGTCCAGCGGCGCGTGCCCCTGCGGCCTCGTCGACGGCTGCGGTGTCTTCGGCGTCGGCGCCGGCAGCGACGATGTCGCGGTTCTTCTCCGCCTTCTTCGCGGCCTTCTTCTCCGTCCGCCACTGCGCGAGCATCGACTTGCGGCTGCGGCGGATCTCCGCCTTCTCCGCCCGGGTGAGCTTGACCTTCGACTCGCGTTGGCGCAGGAACCAATAGGCAAGCACCGGAACGATCGTCAAAGCGACGAACAGCGACGACAGGAGAGCGATCGTGGCGGTCAGCGCGAAGGGACGGAACATCTCACCGGTCTGCCCGGTGACGAACGCCAGCGGCAGGAACACGGCGACCGTCGTCAGAGTCGAGGCGGTGATCGCGCCGGCGACTTCGGAGACTGCGGCGAGGATGTTCGAGAACTTGTCACCGCCGGAGGCGTGCCGTCGTCTGATCGCTTCGATGACGACGATGGAGTCATCGACGACGCGGCCGACGGAGATCGTCAGCGCGCCGAGGGTGAGCATATTCAGCGTCTCCCCGCCCATCCACAGGCCGACGAGCGCGATGAGCAGCGACAGCGGGATCGAGATTGCGGTGATGATCGTCGCCCGCACCGAGAGCAGGAAGACGAGGATGACGAGGACGGCGAAGATCAGGCCGAGTCCGCCCTCGTGGAGCAGGTCGTCGATGGACTGTTCGATGAAGGGTGCCTGGTCGAAGGCGGAGACGAACTTCGTGTTCTCGCCCATCATCTTCTCGAGCTCGGGCAGTTTGTCGGCCACCGCGTGCGAGACATCGACGGTGTTCGCGTCGGACTCCTTCATCACCGACACCGACAGCGAAGGCTGGCCGTTGGTCCGGGAGATCGACTCGACCGGTTCGTCGACGAGTTCGACATCCGCGACGTCGGAGACCTTGATCGGGCCATCCTTGCCGGAGATGACGAGATCCTTGATCGCATCGATCGACCGGATCCGGGTGCCGACCTCGACAGGGGCCGCACCGTCGGCGCCCTTGAGTTCACCCGCCGAGGTGGGCACACCGTTGGACTGGAGGATTCCGGCCACCTCGTCGAGGTTCGCCCCTTCATCCTCGAGATCGTCACGACGGATGCTGATCTCGACCTGTTTGGTCTTCGCCCCGGCGATCTGGACCTGGGAGACTCCGTCGATCTTCTTCAGTTCCGGTTCGACGATGTCTTCGAGGTTCGCCGCCAGATGGTCCTCATCGGCGTCGGAGGTCACCGACAGGGCGAGCACCGGGATATCGTCGGTGCCCATCATCATGACATTGGGTTCGACCCCGTCGGGCAGGCTCGGCTGCACCTGGGACACGGCGCGCTGCAGGGCTCTGACGACATCGTCGGAGTCGTCGCCGTACTTCGTGCTCACCGTGATCTGCGCACTGCCGGCAGAAGAGGTCGAAGTCATGTCTTCGACCTCGGGCAGGGCGGTCAGCGCACCTTCCAACGGGTCGGTGACTTCGGATTCGACGGCCTCGGGGGTGGCGCCTTCATAGGAGGCGGTGACCGTCGCCTGGGGATTGTCGAGGGATGGGAAGAGCTCTTGCTTGAGCGCACCGGCTCCGATGACGCCGAAGATCACGGCAACGACGGAGATGAGCGCGATGAGCGCCCGGTTCTTCAAGCTCAGCCGGGTCAGGAAACTCACAGAGGGGACTTTCTGGTCGTAGGCAGGGCGACGACGCAGCACGTCGACTCCACCATCCTAGTGAATGTCCGCTGGGCGGCACATGAGGAAAACCTGACTCCTCAGGACTCTTTCTTCGTCTCCCTCACCTGCCGCGGACGAGTCTCACGACCGAAGAACCACAGCCCCGCAGCGATGACGCCGAGGAGGCCGGTGAGCAGGAACGCCCACGAGTAGTCGAAGCGGTCGACGATCGCACCGGCGATGATGGGCCCGATGATCGCACCGCCGTCGAGAGCCATCTGGTATCGCGCGAGCACTCGACCGCCCTTGCGTTCGCGGCCGATGACATCGGCCACGGTCGCCTGCTGGGCGGGGTTGGCCAGTCCGGAGCCGACTCCGGCGATGACGGAGAAGACGAAGAAGACCCAGATCGCGTCGGTGAACGCCAACGCCGCAGTGGTCACGCCGAGGACGAAGAGTCCCCATTGGATGAAGGGTTTGCGGCCGAGCGTGTCCGCGAAGCGTCCGACGACGGTCACAGCTGAGGCGTTGCCGATGGCGAACATGGTCAGGGCCAGTCCGGCTACGGCAGTGTCGGCCTTGAGGGCTTGGATCGCGAACAGCGGGTAGATGGCCACGCGGATGCCCATCGCCGACCAGCCTTGGACGAAGGCAGAGATGAGAGCCGAACGGTAGGCCGAGTCGCTCCACGCCTGGCGGAAGGTCATGACTTCCTGCTGCTTCTCATTCTTCGTCGCCTCCAGGCGGGCACGCCCGGATTTCGTCGAGGATCCGAACGCCGCGGTCGAGGCGAGGAAGACGCGCACGACGATCGCGGCCAGCAGCAGACCGACGGCGTAGATGATGAACGGCACGCGCATGCCCCAACCGGCCATGGCCCCGCCGAGGACGGGGCCGGCGATGTTGCCGACGAGGAAAGCGGTGGCGTAGGTCGATGAGGCTTTCGCGCGCGCATCGATCGGTGCGAGACGGACGATGAGCGCCATCGCGGAGACGCTGAACATCGTCGACCCGATGCCGCCGAGGCCGCGGAAGACCAGCAGCTGCCAGTAGTTCTGCGCAAAGGCCACGGCCGCGGTGGAGGCAGCGACGATGAGGAGTCCGGTGATGTAGATCCGGCGTTCGCCGAAGGCGTCGACGAGGCGGCCCGACGACGGTGAGAAGACGAACCGGAAGAATGCGAAGGAGGAGACGACGATCGTAGCGGCGGTGACGCCGAAGTCGAAGCTCGCTGCGAACTGCGGCAGCACCGGGGCGATGATGCCATAGCCGAGTGCCACGATGAATGCCGCGGCCACGAGGACGTAGATCTCCTTGGGCAGCCGGCGTGCCTCGTCCTCGAGGGCGGGGGCCGTTGAGTCGGTGTCGGCTCCCGGTGATACGGCGCTGTGGTCCCGGTCGTCGTGGCCTGTCACAGGGTATCGAGGAACTGTTCGGGCGACGGCAGCGGTCGGGTGCTCGTGGCCAGGCGCTGTCGGTACCGTTCGGGAACGGCACCGATGTAGAACCACCCCATGAGCAGTTCGGAATCCTTGAGCCGGTGGAGCCGGCGGACCGGTTCGCTGTTGGCCAGGGTGCCCGAGCGCCACATCACTCCCCAGCCGGCCTGCCACAGGGCGAGTTCGAGCAGATGACCGGCTCCGGCGGCGGTGGCGTGCTGCTCCCATTCGGGAACCTTCTCATGCTTCGTCGGTGAGGCCACGAGCGCGAGCAGCAGCTCGGCCCGCAGGGGCTTCTGGTTGACCTCGCCGGGTTTGCGTCTGACTCCCCCGGCTTCGTCGAGGGCTTCACCGAGGCGGTGCCGGTCGTCTCCGCGGATGATGAGGAATCGCCAGGGGCGCAGTCCCTTGTGGTCGGCGACCGAGGAGATCGAGCGGATGAGTTCGAGCAGGTCGGCGTCGTTCGGGGTCTCCGGATCGACCTTGGAGATGGAACGACGCGTCGACAGGGCGTGGAGGACGGGGTCGGCGACGAGGTCGATCGATGACGGCACGGAGTAGTCAGGCCCGCGCCGGGTCGGCAGCCCGGATTCGCTGCTGCCGTTCCCGGCAGCAGCGGCCGCCCCGGCGGGCTGGGCGTTCTTCGCCTCCTCGGCGGCGAGGTTCTTCGCCCACGGTCCGGTGTTGCCGTCGAGGAAATGCGCGCGGACGCGTTCCTTCGTCACCTGACAGGCACCGTCATCGTAGGCACGGTCCGTGTCCTTGCCGGTGGAGCCTTTGGACTTCTTGTGCTTCTTGTCTTTGTGTTTGCCCTTCTTGTGCCCGCCCATCAGCTCACCCATTCGGCGAAGGCGGTGCGGGCTCGGTGGAGCTTCGGATCGATGATGACACGGCAGTAGCCGTTGTCGGAGTTCGCGGTGTAGAAGTCCTGGTGGACCGCCTCGGCGGGGTAGAACGTACCGAGCGGTTCGAGGGTCGTGACAATCGGGTCGTCGAAGAGCGCCTGCGCGGATTCGATGGCCTGCGCGAAATGCTGCTTCTCGGCCTCATCTCGATAGAACATCGCCGAACGGTATTGGGTGCCGACGTCGTAGCCCTGCCGGTTGAGGCTCGTCGGGTCGTGTCCGGTGAAGAAGAGCCCGAGGATGACCTCTTCGGGAACGATATCGGCGTCGAAGGTCACCTGGAGTGCTTCGGCGTGACCGGTGGTGCCGCTGCAGACCTCACGGTAGCGGGGATCGTCGGTATGACCGCCCGTGTATCCGGAGATCACTTCTCTCACGCCGGTGGTCCGTTGGTAGACGGCGTCGAGGCACCAGAAGCAGCCGGCGCCGAGGGTGAGGGTACGAAGATCGCTCATAACTCGTATAACGATGACACACGCGAGTTATTCCCGGCAGACTCCGCCTGCCTTCGACTCTCGATCGGGTCATCGTCGGGGCCGGCCGTCTGCTCGAAAATGGCCGTCTTCTCGAAAATGACGGGGCCCTCCGGCTCATTGCCCGTCGACGCGGATGCTCAGTTCCTCCGGTCGCGGCCAGGACTCCAGCGTGTGCACCTGTTCGTCGAAGACCTCGTCCGTGATCTCGAGACTCGACCAGTAGGCGGCTTCGTCCTCGTCGCCGGTCTCCTCGGGGTGGAGAGTGCCCGGCACGGAGTCGCGCAGGGCCGCGGCGGTGAGCATGTCTGCGTCGGTGTCCGCAATCGGTTCGCCCAGGTCCAATCGGTTGAGGCGCCCGTCGACGATTTCGATGCTGAGTTCCATGCTGCCCTTCGCCTCACCACCGGCTGCCCGGTCCGCACTGTCATCGGCATGGTCGGCGACACAGGTGAGACCGGTGATCGGGTAGGTCTGCATGGCCGGCACGATTGAAGGACTCACCGTGCGGGGACGAACTTCGATCGAGACGATGTCTTCTCCTTCAAGCACCTGCGCAAGCTGCTGGGAGTCGAGGCGGACCGGCTCGTCCCCCGAATGGAGAGAGTCCGGGTAAGTCACCCACACGAAGAACTGCGCGGAGTCGAACTGCTTGCGGACCGCCTCGGCGGTGGAAGGGGAATTCGGGTGCGGCTGGGACAGCAGGAGCTCGACCGATTCGCGGATATGAGCGGGCAGCTCGATTTCGACCGGGGCCCAGTTCGTCTCCTCGCCGTCGTCGGCCCAGGATCCGACCGTGTCGATGACCGCACCGGTCAGTGCCACGAGCCCGCCGCTGGCCACGGCGTTGAGCCCACGGCCCACGCCCTTCGGCAGCCGCTTGTCGACGGCCGCGGCGATGTTCTCCGTCAAAGGCCACAATGCCCAGCCGGCTGCCCCGGCCGCCACTGCGGTGGCTGCATTGAGAAATCTCGGTGACTTCAGGTCCGCGCGCTCATCCCACCACGCTTCGGGGTCGACACCGCCCTCACGCCCTCCGGTGCGGCCCTCTGCGTCGACTTCATAGGAGTAGCTCACCGGCCCGGTGCCCCGGCCTGTGAAGGATTCGAGGAATTCATCGATGCCGCTCGATCCGCCGACCTTGCCGAGGAACGCGGTGGTTCCGGTGAGCCAAGTCAGACCGCCGGTTGCCAATGCGGTGCCCAACCGCAGGCACCGCTGGTTCTCGGCCGAGACGTCACGCCTGCGGACCAGCGCGAGGGACGCTGCCGCCAGCGTGGCGGCAGTGCGGACGATTCGGTGATGACGCTGGGGGATGTCGGGAAGACGCATGCCCTCATCCCAGCATGTTCACCTGTGTTATTGGTGGGAACCGTCCTCACATCACCATGCCGCTGGGCAGGGCGAAGCCGAGTTCGGCGGCGGCCTTCTGCGTCGAGGGCTGATTCCAGAATTTCGCCACAGAGTCGTTCGTCGCCAACGACCGCATTTCGGCCTTGTCGAGGAACAGGATTCCGGACAGGTGGTCGGTCTCGTGGGCGACGATGCGGGCGGACCAGCCGGTCACCACCTCGGCGATGGGCTCGCCGTCCACAGCGGTGCCGCGCAGTTCGACCTCACGCGGGCGAGCGACGACGGCTTGGTATCCGGGGATCGACAGGCAGCCTTCGTAGAAGGCGACGTCCTCACC
This sequence comes from Brevibacterium sp. LE-L, assembly GCF_050214925.1. Taxonomy (NCBI): domain Bacteria; kingdom Bacillati; phylum Actinomycetota; class Actinomycetes; order Micrococcales; family Brevibacteriaceae; genus Brevibacterium; species Brevibacterium sp. LE-L. The sequence goes on from NZ_CP189759.1 coordinate 3,370,701, forward strand.
AGTGGCCCGCTCGTACTCGGCGTTGAGGACCACGCGCAGGGGCATCGGCTCGCGCTGGCGTGCCGCGGCGACCTCCGGGTCCCGAGCTCCCGGATCCTCGGCGACGAACATCGACAGGCCGATGCCCACCTGCGGGGCGGCGAGGCCGACGCCGGGGGCTGAGAGCATGGTCGCCCGCATCACCTCGGCGAGCTTGGCCAGCTCCGCGTCGTCGACCTGTCCGTCGAAGGGACGGGTTTCAGCGCGCAGCGCCGGGTCGCCGGCCTCGACGATGTCCGCGATCCCGCCGCCTGCCTCGGCGGCGGCGAGGACGGTGCGGATCTGGTCGGCGATGATCGCATCGGCTTCGTGCATCTTCCGTGTCCCTCCGTGGATCAGTCCGCGCGGGCGACGATGAGTTCGGCGTGCTTGAGCAGCGGAGCGTCGATCATCTTGCCTTCGAACGCGAACGCGCCCTTCTCCGTGGTGGCGAGTTCGAGGACGGACTTCGCCCAGGTCAGCTGTTCCTCGCTGGGACGGAAGGCGTCCCGGACGACGGGCACGTGGTTGGGGTGGATGGAGACCTTGCCGGAGAACCCGGACTGCACGGCGTCCTCGGCCTCGTCCGCCAGCCCCTCGAGGTTGGGGATGTCGGCCCAGATCGAGTCGAGGGCGTACTTGCCGTGAGCACGCGCAGCCAGCAGGGTCTGGCTGCGCACGTGCTTGGCCACGTCACGGTAGGCGCCGTCGGCGGTGCGCGAGGATCCTCCGCCGAGATCGGCGATGAGGTCCTCAGAGCCCCACATGAGCGCGAAGGTGTTCGGGGCCGCAGCGATCTCGGCGACGTTGACGGCCCCGAGCGCGGTTTCGATGAGCGCGATGACCTGGTAGTCGGCGAGGATCGTCAGGTCGGTGCCCCGTTCGGACTTCGGCAGCATCACGGCCGTGTACTCGGTCTGCGCGAGCATCTTGAGATCCTCGCCGAGGTGGTCCGAATCCCTGGCATTGATGCGCACGACCGTACGCGTGGGGTCGAGCGGGAAGTCGATGATCGCCTCACGTGCAGCGGCTTTGTCCCCGTCGTTGACCGCATCTTCGAGGTCGAGGATGACGATGTCGGAGCGTTCGGCGGCCTTCGTGTACCGGTCGGGGCGGTCGCCGGGGCAGAAGAGCCAGGCGGGTTTGAACTCGAGGGCCATGGGAGTGCTCACTTTCCTGATTCGGTCTGGTCGTCTGCGGTCGCGTGTCCCGCGTCCTTCGCGTGGCTCGAGTCGAACATCATGGTCTGACGCACGGCTTTGGCCACAAGGGTGCCGTCCTGGTTGTAGCCGCGGTGTTCGAGGGTGACGATGCCCTGCCCGGGACGGGACTTCGAGTTGCGCTTGTCGAGGATCGTCGTCTCCGCGTAGAGCGTGTCACCGTGGAACAGGGGTGCCGGGAAGCTGACCTCGGAGAAGCCGAGGTTGCCGACGATCGTGCCCTGGGTCAGCTGGGTCACGGACAGGCCGATGAGGGTGGCCAGGGTGAACATCGAATTGACGAGGCGCTGGCCGAAGGGCTCGGTCTCGGCGAAGGCCGCGTCGAGGTGGAGGGCCTGCGTATTCATGGTCACGGCGGTGAACCAGGTGTTGTCCGCCTCGGTGATGGTGCGCCCCGGCGCATGCTTGTAGGTCGCTCCGACTTCCATCTCGTCCAGCCACAGACCTCGTTGTTCGATGACCTTCTCACTCATGTGTCACTCCTCACTCGTCGTGATTTGAGCTTATCGTCTGTCTCCGGCCCGCTGCGAGTCAGGGCCGGGTTTCGGTAGGCTCACACCCATCATGGCCATTGTGCGCACGCTCTACGTCGCCACCCACCCGGAGTCCGAGCACCATGTCGACGGTTGTCTTCCCTCCCGTGCCGGCCGGGCCCTGCGGCCACGATCTGCGCCTCGATCATTTCGAAGGCATCGAAGGCGCGGAGACCCGGCGTGAGGCGGGTGCCCGCGTCTATGCGGCGATGGACCGGATTCTGACGCGCCCGCGTGACCACCAGGTGGTGGTCACTCATGGGTTCTCGCACACCTTCGTCGTCGGCCGCTGGCTGCAGCTGCCGCTCGAGGCGATGGGACGGGCAGCCTTCGCGGCCTCACCGGGGTGCATCACCGAGCTGGTCGAGGATGACGTGTTCGGCAACCGCACTCTGCGCACACTGGCGGCCGTGGACCACCTCGACGATGTCTGAGGCGATCCACGGTCGTTGTGATGTTTCGTGCGGACGCTGCGGACTGTTGGGCGGATGAGCGCTGCTGCCTCATTCCCGGCGGGCCGAGGCAGGCTGTTTCCGGTCTCGGCTCAGGAGCCGAGCTCTGCATCGAGGACTCTGAATGCAGAGTTCCATCCGTCGTAGGCGCTCGCTTCGGAACCGGAATCGTTCGGGATGCCGGTCACGGAGAATGTCATGCGGGTGGTGGCCTCGTCGATCTCGTCGAATTCGATGCTCACCCGCGGCGATGCGTCGATCTCCTCGGGACTACCCCAGGTGAAGTCCAACCGCCGGGGCTGCTCGACGCGCAGATATCTGCCGGCGACCGGGAACTCCTGACCGGTCTCCTCGATGACCATCGTGTACGCGTAGAGGCCGCCTTCGCGGAGGTCGACGCTCACCGAGTCGCGTGGGGTGACGAGGGTCTCCGGGTGGAACCAGCGGGCCATGACGTCCGGGGTGGTCCAGGCCCGCCAGACCTGTGCGCGGGGTGCGGAGAAATCGCGGACGATGGTGAAGCCGGGCTCCTCGGTCTCGGTCGGGTTCGTGTCGGCGGTGGTGTCATTCGTGTTCATGATGCTCCTCCTTGAGTCGATCATCTTCCGTATAGGACTGCACGGGTTCAGGACGTCTCAGCCTGCTGGTCGGCGGCCAGAACCTGGTCGAGATTGTCGAATCGCTGCTGCCATTCGTCGTGAGCGGCCTGCAGCCAGCCGGTTGCAGCGGACAGCCTATCGACGTTCAGCGACACGATTCGTCTCTGGGCGCTCTTCGACCTCGTGATCAGGCCGGCACTCTCGAGCACCTTGAGGTGCTGGGAGACTGCGGACCGGCTGATCGGCAGCGGATCCGCCAGCTCTCCCGAACTCAAATCCCCATCACGGAGTCGATCGATGATCGCTCTGCGCGTGGGGTCGGCCAGAGCCCCGAAAACGAGATCCAAAGTCATTGAAGCACCTACTTAATTAAGTACCGCCTACAATACAGTCCTCAATGCAGGTGTCAAGGGTTCTGCACGGTCAGTGTTCACGTGATCGCCCCCCGTCTCGGCCGACCGGATCCGTCCCGGCATTCGTTTCCGGCAGGGGCATCGATTCCGACTAGGCTGGGAGTGTGCCGTTTCGGCCCACCCCTGAGTTCGAGGAGAGACATGGATCGCGATTCGATCGAATGCTGGCTGACCGATATGGACGGCGTCCTGGTCAAAGAGAACAACCCCCTGCCCGGGGCCGCTGAACTGCTCGCCCAATGGCGGCAGGCTGACATCCCCTACCTGGTGCTGACGAACAATTCGATCTACACCGCCCGAGACCTCTCGGCCCGGCTGCGTTCGAACGGACTCGACGTCCCCGAGGCGAACATCTGGACCTCGGCCATGGCCACCGCGGACTTCCTGTCCAATCAGGTCGATCACGGCACCGCCTATGTCGTCGGCGAGGCGGGGCTGACGACGGCTATCCACGAAGCTGGGTTCGTCATGACCGAACACGACCCGGACTTCGTCGTCGTCGGCGAAACGCATTCGTACTCGTTCGAAGCGATCACGAAGGCGATCCGCCTCATCGATGCCGGTTCCCGCTTCATCGTCACGAACCCGGACGCCACCGGCCCCAGCCCCGAGGGTGTCCTTCCGGCCACCGGCGCCATCGCCGCTCTCATCACGAAGGCGACGAACCGCGATCCCTACGTGGTGGGCAAGCCGAATCCGATGATGTTCCGTTCAGCCCTGAACAAGATCGGCGCGCATTCGATGAGCACTGCAATGATCGGAGACCGCATGGACACCGACATCATCGCCGGCATGGAAGCCGGCATGCACACCGTGCTCGTACTGTCGGGAATCTCCACCGTCGAGGATGTCCGCGCCTTCCCGTTCCGCCCCAACGAGATCGTCGACGGAGTCCACGAGCTCCTCGACGTCCCACTGGAGGCGCGCAGCGAGCTCGGCCCGGACGTCACCGGCTCCGCCTGAGACTCGCTGGCCCCGCTGGTTCGCTGGCCCAGGACGCGATGCCCCCAAAAACATAGGTCACTATCGGATACTTTCAAGCGCGAAACGTATCCGATAGTGACCTATGTTTCGGCGAAAGTGTCCGATAGTGACCACAAGTCCGCGCCAGGACGTGCCGGCGCGCCAGTTTCAGCACCGGCTACGGTGCCGCGCTCACTACATTGCGGAGGCTAACAGCAGGGTGCAGGATCACTACATCGCGGAGGCTAACAGCAGGGTGCAGGATCACTACATCGCGGAGGCTCACTGCAGGGCGGAGGTCAGACGCATCGCCGACTCCATGTAGCGGCGTCTCAACGGCCGCTTCTCCCACTCCTCGAGTGTCAGCTCTCGGCTGACCTCCTGGTAGCCGGCGACGACCTCGACGATGTCGTCGACGAGGTCACCACCGGTCGTGAGCAGGCTGATCTCGTAGTTGAGGCCGAAGGAGCGCATATCCATGTTCGATGAGCCCATCACCGCATAGGTGTCGTCGACGACGAAGCACTTCGTGTGCAGCACCGCCGGTTTCGGGAACATGAAGATCCGCACTCCCGCTTCGAGCAGCGACCGGTAGTACGAGGACTGAGCACGGTCGACCATGTACTGGTCGGCCTGCTCGCTGACATAGAGTTCGACCTCGACGCCGCGCCGAGCCGCTGTGCCGACCGCGGCGAGCAGCGATTCGTCGGGCACGAAGTAGGGACTGACGATGGCCAGGCGCTTCTGCGCGAGGTACATCATCGAGGTGAAGACTTTGAGGTTCGGTTCGGTGGTGAAGCCGGGCCCCGAGGGAATGAGCTGCATCGCGCTCGTCGCCCCGCCCACTTCGGGTTCGTTGCCGTCGCGAGCGTAGGGTCGGACCCCCAGCGCCTCTCCTGATTCGCTGTACCAGTCGGTGGAGAACACAGCCTCGATCCCGGCGACGATGGGGCCGGAGAGTTCGACCATGGTGTCGTGCCAATGACGACCGATGCGCACGTTCTTCTTATTCAGGTACGTCGAGTCGATCATGTTCTGCGAACCCATCATCGCCTTCGCCCCGTCGACGACGAGGAGTTTGCGGTGGTTGCGCAGGTCGATCCGCCGGGCCTTGCCCCGCCACGGGATGAACGGCAGCATGAGATGCCATTCGATGCCGGCGGCGGTCAGTCGCTTGCCCAGCCGGTGGAATCCCGGGTATTTCCGAGACCCGATGTGATCGAAGAGGACGCGCACTTCGACCCCACGTGCCGAGGCTCGTTCGAGTGCGCGGAAGAACACGTCGGTCGTCGAGTCCCAGGCCATGATGTAGATCTCGACGTGGACGTAGTCGCGCGCTTCGTCGACGAGCTGCGACATCCGGGCGATGGATTCCTCGTAGTCCGAGATCACCCCGTGGCTGTCACCGGTGACCATCGGAAGCGCGGTCAGTGCCCGCCCCAGCTGGGCGATGGAGACGAATTCCGGGGCGGCGACCAGCGAGGGCGGCACATCGGGCAGGTCGTCGGCGCCTTCGTGCATGAGTTCGTTCGCTTCGGCCTGGATCTCCGCCCTCCGGCGGTTGATGGAGGGGCTGCCCAGCATGATGAACGCGGGGATGCCGACGATCGGCACGAACAGGATGAGCAGCAGCCACGCCGAGGAGGACGACGGTCGCCGGTTCTCCGGCACGACGCCGATTGCGATGATCTTGACGATGTATTCGATGACGATCCAGGTCGTCGTCGCCACCGTAGCCACCACGCTGAGGTCCATCCGCGTTCACCTCCACAATCGGTCGCCCGGTCACCTCGATGTCCTGTCGCCCCAGACTATCGCCTGCCCGGCTCGGCCGAATCGATCACCCCGATCGAATCGCCCGCCGAGGCGGTCGTCCACGTCCGTACGGATGTGCACGACCGCCTCGGCGGGCGGGGTGCGGGTCGGTCCCCGAAGGAGCGCTTGAGCGCGAACGCGACCGGCGCGAACCGGTTCAGGGACCGATCCGGTTCAGATTCCGAGTTCGCGGGCGATGAGCATGAGCTGGACCTCGGTCGTGCCTTCGCCGATTTCGAGGATCTTCGAGTCGCGGTAGTGGCGGGCGACGAGGTATTCGTTCATGAACCCGTAGCCGCCGTGGATCTGGGTGGCGTCGCGGGCGTTGTCCATGGCGGCCTCACCGGCGATCATCTTCGCGATGGCCGCTTCCTTCTTGAACGGCAGTCCGGCGAGCATCCGGGAGGCTGCGAGGTAGTAGGCCGAGCGGGCGGCGACGACGCGGGCTTCCATGCGGGCGATCTTGAAGGAGATGCCCTGGAAGTCGGCGATCGGCTTGCCGAAGGCCTGGCGTTCCTTCGCGTACTTCACGGATTCGTCCACGCAGCCCTGAGCAGCACCGACGGACAGTGCGCCCACGGCGATGCGGCCCTCGTCGAGGATGCGCAGGAAGTTCGCATATCCGCGTCCGCGTTCGCCGAGCAGGTTGGCTTCGGGCACCTGCACATCGTCGAAGGTCAGGGGGTGCGTGTCCGAAGAGTTCCAGCCGACCTTGTCATAGGCAGGTTCGGCGGTGAAGCCCGGTGTCCCGGTGGGGACCATGATCGTCGAGATCTCGGGGACCTCACGGCCTGACTTCGAGGTTCGGGTCCCGGTCACTGCCGTGGCGGTGACCAGCCGGGTGATGTCGGTGCCGGAGTTCGTGATGAAGCACTTGCTGCCGTTGATCGTCCACGTGCCGTTCTCCAGCGTGGCCTTCGTCTTCGTGCCCCCGGCATCGGATCCGGCCTCGGGCTCGGTCAGACCGAAGGCGGCCAGTCCGGAGGCGTCGGTGAGCTTGGGCAGCCACTCCTTCTTCTGCTCCTCGGTGCCGAAGCGGTAGATCGGCATCGCACCGAGCGAGACGCCGGCCTCAAGGGTGATGGCCAGAGACTGGTTGACTCGGGCGATCTCCTCGATGGCCAGGCACAGGGCGAAGTAGTCTCCGCCCATGCCGCCGTATTCCTCGTCGAAGGGCAGACCGAACAGGCCCATCTGCCCCATCTTCGCAACGAGTGCGTAGGGGAACTCGTGTTTGGCATCGAGTTCGGCTGAGACGGGTGCGACCTCTTCGTCGGTGAATTTCGCAACACCCTGGCGCAGGTCTTCGTATTCTTCGGGCAACATGCCCGGAACAAAGGTTTCCATGGTTTCCTCCCCGCTTGCGGCGTGGTTATCGGTTCAGTTCTCTGATGTGGTGTCGGTGGACGGTGTCGCCGCGGATCCCTCGGCGGCGGATTCGTCGACGACGGTGGCGAGCACCTCGTCGAGTCCGACCTGGATGCCTGCGACGGCGGTGACGGTGACGATGCCGGCGGCGGGCGCGGTGAGCACGTGCTCCATCTTCATCGCTTCGACGACGACGATCGGGTCGCCCTGTTCGACGTGGTCGCCGGTGGCGACTTTGATGTCGACGACGGATCCGGGCATCGGGGCGAGCACTTCCGCACCGTCGAGTCCGGGCGTCAGCGAGGTATCGGCCCGCGGACGGCTGAAGGCATGGACGCCGCGGTCGCTGCTGACCCAGATGCTGCGGCTGCCGGCATCAGAGAAGATGCGGGCGGTGTACTGGATGCCGTCGATGCTCAGATGCCACAGCCCCGTGTCGTCGATGGTCACGGAGCCTGCCCGTGCACTCACCTCGACCCCGGGTGCCATGGCGGCGGCCGGTGCCGGGCCGTATTCGACCTCGTCGCCGTCGTCGACAGTCATCTCGCCGGCCTCGGCGAAGTCGAGACGCACGGTGGGGCGGAATTCGGGACGAGACGTCCGGAAGGCCGCCGGTCTCCCCCACGCCGAGGCGGTTCCGCCGACTGCTGCGCCTGCCAGATCCCGGGCCGTGACCGCACCGGTGATCGCGGTCCCTGCGCGGCCTAGAGTCTCGATGACTGCCGCGGCGGCGACCTGTCTGTCGATCTCGCTCGGCACGTGGGCCAGCTGGCTCTCGTCGAGGTTGTCGATGAGTGAGGTGTCGAGATCACCCGAGATCACTGCGTCGATGGTGATGAGCGTGCGCAGGAAGTCGATGTTCGTCACGATGCCGGGCACCGCCGAGGCGGCGAGCGCGGCGTCGAGGCGAGCGAGCGCGGCTGCCCGGTCGGGTGCGTGGACGATGAGCTTGGCGATCATCGGATCGTAGTCCGAGGCGATGGTCTGCCCGGCTTCGAGACCGGCATCGACGCGAATGCCTTCGCCTTCGGGGAAGACGACGTCGAGGGCGCGCCCGCCGGTGGGCAGGAAGCCGCGCGAGGGATCCTCGGCGTAGATGCGGGCCTCGATCGAATGCCCCGTCATCGTGATGTCGTCTTGGACCAGAGGCAGCTCTTCACCGGCGCCGATGCGCAGCTGGAGTTCGACGAGATCGATCCCGGTGACCTCCTCGGTGACCGGGTGCTCGACCTGGAGACGGGTGTTCATCTCCATGAAGAAGAACTCGTCGGGGCGGTCGGCGCCGACGATGAACTCGACGGTTCCGGCCCCGACGTAGCCCACGGACTTCGCGGTCTCACAGGCCGCCTGGCCGATCCGGGCTCGGGTGGCCTCGTCGAGCAGCGCCGACGGAGCCTCCTCGATGACCTTCTGGTGGCGGCGCTGCAGCGAACATTCACGTTCGCCGAGGTGGATGACGTTGCCGTGCGCATCGGCCATGATCTGGACTTCGATGTGGCGCGGGGTGGCGACGAGACGTTCGAGGAACAGGGTGTCGTCGCCGAAGGAGCTCGCGGCCTCGCGGCGGGCAGTCTTGAGCGCCTCGGGCAGCTTGTCCGCGTCGAACACCGCGTGCATGCCTTTGCCTCCACCACCGGCGGAGGGTTTGATGAGCACGGGGAAGCCGATGTCGGCGGATGCGGCGATGAGCGACTCGTCGCTCATGGCGGCGTCCTTCGTGCCGGGTACGAGGGGTACTCCGCGGGAGGACACGGCCTGCTTCGCGGTGATCTTGTCGCCCATGGTCCGGATGGCATCTGCCCCGGGTCCGAGGAAGACGATTCCGGCTTTCTCGCAGGCGGCGGAGAACTCGGCGTTCTCCGACAGGAACCCGTAGCCGGGGTGGATGGCTTGCGCACCGGTCGCCTCGGCGGCGGCGATGACCTTGTCGATGCGCAGGTACGACTCGGCAGCGGCGGCCGGACCGAGGTGCACGGCGAGGTCGGCGGCCTTGACGTGCGCGGCCTGGGCATCGGCGTCGGAGTAGACGGCGACGGTGCGGATGCCCAGCCGGCGGCAGGTGCGGATGACGCGCAGGGCGATCTCTCCGCGATTGGCGATGAGAACTGTATTGAACATGGAGGGGCTCACATTCTGAAGACGCCGTAGCCGCTGGCATTGAGCGGGCGTTCCATCGGTCCGAAGCGGGCGAGTTCGAGGGCCAGTGCCAGCACCTGGCGGGTGTCGCCGGGTTCGATGATGCCGTCGTCCCACAGGCGTGCCGTCGAGTAGTACGGGTTGCCTTGGGCTTCGTACTGGTCGCGGATGGGCTGTTTGAATGAGTCTTCGTCCTCGGCGCTCCACGTCTCTCCGCGGCCTTCGAGCTGGTCGCGCTTGACCGTGGAGAGCACGCTGGCGGCCTGTTCGCCGCCCATCACGGAGATGCGGGCATTGGGCCACATCCACAGGAAGCGCGGGGAGTAGGCGCGGCCGCACATCGAGTAGTTGCCGGCACCGAAGGAGCCGCCGATGACGACGGTGAATTTCGGCACCCGGGCGGTGGCGACGGCGTTGACCATCTTCGCTCCGTGTTTGGCGATGCCGCCGGCTTCGTAGTCGCGGCCGACCATGAAGCCGGAGATGTTCTGCAGGAACACCAGCGGCACGCTGCGCTGGTCGCAGAGTTCGATGAAGTGGGCACCCTTCTGCGCGGATTCGCCGAAGAGGATGCCGTTGTTGGCCACGATGCCCACCGGGTGTCCGTCGAGGTGGGCGAATCCGGTGACGAGGCTCGTGCCGTATTCGGCCTTGAACTCGTGGAACTCGGACCCGTCGACGAGGCGGGCGATGACTTCGTGGACGTCATAGGGGGTGCGCGAGTCCACAGGGACGACGGATGTCAGTTCCTCCGGCGCGTGCGCGGGCAGTCGCGGTTCGACGACGTCCCAGTTCGGCGCGCCCTTCGGCCCGAGCGTGGAGACGATGTCGCGCATGATCTCCAGGGCGTGAGAGTCGTTGGCCGCCAGGTGGTCGGTGACGCCGGAGACCCGGGAGTGCAGCGCACCGCCGCCGAGCTCTTCGGCGGTGACTTCCTCACCGGTGGCGGCCTTGACCAGGGGCGGGCCGCCGAGGAAGATCGTGCCCTGCTCGGAGACGATGATCGATTCGTCGGCCATGGCCGGGACGTAGGCACCGCCGGCGGTGCAGGAGCCCATGACGGCGGCCAGCTGCGGAATGCCCGCGGCAGAGAGCGTGGCCTGGTTGAAGAAGATGCGCCCGAAGTGTTCACGGTCGGGGAACACGTCATCCTGGTTGGGCAGGTTGGCCCCTCCGGAGTCCACGAGGTAGATGCACGGGAGGCTGTTCTCCTTCGCGATCTCCTGGGCGCGCAGGTGCTTCTTCACCGTGACCGGATAATAGGTGCCGCCCTTGACGGTGGCGTCATTGGCGACGATGACGCATTCGCGTCCGGCGACCCGGCCGATTCCGGTGATGATTCCGGCTCCCGGGCTGGCGTCGTCGTACATGCCGTTCGCGGCCAGCGAGGAGAGCTCGAGAAACGGGGTGCCGGGGTCGAGCAGTGCTTCGACGCGATCCCGGGGCAGCAGTTTGCCGCGGTCGATGTGGCGTTGCCTGGACTTCTCGGAGCCGCCGCGGGCGGTGGCCGCGATGCGCTCCCGGAGTTCAGCGATGAGCTCGGCGTGGGCGTCGGAATTGGCCTGCCCCATTGCCGGACTGATCGCAGTTCCCACTGCTCTCATTCCATCCTCGTTTCAGTTAACGATTATTAACTGACTGCTATGATACTGCTCACGAGCGAAAGTGACAATGCACGGTCGGGACAACGCCCGGATCACGGTGCTCGGCAGCGCAGCAGCGACGAGGAAGGAGAACGGGCATGCCCGACGACGACACGGCCAAGCCGACGGCACGAGCGGCGGCGAAGGCGGCGCGGCGCGAGCAGCTGCTCGCAGTGGCGAAGACGCTCTACGCCAGGCACGGATTCCACGGGGTGCGCCTTGATGACCTGGGCAAAGGGGCCGGGATCTCGGCACCGGCCGTCTACCGTCACTTCTCGTCGAAGGAAGCAGTGCTCGAGGAACTGCTCGTCGGCATCTCCGAGTACCTGCAGTCCGGCGCGGAGGCGATCGTCGCCGAGTCGGGCACCGGCACCGAGGGGGCCTCCCCCGCTGCGACGCCTGCGGAGGCGACTCTGCGCCGCCTCATCGACTTCCACGTCGACTTCGCGATGAGCGAGCCCGAGCTCATTCTCATTCAGGACCGCGACCTTGCGGCCCTGCCGGAGAGTTCGCGGCGGACCGTCCGGCGCCTGCAGCGCGCCTATGTCAGCCGGTGGGCCGAGGTCGTCACTGCCGCCCACCCCGGATGGTCACTCGAGGCGGCGACGGTACGCGTTCATGCGGTGTTCGGGATGATGAATTCGACCCCGCACCAGGCTCGACGCTCCAGCGCCGAGGTGGTCGGGGTCGAACTGCGTGCCGCCGCGGCCGCGGCATTGACCGTCGGCTGAGCCGACAGCTGAGGAAGCGGCTCGAAGAACGGCTCAGGGCACGATGACGAGCTTTCCGCGGACATGCCCGGTCGCACTGTCCTTAAACGCCTGCGCCACCTCGTCGAGGCCGTAGGTCTTGGCGACTTCGACAGAGAGCTTCCCTTCATCGGCGAGGAGGCCCAGTCGTGCGGTCTCGGCTCCGTCGGGGCGCACCCAGATGTACCGTCCGCCGTGTTCGGCGACGCTGGGATCGGCCACCGAAGCGTGGCTGCCGCCGTCAGCGAGCACAGCCAGGGTCTCGTCGAGGACTTCCCCGACGAAGTCAGCGACCCCGTCGACCTTCCCTCCGGCGGCGTCGAGCACGCGTTCGACCATTCCGTCCCCGTAGGTCACGGGCTCGGCACCGAGGCCGCGAAGATAATCGTGGTTGGCCTCCGATGCTGTGCCGATGACGCGGGCGCCTGCTGCTCGTGCGATCTGCACCGCGAAGCTGCCCACTCCCCCGGAGGCCCCATGGATGAGCACGGTGCGGCCCTCGATTGTGCCGAGGGATTCGAGGGTGCGCAGAGCCGTGCCGCCGGCCAGCGGCAGTCCGCCCGCCTGCTCCCAGCTCAGACTCTTCGGCTTGGCTGCGACAGCCCGCACCGGGACCGCCACCTTCTCGGCGAAGGTCCCCGTGCCCAGCACGTCCTTGCGCGCATAGGCGACGACCTCGTCTCCGATGGAGAATTCCGGGGTGTCGAAGCCGAGTCCGACGACGACACCGGCTACGTCCCAGCCCGGAGTGACGGGGAACTGCGTGGGCATGACCGGGTCGAGGTGGCCGCCGACCAGCTTCCAGTCGACCGGGTTGACGCCCGCGGCCCTGACCTCGATGAGCACCGAGGCGGGTGGGAGTTTGGGCTCGGGCATCTCGCGGACCGTGATGTCGTCGAAGTTCTCGGTGTAGGCGTCGTAGACGGCGGCTCGCATAGCAATGGCCTTCCGGTTGATGTCAGTGACACTGGATGTTCAGTGTGACTGGACAACACCGGAAGGCCATCGGGCTATTCCTGTGGACCGCCCCGCCTCGGCGGGATGTCCTCAGTCGATACGTGACTTACTCGTAGGTCTCCCCGGTCTTCGCCCGCTCGACCAGCGAGGCCGGCGGGGTGAAGTGCTCGCCGTACTGCGCGGCCAGTTCCTTCGCTCGCGCCACGAACCCTTCCAGGCCACCCTCGTACTGGTTGACGTACTGGAGGACGCCGCCGGTCCAGGCGGGGAATCCGATGCCGAAGATGGAACCGATGTTCGCATCCGGCACCGAGGTCAGCACTCCCTCGTCGAGGCACTTGATCGTTTCGATCGCCTCGGCGAAGAGCATGCGCTCCTGCAGGTCGGCGAAGGGCTGATCGTTCGACCCGGAGTCGTACTTCTCACGCGTCCCCTGCCACAGCGCGGTGCGTTTGCCAGCCTCGTCGTAGTCGTAGAAGCCGGCACCGTCCTTGCGTCCGGTGCGTCCCTGCTCGACCATCCAGTTGAAGACCGCCTCGGAGGGGTGAGCGACCCAGGTGCCGCCTGCGGCCTCGACCGCGTCTCGGGTCTCCTGATTGATCTTCTGCGACAACGTCAGCGTCAGCTCGTCGAGCAGCTGCAGGGCACCGGTGGGATATCCGGCCTGCAGCGCTGCCTGTTCGACTGTCGCCGGCTCCACGCCTTCGCCGACCGCGGCGACCGCCTCGGCGATGAACGTGCCGATGACGCGGGAAGTGAAGAATCCGCGGGAGTCATTGACGACGATCGGTGTCTTCCGGATCTGCTGCACGAGGTCGAAGGTGCGGGCGAGGACCTCGTCGGAGGTGTTCTCTCCGCAGATGATCTCGACCAGCGGCATCTTGTCGGCAGGTGAGAAGAAGTGGACTCCGATGAAGTCCTTGTCCCGGTTCACACCCTTGGCCAGTTCGGTGATCGGCAGGGTCGAGGTGTTCGAACCGAGGACCGCGTCGGGTTCGACGATGTCCTGGATCTCCTGGAAGACCTTCTGCTTGAGGTCGACGGACTCGAAGACAGCTTCGATGACGAAGTCGACGCCGGCGAAGTCCTCGGCGGAGGCGCTCGGGGTGATCCGGTCGAGGACGGCCTGGGACTTCGCCTCGGTGGTCTTGCCCTTGGCCAGGGCGGATTCCTCACGCTTGGCGGCGTAGGCCTTGCCCTTCTCCGCATTGGCGAGCTCGACGTCCTTGAGCACGACTTCGATGCCCGACTTCGCGGCGCTGTAGGCGATCGCAGCACCCATCATTCCGGCACCGATCACACCGAGCTTCTTCACCGGACGAGGTTCGAACCCGTCAGGCCGCGAGCCGCCGGAGTTGATGTGGCCGAGGTCGAAGAAGAACGCCTTGATCATGTTCTTCGCCACCGGGGTGTGGGTGAGGTGGACGAAGTAGCGGGTCTCGACGTCCAGAGCCGTGTCGATGTCGACATAGGCGCCTTCGACCGCTGCGGCGATGGCAGCACGCGGGGCAGGCATCGGCGCTCCCTTGGTCTGACGGCGCAGGAGAGCCGGCAGAGCGGGAAGCATGGCACCCAGCGAGGGCGAGGTCGGCGATCCGCCGGGCATCTTGAAGCCCTTGACGTCCCAGGGCTGAGCCGCTTCGGGGTTGGCCTTGATCCAGTCTTTGGCGCGGTCGACGAGGTCACCGACCGGTGCCAATTCATCGATGAGTCCCAGCTCAAGGGCATCTGCCGCTTTGAACTTCGTCGAGGGCAGAATCGCCTTCTGCAGTGCATTCTGAAGACCGATGAGTCGAACGGTCCGGGCGACGCCGCCGCCTCCGGGAAGCAGTCCGAGTGAGACTTCGGGGAACCCGACGCGCAGGCTGGAGACATCCTCCGCCGCGATCCGGTGGTGAGTGGCGAGTGCGAGCTCGAGCCCGCCGCCCAGGGCTGCGCCGTTGACGGCGGCCACGACGGGCTTGCCCAAGGTCTCGAGTCGACGCAGGAGTGACTTCATATGGTTGGTCCGCGCGGCCTCGGCTGCGGAGTTCTCCGGGTCTGCCGCGCGCAGTTTGTTGAGATCGCCTCCCGCGAAGAAGGTCTTCTTCGCCGAGGTGATGACCACGCCCGTGATGTCATCGACGTTGGCCTCGAGCCACTTCACGGTGCCCTCGAGGGCGGCCGCGAAGTGGTCGTTCATGGTGTTGACCTTGGCGTTCGGATCGTCGACGACGACCGTGACGATACCGTCGGAGTCGGTGGTGTGGGAGTATTCGGTGTTCGTCATGTCAGACCCTTTCGATGATCGTCGCGATACCCATACCGCCACCGATGCACAGGGTGACGAGTCCGCGCTTGAGGTCGCGCCGTTCGAGTTCGTCGAGAATGGTGCCCAGAATCATGGCTCCGGTGGCTCCGAGCGGGTGGCCCATAGCGATGGCTCCGCCGTTGACGTTCACCTTCTCGTGGGGGATGTCGAGATCCCGCATCCATTTGAGCACGACGGCGGCGAAGGCCTCGTTGAGCTCGAACAGGTCGATGTCATCGACGGTCAGTCCGGCCTTGTCGAGGGCCTTCTGCGTGGCAGGAGTCGGTCCGGTGAGCATGATGGTCGGTTCAGAACCGGTGACCGCGGTGGCGACGACGCGCGCACGCGGCTTCATACCCATCGACTTGCCGACCTCACCGTCGCCGACGATGACGAGGCTGGCGCCGTCGACGATCCCCGAAGAGTTCGCTGCGGTGTGGACATGGTCGATGGCCTCCACCCAGTGGTACTTCTGCAGCGCCACCTCGTCGAATCCCGCCTGGGCGGCGACCTTGGTGAATGCCGGGTTTAGGGAGGACAGCGATTCCACTGTTGATCCCGGGCGCATGTGCTCATCGGTATCGAGCAGCGTGATGCCGTTGATGTCCTTGACAGGGACGATCGACTTCTCGAAGTACCCGTTCTCCCAGGCATTCGCGGCACGGGCCTGGGATTCGGCGGCGAAGGTGTCGACGTCGGTGCGGCTGAAGCCCTCGGTGGTGGCGATGAGGTCGGCGCCGATGCCCTGCGGGACGAAGTAGGTGTCGTAGTTCGTCGCCGGATCCTGGGCCCAGGCTCCGCCGTCGGAGCCGAGAGGCACGCGCGACATCGATTCGACCCCGCCGGCGACGACGAGGTTCTCAAAGCCGCTGCCGACCTTCTGTGCGGCGAGGTTGACGGCTTCGAGCCCGGAGGCGCAGAAGCGGTTGATCTGGACACCGGCGACGGACTCGTCGAGTCCTGCCACGAGTGCCGCGGTGCGGGCGATGTCCCCGCCCTGTTCGCCCACTGGCGAAACGACGCCGAGGACCAGATCGTCGATGGCCTTGTCGTCGAGATCGGGGTTGCGCTCGCGCAGTGCGTCGATGAGCCCGGTCACGAGATCGATGGGTTTGACGCTGTGCAGAGAACCGCCGCGGTTCTTGCCGCGCGGGGTTCGCACCGCGTCATAGATGAACGCTTCGCTCATGTGTTCCTCACAGTCTGGATGGAAGACCGACCACAAGATCTGATCGATCGTTCAGTAACATTCGCACGTCCCATTGTGCCCCGGTTTCCGGTGACGGGCAACACATGCAGACGGTGGAGAGACGGCAGTGGGGTGACACCGTCGAAGAGAAGGCGATGGCGGCGGGGCGAAATCAGAGCAGCTGCAGAAGGAGGCCGAGCAGCGCTGCGCTCAGGCCCGCGAATCGAAGAGCGACGACCAGTCGACGATGATGGGCATCGATGAGCTCCGCGAAGCCGCACAGCACCATCAGTCCTGCCGTGGTCAGCGATGTTCCGGGCATGGCCTCGGCCCACGACAGCGACGGGGCGACGAGACTGGCCGCCAGCACCAGACCGAAAGCGACAACAGAGAACTTCGCAGCGCTGTTGTGGCGAGGTGGACCGAACAGCTCGTCCTTGAACGTCCTTCGAGAGGTCGAGGCACCCGCCGGAGTATCTGCATCCACCATGCCCTCAGTGTCACATCCGCACCCGGCGACTGCCAAGGGCACCTGTACCCGTGCGATCACGGATCCGAGCGCAGAAAGCCCCTCCCACTCGGTGTCTGCACTGGAGTGGGAGGGGCTATTGCCGAGCCGCCTACCAGAATCGAACTGGTGACCTATTCATTACGAGTGAATCGCTCTACCGACTGAGCTAAGGCGGCAACCGAACTAACTTTAGCCAACTCTCCTGCCGAGCGTCAAAACGAAGGTCCGCTCTCGCGGTCCTCTCCAGCACACCGGGCGAACCTCCTGATCGCGCCGGGTCCCACCGCCTGCGTCTGACCTCACCTCGGAACCGGTTAACCTGGTAGGAACAGCAGAAGGAAGAGGAATGGGAGACACCTGTGGCAGAGTTCGACTCCGACGATTTCATGAGTGACTTCCAAGCCCTCATCGAATGCGAGTCGTTCTCCAACGACCCCTCGTCCCTGGCCCGCAGCGCACAGCTCGTCTCCCGCATCGGCACCGGAATGCTCGGTGCCGCCCCGCAGATCATCGAGACCGACGCCCACCCGCATGTGCTCTGGCGCTTCGGTTCCGGACCCCGCAAGGTTGTCCTCGTCGGCCACCACGACACCGTCTGGCCCACCGGCACGCTTTCGGACTTCCCGTACTCGGTCAAGGACGGAGTCGTCCGCGGACCCGGTGCCGATGATATGAAGGGCGGGCTGCTCATCGCCATCTACGCGCTGGCCCGGGTCCGCGCCGAACTCGGCACCCTCGACGGGGTCAGCCTCCTCATCACCGCCGACGAAGAGCTCGGCTCTCCCGGCTCCCGCCCGATCATCGAGGACGAAGCCCGCGGAGCCGAAGCCGCGCTCGTCTTCGAAAGCGGCGCTGCCGACGGTGCGGTGAAGATCGCCCGCAAAGGGGTGGCGATCTATCAGCTCGAGGTCACCGGTCTGGCCTCTCACGCCGGTGTCGAACCCGAGAAGGGCATCAATGCCACCATCGAAGTGGCCAACCAGGTCATCGACATCACCCAGCTGCACAAACCGTCCCTCGGCACCTCGGTCGTCCCGACGGTGATGTCGAGCGGTTCGACGACGAACACCGTCCCGGCCAAAGCCGTCGTCGGCATCGACTCAAGGGCCGCCTCGGCGAGTGAACAGGTCCGCATCGATGACGCCCTGCGCGCGCTCACCCCCACCGTGGCGGGAGCGAAGATCGAACTCAAGGGCGGGATCAATCGGGCCCCGCTCGAAGAGGAGATGGCGATGGGCCTCTACGCCCGTGCCCAACGACTGGCGGGCAAGCTCGGGCATCCTCCGCTGCGCTCCGTTGCCGTCGGCGGCGGATCGGATGGCAATTTCACCGCCGGAGTCGGAACCCCGACCCTCGACGGTCTCGGCACCGTCGGCGGAGGCTCCCACGCTCGCACCGAGCATGCCCTGCAGATCTGGATTCCCCGCCGCATCGAACTCACCGCGGCGCTCGTCTCAGAACTCCTCAGCAAACGCTGAGGGCACAGCCGCGCCCCAGTGTCGGCCCACGCGGGCCGACGGCTGTCGCGTGGGGCTTCTGGGACCGCGAGGCGTCAGATCGCTCCCGAGCGGTCCTCCTGCAGCCACGGGTTCGACAGCAGCACGAACGCCGCCTCGACGATGAGCACCGGTGACATATTCGTCTGCAGACGCTGTCGGGCCTCGGTGATGGCGTCGATGCGCAGCAGGGTGGTATCCGGTCCGTCCCGGTTCGCCTGCTCGGCGATGAGGTCGACCTCGCCGGCGTTGATCCAACCGTCGCGGATCCCCAACTGATACATGAGAATGTCGCGGTAGAGGCTCATCAGTTCGAGGAAGATGCGATCGAGCTCATCGTTGCGAGCCCGCACCGACCGTCTCTTCTGCTCTTCTTCGAGCTTCCTGATCTGCGCCCTGGCCGAAGGCGGAATCGTCTTCTCCGTCTCGATACCCAGGGTCGTCAGGAGCTCGGCGCGTTCGGCTGCGTTGCGCTCCTCGACCCTCGACTTCGCCGTTTCCGCCGCGGCATCGACGATGCGTCCGGCCAAGCGGATCGTCGCCCCCACCGAGGTGAGTTTGCCGGGGATCGCGAGGATCTGTCGGCGTTCGGCGTCGGCCGATTCGCTCAGCGCCAGATACTTCGCCCGGCCGATGTGGTTCTGCGCCACGGCGGCCGCCCACTTCGCGCGATCCTCGTCGACGTGATCACGCTGCATGAGCAGCTGCGCCACGGCATCTCGAGACGGAATCCGCAGTCGCACCGGTCGGCACCGCGAGCGGATGGTCGTGAGTACGTCGATCGGGCTCGGCGCGCACAGCAGCCAGACGGTTCCGGGAGGCGGCTCTTCGATGGCTTTGAGCAGAACATTCGCCGTCCGCTCCATCATCCGGTCGGCGTCTTCGATGATGACGACCCGCCATTTCGAATTCACCGGAGCGGACTGAGCCTTGGACACGAGCTCACGCACCTCTTCGATCGAGATGACCGATTTCTGAGTCGACATGATCGTCAGGGACTCGTGATGGCCCGACAGCACCCTGGCGGTGACGTCATTCGACTCGGTGCCGCCGGAGATCAGTGCGGCGGCGAACGCCCGGGCGGCGTTCGACCGGCCCGACCCGGGTGGGCCCGTGAACAGCCACGCATGGGTCATCGCGGCCGGGTCGTCCAAGGCATAGCCGAGCTGGGTGATGACATCGTCTTGGCCGACGAGTTCGTCGAAGACGCTCACTTCAGGATCCCTCCGGGTCGTTGAAGCGACGGTTGTTGCGTTCGCGCTGCCTGCGCAGCCGCTCTCGAGCCTGCCTTTCGATCTCGGCCTGGGCCTGCAGACGTTCACGGCTCATCTCGCGAGCGCTGCGTGCCGGCAGCACCGTCGTCTCTGCATCGCCAGCGGGGGCTCCCTCGTCGGGTTCCCCTTCGGCGATGGGATCGGCTTGTTCGACGACGCGGGTTTCAGCGTCCTCAGGGGTCACTTGGCTGACGACGCGGGTTTCAGCGTCCTCCGCAGTCACCTGGCTGACGACTCGGGTCTCTGCGTCTTCGTCGTTGGCTGGATCTTCGCTGAAGTCAGTGGAATCAGAATCGTCGTCTGCACCTGCATCGTCCGAGTCGGCGTCGTCCGCTCGGTCATCCGATGTCGAAGGTTCGGATTGCCTCACCGGGGTCGCGGCGAAGTTCTGATCGCTCGCCGAGGCGGCCGGGCCGACGCGCAGGTCGGCCCCGAGGTCGACCCGTTCGGTGGGAACGGATCCGGACGTCTCCACTTCCGCGTCGCTGATCGCGCTCGGGATGAACCGGTCGTCGGCCACCGGGACGAAGCGCGGTCCGCGCTCATGTCGGTCGGCGTCACCGGCAGAGGAGTCTTCTGCGATCTCGGAGGGGGCGTCATCGGCTCCGGTGTCGGTGGCGTCGTTGTCGTCGCTGGTCTCCGGGGAGGCAGCGACCGCCTCGGTGCTGGTGCCATCACGAGAGAGCAGAGCCTGCGGAAGCCGCGCCCGGACGGCGGCGAGCATCTGCGCGGTGAGCTCATCGGCACTGACCGAGGCGTCGAGGACGACATAGCGGTCCGGTTCCCTGCGTGCCCGGGACAGGTAGGTCTGGCGCACACGCTGGTGGAACTGCTGGTTCTCCTCGTCGAGGTAGTTGCTCTCCCCGCGCTGCCCCATCCGCTCGGCGGCGCTCTCGGGATCGATGTCGAGCACGATCGTCAGGTGCGGGACGAGTCCCTGGGTCGCCCAACGGCTCAGCGCCTGGATCGTCTTCTCGTCGAAGCTGCGGCCGGCGGCCTGATAGGCGATCGTCGAATCGATGTAGCGGTCGGTGATGACGATGGCGCCCTCATCCAGGCTGGGGTCGACCAGCGACGCGACGTGGTGGGCGCGGTCGGCGGCGAAGAGCAGCGCCTCGGTGCGGGGGCTCGGCGGGTCAGCGTCGAAGAGGACGGAGCGGATCTTCGTGCCCAGCTCGGTGCCGCCGGGTTCCCGGGTGGATTCGACGTGATAGCCGTCGTCGGCCAGGGCACGGGAGATCCGTTTGATCTGCGTGGTCTTCCCGGCCCCGTCGCCGCCTTCGACAGCGATGAAGAAACCGGCGCCGAGGCGCTGAGTCGAATTCCCGAGCCCGCCGGCAGAGGCTTCCGCCTGATTCGGTGGGCGGAACCCGTGGACGATGTCGACGGACAGACCCTGCAGTTTGTGCGGGTCGAAGATGAACAGGCCGATGATTCCGGCGACGAGGGCGGCGATGCCGAAGACGAGGAACGCCACGTCACTGGGCGCGAGCACCCAGTCTGGGCTCGACCCGACCTCGACCGTGCCGCCGAGGTCGAAGGCGTTGATGACCAGGGCCAGACCGGCACCGGCAACGGCACCGTAGCGGCGAGAGAAATCGTAGGGTTGGGCGCGCACGCCGATGCCGACGAGGAATGCGATCGCTGCAGAGAGCACGACCTTGCCGGAGAGCTCGTTGATGGCTCCGGTCGCCAGCAGCAGCACACCGGAGACGAGCAGGGCGAAGGTGGACACACGGGGCCGGGACATTCCGGGGGCGAAGGTCGGTCCCATCTCGAAGCCGATCGCCCAGCCGACGAGGCAGCAGGCGATGATGAGTGCGAAACCGGCCTGCCCGTACCCGTGACTGATCGCCGTCGGCTGCGCGAGCATGAAGGTGGCGCCGAGCACGGCGAAGAGTCCGATGCACACCCAGGGGTTGGCGATCGCCTCGGCGGGACGGACCACGCGAGCTTTGAGTTCCGGGAACGAACCGGTGGTCGCGGTCTCCGCGTGCAGGACGCGTTCGGGGGTGAGGAAGATGATGACGAAACCGGCGGCCATGCCGATGCCGACGAGCAGCGATGTCCATCCGAGCGCTTGGGTTCCGGCGGTGGATCCACCGAGGATCTGAAAGGCACAGGAGACGAAGACGAGGACCGCGGCGGGGATCCCGACACGACGCCACGGCTTCTCGTTCGTGAACGGGTTGATGCTCATGAGCAGACCCACCACGGCCCCGAGGAACAGGGCGGCGACCCAGGTCAGCCAGGCGCTGGGGGCCAAGCTGAGGACGATGAGCACGGCGGCCTCGACGACGGCGGCGATGCTCAGCGCGGTCTTGCGCACCGCCGGTGACCGGGTGGCGAAGACCTTCGCGGGAATGAAGAGACCCGCGCATGAGAGCGCGAAGACGATGAGCAGCGACAGGGTGCCCATCCGATTGTCGAAGCCTCCGGCGCTGATGGATTCGCCCATCGCAGTGAAGGCGCGTCCGCCCACCGTGGCGAGAAGTCCGCTGGTCCCTGCCACCACATAGCTGATCGCGACAAGTACGATCAGTGCTCCCCAGGCGGCGGTCTCGGTGACCAGCCGGCCGGGTGCTCCGGGCAGTCGGTGTCCTGTAGTCGTCAACATGCTCACAGCTCTAGACTATCGGTCTCGACTGACATATCTCTTGGAACCCGATGCGATCTCCGACAACCCGAACCGCGCCGGGGTCGACCGATCCTCTACTCTTGTTCACGTGCACACAGACATTCCGGCCATGACCACGGTGGCGACTGAGGGGTTGGGGCCCGTTGCCGAGCTCGCTTTCGCCCGTGTCCTCCTCGACTCGGTCAAGGCCGGTCGTCGCGGGGCAACGCTGCGGATGTACCGCCCTCAACCGACCGTGGCCTTCGGTGCCCGCGACCGCTTCCTGCCCGGCTTCACCACCGCGATCGAGGCGGCCCGTGACCACGGTTTCACGCCCGTGCTGCGCAGCCTCGGCGGCCGGGCGGCGGCCTATCATCCGGGATCGCTGGTCACCGATCACATCGAACCGAGCGATTCCTTCATCACGAACACGAACGCCCGGTTCACCGGTTTCGGTCTCGATTACGTCGAGGTTCTGCGCGGCATCGGAGTCGACGCCCGCCTCGGCGAGATCCCCGGCGAATACTGCCCCGGTGAGCACAGCGTGAATGTCGCCGAACGGATCAAGGCCATCGGGACCGCCCAGCGAGTGGTGTCGGGAGCATGGCTGTTCTCCTCCTCCGTCGTCGTCGAGGACCCGGACCCGATCCGTGCCGTCCTCACCGATGTCGAAGCCGCCCTCGGCATCGACTGGGACCCAACAACGGGTGGGTCGATCAGTGAGATCCATCCCGAGGTGACGGTCGATGCCGTCGCCGAGGCGTTCGCTTCGTACTATGCTCACGCCGATGCGCATACGCCCGAATCACCGACGCCTGAAGAACTGACAGCGCTGCCGGACTATGTCGGCAAGCACCTGCTGTGAACCACATCCACCACCGGGAGGAAGAATGTCCCTGACGATCCGTGAGGCCGGAGAGGATGATCTGTCCGACATCCTCCGTCTCGTCCATGACCTGGCCGTGTACGAGAAGGAACCGGATGCCGTCGAGGCCACCGAGGCGGACTTCGCCGCGGTGATGTTCCCCACCGACGGTCACCCGAACACCTACGGTCTCGTGGCCGAGGTCGACGGGGAGGTCATCGGCATCGCCATCTGGTTCCACTCGTTCTCCACCTGGACGGGCAGGAACGGGATCTGGCTCGAAGATCTCTATGTCTCGCCTGAGCACCGAGGAATCGGTGCCGGGAAGGCGCTGCTGGGGCGTCTGGCTCAGATCTGTCAGGAGCGGGGGCTGGCCAGGCTCGAGTGGTGCGTGCTCAAGTGGAACACACCATCGATCGGGTTCTATGAGTCTTTGGGTGCGAAGGCTCAGGACGAATGGGAGACCTACCGGCTCGATGGAGTGGCGCTCACAGCGTTCGCCGAGGCCGACCTCATGCGTCGAGGTTGAGTTCGATCTCTTCGAGCCGCTCGATAGGGCGGAAGCCCAGCCGCCGGTTGATCGCCAGCATGTGCTCGTTCTCTTCGGCGTTGTAGGTGATGATCGCCCGCGCCGCCAACTCCGATCGGGCGAACTCGCCTGCGGCGGCGGCCTTCACCGCAGCACCGAGCCGATGGCCCCGGTGCTCGGCCCGGACGAGAGTGCCCCACTGGTAGACCATGGACTCGGCCGAAGAGTGGACCAGCTGGGTGTAGGCGGCGATGTCACCAGAGGGGTCGAGAGCGATCGCGGCGAAGCTCGTGCGCCCTTGGGCCGCGAGGATGGCCTCCTGCTCGCGGATATCGGCGGCCGAGGTCGCCGAGGGTTCGATCTCGCGCTCCCCCGTCGGCGCTTCGGTTTCGATGAGCCCTTCCATCTGGGCCCATTGAGCCACGAACTCCTCCGGCACATCTCCGCTCCAGGAGCGAAGCTCGAAGTCCTCGTGGAAGGGTTGTGCTTCCTCGGCGATCGCGCGAATGAGCGTGGGCTCCAGAGGCAGAGGACATTCGCTGCGCAGGTCTCCGATGGCGAAGGCGAACGTGTGGTGCTCGGCGAAGGCGATTCCCGGAACCGGCGCTGCCGTCCGTGAGTCCCCGGTGCTGAGATCGGCAGGCTCGGCGGCGCGGTCCGCATCCACGAAGGTGCGGCCCGCACCCTCGTAGGGTCGGAAGACCTCCGAGGCGATCACCCTGCGGCCCAGTTCCCGTGTTCGGGTCCGAACGAATTCAAGCATGGCGGAACCGACACCTCGGCGCCGGGATTCGGGATCGACGTAGAGCTCGACATCGACGCGGTGGCGGTTGTCGCGGAGCGGAACCGTCAGCGCGATCGCACCGATCGGGCGACGTTCCTCGGCCGGTCGGTGTGCAAGATAGAGTTCGGTCCTCGACGAGCTCCGCTCCACTCGCAGCTGGGCCCCCAGCTCTGCCTGGGACCACACCGGAGCCTCAGGACCGCGATCATGACGGCGTGCCGCCGAGTACACCGCATGCCATCGCGCGAACGCGTCGTCATCGGCCGGGTCGTTGAGGCTGATGGAGACCGAGAGGGCATCTGGCATGGAGGCTCAGCCTCAGGGAGTCTTCGGCTTCGTCGTGCTCGTCGTCTTCGCGGCCGTGGTCTTCTTCGCCGTGGTCGATTTGGCGGCCGTGGTCTTCTTCGTCGTGCTCGTCGTCTTCTTCGCCGCCGTGGTCTTGGCCGCGGTCGACTTCTTGGCAGGTGCCTTCTTCGCCGTCGACTTCTTCGCCGGTGCCTTCTTCTTCGCCGGGCCCTTCGCCCTCTTCTCGGCCAGCAGAGTCGCTGCTCTGTCGAGAGTCATCGACTCGACGGAGTCGTCTTTGCGCAGAGTCGCGTTGAACTCACCGTCGGTGACATAGGGCCCGAAGCGACCGTCCTTGACGACGACCGGCTTCTTCGAGATCGGATCCTCGCCGAGTTCTTTCAGCGGAGCCGCGGCACGACGGCCACCGCGCTGCTTGGGTTCGGAGTAGATCTTCAGCGCCTCTTCGAGGGTGATGTTGAAGATCTGCTCTTCGTCCGTCAGCGACCGAGAGTCCGTGCCCTTCTTCAGGTACGGTCCATAGCGGCCGTTCTGCGCGGTGATGTCCGTGCCCTCTTCGTCCTGACCGACCACACGCGGCAGGCTGAGCAGCTTGAGCGCGGTGTCCAGATCGATGGTGTCGAGGTTCATCGACTTGAACAGCGAACCGGTGCGCGGCTTGGGTTTCTTCGCTCCGCGCTTGGGCTTCTCCTCCGGCTCGGGAAGCACCTCGGAGACATAGGGGCCGAAGCGACCGTTCTTCGCCACGATGGTGTGCCCGGTCTCCGGGTCGACTCCGAGTTCGCGGTCTTCGCCGCCCTGAGTCTCGATGAGCTCGGCCGCTTTCGCCGCCGTCAGCTCATCGGGTGCCAGATCATCGGGGACGGAGACCCGCTTCGGGTCCTCGCCTTCCTTCTCCGAGGTGACCTCGAGGTAGGGACCGTACCGGCCGACACGCAGGTTCACACCCTCGCTGATGGCCACGGTGTTGACCTCACGGGCGTCGATATCGCCGAGGTCGTCGACGATCGTCTTGAGCCCTTCACGGTCCTGGGTCTTGCCGCCGAAGTAGAACCCGGCCAGCCAGTCGTTGCGGTCCTCTTCGCCCATCGCGATCCGGTCGAGTTCGGATTCGAGGTCGGCGGTGAACGCGTAGTCGACGAGTCCGGTGAAGTGCTCCTCGAGCAGGCGGACGACGGAGAACGCCAACCAGCTGGGCACGAGCGCATTGCCGCGAGTGGTCACATAGCCGCGGTCCTGGATGACTGAGATCGTCGCCGCATAGGTCGAGGGACGGCCGATGCCGAGCTCCTCGAGCTGTTTGACCAGGCTCGCCTCCGTGAAGCGCGGCGGCGGAGCGGTCGTGTGTCCGTCGGCTTCGGCCTTGACGACCGACAGCGCCTGGCCCTCTTCGACCTGCGGCAGGCGGGATTCGCCGGACTTCGTGTCGTAGCGGGAGGCGTCCTGCCCCTCTTCGTAGGCGGCGAGGAAGCCGCGGAAGGTGATGACGGTGCCGCTGGCGCTGAATCCGGCCTCGTGGCCGTCTGCGAGCGCGGCACTGACCTTGATCGTCGCGGTCTTGCCCTTCGCATCGGCCATCTGGCTGGCCACGGTGCGCTTCCAGATGAGGTCGTAGAGACGGAACTCATCGCCGTTGAGCTGTTTGGACACCTGCGCCGGGGTGCGGAAGGAGTCACCGGCGGGACGGATCGCCTCGTGGGCCTCCTGCGCCGACTTCTGCTTGCTGGCGTACTGACGCGGTGACTGCGGCACGAACTCGGGACCGTAGAGCTCGGTCACCTGTTTCCGGGCTGCGGCGATGGCCTGGCCCGAGAGCGACGAGGAGTCGGTACGCATATAGGTGATGTAGCCGTGCTCGTACAGCGACTGAGCGGTGCGCATGGCCTGGCGGGCGCTCATGCGCAGCTTGCGGCCGGCTTCCTGCTGCAGCGTCGAGGTCGTGAACGGGGCGGCGGGACGGCGGGAGTACGGCTTCGATTCCACCGCGGACACCGTCAGAGCGTTCTTCGCACTGCTGTTGAGTTCGGTGGCCAGAGCTTCCGCCCGGGCCTGGTCGACGACCGTCGCCGAGGTGTTCTTCAGCTGACCCTTGTCGTTGAAGTCACGTCCCGAGGCCACACGGGCCCCGTCGAGGGTGGTGAGGTTCGCGGCGAACGGGTTTGTTCCGTCGGGCAGCCCGAGGTCGATGTCGAGGTCCCAGTAGTCGGCGGGCACGAAGGCCATGCGTTCGCGTTCGCGTTCGACGACGAGCCGGGTGGCCACGGACTGGACACGTCCGGCCGACAGGCCGGCTCGGATCTTGCGCCACAGCACGGGTGAGACCTCGTAGCCGTAGAGACGGTCGAGGATCCGACGGGTCTCCTGTGCGTCGACGAGCGAGGTGTCGATGTCGCGGGTGTTCTCCAGAGCGCGTTCGATCGCCTCAGGGGTGATCTCGTGAAAGACCATGCGTTTGACGGGGATCTTCGGTTTGAGCACCTCGAGCAGATGCCAGGCGATGGCCTCTCCCTCGCGGTCCTCATCCGTTGCGAGATAGAGTTCGTCGGCATCCTTGAGCAGGCGTTTGAGCTCGGTGACCTTCTTCTTCTTGCCCGGGTCGACCCGATAGTAGGGGTCGAAGCCGTTGTCGACGTCGACGGCGAACTTGCCGTAGGGCCCCTTCTTCATATCGGCGGGCAGTTCCGAGGGGGTGGGCAGGTCGCGGATGTGCCCGACCGACGCCTCGACGTCATAACCGTCGCCGAGGTATCCCACAATCGTTCGCGCCTTCGTCGGAGACTCGACGATGACGAGGCGACGGGGCTTCTTCTCGGTTGTGGTCACGCTTTCACATTCCTCTCACGGCATCTGCTGCTCGCTGCAACGGACGATCCGGCCCAATGTAACACTGTTGAATGGCCCTGATCGTCATCGGCTGGTTCGGCCCTGACCCTGCCCGGACTTCACCGGGACAAGGCGTCAACGGTTTACGATCCTATCCCCTTCCCCCGCCGTCCCGGATCGCCGAACCCTCGGTCGAGTCGATGTCCGGCAGCAGCACACCCGCTGCAGACAGGGCTCTGACCTGGGCGATGAGCTGATCTTCGAGTGCCGTCGCATCGACGTCGAGCAGCTGCGCAAGCGCGCTGGCCGTCTGCCGCAGAGTCAGTGATCCATCGGCGACGGAGACGAATCCCGCCAGCGCCGTGTCGAGGTCGAACTCCTGCCCGAAGCCGATGCCCTGCTCCAGGGTGATCGAGCTCGGTTCTGATTCGCCGGGCACGAAATGGCGGTGTTCGACAAGGTCCGGTGACCGTGTGAACGCAGTCGCGGCGATCTCCTCGGGCCCGACCGACGCCAGCCAGGACCGGATCGCGACGATCGTGGTGAGGAATTCGGCGAGTCCGTGCGGATTGTTCGCCGGCGCCGAGGTGGTCCTCACCCGGGTCTTGAACGTCCCGGAGCCGATCGTTGGCACATCGTTATCGGCCCGTGTCATGAGCACGTACCCGAAGACGATCTCGTCCACAGCTCTCGTGGCGAAGTCGGCGAGCCAGGCGGCGACCGCGGTGTTCCATGCGGCGCTGGCGCGCGGGATCCCGCCGTCGCGGATCCAGGTCTCCGCGTAGGCGATGGGGTCGAGGGCTTCGCGTTCGATGACGAGAACCGAGGTGTCGTCTTCGCTGACCCAGGTCTCCGGTCCATCCGCATTCGCCGAGGAGGTCTCCCAGTTGCCGAGGCAGACGCTGCGTCCGCCCGGGTTCAGTGCCGCAGGGATCTGGGAGAACAGCGTACGCACGAGAGCGTCTCCGGTCATTCCGCCGTCCCGGTATTCGAAGGTCGTGTCCGTGCTGCGTGGGGTGATGACGAACGGCGGGTTCGACACAAGCAGGTCCACGGGTTCGTCGACCGGTTCGAGCAGAGATCCGTGCCGGAATTCGATGGTGTCGACACCGTTGAGCTCAGCCGAAAGCGCTGCCAGGTGCAGGGCGCGGTGAGAGGTGTCGGTGGCGATGACCCGTGTGCTGTGGCGAGCCAGCAGCAGGGCTTGGATGCCGCAGCCGGTGCCGATGTCTGCGGCCAGTTCGACCCGGTCGCGTGGGGTGATGGACACGAGCGTGCGTCCGGCCCCGCCGAGTCCGAGGACGAACTCCCCGTCGAGAGCCTCCGGCGTGGTCAGGGTGCCGTGATCGGCGACGAGATAGAGGTTCTCATCCCCTGTGCGGAAACCGCGTGGAACTCCCACCGGAAGGTCATAGGGAGTGAGGGCGAACGGTGCGCTGACCTCATCATCGGTGATCTCGATCAGCCCCGCCTCGGCGGCGGTGTCGACATCCTCACCCAACACGGCGCGGACCGCTGAGAGATCGACTCTGCGGTGGAAGTGGAACAGCAGGGCCAGATTCGCCAGGCCACGGTCGAATTCGGTGGCCGAGTCATCGACGAGAACCTGAGTGCAGCGGTGAATGGCCGGAGCGGCGTTGTTGCGAACGAGAGCCTCCGAAGTCGCGGCACCCCAGAGCTGCCGCAGCCGCGGCTCGGTGTAGCCGGCACGGTAGAGGGTCTCGCTCAGGCGGGTCAACGGAAGATCAGTCACAGAAGAATCCTAACGACTGCGCCATAATTGACCCATGGCCTCCTCCGCTCTCCTCGATATCGTCACCGCTTTCGGTGCCCGGGATGAGCACATCGTCCACGTCCGCGACATTCCGCAGCGTTTCGAGCACGATGCCGACTGGCCCGACTGGATCGACGAGGAACTCAAACACGCCTGCCATGCCATCGGCGTCGACGCCCTCTGGCATCACCAGCTCGAAGCCGCGAACACGGCTCGCAGCGGATCCGACATCGTCATCGCCACCCCGACCGCCTCGGGGAAGTCCTTGGGGTTCTGGCTGCCGGTGATCGAATCCATCCAAGCCACCCGAGACAAGCTGCGCACCGCCTCGGCGCTCTACATCGCCCCGACAAAGGCGCTCGCGGCCGATCAGCTGACCAAACTCGAACGGTTCATCATCCGGGGCATGCGGCCCGCCGCCTACGACGGGGACACCTCCCAGGCGTCGAAGGATTGGGCGCGACGGCATGCGAACATCATCTTCACCAACCCGGATATGCTCCACCGCGGTATCCTGCCCCAGCACGAACGATTCGCGCGGATGTTCAAGAATCTGCGGTTCATCGTCATCGACGAAGCCCACCGGTACCGCGGCGTGTTCGGGTCCCATGTCGGCCTCATCCTCCGTCGGCTGCTGCGCATCGCCGCCCACTTCGGAGCATCGCCCGTCGTCATCGGGGCTTCGGCGACGATGGCCCAGCCGGATGCGGCGTTCGCCAAGCTCACCGGGCGGCCCGCGCACGCCGTGACCGAGGATTCCTCCCCACGGGCCTCAGGCTCCTTCGCACTGTGGGAGCCGCCCGTCTCACCGGGCGGGGACAGACGCAGCGGACTCGTCGAAGCCGCCGACGTCATCACCGATGCGATGTGCGCAGGCTTCCGATCGCTCACCTTCATCGCCTCCCGCCGCGGCACCGAGGCACTCGCCCAGACCGTGCGCGATCAGGTCGGTGAGGTCGATGAGTCGCTGACCGGAAAGATCGCCGCCTACCGCGGAGGGTATCTGGCTGAGGAACGGCGGATGCTCGAGACCGCTCTGCGTTCGGGGAAGCTGCTGGCAGTGGCGTCGACGAATGCCCTGGAGCTCGGCATCGACATCTCCGGGCTCGACCTCGTCATCATCTCCGGCTGGCCCGGCACTCTGGCCTCCCTGTGGCAGCAGGCCGGTCGTGCCGGCCGGGCCGGACAGCGGTGGATGGCCGTGTTCATCGCTCGTGACGATCCGCTCGACACCTATGTCGTCCACCACCCCGAAGTCATCTTCGACTCCCCCGTCGACGCCGGGGTCATCCATCCGGGCAACCCGCATGTGCTCTCCGGACATCTGTGTGCAGCCGCCGCCGAGGTGCCGCTGAAGGAGGGCGATCTCGTGCACTTCCCGGACAACTCGGCCGAAGTCATCGACGACCTCGTCGAGCAGAAGCTGCTGCGGGCCCGTCCGACCGGATGGTTCTGGGCCAAGGACCAGCCGGCGACCGACCTGTCCGATATCCGTGGATCCGGCGATGGTCAGTTCCGTCTCGTGGAGGCGAGCACGGGCACCCTGTTGGGCACGGTTGATGAGTCCGGGGCGCACACGGGAGCCCACCCGGGTGCGGTGTACACGCATCAGGGGATCGATTTCATCGTGCTCGATCTCGACCTCGAGGACCACATCGTCGCGGTCGAACGAGCCGAGGTCGACTACACGACGCAGCCGCGTTCGCAGACGGAGATCGAGATCGTCGACACCGATGCGCAGCGGGTTCTGCCGTCGGGGATCGCGGTGTGCAGCGGCACCGTCGACGTCAAGGACCAGGTCGTGGCCTACCGGATGCGGGCGAAGCGGGGCGGGGCGATCATCGCCGAACACGAACTCGACCTGCCCGAGCGCACCCTGCGCACGAAGGCCGTGTGGTGGACGGTTCCGCAGACAGCGCTGGACGAGGCCGAAGTCGCAGCCGGGGATCTGCCCGGTGCCGTTCATGCCGCCGAGCATGCCTCCATCGGGCTGCTGCCGCTCTTCGCCGGCTGCGACCGGTGGGATATCGGCGGGGTCTCGACGGCTCTGCACGCGGATACCGGCATGGCCACGGTGTTCGTCTACGACGGGCTGGCCGGCGGTGCGGGTTTCGCCGAACGCGGGTCCGAGGTCTTCGAGGACTGGCTGGCTGCGACCAGGGATGCCATCGCCGCGTGTGAGTGCATCGACGGATGTCCCTCATGCGTGCAGTCGCCGAAGTGCGGAAACGGCAACGAACCCTTGGAGAAGGACGCCGCTCTGCGTCTGCTGCGCATCGTCCTGCGCTGAGGATCCGCGGTGAGCCGCAGGGCGGCGGCGCTGCTTCGGTCGTCCTCAGCCACCGTCGACCGGGTCCTATCTTCCTGCGACGGCTTTCTCCCTGACCTTCGGCAGCGGGCCCGGGATGTCGACTTCGACAGCGACATACGCCGACTGCTCACTCAGCGACGCCACACAGTCGCTCAACGACCCGCCGTTGCGTTCGGCCACCTCCTTCGCGATCTCGCACGGTTCGCCGGTCGCCAGTCCGCGCACTGCGTCTGCAGCGGCCAGCGCCGCCAGGTCCGCGGCGTTCTGTGCCTGGCTGTAGGCGGCGAACGCCTGGGAGAGGCTGCCGACGGCAGTGACAAGGACGAGCACGATCGAGCAGAGTCCGACGACGATGTTCATCATGACGGCCCGCTCCGATCTCCTTCGTATCGGGCGGTGGCGTTCGCATCGACCGTGTCGAGGAAGAAGATCGCGGCAGGCAGGCGAATCGTGACCGTGACGACCGAATAGCCTCCATCGGCGCGCACGGCGACATTCGCCGAGCTGCCGGCGTGCTTCTTCGCTTCGGCGATGACAGCCGCCTGGGGTTCGCCCCGGGCGATCTCACGGGCCGCCGAGCGTGCCGCGTCGAAGGCGCGCAGCTGGGAGAATCCGATCGCGGCAGCTCCCGTGAGCACAACGAGCAGGAGCACGACGGCGGGGAGGACGACAGCGAATTCCGCCGTTGCCGTTCCCTCATCGCGCTCGTGGTCCCGGTGTCGCTGACGGGAGCGTCCGCGTGCCATCTCGGCTCAGGCTCCCAGCCCGAGTGCCGAGGAGATGACCCCGGTGACGAGTTCCTTGATCGGTTCGGACTTGAGGATCACGACGAGCAGCGCCGCGAATCCGCAGGCGGCCAGTGTGGTGATGGCGTACTCGGCGGTGGTCGCTCCGGTGTCGGCCTCCCAGAACTGTTCGATGCTCTCATCGTCATCGACCGAGTCGATCCGGTCGACGGGCGGGCCGTCGGTTTCCGGGGGCGGGGATGTGGTGCTCATGCTCTCCTCCTTGGCAGCAGACCCGTTCGCACTCTGCGAGCGGAACTTCAGCCTGGGAGCCAGGAGGCAGCGATGTCGAGGGTCGAAATCTTCCCTGTGGAAACCGTGCCGCCGTCCACAGGGAGATCATGGACGAGTGGCCGGGCCGTCCACAGTCATCGGCGCCGAAGTGGCGTGACGACCAGCAGGTCCGCACCGGGACCGGTGCCGGGTCGGTGCACGGGTGGTTCAGGTGTTTCCGGCCCAGTCGTCTCTGAGGATGGCCATGATCACTTCGTCATGACGGCGACCGTTGAAGAACACTGCCTCGCGACGACGCCCCTCCTCGACGAACCCGGCCTTCGTATAGGAAGCGATGCCGCGGGTGTTGAACGCCCAGGTCTGCAGCTCGATGCGGTTGAGTCCCAGCTGCAGGAAACCGTAGCTGACAGCCAATCGCACAGCGTCCGAACCGTAGCCGCGGCCGTGGAATTCGGGGCCGAGGACGATGGCGAGTGTCGCGGACTGGTTGATCGGGTTGCGACCATAGAGGGTGACGTGCCCGACGAACTCCTCGGTCTCCGTCAGTTCGATGCTGAAGCCGACCGCCTCGCTCGAGGTGTTCGCGCTCCACTGAGAGAACTGCTCGGAGACTCCGCCTTCGGGCCGTGGGAGAACCGTGTGGTTCTGCAACACGACGATCGAGGGGTCGAACCACCATTGTTCGAGGTAGGGAAGATCGTCCTCTCGCAGAGGTCGCAGTCGCACGGAGCGACCGACGAAGAGATTTTCGGCGTATTCTTCCGCCTGTTCGACATTGGACAGCTGGTTGAAAGGTGTGACCGGTGCCATTCGTCGACCCTATCGGTCGACCCTGAAAGCCACCAACTCACCACCCCGGCTGCGACCGAAGATCCGGCCGTTCAGAAGAACACGGTCGTGATGTCGGAGAGGAGGGAGATGACGACGGGGACGACGGACAGCAGCAGGAATGCCGGCAGGATGCACACACCCAACGGCAGCACGAGCTGCACGCCCAGCGCCGCGGCGGCTTCCTGCCGGCGACGGCGTGACGATGCCCGCAGCTCCTTGGCCACGGATTCGATGAGCGGTGCCGGCCCGACGCCCGAGTGTTCGGAGAATTCGAAGACCTCGAGCACCGGCAGCAGCCGGTCGTCGTCAGCGAGTTTGCGGCCGCCGATCGTCATCGCCCGCCCGATCCGCCGCAGACCCGACCGGTCGCCGGTCGCTTCGGCCGTGAGCGTCAGTGCCACGGGAATCGGCAGGCCCGAGGTCAGGCAGATCGCGACCAGATCGAGATCGAAGGCCAGCTGGTCATCGGCGACGGCACGAGCAGTCCCCGCACGGGAGTGCCCAGCCCCCGGTTCGGTGGGGGCCGCCTCGGTGATGGTGGGATCCTGTTCCTTTCCCGGCTCACCGAGGAGGCTGCGCAGGCGGCGGTCGGTCGAGCCCGCCCACAGCAGCACCGCCAGGGCGATGAAGACTCCGGTGAGCACGGGCAGCATGATCATCACCTCTGGGCTCGCCGCATCATCGTCCGCATCCACCACCGGCCGAGGACATACAGCGCCAGACCGGCGCCGATGCTCAGCTGTCCCGGCAGTCCTGTGATGAGTTCGAGGGGTCTGACCCCGATGAGCAGACCCAGGCCGATGCCGATGAGCGGCAGCCAGCTGAGCACCCGCACCGTCGACTTCGGTCCGGCCATGGCGATCCGGCGTTCGCGTTCGGCGTCGAGAGCGTCGCGTTGGGCGGCGGCGTAGCGCAGAATCATCTCGGCTGCGGGTGCTCCGGAGCGTTCGGACACCGTCCACACCGCCGCCATGCCGGAGAGCACCTCGGCGGCGGGGCCGGGAAGGTCGGCGCTGTGGGCGGCGATGGCACGTCCCGGTTCCTCCCCGAGGCCGATCGCCCGCGCAATCGGTGCCAAGGCATCGTTCTGCCGGCTCAATGTCACGATCACCGCCTGTGGAGTCAATCCCACCTTGAGCAGGTGGGCGCAGTTCTCCACGGCCGCGAGAGCCCACAATCGATCGGTCTGCGCATCCGGTGCCCGGCCGCCTCGGCGAAGGATTCCGGTCGCTGTCGGTCGCGGTTCGGTCTCGGCGGCGGGGTGGAGCAGTTCATGCAGCCGCGCACCCGCGTCCAAGGGCGCGGCCAGGACGATGCCCAGGGCCACGAGGACGGCGGTGAGGATGATCATCCCGCGGACTTCTGTTCGAGCACGGCTTCGAACCGGGCCAAGGCACGCCGGTTGGCCGTCCCCGACGATGACGGCGACGGTCGGCCCCACACGGGTTCCATCACCACACCGGTGCTTCCGGTGCGGGTCGGGATCGCGAGTTCCGTGACACCGCGGTGGGAACCGGTCCGGCGCAGGTGGATGACGAGGTCGATGGCCGTGGAGAACTGGGAGAACACCGCCTCCGGCGTCATCTTCGCCAGGGCGCCGAGTGCAGCGACTCGGCTGGGCACGGCATCGGCGGTGTTCGCGTGGATCGTCGCGCACCCGCCTTCGTGTCCGGTGTTGAGTGCGGTGAGCATGTCTCGCACCTCCGCCCCGCGACACTCGCCGACGACGAGGCGGTCGGGTCGCATCCGCAGGGCGTTGCGCACAAGATCGGCCATGGTCACCTCGCCACCGCCTTCGACATTGGCCTGCCGGGCGGCGAGCGCAACGACATGCGGGTGGGTGACGATGAGCTCCCGGGAGTCCTCGACGATGACGATGCGCTGGACGTCTTCGACGAGGGAGAGCAGAGCGCCGAGGAGGACCGTCTTCCCCGTGCCCGTTCCGCCCGAGATGAGGATGTTCGCCCGTGCTGTGACCGCCTCGGTGAGCAGGGGGCTGACCTCGTCGGGGACGAATCCCTCTGCGCACAGCTGAGAAAAGGGGAACCCGGAGCGTTTGGGCACGCGGAAGGAGATCGTCGTGGTCTCGCCGGAGATGGGCGGAACGATCGCGTTCATCCGCACCCCGTCGGGCAGGCGGACGTCGACATAGGGGCTGGAGTCATCGAGGCGGCGTCCGCCGAGTGCCGCCAGACGCACCGCCAGGGATCGCACTTCGTCTTCGGACCCCAATGACAGGTCGAGCAGGCGGGGCCCGTCACCGGTGTCGGAGAAGATCTCCCGCGGTCCGTTGACGAAGACGTCGGTGGTGCCGGGCACCTCGAGCACGGCCTGCAGGGGCCCGGCACCGGACAGTTGGGCCGAAAGCCGAGTGACGAGTTCGAGCAGAGCGGCAGAACCGAGCACCCGTCCGGTGCGTTGGACCGCCTCGGCGACGGCGGCCGTGGTCACCGGTCCGGGCTTGTCGAGCAGGGTCTTGCGGACGTCGGCGACGAGGGAGGCATCGAGCCATTCGCTCATTCCACCCACTCCCCCAGCAGACGGTCGACGAGGCGGCCGAGGTGGGCGCCGCCGGGGATGCCCTCGCCGCGGTCGACGGCGGCTGAGAGTCCTCGGTCGTCACGGATGCTTCCGGCCAGGTTCAGTCCGATCGAGTCGGCGAGGAGGTCGGCATCGAGGCCGCCGGCCCCGGTCTCACGGACGACGAGGCGGACATCGGGGTGGGCGTGGGACAGCCGTTTCGCCACCTGGGAGGAGGCGACGGCGGAGCGGACTCGCGCCGGGGAGACGAGGAGGACATGGTGGCAGCGGCGGGTCCACTGCGGTGGGGCGTGGCGGGGCAGGTCGACGATGACGAGGTCGAAGGCCTGACCGGCAGCGGCGAGGAAGTCGTCGAAGACGTCCGGGTCGAGGTCGACGGTGTCGTCACGTCCCCAGGACAGCAGCGCGAGGCCTTCGTGGCGGGGCAGAGCGTCGGCCAGCGTCGACGGACGCAGCTGTCCGCGGGAGGCGCTGAGGTCGGTCCAGCGGGGCCCGGGCACCTGTTCGGCACCGAGGACGAGGTCGAGTCCGCCGCCGAGCGGGTCGGCATCGACGAGGACGGTGCTGACATCGGTCCCGGCTCTTCTGGCCAGGGCGCAGGCGAGCACGGAGGCACCGGCTCCCCCGCAGCCGGCGACGACGCCGACCGTGGTGCCTGGGACGTTGGGAGGCTCGATGGCCGCGATCATCCGCCCGCTCAGCCATTCTGCTGCCGCGGGCAGAACCGCCAGCTGGTCCACACCGAGGTGGGCCGCCTTCGCCCAGGTCGAACCGGGCTCGTCACCGTCGAGGACGACGAGGATTTTGTCGGCGCGGTCGGTGGCAGGAGCTTCTCGCACGTCTTCGCCGAGGAGGATCAGTGACGCTGACTGCCAGCCTCCGGAGTCGGGTGGCAGAACGGTGAGGGCGATGCCGATGCTTTCGGCGACGCGGGCGCATTCTTCGGTGATCGCGCCGAGGTCGGTGATGAGGGCTACCTGCATGGCGTGAAGCCTGCCCGCAGCACGCGGGCACCGACCAGGCTGCAAGAACCTCCTGTGGATGGGATGGCGAAGGGGCGCCTCCTGTGAGTTCGAGTCACAGGAGGCGCCCCTGTCGGTGCCGCTGGGCTCATCGCCCAGGTCAGCCGTGCTGCGCCAAGCAGCCGGTCACGCGTGGCCGGGCCCGGGGGCGCCGGCCGGTCCGTGTTTCATCCACAGCACCGGTGTGTGAGTGGATGCGCACCGGTTCAGCCGCGCTGGATTCCCTCGATGTTGCGCAGGATTCCTTCGCTGCCGTCGGTGTCGCGGACCTTGAACCAGGAACCGTTGTCCTCGAGGCTGAGATACCAGTCGCCCGGGTAGATCGTGAACACGGGCAGCCCGGTCGTCGGATCCACGGCTTCACGCGGCTCGGGAACGGCGAACCAGAACGCCTGGACGATGGTGCGGCCGCCGTCCTGCTCGTTGCCCTGGTCGTTGCCCTGGCCCGCGTGGGTGCTGCCCTGGCCGGCATCGGCCGGAACCGGCTCATTGTCGATGGCGGTCTGAGCCACGGTGTCGTCGTCCGTGCGGTCCGATCCCGAGTTCGCCGGGTTCTCGGCCTCGGGACGGTTCCGGTAGCTGGCGACGGGCACGTACTGCGTCGGCTCTTCGCTTTCGGGAGCCTCGGTGCGCTCCGAACGGGTGGCAGTCCCGTCGGCCGCAGGGACGACGTCCTCACCGGCTGGGGTGTTCACGACAGTCGCCTCGGAGACCCCGATGCTGGCATTGTCCTCGGCGTCGTCCGACGCAGAGGCCGCGGCCGGCTGTGAAGCCGACTCCCGCTGTGATGTCGGAGACGGCTGCTCGGTCGACTCCTGCGGGGAGTCCGACTGCTCTGCGGAGTCCGACTGCGGTGCGGAGTCTGACGAAGACTCGGAGGCGGAATCGGACGAGGAGTCCGTCACGGGCTTCGCTCCGGTGTCTCCTCCGTCGATGGCCGCGTCTTCGGCAGTTCCAACGTTCGTGTCCGAGGTCTTGGCGTTGACCTTCGATACGAGGTCGCTGCTCTCCGCCGGCGAGACGACCGTCGGTGCCTCGTCCTCCGACACTGGGGCGGGGTCCGCGGTCGCAGTGGGTTCGGCGGAGCCCTGAACCTCGTTCGTCTCAGCAGCGTCTGAGTCCGGTGCGGCGTGGCGGCCGCGGCGACGCTCGGAGTCCGAGTGCGCTGCGGCGACCCCGGCCGCCGCAGCGCCGGCACCGATCACACCGGCGCCGGCAGCCGCTGCCCCGGCGCCTGAATGCGTCTCGTCATCGGATTCTGTCGGCTGGTCAGCACGGGCCTCGCTCTGATCGTGGCCGGCGCCGACGCCGAAGGTCTGAGTCGGCTCGCTCTGTGAGTGCTGCGGAGCGTGCGAATCTCGACGGCCGAGGTAGGTCTGTCCGTCGCCGGTGCTGTGGACCGGTCCGTCAGCGTTCGAATGCTCCGGAGAGGCCGCGAAGGCATTGCCCGAACGCTCAGCGTCCTGCTGCTGCGGCGGCGCATAGGGGTTGGGCTGCTGCGCCTCGTCGGGCTGCCCGAACCGCGGCTGGTCCGGCTGCCCGAACTGCTGCTGGTCCGGCTGCTGGCCGGGCTGCCCGGAAGCGGCGAACTGGTTCTGACCGAACTGGTCGCCCCCGGTCTGATGCGGCTGACCGGCCTGACCCGGCTGACCGGGTGCACCGAATGCGGCTGCTCCGGGGTGGCCCGGTCCCGGCTGACCCTGTCCGGGCTGACCCGATCCCGGCTGACCTGCCCCGGCAGGAGCCGAACCGTAAGGAGCGAACCCGGGGCCGCCGGCGTTGCCGCCGGGAACATTGGCCACCGGCGCCGGATGCGGCGTGTGCTTGGAGACGGGACGTGCCTTCGGATGGGTTTCGATGGCTTCGCGAACGGCGAATTCCTGAGCGAAGAAGGGGATCATCGTGAAGACGCCGGCGAAGAAGGCGATCAGCGCGGCGAAGAACGTCAAGTAGGCGCCGACGTGCCACAACATGACCGAAGTGATCAGATCGACGAACGCGAAGGCGAACGCAACAGCCGATACCGCCGAGATGAATTGATCGAGGCTGAGCGAACCCACCCGCATCCGACCGTTGCCGAGCTTATTGACGAGTACGGCCGCGACGATCAGCAGGATCGCCAGCACCTCGAAGACGAGCGGGCCGATTGTGGTGATATGCCAGTGCCACAGGGTGTGAGAGTACCCGAAATAGAAATCGCTGCGATTGGGCACGAACAGTGCGATGAACGCGAGCAGACCGGCGAACAGGAGGAAGAGGTCCCGCAGAGTCAGCGGACCGATGAGACCCGGGCCGGTCTTCTGCTTGGGTGCAGGAGCCTGACCGAACTGTCCGGGCGCGGAACCATAGGGTCCAGGACCCGAACCATAGGGACCGGGTGCCGAGCCGTATGGGCCAGGGCCCGAACCGTATTGTGCCGGTGCCGGCGCCGGGGCCGAACCATAGGGTCCCGGTGCCGCGGCGTTCTGGCCGGGTGCGGAACCATAGGGGCCGGGGGCGGAACCGTAGGGCCCGGGTGCGGAGCCGTAGGCCTGACCTGGTCCGGAGGCGACCGGCCCTGGACCTGATCCGTAGACGGGCGGCTGGCCGCCGGCCTGCGGTGCGTTCTGGCCTGGGTACTGCGGGGGCTGATCCTGCCACGGATGCGGCCCGGACCCGGTTGGATGCTGCGGCGAACTCATCGCTCACTCCACTCGATCTTGGGGAAAAGGAACAGTGTTGCGGTGCCTGCACGGGACGAATCCCGACAGACTCTGCCCCCATCCTTGCAGAACACAGGGTGCCTGCGCACTCATCTGCGCATACTGAACTGCACTCGGATCCGTCCTCGTCCCCTCGCCGAGGCGGCCCACCGTCCTCGTCGACCACACCGGCTTGCCTGTGACCTATACCACGCAATTGTCGTCATGGCTACCCCCGATTCCACCGTTCATCGGCCGAAACTGCCCGTCTTCGTCCCCGTCTGCGGGTATACAGTGCAACTAGAATTTCGATCCACCAAAGATGTCGGAGGGAAGAATGACCGAAACCACTGCCGAGCAGACCGAGACCTTTGCACCGCCTGAGCAGTTCGCGGCCAGTGCCAATGTCAAGGCCGACGAGTACGAACGTGCCGATGCCGACTACTTGAGCTTCTGGGCCGAACAGTCTCGTGAGCTCGTCGACTGGAACGCCGACTTCGGTGAGGTCCTCGACTGGACGAACCCGCCGTTCGCGAAATGGTTCGTCGGTGGCAAGCTCAACGTCGCCTACAACTGCCTCGACCGTCACGTCAACGCCGGCAACGGCGACCGTGTGGCCATCAACTTCGAAGGCGAACCGGGCGACTCCCGCTCCTACACCTACGCCGAACTCCTCGCCGAGGTGTCGAAGACGGCGAACACACTCACGGACCTGGGTGTGAAAGCGGGAGACCGGGTGGCCATCTACCTGCCGATGATCCCCGAAGCGATGATCTCGATGCTCGCCTGCGCCCGCCTCGGCGCGGCCCATTCGGTCGTCTTCGGCGGATTCTCCGCCGACGCTCTGCGCTCGCGCATCATCGACGCAGAGGCCCGCGTGGTCATCACCGCCGACGGCAGCTACCGCCGCGCCAAACCCACCAGCCTCAAGCCCGCCGTCGATGAGGCCCTGTCCGCCGGCGACACCCCTGTCGAGCATGTCCTCGTCGTCCAGCGCACCGGTCAGGACGTCGACATGGTCGACGGCCGGGACCAGTGGTGGCATGACACCGTCGGTCAGGCCAGCGACCAGCACGAATGCGAATTCTTCGACTCGGAGAACCCGCTGTTCATCCTCTACACCTCCGGCACGACCGGTCGGCCGAAGGGCATTCTCCACACCTCGGGCGGCTACCTCACCCAGGTGCTGTACTCGATGAAGGCCGTCTTCGATATCAAACCCGAGACCGATGTCTTCTGGTGCACCGCCGACGTCGGCTGGGTCACCGGGCACTCCTATGTCACCTACGGCCCACTGGCCGCGGGTGCCACCCAGATCGTCTACGAAGGCACCCCCGACACCCCGCATCAGGGCCGTTGGTGGGAGATCATCGAGAAGTACAAGGCCACGATCCTCTACGCCGCACCGACGGCTATCCGCACCTTCATGAAGTGGGGAGAGGACATCCCGGCGAAGTACGACCTGTCCAGCCTCCGCCTGCTCGGCAGCGTGGGCGAACCGATCAACCCCGAAGCCTGGCGCTGGTACCACCGTGTCATCGGTGCCGAGCGCTGCCCGATCGTCGACACCTGGTGGCAGACGGAGACCGGCGCACACATGATCGCTCCCCTGCCCGGAGTGCTCTCGACCAAGCCCGGCTCCTCCCAGCGCCCGATCCCTGGAATCTCCGTCGACGTCGTCGACGATTCGGGTGAGAACCCGGCCGGCCCCGAGGGCGGTCTCCTCGTCATCCGTCAGCCGTGGCCGGCGATGCTGCGCGGCATCTGGAAAGACCCGGAGCGCTTCAAGGAGACCTACTGGTCACGGTTCGAGGACACCTATTTCGCCGGGGACGGCGCCCGCCGCGACAAGGACGGCGACATCTGGTTCCTCGGCCGCGTCGACGATGTCATGAACGTCTCCGGGCACCGCTTGTCGACCGCGGAGATCGAATCCTCGCTCGTCGCTCATTCCAAGGTCGCCGAGGCGGCTGTCGTCGGCGCTGCGGACGACACCTCCGGTCAGGCCGTCGTCGCCTTCGTCATCGTCTCCAACGGCGTCGAGGATTCCGCTGAGACGGCCGAGGAGCTGCGCCAGCATGTGGGTAAGGACATCGGCCCGATTGCGAAGCCGAAGAAGGTCCACATCGTCACCGACCTGCCGAAGACCCGGTCGGGAAAGATCATGCGCCGTCTGCTCAAGGACGTCGCAGAGAACCGGGAGGTCGGCAACACGATGACGCTCGCCGATGCCTCGGTGATGGATGGCATCGAGAAGTCGGTGGCGAACTCCTGAGACATTCAGGGCAGACCCGCCGGTGACAGCGGACGTTCTCGAGGAACGTTCCGGCCTGGATCCGGCGGGTTTTCCTCGGATTCTCGCCGATTCGCCTTTGGCCGCAGGGCGCCTTCAGACTACTCTTAAGTTAGATTGTCCTCGTTCTCGATATAGGAGCTCCCCATGGCCGAACGGTCGATCAGCGAACTGATCAAAGGCATCAGCGACGACTCCAAAGCAGTCGCCGAGGAAGAGATCGCTCTGGCCAAGGCCGAAGCCACTGCCGGGGCGAAGAACCTGGGCATCGGCGCCGGCCTGGCCATCGTCGCCCTGTTCTTCCTCTTCCTGTCCTCCTTCATGGTGATCTTCGCCGGTGCGGCTGCGTTCCATGAGGGACTCGGCTGGCCGTGGTGGGGAAGCTTCCTCATCGTCTTCGGCATCCTCGCCGTTCTCGCGATCGTCCTCGTCCTCGTCGCCCTCCCTCTGCTGAAGAAGGGCAATCCGGTGCCGGGCACCGCGATCGGCTCGGCCAAATCGCTCATCGCTTCGGTCAAGCGCGCACTGAAGAACCCCTCGGGCCCCCGGTACTGACACCACTCCATCACTGAAACACTGAGGCGGCGCTGGACTTGAAGTCCAGCGCCGTCTCTGTCTCTGTTTCAGAAATCGATGCCGATGGGCGCTTGCTTGTCCCAGTCCCCGGCCCAGCCGAGGTGGTCAAGCGCGAAATCGAGGATGCCGGCAGTGAAGCCCCACACCTTGAGCACACCGACATCGAAGGCCGGAGTCGAGATCTTGAGGTCGGGACGGGTGAAAGTGCCGCGGTTGGCAGGAGCGACGAGATCAGCGATGGACACACGGTAGACGGAATAGGATTCGCGTTCGTCCATCACCTGCACCGCACCCGGCCGCCGCCAGTAGCCGATGACCGGGGTGACCTCGAACTTCGAGACGGGAATGTAGAGGGGGTCCATCTGTCCGAGGACCTCCACGGTGGTCGGGGCGATCCCTGCTTCCTCCTCAGCCTCACGCAGGGCGGCCGCGGCCATGGAATCGTCCTCCGGGTCACGTCCACCTCCCGGGAAGGCCACCTGCCCCGGATGATGGCGCAGGGTCGCGGCCCGCTGCAGGAGCACGATGTCGACATCATCGACCCCGAATTCGGCCAGGCGCGCGGTCTCGGCCTCACCCGCCTCGGTGCGGGGTGCTCCCCCGCGGCCGAAGAGCATAAGCACGGCGGCATCTCTGACCTGGCCCGCCTGCGAGCTCTTCTGCCTGCGCAGCCACAGAGGGGAACCGTGGGAGGTCGCGAGATCTTCGAGCTGACCGCGCAGCGCCCCGTCGGCGATGGTCGCGGACTCCGGCGGCAGGTCCGGGATGCCGGTGCTCACTGGTCGTCCTCGGAAGCGTCGGCAGTGGTCCGGGCTGTCGTTGCCGGGGCGGTCGCCTCGGCGACGGTGGCTTCCGGGGCCATTTCGAATCTGAGCATGGCGCGGGCCTTGTCGGGGTCGAGTTCGCCGATTCCGAAGGAAGGACACAGGGCCGCCAGCGGACAGGCCCCGCAGGCGGGCTTGCGGGAGTGGCAGATGCGGCGGCCGTGGAAGATCACCCGGTGGGACAGAAGGGTGAGGTCCTTCTTCGGGAACAGGGCGGCGATCTCATGTTCGGCCTTGACCGGGTCGGTCTCCTCGGTCCATCCGAAGCGGCGGGCGAGCCGACCCATGTGGGTGTCGACGGTCAGGCCGGGGGTGTCGAAGGCGTTGCCGAGGACGACGTTCGCGGTCTTGCGGCCGACCCCGGCGAGTTCGACGAGCTTGCTGAGCTTGTTCGGCACCACCCCGTCGTATTCGTCGACGAGTTCGTTCGCGAGTCTGACGATGTTGCGGGCCTTGGCGCGATAGAAGCCGGTGGAGCGGATGTGCTCCTCGACCTCGATGAGATTCGCGACGGCCAGCGAATGGGCGTCGGGGAAGGCGGCGAACAGACCCGGGGTGACCGCGTTGACGCGGATGTCGGTGGTCTGCGCGGACAGGACGGTGGCGATGAGCAGCTGGAACGGGGTCTCGAAGTCGAGTTCGCATTGTGCGTTCGGATACACCTCGGCGAGGATCCGATGGATCTTCCGGGCTCGGCGGGTCCGCTCCAGCGGGGTCTCCTTCGCGAACTTCCGCGCGCTCTTCTCTGCCACCGTCAACACGGCTCACCATCCTAATCCGTACCCAGGAATTCCGCAGTTGCCCCGCTCACATCCGTGGCTCGGGCCGACCGGGCGAATCGGGTGGGGCGGGCGGACGGGTTGTGGGAATGGCTTCAGCGTCT
This sequence comes from Brevibacterium sp. LE-L, assembly GCF_050214925.1. Lineage (NCBI taxonomy): Bacteria > Bacillati > Actinomycetota > Actinomycetes > Micrococcales > Brevibacteriaceae > Brevibacterium > Brevibacterium sp. LE-L. The sequence continues at coordinate 3,415,006 of NZ_CP189759.1, forward strand.
CAGGCGTTGGAGGCCGGTGGGACGGGTTTTCATTTTGGTGGGCCCTACTCCCGCGTCTTTGCTGGTATCGATGCAGATGACCAGGTAGATTTGTGTGTGATTATCACGACAAGGAGGAACCAGTGGATATTGAAATGGTGCGGGGCGCGACGCTCTTCGCAGGTCTGGACGATGAAGCCACCAGTGCATTGATGAAGTTCATGAACCCGCGGAGTCTCCGTCGGGGCACCGTGCTCTTCCATGAGGGCGATGCCGGTGACGAGCTCTACATCGTCTCCTCGGGCAAGCTCAAGATCGGCCGTGAATCCTCCGATGGCCGTGAGAATCTGCTGTCCGTGGTCGGCCCCGGCGAACTCATCGGCGAGCTCAGCCTCTTCGATCCGGGCCCACGGTCCACTTCCGTCACCGCTGTCTCCCAGTCGGAGCTGCTCAGCCTCAAGCACGAGGACCTGACCACCTGGCTCAACGAGCGTCCGCAGGCCGCGATGAACCTGCTCAAGGCTTTGGCTCAGCGTCTGCGTCGGACGAATGAGACCGTCGGCGACCTCGTGTTCTCCGATGTGCCCGGTCGTGTCGCCAAGGCGCTGCTCGACCTCGCCGCCCGCTTCTCGAAGCCGGCTCCCGACGGTGTGCTCGTCGCCCACGACCTCACCCAGGAGGAGCTCGCACAGCTCGTCGGTGCCTCTCGTGAGACCGTCAACAAGGCCCTGGCCGACTTCGCCGCCCGCGGTTTCATCCGCCTCGAGGCTCGCTCCGTCGTCATCCTCGACATGGACCGGATGCGCAACCGCGCCCGCTGACCCTCTCAGCGGCCCGAGCGCCGAGCACGACGAAACGCCCCGACCGGTCGGTTGGGGCGTTTCGTCGTGTACGGGGCGTATCGCCGCGCTCGGGGCGCGTGCTGTGCGGGTGCGGCGAGCAGGTCCCGCCTGTGCTCTCAGGCGTCGTCGGCGGCGGGCAGAGCGTCGAGGTAGGCCAGTTGGGCCTTGACGATCTGTTCGGCTGCGGGACGCACGCTGACGTCGACGTCGTGGTAGACGATGTCGCACACCTCGGAAGCAGTGGTGGCACCGCGTGCGAGGGCGGCTTCGACCTGCTCGATGCGTTCGCGTCGGTGGGAGCGGTAGTAGTCGATGACCTCGGCGGGATTATCGATGCGCGGGCCGTGCGCGGGTTCGATGATCGCGTACTCCCCCGCGTCGAGCAGCGCCCTGAGACGGTCGAGGGACGCGAGATAGTCGCGGAGGGACCCCTCGGGATGAGTGACGATCGTCGTCCCCTCCCCGAGGATCGTGTCGCCGCTGTACAGCGTCCCCGCATGGATGAGGCTGATGCTGTCGCTCGTGTGGCCGGGGGTGGCCACGACGCGCAGAACGTCGGCGGCGGTGTCGCCGAAGGGGATCTCGTCGCCGTCGGACAGCGGATCCGTGTGTCGGGCGAAGCGGCCGAGCACGGCATAGACGGGCTCTTCGGGGGCCCACTGTTCGATGCTTCCCAGCATCTCCGAATGGTCGGCGTGCTGGTGGGTGAGGACGATGGCGCGCAGATCACGATCAGCCACCTCGGCGAGGAAGGCCCCCCGGTGCTCTGCCAGCTCCGGGCCGGGATCGATGATCACTGCGGAGCCGTCGTCCTGGCTGGTGAGCACGTAGGTGTTCGTCCCGCTCAGGGTCATCGGGCCTGGATTGTTCGCACGGATTCTCATGAGTCCTCGTCTTCGTCGTCTGTACTGTCGTCACCGTCGTCATCGCTGCTGAATGTCAGGAAGCCGGGATTGTGGTCGTTGTCGATCTCGCCCACGGCGATCGCCCGATCACGCAGCGAACCCTTGCTGTGCGGATCCTTCCCGGTCTGGATAACGACCTTCCATTCGCCGTCGTCGTTGATGATCTCCGGCCGCAGCGGGTGGGCGTTGCGGATCTGGGCCATGGCCGCACCCACGCTCGCAACCTCGGCAAAACTTTCGACGATGAGATGGGTGGCGGCACTGATGCTGTCGGGATCGCCGCCGACCTCGGCGAGGATCTGGCCCGGGCGTTTCCATCCGCCGGAGGTCTCGTTCGGTGACAGGAAGTCGACCTCTTGGCCGAAAGGCACGGTGGCGATGAAGAACGTGGTGTCGAAGCGGTGCAACTGGGTGGGAGTGTTGATCCAGCGCAGCCATGGCTTGCACAGATCGGGGCGCAGACGCAGGTCGCGGTCGCGCAGGACCTGGGACCACGAGACCTCGTTGGAGAACAGCCGAGATCGGGTAGAGCGCCAGTCCGCCTGTGGGGCGGCCACGATCTCCCGGTCGATGTCTTCGGCGAGCAGGATTCCGGTGGCAGCGAAAGTGATGCGGGCGGCGGCGGAGAAATGGTGGAGAGCACGAGATTTGTTCTCGATGCTCAGTGCACGGGCGCAGCGGGCCGAGTTCCATCCGGCCAGGGGCAGTTTGCGCACATCACCGGGGCGCAGACTGCTGGAGGGAAACGCCCACCGGTTGCGGTCCTCGACCCCGCGGGCGTCGAGCTGCCGGGTGATGAAGAGTTCCAGACCTTCCGAGGCGTCCCGGATGAGCACGATCGCCGAGGTGGGTCGGGGCGCCTCGGGGACGGGCCACCGTCCGTCGGACTGCCAGTGGTCGAGCAGCCACCGCAGTTCCGACGAGACGGCAAGGGTGCGTCCGCTAAGCGGCATCGCCTGCGACCTCGACGACGACCTCGACCTCGACGGGCGTGCCCAGAGGAAGTGTGTTCACGCCGACGGCGCTGCGAGCGTGCTGTCCGCGATCGCCGAAGATCTCTCCGTAGAGTTCGGACACGCCGTTGATGACAGCCGGCTGCTGGGTGAAATCGTCGGCAGAGTTGACGAAGCCGGTGACCTTGACGACGCGCACGATCTTGTCGAGGTCACCGATGACACCGGCGATCGCTGCCAGAGCGTTGAGCCCGGCGGTGCGGGCCAACTGGTAACCGGTGTCGACGTCGACGTCGGTGCCCAGGTGGCCTGTCGCCGGCAGTTTGCCGTCGACGACGGGCAGCTGGCCGGAGGTGTAGACATAGTTTCCGGTGCGCAGGGCGGGGACGTAGACGCCGGCGGGTACGGCGATCTCGGGCAGTTCGAGGCCGAGTTCGGCGATGCGGTCAAGGGTTTGGGACATGGTTCCTCTTTCGACGTGGGGTGCGGAAGCCTGACGGGTTCAGATCATTCCTTCGGACGCTTGAGGTAGGCGACGAGTCCGTTGTTGTCCGGTCCCGGAACGACCTGGACGAGCTCGTAGCCGTCTTCGCCCCACTGATCGAGGATCTGCTTCGTCGCATGGACGATGAGCGGCACGGTGACGTATTCCCACTTGGTCATGATTCTCCTCGGTGACGGGTGCCTCGGCGGTCTGATTCTGCCGGCTCTGTCCCGGCTCGGTCGACGACGCGGTTGTGTTCCCCAGACTAACCCAGTCCGTCTCAGCTGAGCACCTCAGCCGAGGGGCGGACACTCCTCCGATCGAACACGCCTGAGGGCGGGGAGGATGATCTCATCCTCCCCGCCCTCAGACATCGTGTGAACGGATCTCAGCCGGCTTTTGACGGGCTGCCGCGGCTCGACTCGGTTGCGCTGGCTCAGTTGCCGCCGAGGCCGGGAGCTTCGTCCTCGTCCCCACCGTCGCCGCCGTCATCGCCACCGGTGCCGCCTCCGCCGCCGTTGTCTCCGCCGCCAGTGCCGCCTCCGCCGCCGTTGTTGCCGCCTCCGCCGCCGTTGCCGCCGCTGCGGTTCGGGCCGGTCGAGGACCCGCCTCCACCGCCGGAGCCGCCACCGGAGAAGTACTTGCTGCTGGGCTTCGGGAAGCCGGTGTTGCCCTTGGTCTCTCGCGCTGCCTGGCTCATATAGGCCTGCCAGGTCTTACCGGAGAGCGTGGCACCGTAGATCTGGCCACGGACCGCACCGGCACCGTTGGTTCTCCAGTCCCGCGTTCCATTGGGATCACCGGTCCAGACCGCGGTCGCCAGGGTCTTGGTGAATCCGAGCAGCCAGGTGTGGCCGACTTCGAAGTTCGTCGTACCGGTCTTGGCACCGGCAGGAACGCCGATCTTCAGCGAGCTCGTCGTACCGCCGTTGAAGGTCTGGGTCAGGGCGTAGGCGACGCCCTTGGCCACCTCCTTGTCGAGCACACGTTTACAGCCTTCACCCGGAACGTCGAGCTTCTTGCCCTTGCGGTCCTTGATCTCGGTGATCGGCTTCGGTCCGCAGAACTCGCCTTCGTTCGCGAAGGTTGCGTAGGCCGCGGCCATAGCGATCGGAGTGGTCTCCGTCGTACCGAGGATCGATGAAGGCGACAGCGCCTGGATGAAGCCGGACTTGTTTTCATAGTCCAGCGACTCGCCGCTGCCGTAGCGGATGCCCAGGTCCATGGCCGTATCCATGATCTTGCACATGTTCAGCTGGTTGCCGATTGCGGCATAGCCGGTGTTGACCGAATGCTTCGTGGCGTCGAGCACCGTCATCGACCCGTTGCCCTTACCGTCACCGGCGTTGTTCGGGTCCCAATCTCCGGCCATGCTCGGGCAGCCGTCGTACTTCCACGAACTGGCCGGGAAGTTCCGTTTCGTCGCATTCACGGTCGCGTTGAGACTCTTGCCCGACTTCAGCCAGGTTGTCAGCACGAAGGGCTTCCAGGTCGAACCGACTTGGAAACCGCCGCCTCCGCCGTGCCTCTTGTCGACCGTGTAGTTGATCGAGGTCTTCTTGTACCTATCCTTCTTCTTGACGTCGCCAACCGTGTACTCACGATTCTCGGCCATGGCGATGACCTCACCGGTGCCCGGCTCGATCGTCACCAGAGCGTGACCGGCGCCGGAGGGATCGCCGACGGGGACGCGCTTCTTGACCTCTTTGTCCGCGATCTTCTGGATGTCCGGCTTGAGGCTGGTCTTGATCGTCAGACCACCGCGTTGGAGGAACGCGATGCGCTCCTCGACGGTTTTTCCGAATGTCTCGTCGTTCTTGATGACATTCTCGACATAGTCGCAGAAGAACTGCGCATTGCTCTTCGCCGACGAACAGCCGTTCGGGGTCTCATGCAGGTCGAGGTCGAGGTCGGTCTTGACCGCCTTGTCGTATTCCTTCTGGGTGATGTGGTCGTACTTGAGCATCTGCCCCAGCACAGTGTTGCGGCGCTTCTTCACCTGGTCGGGGGACCGCTGCGGGTTGAACGCCGAAGGGTTCTGCACAATGCCGGCGAGCATCGCCGACTGCGGAATATTGAGGTCCTTGGCGTCGATGCCCCAGTATTTGTGGGCGGCCGCCTGCACTCCGTAGGCATTGGGCGAACCGGAGTAGTTGTTGATGTTCATGTAGCGGTTGAGAATGTCCTTCTTGTCGTACTTCTTCTCAACTGCCACAGCGAGTTTGGCTTCGCGCAGCTTACGCGCATAGCCGGCTGTGCCCTTCGACTCCTTGGCTGCCGACACACCCTCTTTGTCCGCTTCGGCGTGGGCGTTCTCCGCGAGCACGTTCTTCACATACTGCTGAGTCAGCGTTGATCCGCCCTGTGTCGTCGAGGACACCATGTTGTGCACCGCCGCACGCGCGATGCCCTCGATGTCGACGCCGCCGTGTTCGAAGTACCTGTAGTCCTCGACTGCGATCGTCGCGTCCTGCATGTGGTCTGAGATCTCATCGAGGGGCACCTCGACTCGGTTCTGCCAGTAGAACTCTGCGATCTCCGATCCGTCGGAGGCAAGCATCGTCGACTTCTCCCCCAGATCCTGGATCTCGAGGGTGGCGGGAAGCGAATTGAAGATCTCGACCGCACTGTTCGCACTGGCTGTGGCTACGCCGACTCCGGGGATGGCAAGACCGGCGGCGACGATGCCGGCGACCGCGCTGACGGCCACGAACTGCATGAACGCGCCCATTTTGGTCGGAGTGGGATTTGACTCAGGAGACACCATGCGAACCAGTTTAACGAATAGGCCTTGTGCAAATCTTCAGAAACCGCTGAATGGGTCAGGCCTTCGCGACGAGTTCGAGGACGCTGACTTCCGGCCGACAGGCGAAACGCACTGGTGAGTAGGGTGAGAACCCGAGACCGGCCGAGATCGCCACGCGGCTTTCCCGGTAGGCGAAAACGCCTCTCGCGCGTGTCCGGTCGAGATCGCAGTTCGTCACGGGCGCGCCCCAGAAGGGCACGCGGATCTGTCCGCCATGGGTGTGCCCGGCCATGATGAGATCCGCCCCGGCCGTGGCGAACGCCTCCAAGGTCCGCGAATACGGGGCATGGGTGACACCCACCTTGAGTCCGGCGGCGGAGTCGAAGCGCGGAAAGTCGAGGGTCCCCTCGCCCGGCTCTCCCCCACTCCAGCTGATTCGGTCACGATCGATATGGGCATCGCCGAGTCCGCGGAAGTCGATGCGGGTGCCCTTGATCGTCAGGGACGCCTCGGCGTTGTCGAGGAAATGCCAACCGCTCCCCACCGCGGAGCCGCTGCCATCTGGGTCGGCAACCGGGCTGCCGGCCGTGCCTTCGAATCCTCGGATGAGGGCCTTGACGTCGAGGTCGGGTTCGACCCGGTGTTTGACTTCCGATGGTGAGCGCAGATACTTCGCAGGATTCTTCGCCTGTGGGGAGAAGAAGTCGTTGGAACCGAGCACGAACACGCCGGGAACGTCGAGGAGTCCGGAGAAGACATCGAGGACGGTCGGGACGATGTCGGCTGAGAGGTTGTCACCGGTGTTGACCACCAGGTCGGGTTCGAGGCGGGTGAGCGCCTTGACCCAGGAAGCGCGATGCTTCTGCCAGGGGGCCAGGTGCAGGTCGGCGACGTGGAGGACCCGGATGGTCTCCGCCCCGGCGGGCAGGAGCGGCAGGGTGTGGTGACGGATCGCGAAGAGGTGCGGTTCGATGGCCGCACCCCAGATGCCGGCGGCCGTGGGAGCGGCGAGAGCACCGGCGAGGAGAGCACGCTTCTTCATTTCCCCAACTCTATCCGCTCCCCGAACTACCTGACGGCGGCCCAGCAACCTCGCGCGAGGTTGCTGGGCCGCCGTCAGGTGGTAATTAGGGGGTGGTGACGGGAGTGTTGTGCTCCTTCGCGGCCCGCGCGGCGCGGCGACGGTGCAGGGCTTTCATCCGCCGGCCTCCGGCGAGGCGGCAGATGATGTAGATGAGAAACGAGATCGTCGTGACGAAGGGACTGATCGGCACGACCGGTGAGCCCAGAGCGATGAGGATGCCGCCGACCGAGGCCGTGACGGCGAAGATCACACTGAGCACCGGCACCCACACCGGCGAGGCCGAGAGCTGTGTAGCGGCGGCGGCCGGGGTGATGAGCAGCGCGAGCACGAGGAGGACTCCGACGACCTGCACGCTCAGTGCCACCGCCAGCCCGAGTGTGAGCATGAAGACGATGGTGAGCACCGAGACCGGAACTCCCTTGGCTCGGGCCACCTGCGGGTCGAGGCTGGAGAACATGAGCGGACGCCACACGATCGCCAACACCACGAGCACCCCGAGGGCACAGATGATGAGGGTGAGGATCTGGCCCGGAGTGATCGCGACGATCTGCCCGGTCAGCAACCCGAACTTGCTCGCCGCTCGCCCGTCGTAGAGAGCGAGGAAGAGGATCGCCAGCCCCAGGCCGAAGGGCATGAGGACACCGATGATGGCGTTCTTCTCCGAATCCTTGGCCCCACCGATGCCGATGATGAGTGCCGCGAGGATGGATCCGACTATCGAGCCGACCACGACGTCGAAGCCGATGAGCAGGGCGAAGGCAGCTCCGGCGAAGGAGAGCTCGGAGACTCCGTGGACGGCGAAGGGAATGTCCCGCGCCATGACGAAGACGCTGATGAGTCCGCCGACGACGCCGAGCAGCGCCGCGGCGATGAGCGAGTTGGACAGGAGGGCGACGAGTTCGCCGTAGTCCTCGAAGGTGAAGAGGTTGGCGAAGATCTCGGAGACGCTCATCGGTTCACCACCGTCCCGTCGATGTCGAAGGAGTCATCGGGCAGATCGTGGTGGTCGACGCATTCCTCTTCCCCGCCGACGACGACGAGGCGACCGCCGACCCTGACCACGTCGACCGGGGACCCGTAGAGGCGGGACAGGGATTCGGTGGTCATCACTTCCTCGGGGGTGCCGACGAGGAAATGCCCGCCGACGATGTAGAGCACCCGATCGACATAGGGCAGGATCGGGTTGATCTCGTGGGTGACGAAGACGACCGCGGCCTCCCGTCGGACCCGCTGTTCGTTGAGCAGCGACGCGACGACCTTCTGATGGTGCATGTCCAGGGACAGCAGCGGTTCGTCGCACAGCAGCACGGATGGGTCATTGGCCAGGGACTGCGCCACCCGCAGCCGCTGCAGCTCACCTCCGGAGACGGTGCCCGCGGGCGCATCCGCATAGTCGGTGGCGCCGACGGCGGCGAGGAGTTCGTCGACCTTCTTCCGCCGACCCCGGGAGAACAGGCTCATCCCCCACCGATGGCCGTCGATGCCCATTCGGACCAGGTCCCGGCCGCGCATCGGTGTGTGCGGGTCGATTCCGCGCTGTTGGGGAATGTAGCCGATGGCCGGATTCCCCGAATGCACCGCGGCCCCAGCCACCTCGGCGGTCCCCGACGACAGGGAGTTCTGTCCCAGCAGCACTTTGAGCAGGGAGGTCTTGCCGGTGCCGTTGGGCCCGAGGACTGCGATGAACTCCCCCGGCGCGACGTCGAGGTCGAGGTCGTGCCACAGCACGCGCGGGCCGAACCGCAGTTCGGCATCGCGCAGTCGAATCACCGGCTCCCGAGGTATTGCGGGCGCGGAAGCGTCGGATTCTTTGGCCATAGTCAGTGCTTGTGTCCTTCGAGTGCTGTCGAGATTTCTGTGATGTAATCGCCCATCCAGTCCGCGTAGTGCTCACCTTCCGGCATGGTCTCGCCGAGGTCGATGATCGGAACATCGGACTTCTCGGCCGTGGCCTTGAGTGCTTCCGCCTGCGGACCGGCCGCTTGAGTATTGTATCCAAGCAGCACGGCTTCCCCGTCGGAGATCTGCTTCTGCGCGGCTTTGAGCACCAGCGGCGGCACATCATTGCCCTCTTCGACGGCGGCGAGGAATTCCTCGGAGGTGACGTTCTCCAGCCCCATGTCGGCAAAGAGCCACAGCGGCACAGGCTCGGTCGCCGCGACCTTCTCCCCGCCGTGGTCCTTCTTCACCGCATCGATGTCGCTCTGCAGCTCGTCGAGTTCGGACTTGTAGTCCTTCGCGTTCGCTGTGAACTCGTCCTTGTGGTCGGGCAATTCCTCGCCGAGGTGGGTCGCGACTTCGTCGACGAGTTTCGTCATCGTCGGCACCGAGTACCAGAGATGTTCGTTGAACGATCCGTGATCGTGGTCGTGGCCCTCATGATCTTCGCTTTCCTCGGAGTGGTCGTGGCCCTCTTCCGAGTGTTCGTCATCGTCGTGGGTGTGTCCGCCGCCGTGGGCCTCTTCGGCCTCCTCGCCCTCACCATGGTCGTGGTCGTGCGGCTCATTGCCGAGACCTTCGGAGCCGGGCAGACCGGAGATCGCCACGGTGTCGATGGTCGTGACCTCGGTGCCCGAAGCCTCGAGCATCGTGGTCATGAACGCATCGTAGCCGCCGCCGTTCTCGACGACGAGGTCGGCCTTCGAGAGTTTGAGGCGGTCCTGGGTGGTCGCCTCGTAGGAGTGCGGGTCCTGGTTCGGATCGTCGATGATCGGGCTGACGTCGGCGAAGTCGCCGGCGACCTGAGAGACGATGTCGGCGTAGACGTTCGTCGAGGTCACTACGCGCAATTGGCTCGAGTCCGAGTCGGAGGAGCCTCCCCCGCAGCCGCTGAGGACCAACGCCGTGGAGGCCGCGATGGCTCCGGTGGTGAGAACGATGCGGGAAGCTGGCATGAGGGGCCTTTCTGAGGCGGTGGTGTGTTTGCGACATCGTCGACGATACTCAGATGAAGGGTCGGCCACTAATATAAATATTTATATATAGCAACGCATTTATGCGTCACCCGTCGCCAGGGAGATGTCTCGTCCGCACCTGCCCTCTTCTGTCTCTCAAGCAGCGCGAAGCTCGACTCCAGTAGCGCAAATCCCAGCTCAAGTAGCGCGAAGCTCGAAGCAACCAGCGCGAAATCCGGCTCAAGTAGCGCGAAGCCCGAAAAGCGCGCCGCTGGCGGAACGTTTTTCGCGTTTCGCGCTACCTGAGCGACCAGACTCCTCTCTCGCGAGACGCAGAACCGCCCGAGAGTCTCCTCCCGGGCGGTTCATCGTTCGGCGACCGGCTTCTTCAGCCTCCACCGGCCAGCAACCGGCTTCTTCGGCCCTCAGCGGTCAGTTGACGGTTGCCTTCAGTCTTCAGCAGTCCGCTGCCGGCTTCTTCGGCCTTCAGCAGTCAGTTGCCGGTTGTCACAGTGCCGGTCAGGCGGCCTTCGCTTCGAGCTTGGCGGCCAGCAGCGCAGCGATCTGCACCGTGTTCAGCGCCGCGCCCTTGCGCAGGTTGTCGTTGGCGACGAAGAGGACGAGCCCCTTGCCGGCCGGAGCCGACTGGTCGGCGCGGATGCGACCGACGAAGCTCACGTTCTGTCCGGCAGCCTTGAGCGGCGTCGGCACGTCGTCGAGGGCAACGCCGGGAGCCTGGCTGAGGATCTCCGACGCCTGTTCGGGGCTGATCTCGGAGTCGAACTCGGCGTGGATGCTCAGGCTGTGTCCGGTGAACACCGGCACGCGCACGCAGGTGCCGGCAACAAGAAGCTCGGGCAGGCCGAGGATCTTCCGGCTTTCGTTGCGCAGCTTCTTCTCCTCGTCCGTCTCGTTCTGACCGTCGTCGACGACCGCTCCGGCCATCGGCAGGACGTTGAACGCGATCGGTTCGACGTAGTTGTCCGGTTCCGGCAGGGTCACCGCGGTGCCGTCGGTGGTGAGCTTGCGGGCATCGGAGATGCCGGCTTCGAGCTGCCCGGCGAGCTCCTCGACTCCCGACAGTCCCGAACCGGACACCGCCTGGTACGTGGACACGATGAGACGGGACAGACCGGCCTTCGCGTGGAGAGCCTTGAGCACGGGCATCGCGGCCATGGTCGTGCAGTTCGGGTTCGCGATGATGCCCTTGGGCAGCTCATCGAGGGCCTCGGGGTTGACCTCGCTGACGACCAGCGGGACCTCCGGGTCCGAACGCCAGGCCGAGGAATTGTCGACGACGGTGACGCCGGCGGCGGCGAAACGTTCGGCCTGTGCCCGGGAGGTGGCCCCACCCGCGGAGAACAGGGCGATGTCGAGTCCGCTCGGGTCCGCCTCGGCGGCATCCTCGACGGTGATCGGCTGACCCTTGAAGTCGATGGTCTTCCCAGCCGAACGGGCCGAGGCGAACAGCCTCAGGGTCCCGATCTCGAATCCGGGATCGTCGGCCAGAAGGTCGAGCATGACGCCTCCGACCTGGCCGGTGGCTCCGACTACTCCAACATTCACACTCATCGTCCGGTACCTCCGTACACCACGGCTTCGTTGTCTTCGCTGTTGAGCCCGTAGGCGGCGTGGGCGGCACGGACCGCGTCGTCGAGCAGATCTGCTCGGGTGACGACGCTGATGCGGATCTCCGAGGTGGAGATCATGTCGATATTGACCTGGGCTTCACTGAGTGCCTCGAACAGGGTCGCGGTCACACCCGGGTGGGACCGCATTCCGGCACCGACGACGGAGAGCTTGCCGATCTGGTCGTCGTAGCGAACCTGGTCGAAGCCGATCTCGGCCTTCACCGCGTCGAGGGCTTCGAGTGCCTTCGCACCGTCGGCCATGGGCAGGGTGAAGGAGATGTCCGTCTTGCCCGGTTCGCGGGTGGAGATGTTCTGGACGATCATGTCGATATTGGCTTCTTGCTTCGCCAAGGTCTTGAAGATCTCGGCGGCCTTGCCTGGGACGTCGGGGACACCGACGATCGTGACTTTGGCTTCCGAGCGATCATGGGCGACGCCGGAGATGATTGCCTGTTCCATGGTGGACTCCGTTTCTGATTCCGCTGCCGGGGTCGAGGAACCCCGTCCCTGTCGGAAGGCTTCGGGGATGGGTGAATCGGTCACCCAGGTACCTTGGTTGCGAGAGAATGAGGACCGCACGTGCACAGGCACGTTGTAGCGGCGGGCGTATTCGACGCAGCGGAGCATGAGGACCTTGGCGCCTGAGGCGGCCATCTCCATCATCTCCTCGTAGCCGATCTCATCGATCTTGCGCGCCGAGGGCACGATCCTCGGGTCGGCGGTGAAGACACCATCGACATCGGTGTAGATCTCACACACATCGGCATCGAGGGACGCGGCCAACGCCACAGCCGTGGTGTCGGAGCCGCCGCGGCCGAGCGTGGTGATGTTCTTCGCGGTCTGGCTGACTCCCTGGAACCCCGCGACGATGGCAACGTATCCCTCGTCGAGGGAGGACCGGATCCGGCCGGGGGTGACATCGATGATGCGGGCCTTGCCGAACTGCTCATCGGTGATGACTCCGGCCTGGGAGCCGGTGAAGGATTGGGCTTCGAAGCCGAGATTGGCGATCGCCATGGCCAGGACCGCCATCGAGATGCGCTCACCGGCGGTCAGCAGCATATCGAGTTCGCGGGCGGGTGGCATGGGGGAAACCTGTTGGGCTAAGTCGATGAGATCATCGGTACTGTCACCCATGGCCGACACCACAACTACTACTTCGTGGCCGGCTTGACGGTACTCGACAATTCGTTTGGCCACCCGCTTGACCGATTCCGCATCGGCTACCGAGGACCCACCGAACTTCTGGACGACTATGCTCACTGCAGTATCTTCCTTATCGCTGATAAGTTCCGTGCCAGGCGATCGATTCCATGGTTCCACGCATGGAGGTCTCGTGCTTCATCGATCAGGATTTCAGCCGTGTCGGGCTCCCGGCACCTCGACCATTGTATGAGGTAGGTCATTGCGGTTCACCTTCGCCCGCCATTCAGACACCGCCTGACCGGGGTCGACGCCGCTCGTCTCCACCCCGTCCGATCACCGTGTACATGGGCGAAGCGAGGGGTGGCCACCGACCGTTCAGTCCCCGTTCAGAAATTGTTATACAAGGGGGTCCGAAAGGGTCGATCCGGGCAGGGCGACGACGGTCCGGGTCCGTCGCCGAGGTGGTCAGTCGATTTCGCGGCGGCCGGAGAATGCCCGACCGAGGGTGACTTCGTCGGCGTATTCGAGGTCGCCGCCCACGGGCAGGCCCGAGGCCAGCCGGGTCACGGTCACGCCGAGGCTGCCGAGCAGGCGCACGAGGTAGGTGGCGGTGGCTTCGCCTTCGAGGTTCGGGTCGGTGGCGATGACGGTCTCGGTGACCTCGCCGTCCTGCAGCCGGGTCATGAGTTCCTTGATCCGCAGATTGTCCGGGCCGACCCCGGCCATCGGGTCGATCGCCCCGCCGAGGACGTGGTAGAGACCCCGGTATTCCCGGGTCCGTTCGATGGCGACGACGTCCTTGGGCTCTTCGACCACGCAGACCATCGACCGGTCACGACGCGGATCCTGACAGACCGTGCATTCGGCTTCTTCGGACACGTTTCCGCAGATCTCGCAGAACCGCACCCGCTTCTTGACGTTGGTGAGGGCCTGCGCGAGCGCGTTGACGTCCTGCGCATCCGTCTGGAGGATGTGGAAGGCGAGTCGCTGCGCTGATTTCGGGCCGATGCCAGGAAGCTTGCCGAACTCTTCGACCAGGTCCTGGAGGGCACCTTCGTAGACAGCGCTCATACTTCTCTTTCGTCAATGATTTCGCCACCGAGGACACGCGCGATCACGTCGACCCCCATCTGGGGTGCCTCGGAGACGTCGAGGTCCGTTTCCGGATCATACTCGTCCTCATCCGATCCCGGATTCTGCGGGTACGGGTTGGCCACCGGCGCCGAGGCGCTGCCCTGCCCGCCGTAGCCACCGCCGTTGGTCGGGGTGTCGGAACCGAAGCCGGATCCGCCCGGCGAGGAGGTGTTGACCCCATGCTTCTCTGCCAGTGCGGCGAAGCGGGATTTGAATGGCTTCGCCTCGTTCCCCCGGGCCGTCGACGGGGTCTGAACGGGAGGTGCCGGCGGGGTGTCCGGTGCCGAGGGTCCTCCCCCGAAACCGCTGGGGGCCGCGGTGACGTCCGGATAGTCGAGATCATCGTCCGGCGGTGGGACGACAACGGCTCCGACGTCGACGGCTCCGCTGCCTGCACTGGTGGAGTCGACATCCGTGGGGCCGTCATCAAACGGCGCGGAGGTCGGCCCGTCATGCCAGTTCGGTTCATCCCACCGCGGTTCGACGTACTCCATCGGCGAGTTCTCATCAGTGGGCGATGACTCCTGTGCACTCGACGAAGGCGGCGGTGTGCCGAACGACGATGCCTGACCATGGGAATCATGCGTGTGCTCGACTGACGAGGGCGCATGCGTCGAAGCGGACAAGCGGTCGCCGCCCGCCGGTTCGGGTGCTTCGTCGGTCGATGCCCCGAAGAAGTCATCATCGGAGAGGTCGGGGACGACGATCTCACGGTCGTCGGATCCGAGTCCGGGGTCATTCGTACCGACATTCGGTTCGACCGGGCCCGCCGGTTCGGGCGCAGTCTCCGATTGAGTTGCAGTCTCCGGTCCGGGTACAGCCTCTGGTTGGGTTGCAGCCTCTGATTCGGGCGCAGCCTCCGGTTGGGGCGCAGTCTCCGGATCGGCGACATCCCCGGACGGGGCGGGCTCGTCGCGTCGTGGGGAATCGTCTGTCACCGGTCCGGCCGGTTCGGCTTCCGTGGTGTGCCCGTAGCCGGGGCGGCTGTCTTCAGAGTTCGGTTCGCTGGGTCGCCCCGGCTGGTCTCCCTCCTCGTCATCGGAGGACCAGGGGCCCTGGGTCGGGCCGCTCGGTTCCCAGAACTTCTCATGGTCGACCTGCGGTTTGTCGACTTCACGGGTGCCGACGACTGCGGCGACTTCCTGCGGGCTGGGTCGGCGCTGAGTCGGAGCGGGTCCGTAGCTGCCTCCGCCAGTGCTCATCGGTGGCGCCGAGGATCCCTTGCCCTGAGGGCTGCCTCCCGAGGCGTTGCCGCCGATGCGGCCGACCTCTCCAATGTCGATGCGCGCCTGGATGCCGAGCACATCGTTGATGGCCGCGGCCAGTTTCGACGCATGATCGCGCTGCTGGAAGCCCTGCACCGAACCAGGGTTGTTGAAGCCGAGGTAGACGGTCCCGTCGGAGAACGACTGCGGGATCGCATTGGCGGCGATGATCGCTCGGGTCAGTCGACTGCGTTTCTCCACCGCCGCGAGGATGCTCGGCCATGCCCGACGGATGGCTTCGATCTCTCCGCCGATATCGCCGGGGCCGGCCACCGAGGTGGCTTCCGGAGCCGACTGTTCGCGCGCAGTCTCGGGCGCAGTCTGCTCCCGCACCGATTCGTGCGTGTTCCGCTGCGGTGCGTTCGGCTGCTGCGCCGTCGGAGCGGATTGATCCTGGGGGCCGGGTCCGGCCTGCCCCACGTCGGGTTCGGCCTCCTGCGAGTTCGGGCCCGGCTGCTGGTTGCCCGGCTCCTGGGCCGGTGTCGGCTCAGGTTCCGGCGAGCTCGGACCCGGTTCTGCGGCGTCCGGCTCCGCAGGTGCCGTTGGCTGAGACTGTTCTGCCGGCCTCTCAGACGCTGTCGGTGGAGACTGTTCTGCCGGCTGAGGCTCTTCTGGTCGCTGAGGCGGCTCAGCGGGTGCGTTGAGCATCGATTCGGCGGCGACGGCCATGGCCGCGATGTCGTCGAAATCGTCATGAGCGGCAGATCGGGGCTGTCCCGCTGACGCGTTCTGCGTCGGCGCTTCGTTGCCTCGTCCGTCCGTTCCACCCGGTGCCTGACCCTGTGCCTGCCCCTGGCCGGGCACCGGTCCCTGCCCCTGGCCGGGCACAGGTCCCTGCCCGGGCCCCGCCGCCTGTCCGGGGACCTGCCCCTGTTCAGAAGTCTGCGCAGGCGGCACGTTCGCGGCGACGCCGGTGGCGGACATGCCGATGCGACGCTCCATCCGTTCGACCCGGCTGAGCACGGCATCGCGGCTTCGGCCGGAGCCTGGCAGCAGGATGCGCGCACACATGAGTTCGAGCTGCAGCCTCGGCGAGGTCGCTCCCGACATCTCAGTCAGTCCCACATTGAGCAGGTCTGCGGCACGTGAGAGTTCGCCCTGGCCGAAGCCGTTGGCCTGCAGGGTCAACCGCTCCAAACGGTCCGGCGGCACCTCGGGCAGGAAAGCATGGGCCGCTTCGGGGGCGGCGTTGATGACGATGAGGTCACGGAAGCGCTCAAGGAGGTCCTCGACGAACCGTCTGGGGTCCTGACCGGATTCGATGACGCGTTCCACAGCCCGGTAGACCCCGGCACCGTCACCGGCGGAGAACGCATCGACGATGTCGGACAGCAGTGAGTCCGGGGTGTAGCCGAGCAGAGCCACGGCCCGCCCGTAGTCGACTCCGTCCGGCCCGGAGCCGGCGATGAGCTGGTCGAGCACGGACAGGGTGTCGCGCACGGATCCGCCGCCGGCACGCACGACCAGCGGCAGCACGCCCTTGGCGACATTCACATCCTCGCGAGCACACAGATCCTCGAGGTAATTGCCCAGGGCCTCGGGCGGCACCAGTCGGAAGGGATAGTGGTGGGTCCGCGACCGGATCGTGCCGATGACCTTCTCCGGCTCGGTCGTGGCGAAGACGAACTTGATGTGCGGCGGCGGCTCTTCGACGATCTTGAGCAGAGCGTTGAAGCCCTGCGAGGTGACCATGTGCGCCTCATCGAGGATGAACACCTTGTAACGATCCCGCGCGGGCGCATAGATCGCGCGCTCACGCAGATCACGGGCGTCATCGACACCGTTGTGGCTGGCCGCGTCGATCTCGACGACGTCGAGCGAACCCGGTCCCCCGTTCGCCAGATCCCGACAGCTCGGGCACTCCCCGCAGGGCACCGGCGTCGGTCCCTGCTCGCAGTTGAGGCACCGGGCCAGGATCCGCGCCGAGGTGGTCTTTCCGCACCCGCGCGGTCCGGAGAACAGATAGGCATGGTTGATGCGGCCACGTTCGATGGCGGCCTTCAGCGGATCGGTCACATGCTCTTGACCGATGACCTCGTCGAAGGTCTCTGGGCGGTATCTTCTGTACAGTGCGGTGGACACGTCCCCTAGCCTAATGCCAACGGCTGACACGAGATAAGGCACGCTCTCACCCCGCCTTTGTCGCCCGCCGTGCGATCAGGCACGATAGAGATCATGACCCGCCCCAACCCCGGTTCCGACGAGAACGACCCCGCGAAGACCTTCCGCATCGGCCACAGGGAACGTGACGAAGCGATCGAGATTCTGCGCGAGGCGGCCGGGGACGGACGGATCACGGTCGACGAACTCGACGAACGGATGGAGAAGGTCCAGTCCGCGAAATTCCCGGTCGACCTCGACGAAGTCCTGTCCGATCTCATCACGGAACTGCCGTCCGATCGCTTCCGCCCCACCTCGGCAGTCTCACCGATCGACAACCGCGCGCTGGCCCTCCAAGGTCGGGACCGGTTAGATCCGCTCATCATTCGGGCCGGTTGGGAGTCCGAGGTCCGCCGCGCCAATTGGGCCGTTCCGCCATTCATCCGCTTGGAACCGGCGATGTCGAACATCGAACTCAACTTCCTCGAAGTCGAGACCGCCTTAGAGACCATCGACGTCGAAATCATCGCGGGCCTGGGATCGGTCACCGTTGTCATCCCCGACGACTGGGCCGTCAACGTCGACGCACTGTCGAAGACCTGGGGCAGCGTGAAATCCGTGGTCAACGCGGTCCCGACCGGCCGCCGTCCCCTCGTGCGGATGAGCGGATCGGTGGGAATGGGCTCGTTCAAGGCCCGCTTCGCGAACTACTTCGACCGGCGACGAATGGCCAAGTGATGGAACCCGGACTCGGTGCGGTCATCTTCCTCACCTTCTGCATCATCGCCGTCTTCAGCCTCGGCGCGTTCCTCATCTACCGGGTGATGACCAAACCCGGCGCGCACATCGGCTCCCGACTGCCCGAATACGACCCCGACAGCGCCGAGGATCCCGACGCCGAGGCTGCCCCCACCGAGCCGTCCCCTCGGGACTCCCCCGCCGGCCGGGATCTCCTCGACGGCCCGGACGACCCCGACAGCCCGGATGACCGCGAGGATCGGAACGGCCCTCGCGGACCCGACCGTCGATGAGAACACCGCGTCCCTGACACCGCATCGCGTCCCTGACATCGCGCAGCCGGTGTGAACACAGGATCTGCGACGGCCCGGCATCCTTGAAAACCCGGGCCGCCCGTGATCGACTCTTGCCATGACCGAGATTCGGATCACACGCATCGACTCCGCCGATGAGGACGGCCTGCTCGCCTGGAACGAGCTCATGCGCGTCGCCTACACCTCAGATCGCACGGCCGCGTGGTGGCGCAGCCCCGAGACGACGCTGAGCCAGTTCGCCACGCCGCGCACCGACAAGGAGGACTTCGCGCTCATCGCCCACCTCGGCGACGAGGCCGTCGGCGGTGCCGAGATCAACGTCACCGCCGATTCCCCGGCCGAGGTCGAACTCGGTGTCCTGCCGGCCTGCCGCCGACGCGGCTGCGGTACGGCCCTCGCCGAGGCGGTCGAACAGATCCTGGCCGACCGCGACCGCCCCTCGGTGATCGTCCAGACCGAAACCTACTGCCCCGAAGGCGTCGCATTCGCCGAGTCCCGAGACATGCGCATCGGCAATGAGGAGCACCGGCTGCTGCTCGACCTGCCCGCCTATCTGCAGGCCGATGCCGATCGGTACAAGGACTCCGGTGCCGCCACGACCGTTCCCGTGATCAAGGAGGACCCGGACTTCTCGGTCACTTCGTGGATCGGCGGCTGCCCGGAAGAGGTCCTCGCCTCCTGGACGCGGCTGCGTGAGCAGATGGACGAAGACGTCCCGGTCGGCGACCTCACCCGCACCGTCAGTCATGCCAGCACCGCCGCCATCCGCAGCCACGAGGAGCGGATGGAAGAGCAGGGCTGGACCCTGGTCGGTTCGATGGCGCATGTCGGCGACCTCGCCGTCGGCTATACGGAGATCATGGTCTCGGCCCATGACCCGCAGATCGTCATCCAGGAGGACACGCTCGTCGACCGCGCCTATCGGAATCGGGGCATCGGACGGGCCCTCAAGATCGCGAACCTCCGCCAACTGCCCGCTGTGGAGGCGACGGCCTCCGCGCGGTGGGTGCAGACGTACACGGCGACGAACAACGATCCGATGCTCGCGCTCAACCGGGACCTCGGCTTCACCGTCGCCGATACGATGACGGCGCTCGAGGGTCGGGTCGACCGCAACAGGGCATGACCCGTTCCCGTCAGCCGGCCAGCAGTGAGGCGAGTCCGCCGACGAGGCCGAAGGAGATGCCGAGCACCCAACCGAGGACGAGGAGTCCGAGGAAGACGATGCCGAGGATGAAGCCCCATTTGCCCATCTCGTTGTCTGCCCGACCGGCGTCCTGAGAACGCTTGCGTGCCATGTGGCCGGTGATGATGCCGATGACGGGGCCGAGGAAGTTGAAGCCGAGGAAGGTCGACAGAGTCGCGACGAGTGAGACGATGCCGAGCACCTTGCCCGGGTCCTCCTCGGTGCGCGGATCGGTGCGCGAAGCATAGGCCATCGGGGGCTGGCCCGGGTAGGTCTGGGGAGCGCCCGGGTAGGTCTGGGACACGCCGGACGGGTTCTGCTGGGAATAGGGCGGCAGTTCCTGTCCTGCGTGTGCAGCGTCCAACTGTCCCGAGTGGGGGTCGTCGTGCTGTCCGGGCAGTGGGGTGGGGGCGGCGTTCATGACGTCTGGTCTCCTTCCGAAAGACTGTTGAGACCAGCTTAGGAAGAACACGGTGGCCGCCGATATGGACCAATCCCCCGCCTCGGCGAAGGAAATCCCGACACTCAGCGCAGGTCGCCGCCGCGCACTTCAGCGCACATCGACGAGGGCCTGGTCTTTTCGCCCCATGAGGTAGAGGAGCAGCTCGAGCGGCGCCCCGGTGATCGTGGAACCGTCCCCCGCCTGCTTCTTCCCAGCGGTGCGAGACCCGAAGCCCGGTGCCGTGATCGTCACGGGGCCCTCGGCTTTGGCAGCGAAGGGCAGGAGCGCGACCCTCGTCTGCGCCCAGACGGTCGCGGTCTCTGCACGGGAGAGCTGTCGCGGCATCCATTCGATGGCGGCACGGCGGATGTCTTCGTGGTGGACGAGGAATTCGGTCGTGTTCATCACGGGCTCGACTCCGGGCAAGGCGCCCGGAGTCCACTTCGGTGGGGCCGCGACGAGGCCGAGCAGCTGGGCGAAGGGCGTCTGCGCGTAGTCGGCCTCCTTCGCCTCTCTCCGATCGTCGAATCTCGATAGGAAGATGCCCAGCGCCGCGGACGGGTGGCGTTCGCGGATGACGAGGTGGGTGGCAAGATCCCTGACGGTCCACCCCTCACACAGAGTGGGCGCATCCTCACCCGCACGGCGGGCGGAGTCGACGAGACGCAGGCGTTCGGCGCGGGCCAGATTTTCTCTCATGTCCGCCAGTCTTCCATCCCCGGCTTGGACTCACCTGGAAGCCCACGCGCTGATGAAGTCCGCGACGCGCGAAACCGAGCGGAAGTCCGCGAGTTCATCGCCGCGGGTGGGCCCGTCGGTGACGATGACGACGGGTTTGTCCTCTTTCGCTGCGGAACGAACAACGCGCAGACCCGAGAGCACCGCGAGCGAGGATCCGAGCACGACGATCCCCGACGCCTCATCGCAGATCCGGTTCGCCTCCTGCAGTCGGGCCGGCGGCACCGAGTCACCGAAGTAGACGACATCGGGTTTGAGGATGCCTGCACATTCGGGACAGTCGGCGATGACGAAGCCCGCGGTGTCATCGAGGTCGACGTCACCGTCGGGGGCGCTCTCGAGATCGTCGGGATCGATCCCGACTTCCTGGGCGAAGCCCGGATTGAGCTCGCTCAGTCTCTGCTGCAGCCAGTCCCGATCGACGAGGTGGCCGTTGTCGAGGCAGATGACCCGATCGAGGCTGCCGTGCAGGTCGATGACGGGGCTCGGCAGCGGCCCGGCTCCCGCAGCGCCGCGTCTGAGTGCGACCGCCTCGGCGGCGGCCTGATGGAGTCCGTCGACGTTCTGGGTGACGATGCCGGCCACGGGAAGACCCGCGAGGGCGAGATGGCCGGCATTGGGCCGGGAACGGCGCATCCGCGGCCAGCCGATCCATGACCGCGCCCAATACCGGGCACGCTGATCGGGGTGGGAGAGGAAGGTCTGGATGGTCATCGGCGATCGCGGCTGCGCGTCCGGCCCGCGGTAGTCCGGGACACCGGAGTCCGTGCTCATTCCCGCTCCCGTGAGCACCGCCCATTCCGACGTGTCGAAACGCGTCGTGAGGACATCGATGATCTCCTCATCGCTGTGGCTGGGCCCCGGACGCGTTCTGTCGCGCAGGGGATCGAAGATGACTGCCATGGTCCCACCTTAGACATCGGGGCTGACTTGCGTCAGTCCCCGGGGCTAGGGTGGAGGCATGGTCAACGTTCTGCTCGTTCATCATTCCCCGTCGACGGCGACGAAGCGGATCGCCGAGGCGGCTCTGGCCGGACTGCGGCTGCCCGAGCTCGGCGACATCGACGTCACCGTCCGACCCGCTCTGGACACCAGTGTCGACGATGTCCTCGCCGCCGATGCCTATGTGCTCGGGACGACCGCGAACTTCGGGTACATCTCGGGTGCGCTCAAGCACTTCTTCGACACCACCTATGACGCGGTGCGGGAGCCGACGGCCGGTC
Source organism: Brevibacterium sp. LE-L (assembly GCF_050214925.1). Lineage (NCBI taxonomy): Bacteria > Bacillati > Actinomycetota > Actinomycetes > Micrococcales > Brevibacteriaceae > Brevibacterium > Brevibacterium sp. LE-L. The sequence continues at coordinate 3,436,810 of NZ_CP189759.1, forward strand.
GGCCCTTCTCCTACTGGATCCACGGCGGCTATGACACGACCGGCGCCGAGACCGCGATGAGTCAGATCACCACCGGTCTGGGATGGAAGCTGGCCTTCGACCCCCTCGTCTTCACCGGTGAGGTCAGCGACTCCCACCTCGAGGCGGCCACAGAGCTCGCCGCTACGGTCGCCGCCTCGGCCGGCTGACGTCCGGGCGTCCACCTTCACCTGTCTCAAACTCCTGGGGATTCCTGCATGAAAGTACTTTCCATAATGGAAAGTACTTGTTACACTGAAATGACTTTCAGCCGCATCGCCTCCGCGATGCCCACCCGAAGGAGCAGGCATGGAGACCACCCCCACCCCACAGCAGGCCGACGAACTCCTCGCACAGGTCGACGCTTCGCAGAAGCAGGCCCGAACACATGACTCCTGGCCGCTGGTGACGATGCTCTTCGTCCTCACCGCAGGCATCTCCGTCGGCCTCGTCGCCATCGGCATCATCGACGACGACACGACACAGCTGATCATCTTCGGTGCGGGTCTGGCCTGGCTGGTGCCGGCGATGATCGTCTACCTCGTCAAGGCGCTGAGCTGGAGCCGACGCTCAACCGCTCTGCTGCTGACCTGGCTGCCGCTGACCGTCCTCGTCACCCTGGCCGCGATCATCACCGACTCGATCTCACCGGGGCCCGTGGTCCCGCTGGCGGCTGCCGCCTTCCTGTGGATCGCCTCACCGGTCATCGCGCTCATCGGCCTGCGCCGCTGAGTCCGAGACCCGCGAGACCGCCCGAGACGAAGGACCCGATCATGACCTCGAAGAACAACGCTGCCGACGACACGATCCCCGACCTCGGCGATTCCCTGGCTCGGATCGATCCGGGCCTGGGCAATCCGACCCGACTGGGCATCGTCGCCAGCCTCAAAAACCGCGACCGGGCAGAGTTCCGACTCCTGCGGGATTCGCTCGGCGTCTCGGACTCCGTGCTCTCCCGGCACATCACGGCCCTGGAATCGACCGGCATGGTCGCGGTGAAGAAGGGCTATGTCGGCAAACGCCCCCGGACCTGGGTCTCGATCACCGACGAAGGCACGCGACGCTTGGACGCCCACGTTCAGGCGCTGCGGGAGCTTGCCGGCAGCTGAACCGTCTGCCCAGGTGAGAGACCTCGTCGAGCAACTGGGTGTGCCTGAGTGACCCGGCCCGCCCGTGTCGATAGCATGGGGAGTCGGAGCGATCCGGCTCCCCGATGCAAGGAGGCACGATGAGCACCACCTCGGTCAACAGCGGACTCGAATTCCGTGAGCTCCACGAGATCTCCCATCTCATCCGCTCCGGACGGCTGAGCGCCCGGGAAGCCACCACGGCGATGCTCGACCGCATCGCAGACCTTGATCCGGCGCTGGGATCCTATGTCACCGTGATGGGCGAGACGGCACTCGCCGAGGCGGCCGACCGCGATGACCGCCTCGCCCGGGGCGATTGGCTCGGCCCGCTGCACGGAGTGCCGCTGGCGATCAAGGACCTCGCGTACACCCACGATGCACCGACCGGGGCGGGCACGACCATCCACGCGGACTTCCAACCGGACTGCGACGCCACCGTCGTCGCTCGGCTGAGGGCGGCAGGGGCGATCATCCTCGGCAAGCTGCGCCTGACCGAGGGCGCCTTCACCGGTCACCATCCCGATCTGCCCACGCCGGTCAACCCCTGGGACTCCGAGACTTGGACGGGGGTGTCCTCGAGCGGTTCGGGCGTCGCCACCGCCGCCGGCCTCTGCTTCGGCTCCCTGGGCTCGGACACCGGCGGCTCGATCCGCCTCCCCTCCTCGGCCAACGGCGTCACGGGACTCAAACCCACCTGGGGGCGAGTCTCGCGCCACGGCATCTTCGGCCTCGCCCCGAGCCTCGATCACATCGGGCCGATGACACGCAGCGCCCGGGACGCCGCACTCATCCTCGAAACCATCGCCGGACACGATCCGCACGATCCGACCTCGGCACTGGCTCCGGTGCCCCGCTACAGTCGGCATCTGAGACTCGAGCGAACCCCGGTCGTCGGCTTCGACCGGGAGCTGGCCGCCGAGCACTTCGACGATGCGACGAACGCCATGCTCGAATCGACGATCGAGACGATCACCGGACTGGGCTGGCGCGTTCTCGACGTCCGCACTCCGGGCCTGCCCGAAGCGGCCCAGGAATGGACGGCTCTGTGCGGTGTCGAGACCGCCGGGGTCCACGCCGCGACCTACCCTGCACGTCAGAGCGACTACGGTCCCGACCTGTCCGGGCTCATCGAGATCGGACAGGGACTGACCGCCGTCGACTACCACCGACTGCTCGAGTCCCGCCGCGCATTCACCGGGCGCATGCGCTCCCTCATGGCCGATATCGATCTGCTCCTGCTGCCCGGCATCGGAGTGGCCTCCCCGACGATCGACCAGATGAGCTCTCTCGCGACCGGCCCCGAGCTGTTTGCTGCCGTGACGGTTCCCACGGCGCCGATCGACAGCTGCGGACTGCCGTCGATCACCCTGCCCGCGGGCTTCACCGACCGCGGCACCCCGGTGGCCGCACAGTTCGTCGCCGGGGACTTCGACGAGCAGCTGCTCCTCGCCGCCGGCCACACCCTGCAGCAGGTCACCGATTTCCACCGTGAGCATCCGGACCTCGTCGCGCACTGATGCCGCAGTATCCTTGATCCGTGCCCACGATCAAGCCCTGCTCCCCGACGGCTCGACCGTCCTCGTCCGTCGTGGAGCGTCGTCTTCCCCGCTACGCGGCCGGCCAGCTCCCGATGCCGACGAGGATCCTCGGCTCGCGGGAGGCCATGGGCGAGGAGACGTACTGGGCCGAGCACTCGCACCCCACGCATGAGCTGCTGTGGCGCGATTCCGGGGTCGGCACCGTCACAGTCGGCTCCCGAACGTGGACGATCACCGCACCCCTGGGAATGTGGATCCCCGCAGGCGTCGCCCACTCCGGCTGGACCCCGGCCGGTGTCGTCCTCCGCGCGGCCCATTTCAGTGTCGACGGCCCCCGCGTCAGTGACACCCCGACGGCGATCGCCGTCACCGATCTCCTCCGCCTTCTGCTCGATCGACTGCTCGATCTCGAGGTCAGCAGCGAGTCCTATGCCCTGACCGAGGCGATGATCCTCGACGTCATGGCACCGACCGGTCATGAGCTGCTCGTCCACCAGCCGAGCAGCTCACTGCTGAGACCCATCGTCGACGCGGTCCTCGACGATCCGAGCGATCCGACGAGTCTGCAGGAGTGGTCCCGGAGGCTGGGCGTGAGCTCCCGGACCATCACTCGCGCTTTCGCTGCCGAGACCGGCTTGGGTTTCAACCGGTGGATCACGACCGCTCGGATCCAACATGCGGTCACCCTCATGGGCGCCGGCCATGAGATCGAGACCGCCGCCCTCGACGTCGGCTACTCGTCCGCGAGCGCCTTCACCACCGCGTTCAAGCGGATCACCGGCACCACTCCGGGTCTCTTCGGCCGCTGAGATCGCCGCCGGGGCCGACCGCTCAGCTGGGCCGGGTCGGGCAATCTCCTGTCCGTTCCGCGAAATCATGTGTCCGAATATCCTGATTGCGCCCGGCCGCCTCCTCGGATACCTTGATTAGGCACACCTAAGCTACCGGTCCTTGCGACGCATGCTCCGGGCCCCTGAACTCATCCGATCCGGGAGCCTCGACCCGCGGGCAAGCACTGCCGAAAGGAAACGATGTCCCGTCCACACCGTGCGCTGGTTCTCACCGCAGCCGCCTCCGCCGTGTTCATGCTCGCCGCATGCTCACCGTCCGACTCCTCCAACGAAGCCGACGGCGGTGACAGCTCGTGGCAGCCGGTGACCATCGAACACGCGCTCGGCACGACGAAGATCGACAAAAAGCCCGAACGGGTCGCCACCGTCAACTGGGCCAACCACGAGGTGCCCCTGGCCCTCGGTGTCGTTCCCGTCGGCATGGCCAGTGCCGACTTCGGCGACGATGACGGCAACGGGGTCCTGCCCTGGGTCGAGGACAAGCTCGAGGACCTCGACGCGGAGACGCCGACCCTGTTCGACGAGACCGACGGCATCGACTTCGAAGCCGTCGCCGACACCCAGCCCGACGTCATCCTCGCCGGCTATTCGGGTCTGAGCCAGGAGGACTACGACACTCTGTCCGAGATCGCACCGGTCGTCGCCTACCCGGAGACGGCGTGGGGCACACCCTGGCGGGAGATGATCGAGATCAACAGCGAAGCCATCGGCATGAAGGCTGAAGGTGAACAGCTGGTCGAGGATCTCGAATCCGAGATCGACTCTGCCGTGGACGAGCACCCGGCGATCAAGGACAAATCGACGATGTTCCTCACCCACGTCGATCCCTCCGATCTGTCCGAGGTCAACTTCTACACCACGCACGACACCCGTGCGATGTTCTTCGAGGACCTGGGTATGAAGGCCCCGGCCAGCATCGAGAAGGCATCGGACGACACCGATCAGTTCTCCTCATCGGTCAGCGCCGAACAGGCCGATGTCTTCGACGATGTCGACATCATCGTCACCTACGGCGACGACGAGCTCGTCAAGACCCTCGAAGGCGACAAGCTGCTCTCACAGATGCCGGCGGTGAAGAACGACGCCATCGTCAACCTGACCAGCGATGACCCCCTGGGCACCGCGGCGAATCCGACTCCGCTGTCGATCTCCTTCGTCCTCGACGACTACCTCGACGCCCTCGACGGGGCCGCCTCGGCCGAGAAGTAGGACCCGCTCATCGCGATGACCGCACTCACCACCATCGAGTCGACCGCCGCCCGGCTGCGGCGGTCGACTCGCGTCCGCCTGCTGTGGATGCTCGCCGCGCTCACCCTCGTCGTCGTCCTCGGCATCGCCTCGACGATGATCGGCTCCCGCGGCGTCGACCTCGCCGATGTCATCGCCGCCTACGGCGGCTCGGCCACCGGCTTCGACCAGGCGGCCGTGGCCAAACGCATCCCACGTACCCTGCTCGCCGTCTGCGTCGGCGCCGCCCTCGGCGTCTCGGGCGCAGTGATGCAGGGGGTGACCCGCAACCCGCTGGCCGATCCCGGGATCCTCGGCGTCAACACCGGAGCCTCCCTGGCCGTGGTCATCGGCATCGCCTACTTCGGACTGGCCAGCGCCACCCAGTACATCTGGTTCGCCATCATCGGCGCGGCCATCACCGCGGTATTCGTCTACACGATCGGGTCCTTGGGCAGGCAGGGAGCGACCCCGCTCAAGCTGGCCCTGGCCGGGGCCGCCACCGCAGCGGCCCTGACCTCCTTCATCAGCGCCGTCGTTCTGCCCCGCGGTGACATCTCCGACCTCGCCCGCGACTGGCAGATCGGCGGGGTCGGCGGAGTGACGATGAGTGCGGTCATCCTCGTCGGACCGTTCCTCCTCGCCGGGTTCCTCATCTGCATCTATTCGGCCCCCGGGCTCAACGCCCTGGCCCTCGGCGACGAACTCGCCGCCGGACTCGGCCAACACGTCGGCCTGACCCGGCTCGTCTCCGCGGCCGGCGCCGTCGTCCTCTGCGGCGGCGCGACCGCGGTGGCCGGACCGATCGGCTTCCTCGGACTCGTCATCCCCCATGCCTGTCGTCTGCTCATCGGCGTCGACCATCGGTGGCTGATCCCGTTCTCTGCAGTCACCGGTGCGGGACTGCTGACGGCATCGGATATCCTCGGGCGCATCATCGCCCGCCCCGCCGAACTCGACGTCGGCATCCTCACCGCCCTCATCGGCGCCCCCTTCTTCATCGCCATCGTCCGTCGGCAGAAGGTCAGGTCCCTGTGAGTCTGACCCAGCACAGTTCCACCGCCGAGGCGGTCGCCGGCCTGCGCAGATCGCGCGCAAGGCGATACACGACCATCGTCTCCGTGCTCGCCGCGCTCGTCGTGGTCGTCTTCCTCACCAGCCTCATGGTCGGTCAGACGTTCTACTCGCCGGCCGAGGTCATCGGCGTGATCAGAGGCGAGCAGGTGCCGGGAGCCTCCTTCACGGTCGGTCGGCTGCGCCTGCCCCGGGCGGTGCTCGCCGCACTGGTCGGTCTGAGCTTCGGGCTCGGCGGGGTCACCTTCCAGACCATGCTGCGCAATCCCTTGGCCAGTCCCGACATCATCGGCATCAGTTCTGGTGCCTCGGCGGCCGCCGTGTTCGCGATCATCACCCTGGGTCTGGGGCGCACGGGAGTCTCGGTCGTCGCCATCACCGCCGGTCTCGCCGTGGCGCTGCTCATCTATCTGCTCGCCTATAAGAACGGAGCGGCCGGGATCCGGCTCATCCTCGTCGGCATCGGGATCGCCTCGATGCTCGATGCCCTCATCAACTGGGAGCTGACACGAGCCGCGCAATGGGACCTGCAGGAGGCCCTGCGCTGGCTGGCCGGCAGCCTCAACGGCGCCGCTTGGGACTCGGCGGTGCCCGTCCTCATCGCCTTCATCGCGCTCGCCCCGATCCTGCTCAGTCAGGCGAAGAACCTGTCGATCACTCAGCTCGGCGACGAGGCCGCAGAGGCCCTGGGCGTCCGGGTGGCCCGCACCCGGCTGCTCGTCATCGTCACCGCAGTCGGCCTCATCGCCTTCGCCACCGCCGCGGCCGGGCCGGTGGCGTTCGTGGCGTTCCTGTCCGGGCCGATCGCCGCCCGCCTCATCGGTCCGGGCTCGTCCCCGCTTCTGCCGGCCGGGCTCGTCGGGGCTCTGCTCGTGCTCGTCGCCGATCTTGTCGGCCAGTTCGCCCTCGGCACCCGCTACCCGGTGGGAGTGATCACCGGCATCCTCGGTGCGCCCTACCTCATCTACCTCATCATCAGGATCAACCGTTCGGGAGGCTCCCTGTGACCACGGACCACTCACTGACCGCGAAGGACCTCCACCTGTCCTACGGCGATGCCGAGGTCATCGCGGGACTGAATCTGGATCTTCAGGCCGGATGCATCACCGCCATCGTCGGGGCCAACGCCTGCGGAAAGTCGACCCTGCTCAAATCGATGTCGAGGCTGTTGGCACCGAGGTCGGGCGCCGTCGTCCTCGACGGCAGGAAGGTGCACTCGATGCCGGCCAAACGACTCGCCCGCATCCTCGGTCTGCTCCCCCAGACGCCGATCGCCCCCGAAGGCATCACCGTCGCCGACCTCGTCGGTCGGGGACGCCACCCCCACCAGGGGGCCTTCTCCCGCTGGAGCGCCGAGGACGACCTCGCCGTTGCAGACGCCCTGGACACCACGGGCACGGCTGTGCTCGCTGATCGTCCCGTCGACGAGCTCTCAGGCGGTCAGCGGCAGCGGGTGTGGATCGCCATGGCTCTGGCACAGCAGACGGACATCCTCCTCCTCGACGAACCGACGACCTTCCTCGACGTCAATCATCAGGTGGAGGTCCTCGATCTGCTCACCGAGCTCAATCAGCGCTCCGGAGTCACGATCGTCATGGTCCTCCACGATCTCAACCTCGCCGCCCGCTACTGCGATCGGCTCGTCATGCTCGCCGATGGGAACATCCATGCCTCGGGCACACCGGCCGAGGTGCTCACCGAGGCCAATGTCGAGCGTGTCTTCGGTCTGCCCAATCAGATCATCGTCGATCCGGTGTCCGGTCAGCCGCTCATGCTGCCGATCGGGCGGCATCGCACTCTCGGCTGAGCGCCGGTCGGATCAGGTTTCGTTCCGACGGCGCTTGGCCACGGCCGGCAGCTTGGTGAGGTTCTCCTCGTGGTCGTCGCCGATAATAATGCCTCAGTCGTCGTCATCGACAGACGGTGCGAGAATCGCCGACCCGGTCGATCGGCGTTCGCTGCCGAAGCCGACGAGGACGACGATCATGCCGACGATGACGCCGATGACGGTCTCAACGGCCCGCGAGGTCAGCAGCTCGACCACCGGCTGCGGGTGTCCGATCTGCGTCATCATCAGGGCCAGCGGAGTGATGAAGAACAGTGCCACGGAGTAGTTGCGCAGAACGAAGACCTCGGCGAGGAACTGGAGCACGATGACCCAGACGACGAGCTGCCAGGCTTCGACGGGGAAGGACAGCAGGAAGGCGGTGACGATCACTCCGCCGAGGGTCCCGACCACACGGTGCAGACCCCGTTTGAGGCGGGCGGAGCGCCTCGGCGGTGCGATCGGTGCCACCGCGGCGACCATCGCCCAATAGCTGTGGGACAGCAGCGGCAGCACATCGATGAGCAGGGTGCCCAGAATGCCGGCGATCAAGGGGGCGATGGTGAAGCGAATGGCATGGGCCAGCAGGTCGCGTTTGCCCACGGGTGACAGTCCCACCCGAACGTAGGTCTCCTTGTCTCGGGGCATCCGCTCACCGACACGGTGGGCCAGGGCACCGAGGCCGATGCACACCAGCGCCGAGGCGGCTGCGACGGGCACGGCCACCTGGACGGGTGCCCCGTCGGGAATCGAGCCCACGGCCCCGGTGGCGAAGATGAAGAAGATCGACCCGCCGGGTTTGAGGCGGAAGCGCACGGCCATGACCGCGCCGATCCCCGAGACCAGGGCGGTGACGACGATGAGCACCCAGATGCTGGTCTGTGCCGTGCCCAACAGGGCTCCGATGCCGACGCAGGAGACGAGCACACCGGCCGCGATCGACTGCCGTCTGATCCGCGAGCGCGGGGATTCGAACCGGGCGTAGATGCCGGTGAATGCGCCGAAGGCGGCGTAGATGGCCAGATCGAGGCGGTCGACGCCGAGCAGCACGAGCAGCGGAATCGCCACTCCCAAAGCGATCCGGAACGCGGGGATGTGATCGCGTTCGGCCGGTGAGATGCGGAAGAACTCCTGGACGTGGCTCAAACGGGGCCGGCCTCCTTCGACTGCGGGGTGTGGTCGTGTCGATCGTATCCGAGGTCCCGGCGGCGCTCGTGCCGGCAGCGCTTGAGAATGACGAAGCTCGCGTCGGCTCAGCGTGCGTCGTGAAGCCGAGCCGAACATCGCAGCAGATGGTCCCGTTCAGCGGAGCTGCCGGCCCGGTCGGCGGCTCGGACGTAGAGCTCGGCGGCCCGACGGAGATCACCGGAGCGTTCGCGCAGATGCGCTTCGACGGCCTGGCGGCGGGGCAGATCCTCGTCGAGTTCACGCAGCAGGGCCAGGCCCGCAGCGGGGCCGCGGGCCTCACCCACCGCGACAGCCCGGTTGAGGCGGACGATCGGAGTGTCGGTCAGTTCGAGGAGTTCGTCGTACCAATCGACGATCTGCCCCCAATCGGTGTCCTCGACCCGCTGCGCATCCGCGTGCAGGGCTGCGATCGCGGCCTGCACCTGGAATTCGCCGAGCTGGTCGCGAGCCAACGCAGCGTCCAGGAGCATGATGCCTTCGCCGATGAGGTCCGTGTCCCACAGTGATCGGTTCTGCTCGGCCAGCGCGATGAGTCTGCCCTCGGCATCGAACCGGGAGGCGCGTCGGGCATGGTGCAGCAGCATGAGAGCCAGCAGACCGGACGCCTCGGGATGGTGTGTCATCGTCAACAGGGTTCGGGTGAGGCGGATGGCCTCGGAAGCGAGATCGATATCGCCGGAGTGGCCCTCGTTGAACACGAGGTAGAGGACGCGGAGGACCGACGACAGATCGCCGGGTCGGTCGAGTCCGCGGTCGGCGATGATGCGCTTGGCGCGGCTGATCCGCTGCGCCATCGTCGCCTCGGGAACGAGATAGGCCGCGGCGATCTGCCGCGTCGTCAGTCCGCCCACAGCGCGGAGGGTCACTGCGACGGCGGAGGCGGGAGACAGGTCCGGGTGAGAGCAGAGAAAGTAAAGTGCCAGAGTGTCATCAGCGCTGGTCACATGCTCAGACGGGCCAGACACTCGAGCCGGTTGCTCGACGACGAACCGCTGCTCGCGCCGCGTGCGCGCCGTCTCGGAGCGCACAGCGTCGAGGAACTTCCGCCAGGCCACGGTCACAAGCCACCCGCGCCGGTCGCGGGGAGGATCGTCCGGCCATGCGGACAATGCTTGAAGCAGCGCTCCTCGGCGGCCGGGAAATCTGCTCCCCGGCCGCGGAGGATGCCGATCACTGCGGGGACGAGCTCTCGCAGCCCCTCCTCGTCGAAGGCTCCCGCGGCGGTCATGGGGTCATTCCGTCACGGTCGGCGACTGTCCGAGGAAGGGCCGGAGTTCGAGCCACTCCCGGATCGGTTCGCCGCCGAGCCCCGGCGCGGCCGAGAGCTCACCGGCCAGTTCGACGGCGCGGTCCCAGCCGTCGACGTCGATGACCATCCAACCGGCGATGAGGTCCTTGGTCTCGGGGAACGGCCCGTCGGTGACCGGTGGCCGGCCCTCTCCCCCGGAGCGGACGAAGGTCCCCTCGGGTGACAGCGCCTGGGAGTCGACGAATTCTCCGGAGTCCCTGAGCCGCTGCGCGAAGTCGTTCATATACGCCACGTGCGCGTCGATCTCCGCCGGACTCCACTGATCCATGGGGGTGTAGTCCATGTATTCGCTCGGCATCCGGTAGTGCTTGAGCATGAGGTACTTGGCCATTGTGTCTCCTTCTCCGGTGTCGCTTGCACGGGCTGTGCTCGCTGACATGACTGGGAAGCAGCCGGACGAGGGTTTTCGACATCGGCTGCGAAGAATCTCTCACCGTGTCGGAATCCCACTCCAGAATAGGCCGATGTGTCCGACCTGGAACATGCGTCACCGGATGCGAACACGAACCGTCCCCTGACCGCCGACCCGCGCTGAGAGGCTTGTCATGTACGCAGCACCGACACCTCTTCACCACGAGTCCAGGAGCCGACATGAAGACCCAGACACTCCTCAAGACCATCACCGTCGCCGGAGCCCTCGCAGCGACCCTGTCGCTCTCGGCCTGCGATATGCACATCTCGTTCGGGCCCGAAGGTCAGGGCCAGGAACAGCAGGGCCAGCCCGCACAGTCCGAGGACGCGCAGAACCCCGAGACGGACACCACCCAGGCCGCCGAGGAACCGACTTCGGAGTCTCACTCCTCGTCCACCTCGACGTCTGACTCCGCTGCCGACGGGTCGACCTCGAACGGGACATCATCGAGCGGATCGGCTGCGAATGGAACCACGAGCAGCAGCGGATCCACGGATTCGAGCAGCTCATCCTCGGCGAGTGATTCCTCCACCTCGAGCGGATCGTCGTCCTCGGGCGGCAGCGCCGCGGGCGAGGACTACCAGGGTCCGCGGATCGGTGAAGAGGGAGTCGAACTCGACCTGGACGGCAATGGCAGGATCCCCGCGGATGCGCTCGAGAAGGACATCAAGCACGCCTACGCCGAGCAGGGCACCACGGTCGACACGGTCGACTGCTACGCGGACCTGCGGATCACCGCCCGCCGAGGCTCGCAGAACTGCACCGTCACGGCAGCCGGCAAGAACCACTACGGCACGGTGAAGATCACCTCGGCGTCGCAGTCCGGCATCGGCTACAGCCTCGAGTTCCCGAATATCTGAGCCTCCCCGAACCGCTCCCCTCGAGCGTCCCGCGATCCGCTCGTTTCGAGCACCTCGCATCCCCACCGCACTCCCCTGGCCGGCCCGGTCCGGGGAGTGCGGTCATTCCTGAGATGGAACAAGTTCGCCTCCTTCATCGTTATCCCTGCTGTGGGCGTCGGCACTGGCCGGGATCCGCGCACCGATTCGTCAACCGCACCGATTCGTCAACCGATCAGGAGCAAAGCATGACAAGACGGGTCCAATACACCTCCAACGGCGGCATCGATCAGCTTCACCTCGCCGAGGTGGCCACCCCCGAGGTCGGCCGCGGACACGTCCTCGTCTCCGTCCTCTACACCGGACTCAACCCACTGGACTGGAAGATGCTCCAGGGCGGTCGCTTCGGCACCGTCGAGGGCAGCTCGGGCAACGGCGTCGACTTCTCCGGTGTCGTCGCCGAGGTCGGCTCCGGCGTCGAGGACTTCGCGCCCGGCGACCTCGTCTACGGCGGGCTGCCGAAGCAGGCACAGACCGGGCAGCTGCTCATCGAGGATCCCGCAGACCGTCTCGATCGGGTCCCGCGCGGCCTCGGGATCGACACTGCCGGCGGTCTCTACATCACGGGGCGCACCGCGATGTCCGGGATCCGCGACCTGGGCCTCAACGAGGGCGACACGCTCTTCGTCTCCGGGGCCTCCGGCGGCGTCGGCATCATCGTCGCCCAGCTCGCCCGCAACCTCGGCGCGCGCGTCATCGGCAGCGCCAGTCAGGGCAATCACGCCCTTCTGCGCAGCCTCGGCGTCGAACCCGTGACCTACGGAGAGGGCATGTGGGACAACGTCCGCACACTCGCTCCGAACGAAATCCAGGCCGCGTATTCGACCCAGGGCGAGGACGAGATCGACGGCCTGCTCGACGCCGGCGTCCCGGCCGAGCGCATCGTCTCGATCGGTGCCGGTCCCACCGTCGCGGAGACGTACGGGGTGAACATCGCTGGTGAGGCCACGGCTCGCCGAGACGACATGGTCTGGCTCGGTGAGGCGATCGCCTACGGCCATATCCACGTGCCCATCGACCGAGTCTTCGACGTCGATGAGGTCCAGGACGCCTACCGGCACCTGCTCACCGCCCACCCGGCCGGCAAGGTCCTGCTGCGCTTCCCCGCGAAGCCGCTGACCGATGAGCAGCGGGCCCACCTCCGCTGAGTCGCCGGGCATCGCTCGCACCACCGACCAGCACGACAACCACGACGACAATCATCCCAACAGACAGAATCCACAACAGTTAAGGAGCACCATCATGGCCATCTCCGACAAGAAGATCGCATTCCTGCTGACCCGCGGCGTCGAGCAGGTCGAACTGACCAGCCCTCGCACGGCCCTCGACGACGCCGGAGCGACGACGTCCATCGTCTCTCCCTCCGAGGCAACGCTGCAGGCGATGGAAGGCGATTGGGAGCATGCACAGACCTTCGACGTCGACGTTCCGGTCGCCGAGGCCGCTGTCGAGGACTTCGACGCGCTCGTGCTGCCCGGCGGAACCCTCAACGCCGACGCCCTGCGCCTGAACGAGGACGCCGTCGCTCTGGTCAAGGCGTTCTTCGCCGCCGACAAACCGGTGGCCGCGATCTGCCACGCACCATGGATCCTCGCCGAGGCGGGGGTGGCCGAAGGGCGGAAGCTCACCTCCTTCATCTCGACGAAGACGGACCTCATCAACGCCGGTGCACAGTGGGAGGACTCCGAGGTCGTCGTCGACGGCAATCTCATCACTTCCCGCAACCCCGGTGATCTCGAGGCCTTCAACGCCGCGATCGCCGAGAAGTTGAGCTGATTGCGTCAGCACCGCACGGTGCAGCACTGACCACCGCGGCGAGCCGCTGAGCGCGCCGGACCCGCGGGAGGCTCCCGGACGATCCGTCCGAGAGCCTCCCGTCTGTCGTCGACAGTGCGGCATCATATGCTGGCCGGAGACACCAGCGCGGCATGAATCGGGACCGCGCCCCCTCGGACGAAGGAGAGCACAGCTATGCCGGAAGGCCACGTGATCCACAATCTGGCCAGCGACCTCGTCGATCTCTTCTCCGGCCATCGCCTCTCCTCGTCCACTCCGCAGGGACGCTTCACCGGTGCCCATCTGCTCGATGGCGATGTGCTCGAGAGTGCCGACGCCTGGGGGAAGCATCTCTTCGTCGGGTTCGCCTCCACCGATGCCCGGGTCCACATCCACCTCGGAATCTACGGCACGATGCGGCTGCTGCCCGGCGAGCCCGAGGTCGTCGGACAGGTCAGGTGGAGGATCACCGACGGAGTGAACACGGCCGATCTGCGCGGGCCGAACACCTGTGCGCTGCTCGACCCTCCCGAGGTCGCTGCCGTCATCGACCGACTCGGGCCCGACCCACTGCGCGCCGATGCCGATCCCCAGAGATTCATCGACAGAGTGCTCAGGTCACGCTCGACCGTGGCCACTCTGCTCATGGACCAGTCCGTGATCGCGGGAACGGGGAACATCTTCCGCGCCGAGGTGCTGTTCCGCCTCGGCATCGATCCGCTCACTCCGGGCAAATCGCTCGGACGTGAGCGTGCAGAAGCGATCTGGCACGACACCGTCGAACTCATGGAGATCGGTCGTCGGCGCGGTCGCATCGACACCGTCCGACCCGAACATGAGCCGGAGGCGATGGGCAGGCCTCCGCGCGAGGACGACCACGGCGGTGAGGTGTATGTCTACCGGCGTCAGAATCAGCCCTGCTGGATCTGCGGCAGCCCGATACTCACGACCACGATCGCCGGCCGGAACCTGTTCTGGTGCCCGGTGTGCCAGGCAGCCTGACCCTGCCCTGGGCGGCCGAAGCCGGACCGGCCGACATGCGAGCCGGCAGTCTCTGCAACGCAGAAGTCCCGGACCGTCGTGTCGACGATCCGGGACTTCTCTGGCGGAGGATAGGGGATTCGAACCCCTGAGGGCGTTAACCCAACCCGCGTTCCAGGCGAGCGCCATAGGCCACTAGGCGAATCCTCCGCGAGCCAGCTTATCCGAGTCGTGACGACAATGCGAAATCGCAGTGGCCGAGTGTGAACCATCCCACGTCCTGCGGGTGAAGAACCCTGCCCACGGCAGGTCCCGCTGCCTCGCGAGCTTCTGGCCCCGCCCACTCGTTTTGTGTGCCGAGGTCGCTCTCGACTAGACTGGTCGCTGGCTCCCCGTGCGGCGTCATCTTGTGAACTCCCCCAGGGCCGGAAGGCAGCAAGGGTAAGCGAGCTCTGGCGGGTGCACGGGGAGTCCTTTTTGCCTGAAGATCACAATTTCACAACTCCCCTTTTCCCCCGTCGGCCCAGGTCAGTCCCGCCGACAATGCCCCGCGGTCGCCTATTTCCAGGGTTGAGAAGCGCTTTCGTTAATACTTTCGTGATTTCACTTCATTACCATTGTTCGCAGCTCTCATCCCTGTGTTCGAACGAGGTTCCCTGTTGCCCAAGAAGATCCAAGGGGCTATTGCCGCCTTTTCGGTGCTTGCCCTGCTCACGGCGTGCACGCCGTCGAGCTCCGACCCCGACGCGACTCGCAAAGATGCGAAGACCGCCGAGGCAGCCGCCGATCCCGTCTTCCGCGTCGGTGCCATCACGAACGACTCGGCCGAGACCGCCGCCGAGGCGGCCCCGTCTTCCCCGCCCACCGATGATGCGACATCCACCGCGGCCCCGAGCGCATCAGCACCGGCAGCCATCCCGACCGGCGACGCTTTCGGAGAGGTCGTCGAATCCGGTGACGAGCTCGATCTCGAGGCCGGGCAGCGCATCGGCATCGCCGTCGAGAACGCCACCCTCACCGACGTCTCCGTCACCGAGCAGGAGCACCCCCGCATCACCGCCGACCCGGGCACCTTCTTCGACGTCTCCGGCACCGCCCTCGACACCGATGACGATGCGCAGGCGGGCTCTTCGACCCCGACGTCCACGTCTTCCGAACCGAGCGACAGCTCCTCATCCGAGGCCGCCTCGGGCGAGACCAAAGACAAGGACGGCGCCGAGGCGGTCACCGCCCCTGCAGAGTCCGCCGCCTGGATCTCCCGCTATGATCTCGTCGCCGACAGCGAGTACACCGTGGAGGCCACCGCCACCACACCAGACGGGGACGAAGCCGAGCTCAAGACCACGGTGGCCGTCGGTGCCACCACCGCCGCGCCGATGTCGGTGCGCACGACGCTCGCCGACGATCAGACGGTCGGCGTCGCCGCCCCCATCATCCTCAGCTTCGGCTCCACCGTGTCCGAAGACTTCCGCGACGATGTGGAACGCAGACTCTCGGTGAAGGTCACCGACAAGGACGGCAAGGAGCGCAAGGTCGAAGGGTCCTGGGGATGGCTGTACGACGATCCGCAGTCCCGACTGCACTTCCGCCCGAAGGAGTTCTGGCCCGCCCATTCGAAGGTCTCCGTCGACGTGCCGCTGAAGAATGTGCCCACGGGCGAGAACAGCGTGGGGCAGAACGACCTCACCCTCGATTTCGAGATCGGCCGCAAACAGGTCGTCGAGGCAAGCGCGAAGACCCACCGCATGGTCGTCACCCGTGACGGCAAAGAGGTGATGGACTTCCCCGCGTCCCTCGGCGCCCCGAAATCTCCGTCGTACAACGGCACCCACGTGGTGATGTCGAAGGCCGCCGACTACACGATGAAGTCAGAGCAGTGGGACTATGAGACCGATGTGCAGTGGGCCGTGCGCATCCACAACAACGGCGAATTCATCCATGCCGCCCCCTGGTCGACCGGCGTCCAAGGTTCGCAGAACGTCTCCCACGGCTGCATCAACCTCTCGACCCAACGGGCGAAGCAGTACTTCGATTCGGCGATCTTCGGCGACCCCGTCGAGATCACCGGCTCCCACGTGAGCCTGTCGACTCAGGACAGCGACATCTCCGACTGGGTCTACAGCTGGAAAGACTGGCAGAAGCTGAGCGCGCTCGACTGAGCACGCCCAGCTTCCCGGCCGGCCCCCTGTTCTACTTGTCGAGCTTCTTCACTGCCTTGTCGATCATCGGCACGTAGCGCTCGAGAGTCCACGGGACGGTGAGCGGGTTGATGATCGAGGACCCGGTGACGAAGGCCTGGTCCTCTGATGCCACGACGGCGCCGGATTTGACGGCGGGAATGTTTGCGTACAGTCCCTGGGACTCCACTTCCTTCTTGTTCTTCGCATCGGAGTAGAACGTGAAGATGAGGTCCGAGTCGTTGAGCTTGTCGGCATTCTCCAGACCGATGAGTGCCGAGTCCGTGCCCGGTTCGTCGTAGTCCTTCTTCAGCTCGTCGATGACCGGGTCCGGGGTCAATCCGAGCGCGGAGACCATCGCCACGCGCTGCTCGGAGGGATAGAAGACACCGAGTGTGCCGGGCCCCGAGTTGTAGACGTAGGAGAACGTGAGGTCCTTGTACTCGTCCCGCTTGGCCTCTTTCAGCTGGGTTTTGATGTCGTCGACGAGGCCCTCGGACTCCTCTTCCTGACCGAGCGCTTTCCCGATCGTCGTGATCTGCTCATCCCATTCAATCGTCCACGGCTGCTTCGGGTAGGCCACGGTCGGGGCGATGTCATCGAGCTGCTTGTACTGCTCAGCGGTCACACCCGACCAGGGGGCGAGGATGACATCGGGTTCGAGTTCGGCGATGGCCTCGACGTCGAGTTCCGTGTCGCCCTGGAACTGCTTGGGCAGCTCCTCTCCTTTTTCCTTCACGGCTTCATAGATCCACGGCATGTACCCCGTGTCGTCGCTGCCCCAGGCATATTCCTCCATACCGACCGGAGTCTTGCCCAACGCGATCGCGGTCTCCGTCGATCCCTGGCCGAGGGTGACGACGCGTTCGGGCTCGGACTCGATGACCGCCTCCCCCAGCGCGTGCTTGATCGTCACGGTCTCGAAATCGGCAGATCCGGATTCCTCCGCGGACTGCGATCCCTGTCCGCAGGCGGTGGCGGTGAGCGAGAGCGCAACGAGCGCTCCGGCGATGACGGCCCGGCGGCTGTGAGGAACTGACATTCCTGTCCTTTCGACAGTGGTCGGAGCCTGATGCGACTCCTCGACATTAACGTAGGACAGCCTAACTTAACTGGCTGCCGATTCCGCAATGCCTGTGAGTCACTTCACGTCGAAGTTCCTTCTCTGCTGAGAGCAGAAGCTCTCGCCGAGGCGGCCCTGCAGATCGTAGGCTCACCACATGACCCACATGCTCCCGCACAGTCCGACCCCGCCGCTGCTGTGGCGTGAGGCGCTCGGCCGCGCACTCCGACTGCGCCGCACCGACATGGGTCTCACCCTGGCACAGGTCTCTGAACGGTCCGGGGTCTCGACCCAGTTCCTCTCCGAGATCGAACGCGGACTCAAGGACCCGTCGTCGGAGGTCATCGAGGCCGTCGCAGCGGTCCTCGGATTGCAGCTGCCGCAGATCCTCGTGCTCGCGGCTGTCGGCATGACCTCCGGAGTCTCCGCGACCACGCTCCTCTCCGCCGCCGATATGACGCGAGCCGCACCCTCGCCGCCGGCGGCGGGTCAGGTGCGGCTCGCTCTGGCCGCCTGAACGACTCAGCCGTTGCCGGCCTCGAGCCGATTCGCCCGCAGCACCTCGAGGCGGGCGCGGTATTCGGCTTCCTCGATGTCACCTTCGGCGAAACGCTGCGCCAGGGTCGCCTCGGCGCTCCTCGTCCCCTCTCGTGCCGCATACGCCCACGGCGGTCCCCCGGCCTGCCGCCACCGGCGTCGGTTGAGGGTGATGATGTCGAGGAGGACAAGTCCTGCCAGTGCGGCCGCGCGCGGTCCCGGCCGCCTCGCCGCGAAGAAGATCGCAGGTGAGACGACCGCAGTGCCGATGCGTACGATCATTGCACCCGACGCCGTCGTCATCCTCGGGGAGTACTTCCGACCACCTCGGCGGGAGCAGGGAGTCAGAGGATGACGTCGACGAGTCCGAAGTCCCGTGCCGCCTGGGCGTCGAGGACGAGGTCGCGATCGAAGTCACGGTGGATCTGCTCCGGGGTCCGCCCTGTGCTGCCGGCGAGCATCTCTTCGACTTCTCGGCGCTGTCGGACGATCTCGTCTGCGGCGACGATGAGGTCGGGAATCGTGCCCCGTGCACCTTCGGCATGCGGCTGACGCAGCACTGCGCGGGCATGTGCGAGCATCGCCCGCTGACCGGGCTCTCCTGCGGCCAGGAGCACTGCCGCATCCGCGACCGCCTGCCCGACGCAGGTGGTGGCCACGGGCGCGCCGATGTGGTGCATGGCGTCGAAGATCGCAGTCATCGCGGTCAGTGACCCGCCCGGGGAGTTGATGTACATGCTGATCGGCAGATCCCGGCTGCCCGAATCGAGGTGGAGCAGCTGCGCAATGATCGTGTTCGCCACTCCGTCGTCGATGGGCACGCCGAGGTAGACGATGCGGTTTCCGAGCAGATGCGAGTAGACGTCGACGATCTTCTCGCTGCCCCCGGAGCGGTCGACGACATTGGGAATCGTGTACTGGCTCATCGCCCTCCTCCGATCTGGGCATGCAGGTCGGCCGGGGAAGTGAGGACCCGGTCGATGAGTCCGTACTCGATCGCCTCCTCGGCGGTGAACCACCGGTCCCGCAGTGAGTCTTCGAAGATGCGTTCGTGCGTCTTCCCGGTCGCCTCGGCGATCCGTTGCAGGACGGAGTCCCGGACCTCTCGGAGGTCGTCGCCTTGGAGTTCGATGTCGGCGGCGGCTCCGCCGATCCCACCCGAGCCTTGGTGGAGGAGGATACGAGCGTGAGGCAGGGCGAGACGTTTCCCTGTCGTGCCCATGCTGAGCACGAACTGCCCCGCCGAGGCGGCCCACCCGAAGGCGATCGTGACCACATCATTGGGCAGGGCGGCGATGGTGTCGGCGATCGCATGCATCATCGGCACGGATCCGCCCGGAGAATTGATCCACAGGTGGATATCGGAACGCGGATCCTCGGCGGAGAGGAGGACGAGGCGGGAGATGATCTCCATTCCGCTCTCGTCGCGCAGCTCTCCGTTGAAGACGACGGATCGGTAGGCGTAGAGCATGCGCTGGGATTCGGGGATCGTGGTCGTCGGCGGAGACTCGTCGGCGTCGGAGAACATCGGTGGGCTGGTTGCGGATCGTGTGTGCATGCCTCAACTGTGCGACCTGGCGACGGCGTAGCGGGCACAAATCCGCTGGAAGCGGGACGGTGCCGCTGTGAGCGGACGAACACCGGCAGCTGAGGCTCCGGCGACCCTTGACTCTTCGACCGGGCTCGGACATAGGATCGGCCGCATGAGTACACAGCGAGATCGGGCCGGCCGCCTCCTCGATGGGCACGGTCGCACCTTCGCCGCGGAGGCCTCGATCACTCTCCGGGACAAGCCGGCCCCGCTGTGGCAGCTGCTCGTCCTCAGCCTGCTCCTGTCGACGCGCATCAGCTCTGGCATCGCCCTCGCGAGCGCGCGCGAACTGTTCTCGGCGAAGTGGAGAACTCCGCAGAGCCTGCACGCGAGCACGTGGCAACAGCGAGTCGATGCGCTCGGACGCGGTGGTTATCGGCGGTACGACGAGAGCACCGCCACCCGTCAGTCCGAGGCCGCCGGTCTGCTCATCGACCGCTGGGACGGGGACCTGCGGAAGCTGCGCGATGAGGCCGAGGGGCAGCCTCGCCGGATTGCGAAGCTCCTGCAGGAATTCACCGGGATCGGTCCGACCGGGGCGTCCATCTTCCTCCGAGAGGTCCAGCAGGTCTGGCCCTCGGTCAGGCCCGCCTTCGACCCGCTCGTCCGCAAGGGCGCGAAGACGGCCGGTCTGCCTGAGCAGGACGAGAAGCTGGCCGCATTGGTCGACGAAGAGGACCTCGCCGGGTTCGCGGCCGCGCTCGTGCGTCTCGCCCGAGATCCGGACCTCGCCGCCGACGCGCAGGACTGAGACCGCCACGCGGGCTCGCGTGCTAGCATCGACGCACAGGAAAGGGGACGAGATGATGGCGAATATGTGGCTGACTCTGCAGCTGCTCGTCGTCGTGCTGTCTTCCGATCTCGACTCGGTCGTTCCCCAATCCCCCATTCATCTCATCGTTCTGGCTCTCCTCGGCGCGGCCCTGCTGACGCCGATCGCTGCCTGGGCGAGCATCGCTCTGCTGCGCGTGCTGTCGCTGTCGACGCGTCCACCGTCGCTGCCGGACATGCGCAGCAGTGTGCGCGAGTTCCGGATGCCCGAAGAACCCGGCACTCCGGGTACGGCTTTGGCCAGAGCACCGACCGGCGTCGTTCACGCCATCGCCTGAACGACGCTTCCCCCGCGCTGTCGCACGGGACCCGGGCGCCGTTTCGCACAGGACCCGGGTGTCGTTTCGCACGGGACCCGGGTGCCCTTCGCACGGAACCCGCGTGCCGCCTCGGCGCGGGGAATCTCCCCGACCGACGGTGCATCCGTCCGCGAAGTGTCCTCCTGCCTCGTCACGGTGATGGCCTCATTCGGCCCAACTCACCCGCGCCGCAGTGCGCCCAGTCCCTAGGACACAGCCCAGATGAATATCTATGAATTCCTCCCCATCCGCCTGCTCGTCGAAGCCGCATACACCGTGGTCACCGGCATCAGCTCCTTCCTCGAACCCTTAGCCGGCGGCTTCAGCGCCGCACTGGCCGTCATCGTGCTCACCCTTCTGGTGCGGGCGGTGCTCATCCCCGTCGGAGTCTCCCAGGTCAAAGCCGGGATCACCCGCAAACGGCTCGCACCGAAGATCAGCGAGCTCCAGACGAAGTACAAGAAGCAGCCCGAGCTCAAGCAGCAGAAGCTCATGGAGCTGTACAAGGAGGAGAACGCCTCCCCCTTCGCCGGGTGCCTGCCGGTGCTCGCACAGATGCCCGTGCTCATGGCCGTCTACGGACTATTCATCAACGCGACGATCGGCGGGCACACCAATGAGCTGCTCGGACACACGTTCCTCGGACTACCCCTGAGCACGAGCTTCGTCAAGCTGCTCGGCGCCGGAGACCTGACCGGTTCGGCGATCACCGTCTACCTCATCCTCGTCGTGCTCATCGCCGTCGTCGCCGGCTTCTCCCGCCACCTGCTCACCCCCGCCGCCCCGGAGACTCCCGCAGCTCCCCCGGCCCGATCAGGCCACGAGTCCCCGGCGATGCCGGACCTGTCGGGAGTGATGAAGACCCTGAGCTTCATGCCCTTCATCACCGCAGTGATCGCGCTCTTCGTCCCCTTGGCTGCCGCTCTCTACCTGGCGACGACGACCACGTGGACGCTGTGCGAACGACTCGTCCTCAACCGCCTCCTCGGCGCAAACGAGGAACAGCCGGTGAAGAGCTGAGAACGTCCGTCGGGCTCAGCGGTGCGGTGCAGCGCTTCGTGCTGCACCGCGCATTATGCGGCGCAGTGATTCGCGCGGCAGACGAAGAGCCCGGGGTGAAGGACCTGCGATCCTCCTACCTCGGGCTCTTCGGTTCGACGGTCGGTGCACGACCGCCTCGGCGATCAGGCGGTGATGACCTCCTGTCGGGCCTCGGGCGTGACCGTGAGATCCCCGTCGACGACGGTGGCGCGGATCCGGCCACCGTCGCCAACCGCCTCGGTGACGAGGAGATCGGCGATCCGGTCATCAAGCTCGCGCTGGATCACCCGGCGCAGCGGACGGGCACCGAATTCGGGCTCATACCCGGCGTCGGCGAGCCAGTCGAGAGCCTCGGGCGAGACATCGAGACCGATGCCCTGAGCCTCGAGACGCTGCCGTGAAGCCTCGAGCTGATGGCCCACGATGGCGTGGAGCTGCTCACGATCGAGACGGGAGAACATCACGGTGTCGTCGATGCGGTTGATGAACTCCGGACGCATGAACTCCTTGAGCCGACCCATGACCTTGGCCTTGAGGTCCTTCTCCGCATCCTCGGCGGCACCAGCGGCGAAGCCCAGCGGAGTGCCGGACATGAACTCCGAACCGAGGTTGCTCGTCATGATGATGACGGTGTTGCGGAAGTCGACCGTCCGACCCTGACCGTCGGTCAGCCGTCCGTCGTCGAGGACCTGCAGCAGCAGGTTGAACGCATCCGGGTGGGCCTTCTCGACCTCGTCGAGAAGGATGACCGAGTACGGGCGGCGGCGGACCTGCTCGGTGAGCTGCCCGGCCTCGTCGTAGCCGACGTAGCCGGGAGGGGCACCGACGAGACGGGACACGGTGTGGCGTTCGCCGAACTCACTCATGTCGAAGCGGATCATCGCGGATTCGTCATCGAACAGGGTCTGTGCGAGCGCCTTGGCCAGTTCGGTCTTGCCGACACCGGTGGGGCCGAGGAACAGGAAGCTGCCGATCGGCCGGTCGGGATCGCTCATCCCGGTCTGGCTGCGGCGGATGGCGCGTGACACCGCGGTCACCGCTTCGTCCTGCCCGACTACACGATCGTGGAGGACGTCCTCCATGTTCGCCAGGCGCACCTTCTGACTCTGCGTCATCCGGGCCGCCGGGATTCCGGTGGCACGGGAGACCACCTGGGCGATCTCCTGGTCGTCGATGATCGCCTCGGCGGCAACGGTCTTCGCGGCGTCGGCACCCGGGTTCTCCGCGGTGTCGATCCGGGCGGCCACCTCGGTGGTCTCATCGCGCAGGCGTCCGGCGCGTTCGTAGTCCTCGACCTCGATCGCGGACTTCTTCTCGGCCTCGAGCTCGGAGAGCTTGAGCTTGAGGGCGTCGATGTCGACACCAGGTCCGCGCTTGAGCGACATCCGGGCACCGGCCTGGTCGATGAGGTCGATGGCCTTGTCCGGAAGGAACCGGTCGGTGATGTAGCGGTTGGAGAGTTCGACGGCGGCCCGGACCGCCTCGTCGGTGTAGGTGACCTCGTGGAATTCGGCGTAGCGGTCCTTGAGTCCGTCGAGGATCGTCACGGCATCGGCGACGCTCGGTTCGCCCACGATCACCGGCTGGAATCGGCGTTCGAGAGCTGAATCCTTCTCGATCGTGCGGTATTCCTTGAGCGTGGTCGCGCCGATCATGTGCAGATCGCCGCGCGCCAGTCGCGGTTTGAGGATGTTGCCGGCATCCATCGAATTCGCTTCGCCGTTGCCGCCGGCGCCGACGAGGGTGTGGAGTTCATCGACGAAGACGATCATGTCTCCGTCCTCGGCGATCTCATTCAGCGCCCCGGTCAGTCGTTCTTCGAAGTCGCCTCGGTAGCGGGTGCCCGCGAGCATTCCGGGCATGTCGAGGGAGATGATGCGTTTGCCGTGCAGCTGCTTGGGCACATCGCCGGAGTGGATGGCACGTGCGAGGCCTTCGGCGATCGCGGTCTTGCCGACGCCGGCCTCGCCGAGGAGGACGGGGTTGTTCTTCGTCCGGCGGGCGAGGATCTCAATGGTCTGTTCGATCTCGTCGGCACGGCCGATGACCGGGTCGAGGCGGCCTTCGGCGGCGAGCGCCGTGAGGTCGGTGCCGTACTTCTCCAGCACCGATCCCTGCCCGTCCTCACCGTCGGCTTCCTGACCGGGGTGCATGCCTGCGGCCTCGGCTGCTTCGGCTCCTGCCTGCAGGGCCGCCTGGGTGACTCCGGCCTGGGCAAGGATGCGGCCCGCAGGCATCTCCTGGTTGAGCACGAAGGCGAAGAAGATGTGCTCCGGGTCGATGTAGGTCGAACCGAAGGCGCGGGCCACCTGGTAGGCGTCGAGCAGCGCCCGCTGGGCCGAACCGGTCAGCGTCGGTGTGGATTCCACCTCGGTGTCGGTACTCGCCGGAAGGCGCTCTTCGATGCTGTGAGCGATGGCCTCGGGGTCAGCACCTGCCTGCCGCACGGCGGAGATTCCCGGTTCGGAATCGACCATCGTGCGGAGGATGTGGAGTGCGTCGACCTCGGACTGTCCGTGCCTGCCGGCGAATTCGGCGGCGGCCTCGATGACTTCGTGGCTGCGCTTGCTCAGCAGGCGGTTGATGTCGACGGCTCGCCCGCGGCGGGCTCCGTTCTGTCCCTGGAGGAAGCGGGCGAGGAACTCGTCGAATGAGTCTCCACCCGAACCTGCGGGTCCGAAGAATGTGGCCAAAGCCGACCTCCTCTTTCAGAGTTGAGCGTATACGACTCAATCAACAGGAGATCCGCTGCAGTTATTCCCGCGCGAATCTGAGGTCGCCGTCACACGCCGCCACGGCCCCGATGAGGGGCTGGCGGCCGGGTGGAGCGGACGCGGTCGGACGGTCGGACGGTCGGACGGAGCGGCAGTCGCCTTCACCACGGAGCGGCAGCACAGCCTCAGACGCACTCAGCCTTTCGAGGGCCATCCATTGGGTTCGCAGCCCTGCAGACCTTTGGTCTGCTGCTGCATGAGCGGTGCGGCCTCCCCGGGGCCGGGACAGGACTCGTGACCATGGCCCAGTGCATGTCCGACCTCGTGATTGATGAGGTACTGCCGATACTGGACGATGTCATCGAACTCCTCGGTGGCCGCGACCCAGCGTTTGGCGTTGAGGATGACATTGGGTCCGTTGCGGCACGAGAGTTTGCCCAGGGTGCGCAGTGGCAGGCACATTTCGTCGACGGTGTCGGGGCTGGCGATGGAGATCATCGTGTCCTGCCCCTCGTCGACGAGTTCGATGGAGACATCGTCGATGTCCTGCCAGCCGCGCTCGTCCTGGAGGGTCCTGATGATGAAGTCGCCGGCTTCGTCGACGTCGATGGGCAGGTTGTCTTCGACGCGCAGTGCAACCTTGAAGGTCTTGCCTCCGTCGCGGTTGAGTCCGGTCTCTTCGGCCGGTCGATCCCATTTCCCGCTGCCGTGAGCGTCGATGTCGTCTTCGCTGACTCCTGCCGCGCCGGCGTCATCGACGTTCGCGGTTTCGGTCGGCGCAGGCGACTCCGTCGGGTCGTCGCTCGCCTGGCCGCTTGTCTGGTCACTCGGGCCGGGCGATGCCACGGCAGTCTCGGCTGCCTTCGGGGTCGGCCGGGTCTCCTCGTCTGCGGCGGGCGCACAACCGCTCAAACCGATGAGCAGCGAGACAGCGGCAAGGGAGGTCAGGGCGCGGAGGTGCGAGCGGGAGGCGAGGCGGTTTCGACTGAGCACGCATGCGAGTCTAGCCGCCGCCTCGTCGAGAAACAGGTTGAGTGCCGAAACACGCGTGCACGCGGCAGTGCTTCGGCGCTCATCCCGTGTCTCGACGCCCGGCTTGAGTTTCGACGCCCGGCTTGTGTCTCGGCGCTCCGCTTGTGTTTCGGCGAAATCAGAACTCGAGGACACCGCCGGGGCCGCGCAGCTTCGCCCGCAGGCGGCACTCTGGTCCTTCAAGAACTTCGGCGTCGCCGGCTCCGAGCACCTCGAGCACCTGCCGGGCCGCCTCGGGTTCCGGGGATTCCACACGGAACTCGAGGAGTTCGAGGGTGGGCAGGGCCGCCTCGGCGGGGTGAACCGACTCGGCCCAGTCGATGAGGAACGGCTGCGCACCTGCGTGCGGGAGCGGGGAGCGGGTGGTCAGTCGCCATTCGAGGCGGTCGCCGTCAGCGGTATCGCGGGCCATGTCCTTGACCTCGCCGAAGTCGATTCCGGCGGAGTTCGCGGCCGCGATCTTTGCGAGGAAGGCCCGCGGGTGGATGGCCCAGGTCTGCAGGGTCAGCCCCGTGGACAGGTGCGCGTCGAGCGGGAGCGTCCCATCAGCGGGCGGTTCCTGCTGCGGGTCGGGCCCGAGGATCTCGAGGTAGGTGTGGGCACCGTCCGCCCAGTGCGCGGGAGCGAGACCGAGCAGGAAGTTCGCGGTCCCCATCCCCGTGTGCGAACCACCGGAGACAGCACGCAGACCGGTGGCTTCCTCGACGGCGGCGACCCCCGCTTCCAGGTCGGGAACCGTGATGATGAGGTGGTCGAGTTCAGCGGGAATGGTGTTCGGAACGTCCATGATCCACCCGGACCTTTCAGATGAGTGCGTAGACCCTCAGTCTCCCCCGCTTCGACGTCGAGGGCAATGCCGAAGAGGGCGCGGGCCGTGCGAATCGTCGCCGGGGCAGCCTTAGTGCCAGCCACCAAGCGAGCAGCATCCCGGGCCTCGGGTGTGTACCGCCCACGAGCTCCGGGCGCGCAACGCCCTCGGTGAGCCTCATTCGGACCAGGACCTCGAATTGCTCAACATCTTCTCGAGGGTCGGGGGCAACGATGACCTGATGGTCGAAATCCGATCTTCTCAACATGTCTCAATATGAAGCCCCGGATTGACCGCGAACATCACGATGCGCTTAACTCGAACCATGCACTTCCACCTCGGGATCCGCTCCGGACATCGCCTCTGCCTGCATTCCATCGCACCGGCAATGTCCGCATATTGTTGAACTATCACACTGACGTTTCGCAATTCCATCTCTCCGGCCCGAAGGACCTCATTCCATGACGGACGACCGTCCCGCCACCTCGACGCGCCACGCTCAGCGTCACCTCGACCGCCGATCGCTCCTCGGACTCGGCCTCGGTTTCGGCACACTGCTCACCCTCAGCGCCTGCACACCACGGGACGCCGGTTCCCTCGCGGACGGCGAACCCGTGCGCGGTGGGGTGCTCACCTACTTCGAACCGCAGACCTGGACGCTGCTCTACCCGCCGTCGGTCGGCTTCTATCCCAACGGCGGAATCATGAACAACATCTCCGCCCGCCTGCTGTGGCAGGACCCCGAGACGCTCGACCTGCACCCCTGGCTGGCCACCGAGCTGCCGGAGATCGACGCCGAGGCCAGGACCTACACCTTCACCATCCGTGAGGGAGTGACCTACTCGGACGGTTCGCCGCTGACTCCGGCGAACGTCGCGAGGAACTTCGACCTCTTCGGCCGTGGCGACGAGTCACGCACCCTGCCGGTGTCCGAACAGATCTCGAACTACGAACGCAGCGAAGTCCTTGATGACCACCGAGTGCGATTCCATTTCTCCGCCCCGTCCCCCGGCTTCGCCCAGGCGACCTCGACGATGAACGCAGGACTGCTCGCCGACTCCACCCTCACCCTCGACGCCGAAGGCTTCGGCCCCGGCGGAGCCACGCAGATCCACACCTGCGGCCCCTTCCACATCACCGCCGAGACGATCGGCACGAAGCTGTCTGTCCGCGCCCGGGAGGACTACGACTGGGCGCCCCCGCACCTGGACCATCAGGGCCGAGCCCACCTCGACGGCATCGACTACCTCGTCAACAACGAATACTCGGTGCGCATCGGAGCCGTGCTCTCCGGGCAGGCCGACGGCGTCCGCGACGTCCAGGCACCGGACGAGTCACGCGTGACCGAGCAGGGACTGCGCCTCTTCGCGAAAGCGACGAACGGGATCAACAACAGCATCAACTTCCGCTTCCGCCACGATCTGCTCGCCGATCTCGACGTCCGGCGGGCGCTCATCGCCGCCATCGACCGCCAGGAGATCGTCGACAAGCTCTTCACCCCGAACTACCCGCTGGCCACCGGACTGCTGGCCAAGGGCGCGATGGGCTACACGGATCAGTCGGGTTCCTGGGAATACGACCCGGACAGAGCCAACCGACTCCTCGATGAGGCCGGGTGGAGCGAACGCAACGGGCAGGGCTACCGCGTCAAGGACGGGCAGCCACTGGCCCTGACGGTGAATATCGCACTGCCGCAGCCGCGTTCGAACGAAGTCCAGACCCTCATCCAACAGCAGCTGCGCCGCGTCGGCGTGCGCCTGTCGATCAACCCCGGCGACCAATCGAAGCAGACTCTCGACGCCCTCGACCTCGATACCGTGCAGATCTACCACTCGATGGTTGCCCGTGCCGACTTCGACAACCTGCGCTCGAACTACTCCTCGGTCAACCGCGACGTCTTCCTCAACGGCGCCGACCGCACGGACGCCGCCGACGGTTCGATCGATGCGAAGGTCGACGAACTCCTCGAAGCTCTGGCCTCCGAGCCCGATCATGAGAAACGTCAGCAGGCCGCCGAGGCGGTCCAGAACTACCTCGTCGAGCAGGCCTACGTGCTGCCGTTCTTCGAGGAGCCGCAGGTCTTCGCCTTCCGCCGCCGCGTCCACGGCTTCACCACCGAACCCGTGGGTCGGCCCGACTTCTACAGCACCTGGCTGGCAGGAGAGAAATGATCCTCGACACCCGCTATCTCATCGTCCGCCTGGGCCAAGCGGTCCTGGTCCTCCTCCTCGCGTTCACCGCGGCGTTCATCCTGCTCAGCCTCATCCCCGGCGACGGCGTCACCGCCCGCTTCGCCGATCCCACGTTGGGCCTCTCCCCTGAACAGATCGCCGAGATCCGAGAGGCCACCGGCGCCGACGACTCGTGGTTCGGACGCTATATCACCAGCCTGACCGGATTCCTCACCGGCAACTTCGGCTATTCGGTCCAGACGGGTGCCGCCGTATCGACGATCATCTCCGCGGCCCTGCCCTCGACCGCGGTGCTCGCGATCTCCGGGTTCGTCACCGCCCTCGTCCTCGCCGTACTCATCGCGGTCTTCGCGACCTACGGCCCGGCCACCGGGCCGCTGTCGCGAGTGCGTCGGGTTCTCGACTCGGTGCCCAGTCTCTTCATCTCGATCCCCGTGTTCTGGCTCGGAATCCTGCTCAGCCAGGTCTTCTCCTTCCAGCTCGGAATCGTCTCGGTCGTCGATGCCGGCCCCGCCGAAGCGCTCGTGCTGCCGACCCTGACCGTGGCGGTCCCGCTCTCGGCTCCGATCGCCCAGGTGCTCATCCGCTCCATCACCGAGGTGCAGGCCTCCGGATTCGTCAAGGTCACCACCGCGAAGGGCGCCTCCGAACTGTGGCTCCTCGTCCACACCGTCGCCCGCAATGCGGTGCTGCCGGGACTGACGATCATCGGGCTCGTCTTCGGCGAGCTCGTCGCCGGTGCCGTGGTCACCGAAACCGTCTTCGGCCGCAACGGCATCGGGCTCATCACCGCCCAGGCGGTGACCCACCGCGACAATCCGATTCTGCTGGCCGTCGTCGTCATCGCCACCTTCGGCTACGTCATCATCAACCTCATCGTCGACCTCCTCTATCCCATCATCGACGTCCGGCTGCGCTCGAAACGCAGCGTCGCCTCGGTGAG
This sequence comes from Brevibacterium sp. LE-L, assembly GCF_050214925.1. Taxonomy (NCBI): domain Bacteria; kingdom Bacillati; phylum Actinomycetota; class Actinomycetes; order Micrococcales; family Brevibacteriaceae; genus Brevibacterium; species Brevibacterium sp. LE-L. The sequence goes on from NZ_CP189759.1 coordinate 3,466,266, forward strand.
CAGGAGCCTGCGCAGTCACGACGGGCCCACACGACGGGCGCTGACGGCAACCGCGGCGAGCGTCGGCGTCGACCTCGACTGGGATGACGATCCCGCGCCCTCCGGAGAGACGAAGGAGAAGAACGCATGAGCATCACCGATGTCTTCACTCGAGGTCAGGGTGCCGGCCCGCACCGTGCCCGCGCGCACGGAACTCGGACGCGCCCCGGGATTCCCCCGGCCACCGTCGTCTCGGCGCTGGTCCTGCTCATCGCCATCGCCTGGGCCCTCGTCCCCGGCCTGTTCACCCACTACGATCCGAACGACGGCGGGGACACTCCGGCACTGCTGGCACCGAGCCTCGAGCATTGGTTCGGCACCGACCAAACCGGTCGCGATGCCTTCACCCGCGTCGTCTACGGCGCCTCCCAATCCCTGCTGGCTGCTCTCGTGGCGGTCGGTGTCGGATTGGTCCTCGGTACGACGATCGGGCTCATCGCCGGTACCAGACGCGGCTGGCTCGATGATGTGCTCATGCGCCTCGTCGATGTGCTGCTGTCGATTCCCGCGATCCTGCTCAGCCTCTCGATCGTCGTCGTCCTCGGCTTCGGCACGATCAACGCGGCCATCGCCGTCGGCGTCACGGCGATCGCCCAATTCGCCCGTCTCGCCCGCTCCCAGGCGGTGCAGATCAACACGAGCGACTTCGTGGCCGCGGCCTACGGCTCCGGCGGCACATTCTTCTCCGTCCTCGTCCGCCACATCCTCCCGAATTCGATCTCTCCGGTGCTGTCGCTGGCGGTGCTGCAGATCGGATCCGCGATCCTCCAGATCTCAACACTCGGGTTCCTCGGCTACGGCACCCCGCCGCCGACCCCCGAATGGGGCCTCATCATCGCCGAGGGCCGCAATTTCGTGGCCACCGCATGGTGGCTGACCGTGCTGCCCGGCATCGTGGTCATGGCCATCGTGCTCGCCACCCATCAGATCGGCAACACCCTGCGAAAGGTGACATCATGACCGGGTCTTCGCTGCTGCGCATCGACGGGCTCTCCGTCGACTACACCCACCGAGGCGGCCCTTCCGTCCCGGCCGTGAGCGAGCTCGATCTCGTGGTCCGCCCCGGCTCGATGACAGCCGTGGTCGGCGAATCCGGTTCGGGGAAGTCGACGACGGCCAGCGCCGTCATCGGCCTGCTCCCGTCCTCGGCGCAGGTCACGGCCGGGCGGATCCGCCTCGGCGATCTCGATCTGCTGTCGTTGGGCGCTGCCGGGTGGCGGGGTGTGCGCGGGACGCAGATCGGCTACGTCCCGCAGGACCCTGGGTCCTCGCTCAACCCGCTGCAGACCATCGGGAAGTCCGTCGCCGAGGCGCTGCGCATCCACCGTCGTGCGAACCGGGCAGAGGCCCGCGCCCAGGTCATCGAGCTGCTGGCACGGGTCGGCATCGACCGGCCGGAGAAACGAGCCGACCAGTTCCCACATGAACTCTCCGGCGGGATGCGGCAGCGGGTGCTCATCGCCGCGGCCATCGCACTGCGCCCGCGCCTGCTCATCGCCGACGAACCGACTTCGGCGCTCGATGTGACCGTGCAGAAGCAGGTCCTCGACCTTCTCGACCAGCTGCGCGCCGAGACCGGGATGGGCGTCCTCTTCATCACCCACGACCTCGCCGTCGCCGGGGAGCGAGCCGACGAACTCGCCGTCATGCACGGCGGGCTCATCGTCGAGTCGGGCCCGGCCGGTCGGGTCTTCTCCCACCCCTCCACCGAGTACGCCTCCCGCCTCATCACCGATGCCCCAGCCCTGCAGACGAAGGCCCGCCCCGCCCTCGCCGAGGCGGCTGCGCAGTCTGCACACCCGTTCGTCTCCGTCGAATCACTCACCCACGTCTTCGACCGCACCGGGGATCAGGTCTCCGGTGTCGAAGACGTGGACTTCACGGTGGCCCGCGGCACCACCCACGGCATCGTCGGCGAATCGGGTTCAGGCAAGACGACCACGGGCAAGGCCCTGGCCGGTTTCCTCACACCCCAGTCCGGGCAGCTGCGCATCGGCGACTTCGACGCCGCCGAGTTCGGGCGGGGCCGTCCCTCCCGGCAGCGGCGGCGAGAGTTCCGGCGCACCGTCCAGCTCGTGCATCAGAACCCATTCTCCGCGCTCGATCCCAAGCATTCGATCCGCTCGACCCTGACAGAGCCTCTGCGCAGCTTCCGCCTCGGCGATCGCGCCTCCCGGCCCCGGCTCGTCGCCGAGGCGATGGACCGGGTGGCGCTGCCTGCTGACTTCCTCGACCGCCGTCCCGCCGAACTCTCCGGCGGGCAGCTGCAGCGGGTCGCGATCGCCCGCGCCCTCATCGTCGAACCCGAGCTCGTCGTCTTCGATGAAGCGGTTTCGGCTCTCGACGTCACCGTGCAGGCACAGATCCTCACCCTGCTCGACGATCTGCAGAGCCAGCTCGACCTCACCTACGTCTTCATCTCCCACGACCTCGCCGTCATCCGTCAGATCGCTGATACGGTATCCGTGATGTCGCGCGGGCATCTCATGGAGACCGGCCCGACCGAGGAGATCTTCGCCCGCCCGCGCACGTCCTACACGCGGAGTCTGCTCGACGCGATCCCCCGTCCCGCGACACTGTCGTCGGACTCACCACCCGCGGACGATCGACCGCTCACCCCGACCCTGCTCACCACGGCAGCAGAAAGCTGAGACCCATGACCAGTCACCCCACCGACCATCAGGCGACGGGCCCGAAACTCGGATTCTTCACCCGCCTGCTCGAGGACGCCCCGGCCGCGCAACGCTACCGCTTCGCCCTCGAGCAGATCGAGACGGCCGAGGACTTCGGCTTCCATTCCGCCTGGGTCGCTCAACACCACTTCTCCGCGACCGAAGGCGGCCTCCCCTCCCCGCTCGTCTTCCTCTCCCACGCAGCCGCCCGAACCCGTCGGATCCGACTGGGCACCGCGATCATCACCTTGCCGATGGAGAATGCGGTCCGTGTGGCCGAAGACGCCGCCGTCCTCGACGAACTCTCGGTCGGACGGCTCGAGATCGGCCTGGGGTCGGGCGGAAATCCGAAGTCCTTCCCCGCCTTCGGCACGAGCTTCGAGGAACGTCGGGAGACGTTCGCCGACAATCTCGCGACCCTGCGCACCCTGTTCGCCGGCGGGCCGCTTCCCACCGCACACCGGCTCTACCCCGCCTCGAGTCCCGACCGGGCGAATCTCGACCGGCGACTGTGGCAGGCGACCTTCTCTTCGGGCGGGGCCGGGGCGGCCGGTGCCGCCGGGGACGGGCTTATGCTCTCGCGGACGCAGCCGCGTCCGCAGGACGATCCCGGGGCCCGCCTCGACGAGGTGCAGCTGCCCGTCATCGACACCTATCTCTCCCAGCTGCCCGACGGGGTCGAACCGCGCATCCTCGCCTCCCGCACTGCCGTGGTCGCCGATGCCGCAGACCTGCCGCGGCTGCGAGAGATCACCGAACCGGCGCTGCGGGCCGAGGCCGACCGCCTCGTCGGCTATGACACCTCAGGGCTGAGCCTCGACGAGCTCCTCGAGGCCACCGACACCTTCCTCGGCACGCCCGAGCAGGTGAGCGAACGGCTCCACCGTGACCGCGTTCTCGACCGGGCCACGGACGTCAGTTTCCAGGTGCATTCGGTGCCGGCGACGAATGAGACCGCTCTGCGATCGATCGAACTGCTCGCCACCGAGGTGGCCCCCGCCCTGGGATTCGCCGTGACCAAGGAGCGGGTGCACTGAGATGGCCGACATCATCAACCTCCTCGCGGGGATCGCTGCGAACGATCCTCTCGATGCCCTCCGTGACCACCGGGCCCAGGCCAAGGAGAACGCACAGCTGAGCTTCGAAGCGCTGCTCGAACCGGCTGATCCGGCCGAAGTGAGCTACCGCGACCGCTACGCGGTCGCTGCCTTCACTGCAGGCCTGCTCGGGGCTCCGCGCGCCGAGGAGTTCTACCGTGATCTGCTCCGCGATGAAGACGAGTCCGCGTCGTGGGCGGTCGCCGAACTCCTCGACGATGCGACCGCGGCTGCGGGTGCGGGAGCGGCTGCGGGACCCGGCCCGGACGACGAGTCCGATTCGGCTGCGATGTCCGGCGTGCACGGACCGTACGGCATCTACGAATCCTCGGCTCTGGCACAGGAGAGCGTCCCGGGTCCGTGGCTCGCCGCGCGAGAGGCGACGGCGGACCGTCTCGGCGAGAAGCTCGTGGCCGGACTCGAATTCGCTCATCTGCTCGTGCTCCATCCGCGCGATTGCCGTCCCGGGCATCTCGCGCTCCTGCTCGAGGCAGGATGGGACGAGGACGGCATCGTCACCCTCGCCCAGCTCGTGTCGTTCCTCAATTTCCAGATCCGCATCAGCACCGGTCTGGCAGCACTGACCAGTGCGACTCCGACGCCGGACGTTCCCGCACCTCGGACTCCGGGCTCGTCGGACGACACCTCCACCTCGGCACAGGTGGAGCGGGCACTGAGCCACGTCGGGGACCGGGTGAAGACCCATCCGACTCTCACACGGCCCGAGCTGTTCCAGCAGGCCGGGCTCGGCTGGGTGCCGTGGATCGCCCCCGTCGCCGAGGCGGATCTCACCGATGCCCAACGTGATGCCCTTGTCGAGGCGGGACGGGCGAAGAACCCCTATTTCCGTCTCCTCGCCCGCGATCCGGCAGCGTTGAAAGCGCGCACGCTGACCGATTTCGACATCTTCTTCAACACCACTGACGGTGTGGGTCGGGCCGAACGCGAACTCGCGGCCACTGCGGCCTCGCGGCTCAACGGCTGCCTCTTCTGCGCCTCGATCCACGCGGATCGGGCCACCGAGGAATCGGGCCGATGGGATCTCGTGCAGCGGCTGCTCGATGAGGGCATCGGTACGACGTCCCGCCTCGGCGATCCGGTGTGGGATGCCGTCGTCGATGCCTCGGTTGCGCTCACACTGACCCCGCAGTCCTTCGGACCCGATCACGTTGCCACGCTGCGTCAGGCCGGGCTCGACGACGCGGACATCATCGATGTCCTCGGCTGCGCGGCGTTCTTCAACTGGGCGAATCGCCTCATGCTCTCGCTCGGTGAGCCGGAGCTGCTGAAGCCGGGGAAGTGAGACGGACGACGACATCGTCGACGGTGGTCGGGTGACCGCTGGGGCCGAGGATCGTCCGTCGGGATTCCTCGGCGGTCATGACCGTCCATTCGTCAGGGTCGAAGCGGGCCGTGATGGAGGCGGCGGTCGCTGAGGCCTCGACCGGCGGCGCGGTATGCCCGTGCTCGTCGTGGTTGTGGTTCTTCGGACTCTGGCCGTGGTCGTGATGGAGGTGGCCGACGATGAGCAGGGTTCCGCCCGGTGCCACCCAGGACGCGATCCGGTCGTAGAACTCCCGCTGCGGAATCGCCGGGTGCGCGTAGTGGGTGGTGACGAGGTCGAACCGGGTCTCCGGCTGCCAAGCGGACAGGTCTGCCCGGACCCAGCGGATGTGGCGCTCCAGTCCGAGGGCCGCAGCCCGGTCCTGAGCCGTGTCCAAGGCCGTGTCGGAGATGTCCGCGCCGGTGACATTCCACCCCTGGCTCGCGAGCCAGAGCGCTTCCGTGCCGGCTCCGCAACCTGCGTCGAGCGCGGTTCCCGGTTCGAGTTCGCTGACTTGGTCGATCAGGTGCGGATTCGGGTCCCCGGAGCTCATCATCGCCCCGCGCTCTCCGCTCCAGGTGCCTTCCCAGTAGTCCTTGTCGAATGAGTGCGTCATCAGCCGACCCTTCCTGCTCGGCGAGCCTCCAGCTGCTCCACGGCCAAGTCGAGGTCCTCGTTGATGAGAATGGAGTTGATGTGCTGGGCGGCGAGCGCTCCTGCGGCCGCGGCTCCACTGACCTGAGCGCCGATGTCGGTGGCGTTGCCGGCCGCCCAGACTCCGGGCATCGCGGTCTGTCCGAAGGCGTCGGTCTCGATGAACGCGCCGGCCGGGTGCGAGGTGGGTTCGAGGCCGATGCCGGAGAACAGCTCTGATCGGGCGACCATCGGCGTGGCCACGACGGCGGCATCGACGGCGACGACATTCCCGTCGTCGAGACGCACGCCAGTGAGGCGGTCCTCGACGATCTCGAGACTGTCGATGCCGCCGTCGATGACGGGAATGTCGAGAGCCTCGAGTTTCGTCTGCTCGTCCTCGGTCAGCCTGTGGTCGCCGGCGAAGAGCATGACATTCGCACTCCACTGTCGGAACAGGAACGCCTTGTGGACTGCCATCGGATCGGTGACCAACACTCCGATGCGGCTGTCGCGGACCTCCCAGCCGTGGCAGTACGGGCAATGGAGCACTCCGTGTCCCCACTGTTCGCGCACCCCGGGGATCGCGGGCAGCTCGTCGACCAGCCCGGTCGCGATGAGCAGGGTCCTGCTCCTGATCGGACCGGCTCCGCGCAGAGTGAGTGTGAACCCGGTGTCATCACGCGTGACGCCGATGACCTCGTCATCGACGATCTCCCCGCCGTATCCGCGGACCTCCTCACGTCCCCGCGCCAGCAGCCGGTCGGGGCGGATGCCTTCGTGGCCGAGCAGCCCGTGGACCGCTTCTGCCGGTGCGTTGCGGGGCTGTCCCGCATCGACGAGTGTCACCGCCCGACGTGCGCGGACCAGGGTCAGTGCGGCGCTCAGTCCTGCCGCTCCTGCTCCAATGATGACGACGTCTCGGAGCGCGTCGGTGTCTTCTGCCATGATCTCGTCCTCCCGATCGTTCCGGGACCGCCGCTCTGGCGCCCGGATGTTCCGATCATGACGAGACCTGAGCGGTATTGCAATTGGATTTTCCGAATGGCAAACTCAGGGTCATGGATGATCCGATGAATCGCACTCTCGATGCCGTGGGGCCACGGCTGAAGCAGCTGCGTCAGCGCCGCGACATCACGTTGAGTGACCTTGCCGCCGAGACGGGAATCTCGATCAGCACACTGTCTCGGCTCGAAGCCGGCCACCGACGCCCCACGCTCGAACAGCTGCTGCCCCTGGCACGCGCCTTCGGAGCCACTCTCGACGAACTCGTCGACGCCCCGCCGACCGGCGACCCGCGCGTGAATATGCGCCCGATCCCTACCCGCGACGGGCGGACGATCCTTCCGCTGACACGACGGGCGGGAGGCATCCAGGCCTACAAGTTCATCCTCCCTGCCGGATCAGACGATGCCGAGCCCGAGCTGCGCACCCATGAGGGCTACGACTGGGCGTTCGTCCTCAACGGTCGGCTCCGGCTCGTCCTCGGAGAGCACGACCTCATTCTCGAGCCCGGGGAGGCCGCAGAGTTCGACACCCGCACCCCGCACTGGTTCGGAGCCACCAGCTCAGGGCCGGTCGAGTTCCTCAGCCTCGTCGGCAAGCAGGGCGAACGCGCCCACGTCAGGGCGGCTCCGAAGCGGGCCGACTCCGTGTAGCGTGGGCGCCCGCCCGCTTGCTCCCGAGTCTCAGCTCAGGCGACGTCCATGAGCGTCGAGCGGATGATGAAGCGGTTGCCCGTCGGTGATTCGACGCTGAAGCCGCCTCCTCGTCCCGGCACCACATCGATGGTCAGATGCGTGTGCTTCCAGTACTCGAACTGCTCGGTCGACATCCAGAAGTCCAGTCCGGCCTTCTCGGAATCTTCGATGGGCAATTCGAAGTGGCCCAGCAGCACGTCGGCCTCCGACGTGAGGAAGTCCCCTTCGGGGAAGCACATCGGCGACGATCCGTCACAGCATCCGCCGGACTGATGGAACATGAGCTGCCCGTGCTTGTCGACGAGGCCGGCGAGCAGGTCGACGGCGGCTTGAGTCATCGCCACTCGCGATCTCCCTTCGCCTTCGATCGTCGGTGTCGATTCGAGAACGGCTGTTTCGGCTGTATCACTCATCAGAAGAATCCTTGTGCGCTTTCGGAGTAGCTGACCAGCAGGTTCTTCGTCTGCTGGTAGTGGTCGAGCATCATCTTGTGGTTCTCGCGGCCGATGCCCGAGGACTTGTATCCGCCGAAGGCCGCGTGGGCCGGGTAGGCGTGGAAGTTGTTCACCCACACACGGCCGGCTTGGATGTCACGTCCGGCCCGGTAGGCGGTGTTGCCGGTACGCGACCAGACTCCGGCACCGAGGCCGTAGAGGGTGTCATTGGCGATCGAGATCGCATCGTCGTAGTCGGAGAACGAAGTCAGGGCGACGACCGGACCGAAGATCTCCTCCTGGAAGACACGCATCGTGTTCGTGCCTTTGAAGATCGTCGGCTGGATGTAGAAGCCGCCGGCGAGGTCTCCGTCGAGTTCGGCCTTGTCGCCGCCGATGAGCACCTCGGCGCCTTCGTCTCGGCCGATCTTGAGGTAGGACATGATCTTCTCGAACTGGTCGTTCGAGGCCTGTGCACCGACCTGGGTGTCGGTGTCGAGCGGATTGCCCTGCTTGATGGCGCGTACGCGTTCGACGCCGGCGGCCACGAAGTCGTCGAAGATCGAGTCCTGGACGAGCGCACGGGATGGGCAGGTGCAGACCTCTCCCTGGTTGAGCGCGAACATCGCGAATCCTTCGAGGGCTTTGTCCCGGTAGCTGTCATCGGCGTCCATGACGTCGTCGAAGAAGATGTTCGGTGACTTGCCGCCGAGCTCCAGGGTCACCGGGATGATGTTCTGCGAGGCGTACTGCATGATCAGTCGACCGGTCGTCGTCTCACCGGTGAACGCGACCTTGCGAATGCGCTTGTTCGACGCCAGGGGCTTTCCGGCCTCGACTCCGAAGCCGTTGATGATGTTGAGGACTCCGGCCGGCAGCAGGTCACCGATGAGTTCGGCGAGGACGAGGATCGACGCCGGAGTCTGCTCCGCAGGTTTGAGGACGACGCAGTTGCCGGCGGCGAGCGCCGGGGCCAGCTTCCAGGTCGCCATGAGCAGGGGGAAGTTCCAGGGGATGATCTGTCCGACGACGCCGAGGGGTTCCTGGAAGTGGTAGGCGACGGTGTCGTCGTCGATCTGCGAGATTCCGCCCTCCTGCGCCCTGATCGCCGAGGCGAAATAGCGGAAGTGGTCGACGGCCAGCGGCAGGTCCGCGGCCAACGGTTCGCGGATGCCCTTGCCGTTGTCCCAGGTCTCGGCGACGGCGAGCATCTCGAGGTTGTTCTCGATCCGGTCGGCGATCTTGAGCAGGATGTTCGCCCGCTCCGTGGTCGAGGTCTTGCCCCAGGCCGGGGCCGCCGCCCAGGCCGCGTCGAGGGCGGTCTCGACATCGTCTGCCGTGGAGCTGGGGATCTCTGTGAACACCTGGCCGGTGACGGGGGTGATGTTCTCGAAGTAGTTGCCGTCCTTCGGCGGCACCCACTCTCCGCCGATGTAGTTCTCATAGCGCGATTTGAACGTGATGAGAGAACCGTCGGTTCCGGGTGCTGAGTAGACTGCCATGACACTCCTTCGTGTGAGTCCATCCGCTCGGATTCCTCTGTCACGCCCGATGCACTGACCGGCGTCCACCGAGTCGATGGATAACGTCCTCTCACCATAGGCCGGACTGTCCGACGGGACAATAGGTCGGCGGTTCTCGGCAGAGAGTTCGTCCGCAGGCAGAACGGTGCTCTGCACGTGTCTCCTCGCGCCTCAGACCGCGATGATCGAACCGTTTGAGGGCAGGGACCCTCTGAACGATATTCGCCGAGCGGCGGCTCGCTCGATATCGGAGCCGTCGAGCGCTTGAACGTGCAGATGAGGTTCCGTGCTGTTGCCCGAGTTCCCGCAGCGGCCGATCTCCTGACCGACATGCACATCCTGACCCGGTCGAACCCGAGCACTGCCCCGCTGCAGATGGCACAGAGCCACGATTCCACCGGAGCTCTTGATCATCACATGGTTTCCGGCCAGCGCCCGCCACCCCGCTTCGGCACGCCTGCGCTGAGTCAGCGCATAGCCGAGTGAGGGCAGGCCCCGATAGGCAGGATGATCGAATTCGGAATCGTGGACGGTCATCACCGTGCCATCGGTCGGGGCGAGCACGGAACGGCCGAAGCCTGTGAAATTCTCTGGAGGCTCAGACCGCACCAGCGATCCGAGAGTGAAGACCGCCGACCTCCCTGCATCGTCGACCGGTACGAAGTCGATGCTGAAGGAGGTCGCGAACATCGTTGTACCATGACTCGGCACGCGATCGGCCGGGCTGTTCTGTACCAGCCAACGACCGGTGAAGGGGAACTCCAGGTCGAGACTTGCCGCTTCCATCGGATCCGTCATCGTCCGCGTCCAGTTCGCCGAATGGCAGCATAGAGAACCATATCCCTGCGCTCCCTGCCGATCATCTGATGGCCTGCCAGCACGCCTTCTCGCACGTAACCGGCGTGTTCTGCCGTTCGCAGTGACGAGACATTCCACGGTTCTATGAAGAGTGTGACTCTGTACAGACCAGGAATCGTCCACGCGAATTCGGTCAGCAGTGCCAGCGCCTCGCTCGCAAGTCCCTGTTTCCTCTGCGAAGGAACGATCGCATACCCTGCAGTCGCGCGCCCTTCCCCCAGCTCCTTCAGCCACAAGCCGCAATGACCGACAGCGTCGTCATCCGTCCGTCTGGCTATCGTGAATGAGAAACCGGTTCCCTCGCGATTCCTCTTCTGCTGGCGACTCAGCCACGCCTTCGCCTGCTGCTCCGTCGCGCAGCTCGGCAGCGATCCCGTCAGAGGCACATAGGGATCGGTCGAGAGTTCACGCGCCATTGCACTGTCTCGCGCTTCCACCGCTCGCAGGCGAACTCGACCACGAGCAGGAGACGTCGCCGGCCAGGGCGGAATTGCGGAGCTCGTCATATCAGCGGCTTGACCATGATCAGGCAGGGCGTGCTTTCGCCCCACAGGTCGGTCTCCTCGAGCGAAATGAATCCCGCCGTCTCGTAGAAGTGCCGGGTTCGCGCATAGTTCGCATCGCTGTGCGAAAACCCGAGAGTCTTCACTTGCAGCAATTTCACCCCACGCTTCCGGGCATCGGCACTGATCGCCCGCATCATCGCCGTCCCGACCCCCGCACCGTCCATGTCTCCATGGTGCGTGCCTCGTCGATGTATTCTGCATTCGATTCGGGCCTGCCGAACCATTCCGGCACGGTCGCAAGCAGACGCTCCACATCCTCGGGGACCGCTTCGTCGCGGTGTGCCGCCCATCGTGTCTGAGCCATGATCCCCATCTTAGGTGCGACACAGAACCGTCAACTCTGCGTTGTTAGACTCACGTCCATGAGTGAGCCCCAAAGCCCCGTCCTCCGTCTGATCCCGTATCTCGCGGCGATCACCGCGGCCGTCTTCATCACACTGCCGCGTCTCGGCGGCGACGGGGATCTGCTCATCAACCTCGTCTTCGGGGCCGTGGCGTATTTCGCCGCGTACTACATCGTCAAGCTCATCATCCACGTCATCGTCACCCGCATCGACGATGATCCTTCCTGACCCTACTTCTTCGCCTGCGCGGGCACGACGACCTTGCGGATGACGATGAGCGCCGAGGCGGCCACCGGCACCGCGACGACCGCACCGAGCACACCGCCGAGGGTTCCGCCGGCGATCGCTGCGATGATGACGAGCGCTCCGGGCACGTCGACAGCGGCCTTCATGATGCGCGGGCTGAGCAGATAGGCCTCGACCTGCATGTAGACGAGGTAGTAGATGCCTGCGGCGATGCCGAGCCCCGGCGAGACCATGAGGCACGATGCCGTGATGATGATCGCACCCGCGATTGGGCCGACGAGCGGAATGAGCGAGGCGAGGAACGCGATGAAGGCGAGCAGCGCCGGCAGGGGCGCGCCGATGATGGACAGGAAGATCGCCGAGCACACACCGTTGACGATTCCCAGGGACAGCTGGCCGAGGACGTAGCGTCCGATGGAGCGGGTGACCTCCTCGGTGACGGATTCGACCGTCGGCCGCGAGGAGGCCGCAACCAGGGAGAACATTGCGGATTTGATCGTCGGCATCGTCACGGCGAAGTAGATGGTGAGGATGACGACGATGATCACGCCGGTGAGGAAACTGAGGATCCCCGCCCCGATCGACACGACACCGCCGCCGACGGAGAGCACATTCTTCGGATCCGAGACCCATGCGCCGATGTTCGCAAACACCGCATCGATGTCGATCGCACCGGTGAACTGCTTTTCGAGTTCCGTCACCCACCCCGTCGCCGCGAGGTTCGCCACGATCCCGGGCAGATCCGCGATGAACGTCTGGATCTGACTGATCACGGCCGGGGCGATTAGCAGCGCCACCCCGACGACGATGAGGATGAAGGCTGCGACGACGATGAGGACCGCCAGCGAGCGCGGCACCTTGCGTGCGACGAACCACTGCACGATCGGGTCGAGTCCGAGGGCGAGGAACAGTGCCAGACCGACGTAGATGAGCAGGGTTGCCACGGACTGCAGCGCCGTCATCAGCGCGATCGCCAGTCCCACACCCAGAGCGCCGGTGAAGCCGACCCGGAATGCGTTGTTGAGTGTCAGGGATTTGCCCTGCCCAGTGCCCATGACCTCAAGTGTAACCAGCGATCATGCGCCGGTCGGCACTCTCACGTTAGGATCGGCTGGAGACCCCAACCGTAGAGAAAGTGGTATGTCGAGAATGAACGCAGAACCGAACAGCATCGATGTCTGGGAGGCGTTCCTCGACCCGCAGGGCGACTATTCGCTGCCCGACTTCACCGCGGTGACCCCGGAGGCCCTGTTGACCGCGGTTCACACGGCGACCGATTTCGCCCGCGCCGAGGTGGCCGCCATCATCGCTGATGAAGCGGAGTCCACGTTCTTCTCCACCACCGTGAGGTTCGAGTCCGCGTCCGTGCCGATGACCCGCATCGCCTCCGTGGCCGCGGCCGTCGAGTCGAATCATCTGCGTCCTGAACTCACCGACGCCATCGCCGAGGTGTGGGAGGTCCTGTCCGCGACCCGCACCGAGATCCTGCTCGACGTCGACCTCTTCCACCGGATCGAACAGGTCTCGGTCACCGACCTCAACCCCGAGGACAAACGGCAGCAGGAGCTCACCGTCGAACTCTTCGTCCGGGCCGGTGCCCGCCTCGGCGAGGAGGGCCGGGAGCAGATGGCCACGATCGCGGCGGAACTGACCACGCTGGAGAACTCCTTCTCCCGCGCCCTGCAGCTCGATACACGGGAACTGGCCGTCCACCTCGTCGAGGTCGAAGCCCTGGCCGGGATGAACGAGGACCAGATCGCGGCAGCGGCGAATCGCGCGAACGAGCGCGGGATCGACGGCTACCTGCTGCCGCTGAACAACTTCACGCAGCAGATCGTGCTCGAATCCCTCAACACGGCGCAGACCCGTCGGCACGTGCTGAACAATTCGATGGCCCGCGGGTCCCGCGGCGGCGACGGGGACACCCGCACCCAGGTCGCTGACACCACGGCGCTGCGCGCCCTGCAGGCGCACCTGCTCGGATACCCCTCGTATTCGTCGTTCGCCATCGACAATCAGACCGCAGGCAACCCCGATGCCGCCGCGGACATCGTCTCTTCCCTCATCAATCCCGCGAATGCCCAACTCGATGAGGAGCTCGCGCAGATCAAGGACCGCTACGGCCTCGAAGCGGTCGCAGCCGAGGACGTCAAGCACTATCTGGCGAAGTTCCGGGCCGACGAATTCGGCATCGACCCCGACGAAGTGGCCAAGTACTTCGAGTTCGACACCGTGCTCACCGAAGGAGTCTTCCGCGCCGCGACCGGTCTCTACGGCATCACCTTCGCCCCTTATGACGGAGTCCGCGCCTGGCACGAGGACGTCCGCGCCTTTGAAGTCACCGATACCACCGAACGCCCCCTGGGACTCGTGCTCATCGACCCGTATGCCCGAGATACGAAGCGCGGCGGCGCCTGGATGGACCAGCTGGTTCCGGCCTCCCGCCTGACGGGGCTGCTGCCGGTCGTCACTCTCTCGCTCAACCTCGCCAAGCCGGGACAGGGACGGCCCACCCTGCTCAACCCGACCGAGCTGACGACCTTCTTCCACGAATTCGGCCATGTCCTCCACGGGCTGTTCGCGAACTCGACATACCCGTCGACTGCGGGCACCGCGGTACCGCGCGACTATGTCGAATTCCCCTCCCAGCTCAACGAGATGTGGCGCTTCCACCCGCAGGTCCTCCCCCACTTCGCCAAGCACGTCGACACGGGTGAGCCGATGCCGGCCGAACTCGTCGACGCCCTCATCGCCAGTGAGAAGTTCGGGCAGGGCTTCGACACGATCGAATACCTCGCCGCGGCCATGCTCGACCTGTCCTGGCATTCGCTCGAAGCCGGCGAGCACATCACCGATGTGCTGTCCTTCGAATCCGAAGTGCTTGCCGCTGCCGGGTTCTCCCCGCTCGTTCCGCCGCGCTACCGGTCGACGTACTTCGGGCACATCTTCGCCTCCGGTTATGCATCCGGCTACTACTCCTACCTCTACTCCGAGGTCATCGCCGCCTGGGTGAGCGAATGGTTCGACGAGCAGGGCGGGCTCAGCCGCGAGGCCGGCGATGCCTTCCGCGAGGCCATTCTCGCTCCCGGCTATTCGGTCGACCCGATGTCGGCGATCGAACGCTTCTTCGGCACCCGCCCCGATGTCGGCCCGCTCCTGCGCCGCCGCGGACTCGCCGAACCCGTGACCGAGGCCGAGGCAGAGGCAGAGGCAGAGACTGAGGTTGAGGCTGAAGGTACTGAAGCGGATGCGAACGCGGAGGCCGGCGCGGGCACGGGTGCGAGCCTCGGCGCGGAATCGGTGGGTGAGTCGGACCCCGCCGAGGAGGTCACTGCCGAGTCCGGGCCCGGAGCCGCCTCGTCGAGCGGGGAGACGAAGATCCACCCCAACCATGAGGCGGTCGCGGCCGATCTCGTCGCCGCGGGCATCGAACCGCGCATCGAAATCTTCACCGAATCGACGCCGACCGCGGCGACCGCAGCCGAAGCTCTGGGTATCGAGGTCGGGGCGATCGCGAACAGCCTCATCTTCTCCGCGGCCGGTTCCCCGGTGCTCATCATGGCCTCGGGAGCCCACCGCGTCGACACCGCGCATGTGGCGTCACTCATCGGAGTCGACTCGCTCGACCGGGCGAGCAAGGAACTCGTCCGTGAGGCGACCGGTCACGTCATCGGCGGTGTCGCCCCCTGCGGTCATCCGGGCCCGATTCCCACTTTCGTCGATGTCACGCTCAAGGATTATCCTGTTCTCTGGGCCGGCGCGGGGACGCCGAATTCGATGATGCCCCTGACGTATGAGCAGCTGCTCACCGTCACGGGAGGGAAGGAAATCACCGTTGTCGCAGAAGAGTCCTGAGGCGGAGTCTGGGCGCTCGGCGTCGGAGTCCGAACGTTCCGAAGCGGAGTCTGGGCAGCCGGGTCGAGCAGTCGACTCGGCGGACACCGACACCACCTCCGCTGCACGCTTCGCAGCTTTCGCTTCCTCTCGGGGCCGCTACTATGCGGTCTTCCTCGCCGTGTTCTGCGCGGTGCTCATCATCTCGAACATCTCGGCCACGAAGGTCATCGGCTTCGGTCCGATCGTCACCGACGGCGGCGCTTTCCTCTTCCCCATCGCGTACATCCTCGGCGATGTGATCAGCGAGGTGTACGGCTTCAAAGCCGCCCGCAAGGCTGTGATCACCGGATTCGGCCTGCAGATCCTCGCGACCTTCGTGTTCTGGCTCGTACTCATCTCCCCACCGGGGCCCGGCTATGAGAATCAGGAAGCCTTCGCCGCGGTGCTCGGCTTCTACCCGCGCATCGTCGCGGCCTCGCTCGTCGGGTACTTCGTCGGCCAGCTGCTCAATTCGTGGGTGCTCGTGGCCGTGAAGAAGCGGATGGGCGAGTCGAAGCTGTGGGTGCGGCTGCTGACCTCGACGGGTGTCGGCGAGTTCGTCGATACGCTGCTGTTCTGCGTCATCGCCTTCGCCGGAGTCATCCCGGGCCTCGACTTCCTCAACTACATCATCGTCGGCTTCGTCTACAAGGTCGCCGTTGAGATCATCTTCCTGCCCGTCACCTACCGGGTCATCAAACTCGTCAAACGCCACGAACCCAGTTACGAGCTCGACCCCGCCGGCGCTCACTGAGGCGTCGTCCGTCGCATTCCGGCCGGCGCTCGAGGCTCAGGTCACGCGAAACTCGAAAAAGTCGTCGCCAGCGGCGTTGTTTTCGAGTTTCGCGTGACCTGAGACGCTGAAGCCCTGCTGGCCACGGCTGCCGGACCCGAGCTACTTCGAGTAATAGCGGCCGAGGACCTCGGACTCGAGTTCGTCGAAGCGGCCATCGATCATCGCCTGCCGGATCTCGGCGACGAGTGAGACGACGAAGTGCTCGTTGTGGATCGTGCACAGCGTGGAGAAGAGCATCTCCTTCGCCTTGTACAGGTGGCGCAGGTAGGCCCGTGAGTAGTTCTGACACGTGTAGCACGAGCAGTCGGGGTCGAGCGGGCCGAAGTCTCTGCGGTACTTCGCCCCGGTGAGGTTGTACCGCCCATCGCGGGTGTAGATCGCAGCGTTGCGGGCCACGCGGGAGGGTGAGACGCAGTCGAAGGTGTCGGCACCGGTCTTGATCGCTTCGAACAGGTCATCGGGTTCGGAGATGCCCAGCAGATGCCGAGGCTTGTTCTCCGGCAGCTCCTCGCACACCCACCGGATGATGATGCCGAGGTTCTCCTTCTCCAGTGCCCCGCCGATGCCGAAACCGTCGAAGTCCATGGCCCCCAGGTCCCTGGCGGCCTTGCGCCGCAGGTCTTCGTACTGCGCACCCTGGAGCACCCCGAAGAGCGCCTGATAGGGCCGGTGCGAACGCTCCTCGGTGAGCCGGAAGTGCTCGTCGATGCAGCGGATCGCCCACTGTCGAGTCCGTTCGAGCGATTCCTCCTGGTAGCCGCGGGTGTTGACGAGCGTGGTCAGCTCGTCGAAGGCGAACATGATGTCGGCACCGAGCTCGTGCTGCACCCGCATCGAGATCTCCGGCGTGAAGCGGTGCATCGACCCGTCGAGATGCGATTTGAACGTCACCCCGTCATCGTCGACGTTCGACAGCCTTTCCTTGCCCACGGCCACGAGTTCGTCGTTCTGCACCCCCGTCGACTCCATCGAGATGACCTTCTTGAACCCCGAACCGAGGCTCATCACCTGGAATCCGCCGGAGTCGGTGAACGTCGGCCCCGGCCAGTTCATGAACTTGCCGAGTCCTCCGGCCTCGTCGATGAGGTCCGAACCGGGCTGCAGATACAGGTGATAGGCGTTGGCGAGCACCGCCTGCCCGCCGAGCTCGGCGACCTCGTCTGGGCGGACGGCCTTGACCGTGGCCTTCGTGCCGACCGGAATGAACGCGGGAGTCTGAATGTCTCCGTGCGGAGTGCGGAGGAGCCCGGTGCGTCCACCCGTGTCCATGCGGGTACCCACCTCGAAGCCGAACTGCGAACGGTCGTTGATGGGCGCAGTCTCGGATGCTGCCGGAGATTCGTCTGTAGTCACCGGACAAGCTTAACTAAGTCCATGACCTTTCCGCAGATACGCACCCACGCCGAGGCGACCGCCCCCATCGTCATCGACGGCGGGTTGGGCACCGCGGCCGAGGACCGCGGCATCGACCTCGACCACGACCTGTGGTCAGCCGAACTCATCCGCAGGAACCCCGACGCCCTCGCCGAGGTGCACGCCGCCTTCGCCGCATCCGGTGCCCGGATCCTCACGACCGCGAGCTATCAGGCGACGCCGCTCGGCTTCGAGCGGGCAGGAATCGGTGCGGCCGAGGGCCGTCGGATCGTCACCGAGAGCGTGCGGATCGCCCGAGCTGCGGCGACCGCAGCCGCAGGCATCGAATCGGAGGGCACAGGCACAGCCGCCGCGACGCCGCACAGGGTGCCGGCCGCAGCGAACGCGAACGCAGGCGAGGCATCGGCTGCAGCCACGAGTGCCGGACCTGCACACATACTCATCGCAGGCTCCGTCGGGCCATATGGTGCCGCGCTGGGCGACGGCGGCGAGTACACCGGTGCCTACCGTCTCAACTCCGAGGAGTACGCGTCCTTTCACCGTCCGCGCATCGAAGCCCTCGCCGAGGCGGGTGCGGACCTGCTCGCCATCGAGACCCAGCCGCGTCTCGACGAGATCCGCGCGATCATGAACCTGGCCGAAGAGGTGGGTCTTCCTGCGTGGGTGAGTGTGACCCTACAGGCAGGCACGGACACGACTCCGCACGACTGCCCCACCCTGCCCGACGGATCGAGCTTGGCCGAACTCGCTGAGGCAGCGTCCGTCTCGGTGGCGGTGAAAGCGATCGGGGTCAACTGTGTGCGTCCTTCGATCGTCGCCCCGGCACTCGCGGAACTCGCGCGGCACACGCAGCTGCCGCTCGTCGCCTACCCGAACTCGGGCGAAACCTATGATGCAGCGGCACTGGCCTGGGCCGGTGAGCGCACGGAGGCGGGAACCAACTCGTCGCCAGTGGCGGGGGTCGAGACGTGGCCGGTCGCGGAGTGGGCCCGACTCGGGGCGCAGATCATCGGCGGCTGCTGCCGGGTTCGGCCCGCCGATATCGCGGTGCTGAGCGGCGGTCTGGAACCCACTGGCTGCCAAGGGCCGACCGGCGACCGGTGATCGACCGGAAACCGACCAGCCACCGGAGACCGACCAGCGATCGGCCGGGACCGATAGGAGACCGGTGATCGACCGGCGACTCAGCCCTGAACAGCGGCCGAGACGTCCTCGACGATCCGGCCCCTGAAGTCTCAGCCGAGCATCTTGCCCGGGTTGAGGATCCCCAGCGGATCCACGGCGGTCTTGATCCCATCCTGCAGGGAGCGCGCCCCCGCATCGAGCTCACGGACCAGCCAGTCCCGTTTGAGGTACCCGACCCCGTGCTCGCCGGTGATCGTCCCACCGAGGTCGAGCCCGAGCTGCATGATCTCAGCGAACGTCTCCTTCGCCTCGGCCACGCTCGCCTCATCCGAGGCATCGAAGAGCACGCTCGGGTGCATGTTCCCGTCACCGGCATGACCGGCCGTGGACACCTCGACCGTGTGCCTGGCATCGATCTCGGCCAGACGTGCGAAGAACTCGCCGAGGCGGGACCGCGGCACGCACACATCGTCGATGAGTTCGCCCCCACCGATCGTCGACACGTACTTCTCCAGCGCTGGCGACACGGCCCGACGTGCGGCGACGAAGAGCTCGGAGTCGGCGGGGTCGTCGGAGAAGAAGACCTCGCTGGCCCCCTGCTCCTCGGCGATGGTCTGGAACGATTCGAGTTCTGCCACTCCGGAGGCCCCTGGAGCGTCGGACTGCACGAGCAGCAGCGCACCCGCCTCATCGGGCAGACCGAAGTCCCCATAGGCGTTGACCATCGCCACCGTCGCCCCGTCCATGAGTTCGAGCATCGAGGGTGCGGCGCCGGAGGCCATGTACGCAGACACCGTTCGGCCTGCCGATTCCATGTCCGGGAAGATGCCGACCCCGGTCACCGGCAGCGCCAGCAGCGGTTTGAGCCCCAAGGTGATCTCCACGATGACGCCCAGAGTGCCCTCGGAGCCGATGAACAGGGCAGCCAGGTCGAGGCCGGCCACGCCCTTGGCCGTCTGACGGCCCAGCTTCGTCACCGTGCCATCGGCGAGCACCACGGTCAGCGCCCGCACATAGTCCTTCGTCACCCCGTATTTCACACAGCACATGCCCCCGGCGTTCGTGGCAACATTGCCGCCGATCGTCGAAATCGCCACCGACCCCGGATCCGGAGGGTAGGACAATCCGTGCTCGGCCAGGGCATGCTTGAGATCCTGGTTGATGACACCGGGCTGGACCCGGCAGGTCTGATCGACCTCATCGATGTCGAGAATCGCATCGAGCTTGGCGACATTGAGCAGAATCGCCCCATCGACGGCGTTCGCCGCTCCGGACAGGCCCGTCCGCGCGCCCTGCGTGACGACGGGGACCCGATGCTCCGCAGCGAAACGCATCACCGCCGCCACGTCATCGATGTTCGCGGCCCTGACCAGAGCCAGCGCAGCACCGGCCGGACAGAACAAGGCCTTGTCCGACGAGTAGGAGTCGATGACGTCGCGGTCGGTCACAAGCGCATCCGGACTGAGCACAGAGGCGAGCTCCGGCAGCGGCGCTTGCGTGTTCACAATCGGGCCCCCGTTCTCAGTCGAATCCCCGCTCCCGGTCGAATCCGCACTCACGGTCGAGTTCGCACTCGTCGTCATAGAGCGGCAGCGACCTTGAGCACGCGTTCGAGAGCCTCATCGGGTCCGATGCTCACCCGCACACCGCCCTGCAGACGACGCACGGCTACGGCCTGTTCAGCGCAGGCGCCTTCGAACGCGACTGCCGCCTCGGGGTCGAGGGCGATCCACACATAGTTGCCCTGTGCCTCGGGGACCGTGAGACCCAGCTTGCGCAGCTCATCGGCGAACCGGTCGCGCACCGTCGCAACCTGCTTGGCCCGCACGGCCACCTCGTCGATCCGAGCCAGAGATTCCCGAGCCGCGGCCTGGGCACCGGCGGTGACGGAGAACGGGGCGATGACCTGGCGCAGCGCCGAGGCGATCTCGGCATCGGCGATACCGAAGCCCACCCGCAGACCGGCCAGCCCATGGGCCTTGGAGAAGGTTCGGGCGAGGACGAGATTCGGATGCTTCCGCCGCGCCGCCAGACCATCGGCCGCCTCGCTGGCGAATTCGAGGTACGCCTCGTCGAGAACGACGATGACGTCCTCGGGCACCTCGGTGAGGAACCCTTCGAGTTCGGCATCGGTGATCGTCGGACCCGTCGGGTTGTTCGGCGAGCACAGCAGCACGAGCCGGGTCGTGTCATCGATGGCCGCGGCCATCGCACCGAAGTCGTGGCGACCGTCGTCGAGGAGGTCGACGGGGCGCTTCTGCGCACCGCGGGCGGCCGCGAGGATCGGGTACATCTCGAACGACGGCCACGGGTAGACCACGGACGTGCCGTCCTCGAGCGTGATGTTCGTCAACGCTGACAGGACTTCGGAGGCACCGGCGCCGGGGACCACCTCAGCGGGTTCGACCCCGAGGTGGGAGGCGATATCGGCCACGAGCGCGGCCGACGTGGGGTCGGGATAGTTCCCCGGAATCGCCGAGGCGGAGGCGACGGCGTCGAGGACGCCTGGCAGCGGCGGCAGGTGGTTCTCGTTCGAGGACAGTTTGTACGGAGTCAGGCCCGGGGAATTGACGGGAGGCTTGCCGGGGGCATACGGAGGGAACTCGGCCAGCGCGTCACGGAGAAGGAAACGTTTGGACATGTGCCCATATTTGCACACCTTGTGGCACGCGACACAGACTGTCTTGCCAAAGTGTCCGATCGGTCGGATCTGCACGGTTTTCGCGGACACCCATCCGCTGTGAGAATGCTCTCCCACCGCGGGCCCCGGTCGGCCCTGGTTACGGCACTGCGGCATCCGAAGAGTACGCTGAGAGACAACTACAAGCAGTCAGTGACGAGGAATGAGAGTCCAAATGCCCTCACCGCAGGAAAAGGTCGACGTCGTCTTGATCGGCGGCGGCATCATGAGCGCCACGCTCGGTGCCATGCTGACCGAACTTCAGCCCGACTGGGACATCCGTGTCTACGAGAAGCTCGACTATGTGGCCACGGAGAGCTCGGACCCCTGGAACAACGCCGGCACCGGCCACGCCGCACTCTGCGAACTCAACTACACCCCCGAGGACTCCAATGGTCATATCGACCTGGAAAAGGCCTCGAACATCAACCAGCAGTTCCATCACTCGCGCCAGTACTGGTCCCACCTCGTCGACACCGGTGTGCTCACTGACCCGAAGTCCTTCATCAACCCCATCGCCCACGTCAGCTACGGACGCGGCGACAAGGGACGCGACTACATCAAGAACCGCTACGAGCAGATGGTGCGCAACCCGCTGTTCGCGGATATGGAGTACACCGAGGATCCGGCCACCCAGGCCGAATGGCTGCCGCTGATGTTCGAAGGCCGCGGCCCCGGACAGGTCAACGGCACCTCGCGCATCCAGCAGGGCACCGATGTCGACTTCGGCGCTCTGTCGAGTCAGCTGCTCAGCTACGTCGCCGACAAGGGCGCGACCGTGCGCACCAGCCACCAGGTCACCGACCTCGACCGTTCCTCCGACGGCTGGACGATCACCGTCAAGGATCTGCTCTCGCATGAGACCCATCAAGTGGGCGCGAAGTTCGTCTTCGTCGGTGCCGGCGGCGGAGCCCTGCCGCTGCTGCAGAAGTCCGGCATCCCCGAGGGACGCGGCTACGGCGGCTTCCCGGTCTCCGGCTACTTCCTGCGCACCGCGAACCAGGATCTCGTCACCCGCCACCAGGCGAAGGTGTACGGCCAGGCCGCTCAGGATGCTCCCCCGATGTCCGTGCCGCACCTCGACACCCGTGTCGTCGACGGCAAGGACTATCTCATGTTCGGCCCCTACGCCGGCTTCTCGCCGAAGTTCCTCAAGAAGGGCCGTTTCACCGATCTGCCGTTCTCCGTGCGCGGAAACAACATCGCCACGATGCTCAATGTCGCCAAGGACAACACGGACCTCGTCACGTATCTCCTCGGTGAGCTCGCCGCGACGAAGAAGGCCCGCTTCGAGGCCCTGCACAACTTCATCCCCTCCGTCGACCCCAGCGACTGGGAGCTCATCCAGGCCGGTCAGCGCGTGCAGGTGATGAAGAAGGATCCGAAGAAGGGCGGTGTCCTTCAGTTCGGCACCGAACTCATCTCGTCCGCCGACGGTTCGCTGGCGACTCTGCTCGGTGCTTCACCGGGTGCGTCGACGGCCGTGCCGATCATGATCGAGCTGCTCAAGACCTGCTTCCCGCGTGAGTACGCGGGCTGGGAGAAGAACTTCAAGGACATGATCCCCTCGCTCGGCCGCGACCTCGCCGACGACGAGACGCTGCTCAAGGAACTCTCCGAGTACACCTCGCGGACCCTGCAGCTCATCTGAGTCGGTTCGTTCCAAGACTCAACTGCGCGCCGCCGAAACAGCGGAAACGACAACTGCTTGCCGGAATCACTTCCGGCAAGCAGTTGTCGTTTTCACGCTCGGTTCAGAGTTCGACCTGACGGTTGACGTCCTTGTAGAGCAGGTAGCGGAACCGCCCCGGTCCCCCGGCGTAGCAGGCCTGCGGGCAGAACGCGCGCATGGAGATGAAGTCGCCTTCCTGCACCTCGACCCAGTCGCCGTTGAGACGGTAGACGGCCTTGCCTTCGAGCACGTAGAGCCCGTGCTCCATCTCGTGCGTCTCCGCGAACGGAATGACCGCACCGGCCTCGAAGGTGACGATGTTGACGTGCATGTCGTAGGCGAGATTCTCCGGATCGAGCGGACGCGTCGTCCGCCACCGGCCGTCGGTGCCGGGCATCGGCGAGGGCTCGGCTTCGGCCTCGTTTCCGAACTTCGCCTCCGGGGTCAGCCCGGCCACGGGCTGATAGCGTTTGCGCACCCAATGGAAACGGGCCGCCTCGGTGCCGGTGGACTTCGCGGACCACGTCGAACCGGCCGGCAGGAACCCGAACCCGCCGGGGGTGAGAGTGTGGGCCTGCCCCTCGTAGGTGACCTCGAGCTGGCCGGCCATGACGAAGAGGAATCCTTCGACCTCGGGCTGCGGTTCCGGCTTCTCGGAGCCGCCGCCGGGGGTGACTTCGAGGATCGTCTGCGAGAACGTCACCGCTCCCCCGGCCACGGGTTTGCTCAGCACCCAGGACCGTGTCCCGGTCCATTCGGGAAGATTCGAGGTGACGATATCGCGCAGCACTCCGCGCGGGATGACCGTATAGGCCTCGGTGACCAGGGCGCGGTCGGTGAGCAGATCCGACTGCGGAGGGTGGCCTCCGGTCGGAGCCCAATAGGTGTAGGGATCGGTCGTCGTCATGGGCGGGGTCTCCTTCGGTCGGTGTGTTCTCAGTCCAGGGATCCGGTGCGGGCGAGCTGCCCGAGTTCGGCAAGGCTGAGGTTCGTGCGGGAGGTCACGAAATCCTCGGTGTGGGCACCGCAGACGAGTCCGCGGTCGAGGTAGCGGGCGAGCGCCTTCGCGGTCGCCGGTTCGTCGAGGACGGTCGAGTCCGCTTTGAACACATAGTTGTACAGGCGCTGGGCGGCCTTCGCTCCGCCTTCGCGGTAGAAGGCGAAGGTCGCGAGGAACCGGGTCGGCAGCTGATGCGGGTGGAGGTCCCAGCCCTGGTAGATTCCGCGCTTGAGATGGCGGCGGACGAGGCTGGCGTGCAGTGCCCACCCGTGGTGAACCTCGGAAGGTTCGCCCAGCGGGAGGATGTTCGTCGAACCGTCGGAGAGGTGGACCCCGGTGCCGGCGACGGCGAGCATCATCTGGTTCTTCGCGAAGTCCGCAACCGGGTGGTCCATGGCCTGGTAGGCCGCGGCCACACCCAGCGACGCAGAATAGTCGTACGTGCCGTAGTGCAGAGAGGTGACCCGACCCGCCCCCACATGCAGGGCCGGGGCCAGCGGCACGGTGCCATCTGCGCCGAGGATGAGCTGCGGGGTCTCGACCTGGATCTCGAAGGTCAGTGTGCCCTCGGCCAGGCCGTGTTCGGCTTCGAGGCTGCGGCAGGCGATCACCATGGCGCGCACCTGGTCGATTGTGGTGACCTTCGGCAGGGTGAGGACGAGGTTGTCCGGCAGCTGCCCGCCGGCCCTGACGAGTTCGGAGAGGAAGAGGTCGAGGGTGCGCAGCCCGCGGGCTCGTGTGTCCTCCTCCATGCACTTGAAGCGGATGCCCACGAACGCCGGTGCCCCGGTCTCGCTGCGCCCGGCCACCGCGTCGCGGGCGGCCTGGATCACCCACCGGTCTTCGTTCTCATCGCCCTGATCGCCGAACCCGTCTTCGAAGTCCAGGCGCAGGTCCTCGATCGGTTCGCGCTCGAGCTTCGCGGTGACCGCCTCGGCGAGCATTTCGGCTTCCCGGGCGACCTGGTGGAGGCTGGGCATCTGCCCGGCGGGGCCGGGGCCGGCTTCCTTGCGGGCGGCGGTGATGACGCGTTCGGCCAGTTGGAGCATGCCCCCGTGGGCCTCGACGCATTCGAGCGCCTGCTGGCCCCACTGGTACGGCAGGTCCGGTGTCGTTCGGTCCCCGGGCACGTAGACGGTGTGCACGGGCTGGCGCACATCCCGTTCGCCCGGATAGCTCCGCTTCAGGAGCTCATCCGTGTCCCCCAGCAGTGAGTCGATATCAGCCAGTGTTGATCGTTCCACTTTCACATTCTCTTTCTCTGCACAGGATTCAACGGCGGGGCGGCGATGCCGGGCCTGTGTTCATTGTCTCTCATTCCCCGCACCTGGGCACGGCGACTCTCGGAGCGGCCGCGCTCCGTTCAGGACGAAACCGCCGCGACCGCCTCGGCGACCTTCGCCGCGACCTCGGGGTCGAAGACCGAGGGGACGACGTAGCCGGGGTGGAGTTCGTCCTCGGGGATGCACGAGGCGATGGCGTCGGCGGCCGCGACCATGATGTTCTCGTCGATGTCGGTCGCCTCGGCGTCGAGCAGGCCGCGGAAGATGCCGGGGAAGGCGAGCACATTGTTGATCTGGTTCGGGTAGTCGCTGCGCCCGGTGGCGACGACAGCTGCGTGCTTCAGCGCCTCGGCGGGGTCGACCTCCGGGTCGGGGTTGGCCATGGCGAAGACGAGGGCGTCGGAGTTCATCGCCTGGATGTCGGAGCCGTCGAGGACGTTCGGGGCGGAGACGCCGATGAACACATCCGCGCCGACGACGGCTTCCTTGAGGGGTCCGTCGAAGCCTTCGGGGTTCGTGTTCGCCTGCAGCCACTTCTTGTGCTCGGTGTCGACGGTCGAGTGCGGGCCGATCGCGCCGCCTCGTCCGCAGGCGATGATATTCGTGGCCCCCGCGACCTGGAGGAGTCGGATGATCGCGTTTCCGGCCGCCCCGACGCCGGAGACGACGATGCGCAGGTCCTCGATCCTCTTGCCCACGACCTTGAGTGCATTCTTCAGTGCGGCCAGGGTGACGACGCCGGTGCCGTGCTGATCATCGTGGAAGACCGGGACGTCGAGCTCTTCGCGCAGTCGGGCCTCGATCTCGAAGCAGCGCGGGGCGGCGATGTCCTCGAGGTTGATGCCGCCGTAGGCCGGGGCGATGGCCTTGCAGATCGCGATGATCTCCTCGGTGTCCTTCGTGTCGAGGGCCACCGGCCAGGCGTCGACGCCGGCGAACTGCTTGAACAGCACGGCCTTGCCCTCCATCACGGGCATGGCCGCCTCGGGGCCGATGTCGCCGAGTCCGAGCACCGCGGTGCCGTCGGTGACGACGGCGACGGTGTTGCGTTTGATCGTCAGCCGCCGGGCATCGTCCTTGTTCTTCGCGATCGCCTGGCACACGCGGGCCACGCCCGGGGTGTAGGCGCGGGAGAGATCATCGCGGTTGCGCAGGGGCACCTTCGGGGCGGATTCGAGTTTGCCGCCGAGGTGGAGCAGGAAGGTCCGGTCCGAGACCTTGCGGACCTCGACCCCGGGCAGCTTCTCCAGCGCGTCGGAGACCTCACCGGCATGGGCGACGTCGCGGGTGTCGGCGCTGACGTCGATGGTCACCGTGTGCGGGGTGGATTCGACGACGTCGAGCGCCGTGACTCCCGCACCGGTGGCCGCGGCTGCGGCCATGAGGTCGGACGTCGACGACTCTCCGACGGTCGTGCCGACGCGCAGGGTGATGGAGTATCCGGGACTGGTTGCAGCCATGGGCAATATCCTCTCTGATATTGAATTTCCGTATTACGGACATTATCTTCTACCTAGTGGAAATTCTAGAGGTTATTCACCGATTCGGAAAGTTTCTTCCATTTCGGGATTAGACTGAACCCAGTTTCACAGCCGAAACATCCCCCGGAAGAAGGATGATCGATGAGCAGCAAGGACACTCCTGCAGTCCGCCAGACCAAGGGCGGTGTGCAGTCCGTCGAGCGTGCGTTCGGTCTGCTCGAATGCATCGCGAACTCCGCGGGCTCGGCGACGCTGAGCCATATCGCAGCCGACGTCAACCTGCCCTTGCCCACAATCCACCGTCTGCTGAACACGCTGGTCAACCTCGGCGTGGTCCGGCAGCTGCCCAATCGCGGCTATGCGCT
Source organism: Brevibacterium sp. LE-L (assembly GCF_050214925.1). Taxonomy (NCBI): domain Bacteria; kingdom Bacillati; phylum Actinomycetota; class Actinomycetes; order Micrococcales; family Brevibacteriaceae; genus Brevibacterium; species Brevibacterium sp. LE-L. The sequence goes on from NZ_CP189759.1 coordinate 3,493,354, forward strand.
GGGTCCGGGGCTCGTGCGGCTGGGCAACCTCGCCGGCTCCCAGCTCGGGGCCATCGCCCGCCCCTACCTGCGCGACCTCGTCGCCGAACTCGGTGAGTCGGCGAATGTCGCGACGATGGACGGGGACATGGTCGTCTACGTCGATCAGGTCGCCTCCGAACGTCAGATGCGCATGTTCACCGAGGTGGGACGCCGGGCGCATATGCACGACACGGGCGTCGGCAAGGCGATCCTCGCCGGCCTCGACTCCGAGCAGGTCCGCCACATCGTCACGACCGCGGGCATGCCCACACCCACGGAGTTCAGCATCGGTTCGGTCTCCGAACTCGAGGCCGAGCTCGAGCGCATCCGCGAACGCGGCTATGCCATCGATGAGCAGGAGCAGGAGCTCGGGGTGCGGTGCTTCGCAATGGCGATCCCCGATTCCCCCGCACCGCTGGCGATCTCGGTGTCAGGGCCGGTCAGCCGCGTCGACAAGAGTTTCGCCGACCGCGCCGTTCCGCTTCTGCGGGCCGCCGCCGACCGCATCTCCGCGGAGATGCAGGGCACCGACCGGTAGTCGGCGCCACCAGTCGTCTCCGCCGAAACACGGGCGTTGGACCGAGACCCGGGTGTACACCCGTGCTTCGGTCCAGCGCCCGTGTTTCGGTGCCGAAGCCCAGGGGCTTGCCCTGGGGATTATCCCAGAGCAGCCCAGGGCTGGGGTCCTAGGAATCGCCGCCGGCGGTTCCCGAGGTCCCGGCGTTGACATCGGTGAGTCGGTAGCGTCGGGCCGCCTCGGCAGGGGTGCCGGGATCGACCTCCCCGCGTTCGGCCAAGAGCTGCAGGGTTCGGACCACCATCGAATGGGCGTCGATCTTGAAGTGCCGGCGAGCCGCCGCCCGAGTGTCGGAGAAGCCGAAGCCGTCGGCACCGAGCGTCGCGAAGTCGTGCGAAAGGAACGGCCGGATGAGGTCCGGCTGGGTCGAATCGAAATCGCTTGTGGCCACGATCGGTCCGGCCTCGGCCCCGAGGCGCTGGCGCACATACGGCACACGCGGTTCTGCCTCGACCTCGTGCAGCTTCGCCGCCTCCATTTCGAGGGCGTCCCGGCGCAGCTGCGCCCACGAGGTCACCGACCACACGGCCGCATCGACGCCCCAGTCCGCGGCGAGCAGCTCGCGGGCCTCAAGCGCCCAAGGCACGGCCACGCCGGAGGCGAGCAGCTGCGCTTGCGGGCGGGACCCCGGTTCCGCCTCGGCGCCGGAACCGGCTTCCGCGATCCGGTGGATGCCGCGCAGGATGCCCTCGACGTCGACATCATCGGGTTCGGGCGGCTGAAGCATCGGTTCGTTGTACACGGTGAGGTAATACATGACATTGCGCGCATCCTCGCCGAGGTCGTGCTCGCCGTACATGCGATGCAGCCCATCACGGACGATGTGGCCGATCTCGTATCCGTAGGCCGGATCGTAGACGCGTACGGCCGGGTTCGTGGCCGCCAGCACCGGCGAATGCCCATCGGCGTGCTGGAGCCCCTCCCCGGTCAGGGTGGTGCGTCCGGCAGTGGCGCCGATGATGAACCCGCGGGTCATCTGGTCACCGGCGGCCCAGAAGGCGTCGCCGGTGCGCTGGAAGCCGAACATCGAGTAGAACACATAGATCGGGATCATCGGTTCGCCGTGAGTGGAGTAAGCGGTGCCGGCGGCCGTAAAACCGGCGGCGGCACCGGCCTCGTTGATGCCCACGTGGAGCAGCTGACCCGAGGTCGCCTCCTTGTAGGAGAGGAAGAGCTCACGATCGACGGCGAGGTAGTTCTGCCCGTTCGGGTTGTAGATCTTCGCGGTCGGGAAGAACGCGTCGATGCCGAATGTCCGGGCCTCATCGGGGATGATCGGCACGATCCGCTCCCCGAGTCCCTTCTCCCGCATGAGGTCCTTGAGCAGTCTGACGAAGGCCATGGTCGTCGCGGCCTGCTGCTGGCCCGACCCCTTCTTCGTCTGCGCGAACGCCTTGTCGCTGACCGCAGGCAGGGTCACCTTGCTGTTCTCCGGCTTCCGCGCCGGCAGGAACCCGCCGAGCTCGCGGCGCCGCTCAAGCAGGTACTGGATCTCCTCCGTTTCGGTGCCCGGATGGTAGTAGGGCACCGCGTAGGGGTCGTCGTCGATGACCTTGTCGGAGATCGGGATGTCCATCCGATCGCGGAAGGCCTTGACGTCGGCGGCGGTGAACTTCTTCATCTGGTGCGTGGCGTTGCGGGATTCGAAGCTCGTACCCAGCCCGTAGCCCTTGACCGTCTGGACGAGGATGACCGTGGGCCGGCCCGTGGTGTTCACCGCCCGCTGATAGGCGGCGAAGACCTTGTGGTAATCGTGGCCGCCGCGCTTGAGGTTCCAGATGTCGTCATCGCTGAGATGCTCGACGAGGCCCTTGGTCACCGGGGAGCGGCCGAAGAAGTTGTCGCGGATGAATCCACCGGATTCGGCTTTGAAGGTCTGGTAGTCCCCGTCGAGGGTCTCGTTCATGATCCGCACGAGTTCGCCGGTGCGGTCGGCGGCCAGGAGGTCGTCCCATTCTCGACCCCACAGGACCTTGATGACGTCCCAGCCTGCGCCGGTGAACGTCGCTTCGAGCTCCTGGACGATCTTGCCGTTGCCGCGCACGGGCCCGTCGAGGCGCTGGAGGTTGCAGTTGATGACGAAGGTGAGGTTGTCGAGCCCCTCATTCGCGGCCAGCTGCAGGGCCCCGCGCGATTCGGGTTCGTCCATCTCCCCATCACCGAGGAACGCCCACACCCGCTGATCGGTGGTGTCCTTGATCCCCCGGTGGTGCAGGTAGCGGTTCATCTGCGCCTGATAGATCGCGTTGATCGGACCCAGCCCCATCGACACGGTCGGGAACTGCCAGAATTCGGGCATCAGCCGCGGGTGCGGGTAGGAGCTCAGCCCGTGCGGAGCACGTGAGACCTCCTGCCGGAACCCGTCGAGATCGGCCTCGCCGAGGCGGCCCTCGAGGAACGCACGCGCGTACATTCCCGGTGAGGCGTGGCCCTGGAAGAAGACCTGGTCGCCGCCGCCGGGATGGTCCTGGCCGCGGAAGAAGTTGTTGAATCCGATCTCGTAGAGGGTTGCGGCTCCGGCGTAGGTAGAGATGTGTCCGCCCACGGAGATCTCGGGTCGCTGCGCGCGGTGGACGAGCATGGCCGCGTTCCAGCGCAGCCACTTCCGGTAGCGGCGTTCGATCCGCTCATCGCCGGGATAGGTCGGTTCCTGATCGGCGGGGATCGTATTCACGTAGTCGGTGGTGGTGACCTTGGGCTGGGCGACGGAATTCGTGGCCGCGCGACGGCGCAGCGCCTCCATGATCTCGCCGGCGCGCAGAGTTCCGCGCACGTTGACGAGTCCCTCCCAGGACTCGAGCCATTCATCGACCTCTTCGTCGGTGGTGCTCCTCAGACTCGCCGAGGTGGTGTCCTGTGTCATTTCGGGGTTTCCTTCTCACGGGGTCCGGGCTCCCGGAGCCGTGTCCCGGCCGGGAGCCCGGAGACGGAAAGACCTGCTGCAGCGGCTCTGCTGACTCAGCAGGTGGTGCGCCGGGTCAGCAGAAGCCGGCGATCTGTGCCCACGCGTCCTTGTTCTCGTCGACGCCTTCGCGGGTGAACGTGGCTTCGATGAGGCCGTAGGGACGGTCGGCGACGATGAAGACCTCGTTCGGGTTCTCGAGCCCGAAGCGTTCGATGTCGTAGAGGAAGTGGTGCTTGTTCGGGCAGGAGAAGCGGATCTCGTCGATCTGCGGCACGGCCTCGATGACCTTCTCACCCATCTGGTAGAGAGTGTGCTGCAGAGCGTGGGAGAAGTGGTCGGTGAAGGAGTCGAGGATGATCTCCTTGACCTGCTTGTACACGGCCTCGAAATCGAGATCGGTGGAGTTGTAGATCCACCGGGTGGCGATGTCGGTGGCGAGGATCCGGTCCTCGGTCTCCGGCAGGGTCGTGTACTTGTCCTTCGGGTAGCCGACGAAGCCCGATTCGGTCGTCTTGAGCACGGTGAGTCCGTTGAAGCCGGAGATCAGTGTGTCCTTGTCGCCGTCGCGGGTGAACACGGCGGTGCGCACCTCAGGGGCGGACTTGAAGAACGAGTGATTGTGATCGTTGATCCGGCTCCAGCCGTACTCCTCGGCTTCCCAGCGTCCGCCGGTGACCCAGTCGAAGCTCGAGGTGAAGTGGTCGGCCAGACCCATGATGAACTGCTCGGGTGAACTCACGCCCAGTTCCTTGGCCTTCGCGAAGACCGTGTTCTTCTGCGTATCGGTGGCGACGACGTGTTCGTTGTTGCCTTCGGTGTGCGCGGTCTCGAAGTCGCCCCACAGCTGTGAGGTGACATTGAGATCGCGGAGTTCGTGGCGTTCGGAGTCGCGGTAGACCCGCATCAGTCGGTTCTCCGCCTTGCCGTACTGGTTCGATGTCAGTCGGACCTTGCTCATCTTGATGCTCCTCCAGTTCGTCGGCATGCGGGCATGCGCATACCGTGACCATTCGATTGACGAGGCCTGCCGGCGAGTTTCCGGTCGGCTTCGGCGGTTTGTTGAGGATCTGATCCTGCAGGGGGCCTGCTTCCCCTGATGTCGCTGTGGGGGCGGCTCAGCTGCCGCGGTAGGTGCTGTAGGCGAAGGGGCTCAGCAGCAGCGGGATGTGGTAGTGAGCCTGCCCGGCCTGGACGGTGAAGTCGATCGTCACCACGGGGTGGAAGTGGTCGATGTCCCGGGCGGCGAAGTAGGCGCCGGTGCCGAAGACGATCCGGTAGTCACCGGGTTCGAGGTGGTCGGGGCCGAAGTCGGAGACGCGCCCGTTATCGTCGGTGCGGGCCGAAACGATCTCTTCGTCGCCCGCGTAGAGGGTGACTTCGAGGTCTGCGGCAGGAGTACCGACGGTCGAGTCGAGGGCGTGGGCGGTGATGAAGCTCATGCGAGGATTCCTTCGAGTCTCAGGGCGGCGATCTGGATCAGCTGTTCGCCGACTTCGGCGGTTTCGTCCGCATCGGTGTTGTCCATGCGCCGCTGCAGCTCGGACAGGACCTCTGCGGGTGTGCGCCCGGCGGCACGGATGAGGAACACTCGGTCGAAGCGTTCCTCGTAGGCGGCGTTTCCGGCGGCCAGCTGCGATTGCACCTCATCGTCGAGGGTGCCGAGTCCGGCCTGTTCACGACTCGAGTGGGCCGCCTCGGCGCTCTGTCCCTTCGCTTTCTCCCCGATGCGGGGGTGGTGGGACATGGCGGCGTCGATCTCGTCGGTGCGCAGCGGGGTGGCGTCATTGCGTGCCGATTCCAGCGCGGAGTCGAGGTCGGGGAACGGCCGAGCGGCGATGACCGCGTCGATCCACCGGTCGACGTCGAGGCAGGGGCGCAGAACATTCCGGGCCTCGTCGGCTGGGAGTCGATTGAACTCGGCCAGGTCCACGGTGACCTCCTTGACGTGCACTGACGGGTTTTCACGGTTCGGAATACCATTTCCGAACAACTGGTTCGAGTGTGCTGGGCCTGCGCGGCAATGTCAAATTGCTCACACCATTTTGTGGAAACTTTATTCCGAATCGTGGATAATGACATGAGGACGATCCCACTCCCGACGATGAGGTTGAATGAGGGAATGAGCGACACATCTTCGACACACAGCACCTCGGCACCGGCCGCACGAACAGCTGCGGCCGCGTACCCGAGGATCGTCTGCGCCCCTGATTCCTTCAAAGGCTCGGCATCCGCGCCGGCGGCCGCGGCCGCTTTGGCCCGCGGCGCCCGCACGGCCTACCCGCACGCCGCCGTGACCGAGCTGCCCTTCGCCGACGGCGGGGAGGGCACCCTTGACGCGCTGCTCGCGGTCTGGGGAACCCCGCGACGCACCGTGGACACGGTCGACGCCCTGGGCAGGGCCGCCTCGGCGGCGTTCGGCATCTCCCCCGACGGCACGACTGCGGTCATCGAGGCCGCGCAGGCCAACGGACTGCCCCAGGTCTCAGACGTGCCGCTGCAGCCCGAGCGCGCCGACACCTTCGGGGTCGGACTCATCGCCCGGGCCGTGCTCGATCTCGGCGTCGAGGAGATCCTGCTGTGCATCGGCGGTTCGGCGAGCACCGACGGCGGAGTCGGCATCGCCGCGGCCCTCGGCGCCCGCTTCGTCGATGCCGGCGGCGCTTCCGTCACTCCCGGCGGCGGAGGGCTGGCCGCGGTCGCCGCCGTCGACACCACGGATCTCGACCCGCGCGCCCGCACGGTGCGCTGGCGCATCGCCGTCGACGTCGACAATCCGCTGACCGGACCCCGCGGAGCCGCCGCGGTCTTCGGCCCGCAGAAGGGCGCCGACGCGGAGTCCGTGACCGTGCTCGATACGGGGCTCGGCCACCTCGCCGAGGTGCTCGCCGCCTCCCCCACCGAGGCCGAGGCACTGGCTGCGACGCCGGGGTTCGGGGCCGCCGGCGGTATCCCATTGGTGCTCACGACGCTGTTCGGCGCCGAGGTGGTGCCCGGCTCCACCATGGTCGCCGAGACCGTGGGACTGGCCGCGGCCCTGGCCGAGGCCGACATCGTCCTCACCGGAGAGGGATCGTTCGACTCGCAGTCCCTGGGCGGGAAGGTCGTCGCGGCCGTGCGGCACCACGCCCCCGCCTCGGCGCGGGTGATCGTCATCGCCGGACGCGTCGGGCTCTCGCCCGCGCAGTGCCGGGAGGCAGGGATCACGGCCGCTCTGTCGATCGCACCGGGCCCGGCCGATCTGACCACCCTGTCCGAGCGCGCCGAAGCGCTCATCGAGGACACGGCCGCGCATGCGTGCGCACTCGTGGCCGCTGGAAGCACCACTCAATGACGAAAGGATTCACCATGATCACTCAGACTCAGCTTGCCGTCGGGGACATCGCTCCCGACTTCTGCCTCACCGACGCCGAGGGGCGGACCGTGTCGAAGGAGGACTACGCCGGCCGCCGCGTCATCCTCTACTTCTACCCGAAGGCTGCCTCGCCGGGCTGCACGACCGAAGCCTGCGATTTCCGGGACAATCTCTCCGCGCTCGCGGCCGCCGGGTTCGAGGTCCTCGGCATCTCGCCCGATGATACGGAGTCGCTCAAGGAATTCGCCGCCGAGGAGAGGCTGACGTTCTCTCTGCTCTCCGATGAGGGCGCTGCCGTCGCGAAGGCCTACGGCAGCTACGGGCAGAAGACGATCGGCGAGCACACCTTCCAGGGCACGCAGCGTTCAACCTTCGTCATCGGCGCCGACGGCACCCTCACCCACGCCGAATACAATGTCGACGCGCGAGGCCACGTCGCCCGCCTCCGCACCCAACTCGGTGCCTAATTGCTACCCGACGGCGGCCCAGCAACCTCGCGCCAGGTTGCTGGGCCGCCGTCGGGTGCTTCCGCGATCATCCGGTGCGCAACCGTGAGGCGAGCACGCCGAGGATCCGCTCGAAGGGCGCGGTGCGGAAGAGTTCGCCGAAGGTCAGACGGATGACCTTGTAGCCTCGGGCCTCGAGAGCGGCCTCCCGTGCCTTCTCTGCGGCGATGCTCGCGCGGGGAGTCCGGCCGTTCATCGTGTACTTCTCGACGCCGTCGATCTCGACGATGAGTTTGGCGTCCCGATGGCAGAAGTCGACGCGGGCAAAGACCTCGCCGTGGTCACCGAAGAATTCGACCTGCGGTTCGAAGCCGGCGACCCCGTGTTCGAAGAACCGCACGGCGGCGATGGACTCCGACGGTGCCTCCCTGCGCCCGTCGGTCAAGTTCAGCGCGCAGAGGACGGCAGCGTCGCCGCGGGATTCCGGGCACTCCTCGAGGACGGCCTCCAACCGCAGCCGGCTTGTCAGACGTCGGCGGATCGCCTCGTCGAGCATCGGCACGGACACATCAGGGTCGTAGTCGCGGGCGACATCGATGAGCGTGCGCTCCACCGTCGTCACCGCGTAGATGCCGACCATCTTCCGATGCGCCGAGGGGATCTCCCGGTTGCGGACGTAGAGGTGACGGTACTTGCGGCTGACGTTCGGTCGGAACACCTCCACCCGCGTCTGTGCAGGGTAGGCAATCGGCAGACCGTGGACGAGGGCGGCCGAGAGGTGGGAGAAGACCTCGCGACCCTTCGTCACTCGCCAGCGCCCGGATGCAGTGTGGATCTGTTCGGCACGGGTGCGGATGAGGACCCGCAAGGGTTCGATCTCATCGCGCATATCGTCTCGGTGGGCGAACTCCTCGAAGTCCTCCTCACTCAGTGCCGCCCAGATGGCTTCATGCCGTGCGTCTTCGCAGGACCCGGTCGCCACATACCGCCCACGGGCGATGCGTCTCAGACAGCAGCGCACAGCGCGTCTGACTTCGTCCTTGGAAAACCCCAGCCGATACAGCTTCGCGGTCGTCATACACAAGTACATGACACCAAACTGCATCATTCGACTCCGAACGGCAATAGGCGAAGGCAATCTGTGGATAACTTCTTCCCCGGACTACCCGACGGCGGCCCAGCAATCTCGCGCGAGGTTGCTGGGCCGCCGTCGGGTAGTAAGGGAGGGTCAGCGGGCGGTGAGGAGGTGGCCGGTCGGGGTTTCGAAGTCGACCGGGGCTCCCCGCAGCAGCGTCTGCACCACGCGACCGCGGACGGCGCGGGAGTCGTACGCGCTGATCTGGTTGCGGTGGTAGAGATCCGTGGCATGCACGGTCCACTCCTCGTCGGGGGCGAATACGGCGAAGTCCGCGTCATTGCCCTCAGCGATCGCACCCTTGTTCGCCACCCGGGCCACGGCCGCCGGTGCCGCGGACATCCAGCGGACCACCTCGGCGAGGTCGATGCCGCGCTTGGCCGCCTCGGTCCACACGAGCGAGAGCCCCAGCTGCAGCGAGGAGATTCCGCCCCAGGCCGCACCGAAGTCACCGGTGTCGAGCAGTTTGAGTTCGGCCGTCGACGGCGAATGATCGGAGACGATGCAGTCGATCGTGCCGTCGATGAGTCCCCGCCACAGCGCCTCCCGATTCGACTCCTCACGGATCGGCGGGCAGCACTTGTGCGTCGTCGCCCCGTCGGGGATCTCCTCGGCGGTGAAGACGAGATAGTGCGGGCAGGTTTCGACGGTGAGCTTGATGCCTTCCGCCTTGGCCGCAGCGATCTGGTCGAGCGAATCCGCCGAGGACAGGTGGAGGATGTGCGCCCTCGCCCCGGTCGCCCGCGCCGCGTCGATGACGCGGGCGATCGCGACGTTCTCGGCCTCGCGCGGACGCGTGGCGAGGAAATCAGCGAACTTCGGACCCGAGTTCTTCGGCACTTCAGCCATGACCGCATGGTCTTCGGCGTGGACGATGAGCATCCCGTCGAAAGCGGCGATCTCGGCCATGTCGGCGGCCATCTCATCCGGCTCCAGCGGAGGGAATTCCTCGACCCCGGAGTCCTCGAGGAAGCACTTGAACCCATAGACCCCGGCCTCGTGCAGAGGACGCAGATCCGCGGTGTTGCCGGGGATCGCCCCGCCCCAGAAGCCGACATCGACGAAGGCCTTGGGGCCGGCGACCTCGCGTTTGGCGTCGAGCGCGGCGACGCTGACCGTCGGCGGCAGCGAGTTCAGCGGCATGTCGACGATTGTCGTCACTCCCCCGGCCGCGGCCGCGCGGGTGGCGCTGGCGAAGCCCTCCCACTCGGCACGACCGGGATCGTTGACGTGGACGTGGGAGTCGACGAGCCCGGGCAGCAGCACCTGATCGGCTCCGACCTCGATGATCGTCGCCCCCGCCGAGGCGGCCGTATCCAGATCCTGGCCACCGCGGGCGATCGCGGCGATCGTTCCATCCGCGACACCGATCTTCACGGAGTCGGTGCCGTCGGGCAGCAGGGCCCTCTCGGCGTGGATGATCAGATCGAAGTTGGCGTCATTGCTCAATGTTCCTCCTCAGTCGCCCGACCCGGGCGGCCGGTGTATGCGGGTTCGGTATACCGTTCTAGCCTACTCGTCCCGGGCGTTTCGGCCCAGCCTATTTCGCTGCGGCCAGTTCTCCCATCGGTGTCAGCGCCGTCGGAGCGTCCGCCGGGGTCTGTGCCAGGGTCTCGAACTCGTTGATCGCATCGAGCGCGGCTCCCATCGAGATGTTCGTGATGCGTTCGAGGATGACCTCGACGACCACGGGCACCTGATGTTCGTCCATGAGTTCCTTGGCCACGCGCAGTCCTTCGCCGATGAGCTCGGGGTCTTCGACCCGCAGCGCCTTGCAACCGAGCCCCTGCGCCACGGCCACATGGTCGACTCCGTACCCCGCCGAGCCGGACCCGGCGGAGTTGATGTTCTCGAACGCCAGCGACACCTCGTAGTCCATCTCGAATCCGCGCTGAGACTGGCGGATGAGCCCGAGGTAGGAGTTGTTGACGACGACGTGGACGTAGGGGATCTTGTGCTGCGCGCCGACAGCGAGTTCTTCGAGCATGAACTGGAAGTCGTAGTCACCGGACAGGGCGACGACGGTTTCGCCCGGCTTGCCCCTGGCCACGCCGAGAGCCGCGGGCCCGGTCCAGCCGAGGGGGCCGGCCTGTCCGGCGTTGATCCAGTGCCTCGGCCGGTAGACGTGGAGCATCTGGGCTCCGGCGATCTGGCTCAGCCCGATCGTCGATACATAGGTGACGTCCTTGCCGAACGCCTGGTTCATCTCCTGGTAGACCCGCTGCGGCTTGATCGGCACCTCGGTGAAGTTCGTCTTCCGGTGCTCGGTCGACTTCCGTGCCGTGCACTCACCGGCCCAGCCGGTGAAGTCCGGCAGAGAGCCGGCCCGGTCGCGAGCGGCCGCAATGAGTGCCTCGAGGGCCGCTCCGGCGTCCGAAACCACCCCGTAGTCGGGCGAGAACACGCGCCCGATCTGCGTCGGTTCGATGTCGATGTGGACGAACTTCCGCCCCTTCCGGTAGACGCCGAGGTCACCGGTGTGCCGGTTGGCCCAGCGGTTGCCGATGCCGATGACGAGGTCCGATTCGAGGAAGGAGGCGTTGCCGTAGCGCACGTGCGTCTGGATGCCGACCATCCCGGCCTGCAGCACATGGTCATCGGGGATGGTGCCCCAGCCCATGAGGGTCGGTGAGACCGGAATCGAGGTGAGTTCGGCGAATTCGACGAGCCGATCGGACGCATCGGCGTTGATGATTCCGCCGCCGGCGATGATGAGCGGATGCTCCGCCTCGGCGATGAGGTCGAGGATCTTCTCCGCCTGCGCCGAGGTGGCCTCCGGCTTTGCGGGCGCCAGCGGTTCGTAGGTGTCGATGTCGAAGTCGATCTCGGTCTGCTGCACGTCGATGGGCAGGTCGATGAGCACGGGCCCGGGTCGGGCCGAGCGCATGATCTGGAACGCAGATTGGAAGGCTCCGGGGACCTGCCCGGCTTCGAGTACGGTCTTGGCCATCTTCGTCACCGGTTTCGCGATCGAGGCGATGTCGACGGCTTGGAAGTCCTCCTTGTCGAGCACGGCGACCGGGGCCTGGCCGGTGATGCACAGGATCGGCTGGGAATCGGCGGCCGCGGCGTAGAGGCCGGTGATCATATCGGTGCCGGCCGGCCCCGAGGTGCCGAGGCAGACGCCGATGTTGCCCGGTGCCGAACGGGTGTAGCCGTCGGCCATGTGGGAGGCCCCTTCGACGTGACGGGCCAGGGTGTGGCGGATGCCGCCATGGGCCTTCATCGCCGAGTACAGCGGATTGATCGCGGCTCCCGGCAGGCCGAAGGTCTCCGTCGCGCCTTCCTTTTCGAGGATGAGCACAACGGCGTCGACTGCGCGCATACGTGTCATTGTTCGTCCTTTGTTCATGAACCGACGACGACACTGTCGCCGGCTCGGTTCGTGGTGGGGCGGGGCCGTCGGTGTCGTTGGGCCGACGGCCCCGCCCGGCTGGTGTGGCCTCGCGACGGGCTGATCACCCTCGCCGAGGCGGCCGTTTCAGTTCTCGTTCTTCCCGGAGAGCTGTTCGACGACGGTGAAGAGACCCGAGTGGTCGAGTCCTCCGTTGCCCTGCTGCACGGTCGAGGCGACGAGCTGGGCGACGGCGGACCCGAGCGGGATGGCGACTCCGGCCTCTCGCGCGGCGGCGGTGACGATGCCCATGTCCTTGTGGTGGAGTGCCAGGCGGAACCCGGGACCGAACTCACGATCGAGCATCTTCTGCCCCTTCTGTTCGAGCACCTTGGATCCGGCCAGTCCCCCGCCGAGGACCTGCAGCGCCGGGGTGGTCTCGACGCCGTAGGCTTCGAGGAAGACGACGGCTTCGGCCAGCAGGCCGATGTTGCCGGCGACGATGAGCTGGTTGGCGGCCTTGACGGTCTGACCGGCGCCCGAGGGGCCGACGAGCACGATGGTCTTGCCGACGGCGTCGAAGACATCGGCCACGGAGTCGAAGTCGGCTCTGTCTCCGCCGACCATGATCGACAGAACGCCGTCGACGGCGCCGGGCTCTCCGCCGGAGACGGGAGCGTCGAGCGGTTTGAGTCCGGTTTCCTTCGCCTGCTCGGCGAGCTGCTTGGCCACGTCGGGGCGGATGGTGGAGAAGTCGATCCAGGTGGCGCCGGGCTCGGCGTGGGCGAGGATGCCGTCGTCGCCGGTGAGCACGGCTTCGACGTCGGGTGAGTCCGGGACCATGGTGATGATGACATCGGCACCGGTTACCGCCTCGGCGATGGTGGCTGCGGCGGTTCCTCCCGCCTCGGCGAGGGAATCGGCTTTGGCCGGGGTGCGGTTGAAGCCGCGGACGTCGAAGCCGGCGGCGACGAGGTTCTTGGCCATGGGCAGGCCCATGATGCCGAGTCCGATGAATGCGATTGTCTTGCTCATGGGGTTTCCTTCGTGTGGAGTTCGGGGTTCTCAGGCGGACTGGGCGGCGTGGGCCAGCCAGTCGAAGGCGGTGGCACGGTCCTGCTTGTATTCGAGCGCGACCGAGCCGGTGTAGCCGAGCGCATAGGCACGGTTGATCCAGTCGCGCAGCGGCAACGATCCGGTGCCCGGTGCTCCGCGCCCCTCAGCGTCGGCGATCTGGATGTGGCCGAAGTCGGCGGCCGCGGCTTCGATGACGGCGGCCACATCGTCGCCATTGACGCTCATGTGGAAGAAGTCGGCGAGCACGGCGATGTTCGATGGTCCGTCGGCGCGGACGGCGGCGACCACCTCGGCGGCGTCGGCGAAGCGCTTGAGCGGGTAGGCCTCGGCCCCGGAGACGGGTTCGACGAGGACGGTGCCGCCGATCGCGGCGACCGCGTTCGCGGCCAGGGAGAGGTTGGCGACGGCCGTGGCGTCCTGGCCGGCGGCGTCCTGGCCTTCGGTGCGCAGTCCGTAGAGGGCGTTGAAGGCGCGGCAGCCGGTGCGGCGGCCGATCTCAACGACGATGTCGACGTTCGCGGCGAAGTCCTCCTCGGCGCCGATGACGGAGACCATGCCTCGGTCACCGGCGGCCATATTCCCTGCCCAGAAGTTCAGCCCGGCGAGTTCGACTCCGGCGGTCTCGAGCGAGGCGATGAACTCATCGACCTCCGCCGAGGTGGGGCGCGGGTTGCCGTCGAAGGGCCACCAGAATTCGACGCGGTCGAAGCCGGCGTCCTTCGCGGCCTGGGCGCGTTCGAGGACGGGCAGTTCGGTGAGCAGGGTGGAGCAGTTGAGGATGTAGCTGTCGGGAGCGGTGAAGTCGAAGGCCTGGGTCATGGAGCTCTCCTTTGAGGATCTCTTTTTTCCGTATTGCGGAAGTTCATTTCCATTCAGTGAAATAAGCATAGGCAGTTGGCGAAGCCCGCGTCAAGACCCCTCCCCAAAACAACCCGACGGCGGCCCAGCAACTTGGCGCGAGGTTGCTGGGCCGCCGTCGGGTAGTAAGGGAGGGTCAGTTTTTGGTGGGGTGGCCGTCGATCCAGACTTCGGCGATGTCAGCGGGAGTGCCCATGGCAAAGATCGTCGCCAAGGCGTCTCCGTCGTCGGCGGCATGCCGGATGCCGACGTCGAGGGGCTCGCCGGCGGCCGGGCGGACGAGCACGGCGTCGAAGCGCTTGCCTACGGACAGATCCCCGACTTCGTCGAGTTCGAGCGCCTCGGCGCCGGCCGCCGTGGCCAGGTGCAGCAGGTGCGCGGAGTTCAGTGCCACTCCCCCGGACGGGTCGAGCTGCTGCATGAAGTACGACTGCACCCCTTCCTTGAGCAGGTTGAATCCGGTGCCTGCACCCACATCGGATCCCAAGGCGACCCGGACTCCGGCGTCGAGGTGGCGGCGCAGGGGGAAGAAGCCGCTGGCCAGCGCCGAGTTCGACGTCGGGCAGTGTGCAGCGACGGCCCCGACCTCGGCCATGCGCTCGAGCTCCCGGTCCTGCGGGTGGACATTGTGGGCGAGCACGGTGCGCCGCCCGAGCAGTCCCGCCCGGTCGTAGGTGTCGAGGTAGTCCCGCGATTCGGGGTGGATCGCCGCCACCCCGGAGACCTCGTCGAGGTTCTCGTTGAGGTGCGAGGTCACCCAGATGCCGGGATTGTCGGTCACGAGCTGACCGCCCGCGGCGAGGAGTTCGGGACCGGCGGAGAACGAGAACCGTGGGGTCACCGCATAGCGCAGCCGCCCCTTCCCGTGCCAGGCGTCGATGAGCGCCTGCCCTTCGGCCACCGATCGGTCGACGTCGGTGAGCAGGGACTCCGGCAGATTCCGGTCGCTGGTGACCAGGCCCGATGTCACCCGCAGTCCGGCCCGCGCGGCGGCAGAGAAGAAGATGTCCATGGCCCCGGCGAAGTGCGAACCGAAGACCATCGCCGAGGTGGTCCCCGCCGCGATCAGTCCCGTGAGGAACTCTCCGGCCACGGCTTCCGCGTAGGCGGGCTCACCGAGTCTCGCCTCTTCGGGCAGGGCGCACTGGTCGAGCCATTCGAGCAGGGGCTTGCCGAGATGACCGATGGCGCGGACCTGCGGCAGGTGGACGTGGGTGTCGATGAGCCCCGGCAGCAGCACGCCGTCTCGCAGGTCGACGACCTCTGCGTCGGGGTGGGCATTCCGGGCGGCGGCGAAGTCGGTGCGGGCGGTGATGAGCCCGTCGTCGACGACGAGGGCGATGTCGGTCTCGGAGCGCAGCTGCCCTCCGGTGAAGGGGTTGTCAGGCGTGTCGAAGACGCGCGCACGATAGATGACCACGATGGTTCTCCTTGAGTCAGGGGGTGGAAGACTGTTTGAGTCAGGGGTGGAAGACAGTGTCGGTCGGCTGCGACGGAGCACAGACGCAGAAGGCGCCCTCAGCTCCTGCCGGCCTCAGCCGATGCGGCCGAGCAGCTCGGCGGCGACGCTCACGGCGATCGTCGCCGGTGCCTTGCCCGGCAGTTCGGGCAGTCCGATGGGGCAGCGGATGGTGTCGACGACCTCGGGCGCGAAGCCCTCGGCGGTGAGGTTCTTGCGGAAGCGCTGCCACTTCGCGCCCGAACCGATGAGTCCGACGGAGCCGAGGTCGCCGCGGGCCAGCGCGGCCGCGCACAGGTGCAGGTCCTCGGCATGGTCGTGGGTCATGATGACCACGTGCGATCCGGCCGGCAGCGTGGTGAGCACTTCCTCCCCGACGACGGCGAACTCGCGGCGCAGCCGCGCCACCGGTGCCTCGAGGGAATCGAGAGCCTCCAACTGCTCGGGCCGCGAATCGGACACGACGAGGTCGATGTCGTGACGGGCGAGGATGCGGGTGAGTTCGAGTCCGATGTTGCCGATGCCGAAGATCCCTACCGAGGCGGGCACGGGCAGCGGTTCGAGCAGCACCGTGACCTCCCCGCCGCAGCATTGCCTGCCGTACTTGGCCGGGGCCTTGTCGTTGAGCCGCAGGGTGAGCATCTCCGGGGCGCGCTGATCCTCGGCGAGCAGTTCGCGGGCACGGGTGAGGGCCGTCATCTCGAGATTGCCGCCGCCGATGGTCCCGAACAGGTCATCGGCGGTGACGATCATCTTCGCTCCCGCCTCGCGTGGGGCGTGCCCGCGCACGGTGGCGAGAGTGACGAGGACGGCCGGCACCCGAGCTCCGCGAAGCTCGGCTGCGGTGTCCATCCAGGTCATGACGGAACTCGTTGTCCTTCCGTCGCCGAGGCGGCCGCCCTCGATTCCTCGGCGCGGACGTCCTCGATCGCCCAGAACACCGCTTCAGGGGTGGCCGGGGAGGCCAGTTCCACGCCGCGTCCGGGTCCGCCGAAGGCGCGCACCGCTTCGCGCAGGGCTTCACGCACGGAGAAGGCGAGCATGAGCGGGGGTTCGCCCACGGCCTTCGAACCGTAGACCGCTCCCTCTTCATGGGCTTTGTCCAGCAGGGAGACGTTGAAGACCTCCGGCGCCTCGGAGAAGCTCGGGATCTTGTACGTGCTCGCCGCCTGGGTGGCCAAGCGCCCTCGGCTGGGCCGGTCGGATTCGTCCCAGCGCAGGTCCTCCAGGGTCAGCCAGCCGGCCCCCTGGACGAAGCCGCCTTCGATCTGTCCGAGGTCGATGAGCGGGGACAGAGAATCCCCGACATCGTGGACGATGTCGACGCGGCGCAGCGTGTACGAACCGTCGAAGCGATTGACCTCGACCTCGGAGACCGCGGCTCCGTAGGCGAAGTACTTGAAGGGTTCGCCGCGCATCTGGCTGAGGTTCCAGTGCAGGCCCTCGGTCCGGTAGAAACCGGAGGCCGAGAGCTGGATGCGCTGGAAGTACGCGGTGTTGATGAGCTCTTCCCAGGTCACGGTCTTCGGCGAGGACAGTGCGGAGACGATTCCGCGAGAGATGTCCACCTCATGGGCGGGAGCGCCGAGGATGCCCGCGGCGACCTGCCGCAGCCGATCGAGGATCTGATCGCAGGCGTTCTTCACCGCCCCGCCATTGAGGTCGGAGCCCGAGCTCGCCGCCGTCGCGGAGGTATTGGGCACCTTGTCCGTGCGGGTCGGCGCCAGGCGCACCGTCGACAGCGGCACCCCGAGGGTGGTGGCCGCGACCTGCAGCATCTTCTGATGCAGTCCCTGCCCCATCTCGGTGCCGCCGTGGGTGACGAGGACGGATCCGTCCTTGTACACGAGCACGAGCGCACCGCCCTGGTTGAACGCGGTGAGGTTGAACGAGATTCCGAACTTCACCGGGGTGATCGCCAGTCCGCGCTTGATGTGGTCGCTGCCGGCGTTGAAGGCCTCGATCTCGAGTTCGCGGGCCTCGAGTTCGGATTCGTCGATGAGCTGGTCCCAGCAGGCTTCGATCCGCTCGGGATGACGAACCGGCTGATAGTAGGGAGTGTCCTGCCCCTGCGCGTAGAAGTTCCGCCGCCGCAGCTCCCGGGCACTGAGCCCGAGCTGCGGGGCGACCCGGCCGAGGATGTCCTCGAGCACGAGCATGCCCTGGGGTCCGCCGAAACCGCGGAAAGCAGTCTGCGAGGTCTTGTTGCACTTCGCGATGCGACCGGTGACGCGGATGTTCGGCACCCAGTAGGCGTTGTCGATATGGCACATCGCGCGGGTGAGCACGGGTTCGGACAGGTCGAGGCTCCAGCCGCCGTCGGCGGTCAGGCTCGCGTCGAGGGCGAGGATCTTGCCGTCTTCGGTGAACCCGATCTTCCACGAAGAGTGGAATCCGTGCCGTTTTCCGGTCATCGTGATGTCCAGCGTCCGGTTGAGGCGCAGCCGCACCGGCCTTCCCGTGAGGGTGGCCCCGAGAGCGGCGAGCGCGGCATAGCCGTGCGGCTGCATCTCCTTGCCGCCGAAGCCGCCGCCCATGCGCAGGCACTGCACGGTGACTTCGTGGGCGGGGATGCCGAGGACGTGGGAGATGATGTCCTGCGTCTCGGTCGGGTGCTGGGTCGAGGACTGGACGAAGATCTGTCCGTTCTCGTCGACGTGGGCCAGGCAGGCCTGCGTCTCGAGGTAGAAGTGCTCCTGCCCGGCGAATTCGAATTCGCCTTCGAAGACGTGCGCGGCGTCGGCGAAGGCCGCGTCGACCTCGCCCTTGTCGATGTGCAGCGGCTGTCCGTGGTAGCTCTCCGCGGCGATGGCATCACGGACGGTCACCAGCGAGGGCAGTTCGTCGACCTCGGCGGTCACGGCGGCCGCGCCTTCGCGTGCGGCGTCGAGATCGTCGGCGAGCACCCAGGCCAGCGGCTGACCGAAGAACATGATCTCGTCGGTCGGCAGCATCGGCTCATCGTGTTTGACGCCTTGGTCGTTGACTCCCGGAATGTCCGCGGCGGTGATGACCCGAACGACTCCGGGCACCGCATAGGCGGGCTCGACGTCGAGGGAGAGCAGCCGCGCATGCGCGGTCGTCGACTGCACAGGGTAGGCGTGGAGGACTCCGGTCAGCCGACCGACGAGGTCGTCGGTGTAGAGAGCGGAGCCGGTGACATGTCCGAAGGCGCTTTCATGGTGGTGGCGTTCGCCGACGACCGGGTCGGCGGGGCGCTGGGAGAGCTGGCTCATCACTGGACCTCCTGGCTGGTCACTGCCGTGTTTCCGAGCTGTTCGGCATAGAAGCGTTCGAGTGAGGACCGCAGCATCGCGGTGCGGTACTTCGCGCTCGCGCGGTGGTCGTCCATCGGTGTGCCCTCTGCGGTGAGGGTCTCGGTCGCCGCGTGCACGGTCTCGAGGTTCCACGGCCGGCCCTCGAGCATGGCTTCGGTGGCTCGCGCCCGCAGCGGGGTGGCCGCGACTCCGCCGAGCCCGATCCGGGCCTTGGCGATCTGCCCCTGACGCACATCGACGGCGTAGCCGATGGCAACCGAGGAGATGTCGTCGAAGCGACGCTTGGCGATCTTCTGGAACGAGGTCAGCGGCGACAGCGGCAGCGGGATGCGGACGGCGGTGATGAGCTCGTCTGCTTCCCGCACTGTCTGCCGGTAGCCGGTGAAGTAATCGGCCAGGGCCACGCTCCGGTCTCCGCGCACCGAGGTGAGCACGAGTTCGGCGTCGAGGGCGAGCAGCGCCGGCGGGGTGTCGCCGATCGGCGAACCGGTGCCGAGGTTGCCGCCGATCGTCGCCGCATTGCGGATGAGGCGGGAGGCGAACTGCGGGAACAGCTTGCCCAGCAGCGGAATGTCGCCGGCGAGTTCGCGTTCGAGTTCGGACAGGGTGTGGGCCGCGCCGAGTTCGATGTGGTCGGCGCTGCGGCGGATGCCGCGCATCTCGTCGAGCCGGTCGACGGCGAGGACGTTCTCGGCTCGTGCACCTTTGATGTTGACCTCGACGCCCCAGTCGGTGGCCCCGGCCACGACGGTGGTGTCGGGTTCGCTGCTGAGGATCTCGACCGCCTCGGCGAGGGTGGCAGGACGGCGGTAGCGGCCGATCCTGCCGGTCGCGGTGTCGGCGCGCTGATAGTCGGTGGCCACGGCCGCGGGGGCCGGCTGTTCGCGGCGGGCGGCGAGCGCATCGTCAGCGCTCGGCTGCCCGAGGGCGAAGGCGGCGTCGCGGATGGGGCGGTATCCGGTGCAGCGGCAGAGGTTGCCCGACAGAGAGTGGAGGTCGAATCCGTTGGGTCCGCAGTGGTGCTCGGCCTCGGCGGCGTCAGCGTCTGCGGCGTCTGCGGCGCGCTCGGGACGGTAGTATTCGGCGGCCATCGAGGAGACGAAGCCAGGGGTGCAGTATCCGCACTGGGATCCGCCGCGTACGGCCATCTCCTCTTGGACGGGGTGGACGGTCTTGCCGTCGACGAGTCCTTCGGCGGTGACGACCTCACCTCCGTCGAGGGCGGCGGCCGGCAGCAGGCACGAGTTCACCGAGGTCCAGCGAGTGGTGCCCTCGGCGTCGGGGCGGGCGATCATGATCGCGCAGGCCCCGCATTCGCCTTCCGCGCAGCCTTCCTTGGCCGCGGTCAGGCCGTGGCCCCGGAGGAAGTCCAGGGCATTGGTGTGTGGTGGTCCGTCGAATTCGCGGGTCTCTCCGTTGACCGAGACCTCAGCGATCGAGCGGTCTGTCGTCGTCGCAGACATCGCACTTTCCTCCTGCGCCTCGTCACTGAGACGCACCGTGCATGGTTGGAGCGGTTGCTATGTTCTTCGAGACTTCTGGTTATCCATGCGAACAGCAGTGAAGAACATCGTCGTGTCGCCAGCGGCAGGTCTCGCCGCCCACGGCGATGTTCGTCATTCTCCGTGGGCGATCTGCCCTTTCGGCCAGGCTGTGATCTGACTCATCGTGCTCATCCTCCCAAGATAGCCGAAATCGGGCCGCGAACGAAGTACAGGACGAATCCGGCTGAGACGACCCACAGCAGCCAGTGGACATCACGACCGCGCTTGCTCATGGCGTGGATGAGCGCCCAGGAGATGAATCCGACGCCGATGCCGTTGGCGATCGAGTACGTCAGCGGCATCGTGACCATGGTGAGGAAGACCGGCAGCGAGGTGCGGAAATCACTCATGTCGATCTCGCGGATCTGGGTGACCATCATGGCTCCGACGACGACGAGCGCTGCGGCTCCGGCCTCCATCGGGATGACGGCGATGAGCGGGGAGAAGAACATCGACAGCAGGAACAGCACTCCGGTGATGCAGGCAGCGAGCCCTGTCCTCGCACCTTCGGCGATGCCGGCAGCGGCGTCGACGAAAACGGTGTTCGACGACGCAGAGGCTCCACCTCCGGCGACGGCGCCGAGGCCCTCGACGACGAAGGCTCCGCGGATGCGGGGGAACATTCCGTCCGAGGTCTGCAGGCCGGCGCTGCGAGCCAGTCCGGTCATGGTGCCCATAGCGTCGAAGAAGTTCGTGAACACGAGAGTGAACACGAGCATCGTGGCGGCGAGGACGCCGACATGCTGGAAGCCGCCGATGAGGTCGAAGGACCCGACGAGACTGAAGTCGGGGGCGGCGACGACCTGCTTGGGGAACTCCGGAGCCGCGAGATTCCAGCCCAGCGGATCCGGGTCCACCGGGTCACCGACGGTGCCGAGCTTCGCGAACGCCTGGATGACGATCGCGAGGATCGTCGCCACGACGATGCCGATGAGGATACCGCCCGGGACGTTGCGCGCCACGAGGATGCCGATGAGGATCAGCGCCACGACGAAGACGAGCGTCGGCAGTGAGGCGATGGACCCGTCCTGACCCAGCTGGACCGGCGGACCCGACGGGGTGCGGGTGACGAATCCGGA
Source organism: Brevibacterium sp. LE-L (assembly GCF_050214925.1). Classification (NCBI taxonomy): domain Bacteria; kingdom Bacillati; phylum Actinomycetota; class Actinomycetes; order Micrococcales; family Brevibacteriaceae; genus Brevibacterium; species Brevibacterium sp. LE-L. Next base: position 3,514,419 of record NZ_CP189759.1, read on the forward strand.
GTTGACGAAGCCGATGAAGGCGATGAAGAGCCCGATGCCGACGGTGATGGCCACCTTGAGGGCATGCGGGACGGCGTTGAAGATCGCCGTGCGGATGCCCGTGGCCCCCAGAATGACGATGATGACACCGTTGATGACCACGAGCCCCATCGCATCGGCCCAGGTGACTTCCTGGACCACGGAGACTGCGAGGAAGCTGTTCATGCCCAGGCCCGCTGCGAGTGCGAACGGCAGCCGGGCCACGACGCCGAAGAGGATCGTGATGACACCGGCGACGAGGCCGGTCACCGCGGTCAGCTGAGCGAAGTCGAGGCTGCCGCCGGCGACGTCCTCGGAACCGCCGAGGATGAGCGGGTTGAGCACAACGATGTAGGCCATCGCGACGAAGGCGACGAGGCCTCCGCGGATCTCCTGTCTGATCGTCGAGCCGCGAGCTGTGATTTCGAAGAACTTGTCGAGCGGGCCGGGACTTCCGGTGCTCTCGGGGGCAGTTGTCGTATTCCGCCCTTGGTCTTTGTCAGCCATTTTCATGGACCACCTCAGGTTGTTCGATTTGGTCAGTCGCCGACATCATTGTCGCCGACCCTGCGCCTTGAACGTGCGCAATGAAGCAGACAAGCCATCGGTCCGGGACCGAAGCCGGGATTTCCACATCCTGGAAAGCTTTTTCTATTTCATCGAGCCAGTCTGGCCGCTCGACCATCGTGTGTCAATCATCACATTTCCCGCTGTCTCGGCGCGAGCCCGCCTCCGACCCGGCCGCGAACAGACGAAAAACCCCTGACCGGACGGAGCCGGTCAGGGGTTCCACATGGCGGTGGCGGTGGGATTTGAACCCACGGTAGGGGGTTGCCCTACACGACATTTCGAGTGTCGCACCTTCGGCCGCTCGGACACGCCACCGCCGACAACTGTACAGCGGTGCACTTTCCGCGGCCAAATCGAGTCAGCGTGAGGTGGGCCACGTCAGCGCGGACCCTTTGGGAGCCGGTCATCGCCGAGCTGAGAAGAACTCCCGCAGCAGGTCCGCGCTCTCCTCCGCCCGCACCCCGGACCTCACCGTCGGATGGTGGAGCGCGGCACGGTCGCGCAGCAGATCCCAGACCGAACCGACGGCGCCGGCCTTGTCGTCGAAGGCACCGAAGACGACCCGGGAGATGCGGGACCCGACGAGGGCGCCGGCGCACATCGCGCACGGTTCCAAGGTGACGACGAGCGTGGCGTCGTCGAGGCGCCAGCGACCGGTGATCGTCGCGGCCTCGGCGATGGCCATGAGTTCGGCATGGCCGAGCGGATCGGCGTCGACTTCGCGGCGGTTGTGACCGCGCCCGATGACACTGCCGGCCCGGTCGAGGACGACGGCCCCGACAGGAACGTCGTCATGAGCGGGCGCCCGCGCCGCCTCGGCGAGGGCGAGTCCCATCCATTCGAACAGCTGCGCCTCGTCCGCGTCTGGGGAAGCCGGGTTCAGCGTGCGGCCTCGAGCTGGTCGGCGAAGCCGACGGTCTCACCGACGTGGGCGACGACGCGAGCCGGGTCGGAACGGTACGCCTCGACCTGCTCGATGAGGGTCGGGGCAGACACTCCCCGATCGGCGTAGATGTCGGCGTCCCCTCCCCATTCGGCGTCGGGGTCGAGCTCGAGCATCTCGACCTCGTCTTCCTCGTCCTCATCCTCGGCGGCCTCATCCACGTCGATGCCGAAGTCCTCTTCGGGCTCGGCCTCATAGGCGTCGGGCCGGGAGTCGAGGAAGTCGGCGAAGATCTCTGCGAACGGGCTCGCCTCGACGGCGACGAGATCGGAGAGGAAGACCTTGACCTCGTTGTCCGCGCACAGGCGCACGAGGCCGAACCATTCGTCTTCGTGTTCGATGACGGCCACGGCCTCGCCGTCATCACCTGCTGCTCCGCGCATCGTGTCGACGAGATCGTCGAGGTCGGAGGCATCGCGGACGTCGACATCGAGGGCACGGTAGCCATCGCCGGAATCGGTCAGGATCTCAGTGAAGTACGACATGCCTCCATTGTGAACGCTTCGCCGCGTGTTGACCACTGCCGGGAGCACCGAGTTCTCCCCTACCATTTGGGTATGCATCTTCACGTAGCCGATCACCCGCTCATCGCCCATAAGCTCACTGCCCTGCGCGATCGGAACGCGGACTCCGCCCGCTTCCGCCAGCTCACCGAAGAGCTCGTCATGCTGCTGGCCTACGAGGCGACTCGGTCGGTGGCGGTCGAAGACAAGGAGATCTCGACCCCCGTGTCGACATTCACCGGCACCCGCATCGCCGAGCCCCGACCCATCGTCGTGCCGATCCTGCGCGCCGGCCTGGGCATGCTCGACGGAATGCTGCGCATCCTGCCCACCGCCGAGGTGGGCTTCCTCGGCATGGTCCGCGATGAGACGACGTTCGAGCCCAGTGCCTATGCCGATCGGCTGCCCGACGACCTCACGGGTCGGCAGATCTTCGTCGTCGACCCGATGCTCGCCACCGGCGGCACCCTGGCCATGGCGATCGATTTCCTCCTCGCCCGCGGTGCTCGCGATGTCACCGCCGTGTGTCTCGTCTCCGCCCCCGAGGGGGTGCGCCGCATCGAAGCCGATTACAGAGATGCCGCGGAAGTGAAGATCTACACGGCCGCGCTCGATGAGAAGCTCAACGAGAAGGGCTACATCATCCCCGGCCTCGGCGATGCCGGGGACCGGATGTACGGAATCGTCGACTGACCCCACACGTAGGCAATGTCGGCTGACTCCCCGCGGGCGAAGGAGCCCGCCGATGACGGGTTCGACGGGCCGCCTCGGCGAGCGTTTCGTCATAAACCGTCACAGTCGTCTCATTTTCGGCCGTTGCATTGCAGCGCCAGCGCAATGTGACAAATAATGAAGCCATGACTTCAGTGATCGAACTACAGCGAATGCCTGCGGCAGCCATGTGCATGCCCTGCGTTCGTGGTCGGTGATCGCCCTCCCGCTGTCCGGCCCCGAACGAGTAGACGCAAGCAGCGGACTCATTCAGTCATCTCGATCCGATGATCGGAGCAAAGGACAGTCATGCCGAATCCAGAACCCGCCTACGTCCACCCACGCAGTGCCGTGGCCACTCGACGTGCAGGAGCCAGGTTGAGCGCAGTCGACCCGCAGAACCCCCCGCACACCTATGGGCCGGCCGGGGTCGTTCCCTCCCCGAAGGCCGCTCGCGGAATCATCGTCTACATCGGACTCGACGAGTCCAAGGCCGCCGCCGACGGCACGAACCTCTCGGCCATCGCCGGTGAGCTGCAGGCCTATGCGAAGGAACTGGCCAGCCAGGCCGAGACCCAGGCCGTCATCGCCTTGGCCCCGGAGGGCCGCGGCAGCGACATCGACGCCGTCCGGGCCGTGGCCACCGGCTCCCCGGCCGCCACCGGCGCCCCGGCCGCCACACACGGCCCCGTGCGCTCGCGGATTCCCAACCGCATCCACCCGCCGACGCTGCGGGACGAGACTGCGCCGGCGGCTCCCGCACCGCGCGGTTTCGGAGGCCGTGCCGGAGACGCCTACACGCATGCCGCATCCGAACGTCTGCGCATCGACATCCCCCGCCGGGAGGTCCGCGTCGACGGTGACCTCGTCGATGTCACGACGAAGGAATTCGACCTGCTCGCCACCCTCGTCACGCATGCGGATGAGACCCTGCCGCGCGAAGACCTCATCAGCGCCGTGTGGTCCGGCGGCGAAGTCCCCGACGAACGCACCGTGGACGTCCACATCCGGCGACTGCGGCGCCGCCTCGGCGAATATGCCTCGGTGGTGCGCACCATGCGGGGTTCGGGCTACCGATACGACACCCACCCGGATGTCACGGTGTGGAGTGCCACCGCGCGTCACTGACGCGGTGGCGGCAGCGTCCGCACCGGGCCCGAGCCGACTGTGAGACGCATCGCACCACCCACCCAGCCTGGGGCCAGACTTCCCGGTTAAGATCGTTGATCGATGAACCAGGCATATTCTTCACCGCGCAGACGGCACAGTCCCGCGAAGGGCATCACCGCATTGATCTTCGGGATCCTCTATGCGGCGTTCCTGCTTCTCCACGAACTGCTGCCGACGCGAATGGGCATCGCTCTCGTCGTCGAATCGGTGCTGCCGTGGACGGGGATCCTCCTCGCACTCGTGCTGCTGATGTTCCTCATCCGGTTCTCGTGGCTGTCGGCCATCGGGTTCCTCGTGCCGACGCTGGTGTGGACGGGAATGTTCGGTCCGGCGCTGCTGCCCAATGAGGACTCCGGTGAGGCGGATCTGACCGTGGCCACCCACAATGTGGGTGCCCGGATGCCTCAGCCCACGGCGGCGGCACAGAATATCGTCGATCACGACCCGGACATCGTCACGATCCAAGAGCTCGAATCCCTGTCGGGCAAGATCATCCACAAAGAGCTCGACTCCTCATTCGCCCACGCACAGGTCCTCGACACCGTCGGCGTGTGGTCGAAGTGGCCGATGTCCGAACCCGAAGAGGTCGACCTGGGTCTGCAGTGGCCGCGTGCGTTCGCCACAACGGTCTCGACCGACCACGGCGACATCCGCTTCTATGCTGTGCACATGCCCTCGGTGCGGCCGGGACACGAATCGATGCGCAATGCCGCACTGCGTCGTCTGGCCACGACCGTCGAGACCGACGACGCCGAGCATGTCATCGTCGCCGGTGACTTCAACACGGCATCGACGGACAACAATCTCAAGAGCCTGGTTCCCCCGCTCGAAGACTCCCGCGTACAGGCCCGCGGCGGATTCGGCTTCACCTGGCCCGCCCGGTTCCCCGTGACCCGGCTCGACCACGTCCTCTACCGCGGCTTCGCTGCCACCTCGGACGAGGTGCTCGAACGCGGGTCGAGCGATCACCGCGCCGTCCTGGCCGGGCTCGACCTCAAGTAGTCTGCGGGGTCGCGCGCTTCCGTTCGAGCGCGCGCTTGTGTGCGGGTCCGCAATTCTGTTCGGGCCCACGGGTCATTTCGTGCACGCGTTTCAGTTCGTGCACTGTCCGGTCGGCTGCGGGCTGCGGTTGTTCGCACCGGCCCGCAGTTCGTCGGCGATCTCGGCGCGCGTGAGGGCGTAGCCGGTCTCATCATCGGTGGCGGATCGGGCGAAGACCATGCCGACGACATCGCCCTGATCATCGATGAGCGGGCCGCCCGAATTGCCTTCGCGGACGATTCCACGCAGCGAATACACTTCGCGCACCACCGATTTCGAATCGTAGATGTCGAGACCGCGTGCATTGATCTTCTCTCGCACACGGGTCGGTGAGATCGTGTAGGGACCGTTGGCGGGAAAGCCCACGACCACGGAGTCGTCCCCGGGCCCGAGTCCATCGCCGAAGTCGAGGGCGGGAGCCTGAAGCCCCGGAACACGGAGCACGGCGACGTCGGCTTCGGCCTCGAATCCGACCACCTCGGCGCGGTAGGGCCGGCCCTTTCCTCCCACCTGGACGGCGAGCTCCGAGGACCCGGCCACGACGTGGGCGTTGGTGGCGACGAGTCCGTCCTCATAGACGAATCCCGAGCCTTCGGAACCGGTGGCGCAGGACGTCGCTGTGGTCGTGATCTTCACGACCGAGTCCTCGACGTCGCGGCCGACGTCGACCACGGCTTCGTCGGGTTCGCCGACGCCGCGGATCTGCTCGGTCTGGCCGGAGAACACCTGCGGGAAGCCCGAGGCGCTCAGTCCTTTGGCGAGACCGCCGAGGGCGCTTTGGGAGGAGTAGGGAATGGTGCGGTCAACGGCTGCGATGACGGCCGAGTCGGCGACCCACCGGTTGGGGTCGACGAGCGGGGTGGTGCGGATGAAGCCGGCAGCGAGCCAGACGACGAGGATGTAGACGATACCGGCGGTGATGGTGCCGCCGATGGCGTCGATGCCCTGTCCGAGCTCGGAATCCATTGAGCGTCTGATCCATGCGCCGATGCCGCTGCCGGCGAAGGCGAAGAGGACGCTGAGGACCAGCGGCATGGACGCCAGCAGCATGAGCACGCCGGGGTTGTCCATGGCGCTCGTGCCTTCGCTGAGCGTTTCGACGAGCGGGGAGAGCAGCCGACCGAGGATCCAGCCGACGACGAAGCCTGCCGCGGTGCCGAGCCCGGTGATGAATCCTTGGCGGAAACCGGCGAAGAGCGCGCCGACGCCGAAGATGATGAGGAGGATGTCGAGGACTGTCACCGGACGAACTTACCGAACCGTCCGCTTGGAGGCGGCGAGCAGTCTGTCTCGGGCGTCGGCGAACTGCTGGAGTTCGGCCCGCTCGATCTTGCGCTCCTGATCGCCGCCGATGCCTGCCAACACTCGCATGCGGGTCGTCGACAGCTTTCCCGAGGTGCGGATCATCGTCTTCATCTCATCCTTGCCGCCCGGGAAGGATTTCGCCCACTGACGGCCGTTCTTCCGACCCTTCCAGGTGCCGAGCATGTCGACTTCGGCGTGAGTGAGCCAGCCGGAGTTCGCGTAGTCGCCGAGCATGTTCTGTGTGTGGATGCGTTCGCTGCGGCGCAGGACGAGTCCGAGCGCCACCCAGGCGGCAGAGAGGATGACGCTGATGACGATGAGGCCGATGATCTGAATGAGCGGTCCGATGAGACTGAACAGCGACATCGAGGCGTTCCAGAAACCGTGCAGGACCATGCCGAGGACGAGGCCGGGCAGCCACATGAGGATCAGCGACCACCAGGGCCATTTGCGGGCGGCGAAGCCGATGGACACTCCCGCACAGGTCGAGAACGTCGTGTGCAGCAGCGGCGAACCGATGCAGCGCAGGAGGAATGTCCATTTCAGGGCATCGAGCTGACCGTCGTTCCATGACTGGCCGAGATAGAGGATGTTCTCCGTGAAGGCGAAACCTGCGCCGATGAGGGCGCCGTAGACGAGCCCGTCGAGAGGACCCTCGAAGTACCGGCGGGCGGCGAGGACGATGACGAGCAGGAGGACGGTCTTCGTCGATTCCTCGAGGATTGGGGCCTGGATGACCGCACCGATGACGTCGGGAACCCCGTTGATGCCGACCAGGTAGAGCGCGATGTCGCCGACGAGCGAGAAGCCGAGGGTGAGGATGACCGCAGCGACGGCGCCCCAGAGCAGGCAGATGCCGAGGATGAGCTTCGGCTGCGGTTTCCACCGGTCGAGCCAGAGCACATAGGAGATGATGCCGACGAGCGGGATCGCTGAGAGCCCGATGAGGGCGAACAGGCGTGCCCCGAAGCTCAGCCCGCCGAGGAGCGCAAGGCCGCCCAGTCCGACGAGGAGGATGACGAGGACGAGGACGGCGGCGACGAGCCTGATGATGTTGCCGGTCGAATCGGGTGCGGTCTCCGGCTGTGCTTTCCGTACGGCTCCGGTCCACGGGGTCTCGGTGACCACCTGTTGGGGTGCCTGCATCCCGGCCCGGACCCGCATCTCCTGGGTGACTGTCGGGGCGAAGCGCGGCTGCGCGTAGACGCGTGCCTGCACCGGCGGTCGGCCCGGCATCGGCTGCCCGGGCATCATCGGCTGGCCGTGCATCATCGGCTGGCCGTGAGCCGGCTGAGACTGGCCATGCATCATGGGCTGAGGCTGTCCTTGGAAGGAAGGACTGCCCTGGCCCGGCATCGGCTGGCCCTGCATCGGCTGGCCCTGTGCTGGCACAGGCTGAGGTGCCTGCACGCCCGGCATCGGTTGACCCGGTGCAGGCACAGGCTGTGGTGCCTGGGCAGGTACCTGCTGCGGATTCTGCTGGGTGCCTTGAGGCCGAGGTCGGAACCGATCGTTGTTCTGCGGTCGTTGTGACTGCGACTGCGGCGGCACTTGCCCCGGCGGCACTTGGCCCTGCTGCGGCACCTGCGGCTCGGGCGCGGACGGAGCGTTCGGGTTCCGTGGATCCTGCACCTGGGGCGGCTGGGATCGCTGCACTCCGGGTTGGTTCGGACCCTGCGCTCCGGGACCGTTCTGTGCCGACATAGATCGTCCTTCTTCGATGGGGAATGTACCGCTCCCCACAAGTCTATGGTCGAACGTCGTCGGCAGAGACCCGCGCCATGTATCCGTCCAGCAACACTTCAGCCGACTGCCACCTATTGCGAATGTCAGCCGAAATCCGACTCGAACGTATTCGGCTGTGGACAGCAGACGGTTTGACGGCGACTGCTTCGGGCGCTGATGCGGCCGCTTCGGCGCGAAGTCCGACCGGAGGCGCCAGACCCAGGCCACCCCACTCTCCCACCCGGAGACGCCCTGATCATCGTCGACTCGAACGCTGAAACCTGTGGACACAGGACCCCGTTTCCACAGGCGCTCCGACAGCTCTGGCCCAGCGACGGACGTGCCATGTCGAATCGGTCCATGACTACTCTCAGACTCGCATCGCTGCGCACCGCACTGCTCCTCACCGTCCTCACCGTGGCCTCACTCATCGGGCTGGGCCCGGCGATGGCCGCGGGCCCGCCGGTCAGCCTCGGCGAGGTTCCCGTGCTCACCGCGCCGAACGCCTACGGACCGGGCATCTGGCACCATGCGAAGCAGGGCAAGACCTGGTACGGCTCGTATCGGACCTTCCCGGACACCTCGGCCTACTGCATCGATGCGGGGAAGAAGTCTCCGCTGGCGAAGTACTTCAAGGGCGCCGAAGCCGAACAGGTGACTTCGGCCCGCACCGCGTGGGCTCTGCACGAATACGCCGACTCGAAATCGAAGGACGTGCAGGCGGCGCTGAGCGCCATGGCCCGTCTCGACAAGGCACTCCCCCATGATCACAAGGTGCCTCCACAGAAACCGGGCGACCTGGGCAAGAAGTTCGACAGTGCTGCGAAACAGCACTCGACGATCCTTGCGAAGGCGAAGAAGTACGCGGGCCCGTACACGCTCGATATCAGCCTCGAACCAGTCCTGCAGATGCCCGTGCTCGAGCCCTATGCGGTCGCGGAGTCCTCCTCTTCTCCTGACTCCGAGACACCTGACTCCGACACGCCTGAACCCGAGCCTGATACCGACAAGGGCAAGATCCTCGGCACCCCCACCGACGAGGCGACGCTGACGATCTCGCTGACCAGCGCCTCCGGAGCACAGGTTCCCGATGTCCCCATCACGCTCCAGGCGGCCGGGGCGAAAGACGTCCCGACGACGCTGACCACCGGGGATGAAGCCGTGACTACGACGCTGCAGGCGAGCGCACCCGGCACCCTGTCGGTCACCGCCTCCGCGAAGGTCGCCCCGCAGACCGTGCGCGTCTTCGAACCGACTTCGGGCACCCGGGTCCAGCGGGTCATCACCCCCGACAGTCCTACAGAAGTCGCGGACAAGGCGACCCTCGAACTGAGTTCCCAACCGAAGGTGACCACCGAGATCTCGGACCAGACTCCGACGCCCGGCGATGCCGTCACCGATGAGTTCACCGTCTCCGGCCTCATCGGCGACCACACCGTCACTGTCGAACACACTCTGTGGCAGACAGCTGCACGACCGACACTCGGTACGAAGAACGACGATGCCCGCGCGATCGGGTCCGTGACCTCGAAGAAGGTCGGCAACGGCACGCACACCTCCGATGAGATCAGTGTGCCGGAGGATTTCCGCGGCTGGCTGTACTTCACCGAGACGATCGCCGGGGACAAGGCAACGAAGGAATGGAAGGGCATCCACGGTCAGCCCCGCGAGACCGGATTCGTCCCCTGGACTCCGCAGGCCGACACCGAGGCGGTGCTCGAGGGAACATCGACCCACGACGAGGTGGCCGTGACCGGGCTGCACCCCGGATCCGAAGCCGTGCTCACCGTCACCGCCTACCACGTGGAGGATGAGCCCGAGCAGTCCGCGAAGCCCGACGGCGAGGAACTGTCCGTGCAGGACTTCACCGTCGTCGCCGACGCTGACGGTCACGCCGAGGTGAGCACCCAGGCCATCGACATGCCGGTCGGGTGGGTCACCTATGTGACAGAGATCGAGGGCAGCGATGTCAACGCGGCGTGGACGAGCGACTGGGGCGTCCCGGCCGAGACCGTGCACCGTCCGCCCGAGGAGAAGCCGAGCACCCCGCCGGCACCACCGGAGAAACCCAGCACTCCGCCGGAATCCCCGGCCCCGCCTGAGCAGCCGACGACTCCCCCAGCGCCTCCCGAGCAGCCTGAGCAGCCCGCGGCCCCGAAGAAGCCGCAGACCCCACCGGTCGCACCGGTTGCCGAGACCCCGGCGGCCCCGGGCCCACCGGCCGAACTGCCTCGCACCGGCACCACGGGCAATGGAATGCTCATCGGCATGGGCATCGTCCTCGTCGGCCTCGGCTCCACGGTCCTGCTCCTGACAGGTCGCAGCCGCGACAAGGAATGAGACCGACGGCAAAGGCACTTCACCCCCGACCGCATGTTCGCGGACGGGGGTGAGGTGTGCTCAGTCCTGGACCCAGGTCTTCGCCCAAGCTCGGGCACCGTTCATCATCAGCCCGACATCGGCGCCGACGAGGACGAACGAGGCCCCGGCATCCAAGTACTTCTGCGCCTGCTCCGGATCGAAGGCATTGACGCCGACGGGTTTGCCCGCCGCCTTCACCGCCTCGAAGGTCCTGGCCACCGCGTCCGTGACATCCGGATGCGTCTGCTGGCCGAGCAGCCCCATCGACGCCGCCAGATCGGAGGGCCCGACGAAGATCTGGTCGATGCCGTCGACGGCGGCGATCTCCGCAGCATTGTCGACCGCGGTCGCCGATTCGATCTGGACGGTCAGAGACACGAACTCCGCGGCCCGCGTCAGGTACCCGTCCACAGCGTTCCACCGGGAGACCCTGGCCAAGGCCGAACCGACCCCGCGCACTCCCCTCGGCGGATAGTGCATGGCCGCCACAGCCGCCTCGGCGTCGGCTTTCGTGTCGATCATCGGGACGAGCAGGTTCTGCGCACCGAGGTCGAGGTACTGCTTGATGAGCACCCGATCGTTGACCGGCACCCGGACCACGGCGGTGGCCGGATAGCCGTTCATCGCCTGCAGCAGACTCACCGTGGTCTCGAATCCGATCGGCGAATGCTCGGCGTCGATGAGCACCCACTGCATTCCGGAGGCTGCCGCGATCTCGGCGGCCACGGGCGAACCCGAGCACACCCACATCCCGGCCAGGTGCTGTCCTTCGTCGAGGCCAGCGACCCGGTCGGCGAAGGTCTGCGGAAGTTCTACTCGAAACGACATGTGATGACTCCCAGTTCTCCGTAGTCGGCGTGGACGGTGTCGCCGGGATGGACCCACATGGGGCGGGTGAACGACCCGGCCAGCACCGTCTCCCCGGCTTGCAGCACATCGCCGTGTTCGGCGAGTTTGTTCGCCAGCCACACGATGCCGCGGGCCGGATGATCGAGCACGGCGGCGGCGACCCCGGAGTCCTCGATCGTCTCATTGCGGTAGAGCAGCGCATTGACCCGACGCAGATCCACGGCATCGACGGCGACCGGCCGCCCGCCGAGGACCATCGCACCCAACGCCGCATTGTCCGAAATGGTGTCGACGATCGTGCGCCCTTCCATCTCGATGCGCGAGGACAGGACCTCGAGCGCCGGGATGACGTATTCGGTGGCGCGGAGGACGTCGAAGAGGCTGACATCGGGTCCGCGCAGCTCGTCCTTCAGCACGAAGGCGAGTTCGACTTCGATGCGCACCCCCGAATACTTCGAGTGATCGATCACGGACCCGGTGTCATAGACCTGGTCGGCGAAGATCGCCCCGTAGTCGGGTTCGCTGATGCCGGTGGCCTGCTGCATCGGCTTCGAGGTCAGTCCGATCTTGTGGCCAAAGAGCCGTCTGCCCTCGGCCTCTCCGCGGCGGCGCCATTCGTTCTGCACCGCGTAGGAGTCCTCAACGGTCATGTCCGGGAACTTCGCGGTGAGCAGACCGATCTTCGACCGGGTCCGCTCGGCTTCCGCGAGATCGTCGGCGATGGCCGCGATCGTCGTCTCATCGAGCATTGTCATCCTCTCTGCGCTGTGGCCGGCAGTCGGTCACAGCTGGTGACCGAGCTTGAACTCGTCCTCGCCGTCATCGGCTCCCGAGCGGGCACCGAACTTCGAGTCCGCGTCCTCACGCCGGGTGTAGGAGAACCCGTCGGCGCCGATGGTCACTTCCATCTCGGAGTCGTCGGTGCGTTCGAGGACCGGCATCGGCGCCCCGTCGAGGTCGAGCACGAGCGAGGCATCGGTGTACCAGGAGGGCACGACCGGGTTGCCCCACCAGTCGCGACGCTGATTGTCGTGGACGTCCCAGGTCACGCGCGGGTTGTCGGGGTCACCGGTGTAGTAGTCCTGGGTGTAGATCTCGATCCGGTGCCCGTCCGGGTCACGCAGGTAGAGGTAGAAGGCGTTCGAGACGCCGTGGCGTCCGGGTCCGCGCTCGATCGAGTCCGACAGTCGCAGCGCACCGAGCTTGTCGCAGATGGCGAGGATGTTGTGCTTCTCATGCGTGGCGAAGGCGACATGGTGCATGCGCGGGCCGTCACCGCCGGTCATCGCTGTGTCGTGGACGGTCGGTTTGCGACGCATCCACGCCGCATAGACGGTGCCCTCGGAGTCCTGGATGTCCTCGGTCACACGGAAGCCGAGCTTCTCCATGTAGTCCACGGCCTTCGGCACGTCCGGGGTGACCTGGTTGAAGTGGTCGAGCCGGACGAGCGCTCCCGGCGAGTACAGGTCGTAGCGCCAGGCCAGGCGCTCGACATGCTCGACCTCATAGAAGAACTCGTAGGGGAAGCCCAACGGGTCCTGCACGCGCACCGAATCGCCGATGCCGCGCACGAAGCCGTCCTTGCTGCGGCGGACTTCGCAGCCGAGCTCGCGGTAGTACGCTTCGGCGCGGTCGACGTCTTCGGGGGTGCGCACGCGGTAGGAGAACGCGGCCGCGGCGGCGACCGGCCCCTGCCGCAGCACGAGGTTGTGGTGGATGAATTCCTCCATCGACCGCAGGTAGACGGTGGTCTCGTCCTCCTCGGTGACCTGCAGGTCGAGCACGTCGACGTAGAAGTCACGCGACTTCTTCAGGTCGGTGACGACGAGTTCCATATACGCGCAGCGCAGGACATCCGGAGCGGGGACGGACGGGGTTGGGATGGCAGTGGACATGGGTTTTCCTTAAAGGGTCAGTGAGTCGAAGGAATGACGGCGGGCGGGATCACTGCTTGCCGAAGACCGGGTTGTGGACCTCGCCGAGGTTGATGTGCACGGATTGCTGTTCCGTGTAGAAGTCGATCGAACGGTAGCCGCCCTCGTGGCCGAGGCCCGAAGCCTTGACTCCGCCGAAGGGGGTGCGCAGGTCACGAACGTTGTTCGAGTTCAACCACACCATGCCCGACTCGACGGCCTGCGAGAAGTTGTGCGCCCGCTTGAGATCCGAGGTCCAGATGTAGGCGGCCAGACCGTACTTCGTGTTGTTGGCCAGCTCCAGGGCCTCCTCGTCGGAGGAGAAGGGGGTGATGGCGACGACGGGCCCGAAGATCTCCTCCTGGAAGATCCGAGCATCGGGTCCCACATCGGCGAATACGGTGGGTTCGACGAAGTTGCCGGTCTCGAAGCCGTCCGGCCGTCCGCCGCCGGCGACGAGGCGGGCCTCGGTCTTGCCGATCTCGACGTAGGACATGACCTTCTCGTAGTGCTCGGGGTGGACGAGCGCAGCCACCTCGGTGGTCTCATCCGCGGGCAGACCGACCTTCACACGCTTGGCCTGGGCGGCGTAGCGCTCGACGAACTCGTCGTAGATCGAGTCCTCGACGAGGATGCGCGAACCGGCGGTGCAGCGTTCGCCGTTGAGCGAGAAGACGCCGAAGATCGTGGCGTTGACGGCCGCGTCGAGGTCCGCATCGGCGAAGACCACGGCAGGTGACTTCCCGCCGAGCTCCATCGACAGGCCCTTGAGCCAGGGAGCGGCGTTGGCGAAGATCGTCTGCCCGGTCGCCGACTCGCCGGTGAAGGAGATGAGCGGGACGTCCGGGTGCTTGACCAGCGAATCGCCGGCGAAGCCCTCTTCGCCATAGCCGTTGACCATGTTGAAGACACCGGTGGGCAGTCCGGCCTCTTCGAAGATGCCGGGCCAGAGTGAGGCCGAGAGCGGGGTGAACTCGGCGGGCTTGAGCACGACGGTGTTGCCGGTCGCGATCGCCGGTCCCAGCTTCCAGGATTCGAGCATGAACGGAGTGTTCCACGGGGTGATGAGTCCGGCCACGCCGATGGGCTTGCGGTTGACGTAGTTCGCCTGCCGCCCGGGGACCTTGAAGGCATCGTCGACCTGGGCGACGATGAGGTCGGCGAAGAAGCGGAAGTTCTCCGCCGCCCGGGCCGCCTGGCCCTTGGCCTGAGTGATGGGCAGACCGGAGTCGAAGGACTCCATCGCGGCGAGCTCGTCCTTGCGGGACTCGACGATGTCGGCGATCCGGCCCAGGATGCGGGCGCGCTCACGCGGCAGCATCGTCGGCCACGGGCCCTCATCGAAGGCCTTCTTCGCCGAGGCGACAGCGGCCTCGATGTCGGCCTTCTTACCCGAGGCGGCCTTGATGTAGGGCTCGTTCGTCACCGGGTTGAGGACGTCGAATTCGTCCCCGTCGATCGAGTCGACGAACTCGCCGCCGATGTAGTGGCGGATCTTCTCCGGCATATCGGCCGGCGGGGTGATGGACTGTGTCATGACTTGTCCTTTCGTGGTTCTGTGGTCGAAGCGGTGGTCATCTGCAGGTTCTGGTAGCTGTGCAGTGTGGCCGAACGGTGCTCGCGCACGGCCCGTTCGATCTCCTGAGCCGAGGCGCGGGCCCGGATGAGCGCGACGATGCGGGAGTGCTCCTCGACGGATTCGAGCGCCCGTTCGGGCACGAAGGAGAACGTCGAATCCCGCAGGTGCGAGAGCCGATCCCATTCGAGTCCGACGAGGGTGCACAGCCGTTCGTTGGGGCAGCGCCGGTAGAGCGCTTCGTGGAACTCGTGGTTGAGCCGAGTGAATTCGGACGGCTCGAAGTCCGTCAGCAGCACCCGCATCCGATCGTTGATCTCCTCGGCGGCGTCGAGATCAGCGGCGCCGAGGTGGTCCTTGGCCTGGGCGACCGCCGCCCCTTCGAGGATCGCAACGGTGTCCATCGACTGTGCGTAGGAGCCCTGATCGACCATGGCCACGCGGGCGCCGACATTGCGTTCGAAGGTCACGAGCCCATCGGCTTCGAGCCGGCGGATCGCCTCGCGCACCGGCACCACCGAGGTGTCGAGGGCGAGCGCGATCTGCGCGAGCACGAGCTTGTGCCCGGGCTGATACGTCTGGTCGGCGACGCGTTCACGGATCCACCGATACGCCGTCTCGGCCTTGCTCAGCGAGGCCGTGGAGGAGGCGGACGCGGGCGACGAGGTGGACGCGGGCGACGGGGTCTCGGTCGTCACCGGGAGGCCTTCCAAACCTCGAATTTCGCCTTCCACTCGCCCTTGGGCGGGAAGAGCCCTTCGATCGGGTTGCCGGCGGCGACCTGGTCGGCCACCCAGCCGTCTTCGATCTCCTTGGCCAGGGCGGCGTCGACGACTTCCTCGGCGAGGTCGCGCGGGATGACGATGGCTCCGTCGTCGTCGGCGACGATGACATCACCGGGCAGGACGGTGGCGTTGCCGCAGGCCACAGCCACGTCCGACTCCCATGGCACGTGGCGGCGGCCGAGCACGGCGGGGTTCTTCGCGGTGGCGAACACGGGCAGGATGCCGGCCACCTCGGCGGAGTCGCGGACTCCCCCGTCGGTGATGACACCGGTGGCGCCGAGTGACTTCGCGCGCAGGGCGAGGATGTCGCCGAGCGTGCCCGAACCGGATTCGCCGCGGGCCTCGATGACGATGACCTCTCCGGGGCGGATGGAGTCGAAGGCCTGCTTCTGGGCGTTGTAGCCGCCGCCGTGGGACTTGAACAGGTCCTCACGATTGGGCACGAAGCGCAGGGTCTTCGCGGTCCCGACGACCTTCGCTCCCGGCTGCAGCGGGGCCACGCCTTCGATGACGACATTGTTGAGTCCGCGTGCGCGCAGCTGCGCGGACAGCCCGGCGGTCGGGGCCTCGGTGAGCCTGGCGACGAGATCCTCGCCGAGTCCGCCCTCCACGGTCGCCGCGGTGTCCTCGACAGGCAGCCCCGCGGCTTCGCGGGAGCCCCACGCGTCGACGGTCAGCGTCTCGTTCACGGCAGGCAGGCTGCCGAGGCTTTCGTCGAATCCGCCGGGGCCCTCGACCACGGTGGTGCTCAGACGACCGGAGCTCAGTTCCCCTCCGTTCGCCGAGGCGGCCGTGACCTCGACCTCGACCGTGTCGCCGGGGGCGACGACCGAGGATCCGGCCGGGGTGCCGGTGAGGATGACGTCGCCGGGTTCGAGGGTGAGGTGCTGGCTGAGGTCGGCGATGATGCGCGGCAGGCTGAAGATGAGCTGTTCGGCACTGGTGCCGTCGTCTTGGACGACTTCGCCGTTGACCCAGGTGCGGATGCGCAGGGATTCGGGGGCCGCCTCGGCGGCGGGGATGAGCTCGGGGCCCAGCGGGGTGTAGCCGTCGCGGCTCTTCGAGCGCACGTTCGATCCCTTGTCCGGGGTCTTCATGTCGTAGAGGCCGAAGTCGTTCGACGCGGTCACGCCGGCCACATGGGACCAAGCGTCGGCCTCGGTGATGCCGCGGGCGGCAGTGCCGATGACGATGGCGACCTCCCCTTCGAAGGCGAGCAGCGAGGTTCCGGCCGGCCGCTCGATGGTCTCCCCGGTTCCGGCGACTGAGCTCGCGGCCTTGAGGAAGTAGGACGGCTGCGCGGGACGCTTTCCGCGCTGAGCCGCGCGGGACTCATAGGCCACATGAACGGCAATGATCTTGCCGGGACGGACGGGAACACCACTTGGAGTCGACATCGATCTCACACCTCATTTCGATTGGCTTCACGATGAATCGTATATGATACGGTTCCCAGCGACAAGTAATCCAGACCACAGAGAATGCGGTCGGGATGCACCGCAGACGCACGACAGGACACAGGAGTCATGGCAGCACAGAAGCACACTCAGACCCGAGTGGCGTTCGCGACGATCGTGGGCACGAGCATCGAGTGGTACGACTACTTCCTCTACGCCGCGGCCTCGGGGCTGATCTTCAACGAGCTCTTCTTCGGCCCGCTCGGGTCGACCCTGTCGACCATGGTCGCCTTCGCGACGGTCGGCATCAGCTTCCTCTTCCGCCCCCTGGGCGCCTTCCTCGCCGGACACTTCGGCGACAAGCTCGGCCGTCGCGCCGTCCTCATCATCACGCTCATCGCCATGGGCGCGGCCACGGCTCTCATCGGCGCCCTGCCGACCTATGACTCCGTCGGCGTCATCGCCCCGGCCATGCTCATCGTCCTGCGCATCATCCAGGGCATCTCGGCCGGCGGCGAATGGGGCGGAGCCGTCCTCCTCGCCGTCGAGCACGCGGACGAGGAGTCCCGCGGACTGCGCGGCTCCTTCCCGCAGATCGGCGTGTCCATCGGCCTGCTCCTGTCCTCGGGTGTGCTCGCGCTGATGACCTCGATCGCTCCGGGCGACGCCTTCCTCGAGTGGGGGGTGGCGAGTGCCGTTCTTCCTGTCCATCGCGCTCGTCCTCATCGGCTACTGGATCCGCCGCGGAGTCGAGGAGTCCCCCGTCTTCCATGAGATCGCCGCACGCAAGGAACAGGTGTCGAACCCGCTGGGCAAGCTCTTCAGGGGCCACTGGCTGCTCGTCATCCTCGCCTCGCTCGTGTTCATGGGCAACAACGCCGCCGGGTACATGACCACCGGCGGATACATCCAGAACTACGCCACGGATCCGGCCGGACCCATCGGCCTCGAGCGCGGCCCCGTGCTGTGGGCGGTGGCCGCCTCGGCGGTGTCCTGGCTGATCTTCACGATCCTCGCCGGCGCGGTGTCGGACAGGATCGGGCGGCGGAACTCCTACCTGCTCGGCTGGGCCTTCCTGCTCGTGGGCATCTTCTCGCTGTTCCCGCTGGTCAACACCGGATCACTGGGCATGCTCCTGCTCGGCCTCGTCATCCTCACCGTCGGCCTCGGCTTCACCTACGGTCAGCAGCCGGCGATGTACGCCGAGCTCTTCCCCTCCAGCGTCCGCTTCTCCGGGGTGTCGGTGTCCTATGCGATCGGGTCGATCCTCGGCGGCGCCTTCGCCCCGACGATCGCGAAGGCTCTCGTGTCCGAGACGGGCACGACCACCTCGGTGGCGGTGTATCTGGGTGTCGTGGCCGCGCTCGCACTGGTCGCGACTCTGCTGCTGCGCGATCGCACCGGCATCCCGCTGGGCCCCGACCACGAGGAGGAGCAGGCCGTGAGTCCGATCATCGGGATCGGCTCGCGGCGGCAGGCGGCTTCCGCCACCGAAGCGGCTCTTCGCCGGTGATCTGCGACGACGGTGACGAGCGCCACCCTGAAAACGCTCGATCGTATATGAACTGATAGCATTCGAGTATCACGACGACGTGTCAAGAACCGGAGGTTGACATGCATTTCCATCAGAACGGCTATGTGTCCGCTGACCCGCGGATCGAGGAAGCCGCGGGCTGCGGAATCGATCGCAGCGAGGACCTGCCCGATGAGGTTGACGTCCTCATCGTCGGCAGCGGCCCCGCGGGAATGATCGCGGCTGCTCAGCTCTCGCAGTATCCCGAGGTCAACGCCCGGATGATCGAGAAGCGCGATTCCCGTCTGGTCATCGGTCAGGCCGATGGCATCCAGGCTCGATCGGTCGAGACCTTCCAGGCCTTCGGTTTCGCCGAGGAGATCATGCGCGAGGGTTATCACATCACGGAGATGTCGTTCTGGAATCCGGATCCGGACACCCCCGAGCACATCATCCGCACCGGACGGCCCAAGGATGACGAACACGGGATCAGCGAGTTCCCGCACCTCATCGTCAACCAGGCCCGCGTGCTCGACTACTTCGCCCAGTTCGCCGTCCAGTCCCCCGGTCGGATCACTCCTGACTACGGCATCGAGTTCGTCGACCTCTCCGTCGGTTCCGCCGGTGAGGATGCGCCGGTCAACGACCATCCGGTGTCCGTCACCGTCCGCTACACCGCCGGTGACCGTGCCGGTGAGGAACGGACCATCCGTGCCGGTTACGTCGTCGGCTGCGATGGGGCCCGGTCGAAGGTGCGCTCGTCGATCGGGCGGACCATGTCCGGTGACCAGGCCAATCATGCCTGGGGTGTCATGGATGTCCTCGCGAACTCCGACTTCCCCGACATCCGCACCAAGTGCGCGATCTCGTCGAAGCACGGCAACATCCTCCACATCCCCCGCGAGGGCGGTCACCTGTTCCGGATGTACGTCGACCTCGGCGAGGTGCCCGAAGACGATGCTCGCAAGGTCCGGCAGACGAGCATCGACGAGATCATCCGGCGCGCGAATGCGATCATCGCGCCCTACAGCCTCGATGTGAAGAATGTCGCCTGGCATTCGGTCTACGAAGTCGGCCACCGACTCACCGATGCCTTCGACGATACCGATGAGACCGACCCGGGTTCGCCCTGCCCACGCGTGTTCATCACCGGCGATGCCTGCCATACGCACTCGGCGAAGGCCGGTCAGGGCATGAACGTGTCGATGCAGGACGGCTTCAACATCGCCTGGAAGCTCGGCCAGGTCATCACGGGCCGGTCGTCGACGGAGCTGCTGCGCACCTATTCGGCCGAGCGTCAGGTGACGGCGAAGAACCTCATCGATTTCGACAAGGAGTGGTCGACGCTCATGGCGACTCCGCAGGAGGAACTGCCGGACAAGGCCTACCTTGAGGAGTTCTACGTCAAGACCGCGGAGTTCCCCGCCGGGTTCATGACCGAGTACACGGAGTCGATGATCACGACGTCGACGAAGCATCAGGAGCTGGCCGCCGGGTTCCCGATCGGCAAACGCTTCAAATCCGCTCGTGTCCAGCGCAGCTGCGATGCGAACTTCATCCACCTCGGCCATGAGGCGAAGGCCGACGGCCGTTGGCGCGTGTACGTCTTCGCTGACGCCGCGGCTCCGACCGCAGCGGTCGATGGCACCGCAGCAGTCGATGGCGCCGCAGAGTCCAAGGTGGCAGGACTGGCGCAGTGGCTCGAATCCGATCCGACCTCTCCCCTGGTCGCCTACCGCCGCGC
Source organism: Brevibacterium sp. LE-L (assembly GCF_050214925.1). NCBI lineage: Bacteria > Bacillati > Actinomycetota > Actinomycetes > Micrococcales > Brevibacteriaceae > Brevibacterium > Brevibacterium sp. LE-L. Next base: position 3,534,543 of record NZ_CP189759.1, read on the forward strand.
CGACGAAGACCTCGACGCCCTCATCGAGCTCAGCGTCATCTACCAGCAGGAGCACGCCGAGTTCGCGTTCCCCGATGTGCCGCGGGTCTTCCGCCCGCATGTCGGCGCCTTCGATCTCGAATACGTCGAGAAGATCTACGCTGCCCTGCCCGACGACGACATCTTCGACGTGCGTGAGATCAGCCGTGACGGTGCCGTCGTCGTGGTCCGGCCCGATCAGTACGTGTCGGGTGTCTTCCCGCTCGAGGCGCACTCCGAGATCGGCGACTACTTCGCAAGAGTCTTCGAACCCGTGAAGTGACGCGAATGACTGCAGCAGCTGACTGAGGCAACAGCCCCTTCTCAGAATGCTGAGGCTCAAGTGCCCTCGACCTGTGGTCGGGGGCATTTCGCTTGCGCTGCCAACCCTCGACGCCGGCAGCGATGTGTCCGAAGACCCGGAACCAGCCTCACGCGGCGGGACCATGGCGTTTGGCCATGCAGCGTTTGATTCGTTCACGGCGATGACGATTCTTTTGGGCCTCGGCGACCAGTCCACAAATTCCCGCGGCGACGAAGAGGATGCTTCCGAGGACCCACAAACCGAAGCCTGCCGCAGGATAGGCGACCTCCATGCCCCCGGTGAGCATCCCGTTCGCGGTCTGTCCGTCCCACATCAGGATCGGCGGATCGGCGACCATCTGCAGCAGGTGCAGCCCCAGCACCGTACCGAGAACGATCGCTGCGATCGACCACCATTTCGATGCGGACAGCAGCCAGGCAGTGAACGCGCAGGTGAGGATGATGATCCAGAGCGCGAGGTACCCCGGATTGAGGTCATTCATGTCGATCGGGGAGAATCCGAGAGACGTCACGCGGATCCGCATCGATCCGTTCCCGCCGCTGTCGAGGACAGGCACGAAGGCCGTGATCACCCAGCAGGCCACCGATCCCAACGGGAGCACACGCGCTGCGAGGTTGAGACTTCGCCCTCGCGCTGTCGTCCGTCGTGTACTGCCGTTTCTACCTGCCGTGCCCATACCCACGATTGTCTGCAGCATTCGTGTGACGGGTGTTCTCCCGATGTTCCAGATCCGACACGCAGCCTCAGCCCAGGTACGCAGCCTCGGCTCAGGTACGCAGATTCGACTCAGTCCGGTCCGAAGACTGCCTTTACCAGTTCCGTCTCGACCGGGCTGCCTTTGCAGTCCGTCGCTGTCAGCCGCCGGTGCGCATTGCGTCTGCGCCAGTCGGCGATCTTCTCGGCACGGGGGCAATACCGCTGTGGCGACTGCTCGGGCAGTACGAAGCTCGGGACGATCGACTGGAACTCGATCGGAAAATCCTCAGCCCTGCGCGGCGACTCGCCCCGCTGTGGTTCGAGGAGGTCTCGCTGTGGTTCGAGGAGGTCCGGCTGTGGTTGGGGGAGGTCTCGCTGTGGCTTTTCTTCCCGCTGCGGTTCGAGGAATCGAGAGAGGGCTTGGCGCCAATCAACCCCTGGCGGCGAACCTCCGGGCTCGGACACCGCGTCGGGGCGCGGAAACCGCATGCGGCGGATCACCGCGGGCGTGGCCACATCGTAGGAGCGCCCGCTCGGTGTGGTGACCCGCAGGCCCTCCGCTGTGGCTTCGTGCTTCCATCCGGGGTGTTCTTTCGCGTAGTTGCAGGATGCGCACAGGCCTGAACCGTTCTCCCAGGTGGTCGCTCCACCCGATGCGACCGGCCGGGCGTGGTCGGCGTGCCGGATCGGGGCATCACACCACGGAGTTCGGCATACATCGTCGCGGAACGTGATCATCTGCCGCAGTCGTCCGGTGAACTCCCGGCTCTTCGAGTCCATTCCCACCAGCTGTCCGTCGTCGGGGCGGGTGAAGATCCTGCTGATGAACATCTTCGCCTCGTTCGCGGCAACGAATTCCCTTGCCGTCTTCGCCGGCAACGGCCCGAACCCGGGCAGCCAGGCCGGTACGAGTCCGTCAGAAAGCAGAGATTCGGCCTCGACGAGCAGATGGATCTCCGAGGGCACCGCCGTTGCGCTCGATTGGCCGCTCAGTCGTTCGACAAAGGTGTCGGCGAGCACCTGCTGGCGGTTCCGCCCGCCTGCATCAGCGGCGACAGTGATCGACTCAGCGCCGGCCCGGAGGCTCTCATAGGCGGCGACGGCCTGTGGAAGCGGCAGGATCGCGGAGATCCTGGCCATCCCGTCATCGATCACGGTCAGGTTCACACGACGATTGGTCGCTGCTTTCGCTGCCCGCTTCGCAGCCGCTTCGGCGTCCATCTCGGCGCTGAGCGCACGTACTTCGGCGCGCAGGCTGCGCAGTCCTGTCGGCTCCAGACTGCGCTTCATCCGCGTATCGACCTTGCGCCGATCGGCGTCGGCGAGGACCGCGGTCTCGTCGACCATGATGCGCGCTTTGTCCTCGGAGATCTCCCCCTTGGCCAGGGCCTTGAAGGTGTTGGGCATCCCGATGACGATCGTGCGGGCAGTGCTGAGAAACTTCCTGCCCGATCCGGGAGAGACCTTCTTCGCCAGTCCGACCTCGTCGCCGGCGCGCTTTCCGCAGTCGATCGCCGGCACCCGGTTGAGCCGGTCCCGTCCGATGCGCAGCGCTTCGAAGGCCACGGCCTCATTGGACTGTGCGGCGACGACAGCGGATCTGAGTTCTTCGAGCGCAGTGATCCGCGCCAGCGTCTCCGCTTCGGTGTCGCCCTGGTCGAGACCGCGCAGGAACTCGCCGAACCGAGTGATCTCGGTCAGCGGATCCGGAGCCATCGCTGGTTCCCGTGCGGAGTCGACGTCCATATGAAGACGCTACCCGTCGGCACTGACACGACATCGGAAACAAACCCGGCAGACGCCGTTCGTCCAGGTCAGGCACGTCCAGGTCAGGCATGCCAGGTCAGACACGTCCAGCTCAGACACGTCCCAGTCAGGCACTATGCCGGCTCACACAGGATGTGGGGCCGCGACTCAGCCGGCTCCGCCGACACCCCTCTGGATCCGATTGAGGATCATGTCCATGGCCACGATGTTGTGGCCGCCCTCGGGGATGATGAGATCGGCGTTGCGTTTCGAGGGTTCGACATAGAGTTCGTGCATCGGCTTGACCGTGCCGAGGTACTGGTCTTCGACCGACTGCAGGGTCCTCCCCCGATCGACGACATCGCGTTTGATCCGACGCAGCAGACGCACATCGGCGTCGGTGTCGACGAAGAGTTTGATGTCGAGCAGTCGGCAGATGCGCGGCTCCGCGAAGATGAGGATGCCTTCGACGATGATCACCGGCGACGGTTCGACGAGCGTCGTGGCATCGCTGCGATTGTGGATCGAGAAGTCGTAGACCGGACTCTGCACCGCCTGTGAGGCGCGCAGCGTGGTGAGATGTTCGACGAAGAGATCGTTGTCGAAGGCGTCGAGATCGTCGTAGTTGACCTTCTCACGTTCGGCATAGCTGAGCTCATCGCGTCGCTTGTAGTAGTTGTCGTGGAACAGCACCGAGGGCGGGCCCTCGCATCTGTCCAACAGCGCCTGTGTGAGTGTCGTCTTTCCGCTGCCGGTTCCGCCGGCCACACCCACAACCAAAGTCTCCACGGTTCGCTTCTCCTCCTCGGCTTCGCTCCTCCCCAAATCTATACCAGCCGATTGGGAGCGCCCTGCCTCGGATTCTCGATGCCCCACCGGCGTCCGTTAGACTCGGACCGCGCGCCGATGATGCGCGCGCAGAAGTTTCTTCGAGCAGATTCCCGGGAGGTGGTTGTCAATGGATTCCGACAGTCGATTGTGCCCCCTCCCTCTCTTCCGCTGACGCCTGCCCCACCGCGCACGCGTCGACCCGACTCTGCTTGGAGTACGTCATGACCTCTGTCCTCGACGCCGCCACTGTCCGGACGCTGACCGACGATCGTGATCTCGCGGCCCTCGGTTCCGCCATCCGCGATCTCGGTCCCAATGCGACCACTGAGCTCATCGCCGAGCTCTCGGCCACCGAAGCCGCGATCGTCTTCCGCCTCCTGCCCAAAGACGAATCCGTCGAGGTCTTCGACGGTCTCGACCGCGGCACGCGCTCGGATATCATCGATGCCCTCCACACGGAGGAGCTGAGCACGATCTTCAGCGACCTCGATCCCGAGGATCAGGGCCGACTCGTCGATGAGCTGCCCGCGAATGTCACGACGAAGCTGCTCAACGCCGTCCCCGCCTCCGACCTCGGCGCGGTGATGGCGATCGCCGGCTATGGCCGGAATTCGATCGCCCGCCGGATGTCGCCGACGGCCGTCATCGCGTGGACGAACGACACCGTCGCCGAGGTGACCGGTCGACTGCGCGACACCGAGGTCGACCTCGAGGACGTCCGCCTCATCCCCGTCCTCACCCCCGATCGTCGGATCGTCGGCACCCTCGACGCGCTCGAGCTCCTCCGCTACGCGCCCGGTACCGGAGTGGAGGGCCTGGCCGTGCCCGTCGAGGAGATCACGCACACCGATGACGATATGGAGACCGCCGCCAGAACCGCGCTGCGCGAGGACGTCACCGTCCTGCCCATCGGCGACCGTGAGGGTCGCCTCGTCGGAATCCTGCCGATCAAGGATGCCGCACGCATCATCGCCGAGGCCGACGAGGAGGACTACGCGCTGTCCGGCGGCACCCAGCCGCTCTATCGCCGGTACCTTCCCACATCGGTCCTCACCATCGCCCGCACCCGCATCGTGTGGCTGCTCGTTCTCGCGATCTCGGCAGTGCTCACCGTCCACGTGCTCGAGATCTTCGAATCGACGCTGGCCGAGGTGGTTGCGCTCGCGCTGTTCATCCCGCTGCTGACCGGCATCGGCGGCAATACGGGTTCGCAGGCCGCGACGACGGTGACCCGTGCACTGGCGATGGACGAGATCGGACTGCGCGACTTCATCCGAGTCGCCGGCAAGGAACTGACGACGGGTCTGCTGCTCGGTGTGCTCCTGGCCGTACCGGCGTTCGCGATCGCCTCCCCGCTCTACGGCCTCGAGATCGGTGCCGTCATCGCGCTGACGCTCACGGTCAACTGCCCGATCGCGGCCGTGGTCGGAGGCTCGATTCCGATTGCGGCGAAGGCGTGCAGGGTCGATCCCGCGGTCGTGTCGACACCGTTCATCTCGACCTTCTGCGATGCCAGCGGTCTGCTCGTGTACTTCACCATCGCGATCGCGCTGCTCGGCCTCTGAGCCGACCGTCTCCCAGCCCGGCCTCACCCGAGGCTGCGGGTGAGCTGAGTCCACAGCTGCTGGTCGAAGCGACGCCGACCGAGCAGACCGGCCATATGACGGACCGCATTGTCGACTTTGCCGCGCCAGACGTCGATCGCGGTCTTCGCGTCCGCTCGGCTCAGCGCGCGGAACATCGCCCGATCGTCGCTGACGATGCGGTCGCTGGCCGGTGAGTAGTCGAGCTGGAGGACGGAGATGAACAGGCGCAGCCGCAGGGTCAGGGATTCGAAGGCCCGCGCGGATTCTCGCAGTCCCGAGGCTCGGGCAAGCTCCTGTTGGAAATGGAGGTCGGCGTCTTCGACGTCGATTCCGCTGCGAGTCGGTGCCGAGGCCTCGACCTGCCGCAGGGCCAACTGCACGGGCACGAGGTAACGCTGCGGGCGCAGGGACAGCGATCTCAGCACAACCTCGCCGATGGCCATGCGGGCGGCATAGAGGTCGAGCACGTCGACGGTGGTGATGAGCGGGATCCGCGCCCCGCCTCGGGAACCGTCGAGCAGCTTGTCATCGACCATTCGGCGCAGGGCGGCGTCCACGGAGGCCCTGGGCACGCGCATCCGTCGAGAGAGTAAGCGCGGGTTGATTCGGTCACCGGGTTCGTAGCCGGAGTCGATGATCTCCTCTCGCAGGGCGATCGCCAGGTGTTCGGTGATCGACCGGGTCTCCTTCGGCAGCCATGACGAGATCTCCATTGAGTCAGAACTTATGGAACTTCTCACGGGCTCGACGGGCGCAGATTCCCGCCACAGCACCCCCTCGAGTCCGTGCCGGACCCGCGCGGAGAGCAGATCGAGCAGAGACCCGGGGATGTCCTGGCATCCGGCCAACATGACCTTGAGCGCATCGAGGAATTCCTCGAAGTCAACGCATGCGCTCACCCGTGAATCCGGCCCCGCAACGAGGTCGTCGGGAACTTCTCGCAGCGGGTCGAAGACGAGGAAACGGCCCTCGCCTGACAACAGGTCGAGCAGCTGACCGGTCGGCACCTGCCGGTGTTCGCTGTCGAAGCGCTGCCGCCACCGCCCCACGCCGGCCGAGCGCAGCGCCGCCGCGATTCCGGCGATCCGACGCTGAATCCGTCGTGGCGGCACCGACGGGCCTCCGCCCCCGTCATCACCCTCGTCACCAGCAACGACGCGCCGGTCACCGACGATGACGAGAGGGAACCCGCTGGCGGCGAGGATGATCTCGTGGCCGCCTGTCACCGTGGCCACAGGCACGGTGAGAGAGCGGACGGAACGCGAGACGATGCTCTGACTCAGACCGGTCGCCTCCGCCAGCGCCCGAGTCGAATAGTCTCGTCCGGAGATCCGGGCCCCGGCCGTTGCGACAAGAGCCTCGACGACGCGGTCGGCGGTGTCTTGGATCGGCGGGCGCCCGCTGCGCGGGCGATCACTCAGGTCGGATCTGCTCGCCCAGCGCCGCAGCGACGTCGGGGACGCGCCTGTGGCCAGCGCCACCTCGGCGAGGGTGGAGGTCTCCAGCGCTGCCACCGCCTGACGACGAAACTCCGGGGAATACATCCCGTCATTCTAATATTTCTGACTCAAAGATGTCAGTGATGGTCTCCGGTCTCTTCACCCCGGGATTCCCGCGGAGCATACTGAGATCGACGCCACGCGGTCAGCGCCGATGCGCGAAGGCACCATCCACGACAAGCAAGGGAGCGCAGTTGCTGCACACCGATACCGATCTCGAACAGCTCACGGCCCGGTCGATCGACACCGTCCGCAGATGGCTGCGGGTGGCAACCTCGAAGACCGCTGCGAAGAACCCGGCGGCCGAACGCCTCTCCGCGGTCCTCTCCGATGAGAACGGTCTCGACTTCACGGTCGGATTCGTCGATCGTGTGGTCCGCACCGATGATGTGCATGCGGCCGCCGATGCCCTCGCCGAGGTCGGCAAGCTCGCCCCGGAGACGATGTCCGCCCTCGACCGCGCGCAGATCAAGGCCGGCGCCGCGCTGGCGAAGATCGCTCCGCAGGTCGTCGTCCCCGCCGCCCGCACCCGCCTGCGCCAGATGGTCGGGCACATGGTCGTCGACGCCCGCGACAAGCAGTTCGGCAAAACCGTCGCGAAACTCACCGCCGACGGCCACCGGCTCAACATCAACCTCCTCGGCGAGGCCGTGCTCGGCGACGGCGAAGCCGACCACCACCTCGAGGAGACCCACCGCCTCCTCGCCCGCGAGGATGTCGACTACGTCTCGGTAAAGGTCTCCTCGGTGGCCTCGCAGATCTCGATGTGGGCCTTCGACGAGACCGTCGACTATGTCGTCGAACGTCTCCGCCCCCTCTACCAACAGGCCGCGAAGGCCCCGACGGGCGCGAAATTCGTCAACCTCGATATGGAGGAGTACCAGGATCTCGAACTGACGATCGCCGTGTTCATGCGCCTGCTCTCCGAACCGGAGTTCAAGGACCTCGAGGCCGGAATCGTCATTCAGGCCTACCAGCCCGATGCGCTCGGCGCGGTGCAGCGGCTGAGCGAATTCTCCGCCGAACGTGTGGACAACGGCGGCGTCGGGATCAAGGTCCGCCTCGTCAAGGGCGCGAATCTCGCGTTGGAGACCGTGCACGCCGAGATCGCCGGATGGCCGGTGACGACGTGCGACTCGAAGCAGTCCACCGATGCCAACTACAAGCGCGTCCTGCACTGGCTGTTCACTCCGGAGCGGATGAAGGGCCTGCGCATCGGCGTGGCCGGACACAACCTCTTCGACATCGCCTTCGCCCATCATCTCTCCGTCGACCGTTCGGTCACCGACCGGGTCGAGTTCGAGATGCTCCAGGGCATGGCCAGCGAGCAGGCCGCCGCCGTGACCGAGGACGTCGGCGACCTCCTCCTCTACGTCCCGGCCGTGCACCCGAAGGAGTTCGACGTCGCGATCTCCTACCTGGTGCGCCGCCTCGAGGAGAACTCGGCTTCCGAGAACTTCATGTCCGGCATCTTCGACCTCGCCAACGGCAACGACGTGTTCAAGCGCGAGGCCGATCGGTTCACCGCCGCTGTCGCCGACCTCGAGTCGATCCTCGACTCCGAAGGTGAAGCCGCGCCCCTTCCCAACCGCCACCAGGACCGTTCGGCCGAAGTCCTCGGCGAGACCGTCGTTCCGACCGAATTCTTCAACGAACCCGACACCGATCCCTCACTGCCGGCGAACCAGGAGTGGGTCCGGAAGATCATCGCCGAGGCGACCGCTCCCGGGTACCTCGACGATCGTCCGCACGCGCCGACGGTCGAATCGACCGAGCAGCTCGATGAGATGATCGCATCCGGGCGCGCCGCGGCCAAGGGCTGGCGTGAGCTCGGGGCTGCCGGACGAGCCGAGATCCTCCACCGGGCCGCGGACATCTTCGCCGCCCGTCGCGGTGAGTTCATCGCGGTCGAGGCCGCCGAGGTCGGCAAGATGCCCGCGCAGTCGGACCCCGAGGTCTCCGAAGCCATCGACTTCATCCGCTACTACGCCCTGAATTCCCTCGAACTCGACTCGCTCGACGGGGCGAAGTTCACCCCCGATGAGATGGTCGTCATCACCCCGCCGTGGAACTTCCCCGTTGCAATCCCGACCGGCGGCACCGTGGCGGCCCTGGCGGCCGGGTCGGCCGTGATCCACAAGCCTTCGAAGCCGACGCCGCACTGTTCGGCGCTCATCGTCGACTGCCTGTGGCAGGCCGGTGTCCCGAAGGACGTTCTGCAGCTGTGCGCCCCGATCGAACGGGACCTCGGTCAGCACCTCGTGTCCCATCCCGATGTCGACCGGGTCATCCTCACCGGGGCCTCGGAGACCGCGGCCCTGTTCAAGTCCTTCCGCCCCGAACTCCACGTCAACGCCGAGACCTCGGGCAAGAACGCTCTCATCGTCACGCCCGCAGCCGACCGTGATCTGGCCATGGCCGATCTCGTCCATTCGGCCTTCGGCCATGCCGGGCAGAAGTGTTCGGCCGCCTCGTTGGGCATCATGGTCGGGTCGACCTACGACTCCGAGCGCTACCGCAGCCAGCTCATCGACGCCGCATCCTCAATGGTCGTCGATTGGCCGGCGAACCTCGCAGCCACCATGGGCCCGCTGACCGAGGATCCTTCGGACAAGCTCCGTCGCGCCCTGACCTCGCTCGAGCCCGGAGAGTCCTGGCTGCTCGAGCCCAAGCAGCTCGACGACACCGGACGCCTGTGGAGCCCTGGTATCAAGGACGGGGTCAAACCGGGGTCGTTCTTCCACCTCACCGAGGTCTTCGGTCCGGTCCTCGGGCTCATGCACGCGAAGGATCTCGACGAGGCGATCGAGTTCCAGAACGCCGTGGACTTCGGTCTCACCGGCGGCATCCACTCCCTCGACCCGGAGGAGGTGCGGACCTGGCTCGATCGTGTTCAGGTCGGCAACGCCTACGTCAACCGCGGCATCACCGGAGCGATCGTGCGCCGGCAGTCCTTCGGCGGCTGGAAGCAGTCCTCGGTGGGTCTGGGTTCGAAAGCCGGCGGGCCGAACTACCTCATGCTCTTCGGCCACTACGCCGACGATCCCGCGAGCCTGCCGGGCGCCGTCGGCTCCGAGCAGGACCTCGATCTGGCCAAGGCCGATGACGAACGCTGGCTGGCCCGCGAATTCGGGGCGGCCAAGGACCACACCGGGCTGACCTCCGAGGCCAACATCTTCCGCTACCGCCCTCGTCCGGTCACTCTGCGGGTGACGTCGACGGCGACGCTGTTCGACCTCGAACGCTCGGTTCACGCGGCCAAGACCGTCGGGGCGACGGTTCAGCTCTCCGTCGCCGAGGATGTGCCCGCCGCGGTGAAGATCGCCGTGACGAACGCCGGGGTCGCCGCACGCACCGAGTCCGCCGCGGACTTCGCCGAGATGGTCGCCGCGGGCAGGTACGACGACACGGTCGGGGCCCGCATCCGCGTGCTCGGCGCCCTTGAGGACGAACTGCTGGCCGCGGCCGCTCCTCGCCCCGAAGTTGCGATCATCGATGAGCCGGTGACCTCCTCGGCCCGGGTGGAGCTGCGCTACTACGTGCAGGAGCAGGCGGTGTCGATGACTCTGCACCGCTTCGGCAACCCCAGTCGCGACTTCCACGAACTTGCGGCCGAACTCAAGGGCTGAACGCGAACCTCTCACTGAAGGCGGCCCGGCTCCTCGCAAGGGGAGCCGGGCCGCCTTCGTCTGTGGCTTCACGCAGCCCGCGAGGACCTCAGAACCAGTTCGGCTCGTCGGCGGTCAGCCAGCTGATCGGATTGACATTGCGGCCGTTCGACATCGCCACGGACAGGATGTTGGCCAGATAGCGATCTTCGGAGATCTCCAGCGGCCGGCCCGCGCTGTCACGACTGCGGCGGAGGTGACGCAGCAGCGGTCGCCCGCGGGCGACACCCAGGAGGGCAGCGTCCTGTTGGCCGCAGACGGTGGCTGAGAAGACATGATCGGCACCGGCGAACACGATTCCGTGCTGCTGGGCGAGGCTGCGGCTGACCGATGCCGCATCACCGGGAATCTTCTCGACCATCTCGCCGAGCTGCTCGGGGTAGCTCGTCCTCTCAACCATGACCTTCTCCCCGTCGAGCAGACGCACACGCAGAACCCGCAGCACACGTGCACGGGGGTCGACCTTGAGCGCCGCGGCCGTCTCCTCCCCCGCGATGCGCCAGTTCTGTTCGATGACGTGGCCACCGGGGGTCCGTCCGTGTGCACTCGCCCACTGCGCGAAGCTGCGGAACTCCTCGGCCACAGCCGCCGGACGGGGACGTCGCAGCACCGTCTTGCGCGCGCCCCGGCGGCCTCCCAGCGTGCCCTCGCTGACCAGCAGACGCAGGGCTTCGCGCACCGTGCCCGGAGCGACTCGGTACTCGGCGGCCAGAGCCGCTTCGGATTCGAGGCTCTGCCCCACCTGACGTGCCCCGGTGCGAATCGACTCCCGCATCTGCTCCGCGATCTGCTCGTACCTTGCGCCACTCGCCCCGGTTGACTCCCGCTGCGCTTCGGTCACGCCTTCAGTCCTCTCATGATATTCCTCCAGTCCCGCCAGCACGCTCAGCACCGCATACGGTGCTGTGCATCTACGCTACCGCAAGCACCGAGATGTCGATGACAGCGCACTCACCGCATGCTGACCATCCGGATGCGGCAACGTCGACGGGCGTCCAGTGTTCACCCGAGAGGGGCGACGGCGTCACTCTCCATCCACACTTCGCTGGTGAGGTTATTCTTAATTCCACATCCTCACTAGTGAGCTAGATTGCCTATCCTTCATCTGTTCCCTATCGTGGATGGGGATCGAAGCACTTCGAATAAGAACAACATGCGCTTACGCGCAAGTCCGAAAGGCGAGTACGACGATGCTCAAACACACACGAAAGCTCACAGCTGTCCTCGCAGTGGGCGCTCTGGCAGCCCTGTCCGGCTGCGGTGGCAGCGGGGAATCTGAGGAATCCGCCAATTGGCGATCGGCGACGTCGGTCGAAGACGGCGGGGGCATGGATGCTCTCGTCGAAGCGGCTCAGGCGGAGGGATCGCTCAACGTCATGGGCCTCTACCCCGATTGGGCCAACTACGGCGGGCTGCTCGACGCGTTCGCGGAGAAGTACGACATCGAGATCGACAACGACACCTCGACCGGCGCGAGCCAGGACCTCATCAACGCGGTGAAGAACAGGCAGGGGCAGGAGACCTCTCTCGACTATCTCGACACCGGCGAATCCTTTGCCGTCGATGCCGCCGAAGAGGGTCTGCTCGCCGAGTACTACCCTGAAACCGCCGATGACATCCCCGAGAACATGAAGTCACCGGACGGCACCTGGTTCAACCACCTCGGCGGGACCATGGCCATCGGCTGCGACGCCGAAGCGGTGAAGAAGTGCCCCACGAGCTTCGAAGAGCTGCTCGACCCGGAGTACAAGGGCAAGGTCGCTATGCGCGGGAACCCGACCACGGGCGAGGCCGGCTTCATGGCCGTCGTCGCCGCGTCCCTGGCCAACGACGGCTCACTCGATGACATCCAGCCGGGCATCGACTACTTCGCGGAGCTCTCGGACAAGGGCAACCTCGTGCCGACCGAGGCCGAGGCCGGAACGTTCGAGACCGGTGAGACGCCGATCGCCGTCAACTGGGACTACCTGCTCCTGCAGTGGGCGGACGACCTCGCTGACGGCGGGGTGGACATGTCGATCTCCATCCCGTCGGACGGCACTGTCGCCTCCTACTACGCAGCATCGATCAACGAGGATGCACCGCACCCGGCAGTTGCTCGCCTGTGGCAGGAATTCGTCTTCAGTGACGAGGGGCAGAACCTGCTGCTCGAGGGGTATGTCATGCCCGGACGACTCGACGCCATGGTCGAATCCGACACGGTCGACGACGATGCGCTGTCGAAGCTGCTCGATGATGCGGTGGACCAGACAGCACCGCAGCCGACTCAGGAACAGCGGGATTCGCAGCAGAAGGTCCTCGCCGACAACTGGGCGAAAGCGATCGGATGACCTCAGTCCCACAGTCGCTGCCGCACACCGGTGGGCCGGCCGGAGAAGATTCCTCTCCGGCCGGCTCACGGCGCAGGCGAACCCCTTCACCGGCCCTGACGGCTCTGGCACCGATCACGATCATCATCGTGCTGTTCTTCGTGATCCCGATCGGCGGAATGGTGGCGACATCGTTCCTCGTCCCGGGCAGCGAACCGGGGACGAAGACCCTCGGCCTCGACAACTACACCGCACTGGGTTCGGGTTCGCGCTCGATGGCCCTGGGCAACAGCCTGCTGCTGTCGTTCACCGCCGCCACGGTGGCCGCGGTCTTCGGCGGCATCTGCGCCTGGGCGATCTCGACCGTGAAGTCGAAGATCGTCGACTCCATCACCGCGGTCACCTCCAGCGTGCTGGCCAACGACGGAGGCGTCCCTCTGGCGTTCTCCTTCATCGTTGCGGTCGGCAACACCGGATACTTCACCGCGCTGATCACTGCGGTCGATTCGACGTTCACGCTCTACAGTGTCAAGGGCCTGATCCTCATGTACCAGTACTTCCTCATCCCCACGATGATCCTGCTCACGCTGCCCAGCTTCGTCGCGCTCAGACAGCAGTGGCGTGAGGCCAACACCTCCTTGGGCGGCACCGACCTGACCTTCTGGCGCCGAGTCGGACTGCCGGTCATCACCCCTGCCCTGCTGGGCGCCTGGCTGCTGATGTTCGGCTCCGCCTTCGGCACTCACGCCTCGGCGGCGGTGCTCATCGGCACGGGCGGCTTCCCCCTCATCCCCCTCGAGATCGCCGGCCAGCTCGCAGGCTCTGCTGCCACCGGCGGCGAAGGAGTGGCCATGGCCTTGGGCGTGACGACGGGAGCGATCGCCGTCATCGTCCTCATCGCCTTCAACGCACTGACGAAGAGGAGCGCCAAGTGGCTCAACACCTGAACAGCTCTCCGCGGATGAGGAGATTCTTGGCCTGGCTGCCACTGGCGGCCCTGGCGATCTTCATCCTCACACCGCTGCTGAGCTCGCTGACCTACTCGTTCTTCCGTGCCGACGGCAGCTTCACCACATCCGGGCTCACCGGTCTGGCTGACTCAGGAAAGATCGTGGCCCCGCTCATGCGCAGCCTCATCGTGTCGGTGCTCGCCGCCGTCATCCTCGTCCTCACGCTGGTTCCCGCGGTCGTCGCCGTCCACCTCTGGGCGCCCCGCCTGCGATCGGTGCTCAGCATCCTGTGCACCCTTCCGCTGGTCGTCCCGGCGATCGCGATCGTCGCCGGGCTCTCGGCGGTTCTGCGCAGCCTCGCATCCCAGGGACGCGGCAGCCTCGGCATGCAGCTGAACACCATGCTGCAGTCCCAGGATCTGCCGCTCGTGCTCGTCGGCACCTACGTCATCCTGTGTCTTCCCTTCACCTTCCGGTCGATCGATGCCGGACTGTCCACCCTGCCGCTGCGCACCCTCTTCGAGTCCTCGTCGATCCTCGGTGCCGGACTGGGAACCACGCTCCGCCGGGTCGTCATCCCCAACATCCGCGGACCGGTGATGTTCTCCCTCTTCTTCACCTTCGCTCTGTCCATTGCGGAGTACACGGTGGCCGCGACCCTGTCGATCAACACCCTGCCGGTCTTCCTCAACACGCTCTCGAGCACGAACTTCCGCGGTTCGATCACGCTGTCCGTGCTGCTCAACCTCACCACGTGGCTGCTCTTGGCCGCTGCAACCGTGAGCGCATCGCGGTTCGGTCACCGACCGAACGCTGTGAGCGAAGACGATGAGACAGAGGCCGACGACCCGGCCCCCGCTTCGGCCGCCGCCTCAAGAAAGGACGCTGTGACCTCATGACCATCTCTGACCGCACTCGACCATCGCCCGCGGGCCCCGAGCAGTCGAACGAGCCCGAGTCCGTGCGCTTCGAGCACGTGGACAAGTCCTATGGCAGCACCGAGGTGCTCAAGGACTTCAACATCGACATCGAGGCCGGCAGCATGGTCAGCTTCCTCGGCCCTTCGGGCTGCGGCAAGACGACGACTCTGCGCATCCTCGCCGGTTTCGAACCGGTCAACGGAGGAGACGTGCTCGTCGGCGGCGAATCCGTACTGAAACTGCCGCCGAACAGCCGGGACATGGGCATGGTGTTCCAGAGCTACAGCCTGTTCCCCAACCTCAGTGTCAGCGACAACATCGAATACGGTCTGCGGATCCGCAAGGTCGATGTCGGAGCACGGCGCCGACGCACCGAGGAACTCCTCGAGATCTGCGGGCTGACCGGCATGGGCGGCCGCTTCCCGCATCAGCTCTCGGGAGGCCAGCAGCAGCGCGTGGCTCTGGCCCGCGCATTGGCCACCCAGCCGAAGGTCCTTCTGCTCGACGAGCCGCTGTCGGCACTCGACGCCTCGGTCCGTTCCTCACTGCGTGATGAGATCCGTCGGGTGCAGCAGGCGCTGGGCACCACGACGGTCTTCATCACCCACGATCAGGGAGAGGCGCTGGCGATCGCCGACCGTGTGGCCGTGATGAACGGCGGCAGGATCGAGCAGTACTCCGCCCCTCACGAGGTGTACTCCTCCCCCGCCACCGCGTTCGTCGCCCGCTTCGTCGGAGCGATCAATGAGTTCGCCGTCGGCCGCGATTGGACGATCCGGGACCGTCTGCCCGTCGAACCCGCACCCGATGACACCGTCTTCGTCCGGCCCGAGAATCTCTCGATCACCGCGGCCGCTGATGGCTTCCTCGAGGTCAAGCACAGCACCTACACCGGCGAGCGCACGATGGTCCACCTCGGTCTGCCCGGCGACCACAGCGCACAGTGGTCGGCATCGCTGGCCTCCGCTGACGCCGACGCCATGCGACCGGGACTGCGCATCGACGCCTCCGTCACCGCCGAGCCCGCACTGCGCCTGGGCCGCAACGACACCGCAGGACTCCGCGCATGAGCGGCTCCATCACCGGCTTCTCCGGTGCCGTCTTCGACTGCGACGGAATCCTCGTCGACTCCGAAGCGCCCTGGATCGAACTCATGGGAGACTACCTGGAGTCGCTGGCCGCAGACGACATCGCAGCCGAGGATCTTCGCGGACTCACAGCAGCCGAAGCCGTGGCGCGACTGCAGCAGGTGCATAAGAGCCTCGGCTCCCCCAGCGATGTCCGACCGCCGACCGCCGAGGAGGTCGACCGCGCTTACAGCGCCGCTCTGGAACACGTCGCAGCACCCATGCCCGGTGCTCCCGAACTCGTGGCATCACTGTCAGGCAGCATCCCGATCGCCGTGGCCAGCAACGGTCGCGGCGGCGACGTGCGCGGCCTCCTCGAGCGAGCAGGCATGCTCGACCTCTTCGACGCGATCATCACGATCGACGATGTCGATCAGGGCAAGCCCGCGCCGGACCCCTACCTGCTGGCCGCACAGCGACTCGGGTTGGCCGCCTCGGCGGTGGTCGCCTTCGAGGACTCACCTGTGGGGTCACAGGCAGCTCACACGGCCGGATGCACGGTGATCGGAGTCAACAGCGATCCCAGCATCGAACTGGCCGGCGAGGTGCGGCTGCGGCACTTCGCCCAGCTGCGCTTCGACTCCCGAACCCGCACGCTCCTCCTCGACTCCGACTACTGACCACCCACCCGATGCCGATCATTGGAGAAGATCCCATGCCCGCTGAGACCACTTTCACCCTGCAGACATGGAACGTCTGGTACGGCGGTCGAGAAGTCGACTTCGGCCAGGAGAAGCAGTACGCGATCGCAGCGCAGTTCCCGGCAGACGTCCTGGCGCTGCAGGAGTGCTGGGGCAGCGCTGCGGAGAACTTGGCCCCGAAGCTCCTGGCAGACCATGCGCAGCGCGGATGGGATACAGCCGTGGTCAGCACCGGGCAGCTGACGCCGGTGGACACCAGCACGCTGCCCTACGCTCAGGCCGCACTCGTGCGACCGCTGCCGGACTCGCCGCGGATCCTCGTGTGGTCCGTCCACCTCGCGCCGTACCCCTATGCGGTCTACCGAGCGCTGCAGGGTGAGGGGCAAGAGGTCGCCGATGCCGAGGAGGCTCCTCGTCTGCAGCAGATCGAAGAGATCCTCTCCGAGACTGCCCGCATCAGCGCTGCGGTCGACGAGGACGACCTGCCGGTGGTCATCTGCGGTGATTTCAACACCCCGTCCACCGGGGATTGGGCGGCGCGCACCGACCGACCCGATATCGCCTGGCGCTCTCCCGATGCGCTGCTGGCCGCCGGGTTCACCGACACCTTCCGCGCGATCCACCCCGACCCCGTCGCCGCGCCGGCCGATACCTGGTCTCCGATCGAACCGCTCACCCATGCCGGTCATGAGGAGAAGCCCGAACCGGGCCGCACCGACGGCGCCGAACCTCGTGATCGCATCGATTTCATCTTCTCCCGCGGCCTCGACATCGTCGACAGCGTGATGCGCGGCTGCAGTGCCGAAGGCCTGACCGAAGACGGGTTCGTCGATGTGGGCGGCCGCTGTGAACTCATCCCGAACCAGCGGCAGAACCGCTTCCCGTCCGATCATCAGCTCGTTGAGACGAGCTTCGCCTTCCGCAGCTGATCATCCTGTCGCGATCGGCGGGGTGTCACGCTGTCGATCGCACTCAATGACCGGGCTTCAGCTGCTGACCGACCTCCTCGGCGATCCGTTTGTAGACGGGCAGCACCGTCTGTCGTGTGGCGCCGATGAGGTTGAAGCCATGACCGACCTCGGGCAGGTCGACGTGCCCGCGCAGCGACCCGGCCCGTTCGAGACGCTCGGCGTAGCGGATGCCCTCATCACGAAGGATGTCTCTGCCGCAGGTGATGATGAGGGCGGGGGCGATGCCGTCCAGTGGCGCAGTGTCGTGGTCGCCGGCCGGTGACGCCAGACGACTGCGACGGTCGGTCGCATCCGGACAGTAGGCGACGTCGAAGATCGGGCCCATGCGCGCCAGGAACGTCTCCTTGCCCTCGCGCAGCTTCTGGGCGGCGGGGATGCTCAGGTCGAGAGGCGGGTACATGAGCATCTGCAGAGCGAGTTCAGGACCGCCGTGTTCGAGCGCAAGCCGCGCCGCGCCCGCGGCCAAGGCGCCGCCGGCGGACTGACCACCGATGGCGCATCGTGTGCCGTCCCAGGGGCGCTTCTTCTCGGCCGCCCACAGCGCCACATCATAGGCCTGTTCGACAGGGCCGGGGAAGCGACACTGCGGCGCGGGAATGTAATCGACGTTGATCACGGTCACCTCCGCTTCAGCTGCGAGGTACCGACACAGCGGGTCGTCCTGTTCGGGGTGGCGCAGGATGAAGCCGCCGCCGTGCAGATTCACATAGACGCCCCTGCCCTCCATCCCCTGCGGAGGGGAGTAGACCGTCGCGGGCAGACTGCCGTGACGCGTGGGAATCCTGATGTCCTCCGTGCTCGCCGGGATCTCCGCGAACGAGACCTCCGACGGTCGGCGGGAACCGCCTGGGCCCTTCTGCGCCAGACGGGCAATGACATCGGCGATGGGACGGGGAACTGCCATGACTGACCTCTTTCGGTTTCGGCCTCGTCTGAGTCTCTGCCACCTCGGCGGCATTCCGAGACGACGGTACTCCACCGTACTGCGATGCCCACACGGCGAGCCCGGATCGCTCGCATAGACGTCACAGCGGCAGAAGTCCGTAGTACAGTCAGTTCACATCGTATTCACATGGTCGACACCGTTGTCGACCTGTCGCCGGATAACGTGCAGGAGATTGCGCTGATTCCGTGCGCGGTGCTCCGTTCCCACGAAAGGCCCCTATGAACGTCTCCAAGACGGTCTCATCCGCTGCTGCTCTCTGCCTCGTCGCAGGGCTCGGACTTGTTTTTCCCGCCGGCCCGGCGCTTGCTGCCGATGCTGTCCACATCAGCGAGATCGGCTACACCCTCGACACCGATTTCATCGAGATCGCCGCGGAACCGGGCACGGACGTTTCGGGGTGGACCATCGGGTCCGTCACTCGCGGCGGCAGTGTCCAGGCCGAGGAGAACACGACGACGCTGCCCGAAGACAGCACCGTCGGTGATTCCGGCGCACTGGCCGTCGAGGTTCCGATTACCAACTCCGTGAACTCCGGGCCCGCCGCCGACGGCAGCTACGGTTCGTCCGCCTACGCCATCGACGACGAGGGCAAACTCGTGTCCTTCGCACAGATCGGCGGTGTCGTCGGTGGCAAGGGCGTGACCGGAGCAAACGGCAAGTACACGCCCGCACCCGTGGTCGGTGAGGAAGCCGAACCCACAGGTGCCACGGCGGCCGGCGGGCAGTCGATCCAGCTCGTCGACGGCACATGGACATCCGCGGCCCCCACCCCCAACGCCCTGCCCGGTGATGATGGCGGCGAGGATCCAGGCCCTGACCCCGAGGACGTCACTCCGATCGCTGACATCCAGGGCACGGGCAGTGAGAGCCCCCTTGAGGGTGAGACCGTGAAGACCCGCGGCGTCGTCACCGCTTCCTACCCCGACGGCGGTCTCAATGGCTACTACGTGCAGACACCTGGCACCGGCGGGGCCGATGACGAGACTCCGGGTGCCTCCGACGGCATCTTCGTCTACTCCCCCGACACCGTCGGCAGCATCAGCATCGGCGATCACCTCGAACTGACCGGCGCCGTGTCCGAGCACTACGGTCAGACGCAGATCTCCGTCGGTGCGAACGGGTTGACGACTCTGGAAGAACCCGCCGAGGCGGTCAAACCGGTCGAGGATGCGTTCCCCACGGATGAGGCCGAACGCGAGGCCCTCGAAGGTATGCTCCTCCAGCCCAACGGTGAGCTCACCGTCTCCGACAACTACAACACGAACACCTATGGTGAAGTCGTGTTGGCCACCGGTGAGGGAACCCTCCCGCAGGCCACGGATGTGGCCCGCCCGGGCACCGAAGAGGCCGAGGCGATCGAGGCGGACAACCTCGAACGCGAGGTCATCCTCGACGACGGAGCGACCGTGAACTTCCTGGAGAACGATAAGGATGTGCCTCTGCCCTATGTCTCGAACGACGCTCCCGTCCGGGTCGGCGCCACGGCAACGATCACCTCGCCGGTGGTGCTCGGATTCGATCACGAGAAGTGGCGCTTCCAGCCCACAACCCGCCTGACCGGGGCCAACGCTGACGCGGTCCAGCCGGCCAGCTTCTCCGACAACCGCACCGAGGTTCCGGAGGCCGTCGGCGGTCAGATCAGCCTGGCCAGTTTCAACGTGCTCAACTACTTCACCACCACCGGTGACCAGCTCTCCGGATGCACCTACTACGACGACCGCGAGGGCAACCACATCACCGTCCGCGGTGGCTGCGAGGCTCGAGGGGCTGCGAATGCCGAGAGCCTCAAGCGGCAGGAGTCGAAGATCGTCACGGCGATCAACAAGCTCGACGCCTCCGTCGTCTCTCTCATGGAGATCGAGAACTCCGCGAAGTTCGGTGACGACCGTGATGTCGCGCTCGAGACGCTCGTCGAACGCCTCAATGAGGCCGCCGGAACCGAGAAGTGGGACTTCGTGCCCTCACCCGAAGAGGTCCCGGCCGATGAGGACGTCATCCGCACAGCCCTGATCTATCAACCCGCCGAGGTGGCCCCGCAGAAGGATTCCACGATCCTTGACGATGAGGATGCGTTCTCGAACGCCCGCGAACCCCTGTCTCAGGCGTTCGCCCCGAAGGACGACTCCGGTGAGGTCGAGAAGGACAAGACGTTCGTGACGATCTCGAATCACTTCAAGTCCAAGGGCTCGGGCGAAGGTCCGGGCAATGAGGACAGCGGCGACGGCCAGGGTGCCTCGAACGCCGATCGCGTCAAGCAGGCGAAGTCGCTCGTCGACTTCGCCGGTGAGCAGCAGAAGGCTGCCGACAGCGACTATGTCTACCTTCTCGGCGACTTCAACTCCTACACCCAGGAGGATCCGATGCAGGTCTTCTACGAGGCCGGCTTCAAGGACGTCGCCTCGGAGAAGACGGATAAGTCGACCTACGTCTACGGTTCGCGCACCGGCAGTCTCGACCACGTGCTCGCCCTCGATTCCGCTGGAGGCGCAGAAAACGCGGCGAACACACAGAACACCAGCACCGAGGCGGCCCTTCCTTCCAGCGGATTCGACGCGATCACCGGGGCCGATATCTGGAACATCAACTCGGTGGAGGCGCTGGCCCTCGAATACAGCCGCTTCAACTACAACGCGGCTGACCTCTTCGCACCGGATCAGTTCCGTGCCTCCGATCACGATCCCGTGATCGTCGGGCTCTTCGACGAGGACTCCGATGACGGGGGCTCGGATGGTGCGAGCTCTGACTCGGACGGCGCAGATGGCGGGTCAGAGGAAGCCGACGGTTCGGACTCTGCCGGTTCGGACGGCGCTGGAAGCAGCGCCGACGGCGCTGACGCTGGCTCCGACAGCGCGAGCGACAGCGACAGCGGGAACAACGGCACCGCGTCAGCCTCGAGCGACGCCAGCGCGAGCGACGCCGACTCGGGCAGCGACGCGGGAGGCCATCTGCCCCGGACGGGTACCGACCTGACGGTGATGATGGCGATCGCGGCGGGGCTCATCGCAATCGGCGCGGGCGTCGTCTTCCTCGTTCGTCGGCGCCGCCTGAGCTGAGGCCGGCCACCCCTCAGTCGCTGACGGCGACCTTCCCGACCATGAGCACCCGTGCGGTGCGGAACAGGGAGGTCGCCGTCACCGTCTGCGCGTCGTCGTCCCACACTGCCGAGGCGGTCACTACTCCCGATGGTGTGCCCAGTCGCACCTCTGGGCCGGTCCATTCGGGATTGTTGCGTTCGATGATTCCGCGGACGAACGAATCACGTTCGGGCAGAAGTGCGGCCGCGGCCAGGCACATCGCCGCGGTTCCCGGGACGGCTTTGTGCGCCTGTCCCATCGAGATGACGCGGACCAGGACGTCGACGTCGGCAGCCGCAAGTCCGGTGCCGTCGAGGAGTGTCGTCGCCTGCGGATTGCTGACGATCGCGACCTTCGGCACGACCTCCGGCGCCGTCTCCGGAGTCTCGCACAGCCCCATGCGCACGGCGGCTTTGCGCCGCAGCTCGTCGATGAGGCGCAATGACGGCGCGTTTGCGTCGATAGCCCCGGGTGCTTCGGTGCCACGCAGCATCACCAACGAGGACGGCACGACCACGAGCGGCAGGGTCGCATCGACAAGCGTAGCCTCGAACCGACATCCGCCCACCTCGAATTCTTCGCGTGCGACTCCGGTCGGCAACAGTGCACCGGTCCGACTGCCCGCGGGGTCGGGGTAGGTGAGTTCGATCGTCGCGCCCGTGCCGCTGACACCGGGCAGCTTCAGGTCGCCCTCGACCGCGGCCTGCCCGTCGACGACGTCGAGGCCGACGTCGACGAACTTCTCGGTGTTCGTGTTGAAGAGGCGAAAGACATGCCACCCGTCGTCGGCAGAGACCAGCCCGGACGACAGGGCGAAGGGCACGACCCCGGAGGAGAGGTTTCCGCAGTTGCCGGAATAGTCGACGACCGCCTCGGCGACTGCGACCTGCCCGAAGGTGTAGTCGAGGTCGACCCCGGCACGGGTCGAGGCGGACACGACCATCACCTTCGACAGCGAGGAGAGGCCTCCGCCCATCCCATCGAGCTGCCGGCCGAACGAGTCCGGTGTTCCCAAGGCGGCAGTGAAGATCGCGTCCCGCTCCGAGGTGTCACCCCCGGGGTCCAACGGCGGCAGAGCGTCCTCACGGAAGAACAGGCCTTTGCTTGTGCCGCCGCGCACGAAAGCGGCATCGATCCAGCGGGTCATACCCCCAGAGTAGCCAACACCCCGGACATCACTTCACCGACTTCGGCACGATGGCCATGGCCGCGAACCCGAGCACCGCGACGACGGCGAAGAGGTAGAAGCCCCAGGGGTAGGCGATGCCGGCGGTGACGAGGGCACCGGTGATGAACGGTCCGACGATGGCACCGAGGCGGCCGATTCCCGAGGCCATGCCGAGCGCGGTGCCGCGGGCCTGGGCCGGGTAGATCGCTGAGACGAAAGCGTAGACGAGGACCTGGGCGGAGAAGACGAAGACACCGGTGACGAAGACGGCGACGTTGAGCAGAATCTGGCTGGTCATCGGCACGGACAGCGCTGCGAGGAAGATCGCGGCGAGGATGAACCACATGAGGACGATCTTCTTCGTCCCGTGCTTATCGGCCAGCCATCCGGCCAGGACGAGCCCGACGACGGCTCCGATATTCATGACGAAGAGCATGACGAGGGAGTCCGAGACCTCGTAGCCGGCGTCGGCCATGATCTTCGGCAGCCAGGTGTTGAGGCCGTAGACGAGCAGGAGGCCCATGAAGCTCGCCGCCCACACACCGATGGTCACGAGTGCGAGTTTGCCCTCGAAGAGGCCGGCCATGCCCGTCTTCGCCTTCGCATCGACCCCGCCGGCGGGGTCGACGTCCGCTCCCACCGTCGCCGAGGCGGCCGCCGGGTTCCGTTTGAGCTCCTGCGCAATGAGGAACGCTTCGGACTCCGGCAGCTTCCACCACAGGAGCGGAACCATGAGCAGGCCCGCGACACCGCCGGCGATGAAGAGGAGATGCCAGTTGTGGGAGTAGGCGACGGCGAGCAGGGAGATCGCAACGGCGCCGGCATGGTAGCCGGTCATCGTCAGGGTCGTGGCCTTGCCCGTCTTTCCGGACTTGTTGTATTCGCTGATGTAGGCGAGGGCGCTGGGCATCACGGCGCCGAGGAAGAGACCGGCGATGAACCGGAACGTCGTGAACAGGGCGACGTTCGGGGCGAAGGCGACGAAGAGGGTGAAGACACTGAAACCGATGACGCAGGCGATGATCGCCCGGCGTCGGCCGATCCGGTCGACGACGGGACCGACGGAGACGGCACCGAGTCCGACGCCGACGAGGCTGAGCGTGGCCACGACAGTGGCCGCCTCGGGGGTGAAGCCGAGCGCCTGGGTGGCGAGGAGCTCGGGGATGACCGCGCCGAGCACGACGAGGTCGAAGCCTTCGAGGGCGACGGCGAGCCAGCAGAGGACGGCGGGCCACCGACCAGCCGGGGTGACGGCAGGCATGGTTGCGGACGGGGCGGATGAGGACATCGGAGTCTCCGAATCAGGTGGTGTGGCGAATCAGAACGGGTAGGGCGCGATGGTCGAACGCATCGTCACCCATTGGGTTTCGGTGAAGGCCTCGATATTGGCGTCGGCACCGCCGAAGCGCGAACCGTTGCCGGAGTCCTTCATCCCGCCGAAGGGGACGTTGGCCTCATCGGAGACGGTCTGTTCGTTGATGTGGACCTTTCCGGTATCGACGAGATCGGCCAGCTCCATGGCCGAACCCACATCACCGAGGATGCCCAAGGACAGGCCGTATTCGCTGGCGTTGACCATCTCCGCGGCTTCTTCGAAGGTGGAGAACCGGGCCACGGGGGCGACGGGCCCGAAGATCTCGGTCGTCCACGCCGGGTTCGACGGGCTGAGGTCAGTGAGCACCGTGGGTGGGACGAAGGCGCCCTCGCCTACTCCCCCGGCGACGAGGCGGGCACCGTCGGCGGTGGCTTTGTCGATGATGTCGCGGACGTGGGTGCGCTGCTTCTCGTCGATGATCGGTCCGATCGCGACGTCTTCGGTGGCGGGGTTGCCGACCGGCAGATTCCGGGCCCGTTCGGCCAGGCCCTCGACGTATTCGTCGAAGATCGATTCGTGGACGAGGTGGCGGCCGGTGGTCATGCAGATCTGGCCCTGGTGCATCCATGATCCGAAGGCCCCCGCCGAGGTGGCCGGACCGACCTCGGCACCGGGCAGGACGACGAGCGCGTTGTTGCCTCCGAGTTCGAGGTGGCAGCGCTTGAGGAGGCGACCGGCGGCTTCGCCGACCTTGCGTCCGGCCCCGGTCGACCCGGTGAAGGAGATGACCGAGACCTCAGGGGCGGCGACGACGGCTTCACCGGCGTCGAGTCCGCCGGGCAGGACCTGGAGCAGTCCTTCGGGCAGTCCCGCCTCGGCGAAGACCTTCGCGATCGATACGCCCGCGCACACCGCGGTGCGGGGGTCGGGTTTGAGCAGGACCGCGTTGCCGAGGGCCAGTGCCGGCGCGACCGAGCGCATGCCGAGGATGAGCGGGAAGTTGAACGGGGCGATGACGGAGACGACTCCGGCCGGCACCCGGCGGGCAAACGACCAGCGGGGTTCGTTCGAGGTCAGGACCTGGCCTTTGGGGTGGCTGGGCAGGGCCGCGGACTCGAAGCAGATCGCTTCGGCGGAGGCGATTTCGAGGGCGGCCTTGGCCGGGATGGAGCCGGCTTCGCGGACGATCCAGGAAGAGAGTTCGTCTGCGTGTTCGGCCCACAGGGCACCGGCCCGGCGGAGCACGGCCGCGCGGTCGGCCGGTGTTGTGCGCGCCCATTGCCTCTGCGCGGCCGCGGCGCGGGTGGCGGCGGCGTTGACGTCGTCGGCGCTGGCGGCCCCGAGGCGGCCCAGGGTCTCTCCCGTCGCCGGTTCGATGACGTCGTAGGAGTCGCCGGACCCGGCGGTCCAAGTGCCGGTGAAGATCTTCTCGTGCCAGTCGGTTCCCAGGAAATCAGCCATGATGTGTCCTCTACTTCTTCTCGGGGCGGGTCTTTTCGGTGTTCACTTCGATGAGGCTCGCCTGTCCGCGGGCCGCCCGGTCCTGCGCATCGTGGAGCAGGTCAGCGAGTTCGGCGGAGGTTCCGGCGTGGGCGGCGTGCATCTGGTACCCGGTGGCGATGGACACGAAGTCGACGTCGCCGAGGTCGAGGCCGGGTGCCTTGTCGACGCCGAGCATGTCGGCGAACCAGTCGAGTGCCCCGTAGGTGCCGTTGCGCAGCAGGACGATGATGACGCCGATGCTCTCTTCGACGGCGGTGCGCAGGGCGGAGATCGAGTAGTGTGCGGAGCCGTCGCCGATGATCGCGACGACGGGTCGGTCGGCATCGGCCAGGGCGATGCCCATCGACGCCGGCAGCCCCCACCCGAGTCCGCCGGAGGCGGGGAAGAAGTAGGATCCGGGGCCGGTGAGGTCCATCTGGGTCCAGAAGGCCGCGTTCGTCGAGGTCGATTCGACGACGTAGCGGGTGCCATCCGGCATCGTTTCGCGCAGGCCCGCGAACACCTCCTCGGGGTGGAGGATCCCATCGGTCGCCGAGGTGGCCGGATCGGGCATGACCCGTTCCGGTGCGGTGCCGGCCGGGCTGGTGCCCGCTGGAGCGATGTCGAGGGTTTTCGCGAGGGCGAGGATGGTGTCGACGGGATCGGCGATGAGGGCATCGCCGAAGGGTGCGCGAGCGGCGGCCGCGGTGTCCTCGCCGATCTGGATGAGTTCGGTGGTCGCCGGCAGATACTGTCCCGGTTGCCACTGGTGGTAGCGGAAGACCGGTGCCCCGATGACCAGTGCCAGGTCGTGGGTGCCGAGGATCTCGCCGATCGGCGCGATTCCCGCGGGCAGGACGCCGCGGAAGTTCGGGTGCTGGTTGGGAAACGGCAGACGTGCGAGTGACGGGGCTGCCCAGACGGGCAGCTCGAGCGTCTCGGCAAGGGCGACCGTCGTGTCCCAGACGGTCTCGTCGTCGACGTCGGGGCCGAGCACGAGGGCCGGTGCC
This sequence comes from Brevibacterium sp. LE-L, assembly GCF_050214925.1. Taxonomy (NCBI): domain Bacteria; kingdom Bacillati; phylum Actinomycetota; class Actinomycetes; order Micrococcales; family Brevibacteriaceae; genus Brevibacterium; species Brevibacterium sp. LE-L. The sequence goes on from NZ_CP189759.1 coordinate 3,560,825, forward strand.
TCGGCTCCGCGCAGCTTGTCCGCGAGTTCGGTGATCGCTGCGGGGGCCACGGTGCGAGCGGAGGTGATGCTGCGGGAGAGTTGGCGGATCCGTTCGGCAGGCACCTCGGCATCCCAGTCGTCGTAGGGCACGGAGAGGTAGACGGGGCCTTCTTCGGCGGCGAAGACGGATTGGGAGAAGGCACGGGGCACGTCCTGCGCACTTAAGGGTTCGAGCGACTGATGGACGAGAGGTTCGGCGAGTTTCGGTGCCTGCACATTGGCGAGCATCACTTCGGGGCCGATCATGTCGCGGACCTGTTGGCCTGCGGTGATGACGAGCTTCGACTTCGAGATCACCGAGTTCGTCAGCGCCCCGAGACCGTTGCCGGAGCCGGAGGCGGCATGGAGGTTGACGAGTGTGGGGCGGTTCGTGATGAGCGAGTGACCGTCGGCCATGGCCACGACGGTGGCTTCGTGGAGGCCGAGGATATAGCGAGCGGGCAGATCCTTGAGGAACGGCAGCTCATTGGAGCCCGGATTGCCGAACATCGTGGTCATCCCATGAAAGGCCATGAGTTCGTGGACTGCCTGGCGAACCGTGACTGTCGTCATCGACGCGATGCTCCTTGAAGTGATGGATCTGGGGCACCCTCGACAGCGGACTGTGGTGCACATCTCGCCACAGTAGTGACCCGAACCACCATCGGCCACAATGTTCCCGTTCATTGAGAATATTGTCTCGTCACCGCTAGGATCGGAATCATGGCGAACTCCCGATCCGGCGACTCGATGATCGATCGCCTCGTCCGCGTGCTCGCCGCCTTCGACCCGGATCACCAGAGTCTGAGCACCGAGGAGATCGCCGCTCGCGCCGAACTGCCGAAGTCCACGGCCTACCGGCTGGTCGGCGACATGATGCGCCATGATCTGCTGCAGCGCGATCCCAGCGGACGGCTCCGGATCGGGGTGGGAATGTGGGAGCTGTCGAACCGAGCCTCGGACGCCGTCGATCTCGCCTCGGTGGCCAGGCCGCACATGATGGCCGTCCATGAATTCGTCGGCGAGAACACCCAGCTGGGGATCCTCCGCGAGCGCGAGGTGCTCATCATCGAGCGGATGTCGGCACCGAACGCGGTCGTCCACCGCTCGAAGACGGCCGGGCGGCTGCCTGCGCATGCGTCATCGTGCGGGCTCGTGCTGCTGGCCTATGCGCCCAAGCATGTGCGCGAGGCCTATCTGCGGGGGCCGCTGGCGGCGATCACGGAGAAGACGACGACGGATCCGGCCGAGCTGAGAAAGATGTTCTCGACGATCCGGTCCCATCATTTCGCCGAGCTGTCAGGCCACATCGACGAAGGCACGACCGGCATCACGGTCCCCGTCTTCGACGGAGGCGGGATGGCGATCGCCGGTCTCGGCGTCGTCATCGACTCCGAGCACAGGAAGGGCGTGCCCGCGATCATGCGGGCCCTGAGGACCGCCTCGGCGAGGATCACCCAGGACCTGGCTGTCGACGGCGGGGCGCTCGGCTGACCTGCCGCGAGCGCGTGGCGCCCGGGCGGCCGATAGACTGCGGAAGGAATCCAGACAGCGGGAGGATCATGAGAACCGGGGAATCGGCGATGACGTCGGAACAGCTCGACAGCCTGCGCACCCTGCGCATGGACTTCTCCCGACTGATCATGCAGCATCGCTTCGTCGTCGATGAGATGCTCACGAAGATCTCGATCCTGCGCGAGGAGTCCGTCCACGCGCACAGCTACAACCCGATCGAGCACATCTCCTCGCGGGTGAAGTCTCCGCGCAGTCTGCTGGCGAAGATCCACCGCCGCGGTCTGCCGCTGGAGATCGATGTCATCGCCAAGGAGATCACGGACATCGCAGGCATCCGCATCACCTGCAGCTTCATCGCCGACACCTATCATGTGCTCGAACTGCTCACCGCGCAGGACGACATCCGGGTCGTCGAGATCAAGGACTACATCGCCCACCCGAAGCCGAACGGCTATCGCAGCCTGCACGCGATCCTCGAGGTGCCCGTGTTCCTCCACGGCGGACCGGTGCCGGTCATCTGCGAAGTCCAGATCCGCACGATCGCCATGGACTTCTGGGCCAGCCTGGAGCACAAGATCCACTACAAGTTCAACGGCGACGTCCCCAACCGGCTGATCGACGAACTCACCGAGGCGGCCGACGCCTCCGACCAGCTCGACCGACGGATGGAGCAGCTGCACTCCGAGGTCCACGACGGGGCCCCGACCGTCGACACCGGCGAGGACTTCGACGACGAAGCGATGCGGATCCTGTGGGACCTCAGCCGGCGGGAGGGCTAGACCTTTTCGGGCGGTAGGTGCGACCGAAGCTGCGCGCGTTCGCCGCATCGATCGTCTCGAGCTCCCAGTCGACCCGGCGCCCGCCGGGCACGTCGAAGATCCGCGTCCCGTCGCCGAGGAAGACCGGAGCCACATAGACCTGGAGTTCGTCGATGAGGTCGACTTCGAGCGCCTGCCGGGCGATATCGGCGCTGATGATCTGGATATCGCGGTCCCCGGCGATCTGCTGTGCCGTCTCGACCGCCTCGGTGATGGTGCAGTTCATCGCGGTCACCGAGGCATCTCCCGCCAGCTCCTCGGGACGATGAGTGAGGACGAATTCCGTCCCCGACCACGCACCGCCGTACGCTTCGGAGGTCATCTCGTCGCGTTCATCGGCCTGCGCCCTGGCCGCGTCGTAGCCGCGGCGGCCGGAGATGATGACGGCGACCTTCGCAGCCATGCCCTCGGTGGTGCCCTCGGCATTCGGCTCGGAGGCCGAAAGCCATGACATGTCATGGCCCGGCCCGGCGATGAACCCGTCGATCGAGGCGGTGAAGCCCCATGCCACTTTTCCCATCACTCCCCCTTGAGCTGCGGCGCCTCTCGCCGGTGATTGCATAATGCAACCAGTTAACCACCGTTGCGACGTCCGATCAATGGTTGGTGTGATCGAGCAGGCCCGCAGACAGAGGAATGTTCTCCGCCATTTCGTCGTTCTGGCTGGACGGGCTCAAGGCCAAGCACCCGCTCGGCCGCCTGGGCACCGCCGACGAAGTCGCGAAGGTCGTGACGTTCCTGCTTTCCGATGACGCCTCGTTCGTCACCGGCGCCTACTACCTCATCGACGGCAGCTACACAGCGGTGTGAGGCACTGAGCCGACTGCCACCAACCCCGTGTTCAACTTTCCGCAGTGTTCAAGTATCCTGAACGTATGTCGATCATTGAACACTGGACTGGTCGCATCCCGGCGTTCATCACCCGCGCCCTCGACGCACTCGCGGGGGTGGGGTTGCGCGCAGACTGGTCGGCCCTGACGAGCGATCTCGGCCGAGCCGCCTCCGGCACGCTGATCGTCGACGACGGCCACAGCACACACGAGTTCCCCGCCATTGCCCACGCTTCGGCGAGCGCAGCCGACATCGCACTGCTCCCCCACGACGAGCAGACGATCCTCATCACCGATCGTGTGTCACAGGTCCGTGCTCAACAGCTCGCGGACCGCGGCTGGGGAGGATACCTGGATTCTGCGGGCAACGCCTCCCTCCGCGGAGAAGGCCTGATTGTCGAGATCGCGGGCCAAAGCAAACCAGGGTCGGCCCCGACCCCCGCGACAACTGCCCCATTCACCCGCGCGGGTCTGCCGGTGACCTTCGCGCTCTTGGCTGCCCATGACCTCCACGGCACCATTCCCACCCAGCGTGCGACCGCGGAGAGTTCGGGGGTCTCGCTCGGCACGGTCAATCGAGTCTTCCGCGCCCTTCGAGAGCGCACTCCGCCATTCCTGGAGGGACGACGCAATGACCTCACTCGACCAGACGTCCTCGAACGTGAATGGATCTCGGCGTATTCGGCACAGCAGCCCGCCGCCTGGCCGGAAGAGCGCTTTACCAGCGACGTCTGGACCATTCCCGAAGGTCTCCTCAATATCCCTCTTCCAGAGGGCGCGCTGTTCAGCTCGGAAGTCGCTGCCGCACGGCTCGGAGCGTCGATCCGGCCGGCTTCAGTGCTCATCCACGTCGACGGAGACGATCGCACACGAAGGGAACTGATTCGACACGGGCGACTCCGCAGAGACGAGAACGGCATGATCCGACTCCGACCGGCGCTGTGGCGGATCCCACCGGTGCCGACAGAGAGTCAGACCGTCCCTCGCCTCCTCATCCGCGCCGATCTGCTGCTCGAAGACGATCCTCGAACCGACGAGATCAGTGCCGAGTTCCATGGAAACGACCGATGATCGACCTCACAGGTCGCATGGATGTTCCGGTGCCTGAAGACGTCCTCCGAGATCTGACGGCGCTCTGCCGGACAGCGGAGGTCGAATTCCTCGTCATCGGCGCGGCCGCACGAGACCTCGTCATCCACTCCCGCCAGCGGAGCGAACCCACCCGCGCCACGAAGGACATCGATATCGCTGTCGCGGTCCGCGGCGACGAGGATTTCCGCGCGCTCACGCAGGTGCTTGACCGCAGAGGCAGAGCACCGCATAAGTTCATCGTGCACGGCGTCGAGGTCGACGTCATTGCCTTCGGAGGCAATGAGGCCGATCGGTCGGTGAACTTCTCCGACGGCAGCGTCTTCGACGCCACGGGAATCTCCGAGGCCCATTCGACGTCGGTGACGGTGCGGTTTCCGCACGGAACCGAGGTGCAGGTCGCGTCGCCGGCAGCGCTGACCGCGCTGAAGATCCTCGCCTGGAGAGAGCGCCACGCCGACAACCCCAAGGACGCGCTGGATCTTGCCACCATCCTCACTGCGATGTCCGAATCCCCCTTCGACGACGCGGTGTGGAACGACGACGAAGCGCTCGAGGCAACAGGTGCCGATATCTTCGCGGCTGCAAGCTACTACTACGCACGGCTCGCCGCCCGACCTTTCACCCGTCATGACGGTCAGAAGGTGCTCGACATCCTCGGCGATCCGATCCAGCGGCCGCTGCTGATCAGACAGATGCGCACGGCGATGGCCGGCGATCTCATCAATGCCTACGTCACAGGATTCGCGGCAGGGCTCGCCTGACTCGGCCTCAGTGCTCGTGCCCGGCCGCCACCCCGACCTCGTCCTCCTGACCGGGGTCGATGACGACGAACTGACCCATCATCCCCTCGTCCTCGTGCAGGAGCATATGGCAGTGGTACATATACGGCAGGTGCGGGTCGGTGTAGTCCTCGAAGCGCATGAGGAGTCGGTAGACGCGGTTCGGCTCGAGGTAGATCGTGTCCTTGCGCCCGCTCATCGGCACCGGCGGGGCCTGACCGTCAACATCAAGCACCTCGAACTGGACATCGTGGACATGGAAGCTGTGGGGAATCGGCTGTGAGCTGCGGACCTCCCACACCTCGGTGTCGCCGACGTGGACGACCTCGTCGATGCGGCTCATGTCCATCCTCTCGCCGTTGATCTCCCGCTCTGAGAGCTCGAACTTCCTGGTCCTGACCGCATCGGCCTCGTCCATCGCATCCTCTTCGGCCTGCCGCGACGGCGACCACGCGGGTTCGGGCGAGGCCGCCAAGTCATCGGCGGCACGGAATTCGAGGACATCGAAGGAATCGGATCCTCCCATCGTCGACGGAACCGCAACCCCGCCGAGGTCGACCTCGGCCGAACGCATCCGCACGGTCTCGCCCGGGGAGAAGTCCACGACCACCTCGGCGCGCTCCCCCGGCGCCAGCCGAAGCCGGTCCACCTGGGCGGGTTCGTCGAGGAGGCCTCCGTCGCCGGCGGTCAGCGTCATCGGCCGGTCGGGGAACTCGAAGGCATAGGTGCGAGCCGTCGACCCGTTGAGCAGGCGCAGGCGGACCTTCTCGGTCGTGACTTTCTGCACTCCTCCGATGGTGCCGTTGACCATGACGGTGTCACCGAGCATCCCGGGTTCGGCCCCGTCGTGGGTGAGCTCGAGCTCACCGTCTCCGTCGAAGGACTTGTCCTGGACGATGAGCGGCAGGTCGTCGACGCCGTACTCATGCGGCAGTTCGGCCTTCCTGCTCGCATCGTCATCGACGATGAACATTCCGGCCAGCCCCCTGTACACATGGTCCTCGGTCTGTCCGTGCGGGTGCGGGTGGTACCACAGCGTCGAGGCGGCCTGATCGATCTGCCAGTGCGGTGTCCACGTCTGCCCGGGGTCGATCATCTGGTGCGGTCCGCCGTCCATGTCCGCCGGCAGATGCATTCCGTGCCAGTGCACGCTCGTGGCCTCCGGCAGCGCGTTCTCGACGTCGACGGCGATCTCCTCACCGCGATCGGCCCGCAGCGTCGGTCCGAGGAAATCGCCGTTGAACCCCCAGGTGCGGGTGGGTCCGTCCTGCCCGGCGAACTCGCTCGTGCCCTCCTGCGCGCTGAGGTCGAAAGTGCGGACTCCGTCCTCAACGTGCGAGTCGGCAAGCGGTGGGATGGCCAGTTCGTTCGTGAACTCAGGTTCCGTCACCGAGGTCGTCGAGATCCCGCATGCAGCCAGACCGGCCGCGACGAACAGCGAGACGGCCGCGACCGCCGCGGGTCTGCGCAGTCTCATCGTTCCTCCCGCCGACCGAGCAGCGCCTGGATGCCAGCGGCGGCCAGACCGGCCAGGGCACCGACTCCCGCACCCATCGCCAGGCTGGGAATGAACGCCATGAGCATGGCCGGACCGGCACCGATCGCTCCGGTGCCCGCAAGCAGGCCGCCGAGGGCGAGAGTGATGAACCCGTGTGCCGCGCCGCAGATGGCCAGGGTGAGCACGGGTCGGCCGACACCGGCGAAGCCGACGGTTCCGATCCACACCGCGCCGGTGATTCCGATGAGGACGAGCGCCCGGGCCGGCCCCTCCCCGAGGACCGGCCACAGCCCGGTCAGCGGCCACAGCAGGACCAGAGAGGACAGACCGACGATGAGCGGCCAGGACAGAGGGTCTCGTGTTCGGGTTTTGTCATTCATACCCTCAACCCTCCTGCTCCCCCGGCTGCGGCACATCGACCCCGAATCGTCAGCTGCCTTCGCCCCGTGACGCGGTCGCAGTCGCCTGCAGGCGACCGCCCGATCGACTCCGAACGACTGCGCCGGTGTTCGAAGCTCCGTATTCTGGACCCATGACCATCGACGATGCAGGAGAGACGGGCGGGGCGGCGCGCACGCGTGAGCAGCTCGACTCCCGACTCGTCGACGTTTCCCTGGCGGTGGCGATGACACTGGTCATCGCCTTGGTCATCGCCGCGGACTCGTCGCAGACCTCACCGTTTCCCGGCCTCGTCTGGGCCGCCGGATTCGGGGCGCTGATGCTTCTGCGCCGGCACCTGCCCATCATCGTGCTCACGGTCACCGTCCTCGGCATCTTCGCCTATTACGCCCTCGACCTGCCGCCGATCGGCATGGTGCTGCCGGCCGTCGGCGCCCTCTACTCGACCGCCGAGCTGCGTCGCACCTCCTGGGCCGTCGTCGGCGCCGCCGTCCTCGTGGCCGTGTCCTCCTTCTTCCGCTTCGACGACCTCGACCCCCGCGCCCACCTCACCGGCTACGGATTCATCACCGAACTGGCCCTGGCCGCCGCGGCGATCGCGCTCGGATCCGTGGTCCGACTGGTCCGGCATACGCGCGCCCAGGCCGCTCACATCGCCGCGCTCACCGCCGCGGAACAGGCCCGAGCCGCGGCCTCACGCATGCAGTCCCAGCGGATGCGGATCGCCCGCGACCTCCACGACACGATCGGTCACACCCTGTCCGTGGCGGCGCTGCACACCTCGGTGGCCGCCGAGGCACGCGACCCGGAGGAGGCGGCGGCCGCCCTCGAACGGGTGCGCACAGCCACCTCGGAGGCGCTGCGTGAGCTGCGGGGCACGGTCAAGGTCCTCCGCGACGAATCGCCGGACACACCGGCTCCCGCTGCGGTGCTGGGTCTGGCCTCGCTCGAACGGGTGACCGAGTCCGCCCGAGCGGCGGGTCTCGAGGTGAGCGCGGAGGTCGACGTCGATGCGGCCCGGCTGCCACGTGATGTCGATGCCGTGGCGTTCCGAATCGTGCAGGAGTCGATGACCAATGTGCTCCGCCACTCGACGGCGAGGCATGTGGCCATCGCCATCGGCCTCGACGAGACCGGGCTCGTCCTCGACATCGCCGATGACGGCACCGGGCTCGCCCACGACCCGGCGGAAGGGGCGGGGATCCGGGGAATGCGCGAGCGCGTGGACTTTCTGGGCGGCGACTTCGCGGCCGGTCCCGGCGAGCGCGGATTCGCCGTCCGCGCCCGGCTGCCCGCGGGTTCGCCCGCTGATGGAGGGGAGAGCACATGAGCCCGAACGCACCGATTCGCATCATCATCGTCGACGACCAGGAACTGGTCCGAGCCGGCCTGCGGCCCTTGGCCGAGCGCGATGAGGACATCACCGTCATCGCCGAGGCCGCCGATGGCCGAGCCGGTCTGTCCCATGTGCGCCAGCTGCGCCCCGATGTCGTGCTCATGGACATCCGCATGCCCGTCATGGACGGCATCGAGGCGACGCGGGCGATCGTGACCGATCCCGCTCTTGACGGGGTGCGAGTCCTCGTGCTCACGACCTTCGACGAGGACGAGAACGTCTATTCGGCGATCCGGGCCGGGGCCGCCGGCTACCTGCTCAAGGACGTCTCCCCCGTCGATCTGCGCACAGCGATCCGCACGGTCGCCGCCGGCGACGCCCTGCTCGCACCGTCGATCACCGCCGCGGTGATGCGCGCCGTGGCCGACGGCCGCACTGCCGACCTCGACGCCGGCGTGCTCGAGGGGCTGAGCGAAAGGGAGGTCGAAGTGCTCAGCTGCATCGGCCGGGGCCTGACCAATGCCGAGATCGCCGCCGAGCTGTTCCTCAGCCCGGCCACGGCACGCACCTATGTCAGCCGACTGCTCACCCGCCTCGACGCTCGCGATCGCTCCGCCCTCGTCGTCCTCGCCTACGAAACCGGTCTGGTGCGTCCGGGCGGTTCGTCCGCTCGCTGACCGGTGCCGTCTCACATCGAACGTCCTTCCAACGCCCAGAGCACACTCTGCCTCGAGGAGTAGCCTCGAAGCAGAGTCCAAACGGCTTGGACCGTTGACGATGCCGAAGGTGATCGACGATGAGCACTACCAGAGTCCCTGACTACCCGAAGAGCCTGCCGGTCCGCCTCGGCAAGAGAGCGGCATTCTTCCTCTTCATCGCAATCCTCGGTTTCCTCTTCGTCAAGGTCGTCGGTCCGCTCCTGCAGACCGGCCCCGAACTCGTCGTCGAGTCGATCGTCTCCGGGGTGCCGCTGCTCATCGCCGCAGGCTGTGCCATCGCGGCCGTGACGGCCAAGCTCTTAAGGAGCATCCGTCGCTCGGCCACCTGAGTCCGTCACTCCGGGTGCGCGACGATGTCGTCGGCAGTGATTCACCGTGTGATCAGAGACCTTGGGACGGTGCTACGGGCCGTCAAGGCGACCTCACTCACCACTGATCGTGGTCGAAGACCTGGCAGAACACGCTGGTCATCTGCTCGCTGAAGAGGACGAACTGGACCTCCGCGATCGATTCCCAGCGTCCGCGCCCGCGTCCTTCGACGATGACGCTGTGGGCCGCCTCGGCGACGTCCCTGGCCGACCAGCCGTAGACTCCCCCACCGATGGCGGGGAACGCGATCGAGGTGGCTCCGACCTCCTCGGCGAGGTTGAGGCTCGATTCGAAGCAGGATTCGAGGAGCTCCGGATCGGCCTCTCCCGCGTGCCGGTTCGGACCGACCGTGTGGATGACCCACGTGGCGTCGAGGTCGCCGGCGGTCGTGGCCAAGGCCTGGCCCGGCGGCAGGCCCCGCACATGAGTCGTCTGCCTGACCTCGCGACAGGCCTCGAGCAGTGCGGGACCGGCCGCGCGGTGGATGGCCCCGTCGACCCCGCCGCCTCCGAGCAGAGACGAATTGGCGGCATTGACGATGGCGTCGACGGAAACCTCGGTGATATCGCCTTCGAGAACCGTGATCTTCATGTCTCGAGTCTAAACAGACTCCGCGGCGTTGCACACCGGGCGTAGCCTGGAGGCAGCGCGAAGGAGGCAGACGGACATGTGCAGACTGCTCGGTTTCATCTCTCCCACCCCGACCACGGCCGCGGATCTCATCGGTGTCGATGACTGCCGTCAGTGGCAGGCGATGGGCAGCGTCCACGATGACGGTTGGGGCACGGCGTGGATCGATCCCGGCGCCGAGGAGGTCACCCGGTTCCGCACGCCCGGCGAGGGTGCCGACGATCCGCGGCTGACCCGGGCACTGGATGCCCAGAGAACAGAAGCGCGGATCTGCCATCTGCGGATGGCCACGACGGGGCTGAATGACCGTGAGGAGAACACGCACCCGTTCCTCGCCGAAGGCATCGCGCTGGCGCACAACGGCTCGGTGCGTCCGGTCCAGCGGCTGCGCGAGTTCGTCAGTGCCGCGGAGGCCGATCAGATCGGCGGCACGACCGATTCGGCGATCGTCTTCGCGCTCGTTCTGCGCCGGGCCCGCCATGGCGAGCCTCTGCTCGACGCGGTCACCGGCACGGTGAGGATGCTGCGGGCGGACTTCGACCACCCGGGCATCAACCTCCTCGTGCTCACTCCCGAGGAGATGATCGTCGTCCACGCCACGGCCGGCACCGAGGTGCCCTATCTGCAGGGCCCGCTGCCGCCGGACCATCATGATCACTACTACCGGATGAGCTGGCAGCGCTTCGCCAACGGTGCCACGATCGTGTCCTCCTCGGGACTCGAGCACAGAGGCTGGAGCCTGATCGAGCAGAACACGATCATGCGGCTGACCGTGGCGAATGGCGCGGAGACGATCGTGCGGCTGTGAGTCAGGCCTTCTGGACCGTGATCGTCCAACTCGCGTCGGTGACCCGATCGAAGTGGGTGACCGGATAGCCGTTCTCGGCGGCCCACTGCGGGATCGCCTCGGTGGCCTGAGTGCAGTCGAAGTTGATGACGAGTTCATCGCCGTCGGTCAGGCCGGTCATGGCCTCCTTGGCCTCGACGAGGGGGAAGGGGCAGACCTGGCCGTCGGTTTCGAGTACCTGTTTCATACTGTCCTGCTTTCTGCCGCGGGCACTGCCGCCTGCGACGTCGTGGGTTTGATGGTGGCCTTGGCGGCGATTCCGGCGCCGGCGATCATGAAGACCATCGAGACCCAGCCCTGGTATTCGAACTGGGCGGTCGAGACCATGGCATTGCCGACGGTGCAACCGCCGGCGATGGCCGCGCCGACGCCCATGCCGATGCCGCCGAAGATCGATTTGATGATCGTGGCCTGATCGGGCACGCGGATCCGGAACTCCCCGGAGGCCTTGGCCGCGATGAACGAGCCGATGAGGATGCCGAGGACGAGCATGACGCCCCAGTCGATGAGCTCGGTGTCGCCGGTGGCCAGGTATCCGGTGAGGTTCGCCGAGGGGGTGGTGATGCCCAGCCCGGAGTTGCGCCCCGTGGCCGCCGACAGGGGCCAGGCGATCGTGGCGATGATGCCGATGACCACGGCCGTGGCGAAGGGATTCCAGCGCTTCTCCGTGAGCAGATGGGCCAGTCCGCGCTTCCGGGGCGGCAGCGCGGCCATCGGGGTCTTGAGCTTGCGCGCGTGGTGGACTGTCAGCCAGACGGCGATGGCCGAGATGAGGACGACGAAGACCCACGGACTCAGCCCCGTGCTCGCCTGCAGACTGCCGTTGTCCAGAGTGATCGAGCGGATGCCCTCGGTGAAGCCGGCGGCCGGGCCCAGCTTCATGAACGCCGAGAAGAGGGCGTAGAAGATCAGCGCGAGCCAGCTGCCCACGAGTCCTTCGCCGGCCCGGTAGTAGGTGCCGGTGGCGCAGCCTCCGGCCAGGACCATCGCGGCGCCGAAGATCAGCCCGCCGACGATCGCGGCCAGCCACGGGAACGGTTCCGCCTCGAGAGTGATGACTCCGGTGTTGTTGAGCAGGAACAGACCGATCGAGTGGACGGCGATGAGGACGATGAGGGCGGAGAACCAGCGCGTGTTCCCCGTCAGCGTGAGGTCGCGGAACGCTCCGGTGACGCAGAATCGACCGCGCTGGAACACGAATCCGAGAACCAATCCGACGACGAGGCCAGTGATGATCATTGAGCTGCTTCCTTTGGATGATGGGAGTGCAAGACGAGCAACAGCAGTCCATTTTGCTCAACAATCAACATCGAGTCAACGCCGGCCCGTCACATCCGGTCATACGCGACAGCGCAGTGGGTCGCCGTGGCGCGATGTGATGCACATCTCCTCAAAAGTATCTTGACGTCAAGATAGTCCGGGGACATAATTTAGGTATACCTTACCTAATGAGGAGGGGTCAGGATGACTAGGAATCCCGCACTGACAGAGGTGCAGTCACTCGCACAGTTCGTCGATCAGGCCTCGCTGGACATGCTCAGCGACACCGCGCTCGAGCAGCTCAAGATCCGCGTCCTCGACACGATCGGCGTCGCCATCGGAGCTCTCGACGCACAGCCGCTCAAGGAGATTCGGGCACTGATCGAGGGCCTCGATGCCGGAGGCGGAGCCACCCTCATCGGCGGCGGCCAGGCCAGCCCCGATCACGCGGCGTTCTTCAACTCGGCCCTGAGCCGGTATCTCGACTTCATGGATGCCTACCTGGCCAAGGGCGAGACGAATCATCCCTCGGACAACATGGGCGCGGTCCTCGCCGCGGCCGAGCGGGCCGATGCCTCGGGGGCCGACTTCCTCACGGCCTTCGCCGTGGCCTACCAGATCCACGCGCGCCTGTCCGATGTCGCTCCCGTCAGGGACCTCGGCTTCGACCACACGACGCAGGGGGCCTTCGCAGCCGGGGCCGCCTCGGCGAAGGCCCTGGGGTTGGGTCCCGAGCAGATCGCGAACGCCGCCGCCATGGCCGGGACCGCGAACGTCGCCCTGCGCGTCACGCGCACCGGTGACCTCAGCCACTGGAAGGGGCTGGCCTATCCGCACGTGTCGAAGGAAGGCGTCTTCGCGGCACTGCTGGCCGCCCACGGCATCACCGGCCCGGCCGAGGTCTTCGAAGGCAACAAGGGCTTCAAGGCTCTGGCCGGGGACTTCGAGCTCGACTGGTCGGCCGAGGACCTCGAGAAAGTCACCGACACGATCATCAAGAAGCACAATGCCGAGATCCACTCCCAGTCCGCCCTCGACGCCGCCCAGGAGATCAGGGGCCAGGACGGCTTCCGCGCCGATGCCATCGCCGGCGTGGAACTGAGAACCTTCGACGTCGCCTATTCGATCATCGGCGGCGGCGAAGAGGGCGATAAGCGCACAATCCGGACCAAGGAGGAGGCCGACCACTCGCTGCCGTGGATGGTTGCCGTCGTCCTCCTCGACGGGCAGCTCAATCCCGAGCAGTACGACCCCGATCGGATCACCGCAGAGGACGTGCAGGACCTCATGCACAAGGTGACGATCACACCGTCGGACGAGTTCAGCGATCGCTTCCCCGACCACATGTGCGCCGATCTCGTCGTCACCCTCGACGACGGCACGCGGTTCCATGCGAGCACCGAAGACTACGAGGGGTTCGTCACCAATCCCCTCGATTGGGCCGGTGCCAGGCGGAAGTTCGACGCGCTGACCTCCCCCTTCGCCGAGGCGGAGCTGCGCGATGAGATCGCCGAGCTCGTCCACGATCTCGAGCACCATCGGGTCCGCGAACTCACCGAGGTCCTCGCCCGCGTCCCCCAGACTCGCAGCTGAGGCTGCGTCACCCAGCCGGAGAAACCCGGCACCCCGCCGGCAGTCAGCCGGCATCGAAGAAAGGAAATACCATGTCGAACGCCATCGATTTCGATGTGTCCATGAACTTCGTTCCCCGTGCCCACCGGCCGGCCAAGCCCCGCACCCTCGGGATGACCGAGATCCGCGCCCCCTACTATTCGACCTTCGGCACCCGGCACCTGCAGGACGTCTTCGACGTCGCCGGGCAGTGGGTCGACGGCATCAAATGGGCGGGTGGCTCGTTCTCGCTCGTCCCGGCCGAACAGGTGAAGGCCTTCAGCGACATCGCCCATGACAACGGCGCGTACGTGTCCTCGGGCGGATGGATCGAAACGGTCCTGCGCTACGGCGATGACGCGGTCGATCAGTACCTCAAGGAGGCCAAAGAGGTCGGGTTCGACGTCATCGAGATCTCGACCGGCTTCATCATGCTGCCGACCTCGGGTCTCGAGCGCCTCGTCGAGAAGGTCGTCAAGGCCGGTCTCAAGGCCAAGCCCGAACTCGGCATCCAGATCGGCTCCGGCGGAGACTCCGGAGAGGCCGAACTGGCGGCCGAGTCCGCGAAGGACATCGGCGACCTCGTCGATCGCGGCCAGCGGGCGCTGAATGCCGGAGCCTCGATCATCATGATCGAGTCCGAGGGCATCACGGAGAACGTCGATGAATGGAACACGGCGGCCGCCGCCTCGATCATCAACGGTCTCGGCCTGGAGAACGTCATGTTCGAAGCCGCCGACGGGCCCGTCTTCGAGTGGTACATCAAGAACTACGGAAACGAATGCAACCTGTTCGTCGACCACTCGCAGATCCTCCAGCTCGAGGGCCTGCGCCAGAACATCTGGGGCAACAAGTCCACCTGGGGACGGGTGATCAACCCGGCTCCGTGAGCTGAGACGGCCGACTGAGTCGGCCGGATCCGGCATATGGAAGGCGCCGACGGATTCCGTCGGCGCCTCTGCCGTGCCCGCCTGCCTCCCATTCATTGAGAACGAGATCGCCTCGCCCGCGTGACTGGGCGCACACTGAGGAGGACTAAACAGGCAAGGAGGCCGGAGTGCCAGAACTTCAGACAGACGTCGCGATCGTCGGTGCGGGCCCCGCGGGACTCATGCTCGCTCACCTGCTGCACAATGCGGGCATCGACTCGGTCGTCATCGACAACCGCAGCCGCGACGACATCGCCCACACCCACCGTGCGGGGATCCTCGAAGCGGGATCGGTGCGCATGCTCGAGGCCGCAGGGGTCGAATCCCGCGTCCACACCGCAGGCCACCGTCATGACGGGATCAACATCCGCGTCGACGGGACCTCCCACCCCTTCGACTTCCCCGAACTCGTCGGCGAATCCGTCTGGCTCTACCCTCAGAACGAGATCTTCGTCGACCTCGCCGCCGCCCGCGAGCGCACCGGGCAGCCGATCCACTACTCGGTGTCCGACACCCGCCTCGGCGATATCGAAAGCGAACGGCCCTGGGTGGCGGCCACCACCGTCGACGGCGAGGAGCTTCGCATCAGCGCCCGGTACGTCGTCGGCTCCGACGGCTCCCGCGGACCCTGCCGGGCGATGATCCCCGAGACCACCCGGCAGCGGTACTTCCACGAGTACCCCTTCGCGTGGTTCGGCATCCTCTGCGAGGCCCCGCCCAGCCACGAGGTGCTCATCTACTCTCGCTCCGAACGCGGATTCGCGCTCATCTCCCAGCGCAGCGACACCGTCCAGCGCATGTACTTCCAGACCTCCCCGGACACCGATGTGACCGACTGGTCCGATGATCGGATCTGGACCGAACTCCAATCCCGGGTCGCCGGCCCCGACGGCTTCGAACTCAGGACCGGGACGATCACCGACAAGACGGTGCTGCCGTTCCGTTCGGCCGTGACCGAGCCGATGCAGCACGGTTCGCTGTTCCTCGCCGGCGACAGCGCCCACACGGTCCCGCCCACCGGGGCCAAGGGCCTCAACCTCGCCTTCGCCGACGTCTCCGTGCTCGCCCCGGCCCTGATCAGCGCGCTCAGGGACTCCGACACCGAGGCTCTGGCCGGGTATTCGCAGACCGCAACCAAACGTGTGTGGAAGGCCCAGAACTTCTCCTACCAGATGACCCGGATGCTCCACGCCGACCCCGGTCAGGATGCGTTCGAGACGAAGCGCAGCCTCGGCGAGCTCCATTCCATCCTCGATTCCGAGCACGGTCGACGCTACCTGGCCGAGTGCTACACCGGATGGCCCAACGGCTGACCCCATTCGCTCCCCACAGTGATTCCAACCGACGAAGAAAGGTTCGACGATGAGTCCACAGCAGACCTCGGACACCGCCAAAGGCCCCGATGACGCCGCTGAGTCCCAGGCGACGCTGTCGAAGGAGATCGCAGACATCGAATCCGCCTACAGAAAGGACGTGGAAGGCGGGAAGAAGCCGGAGACCCAGCCGCGGCTGGACTACCGGCCCTACCGGTCCTCGATCCTGCGGCACCCGACGAAGGACCCTCGCCACGCCGATCCCGAGACCATCGAGCTCTTCTCCCCGGCCTTCGGACACCGTGACATCGGCACCCTCGAATCGGACCTGACCATCCAGGCCGACGGCGAACCCATCGGCGAGCGCATCCGCGTCACCGGGCGGGTCCTCGACGGCCAGGGCCGGCCGGTGCGCAACCAGCTCGTCGAGATCTGGCAGGCGAACTCCGCCGGCCGCTACATCCACAAGCGCGACCAGCACCCGGCCCCGATCGACCCGAATTTCACCGGTGTCGGACGCACCCTGACCGGCGATGACGGCTCGTACTCATTCACCACGATCAAGCCGGGCCCGTACCCGTGGAAGAACCACCACAATGCATGGCGGCCGGCCCATATCCACTTCTCGCTCTTCGGATCCGAGTTCACCCAGCGCATGATCACCCAGATGTACTTCCCGGGTGACCCGCTGTTCGCGCTCGACCCGATCTACCAGTCGATCACCGATCAGAAGACGCGCGACCGCCTCGTCGCGACCTATGACCACAGCATCACCGAGCACGAGTTCCTCATGGGCTACAACTGGGACATCGTGCTCACCGGAGCCAACCGGACCTGGATGGAAGAAGAGGACGATGACTGATCTCACCGCGACCCCGGATCTGACGCCGACGCCCGGACAGACCGTCGGACCGTTCTACGGCTACGCCCTGCCCTATGACCATGACAATGAGCTCGTCCCACCCGGTTCGGCTCGCGCCGTCCAGCTGACCGGAACCGTCTTCGACGGGGCCGGCGATCCGGTCCCCGATGCCATCCTCGAGATCTGGCAGCCGGATGAGAACGGCACCGTGGCCCGGGAAACGGGATCGCTGCGCCGCAACGGCTTCACCTTCACCGGTTTCGGGCGCGCCGCGGTCGACCCCGAGGGCGAGTACAGCTTCTCCACCGTCGACCCCGGCCCCACCGAGGCGGGCAAGGCGGCCTTCATCAGCGTCGTGATCTTCGCCCGGGGCCTGCTCAACCGCCTCTTCACCCGGATCTACCTGCCCGAGGACACGGAGGGCCTGGCCGCCGATCCGCTGCTGTCCTCCCTCTCGCCGTCGGAGAGGAATCGCCTGATCGCGACCCGAGGGGCTGACGGATCGCTGCGTTTCGACATACGGTTGCAGGGTGAGGAGGAAACACCCTTCCTCCGTTTCCCCGGCCACGAGGACTGACACCAATGACCGACACCGCCCACACCCGCCTCCTCTTCGCCCCCGGCGATCTGCGCGGCGCCGAAGCCATCGATGACGACGCGCTCATCACCGCGATCGGCCAGGTCGAGACGGCCTGGATCATCGCCCAGGCACGGGTGGGGCTGGTGTCGTCGGAGGTGCGCACCGAGGTCGCCGCGGCCATCGATGCGACCATCAGGTCGCTGACGGCCGATCACGCCGAACTCCAGGCCCTGGGAGAGAGCGCCGAGGCGGGAGGCAACCCCGTCATCCCGTTCCTCGGCCTCGTCCGCACCCGGCTGAGCCCGGAGGCCTCACGCTGCCTGCACCGGGGGCTGACCAGCCAGGACGTCATCGACACCGCGATCGGACTGCTCGTCTCCCGGGTCGTCCGGCAGATGCAGGCCCGCCTCGAGGTCATCGGCGCCTCTCTCGTCGAGCTGTCCGAAGCCCATGCGCAGACTCTGTGCCTGGCCCGCACGCTGACCCAGCCGGCGCTGCCGACGACCTTCGGGCTCAAGGCCGCGGCCTGGGCCGCCGAGGTCATCGAGGTCCAGACCCTGGCCCCCTTCGTCGACTATGTGCAGGTCGGAGGCGCCGCCGGCACCCGGGCGGCGATCCGCTGGTTCGCCGGGGAGTCGACGGACTCCCTGCTGCGCGAGTTCCACATGCAGATGGTCGGCCCCGATGCGGCGCTGACGCAGATCCCCGTGCCCTGGCACACCGACCGGGTCCGGGTCCTGACCTGGGGGTCCCACCTGGCCCAGTGCGTGACGGTCGGGGCCTCGATCGCCCGCGACGTCCTCGTCGGCGTCCGCCCCGAGGTCGGGGAGCTGTCCCTGGCCTCGACCGGCGGGTCCTCGGCGATGCCGCACAAGTCGAACCCCACCTCGGCGGTGCTGCTCCACCGCAACGGAATGCGGGTTCCCGGGGCACTGTCGACCCTGACCACGGCCGCCGCCGAGGCGGTCGAGGAACGCTCCGACGGGGCCTGGCACGCCGAATGGCCGGCCCTGTCCGAACTGATGACCCTGGCGATCTCGTCGCTGATCATCCTCGATGAGATGATCGCCGGTCTCAAGGTCGATGCCGAGGCCATGCGCGCGAACCTCGACGCCGCCGGTCCCGGACTCTTCAGCGAGAAGCTGGCCATCGTCTACGGCGACCGACTGTCGAAGGACGAACTCGCCGCCATCGTCGCCGACGGCACCGACCCCGTGGCCGCACTGCGGGAGGCTGTCGGCGACGAAGACGGCATCGAGGACTTCTTCACCCCCGAACGCTACCTCGGCGAGGCCGAGGACATCCGCCGGAACATCCTGGCCACCATCGACCAGTCCGGGCCGCAGGAGATCGACCTGCCGCCCTTCGACTGATCCCCACAGAGAAAGTGACATCCATGGAGCTGACCGCATCCGTTCTCGCCGCACCGACGACCCCGACCAGTGAGGCCCGGGTCCTCGTCGTCCTTCCCTCCCTGGGCACCTCGGTCGGTGCCCTGTGGCAGCAGACCGCCACCGAGCTTGCTCAGCTGAGCCCGGAATCGACGGTCATCGGCATCGATCTTCCCGGACACGGCCGGTCGGGTCCCATCGACGTGCCCGCAGGCAGCACGGTCGCGCCGAGGATGACGGTGCGCGAGCTCGCCGAGGCGGTGCTGTCCACCCTCGACAGGGTCCTGCCCGATGCGGCCGCCCCGGGAACTCCCGTCGACCTCGCCGGTGATTCGATCGGTGGGGCGATCGCCCTGCAGCTGGCCCTCGATCACCCCGAGAGCTTCGGTCGGGTCGCCGTCTTCTGCACGGCGGCGAAGATCGGTGAGGCCTCGGCCTGGGAGGAGCGGGCGCAGACCGTGGCGACATCGGGCACGCCCACGCAGATCATCGGCTCGGCCCAGCGGTGGTTCGGTGTGGGCTTCATGGACCGTGAACCCGAGGCTTCGGCGGCACTGCTGCACTCGCTGCAGGACGCCGACCGGTTCTCCTATGCGGCCCTGTGCTACGCGCTGGCCGAGTTCGACGTCCGCCGTCGTCTGCCCGAGATCTCCCTGCCGCTGCTGGCCGTCGCCGGATCCGAGGACCAGCCGACGCCTGCGACGAAGCTCGCCGAGATCGCCGGCGAGGTCCCCGGTGCCCTGCTCGAGGTCATCGAGGGTGCGGCCCACCTCGTTCCGGCCGAGGCCCCGGCCGTGACCGCCGGGCTGCTGGACGACTTCCTCCGTGGGAAGGGACTCGGCGGCGGTGCCGGCGGAAGCGGCGCTGTCAGCGGCGAGTCCGCACCGGCAGTCGCGCTGCCCACGGCCTCGGGCCCGCGTGAGGCCAGTCGGGACGAGGTGCGCGAGGCCGGCATGTCCGTGCGCCGCCAGGTCCTGTCCGATGCCCACGTCGACCGGGCGAATGCGAAGGTCGACGAGTTCACCTCCGACTTCCAGGACCTCATCACCCGCTATGCCTGGGGTGAGATCTGGACCCGTCCGGGCCTCGACCGGCGCATGCGTTCGGCCATCACGCTCACGGCCATGGTCGCCGGCGGCCACGAGGCCGAACTCGCCATGCACGTCAAGGCGGCCCTGCGCAACGGGCTGAGCCGTGACGAGATCAAGGAAGTGCTCCTCCAATCGGCCATCTACTGCTCGGTGCCGAGCGCGAACACCGCGTTCTCCGTGGCCGCTCAGGCCCTGGCGGAGGTGGACGAGGCGGAGGAGTGACCCGCTCCCCCTGAGCCCTACCCGGCACGGGGCCCTGTTCGAATCGTCACATTGGGCCATCTCAACTGTCGACGAGCCGAAATCGGCAATAGGCTGGTGCGGTCGTGTTCCCACCGTCTCCGAAGGAGTCCTATGAGCGAAGCCCCGGTCTCTCGCGGAGTCTACAAATTCGCCGTCTTCGCCCTGGCGATCGGTGCCTTCGGCATCGGGGTGACCGAATTCGCGACCATGGGTCTGCTGCCGATGATCGCCGAGGAGCTCGGCATCACCGTGCCCCAGGCCGGCCACGCGGTGTCCTTCTACGCCATCGGCGTCGTCATCGGCGCGCCCCTGATCACGACGATCGCGGCGCACATGGATCGCAAACTGCTGCTCCTGTGCCTCATGGGCCTGTTCGCCCTGGGCAACCTCGTCTCGATGCTCGCCCCGACTGCGGCCCTGTTCAACATCGCCCGGTTCGCCTCCGGACTGCCCCACGGCGCCTATCTGGGCATCGGTGCCGTGGTCGCCGCCTCGCTCGTGCCGGTGGGCCGACGCGGGCGCGCCATGTCGCGGGTGATGCTGGGTCTGACGATCGCGAACATCTTCGGCGTGCCCTTCGCCGCGGCGCTGGGCAACATGTTCGGCTGGCGCAGCGCCTATGCCCTCGTCGCCGCCCTCGGCGTGCTCACCGTCATCATGGTCGCCGTCGGCGTGCCCCGGGTGAAGCTCGGCGAAGTGCCCTCGGCCCGCGGCGAGATCAAGGCGCTCGGTCGCGCGCAGATCATCCTCACCCTCCTGGCCGGGTCCGTCGGGTTCGGCGGCATGTTCGCCGTCTACACCTACATCACCCCGACCATGACCGAGATCGCCTCGGTCCCGTCCGTCGCCATCCCCTGGGTGCTGGCCGTCTACGGACTGGGCATGACCGCCGGCTCGCTCATCGCCGGTCCCCTGGTCGACAAGTCCATCGAGCGCTCGGCCACCGGCGGCATGATCCTCTCGGCCCTCGTCCTGGCCGCGTTCGGAGCCTTCACCCACATCGCGGCGATCGCGATCATCGCCCTCTTCCTCATCGGCGTCTCGGGTTCGATGATCACCACGGCCCTGCAGATGCGCCTGTTCCGCGAATCCCAGGACGCCCCGAGCCTGTCGGCGGCGATGAACCACGCGGCGTTCAACCTCGCCAATGCCATCGGCGCCTGGCTCGGCGGCATCGTCATCACCGCGGGCCTGGGCTACCGGGCGCCGGCCTGGGTCGGCGTCGGACTGTGCCTGGCCGGGCTCATCGTCATCTCCGTCGCGATCTTCCTGCGCCGAGGCGGCTCCCCCAATCCCAGCAGCCGCTCGGTCGTCGAGAGCTGAGCCCCCAGCTGCGGCGAACAACGGGTCTGCATCAGAGGCCTCTGCCGCGACAACGCCGGAGCGTCGAGGCCACTGTGTGCGCGGTATATTTCAAGCTGTTTGTGACAGCTCGGTGTTTTCTGGGCTATTGATGCCGGCGTGGGTCGGTGGGCCAGCGGCTATGGGGCTGGTGTGGAATCGTTCCGGATGCGCGCAGTGACGGGCGTCCAGAGTGGCTTGGCGACGGGCCCGGACAAGCTCGGTACGTCCGTGATGGACATCGTCGGGAGTGTAATAATTCAGGCCGCTGTGGCGGTGGTTCGCGTTATAGTCAGCAATGAACCCGGCCATGTAGTCACGAGCATGATCGATGGATTCGAACCGGATGGGAAAGTCCAAGTGGTACTTGATGGTCTTGAACGTCGACTCACTAAACGCGTTGTCATTCGACACTCTGGGCCGGGAAAAGGACAGCTTGATCCCCAGCGACTGAGCGAACTGGACAGTCGTTGCCGCGCGCATGGGAGCCCCGTTATCGGCGTGTAGCACGGTCGGGCACTGCTGGTTAGTTGCCACAGCCTGATCGATCATGGTCTGAGCATGGACGGATTTCTCGGAAGTCTCGACCCGGTGGCCAACGATCTTGCGAGAGAAAACGTCCATGATGGCATAGAGACGATAGATGACCTTGCCGGGACCGCGCAGCATCGTGATGTCCCAACTCCACAGTTGGTTCGGTGCGCAGGCAGCGTGGACCGGCTTAGGCCGTTTGGGCTGGTTACCACGGCGCTGGGCGCGACGGTCTCCGTTCTGCCCGTGTGCGGCCACCACTCGGTGAGCCGTCGACGCGGAGAAGGGCACCTGCCCGGCATCGAGCATCCGCCAATACGCCTGGGTGACAGACAGGTTCTCATAGTCTTCAGAGTTCAACAGCGCCATGAACGCATCGGCCTCGGCGGTGGTGATCCGACTCGGGTAGTCGCGTTCTTTCTGCGGCACCTGCACCCCGGCCGGGACCGCCGGATTCTGGTGACGGTACCAACTCGTACGATGCACACCCATCAACTCGCAGGCAGCCGTGATCGACCAGCCGGCCCTGATCAGATCGCCGATGAACCTGAACCCGATTGCCTTTACTGTGGCGGGTTCATCCAGTCCGGCCTGGTCGCCTCGACCTCGGGCAGCGTCGGGTCTGTCGCGGTCGCGCTCTTGGACATCGCTTCCAAGAGCGCGGACGCTTTTCCCAAGATATCGACCGCAGCTTCAGACTTGGCCAGTTTGGCCTTCAACGCTTCGTTCTCGGCCTGGAGCTGTGTGAGTTGCTTCTTCTCAGCGGCTTTGAGCTTGTTGTCACTGGGATTGCCATTCAACCGATCCGATCGCGAGGTCAGGCAACCATTCTCTCTGTCCACGAACCACTGATAAATCGTTCTGGGATTGACCCCGACAGTCCGAGCCAACTGGGCTTTCGAACCCATCTCGATACATTTGTCATATTCGTCCAGGATCTCGAGTTTCTGGGCCGTGGTGAAATGCCCTCGGCTCGAGGAACGGGACGGAACTTCAAAAGACATAACAGACTTCTCTCCCCACCAGTATTGTCAGATAACTGTCACAAGACAGCCTGACACAGAGGGCGCACACAGTGGTCTCGCCGGAAAAGGGTCTGCTCAGTGTTTGGCAGGGATGCGAGAAGCTGGGCGGTCCACAACCAGACCATGCTGTTTGCTTGTGTGAGATGCAGTTTGATGTGCATAATTGTTGTGTGGTGACAGTGTTCAGTGCGAATGAGCTTCACGTTCTCGGGTACTCCGACGGGGACATCGTCGGTGCCTTGGACTGCTGCCTGGAGAAGGTCAAGCGCGGTCAGTTCGTGCTGCGACGTTCCTGCGAGAAAGACACGCACGGTCCGCTTCATGACATCCACCGGGCGGCGAAGACACCCTACCCGTTGAGCTACGGCGACATCCGCGACCGAACCGAGTCGCTCAAGATCCTGATTCGCGCACATGCTAGTGAACTCCCGGAGAAGACGGTCTTCTCGCATGTATCGGCGGCGATCATCCATGGTCTCGACCCGCCGTTTCCTGAGGCGGAGAGCGCCGAGGTGATCAGACGTGGAATCAGCAAGGACAGGCCGACTCTCATCATCCGCGATCGTGAGGTTCCCGATGAAGAGCGAACTGTCGTCGGTGACCTGCCGGTGATGACGATCCGCCGGACTCTGCTTGACATCGCATACGACTACCCGCTGGAGACCTCGGTTCCGATCATCTCGGCGGCACTCCGACGGGGCGATGCCTCGGCGGATGAACTGGCGGCCGAGATCGTCGCCGGTCGGCGAGGCTGCCGGGATGCGCGCCTGGCGTTCGAACTCGCCGATGCCAGGCACGAGTCGGCGGGGGAGTCCTTGTGCGCGGTGAAATTCTATCGCTTCGGCATCACCGGAATGGTCCCTCAGGTCGATACGTGTGACTCCGCTGGCAGGTGGATCGCTCGCAAAGATTTCCGGCATGAGGACCTGGACGTCATCGTCGAATTCCACGGCGTCGGCAAATACTACCTGAGCGCAGATGGTCCGGATCGAGCCAGTGCGGCCAACCACGAGCGGCACATGAGACTGCTCAACGCCGGGTTCCGCGTCTTCAATCTGGTGTGGGCCGACCTGTTCCGCGCTGAACAATTCAAGCAGATCAAAGCGGTTCTGACAGCGCTGGGCGGCTAGCGCATCAGACGGGCAAGGGCACGAGCGGACCCCTTATCGTCGAGACCACCCGCGGCACGGGGTGGTTTCGACGATAACGGGTCGGCTGGGCGAAGGGGCCCTGCCGCTATCCCAGCTGCCCGGGGTGAAGGACTCGGGAGAGGAAATCCCTCGTCCGCTGCTCCCGTGGATCGCCGATGACCTCCTGGGCGGGCCCGGACTCGACGACGACCCCGCCATCCATGAACACCACGCGGTCGGCGACCTGCCGGGCGAACTCCATCTCGTGGGTGACCACGACCATCGTCATCCCCGCCTCGGCGAGGTTGCGCATGACCTGGAGGACATCGCCGACGGTCTCGGGGTCCAGCGCCGAGGTGGGCTCGTCGAAGAGCATGACGTCGGGGTCCATGCTCAGCGCCCGGGCGATCGCCACACGCTGCTGCTGGCCACCGGACAGGGACGAGGGCTTGGCATCGATCTTCTCGGACAGTCCGACCTTCGCGAGATTCTCCTCGGCGATCCTGTCGGCCTCGGCCTTCGACCGGCGCAGGACCTTGGTCTGGGCGACCGTGAGGTTCTCCCGCACGGTGAGGTGGCCGAAGAGATTGAAGGACTGGAAGACCATGCCGATGCGGGTGCGAGCGGCATCGATGTCGAGGTCGAGATCGGTCATGTCCATCCCGTCGACGACGATCGACCCTCCTGTCGGGTCCTCGAGGGTGTTGATGCACCGGAGCATCGTCGACTTCCCCGATCCCGAGGGGCCGATGACGCAGACGACCTCGCCCTTGTCGACGTCGAGGCTGATGTCGGTGAGCACCTGGTTCGAGCCGAAGCTCTTCTGCAGGTTGCGGATCGAGATGAGCGGTGTTCCGGTCGCCCGCGCCGAGGCGGTTGCTGAGGTCGTCATCATTTCACTCCTGAGTCTGCGGAACCGTACTTCTTCTCGAGCACCCGTGACAGGTACGACAGCGGGATCGTGATGATGAGATAGCACAGGGCGATCACGATGAAGGGGGTGAGGTTCGCGGAGTTGACGATCTCGGCGCGCCCCAGTGCCGCGAGCTCACGTCCGTCGACGGAGGAGCCGAGGATATAGGCCAGCGAGGAGTCCTTCGTCAGCAGGATGAGCTCGTTGGTCAGAGGCGGCAGGATGATCCGCATCGCCTGCGGCAGGACGATCGTGAACATCGCGCGTGAGGACGACATGCCCAGCGACCGGGCGGCCTCGACCTGGCCCTTGGGCACGGCCTGGATGCCGGCGCGGATGGTCTCGGCCATATAGGCGGAGGAGACGAGCGCGAGGGCGATCATGATGACCACGAGCTGGGGAAGGATGAAGCCGGGGAACGCCACCGGAAGGCCGAAGCCCATCACGAGGAAGACGACGAGGGCGGGCAGGCCGCGGAAGAACTCGATGTAGACGAAGGCGATCCACCGGTAGACACCGACCGAGGACAGTCGCATGAGCGCGAGCACGATGGCGATGGCCAGCCCCAGGATGAAGCCGAGGCCGGTGAAGACGACGGTGTTCTTCAGTGCCTTGGTGATGACATCGGGAAACATATCGGCTGCGATGTCGACGCGACCGAAGGTGTCGATGAGTGTGGGCCAATCGGCCACGACCGCGATGACGGCGGCGATGACGACGAGGACGCCGTATTGGACCCCGCGCGAGATCTTCGCCTTCTGGCGCTTGCTCATCTTCGCTTTGGGGGTGGCAGAGGCGACGGGAATGCCGGTGCCGGTCCGGCCTCCGTTGCCAGTCGCATGGGGTGATGACATGGGTGGTGTCCTTTTGACGCGGTGGCAGTGGTGACCGCCGAATGCAGTGTGTGTCAGTGAGAATCGTGCTCAGCCGAATGAGCGGCCGCCCGCGGTCTGTGCGCCGCGGCCGGCCGCTCCTTCAGCGGTGATCACTTGGGAGCGTCGCCGAACCACTTCTCGTAGATCTTGTCGTACTCTCCGCTGTCCTTGATCTCCTTGACGGTTTCGTCCACGGCCGTCTTCATCTCGTCGTTGCCCTTCTTCATGCCGATGCCGTAGTGCTCGCCGGTGTCGATGTCGAAGCCGACGGTGAATCCGTCGTTGTTGGCTGCGTAGTCGTAGAGCACACCGTTGTCGTTGATGACCGCATCGGCCTGGCCGTTCTTCAGCGCTTCGAGCGAGAGCGGGAGATCCTCATACGTGACGACCTCGGCGTCCTTGAAGTTCTCGTTCGCATAGTCGAGGCCGGTGGTGCCGGCCTGTGCGGCGACCTTGAAGTCCTTGAGCCCGGCTTCGTCGTCTGCGGTCTTGTCCTCCGTGGTCAGGATGGCCTGGTTGGCTGGGAAGTACGACTCGGAGAAGTCGATGGCTTCCTCGCGCTCGGGGGTGATCGTCATGGCCGCGGCTGCCACATCGCATTGGTTCTGGTTGAACGCTGCGCCGGTGGTGATGGTCTCGAACGGGGTGTTGACGATCTCCTGCTCGACGCCGAGCTTCTCCGCCACGGCATCGACGATGTCGACGTCGAAGCCGACGACCTCGCCGTCCTTCTCGAACTGGAAGGGCTGGTATGACAGGTGGGTGCAGGTGGTCAGCTTGCCCTCCTCGACCAGGGGCACCCCGCCCTCGGCGGTCGCTGCGGGTTCGGAGTCGCCGCCGCCGCTGCAGGCGGACAGGGCGAGCATGGCGCCGACGGCCGCGATGGCCAGACTCGAGCGTCGTTTCATTGTTCCTCCAGTGAGTCGGTGACGGGATCGTCACACAAGCGGCCTGTTCAGAACTCTGAACAGCGTCTGTGAGGAATCAGACCGTGAACTGAATCACATTTCGGGGTCCCTGATCTGCACTGCGGAGGTTGTGACGCAATCGTAGTGTTGACGCGGCGTCCGGCACGAGCGCGCCCGACCCGGGGGAGAGAGCGAGCGACCCCGCTCCCAACCGGTGTCAACGGTTCTCGAGCGGGGTCGATCGGTGTGTGCGGAGGCGGCGGAGGCTCAGCTGAGCTGGTCCTCCATATCGAGGGCCGAGGTGTCCTTGGCCAAGTAGAGGGCGACGAGCGTGAGGACCGCTGCGGCGACGATGTAGAGGCCGCAGTAGAAGATCGTGCCGCCTTCGGCCTGCCACAGCGCGACCATGGCGAAGGGTGCCGGGCCCGCGCCGATGACGCTGGACATGTTGTAGGACACGGCCGAGCCGGTGTAGCGGACATTGGCCGGGAAGAGTTCCGGCAGGTAGGCGGCCATCGGCCCGAAGGTCAGGCCCATGAGGGTGAAGCCGACGATGAGGGCGATGATGACCCCGGCGGTGCCGGCGTTGAACACGGCGTTGACGATCAGGCCATAGGCGGCGATGAGCACGGTCACGCACAGGAGCATCTTCCGCCGCCCCAGCTTCTCGGCCAGCGGACCGGAGACGACGGTGAAGACGCCGAAGAACACCACGCCGATGATGAGGTAGGTGAGGAACTCGCTCTTCGAATAGCCCAGCCCGGCGACGAACCCGGTGGGGTCGAAGGTCTTGCCGGCCGCCTCGGCCGCGGTCTGTGCCTGTTCGGGGCTGGCCGGGGAGGTGCCGTAGGTCAGCGTGAACGCGGTCATGAAGTAGAAGATCACATAGGTCGCGAGCATGATGAAGGTGCCGAGGATCAGCGGCTTCCAGCTGGTGGCGAAGACGCGACCGATGGGAGCCTTCGAGATCTGCTGCTTCTGGGCGACCAGCTGGAAGGCCGGGGTCTCCATCAGGGACAGGCGGACGTAGAGGCCGACGGCCACGAGCAGTGCCGAGAGCAGGAACGGGATGCGCCAGCCCCAGGCGAGGAACGCCTCGGGCGAGGCCCAGGAGTTGAGTCCGACGAAGAGCAGGTTGGCGATGATGAAGCCGACCGGGGCGCCCAGCTGCGGGAACGTCCCCCAGATGGCGCGTTTGCCCTTCGGGGCGTTCTCGGTGGCCAGCAGGGCCGCGCCCGACCATTCGCCGCCGAGGCCGACTCCCTGGCAGAAGCGCAGGAGGACGAGGCACAGGGGAGCCAGAACGACCCAGCCCGGGGTTGATGCGGTCGGCAGCAGGCCGATGAGGAAGGTGCCGATGCCCATGATGAGCAGCGAGGCGATGAGAGTCTTCTTCCGGCCGATCCGGTCGCCGAAGTGGCCGAAGATGATCGAGCCGAGAGGGCGGGCGACGAAGGCGACGCCGAAGATCGCGAACGAGCTGAGCAGCTGCGTCGTCGATGTCTGGTTGGGGAAGAAGAGCGCCGGGAAGACCAGCGACGAGGCGGTCGCGTAGGCGTAGAAGTCGAAGAACTCGATCGTGGTGCCGACCATCGAGGCGGTCAGCACCTTGCCCCGGGTGTTGTTCTTCCTGGTGGCTGCGATGGCATCGGCCGTGGCGGCCGATGAGGGATGGGGACTGCCCGGTTGGGTTTCGGTGGACATGGTGTGCTCCGCTGTTTCGTGAGTGCAGGCACGGGCGGGTGGTGCTCGTGTCAATGGAAAAGGCCGTCGGTGCTGTGCAGGAACAGCGTCGACGGCGACGAATAGACACTACGCCCGTCTCAGGAAATGTGCACTCGGAGTCTCAGACAATGAGATTATTAGGAGGTCCGAGCATTGCGGGTGCCTCGAGCCTCTGCCAGGACTCACATAGAGGCGGAGACGGACTCGATGGTCACCTTCTCCTTCGGCGCACCGTCGCCGGCTCCGGAGTCCGTGCCCTCGGCGGCGATATCGGCGACGGTTTTCGTGCTGGCCTCATCGAGGGCTCCGAACACGGCGTAGTCGGCCGGCAGGGAACTGTCGTCGTAGACGACGAAGAACTGGGAGCCGTTGGTGTCGGGACCGGCGTTGGCCATGGCCAGTGTGCCGGCCGGGTAGGTCTCGGAGCCGTCGAGCTCATCGGCGAACGAGTAGCCGGGTCCGCCGCTGCCGGTCCCGGTCGGATCACCGCACTGAAGGACGAAGATGCCCTCGGTGGTCAGGCGGTGGCAGTCGGTGTCGTCGAAGTACTCCTGCTCGGCCAGGGACAGGAAGCTGTTGACGGTGCAGGGTGCGCCCTCGGCGTCGAGGGTCACGGCCAGATCGCCGGCACTCGTGGCGATGGCGGCCTCGACCTCACCGGTCGCCTGCGGGGTCTGGGGCGGAACCTCGACATCCTTGGCCGCAGGCTGCGAACCGGTGGGGTAGGAGCAGGTGCCCGCGGCGGCCTCGGTCGAGAAATCAGCTGCCGCGGAGTCGCTGCCTGAGTCGCTGCCGGAATCCTGCTCCGGATCGGACGACCCGCATCCGGCCAGCAGCACAAGGGCGAGGACGGCCAGGGCGGCCGGCAGCATGAGGGCAAGCGATTTCGGGCGATGGATCAGGGCATGGGAGCGACTCTGCGCGGGATGGTCCATGCCCTTATCGTATAGTCAGCCGAATACTGGTCGTGTTCGGATACTCTCGCGGCGGCGGTTTCTATCTTCTAGTGCAACACCCGGCCTGACCAGCACGGTCGGGTCGGGACAGCACTTGAGAAGGAGCCCATCATGCGACCAGTCCCTTTCGACCACCTCGACGCGTTCTTCGTCTGCCTCCTCGTCGACCGACTCACTGTGAAGGAGAGTTTGCGACGCGCTGGGATCGGGTATCAAACAGCCAGGCGATGGATGCGTCGCCTCGGAATCACGGTCCAGTTTGGCAAGCTGGGAGGTATGCCTGCCACGATCTGCACGAGACCTCCCGCTCCGACGGGCAATCGTTCCTATCGCCACTTGACGTTCGAGGATCGGATGACGATCCAGGCCGGTGCGCAATCGAGCCCGCCACTGTCGACGCGGGCCATCGCCGCCCAGCTCGGGGTGCACTACTCGACAGTGGCCAGAGAGCTCCAACGTCACCGCTTCGAGGGCTATGCTGGCTCCGGGGCCGGTGCTGCCTATAGCGCCGCGGCCGCCCACACCCGTGCCGCGGCCACCCGAGCCAGCAAGAGACATCGGAGCAAACGCCTTGATGACTCGTGGATTCGTGCCCACGTCATCGATGGGCTCAACGATAAGTGTTCCCCACAGCAAGTCGCCGGTAGGCTCCGCCGTGAGTACCCGGACCGGAAGGACCTGCACGTGTCGCACGAGACGATTTACCAAGCCCTTTACCTGCAGGGAGCCGGAGGTCTTCGGCATGAACTCAAAGTGGTCAAGGCTCTTCGTTCGGGGCGGACGGGGCGTAAACCGCAGTCGAAGCTGCCCCGCCGATCCAGTCGCCCGTGGCTCGAGGGTGTCCGTTTGGTGGACCGGCCCCCGGTGGCTGCCGACCGGGCTGTGCCGGGTCACTGGGAGGGCGACCTCGTCGTTGACAACGACACGGGCGGGTTGGTCACGGTCATCGAGCGGCGGTCCAGGTTCTGCTTGGTGCGCAAGCTCCCGGAATGTCGGGACTCCCAGACCGTGACGGGGTTGGTGACCGAGATGATCCAGTCGTTGCCAGAGGCGTTGTTCGAGACACTGACGTGGGACCAGGGTACGGAGATGGCCGAGCACGCCCGGATCACCATGGCCACGGATTGCGGGGTGTTCTTCTGTGACCCGCATTCGCCGTGGCAGCGGCCGACGAATGAGAACACGAACGGGCTTATCCGTGACTATTTCCCGAAGGGGACGCGATTCGATGAATCGGTCAGCGACGATGACGTCCAGGCGATGCAAGATCAGCTCAACCGGCGGCCCCGTAAGGTTCTGGAGTACGCGACTCCTGCTGAGGTGCTCGCCGGCATCGTGATGGAAAACGTAGGATAAACGCACCACGGTGTTGCACTAGAACCCTGAGCCCGCCGGCCCAAAAGTATCCGAACACGACCACCTCTTGAGCACTGCCTCGTCGAGGCAACGGTGGAGCGCCGAGACCACTGCGCGTGCCCCGGCGGAGCGTCGAGACAACGGTGGAGCGCCGAGGCCACTGCGCGTGCCCTCTGTGTCAGGCTGTCTTGTGACAGTTATCTGACAATACTGGCGGGGAGAGAAGTCTGTTATGTCTTTTGAAGTTCCGTCCCGTTCCTCGAGCCGAGGGCATTTCACCACGGCCCAGAAACTCGAGATCCTGGACGAATATGACAAATGTATCGAGATGGGTTCCAAAGCCCAGTTGGCTCGGACTGTCGGGGTCAATCCCAGAACGATTTATCAGTGGTTCGTGGACAGAGAGAATGGTTGCCTGACCTCGCGATCGGATCGGTTGAATGGCAATCCCAGTGACAACAAGCTCAAAGCCGCTGAGAAGAAGCAACTCACACAGCTCCAGGCCGAGAACGAAGCGTTGAAGGCCAAACTGGCCAAGTCTGAAGCTGCGGTCGATATCTTGGGAAAAGCGTCCGCGCTCTTGGAAGCGATGTCCAAGAGCGCGACCGCGACAGACCCGACGCTGCCCGAGGTCGAGGCGACCAGGCCGGACTGGATGAACCCGCCACAGTAAAGGCAATCGGGTTCAGGTTCATCGGCGATCTGATCAGGGCCGGCTGGTCGATCACGGCTGCCTGCGAGTTGATGGGTGTGCATCGTACGAGTTGGTACCGTCACCAGAATCCGGCGGTCCCGGCCGGGGTGCAGGTGCCGCAGAAAGAACGCGACTACCCGAGTCGGATCACCACCGCCGAGGCCGATGCGTTCATGGCGCTGTTGAACTCTGAAGACTATGAGAACCTGTCTGTCACCCAGGCGTATTGGCGGATGCTCGATGCCGGGCAGGTGCCCTTCTCCGCGTCGACGGCTCACCGAGTGGTGGCCGCACACGGGCAGAACGGAGACCGTCGCGCCCAGCGCCGTGGTAACCAGCCCAAACGGCCTAAGCCGGTCCACGCTGCCTGCGCACCGAACCAACTGTGGAGTTGGGACATCACGATGCTGCGCGGTCCCGGCAAGGTCATCTATCGTCTCTATGCCATCATGGACGTTTTCTCTCGCAAGATCGTTGGCCACCGGGTCGAGACTTCCGAGAAATCCGTCCATGCTCAGACCATGATCGATCAGGCTGTGGCAACTAACCAGCAGTGCCCGACCGTGCTACACGCCGATAACGGGGCTCCCATGCGCGCGGCAACGACTGTCCAGTTCGCTCAGTCGCTGGGGATCAAGCTGTCCTTTTCCCGGCCCAGAGTGTCGAATGACAACGCGTTTAGTGAGTCGACGTTCAAGACCATCAAGTACCACTTGGACTTTCCCATCCGGTTCGAATCCATCGATCATGCTCGTGACTACATGGCCGGGTTCATTGCTGACTATAACGCGAACCACCGCCACAGCGGCCTGAATTATTACACTCCCGACGATGTCCATCACGGACGTACCGAGCTTGTCCGGGCCCGTCGCCAAGCCACTCTGGACGCCCGTCACTGCGCGCATCCGGAACGATTCCACACCAGCCCCATAGCCGCTGGCCCACCGACCCACGCCGGCATCAATAGCCCAGAAAACACCGAGCTGTCACAAACAGCTTGAAATATACCGAGGTCGGGGTGGTCTCGGCGGAAAAGGGTCCGCTCGACGATGGTTCGCATCGCGCACGCCAGCATCCACACCCGCATCATGCAGCAGGTGGGGGCGTCGTTCGGCACTGCGATCGTGGCCGTCGTCCTCCAGTTCATCATGGTCCATTCGGACGCGAGCGGTTCGACCGTCAGCGCCTACCATGCGTCCTTCTGGGCGGCGATCGGCATATCGATCGTCGCTCTGATACCGGCCTGCGCGCTTCCTGGGCGAGATCGGGAGAGGGCCTGAGCAGGGCCGGGGTCAGAGAGTGAAGCCGGCGGGGAAGGGATCGCTCGGGTCGAGCATGAACTGTGAGGTGGCGGTCAGCCAGGCGCGTCCGGTGATCGTCGGCACGACGGCCACGTGTTCGCCGACTTGTGTCTCCTCGACCAGGCGGCCGATGAACGAGGTGCCGATGAAGGACTCGTTGACGAAGTCCGTGTTCAGCCCCAACTGCCCACGGGCGCGGCGGACAGCCATGAGGGCGCTGGTCCCGGTGCCGCCGGGCGAACGATCGAGCCAGCCCGGGTGGTTGATGAGCACATGCCGGGCGTCGGGCCCCCCTTCCGGCTCCGGGGCCAGGAACACCACGTGCTCGCAGCCGCTGTACCCGGAGACGGGATGGACCGGTTCTGCCTGATCGTTGACGGCGGCCATGATGTCGCGGCCGGCGGCGATGAAGTCCTCGGCGCGGTCGCGTTCGAAGCCGATGCCGACGCCTTCGTCAGTGCCGACCTCGTCGGCTCTGACGAAGGCGTAGAAGTTCCCGCCGAAGCCGATGTCACAGGCGATGCCGCCTCGTCCGGGCACATCGATCACCTGGTCGAGGGCGTGGGCGTAGGAGGCGACGTTGACGATCGTGACCGCCTCGGCGCGGCCGTCCCGGACGGCCACCTCGGCGGTGATGAGCCCGATCGGGGTGTCCAGGCGCACGGTCGTGACGGGCTCGACAAGCGCCACCATGCCCGTCTCGACGAGCACCGTGGCCACAGCGATGGTGCCGGCACCGCACATCGGCAGCACTCCGGTGACCTCGATGAAGAGCACACCCCAGTCCGCATCGGGTCGGGTGGGCGGCTGCAGGATGGCTCCGGACAGCCAGCCGTGCCCGCGCGGTTCGCACATGAGGAAGGTGCGCAGATCATCGGAGTGCTCGATGAACCACTCGCGCCGCTCAGCCATGGTCTCACCGGGCAGCGCCGCCACTCCCCCGGTGACCACGCGCACGGGCAGCCCTTCGGTGTGGGCTTCGACGGTCTGGATGAGACGATTCGCGCGCATGGTCTCAGCCCTCCGCGGCGTCCTTCGGCAGCATCACCCGGTAGCCGAGCCTCGACTCGTAGCCGTGGATCTCACGGGTGTCGAGGGCCGACATGAAGTCGAGCACCTCGGCGGTGATGATCTGGCCGGGCACGAGCACCGGGAAGCCGGGCGGATACGGGGTGACGAACCCGGCCGAGACCGGCCGCTGACCGCTCTCGATGCGGCGGCGCAGCTCGTGCGGGAGGACGTGCTCGATGTTCTGCCGCCGCAGGCCCGCATAGTAGGCCGTGCGCAGGTCGCCGTCGGGCAGCTGCTCGGACGGCTCGTCGGCGGGAACCTCGGCGGCGTAGTCCGGGGCGAAGGCGCTGAAGTCGGGCAGCGGCGGCATCACCGCGGCCGGTTCGCTCAGGGCGTCCGGTTCGTGCGCCTCGTGCGGGTCGTTGAACATCCCCGCGAGTTTGACGAGGACCTCGATGAGGTAGGCCACGGCCGACCGCGAGGTGCCGATGTTCGTCATGAACAGCACGGTGTTCCTGCTCGTCTTGTTCACCTGGATGCCGTAGCGGTCCATGAGATGGTCGTGCTTGAACGTGTCCCCGTCGACGCCGGTGCCGGAGATCTCGACGGTGATGCGGCTGGGGTCGACGACGAATTCGTCCGTGACCCATGCGTTCCACATCGTCGACAGCCCGTCGCGCAGCGGCATGGTCCGGTCGGTGATCCGGTATTCCTCGGGGATCAGATCCGCGGCGGTGAGCACCTTGAACGTCTTCTTCAGCAGCGGGTGCCGCGCGATCGCCGAGGACAGGCTCATCGCCAGGTCGAGCTGCTTCTGCACGAGCGCGAAGCCCTCCATCTCGACCTGCCTGCGGCCGAGGTCGAGGGAGGCCAGGATCTGGTAGTTCGGAGACGTCGAGGTGTGCGTCATGTACGCCTCGTGGAAGGCCTCCTCGGCGCCGGAGGCGAACTCCTGGTCGAAGACGTGGATCATCGAGCCCTGCCGCAGCGCCGTCAGCGTCTTGTGCGTCGACTGGGTCGCATACACCCGGATGCTCGCATCCGGCGGCGGCAGCAGCTCCTCGTCCAGCCACACCTCATCGGGTGCCGGGGTCCCGGTCTCGGGATCGTACAGACGCTTCTGCTGCTCCCGGAAGGCCGCGGCGTGGGCGTCGGTGGACAGGGCCTCCTCGAGGCGTTCGGCCGCGTACATGGCCGTGCGCTTGCGGGTGACGGGATGGAAGCGGGCGAAGGCGAACCAGGCTTCGTCCCACAGGAAGACGAGGTCGGGTTTGATCGCCAGGCACTCGGACATGACCTTGTACGGGTCGTAGACGATGCCGTCGAAGGTGCAGTTGGTCAGGGTGATCATCCGCACCTCGTCGAGGCGGCCGGCGGCCCGGTAGTCGAGCAGAAGCTGCTTGATCCTGCCCAGCGGCACCGCCCCGTAGAAGGCGACGTCGTTGAGCGGATAGGCCTCGAGGTAGGCGGTGCGGGCGCCGGTGAGCATGAGCGCATGATGGTGCGACTTGTGGCAGTTGCGGTCGACCATGACCACCTCGTCGGGGGCGACGACGGCCTGGTGGACGATCTTGTTCGCCGTCGAGGTGCCGTTCGTGACGAAGTAGGTGCGTTTGGCGCCGAAGGCCCGGGCGGCCAGCAGCTGCGCCTTCTTCAGCGTGTTCACCGGGGCCAGCAGGGAGTCGAGCTCGCCCGAGGTGGCGCTGGATTCGGCGAGCAGCAGGTTGAGTCCGTAGAAGTCGACGAAGTCGCCGATCCACTTCGACCCGACCACGGAGCCACCGCGGGAGACCGGCAGGGCGTGGAAGACTCCGGCCGGACGGCGGGCGTGTTCGCGGATCGCGTCGAAGAACGGGGTGTCGTAGAGGTGCTGGGCCCGGCGCAGCAGCGACAGGTGCAGTTCGAACTGGTCCTCGCGGCGGAACACGCGCCGGAACCGGTGGGTCAGCGCCCCGGCGAGGCTCTCGATGTGGGCTCCGGCCATGAGGTAGAGGTCGAGTTCCGGGCGCAGATCGGCCAGCGTATCGGCCAAGCGCAGCACCCGACGGACCGAATTGAGCGGACTCATCGGACCCGTCGGCGATTCCTTCGTCGAGCGGTGGGCGAACTCCACGGCGTCGCGCAGATCGCGGCTGAGGATCTCACGGGTCGCATCGGTGAAGCCGGGCCGGATGACGCAGGCGAGCAGGTTCGGGTTCGTCAGCGCCGCGGCCACGGCATCGTCGGCGGTCGGGACGACGACGTAGTCGTAGATGAACTGGTCGGACGAGGTGCGCAGTCGGAGCAGGTCGGAGTGCAGTTCGTCGCGGCCGCCCTCGGTGGTCTCGTCGACGATGAGCACCTCGAAGCGGGGGCGGGTGTCCTGCCGGTCCCTGAGTTCGGCGCGTTCGTCCTCGTTCAGGTCCTCTTCGCCGGTATCGGGCACGGTGGTTCCGCGCAGCCGATTGACCGCACGGGTGATCATGTCATGGGCCCGGTCGAATTCGCCGTTCGAGAGCAGGTCGGTGATCTCCTCGACATAGCGCTGCCCGAACCCGCCCCAGTACAGTTCCATCGTCCTCAGCGAGCGCAGGGACCGCCACACCTCACCGTCCTCGGCGATCATCGAGAAGTCCCCGCCGCTGGCCGAGAGCCGCTTGATCGCGAACTTCAGGTACTCCCAGGCGTCCGAGCGCAGCCGCCAGGTGCTCGCCGGCATGCCCGGGTCCCGTTCGAGTTCGACCGTGCGCGGCGTCGACTGGGGTCCCGGACGACCTCGCCGGCCGATGGCGCCGTCGTCGGCGGTGCCGATCGCCTGCGCCGATGGATGGTCGGAGTCGATGCCGGTCATGCGTGAGCCTCCTGGCTGTCAGTCGTCGGTCGCCACCGAGGTGGCGACAGTTCCCTGCTCGCGGGGTCAGGCGGGGGGACCGCACTGATTCCGTTGTTGCACGATCATACGACCTCCCGCGGTTCGATGGGCTCGATGGAGACCACATGAGACAAAAGAATGGTAAGCATGGTGTATGGACACTTCCGCGTCGCTTTCCGCCGGCCATCTCATCGTCGAGGAGCTCGAAGCCCACGGGGTCCGCCGCACCTATCTGGTGCCCGGCGAGTCCTATCTCGACGTCATCGACGGCCTCCACGATTCGTCCATCACCCCGATCGTCTGCCGCCAGGAGGGCGGGGCCGCCTATATGGCCGTCGCCGAAGGGCGGATGACCGGTGTGCCCGGCATCGCCATGGTCACCCGCGGCCCGGGTGCGGCCAACGTCATGGTCGGCATCCACACCGCCTATCAGGACGCCACCCCGCTCGTCGTCTTCGTCGGGCTCGTGCCCATCGACCATCGCGGCCGGGAGTCGTTCCAGGAGTTCGATCTCGATGGCTGGTTCTCCACGACGACGAAGAAGGTGCTCACCCTCGACGATCCCGACAAGGCCGCCGAGGTGGTCGTCGACGCCATGCACACCGCGGTGGCCGGCCGGCCCGGTCCCGTCGTCATCGGACTGCCCGAGGAGGTGCTGGTCCGACCCAGCGCGGCAACCGTGCTGCCGCCGCGTGTGCTCGGTTCGGCCTCGCCCTATGCCGGCGACCTCACGGAGCTGCGGGCCCGCATCACCGCCGCCGACCGTCCCGTCCTCATCATCGGCGGAGAGGACTGGTCGCCGTCGACATCGAAGCGCATCGCCCAGTGGTCGCGTGATCGCGGCCTCGGTGTGCTCGGGACGTTCCGCGCCTATGACGGCATCGACCACGACAGTCCGAACTTCCTCGGCATCCTCGGCTACGGCGCGGCGCCGGTGGCCAAGCGGGTCCTCGACGAGGCGGATCTGCACATCTTCCTCGGCTGCGTCCGCACCGATGTCGCCACCGCCGGCTTCACGCTCGGCACCGATCAGCGCACCGTCGTCATCGGCCCCGACCCCGATGCCCATGGGCACTTCGGTCGGCTCGACCAGCACATCGTGACGTCGGTGGGCCGCTTCGCCCAGGCTCTGTTCACCGAAGACGGGTCCCGGACCTATTCGGTCTCCTCCGATGGTTCGATCGACGAGCCGCCGCTCGGCGATGCCCTGTCCGAGGCCGCCGGAGAGGCGGTGCCGCTGCCCGACTGGGTGGGCGGGGCCCGGGCCGAACTCGACGACTGGCGCCTTCCGCAGGTCGCCTCGGCCGGATCCGCCTCGGCGGGGTCGGCCGATGGCGTCGTCGATATGGATGAGGCGTTCGTCCATGTCCGGCAGCTGCTGCCCGAGGATGCGATCATCACCTACGGGGCCGGGAACTTCTCCGGCTGGGCGACCCGGTTCCTGCCCGCTCACGGGTTCCCCTCGGCGCTGGGACCGCGAAACGGATCGATGGGCTTCGGTCTGCCGGCCGCGGTCGCCGCCGGACTCGTCCACCCCGAACGGCCCGTGTTCTGCATCACCGGCGACGGTGACTTCCTGATGAACGGTCAGGAGATGGCCACCGCGGCTCAGTACGGTCTCGACATCACCGTCGTGGTCAACGACAACTCGGTCTACGGCACGATCCGCGGCCATCAGGACCGCGAATACCCGGGCCGGGCCACGGCCACGGCGTTGGAGAACCCGGACTTCGCTGCCATGGCTCAGGCCTTCGGCGGCCTCGGGATCCGGGTCGAGAGGACCGAGGACTTCCGGGACGCCTTCGAACGGGCGCTGGGGCACAAGGGCCTGTCCCTCGTCCACTGCCTGACCGATCCGAGCATCCGCGGTGCCCGCCTGCCTCGGGCATGAACGATCCTGACTAAGGTGGCCCCATGAGAATCGACGCGATCTTCACCGACCTCGACGCCCACACCTTCGACTCCGAGCGGCCGAGGGCGAGCAGGATCGGGGTCTTCAACGGCCGGATCATCGGCTTCGACGAGGACCTCGACGGCATCAGCGCCGATCGGGTCGAATCGCTGGGCGGGGCGACGGTGCTGCCGGGCTTCACCGATGCCCACTGCCACACGGCCTGGTTCGGACTCACCCTGGCCTCCGTCGACGTCACCGCGCTGCCGGGCGGCCTGCCCGACGTCTACGCGGCATTGGAGGAGGCAGCGGCGGCGACCCCGGCCGGAGAATGGATCAACGCCACCGGGTATGCCCACCGCGACTACGACGGACAGTACCCGGACCTGACCCGCCTCGACGAGATCACCGGGAACCGCCCGCTGTTCATGCGCCAGACCTCCGGCCACGCCGCGATCGTCAACACCGAGGCGATGCGCCGGGCCGGCATCCTCGAACCCGGCTTCACCGAACCGGTCGGCGGCAAGGTCGTCACCGACCCGGCAGGCCATCCCACCGGGCTGCTCGAGGAGACCGCGCAGTCCCTCGTCCAGGACCTCATCCGGCCCTATTCGCTCGACACCCTCGTCGAGGCGATCGACCTCGCCACCGCCCACTATGCGAAGGAGGGCATCACCTCCTTCGGCGAATGCGGCATCGCCTACGGCTGGATCGGCCACTCCCCCATCGAGATCAGCGCCTATCTGCGCGCCCGGGAGGAGGGCAGGCTGCGGGCCCGGGCCCAGCTGATGCCGCAGGCCGATGGGCTGCACACGATCGCGGCGAACTCGGCCGACGGGTTCGGCATCGGACTGGACGCGGGACTGCGCACCGGCCTCGGCGACGATCTCATCTCGATCGGCCCGGTGAAGTTCTTCATGGACGGGGCCCTGTCCGGTGAGACCGCGGCGCTGCGGGAGAACTACACGGGCAAGGACCATCCCGGTTATCTCCAGGCCGACGCCCAGGAGCTGCGACAGCAGATCCTCGACACCTGCGCCTCCGGCTGGTCGGTGGCCGTGCACGCGATCGGCGACGCCGCCGTCGACGCGGCCGTGGCCAATATCGTCGAAGCTCAGAAGCGGTACGGTCGCCGCCCGGTGCCCAACCGGATCGAACATGCCGGAATGGTCCACGACGAGCACCTGGCCACGCTGGCCGAGGCCGGCATCGTCGTCACCCCGCAGTCGGCCTTCGCCGAGGGCATCGGCGACGGCATGAACGCCTCTCTGGGTCTGCAGCGCCGGCCGCTGCTCTACCGGGCCAAGTCCTTCCTCGACTCCGGTATCCTGCTCGCCGGCAGCTCCGACCGGCCGTGCGCCGACGGCAATGTGCTGCGCGGCATCGAAGCCTTCGTCACCCGCGCCACCCGCGACGGCGATGTCATGGGTTCGGCCGACGAGTGCCTGAGCGCCGATGAGGCTCTGGCCGCCTATACCGTGAATGCGGCGGCCGCGATGGGACAGAGCGCGGACAAGGGCACGCTGAGCCGCGGGAAGCTCGCGGACTTCGTGGGCTTGGATGCCCATCCCGGGCAGGTGGCGGCGACCGAGATCTCGCAGGTCCCCGTCCGCGCCACGGTCCTCGGCGGAGATTTCACCCACGACGCCCGCTGATCCGCCTGGGGTCGGTGCGGCCTCAGCGGGAGAAGTCGAGGTCGGTGAGCACCTTCTCGAAGACGCCGAGGCCGCGTTCGAGGTCGTCCTCGGTGATGTTGATCGGCGGGACCACGTGCAGCCGGTGGTAGTTGTTGAACGGCACCACGCCGTGCTCCTTGAGTGCGGCCACCACCGAGGCGACCTCGGGTGAACCTCCGCCGTAGGGGGCCAGCGGCTCCTTCGTTTCCTTGTCCCAGACGAGTTCGATCGCCCAGAACGCGCCGGTGCCGCGGACCTCGCCGACGTGCTTCGAGTTCTCCGCGATCTGTCGCAGCCTGGGACCGATGATGGTCTCGCCGATGTGGGCGGCATGTTCGATCATGCCTTCATCGGCCATCGCGTTGATGGTGGCGACGGCGGCCGCGCAGGCCAGCGGGTGACCCGAGTAGGTCAGTCCGCCGGGGTAGACGCGTTCAGCGAAGGTCTCGAAGATCGCGTCGTTGATGACCACTCCGCCCAGCGGCACATACCCGGAGTTCACGCCCTTGGCGAAGGTGATGAGGTCCGGGACGATGCCGAAGTGCTCGAAGGCGAACCACTTGCCCGAGCGTCCGAAGCCGGCCATCACCTCATCGGCGATGAGGATGATCCCGTACTCATCAGCCAGTGCCCGCACCCCTTGCATGTACTCGGGGCTGGGGATCATGATGCCGGCGGTGCCGGGGATGGACTCGACGATGATCGCCGCGATCGTCGCCGGCCCCTCCAACTGGATGGTCCGCTCGAGGTGGTGCAGCGCCCGTTCGGTCTCCTCCGCCTCGGTGGTGGCATGGAACTCGGACCGGTAGAGGAAGGGACCGAAGAAGTGGACGACGCCGGCATCGCCGGTCTCGTTCTCCCACCGCCGCGGGTCGCCGGTGACGTTGACGGCCGTCTGCGTGCCGCCGTGATAGGACCGGTAGCGTGAGAGCACCTTGTTCCGGCCCGTGTGCAGCCGAGCCATGCGGATGGCGTGTTCGTTCGCATCGGCTCCCCCGTTGGTGAAGAACACGCGGTCCAGCCCGGCCGGGGTGCGTTCGGTGATCAGTCGGGCGGCCTCGGAGCGGGCGGCGTTGGCCGTGGCCGGGCTGATCGTGCACAGCAGATCGGCCTGATCCTTGATCGCCGCGACCACGGCCGGGTGCTGGTGACCGATGTTCGTGTTCACCAGTTGAGAGGAGAAGTCGAGGAACTGCCGCCCCTCGCCGTCGACGACCGTCGACCCCTGCGCCCTGACCACCGTCGGAGGGTCGATGAGACGCTGGGCCGACCAGGAGTGGAAGACGTGCGCGCGGTCGAGGGCATGGGCCCGGGCGGCTTCGTCCTTGATCGCTGCGAGTTCGACATCGTCTGACTGGTGCACCATTGTCACCCTTTCGCCGAGGAGGGGCCGGCGGCGGAGGAGATCCGCGCCTGTGGCCTCATCGTAGAACAGATTCGACTACAGTGACGAGCATGTCGTACCGGACGATCCCCACCAGCGTCGAGGCCGAGATCGAGATCAAGAAATCCCGCTTCCTCGCACGCCTCTCCCCCGCCTCCGACGAGGCCGAGGCCCGCGAGGTCATCGCCGACTGTCGGGCCGAGCACCCGAAGGCCCGGCACCACTGTTCGGCGTTCGTCCTCGACCCGGATTCGCGCACGCAGCGCTTCAGCGACGACGGGGAACCGGCAGGCACGGCCGGCGCCCCGATCCTCGACGTTGTCACCGGGCACGAACTCACCTATGTCGTCGCGGTCGTGACGAGGTACTTCGGCGGCACCCTGCTGGGCGCGGGAGGGCTCGTGCGCGCCTACGGTCAGGCCACCTCGGCGGCGGTGGATCGGGCGCGGATCATCACTCGCAGCGAACGCGTGCCGGTGCGCGCGTTCGTCGATTACGCTCAGGCCAATGCGCTGGAGCGGGCAGCCGGGAACCGGGGCTGGATCACGCGAGCCGACTACGGCGGCGAGGTGGGACTCGACGTCCTCGTCCCCGTCGCCGAGGTGGACGAGGCCCTGGCGATGTACGCCGACCTCACCGCCGGTCGGGCAGCCCCGGCCGTCGGTGAGGTCGAATGGGTGTGAGCCGCAGGCTCGATCGCTCGGCGAAGCCGCGACTCAGTCGAGTGTGGCGATCTTGGCCACCTGCGCATTGGTGAGCATGACGAGATCCTCCGGACGGATCTCGATCTCGAGGCCGCGGCGGCCGGCGGAGACGAACACGCACGCATGCTCGAGCGCGGTGCGGTCGATGACGACGGGCACGGCGTGGCGCTGCCCGAAGGGGGAGACTCCCCCGACGGGGTAGCCGGTGCGGCGCTCGGTCTCGGCCACGCCGGACAGCTGGGCCTTCTTCGCTCCCCTCGCCGAGGCGAGCCCCTTGAGATCGAGCTGACCGGAGACCGGCACGAGCGCGGTCACGGGTGCGCCGTCGACCTGGATCATCAGGGTCTTGAACACCTGGTCGGAGCTGACGCCGAGCTTGTCGGCGGCCTCCGAGCCGTAGCGGCGGGTGGCCGGATCGTGGTCGAAGCTGCGCAGGCTGTAGTCGATGCCTGCCAGATTGAGCACTCGAACGGCCGGGGTCGCCGCTCCTGTCGGTTTGGATGCAACTGTCATAAGGGGGTAGTGCCTCCTGCCCGCAGGTCCGCGGGAGACCTTGGGCGCTGCCGCCCGGGACCGTCGATGATCCTGTGCTCCCGCGTCGATACGGACGGAATTGTTGTATCGATGCTGATGGATTACCCGCCCAGAATAGGCGACGCGCCGGGGCGAGCGCCAATCACCGCCGCGCAAAATGACTTGCCGGTAGCTTTCTCGCCCGCGTGCGCGCCTGCCCCTCAGCCCCAACCGAGTTCGTGCAGGCGCTCGTCGTCGATGCCGTAGAAGTGGGCGATCTCGTGGACGATGGTGATGACGATCTCCTCGCGCAGGTGGTCGCGGTCCTCGGCGAAGTCGATGAGGTTGTCACGGTAGATGAAGATGTTGTCGGGCATCTCGAGGCCCGAGATGCCCCGTTCGCCCATCGGAGTTCCCTCGTAGAGGCCGAGCAGATGCCGGTCTCCGCTCTCCGGCCGATCCTCGACGAACAGGGCGACATTGTCCAGCTGTTCTGTCACCCCCGCGGGCAGCAGGTCGAGGGCCTCATCGAGGATCGACTCGAACTCGTCATCGCTCAGGGACTCCATGCCCACCACTCTAGTCCGCTCGCAGCTCCGGACTCGGGACGACGACGGGCCGAGAACGGGCCTGTGGGCTTGTGACCGAGGACACTCTGTTTCGTTTTGCATTCGCCGAATCGGGTGGGATAAGCTTAACGTCGTTGCCCACGGGGAATCCGAGGACAAACTAGGCCCCCATCGTCTAGAGGCCTAGGACACCGCCCTTTCACGGCGGCGACACGGGTTCGAATCCCGTTGGGGGTACGGTGTAGGATCGAGAGGTCTGAAACCACAACAGCAAGGCCCTGTGGCGCAGTTGGTTAGCGCGCCGCCCTGTCACGGCGGAGGTCGCGGGTTCGAGTCCCGTCAGGGTCGCGGAGCATAAGGCTCTTCTTCGGAAGAGCCTTTGTTTCTCTCGGCACACATGCAGCGTGTCGGCGACCAGGCTCTGTAGCTCAGTTGGTAGAGCGTTCGACTGAAAATCGAAAGGTCACCGGATCGACGCCGGTCGG
This sequence comes from Brevibacterium sp. LE-L, assembly GCF_050214925.1. Taxonomy (NCBI): domain Bacteria; kingdom Bacillati; phylum Actinomycetota; class Actinomycetes; order Micrococcales; family Brevibacteriaceae; genus Brevibacterium; species Brevibacterium sp. LE-L. Next base: position 3,604,796 of record NZ_CP189759.1, read on the forward strand.
AGCCACCACCCGAAAGACCCCCGCCCCGGCGGGGGTCTTCTCATATCCGGAGTGCGCCTCAACCCCAACCTGATCGCAGTCTCCATTCGACAAGGGACCTGGCCTGATACCGTGGCTCGGCATGATCCACGAACAGGCCCGCCGATCTCCGGAGACGCGCACCGATCGGACACAGCCGTCGAACCCGGCAGATCGCATCGTCTCCATCGACGTCATCCGCGGAGTCGCCATTGCAGGCATCCTGCTCATCAACATCCGCTACTTCCTGTCTCAAGCCGGTCAGTCGGCGGATCCCGTCGGCACGGACGCGGTGACCTGGCAGCTCGTCGACGATGTCGCCCTGGGCAAATTCCATTTCGTTTTCGCTTTCCTCTTCGGCACCAGCGTCCACATTTTTCTCACGCGGCTGCGCGCGAAGGGCCGATCGACATGGGTCTACGTCCGCCGGATGGTCATCCTCGTCATCGCAGGACTCATCAACTCGAGCTTAGGCGGCATCGATGTGCTCGCCTCCTACGGTGTCCTCGCTCTCCTGCTTCTGCCGCTGAGCCTGCTGCCCAGGTGGTCATTCGTCACTCTCGGCATCCTGGCCGCGATCGTCCCCGATGTGCTGCAGCTGATCACCGGCGTCGGCGGAGTCGACCTCCAGCTTCCTCCCCTGCTGCTGCCGCTGCTGTCCTTTGCTCGGACCCTCGGTCACATGGTGCTCGGATTCCGGCTGGCCGAACTCGGCCTGTATTCCGCGGCGGCACGCTTCCCCGTCACCGGCATCTTCGCCCTCAGCCTCATCGGCTCCGTCCCGCTCTGGCTCTGGACCAGCGCCGCCGGCATCGGATCGACTGACGCTCACGACATCGCCTTCCGCACCGCAATGGTGCCCGGCTTCATGTACGTGACCGGTCTGATCCTTCTCCTGCGCACCCGCCTCGGCGCGACATGCCTGTCCTTCCTTCGCCTGTACGGCAGGATGGCCTTTTCGAACTATCTGGGTCAGACCGTGATCTGCGTTCTCACTCTGCCGCCGCTGGCCTCGGCCGGTCACATCTCCGCCCTGGGCGGTCTCGGGATCTGGGCAGTCATCATCATCGTCCAATGCGCCCTGTCGACGGTCTGGCTGCACTTCTTCCGCTACGGCCCCCTCGAGTGGCTGTGGCGGTGCGGGACCTACTGGGAACTCACGCCTCTTCGGTCGGTCAACGCTTCCCGGTCATGATCACCCGTCGTATCGCCCCTTGATTTCACCGGCCACTGGAGTAGGTTGAAGGGGAGTTCGATTCCATGCACCACGTCGGTGTGAGGCATGGCGAAAGGAGCACACGATGACGAACAATCCGACGATCGAGGAACTCAGCCACGAAGGCCGGACCTTCCCGCCCCCAGAGGAGTTCGCTGCCAATGCGAACGTCACCGCCGAAGAATACGACAAGGCCGCTGCCGACCGCATCGGATACTGGGAGGAGCAGGCGAAGAGGATCACCTGGGACACCCCGTTCGACACGGTCCTCGACTGGTCGGACAAGCCCTTTGCCAAGTGGTACGTCGGAGGCAGGCTCAACGCCGCCTACAACTGTGTGGACCGACATGTCGAGAACGGTCTCGGCGATCGTGTCGCCTACTACTTCGAAGGCGAGTCCGGAGACACACGCACCATCACCTATTCCGATCTTCTGCGTGAGGTCTCCAAGGCCGCCAATGCGCTGACCGAGCTCGGTGTCAAGACCGGCGACCGGGTCGCGATCTACATGCCGATGATCCCCGAAACCGTCTTCGCCATGCTCGCCTGCGCCCGCCTCGGCGCTCCGCACACCGTGATCTTCGGCGGGTTCTCCGCGAGCGCGATCGCCGACCGCGTCAAGGACTGCGGAGTCGAATTCGTCATCACCGCCGACGGCGGCTACCGCAAGGGCAAGGCCTCGGGTCTGAAGTCCGTCGTCGACGAGGCCATGGTCGACTGCCCCGAGGTGCGCAACGTCCTCGTCGTCCAGCGCACCGGCCAGGACGTCGACTGGCAGGAGGGCCGCGATCTGTGGTGGCACGATGTCGTCGACCGCCAGTCCGAGACCCACACCCCCGAGGCCTTCGACTCCGAGCATCCGCTCTACATCATGTACTCCTCGGGCACGACCGGAAAGCCCAAGGGCATCCTGCACACGACCGGCGGGTACATGGTCGGGACCTCGTTCACCCACTGGGCGGTCTTCGACATCAAGCCCGAGTCCGACGTCTTCTGGACGGCCGCGGACATCGGCTGGGTCACCGGTCACTCCTATATCGTCTACGGTCCGCTGGCCAACGCCACCACCTCGGTGCTCTACGAAGGCACCCCCGACACACCCCATCGCGGGCGCTGGTGGGAGATCGTCGAGAAGTACAAGGTCTCGATCCTCTACTGCGCTCCGACGGCCATCCGCTCGTTCATGAAGTGGGGACGCGACATCCCCGCGAAATTCGATCTCTCCAGCCTGCGCCTGCTCGGCAGTGTGGGCGAACCGATCAACCCCGAAGCCTGGATGTGGTACCGCGAGCAGATCGGCGGCAACCGGTGCCCGGTGGTCGACACCTGGTGGCAGACGGAGAACGGCAGCATCCTCATCAGCCCGCTGCCGGGCGCGACAGCGACCAAACCGGGCTCGGCGATGCGGGCCCTGCCCGGAATCGTCGCCGATGTCTTCGACGACGAGGGCCGATCGGTCGAGCCGGGCAACGGCGGCTACCTTGTCATCAAGGAACCGTGGCCGTCCATGCTGCGCACCCTGTGGGGCGATGAGGAACGGTACAAGAAGACCTACTGGTCGCAGTATCCCGAGGTCTACTTCGCCGGTGACGGCGCGAAGATCGACCGCGACGGCGACTTCTGGGTCCTCGGCCGCGTCGACGATGTTCTCAACGTCTCCGGTCACCGGATGTCGACCGCAGAGATCGAATCCGCTCTGGTCGCGCATCCGAAGGTCGCCGAGGCGGCCGTGGTCGGTGCCCGCGACGAGATGACCGGGCAGGCCATCGAGGCCTTCGTGATCCTCCGCGAAAGCGCCGCCGACGGCGGCAACGACGTCGTGGACGAACTGCGGGGCCATGTGCGCAGCACGATCGGACCGATTGCGACGCCGAGGTCGGTCATGCTCGTTCCCGATCTGCCGAAGACCCGATCGGGCAAGATCATGCGCCGCCTGCTCAAGGACGTCGCCGAGAACCGCGAGGTCGGCGATGTCACGACGCTGGCGGACTCCTCGGTCATGGATCTCATCCAGAAGGGCATCGCCGAGGGCTGATCCGCCCGGTTCGCTTCATTCGCCGCCGCACCCTTGCGGTGACTCACGTCATACTGATGTACTGTTGAGTAACTTTCGGGTGGGTCGTCGCATGGTGCGGCGTCCGCATCCGAGAGTCGCTGGACTGACCTCGACTGCAAGGATGCAACGAATGAAGCGTGGAACGACGATCGACGGCGCCCGGGTGCTCATCACCGGAGCAGGCAGCGGAATCGGCAGGCTCATGGCCCTCGACGCCGCAGCGCGCGGAGCCGCCGAGATCCTCATCTGGGACCTGTCCGCCGACAGCGGAGAGGCCGTGCGCGATGAGATCACGGCCGCCGGCGGGCAGGCTCGGGCGTTCGAGGTCAATGTGGCGGATTCCGCCCAGGTCGAGACCGTGGCCGAGCGAACGGGACCGGTCGACATCCTCATCAACTGCGCCGGCATCGTCACCGGCAAGAAGCTCCTCGATGCCGACGAGGCAGCGATCCGGCGTGTCTTCGACGTCAACACGCTGGCTCTGTACTGGACGACCAGGGTGTTCCTGCCGGGAATGCTCGAACGGGACCGAGGTTCGGTGGTCACGATCGCCAGCGCCGCGGGCCTGACCGGGGTGGCCCGCCAGACTGACTACTCGGCGAGCAAATGGGCGGCCGTGGGATTCACCGAATCGCTGCGCAGCGAACTGCGTGCCGAGGGCAGCCGCGTGGGCACCCTCGCCTTCTGCCCCTTTTACATCAACACCGGCATGTTCGACGGCGTCCGCACGAAGTTCCCCCGCCTGCTGCCGATCCTCGAGGAGACAGATGTGGCCACCCGCGTCCTCGACGCCGTCGAAGCCGGTCGCGAACAGCTGGTCATGCCCTCGCTCGTGAGTCTGGTGCCGGCCCTGCGCTTGCTTCCCACACGGGCCTTCGACAAGGTCATGGACTTCCTCGGAGTCAATCAGACCATGGACCACTTCACCGGCAGGACCGGTCGCAGCCGGCAGCCGACCGCAGGCAGCTGAGCCGGTCGACGCCGAGTCCCGGCCGCCGTCCCGGCTCGGGTCCACAATGGACTCAGGGACGCACGGAAGGAAGCAGTCATGGCCACGACCGATCTGGTCCTCGAAGGAGGCGGGGCGAAGCTGCCCGGACTCATCGGCGCACTGCAGTCCCTGACCGAGGCCGGCTACGACTTCCACCGCATCGCCGGGACCTCGGCCGGGGCGATCGTCGGGGCTCTGAGCGCGGCCGGGCTGCCCGCCGACAGACTCGCGCAGAGGGTGCTCGAGCAGGACTTCTCCGAATTCGAGGACCTCTCCCCCGCCTTCCGGTTCACGCCGTGGCTGGGCAAGGTGCAGGGCCTGCTGTTCCACAAAGGCATGTACCTCGGTGACGCACTCCATGACTTCCTCGCCGAAGCGCTGGACAGACAGGGAGTGCGCACCTGGGGCGACCTCAAGCTGACCGATCCGGGATCGGCGATCCCACCCGAACGCTCCTACCGGCTCGTCGTCATCGTCTCCGACGTCTCCCGGGGCCGAATGCTGCGCCTGCCCTGGGACTATGAGGACTCCCTCGGCGTCGACGCCGACAGCCAATCCGTCGCCGAGGCGGTGTGCGCCTCGGCCGCCAGCCCCTTCTTCTTCCGCCCCCGATCCCTGCCTGCGCGGCCGAAAGCGGCCGGAGGCTCCTCCGTGCTCGGTGCCGACGGCGGTCTGCTCTCGAACTTCCCCGTCGACGTCTTCGACCGCAAGGATGCCAAGCCCGCGCGGTGGCCGACGTTCGGGGTCATGCTCTCGGCCCGGCACACCCCCGCCGCGCAGTGGCGACCCAACACCACGACGTTCCAGTACGCCCGGTCGCTGCTGTCGACGATGATCAACGCCCACGACCGCAGGCACATCGACGATCCTTCGGTGACCGAGCGGACGATCTTCGTCGACACCTCCGGCCACAGCAGCACGGACTTCGGCCTCTCAAGCGACGCCAAACTCGATCTCATCGCCGCGGGCCGCAGCGCTGCTGAGAAGTTCCTGACCCACTGGGACTGGCAGGATTGGAAGGACCGCTTCGATCGGAAGTGACCTAGCCCGCACGCGATCGACGTGCAAGAATGAGGACCCGATCCTGACGACGAGCGAAGGAGAGACCATGAGCGAGTTCGAATCGGACATGACCGACCGGCCGGATGAGGATCCCATTCTCGACGACCCCGAGCTCGACGAACCGACGGCCGCTGAACTCGACGACCCGGAGCTCAACGCCGCCGAGGTCGAAGCCGAACAGGTCGAGACCGACATCGACGATGACGAGCCGGGCGAACCGGACGTCGAGCCCGGGGCCCACGGCCCCGAGGGCACAGGTGTCGAGGGCGCCGACGATGTGCTCCTCGAAGGGGCCGACCGGGATGACGAGAACGATGAGCCCGATCTCTCGGACGAGTTCAACACCGACCAGTCACCGGCCGCGGAACAGGGGAATCGAGTCGGCGACGAGATGGTCTCCGAAGGCGATGACGACTTCGAAGTCTCCGAGCTCGACGGGGACGATCTCAACGTCGATGCCCTGGCCGATGACGGGACCGAAGAGGTCTCGGTCATCGACGGTATGCCGGAGGTCATCGACGACTCCTACGAGGAGGACTGACCACCCAGATCGGCGACCGCCCGGTAGGACAGCACACCCGCCGTCTCTGCCGGGCGGTCGTCGTCGAGGACGGCAAGGGACTGCACCGCCGCCGAGAGCGCCGAACGGTGAAGCAGCGGGCGGGCTTCGACGATCGCAGCGATTCTCGCCTGATCGTGGATTCCGGGAACGAAGATCCCGTCGGCGCCGGCCCGAGCATAGGCGTCGGTGCGTTCGATGACCTCGCCGAGGCGGTCCCGTCCGGGGCGGTGGCCCGGCGACTTCCGCCCATGGCATAAGGTGGTCTGCGGGAGAATCCGTGACGAGGCGAGGGGGAGTTCGTGGCCGACACGACAGAGAGCACCGAGGCGGCCGACCGGCTCGAATCCGCGCTCACCGGCAGAATCGACCCGCACACCCTCGATGAGATCGCCTCCCTGGCCCGGCAGGTGCCGCGGGCCGAGATCGGCCGGCTCGTGCACACCTCGACTCCGCTGCAGTCCGCGATGCTCTTCCGGGTCCTGACGAAGGCCGAGGCCCTCGACGTCTTCGAGGACCTGCCACCGGCCTACCAGGCCGAGCTCATCGGCAACCTCCGCGAACCCGAGGTCGCCGACATCGTCGAGGGACTCGACCCCGATGACCGTGCCGAGCTCTTCGGCGAACTGCCCGCGAGTGTGGCCAGCCGACTGATGAAGGGGCTGACCGCCCAGGAGCGGGCGATGACCTCCGCGGTCCTCGGCTATCCGAAGTCCGCGATCGGCCGGTACATGTCGCCCGAGGTCCTCGCCCTGCACGAGGACTGGACCGCCGCCAGGGCGATGGAGGTCGTGCGCGCTCGCATCGACGGTCCCGAGACCGTCTATCTCCTGCCCGTGGTCGGCCCCGGCCGGGTGCTGCGCGGAGTGGTGTCCCTGCGCAACCTCATCGCCGTCGATGCCGACACCATCGTCGAGGACATGGTCCGCGACTCGATCAGCACCCATGCGCTGACCGACCGTGAGCAGGCGGCACGCGAGTTCCTGTCCCACCGGCTCATCGCGATGCCGGTCACCGACCAGGAGGACCGCCTCGTCGGGATCCTGACCATGGACGATGTCCTCGACATCATGGACGAGGAGGATGCCGAGGACATCGCGCGCGGTTCCGGTACGGAACCGCTGGACCGGTCGTATCTGTCCTCGACGATCCTGCGTCTGGTCCGCAGCCGCATCGTGTGGCTGCTCGTCCTCGCCGTGTCCGCGATCCTGACCGTCCAGGTCCTCGAAGTCTATGAGGACCGCCTCGACCAGGTCGTCGTCCTCGCCCTGTTCATCCCCCTGCTGACCGGCACCGGCGGCAACACCGGCAACCAGGCCGCGACCACGGTGACCCGGGCCCTGGCCGTGGGCGAGGTGCGCATCCGCGATCTCGGCCGGGTGATCTGGCGGGAGCTGCGCGTCGGGGCCGTCCTCGGCTCCGTGCTCGGCAGCCTCGGCTTCGTCATCGCCGGCCTCGTCTACAGTTGGCCGATCGGCCTGGTCATCGGGTTGACTCTGTTGTCGGTGTGCATGATGGCCGCCACGGTGGGCGGGCTGATGCCCATCATCGCGAAGAGGGTCGGCGCGGATCCGGCCGTGTTCTCCAACCCGTTCATCTCCACGTTCTGCGATGCCACGGGCCTCATCATCTACTTCACGATCGCCACCACGGTGCTCGGGCTGCGCTGAGACCCGACGCCGGTCGACGGCGAGGCCGTCGGTTCAGGCCGACCAGGCCTCCCACAGAGCCGCGTACCGGCCTCCGGCGGCGACGAGTTCGTCGTGGGCGCCCTCTTCGATCACCTGCCCGTGCTCCATGACGAGGACCCGGTCGGCCTTCTCGGCCTGGCTGAGCCGGTGGGCGACGATGAGGGCGCCGCGGCCGGCCAAGGCCGCCTCCGCCGAGGTCTCGAGGACATGGGCTCCGGCCGAACCCGCCTCGGCGGTCGCCTCGTCGAGGATCGCGAAGTCCGGGTCGGCGAGGACGAGCCTGGCCAAGGCGATCGTCTGCTCCTGGACGGCCGACATCCGGATCCCGCCCTCCCCGATCTGCGTGTCCAGGCCTTTCGGCAGCGAGTGCGCCCATCCGGCTCCGACCGTGTCCAGTGCGGCGATGACCGCCGCATCGTCGGCGGTCGGTTTCGGCAGGGCCACGTTCTCGCGCAGGGTTCCGGAGAAGGTGTGGACCTCCTGGGCGACCATGGCGATGTGGCCTCGCAGTTCGGATTCGTCCACCGAGGTCAGCTCCACCCTCTTCGCCGAGGCTGCCCCGGTGCCGGCGAGCGCGGCGTGGCCGGATCTCGGTGGGGACAGTCCCGCCGCGATCCGGGCCAGCGTCGTCTTGCCGGCCCCCGTGGTGCCGACGACGGCGATGTGCTCACCGGGGTGGATGCGCAGGTTGACGCCTTTGAGCACATGGTTGTCCGAGTCCGGGTCGGCCTCGTAGCTGAACCACAGGTCCTCGAGCACCAGACACGGGCGGTCCGCGGTCAGGGCGGTCGACCGCTGCGGGGCCGCCTGCGCCTCGTCGATGACTCCGACCATGCGCGTCAGCGATGCGCCGGCCGATTGGATCTGGTCGAAGAGCCCGACGAGGGCGCCGATGGGGTTGAACAGGCGGTGGAAGACCAGGGCCGCGGTGGTCACGGCTCCGGCGGTGGACTCGCCGAACCACACGAGGGCGAAGCCGGCGACCAGCAGCAGGGAGAGCACGACGGCCTCGGCGCGGTTGTTCCGGCCGAAGGCGCGGGTGACGAATCGGAACACGTCGATCGACAGGTCCCGGGCCTGGCCGGAGGCAGCGTCGATGCGGTGCAGCTCCCCGGCCTCCGCGCGGTAGGCGCGCAGCGTCGCGGCCCCGGTCAGACCGCCCAGCAACCGGCCGGCGCGCCTTCCGAATGCCGCGCGTTCTTCCTTGTAGATGGGTTCTGACCTCGGCAGATACCAGCGCAGGGTGAGCCAGTACATCGGCAGGGCGACGAGGCCGACGATGCCCAGCCGCCAATCGATGGCGGCCAGCCCCGCGGCGGAGACGATGACGACGAGAAGTGATTCGACGACGAGGGGAAGCACTTGGGCGGCGGCCTCGCTGATCTTGCGGGAGTCATCGGCGACCCGGGAGACGAGATCTCCGGTGCCGGTGACTTCGATCCGCTGGGACTCCAAGCTCAGCGCGGAGTCGACGACTTCCGTGCGCAGCCCGGCGACGACGGGCATGGCGATATGGGCCAGCGCCCAGCCCCCGATCCACGTGCCCAGGGCCATGATGATGCCGGCGACCGCCACGGCCACAGCACAGAACCAGACCTCTTCGGGTCCGGCGCCTGCCGGCAGCCGGTCGACGAGGCGGCCGATCGCCCACGGTCCGACGAGTCCGGCCCCGGCGTTGGCCAGACCGGCGAGGGTGAGGAGGACGATCCAGCCGATCCGGCGGCGCAGCAGGGGGCCGAGGTGGGCGAAGGACCGGCGGCGTGAGGCGATCGACAGGGTGCTGTGCTTCGGTGCCGTCATCGGGTCACCGCCTGCCGGTAGGACTCGGCGGCGTCGCTGTCGGCGGCCAGCAGCTCGGAGTGAGCCCCGCTGAAGATCGGGCCCGTCGCCGGCGCGTAGATCACGGTGTCGGCGGCGGCGAGGAAGGCCGGGGAGCTGGTGAGGATGATCGTGGCTCTGCACTGCCGGCTGCGACGCAGCTCGGTGAGGCCTTCGGCGATCCGGGCCTCGGTGACGGCGTCGACGGCCGTGGTCGGTTCGGCGAGGACGAGGATCTCGGGGGCGGCGTTCAGCGCCCGGGCCAGGGCGACGCGCTGACGTTGGCCGCCGGAGAGGTTTCCGCCGAGTTCCTGGATCCGATGGTCGAGTCCGCCTTCGACGAGGCCGAGGAGTTCGTCGGCGCCCGCGGCCGCGAGGACCTCGTCGGTGACCGCGTGGACGGTGCGTGACTGTCCGTCGGGTTCGGACTGCTCGTCGGTGCCGACGACCATGGTGATGTTCGAGCCGATGGTGCCTTCGAACAGGTCGACGTCATGCGGTGCGACGAGCATCGTCGCCGGTCCGAGCCCGCGGGCGCGGGCGGACAGCGCCGAGTGCAGCCGGGCGCTGTGCTCGGCGGTCTCGGTGACGATGCAGGTCAGTTGCCCGCCGGCCGTGGTGAACTCCTCGTCGCCGCCGGGCCAGCCGGTGATGGTCACGCCGGAGTCCGAGACGGTGACCTCCGGGGCCTGGGCGGTCGAGTCCTTCTCGGCCTCGGCGTCGATATCGCCCAGCAGTCTCGAGATCCGTTCGGCGGCGCCGTGGGATTGGGCGAAGAGGCCGACGATCTCGGCCAGGGCCCGCATCGGTTCGGTCAGAAATGCGGTCATGCCGAGGATGCCGATCAGGGCTCCGACGCTCATCTGCCCGTCGATGAGGCGCAGGCCCGCAACGATGAGGACGATCGCGAGGACCGCGGACATCACCAGGGCGCCGAGGCCGGCCAGTCGCCCGGTGCGTTCACCGGTGGCGATGCCGGCCACGGCCGCGGCATCCGAGGTCTGCCGGTAGCGGTCGACCGCCCAGGTCTCGCCGCCCATCGCCTTGATCACCCGCAGCCCGTGCATGAGGTCGGAGGCCGAGCGTCCCGCGGCGGCGACGGCCTCGAGCTGGGCGGTGGCCTTCGCGGACACCGACCGGCCCGGCAGCGCGACGATGATCAGGCCGATGGGCACGGCGATGAGGACGACGAGACCGGTCACGGGGTCGGCGACGAGCAGGAAGACCGCGGCGGTGATCATGCCCAGCACCGAAGCGATGCCGCGTCCGGCCTGCTGGAAGGACATGGAGGCGGTGTCGGCGTCGGCGGAGGCGATCGAGAGCACCTCGCCCGAAGCCCGGTCAGCGGGCAGGTTCGCCGAGGTCAGCGCCGCATGGGTGATTTCGACGCGCAGCGCATGCGCTTCGCGTTCACGAGCGGCATTGCACGAGCGGGCCCCGAAGCGATATCCGAGGCTGAGCACGGTGAACAGCGCCCCGACGCCGATGATCGAGACGATGAGCATCGGCCACGACAGCGGAATGATCGCGCGATCGACGACGATTCCGATCGCCACGGGAACGAGCGCTTCGCAGACCTGCCACAGCGAGAGCATGAAGGCTCCGGGCAGCAGCAGTGACAGGCGCCGACGGGCGGCTCTGATCAGGAGGGACGAACCGGAGGAGGGAAAACTCGGCACAAAGGCTACCCTAACACCACTGCCGCAGACACGGTTCTCAGGCGTGCTGGGACAGGCTCTGTGCGGTGATCGGCCGTACAGTGTCCCCATGACGATTCTTCGCAATGTCCGCCTCGTCGGAGACGGTGGCCCGGCTCAACCCGTCGACGTCGAATTCGATGCGGCGATCACGTCGATCCGCCCGGCCGCAGAACCCGCGCCGCAGGCGGCGAAGACACTGCTCCCCGGTCTCATCGACACCCATGTCCACCTCGGCGAGCGCTCCCGGCTGGTCGACGCGCTGCGGTCGGGCCTGACATCGGTCGTCGACCTCGGCACGCACCCCGACTCACTCATCGATCAGCTGCGCGCCGACGACGAGCTGCCGGCGATCGTCAGTGCCGGATCGGCCGCCTCGGCGCCGGGAAGCACGCAGATCGAGATGATGGGGTCCCCCGCCGAGTCCAGGGGTCGACGTGCTCACCCACATCCCGTTCGACCGCCCGCTTCCGGAGGCCACACTGAACCGGCTGCGGGAGTCCGGCACCGTCGTGTCCCCCACGCTCGTGATGATGCGGGCGATCATCGACGGCCGCCTCGGCGACCGTGCCGATGCCGCCTTCGGCCTCGCCCTCGACAATGTCCGCGCGATGGATGAAGCGGGCGTCACCGTCATCGCCGGAACGGATGCCAACGAAACGGCGTTCGCCCCGGTCCATCACGGTCCCTCTCTGCACACCGAGCTCGCCTATCTGGTCCAGGCGGGGATGAACCGCACCGAGGCGATTCGGGCTGCGACCTCAGCGGCGGCGGATGCTCTCGGGCTTCGCGATCGCGGTCGTGTGATTGAGGGTGCCCGTGCGGATCTGCTCCTCGTCGACGGTGATCCGCTCACCGATCTCGATGCACTCCGCTCCCCCGCCGAGGTGTGGGTGGCGGGCGATCGACTCGTGCCCTGACATCGATCAGCGGAACGCCTGCTGACCGGTGATGTGACGGCCGAGGATGAGGGTATGGACCTCATCGGTGCCTTCGTAGGTGCGAACGGATTCGAGGTTGTTCGCATGCCGCAGCGGTGAGTAGTCGAGCGTGATGCCGTTGCCGCCGAGCATGGCCCGGGCATCGCGGCAGATCGCAATGGCCTCGCGGCAGTTGTTGAGCTTGCCCACCGAGATCTGCACCGGGTCGAGGCGACCGGCGTCCTTGAGCCGCCCGGTCTGCAGGGCCAGCAGGGTGCCCTTCTGGATTTCGAGGGCCATGTTCACCAGCTTCTCCTGGGTGATCTGGTACGCCGTCAGCGGTTTGTCGAACTGCAGACGGTTCTGCGCATAGTCCAGGGCGACGTCGAAGGAGTCCCGGGCCGCCCCCATGGCGCCCCACATGATTCCGTAGCGGGCTTCGTTGAGGCAGGAGAACGGGCCCTTGAGTCCCGTGACCTCGGGCAGGACCGCCTCGGCGGGCAGAGCCACTTCGTCCAGGGCGATATCGCACTGGATGGACGCGCGCATCGACAGCTTCGCCTCGATGGGAGTCGGCGTGAAACCAGGGGTGTCGGTGGGGACGAGGAAGCCGCGGATGCCGTCGTCGGTGGCGGCCCAGATGACGGCGACGTCGGCGATCGAGGCCAGGCCGATCCAGCGCTTGGCGCCGTTGAGGACCCAGCCGCCGTCGGCTCGGCGGGTGGCAGTGGTGGCCATGGATCCGGGATCGGACCCGGCGGTCGGCTCGGTCAGCCCGAAGCAGCCGATGAGCTCGCCTGCCGCCATGCCGGGCAGGTACCGGTTCTTCTGCTCCTCGGACCCGAATTTGTGGATCGCCGACATCGCCAGCGATCCCTGCACGGACACGAAGGTGCGCAGCCCCGAGTCGCCGGCTTCGAGTTCGAGGGCGGCGAGACCGTATTCGACGGCCGTGCGTCCGGGGCAGCCGTAGCCGTGCAGGTGCATGCCGAGCAGGCCGAGGTCGCCCATGTCCTTGACGATCTCGGTCGGGAACACCGCGTTCTCATACCAGTCGGCGATGTTCGGGCGGATCCGGTCGTCGACGAAGGTCCTGACCCGGTCTCGGATCTCGAGTTCGGTCTCCGAGAGGAGTCCGGCGAGGTCCAGCAGATCTGAAGGGTCGGAGGTGGCAGTGGTGGTCTCGGTGGTGGCAGCGGTCGTGTCGGTCATATCGGCTCCTCATGGCGGTCGGGGTCGTCTTCAACCCTGCCACCGGAATTCAGCGGAGTCCAAGAGGTAATATCGCATTGATTGATTGTATTTTCTTATCAATCAGCAGCACTGAGGAGAAGCTATGGAGTTCAGACAGGTCACCGCCTTCCTCGCCGTCGCCGAGGAGCTGCATTTCGGCCGGGCGGCGGAGAGACTCCGCATCGCCCAGCCCGCCCTCAGTCAGATCATCCGCGCCCTCGAGGCCGACCTCGACGTCGAGCTGTTCGAGCGCACGACCAGGCGGGTGAGGCTGACACCGGCCGGCGAAGCTTTGGTCGAGCCCGCAGCGGCGATCGGCACTCAGGTCGATGGCGCCCGGCGCATCGCCCGCGCCGCCCAGCAGGGATTGGCCGGCCGGGTGCGCATCGGCTTCGGCGGCACGAGCGGCTATTCGATCCTCTCCCGCCTGGCCCGGGAGGTGGGCGAGCGGCACCCGGGGATCAGACTCGACCTGCGCCCGCAGATGTACTGCGGACAGGCGGCCATCGCTGTGCGTGACGGACAGATCGATCTCGCCATCATCAGTCCCCCGGCGCCCGCCGGTGTCGAGGTCCACGTCATCCGTCAGGAGAGCGTGATGATCGCCATGCCCGCTGGACACGAGCTCGCCGATCGTGGGTCGGTCAGTATGGCCGGGCTGGCCGGCCAGCCGTTCATCTCCTATGCCCCGTCCCATGGTTCGCAGGTGCGAGAGGTGATGATGCGCCTGGCCGACGAGGCCGGTTTCCTCCCCCACGTCGTCCAGGAGGCACCGGACCCCTACAGTCTCCTCGCCCTGGTGGGAGCGCAGGTCGGCCTGGCCGTCGTCGTCGCGTCCTCGGATCACATCCGCATCGACGGAGTGCGCTATGTTCCTCTCGCCGAGGGTGGGGATGCCTTCACACTCGCGCTCGGCTGGCGGCGGAACAACCCGTCGGAGGCCTTGGCCCGGGTGGTCGACATCGTCGGCGAGGTCCTTCCGCGGGCGCAGTGAGCCTGAGTCAGTCGCGGTGACCGATTCAGGTGCCGCTCACCAGCTGATCACATGGGGGACGCTGACCTGTTTCAGGCCTTCGAGACCGAATTCGAGACCGAAGCCGGACTTCTTCACGCCGCCGAAGGGAATCCGCGGATCCACGGCACCGTGTTTGTTGATCCACGTGGTTCCGGCCTCGAGACGGGCAGCGACCTGTCGGCAGGCGTCGAGATCCGTGCCCCACACCGAGGAGCCGAGCCCGACCTCGAGGCCGTTGGCCCATTCGATGGCCTGGTCGAGGTCCGTGTACTTGATGATCGGCAGCACGGGCCCGAACTGCTCCTCGGCGACGAGCGGATTGTCATTGTCGATGTCGGCGACGAGCGTCGTGGGGTAGAAGTACCCGGGCCGCTCGGCGACCGGATCGCCGCCGACGAGCACGCGCGCTCCCCCGTCCTTCGCGGCTTGGACGAGGCGGGCGACGATATCGTACTGCTGTTTGTTCTGCAGCGGACCGAGCACGTTGTCCTCGTCGAGGCCCACACCCATCGGGGACGCTCCGGCCACCTCGACGAGGGCCTGGCAGACCTCGTCATAGAGCGATTCGGGCACATAAAGGCGCTTCATCGCCGCGCAGGTCTGGCCGGTGTTGATGAATGCACCCCAGAACAGATCGGCAGCGATGGCGGCGGGGTCGGCATCGGCGAGCACGATTCCGGCATCGTTGCCGCCGAGTTCGAGGGTGATCCTGGCCAGACTGTCCGCGGCGGTGCGCATGATCGCCTGCCCGGTCTTCGTCGACCCGGTGAACATGATCTTGTCGATGTCGGCATGGCCGGTCAGTGCGGCGCCGACGGCCCCGTCTCCGGGAACGACGGCGAGCACATCGGCCGGCAGCGCCTGGTTGACCACGGCCACGAGTGCCTGCACGGACAGCGGTGTGTACTCCGAGGGTTTGAGGACGACGGTGTTGCCCATCTTCAGGGCCGGAGCGAACTGCCACACGGAGATCATCATCGGCCAGTTCCAGGGTCCGACCGCGCCGACGACGCCGACCGGCCGGTAGTGGAGTTCGGCGTGGGTCTCACCGTCCTCGACGACGACCTCGGGGTCGAGCTCGAAGGCCGCGTTCGCGCGCAGCCACGCGGCGCAGGCCCCGACTTCGAAACGCGCATTGGGCCCGTTGAGCGGTTTGCCCTGTTCGCGGGAGAGCAGCTCGGCCAGCGCCTCGGCGGAGGCTTCGATCGCATCGGCGGCGGCATTGAGGCGGTCGCTGCGCTCCTGCGCGGTCTGCCCGGCCCATTCCGGTTGGGCCCTCCGGGCGGCGGCGACTGCCGAATCGATCTCTGCCGGGCTGCCCTGACGGGTGCGTCCGACGATCTCGCCTGTAGCCGGATCGCGGATCTCGCGCCCGTTGGGGTCCTCGATCGCAGACAGGATGGCGGCAGTGGTTGTGAAGTCGGTGGTCATGATGCTCCTTGCGTCGGGACGGTGCCGGCCGGGACTGCGCCGGTCTGTTCTGTGATCCGTTCAACAGTCAATGCGTTCACTGCCAGTGTGGACAGGTCTCGCGGTCCGCGTCTTGGCTCTGCAGGCGGAGTTCTTGACGATTCGCGCATCGACGCCGACCGCGGCCTACACCGTTCGGGTGGCCAGAACGCTGCGGCGGAATTCGGCGGGCGGCTGACCGACGACGTTGCGGAAGAGGCGGGAGAAATGAGCCGGATCGCTCAGCCCCCAGCGTGCGCCGATGGCTGCCACCGGGGTCTGTCTCTGCCGGGGGTCGGCAAGATCGGCCCGACACCGGTCGATGCGGCGACGCCGGATCTCTCCGGCCACGGTCTCACCGCTGCCTTCGAAGACCTGGTGCAGGGTCCGCACCGATATGAAGTGAGCGGCGGCGATGGTCGAGGGAGACAGCTGCGGGTCGGACAGATGCGCGTCGATGAAGTCTGTGATGTCGTCCCGCATCCGCTGCCGCTCATCGGCTTCGCCGCCGGCGGCCGTGAGCTCGTCGACCATCACCGTGGTCAGCAGGTCGACGACGTTGCCGGCCAACCGGACTCCGGTCGCCCGGTTCAGAGCCGGCAGCATGACTCCGGCCTGAGAGATGACCTGGGCGACGACCGCACCGAGCTGGTGGTCGGCACCGATCGGTGTGGCAGTGAGCTGGCCGACGGCGGCGACGGGCAGGTTCACCCGCGACTGCGGGAACATCATGACGTAGGACGAGAAGTCCGAATCGAAGCTGAGCGTGTAGGGCCGCGAGGTGTCGTAGATGGCCAGCGTCCCTGGGGCCAGAGCCATCTCACGGCCGTCCTGGATGAGCAGACCGTGTCCGTCGAGCTGAAGCGAGACCTTGAAGTAGTTCGCCGTGGCGCCGTGTTCGTCCGACCGGGTCCGGGAGATCAGCCCGGGGGTGCGCAGAACCGCGTGCGGATCGGCGTTGATCTGTGACATCACGACCGAGTCGTAGTCGCGTGCACTGATGCGCCCGGTGAATCCGCCTCGGCGCTGGGGTTCGGTGTCGAGCGGAACGAATGAGTCCGATACCAGGCTCTGCCATCCGTCGAAATCGTTCGCGGTGTCTTCAAGCAACATCGTCATCCTCAGGAGCTCTCTCGGCTTCGACCGCCTCGTCGATGCCCGTTGTCCGGTCACTCTATCCCCTGGCGGCGGGGCAGTCACGGTCGGGGACAGAATCACCGACCGATCGGTCGCTGCTGTGCTCCCAGCTTCAAGCCACACCTGCCCCCGGGGTCGAGGATCGCGTCAGCCGGTGCCGCGCATTGACGATCCGTGCGCGGGCGGCGGGCTCGGCTTGGCAACGCGTGCGGACTTGCCGCAGGTCTCTTCCACCGCGATGCCTGCCTCTCTAGCCTGACGCCATGACCACCAATGACGCCGGCATCGTCGCCGCAAGCATCAGCGCCCATCCGGAGAACTTCCCGACCGAGATCCCGGACGAACGATTCGACCACATCGTCATCGGGGCGGGCTCCGCCGGGTGCGTGCTCACCCGCCGCCTGCTCGATGCGGGCAAGAAGGTCTGCCTCGTCGAAGCCGGCGAGGACGAGACGAATCCGAACATCGATCATCTGAACAACCTCGGACTCATCTGGCATTCGGCTCAGGACTGGAACTACTACACCATTCCGCAGCCCGGCGCCATGGACCGCAGGCTCCACCTGCCCCGCGGGAAGGTGCTCGGCGGTTCGAATGCGCTCAACGCCGTCATCTGGGTCCGCGGCGACGCCTGGGACTACGAGCAGTGGGTCGAATCCGGCTGCCCCGGCTGGTCCTGGGACGACGTCTGGCCGGTGTTCCAGGCGATCGAGAACTATGACGGGGAGATCACCGACACCCGCGGCACGACCGGTCCGATGGATGTGCGCCTCGACTACGAACGCAACCGGCTGCAGGAAGACATGCTCACCGCGTCCGTAGAGGCCGGGGTCCCCTTCAACCCCGACTACAATTCGGGCAGCGTCGAGGGAGTCGGCCGGATCCAACTCAATGTCCGCGACGGGAAACGGCTGAACACGTGGCGGGCCTACCTCAAGCCCCGCCTCGGCGACGAGAACCTCACGATCCTCACCTCCACCCATGCCCGGCGGCTCCTCGTCGAGGGCACGACGGTCACCGGGCTCGAGGTCGACTTCCGCGGTCGTGTCGGCACACTGTCCGCCGATGAGGTCATCCTCGCCGCCGGTGCGCTGGCGTCGCCGGAGCTGCTGCTGCGTTCGGGTATCGGTCCGGCCGGAGAGCTCGCCGAGGTCGGTGTCGAGTCCATCCACGACCTGCCGGGAGTGGGCAAGAACCTCCAGGACCATTGGCTCTCACCCGTGGTCTTCTCCACCGGTAACCATCAGGTGCCGATGGGTGAGGTGGCCCCGGCCGAGGTGCACCTGTTCGCGAAGTCGCGTCCCGAACTGCCGGCGCCCGACACCCAGCCCCTGTTCTTCTCCGTGCCGATGTACGCTCAGGACGCCGCCCCCGCGGCGCAGGACGGGCCCGGTCCCGGAGGCGCCTTCACTCTGCAGGGCGGACTGGTCCGTCCCGCAAGTCGGGGCGAGGTCAGACTCAGCGGTCCGAATCCGCAGGATCCGCTCATCGTCGACCCGCAGGTGCTCACCGCACAGACCGATGTCGACGCCCTCGTCGCCTCCGTGCGGCAGTGTCGTGAGATCGGTCGGGCGGACGCACTGGCGGCCTGGCAGCCCACGGAGATCCATCCCGGCCCCGAGGTGTCCGATGACGATCTCGAGGACTACGTCCGCGGCTCAGTCGTGACCTATCACCACCAGGTCGGAACCTGCCGGATGGGCACCGATGGGGACGCGGTCATCGACCCGAGCACATTCGCCGTCCATGGTCTGTCCGGGCTGCGCCTGGCCGATGCTTCGATCATGCCGCAGGTGACGACCGGGAATACGAATGCGCCGACGATCATGATCGCCGAACGGGCCGCGGCCGCACTCGTCGGGTCCCCGGTCGAGGGCATCACCGCTCCCGGCCGCTGACCGAGAAACCGGTCGTCAGGAGGGTTCTTCCTCGGCGAACGGGGCCGAGGCCAGGTCGAGGCGTTCGACCTCATCGGCGCTGAGCTCGAGACCGGGTGCGGCCATGATGGCCTCGAGCTGATCAGGCGTGCGCGCCGAGGCGATCGGCGCTGTCACACCCTTGGCCAGCAGCCAGGACAGTGCCACGGTCGATGGTGCCACGTCGTGGGATTCGGCGATCGCCACAAGGTCATCGACAGCCTTGAGTCCCTCGGCGTTGAAGTATCCCTGCACCATTGCCCCGCGATCGGCCCCCTCCAGGTCGGCCTCGGTGCGGTACTTGCCGGTGAGGAAACCGGCGGCGAGGCTGAAGTAGGAGAACACGGCCAGATCATGCTTCTCGGCCACTGGGCGCAGGTCCGTTTCGAACTCTCGCCGGTACACCAGGCTGTACTGCGGCTGGACGGCCACCGGCTTGACCAGCCCTTCGTCCTCGCATGCGGCGAACCAGTCGGCCAGACGCGCCGGCGAGTAGTTCGACACGGCGATGTGCCTGGCCTTTCCGGAACGCACGATCTCATCGAAGACCCGGGCCACCTCGGCGATGGGGGTCACCTCATCGTCACGGTGGGCATAGTAGAGGTCGACATGATCGGTCTGCAGGCGTTCCAGGGAGGCGTCGATGGCGGTGCGGATGTAGGCGGGATCCTGAGTCTGGTGATCGGGATGATCGCCGACCTTCGTGGCGATGACGATGTTGTCGCGGTTGCCTCGGGCGGCCAGCCAGGTGCCGATGATGGTCTCGGATTCGCGGCCGGTCTTCCCCGGCACCCACGCCGGGTAGGATTCGGCGGTGTCGAGGAAGTTGCCGCCGGCGGCGACGAAGGCGTCGAGGACGGCGTGCGAACCGGCCTCATCGGCGGTCCACCCGAAGGTGTTGGTGCCGAGGTTGATCGGAAAGATGGACAGTTCGGTGCCGGGGATCTCAACCTGCGTCATCGTTCTCCTCTTGACGGTCGATGTCGATGGACTCGGCCCGTACAGGGCCACGATCAGGGATAACGCCACCTCGGGGGCGATTATTCCGTCACCGATCCTCTCCGTCACCGGTCCTCATTTGAGGAGTCGGTCCATGCGCCGATCGGACAGTTTCCTCCCGCCCGTCTGGCAGTGCGGGCAGTACTGGAGCGATCGGTCGGCGAAGGACACCTCGGCGATCGTGGTCCCGCACACCGGGCATGTCCTGCCCGTACGGCCGTGGACCGAGAACCCGCGCTTCTTCGCGGCTTTGACCTTCCCCGGCGGCAGGCCGCTGAGCGCCTGACGGGCGGCGGTGAGGACTGCCCTGATGGCATCGACCAGAGTGTCCGCGTCGACGGTCTTCGCCGTGGCGAACGGCGAGAGCTTCGCGGTATGGAGGATCTCGTCGGAGTAGGCGTTGCCGATGCCTGCGATGATTCGCTGATCCTCGATGACGGTCTTGATCCTCGCTGCCGACCCCGCCAGACCGGCAGCGAGCTCCTCGGCCGTGATGGACAGCGCGTCGGGGCCGAGTGCCGCCACTGCTGCGACCTCTGAGCGGTCGCGGACCAGCGACACTGCGGCGTTCTTCTTCGATCCCTGCTCGACAAGGTCGACAGCGGCTCCTGAGGCCAGACTCACCCGCATGCCCAAGGGCCCTCTGCCCATCCTGATCGGACCGCTCGGGGCTGCATCGTGCCAGTTCAGCCAGCCCATGCGTGCGAACCGGCAGACGAGTTCGAGGCCGTCGAATCCGATGATGAGCATCCGCCCGGCGCGGTCGACTTCTGTGATCTCCAGGCCGGCGAGCGCCTCGAGGTCCGGCTCGACGGTCTTGAGCAGACTGAGTTCGGCGATATCGGCACCGGTGACGAAGTCGCCTATCAGTCGCGGACGCAGGAACTCCACCAGGGCGTCGACCTCGGGCAGTTCCGGCATGAGTCCATTATGCCCTCCGGTTGCATGGCGCACCAGGGACGACGGGTCTTGAGAACCCCGCGGTCCGGGTCTAGCGTGGACGGACACGGTCGATCCGCCGCGATCGTCGACGGATCGTCCAGAACCCTGCCGAAGGAGGCTGACGATGCCCGAGAATGTTGCCCAGAAACTCATCAGATCGCATCTCGAGTCCGGGGAGTTCGCACCCGGCAACGAGCTCGGGCTCCGCATCGACCAGACCCTGACCCAGGATGCGACGGGAACCCTGGTCATGCTCGAGCTCGAGGCCCTGGGTCTCGACCGGATCCGCACCGACCTGTCTGTGCAGTACGTCGATCACAACCTTCTGCAGACCGATGAGAAGAACCCCGAGGACCACGAGTTCCTCCAATCGGCCGCCCAGCGATTCGGGCTGTGGTTCTCAGCCGCCGGCAACGGCGTCTCCCACCCGGTCCACCAGTCGCGGTTCGGCAAACCCGGCGCGACACTCATCGGCTCCGATTCGCACACCTGCGCGGCCGGCGCCCTGGGGATGCTGGCCATCGGCGTCGGTGGCCTCGAGATCGCCATGGCCATGGCAGGTGAACCCCTCTACATCGCCGCCCCGCAGGTGATGGGCGTCGAACTCACCGGCGAGATGCCGGACTGGGTCTCGGCCAAGGACGTCATCCTCGAGATGCTGCGCCGGCACGGAGTCAAGGGCGGGGTCGGCAAGATCATCGAATACCACGGGGAGGGCCTCAAGCACCTCACGGCCATGGATCGACACGTCATCGCGAATATGGGTGCCGAACTCGGTGCCACCGCCACGGTCTTCCCTGCCGACGATGCCGTCCGCGACTATCTCGAGGCAAGTGATCGCGGTGAGGACTTCACCCGAATCGTCGCCGATGCCGGGGCCGAATACGATCTCACGGACTCCATCGACCTCTCGCAGCTCGAACCGCTCATCGCCGCCCCATCGTCTCCGGGCAATGTCACCCCCGTGCGCGAGGTCGCCGGCGAGGAGGTGTTCCAGGTCGTCGTCGGCTCCTCGGCCAATCCCGGGCTGCGCGACTTCGCCGTGGTGGCCGAGACTCTGAGCGAACACCAGATCCACCCGCAGATCTCACTCGACATCAACCCGACCTCCCGCGAGGTCCTCGCCGACCTCATCTCAGGCGGCTGGCTGACATCGCTGGTGAGCTCGGGGGCACGGATCCACCAGTCCGGCTGCATGGGCTGCATCGGCATGGGCCAGGCACCGGCCGTGGGACGCAACAGCCTGCGCACCATGCCGAGGAACTTCCCCGGCCGCTCCGGCACCGATGAGGACTCCGTCTGGCTGTGCTCTCCGGAGACCGCAGCCGCGGCGGCACTGACCGGTCGGATCACCGATCCCCGCGACCTCGACATGGACTACCCGAAAGTGCGGCTGCCGGAGAAGTTCTCGGCCAACCGCAAGATGCTCATGCCACCGCTCGAGCCCGAGGAGGCGCGGAAGGTCGAACTGGTCAAGGGTGAGAACATCTCGACCCTGCCGGAGTTCGAACCGCTGCCGGACGACATCGACCTCGAGGTCCTGCTCAAGGTCGGCGACAACGTCTCCACCGACGAGATCATGCCCGCCGGTTCGCGCGTCCTGCCGTACCGGTCGAACATTCCGAAGATCTCCGAGTTCGTCTACATCCAGGTCGACGACACCTACGCCACCCGCGCGGCAGAGCACGAGGGCGGTCATGCCATCGTCGGCGGCGAGAACTACGGTCAGGGTTCGTCGCGTGAGCACGCGGTCATCGCTCCCCGCTACCTCGGGCTGCGGGTGGTCGTGGCGAAGTCCCTGGCGAGAATCCATTGGCAGAACCTCGCGAACTTCGGTGTCCTCGCCCTCGAGTTCACCGATGAGTCAGGCTATGAGGACCTGTCCCAAGGGGATGTGCTGGTCTTCCTCGGACTGCGCGATGAGCTGGCCGAGGGCAAGACCGTCACCGCCGAGGTGGACGGCCGGACCTTCGAATTCCGCCACGGTCTCTCACCCCGCCAGGTCGAGATGGTCCTGGCCGGAGGACGCATCGCGCAGCGCGCCGAGCACGAGGCCCAGACTTCCTGAGTCTCAGACCGGCTGAGTCTCACAGCGACTGAGCCCCTGACCGACTGATGGCGGCCCTGCAACCATGTGGTTGCAGGGCCGCCATCACTGATGTGTGAGCTCAGCGCACCCCTGCCATGAGCTTGACGATGGGCTTGCGGAAGGCGAAGAGCAGGATTCCGACGACGATGGACACAGCCCCGATCGTGAGGAAGTAGGGAACCTCGTTGTCGGTGGAGTAGAAACCTGCCAAGGAACCGGAGGCTGCGGTGCCCAATGCCACCGAGAGGAAGAACAGGGCCACCATCTGCGAGTGGAAGGCCTGCGGCGCCAGCTTGGTCGCCAACGACTGGCCCACCGGTGAGAGGCAGAGCTCAGCCATCGTGAACAGGAAGTACACGAGGACCATCACGATGAATGGCACGGAGTTGGCACCCCCGCCGGCGAGCGGAATGAAGATGAAGAAGGCGATGCCCATGACGACAGTGCCCATCGCGAACTTCACCGGAGTCACCGGCTGCCGATCGCCGAGCTTGGTCCACATCGCAGCGAACACCGCTGCGAAGATGATGATGAAGGCCGGATTGATCGACTGGACGACGCTCGGAGGGAGTTCGAGTCCGAAGATCGTGCGGTCCAGACGCTGGTCCGCGTAGATCGCGAGCACGGTGAACTGCTGCTGGAACAGTGACCAGAACACGGCGGAGCCGATGAACAGCGGAATGAAGGAGATGACCCGGCTGCGTTCGGTGGCGCTGATCCGCTTCGAGATCCCGATCACGATGAACAGGACGACCGCCGCGATGAGCGTGACGATGACGACGACGTCCGAGAGGTTCTCGGCAGTGAGGATTCCCAACATGGTCGCCGCGATGATGATGAGGACGCCCAGGGCGCCGATGAGGGACCAGCGGGTCGCTTCACGCCGCGACAGCGGATTCGTCGGCTTGCTGCTCTCTTCGGTGACGGTGTGGCGGCGCATGAGCATGTACTGCACGAGCCCGATGGCCATGAGCACGGCAGCCAGTCCGAAGCCCCAGTGGAATCCCTTCCATCCCCAGACCGCTGAGGTCAGCAGGGGGCCGATGAGACCGCCGATGTTGACGCCCATGTAGTAGATGGAGAACGCGGCGTCCCGCCGGTTGTCCTTGAGATCGTAGAGGTCACCGAGGGTCGCCGACGTGGTGACCTTGAGCGAACCGGAGCCCACAGCGATGCAGACCAGCCCGATGCCGAGGCCGAGGCCTCCCGGCAGCAGCGACAGGGCCAGGTGGCCGATCATGACCACCGCGGCCGAGGTGATGACCGTCTTCTCCGAACCGAGGATGCGGTCGGCGACCCAGCCGCCGAGAACCGAGGAGAGATAGACCAGTCCGCCGTAGGCACCGACGATGGACGTTGCCACCGCTTCGGACATTCCCAGGCCGCCGTCCGTGGCGGAGTAGTAGATGTAGTAGGCGAGCAGGCCCTGCATCCCGTAGAAGCTGAACCGCTCCCACATCTCGACACCGGCGAGATTCGCCAGGCCCCACGGATGGCCGAAGAAACTGCGTGTCTTCGTGATGGACGTCTGTTCGCTCTTCAGTTCTGATTGTGGCACTCGCTCATCTTAGGACTGTCGAAGCGATCATGCATCTTCGCTCGTGAGCCCGGCAGAGAGGCGAAGTCCGAGTGTCCGAGCGCAGGGATCGACCTGCGCCGCTGAGACAACGCAGACTGCGGCCCGGGCACCTCGCAGGAGGTGTCCGGGCCGCAGTCTGGATATCGGCGCTTCAGGCGCCGGGCTCAGGACCGGGAGCGGTCGATCAGCCCTTCACCCTGGCCTCGATGGCCTGACCCACCTCTTCGTCGATGTTCTTCCAGTACTGGATCGCGTTGGACAGCACCGGTTCCTCGACACCATCGGACAGACCGCCTGCGACAGTGTCGATGAGACCCTGTCGCTCTTCCTCGGAGTAGACTTCGCGGACCAGCGTGTGCGCCTGACCGAAGTCGTCGTCCTCAGCATGCAGGCTGTAGGCGCTGCGGACGAGCTCGCCGTCGGACTCCCAGCTGTTGTCGATCGTGCCCTGCGTGTCCTGGTAGGCACGTCCATACGAGTTCGGGGCGTAGACCGGAGCATTGCCCGAGTGGTTGTACTGCATCTGGCCTTCCTTGTCATACGAATTCGTCTTCGTGACAGGGGCGTTGACCGGCAGCTGGTTGAAGTTCGTGCCGATCCGGTTGCGCTGGGCATCCGGGTAGGAGAACACACGTCCGAGCAGCATCTTGTCCGGCGAGATTCCGGTGCCGGGCACCATATTCGACGGGCTGAAGGCCGCCTGCTCGATCTGGGCGAAGTGGTTCGAGGGGTTCTCATTGAGCGTGAACTTGCCGACCTTGATCAGCGGGTAGTCCTTCTTCGACCAGGTCTTCGTCAGATCGAAGGGGTTGAACCGGTAGGTCTTGGCCTCTTCGTAGGGCATGATCTGAACGTAGAAGGTCCAGGACGGGTATTCACCACGCTCGATGGCCTCGAAAAGGTCACGACGGTGGATGTCCGCGTCCTCACCGGCGAGCTGACCGGCTTCCTCGTTCGTCATGTTCTCCACACCCTGATCGGTGTGGAAGTGGTACTGGACCCAGAACTTCTCGCCCTCGGAGTTGATCCACATGTAGGTGTCCGAGGAGTAGCCGTTCATGTTCCGCCAGGTCTTGGGCAGACCGCGCGGTCCCATGAGGTAGGCGACCTGGTGGGCGGATTCGGGTGAGAGCGACCAGAAGTCCCACTGCATGTTGTTGCTGCGCAGACCCGAATCAGGAAGGCGCTTCTGCGAGTGGATGAAGTCCGGGAACTTCATCGGGTCGCGGACGAAGAAGATGGGCGTGTTGTTGCCCACCATGTCGAAGTTGCCCTCTTCGGTGTAGAACTTCAGCGCGAATCCGCGCACATCGCGCCACGAGTCGGGCGAACCGAGTTCACCGGCGACGGTGGAGAAGCGCGCGAGCATCGGGGTCTTCTTGCCCGGCTGCAGGAAGTCGGCCTTCGTGTAGGCGGAGACGTCCTCGGTGACCTCGAGCTGACCGAAAGCACCCGATCCCTTGGCATGCGGGCTGCGCTCGGGCACACGCTCGCGGTCGAACCGGGCGAGCTTCTCGACCAGGGCCACATCGTGGAGCATCAGCGGGCCGTCGGCGCCCACGCTCAGCGAGTGGGCATCGGACTCCCTGGGCGCACCGGACTCGGTCGTCGATGGCTTGGTGCTGTCGTGCCCGGGGTACTCATGATCTGTATGTTGCGTCATCACATCTCCTAACCACTTGGCATCGGGCGCTGTGCCACCGCAGCCGCGCTTCCACGTAGGATGCGGCACCACTTGCCCGATTGATTCGCTTCACCGACTTCGGCAGAGCGCTGTCGGCATTGGTTTCAAACTAACCCTATTCTTGAATCATTACAACCAAGGCCACACTGCATTGATTCCCGAGCAGCGTGTTGATCGGCTCACCCCTGCGCCGAGGAGGCTCCCGAACCGCTGCTGCCGCCGACGCTCGAATCGCCTCCCGAGCCGGACCCGCCCCCGGCGCCTCCGTCGGAACTCGAACCGCTGCCTGATGCGTCGGACCCGCCCTGGCCCTGACTTCCGGAGCCGTTCGAGGTGCTCGACGCGTCGGAGGTGTCCGTTCCGTCCGAAGAAGTCGATGAGCTCGCATCGCTGCCCGTGCTCGACGAGGCGTCTGAGCCCTGATCGGTCTGCGCTCCGGTCGTGCCTTCGGTCTCACCCTCACCCGCCGAGGTGGCCCCGCCCTCGTTCGACCCATCGTTCACGGTTCCCGTGTTCGAGTCGGTGCCTGACTGGGAACCGGCCCCGGAGCCGGAGGAACCTGAATCCGAGGATCCCTCGCTGCCGCCGTCCGTTCCCGTCTCTTCAGCGGATCCGGTGTTCCCGGAGACCGCGCGTGAGATCTGGGACGTGCCCGGGGAGATGTCGGCCCCAGTGACGGACTCGGCCATGACCACGGCGCCGAGTCCGATCCCGAAGGCGGCCACACCGATCGTGACGGGGTAGAGCACGCGCTTGCGCCGCAGCTTCTGCCACCACGTCTGCGAGGTCTCTGCCGCGGTGCCGGTGGACCCATCGGCTGCGGCCGGGGCCGTCGCGGCCTCCGCCGCTGCGGTGTCATCGGTCGCCGGTGCGGAGGCGAAGACGGATTCGCTGCGCACGCCTTGAGCGGTGCCGGCCCTGGCGGCCGGGCCGCCTTTGGTCATCTGAGCCTTCACTGCGGGAGCCAGTTTCGAACCGACTTCCTTGATCTTCTCCTTGCCCTTGTCCAGGCTGCGTCCGTAGATCGTCACGGCCAGGCCGGTGATGATGCTGGCGACACCGGCACCGACGACGGTTCCGGCGACTCCGAGCTGACCGCCGATGACCGACGAGGTCGCTGCGGCTCCGGCGCCGGCGAGCAGTTGGGTCGCCGAGATCCGCCCCTCTGACTTCTTCTCGTCCTCGGGAGCCGGGCCGTGCGCGGCTGCGGGAGCGACGCGTGTGTCGGTCTGGTGTGCGGCCGCGGCGGTGGTCGATGCTCCCTGCACGCCCGGTGTCCCCTGCACAGCGGTGTCCTGCTGGCGCACAGCGGTGTCTTGCAAAGGCGTGTCACGGCGAATCGGATTCGGCGGCATCACCGGTGTGGTCGCATGCTGGCTCGGTGCCTGGCACCGTTCTGTCTCCGTCGCACAGCGAGAGGCGGCGAGTTCCTCGGTGATCAGCGGAAGGGTCTGCGAATGCTGCTGTGGGGTCGTTCTGTCCTCGTGGTCAGCTGCGTTCTGCTGCTTGTCCAACTCTCCGTGTTTCGACGTCAATGTTCCTCCCAAAACCAGTGCTTCGAATCAGTATCGTCCGCCAAGGTTCGGGCAGCCTGACCCGCCCGGCCCCAGCCTGGGAGAACGCTGATGGACACCGTCATCGGCAATGCCCTGACCAGGTGTTTCATCGCCCAATGTGACCTCGGGGACAATCGGCTCTCACCATTCCCACAGGAGCGGAGAGAACGGCCGCTCGTGAGACTCCTCCGGCTGGGACGATCGGCGCATCGGCATCGACCAGGACGGGCGCTGGGCTTGCCATGAGAGCTGAGAGGACTAACCTGAGTTCGTGCTGTCCGACGGTCCTTCCGCCGAGGAGCACCGAACTTTCGCATAACAGAGAGGGACGTGCACAGATCTTCTGCGTGTGATTCCAGAGCACGGCGGTCTCGCGTCTCTCATGCCCGCTAACGGAAGGTGAAGACGTGTTCGGACCGGACAATGTCCGTCGGCGGTGGCGCCCGGACGAGATCACAGTGACCAAACCCGATGTCACGAAGCGAGCGATCGGGGCCGCAGCCATCGGCAACATCACAGAATGGTACGACTTCGGCGTCTACGGCTATCTCGCGGTCGTCATCGAGGGGATTTTCCTGCCGAAGGATTCGGGCCCGATCGGCCATGTCATCGTCGCGGGACTCTTCGCCGTGGCATTCCTCGTCAGGCCGCTCGGGGGCCTGTTCTTCGGCCCCCTGGCCGATAAGATCGGGCGCAACAAGGTGCTCGCGATGACGATGATCCTCATGGCCTCGGGCACCTTCCTCATCGGCGTTCTGCCCGATTACGCGACCGTGGGACTGTGGGCGCCGTTCCTGTTGCTGGGCTGTCGCCTGCTGCAGGGCTTCTCCACCGGCGGCGAGTACAGCAATGCGATGACCTTCATCGCCGAATACGCCCCGGATCGTCGGCGCGGCTTCCTCGGCAGCCTGCTCGAGGTCGGAACCTTCTCCGGCTATGTGCTCGGCGCCCTGTTCGCGACGATCGTCCAGACCGCCTCGACACCGGAGTTCCTCGCCGCCTGGGGGTGGAGAATCCCCTTCTTCATCGCCCTGCCGCTGGGCTTCGTCGGCGTCTATCTGCGCACGAAGCTCGCCGACACCCCCGCCTACAAGGAGATGGAGAAGCTCGCCGAACAGGATGAGGCGGACCACCGCACGAAGGGTGAGTTCAAGAACATCTTCCGGCTGTGGCCGAACCTGCTGGCCTGCTGCGGACTCGTGCTGGCGTGGAACGTCACGAACTACATGCTCACCTCGTTCATCCCGCTCTACTTCCCGATGGTCGAGGACATCCAGGGCAGCGGCGGGGTCTCGGAGCTGACCTCTCAGATCCTGCAGATCCTCGTCATGGCCTGCTGCCTGGCGCTCATCCCGCTCATCGGCAGGCTCTCGGACAAGGTCGGGCGGAAGGCCGTCGTGCGGGCCGGGTCGATCTCTCTCATCGTGCTGTCGTTCCCGTCCCTGTGGCTCATCCGCGGTCACAACGACGTCGTGGTGTTCCTGGGCCTGCTGATCATGGGTCTCAGCCTCATCTGCTTCAGCGCGACGATGCCCTCGACCCTGCCGTCCCTGTTTCCGACGATGGTGCGCGCCGGTGCTCTGGCGATCGCATTCAACGTCTCGATCTCACTGTTCGGCGGCACCACCTCGGTGGCGATGACATCGCTGATCAACGCCACCGGATTCCTCATGTGGCCGGCGATCTACCTCATCGCCGCCGGAATCATCGGACTCGTCGCGATCCACTTCGTGCCGGAGAGCAACCGGCGACCGCTGTGGGGATCGACTCCGTCAGCGGCCTCGAAGGAAGAGGCGAAGGACCACGCCGAGGAGCTCAACAGTCAGGTCGAACCCGCCTGAGCGACAGGCTCGGGCGGGTTCCGCCGATTTCGGGCTCGGCCCCGGGCTCAGGCTCGGCAGAGGCAGAACGGGTGGCCGGCCGGGTCGAGGAAGACCCGGAACGTCTCTCCGGGCTGTTCGGCGGCCTTGCCCGCACCGATCTCGATCACGGCCGCCTCGGCGGCATCGAGGTCCTCGACGATCACGTCGAGGTGCATCTGCTGCGGGTGATCCTGGCTCGGCCAACTGGGCGCGTGGTAGTCCTCGACCTGTTGGATGCAGATCGGGGGCCAGGAATCGGAGGTGACCTCGGCCCATGTGCCGTCTTCGTCGACGGCGACCTTCCAGTCGAGGAGCTTTCCGTAGAACTGCCCGAGTTCGGCCGCGTCGGGAGCGTCGAGCACGACAACGGGCTGCTTTGCGATAGCCATGCACCCGAGTCTACGCCGTGAGACGCACAGAGCGAAGGAGACTGCGGAAGCGGCGTAGAATTGTTGAGCAGATCCACCGATGCCGTCGAGCGCAGCCGCACCGGTACCCCACCAGCGAAGGTTCGCAATGAGTTCTCACGTCCTGCCCACCGTCGACGATCCGGCGGTTTACATCATTCATGACAATCCCGACTGGATCTCCCCATTCACGGACGCCCTCGACCGCCTCGGCGTGCGTCATGTCGAATGGCTGCTGCCCGAGACGAGGATCGACCTCACCGACGCACCGCCTGCCGGGCTCTTCTGGTCGCGCCTGTCGGCCTCGGCGCACACGCGCACGGACCCGCATGTGAAGGACTTCGGCCGGGCGGTCCTCGACTGGCTGGCCGCGGCCGGACGTCGCGTCATCAACGGTCGTGGGGTCTTCGAACTCGAGGTGAGCAAGATCCGTCAGCACGGTGCGCTGACCGGGCACGGCTTCGACGCACCGCGGACCGCGGCGGCGTTCGGCAGCCGGGCTCTGGTCGAGGCGGCTCGGGGCTTCACTCCGCCATTCATCACCAAGCACAATCAGGGCGGCAAGGGCCTCGGTGTGCGTCGCTTCGACTCCCATACCGAGCTCGAGGCTGCGGCCGAGGACTTCGCACCCGGCGGCGCGAACGAATCGATCGACGGCATCAGCCTCGTCCAGGAGTACGTGCAGCCGGCCCAGCCATTCATCACCCGCGCCGAGTTCATCGGCGGCCGCTTCCACTATGCGGTCCGCGTCGACGTCTCCGACGGCTCCTTCGAGCTGTGCCCGGCCGATGCCTGCGAGATCCCACGCGGCGAGGCCGGATCCGGTGCCGCAGCCCCGTTCAGCCGGCGGGAGGAGATCACCGCCTCGACCCCGCTCATCGGCCACCTCGAGGAGCTGTTGGACGATCTGGGGATCGCCATCGCCGGTGTCGAGTTCATCGACACCGGCGACGGCCGCCGGGTCGTCTACGACATCAACACGAACACGAACTACAATCCCGCCGTCGAATCCGCCGAACAGCTGGCCGGACGGTCACCGGCCGTCGACCGGATCGCTGCGTATGTGGCCGGACAGCTCGCCGAGGTGGCCCCACAGACCTCTCCCCTGGCCGGATCCGCTTCCCGGTGAGCACCGGCGGCGGGGCGCACTCCCCTAGACTGACCACATGAGCACTGAGGTTGATGCAGTCGTCGTCGGAACTGGTCCCAACGGCTTGGCTGCCGCGGTGACCCTGGCCCGCGCCGGGCTCTCGGTGCAGGTCTTCGAGGCTCAGTCCACCATCGGCGGGGGTGCTCGCACCCTCGACCTGGGTGTGGCGTCGGGCATCACCCACGACGTCTGCTCAGCCGTCCACCCACTGGCCATCGCCAGCCCCTTCTTCGTCGACTTCGATCTGCGTGCTCGCGGAATGGAACTGACCACCCCCGAGATCTCCTACGCCCAGCCCCTCGACGGGAAGCCGGCCGCGCTGGCATTCCGCGATCTCGACACCACGGTCGACCGCCTCGGTGAGGCCGGACCGGAGTGGCGGCGGTTCTTCGCCCCTCTGCTCGACCGGATCGACGATTCCGTGTGGTTGTCCCTGGGCGACAAGCGCTCCGTGCCCGAGACTCTGCGCGACGCACCCGGAATCGCGAACGTCGTGAAGTTCGGTCTGCGTCTGCTGAGCCAAGCCGGCCCCGCGTGGAACGTCCCCCTGTCCCACGAATCGACCCAGGCCCTGTTCACCGGCGTCGCCGCACACGCGATCGGCGGACTGCCGGCCATGGGAACCTCGGCCACGGCGACGATGCTGTCCACGCTCGCCCATGCCGTGGGCTGGCCGTCCCCTGTCGGCGGTTCCCAGGCCATCATCGACGAACTCGTCGCCGACCTCGAGGCCCACGGCGGATCCGTGACCGCGAATGCGCGCATCGATCATGTCTCGGACCTTCCCGCCGCCGGAGCCTATCTGCTCGACACCTCGGCACTGAACGCCGCGCAGATCTTCTCCGGGCTCCTGCCGTCCCAGGTCGACCGCTCGCTGCGGCGGTTCAAACACGGCAATGCCGCGGCCAAGGTCGACTTCGTCCTCGACGGTCCCGTGCCCTGGGCCGATCCCGACGTCCGGCGCGCCGGCACGATCCACGTCGGCGGAACACGCGCCCAGATGGCCGCGGCAGAGTCTCAGGTGATGGCCGGACGCATGCCCGCCGACCCCGTGTGCCTCGTCTCCGACCCGACCGTCTTCGACCCCTCACGTGAGGTGGGCGGGCTGCGGCCGCTGTGGGCGTATGCGCATGTGCCCTTCGACTGCCCGCTCGACCCGACCGAGTACATCACCGGGCAGATCGAACGCTTCGCCCCCGGATTCCGCGACACCATCGTGGCCTCGAGCTCCATTCCGGCCTCGGAGATGGCCGCGCACAATCAGAACTACATCGGCGGGGACATCGCCACCGGCGTCGTCTCCTTCTACCGCATGCTGGCCCGACCGCGTCTGAGCTGGGACAACTACAGCCTCGGCGTGCCCGGCGCGTTCCTGTGCTCGGCGGCGACCCCGCCGGCGCCCGGCGTCCACGGGATGAACGGCTGGTTCGCCGCCCGCCGCGCGCTCAAGACCCGATTCGGCATCGACCGGGCGCCGAGCCTGGCCCCGGGCGACTGAGTCCGCTGGGGCTCCAGTGCCCGAACCCGCTCCTGCGACCCCGCCCGCCGTGTGACTGCACATGATCGAATCGGGCACAGATTGTCGGGCGGTGGGCGCGTCGGGGACGGAAACATGGTTGAGCGAAGGGAGACACCGTGATCGCCGAACTCAACGCGCTCATCGACATCATCGAATCGCGCCTGTCCGGGCAGGCGAACCCCGCCCACCCGATGGCTGGCTGGTGCCTCGATGTCGGTGAACTGGCACGAGAGCTCGGCACCACCGAATACCACCTGCGTCGGATGTTCTCGTCGCTGGCGGGGATGCCGCTGTCCGATTACGTCCGCCGACGCCGCATGAGCGTCGCCGCCGGCGATGTCATCGGCGGTGAGGATCTGCTGAGCGTGGCCGTGCGGTACGGCTACGGTTCGACCGAGGCCTTCGGCCGAGCCTTCCGCTCGGTCCACGGGGCAGGCCCGTCCCAGGTGCGGCGAAACGGCGGTCCCCTTCGCAGTCAACCGAAGCTCAGGCTGCGCCTGACGATCGAAGGGAGTTCGTCCATGGACACTCGCATCACCGACCGACCGGCCTTCTCACTCATCGGTCACGCCATACGCGTGCCTCTCATCTACGAGGGAGAGAACCCGCATATCCGCGAACTCGTGGACTCTCTGCCGGCGGGCGAGCACACCCGTCTCAAGTCGCTGTCGGCCACCGATCCTGCCGGGCTCCTGCAGGTCACCGCCGATGTCGACCCGGACTATCGGGAAGGGACCGAACTGACGTACCTGCACGGCGTCGCGGTCTCGACCACCGCCCAGGTGCCGGACGACCTCGACGTCATCGCGGTCGACGCGGGCCCTTGGGCGGTCTTCACGGCCTCGGGCCCGTACCCGGAAGCGCTGCAGGAGACATGGGCCGCCACCGCGGCCGAATGGTTCCCAGCGAACCCCTGGAGGCTGCGACCCGGCCCGTCGATCGTGTCGATCATCGACCGGGCCGAGGACTTCAGCACTGCGACGACGGAGCTGTGGCTGCCCGTCGAGCGCGAGTGACAGTCGCTGCGGCCGGCGTCCCCGCGGGGACGTCGGCCGGCCCGTCCGCGGGGCGGTCGGCGGCCAGCAGCCTGGCCCCCTTCGCCGCCGTCAATCCCGCGCCCAGGACCCCGATGATGACGAGGGCGGCTCCGCACAGCTCGCCCGGAGAGACAGTCTCGCCGAGGAAGACGAACGCCGCGCTCATCCCGACGACGGGCACGAGCATGGAGAACGGCGCCACGACCCCGGCCGGGTTGCGCGACATCAGCCAGGACCAGATGCCCGAGCCGAGGATCGTCGCGATCACCACCGTGTAGAGCAGCCCGGCCACTGCCAGCAGACCCGAGGGGCTCGTCAGTCCGAGGAACGACGTTCCCACCCGGTCGGGGCCTTCGACGAGGAGTGAGAGCACGAGCATCGGCACCGGGGGCACGACCGACATCCACATCGTCAGCTTGATCGGCTCCACGCTGTGGGACTGTCGGTTGCAGATATTGCCGATCGCCCAGCCGAGGGCACCGGCCAGGGTCAGGAGGAACGGCAGGATCGCATTCGAATCGAAGCGCTGCCACCCGACGACCGCCAGACCGGCCATCGCCACGAGCAGGAAGACCATCTGCGAACCACGGACCCGTTCGCGCAGGAACGCCATTCCCAACAGCACCGTGAATGGCCCCGAGGCCTGGAGAACCAGGGAGGCGAGACCAGCGGGCATCCCGATGGCCATCGCCCAGTAGAGGAACAGGAACTGCAGCAGGCCGAAGCCGAGCCCGTAGCCGATGATCCACCTGATGCGCACCCGCGGCAGCGGCACGAAGAGCACGGCCGGGATCGCCAGCATCGCGAACCGCAGCGCGACGAGGAGGAACGGTGGGAACTGTTCGAGGGAGAGGTCGATGGCGAGGAAGTTCAATCCCCACATCGCAGCCACCGAGGCGGCCAGCAGACAGTGTTTGAAAGACATGCTCCCATTGTCGATTCCGGAATCGTTGAACACCATCGATAGCTTCTTACACAACCATGAAGCCTCACTTCACAGTGGATGTGCACCCCTCGTATCCTGGGCGGATGGATCCCCGTCATCTCGAGCTGCTCCGCCAGCTCGACGAACGCGGCAGCGTCACGGCCGTCGCGCAGGCCACGTTCCGCACTCCGTCCGCGGTGTCCCAGCAGCTCAAGGCCGCGACCCGGGAGTTCGGCCGGGCCCTCGTCGAACCTGCGGGCCGAGGTGTGCGGCTGACCGCCGCGGGACGGCTGACCGCCGCGGGACGGCTGCTCGCCGCCGGCGGTCGGCAGGTGGCCTCGGCGATCGCCGAGGTGCAGGCGGATTGGGAGGACTACCTCGGCGAGGCCACCGGCGAGGTCCGCATCGCGGGTCTGCCCAGCGCCCTGACCTACCTCATCCCGACGGCGCTGACGACGCTGCGGGCCACGAGTCCGCAGATCATCGTGCACACCCTCGACATGGACCTGGCCGAACACGAGTTCGCCGGTCTGCTCGCCGATGTCGATCTCGTCATCGCCCACAGCCTGATCTCGGCCCGGCCGGTCGGCACAGACGGACTCATGGTCGAACCGCTGGCCACGGAACCGATCGACGTGGCCGTCGCGAAAGACCATCCGCTGGCCGGGCGGACTCGGCTGCGACCGAACGATCTCGTCGATGCGCAGTGGATCGGTGTGCCTCACGGCTACCCCTTCGACACGATCCTCGGTTCGATCGAACACGTCACCGAGACACCGCTGACGATCACTCAGCGCATCCGCGACAACCGCCTCGTCGAGGCCATCGTCGCCGCCGGCGACCACATCGCACTGCTGCCCCGGTTCACCACCGCGACCGAGGGTCTGGAGCTGATCCCGCTGACCGGAGTCGCCACCACCCGCTGGGTCGTGGCGGTGATGCGGCCGGACACCGCCGGGCGCATGGCCGTCACCCGCGTGCTCGAGGCGCTGCGAAGCGCTTCGGCACAAGCTTCTCCAGAGGCAGGAACGCCGCCCAGCAGATGACCGTCGGCAGGAAGTGGATGCCCAGCGCCAGGTAGGTCATGAGGTGGAAGAGGCAGAAGAAGGCCACGACCCCGTAGAGCCACTTGCCCTTGAGGAACAGCGCGATCGGCGAGAGGAATTCGAAGACCAGCGTCGCCCATTGGGCGGCGATGAGCAGTCCCGGCATCTCGAGGAAGGGTTTCGACCATTCGGCACCGCGGCGCATGAGCGCCCAGATGATCACGGCGCCGTTGCCCCAGTGGGCGATGTTGCCCGAGGCGATCCACTTCATCAGCACCAAGTAGAAGTAGGTGAGCACGACCGAGATCTGGACGACCCTGAGCGCCCAACCCGCCCGCGCCGAGGTGGTCGCGACATCTCGGAAGCGTGCGGGCCCGATCGTCGGCAGAACGAAGGCGGCAATGACCAGCGCCATGTGATCGTGGGCGACGTAGCCGTAGCCCTGGGTGTAGAACATCCACGCGCCGAAGCTGATTGCCACCGCCCAACCGCTGATTCTCTGGACGATCCCGGCCGCGGCCAGCAGGGAGAAGACGATGATAGCGGCCAGCAGGAGCTGCGCACCGAGGACGCCGACGGCGGGAATGTGGAGGACGCGTGCCAGCCACAGTGGTTGGTAGAACTCGGGCGTCCACCCGTGGGCGATGACGTCACCGGAGATGGTGAGCACATCGATGATGATGAAGACGTAGACGAACACGCGGAACACGGCCGCTCGGGCGAGGGGGACCTCGGGCATGAACCAGCGCAGGAACGGGTTGCGCGGTCCCGCCTCGGCGGGGGTGGTCGCCAATGTCGGGGTGCGACTCATCGGACCTCCCAGGTCGCCAGCGTCGTCTCTTCGGGTTCGCCGACGCTCAGGCCGTTCTTCAGCTGCGTGGTGGTCCGGCAGAGGATCATCGTCTCCGGCTTCGGCTCAAGCGGGTGCAGCCGCACGTACGAATCGGCCATCGACTGCATGAGTTCGGGGTGGGCGATGACCCGGTCGAGCTGGGATTCGACGTCACCGCGTTCGATGCCGACGGTCGCCGCGTTGAAGCCGAGGCGGCGCGGTTCGTCCTCGCCGGGGAACTGGGCTTCGATGCACGTGGAGTTCACGGTGCCGTTAAGGTCTTTGGCGGTGGCGTACTGGGTGAGCGATCCGAGTGGGAAGAAGTCATTCGTGTTGAGGATCTGTCCGCACGTGAGGACGACGAGGGCCGCAGCCGGGACGATGACGCGCCAGCCGATGCCGAGCTTCGACAGCGGTTTCACCCGGGTGGGCGGCTTGGGGCTGCCCGCGCCCGAGCTCTCGGAGAGCGTCCGACCGCCCACGGACCGGCCCGCCGTCGACCTCTCGGCGGCAGGGTCCTGTCTCGTCAGGAGGCGACGCTTCTTCTCGTCCATACGCTGCGGGCTCGTCCTCTCGGGTGCGGATCGTTCGCAGACAATCCTATCCGCCCAGAACTACTGTGAGTATTGATAGTGGCTGGTCTGGGACTGGCTGGCAGAGTAGGAACTGACCGTCCCATCGATCATCATGACCCGCAGAACTACTGACTC
Organism: Brevibacterium sp. LE-L; assembly: GCF_050214925.1. NCBI lineage: Bacteria > Bacillati > Actinomycetota > Actinomycetes > Micrococcales > Brevibacteriaceae > Brevibacterium > Brevibacterium sp. LE-L. The sequence goes on from NZ_CP189759.1 coordinate 3,641,911, forward strand.
GAACGATGTCCTCGTCGGGATCTGTCTGATGATCGGTGGGCGGTCGGCACCGGCTCGGCCCACATCGATAACTTGATCAGAAGGTTGTCCGTTCCTGACCGAACGTGACTCATCACAGTAGTGTTTCGACGTGACTATCTCCCGGACCGGAGCCGACCGTTCGACGGTCGGACCTCATCCGTTCTGACACAGGAGAATCACGAACCGTCATGACTATCATCTCGCATTTATACGCGTTTGTCGTTGGCGTCGACACCCACGCGAAGAACCACGTCTACAGTGTCCTCACCAACACTGGTGAGCACGTCGACACTGCTGCATTCCCGACCACGAAAGCTGGCCTGAAACGGGCGCTGCTGTGGGCCGGTCGCCGTACCGGCGGGGACCTCGACACCCTGTGGGTGATCGAGGGTATCGGCACTTACGGGGCGATCCTTGCCGACCATGTTGCCGACAACGGGTACACAGTCGCCGAGGCCGCCAGCATGAATGCTCGTGACCGGCATGCCACGGGCAAGGATGACCGGATCGATGCCCGACGGATCGCTGGCACGGTCCTGTCGATGGATGAGTCGCGGCTGCGGTTCCCCCGGCAGGCTGATGGGCCGCGTCAGGGACTGCAGATCCTGGTCAAGGCGCGGGAGTCCATGACCCGGGAGAAGACCCGGACTGTCAATGCGCTCACCGCGCTGTTGCATACTCATGACCTCGGTATGGATGCGCGTCGGAAACTGTCGGTCGTCAAGATCCACGCGGTTGCGAAGTGGCGGATCAGGAACGAGTCTGTGGCACTTACCGAGGCTCGTCGGGAAGCGATTCGGTTAGCCAAACGCGTCGTCGAAGTCGATGCCGATATCAAGGACTACGCCACCCGGATCGAAGCTTTGGTCAAGGACAGCCCGGCTGCGGTGTTGCTGGCTGAGCCGGGGATTGGTCCGATCACCGCGGCTGTGTTCTACCTGGCGTGGTCGCATCCTGGGCGGGTGCGTTCAGAGGCTGCGTTTGCGAAGCTGGCGGGGGTCAGCCCGATACCGGCGTCGTCGGGGAATGTGGTGAGGTTCCGGCTTAATCGCAGTGGTGATCGTCGGTTGAATTCTGCGTTGTACATGGTGGCCATCACGCGGCTTTCTCACCAGAAGAGGTCCCAGGCATACATGGCTAAACGGCTTGGCGAGGGGAAGACGAAGAAGGAGACCATCCGGTGCATGAAGCGTCACTTGGCCCGTTCTGTGTATCGCATTCTCGAGGCCACGAACTCGATCGGCCAAGCCGCTTGACAGACATAGAAGGATCCCGACGGCGGCCCAGCAACTTGGCGCGACGTTGCTGGGCCGCCGTCAGGCAGTAAGGGAGGTCAGGAGCTGCGGGCGTAGAGGTTGAGCTGCTCCCAACTGGCCGCGTACTTCTGGAAGGCGGTGACAGCGGACTCGTGATCGTCGTTGCTCAGCGCGGTGACCCAGGAGTCGACGAGTTCGGGGGCCTCGGTCGGCCACAGCACATCGGACATTCCGCCGAGATCGAGCTCGAGGATCGAGTTCATGTCGAAGGTGTCGACCCACTCGGCCAGGGCCGAGGTCTGTTCGACCATGTCGACGACCTTCGAATTGTCCGCAATCGTCTCCGCGGCCCATTCCATGCGCGCCGAGGCGGCCAGGATGTCCGTGCGGATGTACACACGCAGTCCTGCTTCGGTTTCATCGGCGATGATCTGGTCTTCGCTCAGAGAGAAGTACAGCCACCAGGCCGGGGGCACATCCCACGCCGAGACGCGGGTGAAGATGCGGGTGTCCTTCGCGTCCTGCAGCCATTCGGCACGGCGACTGGCCGCCCGCCGCCGCACCGACTTCGGGGCGATGATATCCAGGGTCGCCTTCGAGGTGTGTTCGGCCAGCGACTCGAGGGCCTCCCACCCGCGGATGTCCTCCTGCGCGGGGCAGAAACGATCGACTCCGTCCGATGTCTGAGACGCCGGGAGGAAGACGGGAGTGCGGCGAAAAGAATCGGCCACGGGGCTCGGCGGCAGGGAGATCAGGCGCTTGTCGGCGTCTCGGGAGATCTGTTCTTCGACCCGCTGCCGGTTGCTTTCTACCTGCCTGTCTTGCAATTCGGAATGCACGACAAGAGGTTCGAAGATCCGCAGGGTGACGACGTAATCGCGACGGTAGGCCATGGACTCAGCCTATCCAAGGTCGGTTCGCAAAATGGAACTTCCCAGTACGAACAGGTAGGATTTAAGCGCATAGCAGAGATCTAGTCCGGGGCCAGAGCCCCAATGACGACGGAGGGGGTCACGCCAGTGGGTCGCGGCCGCGCAAAGGCAAAGCAGATCAAGGTAGCTCGGAAGCTGAAGTACTACAGCCCGGATACCGACCTTAATAGACTCCAGCAGGAGCTGGGCGCCGACTCGCGCAAGTCTGGGTCGTCCGATCCGTACGACGACGAACCCGACTACTCCGCTTACGCCGATAAGTACAACGTCGACGATGATGACGAGTACGAAGACGACGATGACTGAGTGCGGATGACTCCAGTCGCGAGCGGCTGAAACGACTTCTTTGAGGGCGGGGACTTCGGTTCCCGCCCTCTGTCGTACGCGCACGCATTTCCGCGCTGGGGCAGTCCCTCGCCGAGGCGGCCCGCCCCGTCATCGCCCGCCGAGTCCGGCAGACGCCCGTCGAGGCATCCCTCACCGTTACCCTCACCGCCTACAGTTCCGGCCACCGCCCACCGTCGGCCTCACACCGTCGTGCAGGAACACGCGGGTGTGAGGCCAACGGTGTGGGATGCTCCGCACAGGTAGCCGGTCTCGCCGCAACAGTCGGCCGCACAGTCGGCGGAACACCGACGGCTGCGTCGACCTACTGCAGGATCGCGGCGCCGCCGTCGACGCCCTTCGCACCCTGAACGTAGTCGGGCTCGGAGGTCAGTGCGCCGTCATCGGCGGTGACATCACCGAGCACCCAGGCACCGGGGCTTGCGGCCAGCACACCATCGACCGCGGACGGGTCGACGACGAGGACCATGCCGACGCCGAGATTCCACGTGCGTTCGCGATCGGCCTGCGGCACTCCGCCCAGATCCCCGAGCACGGAGAACACGGCTGGGATCTCCCACGAGGCACGCGACATCTTCGCCACCAGCCCCTGCGGGAGCACACGGGCGACATTGGCAGACAGTCCCCCGCCGGTGACGTGGGAGACCGAGTGCACGGCACCGGGCAGAGCGTCGAAGAGGGCGGCGAGTTCACCGGTGTAGACATGGGTGGGAACGAGCAGTTCCTCACCGAGGCTGCGGCCGAATTCCTCGACCTGTCGGTCCAGTCCCCAGCCCGCCTCGGCGATGATGTGGCGCACGAGGGAGTAGCCGTTGGAGTGGATGCCCGAGGACGGCAGTCCGATGAGGACGTCCCCGTCGCGGACCTTCTCGGGCCCCAGCAGGTCGGCGGCTTCGACGACGCCGGTGGCGGCACCGGCGACATCGTATTCGTCGACGCCGAGCAGACCCGGGTGTTCGGCGGTCTCGCCGCCGACGAGGGCGACTCCGGCCGAAGCGCAGGCATCGGCGATTCCGCGGACGATGTCGGCGATGCGTTCGGCCACGACCTTGCCGCAGGCGATGTAGTCGGTCATGAACAGGGGGCGAGCCCCGCAGACGATGATGTCGTCGACAACCATGCCCACGAGGTCATAGCCGATGGTGTCGTGCTTATCGAGGGCCTGTGCGATGGCGACCTTCGTTCCCACTCCGTCGGTCGACGAGGCCATGAGCGGACGGTCGAAGTCTTTGAGCACGGAGACGTCGAAGAGGCCGGCGAATCCGCCCATTCCGCCCACGACATTGGCATTGTGGGTCGCCGAGACGGCGGCCTTCATGAGTTCGACGGCGCGGTCTCCGGCCTCGACGTCGACGCCGGCGGCGGCATAGGTGGTGGACTTCGGCGCGGTGGCCTGCGGGTTCGCGTCGGAACTCAACTCAGCATCCTTTGTCGGCAGTGGTGTTGTTGACGGGAATCGGGTATTCGCCCGAGAAGCACGCGGTGCACAGCTGGCTGCGCTCCTGCTGGGTGGCGGCGATCATGCCGTCCAAGGAGATGTAGCCCAGTGAGTCCGCGCCGAGGTTCTCGCAGATCTCATTCGTCGTCAGCCCGTTGGCGATGAGCTCGGCCCGGGTGGCGAAGTCGATGCCGTAGAAGCACGGCCACTTCACCGGCGGGGAGGAGATGCGGACGTGGATCTCCTTCGCTCCGGCCTCCCGCAGCATCCGCACCAGCGCCCGCTGGGTGTTTCCGCGCACGATCGAATCGTCGACGACGACGAGGCGTCTGCCTTCGATGTTCTCTCGCAGCGGGTTGAGCTTGAGCCGGATGCCCAGCTGCCGCAGGGTCTGCGAGGGCTGGATGAAGGTGCGTCCGACATAGGCGTTCTTCATCAGCCCCTGACCGAACGGAATGCCCGAGGCTTCGGCGTAGCCGACGGCCGCAGGGGTGCCCGATTCGGGGGTGGCGATGACGAGGTCGGCATCGACTGGGTACTCCTCGGCCAGCTGCCGGCCCATCTGGGTCCGAGCGGCGTGGACGTTCTTGCCGGCCAGGAGGCTGTCCGGACGGGCGAGGTAGACGTATTCGAAGACGCAGCGTGCCTGATCGGGTTCGGCGAAGCGGTGGGAGCGCAGCCCGTCCTCGTCGATGGCGATGAGTTCACCGGGTTCGACGTCGCGGACGAACTTCGCCCCGACGATGTCGAGTGCCGCGGTCTCCGAGGCCACGACCCACCCGTTCTCCAGCCGGCCCAACGACAGGGGCCTGACCCCGTGCCGGTCGCGGGCGGCGTAGAGGGTGTGCTCGTCCATGTAGACCAGCGAGAACGCTCCTTCGACGTGCGGCAGCAGACTCAGCGCCGCCTCGGTGAGGTTCTCTCCCTGCTCGGTCGCAAACAGTTCGGTGACCAGGGAGGTGTCGTTCGAGGAGTCGCGGAAGGGACGAGTGCGCGAGGTCTTCTTCGTCGCCTCTTCGACGACCTTCGTCGCGTGGTCGCGACGGGAGTCGGCCATGGCTTCGAGGGTGTCGAAGTTCGTCAGATTGCCGTTGTGGGCCAGCGCCACGGTGCCGAAGGGGGTCGGTCCCAGTGTGGGCTGAGCGTTCTCGAATGAGGGCGATCCGGTCGTCGAATACCGGGTGTGCCCGACGGCGATGTGTCCCTGCAGGAGTTCGAGATCGCGTTCGTGGAACACCTGCGAGACCAGACCCATATCGCGGTAGATGAGGATCTGCTTGCCGTTGCTGGCAGCGATGCCGGCGGACTCCTGTCCGCGGTGCTGCAGGGCGTAGAGCCCGAAGTAGGTGAGTTTGGCGGTTTCCTCGCCGGGGGCCCAGACTCCGAACACACCGCATTCGTCCTGCGGTCCGCGGTCCTGGGGGTCGATTTCGTGTGTCAGCTGCCCGTCTCGTCTTGCCACGAGTGAAATTGTCTCACACCCGCGACCGAGCTCTGCCTCCGACTCAGACTGTGGAATCAGGGGCGGCTCCGCGCCCGGTTTCCCCGTTGTCGGTCGTGTCCTCGACCTCGGGTGCGTCATCTGCATTCGCCGAGGCGGCTCCGCCCTCGACCGCGACCGTGCCGTCCGCATCCTCTGCGGCTTCGGCCGCCGCATCCGGGTCCTCACCGCGGGCTTCGGCGATGCGACGGCGAGCGATCTCCTTCGGGTCATCGACCATGTCGATCTGCGCGTCGACCCGGAACTCCTTCGCCCGCTTCCTGCCGGCCCAGTCGAGGATGAGAGCGATGAGCCCGCCGATGAACAGCCCGCCCACGCCGAGGACGAGCAGCAGGAGTCCCACCCCCTTGGCCACGGTGTAGCCCATCGGCATGTCCGCCGGGTCGACGAACATCGCGAGGACTCCCGCGACGATGACGCCGAGCACCGCACCGATGCCCATGAACACCGAATACTTGGGGCTGCGGCGGACGGCAACGTCGATCTGGTCCTTCATGATCTCCTTGGGCGAGGGGGCCGCTCACGGCCGATGGTTCACCGGAGAGGGCCCCGGCACAACAGGTCGCGAACATTCTAGTCGAGTCACCCTGAGCCTCCTCCCAGGCAGTCTCATGCCGGTTCCCATAAACTGAACACATCCAGTTGGACGGTCACAGCAGACAGGGGTTCAGACATGGCACACACGATCATCGTCGGCATCGACGGTTCCGATAACGCGGACTGCGCACTGCAGTGGGCAATCGCTCACGCGCAGACGACCTCCGCCGAGATCCGACTCGTCTCCGCCTACACCGTCCCCGGCGTCAACATGAGCCAGGCCGATATCGTCTATCCCGCGGACTTCGATGCGGCGGTGAAGAAGACCGTTGAGACCATCGCCGAGGCGGCCGCCTCCACGGTCACCGAATCCGGAGTCCCCGTGTCGACGACGATCGTTCCCGGCGACGCCTCAGGGGTCATGGTCGAGCATTCGAAGAACGCCGACCTCGCCGTCGTCGGCGCCCGCGGTCGCGGCGGATTCGCCGGGCGCCTGCTCGGATCCGTGGCACTGGCGATGCCCGCGCATTCGCACTGCCCCACCGTCGTCGTCCCGAGCACTTGGCCGACTCGGGTCATGCCGTCGACTCCCCTGCCGGTCGACGATCCCGTCCGGGTGAAGAATCATCGAACCGCCGCGGAGGACATCCGTGCGCGGCCGGACTTCTCCGGTGAGATCGTCGCCGCCGTCGACCCCTTCGAAACCGACACTCCGGTGCTGCGGGCGGCCGCTTCGCAGGCGGCGGTCTACCAGCTTCCGCTGCGGCTCGTCGGCGTCACCGCCACGCACATCCTCTCGCCCGAATGGATGCCGAGCGAGAAGCACCTGATCAGGATGTACGACGAGGCGGCGAAGGCCTACGAAGCCGCCGCCGAGTCCCTGCGGGGAGACTTCCCCGACCTCGAGGTCCGCTATTCGATCTTCGACGCCCCCGCCACCGAGGTGCTCGTGTCCGCCACGTACACCGCCGAACTCGTGGTCATCGGTTCCCGTGGTCGCGGCGGATTCGTCTCGACCGTCCTCGGCTCGACCTCGCAGGGAGTGCTCTCGCACGCCGTGTGCCCGGTTCGGGTTGTGCGGGTGACGAGACGACAGCCCGCCCGCCGCCGCTGAACGGCACTGTGCAGGACGCTCCGGCGCTCCGCCGGTGGCTGCCGAGTCAGTGGAGGCGGGACCCGGTGAGTGCCGGGGACGTGGGTGCCGGGTCGTCAGCCGAGGGCGATGAGCCCGATGCCGGAGACGACGATGAGCGCTCCGAGGAGCTTGAGGACGACGTTCTTCTCGCCGAAGAACCACCAGGCCAGCAGCGTGCCGACGATGATCGAGGTCTCTCGCACGGGGGCCACGAGCGCCACCGGGGCCTGCTGCATCGCGTAGAGGACGAGCACATACGCCAGCGGTGAGAGGATCGCGACGGTCACCAGGGCACGCTTGTGCTCACGGAGGATGCTGCGGAAGTCGGCACGTCGGCTCGCACCTCCCGGCAGGCCGACGATGCCGGCGGTCATGAGGAGCCCGACGCAGGCTTCGGAGACGGCGAAGTAGAGCAGCGGGGAGTCGCTGATGTGATTGACCGCGAAGTCATCCCACAGTGTGTAGGACGCGATGAACACCCCGATCAGCCCGCCCCAGGCGAGCCCGCGGCGCAGCCCGGATCCGCTCGTGGGGGCCTTGCCTCCGCCGCGGGGACGGATGGTCACCACGGCGATGCCGGCGATGACGGTGAAGGCTCCGACCGCCTCGAGGAGGGTGGGACGTTCGCCGAGGAAGGCCACGGCGATGATGATCGTCACCACCGGCCCGGTGCCCCTGGCCGTCGGGTAGACGACGCCCAAGGGTGCGTGATCGTAGCCGGACTGCAGGGCCACCGAATAGGCGATGTGGAACACCGCGCTCAGCCCGGCGGCGCCCACCAGCGTCCAGTTCAGCGGCTGACTCCCGGAGGCGATGATGATGATCGCGATCGGGACGAGGAGGATCGCCGAGAGCCCATGGTAGGCGAGCACGAAAGCGTAGCCCTTGCCGGTGACGGACTTCGCCGCGAGGTTCCACAGGGCGTGGGCGACCGAGGCGAGGAGGACGAGGCCGAGCACAGGGAAGGTCATCGACGCACCCCGTTCCCGCCCCGGTCGGCCGGCGGTCTCCGGTCAGCGGGCACCCACACCGTCACAGCTTGATGGCGACGGTCTTCGTCTGCGTGTATTCGTCAAGGGCTTCGATGGACTTCTCGCGCCCGTACCCGGACTTCTTGAACCCGCCGAAGGGAAGCTCCACTCCCCCGCCGGCTCCATAGGTGTTGACGAAGATCTGTCCGGCGTCGACCTCGGCGGCCACACGGTGGGCGCGGGAGATGTTCTGCGTCCACAGTGCGGTGACGAGGCCGTAGTCGGTGCCGTTGGCCAACTGCACGGCTTCGTCCTCGTCGGCGAACGGCATCGTCACGACGACGGGGCCGAAGACCTCTTCTTGAGCGATCCGCGACTGCGGGTCGACGGAATCGATGAGGGTCGGGGTGATGAACGCCCCCTCGGCGAGGTCATCGGCCAGGCCCTCGGGACGAACACCGCCGGTGACGATCTCACCCGACCCCGCGGACCCGGCACCTGCCGTCCCGGATCCGGTGTCCACCTCGGCGAGGAATCCGAGGACCCGTTCGTGCTGTTCGGCCGAGATCAGGGGCCCGAGCATCGGGTCGTCGAGGCCGTAGCCGATGGTCACCGACGACATGGCCGCAGTCATCTTCTCCACCACCTCGGCGTGGACGTCGCGGTGGACGAGAAGTCGGGAGCCGGCCGAGCAGGTCTGCCCGGCGTTCTGGATGATCGAGCGCAGCAGGGACGGGACGGCCGCGTCGATGTCGGCGTCGGGGAAGACGATGTTCGCGGATTTCCCGCCGAGTTCGAGCACAGTCGGCACAACCCGATCTGCCGCGGCGTGGGCGATCGCCGATCCGGTCTGCGTCGATCCGACGAAGCCGAGGTGCGCCACGTCCGGGTGCGAGCTCAGGGCCGCCCCGGCCTCGGCACCGAGGCCGGTGACGACGTTGAAGGCTCCGGCCGGGAAGCCGACGGAGTGGATGAGTTCGGCCAGCCGGACCGTCGACCGCGGTGTCTCATCGGCGGGTTTGGCCACGGCGGCATTGCCTGTGGCCAACGAGGTTGCGGCTGCTCGGCCGATGAGCTGCAGCGGGTAGTTCCAGGCGACGATGTGCCCGGTGACGCCGAAGGGTTCGCGCCTGGTGTAGACGTGCATGTCATCGGCCATGGGGATCTGGCGCCCGTAGTAGGACTCGATCGTGTGGCCGTAGAACTCGAAGTAGCGGGCGCAGACGTCGACGTCGGCGTAGGCCTGGGTGAGCGGTTTGCCGGTGTCTTCGGACTCGAGGCGAGCGAGTTCGTCGCGGTGGTCCCCGATCACGGCCGCGGTCGCCACGAGCAGCCGGGACCGCTGCCCCGGACTCGACTTCTTCCATTCCTTCTGCGCCTTCGCCGCCGCTCGGACGGCCCGGTCGACTTCGTCGGCACCGGCGCGGGAGACATCGCCCAGGTGCCCGCCGGTGGCCGGATCGCTGTTCGGATACGTGATCAGCGAGGGCACGTGCCGTCCGCCGATGAAGGAGGTCGTCTGGGTGATCTGCGCGCTCATCGTCGATCCTCGAGATCTGCCGGAGTGAAGAGGGGAAGGTGATCGCCGAGATCAGCTCGGGTGCCGGAGGCGTCGATGCCGCCGGCGGCGAGCGCGGACGCGAAGTCCGTGCGACCGGTCACAAGGTCCAGCCACACCTCGGCGGAGGTTTCGACGACGTTCGGCGGGGTCCCGCGAGTATGGCGGGGCCCGGCGATGCATTGGGTGACCCCGAACGGCGGAACCCGGACTTCGACGCTGTTGCCTTCGGCGCGGGCGGCGAGCTCCTCGAGCGCGAATCGCACGGCGGTCGCCAGGGTCGTCCTGTCGACCGTGCCGGCGTCGAGCGTCGTCTGCTTCGACCACATCTCCAGTGCGCTGCGCCCCTGGTCCGGGTCGATCCTTCTGCGAATCGCCATCAGTCCCTCTTCCTCTCACCGATCTCGGCAACATCTTCCCCGAGCTCCAGCCGTCCGACAACGCTCGTCCGCCCCTCGGAATCCGTTCCGCCCGTGACCGGGTCCGTGATCGCGGCGACCGTCGCGGCGATCTCCTCTTCGCTGACCGAGGCGGCGCCGTCGTCCCCGTCGAATGCGCCGGCCCGCTGCAGCAGGGTGAGAGCGACGAGGCCGGTGGCGCGGGAGGACCCGTCGAGGCACTTCACCGCCACCGAGTGCCCGGACTTCGCAGCCATGACGATCACGCCTTCGGCTCCGCCCTTGGCGAAGACTCCGAGACGCTCGATGACCGTGGTGTTCGGTCGTCCGTGGCCTTCGATGGCCCACGGGTCGGCGAAGACCGCGCCCATGAGGGTGCGCGCTTCGCGTTCGTAGGCGGTCCAGTCCTCCTCCCTCGCCGAGGCGGCGCCTTCGTCGGCACGCGCGTGGCCGGTGCGCACCGCTCGGCCGACGGCCCGGGCCAGGCCGGTGAGGCTGAGCGCGAATACGGGTGCCCCGCAGCCGTCGACGCCGACGGCGGCCGGCGTCTCCGAAGCGAAGGCGTCGACGACCTCGGCGACTCTCTGCTGCACCGGATGGTCGGGGTGCAGGTAGGTGGACGTATCGGCACCGATGGCGCGGGCTGCGGCGAGGAACGCCGTGTGCTTGCCCGAGCAGTTGAAGTACAGCGGCGAGCGCGGATCGGTGTCCGCGGCCCCGGCGGCCCGAGCGTCGTCCTGGAGCTGACGCCGAAAGGCACCGTCTGCGGGATGAGCGGAAGGGCACTGCAGGTCGGCGACGCTCAGCCCGGCAGCCGTGAGCATGTTCGACACCACCTCGACATGCCCGGCTTCGGACTTGTGCGAGGCCGCGGCCAGGGCCGCCGCGGGCCCGGGCAGTTCGGCCCCGAGGCTCATCGCCGCGATCGCCTGCAGCGGTTTGAGGCTCGAGCGGGTGAACACGGGGACCTCGGGGGCGCCGACCCCGAGCACCGGCGATCCGTGCGGGTCGACGACCACGGCGGAGCCGATGTGCCGGGATTCGATGAAATCGGAACGGATGACGACGGCGAGCTCGGCCGCCTCGGTGGGGGTGAAAGTCGAACTGGTCACGCACTCCAGCCTACGACCCTTTAGGCTGGTGGCGTGAAGGTTCTTGTCATCGGTTCGGGCGCCCGTGAACACGCCCTCGTCCTCGCTCTCTCGCGCGACCCCCAGGTCGACGCCGTCATCGCTGCGCCCGGCAATCCCGGGATCGCGCAGATCGCCCACACCGAGGCGGTCGATGCCTCGGATTCCGCGGCCGTGACCGCCCTGGCCGAGTCCCTCGACGTCGATCTCGTCGTCATCGGCCCCGAGGCTCCGCTGGTCGCCGGTGTCGCCGATGCCCTGCGCGAAGCCTCGTTCCCGGTCTTCGGCCCCAGTGCCGAAGCCGCCGTGCTCGAAGGCTCGAAGGCGTTCGCGAAGGAGATCATGGAGTCCGCGAACGTGCCGACGGCGCGCACCGTGGTCGCGTACTCGACCGCTGAGGCCTCTGCGGCGCTGCGCGAGTTCGGCGCCCCGCACGTGGTCAAGGCCGATGGGCTGGCCGCCGGCAAGGGCGTCGTCGTCACCGACGACTTCGATGCGGCGATCGCTCACGCCTCGTCGTGTCTCGAGGTCTCCGACCGGGTCGTCATCGAGGACTTCCTTGACGGCCCCGAGGTCTCCCTCTTCGTCCTCTGCGACGGTCAGCGCACCGTTCCGCTGGCACCGGCGCAGGACTTCAAACGCATCGGCAACGGCGACACCGGCCCGAACACCGGCGGCATGGGCGCCTATTCGCCGCTGCCGTGGCTGCCTGCCGGCACCGTCGAGGAGATCATCGACACCGTCGCCCAGCCCGTCGTCGACGAAATGGCCCGCCGCGGCACCCCGTTCACCGGCCTCCTCTACTGCGGACTGGCGATGACGTCGAAGGGTCTGCGCGTCGTCGAGTTCAACGTCCGCTTCGGCGACCCGGAGACCCAGTCCGTACTCGCCCGCCTGCGCAGCCCCCTGGGCCAGACCCTGCTCGCCGCCGCAGAGGGCCGCCTCGACGAGGTCGGTGATCTCGAATGGGATCCGCGCGCCTCGGTGACCGTGGTCATGGCCGCGGAGAACTACCCGGGCGCCCCGAGCACCGGTGACATCATCCGCGGACTCGACACCGCGGAAACGCTCGAGGACATCAGCGTGCAGCACGCGGGCACGAAGATTGCGACCGGCTCCAGCGGCGGTTTCGCTCCCGAAGACGCTGTGATCACGAAGGACATCGCCGAGGCCGGTGACATCGTCACCGCCGGCGGACGCGTGCTCTCCGTCGTCTCGCTCGGGTCCGATCTCGACGATGCCCGGGCGCGGGCGTACTCAGCGATCGAGGAGATCAAATGGCCCGGTGAGCAGCACCGCACCGATATCGCCGAGGCGGCCGCCGCCGGCCGCATCTCCCTCGCCGACATCTACCCCGCTCCCGAGCAGCCCGCCCCCTCCTCGGCCCCGCAGCTGCCGGGCTGGACGCACGTGTATTCGGGCAAGGTCCGTGACCTCTACATTCCTGCAGATGCCGCCGATGCGGCCACCGCCGAATCGCTGCTCATGGTCGCTTCGGACCGGATCTCCGCCTATGACTGGGTGCTCGATTCGGAGATCCCGGACAAGGGCAAGGTGCTCACGGGCCTGAGCCTGTGGTGGTTCGATCAGCTGGCCGAGATCATCGGCAACCATGTCATCAGCTCCGATGTGCCTGAGCCCGTGCGAGGTCGCGGCCTCATCGTGAAGAACCTGTCGATGTTCCCCGTCGAATGCGTCGCCCGCGGCTATCTCACCGGTTCGGGCATGGCCGACTATCGGGCCACCGGATCCGTGTGCGGCATCCGCCTGCCGGCCGGGCTCGTCGAGGCCGATCGCCTCGAACCCCCGATCTTCACTCCGGCGACGAAGGCCGAGCTCGGCGATCATGATGAGAACGTCAGCTTCGATGCCGTCGCGAAGACCGTCGGTGAGGACACCGCCGAGCGGCTGCGGGAGCTGACCGTGGAGATCTATCAGCGCGCCGAAGCGATCGCTCGCGAACGCGGGATCATCCTCGCCGACACGAAGTTCGAGTTCGGCACACTGCCCGATGGCACGCTCGTCCTCGGCGATGAGGTGCTCACTCCGGACTCCTCGCGCTTCTGGGACGCCGAGGGCTACGAGGCCGGGCAGACGCAGTCGAGCTTCGACAAGCAGTTCGTCCGCGACTGGCTGACCCACGAGTCCGGATGGGACAAGTCCTCGGACACTCCACCCCCGGCGCTGCCCGCCGAAGTGGTCGAGAAGACCCGCGCCCGCTACATCGAAGCCTTCGAGAAGCTCACCGGGCAGACCTTCCCCGGCTGATCTCGCAGCGCACACCGCCTGTGGTCACAGTGCCGAAGGGGACCGGACGAATTCGTTCGGTCCCCTTCGGCACTGTGACCACTCGTGCATTCATCCCCGCCCCGCCCGGCGACAAGCGCGCTCAGCGACCGTCCCGCGCGGCACCACGCGCTTTTCGAAAAACGCACGCGTTCACACTGATTCAGCGGTCATCAGCACATCGAAGAAAGAAACAATCAGCCTGAACTGTCTCACGCAACGGAATCAGTGGATTCCGGCATGAACTTCCGCTATCGTTTCTCATCAGTGACTCAGACCACACGCTGGGCTCGGTCACCGACAGTGAAACGAACAGGTAACGGCTGGACGCGGGCTCTTGCGGCTCTCGTGCCGCCGGACCGAAAATGACACTCGGCGGGCGCGGACTCCGCGGCCCCGCCGAAGCTTCGACAATGCAGTCGGGAGGCAGCAGTGGACCTCGACATCCTCGATGTCACGATCTTCGACGGGCGCACGATCCGGCCCGAGAATCGCGTGAGCATCCGCGACGGCATCATCACCGAGATCGCCACGGGACCGGCACAGGTGCCGGCGGACCGGACCATCACCGCCACCGGCAGGCTCCTCACCCCCGGTTTCGTCGACGCTCACGTACACACGACCTTCGGCGGGCAGGAGTCGCTGTCCTGCGATCTCAGCAGCGCCGACGGCCTCGCCGAAACCCTCGACCTCATCCGCGGCCACATCGCCGCGACACACGCCGACTCCGCCCCTGCACACAACTGGGTCATCGGCGGCGGATGGTCGATGGCCGACTTCCCCGGAGGCGCTCCGACCGCGGACATCCTCGACGCAGTCTGCCCGGACCGGCCCGCCCTCCTGCTCAGTGCCGACCACCACTCGGCGTGGGTGAACACAGCGGCGTTGACCGTGGCCGGGATCGACGCCGCGACCGAGTCACCGGCTGGCGGCATCATCGTCGCCGATGACTACGGCACTCCGACCGGGTGTCTTCACGAATCGGCGATCGACCTCGTCTCCGCCCACGTTCCCGAGGCCACCGATGCCGAGGTCCACGCAGGCCTGCTCGCCGGGCAGAACTACCTCAATTCCCTCGGCGTCACCGCGTGGATGGACGCCATCGTCGGCGACTACGGAGGGCACCGCGACCCCTATGACGCCTATGTCCGCGCCGCCTCCTCCGAGGAACTGCACTCCGAGGTCGTCGGCAGCCTGTGGTGGCCGCGCGAGGTCACGGACATCGACGCCGAGGTGGCCGAACTCACCGCCCGGGCCCGCAGCGAGGGCCGCTTCCGCGCCACCTCGGTGAAGTTCATGCTCGACGGCATCGTCGAATCCCGCACCGCGGCGATGAACACGGAATACACGTGCACCTGCGGCGGGTTCGGCACGAGCTACTTCACCCGCGAGCACCTCGAAGCCTCATTCGCCGCCCTCGACGCGGCCGGTTTCGACATCCACTGCCACGCGATCGGCGATGCCGCGGTCAGAGCGGCCCTCGACGCCTTCGCCGCGATCGCCTCGCCCCGTGCCGAGGCCCGCCACCACATCGCCCATGTCCAGGTCGTCGATCCCGTCGACGTCCCGCGCTTCGCGCAGCTGGGGATCACCGCGAACCTGCAGGCACTGTGGGCCTGCTATGACGAGCAGATGATCGACCTCAACATCCCGGTCCTCGGCGAGGAACGCACCGGATGGCTCTACCCCTTCGGCTCCTTCGCCTCGGCCGGCACCCACTTGGCGATGGGCTCGGACTGGCCGGTGTCGACCGCGAATCCGTGGGAGGCCATCCACGTCGCCGTCAACCGGTCCCACCCCACCGCCGCGGACATCTCGCCCCTGCTGCCCGAGGAGGCCCTCGACGTGGAGACGGCGCTGCGGGCCTACACCTCCGGATCGGCCCACCTGCTGCGCTCACGGACCAATGGCGTCATCCGCCTCGGCGAGCGGGCGAACCTCGCCCTGGCGAGCGCGAACCCCTTCGATCTCCCGGCCGACGAAATCGCGCACATCACGAACGATCTGACCATCAGCAACGGCCGCCTCGTCCACGACGCCCTGTCATCGCAGACCGCGCCGCAGACATCGCAGCCGCCCGCAACGACCAGCTCCGCTTCCGCCTGAGACGAAAGGCCATCATGACCAGCACAGCCACCGCCGAAACGACGCCCGACACCGGACTCGACCACCTCGAGATCCAGGGCGTGAAGAAGGTCTTCGGCGAGAACACCGCCATCGCCCGCCTCGACCTGAGCGTCCGCCGGGGAGAGTTCCTCTCACTGCTCGGCCCCTCCGGCTGCGGCAAGACCACCCTGCTGCGGATGATCGCCGGCTTCGAGCATCCCACCAACGGCCACATCTACCTCGACGGCAAGGACATCGTCGGGCTGCCGCCGCACCGGCGCCCCGTCAACACGGTGTTCCAGTCGTATCTGCTGTTCCCGCACATGAACATCGCTGACAACATCGCCTACGGGCTCAAGCAGGCGAAGGTGCCCAAACCCGAGATCGCTCAGCGTGTCCGCGACGTCCTCGCCCTCGTGCAGATGGAGGACTTCGCCGGGCGCAAACCCGAGCAGCTCTCCGGCGGACAGCAGCAGCGCATCGCCTTGGCCCGTGCCCTGGTCAACCGACCCCAGGTCCTCCTCCTCGACGAGCCGATGTCCGCCTTGGACCGGAAGCTGCGCGAGGAGATGCAGCTCGAACTCAAACGTCTGCACACGAAGCTCGACACGACCTTCGTCTTCGTCACCCACGACCAGGACGAGGCGCTGGCGATGAGCGACCGCATCGTCGTCATGTACGACGGTGTGATCCAGCAGATCGGTTCCGGTGAGGACATCTACGCGAACCCCCACAACGGCTTCGTCGCCGGCTTCATCGGCAAACAGAACTTCATCCCCGCCGAGGTGACCTCCACCGACGGCGGCACCGCGCAGATGGTCTCGGCCAACAGCACGGTCATGGAGACCCCGTCGCTGGACCTGCGCCCCGCTTCGGCGGCGGGGGAAGCCGGCACGCTCAGCGTCGGAGACAGGGTGCGGGCGGCCATCCGCCCCGAGCGGATGCGCGTGGCCCCGGCCGGAGAGGAGACCGGCCGACCGAACACCGCTCGCGGGAAGGTGATCTCGACGTCCTTCCTCGGCGATGTCATCCAGTACATGATCGTCGTCGGCGACAACGATGAGCTCCTCGCCCGTGTCCCCGCCGCCGGCAACGAACTCCTCGCCGCCGACGCCGAAGTCGACCTGAGCTGGGACGCCGATGCGGTCGCCGTCTACGGTTTCGAAGGCGGTGCCTGAGATGACGCGAACGATTCCCGATGTGACCTTCCTGGCTCCCCGGGCCGCCTCGGCGAGGCTGACCCGGCGAGCGCTGCTGGCCGGATTCGGAGTCGTCGGCCTCGGTGCGCTCAGTGCCTGCGGGAAGACGACGAAGATGGCGGCGTCACCGCCGACCGACGGCAAACTCGAACCGAAGCTCAACCTCTACTCTTGGGGTGACTACGACAATCCGGAACTCCTCGAAGCCTTCAAATCGCAGAACGACATCCTCGTCCAGGTCGACTCCTACGGGTCGAACGAGGAGCTCGTGGCGAAGCTGTCGACCTCACGCGGCACCTCCGGCTATGACGTGGTCGTGCCGACAGGGGCGAACATCCCGCAGATGCTCAATCACAATCTCCTCCAGGAACTCGACCTCAGTCTGATCCCGAACTTCGAGCACATGGACCCGAACTTCACGCATCAGTACTTCGACCCCGACAACAAGTACTCGATCTGCAAGGCCTGGGGCACCACGGGGTTCGTCTACAACACGAAGAAGATCGACCGGGAGCTCACGAGCTGGCAGGACTTCCTCGACACTGCACAGAAGGAAGCGGCCGGCACGACCGCGCTGCTCGAGGATCCCTGGGAGGTCGCGGCGATCGCCTTGGCAGCTTCGGGCCACAGCCTCAACACCGAAGACGAGGGCGAACTCGACAAGGCTCGCGATATCATCGTCGACCAGCTGGCCCCGAACGTGAAGGCCTATGTCGGCAGCGCCGCCACCAGCATGATCCAAGGCAGCTTCACCCTCCTGCACTCCTACAACGGCGATGCCCGGCAGGGACTGACCGAGATCAAGGATCCGGAGAACTGGAAGTTCGTATTCCCGACCCCCTCGGCGAATCTGTGGATGGACTGCTGGGCGATCGCCACCGGCGCCCCGCACCCGGATTCGGCACACGCCTTCATCAACCACATGCTGTCCCCGGACACCGCGGTCGAGCAGCTCGACTACATCGGCTACCCGATCGGCACGAAGGGGCTTGAGGAACAGGCGAAGAAGGCCGACCTCGACGAACCGGACCTCATCTTCCCCCCGCAGAAGGTCCTCGACCGTCTCGAACCCAGCAAGCAGACCCCGGCCGATCAGATCCGGACGAAGATTCTCACCGATGCCCAGGCCAGGAGTGGAGCATGAGCACGACCGCGCGACCGAAACAGCAGCCGCCCGCAGAGACACGGGAGACCGCGCCCACGAAGCAACCGCTCGCCTCACGGCTCTTCGGAGCCTCGGCGCTGTCGTTTCCCACCTGGGCCTATGTCGTCTTCTTCTTCATCATTCCCCTGGCCCTGGTGATCTTCTACAGCTTCGGATACAAACCCGATGAGTTCACCGCCATCGCCACCGACAAATTGTCCTTCGACCGCTACCCGGAGGCGATGTCGGCCAGCTTCGTATCGACGTTCTTCGCGACTCTGCGGATCTCGATCCTCGGCACGATCCTGTGTCTGCTCATCGCCCTGCCCTTCTCCTATTGGCTGGCGGTGAAGGTCTCGCCGGCCCGCAGGTCCCTGGCACTGGCTCTGGTGATGGTGCCATTCTGGACGAACTTCCTGGTCCGGACCCTCGGGTGGCAGATCATGCTCTCTCCCGACGGCTTCCTCTCGAACTGGATGCAGAGCATCGGGATGCTCGACGGGCCCCTCGACATCCTCTACACGCGCACAGCGGTGCAGATCGGTGTCGTCTACAACTATCTGCCGCTGATGATCCTGCCCCTCTTCGTGGCCATCGATGCCTCGGGCAAGAGGCTGCGGGAGGCCAGCTACGACCTCGGCGCGGGAAAGGTGAAGACCTTCATGCGCGTGACCCTGCCGATGGCGATGCCCGGCGTCGTCTCCGGCTGCCTGCTCGTGTTCATCCCCCTCAACGGTGACTATGTGACGGCCACCGTGCTCGGCGGAGCGAGCGGGTCGATGGTCGGCCAGCTCATCGCCAACCAGTTCAACACCGCCCAGAACTGGGCGGTCGGCGCGGCCATGGCGATGATCCTCATCATCTCCACCCTGGTCGTCGTCGGTGTCGGATTCGCGCTGCTCAAGCTCGGACAGACGATCACGGCCAGACTCAACAGTGTGCCGCTGCAGGATGGGAGGGCCTGAGATGCCGAAGAAGAACACATTCGCCCGCCGGACCCCGACCGATATCGGTCTGCACATCTGGGGCATCCTCGTCTTCGTCTACCTGTTCGTGCCGATCGCGGTGATCATCGCCTACTCGTTCAACAACGGCAAGGTGCTCGCGAACTTCCGCGGCTTCGGGCTGCACGCCTACATCAGCGGAATCAACAACGACATCATCATCTCCTCGATCGTCACGAGTCTTCAGGCGGCTGTGGGCACGGCGATCGTCTCGACGATCTTCGGCACCCTGGGCGGGGTGGCACTGGCACGGGCGCCGAGGGGCGCCTGGTGGGCGCTCGGCCTGACCGCCGTGCTCGGGCTGACACTGGTCACACCCGAGATCGTCGACGGCATCTCATTCCTGCCGTGGTTCGTCACCGTCGGCGTCGACTGGGGAATCACCCCGCTCAACAACGGCCTGGTCAGACTCATCATCTCCCATGCGATGTTCTCCATGGCGATCGTGACCTTCATCGTCCGGGCCCGGCTGGCCGGAATCGACACCCAGCTCGAGGATGCCGCCGCGGATCTCGGCGCCACCCCGTGGAACCGGTTCAAGGACATCACCCTGCCGATCGCGGCTCCCGGCATTCTCGCCGGGGCACTGATGTCGTTCACCGTCAGCCTCGACAACACGATCCTCTCCAGCTTCGTCCAGCAGCCCGGTTACACGCCCTGGCCGGTCTACATCTTCTCGGCCGTCCGCGTGGCCCTGCGCCCCGAGGTCGCGGCGATGTCGACGGTGATGTTCGTCCTCACCCTGGCCGCCCTGGGCTTCGTCGGCTTCGTGCTGCGCAAGGCCGGAGGCAATGCCACCGAGATCATCAAGACCATGGCCGCCTGAGACATGAGAGACCCGGACCCCGCCGAGGCGGCACCTCCGCTCGCCGAGGCGGGGTCCAGGCGCACGGCACCGCCGAACGCCTCAAGAATGCCGCAAGGCAGAAAGTGAAGTGACATGGACGTCAACGCCGCATTGGCCGACGCCTCAACCGTTCCGTTCTGGCTCGATACCGACCAGCGACCCGAGCCTCTGCCTCCTCTGGGCGAGGACATCGAAGCGGACCTCGTCATCGTCGGAGGCGGGTTCACCGGACTTTGGACCGCACTTCAGGCGAAGGAACGCGATCCCGAGCGGCACGTGGTCCTTCTCGAAGCGAACTCCATCGGGTGGGCCGCCTCCGGTCGCAACGGCGGATTCTGCGCTGCGAGCCTGACCCACGGCTATGACAACGGCGCGAATCATCTGCCCGATGAGAACGATCGCCTCGCTCAGCTGGGGCGAGAGAACCTCGACGAGATCGAGGCCGCCGTGGCCAGGTATTCGATGGACTGCGAATTCGAACGCACCGGAGAGCTCGACGTCGCGACCGAGGACTACCAGGTCGCCGACCTCCGGGAAGCCCATGATCCGGACGCGGGATTCATCTTCTACGACCAGCAGGAGCTTGCCCAGATGGTCAAGTCCCCGACCTACAAGGGTGCGCTGTGGGATTCCCGTGAAGTCGCGATGCTCAACCCGGCCAAGCTGTGCTGGGAGCTGCTGCGGGTCATCCGCGAACTCGGCGTCGAGGTCTATGAGGGCACGAAGGTCACCGCGGTCAGCGATGAGAAGTCCACCGTGCGGCTGACCACTCCGGAGGCGACCATCGCCGCCCGAAACGTGGCCTTGGCGACGAACGTCTTCCCGTCCCTGCTCAAACGGGTCAGCCTGCACACAGTTCCCGTCTACGACTACGCGCTCATGACCGAACCGCTGTCGGACGAGCAGCTGGCGGCGATCGGCTGGGACGGGCGGCAGGGAATCGGCGACTGCGCCAACCGCTTCCACTACTACCGGCTCAGCGCCGACAATCGGATCCTCTTCGGCGGCTGGGACGCCGTCTACCACTATGGGCGGCAGATCTCGTGGAAGTACGATCAGCGGCCCGAGACCTTCGAGACTCTGGCCGAGCACTTCTTCGAGACCTTCCCGCAGCTGGAGGGGCTGAAGTTCACGCACAAATGGGGCGGGGCGATCGACACCTGCTCACGCTTCTTCTCCTTCTTCACCACCGCCTACGGCAATAAGGTGGCGATGGCGGCCGGTTTCACCGGCCTCGGCGTCGGTGCCTCGCGGTTCGCCGGCACGGTCATGCTCGACCTGCTCAGCGGTGAGAGGACCGAACTGACCGAGCTCGAGATGGTCCGCAAGCTGCCGCTGCCGTTCCCTCCCGAGCCGATCGCCTGGCTGGGGATCACGATGACGACGAACGCGATGATCAAGGCCGACGAGAACGAAGGCCGACGCGGTCCGCTGCTCAAGGTCCTGGACGCCGTGGGCATGGGCTTCGACTCCTGAGCTCACCGGCGGTCTCGCTGCCGGACGGCCCGGCGGTCCTTCGACCGGACCGCGGGGCGGAGCACCGGCCATGCTTGATAGACTTTGGGCGAGCGCGGGAGGAACTCCCGAACACTTTCACAAAGGAGCAGAACACGCATGGCACGTGTCGTCGTTGAGGTGATGCCCAAACCCGAGATCCTTGACCCCCAGGGCAAGGCGATCTCCGGCGGACTGAATCGCCTCGGCTTCACCGGGTTCGGTGAGGTTCGTCAGGGCAAGAGGTTCGAACTCGAAGTCGAAGGCGAGGCCACCGAGGAAGTGCTCGCCCAGGCCCGTGAAGCCGCGGAGAAGCTCCTGTCGAACCCCGTCATCGAAAACGTCGTCGCAGTGCGCGTGGCCGAGGATGCCTCGTGACCGCTGTGGCCGATGATCCCACCCTCGCCGAGGCGGCGGCCGAGTCCGGAGCCTCCATCGGTGTCGTCACGTTCCCCGGAACGCTCGATGACCGCGACGCGGCCCGTGCCGTGCGTCTTGCGGGTGCGAACCCGGTGAACCTGTGGCATGCGGATTCGTCGCTGTCCGGTGTCGACGCCGTCATCCTGCCCGGCGGGTTCTCCTATGGTGACTACCTGCGCTGTGGCGCAATCGCCGGCTTCGCCCCGATCATGGAGTCCGTCGTGGCTGCTGCGAACGCGGGCATGCCCGTGCTCGGCATCTGCAACGGCTTCCAGATCCTCTGCGAATCCCACCTGCTGCCCGGTGCGCTCATCCGCAACGACCACCAGCATTTCATCTGCCGCGATCAGAACCTCGTGGTGGAGAACGCGAACACTGCATGGACGAGCGACTATGACCAGGGTCAGACGATCCGCATTCCGCTGAAGAACGGTGAGGGCGGATTCGTCGCCACCGACGAGGTGCTCGACGAGCTCGAGGCCACCGGCCGTGTGGTCTTCCGCTACCAGGGCTTCAACCCGAACGGTTCTCTGCGTGACATCGCGGGGATCACGAATGAAGCGGGCAATGTCGTCGGCCTCATGCCGCACCCCGAGCACGCCGTCGAAGCCGGGTTCGGTCCCGAAGACGGCAGTGGAACCGACGGTCAGGGATTCTTCTCCTCGGCCGTGCGGACGCTCATCAGCAAGGGCTGAATCTCTCACGAGGCTGGGCGCCTCACCGGGCTCTCTCGGGTATCCTCCCGGGCTCAGATCGGCCCCGGTTCCTCGACTCTGTGTCGAGGGACCGGGGCCGATCGCCTGTCTGCCGGGACCGGGGCGCGCCGTCGGACCGGGTATCGTCACCGACCCGACGGGTCACCGGTCACTGTCAGTTCAGGCTTCTGCGCCGGGCCAAGGCGATCGCCGCTCCCCCGCCGAGGATGAGCAGGCTGCCTGCCACCAGTCCGGTGAGTTCTGCACCGGTGCGCGGCATCGATGCTCCGCCGCCGGCATTGTCGGAATCTCCGCTCCCGCCCCCACCGGTCTCCGAACCGGTGACGACGAATTGCCCGTCCCGGGACGTATCGACACAGGTGGCGCGCACATTGTAGGTTCCGACGTAGTGCGCAGGATCGTCGCCGAGACCGTAGACCTGAATTCCGGCGGTGCCCTCTTCATCGGCCGCCGCCGTCTGCTCATAGAGCTTGTCCTCCATGCCTGCCGAATACACCTCGAACTGCACATCAGTGTCGGGAGCACACTCGGTGACCGTCAGTTCTACGCCTTTGTCCCGATCGATGAAGTCGGTTCCGGAGATCCGTTCAGGAGTGATCGAGAGCTTCGGGTCGATGGCGCTGCCGTCATCGGTGACGGTGAACGTCGTCTCGGCGCTCTTATCACCGCAGGTGGCCATGACGAGGAATTCGGTCGCCCATCCGCCACCTCCTTCTTCGGGAGTGAACCGGACGGATCCGGCGGCGTCCTCACCTGCCTTCTGCGTCTCCGACCAGATCTCGGTGTCGGGATCGTGCTTGGTGCTCACGCGGAAGGTGACATCGGAGTCGACGTGGCAGTTGACCAACGTGATGGTGACACCGCTGTCGAGGAAGTCGCGCAGCGACTGAGTCTTCGGAGTCACGGTGAGGTCCGCGTCGGCAGCATCGTCTGCTGTGACGGAGAACGTCGTCTCCTCGGTCGTGTCACCGCAGCTCGCGCTCACCGCGTAGTCGCCGACCAGCTCGTCTCCTCCGGCGTCCGGAATGAAGGTGGTGAAGCCGGCGGCGTCTTCCCCCGCCGCGAACTGAGTGTCTTCCCAGATGGGAGTGTCCTCTCCCTCGCGGGTGACCGTGAAGGTCACTTCTTCGTCCATGACACAGTTGCTCAGGGTGATGCCGACACCGTTCTTCTGGAAGGTGTCGAGGCCCTGAGTCTTCGGATCGACGCTGAGATCGCCATCGGAATCGTCATCGGCTGCGGTGATGGTCACGCTGCCGGTGAAGGTCTTCGACTCCTGCCCGTCCCTGTCGACCGTCACGGTGACGCTGAGGACATCGCCGACCTTCACTTCGGAGTTGCCGCGCAGCGATCCGTTGAACGTTCCATCGCTGTCGACGGTGATCGGACCGTCTTCGCCGGGCGAGGCGGTGACTCTGTCTCCGGCGGTGAGTCCGGTGATCGTATAGGGGATGGCCTCAGCCGCTTCGTCGACGGGCATCGTCTTCTGGTCGAGGGAGAAGGACGCGTCGATCGGAGTCGAATCCTCGCCTCCGCCGTCGGCACCGTCGTCGGGGTCGGCGGAGTCCTCGCCGTCGTTCGGGTCAGCTGAGTCCTCGCCCTCACCTGCATCGCTTCCGTGATCTCCCTCATCGGGATCGGTGGATTCACCGCCGCCACCGGGGTCCGTGGCGTCCTCACCATCGCCGGGATCCTCCGGTGCCGGATTCTCAGTCTCGGGAGCATCCGCAGCACCGTCTCCGGCATCACCTGCGGCATGGAGATCTGCCGATTGCGGGACCGTGTCGCTGTCTGCCTGTGCGGCCGCCGGGCTCCATCCGCCGAGGGAGAGAGCCAGGGCGAATGTCGCCGCCATTGCCAACCGTTTCATGATGGTCCTTCCAGAATGCTGACCGGCTGCCGTCGTCAGCTGTGGTACGGACCATACGCAGGTGGAGGAGAGCAGAGAACTTTAGGTCATTGTGGTCATGACAGAAGTGATAGAGCGGTATTGCCGAATATTTACCACTTCGCAACCCTGGCCCGAGCCGACCGTTTCGGTGCCCGGCGTGCGTCCGACAGACCTCGCTCTCTGACCTGCACGATCATCGCGAAACCGACCTCGTACTCGCCTGCATCGGACTTCGGAAGATTGTCTCGAATACATCGCTTTCGCCATTCCGGGCCCGAAAAACGTTATCCGGGTCAACCCATCACGTGTTCGTCGGCGACTCCGTATCCGCGATGTCAACGGCATCAGCATCGGTTTCGGCGAGCACCTCGGTGGTGAAATGCTCTTCAGCGTCCTCACCGCGGAACTGCGACATATAGAGGCGGTGGTAGGCGCCGCCGGCCGCGAGCAGCTCGTCGTGACTGCCGTGCTCGACGATCGCACCGTCTTCCATCACGAGGATGGTGTGGGCGTCGCGAATCGTCGAGAGCCTGTGCGCGATGACGAAGGAAGTCCGATCGGTTCGCAGGGCCGCCATCGCCTGCTGCACAAGCACCTCGGTACGGGTGTCGACAGAAGAGGTCGCCTCGTCGAGGATGAGCAGCGAAGGGTCGGCCAGGAAGGCTCGGGCGATGGTGATGAGCTGTCGCTCACCGGCGGAGACGCTGCCTCCGTCGGCGTCGATGACCGTGTCGTAGCCGTCGGGAAGCTGCCGGACGAATCGGTCGACCATCGTCGCCTGCGCCGCAGCGATGACTTCCTCATCGGTGGCGTCGAGACGACCGTAACGGATGTTCTCCGCGATCGTTCCTTCGAACAGCCACGCATCCTGGAGCACCATGCCCACATGCGACCGCAGATCGGCACGACTGAGCTCCCGGACATCGATGCCGTCGAGGATGATCCTGCCGCCGGTGATCTCGTAGAAGCGCATCACGAGGTTGACCAGGGTGGTCTTGCCGGCACCGGTCGGTCCCACGATCGCGACCGTGTGGCCGGGGTCCGCGGTGAAGGACACTTTCTCGATGAGCGGAGTCTGCGGGTCGTAGCGGAAGCTGACCTCGGAGAACGTGACCTTGCCTGGGGTCCGCGGAGGAAGCGTCTGTTCCACCTCATCGGGGTCCTCTTCATCGGCGTCGAGCAGTTCGAAGGTCCGCTCGGCCGACGCCACACCGGACTGGAGCATGTTCGCGACACCGGCCATCTCGGAGATGGGCTGCGAGAACTCACGAGAGTACTGGATGAAAGCGGTCGCATCACCGAGCGTCATCTGGCCTGTGGCGACCTTGAGGCCGCCGGCGACGGCGATGAGCACATAGCTGAGGTAGGACACGAACTGCATCGACGGCATGATCATGCCGGAGACGAACTGGGCTCCGGCCGACGCCGCATACAGCGATTCGTTGCGACGGTCGAACTCTTCGAGCATGACCTCGTCACGACCGAAGGCCCGAACGATGTCGAGTCCGGAGAAGGACTCTTCGACGTGCCCGTTGACCTCGCCGGTGTGCTTCCACTGCGCTTTGAACAGCTTCTGCGACCGGGTGCCGATGATCCCGGCGATGATCGCCGACAGAGGCAGGGCGATGAGCGCCAGCAGCGCGAGCTGCCAGGACACGATGAACATCATCACGCCGATGCCGATGATCGTCAGAGCCGATTGCACCAGTTGGGAGAACGCCTGCTGCAGCGCCTGTTGGATGTTGTCGACGTCGTTCGTCACTCGCGACATCACGTCTCCGCGCTGCCGAGTGTCGAAGTACCGCAGCGGCAGACGGTTGATCTTGCGTTCGATGTCCTCACGCAGTCGGTAGACCACGCGCATGACCAAAGCGTTGAGGATGTAGCCCTGCGCCCACATGAGCATCGAGGCCACGAGATACATGAGCAGGACGATGATGATGATCTGCCCGAGCGCTGTGAAGTCGATGCCTTCTCCGGGCACCACATCTGCGGTGGCGAGCATATCGGCGAAGTCGTCGCGGCCTTCGGCGCGGGCTCCGGAGATGATGTCATCGATGTTCGCGCCCGCCGGCAGCTGCGCGCCGATGATGCCGGAGTAGACGACGTCCATCGCTTTGCCGAGCACCTTGGGGGCGATGACGGTGAGGACGACGGAGCCGACGACGAGCGCGACGACGTTGATCAGCCCCATCTTCTCGCTGGCCATGAGCCCGAAGAGGCGTTTGACCGAGGGCCAGAAGTGCTTGGCCTTGCGCGGTGGGGTGCCTCCGCTCATTTCGAGTTCTTCGCCGCTGGGCATGTATTCATCGTCCGTGGACACGGCGTTTTCGGTCGAGGTGTCGTTCGTCATGTCAGTTCACCTCTTCCGCTGTCAGCTGGGATTCGACGATGGCGCGGTAGGTCGGGTTGGACTCTGCGAGTTCTTCGTGAGTGCCGCGTCCGACGATCTTGCCGGCTTCGAGGACGATGATCTGGTCGGCTTCGCGGATGGTGGACACGCGCTGGGCCACCACGATGACAGTGGCCTCTTCCGTCGATTCGGACAGTGCCGCCCGCAGTCGGGAGTCAGTGGCGACGTCGAGGGCGGAGAACGAGTCGTCGAAGACGTAGATCTGCGGTTTCACGGTCAGCGCCCGCGCGATGCACAGTCGCTGCCTTTGTCCGCCCGAGTAGTTCGTGCCGCCCTGTGCGACTCCCTGTTCGAGCTGGTCTTCCTTCTCGGACACGAAGTCGTCGGCTTGGGCGACGCGCAGGGCTTCCCACAGCTCCTCGTCGGTGGCGTCTTCGTTGCCGAAGCGCAGATTCGTCGCGATCGTGCCGGAGAACAGGTAGGGCTTCTGCGGGACGAGGCCGATCAGCCGCGCCAGCTGATGACGGTTGAAAGCGGACACGGGGATCCCGTCGATGAGGATCTCTCCGATCTGCGGGTCGATGAGCCGGGGGATGAGGTTGACGATCGTCGACTTTCCGGCTCCGGTGGAACCGATGATCGCCGTCGTGGTGCCGGGCTCCGCCGTGAAGTTCAGACCTTCGAGAACGGGCACCTCGGCGCCGGGGTAGCCGAAGGTGACATTGCGGAACTCGAGCTCGCCTCGGCGCGGGAGTTCGTCGACTCCTTCCGGAATGGTCATGGTGGTGCGGGCATCGAGGATCTCGGCGATGCGTTCGGCGCAGACGACGGCGCGAGGAATCATCATCATCATGAACACGCCCATCATCACGGCCACGAGGATCTGCAGCAGGTACTGCAGGAAAGCGGTCAGCGAACCGACTTCCATCTGACCGGCGTCGACACGGTGTCCGCCGAACCACAGCACTGCGGCGGTGGCGAGGTGGAGGATCATCATGATCGCGGGGAACATGAGCACGAAGAGGTTGCCGACCTTGACCGAGGTCTCGGTCAGGGCCCGGTTGGCGTCGGCGTAGCGGTCGGTCTCGAAGGGTTCGCGCACGAATGCACGGATGACGCGGATGCCGGTGATCTGCTCGCGCAGGACGCCGTTGATGTCGTCAACCTGGTCCTGCATGCGGCGGAACAGCGGCATGAGGAGGTAGACGAGGATCGCGACGACGACGAAGAGGACAGGCACGGCGACCCAGACGAGCCAGGACAGACCGACGTCCTCACGCAGCGCCATGATGATTCCGCCGATGCACATGATCGGGGTGGAGACCATGAAGTTCAAGGTCATGAGCACGAGCATCTGGACCTGCTGGACATCGTTGGTGTTGCGGGTGATGAGGGTCGCGGAGCCGAACTTCCCGACCTCGAGCATCGACAGCTCGTCGACCTGGCGGTAGATGGCGCGGC
Source organism: Brevibacterium sp. LE-L (assembly GCF_050214925.1). Lineage (NCBI taxonomy): Bacteria > Bacillati > Actinomycetota > Actinomycetes > Micrococcales > Brevibacteriaceae > Brevibacterium > Brevibacterium sp. LE-L. The sequence continues at coordinate 3,670,054 of NZ_CP189759.1, forward strand.
GGAGGTCCCGCCCGACGCCCATGCCGGTGCGCGCGCCGAAGTAGATCGCGGCGATCGCGGTGACGACTTGGACGAAGCAGACGAGCAGCATCGTCATGCCCGTCGACCAGATGAAGTCGGTGTCGCCCTTGGCCACGCCTTCATCGATGATCCGGGCGTTGAGGCTCGGCAGGTACAGCGCGGCGATGGTCGCCGCCAATTGGAGGATGACGACCAGAATGATGAACAGCCAATAGTCTTTGGCATATTTCAGGGACAGGCGGAGTAGGGCCACGTTGAACGTCCTGATTGAAGAGTGACTGACGAATGAGTCGTGAGAGATGCGAAGCGCAACAGACTATCTTACATACCTTCCCCTTTCAGCGGTAGACGGACAGGATCTCCTCTCGGTCCTGCCCCTTCCTCCAGTGCTCGTTTCTGCCTTCAGCACACCATGCGGCACTGACACGAGCGAATCACCGCGTGCCTCCTCGCTTCTCGGGCGCTCCGGCTTAGGCTGGAAATATGAGCTCAACTCTGCAGGATCTGGTCAATCGCGCCGTCTTCTACTCCACCGAGGTGCAGACGCATTTCGGTGGTCTCATCGCCGACGCCGAATGGGAAGTCGATTTCGGCGCCGACCCGCACCTGACGTTCAGCTCCTCCGAGGGTGTCGTGCTGCGTGCACGACCGCATCTGCTCGGGTCCGAATCGGGCCGGGACAAGACCTGGCTCTGGGGATGGGAGAACGTCAACGACTTCCCCGACGCCGTCGTCGGACTCTCTCACGACGTCCGCAAGTTCGGTGCCGCCGAGGAGGTCGCCGAGCTCACGACCGCAGAACTCGATCTTGATGAGGAGCTTGCGCTGCGGCTGACCCTGGCGGCGAAGGAGGCCACCGGCAGATGGACTCACTATCCGGCCGCTGCCGGTGCCGGCACGACCGTGTGGCTTCTCGTCGAAGCCGACGAGATCGTCTTGCCCGAGCCGCAGGTGAAGGTGTCCGTGCGCGCGCTCATGCAGGGTCTGACGCAGACGACGGTGAGCGATCATCGCGCAGCCATCGACGCGTACGTGGCCAAGCGCGGGATCCCCGTCCGTGAGCTGCCCGAGGGCGGTTTGCGGATGCTCTTCGCCGACGGTTCCGCTGACCTGTCCTTCGATTCCGAACGCCGTATCTCCAATTGCGATATGAATACCCCGCTGGAGGGCGAGGCCGCCGAACAGTTTGCTGCGGCCGGGCACACTTCCGCCGAAGCGGCCGCGAGCCCGACAACAGCGACCGCCGGTGGGGAAAGCGGTGGGACGGTTGCCGCGCAGCCTTCCCCAGCCGAACCGTCGACGTCGTCCGCCGAGGCGGCCCCCACCACCGCTGCGCCCGCCGACACCGGTGCTGGTTCCGCCGGAGCCGGACGCACCGAGCACCCAGGCGCCGGCCCCGGGTCGGCCGAACCGGTCCGCAACGAGCCTGCGGCCGCCTCGGCGGGGGCGGACTCCCCGATCGAGTCTTCCGTCGGCGAAGGCTCCGCGGCCGATGACTCGACCGGTTCCTGGACCGATGAGAAGCCGACAGATGTCTCCTCGCCGGAGACTCCTGCCGAGGATGCGGCAGAGGTCGAACAGCCTGCGGCGAAGGAAGACAAGCCGAAGAAGAAGGGACTGTTCTCCAAGCTCTTCGGACGCTGACTCGAGGGCGAGGGCCCGTGACGTTGCACGGGTCCTTGCGCGGAATGTGGGGCCTCCATCATGTGACTGGGCCTCAGCGATTGAGCGTCAGCGATTCACTGGTGCCTCGGGAGCCCAGCGAAAACCGCGGTCGAAGAGGAAGCGTCGTTCCTCATCGCTCTCGATTGTCAGCTCCGAGCCGTCGATGCGCAGTGAGAACGAATCGTCACCCTTCTTCTCGTAGTCGAACTCGAGGGTGCCGGACGAGTCGCGGATGAGCGTCTGAGCGCCTTTCCGGATGGGAAAGAGCTCGGCTGTGATCGAGGTGCCGTCGACGGTGTACAGGCCGTCCTGGAAGTCGCCGTCAGCGTAGCGGATGCTCAGTCGATTGCCGTTGCCGGAGTTGATCTGTCCGAAAGCGATCTGTGTGATGTCGTCTGTTGTGTGCTCGGTGCCGTCGATCTTCACCGGAGTACCGCCGGCTGCTGCCGTGTAGACGCCCGAGACCTCTTCGGAACCGGTCAGACGCCCCCAGCCGAAGCTCGCCCCGGAGGCGAGGCCGCCGCCGACGACGAGGAGCACGGCGAGGATCGGTGAGGCCCAGCGGGTGATGCGCACGAAGACTCTGTTGCGCCAGATCAGGCCGCTGACAGCCGGCCCGGTGTTCCGGCCGAGCAGGAACCTCACGACGCGGGGGACGTTGGGGACGAGGAGGATGATGCCGGCCACCGCCATTGCTCCCGACAGCTGTTTGACGGGGACGTCGAACGTCAGGTTGAGCAGGAACACGATGCTCATGTCGAGCACCGCGATGAGGGCACCGAGCCAGGCTGTACGACGGAAGAGCAGCAGGATGACGGCGATGAGTTCGGCGAGCCCGGCAAGGAGCTGCACGGTCGGGGAGAATGCCATGAATCGCCACAGCAGCCCCATCGGGCTCATCTCTCCGTACTGAACGAGTGCGTCGGCGTAGTCCGCGTATCCCATCTGAACGTGGAAGACCTTCGTCCAGGCGTAGGGCATGAGCGAGACGGCCAAGCCCATGCGCAGCAGCCAGTGGAGTGCCCAGAGCACTGCGGTCCACCGTGGACGCTCGCCGCCGGGCGCGGCTGGCTCTGAGGCGTGCTGAGCAGCGGTTCCGGTGGCGTCTGAACTGTCAGGGACGTCAGCGGCGTCCGAGGTAACCTGAGCATCCGATGGTCCGTGTGTATCAGGAGTCGTCATGGAGTCCACGTTACCGACAGCATTGCATGCTGGTATTGGGGTTTTCCAGAAAGCACGATCATGAACGCGGACCGAGTCCTGGACGGGAGTCTTCCGCGGCACCGACATCGGTCAGCAGATATCCCGGCGCCGTCACGACTCGTTCGGGGAATGCGAGGTTAGGATCGACGCATGGATCTCGCAGACATCTGGCCACCGTTCGGGCTGACGATTCGCACGGGTGATCTTGAGATGACTCCTGTGCGAGTGGGGTGTCATGATTTGAGTAGACAGCAGAACCCGATGAAAGGAAACTGCTGCACATGACTACCAACCAATCCCCGCGGCGGCCCCGCAGAGAGTTCACCTCGGAGTTCAAGGCCGACGCCGTCGCGATGGTCACCGACCTCGGGAAGTCCCGAGCCGAAGTCGCCCGCGACCTCGACATCAACGAGTCGACGCTGGGCCGGTGGGTCGCGAAGGCCACTGGCACTGAAGGAACCGGCTCCGGATCAGCTCGACGCGCTCCCGACGCCAACAGTGATGACCCGGCCGAGATGGCCAAGGAAATCGCTCGTTTGAAGCAGGAGAACGCGTTCTTGAAAAAAGCCGCGGCCTTCTTCGCGAAGGAACAGCCGTGAGCGCGAAGTACGAGCTGATCCACACCGAAGAAGGCGCCTTCCCCGTCACCTTGATGACCCAGATTCTGGGAATTGAGCGCACCGGCTACTATGCGTGGAAGAACCGGCAGGACACCGAACCGGACCCTGAGTCCAGGCGTGGTCGCCGCCAGATCGTCGCCGACCGGGTCTACGCCCTGTGGTTGGCGTCGAACAAGGTCTACGGCATTCGCCGGATCCACAAGGATCTCGCAGCCGAAGGGATCACCGTTTCGCTGGGGTTGGTCGCTGCGATCATGCGCGAGCTCGGGATCGCGGGTGTCCAACCCCGGGCAACGAAGCGAACCACGATCCCTGCCGCCGATGCCCAGGACAGGGCGGATCTGGTGCGGCGGGAGTTCAACCCGCCGGTACCCACGACGCATCTGGTCAGCGACATCACTTATCTGAAGACGGGTGAGGGGTGGTTGTTCCTGGCCACGGTCATCGATCTCACGACCCGGATGGTGGTGGGGTGGGCGACGGCGAAGCATATGCGCACGAGTCTGATCATCGATGCTCTTAAGGTCGCCTACCAGGGCGGATACGTTGCCGAGGGCGCAATAGCGCATTCGGATCGAGGCAGCCAGTACACCTCTGCGGAGTATGCGGAAGTCGCACGATTGATGCAGGTTCGCTTGTCAGTGGGCAGGACTGGGGTGTGTTGGGACAACGCGGTCGCGGAGGCGTTTTTCGCTTCGTTGAAGAATGAGATGTTCCATCGTCAGCGATTCGCTACTCGCGCAAGGGCACGGCTGGCGGTCGCGGAGTATATCGAGGTGTTCTACAACCGGAAGAGGCGTCACTCGGCGTTGGGCTATGAGATCCCTGCCCGGGCGATGGAGTCGTTCTTCGATCGCACCGAGACGGAATCATCGGCAGCCGACCGGGCTGCTTGAGGAAATAGTGTTCTCCTGTCGAAACAACTTGACACAGTCCAGAGAGACCGACTATCCGGAACTGGCTGAGACCGCCGGTGCAGGGGTCAGGCCGGATGGTGTGTTCGCGTTCCTCGTCGATTGGGACACGGGTTCCGCTGAGCAGGTAGCCCGTTCGCTGGCACAGTATCACTGGAGGACTCGGGGAGAGTTCAGCACGGAGGGTTGGACGATCGAGTTCGCCGTCCGGGCACAGGGACGGATCATCGGTGTCCAAGGCGTGAGCAGCACCAGTTTCCCGCGTACCCGGTCTGTCTCCACGGGTTCGTGGTTGGCCCGCTCCGAACACGGAAAGGGCTACGGCACCCGTATGCGAGCGGCGCTGGTGACTGCATTCGCCGATCACTTCGGAGCAGAGACGTTCCACACGGGCTATTTCATCGGCAACGACGCCAGCCGCCGGGTTTCGGAGAAAGTCGGCTACCGGCCCAATGGTGAGCACACCATCATCGCTCAGGACGGCAACGCTCACCTGGAATACCGCGCCGTGCTCAGTGCAGACAAGATCGTCCGTCCTCCGGATCCTGTCGAGGTCACCGGCGCCGAGGCGGTCCGTCGGTTCCTCGGAATCGACTGAAGGGACTGATGCAAGGAGAGGTGACAATTCGGGTGTCACGCTGCGACTGCAGGTGACTCAATAATTGCCTCGTACTCAACCGGTGTCAAACGACCCAACCGGGCCTGCCGCCGACGCCGGTGATACGTCCGCTCAATCCACGTCACGATCGCGATTCTCAACTGCTCCCGGCTCGACCACCGGCGACGGTCGAGAACGTTCTTCTGCACCAGGGCGAAAAACGATTCCATGGCAGCATTGTCGCCGGCCGCGCCGACTCTGCCCATCGATCCGATCAGGCCGTGGCGGGCCAGAGCACGGGTGAATTTCTTCGACCGGAATTGGCTGCCGCGATCGCTATGGACCACGCATCCGGCCACGTCACCACCGCGACGGGCCACGGCCATCTCGAGGGCATCAACAGCTAACCGAGCCTTCATTCGGGCCCCGATGGAGTAGCCGACGATCCGCGAGGAGTAGACGTCCTTGATCGCGCACATGTACAGCTTGCCCTCATCGGTGCGATGCTCCGTTATGTCGGTCAGCCAGAGCTGATTCGGTCCATCGGCTCGGAACTCGTGGCGGGTGCGCCCATCGGCGTCGGTGACGACGCACAGGTCGTCGTGGACGGCCGGGCCCGGCCGTTTGCCGTTCTTGGCTCGGGCCTTGCCGAAGACGGAGAACCACGAGTTGGCCGAGCACAGCCGCCACGCGGTGCGCACGGCCATCGGATACCCGGCGATTTCGGCCTCATCGGCCAGGTACCGGTACCCGAATTCCGGGTCATCGGCATGGGCATCGAACAAGGCGTTGGCCCGATACGCCTCATTCACCTCGGCTTCAGGGACAGGGGCGGCCAGCCATCGGTAGTAGGGCTGGCGAGAGAGCTTCAATACCCGACACGACACCGCAACGGGGATACCGTCGGCGGCGAGCTCTCTCACGAGCGGGTAGAGCCTTTTGACGGCAGATTCGCCTGCGACAAGTAGGCGGCTGCGCGGCGCAGGACCTCGTTCTCCTGTTCCAGCAGGCGAGTCCGACGTCTGAGTTCTCGGAGTTCGGCTGACTCATCGGTGGTCTTGCCGGGCTTGTTGCCGGCATCGATGTCTGCTTGGCGGAGCCATTTCGCGATGGTGCCTTCGTGGACGCCGAAGTCCTTGGCGATCTGGGCGATCGTGGTCTTCTCGTCGCGGTTCAAGACGACGCGGATGACGTCATCGCGGAACTCTTTCGGGTAGGGCTGGGGCATGGTGTCTATCCTTCCAGGCTTGCCTGTGAACAAGCCAGATCAGATGTCACCAAAACCTGCATCAGTCCCGAACACCACCACGCCACACTGCCCACAAACCACCAAGAAACACGGTTGTGGTCAGCAGCAACACGACCCATGAATACGAGGAAGGCCCCGCCCAACCCCCACACAAACAGGAATCAGACGAGGCCACCCCCACCAAAAAATATTGCGGCAGTCACTTACTCTCCCACAACCACCAAGTTGCAGTACCATCAGCGCGCATGGGCTTAGCTACCGGGATCGGAACGGTTAACCGGGCGTTTCCCCACCACTATCACCACCGCAAAACCAACAAACCACCACACCCAACCCACAAACAGGTCAGGCGGTAATGGTCCAAGAACCGCACAGCGAACGCGAACACCAACAACAGTCACATAACATGCACCCCACAACAGGGTGACTTCTCAAGCCAACACCACGTGCAACCCAAAAAGACTCTCACGCACACACCAACCCCAACAAAAGAGTTGATGAGTGATCGGTGTATTAGTACCAGTCAACTCCACACCTCACAGTGCTTCCATACCCGGCCTATCAACCCCATCATCTATAGGACACCTCTCCCACACAAAATGTATGGATGGAAATCTCATCTCGGAGCAGGCTTCCCGCTTAGATGCTTTCAGCGGTTATCCATCCCGAACGTAGCCAACCAGCCATGCTCCTGGCGGAACAACTGGCACACCAGAGGTTCGTCCGTCCCGGTCCTCTCGTACTAAGGACAGACCTCCACAAATTTCCTACGCACGCAGCGGATAGGGACCGAACTGTCTCACGACGTTCTAAACCCAGCTCGCGTACCGCTTTAATGGGCGAACAGCCCAACCCTTGGGACCGACTCCAGCCCCAGGATGCGACGAGCCGACATCGAGGTGCCAAACCATGCCGTCGATATGGACTCTTGGGCAAGATCAGCCTGTTATCCCCGAGGTACCTTTTATCCGTTGAGCGACCACGCTTCCACAAGCCATGGCCGGGTCACTAGTCCCAGCTTTCGCTCCTGCTCGACACGTCCGTCTCACAGTCAAGCTCCCTTGTGCACTTACACTCGACACCTGATTGCCAACCAGGCTGAGGGAACCTTTGGGCGCCTCCGTTACTCTTTAGGAGGCAACCGCCCCAGTTAAACTACCCATCAGGCACTGTCCCTGAACCCGATCAGGGTCCGAAGTTAAGGAATCCACTATGGTCAGAGTGGTATTTCACCGATCGACTCCACCTGATCTAGCGACCAAGCCTCATAGTCTCCCACCTATCCTACACAAACCACACCGAACACCAATACCAAACTATAGTGAAGGTCTCGGGGTCTTTCCGTCCTGCTGCGCGTAACGAGCATCTTTACTCGTAATGCAATTTCGCCGAGTTCGTGGTTGAGACAGCAGAGAAGTCGTTACGCCATTCGTGCAGGTCGGAACTTACCCGACAAGGAATTTCGCTACCTTAGGATGGTTATAGTTACCACCGCCGTTTACTGGGGCTTAAATTCTCCGCTTCACAGTAACCTGTTAACGAGTCCTCTTAACCTTCCAGCACCGGGCAGGCGTCAGTCCGTATACATCGACTTACATCTTCGCACGGACCTGTGTTTTTAATAAACAGTCGCTTCTCTCTGGCCTCTGCGACCACCACCAGCACATCCCGCAGCAAGTGCGGTTCACCAGGATGGTCCCCCTTCTCCCGAAGTTACGGGGGCATTTTGCCGAGTTCCTTAACCACGATTCTCTCGATCACCTTAGTATTCTCTACTCGACCACCTGTGTCGGTTATAGGGTACGGGCAACACACACCCTCACGTCGATGCTTTTCTCGGCAGCAGAGGATCACCAGATCACCCCACCACAGTGGGGCGCCCATCAGCTCTCACACACAAAGCGGGGACGGATTTACCTACCCCCGCGTGCTACAACCTTAGACCGTGACTACCATCGCACGGCCTGGCTACCTTTCTGCGTCACACCACACGCTTACCGACTCCACACTCAGGTCCCACATACCTCGCCAAACCCTCCTACCGAAGTACGAGAGGGCGAGGGACATGGTTAGTTTCATGTGTTTTGGTACTGTCGGTTGTGTGTCGGTACCAGAATATCAACTGGTTGTCCATCGACTACGCCTGTCGGCCTCGCCTTAGGTCCCGACTTACCCAGGGCGGATTAGCCTAGCCCTGGAACCCTTGGTCATCCGGTGGACGGGTTTCTCACCCGTCTTTCGCTACTCATGCCTGCATTCTCACTCGAACCGCTTCCACCACTCGTTCACACGGCAGCTTCACCAGCGACTCGACGCTCCCCTACCCAACACCACACCATTACGGATACACGTGGTGCTGCCACAACTTCGGCGGTGTACTTAGCCCCGCTACATTATCGGCGCTCAATCACTTGACCAGTGAGCTATTACGCACTCTTTCAAGGGTGGCTGCTTCTAAGCCAACCTCCTGGTTGTCTTCGCAACTGAACATCCTTTCCCACTGAGCACACGCTTAGGGGCCTTAGTTGATGGTCTGGGCTGTTTCCCTCTCGACAATGAAGCTTATCCCCCACTGTCTCACTGCCACGCTGAACCTTGACTGGCATTCGGAGTTTAGTTGACGTCAGTAACCCGGTGGGGCCCATCAGCCATCCAGTAGCTCTACCTCCAGCAAGAACCACGCAACGCTGCACCTAAATGCATTTCGGGGAGAACCAGCTATCACAGAGTTTGATTGGCCTTTCACCCCTAACCACAGGTCATCCCCTCCATTTTCAACTGAAGTGGGTGCGGGCCTCCACGCGCTCTTACACACGCTTCACCCTGCCCATGGCTAGATCACTCCGCTTCGGGTCTAGGACACGCGACTGACAACGCCCTGTTCGGACTCGCTTTCGCTACGGCTACCCCACACGGGTTAACCTCGCCACGCACCGCTAACTCGCAGGCTCATTCTTCAAAAGGCACGCCATCACAGTCATCTAGATACTGCTCTGACGGATTGTAAGCACATGGTTTCAGGTACTCTTTCACTCCCCTCCCGGGGTACTTTTCACCATTCCCTCACGGTACTTATCCGCTATCGGTCATCAGGAAGTATTTAGCCTTACCAGGTGGTCCTGGCAGATTCACACGAAATTCCACGAGTTCCGTGCTACTCGGGCACACGCACACTACGCCGGCGTCACTGTTTCGTCTACGGGACTCTCACCCACTCCGGTCCTGTTTCCCACCAGGTTCGACTACACCAACACCAACACAGACTGGCCATGCTGGACCAGACCGTACATACCCCACAACACCGTGCACGCAACACCAGCACGCTTGACACGCACACGGTTTAGGCTCATCCAGTTTCGCTCGCCACTACTCCCGGAATCATTGTTATTTTCTCTTCCTGCGGGTACTGAGATGTTTCACTTCCCCGCGTTCCCCCCACGTACCCTATATATTCAGGCACGGGTCACTACCCTCACAGGCAGCGGGGTTTCCCCATTCGGACATCCTCGGATCAACGCCCGTTTATCGGCTCCCCGAGGCTTATCGCAGATTTCCACGTCCTTCATCGGCTCCTGATGCCAAGGCATCCACCATGCGCTCTTACACACTCACCACACCCCAAAGGGTTGGCGGCGTGTACGCGAAATATTGTCTTTCAATCACACAAGATGATGACAAGAAAAATCACATTACATAACACCACAACCCCAAAAGGGCTGCAGCATTGATGCTCGCGTCCACTATACGATTCTCAAACCACTACCAAACACCACCCACAAACCAGACCACTGCTGTGGCTGCCCGTGAAGCGGGTCGGTCCTGTTGGTTGAAACCACACCCAACGACTGTTGGGGTTTGTGATTCCAGGACCCAATAACGTGCCTGTTCTAGCCCATCCTCATACCCATACATCGACGAGGCACTCACCCCGACAACGCTGAGTGGACGAGCGGAAGTTGTGATGTTCCACCCATGAGCAACCCACCCAGGAACACGAACGGTTCCTGACGGTGGGGATCTGAATGTGTGCTCCTTAGAAAGGAGGTGATCCAGCCGCACCTTCCGGTACGGCTACCTTGTTACGACTTAGTCCCAATTGCCAGTCCCACCTTAGACGGCCCCCTCCCCTAAGGGTTGGGCCACCGGCTTCGGGTGTTACCGACTTTCGTGACTTGACGGGCGGTGTGTACAAGGCCCGGGAACGTATTCACCGCAGCGTTGCTGATCTGCGATTACTAGCGACTCCGACTTCACGTAGTCGAATTGCAGACTACGATCCGAACTGAGACTGGCTTTAAGGGATTCGCTCACCCTCACAGGTTCGCCTCTCTCTGTACCAGCCATTGTAGCATGCGTGAAGCCCAAGACATAAAGGGCATGATGATTTGACGTCATCCCCACCTTCCTCCGAGTTGACCCCGGCAGTCTCCTATGAGTTCCCACCATCACGTGCTGGCAACATAGAACGAGGGTTGCGCTCGTTGCGGGACTTAACCCAACATCTCACGACACGAGCTGACGACAACCATGCACCACCTGTACACCAGCTCCAAAGAGAAGAACTGTTTCCAGAACGGTCCAGTGTATGTCAAGCCTTGGTAAGGTTCTTCGCGTTGCATCGAATTAATCCGCATGCTCCGCCGCTTGTGCGGGCCCCCGTCAATTCCTTTGAGTTTTAGCCTTGCGACCGTACTCCCCAGGCGGGGCACTTAATGCGTTAGCTACGGCGCGGAGAACGTGGAATGTCCCCCACACCTAGTGCCCAACGTTTACGGCATGGACTACCAGGGTATCTAATCCTGTTCGCTCCCCATGCTTTCGCTCCTCAGTGTCAGTTACAGCCCAGAGTCCCGCCTTCGCCACCGGTGTTCCTCCTGATATCTGCGCATTTCACCGCTACACCAGGAATTCCAGACTCCCCTACTGCACTCTAGTCAGCCCGTACCCACTGCCCGCGCAACGTTAAGCGTTGCGTTTCCACAGCAGACGTGACCAACCACCTACGAGCTCTTTACGCCCAATAATTCCGGACAACGCTCGTACCCTACGTATTACCGCGGCTGCTGGCACGTAGTTAGCCGGTACTTCTTCTGCAGGTACCGTCACTTTCGCTTCTTCCCTGCTGAAAGCGGTTTACAACCCGAAGGCCGTCATCCCGCACGCTGCGTCGCTGCATCAGGGTTTCCCCCATTGTGCAATATTCCCCACTGCTGCCTCCCGTAGGAGTCTGGGCCGTGTCTCAGTCCCAGTGTGGCCGGTCGCCCTCTCAGGCCGGCTACCCGTCGTCGCCTTGGTAGGCCATTACCCCACCAACAAGCTGATAGGCCGCGAGCCCATCCCCGATCGAAAAACTTTCCACCATCCCACATGCGTGGAACGGTCATATCCGGTATTAGACCCAGTTTCCCAGGCTTATCCCGAAATCAGGGGCAGGTTACTCACGTGTTACTCACCCGTTCGCCACTCATCCACCAGGTGCAAGCACCCGGCTTCAGCGTTCGACTTGCATGTGTTAAGCACGCAGCCAGCGTTCGTCCTGAGCCAGGATCAAACTCTCCATAAAAAAATTATGTTGCGTATGAATCCCAGCAAGACAGCCAAACCAGTCACGGGGTGACCAGCCGGCTTCAAAAAATACGATCAAACACCCCAACCGCCACCCCAGTGAACGATTCAACAAAGAACCACCCACCTCAAGGAGGCGAACCAGACTGTTCGACCGTGTGATTGTCTCACCAGAAAAATAATGTTTCTGGCATCACAACTTGTTCAAACAAACACGCTATTGGATTCTCAAACCACAAACACTCACCCATCACCACAACCCAACAAAAAGGGGCGTGTTCACTGGGGGCATCAGTTTCATTTATCGTCACCCACCCGATCCCCAACCACCGTGACAAACCGTGTTTGTCCTGGTCAGGCCCGGTGGAAACCCTGTCTTTCAGACTGTGTTTCCGGCGGGGCAACGAGATATAACTCTAGACCAGGCAAACCCGTCCACGCAAATCCAAACCCGCCATTCCCCACGTGACACCCACCACACGGACTGCCGGGGAACAGGCGCAGGAAAGTCTAGCGTCGGGGCAGAGAGCGTCGTGCGCCACGGAGGTCAGAAACCCGGCTCTGCTGCTGCCCGCAGGCGATCGCTTTGAGTCTCGATGACAGGACCCACCGCGTCGCGCTCCGAGCGGCGGATTCCTCTGCCGGCCGCCAGAGGGTTCCAATTGGCGACTGCGTCGACGACTTCGTGGATGATGGTCCGCGCGGCCGGTGCGGTCAGGTGACAGAGTGAAGCGAAGTCAAGAAGTGCTCCGGCCTCATCGTCTGCTGAGACCACTCCGTTGATCGCTGTCTGCCGTTCGACTGCCCGTTCAGGTTCGGTGTTGATGTCGAAGGCCGGGCTCAGCTGCCACCCTGCCTCTGACCGAACGAAGCCGTGGTTTCGCAGATGGTCGTCTGTATTGTGCACTGCGACGGAGAAGACCACTCGTCGGTACAGTTCCGCGCAATCGCGCTTCCAACGCCGGCTGTGGTCTTCGATTGCCTCAATGATGTCGAGGTAGTCGGCGGCTTCTCCATCGCGTCGGCCGGTCGCTGTCATTGCGCTGATGTATCCGATGCGTTGTTGGGCGTCCCGGTCGAACCTTTCCAGCAGGAGCACGGATCGACCGTCGATGGTGAGCGTTCTGCACCTTGGGACTTCGATCCCTGCCATTCGCGCGAGCTCGAGTGCCACCCCCTCCCACGCAATGACGTCCCACTCATCGGCAGGGCGCGTGAACTTTGCGATATGCAGCGCTCCCTCGTCGTCGGTCACGGACGCTTTCGGCCGAGCTCCACCCAGTGATCCGGTCCCAGCGTCGAGGAGGCGTTTCACAGCCCCAGCGGAGCCCTCTAGGACGCCATCCGCTGCGTGTTGCAGCTCGGGCAGGGCAAGGAGTTTCGGTACTCGACTGTTGTCGCTGAGAAGGGGACCATCGGGACCGCGACGAAACCGAAGAGAGCCTTGTCGGGTACAGTCGCTGACCCCGAGAAGGTAGTCGACATCTGTGAGTCGGCGGTCGCTGACGGCCTCTTCAGCCACTAATCGCCGGTGCTCCTTGGCAACAAGGTTACGTCCCCACCGGTCCGGGGCGCAGTCAGCGAAAGCGCCAGGCAGACCCGGGACGCTGAAAGGTGCCGTTGACAGAGGGAGTTGAGGATCTATCGAATACGCCCACCTGGCCGATGCATATTCATCGGAGTATTTGAAGGTGGTCGAGATCTGCCCTCGTCCGATGTGGAAATAGGCGGTCCCAACGTGAACAGGTCTGCCGTCATGGGTCATTTCCACACGCACCTGCTCACTCATCGGCGAACTCGCTCCGGAAGCGATTCGGACGAGCGCAGTCTTCCGACATCGGTGCTCAACGGGTCAAAGGAGTCGGCTACGTGATCAAGCTGTCCCAATGCCTGCATGACCGACATGACTGCGCCGAGGGAGACGCCGGCGTCTCCCCGTTCGATCTTCTGCAGAGTTGATCGCGAGATCCCGGCACGCTCAGCGACTTCAGCAGCTTTCAGTGACTGCATGAGTCGCCATCGTCGAATCGATGAACCGACTTCGCCGAGGCGGCGCTCCACCTGTCGGGTGACGGCCATCTTTGCTCCTAACGGCTCAGATAATAGTCACTATAGTCATTACTGACTAGGATACGCATCATTGCGAAAGCCGACAAGAGCTCACGGGGCACATAGGGACTCCGCGCGGCCAGGGACCGGCAATCGCATCCTCTCCCCCGCGAAGCCCTCCACCCCGGAGGTCGAACACGGAGATGATGGGGCCGGCGATCATTGACCCTCATGCGGCGCACCCAACGGGATCGAGGCGGCTGAGTGCCGGACGCGACGGAGTGCTGGGCACGTTTGTGGTCAGCAGCAACACGACCCATGAATACGAGGAAGGCCCCGCCCAACCCCCACACAAACAGGAATCAGACGAGGCCACCCCCACCAAAAAATATTGCGGCAGTCACTTACTCTCCCACAACCACCAAGTTGCAGTACCATCAGCGCGCATGGGCTTAGCTACCGGGATCGGAACGGTTAACCGGGCGTTTCCCCACCACTATCACCACCGCAAAACCAACAGACCACCACCACACCCAACCCACAAACAGGTCAGGCGGTAATGGTCCAAGAACCGCACAGCGAACGCGAACACCAACAACAGTCACATAACATGCACCCCACAACAGGGTGACTTCTCAAGCCAACACCACGTGCAACCCAAAAAGACTCTCACGCACACACCAACCCCAACAAAAGAGTTGATGAGTGATCGGTGTATTAGTACCAGTCAACTCCACACCTCACAGTGCTTCCATACCCGGCCTATCAACCCCATCATCTATAGGACACCTCTCCCACACAAAATGTATGGATGGAAATCTCATCTCGGAGCAGGCTTCCCGCTTAGATGCTTTCAGCGGTTATCCATCCCGAACGTAGCCAACCAGCCATGCTCCTGGCGGAACAACTGGCACACCAGAGGTTCGTCCGTCCCGGTCCTCTCGTACTAAGGACAGACCTCCACAAATTTCCTACGCACGCAGCGGATAGGGACCGAACTGTCTCACGACGTTCTAAACCCAGCTCGCGTACCGCTTTAATGGGCGAACAGCCCAACCCTTGGGACCGACTCCAGCCCCAGGATGCGACGAGCCGACATCGAGGTGCCAAACCATGCCGTCGATATGGACTCTTGGGCAAGATCAGCCTGTTATCCCCGAGGTACCTTTTATCCGTTGAGCGACCACGCTTCCACAAGCCATGGCCGGGTCACTAGTCCCAGCTTTCGCTCCTGCTCGACACGTCCGTCTCACAGTCAAGCTCCCTTGTGCACTTACACTCGACACCTGATTGCCAACCAGGCTGAGGGAACCTTTGGGCGCCTCCGTTACTCTTTAGGAGGCAACCGCCCCAGTTAAACTACCCATCAGGCACTGTCCCTGAACCCGATCAGGGTCCGAAGTTAAGGAATCCACTATGGTCAGAGTGGTATTTCACCGATCGACTCCACCTGATCTAGCGACCAAGCCTCATAGTCTCCCACCTATCCTACACAAACCACACCGAACACCAATACCAAACTATAGTGAAGGTCTCGGGGTCTTTCCGTCCTGCTGCGCGTAACGAGCATCTTTACTCGTAATGCAATTTCGCCGAGTTCGTGGTTGAGACAGCAGAGAAGTCGTTACGCCATTCGTGCAGGTCGGAACTTACCCGACAAGGAATTTCGCTACCTTAGGATGGTTATAGTTACCACCGCCGTTTACTGGGGCTTAAATTCTCCGCTTCACAGTAACCTGTTAACGAGTCCTCTTAACCTTCCAGCACCGGGCAGGCGTCAGTCCGTATACATCGACTTACATCTTCGCACGGACCTGTGTTTTTAATAAACAGTCGCTTCTCTCTGGCCTCTGCGACCACCACCAGCACATCCCGCAGCAAGTGCGGTTCACCAGGATGGTCCCCCTTCTCCCGAAGTTACGGGGGCATTTTGCCGAGTTCCTTAACCACGATTCTCTCGATCACCTTAGTATTCTCTACTCGACCACCTGTGTCGGTTATAGGGTACGGGCAACACACACCCTCACGTCGATGCTTTTCTCGGCAGCAGAGGATCACCAGATCACCCCACCACAGTGGGGCGCCCATCAGCTCTCACACACAAAGCGGGGACGGATTTACCTACCCCCGCGTGCTACAACCTTAGACCGTGACTACCATCGCACGGCCTGGCTACCTTTCTGCGTCACACCACACGCTTACCGACTCCACACTCAGGTCCCACATACCTCGCCAAACCCTCCTACCGAAGTACGAGAGGGCGAGGGACATGGTTAGTTTCATGTGTTTTGGTACTGTCGGTTGTGTGTCGGTACCAGAATATCAACTGGTTGTCCATCGACTACGCCTGTCGGCCTCGCCTTAGGTCCCGACTTACCCAGGGCGGATTAGCCTAGCCCTGGAACCCTTGGTCATCCGGTGGACGGGTTTCTCACCCGTCTTTCGCTACTCATGCCTGCATTCTCACTCGAACCGCTTCCACCACTCGTTCACACGGCAGCTTCACCAGCGACTCGACGCTCCCCTACCCAACACCACACCATTACGGATACACGTGGTGCTGCCACAACTTCGGCGGTGTACTTAGCCCCGCTACATTATCGGCGCTCAATCACTTGACCAGTGAGCTATTACGCACTCTTTCAAGGGTGGCTGCTTCTAAGCCAACCTCCTGGTTGTCTTCGCAACTGAACATCCTTTCCCACTGAGCACACGCTTAGGGGCCTTAGTTGATGGTCTGGGCTGTTTCCCTCTCGACAATGAAGCTTATCCCCCACTGTCTCACTGCCACGCTGAACCTTGACTGGCATTCGGAGTTTAGTTGACGTCAGTAACCCGGTGGGGCCCATCAGCCATCCAGTAGCTCTACCTCCAGCAAGAACCACGCAACGCTGCACCTAAATGCATTTCGGGGAGAACCAGCTATCACAGAGTTTGATTGGCCTTTCACCCCTAACCACAGGTCATCCCCTCCATTTTCAACTGAAGTGGGTGCGGGCCTCCACGCGCTCTTACACACGCTTCACCCTGCCCATGGCTAGATCACTCCGCTTCGGGTCTAGGACACGCGACTGACAACGCCCTGTTCGGACTCGCTTTCGCTACGGCTACCCCACACGGGTTAACCTCGCCACGCACCGCTAACTCGCAGGCTCATTCTTCAAAAGGCACGCCATCACAGTCATCTAGATACTGCTCTGACGGATTGTAAGCACATGGTTTCAGGTACTCTTTCACTCCCCTCCCGGGGTACTTTTCACCATTCCCTCACGGTACTTATCCGCTATCGGTCATCAGGAAGTATTTAGCCTTACCAGGTGGTCCTGGCAGATTCACACGAAATTCCACGAGTTCCGTGCTACTCGGGCACACGCACACTACGCCGGCGTCACTGTTTCGTCTACGGGACTCTCACCCACTCCGGTCCTGTTTCCCACCAGGTTCGACTACACCAACACCAACACAGACTGGCCATGCTGGACCAGACCGTACATACCCCACAACACCGTGCACGCAACACCAGCACGCTTGACACGCACACGGTTTAGGCTCATCCAGTTTCGCTCGCCACTACTCCCGGAATCATTGTTATTTTCTCTTCCTGCGGGTACTGAGATGTTTCACTTCCCCGCGTTCCCCCCACGTACCCTATATATTCAGGCACGGGTCACTACCCTCACAGGCAGCGGGGTTTCCCCATTCGGAGATCCTCGGATCAACGCCCGTTTATCGGCTCCCCGAGGCTTATCGCAGATTTCCACGTCCTTCATCGGCTCCTGATGCCAAGGCATCCACCATGCGCTCTTACACACTCACCACACCCCAAAAGGGTTGGCGGCGTGTACGCGAAATATTGTCTTTCAATCACACAAGATGATGACAAGAAAAATCACATTACATAACACCACAACCCCAAAAGGGCTGCAGCATTGATGCTCGCGTCCACTATACGATTCTCAAACCACTACCAAACACCACCCACAAACCAGACCACTGCTGTGGCTGCCCGTGAAGCGGGTCGGTCCTGTTGGTTGAAACCACACCCAACGACTGTTGGGGTTTGTGATTCCAGGACCCAATAACGTGTTCGTCCTAGCCCATCCTCATACCCATACATCGACGAGGCACTCACCCCGACAACGCTGAGTGGACGAGCGGAAGTTGTGATGTTCCACCCATGAGCAACCCACCCAGGAACACGAACGGTTCCTGACGGTGGGGATCTGAATGTGTGCTCCTTAGAAAGGAGGTGATCCAGCCGCACCTTCCGGTACGGCTACCTTGTTACGACTTAGTCCCAATTGCCAGTCCCACCTTAGACGGCCCCCTCCCCTAAGGGTTGGGCCACCGGCTTCGGGTGTTACCGACTTTCGTGACTTGACGGGCGGTGTGTACAAGGCCCGGGAACGTATTCACCGCAGCGTTGCTGATCTGCGATTACTAGCGACTCCGACTTCACGTAGTCGAATTGCAGACTACGATCCGAACTGAGACTGGCTTTAAGGGATTCGCTCACCCTCACAGGTTCGCCTCTCTCTGTACCAGCCATTGTAGCATGCGTGAAGCCCAAGACATAAAGGGCATGATGATTTGACGTCATCCCCACCTTCCTCCGAGTTGACCCCGGCAGTCTCCTATGAGTTCCCACCATCACGTGCTGGCAACATAGAACGAGGGTTGCGCTCGTTGCGGGACTTAACCCAACATCTCACGACACGAGCTGACGACAACCATGCACCACCTGTACACCAGCTCCAAAGAGAAGAACTGTTTCCAGAACGGTCCAGTGTATGTCAAGCCTTGGTAAGGTTCTTCGCGTTGCATCGAATTAATCCGCATGCTCCGCCGCTTGTGCGGGCCCCCGTCAATTCCTTTGAGTTTTAGCCTTGCGACCGTACTCCCCAGGCGGGGCACTTAATGCGTTAGCTACGGCGCGGAGAACGTGGAATGTCCCCCACACCTAGTGCCCAACGTTTACGGCATGGACTACCAGGGTATCTAATCCTGTTCGCTCCCCATGCTTTCGCTCCTCAGTGTCAGTTACAGCCCAGAGTCCCGCCTTCGCCACCGGTGTTCCTCCTGATATCTGCGCATTTCACCGCTACACCAGGAATTCCAGACTCCCCTACTGCACTCTAGTCAGCCCGTACCCACTGCCCGCGCAACGTTAAGCGTTGCGTTTCCACAGCAGACGTGACCAACCACCTACGAGCTCTTTACGCCCAATAATTCCGGACAACGCTCGTACCCTACGTATTACCGCGGCTGCTGGCACGTAGTTAGCCGGTACTTCTTCTGCAGGTACCGTCACTTTCGCTTCTTCCCTGCTGAAAGCGGTTTACAACCCGAAGGCCGTCATCCCGCACGCTGCGTCGCTGCATCAGGGTTTCCCCCATTGTGCAATATTCCCCACTGCTGCCTCCCGTAGGAGTCTGGGCCGTGTCTCAGTCCCAGTGTGGCCGGTCGCCCTCTCAGGCCGGCTACCCGTCGTCGCCTTGGTAGGCCATTACCCCACCAACAAGCTGATAGGCCGCGAGCCCATCCCCGATCGAAAAACTTTCCACCATCCCACATGCGTGGAACGGTCATATCCGGTATTAGACCCAGTTTCCCAGGCTTATCCCGAAATCAGGGGCAGGTTACTCACGTGTTACTCACCCGTTCGCCACTCATCCACCAGGTGCAAGCACCCGGCTTCAGCGTTCGACTTGCATGTGTTAAGCACGCAGCCAGCGTTCGTCCTGAGCCAGGATCAAACTCTCCATAAAAAAATTATGTTGCGTATGAATCCCAGCAAGACAGCCAAACCAGTCACGGGGTGACCAGCCGGCTTCAAAAAATACGATCAAACACCCCAACCGCCACCCCAGTGAACGATTCAACAAAGAACCACCCACCTCAAGGAGGCGAACCAGACTGTTCGACCGTGTGATTGTCTCACCAGAAAAATAATGTTTCTGGCATCACAACTTGTTCAAACAAACACGCTATTGGATTCTCAAACCACAAACACTCACCCATCACCACAACCCAACAAAAAGGGGCGTGTTCACTGGGGGCATCAGTTTCATTTATCGTCACCCACCCGATCCCCAACCACCGTGACAAACCGTGTTTGTCCTGGTCAGGCCCGGTGGAAACCCTGTCTTTCAGACTGTGTTTCCGGCGGGGCAACGAGATATAACTCTAGACCAGGCAAACCCGTCCACGCAAATCCAAACCCGCCATTCCCCACGTGACACCCACCACACGGACTGCCGGGGAACAGGCAGCCTTCCAGGAGCCCTGAAACAGCGGCGCTCCTGGAAGCTGGGCTTCGAGCATGGGCGCGTTCATGCGAATGCCGAGAGGGCACTGAGTCGTGCCGCGTCCAGAGCCTCGGACAGGCTCCGGCGGCGATGAGCCGCCGACAGGATCTCCACTCCCCACGGTCCCTCGTATCCGATGCTGCGCAGTGCCTGGATGAAGCCGGCGACGTCCTGGACTCCGTCTCCGATGAGCTCACGATTGTCGCGAGTGTCTTCGAAGAGCGATCCGACGACGTCTTCCTGGGCATCACAGAGTTCGACACCGAAGACCATGTCCGTGGTCAGACAGGCCCGCAGCTCGTCCAAAGAGGTGCCTGCCCGGAACACGTGCCAGTAGTCGACGATCAGACCGGCCGCCGGGTGGTCGACCTGGGAGATGAGTTCGGCTCCCTGCGGCATCGACGCGATCATGCCGAAGGGAAGAGGCTCGAGGGCGACCTTGGTCCCGTACGAGGCGGCTTCCTCTGCCAGGTCCCTGAGAGGGGCGACGAGAGGACGGACGTCTTTGAGAGCGGGGGCGCTGTCGGTGCCGATCTTGATGAAGGCGGCGTCGAGAGCCTGCGCGGCTTCGAGCAGTTCTTCCCAGTGTCCGCGCCAACCTTCGCTCGGGTGCTTCCACCATCCTGAGCACAGTTCGACTTCGACGTGCTGCAGGCCGGATCCGGTGATCTCGTCGGCAAGAGTGTCGTAGCCGATGGTGTCCCGGATGGCTCGCAGGTCATCGAGGACGAAGCCGAGCCCCATCCAGCCGGTCGCGGCGATCTGACGAACCCGCTCGATCGGATCCAGCGGGCTCCGCTCGCTGCTGCGCATCGGAGCCGCGTCGCCGGCGCTGGTCCAGCAGGTGGCTATCAGTTCCGGTTCGATCATCATTCGTCACGCAGCTTCTTCCATGCCCCGAAGCGGTATGCCAGGCCCGATTCGATGCCCTCTTCCATCTTCTCCAACGATATTCCCCGCGTCTCGGGAACCTGAGTCGCAATGAAGATCAAGGCGAGTACTCCGACTGCGGCGAAGAGGAAGAAGACACCGGAGATCCCGATCCCTGCCACCAGCGATGGGAACACGAGAGCGATGGCACCATTCATGCCCCAACCGAACAGCTGCGAGATTCCGATGCCCACACCGCGCATCGGCAGCGGGAACACCTCCGCCAGCCAGACCCACACAGCGACATTGAGGAAGGACTGCATCGAGGCGACGAATCCGACGATGAGGGCGAGGATCACCCATGCGCGCAGCGGGTTGTCCTCGGACATGAACTTGGAGCACAGACCGATGAGCAGGTGGAAGGTCGTCGTCAGGGACAGACCGGTGATGAAGGTCGTGCGTCGGTCGACACGGTCCATCATGTAGAGGGCGAAGAGTCCGCCCAACACAGCGACGACACCGGGAGCGATGTTCGCGATGAGTGCGGCGTTGGCGGCGAACCCTGACTGGATGAGGACGATCTGCCCGTAGTACATGATCGAGTTGATTCCGGTGAGCTGCTGGCAGACCGCCACGCCCATGCCGACAAGCACGATCCGGATCAGCCATTTGTTGAACACGAACTTCCGGTAGCCGACTCGACGATCTCCGGTTGAGGCTTCCGCCACCTCTTCGACGGATCCCAGCTCCGCACGTGCCCTCTCTTCGGTGCGCACCGTCATCAGGACAGCGAGAGCCTCGTCGTGGCGGTTGTGTTCGACCAGCCACCTCGGCGATTCGGGCATCCGGAGCATGCCGATGAACAGGCAGACCGCGGGTATTGCGCAGATGGCGAACATGACCCGCCAGATCCCGTCGATATGTCCCCAGACGTTGCCGATGATGGCATTGACGACGAAGGCGGCAAGCTGTCCGCTGACGATCGCGACTTCGTTTCGTCCGCTGATGGATCCGCGGATTTCGTGTGGAGCGAGTTCGGACAGGTACACCGGGACGACGATGGAGGCACCGCCGACGGCCAGGCCGAGCATGATCCGACCGATGACCAGCACAGACACGTTAGGGGCGAAGACGGCAACCAGCGTGCCGAGGAAGAACAACATCGCCAGGACTATGATCGTTCGACGTCGTCCGACCATGTCGCAGATCTTGCCGCAGGAAACGGCGCCGACAGCGGCAGCGAAGACGAGCGAACTCGTCACGACACCTTCGCTGACTGCAGTCAGTCCGAGTTCTTCGGACATGGGGCGCAGCGCCCCGTTGATGACACCGGTGTCATAGCCGAACAGGAGCCCTCCGAAGCAGGCAACGATAGAGATGAGTCCTATCCGTTTGCGATGGGCTCCGGTCTTGGGCATCACCGGCAGTGCTGAGTCTTTGACGATTGGTGACTCTGTTGAATTGGCAACCACGATGGTCTCCTAACAAATATGCATCGTTGCACTCTGATATGCGTTGCCGCATTGGGTTGGGTTCAGGGTCAGGCGGTCAGATCGACCTGGACGACCCGTCCTTCTGCCGCGGATGTCTGGGCCGCATTGGCCAGGATCAGCGCTGCTCGGCCATCAGCGAAGGACGAGCAGCGTGACTCCTCTCCGCGGACGAGCTGACAGAATTCGCGCAGCTCTTCGACGTAGGCGTCGGAGTATCGCTCGAGGAAGAAGTGCTGATAGGGCGAGGTGGTCTTCACCGCAGTCGCGTTCGAGTAGCTGACCAGACTCGTCCCCGCGTTCCCGACTTCGAGCATGCCCTGGCCGCCGAAGATCTCGATCCTCTGGTCGTAGCCGATCGCGCTGTGCCGTGAGTTCGTGATGGAGATCTGGACCCCGGTCGAGGTCCTCATCGTCACCATCGCGGTGTCGAAGTCGGAAGTCTCCTTGGCTCCGTCGTCGAACAGCTGTGAGCCGGTCGCGAAGACCTCGACGATGTCAGGGGCGAAATAGCGTGCCATATCGAAGTCGTGAATCGTCTGGTCTCGGAACATGCCGCCGGTCGTCCGGAGGTTCTCGACGCTTGGTGGGGCGGGGTCGCGGCTGATGATCGACAGCTGCTCGAGGTCTCCGACCTCACCGGCGATGAGGCGTTCTCGAGCGAGTGAGAAGTCACGGTCGAATCGGCGGTTGAAACCGACGGCGAAGGGAACGCCGGAATTCTCGACCAGTGGCGCCAGTTCGTCGACGCGGGCGATGTCGAGGTCGATCGGCTTCTCGCAGAGCACCGGGATTCCGGCTTCGATGGCCTTCTTGATGAGATCGGCGTGGGTCGACGTCGGTGAGGCGATGACCACTGCATCGAGCTCACCCGAAGCGAAGGCTTCGTCGGGGTCGCCTGTTGCGCGGGCGCCGTTTTCCTCAGCGATCGCTTCGGCTCCGGCGACATAGGGGTCGATCACCCAGGTCAGGGTGGTTTCGGGAAGTGCCGCGATGTTGACGGCATGGACTTTGCCGATGCGGCCGGTCCCGATGAGACCGATGCGCAGTTGTTCATTCGTCATTGAACTTCTCTCCTCGTTCGAAATTCGCGTTGAGTCAATGTGGGTTTGTGCGGTGTCGCGGCTTGAGCGCTCACGCGGTGATTTCGTCCAATCGGACGGGTCGGCCGCGCCGCACCGATTCCTCGGCTGCCAACGCCAATTTCGCTGCGACGATGCCGTCGGACGGCAGGGTCAGCGAGGTGGCATCGCCGTTGATGACGGCCAGGAAATGTCGGACTTCGCGTCTGAAGGCCGGTTCGAACCGTTCGATGAAGTCGGCGTAGGTCGACTCCGGTGGGGCGACTCCCGGTTCGGTCGAGGTGACCGGCGAGTGTGAGTCGATGCCGGCTGCGAACGCCGCATCGCTGCCGTAGACGACGGTGTTGACGTCCTGGCCGGAGGCGATGTTGCGGGCACCGCTGATGAGCGCCTGCACTCCCGATTCGAAGGTGATCACGGCTGTGGCCGTATCCAGGTCGCCGCTGTCCGCATAGGCCTGCTCGTCGAGCACCCCGCCCGAGGCGAAGATCGATACGGGTGCCTCACCCATGAGCCAGGGGATCGTGTCGAACTCGTGGATGAGCAGGTCGCGCCACACCCCTCCCGAGGTGGGGATGAATTCCGGATCGACATGGAAGTGATCATGTCCGGCCGAGTGGATGACTCGGATGGTTCCCATCTCACCGCTGTGGATCCGTTCTCTGAGGGTCTGGAACCCTTCGTCGTACCTGCGGTGGTAGGCGACCATGATGGGCACGTCGAGCGCTTCGAACTCCGCGGACAGGGCCGCGGTCTCTTCGAGCTTGAGTCCGATCGGCTTCTCGACGAGAACCGGGACCCCAGCGGTCAGTGCTGTCCGAGCGAGATCGGGGTGGGTGTGCGTCGAACTGGCGATGATGACACCGTCGAGTCCGTCGGTCCAGTCCTCGGTGAGCAGCACTGTGCTGATGACCGGGCGGTTGACGGGACCTGCGGGGGCGTGAGCACCTCGAAGGTCCGGCCCCGCGTCCGGGGCCAGCTCCGACTGCAGCTGCGCTTTGGCGTCTTCGAGCTTGCCTGCGGTGCGGCCGATGAGCACGAGCTCGTCGACCCCGTCTTCCTGCGCGATGTTGCGAGCGTGCATCCGTCCGATCCGGCCGAGGCCGACGACGCCGATCCGTGTGCTCATCGGTTCTCCTCGATGATCTGCTTGAGATAGCTGAGGCTGGCGCGAGCCTGGTCGATCGGTCCGGAGCCGGGCGCCGGTTCGTCGGCGACGACGGTGTCCTGTTCGAGGGTGAACCAGCCGTCGAATCCGGCGCGGATGAGAGTGCCGACGATCGAGTCGATGTCGATGTCTCCCTGGCCGAGCGGCTGGTACATTCCGTCGACGACGGCATCGTAGTAGGTTTGTTCGCCGGCCTGGACACTGCGTGCACGGTCGAGCGCGACATCCTTGAGGTGTGCGTGGGAGATGCGTCCCGTGTGCTTCTGCACGAATTCGACCGGGTCCACTCCGCCGATGAACATGTGTCCGGTGTCGAAGCAGAAGTCGACGTCGGTGCCGTTGAGAATGTGGTCGACGTCGTCCTGGGTTTCGACCATGGTTCCCACATGCGAATGCAGGCTGACGGTGACTCCCTGGGCTTTTGCGGCTTCGAGGATGCGGTCGATGTTGCGGTAGACGGTCTTCCATCCGGCCTCATCGAGTTCAGGGCGCTTGGCATCGTAGCCGTCGACGCCCGTCGCTGCTGCCAGGACGAGGGTGTCCGCACCGGCTGCGGTGTAGGCTTCCAGTTCGCGCTCGATCCCGGGCAGCGGATCATGGTCGGGGTCGTGGATGATGGCCGGGTAGAACCCTCCGACGGCCTGCATCGAGTGCTTCTTCAGGGTTTCGGCCCTGCCTGCGGCGTCGTCGGGAAGGAACCCCTCGGGGCCGAATTCCGTAGCGTCGAAGCCGAGTTCCTGCATTTCGGTGAGGACCCGTTCAGGGCTCAGCTGGTATCCCCAGTCAGGGACTTCGCAGACTCCCCAGGAGATGGGGGCCGCGGCGATTTTGACGTTGCTCACCTTGGGTCTCCTTTGCTTGCGGCTGCAGGTGCAGCCGGCGAATCCACTTCGTTGACCGCTGCGCCCGGGCGCCCGCCTTTGAGGACTGCGTCCACGGCACGGGCGGCGGCGACGAAGGTGGCATGGCTGGCTTTTGCGCTGAGCCCCATCACATGAGGAGTCAGCACTGTGCGGGGGTGCTGGTACAGGGGGTGCGGCCGAGGCGGCTCGGATTCGAACGAGTCGAGTCCGACGCCCCCGAGTTTGCCGGACTCGAGTCCCGACAGAGCGGCGTCCTCGTCGACGAGTCCTCCGCGGCTGGTGTTGATGAGGATCGCTCCGTCCTTCATCAGATCGATTGTGCGGGCGTTGATCATGTGGTGGGTGCTCTCGAGGAGCGGCACGTGCAGAGTGACGATGTCCGATGCGCGCAGGATCTCGTCGACGGTGTCGACCCTATTGGCTTCGGGCACCTCGGCGACGGGGTCGTAGGCGAGGACGCTCATGCCGAAGGCCTCGGCGATCGCCTTCACCCGCCGACCGATGTTGCCGAATCCGATGATGCCCAGACTCGCTCCGTCGAGATCGCCGACCGGGACACTGGTGCGTTCCGTCCATCCCCCGGAGCGAACGATCTCCGTCAGCGGTGCCAGTGACTTCACGAGCTGAAGCATGTGAGCGAACGCGCCCTCGGCCACCGCAGTCGAGTTGACACCGGGGGTGATCGCCACGGGGATTCCACGTTCGGTGGCGGCGTCGACATCGACGTCGTCGACGCCGACGCCGGTGCGGGCGATGACCTTGAGGTTGGGCATCGAATCGAGTTCTGCGGGGCCGACCTTGACGGCAGCGCGCACGATTGCGCCCTCGGCCTTCGCGTAGTCCTCAGCTCCGGGGCTCTCGACGAAGTCGACCCCGAGTCCGAGTTCTGCTTCGACGAGGTCCTTCGGTACCGGTCCGAGTCCGATGACGGTGGTCTTCTCAGGCATCGACAGTCTCTTTCCTGTTCGAGTCGTCCGTGGTCCGTGTCGATGCCGAGGTGCCCTCGACCTGTTCGACGGTCTGCCAGGACTCGGTGGCGATCGCGCGCTCACCCGCGTAGACGACGCGGTTGGCGGCGAGGGCGTCATGGACGTCGGCGTGGGTGGATTCCTCGCCGACATGGGCGAGCAGGAACTTCTTCGCTTCGATGACCTTGAGGTCGTCGTAGCCCATCGAGGTGCCGGCGCCCGGCTGGAACTTCGAGAAGTCGCCGAAGTCCGGACCGGCCATCACACGGGTGAACCCGACATGAGGACCCTTGTGTCCGAGTGCCAGTTCGAGTTCGTTCATCCGTTCGAAGTTCCACCGCAGTGAGCCCTCGGTTCCGTAGACCTCGAGCGAGTACTCCGCGCGCGGCCCGACGCACACTCGTGAGGCTTCGAGCGAACCGACGGCGCCGGCTCCTTGAGCGTCGGGGCCGAAGTGGACGAGCAGTCCGGCGTAGTCTTCGTTCTCGACGGGTGCCATCTCTCCGCCCTCGACGACGTCGAAGTGGGTGCCGCTGCCCATCTGCTGCTTGGGGCGCTCGGTGTAGGCGGTGTTGGCCACGCCGGTGACCTTGTCGATCGGTCCGACGACGTAGTGGGCGAGGTCGGTCAGGTGTCCGAGCAGGTCTCCGAGGACACCGGAACCGGCGAGTCCGCGGATGAAGCGCCAGGACAGAGCGCCGTTCGGCTCGGCCGAGTAGTCGGCGAAGAATGCGCCCCGCACGTTCGTGATGCGTCCGAGCTTGCCTTCGGCGATGATCTTCCTCGCGTATTCGATGGCCGGGGCGTTGCGGTAGTTGAAGCCGACAGCGGTGACGACTTCCGCGGCATCGGCCGCGTTGACCACGGATTCCGTCTCTTCGTCGGAACGGCCGACGGGTTTCTCGATCCACAGTGATTTGCCGGCCTTGGCGACGGCGGTGCCGATCTCCTCGTGGAGGAAGTTCGGTGCGCAGACGGAGACGACGTCGACGTCCGGGTGGTTGAGAACGTCGTTGTAGTCGCTGGTCGAATTCTCGTAGCCCAGCACGTCCTGGGCGAACTGAGCGCGCTCGTCATTGGTGTCGGCGGCGATGACCAGGCGTGTTCTGATGCCGAGCTCGGGGTAGACGACGGGAACGTTGGAGTAGGCGCGGCTGTGGAGCTGCCCCATCCAGCCGACGCTGATGAGTCCGACTCCGATGGTCGTGGGGTTGTTGCTCATGGTGCTCCTTGAGTAGTCAATGGTGGGGCGGTTGGCCCCGATGTTCTGCGGCGTCAGTCGCGCAGGGTGGACACGACCGCGGCAGCGGTGTCAGCCAACAGTGTCGAATCCGAACCGACCGGCAGGAAGGTGAAGCCCTGTTCGGCTCGGGTTGTGGCCACCGCTGAGTCGGCACTGAGGATTCCGGCCGACTTTCCGTGTCTGCGTGCAGCTGCGACGACCGTGTCGAGGGCGTCGCGGAAGACCGGCGCATTGAAGTCGAGCGGCACACCGAGCGCATACGACAGATCCAGGGGCCCGACGAACAGGACGTCGACGGCGTCGAGTGCGGCGATGTCGTCCACCTCGGCGAGGGCGCCTGCTGTCTCGATCTGAACGATCGTCAGCACCTCGTCGTTGCTCGTCTCCAGCCCCGCTTTGTCCATTCCCCAGCGGAGGGAGCGGTTGTAGGTGGCCACTCCCCTGTCTCCGAGCGGTGGGTAGTGCAGGTGCGGAATGATCTCGGCCACCTCGGCGGCGGAGCTCACTCGCGGGAGCATCACTCCGGCGGCACCGGCGTCGAGGGCACGTCCGATCCTGATCCGGTCCGGGATCTCCACCCGCACCAGGGTGGCTGCCCCGTATCCGCCGGCGGCCGCTGCCGCATCACCGATCGATGCTTCGTCTCCGCCGCCGTGTTCGAGGTCGACGAGGATCCAGTCGAGTCCGGCGGCGGCCAGGACCTCGATGGCCATGGTGGAGCCGAGACCGGCGAAACTGCCGATGGTTGTCTCGCCCGCACGGATCCGTCTGGCCAGCGCGCCCTTGTCCAGCGGGGTCGGCGATGTGTTCACACGTGCCATTTCTGGTCCTCCAGACCCTTTTCGTAATCGGCGCGCAGGCCGGAGACCCATTCCTGTTCGGCGACCTCGGCGGGTGCGACATCCCAGAAGACTCCGGACCCGGGCAGGTCGACCAGCGGGATGGTCGGCACCACGATGGCCACGGGTCCGTGGACGTCGCGGGTGTCGTTGAGCGCTGCCCGGATCTCGTCGACGCTCGTGGCGCGGATGGTCTTGGCGCCGAGGCCCGAGGCGATCTCGCCGAGGTCGACGTGGAGGTAGTCGCCCGAGAGCCGGGCGGTGTCCTCTTCGTCGCGGTAGCGGAAGTCGTTGCCGAACTGCTCTCCGTACTTCATCATCTGCAGGCGGCGGATGACCTGGAAGCCGTGGTTCTCCGAGATCACGTAGGTGATGTCGAGGTGCTCCTGCGCTGCGGTGAGGATCTCGGTCGGGTTCATGAGGAAGGTCCCGTCGCCGATGAAGACCGAGACGCGGCCGGTGCTCTCGGGGTCCGCGAGCCGGACTCCGATGCCGGCGGGGATCTCGTAGCCCATGCAGGAGAAGCCGAACTCGAGGTGGCAGCGACGGTCATCGGTGGCGTCCCATACCTTGAGCAGGTCTCCCGGGGGTCCACCGGCGGCGGCGATGAGTGTGTCGCCCGGCTGTGCATGCTCCTGGAGCAGACCGATGAGCTGTCCCTGGGTGACGGTCGCGTCGGTGTCTGGGATTCCCAGTGCGGCGTGCTCCGGGGCGTGTTTGTTGAAGGCAGTGTCCGGGTCGAGTGCCTGGCTGCGCTGCGGAGCCCATTCGGCCTTCTGCGAGGCGACCTCGGCGGTCCAGTCACCGGGCACCGAGTAGTCGGAGAGCTGCTGGCTCAGGGCTTCGATTCCCAGCTTCGCGTCGGAGAGCACCGCGACGGCTCCCTGCTTGATCGCGTCGAGCTCTGCGATGTTGATCGCGACGAAGCGCACATCGGGGTTCTTGAACATCGTCTGCGATCCGGTGGCGAAGTCGGTCAGGCGTGTGCCGATGCTGACGATGACATCGGCTTGGGCGACGAGGCGGTTGGTCGCGGGGTTGCCCTCGAGTCCGATGCCGCCGAGCACCCAATCGGCGTCGGTGAGTGCTGCGCCCTTGCCGCCGAAGGTTTCGGCGACAGGGATGCCGGTGGACTCGGCGAATGCGGCCAGTGCCTCACGGGCTTCGGAGTAGTGGACACCGCCGCCGGCGATGATCAGGGGCTTCTTCGCCGAGGCGAGGACGGAGACCGCCTGTTCGATGTCGCTGGGCTGCGGAATGGTGCGACGGATCGGCCAATCCCGCTCGCGGAACAGGCTGACGGGGAAGTCGTAGGCGTGGGACTGGATGTCCTGGGGCAGGGAGAGCACGACGGCTCCGGTCTCCGCGGGGTTCGCGAGCACGCGGAAGGCCTTGGGCAGCGCGGTGATCAGCTGCTCGGGGCGGGTGATCCGGTCGAAGAACGCAGAGACGGGACGGAATGAGTCATTGACGGTGAGGTTCGGGTCCTGAGGGTTCTCGAGCTCCTGGAGGACGGGGCCCTGGCGCCTGGTCGCGTAGGTGTCGCCGGGCAGCAGGAACAGCGGAAGGCGGTTGACCGTCGCCAGTGCAGCCGCGGTGACGAGGTTCATCGCTCCGGGACCGATGGAGGCGGTGACCGCGAGCGTCTGCCGCCTGCCGCTGGCCTTGGCCAGAGCACTTCCCGCGTGAGCCAGCGACTGTTCGTTGCGGCCCTGGATGAACGGGAGATCGTCGGCGTACTGCGAGAACGCCTGGCTGAAGCCGGCCACATTGCCGTGGCCGAAGATGCCGGCCGCGGCCGGGATGAACCGCTGACGGTCGTCATCGAGGACCGAGTACTGGCTGCTGAGGAACTTGACGACGGCCTGGGCCACCGTCAGTCGGATGGTCGGTTCGTGACTCATGGGTTCTCCTTCGAACGGATAGGGTGCGCCGTGACCTTCTGTGATCATGGGCGCCGAGGTTGGTGTGTCGGTGTGTGTTCCGCACCGAACGCTGTCTGTGCGCTCTTCTGTCCCGAAGAGTCAGGCCCAGGGGCGGCCGTGGATGACGACGGT
This sequence comes from Brevibacterium sp. LE-L, assembly GCF_050214925.1. Classification (NCBI taxonomy): domain Bacteria; kingdom Bacillati; phylum Actinomycetota; class Actinomycetes; order Micrococcales; family Brevibacteriaceae; genus Brevibacterium; species Brevibacterium sp. LE-L. The sequence continues at coordinate 3,700,826 of NZ_CP189759.1, forward strand.
CTTCGACTCGGTCATCTCTTCGACGGCGGCCCGCAGACCTTCCTTGCCGATTCCGCTGGCCTTGAGACCCCCGTACGGCATGAGGTCGGCCCTCCACAGCGGAGTCCAGTTGATGTGGATGTTTCCGGCATCGACCTCACGCATGTACTGGACGCCTGCGTCGACGTTGTTCGTGAAGATCCCGGCGGCGAGTCCGTAGTCGGTCGAGTTCGCCAGTTCGATGGCGGTCTTGACGTCGGGGGCGGTGGAGACGGCCACTGCGGGCCCGAAGATCTCGTCCTGCGCGATCGAGGCTTGGGGATCGACGCCGCTGAGGATTGCGGGCTCGATCATCGCGCCGTCGCGGTCGCCTCCGAGCTCGAGGCGTGCTCCGGCGCCGACGGCTTCGCGGATGGCCCCTTCGACACGTTTGGCCTCGGACTCGGTGATGAGGGTTCCGACCGTCGTCGCGTCATCGTCGGGGTTGCCGATCCGGTGTTCCCGGACCTTGGCGCTCAGCGCATCGAGGAAGTCACCCTGAATGTCTTCGTGGACGATGACTCGCTGCACCGAGATGCAGACCTGACCGGCGTTCGTGTACCCGCCGGCGGCAACAGCACTCGCCGCGAGCTCGATATCGGCGTCGGGAAGGACGACGACGGGGGCAGACGACCCCAGTTCCAGGGACAGCTTCTTCACACCGGCGATGGAGGCCAGGTGCTCGCCGACCCCCGTGGAGCCGGTGAACGAGATCTTCCGGACGCGCTTGTCTGCGGCAAGGCGATCGCCGATGTCCCCACCGGATCCGGTGAGCACAGAGAGGACGCCCTCGGGCAGTCCGGCATCGATGAAGCATTCGGCCAGCGCCAGCGCCGTCAGCGGCGTGGTGCTTGCGGGCTTGAGGATCACCGAGTTGCCTGCGGCCAACGCCGGGGCGATCTTGTGGTTGACCAGCAGCGCCGGGTAGTTGAAGGGAGTGATCGCCACGACCACGCCGACCGGCTGGGGCAGCGTGAAGCCGACCTTGTCGAGGCCGGTGCCCGGGTTCGCGTCGAGGGGAAGCGTCTGGCCGTACAGCTGTGTGCCTTCGAACGCCGCCAGGCGGATGATCGAACCGGAGCGGCCGGCTTCTGCGCGGGCTTCGCGCAGAGTCTTGCCGTTCTCGGCCGAGAGCACCTGGGCGATCTGTTCGGTGCGCTCGTCGGCCAGAGCCGCGGCCTTGAGCAGGATCTCGCTGCGTTCGTGGGCCGGAGTCCTGCGCCAGACCTCGGCACCGCGAGAAGCGGATTCGAGGGCGGCTTCGACGTCCGCAGCACCCGCGATCGAAACCTGTCCGACGGTGCGTCCGTCGAACGGCGACACCACGTCTTTCAGCTGACCGCTTCCCTCACGAGAAGCTCGCCAGGTTCCACCGATCAGCAATTCGCTGCGCGTCATTGCGTACTCCAAACTCTTTCGACAATCTTCAAGCCTCATTTTGAACCGGTCCAATTTGAAGTTCATCGTTTTTCGTCCAAATATTTGGACCGGTTCAAAATGAGATCAATGCGAACTTAATGTGACGCCGCCGACATTGTCAAGCACTCTCTGGAAACTCAGGTTGAGATTTCGTGTTCCACGGCCCGGACGGACCCGACCCCGCTCGACTCCCCTGCCCATGTGTGATGATGAGCATATGCCGAATTCCAACAGTGACGGGTCGAGGACCGCGCGGTCGCGGCCGACGATTCGCGATGTTGCTGCGGCTGCCGGGGTGTCGAAGTCACTGGTCTCCCTTGCCTTCAAAGAACCGCAGCGCGTCAGCGAACGCCGCCGCGAACTGATTCTGCGCTCGGCTCAATCCCTGGGTTATCAGCCGAACTTCCTGGCCCGCTCACTCGCCGCAGACGGATCGCCGTTCGTCGGCATTCTCGTCGTCAATCTCCACAACCCGATCTTCGCCGAAATCGCCGATGCCGTCCGGTCCGAACTCGATGCGCGTGGCGAATACGGCCTGATCACCAGTGCAACGATCGCGAACGATCGGAGTCCGACCGAGCCCTACGGCCGCATCGACTCCCGGGTCATCGCAATGCTGCAGGACCTGCGGCCGAAGGCGCTGATCGTCGTCGGAACGGTCATCGAGCACGAAGCACTGTCCTCGGGCATCCCCACCGTCTACGCCAGTGCTGCTCCGAGTCCTGGCTCCGGCTATTCCTCGGTGCGCATGGACGACGTCAGCGGAATCGCTCTGGTGCTCGATCACCTCCAGGGACTCGGCCATGCACAGATCGCCTTCACCGGCGGGCAGGGCAGCGCGGTCGCGAAATCGAGGGAGACCGCATACATCGAAGCCATGCGCTCCCGCGGCTTGGTGCCGAGAGTCCAGTCGGCCGGGTTCTCTGAGCACGACGGGTATACGGCCGCTCAGCAGCTTCTGCGGTCGAGCACGCCGCCGACCGCCATCGTCTCGGTCAACGACATCTCCGCCATCGGGGTCCTGGCCGCCGCCGACGAGGCAGGAGTGCGCGTACCCGATCAGCTCGCGGTCGTCGGATTCGACAACATCTCTCTGTCCGGCCTCGAACGGATCTCCCTGACCTCTGTCGATCCGCAGAACCAACTGATCGGGCGACTGTCGGCCCAAGCGGTCTTCGACATCCTCGCCGACCCAGAGGCCCCCCGCCGGGAGAACCTCATCACCCCATCACTTGTGGTTCGGCGATCAACGGTTGCGAAGCCGTCGTCGGGATCGACATCGCCGTCGGGATGAAGCCTCTGCCGAAGGAGAGCGCAGACAGAGTCTGAGGTCGGTTCCGGGCACCGCCCATCTCAGCCGGCAACCGCGTCCGCGCCGACTCCTGCGTCCGCGCACTCGGTGCAGTAGGGCTGCAGTCCCTTGTCCGTGCATTCCTCGCACCGCAGATACTGCTTGCGGCAATCGAGATTCGCACAGTTGACGAACACCGGAGTGTTCGCTTCGCAGTGCACGCAGTGCCCGATCGATTCGACGTTGTCACCGAACTCGACGTGCATGCGCTTGTCGAAGACGTAGAGCGAACCGTCCCAGTAACCGGAGCTGCCGAAGGTCTCGCCGTAGCGGACGATGCCGCCGTCGAGCTGGTAGACCTCTTCGAAACCGCGGTTCTTCATCAGCACCGACAGGACTTCGCAGCGGATTCCGCCGGTGCAGTAAGTGACGACCGGTTTGTCCTTGAGATCGTCGTACTTGCCGGACTCGATCTCGGCGATGAAGTCGCGGGTGGCGTCCGTGTCGGGGACGACGGCATCGCGGAACTTCCCGATCTGCGCTTCCATCGCATTGCGGCCGTCGAAGAAGACGACATCGTCGCCGCGTTCGTCGAGCAGCTTGTGCAGGGCACCGGGTTTGAGATGCTGCCCGCCGCCTCGGACACCATCCTCGGTGACCGTGATTTCGTCAGCGGTGCCGAAGGTGACAAGTTCGTCCCGGACCTTCACACTCAGCCGCGGGAAGTCATCGCCCTCACCGTTGGACCACTTGATGTCGGCCTTCTTGAACGGGGCATAGGACTTCGTCGCCCGCACGTACTGCTTGACGTCGAAGATGTCCCCGCCGATGGTGGCGTTGATGCCGTCCTTCGACACGATCACCCGCCCCTTGAGGCCGAGACTCTCGGCAAGGGTGTGCTGCCACAGCTTGACCGCTTCGGGGTCGGCCAGCGGAGTGAAGACGTAGAACAGGACGATCTTGGGAGTTGCCATGACTCCCATTCTAAGGCGGCGCAGGCCGCCGTCCTCGCCGAGGTGGGATCACCGGAACGATCCCCTCCGCGTCGCCGCGGCGGGGCCACCGGAGCCATCACTGCGACCTCGTCGAGGCGGCCCATCGTGGACGCGCTTCGCGGCCCGGGTCGGGACACGGCTAAGATTGGCCGTGAGTGCCGTGTCGTATGAAAGGGCCCCGAAGAGGACATGACGTCAAACCTCAGCTCTGCGGATTCCACGCAGGTCGATTCCCCGCAGAATGCTTCGAAGAAGGTCAAGGAGACGGTCGAGTTCGCTGCGGCGAATCCCGACGTCGAACAGCCTTTCGCCGATCTCGGTCTCACGGCCGACGAATACGAGCAGATCAAGACGATCCTCGGACGTCGCCCCACCTCGGCGGAGCTGGCCATGTACTCGGTGATGTGGTCCGAGCACTGCTCGTATAAGTCCTCGAAGGTCCACTTGTCGAAGTTCGGTGACAAGGTCACCGAGGATATGAAGAAGCACCTGCTCGTGGGCATCGGCGAGAACGCCGGCGTCGTCGACATCGGCGACGGCTGGGCCGTGACCTTCAAGGTCGAATCCCACAACCACCCCAGCTATGTCGAGCCTCACCAGGGCGCGGCCACGGGTGTCGGCGGCATCGTCCGCGACATCATCTCCATGGGCGCCCGCCCGGTCGCCGTGATGGATCAGCTGCGCTTCGGTGCCATCGATCACCCCGACACCGCCCGCGTCGTCCACGGTGTGGTCGCCGGCATCAGCAACTACGGCAACTCCCTGGGGCTGCCGAACATCGGCGGAGAAACCGTCTTCGACTCCGTCTACCAGGCGAACCCGTTGGTCAACGCTCTGGCCGTGGGTGTCATGCGGCATGAGGACATCCGTCTGGCCAATGCGTCGGGACTCCGCAACAAGGTCGTGCTCTTCGGTGCGCGCACCGGCGGCGACGGCATCGGCGGTGCCTCGATCCTCGCTTCGGAGTCCTTCGACGACACGAAGCCCTCGAAGCGCCCCGCCGTGCAGGTCGGTGACCCCTTCGCAGAGAAGGTGCTCATCGAATGCTGCCTCGAACTCTTCCGCGCCGGCGTCGTCGAAGGCATTCAGGACCTCGGCGCTGCCGGCATCTCCTGCGCCACCTCGGAGCTGGCGTCCAACGGCGACGGCGGAATGCACATCGCGCTCGACGATGTGCTGCTGCGCGATGAGACCCTCACGCCTGAGGAGATCCTCATGTCGGAGTCGCAGGAGCGGATGATGGCCGTCGTCCGTCCCGACCGCCTCGAGGAGTTCCTCGCCATCGTCGGCAAGTGGGAGGTTGAGACCTCCGTGCTCGGCGAGGTCACCGCCTCCGACCGTCTCGTCATCGAATGGCACGGCGACGTCATCGTCGATGTGCCTCCGCGCTCGGTCGCCCACGACGGCCCCGTCTACAACCGTCCGTTCACTCAGCCGTCATGGACCGCCGAGGTGGCTGCGAACACCGTCGACAACGCCGGGCTGAAGAAGCCGGAGACCGACGAGGAGCTGCGCTCGACCGTACTCGAGCTCGCGGGTTCGCCGAACCTCGCTTCGAAGTCGTGGATCACATCGCAGTACGACAAGTACGTCCAGGGCAATACTGCGCTGGCGTACCCGGATGATGCCGGTGTCGTCCGCGTCGATGAGGAGACCGGACTCGGTGTGGCCATCGCCACCGACGCCAACGGTCGCTACAGCTTCCTCGACCCGGCGCGCGGTGCCCAGCTGGCCCTGGCCGAGGCCTACCGCAACGTCTCGACTTCCGGTGCCATCCCCCGTGCGGTCACCGACTGCCTGAACTTCGGATCCCCGGAGGACCCGGAGATCATGTGGCAGTTCGCGCAGTCCGTCGAGGCACTGGCCGATGCCTGCCAGGACATGGGCATCCCCGTCGCCGGAGGAAATGTCTCCCTCTACAACCAGACCGGCGGTGTGGCCATCCACCCGACCCCGGTCGTCGGTGTGCTCGGCGTCTTCGACGACGTCACCCGCGCCACCCCCAGCGGGTGGAAGGAACCGGGCCAGACCATCTACCTGCTCGGCACCACCGAGGATGAGCTCGACGGATCGGCGTGGGCCGACGTCACGGCCGGCCACCTCGGCGGAGTCCCTCCGCAGTACAAGCCGGAAGCGGAGAAGGAGCTCAGCGAGATCCTCATCAACTGCTCGCGCGACGGCATGATCGATGCCGCGCACGATCTGTCGCAGGGTGGCCTGTCGCAGGCGCTCGTCGAGTCCAGCCTGCGCTGCGGCACGGGTGCCCGGATCTGGCTCGACGAAGTCTGCGAACGTGACGGCGTCGACGTGTTCACCGCACTGTTCTCCGAGTCCTCGGCACGTGCGATCGTCGCCGTCCCGCGCTCGGAGGAGGTCCGGTTCAAGGACATGTGCACCGCCCGCCGGTTCCCGTTCGTGCGCATCGGCATGACCGATGCCGGCGACCCGGAGCCGAGCCTCGACATCGTCGACCACTTCTCGATCGGCCTCGACGAGCTCGGTCGCGTGTACGAAGACACTCTGCGCAATCGCTTCGGCGGAAGCGTCGCCGCAGTGACCGAGACCGCGGTCTGAGAAGCGCCGTGTAGTCGCGACAAGCGCCGTTTAATTCACAGAGTCGGGCCACCACGGCCCGGTCGCTCACCGAGAGGACCACTTCGCTTCGAGAGTGCCAGTTGCAACTGGTCCGCTCGAAGCGAAGTGGTCCTCTCGGCGTTTGGCGGGCGCGGGTGGCGCGAGGTCGGCGGGCGCCAGGGACCGTGGCACGAGCCTGCGCTCCGTCGCGGATGCTCGTGATCCGACGAGGCCGTCGGCTCGTAAACGGCCGGTGACGCTATTCCTCTCTCGGGGTCGGACGATCAGGTGAGTCCTGTGTCGGGTGATCAGGCGAGTCCTGCTTCCGACCTCGACCCCAGCGCTTGCGGATCGGGCCGACGAGCGCCCACATCACTGCAGTCGAAACGGCCACGACGATCCAGTAGATCAGCCAGAAGGAGTCGGCCCAACCGGCGAGGGCTATGCCGATCGCCAAGAGGACCACAGTGATGCCCGACGCGATGAGACAGCGACACAGATAGGCCAGATCCGTGCGTATCGGCACTGGAGGCAGCTGCTCCTCGGACAGACCTGTGTGCCTGCGTGCGAACCGCCTGTCGAAGCGAGCGATGATCTCGGGGCCGAAGACGATCGAGAACCCGACGTAGAACGCAGCCAGTCCATGACTGAAGTCCGAGCGTGCACCGCCGGCCAGATCGACATAGGTCAGCGCGATGATCGCGAGGTCGACGACAGGCGTGGCGAGGAGCAGCCCGGCCGAGGTCACCCTCCAGCCGAGCAGGTACCGTGACGAGACTCCGGCGAGCAGCAGGACCCAGAACAGGACCTCGCCGCCGAGGATGTAGCCGACCACAGCGCCCCTCTCCTTCTGCTCGGCTGCCCTTTCTCACCGATTCCAAACGTGGAGGACCATCAGTCTTTGCTATTCGACCGTACCAAGATGGAAGTGGCGGCGACCGGCACGTGACCCAACATGACGGCGCCCATGCATGCGTCACCACTGATGTGATTGTCTGAAACGGAACGATACGGCTGATATGCCACCGCACAACCTGAGGAGAGTCACCCATGGCCACGATCCGCACTTCGCACGCCGGATCCTTACCCCGCACCCCTGAGCTCATCGAGGCCAACAAGGTCAAGCACGCTCAGACCGCAGCCCGCCTCGGCGGCGAGACGGTCTCCGACACCGAGGCCCAGGAGTTCGACGAACTCCTCGCCGCCAGCGTCGTTGATCTCGTCAAGCGCCAGAAGGATCTGGGCATCACCCTGCCCAATGACGGCGAATACGGTCACGCAATGGCCTCCGACCTCGACTACGGCGCCTGGTGGCACTATTCCTTCGCCCGCACCGGCGGACTCGAACTCCACGACCGCAACATCTTCGAAGAGCCGGCCAACCGTTCGACTCCCGGCAACATCGTGCTCACGAGCTTCTCCGATCGGCGCGATCGCAACCTCTTCCCGAACGTCTACGCGGACGCCAACGCCGGCACCGACACCGGAGCACAGCCGCAGTTCCCCAAGGCGACGGGACCCATCAGCTACATCGGCCAGAAGGCCGTCGCTCAGGACATCGCGAATCTCAAGGCCGGCCTCGCCGCCGTAGGCTACGACGAGCGCGACGGCTACATCAACGCGCTCTCCCCCGGCTCGGCCTCACGCGTGGCCAACGAGTACTACAAGACCGATGAGGAATTCATCTGGGCCTGGGCCGATGTTCTGCGCGAGGAGTACCTCGCCATCACCGAGGCGGGCCTGACCGTCCAGATCGACGACCCCTCACTGGCGGAGAACTTCGACCAGATCAACCCCGAACCGTCCTTCCACGACTACCGGGCGTTCATCCAGGTCCGCATCGACGCCCTCAACCACGCCCTGCGCGGCATCGATCCGGCCCAGGTCCGCATCCACACCTGCTGGGGCTCCTGGCACGGACCGCATGTCACGGACCTGCCGTTCGCCGAGATCGTCGATCAGGTGCTGTCGATCAACGCCGCCGGCATCACCTTCGAGGCGGCCAACGTCCGCCACGAGCACGAGTGGAAGATCTGGGAGGAGACGAAGCTGCCCGAGGGCAAGTACATCATCCCCGGCATCGTCTCCCATGCGACGAACGTCGTCGAGCACCCCGAGCTCGTCGCCGAGCGCATCGGCCGCTTCGCCAAGCTCGTCGGGCCGGAGAACGTCGTGGCCTCGACCGACTGCGGTCTCGGTGGACGCATCCACCCGGAGATCGCGGTTGCGAAGCTGCAGTCCCTGACCGAAGGCGCGCAGATCGCTTCGCAGCGCTTCTGATCCGCGTGCGTCCGGTCCCCTCCGCCGATCCTTTTCGAACGGCGGAGGGGATCGCCGCATTCACCCGCGGCTCATTCGGCACCCGCCGAGGCGACCCCAACGGCCACACCCAGGCAACGCCACCGGGGCAGCACCGACGCGACTCGATAGGCTCGAACAATGACACCGCCACATCATCGATCGGAGTCCGACCCCAGAGCGTTCGGATTCGCAGCCGTGATGCTCTGCGTCCTCCTCGCCACGATCTTCGTCTTCGCACCGAATACCGTCCCCGGTCATATCGGCTCGAACGGAACCATCGGATCCTGGTCGTCGAAGGCCCTGGTGCTCACCGCGGTCATTCCCGTCTCCCTGCTCATCTCGGTCGGCTTCATGATCCGGCCGCTATGGGAGTCCCTGCCTCTGTCTCTTGTGCAGATGCCCTTCGTCTTCTTCAAGTCGTTCTGGATCGCCGAAGGACGCACGGACTATGTCTATGCCAGGATGCTCGAGTTCCTGCGGATCCTCTCCGGCCTGTGCAGCGGCTTCTTCACGGCACTGCTGTGGATGGATCTCTGGGCAGCGGCAGGTCTGCCGGTGCCCGCTCATCTGCAGCAGTTCGTCTTCGTCTCTCTCGCGGCTGCGCTCATCGCCGCCGTCGTGCGCAACTACCGCAGCCTGCATCCCTCTCAGTGGACGCCCGAGTCGGACTGAGACTCTCGGCGGCTCAGGCTCCGGTTCCGAGCTCCTCCTCGAGGCAGTCGGCCAGCGTCGGCTGCGCGAACTGGTATCCGGTCTCCTGCAGACGTTCGGGCACCACCTTCTGATCGGCCAGCGCGAGTTCCTTGGCCCCATCGCGACCGAGGACCAGCTCGGTGACGAAGCCCGGGGTGGGCACACGGGCCGGGCGGTGGAGATGAGCGGCGAGTGCCTCCGCGAACTCCGCCTGAGTGACGAGGTCCGGTGCCACAGCATTGACCGGCCCCCGCACATAGTCGTAGAGAACAGCGTGGACGTAGGCTCGGGCCACATCATCGAGCGAGATCCACGCCAGGGCCTGTTCGCCGCTGCCCAGTTTTCCGCCCGCACCGGCGAGATACAGCGGGGCCTGGATCTTCAGCAGCCCGCCGAGGGTGGACAGCACGACCCCGGTGCGGATCGACACCCATCTCACGCCGGCTTCCTCGACGCGTGCGGCCTCGGACTCCCACTCCTGGCACACCTCGGCGAGGAATCCCTGGCCGGCCGGAGCCGATTCGTCCACGGGTTCGTCGGAGTCCGATCCGTAGTATCCGACCGCCGAGGCGCAGACGAAGACCTCCGGACGCTTGGCCTCGGGCAGGCTGAGCATGGTTTCGACCAGCAGCCGCGTCGAATCGATCCGTGAGGACCGGATCTCCTGCTTCGCGCTCTTCGTGAAGCGGGTGGCGATGGATTTCCCGCCGAGGTGGACGACCGCATCCGCCCACGCCAGGTCGCGGGGGTTGATGATGCCGAGGTCCGGATTCCAATGCACTTCGTAGGGCAGCGTCGGTGTCCGCCGTACGAGGAGACGCACGAAGTGACCGGCCGTGGAGAACAGTGCGGCCACCTGGCGGCCGATCATCCCGCTGCTGCCGGCGATGAGGATCCGCTTGCCCTTCTTCCGCGTCAGCAGGGGTGCGTTCGTGCTCTCCATGAATGAGATGTCCATGAGCATGCGTCGGTGCCGGGCCGCGAATGTCGCCTCGAGGTTGCGGATGAGAGTGCGATCGATGGCGTCGAACCCCTGCGGTGCCATGGAGAACTCGACCTGATCGTCGATCTTCGTCCCTCCGGCGACCGAGGTGAACTCATGGGTGTGCTTCCACTGGCTCAGCGGGCCCTTCTTGAGCTCGTCGACGAAGGAGAACCTCGACGGCCCCTCCGAGTGCACCGAGCTGAAGGGACGGCGGACCAGGCCGTAGCTGCCCGGAACGCTCGTTCGCACCTGTGCGACGGAGCCCGGCGAGATCGGAGGGTAGCTCTCCTCGACGATCTCCTGCGCCCAGTGCGGCGACAGCCGGGTCAGCGCTCCCGGCTGGGCGTGCCAGAGATAGGTCGTCTCCGCCGACAGCGGAACTTCAGATGTCCACTCGAACTTCGTCATGACGTCCCTCCTGCTTGAGATGATGCCACTCGATCCTGAGAGTGTGAGGCACAACTCGCCCAAGTGAAGATGAATTGTCACCGGCCGGTGGGCGATGCGCCCACCGGCCGGTGACAATGCCTGTCGTCGCTCAGCTTTCGACGGCGGGGATCTTTCCGAATCGGAACGCCGACCAGAAATCGCCGCGGACGTAGCCGTGGTTGGGTTCCGGGTCGAAGTCCCAGTGCCTCACCGTTCCGACCTTGAGCGCATCGGCAACGAGCTGCCGGCTCGACTGGCTCCCGAGCACGTGCTCCTCGAGGTGGTCGAGGTCGTAGCGGGACTCGAGCTCCTCCCGCATCGCCTGCAGCGTCTGCGCATAGGCGGGGTCCTCGGCCCGGTTGACCAGCTCATCCGGGTCGGCGGCGAGGTCGAAGAGCAGAGCCGGATCGCCCGGGCAGAGCGTGAGCTTGCAGTCTCCGCGCACAAGCGTGACCTGCGGGCGGTAGGTGCCTTCGGCGAAGTATTCGACGACGACATCCCGGTCCTCGGGTCCGAGTTCTCCCGTGGCCTCCCGCCGAGCCGACTCCAGCAGGGACGTACCCACCAGCCCTTCATCGATCGCCGAGGCGGCCCCGGCCGGCGCGTCAGCCCCACCGTCCGCAGAGGCCGCATCGCTGCCGGTGCGGGCGATCTCGAGCAGAGTGGGCGCGAGGTCGACGAGGCTGACGGGGTTGGCGTAGCGGCCGGGAGTGACCACCTCGGCGGGGCCGTTGATGATGATCGGCACCCGGGAGGACTGCTCGTAGGGCGACATCTTGAACCACAGTCCCTTCTCCCCCAGCATGTCACCGTGGTCGCTGGTGACGATGATGACCGTGTTCTTCGCCAGGTCGAGCTCTTCGAGCCGCTTCCTGATCGCCCCGACATGGTCGTCGATGTAGTTCACCGCCGCATAGTAGGCTCGGCGGGCTCGCCGCACGTCCTCGATGCCGGGCTCGCGCTGGTCGAAACCGCACATCGTGCGCAGCCGGTGGCTGTGCGGGTCCTCGGCCGCATCGGGAACCTCGGGGTGGGCGGGGTCCGGGATGTCCACCTCGGCGAATCGGTCCCAGTTGGCCTTCGGCGGTTCGTACGGATCGTGCGGGTGGATGAACGAGGTGACCATGAGGAACGGCTGGTCGGATCCGGCCGCCTGATTCGCGCGTTTGCGGTCGTTGAGGTGCCGCAGGGTCTTGAAGATCACCTCATCGTCGAAGTCCTGCTGGACGTTCGCACTCGCCGCTCCGGCGGTGAACACGGGTTCGGCTTCGTGGTACCACTGGAGCTTCTCCTCCAACGGCCGCTGCCAGTCCGGAACCATGTCGAGATCGGCCGGGTAGACATCGGTGGTCAGGCGCTGCTCGAACCCGTGGTGCTGATCAGGCCCGATGAAATGCATGCGCCCGATGAGCGCCGTGTGATAGCCGAGCTTGCGCAGCCGGTGGGCGAAGGTCGGCACCGAGGCGGCGAAGTCATCGCCGTTGTCGAGGCAGTCGACGTCCGAGGGCATCCGTCCGGTCATCATCGATGCCCGCGACGGCGCACACAGGGGCGTATTGCAGTACGCCCGATCGAAAACCGCCCCATCGGCGGCCAGAGCATCCATGTTCGGTGTCAGCGCGGCCTGATCGCCGTAAGCGCCCAAGGCCTGCGCGGCCATCTGATCGGCCTGGATGACGATGATGTTCGGGGTGGTCATGAGCGGTCCTCTCGGTGATCGGTGGTGGAGTCGGAATCGGTCGCCGAGGCAGCTCCGGACCCGGCGAGTTCCTCAGCCTCGGTGTCGGTGGGGTCATCATCGGCTGCCGCGGATCCGTCCGGATCACCGGATTCGGTATCGGCGGTCCAGCCGTCGGCCCATTCCCCGGTTTCGTAGTCGAAGCCGACCGGATCGCCGTTCTCGTCCGTGCGCTGGTACCAGCCGGTGTAGTCCTCGTGTTCGGAGTCGATGCCGCAGTTCGCGCCGTCACCGGGTTCGGTGGGAACGACCTGGAGGGCGAAGTCGTCGCCATAGGCGTCGGCACCGGCGACCACGGCATTGTCGACGGCGTTGAGCGCGTACTGCCGGCGCAGAGCCAGCGGGTCCGTGCGCAGCTCCTTGAACCACGCGACGATGATGAAGAGCATGACGATCGCAAACGGCACGGCCGTGACGATGACGAGCTGCTGGAGCCCTTCGAGCGCGCTGGCGTCGCCGAGGAGGAGCATGACCACGGCGATGCCGGACATGACCAGACCCCAGAACACGACGACCCACTTCTTCGGCTCCTGATCACCGCGGCTGGTGAGCATGCCCATGACCACCGAGGCGGAGTCCGCGGAGGTGATGAAGAAGATCGCGAGGACGACGATGACGACGAACGGCAGCCATTCGACGTAGGGCAGATTGTCGATGAGGGTGAAGAACACCTCGGGGGCTTCCATGCTGTCGTTGAAGCCCGCGGCTCCGGAACGGTACATCGAGATCGAGGTTCCGCCCATGATGCCGTAGGCGACGAAGAGCAGAGTCGAGGGGATGAAGATCGTCCCGAGGATGAACTGACGGATGGAGCGACCGCGGGAGATGCGGGCGATGAAGGTACCGACGAACGGCGACCAGGAGATCCACCAGGCCCAGTAGTACACGGTCCACAGCGACTGGAATTCCTGAGTCTCATCGCCCCAGGACAGAGACCGGCCCATCATGTCGAACATCGAGCCGAGGTATTCCATGAACGCCGACGGCAGCAGGTTGAACAGGAACAGAGTCGGTCCGAGGAACAGGACCAGAGCGACGATGCCGACGGTGAGCACGATGTTGATCGACGACAGGTAGCGGATTCCCCGGGAGACGCCGGAGACGGCCGAGATGATGAATCCGCAGGTGAGGACGAGAATGATGATGACGAGCATATTGTTCGTCATCGGTCCCGCTCCGGAGACGATGCTGACTCCGGTGCCGATCTGCATGGCCGCGATGCCCAGGGCCGCGGCGGTGCCGAAGAGCGTGGCGACGATGGCGAAGATGTCGACGAGCTTGCCGGCGAAGCCCTCGGTCTGGCGCTTGCCGAAGAGGGTGACGAAGATCGAGGACAGCAGCAGGGAGCGTCCGCGACGGTAGGCGGCGTAGGCGATGGCACCGCCGACGAGGGCATACATCGCCCAGGCGTGGAAGCCCCAGTGGAAGTAGGTCTGGGCCATCGCACCGTGAAGCGCTTCGGTGGTCTCCGGATCGTTCGTCAGCGGAGGCGGGGCGATGAAGTAGGTCAGCGGCTCGGAGGGCCCGAAGAAGAGCACACCGATGCCGATGCCGGCGGCGAAGAGCATCGCGACCCAGGAGAAGGTGCTGAACTCGGATTTCTCTCCGTCCTTGCCCAAGGGGATCTTGCCGTAGGGCGAGAACGCGAGGATGAGCAGAGACACGAGCACGATGATGGCGACGAGGTTGAACAGCCAACCGACGTGCAGAGTCGCCCAGTCATAGGCCGTCTGGGCGACACCGGCGACGCTGCTGGGGCTTGCGATGCCCCAGATGACGAATGCGACGGTCAGCGACCCGGCGATCGCGAAGATGATCTTGTCGAGGAAGTAGTGACGACGCTGCTCGTCGATGGCGATGCCGGGCACGAGGATGGGGTGGGTGTCGTGCGGGTAGTTGGCGCCCGCCTCGCTGGCACCGGCCTTGCGAGGGTCGGGGCGGCTGTAGTCGAGCTTGCCGAGGCCTCGTCCGGTCTCTCGGCTGACCCGTCCCGCTTCAGCACCGACGCGCTTCGCGTCGGCCTTCAGCCGTTCTCGCGGCGGGCGGCGGGTGGACGTGGTGGATTGGTCCGATTCCGTCCGGTCGGGATTCGTTTCGAAATCGTCTGCCATGTGTCGGTTCACTTTCATTCGGCGGTCAGGACAACTGTTCGTCGAACGGCGACAGGCCCAGCAGACATACCCGCTATCGCCCGATGAGCTCGGCGGCTCATCAGGTCAGAGATTTTCAGGATTCGAGATCGACTGGGCTGTCGCCGATCAGCAGGGGGCTCCGCGGATCGGCGGACGGTGCTTAGGGCTCTCCGCCCCACCATCCGACGGCAGCAGGTTCCCAGGAGTCATCGGCGAAGCCACAGCTCGGGCGTTCACGATTCGGAGTCGACGAACCACCACGGTGTGGGTCGTCACTTCCGAAAAGAGTCATATCTTCAGACGATAACAGTTTCTGCAGTCTTCCCAAAGGAAACGGCAACGGCCGCTGGACACAGCCTCAAGGCCACTCTGCCCGGAATGCTTGCCGCTGAGCTCAGCCTGCTTCGACGAGCATGACGCCGACGGCGATGAAACCGATGCCGAGAAGTGCCTTCCGCGTCAGCGGGTCCTTCCAGATGACGCGTGAGAGCAGGCAGACCAGGGCGACTCCGCAAGCGGCCCAGAGGCCGTAGGCGACCCCGAGGTGCATGCCGGCGGCCAGTGTTCGGCCGAGGAAGTAGAAGGCAGCACCGTAGGCGATGGCGACGGGAATGATCCAGATCCTGCGCTGCAGGCCCCCGCTGGCGCGCAGGCACAGGGTGCCCGCGACTTCGCTGAGGATCGACAGGACCAACCAGAGCCAACTCATTCGGTCACCTCCTCCACGGTCTCTGATTCGCCGGGCGTTCCCGACTCGACAAGGACGACACCGATGATGATGACGACGATGCCGATCACGGCACCCAAGCTGAGGACTTCTCCGAAGAACACGACACCGAGCATCGCAACGAGTGCGACGCCGCTGGCCGACCAGGTGGCGTAGACGGCGCCCAGCGGCATCCCGAGTCGCTGCGTGAGGCCGAGGATGAAGAAGGCTGCGGCGTAGAGGATGACGACGCCGGGGATCCACACCGGATCGGCGATGGAGGCGCGCAGCATCAGCGTTGCGGCAACCTCGGCGAGGATGGCGACGGCGAGGAGGAGCAGACGAGTCATATTCATGCGGTCACCTCCCGGGTGCCGGTGCCGGTGCCGGTGGCGGTGCCGGTGTCGGTGCCGGCGTCATCGGCAACGGCGCGATCTTCGGCGGCTGAGCACTCACCTGCCGCTGCGGGCTCTTCGGCTCCGGTACGGCGGTTCGCCGCAGCACGGCCGTTTCCTGCGGTGAGTCTTTCGGCCATGTCGATGAGTCCGAGGGCGTGTTCGCGCACTGCGGCGAGGTCGGTCGACCGGAAGACTCCGGTGGCTTCGGACATCCATGCCCCGTCAGCGCAGAACCGGGCCGCGGTCAGCAGTGACACCGCCTGCGCGTCGAGCCCGACGGTGTCGAACCACGGCCCGAGGTGGCCACTCCACGCCTCCGCCAACGTCGGGTGGTAGAGGGCATCGGAGAAGATCCAGTAGTCGGCGCGGGAGACCTCTGCCGTGGTCGCGACGGCGACATAGGCGCGGTGCCGCTCGAAGCTCGACAGCTCCCCAACCGGTTTCCCGGCCTGCCCGGCGAGCATATGCGCCCAATGCTCGGCGGCATGATCGACCACTCCCACCATGAGGGCTTGTTTGGAGGGGAAGTGGTACATCAGCCCCGGCTTCGTCAGCCCTGCCTGGTGGGCGACCGATTCGAGCGAGATGGTCACACCCTGCACCGAGTCGTGCGATTCGGCGAGAGCCTTCGCCGCTTCGAGAATCCGTGTCCGCGCATCACCAGCCATACAGCGACTTTACCAACCGGTTGGTAAAGTCAGCCAGCCCTGGCCTTCACCGGCCCAGCTGCTCGCCGATGCGGCCACTCCGCGAGTTCAGCGGATTGGTCCTGCGACTCAGTTGAGCAGCGCCCGGTCCCCCAGGGTCGCTCCCTTGAGCTTCGAGAACTCCCCGAGCAGAGTCTCAACCGTCAGGTCCTTCTTCTCCTCGGCCGTGGCCTGGTAGATGATGCGACCTTCGTGCATCATGATCAGCCGGTTGCCCAACGCGATCGCCTGCTCCATGTTGTGGGTGACCATGAGCGTGGTCAGCCCGTCAGCTTCGACAATCTTCTTCGTCAGCGCCGTCACCAGCGCTGCGCGCTGTGGGTCGAGCGCCGCCGTGTGCTCGTCGAGCAGCAGGATCCGCGGCTGAGTGAATCCGGCCATGAGCAGACTCAGCGCCTGCCGCTGTCCGCCGGACAGCAGCCCGACCTTCGTCTTCAGTCGGTTCTCGAGGCCGAGCTCGAGCGTCGCCAACTCGTCCTTGAAGTGCTCCCGCCGCGCCGAGGTGGTGCCCCGACCCAGCCCACGTGACTGTCCGCGCTTGAGCGCCAGGGACAGGTTCTGTTCGATCGTGAGGTCCGGTGCTGTGCCCGCCATGGGATCCTGGAACACCCGGCCCAGGTACTTCGCGCGCTTGTGTTCACGTTTCCGAGACACCTCGGCGTCGTCGATCGTGATCGATCCGGAGTCGATGGGCAGACGTCCGGAGATCGTGTTGAGCAGTGTCGACTTGCCCGCACCGTTGGAGCCGATGACGGTGACGAAGTCGGACTCGGCGAGTTCGAGCGAAAGCCCCTGCAGCGCCTTGCGCTCGTTGACGGTTCCGGCGAAGAAGGTCTTCGAGATGGTGTTGATCTTGAGCATGCCACTCAGCCTTCCTTCCCGGCGCGTGCACTGCTTGCCCCGGCAGGGATGTCAGCGATCTCGGCCGGGTCCTTGATGTCGGTCGTGCCCTGCGGCACCGAGGTGGCCGCACGGTTGCCGCGGCCGCGCAGCGACGGGATCCGCTTGAGGAAGCCCCACCTGGGCAGCAGCAGTGCGATGACGACGAGGAGCGCAGTGGTCAGCTTCATGTCGTTCGTATCGAGCCCGGCGCGCAGGGCGAGGAAGATGATGAGCCGGTAGAACACGGAGCCGAGCAGTGCGCCGAGGCTGGCCATGAAGATGTTGCGGTTGCCGAACACGGCCTGGCCGAGGATGACCGACGCCAGTCCGACGAGGATGAGGCCGATGCCCATGCTGATGTCGGAGAAGCCCTGGTACTGGGCGACGAGGGCACCGCAGAGCGCGACGAACCCGTTCGACAGGGCGAGGGTGAGCATCGTCGAATTGTCGGTGTTCACACCGAGGCTGCGGATCATCTCCTTGTTGTTGCCGGTGGCCTGGATGGCCAGGCCGAGATCGGTGGTGAGGAACCAGTCGATGGCGAACTTGAGGATGAGGGCGAAGGCGAGCAGGATCGCGATCGACACCCAGGTGCCCAACAGCATGTTCTCCCGCAGCGGGGTGAACACGGTGTCCTCTCGCAGCAGCGGCAGGTTCGCTTTGCCCATGATCCGCAGGTTGATCGACCACAGTCCGATCATCGTGAGGATGCCGGCGAGCAGTCCATCGATGCCGCCCTTGGTGTGGAGCAGACCGGTGATGTATCCGGCGATGAGTCCGGCACCGATCGCGGCGGCGGTGGCCAGGAAGGGGTCGACCCCGGCGATGATGAGGGAGGCTGCGGTGGCGCCGCCCGTGGTGAAGCTTCCGTCGACGGTGAGGTCGGGGAAGTTGAGGACCTTGAAGGTCAGATAGACCCCGAGCGCCATCGCGCCGTAGATGAGCCCGAGCTCCAATGCTCCGAACATGGGTTTCCGTTCATTTCTGGTGTGTGGTTCGTGGTGGCGCCGAGGGGGCCGGCAGTGCTGCCGGCACCCTCGGCGCCGGTGACCTCAGGCTGAGGAGTTCAGGACTCCGCGCACCGGGTCACGAGGTGTGGCCGACGAGGGTCAGTCGATGACGTTGTCGGCTTCGTCGATGAGCTTCTGCGGAATTTCAACGCCCTGGGCCTTGGCGGCCTTCGGGTTGACGACGAGCTCGAGGTTCGAGCTGGTCTCGACCGGCATCTCGGCAGGCTTCTTTCCGTCCTGGAGGATCTTGAGAGCCATTTCGCCGGTCTGTTCGCCGAGCTTCGTGTAGTCGATGCCGCGGGTGATCGCTGCCCCGGATTCGACCTGGCCGGCTTCGGAGCCGACGAGCAGAGCCTTGTTCTTCTCTGCCGCCTGAACCATGGTCGACACGGCCGAGACGACGTTGTTGTCGGTGGGCACGTAGTAGGCGTCGACCTTGCCGAGTGACTCCACGGCCTGGGCGAGTTCGCTCGAGTTCGCGATCGTCGCTTCCTTGATCTTCACATCAAGGCCCTTCGCGGCCTCCTTCGCCAGGTCGACCTGCACCTGCGAGTTGACCTCACCGGAGCTGTAGACGATGCCGACGGTCTTCGCATCGGGCTTGACGTCCTTGACGAGCTTGAGCTGCTCTTCGACCGGGTTGAGGTCGGAGGTGCCGGTGACGTTGCCGCCGGGCTTGTCGCTGGAGTCGACGAGCCCGGCTTCCTCGGCGTCGGTGACGGCGGTGAAGAGCACGGGCTTGTCGGTGATCGCCTGGGCCGCGGCTTGGGCGGCCGGGGTGGCGACGGCGAGCACGAGGTCGAGGTCGTCGTTGGCGAAGGTCTGGGCGATCGAGGTCGCGTTGGCCTGTTCGCCCTGGGCGTTCTGCACATCCCAGTCCACGTCGACGCCGGCATCTTCGAAGGACTTCTTGAAGCCTTCGGTGGCGGCGTCGAGCGCCGGGTGCTGCACGAGCTGCGAGACACCGATGGCGAACGAGTCGTCCTTGCCCCCGCCGTCACCGCCCTCTCCGCCGGAGCAGGCCGAAACCGCAAGAATCGAACCGACCGCCACAATCGCTGTGGCCAATTTCCTGAGACGCATTCTTCTCCCTTTCGGAATTTCGGTCCGCCGGTGCGGATCCGTCACGAATTCTGCATTCGGCACCGCCTCCCCTCGCACGCGAGAGGGCAGGGCGATGCAGATGAATGATGTGTCACCTGGCCTCAGACCGTTCTGAGACCATGACGCACATCACGTCGAATGTGATGATATCCACTCTATTGCCCGGCACTGACACCGGGTGCCGATTGCGGCTTTTGGAGACAATCGTCCCAGTATCGTTATCTCCGGCGACAGACGTCCCGTCAGGGCTCGATCTCGACATCCGTTCGTCCCAGGACATCGAGGATCCAGGCGAAGTCGAACGCGGTCTCCTTCCAGGCGTCGTAGCGGCCGGAGGCGCCTCCGTGGCCGGCGACCATTTCCGTCTTGAGCAGGGCGTTCGCCCCGACTTCGCGGAGCCGGGCGACCCATTTCGCGGGTTCGACGTAGAGGACCCGGGTGTCGTTGAGCGAGGTCACGGCGAGGATCTTCGGGTACGCGGCCTCGGTGACGTTCTCATAGGGGGAATAGGAGCGCATGTAGTCGTAGACGTCCTCATCGTGCAGCGGATCGCCCCATTCCTCCCATTCGATGACGGTCAGCGGCAGTTCGGGCATGAGGATCGAGGTCAGAGCGTCGACGAAGGGCACGTGCGCACTGATTCCGGCGAAGAGTTCGGGAGCCATGTTCGCGACCGCGCCCATGAGCAGTCCGCCGGCCGATCCGCCGGTGGCCACGAGCCGGTCCGGTCGTGTCCATCCCTCCTCGACGAGGTGGTTCGCGGCGGCGATGAAGTCCGTGAAGGTGTTCTTCTTCGCGGTGGTCTTGCCCTGGTCGTACCAGTGTCGGCCCATCTCTCCGCCGCCGCGGACGTGGGCGATGGCGAAGACGACCCCGCGGTCGAGCAGAGACAGCCGTGAGACCGAGAAATACGGGTCCATGCTCGCTTCGTAGGAGCCGTACCCGTAGAGGACGAGCGGTGACGGCTCTTCCGGCGCCGAGGCGGCCGTGCCCTGATCGGCGAAGCGCTGCAGGTCCGTGCGGTAGACCACCGAGATCGGCACCTCGGTGCCGTCCTCGGCGCGAGCCCACAGCAGGGTCTCGTCATACTTGTCGAGTTCGACGGAGCCGAGCACGGGCTGCCGTTTGAGAACCGTGTCAGTGCCGTCCGCGATGCTGTGGGAGTAGAGCACAGACGGAGTCGACATGGAGGTGAAGAGCAGCCGGATGGCGGTCTGGGCGAACTCGGGGTTGGCCGAGAGCATCAGGGTTCCGGTCTCTCGACCGAAGGGCAGCTCCTGCAGTGCCCCATAGGGCGAGGCGGCGTCCAGGGTGAGCGCGATGGTGCCGACGCGGGCGAAGCCGCCACGGCGGTAGCTGAGGACGATGAAGTCGGCGAAGGCGTCGACGTCTTCGATGCGCATGCCGTCGATGTCGGCGAGGACGGGGCGCGGGTCCGCCGTCGGGTCGGAGGCGGGGACGTCGACGAGTTCGAAGTCGTCGCGGTTGCGGTTGTGGGTGATGAGGAACCGGTCCTCACCGCCGATGACAGCGTGTTCGACGTGGTATTCGACGCCTTCGACGCGCGGCCAGACTTCCTGCGGTTCGGCTTCGAGGTCGTCGGCGCTGATGCTCCAGTAGCCGGTGGTCGTCTTCGACCCGGTGACGACGAACATCATCGTGCCCGAACGGGAGAACCCGGAGCCGACGAAGTAGCGTTCATCGGGTTCTTCGAAGATGCAGGTGTCTGCCCCCGCTGCGGTGCCGACGCGGTGGCGCCACACCTTCTCCGGCCGCCAGGCGTCGTCGACCGTGGTGTAGAAGACGAAGCGGCCGCTGGGATCGAGCGAGGCTCCTGCGAAGGTGCCTTCGATGACGTCATCGAGTTCGTCACCGGTCTCCAGATCCCGCAGTCGCAAGGTATAGCGTTCGTCTCCGGTGGTGTCGACGCCGTAGAGCAGCCACCGTCCGTCGTCGGAGAGCGAGAAGGATCCGAGTGAGAAGAACTCCTGCCCCTCGGCGGCGAGGTTCGAGTCGAAGACGACCTCTTCACCGGGCAGCTCGTCCTCGCCGACCGTCGGCGGGGTCCAGTCCTCGGGTCCGGAGATCGGGACGCGGACGCTGATGCCGTAGTCGAGTCCGGCCCGGGTGCGGGAGAAGTACCAGTAGGCGCCGCGCCGGTTGGGCACGGACATGTCGGTTTCCTTGATGCGGGTCTTGATCTCGGTGAAGATCGATTCCTGCAGTCCTTCGAGATGAGCGGTCTGCGCCGCGGTCCAGGCATTCTCCGCCTCGAGGTGCGCGATGACCTCGGGCGAGTCCTTCTCCCGCATCCATTCGAAGTCATCGACGAAGGTATGCCCGTGGTGGGTGCGCTCGAGGGGCACCTTCTTCGCCACCGGGGCCGAGGTCGGGCTTGCCAGCGTCGGGCTCGCGGGCTTCGAGGACTCGGACTTGGAAGACACGGACGAGGCCGTCGGAGTTTCGGATGATTCGGGGGCTGCTGCACCGGAAGTTTCGCTCATGAGTCCACCCTAGTGGCAGACTCGTCGACCGAGGCGTGCTCGGCGGCACCTTCGCGCGGCCCTCGCAGGCCCCCGGGCGAGCAGAATGCGCTTAACGCGCTCAATGAGCAGAACGCGCAGAGTGAGCATAAGCAGGCGCCGCGTCAGCGCACCACCTTAAGGTGAGTCTCACATCACACCTGCCTTCAAAGGAGAAGTCCGTGCCACAGGCGCCACCTCCCGAGGATTCGACTGCCGAATCCTCCCATCCTTCACGACGAATGTTCGGTCGCTTCGCCTATGGGGCGATCGCCTTGGCGGCGATCGGCACGGCGACGACCTACTCGTTCAAGGCCGCCTCGGCCCAGGGCGATCTGTCATCGAACCTCACCCTCATCGCTCCGGCCGGGGCGGGTGGCGGCTGGGACGGGTTCGCCCGGGAGACTCAGCAGGCCATGCGCGTCGAGGCGCTGGCGAACAACGCGCAGGTCGTCAACATTCCCGGAGCCGGCGGCACCATCGGTCTCGGCAAGTTCTCGACCATGCACGGTCAGGCGGATACGATCCTGGCCACCGGCACGGCCATGGTCGGCGGCATCGCACTGAACGCATCGCCCGTCGGCTTCGCTGACACCACTCTGCTGGCCCGCGTGGCCGAGGACTATGACGTCCTCATCGCCGCAGCCGACTCCCCGCACAACACGATCGACGATGTCGTCGGTGCGTGGAAGAAGGACCCGAAGGGATTCGTGTGGACGGGCGGCTCGGCCGGTTCCGTCGACCATCTTACGATCGCTCAGCTCGCACTGCTCGGCGGAATCCCCGCCTCCGACATCACCTACATTCCGAAGTCCGGCGGCGGTGAGGCGATCCAGACGCTGCTCTCGGGCACCACCGACTTCGCGTCCTGCGGCTTCAACGAAGTCTCCGACCAGATCGAAGCCGGACGCGTCAAAGCCATCGGTGTCGCCGCTCCGGAGCGGATCAAGGGCTTCGACGATGTGCCGACCATGTCCGAACAGGGCTACGAAGTGACGCTGACGAACTGGCGCGGCTGGCTCGGGGCGCCCGGAATCACCGGCGCCGAATCCTCCCAGCTGCTCGGGGTGCTGCAGAAGACCCGCGACAGCGCGGCCTGGAAGGACGCCCTCGATCGGAACAAGTGGACCGACGTGTGGCTGACCGGTGATGAGTTCACCGAATTCATCAAGGAAGACAGCTCCCGGGTAGAGAAGCTGCTGAAGGAGTTGGGACTGTGAGCGCACAGACAGCAACGGACACGGAACGGACGAACCGCCTCGGCGCGGGAACCTGGTGGCAGGGACGATCGGGACTGATCGTTCCGCTCATCATGGGAGCCTTCTCGACTTATCTCCTCGTCGGCATCCTCACGATGGACGTCGCCGAGGATGCGGACAAACCGGGGCCGCAGTTCTTCCCGATGATCATCATGATCGTCGGATATGCACTGACGATCCTGCTGGTCATCGCCTATATGCGCAATCCGGAACCGGTCGACGTCGACGACGAGGTGCCGACCGAAGTCGAGGAGGACACCGCGTTCTCGACCCCGGTCACCGCGGCGGTCTCGGCATCGCGCCTGTCCCCTCACGAAGAGGACGAACCGGCAGGCGACCGCAAGGCTCTGGCCGCAGCTCGGGCGGCCGATACGAAGCACCGCACGCACAGCGACTTCGTATCCCTGGCCTGGGGCGCCGGCGGTTTCGCCGCCTTCGCGCTGATCCTCGAGTTCGCCGGGTGGATCATCGCCGCCGCGCTTCTGTTCTGGTGCGTGGCGAGGTCGATGGGCTCGAAGAAGCCCTTGTTCGACCTCACTGTGGCGCTGACGTTCTCATCCTTGGTCTACATCGCCTTCGCGGTGATGCTGGGGCTCAACCTTCCTTCGGGAATCCTGGGAGGTGGCTTCTGATATGGACGCTCTCATGTCCCTCTTCGAGGGCTTCACACATGCTCTGACTCCGATGAACCTGC
This sequence comes from Brevibacterium sp. LE-L, assembly GCF_050214925.1. NCBI lineage: Bacteria > Bacillati > Actinomycetota > Actinomycetes > Micrococcales > Brevibacteriaceae > Brevibacterium > Brevibacterium sp. LE-L. The sequence continues at coordinate 3,724,683 of NZ_CP189759.1, forward strand.
TGTGGGTCCTCGTCGGCTGCTTCCTCGGCACCGCCGTCGGCGTGCTGCCGGGCCTCGGATCGTCGATGGCGGTGGCGCTGCTGCTGCCGATGACCTTCGCACTCGATCCCACCGGCGCCTTCATCATGTTCGCCGGCGTCTACTTCGGTGGGCTCTTCGGCGACTCCACGATGGCCATCCTCATGAACACTCCGGGGCAGGCTTCGGCGATCGCCTCGACCTTCGAAGGCCACAAGATGGCCAAGGCCGGGCGGGCCCCACAGGCTCTGGCCACCGCCGCGATCGGTGCGTTCATCGGCGGGTTCATCTCCTGCTTCCTCGTCGTCTTCGTCGCCCCGGCATTGGCGGATCTGTCGACGAGCTTCGGTCCCGCCGAGTTCTTCGCCCTCGCACTCTTCGCCTTCGTCGCCACCTCCTCGGTGGTCGCCGATTCGGTGCTCAAGGGGCTCACTGCGCTCGTGCTGGGCATCGGCTTCACCGTCATCGGCATCGACTCGGTCTCGGGCACGGAACGCTTCACCTTCGGAGTGCCCGAGCTCTTCGACGGCGTCTCCCTGGTCACGGTGACCGTGGGTGTGCTCGCCCTCGGCGAGGTGTTCTTCATCGCCTCGCGCATCCGACGTCAGGCCAAGGACAACACGGTCAACTCCTCGGGTCGGCCCTTCCTCTCCCGCAAGGAGTTCGGTGAGGCACTGCCGGCATGGCTGCGCGGCACGGCGATCGGTCTGCCCTTCGGCGTCATCCCCGTCGGCGGTGCCGATGTGCCGACGTTCATGGCGTACGGGCTCGAGCGCAAGCTCGATGCCCGGCGGGCCGACCCGCAGTTCGGCAAGGGAGCGATCCGCGGTCTCGCCGGCCCCGAGGCGGCCGGTTCGGCGACGACGGGCATCGCCATGGGTGCGCTGCTCGCGTTGGGGCTGCCGATCTCCGCGACCGCGGCGATCATGCTCGCCGCATTCCGTCAGTACGGCATCCAGCCCGGTCCGCTGCTCTTCGACCGCTCCCCCGAACTCGTGTGGGGTCTGCTCGCGAGCTTCTTCGTGGCGATGATCGTCCTCCTCATCATCAACCTGCCCTTCGCTCCGCTGTGGGCGAAGCTGCTGAAGATCCCGGATCCCTACCTCTACGGCGGCATCGCGGTGTTCTGCGGTCTGGGCATCTACGCGACCTCGGCGTCGACGTTCGAGCTGCTCGTCCTCCTGGGCATCGGCATCATCAGCTTCGTGCTCAAACGCTACGGAGTGCCGTTGGCACCGCTGATGATCGGCATGGTCCTCGGTCCCCTGGCCGAGTCGAACCTGCGCGATGCGCTGCTGGCCTCCGGCGGTGAGGCATCGACGCTCGTGTCCTCACCGATCACGATCGTCATCTACCTCGTGCTCATCGCCGCCCTGCTCTACACCGGCATCGGCCGTGTGCTTGCCCGCAGGCGCCAGAAGCAGACGACGCAGGAGATGCTCTCCTCCGCGAAGGATGCGGTGCGCTGATCGTCTCCGCGGCTTCGCCGCATTCCCCGCAGCGACCAGGCGGCCGACCCATTACGGGGCGGTCGCCTCGTCGTTTGCCTCGGCGTCGGCTCCAGGCAGGAGCCGTCCGGCACCTCGCAGTCCGAAGCTCGTGAGCACCGCGGCGATGAGGACGAGGACGACGGCCGCACCGGCGGCCCACTGCACTCCTGTCTCGAACGAGGACAGGGCCGCCTCGGCGATGCGGTGGGCGGTCGCGCCTCCCGTTTCGGCGGTGTATTCGAGAGCCGAACCCAAGGTGTCGAATTGCGGTTGGCCCGCTTTCGCACCGATCTCCGAAGCCAAGGCCGACCCGAAGACGAAGGTCGAGAGCCCGCCGAGGACGGTCGTGCCCATGACTGAACCGAGTTCGTAGGCGGTCTCCGATATCGCCGAGGCGGCCCCGGCCTTGTTCGCCGGGACCGCGGCGAGGATGAGGTCGTTGGTGACCACCTCGGCCGCGCCGAGCCCGATGCCGAGGATGAGGAACGCGACCAGCATTCCGGTCACGGTGTGCTCGCCGGTGAACGCGACGATGCCCATGCCCACGGCGTTGAGCAGCAGTGCGGCGGGAACGACTACGCGCGGGGCGAGGCGGGTGACGATCGGCACGACGAGGTAGCCGGAGACGATCGAGGTCACGAGCCCGGGGATGAGGACGAGCGCGGCTTCGACCGGGGTGAGGCCGAGGACGAGCTGGAGCAGCTGGGTGCCGAAGTAGAGGAATCCGGCCAGGCCCATGACGCTCAGCAGATTCGAGGCCACCGCGGAGGTGAAGACCGAGTTCGCGAACAGTCGAACATCGAGCATCGGAGTCGGCAGTGCGAGCTGGCGCAGTGCGAAACTTGCTCCCGCGACGATGGCCACCGAGAGGGTGAGCCAGAAGAGGATGTCAGCGCCTGCGGTCATCGCGTGTTTGAGGGCGAAGACCAAGGGAGCCAGCGCGAGCATCGACAGGAGGATCGAGGCCGGGTCGATGCGGCCCGGATTCGGGTCCCGCGATTCGGGCAGCAGCAACAGAGCCGCCGGGATGAAGACGGCGATGAGCGGAATGTTGATGAAGAAGATCGAACCCCAGTGGAAGTGTTCAATGAGGATTCCGCCGAGGATCGGGCCGAGTGCCGCGCCACCGGAGAACATCGCCGCCCAGGTGGCGATGGCCACCCGCCGGTCACGCTCGTGGGCGAAGATGTTGCGGATGAGCGAAAGCGTCGAGGGCATGAGGGTGGCCCCGAAGACTCCGAGCAGCGCACGAGCGAGGATGAGCATCTCCGCCGAGATGGAGAACGCCGCGAGCAGAGACGCCGCCCCGAAGCCGGCCGCGCCGATGATGAGCAGTCGACGCCGACCGAGCCGATCGCCGAGGCTGCCCATCGCCACGAGCAGTCCGGCGAGCATGAGGGCGTAGATGTCGACGATCCACAGCAGTTGGACTCCCGTCGGATGCAGGCCGACGCTGATGGCCGGGATGGCGAATCCGAGCACCGTGTTGTCGATGGAGATGAGCAGCACGGGGATCATGAGCACAGCCAGGCCGGCCCATTCGCGCCGGCCGGCGCGCAGCTGTGGAATCAGCGTCGTCGTCATTCACCCAACTGTACCGTCTGGACGGTACAGTTGGGAAGTGTTGGCGGCGCTAGGAGCGAGATGCTCGGGAAGTGCACAGGCTGTATTCGCCGAACCGGTGCACCGATTCACCCGACCGCGCCATCGACTAGGCTCATAGTCATGGCACGCAATCCGACCGCAACGAAGGAGAGGCTGCTCGACGCCTTCGAGACCCTGCTCGACGAATTCGGCACTTCGGGCGCGACTCTCGACGCGGTGGCCGCGAAGGCCGAAGTCTCCAAGGGCGGGCTGCTCTATCATTTCGGGTCGAAGGCCGAGCTCATCAAAGGCAGTCTCGAGAGACTCGACCGCCTCGTCGCCGAGGACGTCGAAGACATGAAGGCCGCCGGCGAGCGCCTCCATTACTACTACCTCGAGACCTCGGCAGAGGTCGGCACTCCCCTCGACCGCAGCCTCATCGCGGCCGGGTGCCTGGCCTTGGAAAACGAGGGCGCGAAGGCGGCTCTGCGCAGAACCCGGGAAGCGTGGTTCGACGCGCTCAACAACCACCTCGGCGATGCGGACCTGGCGATGACGATCCAACTCATCGGCGACGGCATGTACTTCAATCAGAACTTCGGTCTCTCACAGGACGAGGCGCTTGACCACGTCAAACGGGTCCTCACGCGCCTCGGACTCTGATCTGGGATCCCGGCCCCAGGCTGTCGCCCCCGTTACCTTTTAAGTAGCCTCAACATCCGTCAGGATAGAAGGGGTCGCTGGCCTGAGGACCTCGGCATGATTCATGCCCCCAGTCGTCATGATCCGGGGGGTGTTGTCACCGAGGTTCGAAGGCACCAGGGAAATCGCTGATAGGGGCCAGAACCACTGGCAGAACACATGCCTCGAGCCCGACCGTAACGTGGATGCCGAACCCCGGAGCCACCCAGCACCACCGGCCAGCCGAACCACTCACAACCGCAGTCACACCAGTCGAAGAAGATGAGTGACATGATCACCAACCACGACACCATTGACGTATTCATCGGCATCGATGTCGGCAAACACGACCACCACGCCGTGGCGCTGGCCAGGGACGGCACCCAACTACTGTCGAAGGCCCTGCCCCAGAACGAAGCAAAACTCCGAGCACTCATCGACAAGCTCCGCACCCACGGGACACTCCTGCTCGTCGTCGATCAGCCCGCCACGATCGGAGCCCTACCCGTCGCCGTCGCACAAGCAGCCGGCGTCACCGTGGCCTACCTCCCCGGGTTGGCGATGCGCCGCATCGCGGACCTGCACCCAGGAGAGGCAAAGACCGATGCCCGGGATGCCGCGATCATCGCTGAAGCCGCCCGCACCATGCCACATACCCTGCGCGGGATTCGGGTCAGCGATGAAAACGTCGCGGAACTGTCGATGCTGTGTGGCTACGACGATGACCTCGCCAAACAAGCCACGGCCACGTCGAACAGGATCCGGGGCCTACTCACCCAGATACACCCCGGACTAGAAGCCGTCATCGGTGCCCACCTGGACCATCCTGCAATGACGGCGCTGCTGGTGAAGTACCCGACACCGAAGGCTCTACGTCGGGCCGGCAAGCACCGGGTCGAGACGCTGCTGGCCAAACACGCTCCACGAGCGTGGAAACGCTGGGCGACAGCGATCTTCGCCGCCTTGGACGAGCAGACTGTGGTGGTCGCGGGCACCGATGCGGCAGGGATCGTTCTCCCGCAACTGGCCACAGCTTTGGCTCAGACGAGGTCGTCGCGGGACGAGGTCTTTGCACGGATCGAGGAGTTGGTGGAATCGCATCCTCTTTTCGAGCTCCTGACATCGATGCCGGCAGTCGGCGTCAGGACAGCGGCGAGGATCCTGACCGAGGTCGTGGGCAAGGACTTCGCCACTGCCGGGCACTTGGCCTCTTACGCCGGTTTGGCACCGGTGACGTGGCGATCGGGGACGTCGATCCGTGGTGATCATTCGTCCCGCCGTGGCAACAAAGTCCTCAAACGGGCGCTATTCCTCTCGGCATTCGCAGCGTTGAAAGACCCGTTGTCGAGGACGTACTACGACCGGAAACGTGCCCAGGGCAAGAAGCATAACCAGGCTCTGATCGCGTTGGCTCGTCGACGCTGCAACGTATTGTTCGCGATGCTGCGTGACGGTTCCTATTTCCACGTACCGATGGAGGCCACTGCCGCGTAGACAGGTTCCGAAGCACCCACGTCCAGTCCGAGACTGCGTCCCGGACCAATCAGTCCTGCCCAGCATCAGCCGGCAAGACTATTCGAAGAAATCTTGGTCACCCCTTGACGAAAACCATAGGGGCACCCCCCCCCAGGCTCTTTTGCGATGCGAGCAAAGAGTTCCGGACGATCTGTGCGGAATTCTGCCCGAAATTCCCGCACAGATCGTCCGGAACTCGGCTGACGGCTCCCTCCTGACTCGCGCAGCGTTGCCTGTGGACGGTGATTCTTCATCCACAGGCCAGATTCTTCCTATTCTGTTTCCTCGCCCGGTCGACGATGCTGTCGTCTATGTCCGATGACGTCCGCTGGCAGATGCATGACTTTCCGCAGGTGTTCCGTACACGGGACCATGCAGAACGGGGAATCACCCGGCACAGTCTCTACCATTCGAAGCGCTACGAGGAGGTGCTCCCGGGCGTGAGGATGGACCTCGAGAAGTTCGACCGGTGCGCGGCACCGGTCTGGGCCGACGCCGCATGGCGCTTCGATGCACAGAGACTCCGCGCTGCTCTCCTCCTCTACCCCGCCATCGCTGCCAGTCACGCATTGGCCGCGAGGCTCTATGGATGGCCGCTTCCGTCCAACTGGCTGGATTCGCACCTCCACGTCTCGCTCACGAACCCGAACTCACGAATCAGACTCTCCGAGATCACTCTGCGTCGGATGACGTCGATGTCGGTCAAGCGGTGGTTCGGGCTGCCGATCCTCGCACCTGAGGACGTCATCATCGGTATCGCCGGCGACTTGCTCCAACGCGATCTAGTGAAAGTCATCGACGCTGCCGCCGGCAATTGGCACGGACCGCCGCAGATCCGCCTCGATGAGCTTCGCGTCTCTGTTCGCGGACGCCCCTTCGTCCGCCAACGACAGCACCTCATCGAGGCGGTCGATCTCGCTCGTCCGACTGTCGACTCTCCACCGGAGACGGATCTGCGTCTGTGGGCCGTTGCGGTCGGCCTTCCCGAACCAGTCGTCCATCCGAAAGTCCCCAGCCGCAGTCTCGGGCGCATCGTCGAACCGGATCTCGGGTACCCCGAAGCCTTACTCGCTCTGGAGTACGAAGGCGGTCACCACTTCCAGTCGAAACGACAGAGGGAAAACGACCTCAAACGCGATGAAGCGCTACGGGCCGAGGGATGGACCGTCCTCCACGTGACAAGCAACGTCGACTACCGACAGCTTGAGACTCAGATCCGGCACCACCTCGGGCTCGCGTCCCGCTCTCGTCCAGGCGGTGGCCGATCGGGGTGAGGCATCGGGGTTCTCGTCGGTTCGCCTTGCCCTCGCCGCCGGAGCCGAACCCCTCGCGACGGGAGCCGAAATCAAGTTCCGGACGATCTGTGCTGAAATTGTGCGCCAACTTCAGCACAGATCGTCCGGAACTACCTGAAGTTCCCGCGGCCGTCGACTGCACCTCAGCTCAGGTGGTGCACCTCCTGCAGACCATAGACCGGGGTGTCGATCCCTTCGTGACGGGCCTTGAGCTGCAGGGCCAGGTAGAGCGAGTAGTGCCGTGACTGGTGGAGGTTGCCGCCCATGAACCACAGGTTCTCCTGCTGCGTGGGCTTCCACATATTGCGCTCTTCACCCTCCCACGGGCCGGGGTCCTTCGCGGTGTTCGAGCCCAGTCCCCAGCACTTGCCGACTTTGTCGGCCGTCTCCTGGTCGACGAGGTCTGCCACCCACCCGTTCATCGAGCCGTAGCCGGTGGCATAGACGACGAGGTCGGCAGTCAGCTCGGTGCCGTCATCGAGAACCACTGAGTTCTCGGTCAGGTGGTCGACTTGCCCCTTGACGAGCTTCACCTTGCCGTCGGCGACGAGCTCGGCGGATCCCACGTCGATGTAGTAGCCGGAGCCGCGGCGCAGATACTTGAGGAAGAGCCCGGATTCGTCATCACCGAAGTCGAGTTCGAACCCGGCGTTCTCCATCCGCTGGTAGAAGTCCTTGTCGCGTTCCTTGATCTGGTCGTAGAGCGGGATCTGGAACTCGTGCATGATCCGGTAAGGCAGCGAGGCGAAGATGAGATCCGCCTTCTCCGTCGTCACACCTTTGGCCAACGCGCGCTCGGAATACAGGTCCCCCATCGCGATATCCACGAGCGAATCGCTCTTGACGATGTGCGTGCTCGAACGCTGCACCATGGTGACGTCGACATCGTTCTCATACAGTGCGCCGCAGATGTCGAAGGCCGAATTGTTGCTCCCGATGACGACGACCTTCTTGCCCGCGTAGGCATCGGGGCCGGGATGCTGCGAAGAATGCTGCTGCTCGCCCTTGAACACGTCAGCGCCAGGGAACGTGGGGATGTTCGGTTTGCCCGACATGCCGGTGGCCATGACCAGGTGAGTGGGGCGCAGCGTGAGCTTCTCCCCGTTCCGCTCGACGTCGACCGTCCACTGACCGGCGTCTTCGTCATAGCTCGCCGAGCTGGCCGTCGTCGAGGACCAGTACGGGATCTCCATCACCTTGGTGTAGAACTCCAGCCAATCCGCGATCTTGTCCTTCGGTGCGAACACCGGCCAGTTGTCCGGGAATTTCAGGTACGGCAGGTGGTCGTACCAGACAGGATCGTGCAGGCACAGCGACTTGTACCGTGACCTCCACTGGTCGCCCGGCCGCTCCCACCGGTCGACGACGAGGGCGGGAACTCCAAGCTGGCGAAGGCGAGCGCCCAGAGCGATTCCGCCCTGTCCCCCGCCGACGACGAGGATGTACGGGTCGGCGGTCTTTCCCCAGGAGGCGTCCTCCTCGGCGAGTTTCTCCGACCAGCTCTTCCGCTCGGGATCGACTCCGTGCTCCGCGCCCATGATGCGGCGGGTGCCGCGCGGCTCTTCGTGTCCGGCGATTTCCTGCAGTGAGGTCAGGACGGTCCACGCTTTGGTGCCGTCCTCGTCGATGAGACGGACGAGTCCCTTGCCCCGCCCCACCGAGGTGGTGAAGGTGAACCAGGCTTCGGTCACCCCATCTGCTTCCGCGGCGGGTTCGCTGAGTTCGAAGTTCATGGGCGAGACGCGCTCGAGGTTGTGCGTCAGCAGGTCGGTGACCCCTTCGGGGTTCTCCACGGTCTTGAGGTTCCAGGTGAAGGACACCAGGTCTCTCCAGTAGCTGGCCGTGGCGAACAGTCCAGCCGCGGCCGGGATATCCCGGGCCCGCAGAGCCGATTCGAATTCGTTCAACCACTCGGTGGCGATGTCGTCTGCAGTCAGCTGCCGGCGTTCGATCGTCGTTGTCATGATCACTCCTCTTCGTTGAGCTGTGTGAGTCCAAGCTATGTGCGGCCGGCCCCGGAAGGAAGAGTTGCATCAAGTTGCATGGCCATGCGCGAGGACCGCCCCTATACTCAAGACATGCCTCAGCCCGACCTGGCACACCTCGCCAGGGATCTGACACGCATTCACGATGCCGTGATCACCGGTGGTTCGCCGCCGGTGCAACCGCGCGCGCTCGTCAAGCGCTCGTGGGATCGGATGCTGCGCCTGGGCCTCGATCCTGCAGGCGGCAATCGGAGGCTTGTCGCCGCCGAGGCGGATGTCGAGGCACGCAGGCAGCGGTCGAAGCTGCGCCTGATCATCGACGAGATGAAGACAGTGCTCCTCCAGGCTCCGGACGCCGCGACTTTCATCCTCGTCGTCACCGATGCCGAGGGTGTCATCCTCTGGCGTGATGGAGCCACCGTCGCCCGTCGCCAGGCCGATGGTCTGGGCTTCGTCGAGGGTGCGCACTGGTCGGAATCGGTCGTCGGGACGAACGCCATCGGCACGGCCTTGGCTGAGGAATCGCCCGTGCAGCTGTTCTCTGCCGAACACTTCGAATCCTCACAGCACCCGTGGTACTGCAGCGCGGTTCCGATCCATGACCCCACCGACGGCACTTTGCTGGGAATCGTCGACATCAGCGGTCCTGCACTGACTCTGCATCCGACGGTGCAGACCCTGGTCAACACCGCTGTTCGTCTCGCCGAGGCGCGGCTGCTGATCATCCAGCAGGAACAGCTGTCGAGCCTCCGTGATCGCATGTCGACGATGCTGCAGGGCTCTCAGGGTCCTGCTCTGGTCGTCGACGACGCCGGCTGGGTCGCCTACCAGCAGGGGGTGAGGAGCCGCGACCGAATCGAGGTGCCCTCACCGGACCGCACGATCCTCATCCCGGGAGCCGGGCTCTGCCTGCCCGAGAGGATCACCGGAGGCTGGCTGCTCCGGCCCTCCGGAGACCGCCAGGCGGCAGTGGTGCTCCGGCTCTCTTCCGACCCTGCCGTGCTCGAGGTCCACTCAGGGGCGGATCCGCTGACTGTTCCGCTTACGCCCCGCCACGCACAGATCCTCGAGGCGGTCACCTCGGCGGGGACAGCCGGCATCAGTGCCGCAGAACTCAGCGGGACGCTCTACGGTGACTCCGACCGGCTGGTCACGGTACGCGCCGAGGTGTCCAGGCTGCGACGATCGATCGGTGCACTGCTCGCCACCCGCCCCTACCGCTGGGCCGAGGGAGTCAGCGCGCGGGTGGAGTGATCACTGCCTCCCAGCGCCCCGATACGTGCCGAAGTTCCAGAGCACGCCCTCGGGGTCCTGGACGCTGAAGTCGAGTGACCCGTAGTCCTGTTCGGTCAAGCCCATGACTTCGATGGCCCCGGCACTGATCGCACGATGGTAAAGCTCCTCGACACGGTCCGTTGCGATGTAGACCGAGCCGGAGGCGACACCGGTCTTCGTCATCACTCCCCCGTCATCGCGGACCGAGCCGAGCATGATTCCCCCGCCTTGGAGCCAGGCCAGTTCGGCGTGGTCGACCCGTTGCGGATCCTCGGCGTTCGTGTACTCGACCACGACCTCGAATCCGAAGGCCTCGCACAGGAAGGCGATTGCGGCCTTCGCGTCCCGATAGCGGAACGTCGGCCAGATGTTCGCTGCGGTTCCATTCGACATGTCAGCTCCTAGAGTTCGATCCTCAGCGGACAGCTCTCTGCTGCCCGCTGCCTCTATCGTGGATCGACCGCCTCGGCGAGGTCTTGGACAAATGGGAACTGCCGCCACTGACCATCGGGTCCTCTTTCAGCCACTGTCGAGGACTCGTTCCGGTCAGTATCTTGAAATCGCGGTTGAGATGGGATTGGTCGGCATAGCCGCACACCGTCGCGATCTCGGCCAGCGAAGCAACAGGAGGGTCGATCATCCTCCGGGCACGATCGAAGCGCATGACACGGGCTGCCTCCTTGACCCCGATGCCGAACTCGGCACGGAACTGGCCGTTGAGATGCCGTCTGCTCCACCCGATGCGATCGGCGAGGAGCGAGACCGGAAGCCGTCCACGGCTGGCTGCCATCTCCCGCCATGATTCGAGCACCTCCGCTCGAGGCCGCGCTTCCTCATCGATGACCCGCAGCAGCACCTCGTCGATGGCATCGAACCGAGCGGACCAGCTCGTCGCGTCGTTGACGCGCTCATGGAGCTCGGCGGCGATCGGAGCCGAGACCTCGCCGAGGTCGTAGGTGCGGTGAGCGAAGTCGACCGCCGGCATTGCGAAGAACACCCGCGGAGCGAAGGGCGTGAAATTGATCTGGATTCCGGCCATCGTGCCGTTGTGCCGGATGTGCGTCGCCCGCAGATGAAGCCCCGCCAGCAGGACATCGAAGTCCTCGACGTCTCCGGTTTCCGGATCCGATTGGCACAGCGGCTGGCCGATCGAGACGATGAAGGTCATCGCCCCCGAGGGCAGTCCCAGGTGCGTCCCCGCGGGGACGCCTGAGATGTCGTAGCCGACGTAGTCGCCGACATAGGGCCGCAGACGCGGATGCGGGCTGCGGGTGAGGTCGTCGCCGGATGCCGCAGACATGCACCCAGTGTATGCCCGCCTCCTCGGCGAGGGCCCTCCCACATCCTGCCGGCTGCGACGATTCACCCGCGCAGCACGACCTCGCGAGAATGCGCGCCACGTGCCCGAATGTGTCTGTCCTGGCTGGCGAAACCGCCGATGACCAGCTGGACCACGAGCAGCACCAGCAAGGTGATGAGCGGGACGGTCCAGGACCCGGTCACTGTGTGCAGCCAGCCGATGCCGATGGGACCGAGGCCGGCGAAGAGGTAGCCGAAGCCCTGCGCCATCGTCGACACGTGCCCGGTGTGATGAGCGTCGGGCGAACGCCACACGATATAGGACAGCGACAGACTGATCGTCGCACCCTGTCCCAGACCGAGCAGCGTCATCCACACATAGGCGCCGCCAGTGGGAGCCACCAGCAGCCCGGCAAACCCCGCAGCAGTGAGGACGAAGGCGGCAGCAACACCGAGCCAGCGCGGCCGCAGCCGTTGCGCTGCCGCAGGGGCGAAGAGGCAGGTGATGATCGCCGGGAATGCGGAGAAGGACAGCATCCAGCCTGCTTCGTCGGCGGGCATCCCGCTGTCCTGCAGGATCGAGGGCACCCAGGTCAGCGCGGCGTAGTAGCTCATCGACTGCAGCCCCATGAAGCCGGTGACCGCCCAGGCGATCGGGTCGGTCAGTATCGAGCGGAACGGCGGTTCACCGGCTTCGCTGGCAGCGTCTGCTGCACCGTCATGGCCGGCGACTGTCCCTGCGAGGCGGCCGGGGCGCCGACGCATCTGCGGGATCCACAGCAGCGCGGCCAGCACCGCGGGAACAGCCCAGATCCCCAGAGCCCAGCGCCAGGAGCCGCCGACGATCGGCAGCAGCGGGACGGTCAGGCCCGAGGCCGCCGAGGCGCCGAGGAACAGCGCCGTCGAGTACAGGCCCATCATCAGGCCCACCCGGTGGGCGAAATCGCTCTTGATCGCCGTGGGCAGCAGAACGTTGCCGACGGCGATCGCCGCGCCCACGAGCACCGTTCCGGAGAACAGCGCCAGCAGGCTCGGCTGCAGACGCAGAGCAATGCCGGCGGCAAGGATGATCATGACGAGGCCGAGCACCCGGTGCACGCCGAATCGGCGCGTGAGTCCCGGGGTGAGGAACGCGAACGCACCGAAGGCGAAGACCGGGATCGTCGTCAGCAGACTCCCCACCGTCGCACTCAGGTGAAGATCGCCGAGGATGTCACCGAGCACCGGCCCGACCGAGGCGACGCCGATGCGCAGGTTGAGACCGATGAGGATGAGCCCGGCGCCCAGGACGAGCAGGGAGATTCTGCCCCGTCCGCTCGTCATCCTCCGCTGAGGTGGATCGGTGAGCGTGGTGCCGTGCTCGGTGAGGGAGAGCTCCTCGTTCGCATTCGGGCCGGATCTCTTCATGTCGTCCTTCGTCGTCGCGCAGTCGGTCAGTGCTCGACCATTCAATCGCGAACCGCCTCGGCGGAGAACCGTTAAACTGACGGCAGATGAACAAATTCAGCCACGAATCGCTCAGTCCGGAACTCATCCACCTGCTCGGCCACGATGAGCGCACCCCGGCGCACACCCATGCGCTCGGCCACCTGGTCTACCCGGCGACCGGCGTGCTGTCGCTGGTGACGAGGGACGGCTCGTGGATCGCTCCGTCCAATCGCGTCGTCTGGGTGCCCGCGGAGTTCGAACATCAGCACCGCGCACATGGGGCAACCGACATGCGCGTCGTCTTCCTGCCCGAGTCGATGGCCACATCACTGGTGCCGCATCCGGCGGTGTTGGCGACGACGCCGCTGGCCAGAGAGGCGATGCTCGCACTCACCGGCCCCAGACGGCGGGAGAAGGCGAGCACGGATCGCCTGCGCCTCGTCGTCATCGATGAGCTCTCGGCCACCGGCGAACAGCCGCTGCACCTGCCCGAACCGCACGATGATCGACTCCTGGCCGTGACGAAGCATGTCGAGGAGGATCTGTCGACCCCCGTCTCCCTGGCCGAACTCGGTCACCGGGTCGGCGCGAGTGAGCGGACGCTGTCCCGCCTGTTCCAGCAGGAGACGGGGATGACCTTCCGCCAGTGGAGGGCCGAGCTGCGGGTCCACCGTGCGCTGCTGCGACTGGCCGACGGGATGAGCGTCTATGACACCGCCGCCGAATGCGGGTGGGCGAACCCCGGCTCGTTCATCCTCGCGTTCACCTCCTTGGTCGGGATGAGTCCGGGGAAGTATCAGCAGTCGCTGGTGTGAAACGGACCGTGGAGCTCAGTCCCTGCGTTCGTCGGCTCAGTCTTCGCTGGCGCGGGCGAGCAGCTCGGTCAGCAGCGCCTCGGTCACGGCCGTCGGCAGGGCTTCGATGAGCGCCATGAGCGGCCCGAGCCTGCCGGGGACACCACCGCCGGTGCCTGCCAGCCTGAGCAGCAGGGCGCACATCGCCGGGCTCGGCCGATTGCCCCGTGGATAGAGCGCCCGTGCGATCCTCGCAATCGATGCCGCCGAGTGCGGTCTCTTTCCCCGCACCCGATCGGCCGCATCGGAGACGGCTGCCAGCAGATCGGGCAGCACAGTCTCCGTGACCGGGGTGATGGTGAGGTGGACGCTGCGGGGCAGAGACGTGTCGTCGGACTGGGCGTAGCCTGGCTGGTGCTGGAGCATGAACCCTGTCGTCCGCACCTCGTCGGCCATGCGGTGCGGATCGACCCGGCGTCCGGCGGGCACGGACGGGTCCGCGATGAGGGCGAGCGCCGGCCCGGTCGGCCGTCCCCACACGGTCAGGCCGTCGATGTTCTCGACCGCGGCGATGATCGCCTCGGTGGTCCGGCAGCAGGAGGCGACCGCCTCGGCGTAACCGTCCTGCCCCAGATAGTTGATCACCGCCCAGGCTGCGGCCAGCGGCGATGCCGACTTCGACCCCAACAGCGTGGGATTGACCACGGGATAGGCCGGCCAGGAGCTCGTCGCGAAGAACTGTGCGCGGTGCCGGCGGCGGCCGCGGTGCAACAGCACAGAAACGCCCTTCGGCGCGTACCCGTACTTGTGGAAGTCCGCGGAGATGCTCGTGACGCCGGGCACCGCGAAGTTCCACGGCTGCGTACCCGACCACCACGGCAGTGCCAGTCCCCCGAAGCAGGCGTCGACGTGCAGCGACAGCCCGCGTTCACGGGTGCGGCCGGCCACCTCGGCGATGGGGTCGATCGCTCCGGTCGGGTAGGCCGGTGCCGAGAGCACGACGAGGGCGACATCGTCATCGAGGCGGTCGATGATCTCACCGGCACGCACCCGGCCGTCGGCGGGCACGGGAACGGGATCCCAATCGAGGTCGAACAGCGCCGCCGCCTTCTGGAAGGCGGCATGCACCGTCACCGAGGTGAGCAGCCGCGGCCGGCGAGCCGAGTGCGGATTCTGCTGCCGCCAGAGGTCGCGGGCAGTTTTCACGGCCAGCAGGCAGGACTCGGTGCCGCCGCTGGTGACCGAACCGAACACCTTCCCCCGGGGCCCGCCGGTGATTCCGGTGGCGAAGCGGACGAGGTCCTTCTCCATCCGCGCGATCGAGGGGAAAGTCAGCGGGTCAAGCCCGTTGAGGGGGCGGGCGGATTCCATCGCCGCCCCAGCCAACGTGTCGAGGACCTCGTGACCGGGGTCGTAGACATAGGACAGGACGCGGCCGCCGTGGGTGGGGGCGTCGGCGGTGCGCATCCGGCTGAGCGTTTCGAGGATCTCCTCGGCCCGTGGATCGAGGGGCCCGCGCCGAGGCGGCCCGGCCGGTTCCCCATGGCGGCGCGGCTGATCACTCACGGTCGACCTCGTCCTTGCGCAGTCGGTACCGGGCCAAGGTCACCAAGCTGGCGACCATGAGCAGTGCCGGGATGAGCGAGAACGCCAAGGCGATGCCCAGCAGGGCCGCTGCCGGCTGGGCGACGGTGACCTCGGCGGTGGATTCGATGTAGCCGGTCACGGCCAGGACGATCGTGAGCACGGTCGACCCGAGCGCCATGCCGGTGGTCTCCCCTGCCGTCCAGACTCCACCGAAGACGCCGGCTCGATCGCCGTGGGTGCGAGCGTCGACGGAGATGACATCGGGCAGCATCGCCATCGGCAGGGTCTGCATGCCCGCATAGGCGGCACCGGCGAGGACGATCGGGGCAATGATCCAGTAGCCGGGAGCCCAGATCAGCGGGATGGAGGCGAGGTTGGCCGCGAGGAAGAGTGCGCTGGCGATGACGAAGGCGCGTTCTTTGCCGAGGCGGCCGGCCACGGATTTCCACGCGGGGGCGACGAGGAGCGCCGGGGCGATGAGACTGACGAAGAGCAGCGTCACCGCCCCTTCGTCACCGAGCAGCCAGCGGGCGACGAACTGGGCCGCGGCGAGCATGAGACCGGTGGTCAGCCCTTGGATGACGAAGGTGGCCAGGAGCGCGCGGAAGTGTTGGCTGTCCTTGAGCGTGCGCCAGCCGCTGCGGTAGTGCTCGAGCACCGGGATGCCCGGCGTGCGCGTGGGTTCGCCGACCGGCTGAGCCGGTGTGTCCTCGTGTCGGCTGACCGGCACGATCGTCGTGGCCGCCCAGGTGCCGATGAAGAGGAGGACGCCGGCGGCCACGGCCATGGCGAAGTACCCCAGGTACGGGTTGTCGACGAGGCCGCGGATCTCCGGGCCTCCCCCGCCGAAGATGAGGATGGCGGCGGTGAGCACGACGACGCGCCAGGTCAGCAGGTGGGTGCGAGCCGAATAGCGTGGGGTGAGTTCGGCCGGCAGGGCGATATAGGGCACCTGGAACAGGGAGAAGCAGGTGGCAGCGAGGAGGAAGGAGATGAAGACCCAGACCATTGCGGCGGCCGGCGGCAGGCCGGGTGGGACGGAGAAAGTGGCGATGAAGGCGAAGGGCAGGCCGATAGTGCCGAGGATCATCGGGCCGCGACGTGTGCCCTTCGACTGCAGGGCCCTGTCGCTGAGCCCGCCGATGATCGGGTCGATGAGGACGTCCCACACCTTCGCCAGTGTGATGACAGCACCCGCGGCAAGCGCGGAGACCCCGAGGGTGTCGGTGAGGTAGTAGATGAGCACGAGACCGGGCAGGGTGGCGAAACCGCCGGTGCCCAGCGAACCGAGCGCGTATCGGACCGTTGTCTTCCTCGACAGGCCCGGACCACCGTGTCCAGTCATGTTCACATGCTACGTGGCCACGTCCTCGAATGATTGCGCCCTCCGCCTGACTGGGTGACGGCCGCGGTTTCCGTCGACTGCGGCCGCCGCGTATTCCCGGATGTCCGCTCAGCTGCCCCAGACCTGTGGCTTCAGCCCGTGCTGTCCCCGATATCGCGGTGACTGCGGTTCCGTCCACTCGCCGAGGAGGCCCTCCGTCAGCCGGTAGACCGTGACCTTGAGCGGGTGGCAGTTGTCCACCGGGTCCTCGTTGTCCTCGCCGAACATCGGCGCGGACAGGTCTCCTCCCGGGCAGGTCGACAGCGCTGCGAGCAGATCCTGTTCGGCGAAGAACTCGAAGTGGTCGCCGGGTGTCGCCGGGCAGGTCTTCATGAAGTATTCGTCGTTGTCGTTCAGCCCTGTGCATTGGAAGACATTGAGCACATCGTGGACGTCGAACTCCGTGAGGCCATAGGGCAGGACGGCCCGGACCAGGTTGGAGTGGCAGTGGTAGTCGAAGTCGACCCCGCTCAGCATCTGTGAGACATAGGGATCGCAGCGGGTGCCCAAGGTGTCGTGGAGTCGGCCGCCTTCGGCGTCGGTGCCGTAGTCGGCAAGGGTGTCGCTGACGATCGTGGCCATGGGACGGAGGAACGGCAGCGTCGACCACAGCCGGTCGAAGGTGGACACGTGCGCGGCTTGCAGCTGTCGGGTCCTGGCTGCCCAGAAGCGCTCCCTGGGGTCGTGGCGGTTCCACAGGTTGAGGTCCCCGACCTGCGGGCCTTCGACGGTCGAGATCCGACACACATGTCCGGCGGGGATCTCCCACGCCTGGCCCGAACGGATCGGCACAGTGAACTCGTCGACGATCTCCCGGTTGTCCGTATCCTTCCCGATCCGTCCATAGAAGTCTTCGTCGACGTCGAGTGCGGAACCCTGGTAGGCCGCTTCGGTCAGGCGTGCGTTCTGGTTCATGGTCGTCCCTCCCCTGCTGCGAATTTCGGTGGTCTGCCTGCCACAATGCCACCTTCCCACCCTCGACCCAAGTGCTTGCCGAGGAGGTCTATGCTGAGAAGAGAGTCGTCGTTCGCGCCGCATCGTAGGAGGTCGGAATGGCTGAAGAGGACATCGACATCGAACTGCAGGACACCGGAGAGTTCCTGGCCAGCATCCATACGGATACCGGAACGGAGGAGATCGTGCTCATCCTCTCCGATGCCGAGGACGTCTCCGACGGCGTGCTGGGCAATGACGAAGCCACCGCACGGGCCACCGTGGTATTCATGCTCAAATATCAGGCCGCCGGAGACCTGCCGGATCGGATCGACCTCGTTGACATCTCCGCAGCGTACGACGGAGGAATCGAGGCCATCCGCGACCTTCGCAGCTGAACTTCGTTTCACCGGGAACGCAGACCGACGAGGGTCTGTTCTCTCCTGACAGCGGACCGGATGCGGGTATATGGTCGAAACATGTCTGGAAGCACAGATCGATACACTGCCATTTCCGATGAGTTCGAAGCCCGGATGCTCGGCATCGGTTCCGATGATTGGCAGAAGACCGTTCCGAGCTGTCCCGATTGGACCGTCGAAGAACTCGTCGAACATGTCCTCGGTTCCCACAGATCAATACTCGCTGTGGCCGGACAGTCCTTCGCACCAGAAGCCGGCACCGAGCTCATCGCTCGTTTCGCTCAGGCGAGGGAAGCTGCCGTTCAGGCTCTCATCAACCCTGACATCGCAGACACCCAGGTGGAGTCACCACTGGGCGCGATGACGTTCGCTCAGCTGTCCGACACCCTGCTCTGCGGTGACACACTGTTCCACACCTGGGACCTTGCGCACGCGACCGGCCAGGATGAGAACCTCGACGAGTCCTCCTGCCACGCAGTCCTCGACGCGCTGCGTCCGTATGACGATGCAATTCGCGCCCCAGGATTCTTCGCCGCCAAGATCACTCCGCCGGCCGATGCCGATGCGCAGACTCAGCTGCTGTGCTTCGGTGGTCGCAGAGCCTGACACCTCTCCGAGGAGTTCCCTCCGCGGAGGCAAAGAAGAAACACACAAAAGAGAAGAAGATGACGAACATGTCGGACACTCAGCGTCTCAACATCCAAGCTGTCGACAAGAATGCCTACCAGCCGCTGGTGGCGATGGAGAAGTACATCCACAGCGGCAGTCTCGGCGAGGGTCTGCTCTCGCTCATCAAACTGCGTGCTTCACAGCTCAACGGCTGCGCGTACTGCTTGAACATGCATGCCGGCGAAGCCCGCAAGGCCCAGGTCGACCAGGTCAAGGTCGATGTCCTTGCCGGATGGCACGAAGCCGCCTCCGTCTACTCCGACCGCGAGCAGGCCGCGTTGCGCCTGACCGAAGAGGTCACGCGCATCTCCGACGGCGTCTCCGATGACACGTGGGCGGCCGCCTCGGCGGTGTTCTCCGAACAGGAGATGGTCGAACTGCTCATGGCCGTTTCAGCCATCAATGTCTGGAACCGTCTGGCAGTGGCCACCCACCAGCACCTGGACTGAGGTTCTGAGAAGATCAGTGCACCGAATCATCAGCGTCGTTCGTTCGCTGGCTGATGATCGGCACTGGTCTTCGTGCCCACCATCTTCTTCCACGGCAGGGCCGTCAGCAGTGCGAGGACGGCGATGGCGAGGAACAGCAGCACCAACGGCTGAGAGATCATGGTCCAGAAGTTGCCGCCGGAGAGGCCGAGCGCCTGCTGCAGGTTCCGCTCGAGCATCTCGCCGAGGACCAAGCCGATCACGAGCAGCGCCGGAGACATGCCGACGAGACGCATGACATAGCCGAGAACGCCGAACGCCAGAGCAATGTACACGTCTGTCGCGGAGTTGTGGATGCTGTAGCAGGAGATGAGAGCCAACATGAGGATCGTCGGTGCCATGAAGGGCATCGGAATGGCCAAAATCTTTGCGAGCAGAGACGAAGCACTGATATTGACGACGACGCCGAGGATCGCACTGATGAAGAGCGCTCCGACAATCGTCCAGCCCAGTTCCGGATTGGCATCGAAGAAACCCGGCCCCGGGTTGAGCCCGTACATCATGAGATAGGCCAGCAGCACTGCGGTCGTACCTGAACCGGGAATTCCCAGGGTCAGCAGCGGAACCATTGATCCGGAAACCGCAGCATTGTTTGCCGCCTCTGGTGCGACCAGCCCCCTGACAGCTCCCTTTCCCATTCCTGCCGAAGCAGGGGCGAGACGCTTTTCGAGCCCATAGGAGAAGAACGCCGCGATGGTTGTTCCCGCTCCGGGGAGAACACCGGCGATGAAACCGATGATCGACCCTCGGATGCCCGGCAGCGTTCCCTGTCTGAGTTCGGCCTTGGTAGGAAGGAACCGCCCCGACAGACCTTTGACCGCTTGCGAGTTCATGCCCATGTTCGTGCTCGCGAGGATTTCACCGATGCCGAACACGCCGATGATCGCCACAATCGGATCGATGCCTTCGAGGAGTGTGAACGTGCCGAAGGTGAAGCGCGGAAGCCCTGACTGCAGCTCGATTCCCACCGTGGAGATGGCCACCCCGATGACGACTGCGGTGAGACCGAGCATCGGCGCTGAGCCGACAAGAGTGGCACTGAGGACGAGAGCCATGACGACTACCGCGAAGTAGACGGCCGGTCCGAAGGCCAACCCCATCTCCGACATGGGACCGGCGATGAACGCGAGTCCGAGGAATGCAAGGATGCTGCCGAGGAACGAGGCCAGTGCTGAAATCGACAGCGCACTTGCCGCTTTTCCCTTCAACGCCATCGGGTGACCATCGAGGGTGGTCATGATCGCGCCCGGATCGCCGGGGATGTTCAGGAGGATCGCAGAGATGCGCCCTCCGTATTCGGCACCGAGGTAGAGGGAAACCATGAGTGGCAGCGACAGCTCGGGTGGCACGGTCATCGCCACTGGAAGCAGCAGCGCGATCGCCGTGGAGGGGCCGACACCGGGAAGCAGACCCGCGACCGTACCGAGGATGACTCCGAGGAGGATGACGAGCAGCAGCGTCGGTGACGTGGTGATCGTTCCCAGAGCGCTCAACAGATCTGACAGGGTATTCATAGGTTCAGCCCTCCGAACACGAGGTACTCGAGCCAGCCGACTGGAAGCAGCACGTTCAGCCAGACATCGAAGACGAGGAAGAGGATCATTCCGATGACGAGTCCGAGGACGAGCACCCAGACCGCTTTGAGCGGTCTGAGTCGAACTCCGAAGACGAGCGTCGTCGTGAGCACAGAGAAGACCGCAGCCGCCTCGGCGAATCCGATGAGGAAGATCGATACTGTGAACAGTGCGAAGAGAACGATGCACGTGAGCACTCGAACCAGCTCGATGCCGGTCACAGGTCTGGTTTCGCCCTTTCCTCGCAGCAATGAGAACAGGCCGAGCGCTGTGGTGCCTACGAGCACGATGCCGACGACGACAGGGAACGTCTTGGGGCCGATTCCGTCTTCGCCTTCGACACTCGGCAACAGGAGAGCGTTGATGAGATAGAAGAGTGCCAGCCCCAAGAAGACGACTGCAGCGATGGTCTTCGACGCAGCTGTGCTGCCCGGCTCGATCTCAGCAGCGGTCTCCGGGCCTTCGACGGCTGCCGGACCGTCAGCCTGGGCTTCGGAACTCATTTGCTCAGTCCTACCTTCTCCAGCACTTCTCGCGATTCTTCTTCCTCGGGCATGATCACCGTCTCCAGCCATTCGTCGCCGGGCAGATAAGCGGGATTGATGCCGAGTGCATCAGACTGTTTGACGAATTCGTCCGAAGCGACGCCCTTCTTCAGCGCCTTCTGCCACCAGGCGACGGCCTCCTCGGGCATATCTGCCGGGCCGAACACTCCTCGCCAGTGGTTGATGGTGATATCCATATCGAGGTCGTGCCAGGTCGCCGCGCCTGTGCCGGGACCGTCTTCGATGGGTTCCGGGGCCGAGACCGCGATGATCTCCACGTCCCCGCTTTCGACCAGCTCCACAGCCTCCGACATTCCTGTCGAGGCGACATCGATGCGCCCGCCGAGGAGTTCATTGTTGAGGTCACCGCCGTCGGAGAATGCCACGAGATTCAGTGCGCTGAGGTCGTCGACTCCGTATTCGTCGGCGGGTCGGAGGACATTGAGCTGATCATCGCTGGGCACGGTGCCGATGCCGAAGTCGACGCTGCCCGGGTCGTCTTTGATCTGTTCGAGCACTTGCTCGGCTGAGTCGTATTCGGACCCCGACTTCACCATCCAGACCTCGTAGTCTGTGGTCAGCTGCGCAATCGGCGTGAAGTCGTCGATCGACATGTCGGTCGTACCGGTGATGTTCGACAGGAGCACACGGTTGGACTCGACCACCACCGTCGTCCCGTCATTCTCCCGTTGCAGAACTGCCGCTCGTGCAGGGTTGCCACCGCCTCCGCCCATGTTCTCAATGGTGACGAAGCTTTCGACACCCGCGTCTTCGAGTCCGTCCTTGGTGATGCGAGTCGTCAGGTCGAGGCCGCCGCCAGGGGAACCTGCCGCGATCGCGGTGACCCGAGGCGGTGGAAACCCTTCCCCGCGGTCGATTTCGGGCATGCATGCGGTGGTCGAAGCGACGAGCAGAACGCTTGCGATTGCCGCGAGCCCACGAGCTGCGCCGAGAGGAGAACGACGGTCAGCGAGAGCGCTCAACCATGTATGCGACGGCGAAAACATGGTTTCAGACGCTAGCACTTTCCCATATCGATTCTCAACGAATCTTGCGAACATGAGATGAGATTCCTGAGAGTGAAGAAATTATGTCCGCCGAAGGTGGAGTTCAGTGAAGGGCGGGGCCGACATGACTGTCGACCCCGCCCTTCACTCGTCACGTGCCTCAGGTGCTCACGTTTTCAGACAGCGACGCGCGCCCTGCCCTCAGTCCGAGACGCGCTTCCTGCCCCACCGGGCCGTTGCCCCTCAGTCCAACAGATCGTGGCGCACGATCGACTGTTCGCGGTCGGGGCCGACGCCGATGACCGACATCCGGCAGCCCGAGATCTCCTCGAGCGCGAGCACGTACTTCTGCGCATTGGCCGGCAAGTCGTCGAAGGTCCGAGCCGCGGTGATGTCCTCGCTCCAGCCGTTGAAGTACTCGAAGACCGGCTTCGCGTGGTGGAAATCGGTCTGGGACATCGGCATCTCGTCGAAACGCTGCCCGTCGACTTCGTAGCCCACGCAGACGGGGATCCGGTCGATGCCGGTGAGCACGTCGAGCTTCGTGAGCACATAGTCGGTGAAGCCGTTGGTGCGTGCAGCGTAGCGGGCGATGACCGCGTCGTACCAGCCGCAGCGGCGCGGACGACCGGTGTTGACACCGAATTCGCCGCCGGCCTTCTGCAGGTATTCGCCCATCTCGTCGAAGAGTTCGGTCGGGAACGGACCGGCACCCACACGCGTGGTGTAGGCCTTGACGATGCCGACGACCCGGTTGATCCGGGTCGGTCCGATGCCGGTGCCCACACAGGAGCCGCCGGCGGTCGGGTTCGACGAGGTGACGAACGGGTAGGTGCCGTGGTCGACGTCGAGCATCGTCGCCTGGCCGCCTTCCATGACGACGACCTCGCCACGGTCGAGCGCCTCGTTGAGCATGAGCTCGGTCTCGGCGACGTAGGGGCGCAGCCGTTCGATGAAGGGTTCGAAGTACTCGACGATCTCCTCGACGGAGACGGCCCGGCGGTTGTAGACCTTGACGAGCAGTTCGTTCTTCTGCCGCAGCGATCCCTCGATCTTCTGCCGCAGGATGGACTCGTCGAAGATGTCCTGGACACGGATGCCCAGACGCCCGATCTTGTCCATGTAGGCGGGTCCGATGCCGCGCCCGGTGGTGCCGATGGCGCGTTTGCCGAGGAACCGTTCGGTCACCTTGTCCATCGTCTGGTGGTACGGAGCCACGAGGTGGGCGTTGGCCGAAACCCGCAGCTTCGAGGTGTCCGCACCGCGGGATTCGAGGGCATCGATCTCTTCGAAGAGTGCTTCGAGGTTGACGACGACGCCGTTGCCGATGACCGGGGTGACGTTCGGTGAGAGGATTCCTGCGGGCAGCAGCTTGAGTTCGTACTTCTCGCCGCCGACGACAACCGTGTGGCCGGCATTGTTCCCACCATTGGGCTTGACCACGTAGTCGACGCTGGTGCCGAGGATATCGGTGGTCTTACCTTTACCTTCGTCGCCCCACTGAGCGCCGACGACAACGATTGCTGGCATGAGAGTACTTCACCTCGAAGTGAAAGGGGATGTCATTACGCGCTAAGTCTACTGGGTCACACCGACACAACCACCAGCGGGAGCATCCGATCACCGAGGCGGCTCCACCCCTGGCGCCCCGTCCTGGCACACTCCCCCACTCACTCACTCGGCGATCGTGACGCCGCCGACCGCGCAGACACAACTGATGTCGTCCTTGTTCGCCACGTCACCCGGGCCTATGCTGAAGTCACCCACGTATCACGTCGTTCGGGCAGGAGCCTTCTGAACGTCGCCGGAGCAGTCGACTTCAGGGCATCACCGCTCTAAGGAGGTCGCTCATGTCCACCACCTCAATGCACCCGGCCACGAGTTCATCGCAGAACCCTTCGCCTTCGTCGCAGAATCTCTCGCTGCCGTACGCCAGCCGACACGACAAGCTCATCGGGTCCGTCATCGATGCCTCCACCACTCTGCTGGCCGCGTACGACCACGACATCGTCAAATTCGGGATGGGGGCACCCGCACCGGACATGCTGCCGGCGAAGGACTTCGCACGCATCGCCGGCGAGGTCTTCTCTCCGGAGAACTTCACCTACGGGGAGACGAAGGGCGAACCGATCCTCATCGAGGCGCTTCACGACTACCTCGCCTCCAGCGGACAGATCCCACCCGAACAGCAGGGCAACCGCGACCGTCTGCTCATCACCTCGGGCGGGATGCAGGGCCTCGACCTCGGGTTCAAACTCTTCGTCAGCCCCGGCGACCTCGTCGCCTGCGAATCCCCCACCTACACGAACGGTTCGGCCACAGCCATGAGCTACGAGGCGGAGATCCTCGAGATCCCCGTCGACGAAGACGGCATGCAGGTCGACGCCCTCGAAGAGCACACCGCACGAACCGGGCGCGCTCCGAAGGTCATCTACACCGTCCCGACGTTCCAGAACCCTGCCGGTGTGACGATGTCCCTGCCCCGCCGCGAACAGCTGCTCGCCTTCGCCCACCGTCACCGTTCGGTCATCATCGAGGACAACCCGTACGGCATGCTCCGCTTCTCCGGCGAATCCCTGCCGGCGCTCAGCGACCTCAGCCCGAACGATCCCCTCATCTTCGGCGTCCGCACCTTCTCGAAATTCGTCGCCCCCGGACTGCGCGTGGGCTGGATCGACGTCGACCCCGAGATCCGCGAACTCGCCGTCAACGCGAAGCAGACGATGGATTCCTGCGCGGCCGTGCCCAACCAGCACCTCATCGCCCGCTGGCTGGCCGAAGGCGGCGCGGACTCCCACGTCGAGGTCCTGCGTCAGGCCTATCGCGAGCGCAAGGTCGCCATGTCCGAAGGACTTCAGCGACTCTTCCCCGGCGAGATCCGAGCCACCGATCCCGACGGCGGATTCTTCCTCTGGGTGACCTTCGACGACGAGACGATCAACACCGAAGAGCTCATGCCCACCGCTCTCGAAGAAGGCGTCGCCTACATTCCCGGGCCCGCGTTCTCCCCTGCCGGGAACTTCTCGAACGCGCTGCGCCTGTGCTTCGCCTCGGCGACGCCCGACCGCATCGATGACGGCCTCGACCGTCTCCGCCGCGCCGTCGATCGGTACCGTTCCGAACGCTGACCTCCCACCACCCCTCGCCGAGGCGGCCGGCCCGACATGTGCACAATCACACGTTGAGCGTGCCCGATTCCGGGGTTCGCGGCCTCGGCAGTCGACGATAATGGAGATATGCGTATCAGACCGATCACCACTGTTGCCCTTGCCGGTCTTCTCGCTCTCAGCGGATGCTCCGGTTCCACCTCGGACGACTCCGAGCAGGCTCCGACCGACGACGCTCAGTCCCAGAGCCCGGAAGCGGCCGAAGAGACTCCCAGCCAGCAGGCCCCGACCGAGGACTCGGACGAGGACTCCGGTACGGACGATTCGTCCGGCACGGACGAGGACTCCGGCTCCGCCGACGATTCCGAGGAATCGCACCTGAAGCTCGACACCGGGGAGAAGACGATCACGATCGACCCCACCGATGTCTACTGCTCCGGGAAGCCGGGCAGTCTCCGACACATCATCGGCAAGACGAACAATGAGCTGCCTCTGGTCAAGGCCGAAGGCACCGATTTCGTCATGGTCAAGGTCGGTCAGGGACGGCCCTTCAAGGCGAATCGCCCCAAGGGCGTCGACATCGGCGACGAGAGCGTGACATTCGACGGAACCGAGCTCGGCACGGCAGTGCTCGACGGAACCATGACCTGCACCGACTGGGAGGACTGAGACAACTCCCGCACACACTGCGCGCCGCGACCCCGAATTTCGACGGGGCCGCGGCGCGCAGTGCATCCGGCACTCACTCCATGCTCATGCCCTTGGCCGGGACGATCCGCGACATGGCGCGGGCCGGAATCGCGGAGGCGAGCACGGCGGCGAGGATCGCGGCGGCCGCGATGAGACCGAGCTGCCCGCCCGGAACGCTGAGCACCGGGGCGCTCGACTCCGGGGTGATCGAGGCCGTTCCCACCCAGCCGAAGAACGTTCCCACCGCTCCGCCGAAGACCAGGGCGATGACCGTCATCAGCAGGGACTCGATCGTGATCATCCGCGACATCGACCGACGTGTGAAGCCGAGCGCCCGCAGCAGGGCACCCTCCCTCCGCCGGTCGATCACCGAAAGGGTCAGCGTGTTGCTCACACCGATCACCGCGATGATCACCGCGGCGGCCAGCAGTCCGAGCACCACCGTCAGCGCCACCTGGAACATCGAAGCGAACTCCGCCCGGGTCTGGGCGGGATCGGCATCGGCCTGCGCCCCAGCGCTCTCGAGTTCCGAGGTCAGCGCCTCGATCTGTGAGCCGGAGGCATCATCGGCGATCTTCACCCAGGTCTGTGATTCGGCGTCGCCACCGGCGGCCTTGACGATCCGCGCCTCGTCGGCCCCACTGACCAGTGCTGTTCCGAGGGGAACGTTGTAGGAGCCGACGGCCTTGAGTGAGACCGTGTCACCGCCGACGTCGACGGTCACCGTCTTGCCGTCGATGTCCTCAGTCCCCTCGTCGAGGCCGATGCTCGAGGGGTCGATGAGCACGGTTCCCTCGTCGACGTCGTAGCCGTCGCTGCGCATGACCGGGGAGTCTGCGGCATCCTCGGCGCTGGCCACGGCCAGATCGCCCGAACCGCCCAGCCCGTCGATGCTCACCGAGGCGGCCGGTGCGGGAACCTCGACACGGTCGTCGACGATCGAGGCGTCGTCGAGGGACGTCGTCACCGTGTCCGCGGACCCGGAGACGACGAGGTCGACGGGCGTGTCCTCGGCGGTGGCGAGCTCGAGCGTGCGCTGCAGGCTCGCCGAGCCGACGACCACGGCCGTGACCAGGGTGATGCCGATGAGCAGCGCCCCCGTCGTCGAGGCGGTGCGACCACCCGCCGAGCTGGCCGAACGTCCTGCCAGCTTCACCGTCGGCGAGCGCCGGGCCACCACGGCGACCACCCGGGCCAGGGCTGCCACCAGCGGCGGCACGAAGGCGCGAGCGCCGATGAGCAGGGCCACGAAGAGTCCGAAGCAGCCGAGGATGCCGAGGACCACGGACTGACCGGAGGCACCGAGCAGGCAGACGGCGACCCCGACCGCACCGAGCACGAGGGCGATCGTCGCCCGCACCCAACGGAAGCGGGGAGCCGCGGCCGGGACGTCGACGGGACGCAGCGCCTCGATGGGAGAGACCCTCGAGGAGCGCAGCGCCGGGATGAGTCCGGCGGCCACCGTGACGAGGATGCCGACCGCCGGCCCGGTGATGAGCGCCGCCGGCGAAAAGGACATCTGTGCGAACTCGGGCATCCAGAACGCCCGCGCGGCCGCGGCCAGCCCCCAGCCGAGGAGCAGACCGAGTCCGATGCCGAACGCCGACCCGACGATGCCGAGCGTGAGGCTCTCGAGCACCGCGGCCCCGCGCACATGGGACCGTGAGGCGCCGACGGCGCGGAAGAGGGCGAGCACCCGTGTTCGGGAGGCGACGAGCACATTGAAGGTGTTCGAGATGACGAGGGCGGCCACGCCGGCGGCAAGGAGGCCGAAGGCGATACCGACGGTCGAGAGCATGTCGGAGGAATCGGACATGGATTCGAGCTGCTCCTCGACGACCTGATCGACGGTCTTGACCTCGACCGCGTCGCCGGCTCCGGAGCGGTCGACGGCGGCGGTGACCGCCTCGGCGAGCTGTTCGCGGTCGGTTCCGCTGTCGGCGACGACGCGGATGGCGTCGGGGGCGAGCTCGGCCGGTGCGGCCGCCAGCCCGGCGTCGGTGAGATAGAGCGTCAGCCCCGCGGAGGTGGAGGATCCCGCGGCGATGCCTGTGACGGTGAAGCTCGGTCCCTCGTCACCGCCGCGGCCGGAACCGTCGAAGTCGCTGAGGCTGAGTTCATCGCCGACCGAGACTCCGAGAGTCTTCGCATCGGCCTCGCCCAGCATGAGTTCGTCATCGGCGCTGGGCTCCGACCCTTTGAGGACCTCGTCCTGACCCTGCGGGAGGTTCGTCACCCGACCCGTGACCTCGGCGCTGTCGGAGGACACGGAGACGTAGCCGGTCTGCGTGAGTTGGGCGTTGGAGGCGCCGTCGACCGCGGAGACGGTCTTCGTCAGCGATTCGTCGAGCGAGGCGGAGCCGTCGGCGACGTCTGCGGGGTCCGAGGCCTCGGTTTCGGTGACGGCGACGTCGGCGCCGGACCATTCGGCGCGGACTTGGTTGCGGAGCGTGTCGCCGAACGCCTGCGAGAACAGGAGGGCGGCGACGATGAAGGCCACGGACACGGCGATGGCGATCATCGCGGCGAAGAGTCGGCCCGAGGAGCTGCGGAGGTTCGACCATGCGATGCGGATCATCGGGCACCCCCGAAGGTCGTCGCGTCGGCGGCCGCGGTGACGTTCATCAGCGCGGTGGCCACCGATTCGGGGTCGGGCTGGGACAGTTCCCCGGCGAGGCGACCGTCGGCGAGGAGGACGACACGGTCGGCGCGGGCGGCCGCGCGGGGGTCGTGGGTGACCATGACGACGGTCTGCCCCAGTTCGTCGACGGAGGAGCGGAGGATGCTCAGCACCTCTTCGCCCGCGTTCGAGTCGAGGTTGCCCGTCGGCTCATCGGCGACGATGACGTCCGGTTGGGACACGAGTGCGCGGGCGACGGCGACGCGCTGCTGCTGTCCGCCGGAGAGCTCGTGGGGACGGTGTTTGAGGCGTTCGCCGAGCCCGAGGAGGTCGACCATGCGGCGGAAGACCTGCCGGTCCGGCTTCTTCCCGGACAGCTGGGAGGGCAGCAGGATGTTCTCTTCGGCGTTCATCGACGGCACGAGGTTGAAGGACTGGAAGACGAAGCCGATGCGGTCGCGGCGGATCGCCGTGAGCTTCCGGTCGCTCAGCTTCGAGATCGGGGTCTCGCCGATGATCACTTCGCCCGAATCGGGAGTGTCGAGGCCGGCGAGCATATTCAGCAACGTCGATTTTCCGGAACCGGAGGGTCCCATGATCGCGGTGAAGCGCCCGGCCTCGATGTCGATGCTCAGGTCGTCGAGGGGGCGGACGCTCGCGTCCCCCTCACCGTAGGTCTTCATCAGGGAGATGGCCTGGATGGCCAGCCTCGGTGCCGGGTAGGGGGTCTGGGCCGGTCGGGGGTCTGTGTGTGTCGGTGAGGAATTCATGACTCCAGCTTCGTCGCCCGCCCCACCTGGGCACATCGGACCGGAGGATGGTCTTCGCCGAGGTGGTGGCCGACTCGGCGGGGCCGGGTCATACCTGGGGATGAGTGCCGGAGTCGGTGTTCAGCTTCCCGGCGCGACGAGGCCGGCCTCGTAGGCGAGGACGACGGCCTGCACTCGGTCGCGGACCTCGAGTTTCATGAGGATGCGACCGACGTGGGTCTTGACCGTCGGCTGGGCGAGGAAGAGCCGCTCGCCGATCTCGGTGTTGCTCAGCCCCTTGGCGATGAGGGTGAGCACCTCCCGCTCCCGCGGTGTCAGCGATTCGAGGCGCCGGACCTCGTCCGCATCGAGCAGGTTCTGCGCGGGCAGGTTCTGTGCGGGCAGGTTCTGTGCAGGAAGATTCTGTGCCGCCGTCGGGGACTGTGATGAGTCCGCCGAGGTGGCCGTGGGCGAAGCGTCCTGCCCCGCGCCGAGGTGGGGCAGGATTTCGCTGTCGAGCAGGCGTCGCGTGGTGGTGGGGGCGATGACCGCTCCCCCGTCGACGACGGTGCGGATCGAGTCGAGGAGCACCTCGGGGAGGGTGTCCTTGAGGAGGAACCCTGAGGCTCCCGCCCGCAGGGCGCGCAGGGCGTACTCATCGTCGTCGAAGGTGGTGAGGACGATGATCTTCGGGGTGCGGATGTGGCCTTCGTCGGCGAGGGCCAGGATCTGCTCGGTGGCGTCGATGCCGTCGAGGCGGGGCATCCTCACGTCCATGAGCACGACATCGGGCTGTACTTGGCGGACCGTGTCGAGTCCGGCGATGCCGTCACCGGCTTGCCCGGCCACGCTCATATCCGTTTGGGAGTCGATGACCATGGCGAAGCCGGCCCGCACGAGGGCCTGGTCGTCGACGAGGACGACTCGCAGCAGATCAGGGTGGTGGGGGTCCCGGGCGTCGTGGGAATCACGGACGTCTCGGGAGTTCCGGGCGTCTCGACATCCTTGGACGGATTCGGTGTCCTGACCTCTGCCGGCGGTCACCGGCTGTTCCCCTCAGCGGAGTTCGCCTCTGAGACGCGGTCGTTCGCCTCTGAGACGCGGTCGTTCGTCTCCGAGGTGCGGTCGTTCAGCGCCGGGGCGCGATCGCTCGCCTCGGAAGTCCGGTTGCTCGGTTCCGCACCGTCGGTGCCGGTCTCCAGGCCAGCGCCGACGGCGCCCGCACGGCGGCTCAGCGGGAAGCGCGCTTCGACGAGGAAACCGGTCGCGGTGCCGAAGGCGCTGTCGGGGATCTTGCCATCGGTGACTCCCCTCGACCGGATCGCCCGTGCCGTCAGGGTCCCTCCATAGAGGGCGGCACGCTCCTTCATGCCGACGATGCCGTGCCCGCGGGCGCGGATGCCCCCGCCCTGGTCGGAAGTGCCGCCGTGCGCATTCGCATGGGAGGGACCACCGGCACCGTCATCGCTGATGCGGGTGACGAGTTCGCCACCGTCGACCTGCAGCGACACATGTGCCCGGACACCGCTGCCGGCGTGCTTGAGCACATTCGTCAGGGCCTCCTGGACGATGCGATAGACCGCGAGCGCGGCACCATCGGGCAGCAGCTCCTCGTCGAAACTGTCGACACCCGTGATCGAAATCGGCAGTCCGGCCGATCGCACATCGGCGATGAGCGTCCTGATGTCCGCAATTCCCGGCAGCGGTGCCGCCGAGCGGGCGTCGTCATCGTCGGAGCGGAGGAAGCCGAGGAGCGAGCGGGTCTGTGCGAGAGCATCGCGTCCGGTGTGGGCGATCGTCTCGAGGACCTCGACGGCCGCGTTCGGGTCGGCCTTCGCCGCGTAGCGTCCGCCGTCGGCCTGGGCGATGATGACCGAGAGCGAATGGGCGATGACGTCGTGCATCTCGCGGGCGATCCGCATCCGCTCGGCATCGGCGGCGAGCCGGGTCTCGGATTCGCGTTCCCGTTCGAGCAGGCGATTGCGCTCCCAGATGCCTTCGACCTCCCGACGGCGGCGGTAGCCGACATCACCGAGGAGCCAGGCGATGAGGACGATCGCGGCGCAGAGGGCCACGATCGTGGCGATGAGCAGATACTCCCCGAGCTCCAAGGGGTGCGAGTCCGGTCCGATCGTCGCCTGCAGGGAGACGAGATAGAACCATCCGCCGAACAGCAGCGCCCCGACCAGGCCGAGGCAGAGCGCGATCCGACCGTGGGTGCGGGTGCCCCAGGCGGTCGTCGAGTAGACGGTGAGCGGAACGGCGACGATGCCGAAGTTCGGTCCGATCATCGTGAGCACGCTGAGCAGGCAGCCGAATGCAATGACCATCGTGCTCAGCAGCGGTGTCGTCCGACGCAGGGCCAGCGGCGCGGTCTGGAGCAGGGCGATCGCGGCGTGGACGGGCACCGGCATGGATGTCAGGGTGTTCGGCTTGGCCGTGCCGACGGCGGAGATGACCGCCAAGGATGCGAGCGGAAGTGCCCAGAGCAGGGAGTCGGCGATCCATGGACGTGCGGCGAGGTAGCCGCGCACGCGGTCGAACCGATCGGGGTCTCCCTGCCGCAGTTCACTCTCGCGGGCGGGTGCCCTCGACTCTCGGTTGCTCATGGGGCTCATGCTAATGCGAGCCCCGAGGTGCCCGCATCATACCCAGGACTGATGCCCCTGCCCGAGCGCCTCGGCGCAGCCCCACGGTCCCGAGAGCCACCGGCGGCCTATGGCAGAATGGGGGCGACGCCCACGCGTCACGGCGGTGGGGCTCGCCGTACCCAACCTCGGGTTCCTGATTCCGCATCTCGGATATCGGGCTGCCGACAACAGTCCCTACCTCGACCGGCGTCAGCATGCCCGAAAGGTAGGAGTATCCATGGCCGAATTCCGTCCCCTTCATCTGCGTCTGCCCTCTCTGGGGCTGGCCGTCATCGGCGGCAGCCTCGGCACGGCCGCCCGGGAGGCGGTCGGCCTCGTCGTGGCCGACCGGGCGGGGATTCCGGTGGCGATCCTCGGGATCAACCTCCTCGGCGCGTTCTGCCTCGGCCTCCTCCTGTCCGGTCTGTCCCGGCTCGGCCGTGATGCGGGACTGCGGCGGACGGTCCGGATCCTGGTCGGCACGGGCTTCATGGGCGGGTTCACGACCTACAGTGCGCTGGCCACTGATACGGCGAGCCTCCTCGGCGATGGTCGGATCGGGGCGGGGCTGGCCTACGGTCTGGGCACCGTCGTCATCGGCGGGCTCGCCACCTGGGCCGGGATCGCGGTCGCGTCAACGCGAGCGAACAGGGGAGTCCGGTGAGCGCGCCGCTCTTCATCGTCATCGCCGTGGCCGGGGGCCTCGGCGCCGCGGTGCGCATGCTCTTCGACGGCGCCTACAAGGCGTGGAGCCCACGGTCGACGCCGTGGAGCACGCTGCTCATCAACGTCTCCGGCTCGCTCGTCCTCGGGGTCCTCACCGGCCTGGCCGGGGCGAACCTGCTGCCGGACGGCTGGCATCTCGTGCTCGGAACCGGATTCCTCGGCGGGTATACGACGTTCTCGACCGCCAGCTTCGAGACCATCAGCCTCATCGAGGAACGCAGATGGGGCTCGAGCCTGCTCAGCGGGCTCGGCACGCTCGTCCTCGCCACCGCCGCGGCCGGATTCGGCCTGTGGGTCGGCGGACTGTTCTGACACCGTCCGAACACGGCGATGCCCGGCGCACCTGCTGCTCCCGTCTCATCCGCCGCACCTGCTGTTCCTCGGCTCACTCGCCGCCTTCGAGCACCGGATGAGAGCATTCTCATCGCTTCACCCGGCACACCGCGCGCCGGTTCGACCATACTGGTGGCATGGGGCGATTCGGTTGGTTGATGGTCATCGGCACGGTGGTGCTCGCCGCGCTCGCATGGTTCGCTCTCGAACAGTCGATCGACGACGACGGCACCGAGCTCGGCCCGCCCGTCATCGTCCCCTCCGACACCTCGGCGCCGGGTCCCGGCTCCGACGACCCGTCGACCGAACCGACTCTCGAACCGTCGACCGAGCCCTCCACCGGGCCGAGTTCGCCGTCCTCCGATCGTCCCGGAGGCGCCGACCGCATCACTCCCGCCCCACCGCGTTCGGCCGGCGACGATGACGACCTCGACGATGACGACGATGAGCTCGACGACGATGACGACGACCTCGATGACGACGATGCCGACGATGCGGACGACGCCGACGACGATGATGATGATGATGACGACGATGACGACGACTGATCGGCGTGAGGGAATCACCGCCCGCACCCGGATTCTGGCCTGGATCATGCTCGTGCTCACCGTCGCGGTCTCCATCATCGTCGTGACCACGGCTCGGGCCGAGCTCGCGGGGGTCCGCGCCCATGCCGATGCCGAACTCGAACACGAGGTCGCGAAGTTCCGTGAGTTCGCGTCCAAA
This sequence comes from Brevibacterium sp. LE-L, assembly GCF_050214925.1. NCBI lineage: Bacteria > Bacillati > Actinomycetota > Actinomycetes > Micrococcales > Brevibacteriaceae > Brevibacterium > Brevibacterium sp. LE-L. The sequence goes on from NZ_CP189759.1 coordinate 3,758,234, forward strand.
CCCGACCCGACCGACGGCCACCCCTATGCCTCGGTGCGGGCGCTCATGACGAGTCATCTGCAGAACAACCTGCCCGAGCACACGGAGACCTTCTTCTCCATCATCGACGGCAAAGAGGACCAACGCAGCGCCGACACCCCACCGCTGCGCCTCGATCAGGATGCCCAGTTCGTCGCCGCCGCGGCGAAGGCGAAGACCCCGACATCCGGGGAGCTGAAGACCGCGGCCGGGCCCGTCGCCTATGCGGTCGTCCCCGTCGAGATCGAAGGGCAGCCGCAGCATGCTCAGCTCGTCGTCATCGAGTTTCTCGCCGACGACCTCGACGAGGCGTGGACGACGATCTGGACGATGATCTGGGTGGCCGTGGTCGCGCTCATCGCCGCCGGACTCCTCGGCTGGGTCGTCGCCGGGCGGGTCCTCGAACCCATCAGGCGTCTGCGGGAGACCGCCGCGGGCATCGGTGAGGACGAACTCGACCGCCGCATCGAGGTCACCGGCAATGACGACGTCGCCCAGCTCAGTCTCACCTTCAACCGAATGCTCGACCGGCTCGAGGCGGCTTTCGAGGGCCAACGCCAGCTGCTCGACGATGCCGGCCACGAGCTGCGGACCCCGATCACGGTCGTGCGCGGCCATCTTCAGGTCATGGGCGATGATCCCGTGGACCGGCAGAACACCTTGGAGCTCGTCGACGACGAGCTCCAGCGGATGTCCCGCCTCGTCGACGATCTCGTCATGCTTGCCCGCAGCGAACGGCCGGACTTCCTCGACCGCACGAACACCGACCTCATGGACCTCGTCATCAGCAGCTTCTCGAAGGCCAGCGCATTGGCCCCGCGCAACTGGATCATCGACGCAGCACCCGAGGGCTTCGGCCTCGTCGACGATGAGCGCCTCACGCAGGCGCTGCTCCAATTGGCCGCGAACGCCGTCGACCACACGACGCCCGAGGACACCATCGCCTTCGGAGGCCGCCTCGACGAGCACAGTGTGCACCTGTGGGTCCGTGACACCGGGGCCGGCATCGCCGCCTCGGACCAGCAGCGCATCTTCGACCGCTTCGCCACGGCGTCGACGAGCCGTGGCGGTCGCAAGGGCACGGGGCTGGGTCTGACGATCGTCGACCGCATCGCCCGCGCCCATGACGGTAATGTGAGCGTGAGGTCCGCTGCCGGCCAAGGCGCCCTGTTCACTCTCACCCTGCCGTGGCACCGCACAGAAGGAGACAGCCGTTGACACGCATTCTCATCGTCGAGGACGAGGACCGCATCTCTTCGTTCGTCGCCAAGGGGCTCGCCGCCGAAGGCTTCGCCACCGAGGTCGCCGATGACGGACATATGGCCGTCGAGTTCGTCCGCAGCGGCGGTTTCGACCTCGTCATCCTCGACCTGGGGCTGCCCGGCCTCGACGGCTTCAGCGTGCTGCGGATGATCCGCGCCGAACGTCATGACCTGCCCGTCATCATCCTCACCGCCCGCGAGTCCATCGAGGACACCGTGGCCGGGCTGTCGGGCGGGGCCGATGACTATATGCGCAAACCCTTCGCCTTCGATGAGCTCCTGGCCCGGGTGCGGCTCCGGCTGCGACCGGCCGAGGCGCAGGAGGCCACGGTGCTGCGCGCCGGTGACGTCGCCGTGGACATCCGCACCCGCCGGGCCCTGGTCGGGGATCAGGCGATCGAGTTGAGTTCGCGGGAGTTCACGCTCCTCGAGGTCTTCCTCAAGCATCCGGATCAAGTGCTCAGTCGCGCCCAGCTGCTCAGCCGTGTGTGGGGGCTCGACTTCGATCCCGGTTCGAATGTCGTCGATGTCTATGTCCGCTACCTGCGGGAGAAGCTGGGTCGGGACGCGATCGAGACCGTCCGCGGGGTCGGCTACCGGCTACGTGTGCCGAAGATGTGAAGACTCTCATCTTCTCCTCATCATCATCTTAATCTCGGCTAGCAATGTGGTGAATGAACACATCAAGGAGGAAACATGTCATTCGCCATTGCTCTGGCCACCGATCTCATCGCGATCTTCGTGCTCGCCTACGTTCTGTACTTCCGCCGGCATCGCCGTCGCGATCTGCTGCTGTCCTATGTTGCGCTCAACATCGGCGTCGTCGCGGTCACCTCGGCGCTGGGTTCGGTCGAGGTCGGCGTCGGTCTGGGCATGGGCCTGTTCGGCATCCTCTCGATCATCCGTCTGCGCTCGGATCAGATCACGCAGCAGGAGATCGCCTACTACTTCACCGCCCTGGCCCTCGGTCTGCTCGCCGGTCTGCACCCGGAGCCGATGTGGCTGACCCCGCTGCTGTCGCTGCTGGTCATCTTCGCCATCGCGATCCTCGACAGCCCGCTGGTCGCGTCGTCGACGCACCGTCACACCTTCACCGTCGACCGTGCGATCACCGACCGCAACGAGCTCATCGCCTACCTCAAGGACGTCTTCGCCGCCGAGACCGTGCGCGTCGAAGTCCTCGACATCGATATGGTCCGCGACACCACGCTCGTCGATGTCCGCTACACCGCCAAGCCTGCCCGCAAGTCCGCCACGACCACCCGCGCCGAGGCGGCCGCCGATTCCCAGCGAACCGGAGCCGTGGCATGGATGCCGGATTCGACCACGTCCGAGGTGCGCTGAGATGCGCACATTGACCGATACCGAACGCGAGACCGGAATCGGGGTCACGCCCGAGGCACCGACCGACACCGTGCTCGAGACCGGGATCAACGCCGGGCTCGACGCCGGGCTCGACGCCGGGGTCGACACCGGGATCCAGACCGGCGCGGTGCCCGCGGATCTAGCGGCCATCGACGCCCAGTTGGCGGGCATGGAGCCGATCAGCCTCGACGAGCTCAACGCTCAGGCTCGGCTGATGACGCGTGTGGACCGGAAGTACTTTGTGCCGCGGGAGCTGTTCCTGCAGCTGCTCTCCGCCACCGAGGATGACTTCAAGGTCCTCGAGATCGCTGGGAAGCATCGTTTCGAGTACCGGACCGTGTACTTCGATACTCCCGAATTCCGGTTCTTCCGCGATCATGTGCAGGGCCGGCGCCAACGGTTCAAGGTCCGCACCCGCACGTATGTCGACTCCGGTACCAGCCATCTCGAAGTGAAGTCGAAGGGGTACCGGGGGCAGACGGTCAAGCAGCGCATCGCCCACCCGTTCGATCGGCCCCTGGAGCTGACCGGAAGCGGACAGAACTTCGTCGATTCCGTCCTCGACACGAGGACCGGGGCCTCGGCTCGACCGCGGTACACCGCCGCGGATCTCACTCCGGTGCTCGAGACCGTCTACGACCGGGTGACACTCACTCACGATCACCAGCGGCTGACCTGCGATCTCGATATCGAGGCCCGCAATGGCAGACGGTCCCATGGCGGGCCGCGCGATGTGCTCGTCGAGACGAAGAGCGCCGGCGGAGTGAGCATCTGGGACGATCTGCTCCAGCAGGCAGGCATCCGCGAACACAAGGTGAGCAAGTACTGCGTCGGTGCCTCGCTGCTCAACCCCGAGCTGCCGGCCAACCCGTGGAACAGGACGATCCGTCGCTACTTCCGGTGACGACGCCGTCCTGTCGCCTCACGCTCGCACGGGCTCGTTCTCCCGCCGGTCCTTCTTCCGCCCGCGGGCCAGGTCGATGATGCCGATGACTCCGGCGAAGACGATGACCAGGGCAATGAACCCGAAACCGGCGACGATGGCCGCGCCGTATCCGGCCAGCGGCTGGACGACGAAGAACACGGCGGTGACGATCGCGATGCCGATGGCCGTGCCCACCCGCTGCCCGGTCTGCATCACGCCGCCGGAGCTTCCCGCGTAGTCGACGGGGACCTCGGCGAGCGTGAGCGTCTGATTCGGGCTGATCGCCATGCCCTGCCCGAGGCCGGTGATCCCGAGCGTGAGCAGCAGCCACCAGATGCTGACACCCCAGGACTCGTGGGCCAGCACGAGGAGCGCCGAGGCGACGACCCCGGCAAGACCGATTCCGACCCCGAGGACGACCATCTTCCGTCCGAAGGTGAGCACGACACGGCCGGCGGCCTGTGCGGCGATGGCCGAGAGCAGCGCCGAAGGCAGACCGACGAGGCCGGCATGGAGGGCGGGGAACCCGAGACCGTTCTGCAGGTAGAGCGCCACGATGACCCAGATGCCGGGCATTCCGACGAAATACATGGACGTCAGCGAGGCCCCATAGGCGAAGCTGCGTGTCCGGAACAGCTGCATGTCGACCATCGGTGATCCGCCTCGGCGGGCATACCGGTTCTCCCAGCGCACCCAGAAGACGACGATGAGCGCACCGACGGGCACGAGAGCATAGATCCAGGCTCCTGCGCTGCGCTCGAGGAAGGGGAGCATGATGAGCAGAGTGCCGACGGCCAGCAGCACGAGGCCGACCGGGTCGAAGTCCGCGCGCTTGCGGGTGTGCGGTTCGGCCTCGGTGCCGGACCCGACCCACGCACTCTTCGGCAGCCAGAAGCGGCCGAGGATGATCGCGGTCAGAGCGATCGGGACGTTGATGAGGAACGCCGAACGCCAACCCCACTCCTCGCCGAGCACAGCGATGAGCCCACCGCCGAGGACGGGTCCGATGCCCACGGAGACGCCGACGATCGTGCCGAACATCCCGAAGGCGCGACCGCGCACCTTGCCGTGGAAGTACTGCTGGAGCATCCCCACACCCTGCGGGCTGAGCAGCCCGGAGCCCACGCCCATGACGACGCGGGCGATGTTGAGGATCAGCGGGTCGGGCGAGAGCCCGGCGATGAGGGATCCGAGCGCGAAGACGCTGACGCCGAGGACGAAGAGCCTGCCCCGGCCGAAGAGGTCACCGGCACGGCCCGCCGCGACGAGGAACACCCCGAAGGCCAGCGTGTAGCCGGAGAGCACCCATTGGATCGCCGAGTTCGAGGCACCGATCGAGCGCTGCATATCGGGCAGGATGACGTTGACGATCGAGACGCTCAGCAGCGACATGAACATCGGGACGAGCATCACTGCAAGGATCTTGCGCTGCTCAGCTGTCATGACCGTCTCGGAAGTATTACCCATTCATATAGTTCTACGCCGCCCCACCGACAAGCACAATCGGTCTCCGTGGTGCGTTTGCTCACGCGCCACGGAGACCGATGTGTCCGACGGGGTCGGGCGGGCCTACTCCCCCTTGCCGATGGCTTCGGCGGCGCTCGGGTCAGACGAGCGGAGGAATTCCTCAATGCGCGCGGCTTCTTCGCCTTCGCCGATCGCACCGGCGGCACGGCCGAGCGCGTAGAGGGCGCGGAGGAATCCGCGGTTGACTTCGTGCGAGTACGGGATCGGGCCGGCGCCGCGCCATCCGGCGGCGCGCAGGGCGTCGAGTCCGCGGTGGTAACCGACGCGGGCGTAGGCATAGGCGTCGACGAGGCGACCCTCCTGGTGGGCTTCATCGGCGAGTTCGGCCCAGGCCAGGGAGGAGGCCGGCAGCGCTGCGGCGACGTCGATGGGTTCCTCACCGGCGTCGATGCGCTTCTTCGCGTCCACATCCGGGTGATCCTCAGGCAGGTAGGTCGGCTGCGGTCCGAGCTGGCTCGCGTCCAGGTTGCCGATGTGTGAGGGGTTTCCGATGGGCTGTGTCATGGCGTCCTTACCTTTCTTATATGTGGATTGGGAGCAGTGGTAAGTTTCCGACCACTCCGGGGATGCGGGGCATGGCTGTCATGGTGTTACCCGCTTGATGCATGGTCGAAGGAGATTGGCCACCTCGCATCCCGCAACGGCTCGACCGCTGATTGAGAAACGCGACACGATCGCTGTGTAAGGACACGACGGCGTGGCTGTTGAACACGGGGTGGAACACGTCCACACTTACGAAAGGAACCGTTATGGCCGACCTGTTCGCCGGCATCGACGCCGGCAAGTCCCACCATCACTGCGTCGTCATCGACACCGACGGCAACAGGCTTCTGTCGCAGAAGATCACCAACGACGAAACCGTCATCACGAACCTCATCGACGAGGTCAACACCCTCACCGATCCCTCGGGTTCGGTGACGTGGGCGACTGACCTCAACCGGGGAGGAGCCGCGCTGTTCATCGCGCTCATGGCCTCGCACAGGCAGACGCTGCTCTATATTCCCGGGCGCACCGTCTACAACGCTGCCCGCACCTACCGCGGCGACGGGAAAACCGACGCTAAAGACGCCGGAATCATCGCCGACCAGGCCCGGATGCGCCGCGACTTGCAACCCATCCGACTTGGCGATGACATCGCGACCGAACTGCGACTGCTCACCGCTCACCGTACCGACCTGGCCTGCGACAAAACGCGGGCGATCAACCGGATGCGTGCCAGCCTCGGTGAGTTTTTCCCCGCCCTGGAAGCCGCGTTCGACTACTCGACTTCGAAGGCTGCCCTGCTCCTGCTCACCGGATACCAGACCCCAGCGGCGATCCGCCGCATGGGCGTCAAACGCCTCACCGCGTGGTTGAAGAAGCGTGGAGCCAGGTCGGCTGCCCGAGTCGCTGACATCGCCGTCGAGGTCGCCGATAAGCAGCACACCACGGTGCCCGGCCAGGACGCGGGTGCGATGATCGTGGCTCGTCTCGCTGCTGAGATCCTGCGACTGGCTGATGACATCACCGGTATCGAGAACCGCATCGAGGACCGGTTCCGTGAGCATGCTGATGCCGAGATCCTGCTGTCGATGCCCGGATTCGGACCCCTCCTGGGCGCAGAATTCACCGCCGCGACCGGGGGCGGAATCGACCAGTTCGACAGCGCGAACCGATTGGCCGGAGTCGCGGGCCTGGCGCCAGCGCCCCGGGACTCGGGGCGCATCAGCGGTAACCACCACCGACCGAAACGCTACGACCGCAGACTGCTGCGGGCCTGCTACCTCGCCGCGCAAGTGGCATCGCGATGGTGCCCGGTATCGAAGGCGTTCTACGACCGAAAACGGGCTGAAGGCAAGAACCACAAACAAGCGATCCTCGCCCTGGCACGCCGACGCATCAACGTGCTCTGGGCGATGCTGCGAGACCGCACAATGTTCGGTCAAGGAATCTCCCCGATACCGGGGTGAAGCACTTGACAACTTCATTGAGATTCTCCTTCTTCGTCAGGGTGTCATCGTCGGGGTTGTCAACGGCAATGCGCCGAGGCGGCTGTCCGCCCCAGCTCCACGTTCAGTCGGACTTCACTTCGGAGGGCAGAACCTTGTACGGGTTCGTGCTCAGGGCGCCGACGGCACCGGCGTCAGCGAGAGTCTCGAGTTCCTTCTTGTCCTTGACTCCGGTCACCCATACGGCGAGGTCCGATTCGGTCCAGTCCGCCGCCGCGTCTGCTTTCACCGCCACTGCGGTGTAGCCGGCCGGCCCGAGGTCCTCGGGTGAGCTTCCGGAGTAGTCTCCGGTGAACATCGCATCGACACCGGCGTCGGCGGCGGCACGGGCCACCTCGGCGTCATCGGTGCGCACGATCGTCGATTCCTCGAGCCCCGCCTCGGCGATGGTCTTCAAGGCCGGTTCGGCCACCTCGGCGGAATCGATGGCGGGCAGGAAGACGGTGTCGCCGCCGACCTCGCCGACGAGGTCATCCCAGGTGATGGTCTCGCCGGCCTGCGTGTCCTTACGCGGAGGCGTGATCGAGGCATCACGGAATTCGTCGACGGTGACCTCGTCGAGGTCCTTCTTCAGGCCCATCTGCTCGGTCGCCGTCTCGGGGTTCGCGGCGACAATCGTCCCGTCGCCCAGCGCGGTCAGGGTCGGGGCAGGCAGGTAGCCGAACTTCACGTTCTCGGTGAAGGCGATCTTCGAATTCGCCGGGTACACCGCGGATCCGCCGTCGAGCGCGGCGACGGCCGGCGGATTGAGGGAATCGACGGTGAGCTGGTCCTTCGAGCCGAAGACATTGAAGAGGAACACGCCGAGAACGAGGAGGACGACGATTCCGCCGGCCCACAGGGGTGCGTAGAACTTCTTCGGCTCCGGCCGATCCGGCACGGGGGTGCGCTCATTGGATTCGGGATCGACGGCCGGCAGCGGGTCGGTGAGGCCACGGCCGTAGCGGTCCTTGTCGATGCCGCTGCGCTGCTTCCTGCTCGGCTTCTTCTTGCTCATCGGCTGCTGTCCTCCGTCGTGCCGGCCCCGGTGACCAGGCCCTTGAGGAATCCGGCACCCCAGCACAGGTGCATGGTCGGCAGGACGATGCCGAACCAGAACCGTTCCCTGCGGCCGCAGTCCTTCGCCGCCGAGGCGGTTGCCAGGATGCCGGCGATGTAGCCGAAGCTCGGCACGTGGATCAGGGAGGTGAAACGGCGGAGGAACTTCGGCCACTTCTTCGTCGTGCCGCTGAGCTGGAGCAGGGTTTCGAGGACCGCCGCCCCCATGCCGAGCACGAGCACCGGCGGGGCGAAGTAGCGGATCGAGTTCTGCCCGCCGTAGCGGCGGATGAGTTCGGCCCGCCAGATTCCCGTCGCCCAGAACTGCTGGGCGATCTTCGACCAGGTTCCGCGCGGCCAGTAGGTCACCTGCATGTCCGGGTTGAACCAGATGCGGCCGCCGGCGGTGCGGATGCGCAGGTTGAGTTCCCAGTCCTGGCCGCGTTTGATGCCTTCGTCGAAGCCTTCGAGGGTTTCGAAGACCTCACGTCGGTAGACGCCGAGGTACGCGGATTCGGCTTCCTGGGCTTCGTCGCCGGAATGGTAGGCGGGCCCGCCGAGTCCGACCGGGGACATGTAGGCACGGGCCACGGCTTTCTGGAAGGCGGTCTTGCCGCGGGCAAGCATGAGTCCGCCGCAGTTCGCGGCTCTGGTCTCGCGCAGGGTGTCGATGGCCTGCTGTGTGTATTCGGGGTTGAGGCCGGAGTGCGCGTCGACGCGGATGATGACCTCGTGACGGGTCGCGGCGAAGGCGAGATTGAGCCCGATGGGCGTCGCGGCCTGCGGGTTGTCGACCGTCTGGATGCGCGGATCGGCGGCGGCCATCTGCTCGATGATGGCGTTCGTGTCGTCGGTCGAGGGTCCGAGCGCGAGGACGACTTCCTTGTCCCCGTCGTAGTCCTGGGACAGGATCGTCGTGATCGCCTGCCGGATGTGCTCGGCCTCGTTGAGCACCGGCATGATGTAGGAGACGCCGGGCTTCTCGGGCAGCGGCGGCAGCCCGTCCGGGGTCAGGATCTCAAGTACTTTCGACACGCCTTCAATCTTCCCATATCCCCGCCCTTCCGGCCTTGAGGGGGCACACAGGCAGATCCCCTCGCCGAGGCGGCCCGATCACAGCCCGCGGGCGATGGTCACTACTCGCGATTGCCGATCACAGTCCGCGGGCGATGAGTTCCTTCATGATCTCGTTCGTGCCGCCGTAGATCTTCTGCACGCGCGAATCGGCGTAGAGGCGGGCGATCGGGTACTCGAGCATGTATCCGTACCCGCCGAAGATCTGCAGGCAGCGGTCGACGACGCGGTTCTGGGCGTCCGTGACCCAGTACTTTCCGGCCGAGGCCCGTTCGGTCGTCAGCGTTCCCTCGATGTGTTCGCTGGTGAGATGGTCGACGAAGGTGCGCACGGACAGCGCTTCCGTCGCACATTCGGCGAGGACGAACTTCGTGTTCTGGAAGTCGAGGATGGACCGACCGAAGGCCTCGCGGTCCTTCGCGTAGGCGACCGCCTCGCGGACGGCGAACTCCGCGGTCGCCGCACCTCCGACGGCGATGGCCAGACGCTCCTGCGGCAGCTGCTGCATGAGTTGGAGGAAGCCGCGACCCTCCGTCCCGCCGAGGACGTTCTCGGCCGGGACTCGCATGTCCTCGAAGAACAGCTCGCGGGTGTCCTGCCCGTGCAGGCCGACCTTGTCGAGTACGCGGCCGCGGGAGAACCCGGGCAGGTCGGCCACCTCGGCGACGATGAGCGAGAGCCCCTTCGCCCCGGGCTCATCGCTTGTGCGCGCCACGATGATGACGAGGTCGGCGTGGGTGCCGTTGGTGATGAACGTCTTCGCCCCGTTGATGACGTAGTCGTCGCCGTCGCGCACGGCCCGGGTCTTCACGCTCTGCAGGTCGGAGCCGGTGCCGGGTTCGGTCATCGCGATGGCCGAGACGAGCTCGCCCGTGGCCATACGCGGCAGCCACCTCTGCTTCTGCTCCTCGGTGCCGAAGGCGTTGATGTAGTGGGCGTTGATCGTCGAGTGGACACTGTTGCCCCACGCGGTGTCGCCGACGAATCCCTGCTCCTGGAGGAGGACGGCTTCATGAGCGAAGGTGCCGCCTCCGCCGCCGTACTCCTCGGGAATCGACACGCACAGCAGACCGGCGTCTCCGGCGCGGTTCCACAATTCGCGATCGACCTGCTTCTGCTCGGCGAAGCGGGCTTCGTTCGGCACGATCTCCTTGGCGATGAATCCGCGCGCCAGATCACGCAGATCATCTGTTTCCTGGGTCTCCCACGCGCCGCGGTATCCGTCGAGAATCATTGCTTCGTCTCCTGTCTGTGGTGTGCTGTCGTCTCTTCGAGTGGCCGTTGTGGCCGAGCCGGTGCTTGGGCGAATCCGAGCTGCCGGGGCCTCAGCCCAGCGCGACCTTCTCGATCGGCAGATCATGTTCGTCGGCGAACGCCATCCAATGCGCGGTGGACTCGACGACGAAGGCCCGCTCGAGCTCCTCATGATCGGATCCGAGCAGCGACGCCAGGGCCTTCGCGAAATGCGGTTCGAGGCAGGCCACCGCGACATGTCCGTCGGCCGTGGCATACGTCCGATACACGGGCAGTCCCCCGCCGAGGATGGCCCCCGGTGAGCTCAATCCGTGCCGTGCCGGTCCTGCCGCCCATCCGGCCGCCTCGTCGAGGACGACGCGTTCGACGATTCCGCCGGCGTCCTGACCGGAGGCGCGTTTGGCTTCGAGCCGCCGCAGTCCGGCCAGCGCCCGCAGCGCGGCGTGCTCACCGCCGAGGACATCGGCGACCGGCACGGTGGGCATGGTTCCAGGGACGAGGGTGGAATGCGCGGCCTGATAGGTGAGGTCGTGTCCGGGCACATCGGCGCGGTCGCCGGCGAACCCGACGATCTCGACGTGGACGAGCCCATGCTTGTCCACGAGCTGAGGCAGTCCGAGCGCGGCTGCGGCCCGTGGCCGCATGGAGGTGAGCAGGATGTCGGCGCCGGCCACGAGCGTCTCGAGTTCCTTGACTCCCACCGCCTCCTTGAGATCGATGGTGCGGATCTCCTGCCCTGCGGTCAGTTCACCGTAGTACTCGGGGACCGTCTGATCGAGGGGGTCACCGCTCGGAGGCTCAACCTTGATGACATCGGCACCGAGAGCGCTCAGCCGCGCGGCGGCAAGCGGCCCCGGCAGATTGATCGCGAGCGAGATCACCGTGATTCCGGCGAGTGGATCGTGGTCAGTCATCCAGAGCCCTTCAGTCGAATCCGTTCCGCGCTTTTGAATGAATGTATAGGATATTGAAAGAACGTTCAATACTTTCACGGCAGATCGAGGCCGGAAGAGGTCTGCGAGAATGGACGCCGACGACAGGGGTGAAGACATGAGTATGCCGCCGCATCCGGGCAGCAGAGACGCTGACGCCGATTCCGAATTCCCCGATTCGGCGACCCCTCCCACGCAAGCGGCAGCGGCTCCCACGCAAGCCGACCCCGCGACAGCGGACCTGACCAGCCGCGCCCGCATCCGCAATGCCGCCCTGCATCAGTTCGCGAGCTTCGGCTTCGCCGGGACCCCTTTGCGCGCCATCGCCGCCGAGGCGGGTGTGGCGATCGGACTGATCTCCCACCACTTCGGGTCCAAAGACGGGCTGCGTGAGGCCGTGGAGAGCTGGATCGTCGACCTGTTCGAGTCCGCGATCGCCGGCGCCGATGCCGCCGCGCACGATTCCGTGGCGGGGGCAGCCGGCCGAGACGCAGCTGTGGCGCGCATGCTGGAGCAGAATCCGCTGATCGTCAGCTATCTGCGTCGCGAGCTCCTCGAAGATCCCGAGTCCCGCACTCTCATCACTCGCCTCTCCCGGCTCTCACGTCAGAGCGTCGACTCGATGCGCTCGAGTGGGCTCGCCTCGACGGATCGCGATCGCGTCGAGCAGGTCGTCACCGTCATGGTCCGCCAGATGGGCCGACTCTTCCTCCAGCCCTTCGTCGATCAGATCGTCGACTCGTTCCCCGCGGACGAACGCCCGCAGACGAAGCCGGAACTGACCATCGACGTCCACGTCCCCCACGACTGAGCACACCCGCACACCGCCAGGACGTCACGGCTGAGCAGACTCGCACCCCACCAGGGTCTCCACGACTGAGCAACTCGCGCCTCATCAGGACCTCCACGGCACGATCGCCCGGTGCGCCTTCCTGCGAAACCGAGCTGCCACCTCGGCGAGGGTTGTGCCGTACCGCACATTCCCGTAGATTCATAACATAGGACATCAGACGTCCTATGTGTCAGTCGGGACTCGACGCTCTCACCGGTCCCCTACGAACTTCACGTGAGGAGGGAGCATGGACGCTCCGGGACTCGGCGGCCTCAACTGGGCCGTGATCATCATCTACCTCTTGGCCACCCTCGGTATCGGGGTCTGGTTCACCCGGCGAGCCAGCGGAGGAACAGAGGAGTTCTTCAAGGCCAGCGGACGGATCCCGGCATGGGCGGCAGGTTTCTCGATCTATGCGACGACGCTGTCGGCGATCACCTACATGTCCACGCCCGAGCAGGCCTTTCTCGCCGACTGGTCCTATGCGGCCGGCAATATCGCGATCTTCGCGATCGTCCCGCTGCTGGTGATCTTCTACATCCCCTTCTTCCGCAAGCTCGATGTCACCACGGCCTATGAGTATCTCGAGGAGCGCTTCGGTCCAAGCATCCGCGTGATCGGTTCGGTTCTCTTCGTCCTCTTCCATATCGGCCGCGTCGCCATCGTCATCTACCTGCCGACCTTGGCCATCAGCTCGGTCACCGACATCAACCCAGCGCTGGTCGCCGGAGCCGTCGGCGTGCTCTCGGTCGTCTACACCTTCCTCGGCGGCATCGAAGGCGTCATCTGGTCCGACGTCGTCCAAGGCATCATCCTCCTCGTCGGCGCCGCCGTCATCCTCGTCTTCGGCATCATGGCCCTCGACGGGGGCCTGGCCACCGTGGTCACTGACGCCGCCGCCAACGACAAGTTCATCTCCGCAGACAACTGGAAGTTCGGCGGAGCCGCCGCGGCGATCCCGATCGTCTTCCTCGGCTCAGTCTTCAACAACCTGCATCAGTACACGGCCAGCCAGGACGTCGTCCAGCGTTACCAGACCACGGATTCGCCGAAGTCGACAGCACGTTCGCTCATCGTCAACGGCTTCCTCGCCCTGCTGACGATCCCCCTGTTCTACGGGATCGGCACCGTTCTCTTCAGCTTCTACAAGCATTCGCAGGCCCTGCCCGAGGGGTTCAACACCTCGGCGCTCGTGCCGTACTTCGCGGTCACCGCGCTGCCGGCAGGAGTCTCCGGACTGCTCATCGCCGCGATCTTCGCCGCCGCACAGTCGACGATCTCCTCGAGCCTCAATTCGATCTCCGCATGCGTGACCGTGGACATCCGCGACCGCTTCTTCCCACCCAAGACCGGCCAGGCCCGCACCGGCGTCGGCTTCTCCCGCGCCGTCATCGTCATCGTCGGCGCCCTGTCCGTGTCCGTCGCGCTCTACCTCTCGGCAACCGATCAGGCCCAGACCTGGGATCTCTTCCTGTCCATCACCGGGCTCTTCGGCGTCCCGCTCGCCGGCGTCTTCGCACTCGGCATCTTCACCAAACGCGCGAATACCTCCGGTGTGCTCGCCGGGCTCGTCGTCGGTGCAGGACTGGCTTGGTTCGTCCAGGAGCGGGCCGGACTGACCCCGTTTGCGGTCTCCACGGTCGCCTTCATCGGCGCTATGATCTTCGGCTACCTCATCTCGCTGCTCACCGGCACCTTCGGCCGCCGCAGCGGCCACGATGTGCTGCCGCTGACGATCTACGCCAAGCGCGCCGCCTACACCCGCAGGGTCCCCACCAACCCCGTCGAGGCGGTCGCCGCCTCCGCGGCCACCGCGAACTCGGCCCCGTCGATCGGATCGCATCCGACCGATTCGAGGGCCGCCTCGACGGCAGTCAAAACGAACGACAAGCAAGGACACGACCATGACTGACTTCCACGGAATCATCCCCCCGCTGCTCACCCCGCGCACCGCGGGCGGCGACATCGACCGGGCGGGACTCGCCGCCCTCGTCGATCACCTCATCGCCGGCGGCGTGCACGGCATCTTCGTGCTCGGATCCTCGGGCGAGGTCCCCTACCTCTCCAACGCCGAACGTGACCTCGTGCTCGAAACCGCACTCGAGGCCGCGGCCGGGCGGGTGCCCGTGCTCGTGGGCATCAGCGAACAGACGACGGTCCGCGTACTCGAGGAAGCCGACCGGCTGCTGGCCATCGGCGGGGACGCCGCCGTCGTGACGACTCCGTTCTACGCGCTGTCCGACGCCGCCGAAGTCGAGCGCCATCTGCGGGCAATCGCCGCCCATGTCAGCGTGCCGGTCTTCGCCTACGACGTGCCCGTGCGCACGCATATGAAGATGCCGCTCGACGTCCTCGTCCGTCTCGCCGAGGAAGGCGTCATCGCCGGAGTCAAGGACTCCTCCGGTGACGACGTGGGCTTCCGTCGCCTGCTGCTGGCGACGAAGCACCTGCCGGACTTTGCCGTGTTCACCGGACACGAGGTCGTCACCGACGGGGCCATGCTCGGCGGTGCGGCGGGAATCGTCCCCGGCCTCGGCAACGTCGACCCCGCCGGCTACGTGCGCATCTTCGACGCGGCGAAGTCCGGCGACTGGTCGACCGTGGCCGCCGAGCAGGATCGTGTGGCCCGACTCTTCGACATCACCGGTGCGGCGACCCCGGGGCGGGTGTCGGCCGGCGCAGCGGGTCTCGGCGGGTTCAAAACCGCGCTGCAGCTCATGGGCGTCATCTCCTCGAACACGATGGCCGAGCCGATGGAGTCGCTCAATGCCGCAGAGACTGAGAAGGTCCGCATGCTCGTCAGCGCCGCAGGGCTGCTGTGACTCTGCCCGCCACCGTCGCCGTCGACATCGGAGGCACGAAGATCCGTGCCGGCTCCGTCATCGGCGGTGTGCTCAGGCATGTGCGCGGCGCGCCGACGCCTGCAGCCGAGGGGGCGGCGGCGGTGCTCGACACCGTCGCCGAGGTGGTCGCCGCCGTCATCGCGGAAGCGCAGGCTTCCCGTGCGGCCGACTCGGCCGCCGGCAGCGGGCTGGCCGATGCGGGCTCCGTCGGTGGCGACTCGGCCCGTGTGGCACGCTCTTCGGTCAACCTCGACTGGCGGATCGGCGTTGCTTCGGCCGGGGTGATCAACCCTGCGACCGGTGTTGTGGTCTCGGCGACGGAGTCGTTGGCCGGCTGGGCCGGCACCGAGCTGACCGCCGAGCTCGAATCCCGCACGGGACAGCCGGTGCGGGCCGTCAACGATGTCCACGCCCATGCCCTCGGTGAGGCTGCTGCCGGCGCCTCCCGCGGCATGAGCAGTTCGCTGCTCGTCGCGGCCGGGACCGGCATCGGCGGCGGGGCCATCATCAGCGGGAGTCTGCTCACCGGTCGGAATTCGGCAGCCGGACATATCGGGCATGTGCCATCTTCGGCCGCGGCCGGGCTGCTCTGCCCGTGCGGCGGGACCGGGCACCTCGAAGCGATCGCTTCGGGCCCGGCGATCCTCGCCACCTATCAGCGACTCCTGCGAGGCGACGACTCACCGGCCTCACCGGCCTCGGCGGCAGTTGCGGCCTCCGGTCCCTCCTCCCCTGCTTCCGCCCACAACCCGGCTGGAATTCCTTCACCGTCCGTCCCTGCCAGCACTCGCGAATTGGCGGCGGCCGCCTCGGCGGGAGATACACTTGCCGTGTGTGCCTTCGACACGGGCGCACGAGCCTTGGGCGCGGCGCTCGGCGGGATCGTCAATGTCCTCTCCCCCGAGGTCGTCGTCATCGGCGGCGGCCTCGCCGATATGGACGACACGTGGTGGGCACCCCTACGCGAGGCCATGACCGTCGAGCTCATCCCCGCCACCGCCGAGATCGAGCTGCGGAAAGCAGAGTTGGGGCAGGATGCCGCCCTCATCGGCGCGGCCGGGCTGTGGGGTGCTGGACCGATCCCGCAGCACACCGAACGAGTCCCACGGAGCGACGAGAAGGAAGAGACTCACTGATGCTGTCGAAGATCGAGATCCTCGATACGCTGCGCGGACGACTCATCGTGTCCGTGCAGGCCTATCCGGGTGAGCCGATGCGGAATCCGACCACGATGGCGCAGATCGCGGCCTCAGCGGTGGCCGGCGGTGCGACGGCCGTACGGGTGCAGGGTCTCGGCGACATTCAGGCCTCCCGCTCAGCCGTCGAGGTGCCCGTCATCGGGCTGTGGAAGGACGGCAGGGACGGGGTCGTCATCACCCCGACGTTCCAGCACGCCTATGCCGTGGCGCTGGCCGGTTCCCACATCGTCGCCATCGACGGAACCCGGCGGGAACGGCCGGACGGGCTGAGCCTGGTCGAGACTGTCTCACGTCTCCACGAACAGACGAACGCCCTGGTCATGGCCGATTGCGGCAGTTTCGACGATGCTTGCGCCGCGGCTGAGGCCGGCGCCGACATCGTCGGCACCACCTTGGCAGGATACTCGGGCGAGCGCGTACCGAGCGACGGCCCCGACCTCGAACTCATCAGCGAGATCCGTTCCGCCGAGCTGCCTGCGATGCTCGTCGCCGAAGGCCGGATCCACACCCCCGCCCATGCCGCGGCCGCGCATGAAGCCGGCGCCGATGCGGTCGTCGTGGGAACCGCGATCACTCACCCCACCACGATCACCTCATGGTTCGCCGAGGCGCTCGAAAGCTGAGCGGAAAGGGCTGAGCGTAGAAGGCTGAGCGGAGAATTCTGACCGGGGTCAGGGCTCTCACAGGCTCTGCCGAGCGGTCGAAGGCCGGCCCTGTTCAGAGATTCTGCCAGGCAGGCTTGCTCTCGTACGCGTGGCGATAGTAGTCGCCGAGCTGCAGCCGCGAGGCCGCGGCGTCGTCGAGCATCACCGTAACGTGCTGATGCATCTGCAGTACGGTCGCCGGCCACATCGCCGAGATCGGCCCCTCGACCATCTGATGCACGGCCTCGGCCTTGTTCCCGCCGGTGGCGATGAGCATGAGGTGCTTGGCCTCCATGATCGTCCCCATCCCCTGCGTCAGGCACAGCTTCGGCACCTGCTCGACATCGCCGTCGAAGAACCGCGCATTGTCGACCCGCGTCTGATTCGTCAGTGACTTCACCCGCGTCCGCGAAGCCAGTGAGGATCCGGGTTCGTTGAACGCGACGTGGCCGTCGGTGCCGATGCCCAGGATCTGCAGGTCGATTCCGCCAGCCTCGGCGATCATCCGTTCATAATCCGCCGAGGCGGCCGCCAAGTCATCTGCGGTTCCGTCGGGACCGTGGACTGCCCCCTCGGCGAAGTCGACGCGGGTTGCGATCTCCGTATCGATGACATTGCGGTAGCGCTCCGGGTGGTCAGCGGCGATGCCGACGTATTCGTCGAGCATGAACGCCTGGGCGTGGGCGAAGGACAGGCCCTCACTGTCGTGGCGCCGAGCCAGCTCATCGTAGATGCGCAGCGGACTCGATCCGGTCGCGAGCCCGAGGACCGGCGCGGTCTGCTCGCGCAGCAGACACTCGATCGCGTCCGCGGCCAGCCCGGCCAGCGTGTGCTCATCAGCGATGACAACTTCCATGAGGTCTCCTTCGGTTTCGGCATCCGCTGCGATGTCGTGAGTCTGCTTCGACGTCTTCGCCCGAGTACAGTTCTATGTCCTCAGTCAATCACTTCTTCTCGAGGGCGCGCATGATCGGCTCGTAGTGGGCAGTGATCGCGGCGCGGAAGGCCTCGGCGTCCCCGGATTCCGCCGCGGAAAGCATGAGTCCGTGCGCTTCCGCCGTCTGCTTCAGATCAGCGGCCACCGCAACGTTGAGCTTCGGCAGCACTGCGGTGTGGACGTCCCAGAACGCTGCGACGAGTTGGCCGACGAGCGAGTTGCTCAGCTGAGCGAGCAGCCCTGTGTGGAAGGCGCGATCCTGGTGCGGGAAAGTCTTGCCTGCGTCGGCCAGCGCGGTCATCTCATCGACCAGGGCCCGCAGATCCGGATTCGAAGTTCCCCGCATGGCGTTGACGATCTGCTCGGACATTCCATGGTCGAGGGCCTTGCGGACCTCGACGACATCGCGCAGCGCGTCGAGGTCGTCACCGGGGCTGAGCACTCCGCGGAAGACGAGGGCTTCGACAAGTGCCTCGAGGGTCATCTCGCCGACGTAGGTGCCGTGCCCGTGGCGGACGTCGACGATGTCGAGGGTGGAGAGTTTGCGGATGGCTTCGCGCACGTTCGATCGAGAGACACCGAGGCGGGAACACAGCTCGCCTTCGGTGGGCAGGAGGTCCCCGGGGCTCAGTCCGTCTGAGAGGATGAGATCCTTGATCCTGTCGGAGGTCGTCACCTTCCGATCGCCCGCTGTCGCCTCCGTCATGAGCACCTTCTGCCGTTGGTTCTTTGCCGAGCCTCCAGTATACGTCTGACATCAGATGTGTTGGCGGTCTGTTTCACATTCGATACGGTCGGCCGTCCCATTGTCGATCCGCCTCCGCCCGGCCGCGTCGGCAGACCGACTCATGGTGTCCTTGCCGCCCGGCCGCGCCGGCAGACCGACACCTGGTGTCCTTGCCGCCCGGCAGGTCGACACCTGGTGTCCTTGCCGCCCGGCAGGTCGACACCTGGTGTCCTTGCCGCCCGGCAGACCGACACCTGGTGCCCTTGCCGGCAGCCTTGCCGAGTCCGCTGCCTGCTCTGTCATCTGCGCATTGCCCTGTCATATACGTCGTGCCTTGTCATATACGTGGCCAGAGATGACAACTAGGGTGGTAGACATCAGCGGTCGCCGTGCGGCCGACAATCACGACGCAAGGAGCACTCATGACTGGAGCGGCGGTTTTCATCACCGTAGTCATCGTCATCGTCGTCATCGCCATTCTGCTGTTCGGGAAGCTGCGAACAAGCATGTTCTTCACGGTGAAGACGCAGGAGAACGTCGTCGTCGAGCGGTTCGGCAAGTTCAAGAAGGTCGCGAGGCCGGGACTGAACACGAAGGTGCCGTTCATCGAAACGACGAGCAAGCCGATCTCGCTGCGGGTCCAACAGCTCGAGGTCAACATCGAGTCGAAGACGAAGGACAACGTCTTCGTCACCGTTCCGGTCGCGGTCCAGTACGTCGTCGAAGAGGACAATGTCGCCGACGCCTACTACCGCCTGGCGAACTCCGAGGAGCAGATCCGCTCGTATGTCTTCGACACGGTCCGCTCGGCACTGTCGGGACTGACCCTGGACACCGCGTTCGAGTCGAAGGACGACATCGCTGAGAACGTCGAGCGCCGTCTGTCCGAGTCGATGAAGCGCTACGGCTTCAAGATCGTGAGCACTCTGGTCACGGACATCACCCCGGATCCGCGGGTGCGCGAATCGATGAACTCGATCAACGCCGCCCAGCGCGACAAGGTCGCAGCGCAGTCCCTGGCCGAGGCCGACAAGATCAAGCGCGTGACTCAGGCACAGGCCGAATCGGAGGCGATGCGTCTGCACGGTGAGGGTGTGGCCGCTCAGCGCAAGGCGATTGCCAACGGCATCGCCGAGCAGTACGCGCTGCTGCAGGAGGTCGGCATCGACCGCACCGCCGAGCAGCTGCTGATGATGACCCAGTACTTCGACACGATGCAGAACGTCGCACAGGAGGGCCGGTCGAACGTGCTGTTCATGCCTTCGAACCCGGGCGGCCTGGGTGAGATGGGCCAGGAGATCAGGACCGCCCTGTTCACCGCCAACGCCGCCCAGGACGGTTCGCACCTGCCGGCGCCGACCAACCGCAACGACTCGGACAATCGCTCACACCGCAGCTCCGAAGCAGACTCCGGGCGCAGCCACGATGGCGGCGCAGGAGGCAACTCCGGCGGCCATTCCGGGCAGGGTTCCGGACCGTCCACGGACCAGGGCTCGGCTCAGGGCCAGGGCTACGGTCCAGGCGCCGGGCAAGGCTACGGGCAGGATTCCGGACAGGGCTACGGTCAAGGTGGAGTTCCTCCGCAGCCGAACACACCCCCGAACTCACCGGTCCAGGCCGCCGCTCAGCAGTGGCTGAACCGCAAACGCGGTCAGAACCCTCAGCAGTAGAACCAAGCCGGCCCCACCTCGGCGCACGGTGCATTCCCACCAAGGAGATCAGTTCCTTCAGAATGGGCGGATGAAAACGCTTTTCATCCGCCCATTTCAGTCTCAGAAAACCCTTAACCGGCTCATCGTAATTGAGAGTGTAGAACCGGTCTGAAGCCACCGGACTCGAGCAGACACCTCGCGATGTAATGCGTGAGGTTGCGGAATCCCAGCGCGGACCCGCGTAGATGCTCGAGTCTGCCGTTGATCGCTTCAGTGGGACCGTTCGACGTTCCCGGTCGGGTGAAGAATGCGAGCACATCAGCAGCTCGACGCTTCAACGTTCGTCCTAACCGTTTGAGCTCGACAAGTTCGGGTGGCAGATTCGTTGTCAGGGCGTCGATGACCGTTTGCAAGAGTCTCTTGCCCTCTTTGCGGTCCGCGGTTCGGTAAGCGCTGACAATGTCTTGGTAGACGGCCCAGGTGACTTCGACTTCGGTGAAGTTCGGGTCAGCGAAGAGGTTCGCGATTCTTTCCTGCTGCTTGGTCGTGAGTAAGCTGCTGCCCGTGTGAAGAGTTCTTCTTGCCCGGTACAACGGGTCCTTTGCTCGTCCGCGATGGCCGGTTGTCTCCTGCTGAACTCGGCGACGTACCTCGTCGAGGGCATCACCGGCGAGTTTGACGACGTGGAAGGGGTCCATGACTTCGACAGCGTCGGGCAGCTCCTCAGCTGAGGCTGTTTTGAAGCCGGAGAATCCGTCCATCGCGACGACGTCGATGCCCTCACGCCATTCTTTCGGTCGGTCTTTCAACCATTGTTTGAACACCTGCTTCGAACGGCCAGCCACCATGTCGAGCAGACGTGCCGAGCCTGTTCCCTCGCTGATCGGGGTGAGGTCGATGATGACGGTGACGTACTTGTCACCACGCCGGGTGTGCCGCCATACATGCTCGTCGACACCAATGACGCTGACCCCGTCGAAACGGGTCGGGTCGTTGATCAACAACCGCTGACCTTCGGCGAGGACGGCGGAGTTCGCGGTGTGCCAGGACACGGCGAGTTTCGCAGCGATGACGGACACGGTGTCGTGATCGATCACGAGAGCACGCAACGCCCAGTCGAGGCCGGTTCGCGAGATCTTCGCTCGTGGTGGCGCCGCAGCTGTGGTGTCTTGACGCCAGACGCGGCCACACTCGACGCACTTGTAACGGCGGAGGCGAATGTGAAGCGTGGTTGGTCGGTGGCCGAAAGGTTCGTGGGCCAGCTGGCGGACGACGGTATCGCGAACGATCCCGTGACCACCACATCGTCGGCACCAGTCATCAGCAGTGTTTGGACGGCATTCCAGAATGGCTTTGTGCCCGGTGATGTGTTGGCCGGTGCAGGTCAGATCGAGGTCATTGAGTCTGCAGAAGGTCGTGAGGTCAGGCGTCGAGAAAGTAGGCTTGGCCACGTCGAGGTCTTTCGGATGGACGGTGTGAGAACTTCCATCATCGGAAGACCTCGACGCCTATCTGAGCAGCGACTCGCCGTGTCTGAAAATCCCTGACCCACACTCTCGATTACGAAGAGCCCCTTAACCGGCGCACCACTTTGTCCGACCACACGCCCAACAACAGATTTAAAAGCGTTCCGCACCCAGTCCAACATTCTGGCTTCCGGCGTTTTGACACCGCCAACGCGGCACGCGCCCGCCCCAGGTCGGGGAAACCTTCAAGACAAGGACTTGAGCGCAATCAGCGGCCCATTATTCGTAGACAGTGACATAGTCTCGATCGGCATCAAACGACAGGGCCGCGACCCACCGCCGCTGGTTTTCGTAGTCAACGACGCTCAATTTCATTCCCATTCCAACGGCTGGAATTTCAAACAGGCCATTCTCGAATTCTCGGCTACCTGCGCCAAATGTATGGGCGATAGGACTTGGTCGCGAACTAATGCTTGAAATTGAACTAACGACCACAGCCGCCACATCAAAACGCGAAACTTTGAACTGGACGTAGCAATTGTCACCATAACGTACCGCCCAAGGAGCATTCACTTCAACAGACGCCGCTGGTTCTAGATCACCACGAAAGTTACGCCCCTCGGCAATTACGCCATGCACGTCATCTTCGAAAGTCGTTTGAATGGCCGCCATCACGGCGTTTTCGCCGAGGAAGAAGTCTTCATAAATTTTCGCGACAGCAGAGATGTTTGACGAGCCTTCGTTATGAGCATTCGCGAGGGCCTTCACTTGGTAGACTCCAAATTTCACTTCACCATCCGGAATAACAACTCCCGAATATTGTCTACTGACTCGCTCCAGAGACTTGCGATCAACTTCGTTCAATCGAATTCGCCAACGATTTCGCCAAGATCCCGCTCTTTCAATCGACTGCTGCGCAATGCCCAGTGTCCGCGGGACCAAAACAGGAAACGAATACTTGAACAGAAATAATTCAATTTGTCGAAGAAATTTTGGGCGATTACTCGACTCATGCGCAACCATAGCAAGAAGCAACGGCAAATCTGCCTTATTTTCGAAAGCACATTTTGCTAAATACCCAATATAATAATCGTCAATTTTGAGCTGACTCAACGAACCGGCACGCCCGCCACCAGTACCACGGCTCAGAGTTATAGCCTTGAACACAGCAAACAGAATGGCGACACATACAGCCGTCCAAAACCCTTGTACCAGCGATTTCGCCTCTGGGACAACACTGTCAAGATTCGGACGCCCCCAGTCCAGAGCCCCCACGACTACAGCCAAGGAGATGGATATTCCAAGCAAATAAACACCCTGGACAACAAACCCTGAATGTCTGGAGTATGCCGAAAACAGTGAAAGAAAATTCGTGGTTGCGATGTGGCCAAAGTAAAACACCCACAGCGCAAGGCTGACGTCAGTCTCTAGTTCGTGGGCCACTGCAACTAGGAATACGGCGGCAAGACCAAAAGGCACCAGGCGCCACACAAGAACTTTTAGAGGAGCTTCGACCACCCAATGCTTCGCTCTATCAGAGCTGTCGAAGTAGTTGTCTGGCCAGGACATCCTGGCTACCAGGAACACGACCTTGAGCGCTACTGCCGCACTGGCACCCACAACTACTGGCAGAATCACGGAACTCCCTTCATTCATGTTCCCGCAAACTAAGGAATCTACGCGAAATAGTGCGGGCTGGCGTCAGGCCCCTCTAAAAACCCGTCACCAACCCGCACAGGCAGAGTTGAACCACCAGACGTCAGCGGGTGGCCATGGCTTCGAGCGCGGACTTCTCGACCGCCTCGGCGACGGCCGGAGCGACACGGGAATCGAGTGCACCGGGCACGATATAACCGGGTGCCAGGTCATCACCGACGAGATCGGCGATCGCACGAGCGGCGACGAGCTTCATGTCATCGGTGATCTCGTCGGCATCGGCGTCGAGCGCGCCGCGGAAGATCCCGGGAAACGCGAGGACGTTGTTGATCTGGTTCGGGAAGTCGCTGCGTCCGGTGGCCACCACGGTGGCGTACTTGGCGGCGATGTCTGGGACCACCTCGGGGTTCGGGTTCGACAGCGCGAAGATGACTGCGTCGTCGGCCATGTTCTCCAGGTGCGCCTCGGCGATGGTGCCGCCGGAGACTCCGATGAAGGCGTCGGCACCGTCGAGGGCTTCGCCGATCCCGCCGGAGATCCCGCGCGGATTCGTCGACCCGGCGATCGCCTGCTTGGTCTCGGACAGGTCGGACCGGCCGGCTTCGACGATGCCCTTCGAGTCGAGAACGACGATGTCCTTCACCCCGGCGTCGGCGAGGATCTTTGCCACGGCCACGCCGGCAGCACCGGCACCGGAGACGACGACGCGGACGGAGTCGAAGGACTTCTCCACCACCCGCAACGCGTTCGTCAGCGCGGCGAGGACAACGACGGCGGTGCCGTGTTGGTCATCGTGCATGACGGGGATGTCGAGGGCCTCCTTGACCCGGTCCTCGATCTCGAAGCAGCGCGGGGCCGAGATGTCCTCGAGGTTGATCGCACCGAAGGTCGGAGCCATGCGGATGATGGTTTCGACGATCTCGTCGGTGTCGTTGGTGTCGAGCACGATCGGGATCGCGTTGAGGCCGGAGAAGCTCTTGAACAGGGCGCACTTGCCCTCCATCACCGGCAGCGAGGCGGCCGGACCGATGTCACCGAGCCCGAGCACGGCCGATCCGTCGGAGATGACCGCGACGAGGCGGCCCGTCCAGGTGTGGGTGCGCGCGAGCTGCGGCTCGTCCTTGATCGCGGTGCAGACCTTGGCCACGCCCGGCGTGTAGGCGATCGAGAGATCGCGCTGGGTCTGCAGCGGGCTGGTCAGCTCGGCGGACAGCTTGCCGCCTTCGTGCGCGGCGAAGATCTCCTGATCGGTGATGGGAGTCGGCGCGTTCTGGCCCGAAGCGGTGGAGTTTTCGGCGGTGGTCGTCATGATTGATCCTCGTGGTTGATGCGGCGACAGGGCGTATTCGTCGTTGCCGGCAGTGATCGTCTGACCGCGGGCAGTGGCGGCGCAGCGTCGGCGGAACTCGGATGAGTTCACATGAATCCGTGCGGGCTCGCTTGAGCCACGGTGAGTTCGGATGAGCCGGAAGTGGGCTCGCCGAGGCGGTCGGACGAAGAACTGGTCACCAGTGAAGGATGGTGCGGTGACGTCGGCGCGTCCTGTGGTGCAGACCCTAGGTGAAGGGCGCCGCAGGTGCGCGCTGTGCGGATACGGCTCGCATGGGGGCGAGTGTCGACCTCATGGGTCGCATCCGGCAACCCGATCAGCATAACCGATGAGGTGACCCATTTCACCTGAAATCCCTCCCCTCGCCGAGGTTGCCCTCCTTTTCGGTGGCATGTTCTCTAGACCTTTAGGCCGAGGTCCGGGGGCGATGGCGGCGGTGCCGAGCAGGCCGGGCGCACGGCGGGCAGAGACTGCGGCTGCGTCGATCACAGCTTCAATGTCATGTCAGTGCCGGATGCGAAAATGATCGGACAACGGAATCACTGGCCATTGGGAATCGAGAAACATTCGAACAATTTCTCACTTTTCTATTGTGTACCATTGTTTGATCGTTTACCATAGTAATAACAGCTTTTCAATTCAGCTCCACTTCTCCGACAATGAGGTCTGAGGCAGGTGAAATCGCAATGAAGGGCACCACAGGCTCGGCTCCGTCGAGCACTGACGAGGCAGCGGCATCCGGCTGCTCGCCGCGTTATGCCATCCGGCTCGAATCGAACATGTCCCACTTCGCCGAGGCGGCCGCGGCCTCCGATCGCGCCCGTTTCGAAGTCCTCGAATCGGCTTCGGCAACGGTGCTCGAGCAGGTCCTTCTCAACTCGGAGTTCGCCGTGCCCGAAGGTTCGGAGCCGTTCCGATGCGCAACGATCGCCGGAACCTTGGAACGTCGCCGTCATGAGACGCAGACCGAAGGCGATGTGGCGGGTCGCCGTCAACGGGACGCTCGCAGGAAAACAGCCGCCTGCACCAAGGCTGAAGTCGACCTCTATGACGCCGAGTTCGCCCGCGCCCAGCGGAAAGCAGCCGAGAAGGCCGCAGAGGAGGAGCTGCCCGACTTCCCCGAGTTCGACCCTAAGGCGTGGTTCGCGCAGTGGGTCTACGACAACGTGCTGTCGGAGGACCTCGTCGAGATCTCGACGGTCCTCGGTACGAACAGTGCGCGCACGTACCGTCAGCTGTCGGGTGCGATGACGATCTTCTACGGTCTTCCCCGATTCGCTGACCGCGTCCGCAAAGGCGAATTCACCCAAGCACACGTCGAGGTGGTCACCCAGCTGTGCGTGACGGTCTCCTTCGAATTCCTTCCCAAGCTCGACGAGTACCTCGCCACAAAGCGCGCGGACATCACCTGCGAGACCCTCCGCCGGGCGCTGGCGAAGATGATCAGCCTGCTCGTTCCTCCCGTCGCCATGACCGAGATTGCGGCGAAGCGACGCCGCGTCGACGTCGAGGGGTTCAAAGACGGCTCGGCCTGCCTCACCGTCAACGGCCCTTCGGCTGAGATCTTCGCCTGCTACAACCGCATCCAGGCCATGGCGCTGACCATCCACGGGAAGAACAGGTCAGCTCTCAATCTGCCCGTCGGCATGGCGATCAGCGATGAGCGGTCCATCGACCAGCTCCAGTACGACCTGTTCGTCCGCCCCGTACCTGAGCTGAGCGTCAAGGTCGTGTCCATCGACCCGGTCACCGGTTTTCAGGTGACCAAAGAAGCTTCTCTGCTCGACGCCGATGGCGAGATGATTCCCGGCATCGACACCGAGGACGGCCTCGCCGACTTCGCCAAGACCGTAGCCGATGAGGTTGCGGACGACGATGCTTCCCCGTCCGACCGTGCCACCGGATCCGCTTTCCGCGCCGCCGCACCCACGCGAAACAGCAGCGGAAGCGGCAGCGGCGACAGCGACAGCGTCGCCAGCCCCACCCGCGGCGGCAACGGCGACAGCGACAGCGTCGACGAGCTCGGCCCGGCCGAGTACTGGGTGAAGGTGCGCATGCCCACCAACCAACAGTGGCTGGCCAGTCAGGCCGCCACGGTCGCGACCGTACCGTTCCTCTCACTGACCGGAGACTCAGAGCTGCCCGGCACCTTCGCTGATGGCTCACCCATGCCCGCCGAGGTGGCACGCATGATCGCTGGACGGTCGAAGTCCATCCAACGGATCCTCACTGACCCCGCCACCGGCACCCCGCTCGATGCAAAGGCGACGAGCTACCAGGTTCCCAACGACCTGCGCAGGACGCTGGTCGAACAATGGACGGTCTGCACCGTCCCTGGTTGCTCGCGCCGGGCCGAGAAGGCGGAGATCGACCACGTCATCCCGTTCTTCCACCTCAATCCCAGCAGGGGAGGGCTCACTCGGTTCGGCAACCTTCATCCTCTGTGCAAGAAGCACCATGCGTTGAAGACCGCCGGTCGCTACGGCGTGACTATGCCCAAATCCGGAGAGGTCGACTACAAGTTCCGGCACGGAGTCTCGGCCAAGGTGACAGCTCCCGACCAGCCGATCAACATTGCCCAAGCTCTCGAACTCGAAGCCTTGGCACAGGTCCGCCTCAGGCGGTGGAGTCTGCCCAAGAGCATGGTTCCGCCAGCACCACAGGTGCTCGAACTCATGCCCGGAGAGTCGACGATTCGCCAGCGCGACGAGGCGAAGCGTCTCAAAGAGGAGCGAGAGGCACGGCAGCAACGTCTGACACGGGCCTACAAAAACGGTCAGGCTGCACGGCGGCGGCTGATGCTCGAACGTTGCCTCAACTGGGAGAGTGCTGTCTTCCAACCTTGCCTCCCCGCCGGTTCCGACCCTGCGGCGAGGAAGCAGCTGACCGGGAATGCCCGGTATGCCCGAATCATCAAATGCCGCCGTCTTTCAGGAATCGACGACGAGGATGTCGACTTCGACCCCAACAAACCTAGTGCCCCCAACGGACCCAGTGATACCAACGGGTCCCATGAGCCCAGTGACCCCACCGCCGTCGCCTCACGGCCCAAGCGCACGACGAAATCCAAAGTCTCCGGGGCGAACGACCCGTGGGACCACCGCTATGTCCCCACGAAGGTCAACTGGGACCACGACCTCGAGGCCGATCCCCCACCGTTCTGACCGTGTCCGCTCGTCTGACTGTGCCCGCTCGTCTGGCCCTGTCCGCTCGTCTGGCCGTGTTTGCTCGCCTAACCCGGTCCATTCGCCTGGCCCGGCCCATTCGCCTAGCTGCGCACGCGCGGTCGGGGACGAAGCACCGCTGAAATATCTGGCGCATCTTCTTCGCGGAGGCACCACAAATTTGAGATTGGGCTAGAAGAACTCCCGCCAGCGGATATGTTGAGAAGTATCAGCATCCCCGAAAACGTTTCGATGTGTTGCCTTATGAAGCAGGAGTGAAGATGAGTGTGCTCTATCTGGTCCGACACGGACAGGCCTCGTTCGGTACCGACGACTACGATCGGCTGTCCGATCTCGGCAAGGAGCAGAGCCGCGTCACCGGCCGGTTCCTCGCGGCTCAAGGTGTAGCTCCCGACAGGCTCATCCACGGTGAGATGCTGCGGCAGCGGCAGACGGCCGAAGGGCTTCTCGAGGGACTGGGCATGACGATCGATACCCGTGTCGATGCCGGCTGGAATGAATACAGTGCGTGGGAGATCACCGGGGTTCTGCCCGAGACCGACCCGCGGGCGAAATACGACTCAAAAGTCTTTCAAGCTGAACTCGAACGCGGCTGTGCCCGCTGGGCCTCCGGTGAGCATGACGAGGACTATTCGGAGACTTACACTCAGTTCACCTCACGAGTCGATCGGGCCCTCGACGATGCTGTCGCCGCAATGGGTTCGGGCGAGTCGACGGTCGTCGTCTCCAGTGCCGGCGCCATCGCGTGGACGGCCGCTCGACTGCTCGGTGCCGGCTTCGACCAGTGGATGGCGTTCAACCGGGTGACCATCAACACCGGCATCACGAAGATCATCACCGGCCGCGGCGGCACCAGCCTCATCTCCTTCAACGACCACGGCCACCAGGCTCCGCAGGACGCAACCTACCGTTGAGGCTGAAGCGCCGGGTGCCGAGGCGCTGGGGTGCCGGGGTGCTGGGGCGCCGGGGTGCCGGGTGCTGAGGCGCCGAAGTATCGAAGTGTCAACACGGTCGTTGCGCAGCCGGCCGGCGGGGCGTCTCTGCTCATGAGCTGGTCCGGGGCCTTCAACTGTCGGCGAGACCTCTATTTCGCTTCGCTTTCGCCCGAACGACCGTGCCTCAGTCCTGTGGGGATTCCGATCACGACAGGCTCGGCCGGTCCGCAGCATCCGGTCGACTCGACGCCTTCCTCTTCCGACGGACTGTCGCACGAGGAACCGACATCGGCTGAACACACGCCTGTTTCGGGCAGAACGAGCTCGATTCGGTCGGCAGCGTCTTGGTCCCCCGCGATCGCGGCGACGATGGAGCGAATCTGCTCGTACCCGGTGAACATCAGGAAGGTCGGAGCTCGACCGTAGGATTTCATTCCCGCAATGTAGAAGTCCTTCTCCGGGTGGGAGAGCATTCGAGCACCGTGGGGTGGGACGGTGCCACAGCTGTGGAACTCCGGGTCGATGAGCGGGCCGAGTTCCTGTGGCGCTTCGACGACGGGATCAAGGTCGAGTCGGATTTCTCGAAGGAACCCGAAGTCGGGCCGGAAGCCTGTGGCCGGGACGACCCGATCGGCATGGAGCTTCACGGGGCCTTCGTCCGTCGCGGCTATGATCGTGAGACCGTCATCACCGCTGAGGTCCGCGGTCGTGACACCATCATCACCGCGGAGTTCCGTGATCGTCATCGACGTATGCACGTCGATCACTCCGGTCTCGACGAGGCGCCGCAGCCGTGAGCCGAGAGCTCCGCGAGCAGGCAGACCGTCCTTGTCCTCTCCGCCGTAGACACTGGCTGGGTCTGCGCCCCTGATCGCCCAGCTGATGCGAGTATCCGGTTCGCGTTCGCGAAGTTCGGCCAGAGCCAGCAGCGTATTTGCTGCCGAATGGCCCCCACCGACGACTACTGTGTGCTTGCCGGCGAACCACGCACGGTCGCGGTTGAGCACGTCTGGCAGAGCTGAGGTGACGGTCCCTTCCCGGCGGGCCCGATCTTCACCGAAGGCAGGCAGACCGGCCCGCCCGATCGGGTTCGGTGTCTGCCAGGTACCGGAAGCATCGATGACCGCACGCGCGTAGTGTTCGGACACCGTCCCATCCGATTTCTCAGTGCGGATGAGGAAGGGCGTCTCATCTCGGCCCGGCGTTCGAGTCCGGTCTTTGCCGATTCGGCTCACGGCTGTGACTCGAGAGTCCAAATTGATGGTCGTGCGCAGCTCGGGAGTCTCGGCCAACGGTTTGAGATAGTCCGTGACCAGCTCTTCACCGGTAGGCAGATAGTCTCCGTCTGGTTCGCTCCAACCAGCGGCTTCCAGGAGACCGCGTGCCGCATGGTCGACGTTGTACTTCCACGGAGAGAACAGCCCGATGTGTCCCCACTCCGAGACAGCCGAAGCTGGAGCAGGGCCCGATTCGAACACCAGCGGCCGAAGACCTCGCGTGACCAAGTGCGCGGCGGCAGCCAGCCCGACAGGTCCGGCGCCGATGACGGCTACCGGCAGTTCATCGCGAGTGGTTTCAGACATGAGGCGCCTCCTCGGCGTTTGATGTCGATGTGTTTCGATGGCCATCCGAGGCAGGGCCGGCAGGCTCGGGCACGGGCGCAAGCACGGACTCAGGAGCGATCTCGGCCTCGGGAGCGATCTCGGCCTCGGGAGCAAGCTCGGTCACGAGAGCCTCAACGCGAGAGCGTATCTCGTCGCGGATTCTCCTGACGGCGTCGAGACTTTGCCCGGCGGGGTCGTCGAGCGTCCAGTCTTCGTATCTCGTGCCGGGGAAGACAGGGCAGGCATCCCCACAGCCCATGGTGATGACCACATCGGACGCGCGAACGTCTTCAGTGGCAAGAAGCGCGGGTCGGTTGTCCGTGATGTCGACGCCGACTTCGGTCATCGCCGCAACTGCAGTGGAGTTGAGCGAATCTGCCGGTTCGCTGCCGGCGGACCGGATCTCAACGAGGTCACCGGCCGCGTGGTGGAGGAAACCTGCCGCCATCTGCGATCTGCCCGAGTTGTGCACGCAGACGAACAGCACGCGTGGTTTCCTCGACGGTGTTGGACTCATGCTCAGATCGCTCGCCGTTCAGCGCTGGATGGAAAGAATCGCGGACGAGCCCAGAGCGCCACATAGACGAGACCGACGAGGATGGGCACCTCGATCAGCGGTCCGACCACGCCCGCCAGCGCTTGCCCGGAAGTCACACCGTAGGTGCCGATCGCAACGGCGATGGCCAGTTCGAAATTATTGCCTGCTGCAGTGAACGCCAAGGTCGTTGTCTTCTCGTATCCGAGCCTCAGCACACGGCCGACGACCATCCCGATGGCGAAGACGCTGACGAAATAGACGAGCAGCGGCAAGGCGATGCGAGCAACGTTCTTCGGGTGAGTGGTGATCTCGTCACCCTGGAGCGCGAAGAGCACGACGATCGTGAAGAGCAGACCGTAGAGCGCCCACGGGCCGAGCTTGGGGAGGAAGCGCTCTTCATACCAGGACCGCCCCTTGACCTTCTCCCCGAACGTGCGGGTGAGGAACCCCGCAATGAGAGGGACGCCGAGGAAGACGAGGACGCTGAGAGTGATTGCCCAGAACGAGAACTCGCTGCTGGTCGTCGGCAGACCCAGAAGCTCGGGCAACCACTGCAGGTAGAACCAACCGAGGAGTCCGAAGGCCAGCACCTGGAACACTGAGTTGATCGCCACAAGCACCGCGGCGGCTTCTCTGTCACCGCAGGCGAGATCGTTCCAGATGAAGACCATGGCGATGCATCGAGCAAGACCGACGATGATCAGCCCTGTGCGGTACTCGGGGAGATCGGGCAGGAAAAGCCATGCGAGGACGAACATGAACGCGGGCGCGGCCAACCAGTTGATGATCAGCGAGGTGACCATGAGCCTCTTGTCGGCGAGCACGTGCCCTGTCTCGTCGAAGCGGACCTTAGCCAGGACCGGATACATCATGACGAGCAGGCCCACCGCGATCGGCAGAGACACATCAGCGATTCTAACGGAGTCCAGTGCGGCCCCGAGACCGGGAATGATCCTGCCGAGGAGGAGGCCGACACCCATGGCCACGAGGATCCAAACCGGCAGGAATCGATCAAGAGTCGAAAGCTTCGCAGCCACCGGCGAGGCTGTATGCGCGGTCGTCGTGGAGGTCATCGCTCTCCCTGGGAAAGAGTCGGTCGGGCGGCGGGACTCACCGCAGACACATTGAAGTTCATCGATACGATCGAAACACAACGCATCGACAACTGTCAATATGTAGGCATAATGGTGGTGTGAGCCTTGTACACCCCGACCCAGACATCGCTTCGGACACCTGCTGCCCGTCGCTGACCGTTGCGCCTCTGAGCCGCGACGACGCCCAGGACTTCGCCCGCACACTCAAAGCCGTGTCCGACCCGACCCGGCTCCAGCTGGTGTCCCTTGTCGCCGCGCACGACGATCAGGAGGCCTGCCTGTGCGACCTCATCGACCCTGTCGGTCTCGGTCAGCCCACGGTGTCCCACCACCTGAAGATCCTCGTCGACGCGGGAGTCCTGCGTCGCGAGAAGCGCGGAATCTGGTCGTACTACTCGCTGGAGGCGGAGACCCTGAGCAGATTGGCGTCATTCCTGTCCCCGAGTAGGACACCGCAACCAGACTGAGTTGCTGAAAGTCTCACCGGACCGAACGTCGACCGGGGCCGCCGACAACGGTCCCCGAGTGCACAGGGGCGGAGCCGATATCAGTTCGGCTCCGCCCCCGTTCTCATCTCAGGTTCGAGACTTCATCACATCGGGGTGGTCTTCCGTCGCCTCGAGACGAGGACAGCAGCGATTCCGCCCCCGATGAGAAGCACGCCGAGGAGGCCGAACGTCACAACCCCGGCAGCACCTGTCCGCGGCAGATGATCATTGCCATTGCCGTGACCGTTTGCGTTACTGTCACTCGCAGACCCATCGGCCGAGGTGGTGCCACCGTCCGATGCGCTCGACGCGTTACTGTCCGCGGCGGGATTCGTCGAGACATCTTCACGCCCCTCGGGATCGGTTGAGGCCTCCCCCGCCGGGTCAGTCGACGCTTTCCCCTCAGGATTGGTCGACGTGTCGGCGTCAGGATCGGCCGCAGTGTCCGCCGCTGGGTCAGTCGATGCCTTCGCATCCGGGTCAGTCGAGACATTCCCGTCCGGATCGGCCGCGGTATCAGCGTCAGGATCAGTCGATGCTTTCGCATCCGGATCGCTCGCGGTATCCGCGTCCGAACCAGCCTCCGGGTCGCTCGCGGCGTCGGCATCCGGGTCGGCCGCGGTGTCGGCATCCGGGTCGGCCGCGGTGTGCGCATCAGGGTCAGCCGCGGTGTCCGCATCAGGGTCAGCCGCGGTGTCCGCATCAGGGTCAGCCGCGGTGTCAGCGTCAGACTCTTGCGATGCCTCATCGTCACCGTTCGGGTCGGTCGACGCTTCTGCATCTGGATCTGCGGAGGCATCGCCGTCCGGATCGGCATCGGCACCGGTGTTCTTCGTGTTGACGATGTCGGAGAACGTCACGTCCCGCTTCTCGCCACTGATCGTCACCGTCTGCGTCTCATCCGAGAGTGCATAGCCCTCGGGAGCGCTGGTCTCCTTGATGGTGTAGTCGCCCCAGGCCAGGTCCGACACTTCGAACTGTCCGGCAGCCTCGTCGGCGTCGAGGTCGCCGTTGTCGGTTACGACGAAGTCTTTGCCGTTCGGCCCGGTCAAGATGAACTCAGCACCCGCGAGCGCTTTGCCGTCCTCATCGACCTTCTTCCAGCTCAGCGCCCCGGGAATCTGCTCATTGATGATCTGGCAGGTGACGATCGCGTCCATGCCGACAGTTTCAGTCAGCTGGAATCCATCAGCGATGTTCTTCGCGTCGACTTCACGTCCGTCTGCGGTGCAGACCGCGTTCGCACCGGACTGCTGTTGCAGCCGGTAGCCTACCTGCTGCTTTTCGGTGGCCTGCACTCCGTCGACAGGAGTCTTCAGTTTGAAGCTCACGGTACCGTCGGCGTTCGTGGTCTTCTCGGCCCCGTCCACCGCATCCGGAGACGAGATCGCCCAGCCTTCGCCGGGATGCTTCTTCGTCTCTCCGTGGTCGCCGACTCCGGGATCGATGAGCTTCGTGACATTGAGTGTGCCGCGGCAGCTCTTCGTGGCGATCTCGCGCAGCTGTTTGGTCAGTGCGGAGTAATCGGAGATCACGTAGTAGTCGTCGCCTGCTGTTTGGCCGGAGACCAACTTGATGTTGTCCTCATTGATCTCACTGCCCACCCCGAGGCCGACGACCTTGGTCCCCTCGGATTTCAGCGCGTTCGCCGAATCGATGGCCTTGTCGATGTCGATCTGGTCAGTTCGCGTACCGCGGTCGGTGTTGCCCCTCTCGGATCCCGGCACACCGTAGGCCGTGGGTTTGCCGTCGGTGACGAACAGCACCAGATCATGGCTCGTTCCGTCGAGCTGTCCGAGCCCCCGGTCCCAGTTCGTGCCTCCAGCGTCCTGCGGAACTCGCCGGAGTGCATCGATCCGGTCGTTGAGCTCGCCGACGGAGTCAGAGGTTGCAACAGATGTGCTGGCGATCGGGTCATTGGTGCCATCGGGTCCGAAGGTCGCGAAAGTGTTGACGGACACTCTGCTCGGAGTTCCGGCCAGTCCCTCGGTGACAGCCTTGGCCGCAGCCTTCGAATCATCGACATCACGATCGGACAGGGAATTCGACAGGTCGAGGACGACCCCGATGTCGAGACCGCACTTGTCTGCCAAGGAGGGGTTCGGCTGTGGTTCGGGGGCCGCCTGCGCGGGTGAGACGGCCGCGCCGAGGAATGCGAACGAAGCGAGAACGGACGACGCGAGGATCGCGGCTCCGTGCTTCGTGAGGGGATGTCGTTTCAGGGACAAGGAGTTGCTCCTTCGGAACGGTCCCGCCGCCTCGGCGTTCTGCGAACGACAGGCGAGGGGATGCACTGGCAGTGGTGTGAGGTGGCCCTGCAGCCACGTGGTTCCGCAGGGCCACCTCGGTGAGTCCGGGACTCGGAGGGGACCCGAATCGGCTGTTGTACAGCCGCCGGCTCGGGCATGGAGCGGCCTTGGGTCTTGACCTCTCCATAGACTGAGACCCGTGACCGGCCGCATTCGTTCGCGAGTCGAGAAAAGTTTTTTCTCCGCCGCACGGGCCCTGAACCTTGTCGCCGCCCGCCGAGGCGCCAGTGTTTGGGAAGCCGAGAATTCCTGCTGTACAGTTTCAGCATTCCCCCGAAATACCCCGGAACTGTTCCCCGAATCACAGTCGAGGTCCCCGATATGAATACTCGAAAACGACGTCCGTACCGCTGCTTTGAGGCACCGGGCCGATGACCGAGGCGTTGTCGTCTCAGGCCGACGGTTCCCCGTCCTCAGCCGGGTTTGCGCACTCGAGCAGCACACTCACTGACGCCGAACTCTGTGCCCGCATCCGTCACCATCGGCCCGATTCCTCAGCAGGACGGGCGGCCTTCGGTGAGCTCTATGCCCGGCATCGACTGCCCGCACTGCACTTCGCACTGCGCCTCAACAGAGAACGCGGTCGAGCCGAGGATGCCGTCGCCGAAGCCTTTGCCAAGATCTGGCGCGCCTGGGGACGGGGTGCGGGTCCCGAAGAGTCGTTCAAGCCCTACCTCATGGCCGCTGTGCGGTCTGAGTCGTACCGGCGCTCAGCGACGACCCGTGCCACCACGACCGTTGAACCCGAGGTGCTGACGTTCCTCGCCGGCCCCGAACCGAGCGACCACGCCGCCGAGGTGGCTGAGCGAGACCAGCTTGGCCGTGCGTTCAGAGGGCTCCCCGATGCGTGGCAGAGCGCGCTCACACTGATCGACATCGACGGCGTACCGACCGCCGATGCCGCCGCATCGATGGACTTGTCCCCGAACTCCTTCAGCTCGCTTCTTCGGCGCGCCCGAGAAGGGCTTCGCGCCGCATACCTGCAGCAGCACGTCGAGCCGAGTCCACCGGAATGTGCGGAGTTCTCCGCCGACCTCGCGCGCTTCGTGCGCCATCAGCTGAGCCCGAAACGCGCCGAGGCGATCCAGGCTCATCTCAGTCAGTGCAGTCACTGCCGTCGACAGTCCTTCAGACTCCGCAGCCTCAACACGACGTTCCAGGCATGGATCACGCCTGCCGTACTCGCCGCCGCGCTCATCGAGATCGGCCATTTCCCGAAGGGCGGCGTGCTGCTGACGGGAACGAGCACGTTGAAGGCCGAATCCGGGGCTCAGATGGGAGCGGGCGCCTCTGAGCCACACTCGAGCGCACTCATCGGAGGCTCGAAGAGCGGCGTGGGCGCCGCAGGCGCGGGAAGCTCCGGGAGCGGCGGTGCGGGGATCGCAGCCGGAGTGTCGACACTCAAAGTCGCTCTCGCAAGCATCGCTGCCACCGCTGCCATCGCCGCCGGCACCGTCACTCTGGTGGATCTGCAGAACGATTCCGCCCCTCGTCCTGCCGCTGCGGCGGAAGCTTCTTCGGCACCCGCGCCCGCACCACTACCGATTTCTCCTCCGACCTCTTCGCCGCAGGCGGCGGTGCCGGACGCACACGATGGGCATTCTCCGGACCCGCAGGAAGACGCTCAAACGCCGGTCCCTGAAGCGGAGAACCAGCCATCTGCACCGAGCGATGAGCCGGCAGGGACTCCGAGCGATAAACGTGCGGAGGCTCCGGGTGATGAGCCGGCAGAGGCTCCGGGTGATCGGGATGAGCCGGCAGAGGAGGGCGAAGAGCAGAAGCCCGCCGAGGAGGCGGATGAGTCCTCGCCTCCGCCGATCACCGATGCTGCCGACCCTGCACCGACCGAGGGACCGACGACTGCGGGTGATCCGGGACCGGAGCCCACGGAGTCAGACGCAGAGACCTCTGCCGCCTCGGATGGTTCCAGCGACTCGGACGATTCCGCCGACGCAGGCACCCCGTCCGACTCGGACGATTCCGCCGACGCAGGTTCTTCCGACGCCTCGGATACCGTGGGCGAAGACGGTGACGGGGGATCCCACTGCCACTACTTCGGCTGGTGGGAACACTGTCACTGAGCCTTCTCTGAGGAGCCCTACCCCCGCTGGTTCCGGTGAGCGTAAGCAACAGCCTCGGCCCGGCTGCGCACCCCGAGCTTCCGGTACAACGCCGACAGCCGGTTCTTCAGTGTTCCGGGCACGACTCCGAAGTCCCTGGCGATCTGTGCCACGGACTTCGGGGAGTCGATGGCGAAGAGCAGCGACATCTCGGCCGAGGTGAGGTCGGTCTGGAAGTCAGGTGGCACGGGCACCGTCTCGGGAAGTTCACGCAACCGTCTCTGCAGTTCGGCCGCCGTCACCTCCTCGGCGCAGAAGGATCTGGCCAGGACGCGCCATCTCGTGCATTCGGCCGTTGCGGAGATGAGCGCCTCTCGGGCGGCCTTCGACAGTTGGGCGACGGCGAGCGCCGAGGAGGTGATCGCACAGTAGTCGAGCATGTGGCCGAAGGCCTCGAATGCTTCGGCCGCGCGGCCTTCGTGGTGGAGCATCTCCACGCGCAGCGCCATCGCACAGCTCTTGATCCGGGGTCCCTGATCGCCATCGAGTATCTGCCCGGTGGTGGTCCACAGCCGGTCGTGCTGACCGAAGGCCAGGGCCAGGCGCGCCTTGATGATCGAGTATCCGGGACTCTCCGGGCCCATGTGATCGCCGAGGTCCTGCAGGCCCTTCGTGTCCCCCGCGGCCACCAGGACGAGACCGAGGATGTTGACCATGCCGGAGAAGCGCGCATTGGAAACCCCGGCCTGCGGCGAGAACCCGACCTCCTCGCTCTCGGCCAACAGCTTCGCCGCGATCGAGGCGTAGTCGAGGTACACATAGCTCAGGCTGTGGACGAGGTCGGGGACCGGACCGAGATACTGGGTCGGCCGTGCCGCCTCGAGCGCGGGTATGCAGCGCACGGCAGCGTCGACGTCTATCCGGTCGAGGCTGCGCATCATCTCGACGCAGAGGGCGGTGTGTTCATCGGGAAGCGAATCCATCCCGAACCGACGAGCGTTGACCCGCGCCTGCGCGAGCCTGCGATCCATGTCCACCCCGTGGCCGTGGCCCATTCCGGCCAGAGCC
Source organism: Brevibacterium sp. LE-L (assembly GCF_050214925.1). Taxonomy (NCBI): domain Bacteria; kingdom Bacillati; phylum Actinomycetota; class Actinomycetes; order Micrococcales; family Brevibacteriaceae; genus Brevibacterium; species Brevibacterium sp. LE-L. Next base: position 3,796,184 of record NZ_CP189759.1, read on the forward strand.
GTGACCACCAGTCCGGAGAGCAGGGGGTGGGGCGAGTTCGGTGTGTAGATCTCGGCGAACCGGACGACCTGTTCGAGCACCCTCATCGCTTCGGGAAAACGCCCGGCTGCGACCAGGTTCCGTCCGTGTTCGAGGTCGAGTTCGGCCTGCAGCATGAGCGTCGGCTCGGGTGCTTGCGCAGCGATCCGGCGCAGGCGCTGCCGCCCGAGGTCGATCACGTCCAGTGCTGCTTTGCTCTCGCGGTTCAGCCGATGCGAGCGCGCTTCGAGCATCGTCAGCACGCTCACCTCGTTCGCGGTGAGCGCATCCGCAGGATCGGCGGACAGCCGACCGGCCATTTCGGGCAGCACGATGCTGTCGAAGTCGGTCGCAGCCAGCAGCTGGGCCATGTCATCGGTGCCGAGCCGCAGACGGGTCGAGTCGATGCGGCGTGCCGCGCTGCGGGCCAGGGTGAGGATGGGGTTGCCGGCCAGCACATCTTCGGGGACGCCGAGGAGGGCCTCGATGGCGCCGGGAACGTCGACGAAGACGTTGACCGAACGCCGCGTCCACCCTCGTTCGAGGGCACGCCAGTCTCTGGTCTCGACGACGAGGTCGAGGATTTCACCGAGTCCGGCCCGACTCTCCGAACGCTGCCGGCCGACCGCATCGGCCACTGCCGCGCTGAGGGCCTGTCGGGGGCTCTTCTCGGCCAGATCCGCATCGACTTCGGTGACTCGGCGCATGAGGGCGCGGATGACAGCGGGGACGGCGAACACCTCATCGGTGCCGGTGGACACGGTGAGCAGGCCCTCTGCAGTCAGCAGTGAGGTGAGGTCCGCGGGGGCAGCCGTCGTTTCCACCTCGGCGGAGGCGAAGGCCGAATGGACCAGGTCGATCATGCTCGTCGTGATCTGCGGGGCCCTTGAGAACAGGGCGAGCAGGTACAGGGCCCCGGATTCGCGCGACGGTCCGGCCGGGGTGGGTGTGAACTCGGGGCCGAGCATGGCGAAGGTGCGGTCCGGGTCGGTGTCGGCTGCCGGGAGACCGGCATCGCTGCGGCCTCTGAGAATGGCGCCGGCGATTCGGATCCGACCGCCGGTCGAGTGGCGCAGCCGGTCGACTTCGGCGTCGGTCAGGGACTCGCCGACCTCGATGGCTGCAGCGAATTCCGCCGCCGAGGCGGCGCGGGGACCGAATTGCGCCTCGAACGCCGAGGGCCGCCTTGAGGCCGGCGCTTCCGGGTTCTCGGGTCGTTTCGCGGGTTCAGCTTTCACAGATGGGGATCTCTTCTCTCATCTCGGCCAGAGCCGAGGCATGCAGCCGGGGAGCTGCGGGGATGGTCAGGGGCGTGCGTTCTCAGATTATGGCAGAGTTCGATCGTTACACAACCGAGACAACATCTGACGTTTTCAGTTGAAATTTTAACCTATAATTGATTGGTGGAACACCCCTCTTCAAGAATCCGGAAGTGATAATGACCCAGCAGCCTCCAGCGCCGATGAACTACCCGAGCCAGTGGAACCCTGCCCAGCCCTCATACGGACACAACCAGCCCACTGTCGGGCAGAAATCGTTTCTCGCTACATGGTTGCTGTCGTGGCTGCTCGGCGGACTCGGTGCCGATCGCTTCTATCTCGGGAAGATCGGAACCGGAATTCTCAAGCTCATCACCTTCGGCGGTTTGGGCTTATGGTCCCTCATCGACCTGATCATCACCCTGGTCGGCGCCCGGAAGGACAAGCAGGGACTGCCGCTGCAAGGCTATGACCAGCACAAGAAAACCGCCTGGATCATCACGTGCATCTTCTTCGTCCTGGGGCTCATCTTCGGCGGAATAGCCGCTGCCACTGCCCCCACACCACAGACCGACGATTCGTCGATCGTCTCCGAAGCAGAAGAAGCCGCCGACGAAGCGCCCGTGGCCGAACCGGCCGAGGAACCTGCCGAGGAACCTGCCGAAGAACCCGCCGAGGCCGAGCCGGCCGCCGAAGAGGAACCTGCCGATGAGCCCGCGGAGGAAGAGCCCGCTGAAGAGCCGGCCGCGGAAGAGGACGACTCGAGCGTGCCCGCCGAGTACTCGTCCGCTCTGACCAAGGCCGAGACCTACTCGGACATGATGCACATGAGCAAGCAGGGCATCTACGATCAGCTGACGAGCGAATACGGCGAAGACTTCTCAGACGAGGCAGCCCAGTATGCCATCGACAACGTCGAAGCCGACTGGAACCAGAACGCCCTCGAGAAGGCCCGGAGCTACCAGGACGACATGGCGATGTCACCCAACGCCATCCACGACCAGCTCACGAGCGAGTATGGCGAACAATTCACCAGCTCGGAAGCCGACTACGCGATCGAACACCTCAACGACTGAGGCGGTTCACAGCCGCGGCCTCTCACGCGCGCCGAACAGTGCGTGATCTGCAAAGCGGGCGAAGGAAGCGATTCCTTCGCTCGCTCACAGCCACCGGTATTCGTACTCCGGTCGGCCCGGTGTTCCGTGGCGGGGCTGCTTGATCGCCTGCTTCGTCGCGACGAGATGTTCGAGGTAGCGGCGGACGGTCACGCGTGAGAGATCGAGCGCTTGTCCGACCTCGGTGGCCGAGACGGGAACCGCGGACTTGCGCACTTCGGCCGAGACCGTGTCGAGGGTTTCGGCGATCAGCCCCTTGGGCAGGCGTGTGGCCGAGACCGAACGCAGAGCCGACAGCGCATTGTCGACCGAGGCCTGAGTCGCCAATGACCCCGACCCCGTGAGCCCGCGGCGGAACTCCCGTGCGTTCTCCAGCTTCTCCCTGAACGCGGCGAAGCTGAAGGGTTTGATGAGGTACTGTGTGATGCCCGTTGCGATCGCCGAGCGGATCACCTGCAGATGCCGCACCGCGGTGATCGCGATGATGTCGACATCGCGGCCGCGGGAGTTCAACCGCCCGGCGATCTCGAGTCCGTGCGAGTCCGTGAGGTTCATGTCGAGCAGCACGATGTCGACGGCACGGCCCGCCTCGGCGAGGTCATCGAATGTCGTGAGCGCATCCCGGCCGCTCAAGCTGATGCCGGCGACGGCGAAACCGGGGATGCGGCGCACGAAGTCGGCGTGCGCCTCGGCGGTGGTGGGATCGTCCTCGACGATGAGGACCTGCAGCTGCGCTCCCGCCTCCACGGCGTCACTGTCCATCGTCGGCTCCTTCCCCATCGGCACCTGCCCCCAGTGGGAGTGTAACCGTGAAGATCGCACCGCCATCGGATTCGACATCGAGGTCCCCGCCGAGGCGGCGCACCGCCTGCCGCACCAGGACGAGTCCGAATCCGTGCTGCCCCACTCCCCCGCTGTGGGGTTTGCCCGAGGCGCCGAGGTGGAAGAGCGCGTCGATGTCCTCCGCGGCGACGCCGTCGCCGGAGTCGGCGATGGTGATGATGAGTTCCCCGTCGGCGGCGACGAAGTCGGCCCACACGTGCTTCTCCTCGGAGTCCGCGGCCGCGTCGAAGGCGTTGTCGAGGAGGTTGCCGGCGACGGTGACGAGGTCGCGGGCGTCGAGGCGCCCGGGCGGCAGTTCGCCGGTGGCGGTGACGGTGAGTTCGATGCCGCGTTCGTGAGCCTGGGCGGCCTTGCCGATCATCAGCGCGGTGATGAAGGGTTCGTCGAGCGCACCGACGAAGGAGTCGGTGAGGCGTTGGGATGCCTGTTCGTCCTTGACTGCGAAGTCGAGTGCTTCCTGGGCGCGGCCAAGTTCGATGAGAGTCGAGACGGTGTGCAGCCGGTTCGCATGTTCGTGCGTCTGCGCCCGCAGCGCCTCGGACAGGGTCGTCATCGTCGCCAGCTCCCCGGTGAGCTCCTGGATGTCGGTGCGATCGCGCAGGGTCGCCACCGTGCCGCCGCGCCCGGCCCCGCGGCCCCTGCTTCCCCTGCGTCTGCTGTGCCCCCTGCGTCTGCCGCGACCGCGCGCAGCCTGGGAGGTGCCGCTGCTGCGCGGCTGACTCGCCGTCTTCTGGCTGATGACGAGGACTCGGTCCTCGGTCAGGTGGATTTCGTCGACGGCGACTCGACCGCTCGACAGCAGGTCGCGCACGGATTCGGGCAGGGCCACCTCGGCGAGGGCGATGGGGGTGGACTCATCCGGCTCGGGCAGGCCGAGCAGGGCGGCGGCCTCGTCGTTGTAGAGGACGAGGCGACCGGAGTCATCGGCGAGGATGAGCCCCTCACGCAGCGAATGCAGGGCCGAATCGTAGAACGCGAAGAGCCGCCTGAGCTCCTCGGGACCGTAGCCGAGCGTCACGTCGCGCAGATAGCGGCTGAGCAGCCAGGAGCCGAGTCCGCCGAGAGCGATCGCGGCGAGCGCGACGATGATGATCTGCGGCAGCGACGCCGCCTGCGCCACGGACAGGGTCTCAAGGGTCACGCCGACGGCGACCATTGCGGTGACCTCGCCGTCGGCGTCCTCGATGGGCACGATCGCTCGCACCGAGGCGCCGAGCGTGCCCACGTACTCCTCGGTCTGGCTGTGACCGGCCCGGGCCCGGTCGGTGGATCCGAGGTAGTGCCTGCCCAGCTGAGCAGGGTCCGGGTGGGTGTAACGGGTGCCGTCGCGATCCATGATCGTGATGAAGTCGACCTCGGCGGTGTCGATCACGGTCAGTGCGTAGGGCTGCAGTTGTGCCGAAGGATCGTCGCCGGTCACCGCCGTGTTCACGAACGGGTCGTGTGCGAGGGTCTCGGCGATGCTGAGCACCCGTTCGGCGGTGGCCTGGCGGATATTGCCCATGGTCGTCACATAGCTGGTCACCGACAGGGCGGTGCAGACGAGGATGATGAGGACGAGTTGGACGAGGAAGAGCCGCCGGGCCAGAGGGCCGCCACGGGGGCGGAATCGATCCCGATTCCGCCCGACCGTCACTTCTTCTTGCCGCCGGAGATCAGGAGAGCCAGTCCGATCGCGGCCAGCCAGGTGTCCTTGGCCACGGGGATGCCGTCCTCGGACGGGCGGATTCCGTCGTCCTCGGTCATCGAGTCGATGGAGAAATAGTTCGCGACCAGGCCGGCGGCGAAGGTCGTCAGCGCAGCACCGGCGATGCGGGTGGGCACGAAGGGAAGCAGCAGAGCGGATCCGACCGCGACCTCGCCGTAGCTGAGGAACTTCCCGAACTGGGACGCGGTGAGGTTCTCGACCATCGGCACACCGTTGGCGGCCATCTGCTGGAGGCCCGCGGCGGTTTCTTCATCCATGCCGAGCTTGCCGATGCCCGAGTTGAGGATGAAAGCGCCGGGAACCGCGCGCAGAAGTGCTGTGCTGAGTTTCATAACCTGCTCCTTCGTTGTGGGATTGTCGCTGAGCCCAGACTATCCGTGAGGGTCCGAAGGCGCCACAGCCTCAGCTCTGCGTACTGATGCGGATCCGTTCGATGAGATCGTCGAGGGCGTCGTCGAACTCGCGCTGGGCGTGGTCTTCCATGAGCAGGTTCTGCAGACGCTGCACAGTCGGGTGTTCGGCAAGATCCGTGGAATGGCTTTCGCCCTCCTCCCCCAGGACCTCGGGGGCCGTCGACGCGACCTGGAGCAGCAGGGCTCCGACGAGGAAGCTGGTGAAGGCTTTGTAGGCGGCCACGGCCTGCGCATCGGAGAAGCCGAAGCGCAACAGCGACGACAGGAAGTCCTCGACCCAGCGCACGCTGCGCAGAGGAGGACGGAGCCAGGGAGCCTCCGGCGGCTGCGTCGCGATGAGCGGGAAGATCCGCGGATGCGCGCAGGCCAGGTTGCGCGTGGCATTGGCGACCCGCTGCAGGTACTCCTCCCAGGACTGGGAGTCCTCTGTCATGAGTTCGTCATCGAAGAGTCCGTCGATGAGCTCATCGACCATCGCTTCGAGCAGGTCCGCACGCCCGGAGACGTGCCGATACAGCGCCATCGCCTCTACGTCCAAGGCAGTTCCGAGGCGACGCATCGTGAGTTCATCGAGACCGCAGGCGTCGACGAAGGCGATCGCCGACTCGACGACCTGGGCACGATCGAGTCGCTGCTGAACCACGTGCACCTTCCTTCCCCTGCTGGAGATGACGCAGACCGGACGGTTTGCACGACCAGTCTACTCGGATGAGAAGTCACGTCGAGAGAAGTTCTTTGAATCTGATTACACTGTAAACACTGCACGAGGCCCTAAGCTACCACCGCACCATTCAGACCCCGAACCCACCCATCCCGATCCACCGCAGAGATGACACTGTCGAGCACGCGGTCGACGTCGAGGTCAGCGAGGCGGTCGGCGACCATCGACATTGCGTGCCCGTAAATCTCTCTGCTAATTTGATTACAGCGTAAACACGGCTGGCCGACAAGCCGCCACGCGCCCGTTCGACCACTACAGAGGAGTAGAGATGCCGGATTCCGAAAAGCACTCCTTCATCGTGGTGGCCGATCGCCTCCCCGTGGATCGCAATGACGGGACATGGGAGTTCTCCCTCGGCGGTTTGAGTTCAGCCGTGGCGCCCGTCGTCCGCGACCACCGTGGCGCGTGGATCGGCTGGACCGGATCGCATGACGGTGACGGCACACCGTTCGATTTCGACGACATGCGGCTCATCCCGATTCCGCTGAGCGTCGACGAGCATCGTCGTTATCACGAGGGCTTCTGCAGCGCCACCCTCTGGCCTCTGCACCACGGCCTCTTCGTCGCTCCTCAGATCCATCGCTCGTGGTGGCGAGCGTATCGGGACGTCAATGCCCGATTCGCGCAGGCCGTCGTCGATGCCGCAGCTCCTGATGCCACGGTGTGGGTCCACGACTACCACCTGCAGCTCGTGCCCGAGATGATCCGCGCCCAGCGTCCCGACGTCCGCATCGGATTCTTCGACTACATTCCCTTCCCGCCCGTTGAGCAGCTGGCACAGTTGCCATGGCGGGACGAGATCCTCAACGGCATCCTCGGTGCCGATGTCATCGGCTTCCAACGCGAAGACGATGCCTTCAACTTCCGCCGTGGCCTGCATCGACTCCTGGGCACAGACCCCGAGCAGATGGATAAGCACATCGGCTCCTATCCGACGTCGATCGACGTCGACAAGATCCGGGCTGCCGCGCAGTCCCCGTCGGCGCAGGCGGCCGCTCGGCGCATCCGCAAGGATCTCGGCGACCCCGATGTGCTCATGCTCGGCGTCGATCGGCTCGACTACTCGAAGGGGATCCTCCACCGGCTGCTCGCCTTCGAGGAGCTGCTCAATGACGGCCTCGTCGATCCGGCGACGACGTGCCTCGTCCAAGTCGCCGTGCCTTCGAGAGAAGGCGTCCCTGCCTACCGGGAGCTGCGCGACGAGGTCGAACACACGGTGGGGCGCATCAACGGCCGGTTCTCCACCCTCGGCCGGAATGTCATCGACTACTCGCATCGCTCCTATTCGACCGACATCGCCGTGGCACTGCACCTGGCCGCCGATGTGCTGCTCGTGACCTCACTGCGAGACGGAATGAACCTCGTCGCCAAGGAATTCGTCACTGCCCGCCGCGGTCGGGCCGGTGCCCTCGTGCTGTCCGAGTTCGCCGGCGCCGCCGACGAGCTGAGCCAAGCCGTGATCGTCAACCCCTACGACCGGACGGGACTCAAAGACGCGATCCGTCGGGCCGCCGAGATCGCCGCCGAGGGGACCCACGCCCACATCGATGCGATGGCAGACATTGTCGCCGCACACGACGCGCGCGACTGGGCGGAGACCTTCCTCGCCGACCTGCCCACCACCGCTGCCGCCTCGGTGCCGATGAAGCCCGACTGGTGAGCGCGCCCACTCCACGTCACCGCACACCTACGCGGAACCCATCGACCCTCGCATTCAAGGAGCCGCGAATGTACACACTGCTCAACAACCAGGAGTCCTCGAAGTACGACCTCTACCTTCCCGGTCAGCTCGTCGCCGCACTCCACTACAAGCTCGAGCGTGACGCCAACGAGGTCATGTTCATCTACTGCGAAGCCATCGAATCCACACAGGCCGATCGCCACCGCCGGGAACTCATGCGCAGGGCCGTCGAAGACGTCAAAGGCAGACGGCTCAAGCTCATCATCACCTGTCCGATCGCCCGCAAGACCCTCGAACAGGCGGACGCGCCTGCCCACGTCGAAAAGCCGCAGAAAGACACGCCGCACACCTGATCCTCCCCGCCTGCTCGCCGCCTCGGTGCTCGCGTCACTCCTTGCGTGAACACTATGAACGCAACCGAGACACCGGTCACATCCGCTGACAGAGTTGTCGCGTACATCACCACCGCGGCCAGCAGTCGCGTGCAATCACGCCCGCTGGCGGGTGCGGTTGCGAAGAAGCAGATGGAGGAATCATGGCAACGTCGCCACACCAGGAAAGCGGCTCCTTCGACAAGGAGATCGCCGCCGCTGCGAGCACCCCCGAATCGGGTGCACCGCAGCGGAAGAAGGACCGGACACACTGGCTCTACATCATGGTCATCGTCGCGGTCATCGCCGGCGCCGCCATCGGGCTCATCGCCCCCGAAGCCGGCATCGCGCTCAAGCCCTTGGGCACAGCATTCGTGGCACTCATCAAGATGATCATCGCCCCGGTCATCTTCTGCACCATCGTCCTCGGCGTCGGTTCGGTGGCGCGGGCGGCCACCGTCGGCAAGGTCGGCGGTCTGGCGCTCATCTACTTCCTCATCATGGCCACCTTCGCCCTGGTCATCGGCCTCGTCGTCGGCAACCTCATCCACCCCGGCACGGGCCTCAAGCTCGAACCCTACGAGGCTGCTGCCGGTGGGGAATCCAACGGCACCGTTGACTTCCTCATGAGCCTCATCCCCGGTGACATCGCGGTCCTTCCGACCCTGGTGCTGGCCCTCCTCGTCGGATTCGCCCTGCAGTCCATGGGCAAGGCCGGCGAACCAGTGCTTAAGGGCATCGGCCACATCCAGGCCGTCGTCTTCAAGCTCATGATGATGATCATGTGGGCCGCCCCCGTCGGCGCCTTCGGTGCCATCGCCGCAGTCGTCGGCAAGACCGGCTGGGCCGCAATCGGTGCGATGGCGACCCTCATGGGAGCCTTCTACCTCACCTGCGCTCTGTTCATCGTCATCGTCCTGGGCTCCATCCTCAAGATCGTCACCGGCCTCAACATCTTCCTGCTGCTGAAGTACCTGGCCAGGGAATTCCTGCTCATCTTCTCCACCTCGTCCTCGGAGTCGGCTCTGCCGCGTCTGATCGCGAAGATGGAGCATGCGGGAGTCTCGAAGCCCGTCGTGGGCATCACCGTGCCCACCGGGTATTCGTTCAACCTCGACGGCACCGCCATCTACCTGACCATGGCCTCGCTGTTCGTCTCCACTGCGATGGGCATGCCGATGAGCCTGGGCGAGCAGATCTCGCTGCTGGTGTTCATGATCATCGCTTCGAAGGGTGCCGCCGGAGTCTCCGGTGCGGGACTGGCAACGCTGGCCGCGGGCCTGCAGTCACACCGCCCCGAACTCCTCGACGGCATGGGCGTCATCGTCGGCATCGACAAGTTCATGTCCGAGTGCCGTGCCCTGACGAACTTCACCGGCAACGCCGTGGCCACCCTGCTCATCGGCAAGTGGACCCACGAGATCGACATCGACCAGGCCCGTGCCACCCTGTCCGGTCAGGACCCGTTCGACGAGCTCTCGCTCGAGCCTGATGTCCATGGTGCGCCGACGAATGCCCCCGAGGCGGACGCGGCCCTGCCCGAACCGCAGACCACCGTGGCCGCCGACAACCAGGCGAAGGCCACGATCGGGAACTGACCTTTCGAGCCATCCCGAGTCACACCACCACGGGTGCCGTCGTCCTCATCATGAGGATGCCGGCACCCGTGGTGTTTCGTCTCCCCTCGCCGAGACGGCCGTGCTCTACCGTCGCGCATGCCCTTTCGTAGTTGATCGGTTTCGGAGCCTTACAAGCGTTGGCCCACCTGAGTTGCACAGGTTTAGTTACCCTGGCGGAGTCAAGGTGATTGGCCAGTCGGTAGCGCGTCGAGGAGTTCCCTCGCCGCCGGCGGGATATCCGGGGCGAACGTGATCTCCTGATCACCAATGACGCCAGTGAACTCCCGCAACGGACGCAACGTCGAGATGATCTTCTGGGGTGTCATGATTTGAGTAGACAGCAGAACCCGATGAAAGGAAACTGCTGCACATGACTACCAACCAATCCCCGCGGCGGCCCCGCAGAGAGTTCACCTCGGAGTTCAAGGCCGACGCCGTCGCGATGGTCACCGACCTCGGGAAGTCCCGAGCCGAAGTCGCCCGCGACCTCGACATCAACGAGTCGACGCTGGGCCGGTGGGTCGCGAAGGCCACTGGCACTGAAGGAACCGGCTCCGGATCAGCTCGACGCGCTCCCGACGCCAACAGTGATGACCCGGCCGAGATGGCCAAGGAAATCGCTCGTTTGAAGCAGGAGAACGCGTTCTTGAAAAAAGCCGCGGCCTTCTTCGCGAAGGAACAGCCGTGAGCGCGAAGTACGAGCTGATCCACACCGAAGAAGGCGCCTTCCCCGTCACCTTGATGACCCAGATTCTGGGAATTGAGCGCACCGGCTACTATGCGTGGAAGAACCGGCAGGACACCGAACCGGACCCTGAGTCCAGGCGTGGTCGCCGCCAGATCGTCGCCGACCGGGTCTACGCCCTGTGGTTGGCGTCGAACAAGGTCTACGGCATTCGCCGGATCCACAAGGATCTCGCAGCCGAAGGGATCACCGTTTCGCTGGGGTTGGTCGCTGCGATCATGCGCGAGCTCGGGATCGCGGGTGTCCAACCCCGGGCAACGAAGCGAACCACGATCCCTGCCGCCGATGCCCAGGACAGGGCGGATCTGGTGCGGCGGGAGTTCAACCCGCCGGTACCCACGACGCATCTGGTCAGCGACATCACTTATCTGAAGACGGGTGAGGGGTGGTTGTTCCTGGCCACGGTCATCGATCTCACGACCCGGATGGTGGTGGGGTGGGCGACGGCGAAGCATATGCGCACGAGTCTGATCATCGATGCTCTTAAGGTCGCCTACCAGGGCGGATACGTTGCCGAGGGCGCAATAGCGCATTCGGATCGAGGCAGCCAGTACACCTCTGCGGAGTATGCGGAAGTCGCACGATTGATGCAGGTTCGCTTGTCAGTGGGCAGGACTGGGGTGTGTTGGGACAACGCGGTCGCGGAGGCGTTTTTCGCTTCGTTGAAGAATGAGATGTTCCATCGTCAGCGATTCGCTACTCGCGCAAGGGCACGGCTGGCGGTCGCGGAGTATATCGAGGTGTTCTACAACCGGAAGAGGCGTCACTCGGCGTTGGGCTATGAGATCCCTGCCCGGGCGATGGAGTCGTTCTTCGATCGCACCGAGACGGAATCATCGGCAGCCGACCGGGCTGCTTGAGGAAATAGTGTTCTCCTGTCGAAACAACTTGACACAGTCCATTCTTCAACGACACCCCTGACGCGTCTTGCATAAACCTCGCCACACCCAAAGCAGTGAACACGACCGTCAGATGAGCCTCGATCGCGTCCCGGGTCCGGTGAAACATCGGCCGTGCGTTCAGATCTGTTTTCGACATCCGAAACGACTGTTCGACATGCCAGAGGTCGTGATAGCTGCCGATGACCTCCCTTGCCGGCATGATGGTCTTTGGAATATTGGTGACGTATCCCTTGAACCCGGAGAGCTTCATCGCCCGGTCATAGGCCTTCTCGTCGAAGACCTTCTCCGCTCCCTTGGTTTTGACGAACCTCGCTGATTTCGGTTGCGAGTCTCCCTCGATGATGCTGATAGCTCGGTTGCGCTGCAGATTCAGAGTCTGTTCGTCACGCATCGCTCTCTTGCGTCGGTACTGCCACACCGCCCGCCACGCATCCGGAAACGACTCCGCGTCCCAGACGGGTTCCGACCTCGTTTGTGTTCGGTGTGGGGCAAGTCGTTTCTGGCCACGAGGAGTGATCGTATCGATGACGGTCTGGTCATCGGCCCACTCGCCGTTCCAGGCGAAAAACGTTGCCAGGTCGTGCGGGGCCTTGACCTGCCTGGAACCAACAATGAACCGCAGGCCTGCGTCATCGAGTTCAGTCAAATTCTTCGACGAGAGCATTCCGGCATCGGCAGCCACGACCATGTCCGATACTTGGTGGCGGTCTTGGAAGCGTTTGATCACGGGAATGATCGTGTGGGTCTCTGCTTTGTTGCCTTCGAAGCACCCGATCTCTAACGGGAACCCTGTTCGATCAACGAGGAGTCCGACAACGATCTGTGGATCGACTCGGCGTTCTTTGGAGTATCCGACCTTTCGCAGACTGTCTTCCTTTTCAGCCTCAAAATATAAGGTGGTGACGTCGTAGAGCAACAGACTGATCCCGGTCGTAGCCACTGAGTAGTCGAAACACTTCGCTGCGATCTGGTCGCGATAGTTGTGGTCGCGGGCGCGTTTGAGGCAGGTCAGGAACGTGTTGCGGTGAACGACATCAACACCGAGCTCGGAAAGGACTCTCACGCTATCGGATTTCGAGGTGGGTTCGATCAGGCGGGCGAGGACGAGTTGGAAGAAGGCTTCGTCATCAACAGTGTCGAACCCTAACCGTTGGTAGGCGGCGCGGATCGTATCGACGATGACTTGCGACCGACTCGACTTCACGACCGCGGGTGCTGTGGCTGGTTTGTCGGTGTGGTCGAAGTCGAGGATTCCTTGGCCGGGGTAGAGTTTGTCGCGGCCAAGAGCCATGAGTGCTGCGAGTTCCTCGGGGGTGTGGGCAGAACCGAGGTGCTCGACGATGCGGTAGCGTCCACCTGTTTTGTCAGCGATCTGCACTGCGGTGGCCCCGGACGCTGTGGGGACCTTACGCACGAATGGGCTCATGGACCCATTTTAGTGTCGAATTTAGTTACCCAAAAGCGCGAGTGATAACTCCCTTACCAGCACAAACATTCCACGACACCGTGAAATCACCGGTCACCTGTGCAAGTCAGGTTACAAGCGTTGGCCCAATCCCTGGGCCAACGCTTGTTGGATAAGACACCACGCAATGGGGTAGTGCGTGCCTCTGCACGCTACTGATCCTCCGCGTGTTCCCGTGCCTGGTTGATGACCGTGGAAGCGATGTCGTTCGGGTGTGATTCGGGGAGCCAGTGAGACGCGCCCTCGAGAGGGACAAAGCTAAAAGGCCCTTCGACGTAGCGAGCGCTGAGCTCTGCAGTGGTTCGGGAGAATGCGATGTCCTCGCTGCCCCAGATGAAACTCGTGGGCACCGTGATGGGAGTGCTCGGCGTCCGATCGCGGCCATCCATCGCCTGGTAGTACTTGAGCACGGACAGAAAAGCCCCGGGCTCACTGAATCGCGCAACATAGGAGGCTGCGAGATCATCGGGGACGGCGCCGCCGTAGAGTTCGACCAGCTTCTTTCCGTCATCGCGCAGCAATGTTCGGGCCACTCCCTCCGGGTGATCTTGGATCGACCGCATATAGCCCATGCGTTCGTACTGATCGTCGTCCGTCTTCAGCTGTTTGCCCAGCGCTCTGGGGTGCGGCGTCGACACGATCGTGCAGGTGTGCAGACGCTGTGGGTGGTTCGCGGCAAAGGGCCACGCGACGAGTCCACCCCAGTCATGGCCGACGAGGTGGAAGCGTTCGAGTCCCGCCGTGCGGGAGACTTCGTCGAGGTCGGCGACCAGGCGCGCGATTGCGTACTCCCCCACCGAGTCCGGGCGTACTCCCGGCGAATATCCTCGCTGGTCATAGGCGAACACTCCCATACCCTGCTCGAGGAGCAGCGCCGCTGTTTTCTCCCAGCACGATGCGAATTCAGGCCACCCGTGCATAAGGACCGCGTCACCGAGATCAGGATTCGGGTGCGCAGGCGTTGCCCGGAAAGCGGCGAATTCCCCCTGGTCAGTGGAAACGGTCAGCGCTTCGGCGTCGGCAGTTGCAGGTAGCTCTGCCAGGCGTCCGGCCACGGATGCGTTGTCGAACGGAACACCGCTGTAGGGCTGAGACGTTGTCGATGTTGTCATGGGTCAGCCTCCTTGTTGAATGAGACGTGCCACGCCGGCCACGTGCCGGTCCCTCACTGCTCAGTCCCGAGCCGCGGATGCCTGCCGACCGGTTCAGGGGCGGGATCAGCATAGCCGTCATTCTGCCGGAGAACCACTAAATCACACCGCATAACCTTTCTGGCGGGCGGCCCTCCCCGGAAATGCTGCGTCTGGCGGTTGCCAGCATCTGCGGCTCCGACCTCCACAACTACTACTGCCCCGGGCTTAGCCCACCCGAATCCAATTCTTCATATCTACCCGCGCAGATCGGACAAATATCCCGCCCAGACGGGTCTGCAGTTGGAACGAACCATGTCCCGCATAGACCTCTTACAGGATCTCCTTCAACTGTGGCGTCAACTAGCGAATGAGCCTTTGCATAGTGCGCGCGTACCGCAAAGCGGAAACCAGACTTTGATACACCCTCCGGCAGCTCCCCAAGCTCGACCGCTCCCTTGGCCGTGGCAATCAGGTCCGCACTCAGAATCGTCGACCAAATCAGCATTCCGCCCGGGCCAGGCAGCAATCGCCATCTCTCAACAACGGGTTCCACGATCTCTCGAATCGATCCGAGTGCGTCCTCTGCCAAATATGGTTTAGACGTGTCCTGCGATGAGACGCTTAGTAGAAGCTCGGCTAATTCCTCACCGTCAATGGTCTCTTTCGAGACCGCAAACTCCAAGTGCATCAGCGGTTCTTCCACCGGGGTAGGTGAGGGCCCTGGTACGTGAAACGAAACGGCGGACTCTTGGCTATAGGCACGATCTAGGCAGACAAGCGCGGAGAGTTGCACCTGCCGATTCCATGCTTCTTTGCGTGAAATCTTCTCCTCAATCGCCTGGAGTTTGCGATCGGACTCGCTAGGCAGAAACTTGCTCGAACCATTTACCGAAACCTGGTGTGTGAACGTTTTGTAGAAGTCTCGATCGTCGCCTACCGACCGTAACCCGCCTGCGCAAAGCCATACTTCGCCGTCGCCAACAGTTTCGGCATCAGTAGCAGCGCCTCGCCAACGAGAAACTTTCTGCTTCCACCAATAGGGGTCTGTCAGTCCGCTAATGCTCTCACGACGCACACCGCTCCCGCCCGCTTCAAAGGCTGCACTGAAACTACGCACGAGTGGATGATCTGCCTTACTTACAGTGGGCACCGATTCCAGCGAACGTGCAATTTCGCTGTCGCTCTTGCCCGCCTCCAATAGATCCCGAAGGGTCTGGAAACTCCGCTGCTGAGCAACATCGTCCCAGCCCTCATTGAGATCTTCACAGAGGCACCGAATTGTCACACGACGTATATAGTCCACCGGTTCATAGTAGCGTCAGCCCCTGACACGTCGGACCCGGGTCACTCCATCTCGTCCAATGCGAACGCACGATTTTCCTGCCGCTTAGCAACCGAACGCGCCGCATCCCTACGTACAGCTTCAGTCTTCTCAACATACGAAGTCAGATCCGCCATCGAGATGCGCCTATCGCGCTTCCCCACAACAACATAAGGGATGGCACCCGCGTCCAAAACCTTGTATAGGTGTGCCCGGCTAACGCCAAGAATCTTTGCAGCGGTCGAGGTAGTGACAGTGTCACCGGAAGAGGCCAGAACAATGTCGCGGCCAGAACGAAGTGTCCCGGCAAACTCCTCGAGCGCCTCGCGAGCAATCCCGTCAGACAACGAACTGGCGAAAGCATCAATCTTTGCAAGTGTTTCCTCGGGAGTCGCCGAGGACGGGACAGTCAAGGTAGACATATTCTCCGCCAGGATAGTGTTTGATTCATTAATGGTTCACTTCGAGGCTCGAGCCCTACGCGGACCGCCTCCATGTGTCACAAGTGTCACACGCCAACTCGTGCAGGTCAACTAAAGAGCCGTGGATCACAATTTGAGCCCAGAGCATCCAGCCCCGGCCCGCGCCTCCCTCAACCAGACAGACGCGTCGAAACTTGGCTGCTTCCGCCGACCTCGCGAAATGCCCGACAACGTCGATCACGATTTAAGCGAGTTCTTCGTCTGGACTATGATTCCGCAGAATCGATTCGGATGCCTTTCGACGCACCCTCCAAGTCGTTGATCTCCCGGAGGACGTCCATGAAGGTATCCGCGCTCACCGGATTGCCCCGTTGTTTCAGAGCAGCTTCTAAACGCTCTATGTGATCAAACTTTGCGGTGCTCATGCGAATTACGCTACGGCATCACACGGCATAACAACATAGGACATCAACAGCCGGAAGTTCCAGACCCTCACCCCTTGCGCATAATAAACACCGTCACCGAGCTCCCGGCAAGGTCGATCCGCAGCTTCCCGTCGTCGCCCATGCCGCCGCTCGGCGCAGCCGACGAACTCGCCCCGCCCGACGGTGAACCACCAGCCGACGGCCCACCCGACTCCGATGCCCCCTCCCCACTAAAAGGAACCTCATCCGGCAACGGATTAGCAGGCACCACCTGCGTAGCACTCTTCACATCATTCGACGCCCCATACACCTGCGACGCCGTCGACACACCGAACCCCGAAGGCATCGACAGCGTCACTGGATTCCCACCCACCGAAGCCGCGTCGTTCGCGTTGATCACCGTCGTGACCAGGGTGCGCCCGCCGTCCTTCGAAACCGTGTAGGCACTCATGTTCCCGCCCGCATCGACAGCAGTGCGTGTGAACTCCCCGCCGACACTCGGCACCAGCAACCTGAGCCCGAGCATGTTCGGCCTCACCTGAAACTCATTCGACCGGTCCCCGTGGTCGGCCGGGTCGCAGACGAGGGACATCGGGGCTCCCCCGTTGCAGGCTCCGAGCATCGAGTGCATGGCCATGCGTTCGACGCCCAGGGTCGCCGCATACAACGTGTAGTCGGCGGCCCACAGCGCCGAGGCGTTCGTCAATGAGGTGTCGTTCGTGCCCGGGCAGCTCGTCGGCCCGGTCTCCTCGAGCCACAGCGGCAGCCCGGCGTCGTCGGCCTTGGATTTACCGATGCCGAGGTTCTTCTTCGCCGCCTCCTTCGCAATGGGCTCGATGAGGTTCGGCGCCTGTGGCCCCCGCCCAGGCACCGAGGAAGAATCGCAGTCGTAGAGCTGGTACCAATGCTGTGCGAGCGCGGTCTTCTTCTTCACACCAGAATCCAGGAAGGCCGTCATCCATGCCCCGTCGTAGACATCGGGACCGATGATCGGCGCCTCGGGCCGTTTCGCATGGATGGCCTTGGCATACGCTTCGAGCTGCTTGACGTATTTGTCCTCGTTCCAATCGTCACCGCGGACCGCACCACCGGGAACATCGTCGACGGTGTATCCGTTCGGTTCGTTGCCGATCCCCAGACCGATGAGGGAATCGCCGAGGATGTCGATCGTGTGCGCGGCCATGTCCGCTCCGCGTTCCGGATCGTAGGTGCCCAGTGGGACGCCGAGGGTGACGGTGGAACCGGTGACATCGACGAGCTTCTTCAGCCTCTTGAGGTCATCGGGGGTGACGGTGACTTTCTCGCCGTGCTTCGGCTTCTCTCCCTTCGACGTCCAGAACGTCCTCCGGTCGAGGGCATTGCCGCCGAACCGGAGCGCCGGCGACCCGAGCGACTTCAGCTGCTCATCGAGGTTGGAATTCGCCGGATCGAGTCGGGGGTCTGCCAAATCGGTGGCTTCGAATGAGACCCCGATGTTGTCGGCCCTGAAACTGGGCCCGGTCTTGTCAGCAGTGACAGTGACATCGGCAGGTGCCCCCGACGCGTCGACCTTCGACTGCTCGAATTCGGTCGGAGTCGGGCTCGGGTCCGAGCTCGGCGATGAACCATCAGGATCGAACCACGAGCATCCCGACAACACGAGGGCGAGCGCCAGCACTCCGCCCTGAATACTCCTCCTGATGTTCACGGAAATAACTTTGCCCTGTCCGCCCGGATACAACAACTTCCACAGTCACAATCCCAAACCTCCCCACCCCACCGACACACAGAGAACGTCCGCATCCCCTCCCGCCGAGGCGGCCGCCCCGTTCTCATGGCATCGTAGGGTCGGAGACACCGCCACCCGAACATCCGCCCGAAGCACCGCCCGAAGAGAGGACACATCGTGCCCGACAGCACTGCCGCTCCCTCTCTCACACCCGTCCGCGGGGCCTTGGGCCTGTCGGTGGCGATGGGCATGGGCCGGTTCTTCTACACCCCGGCACTGCCGCTCATGGTCGCGGCCCTGTACTGGAGTTCGGCTCCCGGCGCATGGATCGCGACGCTGAACTACGTCGGCTACTTCATCGGCACCCTCGTCATCGCTCAAGGTTGGGTCGAACCCAATCGCTTCGTCTACCGGCTCAGCCTCATCGTCTCCACGGTGGGTCTCGCCGCGGTCGCTCTGACCCCGAACCTCATCTGGCAGGGCGGCATCCGCACGATCGCCGGCATCGCCTCGGGGCTGATCTTCGTCTGCGTGACCCAACGGATTCCCTCGAACTCCCGAAAACCGCGCGACGGCGGCATCTCCTACGGCGGAGTCGGCTTCGGCATCCTCGTCTCCGGAGCCATCGTGCTCGCCGCCGGCAGCATCGCCGATTGGCGGCAGCTGTGGCTCATCTGCGCGGCCGTATCCGCGATCTTCTCCGTACTCGCCTGGACCTGGCCGATCCCCGCCCGGATCCCCCAGCACACCCCGGCCGAGGCGGCTGAACCGACCACCACCGACGAATCCACCGATACGCCCACTCCCTTCGAGGCCAACCGTCGCCGAGCCATGGCCCTCCTCTCCACCGGCTACTTCTTCCAAGGCGGCGGCTACATCATCATCGGCACCTACCTCGTCGTGCTCGCCGGTCCCGTCTTCGGAGCGACGGCGGCCGCCTCGACGTGGCTCATCGCCGGGATCGCCACGGCAGCGTCTCCCCTGACGTGGTCGGCCGTCGCGGCCCGCATCGGCACGGTCAAGGCGTTGACGCTCTGCTACTGCCTCCAGGTCTTCGGCGCCCTGCTCGCGGTCTTCGGCTCCACTCCGTTCGTGCTGATCATCGCCGCTGCCCTCTTCGGCTTCACCTTCATAGGGGTGGTCATGATGACGATCGGCATCGGCACACAGATGGGTGTCACGAACGCCTCGGCGAAGCTGACGTCCTGGTACAGCATCGGTCAGATCGTGGGACCGGCCATCGTCGCGGCGGCCCTGAGCGAGCACATCGCCGTTGCTTTCATCGCATCAGCGATCGCTTTGGCCATTGCCATGGCGTTGACCTTGGTCGGTGTCGTCACCGGCAACGTCGACCGCTGACACGACTCATTCCGCGACGCCGTTGTCACCCCACCCACGCCATGGTGTCGCGTGTGCGCGGAGCGTTCAATGATGTGTCCGGTTCCGCCGACATCGCCGACGACCTCGCCGATTCAAAGGCCGAGGTCATCATCCAGACCGCCAGCGTCGACACCCGCAGCGAGGGTCGCGACGAGCACCTGCGTTCGGCGGACTTCTTCGACGTGGACGCCTACCCGGAGATCCGCTTCGTCTCCTCGGCCATCGACGAGGTGGACGAAGGCTCCTATATCGTCACCGGTGATCTGACGATCCGTGACATGACGAAGACCGTGTCCATCCCGCTCGAGCTCATCGGCGTCGAGACCGATCCCTTCGGCAACCTGCGCGCGGGCCTCGAAGGTTCCCGTCGCATCGACCGCAAGGACTGGGGCGTGACCTGGAATGCGAAGCTCGATTCCGGTGGCGTGCTCGTCAGCGACAAGATCACGCTCGAGTTCGAGCTCTCCCTCATCAAGAACCTCGCCGAGGCGGCCCCCGCCGATTCGTCCGAGACCGCGGTTGAGAACGAGGCCTCCACCGAGGCACCGGCACCTTCCACCGAGGCGACCTCCGCCCCCGAAGCTGGCTCCGCAGCCCCGCAGACCACAGCGCCCGTGACCAAAGCCCCGGAGAACTCCGCTGACGCCCCGGTCCAGGAGACACCGGAAGCACCTGAGGCGCCGGACGCTCCGAAGCCAGAAGCCGCCGAGTCGGCTCCCGCACCGGAAGCCCCTCAGCCGGTCCCCGAAGCTCCGGAGTCGGTGACCCCGACCCCGGCAGCCGACGAGACCGAGACGGCTCCTCCCGCGCCGAAGGCCCCGGAGAGCGCAGCATCAGTGGCCCCGAAGGCAGAGTCCGCCGGCTCAGAGTTCCCTCCCCCGCCGCCGGTCAAGCCCGCCGAACCTTCCGCTGACAAGCCAGCGGACAAGGCTCCCGAGACCAAGAAGTCGGACGGTCAGTCGTCCGGAAGCGCATTCGGAAAGATCTTCGGCCTCCGCTGAAACCAAATGAACTCGACCGAGTAGCTATGAGCTGCTCGGTCAAGTTGTTTTATGTGTTGAATGAGCGCATTACCGGCAACGCAGTCACTCACATTCCAACGAATTGATAACCGTTGCCCTCCACCCCGGCCAGAGGCATTCTCGCTCACGAGTAACCAGTTACGATTAGTCGTCTGCTTCGGTCAGAATCGAATCGGGGTCCCGTGAAGCATCGCTCACCTCTGTTGAGGTCCTTGCTGTGGCAAGTGAATATAAGACGCGCCTTTGTCGCGCTGGTCTTAGTTTTTGCCCTCGTCGCCCTTTCGGGTTGCTCTACAGTCGAGAAGCCACCGCAGACCGGTGATTCGACCGGATCCTCCGCTGACCCCATCGAGGAGGTCAATCCGGCAGCCGTTGACGAACCAGCGCCCGAGGCGGTGTCTGAGGATCTGGACCCATACTCGGCGGAGGACGAACAGCTCATCTACTACGGCGAAGTGCTCGCCTTTCGCTATGGAATCGACGTGGAACCTGATGAGTGGCTGTCGCTCGCAGAGAAGGAATGTGACTCCTATTCTGAAGCGGGCAGCACTCGTGTCTATGGTCCGGAATCCGCCGAGATCCTCGCCGAGGATCCGCGATCCGGCCTTCTGCTCGAGTCCTTCGTCTTTCTGGTGATCGGTTCGTACTGGTGCGGAGTCGACGATTACGGCACGAACTTCGAAAGGTACGGCTCGGAAGCACAGCTGATCTCTTTGGCTTTTCTGGAAACGGTCAATGCCATCGGACCCACCAATTTGTCGGCTGCGGACTTCTCGGACTACTACGACAATCAGCTGTTCATCACTCGGTACGATTTCGATACACCGCCGGAGTCCGACAGGTCAGATCCAACGGTGCCAGACGCTCCCGACCCGTATGACAGTTCAGACGCGTTCGAGGACGAAGCACCCGAGTACGGCAGTTCCGGCCCCGACTACCCATACCTGGATCCGTACAACGAGTATGAGGGGAACTCTGGCGGACCAACTCAGTGCAACGATGGCACCGTTTCCAATTCGTCCGGCCAAGGGACTTGCAGTTGGCACGGTGGAGAGCGCTGAAAGCTCCTCCCGCTCTGCGTATCCCGCGGGTGAGACCGGTACACGAGCCGATCTCACCCGCGGCTACTATTGAGACCAGCACCAAATGACCGGACAGAGGAAGTAGGACTGCCATGGCCAAACTGACGAAGATGGTTTCCGCCATCGGTTCTCTCAAGGACCTCAACTCCGCCCGCGCCGAATTCGATGACGCATCGAAGACCATTCCCGCCGAAGCTGCCTTCCCGCCCGCAGACGTCCGTCCCACCGCGGACGACTCCCGTACCCTGATACTTCGGGTGACGAATCCCGGAAACCTCGCCGAGGCGGCTCCGCAGTCATCGAGCCAAGGTGACACTTTCGCTGTCATCCATGTTCCCGACGCCGGCGACTTTGCGGCCGTGCTCGTGCTCAATCCCTCCACTCAGATCGAGGCAGGTCAGACGTTCGGCGCGATCGCCGACGAAGGCGGATGGCCGGTCGTCGTCGCCATGGTCGAGGAGTTCCTCGGCATCCGCATCGATCACATCGCGCAACTGGGTGCAGACGCGCTCGGTCGCGTCATCGACGAGCTCGGCGGCCTGCAGGTCTACAGCCGTGCAGCGTTCAGCGCCGGCGGCACCGATTTCGTCGAGGGGACAAACAACCTCGACGGGGCGACATCGGCAATCTTCACCGCGGCAGACCCGGTCGATGATGCCGGACAGACGCGAACCCGCAATCAGCGTGCTGTCGTGCGTGCGCTCGTTCAAACACTCAAGTCAGGTGGGCTGGTCAAAGATCCGAACAAAGGCGCGGCGGTGCTCGCACATTTCGCTTCAGGGATTCAGCACAACGCCGAGCTGACCACGAGTGAGCTCGCCAAGATCGCCAACGGCCTCCGCACCCTGCAGACGGACGACATCGCGGTGGTCACCGTGCCCACGAACTCACGTCGCGAAGACGACGGCACAGTCATCATCGACTTCGACCCCGAAGCGGTGCCGGCACTCACGAACGCTCTGGCCGACAACGAGCTCGCAGACTTCTTCCGCTACCTCGTTTCTCTGGGGTATTGAGACGTGCAGTCTCGCATTCGCCGTTTCACTCGGCGGTAGTCGACGACGCGCCCCACTTTTCCACCAGGTCGCGGACGCTTTGCACGATCGACCTGTAATCCTCATCCCGGTAGTGGAACGGCTGAGGCCCCCATTTGTGATCTCGGTTGATCCGGACTTGGCTGCTGGCCCTTGTGACTGTTGACTTCACCATAGACTGAGCGAATCTGCGGTACCGGACATAGTCTGCATTGGCAGCGACGGCCCTATCCGCATATTCTTCTGCTTCTGTAGGTCTGACGTTTCGCAGGCTAGTCAATGCTTCGGCAATCCCTTGCCCACGCGTCAGTCTGCGGTTAGCCTCGCGGCTAGCCCGTTGTAGCCGACGCCAGTTGCGACCCAGCTTCGCCAGGCTGTCGCTTTGCGGGTGCTGGGCGCCGTCAACGGCTCCAGCCCACTCGATGTCGAGGAGAATTGTCTTCTCCCACAACCCAGTGCTCTTGAGCCCACCAACAAGGCGGATAAAGCCAGACTTCCATCGACCGAAGTGTTCTTCATCTCCGAATTCAATGAGTCGCGCACCGCCCCGACGTGCTTCGCGGGCAGCACCACAGGATTCGACTTCGATCGAATTCGTCATGGTCGTACCGTCAGGAAACTCCCAGAACCCCCGTCGTTCGTCGACCAAGTCGAGGAGAACGGCATCGAGGTCGCTCGCGGTGTGAACGATCCGTTCGAGACCTGAACCATGGAGATCGTTAGTGACCATTCGCTCCTGAAAAGCGGAGGTCAGTTCACTCAGATCGATTCCATCTGCCCCGTGCGGAGATTCCAAACTCGTCACAGAGTGCCGAGCCACATAGGCCACAACTTCGGCTTCAGGCATGAACTCCACAGAATCACGGCTCACACATGAACCGAAGATCGCGACCTTCATCGGCGCGAATCCTGGTGCACAACAGATGCTTCGTCTTCCTGTCGCAAGCGCTGCCGCTCCTCGTATCGTTCATCCGCGATCTTGCGTGCGCGCGATGCGAGTCTACGGCGGGTGAAGTCATCTGCGGCAGCAATTTCTGACGCACGATCGTCAGGATTCGCGGCCCGCAAGACCACGCGCTTCTTACTTGGGCTCATCCGTAGTGGCGGGGCATCGGAGATTCGAGGGGCGCTCACTGCTTGCGATGCAGGCTTGGGTAGAGCCGGGAACTTGGCCTTCGGCATCTGGGTATCGAAGGATTCCGGCCATACCTGTTCATCAGCGGCGGCCAACATCGGGGTCGGAGTCTCTTCGACTACTTCGACCGTGTCCTGGCGCTTCACATGGCGGGCCCGAGCGGCCTTCTTCTTAGACGGGCGCGCTGCATGTCGCGGGATGGGATTTTTGATGAGCTCGGGTTCGAGGATGTTGATCTCCTCTTTGACGGCGTTGCTCATCACATCGGCGAGGAGTTTGTCGGCGATATCTTCCTTGCCCTTGGCAACATTCCACGCCCACCAGCGGTATTTCTCGGCGACAGCCTCGGCAGGGCCGTTCATGAGGATCTCTCCTCGGTGCATCCACACTGCGCGCGTGCACAACTCCTGAATCACTTTGGCGGCATGGTTGACGAGCAGAACCGTTCCTGCCTCGGCAAGGAGTTCGTCCATCGCACGTTCGCTTCTCTCGGCGAAGGTTGCGTCACCTGTCGAGAGGGCTTCGTCGATGAGCATGATCTTCGGCCGAGCCGCCAAAGCGATGGCGAAGCGCAACCTAGCGCCCATCCCCGACGAATACGTGCCCATAGGTCGGTGAATCGCAGCTCCCAATGCTGACAGCTCGACCACGTAGTCAAAGGCATCTTCGGCTTCTTCGGGCGAGAGCCCCATCGCAAGGCACCCAAGGCGCACATTCTCACTGCCGGACAAAGCTGGCTGGAGCGCCGCACTGACGCCGAGCAGGAGGGGTTGGTAACGAACCAGGATACGGCCTCTGTCGGGCTGCTCGACGCCAGCGACATTGCGGAGGAACGTCGACTTGCCTGAGCCATTAGCTCCGACGATACCGACCATCTCCCCCTCGCGCGCGACGAAGTTCACTCCTCTCAAAGCGCGGACAGTCGTCTGGCCTGCGCGTCCGGCGACTGCGTTGGAAAGTCGACGCAGCCCCGTAGCCCGTTGGCTCGGATCGTTGGTATTGACCGTGTACCGGACTTGGACGTTCTCCGCGATGATATTGGGTTCCTGGATTTCAGAGTCGACCATAGTTCTCCTCCCCTCTCCAGAAGAACAGGAAGCCGACGATGAGGAGTCCGAACGCCCAGACTGTGCCGACGATCCACATCTTCGGATCCGTATCCACTCCGTAGAGCAGTGAATTGCGCACAAGTGTCAGATAGGCGTGCATCGGGTTGTACTGCATTGCCTCCAAGAGCGCCGGATGATTTCCCAATCGGTCTTCGATGGAGAAGAACACTCCCGATCCGTAGAGCCAGAATCGGCTGACTATCGACATGAAATTCGTGAGATCGGGGATCTTGTGACCAAGGCGCGCAAGGAAGCAGGCGAGACCGACGTTGAAGATTGTCTGCAGAACAATGACCGGGATGACGAGGATGACACGCCAGGTGATCACTTCAAGCGGGGGCACGACCGCCAGCACGATGACCATGACGAGCAAAGTCGGCATGAAGTCAAGGAAATTGCGAACTACCGTGGAGATCGGAAGCGCGGCACGCGGGAATTGGAATCCCTTGATCATCGACGCACCAGAGCGAATCGACCCGGTTCCACCGGTCATGCACTTGCCTGTATAGCCGAAGACGAACACCCCGATAACGAGGAATCCGACGAAATTGTCGATTCCACGTGAGGTCTGCAGGATGAATCCGAAGACGAACCAGTAAGCGAGCACTGACAGCAGGGGATTGAGGAACAGCCAGCCGTATCCGAGTAAGTTCTTCCGCGTCGAGCTCGACATCTTGGCTCGAGACTCGGCAATGATGAAATGCCGGCGGTTCCACAAGGCGGCGAGGTAGCTGCTCAGGCTCGTCCGTCGACCAACGGGGACGAGGCCCTCGCTCGACACGGACGGGATCGAACTCAGCCCAAGGGGGTTCTTCGTCTCACTCATCGCGCATCACTCCCCACGATTTGAGAATAGACCTGCCCATATCGTCGTCCGATTTCCTTCCACCTGAGCGTTGCAAGAACGTGTGCTCGTCCATTGTCCCCGATTCTTGCCCTGGCTGGGTCATCAGAGGCGAGCTCGGACAACAGTTCCGCGAGTTTCTGCGGGCTCTCCGGCGGTGTCCACAAACCCGCGCTGTCCGGAACCAGTTCACGCAGTGCCGGAAGGTCGGAGATGACAACTGGCCGCGCAAGACCCATCGCTTCTATCGGCTTAATCGGAGTGACCAGACGACAGACCGGTTCGTCCTTACGCGGCACGACGATCGCATCAAGGGCGAGTTGGTACTCAATTGCCTGGGCTTGAGAGACCCGTCCGGTGAAAACCGCGTTCTCCCCCAGAGGCGCTGCACGTTCCCGTAGTTCCGGCAGAGCGACACCGGCGCCGGCGATGAGGAGACGTAGGTCAGTGCCTTGGCCCCGGGCCAGGATGACGGCGTCGACGAGGTCGTCGAGACCCTCATAGCCGACGATCGACGCCGCCGTTCCGACCCAGACCCCGTCGCCGGGCAGGCCGAGGCTATTTCTCACCTCGGCCGGAGTGCGGCTGACATCGGCATCGACGACGGCTTCGGAGACCGAATTCGGAATGAGTGTGATGGTTTCTGCCGGCACTCCTCCAACGATCAGGTGCTCACGCATCGTCTCACCCAGGGTGATGACGGCGTCGGCAGCCGATGCGACTTCGATCTCCTTGGCCCGCATGAGCGCGAAGCGCTGACTGTCCCTGCGCGCAGAACGCTCTTCCGGGCTGCCGCCGGCAGCCGCCCATGTCTCTTCCAGGACACCGCGGACTTCGTAGACCCACGGCAGGTCCGCTGCAGCCGCCGCCGCTCCAACAGCCAAGCCGTTGACGTAGTGCGTTGTCGTGTGAAGGACCTGAGCACCACGTTGGTGCGCTTCTCCAGCGATGCGATTCGCCTGCTCGCTCAGCCGTTCGGATGGCGTGGGACGGGGTCTCAACGGCACATCACGGATGTACTCGACACCGTCGACGACCTCGACCGGCCCCTGGCTCAGTCGTCCGATGGTCACGGGATACGACGGCCGCGTGATCGCAGCCGCTTGATTGCCCGCCTCCGACAGAGTGGTGAGGATGGCATGTGAGCGGTAAGCATAGCCGGAGCGGGTATGCGGCAAGGAATTAGTCAGCACATGCAGCGCCGTCGGCTGCTGACTTCGGTCATGATCCGCATTGCCGCGTATCCGACGAGCCGTGATATGGCTCGAAATCTCGGGCCACCATTGAGGCTGCAGACACTGTCGTTCATCGATCAGTCGTGTCCGGCGTGCGCCGTCGGGCAGAATTGCGATGGCTTCGTCGATGTGTCCCTTGGTCCACTCGATACGTGAGCTCAGTGCGCAGGCGCCGGGAACAGCCGCGGCGATCGATTCGGCTTCGTCGAGGAGTCCCAGATTGAGTGCGATCTCGCCGAGAAGGCGTGACGGCGAGGGAGAACCTGAGACCAATGACTTCGCCATCGTCTCTTGACCGAGCAGCCACGCAGATGCCGCCCGACTGGCGTCGCCCGGCAGGCGTCCGAGCGCGTGTCCGACGAAACGCGAGGCAGGGCCCGGCAGGCGACGTGCCAGCTGCATGCCGAAGAACACGCGGTCGTCGTTGATGTGTCCAACAGTCGTCACAACGACGTTCGTCAGCTGCCGGGCGAGGAAGCGCAGATTCACGACACCACCTGCTCGAGGACGCGTTCGTAAGTGCGTCCCATTGCGGCTGCCGAAGCATGTCGAATCACCCAGTCGCGCGGGTTCTGATCTCCAGGCGGATTCGATCCGAACTCCTCACCGGCTTCGACTCGTTCTCTCATCCTCGACATCGCCGCGGCTACGGAATCGACATCACCGGGAACCGCGACTTCTCCCGCCGCGGTCTGCGTGATGATGTCGGCGGCCTCACCGGCGACGACGCCGAGGACAGGAATTCGACGGGCCATCAACGAATAGAGCTTCGACGGGACTGTGCATTGATAGGAATCGAGGGAGCTGAGGCTGACCAATCCGGCATCTGCCCATTCCCAGTGGGCAGCGAGTTCGGCGCCTGCGATCTGGGGATGGAATTCGACCGGCACCCCATACGCCGCGGCTGTGGTTTTGAGCTCGCCGGTATCGACGCCGCCACCGACGATGCGCAGTCGCACACCTTCAGTGCGGGCCAAGGCGCGAACCGCGGTGCTGAGATCCTGGGATCGACCGACAGTGCCCACGTACAGCAGGTTGAGCCCTCGGCGATCGGCAGAAGTCGTGCCCTTGACGACGTCGCCGGCGGTGCCCGTCTCATCTGGGACAGGGACAACGGGGATCGCACCCGTGGCGGTCAGGCCGGACGCGCCTTCCAACTCCGCCGGTGAGACTCCGCTGCGAACGACCTCGGCGGTCACTCCACGCTGTTCCAGGCGACGTTTGAAACCTTCAGTAGTGACGACGACGACCGCCGCATGCCGTTGGGCACGAGTGAGCAGGTCCGGCAGAAGTCGATGCTCGAGGCCGCGTGTCAGCGTCACGGGAAGATATCGCCCGACCGCTCCCGTCACCAAGTTCATTTCCGAAATGAGGTCCGGCCACGCATCGCGCACTTCAGCGACATGCGGCACTCGCAGCAGTCGCGACAGGGTGTCGCCCGCCAGCAGAAACGGCAGTGCCGGAGTCGTGGAGACGATGACGTCGGGACGCATTCTGCCCCGCAGCCGGTCAATGACAGCCGACATCGCACCCGTCGCCGATACCGTCTGATCGAGCAGCTGACGAGCCATCGACGATCCACTGTGCAGGTACGGCACGCGAAGGATCCGCTCACCGTCGACGCCGGTGTCCCATGTGCCGCCGAGGCGCACGTCGACTCGACGACGCCCCCGCCCGACCTTCGATCCGAAGAACCCGTTGCGGTCGGAATATGGGTAATGGGGATGCGGCGCCACCGTGATGACATCGTGACCGGCAGCGCGCAGGTGGTCGACGAGGATCCGCCACCGTCGCTGCGGTGCACCGACTTCGGGATAGTAATAGTGGCTGAGCAGAACGATTCTCATGCGGTCATCGCCTCCTTCAGCGCCCGTCGCCGCAGCCACAGCGGCAGCAGCGCATAGAGGGCGAGCAGCCCGACCCAGAACACATGGGCCGGGTAGGTTGTCGCCGTGTTTCCGCTGATGAGAGTCGGGACGGCCATGGTGCAGGAGAGGACGCTCAATGCGGCGTGGAAGAGCGAAACAGAACTGTGTGGCCAGCCCGCCTGCTGGATCCGCTGGTAGATATGTTCACGATGAGGCAAGAGAATATTCTCTCCCCGGAAGAGCCGTAGGACCAAAGTGAGTCCGACGTCGAAGAAGACGAAGATCATCGGTGCGATGATAACGACGATCGGGACGCCTTGGACGAACAGCCAGACCGCGAGAGCGAATACGGCCGCTCCGATCCCGTAGCTTCCCGTGTCTCCGAGGAACGCCTTGGCCCGACCGAGGTTGAACGGGAGAAACCCGACAGCAGCGCCGGCCAGCGCCAGAGCAAGCAGTGCAATGTCGTTCTCTCCTACCCAGGAGCTGACGAAGGCGAACCATCCGGCAGTGACGATGGTCCACTCGGTGACATAGCCGTTGAGTCCGTCGACGAAGTTCACGGCGTTGACAGTGGTCACGCCGATGACCGCGAAGGCGATGACGTGAGCGATTCCCTGTGTTGAGAACATGGCGATGATCGCGCTGAACAGCAGAGCCAGGATCACCTGTCCGATCAGCCGCCCGGCGGGGCGCAGGGAGTCGAGATCGTCGCTCATTCCGATGGCCGAATAGCACCAGGTCAGGACCAGGAAACCGACCGGAAGGAGGATCCCGCCGAGGCCGAAGACACCGTCTTCGCTGACCGTCCACACCATGGCGAGAACCGTCGCCACGGTGATGCCGCAGCCGATGGCGATTCCCCCGCCGCGTACGGTCGACAGCGTATGCGAGGAGCGATGAGAAGGGACATCGACGACCCCCGCTCGACGCAGCAGCGGAAAGGCGATGAGGGCGCTGAGAACCGTGACCACCGCGGCCACAACCAGGATCACCAGCGACTGCAGAGCCATCAGAGGCCGACTCCGGTGTCATGGGGGTCTGCGTCTGGCTCGGGGGCTCTTGACGTTGTCGCTGCCGGCTCGATGGCCTCTGTCGCGTCACCGGTGGCCGGTGCCGTCTCTGAGTCGAGGAGACGCGTCAGGTGCTCTTCGAGGCCCGACCTGTGAGTGAAAACCTGTGGGTCACGTGATTCGGCGACCAGGGCACCGAGTTTCTCCAGATCGATCGGAGCGATCGGCACCTGAGTGATCAGCGGATGGTTGGGGCGGCTGTCGACCTCTCCGGGCGACAGAAGGGCTTCAGTCAGCTTCTCCCCCGGGCGCAGGCCCGTGTAGACGATCTGCGCATCACTGCGACCTGACAGTGCGATCACTCTCTTGGCGAGGGCGGCGATGCGGATCGGTTCGCCCATGTCGAGGACCAAGGTCTCTCCGGGGCCACCGATCGCTGCGGCTTGAAGGACGAGTTCACAGGCCTCATCGGCGGTCATGAAGTATCGGGTGACCTCGGGATCGGTGACTGTGACGGGGTCGCCGGCCGCCACCTGTGCCACAAAGGTCTCGAGTACGGACCCCCGGGATCCGAGTACATTACCGAACCGCACCGACATATAACGTCGTCCGGTTGCCGCGGCCACAGAGGCGATCGCCCGTTCGATGGAGAACTTCGTCCGCCCCAGCACTGAGGTCGCACCGGCGGCTTTGTCGGTGGAGATGTGGACGAAGGAATCGACGTCGTGAGCCACGGCCGCGTTGAGCAGGTCGAGGCTGGCTCCGATGTTCGTGCGCACCGCCTGTTCCGGGAAGCGCTCAAGGAAAGTCAGGTGTTTGAGAGCTGCGGCGTGGAAGATGATGTCCGGCTTCGCCTCAGCGACGAGGGAATCGATGAATGCCGGATCTCGCAGGTCTCCGAGGACGAGGTCATCACTGGTCAGAAGGGCTGAGCCCTCGAGGCCGAGCTCAGTGGCGTGCAGGCCGGATTCGTCCCGGTCGGTCATGATGAGTCGGGCCGGATCGAACCGGGCGACCTGACGGCACAGCTGTGAGCCGATGGAGCCGCCTGCACCGGTGACGAGGACGACCTTGCCGGTGATCGCCGAGGCGATGTCGTCGATATTCGTCGAGATCGGTTTGCGTCCGATGAGGTCTTCGAGGCTGACATCGCGGAAGCTGCGGTGACGCAGGTCGGCGACGTCATGGGCGTCCGGCTCGGGACGTGCCAACGCGGAGTCCGAGAGTTTCGGCATGATCTTGATCTCGACCGGCCGGGATTCGAGATTCGACGCGATACGGGAGAGCTCTTCGGGCGGCAGGTCAGCGATCGCAATGATGACGGCCCCGGCTCCGGTGCGATCGACATGGGTGGCGATGTCGGCAATCGGTCCGAGTACGCGGATTCCGTTGTAGCGCAGATGACGCTTGGCAGGGTCGTCGTCGAGGATGCCGACAGCGACGAATTCGTTGTGCGTGTCCTGAGCGATCATATCGAGGGCGAGCATGCCCTGGTTTCCCGCGCCGACGACGATTGTGGGCCGGGATGCACCGGACGTGGTGAGGCTGCGTTGCCTCAAGTTGCGACGAATCCAGTTCTCGAGGCTCTTGACCACGACCATGAGCGCTCCCGCCGTAATGGGGACGCTGGTCGGGATGAGCAGTCGACTGGCGAAGGCAAATTCGGCAACCCACATGATGCCGACACCCAGAGCAACCGTTCCCACGATTGCGGCGAACTGATCGGTCGAACCACGTCGGTAGCGACCGCGGTAGATCGCCAGGGGCCCGCCGATAAGGAAGACGATCAGGCCGACCGCCGAACAGACGAGCATTCCCGGCACGTTGACGAGAGATGCATGGAAGTCGTACCTCACGAGTGTCATCGATACGACGAGGAACGCGAAGACGAGACCATCGATGAGTGACAGCGCCATGGCTCTGCCGTGCCGTCTCATTGGGGTCCGTGAGGGAATGGGCCCTGTGTTGCTTCCCACTGTCCTCTTTTCGTCCGATGTGCACTGGTCAGGCTCAGGGAATCTCATTCCTGTGACGTCCGTCTCGTTGAGACGAACCGAGCCTCATTCGACTTCCCGATTGTACTATTGGAGCTAACAGGTTCCAGTCAGAACAAACACTGCGAGCATTAAGAATTGGTTGCAATATACAGGTGAAGTAGCTCCAGGTCGTCGCCTTCGAACCTGGTCTGCCACAAGGTCAATTGCAATTGAACTGCCGCACTTCGCCGCCCACTGCCTGTCCACTTCTGAGAGGACTCGATCCGTGCCCCGAACACCATTTCGCACTCTGAGGACCGCTGTGTGGCATCTGCGCAACGGCGGAATCAGCCAAGTCGCGAAGTGGCGACGTCGACGTTCGTTGGTCCAAGGAACCGCAGAAGCCTCCGCCGAGGTCGCCACGGGAAGCCTGTCAGCGGAGGTGCTCGCGGACCTGTTCCCTCCCCTGCCGATGGTTCACCGCACTCCGGTCTTCGATCAGCTGTCGGTCGGGGTCGTCCTTGACGAGTTCTCGACGGAGAGCTTTGGCTATGAGTGGGCTATCCGACCACTGTCGCCGACACAGTGGTCGACCGAACTCGATGGCCTCGACTTCGTCTTCATCGAATCCGCCTGGAGCGGAAACGACGGCCAGTGGAAGTTCAAGCTCACTAGCCCGTCGGGTCCGAGTCCAGAGATCACCGACCTGCTCGGCGAGTGCCGTCGCCGGGGCATTCCGACCGTCTTCTGGAACAAAGAGGATCCCCCGCACTTCGAGGATTTCCTGCCCCTGGCACAGATGTGCGACGTCGTCTTCACCAGCGATGTCAGGTTGATCCCCGAATATCGCTCCAGACTGGGCCATGACAGAGTCGCAGCCCTGCCCTTCGCAGCACAGCCTGCGGTCCACAACCCTTCGCGTCCTGCGCGGAACGCCGCGGCCAGAGACATCGCCTTCGCCGGCATGTACTTCGCCCACAAGTATCCGGAGCGCAGGACGCAGATGGACCTGCTGCTCGGAGCCGCTGACGCCGTATCGCCGAAGATGCAGTACGGACTCGAGATCTTCTCCCGCTTCCTCGGCAACGATGAGCGCTATCAGTTCCCAGGCAACCTGGCCGGGCGGGTGGTCGGGTCGCTCCCGTACCGCAATCTGCTCACCGCCTACAAACATTTCAAGGTCTTCCTCAACGTCAACTCCGTCACCGACTCTCCGAGCATGTGCGCCCGCAGGATCTTCGAGATCAGTGCCGCCGGCACCCCGGTCGTCACAACTCCGAGTGCGGCGACTCGAGAGTTCTTCCCCACGGACGAGGTTCCCCAGCCCAACACTCGGGAGGAAGCAGAATGGACTCTGCGCGCCTATGTGCGCAGCCCTGAACTGAGAGACCGCACCGTTCACCTGGCCCAACGGCGCATTTGGGCCGAGCACACCTACACGCACCGGGCAATGACAGTGATGGATTCGCTCGGACTGGATTATGTGCAGCCATACCCCACGTCCATCTCAGCGGTGGTGTCGACGAATCGGCCCGACCACCTCGGCGAGGTTCTGCAGACCCATGCCGCACAGCTGCACGCGGACAAGGAACTCGTGTTGGTCGCCCACGGGTTCGCGGCACCTGCCGATCTGCGATCGCGTGCGGCAGAAGCAGGTGTCGAGCATCTCCAGATCGTCGAGGTCGACTCTGCGCAGCCGTTGGGAGTCTGTCTCAATCGCGGCGTCGAAGCTGCCTCCGGCGAAGTGATTGCGAAGATGGACGACGACGATGTCTACGGGGCGCACTACCTGGGTGACCAGCTCGCGGCTCTGCGCTATTCAAATTCGGAACTCGTCGGAAAACAAGCCCACTATATGCACATTCGCAGCAAAGACATGGTCATCTGCCGCTTCCCGGAACGCGAACACCGCTACACCAATCTCGTAATGGGGCCAACGATGATGGCAAAAAGATCACTACTACAAGACAATCCGTTCGCTGACCGTACCAATGGGGAAGACACTGAACTACAGCAACGGCTGACAAACGCAGGCGCGCGAATATACTCTGCCGATCGCTTCAACTTTATACAAATACGCGGTGCCCACAACCACACATGGGAAGTCAGTGAGCTCGAACTTATATCACAGGGCCAGGTTCGTAGTTTCGGGCTAAATAAGGGCCACTATATTTTCTAAATTCGTACACACTGTAATCGAAGAAGGAAAATAGCCTAACTGCTACCCTATTCACACCCAAACGTCAATAAGACAATCATTTCTTCCGGGACTTTATCTCAGCTTGCAGCTGATTGATTTGATGACTTAGCGCCAATTGATTATTCACGACCTGCTCATGCCTCTTTTGCATCGCAGAGTAGTCATGTCGGGCATAGTAAGCAGCTTGCCTCATAGTCGCCGGCAAGAATCTCTGCAATAGGCTTTTTACACGGGGAATCATTGGAGGCTTCTGGACGAGTGCACTCGGCCGAGATACCCGCTGAGATACGGCCCGAAATTCCCGCTTTTGCTTATCGACCTCAGCGGACTTGCGATTCAATTCCCGTCTGTGAACTCGGTCCATTCGCTCGACGAAACGGGAATTCTGATCCAGAAGCAGACGCATCGACGCGATAGTTGGCTCTGGCGAAAACCTTTCATCCAGTTCTCCGCTTAACAGATCAGCATAGACGGCT
This sequence comes from Brevibacterium sp. LE-L, assembly GCF_050214925.1. Taxonomy (NCBI): domain Bacteria; kingdom Bacillati; phylum Actinomycetota; class Actinomycetes; order Micrococcales; family Brevibacteriaceae; genus Brevibacterium; species Brevibacterium sp. LE-L. The sequence goes on from NZ_CP189759.1 coordinate 3,830,427, forward strand.
GCGAGATTGTCTGAGGCCTCGTTGCGCACGGCAGCCACGGCCCCTTGCGACAAAGAAACATACTTTTGCTTATTCGAAAGCAAGTCTGCCAGCTCGGACGCCAGCCCTGGTCGGTCACCCTGCTCTACACAGATGACCCCCTGATTATTCTTAATAAACTCGAGCCAAGGGAGCTGATACATCGCAATCGGAAGTCCCATGGCCTGGGCCTCCACCAACGCCAGCGGGTAACCTTCAATAATACTTGTACTTACGAAAACATGCGAACTCTTAGCTCTATCTACCAAGTCATCACCATGTAGTGGTCCAGTAAGAACGACGTTCTCACTTATACCCAGGCTTCGACTCCTTCTTTGGATTTGCTTTGCAGTAAGATCCGAACTATCTGGACCAATGATGGTGATACCAAAGTCTATCCCCAGCTGACGCAGCTCTGCCCCGATATCGACGAGATCAAGCACCTGCTTAGTCCTCTGCTGAAGACGCCCCCACCAGACTATTTCAAGCTTTTCGGTTGGAGCGCTTCGCGGATCAACAGCCCCCGCGAGCTTCTCTGCCAACGGCGAAGGTGGGTTGGGCAGATATGCAACGCGCTCGACTCCGCGAAGCTTCCAGAATGCAACGTCCGACTCTGAGAGAACTATTACATTGCTAAGAGTCTGCAAATACCTGGACATGAATGAAATCCGGCTGACCTCGTCAAGGAGAGGCCGCATGGCAAAATTATGAATCCAGCCGACAACTGGTACATTGATCGCAGAAAGTGCCGTTGAGAAATAGGGCCATCGGTCATTGTAAAATACGTGATGGTCAATAACGGCATCGACGCCGTTAACCTGGCAAAAGTCCAATAAGTAAGCGACTTTCTGCCCTATGGTGCTTCCATGAAGGTAGCTGAGGTCAACTCCATCAGGCAATTCATAGATAGTACCGCTGTCGCTATCGAGCAAAATAGTCACTTTATATCCGGCACGACGCAAGTATTCTGCCTGAGATACTACTACACCCTGGACTCCGCCAGTGCGCAAATTTCCTGTCCGGAGCACAACATGTCCAGCTGCAGGCACACGAAGCTCCGCTGGGCTGCAATAGTATGCAACAGCTGGTAAAGCCTTTGGACAGAAATCAGCGCATGCGAGTGCGACGGAACGGAACCCCACTCGCGATTTCAAGTCGGCAAATGCTCTGTCGCGCAGCGAGCCAGCGCGAATCCCGCTGACATAGTCGAGAACGCGCCCCACGACACTAAGCCGTACGGACCCATAAACTTCCTGAAGATCACTACGATCCGGCCGAACACTCAGTTCGGAGTCAACAGCTCGCCCAATTGCTTGGACAGAATCAAGCGCGCTCGCATTGAAAATGTAGTCAGACCAATCGGAGACCTGATGTCCGCTCGCACCGCGTCGGAAGTAGTATCGATATAGCCGATCTGGCATCGACACGTAGCGCGTCGCATGCATCATTGCAAGAAACGCAAGTGGCAGATCGTTCATTCGCGGTAGTTCAAGGTCACTTTCTAGGCCCGCGTAGGCTTTCAACAAGACCTCTCTCGAGAAGAGGTACCGCCAAAGCTGACCTTGCGCCGTCTGTCCTAAGGGAAACAGCTTCTCAAGTATCTGACCACCATCAAGTTCACGATACCGAGGTTGCATTGAAGCTTCATAAGAGCTACCGGTGGTACCGTCCGCTGACACCACGTAGCTACCAAACCCAACTACATCGGCGCCTGAGGTCACTGCGAGAGAACGGGCAGCTTCACACGCGTTCAGAGCAAGCTCGTCGTCACCATCCAGAAACATCACATAGTCAGACGCGGCCGCCAGGATGCCCGCCCTACGAGCCTTAAGTGCCGATCCGTTTTCGGCCTGTCGGATGAGCCGAATACGTGAATCTGCCGCCCGTAGTGACTCGACAACCTCAACAGTGCCATCCGTAGACGCGTCATCGACAACAATGATTTCAATATTGCTCAGCGACTGAACACGGCAACTTTCGATCGCCTGACCGATCCAAGACTCGTCGTTAAATACAGGCAGCACCACCGAGACCTCGGGCACCGCAGAAGACGAACGTTCACTCACTTTTAAAAGCCTCCAGTCTCAAGAAGAAGCACAGCACAACCGAATCAGTTTACAGTCACGCAACCACCGACGATTCCAAACCGTCGGCGGAATGCTATAAACTCGAAAACGATGACACCTGAAAAGAAGCGCGCGCTCGTTGTCGGGCCATACCGCACACACAACTTCGGCGATGACCTTGTCGGAGCTATCCTTACCCGCCATCTTCAAACGCAGGGCTACGAAGTGGTAGTCCCCAAGCTCGGCGAAGAAAATTGCGAGTGGCTCGGAATCAAGCATGAACCAAGCTATCAAGGCATGTTCGAGAGCTCCGACGTGGTTGTGCTGGGAGGAGGAGGCATCATGAGTGACACGTCAGGAGCAAAACCCGGGGCTTCCTATCTCGAAATCATTACCCGTGCTGGCATGTCTGGAGCATTGCGAGGCAAAACACTCTACGCCACCAGCATCGGAGCTGGGCCATGGCATCTCGACAAATCGAAGATGCTAGCATTTGGTGTTTCACTTCTAGCAGAAAAGATTGGAGTCCGGGAAGCTGAGTCGTACGAACACCTCCTCAAGCTCGGCGTAGGAAGAGGCAAGCTAAAGCTTGGAGCCGATCTTGCGTTATTAACTCCTCAACTACTTGATTTCCCTCAAGGGAATTCTCGTAAACTTGGAATCCAGTTCGACGTCACAAACTTTCCCAGCGTGCAAAATAATCCAAACCTCGCTGAAATCATACATACCCTGGAGGCATACGTAGCCAGTAATCAGAACGGCGTCATGTTGCTCAAGAACGGAAAGGCTCGCCCCGGCCTCAGTGGATCCGCGCCAGACGCTGAGCGACTAGTTTACTCAACGCTAGAAGACTATCTGCCCAAGCTCGGCGGACTGCGATCAATTTTCACGTCTCACCTGCACCTTGCAATAACGTCATTTTCGCAGCGCATACCAACCTTCTCACTCTATGTACGCGAAAAAACTCGGCGCTTCTATGAGCAGATCAACAGGCCCGAAAGGGCAGTGGACCTCGAAACCGCCACTGTCGATGACCTAAGGAGACTAATCGATCTCGCACAGGAAGCCGAATGGTCCGAACAAGATGAACTCGCGCTTCAGTCCCTTAAAGCCAAGTCTCGAGAAATACTCGAATTCGTACGTTGACTTCTCCCTGAGTTCATTCTAGGTGCCCCCGAGCAAGGCGCGACAGCATACTTGGACATAGTTAAGAGTTCCAATGGTAACTTCATCCGCGATAGGTCAGGAGAAACACTAATATTGACGCAGAATCGTTCTTGCGCTCCCATTGGCACGAGATTCTAGAAACTAGAAGGCGTTTTGAAGATACCCTACTGTCGATTGAACACACTGACCACTCTCAGTCGTTTATCTTCTGGGACAAGGGATTCGCCAAAGCCCCTCCACTAGTGCAGCTGTGCCATTCCGCCTGGAAGCGGTCTATTGCGGATGCTTCCTTGATAGAGCTGGATAGCAGTATGGTCGAAGACTACGTCCCCATACCGCCAGGTGCGGCCGCGTTCAGCGAAAACCACAAGGCACAATACTCAGACTGGTTACGTTTCGCTCTCATCCATTCTCACGGCGGAGCATGGATTGATGCCACTACCTACCCTGGCCTCGGTTATACAGAATTCCTCCTTAAGCTGGAAGACACCCCGAACGACTTCTTCGCACCAAAGCGAACCGACCGCCCCATCGCAACTGCATTCATTTGGTCGCGACGAGGTGGCTACATTTCAGGCACAATGAGGGCCGCTCTTCAAGTTTATATGCTTAACTATAATTCTCCGTTCGCCTACTTTCAAACGCACTACATCTACGCGGAGCTAGTCAAGAGCGATCCACATTTTCGCAGTGAACATGAGAATTCGGTGTTCATGGACGGAATGCGCTGGCAGAGAATTTGGGCGATACGTAAGCACGGATATGAGGGACAAAAGAATCGAATCAGATCTCTTCTACGTGAGTTTCCTGTGCACAAACTATCATACAAATATGATGACTCTTCAGTATCCCGCGAAAACGTATTTGGCCATTTTCTATCCTCAGGAACTCTTTGGCCCGGTCGGAAATAGCCATTTCTACTCATTGAGACTAGTCTTTCGCTCGTGACTGCATGAGGCTGACTAGCCTGTGCAGTCAAATACCCACAGCGAAGATCCACTAGTCAAAACACAAGAGAAGTGAGTCAATCCGATGCCTTGATTGTCACTATTTCAAATCTTGCAATATTTAGCTGATTTTTGAGTACTTATTACTCATTATTCAGGGAGACAGCAAGTGCCAGATTCGCCGCTCAGTCGAGTCCGCGCGCGTCCGCTGGTCCTCAACACAGCAACCTCACCACCAGCTTCCGTATCTTCTATTTGGTGTTCTCAACCACACTTCTCAGAATTTCTGCCACAGCATCCGCACCGTCTGCTACTGGCTGGTTGTCGGCTTCAGTCACACCAAAGGAAGCGGGCTCACGGTGCTGAACCTCCTCTAACGCAGACTTAAGCTCCTGCATGTTCATTGCAACTTTACCCATCCCATACTCCTCAACCATTCGCGCCCTAGCTTCCTGGTTGTCAGTAACTGTCGAGGAGTTTGGAATATAGATGGCCGGCAGTCCGACACCCAAATTTTCATGCACCGAGTTGTACCCCGCGGAACAGATGGCAAGATCAAAAGCCTTTAAATATGGTGCGAGCGGATACCGACTATGAATCACTGTCACCTCTTGAACAACTGCGTCATTAGCAGCGATAGGCGAAACAAGCACGACCGGCTCGAGGGTTATTTTGCATTCTTTTATGGCCTCTAGAGCCGCTTCTACAGCAGATCTATCCCCAAGTTTGGCGGTACCTACCTGTACCAGAAGGTAGCGCCGAACCGGGTCCAGGCCCAACGCTATTTTTGCGTCGGCTGAGTTAAGTATCGACAGTTGATTGGCTTGAGAGACTGGTCCTACATAATTGACGCCTGTTTGATTACTCGTAAGCGGTCCATGCACTTCGCCCGGAACAACTACGTGATCAGCGAATCTGAACGGGTTGTCGTACTGTTCTCTTGACACGCCCTCTTTCCACAACCCTCGCCGAAGCCAGACCAGCGGAATTTCCAATCGACGGCTAACTTGGCTGATACCCTTATAGACGGCGGTTCCGTCGAACACGATCACATCCGGTCGATCAGATTTCACGATGCGATGCAGATTTCGCGCAAAGATTCTATTCCATACCGCGATGCTCCACGGGGTCGCTGCGGAACTTGGGTGATACATGACTGGGTAGCCAGCTTCGCGCACCACTCGATAGGCCGTCGACAAAGTCAAAATTGCCGTTCGGTATCCGCCGCGTTCAACTTGAGAGGCAATAGCAAGACACCGTGATAGATGCCCCATCCCTGATCCGTTGCTCGTAATGAACAGTATTTTGGGACCTTTGCCGTCATTGCCTGTCCACTCGACTCGGGCGGCACCAGAGCTGTCGTCCGCGGAGGCCAGTGCGTCCAAGTCTCCGATGAGGGTAGCGGCTTGAGTATCAATTCTTGCGAGCAACTGCTCTTGCTTATATTCGTGTCTCGACTGCTTTTGCCGCATATCATGAAGTTCACGGACAAGGCTTGTCGGCTTGTCGACCTTTCTAGTCAAAGTCGCAAACAACCGCATGACCAAGATCACGGCGCCGACACCGAGTATGACCAACCAGATGCAAATCACCGATACCCAGGTGGCCAGTAGTATCAATCGGCTTTCTTCGCTAGCGACCGTGGCAACAGTTGGCCCCAGAATTGCAAGCACACAAGTGAAACCAATCGCTAGGACCAGACTAACCTTAAGCCTTATTCGCACTGACGTTCTCTCCTTGGGACCGCACCTAGTTCAGACGTCAGAACGTCTGGAGTCGCGTAGACTGATTCTCGAATACAAACAGGCGAAGAATTGATGGAGCTGGAAGACTTCGCCTAGGGCCAATAGTATCGGTCGTTCCATATGCGACCCAGCCACCATGCAATAAGGCACGAAGGACTGCGAATGAAGATTGCCGTCGCTGGCACTGGTTATGTTGGACTGTCGAATGCGATAGTCCTAGCCCAACACCACAGCGTCACTGCAGTAGACCTCTCCGATGGCAAAGTAGATCTCATCAATCGCAGCATCTCACCGATCATTGATCCGGAGATCTCCGATTTCCTCGCCAACAAGAAGCTGGACCTCACTGCGACCACCAACGGCGACGAAGCCTATGCATCCGCAGACGTCGTTATCATCGCTACCCCCACCAACTACGACGAAGACACGAACTTCTTCGACACGACGTCTGTCGAATCTGTGCTCGACCAATTGCTTGCAGTGAACGCCGGGGCACTGATCGTCATCAAATCTACTGTCCCGGTTGGCTTCACACAGCGTCTGCGCGATGAGCGTCCGCACGCACGAATCGTGTTCTCTCCTGAGTTCTTGCGCGAGGGTAAAGCGCTCTATGACAATCTGCACCCGTCACGAATTGTGGTCGGCGATACGGGTTCTGACGGTCAACTGTTCGCTGATCTGCTGGTCGAGGGCGCGCTCGACGAAGATGTGCCGGTCCTCCTCACCGATGCGACCGAAGCCGAGGCCATCAAACTTTTCGCGAACACCTTCCTCGCGATCCGCGTCGCCTATTTCAACGAGCTGGACACCTATGCCGCAACGCACGGGCTGAATACGGCTCAGATCATCGAAGGTGTCGGTCTCGATCCGCGGATCGGCAACCACTACAACAATCCGTCCTTCGGGTACGGAGGCTACTGCCTGCCGAAAGACACTAAGCAGCTGCTCGCCAACTATCAAGAGGTCCCACAGAACCTCATTCAGGCGGTCGTGTCGTCGAATACGACGCGCAAGGACTTCGTCGCCGCTGATGTCCTCTCGCTCCAGCCTTCAGTGGTCGGGGTCTACCGGCTCGTCATGAAGGCCGGCTCCGACAACTTCCGGGAATCCGCGATCCAAGGAATCATGAAGCGCATCAAGGCCAAAGGAATCGAGGTCATCGTCTACGAACCCGAACTCGCGGACGAGGATTTCTTCCATTCCGAAGTCATCCGTGACCTCGACGAGTTCAAGAGACGATCTGATGTCATTCTGACCAACCGCAAGACTTCAGAGCTATCCGACGTCACCGAGAAGATCTATACGCGGGATATCTACGAACGAGATTGACGTGAATTGGAGAGACGCACCCAGGCATCGGCACTGGTGCCTTTCCCAGACAGCCGGGATGGCGGTAGTCAGTCCTCGGAGACGGTGAACTCCTCAATTCGTTCCCCAACCCCGAACAACTCTTCGATAGCGGCAACCGACCGCGCGGCTGCCATTCCGTCGCCATACGGATTGATTGCTTTCGACATGGCTCTATATGCGTTCGCGTCGTCGAGGAGGTTCGAGATTTCGTCGACGATTCGTCTCGTATCCGTACCGATGAGCGCTACTGATCCGGCCTCGACCGCTTCAGGGCGTTCGGTGTTGTCCCTCATGACGAGCACAGGTTTACCGAGACCCGGTGCCTCTTCCTGGATGCCGCCGGAGTCGGTGAGAACGATGTCCGACGCCGCCATCACCGTCGTGAACTCGCCGTAAGAGAGTGGCTCCGTGACCAACACATTGTCGAGGTTCCTGACTCGAGGCAGAACCGACTCACGTACGAGAGGATTGCGGTGAGCTGGAAGGAGGATGATCAAATCAGGACGAGATTCGGCGAGTGAGGCCAATGCATCTCCGATATGTTCCATTGCTGATCCGAGGTTCTCCCGGCGATGCGTCGTTACCAGCAGTTTCGGCCGATCGGCAGCGACATAATCAGCAACAGCACCATCAGCCGGCGTGACGTTCATGCCGACCGCAATGTGAAGAGCATCGATGACGGTATTGCCTGTCACCACAATATCGGACGGGGCAACCCCCTCCGCCACTAGATTGGCGCGGGATCGACGTGTCGGCGCAAGGTGAAGTGCTGAGATCTGGCTGGTCAGTTTGCGGTTGGCTTCCTCGGGAAAGGGGCTGGAAAGGTTCCCCGAGCGAAGCCCAGCTTCAAGATGAATCACTGGGATCCGCCGATTGAAAGCCGCAATCGCAGCTCCCATCACAGTGGTGGTGTCACCCTGAACAAGAACAGCATCCGGTAGTTCCGCTTCAAGAACGCTGTCGAGTTCACCAATCACTCGTGACGCTATCCCATTCAGCGTCTGCCCATTCGCCATGATATTGAGGTCATTGTCGGGAACGATGCCGAAGAGCTCGTTGACCTGGTCGAGCATCTCGCGATGCTGGGCCGTGACCAAGGTTCGCGACCGTAACGCCGCACTCGATTCGATAGCTCGAACGAGAGGAGCCACCTTGATGGCTTCAGGCCTGGTGCCGAATACTGTGAGAACTGTCGGGGTCACTTTCACGCTCCTGCTTAGGAAATTCTCGTTGCCAGTTCAGTTGGCAGGTCTCTCGCCCTTCTTGCGGCGCTTCCATAATGATAGGTGTGACCGCATGGTGCCCCGGTAACGTTGCCGATTCGTTCGCTCAGGTAACATCAGAAGTCGTTCATCTTCAGTTTGGAGCATTGCACACATGCCGCCCACCGCCACCTCTCAACGCCCTTCGGTCGCCGTCATCGGCCTCGGATACATCGGTCTTCCGACCGCGGCCGTTCTAGCCAGTTCGGGCGCAGAGGTCGTCGGGGTCGATATCAACGCCGATGCCGTAGCCACAATCAACGCCGGTCAGGTTCCTTTCGTCGAGCCGGACATGGCTACGACAGTGGCCGGTGTCGTCTCTCAAAGTTATCTGCGGGCCACGACCGAGACCCCGCACGCGGACAACTACATCGTCGCTGTGCCGACGCCGTTCAAGGACGGGCACAAGCCGGACCTGTCCTACATCGAGACCGCGGGCAAGCAGATCGCTCCTCTACTCGAAGGCAATGAGCTCATCATCCTCGAATCGACTTCGCCTCCCGGAGCAACCGAGTTCCTGGCGGACACGATCATCAATGCACGTCCTGATCTTACGCTCAAGCCCGGCAGCGCACAGACCGTCTACTTCGCACACTGCCCCGAGAGGGTGCTGCCTGGTCGGATCATGATTGAACTGCGGACGAATGATCGCATCGTCGGCACTCTCAACGGCGATGCCGGCGAACGTGCTCGCGACCTGTACGAGCTGTTCTGTGAGGGCGAGTTCCTCATGACCGACGCTCGCACTGCGGAGATGGCGAAGCTGACCGAGAACGCTTACCGCGACGTCAACATCGCCTTCGCCAACGAACTGTCGGTGATCTCCGACGGACTCGACATCAACGTCTGGGAGCTCATCAAGCTCGCGAACCACCACCCTCGAGTCAATATCTTGCAGCCCGGCCCCGGAGTCGGCGGCCACTGCATTGCGGTTGACCCGTGGTTCATCGTCTCCACTGCACCCGATCAGTCGTCACTGATCCGCACCGCTCGTGAGGTCAACGATTCGAAGCCTGGTTATGTGCTCGACAAACTCCTCCCCCAGGCCCGTCGCATCCAGGATGTGCAGGTCGCGGCGCTGGGCCTGGCGTTCAAGCCGAACATCGATGACCTGCGGGAGAGCCCTGCCCGGCAGATCGTCGGGCAGCTCGCCGATGCGCTCCCGGAAGCCAACATCATGGCAGTGGAGCCGAACATCGACAGCCTGCCCGCGGAACTCGAAGAGCGCGACAATGTCGCTCTCACTGAGGTGAACGAAGCCATTCGCGCGGCCGATATCGTGCTGCTGCTCGTCGACCACAACGAGTTCACTCGCATCGACCGAACCCTGCTGACGCAGAAGATCGTCCACGATACGCGTGGGGTGTGGGGCTGAGTACCCAGTGGGCGGAAAGTTCAGTTACATCACCGACTCCTCATTCCGTTTTAGGACTACATTCGGTATTCGATAACATCAGTCTATGAATGTCGAACAAAACGATAGAGTGCGCAAAGCCGTGATCCCCGTCGCCGGCTTAGGAACTCGGTTCCTCCCCGCCACGAAGGCCACCCCCAAAGAGATGCTCCCCGTCGTCGACAAGCCGGCAATCCAGTACGTCGTTGAAGAGGCGACAGAAGCTGGTCTTCGAGACGTCGTTATGATCACTGGGCGCAACAAGCGGCCACTCGAGGACCATTTCGACCGTGTGGACGGCCTGGAAGACGCGCTGGCGAAGAAGGGCGATGACAAGAAGCTCGCCGCTGTTCAGCATTCGACAGATCTCGCTGACATCCACTACGTGCGCCAAGGCGATCCCAAGGGACTCGGCCATGCCGTACTCAAGGGTCGTCAGCACGTCGGCAACGAACCGTTCGCCGTGCTCCTCGGCGATGACCTCATTGACGAGCGCAACCCCATCCTGCCGAAGATGATCGAGGTTGCCGAGAAGACCGGCGGCAGTGTCGTCGCGCTTATGGAAGTCCCGCGCGAAGCTATCCATCTCTACGGTTGCGCCGCAGTCGAGACCACCTCGGACGACGAGGTCGTCAAAATCAACAACCTGGTGGAAAAGCCTGCCACCGAGGATGCTCCCTCGAATCTCGCAGTCATCGGCCGTTACGTGCTGGCGCCAGAGGTCTTCGATGTTCTCGAGACCACGAAGCCGGGACGCGGCAACGAAATCCAGCTCACCGACGCCCTCCAAGAGCTCGCCGGAAACGCGGACGGGAATGGCGTCTACGGAGTCGTGTTCAAGGGTGCCCGCTACGACACGGGCGACAAGCTCGACTACCTCAAAGCTGTCATGCAGATTGCCTGCGACCGGGAGGACCTCGGCGACGACCTCAAAGCGTGGCTGCGCGAGTTCGTGCCGACGCTGGACTGAGCAGACTCTGCTCACGCAGAAGATCGTCCACGACACTCTAGGCGCGTGAGCCTGAGACTGGCTCCTCCTCCCGAATGGTGACTGCGCCCCTGAGAATTCTCAGCGGCGCAGTTGCGTTCAGCGTTCTTGTCGAATCTCGGACAGGGCTTCCGCGCTTTCCTCTTCGCTGACGTCCTGGTATTCGCATGAGCTATCTGCGATGAAGTCCGACCGCTCGATATGAAGCTGGTCCCGGTACGCCACAACATCAGCCAACCGCAGTTTCCGTCGAACCGAACCAGGAACATTGGCTTCGAGCTCGCCTTTATCGATGAGTTTGACGATAGTAGGACGACTGAGCCCAAGCAGATCTGCCGCCTGTTGGGTAGTGATCTCCTGGTCGCGGCGGAGAAGGCTGACCGATTGCCCTTGACGAAGCCCTTCTGCAGCACGCTTCAGCACGTCGAACAGTTCCTCTGTCAACTCCACCCGGTCAGCCCCGTCAGCTCCGGATAGGTAGTAGCGACCCGAAGACCCGCCCTCCCGTCGTTGCTTGTGTGCAATGAAATCAACGACAGCTGCCAGCTTGCCGACCTCGGCATTGTCGCCTGTCGGCACCGTGACAGTATCCGATTCGACCATGATCACTCCTCGCCCCAATCTCTTACCGCCATTTTAGTTACGAAAGTTACGAAACACGATGGTGACGGAGGCGGAAGTCCAGTGCACACGGCACACACTCAGCCGGAAGGGCAATTGCATCCGTTCCGCAGGGCACTCAAGCGTAAGGTGGACTGAGAGTCTCCACTGCAGAACGAGTGCGCCTCGTTTCGGCTGGTGGAGAACACTTTCGTTGCCGCCCACCGCTGTGCTGAGGAGAAGAATTGACCGCTGAACCGATCTGGCTGCCCGACCCCGACCAGACCCCACGACCGCAGATCGCCGACTTCATCGACTTCGCCAACCGACGCACCGACCAAACAATGGCAGGGTATGACGATCTGTGGAAATGGTCGGTCAGCGACCTCGACGGGTTCTGGGGTGCGGTCTGGGACTTCTTCGATGTCATCGCCGACGAGCCCTTTACCGAAGTGCTCACCGACCGGTCCATGCCCGGGGCCACCTGGTTCCCCGGCACTCGGCTGAACTACGCCGAGCACGCTCTGCGAGCCGGCCTCGACGACACACTCGCCGACGAACCGGCCATCATCACCATCAAAGAATCCGGCGAACGCCACGAGACCACCTGGCGCGAACTGCGACGCCAGGTCGGATCCGTCGCCGCCTGGCTGCGTGAGCAAGGAGTCGAACAAGGCGACCGTGTCGTCGGATACCTGCCGAATACCCACCACACTCTCATCGCCTTCCTCGCCTCCGCCTCGCTCGGTGCCATCTGGTCCGCCTGCGCCCAGGACTACGCGGCCGAAGGTGCCGGGACGAAACTCGGCCAGCTCGAACCGAAGGTGCTCTTCGCCGCCGACGGATACCTGTGGAACGGGCAGGCTTTCGACCGCCGCGACCAGGTCGCGGACTTGGCCAACCGGATGCCGAGCCTGCGGGCCGTGGTCGGGGTGGGCAACCTCGGCGAGGAATTCATCGATGAACACGGGCAGATCACGAACCTCACCACCTGGGACGATGTTGCTACCGGCGATGTGGAACCCGAGTTCGCGCGCGTCGATTTCGATACCCCGCTGTGGGTGCTGTATTCCTCGGGTACGACGGGGATTCCCAAGGGGATCGTGCACAGCCACGGAGGGGTCGTCATCGATCATCTGCGTCTGCTGGGTCTCCACCTCGACATCCGGCCGGGTGACCGGTTCTTCTGGTACACGAATACGAACTGGATGATGTGGAACCTCGTCGCCTCGGCGCTGGTGGGCGGTGCGACCACGGTGTGCTTCGACGGCAGCTTGTCGAAGGCTCGGCAGCCGACGTGCTTCTTGACGCCTCGCGCAGCGCAGCACTCATCGTGATGGGCAACCGCGGTCGCGGCGGTCCGGCCGGCCGGTTGCTGGGTTCGGTCAGCCGGAGTATGCTGAACCGGGCGGGGTCGCCCGTGCTGATCGTGCCCAACAAGACCGCACAGTGACGAATCGACCGCGCAAAATTCTACATAGTTTAGAAACAGGCTATAATGGATCCTGACGATGGCGCTTTCGCTGCGGGGTTGTCGCCATCGCTCGGAATCTGTGAAACCCCGGCAGGAGGTTCAAGATGTACGACGATGTCACCGCCGCCGACATGCGCTCCCGTGACCTTGGGGTCCTGGTCGGCTTCGACGGCTCCGACCATGCCAAAGCGGCTCTGCAGTTCGGCGCGACCGAAGCGCTTCGCCGGAAGACGGTTCTGACCGTCGTCACCGCCTATACGGTTCCTGTCCCGGTCTATCCCAATATGGCTTCGCTGCAGGCGCAGCCGGATGACCGTGCCAAGCGGGAGCTCGCCGAGGCGACACTCGATGTGGCCAAGGAATTCCTCAGCGACTACTCGGGTGAACTCATCCTCGGTGTCGCCGAGGGCAACCCCACCGGCACCCTGGCCGATCTCACCAGGCGCGCCCAGCTGGTCGTCGTCGGTGCTCGCGGACGCGGCGGCTTCGTCGGCCGCGTGCTCGGCTCGGTGTCCTCAGCCCTGCCGGCACACGCCCACTGCCCCACGATCGTGTTCCCCGGCACCGACTCCGCCGAGGCGGACGCCGAGCCCGGGAAGTTCGTCGACCACCAGCAGGACGGTCCTGTCGTCGTCGCGATCGACGGCTCAGCCCAGAGCGCCGAGGTGCTCAAGCAGGCCGCGCACGCAGCGGAGGAGACGGCCGCGGAGCTGAAGATCCTCATGATCATGCCGCTGATGGAGGAGTGGCTGTACTGGTACCCCGACGTTCGGCTGCAGAACGAGTCGAGCCAGCGGCGCAAGAACGAACTCGAGAAGATGATCAGAGACGACCACGCGTGGCTGTTCGACGATCACCCGAACCTGGACATCTCCATCGATGTCGAGATCGGCGAGCCCATGGACGTCATCGCCGACAGGACCGCGACAGCGCGGCTGACCGTCGTCGGCAGCAGGGGCCGCGGCGCGGTGCGCAGCGCACTGCTCGGTTCCGTCTCCCGCGGTGTGCTCAACAACGCTCAGGGCGCGGTGATGATCGTGCCCCGCAAGTCGTGATCATCTAGAGGAGAGGGTCCTGTCATGAATGGCACGGTTCCCTTCGCTTCGGCCGATCGCGATGCCGGTGTTCTGGTGGGCTTCGACGGTTCGGAGCCCGCCCGGTCCGCACTGCGCTGGGCCGCCGTCGCTGCGCAGAGCAGCGGTTCGGCCTCACGGTCGTCACCGTGTATCGGCTCCCGCCGATGATGTACACCGGTGAGCCCGCGGTCCTCGTCTCGCCCGAAGCTCGGGCCGAGCGGGATCGGGCCAACCAGCTCCTCGATATCGCGCGGGAGCTTCTGCGCGACTACCCGGGTGAGGTGACGTTTTCAACGGCCGAAGGCAGCCCGGCCGGAGTGCTCGCCGCTCTCAGCGCCCGGGCGCAGACGCTTGCCGTCGGCGCCCGCGGCCGCGGCGGTTTCCTCGGTCAGCTGCTCGGTTCGGTGGCCGCGGCCCTGCCGGCCCATGCGCAGTACCCCACCGTCGTCGTCCCCGAGGAGAGCCGACCGGCTGGCGGGCAGGATCCGGAAGCCTCCGCCCCCGTGCGGACCACCGCACCGGTGGTCGCGGGAGTCGATCTCTCCGAAAGCAGCCGCCCGGTCCTGCTGCTGGCCGCGCAGCACGCGCAGCGTCTCGAGGCACCTCTGCAGGTGCTCACGGCGATGCCGCTCCTGCGGGAATGGAGGTACTGGTACCCGGACCTCGAAGTCTACGACACGACCACAGAGCTTCGTCGGAGCAATCTCACGGGAACGCTGGAGAAGTCGATCGACTGGCTGCGTCAGCGCCATCCCTCCCTCGACATCACGGTCGAGGTCGAACTCGGCGACCCGGGTGATGTTCTTGAGGCGATGACCCGCACGGCGCAGCTGACGGTGCTCGGCACGCGCGGTCGCGGCGCGGTCAGGTCGGCACTGCTCGGTTCCATCAGCCGCGAAGTCCTCAACCGCGCGCAGGGACCGGTCATGGTGGTGCCGACCGAACAGGCAGAGCGATAGTCCCACCGGGCGCCGCCTGCGGGCGTCCGGTTCGGGGAAGGCGATGATCTCTGTCAGGGGAGGATGAGGATCCGACCCCGCACTCGTCCGGCCTCGAGTGCCCGGTGGGCTTCGGCCGCCTCGGCGAGGTGGAAGGTCGCGCCGATTCTGCTGCGCAGAGGATGATGGCCAGCCACATCGCACCCAGCATGATCGCGATCTCCGCCCACGGACCGGCCGAGTTCGAGAACGACAGTCCGCCCCAGCCGTCTTGGAGCAGCTCGGTGGGGACGGCTCCGATGAAGGCGACCTGCAGGAGGATGTAGATGATGCCGGTCAGGACGATCGAGCCGATCACGGCGAACGGCATGTTCTTCTGCGGGTCCTTCGTCTCACCGGCGAACTCGACTCCCTGGCGGAATCCCAGGTAGGAGAAGACGATGCCGGCCGCCGGCAGTGCGGCGAAGATCGGCGCGAGCCTGTTGGGTGCGAATCCGCCGAACTCGGCCATGTGGAAGTGACCGGGGTTGAAGGCGAGCAGCGCGAGGCCGACGAACACGAGGACGATGACGAGCAGCTTCCACCACACGAGCACGTTGTTGAACTGAGCGAAGAACTTCACACCGAACATGTTGATGACGCAGAAGACGGCGACCATCGCGATGCTCACGAAGATGCCCGGCACAGTGAGGACGAGCACCCCTTCCTTCGTCTCCATCAGCCACGGCATGTAGCTCGAGGCGTACTGGACGGCCGCGAGCACCTCGATGCCGACGGTTCCCGCCGCCGACAGCCACGTGATCCACCCGCTGGTGTAGCTGGCGAACGAGCCGAAGGCATAGTGCGGGTAGCGCACGACACCGCCGGCGACGGGGAACATGACACCGAGTTCGGAGTAGTTCAGGGCGACGAAGATGATGAGGACCGCACCCAGCGCCCAGGACAGGATCGCGGCCGGGCCGGCCATGCTCGCGGCGTCGAAGGCGCCGAAGAGCCAACCGGAGCCGATGATCGATCCGACTCCGGTGAAGAGCAGCCCGGTCTTGCCGATATCGCGTTTGAGTCCTTTGTCGTGGACGACTGTCACGCTCGTATGCGGTCCCGATGACAGTGAACTGTGTGAGGGCACCTTTGCCTCCCAGGGTTGAGGTCAGATTCTCGGCGGCCAGTTTTCTCCTGTCGATTCGTGATGTCAATTACATAGCCGGGTTATCTGCCGAGGTCACGGACGCAGACGACCCCGAGGCCGTCTTTTTCGGCTTCGGGGTCGAATAGTGGAATCTTTCGGGTCACTATGTGAAGTTGTCAGCTGTGCTGGCGCTGTCTTGTCGGTCTTCTGAAGGCACCCGCCGACGAACTGGAAGTCAGAGACCGAAGGAGGGACCCGGCTTTTATCGGCCCACGAACACTGCTCGATGCGTTCTCCGCCCTGGTCGTGACTCGGACAGCGCCGAAGATCTGCTCCGCTCGCTCTTTCACCAAAGCATCGGGCAAGCTGTAGAACTCGTTCAACGACGAGTCAGGTTTTCGATACTGCCTCGCATCGATAACCTGATTCGTCGTTGAATGACGCGGCCGCCGAACCAGAACGGACGCCCCTCCCAGTCCTCGGCGGTGGCCGCGTCTGGACCAGCCGGGGCCTCAGCTCCCGGCGTTCGCCTCCGCAGTGAGGTGCGCCCGCGACTCGGCGAGCATGGCCTCACGCGTTGCGATCTTCACCCGTTCACGCCCCTCAGCCTCACCGAGTGCCTTCTCCGCAGCTTCGAGCCGGTGGTAGCCTTCCCAATCCGTGAAGTCCACGCCTTTGGAATCGAGGAGCTCGACGATCGACGATTCGTCCGGGTACACGGGTTCGGTGAGCGCCCCGGCGGCCTGATCGGTCAGGATGTGCCCGATCGTCTCCAAGGCATCACCCTTCGTATGCCCGATGAGTCCGACGGGACCGCGCTTGATCCACCCGGTCGTGTACACGCCGGGGATGACGTCGGCTTCGGCGGCCTGTGCCTGCTCAGAGGCATCGACGACACGGCCCTCATGATTGGGAATGACCCCTTTGACCTGGTCGAACGGCAGCTGCGGCAACTCGGTGCCCGCGTACCCGACCGCCCGGTAGACGGCATCGATGTCCCAGTCGTGGAAGTCCCCCGTGCCGCGCACGCCGCCGGTCCCGTCGAGTTCCTGACGTTCCGTGCGCAGTCCGGTCACCCGATCCTCGCCGAGGATGGCCGTCGGTGCGTGGAGGAAGTGGAGATGGAGGCGACGCTTCGCGCCCGTCGGCTCCCGCAGAGTGAAGTCCGTGAGCGTCTTCGCAACCTGCTTGACCTGGTTGCTCGACTCGATCGCGTCGAGCGATCCCTGATCGAACTCGAAGTCCTCGGGGTAGACGATGACGTCGACGTCTTTGACCTGACCGAGCTCACGCAGCTCGAGCGGCGTGAACTTCGCCTGGGCCGGTCCGCGACGGCCGAAGACATGGACATCGGTGACCTTCGAGGCCTTGAGCCCCTCATAGACATGGTCGGGGATCTCGGTGGTGTGGAGATCATCGGCCTGCTTCGCGAGTACCCGGGCGACGTCGAGGGCGACATTGCCGTTGCCGATGACGGCGACCTTCTCCGCCTCCAACGGCCACGTCTGGGCGACGTCGGGGTGCGAGTCGTACCAGTTGACGAAGTCCGCGGCACCATAGGAGCCGGGCAGGTCGACGCCGGGCAGCGCCAGCGGCGCGTCGGTGAAGCAGCCGGTGGAGAAGATCACGGCATCGTAGCGGTCGGTGAGTTCGCCGAGGCTGATGTCGACACCGTATTCGACATTGCCGAACAGCCGGATGTCACCGCGGTCGAGGACCTTGATGAGCGCATTGATGATGCCTTTGATCCGCGGATGGTCGGGGGCGACGCCGTAGCGGACGAGCCCGAAGGGTGAGGGCAGGCGTTCGAACAGGTCGATGCTCAGGTCGAGGTCGTGGTCGGCCTTCGTCAGCAGGTCGGCGGCATAGATGCCGGCGGGTCCGGCGCCGATGACGGCCACGCGGAATGGGGTGGTGGTCATGGAAATCCTCGTTCAGTCGTCGGTGATCTGCGGGGGCAGGCCCGCGATGAAGGGGTGGTCTTTGTTGATGACTCCGTGGGCGGCGGCCCCGCCCGGGGAGCCGATATCGTCGAAGAAGTCGACGTTCGCCGCGTGGTAGTCCTCCCACTCCTCGGGCAGATCGTCTTCGTAGAAGATCGCCTCGACGGGGCACACGGGTTCGCAGGCTCCGCAGTCGACGCATTCGTCGGGGTGGATGTAGAGGGAGCGGGTGCCTTCGTAGATGCAGTCCACCGGGCATTCTTCGATGCAGGCCCGGTCTTTCACGTCCACGCAGGGCTGGGCGATGATGTAGGTCATGTGTTCCTCGTCAGTTCGGCTGTGTGCGTGGCAGCAGAGTGATTGGCAGCGGTGTGCGTGGCGGCAACGTTCGTCGCGGCAGTGTGCGTGGCGGCGGGGTCGAGCGCCGAGGTGAACGCCCCGTCGGCGTAGGGACTCAGGGTCACGACGTCGCCGACGACGATGATGGCCGGCGACCTCACACCGCGGCGGGCGGCGTGGAAGGCGATCGTGCCGAGCGTCCCGATCGTCACTCGCTGCCGGTCGCCGAATCCGTCTTCGATGATCGCCACGGGGCAGTCGCTGCCGCGTTCGCCGCGGGCAAGCACCATCGCCGAGTGGACGAGGGTGCCCACGCCCATGAGCACGACGACGGTGTGGTCGCGTCCCCCGCCGAGCTCACTGAGCTGGTCGTGCCCGGTCGCGACCGTGTACGAGGTGGCGACGCCTCGGTGGGTGAGTGGGATCCCGGCGAGCGCGGCAACGGAGTTCGCGCTGGTCACACCCGGAACGACGTGCACGTCGATGCCGGCGGCCCGGACGTGGGCGATCTCCTCTCCTCCACGTCCGAAGACGAACGGGTCCCCGCCCTTGAGCCGGACGACGCGCAGCCCGCGCTTGGCCTGTTCGACGAGGATCGCGTTGATCTCATCCTGCGGCACCGGGTGATGGCCCGGCTGTTTGCCGACATCGATGATCTCCGCGTCCAGGGCGGCACCGCGCTCCTGTTCGAGCTGATCGATGACGGTCCGTGCGCCGAGGCGGTCGGCGACGATGACCTCGGCCCGCTCGAGGGCGCGCAGGCCGGTGACGGTGAGCAGCCCGAGATCCCCGGGCCCGGCCCCGACGAGCAGCACGCTGCCCGGGGCCTGCGGTGGGAAGTGGGTCATGAGTTCTCCTCGGGGGTGTGGATGCCAGCAGCCAGCGTGTTCCCGGTCTGCAGGTCGATGACGACGAACGCACCGGCCGGGCCGTGGGCGCGGAAGTCCGGGATCGGCAGCGCCGCGGACAGTCTCACCTGCGCGAGGCCGATGTCGTTGCCGGCCAGCTCCTCGGCGTCTTCGAGCGTCGAGGTCTCAAGGTTGCGGCGGGAGGCGATCGTGACGATGCCCTTGACGGTCGTCGTTCCCGTCTTCACGAGCACCCGCTGGCCCGTGCGCAGACCCTCGGCGGTGAAGGGGAACACCTCGGCGCGCAGGTCCCGTCGCGGCGGCGGCAGGGTGCCGGCGGCGGCAATGACGCTGCCGCGTGCCGTATCGATCTCATCGGCCAACCGCAGCGACACCGACAGGGGTGCGCTCGCGGAATCGAGCGGACCGTCGGCGGTGTCGATGCCGGTCACGGTGGTGCGGATCCCGGCCGGGTGGATCTCGACCTCATCGCCGAGGCGGACCTGCCCGGCCGTGATCTGACCGGCCACGGCCCGGTAGTCCCGGAATTCTTCGGCGTCGAGTCCCGGCGCCAGTCCCCCTTGGGGACGCAGCACCGTCTGCACGTCGAGGCGGAAGGGTTCGCGGTCGGCGGTGTCCGCCTCGGTGCTCGGCAGGGTTTCGAGGAGTTCGAGCAGCGCCGGACCCTCATACCACGGGGTGTTGGTCGAGGTGGTGGCGATGTTGTCCCCGGCCAGAGCGGAGATCGGGATGAGGTGCGGGACCTCGAGGCCGATCTCGGCGGCCAGGGTCCTCACCTCGTCTTCGACCGCTTCGATGGTCTGCCGGTCGAAGTCGAGCAGGTCGATCTTGTTGATTGCGATGATGACGTAGCGGATGCCCAGTCGGGAGACGACGGTGAGGTGGCGTCGAGTCTGTTCGGTCGCGCCCGTGCGGGCGTCGATGAGGACGACGACAGCGTCGGCGGTCGAGGCTCCCGTGACCATGTTGCGGGTGTACTGCACGTGGCCGGGGCAGTCGGCGAGGATGAAGGAGCGCCGATCGGTGGCGAAGTAGCGGTAGGCGACGTCGATGGTGATGCCCTGTTCCCGCTCGGCCCGCAGGCCGTCGGTGAGGAGAGCGAAGTCGAACTCGCCGCCGAGGAATCCGCGTTCCCGGCTCGTGGCGGTGACCGCGGCGAGCTGGTCGGCCAGGATCGCCTTCGCATCGTGGAGGAGCCTGCCGACGAGCGTCGACTTGCCGTCGTCGACGGACCCCGCGGTCGCGAAGCGCAGCAGCGTCTTCGGCTGGGTCGCCGATTGCGATGCGCTCGCGGGGTTCGGTGCAGGCGTGGTCGGTGTAGTCGTCATCAGAAGTACCCGTCCTTCTTTCGGTCTTCCATGGCCGCGGCCGAGATGCGGTCGTCGGCGCGCGTGGCTCCGCGCTCGGTCACGGTGGTGGCGGCCACCTCGGCGAGGATGGACTCGAGGTCATCGGCGTCCGATTCGACGGCGCCCGTGCAGCTCATGTCCCCGACGGTGCGGTAGCGGACCGTGCGGCGGGTGACGGTTTCGTCCTCACGCGGGGTGGAGAATTCGCCGGTGGCCCACCACATGCCGTCGCGGGAGAAGACCTCGCGGTCGTGGGCGAAGTAGAGCTGCGGCAGGGCGATGCCTTCGCGTGCGATGTAGTTCCACACGTCGAGTTCGGTGAAGTTCGAGATCGGGAAGACCCGCACGTGTTCGCCGGGCAGGTGCCGGCCGTTGTAGAGGTTCCACAGCTCGGGTCGTTGGCTGCTGGGGTTCCAACCGCCGAATTCGTCGCGCAGTGACAGGATGCGCTCCTTCGCACGGGCTTTGTCCTCGTCCCGGCGGGCCCCGCCGAACACGGCGTCGAAGCCGCCGTCGGCGATGGCGTCGATGAGCGGTTGGGTCTGCAGGGTGTTGCGGGTGCCGTCGGGGCGTTCGCGCAGACGACCGTCGTCGATGTAGTCCTGGACCTTCGCGACGGTGAGGTCGAGGCCGAAGCGTGCGGCGGTCTCGTCGCGGAAGCGGATGATCTCGGGGAAGTTGTGGCCGGTGTCGACGTGGAGGAGGCCGAAGGGGATCTTCGCCGGCCAGAACGCCTTCGCCGCGAGGTGGAGGACGGTCACGGAGTCCTTGCCGCCGGAGAACAGCAGGACCGGCTTCTCGAACTCGGCGGCGACCTCACGGATGATGTGGATCGCCTCGGATTCGAGGACGTCGAGGCTGGTCAGCGTCCGGTCGGGAGTGCCCTCGGTCGCCGAGGCGGGGCCGGTGGGGTTGACGGTTGGGATGGTGTCGATGCTCATGTGTGGAGTCCGCATTCTGTTTTGGTCGTTCCCGCCCAGCGTCCGGCGCGGGGATCCTCCCCCGCGGCGACGGGGCGGGTGCAGGGCTGGCAGCCGATCGACGGGTAGCCCTGCGACAGCAGTGGGTTGACGGGCACGTCGAAGGCACGTGCGTAGTCGAGGAGGTCGTCGTAGGACCAGGCGGCCAAGGGGTTGACCTTGACCAGTCCGTTCTTCTCATCGAAGGTGATCAGCGGGGTGTTCGCCCGGGTCGGGGCTTCGTCGCGGCGAACCCCGGTGAACCAGAGTTCGTAGCCCTCAAGTGATCTCTTCAACGGCGCGACCTTGCGGCGGGCACAGCACAGACCGGGGTCGCGGGCAAAGAGTTCGGCCCCGAATTCGGCGTCCTGCTGCTCGACGGTCTGTTCCGGAAGGACGTCGACGATGTGGACATCGACACGGCGGGCCACCTCGTCGCGGGTCGTGTAGGTCTCCGCGAAGTGGTACCCGGTGTCGAGGAAGAGCACGTCGACCCCCGGCTGGTACTGGGCGACGTAGTGCGGCAGGGCCGCATCGGCCATCGAACAGGCCACGGCGCAGGCGGCGGTGTCGAAGTGTCGGGAGACCCAGCGGATGACGTCGGCGGGGTTCGCTTCGGACAGCCCGGCCGCGGAGTCACCGGCGAGATCCCGGGCTCCCGCCTCGGCGAGGGCCTGGAGCTCCTCGATGGGGCGGGGCGTGGGGCGACTCCGGTGGGCCGTCGTGGTCGAGCCGCTGGTCGGGTGTGCGGTCGTGGTCGGGTCGGTGGTCGTCGTCGGGTCGGTGGTGCTCATTTCAGCTCCTCTTCGTCGACTCGGTGTGCCCATTGTGAGAAGGTCTCGTCCTCGGACCGTCCGTCGAGGAACCGGCGCACGATCTTCTCGACGTACTCTTCGAGTCCGTCGACGGTGACCTTGAGGCCGCGGACGGTGCGGCCGAGCCCGGCCTCGTCGCGGTCCTTCGACGCCAGTCCTCCACCGACGTGGACCTGGAACCCCGGCACCTGCTCACCGTCGTCGGTGGTCACGATCTGGCCCTTGAGACCGATGTCGGCGGTCTGGATGCGGGCGCAGGAGTTCGGGCAGCCGTTGAGGTGGAGGCTGATGGGATGGGGCAGGTCGATGTCGGCCAGCTTCTCCTCCAGCCGGGTGACGGCGTCGATGGCCGTCTGCTTCGTCTCGACGATGGCGAGCTTGCAGAATTCGATGCCCGTGCAGGCCATCACCGAACGGCGGAAGAGATCCTTGCGGCTGGACAGGCCCAGGGCGTCGAGGCCGGCGACGACCTTTTCGACATCGGCTTCGTCGACGTCGAGGACGAGGATCTTCTGATGCGGGGTCAGGCGGATCCGGTCGAGTCCGTACTGCTCGGCCAGATCGGCGATCTGGTGGAGCAGGGTCCCCGACGCCCGACCGGCGACGAGGGTGGTGCCGATGTAGTACTTGCCGTCCTTCTGCTGGTGGATGCCCACATGGTCGCCGGCAACCGCGGGCTTCGGCGGAGGAGGACCGTCGGCGAGGAGGTAACCGAGGTACTCGGTTTCGAGGACGTCGCGCAGCTTCTCCGGTCCCCAGTCCGCGAGGAGGAACTTCATCCGTGCCTTGTTGCGCAGGCGGCGGTAGCCGTAGTCGCGGAAGATCTCCGTGACACCGAGCCAGACGTCGACGACTTGGTCCGGATGGACCCAGGCACCGAGACGCTCGGCGAAGCGCGGCACCACGGACAGCGCAC
Organism: Brevibacterium sp. LE-L; assembly: GCF_050214925.1. Classification (NCBI taxonomy): domain Bacteria; kingdom Bacillati; phylum Actinomycetota; class Actinomycetes; order Micrococcales; family Brevibacteriaceae; genus Brevibacterium; species Brevibacterium sp. LE-L. The sequence goes on from NZ_CP189759.1 coordinate 3,853,770, forward strand.
CGCCGACCCACAGGTCGTAGCCGATGCCGTGCTCCGGGTGGTCGACGGCGACGAATGAGCAGTCGTTGATCTCGTGGACGACGTCCTGACTGGGGTGGCCGGTGATCGCGGTCTTGTACTTGCGCGGCAGGTTCGACAGGCTCGGGTCCCCGATGTAGCGGCGGGTGATCTCCTCGATCGCCGAGGTGGGGTCGATGAGTTCATCGGCGGCGATTCCGGCCACGGGTGAGCCGAGGAACCCACGGGGCACATCGCCGCAGGCCTCCGTGGTCTGCATTCCCACTGACTCGAGGCGGCGCCAGATCTCCGGCACGTTCTCGATCTCCACCCAGTGCAGCTGGATGTTCTGACGGTCCGTGAGGTCGGCGGACCCCCGGGCGAAGTCATTGGAGATCTGGGCGATCGTGCGCAGCTGCTCGAGGCTGAGCTTCCCGCCGTCGGTGCGGATGCGCATCATGAAGTATTCGTCTTCGAGCTCGTGCGGCTCGAGTTTCGCGGTGCGGCCGCCGTCGATGCCCGGCTTGCGCTGTGTGTACAGCCCCCACCAACGGAAGCGTCCGTGGAGGTCGGCCTCGGCGATCGAGGCGAACCCCTCTTTCGAGTAGGTCTCATCGATGCGTGCGCGAACGTTGAGGCCATTGTCCTCGGCCTTGTCGATCTCGTTTTTGTTCAACGGTTCACGGCCGTCGATCTTCCACTGCCCATTGGGCTTCTTCGGGCGGGCGGGCCGCTTTGCGGCTGGTTTACCTGCTGTTTCCTTGTTCTCTTCCACCTGAGTGGACATTGCTGTCTCCAAACGCTGAGGGGAACCAGTGATGAGTCACGCTACATGAATGCCGGATTGCTCAACAAATACTCGAAGGGTTTGTGTCATGGAGCGACATATGAGGACACAGGCCGCCGAGGATGCGGTCAGGCGTTGAGCGCTTGCGAGGCGGCGGTGCGGGCTTGGACCTGGGTGCGATTGCCTTCACAGACTCGGTCGCGAACGACATCGACGAGCCGGGGCGGCACGGCGGAAGCGCTGCCGCCGTAGGCGAGCAGGGGTGGCGCAAGGACGCCGGACGGGTCGCTTCCGCCCCCAGCGACGAGCTTGCGTGCGAGGTCGTCGAAGAAGCCCGGGGCGAGCAGATAGTTCGCGAGCACGGGCCGACAGCCGCGGCTCCGACTCTCCTCGACGAGGTCTTTCAACAGCACTCCCCCACCGGCAAGGAACCCGACCTCAACGGGACGTTCGAGCTCTGCGGCCAGCAGCCTGCCCATCTCACGGCACGACTCGTTCGCCCGCTCGTCGCTCGATCCCGCCGCGGCAAGGATCACTTCGTCGCCTTCGCGCAGCGGCGGGAGGCGGTCGGCGAGAATTCCTGCAAGCCGGGCGTCGGGCCCGAGAGTAGGGGCGAGACGAACGTCGCGACCGGCGGCTCCGGCCCGACTGACCGCCTCGGCGAGGTCGACATGGACGTGATACCCCGGCGAGAGCAGCAGCGGCGTGAGGACGACCGGACGATCGTCAGGCAGTCGGGCGATCACCTCGTCGACATCGGGCTTCTGGACATCCACATGACCGAGCATCACCTCGTCTGCGAGCCCACGGATGCGCAGATCAGTAGCAACCTCTGCCGCAAGCACCTCGATGAGGACCTGGCCCGTGGGTGAAGAGGTTCCGTGGGAGATCAGTCCCACCGACGGCAGCCCCGTCACTGGCCACGCCCCTGCGCGCTCCACTGCGCAGACCCCCGCGCCCGCTCTCCCGCAGGGTCCGGAAACAACGAGGCCACCGAACAGGTCGATTGCTCAACGACTGATCGGCCAGAGCGGGCAGTGGTCGTCACGATTGAATTCATTCGCACAGCGTAACCGATCCGCCCCAACACCGCACACAGCCCAGTCATCTGCGAAATTTCGCCATTCTCCGTCATTTTTCGACACATCGCGACCGAGTTCGTAGGATTGCGCCTGACATTCAGGTCTGCTCAACAATTTCGCTAGTGTGTGTTTTCAACGCACTTCTGCGTCTCTGACACCGCCCGCATCGTCGACGTCATTCACATCGTCGACGTCATTTCTATCGTCTGCGCCTCCCCATCCTTCGCGTCATCCACGAAAGGCAAGCACATGCGTCAGCTCATCATCCTCGGAATAGTCGGCCTCATCGCGCAGCTCATCGACGGCTCCCTCGGCATGGCCTATGGGGTCACCTCAACCACGCTGCTGCTCGCGGCGGGTACGGCACCGGCGGCCGCCTCGGCGGCGGTGCACTTCTCCGAGTTGGGGACGACTCTGGTTTCGGGGATCTCTCACCACCGGTTCGGCAATGTCGATTGGCGCACGGTCGGCATTCTCGCGGGGCCAGGTTTCGTGGGGGCGCTCATCGGGTCGACGGTCCTCGCAAACCTGAACGGGGAAGCCGTCACGCCGTGGGTTTCGGGCATACTGCTCGCACTCGGCGTCTATGTCATCTGGCGTTTTCTCGCCTTGGGCGGGAAGCGCCCGCAGTTCCGTTCGCGGCCGAAAGCCGGGATGCTCGTGCCGGTCGGCTTCCTCGGTGGAGCACTCGATGCCATCGGCGGGGGCGGTTGGGGCCCGGTCGGGACGACGACGCTGCTGTCATCCGGGCGATTGGAGCCGCGGAAGGTCATCGGCTCGATCGACACGAGTGAGTTCGTCGTCGCTGTCGGCGGTTCGCTCGGGTTCCTTCTCGCGCTTGGGGCGCAGGGCATCGAGTGGACGATCGTGGCCGCGCTGCTCGTCGGCGGTGTCATCGCCGCACCCTTCGCCGCGTGGCTGGTCAAACTGCTGCCGGCGAAGGTCCTCGCCATCGCCGCCGGCGGCATCATCATCCTCACGAATGTGCGCACCATCCTCCTCACCTTCGGTATCGGCAGCTCGTCGGTGTGGCTCGTCGTCGGCGGTCTGGCCATCGTCTGGGTCGCACTGCTGGCCCACGTCGTGCGGCTCGAACGCCAGGCAGCGAAGACCCGCAAGTCGGAAGAGGCCGCGACCGAGGTTCCCGTCGGCGGATGACAGCTCCCGGGCGGCGGTGCCGGTCGTCGGTCGCCGTTCGCCGGCCCGAAGCGCCGATCAACAGCACCGACCGCCGGACCGGCACGTCGATCAACAGCACCGACCGCCCGCCCGACACGTCGATCAACAGCGCGCTCGGTTATCGATCCGAGCACGCATCGATAACCGGGCCGAGCGTTGAACGACAGGCCCACGAAGACGTCGCCCCACCTCGGCGAGGCTCAGCGGTCGCGTCGCACCATCCACCTATCTCAGTCAACGCGAAACTCGAAAAACACGTCGCCAGTGACGTGTTTTTCGAGTTTCGCGTTACCCGACGCCGGGTCAGCGCTGGCGTGAGGTCAGCGCAACGCGGGGCCGGCGCAACGTGGGGCCAGCGCAACGTGCGATCCGAGCCGTCGGGTCAGCGCTGGTTGTACGCCTTGCGGGCGACGATGACTCCGATGAGGGAGAGCAGGGACAGGGCCGCGTAGTAGAAGCCGGGCACGGTCAGCTCTCCGGTGGCGCTGAGCAGCGCGGTGAGGATGAGCGGGGCGAAGCCGCCGAAGATCGCGACACCGAGGCTGTAGGCGATGGTCATGCCGGAGCTGCGAACCTGGACGGGGAACAGTTCGGACAGCAGCGCCGGCATCGGGCCGAAGTAGAAGACCATGAACAGGCCGACGATCGCCTCGCACACGGTGAGGATCGCGATCGAGGGATGGCTTGTGAGCAGGATGAACATCGGCCACGCGGCGATGATGCCGACGATGGTCGTCGGGATCATCACGGTCGTCGCGCCCACCCTGTCGGCGAGCTTTCCGGCGAACGGTGAGCCGATGAGGGTGATCACGCCGGCGACGACGGCGCCGGGGAAAGCCGCCCAGGCGTCGAGGCCGAGGTTGCCGACGGCGAACTGCGGCAGGAAGGTGATGAGGTAGACCGAGATCGTGGCCATGGCGATGATGAGGAACGCCGAGACCAGGCGGCCGAAGTGATCGCCGAGGAGGGTGCGCAGCGGATTGTCGACCTTCTCGGCGGCTTCGAACTCAGGAGTGTCGTCCATCTTCGAGCGGATGTACCAGCCGACAGGCCCGATGAGCAGACCGATCGCGAATGCCGCACGCCAGCCCCAGGAGTGGAGCGCCTCTTCGCTCAGCGCCGAGCTGAAGATCCAGGAGATGCCGGCGGCGAGGAACATCGAAATGCCCTGCGTGGCCGTCTGGAAGGAGGCGTAGTAGGCCTTGCCGTGTTTGGCGTTCTCGGTGAGGAAGGCGGTGGCCGAACCGAACTCGCCGCCGGCGGAGATGCCCTGGATGATGCGGGCGATGATGAGGCCGATGGCGGCCCACACGCCGAGGACGGACTGGCCGGGAAGAACGACGATGATGAACACGCCGAGCGTCATGAGACCGATCGTCAGCGACAGAGCCGACTTGCGGCCGTGCTTATCGGAGTAGCGGCCGATGATGACCGCGCCGAGGGGCCGGACGACGAACGTGATCGCAAACGTCGCCCAGGTCATCAGCTGCGCCGAGAGTCCATCGCCGGGGTAGAAGACCGCGGTGATGGAAGTGGCCATGAAGCCGAAGAGAATGATGTCGTACCACTCGAGGGCATTGCCCAATCCGGCCGCGAAGACGGCCTTCCTCGCCCGCGACTTCTCCGCACGGGACTCAACAGCCGATGCACTCATCTCTCACCTCTTGTGTCTGTTCGAGGATGCATGCGTCTTCGCTCGCCATCCGGGTTGATGCGGCTCCTGGAGCCGCTGAAGTGTCAGCAGTCGAGTCTAATCCGATGGAACGCGAACGCAATGGCCCGTCTCACTGGATGGCAGCCATTTTCAGGCTCCCGCCGAGGCGGCACCCACGCACAGGACGAGTCCGATGAGTGCGGCCACCGCCATGCCAATCATCGCCGCGGCCATCACCCGCAGGCGGGCCGCTCCCGGTCGAACGGCGAAACGGGCGATGAGCAGGACGAGATAGAGGAAAGCGGCGATGATGATCGTCGTGATCGCAGTGCGGACGGCTTGGCCGCCGGAGGAGATGACAGCGGCCAGGACACCCGAGATGACGACGAGGAAGATCCCGCCGGCAACGATCCAGATGGTGCCGGACGAACTGCGCAGCGAAGGCTGATCGCCGATGTTGCTCGAGTCGATCGGCTCGTGTGAACTGTTGTCCATGTGGCCGAGTCTAGGGACTGTGCACGTGTCTGGCTATGGTACGACGGGCCTCGAGAGCCTCCGTCGCTTCGGCCGAGCCGTCTTCGACCCCTGGGCCGCGTGACCCCGCCGCTTCGGCCGGGTGGCCTTCGAACTCCGGGCTACTTGAGGCCCGCCGCCTCAGAACCAGTCCCGGAGCACGGGCTGCCGGGGGCTCGGCAGAGCATTGGCCCGGTGCCAGTCTCGCAGCCATTCGGGCAACTCGAGTTCCTCCGGCGGCGGTCCGAAGACTTCGATCATGTCCTCTCGTGTGATCCGTCCGGTCTTCGAGGTCAGTCTGGTGGCGACATAGGCGCGGGTGAAGATCTCCTCGCCGACGACGATGCGGTGCTCGAAGAGGACGGTGCGTTCGTCCACGCCGATGACTCTCGTGTCAACGTCATAACGGTGGCCGAGCTTGAGGGACTTCCGGAAGCTGATCGTCTCTGCACTGACGACGCCGCTCCAGCCCCTAGCCCGCAATGTCTTCCAGACCCCGCTGCGCACCATCATGTCGAGTCGGCCGAGGTCCATGATCGAGAAGTACATGCCGTTGTTGACGTGCCGGAAGATGTCGATCTCCGTCGGCAGGACGCGCAGGGTCAAGGAGTAGGTGTCCCACAGCCCCTGAGCCGAGCGGCGACGAGATCGGAGCAGCTGGAGGAGCATTCGCATGAAGTGCATGCCCCCATGTTACTCATAGGTAGGCTCTTAGTCGCCCCGCTCCTTCGCCACCTTGTTGAAGTCCTGATATTCCTTGATGACATCGGCCGTCGGGCCGTCGGCACGCAGTTCGCCCTTCTCGATCCACAGCGTGCGATTGCACGTGTCCTTGATCGACCGCATCGAGTGCGAGACGAGGAAGACGGTACCGGCGTTCTCCCGGATCGACCGGATGCGGCCCTCCGAACGGTCACGGAACTTCTTGTCACCGACGTTGAGCGCCTCATCGACGATGAGGATCTCATGCTGGACCGAGGTGGCGATCGCGAACTTCAGCCGCTGGGACATCCCCGAGGAATACGTGCGCATCGGCAGGTCGATGAAGTCTTCGAGCCCGGTGAACTCGACGATATCGTCGAACTTCTCGTCCACCTCGGCGCGGGTGAGACCCAAGGCCAGGGATCCGAGGATGATATTGCGGGCACCGGAGAGATCCGGGATGAGTGCAGCACCGACACCGAGGAGGTTCGGCCGTGACTTCGCATAGATCGCGCCCCCGGACGTCGGGGTCAGCCCGGTGATCGAGCGCATGAGCGTGGACTTGCCCGAGCCGTTCGTGCCGATGATGCCGATCGATTCGTTCTTATGCGCCACGAAGCTCACGCCCTTGAGCGCATGGACCTCCTGCAGTCCGCGCTGGCGCTTGAGCATTCCGCCCCCGCCGCCGAGCTTGAGCTTCTTGCCGGTGGCCAGAGTCTTGTAGCGGACGTGGACGTTGTCGCAGACGACGACGGGCTCGTTGTATTCGGTGGCCTCGGCGACGCCGCTCGTCTCATGTTCGGTGTTCTCACTCATCGCGACCGTACCTTTCCTCGGCCTGCCAGAAGAAGATGAAGCCGAAGATGAAGATGCCGAAGGCCCAGATGGCCAAGTGCCAGAAGTAGTCATAGGGAATGACCCCGTCCTTCATGAGGATGCCGCGGGCGATGGCGAGCACGTTGTTGATCGGCTGCCAATCGGCGAACGGCTGCAGGTCGGGGTTGATCTTGTCGACCATGACCTTGAGGTCGAAGAAGACGCCCGAGGTGTAGAAGATCATCCGCGAGATGAACGGGGTGACCTGGGACAGGTCGCGGAAGTGCACGGTGACGCGAGCGAAGATGAATGCCACGCCCTGGTTGAAGATCCAGAACATAAAGACCAAGGGGATGAAGAGGAACCAGTCCCAATCGGGTCGGGCGCCCCACAGCATGACGAGCACCGCCATGAAGATGAAGGTGGGGATGAAGTCGAGCAGGTTCTGGAACACCTTGGCGATCGGCAGCACGATGCGCGGGAACGGCAGGGATTGGACCAAAGAGGCGTTGCCGATGATCGACTTCGCACCGCCGTTCATCGAGGTGTTGAAGAACTCGAGGACGAAGACGCCGATGATGACGAACGGGGCGAAGTCGTCCGGGCGCGCGGTCGCACCCTTCATGATGTAGCCGAAGACCGTGCCGTAGATGAGTGCGGAGAAACCGGGGCGCAGCAGCACCCACAGCATGCCGAGCCTGTTGCGCTCGTTCTCGGACTGCATCCGATACTTCGCGAGCGTGTACGTGAAGTCGCTGCGACTGATCAGCTGTTTGATGTATTGGGGCAAAGACGGCCGTCCACCCACTCTGTCGAGTCCGTGCTCGGCAGCAAGCTTGGCCATATCCATGAACAGAAGATTCTCTCGTCGGCGACTGGGGATAGAACAGAAGAAGAGTCTACGTGATGAGACTAGCGCAGACTCACAGTCGGCTGTGAGCCTTGAAGTCGAATTCCGGGTCCTCCAACTGGGCTCTCGTCGGAATGTGATTGCCGCCGAGCACCCGCCGTGCGGCGGCCTGCATGGGTGGCCAGTTGAACGTCTCGACACCTCGGAGTTTCGCCTCGGGGTCGGTGCTGGCGAAGTGGAAGACCTGGAACTTCTTCCCGCTCGGGTCGTGCCGGATGATCGTGTCGGTGGCGTCGGGGCTGGTCAGCCCCGCCGTGAACACCTTCTCCGGGCCTTGGAAACTCCAGTGCCAAGGCACTTCTGACCAGATCTTCGAGCCCGTTTCCGTCGGGTCCGCACCGGTCTCGGCAGGGGTGTCTTCGGTGCCGTTCGCGGTTTCGTCCGGGGCGTCGCCGAGGAGTTCGGCGAGGAACTTCCCATGGCTTTCGGCCACGGGTTCGCAGGCCCACGGATGGTCGAGAGCATAGGGTCCTGCAGTGACGATGGCACAGTCTCCGGCGGCGAAGACGCCTCGGTGAGATGTTGCCAAGCTCTCATCGACGTCCCATGCCAAGGCGGGCCTGTGACCGTCGATCGGGATCAGCCGCGGGCGGGCACCGACGCTGGTGATGAACAGATCGTGAACATCTGCAGCGATGTCGTCCGGGCTCGAAGAATGGGTGACGAATTCGACACCCGCAGCTCTGTGCCTGTCGAACAGTGCCTGCCGGACGGGGGCCGAGAGCTGTTTGCGCAGCGGCTCGTCCCCGCGCAGATAGACCGTGGCCCGGTGCCCGGCCGCCACCGCCGAGGAGGCGACCTCCATCCCGAGATAACCGGAGCCGAGCACGCCGACGTCGAACGGTCCGTGCGCCTTCTCCACCCGGTCGAGGACCCATTCGGCATCGCCGAGGTCGTAGACGGGAAGAGCGTCCGGATAGTTCGGGATCTGCGGCCGGTGGGCTTCCATCCCGGTCGCGAGAATGCAGTGGGTGAAGCCGATGGATTCCCCCGACGCCAAGTGGACGGTCCCCACGGTGGCGTGGTGATCGACCAGCGGATGGGGGTGTCGCTGGGACTCGGCGGTGTAGCGGGAGTCCGCGGACGCCTCGGCGAGGGTGATCTCTTCGGCCCAGTCACGGACGAAGGTGATGTGCTCGGTCGATTCGAGGTGGTACGGCAGGTGGTGGCGGGAATCGTCGAAGAGGTGCTTCGACAGGGGCGGCCGCTCGCAGGTGTCCCCGGCCTGCGGGTCGATGACGGTGACCGCCTGACCGCGCGCATTCAGCTCCCTGGCCGCAGTGGTCCCGGCCAGTCCTGCACCGATGATGACGATCCGCTTGCTCATGTCTCCATGCTAATGCCCGCGCTTCCCCACGCCGAGAAACGCCTTGGGTGCCTGCTGCGGCGCGACGGGGTCGGGGTGCCGGGCACCGGCTGCTTCCCTCCAAAAACGGACGGAGCGTCGAGACACGCTGGCGTGCGGGCGTGTCTCGGCGCTCCGTGCGTTATTCGGCGCGTGGCCTCAGTGGCCAGCGCCTGTGGTGTCAGAGTTCTGTGGTCTGTGTGCCGCCTCCGGGACGGTCTCCGGTGATCTTGGACTTGATCATCTTCAACAGGCCCGAGGCCCTCCCACCAGGCAACCCCCAGTGCTGGGCGGAGTCGGTGACGACCTTGATGAGGCCGAGGTTCGGGTCCTCCCGGCTCTCGAACCACGCCTTGGCCGAATCGCTCCACAGCTCCTCGACCTTCGCCCGATCATTGACGAACTCGACGCGGCCGGCCACGGAGAGCCAGTTGCCCGCCTCGGCGAGGCTGAGATTGACCTCCGGGTTCGTCCGCAGCGCCTTCGCCTGATCGCCGTCGAGAGTGAGGAAGAACCAGACTTCCGCGTTCTCCGTGACCTCCTGTGGGGCCATCGGGTGGGCGAGGATCTTGCCATCAGGCAGTGCGGTCGCGAGCATCACGGTGTCGGCACCGCGGAGGATCTTGACGACATCGGCGTGACCGAGATCGTTCGTCGCCGTCTCACCTGCGGCCTGACTGCTGCCAGCGCCGCGAGTCGGGCCGCCCTCGGTGTCGTCGCTGGCAGAAGCGGCAGCCGCTGCGCTCGCGGCACCGCCTCCAGCCGTGCTGGCGACCGCCGTTCCCATGCCGGGAACACTGTCGACGTCCTCGGCCTCAGGGGTGGTTCCGACCGCCGCGCCCATGCCGGGAGCAACTGCGGCGCCAGAGGACGGGGTCCCTGCGGCACCGGACGTCGGGGTCGCCTCGGCGGCTCTCGATTCGTCGATGGCGGTGTGCGATCCATCGGGATTGCGATGCAGCGTCACACCTTCATCCTCGGCCGCGTTCTGGGCGCGTGCCTCCACGTTCCGTTCGGTGTAGCCGACTTCGGCTACCTGATCCACGTTCGAGGTTCCGCCCAGCGGCTCGGTCGACTTGTCGAGCTTGGCCGCGATATCGCGGGCCTTCTTCTCGCCAGTGGACTCATCGCTTGTATCCCTATTGACCATGACCATTTCCCTTCGCAGACGGTTCCTGGCACTTCAGCCGCTCGTGCGATCCGTGATCGGAACGGACATGAGCGATTGCACCGTCATTCTCACACGACTTCCCGAGTGGCAACAGCCCCCTTGGGACGGGACCGCGGAGGCGTCAAACCGGGGCGGTCTGGCTGCTGAATCGGCACGATGGGGACGCCGACTCGAGACTGCGGAGCCACCGAACCGGGAACTGTCGACACGGCTGCGCGGGGCTCCCCACGGTGTTCGCAGTCTGCTTCGGGACGTGTGCGAACTCCGCAGCGCCGTGCCTAGACTGGGGCCATGGATGAAGAAACTACCGTCACCGTCAACGACATTCCCGAAGGTGCCGCCATCATCGACGTCCGTGAGGACGACGAGTGGGAAGCTGGGCACATCGAAGGCGCGATCCACGTGCCGCTGGGCGAACTGCCCACCCGCCTCGACGATCTGCCCCTCGATGACGACATGTACGTCATCTGCCGCACCGGTGGACGCTCGAACCGGGCCGTGGCCTGGCTCAACCAGAACGGCTTCGACGCCTTCGACGTGGCCGGCGGCATGGGTTCCTGGAACCTCGACAACGGCAAGCCCATCGTCTCGGAGACCGGCGAGGAACCCTGGGTGAAGTGAGGGTCGATGCCCGTCACGGCTCGTCCCGCGGGTCTCATCCCCGTCCGGGGCAGCAGCCGAACGGGTCTTGATCCCACGCCACGTTGGGGTCTAGCGTCGGAACCACGGAACGCACTGTTCTGTTCACAATCACCGCCGCCACGATGGAACGCGGTACCGGTGTTCACCTCCGAAAGGAGTAGGAGTCCATGAGCGACGAGAAGAAGAACCTGCCGGAGAACACAGAGGAACACGGAACCGACGACGATCGCGAGATCAAGAGCTCTGCCGTAGGAGTCGGTCCCGACCCTGACGCGGAAGGCAGCTCGCAGACACCTGAAGAAAGGCTCGAGCGCATCGCCGCCGAGCACGAGGTTCCCATCGAGCGAGACCCTGAGGACGCCCAGGCCAAAGCCGAAGGGTCCTCCCCCGACAAAGACCGGGATATCAGCGGTGGAGACACGAAGGAAGAAGAGGACGACTCCGTGGAGCCGCCGGACTGAGTCTGCGACGGCGAGGGCTCGACCGTGGAATCTCGCTCAGTCATGTCTGCCGAGTCCACGATGCAAGAACTCCGTGGACACAACTGTGACAGGTGGCCCGGATTTGGCAAGGTAGAAGAATGACTACTCGCGCCGGCCAGTTGGCCCAGGACAAGGATCTCGTAGACATCCCTGCCCTTCTCGATTCCTATCACGACTTGGTTCCCGACCCTTCGGTGCCTTCGCAAGCAGTGAGCTTCGGGACCTCAGGCCACCGCGGTTCGAGCTTCAACCGATCCTTCAACGAGGCGCACATCGCTGCCATCACCGCCGCCATCGTCGACTTCCGCAGGGACAAGGGAATCCGCGGGCCGATCTTCCTCGGCCGGGATACCCACGCGCTGAGTGAGCCCGCGTTCCTCACCGTCCTCGAGGTGCTCGCCGCCGCCGAGGTGCCTGCGCGCATCGACGAACGCGACGGCTTCACACCGACCCCGGCCGTCTCGCATGCGATCCTCGGCTTCAACTCGGGAATGTCGCGCACGGATGCCCAAGCCGACGGCATCATCGTCACCCCCAGCCACAATCCGCCCGCCGACGGCGGCATCAAATACAACCCTCCCCACGGCGGCCCGGCCGGATCCGAGACGACGAAGTGGATCGCCGAACGCGCCAACGCCTACCTCCTCGACGGGTGGGAGAAGATTCCGCGCACCGCCTTCCAGCGGGCCTTCCATCTGGAGAACACCGAGAACTTCGACTACGTCTCGAACTATGTCGACGACCTCGAATCCGTCATCGACCTCGACGCCATCCGCTCCTCCGGGCTGAAGATCGGAGCTGACCCGCTCGGCGGCGCGAGCGTCGACTACTGGGCCGCGATCGCCGAAGACTACGATCTCAACCTCACCGTCGTCCATCCCGACGTCGACCCGACCTGGTCATTCATGACCCTGGACTGGGACGAGAACATCCGCATGGACTGCTCCTCGCCGCATGCGATGGCGGGCCTCATCGCCTCCCGCGGCGACTACGACATCGCCACGGGCAACGACGCCGACGCCGACCGGCATGGGATCGTCACCCCCGATGCCGGACTGATGAACCCGAACCACTATCTGGCCGCGGCGATCGACTACCTGCTCGATTCCCGCACCGACTGGCCGACTGCAGCCGGCATCGGCAAGACCCTGGTCACCTCGTCGATCATCGACCGCATCGCGGCATCCCACGATCGGACCCTGTTCGAGGTTCCCGTCGGCTTCAAGTGGTTCGTTCCCGGACTGCTCGACTCCTCGCTGGCCTTCGGCGGCGAAGAATCGGCCGGGGCCTCGTTCCTCCGCCGCGACGGGAAAGTGTGGTCGACGGACAAGGACGGCATCATCCTCGCCCTGCTCGCCGCCGAGATGACGGCAACGACCGGGCAGAGTCCCTCGCAGCGTTACGCGGGTCTGGCAGCGAACCACGGAACCAGCGCCTACGCCCGCCAGGATGCCCCCGCCACCCGCGAGCAGAAGGCTCGCCTCGGAGCGCTCGACGCCTCCCAGGTCAATGCACAGTCCGTCGGCGGTGAACCCGTGAAGGCGGTGCTCACCTCGGCGCCGGGGAACAATGCGCCCATCGGCGGGCTCAAGGTCACCACGGACAACGCTTGGTTCGCCGTGCGTCCTTCCGGCACGGAAGACGTGTACAAGATCTACGCCGAATCACTGCGCGATGAGGATCATCTGCGCCAGGTCCAACACGACGCCCGGACGCTGGTCGACGGCGTATTGAAGTGAGCGCCCTGCCGGCGCTCTGAACGGCGGGGTCTCTCAGCCCGTGTAATCCTGGTTCTGGGGAGGCAGGGCGGCCACAGCGGGATGGTCGCGACCGATGTTGCCGAGTTTGGCAGCACCGCCGGGCGAGCCCAGATCGTCGAAGAATTCGACGTTGTAGCTGTAGTAGTCCTCCCACTCGTCGGGCACATCGTCTTCGTAGAAGATCGCCTCCACTGGGCACACCGGTTCGCATGCGCCGCAGTCGACGCACTCATCGGGATGGATGTAGAGGCTGCGTGCTCCTTCGTAGATGCAGTCGACCGGGCATTCCTCGACACAGGCTCTGTCCTTGAGATCGACACATGGCTGCGCGATCACATAGGTCATCAGGTTCGACCGCCTTTCTCACGTCTCCTCACATCGCGGGCATAAAGGTTCGGCGCACCGTCGGCAACGCGATGCAGCACTGTGCGCGAACCAGCTTCCCGGATCTTTCTCACTCTAAGAGACCGCCGCTTCGGTCGTACATGATCGGGATCATGTACGGCAGAAGCGGCCCCGGTCCGGCACGGCCGGGCGTCGAGGAACTGCGGGACGAGTCAGGACTGTGCGATCTCGTGCAGGAGGGCCTGGTCCACGATCGACGTCCATTGACGGCCGAAATCGACGGCGCCGGCTGCGTGCAAACGACCCAGCGCCCGGCTCGCGGACTCCGGCGCGATCCTGGCGATGGCGCCGAGATCGGCACGGCTGAGCGGGATCGGCAGTTCGATCCGCCCGCCTCCCGGCCGGCCGAGCTTCTCTGCCAGACTCAGCAGCACGGCGGCGACCCGCTGATCAGCGCGGCCGACAGAGAGCTGTTCGAGCGCCTGGTAGGACTGTTCGAGCCGCTCGGCGAGTTCGTCGAAGGCCGCCATCGCGACCTTCGGATGCCGTTCGAGGACGCTGCGGATAGCGCGAACAGGAATGCTGATGACACAGGAATCGATCATGGCGACGGCGGTCTCACCGCAGTGGTCGACGCGAGTCAGCGTTCCGAAGCTGTCTCCCGGTCCCAGCACTGTCACCTCGCGGGGACGGGCGCAGGAGTTTGACCGCCCCCGAGGCGACAATGAAGAGATGACTGGCCCGATCCCCCGCTTGACAGATCCGCTCACCAGCGACGTATCCGGGCGCACGGACCTGTTGTTCGAGGCTCTTAAGTTCTTCGTCAGGCAACGCCTCGAACATGGGTGCGTTGGCCAGCGCCTCAATGCGGATCCTGTGATGGCACGCGGCCGGCGCTGCCGAATGCAGCGAAAGCGGATCCGAGAAACTATGGCCCACTGTCTCGCCCCTTCCTCCCATCGCTTCACTGACAACACTACTCCGCACGCCTGAGGCCAAGCTCGGGAAGACGACCGCAGCCCTGCAGGCAGAATCCAATCACGATCACGTATCGCTGACTACACGGTTCTGTCATATTCAACGCGGCACCCGTCTGCGGCCAGTGCCCCAGCATCATCTGAGAACATCACTGTCATAGCTTCGTCACCACCGATTCCACTGCCAAGGTTCTTTGCCGTCAATCGGTCACTCATGCTCACGCGACATGCACCGTCGCATGACTGCAACAGTCCTGTCTGCATGCTGTAACCGTTTCCAAGTCGGTTCCCAGCCATCGTTGCTGCATCCTCAGAATCGGCCACAATACTTGATCCTCGTCAGCTAACCTGCCACCACGCAACGAGCGAACGGCTCCCGCGAGGTGGCGACACAGAGGAGACACCATGAAGACCACCATTCGCAATCGCGCAGCAACCCTGGGAATCGCCACCGTCGCCGGTCTCGCCGGCATCGGGCTCGTCGGCGGGCCGGCCATGGCCGCCGATACCTCGTCCGCGAATTCATCGAGCGAGACGTCAGACTCCGGCGTCGGCACGCAGTCGGTGTACTACCCGACAGTCCCCGTCACCTATGCCGATGAACTCGTGCGCGCATGGGGGCAGGGTGCCACGGACCGTGTCGAAGCCTTCGCTTCGCCCAAGGTCGCAAAGGCACTGGCCAATCACGGAGATGACAATGGATCCCACTGGAACCGCGTCGGTGCAGAAGGAGCGGCAGGCACGATCTACGTCGATTACGAGAACACCGTGACCGGCGAGACGATGACTCTAGGAGTCGCTAACGAAGCCGTGTCCAACCCAGACAACGAGTGGGGCACACCCCACGGCGTGCACTCGGTCAAGTTCGAGGGCTGAAGCCTCGGCGTGACTCTCCGGCGCGGCTCTCGCCACGGAGCGCACCGCAGGCGCACCACTCGGCCTGCTTCGACTCGGCCTGCTTCGACATGATTCGAAGCAGGCCGGGGTGGCCCCGGGAGGGCCAAGGTCTCTACGCTCCGGCGGCCAACCACATTTGGTGCCAGTCATCTGTATCGATCCAGATGCAGGGGACGAAAAGTGTCCGCCCGCGTACGGAATGTGTTGCGCAGCGCACGAAAAGTGGTTCGGAGCGTACGTAATGTGTCACCGGCCCCGATGGTGGGCGGGGCACTGGCCAGGATCGGCCGCCTCGGCGAAGGATTACAGGTGGGCCTCCGGGGCGTTCTGCACGTACTCGTCGACGGTGTCGTTCTGGAACGCGTCCTGGACCTTCTTCAGCTCGTCATCGTCGACCTTGACGATCGACGCACCGTTCGGCGCGGTGCCGACGCCGGCGACCGGGGCGGTGAAGAACTCGATGTCGCCGGGACGGACATCGCGCATGTTGAAGGCCGTGCCGGAGATGTACTTCGCGTCCAGGCCCGAGTCGACATACATGTAAGGCGCGAAGTTCTTCACCATGTCCTGGATCTTCTTCGGGTTCGACAGCGTATCGGCCGAGATGATCTCGTTCGTCAGCCCGCGGATGAACGCCTGCTGGTTGCGCGCCCGCTGGAAGTCGCCGTCCTTGAACTGCTTGCGCTCACGGACGAAGGTCAGCGCCTGGTCACCGTTGAGGTCGTTCTGGCCCTGGCTGAACGTGTAGCCGTTCTTCTCGAACGCCTGCTCCGAGTTCACGGTCACCCCGCCGAGGCTGTCGGTGAGAGCCTTGAACCCTTCGAAGTCGATGATCGCCACGTGGTCGAGGTCCGTGCCGATGAAGTCCGACACCGTGGACACCGCCAGTGGCAGACCGCCGTATGACAGAGCCGCGTTGATCTTCGCCTTCCCATGCCCCTCGATGTCGACGTAGCTGTCTCGCGGGATCGACATGACCTGGACGCTGCCGCCGTCGTTGGGCAGGTGCATGACCATGATCGTGTCCGAGCGCAGACCGCGCGAATCGTTGACGTCGACCTGGTCCATCGGCTCGTCGGAGCCGAGCAGCAGGATGTTCGTGCCGCCGTCGCCCTTGTCGCCGACCTTCTGCTTGCCGAAGACCTGCTCGTCGCTCAGCCGGTTCGAATTGCTGTCGAAGGATCGGCCGATGCTCCACACGTAGAGTCCGATGCCGAGCACGCCGAGGATGACGATGATGAGCAGGATGACGAGGACTTTGCGCCACACGCGTTTCTTCTTCCGCGGTCGCTGCTGTTCCTCGTGCTGGTTGTCGAAGAGATCATCGAAGGTGGTGTTGTCCGTCATCGGCACTCCGGGATTCGGGCGGTCGGCGCAATGCGCCGGGAGAAAGTGGGCAATCTCGCTTATTGTATAGCTTTTGTTACATACCCAGGCGCACTTCGACGGCGCTCCCCCGCCGAGGTGAGAGGACTCACCAGGAATGGCACGGATCTGTATGGTCGGCGCGGGGGCGGGCTGGGTAGACTTCTCTGGTGTTCAACAACTATCGGGAAATCCTATCGCTTCCCGGTGCGCTCAAGTTCTCCTTGGCCGGTCTCGTCGCCCGCATGCCCATCGCAGTCCTGGGATTGGGAATCGTCCTCTTCATCCAGGGCGTGAGCGGATCATACGGTCTGGCGGGCATCGTCACCGCCGTGTACATGATCGTCCAAGCGCTTGCCGGCCCCGGAATCGCACGCCTCGTCGACCGCCACGGCCAGGCAAGGGTCATGGTGCCCATCGTCATCACCCACCTGGCCTCACTGACGCTGCTCATCTTCTCCGTCTATCTCGACTGGTGGGTCGGCTTCGTGTTCATCTTCGCCGGCATCGGCGGCGCCACTGTCGGCTCCGTCGGTTCGCTCGTGCGTTCACGCTGGTCACACATCGTCGACTCGCCGAAGAAGCTGCAGACCGCGTTCTCCTGGGAGTCCGTCGCGGATGAGCTGATGTTCGTCTCCGGACCCGTGCTCGCCACGGTGCTCGCCACAGCGGTGTGGCCGCCTGCAGGCATCATCCTCTCGATGCTCACCGTGGGCGTGGGATCGCTGCTGCTCTACGTTCAGAAGGCCACCGAACCGCCTCCCGTCGAACGCACCACCGAGGCGAAAGGTCACGTGTTCTCGAACCCGGGGATCTTCGCGATCATCATCGTCAACATCTTCCTCGGCGTGAACTTCGGTGCCATCGACGTCATCGCCGTCGCGTTCGCCGACGAACTCGGGGTGAAGTCCTCGGCCGGTGTGCTGCTGTCGTGCCTGGCGCTGGGATCCTTGCTGTCGGGCGCCCTGTACGGGGCCCGGAACTGGCAGACCGCGGTGCACCACCGCTTCGGTGTGGCCGTGACCGGCTTGGCCGTCGGCGCGTGCATGATGCTGCTCGCGCAGTCCATGGTCACCTACGGAATCATTCTCGTGGTCGTCGGCTCTGCGATCGCGCCGAGCCTCATCGGCGCGAACTCCGTGATCGAGCAGCTGGCCCCGCCGAGGCGGCTGACCGAGGCTTTCGCCTGGCTGGGCACCTCCTTGGGCTTCGGCGTCGCCTTCGGTTCGGCGATCGCTGGCAACATCATCGATGCCTTCGACGCGAAGACCGCGATGCTGCTGCCTGCCGGCTGCGCGATTCTCGGAGCTGCGATTGCGCTGTCGCTGCTCAAGCTGCTCAACCCCTCACGGTCGAGCCACGAAGTACGGCTGGAGAAAGACCGTCGCCGCGTGAAGATCGCGGAGGACTGAAGAGGCTCAGATGCGGCCCCGACTGCCGGGCGACCGGCAGGGTTCAGGGACAGCTTGAGCGGGGTGCTTCGCTGCGACGGCGAGAAGCACCCTCAGACAGCTCGTCGCCGCAGCAGGAGCACGCCGTCTTTGACCACGGCCGTCTCCTTACCGTCTGGACCGGCCGTCTCACGCGGACGGACCTCCTCGATCACGATCTCCCATTCGGCTTCGTCAAGCGCCAAAGCAGCGAGCTCGGCCGTCGGGGTCAGCAGGTGGCTGAGTTCGTCCTGCAGCGCGGGGTCCCTTGGGTCGTCGGTCTCGTAATAGCGCAGCACCCAGGGCGGAATGTCCTCAGGATCATCAAACACATGAGAGACGATGAGCAGGTGCCCACCGGGTTGCAGCCGCTTGGCCGCACGGCGAAGGATCTCGGTCCTCGGCATCTCAGGAGTCGAGTGGAAGAACGATGCGGTCACGAGGTCGAAGGTCTCCTCGGTCGTCCACGTGGACAGGTCGTGGCTGATCCAGGTGATCGCCTCGGCGACTCCGGACTCCCGAGCACTGTCGGCACCGCGTTCGATCGCCGTTGTCGAGACATCGACAGCGGTGACATGCCACCCCTGAGTGGCCAACCAGACGGCGTCACCGCCCTCTCCGCAGCCGAGCTCGAGCGCGGCAGCGCCATGGTCGGCACCCAGCGTCGCGACCACCTCGGCGGTGGAGGCGTTCGCCCGTCCCGACCATCGTTGGGCACTTTCGGCGTACAGGGCCTCCCAGTACTCCTCAGGCGACTCATTCGCTGGCGATGCCGTGCCCTGCACGTCCGTGCCCTGCACGTCCGCCTTCTGCCCGTCCGTGCCCTGTACGTCTGCCTTTGGCACGTCTGTCTTCTGCACCTCGGCGTTGTTCGCGTCTCCGGCGTGTTCGTCAGCGTGCCCGGATGAGGCTCGGTCGAAGTCCTCGCTCACCAACGCCATGTTGACCATGCCGCCGGCCGTCGACCCGGCCCCGATGGAGACGGACACGTTCGCTGCGGGGTTGACGATATTGCCGACCGCCCAGACTCGCTCGTGGCTGGTCAGGCCGGCCGGGTCGACGGCGACGAAGCTGCCCATCGGGTTCTCGGCGCGGTCGAGGTCGAAAGGGGCAAGATACTCATCCTGCGGTCGTGACGACGGTGCGATGAACACCGCGTCGAGGGCGATGCTGCTGCCGTCGGCGAGGCGTGCCCCGGTCAGGCGTTCACCTTCGGTGAGGACCTCGGCCACCGGTGAGTCGATGAGTCTCACGCCCCGTGAGCGCAGGCGCGCAGCAACGTCTGGGCTGATGGCTCCGCAGTCGGCGGTGAAGAAGGTCACCTGGTCACTCCACTGCCGGATCAGTTCAGCTTGGTGCAGCGAAATCGCAGACGTGCCGAGCACGGCGAGACGCTGCCCGCGCACCTCCCACCCGTGGCAGTACGGGCAATGCAGGACGCCGGCGCCCCACTGCTGCGTCAGTCCCGGAATCTCGGGCAGCTCGTCGACGAGACCACTCGCTGCGATGAGGGCGCGCGTCGTGGCCGTACTGCCATCTGCAAAGGTCACGGCGAGTCCATCATCGACCTCTGCGACAGTCTCGACTGCCCCCGGGCGGATCGTGACATCGTAGGCGCTCACCTCTTCTCGTCCGCGCCGCAGCAGCTCGCTGGGGTCGACCCCGTCGCTTCCGAGCATGCCGTGCATATGCGCGGCAAAGCGGTTGCGCGGCTCGCCGACATCGACCACCAGCACCTGCCTGCGCGCGCGTCCCAAGGTCAGTGCCGCCGACAAGCCGGCGACGCCTCCTCCAACGATGATGACTTCCCAGTGTTCGCTCATGCTTTCATGGTCAGCTCAGACCTTGCCCGTGCGCAATGCTTCTTGCACATTTGGCAAGACAAGGAGTCGGAGACCACCGCATCCGGGAGATTCAGGGACGGACATGACTGAGGAACTCAAACACATCGGGCCGCGTTTGCGCGCACTGCGCAATGATCGAGACTGGACACTCGACGAGGTGGCCACTCGCGCCGGCATCTCACCGAGCACCCTCTCACGCCTGGAATCCGGAAAGAGACAAGCCAGTCTCGAGCTGCTCCTCCCCCTCACTCGTCAGTTCGGCATCAGCATCGACGATCTCGTGACTCCGAAGGCTGCCGACCCTCGGGTTCGCCGCCGAGCCATCCGCAGGAACGGCATGGTCATCACGCCCCTCGCACCAGAGGGCTCTCCCGTCGCCACCTACAGGATCACCTACCCGCCCGTCGCCACTCCCCCGGAGCCGCAGGTCCACGACGGCTTTGAATGGCTCTACGTCATCTCTGGGCGACTGCGCCTGCTCCTCGGCAGTCAGGATCTCGTCCTCACCAACGGGGAGGCCGCCGAATTCGACACCCGCATCCCGCACAGCATCTGCGCAGCAGGCAAGCGCTCGGCCCAGGTGCTGAGCATCTTCAACAATGAGGGAATTCGCATGCACACGCACGCCCCCGGCGATGACATGCACACGCAATCCCCCGGTGACGATACGAATCCCTGATCCGGCGCCCGCCATCGTCGCTGAGGCCGCGACGAGCACCCATCACCCACCGTTCGCGGCACACCCTCGCGGCCGCGTCACTTCATACCCGCCTGATCACCCATCACCGCGAGCGTGAAAACGCCCTGATGCACCGCGGTGTTTTCGCGTCAACGAGAGGTTATGCGCAAAGACCGCCGCGAAATGCCCGGTACGCGGCACGGAACGCCAGAACCACCTCGGCGATGTCAAAGATCATTGACACCATAATGTCAACCATGCTTCACTTTGAAATGTAAAACGAAGTTGACACCAAGGAGCCCCATGGAAGTACAGACCTCGAACCTCAAACAGGTTCGCAAGGCATCCGGGCTCACCCAAGCCCAACTGGCACAACTGACCGGAGTATCACGGCAGACGATCATCGCCACAGAAAAGGGCGACTACGCCCCAAGCGTCTACCTGGCCATACGGATCAGCCGCACGCTGAACACCACTGTCGAAGAGATCTTCTCACTGCAGGAGGAAGCCCCATGAGCAACATCAGCAACAAGAAGCATCGCGGCAACGAACTCGCCGACAAGATCGCCGGCTTCAACGACCCGTCCATGGGCGATGAACGCGAGCGCGACGTCATCCTGCGCGCGTATACGTTGGGGGCAGTCGTCTCCACCTACGTGTTCTTCGCGCTCGGCCTCATCTTCGCCGTTCTCGGCGCGGGAGTGTGGAGCGCGTTCATCATCCTCGGCTCCATCGCGACCAGCAGCGTCGTTTCGGGCTACTGCAAGCGCGAGAATGTGGATTTCTCGATGTCGATGGCCCGCGTCTCACCGAAACGGCTGATCGTCGGCAACATCGTCGGCGCGGTGTTCGCCATCGTCTGGGTCGGTGCGATTGTCTTCCACATGAGCGAAGGCCGGCCGCTCATCGATGCCGGCATGAGAACGAGCGCCACATTCGGCGCCCCAACCAGCATGTACGCCATCGTGATCGGTGCGGCGGTCGGCTTCATCGCTACGATCACCCTCACGACGATCTCTCGCACACGCAAGATCAAGCAGGCCCGCGCCGAGGCGGCCGCAGCTGCTGACATCGAAGACGAGGACTGACCGCCTCGGTGGTGTGGGCATCCGTTCAACCGGCAGTCGGGCGGTCAGTGGGCATCACTTCACTGCCAGCGGCACACCGTCGCGGAAGTGACACTTCGCACTGCTGCCTGAGCATCCCTCATCGTTCACGCGAAAACACCCCGGCGCACCGGGGTGTTTTGCTGTTTGCGGCGAGGGACGCACCGTAAGCGCGAGTGGCCACGGACGCGAGGGCAGCGCAGGCCGGCACGAATGCGAGGAACGCGCGGGAAGCCGAGCTCAGGCCCAGTTCTTCTTCGGCGAGGTCTCTCCGACTCCGGGGTTGAAGACGTTGCAGGGGTCGAGTTCCTTGAAGTGAGCCTCCATCTTCGAAGGCACCTGATAGAGCCGACCGAAATTGTGCTCGGCGGGCACGGCCGCACCGCGCTCCTCGAGCAGCGCCGTCATCTGCTTCTTCAGCGCCACCGGATCAACACCCTTCTTCGCCACATGGTCTTGGTGGAAGACGTGGCAGAAGAAGTGGCCGTAGTAGGAGCTGATGTGCAGCTGGTCGGCGATCTCGTCCGGCAGCACCTCGAGCCAGTCCTCGTCATCACGGCGCAGCGCGACGTCGAAGGTGATCATGTCCGAGGAGTCCTCGCGGTTGAGGTTGAAGTAACGGGTGGCCGCACTCGCAGCACCGAACCGGTGGAGCATCGCGGACTGAGCCTCATCGGCATCGCAGACGAAGTACGCACCGTGGTGGGCCGCCTCGGCGAAGAAGTCGTCGAGGAACGCACCCATCCGCGCCTTCTCCTCGCCGCTGACGACGAGCAGCAGGTGGTGTTCGAATCGGTCGCGGTACTCGAGCATGCGCTTCGGCAGCTGCTGCGGCAGCAGATTGAACGCGTTCTGCGCGATGGTGTCGGCAACGGTCTCGCCGAAGAACGGCAGCTTCGCGAACACCCCGTTGGCCCAGTTCTTCAGCGCGAAGAGCCTGATCTGCTCCCGGCTGCCGGCGTGCTTGATCGATACGAACGTGTCCTTGCCGTACTTCTCCGCGAGGTCGAATGACGGCCGGCCCATGTATTCGCCGGAGATCGGCAGCGGCATGTCCGAGGTCAGGATCGCGCGGCGCAGCGCTTCGAGCTCGGCCGGGGAGTTCGTGCCGACATAGAACGTGGTCGCGTCCGTGATCTTCGGGAAGGTGCGGGTGCGCACGGCGAAGACCATGAGCTTGCCCGCCGACCCCGAGGCCTCGTACAAATAGTCGGGGTTCGCGTTGAACCGGGCAGGCGAGTCGACGATCCGGCGCACCTGCTCGCCGTATTCGGTCTCCATCGTGTCCTCTGGAGGGGGCGTGACATCGGCCGGATCCCAGTCACCGCGCTGCAGCTTGTCGAGGATGTGGGCGGGATCGTCACCGAGCTTCACGCCGAGGTGGTTGACCAGTTCCAGCCGTCCCTCCTCGGTCACTCGGGCGAAGATCGCATGCTTCGTGAATGCCGGACCTTTTCGGATCTGAGACCCGCCGGAGTTGTTGGCAATTCCGCCGACGACAGACGCACCGATCGACGACGACCCGATGACCGAGTGCGGTTCGCGGCCGAGTGGGGCGAGCCTCTCGTCGAGTTCGTACAGCGTCGATCCGGCGAGGCAGACGGCTTCGCGGGCGTCGTTGATGAGGTGGATCTGGTTGATGCGCAGGGTCGAGATGATGACGATCTCGCGGTCGTAATCCTGCGCGCCGGGACCGGAACCGCCGGTCAGGCCGGTGTTCGCCGACTGCGGGATGACGATGAGGTCGTCGTCGACGCAGACCTGCAGGGCCCGCCACAAATCGACGAGGCTGCCCGGCCGCAGAACGGCGAGGACGCTGCCGCCGCCGAAGCGGTTGCCCTTGGCATAGGGAGCAGTGGCCCGCGCCGAGGTGAGGACGTGGCGCGGTCCCATGATGTCGATGAAGGCGCTGACCGCCGGTGATGGCTTCGTGCGTTGATTACCGAGCATGAATGTCGACCCCTATCAGGTGGTTGCGAAGTGTTTTCATCCTAGTTCTTCCCCTGCGCCCCTCACCATGGTCTTTCCCACACCCCGGACGCTTGCTCACCGTGGTTGTATCCTCGCCACGGGCGCTTGCTCACCAGCGCCTGCTCGAAGCGCGGGCGACAGCGGCGAGGCAGAGCAGGCATATCACGGCCACCCCTGCCAGCGACAGGCTGTAGGGCATCACCGGCAGCAGTGCGGCGAGCACTGTCGGCAGGAGGAATCCGGAGTAGGCCAGTGAGTAGTAGACGCCGGTGATTCCGGCCAGGTCGTCCGGTGCGGCGATGGCCTGGACGAGGATGAGTCCGGCCACCACACAGGTGCCGTAGGCGATGCCGAGCACGATGGCCACGACGAAGGCAAGGATCGGGCTGGCCACCAGTGCCGCCACGACGGCGAGCACCATCCCGAGCGACATCAGGCCGAGCCCGACGACGAGCGCCCGACCTCCTGACCAGCGGTTGATCCGGGGAACGGCGTTCTGCACAAGCGCTCCGGCACCGAGGGTGACGACGGTGAGCACTGTCGCGTACAGCGTCGTCCACTCCCCCAGCGTGTCCTGCACGAGGGCGGGCATGACCGCGTAGGCGATGCCGGCGGCGCCGAAGACCCACGGGGCGGCGGGGATGATGAGTCGCACGAAGGTCCGGTGGCCGACCAGCGGGATCCGCAGTCCGCGCCACCAGTGTTCGGTCGAACGGCGGTCCCCGCCCAGGGACTCCGGCGCGGTGAGAACGATGACCAAGGCGATGATGCTCAGCAGTGTGTGGACCGCGTAGGGGGTCGCCTCGGGCAGTGGCCCCCATTGGGCGAGGCACCCGGTCACCGCCGCACCGAGCGCGAAGCCCAAGGTCAGGGTCAGGGCCGGGCGGCGAGCGCCCGCGGTGATGCCGGCCCGGTGATCGAAAGGCGGGGCGGAGAGTTCCTTGATCCAGCTCGTGCCCACGGACATCGCAACGCCGACTCCAGCACCGGCGAGCACTCGGCCCACGCACAGCAGCCAGAAGAGGTCGAAGCCGAGACCCAGCAGCACGCTGCCGAGGATCGCGGCGACAGTTCCGGCGATGAGGAGCGGTTTGCGTCCGCGACGATCAGACAGCGCCGAGGCGACCAGGAGTCCCGGAATCAGTCCACCGACGTACATTCCCAGGAGCAGGTTCGCCTGCCAGACGGCATAGCCGCCGTCCTCTTCGTACATGTGCACGAGCGGGGTGAAGTGATTGCCGCCCCAGGCAAGGAGGAACATGGCCGGTGCTACGCGAAGCCACGCACCGCCTCGGCGCGCGCGAGGTTCAGCGGCGTCGGCCTGCACCTGGGCGGTCTCTGCAGGAGAAGCGGAGGCCATCGGCGAGGTCGTCGAATCGGTGGTCGCGGCATCGGACCCGGCGGTCACAGCGGTCGCCCCTGCGGGAAATGGGAGGCGTCGATGTGTTCGTGAACGAGCTGTCCGAACTCCTCGGCGCTGCCGTGCTCGGCACAGTCGGTGAGGCATTCGTGCTCGCTCAGGAGGGTGTCGAGCGTGCCCGGCTGGTCGGTGGCGACTTGGTAGGTCAGCCGTGCCAGCCTCGGGCCCATCGTGGTCAGCAGCTCCTCGACGATGCTGTTGCCTCCGCCGCGGATGAGTCGGGCGTGGAAGGCGTAGTCGAAGCTCGCGAAGTCGAGCGGATCGCCCTCCTCGACGGCCTGCCGCTGCCCGTCGAGGAGAGCCCGCAAGTCGACCGCGAGGGCTTCGAGGCCGCCGCGTGTAGTCAGCTCCTGGACGGCATCGGTCTCGAACATGGCACGGACGGCGAGCAGGTCACGTCGTTCCCTGCTCGTCACGGTCGTCACGATCGCCCCTTTTTTCGGGACGAGACGGACGAGTCTCCACCGCTCGAGCTGGAGCATCGCCTCCCGCGCCGGGGTGCGACTGGCCTTCTGCGCCTCGGCGAGGTCAGCCTCGGTGAGGAGCTCGCCGGGTTCGAAGCGCCGCTCGATGATCTCTCGAGCCGCCCAGGCGGCCATCCGCGAGGCGATCGGGGAGGTGTCGTCGGTGCGTTGCCAGGGAAGCGTCAGCAGTTCGTTCACGCCAACAGGCTAACAGATGCATGCATTGATAGATGCATCAAGATCCTGAAGGCGCAAACACACAGCCCCCGGCAAGGGTGCCCACCCAACCTCTTCTGAGGTTCGGTCAAGCCCCCGCAAACTCTCCCACCCACTTTCCAGCGGGCCGGGAACTGTCGTCGATCTGCTGACCCTCAGCGCACAGACACACCTGACGGCGGCACTGCTACCCTCGCGCGGGGTAGCTGCGCCGCCGTCAGGTGTGTCTGGAGGGTCGTTGCGGGCGAGCCTCACTCCACGAGCTTGCCCTCCTGGCTGATCTCGCCGACGTGCATGAGCTCGGCGACCTCGGGGTCGACGGGCGGGATGTCCTCGCGCACGACTCCCGTCGACGGCGACCACACGAGGTTGACCTGCAGGCTCGGGTCCTGCTCCGGATAGTCACTGCGGTTGTGGCAGCCACGGGTCTCGCGGCGCTCAAGCGCACATTCGAGCGTCGCCCGGGCCGCGAGCACCGAGGACTTGAGATCGAAGGCGTGCGAGAGATCGGCGAAGCCGGCGATGTCCGGGTGGATGCCCACATTCTCCATCCGAGCCTCGATACCCGCGAGCTTCTCCAGTCCGGCCTGCAGCCCGGCCTCGTCACGGACCACGCCGGCATGCTCGGTCATGAGGTTGCGGACCTCGCGCTGCAGCGCCCTGACATTCTCCGTGCCATCGGAGGCGAGCAGATCATCGATCTCGGCCCGCGCCTCGGCGACGGCATCGCGCGAACGCACCTGTGCTTCGAGCTCCTCGGAGTAGGCAACCGCGGACCGTCCGACGATCCGACCGAAGACGAGGAGTTCGATGAGCGAATTGCCGCCGAGGCGGTTGGCCCCGTGCAGACCGGACGAGGCCTCGCCGATGGCCCACAGCCCCTCGACATCGGTGCTGTGATCGACGGGATCGACCCACACCCCGCCCATCGAGTAGTGCGCGGTCGGAGCGATCTCGATCGGGCTGGCCGTGATGTCGAGCATCTGCGTCTCCATGAGCGTGGCGAACACGCGCGGCAGCCGGTTCATGATCGTCTCCCGCGGCAGATGGGACACGTCGAGCCAGACGCCTCCGTTCTCCGTGCCCCGACCCTCCGCGATCTCCGTATAGGCGGCCAGGGCGACGCGGTCACGAGTGGACAGCTCCATCCGCTCGGGATCGTAGCGTTCCATGAACCGCTCTCCCAGGCCGTTGCGCAGGATTCCGCCCTCACCGCGGGCCGCCTCGGAGACCAGGGTGCCCGCGGCATTCTCGGGTTCGATGATGCCCGAAGGATGGAACTGGACGAGCTCGGCGTCGCGCAGACGCGCTCCGGCCTCGACGGCCAGGCGGAACGAATCGCCGGTGTTCTCATCCCGACGGGAGGAGGTCCGCCGCCAGATGCGGTTGTGCCCGCCGGCGGCGAGGATGACAGCGTCGGCGTGGATGCGGTAGGCGGTGCCGTCGATGACGTCAAAGCCGAAGGCACCGAAGATGCGACCATCGGCGACGAGGAGCTTCGTGATGTAGACCCGATCGAGGATCGGGATGTTCAGGGCCTCGGCACGACGAATGAGGGTGCGCTGGATCTCCAGGCCCGTGTAATCTCCGGCGAAAGCGGTGCGGCGCCAGGTGTGGGCGCCGAAGAAGCGCTGAGAGATCCGACCGTCGTCCTCCTTCGCGAAGTCCATTCCATATCGCTCCAGGTCGGCGATGCCTTCGGCTGCGCCCTGGGTGACGATCTCGACGGTGCGGGGGTTGGCGAGGTCATAGGATTCCTTGATCGTGTCGGCCGCGTGCTGCTGCCACGTGTCCTCGGGGTCGACGGTGGCCAGTGCGGCGTTGATGCCGCCGGCGGCGAGCGAGGTGTGCGCGTCTTCCTTCGGGCGCTTGCCCACGGTGAGGACATCGCCTCCTGCTTCGGCGACTTCGATCGCGGCGCGCAGGCCCGATCCACCGGTGCCGATGACGAGCACGGAGGTGGAGATGGAGCGTTCTCTGCGACGTGCTGTTCCCTGTGTAATGGTCATGCTTCCACGCTAAGAGCGCCCACCACATACGTCCAATGCATTGTTTGAGTCGAGTTGATAGCGATACGCTATTGCCATGAATCTGGAACAGCTGGCGAGTTTCGTCGAGGTCGCCGCCACCGGTCATTTCACGAAGGCGGCCGCCACCCTGCACCTGGCTCAGCCCTCGCTGAGCCGTCAGATCTCGACCCTGGAGAAGGAGCTCGGCGCAGAGCTCTTCCACCGCGCCCACGGCCACATCTCGCTGACCGCGGCGGGTGAGACCCTGCTGCCGACGGCCCGTCGGATGCTCGCCGACGCCGAGGCGATCCGCCGTGACATGGACGAGCTCGCCGGTCTGCGCCGCGGTCGGATCCGCCTCGGCGCCACCCCGACCCTGTGCGTGAGCCTCGTCGCCGAGGCGATCAGTCGTTTCCACCATCAGCATCCCGGAGTCGAGCTCGAACTCGTCGAGAAGGGTTCCCGGGAGCTCATCGAGGCTCTGGGTACCGGCGGGCTCGACCTCGCGCTCATCACCCGCACCGTCGACCTCGACGCGCAGACACCCCGACTGCAGATGCAGGAAGTGCTCGGCGAGGATCTCGTCGTCATCGCGGCCGCCGACGGAGCGCTGATCAGCGGCGACCAGATCACCCTCGCCGAGGTGGCCGCACTCCCCCAGGTTTTGTTCCATCACGGATACGACCTGCGGGAGGCCACCTCGGCGGCCTTCGAATCGAGCGGCCTGCACCCGAACGTCGTCGTCGAGGGCGGGGAGATGGACGCGGTGCTGCGCTTCGTCGAACGCGGCGTTGGCGTGGCGATCGTCCCCGCCATGGTCCTCGTCGACCGACCTCAGCTGATCTCGGCCCAACTGGTGGAGCCGAGCCTGTCACGGACGGTGAGCATCGCGACTCGCGCAGATGTGCGACCGACTCGGGCCGCCTCGGCGATGGAGGACATGATCCTCAGCACCGCACGAGTCCTGGCCGCCGACGACACCGGGCTGGCGGCACATGTGCGGCTCACGAGGTGAGGTGCCGAGTCAGAACCAGGCGTCAGCCAACAGGCGCAGTGAGCGCTGGCCCACCTCGGTGTCGTAGGCGTAGGTGACGGTGATGAGCTCATCGGCACCGGTGCGCTCGACGAACTCGGCCATCTGCTCGGTCGCGGTGTCCGGCGAGCCGACGGCGCTGATCGTGAGCATCGGGTTCTCGCCCATGCCCTGAGCGGCGAATTCGCTCGGCTCGACCGGCGGCTGCAGCTGCCGGCTGCGTCCCCGGCCGATGTCCGCGAACATCTGCCTGACCGGGGTGAACTCACGCTGCGCCTCGGCGTCGGTGTCGGCGACCATCACATTGATCCCGGCCATGACGTAGGGCTTGTCGATCTGCGCGGTCGGGGCATCGGCGGTGAAGGAATCACGGTATACCTTGATCGCCGCGTCGATCTGATCGGGAGCGAAGTGCGAGGCCAGTGAGAACGGCAGCCCCAGCTGACCGGCGATCGACGCCCCATTCATCGTCGACCCGAGCACCCAGATCGGAACGTCCGTTCCGGCCGAGACAGCCGACTTGATCGGCGCGCTGTAGGCCTGACCCCGTTCGCTGAACCAACCCTGCAGGTCGTAGATGTTCTGCGCGAAGGACTGCGGTTCGGCCGAGGAACGGCTCAGCGCCTGGGCCGTCATGCCGTCCGTGCCGGGGGCGCGCCCCAGGCCCAGGTCGATGCGATCGCCATGGATGTTCGCCAGGGTTCCGTACTGCTCGGCGACCATGAGCGGCGCGTGGTTGGGCAGCATCACACCGCCGGATCCCACTCGGATCCTCTCCGTCGCCGAGGCGGCCTGAGAGATGAGCAGTGCCGTGGCGCTGGCAGCCAAACCCATCGTGTTGTGGTGCTCGGCGAACCAGAGGCGTGAGTAGCCCAGCTCATCGGCGAGCGCGGCGGTCGACATCGAATTCGCGATGGCCTCGCGGGCCGTGGATCCCTCACGGATGGAGACGAGGTCGAGGATGTTGAGAGGAATGGACAATGTGATGCCGTCCTTCGGTCAGCTGGGTGGTGGCGAGCGATCGGACGTCGATGCTCGGTGAGGCGATCAGCCCTGTAGGACAACAGCGTCCCGGTCCGGTTCTATTCCGCGGCCCCCGCGCCGGTCGAGTCCCGCACGCAAACGGTCCGACGATGCAGCGAGGCCCCGGAAGCTCTCGCCTCCGGGGCCTCGGCCATCGGTTCGTCAGATGAGTGTCGCTGTGCCGCGAACCTCAGTCGTTCTTCGGACCGGGGCCGGAACTCGAATCATCGCCCTTGGTGCCGGGCAGGCCCTGGGCCTTGCGGCGCATGAGCAGGACGACGATGACGATGATCGCGAGTCCGCCGACGGAGAGCAGCACGATCATCGGGGTCGACATGCCCGAATCGCTGCCGCTGGCCTCTCCGATCTCACCGCGCTCTCCGGTGTCCTTGCCCGGTTCGTCGACGACTCCGCCGCCGAGGCCGGCCTTGGTGGACTCTTCGACAGCGCCGCCTGCGCCCTCGGAGTCCTTGATGGTGAAGGCATAGTCACCGGAGATCGGGTGTCCGTCCTGGGACACCACACGCCAGGTCACCTCATAGTCGCCGGGTTTGAGGTCATCGGGCAGCGCCACGCTGAGCTTCTTGCCCTCGACGGTGAGCTCACCGGCCGAGACGTCCTTGCCGTCGACGACGACGGTGACTTCGGAGCCGACCTCTTGGATGTTCCCGGAGAACGTCATCTCGAGCCACTCGGGCTGCTGATCCAGTTCCGCCCCGTCTTCGGGGTTCGAGGACACGAGCTGGTCGTGAGCACTGGCGGGCGCAAACGCGAAGACACTCAAGGCAGCCACCAGCAGGGCGGCGAAGCCCAGCTTGAAAGCGGACCACTTAGTACGAGTCATGAGAGTTTCTCCTTCAGGGCGTTCGTTCATCGATCGGCGATTCTGCTTCCAGTATCACGCAGACTTCTCGGCCAGAGCGTGCAGGTGATCGGTGATTCCCGGCACGGACACTTCAATTGTCTCAAGAGTTTCTTCGAAATCCTTTAATTCGCCGTACCAAGGGTCCGGCACATCGGGTGCGGGGGCACCGGGCTCGGCCGCACCACTGATCCCGCGGCCCTGTCCACGACCGACGGATTCGCTTTCGGACCCGTCTTCGGACCCGTCCGGAGCCAGCCGGGGATCGAACTCACGCAGCATCCGCAGCTCCGGGGCCGCCTCGGCGGGGATCTGCTCGATCAGCCGCTGCAGCGCACGATAGTGGCGAGCGGTCATCGCCACGGCCAGATCGCGTTCGGCCAGCCAGTCGACCGTGATCTGTCGAGCGGCGTGATCATCGGTGCGGTAGCCGGCGGCCGCGAGCACCCGCGCCTGACGTGGGTCGATGGGATTGCCGGCCTCCTCGTCGCTGATTCCGGCGGAATCGACGACCGCCTCGGTGCCGTTGATCCTCAGATGGTGCTCGAGCACGCGTTCGGCCGTCACCGAGCGGCAGATATTGCCGGTGCACACGAACACGACGGATGCCATACTCATTCGTTCCTCCTCAACGATCTGCGGCGGGCGGCCGACCGACGGACGACGTCGGAAACTCCAGCGCAGAACCCCTGCTGATCACGATACTGTTGCACCATGACTTCTGAAACTTCTTCCGCCTCGGTGCGCCCTCAGGACGACCTGTACCGCAACATCAACGGCGAGTGGATCGACGCGTTCACCATCCCCGACGACCGGGCCGGCGACGGTGCCATGCGCGAGCTCTTCGACACCGCCGAGACCAAGGTCCGCGACATCATCACCGCCGTCTCCGACGCCCCACAGGAACCCGGTTCCGAGGGCCAGAAGGTCGCGGACCTCTTCACCTCGTTCATGGACGTCGACCGCATCAACGAACTCGGTGTGACCCCGCTGGACTCGACGTTCACCGCCATCGACGCCGCCGAGGACAAGTCCGAGCTCGCGGCCCTGCTGGCCCGGCTCGAGATCGAAGGCATCGGCGGAGTGCTCGGCGGGTACGTCACCGCCGATGCGAAGGACTCCGACGTCTACGCCCTCTACCTCGTCCAGGCCGGCATCTCCCTGCCCGACGAGGACTACTACTTCAACGACGACCACGCCGAGGTGCGCGCGAAGTTCCTCGCCCATGTGAAGAAGATGTCCGCCTTGGCCGGGCTCGGTGAGAAGTCCGGGATCTCCGACGCCGAGGTGGCCGCGAAGGTCATGGCGTTCGAAACCGAGATCGCCCGCCACCACTGGGACCGGGTGGCCTGCCGCGACGCCGAGAAGACCTACAACAAGTACTCGATCGCCGAACTGCGCGACCTCGGCCCGGAGTTCGACTTCGACTCCTATTTGGGGCTGCTCACTGCCGAAGCCACCGACCTCAAATACCTCGTGGTCTCTCAGCCGTCCTTCGTCACCGGCATGGCCAAGGTGTGGGCCGAGACCGATATCGACACCCTCAAGACCTGGCTGCGCTTCGTCGTCGTCTCCGACACCGCGTCCCTGCTGGCCGATGAATTCGTCGAGGAGAACTTCGACTTCAACGCCCGCACGCTCTCGGGCACGCCGGCGCTGCGGGAACGCTGGAAGCGCGGGGTCGGGCTCGTCGAGTCCCTCCTCGGCGAGGCCGTCGGCAAACTCTATGTCGCCGCCGAGTTCCCGCCCGAAGCCAAGGAAGCCATCGACCACCTCGTGGGCATGCTCATCAAGGCCTACGACAAGTCGATCCGCGAGCTCGACTGGATGAGCGAGGAGACGAAGGACCGTGCGCTGGTCAAGCTCTCGAAGTTCACCCCGAAGGTCGGCTATCCCGAGGTGTGGCGGGAGTACCCGGCCGCGATCGATTCCTCGGATCTGGTGGGCAACGTCCGCCGCTGCGCCCAGGCCGAACACGTGCGGCAGGTGCGCCGCATCGGCGGAGGCATCGACCGGACCGAATGGCTGATGACCCCGCAGACGGTCAACGCCTACTTCCACCCGGTGATGAACGAGATCGTCTTCCCCGCCGCGATCCTCCAGCCGCCGTTCTTCGATGCCGCAGGTGATGTGGCGGCGAACTTCGGGGCGATCGGTGCGGTCATCGGTCACGAGATCGGGCACGGCTTCGACGATCAGGGTTCGCGCTACGACGGGGACGGCAACCTCGTCGACTGGTGGACGTCGGAGGATCGGGAGCGTTTTGAGGAGCGCACGAACGCGCTCATCGCCCAGTACGAGGCACTGGTTCCGGCCGGTCTCGATGACGCCCAGCATGTCAACGGGGCGCTGACGGTCGGGGAGAACATCGGTGACCTCGGCGGTCTGTCGATCGGGTGGAAGGCTCTCGAACTCGAACTCGGTGAGCGGGCCGGGACTCCCGGTGTGCCAGTGGCGCCGAGCCCGGAGCAGGCGAAGGCGTTCTTCGAAGCCTGGGCGAAAGCGTGGCGGTCGAAGATGCGCACCGAGGAGCGCGTCCGCAGGCTCTCGATCGACCCCCATTCGCCGGAGGAGTTCCGCTGCAATCAGGTCGTGAAGAACATGACGGCCTTCCACGACACCTACGGCGTCAGCGAAAGCGACGGCATGTACCTGGCTCCCGAGGAGCGCGTGACCATCTGGTAACCACTCCCCCTCCCATTGCTACCTGACGGCGGCCCAGCAACCTCGCGCGAAGTTGCTGGGCCGCTGTCAGGTAGTTCTGGGGGTGGTCAGCGGTGGCCGCGGATGAGGTGGACCATGCGGAAGTCGAATTCCTGCCAGCTGGTGATCGGAGCGTCGGCCTGCAGCGCGGCTTCGAAATCCTCGACCTCGGTGAGCTCGGATTCGAGCGGAATGTCGAAGGGCATCTCCACATACAGCAGCCCACTGGCGTCGGTGTGGACGACATCGAACCCGGCCTGCTGCGGTTCGAGTTCGTTATTCATCACGATGAGCAGACGATCGTCCGGCGCCTGGTATTCGACCTCGATGCCGTCGTTGTAGCCCTGCTGCGAGCGCAGTTCCCGCTGGGCCTGAATGACGAACGCCGAGTACGCTCCGATGCCGATGACCGGGATCCGTGAGGTCAGCGCTTCGGTGGCGACGTCGATGAGCCGCGATCGGGCCTTGCGCCCCAGCGGGCTGAGGTCGCCGCCGGACATCGCGACTCCGTCGAAGCCGACGAGCGAGACCCGACCGTCATCGTGGTTCGGGTTGAGGACCGTGATGTCGAGGCCGAACCGGGAGTACCAGGGCCGGGTCACCTCGGCGCTCTCTTCGTCCCACCACACGTAGAACAGGAACGGCACGTTGATCCCGGCTTCCGAGAAGAAGAACGGGGGACGCCGCTCACCCGCCGTGACCTCGAAGGGCACGACGTTGCCCTCGATCGGGGCGGGGCAGGTCGCGAACGAGGTGAACGCGAAGGGGTAGTTGACCGCGCGGTTGAAATCGATGACGAGCGAGCCGTCCTGATTCGGCACTCCGAGGTCGATCGTCCGCCACGCCGAAGTGGTTGCCCCGTTCGTTCCATCGTGGAAGTCCAGGTGGAGCCCGGTCTTCGGGCACCCGGTGGCAAGCAGTGTGACCTCGCCCTGCTGAGTTTCGAAGGTCACGGTTCCCGCGGCTTGGGTCTGCAGCTGCAGATCCTCCTGCGCGGTTTCGATCGTATGGGTCGGGAACGGGTCGAACCGGGTGAACCGGGCGAGGAAGACGAAGTCTGGGTTCGGGTCGAAGACCGGGACTTCGAAGAATTTGCCCAGCAGCGGCGATTTCGAATCGCGCACACGCACACCGAGGCGGCCGCCCCGGTCGATGAGCTCGTAGAGGACATTGCCGACGGTGAACCAGTTGAGCGATCCCCCGGCCGGCAGCTTCGCGGTGAAGCCGTTGTCCTCGACACGCACCTGCGGTCGGGCTGGGGCCGAGTCATGACCCGCGGTTCCGGCCTCGGCCGCACCGGCATCTGCGGAGGCGTTGTCAGCGGCAGAAGCTCCTGTGGCGGCGTGGTCTGTCACAGCAGGCAGGGTCGAGGTGTCGCTGGGCACCGAGGGGCTCGTCGCTCGGACCGCACCGCCGCCTGTCCCGGCACCCGCACCGCCGCCGGCGGCTTGGCTCAGCAGGTCGAAGGTCTCGGCAGCGGGACCGGCATTGATTCCGGAGTCGAGGGCGACGGTGACCCAGCCGTCCTCGACGGTGAAGGTGCCGGGGGCATCGGGCCAGGTGGACTCGACGTCGAGCCAGTGCAGTCCGACGACGCTGAGCCAGCCGAACGGTTTCGCCAGTGCCGAGTTCCGTGAGTCGCGCCAGGTGTTCCACTCCGTCACGAACTGGTTCACGTCGAACACTCCTTGCCGTTGCTGTTGCGGGCGCAGGATCCCTGCCGCCGCCTTACCCTCGGAACCGATGTCTGACCGGTGCCTGAGGCCTTGTTCCTTGTCATCCAAACTACCGCAAACGATAGGCTGGGGAAATGAGTGAATCACACCCGGACCCGGTTGTCGCCGCGCAGACAGCGGCCGACCTCGGCGACTTCGTCAGTGCCTCCCCCAGCTCCTACCACGCCGTAGCCACCGCAGCCGCCCGTTTGGAGCAGGCCGGTTTCTCCCGCCTCGATGAGGCGAGCGCATGGGCGTTGACGCCCGGATCCGGCCATTTCGTCGTCCGCGACGGTGCGATCATCGCGTGGATGAATCCCACGACCACCGCCGAGGCAGTCCCCGGGTTCCGCGTGTTCGGATCCCACACGGATTCCCCGGCCTTCAAACTCAAACCCGGGGACGAATACACCGCCGAGGGCATGCGCCAGGTCGGAGTGGAGATCTACGGCGGTCCGCTGCTGAATTCCTGGCTCGACCGGGAACTCGCGTTCGCCGGTCGCCTCAGCCTCGCCGACGGCCGGGTCGTGCTCGCCCGCACCGGTCCGATCGCGCGCATTCCGCAGCTGGCAATCCACCTCGACCGGCAGGTCAATGACGGTCTGGCCTTGGACAAGCAGCGTCACACCGCTCCCGTGATCGGCTTGGCCGATCTCGCCGAGGCCGACGTCATCGAACTGCTCGCCGCTTCCGCCGAGGTCGATCCCGAGGCGGTGGTCGGTCACGACGTGTACACCGTCCCCACCCAGGAGCCGGCGCTTTTCGGTGCACGTGAGGAGTTCTTCGCCTCGCCGAGGTTGGACAACCTTCTGTCCGTCCATGCCGGGGTCACTGCACTGACGAGTCTCGACGCCGACTCGGTCGAAGGCATTGCGCTCTTCGCCGCCTTCGACCACGAGGAGATCGGGTCGAACTCACGCTCCGGTGCGTGCGGACCGTTCCTCGCCGATGTCACCGAACGCATCATCGCCTCTCTGCTGCCGGACTCGACGCGCAGCGACTATCTGGCGTCGCTGGCGGCATCGGTGTGCGTGTCATCGGACGCCGGGCATGCCGCTCACCCGAACTATCCGGAACGCCATGATCCGCATGTGCGTCCCCGCCTCGGCGGCGGTCCGCTGCTCAAACTCAACGCTCAGCAGCGGTACGCCACGGATGCTGTGGGCACCGCAGTGTGGTCGCGGGCGTGCACGGCCGCCGGCGTCGACTACCAAGACTTCGTGTCGAACAATGCGATGCCGTGCGGGTCGACAATCGGTCCGCTCACGGCGACACGCCTGGGCATGACGACCGTCGACGTGGGCCCGGCCCTGTATTCGATGCATTCGGCCCGCGAAATGGTCGCGGTCGCCGATGTCGTCGCCCTCGGCAGAGCCGCGACGACGTTCCTCCAAGGCTGATGCTCCTGCAGAACTGATGCGGCAGCGTCGTTTCGCTGGAGCTGTTGTCCTCCGTGGAGGCACCCTCCGTGGAAGCACCCCCGCCTCGGCGGGGTTTGTCCTCACCGCTGTCGACGTGATACGAATTGCACGACCCCACGGGAGCCCTGCAGAAGGGCTGAGATCGGACTGGATCGTCCGAGACCGTAGAACCTGATCCGGTTGATACCGGCGTAGGAAGCGAGGACTGCAGATGACTGCGTTCACCCCTGAAACACCTGTCCCTGCCACGGCTTCGGCCACCGTGCCCAATGCGAAGAACTCCACGAACGATTTCACGATCGAGCAGTATCCGACGCATTCTCCGGCGTGGCTCGAGGATGCCGAGCACGACATCCGCGTTCCCGTCACCCGCATCGAACTCGAGGACTCCGACGGACGGACCAACGCTCCCGTCCACGTCTACCGCACCGTCGGCCCTGGCAGCGTCCCCGAGGAAGGACTGCCGGCACTGCGGTTCCCCTGGATCGAGGGCCGCCTCGACACCGAAACCTACGCCGCCCGCGGACACCGCATCGCCGATGACGGTCGCGCTGCCGTGCGCCGCGGAGCGCCCTCACAGCAGTGGAGGGGTCGCAAACCGGTCCCACTCCGGGCCAAGCCCGGCCGGACCGTGACCCAGATGCACTACGCCCGGGAAGGCATCATCACCCCGGAGATGCGCTTCGTCGCCCTGCGCGAGCAGTGCGATGTCGAGCTCGTCCGCTCGGAGCTCGCCGCCGGCCGCGCGATCATCCCGAACAACATCAACCATCCCGAGTCCGAACCGATGATCATCGGCAAGGCCTTCCTTGTGAAAATCAACGCGAACATCGGCAATTCCGCGGTCACCAGCTCCATCGCCGAGGAGGTGCAGAAGCTGCGATGGGCCGCGAAGTGGGGTGCCGACACCCTCATGGACCTCTCGACCGGAAACGACATCCACACCACCCGAGAGTGGATCATCCGCAACTCCCCCATCCCCATCGGCACCGTCCCGATCTACCAGGCCCTGGAGAAGGTCGACGGCGAGGCGAACGCTCTGACCTGGGAGATCTATCGGGACACCGTCATTGAGCAGTGCGAGCAGGGCGTGGACTACATGACCGTCCATGCCGGCGTGCTGCTGCGCTACGTGCCGCTCACGGCCAACAGGGTCACCGGGATGGTCTCCCGCGGAGGCTCCATCATGGCTGGCTGGTGCTTAGCCCACCATGAGGAGAACTTCCTCTACACCCACTTCGACGAACTCTGCGAGATCTTCGCCCGCTACGACGTCGCGTTCTCACTCGGCGACGGGCTGCGGCCGGGCTCGATCGCCGATGCCAACGACGCCGCCCAGTTCGCCGAGCTCGACACCCTCGCCGAACTCACCGAACGCGCGTGGGCCCACGACGTCCAGGTCATGGTCGAAGGCCCTGGGCACATTCCGCTCCACCTGGTGCGCGAGAACGTCGAACGCCAGCAGAAGCTCTGCCACGGCGCCCCCTTCTACACCTTGGGTCCGCTCGTGACTGACATCGCACCCGGCTACGATCACATCACTTCGGCGATCGGGGCGACCGAAATCGCCCGCTACGGCACGGCGATGCTCTGCTACGTCACCCCGAAGGAGCACCTCGGCCTGCCCGACCGCGACGACGTCAAGACCGGGGTCATCACCTACAAGATCGCCGCTCACGCCGCCGATGTTGCGAAGGGCCACCCAGGCGCGACTGCCAGAGACGATGCACTGTCGAAGGCACGGTTCGAGTTCCGGTGGCGCGATCAGTTCGCCCTCGGCCTCGATCCGGAGACCGCCGAGGCGTTCCACGACGAGACGCTGCCGGCGGAACCGGCGAAGACCGCCCACTTCTGTTCGATGTGCGGGCCGAAGTTCTGCTCGATGCGCATCTCCCAGGACATCCGTGACACCTACGGCAGTGCCGAGGCGCAGGCCGCGCTGGCAGGCATGCGGGAGAAGAGCCGCGAGTTCCTCGCTGCGGGCGGCACGGTGTATCTTCCCGAGCCGACTGTCGGCCCCCGGGCGCGGGTTCGGTAGGTTGGTTCCATGGGAGAGCTTCAGCGTGCTTTCGACGCGCACCTGCATATCATCGACCCGGATCATCCGCTGATCGAGAACAACGGCTATCTGCCGGACCCGTTCACGGTCGCCGACTACCGATCCCGCCTGCAGAGCCTGGCGGAGGTCGGAGTCGAGGTCGCCGGCGGTGCTGTGGTCTCCGG
This sequence comes from Brevibacterium sp. LE-L, assembly GCF_050214925.1. Lineage (NCBI taxonomy): Bacteria > Bacillati > Actinomycetota > Actinomycetes > Micrococcales > Brevibacteriaceae > Brevibacterium > Brevibacterium sp. LE-L. The sequence goes on from NZ_CP189759.1 coordinate 3,892,513, forward strand.
TTCGTTCCAGGGCTTCGATCAGGGGTATCTCCTCGCCGCGCTGCGCGAACTCGGCCCGAACCATGTCGGCGTCACCCAGCTGCCGGCTGAGACCAGCGACGATCAGATCCGTGCCCTCGACGTCGCCGGCGTCAGGGCGCTGCGCTTCAACATCGCCCGTGGCGGTTCCACCGCTCTCGAGGCTCTCGACACCTTCGCCCGCCGGGTCTTCGACCTCGTCGGCTGGCATGCGGAGCTCTACATCGACGCACGCACCATCGATGCCGAGCTCGCCTCCCGCATCGCCTCCCTGCCGGCTGTGAGCATCGACCACCTCGGCATGCACGCCGAGGGTCTGCCCACTCTGCTGCGCCTCGTCGAGGCCGGGGTGAAGGTCAAGGCCACCGGTTTCGGGCGGGTGGAGCTCGATCCCGCCGAGGTTGTCCGCCGCATCGTCGACACGGACCCGGGCGCACTGATGGTGGGCACGGACCTGCCGTCGACCCGTGCCCGCAGACCCTTCGCCGCTGCCGACTTCGCGCTCATCTGCGAAGTCCTCACCGCTTCCGAGGCCGATGCCGTGTTCTGGTCCAATGCGGCGCAGTTCTACGGCATCGGACCCGAAGGGGGCGAGTAAGCAGTCATCTCCGACCAGTAGCATGTGTCCAATGAGTTCACGTCAGTCGAATCTCGCATCCACTCTGCACAGCCTCGACGGTCGCAGCTACGGCAATCTCAAGCAGATCCGCGGCCGTTACAGCTTCGGACCGGTGACGCTTTTCATCGACCGCGTCCAGGCCGATCCCTTCGCGTCACCGTCGAAGGTCCGCGTCCGAGTCGACCGGGCCGATGCCAAGCTCCCGCCGGAACTGACCACCGATCGTGCCGACCGGATCGCTGCGGCCGACTATCTTCTGCGGGCCGGCAACATGATCCTCGCAGACCTCAAACAGCGCGCCCTCATCCTCGGTCAGCCGGGCCAGGAGATCCTCGAGAGGACGAACATCCTCATCGACGATGCCGGCTTCGAGGCACGACTGCTGGTCAATCTGCCGGCCCGCGGTCGGCGCATCCTCGGCCATCAGGCCGCCGACATCCTCACCCGCGACCTTCCGAAGCTCGCCGAAGCACTGTTCCTCTTCGACCGCTGGCCGGCTTCCGGCTCCCCGTCCGCCCACGCCCTGGAGGCGCACGTCCAGCTGCACAGGGATCAGTTGGAACTGCGCGATCACCTCGGCGAGGTCGAGCTGGTCGGATTCATCGGCAATGGTGCGGTCCTGCCGCGTGTCTCCGGGGATTCGGACCGGCCGATGGATGTCGAGACTGCAGTCTCCTTCACCTCCCCTCCGGAACTCGAGCACACGGTCGATCTGTCGAGCGGGCGCAGCCTCACCGGTATGGGCATTCCCCGTGGTGTCACCGTCATCGTCGGCGGCGGGTACCACGGCAAGTCGACGATTCTGCGCGCTCTCGAACGCGGTGTCTACCCGCATATCGCGGGCGACGGACGCGAGTGGGTCATCAGCGACCCTTCTGCCACCTCCATCCGAGCCGAGGACGGTCGGGCCGTGACCGGCGACGACATCTCGGCGTTCATCAACAACCTACCGTCGGGGACTGACACGAGATCGTTCTCGACGACGAACGCGAGCGGGTCGACCTCACAGGCGGCCAACCTCGTCGAAGCGGTCGAAGCCGGGGCGCAGACCCTGCTCATCGACGAGGACACCTCGGCGACGAACTTCATGATCCGCGACGAGCGCATGCGGAACCTCATTCCTGCCGAGCGGGAGCCGATCACCCCGTTCGTCGACCGCGTCCGCCCCCTGCTGACCAGGCAGGGCGTCTCCACGGTGCTCGTCGCCGGCGGGTCGAGTGCGTTCTTCGAGGTCGCCGATCACGTCATCGCTCTCGATGCCTATGTCCCCCGCGAGGTCACCGAAGAAGCGCACCGTCTCGTCGGTGTCACCGCCCACGGCCTCGCCACGGATTCGGACGCGTCCGACCCCGGTTTCGTCACGTCACCGCGCGTACCGACGGCCCGGGCCCTGCGCCCATCGTCGAAGACGAAGTCGGCCCGTGCGAAGGGCTCCGATCGAATCCAGTTCGGCCGCAGCTTCATCGACCTCATCGCCGTCGCTCAGCTCGTCGACGCCCAGCAGACCGCCGGGGTCGCCGAGTCGCTCGAGCACCTCGCTGAGGTCTTCGACGGACGCACCTCGCTGACCACAGCCCTCACCGAGCTCGAGAGCATGCTCGACGCCCAAGGCATCGACGCAGTCACCGGCCACCGCGACCACCCGGGCCATCTGACCCGGCCCCGCGCGCAGGAGATCGCCGCCGCCCTCAACCGCTACCGCGAGCTCCGCCTGGAAAGCTGACCGTCCCCGAGGCGACGCGCGGCTTTCCGCTGAACTCAGCAATCCGTCCGGCTCAGCAATCCGTCGAGCTCGGCTTTCCGCTGAACTCGGCTACCCGTCCGGCTCGGTTACCCGGCCACCAGTGCCGAGAGTTCGGCAGCAGTCCCAACCGGCAGGGAGCACGACGTACCCCGGCAGACGATCGCTGTCCCCGCGGGGACGGCGACCTCGCCGCCGTCCGGTCCCGGCACTCCGGTCGAGTCCGCGAGCAGGGTGAGGGATGGGTGCCGGGCCGCGGCTGCCCGCAGACTGGCGTCCGTGGTCGCGACCCGCACGGATCCGAGGGCCCGTTCGGCCTGCCAGAGTGCGTGCCCGCAGCCGCGCGGAGCCTGACCGGCCAGCGCCCGATAGACGCCGAGGAGTCGGTCCCGCAGCTCGAGCAGCCTCCCCGTCTCCAACAGGGCACTCCCGCTCGTCGCCTCCGAGCCATCGGATCCCGCATCGCCCGCAGCCGCGGCGGACGCATCTGCACCCACCACCGCGTCGACGCCGAGTTCGGCGAGCAGCAGCACGACCTCGGCAGCTGCCGACCGACCCGAGGGGACGGTGTTGTCCACCGGGTCCGCCGACTTCACGTCGATGATTCCGTCACCGAGCGAATCGACGACCTCGAGGATCCCGTCCTCACTGTCGGCGGTGAAGTCATCGAGCATCTGCGCACTCGCTGTGACCAGGACATTCACCGGCACCGAGGCGGCCCCGCCCGGCAATTGCCGGACCGTGATCCCAGCGGTGATGAATTGCGCCCGATCGGCAAGCCCGCCCCGTCCTGGGCCCGGCTCTCCGTCGGTGAAGCTGCGCCGCACATCGAACCCGGCCGAGCCGGCTGCGTCCACTGAATCGGACGCCCCCGTCCGCTCGAACCGTTCGTGCATCGCTTCCCAGAACCGCAGTGCGGTCCTGCCCCACTCTCTCGGATCCGCAGCATCCGACCCTGCACCGTCCGCGCCCGCACCGTCCGAATCCGCACCACCGGCATCCTCAGCACCCGCACCCGTGTACAGCGCCGCCTCGGCGAGGGCGGTGACGGCCAGCGCATTCCATTCGGTGATGATCTTCTCGTCCCGGGCCGGCTGCGAACGCCGTGCCCGCAGCTCGGCGAGCACTTCGCGTTGGCGTCGTGTCGCTTCGATGTCCCAGGGCGCGGGATGATCGGCGTCGAAGGGCACGTCCTCCATTCCGAGCCAGTCGATGATGCGCACGGCCGCGACGACCTGCCCGGACAGTTCCGCGCCGGCCGGCGAGTCGACGAGCCCGAGCAGACCCGCCTGCCCGGCCTGTGCGAACTCCTCGGGGGTGAACACGTAGGCGGCGCCCTCCTCGGACACCCCTGCTTCGCTGAGCGAGTCCGCGTCGAGGGCCGCGATGCAGCCGCCTTCGGTCGTCAAGTCGCTCACCAGGAAGTTCGCGGTGTCAGCGATCTCTCGTTCGGCCAGTGCGAGCCATTTCGACTTCGGGTCGAGGCGGCGTTCGACCTTCGCCCACGCGACCACGGCGCGCAGGTAGAGGGCATTGTCATAGAGCATCTTCTCGAAGTGCGGCACGAACCACTGCCGGTCGACGCTGTAGCGGGCGATCCCGCCGCGCACCTGGTCACGCATGCCGCCGCTGGCGATCCGCGCGAGCGTCCCACGGACGGCGATGAGGCAGTCGAGGACGAGCTCCCCGGTCAGGTGCCCATCCGCGCCGAGCCAACCGAGCCGTCCCTCCGCGCGCACCCGATCCATCGGGTGGGCATCGTCTCCGTCGTCCGATTCCCTCGCCGAGGCGGCGCCGCCGTCCCCGCCCGCCGGGTCGGAGCCACCCGAACCGCTCGCCGAGGCTGTCCCACCCAACCGCACGAACGCGGCCAGGAGTTGGAGCACGTTCATCATCGGCGGGAACTTCGGCGCCCCGCCGAACCCGCCCCACGCCGGGTCATAGGAATCGAGGAGCGCCGCGGCTGCGGAATCGAGCTCCTCGGGACTCAGGGACTCGGCGGCCGCCTCGGCGGGCAGCGCACTCGTCACGGCATCGGCCATCTCGGCCAGTCCGCGGTCCATCCGCCGGGTCATCTGATCGACTTCATCACGGCGATCCGTCCACGTCTGGGACACCGCGGTGAGCACCTGGGTGAACGCGGGCAGTTTCCCGCGCGGAGCCGGCGGGAAATACGTGCCGGCGTAGAAGGGGCTGCCGGCGGGCGTGGCGAAGATCGTCATCGGCCATCCGCCCTGCCCGGTCATCGCCTGGAGCGCGTTCATATAGTTCGAGTCGATGTCCGGCAGTTCCTCGCGGTCGATCTTGATCGGAACGAACCGGTCGTTCATCAGCTTCGCGACCGCCTCATCCTCAAAGGACTCATGTGCCATGACGTGGCACCAGTGGCAGGTGGAGTACCCGATCGAGATGAGCAGGGGAACGTCTCGGCGGGCCGCCTCGGCGAGGGTTTCCGGCGTCCACATCCGCCAGTCCACTGGGTTGTCGGCATGCGCGCGGAGGTAGGGGCTGGTTGAGGCAGCGAGTTCGTTCGGCATGCCCCCAGCGTCTCACTTCCCGCGGGTCGGGGCGAGGCCCGACCACGGAAACCGCCCATCGAAAATAGCAAGGTACCTGGCTTTATGGAATCATGACGGCATGAGCCCAACCCCGAACGATGCCACGGGAGCCGCAGACGATGAGGCTCCGCAGACCGCTCCCGCACCCGTGGACGACAAGACTCTGTCGATCACGGTCGGCGCTTTCGTCGTCTTCATCGCGACCTGGATCGGTTCGAAGATGGCGGGCACGGCCCTGCCTTCGGCTGGTTTCGGCGGGACCGATCTCCGTCTCGCCCAGATCGTGCTCGTCCTCGTCGCCGGAGTCGCCGCCGTCCTCCTCGGGCGCAGCCTGAAGTCGATTCCGCGCAGCGTCTTCCTCGTCATCACCGTCTTCTACTTCGCGTTCGCCGCTCTGGCCGCGGTCTTCACCGGTCAGTTCACGAGCGTCGAAGTCGAATCACGATTCTTCGCCATCGTCCGCCTTGTTCACTTCATCGCCGACCTCATCTATCCGCTGATCGTCGCCCAGGTTCTGGCCGTCACGGTCTCACGAGTCGGGGCTGCGCTCGGTGGCACAGACGTCGACGCGGACTCCGCCGGCACAGACACAGGACGCCTCGAGCAGCGTGCGGCCCGCAGCGGCAGAGCCGCCGCGATCGTCCTCTTCGCCGTGGTCGCCGTCATCATCGTCGTGTGGATTCTGCGCCAGCCGATCACGGCTGAACCATTGCTGTCGCAGTCCGGTGATGTTATCGGCGCCGTTGCCGCAGCCCTCGGCTCTGTCGCCGCGGTCTATGCTCTCCGCGCGGTCGCGGTCGCCCGCTCACTGCCGGCAGAGCAGCCGGCCGTGGGACGCGACCTCAGCCGCACCCGCCCTCACCTGGCGCACACCCTCACCTTCCTCACGATCGCCGCGGGCCTCTACCTCTGCCGCCAGTACGCCATCACCTCCGTCGACTTCGGCGCCGGCCTCGGCGGCGGCTACCCATTCGGGCCGGTGGGCCTGCTCGTGTTCACGATCGGCAGTTTCGGTCTCGCGGTCATCACCTTCGACGCGGTGACGCAGCGCCGGAAGGCCCCCGCCGACCCGAAGTGAACGCACCTCGCCGAGGCGGGGCCGCCTCGGTGAGGGTGAGCGCGTTCCTGAGACCGTGCGATCCGATTGGCGGCACCCTCTTCCCCTGCCCGCGACATTCTTCTACAATATGTAGAAATCAGTGGTGAGGGTGCCGCTTCCGGTATCCGCCCCTGCCGAACGGGAGGCCGACGATGAACGCCGAATCAACCTGGACGCTCGATGCCAAGGAATGCTGGGAACGCCTGCGATCGACTTCTGTCGGCCGCCTTGCCGTCATCGTCGACGAGGCCCCGGAGATCTTCCCGGTGAACTTCGTCGTCGAACATTCCGCGCTCGTCATCCGCACCGGAGAGGGCACCAAGGTCGACGCCATCCGCAGCCGCCCGCGCGTCGCCTTCGAGATCGACGGGCTTGAGGCGGGCACCGCGTTCAGCGTCATCGTCAAGGGCGATGCGAAGACGATCAGTGCTCCCGACGAGCTGCGCGACACCGTCTCCCTCGACGTGTCCCCGCTGCAGCCGGGAACGAAGAATCACTTCATCCGGATCCTCGCCGAGGAGGTCACCGGGCGGTCCTTCCCCGTGACCGATCCCTCGACGTGGGAGACGGAGCTCAGCCACGTGGCCCGCGCACCCCACGAATGACCGTGGCCGGGCCCTCGCATCGTGACGCTCTGAGCCTTCGCGTCCTGTTGCGCTGAGGGCTGCGCTCTGAGCCCTCGCATCCTGGAGTTCAGAGGGCTTCGACGATGTCGACGAGGCGGTCGGGGGTGTTCGTGATGATGCCGTCGGCACCGATGTCGATGGCACGATCCATCCCCGCGGGCTCGTCGACCGTCCACACCAGGCTCGACATGCCGAGCTCGTGGATCATCATGAGGAATTCCGGGTCGGCGGCGCAGAATTCGGGGTTGATCTGGTCGACCCATTCGGCGAAGTCCTCGAGTTCATCCGGGCACGGGCGGCCGAGCACCCCGACGGGGACCTCGGGTGCCAGGGCGTGGAATTCGCGGATGAACGCCCAGTTCGCCGACTGGACGACGAGCATGCCTGCGGCCAGGGCCCGGTCGAGATAGTTCGGCAGAGCGCGCAGGGCGGACACGATCGCTGCGGCGATTCCCGGATAGCGTTCGGGATGTTTGACCTCGAGCAGCAGGCCGGTGCGTGTGTCGTGGACGAGGGTGAGCACCTCGGCGAGGCGCGGCACACGGATCCCCGCGAACTCCTCCCCCTTCCATCCGCCGGCATCGAGCGTGGCGATCTGCGCGGCGTTCATCCCGCCGATGGACCGGTCGGTGCGATTCGGGTAGAGCGTGCGGGCGTCGGTGGTGCGGTCGACGGTCGCGTCGTGCATGATGACGAGCTCACCATCGGCGCTCATGTGCACGTCGGTCTCGATCATGTCAGCCCCCTGGTCGATGCCGGCCATGAATGCGGGGATCGTGTTCTCCGGCCAGTTCGCCGACGCGCCGCGGTGGGCGATGACCAGGGGCGGGACGCGGACCCGGGCGGGATCGGGCACGGCTGCAGACTGATCATCGGGGCGATGGGTCCTCGCCCTCGAGCGGCGAGGCGCGGGTTCGGCGGTGGGGGTGAGAAGGGTGATGGGCATTTCAGAACTCCTCTGCGGAGACTTCCGGGGTGGCCACAAGGCGTCGTGACGACGTCCGAGCATTGAGTGCAATGGCGGCCAGAATAGTCTCGGCGAGCAAGTTCCCGATGATGGGCGGGTGGACGGGACGTGAATCATGGATTTGCACCCCCTGAGGGCTGGCTGCGTTGGGCATAAGTGGCAGACTGAGGTGGAAGACAGGTGGAACCCGTGCTGTCGCCGGGCAGGACCCACAACGCATTGCCAGATGAAGGAGACACAGTTCGATGGAGATGCTCCAGAGCGCCTTTGACAGTATCGACACATTCTCGTCATACATTCTCGTTGCGGTCCTGATCCCCACGGGCCTGTATTTCACCATCCGCACGGGCGTGGTCCAGCTGCGGCTGCTGCCCGAGATGTTCCGCACGCTGGTCGAACCCGGTGGACGGGACCCCGAGGGCAATCGGAACATCTCTCCGTTCCGCGCCTTCTCCATCTCCGCTGCCTCCCGCGTGGGCACAGCGAACATCGCCGGTGTGGCACTGGCGATCTCGCTCGGCGGTCCCGGCGCGATGTTCTGGATGTGGCTGACAGCGATCGTCGGCGGTGCCACGGCCTTCGCCGAGTCCGCCCTCGGACAGCTCTACAAGCTCAAGGACGGCCCGAACTTCCGTGGAGGTCCGGCGTACTACATCAGGCACGGGCTGAAGATGAAGAAGCTCGGGCTGATCTTCGCGGTGATCGTGGCCATCACCTACGGCATCGTCTTCAACACGGTGCAGTCGAACTCCATCGTCGACGCGGTGGGAACATCATTCGGCGTCGAAGATTCCAACTTCATGTTCACCGCGATCACCGGACTGGTCATCGCCCTCGGCGCTTATGCGATCTTCGCCGGTGGAGCCAAGCGCATCTCGAACGTCTCCGCCTACCTCGTGCCGATCATGGCCGGCGTGTACCTCATCGTCGGGATCATCGTCGTGGCGATGAACATCGAAGCCGTTCCGGGGATGATCGGCACCATCTTCACCGACGCATTCAGCATGCATTCGATCTCCGGCGGAGCGATCGGCTCGATCATGCTCGTCGGCGTGCAGCGCGGCCTGTTCTCCAATGAGGCCGGCATCGGCTCGGTGCCGAACGCCGCGGCGACCGCCTCGGCTTCTCACCCGGCCAAGCAGGGCTTCGTGCAGGCGCTCGGCGTGTACTTCGACACGATCCTCGTGTGCTCAATCACCGCGTTCATCATCCTGCTGTCAAACCCCGAGTACGGCAGCTCGGCCGAAGGCATGCAGCTGACCCAGACCGCGCTGAGCGGACAGCTTGGCCAATGGGCCATCCACTTCCTCACCTTCGCGATCTTCCTCTTCGCGTTCTCGTCGATCCTCGGCAACTACTACTACGGCGAGGCCAATATCGAGCACCTGACGACGAGCAGAACGGCGCTGCGCGTCTACCAGGTCATTGTCATGGTGGCCGTATTCATCGGGTCCATCGCGGCGCTCGACATCGTCTGGAGTGCGGCAGACATCTTCATGGCGATCATGGCGCTGATCAACCTGTTCGCCCTGCTCATGCTCTCGCCACTGGTGTTCCGAATCCTGAAGAACTACACGGACCAGCGTCGTGCCGGACAGGAACCGATCTTCCGGCGCACCGACCTGCCGACCTTCAAGTACATCAACACCGACGTCGACGCCTGGGACGGTGAGGACGAGGTCACCACGACGAAATTCTGGCAGGATCGCGGCAAGAAGGTACGCTCCGACAGCGAGTGATGCCGCGAGCATTCTGCTCCAACTAGCACGTCGGGCGCCCCGTACACGGGAGCGCCCGACGTGTATTCACACCCCGGATTTCAACAGGAGGTTCCGATGAGTGTTGACCGCTCGGAATTGGCGGACATCCTCGCCGAGGCGACCGGCTGGTCGGTCACGGCCGGTCCATCGGATCATTCGAAGGATCCCGCGGGGTGATGCGGGGGACAGACCTGAGGATCATCGAGTAGTCGCGATGCGTCGAGTTCCTCCGAGAGTGCAAAGGAGCCCGGCGCCGCTACTGCGGCACCGGGCCCCACTTGTGCTGATGCGCTCACTCCACGGCCTGTGTCAGGCATGCGCGAGGCATCAGCGGCCGAATTCTTTGCGCGCGAGGCGTCAACGGCCGGCAGGCGTGAAGTCCGTGCTGCCGACGAACTCCGGACGCGGCTTCGGCGCGGCGTAGGGCTCCACGCAGGCATTCTCCACCGAGTTGTACACGATGAAGATATTCGAGCGCGAGAACGGAGTGACGTTGCCGTTCGACGCATGCATGCAGTTGGAGTCGAACATGATCGCTCCGCCGGCCGCACCTTCAAGCACGTCGATGCCGTATGCGTCGGCGAAATCAGTGAGAGTCTGACGATCCGGGGTGCCTGCACCCTGCATGATGAGCGACTTCCGATAGTTGTCCTCGGGAGTGCCTCCCACACAGCTGATGTAGCGCTTGTGCGAGCCGGGCATGATCATCAGCGGACCATTGTATGAGTAGTTGTCCGTCAGCGACAGCGAGAGACTCACCGCGCGCGGAGCGGGCATTCCGTCCTCGGCATGCCAGGTCTCGAAGTCCGAATGCCAGGAGAACTCCTTACCCACGAATCCCGGCTTGTAGTTGATTCGGCTCTGATGGATATAGACATCGCTTCCGAGGATCTGACGTGCGCGGTCGACGAGACGCGGATCGTTCGCGATCTTTCTGAAGATCTCATTGGTGCGATGGATGTCGAATATCGACCGGACCTCGTCGGACTCGGCTTCGACGACGGTGCGCTCATCGGCCTTCACCTCGGGGTCGTGCGAAAGCCTGTGGAGCTCGTCAGTGAAGAGTCTGAGTTCTTCGGGGGTGATGAGCTGATCGATCGTCAGATAGCCCGTGTCCTCGAAGTGCTTGAGCTCCGCCGCCTCGAGGGGGCCGTCTTCGGGGGAACCGAAGACGATCGGACCCGTGCGCGGGAGAACCTCAGTGGTCTCGCCGGAGCGAGTCGGATAGAGATCTGTGGCTGCGGTCGCAGTGGACACTGCGGTCATCAATTCTCCTTCCTTCGCTATGTGCCGTCTGCCGGAGTGATGGCGTGAGCGCTCATCGCCCCCGCAGATCGGGTTGTGCCGCCACCGTAACAGGAGGACGTCGTCACCGGCACCCCGGGTGGAGCCAAAACGAAGGGCGGCTCGAGCGATCAATCGCCCGAGCCGCCCTTCGGCGTCACGGTGCCTCAGCAGTCGATCTCAACGATCGGCCGCCTCGGCGAGTGGAACTCGATCAGTTCGCGGGTGCCGCTTCGTCTTCGACGATGAGCGGGTACACGCCGTTCTCGTCGTGGACCTCACGCCCGGTGACCGGCGGGTTGAACACGCAGGCCAAGCGCAGCTCTTCCTCGGCGACGACGGTGTGCTTCTCGTTTCCGTCGAGGAGGTACATGACGCCGTCGTGGAGCGGGTATTCCTTCCCGGTCTCCAGGTCGGTCAGCGTTCCCTTGCCCTGCACGCAGTACACGGCTTCGACGTGGTTCTGGTAGTGGAACGTCGAGGTGGTTCCTGCGTAGATCACGGTGTCGTGGAACGAGAATCCGACGCGCTCCTTGCCGAGCACCATGCGACGGCTGCGCCAGGTCTCGGACTTCACATCGCGGTCGGTGTCATTGAGGTCATCGCGGTTGACTACGTACATTCGTGGTCCTTTCGTGAAAGGTCGGGGAAAGTTCAGGTGATGGGTCACGGACTCCCGTCGCGTTTCGACGGTGCCCGCCGACCCGGCTGAGCCATCGAACCGGAGTTCGGTTCGGCCCACAGCTCGGGCCGGCGCCACGGTTGCGGCGCCGGCCCGGCAGAGGTGAGTCAGGCCAGTGCGGCCTCAGCAGCGGCGGGAGCGAACTTGGCCACTCCGGCCTCGATGATGTCCAGGCCCGCCTGCAGATCGCGCGAGTCGATCGTCAGCGGCGGCATGATCTTGATGACCTCGTCCTGGGACCCTGAGGTCTCGAGGAGCAGGCCCTTTTCGAAGGCGTATGCTGCAACCTTCTCGGCCACTTCGGCGTCTTCGAAGTGGAGGCCGGCCAGCAGTCCGCGGCCGCGGATGGTGGCGCCCTCGGCCTTCTCGACGATGCCGTCGAGGCGCTGGTGCAGCTCGGCGATCGTGTCGGCGAGTTCGTTCTGGAAGGAGTTGTCGGCCCAGAAGTTCTTGATCGCGGCGGTGGCGGTCACGAACGCGGGGTTGTTTCCGCGGAAGGTGCCGTTGTGCTCGCCGGGCTCCCAGACATCGAGCTCGGGACGGAACAGGGTCAGAGCCAGGGGCAGACCCGAACCGGAGATCGACTTCGACAGGCAGACGATGTCGGGCTCGATGCCGGCCTCTTCGAAGCTGAAGAACGAACCGGTGCGGCCGCAGCCAGCCTGCACGTCATCGACGATGAGGAGGATGTCGTGCTTCTTGGTCAGCTCGGACAGAGCGCGCAGCCATTCGGCGCGAGCGGCACGCAGGCCGCCTTCGCCCTGGACGGTCTCGACGATGACTGCGGCGGGCTTGTCGACGCCCGAACCGGAGTCTTCGAGGACCTTCTCCAGCCACAGGAAGTCCGGCGTCTCACCATCGAAGTAGTCGTCGTAGGGGATCTTCGAGCTGTTGGTCAGCGGGATGCCTGCGCCTTCGCGCTTCATCGAGTTGCCGGTCACCGACAGCGATCCCAGGGTCATGCCGTGGAAGGCGTTGGTGAACGAGAGCATGTGCTGACGTCCGGTGACCTTGCGGGCGAGCTTGAGGGCTGCCTCGACGGTGTTGGTGCCCGTCGGACCGGGGAACATCACCGAGTAGTCGAGTCCGCGCGGCTTGAGGATGAGGTCCTGGAAGGTCTGGAGGAACTCACGCTTGGCCGGGGTCTTCATATCCATCGAGTGGAGGACGGCACCCGACTGCAGGTATTCGATGAGCGGTCCCATCACTGCCGGGTTGTTGTGGCCGTAGTTGAGTGCGCCGGCACCGGAGAAGAAGTCGAGGTATTCGTTGCCGTCCTCGTCCCACTGCTTCGCGCCCTGCGAGCGGGCGAAGGTGGCCGGCCAGGAGCGGCAGTAGCTGCGAACGGCTGATTCGCGGGTTTCGAAGATGTCGGGCTTGCCAGAAGGTGTGGTCGTGGAGCTTTCGGTCATCGTTGGAGTCCTTTCGACTTCTTGATTGTGCGGCTGCATCGTGTGCAGCCGCCGAGGCGGTGGTCGCAGTCGCTCATGGCGAGCGATCTCTTCCGCCTCCTGACGCCGGCCGCGGCCTCTCCCGTGCACCGGGGGTCCGCGCAGCGCCGTGGTGGGGCTCGTTACAGCGGTGCGATCTCGTAGAGGTACTCGGTGTCGTGGCCGTCCGGGTAGAGGTCCGGGGTGAACAGCGGGCGACGGTCGAAACCGGCCCCGCGCTGCTCGGCGAACGCCTGGAACAGGCGGTTGGACGCCGCGTTGTCCGCGGTGATCGTCGTCTCCAGGCGGAGAGCGCCGGTGTGGTCAGCCAGCTCATGGAGCATGGTGGAGGCGAGTCCGTGACCACGGAACTTCTCATCGACTGCGACCTGCCAGATCATCAGGGTGTCCGGGTTCTCCGGACGGGTGTACCCGGTGATGAAGCCGGCGGGCTCTCCGTCGATCCGTGCGATCACCGAGGTCTCCGCGAAGTCGCGGCACCACAGCAGGTACGAGTACGAGGAGTTCAGATCGAGCACGGCTGTGTCTTTCGCGAGCCGCCATAGATGTTGTCCGTCCTCCAGCTCGGGAGTCCGGACGTCGGTTTGCGTCTTCGGTTCAGCGAGTGCGTTAATCACGCCAATAAACCTAGCGGCATGAGATTGAGCGTCAACCCCGAACCCGTCTAATCAGGGGCACTTTGACAACGATCAGCGCCGCCTGCCGGCATGTAACAGACCCGGCCTTCCCCATGGCATCTCTGGGATGTGACGGGGGGCTCCTTCGCGCTCATGACGGGCCGGATGTTCGTTATCGTTTCGTTACATTTATCGACTTCTGGAACTTGGGTTCCACGTGTTCCACGTCACCATCATCGAATTGGGACAGCAAGGAATCCTGCTGGCCGACGCCCCGGCGGCCCTCAGCACTCGACGACGTTGACGGCGAGGCCGCCGAGCGCTGTCTCCTTGTACTTCGAGGACATGTCGGCACCGGTCTGGCGCATCGTCTCGATGACCTCGTCGAGGCTGACCCGGTGCTGGCCGTCGCCCCACAGCGCCATGCGGGAGGCGTTGATCGCCTTGCCTGCCGCGATCGCATTGCGTTCGATGCAAGGGACCTGCACGAGCCCGGAGATCGGGTCGCAGGTCAGGCCCAGGTTGTGTTCCATCGCGATCTCGGCGGCGTTCTCCACTTGCTCGGGCGTACCGCCCATGACCGCGGCCAGTCCCCCGGCCGCCATCGACGAGGCGGATCCGACCTCACCCTGGCAGCCGACCTCGGCACCGGAGATCGACGCGCGTTCCTTGTAGAGGACGCCGATCGCCGCCGCAGTGAGCAGGAAGTCGATGATGGCTCGGTGCTTCGCGGCTTCGCCGCCTTCGGCCACAGACGGCACGTAGTTGAGCGCGTAGTGCAGCACGGCCGGGATGATCCCGGCTGCCCCGTTCGTCGGCGCGGTGACGACGCGTCCGCCCGAAGCGTTCTCCTCGTTGACGGCCATGGCGATGAGGTTGACCCATTCGAGGTAGTACCCCGGATCGTGGTTCGGGTCCTCGGCCTTGAGCTTGAGATACCAGTCGTGGGCGCGCCGGCGGACCTTGAGCCCGCCGGGCAGGTAGCCGGAACGGTCCAAGGACGCCGAGGCGCACTCCTCCATCACCGAATAGATGTGGAGCAGCCCGTGCCGGATCTCGTCCTCGTCCCACATCGACAGTTCGTTCGCGTGCATGATCTCGGCGATCGACATGTCGTTCTCGCGGCAGCGTTCGAGCAGTTCGGCCCCGGAATGGAACGGGTACGGCAGCTCTTCGCTGTAGGACTCGAGTTCGGCTTCGACGACCGAATCGGCGACCGCGAATTCCGAACTCTCGGGACCGTCTTCTGCCCCCGCCTCGGCGGATTTCTCCTTCTCGAGGAATTCGGTCTCCGAGGTGACGAACCCGCCGCCGACGGAGTAGTAGGTCTCTTCGGCCAGGGTCTGGCCCGTGGAGTCGAAGGCGGTGATGGTCAGGGCGTTCGTGTGGCGCGGGAGGACGGTCAGCGGCCGCTTGACCATGTCGTCTTCGGTGAGGGCGATCTCGACTCCGTTGCCGGTGGAATCGCCGAGGATGATCGTCCCGGTCTCGGACATCCGTGTCCGGCGGGCGGTGAGTTCGTTGGCTTCGATGAGGTCCGGTCGGCAGCCTTCGAGGCCGATGAGGATGGCGTCGAAGGTTCCGTGGCCGGCACCGGTGGCGGCCAGGGATCCGAACACGTCGACGCGCAGGTCCGCAACGGATCCCAGCGCATCGCCGAGGAGGTGGATGAAGCTCGAGCCCGCTCGCATCGGTCCGACGGTGTGCGAGCTCGAGGGTCCGATGCCGACGGTGAAGAGGTCGAAGACACTCAATGGCATGGCAATCACTTCGTTTCTGGTGGGATGACGACGGGGCCGGCCGAAGGACCGGGCACGCTCACATGCCCGGCGAGCCGGTGCGGACGCTGACGCCCGCACCGACCTCGACCGACCCCGATCTGAGGGTGTTTCCGCGACCGGGCGTGCACACGCATGTGCTCGCCGCCGATCCCGGGAGGTTTCCCCGAGTACCCCGCGTAGGGGTGTGGCTCAGAGAGAGTTCGCCTCGGCGTAGGCGGCGGCGTCCATGACTTCGCCGACTTCGGTCACGCTGACCTCGAACAGCCAGCCCTCGCCGTAGGGGTCGGAGTTGAGCAGTCCGGGTGAGTCCACGGCCGCCTCGTTGATGGTGACGACCTCACCGGACACCGGGGTGTAGAGGTCGGACACGGACTTCGTCGATTCGACCTCTCCACAGGTCTCACCAGCGGTGATCGTGTCGCCGACCTCGGGCAGGTCAACGTAGACGACCTCGCCGAGGGCGTCGGCGGCGACCGCCGTGATGCCGACCTTGACGGTCGTGCCGACGAGCGCATCGGCGGCGCCGTCGACCCACTCGTGCTCGGCCGAGTAGGTGTATTTTTCAGGGAGTGGGGGCAGCTGTGCCATGTTTCTTCCTTCTCTGCGGCCCCCGGCAGACAGCGGGGGCCGCGACGTTGTTGTGGCAGGTGAGACCAGTGTACGAGTCACCGGCTTCGCCCGAGTGAACTCAGTTCGACGGGCGTTTGTAGAACGGCAGTTCGGTGACGGTGAAGTCGTGCGCCTTGCCGCGGATGTCCACGGTCACAGCGGTTCCCACCTCGGCGGCGGACCGGTCGACATAGGCCAGAGCGATGGGGTGGCCGAGGGTCGGCGAGGGCTGACCGGAGGTGACGGTGCCGACCTCGGTGCCGTC
Organism: Brevibacterium sp. LE-L; assembly: GCF_050214925.1. Classification (NCBI taxonomy): domain Bacteria; kingdom Bacillati; phylum Actinomycetota; class Actinomycetes; order Micrococcales; family Brevibacteriaceae; genus Brevibacterium; species Brevibacterium sp. LE-L. The sequence goes on from NZ_CP189759.1 coordinate 3,908,590, forward strand.
GACGGACACGGCGGCGCCGGAGCGTGCGGCTCGGCGTCCCTCCGAGGTCAGTCCGACGAGCACGCGCGGCGGTTCGGTCTGCCCGAGCGCGGCCAGAGCCTCACGGGCGAAGAAGTTCTCCTTCGTCTTGAACCCGATCATCCGGCCCAGCCCCGCGTCGTAGGGCGTGGTGTTCTCGTCGAGTTCGTTGCCGTAGAGCGGCATGCCCGCTTCCAGGCGCAGCGAATCGCGTGCGGCCAGCCCGCACGGCACGAGCCCGTAGTCGACGCCCGAGGTCACCAGGGTCTCCCACAGGCGGGCGGCGCCGATGTTCGGGGCATAGAGTTCGAACCCGTCCTCACCGGTGTACCCGGTGCGAGCGAGCATGAGGTCGATCCCGGCGATCGTCAGCGGCATCCACGCGTAGTACTTGAGTTCGCGCACGGTCTCACCGATGGTGACCGTGTCCGCCTCCGCCGAGGCGGCTGACCCCTCGGCATCGCCGGTGGCCTCGGCCTTCGCCGGGTCGCCCGCCCCGGTGCGCGGACCGAATTCGCCATGAGCGCTCTCGTCGAGGGCGCGGAGGATGATCGCTTCCGAGTTCGGTCCCTGCACGGCGATGAGAGCGGTGGCATCGGACTCGTCGACGAGATGCACATCGGCGCCGGGGGCCTCGTCCCGGACGAAGGCCTGGACCCGGTCCTTGAGGGCTGCGACCACGGCGGGCGTGTTCGAAGCATTGGGGACGATGAGGAATTCCTCCTCGCCGATGCGGTAGGTGATGAGGTCGTCGAGGATGTACCCGCCCTCGTTGACGAGGACACCGTATCTGGCCTTGCCGATCTTCATCTTCGAGTACTTCGCCACGAGCGCGTAGTCGAGGAAGGCGGCGGCGTCCGCACCGCTGATGCGCACCTCACCCATGTGGGAGAGGTCGAAGAGGCCGGCGGCCTCGCGCACGGCACGGTGTTCGGCGAGTTCCGAACCGTACTTCAGCGGCATGTCCCAGCCGCCGAAGTCGGTGAACGAGGCACCGAGTTCGGCGTGGATCGCGTGCAGCGGGGTCTCTTTGGTCTGGGCGTTGGCGCCCTGCGTGTTCTCAGTCATCACTTGTCCTCTTCCTCGAACTCTTCGAAGGCCTCTGGCGGCGGGCAGGAGCACACCAGGTTGCGGTCGCCGTAGGCTCCGTCGATGCGGCTGACGGGCGGGAAGTACTTCGTCAGGCGCAGCCCGGGTGCCGGGAACACCGCGGTCTCACGGCTGTACTTGCCGTCCCAGCCATCCATCACGACGGTCGCCGGGTGCGGGGCTCCGACCAGCGGCGATTCCTCGTAGGAGTACGACGTGCCGATCTCGTCGATCTCGGCGCGGATGGTGCGCATCGCTTCGATGAAGCGGTCGAGTTCGGCCTTGTCCTCGGATTCGGTCGGTTCGACCATGAGGGTGCCGGGCACCGGGAACGCCAGCGTCGGAGCATGGAAGCCGAAGTCGATGAGACGCTTGGCCACATCCTCGGCGGTGACTCCCGTCGCCGAGGTGATCGCGCGCAGATCGAGGATCGTTTCGTGGCCGACGAGGCCGTTCTCCCCCGAGTAGAGGATCGGGTACACGTCGCCGAGCTTCTTCGCGAGGTAGTTCGCGCCCAGCAGCGCGGCCCGGGAGGCTTCGCGCAGGCCTTCGGCGCCCATGAGCTCGAGGTAGGCGAAGCTGATGGGCAGGACGCCGGCGGAGCCGAACATCGATCCGGAGATCGGCAGTTCCTTGGCGTTCGGATCCCCGGCGACGAGCTCGGCGGAGGTGGCGTCGCCGGGCAGATACGGGGCGAGGTGTTCGCGCACGGCGACCGGTCCGACACCGGGCCCGCCGCCTCCGTGCGGGATGCAGAAGGTCTTGTGCAGGTTGAGGTGGGAGACGTCGCCGCCGAACTCACCGGGTTTGGCGAGTCCGACCATGGCGTTGAGGTTCGCACCGTCGACGTAGACCTGGCCGCCGGCGGCGTGGACCTTCTCGCACACCTCGCGCACCTGCGGTTCGAAGACACCGTGGGTGGAGGGGTAGGTGATCATGATGCCGGCGATCTTGCCTTCGTGCTTGGAGATCTTCGCATCGAGATCGTCCATGTCCACCGATCCGTCGTCAGCGGTGCCGACGACCTGGACCTGCAGTCCTGCGAGCACCGCGGAGGCGGCGTTCGTGCCGTGCGCCGACTGCGGGATGAGGACAACGGTGCGGGCGTCATCGCCGTTGGCGACGTGGTAGCTGCGGATGGCGAGCAGTCCGGCCAGCTCGCCCTGGGAGCCGGCATTGGGCTGCAGAGACACGCGGTCGTAGCCGGTGACAGCGACGAGCGAGTCCTCGAGGCGGCTGATGAGGGCGCGCCAGCCCTGCGTCTGCTCGGCCGGGGCGAAGGGGTGGATGGAGGCGAATTCCGGCCAGGTGATGGATTCCATCTCTGCGGCGGCGTTGAGCTTCATCGTGCACGAGCCCAGCGGGATCATCGTCCGGTCCAGGGCGAGGTCCCGGTCGGCGAGAGTGCGCAGGTAGCGCATCATCGAGGTCTCGGAGCCGTGGGCGCTGAAGACGGGGTGGGTGAGGAATTCGGTGTCGCGGTGGAACGTCGCGTCGAATGCGGGTTCGGGCACGGCGTTGGCGCCGAAGGTCCCCGCCGAGGCGGCTTCGAACTCGGACTCATCGACTCGGGCGTAGATGCCCAGAGCCTCGAGCAGACCGTTGGCATCGGCGACCGTGTGGGGTTCGCCGAAGGAGACGCCGACGGTCGTGCTGTCGATGACGCGGATGTTGAATCCGGCCTGGTCGGCGACGACGCGGGCGGCTTCGGCATCGGCCACACGCAGGGCGACGGTGTCGAAGAACTCCCAGGTGGCCACCTCGGCGCCGGGGGCGGTGTCCGCGGCACCTGCGAACGCGTGGGCGAGTCGGTGGATGCGGGAGGCGATGCGGGTCAGGCCGATGGGGCCGTGGTAGACGGCGTACATCGAGGCGACATTGGCCAGCAGGGCCTGGGCGGTGCAGATGTTACTCGTCGCCTTCTGGCGGCGGATGTGCTGTTCACGGGTCTGCAGGGCCAGACGGTAGCCGGGCTTGCCCTGGGCGTCCTTGGAGACTCCGACGAGCCGGCCGGGCAGCTGACGTTGGAGACCGGACCTCACGGCCATGAAGCCGGCGTGGGGTCCGCCGAAGAACAGGGGCACACCGAAGCGCTGGGCCGAGCCCACGGCGATGTCGGCGCCCTGGCTGCCCGGCTCCTTGAGCAGGGTCAGCGCGAGCAGGTCGGCTGCGAAGGTGACGAGCGCACCGCGGTCGTGGGCGCCGGTGACCGCCTCGGAGAAGTCGCGGATGGCACCGGTGGTGCCGGGCTGAGCGCAGACGATGCCGAAGATGTCTTCGCCGACGAGGCCTTCGGAGAGGTCGGCGACGGTGATGCGGAAGTCCATGGCCTTGGCGCGGGCGCGGACGACGGCGATGGTCTGCGGGTGGAGTTCGGAGTCGAGGACGACGGTCGTCCCCTTCTTCACGGCTCGACGCATGAGCAGGACCGCCTCGGCGACGGCGGTGGCCTCATCGAGGAGGGAGGCGTTGGCGATGTCGAGGCCGGTGAGGTCCTGGACGACCTGCTGGAAGTTCAGCAGCGCTTCGAGCCGCCCCTGGGAGATCTCGGGCTGGTAGGGGGTGTAGGCGGTGTACCAGGCGGGGTTCTCGACGAGGTTGCGGCGGATGACGGCCGGGGTGATCGTGTCGTAGTAGCCCTGGCCGATGAGCTGGGTGCGCATGACGTTCTGGTCGGCGAGGTCGCGCAGGTCATTGAGGACGTCGAATTCGGAGCGGCCCTCAGGCAGGTCGAGCTCTTCGTTCTGGATCGAGTCCGGGACGGCGGAACTGGAGAGCGCGGACAGGGAGCCATAGCCGAGTTCGGCGAGCATGGCCGTGACATCGTCGGTGCGCGGGCCGATGTGGCGGTCGGAGAAGGGGCGTGCGGTGTCCCCTGTTGCCTGCGTCGTGTGGGCGAGTGAACTGGTCAATTGCCGTCCTAGGGTCGGTGTCGCGCCCACCGAGTTCGGAGGACGCAGCGATCACTGAGAGTCCTCCCCGATCTGTCGGAGCTGCTGCCTGCCTGTCCTCTTGTCGACGACGTTTCGCGTTCGCGAGTGTCGCCTCGGTGAGGTGGCCGGTCGGCTCCTTCAGAATTGCCTGCAATCGGTGGTACTGGGCCTGAGAGTTTCCCGGGGAGGGAATTGCACCTACGGCGCTGCTCGGTGTCTGCTGCTACTGCGTCGGCCGGTGCTCCAGCGATGGCTGGGGCGTGCCCGTTCCCGCGCAGTCGCGGCTGCCCGGCAGCTCTCCCACGTCATGTCTTAGCGGCGTATGAAGTTGTGTGCAGAACCTGCACGGATCTGCGCAGCGCCGGTCAGGACTCGCGGCGATGTCCGTGTGGAACCGCACCGCGCCTGCTGGCTCTGCGCCTCTGATTCTAGTGAATGAAATCACCCCCGACAAACCTCGGGCCCAGGCGCTGGTCGGCGGCGCCGCCAGCCCGCGCATCGCCCGCGCATCGGCGCTCGCCGAGACCCGGGGCGAGGCACGGGGCGAGCGCCGAAGCACGGGTCTGCTCGCCAACAAACGGATCTGCGCATAGGCCTTTCGCCGAGAAACGGGCCTGCGCCCCGCCCCCTCGCCGACAAACGGGTCTGCGCCCCGCCCACTCGCCGAGAAACGGGGTGAGTGCCGAGAAACGCATGCGTGCACGAGTGCTTCGGTCATCAACCCGTTTGTCGGCAGAGGTGTCGTCTGCCCACGACCGGCTCAGATCGCGTTGAGGTCCTTGCCTTTGGTCTCGGGCAGCTTCACCACGGCGACGATCGTTGCCAGACACAGCAGGATCACCCAGCCGCTGGAGAGCCAACTGAGGTCAAGCGAGTTGAACAGCCCGTTGAGGTAGGGCGCCGTTCCGCCGAACACCGCCACGGACACCGAGTAGGCGAAGCCGATTCCCTGGGTTCGCACCTTCGTCGGGAAGGCTTCGGACAGCACGGCCGAGAGCAGAGCGCCCGCCATCGAGACGACGAGCAGCGCCAGCGTCGATGCGATGAACAGAGACCAGCCGGCGGCGGTGATCATGCCCATGAGCGGATACTGCAGGATCGCCATGAGCACACCGAAGCCGATGAGCACCGGGCGACGGCCGATCCGGTCGGACAGCAGTCCCCAGAACGGCAGCGACACGAGGGCGATGATCTGCGCCCCGACTGTCGCCCAGTAGGCGGTCTGGGCATCCATGCCGCGTTCGGTGATCGCCAGCGTCGAGGCATACGACGTCCATGTGTAGTGGGCGGCGGTGATGCCGGAGGTCATGAGCACGACGAGGACGATGGCGCGGGCGACCCGCCCCCGGTCGACGGGCACGGGCGCGACGGCCTCCGCCTGATCATCGGCTTCGAATACGTCGCTTTCGACCATGCCGCGGCGCATCCAGAGGGCGACGAGAGCGAGCAGGCCGCCGAGCGCGAACGGGATCCTCCATGCCCAGTCGCTGACAGCGGCCTCGGAGAAGACATTCGTGATGACCCCGCCGACCGTGTAGGCAAGCACCGAGCCGCCGTAGATGGCGACGAAGACGATGGAGCCCCAGAATCCGCGGCGGCGTGCCGGGGCGATCTCGGCGATATAGGAGTTCGCCGTCGCCGATTCGCCGCCGTGGGCGAAGCCTTGGGCCACCCGCACGAGGAGGAAGATGAGCGAGGCGAAGACCCCGATCTGTCCGTAACCGGGCAGGACGGCGATGAGGAACGAGCCGCCGGCCATGATGAGCATGGTGAAGATGAGGACGAACTTCCGGCCCTTGACGTCGGCGATCCTGCCGAACACGATGCCGCCGAGTGGCCGCATGAGGAATCCGACGGCGAAGACACCGAGCGTTTGCGAGGACGGATGAGACCTTGTCCTCACTGTTGAACATCGCTGCCGCGATGAACGGGGTGAACACCGCGTAGGCGCTCCATTCGTACCATTCGAGGACGTTGCCGATGGTGCTTGCGACGACGGATCGCCGCTTGAGCTGCAGAGGCACCTTTGTCTCTGCGGTCGTGACGGTCATGGCTTCCTTTCCACTGCTTCTTCGGGGTGGTAGTTCTGAACTGCTCTGATCTGCTCTTTTCTAAGCGATGGCGCCTGCGATGGCGTCGGCCGCCTCGATGAGTTCGGGCACTCCGGTCTCCAACGCCCCGGTGAATCCGCCGGCCGCTGGCGCCTCCCCAGCCAGCCATCGGGTGTAGATCGCTTCGCTGAAGATCGCGGCCTTCCACAGGGCGAAGGCTTCATACCAGGACAGCACGGACAGGTCGAGCCCGGTCTTCTCCGCATACCGGGCGGCGAGTTCGGCCCGGCTGAGGAAGCCCGCTTCCGCGGTCACGGGGGTCAGGTCCATGACCGTGCGCGTATGCTCGCGATCCGTATACGTGGCCAGGAAGTATCCGAGATCGGCGAGCGGATCACCCAGAGTCGACATCTCCCAATCGAGGATCGCCGCTACCTTCACCGGCGAGGATGACTCGATCATGGCGTTCCCGGCCCGATAGTCGCCGTGGACGACCGCATGAGCCTGAGTGACCGGAATGTTCGCAGCCAACCACTCGCCGAGGCGGCTCACCTGCGGCAGGGAACGCTGAGTGTTCTTCTCCCACAGGGCAGAGAACAGCTTCACCTGACGCTGCAGGTAGCCGTCGGGGCGGCCGAGCGCGGCCACTTCGGGAACGGTGACGTCGACGGAGTGGAGATCGACGAGGCGGTCGATGAGGGCCTCGCTCAGCGCTTGCCGGTCGGCCGTCTCGGCGAGGAAGTCGGGCAGGGTGTCGGTGACGACGGTGCCCGGCACGAAATCCATGACGTAGAACGGCACGCCGAGGACCGATTCGTCCTCGCACACGTGGTGGATCGTCGGCACCGCCACGCCCTGGCCGCGCAGCACCTGCTGGATCTTCGCCTCTCGGACCATGTCATGGGTTGATTTCGGAATCGGCGGCCTGGGTCCACGTCTCAGCACCACGTCGATGTCATCGCGGCGGATCCGGAAGGTGACATTCGACTGGCCTTCGCCGATGCGGTCCCAGCGGACGGGGCCGGTCCCGATGCCGTGGGCGTCGAGGTAGTCGGTGAGGACGTCGACGATGAGCAGCGGAGGAGCCGACAGTGCGCGCGCCTCGGCGACGGTGGCGACGACGTCGATGAGCTTCTCGGTCATCGGGCCTCCTCTACGATGTCGAGGCGCGGCGCTCCGGCTGCGACCTGCCGACGGCGCTTCGACGAGGCGCGGCGGGAGATCGCGAACTTGTGCGTCTCCGTCGCTCCGTCGTAGATGCGGAACGGGCGGACGTCATTGAGGTACTGGATGAGCGGCAGCCGGTCGGAGACCCCGTCACCGCCGGTGAGCTGGATGGCACGGTCGATGACGCGGTAGACGGCCTCTGAACAGTAGACCTTCGCGATGGAGGACCGGGAGTTCGCTTCCTTCGCGTCCGTGTCGAGTACCTCGGCGGTCTTCGTGATCATCGCATCGGAGGTCTCGATGTCGATGACCGACTGTGCGATGAGCTCCTGCGCGAGCCCCTGACGGGCGAGGATGTCGCCGAAGGCTTCACGGTGCTCGGCCCGGTCGAGGGCGGTGTCGAGGGCGCGGCGGGCCAATCCCAACCAGCGCATGCAGTGGGTGAGCCGGGCCGGTGCGAGTCGCACCTGCGCGTAGGCGAATCCCTTGCCGGCTTCGCCGAGGATCGCCGAGGCGGGCACGCGCACCTCGTCGAAGTGGACGTAGGGGTGGCCGCCGGCGATCGTGCGGTCGACGGTATGGATCGGCTTACCGACCGTCACCCCGGGAGTGTCCCGATCGACGAGGAACATCGTAGCCGCCTGGCCCTTCTTCGCCTGCGCGGCACCGGAGCCGTCGGTCGCGGAGCCGTCGGCATCCTCGGGGTCGGTGGCGGCCATGACGATGAAGAAGCTGCACAGCTCGGCCCCGGAGATGAACCGCTTGTCCCCGGTGATGACCCAGTCGTCGCCGTCTCTCACTGCGCGAGTAGTCAGTGCCGAGGGGTCGGAACCCGTGCCAGGGTGGGGTTCGGTCATCGCGAAGGAGGACCGCACATCGCCACCTGCCAGGGGTGCGAGGTAGCGTTCTTTCTGCTCCTGCGTGGCGATCTGGGCGAGCATGTGCATATTGCCTTCGTCGGGTGCCATGCAGCCCAGCACGGCGGGCCCGATCGGCGAGTATCCGGCTTCCTGGAAGATCGGAGACCAGAATTCGGTCGGCACTCCCTGGCCGCCCCATTCCGTGGGCACATGCGGGGCGAAGACACCGGCATCCTTCGCTTTGGCCTTGAGCTCAGCCAGGACCGCCTCGTCGAGGTAGTCGCCGGGGTGGGGCTCGGCCGGGATGACGACCTCGTGGATGAACGTGCGGGTGCGGGACCGCAGCTGCTCGACCTCTGCCGGGATCCGGCTCATGCTGTGCCTCCTGCTGTGATGAGTCCGCCATCGGCGGTGAGAATCTGGGCGGTGATCCAGTCGGCATCCGACGAAGCCAGGTAGGCTGCGGCGGCACCGATGTCCTCGGGCGCTCCGAGCCGGCCGACCGGGTACGCGGCGGCGACCTCAGCTTCCCTGCCTTCGTAGAGGGCGGTGGCGAAGCGGGTCTTGACGACGGCCGGGGCGATGCCGTTGACGCGGATATCGGGCCCGAGTTCGACGGCGAGGGTCTTGACCAGGTGGGCGACGGCGGCCTTCGAGACGCCGTACATACCGATGCCTTCGCTCGGGTTCTGTCCGGCGACAGAGGAGATGGACAGGATCCGGCCCTTGTTCTCCTTGAAGTGCAGTCCGTTGTGGCCGATCGCACCCTGGATCCAGGCGAGCGTGCCGAGCACGTTGACCTCGAGGATCTTGCGAGCCGCGTCGAGCTCGATGTCGACGGTGTCCCCATAGACGGGGTTGATGCCGACATTCGTGACGAGCACGTCGAGGCGACCGAACTTCTCGGCGATCGTGTCGAAGACCTCGGCGCGGTGGGCCGCGTCATCGGATTTGCCGGCGATGCCCACGGCGCTGCCGACGGGGAACTCAGCGACGGTCTCGGCCAGGGGCTCGGGCTTGCGGGCGGTGAGGACGACGGTCGCGCCTTCGGCCTGCAGACGCTGCGCGATGCCGAGGCCGATGCCGCGGCTGGCGCCGGTGACGAGGGCGACCTGGCCCTCGAAGCGGCGTCCGGTCACTTGTTCGCTCATAGATTCTCCTGTGTTGCGGGTTGTCTGTCGGTGGTTGCCTGTCACGGCCGGTGGAGGTGGTTGCCTGTCAGTGACGGCGGGGTGGGCTGCCTCGGCGTCGGCACGGTTCTCAGTTCTGCGGGGCCGCCTCGGTGCCGGAATTGCGCAGCAGTCTGCGCTGGATCTTCCCGGTATGCGTCTTCGGCAGGTCGGACATGACGTGAACGATGCGCGGGTATTTGTAGGCGGCCAGGCGTTCCTTCGTGAACGCGATGAGCTCCTCGGGGGCGGCCTGCTGACCGGTGCGGAGGGAGACGTAGGCGACGACGGTTTCGCCGCGGTAGTCGTCAGGTTGGCCGACGACGGCGGCCTCGAGCACGGCCGGATGTTCGTAGAGGACGTCCTCGACTTCGCGCGGCCACACCTTGTAGCCGGAGGCGTTGATCTGATCCTTGATGCGGTCGACGAGGTAGATCCAGCCGGCGTCGTCCATGACACCGACGTCGCCGGTGCGCAGCCAGCCATCGTCGAAGGCCGCCTCGTTGGCTTCGGTTCGGCCGAGGTAGCCGGGTGTGACCTGCGGTCCGCGCAGCTCGAGTTCGCCGGCGGTGGTGTCGGTGATGACGGACCCGTCGGCGACGTCGACGATCCGCGCTTCCAACCCCGGGAAAGGCACCCCGATGGCCAGGGTGTCGGTGGCGGGGTCGACGGGTGCCTCGGTGTTCGGTGGGACACCGATGACCGCCGAGGCGGTTTCTGTCATGCCGTAGATGTTGTGGATGTAAAGGCCGAATCGGTTCCGGAACCGCTCCACGGTGGCCGGGGGCACCGGGGCGCCGCCGGAGTAGAGGTAGCGGACGCTTCTGAGGTCGTCGGCGGTGGCGGTCTCGTGTTCGAGCAGAGCGTTGTAGACGGTGATCGACCCGATCGTCACGGTCACCTCGTCTTCACGCATGGCCGTGACGATCTTCTCCGCACTGACGCGGCCGATGAAGTCGAGCGTGATCGGGTGGATGAGTGAGGTCGCTGCACACGCCACGGCTCCGGTGATGTGGAAGAGCGGGGCGATCGCGAGCATGACGTCACCCTCGCCAAGGCTCATCCACGCCCCGTACGAACGTGCCACAGCGAGGATGTTGCGGTGGGTGGCGATCGCCCCCTTGGCCGGGCCGGTGGTCCCGGACGTATAGGTGAGCAGGCCGGCATCGTCGAGGCCGGGCAGCAGGTCGGTGCGGTGGGTCGATGCGTCGGCGCGGTGGGCTGCGAGGACGTCGGACCACGCCTCGACGGTGATTCCGGGTTCGGGGCCGGCCGCCTCGGCGCCGGTGGACGTTGCGGGGGTCGCGCTTGCATCGGTCGAGGTGACGGTGGTGTCGCCGGCGTATTCGTCGTCGTTCGTCGTGAGCACCCAGGTCACGGAGCTGCCGGTCAGCGTTGTCCGGACCTGGTCGAGGTCGCCTTCGTCGCAGATGATCGCCGAGGCGGCCGAATCGTCGATGAGTGCGCGCAGTTCGCGGCCGCGGTACATCGGGTTGAGAACGAGGGGAATGACGCCGATCTTCCACGCCGCCAGCAGTGCCACGGCGAACTGCGGGACGTTCTGGAGGTAGATGCCGATGATCGACGATTTGTGCAGACCGCGGGCGAGGAATCCGCTGACCAGCGCTTCGGCTTCGCGATCGATGTCGGAAGTCGTGAAGGTTCGACCGCGGTAGAGGACGGCACGCTGGTTGGGTGAGGCCGCGACCCGGGCGCGCCACGCGTGGGCTGCGGATTCGTCGTGGATCTCCGGGTCTTGGCCGACTCCGGCGGGATAGATTCGCGTCCACACATGTGCCGTGGAAGCGGTGTCTTCGACTGCCATCAGGTGTCCGTCCTTCGTACCTCGTCGTACTCGGGCAGGTGGTGCCCTTCCGGCACTTTGACCCACCCGACCGATCGCTCGCTCGGTATTGAATGTATCGTAGGTCACGAAACGTTTCGGGCGCAAGAGGCGACCGAGCAGGCAGGCACGTGGCGGACGGAGCAAGCGCATGGTCGACTAGGCGGGCGTGTGGTCGACTAGCTGGGCGCGAATCAGTCGCGACGATCAGGCGAGAGCCTGTGCGAGGATTGCTGGGCACCTATTCGGCGATCCACTGGGCATCTCCCCGCTGATTTGCCCGTAGATTAGAGATGACTTCAGACGATGCATTTGATGAGCAAGGACGACTCGTGAGCGACACATCCGCGACCCACTGGCGCAACTACGACACACCGCTGCTGTCGCCGATCCTCGACGCCGCACTCGAGCGATTCGTCACCGGAGGATTCCACGGGACGAGCATCCGACAGCTCGCCGGAGCCGCCGGCCTGTCGGTGCCCGGCCTCTATCATCACTTCGCGTCGAAGCATGCGATTCTCGCCGAGATCGACCGGCTGGCCATGGAGGACCTGTGGCAACGCAGCATCGCAGCCTTGGCCGATGGTGCGCAGACCCCGCTGGCGAGGTTCGACCGCCTCGTCGAATGCCTGCTGCTCTTCCACGCCCACCAGTCGGCTTTGGCGTTCATCGCCTTCAGCGAGATCCGCGCCCTGCAGGGTCAGCACCGGCGGGCACACATCGCCGCCCGTGACCGGCAGCAGAAGCTGCTCGACGAGGTGCTCGAAGAGTGCGTCGCCGACGGCACCTTCACAACGGAGCATCCTCGCGATGCGTCTCGGGCGATCACGACGATCTGCACGGGCGTGTCTCAGTGGTATCGCCCCGACGGCGAACTCGACCCGGCGGGGGTGGCGAAACGCTACGGCGAGATCTGCGCGCATGCGGCCGGGCTGCCGGCCGAGTAACCGAACTGCCGGCGGAGTAACCGGACTGCCGGCCGAGTACGACGAAGCAAGAGCTTGCGGACTCGCCGATGAATTGACCCTCGCAGCTGTCAGCCACAGAGAGAAATGGTCGCAATCGGATACTTTCAAGGGCTGAAATGTATCCGATTGCGACCACTGTTTGAGTCTTCGTGCCTCCGCGGCCCGGCAACGGCGACCTCAGGCGCTGTCCGCGCCGTCAGACGCCCCGCCGTCAGATGTCCGCGCTGTCAGACGCCCCGCCGTCGGAAGCCCCGCCGTCAGGCGCCCGCGCCGTCAGACGCCCGCGTGTCAGGCAGCCGTGTGTCAGGCGCTGCCGCCGGCGGTGATGACGCCGCCGTCGGCGGTGAGCACCTGGGCGGTGATCCAGTCGGCATCGGCCGAGGCGAGGTAGGCCACGGCCGCGGCGATGTCCTCGGGCGTACCGAGACGCTTGACTGGATACGCCGAGGCGACCTCCTCCTCGCGTCCTTCGTAGAGGGCGGTGGCGAAGTTCGTCTTGACCACGGCCGGAGCCACGGCGTTGACGCGGATATCGGGCCCGAGCTCGACGGCCAGGGACCTCGTCAGATGGGAGACGGCGGCCTTGGAGATTCCATAGAAGCTGATGCCTGGGCTCGGGCGCTCACCGGCGACCGAGGAGATGCTCACGATCCGGCCCTTGTTCTCACGGAATCCCAGCTTTTCGTGGTGGACGGCTCCCTGGACCCATGCGAGCGTGCCGAGCACGTTGACATCGAGGATCTTGCGAGCGGCGTCGAGGTCGAGGTCGATGAGCGGACCGTAGACGGGGTTGATGCCGACGTTGGTGACGAGCACGTCGAGGCGGCCGAACTTCTGGGCGATCGTGTCGAAGACCTCCGCTCGGTGCGCCGGGTCGTCGGATTTGCCGGCGATGCCGATCGCGGTGCCTTCAGGGAACTGCGCGACCGCCTCCTGCAGCGCCTCGGGCTTGCGGGCGGTGAGGATGACCGTGGCGCCTTCGTCGTTGAGGCGCTGCGCGATGCCCAATCCGATTCCGCGGCTGGCTCCGGTGACGAGGGCGACCTGTCCCTCGAAGCGGCGGCCCGAGCGGGGTGAGGTTTCGGTGCGATCTGACATAGATGAACTCCAATGTTCCTGTAGACGACGAGCGGCCCTCGCCGTGAAGCGAGCGTTCGTTCAGTGACCTGGTCTCATCGTATGCAGGTCTGCGACCGAAGACAAGGAGAATCTGGCGCATGCTCGGACGCGCCCGGCACCGACTGCGGGGACAATGGAGGAGTGAACCATCTTGAGCATCACCTCGGACTCCACTCCCGGGCATCCGCTGCTCCGAGCCTTCTCCCCGCTTTCGGTCGCGGCGCAGCGGATGATGGCCGCACGGTACGCCGAGGGGATGAAGCAGCTGCTCTCCTCGACCCTGGATCGTCACAGACGCAGCTGAGCCCCACACCGTTGCCCGCGGCTCAGACGCCGGTCCGCTGCAGAGTCCCGACGACACGGCGAACGGCCGCGACCACCTGGCTCGGCGCCTCCAAGTGCGGAGAATGCCCGCAGTCGTCGATCACTGTGACCGCAGCCTTCGGGAAGACGTGCTCCCACTCCTCGGCGTTGGCCGGAGTCCGCTTCTCATCGAGCCTGCCGTGCAGCACCTCGACCACCAGATCGCTCGACTGACCACTGGCGAGCAGGTCCAATTGCGCCTGACTGCGCAGGATCGAGGCCGCCGTAGCGGCTCCGGCGCGCCTGCTGAACTCGATCATGTCGTCGATCCAGCGCCGAGGCGCTCCCGGCGCCACGTTCTTGAGCGCGAAGCGCTCCCACACCTCGTCGGTCGGGCTCTCGCGCAGTGTCTGAAGGATCTGGTCCACAGCGCCGTGACCGATCACATTCGGACCCGAGTTGATGAGGACCAGCCCGGAGACCAGCTCAGGGTGGTTGAGTGCCGTGACCGCGGCAATGGTGCCGCCGGTCGAATGGCCGACGAGGATCGCCGGCCCTGTGCCGCCCCGGATTCTCTCTGCCACACAGTCTGCTGCACGAGGGATGTCGCAGTGGGGGACGTCGAGCATCCACTCGACGCCGTCAACGTCGAGCCCGTCGGCGCGAAGATCGGCATGGGCCCTCACAGCGTCGTATGACTTCGCCGACATCAGCGTCCCAGGCACCAGCAGAACTCGCTGTTCGGTCAGGCTCGGTTGTTCGTCCACACATTCATCATACGAATCACCTGCGAATTCTCCCTGGAGCTGGCCGCCCTGATTCGCGGTCGACCGCGCCCGAGGCGGTCGGAATCGGTCCATTCCCTGGGCTGCCGGGCTCCCTGGGCTGCCGACCCCTGGGCCGCCGGGCTCCCGGGTCTGCCGGACCCCCTGACCAGCACACCGTCAATACTCTAATCAGCAGTAATGCATGTACATTATTGCTGTTTGCGTTATATGATGAGGCCGAACACACGCCACAGACGTCGCAGTGCCACACCAGCGCAGCCCCGGCGCCGCCCGGGGTCGCCCGGACACCGATCGCGGCCGGCTGCAACCCGGCACCGCCCGAACGCCGGTTGCGGCCGGTTCCGCCAGACCACGATAGACGGGAAGACATTCGCCGATGGAGCAGTCGACCACCGCCGCAGACGATCACCGCCGCTCCCCTGCCCACGACCCTGCCCACGACCCTGCCCACGACCCTGTCCGCTCCCCTGCCCACGACCGCCTCGAGGAGTTCCTCCCCCGCGACGGGTCCGGGCCGCTGTCGGGGCAGCTCGTCGTCGATTTCTCCCGCGTCCTCGCCGGCCCCTACTCGACGATGATGCTCGCCGACCTCGGGGCGACGGTCATCAAGGTGGAAGGGCCCAAGGGCGATGACACCCGACATTGGGCGCCGCCGGTGCGCGACGACGATGCCACCTATTACCTGTCGGTCAACCGCAATAAGTACGACATCGTCCTCGACTTCGCCGACGCCGAAGATCTCCAGGTCGCTCAGAAGCTGGCGGCCCGTGCCGACATCATCGTCGAGAATTTCAAACCGGGCGGTCTGAAGAAGTTCGCACTCGACTACGACAGCGTCACGGAGTCCAATCCGAACGTCATCTTCGCCTCGGTCACGGGGTTCGGCCCGCAGAATCCGCTTCCCGGCTACGATCTGCTCATGCAGGCACTGTCGGGTTTCATGTCGGTGACCGGCAGCCCCGAAGGATCGCCCTACCGCGCCGGAGTCGCTGTCTTCGACGTCATCACCGGGCTGCACACCACGATCGGCGTCCTCGCCGCCGTCGCACACAAGACGCTGACCGGCGAGGGCCAGCTCGTCGAGACCAACCTCATGTCCTCGGCCATGTCCGGCCTGGTCAACCAGTCCGGCGCCTATGCCGCCGCGGGTGTCACTCCGACCCGGATGGGCAACGCCCACCCGAGCCTGTACCCGTATCAGCCGATGGCCGCGAAGTCCGGTGAGCTCATCATCGCCGCGGCCAATGACGGCCAGTTCGCCATCCTCGCCGAGGTGGTCGGACGACCCGATTGGTGCGACGATGCGCGGTTCGCCACCGCGAAGAACCGCAACGCGAACCGGGACGCCCTCGAACCCGAGCTGCTCGAGGCCCTCCAAGCCCACACCGCACAGGAATGGTTCGACAAGCTCTCGGCCGCGGGCCTGCCCTGCGCCCCGATCAATACGATCGCCGAAGGCGTCGAACATGCGAAGAGTCTCGGTCTCGAACCTGTCGTG
The DNA here is from genome assembly GCF_050214925.1 of Brevibacterium sp. LE-L. NCBI lineage: Bacteria > Bacillati > Actinomycetota > Actinomycetes > Micrococcales > Brevibacteriaceae > Brevibacterium > Brevibacterium sp. LE-L. Next base: position 3,924,396 of record NZ_CP189759.1, read on the forward strand.
GAGACCGGCAGCGGCGAGCGCATCATCCCGACGGTGCGCAATCCGATCACCCTGTCGAAGTCCGAGGTCTCCTACGATCTCGCCCCACCCGAACTCGGTGCCGATTCCGACCGCATCCGCGACTGGCTCGACACCCTCTAGACGGCACCCCGCCCGGCACACCAGCAGCTCCACACACCCGCACCGCAGCGACCACCGTTCGAAGGAGACACACTCATGGACACCACAGAACTCGATGACATCCTCGCCGCAGTCCGCGAATTCGTCCGCGAGAAGGTCGTCCCGCTCGAGACGCAGGTCGAGGACGAGGACGCGTTCCCCGAGGCGATCATCAGAGAATCCGCCGAGATGGGCCTCTTCGGCTGGGCTCTGCCCGAGGAGTACGGAGGCCTCGGACTCAACGCCGAACAGGATGCCCTCCTGGCCATGGAACTCGGCTACACGACGCCGTCGTTCCGGTCGCTGTTCGGCACGAACAACGGCATCGCCGGGCAGGTGCTCGTCAACTACGGCACCGACGCACAGAAGTCCGCATGGCTGCCCCGCCTGGCCTCCGGCGAGGTCGTCGCGTCCTTCGCGCTGACCGAATCCGAGGCCGGTTCCGATCCTTCGGGCCTGCGGACGAAGGCCGTGCGCGACGGCGACGACTACATCATCAACGGCTCCAAGCGCTTCATCACCAACGCCGAGGCCTCCGACGTGCTCATGGTCTTCGCCCGCACCGACCCGAACGCCACCGGGTCGAAGGGCATCTCCGTCTTCCTCGTTCCCACCACGGCAGAGGGCGTGACCGTCGGCCCGCACGACCACAAGATGGGTCAGGCAGGCGCCTGGACCTCGGAGATCTTCTTCGACGATGTCCGCGTGCCCGCTGCCAACCTCATCGGCGGGGAAGAGGAGAAGGGCTTCTACGCGGCCATGGCCTCACTGAACAAGGGCCGGCTGCACATCGCCGCGATCTGCGTGGGCCAGTCCATCCGCATCCTCGACGAATCCGTCCGCTTCGCCGCCGAGGCGAAACAGGGCGGGGAGCCCATCGCTCGCTTCCAGCTCGTCCAGGCGATGCTCGCCGATATCTACACCGACACCGCCGCAGCGAAGTCACTCGTGCTCTCGGCCGCACAGCGCTGGGACGAAGGCACCGATCGCAAGCTCGGCCCCTCCTCGGCGAAGCTCTTCGCTTCCGAAGCACTCGCCCGCATCGCCGACACGGGCGTGCAGATCCAGGGCGGAATGGGCTACATGCGCGAGTCCGCGGTCGAACGCTTCTACCGCCACGCCCGGCTGTTCCGCATCTACGAAGGCACCTCCGAAGTCCAGCGCGTCGTCGTCGCCCGGCAGCTGCTGAGCGGCGCGCACAAGCCCCAGTTCAACCTCTGATCGAGCCCGTCTCTGACGAAAGGAATCACCATGACCGAATCCACCACCGCAGCGAGCACCGGCATCACCGTCACCGAAACCGGCGGGGTCACCGCCGTTCCCGGCCTGCTGACCGGGAAGGTCGCCGTCGTCACCGGCGGCGGGCAGGGGCTCGGCCTGGCGATGGCCCGCAGCCTCGTCGACTCGGGCGCGAAGGTCGTCCTCGGCGATATGAATGAAGAGAACCTGCAGGCGGCCGTGACCGAACTCGGCGGTGAGGGCTCCGCGGCCGGGGTCGTGTGCAATGTGTCCGACCTCGATGCCGTCGAGAAACTCGCCGAGGCGGCCACCAGCATCTTCGGCGGCGTCGACATCTGGGTCAACAACGCCGGCATCACCCGCGACTCGACGATCCGGAAGATGACCGAGGCACAGTTCGACGACGTCATCTCCGTCCACTTGCGCGGCACCTGGAACGGCCTCAAAGTCGCCACGGCGCTCATGCGCGAACAGGACCGAGGCGGGTCGATCATCAACGTGTCCTCGATCAGCGGCAAGGTCGGCAACCCCGGACAGTCGAACTATTCGGCGGCGAAGGCCGGAATCGTCGGCATGACGAAGGCCGTGTCGAAGGAGGTCGCGTTCAAGAACATCCGCATCAACGCGATCCAGCCCGGCTTCATCAACACCGCGATGACCGCGGCCATGCCCCAGCACGCCATCGATTCGAAGCTCGCCGACATTCCGCTGGGGCGTGCCGGTGAACCCGAGGAGGTCGCCTCGGTGGTGCTGTTCCTGGCCTCGGGCCTGTCCAGCTACCTCACGGGCACGGTCACCGAGATCTCCGGCGGCCGCCACATCTGAGATTCGCCGAGGCGGGGCGACGTTCGGTCCCGCCTCGGCGAAATCAGTCTCGTTGTGCTCAGTCCTCGGCGGTCCGCCGGCCGGGCAGGCGGACGACGCCGAAGGCGAGCATGCCGACGATCGGCAGCAGCGGCCAGATCCAGGTCACACCGTGCCCGTCGACCATCCCGGTATCGGCCATGATCGCCAGGCCCGCGCAGATCGCGGCCGAAGCGGCGATCGGCATCCATGTCGGGGGTGCGGGACGGTCGTCGGGCTGCGGTGATTCGAAGCGACCGAAGATCGCCACGAGCACTCCGGTGATCGCCAGCAGCGCGATGGCCCACAGCGGCCGGGTCAGCCACCAGATCCCGGTCAGCGGTTCGGGCAGCACAGCGTCGGCGTCGAGGCCGATGAGCACATTGGCCAGTGCCGTGAGCGCGGTCAGGTGCCAGAGGAACCAGGTCATGATGCGCTGATTGACCATAACGGTGACGAACCACAGACCGGGGCTGCGCAGCAGTGCCGCCAGTGGGCGCCTCAGCATGAGGACGATGCCGGCCTGGGCCATGCCGAGGAAGGCCATGGTCACGCGGGTCGGCGAGGAATTCGAGATGGCATCGGTGCCTGCCGTGATCATCGACACCGGGTAGGGGCCGAATCCGACGAGGAGCCCGAGGCCGATCGCGCCGATGGCGAAGAGCGCCGCGCAGCGTTTGAGGCTGGTCAGGCGGTCATCGAGCCAGGCGTAGCCGAACTGGTGGAAACTCGCCCACACGAGCAGGTAGTTCGGGTAGCCGGCGAGTGTGCTCTCGGTGGCGATGCTGATGACGTCGATGACTCCGGCGAGGCCGATGCCGACGATGATCGACCACCATCCCCATTTCTCCCACAGGATCAGGCAGGGTGGGGCGACGATGACGACGAGCAGGTACGCGGCGAGGAACCAGGTCGGCACCAACGCCATCTGGGAGGCCAGCTGCACGGCCCCGGGCTCGGCCCCGGCGGCCACGGCGATGACGCAGGTAGCCAACCACACGAGCAGCAGCGGGATGAGCGGCAGGCCGAGGCGGCGCAGGCGAGCTCGCAGCCATTCGGCATACCCGATGTTCCGCCGCCTCGCCGAGCGCCACGACAGAGCGTTGGAGTAGCCGCCGACGAGGAAGAAGATCGGCATCACTTGGAACACCCAGGTCAGCGGGTGCGTCCAACGGGCTTGATCGAGCAGACCGTGCGGGTTGATGCCGCCGCCGACGCTGACGGCGATGATCGTCCAATGCCCGAGGACGACGACGGTGATCGCGGCCGCGCGGAGGAAGTCGACTTCGCGGCTGCGGGTATCCGGGGTGGCCTCATCGACCTTGAGAGCCTGAGCCAGAAACGAACGAGGCATGAGCGGGGATCCTTCACGGTCAGCGGCCGGGGCCGGTTTGGGCCTGGCCGAATCAGTGGCCCGGCCGGGCGGGGCCGGTTTCGGCGTGGGCGGCCGGGCCAGCGGTCAGGCTTCGTATTTGATCTCGCCGCCGACGACGGTGAGCGCGACACGGGTGTCGCGGATCGCCTCGGCGTGGGCGAACAGCGCTTCTTCGGAATCGTAGCCGAGGAGCCCGTCGGTTCCGTCGACCTCCGCCCGATCCGGTCGTGTCGATGTTCCCTGCACAGCCGCCTCGGCGCTCACCCCTTCGGCCGCACAGGAGTCGGCGTTGAACCCGTCGGCCCGGCAGGAGTCGGCGTTGAGCCCGTCGGCCGCGCACGGATCCGTGTCGACGACGATGAAGTCCGCGTCCATGCCCGGTGCCAGATAGCCGCGCCGCGATTCCAAACCGGCGGCGAAAGCCGGCCCCTGCGTGTGCAGACGGATGGCCTCGGCGGCGCTGAGCCGACGCGCGGGCTGAAAGCTCGTCGATGCGTCCCCTGAGATGTTCGCCCTGGTCATCGCCGCGTAGATCGCGGCGAACGGGTTGGCAGGTTCAACGGGCCCATCGGAGCCGAAGATCACTTGGGCACCCGCAGCGAGCAGATCCGGCCAAGCATAAGCGGCCAGCTGCGCGGATTCGTCGATGAGGTGGAGCAGGTGCAGGTCGGAGATGCAGTGCCGGGGCTGCATGGACGCGAGCACTCCGAGTTCGGCGAAGCGGGCGACGTCGCCCGGCTGGATGAACTGGGCGTGTTCGACACGGTGGCGGAACGGCCGGTCGAAGCGTTCCTCGGCGGCCGCGGTGATCTCGCGCAGACGTTCGAAGACTTCGAGCACGTGGTGGTTGGCTTGGTCGCCGATGGCGTGGATGGCCACGGAGATGCCCGCCTCGGTGGCGATGCGGGCCTGGTCGAAGAGTTCGTCCTCGGTCATCTGTGCGATGCCGAAGTTCTCCGCCTCACCGTCGGTTTCGGGAAACGGTGAGGACATGTGCGAGGTGTGGGAGCCGAGCGCGCCGTCGGAGAAGAGTTTGAGCCCGCCTCTCTGCAGCCAGTCGTCTCCGTCGCCGGTGTGCCAGCCGGTTTCGATCGCCCACGGCACTTCGGGTCCGCGCAGGAAGAGCGTGACCCGCATGTCCTGCCGGTCGGCTTCGCGCAGGTCGTTCCATCCCAGCGTCGAGGCGATGCCGTCGAAGTCGTGGATGCCGGTCAGTCCCTGGGACAGGAACAGCTTCTGCGTGACGGCGAGGCGTTCGACCTGCTCCTCACGGCTGAGTTCGGGGATGAAGCGGGCGACGAGGTCGGTGGCGTCTTCGCGCACGAGGCCGGTGAGCTGCCCGTCATCGTCGCGGACGAAGCTGCCGCCTGAGGGATCTTCGGTCGACGCGTCGATGCCGGCGATCTCGAGGGCGTGGGCGTTGGCCCACAGGGTGTGCAGGTCGAGGGACCACATCGCCACGGGATGGTCGGGCACCTCGGCGTCGAGCAGCGTCCGGTCCGGGCAGGACGGGTCGTCCCATTTGTTGAGGTCCCAGCCGGAGCCGACAACCCAAGTGCCCACGGGGAGGGAATCTGCTCGTTCGCGGATGGCGGTGACCGCCTCGGCGAGGGATTTCGTCTGGGACAGATCGAGGTCGGTCAGAGAATCGGCGTACATGATCGAGTGCATGTGCCCGTCGACGAATCCCGGGAGGATGACCTGCCCGCCGCAGTCGATCTCGTCGATTTCGAGGCCGGGGATGACCGTGGTCGCTCCGACCCCGCCCGCCGAGGCGAGCGCCGCCGTCGTCGACGATTCCGCGGCGGCGATGTCGAGGAGTTCGGCCCGGGTGCCGACGGCGACGATGGTCTCACCGTCGACGAGGATCGCATCGGGTGCGACGGATGGGCGGGTATCGTCGGAGTGGGCGGCATTATCCGGGTGGCCGGCGGTCGCGGGGTGAGTGGATTCGTCCGGGCGAGCGGCATCGTCCGGGTGGGGATCGGCACTGTCGGGGCGAGCGGCGGGCGCAAAGGTGCGCACAACGGCGTTGGAGAACAGACGCATGGGCACCAGTCTAAGTGCCGCCTCAGCTCCCCCACGAGCAGCCTTTCTACCGGGAGTAGAATGCTGGGCATGGCCAACTTCTTCAGCACTCAGGACACCCGGCTCGCGGCGGGAGCACGCATCCTTCTGCCGGCGGTGTGGCTCGGGCTCATCATCGGTATCTCGCTCATCGAGGCGCCGCTGAAGTTCACCGCCCCGGGGATCACGATTCCGCTGGGGCTGGGCATCGGGCGTCTGGTCTTCGGGGCGATGAACTGGGTGGAGCTCGTCATCGCGGTGATCCTGCTGTGGGCGATGCTGAAGACCGGTGTCGACCGTGTCTATCGAGCCCTGACCAGCGGTCTCATCGGCATCCTCATCATCAAGGTCATCGTCATCCGCCCCCTGCTCAATGAACGCACGAATGCCGTGCTCGCCGGCACCGACGACGGCGGATCGGCCCTGCACCTGTTCTACATCGCCGCCGACGGGCTCCTCATCATCGGCCTCGTCACCACGCTCGTCGTCGCCGTCCGTCGTTGGGTGACGGTGCGGCCCGCTGCAGGGTGACGTTCCGTCCCGTCGCCGTCCGACGCCGGGTGACACTCCGCCCCGCTGTGGATCGCCCCACCCAACCACCAGCCACCAGCCACCAGCCACCAGCCAGCTAACCGGCCAGACCAGCCGAACGTGTCAGTAGTAAACGGCCAGCGGCCCGCGCGGACCGTCGATGACTTCGACCGGGGTGTCGAACACCCTGGACAGCACCTCGGCGGTCATCATCTTCTCGGGAGTGCCGAACTCGACGACCTCGCCGTCCTTCACCGCGCAGATGTGGTCGGCGTAGTGACCGGCGAAGTTGATGTCGTGGAGGACGATGACGATGGTCCGGCCCATCTCGGCCGCGGCTCGGCGCAGGTGCTGCATCATCTGCACGGACCGCTTCATGTCGAGGTTGTTCAGCGGTTCGTCGAGCAGCACATAGTCGGTGTCCTGCGCCAACACCATCGCCACATAGGCCCGCTGCCGCTGCCCTCCGGAGAGCTCGTCGATGAACCGGTTCTCCAGTTCACCGAGCTCGAGAAAGTCGATGGCCTGGGAGATGATCTCCTCATCGGCGGTTGTCAGACGCCCCTGCGAATGCGGGAAGCGCCCGAACCCGACGAGCTGCCTGATCGTCAGACGGGTGATGAAGTGGTTCTCCTGACGCAGGATGGACACGATCTTCGCCAGGTCCTTCGACTTCGTCGAACTGACGTCGAAACCGGCCACCGAAATCGACCCCGAGTCCAAGCCCAGCAACCGGCCGATCATCGTCAGCAGCGTCGACTTTCCGGCGCCGTTGGGGCCGACCAGAGCGGTCACTCCTCCGGCCGGGATCTGCAGGTCGACGGGCCCGATCGAGACCTCGTCGCTGTAGGATTTGCGGACCGAGTCCAGCGTGATCACAGGCGCCCCTTTCGCAGGATGACAAGCAGGAAGGCGCCGCCGCCGACGATCTCGATGATGACCGACACGACCCCCTCGGCGTAGAAGATGTTCTTCATGACGAAATACGCTCCACCCAGGACGACGAACCCGATGAGGGCCGCCATCGGGAAGAGCCGCTTGTGGTCATAGGTGTCGGCGAACTGGTAGGCGAGCATCGCGACGAGGAATCCGAGGAAGACCATCGGGCCGATCATCGACACGGACACCGCCATGAGGATGGACACGAAGAAGAGCACTTTGAGCAGTTCGCCCTTGAAGTTCAGCCCCAGGTTGCTCGTCATATCCCGACCCAACGCGAGCACGTTCAACCGCGACGAGCTGAGGTAGAGGCCGAGGCACGCGAGCACGCACAGTGGGATCGACACCGGCAGGTAGCTCGAATCCGAGTTCGAGATCGATCCGAAGAGCCGTGCGGAGAGGATGTCGAATTCGCTCGGCGTCAGCGTCCGCTGCATGAATGTCGCGACCGAGCCCAGTCCCCCGCCGATGACGACGCCGATGAGCAGCATGAGTGCCACCGACGAGTGCCGACCGGACAGCAGCCACCCGTAGAGTGCCAGCGACAGCCCGACCATGAGCGCCAGTTGGACGACGAATGGGACGAGCCCCTTGAGTTCGACGATCGCGGTGACCCCGAAGAAGTACATCGCCGAGGTCTGGATCGCCACGTACAGGGACTCGAATCCCATGATCGAGGGCGTGATGATCCGGTTGTTCGTCACCGTTTGGAAGGCGACGGTCGCGAAGGACTGGCACAGTGCCACCATGACGATGACGACGAGGTTCGTCAGCCGCAGCTTCGCGATCAGCCAGAAGCCGGGGTCGTTGATGGGCATGGGATTGTCCCACGCCAGGATGCCGCCGGCGATACCCGCCGAGGCGAGCGCGAGGACGATGATCATCGTCCAATATCGGCGCACCGACCTGGCCGTCGGCAGCGGTCCGGACGCACGCTGAGCAGAGGCACCCTGAGCAGCGGCGGAACCTCGCCGAGGCGGCTCACCGTCCCGCACGTCCGCAGCGGCCCGGCCGGCCGCCTCGGCGTCGGTGTTCGTCATGGGGTCTGCGGGGATTTCGTCCTTTGCGCGCACGGCACTCACCCGACCTTCCGCTGACGCAGCAGCAGGGCGACGAACACGGCAGCGCCGACGACGCCGAGGATGAGGGAGACGGGGACTTCGAAGGGCATGACGATGATCCGACCGATGAGGTCGCAGACAGTGACGATGGCGATGCCCAGCAGGCACACCCACGGCAGATTCGAGCGCAGGTCGTCGCCGCGGACGAGTGAGACGATGTTGGGCACGATGAGTCCGAGGAACGGCAGGTTGCCGACGACGACGGTGACCACGCCTGTGGCGACGGCGACGAAGACGGTTCCCAGCAGCAGGATCTGGTTGTAGTTGAGGCCGACGTTCGTGGCGATCTCCTTGCCCAGGCCGGCCACGGTGAAGCGGTCGGCGAGGATGAAGATCGCGACGACGACGGCCGCGACGATCCACAGGGTCTCGTACTGGCCGCGCAGAATCGAGGTGAAGCTGCCTGCGAACCAGATGCCCAGGCTCTGCAGCATATCGGTCTGAACGGCGACGAAGGTCGACACGGCACCGACGACGGCGCCGAGCATGATGCCGACGATGGGCACGATGAGCGAGGATTTCAGTGACACTCGCCGGAGGAAGAGGAAGAACACGAGGGTGCCGACGAAGGCGGCGATGATCGCTCCGACCATCCGCGCGACGATCGAGGCATCGGGGTAGACGATGACGGTGAGCATGAGCCCGAGGCCCGCCCATTCGGTGGTGCCGGTCGTCGTCGGTTCGACGAAGCGGTTCTGGGTGAGCAGCTGCATGACCAGCCCGCACATCGCCATGGCCGCTCCGGCCAGGACGAGGGCGATGGTGCGCGGAATCCGCGTGATCTGGAACATCTGAGCACCGCCGTCACCGCCGAAGATGTCGTAGACACCGGTGAACAGCGAGACCGCGAGCAGGAGGGCGACCCCGAGGACGCCCAGCAGCAGCGGCCATCCGAAGAGGGGTCCCTTCGCCGAGGCGGCCCCACGTGGAGACTCATCCGGCCGGTTGCCTCGGGAGTCCTTCCGACGTCGGGCCGCCTCGGCGATGGTCATCACTTCTGGTCTTCGAGCTTCTCAGCGAAGTCGTTGAAGAACTCCGTGTAGGTCTGAATGCTCTCGTTGAGGTAGGTGTCCTCGGGGAAGTACACGATCTTCTCGTCCTTGATCGCGGGGACGTCCTTGAGCGCCTCGGAGTCCTCGAGCACCTCGGCGGCCGGGGCCGAGCCCTCATCGCGCTTCTCCGGCGCGAAGGAGGCATCACGGTCGAGGACGATCATGAGGTCGGGGTTCGACTTCGCGATCGCTTCGACGGAGACATCGTCGCCCTGATGGTCCTCGGTGCCGTCCTCGACCTCGAGGGCCGGGGCGAGGTCGAGGATGTCGAACACGGGCCCGACGGTGCGTCCGACCGAGGGAGCGGCATAGCCGATGTCACCGGCCGAGGTGATCAGCCCCATGGCCTTGTCATCACCGTCATAGGCGGACTTGGCGCGGTCGATGGAAGCGTCGAAATCATCGACGAGCTTCTTCGCTTCGTCCTGCTTGCCGAAGATCTCGCCGAGCACCGTGGTCTGACGGCGCAGCTCGTCGTCGAAGTCCTCGTCGTCGCGGGGATCGAGTTCGAGCACGACCGCCTCAGGGGCGAGCTTGGCCAGATCGTCGTGGAACTGGGCGAAGCGCTGGCCGTTGATGATGAGGTCGGGCTTGGCTTCGACGACCTTCTCGAGGTCGGGTTCGCGGTGGTTGCCGAGGTCGAGGATCGACTCGTCCTTCGTGTAGTCGAGGTCGTCGCTCATGAGGGACACGGCTCCGCCGCTGAGTTCGACGCCCCAGTCGCTGAGAGTTTGGAACGTGCGGTTGTCGGTGGCGACGACGGACTCCGGCGGGGAGTCAACGGTCTGTTTGCCGTTGTTGTCTTCGACCTCGATCGTGGTGTCAGCGCCGTCGGCCTGTGCCGAATCGGAATCAGAGGAGCCGCAGCCGGCCAGAGCAAGAGCGACAACGCCTGCCAGGGCGCTCAGTTGAAGGCGAGTCGAAACCATGGGGTCCTACTTCCTGGGATGAACGAATCAGAGAAACGTGTGCACACACTGAAAGTAAGCTTAGCCTATGCTTTGAAAATAAAGTCAAAGAAATATGACGTTATCTGCATCACACCTGATGAGCGGTTTGCGGCGCAGAGAGCCCAGCGCGGCTCGGCCGGCGCGGGCGGGGCGAGGTCGGTTCAGATGGCGGCGACGAGCCGATCGACCTCGGCCTGGGCGTCGGCTGCGGCGGTCGGACCGCCTGCTCCCCCGCGGCTGACCTTGAGTCCTGCCTCTTCGACGATGACCGCACCGCCGGCGTAGTCGTAGATGCCCAGGCCCCGTTCGGCGTAGCCGTTGACGCGGCCTTCGGCGACCATGCACAGGTCGATGGAGGCCGCGCCGCAGCGCCGGAGATCGTCGTAACCGCTCATAAGGTTCTCGAGTTTGGCCAGCTGTGGGCCGCGATTGTTCCCGGTGTAGGCGAACCCGGTGGCGAGCAGCCGTCCGGACAGCCCGCTCGGCGTACCCCGCAGCCGGCGGGCGGGAATATTCGCCGAGGCGGCCGTTCCGTAGTCGGCCAGTCGACCCTCGACCCGGTAGGCGCCGAGGCCCTCGGCCGCCAGCCAAGTGGCACCCAGCCCCGGTGAGGCAACGAGCCCGATGCGCCAGCCGCCGAGACCGAGACCGGGATCGGTGTCCGGCTTCTCGCAGACACCGACAGAGAAAGCATGGTGTTCGATGTTCCGGACATAATTCACGGTTCCGTCGATGGGGTCGACATGCCACTCCAGCGCCGGGCCGTCGTCGCTGAGGTCGGCGAGCAGCCGCGCCTCGGCATCGTAGGCATGGAGCCGGCGAAGGATATCGGCCGAGAAGAATTCGACCGGGTCGAGTGCGTCCGCCCCCTCCTCGCCGACCATGAGATCGTGGGGCCTGACCCGCGAGAGGTACCCGCGGACGAGTGCCTCGATCTGCGCATCGGCCTTGGTGACGAGGTCGTTCGGCGAGGTCTTCGTGTCGACGACCCGCGCATCGAGGCTCGCTCCGAGCAGTGACCTCCAGGCGAGCATCTGCTCCCAGGCCATGACAGACAGGTCGGACGCGATGCGAATGAGGGGAAGGTCGACGATCTCAGCGGGCAGTGATTCGGGCTCGGAGTTCATATCGCCACTCTAGACAAGACGCCTCTCACCACGCCTGCGGGTCCGGAGTCCGGTCGGCCGCACGCCGAACGCCCCGGACCCGCGGTGCAGCCGAACGCCCGCTATCGGGGCGTGAACAACCGGTCCGCCTGTAACAAGACTGCAATACTGCGGCGAGTATGTCGTTCTTGTATCTAAGCCGCTGATAGCCGCATCATGCCGTGGGAGCTCACCAATTGACCTGCCCACGAACCCGCCCGCAGCTGCCGGTGTCGGTCGCGGGGAACTTCAGTTTCGCATCGACAGATCGAGCGAATCAAAACATGATTATCCATATGGGCCGAACTGCCGGTTCCCGTCATTACACACCACCTGCCCCATTGTCAGCACAATGAAAATTCCTGTCGCCGAACGGCTCCGAGAATCGGCCATACAACGGTCAGGTACCGCCCATGCAATACACAAGGGCGGTGACCCCATCTCGCCGATGGATCACCGCCCCTGTTCGAGCGCGGGAAGAATGAAGGTCCGGGGAGTCGATGCTTCTTGCCTCGACCCCTTGATTCCGGGCTCAGACGGGGTCTGCGACCTCCGATTTCGGTTCGCTGCGCTTGACCGGTCCGTGCCGACGCACGATCTCCTGCACCGCCTGCGAGGAGGTGCCGGCCGCCTCGGCGATCGCCCCGAAAGTCGCGCCCTCTTCGCGCGCCCGAAGAATCGCCATCACATAGTCGGTGTTGATTTTCGATCGCTGCCGAGCGACCTTTCTGACCGCCCCGACTAATGCGGCCTGATCTACTGTCAATTCACGAGCTCGACGAGACATGGCTTCTTCCCTTGCATTCATGTAGTGGCCCCTTGCCACGAATTGGTGTAGTCCCATTAGATACCACGAATATGTCAATACACCAAGAATTCCCGGATATAGGAACTCAAACTCCACAAAGCCGTCGTTCTGAGCTTGTCTGATAACGAAACGATAACGGTTCCGGTGTTGCCCGATGACCCTGACGACCCTGCAGGTGTGGGCGGAGGATCTCGAGAGTGAAAGGGTCTCGATGTTCCGGCAACCCAAGTGGCACAATGCGAACATGACGACTATGGCCCATCCCACCGGAGCGAATCGGGCGACCGTCGACGAAGACGAGTCCACGACAACGCTTCCCGCCACCCTCGCGACCGAGTTCCGCGCAGTCGGCATCCGCGACTTCAGCATCGACGACACGGACCGTGCCGCCTACTCCTCCGATGCCTCGCTCTTCAGGCTTGTGCCCGCCGCCATCGTCTTTCCCCACGACGAAGAGGAGGTGCGTGGCGTCCTCACGATCGCCCGCCGCCTCGGCGTGCCGATCACCAGCCGCGGAGCCGGCACCTCGATCGCCGGCAATGCCATCGGCCGCGGCATCGTCCTCGACTTCTCGCTCCATATGAATACCGTCCTCGACCTCGACCCCGACGCACAGTCGGCCTGGGTTGAAGCCGGCTGCATCCACGCCCACCTGCAGGAGAAGGCCAAACCGCACGGTCTGCGCTTCGGTCCCGATCCGTCGACGCACACCCGCTGCACCATCGGCGGAATGATCGGCAACAACGCCTGCGGCCCCCGCGCCCTGGGCTACGGACGCACCGGCGACAACATCCTCGCGCTCAAGGTCATGCTCATCGACGGCACCGTCGTCACCCTCGACGACGCGGACGCCTCCGCGACCTTCCCGCGTCTGCACGAACTCGTCGCCGAGAACCTCGGCACCATCCGCACGAACTTCGGCACCTTCTCCAGACAGGTCTCCGGCTACGGGCTCGAGTCGCTCCTCCCGGAGAACGGCTTCGACCTCCGCCGTGCCTTCGCCGGCACGGAAGGCACCTGGGGTGTCATCCTCGCCGCGAAGATACGCCTGGTCAAAGACCCGAGCTTCACCTCAGCAGTGGTGCTCGGCTACGAGGACATGGTCGCGGCCGCCCATGATGCGCCGCTGCTCAAGGACTTCCCCGTAGCCGCGTGCGAAGGCCTCGACTCACGCATGCTCAACCGAGTCATCGACACCAAGGGCGCCGAGGCGGTCCCCACGCTGCCCGAGGGCGCGGGCTGGCTCGTCGTCGAGCTCACCGGTGAGGACGAAGCCGAAATCGAGCAGGAGACCCAGCGCCTCATCGCCGAGTCGCAGGCCCTGGACTCCTCCGTCCTCGACGCCGCGGCCGCCGCCGAGGTGTGGGCGATCCGCGCCGACGGCGCCGGTCTGGTCTCGCGCACCCCCGATGGTCGCGACGCCCACGCCGGGTGGGAGGATTCAGCGGTCCCGGTCGACCACCTCGGCGATTATCTGCACGATCTCATGGCTCTGCTCGACGAACACGGCCTCTGGGGGATCCCCTATGGTCACTTCGGTGACGGCTGCCTGCACATGCGGGTCGACTTCCCGCTCGAGGACCCGACCGGACCGCAGGTGATGCGCGACTTCATGGTCGCGGCGACGAAGCTCGTCGCCCGCTACGGCGGTTCGGTCTCCGGTGAGCACGGTGACGGTCGGGCACGTTCGGAGCTGCTGAGCCTCATGTACACACCGGCGGCGATCGATCTGTTCGCCCAGGTCAAGAAGCTCTTCGATCCGCAGCATCTGCTCAACCCCGGTGTCATCGTCGACCCGGATGCGCTCAATGAGTCGCTCCGACTGACGCAGCTGCCGTTGCGGCAGGAGCTTCCGGGACAGTTGGCGATGGCCTATGAGGGTGAGTCCGCGGGCTTCGCCTCGGCGGTGCATCGGTGCACCGGCGTCGGCAAATGCCGCGCGGATTCGGCGGCCGCCGGCGACATCATGTGCCCGTCCTACCAGGCCACACGCGATGAACGGCATTCGACCCGGGGACGCGCTCGGGTGCTGCAGGAGATGGTCTCGGGCGATCTGCTCGAACCGAAATGGGACTCGCCTGAGGTGCACGAAGCTCTTGACCTGTGCCTGTCGTGCAAGGCCTGCGGGACCGAGTGCCCCACCGGAACGGACATGTCCACGTATAAGGCCGAGGTCCTCTACCAGTCCTACAAGGGCAAGCTGCGGCCGATGAAGCACTACTCGCTCGGGTTCCTTCCGCAGCTTGCGCGCCTGGTCACACCGGTGGCGCCGGTGCTCAATCGGGTGTCGGGGCTGCCGGGTCTGTCGACCGTGGCGAAGCGGATCTCCGGCATCGATGTGCGCCGGTCGATTCCGCAGTTCGCGGCCACGACGTTCCGCAGATGGTGGACGTCCAGCGCCGAGGCGGAGTCGCGTTCGGGCGCGGACGCGGCGCCCAGCGCGAAGGCCCAGAATTCGGGTGCGCAGTCATCCGGGGCGCAGTCATCGGGTGCGCAGTCGGACGAGTTGCGGTTGGTGCCGCGTCCGAACGCCGAGGTGATCCTGTTCGCTGATTCCTGGTCGAACCATTTTGCTCCGCGCATCCTCGCCGCAGCCGTGGCCGTGCTCGAGCACGCCGGCGTCACAGTGCGGGTGATCGATCAGACCGTGTGCTGCGGCCTGCCGCTCATCTCGACCGGGCAGCTCGATGCGGCAAAGGCGAATCTCGCGGAGACGATCACTGCCCTCGACGCCACCGGTGATGTCCCGATCGTCGGCGTCGAACCTTCCTGTCTGGCCACGCTCAAGGACGATTCGGCCAAGCTGCTCGCCGATGACACCTCGCGTCGGGTGGCTGCGCGCGTGCAGACCCTTGCCGAGTATCTGCTGAGCATCGGTGCCGAACTGCCGGATCTGTCCGGGGTCGACGCACTCGTTCAGCCGCACTGCCATCAGTCGGCGATCTTCGGCACCGCTGCGGACAGAGAGCTGCTGGCCCGGACCGGCGCCAGCACCGAGTTCATCGGCGGCTGCTGTGGCCTGGCCGGGAACTTCGGCGTCGAGGAAGGGCATTACGAGACCTCGGTCGCCGTCGCCGAGGTGGCACTGTTGCCGGCGCTGCGAAAGCGCGGCAAAGCGGGGACGGACGACTCACGGCTGGAGGTCGTGCTCGCCGACGGGTATTCGTGCCGGACTCAGATCACGGATCTCAGCGACGCCGAAGGCGTGTCATTGGCCGAGCTGATCGCCTGGGGGTGGGGGCTGGAACCGCGCCGTTAGCGCGGGCGAAGCGCCGCCTCGGCGAGAGCGGATCTGCACCTCGGCGACGCGGATGGTCGATTCGACGCTTACGGCGGCGCCGCCTCGGCGAAGTGCGCTCAGGCCTTCGCGGTGAGGACCGGGACCTCGGCTTCGAGGAGGATGCGCTGAGCCTGGGAACCGAGGATGAACTTGCCGATGGCCGAGCGCTTGCGCAGCCCGATGACGATGAGCTGAGCCTCGTGTTCGACGGCGAGATCGTTGAGCGTGCCCGGCAGATCGTCCTCGTGATCGGGCTGGAGCACCTCGACGTCGATATCGGATTCCCTGCCGAGGTCGACGATCCGTTTGATCTCGTCCTCACCGATCTCCGTCGGCGTCCCGCTGGCACCTCGTCGCTGCGAGTTGATCACGACGGCAGTGCTCGACCGCAGCTTGGCTTCCGCGAAACCCGCACGCAGAGCAGCCTCACCCTCGGGAGCAGGTAGGTAGCCAATGAGAATCGTCATGGCCCCCAGTATATGGACTCTCCGATGATTCGTTCACTTCGGGACCATCGCAAGGTCAGATTCATCGTCACTGACGCCCTCACTTGAGTGCTCACGCCCCCACTCGCCCCTCCCAGAACTACGTGACGGCGGCCCAGCAACCTTGCGCAAGGTTGCTGGGCCGCCGTCGGGTAGTAATTGGTCAGGCTACGGAGGCCTCGGTCGCGGCCTTCTTCGACACCCGGTCGACCAGGTGCTCGGTGTAGGCCGGCATCGTGAGGAACTCCGCGAAGGGCTCGTCGAGGGCCGTCGTGCGGAAGATCTCCACTGCCTCGTCGAGGTGATCATCGGGACGACGATCCATCGCCGCCAGCTCCTCGCCGAGGTAGCGCTCAGCCAGGTGACGGGTCAGCTTCTGCCCATTGTCGAGAGTCACCTCATGGTGGATCCACTGCCAGATCTGCGAGCGGCAGATCTCCGCGGTCGAGACATCCTCGAGCTGGTTCTCCAGCGCCACGTGACCGTTGCCGCCGAGCCATTCGTTCATGTACCCGATGGCCACACGGATGTTCACCCGCACGCCCTCTTCGGTCACGATCGGCTCGAGACCGGTGACGTCGAGGATGTTCTCACTGGTCACCTGCACATCGGGTCGCATGTTCTCCAGCTGGTGCGGCTTCGAGCCGAGAGCCGCGTCGAACACGGCCAGAGCGGCCGGCACGAGAGCCGGGTCGGCGACCCAGGTGCCGTCGAAGCCCTGCCAGGCCTCACGAGCCTTGTCCTCACGCATGCGTTCGAACTCGGCAGCGACGAACGCTTCGTCCGGATGGTCGGACATGAGGTTCGACATCGTGCCGATAGCGTGCGCACCGCGGCGGTGGCAGGTCGCCACCAGACGATCGGTGAATGCCTTCATCAGCGGCAGGTCCATCGTCAGGCGCTCCCGGTCGGGCAGCACGTAGTCGGTGGCGTTGCGCAGGTTCTTCACCACGGAGAACAGGTAGTCCCAGCCGGCGGCCTCGAGACCGGCGCAGTGCTCACGCAGTTCGAAGAGGATCTCTTCCATCTGGAACACCGCGGTGATCGTCTCGATGTGAGCGGTGGCGCGGATGGTGCCCTGCTCGATGCCGAGCATGTTCTGCGCACGGACGAAGATCTTGTTCCACAGACGTGCTTCCTGCGAGGACTCGAGCTTCGGCAGGTAGAAGTACGGGCCGGAGCCGGCGTCGATGAGGTGGCGGGCGTTGTGGAAGAAGTACAGACCGAAGTCGACCAGTGCACCAGAGGCGGCGAATTCGCTGCCGCTGTCATCGACGTAGAGCAGGTGCTTCTCCGGCAGGTGCCAGCCGCGAGGACGCAGCCCGATCGTCGGCTGCTGGTTCGGGTTCTTCACTCCGGGCAGCTGAGCGCGGATGGCGCGGTAGAGATTGAGCTGACCGCCGATGATGTTGGCCCAGGTGGGGCTCGTGGCGTCTTCGAGGTCGGCCAGCCACACCTTCGCCTGCGAGTTCAGCGCGGCCACGACTTCGGTCTCGGTGACCGGGCCGGTGAGTTCGACGCGGCGATCTTCGAGTCCGGGAGCTCCTGCCGAGCCGGCGACGGTCCAGGACCTGTCGGCGCGGATGCGGGCGGTCTCCGGCTTGAAGCGCGGGAGGGTTCCGCCGTTCATCTCGGCCTGGCGATTGCGGCGTGCGCGCAGCAGATCGGCAATGGTGCCGGCGAACTCGTCGTGGAGTGTGGCGATGAACGTCAGAGCGGGCTCCGAGAGGACGGTGCCGAAGCCGGTTTCGAGCGGCGCGTTGATCTTGATGTAAGACATGGGCTTCTCCTCACCCGTCGTAGTGTGCTGCCGGAGTGTCAGTGCTGCCGGAAGGTGTCATTGCAGTGGAAGTGATGCGGTGCTTGTGTGGTGCTGCGGGGGTTCGTGCCGTGAAGTAAGTGGTCGCTGCCATCGGTGGGTGTGACGGCGCGGACCGACAATGCAAACCCCGTGAAAACATTGCCGATCCGCGCCGGGTTCCAAGCGGCCGATGGCCGGTGCCGCACCCGGGCCGCGAAGCCCGGGCGGGCGGTGCTCCGAAGAGCCGGTCGGACTCAGCTGAACTGAGCGGTCTCGGTCGAACCGGCCAGAGCCGTCGTCGAGGACTCCGGGTTGAGCGCGGTCGAGACCAGGTCGAAGTAGCCGGTGCCGACCTCGCGCTGGTGGCGGGTTGCGGTGTAGCCGCGATCCTCGGCGGCGAACTCGCGCTCCTGCAGCTCGACGTAGGCCTTCATCTGCTCCCGAGCGTAGCCGTGGGCCAGATCGAACATCGAGTAGTTCAGGGCGTGGAAGCCGGCCAGGGTGATGAACTGGAACTTGTAGCCCATGGCTCCGAGCTCGCGCTGGAATTTCGCGATGGTCGCATCGTCGAGGTGCTTCTTCCAGTTGAACGACGGCGAGCAGTTGTAGGCCAGCATCTGGTCCGGGTACTCCGCGTGGATCGCATCCGCGAATTCCTTCGCGGCGGCGAGGTCCGGGGTGGAGGTCTCCATCCACAGCAGATCCGCGTAGGGAGCGTAGGACAGACCGCGGGCGATGCCTGCTTCGATGCCGTTGCGGATCTTGTAGAAGCCCTCGGAGGTGCGCTCACCGGTGACGAACTGCTGATCGCGCTCGTCGATGTCCGAGGTCATGAGCGTGGCCGCCTCGGCGTCGGTGCGGGCGATGACGAGGCTGGGCACGTTCTCCACGTCGGCTGCCAGACGCGCCGCGTTCAGCGTGCGGATGTGCTGCGAGGTCGGAACGAGGACCTTGCCGCCGAGGTGGCCGCACTTCTTCTCAGAACCGAGCTGATCTTCGAAGTGCACACCGGCCGCGCCGGCATTGATCATCGAACGCATGAGCTCGTAGACGTTGATCGAACCGCCGAAGCCTGCTTCCGCGTCGGCGACGATCGGAGCGAACCAGTCATCGACCTGCTTGTTGCCTTCCGAGGTCTCGATCTGGTCGGCACGCATGAGCGCATTGTTGATGCGGCGAACCACCTGCGGAACCGAGTTGGCCGGGTAGATCGACTGATCCGGGTAGGTCTGGCCGGCTGCGTTCGCGTCGGCGGCGACCTGCCAACCGGAGAGGTAGATGGCGTTGAGACCGGCCTTGACCTGTTCGACGGCCTGGTTGCCGGTCAGCGCACCGAGTGCGTTGACGTATTCGCCGGACTTGATGTCGCTCGAGCTGATCTGCTTCCACAGGCGCTCGGCACCGTGACGGGCCAGCGTGTGCTCCTCGATCAGAGATCCGCGCAGTTTGACGACGTCCTCGGGCTCGTAGTCGCGAGCGATTCCCGACCAGCGGGCGTTGGTCGCCCAGTCGCGGCGGATCGCCTCAGCATCGTGCAAGCTGTTCTGCGTGGTGTTCTCAGTCATTGTCCTTCACTTTCCCTTTCGTTCGGGGTTGTTGATGTATCCAGTCTGCGGGGGCCGCAAGGGTTCAGGTAGGGGATTTTCGGATGAATAAGTGCGAAATTTCCGGTTTCAGAAATTTCCTCGTTCTGTCATACTGATTTCCACGCATGTGAACCAGCGCACAGAAACGATTGGAGCCGCCTTGGTCAGCATTAGAGCGGAAGTCGAGGACGAGGAACAGCAGACCGATCCCTTGAGCATCGGCAGAAGAATCCGGTTTTTTCGAAAACAACGCGGGCTGACACTGAATGAGCTGGGACAGGAAGTCGGGCGTGCAGCCTCGCAGATCTCGACGATCGAGAACGGTAAGCGAGAAACTTCTGTCACGCTCCTGGCCGCCATCGCCAAGGCCCTGAAGACCGATGTCGCCGACCTCATCGATCCCGCCCCGATCGACGACCGGCAGGCTCTCGAACTCGAAGCCGAACGCAATCAGGCCTCGCCGATGTACTCCTCCCTGGGGCTTCCGCAGGTGAGGATCAAATCGCTGCCGGCGGATGCGCTCGAGGCGATCGTCGGTCTGCAGCGTAAGCTCGGCGAGGTCCTCGAACGTCGCGCGGCCACCCCCGAAGAAGCGCGGCGGGCGAACCGTGAGCTGCGCGATCGGATGAAGGAGAAGAACAACTACTTCGCCGAGCTCGAGGCCACCGCCGCCGAGCTGCTCGACCTCGTCGGCTACGAATCGGGCACGGTCTCGCAGCGGCAGACGGCGCTCATCGCCGAGAAGCTCGGATTCAGCCTCCACTACGTCTCGGATCTGCCCGAGTCGACCCGGTCGATCTCGGACACCGGGAACAAACGGCTCTACCTGCCCAACTCCGATGCCGCTTTCGACCCGCGTTCCCACCTGCTTATGAGTCTGGCCCCGCACGTGCTCGGCTATGACTCTCCGAAGGACTTCCATGAGTTCCTCCAGCAGCGGGTGGAGGCGAACTATCTGGCTGCGGCAATCCTCCTGCCCGAGTCTGCGGCCGTGCCGATCCTCGAAGAGGAGAAGAAGAAGCGGGTGCTCTCGGTCGAGCACCTGCGCGATATGTTCGGCGTCGGCTACGAGATGGCCGCCCACCGGTTCACGAACCTCGCGACCGAACACCTCGGCCTGCCCGTCCACTTCATGAAGGTGCACAACTCGGGCACGATCCACAAGGCGTACTCGAACGACGGCCTGCCCTTCCCCACCGATCCGCTCGGCGCGATCGAGGGTCAGTTCGCGTGCAAACGCTTCACCTCACGCACGGTCTTCCGCGTCGCCGACCGCTTCAGCCCCTACTACCAGTACACCGACACTCCGCAGGGTTCGTATTGGTGCACGGCCCGCGTTCTGCCCGGCGGTGATTTCGCGATCAGCGTCGGCGTCCCGTTCGCCCACGTCCGGTGGTTCGAAGGCCGCGAATCGTCGATCCGCTCGAAGTCCGAATGCCCGGACCCCTCCTGCTGCCGGCAGGCACCGGCAGACCTCGCGGAGAAATGGGAGGATCAGGCACTGCCGTCAGCGCGCATGCACGCCTCGCTGCTGGCCGCTGTCCCGCCCGGTGCCGTGCCCGGCGTCGACGACACCGAGGTCTACGAGTTCCTCGAACGGCACTCCGACTGAACTCGGCCGAGACTCACAGTGTGCTCATATCGCGGTTCTCGGCGAGCAGCTCGGCGAGGTGGCCGGGGAGGAGCTCTCTCCACCACAGGTACTCGTGGCCGCCGGAGAACGTGTCGCATCGTGGGCTGGGCCCGCGACGGACGAACTCAGCTCTCGCCTCGGCGACGGAACGGGCGATCTCCGATTCCAAGGCGCCGTGGTGGATGAGGAATTCGGGACTGGTCCCTGCCCGGAAGTGCTCCCAGATTCGCTTCCCTTCCGAATCCGAGGCCCAGAACGAGGGTGAAAGGCTGATCGCGCGGCACGCCTCCGGATGCCTCAGGACGAAGTAGGTCGCGGCCAGTCCGCCGTAGGAGGCCCCGGCCACGATCGTCCGATCGCGGGCATTCGGCGCCAGCGAAGCGACGAGGGTGAGGACGTCGTCGCAGAATCTCGGGTTCATCACCAAGTCGGAGGCCCGCAATGCGAACGCCTCACCCGGGTCGGCCCCGCTGTCCGCTGCGGTGTCGATCGGTGCGTGGTCAACCCCGATGACGAGCGAGGGCGGGCCGACGAGTTCGTCGATCGTGGTGAGCAGACCGCCGTCGACGAAGGCCTTCCCGTCGAAGACGACGAGCACCGGCGCCGAGGCGGATGCCCGCTTCGGCTGGTACGTGAGGACCCACCTTGTGGTGCCGTCGAGCACTTCGATCCGTTCGCCGAGGTGGGGCTGCCTCCCGTCGCCGCCCGAAGTTCCGCCGGCCACCTCGGCGTCAGTGGCCGCTTCCGCAGTCCAGATGAGGGGTTTGGCATCGGGTGCGGAGACCTCGAAGACGGGGCGTCCGAACAGGTCCGCAACCGTGCGCAGCCCGGTGCCGGCCGGGAGGAACGCATTCCCGTAGGCCGCCAGCCATGTGTCCCGGCCCGCGGTCTCGATGCCGCGAGGCACGGGCATGAAGGTGAGACTGCCCCGGAATCCACGGGGGACGCGGAGGTCGACGATGTGGGCCGGACCGCTGTCCGTCTGCTCGAACGCCATGACTCCTTCGGGCACACGCCGACGGTCGGTGATGCCGTTGAGAGCAGCGAACAGGTCCTGATCGGACCTCAGAGACGGGGCGTTCGCCTCGGCGATGTCCGCGTCTGCGGGCAGGCTCAGGCGCAGCGACCAGTCATCGCCGTGATCGGTTCAGGAGCACAGTCTGCCCATCATCGCTTCGTCGACTTCTCGAGATTCGCGGCGATCGGTTCCGCGAGCTCCGGCAGAGCAAGGGCCGAGACCGAGCGCAGTCCGCGCCATTCCTCATCGGTCGACTGATAGAAGCGACCTGCGCTCGTCCGCTCCCAGCAGACCCTGACGTTCAGCGCCCGCGTGCCCCCGCTGCTTCACCGACGATCCGTTCGGCGATGGCCAGCGCCGAGGTGGCTCCCCAGCGTGGGACTGCCCTGACCGCGGTCAGCCGCCCGCGAGTGGCGATGATGAGTTCATCGAGCAGCTCGCCATCGGAGTTCATCGCCTGCGCCCGGACGCCGCGCGGCCCGGTTTCGACGGAGTCCCCGTCGATCGTCGGCACGTACTTCTCGACGCTGTCGATGAATGCCTTCCGACTGACTGTCGTCTTCGCCCCGTGCGCGGCGGTGCGCGCGGTCTGGGCAGCGAATTTCCAGAAGCCGGAGAACTTCGCGGTCGACCCCATATCGCCGAGGTCGAAGCCGCGCCTGTCGTACTTCTCCCGACCGAGCGAGACGAAGGTGTTGGGCCCGAGCATCAGCGAGCCGTTGACCCCTCTGACCATCCCGGTCTCGGCGAAGGGCGCATCCGGATCGGGAACGGAGCCGATGATGCCGCGCACCGCCTCGGCGGAGGCCGCCGGGATCTCGTAATAGTCGCTGGTGAAGGGCACGATACGCGGATCGGCCTCCAATCCTGCGGCTGCGGCCAGGCGGTCGGCCTGCAGTCCGGCGCAGACGAAGACGAGGTCGAAGGTGCCGATCGTCGTCTCGGGCATCTCGCGGCGCGCCCTCTTGCCCGATCCGGTCGAATCGTCTCCGGAGCCTCGAGTGCCGTCGCCTGCTCCCCCGCCGGGTCCGTCCTGGTCAGCCGGGCCCCGATGGTCCTCACCGCGTCCGCCACCGGACCAGGAGCTCAAGAACTTCTCCGACCAGTCGTGCAGGGTGCCCTCGACCTGCCGGAACCAATCCTGGCCTCCGAATCGGCTGCGCAGCTCCTCGCCGAAGTCGACGACCGGCCGCGTATCCTCATTGCCGTAGTAGGTCCGCGGCGCCTCGTCCACCTGCTCATCGGCAGCCATCGCCCGCCCTCGGATCCGCACCTCATTGCTCATGATGTCGAATCCGGTGACCTCGGTGGCGAAGCGGAATGCGCCGCCGGCGGCGCTGACGTCGGAGGCGAGCGCCTCGGTGAGGGCACCGAAGTCGGTGACTGCCGCATGCGGCGAGTACAGTCCGAGCACCCCCCTGGCTTCGGGTTCGACCTCGCTCATCTCCTTGCGCTCGAGCAGCCGCACTCCGGGGATGCCGTTGTCCTTCGCGCGAGCGAAGATCTCTTCGAGCCGATCGGCCTCGTCGGTGTTCTGGGCGACCATGAGCTGCCCGCACTCGCGGTAGGGGATGCCGCGTTCGGACACGAATGGGACCAGCAGCTCGACGCCTCGGCGCGCGAGTTCGGCCTCGGCCGATCCGGGAATCCGGTCGAGCCCCGAATCGACGATTCCCGTGGTGTGGCCACTCTGATGTGCAGCGACGTCATCCGCCTTGTCGATGACAGTGAGTTCGGCGTCGGGGAACCGCGCTGCGATCTCCCGCGCCGTGGCGACGCCGAGGATGCCGGCGCCGACGACGGCCACTCGTGAAATACTCATACAGCAATCTTGTCACCGTTCGAGACGAAGGAGAAGGATGACGACCGTCCTGGATTGGCCCGGCAAGCACGCGGCTTTCACCCTCGGTCGTCGCCTCGTCTCCGAGGGCATGAGCAGGAGCCTCGGTGAGGGTTCGTCGGCCGAGGGCACACGCCGACCGGGCCCCCGCCTCGGCGCCGGTGATCGCGGTGCGCAGCTGCGCGACGGTGACGGCGCCCCTCAGACCCCGGATCTGCGTGAGAACCTCCTTCTCGTCGGCGACAATCTGCCGGCCCTCACCGCCCTGCTCGCCACGCATCGGGGGCAGGTCAAGGTCATCTACATCGATCCGCCGTACAACACGGGCAATGCGCACACGTACAAGGACCACGGGCACGACCATGCCAGCTGGCTGTCCTTCATGGCGCCGAGGCTGCTGCTGGCTCGCGAGCTGCTGCGCGAAGACGGGGTGCTCTTCCTCCACCTCGACGATGTCGAAAGCGCGTGGGCGCAGCTGCTCGGGCACGAGATCTTCGGCGAGGACAATGCGCTGGGCACGCTCATCCATCAGCGCGCCAAGGGCGGGGGCAATGCTCCGTCATTCGTGCGCGGACACGACTACATCCACGTGTGGGGGCGCGATGCGACCCGGGTCGGGCCCTTCCTCACGGAGAAGAAGTCACCTGCGAAGCTCGAGATGATCGACGGCCGGCGCATGCTCGTCGAGACCGATGTGCTGCGGGCAGGATTCGGCCGCTACGCCCGAGGCTCGGAGCGGCGGCTGATGTACGAGGACATCCTCGAGGTCAAGGGCGCGAAGAAGCTCGCCGAGGTAGACGCGAAGCTGGCATCGGGCGAGTACATCCTGCGGCCGTGGGGGAAAGCGGGCAAGCACGCGGTGGTGCGAGTGACTCCGGCGGAGAAGGCGAGTTCGAAGCTGTATTCGATCATCAAGGCGCTCGGCGGGCAGAACGATCTGGAGCCTCTGGGCCTCGGCGGGGTGTTCAGCTATCCGAAGCCGGTCGAGCTGGTGAAGGCCCTGGTCGCCTCGCAGACCTTCTTCGACCCCGAGGCGATCGTCCTCGATTTCTTCGCCGGGTCCGGCACGACGGCGCAGGCGGTGATGGCCGCGAACGAACGGGATTCCGGGTCGCGGTCGTTCGTGCTCGTCCAGACGCCGGAACCGCTGCGGTCGAAGAACGCCCGCGCTGTGGTGGCTGCGGGTGGTGGGGCTGGCGCTGGGGGTGGCAGGGGTGGCCCTGCGGGTGGGGGTGGCCCTGCGGGTGGTCGGGCGACCTCGGACAGCGGCGACAAGGCCGACCGTGCCTTCCCCACTATCAGCGAACTCACTGCCGAACGGATCCGGCGTGCAGCCGAGATCCACTCTCCCGGCATGCAGTTCACTCAGCTCGAGGTCGTCGAATAGGACTGATCGTGGAGTTCCGGTCGATCCGTGATGGATTCCGACCTGTTTGCCCGCACGGATCGTCCGGGACCCGGTCCACGATTCAGCACCGCTTCTGAGACAGCCCGTGCGAACTGCCGGACTGCTCAGCTGGGACTCGGGTCGAGGTCGTAGGGTCGAAATGAGTTCGATGCTCACCCGAAGCGTCTCGTCCATCGCAGCCTTCGAGCACCCGAGCTCGCCGACAAATGACGTCTCTGCAGACACTGCTGAAAAGGAGCAACCATGTCAGTCGTCGCCATCAACGCACTCACCGTCCCCGAACCGGCCCGCGCCGAACTCGAGAAGCGCTTTGCCGACCGCAAGCACTCGGTCGATGAGGCCCCCGGCTTCGAAGGCTTCCAGCTGCTGCGACCGGTCGCCGGCGGCGACAAGTACTTCGTCTACACCCAGTGGGCGACCCGCGAGGATTTCGAGAACTGGAAGGCCAAGCGTTCGCCGGCCCACGAATCCATGGGGAAGCAGCCGGTTTCCGAGCAGGCCGACCTCCTCGAGTTCGAGGTCGTCGACCTCGGCGACTGATGCGCATCCGCCTCGGGGCAGAGAACGCGCCTGCCCCCGAGGCGACCGGTGCGCTTTCGCCCACCGAGACAGTGTGAGGTCAACTGACCGGAAACGCTCAGAATCCTGCTACTGTGCATCTCAGTGATGACGGACTGCGAGAGGCGTGCCATGAGTCAGACCCAAACTGAAGCGAACGACAGAGGCCACGGGTTCGTCAGAGCGCTCGGCACGGTCGATGCCCTCTTCATCGGCTTCGGCGCGATGATCGGATTCGGCTGGGTCGTCCTCACCGGGGAATGGCTCAACGGCGCCGGCACCCTCGGCGCGGTCCTCGCCTTCATCGTCGGCGGCATCATCATGTGCTTCGTCGGCACGGTGTATTCCGAGATGGTGGCCGCCATGCCGCACGCCGGAGGTGAGCACAACTACCTCATCCGGGCGATGGGCCCACGCGTCTCCCTCTTCGGCTCCTGGGCGATCACCGGCGGCTACATCAGCGTCGTGATGTTCGAGGCGGTGTCGGTGCCGAAGACCGCCCTCTACCTGTTCCCGAACCTCGAACAGATCAAACTCTGGAACGTGGCCGGCTTCGACGTCTACCTCACGTGGGCCCTGGTCGGCACGATCACCGCGATCGTCATCGCCTGGATCAACATCCGCGGCGTCAAGGTCGCCTCACTTGTGCAGACCTTCGTCGTGTGGTTCCTCATCATCGTCGGCCTCATGCTTCTCACCGGCGGCTTCGTCGGCGGCAAGATCGAGAACACCGAACCGTTCTTCACCGGAGGCGGAGCCGGCTTCATCGGCGTGATGGCCGTTGTTCCGTTCCTCTTCGTCGGCTTCGATGTCATCCCGCAGTCCGCCGAGGAGGTCAAACTCCCACCGGCCAAGATCGGCAAGCTCGTGGTGCTGTCGGTCGTCATGGCCATCGCCTTCTACGTGATCATCATCGGGACGACGTCGATGGCCATGCCCGCTGATCAGCTCGGCACGCACGACCTGGTCACCGCCGATGCACTCTCCGTCATGTTCGGCTCACCCATCTGGGGCAAGATCGTCATCGCCGGCGGCCTGGCCGGCATCATCACCTCCTGGAACGCCTTCCTCATGGGCTCCTCGCGACTCATGTGGGCGATGGCCGCCGCGGGCATGGTCCCGAAGTGGTTCGGCAAGCTCCACCCGAAGTACCGCACCCCGTCGAATGCGATCATCTTCATCGGTCTCCTCTCCGCCATCGCCCCATTCTTCGGCACCGCTGCACTCGGCTGGATCGTCGACGCCGGTTCACCGGCCATCGTCATCGCCTACTTCCTCGTCAGCATCGGCTTCCTCGTCCTGCGCAAGCGCGAGCCGAACATGGAACGTCCGCTGCGCATCGGCGGAGCGCGCAACGGCGGATTGGTCATCGGAGTCATCTCCTCCGTGCTCACCTTCATCCTGTTCATCCTCTACATCCCGATCACCCCGGTCTCCGCACAGCTGGAATGGCAGTCGTGGGTCGGTTTCGCCGTCTGGCTCCTCGTCGGCATCTGGTTCATGTTCCGGCTGCCCACCGGCATCAAGGCCGGCCCGAACGCGGAGAACGAACTCCTCGCGAAGGTCAAGGCCCTGCGCGGCAAGTGAGTCGCGGAGTCGCAGTCTGCCAGTGGTGCTGGGCGGCAGCGATGAAGGGGCTGCGGGCATGCGAACGCGGCCGCCGGCTGTGCGCAACGGCGACCGCGTTCGGTCTCGAGAGCGAGAGTCGCCTCAGACGGCGGCGTCGAGGCCGCGCATCTTCAGACGTTCGCGCTGGTTGGGGTTGACGCTCGGGCGGAAGGGCATCTCGACCACCTCGGCGCGGACCGGAACCCCCGGGGTGTCTGCGAACGGCTCCGGCAGATGCACCCAGTATTCGGTGCCGAGCGCGGACGCCTCGACGGGCACATGCGCCATCGCGATGTTCGCCTCGAGCTCCGGTGAGTACCACGGTGAGGTCACGTAGCCGACGGCCTCACCCTCGGCACTGGCACTGACGTGCCAGAAGTCCGGCGCATAGTCCGTGATCGGTTTCCCACCGACCAGCAGACCCACCAGCTGCGTGCGATACGGCGGAGTTCCGGCTTCGATGAGCCGACGCACCTCCTCGAGGCGGGTCTTGCCGATGTAGCCGGCCTCCTTCTTCCGCGGCACCTGGTAGGACAGGTTGACCTGGAACGGCAGGGTCTCGAAGTCCATGTCCTGGCCCCACGACAGAATGCCGGCGGCGATCCTGCGGTGGTGGCTGGGCGCAACGACCTTGAGGTTGTAGGGTTCACCGGCGTCGAGCACGGCGTTCCACATGTCCTCGGCGTATTTCGTCGCGTCCTTGAGGTAGATCTCGTAGCCCTTCTCCCCGGTGAACCCGGTCTGGGAGATGATGACGTCGTGGCCGCCGACCTGGGCCTCCATGAGGCCGTAGCTCGGCAGGTTCCGTCCTTCCTCGCCGACGAGATCGGCGATGACGTCGACGGACTTCGGACCCTGGACCTGCACCGGCGCGACGTCGATCTCCTGGATCGTGACATCGAAGCGGTGGCCGACGTTGACCCCCTGCAGCCAGAGCATGAGATCGGTGTCGGAGAGGCTGAACCAGAATTCGTCGATCGCGACCCGCAGCAGGATCGGATCGTTGAGGATGCCGCCTGCCTCATTGCACAGGATGACGTAACGGGCACGCATGACCGGGATCTTCGTCGCATCACGGGTGATGACGAAGTTGACGAACGCCTCGGCGTCGGGACCCTTGACCTGGATCTGCCGTTCGACGGCCACGTTCCACAAGGTCACATCGTTGACGAGGGACTGGTACTCGGCCATCATCCCGCCCTCTTCGCGGGGAATGTAGCCACGTGGGTGGTACATCCGGTTGTAGATCGATGCCCGCCAGCATCCTTGCTGCATGGACAGTTCCCAGTACGGGGACTTGCGGACGCGGGTGTCGATAAGCATCTCGACCGGGGTCGGGCCGGATTGACGTAGGTTGATCGGGACTTGTCTGTCGCTTTGGTCCACTGTGGGGACGTTGTTGTCCATGGTGTTCCCCCTGCTCGCACAGTTTTATATTATGGAACTCAATTCCCATATCATGGGTGTAATGAGTGTAGGATCGAAGACACCGGGACGCAAGGGACTCGGAATCCGAGTTTCATGAATCGACCTCCGCGAAGGAGACGAAGATGTCACAGGAAACGCTGCGCACACTTCTCAGCACCGCTCGCTACGAAATACTGCCCACGGCGGGAATCGTCGAACGCGTCGGCGAGTACGTCGCGCCCGGCCGCGAGATCACGGTCACCGCATCGACGGGGCTGACCCTCGAAGCGACCCTGTCGACGGCCGAGCAGCTCCAGGCCCTCGGCTTTCGCGCCGTCCCCCATATCGCCGCACGGATGGTCCAGGGCCGATCCGAGCTCACCGAGATCGTCGATCGACTCGCCGAGGCGGGGGTCGACCGGATCTTCGTCCCCGCCGGTGACGCCACTCCCCCGGCCGGCGGGTACGTCGGAGCGCACGACCTCCTCGTCGACCTCTCGAGCATGGCCGCCCCGTTCCAGCACATCGGCGTCAGCGCCTACCCGGAATCGCATCCGGTCATCGCCGATGACGTGACCATCCAGGCGATGTGGGACAAGCGCGACTACGCCACGCACCTCGTGTCGAATCTGTGCTTCGACCCGGCGGTCGTCACATCATGGGTGGCCAGAGTGAGGGCGCGCGGCATCGAGCTGCCGCTCATGCTCGGCATCGCCGGCAAGGTCGAGCTGACGAAGCTCGCTCGGGTGGCGACGAAGATCGGGGTGGGCGAGTCCACGCGGTTCCTGCGGAAGAACACCGCGACTTTCACACGGATGGTCAAGCCCGGCGGCTACAACCCGCGGAAGTTCCTCGACAAGCTCGCTCCGGTTCTCGATGACCCGGCCATGGGTGTGGCGGGTCTGCACATCTACACGTTCAACCAGATCAAGGACACGGAGATCTGGCGGCGCAAACAGCTCGCACCCCTCGGCGGGGCAGAGGAATTCACCAGCCTGCAGTAGATGCGGGTCGGATCGGCTGCGCCGCCCTCTTAATGGTGGGTGACCTTGCGTTTGAGGCTGCGGGACAGCAGTCCCGCCTCGTCGGCGAGCAGAGCGCCGAGGCGGTCATGGTGCTCGGCGATGCGCATCGTCGGCCCCGAGATCCCCACGGCCGCGACGACGTCGCCGTCGACACCGAACACGGGTGCCGCCAGGGCGTCGAGGCCGATCTCGAATTCCTCGTGCACGATCGCGTATCCACGCTCACGCACCTCGGCGAGGTCATCGGTGAGCTCTTTGCGCGAACCCAAGGTCCGTTCGGTGCGACGCTCGAGCCGACCGGTCGGCAGCGGAATGATGTCGAAGGCGTACATGACCTTCCCCAGTGCTGAGCAGTGCGGCGGAACATCGACATCGGCCCAGTTCGTCGCACCGAGGACGAAGGTCGAATCGACCTGAGCGATCTGCACAACCCCGTCTGCGCTCGGCACGGCTAGGTTGACCGTCTCGCCGGTCTCCTCACTGAGACGCTGCAGGGTCGGATCGGCGGCGGAGACGAGGTTCTCCACACGATCGAAACGCGAGGCATAGGTGGCGAAGAGGGAGCCGCCGCGATAGAGGCCGTCACCGTCACGCTCGACCAGACCATTGCGCTCGAGCGCGGAAAGCAGACGGGAGACCGTCGAACGGGCCAGCTCCGTGGCCCCCACCACCTCGGTGTAGGAGATCGGTTCGTCCGCCTTCACCACCAGCGACAGGATCTCTGCCGCCCGGTCGATCGACTGGGTCCCATTGGTCATCGTGCTCAACTCCGTCGGGGAAAGTAGGCCGGCGGGCTCTCGTCCTGCCGACCGCACTCACCCTACCCCACGCCCGCGGGAGTCTGTTCGGGTTGTGCCACGTGCGTTACAGTTTCGAAATGAGCAACAGCGCATCTCCCCGGGACCCCGCATCCGAGCCCACTCCCGCCTCGGCGCCGGGCTCCGTCCAGTCCGTCGATCGGGCGGTGACGATCCTCGAGATCATCGCCCGCACCGGGCTGGCAGGAGTCACCGAAATCGCCAAGGAACTCGGCGTCCACAAGTCGACGGCCTCACGCATCGTCTCCACCCTCGAGGCCCGGGGACTCGTCGAGCAGGATCAGCTGCGCGGCAAGTACCGACTCGGCCTGGGCATCCTGCGGCTGGCCGGTGCCACGACCGCGCGCCTCGACATCGTCCAGGAGGCCAGACCGATCACGAAGATGCTCGCCGAGGAGACCGGGGAGACGATCAACATCGCGGTCCTCTCCGACGGCGCCGCCCTCTATCTCGATCAGGCCTCAGGCACGTCCTCGGTGCAGAGCCACAACTGGGTCGGCCAGCGCATTCCCCTGCACGCGACCTCGAACGGCAAGGTCCTTCTCTCGGGCCTGAGCGAGGCCGGCATCCGCTCCGTCCTCGGCACCCGGCTCCAGTCCTACACACCCCAGACCGTGACCTCGCTGCCCCGGTTGATGACAGAGATCGCCGAGGTGGTCGAGAGGGGGTCCTCGGTCGTCATCGATGAGCTCGAGGTCGGGCTCACCGCAGTCTCCGCTCCCGTGCGCAATGCGCATGGCGATGTCATCGCTTCCATTTCGGCTTCGGGGCCGAGCTTCCGCTTCACCGAGGAGAAGGTCCGCTCCGCCCGGGAGCTCCTCACCTCGGCCGCCGCCGACATCTCCACCCGCCTCGGCTGGCGCGAACGCTGACAGCGAGCTTCAATTTACTCGGCAGGCATCTCTGCCTGATCCGCAAAGCGGACGATAAGTCTTTGCCGAACTACAACTTCCGATAATTAGAACGAGCGCAATCGACCGCATGCACTTCGTTCGGCAATGATTTTCAAAGGTCTCACTCGGTCGGCCCGGCCTGACCGCCCCTGCGCTCAGCTGAAGACCCGCTCTCGCCGTCCTTGCGTTCAATTGCTCGTAAAATGCGCTCTCGATCAAAGTTGCGCGCTTGAAGGGCCGCTTCACGCTTACTTACTCTGATGTTGAGCGATCCGATCGTAAAGAGCACTAGCCCAGCCATGCCGGTCAAAGCAATCAAGCTAGAAGATGCGCCAGCGATTGCCAGGGGAATCATTGCGCCAAACAGAGCGATTCCTGGATTCTTCAGAAAAGCCGACACCTTGTCTTCATCGCTCGAAAGGATCTTGGCAGTAAGAATTTCACTTTCCACATTGATCAAGAGGTACTCCAGGTCACGGCCAATAAGGCCATCCAGATCCTCGGGAAGCGCACCAGCCCGAGGTCCATGATCCGGCGAGTCTGCGACAGCTTTACCCCAGGTCTCTCGTTTCATTTTTCGCTTTGGCGGGCGGGGAGGATCCCATGGTTCAATTCGATGTATATCCACTTGCGACTCCGATCAAACAACACTGGGTTCTATCAACGCGACTATACGGGCTCTTCGTAATCGAGAGTGTGGGTCAGGGATTTTCAGACACGGCGAGTCGCTGCTCAGATAGGCGTCGAGGTCTTCCGATGATGGAAGTTCTCACACCGTCCATCCGAAAGACCTCGACGTGGCCAAGCCTACTTTCTCGACGCCTGACCTCACGACCTTCTGCAGACTCAATGACCTCGATCTGACCTGCACCGGCCAACACATCACCGGGCACAAAGCCATTCTGGAATGCCGTCCAAACACTGCTGATGACTGGTGCCGACGATGTGGTGGTCACGGGATCGTTCGCGATACCGTCGTCCGCCAGCTGGCCCACGAACCTTTCGGCCACCGACCAACCACGCTTCACATTCGCCTCCGCCGTTACAAGTGCGTCGAGTGTGGCCGCGTCTGGCGTCAAGACACCACAGCTGCGGCGCCACCACGAGCGAAGATCTCGCGAACCGGCCTCGACTGGGCGTTGCGTGCTCTCGTGATCGATCACGACACCGTGTCCGTCATCGCTGCGAAACTCGCCGTGTCCTGGCACACCGCGAACTCCGCCGTCCTCGCCGAAGGTCAGCGGTTGTTGATCAACGACCCGACCCGTTTCGACGGGGTCAGCGTCATTGGTGTCGACGAGCATGTATGGCGGCACACCCGGCGTGGTGACAAGTACGTCACCGTCATCATCGACCTCACCCCGATCAGCGAGGGAACAGGCTCGGCACGTCTGCTCGACATGGTGGCTGGCCGTTCGAAGCAGGTGTTCAAACAATGGTTGAAAGACCGACCGAAAGAATGGCGTGAGGGCATCGACGTCGTCGCGATGGACGGATTCTCCGGCTTCAAAACAGCCTCAGCTGAGGAGCTGCCCGACGCTGTCGAAGTCATGGACCCCTTCCACGTCGTCAAACTCGCCGGTGATGCCCTCGACGAGGTACGTCGCCGAGTTCAGCAGGAGACAACCGGCCATCGCGGACGAGCAAAGGACCCGTTGTACCGGGCAAGAAGAACTCTTCACACGGGCAGCAGCTTACTCACGACCAAGCAGCAGGAAAGAATCGCGAACCTCTTCGCTGACCCGAACTTCACCGAAGTCGAAGTCACCTGGGCCGTCTACCAAGACATTGTCAGCGCTTACCGAACCGCGGACCGCAAAGAGGGCAAGAGACTCTTGCAAACGGTCATCGACGCCCTGACAACGAATCTGCCACCCGAACTTGTCGAGCTCAAACGGTTAGGACGAACGTTGAAGCGTCGAGCTGCTGATGTGCTCGCATTCTTCACCCGACCGGGAACGTCGAACGGTCCCACTGAAGCGATCAACGGCAGACTCGAGCATCTACGCGGGTCCGCGCTGGGATTCCGCAACCTCACGCATTACATCGCGAGGTGTCTGCTCGAGTCCGGTGGCTTCAGACCGGTTCTACACTCTCAATTACGATGAGCCACTATACGAAACTATCGCAAGGACTGCGAGCAAACTAAACACTCAGATCTCGTCGAGCGCCTTTCTTAAGCAAATTTCGAGGCACATAATCGCTCCAAACGCACCGCGCTTTCCGCCGGAGGACCCCCCCCCTGAAGCCTCATTGCAATACCTCCGGGAAAGAAACATCGTTGCCTCAGATGAAAACCTCCGGCACGGCAGGGTCGTTGCCTCATGGGAGAATCTCCGGAGGCTTACCCGTGCTCCCAGAACCGGTGGGGCACAGGCTTGGTCCGGGCCGGGCTCTTCGCCACCGATAGTGCCTCGAGCCGACCAGTGAGGTCGAGAATCTGTCGCTCCAGGGCCGCTGGCTTGACCCGTTTGAACGCCGCATTCATCGTGATGATCGGGCGTTTGCGCATGTTCTCTTGCGCGATCGCTCGCTGGTGGGGTGTCTTCGGTCGATCGTGTTTTTTCGAGACTTTAGCTCCGTGGCGAGTCTTGGAGATGAGCTTCTGTTGTGGTAGCAGATAGTTCGTGAACACCCGATCGAGTTCCCAGATCTGGTTGAGCAGCTCGAGTTCGGCGGGGGTGTCATAGCGGAGGTAGCCGACGAGTTCGCGGACTCGGGTCCAGTTCTTCTGCTCGACGTGGGCACCGTCGTTCTTGTTGCCCGCCCTCGACCGGGTGAACGTGATCTCGTGTTCGGTGCAGTAGACCAACAGGTGTTCGTTGATGAACTCTGACCCGTTGTCGGAATCGATGCCGATGATCGGGAAGGGGAAGACGCTGATGACGTGCTCGAGGGCTTCGAACACCAATTTCGCGGCCTTGTTCTTCACCGACCTGTTCACGGTCCAGCCCGTGCTGATGTCGGTGACGGTCAGGGTGAAGCAGTACTCGCCGGCGGCGTTTCCGCCCTCGTGGCCGACGAGGTCGATTTCGACGAATCCGGGTACTGCGTCGTCCCACTCGGCCCACGTGCGGATCGGGATCTGTGACTTCAACAGGGATCCGGGTTTGGTGTGGGACCGGCCCTTGGGCAGCATCTTCTTCCGCTCGCCGGCGAGCTTGCGATCGATGGTCGCCGCGCTCATTTTCATCAACAGGTCTGCTTGGTCGTCGGTGATGTCGAGTTCTTTGTCGCGACGCAGCATCGGCACCAGAGTCGGTAGCATCGCGGCCAGGAGACGTCCTGCTGGTGCTCGCAGCACGGCCCAGCACGTGATCAGTGCTGGCATCAGGTCGGGGCCATAGACCGGTTTCCGGCCGGGTTTGGGTTTGACGACTGTCGGGGTCAGCGCGTTCCTCAACGCTGCGCGGGCGTAGTCACGATGCCAACTGGTGAGGTCGACGAGTTCGTCGAGGATCCGGGACTTGCCGGCACGGTCGGCGTGTTTGTAGGCGAGGGCCTTCTTCTTCGTCACGGCTTGTCGTTGCTTCATTGTCAACTCCATGAAAATCAGGCGTACTCGTCATCGACGCCGATGGTGTGGAGCCACTCCGGTGGCGGAGGTTTTTCATTGAGTCAACGACTCGTCCGTGCCGGAGGTTTTCAAATGAGGCAACGATGCTGGTTACGCGGAGGTTTTCTATGAGTCAACGCGACCCCTTGACAGGCTCGTCTCGGCAGGGGGACGATCAGGGTACGAAGTTCCACATAGCGCATCAAGTTGCACAGTTCGCAACATCGCAGGTGAAGGCAGAGTAGCCTTCAGAGAGGAGCCAGCCCATGGCTTCCGTCCCCGCCCAAGCTAGCGTCGTCGTTGTCGGAGCCGGCATCGTCGGCAACAGTCTCGTCCATCATCTCGCCGAACTCGGCTGGACCGACATCGTCCAGGTCGACAAGGGTCCCTTGCCGAATCCCGGCGGATCGACCGGGCATGCCTCGAACTTCATCTTTCCCGTCGACCATTCTCGTGAGATCACCGACCTCACCCTCGACAGCATGCGCCAGTACAAGGACCTCGGCGTCTTCACCGAGTCCGGCGGCTTCGAGGTCGCCCGCACCGAAGAGCGCATGCAGGAACTGCGACGGCGCATGGCCTCGGCGCGAGCGTGGGGAATCGAATCCGAGCTGGTCAGCCCCGCCGAGGTCGCTCAGAAGGTGCCGTTCCTCGACCCCGATGTCATCGTCGGCGCCTTCTGGACGCCGACGGTCGGAGTCGTCGACTCCGTGCGTGCCGGGACGATGATGCGCGAATCCGCACAGGCCAAGGGCGCCCTGACTGTCTCACCCAACACCGAGGTGACCGATATCGATGTCGAGGACGGTCAGATCGTCCGCGTGCACACGTCGAAGGGCGCCATCGAGACGAACCGCGTCCTCGTCGCCTGCGGTGTGTGGAGTCCGCGCATCGCGGCCATGGCCGGCGCCGCTATCCCCCTCACGCCCGCAGTGCACCAGATGATCAGTGTCGGTCCGGTGCCGCAGCTGGCCGAGACCTCCGGCGAGATCACCTTCCCGATCGTGCGCGACATGGACACCTTCTGCTACGAACGTCAGCACGGCTCGGACATGGAGATCGGCTCCTACGCCCACCGCGCGATCCTCCACGAGCCCGATGAGATCCCCTCGATCGAGGCCGCGAAGCTCTCTCCCACCGAGATGCCCTTCACCGACGAGGACTTCGACCCGCAGCTCGAGCAGGCACTCGAACTCATGCCCGAGGTGCTGTCGAACCCTGAGGTCGAGATCCGCTATGCCATCAACGGACTGCTCTCTCTGACTCCCGACGGTCCCGCGATCCTCGGCGAATCTCCCCAGGTCAAGGGCCTGTGGTCGGCGGCCGCCGTGTGGGTCAAGGAAGGACCGGGCGTCGGTCGGGCCGTCGCCGAATGGATGACGACCGGGTTGCCGGAGATCGACGTCCAAGCCGCCGACATCGCCCGCTTCCATTCCCACCAGCGCACCCGCGCACACGTGCGGGCACGGACCTCGGAAGCGTTCAACAAGACCTACGGCATCGTCCACCCCGGTGAACAGTGGGCCTCCGACCGCAATATCCGCCGCTCGCCCATGTGGCAGCGGGAGAAGGACCTCGGAGCGGTCTTCTTCGAAGCCGGCGGGTGGGAGCGACCGCAGTGGTTCGAATCGAATGCGCCGCTGCTCGACGAGTTCGGTGACGCCGTCATGGAGCGCACGGCCGAATGGGACGCCCGCTGGTGGTCACCGATCATCAACGCCGAACACCTGGCCATGCGTGAACGCGCGGGCCTCGTCGATCTCTCGAGCTTCGTCATCTTCGACGTCTTCGGACCCGCCGCTCTCGATGCGGTCCAGCACATCGCCTTGGCGCAGATGGACGTATCCGTCGGTCGCGTCGTCTACACCCCCATCCTCGATGAGGGCGGCGGCTTCCGTTCGGACCTGACCATCATGCGCCTGGCCCACGACCGATTCCGCGTCGTCACCGGTGCCGCCCACGGCATGGTCGATGTGAAGTGGTTCTCCGACCGGCTGCCCGAGACCGGCGCGCAGATCGCCGATCTCACGAGTTCGTGGACGACGATCGGACTGTGGGGGCCACGTTCTCGCGACATCCTCGGCGCGCTCACCACTGCCGATGTCTCTCATGAGGGCTTCAGGTTCGGTACCGCACGAACCATCGAGGTCGGTTCGCTCGAGGTGCTCGCCTCCCGCATCTCCTATGTCGGCGACCTCGGCTGGGAGCTCTATGTGCCGATGGAGTCGGGGCTGAAGCTCTGGGACGCGCTCATGGAAGTCGGTGGGCAGCACGGGCTCGTGCCCGTCGGTCTCGGCGTCTACAGTACGACCGGCCGAATCGAGAAGGGCTACCGGGCTTTCGGCGCCGAACTCGACTCCGAACGCACCGTCGTCGAAGTCGGTATGAGCAGGCCGAAGGTCAAGTCCCAGGACTTCATCGGCAGGGCCGCCCACCTGCGCCACCGCGAGGAGGACCCGCAAACCGTGCTCTGCTCACTCACCGTCGACGATCACACGAGTTCAAGCGGTGAGAAGCGCTACATGCTCGGAGGCGAACCCATCGTCTCCGCGGACGGCCAGCCGCTGGTCGACGGTCACGGCCGCCGGGCCTATGTCACTTCGGCGGGTTCGGCTCCGAGCCTCGGAAAGCACGTCCTCGTGGCGTTCCTCCCACCCGCCGAGGCGGTGCTGGGCAACCGTCTCCAGGTCGTCTACATGGAGGAGTTCTACCCGGTGACCGTGGCAGCGGTCGATTCGACGCCGCTGTTCGACCCCGACAACGAGTGCATCAGGAGATAGCCATGAACATCCTCGTGTGCATCAAACGCATCCCCGATATCGCCGGGCAGGTCACCCTTGACGGTGCGGAGACCGGCATCGACGAATCCGGTCTCGGCCACACCATGTCCTCCCATGAGGAATGCGCCGTCGAGCTCGCCATCCAGACCGCCGCGGCCACCGGTGGCAAGGTCACCGTGCTCACCCTGGGCCCTGCCGAGGCGGTCGAACAGCTGCGTGCGGCGGCAGCCGTGGGTGCGAACGACGGGATCCTCATCGAAACGGCCGATCCCGATGCCTTCGGACCCGAGGACATCGCCCAGGTCATCGCCGATGTCGTCCGCGATCGTGCCGAACAGGGCCAGGAGTTCGATCTCGTGCTGCTGGGCAATGATGCTGCCGACACCGGCGACTTCCAAGTGCCGATCCGGCTCGCCTACGAACTCGAATACCCGGTGCTCACGAGCATCCAGACACTGAGCCCCACGGATGGCTCGGCCGCCTCGGGCGGGATCGAGGCCCGCGGGATCGGGCCGGCCGGTGCCGAGCTCTTCTCCGTCGACCTGCCCGCCGTCATCGCCGTCCAGGAGGGCGGAGTCGACCCCCGCTACCCCTCGATCACCGGGCGGATGAAGGCGAAGAAGGCGCCCATCGCCGAATACGACGCACCCGATCCCGGAGCGGGCAATCCACGGATGAGGCTCGAGCTGCCGCCGGAGAAGACGAGTGCGGTGACCATCCTCGGCGAGGGCCCCGATGCGGCACCCGCCTTGGTCGATGTTCTGGAAGAGATCGGGGTGCTTCGGTGATGACTCTCGTATTCGTCGAAACAGATGAGACCGGTGCGGTGCAGCTGACTTCCGCCGAGGCGGTCACCTTCGCCCGCATCCACGCCGCCACCCTCACCTCCTTGCTACCCGACGGCGGCGCAGCAACCTCGCGCGAGGTATCTGGGACGCCGTCGGGTAGTCCTGAAGGGGTGGTGGTGGGGCCGCTCAGCGACGCCGCCGTCGACGAGCTGGGGCGGCTGGGGGTGAGCGTCATCCACCACCTCCAGCATCCCGATCTCGAGGAGTACTCGGCGGCGGCCTGGGCGCAGGCCATCGTCGACATCGCCCCTGAGTCCGGCACACTGCTGGCTTCGGGAACACCTCGAGGAATGGAGCTCATGGCCCACGTCGCGGTGCGCACCGGTGAGCGGATGGCGGCGAATGTCATCGCCGTCGACGAGGAGGGGCTGCTGCGGCAGGTCTAC
This sequence comes from Brevibacterium sp. LE-L, assembly GCF_050214925.1. Lineage (NCBI taxonomy): Bacteria > Bacillati > Actinomycetota > Actinomycetes > Micrococcales > Brevibacteriaceae > Brevibacterium > Brevibacterium sp. LE-L. The sequence goes on from NZ_CP189759.1 coordinate 3,963,555, forward strand.
GGCGGGACGGCGTTCGAACGGCTCCGGCTCGACGGCGACCTGCAGGTCCTCACGGTCGCCGGTCACGCCTGCTCTCCCGAGGAGACCGCGCCGACGACACCGCAGATCTACGACTACGAGCTCGAGGTCACCGAGGAGGACCTGCGCACCCGAGCGACACGGACCGAGGCCGAGGCCGCCGACGACACCTCCGGACTGACTCAGGCACGGGCCGTGGTCGGTGCCGGACGCGGGGTCGGTTCGGAGAACGGTTTCGTCGAGGTCCTCGAACTCGTCGACCACCTCGACGGAGCTCTGGGCGTCTCACGGGTGGTCACGGGGCTCGGCTGGCGGCCGCACGCCGAGCAGGTCGGGCAGACCGGCAGCCGGATCTCACCCGATGTCTACATCGCCTGCGGGATCTCCGGGGCCATCCAGCACATGGCCGGGATCGAGGGCGCGAAGACCCTCATTGCGATCAACACCGACGAAGAGGCGACCATGGTCCAGCGCGCGGACTACGCGATCATCGGCGATCTCCATGAGGTCGTCGGCGCCGTCAACGAGGAGATCCGCAACCGCCGAGGCTGAGGCTCGCTTCCTCCATGTGGGCCGTCACGGGCCAGGCGGGATTTCCCATTCGGAACTCTCTCCTGATTAACTGTGGAACGATCGTTCAGTTCGAGCACCGCTGCGCTCACGGCTGCCGCAGCGGACATGGAGGCATGCGTGAAGACATTCGAATACTCGCCCGAGGTCCGCTGGTCGGATCAGGACATGCTCGGGCACGTGAATAACGCACGGCTGATCACCATCGTCGAAGAGTGCCGTGTGCGGTGGATGCATGGGATCCGGGCCGGTCACATCACCGGCGGGGGTCTGCTCGTGGCCCACCAGTCCATCGATTACCTCGTGCCCGTCATGTACGGACCGAAGCTGACGATGACCGTGACGGTGAAGAAGCTCGGAAACTCCTCGTTCACCGTCAACACCCGGGGAGACCAGGATGGACGTCAGGTCTTCGACCATGACTGCGTGCTCGTCCACATCGACCGGGACACCTCCGAACCGACCCCGCTGACGTCCGATCTGCGCGCCGTGTTCGGGGAGTACCTGCAGGACTGAGCCTCGCCGCAGCGGCGACTGCTCCGCTCGCCCGAGGTTCACCGAGACTGCCCGGGCGCTTCGAGCCCACACGGACCGTGATGGTGCGAACATGGCCGATCTGTTCATGCTCACCAGCCGCGCTCCCGCATAGCCTGAAGGCATGAAACTCGACGCGATCTCAATCATCACTGCCGATATGCCCACAGCTGTCACCTTCTACTCCGCGCTCGGACTCGAGCTCACCGACGGCGGTCCGGAGGCGCCACACACCGAATTCTCCTCGGGCAGCCTCCGCATCCTCCTCGACACCGAGGCGGTCATGCACAGCATCGACCCCGACTGGACGTGGCCGACCGGCGGCCACAAGATGTCCCTGGCCTTCGACTGCTCCACGCCCGAGGCTGTCGACGCGACCTTCGCCGAACTCACCGGCGAAGCGGCGGGGCCCGCCGTGGCCGGGGTCGTCCACGAACCCTGGGACGCCTTCTGGGGACAGCGCTATGCCGTGGTCTCCGACCCCGACGGCAACAAGGTCGACCTCTTCGCGAGTCTCGGGTAGGCGCGCCGGCCCCGTCACCGCCCGAGCAGGGAGCGCTCATCGCGCCACAGGTGCGCCGCATCCGCGTAGCCGGCGCGCGCCGCAGCCGCGGTGCGGGTGTGGCCGGCAGTGAGGAATGCGCGAGCCGCCTGCCAGCGCAGGACCTTCGTCAGATGCTTCGGCCCGTACCCGAACCACTCCGCTGAGAGCCTGCGCAGCTGTCGGGGCGAGTACGCGAAGTCCGCGGCCACCTCGGCGACGGTCCTTGCCGGTGAGGCCATCCCGGCACCGAGGAGGCCGGCCATATCCATGGGGCGCCGGTCGAAGACGGTGCGGTCTGTCAGGACCGTCGCGATCGCGAGCAGCTCACGGGCGTGCGCACTCATCGGCTCAGCTGCGGCCTCCCCCGCCCGCCGTCGTGGCGAACCCGGCTCGTCGATCCCAGCCGCGCGTGCTTGGGCGGCGGCGACGATGCCCGGGGCGACGACTGCCTCGAGCGGGGTGACGCGATCGGCCAGCTCCGCCGCCGAGGTGGCCAGCAGTTGGGGAAGCACACCCGGACCGAAGCGGAGTCCGATCACGGGTTCTGGGGTGCCGGCGAAGCCGCGAGCGGTCGAATCGGCGCCGGCGATGATGATCGTCGGTCCGATGCGGATGAGGTCCATGCATCCGTCGGGGACGATGAGCGACTCCCCCGGCGTCTGCCCGATCGAGACCCACAGGCTCGCCTGCAAGCGGGGGATGTGGGTCTGTCGGTACACGGACTCGGCTCTCCTCGGCGGTCGGCGGTAAACTCGGAGACGAAATCTGGTGCGGGCGGAAGCGGTCTGCCCCCAGAATAGCGCGCTCGTCTCGCGTCCGGCCGGACGGCGAAGCGAACAGGAAGGAATGATGGCTGCCGCATCCCCGTCGCCGGTCTCGGCTCGCCGGCGAGCACGCCATGTCACCGTCTTCCTCGACGTCGACGGCGTCCTCAACTCCTATCCGGTGCCCAAACTGCGCATCATGACCGAAGGCCGGAAGAAGCTGCGGGCGTGGAACTACGAGCTCCACTACCGAACGGCCGTCGTCGAATTCTTCGATCGCATCGTCGAAACCCATGACGTCGACGTCGTCTGGCTCTCGACCTGGTCAAAGCGGTGCAAGTCCGAACTCGAACCGAAATTCGGTCTGCGCAACTCCTTCGACGTCATCGAAATGCCCGATGAGACCCATAACCGTTTCGCTCACGATCCGCAGCAGTGGTGGAAGGCCCGCGCCATGGAGGACTGGCTGTCCACGCACGAACACGGCCGCGCGATCTGGATCGACGACGACCTGGCCTGGCCGGTCACGCGCGAATACTTCCTCAGCCGGTATTCGACGAACCGACTCAAACTCATCGCCCCGCACTTCGCCCACGGCCTGACGAAGGCCCACCTCAAAGAGATCCGGGAGTTCGCCTACCCGAAGGACGCTTCATGACGCGCATCGGTCTGCTCGATTCCGGACTCGGACTCCTCGGCACCGCCGATGCACTCTTCCACCTCGCTCCCGACGCGGACCTCGTCCTGGCCATGGATCCGGACTTCTCTCCCTACGGCAGCCTGAGCACGGAGACCCTCGAACAGCGGGCCCTGCATTCGGCCGGGGTGCTCGCCGAATGGGAACCCGATGCCATCGTCATCGCCTGCAACACCGCCTCGGTGCAGGCACTCGAGGCCGTGCGCGCCCGCTATGAACCGCGCATTCCCGTCATCGGCACCGTCCCCGCGGTGAAGATGGCCGCCGGCACGGGACAGGACTTCGCGATCTGGGCGACCCCGGCGACCACCGGCAGCGACTACCAACAGAACCTCATAGACTCCTTCGCCGCCGACCTGCACGTGGCTAAGGTCGCCTGCCCGGGATTGGCCGAGGCGATCAACGCCGCCGACCTGGAGAAGATCGACACCGCCATCGAGGATGCCTTCACCCAAATGGGGCCGGGAATGGAGACCGTGGTGCTCGGCTGTACCCATTACGGACTCGTCGCTGACCGCATCATGGCCGCCCGCGCGGGCGCCCTCACCGTCTTCGACTCCCCGATGCCGGTGGCCAAACAGACACTGCGCCGCATCGGCCTCGAACCCGCGGGAATCGGCGAGGAACAGCCGGGCACCGGACGCGTGCTCGCCACCTTCGCTTCCGGGCGCCGGGTGAACCTGCCCACCTCACTGGCGGCCTACCCGGCCGGCAAACGACTGCTGGCCCGAGAGTCGCAGGAGGGCTGAGCGCCCCACCCCCTCTCAGGGTGAGCCGTCGACGCCCCTCCCACGAAACCCCGCGCTCGGCAAAAGTTTCGTGATTATAACCGACCCTGCCATCAGAGGCAAACGAGTGCTAAAATGAGGGGACCGTCAGTCGTCAAAGGAGGCGATTCGACATGTTGGCGCTCGGAATCCTTGCCGCACTTGTCGCACTCGGAGCCATCACGCTGGGAAACAGCCTGAGGATCGTCAAACAGTATGAGCGCGGGGTGGTCTTCCGCCTCGGCAGAGTGAATGCCGAGCCCAAACCTCCCGGGCTGACGGCGATCATCCCGTTCGTCGACAACCTGCAGAAGGTCAATCTCCAGATCGTCACGATGCCGATTCCCGCTCAGGAGGGCATCACCCGCGACAACGTCACCGTCCGCGTCGACGCCGTCATCTATTTCAAGGTTGTCGATCCGCGCAAGGCCGTCGTCGATGTCGAGGACTATCAGCTCGCCGTCGGGCAGGTCGCGCAGACCTCGCTGCGGTCGATCATCGGCCAGAGCGAACTCGACGATCTGCTCACCAACCGCGAACGCCTCAACCAGGGCCTGGCGATCATGATCGACAATCCCGCCGTCGACTGGGGCATCCACATCGACCGCGTCGAGATCAAGGACGTGGCCCTGCCGGAGACGATGAAGCGGTCGATGTCGCGCCAGGCCGAAGCCGAACGCGAACGCCGCTCGCGCGTCATCATCGCCGATGGTGAGCTGCAGGCGTCGAACAAGCTCGCCCAGGCCTCCGAGGCGATGGCCCACACCCCATCCGCCCTCCAGCTGCGCCTGCTGCAGACCATCGTCGAAGTCGCCGCCGAACGGAATTCGACCCTCGTCCTGCCCTTCCCCGTCGAACTGCTCCGGTTCCTCGAAGGCAACACTCCGACCTCGCCTCCGACCACCGAGGAGGGGGCGAAGCCCGATCCCAACTCCGCCGAGGCGGAGGCGACGTCCGCCCCGGACGCGGCCGCGGCGAACACCGCACCGACCACCGACCTCGACGCCATCGTCCAAGCGATGTCCGAATCGCTCAAACTCACCGGCCTCATGCCCGAGCAGGAGCGCACGACCTCGGACACCGCGGAGGCGGAGAAGCATCTCGGGCACGCCTGATCGAGACCGTCCTCTTCAGCATCCGTCCAAATCCGAGGATTAGGCTGAGGCCATGGACCTCAAGCGCACAGGAAGAACAGTCATCGTCAACGGCGTCATCGCCCTCGTGATGGGTGTGCTGATGATGGCTTGGCCCGGTGCCTCCGCCGAGGTGGTCGTGCGGATCTTCGCCTGCTGGCTCGCCGTCATCGCCGTCTCCTCCCTCGTGTTCGCCCCGCGAGGAGGACGCACCGGCAGCCTGGTCACGCGTGCGGTTCTGCTCATCCTCCTCGGCGTGCTCATCTTCCTCACCCCGATGCTGTTCGCCTCGATGGTCACGGTGCTCACCGGCTTCGCGATCGTCTTCTTCAGCATCCTCGCTCTCACCGTGTCCTTCTTCATCCGACGCATCGGTGTCGGGTCCTGGTGGGTGCTCACGACCATCGGCATCCTCGGCATCATCCTCGGCGCGTTCTTCCTCTTCGCCCCGAGCGCCGGGGTGACCGCGCTGATCTTCACTCTCGCCGCGTTCATCATCCTCGTCGGCATCGCCCTCATCGCTCTCGGTCGGCGCCTGCGCAGCACTGCCCGGCAGATGCAGGCCGATCCGCACCGCAACCGTCCCGACGACGGCGGCGGGGACGTCATCCGCGGCGAGATCATCGACTGAGTCCGGCCGCCTCGGCGAGCCTCTCCCCTCTCTTCTGACTTCTGCGATCGGGCCCGCGCATGTCCGGGCCCGGTCACGTCTGTGGGCCCGCTTCCGCTGCCGCGGCCCCGTCTCGGGGTTTCGTGGCCGTTGTCACAGCCGGTCTTTCCTCCTGCCCCAACCGACCTCACCACCTCCCGCGCGAACCCGCTCGCATAGCATCTGACCTGGAATTTCGCGTGAACCTCAGGCGAATTGCACCGAATGTGCATGTTCATTTCGCGCGCGTCCGATTCGGTGTTCACCTTCCGTTCACCTTTCCCGTAACCTGGCGGTCATTCGGCCTGCGAATCATGGGAGCAGACACAGCCTGCATCCAGACCTTCGCTAGGAGATTCGAATGACCCAGGTTCTGGCCCCGGAGCGCCGCACTCCGCCGCCTGCCCTCGGCCGCAGCAATGATCGCCTCTGGCATCTGGCCTTCGGCGGCCTGCTCGCGATCACCCTCATCGCCTTCACCCTGTGGTCCTTCGACTTCGTCGGTCGCGACGCACCGCGCATGGTGCTCGTCACCACCGTCATCTTCGGCGCCTTCATGGCGTTCAACATCGGCGGCAACGATGTCGCCAACGCCTTCGGAACCTCCGTCGGAGCCGGCACACTGACGATGAAGCAGGCACTGCTCATCGCTGCGGTCTTCGAAGTCAGCGGTGCCCTGCTGGCCGGCGGCGACGTCACCGACACGGTCAAGAGCGGAATCGTCGACCTCAGCGGAGTCGCGATCAACCCGATGGACTTCGCGTTCATCATGATGGCCGCCCTCCTCGGCGCCGCACTGTGGCTGCTCGTGGCAACCCGGATGGGCTGGCCGGTGTCGACGACGCATGCGATCATCGGCGGCATCATCGGAGCTTCACTGACGATCGGCTTCGTCACCGGCACCGGCGGGCTCTCCATGGTGCAATGGTCCGAGGTCGGCCAGATCGCGATCTCCTGGGTGCTGTCGCCCGCGCTCGGCGGACTCGCCGCGTTCTTCATCTACGGGCTGATCAAGAAGTACGTGCTCGGCAATGCGCTGTCACACACCCTCAAGCCACATATGCTCTCCGCCGTCGCTCCGGCCGAAGGCTCCGTCGACGCCCAGATCGACTCGGCGACCACCGGGTCGGACGTCACAGGAGCCGGTACGGGTGCGATCGGCACTCACTCGGCTCTGCAGCGCTGGGTTCCGCTCGTCGCTGCCGCCGGCGCGGTCATCATCACCGCGATGCTGCTGTTCAAGGGTCTGACGAATCTCGACATGAGCGTGTCCACCGTCGGCGGAGTCCTCGTCATGGCGATGATCGGCGTGGCCGTGTGGCTGGCCGTGTTCGTCTTCGCCAAGACCCTGCGCAAGCAGACCGTGCCCCGCGCGACCTATATCCTGTTCTCCTGGATGCAGGTGTTCACCGCCTCCGCGTTCGCCTTCAGCCACGGTTCGAACGACATCGCGAACGCCGTCGGCCCTTTCGCCGCCGTCCTCGATGTGCTCCGCACCGACAGCATCAACGCCGAGGCGACCGTTCCGTTCGCGGCCATGCTCACCTGCGGAATCGCCCTCATCGTCGGTCTTTGGTTCATCGGCCGGAAGGTCATCGCGACCGTCGGAACGAACCTCACCGAGATCCACCCTGCCTCCGGATTCGCCGCGGAGCTCGCGGCCGCCGGAATCGTCATGGCCGCCTCGGTGAGTGGACTGCCCGTGTCCTCGACGCACATCCTCATCGGCGCGATCATCGGTGTCGGCCTGGTCAACCGGTCGGCGAACTGGAAGCTCATGAAGCCGATCGCCCTGGCCTGGGTCATCACCCTGCCGGCAGCGGCCGCCATCGGTTCGATCGGAGTGCTCGTCCTGCGCACCCTCATGGGCTGATACCCGTTCTGAACACGCCCCGCCGACTTCACTGAGAATTCGGCGGGGTAATTTTTTCGTCCACACCCTGGTGGGCGCGAGAGGACCCGTGCTATCTTATTCGGCATGGGAACATTGAACAGCAGCGCAATGACTGCGCCTTGCTTCTACATTCGTCACCGCCGCGCTGTCAGCGCGCTCGACGAAGATTCTGTGATCGGCTGACCGACGACGGCCGCCTCGATCTCCTCCTGCAAGCGCGTTGTCCTCCCGGATCGTCATCGGCATCCGGGTGCTGCGGCAATCGGCTGATCCTTTTCCGTCCCCACTGACCGTTTTGATCGTCAATGATCGACCAGGTCATCGCGGACCGATCTGACTCACCACCATTGCGCTGCCTCGGGTGCCTCCACCTTCTTTCTGGAGCACATCCCATTGCGACCCCACACGACACGCACACGTTCGACACGTACACACTCGACACATTCGAAGTCGAGACATTCACGGTCGAAGCACGGCGGGCGACACGAACTCGGCCAGAACTTCCTCCGCTCACGCACCACTATCGACACGATTGCGAGCCTGGCTCGCTCCACCTCCGGACCGATCATGGAGATCGGCCCCGGCGACGGAGCAGTCACGACCAAGCTCTACCGGCTCGGCCGAGAGCTCACACTCGTCGAACTCGACGAAACGAGGCTTGATCACCTTGAAGACTCATTCCCGCGGGCCGAGGTCCGGCACGCCGACATCCTGACCACCCGGCTCGACCGGCCGGTCATCGTCGGCAATCTGCCGTTCCACCTCACCACCCCCATTCTCCGCAGACTGCTGCGCTCGAGTCAGTGGCAGCAGGCCATCCTGCTCACCCAATGGGAGGTGGCCCGCAAACGTGCCGGAGTCGGCGGATCGACCATGATGACCGCCCAATGGGCACCATGGTTCGACTTCCGCCTCGTATCACGCGTCCCCGCGGATGCATTCACCCCGAAACCCAGCGTCGATGGCGGCATCTTCACCATCGATCGCTGTCCCACCGGATCGATCCCAGCCGGTGTTCGATCCGATTATCAACAGTTCGTCCGGTCGGTCTTCACCGGCCGCGGGCGAGGAATGAAAGGAATCCTCTCAACGATGAGCATCACCGATCACCGCACGCTGCAATCGACCATGGACCGCAACGACATCAGAGGAGACACCTTGCCCAAGGACCTCACCCCCGACCAGTGGACCGGACTGTTCACCGAGCTGACCGCCGATTCCGGCCGCACAGAGACCACGGCCTCGCAGAAGACTGCGAAGTCCGCACAGCGCCGAACGGATCCGAAGAAGGGAAAGACCATGCGAAAGAACAGAAAACCCAATCAGAACCCCATCACCGAGGCGGTCCCGGAGAAGCCGTTGATCACCGGGGAGCTGCCCATCATCGGCGCCGAACAGGCGACCGAGAAGCTGCAGGCGTCCATCCCGGGTGCCGATCCGAAGGCGAAGAGCCATGACAAGGGTCATCTGCAGGCCGAACGCGGTTTCATGAATCAGCATCAGAAGCCGCAGCAGCCTCAACCGAGGTGGAATCTCCCGCGCAGGTGAAATAACCCTGCAAGGCGTCCCGGTTCGAGGTACCAACTTCGCGCCGGGACGCTGCTTCAGTCACACAGCGCGGTCGTGTACCCGCCACTCGACGGGGCCGGATCCTGCGACTGGGAGAACGCCCTCGTAGTTCAGGTTCCCGGTCTCCTTGGACCTAGCCAGTATTCTGCCTACGTCGGCTAAGGAGTATGGTTGTCAGCTCTCTCACCGTCTTCGGCGATCAAGAATCTGTGGTCTGGTCTTTCATGAGTTCTCTCCACTAGCCTCGATTTTTCATGGTGTGGCTCGCGCCCATGATTCTCGCGCTATGGAGCGCATTCGGTTCCGGTTGTGCCATTCGGGTATGACGCGACCACCGTGTCTCGCCACGGTTCGGCGGGGACCCAACCCCCAGTGGTTTCCTCTACTCGAACGGACACTGACACCAGGACGATTATCCCGGCTCGGGTCCCGGCAAGGTACGCAGTCGGTTCAGGCCGGCGACGATGTCTTGAGCGAACCGGGCAGTTTTCTTCATATGCACCACGGCCCGGCGAGCGGTCCTCGCGATCGTGGCCGGCACGGTGTAGATGTGCATGCGCAGTCTCTTCGGCTCCCACCTGCGAATCTGTTCATCGGCGAAGGCCAACAGTCCGCTCCAGGCTTGCAAATCACCGGCGAGAGCGACGATGGCCAACCAGATCCGATTCTGGTCGAAGCCCTTGAGTGGGAAGTTTTGCAGCCCGGTGTCTTTGGCGATCCGGATCCGGTCCTCGCATCTGGCCCGGCAGCGGTGACGGACTTCCAGATCAGCCAGCTGGCCACCGGTCGTGTTCGTCGCGAACGCGGTCAGTCGGTATCCGTCGACATCGTCAAATCGCAGTTGGGCACCCGGGTGGGGACGTTCACGGCGGACGATGATTCGCATCCCGTCCGGCCAATCATCGAGGTCAAGGACACTGGTGAGTTCGGCAACATCGGCCCCTTTACGGGGACAACCGTCGGTGTCGTAGGCCGGCTCCCACGCTTTCAGTTTCGTCAGCTGGCGGTAGAGGTCGGGCATCGTCGTCGGCAGCATGAATCCGATCGAATACGACAGACGCCTCTTGGTGAGGAAGTTCAGGAAAGCGTGGGTGCCGCCAGCAGTATCAGTGCGGATGAGGACCGATTTCCCCGGACGAGGTTTGCCGCCGGGCAGGCCAGCAAGAACTTCTTTGACCAGTGTGATGTGGTCGGCGGCGGTATTCGAACCCGCATTACCGGGACGCAGCAGCCCAGCAACGGGTTCGCCACAGCCTGGTCTTCCGTGGTCGATGAACGCCAGCAGGAGATGGAACCCGAATCCCTTCTTATAGGTGGGTTTCGCGTCTTCCTTCTCACTGTGAGCGGTGACCAAGGTGGCATCGATATCGACGATCAGCGGAGTCGAAGCATCTGTCTCGTGGTTTGGTGCCTGAGCCCCGGAGAGTTCCCACACCCGGGCACGCGCCGCCGCCCGAGCAGTGTTGAGAGCAGCCAGTACTCGATCGGCGTCGGCGGCGAGGGTGCGGATGAGGCGGGTGATCGTCGGGTTCGATGCCACTGGGCCGTAGAGGTCGGGTTCGTCGCGGAGGACGGAGCTATCGGAGAGGGCGTCGCCGCCGAGTGCGAGGGTGATGGCGATGTCGGTGAGGATCTTGGCGGGGTCGTGGATGGCGAAGGGTTTCTTCCACGCTGCCAGAGCCTGCTTCAGGTAGTGGCCAAGCCCGCTGGTGTGCACGGTTTCAGTCAGCAGCATACCGCCGGCTTGCCCGACAGCATTGCTGAGCGCGGTATCGACGTGCAAGCGAGGATAGCTGCGGGTAGGCTTCACTGTGAGAGTGCTCCTTTTCCAACGGGTTCTGGTTGTCTTCGCAAACACCATTATCCCTGGTCAGGAGCACTTTTCTTCTGTCAGTCCACCATCCGGTCGATCCTAATCATGAAAACTCGAGGCTAGTTCTTCGAGAGCTTCGACCCCTCGCTTTTCGAGCCTGCGAAGTTGTCCAATCCGGTCTCCGATCCTCTTCAGCCTTTGCTCGATGTCACGGTCGCTTCGTGTCGTGTCAACCCTGTATCGAAGTCCTGTGAGGTCAAGGACGATGGATTCGCAATACTGCTTTCGTCGGTCTGGACCGAAATAGCGGATCGTACCGGTCAATCGGTCGGGCGCCACCACTTCGCCCTTCCTTCGATGCTCATCGAGCATGTTCCTATACAAGGAACGTCGAGAGTCCCCTGGACCGAACGTCAATCCCGGTCCTTGATACATCCGTCGGATGTACGAACCGTAGTTGTTCCTATTCGGCTCAGCGCTACTCAGGGAACTGTCGAATTCGATGGTCACGTTATATGCCGCGCTCTGGCCGAAATTTTCCACGACAAAGTACATTCGACTCGAAGCCATTGCTTCAACAAACTTGACAGTGACATACGGCCGTGAACGATCGCGACTGTCCCTTGCGCTCCGAACCATCGTGATCACAGCAATTACTGTTGTCACCAAAATACTTATGACTCCGACAAGCCCCGGGTCGATCATGCCGCCTGCACCTTAGCCAGCTCCTCCATCTGATCGATGACCAGCTGGATCGCCTCTTTGCGCCGATCCGGCGGGTACTTGTGCCGGATGAGCAGCAGTTTCACAGATGTCCGCAGCTTGGCGCGAACGTCGTCGCGCACAGTCCAGTCGGTCTTGACATCACGCTGCATGATTCCCACGAGTTCCCGGGCGATCTGCGCCAATGTGTCCGCGCCCTGGCTCTGCACTGCGGATTCGTTCTCCGCCACCGCATCATAGAAGGCCAGCTCCTTCCAGTCCAGAGGCGGATCGAACTGCTGACCACGGTTGCCTTCGTCGGCCACCTCGCGCGCGAGCTCCACGAGCTCTGCGATCACCTCGGCCGAGGTCAGCTGCTGATTCGTGTACCTGTTCATCAGCTCTCGGATCCGCTCGGCAAATGCCTTCTGCCGCACGAGGTTGCTCTTCGTCAGCTGCGTCGCCCGGTCGGTGAGTACATCCCTGAGTGCTTCGATGGCCAGGTGGGGAGTCGGAGACTTCTGGGCTTGGTGGGTGAGATCCGGGGTCAGGTCCTGCAGCGACGGTTTCGCGAGCCCCGCGGCCTCGTAGATGTCAACGATCTCCCCAGCATGGGTCGACTCCTCCAGCAGGCCCGCGAGCATCAGCTCGACGTCCTCGGATACCGGGCGTCCCGAGGCCTGCCGCTCCTGAGCGTCGAACTTCGCCATCCACACGCGCACCTCTTCGTAGAACTGCGCATCCGCACGCCTGTCTTTGAGTTCGTCGGAACCTCGGGCCAGTGCCCATGCTCGTGCCAGACTTCCGGACAGGCGCCGATAGTTCTCGGCCAGCCCCGAGTCCTCAGCTGCATCCGTGTCCGAAGAGTTCTCGGTGCCGTCGTCGCCGAGCCCTCGAGGCTGTTGTGCCAGGGTCACATTCGCATGCGCGGGATCGCGCAGATAGTTCGTCAACCCTAGAGCAGCCTTGATGTGACTGCCGGGCTGTCCGTCGAGTTTCGCCCGCCAGTCGTATCCGGCGCACAAAGTGTCCAAAGCATCGAGGAACTCGTGAACGACTCGCACCGCATCGTCGAATTTGCGCCCCATCGGCTCGGTTTCCTGATCACGCGCCGTGTATTCGGCCAGCGCGTTGCGCAGGTTGTTCGCGATCGGAGCATAGGCAACCATGAGTCCGTCGGTTTTGCCCCGATAGGTGCGATTCACTCGCGCCAGGGTCTGCATGAGCAGCGCGTTCTTCAGAGGCCGGTCCAGGTACAGCGTGTGCAGCTGCGGGGCGTCGAAGCCGGTGAGCATCATGTCCTTGACGATGACGAGTTCGAGTTCGTCGTCGACGTCTTTGATGCGCTTCTGAATCGTCTTGTTCTGCCCCTGCCTCCGGCGATGCTTCGCGATGAGTCCGGAATCCGAAGAATTCGATGAGTAGACGACCTTGATCTTGCCGGCGTCGACGTCGTCGCTGTGCCAATCCGGGCGCAGTTCGATGATCTCCTCGTAGAGTCGGGCGCAGATCTCACGCGTGGCGCAGACGATCATCGCCTTGCCGGGTGCGGCGATGAAGGGCCGCATCGATTCCGAGCGCTCTTCCCAGTGCTCGACGATATCGGCGGCCAGCAGCTGCAGGCGTTCGTGGTTGCCGTAGACGGAGTTGATCACGGCGACCGACTGCTCCACGCGGGTGCGTTCGACATCGTCGAGGCCCGCAGTCGCCTCGTCCGCCGAGGTGTTGAGGTCGTCTTCGGAGACTTCTTGACCCAGACCCATCTCGATCAGCCTCGGCTCATAGACGACCGGGACCGTGGCGCCATCGCTGACGGCCCGGGACAGGTCATAGGTGTCGATGACGTCGCCGAACACCTCTTGGGTGTTGCGGTCGGCGAAGGAGATCGGGGTGCCGGTGAATGCAATGAATGAGGCTCTGGGCAGGGCGTCGCGAATGTGTCGGGCGAAGCCGTCGAGTTCGTCATAGTGGGATCGGTGTGCTTCATCGACGATGACGATGATATTGCGGCGATTGCTCAGCTCCGGATGATCGAGCCCGTCGGCGCGTTCGCTGTCGGTGCGACCGAACTTCTGCAGCGTGCTGAAGTAGATTCCGCCCGTGACCTTATGGGTCAGCGCCTCCCGCAGTTCCTGCCGGGAGGAGATCTTGACCGGATTTTCGGCTAGAAGTTGGGAGCGGTCGAAGGTTTCGAACAGCTGGGAGTCGAGTTCGGTTCGGTCCGTGACGACGACGATCGTCGGGTTCTTCAGTTCGGGTCGAATCGCGACGAGGTGGGCATAGAGCTCCATCTCCATGGATTTGCCCGATCCCTGCGTATGCCACACGACCCCCGCACGACCGTCGCTGCGCACCGCCTCGACGGTCGTGCCCACGGCCTTGGTGACCGCGAAGTACTGGTGCGGTTTGGCCACCCGTTTGGCCAGACCGTCCGCGCCTTCGTCGAAGGCCACGAAGTTGCGGATGATCTGTCCGAATCGCTCCTGATTGAACACCCCGTCGATGAGCACTTCGCTGCCGAGGCTCGCTCCCGTATCCGTGTGGTCGCGGCCGAGTGCAACCACCGCGCCGTCGTCGTCGACATTCCATGGTGAGTAGTGGTTGAAGGGGGTGAATGGGGTCCCATATTTCGCGTTCACTCCGTCGCTGACGACGGTGAGGGCGCAGCAGGAGAAAGCGTCGGGGAATTCCCGCAGGTACGTCTGCAGTTGCGCGTAGGCCTCTCGTTCGCCTGTGTTCGCGTCGCCGGCCCGTTTGATCTCCATGATCACCAGCGGGAACCCGTTGACGTAGAGAACGATGTCGAAGCGTCGTTCGATCTCACGGTTGCGGATCGTCACCTGGTTGATCGCCAGGTAGGAGTTGTCCTCGGGACGGTGGCTGAAGAGGCGGATCGTCGGGTTCTGTTCGGTTCCGTCAGCATCGATGTAGGAGATGCCCCGATAGCCATGGGTCAGGTATCCGTGGAACCTGAAGTTCTCCGCAATTGGATCCGCCGAGGCGGCCGCGAGGATCTCTCCCAGCGCTTCGTCGAGGTACCGCGGAGGAACGCCCGGGTTGAGCGTGCGCAGGGCCTGAGCTGCCCGAGTCTTGAGGACGAGGCCGTCCCATTCCGTCCGCCCATCGGTCTGCCCGGGTGTGACCTCCGGGCCCGGTACGTGCTCCCACCCGTTCTCGACGAAGCGGTCGATGTGAAAGGTCTCCCATTCGGATTCGGGGATCATGCTTCCTCGTTTCTGACGATGAGGCGATAACTCTGTTTGGAACTCGACTGCGTGCCGACCCGTTCGACGATCCCTCGTTCCATCAGGGTTCTCAGCCGACGCCACACAGTGGTATGACTCAAGCCCAATTGCGATGCGATCTCACTTGTCAGCGCATGGCCTGCACCAAGAGCCTGCACCACGGCATCGAGTTGCCCATCGATCCCGGGCTGACGAGACTGCGTTTGTGAAGGTATCGCAGCAGCCATGGTCGGTTCGCCGGGCACAAGGTGGTAGCTGGCGTATCGTCTGCCGCCCTTGATTTCGGCTATTCGTCGATCAATAAGGTCTTTGAGGACGGCTCGGGCTTCGTCACCGGGCACGCTCCAGCCTTTGAGCATGGCGACGTTAGTTCGTCCGGCATTGATCATCATCGCGATCGCCAGATGATGAGTGTCCGACAGCCCGGCAAGACCCAGTCGGTTGATCCGGTCCATCGTCTGTGTCGACAACAGTGCCGTCCTCTGCATCGTCACTGTGAGGTGGCCTGGTGAAACGTCGAACTCGGGCGGAGACATTCCGACCGCTCTGAGTGCCGCTGTCACTCTGACCAGACCGGTTCCGCGGTTTTCAACGATGGTCTCCTTCTCCCCGATCACGGGCATATCGGACAGGAGCTTCGCCAAAGTGGCATTACGGGAAGTCGAGCCGCCTTCGTCAGTGCCCAGCGATTCTGCCGCCACTTCCCCGTACAGTCCTCCGGGGCTCCGGACTTCCAGTCGATCCGGGAACAGTTCAATCTGAATCTGGGTCCCCCGGGATTCCGGACTGTAGTCGCGATGGAGCAGGGCATTGGCGAAGACCTCACGCAGAGCTTCGATCGGGTAGTCATAGCGGTCTTCACGTCCGATTCCGTGAATGATCGCGGCTCGGCTCATGTGTTTGCGCATTGCGTCTATAGCCGCGTCAAGCTGATCGGGAATCGGGCCGTCCAGGCTGAGGTTGTCGTAGAAGCGTTCCCCGGACGGCCCCAGGCTCGCTCGATCACGTCCAGGAAAGACTACGAACGAGATGAACAGCTGAGGGAAGAACTGCTGAGGGTATTTTCCGACAGTCAGCAGTCCTGCCAAGGTGGGGCGAGTCTCTCCGCCGGCGGTCGTGAGAACCCCCAGTCCTGTCAGTACTTCGTCCTCATTCTGACCTTTGAACGCACGCGGAGTGCGCTCTGTAGCCCTCTTGACGAGTTCGGTGCAGAGCTCGTCATCAAGGTGCTCTCTGCTTGCCTCCGCGACCGGTTCGCGGTCGTGAGTCTGCTGAATTGTATTCGTCAGCAGCTGGGTGACCTCATAACCGGTCAGCTTCCGATCACCGTCCCCGCTGCGGATGAAAGAGCCCTGGTGCGCGCCACGGTCTGTGAGGTGACAGGGTTTGTCCTTGGGCAGTGCTTCGGAAACAACAATGCGGACAACGGCGGAGCCCTCGAATTCGAGGACTTCGACTTCATCGCGAATCGGAGGTGTCAGCTTGTCAGCGCACGCACCGGCGAGAGCATCACGTATCGCTGCGGCGTCGAAGCCGTCAGCTGCGGTGAAGTCGGCCGACTCGTCGATGCCGAGCAGGACAGTTCCGCCCTGGCCGTTGGCAAAAGCGCTCAAGGTCTCCGGAACCGTCTTCGGAAGCTTTCCGACCGAGGCCTTGACCTCGACATCGGCCGGCTCGACCCCGAGCGTCCGGAGGCGATGCACGGCTGCAGTCAGTTCAGCGTCTTGCACCTTTTCACCGACCTTCCCTCCTTTTCGGAAACCTTACCACCTTTTCAATTCAGTGAAAGAGTTGTCGAAGTAGCTGTCCAAGTGGGCGCTCCCGGCTCCGAAGCCGGCTGTTCAGACGAATGCAGGTTCGACTGGCTCAGACCGCGTCGCTCACTACCGCCTCCGCATCCTTGACCGTGATCTTTCCGTTCATCAGCAGCGGGAGAAGTTCGTCGCGAGTGCGAGCGAGAGCCCGAGACTCAGACACAGCCGTCTTTACACGCTTAAGCAAGCTCATTGACAGCTCTCCGAAGCGATTTAGACTCTCGTCGTCCACCTTGGCCAGCCGGTAATCCGCAACGTCTGCAGCCGCAAGCCTCTGCCGACCACTGGTCCCCTGCATGTGCTTGATCGCAAAATCGCGAAAGCGCTCACTCTTCGTCAAAAAGAACGGGACCGCTGAAAGCAATGGCGACCTAGCACGGAAGACGATGAACTCAGTCGAACCAACACCGACTTCCGTATTCTCGAGGAAATCTACGTAGCCAGCTTTGCCGTTCTCCAAGCAAGGAGTAATGCGCGCAAGCAGCACATCGCCGTTAATGAACCGTGCACCGCTCTTTGCTTCGCGAGTGGACCACGAGCCCACAGTCATGGAAGAGTCAGGAAGGTCCTTCATGCCAAGATATGGAGCCTGACCAGCCAGTTTTTGAGAGGTTCGAGGATTCACGTCGAATAGGTCGCTGACGGTCAAGAACGAGCCGTCCCCCGTGAAGCCATCCAGCCTCAGTAATGCGAAGCGTTCTTGCAACAGATCTTGCACCGCACCGGACAGTCGCTCATTGGCGGCGATTTTGTCGTCGAGGGCGCCGAGGACTTCAGCAACTCCAGCTTGCACATTCAACGGAGGAAGGGGCACTAACAGTTTAGACAGATCGGTTCCTTTTACTCCCGCAGCTGCGACTTGAGTAATGATGGTCGACATATTCCGTCTACCCATGTCAGATGCGAAGTAGTAGTAAAAGAAGAGAGGATTCGCGAGCCTTGGGTCAAGCTGGGCCCGTATCAAGTGGCTTTCCCAAGTGCAATCTTCATCGGACGATTCGAAAATTGAACATTTCCCCGCACCCTCGAAAGTCAATGACTGACGGGCGAAAAGCAAGTCTCCGTGTTGAAGCACATCTTTCGTGCGATCGACTCTGTCCTCAGGAACGAGTTCTCCCACAGACGCCCTAATTCTGTCTGTTCCGAAGATTTGCTTCATGCCGATCATCCGCATTCCAACTCCACGGTCTCTCGACGCAACAGTAATTCCATTTCGCAACGGACGTTCGAAGAGTTCACTGAACAACACTGATTTCATCCCAGACGCTCCAGCTGCTCGCGGACGACCGTTTCCAACCTCGCCGACTCATCGAAAGCGTCGATCAGCTCCCCCTTCAGTCTCGCGATCTTCTCGTCGATCGGCTCCAGATCTTCCGGCTCGGGCGCCGACCCGACATAACGGCCCGGGGTCAGCGCATATCCGCCTTCCTTGATCTCGGCCAACGGCACTGTCCGACAGAATCCGGGTACATCTTCGTACTCTCGTCCGGCCGCCTCGGCGGATTCAGAGCCGATCCACGCATGGAACGTACCCGCGATCTCGGCGATGTCCTCATCGGACAGCGAACGCTCGGCACGGGAGATCATGTGCCCCATTTCGCGCGCATCGATGAAAAGCACCTCGCCGGCCCGGGCTCCCTTCTTCTTCGCGAAGAACCACACGCACACAGGAATACCGGTCGAGCGGAACAGCTGAGTCGGCAGCGCGAGCATGCACGAGACCAGGTCGGCCTCGACGATCCGAGCACGGATATCGCCCTCACCGCCGGTGTTCGACGACATCGACCCGTTCGCCATGACCACGCCGGCCTTGCCGTCGTCGGTGAGCTTGGACAGGATGTGCTGAATCCAGCCGTAGTTCGCGTTCTTCTCCGGCGGGACGCCGAAGGTCCACCGCGGGTCCTCCTCACTGCGTGCCCACACCTTGAGGTTGAACGGCGGATTGGCAAGAACATAGTCCATCGGGGTATCGGCGTGGATGTCGCGGGCGAAGGTGTCTCCCCACTTCTCGCCGAGACCCTGGACCTCGATCCCGTTGATGGCGAGGTTCATCTTCGCCATCCGCCAGGTCTCCTCGATGGATTCCTGACCGTAGACCGCGATGTCTCGTGGATCGCCGTTATGGTCTTCAATGAACTTCTCCGACTGGACGAACATGCCGCCCGAACCGCAGCACGGATCGTAGACCCGCCCCTTGAACGGTTCGAGGATCTCGACCATCGTGCGCACCACCGGTCGCGGGGTGAAGAACTCGCCGCCCCGCTTGCCCTCCGCACGGGCGAACTCGCCGAGGAAATACTCATAGACCTCCCCCATGAGGTCACGTGCCCGGAACTCTCCCTGCCGGGAGAAGCGCGTGCTGCTGAAGAGATCGACGAGCTCACCCAGACGACGCTGATCGAGATTGTCCTTGTTGTACAGGCGCGGCAAGGTTCCCCGCAGGGACGGGTTGGCCTTCATCAGCTGATCCATCGCCTCATCGATGAGAGCACCGATGGTCCTGCCGGCTTCGGCCCCTGAGGGCGCCTGCCCTTTGGCATTCTCAGCCAGGAAATCCCACCGCGCGGCAGAGGGAACGAGGAAGATGCCCTCGCCGACATAGGTATCCGGGTCCTGGAGCAGCTCGGCGATGTCTTCCTCGTCGATGCCTTGCTCTTCATAGTCGGACCGCAGCACCGACTGTTCCTCCTCGAATGCGTCCGAGACGTATTTGAGGAAGACGAGACCGAGAATCACGTCCTTGTACTGACTCGCGCTCAGCGAGCCCCGCAGGCGGTCGGCCGCCTTCCACAGAGTCGCTTTGAGTTCGCTCATCGTCGTCGGCTGTTCGACGGCGTTCTTCTTCGTGGCCATGTCACCTTCCTTGTGATGGCTGCGGCTCGAGGCTGCTGCCCATCAGTTCCATCGTCCCGGCCGCGACACCGCTCAAGAGCGAATGCCCCAGCGTCTTCGCGGCACGTTCCTTCACCTGCAATTGTTGTCGATATCCGGCTAATCTCCGCATCGCGTCTTCGACCGCGTCGACCTGGTCGGCAGGAATGCGGGGAATCTGCCAGTTCGTGTACTCCTTCGACTGCGCATCGTTGATGACCGTGGACAAGGTGTGCGAACCGATCGGGGTGCCATCGGCCCGCCGCAGGATCTTGTTCGGCGAGACCACCAGCGAGCCACCCCGGTCATCAACCCACGCGGTCGGCGGATTCGAGCAGAAGACGACGTCCCCCGGTTGTGTCCTCATACTGCGACGCAGCGAGCTCTCGGCAACGAAGGCATCAATTCGGAACACTTCGCCACCGCTCCTGGCATCGACGACCGACACCGCACCGGTGTCCTCCGCCAGCGATTCGTCGATCCGACTGCCGCTGTGACGAGTGAGCGTTCCATTGTCGATCATCGTGCCGAGCGAAGTCGATCCCACCACCAGCGAGGCGGGGCGGTCAGTGACATAGATGTCGAAGACCTCGGTCGCCTCGGCGGTTTCGATCGAAGCGACGCGCACGTCGTCGATGAAGTCCTGCTGCCCGGTTGCGAAGCTCACCGCTCGGGTACCGGTCGGAACAACGGCCTCGCCGCCGAGGATCGACCGAATATCACGCGACCTGACATAGCGGAACGCGCGAGCAGGCAGCTCGTTCGGCACGGTTCCGGCGGCCAGCACTCCGGCCACATCGGCCGACAGATCAGACCGGTCGACCGGGGCTTCGCTGAGATCGGCCACCCACGGGTGGTCGAGAGTGGCACCTCCTTTGAGCAGCCACAGTCCGCTGCTCTGTCGCGGAGCGTGTTTCCACAGACCGCGAGGCAGACGCAGCGCACAGACGAGAGGTCCGTGGTTCGCAGAACGGCTGCTTCGCAGTGATTCCGAACGACGCTGCTCGGACGTGCCGTCCAGTCTCCCGCAGAGCAGGTCGGCAGGACCGGCGACGATCGCGTACTCATTGGGGTTGAGATCGAGAATCACCCGATCGAGTCTTTCGAGCACCTCTGCGCTCTCCAAGCCGTAGACGGCGACGACTGACACCGTCGGTCGTTCGGAGTCGAGGGCGAGCCACCCCCGCAGGAGCGCCCTCTTTCGCAGGTCACGGATGTGGGGAGAGTCGGCGGTCACATGCGAGGCCAAGCCGTCCACCGTTTCCGCCACGGCGAGGAGGTCAACGTCCTCGCACTCGAGGACGAGCTCCCCCGCCGCCGAGGATCCCCGTCCATCGGATGCGGTCTCGCCGTCAGCGACTACTCCCTCGACGACTGAGGCGATGACATCCACGAGTCCGGGATCGAAACCTCGTCGTTCCTGCCTCCGGCTCAATCGCCCCGTTTCCAACCGGTCCAGGGCATCAGCGGCACCGAACGACGCGGCATAGAGGTCGTCGACGTAGTCCAGAGCGGCAGCGGCGAACTCGGTGTCGATGACCTCACTGAGGAGAAATCGATCAGCAGGGTCAAGGGAGGCGGCGATCTCGACGAGCATCGACTCACCGAGATTGTTGAGATCGTCCTCGGCATTGTCCCTCAGACACAGAAGAACCAGCGCGTGGTCGATCGACACCCCAGTGGGAATGCCGGCGGCCGGAGCATCTTCGACGAACTCCGCATTGTTGCCGCGACCCGTGCGCCGCAGCCATTCGACGACAGCCTCGACATGGAAGAGTTCACGCCCGTCCGGACCCTCGGTTCCCTCCGGGAAGGGGATTTCGCGACCTCTGACCGTGGTGCGTCTGCGCCATTGGGACACTGCCGGCCGGGAGACACCTGCCAAGTCGGCAATGTCCTGCATCGACATCAATGCGTCGCTCATTGTGCCTCCCGTTGCACTCGCGTTTTCCGTTGTGCCCCGATCCTAAGCGACCCTGCACAAGGAGTTAAATGCATTCACCGTTAAGCCCCCTTAACGGCGTATTCGTTGCTCAATTCTATGCGGATGTCGTGAACTGAGTTCTCAACGACCGGCCGAACCATGCCGGCCAATGCACCCCGACCAGCGATAGGACGGCCCCGAATGAACTCGTTCCCACATCCGCCCCCTCACCACGACGGCGGACATCAACACCAACAGCCCTACAGTGCCCCATCCTCCCCGTTGCCCCTGACACCGCAGCGGTCCACGAAGCACATCTGGTTCGGGCTCGGCGGTCTGGTGATCGGGCTGCTCCTCGGAGTCGGAACGGTCGGGGGAATCGTCGGGATCAGTTCTCTTGCCGAAGCCGACGCGCAGGCGGCTCGGGCAGAGCTCATGGCCGACGGCTACGAGACATGCTCGCTCGGCTCGGTCGATGGAGCGACACTGAGCGCCGACAGGTTGAGCGTCGACTTCGACGGTGCCGGGATGTACTTCGGCCCAGATCTTGCCGACGTGTACTGCCTTGGCGACGCCTTGGGCATGCCCGACTCTGTGAGCTCCCGGATGGGGCAGACACGGGCGCTCGACGGAACACAGACCGCGGATTGGGATTCGTTCTCAGTGTCGTGGAACTACCACCCCGATGACGGACTCGGTGCGATCTTCGAGTACGTCCCGGATTCGTGACCCTTCGCGAACAGTCCACCTGACTGCTCGCTGCCCGCCGCCGGTCGGTGGCCTGCACGCCGCTCACCGATCGGCGCATCGCGCACAGCCAGCCGAGGCGCCCCAACCGCCCATCACCGCCATTCACATCACACCGCTATACACACCCAAGGAGAATCATGTCCCACAACCCGCACGAACAGACCACCCGATTCGCCACTTCGTACAACAACCTGCCGCCGGAATCAGACAAAAGCTTCGTCCTGACCTGGCTCTTTGCGTGGTTCCTCGGCTTCTTCGGAGTCGACCGCTTCTACCTCGGCAAGGTCGGCACCGGCATTCTCAAACTGATGACGCTCGCCGGATTCGGCATCTGGTGGCTGGTCGACGTCATCGTCGTCCTCGCCGGCAAGGCGACTGACAAGTCCAAGAGACCACTGTCGGGATACCGGCAGCATCGCACTGTGGCGTTCGCGGTCACTGCCGGCTTCGTTGCAGTCGGCATCATCGGGAGCAGCATTGCCGGCACCAGCGGCACCGAAGACGTCTCCGGACCGGCCGTCGCGGAAGACCAGCAGTCCGAGGAGACGTCGCCCGATAAGGACACGCCGGCGCAGGAGGCACTTGCGCAAGAGGCGCCTGAAACCGCAGAGCCGGCGGTCGAGGACCCCACGGCAGACGAGGTCGACGCCTCATGGGCAGACGAGAAGTACGGAGCATTCAGCACCGTCAGCGAAGACGGAACTGGCGACTCGATCATCACGCTTCCTTCCGGCGCGACCGCGGGGCTCGTCACTGCGAACAATACGGGCAGCGGCAACTTCGTCATCGATGTCCTCGACGACTCGAATCAGTCGACCGGAGACCTCCTGGTCAATGAAATCGGTACCTACGAAGGCGCAACGGCCTATGGAATCAACTCCTTCGGAGAGGCCTCCTCTCTCAAGGTCACTTCCGACGGCAATTGGAACATCACGATCGAACCGATCTCCGCAGCGCCCGAACTCGAACCGACCGGCACAGGAGACGCCGCATTCCTCTACACCGGGCCGCCGACTCAGCTGACAGCCACCTATAACGGCGACTCGAACTTCGTCGTCTATGAAGACACCGACGAATTCTCCATGGGGCTGCTCATCAACGAGATCGGCGCGTACGAAGGCACTGTCCCCCTGTCGGCAGGTCCATCGCTCCTCACCGTCAATGCCGATGGCAAGTGGAGTCTGACGACCGACTGATCACTGACTAATCAAAATGGCCGCCGGCCGAGGTCGCCGGCCATGCACAAGAAAGGGATCGATATGCTCACCGCATTGTCGGACATCGCCATCAGCACCATTTCAGCAGTTCTCGGCGCCCTCATCGTCGCGGCCATCCCGATCGGGACCCGCCCTTCGCTATGGACGGGAGGCAGCCGCACGTCGGTGCAGAACAAAAATGGTCAGCAGGTCTACGCCCCCAACAGCACTGGCCCGATCAACCCGACTCAGAACAATGTAGTCATGACGACCCACCAGACGATTCATCAGAACATCGAGTCATCGGCGAAGTCGACCGGTACGACACAGTCCGCTCCAGACGAACGTGTGCGGGCCGTGCTGATCGGTCTCGTCATGATCACTCTCATAGCGGTCTACAGCCGTGGGTACGAAGTGGCCGTCGGATTCGCTGTTGGAGTCAGTATCGCCTTGACAGTGATTCTCATCGCCCTCATCTTCCGTACGTACAAAGCCGAGCTGTTCGCGGTCCAGTCGCTGGCTGCATGCATACGGATCCTCAGTGCCATCGTGCTTCTGCTTACAGCATCGTGGTTGACGGTGGGCAGAACATGGGGCGGATACTCTATGGCCGATGTGAGAACTCAGTTGGAATCCCTGACGGAACCGGCAGCACTCAGCGAGGGCGCCGCACCTTGGGTCGGTTCGAGGACGGTTGTCCCTGCCTTCAAGATGTTCTTCTCAGACGCACAGTTGGCGCTGGTCGGCGTCTTTGCACTCGTTGCCATGATCTTCGCGCTGATTTGGGCATGGTCAGCAGTATCGACGGCTTTCGCGTGGAGCTCGTATCTCGGTTTTCAGCACGGAGCGACGACAAAACACAGAGTCATCGTTCGGGCGTCGAAGTTCGAAGCGCTCAATGCCCGCTCCGCCTGGTCGTCGATCGGGTCGACCGTGCTCTTCGTCGCAATCATCATCGGATTTCCCTGGCTGGTGACGATATCGTCCAACGGCGAGCTCTCTCGGTGGCTCTTCGGCCAGTAAGAGCGGAGGAGACCCTGCACAGCCGCAGATCGGGCTCAGCCTCCGCTGACCTGTGTCACCCCGCCCTCCGACTACACTGAAATCACGTTCGCGAGTTGTGGCCTTCGGTACCTGGCCGGCCAC
Source organism: Brevibacterium sp. LE-L (assembly GCF_050214925.1). Classification (NCBI taxonomy): domain Bacteria; kingdom Bacillati; phylum Actinomycetota; class Actinomycetes; order Micrococcales; family Brevibacteriaceae; genus Brevibacterium; species Brevibacterium sp. LE-L. Next base: position 3,988,155 of record NZ_CP189759.1, read on the forward strand.
ACGGCAACCCGTCATCGACCGGGTGCCCCAGGGGAAGAACGGGCCCGCGCCGACCGCTCGGGCAAGCTTCGATCCGGGCCCATACGCCCGAGAAGGACGGTTCGCCATGTCCGCAGACTTCAACGACTCCGACAAACGCCGCAGGGCCGCCGAACAGTGGCCGGGCTTCGACCCCGCCGAGGCACTGCATTGGTCGAAGGTCCTCCTCCGCCACTCCCCCGACCCGCAGCGCGCCGGCATCAAGGCTCAGATGAACTCAGCGATCGATCGCGGAATCCCGGTCGCCGGGCCCGGTTGGGTGCGCACCGCTGACTCCGCTCGCGCCGACGGCTTCAACCCGGTGCTCTATCAAGCACTCCACGAAAGCCTGCGCACCATCCCGAAAGCGTCATTCCGATCCCATCCGGGACACCGCCAGGCGACGTTCAAGACCTACGTGCCCGGCACCCCGTATGAATCCGAGCTGTGGTGCGACTGGCCGAAGCTCTTCCTCACCGACGGGTTCGATGCCCGAACGGCCACGGCCCTGACTCTGCTGCGCGCCGAACCGAAGTTTCCGCGCCCACGTACCAGCGACTGAGGCGAAATCTCCCGACCTCGCCCAACCCAACCGGCACGGCCTGTCGGCTCAGCCGAACTGCCGGCCCGCCTCGTAGACGGTGACGCTGCCATCCGGGGTCCCTCTTAGGAGCAGGTAGAAGTAATACTGATCGTCGCTTCCCGTCCCCGGCGTTGTCACGCCGCAGACTGTGTCACCTGGCCGGATCTCATCCCGAGCCGACAGATACGACATCGACTTGCCGTTGGTGAAAAAGTACTCGCCACCACTGAATTCACCCTCTTCATACGGCTGGATGAGCTCGCAATGGTCGACCTTCACACCTTTGGGGAAATGCTCGGATCGGACGGTCGGCGGGTTCGACGTCTGACCATCACCGAGGATGTCATCGAGTGATGACATCATTTCGGGGGTCGCCGAACGTTTCGCTTCTGCGTCGTCTCCGGCGGCGACCGCCTCGGCGAACTTCTGCACCTGTTCCACAGCCGGCGTACGAATGTCACCGGAAGGCACGTGGTAGACGGTGTCCTGATGGGCGAAGGACTTCCCGTCCCAGCGGTAGAGGACATCGGCGTTCGCGGACTTCTGGCATGCGGTGCATCCATCGTCACCGTAGACGCCGATGCCGCCGACGCTGATCCCCAGATACTGCCCCAGCGGGCTGACCGCATTGAAGTACGGCTTGGGCATATATCCGGAGATATCGGCCGAGTTGCCGCGATCGTCGACGTCGTCCCAGAGCTCGATGGAGTCGAGCAGATTGAGATCCTGATCGTAGATCCCGATCGACGGGTAGATATAGGAGCCGCCGCCGTTGCAGCTGAATTCGACGGCGGTCACGGCCTTGTCACCCATGCGAGACGTCGTGAACTTCTCCATGGAGATACCGGAATAGCGGCCGTCGTCGCCGCTGGCCTCACCGTCAGTGAATTCCACCTCGTGCTCGGGCTTCGGATCCAGTGGGCCGTCGCCAAGATAATAGTCGTCATAGGCGAGACCGAATTCCGCGCAGGCCGGCGGCGCCGACAGCTTCCGGTTCAGGAATGCGTCTCGGCCGGGGAACTTCGCAATCGCGCCGCCATCGGAGCCGCCGTCAAAACCCGGGTCGGCCTTGACGGTGTCGACGTCGCTCGAATCGGTGAAGTCGAAGACCTCGAGAACACCCTCGGACATGACCATCAGACGGTCACCGGAGACAGTGAAGCTGTCGAGTTCGACGTCGACGCGCCACAGTTCCTGACCCGAGTCAACGGCGAGACCGTGCACACCGGCGTCGTCGGCGATGACGAGCACTTCGTCCTCAATCGTCCAGTTAGGTCGCAGGCGAGGCTCGCCGAGGCCAGATGCCGTCGCCGCCTCCTCGCCCAGTTCGGATTTCCACAGCACCGAGTCGGCATCGACTGCGACGACCACCTGACCGTCCGAGACCACCCACGGTCCGTCTTCGCCGGCGCCGACCTTCCGCACTGTCGCCTCGGTATCGACGCTGACGTCGGAATACTTGCCGCCAGACGGTGAGCTGAGGCTTCCGTCGTCATTGACGGTGATCGGCACGGCCTCCGAAGCCGGGTCTTCCACCTCGGCGGGGTCTGTGCCGCCGTCCTCCGTGCCTCCTGACGATCCGCCTGTCGATCCGTCTGACTTCGAACCCTTCGCGTCGTCACCCGGGCTGAGGGTGACTTCTCCGTCCTTCAACCGAATTGTGCGATCCCCGCAGGTCAAAGAGTCTGCCGTCCACTGGCAGTCCACTGGAGTGCCCTCAAGCTTCGGACCGGACTTCTTCGAATCATCATCGGCAGAATCATCCGCTCCACCGTCATCGATGACGTCTTCGGGTTCCGGTTCCTTCACACCGGTGTGCGGGACCGGGGCCATCCACATCGGCTGCAGAGTCTCCTCGTGGAGGGCCATGATCACCGACTGTCGAGGACCGACGACGTTGACGAGCTGCTGGTCAGCATCGGCGTCATCGCCTGGCTGCAACCGAGTCAGCTGCGCATTGCGGCCGACGTCGGCGAGGTCGACGGCGACCTTCTGATTGGGCGCTTTGTCGAAGTCAGAGCCAGAAAAGAATCGTGCGCCGAAGAATCCGCCGGCCACAGCGAGGACGAGGACAAGTCCCGCGCCGATTCCCAACATCCATTTCCGATTGCTGCGACTCCCCGTCTGCGGCGAAGGCGAAGCACCCGCCTGTGCAGCAGATCCATAGTTGTAGGTGGGGTATTGTGCTGGGTTCTGATGCTGGCCCGAAGTCCAGCCTCGTCGAGCGAGCGCTTCCTGGACTGCCGGATCCTGATGAGTGGCAAGCCAGTCGAGCAGATCCGGATAGGCATTCGGATGGGCAGCGATGTCAGCGAGCAGGTCGGGTCGGGTCGCCGCGATCCTCTGCAGATCAGAGCCGGAAGCATCAGCTGAGCGAACGATGTCGAGGTCGGGGTCATTCCCGGGACCGAAGCTCTTTCCCATACAACAGATGTTATCAACGGAATCAGTCGGGAATCCCGCTTCGGATCAACCGGCTGTGCGCAGATACACGGCCACGGCGAGCGCGGCAGCGATCGTCTCCCGCTTCCCTCCGATGTCCACGGTCACCGCGTCATCGGTGCGGTCAACGACGTCGAGTGCGACGTCGGGAAGCACCCCCGCCTCGGCGAGCTTGCCCAAGATCTGCGGATCGGCGTCGGAGACCCTCAGCACCGCATAGGACCCGGCGGCCGCCTCGGCGAGGAGGGTCGGAGTATGGGAATCGACGGCACCGTCGGCACCCGGGATGGGATCGCCGTGCGGGTCGGACGTCGGGTGGCCGAGGAACGCGTCGATGCGGTCGATGAGCCGATCGGAGGCGGCATGCTCGAGGATCTCGGCCTCGTCGTGGACCTCGTCCCAGCCGTAGCCGAGCGACTTCACGAGAAACGTCTCGATGAGCCGGTGCCGGCGCACCATCGACAGGGCGATCGCCTTGCCCTCCTCGGTGAGCACCGGCGGGCGGTAGGGCACGCGAGTGATGAGGCCGAGCTCGTCGAGCCGTTTGAGCACCTCGGTGACATTGGCCTTCGTCGTTCCGAATCGGTTCGCAAGCTCGGTGGCCGTCATCGGGTCCCCGCCCCATTCCTGGGCCGACCAGATGGCCTTGAGGTAGTCCTGACTGACCTCGGAGACTTCACCTGCACGCATACGTCCAGTATCCCATGGACAAACCGACACGGATGTTGCGAAACAATTACCTGCTGACCGCTCCTTCGCCGAGGCGGCCCTGCCAGAATCACAGACATGACCTCCCCTTCCGATCCGGTGCCCCCGACCGACGACGCCGTCCCCACCCGATCCGGCCCACCCGCCGCCGCACCCGCCGGCGTCCGATTTCTCGCATTCATCCGCGCCCCGTTCCTCGCGCTCAGCAAGCGGGCAGAAGCCCGCCGAACCTCGAGTGCACACCGCTCTGCTGCTGATCGACCGGCACCGCGCTCTCCACGACGCAGCCCCGCCGATCGGCCGAACCTCGCACCGGATGTCCCGATCGGGCTGTTCCGGCCCGGCGAGATCGAATTCGCGCGGCTCTACAGCCTCCCGCCCTTCGACACTGACGTCCTCATCCTCACCGACCGGCGACTGATGCGGGTGCGCACCGATGCTGCCGGACACGTCGCCCAGCTCTCCCAAACTGCACTCTGGCAGGTCGGGCACGCCCGCGCCGAGGAATTCCGCGACCGTGCGACCGTGACCGTGGAACTGCACGTCGGATCGTCGATGCGGCTCGAGGAGACCGCCCCGGCCGAGGCGCACGAATTCGTCGACACCATCACCGAGGCGGCTGCCCGATCCCGGGCCTGATCCCCGACCGTCCCCGCGGCCCCCTGACAACTCGCCCTGTTTCCTGAACGGACGGGGTGTGATGGTCGGCAGAAATTCCTCCATCAGTAGACTGGCGCAGGCTCGCTTTCGGGCCAGACCACGTTTCCTACCGGAGGCTGATGCGTGCACGATCCGAACGAAGAGAAGTTGAAGCGCCCGATCGTCGAACGAGAACGGTTCGGCGGCACCGATCGAACGACGCGAACCGGCCGGGGTGTCGATCCGGCCAAGCGTGCACCGATCGACAGCACAGAGATGAGCAGGGGCCCCGAGGAGCTCTCTGACGAACGCGGTTCCCGCGTCAATTGGCGAGTCTTCATCGTCGCCTCGCTCATCATCCTCGCCTTCTCCGTGTGGGCGATGATGATGCCGGACTCAGCCCAGTCGACGATGAAGACCACCGTCGACTGGATCGCCGAGAACCTCGGCTGGTTCTACGTCGTCACCGTTACCGTCGTCATCGGCTTCGTCCTCTGGGTTGCTCTGTCCAAGGAGGGTTCGGTCCGTTTGGGGCCAGACCACTCCCGCCCCCAGTACAACCTCTTCACCTGGGTCGCCATGCTCTTCGCCGCCGGTGTGGGCATCGATATGCTCTTCTACTCGGTGACCGGGCCGATCACCCAATACCTCGAACCCGTCAATGCCAGCCCGGAGTCGGCCGCGGCCGCCCAGGACGCCGTGGTGTGGACGATGTTCCACTACGGCATCGCCGGCTGGTCGATGTACTCGCTGCTCGGCATGGCCATGGGCTACTTCGCCTACCGCTGGGGAATGCCGCTGTCGATCCGCGCCGTCCTCTACCCCCTGCTGGGCAAGCGCGTGCGCGGAACCACCGGTGACGTCATCGACATCTTCGCCCTCGTCGGCACCGTCTTCGGTGTGGCCACCTCGATGGGCATCGGCGTCGTCCTGCTCAACGTCGGCTTCGCCACTCTCTTCGGCTTCGAGCAGGGACTCGCACTGCAGATCGCATTGGTCATCGTGGCCGTGGTCATGACCGTCGCCGCCTGCACTTCGGGCGTGGACAAGGGCATCCGCCTGGTCTCCGAACTCAACCTCTGGTCGTGCGCGGCGATGATGCTCTACATCCTCGTCACGGGAAAGACCGCGTTCCTCCTCAACGCCATGGTCGAGAATGTCGGCCGGTTCATCTTCACCCTGCCCGAACGCACACTGTCGACGTTCGCCTATGTCGACGGCGGCTCCGAATGGATGGGCGGATGGACCCTGTTCTTCTGGGCGTTCTGGCTGGCCTGGGGTCCCTTCGTCGGGCTCTTCCTCGCCCGCATCTCCCGCGGACGCACTCTGCGTGAGTTCGTCATCGCCGCGATCACCGCACCGGTCCTCTGCGATTTCATCATCGTCTCGATCTTCGGCAACTCGGCCCTGTCCGAGGTCTTCTCCGGCAACGGCGAGTTCGCGAAGACGGCCATCGCCTCACCGGAACAGGGCTGGTACGACCTGCTCGAGATGTTCCCGGGAGCGACATTCCTCATCGGACTGGCCACACTCTCGGGGCTGCTCTTCTACCTCACGAGTGCGAACTCCGGTGCCATGGTGATGTCGAACTTCTCCTCCTCGATCCCCAACCCGGAAGAGGACGGCCAGAAATGGCTGCGCATCTTCTGGGCCCTCGTCACCGCGGTGCTCACCATCGCCATGCTCGTCGCCGGCGGTGTGACCACGATGGAGTATGCGACCCTGATCTTCGCTCTGCCGGTCACGGTCATCGCCTACCTCGTCATGGCATCGTTCTCGAAGGTGCTGCGCATGGAGCGCGCCGAACGTGAGGGCCGGACTCGTCGGCGCCGCACGACTGCGGCCCATGGCGGTCGGGCCCCGGAGAAGACCTGGCGTCAGCGTCTCGCGACCCTGCGGTCCTATCCGTCGAAGGCCTCCGTCGAGCGCTTCGCCGCCGAGGTGGTCGGACCGTGCCTGGAAGCCGTGTCCGCGGAATTCCGTGAACTCGGCTACTCCGTCGAACACCTTCAGACCATGGACGAAGACACGGCGATCACCTCGAATACGCTCAACGTCGATATGGGCGAACAGCGCGACTTCCGCTACGAGGCGGCCGCCGTCGAGGCGAATGTGCCCTCGTTCGGTGCCCGCAACGCACCCCGCGGAGACGACCGCTACTATCGCATCGAGGTCTTCACCCAGACCGGTTCCGAAGGCTACGACCTCATGGGGCTGAGCTCTCAGCAGATCATCGACGACGTCCTCGACCGCTACGAGACGCACCTGTCGTTCCTCGCCTATTCGCACGAGCACTCCTACCAGTCGGTCGTCACGCCGCCGCACCCGCCGATCACGGACTCGATCCCGGCGATCCCGGTCTCGCCGAACGATGTCGAGGAGCTGGAGGAACCCAAGCACTGATTCGCGCGGACCCCGCCGTCCGCGACATTCCCGATCCCACCTCGCCGAGGCGGCCCGCCGAAAGAGGGCCGGCCGCCTCGGCGAGGTGGGATCCTTCAGATCTGGAACACGAACCGGGCCATGGCCGAGGAAAGAGCTGTAAGAATCGAAGCATGAAGTTCAGAACGCACAAGATGAGCACGAACGTGGTCTACGGGGTGGGTCTCGCCGGTTTCACCACGATCGTCTTCTTCCTCATGAATGCCGGCATCGATCCGCGGGCCCACCGCGTCGGGGACTTCGATCCCGCGGGCGCCGGGATCGTCGGCATCGGGCTCTACGGGCTCTACCATACGATTGCCATCATCTTCTTCAACGAGGACGACTCCTCTGACAAAGACGCACCGGCACCCGATCATCATGTGCCCAGGGCCCCCGATTCGTACACCGGCTTCATCCGCCAGGCCTGGTACAAGGTGTTCTCCGTCGGTCCTATCTGGGCTTTCTTCTCCGCGGCATCGATCTTCATCTGGCATTCCTTCGCCAAGAGCACAGGCACCCCGGGCACGATCTGGGGCGACTACAGCGCATCACCGCTGCCCGCGCTCGTCATCTTCTTCGCCTGCTGGTCAGCGGTCAATCTGGGCTTCACACTGTCCGCTGTCGCCGAGGCGTTCAACCGCGATCACCCCGCGGTCTTCATCATCATGCTCGTGACGATGTTCCTCCTCGGCATCGGCCTCACCTTCGTCTTCATGTTCCCCATTCCCGAGATGAGCACCGGCTCCGGCCTCTCACTCGTCACGATCACGCTGCCGTTGTCCCTGCTCGCCCTGTTCGGCACTCGACTGTGGGCGGTGGTGAGAGTCGCCCGCTGCGACGCAGCGCATCCTCATCTCAGCCCGAGGCAGCAGCGCCGCAGGGAGAGGTTCGATCCCCGGCACCAGGACAACGGCGGTCCCCGAGCCGGCGCCGTTCAACAGGGCAGCGCCGTTCCCCACGCGACTGCGGCACCGCCGACTGACCTGCTCCAGCAGGGAGAGGTCCTCCAGCCGGGAGAGGCCCTGCTCCTGCAGTTCCGCAGCGATCTCACCCCCGAACCGCAGATGCTCATCGCCACGAACCGTCGCGTCGTGCGCGCCTCCGTCAACGGCCAAGGACGCAGCGTCGTCCTCGATCAGGCGCAGCCCGGGCAGCTGATGGGCGGCAGCTGCACATTCGACGCCGGCGGAGTCGTGACCACGGCGCATTTCCGCGGCCGTGCCGAGATGAGGCTCCTCGGCGGCGACCCGGCACAGTCGCAGAGATTCGCCGAGGCTCTCACACGCCTGGCCCGAACCGGGCGAACCACACCCTGAGACGCCGGACGGCTCGGCCCCAGGGGCCCGCGAACTCTTGCACATCCTCGGCGAGCGGACCATAGTCGGATCAGAACCGCGAACCGAACCGGGAGGTGTGCGCCGTGGACGTCGGGACACTGACGCAGATCCTGACCGCCGATGACTACACGATCGCGCGTGAGGTGCTGCAGCGCGGATTCGGTGCGCTCTTCTTCATCGCCTTCCTGTCCGCGTGGAACCAGTTCCCCGCGCTCCTCGGCGAAAGGGGACTGACCCCGGCCCCGCGGTTCATCGCCCTGACCACCGCCGCTCAGGCACCGACCCTGTTCCGGTGGAAGCGCTTCGAATACACCGACCGACGCCTGCGCATCGCCTGCGGCATCGGGATGGTCCTCGCCGCATCCGTCGTGCTCGGAGTTCCCCAGGCCGGACCCGCGTGGACGACGATTCCGGCCTTCCTCGCCATGTGGTGCCTCTACTTCTCGATCGTGAGCATCGGCCAGCGCTTCTACGGCTTCGGATGGGAGTCGCTCCTCCTCGAAGCCGGGTTCCTCGTCGGATTCCTCGGCTCCCACGAGGTGGCCCCGACCCTGCTGATGATCCTGTTCCTCCGCTGGTTCGTCGTCCGAGTCGAGTTCGGCGCCGGCATGATCAAGATGCGCGGCGACAGCTCCTGGCGTGATCTCACCGCCATGGACTACCACCATCAGACCCAGCCGATGCCGAATCCGGTCAGCCGGCGTGCGCATCTCATGCCCCGGTGGTGGCATCGCAGCGAGACCCTGGGCAGTCACATCGTCCAGCTCCTCGCCCCCTGGCTGCTGTTCCTGCCTCAGCCCATCGCCTCCTTCGCCGCGGTCGCGATCATCCTCACTCAGCTCGCGCTCGTCATCAGCGGCAACTATGCCTGGCTGAATTGGGCGACGATCCTCCTCGCCTTCGCCGGCATGAGCGATTCCTTCCTCGCCTGGGTCGTCGGCGGTCCCTGGCCGGGTTGGGGCCTGACCGGCATGTTCGGCGCCGAGGCGGCAAGTCCGTCCACGGCAGCCGAGGCTTCAGGGGCAGCAGCGTCCGGGGCCGCATCCGGTGCTGTGCCCACTTGGTGGCTGATCCTCATCGCCGCCTTCGTGATCTGGCAGTGCATGCTCAACCTCCCGGCGCTGAAGAACCTCTTCTCCTCACATCAGCTGATGAATGCGAGTTTCAATCGGCTCGGCCTCGGCAATGCCTATGGCGCCTTCGGGTCGATGACCGAGACCCGCAACGAGATCGTCATCGAAGGCTGGACCTCCCCCGAAGGCGAGAACGTTTCCGAGGGCGGAAACGCCCCCGAGAGCCGCGAGCCGCTCGAGGACGGGGAGCCGTTCCGAGGCGCAGAGCCGTTCGAGGAGTCGACGGTCGCGGCCGATGTCGGCTGGCGGGAGTACGAGTTCAAGGGCAAACCCGGCGATGTGTGCCGGCGCGGGCCCGTCGTTGCGCCGTATCATCTGCGTCTCGATTGGCTGATGTGGTTCGCCGCGCTGGGCGATTATCGCCAGACCTGGTTCACCGAGCTGCTGGCCAAGATCGGTTCCGGCGACGCACAGATCCGCCGTCTCATGGGCCCCGATCCCTTCGCCGGCGCGGCCCCGGAACTCGTCCGCGTCCGCGTCTTCACCTACCGCTATGCCACCCGCGCCGAACGCCGGGACGCCGCTGCCGCCGGATTGCCGCGTCCGTGGTGGGTGCGCTCGAACCCGCGCACTCTGCTGCCCCCGACCGATCTGCGTCGCGACTGACGACCTCGGTCACGGCGCGCTCCCGTCGAGATATCCTGCCGCGCCCTCCGGGATTTGCCGTTCCTGCTCACTCGATCTTAAAGTTAAGGTACATTAACTTTCGTTCCGAGGTCCCGAACGCAGAAGCAGGAGCCCCATGCCCCACCGCAAACCACAGCCCTCCGCCCACCCTGCCTCCCGCCGGATCGCGCGCGGAGCCGCGGCGATCACCGCTTCGGCCCTCGGGCTCCTGCTCGCCGCCTGCAGCAGCTCCCCGGCCGCCGAGGATGCCGATGCCAAACCGGTCGTCCTCACGACCTTCACGGTGCTCGCCGACATTGCGGACAACGTCGCCGGTAACCATCTCGAGGTCGAGTCGATCACGAAGGTCGGCGCGGAGATCCACGGCTACGAACCCACGCCCGGTGACATCCGCAAGGCGTCGAAGGCCGACCTCGTGCTCGACAACGGGCTCAACCTCGAGCAGTGGTTCTCCCAGTTCGTCGATGACATCGACGTCCCTCATGCCGTCGTCAGCGAGGGCGTCGAGGAGCTGTCGATCACCGCGGATGCCGACGCCGGCAAACCCAACCCGCACGCCTGGATGAGCCCGCTCAATGTCCAGATCTACGCCGAGAACATGGCTCGCGCCTTCGCCGACCTCGACCCGGACCATGCCGATGACTACACCGCCAATGCCGAGGACTACGGAGCACAGCTGCAGGAGGTCCACGACGACCTCGTCGACGAACTCTCGACGCTGCCGAAATCCCAGCGGGCTCTGGTCACCTGCGAGGGGGCGTTCTCCTACCTGACTCGGGACACCGGACTGAGCGAGAAGTACATCTGGCCGGTCAATGCCGAAGCGCAGGCGACCCCGGGGCAGATCACCTCGGCGATCGACTTCGTCAAGGACAACGACGTGCCCGCGGTCTTCTGCGAGTCCACGGTCTCCTCGGCGCCGATGGACCGGGTCGTCGAGTCCACCGATGCGGAATTCGGCGGCACGCTCTACGTCGACTCGCTGTCCGAATCGGACGGACCGGTCCCCACCTATCTCGATCTCATCCGCCACGATGCGCAGGTCATCTCCGAGGCCCTGACCGGGGGCAGAGGATGAGCGCCGCGATCGGTCAGGGGCACACCGAGACCCCCGCGATCAGCGTCGACGGGGTGACCGTCCACTACGGGGACACGCTCGCTCTCGACCGGGCGTCCCTGTCGCTGGGGCACGGACGCATCTGCGGGCTGATCGGGATGAACGGTTCGGGCAAGTCGACCCTGTTCAAGACGATCATGGGCATGATCGACCCCGAATCCGGTCGAGTGCGCATCGACGGCGGCCCCACGCGGCAGGCACGACGGGCCGGTGTCCTCGGCTATGTTCCGCAGAGCGAGGACGTCGATTGGGACTTCCCGCTGTCCGTGCGCGATGTCGTGATGATGGGTCGCTACGGTCGTATGGGCCCGCTGCGGCTGAGCCGCAGGGCCGACCGTGAGGCCGTCGATCATGCCCTGGAGCGCGTCGAGCTCACCGAGTACGCCGATCGCCAGATCGGGCAGCTCTCGGGAGGACAGAAGAAGCGGGCCTTCGTCGCCCGCGGGCTCGCTCAGGAAGCGACGATCCTGCTCCTCGACGAGCCCTTCGCCGGGGTCGACAAACGCAGCGAGGCCACGATCACCCGGCTGCTCAAGGAACTCGCCGAGGCGGGCGCGACGGTGCTCGTGTCCACTCACGATCTGCATGCGCTGCCCGGTCTCGCCGATGAGGCGGTCCTGCTCATGCGCCGAGTCCTCCTCCACTCCTCCCCCGCCGAGGTGCTCCGCCCCGAAAACCTCGCCCGCGCCTTCGGCCTCGACATCACACCCACCGAGGCCACACCCACAGAGGCCACACCCGCAGAGGTCACACTCACCGAGGAGGAAGCGCGATGACCGTCTTCGAGTTCCTGTTCGAGCCCTTCGGCTTCGACTTCATGCTCCGCGCCCTGGCCACGACTCTCATCGCCTCGGTCGTGTGCGCCGTGCTCTCCTGCTGGCTGGTGCTCATCGGCTGGTCGCTCATGGGCGATGCGGTCTCCCATGCCGTGCTGCCGGGAGTCGTGCTCGCCTATGTCGTCGATGCTCCGTTCGCGCTCGGGGCGGTGGCCTTCGGGTTCCTCGCCGTCGGGCTCATCGGGGCGGTGCGCGACACCAGTCGCGTCAAAGAGGATGCCGCGATCGGGATCGTCTTCACCTCCCTGTTCGCCCTCGGCCTCGTCCTCATCTCGGTCGTCCCCTCCCATGTCGATCTCAACCACATCATCTTCGGCAACCTCCTCGGCGTCTCGGCCGCGGATCTGGCGCAGGTGGCGGTGCTCGGCGCGGTGACCCTGACCGTGCTCGTGGCCAAGAACCGCGATTTCACCCTCTTCGCCTTCGATCCCACTCATGCTCATGCCTTGGGTATCAACCCGCGGCTCCTCGGCGCCACACTGCTCGGCCTGCTCGCTCTGACCTCGGTGGTCGCTCTGCAGGCGGTCGGTGTCGTCCTCGTCGTGGCGATGCTCATCGTCCCCGGAGCCACGGCGTACCTGCTCACGGATCGGTTCCAGCGGATGCTGCTCATCGCCCCGGCGATCTCGATCGCGTGTGCGATCATCGGCCTGTACTCGAGCTACTACTTCGACGCCGCGTCCGGCGGGATGGTGGTGCTGGCGCAGGGCGCGGTCTTCGCGCTCGTCTACCTCTTCGCCCCTCGCCACGGCCTCATCGGCCGGCGCGTGGCGACCCGGCGACGGCAGCGCACGCGGGCACGAGTGTGATGCGCGCCGCGGCCCCCGCGACCGCGGAATCTTCGCCGGTCAGGGGCTTCGCGTCACCACCTCGGCGGGGTGATTCTCCCTCGCCGGCCGCCTCGGCGGGGCGAATCCCACCGGTTCACCACTTCGGTGGGGTGACCCCCGCCGGGTGACCACCTCGGTGGGGGCTAATCGACTCCCAGCGCAAGGAGGACGACGAGGACGACGTTGAGCACGATGATGAGGGCCGAGGCGACCACGGCGATGCTCGTGATCCACCGGGCATTCGCGAATTCGCCCATGACCTTCCGACTGCTCGTGAGCCTGACCAGGGGAATCATCGCGAAGGGAATGCCGAGGCTGAGCACGACCTGGCTGAGCACGAGCGCCCAGGTCGGGTCGACTCCGAGCCCCAGGATGATGAGTGCGGGAATCATCGTCACCGCCCGCTGCCACACGATCGGGATGTTCACGCGCAGCAGACCCTGCATGATCGATGCGCCCGCATAGGAGCCGACCGCGCTCGAGGCCAATCCCGAAGCAAGCAGTCCGATGCCGAAGAAGAGGCCGACGATCTCGCCGAGGTTGGCCGTGACGACCGCGTGCGCACCCTCGATGGTGTCGGTGCCGGCCTGGCCGCGCAGGGAAGCGGCGGCGAGGAGGAGCATCGCAATGTTCACGGATCCGGCGACGACGAGGGAGGCCACGACGTCCCAGCGGCTCGCGCGCAGCAGCTGCCCGGTCGAGGCGGTTGTTTCCCTGCGGTGACGGTCGACCGAGAGCGCCGAATGAAGGTAGATCGCGTGGGGCATGACCGTGGCGCCGAGCATGCTCGCGGCGAGCACCACGGAGTTCGTGCCTTCGAGCCTGGGCACGATTCCACCTGCGGCCTGCCCCCAATCCACGTCCCCGACGAACAGGCCCGCAAGAAAGCCGATGGCGATGATCGCGAGGAACGCGATGATGACGAACTCGAAGGGGCGCTGACCGCGGGTGGATTGGATCGAGAGCAGGAGCAGAGACACCACTCCGACGATGACTCCGCCGAGGAGGAGCGGCAGATCGAAGAGGATCTTCAGGGCGATGGCGCCGCCGATGACTTCGGCGAGGTCGGTGGCGATGGCGACGATCTCGGCCTGACCCCAGTAGGCCAGGCGTGAGCGTCGGCGCAGTCGTTCGCCGAGGATGCCCGGCAGCGACCGTCCGGAGACGAGCCCGAGCTTCGAGGACAGGTATTGGACGAGAACGGCGATGAGGTTCGCGGCCACGAGCACCCACACGAGCAGGTATCCGTATTCGGCACCGGCGGTGAGGTTGGCGGCGACATTGCCCGGATCGACATAGGCGATGGCGGCGACGAAGGCCGGGCCGAGGAGCGCGAGTGTGGAGATCTTCTTCCGGTCGCGTTTCTTCCGGCCGTGCCCGCCCGTGCGTGCGACGGCAGAGGAATCGACGTTCATGAAGTTAAGGTACATAAACTTTCCCGTCGAGGGCAACATGAGGGTCCACGATGGCGCGAGTCCGGCAGCACTCGGCTGCGCTCGACCGGCGCGAGGCCGGAAGCACCCGCCCCACGGCACCCGGCGCTCGGCCGGCGAGCGATGCACCGGCCTGGAAAGTGAACACGGAAGGACTTATGCTTCGACCATGTCAGGTGAACATGTTCAATTCCGCTCCGCAAAGCGCCGGCGCACGGAAGACCGGATCATCGGCGCCGCCGCCGATCTCTTCCTCGAACACGGGTTCAAGGCCACAACCGTGCGCGGCATCGCCAAGTCCGCCGAGGTGTCCGTCGGCCGGGTGATGTCCGTGGGCGACAAGGACGCCATCCTCGTCCGCTGCTTCGATCGGTGGATCGGCCAACTGCAGGACGGGACGTACACGGCACCTCCGCCTCGGCGGGTCAGTCTGTCGAAGCGGGGAGGGCACGATGCTGCGGGCACGTCGGTGGTGAGCGGGGCCAGGACCACCTCGGCGGTGCAGCGTCACCTGCTTGATCTCTTTCTGCCGTTCCTCGAATTCTTCGCCGCACACGAGGACCTGTCCCGGGACTACGCGGCGGCGATGATCCGGGTCAAGGGCGACCCCGAGGTATTCAATGCTCTCGCGGCGGACTTGCAGGACCGCCTCAGCGGGGCCTTGGCCTCGATCGGGATCAGCGAGGACCATGCGCGGGCCAGCGCCTCGGCGCTCTACGACTCCTACCTGGGCATACTCTTCCGGTGGGCCGCGACGACGATGACTCTCGCCGAGGCCACGGATGCGCTCCTGGCCATCATCGCTTTCCATACTCGCGTCCGGAGCCCGCTGTGAACCGGCCGTCCATCAACGATTCCACCGAGGCCCTGCCATGATTCTGCTGCCCGACCCCACCTGGCCGGTCGTCGTCCTCGCGATCGTCGTCTTCGGCGACGGACTGCTGACCTTCCGACCGCCCCAGGCGATCGCCGCCTGCCTCGACGGCGTCGGGTTCCCACGCGATTGGTGGTGGGTGCTCGCGATCGTGAAGTTCCTCGCCGCCGCGGGGCTGGTCGCCGGCATCTGGATTCCCGGTCTCGGCGCCGCCGCAGCGGCGGGGCTCGTCGCCTATTTCCTCTGCGCTGTCGCGGCGCATCGGCGGGCGCGCTACGTCGGGCGGGACTTCTGGCTCAACTGCCTGGGCATGCTCCTCGCCTGCGCGGCGGTCCTCATCTTCTGCTTCCTCGAATGAGTGCCGCGCAGGCGGACGGCAAGCACCGCACATTCGGGCGGATTCCGCCGCCATCCCCTCATCCTCGGCGCCGAGATTCGCAAATTGCAGGCGCGTACCCGTGCACACCCCACTTGTTCTGACCTAGAGTCGAGATACGGCACCGGCGCCGACAGGGGCGCTCAGCCGTCCGGCAGAGGAGTGTGGACATGCCTGAATACGCCGACAGCAGTCGCACGCGCGACGAAACTCCCCACGAACGCTACGAACGCTGGGTATGGATCCACGAAACGGCGTCGATGACCGGGTGGGACTTCTCCCCGCTCGCGGGACGGCTCGTCGCCGACGATCCGCCCTGGGACTTCGACCAGATCTGCCTCGACGCGATGGCCGAGGCGAACAGCTGCCTCGACATGGGCACCGGAGGCGGCGAGCGCCTCATCGAACTCATCGACCGCCTCGACGAGGCCCGCCCGCCCGGCGAAGCCTCGCCGACGATCACCGCGTCCGAGGGCTGGGAGCCGAACGTGCCCCTGGCCGCCTCGGCGCTGCGGGACTACGGGGTCGACGTCGCCCGCTACGACAGCGATCACCACCCGGAGATGCCGTGGAACGACGGCGAGTTCGACCTCGTGATGAACCGGCACGAAAGCTATGACACCGCCGAGGTGGCTCGCGTGCTCGCCCCGGGCGGACTCTTCATCACCCAGCAGGTCGACGGTACGGAGGCGCAGGAGTTCCGGGACTTCTTCGGCGGCGGAGTCGGCGATCTCCACCAGCAGCTCGAGCCCTGCCTCGACGAAGCCGAACGTCACGGGTTCGACATCGAAGCCGCACGGAAGTGGCAGGGCACGATGTCCTTCACCGACGTCGAGGCGGTCATCGAATACCTCGCCTACATTCCCTGGGATGTGCCCGGGTTCTCCGTCATGCCCCACCTCGGCGTGCTCAAACGCCTCGCCGAGTCGAATGACCCCATCGAGGTCACACAGAAGCGCTTCCTCATCGTCGCCCGCAAACTCTGAGCAACCGGAAACTCTGAGCATCCGCAAACGGCCTGCGCGCGAACCCGGCGCGCCGGCACGGCCTCGCCCGTGCCGGCGCGGCTGCACGGCCTCGCCCGTGGTGCCCGGGAGTTCCTGCTGCCGTGATGCGCGCGCAGAGGAGGGAGGTTTTCCCGACCCTGCGCACGGGAAAGCAGGATGGGTCGCACCGGCCCGGCCTCGATAGCGTCGAGTTATGACCTCGACGGACTTCTCATTCCCCCAGCCCACCGATGATGAGCTCGCCGCACAGCAGCCTCGGGTTCTCGGCCCTCACCCTTCGCTGATCGACTCCTCCCCCGGCACCGGTTTCGACAGCCACGACGGAGCACCACGCCCATCCTCAGCCACGACCTCAGCCGGTGGCGCAGGCATGTTCTCGGCAGGCGGTTCCGGCATGTCCTCCGCCAGTGGTACGGCCACCCCCTCAGCCGGCGACACAGCCGGCGCACTCGGCAGGCAAGCGGCTGAGGCGAAGTCGCCGGCCCTCGGCAAGGCGGCGATGGCGCTTTCGATCGTCGCTCTCGTTCTCAGCGTGGCCGCCTCGGCGATCCTCGGTGCCACCGTCGGCCCCGCTGAGGCCGCGTCGGGCTACTACTTCACCGATACACCGGACTGGTATCAGACCTTGGCGGCCGTGCTCGTCGGACTGCAGGTCCTGTGCACCTGCCTGGGGATCACCGGCCTCATCCTCGGCATCACCGCGGCGGTCACTGCCCGGGGTCGCACTGTCAGCATTGTCGCCATCGCTGTGGCGGCGGTCGCTCCGTTCGTCTCCTTCGGCACGTTCATCGCCCTCATCTTCGCCATCGCCTGACGCCGCATCCCCCTGAGCACCCGCCACCCATCTCCCCGCCACGCCCCTCAGCACCCGCCGCTCATTTCCCACCCCGGCCCGCCTCCCCGCCGGCCCGTCTCCGCCGAAAAACGGGGTGAGCGCCGAGACACACGTGCGCGCACACGTTCCTCGGTGCTCACCCCGTTTTTCGGCGCGCAGCCCCTGCGTGGACACCGCCAGCTGTCCGAATTCCGGGCCTCCTGTTGACACCGCTTCCCTCACGATGCACGATTAAACAAATCGATTTGGCCACTGAGTTCCAGGCCGATCACGATGTGCCTCGAGGAGCAGTGCCATGACCGCGACACCCGATGCTGACAAAACTGACGGCACGGACAGCGCTGTCCATCCGGTCGACAGGCTCCGGCCGATCCACACCCTCATCCCGTTCGCCATCCAACACGTGCTCGTCATGGTCGCGACGCCGATCTCCTCGGTCTTCCTCATCGCCACTGCCCTCGGGCTGGATGCGAGAACCACCTCGGCGGTGCTGTCCGCGGTCTTCGTCTTCTCGGGCCTCGGGTCGATCCTGCAGTCGGTCGGAGTGTGGAGGATCGGGGTCCGACTGCCCTTCGTCATGCTCCCGGGCGGGGCGGCGACGATCCTCTTCATCACGATCGCCCAGGGCACCGACGTCGAGACCGCGGTCGGAGCAGTGCTGCTCACCGGTGTCTTCTACATCCTCGCGGTGACGCTCTTCGTCAAGGTGCTCAAGTTCTTCCCACCGCTGGTCATCGGGATCATGGTCATCGTCATCGGCATCAACCTCGTCCAGATCACCGGCAAGCTCATCGTCGGCGAAGCGGATGCACCCGACTTCGGCGACCCGCAGAATCTGCTGCTCGGGCTCATCACCATCGGCATCACGGTCCTGTGTTTCCGGTTCCTGCGCGGAATGCTCGGCAAGCTCTCCGTGGCCGTCGGCCTCGTGGGCGGCACCATCGTCGGCGCCTTCATGGGAGCCACGGACTTCTCCGGCCAGACCGACGGCCCGCTGTTCGCGATCCCGACGCTCTTCCCGTTCGGGTCGCCGAAGTTCGACCTCATCGCCGCGATCCCGATGCTGCTGTGGGCACTGGCCTCCATGGCCGAGGCGACGGGCCAGACGATCATCAACGGTGAGATCGTCGGCAAGGAAGTCGAACCCAGCCGTGCGGTGCCGCGTCTCATCCGCTCCGACGGCATCATCACCATCCTCGGCGGGCTCTTCGGCACTCCAGCCATGGTCACCAGCGGCGAGAACGTCGGCATCGTCCGCGCTTCGGGTGTGCGCAGCAGGTACGTGACCGCCATCGCCGGCTGCCTCCTCATCCTCATCGGCTTCAGCCCCATCGCCCGCATTCTCAACGGGATCCCCTCGGCGGTCGTCGGCGGAACCGCCGTGGTCGTCTTCGCCATCATCGCCGTCCTCGGCATTCAGATGCTCGCGAAGATCGACTTCAACGAGACCGGCAACCTCATCACCGCCACGGTCGGCCTGGCCGCAGGGCTCATGCCCGTGCTCATCCCCGGCATGTACGCGCAGCTGCCGCAGAGCGCGGCGTCCCTGCTCGGCAGCGGTGTGGCAATGGCCGCATTCGTCTCCGTGCTGCTCAATCTGCTCTTCCACCACACCGGCAAGCGCAACCGCCACCCGAAGTCTCGGACACCGCTCGACGATCCGAGCACGCTCGAACAGCGCCCGTCCGACTATCGGATCTGACTCGGATCTGACACCGAGACGCCAGTCCGACTTACTGTCGCGGACCGGTGGCCGGTTCTCTGGTCACTTGTAATGAGCCGTGGTCCGGTGGTCGAGTTCCTGGTCATGAGCCAGGACCGGTAGTCGAGTCCCCGGTCATGAGCTAGGACCGGTAGTCGAGTTCCCGGTCAAGAGCTGGGACCGGTGGTCGATTCCCGGGCGACGAGCCTGGGTCCGGGCGCACCCGCCGAGGCGGTCGGAACCGAATCAGTCATTTCATCATTTGCCGTGCTGTGACCGTCGAGGACCGCGACCAGCATTTCGACCGCTGCCTTCGAGATCGCCTCGAGGCCGAGGTCCACTGCGGTGAGCGGCGGGCTGCTTGTGCGAGCGCGCAGACCGTCGTAGCGGGTGGCGATGAGCAGGTCATCGCCGATGGTTCGTCCGGCTTCCTCGGCAGCTCTCACCGCGCCGGTGGCGAAGGTGTCGATGGGGGCGAGGAGGGCGTCGATGTCAGGGTGTGCGGCCAGCAGTTCCTGTGTGGCCGCGTAGGCACCGTCTTCTCCGGACGTCTCGTCCGCCTCGGCGATAAGCGGGGCGAAGCCGCGGGCCTCTGCGGTCGCGGCATACACTTCGCGGGCGGCCGTCTGTGCCCCGCGGCGACTGCGGCTGACGAGAAGCGCCGGCTGCCGGGCGCCCTGGTCGACGAGGTGGTCGAGCAGCAGCTGCGCCGTCACCTGATGGTGGAGATCGATGCTCCACTTGCTGCCCGCGGCACCCCCGCGACTCGCC
This sequence comes from Brevibacterium sp. LE-L, assembly GCF_050214925.1. NCBI lineage: Bacteria > Bacillati > Actinomycetota > Actinomycetes > Micrococcales > Brevibacteriaceae > Brevibacterium > Brevibacterium sp. LE-L. Next base: position 4,007,847 of record NZ_CP189759.1, read on the forward strand.
CCGCCGACCCGCTGCTCTGTGTCGCGGACCTGCTGCTCCGCCGCGCGGGCCCGCTGCTCAGCCCCGCGGGCCCGCTGCTCCGCGTCGCCGGAGCCCGGCCCGTCGATCGTGACGTAGGGGATGCCCCGCTCGCGCAGCGCCTCGGCGAGGGGATCGTCGAGGGTCGGTTCGAGCAGGATCGCCCCGTCGATATCGAGGAGGTCGACGGGATTGGTCTCCTCGTTGGGTGGGGCGAGGACGAAGACGTAGCCCTCGAGCAGCGCCGTCCGCGCACACCCCATGGCCAGTTCGGTGAAGAATCCCAGCTGGGAGGGCCCTGCGGACACCGCCGCCGGCATGGAGGAGAGCAGAGCCAGTGTCTGCGATCTGCCCGACCGCAGGCTCTGCGCACGGACGCTGGGCCGATAGTTCAGCCGCTCGGCGACCTCTTTGACCTTGTCCCGGGTGGCGGCGTTGACCTTCCCCTGACCGCTGAGTGCATGCGAGACGGTCGTCCGTGACACACCGGCCTCACGCGCCACATCAGCGATCGTGACGCGGTGGGTGCGCGGGAAGTCGGACATGGAATCAGCCTACTTCACTGTGCCGTGACAGAGATGACAGCCGAAGACGCCCGCAGATTCACCCAGCGACCGGAGACTCGAACGGCATCCAGCGCCCGCAGATTTGCCTGTTGCCGGCCCGCGCGAGATTCGAATCCCCAAACATAGGTCGCAATCGGACATTTTTCGCGCCGGAAAGTATCCGTTTGCGACCTATATTTTCGGCCCAAGTATCCGTTTGCGACCACTACTCGAAGTCCCCTGGCGCTCTCGCCCTCGCATCCTCAGGCCTGGACGATGACGATGGCTCCGGAGACGATGGCGAAGCCGAGGACGATGTAGCGCAGCACCGGCCCGTCGAGGCGGTGGTGGACATAGCGGGAGAGGAACGAGCCGACGACGAGGAACGGCAGCATCCACGCGGTCGTCATCATCGTCTCCGCCGACACCTGCCCGCTGAGGGCGAGCACGATGAGCGAGATGATCTCACCGACGAGGAAGCACACGGCCACCGTCGACCGCAGCTCCGGCCCGGGCCTGTGCTGATAGGCCAGCGCGTAGGGCGGCCCGCCGATGCCCGTCGAGGTCTCGGTGACACCGGTGATGAGTCCGACCGTCGCGAGCACCGGCCGATTCGGCGCGAACTTCGGCGCGATCAGGGCGATGATCGCTGCGATGAGCGTCGACCAGCCGATGAGCAGCGCGAGCTGGTGGAGATTGACGATGACGAGGATCCACAGACCCGCGAAGGTGCCCGCGAACCGGCCGACGCTGATCCACTTCACGCCCGTCCAATCGATGTGCGCTCGTTCGCGCGCGGCGACGTAGAGGTTGAGCGGAATCATCAGCACGAGCAGCATCACCGGGATGAGACTCGGATCGATGAACGTCACGACCGGCGCGAGGATCATCGCGAACCCCATCCCGGTCGATCCCTGCACGAAAGCGGAGATGAGAACGACCGCAGCGACGATCGTGAAAGCGAGGATCGACATCAGCTGCGATCGCCCGCCGAGGTGGCCCTGTCCGCTGTGCCGGCCCCGCCCACCGCGTGAGATCCCCTCGCCGAGGCGGCCCCGCGCTCGGCCATCCACCGCGCCCGGTGTTCGGCTGCGTTGGGGTCGATGCGGGTGATCGGCGAGTTCGCGACGACGCGGCGGGAGACCTCCTTGGCGCGGTCGAGGAACGCGCAGCCGTCCCAGTCGACGGGCCAGCCGCGGTCGAGTCGGAGTCTGCCGTCGACGATGACGGATTCGATCTGGTCGCGGTTGGCCAGGCGCACAAGCTCCCAGGGCAGGTCCCAGGAGGGAACGAATTCGGGGGTGTCGATGTCGACGACGAGGAGGTCGGCGCGGGCGCCGGGGGCGATCTCACCGATCTGGCCGCTCAGCCCCACGGCGTCGGCGCCGCCGCGCAGGCCCTGTTCGAGCCAGGTCCAGCCGCCGCCGGATGAGGAGTCGACGACGTCCATTCCTCCGGTCAGCCGCTGCGCGGTCTCGGCGGCGTCGAGGAGCCGGAAGGCGTCCGAGCGGGTGCCGTCGGTGCCGAGCCCGATGCGCATTCCCAGTTCGTGCATGAGCAGGGCCGGAGCCACGGCGTTGCCCTTCCACGAACTCGCGACCGGGTTGTAGGCGATCGCGCCGCCGGAGTCGCGGAGGAGGCGGATCTCGCGCGGGGTGAGCAGCGTGGCATGCGCGGCGAGCAGTTCGGGCCCGAGCGCGCCGAGGCGGGCAAGGCGCTCCAGCGGGCGTTCACCGCTGGAGATGAGGGAGCGTTCGACGGCGACGATGTGCTCGTTGAGGTGGGTCTGGAAAGGCACACCGGCGTCCCGGGCCATCTGCGTGATCGTCGCGAGCGCCTCGTCGGAGGCGACCTCGGGGATCGACACGGCCAGGGAGGGGTGGATGAGGGACTCGGCGTCCCACCTGTTCAGGTGCATTTCGGCGGCGGCGACCACCTCGGCGAGCTCCACCGTGCGCACTCCCCCGCCGAGATCGTTGCAGATCACGCCGAGCACGCAGCGCAGGCCGACGTCCGAGGTGACGTCGGAGATCGCGGAGACGTCGACGCTTGAGCGGGTGCCGGCGTCGGCGACTGTAGTGAAACCGCCGCGCAGGGATTCCCAGGCGGCCAGGCGGGTGGCGACGTCGATGGCCTCGGCGTCCATGTTCGACTCCATCGGCACCCACACGCGTTGGAAGATCTCCGAGGGTTCGCCGAAGACGAGGGACTTGCCGAAGGTCTGGGTGAGGTGGTGATGGGCGTCGATGAAGCCGGGCATGAGCAGGCGGCCGGGAAGGTCGATGCGAGTCGGTGCGGGAGCAGGTTCGGCACCGGAATTCGGGTCGGCGGCGTCGGTGGGAGTGAGGAGCGATTCGGCGTGGGCGGTCACCTCGGCGAGGGGGCCGGCAGCGAGAATCCGGCCGCCGGAGATGAGCACCGCGTGCCCTGACTGCGGGCCTTCGGGAAGGAGCACCTGCTCGGGGACGAGCACGGTCGGGGACTGGTGCAGAGTGCGCAGCTGAGTCATGTCATCCTTCGTTGCCGCAGGAGCCTCGACGACCCTGCAGATCGTCGTGGCAGGCGATAGCCCGCAGCGTGGTCCTGCCGGTGAGACAAATCGATTTGGCTACTGCCAGTTTACGGCGAGCAGTCTAGTGGGTCAACGGCTCTTCGGAGCCGAGATCCACCGGTGTCCGTCGAGGGATCGCCCCGTGTACTGCGAGCCTGACGAACACCGCGACCGTGGCGGCGACGGCGGTGACCGTGACGACCGCGACCAGTGGTGCGCTCTGCAGCAGCTGCGGAATCAGCCTTTCGGGCACCAACACGGCGAAGGCGAAGGCCGTCAGCGTGCCGAGGTAGGAGCCGATCATGAAACCGCGGTGAACGGCCACCGCTCGACGTCGGATCGCGGCGATCGCAACGACCATGCACACGAGCGTCCAGATCGCCAGACCGTGCAGCCAGGAGAAGCCGTCTGGAGAGATCCAGAAGCTCGAGAAGCAGACGATGAGCATCGCGGCCACCCAACTGGCGCCCAGCAGCCGGTGGGCGCGATCCCGCCGCCGGCGCAGAATCTGCACGGGCCCCAGAAGAATTACGTACAGCGCGGCCACGGCATGGACGATGATGACCAAAGTGAAGGCATCCATAGGTATACGATAGTTTCACTATCCAGGTTTCCGCCATCAAGATAGTTCGGCCTCGGGCTGCTATCCGGCCCCCAGACGACGATGGAGGTGTCATGCTGCTCAAACAGCTCGCCAGTGTGAGTGGATGTTCTGCGGCATCGATCAAGTACTACCGGCGTGAAGGCCTGCTGCCGCCCGGCGAATACGTCACGGCGACACGGCAGGACTACGGACGCGTTCATCTCGAGAGACTGCAGCTGATCCATGTCATGCGCGAAGTCGCGGATGCCCCCATCAGCGCGATCCGTCGGCTCACCGAACTGCTCGATGACCCCCAGGTGCCGCAGATCCGAGCACTCCAAGAAGCCCAAGCGATCGCCCTCGGCACACCGACTACCGGCGAGGCAACCGATTCCGACGATGTCGAGCACCCGACAGTGGGTCGGCTGTTGTCGCAGATGGGCTGGCCCGACATCGACTCAGTGCCACGACGAGCACTCGACGAGGCGCTCAAGACCCTCGCAGCATGGGAGATGCCGGACGAGATCGACGCTGTCATGCGCTATGCCGTGCCGATGACCGAAGTCGCCCGGGGCGATATCGAATTCATCCAGCAGCGCCCCGCTGATGCAGGCCGGGTCTCAAGCGACGTCGTCGTCATGCGAGCGGCGGCCGGCACGATCGCGTTCGACCGCCTCATGAGAGCGCTGCGGGCTTTGGGACATGTCTCCCTGAGTGTTCGCAGCTCCGAGGCCGAGGGCGGTCCGGCTGACTGACCACGAGCGTTTCCCCTGCTGAGGACTCGAGTCACCCACGTCGAGGAGTCCGCGCCCCTGGGTTCGCGTCGAGGGGTTCGCCTCTGAGCCCGTAAAATGGGTCCATGCCGACTCTGCCGCTCACGCCCACCTCGGCGGATCACGAGCACCTGGACTGCGGATATTTCGAGCGCGGGGAGTGCCGGTCCTGCGCCCTCATCGAGACCGCGTATCTGAAGCAGATCTCAGACAAGGAGGCCTGGTGCCGGGAGATCCTCGCCGAGGCGGCCCCTCAGGAGTGGCTGCCGACCTTCGCCGGTGGGGTGGACGGCTTCCGCAACCGCGCGAAACTCGCCGTCGGCGGTGGGGCCGGTCATGTCACTCTGGGCATCCTCGACCAGGAATTCCACGGCGTCGATCTGCGCGAATGCGGGGTCCAGGCGCCGGCGATCCGGGCGGTGATCCCGGTGCTCGCAGACTTCCTCGATGCCACCGGGCTCGAACCCTATGATGTCTCCGCGCGTCGTGGTGAGCTGAAGTTCGTCCATGTCACGGCGGCGCCATCGGGTGAGCTGATGATCCGATTCGTCGTGCGCACTCAGCATGGCCTCGATGTGCTCCGGTCGCGGCGGGCCGGTCTGCTCGAGCTCGCGCCGGAGGCTTCAGTGGTGTCGGTGAATCTGCTGCCCGAACACAAGGCGGTGCTCGAAGGCAGCCGCGAGGAGCTGCTCCACGGTGATTCCCTGCGAATGAACCTCGACCGGGTCGATCTGCATCTGCGTCCCCAGAGTTTCTTCCAGACGAATACCCAAGTCGCGATCGGACTGTACAACCAGGTCACCGCATGGGTGGATGCGGTCGGCGCACAGAGCCTGTGGGACCTCTACTGCGGTGTCGGAGGGTTCGCGCTCTGCTGCGCGGGGAAACGCGCGCGCGGCGAGGACGGAACGGCCCGCCGGGTCACCGGTGTCGAGGTCAGCGAACAGGCGATCGAATCGGCGAGGATCAGCGCCGCCGAGCTCGACATCGACGCCCGCTTCCTCGCCGGCGATGCCACGGAGTTCGCCGAACGGAACTTGACCGCAGGCAAACGGCCGGACTGCGTGATCGTCAATCCGCCTCGGCGCGGGATCGGTGCTCGGCTGTCCGCCGCGTTCGAGGACTCCGGCGTCGAGCACATCGTCTATTCGAGCTGCAATCCCGTGTCCCTGGCCAAGGACCTCGCGCAGATGCCCAGCTACGAGGTGGCTCAGGCGCGGATCTTCGACATGTTCCCGCATACGAAGCACCTCGAGGTCGCGGTCGTGCTGCAGCACCGCTGACCACCGCGAGATGCCTCACACTCTGCCTCATCGGGTCCAATCCATGTGGTGATTCGGCGACAAGCGCCTAGACTCGACTGCTGCACGGCCCCACGAACGTCCCAGTTCGCGGGGCCTGTTGTGTATCTGCTGAAATCCCGCCCACTGCCCCCGAATACATGCTCCTGCCCGCCATCGAGGCGGCCGTGAGCCCGGAGACCACGATGACGACGCTGAATTCCCCCTCCTCAGATCCTGCAGGCACCGCCGCGACCGGGTCCGAGCACTCCACCGAATCCGCCTCCTCCGGCGGACTCGACGACCCTCCCCCTCCCGGCGGGGTCGGATCCGACTCCGGCCCCGCCGGCGCCGAGACCGCATCCCTTGCAGACCCTTCCTCCAACCGGGTCGGGAAGGTGTTCGTGTGCGCTGTCGGCCTCGTCATCGCCTTCGTGCTGTGGGCGGCGATCGCCCCCGAGGCGCTGGCCGACATCATGACTCGGGCGATGACCGCAGTCTCCACCGGCTTCGGCTGGATCTATCTGGTCGTGCCCTTCGCCGCGATCGTCATGCTCGTGTGGTTCGCCGTCAGCCGTTTCGGTCGCCTGCGGCTGGGCGCACACGACTCCCGTCCCGAATATCGCACTGTCACCTGGCTGGCGATGATCCTCGCTGCCGTCATGGGCATCGGCCTCGTCAGCTACGGCGTGGCCGAACCGATGTCCCACTTCATGGTTCCGCCCCACGGGCTGGCCGAACCGGAGACCATGGACGCCGCAGTGCGCGCCATGCAGTTCTCCTACCTCGATTGGGGCTTCCAGGCCTGGGCGATCTTCGGCGTCTTCGGTCTCGCGATCGGCTACTCCACCCACCGCAAGGGCCGACCGGCACTCGTGTCCACAATGCTGCGGCCAGTCCTCGGCCGCCTCGTCGACGGTTGGGTCGGCAGCTTCATCGACATCCTCACCATCATCGCCACTCTCTTCGGGACGACGACTTCCCTGGGTCTCGGCGCCTCTCAGATCGGCGAGGGTCTCAACACCGTCTTCGGCATCGACGCCACGATCGCTCTGCAGATCATCGTCATCTCCGTCCTCACACTCCTCTTCACCGGTTCGGCTCTGACCGGGGTGAGCAGGGGCATCAAGTACATCTCCCAGATCACGCTGACCATGGCGACGCTGCTGGGGCTGTTCGTCTTCATCACCGGCCCCAGCGGCTTCATCTCCAACCTGTTCGTCCGTTCCGTCGGTGCCTTCGCCGGGGACTTCCTCGAACTCAGCTTCATGACCCCGACGAATGCCGAGGACAGTGAGTGGATGCTCGGTTGGACGTACTTCATGATGGCCTGGTGGCTGTCGTGGAGCGCCTTCGTCGGCATCTTCCTCGCGAAGATCTCGAAGGGGCGGACCATCCGCGAATTCGTCGCCGGTGTCCTCCTCGTTCCCAGCGCCGTGTTCTTCGTCTGGTTCACCGTCATGGGCGGTTCGGCGATCAAGTTCGACATCGACGGCGCCGCGATCGGTGAGGCGACTCAGGACAACCTCGACACCGCGTTCTTCAGCCTCCTCGAGCAGCTTCCGCTGTCCCTGTTCGCGTCGGTCTTCACGATCATCATGGTCATCCTGTTCTTCGTCTCCTCCGCAGACTCGAACACGTTCGTCCTCAGTTCGCTGTCCTCGCACGGCTCCTTCGCACCGCGCCGCCCGGTCATCGCGACCTGGGGATTCCTCACCGGTGCCTGCGCGATCGTACTGCTCCTCGTCGGCGGCCTGCAGGCCCTCCAGCAGGCGGCGATGCTCTCAGCCGTCCCGTTCACCGTCATCGTGGTCGTCCTCGGCGCCGCCCTTGTCAAAGAGCTGCGCAGCGACGACCAGATCGTCGAGGAGGTCGCTCGCGAAAAGCGGGTTCTGCGCCCCTGACAGCGCCGGCCCACTTCACCGAGCGGACCACTGAGCAGCGAGCGCGCAGGTTGCAACTGGTCCGCTCGGCGCTCAGTGGCCCGCTCGGCGCCAGCCGGGCGCCGCAGGGTGCGCTCAAGGCCAGCCGGGCGCCGCAGGGTCCGCTCGAGGCTCGCCGGGCGTCGCAGGGTCCGCTCGGCGCTCGCCAGCCGCCGCAGGGCTCACCGCAGCTTGGCGGTCACCTCGGCGGCGGCGGACTGGACCTGGTCGACCATCGGACCGGAGTCCTCGGGCAGGGTGTCGCTGACCACGGACAGCCCGATTGCGGCGACAGGACGCCCGAGCACGTCGAAGACGGGGGCGGCGATCGTCGAGATCCCCGGTGTGACTTCGCCGTGTTCGATCGCGCAGCCGGTGCGTCGCTCCTGGGCGAGTATCGCGTTGAGCGCCTTCACCGAGGCCGGCCCCTTGCCCGTGCGGGTGACGAAACCCGTCTCGGACTGGAGCATCGCGAGCACCTCGGACTTCGGCAGCTGCGCGAGGATCGCCCGCCCCGTCGCCGTGAGGTAGCTGGGCATGCGCACCCCGGTGGCAGTGATGACCGCGACAGACTTCAGCGACTGCTCCTTGAGCACGTACTCGGTCTCCCACCCGCGGATGACGGCGAGCTGAGCGGTCGTGGCGGTATCCTCGGCGAGCTGACGCACGATCGGCTGCGCCAGCCTCTGCAGGGGGTTCGTCCGCAGGTAGGAGGCCCCGAGCTCATGCACACCGGCACCGAGCACGTACCCGGACTCGGTGCGCGCGACGAGCCCGAGCTCCTCGAGCACACCGAGGATGTCGTAGGCACTCGAGCGCGGTATCTCGAGTGCTCTGACCAGAGCACCGGCCGTGATCGACCGATTCGACGCGGCCAGATGCCGCAGAATCGCGATCGCCCGCCGCAGTGCGGGAACCTCAGCCACGGTTCAGCCCTCCATCTCCAGCGCCGCGAACGCCTTCGCGTAGAGGTCCGAGACGTCCCCGAGCTGCGCGTGCACGCCATCGCGGACGCGCACCCTGCCGCCGCTGACGGTGAGATGCACATCCGCCGAGGTGGCCGTGAGGACGATCTGCTCGTCGAGTGAGCCGATGGTGCGCATGCTGTCGGTGCGCAGCGCAATGAAGTCGCATGCCTTCCCGACCTCGAGCGCTCCGACGGGCAGGTCGAGGCTGCGTGCCCCGCCCTCGGTGAGTGCGGTGATGAGTTCGGCCGGGGAGAATCGGCCGCGCTGCCCCGAGCGCAGACGTTCTCCGGCTTCGAGGCTCTGGGTCTCACGCAGGGCGTCGAGGACGACGTGCTGGTCGGAGCCGATCGAGATCACGGCCCCGGCATCGGCGAGTTCGCGCGCCGGGCCGATCCCGTCGGCGAGGTCCGCCTCGGTGCACGGGCACATGACGATCGCTGCTCGTGAGCCGCCGAGGATCGCGATGTCCTCATCATCCAGATGTGTGGCGTGGACGGCCGACAGCCGTTCGTCGACGACGCCGGAGCGTGCGAGCACCTCGGTGGGACTCGCGCCGTAGGCGGCTCGGCAGGCGTCGTTCTCCGCGGGCTGTTCGGACAGGTGGACGTGCACGGGGCCGGTCAGTTCCGCGAAGCGCGGCAGGTTCGCGGCGGGCACGGCACGGATCGAGTGGATGGCCGCACCCACGTGGACGAAGCTCTCACCTGGGGCATTGACGGGGAACTCTGCGGCGAAGGTCTCTGCCAGTCCGGCGTGCCGATCGATGAATCCGTCGATCGTGCCATCACCGAAGCGGGCCTGCTCATCCGAGAGTTCGGCGTCGATGGCACCGGTGAGGTAGCAGGTGTCGAGGAGTCGGATCCGGATCCCCGCCGAGGCGGCCGCCCGGGCCAGCGCCCGTTCCATTGCGTGGGCCGGTTCATAGGCCGACCCGTCGGGCGCGTGGTGGACGTAGTGGAACTCCCCCACCGAGGTGTACCCGCCGGCGAGCATCTCCGCGAACACGGCGCGGGCCACGGTCTCATAGGATTCGGGGTCGAGCTTCGCGGCAACGGAGTACATGACCTCGCGCCAGGTCCAGAAGGTCCCACCGTCGCCGTGGGTGCGTCCGCGCAGGATGCGGTGGAAGGCATGTGAGTGGGCGTTCACTCCGCCGGGCAGGGTGAACCCGGGCACCACCTCGGCGGTGGCCGGGGCGGCGTCGACTCCGGTCTGGACCGCGGTCAGGGTGCCGGTGTCATCGGCGCTCAGCAGCACCCCGCGAGCCACGGCTCCATCGACCCACGCGGTTTCGCACCAGTACTGGGTGCTCATGCGCCCGCCCCTGTCTCTCCGGTCGGCCCGGGCGTTCCCGTGACACCGAGTTCACGGGCGAGCACCGCGACGAGCGCGTCGACTCCGGCTCGCTGGTCATCGACCTCGCAGGCCTCCTCCGGGGCGTGGGAGACGCCGGTCGGGTTGCGCACGTAGAGCATCGCCGAGGGCACATGACCGGCGAGGATGCCGGCATCGTGTCCGGCACCCGAGGGCAGCAGGGGTGCCTCGGGCAGCACCGAGGTCAGCCGGGTGTTGAGATCGGCGGTGAAGTGGGTGGTCGGTGAGTAGGACTCCTGCGAGATGCTCACCTCGACGCCGGCGTCGGCGGCGTGCTCGCGGGCGCGGCGGCTGATGGCCTCGAGCACCTGTGTCACGACGGCGTCGTCGGCGTGACGGATGTCGAGCCAGAAGCTCATGGCCGAGGCGATGACGTTCGTCCCGCCCGGGTGGATGAGGGTCCGTCCCACGGTGGCCACGGCGCTCGTGTCAGTGGCGGCCGCTAGGGTCGGGACATCCCCGATCACCCGGGAGGCGGTGACGACGGGGTCGGCGCGGTGGCTCATCGGCGTCGTCCCGGCGTGGTTGCCCTGTCCGGTGAAGGCGAAGTGCCAGCGGCCGTGGCCGATGATCGAGGAGCCGATGGCAACGGCCTGATCGGTGCCCGCCAGGCCGAGGCCCTGTTCGACATGGAGTTCGATGAATGAACCGATACCGGCCAGCCGAGACTGGTCACGCCCGACCCGTTCCGGGTCGAGGCCATAGCTCGTCGCGACGTCGGCGAAGGTGTCGCCTGCGGCGTCCTTGAGTCCGAGTGCCCGGTCGACCTCGATGGCGCCGGTGAGCAGTCGTGAGCCGAGGCAGGCGACGCCGAAGCGTGAGCCCTCCTCTTCAGGGAACACGGCCAGGGCCAGAGGCCGGGTGGCCCGTTCGAGTGCGCCGGTGGCCTTGAGCTCGTCGAAAGCCGCCAGCGCCGAGGCGACACCGAGGGGCCCGTCGAACTCGCCGCCGCCGGGGACGGAGTCGAGATGGGAGCCGGTGACGACGGCGTTGTCACCGGGCGGGGTGGCCCAGGCCCAGGTGATGCCGTTGGCGTCGATCTCCGTGTCGAGACCGCGGCGGTCTGCCTCGGCGAGGAACCAGTCACGCAGCTCGCGTTCGGTGGCGGAAAACCCAGGACGCTGGTAGCCGGGTCCACGGGGGTCGCGGCCGGTGTCCTCGATCTGCCTCAGCAGCGAGACGACATCGCTGGTGGTCATGTCACTCCGTTCACTCAAGGTGGGACCGGTGGTGCAGCGGTCCCGTCAGTTCGGGACCAGTCAGTGACGGGCCCCGAACCGGTTTCACTTCTGGTGGGTGGTCGCCGCCGCGGTGCCCGAGGCTTCGGCGGCAGCGTCGAGGTTGCCCAGTGCCGTGAACTCGGGATCGTTCACCGCTGGTCCTCCGCCGACGGGCTGCCAGGCGCCGGCGTCGCTGGTCACGGTGTGGGTCAGCGGGGTGACCGCCTCGGCGGCGGTGACGAGTGTTCCGTCCTTGACCTTCGCGATGGTTTCGGCGAGCTCCGGGGACAGGAACCGGTCGGGCCCGGGCCCGGGGACGGTCTCCCGCAGTGCGGAGATCACGGCACCGGTGACCGGCGCCGGCGCGGCTTCACGCATATCGCAGGCGCGGGCGGCGGCGTAGAACTCGATGCCGATGACGCTGGCGAGGTTGTCGACGACCTTGCGCAGCTTGCGTGCTGCCGACCACCCCATGGACACATGGTCCTCCTGCATCGCCGAGGACGGGATCGAATCGACCGAGGCGGGAGCCGCGCCCCGCTTGGCTTCGGAGACCATCGCGGCCTGCGTGTAGTGGGCGATCATCAGGCCCGAGTCGACTCCGGCGTCGTCGGCGAGGAACGGGGTGAGATCCTGGTTGCGGGCGACATCCATCATCCGGTCGGTGCGGCGTTCGGACATCGAGGCGACGTCGGCGGCGACGATGGCGAGGAAGTCCAGGGCGTGGGCCAGGGGTGCCCCGTGGAAGTTGCCGTTCGAGGACACCATGCCGTTGGTGAGCACGACCGGGTTGTCGATGGCCGCCCGCAGCTCGCGTTCGGCGACCTGCGTGGCAAAGGCGACCGCATCGCGGGCGGCGCCGTTGACCTGCGGGGCGCAGCGCATCGAGTAGGCGTCCTGGACCAGGTGGGTCGAGTCGCGGTGGCTGGCGGTGATGCCCGAGTCCTCGAGGGCCGAGAGCATGTTCGCCGCCGAGGCGGACTGACCATCGTGGGGGCGCAGCGCGTAGTGGAGTTCGGGGGCGAAGACGGCGTCGGTGCCGAAGAGGCCCTCGATGCTCATGGCCGCAGAGACGTCGACGGCGGTGAGCAGGTTCTCGAGATCGGTCAGGGCCATGATGAGCATGCCGAGCATGCCGTCGGTGCCGTTGACCAGCGCCAGGCCCTCCTTCTCGGCCAGGGTGACCGGGGTGATGCCGGCCTTCGCGAGGATCTCATCGGCGGGTCCGGCCACACCGTCGGGGCCGACGGCGACGCCTTCGCCCATGACGACGAGCGCACAGGCCGACAGGGGGGCGAGGTCGCCGGAACAGCCGAGCGACCCGTATTCGTGGACGACCGGGGTGATGCCGGCATTGAGCAGGTCAACATAGGTCTGGAGCACCTCGGCGCGGACTCCGGCCCGGCCCGTGGCCAACGTCCGGGCACGCAGCAGCATGAGGGCGCGGACGACCTCTCGCTCGACGGGTTCGCCGACTCCAGCCGCATGTGAGCGGATGAGCGACTTCTGCAGCTGGGTGCGCAGTTCGGCGGGGATGTGGCGCTGGGCGAGCGCCCCGAATCCGGTCGAGACTCCGTAGACGGGCTTCTCGGCCTGAGCCAGGGCATCGACGGCCTCGCGGTACTTGTTCACTCGGGCCAGCGTGGCCGCGCTCAGTTCCACCTTCGCGTCGTGGCGGGCGACCGCGACCACCTCGGCGAAGGTGAGGGTGTCGGGATCGAGGTCGATGAAGTCTGACATGTCGGACCTTTCGGTTGAGTTGCTCTGCGCTGTGGCGCCGGAGGTTCGGTGGTATTCGAGGTGCTGCCGGGGCGACGGTCGGGCCGGTTCAGGCCCTCTGCGCGCCCATCAGCTCCGTGGTCGGTTGTCGACGACGAGTTCGCCGCTGGAGTAGACGCGTTCGACGAGCTGGACTCCCGGCCGGTAGGCCAGGTGCCGATAGCTGGGTGCGTCGAGGATCGCCAGATCGGCGCGGGCTCCGACGCCGAGGTGGCCGACATCGGAACGCTGCAGAGCGTGGGCCCCACCCGCGGTCGCCGCCCACACCGCCTGCTCGACGGTGAAGTGCATATCGCGCACACCGATGGCGATCGCGAAGGGCACGCTGTTGGAGAACCCTGAGCCCGGGTTGCAGTCGGTGGCGATGGCGAGCCGCACACCGGCCTCGACGTAGCGGCGGGCATCGGGGTATGGCTGACGGGTGGAGAATTCGATGCTCGGCAGCAGGGTGACGACGGTTCCCGCCTCGGCGAGGACGGCGAGATCGGAGTCCGAGGCGAAGGTCGCATGGTCGACGGAGACGCAGCCGAGTTCGGCGCCGAGTTTGAGCGCTCCGCCCTCGGTGAGTTGGTTGGCGTGCAGCCGCGGCTTCATGCCTGCGGCCTTGCCGGCGTCGATGATGCGGCGGGTCTGGTCCTCGGTGAAGGCTCCCTTCTCGCAGAAGACGTCGATCCATTTCGCTTTGTCCGCGGCCGCCGGGATGATCTCGTCGATGACGAGGTCGACGTAGCCCTCGGGGTTGTCCTTGTACTCCGGCGGGACCACATGGGCGGCGATGAGCGTGGTTTCCTCGGTGTGCCGGTTGATGATGTCCAGGGCACGGATCTCATCGTCGAGGCTCAGCCCGTACCCGGACTTGATCTCGAACGTCGTCGTGCCCTGCCGAGTCGCCTGCTCCATCAGGTGGACGAGGTTGGCCTCGAGCTCCTCGTCGCTGGCGGCCCGGGTCGCGGCGACCGTAGTCGCGATGCCGCCGGCCGAATACTTCTGCCCGGCCATGCGTGCGGCGAATTCCTCGGAGCGGTCACCGGCGAAGACGAGGTGGTTGTGGCTGTCGACGAAGCCGGGGATCACGGCTTTACCGCCGAGGTCGACGGTCTCGAGTCCCGCGAGATCACTCGCCGAGGTGACTTCCCCGTTGACGATATCGTCGTCGTTGACACCTGGTGACGGTTCTTCACCGCGATGGTTCTCCACCGCAGTGTCCGCCTCAGCGGACGGTCCGGACCAGACGACTCGGCCGTCGTCGATGAGCAGGGCGGCGTCGGTGATGACGCTGAGTTCTCCGAGGGAGTCGAGGTCGTTGACGACCAATTCGCTGATCCCCGTGATGAGCTGCACGACAAGATCCTTAACGGTTGAGAATGGTTCATCCTCAGTATGAACTGCCGCGGCGTATGGCAGAACCGGGTCAGGAAGAATTTGTCTGATATTTCGGACAGATGGTGATTGGGCGCTCAGAGCGCTCGGGCGTCAGGCGTGGACGATCTTCGTTCTCGACCGCTCAGCTCTCTCGCAGCTGACCCTTGACGATCTTGCCCACGGAGTTCTTCGGAAGACCTGCGTGGATATGGATCTCCGCCGGGAGTTTGTAGCGCGCAAGCCGCGGTTCGAGGAAGGCTCGCAGGGTCTCTGCACGATTGACGGCTCCTTCACGCAGAGCCACATGAGCCACGGGGATCTCCCCGTAGGTGTCATCGGGGCTTCCGACCACCGCTGCCTCGAGAACCTGAGGATGTTCGAAGAGCGCATCCTCGATCTCCTTGGGATAGATGTTCTCTCCGCCGCGAATGATGAGATCCTTGATCCGATCGACGAGGACGAGGAAGCCGTCCTCATCGAGGTATCCGACGTCCCCGGTGTGCAGCCACCCGTTCTTGAGCACTTCGGCGGTGGCCTCCGGTCGGCCGAGGTACCCGCGCATCACCGTCCGCCCAGCGATCACGACCTCTCCGACATCCCCAGGTTCGAGCAGTCGATCGTGAGGATCGGTGATTCCCACGCTCACTCCTGGCAGTGCTGGCCCGACGGTTCCCGGCTTGCTCGTACCATCGTTTCGGTTGATCGTGGCGCACACCGAGCACTCCGAGAGACCGTAACCCTCGACCATGTCGACATCGAAACGAGTCTCGAACCGGGTGATCGCGTCCGGGGACATCGGGGCGGCACCGCAGATGACGAAGCGCAGAGAACTCGAGTCGACATTCCGAGTCGTCGTCGCCTCGAGGATCGAGAAGATCGTCGGCACAGCAGAGAAATAGGTGGGGCGCTCTTCCTCCACGACGTCCCAAAATGACTCGGGATCGAACTTCGGGATCATATGCACGCTGCCGCCGAGCATGAGAGGTGAGACCGTCCCCGCGAGCAGGCCGTTGCAGTGGAAGAGCGGGAGAACCAGCAGGCTGCGGGCGTTCTCACCGAAGTCGAGACCATTCAAGATCGACCAGACCATGGCAGCGATGTTCGACTGCTCCAGAACGCATCCCTTCGGCTTGCCCGTCGTCCCCGAGGTGTAGACGATGAGCGCCACGTCGTCATCCCGGACGTCATCGAGGCAGTGCGAAGAGACGCCAGCGCAGGGCTCCATGTCACCGCGGAAGCAGCCGTCGGTCACCGGAAGGCAGCCGATCCCGCATCCTCTGGCGAGCGCCTCGGCGCGGGAGTCCCCCACGAGCAGGGCACAGCCGGAGTCGTCGAGCTGGAAGACCACCTCGTCGTCAGTGAGCGCAGGGTTGATCGGAGTGAGACCGGCGCCGAGAGACCAGGTGGCGAACATCGTGGTGATGATTTCGGGGACATTGCGCAGCAACACACCAACCACCGAACCGCGACCGATTCCGAACCGCGAGCGCAGTATGTGGGTTGTGGCCGCGACAGCGGCGGCGAACTCAGCATTGTCGAAACTGCCTCCGGGCCAGCTGAGGCATGGTCCGTGGGGGTTGGTTCGGGCACGAGCAAGGGGCAGCCCCATCACCTCGGCGACGGGATAGGTGGAGGATTCCGCGTCGATGGGGACAGGATTCGAAGTCATCATGGCCTCACACTAGCCACGCGTTGACGCACGTTCACTGGGCACGGTAACCAAATCACCATCGCCATTTCGGTCAAAGATACAAACACGGCTCGCGCTTTCGTCGACTCGGCCGTCCCCACGGGCCTCAATCGGCGGTACTGTGCAGACATGGTCGATCATCTGCTCTGGCCGCCCAATGACGGGCTGAAAGCCGACAGCTCCACCACGGAGGTGCGGACCCACGCGTCGCGGATCGCTGCGGGCATGACCCCGCACATTCCCGAGCTCACACGACGGGTCTACGACTATCTGGCGACGAAGATCACCGAGCTCGGTGCCGAACCGGCTCTCCTCGATCTCCTCAGTGCAAGCATCGAGGGCAATGTCGAAACGATCCTCCACGCGCTTCAGCACGGCATCTCCTCGGACAACTTGGAACCGCCGACCGCCGCGTTTGAATACGCCAGACGGCTAGCCCAACGCGGAATCTCCGTCAATGCACTGGTCAGGGCCTATCGTCTGGGGCAGCAGAGAATGCTCCAGAGCGCCTACGATTTCGTCATCGAGGACGAGGAGCTGCCGGCGGAGCTCGTCTCTGCGGTTTTCCAGCACCTCGTCGACGAGGTTTCGGAGTACATCGACTGGATTTCGCAGAAGGTCGCTGAACTCTACGAGCAGGAACGGGAATCCTGGCTGGCCAATCGCACAACGGCCAGGGAGACCCAGGTCAGACGCATCATCGCCGGGGAGAACATCGACGTCGCGGCGGCCGAGCGGATCCTCGCCTACAGCCTCGGCGGTCGTCATGTCGCAGTCATCGCATGGACCCACCACTCGGCCCCCGACGCGAACGGTCAGCTGGATCGGTTCACCACAGCCATCAGAGACCTTGCTGGCGCGCTCGGCTCCCAGCGTACCTGCCTCATCATCGGCCGGGACCAGGACACCGCCTGGGGGTGGATCCCTGTGCCGACCGACTGGGATTACGACAACTCTCTTCGCCAGCGTGTGCCGCCGTCGGGCTCGATCCATCTGGCGATCGGCTCCGCGCACGCCTTGTCCGCCGGTTTTCGCCTCTCCCATCAGGAAGCAGAACGCGTGCAGCGCGTCTGCATCGCCGGGCGCGCTCCCGCTGAGCTGAGATCACACGACGACCGGGGTATGGCCGTTACCTCGTTGCTGGCCCAGGACGTCGAGGCTGCTCGAGTGTGGGTGAGATCGGTGCTCGGTCCGCTGGCCGATGACACCGAGGCGAATGCCCGCCACCGGAACACTCTCTCGGCCTTTCTGCGCCATGAGCTCAGCTACACGGCGACAGCGGCCTCGATGACCATGCACAAGAACTCAATCCGGTACCGGGTCGAGATGGCCGAGGCGGCCCTCGGAGTGAGTCTGACAGAGAACCGCTTGAACATCGAGTCCGCTTTGCATGCTCACCATTATCTCTATGGAACCGAGGGCTGACAGGCGGCAGCCTCACCTGGGCTGTGGCCGAGCACCACAGAGGGAAACACGCGAAAGGGGCTCCCTGTCCACGCTGATACCCGCCCGAGGGACATTCGCCACACGGAGCTTCTGGGTGAAGGACCATGTTGTATCGGGAGTACAAATTCTTCGCGGAGCTTCGGCTGAGTATCCATGGGATCCAAGACACATCCTCCCTAGGGTGATTCCAGGTCCACTTGCTCGACATCGGAGTCGGGCACCTGCCTGTGAAAGGAAGCGACATGGGACTCACAACTCCGGATGCCCCTCCGGTTGATGCTGAGACATTCGAATCCCTCCCCCTCTCGGAGAGAATCAGGGCCGTCGTCCTCCACTGGGTCGACTGCGGGTTCGGCTCACCTAAACTGTTCCACATCATCTACATCCTCAAGCTCGCCGTTCTCTACATCGGCATCGGCGTCACCCTGGCCACGCTCACCTCGGGCGTCGGCGCCCCGTGGCAGGTGGCTCAGTGGTGGAACGAGCCGATCGTGTTCCAGAAGCTCGTGCTCTGGACTTTCCTGCTTGAGACCATCGGCGTGGCCGGTTCGTGGGGGCCTTTGGCCGGGAAGTTCAAGCCGATGACGGGTGGTTGCCTGTTCTGGCTGCGGCCCGGCACCATCCGCATGCCTCCGTGGCCCGGGAAGGTTCCAGGAACCAACGGATTCAACCGCACAGTATTCGATGTGGTCCTCTATGCGCTGCTGCTCGTTGCGCTCTTCGTCCCGATCATTCTGCCGGGGGCCACCGGATCGACCGTGGCCGCCGGCTCTCCCGAGGACCTCGGGAACCTGATCAGCCCGCCGCTGATGTTCGTACCACTCGTGCTACTCGTTATCATGGGACTGCGCGACAAGGTGATCTTCATCGCCGCCCGTGCCGAACAGTACGGACCCGCCGTTCTCATCTTCGGGCTGGTTCCCTTCCTCGGCAACGGTCTCGTCGACATGATCATCATGCTCAAGCTGCTCATCTTCTCCGTCTGGGTGGGGGCCGGAGTCTCAAAGATCGGCAAGCACTTCTCCTTCGTGATCCCGCCGATGATCTCGAATGCGCCGATCATCCCGGGCAAGGCGATCAGGCGTCTGCACTATCGCAACTACCCCCACGATGTCAGGCCGTCCCATCTGGCCTCCGGCATCGGGCACATCCTCGGCACTCTCGTCGAGATCGTCACTCCGCTTGTCCTCCTCCTCTCGACGGATTGGACCCTGGCCCTCGCCGGGACACTGCTGATGATCCTCTTCCACGGGTTCATCACGAGCACCTTCCCTTTGGCGGTGCCCCTGGAATGGAATCTGCTATTCATGTACATCGCGGGGTTCCTCTTCCTCGGCCACCCCAATGGGGACGGCTATGGGCTGGGCGATGCGAGCTCTCCATGGCTCATCGTCGCCACCGTGGCCTGTCTGTTCTTCTTCCCCGTGCTCGGCAATTTTCGCCCGGACCTCGTCGCCTTCACCCCGTCGATGCGACAGTATGCGGGCAACTGGGCCTCGGCGCTCTGGGCCTTCCAACCCGGTGCCGAGGACAAGCTGCATGCCGTGAATCGTCCGACGAAGAACCAGGTCGACCAGCTGCAGGAGATGGGGTTCCCGCGAGTGGCGGCGGAGATCACGATGCTGCAGACCGCGGGCTGGCGATCGATGCACAGTCAGGGTCGCGGACTGTTCTCTCTTCTGCACCATCACGTCAACGACGTCGATCGGGCCACGATCCGTGAGGCGGAGTTCTCCTGCAACTCGCTGTTGGGCTTCAACTTCGGTGACGGTCACCTCCATAACCACCACCTCATCGCCGAACTCCAGCGTCGCTGCCAGTTCGAGCCCGGCGAGTTCGTCGTCGCCTGGGTTGAGTCACAGCCGATCCACAAGTCGACTCAGAACTACATGGTCATTGACGCGGCCGTGGGTATCGTGGAACGTGGTACCTGGAACGTTGCCGACTGCGTCAAGGAGCAGCCGTGGCTTCCCAACGGACCGATTCCGCTCAACGTGACGTGGAGGGATCCGCACTACACTTCAGCCTCCCGGGCCGCGGTGTCTTCAATGGAATCTGCTCCGCAATCCGCGGGTGCCCAGAAACCCGAGTCTGCGGCGAAGCGTCACGACCTCACCACGGAGTCGGCCCTGCAGGACGCCGCCGAGCGTGACTAGACGAGGAGCCCGAGAATGACGACCGCTGCTGTGATCGGCAGTGGACCGAACGGACTGGCGGCGGCCATCACCCTGGCCGCTGCCGACGTCTCGGTCACTGTGTACGAGGCAGATGATCACGTGGGGGGCGGCGCTCGCAGCTCCGAACTCACCCTTCCTGGTCTTGTGCACGACGACTGCTCGAGCCACCATCCCTTCGGACTGGCCTCGGAGTTTGCTCGCGTATTCCCACTGGAACAGCACGGTCTTCACTGGGCTCACACGGAAGTCGAGTTCGCGCACCCGCTCGATGACGGTCGCGGAGCCAGCGCCGTGCGATCCGTGGTGGAGACCTCACGCACCCTCGGTGCCGATGCCCAGCGATACCGGACGTTCTTCTCGCCCGTGGCTTCGCGCATGCCGACGGTTGCCGACGAGTTCCTCCAGTCCCTCATCCATCTGCCCCGGCACCCTTTCCATCTTGCGATGTTGGGCGCGCGGGCGGCACTGCCCGCGGCCGCCGTTGCGAGGTACTTCCGCACCGAGGAGGCCCGTGCCCTATGGTCGGGAGTCGCAGCGCACACCTTCGGCCCCTTCAACGCGCCGCTCTCTTCGGCGATCGGCACGTCTCTTGCCTCGGCCGCTCACTACTTCGGCTGGCCGGTGGCGGTCGGCGGATCGGGTCGGATCACCTCGGCAATGGAGTCGCTCCTTCTGTCCCTTGGCGGACGGGTTGAGACCGGACGAAGGGTCGAGGACGTTCGGGATTTGGGCAACCCGGATGTGCTCATGCTCAACACCGGCCCCGCTGAGGCGGCCCGCATCGCGGGCAACTCACTGCCGGTGCGTGCGGTGCGGAGTTTGGAACGGTGGAAGAACGGGCCGGCCGCGTTCAAACTCGCACTGGCCGTGGACGGCGGGATCCCGTGGACCTACGAACCGTCCCGGGGTGCCGGAACCGTCCATCTCTCAGGGTCATACGAGGAGACGGCGTTCGCGGAGAGCGAGACTTCCAAAGGTCGGATGCCTGAGAAGCCATTCGTCCTCCTCGCCCAGCAACATCTTGCGGACCCCGGACGTGGGAAGGGTTCACTCGTTCCGATCGACTGCTATGCGCACGTGCCACAGGGCTTTACAGGAGACGCCACCGAGTCGATCCTCGCCCAGATCGAACGCTTCGCCCCTGGATGCCGAGATCGGATCCTCGCGGTGACGCCTCGCGGGACCACTGCGATCGAATCACTCAATGCGAACTTCGTCGGCGGTGACATCCTCACCGGCCGCAAGGACCCTCTACAGTTGGTGCTCGGTCCGACACCTGGGTTCAGCCCCTACCGACTCAGCGCACCGAGCGGCGGTCGGTCAGGGATATACCTGTGCTCGGCCGCGGTGCCTCCGGGCCCGGGCGCACATGGAATGTGCGGCTATCTGGCCGCAAAACAATCACTCAAGGAGACGCAATGACCACTGACTTCAGACTCACCGAGGGCCGCGAATCTGCGGCCGTCCCGGAACGCACGCTTGCAGGCAGAACCCTCCTCATGAGCGGCGGCAGCCGTGGGATCGGCCTGGCGATCGCGCTGCGCGCGGCACGGGACGGCGCGAACGTGGCGCTCTTGGCGAAGACCGCGGAACCTCATCCGAAGCTCGAGGGCACCGTCTTTACGGCAGCAGAGGAGATCGAGGCGGCCGGTGGACGTGCCCTGCCGATCGTCGGCGATGTCCGCAGCGAGGAATCCGTCGCCGAGGCGGTCGCGCAGACCGCGGAGACCTTCGGCGGGATCGACATCGTCGTCAACAACGCCAGCGCCATCGACCTGTCCTCGACCGAGGATCTGTCGATGAAGAAGTTCGATCTCATGAACTCGATCAACTCACGCGGTTCATTCCTGCTGGCCAAGACCGCTATCCCACACCTCAAGGCCTCGGATGCCGCACATGTGCTCACGCTGTCTCCGCCGCTCAACCTCAATCCGGCATGGGCAGGCAAGCACCTGGGCTACACGATGGCGAAGTACGGAATGTCGATGGTCACGCTCGGGCTGGCCGAAGAGCTGCGCGAGGAGGGAGTCGCGGCCAACAGTCTGTGGCCGAGGACGACGATCGCGACAGCGGCGGTGAACAACCTCCTCGGCGGCGAACAGCTCATGGCACGCAGCCGCAAGCCCGAGATCATGGCCGAGGCCGCATGGACGATCCTCACCGCAGACCCGCGTGAGGTCACGGGCAACTTCTTCATCGACGACGAGGTGCTGCAGGCTCGGGGCATCACGGACCTGTCCGTCTATGCACATGATCCGTCGCGGCCCGGCTCTGTCGGTCACGGCCCCGATGACCTCGAACTCGACCTCTTCCTCGACGAATAGGGTGTACGGCTCCGGCGCCCATCAGCCCAGAGCCCGGTTCACAAAGGCCCCTCGGCGGCGCTGATCCCCGCTTCAGCCCAGAAAAAGGTGGATAGCCCAGTTTCAAACCTGGGCTACTCACCTTTTTCTGGGCTATTCAGCGTCCGGCGCGGCGGGGCTGCTTACTGCGCGGCGGATTCCTCGTCGCGCTGATCCAGTTCGGGGATCATCGGCACGCGCTGACCGCGGTCTTCGGCCACCTCGGCGGCGCGGTCGTAGCCGGCGTCGACGTGGCGGATGACGCCCATGCCCGGGTCGTTGGTGAGCAGGCGCGACAGCTTCTGGGCGGCCAGTTCGGTGCCGTCGGCCACGGAGACCTGGCCGGCGTGGATGGAGCGGCCGATGCCGACTCCGCCGCCGTGGTGGATGGACACCCAGGTGGCACCGGAGGCGGTGTTGACCAGGGCGTTGAGCAGCGGCCAGTCGGCCACGGCGTCCGTGCCATCGAGCATGGATTCGGTCTCGCGGTAGGGGCTGGCGACCGATCCGGAGTCGAGGTGGTCACGACCGATGACGATCGGGGCCGAGATCTTGCCTTCGGCGACGAGCCGGTTGAACAGCAGCCCGGCCTGGTGGCGCTCCTTGTATCCGAGCCAGCAGATGCGGGCGGGCAGGCCCTCGAACTCGACATACTCGTTGGCGGCATCGAGCCAGGTGTGGAGGTGTTCGTTGTCGGGGAAGAGCTCCTTGAGCGCGGCGTCGGTGACCTCGATGTCCTTCGGGTCGCCGGACAGTGCCACCCAGCGGAAGGGTCCGAGCCCTTCGCAGAAGAGCGGGCGGATGTAGGCCGGGACGAAGCCGGGGAATTCGAAGGCGCGGTCGTAGCCGGCCTTGCGGGCCTCGTCGCGGATCGAGTTGCCGTAGTCGAAGACCTCGGCGCCGCGGTCCTGGAATTCGACCATGGCACGCACGTGCTTGGCCATGGACTCCTCGGCGCGGAGGGTGAACTTCTCTGCGTCCTGTTCGGCCTCATCGCTCCAGTCATCGACGCTCACGCCCACGGGCAGGTAGGACAGGGGGTCGTGGGCTGAGGTCTGGTCGGTGACGATGTCGACTTCGGCGGCCTCGGGGCGGTCGAGGATCGTCGGGAGGATCTCGGCGGCGTTGCCGACGAGTCCGACGGACAGGGCCTGCTTGTTCTTCTTCGCTTCGATGACCTTGGCCAGGGCGGTGTCGAGGTCGGTTTCGACCTCGTCAAGGTAGCGCTTGGACCGGCGGCGGTCGAGGCGGGTCTTGTCGACGTCGATGATGAGGCAGGCACCGCCGTTGAGGGTCACGGACAGGGGCTGGGCACCGCCCATGCCGCCGCAGCCGGCGGTGATGGTCAGGGTTCCGGCCAGCGTTCCGTCGAAGCGTTTGCGGGCGATGGCGCCGAAGGTCTCGTAGGTGCCCTGGAGGATGCCTTGGGTGGCGATGTAGATCCAGGAACCGGCGGTCATCTGCCCGTACATCATCAGACCTTCTGCTTCGAGCTCGCGGAAGTGTTCCCAGTTCGCCCAGTCGCCGACGAGGTTGGAGTTGGCGATGAGCACGCGCGGGGCCCATTCGTGGGTGCGCATGACGCCGACGGGCTTGCCGGACTGGATGAGGAGGGTCTCGTCGTCCTCGAGGTCGTCGAGGGTGCGCACGATCGCGTCGTAGGCCTCCCAGGAGCGAGCCGCCCGGCCGGTGCCGCCGTAGACGACGAGGTCTTCGGGACGTTCGGCGACCTCGGGGTCGAGGTTGTTCATGAGCATGCGCTTGGGCGCTTCGGTCTGCCAGGACTTCGCGGTGATCTCGGTCCCGCGGTCGGCGCGGATGACGCGGCTCGGATCATGTTGGGTGAACGACGGCTTGGTGGTCATGGGATTCTCCTTGTCGCTGTGTCCGACGAGGCGGATGCTTGGCTGCCGCTTCGCCGTCGCGCCGAGGTGCGGACTCCCCTGCGCTGTCGGCTCTGACTACACCATCCATTCTGACGACCGGACAGGATTGCGGTAGTGGTCCGGACCAAGTTCTGTCCGATATTTCGGATACCTCTGGCGCATCCGACCTCCGAGGCTCACACTGAACCCACCCGCGTCCGGCCTCCGCGGCTCGCCTCGGCCCCACGCCCGCACCGACTCCGGCGCCGGCACCCGCACCCGCACCCGCACCCGCACCGAGGCAAGCCGTCGTTCCCGCACGACCCAAGGCAAGCCGTCGTTCTTTCACGACCCGAGGCAAGCCGTCGTTCCCGCACGACCCGAGCCATTCCAGCCCACCTCCACGAAAGAAGGTCCCCGATGAGCCGCGTCGTCTACTCCCTGTCCACCTCGCTCGACGGATACATCGTCGATGGCGCAGACCGGTTCGACTGGTCCGTGCCCGACGAGGAGGTCTTCGCGCTGGCCATGGACGAGGTCCGTGGCCTGAGCGTCCATCTGCTCGGCCGCCGACTCTACGAGACGATGGTCTATTGGGAGACCGCGGACCGCGACCCCGAGCTCGACTTCGCCGAGGCAGGGTTCGGCCGTCTGTGGCGCGCCCTGCCGAAGCTCGTCTTCTCGACCACACTGGCCGAGGTCGTCGGCACCACGGAACTCGCCACCGAAACACTCGCCGAGGCGGTCGCTCGCCTGCGCACTGAGCATCCCGACGGTGAGATCGGCATCGGCGGGGCCGGGCTGGCGGCCGCGGCAGCCGATCTCGACCTCATCGACGAATACCGGATCCGCCTCTACCCGGTCCTCGTCGGCGGCGGCACCCCATTCTTCGCTCACCACGGTCGGCACTCGCCTCTTGAACTCCTCGACTCACGCATTTTCGCTTCGCAGGTCGTCTACCTGCGCTACGGCGTCAGACGCTGAGCCGCTCAGGCTCTCGACGGCGGACGGGATAGGGTGGGAGAACTCCTCGAGCGTCGCCGTGACTGCGATGCCGACGCAGCACGCGATGACCCGCGGCAAATACCATTTCTTAAAAATTTCCTCTCGATTATTGCTTATTCATGCAATAATGAGGGCATTCGCACAGCGGGGCCGCCTGATAGGGGAGAACTCATGGAGCTGCAGCAGATCCGCGCCTTCGTCGCCGTCGCCGAGGAACTCCACTTCGGCCGCGCCGCCGAACGCCTCGGCATGGCCCAGCCGCCCCTGAGCCGGACGATCCGGACCCTCGAGACCGAACTCGGCGCCTCCCTGTTCCAGCGCACCACCCGCTCGGTCAGCCTCTCCCCAGCCGGCGAGGCCCTGCTCGAGCCGGCCAAGCACATGCTCGCCACCCAGCAGGCCGCCATCGAATCCGTCCATCGCTCCTCCAGCGGCGAGGTCGGCCGCGTGCGCTTCGGCTACTCCCATCCGTCTTCCCGCGACCTCGCTGCCACCCTCGTCACGGCCTCACACGAACGCAATCCGGGCATCACCTTCCACCTCGAGTCGACCGTCTACGCCGACGAGGGCCTCGAGCGGATCATGGACGGCACCCTCGACCTCGCGCTCGTCCGCTGGCGGAAGCGCCCACCCCTCATCGCCGGACGCCCCGTGGCGATCGAACACCCCTGCGTGGCTATGCCGAACACCCACCGCCTGGCCAAGCGGAAGACCATCGACGTCGACGAACTCGCCGACGAGCCCTTCATCCTGCTGCCGGCCCGGCCGAACTCAAACCTGCGCGAGACCGCCATGCGCCTGTGCCTCGACGCCGGCTTCAACCCCCACATCATCCAGGAGGCCCCGGACTCTCAGTCGATCTCCGCCCTCGTCGCAGCCGGAATGGGCATCACGATCACCTATGACTCCGTCGCCGCAGGATACG
The DNA here is from genome assembly GCF_050214925.1 of Brevibacterium sp. LE-L. Classification (NCBI taxonomy): domain Bacteria; kingdom Bacillati; phylum Actinomycetota; class Actinomycetes; order Micrococcales; family Brevibacteriaceae; genus Brevibacterium; species Brevibacterium sp. LE-L. Next base: position 4,033,672 of record NZ_CP189759.1, read on the forward strand.
ATTCGCGGATCTCCGCCGTGCCGCTCAACCTCCCGCAGGAAGCGACTCAGCTCTTCCTCGCCCACCGCCTCGACCACCGGGATGCCGCGCTCGATACCGTCCTCGATGTCGCCGAGGCGGTCCTCCCGACCGCCCGCTGAGCCGGCCCGCTTCGCACTCATTCATTGAGACAGACCCTTGTCAGTCTCAATCCATTCGGATATGTTCATAAATCAGAACGTATTGATATCAGATTCGGTAGTGATGCCGAATGTGTCGACGACTCGCCGTCCAGGCGGGACGGCTCGATCGAAATCCAAGGGAGACCGAAGTGTCTGAAGACATCGTCATCTGCGAACCCCTCCGCTCCCCCGTGGGCGGTTTCGGCGGACAGTTCAAGAACGTGCCGCATGAGGAACTCGGCCGGCAGGTGCTCACCGCCCTGCTCGAGAAGACCTCCCTGCCCGGTGAGGTCATCGACGATGTCGTCCTCGGCAACTGCTACCCGCACATGGAGACTCCGGCGATCGGCCGCGTCATCGCCCTCGACGCCGGACTGCCGATCACCGTTGCCGGCCGCCAGGTCGACCGCCGCTGCGGCTCCGGCCTGCAGGCGATCGCCGATGCGCATGCGATGATCTCGGCCGGCTTCGCCGATCTCGTCATCGCCGGCGGCACCGAGTCGATGAGCCGTGCACCGTTCTACAATGAGGAGATCCGCTGGGGCGTCAAGGGCGGCAACGTGGAGCTCAAGGACAGCCTCGCCCGCGGCCGCCTCACCGCCGGCGGCACGGACTACCCGGTGCCCGGCGGCATGATCGAAACCGCGGAGAATCTGCGCCGTGAATACGGCATCTCCCGGGAGGACCAGGACGCCTACGCCGTGGAATCGCATCGTCGGGCCACCTCGGCGACGGAAGAGGGGAAGTTCGCCGAGGAGATCGTGCCGATCACCCTGCCGGCTACCCGCAAGACCCCGGAACAGGTCATCACCACGGATGAGCACATCCGTCCCGGATCGACGGTGGAGAAGCTCGCGAAGCTCACTCCCCTGCGCGCGAAGCTCGACGATGGGGCCACGGTGACCGCAGGCAACGCTTCGGGTCAGAACGACGGAGCGGCGATGTGCATCGTCACCACCGCGTCGAAGGCTGCCGAGCTGGGGCTGCGGGTCTTCGCTCGCATGCGCAGCTGGGCCGTGGCCGGAGTGCCGCCGAAGACGATGGGCATCGGCCCGGTGCCGGCCACCGCCAAGGCTCTCGAGCGCGCGGAGCTCGACCTGGCCGACATCGATCTCATCGAACTCAACGAGGCCTTTGCCGCCCAGGTGCTTGCCTGCACGAGCGAATGGAAGCTCACGGAAACCGATTTCGCCGAGCGCCTCAACGTCAACGGCTCGGGCATCTCGCTCGGCCACCCCGTCGGCGCCACCGGAGGCCGCATCCTCGCGACCCTGCTGCGGGAGATGGACCGCCGCGAGTCGCGCTTCGGCGTCGAGACCATGTGCATCGGCGGAGGTCAGGGCATGGCCGCGGTCTTCGAACGCGTCTCTGCCTGAGCCGAACCGAGTCTCTGAACGACCTCGGACAGTGGGGCCGGAAACCGCATCTGCGTGGCTTCCGGCCCCACTGCCGTCCGAGGCGCGCGGCACTCGGTCGTGAAGCGCAGTTCTCGGTTGCGAAACACACCTCTCGGTCGTGAAGCGCAGTTCTCGGCTGCGAAACGCAGGCAACACCTTGACGCGGGTGACGAATTTCCGGATGAATCGTCTGGAACCCGCCTCGGCGCGACACGCGCCGGCAGTCCGCTCCGGCGGACCGGACTGACAGAGCACCGCAGAGCCGTCGTCTGACTCATCGGCCAGCCAGAGCCTGCCTTGTCAGCTGGCCGGAGCCCGCCTCGACGGCGGGCGAGGAAGACTCTGCCCCGCCGGCCGGCCAGAGTCTGCCTCGCCCGCCGGCCGGGTTCTGCCCCGCCGGCCCGCCAGGTTCCGCCCCGCTTGCCAGCCAGAGTCTGCCTCGACGGCCGGCCGGAGTGTTTCCGAAATATCGGACAGAAAGCGTGAATCGGGCCTCGTAGCACCGCGCACCTGGGTGCCACACTGTTTCTGTTCATCTTTCAAAGGAGAAACTCATGGCCGGTACGTCGAATTCGGGGATCGAGAAGCGATCCATCGAGATGGTGCCTGACGCCGAGCGTCACGGAACGCCACGTTCCCAGTTCACCCTGTGGTTCGGTGCGAACACTCAGATCACCGCCATCGTCGACGGGGCTCTGGCCGTGGTCTTCGGCGCCGATGCACTCTGGGCCATCATCGGCCTGCTCATCGGCAACATCATCGGCGGCATCGTCATGGCTCTGCACTCGGCGCAGGGGCCGCAGCTGGGTCTGCCGCAGATGATCTCCTCGCGGGCACAGTTCGGCATCATCGGCGCGATCATCCCGCTCGTGCTCGTCGTGCTCATGTACATCGGCTTCGCCTCGACCGGCGCGGTGCTGTCCGGTCAGGCCGTCAACCTCATCATCGGCGCGCAGACCCCGTGGATCGGCCTCGTCATCTTCGGCGCGCTCACCGCCCTGGTAGCCCTGCTCGGATACAAGTACATCCACGTGCTCGGGCGGATCTCGTCGGTCACGGGCCTGCTCGGATTCCTGTTCATCACGTACTGCGTGATCACTCAGGTTGACGTCCCCGGACTGATCTCAAATTCCTCGTTCGCCTTCCCCGCCTTCCTCTCCGCGATCGCTCTGTCCGTGGGCTGGCAGCTGACCTACGGCCCCTACGTCGCCGACTACTCGCGCTACCTGCCGCGCTCGACCCCGGCATCGAAGACCTTCTGGTTCACCTTCGGCGGTTCTGTCATCGGCTCGCAGTGGTCGATGACGCTCGGAGCGCTCATCGGTGCGGCTGCGATGACGGAGACCGGCAATGAGTTCGTCGAGAACCAGGTCGCCTATGTCGGCGACATCGTCGGCGGGGGCGTCTTCGCCCTGCTCATCTTCATCGTCATCCTGCTCGGCAAGCTCACCGTCAACACGCTCAACGCCTACGGCGCTTTCATGTGCACGCTGACGATCCTCACCTCCTTCGGCAACAAGACGAACATCCGCCGGTGGACGCGCGCGGTCTTCGTCGTCGGCATCGTCACTCTCACCGTGCTCGTGGCACTGCTCGCCTCGGCGGACTTCCTCGCGAACTTCAAGAACTTCGTCCTCACGCTGCTCATGGTCTTCACCCCCTGGAGCATCATCAACCTCACCGACTACTACCTCATCTCGAAGGACCGCTTCGACATCCCGGCGTTCTACGACCGCCGCGGCCGCTACGGAGAATGGAACTGGCGCGCACTGCTGGCCTACGGCGTCGGCGTGCTCATTCAGATTCCATTCCTCGCCCAGTCCTTCTACACCGGCCCACTCGTCGCCAAGCTCGGCGGTGCGGACATCTCCTGGCTCGTGGGCATCGTGGTGACTTTCGTGCTCTACTACGTCCTCATCCGCAACCACGGAGTCGCACCCGAGGAGACGATCTACCCGGAGGTCGAGGGGGCCGAGGCGAGGCTCAGCTGAGGACTTGGGCCCCGGTCCCGGGCCAAGCGGCCCCAGGTCAAGCGGCCCCTAGCCAAGCACCCCCGGGTCAAGCGGCGTGAAGGCCGGGAACGCGATCTCGACGTTCCCGACCTTCACACTCACCACCCGAGATCCTCCACACGCGCGACAACAGCGTTCGAATCCGTAAGTTACTGATAAGTTCTACTATCGAGTAGGATCGTGATGTCCGTCACCATGCGGGCCCCGCACTACTGACGACCGCGCCGACGTCACCCTCGTTGCTGCGGTCAGTGACGCAACCACTGTCCGCGCACGCTCAATGCCGAGAGAAACGACAGAAGAGGACTACACGTATGAGCACGTCTCGTCACAGAACGCTCACCCCCTCACGGCGCTTCGCCGTCCTGAGCACCGCAGCAGTCACCGGTCTGGCACTGACCCTGGGCACTGCAGCAGCACCCGCCAGCGCAGAGTCGCTCGCACCGCAGACGGAGCAGGAGGCCAAGGACCTCGTCGAAGACCGACAGGCCGAGGACTCCGATTCGCTGAACCGGAGCAACGTGCCCCAAGGCGTCAGCGTCCAGCAGGCCAAGGCCGCCGTCGACAAGTCCGACGCGCTCACCACCGCCGACGTCGAATACGCCGCGGCGCTGGAGGATCTCCCCGCGAATGGTGTCCCCGAAGACTTCTACGAAACGCCGGACGAGCTACCGGACGAGGACGGCGCCGTGGTCAAGCAGGCCGAATCGGACTTCTACCTCGACCCCGTCAAACTCATCAAGCACAGCGCGAAGACGACGACGTTCATGTACAAGACCACCGACGAGCAGGGCACTGCGCGAGCCGCCACCGCCACCCTGCTCACGCCGAAGGGTGCGAGCGGCCCCGCAGACGATGCCGTCGTCATCTCCCCGGGCACTCAGGGCATCGCCGACAAGTGCGCCCCCAGCCGACAGATGGGCATGGGCACCGAGTACGAGGGCATCTCCGTCGCCTCGGCCCTGGCCGCGAAGCATCCCGTCATCGTCGTCGACTATCTGGGGCTCGGCACGGAAGGTACCCATCACTACCTCAACCGCACCGAGGAGGGTCGCTCGGTGCTCGATGCGGCGCGCGCCGTCCAGCAGGTCGAGGGCAGCGAGATCGATGAGAAGACCCAGCTGCAGCTGCGCGGCTATTCGCAGGGCGGTCACGCCACGACTGCTGCCCTGGAGCTCCAGAAGGAATGGGCTCCCGAACTCAACGTCGCCTCCGCCTCGGCGGGCGCAGTTCCGACGGACCTGTACGAGACCGTGTCCGGCCTCTCGAGCGTCTATACGGCATTCGCGCTGTACGGAGTCGACACGTTCGCCGCGCAGGCCGACATCGATCTGTCAGAATTCCTCAACGAGAAGGGACAGGAGACGGTCGCCGAAACATCGAATCAGTGCACCGTCGAGGCGCTGCTCTCGACGGCGTTCACGGATTCGAAGTCGCTGACGAAGGACGGCAGATCCCTCCAGGAGATCGTCGAGGAGAAATTCATGGACATTGCCGACAGGCAGCGCTTGGGCAAGGCCCCCGTGCCCGATGTCCCGCTGCTGGTCAACCACAGCCGCCTCGATGACGTCATCCCGTTCGAACAGGGCAAGGAGCTCGCCTCGACCTGGTGCCGCGCCGGCCACAAGGTGGCATTCGAGGACAATCTGGGCCCCACACACGTCGGCGGCTACATCGCCTCGCTGCCCCGCGTCGAAACTTTCACCAGTCGCACGTTCGCGGGCAAGGCTCCCCTCGACAGCTGCTGGAGGCTGTGACCTCCCACCTCGCCGAGGCGGCTCATCCCTCCGGGGATGGGCTCACCCACCGAGGCGGTCCATCCCACCGGGGTGGGCCGCCTCGGCGACATTCACATCACGTTCGCCGAGCTCACATCACCGACCACCGCACCGGACCCCAACGGGTCGAAGCCATACACGATGACCAGGCTGACGATCCCTGCCACCAGGTCAGCCGCGCACCGTCACTCCGGCGCCAGACCCGTCCACGGCATCAGCTGTTCGATCGCGGCGGCGACCTCGAAGGCGCGGGTGTCATCGAAGGGGTGGGCGATGACCTGGACGCCGGTCGGGATGCCGCAGTCAGCCATGCCCGTGGGCACACCCACGATCGGCACCCGGTTGCAGATGTTGAACGGCATCGTCATGTGCGCCTGCCAGTAATGATCGAGGCGCACACCGTCGCCCGTCCTCCCACTGTTCCCACCGCTTTCGGCGGCGCTTCCGTTCCCGGCTGCCCCTCCGTTCCCGGCGAAACCGGCCGCCCCACCGTTCCCGGCGGTTGCGCTCTCACCTGTTCCCGCGGCCTCCCGGCCGACGCCGTCCGCGCCGATCGTGATCCCGTCGAGGTAGCTGCCGTCGGCCGCCAATCCCGCCACCGCCGAGGTGGGAGCCAGCAGCACATCGAATCCGTCCATCGCAGATGCCAGTTCCGCCTGGATCTGCGCTTCCATCGCCAGCCCCTCATACTGAGTGCGACGCGCCGCGACCGCCTCGGCGTCGCCCATGAATCGCAGCGTGTAGTCGGCCAGGGTGTCCTCGTGGCCGCGGGTCGCCGCGCGCATGGCCGGCGCCAGCAGGTTCCCGAAGTGCGTGAACGCGGTCTCGAAGATCCGCTCAGACGTCCACGGCAGTTCGATCTCCTCGACGACGGCTCCTGCGGACTCCAGCGCCGAGGCGACCGCGCGGGTATTCGCCTCAATGTCCTTCCCGACGGGGAAGTCCCCCAAACGCACACACAGCGCGACCCTGCGTCCGCGGAGTCGATCGGCCGCCTCGGCGGGGTCGAAGTCGGCGAGGAATCCGATTGAATCGATCGTCGCGTGATCGCTCGCGTCGAGGCCGACCATGACCCGGGCCAGCAGAGCGGTGTCCGCGACGGTGCGCGCCATCGGCCCGTCCCCGCGGTACCAGTCGGCAGCCAGAGGCTGGGCACCGGGGACCCGACCGTACGGGGCCTTGAACCCGACGGTACCGGTGAAGGCGGCCGGTAGCCTCGTCGATCCGGCGATATCGGAGGCGGTGGCCAGGGGCGCGAACCCGGCGGCGAGCGCGGCACCCGATCCGCCCGAAGACCCGCCGGGTGAGAGGTCCGGGTTCCACGGGTTGCGGGTGACACCCCACATCGGTGAGTGCGTGATCGTTGCGCAGCTGAACTCCGGGGAGGTCGCGCGGGCATGGACGTAGCCGCCGGCTCGACGGATGCGACGGATGATCGCGGCGTCCGCCTCGGCGATGGTCTCGCGTTCGTGGAGGAGCCCCTGCGTCAGGCCGCGCCCGGCCAGGGCGTGCTTCTCCTTGGCGATCACGGGCAGTCCGAGCAGGGGACGGTCGGCGGCCGCCTCGGCGAGTTCGTCTGCCGTGGCGTTCGCATAGAACGCCTCGGCCTCCCGCGCCGAGGTGACCGCCTCCTCGACGACTTCGGTGACCGCATTGATGCGCTCATCTTCCGCGGTGATGCGGCCGATGAGGGATTCGAGGTACTCGACCGGGGAGAGCTGCTTCGTGCGGAACCGGTCGAGCGCCTCGGCGGCGGTGAGCGCCCAGGGCGCGGTGGAGGCGGGCGACGTCGAGGTGGGCATCGCCGAATCTGTGCGGATCTCGTCGCGGGTCATGCGCGCACCTCGGCGACGGAGGATCCGACCCAAACGGCACCGTCGCAGACCTCGGCGAGTTCGCCGTGGACGAGCTCACCGGCCACGGAGGCGAGCACGCGGACACCGCGGAGCATGTCGTCGTCGGTGGTGAACTCACGTTCGCAGTGGGAGACGCCGTCGACACTGGGCACGAACATCATCACTGCGGGCACGCGGTGGTTCATCGCCACGGAGTCGTGGCCGGCCATGGTTTCGAGGCGGCGGATGCTCAGGCCCTCGTTGGCCACGGCCTTCTCGGCGAGTTCGACGCCTTCGGTCGGGAATCGACGTTTGTCGCGGATGTCGAAGTCCTCGACATTGATGGTGATGTCGTGGGCACGGGCGATCTCGGCGATCTGCTTCTTCAGTGAGTCCCGGGCTGCCTGCACGATGGTCGGGTCGGAGGAGCGGAGGTCGGCGACCATGTGGACACGGCGCGGTACGACGATCGGCGAGTTCGGTTCGACGACGTGTTGGCCGACCGACGACACGAGGGCCTCTTCTTCGAACTCGTCGACGACTTCGGCGACGGCGAGAACGACCTTCGCGGCGGCGACGAGAGCGTCGTGCCGGTCGGCCATGGCGGTCGCTCCCGTGTGGGACTGTTCGCCGAGGACATCGATGTCGAGTTTCTGTGTGTACCAGCTGGCTTCGACGACGCCGATGTCCGTGGCCTCGCGTTCCAAGATGCGTCCCTGTTCGATGTGGATCTCGGCGTAGGAGATCGCCTCGGGCGGGGTGTCGGTGCCGGCATAGCCGATGGCGGTCAGTGCCTCTGAGACTGAGGTGCCGTCGAGGTCGGTGACGGCGAGCATCTCGTCGAGGTCGAAGAGGCCGGCGTAGACGGAGCTGCCCATGATGGACGGGGCGAAGCGACCGCCCTCCTCGTTGAACCAGTTGACGACGGCGAGATTGAACGTGGGCTGGAGACCGGATTCGGCGAACTGCTCCTTCACGCGCAGGGCCGCGAAGAGGCCGGCGATGACACCGTAGGCGCCATCGAAACGCCCGCCGAGCGGCTGCGAATCGAGATGGGAGCCGATGAGGACGTAGGGGGCGGTGTCGGTGGGGGTTGCTTTGGCGGGGTTGGTGCCGGTGGGTGTGGTACCGGTGGGGGTGGTGTCAGTGGTGGCGGGGGAAGTCGCCTCGGCGAGGGTTTCGTCGTTCTGCCCGGCGGCGTCGTCGGGGACGAGCTGGAGACAGGCGAACATGTTGCCGATCGCATCGACGCGGACCTCGAAGCCGTGGGCCACTGCCCATTCGCGCATCCAGTCACGCGTCTGTTTGTCCTCAGGCGTCAGCGCCTGCCGGTCGACGCCGCTGTTGTCCGTGGCGCCGATCGTCGCGACGTGGTGGAAGGCGGAGAGGAAGGCGGCGTCGGAAGAGGTGGCTGCCTGTTGGTTCATTGCAGATCGCTTTCTCTGGGAGAAGAGGTGGACGGTGGGGTACGGGGGGCCCGGGGGCCGCGGGCGTAGCGGGGCCGAACGCCGCCGGGGTGCGGCCCGGCTGCCGAGCGTTGCCAGCACGTGGGCCGTGGGCCGCGTGGGGGCCGAACGCCGCCAGGGTGCGGCCCGGCTGCCGGGCGTTGTCAGCACGTGGGCCGGATGCCGAGCGCCGACAGCACCGACCCGGAAGTCGAGCGCCGCCAGGGTGCGGCCCGAGGTGAGGCGTCGTGCCTGCTGTTCATATTCAGATTTCGTTCATTTCATCATGACGCGAACTGACGGTCAGTACGAAAAGTAGGTCTGAGTGCACGAAACCTGATGCCCGAGCGCACGAAACGTGATGCCGGAGTGCACGAAACCTGATGTGCGGCGGGTGAAACCTCACGGCCCAGCGCACCTGCCTGGACGCACCGGCTCGGATGCTGCGAGGGCCCCGGCTCCGATGGGCAAAGATGCGCAACCTGCTTGCCGCCCACTCATCCCAACCGCCCTCGTGTCTCGGGCAGGCGGGTCACGACGATGAGCACGAGGCACACGGCAGCGCACGCGGCCATGTAGAAGCCGGGCGCGGTGTTCACGCCGGTGATGTCGACGAGCCAGGTGCCCACGAACGGGGCGGTTCCGCCGAGCACGGCATAGGAGATGTTGTAGCTGATGGCCGCCGAGGTGAACCGCGTCTTCGTCGAGAAGCGCTCGCAGAAGAACGTGTAGCAGCCTCCGCCGTAGCAGCACAGGGCGAGCACGAAGATCGTCTGTCCGAGGAACGCGAGGCCCATGTGTCCGCTGGTCACGAGACCGAAGGCCGGTACGGACACCACGGCGAGGAGGATCGAACCGACGACGAGCATGGGCTTGCGGCCGACCCGGTCGCCGATGGCCCCGGCGATCGGCAGGAAGATCGTGTAGCTGGCCATAGCGATGGCATTCGTCAGCAAAGACTGTTCTCGGCTGAGGTCGCCCGTGGTCTGGATGTAGGTGACGAAGTATGCGGACAGCATATAGAAGCCGAGTGCGGTCACGCCGAGGACGAAGAACACCTGAAGCATGCCCACCCAGTTCTCCCGGAACGAGTCACGGATCGGGCTGAATTCCTTGGGTCGCTCGGCGGCCGTCTTCTTGAACAGTTCGGATTCGTCGGTCTTCGCTCGGATCCACAGCCCGACTGCCGACAGCGGCAGGGCGAGCAGGAACGGCAGGCGCCAGCCCCAGGAGTCGAAGGAGGCGTCGCTCATCATGGTCGAGAGCAGAAGAATAAGGCCGCCGGCCATGACCGAAGGCAGCGCCGTGGCGGCCAGAGTGATGTTGATCCACAGGCCTCGCTTGGATACAGGGGCGTGTTCGTAGACGAAAGACGGTCCGCCCACGGATTCGCCGCCGGCAGAGAAACCCTGGCCCAGACGAGCGAGGATGAGCAGAATGGGAGCGAACCAACCGATCTGGTCGAAGCCGGGCAGAACGCCGATCAGGGCGGTGCAGATACCGACGAGGAAGATCGTGATGGTCAGGGTCTTGCGCCGGCCGACCTTGTCGCCGAGCGCACCGAAGAACAGACCGCCGAGCGGACGCATGACGAAGGCGACGCCGAAAGTCGCGAAGATGACGAGCAGTCCGGTGACGCGGTCACCCTGCGGGAAGAAGTATTCGGAGAGGATGACAGCCGAAAGACCGTAGAGCGTGAAGTCGTAGAACTCGACGAACTGGCCGATGCTGCCGCCGACGAGCACCTTCTTCTGCATGCCCGAGGACTTCTTCGTCGGTCGTGTTCGAGCAGCGGGTGTACGCTCCTCACCTGTGGTGGGTATGGACATCGAAGCTCCTTTGCTCTGTCACGTGCTCTGTCACGCTGGTGGGCGCAGACACCACCTGCCGCCGTGATGCCCGGCCTCCATTGTTGCGGCCCCCATCACATCAGTCCAACAGATAATGCTGAACGCAGTCATCAACTCAATCCATGAAAGACTCACTCGCGCCCGTGCCCGACGCTCACTCCCCTGGCGGACCGAGGATGTCCTTCGCCAGCTCGCAGAAGGCACGGGCCCGCCGGCTCAGCCGCAGCTCCTTGGGCCAGATGAGTGCAGAGTCGATGTTCGGGAAATCGTCGAGGAGCGGCACGTCGACGGCCTTCGACCCGATATAGGTGCCGGAGGAGACACTCTGGCTGAGCAGTGAGTACCCGTGCCCCATCGCCACGAATGACCGCACCGTCTCATAGCCGGAGAACGAGTGCCGGATCTTCGGCACCACCCCCGCGATGCGGAACAGCTCGTCGTAGTACTGCCTGGTGAACGGCAGGTCGAGTTGGATGTAGTCCTCCTCGGCCAGCTCGCGCAGGTGCACCGGCTTCGGCTTCCCGCCCCGGGCGAGGGGATGATCCCGGGACACGAGCGCATGTGGTTCGACGACGTTGATGAGGAAGGAGTCGAAGCGATCCGTCGGTCCGAGCGTATAGGTCAGAGCGAGGTCGCAGTCTCCGGCGGTGACGGCCCGCTGCAGCTCTTCCAGATCGGCTTCAAGGTAGTTGACCCGCACTTCCGGGTAGCGCTTCTCGAATTCGTCGTGGATGAGCGGCAGCCGAGTCGGAGCGATCGGCGAGAAGACCCCGACGGTCAGTCGCCCGCTCAGCGACCGGGACAAACCCTGCGCGGCTTCTCCGAGAGCATCGGACGCCTCGAGGAATCCGGTCACCTCGGCGAGGAATCGTTTTCCCGCCGGCGACAGGACGACGGAGCGATTCCGCTGCCGGATGAACAGGTCGAGGCCGATGGTCCGCTCGAGCTGAGCCATCGCCGTCGAGATCGCCGATTGGGTGACGTTAAGGTGCTTCGCCGCCATGGTCATGTTCTCCCGACGTGCAACTTCCTGGAAGTACCGCAGCTGCACGAGCGTGAAATCGAGTGCCATAGTCCCTCATCTTCCCACCGTTGCGCCGAACTTCGACGCAACCCGCTGGCCGACCGGTCGAACTTCGACGCAACCCGTCGGCCGACCCGCCGAGCTTCGACACGACCCGTCGGCCGACGAGCCAGGGCTCCCGATTTCCCGCTGCCATGTCATCGCCGGCGACTATTGTCAGCCTTTACTCGGTCGACAAGCGGCTCCTCATCATCACCCAAGAATCGAGGCCACTATCCCAATTCGGATTTATTCGAACATCATCGAATCTATTCTCTGCAATCAAATCTATTTCGAATCTTCTATTGCTTTCCACTCGACAGATGACTATAATTTGAGAAAGAGACCTTCAATGGAGAACGGAACTCGGACCAGTGACCTACACTCCCGATCGCAAACGACGTAAGTCAGATCGGCGCGCCCGCCGCGCTGATTCCGACTCGCGCGGCGGCGCGAGCAGGAGGCCGAAATCCGATCGGAGCAACCCCACCCAGGACCTCTCGTCCCTGAAAGAGCAGCTCAAAGCGGCCGGTCTCGATCTCACAGGTCATCCTTTCGCCGAGGTGTTCGATGCCCTCGACCCCGTCCCCACTGAGCCGCTTGAGCCGGTCACCACCGACGCTGGCGTCGCTGCAGAAGAGGACGCCGATGTCCCCGCATGGACAGAAGACTCCGAGAGCATCGCCTCCGCCCAGCAACCTGCTGTCGACCCGAGCGACGAGGTACCTGCTTGGGAAGAGACCGCCGACGACGTTTCGCCATCTCGGGAACCTAGCCCGGACCTCGCCGAGGATGCTCCTGCCTGGGAGGATGATGCATGGGACGCGTGGGGCGCGCCCGCGGGGGGCGACAATGCAAAGCTCGGAGAGACGCAGCATGACGAGGCGAAAGCTGAAGCGTCGGAAACCGAAGCTGCAGAGACCGCCGAAAAGCCGGTCTGGGACGACTCGGCTGTAGACGGAGTCACAGCTTCACTCAGCCCGGAGGCCCTCGCAGCGAAATTGGGTCTCCAGCGGCCGGCGTCACGCCACCCGCTGCTGCCTGATTCCACGTGGAGCGATCTGGTCAATTGTGCACCCGAGATCACGGACGCCATCGCCTCGCTGACCGATCTGGACGAGGCGCTGCGCACCTTCGACCGCCCAATGGGCCCGGATGAGGCGCTGCATGTCATCGACGGGGCCGAGGCGCTTCGTCGACTCAGTGAATCTCTGTCCACTCTGGCTCTGTCGGTCTATGAACGGGTCGGCACGCCGAAGGACAGTGGCGCGAAGTCGCCCAAGGACCTCATTCAGAACCGCCTCAACCTGACCGGACGCGAAGCCAATCGTCGAGCCAGGCTCGCCGAGAAGCTCGGGGGTCGGGTCACTCTCGACGGCCAGCGCCTCGAACCCGAATATCCCTTGGTGGCCGAGCAGTTCCACCGCGGGACTCTGTCGACCGAACACATCACAACTCTCGAAGAATGCCTCAATGCACTTCCCGCATGGGTCGATCAGGCGACGAAAGACAAGGTGGAAGCCGACCTCGTCAAGTACGCGGCGGCTGTGACAGTCAATGAGCTTCGCGAAATCTTTCGGCAGATGCTGGTGCGGATCGACCCTGATGGGGCCGAGCCCTTGGACGCCAGGGAACGGTCGGCGTACTTCGTCACCGCACGCCCCAAACGAAACGGCGATTGGAAGCTCGAGGGTGTGCTCGACCCGGTGGCCGGGTCCGAACTCCACGGACTCTTGACCTCTCGCATCGAGTCCGCGCGCCACACCGGCGCGGACTCGACAAACACGAACATGAACACCACTCCCGAGACCGAGGAGGCCGGCGCCGAAACCGACGTCGCTGCCGATGTCCCGTTCATTCCGAACGGCGGGCTCGGCCAAGCTCCCGGAGAGGAACGATTCGAACCGGTCGACGCCGTGCTCACCGGCGATCGCTTCGATGCTCCGCCGTGGGCCGTGTTCGAGGCCTACCGCGGAGACGGGCCCGAGCAGAATCCCGCGGCAGGAGCGACGTCACTCCCAGGTGGCTATGGCGTCCGTCAGGACGGTTCGACAGTCAATCTCGTCAGCGAGCAGCCGACCGCGAGGAACTGGATCTATGAGCGTTTCGCCACGCTCATCGGTCGTATCAGCATGAAGGAGGCCCAGAAGGGCTCGCCCTACGCGCTGGTCGTCACAGCCAAGGCATCCGACGTCGCAAACAAGATCGGCGAAGCCACCACAGGCTCGGGCGCACGTTTCCCCATGAACGATCTCGTCCGGCGCGGCCTCAACGGCACAGTCTTCTTCCACCTGATGGATGAAACTGCCAAAAGCGTGGAAGTTCGCACGGAGAACCGTTTCGCCAACAAGAAGCAGACGGCGATCATCACCGCTCGAGACCGTGGCTGTGTCTTCCCCGGCTGCGACGCACCAGCCGGATGGTGCGACGTGAATCATGTGGTTCCCCACAGCGACGGTGGCCGCACCGACATCAACAACCTGTGCCTTCTCTGCTCGTTCCACCACCACCTCATGGACCGCTCTGATTGGCAGATGGTCATGCTCACCGATGGACGCCCTGCCTGGCAGCCTCCGGAAAGCGTCGATCCCTCTCGAGCACTGGTCCTGCACTCGCGCTTCATCACCGACGAGATCATCGAAGGCCTCTTCGACGATTAGCTGGCTCCTGGGTACAGAGGGCACAGCTGTGCCCAGGTCGAGGTTTTCAGCCCCATAGACTTATGCCGACTCATGCCCGTGCCCGTGCCCGTGTCCGTGCCCGTGTCCGTGCCCATGCCCGTGCCCGGACCGAGGTATGCAGCCCCATAGGCCAGACCCGTACGCCGATGAGCGCGACGAATACCGGATTCTCAGCCACCGCAAATAGACTGGCCCCATGCACTCTGCCCCACTCACTTCCGGCGTGGCCTCGCTTCCGCACGACATCTCGGCGGCGATCCCGAGCCCGAGCATCTCGAGCTTCCAACTGGGCCCGCTGACGATCCACTTCTACGCGCTGTGCATCCTCGTCGGCATCATCATCGCAATCGTGCTGACAAACCGTCGGCTGACCAAGCGCGGAGTCGAGGACTGGCAGGTGCTCGATATCGCGACCCTGGCCGTGCCCATGGCCATCGTCTTCGCCCGCATCTACCACGTGATCACGCACTACACGGACTATTTCGGTCCCGGCCGCAACCCGTGGAACCCCTTCGAACCCGGGTCCGTGTGGGCGATCTGGGAGGGCGGAATCGCGATCTTCGGCTCCCTCATCGGCGGCACCCTCGGCGCATGGATCATGTGCCGCAGGCTCGGCCTCAGACTCACCACATTGCTCGATGCGCTGGCACCGGGTCTCATCCTCGCTCAGGCCTGCGGGCGGTTCGGCAACTGGTTCAACCAGGAGCTCTTCGGCCTGCCGACCACCCTGCCCTGGGGCCTCGAGATCGCCCCAGGCAACCCGGCCATCCCACCGGGCACCCCTGCCGACACGCTCTTCCACCCAACGTTCCTCTACGAGGTCATCTGGAACAGCCTCGGCGCGCTCGCCCTGCTCTACCTCAGCCGGCATCTCTTCTTCCAATGGGGACGCCTGTTCGCCGTCTACCTCATGTGGTACGGCGCCGGCCGCATCGTCTGGGAGTCCATCCGCCTCGACCCGAGCTTCGTCATCCTCGGCCTGCGCACGAACGTGTGGGGCGCGATCGGTGCTGTGGCCCTGGGCTTGGTGATCATGCTCATCCAGTGGAAGCGCCACCCCGAACCCGAGAAGTCGCCGTACATCGAAGGACGCGAACCGCAGCCGGCCGAGGACTGACCCACGCCCTCGCCGAGGCGGCTCCCCGCCCGGCTCAGGCCTCGATCCACTCCTTGAGGCGACCGAGGCCGGTGATGATCGCGGCTTCGTCGATGCCCGAGTAGGCCAGCCGGATATAGGATCGGTCCTCGCCCGGCTGCGGTGCGCCGAAATGCTCGCGAGTGCAGAACGAGACTCCCGTGTTGTGCAGCGCCTCGGTGGAGAAGTCGGCCAGGGTGGCGATCCCCTTGGCCGCCATCGCCTCGGTGACGTCGGGGAAGACGTAGAACGTCGAGCCGGGCGTCGCCGTGCTCATGCCGGGGATCTCATTGATGATGCGACAGGTGGCGTCCCGACGCTTGCGCAGCACCTCCAGCATCTGCCCCACCGGAGCCTGCGGTCCGCGCAGAGCGGCGATGCCCGCCCACTGCACATACTGGTTCGTGCAGGATTCGTCGTTCGTGTTCATCGTCGAGATCGCCTCGGCGACGGTCTTCGGAGCCACCGCACAGCCGAGTCGCGATCCCGTCATCGCGTATTTCTTCGAGAAGGTGTAGAGGATGACGGTGCGCTCGGCCATCCCCGGCAGAGCCGCAATCGACTGGGACTTGCCCCGATAGCGCATCTCGAAATAGGCCTCATCGGAGAGCACCCACAGGTCGAATTCCTGCGCGATCGCAGCCACGGCCTCTCGTTCTTCTGCCGTCGATTCGGCTGAGATCGGATTCTGCAGGTCGTTGTAGATGATGGCCGTGGTGGTCTCGTCGATCGATGCCCGCAGATGGTCGAGGTCGATGGCGAACCCGGTCTCGGTGGGCACATACCGATACGGCAAGGCGGTGCCGCCGAGGTAGTTGATCTGGGATTCGTAGATCGGGAATCCGGGGTTCGGATAGAGCACGCTCTCGCCAGGGTCCATCACGGCCTGGAGGAATTTCGTGATCACGGGCTTGCCTCCGGTGGTGACAACCACCTCGGCGGGGTCGATGTTCATGCCGCGCCGAGCACCGATGTCATCGGCGAGCGCCTCTCTCAGCTCGGGAATGCCCGGTCCGGGGCAGTAGCCGGTCTTGCCGTCCCGGATGGCCTGCTCGAGCGCCTCGACGATATGCCCGGCCAGGGGGAAATTGAGATCGCCGAGGTGGAACGGAAAGACCTCGTTTCCGCGCGCCTTCCACTCGGCGGCGGCTTGGGCCACGCGGAACGCGGTCTCGGTGCCGAGGTTGTCCAGGCGTTGAGCGGTCTTCATTGTCGGCTCCTTCATCGGGTCGGGCAGAACGAGAGCGTGACCGCAGCGACTGCGGGCTGAGGTTCCGGCGCCCTTGAGCACGCAGAACATCCCTCGCTTCACACACGATAGAACACCGCGAGCCGGAATGTCAGCGGTGGTCAGCCGCAGGGCACGATCGGTCGCCAGGCCCGCCTGCAGTCGGGTCGACCGCACGGCGAAGGGCCAGACCACTAGCCAGCCGGGTCGACAGCCCGGCGTCCAGTCCCCCGGCCGGCAGCTAGTCCCCCGGCTGCCAGTCCGATCGATCAGTCCACGGCCAGAGCTGCACGCCCAGCCAATAGGCACCACAGTCCGATGGCCAACAGCACCGGGGCACCGAGGACACCGCACCAGAAGCTCGGCGCGCCGAGGCTGCGCGGAATGAAGTACGCCGCGATTGCGATGATCGTGATGAGCGCTCCCGCGAGATGGAGGACCGGCTGGGCGAAGACGACGGCGAGCGCGAAGAAGTGGATGCCGACGATCGCGAGGATGAGTGGGGCGACCGCCTCGGCGTGGCCGGAACGGACGGCGAAGAAGCTGAGGACGGCGGCTGCGATGATCTCTGCCCAAACCACGACGATATAGATCGTGAACGCAGTCGTGCCCGTGGCGATCGCACTCGGTTCCGACCAATGGCCGATGGCCAGGAAGATGCTCGGCACCGCCAGGCCGAGTCCGGCTGCTGAGAGTCCGCCGAGGAGGATCCGGAAGACGACTCGATCGGGCGGAGCCTCCTGCGCCCATCCTGACCAGATGAACGCGGCGAGGCCGAACACCGCGCCGATCATCACGAGATCGCGCGGAAAGGACAGGTCGATCATCATTGATCCCTTCACCCAAGGCCGACTGTCTGTCGAGTCTAACCCGGTCTTCGACCCAAGCTCGGGTAACTGGCTCAGTCTTCGTGCGGAGCGATGAACAGCTTCCGCAAGGGCGCTTCGTCGACGTACCAGCGGGTGGTCATCCCCTCGTCGAGGCGGACCAGCGAACCCGGCGCCAAATGGATCGGTTCGCGCCGTGGTTCATCGAATTCGATGCGCCCGGTGCCGGAGATGACGAGGAAGACCTCATCGCCTTCGACATCGCGCATGGCCCCGGCGCTCATCTCCCACAGTCCGAAGTCCGCCCCGCCGATGGTGCCGAGTTCGGCGAATCCCGTCGTCGCAGTCCTCCCGCCCTCATCGTCGCGAGGCCCCGCCGAGGCGGCCGCTGGCAGGTCCTGCCAGGTCTCGATGGGTTCGTGGCTGAGGGGAAGATCATGGGTGTCGATCGGCTCCATTGCACTCATGCGATCAGTGTAGCCAGACTCCGCCCGAGGAAGCGAACCATTCCGCGCAATCAGCACCGAACCTCGCCGGTTTCAGCAGACGATACATTCGCTGACAACTGTTTACTTCGTGGCCGACGTGGGATAGAACTGTTTCCGTAGACCCGCCTCATGCGCGTCTCGTCTTCAGGAGTTGATCCATGTCCTACTTCAATGGTGAAGCATCGCACTGGCTGGCCCAGTCCCCCGCCGCTCCCATCAACCCCACCCCGCTGCCGAGCGAGAAACAGGATCTCGTCATCGTCGGCGGCGGCCTGACCGGCCTGTGGTCGGCCTACTATGCCCGGCAGACTCACCCGGACTGGTCGATCACGATCCTCGAGGCCAAGCACATCGGCTACGGCGCCTCGGGCCGCAACGGCGGCTGGCTGTCCACCCTGCTCCCCGGCAACCGGGCCAAGTACGCCGAGGCGGTTGATCGCGCCCTGCGGAACGACCCCACCGGCCCGGTCGGTTCGGCCGGACTCGACGGAGTCTCGAGCGTCCGGTCCTTCCAGTCCGCACTCTTCGACTCCGTCGATGAGGTCCTCGCCGTCTGCGAGACCGAGGGCATCGACGCCCACCAGGTCCACGGAGGACATATCGACATCGCCCAGTCCGAGGCCGGGATGTCGCGCCTGCACGCACTCTTCGAGGGCAATGCGCAGTTCGGCTACGGGCCCGAGGACATGCAGTTCCTCGACGCCGAAGCGACCCGGAATCGCATCAACGTCGACGGCGCCCAGGGCAGCATCTTCTTCCCCGGCACCGCGGCCATCGACCCGGCACTGCTCACCCGCGGACTCGCCCACACCCTTCGGCAGCAGGGCGTGACCATCTGTGAAGCCACCTCGGCGAGTCATATCGGGAAGGGAACGGTGGCGACCAACCGGGGGCCGGTGCGCGGGGAGACGATCTTCGTCTGTCTCGAGGGCTACTCGGACACCGTCACCGGGGACCTGCCCGGCCTGCAGGGACGGCAGGTGATCCCGGTCTTCTCCTCGATGATCGCGACCGAACCGCTGCCGGCGAAGGCGTGGGAGTCGATCGGCTGGCAGGGCCGGGAATGCCTCGGCGACACCGCGCACACCTTCATCTACGCCCAACGCACCGCCGATGGTCGGATCGCGCTCGGCGGGCGCGGGGCACCCTATGCCTTCGGTTCCGGGCTGCCCGGCGACGGCGAAGTCCCCGCCGAGGTGGTCGACCTGCTGGCCGGGCGCCTGTCCTCGCTCTTCCCGGACCTCGAGTTCGACATCGCCCACGCCTGGCGCGGGGCGCTCGGGGTGACTCGGGACTGGTGTGCCGGGATCTTCTTCGATCCCGCCCAGCGCATCGGGGTGGCGCGCGGTTATGCCGGGCACGGGGTGACGGCCACGCATCTGGCCGCGAAGACGCTGCTCGACCGGGCGTCCGGTGCTGCGACTCCGCTGACCGGGCTGCCGTGGAACGATCATTTCTCCGGACAGTGGGAGCCCGAACCGATCCGCTGGCTGGGGATACGCTCGATGTACAAGCTCTTCGGCGTCGCCGATGCGTGGGAAACCGCGACGAGCGCGAAGAAGACGAGCCTGCTCGCCCAGTTCGGCTCGCGGCTTGCCGGGTTGCACGAGTAGCTGTCCGAACAACCGCACGAACAGGACGCCGCCGGCCGCGTCGACGCATGAGAGTCGACGTAGAAGGGACCACTCCATGACCGACACCTCCTCCCGCATCTCCCCGATGGCCGCGAGCTACCCGGCCTCGAGCATCCGCAAGATGTTCAACCTCGCCCTCGACCATCCCGACGCCCTCAAGCTCACCGTCGGAGAACCGGACTTCAACACGCCCGAGCACATCAAGGCCGCGGGGATCAGGGCCATCGAGAACGACAACACCCGCTACGTCGCCAATGCCGGCATCCCCGAACTGCGTCGCGCCCTGGCTCGCAAGTATTCGACTCGCTGGTCTCGCACCGTCGAACCCGAGAACGTCATGGTCTCCTTCGGCGCGATGGAAGCCCTGACCTTCGCCCTCGACGTCACTGTCTCCCCAGGTCAGGAGGTGATCATCCCCGACCCCAGCTTCCCGAACTACATGGGTCAGGTGCACCGCCTCGGCGGGGTGGCCGTGTCCGTTCCCGTCCGCGAATCCGAAGGATTCAAGCTGCGCGCCGAGGATGTTCGCGCGGCCATCAGCGACAAGACCGCGGCCGTGATCATCAACAGCCCCTCGAACCCGCTGGGGTCGGTCATGGACCGCTGCGACATCGAGCAGATCGCCGACCTCGCCGATGAGCACGGATTCACGGTGATCTCCGATGAGGTGTACGACGAGATGGTCTTCGACGACGCGAAGTTCACCTCCATCGCCGAGGTGCGTCCCGGGTTCGATCGGTTCCTCGCCATCGGCAGTTTCTCGAAGACCTATGCGATGACCGGCTGGCGGTGCGGTTTCGTCATCGGCGCAACCGACTACATTGCCCCCATGGCACTGCTGCAGGAGGGTCTGACTTCGAGCCTGCCCGGCTTCGTCCAGGAGGCTGCGGTCGCCGCTCTCGAGGGACCGCAGACCGATGTCGAGAGGATGGTGGCTTCCTACGCCCGCCGCCGGGATCTGATGAGCAGACGCATCAACGGCATCGACGGGCTGAGCATGATCCGCCCGGAAGCCACGTTCTACGCCTTCGTCAGTGTCCGCGACTGGGGCCTGGGCTCCTGGGAACTGGCGACGAGACTGCTCGAAGACCACAAGCTCGCCACCATTCCCGGATCTGCGTTCGGCCCGGCCGGCGAGGGCTACCTGCGGCTGACGTTCTCGGTCTCCGATGACGACATCAACACGGCATGCGACCGGCTGGAGGCGTTCGCCGCCGGGCGGTGAGGGTCCTTGCCGATTTCGGTGAGGCTTCGGCCCTGCCGGTCAGCTGTCGTCGTAGCTGACCTCGACGCGTCGGTTCTTCGCCCGACCCTTCGGGTTGTCGCCGTCCTTCGTCGAGTTCTTCGCCACCGGGTCTTCTTCACCATGGCCTTCGACCGTGAGCTCGAGGTCCGCGGACCCGTCCTTGATGACATCGGCTACGGCCTGCGCCCGCTTCTTCGACAGCTTTTTGTTCGCAGCCCCGTCGCCGACCGAGTCCGTATAACCGGCTACGGTGACCTTCGCACCGTCGGGCACGCCCTCGACGGTCTGCGTGATCGCCTTCTTGGCTTTATCGGAGATCTCGGCACTGTTGAAGTCGAAGAGGATGTCGCTGGCCAGAGTGATGACCGCGTCCTCACCTTCCTTCTTGTTCGTCACCAGCGGGGTGACGGATTCGGCGCTGCTCCACTCCTTGACGCTGCCCGGCTCCCATCGCTGGACAGACTTATCCAGCTGCTCCTTTTTCGGCTCGGGCAGATCCGCAGGCGAGGTCACCTCCGCCTCGGAGGCTGTTCCGGCACCGGGGCCGGCCGTGATTGCGACACCGGAGCCGAGCATGACACCGACCGTGACCACGCCGAAGGCGGACGTCCAACGCCCCCGCCTGACCAGCCTCATCACGACTCCGTGATCGGAACGTCGGTGAACTTGGGCCATGATTCCTGCAGCCGGATATCGACGGAGTCGATGTCGTTCTCCGGAGCTTTGAAGACCGCCCACGCGGTCACCGGCTGATTGTTCGTCGTCTCGGTGAAGACCGAATCCGAGGTCCACTCATCGTAGGTGTCGGAGATCGGCGAATAGACCTTGAGATTGTCCGTATCGATGAGCTGCGGGGCGAACCCGTTCTCACCCCATGCGTCATAGATGCTGATCGCAGCATCGTCTTCCACACTCTGGAAGTGCGGTGTGACGACCAAGGTCAGGGTCTGTGTCTTCCCCTCGACTTCGAGCGAGTGGATGGCGACCGTCACCTTGTCTTCGTTCGACCCGGGAACCTTGACGTCCTGCTTGACGATGACATCGTTGGGGTCGACCTTCTCGACGCCGGCCTTCGCGGCGTCCTTGCCACCACCCTGAGCAGAGGAGTTCTTGTCCTTCGACCCGTCGCCCGGCGACGAGGAACATCCCGTCACAGCCAGAACGCAGAGAGCCGCACCGGCGATGGCCTTGCTGAGCTTGCGCGAATTCACAATGGAAGACTTTCCCTCGTCGGTATCCGGCGCAGTCGCCGATACCGACGGCTCCGTCATTCTCGAGAATTTACGCTAGCACGGATGCAGTCGGTGCCGATGGACTTGACGAAAATCGCTCATTTCACCGCGGCGAGCGCGGTGCCTCCGGACCCCGGCTCGATATTCCGCTGTTGCCCACAAGCTGCGAGCAGGCAGAGACTCTCGATCTCCTGCATTGAGTCGGTGTGAAGTTGTGTTCAGGCACCGCCAGCGGACACGCTGTCAGCGGAGTCCGCGGGCTTGCCCGAGAACGGCTTGGTCACGAGGCTGACGACGATGAGCACCAGCACAGCCGCAGGCAGCGCCGGGATGACGGAGTTGATGTCGGCGGATCTGCCACTGACTTCCCAGAGAACTGTCACCACTCCACCTGCGATCATCGACGAAAGAGCACCGGCGGCGGTCACTCGCTTCCAGAACAGAGCGGCCAGAACCGCTGGAGTGATGGCAGCGCCGTACATCGTGTAGGCATACATCTGGAGCTCGAGCACCGATTCGAAGAACTGGACCATGATGAATCCCAAGACAGCGATAGCGAGTACCGAGACCCGCCCGACTAGAACCCCGGTCCTCGAATCTCCACGAGCCTTGTTCTTGATGAACACGAGATCATAGACGACGTTTCCAGAGCAGGTGAGCAGGTAAGACGAACCCGTGGTCACGATGAGCGCCAGTGCCGCAACAAGCAGCACAGCCCCGATCCCGGCCGGCGTGAACTCGCCTTCTGCCAGTGCGAGGATGGCCATGTCCGGGTTGATCTCCGGCATGAGGATGGAGGATCCGGAAGCCAGGAAGATGATCGGAGCAACGATCAGTGCAGCTCCGATGAAGAACAGAATGGTGGCATTGCGAGCGACTTTGGGCGACCGGGCTGCCGCAAGACGCTGATGCATATTCTGATCGCCGAGGATCAGGAGGAAGAGCGGGAGGAAGTAGCCCAGAATCTGCCATGGAGTGAGAACTCCGGTGAATGATTTGAACGCTGGATCCAGGCGGTCGACGTAGCTGCCGATGCCGCCCAGGTCTTGTGTGAAGACCCAGATGAGTGCTCCGAGCAGCGAGATCACAATGAGGACTGCCGAGAGGAAGTCAGTCCAGGCCACGGACTTCAGCCCACCAGACAGGGACAGGAAGGTGATGAGGACTGTCGCGACAACGGTCGCCTGTGTCGTGCTGAGGGGAGTGATCAGAGTGAGAATATAGCCGGCACCGGTGAACTGGTACGCGGTGATTCCGACGAAGGCCACGAGGATGATGACTGTACCCGCCACCCGAACGGGTCGCCCGAACTTGGACTCGAACAGCTCGGGGACGGTGCGGAAGCCGTTCTTCCGCACCTGTGGGGCGATGAAGTACAGAACGATGATCCCGCAGAACGTACCTGCGAAGAACAGAATGCCCGCCAATGGGCCGTTGCTGAAGATGAAGTTCGCTCCCCCGATGATGGAGCCGGATCCGACGAAGGTCGCCAATAGAGTCCCGGCAAGCACCCATGTCGGCAGAGACTTCCCCGCGAGAACGAAGTCTTCCCCGTCCTTCATGGCCGATGCTCGCCCGAACCAGGCGGCGATGCCTACCATCAGCGCCACATAGGCGACGAGGACGATGACGAATGTGAGGTTCATAGGTATCCCTTGTGTCGTGGAGCACAAATGCGCTGAGCACGATTCTCGCCGATACCCCACCCGGAATGCAATAAATTTTGCAACCGACTCAATCGTCGGCGATTGCGCCGGTTGCTCCCCACAGGTCATCGATTCGCCCCAGCTTGGCCTGAGTTCGCTGCTCATCGTGTCGCGCAAGGCACGCCAGCAGGTATTGGACTGCACTTGTGACGCAGACCAAGGACGATATCAGCTCCGATGATTCGGCGGGCACCAGAACATACTCATCAGACATATCGGTCAGGGCAGTTCGACGATCAGCAATGACAAGCACTTTCGCGCCCTGCTCACGGGCAGCCTCCGCCAGCTGGACGACCGCCCGGGAGGACTTCCACACCGTGATCGCGAGGAAGCAGTCAGCAGAGGTCAGCAGGCTGGCTTCATTGACCATCGCCGTCACTGACCCTGAATGCAACCGCACTCGAAAGCCGAGCATCTGCGCCACGTGCGACAGCTGCAGACCCGGAGCGGCATAGGATCCGGTCGCAAACACCCCGGTGTTCTCCGACGCGATGATGCGCTCAGCCATCCGCGCCAAAGCGTCTTCGTCCAATTCTCCACGCATCCGCTCGAGCATCTCGATGTCTTTGTCGAGAGACGTGGCGAGAAGACCCTGCCCCTTGTTGTGCAGATAGAGATTGCGTGAACTCAGCGATGCCAGATACCGGGTGCGGATGTCCGCAGAGAACGTTGGCCACCCGGAATAGCCCAGCGACTGGGCAGCGCGAACGACGGTCGCGACATTCACCTGCGCCATGTCCGCGATGGCTTGGGCGGAACTGTACGCGGCTTCGTCCGGCGCTGAGTCGATGACAGCGAGCACCGCCTGCGTCGACGGCGTCAGTCGCGCATTCGATCGAAGGGCGGCGATCCACTCGGAGAAGCTGGTCACAGTCTGAACTCCCTTTGCAAAGAACGTTGCATTGCGTCTAGCCTAGGCCCATCATCCTAAGCGGATCCAATGAAGGAGACACGGTATGCAGCTCGATGTCGGAATCAATACGGTCACCAACGCACGGGTCCTCGACGTGGAGACGGGCACTGTTTCCGAGCCGACGACGGTGACGATCAACGGCGAGAGAGTCAGTGAGGTCGGAGGCCACAATGTGTCAGCCGGATCGCAGAGCTTCGATGCTGAAGGCAGAATCGTGTCCCCCGGGCTGATCGACGCACACGTCCATGTCCTCGCTGCAACAGCGAATTTGGGCAATCTAGGTGATCAGTCACCGTACTACCTGGGTGCTCAGGCTGCGCGTCTGATGGGCGATATGCTCAGCCGCGGTTTCACGACCGTCCGAGACGCAGGCGGAGCCGACTACGGGCTTTCAGCAGCGGCACAGGAAAACCTCTTCCCCGCACCACGTCTCTTCTTCGGCGGCAAGGCTCTGTCCCAGACCGGAGGCCACGCAGACATGCGGGGTCCCGGCACGCACGTCATGGACACGCACATGTGCTGCCCGAATATCGGCATCGTCTGCGATGGAGCCGACGCGGTGAGGAAAGCCGCCCGGGAGAACCTGCGCACCGGTGCCGACCACGTCAAAATCATGCTCTCCGGCGGAGTGGCTTCTCCGACTGACCGCGTCGACTCAACTCAGTTCTCAGATGAGGAGATTCGAGCGGCGGTGGAAGAGGCCTCCGCAGCGAATCGCTATGTTCTCGGTCATGCCTACACCGCCAGGTCGGTCAACCGCGGCCTCGAACTGGGAGTGCGGTCCATCGAGCACGGGAATCTGATCGACCAGCGAAGCGTCCAGCTCCTCCTCGAGAAGAGTGCGTTCCTCGTTCCGACACTCGTGACATATGAGCGTCTGAAGCAGGACGGAGCTCAATTCGGTCTGCCAGAGGCAAGCCAAGCGAAGATCGACGACGTGCTGTACGCGGGCCTCGATGCGTTGAAACTGGCGACTGAGCACAATGTCAAGATCGCGTACGGCTCCGATCTGCTGGGCGGAATGCAGCCTCATCAGAGTCAGGAGTTCGCCATTCGGGCGAAAGTCCAAACTTCACAGCAGGTGCTGCGGTCAGCAACGACGACGGCAGCAGAACTGCTCACGCGGAAGGGAGAGCTGGGAGTTGTGGCTCCGGGGGCGTTCGCGGACCTCTTGATACTCAACGCGAACCCCTTGGACGACGTCACTGCCTTGGGCGATCCTGGCAACGCCATCCACAGCGTCATCAAGGGAGGACGTCTTCTTCGGTGATATGAGAGGCGTCAGCCCCTGCTGGCGCGACGTTTGAAGGCAGACCGTGCCCGGGCTGAAATGAGACGGATCGGAGCGGCCCACCTGGCCGCTCAGTCTCACCCGACCGCGGCGAGCGCGGTGTTCCAGGAACCGTAGAACTTGCGCACAGCGGCTGCGGAAGGAACTTCACCTTTATGTTCGGCGGCGTACTCGGTGTAAGCCTTGTAGGTGGCCGTGATTCCGCGGGATTCGCAGTCGGCGACGAAGACGGACATCGCCTTGTCATAGGCCTCCGCGTCGAAGCGCAGCTGGCCCTTCGCTCGGCCGAGTCGGTTCGTCGCCAGGCCCGCGGCTTTGAGAGCTTCGTTCCAAGAACCGAACCGCTGCACGGCCGTCTGGCTCGTCGGCGGCCACACGGCCGCGCCCTTGCTCGAGCGCGCTCTGAGTTGGTCGAGCACCTCGGAGCGCAGAGCATCATATTTCGATGCTGACAGGCTCGGGGCCTCAGCCCGGGCGCGGACGGATCGGATTGCAGCGTCCACCTCGGCGAGGGCTGACCTCACGAGCTGCGGTGCGTCGGGCAGCTGGGACTCCAGAGCCCCCTCGACCGCATCGAGCATCTCCCTGTCACGGTCTGTGATGTCCTGAGTCGACGCAACAGCACTCGACCCGGCTGCGTCGGAGCCGGTCGGCACTGCTCGGTCGGCAAGATAGAGCAGCGCTGCCAGCACGGCCGGAGAGGGAGTATGCGATTTCGTCGATCCGGTGTCATCCATCACCGCTCATTGTACGTGGCGGCTTCGACACAGCCCGTAGCCAAGCTGAAACACGGGCCGACTCACCTGGGTGGTCCGCGAATCTAGAGTGAGAACCGACGCCGGTGAACGACCGGAACTCGGTTACTGCATGAGGAGGACGGATGCGTGCAAAGAGAGTGATCGGTATAGGAGCGGCTTCGCTGATGCTGGCAACGATGAGTGTGTTCGGGGCAACCGCCGCTCATGCCGAGGGCAACAAGGCGACCTACAGCT
Organism: Brevibacterium sp. LE-L; assembly: GCF_050214925.1. NCBI lineage: Bacteria > Bacillati > Actinomycetota > Actinomycetes > Micrococcales > Brevibacteriaceae > Brevibacterium > Brevibacterium sp. LE-L. Next base: position 4,060,586 of record NZ_CP189759.1, read on the forward strand.
ATTATCCGACCCTGGCCAAATGCGAGCAGGGCTCAGCTTTGAGGGCGCTGTTCTACAAAAGCTGGGGGAAAGTGATCGTGAAGACGCAGTGCTGGACGGTTCGCCCTGGTGAGAAGTACATGGGTGAAGTCACGTTCCGATGAATTCGCCGTCCGGCCGATGACGTCGTTGCTGCCGAATCTGCACCCGTGCCCTGACGTGTGATGTATTGGCGATCGGTGGTCAGCGGAATAGTGTGAAGGCATGGTTGCTGATCTGGGCGCAGTCGAGGCGCTGGTCTTCGATATGTTCGGCACGGTCGTCGACTGGCGAACCAGCGTGGCGAGCGGCGTCGAACCGTTCCTCGACGAGTATCTGTCCGAAGCAGATCCGCACGAATTCGCGGACCTCTGGCGTGCTGAGTACCAGCCGTCGATGGAGCGGGTCCGCAGCGGCAGTCGGCCCTTCGTGCGCTTAGATGTCCTCCATCGGGAGAACCTCGAGACTGTCATCGAACGATTCGGAGTCGATCCGCGTGCGATCTCCGACGACGTCCTCGAGGAGGTGAATCTCTGCTGGCATCGCCTCGATCCCTGGCCCGATGCGGTCGCCGGACTGGCTCGCCTCAAGCAACGCCACATCATCGCACCGCTGTCGAACGCCAATGTGCGACTGGCCCTCGACGTGGCCAAACGCGCAGGGCTGCCATGGGACGCCATCCTCGGCGCCGAGGTGGCCGCCGCCTACAAACCCGACCCGGCCGCCTATCTGCGCACGGCAGAGATCCTCGGACTCGACCCCGAACAGGTGATGATGGTCGCCGCCCACAACAGTGACCTCGCCGCCGCGGCACGGGTTGGTCTGCGCACGGCTTTCGTTCGCCGTCCGACCGAGCACGGACCTGGGCAGACAGTCGACCTCGTTCCGGAGGGACCATGGGACGTCGTCGCCGAGGACTTCGAAGATCTCGCTGATCAGCTGACCCGATAGTGCTCAGATGACCTGATGGTGCTAGTCAGCGGTGTTGGTCAGCGCAGCTCCTCGAGTGCCGCTTCTGCGCGTTGGCGTCTGTCGGCGAGGCTCATCTGCCACCAGTAGTCACCACGTTCACCCAGACCGTGTTTGGCCACGTTCACGCGCTGCCGGGCATCGGCGAGATCGCCCTCCGAGCCTGACTTCTTCGCGGTCCGCACCGCATTCCTTGCCGCGCCGAGGTGGCTCTTGAGCTCATCGACCACGTTCTGATCCAGCTCGGGATCGGTTCTGCGCCACCGGCGGCCGTTGACGATCAGCCATCGTTCGTCACCCGTGGGCGACAGCTCGGGAGATTCGGGCATCCTTCACTGTAACTCGGCGGCTCGGTGATCACGGCTGGCTGTCGATTCCGCACCCCCTGTCTGCATTCCGGCTGAGGGTATAGCGTGGCCCGACAGGGCGGGTCGGCCGATTCGCCCTGGCACACACGCGACCACCTGATGAAAGGTGAAGATCATGGCAGAGATGAACGTCAGCGCTTCCAGAACGATCGATGCTGCGCCGGAGGACATCTTCAACGTGCTCTCGAACCCGGAGCGCCACGCGGCCATCGACGGTTCGAACATGGTGGTCTCCGATGACAAGACCGATCGCATCACAGCCGTCGGCCAAGTGTTCACCATGAACATGCACTCCGAACCGATGGGTGGGGACTACAAGACCGAGAACCACGTCGTCGGCTACGAAGAGAACAAACTCCTGGCCTGGAAGACCGCTCCGGCCGGTGAGGAACCACCCGGCTGGGAGTGGGTCTGGGAGCTCATTCCGCAGGGCCGTCACTCGACGGACGTCTCCGTCACCTACGACTGGAGCTCGGTCACCGACAAGCACGTACTGAAGCAGGTCAGCTTCCCTCTCGTCGGCGAGGACGACCTCGAAACCTCACTGGGCAATCTGGCTGCCGCGGTCTCCGAGGACTGAGTCTCAGCCGTAGGCGATGGTCGATCCAAGTCGATTCTGACGAGTCCAGCGACTTGGATCGACCAGACGCGGGCACCGCTCAATGAGCCGCGATCGCCCGGAGGCAATCAGATTCAGCTCATCGAGACGAGAATCTTCACCTCGTCCTGGCTGTTCGTGAGCCGGTCGAACCCGTCGCTGATGATGTCCTCGGCAAGGATCTTCGAGGTGACGAACGGGGCGAGGTCAATCTTGCCGGAGCGAACGAGGTCGATCGCCTCGGCGTGGTCATGAGCGTAACCGACACTCGCGCCGAGCGTGCGGTCCTGCATCATCAGCTGATCAGTGATGTCCACTTCGACGGGCGCACCGTGGATGGCGAGGACCTGAAGACGGCCGGTGGCGCCAAGCACGTCGAGCAGCTGGCCGACCACGGCCGGCGCGCCGGCCGCGTCGAAAGCCAGATCAGCCATTGCACCGGAAGTCTGTTCCGACACGACCTCGCCGAGGTTCTCGGTCGTCGGATCGATCACGACGTCCGCTGCCCCCGACTCCAGAGCCTTGGCACGGCGAGCCTGTGATACTTCACTGACGATGGTGGTCAGCCCCTTGGCCTTGAGAACGGCGGAGACGAGGAGCCCGATGGGGCCGGCTCCGCCGACAACGGCAATCTGCCCCTCGGCAGCAGCAGTCTGCTTGACCCCGTGCAGGGACACGGCCAGTGGTTCGATCAGCGCCGCCTGGTCCAGCGGCATATCACCGACGGGGTGGACCCACTGCGATTCGACGACGATGTGTTCGCTCAGGCCCCCGCCCCGTCCGGAGATGCCGATGAATCCCATCTGTTCGCACAGATTGTAGGCACCACGGCGACATGCCGGGCATGTGCCGTCAACCATGAGCGGCTCAACGACGACGGAGTCACCGATCTCCAGTCCTTCGACTCCATCTCCGATGTCTTCGATCACTCCGGAGAATTCGTGTCCGAAGACCACTGGCAGGGTCTCACCGGAGAGGGGATGCGCTTCCTCACCACTCGGAGCAGGACGGATCGGACCGTCCTGGTAGAGGTGGAGATCGCTTCCGCAGATGCCGTTGAAGGCCGGCGCGATCTTCACGGTTCCCGGTCGGGTCTTCGGCTCCTCGACCTCGTCGATGCGGATGTCTTCCTTGCCGTAGTACCGAACTGCCTTCATCGCTTTCGCTCCTTCTCTGTGCTCTCGCGGCCACCCTATTGACGACCGAACTCAACGGCAACGGACAATCCGCAGACGTGAGCAACGAGTCATTCCTCCATTCCCCCTTGGTCCCGGCCCCTGCAACCGCTGTCCCACCCTCGCCGACCCGTTCCTTCCATGGAGTAGCCTGCGAAGAGGCACCATCATCCGACACCGCCAGGAAGGTGGACAGCAATGGCCACGACAATGCGCGCAGTGACGTTTGTCAGGAACGACACCGTCGAACTTCAGGAGAAGCCGGTCCCGCAGATCGCTTCGGACGAGGTCCTCCTCAAAGTCTCAGGGGCTGGCCTCTGCCATTCCGACATCTCCATCATCGGAACCGGAGACGACAGTCCGTTGATCGGTTTCACACTCGGCCATGAGGTCTCCGGAACGATCGCTGAAATCGGTGAGAACGTCACCGGGTGGAGCCTCGGAGACCCTGTGCTCGTTTCACTCATGCGTTCGTGCGGGAAATGTCGCGAGTGCCTCGCCGGCAGAGACAACCAATGCGAGGTCATCACCGGTCGCAGCCCTACGGGCCCGATCTCACCGGGAATCGGTGTCGACGGCGGCATGGCCGACTACATCGCCGTCAGCTCTCACCACATCGGCCCCCTCGGCGATCTCGACCCCGTCGATGCTGCACCGCTGGCCGATGCGGCCCTGACTCCGCTGCATGCGATCAACTCCGTCCGCGACCGCCTCACCGGCGACGCGACCGCCGTCATCCTCGGTCTCGGCGGCCTGGGCCATGTGGGTCTGCAGATCCTCATGGCGATCACCGGATCCCGCATCATCGCTCTCGACACCGATGACGAGAAGCTCTCCTTCGCCGCCGAGCACGGTGCCACCGCGATCAGGTCCGACGCCGAGGCAGCCGATAAGATCCTGGAGCTCACAGATGGAATCGGCGCCGATGTCGTCCTCGACTTCGTCGGCGTCCAACCGACCGTGGACATCGCCATCGGCGTTGTGCGCGGAGGGGGCGCAATCCGCTTCGTCGGCCTCGGCGGAGGCTCCTTCGACTACGAGGCCTCCAACGGCGCTGACCTGCCCTGGTGTGTGAACATCGAACGAGCCTACGGCGGCACCCGCTCCGAAGCACGCGAGGCGATCGCTCTCGCCCAACAGGACAAGATCGCACTCGAGGTCACACGCTATTCGCTCGACGACGCACTCACCGCCTTCGATGACCTCAGGCAGGGGCGGATCCAGGGCCGCGGCGTTCTCGTTCCTTAGCTCCCAAGTCAGCCTCGAGTGAGAAGATGGCCTCGTGCCCGAAACCCGACAGACCACTCCCCCGGCCTCGGCCGCCCCCGCCGACTGGCGTGAGGCCTTCGCCCCACTCGCCGAGGCGGCCCCGCAGGAGCATACTCCCGTGTCCCTGGGCTTCGAGCTCGTCGAGGTCGTCCCCCGCACCTGGTTCGAACCCCAGCACTCGGTGCTGCTCGAACGCGCCACTGTCTCCCCCGGCACGAACCCGTCCCTGGCCATCCGGCCGCTGCTGCTCAGCGAATCCGGCAACTGGGTGAAGAAGTCGCTGACCTGGCGCACCATCGATCGGATGGCCCGGCAGCACAATATCGACGCTCGCCACCAGGAATGGTTCACCCAGCTTGCGGGCCTGCGCACCCGGGACAGGACCGACTTCACGCCCGACGGAGCGCCGTACCACCTCGGCGATTTCCATACCCCGCTGCTGTGGGAGCACTTCGACCGGGGTGCACAGCTCGGCATCGAATTCGTCGGCATTAACCAGGGCATGGACGTGCGCATCGGGCGGGTGGCGAAAGCCGTCGTCGACATCAGGCGTGCTCAGGGCCAGCTGCGCGTCCAGCCGCGGGCGACGATTGACGAACGCGAGTTCACTCCGGGTCTGATCAAACCGATCTGGACGCATGGCTTCTTCGGCATCGATGTGGCCTCGGGCTTCACCGTGACTCTCGCTCCGGCGGAGAAGCCGACCAGGGAGTCAGCCCTGCCGGTGTTCAGAGCCGCCGGCCCGATCACCATTCCCGATTCCGAGGCCGAGGAGTTCTTCGAAGAGTACTATCCGCAGCTGCGCACCAGCGCCGAGGTGGTCAGCACCGACGACACCGTGACTTTCCCGGCCTACCGGCAGCCCCGCCTCGTCCTCTTCCTCACCTTCGGCGCCGGCGACAGGCTCGACCTGCGCTGGTACTGGGAGTACTCGGGACCCCGACGCACCCTGCCGGTCATTTCCCGCGCGAAGCTGCCGACCGTTTCACCGCCGCACTCGGCACCGACCGCTTCGGCATCGGCGACCTCGACACAGACGACACCGGCGCGAACAGCCTCTGCGTGGGAGCGGGACGACCGGCGCGACCTCGAGCATGAAGCCGAAGTGCTCTCTGCGGTCGCACGGGTCCTGGCCGACACCCACGAGGAAGGGTCCCGGCTGACGGAGGTCGTCGACACCGCGCTCGACGATGCCGATACCGCCGACTTCGTCGTCAACGTGCTGCCCGGACTCGAGGAGATCGAGCATCTCAAGGTCATCACCCGCGGGAAGAAGCAGCCCTACCGGGAGCTCGGCGGGGAGCCGAACGTCACAATCACCTCGGTGGAGTCGGAGAAGAACGACTGGTTCGACCTCGGCTTCCAGATCAGCGTCGACGGGCACCCGGTCCCCTTCGTCAAGCTGTACAAGGCACTGGCCAGGGGCGCGAAGAAGCTCAAACTCCCCGATGACACCTTCCTGTCGCTGAGCAAACCGGTCTTCGACAAACTCAAGGCCCTGCTCGCCGAGGCGGACCTCATCCCCGAATGGGAACCCGAGACACCGAAGATCTCACGGATGCACGTGGGCCTGTGGTCGGACTTCGAGGACGTCGCCGACGAGTCCGAGCCGGCTCTGACCTGGCGAGAGTCCGCACAGGCGCTGGCCGATCTCGACCAGCTGCCGGCCACCGAGGTGCCCGAACTGGGCGGGGCGAGGCTGCGTCCCTATCAGGTGCAGGGATTCCGGTGGTTGGCGCTGCTCTACCGGTGCCGCCTCGGCGGGATCCTCGCCGACGATATGGGGCTGGGCAAGACGCTGCAGACGCTGGCTCTCATCGCCCATGTGAAGGCCGGCCGCACGGCTGCCCGCGAAACTACGCCCGCGGGCGATACCGCGCACGCCGGCGATACCGTGGCCGGCACCGGTCAGGCGAGGGCACCGTTCCTCGTCGTCGCCCCCACCTCGGTGGTCGACAACTGGGTCAAGGAGGCTGCCGCCTTCACCCCTGACCTCGATGTTCGCGTCATCGCGGAGTCGACGAAGAAGAGACGGACACCGCTGGACGAGGTCGTCGACGGTGCCGATATCGTCGTCATGTCCTATGCGATGCTGCGCCTCGACGAGGACCCGATCTCTCGCCTCGAGTGGGCCGGGCTCGTCCTCGATGAGGCCCAGTTCGTCAAGAACAGCACGGCCCTGACCCATCAGGCGGCGAAGTCCGTGCGGACACCGTTCCGTCTGGCCCTGACCGGCACCCCCATGGAGAACTCGCTGCGCGATGTGTGGTCGCTGTTTTCCATCACCGCACCAGGACTGTTCCCGAGCCCGCACCGCTTCGACGAGGAATACGTCCGCCCCATCGAAAGCGGCGAGAACCCGGGACGGATGCAGCGGTTGCAGCGACGCATCCGACCGTTCATGATTCGCCGGACGAAGGATCTGGTGGCCGCGGATCTGCCGGAGAAGCAGGAGCAGGTCATCACCGTCGAGCTCAATTCCGCGCACCGGAAGCTCTACGACCGGATCCTGCAGAAGGAGCGGAAGAAGATCCTCGGCTTCATCGACAGCGACTACGACAAGCAGCGGTTCATCGTCTTCCGTTCGCTCACCCTGCTGCGGATGCTCGCCCTGGACCCGAGCATCGTCGACGCCGAACACGCCGAGGTGCCCTCGAGCAAGCTGACGGCGCTGATGGACCGGCTCGATGATGTCATCGCCGAGGGGCACCGGTCGATCGTGTTCAGCCAGTTCACCTCGTTCCTCGACCAGGTCGCCGCGGTCCTCGAGCGCCGCGGTGTGCCCCATGTCGTCCTCGACGGGTCGACCCGGAATCGAGGGGCCGTGGTCGAGTCGTTCCGGTCCGGTGAGGCCCCCGTCTTCCTCATCAGCCTCAAGGCAGGCGGCTTCGGGCTCAACCTCACCGAGGCGGACTACGTCTTCCTCATGGATCCGTGGTGGAACCCCGCGACCGAGAACCAGGCGATCGACCGAGCCCACCGGATCGGGCAGACGAAGTCCGTCATGGTCTACCGCTACGTCGCCGAGGGCACGATCGAAGAGAAGGTGCTGGCCCTGCAGAAACGCAAGGCCGAACTCTTCGACTCCCTCATGTCCGATTCCGGCACCTTCGAGGGCCGCGGGCCCAGTGGGCAGGCGTTCAGCCAGACCGTCACGGCCGAGGACATCCGGGGGCTGCTGGACGGGTGAATATTTACTTTAGATGGACTAAAGTAAATATACGAGCCCATTTCTCACCGTGGGGCCCACCCGACAGAAGGCCCGCCCATGCCCTACAGCGTCGAATGCCACTGGAGTCCTCCGAACCCCGCGGGGCTGAGCAGAAAGGACAGAGCCTCAGGCACATTCCACGCCTATGTGCCCGATGAGCTCTCCTCCGCTCTCCCCACACTCGGTGCCGAAGCACAGCGCGCAGCCGAGGAAGCAGTCGTCGTGCTGGCCCGCCTCGATGAACGGATCAGGTCCTCGGGCAGCAGCTATCTCAACCATCTGCTCATCCGGTCCGAGAGCATCTCCTCATCGTGGATCGAAGGCAACCGCCTCAGTCCGAAGAAGCTGGCGATCGCCGAACGACTCCAACACGGCGACCGGGTCGCACTCGATGTCATCGCCAATGTGAGAGCCACTGAGAACGCGATCGATGAGATCGCTGACCCCTCACGAGCGATCACGGTCCGTGACATCGAAGAGCTGCAGCACTCGATCGAGCCCCGGCTCGAGCCCGGACTGCGGACGACCCAGAATTGGGTCGGCGGCCCCGGAAACAGTCCTCTGCGCGCCGATTTCGTCCCGCCTCCGGCCGCCGAGGTGAAACGGCTCGTTGCGAACCTCGCCGAATTCGTCTCAGCTACCGAGGGAAATCCCGTCATTCGTGCGGCCATCGCCCATGCTCAGTTCGAGACGATCCATCCGTTCATCGACGGAAACGGTCGAACCGGGCGAGCGCTCGTCCACACCGTCCTCAAACGCGCCGATGCCCTCCGCACTGTGCTCGTGCCGATCAGCACTGTCTTCGCTTCTGACACGACTACCTATATCGGTGGGCTCACGGCCTATCGTCAGGCCCCAGCCGATCTCGACCACTGGGTCATCTCCTTCGCCGAGGCGGTCGAAGCCGCCGCCGCAAGCGCCGTCCTCCTCGCCGAGGATATCGAGGCACTCGACCAGACGGTTCGCACGGACCTCATCGAGCATCGCCGAGCGATCGGCAAGTCACCGGCTCGGCCGAGGACCGGTTCCGTCATCCTGAAAATCCTCGACAGCTTGGCACGAGAACCCGTGATCACCATCGAGTCGGTCTCGGTCGAGCACGGAGTGACTCGGGCGGCTGCCCACCGCGCCCTCGTCGAACTCGCCGAGGCGAAGATTCTCCGACGAACCAAGAACCACAAGGGCAAGATCATCTGCTATTCGGCAGACCAGCACCTGGCCTATGTCGAGTTGACCGAAGCGAGCCAGCGGAGCCGCAAGGCGTGAGGGCGGTCGCCTCGGCGCAGATGAGCCGACGGCTTTCTCCATCACCTCTGGAGTTCTGAGCACACCCGTGCCTATGCTGTCGATAACGGGCCGCCTGCATGGAGGCCGCACTGGTGCTCAACGTCGGCACCATTCCGATCGGCATCTGTTCGGATGACCCCGCGACTCATTCGCTGTGCGTCCATTCGGAAAGGCCGATCATGACTTCCAACAGCTTCAACACCCGAGACCAGCTGACAGTGGGCGAAAAGACCTACGAGATCCACCGGCTCGACCGCATCGAAGGGTCCCAGCGACTGCCCTACAGCCTCAAAGTGCTGCTGGAGAACCTCCTGCGCAGTGAGGACGGCCGTCTGGTCACCGCCGAACAGATCGCAGCCCTGCGCGACTGGACTCCTGCGGATGTCGGCGAGCACGAGATCCAGTACACCCCGGCGCGAGTGCTCATGCAGGACTTCACCGGTGTGCCCTGCGTCGTCGACCTCGTGGCCATGCGCGATGCGATCACCGAGCTCGGGGGCGATCCGAAGAAGATCAACCCGCTCATCCCCGCCGAACTCGTCATCGACCACTCGGTCATCGCCGATGTCTTCGCCCGTTCGGATGCCTTCGGAATCAATGCGCAGAAGGAGTTCGAACGCAACCAGGAGCGCTATCAGCTGCTGCGCTGGGCACAGGAGTCGTTCACGGACTTCCTCGTCGTCCCACCGGACACCGGCATCTGCCACCAGGTAAACCTCGAATACCTTTCCCGGGTCGTGTTCACCCGCGAGACCGCCGACGGCCTGCCTCAGGCCTATCCGGACACCCTCGTGGGCACGGATTCGCACACTCCCATGGTCAACGGCCTCGGCGTGCTCGGCTGGGGTGTCGGCGGCATCGAAGCCGAGGCTGCCATGCTCGGCCAGCCGATGAGCATGCTCATCCCCGAGGTCGTCGGGCTCAAGCTGACCGGCCAGCTGCCCGAGGGGACGACGGCCACCGATCTCGTCCTCACTGTGGCTCAGCTGCTGCGTCAGACGGGAGTCGTCGGAAAGTTCGTCGAATTCTTCGGGCCCGGCGTGGCGAACATTCCCTTGGCCAACCGCGCCACCCTGGGCAATATGAGTCCCGAATACGGTGCCACCTGCGCGATCTTCCCCATCGACGAGGAGACGCTGGAGTATCTGCGACTGACCGGCCGTGCTCCCGAGCAGATCGACCTCGTCGCCGCCTATGCCAAGGAGCAGGGGCTCTGGCACGACCCCGACCAGCCTGCCGAATACTCCCAGGTCGTCGAATTGGACCTGGCCACCGTCACCTCGTCGATCGCGGGACCGAAGCGGCCCCAGGACCGCATCGAGCTCGGCGACGCCCCCGCGACCGTGCTCGGCCTCCTCGCCGGCGAGCAGAAGAAGTCGACCGTCCGTCCCGGCGGGGTCGATGATGCCTCTGCCGATTCCTTCCCCGCCAGCGACCCGATCTCGGTCTCACCGTCGTCGGTCCCCGATGAGCCTCCGCGTCACGTCGACCGCGCGCAGCTGACCGCGAACGCCCGACTCGGGTGGCCCAGCGATCCGGCCGATGTCGTCATCAACGACATCCCGGCGATCGTCGACCACGGTGATGTCGTGATCGCGGCGATCACCTCGTGCACGAACACATCGAACCCTTCGGTGATGATCGGCGCCGGGCTGCTGGCCAAGAAGGCCGTCGAACGCGGGCTGCGGCCGAAACCGTGGGTCAAAACGACCCTGGCCCCGGGCTCAAGGGTCGTCACCGACTACTTCGACCGGGCCGACCTGACCCAGTACCTCGATCAGCTGGGCTTCGGACTCATCGGGTACGGTTGCACGACGTGCATCGGCAACTCCGGCCCGCTGATTCCGGCAGTGAGTCAGGCGGTCAACGACAACGACCTCAACGTGTCTGCGGTGCTCTCGGGCAACCGCAACTTCGAGGGGCGCATCCACCCCGAGGTGAAGATGAACTTCCTCGCCTCTCCGCCCTTGGTCATCGCCTATGCGCTCGCCGGGAGCATGCACACCGACCTGCTCACCGAGGCGCTCGGGGTCGGCGAGGACGGACGGGAGGTGTTCCTGCGCGATATCTGGCCGACCACCGCTGAGATCAAGAAGGTCGTCGATGAGAGCCTCGAGGCCGAGATGTTCACCTCCGGGTATTCGGACGTCTTCACCGGTGACGAGAACTGGCGGGGCATGGACGTGCCTGCCGGCGACAAGTTCGCGTGGAACCCGGACTCCTCCTATGTCCGCCGTCCGCCCTACTTCGACGGTATGTCAGCTGAGCCCGATACCGCCCATGACATCCCTGCGTGTCAGGGTGAGTTGAGTCCACCGGTTCATAGCAAGTCCGCCTTCGCAGGGCGAGATCAGGAACAATCACGATGAGTATCTCGACTCTCTGCCCATCATCAACTCCGGTCAGCGATGATGGAACCATGAACCCTCCGTACCCGCGCTCTGATGGTCCACGCCGACGCACTTTCACCCCCGACCAGAAACTCGCCCACCTGACCGCTTATGAAGAAGCCTGCAGGCAGCAGCAGGGAGGGGCTTACCTGCGTCGTGAGGGTCTGTATTCCTCGTTGATCACCGAATGGCGCAGACTGCGCGATGCCGGTGTCTTGGAGGGAAAGAAGCCCGGTCAGGCGGTCGGGAAGCCGAACAAGGATCAGGCTGAGATTGCCCGGTTGCGCCGCGAGCTCGAGCAGACCCAGCAGCGTTTGGACCGCACGGAGACGGCATTGGAAATCATGGGAAAAGCACGCGCGCTCTTGGAAGAGACCTCCAAGAGCGCGGATACCGAGTCCAGGCGGAAGAAGCGCTGATGAACGCCTACACCGAGCTGACCGTCCACGGCTCGAGTACCCGGGCTGCAGCCGGGCTGACCGGTATCGCGCGGTCGACCGCGGCACGCCGCCGCAGACGTTCAGGCCCGCCTGTAGCGCGGGAGGTGGTCCCGGCCAACCGGCTCGACTGCACTGAACGAGCGCATGTGCTGGCCGTGCTCAACAGTGCTGAGTTCGTCGATTCCACTCCGATGCAGGTCTTCGCCACGCTCCTCGACCGGGGCGTCTACCTCTGCTCGATCTCGACGATGTATCGGATCCTGGCCGACAACGCCCAGGTCAGAGAGCGTCGACGGCAGGCCAGGCATCCTGCCCGAGCGGTGCCGGAACTGGTCGCTGACGGGCCGGGACAGGTGTATACGTGGGACATCACCAAGTTGGCCGGACCGACCCGGGGTGTGTACTACGACGCCTATGTGATGATCGATATCTACTCCCGCTACATCGTTGGTGCTCATGTCCATGCGCGTGAGTCCGGACCGTTGGCCGAGGAGATGATGGCCGAGGTGTTCGGTATCCACGGCATCCCCCAGGTGGTCCATGCCGATCGGGGCACGTCGATGACGTCGAAGTCCGTGGCTACACTGCTGGCCGATCTTCACGTGACCAGATCGCATTCGCGGCCGAAGGTCTCCAACGACAATCCCTATTCCGAAGCGTGGTTTAAAACGTTGAAGTATGCGCCGGTCTTTCCCGAACGATTCGGGTCTTTGGCTGGGGCGCGAGGGTTCATCGACGAGTTCGTGTCCTGGTATAACCATGAACATCACCACCAGGGACTCGGTCTGCATACGCCGGCCGATGTCCACTACGGACTCGCAGCGGCCAAGGCCGATGAACGCGCTGACGTCCTCGCCGCGGCCCGGGCGGCTCATCCTCAGCGGTTCGCCACGAACGCACCCCCGAAGGTCCTCGACCTCCCTGCGGCTGCTTGGATCAACAAGCCCGTCGAGAGCACGAACGACAACGACCACCAACTGGTCGAGCAACCAGCCGCCTAACTCCCGTTGGTCTCATTCACCTTGACAAATTCCGCATCACCGGTGCCCGGGTGCTGGCCCTCCTCGGCGATTCGGTGACCACCGACCACATCTCCCCGGCCGGAACGATCAGCCCCACCTCACCGGCAGGACGCTTCCTGCGCGAGCAGGGGATCGAACCGACGGATTTCAACTCCTATGGTTCGCGGCGCGGCAATCACGATGTGATGGTGCGCGGAACCTTCGCCAACGTGCGGCTGCGCAATCAGCTGGCTCCCGGCACCGAGGGCGGTGTCACCAGGCACCTGCCCGACGGGGAGGAGATGAGCATCTTCGAGGCCTCTCAGCGCTACCTCGACGAGCAGGTCCCCCTGCTCGTCATCGCCGGTGCCGAATACGGTTCGGGTTCGTCACGCGATTGGGCCGCCAAAGGCACCACCCTGCTGGGGGTCAAAGCGGTGCTCGCGGAGTCCTTCGAGCGCATCCACCGCTCGAACCTCATCGGAATGGGTGTCCTGCCGCTGCAGTTCAACGACGGCGAATCGGCTGAGAGCCTCGGGCTCACCGGCGACGAGGTGTTCTCGATCACCGGGCTCGAAGGTCGGGATACCCTCCCCGACGCGGTCACCGTGCGCGCCGGCGAAGGCGACGGGAGCGTGGAGTTCACCGCGAAGGTCCGCGTCGACACCCCCGCCGAGGAGGTCTACTACGTCCATGGCGGAATCCTGCCCTACGTTCTGCGCCAGCTCCTCTGAACAGATACGGCAGGGCTCTGGCTCTGCTCACCCCTCGGGGTCGGCCACCGTCGGAAGCTCTCCGGTCATCTCGTCGCGCGGGACCGCCTCGGCGGAGTCGGGGTCCGTGGTCACGTTGTGATCGGTGCTCAGCCCCGTCAGCCGTTCGGGTTGGAGGATCTCGCCGAGCTGAGAACGGTCGAGCAGTCCGCGCTCGACGACGAGGTCGGAGATCGGCTCATTCGTCGCCAGTGCCTGCTTCGCCAGCTGGGCGGCCTGAGTGTAGCCGAGGACGGGTGCGAGTGCGGTGATGACGGTGACCGACCGGTCGACGGTGTCCTCGAGCTCCGCCTCGTTGGCGGTGATGCCGTTGACGCAGTTGGTGCGGAAGGTCTGGCAGGCGCGCTCGAGCCACGTGATCGACTGGAACAGGGAGTGGGCGATGATCGGTTCGAAGGCGTTGAGCTGCAGCTGACCGGCCTCAACCGCCATGGACACGGTGACATCGGCGCCGGCCACGGAGTACGCGACCTGGGAGACCGCCTCGGGGATGACGGGATTGACCTTGCCGGGCATGATCGACGACCCGGCCTGCCGGGCCGGCAGGTTGATCTCGCCGATGCCGGCCTGCGGTCCCGAGGACAGCAGCCGCAGGTCATTGGCGATCTTCGACATCTTCAGTGCGCTGCGCTTGAGCGCCCCGGAGAAGGTGATGAACACGCCGGTGTCGGAGGTCGATTCGACGAGGTCACCGGCCGTGACCAGGTCGAGCTCGGTGATCTCACGCAGATGCTTGATGACCGCTTCCTTGTACCCGACCGGAGCGTTGATCGAGGTGCCGATCGCGGTGGCGCCCATGTTCACCTCGCCGAGGAGGGCGACGGCTTCCTCGAGACGCTGGACGTCTTCGCGCAGGGTCGTGGCGAAGGCGTTGAATTCCTGGCCGAGTGTCATCGGCACCGCATCCTGGAGCTGGGTGCGGCCGACCTTGACGATATGGGAGAACTCGCGGCCCTTCGCGGCGAAGGCATCGGCGAGGAGGGTGAGTTCGCTCAGCAGGTTCTGCAGGGAGAAGGCGAGCGCGATCTTGATCGCCGTCGGGTAGGTGTCGTTCGTCGACTGGCTGTGGTTCGTGTGGTCATTCGGGTGGATGAACGCGTAGTCGCCCTTGGCCCGGCCCGCGATCTCCAGGGCGCGGTTCGTGATGACCTCGTTGGCGTTCATGTTCGTCGACGTGCCGGCTCCGCCCTGGATGACACCGACGGCGAACTGGTCGTGGAGTCTGCCTGACTTGATCTCCTCACAAGCGGCATCGATGAGGTTTGCGCGCTGATCATCGAGCGCTCCGATCTCCGCATTTGCGCGGGCCGCGGCCTGCTTGACGCAGGCGAAGGCGCGGACGAAGTCCGGGTAGACGGAGACGGGACGGCGCGCGATGGGGAAGTTCTCATTCGCCCGAGCCGTATGCACGCCCCAATACGCGGTGTCGGGGATCTCGAGGCTGCCGATCGAGTCGGTCTCGGTGCGGGTGGGGAGGTTCTGGTTCGTCACAGTCGGCGAGGTCAGGGGAAGAGAGGCGGTATTGGGATCTGCGGAGGCGTTCGACTCAGTCATAGTGTTTTCAGACTCTCACATTCAAGGATCAGACGGTCCAACGGGTCAGGACGCTGCCGCTGCGAGCGGGGAGGTCACGGGTGCGTAGTCGCGATACATCCGTTGGATGCCGATCTGGTCGGCAAGATACTTCGCATCGTGCCACACGCCCCAGATGAAGCTCGATCCACGCCGGGAAAGCCAGGGAAGTCCGAGGAAGTACATGCCGGGGACCGGTGTCACTCCGCGCTGCTGCACGGGGTATCCGCGTGCGTCGAGCACGCCAGGGACCTCGAGCCAGGAATAGTCGACACCGAAGCCAGTCGCCCAGATCACAGTGCGGATGCCTACGGCGGCGAGGTCGAGCTCGAGGATCGGGTCACTGACACAGTCCGGTTCGGGGCCGAACTCGTGTGCCTCGGGCTCCGGCGGCAGATCGAGCCCATTGCGTTCGATGTACTCGTCGGCCTCACGCAGCAGCGACAGGTAGCTCTCGTCCCCGCGCGCGATGTTCCTCTGCAGATCAGCTCCGATATGCAGCTTTCCGTCGGAATAGGCGTTCGCCCGGCCGAGCAAGGTGATGCCCGAGTCAGCAAGATCGCGGAAATCCACGGTGTGTCCGCCTTGGGCGCCGCTGACGGCGATCGTGACATGCTCGGCACCGGCCGGTGGTGTGGCCATGTCCCACTTGCCCAACACGCCGAGCCACCAGCAGAAGTCCCGGTTGCGGTAGGCACGCGGCGGACGGTCGTGGGGACCGACGGCGAGGTGGACCGGCCGCCCCGAGCGCTGGATTTCAGCGGCGATCTGCACGCCCGAAGATCCAGCGCCGACGACGAGGACACCGCCTTCATCGAGCTGTTCAGGGTTCTTATAGGAGTTCGAGTGGATCTGCGTCAGTCCTGCCTCGGCGGGGATGATGTCGGGAAGCCGCGGGGTCTGGAACGGACCGGTGGCGGCGACGACGTAATCTGCGTCGATGGCTCCGGCATCGGTGGTCACGCGGAAGCCACGGGACCCCGCGTTCTCCGTCACCGAGGTGGCGGTGACCCCGGTGCGCACCGGCAGGTTTTTAGCCTCCACGAGAGTCTGGAAATACTCGGCAACCTGTTCCTTCGTGGCGAAGCCGTCAGGGTCAGTGTGCGCGAACTCCTGCGTGGGAAAACGATCATGCCAGGCCGGACCGTTGGCGACGAGGGAGTCCCATCGGCGAGAGCGCCAGGCCTCGGCGATCCGATCGCGTTCAAGAACGATATGGTCCACTCCCCGCTGATCAAGATGCTCGCTCATCGCGACCCCGGCCTGGCCGCCGCCGATGACGACGACTTCGGTGGATTCTGCGGCTGTGTTCGACATGGACACCCTTCCGTCGGTGCCGCATTGCTGCGGCATGTGCTTCGTTGCTGGCGGGCACAACTTCAACGTTGCCCTGACGCCATCCAGCAAACCGCAGGTGGAAGTGGCATTGCCAATAGTTCTTCACGGTCCACTACATCTTATGAATAGATGTAGTGTTCAATCATCGATCACTTCGAGGCATCGACAACATTGGTTTTCGCCCCACAGAACGCCCTACTCGACGCCGCCTTTCGGCTTACTCGGGAGCCACCTCGGCGAGGATCTCGCGGACGATATCCGCCACGGCCGCGGCCTTCGCCGTTCGTGCGGAGCGGGCCAGGGTCGACACGGCCACATGGAGTGTCGGTACGGGATCGGAGATCTCGAGGATCGTCGTCCGCTCCCCCGTGTAGGTCTGTCTGATCTGCGGTCTCTGATTGAGAATGGAAAAGCCGAGGCCCATGGCGACCATCGAGCGCACGGTCTCGTAGCTCGAACTGCGGTAGCGCACATGCGGAGTGATTCCAGCCAAGCGCAGCATGTTGAGGAAGTACTCGCGGCTGTCGGGCAGGTCGAGGACGACGAACGAATCCTCAGCGAGCTCGCTCAGTGAAACCTTCTTTCGCCTTGCCAAGCGATGGTCGGTGCCGACGATGACGTGTGGTCGGGCCTCCCCGACGATCTCGGCGCGGATTCCGTCAGATTCGGTGAGGTCGTAGTTGAGCGCGAGTTCGACTCGGCCGCTGCGCAGCGCGTCGATGCTCTCCTCGTGATCGCCCTCGACGACCTCGACACTCAGCTCGGGGTGGCGCTCGCCCAGCCGCTGGAGCAGCTGCGGCAGCAAAAAGGGAGCGATCGTCTGGAAGCAGGCGATGACGATGGTTCCGCGCACTTCGCGCTGCCCGGCCTGAATCGAATCGACGGCATCAGTGATCCGACCGAAGATCTCCCGGGTCTCGTGAAGCAGGCTTTCGCCGGCCGAGGTGAGAACGAGACCCTTCGAGTGCTGTCGCACGAAAAGCGGAGCGCCGAGAGCCCTCTCCAGCTGATTGATCGCCGTCGATACCGCCGACTGCGCGATATGGAGCTCCTGGCTGGCCTCTGTCATATTCAGTGTCTTCGCACATTCGGCGAAGTACGACAGCTGAGTGAGCGTGATCGAGAATCTCTGCACCATTGCGGCTCCCTGCGATGAAGAATCTGTTTTATAGATGCTCTGACTAAATTATAACTATTTCACAGATGAATGGAATGTCTCGAGAATGGGTGGCAGACAACGACCGCTTCACTCGACGAGGAGACGCCGACATGGCAGAGCCGACGCACACACGACTGAGAATGTTCAATACCAAGGACACCTATCCGGAGCAGAATCTCGACAACGATCTCTGTCAAGCCGTGGTCGCCGGCGGCGTCGTCTACCTGCGCGGGCAGATCGGCCAGGACCTCGACACCAGAGAATCGGTGGGCATCGGCGATGTCACCGCGCAGACCGAGAAGGCAATGTCGAATATCGCGATGCTCCTCGATGAGGCAGGCAGCAGTCTCGCTGACATCGTCAAGGTCACCGTTTACATCATCGACCCCCGCTACCGTGAGGACGTCTACCGCACGATGGGCAAGTGGCTGAAAGGCGTCTTCCCCGTTTCGACCGGCATCGTCGTCCAGGCACTGGCGCGTCCCGAGTGGCTCGTCGAAATCGACGCCACCGCGGTCATCAGCGACGCCTCCGCCGCGAATTCCACTGCCGAGGTGACCTCGTGACCTTCTCTCTCCTCCTCCATGATCCCGAGACCGGGGAGTTCGGCTCCGCGATCTCCTCGTCGTCTCCGGCCGTTGCCGCCCGATGCATCAGTCTCACCGACGGCGTCGGCGGGGTGAACTCCCAGAACATCACCGACCCTCGCTTGGGCCCGGCGATCCTCGATGAGATGGCCGCCGGCAGAAATGCGCAGTCGGCCCTCGACACCGTCGTCGCCGCCGCCGATCCGATCGCGATCGACTACCGGCAGCTCCTTGTCATCGACGCGGCTGGGAACACCGCCGCACACTCCGGAGCGCAGGCACTCGGCATCTTCGGCGCCCGCGCTGAGACCAACGCCGTGGCCGGGGGCAATATGCTCGCCGACCTCGATGTCCTCGACGCTTTCGTCGAGACCGCCCTGTCTGCCACCGGCCGCCTCGAAGAGCGGCTCTTCGCCGCGTTCGAAGCCGCCATGGCCGCCGGCGGCGAAGCCGGGCCCGTCCACTCGGCCGGTCTCTCCGTGGTCAACGGCTCCGGCTGGAGAGTCACCGACCTGCGCGTCGATTGGACCGATGAGGATCCGATCGGACAGTTGGGCCGCCTTCTCGAGATCTGGATGCCCCAGCGCGACGACTACATCACCCGTGGCCTCGATCCCGCCGCTTCACCTTCCTACGGTGTTCCCGGAGACGACCGATGAATCACTCAACAACCGAAACCGACCTCGAGGCTGCTGAGGGACTCGAACCCTCCGAAGCGACCGCGGCGCACAAGACGCGAGTGCAGGCCCGCATCGGGCAGGTGGCACCACGACTGGTCGACTTGTCGAACTCCCTTCATGACGACCCCGAACTCGGCTGGGAGGAGTTCCGCTCTTCGGCCGCCGTCGCCGGCGTCCTGGCCGAACACGGCTTCACCGTCGAGCACCCCTACCTCGGACTCGACACCGCTTTCCGCGCGACGTTCGGATCGGGCGAGTTCACCATCGGCTTCCTCGCCGAATACGACGCCCTGCCGGGACTCGGCCATGCCTGCGGCCACAATCTCATCGCCGCGATGAGCGTCGGTGGAGCGATCGGCCTCGCCGAGGTCGCAGCAGAGCTCGGCATCACGGTCGAGGTCATCGGGACCCCGGCCGAAGAGGGCGGCGGCGGCAAGATCGAGCTGCTCGACCGCGGCGCCTTCACCGAACTCGACTTCGCTCTCATGGCCCACCCGTCCCCCGTCGACGTCGCCGAGGCGGAACCCTTCGCAGTCACCCACTGGCATATCGAATACACCGGACGCGCCGCCCATGCGGCCGCCTATCCCGAACGCGGCGTCAATGCCAATGACGCCTTCCTGGTCGCCCAGATGGCACTCGGCCTGCTGCGTCAGCAGCTGCCGAAGACAACCAGGGTGCACGGGGTGATGACGAACGGGGGCGAGGCTCCGAACGCGATTCCGGCCAGGACCGAGGGCCGCTGGTACGTGCGCGCCGAGACGACGGACGAGCTGCTGGCCCTCGAAGAGAAGGTCACCAACTGCTTTGAGGCCGGAGCATTGGCCACTGGCGCCGAACTCACGATCACTCCGGAGAGCCGACGCTACTCGGAGATGCGCACCGACGAGGACGCCCTCGAGCACTACCGGGCCAATGCCGTGGCACTGGGCCGGGACTTCGACGTCGACCCCGTCGCCGCGACGATGAACCGCGCCTCGACGGACATGGGCAACGTCTCTCAGATCGTCGACGCCATCCACCCCTATATCGGCGTCGGCGGCGAAGCGAGCAACCATCAGGCCGCATTCGCGGAGTCCTGTGTCGGCGACGTGGCCGAACAGACGCTCATTGACGGCGCCACCGCTCTGGCGTGGACCGCCACCGACGTGAGCATCCAACGAGCCTGAGCGCACTCACTCAGCGCACCACGATTCCAAAGGAGGATTCGGACATGTCAGGTGACACACGGGCCACCGATGGGCTGGCTTATCAGAAGGGCCTGCGCAAGAGCGTGGTCGCCGGTTCGATCGGCGTCCTCGTCCACTGGTTCGACTGGGCGGTCTACGCCTATATGGCCACGACGATCGCGGCGATCTTCTTCCCCGAGGAGGACAGCACCGCGGGCCTGCTCGCCACCTTCGCGGTCTTCGCCGTATCATTCCTCGTCCGGCCGATCGGTGCGATCATCTTCGGCCGCCTCGGCGACAAACTCGGCCGCAAGCACACCCTATCGCTGGTCATCCTCGCCATGGCCCTGTCAACGCTCGTGCTCGGGGTGCTCCCGACCTACGGAACCATCGGCGTACTCGCGCCGATCCTTCTCATCGTCACTCGCATCGTGCAAGGTTTGGCCGCCGGCGGAGAGTTCGGGAGCGCGGCGGCCTTCCTCGGCGAGTTCTCACCGCGCAGACGTCGTGGCTTCGGCTGCAGCTGGCTCGAAGTCGGCTCCCTGGCCGGGTTCCTGCTGGCTTCTTTCGTCGTCTTCGCTCTCAACCAGGCGCTCACCCCCGACCAGGTCAACGCCTGGGGCTGGAGGATCCCGTTCCTCATCACCGTGCCCTTGGGCTTCATCGGCCTCTACATTCGCCGCCGGATCGAGGACACCCCGGAATTCGCGGCCCTGCAGAAGATGGAGACCGTCGCCGAGGCTCCCCTGCGCGAGGTGTTCAAGCGCAACCCCAAACAGTTCCTCCAGACCTGCGGGATGGAGACGTTCATGAACGTCACCTTCTACGTCGTCCTCGTCTACCTGCTCACCTATCAGGAAACCGCGGTCGGCATCGAACCCGGACGGGCAGCGCTGCTGTCGACCCTGGCCTCGGCACTCGGCCTTGTCATCGTCCCGCTGGCGGGTCTCGCCTCGGATCGATTCGGACGCAAGCCTGTGCTCATGACCGCGGCGATCGCACTCACGGTGTTCTCGGTTCCGCTGTTCCTGCTCATGGGTGCCGACTACCCCTGGGCGTCGTTCGTCTCGACTTTCGGACTCGCCTTCATCCTCGCGATCATCCTCGGCACCCACGCCGCCACTGTCGTCGAGCTCTTCCCGACACGAACTAGGCAGACCGGCCTGTCCATCGCCTACGCTCTCACCGCTGCGCTCTTCGCGGGCACCGCGCCCTATATCCTCACTTGGCTCATCGATTCCACCGGCAGCACTCTGAGCCCCGGCTGGTTCCTCGCCGTTGTCGGCATCATCGGCATCGTCACCGTCGCATCCCTGCCCGAGACCCGCGGCATCGACCTGCTGCGCTCCGACGACCTCGAAGAGTCCCCCTCCACTCAGGCTGCCGACGCAGCGACCATCACAGAAACGCCCGCACCAGCTCACGTCGAGCCGACCGGCGACCGCTGACCGCTGCCCATTTGATCGCCAGCTTCCCTGTTTCACATCCCGAAGGAGACCCTCCATGACAGCAACTCTCGCCGACACCACGCCCCGACCGTCCACACTGGCGCAGTGGCAGGCCGCGGCCGCGGCACTGACCATCGACGGACGGCCCGTCATCGACGGGCGACGAGTCGACGCCCGCTCAGGACAGACCCACGCGAAGACGAATCCGGCCACAGGCGAGGTGATCTCACAGCTCCACCTCGGCGATGCCACTGATGTCGATGCGGCCGTGACAAGTGCTCGCACCGCCTTCGAGACCGGTGACTGGTCGCACGCCTCGGCGACGCATCGTCGTGAGGTGCTGCTTCGCCTGGCCGAACTCATCGAAGCGCGGTCGGACGAGTTCGCCCTCCTCGACACCCTCGACATGGGCAAGCCGATCGGAGAATCCTCGACGATCGACGCACCGGGAGCCGCCGCACTCTTCCGCTTCTACGGTGAGGCGATCGAGAAGCTCAGCGACGAGATCCCCGTGACACCTACCGGATCGACGGCGCTCGTCACGCGCGAGCCCCTCGGAGTCGTCGGGGTCATCGTGCCGTGGAACTATCCTCTCGAGATCGCGACGTGGAAGATAGCCCCGGCGCTGGCAGCCGGCAATGCGCTGGTCGTCAAACCGCCGGTCGAAGCCTCGCATTCGGTCCTGTTGCTGGCCGAAATCGCTGCCGAGGCGGGGTTGCCCGCCGGCATTCTCAACGTCGTGCCCGGGCGCGGCTCGGTCGTCGGGGAAGCGCTGGGCCGGCACATAGACGTCGACATGCTCGGTTTCACCGGGTCCACCGAGGTCGCCAAGCAGCTGCAGGTCTATGCCGGGGAGTCGAACATGAAGCGCCTGGCCCTCGAAGCCGGGGGCAAAAGCGCGAACCTCGTCTTTGCCGACACCGACGATCTGACCGCCGCCGCACGAAAGGCGGCCTTCGGCATCTTCTACAACCAGGGAGAAGTCTGCTCGGCCACCTCACGGATCTTCGTCGAACGCCCCGTCTACGAGGAGTTCCTCCACCTGCTTGAGGATGCAGCCGAGGACTTCCAGCCCGGAGACCCGCTCGACCCCGCCACGGCGATCGGGTCTCTCGTGTCCGAACGGCATGCCGACGAGGTGTGGGAATGCATCGAACAGGCCCGCGCCGACGGCACCATCGCCCAGGGCGGAAACCGCCCTGCCATCAATGGCCGCCGCACGTTCGTCGATCCGACGATCGTCACCGACCTGCCTGCCGACCATCGTCTGCACAGTCACGAGATCTTCGGCCCCGTCGCGCTCGTCACTCCCTTCGACACCGAGGAGGAGGCCATCACGAAGGCGAACGAAACTCCGTACGGACTCGCTGCGGCCCTGTGGACAGGCAGCATGGCCCGGGCACATCGTGTGTCCTCACGCTTGGTCGCCGGGACCGTTTCGGTCAACACCGTCGACGCCTTGGGATTCACGACGCCTTTCGGCGGGTTCAAACAGTCCGGCTTCGGCCGTGACCTGTCTGTCCATGCCCTGGAGAACTACTCGGATTTCAAGACCACTTGGATGCAGTGGGGGTGAAGTCGCCTCGACGAATCACTGTGCTCTCGCGCTGAAGCACCTCGTCGGCGCGGTGAACCGGCTGCAACACTGAGGCCGCCGGTTCACCGCGCCATTGTCGTCTCTGCCAATCGGCACCCGGTGAGCACCTCGGCATTTGCGACGATGAGCCCAAAGATATCTTCGGCGTCGAGCGGGGTTCCGCCCATGAAATGCAGACCGTAAGCGTCTTCGAGGGCCACGAGGTTGCTCGCCGCCGTGTCCACGGGCAACGTCATCGTGAAGGCCCCGGCCTCGACGCCCTCGGTGAGCACCGAGGCATAGAGGGAGACCTCAAGTCGGTAGAGCTCGGCCATGAGCCCGGCGTGAAAGCTGTCCCTGAAGGCATGCGTATGCAGCTCATTGAGGACCTGGAAATCGATGTCTGCGGAGGAAACGGGAATGCCGCTGCGGATCACCTGAGCCAACTTGAGCTGCGGTGACTCCCCCTCCGCGCTCTGGCCGCGACGGTTCCAGTAGAAACGCGACACCGCATCTTCGTGCACCTCGCGCACCAAATCGCCGAGGTCGGGATAGTAGTACGCCACAGATCCGGCACCGACCTCCGAGTGGGCAGCCACATCGATCGCGCGCAGACCGTTGAGTCCACGTTCTGCGATCGCCTTCTTCGCCGCCTGCACCAGTTGTGCCCGACGGCCCGCTTGATTCTTCGGTCTCGCCATACTGACATTATCTCCTGAAGTGATGCAGGCAAACGCGGATCGGTATGGCCGCACCTCTGTCAATCGGCGACCGTCCATGCAATTCTTTAGGGTGTAACTCAAAGAACTTTATCGGACACCCACTCACAAGGAGGTGGATGGTGTCTTCACTTGAACGCACAACCGCATATGCGGACGAACAGAAGCAACATCTGAAGAAGACGCTCGGCCGATTCGACATCGTGCTCATCGTCATGTCGGCGGTCTTGAGCATCGAAGTCCTCGCCGAAACTGCAGGGTTCGGTGCCGAAACCTTCACCTGGACCTTAGTGCTCGCGATCTTCTTCCTCGTGCCCTACGCGCTCATCTTCGCCGAGACCGGAAGCACATTCGTCGGTGAGGGCGGCGCCTACATCTGGGTCCGCCAGGCCTTCGGTCGCCCCTTCGGCGCGATCGCCTCGATCCTCAGCTGGGTCACCCAGCCCGTGTGGGTCGGCGGTTCGATGGCCTTCCTCGCCACCAGCACATGGAACCAATTCATCAGCCCGATCGAAGCAGGCTCGATCGTCGACTGGACGTTCAAGATCGTGTTCATCTGGATCACCGTGATCGCGGCGATTCTGTCGCTGGCGAAAGCGAAGTGGCTGCCCACGCTCGGCGGCGTGCTCAAAGTCGTCTTCATCGCCTTCTTCCTGTTCACCACGATCATCTACGCCGTCCAACACGGCGTTCAACCCCTCCACCTTTCGGACTTCAGTCCGAGCCTCGGCGGCTTCCTCGGGCTGGTGCCGCTGCTGCTCTTCTCCTACCTCGGATTCGAGGCCTCGAACAGCGCCTCGGACGAAATGAAGAACCCGAAGCACGACATTCCCGTCGCCATCGCCCGTTCTGGCTTCGTCTCCGCGCTGTGCTACATCCTGCCGGTACTGGCTATGCTGCTCGTGCTGCCGACCCAGACCATCACCGGCATCGGCGGGCTCCTCGACGCCGTACAGACGGTGTTCGCCGTCTACGGTCCGGCATCCAAGGTCATGGTCGTGCTCGCGGCGCTGATGTTCGTCATCATCCTCGCCTCTCAAGGCGCGGCGTGGATGATCATGAGCGACCGGATGCAGGCACTGACCGCCGCTGACGGTGCGTTCTTCGGAGGGTTCTTCGGCAAGATCTCCCGCAACCTGGGCACCCCGGTCAACGTGAATCTGCTCTCCGGCACCGTCGCCACGGTCTTCCTCATTGCGGCCATGCAGCTGAGCGGTGATGCCGGGGCGCTGTTCGGAGTCGTACTCTCGATCTCCATCTCGACATTCCTGCTCAGCTACCTGCTCATCATTCCCGCAGCCGTCAAACTGAGATGGAAGCATCCCGGCATCGAACGCCCATTCCGAGTGCCCGTCGGCAATGTCGGATTCACCGTCCTCGGCGGCATCGCGTTCCTCTGGGTTCTCCTCGGATCCTGGGTCGCAATCTTCCCAGGCACCCTGGAGAGGCTCTTCGGCCTCGACTACGACTTCCTCGACGAATGGGGCGTCGCCCAGGGACCATTCACGGCGCTGACTCTCGGCACCCTCGGCGCACTCGCTGCACTCGCACTCTTCGGATACGTCCGTGGGCACCGGATTCGCGTGTTCCGACCGACTCCGGCCGATCCTCAAGATCTGCTCGATGAACTCGACGCTCCGCTCGACAGCAAACTCGACACACAGAAAGGCATGTGAGACCCATGACTGCAATGACACCGACTGCCACCGGCATTGGGACCACCCACCCGCTCGATCGCCTGACCTCCGAAGAGATCGAACTCAACCGCTCGATCATCGTCGACGCGGGTCACGTGAGCGAGCAGACGCTCTTCGCTCTCGTCGGACTCGTCGAACCGGACAAGCGCGATGTTCTTTCGGGCGCAACAGGCCTCGACCGGCGTGTGCGCTCACTCCTCATCAACCGCGGCACCGAGGAGCAGACAGAGGTTCTCGTGTCGCTGACCGAGCGCAAGGTCCTACTCGCCCGTGTGCTCGACGTCGCCTCCGAGGGCCAGGCGCCGATCACGATGACCGAGTATGAAGAAGCCGAGCAGATGATCCGCAACGACGCGACGTGGCGGGCTGCCGTCGAGGCTCGCGGCATCACCGATGTCGAGACCGTGCGCATCTGCGCTCTTTCGGCAGGATGCTTCGATATTCCCGGTGAGGCCGGGCGGCGATTGGTGCGCGGTTCATCCTTCATCCAATCGGATCCGCAGGACAACGCATGGGCCCACCCTCTCGAGGGCCTCGTGGCCTATCTCGACCTCAACACCGGTGAGGTGGTCGAGGTCGTCGACACCGATATCGTCCCCGTGCCCCAGGAACGCTTCGATTACCACCTCGACTCCTGGCTGCCCGAACCGCGGACGACGCAGAAACCCATCGAGATCACGCAGCCCGAGGGAGCGAGCTTCACCGTCGACGGTGACGTCCTCGATTGGGAGAAGTGGCAGGTTCGCCTCGGTTTCGATCCGGTCGAAGGACTGGTCCTCCACCAGATCAGCTTCGATGACGAGGGCGAGCGCCGCCCCATCGTCTACCGCGCTTCCGTGGCGGAGATGGTCGTACCCTACGGCGACCCGAGCCCGGTGCGCTTCTGGCAGAACTACTTCGACGCCGGCGAGTACTCGATGGGCAAGAACACGAACTCGCTCGAACTCGGCTGCGACTGCCTCGGTGAGATCCATTACTCGGATGCGGTGCTCGCCGACGACCAGGGGCATGCGCACACGATCACGAACGCCATCTGCATCCATGAAGAGGATGCAGGCATCCTGTACAAGCACACCGACGAATTCACCGGAGCCGTCGACGTGCGCCGCAACCGCCGTCTCGTCATCTCCTTCTTCATCACCGTCGGCAACTACGACTACGGCTTCTACTGGTACCTCTACCTCGACGGCACGATCGAACTCGAGTGCAAGGCCACCGGCATCGTCTACACCGCCGCCTACGGTGACGAGGCGCAGCGTCAGCGCTGGTCATCTCCACTCGGCGACGAGGGGCTGGGCATGCCCTTCCACCAGCACATGTTCTGTGCACGTCTGGACATGCAGGTCGACGGCATCGCCAACGCCGTCGATGAGCAGGAAGCCGTGCGTGTGCCCTTCGGAGAGGACAATCCCTACGGCAACGCCTTCACCCGAAAGCTCACCCGGCTCACCGCCGAGGGCGGACGGACAGCCGATGGTGAGACCGGACGGGTCTGGCACATCATCAATCCGGAGAAGACGAACCGGCACGGCTTCCCCGTCGGATACGAGCTGCGCGTGCCCGATGAGCCGACGATGATGGCTGCCGAGGGGTCGTCTATTTCGAAGCGCGCCGGTTTCGGGGCGAAGCACATGTGGCTGACGCATTTCGACGCGGACGAACGGTTCCCGTCGGGTACCTACCCCAACCAGAATCCGGGCAACGGCACGATCACGCAGTGGGTCGAGCAACAGCGTCCGGTCGATGGTGACGACATCGTTGTGTGGGCGTCGTTCGCGATGACGCACTTCCCGCGACCTGAGGATTGGCCGATCATGCCCGTCGACAGGCTCGGGTTCACCATGAAGCCCTACGGCTTCTTCGACCGCAACCCCGCGCTCGACGTGCCGCGCCCGAAGTCGGCCCACTGCGGTACGGACGCCAGCGGACATTCGTGTGAGTGCGACTGACGGGCGCGGACGATGAGCAGCCTCGCGTCCTTCCTCATGGTCGCCTCGGGAGCACTGTGCCTGACCGGTGCCGTCGCTGCGAAGGGGCTGCCGGCCATCATGGCGGCCGCGGTGATGGCCCTCGCCATGGTCGACCTGGCCTATACCGCCGTTGCTCCGCCGGTGATCTGGTCGGGGGCGCTGCTCATCGTCGGGCTCTGCCTGGCCATCTTCCTGCGATCGTCGTCAGGGGCTCCCTCGCCGAGGCGGTCGTCCCCCGCACTCGTCATGAGCGGTGCGGGCGGCCCCTCGGAGCCCGAGGACGACCGTGGTCTTCGGTCATCGACCGTGCCAGACCGCTGCGTGTCACGGGCAGATTCTCATTCGGGCCCGACGGCCGCGGTCCTCTCCGCCATCACCTATCCGGTCATGGCGTGGCAGGTCCTCAACCACGGGGCACACATGGACGATTCGGGCCATGCCAGCGGGCATGGGCATCATGCCGGTGACATGTCGCTCATCAGCTCATTCCTCACTGTGGCCGTCGTCGTCCTCGCTGTGCTTTTGGTGGTCTGCGCCGTCCACGAGATCGTCCGCAGGCGCCCTCTGGTCTCGCTCGACTGCTGGGGGATGGCTGCAATGATCGTGGTGATGCAGTTCCTTCACTGAGCAGTTGCTTCACTGGCCGGTTGCTTCACTGGCCGGCGAAGTAGAGATCCGAATGCGCCGCGCAGCGTGGATTAAACGCCGCGGCGCATTTTGGGCACTCGTCAGTTGCTTTGTAGGCGGTGATCGTCAGTTCGGTCCAGCAGTTCCCACAGAGGATCGCGGGCTGGTCCCACTGTTCGCGCGGCCACTGCTGGGCGGGGTGATCGGCGGCCTCCGCGTGGCAGAGGTGGCACGGAAAGTACCGGTCACAGCAACGAAAACGGATCGCAATGATGTCGAGTTCGGTGGCGTAGTGGACGCACCGCGTGCGTTCGTCGACGGTCTTGCCGTAGACCTGGGGACACCCGTTCAACGCTCATCTTCCTTCCGACGGCTGGACCGGCAGGAGGCCGGCGCAGCAGACCCTAGCCGCGCACTGTGGCTGGAAAGCCGCATTGCAAGTCCACACCAGAGTACCGCGAAGGAGGGGCAGCGGACGCTGCCCCTCCTTTCGTTTGCCCGATCAGCCCTTCCTGCCGGTCCAGAAACCTTCGTGAGCGAAAGAGGCCCCTTCCTATAACGACGGTTCGACCACGTCGAACTCTCGTCTTCCCAGCGACAACCTCGGTCTACTGAACCTCACTCGTTTTGATAGACCACTTTTCCTGCCGAGATCGTCGCCTCGACCCTGATGTCACCCAGCTGACGTTGTTCAACCTCAAACGGATCGGAATCGAGGATGACGAAGTCTGCCGATTTGCCCACTTCGATGCTTCCGGAGACGTCTTCATAGCTGTTGGCACGAGCGGCTTCGAGCGTATACGCTCGAAGCGCCTCGGCGACGCCAATCTCCTCTCCCGGCAGCAGCGGTTCGTTCTGAGCCACCTCGTCCTGCCCGTGTGGGTCAGCCGGTGGCGCTGTCCTGTTCACCGCGACGTGGATTCCCCAGATCGGGTCAGGGCTCGAGACCGGCCAGTCGCTGCCGAACGCAAGACGGACGCCGGCGTCTCTCATTGTTGCGAATGTGAAGTGGTGAGCCTGCTGGTCATCGTGAAGAAGCGGGAGTTTGGTCTCGACGAGAACAGAATCTCGACGGGCCCATAGCGGCTGGACGTTGGCGATCAGTCCACTGGAAGCCATTCTGGCGAGGTCCTCAGGGTCGGCAATGTCCAGATGAGCGATCTGATGTCGACGTCCCGACGCTGGCCCACCGTCCTGAGTCAACGCATCGACTGCAAGCTTGAGGGCCTCGTCGCCCACAGCATGGATATGGATGTCGAAACCATGCTCCTCAGCTCCACGAGTGATCTCGTTGAGTTCATCAGCTGTGAACATGAGCAGCCCGTGTTCATGATCGTGGCCACGGTAGGAGCGTTTGAGAGCTCCGGTGAGGTTCTCACAGACCCCGTCGAGCATGATCTTCACAACGGTGACTTGTACGCCCCCAGACGCCCGATCACCCTCGACCCGCCGGAGCACGTCTCGACGCTCCTTGAGCGTCTCGATCTGCTCGACGTACGGCACGTCCCGATCCCACCAGAGCGCCGCGGTGACTTTGCTGTCGAATGCGACTGCTTCGGCCATCGACAGATAAGGAGGGTAGGTGTCGACCGAGGACCCGGTGAGCACTCCGACTCCTGCGTCCTGCCACCCGACAATCCCCAGGGAGTGGAAGTAGTCCTGGGCACTGACCAGTGCCTGCTCCACATCAGTCGAAGTGGTCGGCGGCAGCAGACTCTTGACGAGGTCTGCCGCAGTCTCGAAGAGCAGGCCGGTGGGTTCGCCTGATTCGTCCCTGACGATCCGACCACCGTCGGGGTCCGGTGTTTCGCTGTCGATGCCCGCTGCTTCGAGTGCTCGCGTGTTCACCCAGCAGCCGTGAGCATCGTGACTGTCGAAGACCGCGGGCCGATCAGAGATGACGGAATCAAGGTCGTTACGGTGGGGGAACCCTCCGTCAAAGACGTCACCGTACCAGCCGGCGCCGATGATCCAATCCTCGTCGGGATGATGACGCGCGTATTCGGCGATGCGTTCAAGATAGGACCGGTACCCGTGGATATCGTCGAGGTTGCAATGGACGAGGTTGATTCCGCCGAGCACCGGGTGAGCGTGCGCATCATGGAAGGCGGGCATCATCGTCCGACCGTTCAGGTCGACCATTTCTGTATCGGCGTCGGCCACTCGGTCGCAAGCGGCGGCGCCGAGGGCGATGATCCGCCCGTCGGCAATCGCTACGGAATCGGTGGTCGGATTTTCGGAATCAACCGTGTGGATGTTTCCGCCTGTGTAGATGCGATCGGCACTCGGCACGGACGCTCCTTCGTTTTCGCTGTCGGTTGGTGCGGTCAGGAAGTTTGTGCGTTGAATCGTCTTCGTGGTCGACGTCGAGTCACTTGAGTCCGAGCGCGCGCAGCGGTCGTCGAAGACTGTAGAGGACGAGCGCCGTGGCGAGGCTGATTCCGGTCATCAGGCCGAAGAACGCAACTTCACTCATGCCTCCGTAGAGTTGGCCCATGAATCCCGAGAGGCTGGCGCCCGCGGCTGTCGTCAGCCCCCACAACGCCATCATCTGGGCGTTGAACGCTTGGGGAGAGAGTTGGGATGCTGCCGACAACCCAATCGGGGCGTACATCACCTCGGTGACGCCCATGGCGATCATGCCGACGATCACGGGGATGAGTGGGATTCGACCGTCGAACATCATCGGATAGACCGCGAAGAGTGCGAAGGTCAACGTCATCATGAGGAAGCCGAGGCCGAGCTTCGAACAGGTGCTCGGCACAGCGCGGTTCGGACGTCCGGCAACTTTCTGCCCATAAGCGGCGATGAGCGGACCGGAGATGATTCCAGCGATGACTTCGAAAGTGCTGATGTAGGCGGCTGGCATAGAGTAGCTGCCGATCGTCAGCGTGACCCGGGTATCTGCGTATACGGCGAATGTGGTGAAGAGCTGAAGGATCATCGTCCAGAAGACGGTGCCGGTGATGAAGAGTGGAATGAAGGCTTTGACCCGCTTGTGTTCCTCGGGGGTCACCTTCTTCGAGCGCAGCATGACGAGAAAATACGCGATGCTGACGATACAGATCGTCGCCAGGACGTAATTGTTGAGGTTGCCGGTGGTCAGCACACCCGTACTCACCATGACGGCGACTAAAGCCACGAGCGCAATGCCCACCCCAGCGGCTTTCCACTTCCCGGATGAAGCGATCGGGTTGGGAACCACGCGAGCTTCTTGCGGCACTGTATTACGACCGAGGAAATAGGTGGCGAGACCGATGAGCATGCCGACGGCAGCGGCGCCGAAGCCGTAGTGGAACCCGAATTCGGCCTGGAGGAAGCCTGTGGCCAGAGGCCCGACGAGCGCTCCGACGAGGATGCCGGTGTAGAAGATCGCATAGCCGGAATCTCGACGAGGCGAGTGCTCTTTATACAGTCGACCGACCAGGGTGTAAACGTTCGGGGTCAGGGCGCCCGTTCCGATGGTGATGAGGGCGAGTCCGATGATGAGGCCGGCCAGACCGGGAATCGTCGCTAAAGTGATGTGACCAGCCATGATGACGATTCCGCCGACCATGACCATGGTGCGTGCCGGAACGAGCCGATCGGCAAACCATGCTCCGACCGGCTGACCAAGATAGACGGCACCACCATAGGCGCCGGTGATCGCCAAGGCTTCGCCTTCCGACAGTCCCAGGCCTCCGTCGGCTGCCGTGTAATAGATGTAGTAAGCGAGGATGACCTGCAATCCGTAGAAGCTGAAGCGCTCCCACATCTCGATGGAGGAGAGAGTCAGGAGGCCTATCGGTTGCTTGCCTTCGGACGTATGTACGGCATTCTCCGCAGTCAGTTCGGTGGGTTCTGCAGGGTTAGGACTCTTGATTTCAGACATGACTTCCTTGGCATGTTGGGGCTTGGGCGAGCAGAATGTGAAAACAGCTATCTGCGTTCGACGGCTATGCCTACCCGCTAGTGGAAGCGGTACTTCGAGCCTAATGAGCGGGCTTCCAGGGTTCCAATAGTGGTTCTGGATGCCCTCTGTCTGAATTTCAGATTGTCCGCTCTGCACGAGTGGAAGAATCACGATTTCGGAGTTGGCGGCTGCTCTCGGGTATCGCAAAAAAGGCTTCTCGAATTCGGACTGAATCGAGCCATCGTTGCCCGCCCGGCTCATCCAATGATGACCGCGCTGGTGATGAAATACCTGGCATCGAAAGCGTCGCGAAAGGTTGGGAAACTCCAAGCCGAAACTTTGATGCGTCAGTCCGCGCACTAGGTCTGCCGTTCACCACAACCGTTCGCAGCCCGGCAGATCTCAATCTTCAGCTGGGTCCAGCACATTTCGCAAAGAATCCCGGTTGACTCAATTGCTCTCGGAGCCACCGCTGCGCCGGGTGGTCGGCGCATTCGGCGTGGCACGGATGGCATGGGTAGTACTTGTCACAGCACTAGAAGCAGACCACGTCGATATCAAGCTCTGTCGCATAGTGCTCGCAGCGGGTGTGGTCATCATCCGTCTTGCCGAACACGTGAGGAGATTTCGCCGTCACCCACCTGCCTCATGTTGTCCGATCCGCTGCGCTCTCCCTCAGCCTAGTCTCTGATCCAGTGGCAGGATTCGCCTGTCATGTATGCTGCCGGGACCGTCGGAGGGGGGAGGCAGTCCGTGCTGCCTCCCCCTTTCGTTTCGAGCTCAGTTCGTCCTGCGGGTCCAGAATCCCGCGTGAGCGGCCGCGGCTTCGTCCTCCAGCAGCGGTCCGAGCACTTCGATCTCCCGCTGCCCGCGGGAGAGCACCTCGCGGCAGGGCAGGTCGAAAGTCGGATTCTCAGGGTCGTCGCCGGTCAGCTCAAGCAGACGATGCTCCGAGAGCGCGTAGACGATCCGGCCGATGCCCGTCCAATACACGGCACCGGTGCACATCACGCAGGGTTCGGCACTGGTGTACAGGGTCGCCCCGGCCAGCTGCTCGGGAGTGTACTGCCGTGCCGCCTCGGCCGCGGCTCGCAGTTCAGCGTGCTGAGTGGGGTCGCCTTCGGGTGGCATCGAGTTGTTTCCTGCGGACGCCAGCACCGTCCCGTCGGCTGCGACGACGGTGGAGGCGAAGGGGTGCCGGCCACGGTTCTTCGCGTCTTCAGCCAGCGCGATGGCGTTCCGCAGCTGGTCGAGGTCTGCTTCGCTGGCGGTGGCTGCCGACTGGGTCTGTGTCATATCTCTATCCATTTCTTCATTGTTCTCATTAGGGGTTGTTCTGTTGATGAGCGCGTTGAGCAGCACAGCGACGATGGCGCAGAGGAAGATGCCGCTTTCCAGGATCAGTGACAGTGGGCCTTCGATGGAGTCCAACAGCGAAGGCATCGCCATCGGCAGCACGCCCACGCTCAGCGAGATCGCCACGATGAGGGAATTGTGTGTGCCTTCGTACTTCACTCGGGCCAGTTCTTGGATTCCCGCGGCAGTCGTCATTCCGAACATGACGATCGCGCCTCCCCCGAGGACAGCGGGAGGGATGGCGGCAACGATCGCACCGGCCTTCGGGATCAGCCCCATGACCACCATGATCATGCCCGCGACTGCGACGACGTAACGGCTCCGCACCCGTGTCATGGCGATGAGGCCGGTGTTCTGGCTGAACGCGTTGAGGGGGAATCCGTTGAAGATCGCACTGAGCATCGTTGCCAGGCCCTCGCCGCGGAAGGCGTTTCCGAGGCGGCGGGTGGTGATGGGTGTGTCGACCATCCGTCCGATCGCCAAGGTGTTTCCCGTGGTCTCTGCCATGATGACGATCATCGCCAGGGTCATGATGAGAATCGGTACGAGGTCGAACTGGGGGATGCCGAAGCTCATCGGCACGGCGATGCCGACCCATGCGGCGTCGGAGATTCCGCTGAAGTCGCTCAGTCCGAAGAACATCGCCGCAACGGTACCGACCGACATTCCGATGAGGACCGACAGGCTGCTCATCAGGCCTTTGAAGCACACATAAACAACTACGGTGACTACCACGGTGAGCAAGCCGATGAGCAGATGTTTGGGGGCACCGAATGAGTTGCTGCCTTCACCGCCGCCGAGCCATCCGGCGGCCGCAGGCATGAGCGAGATTCCGACCGTGGTGATGAGGCATCCGATGACGACCCGTGGGAAGAAGCGGAGCAGGCGGGAAAACAGGGGCGCCAGGCCGATCGCCAAGAGGCCCGCGATCATGACTGCGCCGAAGACATGCTGAATGCTGTACTCGGTGCCGATCTGCAGCATCGGTGCCAGGGCGATGAACGAGGCTCCCTGGATCAGCGGCAGCCGTGCACCGAACCTCCAGATCCCGAGAGTCTGGAGCAGAGTCGCCAGGCCGCCGATGATGAGGTTGCAGTTGATCAGGATGACGATCTGCGGCTGCTCCAACCCCAGCGCTCCGCCTAGGATCAGAGGAACTGCCACGACGCCGGCGTAGATGACAAGAACGTGTTGGAGACCCAGCGTCAGCATCGACCGTACGGGCAGGATCTCATCGACCGGGTCGACCACGGCGACGCGAACATCGTTGACCGCGAGTTTCATGGTGCACCTGCTTTCATTGTTCAGTGAGGGAACACGTGCGACAGTATTGCGCTGACGCCGATAGAAGAAATGAGTTTCCATCGATCCATTCGATAAATTAGGATGATGCGACTCAGCCTGGAACAAGTGGAAGCCTTCGTGCTCACTGTCGAGCACGGTTCCTTCTCGGCAGCGGCGCGGGCCCTCGGGCGGACCCAGTCGACGATCAGCTCAGCAATCGCCTATCTCGAGATCTCGCTCGATGTCGAACTCTTCGACCGCAGCACCCGCGTACCGACGCTCACCGAAGCCGGTCAGGCCCTGCTCCTGGAGGCCCGCGCACTCTACGACCGCGCTGTGACGTTCGAGCGGCACGGGGACGCCCTCGCCGATGATCAGGCCGCGAGCATCACACTCGCCGTGGGCATTCCCCCACAGCAGATCATGCCGGTGCTCGATGAATTCGCTGAGGCGTTTCCGCACACCGACCTCATCATCAGGAATCCTGACCGCGGCGACGCGAGTCGGCTGGTGTTAGCCGATGAGGCGGAACTCGGGATCGCTTTCCTCCTTCCCGAATACCCTGATGCGCTCGGCTTCCATCAGATGGGCAAGCTCCTCATGACCCACGTGGCGCATCGGGATCACCCGCTTGCTCGGATTCCCACTCCCAGCTTCGATGAGCTGCGCGGCTACCGGCATCTCGCCTACATCTCGCACTCGAGCGCACTGCCGACGAGCGAATACCTGCAGTCGACACAGACATGGCACACCGATTCCTACGAGGCTCTCACGGCACTTGCCAGATCTGGTCTCGGCTGGGCGACTCTGCCCCGGCAGCTCGTCTTGGCAGAGATCGCTTCCGGCGAACTGGTCGAACTCCGACTCGATGCCTATCCGTTCACTGATTGGCTCGTCTCTGTCGACCTCATCTGGCATCGTGGCCGGCGTTTCGGTTCGGTGGAGACTTGGCTGCTCGAGCGGCTGCGCCGCCATCGGGTGCATGAGATCGCCGAGGACGGCCAAGACACCATTCGTCTGAGCTGATCCGGTTTCAGAGACCTGCAGGGTTGGGATGACAGAATCGTTGTGTGGGGCCCGGTGGCTGCCGGTGCCTTCAAACGACAGATCGAGGAAAGACCTCCATGACCTCTCCAAAACAGTTCGTCCACCCTTTCGCCGAGGTGGCCCTGGCCAACATCACCCGTGAGTACCCTTTCGCAGCCCACCACACGGCCCACAGCCTCGCTGACATCGTCCCCGCGGTCGAGAAGAATCCGGCATTCGCAAACTCCTATGACTGGCACTCGAGCGTGCACATGCACTACCTGCTGGTCTCCCTCCTAGACACCGAGGCGGGGCGTGCAGCATCGTGGTGCACCGAGGCCGTCGAGGTCCTCGATGCCCACCTCAGCGAGGACAATATGCTCGCCGAGGCGGACTTCCTCCGCTCCAATCCGAGCTGGGAGCGCCCATATGGATGGGCTTGGGCAATCGAACTCAACCGTGTCCTCCACGCCAGTAATTCCCCTGAGCTGCAGGGCCTGGGGGAGAACACCCAAGTGCTGGCCGATGCCGTGTTCGAGCTGGTGCTCGAATGGCTGCCGAAGGTCGCCGAACCGGTGCGGCACGGCGTGCACTCGAATACCGCGTTCGCTCTGCGCCGCATCCTCGTCGGCGCACGTGCCGAAGAACGGCACGATGTCGTCGACGCCATCGCCGGCGCAACTCGGCGCTTCTATGCCGAGGACCGGACCTGGAACTTCCACCAGGAGCGCAGCGGCCACGATTTCTTGTCTCCCGGTCTGTGCGAAGCCGATCTTATGGCTGAGCTGCTGACCGATGACGAACTCGCCAAATGGCTGCCGGTCTTCCTCGCCGACCTCACCCCCGAGTCACCGGCGCTCACCCCGGTCGAGGTCCTTGACCCCACCGACGGACAACAGAGTCATCTCTACGGGCTAGGACTGTCCGTCGCGGCATCACTGATGCGGTTGGCACCAAAGCTCGAACAGACAGCCAGGCACACGGGCGATGACGACCTCATGGCTCAGGCGAAGGGCATGCTCACCCGAGTCGAAGTGCTCATGGCTTCGGGACTTGAAGCCGCAGTCTCGGACGAGTACATGTCCTCGCACTGGCTGGCAACGTTCGCGTGGGAAGCGCTGGATCTATAGAAGAGTCGAACGCGCCGATAAGCGGCGATCGTGCCAGAGGCGGAGTTCAGATCACTCCTTGGGTCCGCGTCCTCGTACTTTTTCTCTCCACTCCGATTCCACCAGATCCGCTGCTGCGGCAGGGTCCTCGTGTTCCCAGACCCGGATCGGTTTCCAACCCACGGCAGCAAGAGCAATATCAGAAGCCTCATCGCGGTCTCTATTCCGGCCGATCTTCGCTGACCAGTAATCAGTGTTTGTCTTCGGCATGATGAAGTGCTCAGGACAGCCGTGCCAGAAGCACCCATCGACGAACACAGCAACTTTGGCTTTGGAGAAGACGATATCGGCTCGTGTGCGTATACCCTTCACTGGCGACGTGTCGACCCGAAACCGCAGACCACGAGCATGAAGAATCGAGCGCAGAGCCAACTCAGGTTTGGTGTCTCTGCGCTTGTTGGCGCGCATCGTTCGTCGCGCATGGTCAGAGGACGCCCAGGACGTACCACCCATTTCGGCCCCCTTCTAACCGAACAGCCGGAATTGGTTTCCGCTCGTTTCTGCAAGGTTAAGAAAATCAACGGTTTGACTATGAACAGCCTCGACGACATTCCGCAGATAGACTTCATCATCGTCACGGATCTGGACCAGTCCAGATGTCTGTTGCAGTTTGCGCATGAATACGCGGGAATACTCACGCCGGTCAGAGCCCGAGTAGTCTGATGCCATTATCGCCTCGGCCACCACTCGGGCGAGCCGGGGGCGGTTGGTGATAAGACGTTCTATCGTCGCAACGTAGTCATCTTCGGTGAGTTTCCCGGACTCCACGATGTCGGGGCCAAAGATGAGCCAGCGCTTCCACAGCCGTTGGAAAACATGCCTCCGGTCGCCACCGGTGACTCGTTTCGCCAAAGAGGATCCACTGCCGACGGATGCACTCCCCATCGCCAGTCGTTTCGCTGCAAGATCCGGCAACAGTATCAGGGTCAGAAAATCCCACACATATGGATCACCGAACTCCCCAAACGATTGTTTACCTGCTTGGTGCAGAACTCTGCCGACGGCGAGGTCGAATGATGACGTCTTAGCCACATCATTGCTAGCCGAGGCATCAGCAAGCCCGTCGAGGCACGACCGACGAAGATCTCTCAGTTCGGCTTCGCTGATCCGGCGTCCACCAGTCGGAGGAAAAGCTCGCGGACTGCTCAACGCAGCGTCGAGGTCCGAATCGCTGAATTCGATCTTCGCGTCAAGACGCGAAATGAACTCGCTCTGCAGTCTATGCGCATCTTTCGCATCAACCCGCGGGTAGAGTACAGTTCCTAACATTGTCAGTCCTTGAATAGTCTTGTGCCGTTGGCGACTTCATACTCATGTTTCTCAGGCGTGAGTCGATATGATTTCACCGCCGCCGTCAGTGAAAGGTGCAGATACTGTTGTGCTGCCCGCTGTGCAGCGGCCGCAATCGAATCAGGAAATTCAGCCGCAACGCTGTCTGGTGACTGCTCCCCACTTGACCCCGACGACAGTCGAGCCGCGGTGCCAACCAGAACTCGGACGATCGTGGCGTCGAGCTCGCGAGCGAGATGGGGCTCCGGCTGTCCTGCGATCAGCTTTCGAACCGGCGCGTAGTCTTCGTTGAGCTCCAGCCGTATCGAATGGGCGAACGGAGCTTCCAAACCGTCGGCAGAAACGACTATGCGCCAGGGCGCGTCTGGCATACCCCGTTGCGTGAATGAATAGCTTGATGTCGGAAAACCGTCAAGCTCTGTA
This sequence comes from Brevibacterium sp. LE-L, assembly GCF_050214925.1. NCBI lineage: Bacteria > Bacillati > Actinomycetota > Actinomycetes > Micrococcales > Brevibacteriaceae > Brevibacterium > Brevibacterium sp. LE-L. The sequence goes on from NZ_CP189759.1 coordinate 4,099,067, forward strand.
TCAAGCGGAAGTCGCAACGACGGACCTTCAGCGAGGATTCTCCTGCGGAGCCAAGCCTCTGATTGATCATCACCGATGATCTCAGGCCGAACCACTAATATCTGGGATACTTCTGCACCGGCGATCCGCACCTCGGCGCCAGCACCCGCTGTCGATGTTTCAGCACGGAATTCTGCCTCGGCGTACGTCACGAATGCCGTGCTTGGACAGGTTGCAGTCAGCGTCAGCACCGGATTCCCAACGTCCAGGCGGCTGAACGAATCTGTTCTCACACGAACGGATACACCGAGGACGAGTTCTGAATTCGCATCCCATTCATCTGCGATTGATGTCTCAGAGACCTGAACACCGTTGATTCGGATAGCCCATTCTCCCCATTCGAGGTCTTGCGTCGGGATTCGGGGAAAAGGATAGAGAAGCTGTTTGGTCATGCGCCCGCCTCTGTCTTGAGGTCGATCTCCAGCGCGGCCGGCGTCCGAGTCTCCAACCTCAGTTCAACTTCGACCCCCGACTGAGCGATGCAGTCCTTGCCGATTTCCCGCAGAGTTCCCCCTGAACGCCAGCTGACAGTGAGTTCATCATCGTCGAGCGCCATCCTTCCATCGGAGGTGATTGCGAAAACATCAGCCCGAAGGCGTACTGATTCTCCGTTACGACTGGTAGGGAACACGTCGAGTACCTGTCCTCCGCCGTCCGGCAATGGCGTCGAGTTAAGAATCGTCGCTTCCGTCTTGTTCCCCTTCTTCGGTCCGCCCGATCGACGAGCTCGTCGACGGGGTGAATTTCGGGTTGCATCCTCCTCTTGAGGGAGTCCCAGGGGAACAAAGCTGCGCAGGCCCAAAGCGACCTTCCTCACCGACTGCTCTTGAGCGGGTGCGCTTATTCTGTTTTCGCTCAGGAACTTCTTAGTCTTCGTTCGGATCTGTTCAAGTGTCCTTCTGACCACATAGCGCGATGCTTCGCTTTCAGCCGCATCAGGTGTCCACCGATCATGGGTCGGGGGTTCTGAAGCAGCGAAGTGCCGGTCACATTCCGGTGTCGGCTTGAAGACTCCGTGCCATTGCAGGAGGCCGCCCTCAGCTTCGAGCACGGGATCGTAGTTGACGACGAGCTCGGCTTCAGACCGCATGGTGCAGAGCACATCTTTGGGCGCTCCTCTGTCAACCTCCGTCGAGGTCTCAGCGCTCTCGATGAGAAATAGGTGGCCGACAGTATCGTCCTGTCGTCCGCCGAACAGCTCGCTTCGCAAAGAGACCATTGCACCCCGGGGGCGCAAAACGATCGGCAAGCACTGCGACCTCACAGTTCCGAGCGGGAGAGCAGTCGAGTATCCTTCCTCGAGCTGTCCCTGCTCGTTCCGCACCGAGTTGAGCCCCGAGGCGAAGTGACCATACTGGGCCAGTATGGCGTCTACGACTGGCCGTTCTGTCCAGTTCTCGTACAGTTGGACAATCATCGGCTGCACCTCTTCACCGCTCGGAACGACTTTGGGCCAAGCACTATGGGCCAAAGCATCCGAAATCTGTTGGAGCAGAACCTCGGACTGTTCGTCAGTGCGCACAGGCACTCGTTCGGCGAGTCCGTCTTCGACGCCGATGGTGATCACCGGGTCCAAAATGAGAATTGATGTCCCAGTCTCCGGATCGCCATCATCTGTATCGCCGAAATGGGTTCGAAAGATCTGCTCGCCGAGCGTGGCCGCCTCTTCACCGCGGATCGGGACGATGTCGTCATCATCTGGATCGCCCCACCAATGAGCTCCGGTGAAACGTGCGTTGCCCTCTTCATACGGATTATGTAGTGAACATGCGATCAGACGATGCTCGACATCGCCATCTTGTGTCCGGCATCGAGACCAGTAGACAACGCTGTGTGCATTGGAAATTTCGAAACTTGCAGTCTTTCCGAATCCGAAGGTCCCTCCGGACTGTCCTGTTGCCTTCGTCGTGCCGATGTCGAAGACGAACGAATTGAAGTTGTTTTCTTCCCCGTCTCTTGCGACTTCAGACGCACGAAATGGACCGTTCAACCCAACAGTTCCGCGATCGAAGATCTCGATCGCGTGAACATCAGGAGCATGAAGGCAGTCGGAGAGGTCGGCAAGCGAATCAGGGAGGTCAGTGAAGACATGCCCTCGTAGGATCTGTCTGACTGCCTGGTCCATGCGATAGACCCGCACGCCATAGGCTGGAGTCCACTCCTCATCTCGGGCGTCCCACGAGTTCTGCAGAGTTTCTCTCACCAGAAGCTCAAGCCGCGAAAGCGCGCTGGTCGCTCGCAGGAGTTTGCCGCGGCCGCCACTCGTCTGGTCCCCTGCACCGCGAGGTTTTGAATATCTTTTGAGCGAAGAAAGCGTCATACCTCACTCCTCCGAGTGGAACGCAGCCGTGAATAGTCGAAATTAATTGAGGACTCCCCCAGGGACCCAAGATTCAGCGCGTACGAGAGCGACGACACTGCGTCGGCTACAGCTTCGCTTACAGCCGAGCGGTTAAGCACAAGCGATTGCCCATCGATCTCCCAAAAACGCCAAGATCGCAAGCTGAAAGTGAATTCGTCGGAACCCGGCATTCCCTCGACGTACCCAGCGTCGCGAAGCTTCTTGGTCAGAATTGCGCGATCGACCCCCAGCTCCCTAAGCCGTTCAGCCGCTTGATCAAGCGAGTCTGTTCCATGCCTTTGAATCTCAGCCACTGCGAGAGTCAAAGTACCACTAACCGGAGGCTCAAGTTGCCGAAGCCCGTGCACGGTAACCGCTGATCTATCCTGAAAAGCCGAGGTCTTCACTTCCACTCTTGCAGAATCGCCCGTGAAGTCGTGCATGTCTTGAGAGGTCCGTTGCCAAGTCTCGGCTGCCGTCGGACCGAGTCTCTCGACAGCACTTTCAAGAAAGCGAAGCTCCCCATAGATGCCGGCCGCAGCCGGCTCGGACAACTCCGTCATCGCGACCTGGAGGAGGTGACGCCAGTCTGAAGCGGCCGATTGCACAACATCTACCACGTCGGCCTCGTCACCGATCGCAGCACGAACTTCGTCAATGAAAACAAAGAAGACATTGTCCAGCCGTGGTTCGTGGCAGACAACTTTCAAAGCATGCGACCGGATAGCGGTCTCGTCGTCGTTGACTTCAACGTCCTGCACGCTGATCACCTGGCTGACCGAAAAGCTGATGTTACGCGCACTGCCGATCTCGAAGTAGGCGGCAGCAAACTGACCTTCTTGATAACCCAACCAGGTACGTCGCGTTCCAGAAGAATCGGCGACCACAACAAAAGCTTCGCCCGAGACCAAAGGAGCCCCGTCTAGCATCGCCTCCTCGAAAAACTTCTTAGCCGAGCTCATGAGTCACCCCGATAGTCCCGCTCAGTGTCACTTGCAATCGGCTCATCGAAATCCTCCGCATCGTCGAAGATCGGTCGCACAGCAATAGTGCTTCCCTTGGATTGAAGCCGTTCTTCAGAGTCGAAGGGTGCTACAAGTGCCATGCCCAAAATCGGAGGTTGCCCCTCTTCGACGAGAACCGGGTCGATTGCACGGAGCGCAGAATCCATAGACATACGATCTGCCGAAGATGTGGCCGAGTGACGACTGATCGGATAGAGCACCAGCAGACCTCGGCCGTCGCCTCCTGCTCTGTTCTTCCGCCAATCATATTGAGCTTCGTTGTTGAGTTGGGCCAGAGTCTTGTTCTGCGGAAGTCGGCCCTGAAGTCGAAGGTCGAGAATAACGTCCCTTCCAGACATCAGCGCCCGAATGTTGATCTCTTTTGTGCTCTTCAATGTTTCGGTCTCGGTGCCGATCGGCGCACGCCGTATCGAACCGACCACCTGCTCTCCTACCTTCAGCCGTTCGTCTCCCCTGCCCTCGCTAGGCACAACAACATTCCATCGCTTGTCCGGAAGCTTCTCGCTCGACCATTTGATCGCATCCGAAAAGACGTTTCGATAGTTCTCATGGATTTCGAACTCTTCGAAAAACGGCCGCAGCTCTTCCAGCGGAACATCCTCGAACAGGGTTGGTGCCTCCTGCGATCTGAAAGGCTGGATCTGTCGCAGAAGATTCTCGGTCAACTTCACATTGGCCAAGGCCGCGTCGTTGCTTGAGAAGTCGAAGAGCGTCGTCTGAAGTCTGTAACCTTCGAAATCGACCTCAGCCTCCAGCGCATGCTTCTGTTTCGCCGAACTTGTGACCTGCAATCTTCCCGGGTGCAACCGCACACGGACCCCGATCTCTGCTGGAGTCATGCCCGCCTGAGTCATTCGGGCGATCTCGCTTCGCAGATCGGCCTCAACTGTGGCCAAGAATCTGTAGTCTTCATCCAGTCTCGGGCTCACCCAAATGCGTTGGAGATCTTCGTAGCCTGCCCGGTACCCAAACCACCGCCCCATCTGCAACAACGTGTCGTACGTGTTAGAGGTCCGTGTGAAGTACGAGACGAACAAACCTTCAAGCGTCAGGCCCCGCGACAAGGTGCTTCCACCAATTACGATCACAGTCTGGGGCTCATGAGAGTATGAGAGCCGTTCACTATCTTCCTCTCGGCCGTTGTCCACGACCGTCTGCAGATACCGAAGCACATTCGGAATCTCATCACTCACCCGGGGCCAAGTTGGAGCCAATCCATCACCGTCATACAGCCATGCCGCCCTGTTGATCTCATTTTCGAAAACCTCTTTGAACCCTTCGACATCACCATTCAGAGAAGCCCTACGCAGGGGCGCGAGAAACTCCTCGACGGCATCACGCGTTGCGAAGTGCGGGTCAGTTCGCGGAGTTGTGTGGACCAACATCGTTGAATGCTTCTTCTGCTGCCCGCGGACACGCCGCACAGCGCATGCGACGATGAACCATCGGATCGCTTCGCCAAGCGATTTCGTGACGTTAGGTCGAAACCCTTCAATGTTCCTTCCGCTGGGCACAAGTTCCCTGACTTCTTCTCTGGAGATTGCCCGAACAACATCCGGAAGCTCAGCGTCACGCTCCTCATCTGCGACGTCATGTAGACCGAATATCCGCTCGGCCCCGAAATAGTTCGAAGGTGTCGGCATCACATGGATGAAGTCCCGGGGGTAGAGCTCCTGCAACGAAGTCTCAGGCACATTAGGATCCATGAACACATTCGCAAAGGGAGTGGCTGTATAGCCCACATATGTACCGTTTCGAACCTCACCCCAGATCTGTCGCATCAGGCGATTGATCGCGGTAGGCTCGTCGCCGATCTTCGCGGAAGCATCAGGAGTCGCTTGGTCCGATTCGTCGTCGATGACGAGAAAAGGAGTGTCGCGCTTCGTACTTTCATCCAAACTGGCAAGAAACTCCAAGACCTTTCTGAGCCTGTGGCTGTTCTTCTTCACGACCGCGAGAACTCGACCGTGGTTCGCAACGATCGAGCTGGCGTTTCCAGTGTGGGCGTCGCCGAAGTCGCCGTCAGGATCCGTCAATCGATACCAAGACTGCCTGTCTTCGAACACTCCGAGATCTCGGTCAAGACGTACCTGAGTCTGCTTTCGCAGATTGTTGTGAACGCCGGACAAGACAAGGACGAATTTATAACCACTGTCCAGCGCTTTGGCTATGACCGCAGAGTAGTTTGCCGTTTTGCCTGACTGAACATTTCCGATGACAAGCCCCAGCCGACTGTCCTTCTCTACACGAGGCTCGGCCAAAGAAGCAACGATCTCTTCAGTCGAGCGATCGATGGACTCGACGGCTCCGGCAAGACCCCCCGTAAGCATCCGTTCACGAAGCTCCGCCCAGAGGCCGTCGTCTGGGGCGCCCGAATACCATCCGATCTCACGAAGGTCCCTCCGCCGCGCTGTGCCGACTTCCGTCAGCTTGGTCCGCGTCAGGACTTCTTCTTTGTGCTCTCGCTCCAAGGCATCTAATTCGTCTTCGATTCCGGGAAGTGCTTCAAGCGAGACCTTCGTCTTCTTTCTGGCATCTTCACGAGACATCTTCTGAAGAAAGCTGTTGAAGATGATTTCAACGGGCGAAGGCTCTTTGGTCATTGCTACTCCTATAGAACGACTTCTTCCGAAGCCGCAGGTGATCGAACACCGCAGGCTGATCTACCGGCTCCGATCGTCCGGCGATTCCTCTCACCGTATCGTGAACCACAGACACTGTGCCGACCAGAAAGATAACGAACTGAACCCATGCAGCAGAACCGACACTATGCTCACGCGACCGATTGCCACGGAGCCCGCAGACCCCTCACCGAAGACAACTTCGACGATTGCCGGACTGACTGACGTCTGAGGAAATATAAGCGCGCAGTCCACCACTTCTGCTGGTTCTCAGATCAAGATTTGTCGCACAAGACCAGTTACAAAGTCACGGGGCATGAGACACAGGCACGGTTTGCCATTGTGCGAAACACCCGAACCTCCAAATGGCTGGATTGCGGCTTAAGCCCTGATCCACCGTTCCAGCGGTGTCTCATACTTGCCCCGTGAATAGGAAATGCCCCTCTGACGTGGGAAAATAGTAGTGCTGAAGCCACTAACTCCACGCGTCAGAAGGACACCTCGCAAGTGACAGTCTCTCACACCCGCAAACCCATCTTCGACGAACCCAACCTCGTTTCCGCAGCCGGTCTGGCACCAGTACTCGAACTTGCCGAACACGCCGGATTGAGCCAGTCGTTATCGACGATGACGGTGGCATCACCGAACCATCTGGTGAAGTCCCGAACGATCATCGCGGGAATGCTGGCAGGAGCAGACTCCATTGATGATCTCGACCTTCTACGGGCCGGAGCTACACCAAGTCTCATCGGGCCCGTTCGTGCACCATCGACGATGGGTACGTTCCTGCGTTCATTCACTCACGGCCACGTCCTCCAGATCGCGAAGACGAACCGAGAACTATTGGGGCGTCTGCCGACGATGATCCCTGCAGGTGATGGGCCGATCATGGTCGACATGGACGACACCATTCGTGGTGTCCACGGATATCAGAAACAAGCCGCCGCGTTCGGCTACTCCGGAGTGAGGGGACTGAACGCACTGCTGATCACGGCCAGCACGAACCAGTCGGCCCCGATAGTGCTGGAATCTCAGTTGCGGCGAGGCAATATTCGCTCCGGAGGTCACGCAGACTGGCACCTGGCCCGCGGACTGAACACCATCTCCCGAATGGCCCCGGGTCGACGAGTCCTCATTCGTGCTGATGCTGCTTTCTGCCAGCGAGTCAATATCACCGCAGCCGAACAGGCCGGGGCCTGGTGGTCGTACACGATTCCGCAGTGGAAGACCGTGACTGCAGCGATCAGCGGCATCGGCGAGAATGAGTGGGAGCCGATTTCCTACCCGCAAGCGATCTATGACGACGAGACCGGCCAATGGGTCTCTGACGCCGAAGTCGCCGAAGTGGGCTCGTTCACCGCGTTCGCGTCTCGTCCGAAGAATGAGCGAGTGAAGTGTCGACTGGTGGTGCGCAGAGTCAAGGTCAAACCCGACTCGCAGGAAGCACTGTTTGCCACGTGGCGGCATCACGCATTCATCACCAACAGTGACCTGTCGACGGTGGAGGCTGATCGGCGGCATCGCGGTCACGCGATCGTCGAGCAAGTCATCGCTGAACTCAAGCAGGGACCGTTGGCGCATATGCCGTCGGGGAAGTTTGTGGCCAACCAGGCCTGGCTCGCCTACGCCGTCATCGCGTTCAATCTTGCTCGGGCTGCCGCCCGAGCCGCGGGGATGGGAATGGTGCGAATGCAGACTCTGCTGAGAAAGATTATTGCGATTCCGGCACGGCTGGCCAGCACAGGACGGAAGCTGATTATTCATCTCCCGAGATCGTGGCCATGGCAGGCCCAGTGGTCGCGGTTATGGGCGACGGCATCGAGTCCGTAAGCAGGAGTTGAGACCATGCACGAGTCGCCCTGCAGGGCCCGATGAGGAAACAGTCAGTGGAAGTACCAGACGAGTGGGCTGGTCCTTTGCCATGCCCGCTGACGACCACACATCAACTACATTGACAGTGCTGCGCCAGGAAGCCCCGGACGGTGGATCAAGGTTAAGAGTCTCGAACGCTCCGCCCTGACTGCTACTCATACTTCACAGATTCGATCTGCTTACACATCTGATGTCGACACACCGCCCTTACCAGGATGCACCGGAGATAGACTTGCCAATGTACGAGCAAGGAAATTTGAGGAGGCACGCCACCTTGGCCGCGAAACAGTATTGGTGGGTTACCCGTCCCCATCGAAAATTGACCAGCATCCCAAAGTCCTTGCAGGTGTTCGCCTCAGTTGCTTCCGGTGAGCAATGGACTGGCAATCGCGATAAGCACATCGAATACGAAACCAAGCTGGATTTTGTTCAGGCAAAACGCGGCGGCAATTACACAGATCGGGTAAAGGGGCGCGGCGGCGGAGGGGGTCGAACTCACGCCTCATTGCTCTACTCCCTGGGGATGTTCTTTTATCATAACGACAGCGCGCAATCGGAGCAGGAAGTTCACCTTACTCTTGCTGGTCAGGCCATCGTGGATCAGGAAGATGCCTTGCCAATCCTTCGCAAACAGATCCTTACCTACCAGTTCCCCTCGGCGTACAGCATTGCAACTAGGGTGAATATCGATCGACGGTTCCGTCTTCGACCGTTCATTCTGTTGTTGAAGCTCCTACGCCGCGACGATCTCGGCGGCTACCTCACTGATGAGGAAATCGCCACTTGCGTTGCCTGCTATGCAGAACGGCATTCCGATTCAGAATCAAACCGCATTGCAGACAGGATCAAGGAATTTCGCACGTCTGGACGCAGTGGTCTTCCATCGGATTGGCAAGGAATGTGGGGGTCCGACAAGTGCGTAGACGATCTGCTTGCTTCAGGGGGCAAAGCCAGAGATGTCGGAAACACCATTGCGTTATGGATGCGGTTTACAGGGTATGCGCAGGCGATCAATGGCGAGGATGTTGGCGCTTCAGCAAAGACTGTGACCGCGATCAGCGAGTCCCGGCTCGAAGAGATCGACGCAGAGATCCTCAAGCTTGGAGCACCCATTGGGAAGCTCGACTGGCTTGAACCTGATGGCGAATTCGACCGAATGCAGGCGGCTGCCGCATATCAGCGCAGCTACGGACTACCTCCAAACAAAGTGCGCGACAATAGAGCCATTGGATCAGTGCGAAAAGCAGCGCAACGAGACAAAACGTTTGGTTTGGTATCACACGCTCTCAGCCATCTGTATCAGACCAAGATAGTTACACAAGTTACTCCGAGCCTCATCAGTGCGGTCGTCAACAATACCGGACTGGATGAGAAGAGCGTCAGCTCCGCGTTGAATACGCTCATCAAAACCCCTCAACAGGGTCTCAACCAGTTCCTCGACCGTTACCGACAAATGGCCTTCTCCGGAACCGACGAGGCAATCGAATTTGAGAAAGCAACGGCAGAAGTATTCCGCACCATCTTCGATCTAGAGGCAAACCACATCGGGCAGACCGGAAAAGTGCCGGACGTAGAAGTTTGGAATCAGGACTGGTCGGGCATCATCGACACGAAGGCTTACCCTTCATACCGTCTCGAATCGGACCACCAGCTGCGAATGCAGACCAACTATATTCCGGCTCGTGTCGATGTGAGCCACGGGGCGCCACTCAAGTTCTTCATGTATATCTCAGGGGATTTCGCGCCGAGTTTCGAACCCAATCTCAGAAAGGTGATCAAAGCTTCAGGGGTCAACGGCTCAGGCATCTCCATGGAATCGTGGCTGAGACTGATCACCCATTACCCTGAAAGCAACCTCAATCACGACGACCTACGGAAACTATGGTCGTGCGGAAGACAAATCACGCCGCAGGATGTCTCAGACTTACTCGAATCCTAGGCAGCCGCGCTGCGAAGCTGCTTATGTCAGTGGCTGAGCGTAGTCTTGGAGATATGACGATTGCACCGGCTACACAGACCAATTCAGAGCAGGCCGCCTCACAGCGGGAAGAGGTCGCGACCAAGACCTTTCGCCTCGGAGAGCTGTTCTCTGGCCCAGGAGGGCTAGGGCTTGCCGCAAAGCTAGCCATGCGTCCCGGCTACGCGATTGAACACCAGTGGGCGACAGACTATGACTTAGATACATGCCGAACATACGCGCAGAACATCTGCGATGACCCTGAACACGATTCTGTAGTTCACCATGACATTCGCACACTGGACTATGGCGTGCTGGGAGAACTTGGTGGGATCGACGGCCTCGCGTTTGGCTTCCCCTGCAATGATTTCAGTCAGGTAGGAGAACGAAAAGGATTTGATGGTACATTCGGCCCGCTTTACACTTACGGAATCAAGGCGCTGAAGCGCTTCTCACCTGACTGGTTTCTGGCCGAGAATGTAGGTGGAATCCGTGCCGATGGCGGGGTAGCATTACGCCAAATTTTTGGCGACATGGTTGAAGCTGGCTATCGAATTTTTCCTCACTATTACCGTTTTGAACAATACGGCGTTCCGCAGGCGAGACACAGAATGATCGTCATCGGCATCAGAAAGGAACTCGACGTCGAGTTCAAAGTGCCGAGCCCCGGTAGATACGCTGGCTACGACGTCAGCGCGGAAACCGCCTTGGCGAACATCCCGGATTGGGCTGCCAACCAGGAACCAACACGGCAGTCGAATACAGTTGTGGAGCGTCTTGGTTATATACCTCCAGGCGGCAACGCTTGGCACGCAGAAGTGCCGGAACATTTGCAGATCAAGACTAAAACCAAACTTTCATCGATCTACCGACGCCTCGATCCGTCCAAGCCCTCATACACAGTTACAGGCTCTGGTGGAGGCGGTACACACATCTATCATTGGGCGGAGCCTCGCGCTTTGACTAACCGTGAACGAGCTCGCCTTCAAACTTTTCCTGACACCTTCGCATTCCACGGAACAAAAGAATCCGTTCGAAAACAAATCGGGATGGCGGTGCCAGTCGAAGGCGCACGCATCATCTTCGAGGCCTTGCTCGACAGTTTTGCAGGCGTTGAGTACGAATATGTCATGCCTAACATGGCAGAATACATCCCTGCCCCTCACCCTGGAGAATGAAACCGTCGACTTCCGTCAAAAGGTTCTCCCGAGCATATGATCCGACCGGAAGAACCGCGGAGGTCTTCAGAGTTCTGTGTCATTTCCAGTTTCCGGTCGGATCATGAAAAGGGATCTTCTCACTCACTTTGTCACAATAACGACCGGTCCGCCCTCGAATCATTTTCTCGCAGTCAAGTGCGCTTTCATCATTCGACCCGAGAACTTGCTCAACACCAGGCCACGGGCCATACGCCAAAACGGTCTCCGTATCCTCACCTAGTCTCAGAGCGGAAACTGATGCAGCCGCAGACTAACCGCAACTGCATCGGGATTGCCATCACAGTTCCAACTTTCTGCTGGCCGGTCTGCAGGAACAACGGGTTCCCTTGCCAGCACCTAGGATCAGAGTTCACCAACTCCTTAAGGTCTGGAGCTCTCTCCTTGAAAAACACACGCATGACCGACCGCAACAGCAGTCTCGGCGGCCTAGCGCGCCGCGAACCACAGGTGTGACCCAACTTCAATTTGCTTCCCGAAACTCGAGCCGGCCGTCCTTCGTCGGCCGATCGACGTCTAACAACGGCTCGTTCGTCGCAAGCTACTTAGAAAGCCCCTTCGTCTCGCCCAGCCCGCTCCGTGCAGACTCGTGATCAACGTGCCCACCTCGGCGACGAAATCGGTCACGTTCTTGTTGCGCCTCCTCAGACTTGAAATCAAACGTGGCCGAACGTTTGCCCTGATTCAGAATCGCCCAACAGATGCTCTTGCCGTCGTCACTGATCGGCCACTGGTAGGCATCGGTGTTGCCGCTGAGTGGGTTGATACGAATAACGGCGGCACTCAACTGCTTAAGCCCATCGCCCTAAAGCGCCGCGACAAACCCGGAGACCTCGACAACAGACTAACCGACCAACGCGTACCGGGGAGGGCGGGCACCTTATCGTGGGGCTCACGCAATCGGTCGTGTGCGAAATCTCGTGCTCACGCCAATCAGCTAGCGGCTGGCATCAATGTTTCCTAGTTCTCCTCGCTACTCACAGTCGCTGCGATCGCAACCTTCTCATCAGGGGCAATCGCCTTCAGCTCGTGAACACCGGCGTCGGTTTGCCGACCGACGAGGTGGATCTGTTCTCCGGCGAACAACGGGGATTTCGCGGTGAACCGATAACTGGTCACGGCCGCCTCGGCGTGGGTGGACATGAACGCATCCAGCAGCAGTGTCGCCGTCAACGGGCCATGCGTCACCAAGCCCGAATACCCTTCGACAGCCGTGACATAGGGATAGTCGTAGTGGATGCGGTGGGAGTTGAACGTCAACGCCGAATACCGGAACAGCATCACCTCATTCGGCCTCACCGACTCCGACCAGTCCCAGCCCGCAGGCACCGGCGAATCAGCCCGCGGCGCCTCCGCAGCCGTTCCCGCCGCCGAGGCGGCCTGACGGTAGACGATCGTGTGCCGGTCCGTCGTCGCCAAGACCCCATCCGCAGCAATCTCATGCTTGAGCACCACAAAACACAACGGCCCGGTACTGCCGACCTTCTCCGTCACGGACTCGATCGTAGTCGTCCGCCGAAGCACCTGCCCAGGCAGGATCGGGGCATGGAATGTCAGGTCACTGCCGGCCCACATTCGACGAGGCAACGGCACCGGCGGCATGAATCCGCCAATTTCGACGTGCCCATCGGCGCCGAGCTCGCTCATCGGCACATCGTCTTCGGAGAAGTGCAGCCAGTGCCCGAGAGGAAACAAGGGTGCTTCCTCGTCAATGCCATGGCGGCCGAGCAAAGATGCCAATCGTGCGGCACTCTCCCCCGACGCGACTTCTTCAACCGTCGACGTCCGCCCCACCCAGTCCTGCAGATTGATCGCGTCACTCATCAAAGCGTCCTCCTTCGTGCCTCGTCGCACTCAACAGCCTCGCCACCCCTACGAACTCTGCGTGATCTCAGATCTTATTGCGACCGATGAGCTGCTTGGCGATGACGTTCATCTGGATCTCGTTTGTGCCCTCACCGACGATCATCAGCGGTGCGTCACGATAGTAGCGCTCGACGTCGTACTCGGTGGAATATCCGTAACCGCCATGGACGCGGATGGCGTCGAGAGCCACCTCGGCGGCCATCTCCGAGGCGTAGAGCTTCGCCATTCCGGCCTCCATGTCGACACGCGATCCCGAGTCGTAAGTGCGGGCCGCGTAGAGGACAAGCTGACGAGCAGCCTCGAGCTTCGTGGCCATGGTGGCGAGCTTATTACCCACCGACTGGTGCTTCCAGATCGGCTTGCCCATCGACTCGCGCTCCTGAGAGTACTTCACCGCGTCATCGAGTGCCGCCTGCGCGACGCCGAGCGACCGTGATGCGACCTGGATGCGGCCGATCTCGAGGCCCTTCATCATCTGCTTGAACCCAACACCCTCAGTCTCGCCGAGCAGCTGGGCCTGCGGTTGGCGGAGGTTCTCGAAGTTCAGCTCGCAGGTCTCAACACCCTTGTATCCGAGCTTCGAGAGATCCTGGGAGACGGTGAAGCCCTCATTCTTCTCGACGAGGATGATGGAGATGCCCTTATGTCGGCTCTTCCGGTTTCAGAGTGCGTTGACCCGGGCCGATAGCTGCCCGGAGTGGAGCAGACAGCGCAGCACGTAGTGCTCGAAGTTCCTGAAGCCCAGACCAATGCCCCGCAGATGCTCGAGGCGTCCGTTGATCGCTTCGACCGGCCCATTCGACGCACCTCCACGGTCGAAGAACGCCAGCACCTGAGCCTGCTTCCGCCACAACGTCCTCCCCAGCTGAGCAAGCTCCTCAAGCCCTTTCGGCAGGCCTCTGCGCAGACTCTCGATCACTGCCTGCATGAGACGCCTGCCCGTCTTCCGATCGGGATGCTCGTACGCATCGATGACGTCCTGGTAGACCAGGTACGTCACTTCCAACGCGACGTGGTCATCATGCTCGGCCCACAACCGCTCCAGCCGGTCTGTTGCCCGCTTGTTCAGCAGGGATCGGCGGGTCAGCAGAGTCCGTCGCCCCCGGTACAGGAGATCCTTCTTCCGGCCACGATGTCCATGGATCTGTTGCTGCAAGCGTTGCCTGCAGGCAGTGAGCTTCTGCCCGGCCAGCTGCACGACGTGGAACGGGTCCATCACCGGCGTCGATTCCGGCAGCGACTCCATAGTCGCCGTGTGGTAGCCGGCGAACCCGTCCATCGTGACGACTTCGACTCCGGCACGGAATGCTGGGGAGCGCTCGTTCAGCCATGTGGTCACGACTCTGGCGGAGCGTCCCGCTTTCACATCCAGCAGACGTGCTCGACCGGTTCCGTCGATGAGCGGGGTCAGGTCGACGAAGATCGTCGCGAAAGAGTCTTCGCCTTGTCCGCGCACGTGTTTCCAGCAGTGCTCATCGATGCCCAGGACCCGGACGCCCGACAGATGGTCAGGATCTGCATAGACCAGCGACTTCGCCGCGTTGATGGCCAAGTGGTTGACGAGGTCCCAGCCGAGTCCGAGTGCCTTGCTGATCGCTTGGATGCTCATCTGATCGTGGATGAGGCGTTTGAGGATCCAGGTCGTGGCGCGTTTCGTGGTCTTCGCCCCGGGCTCGGCGGCTTCGAGTGGGTGCTGGAAGATCGAACGCCGGCACTGGGGGTGAACGCACTGATAACGCGGCAGTCGTACGTGCAAACGGGTCGGGTGGCCGGTGATGGGAACGTCTGTCAGGTGACGGATGACGTGATCACGCAGTCGTCCTTCCGCCCCGCAGTCAGGGCAGAATCCCGCCGGTTCTCGTGGTGTGGCTTCGATGACGGTGACGTCGTCATCGGTGATGTGCGCGCCGGTGATGTGGATGCCGAGTTCGAGGGTGCGGCAGATGACATCGGCTACAGGACACGACTGGGCTGAGGAGGTAGATTGCATGGCAGGGCCTTGGGTGTGAGGGATCTTGGAGAATTTCCATCATCACCCAAGGCCCGCCTCTCATTCATCACCGACACACTGGGTGCAGAGACCCTGCTACGCACTCTGAAACCGGAAGAGCCCTTATGTCGCGGTTCGGCATTCGGGTCGGTCTTGCACAGCAGGGCGATGAGGTCGGACTTCCGAGCATTCGTGATCCACGTCTTCGAACCGTTGATGACGTAGTCATCACCGTCTTTGTCCGCATGAGTGCGCATGGCCTGCAGGTCCGAGCCCCCGCCGGGCTCGGTCAATGCCATCGTCGCCCGCAGCTCGCCGGTGGCCATACGCGGCAGGTAGTTGTCCTTCTGCTCGGTCGTGCCGTATTCCTGGATGAGCTTCGCGACGACGGTGTGTCCGCCCATCGCCCCGGCCAGGGACATCCAGCCGCGGGCGAGTTCCTGGGTGATGAGGGCATAGGCTTCGGTCGAGACCTTGCCCATCCCCCAGGGTTCGTCGATCGCGAGCCCGTAGATGCCCATGTCCTTCATCGTCTCGATCCACGATTCGGGGTACTCGTTGGCATGTTCGACTCTGTTGACGGTGGGTTTGACCTGCTCGTCGATGAACTCGGCCACCAGGTCGATCATCATCTGCTCTTCGCTGCTGACTGCCATGCGGGGCTTCCCTCTCCCAGGACGTTGAAGGCGCCGCCTCCCGGCGAGCGCGGAGCGAGGGCTCGCTCGTCTCTGCACATCCCGCACCATCAGCACGGGCGCACGGTCGATCTCGTCGGCGAGCTCTCACCATTAGTTACTGAAATCATAGCAATCGATACTTATTTTTGTAGTTATGAATAACAGTCTTCTCTGCCCGCCGTCCGCGATGGATCCAAATAACCGCCGCCAACCCGGCAACGTGATGACCTGGATCAGCTCCAGCAGTAAGTGTGACCAACGGAAATCAAGTTCAACCCACGGGGCCGGGCAATTCGAGCACTCGGGAATTGCGCAGCCGCCACCGGAGCACGCTGATGCCCAACCTGGTGCGGTTGTAACCCGCAAGAGGGTCGTAGCCGAGGCAGCGTTCGATCTGTTCGGCCCGGCTCTGCACCGTGCTGTGATGGAGACCGAGGTCGCGGGCCGCCTGTCTGATCGTCGGTGCCTCGAGGAGCACACGCACCGTGGACTCCGCCCATGGCGAGTCCATGATCTCGTCGATCCGCGCAGCGTCCGGGTCGGTCGCCTCCGAAGATTCGGCGAGCAATTCGACGAGTCCGCCGAAGTTCTCTGCTCGCACGAGCCCCTCCTCGGGCGGGCGGCTGAGCCGTAGTGCCACCACGGCCGCCCGAAGTGACCGCGGCAGTTCTCCGATCGGCCCGACCGGACCCAGTCCGGCCGGTGACACTGCGATATCCTCGGCGTGGTCAGCCACGATGACCACCTGCAAGGTGCCATGCTCACTGGTGATGACATCCGTGGGGCCGACCGGTCGTGTGTCGAAGACTGCGAACAGCGGAGCCACGAGGACCCGGTATCCGGATCCGGGCATCAGCCCCAGGCGAGCAGCTGCAGCGCTCCGGTCTGCGGTCGTTGCGGCAGAGTCGAGGGCGAGCGCTACGTCCCGGGGTACCTCCAGCTGCTGCCGCTCGAGACCGAACCTTACGCCGATAGCCAGACCGAACCGTTCGAGGATGAGATCGTCGTTCGGCAGGGCAGTACCCTCTCGTTCAAGCCAGACTTCCGATTCGTTCGGCAGTGAGAGCGCAACCACCTCGGCGGGTCGGGCTCCCGGAATCGAGACTCCGCCCGGATCGACTCGCAGCTGTCTGGTCCGATCCCCACTGCAAAAGCCGGCCGGGCAGCCGGCCAGAGCCGCGGCCGCGGAGGCGAGGGCATGCGAATTGACCTCGCCGACCATGAGTTCGTCGAAGCAGGCGATGACGCGCAGGCCGAGACTCGCTTCGGGATCAAGCTTGGCAATCCTGCCGAGCAGCTCTTGCACGTCATCACCTCCTTACTCGCCCGCCGGTCGGTCGACGAGTGCCGACCGAGGTCGTGATTCGCGTCGTAACGCGAATCAGCCTTTCAAAGCATCGTAGACCGCCGTCTCCATCTCGAGGTACCCACCGACGGAATCTGGGTCGGCGAAGGGGAAGATCTGCGTGGCCCAGTACCCGCCGATCCTGTTCTGCCGGTCGAACCAGTAGTAGAGGTTGGCAAGACCTGCCCATGCCGCGGAACCCGCCGGTCGTCCGGTCGGGGCGTCCTCCTCGTTGAGCATGAACGTATACCCCCAGGTCTTCGGCATGCCCGGGAAGAACTCCGCATCATTGGACAGACTCGGAATGACTCCGGGCAGCAGTTTCACCCGAAGATCGCCGAGGTGGTTCTGCGTGGCCAGGTCCACCGTCTCCGGTCGGAGGACGACGGTGCCGTCGTCGGCTGATCCATCATTGAGCCACATCCTGATGAACTTCAGATAGTCATCGACGGTCGAGAAGAGCCCATGACCTCCCATCTCCACCTCGGGGTCGGGCAGCATGAAGTCTGTCGCTGCGAGTTCGCCATCGGTGCGTTGGTGCATCGTCGCCTGGCGCTCTCGCATCGACGGACTCGGCCGGAAGGCACTGTCTTTCATGCCCAACGGGTCGAGGACTCGGGCCTGCATGGCTTCTCCCAGAGTCGACCCGGTGATCCCTTCGATGACTTGGCCGACCCAGTCCATGTTCGACCCGTACTCCCATTGGGTGCCGGGATCGAACAGCAGGGGTGTCTCCAGAGCCTTTCGCGTTGAGGTGACGATGCTCGGCTGACCATGTTCATGGGCGAGACGCTCGTACTTCTCGTTGAAGAAGTCGTAGCCGAAGCCGGCTGTGTGCAGCAGCAGCTGCTTGGTCGTCAGCTCGCTGGCGGGGGCCCGGAGGATCGGCTCTCCACCTTCGTCGAAGCCGTCGATCACCTGCACGTCGTTCAGTCCCGGTGCATATTCTTTCGCCGGTGCGTCAAGGTCAAGCTCACCTGACTCAACCAGCTGCAGTGCCACGGTGCCGGTCAGTGCCTTCGTCGTGGAGAAGATCATGAACACGGAGTCCGTGGTCATCGGCTGCGGATCGTCAAGGGAGCGAACGCCTGCCGCTGTCAGACTGATCGTTTCCCTGTCGGTCGTCACCCCGGCGACGACGCCGGGCACTCCACCGCTTTCGACCGCCTTGGCAGCCACGCGGACAACTGCGTCATTGACAGCTGTGTTCTCGGACATGATGTTCCTTTCGGTCAGTCGGCCAGGAGCTTTTCAATCCAGGCCATTCGGGTGTTGATCATTCCTTGCGCAAGGCGAGTATGGGCGGCGAAGATGTCGAACGCGTGGAAGCCTCCGGGCCAGACGTGCAACTCTGCTTCGCTGCCGTTGTTCCACAGAGCGGATGCATAGGCCACGGCTTCGTCCCGGAAGATCTCGGCCGAGCCCACATCGATGTAGGCGGGTGGAAGACCGGAGAGATCCCCGGCACGCGATGGTGCGATATAGGGAGAGACTTCCTCGGTGCGATAGCCATCGCCGAGCATCGCCTGCCATCCGGTCTCGTTGCTCACTCGGTCCCAGACGCCGACGCCGTCGAACTGCTCGGTCGACGGCGTGATGCCGCGATCGTCGAGCATCGGATAGATGAGCAGCTGGCCTTTGAGCCTCGGCCCTCTCCGATCGCGGGCCGCCAGCGCCATTCCGGCGGCCAGTCCTCCACCGGAGCTGGCTCCGGCGACGATGAGTCGGGCAGGATCGACTCCGAGGGCATCTGAGTTCTCCGCCGTCCACAGGAGCGAAGCGTACATGTCCTCGCGCGCATAGGGGTCTTGAAATTCGGGGGCCAGACGGTATTCCGGACAGATGAGGACCGCACCGATTCGCTCGACCCAGTCGAGGTTGAGACTGAGCGCGCTGAAGCGATCGCCGAACATCAAACCACCGGAGTGGGCGTAGACGATCGTCGGTCGCCGGCCAGTATCACCGGGTCGTCTGAAGACGGATACGGTGATGTCCTCGCCGAGGTGGCCGGGCACCTCATGTTCAGAATGCTCGACCCGACGACCGCTGAGGATCTCGGCAAGCGGCTCCGACGCATAGGAGATCCGCATGAACTCGATGAGCGAGGGGGTGATGGTGGGCGGGAAGACCCCGCCGATGACGGACAGACTCGCGGCGAGCTCCGCGTCGAATCGTGACCGTCGTTGTGTCATGCCACCAAGTATGCCGACCCCGACTCTTCGGCACTACCGCCAGACTGTCGTGCTTTTCGAGAACTCACCCGACAATTGTCGGATGCGGGTATTCCTACCCCACCAACCCCATCACCGACTCCTGCACCTGCAGAGCGGCGAGGAACCCGAACAGCGCCAGGCACACGCCCAGCAGCACGTTCGACCACGGGGTGTTGCGCAGTTCGGCCGGCACCGATGACCGGTTGAGGATGACAAGCAGGGCGAGCGCGAGCACCGGCAGGATGAAGGCACTGATCGCCGCATACACAAGGACGAGGGTCACCGGTTTACCGAGGCTCATGATGACCAGCGTGGCGATCGAGAGGTAGACCAGCGCCCCGCGGAACTCGACCGACTTCGCCGACATCTCGTGCGCCGGTTCGTCCTGATGCGGGTAGCGACGCAGCACGCGGATGCAGTCGGCAGTGACATACGCGATGCCCGAGAACCCGCCGAGCACACTCGTGTACACCACGGCGAGGAAGCTGACGAGGAAGATCATCCGCCCCGTCGCCCCGATTCGCCCGACGAGGTTGTCGGCGATCGCGAAGAGCGCATCGTTGTCAGAGATCGTGAAGCCCTGACCGTAGAGGATGAAGGCGCCGACGGCGCTCATCGCCACGGCGAAGACGAAGACGAGCCCGTAGCTGATGAACAGATCGAGACGCACGACGGGCTTCCAGTCAGGAGTGCGCCAGGCCTTCTCCCGAATCCAGAACGAGTAGGCGAGGATGCCCGTCGCTCCCCCGACCCCGCCGATGAGCGACATCACCGTGATGATCGAGGTGTTCGGGAACGTCGGCACGACCGTCGCCACCGCGACCTCTTGAGCGTCCTGCCCCTGGAATATGGAGATCGCCAACGCCAGGATTCCGAAGAACATGATGATGCCGAATCCCATCATCGCCTTTTCCACGATCCCGTAGCGGCCGATGCCCACGAGCACCGCCGCCGAGGCGAGGACGACGATCGCGGTCGGCCAGAACGGCAGGACCGGGAAGATCGCCTGCAGGATGTTCGTCGTCACCGCGACGACGCCGGCCCCAAAGAAGAGCCCGACGAGCAGCTCGGCGATGAGGAAGAGCGCCGGAAAAGTCCGCCCGCCGAACCCGGTGAGGTGGGACAGCAGCGACCGGTCACCGCTCATCTGCATGCGAGCGACCGCCTCGGAGAGGACGAACTTGAGGATGATGCCGACCGTGAAGACCCAGATGAGCGCCAGTCCGTACTCGGCACCGGAGTTCATCGTCGTGATCATGTCCGAAGCACCGACGCTGGCCAAGGCCAAGACGATGCCCGGCCCGATCAGTCGGAGGCGTCCGGTCAGTGACTTCGGCGCCGAGGCGGCGTTATCCGTCTGCGACGTCATATCGGCGGACATAGGCGGGGTGGGCTCCTTCACGTGGGTACGTCGACGACGCCACCGGAATCGTTCACTCGGGGCATCGTTCGCTCAGGAGAGTATGGCCGAGGTTGCCGCATCCCGGGACAGAAGTCTCAACACCCGGGAAGCACCTTTGTCGCAACGCTCATCATCAACCGCTTGCTCAAGGCCCATTCTAGTCGCCGATTCTGAAGGAGATCCGCAGTCTTCGCGCGTATATTCGACGCCATGACCGGAACACTCGATGACGGACCGTTCTTCCACGGCACGCGTGCCGCCCTCCAACCCGGTGACCTGCTCACCGCAGGATACGCGTCAAACTACCGGCCAGAAGTGACGATGAACCACATCTACTTCACCTCACTTGTCGACGGGGCGGGGCTCGCCGCCGAGGTGGCCGCGCTGAACTCCGGATCACCGCACGTCTACGAGGTCGAGCCCCTCGGCGAGTTCGTCGATGACCCGAACGTCATGGACAAGAAGTTCCCGGGCAACCCCACCCGCTCTTACCGCAGCACCGGACCGCTGCGAATCGTCCGTGAGGTCCCCGAATGGAAGCGGCTGAGTCCGCAGGAACTGCAGATGTGGCGCGAGCGGCTCGCCGCGATCCGCGAGGACGACGACAAAGAGATCATCAACTGACTATCTTCAGTGCTTGCTCCCGACCTAGATACTGCTGATGCGATCTACTTTTAGAAAACATACGCAACCGTGGCAACAAGACGTTATGAATCTGTTAACAGATTCGTCAGCCTGCACATTTTGTTGAAAATACAATAACTAACATGAAGAAGTTTGCACTCGGGCTGAGCCTGATCGGAGCCCTTACCCTAACGGCCTGCGGAAGCGAAGAACCTGAGCCTCGCGAAACCGTCACAGTCACAGCGCAACCCGAGGCAGCTCAGTTTCAAGACGGAGAATTCGAAGACGGAGAACCGGGCGAGGTTCCAATCCAATCCGGTTCGGTGGAAGTCAACTTCGGCGAGGAACTCAAGGTTGAGGACCTCGTGGTGGCGGCTCGAATCAATGAAACGAAGACTCTCGATGAGACCGGGACGGAGCCCGGAGTCAAGGTTCACATTCTCGAGATCATGATCGAGAACAATGGAGACAGCATTTTCAATGCCGACAGCAGCACCCTTGACTCAATCACTACTGACAAAGGATCGGCTGAGCAGGTATTTGACGGCAGCCAGGACGAACCCTTCTTCGGCCAGATCGGACGCGGACAGAAAGCAACAGTGAGGCTGCTCATCAAGATGCCGAAGGGCGCTAGCACCGCGACAGCCACCTATACCGTGGGGTCCTCGGATGACTACTTCACGGTGCATTTCACTGGAGAAATCTGACCCTCAGAAACGCGCCTGCACCCCGACTGCATCGGGTAGAGCACAGATCACTGCCGGAGGCTGCGGCCACCGGCCCGTACGCCCGCCGGTCTCCGCAGAGTCTCAGCCCTGCTTGGCTCCGAACACCGGGTGGTCACTGGCGATCGAGATGCGGTTGAACGCGTTGATGAGGATGACCGACCACTCGATCGCCGAGATCTGCTCCGTCGTCAGGTGCTGAGCTACCTCGGCGGCGATCGCATCACGGTCGGCGGTCTTGTCGAGCACGGTCAGGGATTCGGCCAGGGTGAGCGCGGCAAACTCCTCATCGCTGAAGATCTCGGCCTCATGCCAGCTGGGCAGCACGTCGAGCTTGAGCTGGTCGACCCCGGCCTTCCTGGCGGCCGGAGCATGAATGCTCAGGCACGTCCGGCAGCCGTTGATCTGCGAGACCCGCGTGTTGACGAGTTCGATCAGCCCGTCATCCAGTCCTGCCGCCCGTGAGGCCTGCCGCGAGGAAGCGGCCGCCTGGGCCAGCGCTTTGTAGTTCTCCGGGTGGATCTTGTCGATGAACGGTCGACTTGCGTTGCCCATACCCTCACTCACGCCTGTCGCTTGACGATGTCGAGATCGGCACCGGTGGCACTGCGGTGCTTCCCGCCCTGCGCCGCATAGTCGTCGCCGGTCTCCTGCAGCTTCTTGACGAAGAGCGGACAGACCGGAACCACCGTGACCCCGCGTTCACGGGAATCATCGAGCGCCTCGGCGACGAGGATCTTCGACAGTCCGCGACCGCCGAACTCCTCGTCGACGACGGTGTGGTAGAAGATGCGTTCGATCTCGGCCTCGGGACCGGGCAGGAAATGCGCACGCCCGGCAACCGTGCCGTCGGCGACGGCGATGTCGTAGGACCGGCCAGTCTCATTGAAGGTGACGGCCACCTCGGCGCCGGTCTTGTCCTGGAATGACTTCGACATGGTGAGAGCTCCTTAGGATGCTGATGCGGACACGGCTTTCACCGTGTAGGACAGATCTCGGTGCGGACTTATTCCCCGGCGATCAATCCTCTGGCCCGCCCTGAACCTGGGGCGGGGGGTTCCTCCGTGCGTTGATCGTCACGGCGGGCAGCGTCGGGGCGGGCAGTCGCCCCATGCCTTCGGCGTTCTGACCGGGCCCGCCCTTGCCGACATAGCCTTCGACCGTGCCGAAGCGGTCGCCCTCGGCCTGCCACTCCTCACGGTATGCGGCGATCTCCTCATGAGTGCGGCCCACGAAGTTCCACCACATGACGATCTCCTCGGTGAACGGTTCGCCGCCGATGAGGAGGAGCCTGGCGGGTTCGTCGCTGCGGTTGGCGATGCGCAGCTCATCGACGCCGAGGCCCGTGTAGCCGATCGCGGCGGCCGGCAGGTCGACATTTTCTAAGGCGATGTCCCCGGAGTCGACGAGGAGACCGTGTTCGAAGCCCGGATCGACGGGCAGGTCGATGCTCGCCCCGGCATCGAGGCGGATCTCGGCACCGAGCAGCGGCGAATGCGTGTGCACCGGTGAAGCAGTTCCCCACAGGCTGCCGAGGAAGACGAGCATCCCACCGCCATCGAAGGCCACCGGTTCGGGCTCATAGTGCTCGAACTCGCGTTCCGGTTGGTGCCGCGAGGACTCGGGCAGGGCGAGCCACAGCTGCACTCCGTGGAGGATCGTTGTCTCGTCGGTCGAAACCTCCGAATGGCAGATTCCGGCCCCAGCGGTCATGAGGTTGACCTCGCCGGGCAGGACGAGGCCGACGTTGCCGCCGGAATCGATGTGCTCGATGGCGCCCTCGAACAGCCAGCTCACGGTCTGCAGACCGGTGTGCGGGTGCGGTGCGACATCCATGCCGCCGGTGACCGAAACATCGGCCGGGCCGTAATGGTCGACGAAGCACCAGGGGCCGATGAGGGAGCGCTGACGCTGCGGCAGAGTCCGGCGCACGGTCATCGCCCGCGGCCCGCCCAGCGGCACGTCGCGGGAGGTGATGATCTCGACTGGGGAACGTCCCTGCTGGTCACACGCGGGGCCGGGCAGGCCGCCGGCCTTGCAGACAACCTGTTGCGGACGGGTCTCCACGTTGCTCATGGCCTCATCGTAGTCGTCTTCCATAAGTGCGGGGAGGGGCGATCGCACGTGGCCGATCAGTCGACAAGGCACCGTTGACCGCTCGGCTTCAGATCTCCCGCCAGGCAAGCTTGCCTTGGCTTTTGGCCATCATCATCGCGACGATCAACGCGAATACGGCCAGTCCCGCGCCGACGATATCGAGCAGATAGTTCGGTGTCACCAGGCCGATCGCGCCCACAACGACGACCAGACGCAGCCAGATGGGCAACGGTACAAGGAAATGTCCTTCAGCC
Organism: Brevibacterium sp. LE-L; assembly: GCF_050214925.1. Classification (NCBI taxonomy): domain Bacteria; kingdom Bacillati; phylum Actinomycetota; class Actinomycetes; order Micrococcales; family Brevibacteriaceae; genus Brevibacterium; species Brevibacterium sp. LE-L. The sequence goes on from NZ_CP189759.1 coordinate 4,123,332, forward strand.
GCGACCGCCATGAGAACGACACCGATGAGCAGGATGGTCGTGGCACGAACGGTGTCCCAAGCCGTGCCGCTCAGCATCAGCAGCTCGGGCTGATAGACGAACACGAACGGAACAATGATCCCGCCCAGGGCCAGGCGCATTGCCAGGAAGCCGGTCCGCATCGGGCTCCCTCCAGACAGGCCAGCAGCGGCAAAGGCCGCGAGGGCGACAGGAGGAGTGATGTTGGCGAAGAGCCCGAAGTAGAAGACGAACAGGTGCGCAGCCAGAGGTGGCACGTCGAGCTGCACCAGTGCGGGTGCCGCCATAGTAGCCACGATGATGTAGGCAGGTATGCTCGGAAGTCCCATTCCCAGAATGATGCAGGCGACAGCTGTCATCAGCAGCGTCGGCAGAAGGAAGCCCCCACCGATAGTCACGATGGTTCCAGCCAGTTTGACCCCGAACCCGGTCTGGGTGGCGACACCGACGATGATTCCGACGCATGCACATGCGACCGCTACCGAGACAGCCGTCGTCGCTCCGTCCCGAAGAGCCAAGACGATGTCTTTGAGTGACATCCTGGTGGTCTTGCGAACCATGGCCGCCATGATCGTGACAAAGATCGTCGTCACTGCCGCGAACAGAATCGTCGTTCCAGAGAAGAAGAGCATGTAGAGCAGGAACAGCAGTGGAAGCAACAGATGACCGCGCTCCTTCATCACTTCCATCACAGCAGGCAGGTTCTCCCGACTGATGCCGCGCAGACCCTGGTTGGTCGCGCGCAGGTGGACTTGGATGAGGATCGCGAGATAGTAGAGGACCGCGGGAATGATCGCGATGAGCACGATTTCGGTATAGGGAACCCCGAGCGTCTCGGCCATGATGAATGCGGCGGCACCCATAATCGGAGGCATGATCTGCCCACCGACCGAGGCTGCCGATTCGACTGCTCCGGCGAAGTTTCGGTGGTAACCGACCCGCTTCATCATCGGAATTGTGAAGGCACCGGTCGTTACGACATTGGCAATCGCCGACCCATTGATCGAGCCGAGGAATCCCGAGGCCAAGACAGCGACTTTCGCCGGACCACCACGCGACTGCCCTGCCAGCGCAAGGGCGATGTCGTTGAAAAACTGGCCCATTCCCGACTTCTGGAGAACGGCGCCGAAGAGAATGAAAAGAAAGATGTAGGTTGACGACACCCCGATTGCAGTCGAAAAGATGCCCTCGGTCGACTCATACATGAAGGTGACGATCCGGTCGAGGTCGTAACCGCGGTGACGGAACAAACCGGGCATCGACCGCCCGTAGTAGTCATAGAAGATGAAAATGATGGCCAAAATCGGCAACAGAGGCCCGGTGACTCGTCGAGCCGCCTCCAGCACGAGCACCAGACAGATGACAGAAAAGATGATGTCGATGGTGTCGAAGCGACCGCCGCTGACTGCGAGCTTCTGAAAGGCGATGCCCAGATAGACGGCGATGGAGATAGATCCGGCGATGAACAGCCAGTCGAACCAAGGCGGGGTCTTGCGTTGCTCGCCGATTCGAAATCGTTGCAGGGCGAAGCAGAGCACGAGGATCGCACCGACGTGTATTCCGCGGTGCACAAGCGTCGGAGGACCACCGAAGAGAGCGTAATAGATCTGGTAGAGCGAAAGCCCCACCGCGAAGATCGTCAGCGGAGTGCCCCAACGTGTCGACCAGACCTCGCGCGTCCGGGACTCTCGATCGTATTTCTCAATCGTTTCGGGAGACGCCTCAGCAGGAAGCTCTTCGTGGCGCTGATCGTTCGTCATGGCATTGGTTCTCCGATCACAATCATTTCCACATGAATGTGGTGGTCGATGGCCTGAGTGGGCAGGACCAGCTGGTCATTGAGATAGATTCGGTGATGGACCCGATGCGAATGGATCCAGCGCACGGCAGAAAAATGTTCGTTCATCCCTGAAAGTCTGATCATGTCTCCGACGATCTCGGTCCGCGGCGCCTCGAACGGCGCCCCGGCTCCCATGAGCGCAAGTTCGGTTCTTTCGAGGACGAGTTCATTGCCGACAGCGCGGTAGTACTCCCACCACGGGGTCTTGTCGACAGAATGCATCCAGGTCATGGCGACCTCGTCATGTTCGGTGATCGGAACAGACCGGAACACCGTTCGGCCTGCGGCCTGCTCGCGAATGACCAGGCGTGCCGGAGACGGACCGGACACCGCTGCAGGAACAACGATGCCCAGCCCCACAGCTGTCGACAAAGTGACAGCGGACCGACGTGTCAGGGACCTGATCTGTCAACCCTGTTCGTCAAAATACTTCTTCGCTCCGGAGGCGAACTCTCCGACCGCGACGTCCTGGGCGTTCTCCACCGTGATGTCCTTGGCCGCATTGTGTGAGCCCTGAATCGTGTCGAGGTTGTCGAACAGAGTCTTGGTGATGTCATAGACCGCATCGTCGCTGAGCGACGGGCTGACGACGAGTAGATTCGGGATCGTCAGCGTCGCAGCCTTTTCGTTGTCACCGTATGTTCCGGCGGGAACTTCGCCCTCACCGAAGTAGTCATGCTCAGACAGAAGCTTGTCGCGTCCGTCTCCGTCGAATGGAATAATCTTGACCTTGTCGCTCGTGGCCAGGTCGGTCACCGCCGAGTTCGGCAGTCCGCTGGTGACGAATGCTGCGTCCAGCTGGCCATTGCGCATCTGATCGATGGCTTCGGCATATGGCAGGTAGTCCGGCTTGAAGTCGTCGTAGCTGAGATCGTAGGCATCGACGACAGTGCGGGCGTTGAGTTCCACACCGGAATTCTGGTCTCCGACGGAGACCGCCTTGCCCTTGATATCTTCGACGGATTCGATGCCCGACCCCTCGACGGTGATGAGCTGCACGTACTGGTCGTAGAGGTTCGCGACAACCGGCAGCGAATCGATTTTCTTACCCTCGAACGCACCTTCGCCCTTCAGCGCCTGGTCCACGGCGTCACCTTGAGTGAATGCCAGTTCCGCTCCGCCGTCCTGAATCAGAGTGAGGTTCTCGACCGAGGCTCCGGTTGACTGAACCGAAGTATCGGCGCCGAGTTCATCCGCCAACAGTTCGGACATCGTCGCACCGACCTGGTAGTAGACGCCCGACGAACCGCCCGTGGCGATAGTGATGAAGTCGGCGCTCTCCTCACCTTCTTCACTGCCTCTGCCGCCACCGCCACCACACGCGGACGTGATCAGAGCCAATGCCGCTACACCAGCGGCAACGGTAAACAGTTTGGACCGACGAATGGTATTCCTCATGGTGTTCTCCTTTGAAACCTGAGCATGATCTGACAGCCATTTGAACGAATGCTCCGTTAACCACCCTAGAGGATCACCGATGTTGTGACTACCAGATAACGGAGGGGTGAGACTGCCCTGTCACCGGAAGAAATTCACATCCGTGCCTTCCCGAAACTCATACACGGATAATGTCGCTCAGAATGCCGAGGCCGCGCTCTTGAGAGCTCGCTCCCGAAACCCGCCCCTACCCGACCGGGCTGACCTTTGATACGAGCAGGAAGATCTCCTCCGCCTCGGCGTCGGTGACTCCGGCAAATCCGGCGAAGATGATCTCGGCGTTCGTCTCCGCCGCTTCATCGCAGAGCTTCACTCCCGCCTCGGTGAGGGCGACGAGGACCCCGCGGTGGTCCCCTGGATCAGGCTCCTGCGCCACGAGCCCACGGGCCTCGAGCTTGCCAAGCAACCGGCTGAGTGCACTGCGGCTGATCACCAGGCTGCGCAGCAGATCGCGGTGCCGCACTCGGGACACGGACCGAGCGTTGATGAGCACGTCGAATTCGTTGGCACTCAGACCGTGACGAGTCCGGAACTCATGTTCGAACCGGAGCATGAAATCTTGATGCTTCTCCATCATCAGACGCCAGGTCGCGATCTTTATCGGACCGTTCTTCCTGATCATGCTGCTTACGGGGGTCGTGTCTTCCATCAGCCTGTCTATCCGTATGCGAAGTTCCTTTGACGTGTCGCCCGGCACATTTGTTGCGCCGTCAACAAAACCGTAGTTCAATAGTGTGCCCGGCCCCGGATCGTGGGCCACGTCGACGATCCCCTCGTCGGAGTACCGGAGTATCCCCTACGTACCCCCGGCAAGCACGGATGAGAACGGTCTCCCCACGACCACTCATCACGAGCCGGGGGTATCGTATTGCCACCTCACCTCCGCTCTCATTTTTCGCATCAGGCCGCTACCCAGCCCCACAGACTCCGGTCTGCCCCTGAAACTCCGATCAGTCCCGCGGGATCCGCTTCCTCCACGGCCACCAGACATTGCGGCCGATGTCGTGGACGAGTGCCGGAACAACCAGAGACCTCACAAGGATCGCATCGAGGAGGACACCGAAGGTGACGATGAAGGCGAGCTGGAAGAGGAACATCACCGGGATGACTGCAAGGGCTGCGAACGTCGCGGCAAGCACGATCCCCGCCGAGGTGATCACCCCACCGGTCGCCACGAGTCCGGAGAGCACGCCCTTGCGAGTGCCGAACCGCAGGGATTCCTCCCGCACCCGGGACATGAGGAAGATGTTGTAGTCGATGCCCAGCGCCACGAGGAACACGAACGCGTAGAGCGGCACCGAAGGGTCGGCGCCGTCGAAGCCGATGAGGTGGTTGAAGACCAGCGCAGAGACGCCGAGTGCCGTGCCGAAGGACAACACCGTCAGCGCCACAAGCAGCAGCGGGGCCAGCAGAGACCTCAGCAGCAGGATGAGGATGACGGTGATGACGAGCAGGATGAGCGGGATCGCCAGGGCCCGGTCCGCCTCGGCGGTGGTGTTCGTGTCGAGGTCGACGGCGGTCTCCCCTCCCACGAGGGCGTCGGCGTCGACGTCATGGACGGCGTCGCGGATCGAGGTGACGGTGTCCTCGGCGGCGAGTGAGTCGGCCGCATCGGTGAGCGTGACCTCGAGCAGAACCTGCCCGTCCACCTCGGTGGGTGCCGGTGGGGACGACTGCGGTGCCTCGGCCGCGTCCGGCCCTCCCCCGCCCTGGGGCGCCTGGAGAGTGCCTTCGTCGTCGATGGCGACGGTCCCGCTCGGGGCGTCGTTGGCGACGACGGTCATCGATTCGACCCCGCCGAGGCGGCCGACGGCCTGCGCGGCGTCCTCGAGCTGGTCTTCGGCCACGACGATCTGAGTCGGCGAACCGGAGCCGCCGGGGAAATGTTCGGCGAGGACGTCCTGGCCGTCGCGGGCCTCGGATTCGCCGAGGACGAAGTCGCTCTGCGCCACACCGGAGGCCTTGAACTGCGGGAAGGCGATCAGGGGCAGGGCGAGGAGAATGACGAGACCGATCCAGATCACGCGCGGACGCTTGGCGACCACCTCGGCGATGCGTGACCACAGACCGGGCTTCGCGCCAGCGCTGGCCGGGCCGACCTTCGGCAGGAACGGCCAGAAGACGGCCCGGCCGATGATGATCAGGGCGGCGGGCAGGAAGGTCAGTGCCGCGCACATCGCCACGAGGATGCCGATCGCCGCCACGGGACCGAGCGCCCGCGTCGAGGCCAGGTCGGTCAGGAGCAGGACGAGAAGGCCGGCGATGACGGTCCCGCCCGAAGCCGCGATCGGCTCGAGCACGCCCTTGAGCGCCGCCAATCCGGCTCTGAGTCTGTCGCGTTCGGTCAGGAGCACGTCGCGGAAGCGGGAGACGACGAGGAGGGAGTAGTCGGTGGTGGCGCCGACGACGAGGATGAACAGGATCCCTTGGACCTGGCCGTTGACGAGGAGGATGCCGGCATCGGCGAGGTGCCAGATGACGAAGATCGAGGCCGACAGTGCCGCCACCGAGGTGAAGAGGACGATCACCGGCAGCAGCGGTGAACGGTAGACGATGATGAGGATGACGAAGACGGCGATGAGCGCGACGATCAGGAGGATGCCGTCGATGCCGGCGAAGGCTTCGGAGAGGTCAGCCGCAAAACCGGCCGGCCCGGTGACGTGGACGGAGACGCTGCTGCCACTGTCACCTGTGGCCATGGTGTCGCTGATGGCAGCGCGGATGTCTTCGACATCGTCGGCAGTCGTATCCGAGGACACGGGAAGGATGAGTTCGAGCGCATCTCCGTCCTCCGACGGGATGACCGGTGAGGCCTCGGCGGCGAGCAGACCCTCATCATCGAGCTGCGTCGCCAGATCCTTCAGCGCTGCCGAGTCATCGTCGCTGACTCCGCTGCTGTTCTCCAGGACGACGATCGCAGGAACGGCATCATCATCGCTGAAATCGTCGATGATCGCCTGTGCCTGAGTCGACTCGGCCGATTCGGGCAGGAATGTGGAGCGGTCATTCGTCGCCACCTCGGAGATCTTGCCGAAGTACGGCCCACCGATTCCGGCGACGCCGACCCAGGCGACGAGCAGGGCTGCGAAGAGGACGATGAGGGGCCTGCGGCCGCGGACGGGACGGCGGTTGGGCGCGCCTTCGGGGGCGGCAGCCCTGACCGCGCCATTTGCGTCGTCACCGGTGGGGCCGCCTCGGCGGGGGGAGGGGTCCGGCGGGGTCGAAGTCAGCAGGTGGCGGGGCATGGTCTCAGCGTACGGCACCAGATCGCCGCGGAGAGTCTGTCGGCACGGCGTCGTCCGCCTCCCGGCAGCGGAGCGCAAGGACCACCTCGGCGATGGTCCTCGGGTCGCTCAGTCTGGCGCCGAGTGACTTCTCGATCTGGCTCAGTCGGTATCGGACCGTGTTTTCGTGTACCTGGAGCTGCTTCGCCGCTTCGGCAATGACTGCACCGCATCGTATATATGTCGTCACGGTCGCCCACGCCTCGCTGCTGTCTGAGATCGGCTGTAGGAAGCGCTCGACGAGTCGCCGGTCGAATCGCGAGTTCATCCGAGCCGCCGCCCATTCGATCGGACGCATCTCGTCGACGAAGATGAACTTCGAGTCTCGCGCGGAGGCCAGAGCAACGTCAGCGGTCTGCAGCATCTCCGGCACTTGGCTGAGTGCAGTGAAGGGCCCGGAGATGCCGACTCCGATCAGGCTGTCGGAATCGAACTGCTCCACAATGTCGAAGTCAGTCAAGCACAATGCCGTGTGTTCGATCACCGAACTGACATAACCTGAGTCTTTGACGATCATGCCCTTTCCCGGCGACGGTGCTCTCCGTCGTCCGCCCGGCTCTTCCACATCGGTTCGAATTCTGACAGCCCTGATCGGCTCGTAGCTGACGAATCCGAAATCTTCCAGCGCCCGCCACATCACGGATTCGCGACCAGGAGAGACTCCTGCCTCAAGATCTCTCAGCAGTCGAGCCGATTCCTCTTTGCGATTGCTGATCGTGAACGACTCGAATCCTTCGAATGCTCGCAGGAGCTTCGAAACCGTATCGAGCACGAGATCAGCTTCGGAATAGTCCGATTTTGCTCGGCCGACTGCCTCAGTGTCCTCATGCACTGCGACGACGATAGCGTGATCACGACCGCGCAATCGCACTATGCGAGCACCGACCAGCCATCTGCCGATCTTCCCGTGGACGATCTCGATCTCCCCCGGCGAAGTTGCCTCACCAGACATCACGTCATCGCGTACCCACTGAGAGATGAGATGGCTCGGGGCCGATCCAACTGCTCGGATGACCTCGCCCAATTCGTTGACAGCCAGTCCTGCCCCGCTGCAGATCCTCGCAACCCGGGACAACACCGATTCGAGCGGGTCAGCAGAATTCAGCGAACTTAGCAGCTCATCGAAGATTCGCTCCCTCGACTGTTCATCATTGCGCGCTCTCAATCGCTTCCCCCAATCATCACCAGCATCGACGCACGAGTGTTGTAATTTCCACAAAGCTAGCGCATTTTTCCTTCACCTGCTCCATTGACCAGCCTGTCCGTCCCATCCAAGCTAGGGGGCACACCACAATCGAAGGAGATTCCCGTGGCCGATCTGAGAGTCGCCGTTGACGTCGGCGGCACATTCACCGATATCTGCATTTTCGACGAATCCGCCCAGAGAATGCGGGTGACGAAGGTCCCGTCTACTCCGGACAACCCCATGGAGGCTGTGCTCAACGGCGTAAAGAGAGCGAACATCGATCTCAGCCGAGTCGAACTCTTCTCTCACGGAACCACCGTGGCGACCAATGCCCTGATCACTCGTAGATTTCCCAAATCTGCGATGGTTACGAGCAAAGGATTCCGCGACGTCATCGAGATCAGAGATGGCACCAAAGACGACTTGTGGGACGCCTACTCGGATGTCTCCGGTCCCTATATCCGCCGTCGCGACCGATTCGAGGTTCCTGAGCGAATCGACTACGCAGGCAACGTGGTCTCAGCTCTTGACGAAGACGAAGCGCGCAGAGTCGCGCGGCTGCTGAAGAAGCGCGGCGTCGACACCGTAGCTGTCTGCTTCATCAATTCCTATGCCAATGCCTCTCATGAGATCCGCATGCGCGAGATCCTCGCAGAGGAGCTCCCCGAGGCAAGCGTCTCCACCTCTGCCGAAGTTCTGCCAGAAATCTTCGAGCACAACCGCTTCAACACCACTGTGGCAAACGCGGTTCTCGGCCCTCTGGTCTCGGGGTATGTCGAAGAGCTCGACAGCAGTCTCACTCGAGACGGCTATACTGGCGAGCTTCTGCTCCTCCACTCCGGCGGAGGATCTATGACATCGGAAGTGGTCAAACGCTTTCCCGTCCGACTCGCTGCCTCGGGAATCGCGGCCGGTGCCATCGCTGCTCAGCACGTGGCCGAGCAGTGCGGCCACGCAAATGCCGTCGGACTCGACATGGGCGGGACTTCCACCGACATCTCGCTCATTGCTGACGGCGAGCTGCGCGAAACCAATGAATGGGAGGTCGAATACGGCCACCCCATCGTCTTCCCGAGCATCGAGGTGCTCACCATCGGCGCAGGCGGCGGTTCTCTGGCGCATATCGACATCGCCGGCTCACTTCGCAACGGGCCTCAATCGGCAGGAGCCGATCCGGGCCCGGCCTGCTATCGACGCGGTGGTGCGGAACCGACGAACACTGATGCGAACCTTTGGCTCAACAGGCTGGGCACCGATCTAGCCGACGGCGAGATGACCTTGGACCGGGCTAGCGCCAAGACGGTCATCGAGGAGAAGATCGCCAGTCCTCTCGGGCTCGATGTCGACACTGCAGCAGATTCCATCATCAAGGTCGCCAATGCGAACATGGCCGACGCTGTCCGGCTCGTCTCGATTCGGCGTGGGCTCGATCCTCGTGACTTCGCCCTCATCGCCTTCGGTGGCGCCGGGGCGTTGCATGGTGCGGACGTAGCGCGAGAGCTCAATATCCCCTCCGTCGTCGTGCCGCCGAGCCCCGGAGTCACCTCCGCGTTGGGCTGTCTCCTCGTCGACATCCAGCACGATCTCTCCCAGATGTTCACCGGGGCTGCTGACTCCGCCGATGCCGAGGTCGTCGAGCAGCACTTCAAGGAGCTCGAGCTCGAAGGCCGCGACAGATTGCGGCATGAGAAGGTCGCGGATGAAGATGCAGTGTTCGAACGTGGCATCTCAATGCGCTACCAGGGCCAGTGGCGGTCTCTGCAGGTCAAGATGGGCACCGACCCTGATGCTCTTCGGCAGGCCGTGCAGCTCTTCCACGAGGAGCATGAGAAGCAGTATGCCTTCCGGCAGGACGAGACTCCGGTTGAGATCTACCAGCTGCATCTCAAAGCTCTCGGCAGGACACCGAAACCCAGTTTCAAACCTTCGCCTGTCGGCAACGGCGAACCCGGAGAGCCGATCGAGGTCCGGGACGTCTTCTTCGACGGTCAGTGGGTGCCTACTCCGGTGTATCAGCGAGAGAACTTGCCGTCCGGGGCCGCGTTCATCGGCCCGGCGATCCTCAATCAAATCGATTCGACCACTGTGATCCCACCGAACTCTTCGGCAGTGATCGACGAGTGGTTCAACATCCGCATCGCACTGACAACCGAGCCGCACGAGAATGTCCCGGCGTCTGCCGCCGAGGGCTCGACGCAGAACGCTCTGTGAGGAGACAGCAATGACCACCACAACATCGACAATACCGACGACCGCCCTCGATCCGGTGACATTCGAAGTACTCAAGAACGCCTTCGCCACCAGCGTCGACCTCATGAGTGAGCAGATTCTGCGAACCTGCTATTCGTTCGTCATCTATTCCCGCGACTTCTCGTCTGCGCTGTGCGATAAGTTCGGCAACACGGTCATGCAGGGAAGCGCGGATATCGCGGTGCACGTCGGCACGCTCCACTTCCAGTGCAAGGCCGTGATGGACGAGTTCGGTGAGGACATCAATCCCGGAGATGTCTTCCTCATCAACGATCCCTATCGAGGCGGCACTCATTTCAACGATGTCAGCTTCATCCGTCCGATCTTCGCAGAAGATGAAATCATCGGCTTTGCTCAGAACAAAGGGCACTGGGCCGACATCGGAGGCTCTGTCCCTGGTTCCTTCGACGTCTCCGCCAGTGAGCACTTCGGGGAGGGGCTGCGCATCACTCCCCTGAGGGTCTGGCACAAGGGCCGTTTCCTCCATGATGTCGCACAACTTCTCGTCTCGAACACCAGAGCACCGGATCAGGCGCTTGGCGATCTCAATGCTCAGGCCGAAGCGACCGCAGTGTGCGAACGCGAGGTTCTCCGCCTCGTCGACAAGTACTCGAAAGGGACTGTGCTCGATGCGATGCAGGAGACTCAGGACTACGTCTGCCGAACAGTGCTAGCCAGCCTCGGAGATCTTCCGCGGGGCGAATGGGAGACCGTCGACTTCCTCGACGGAGATCCCGCCAAGGGCGAAGGGCTGGCTCCGATCCGCGTCAAACTCACGCTGGACGGCTCGGGCATCCATTACGACCTCACCGGTGCTGCCGAGGCGGTCTCCACCTTCCTCAACTCCGGTTACGGCACAACATTCTCCGCCATCTACGCGGGCACGAAAACATTCTTCCCCGAAGTCCCACTGAATTCCGGCTTCTATGAGGCTGTCACAGCGGATATCGGTGAGGAAGGCACCGTCGTCAACGCCGGCTGGCCCCACGCGGTCACGGGATTCTGCTCCGGTCCATACGAGAAGGTGATGAATGCGATCTTCGAGCTGTGGTCGCACATCATGCCGGAGAGGGCGATGGCATGTGCGTTCAACCTCGAGTATCTGCTGGTCGGCGGGCATGACAGTCGCACCAAATCGAGCAGCTATTTCATGTGGTACGACTGGATGGCCGGAGGTTGGGGCGGCCGATCCACGAAGGACGGATCATCGGCGACCTCCCCCGTCTTCGGCACCGGTCTCGCCGTGCAACCGGTCGAAGGACAGGAGCGTCTCACGCCCGTCATCACTACCCAGCACTCGATCAATACCGACTCTGGTGGTCCGGGCCGCTTCCGCGGAGGCTGCGGGGTCAACAAGGGCGGCATACTCACCGACGCATCAGGAGCTGTGATGAGCTACTGCTGCGATCGCGGCCGCTCGACGACTTGGGGCATCAACGGCGGACTGCCGTCAATCCCACACGGTGTCTGGCTCAACCCGTCTTCCGGGGGCTCAACCTACCTGGGCGCGACGTTCTCGAACGTCTCCATCAGCCCAGGCGACACCTTCGAACGTCCGAGCGCCGGAGGCGGCGGTTTCGGAGATCCGCTCGAACGCACCACGGCGGAGGTTCTCGAAGACGTCATCGATGGGTATGTCTCCATCGACCGCGCAGCCAAGGACTACGGAGTCGTCATCAACGAGATCGATGCTGAGCTCGACGAGTACGAGATCGACGAGGCTGCGACCAGAGCAGAACGTACACGGATCCGCGCCGAACGCGTCGCATGGCTCGATGCAGATCCAGCCGAGGTCGCCCGCCGTTACCGAGAAGGTGACATCACCGTCCACGACGTCGTTCGCCAGTACGGGGTCGTCCTCGACTGGGGAACCGGGGAACTGCTCGAGAAGTCGACAGGCCAGTTCCGGGAGAGCATGCGACAGAGGTCGTTGTCGCACTGGGGGTGAGCTCTCAGCGGCCCTGAGCCGGACTGCGATGTGGAGCGCACGCACTCATCAGGCGCGTGCGCTCCACCCTGATCACGAGCTGCATCCTCTTGACCTGGCGATGCTGAGAGCGAAGAGTGAAGGCACACGTGGTCCACGAGCGAGGAAGGTCAGTCCCCATGAACAGTGTTGCAGTCGTCCAGGCCGGTTCCGTTCCCTTCGATGCCGAGGCGTCGATCGATAAGGCGATCGGGCTCATGGCTGAGGCTGCGAACAACGGTGCGGAACTGGCGGTCTTTCCTGAAGCGTTCATCGGCGGCTATCCGAAGGGCAGCACCTTCGGTGCCCCGGTGGGGATGCGCACCGCCCGCGGGCGGCATGAGTTCCAGCGGTACTTCGACGGTGCGGTCAGCGTCGACGGCCCCGAGGTCACCCGCCTCGGCGAGGCCGCCCGTGAGCATGGGCTCTTCACCGTCATCGGCATCATCGAAGAATCCGGGAACACGCTCTACTGCACTGCGCTGATGATCGATCCCGAGCACGGTATCGTCGGCGCCCATCGCAAGCTCATGCCCACCGGCACCGAGCGTGTCATCTGGGGCTTCGGCGACGGGTCGACCCTCGACACCATGGACACTCCAGTGGGCAGGGTCGGCACGGTCATCTGCTGGGAGAACTACATGCCGCTGCTCCGACAGACGATGTACGCCAAGGGCGTCGAACTCTACTGTGCGCCGACCGTCGACGACCGACCGACGTGGTCCTCGTCCATGACCCACATTGCCATGGAGGGGCGGGTCCATGTGCTCTCTGCATGCCAGTTCATCACGAAGAGCGACTTCCCCGATGACCACCCGTTCGATGAGGACCTGCCCTACGGCGAGACCGCAATCCGCGGAGGAAGCATCATCGTCGCGCCCACCGGCGAGGTGCTCGCGGGGCCGATCTACGACGAAGAGGCGATCCTCTACGCCGAGATCGACCCCGACACTAAGACCCGGTCACATCTCGATTTCGACCCCGTGGGCCACTATTCGCGTCCCGATGTCTTCGAGCTCAGGGTCGACACGGCGACGCGGGACTCGGTGCGATTCGACTGAGCCCGCCGCCGCTCCCTCCTCCCCAGCAGCACATCGGCACTGAGGAACACGAGGAGACTCAGCCCCACCAATGGCAGCAACACGCCGATGCCGATCGCGGCGAGCGCCACGGTTGCAGCTCCCCACCACGGGGCCCCGGCAAGAGCGCCCCGGGCAGGGACGATTCCGAGCCGCAGCCCCGGATCGTGTGTCGGCCGACGCTGCCACCACATGACATATCCCCACACGACCATCGCTGCGATGCCGATCGCCAGGATGAAGAGCACGATCTGGTTCGCGAGTCCGAACATCGACCCCATATGCACGTCGATGCCCCAGCGGGCGAGCTTGGCCGCCACCCCGTAGTCGGCGAAGTCGACACGGTCGGTGACCTCCATCGTGTCCGGGTCGAAGGCGACGGCGTCGACCTCGGTGGGGAAGCTGCGCTGGATCTCCTGGACGACCCAGGCCGAGTGCTCATCAGCCGGCGGCAGGATCTCGACGAGTCCGGTGTTGACGTTGACCTGCTCAGCCATCGACAGCATCATGTCGAAGTCGGCCGGGTCGATGCTGCTCGGGTCGATGCCGGGGTCGGCCGCCTCAGCGGACGTTCCGGACCTCCCGGCGGACGTTCCGGAAGTTCCCGCGGAGGACGGGCCGTCACCGTGGTGGTGGGCATGCTCGTCCGCGGGCGAGGACCCTTGGCCGAGCTCCGTGGAGATCGCGGGGGTCTCCCAGCTCAGGGCCGCCCGCAGCTTCGTCACGTTCTCCCCTCCCAGTTGGGACCATGTGATGCCGGTGGCGGAGAGGAACAGCATACCGAGGGCCGCCCACACCCCCACCGAGGCGTGCCAGGAGAAGGTGCGTCGCAGCCCCGTGTGCTTGTGGTTCGGTCGCAGCATCGCGGCGGCTCGGCGCGTCTTCCGGGCCCGGATGATCCACAGGACCAGGCCGGCGGCCGCGACGATTCCCAGCCACGAGGCGGCGAGTTCGCTGTAGAGACGCCCGAAATCGCCGAGGTGGAGACTGCGGTGCAGCTGATCGATCCAGGTCCGCAGCGGCAGGGCACCTGAGGTTCCGTAGACGGTGAGGTCACCTGTCACCTCAGCGGTGGCGGGGTCGATGAAGATTGCGCGGGATTCGCTCTCGCCCAGGCTCGGGTCTGAGTACATCACTCGGGTGGTGTCTCCGGGCTCGGGCCCCGGTCGGACGGCCGAGGGCGTCGCCTCGCCGCCGATCACCGCGTTCGCCGCTTCGACCTGTGCGGCCAGGGGAAGCGGGTCATCGGTCGGCGGGACGCTGAGCTGTTCGGCGTAGACCACCTTCTCCAGCGTCGGACTGATCGCATAGAGCGCCCCGCTGAGCGCGGCGATGAGGATGAACGGACCGACGAGGATTCCCGCATAGAAGTGGAGGCGGCGCAGGAGCGGACCGAACCACGCGCTGGGCCGGGCGGGCTGCCTGTCTGCTTGATCGGGGCGCCTGTCGGATGGACGATCGGTCGGACGGTCGCCCGAATTTTCGGGCACGGTTGATGACGGTGTTGTCATGATGATGCTTTCTGTCAGAAGTGGTCAGCAGAGACCGCACCGGCTCGCCGGAGCCGATGTGCGGGTGTGATGAGTGTCAGAAAGCAGCCTGCGGGGGCCCGCGCCGCAGCACCGGCGACCGGAGAACACCGAGGGTTCGCGGAATCACGGGGGCGGCGTTGACCGGAGTTCTCGGCCCGTCGATGGGTGTCCGCGGGAGGATCAGCCGCGGGATGACCGCCCGGATGATGAGGCGAGCGAATTCGCAGAGCATGACCGGAAGATGCTCGGCCCAGTAGATCATCGCGACCGTCACGATCCCCGCTGCGACGTGGGCCAGGAGCATCCCCGGGCCGGCGTGCGCATGCATTTCGGGGGCCATGGTCACAGCCCCGTCCATGGCCGGCATCGACGCGGAACCATGGCCCACCTGCGCTGCCGCGTGATGAGCCGTCTGAGTCGACCCGGTGTGGTCATGCGCGCCGAGGAGGGCCCGGAGACCGCCCGACGCCGAGGTGGTGTGCGCGAACACGGAGAAGAGGAAGTGGAAGATCGCCTGGCTGATCCCGACCGAGATCGTCAGCCGCGCCAGCGACAGTCGATGCCCGGCGAGCAGAACGCAGACGAGACTCGACAGCGCCAGCGGCACGATGACGCCCATGGCCGTCGGAAAGGCTCCCCCACCGAGGATGTGCGAAGCCAGAGCGACGAAGGTCGCCGCCGTCGCGGCGGCGCTGCCCCGCAGAGCACGCCGATGCCTGGCCCCCATATTCACCCGACCATTCTCACACAGCCGCCCTCACCGAGGCGGTGCTTCGTCCGCGTCCGAGGGTTCCTCGGCTCCGCCTTGGTGCGGGTGGGTGCGTGTGGCTCTTGATCACGGTATTGAACCATTGGTACAGTACCTTTATGTCTGAGACCCCGCAGAAGACTCCGTCCGTGAATTCGCGCTCTCTGCTCCTCCCCTATGCCCTCGGGCTCATCATCGCGATGGCCATCGTCCACGTCGTCATCGCCGTCACCGGCGGACGGGTCACCGTCCTGGCCGGGGCGCTCACGGCGGTCGTCGCCCTCGGCATCGTCGTGTGGCTGCGCCGGAACCGGAAGCAGCTGCGACGCGTGCGCTTCGGAGTCGTCATCGCCCACACCCTCGCCTATGTGACGGTGACGACGTCGTTCACTCTCCATCTGGTCATTCGAGTCATCGCCTTGGGCTCCGGAGGGGACGCGAGCGGTGCGATCGGCGCCGCCCTCCTCGGCGGCTCATGGTTCGGCGCCACCCTCGTCATGAGCGCACTGTGGGGCCTCGGTCTGCTCATCCATCTCATCGGCACCGTCCTCGGACGCGGCTGGGAAGACTGAGCGTGATGAGCCCCAGCAGGAAGGGCGCCGCGACGGAGCACGCGGCCGAGACTCACGGGGACCGCCTCGGCGAAGACCGCCTCGGCGAGGAACACCCCACAGAGGAGCAGGAATGGCTGTCCGATCGGATCGATTCCTGGGTCGAAACCTACAAGAAGTCGATGCTCACCCCCGCCGTCCTCCACCTCGTCGCACGCCACCAGCCGACCGGGATCACCACGATCCTCACCGAACTCACCCGGAGAACAGGCTGGCAGATCACGGAACGCGGCCTCTACCGCACGATCAAACGGCTCCAGGACTCAGGGCTCCTGGCCAGCACCGACACCAGCGCCCCACGGACCGGAGCCAAGCGCAAAGAACTCTCGCTGACGACGCTCGGCCGAGCGTTCCTGTCCGGGGTCGCAGAGAACCTCATCGAGCTGCCGGCTGCCGAGATTCAGGCGCCCGAGCCGCAGGACTCCCATGTAGAGTAGTCGGCATCAGACCGTGACTGTGATCACAGACCTCGAGGATGAGTCTCATGGACGACGATCAGATCCCGAACGACCGCTCGAACGAATCCCCCGCTGAGGGCACCGCGGCGAACGAGGCCCCTCCCCGCTGGAAGCTCCTGGGCCCCGGACTCGTCGTCGCCGCCACCGGCATCGGCGCGGGAGACCTGGTCGCCACCCTCGTCGCCGGATCGAAATTCGGCTACGCCCTGCTCTGGGCGGTCATCGCGGGCGTGGTCATCAAGATCTTCCTCGTCGAGGGTGCCGGACGGTGGTCGCTGGCGACGGGGCATTCGATCTTCGAAGGCTGGCGCAGACTCGGCGTATGGACGTCGATCTACTTCGGCCCCTACATCCTCATCTGGGGATTCGTC
Source organism: Brevibacterium sp. LE-L (assembly GCF_050214925.1). NCBI lineage: Bacteria > Bacillati > Actinomycetota > Actinomycetes > Micrococcales > Brevibacteriaceae > Brevibacterium > Brevibacterium sp. LE-L. Next base: position 4,140,112 of record NZ_CP189759.1, read on the forward strand.
TACGGGGCCACCGCGATGTCGGCCTCCGCCCTGCCGATCTACGCCGCCTTCCCGCAGATCCCGTTCATCGCCTACGCGATCTTCTCCGGACTCGTCGGCGCGGGCCTCGTCTGGCTCGGCAAGTACCACACGCTGGAGAAGCTCGTCGCCGTCTTCGTCGGGCTGATGTTCCTCACAGTGGTGGGATCGGCCGCGTTCGCCGCGCCGAATCTCCTCGACGCCGTCAAGGGCCTCATTCCACTCATCCCCGAGGGCGGTCTCATCAATACCCTGAGCATCGCCGGCGGGGTCGGCGGCACGATCACCCTCGCCGCCTACGGCTATTGGCTCAAGGAGAAGGGGTGGTATCAGCCGAAGTGGATGCGGGTGATGCGCATCGACAACTCTGTCGCCTATGTCATCTCCGGCGTCTTCGTCATCGCGATGCTCATCATCGGCGCCGAGCTGCTGTATTCGGCGAACATCGCCATCGAATCCGGCGATGAGGGACTCGTCGAACTCTCCGGCGTCCTCGCCGACCGCTACGGTGCCTTCGTCGGCAACCTCTTCCTCGTCGGGTTCTGGGCGGCGTCGTTCTCCTCCGTCCTCGGCGTGTGGAACGGCGTCTCCATCATGTTCGCCGATTTCTGGGGCCGGCTGCGCAAGAAGCCCGAGGATCACCCGGACCGCCGCTCCGGTGGAAAGTACTATAAGTTCTACGTCCTCTGGCTCACCTTCCCTCCGATGCTGCTCCTCCTGCTCGGCAAACCGGTGACCATCATCATCGCCTATGGCGTGCTCGGCTCTCTGTTCATGCCCTTCCTGGCCATCACACTGCTCTTCCTCCTCAACGGTCGTCACATGCCGACACAGTGGCGCAACGGCTGGGTGCTCAACATCATCCTCGGAGTGATCGCCGCGATCTTCCTCGTCCTCGGTGTCAACGAACTCATCGGTTCGTTCTCACCGAGCTGATCCGCCAGGGCCCGAGGGGCCTCCGGGCGGCCCGGATGTGGGGGCCGCCCGGACGTGGGGGCCGCCCGGACGTGGGGGCCGCCCGGACGTGGGGGCCGCCCGGACGAGGGGCCGGGCATCCTCGTTGCTGTCATCTGAATACCGACTCCAGCGCCTCCACGCGGGGAACGCTCACCCCGAGACGCCTCGCATCCGCAAGCACCTCGCGCGGATAGATGCTCGTCATGTCGTAGCTGCCGTGACCGCTGTCGATCACCTGCTCCATGAGGTAGCTGTAGTCATTGTCTCCGCCGAGCACCTTCTGCAGACCGAAGGCGATGAGGCCTGCCGGCAAGCGGCGGATGGCGGCCGCGCCAAGCCTCGGAGTCCCGCCTTTGGCTTCGAGGACGGCGGTCATCTCACGGATGTGCAGCACCGAGTCCTTCAGCGCCGACCGCGATCGTGCGTATTCTCTGAAGCCGCCCAGGCGGAGGATTCCGACCATGATGGCAGCGTCGAGGATGAAGTGGAACCACAGCCAGCTTCTGAAGTCCGCCACCTCTGAGACCGAGAAGCCGGCTCCTTCGAAGAGCCCGTGCACCGCCTTGTGTCGCGCGGAGGGCTCCTCGGAGTCGATGAGCCCGAGGAAGACATTCCTGACCATTCCGCCGCGCAGAGTGCTGCCGAAGAAGCCGCCGCCGGCACCGGGGAATCCCCATACGATCTGATCTTTCGGGAAGCCGGCCACCGCCTCCATGGGCTCGACCCAGATGTTGTTGAAGACGAGCACCGTCGCATCCCCGAGGCGCGGAGTGAGGAACTCGACAGCGCCGGCCAGCTGGTCATGATTGACGCTGAGGATGATGAGGTCGTAGTCGTGGTCGGATGCGAGTTCCTCGCGCATCGTGATCGTCCAGCGCTGCCTGACCTGCCGATTGCGCCGTCGTTCGCGTCCGTCCCTGATCTCAAGATCGACGTGCGGGCCGAAGTCGGAGATCCGCCCGGGCCGGACATAGAAGTCGACATCGTGGCCGGCCTTCTCCAGGGCCCAGCCGTACTGCGTCGCGATCACTCCGCGCCCGAACATGAGAATCTTCATCTGCTTCTCTCTTCTCCGGCATCGCACCGGATCGTGACTCGATCGCCCCGTAGTGGACGAGGCTTTCCACTTAGACTAAGAGTCGAAGTGGTCGCATCATTCCGTTTTCGCAGAAGTGAGAGAAAGTCATGACCGAACCGACTCAGATCGAGGGCACGGACAGCACCCGACTCCGCTCGGATGCGGCACTCAACCGCCGACGCATCCTCGACGCGGCGGCAGAACTCTTCGCGCAGCGGGGACTCGACGTGCCGATGAGCGCAATCGCCCGTCGGGCAGGAGTCGGTGTAGCTACGGTGTTCCGACGGTTTCCCGATCGGAGCAGCCTCGTCAGGGAAACCTTCGACACGCAGCTCGACCATTGCGAGGCGGTGCTCGCAGATGCGGTGGCCGACCCCGACCCCTGGCGCGGCTTCCGCCGATTCCTCGAGGAGATCTGCCGCATGCAGATCGAGGACCGCGGATTCACCGACGCCTTCCTCTCGACGCGCGCCGCGGCAGACGATCGCTCCACACGCGGGGCAGGGGACAGGATCGGTGAGAGACGACGGCAGGCCGAAGTGGAGCTTTCACTCCTCATCGAACGTGCGCAGCGGGCGGGGATGCTCCGTGCGGATTTCACGGTCAGTGACCTGACGATGGTCATGTTGGCCAATTCCGGTGTGGGGACGGCCTCGAGCGACCATGCACACGAACTCTCCCGCCGTTTGGTCGCGTTCCTCCTCATTGCCTTCGGAACGGAGGCAGCGCGGGCTCAGATCAGCCTTCCGCCTCCGAGCCGAATGGGCATCGGCGACCTCTACACCGGCGAGGGCTGATCACGCCGCCGGCAGTCGGTTGATGTCGGAAGCGGACATCATCTCGCTGACCGTCTCGTCGTTGCCCCTCACATCTCTTCGTGCGTCAGCGGGTCCCGATCCTTCATCCGACCGCGCTCGAGTCCGGAGATCGCGTCCACCTCGGCGGGGGTGAGTTCGAAGTCGAAGACATCGGCGTTGAGTCGCTGTCGCTCGGGGTTCGCCGACTTCGGGATCGGGACGCTGCCGACTTCGATGTGCCAGCGCAGGACGACCTGGGCCGGGGTCACGTCGTGGTGGTCGGCCGCCTCGGTGATGGGGGCTTCGTCGAACAGTCCCTGGTCACGGTAGAGCGGGGACCAGGATTCGGTCTGCACGCCGATCGAGCGGTGGAAGGCGATGAGCTCGGCTTGCGGGAAATAGGGGTGGAGCTCGACCTGGTTGACCGCGGGCGTGACCCCGGTGGCGTCGACGAGCTCGGTGAGCATCGCCTCGGTGAAGTTCGAGACCCCGATCGATTTCACGAGCCCGCGTTCGCGCAGCTCGATGAGACCGCGCCAGGTGTCGATGTACTTCCCGACGCTGGGGTTGGGCCAGTGGATGAGGTGCAGGTCGAGGTAGTCGAGGCCGAGCCTGGCCAGGGACTCCTCGGTGCTGGCGATGGCCTCGTCGAAGCCGTGGTGGCGGCCGGGGATCTTGGACGTGACGAAGAGGTCCTCGCGGGCGACGGAGCAGTTCGCGATCGCCTCGCCGACTTCGCGTTCGTTCTCGTAGTTCACCGCGGTGTCGAGCAGACGGTAGCCGACGGTGTCGACGGCGCCCACGATCGCGTCGACGCCGGCTTCGCCCTTCATCGCATAGATGCCGAGGCCGAGCTGCGGGATCGCACGCCCGTCGTTGAGGTCGAGGGTGGGGATCGGTGAGTTCTGTGCTGAAGTGTTCGCTGAGGTCGCCATGACACCACCCTATGATCGCCGAGGTGATGTGGCCAGGGGGCGGGGGCGTTCGTGCCGTACTCTGCAGGTGTGCGCGAAAGCCAGTGGAATCTCGCCTCTCTGCGGTGGAACGTCATCGTGCCGTGGGCGCTCATCGCGGTCGCGGTTCTCACGGTCGTCACCGGACGCCTGCCGGGCGACGACCTCGCCGCACTCGCCGAGACGACTGGGCCCGTCCTCGTATTCGTCATCGCGATGACGATCGTCGCCGAGCTCGCCAGTGTCGCGGGCGTGTTCTCGGTCGTTGCCGAACGCCTGGCCGTCTGGGGACGGGGGCGGCGAGCGCTGCTGTGGGGCTTCGTCCTCGTCATGATCACACTGAGCACGGCGTTCATGTCCTTGGACACAACGGCGGTGCTCATCACCCCGGTCATCGTCGTCCTCGCCCGGCACGTCAGGGTCTCTCCGCTCCCGTTCGCACTCGCCACCGTCTGGCTGGCCAACACCGCTTCACTGTTCCTGCCGGTGTCGAACCTGACCAATCTGCTGGCCGCCGATGCACTCGGGAGTGCTCCACTGGGCTTCCTCGCCGAGTTCTGGGCTCCCGCGCTCGCAGCAGTGCTCATCACGATCGGTGCGCTCACTCTCATCCACCGCAGGAGTCTGGCGGGCCGATACGAACTCGCTGAGACCACGGTGATTCCGGACCGGCGTCTGCTCGTCATCACGGCCGTGGTCGTCGCCGTGCTGTTGCCGATGCTCGTCTCCGGGGTGCCGGTCGTGCTCGTCGCCGGTGTCGCGGCACTCGTGCTCCTGTCAGTCTTCGCCGTCCTCAGACGCAAGGTCCTCTCTCTTCGGCTTGTTCCGTGGCGGACGATCGCAATCGCGGCGAGCCTGTTCGTCATCGTCGAGGCGATCCACGTGCAGGGCTATGACGCGGCACTCGGCGCCGCAGCCGGTCACGGTGAGGGCCTGGTCGACCTGCTGCGGATCGCGACCATCGGTGCCCTCGGCGCGAACGCGGTCAACAACCTGCCGGCCTTTCTCAGCCTCTCGGCGTTCACGGACACTCCTCTGCGGCTCGGCGCTCTGCTCATCGGGGTGAACCTCGCTCCGATCATCACCCCGTGGGGGTCGCTTGCCACCCTGCTGTGGCATCAGAGGCTGACAGCGATGGGCGTCGAGATCTCGTGGCGGAAGTTCGCCATGCTCGGGTTGGGCCTGGCTCTCGTACTCGTACCCGTGACGACGCTGGCGCTGTGGCTGGGGTGAGGCGGGCGGTACTCTGGGCTCAAACGGTCCATCGAGAGGACGGACGATGAGCGGTGCAGTGGTCTCGGCGGTCGTGTGCCTTTTCCTCGCCCTGCTCATCCACCGCTCCATCGTCTCGAAGCGCACCTACGGTGTCGTGCTCGATGTCCCCGCCGCAGAGGCCGTTGCCGCCGTCGAGCCGTGCTTCCTGCGGGTGACCTGGGCGAACACCGCCGGTCCTGGACTCATCAACAAGGCCCGAGTGAACAACAGTCGACGCATGCTCATCGTCTCGGTCACCATGTGCGAACGCGACGAGGGCACCGAGGTCCGGGCCTGGGTGTCGAATCGCCACAGCATCGCCGGCCTCACGTACGCGCACGGAGCGCTCAAGGCGCTCCAGATCAGAAACCGGCTCCGCCGCCACCCGGCATATCTGCGCGACGCCAGCTGAATCGCAGTGCCCGCCCGTATGCGGCTGAAATAAGGCGAACGCACCGCAGAGCCTCCGCTGACCGCCTCAGCTTTTGCGCGTCGGGACGCTGTCGACGAGGAGATCGGCCAGCCGACGCACCGCCTCGACGCCGGTGAGCTCACCAGCCAGCAACGGCAGCTGGGCCACGGGCAGCGGATCAACGGCGGCGTGTAGGTGTGAGAGTTGCTCGTCTTCCAAGATCCGGCGGGCGGCAAGGAACTCTCCCGAATCGGCCGGAGACAGACGATTGACGATGACGCCGGTGAGGTCGACGTCGATCTCACGCAGCTGCCGCACCAATCCGAGAGTCTCGGCCACCGGCAGTCTCTCGGCCAGTGTGGTGATGAGGAAACCGGTCTGCTGAGCATCGGCGATGGTGCTGCGCAGCAGAGCGAAGCGGTCACGGCGGGCCAGCAGGGTCCGACGCATCTGGGCATCGGGGCCGGGAGTCTCCTCCTTCGGGCTGACCAGGGAGCGAGCGGCAGCCGCGAAGCGCTCCGAGCGGTCGCGGTTGGCCACCAGCGACTCAGCCCACCCGGTCAGGCGCTCCGGCAGAGACAGCAGATGGACGGTGTGCCCGGTCGGTGCCGTATCGAAGATCACGAGATCATAGGCACCCAACGCCTCTTCGCAGATCTCCGCGATCCGCTCGAGGACGGCGGACTCGTGGCTGCCCGGCGCCGTCTTCGCCGTGCGCAGATGATCCCTGGCCGCTGCGTGGGTACGTTCGGGCAGCATCCGCCGCATCATCGCTTCGACCGTGGCGAAGTGTGCGTCGATCGTCGCCTGCGGATCAACCTCGATGGCGTCGACGAAACCGGGAACCGCCTCGTCGACGGTCCCGGCCTCCGCCGTAAAGACGCGCCGAGCCTCGTCGGCCAGCTGTGTGCGCCAGATATCGCCGAGGTTGTGCGCCGGGTCCGTCGAAACCAGCAGCACACGTCCGCCGTCGAGGGCTCGGGCCATCGCCAAACCGGAGGACACCGAGGTCTTACCCGTTCCGCCCTTGCCGCCGACGAAGAGCAGTCGGCGGGAGCGTGCGATGTCTAACAGCATGCGATGTGGTCCAGGGGTGAGCGCGGCAGCCCCATGCGCCGGTGCCAGGCATGGAAGTCATCCCACAGCGCGGGTATGAGCTCAGCCGTGTAGTAGGCGGCGGGGTCGGGAACACCGAGGGCCTCGCCGAGGACGACGACGGAGAAGAAGTCGTCCTCGGCCTGCTGCTCGCGCTTGAGCGTCTGTCGGTAGGGACCGACGTAGAACTCGAGCAGGCCTGCCCGGAAAGCCGCCCACTTCTCGGGCAGCGCCCTGAGCCGGCGCGCAATCGGCCCTGTAGTCTCCCCTGACATGGGAAAGCTCAGACGTTCTCTCGCGTCGCCGTCAGCTTCTCATCCGCATCGGGCTCCTCCTGGGGTTCCTGGTAGGCCCGACGCATCGCGAGGATGGTCTCGACAGCGACCCAGATGCTGGCGATGATGATGACCACGTCGAGGGCAAAGAGCAGCCAGTCCGTGGAGCCCGGAGTGGCGAAGCTGATGAGCTGATCGATGGCCGCCCAGAACGACATCACGAAGACGAGGACCAGAGGAATCATCGCCGGAGCAGGATTGCGTCGCTTGCGGATGAGGATGACGGCGATGATCGCCAGCGACAGCGAGGCCATGAGCTGGTTGGTCGTGCCGAACAACGGCCAGATGCGCAGACCGCCCTCACCGCCGAGGCCCTGCGAGAACGTCAATCCGAGGCCGATGACGACGACGAGCAGAGTCGCGGGCACGTTGCTGATGCGCAGTTTGACGGTCTCGCCGATCTCCTGGATGACGAAGCGCAGCAGACGCATGCCCGTGTCCATGGTTGTGGCCGCGAACAGCACCGCCATGGTCGCCAGGACCGTCGCCGACAGGGAGGCGGGCAGTCCGAGGCCGTTCTCCATCAGGGCGCCTCCGCCCTGCACGAAGGCTTCCACGCCGCCTTCACCGAAGGCCGAGTAGATCTCCTTCCAAGCGGCGGTCGACTTGATGCCGCCGATGACCGCGAGGATCGTGCCCAGGGACAGCAGGCCTTCGCCGACTGCACCGAAGTAGCCGACGAAGCGAGCGTCGGTTTCCTTGTCGAGCTGCTTCGAACTCGTTCCCGAGGCGACCATGCCGTGGAAGCCGGAGATGGCACCGCAGGCGATGGTGACGAACAGCAGCGGAACCATGCTCGGCGTGCCGTCGGGAACGTTGGTGTTGATGGCGGGTGCGACGATCTCGGGCTTGATCGCGGAGAAGAGCGTAGCCGTGAGCACCGAGCCGAAGAGCAGGATGAGGCCGATGAACAGCTGGACGCCGTTGATGTAGTCACGCGGCTGCAGCAGCACCCACACCGGCAGCAGCGAGGCGATGGCGCCGTAGACGAAGAGGGTGACGATCCAGAAGGTCGCGGGGCTCATGCCCAAGAACGACTCGGGCAGGACCACGGGGACACTGTTGCCGAGGACGATGAGTCCGTAGAGGAGGATGACTCCGACGACGGTGACGGGGATCAGCGGAATCCGCAGACGGTAGACGCAGAGACCGACGAGCAGCGCCACTCCGATCGCACCCCAGGTCGGAATGACCGCGGTGGGCGTGCTGATGAGGAGGTTTTTGATGACGACTGCGAAGGCCGCGATGACCATGAGCAGCAGCAGGAAGATGACGATGAGGAAGAGGTTCGCCCCGCGCTTGCCGATATAGCGGGCGGACAGGGCGCCGATCGACCGGCCCTTGTTCCGCGCCGAGGCCCACAGAGTTCCGAAATCGTGCATTCCGGCGAAGAAGACCGTTCCGATGGTCACCCACAGCAGGGCCGGCAGCCAGCCCCAGATGACGGCGATGGCGGGACCGACGATCGGTGCAGCACCGGCCACCGAGGTGAAGTGGTGCCCCCAGAGGATGTACTTGTTCGTGGGGACGTAGTCGACACCGTCATTGAGCTCGTGCGAGGGAGTGACGAACGAGTCCTTGAGCTGGAAGATCTTACGGCCGAGGAACTTCGAATACAGGAGGTAACCGGCGACGAAAATCGCCAGTCCGATAAGCATGATGATCAGGGAACCCATAAGGCTCCTCCCTTCGCAGTGCACCGCTGCACCACATCGAGCTCAAAATGGATTACTCCCCAATCTTAGCAGTTCCTGTGAGTTGTATCGCAGTTGCCTTCGGACTGCGGCGCCGGTGTCGGCCCGCTCGATTCTCTGCTGGCATCCGCTCCGAAGCGCGTCATTCCGGGCAGTCGCCAGCATCGCGCGAAACACCCGCTCTGAGGTGCCGAGATGTCTAGCCGAGGGCCGGGGCTGGAGCACGGACCACGAGTCGGTGTTCCTCGTCCTAACCGACGCGCCGAATATCCCAGCTGGAACTCGTCGAGCAGGTGCTCGGGTGGCAGGTCATGAACAGCGCGTATCCTTCGTCGCTGACGTGATGGAGCCGACCGCTCAAGTCGGAATCGATCACCACCCCGCGGCTGTCTATCGACGTCGCGCCCCCTGCAGCGTCGACGAAGAACCGACCGTCATACGCCCCGGATATCCCGTTGATGAAACGGTTCCGCACCTCGGCGACGTCGACTCCGGACTTCGTGCGTTCGAACACGATGGGGGACCCGAACCTCTGGCTGTCAGGGTCGGGAGTACTGTCGCACATCACTGTGGCCCCCTCTGCAGTGCACTGGCTGAGCCGCTTGCCGATCGTGCCCAAGATCGTGCCGCTGTCAGCGTCGAGGATCTCGGTGCCGTCGCTCCAGTTGACGATGAGCATGCCGGCCTCGAGCATGACGGTTCCGGGATGTTCGTCCTCCCTCACATCGGCAGAATCCCAGATGACGTCCTTGCCCTCGCCGAGGTCGAGCAGCTGAACGTCTTTGAGTTCCCTTTCGCCTCTGCTTCCGCTGGCCCTGCGCACCACCACGCTATCCTCGCCAAGAGCGACCGGGGTGACTCCGTGCTGAGTCCACACGTTCTTCGGGCTCGTCGGTGAGGAATAGTCGACGAGAACGGTTTGCTGGGAGTCGTCGTCACTGACGTCGATTGCTGCATGCGTGCTGCTCCGGACGTGCAGGTCGACATGACCATCCTCGCCACCGAGGGGGTGAAACGACTCGAGGTCGCCGGTCTTCCCGTCGACAGCCGCGGCTCCGATCTTGCCTCCGGACTTCGCCGCCATAAGAAGCGAAAACCCGTCGGAGGTGTCGATGATCGACGGATCGCCGTAGAGCCGGAAGACTGGAGCGACGTGCTCTCCCGCTGTGGTTGTCAGCTCCGTGGACTGGTCAAGAGTCCAGATCGGATCTGCCGTATCAGCCTCGATCGCTGCAACCACCGGGTCTTCATACCCCTTTCTCGAACCGCCGATGATGACCGATTCGTCCGCCAACGCGACTCCATTGACGCGGCGGAGATCGAGGGTATCGAATCCGGTCGATTCCGCAGCGCTCGACGAGAGGGGATCGCTCAGGCTGAGCGGATGGGCGCCCGTCGCCGTGGGACTGTCCGGGCCGGCTTCCGATTCGGCGGCATGGAACCCGCATTTCGCCCGTTCTTCGGCGCACGAGACGAGATAGTCCTCATTCATTGCGTGCGGAGAACCCGGGATGTCCTCCGCACGAACCTTGCCCGAGCGGTCCAGGGCTTGGAAGCGGTCGTTGTCGTCGGTCTCGTCCTTGGCGATCACCGTGTCAGCGAAGACGTCGAAGAGCTCCCAGTCCCTGCTGTCCTTGCCTGACCCATAGGGCGAGGAGCGCTCGATGCGTCCGTCGGAGGCCCCTACTGTCGTGAGCTGACCATCGTCAGCACACGCGATCATGGTTGAACTCGACGCACAGGTGGCGAAATCGCCGAGATCTTCTGCTGTCGAGCCGTCATCGATGTCGATCAGCTCAGTCGTGGGACCGACTGAGGCGTCATCCGACGCGGCTCCGTCCGCGTCGTCTCCTCCATCGGCATGGACAACGGCATAGTCTCCCGCTGCCGCCTGAACTCTGGCGCTGTCGAATCGGTCTGCGAGGTCCCAGACTGGCTTCCCCTTCTGGGCATCGACGGCTCTGGGCGCCGCGCCCTCCTTCCGCTCCGGGCCTTCGACCGTGTACAGCAGGCCGACATCGCTCGACTCCTCCACAACGACCGTATCCATGCTCAGTGCGGCCGGCCACACATCGTCCTGCGTCCAGCGGGTGCTTCCCGATTTCCCGTCGATTGCCCACGTTGTCAGCGAACCTGCTTTGTTCCGCTGGGCAGCGGCCGCCATAACGGTGTCGCCGGTTGCGACTACCGGACGAGCCATGAGCTTGTCCGCGTGTTCGTCATCGGTGATGAGCGGTTCGCTCAGCCACTCGGCCCGGCCGTCGGAACCGGACAGGGACGCCACACCGAGGCTCACAGTCTCGTCCGTCCCGCCGGCATCGACGTGGGAGACCGTCCGGTAGGGCACGAGAACCTCGAACTCGTCCTTGCCGAGGTCGCGGACGACAGGTTCGGCGGCATCATGCGGACTGCTGAGATCGACAACAGCAGAGTCGCCGCCGAGGATGGGGTCCCCATCGTCAGCGCTCCAGATCGTGCGCCCGGATTTCAGATCGATGGCGGCAAGCCTGCCACCGGAATGGTCGGTGGTTGCCACCAGCCCGATGTCACCGATCAGCTTCACACCGGAGAGGTCATCGGCCCCGACATCGGCACCGGTCAGCACGGCGGCGTCCGCGTACTCGAGCGGCTCGTCGGAGGTGTTCGTACATGCGGCAACCGCAACAAGAAGCAGGCACAGTGCCATAGCGCCCACGGCGCGCAGAGGCTGCTTCGTCGTCATGGAAGATCAACGTAGTTGACCCCGAGAGAGTCCTCCACCAGTCGACGAGACTCACGGGGGTGCCCGCAAAGCAGGGCCGCAGTCTGCCCACCACCCCCTAATTGCTACTTGACGGCGGCCCAGCAACCTTGCGCGAGGTTGCTGGGCCGCCGTCAAGTAGCAATTGGGGTCAGTTGCGGGCGGCTGCGAGGTCCTCCCGCAGCGCTCGGCCAGCCGCGCCGATGTCGCCGGCCGAGGTGATGAAGCGGAAACCCTGGTCCTTGCGCAGCTTGGCTTCCGCGCCGTCGCCGCAATGGATTCCCGGAACCACCCCGGCGGCATCGGCGGCCGAGCGGATCCGCACGAGCGCATCGGCGGCCGAGCGGATCCGCACGAGCGCCTCGGCGTGGGCCTCATTCGGCTGTCCGGGCAGGGCACCGACGGCGAACGCGAGATCAGCCGGACCGACGTAGACCCCGTCAACACCGGGCACGGCGCAGATGTCCTCGACCGCGGCCAGGCCCTCCTTGTTCTCGATCATGACGAACAGCAGCGGCCGCTCATCCCGGGTATCCTGCACGGCATCGTGCATGATCTCGGCCGTCGGTCCCCACGAGCGATCGCCCCCGCGGCTGGGATAGTCAAGCGCGGCCACGGCCTGCTTCGCCTCAGCCACAGACGACACCAACGGCACGATGATCGCTTCGACGCCGGCGTCGGCGAGCGCCCCGATCTCGGTGAACCGGTTCGCCGCGACCCGCGCGGTCACGAGCGCGGGCCCGCTGGCGCGCACGGCATCGGTCAGTCGCAGGACGTCGGTGGGGCGGACAAGACCGTGCTGCAGGTCGAGGCAGACATAGTCGAAGCCGGCGGCCGACCCGATCTTCGCCAGCTCCGGGCTCGTCGACATCATCCACAGTCCGTTGTAGATCTCCCCCGCGTGCAGGCGGGCCCGATGATTCTCAATCGCAGCAGTCATGCCTGCATCGAATCACGGAACCGTCCGCCGGCACCAGAGGTGCCCGATATCCGGATGAACCTCGCCGAGGCGGCCGTGCCCGTCCGCACGGAACCTCAGTCCGCCTCGGCGCAGGGAATCGCTCGGGGCGACGAGCTGGTCAGCCGTCCTCGCGGAGGGGACCGACGACCCGGTGGCGCGCGATGACGAAGGGATCGCTGTGTCCGACTTCGATGAGTTCGAGGTCGAGGCGGCGCGGCAGCAGCGGACGGCCCTTGCCGAGCACGACGGGAGCCGTCCAGGTGATGATCTCGTCGAGGAATCCCTCGTCGGCGAACTGTCCGGCGAGGTCGCCGCCGCCCATCACCCACAGATCGCGGTCGCCGGTTGCCGTGCACATTTCGAAGTAGCGGTCGGAGACTGAGCCCTTCGCGAACCGGATGTCGGGCGTCTTCCCGTCCTCCCCGGCGTCCGGAAGCGGGAGCTTCCGGTGGGTCATCACCCAGGCGGGAACGCTGTAGGGCCAGGGCCCGTCGAGGTTGCGCAGCACCCACTCGTACGTCGTCGCGCCCATGACGATCGCTCCGACTCCGTCGATGAACCCATCGTCCGGCGGTTCCTCGGTCTGGCGCAGCAGCCATTCGAGCGAGTCCTCGGGATCGGCGATGAACCCGTCGAGGGTGGTCGCGGTGTAGTAGACGGTGCGTGGCACGATGCGATGTCCTCCTCGACCCGCGCCCGCCTTCACCACGGTGAAGGCAGGCGGCAGATCACGTTTGCGGTCACCAGCATCCTACTGACCCGCTCAGCAGCTTGGCGGACCGACATCGGCTCGGCGCTCGACCGGACTGATGTCGACTCTCCTGGCGGCAGACAAACCTCAGCGCGCAGGCGCGAGATATCCACCCTGACTCTCGATCCAGTCGTCGAGGATTGCCGCGCGCTCGTCGAACTTCGCCGTTGGGAAAGCGAGTCCTTTCGTCGGTACGCTCGCACCGAGTTCGACGAGGAGGGGCCGCAGCGTCGTTTCGACGGCCAGGGTGTGCGCCGGGGACCCGATTGTGAAAACGGGGATCGCGGTCAGTCCGTGCAGGCCGTCAGCGTCGTACCGGTCGAGGAATGCTTTGAGCAGTCCGGTGTAGCTGGCTTTGTACGTCGGTGTGGCGATGACCGCATAGTCGGCAGTGGCCAGACGTTGGGTGAGCGTGTCGAGGCGGTCGGACTTCCATGCGAAGATCTCGTCGGTCACCTCGGCGAGTTCGATGGTTTCGTCGATCTCGGATCCGGTGATCTCGGCGATGTTGGCGGCGAGGTCTTCGGCCACTTGGCGGGTCCGCGATGTGGGGCTCGGGTTGCCGACGACGACGGCGATGCGGGTGGTCATATGGGGTTCTCCCGTTCGGCGTTGTGTGATCTCCACGGTGCCGGCGTGTGGCGGCTCCGATGCTGCTCACACTATTCCGCCTCGGCAGCTGACGGCCGGGTGTTCGACGCATCTCTTCATTCCGTCCACCCCGACCTGCGCGACGAGGTCTTGTGCGCCCTACTCCCCCGCCTGTTTCTTCGCGCCCAGGGCCAGGCGGGCGATATCGCGCAGCACTCCGAGCTCTTCGCTGCCGTCGAGGAGTGTGCGCAGCTCGACGGCCGCCTGCGACAGCAGGGTGCGGTAGGTGCCGGCGACGTTCTCCGGCTCCCGGGTCAGCGGGTAGGACACGCAGATCGCGAGCACGACCGCTCCGACCGTGAACGCCGCACTCGCCGAGGCGGTGCCGGCCACCCGCGCCTGCTTCGTCGCGTAGAACTCGGCCGGGTTGCCCGGCCCACACAGCGCCAGCGCGGCCGAACCGCCGTCGACGAGCGAGAGGACGGTGCCGACTCCGCGGGAGACCCGCAGCTCCTGGTCGGCTTCGACGTTGCGCACGCACACCCGGTCTTCACCGACGCGGATCCACAGCTGCACGGACTCCCCTGTCATCGACCGCAGATGTTCGAGCACCGAGTTCGTCGTGGCGATGCTGCGCCGTCCCGGGAACGGCCCCAGACGCAGGGTGCCCGAGGTGTCACGGACGATGAACCGGTGGGTGCGCAGATCGGCCAGCAGCCGGTAGGTCGTCGACTTCGAATAGCCGAGCCGACGACACACCTCGGCGGCGGTCATCGGTTCGTCCTGGAGCGCGGTGAGGATCGCGGCACTGCGGTCGAGGACGCCGACCTCCGCGGTCGGGGACTGCGCCGCGCGCCCGGCGCTGCTCTGTGCTGAACTCTTCATCGAACTCGTCACTTGTGCTCCTCAGGCCATCGTCACATCGGCGAGCAGCTTGCGCCGGCTCACCCACCAGCGGAAGAGGACCGGTCCGACGATCCCCAACACCATGAGGATGATGATCGACAGTGAGATCGGCCGGGTGACCAGCGGGGCGAACGATCCCCCAGAGATCTGGAGCATCCGGCGGAAGTTGTCTTCGAGCAGCGGAACGAGCACGAGGGCGAGGATCGCCGGCGCCAGGGGGATGCCGCCCTTCTCCATGAGGTAGCCGATGACGCCGAAGATGCCGAGCATCATGAGTCCGAAGAGACTGAACTCGATGGCGTAGGCACCGATGACGACGAGCACGAGGATCGCCGAGAACAGGATCTCCTTGGGCATCTTCAGCAGCTTGACGAAGACACCGACCAGCGGCAGGTTGAGGATGATGAGCGCGATGTTGCCGATGTACATGCTCGCGATGATCGTCCAGATCAGCCCGGTCTCGTCGCGGAAGATCAGCGGTCCCGGCTGAAGACCGTACATCGTGAACACGAACAGCAGCAGTGCTGTGGTCGCCGATCCGGGAATGCCGAGGCTGAACAGCGGAATCATCGCACCGCCGACGCCGGCATTGTTCGCCGCTTCGGGACCGGCCACGCCTTCGATGGCGCCGTGACCGAATTCGTCCTTCCGCTTCGAGATGCGCTTCTCCATGATGTAGGACATGAAGGATGCCAGGGACGGCCCGACGCCGGGCAGGATGCCGATGATGAAGCCGAGCACTGATCCGCGCGCCCACGGTCCGGCCGATCGCTGCCAGTCCTGTTTCGTCATCCACTTGTCGTCGCCGAAGCTCTGGATCTCATCTTTCGCCCCGCGTCCGAGCGCGAGGTTGCGGATCGCCTCGGGGATGGCGAAGAGGGCCATTGCGAAGATCGTGAAGTCGACCCCGTCGGAGAGCAGATCGATGCCGAACGTCTGCCGGGGCAGCCCGGTCTGGAAGTCGAGGCCGATGAGCCCGACGGCCAGACCGATGAAGATCGAGATGAGCGCCTTGGTCCGCGAGCCCGCCGACATCGTCGACGCCAGCAGCAGAGCCGTGGCCATGAGCAGGAAGTACTCGGTGGCGCCGAAGACGCTCGCGAGCTTGACGAGCACGGGCGACAGGAACGTCAGCCCGATGATCGCCAGCGTCCCGGCGAGGAACGACCCGATCGCCGCGGTCGCCAGGGCCGCTTTGCCGCGACCTCGGCGAGCCATCGCGTAACCTTCGATCGCGGTCACCGCGCTGGCCACCTCACCGGGGGTTTTGATGAGTGTGGCGGTGATCGAACCGCCGTACATCGAACCGTAGTAGATGCCGCAGAGCAGGATGAGCCCGTGCACGGGCTCCATCCCGAAGGACACCGGGATGAGGATCGCGATCGCCGAGATCGGGCCGATGCCCGGCAGGACGCCGACGACGGTTCCGAGCAGCACGCCGAGGAGGGCGAAGGCGAGGCTGGCCGGCTCCAGCGCCGAGGCGAAGCCGCCTCCCAGGTCGATGAGAGTGTCCATGTCCGCCCCCTTAACCCAGGATTCCGACCGGCAGGTACACGGCGAGTCCGTAGACGAACGCCGCGTAGACGACGACGGCGAAGACGAGGGAGAAGATGAGGTTGCGGATCCACTTCTCCGGCGCGTAGATGCTCGTCAGTCCCATGAGGAACGCCGCCGTGGACAGCAGGAAGCCGACGGGGATGAGGATCGCCAGGTAGACGAAGAACAGCGCGAACTGGAAGACGATCTTCCGCGCCGGCGGCTCCGGCGGTGCCTCGAGGACGACCCCGCTGCCGCCTTCATCCGACTCTGCGGACCCTGCACCCACATCGGTAGACCCCGCGGAACCGGACCGCGCAGACTCGGGTCTCGCAGACTCAGGCTCCGCCTCGGCGAGGGTGGCCTTCCGGTGGTGGTACACGGACTGCCCGGCGAGGAAGAGGCCGAGGAGGGTGAGAGCGATGCCGACGATCGCGGGGAAGGTGCGCGGGGTGACGATGTTCGCGGTCTCCTGGATGGCGAACGTCGCGATGTAGTAGACCAGGCCGATGGCGGCGATCGCGCCGCCAGTGATGAGGTCGGTGCGGTGAGCGGTCATTTGCTGTTGCCCAGGTCGGTCTCCTTGACGCCTTCCTCAACCGTCTTCGCCGCCTCTTCGACATAGGACTGGGCGTCATCGCCGGTGAGCAGCTCCTCGGACCACTGGTTGTTCTTCAACGTCTCCTGCCACGGATCGGTCTTGCTCATGTCCGTGAGCTTCTCGGCCCAGAACTCCACGGCCGAGTCCGGCATCTCGGCGGGTCCGTAGATGCCGCGCCAGTTGCCCAGGGTCACGTCAAAGCCGGAGTCCTTGGCGGTGGGCACCGTGTCGAAGGGCGCGGCCAGGGGCTCCTCGGCGAAGGTCACGAGCGGCTCGATGTCTCCTGATTCGAGCACCGAACGGAACTCGCTCATGCCGGCGATCGCGACCTTCGCATCCCCGTTGAGCATGGCCGTGGTCTGCTCGCCGCCGCCGTCGTAGTTGACGAAGTTGATGTCGCCCGGGTCGATGCCGGCTTCCTTCGCGAACAGCGCGAACGGCAGGGTGTCGTCTCCCGCGGCGGCGACGGTGACCTTCTGCGGGTCGTCCTTGAGCGCTTTGACCAGGGCGTCGAGGTCCTTGAAGTCCCCGCCCTTGGGCGTGACGACCATGAAGTCCTCGACGTAGAGGGTGGCGATGAGGGTGGCATCCTCGGGGCCGAATTCGCACAGGCCGCGGGCGTTCATCGTCTGGCTGGCCAGGGAGGTGACGGCGATCTGGTCGTCCTTGCCCTTCTCCTGCTGCATCATCGACGTCAGCCAGGAGCAGCCGGTGCCGCCGGGTTTGTTCTGCACCGGCAGCGGGGTGGAGACGAGGTCGTCCTTCTGCAGCGCTTCGACCATCGCGCGGGCGGTGGTGTCCCAGCCGGATCCGGGTTCGGCCGGGGCCGTGACCGTGACCGGCCCCTTCGGGTAGTCCCCGCCTTCGCCCGGGGGCTGCGCCTTGTTTCCACAGGCGGTGGTGACGAGGGCGACCGTGGCGAGGACCGCGCCGATCTTCGCGGCGCGCTTGCCGGTGGGTGTCGTGTTCGCTTTCGCCGAGGTGGCCGTGCGTGTGATCGTCGTTGATCGCATGAGTTGTCCCCTTGTGTGTTCGGTGATCGCCGTATGGTCCGGTGGTGCTGAGTTCTCGTGGTGCTGAGTTCTCGTGGTGCTGTGATCTGATGAGCGAATGGTCCGGTGCTGTGGTCCGGCGGAGCGGTCAGGTGGTGTGATCGGGTGGCCCGTTCGGTACGGCGGGGCCGTCCCGGTAATGGGCGTTGTGGTGTCCCGGCTCGGGCACATCGCTGCGCAGACCGAGCCTGCGACCGTCGAAGGTCAGCGGTAGCAGCGGCACATCGACGCTGTTGCCGGTCGGCAGCCCGGTGTGTGCCAATGCCCCGGAGGCGACAAGATGGGGGTCGGAATTGAGATCGGCCGGAGTGTTGACCGGGGCGACGGGCAGGCCGCGGCGGGTGCATTTCTCCTCGATCTCGGTCAGCCTCAGCTGCGACAGCGCCGCCTGGAGTTCGCGGTGGATGCGCTCACGCTGATCGACCCGCCCCTGGTTGGTCAGCATGTCCGGGTCCATGGCCAGTCCCGTCAGCCCGAACTCGTCGCAGAGGTCGCGCCACTGTCCGTCGGAGACCGCGGCGATGAAGACCTGATTGTCCGCGGCATCGCGGAAGATGTCGTAGACGGCCCAGGTCGCCTGCCTGGTCGGCATCGGGCGGGGCGGTTCGCCGCTGATCTGGGATTGGGCCATGTGGGTGCCGACGAGGAACGCATTGTTCTCGAACAGTGCGGAGTTGATGAGTTTTCCGCGCCCGGTGGTCTCGCGGACCCGCAGGGCCGACTGGATGCCGATGACGCCGAACATTCCGCCCATGATGTCGTTGACGCTGGCCCCGGCGCGCAGCGGCTGCCCGGGCGGGCCGGTCATATAGGCGAGTCCTCCGAGCATCTGCACGACCTCGTCGAGCGCCGCCCGGTTGCCGTACGGCCCCGACAGGAATCCCTTGAGCGAGCAGTAGATGAGGCGCGGGTTGCGGGCGGAGAGCTCCTCGTATCCGTACCCCATCGACTCCATCTTCCCGACACGGAAGTTCTCGAGCAGGACGTCGGCGGAATCGATGAGGTCGAGGACACGGTCACGGTCGGCCGCCTCGGCGATATCGAGCTGCACGCTGTGCTTGTTGCGGTTGAACGCGGGGAACAGTCCGGAGCCGGAGCCGGGCAGGTAGCGGGTCTTGTCGCCGGCCCCGCGGGGCTCGACCTTGATGACCTCGGCGCCGAGGTCGGCCAGGATCATCCCGCAGCTCGGCCCCATGACCATGTGCGAGAACTCGATGACGCGGATGCCTTCGAGCGGCAGCGGTTCGGTCGCCCGCGCGTGATCCGCGGTTCCAGTCGCGGAATCGGTCGCGGTGTCGGTCGCCTCGGTGCTCATCTCAATCCCTCACCGAGGCGGGGGCGAAGCGGCCGTCGAAGGCTGCGGGCACTGCGGGGATGTCCGACAGGCTCGACGTCAGCGGGTGTCCGACGGCGGCGATGAGCGGTTCCCGGACCTCGGCGAGGGCTTCGACATCGATGCCGGTGGCCACACCCTCGCGGTGGAGGAGGTGGACGAGGTCGTCGGTGCCGATGTTGCCGGCCGCACCCGGGGCGAAGGGACAGCCGCCGAGTCCGCCCATGGCCGCATCGAAGTGCGCGATGCCGAGGTCGAGGGCGGCGATGACATTGGCCATGCCGAAGTTGTACGTGTCGTGGAGGTGGAGGTTGACCGGTTTGTCGGGGAAGGCCGCGAGCACGGCCGCAGTGTTCCGCCGCACGAGCGAGGGACTGGCGTTGCCGATGGTGTCGGCGACTCCGATTCCGTGGGACCCGGCGTCGACGAACGGGCGGAGTACCTCGACGAGGTGGTCGGGCTCGGTGATGCCGTCGAAGGGGCAGATGAAGCTCACGGCCGTCGTGATGTCGAAGCGCAGCCCCTGGTCACGGGCGTAGACGGCGGCGTCCATGAGACGGTCGGAAGCCTCGGCGATGGAGGCGTCGGAGTTCGCCTTCGAATGGCCTTCAGAGGCGGAGAGGACGAGTTTGATGTTCTTCGCCCCGGCATCGACGGCCCGCTGAGCTCCCTTGAGGTTGAACACGAGGGCGTAGAACTCAACACCATCGGCCTCGTACGGAGCCAGGCGGCGCAGGAGTTCGTCGGTGTCGGCCATCTGCGGGACCTTCTTCGGGTTGACGAAGGAACCGACTTCGATCTGGGTCAGTCCTGCGGCGATGAACTTCTTCGCCAGAGCGACCTTGACGTCGGTGGGGACGATCGCCTTCTCGATCTGCAGACCGTCGCGCAGGGTGGTGTCGAGGATGTCGACGGTGGTCGGCCTGGCCATGGGACTCCTTTTCGCCGGCTCCCGGACAACGGGAAACGAATCGTCGCCGCGCTCCGGTGTGCGGCGTCACCTTCGTTATACATCGCGCTCAGCGCGCGGAACAGACATTGTTCGGCATGTGAGAGGTCAAGGCGAATTGGCGGCTGATTGTCCCGTTTACTGGGAAATACGCTCGCGCGGCACGCAGCATCACTCTTCCGCTGGTGTGCCGCCCATCGCCCCGAGGAGACAGGTCAACGTGTCACGCAACACCGTTTCTGGGTGGAGTTCGGCTGTGAAATGCAGCGACTTGTACATCGGCGCCACTTGCCCGTCGACGAATTCTCGCGGCTCCCGATCCGCGGCCTGTTGCGTGAGAGCACTTCCGATCACGAGATTGGTGGCCGCATATCCACTCGCAAGCGGGTTTGCGATACCTGTCTGCTGCAGTCTCATCAGCAGTGCTTCTGAAGCCTCGAGATAAAAGGGCCCACGGGGAGGCCTGGCAGCCAGGATTTGGATCGCCCACGGGTGGGAGAGCAGATGCCGGTACAGGCCGAGAAGAATGTCGATGACGCCGCCGTCACTCACCGCCCGCTGCACTACTCGATCAACCGAAAGCACGTAGTCGAGGGCCAGGTCATGAGCATCTGAGAGACTGCTGATTCTCGAATATAGGCTCGCAGGCGCTGCGCCCAAACGGTCAGCGAGCAAGCGGAGTGAGACGTTCCCATATCCTTCCTCATCCAGAAGAGCAGCGGCACTGCGCGCGATCATTTCGGGGCTGACCGCGCGATTGCGGCGCACGGGCCGTGCAGTCGACCAATAATTCATCATTTCTCCTCTTAAGCGATCAATGTTAGTTTAATCATATGATTGATTCCCAGCTACTGCCGGTCACTGATGAAAAGAGAACGCTTCGGGCCCTGCAGCCGCAGGACGCACCCAGGTTCGCCGAAGGCACGCGCGACGGACTCGTCAGAGAGTTCGGGCACCTCCCGGAACCTGTCTACACAGTCGAATCGGTCGAACGATTGGCACAGACCGTTGCCGTCTCCGGCTTCAAGGACGGCAGCCTGGCGTTGCTGAGCATCGTCGACCCTGACGATCGGTTCCTCGGCAGCCTCGTCGTATTCGACATCACAGACTTCTCCGCCGAGGTGGGCTTCTGGCTGCATCCAGACGCGAGAGGATACTCTCATGCTCGGGGAGCTCTCGACCTTGCATCCGAATGGGCCGAAATGTGCGGCCTGAAAGAACTTCGAGCTCGCACCGCACCGGAAAACGAAGCCTCGCAGAGAAACCTCGAGCGCTCAGGCTTCGCTCTCATCGGCAGAGACGTCGATCGGGCCCCTTCACAGGTCGAAGTCGAGGTGCTCCACTACCGACGACCGCTTGTCGCCGAACACAGTTAGGACTCATCCCTCAACCTCATGTGCAACAGTGGGTACGGCCGCCCCGCCTCATCGGTCTCGCTGCGGCCGACGACATCGAATCCGTGGTGGATATAGAAGCCAGGTGCCGCCTCGTTCTGCTCATTGACGTCGACACGGTTCACAGCGAGTTCTCCGATCGCGTGGGTCAGAAGTGCGGAGCCGATTCCGCCAGATCGCCGGGTGGCATCGACGAAGAGCATCTCAAGGTTGCCGTCGAAAACTCCCGAAAACCCCACTGGGCGAGCACCGACCTCGGCGACCGAGAGTGTGACGGCCGGGAAATAGTCCGACTGCAACTGGCTCTCGATCTCCCTGCGGTCGACTGCAGCGAGAAAGTCGTGCGTGGCATCGACGGCACTGCGCCAGATCCTCGTGAGCGCCGGATATTCGACGGCGCCATACGCGGGCCGAATGCTCAGCGCGGGCAGGTCACCGCTCGGAGTCGTCGCCATCCGCTCAGCCTTCGCCAGCTTCGGAGCCCTTGCCGGTCTCGGCGCCTCGAGCGCTCCCAGGCTCGGCCAGTCCCAGCCATCGCAGCACCTCGTCGGTGTGCTCACCCAGATCCGGACCGAGGTGGTCGATGGCGACCGATTCGCCACCGACGACTGGGGTGATGCCGGGGAAGGCGACGTTCTCGAGGACCTCTTCGCCGGTGGAGACATCGAGGCTCTGGATCATGCCGCGGGCGGCCAGCTGCTCATCGGCGACGAGATCCTCGGCGGTGTAGATCGGTCCGGCCGGCACCCCGGCGTCCTCGAGGGTCTCGATGACGTCTTCGACCGAGCGTTCGGCGCACCAGGCCCCGATCGCCTCATCGAGCTCCTCGCGCCGGTCCCACCGTCCGGCGTTCGTCTGCAGTTCGGCATCCTCGGCGAGGTCGGGCCGCTCGATCGCGGTCATCAGCCTGGTGAAGATTCCGTCCCCGTTACCGGCGATGACGACGGACTTCCCACCGGCGCAGAGGTAGCCGTTCGAGGGCGCGATGCCCTCCATCCGACCCCCGGTGCGGGTGCGGACCTCACCGAAGGCCGAATAGTCGGGGACCAGCGATTCCATCACGGAGAACATCGCCTCATTGAGCGCGACGTCGACGGTCCGCTCCGACAGCGGGCCCTCCCCTTCGAAGCTGTGTGCGGAGCCGACGACCGCCTCGGCGGCTCCGGCGATCTTCTGCCGCTGACGGTCGAAGAGCATCATCACCGCGCCGAAGGCCGCCTGCATGCCGGCGATCGAATCGCCGATGGAGATCCCCACCCGCACGGGCGGGCGGTCGGGGTCGCCGACGAGCTCGCGGAAGCCCGAGTAGCCTTCGGCCACGGCGGCGAAGCCGGGACGGGCCGACATCGGGCCGGTCTGCCCGAACGCGGAGATGCGCACGAGTACAAGGTCGGCATTGGCCTCTTCGAGGACGTCCGGTCCGAGCCCCCACTTCTCGAGCGTGCCGGGTCGGAAGTTCTCCAACACGATGTCCGAGCGGCGGACGAGCTCGAGAGCAGCGGTCCGCCCCTCCTCGCTGCGCAGGTCGAGGACGACGGACTTCTTGTTGCGGTTGATCGTGCGGTAGAGCATCGAGGTGGTGCCGGCCTTGAGGCGCCAATTGCGCAGCTCGTCACCGGTCTCCGGGCGTTCGACCTTGATCACCTCGGCGCCGAAGTCCGCGAGCATCCTGCCTGCTGTGGGCGCGGCGATGTAGTTGCCGAGTTCGAGGACTCGCACACCGGTGAGGGGAAGTCGGCGCGTGCTCATTGCGATGCTCCTTCGTCGTGGCTGATCCTCTCCATGGTGCCACGATTGCGGCCTTGCCCGACCCCACCAACCATCTGCAGAAGCTGGCGCCGGCCATCTCGAATACACGCTGTCGGCGCAGTCCCACGCCCCACGACTGTGCGCCAGAGAACACACGCAGTAGCGTAGAGCCCATGACTCCTCCACCCGGTTCATTCGATCCCTCTCACGCTGACGAGCCCGAGCTTCTCGACCTGCTCGAGGAGGCCTCCCACAGCGAGAGTCCGGTCATGCTGCTCGACATCGCCAGCACCATGCTGGCCGCCTTCGGCCCGGACGACGACGATGACGAGGAGGCAGAAGAGCTGCCCCCGATTTCGGAGCTCGCCCTGCAGATGCTCGAGGCAACACCCGAAGAGACCGAACCGCTGGTGAGGATCTGGGCGCAGATGCTCGACGATATGCTCTTCGGCCGTCGGATCGCCAAAATGCTCCCGACCCCGAACACCAAACGCCTGCCGGAATGGATCCGCCGCGCCGATGAGATCAGGCCCTTCCGCGCCGCTGCCCTCGTGTCGCCGGTGAAGATCGAAGAGACGATCCTGCTCGAAATCTCCACGGCCGGCCGATCAGCCACTCTGGCTGTCGCCGTGGATCGCACCGGCTCACCCTATCTCGAAGACGCCTACCTCGCCGCTGGACCTCTGTCGAGTCTTGTCGAGTTCAGCCGCACCGACCTTCCGGCACCCGTCGACGTCGTCACCCTCAGCCTGCCCGATGCCGCCGCCAGGCTGAGTGAGGCCCTGGAGATGAGCACCCACATGCTTCCACCGATTGAGACCGAAAGCTGGCCGGGCACCCGACCGCTGCTCGAATGGATGCTGCGGAAGCTTCCCGACAGCGGCACCGGTTACGAGATCAGAATGTGGGAACCGGAGGAGATCGATGAACTCGTCAAGGACTTCCGCGCCTCACGCTTCGCTGAAGAACTGACCGAAGAGGAGATCGAGCACGCCCACCTGCTCTTCGACTTCCAATGCAACTACGGCAACAATGATCCGCTGAGGTGGTCAGGCACTTTCGTCGAGCGTCTCATGTGCGACCTCTACCCGCGCAAAGTGATGGCGCCCGAGGACAATCTGCTCACCATGCCGAGCGCCCTGGCCGCGCTCGTCCGCTATGCCAACGATCGCAGCGGAGTCGATCGCTCTTTCACGGACAATGCTCTTACCGCGATCGAGGACAACCGAGAGGAATACACGGCCCGAGTCCGCGGGGACCACCTCGGCGGCGAAAGCACGATGGACCTCTTCACACGGCTCCTCACCGGCAGAGACAACGACGACTCAATCTTCTCCTCGGACTTCGACGACGTGATCGCAGACGAGTCCTTCCTCAGCGATCACGCTTCGAAGCTGGCCGAGATCTTCGTCGGCAGCGGAGCCGAAGCGGTCGGCGGCATCGAGGCTCTGAAGGCACTGACCGAGGAGCCGCTGCCCGCCGAAGGCCTCGACACTGGCGGCGTGGCCGAAGACGTTGTCGACCGCCTCAACTCGTTGGTGCCGGAGATCTGGCGGATCGCGGACGAGGTGTTCGACGAGCCGGAGCTCGCGACGGCCGCACTGCGGTTCCTCACAACGATCGGACGAGGCGACCCCGCGATCTTCCGCCGTCGCATCGCCGACCGGAGTCTGCTCGCGGCACTGTTCTGGATCGTCGGGAAGGACAACAACCTCTTCTCGAGCCAATGGGGCAGCGAGAGCGACATGACGATTGGAGAGCTGCAGCGCCACCTCGGCGTCTCGACCTCGCCGAAGGCGCATGCCGAGAAGATGTTGCGCGCCGCCGGTTTCGAGCTCGATGAACCCCAAGTCGTCCTCGGCGACCCGAGATACCTCATCTCGCGGAGGCGGCAGCGCACCGTCGCCGACCGCGACACGTACTGGGACGATCTTCCCGAGGACTGGGAAGACTGGGCAGACTGAGGCTCAGCCCGTGACGGTCACGACCTGACGGTGCCGACCGAGACCTTCGAGCTCAAGCTCGACCGTGTCTCCATCGGCCAGGAACGGGTACTGTCCGGACATCGCCACGCCCTGCGGAGTGCCGGTGAGGATGAGGTCACCGGGCTCGAAGACCATCGCCTGGCTGAGCTGGTGGATGATGTCCCCGACGGAGAAGATGAGGTCGGCAGTCGTCGAATCCTGCCTCGCCTCGCCGTTGACCCAGCTGCGCAGTCGCAGGTCCCCGGGGTCCACCTCGGTGGCGGGCCTGATCCATGGACCGAGCGGAGTGAAGCCGGGCAGGTTCTTCCCCTTCGACCACTGACCGCCGGATTCCTCGATCTGCAGGCGACGCTCGGACAGATCGTTGGCGAGCACGTAGCCGGCCACGTGGGAATAGGCCTCCTCCGCCGAGGCGACCCGGAAGGCCCGGGAACCGATGACGACCCCCAGTTCGACCTCCCAGTCGGCCTTCTTCGCATACAGTGGGAGCTCGATGGGGTCATTGGGCCCGGAGATCGTCGAGGGCATCTTGAAGAAGATGACGGGACGCTCGGGCGGCTCGGCGCCGGCCTCTCGGGCGTGCGCGGCGTAGTTCATGCCGACGCACACGATGGACGATGGCTTGGTCAGAGGTGCGCCGATGCGCATCTCCTCGGCACCGGCCAACGGTGCGAGCTCACCGGAGTCGAGCGCGGCGCGGACGCGTTCGATGCCGTCGGAGGCGAAGAAGTTCGGGTCGATGTCGTCAGTCAGTGGGCGGAGGTCGAAGCAGACTCCGTCGCTGCCGACCACCGGAATCTCGTGGCCGATCGGTCCCAGGCGCAGCAGTTCCATGCGGTTCCTCTCTACTCTGTGTCGGCCACGTCATTGTGACCTGCGGCCACGCTAACGAAACCGGACGCGCTACATTGGAACCGTTCAAGTATTGGACACCCTCGGCGCCGTGCCGCTGCGAATGCAGCCCTCAGACGGTCTGCTGGCGGATGTAGTCGGCCTTCGCGCGGCGGGGCACGACGACGATCGGCACCGGGGAGTTCTGCAGGATCCGCATCGCATGGCTGCCCAAAGACACCCGTTTGAGCGCGCCCAGCCCGGACGACCCGAGCATCATCAGCTCCGGATGCTTCCACTCGACGGCGGTCAGCGCCGCAGCCCAATCCCGGCCAGTGCCCACAACGACATCGGTCTCACCAGGCTTGATGTGCAGCTGATCGATCGAACACAGGATCCTGTCGGTGTCGCGCCGGACGACCTTCGTCCACTCGTCGACGACACTCGACTCCATATCGAAGCCGACCCCGGCGGTCGCGACCACCCGCGAGCGCGGAGCGAAGGAGGCGATGCGGAAAGGCACATCCGACTGCGCGGAGACCATCGCGGCACCGAGGATGAGATTCGCCGAGGTGGTCGACCCGGAATACGCGGCCGTGATCCGCTCCAGCCGCGCCCCCTCCGGGGCACGGAAGTCCGCCGGAGCCAGCGCCACCGGCAGTCGGGCACTGTGGAGCAGCCCATTCGACACCGAGCCGAGACCGATCCGGCCGGGCTCACCGTCGGCGGAGGGGCCGATGACGAGCCGGTACGCATCGGCCGTCTCACACATCTCGAGCAGACCACGCCGGGATGACCGCGCGGTGTGGAGGACGACCTCGGACTCGATGTCGCCGGGAATGAGCGCTCGCGCCTCGTCGAGGGCCGCCTCGGCGATCTTGCGGTATTTCTTCTCGTACTGTCCCTCGAAGTGCACGGGCGCCATCGGGAAGGCGGCGGAGTTGATCGCGGTTGCAACGATCCGGTGACCGTAGGTGCGGGCGAGGACGATGCCGAGCTCGACCGCCGCGCGATTGTCCTGACCTGGGGCGATGCCGACAACGATGCTCATTTGTCTCCTCCTGCGGAGTCAGAGGTGGCGGGTCCCGCCTCGGCGAGCTGACGACCGAGGACGGAGGATTTGCGGCCGAAGATGAGGTAGAGGCAGAGGATGAGTCCGGTCCAGATGACGAAGACGACGATGGTGATCAGCTGCAGGCTCGAGATGATCCAGAAGCAGCCGATGATCGAGAGCACCGGCAGCACTGGATAGAACGGGACCTTGAAACCGCGTTCGAGGTTGGGTTCGCGCACGCGGAGGATGATCACGGCCAGGGACACGACGACGAAGGCGACGAGGGTGCCGATCGAGGTCATCTCAGCAAGGAAGTTGAGCGGGATGAACCCGGCGAGGATCGCGATGACGACGGTGACGACGATCGTGCCCTTGACCGGGGTGAGGGTGCGGGGATTGACCTCACGGAAGAGCTTGGGCATCATGCCGTCGCCGGCCATCGTGAACAGGATCCGCGATTGGCCGTAGATCGACACGAGAGTGACGGAGAAGATCGAGATCACTGCACCGGCGGCGACGACGGTGCCCGGCCATTGGGAACCGACGATGCCCTCGAGGATGGCCGACAGGCCTGCCGTCTGGCCCTCGAACTTCTCCCACGGCTGGGCGGAGAGGGCGGCGACGGCGACGAGGACGTAGACGCTGGTGACGATGATGAGAGCGGAGATGAGGGCCCGGGGCATCGTCTTCTTCGGGTTCTTCGTCTCATCTCCGGCCGTGGCGACGGCGTCCATGCCGACGTAGCTGAAGAAGATCAGTCCGGACCCGGCGACGACCCCGGAGATGCCGAAGGGAGCGAAGTCGGAGAAGTTGTCAGTGTTCCAACCGGTGACGCCGACGCAGACGAAGAAGATGAGGACGCCGATCTTCAGGCACACCATGATCGCGTTGACGACGATGGATTCGCCGGTGCCGCGGACCAGCAGGAAGCAGCACATCGCGAGCAGGAGGATCGCCGGGAGGTTGACGATGCCGCCCTCCTCGGGCGCGTAGGCCAGAGCGTGCGGGATCTGGAAGCCGAAGAGATTGAACAGCAGCTGGTTGACGTACTGCGACCAGCCGACGGCGACGGCGGCTCCGGCGACGCCGTATTCGAGGAGCAGACAGGCGGCCACGCCCATCGCCGGCAGTTCGCCCAGCGTCGCATAGGCATAGGAGTAGGAGGATCCGGAGACGGGAACGGACCCGGCGAGCTCGGCGTAGCAGATGACGGCGAGGCCGGCGACGACTCCGGCGATGACGAACGACCAGATCACGGCCGGCCCCGCCACGGGCACGGATTCGGAGAGGATGAAGAAGATGCCGGTGCCGATCGTCGAGCCGACGCCGACCATCGTCAGTGAGAACAGTCCGATCGTGCGCTTGAGGTCGGTCTCGACATCTTCCTTCTGCCGAGGCACCGGTTTGATCCGAAACAGCTGCTGTCGCAGGGTGGGCATCATCTTCTCCAGACATCCTTGTCAGTACGACCGCCGACGAACCCGGCCGCACATCCGGCAGATGCGTTTCCGGCTCGCCGCTATTGTGACAATACGACAGACTTCGCCGGAAGGTTCAATACCCGCGGGAAATCTTCGGTACGAAATCAGTCGACGACCACCGAGGCGGCCCCACCGTTGACTGCATCAGTCCAGGTGACAGCGGGAACCCGCGGCAACCGATTCCTTATTCAATGAAACGGTTGAATACTGTGCCGGACGGCGGTACCCTTAAATCAACCACTTGGTTGAATACTGATTTCGACGTCGATGCACGGGGGTTCCATGGCCGATCAGCTGTCCAAGATCTTTGCAGCGCTGGCCGACCCGACTCGGCGGGACATGGTGGCACGGCTCAGTGTTGCGAACGCGACGGTGAATGAGCTCGCCGAACCCTACGACATGAGCGTGCAGGCCGTGTCGAAACATCTCAAGGTGCTCGAGGACTCCGGACTGGTCTCCCGCACCCGTGAAGCCCAGCGCAGACCGGTCCACCTCGAAGACAACGTGTTCGATCTGATGACGAAGTGGATCGAAAGATACCGCCAGCAGGCAGAAGACCGCTATCAACGTCTCGATGCCGTCCTCGCACAGATGGACGCGGACGAGGCAACGCGCGACTCGGATGCGAGCGCCGCCTCGGCGAAGCGGTCCGAGGACACTTCATCCCACGGAAAATCACGCAAAGGAGCATGACATGACGACCACCAGCGACACCGCAGCCGACTATTCGACGCTCAAGCTCGACGTCCCCGAGGGGGTGCAGACCGTGTCGATCACCCGCGATTTCGCGGCCACCCCGGATCAGGTGTTCCGGGCCCATATCGACCCCGAGCTCTTCGTCCAGTGGTGCGGGCCGGACACGATCACGAACACGATCCGCGAATGGAATCCTCGTACGGGCGGAAACTGGAGCTACGTGTCGACCGATGATCGCGGCGAGTACGCGTTCTTCGGCTCGTTCCACGAGGTGCGGGAGAACGAACGCATCGTCCAGACCTTCACCTTCGAAGGCTTCCCGGATGCGGTCAACCTCGAGATCCTCACTCTGACCGACCTCGGCGACGAGCGGACGCGACTGACCGCGACGTCGGTCTTCGATTCACTCGAGTCCCGTGACGGCATGGTCGCCTCGGGCATGGAGCACGGCATTGTCGAGGGCTACAACAAGCTCGACAGGCTTCTTGGCGAATCCTGACCCAATTGCCACCTGACGGCGGCGCAGCAACCTCGCGCGAAGTTGCTGCGCCGCCGTCAGGTAGCGCTGGGGAGTTCGGACATCATGGCGAAGTAGGAATCCCGACTGCGGCGGACGTGGCGTGCCATGACCTCGGCCGCCTTCTCCTCCTGGCCGGCGTCGATGGCCGCGATGATCTCCCGGTGTTCGGGCCAGGCCTGAGGCCCTCGGCGCATGAGGTTGAGAGAATACAGCCACTCGATCTTGCCCGAGATCTGACGCAGAAGGCTGATGAGGGACAGACTGCCGCTGAGGCCCGCGACGGCGAAGTGGAACCGCGTATTCAGTGCGGCGAGGTCGTCAAAGCGCTGTTGCCGGATGACGATATCGCCGGTTGCGAGGATCTCATCGATCTCCTCACGCAGCCGCTGCCACTGGTTGTCCGGCGCGTCCTCGGCTCCGAGTTCGGCCACTCGTCTCGCCGCACGCTTGGCGGTCGCAGCCTCGAGCACGATGCGGATCTCGAACAGGTCGTCGGCGTCCTCGACCGGTGAGGGCGCGACCATCGAACCGCTGTAGGCGCGGGATTCGACGAGCCCCTCGGCCTCCAACGCGCGCAGCGCCTCCCGGATCGGGATCCGCGAGACCGCGTATTGCTTGGCCAACGCCACTTCCCGAAGTTTGGCACCGGGAGAGTGCACTCCCCTGATGATGTCGCTGCGGATCTGCGCCCCGACGGCAAGACTGCTCGAGACCCCGGAGGCATCCGCACGACTGTGACTCGTATCCTCAGCCATCGACTCTGCCCCATTCCGCGGTACTCATCGCTCTGTCCTTCTGCAGTCCAACACATCACCATCGTCTCAGGCCCGCGGCAGCTGCAGGACCTCACCTCGCGGCCGCCCTATCTGCCCGCCGCGTATCCCTGTGCGCCACGCGGATTCGCTCCAGCAGTGATTCGTCCGGTCCCGGGATCGCGGGTCACGCAGGACAGCCGCCCCAACTCCCAGTCCCCCGCCCGTGTCACAACGTGTCCACGGGCGATCAACCCGTTGATGACATCCTCGCCGAGGCGGTCCTCGACCACGGCGCCACCCGGGACCCAGGTGCGCGGCCAGAATGAGGCCGCCAACGATGTGGTGTGCAGGGCCGGTGCGTCAATGGCCTGCTGCGCTTCGTAGCCGCCGACGAGCAGACGCAGGATCAGGAGAAGCTGCCACTGTTCCTGCTGGTCGCCGCCCGGAGATCCGAGTGCGATGACAGGATCGCCGTCCTTCGAGATCAGCGTCGGGGTCAGAGTCGTCCGCGGGCGCTTGCCGGGCGCCAGCGCCGATGGCGCCTTCTCATCGAGCCACGTCATCTGCAGACGGGTTCCGAGGCAGAATCCGAGCTGCGGGATGGTCGGTGAGGACTGCAGCCAGCCGCCCGACGGTGTCGCCGAGATCATGTTGCCCCATCGGTCGACGACGTCGATGTGGCAGGTGTCTCCGTTGTTCACACCGTTCTTCTGCACCGTGGGCTCACCGATGCCTGCTCTGATGAGCTCTTCGCGATCGGCGCCTTCGAGGAGGAGCGGAGGCGTGAACGCCGAGCGCTGGCCTGCCCGGGTCTCGCCGGGCCGGAACTCGGGTGATGCGACATCGGTGATGAGCCTCCGACGAGATGCGGCGTACTCGTCGCTGAGCAGCCAGTCGAGGTCGACATCGCCGTCGCCGTAATAGGTATCACGGTCAGCCATCGCCAGCTTGAGCGCTTCGAGGATCGTGTGCGCTCCGAGTTCGTTCGACGGGTCGAGGCGCTCGTCATCGAAGCCGTCGAGGATCTTCAGCGCCTGGAGCAGCACAGGACCTTGGCCCCACGCACCGATCTTCGCGATCTCGAATCCCCGGAACTCGATGGTCACCGGCGGTTCGAAGTGGGCATCGAAGCCGGCGATGTCCTCGACCGTCATGACTCCCGCATGATCGCCGCCCGTCGAATGGCGGTGCGGGGTGACGATGAACTCCGCAATCGCCTCGGCGACGAAGCCGGACTTCCACTCCCGTCGTGCCGCACGGATCCGCTCTTCCCGCGAATCCGCTGCCTCACCGGCAGCGATGAGTCTGCGCAGCACATCAGCATAGGCGTGATTGCACACCGTTTCGCCGGCCTCGGGGACCTCTCCTCGGGGCATCCACAGGGCCGCCGATGTCGGCCAGTGCTCGGTGAAGAGTTCGCGGACCTTGGCGATGGTGCCCGCCGCTCGCTCGAGGATCGGATGACCGTTGTCGGCATAGTCGATCGCGAACTCGAGGGCCTCGGCCAGTTCCCAGGTGCCATGGTGTTCGAGCAGGTTGAGCCAGGAATCGACTGCGCCGGGAACTGCTGCCGCAAGCGCACCGGCACCGGGGACCATGTCGAGCCCCTCGCCGCGGTAGTGCTCGATCGTGGCCGCCGCAGGAGCTGGCCCCTGGCCCATCATGACCTGCGGAGCACCGGGATCCGCGGCGGTCGCGAAGATTCCGGTCATGTCTCCGGCAGGGCCGTTGAGATGCGGTTCGACGACATGAAGCAGAAAGGCACCCGCCACCGCGGCATCGAACGCGTTCCCACCTCGCTCGAGTACAGCCTGTGACGCGGCGGTGGCGAGCCAATGCGTCGAGGCGGCCATGCCGAAGTGACCTTCGAGGGTCGGGCGAGTGGTGAATTCAGCGGGAGGCGTGAATGGCATCGATCGGATCCTTCGGAGAGTTCTCGAGGGCTGGACGGAACTGCTTGCCCTCTTCATAGTTGCACACAATTGCGGCACTGCTTATCGTTTTGTATACAAAATGACCGAAAGGGCACCTATGACACGTCGACTCGACCTGGCCATGCTTCTGTTGCTGACCTTCTCGACCGGCATGGTCGATGCCATCGGCTACCTCGGCTTCGACAAGGTCTTCACCGGAAACATGACCGGCAACGTCGTCATCCTCGGCATGGGCCTGGCCGGCGCCGAAGACGTTCCGGTTCTGCGCCCCGCCCTCGCACTCGTCTTCTTCATGATCGGCGCCGCCCTGTCCGGCCGGATCCTCGGCGACATCGGCGAAGCCTGGCACCGCCGGACGACGCTGATCTTCGGCATCGTCGCCGCTGGCTGCGCGGGCCTCTCGCTCTACGTCGGCCTCGTACCCGATCCCGAGATCGGCCTCGCCGGCACGATCTTCACCTCCGCGCTCTCGGCTCTCATGGGCGCGCAGGCCGCGGCGGCGAGGAAGATGAAGATCGCCGACGTCACCACCGTCGTCGTGACCTCGACGATCGTCGGGCTCGCCTCCGATTCCCGTTTGGCCGGCGGCAGCAGCGTCCGCTGGGTCCGGCGCCTGCTGGCCGTCATCCTCATTCTCGTCGGCGCCCTCGCCGGAGCCGCGACGCTGGCGCTCAATCAGTGGATCGGCATCGCCCTCGTCGCCGTCATGATCGCCATCGCAACCATCATCGGCCACCGCGGTCAGAAGCGCGCTCACGCCGAGGCGGCCGCCACCGTCCCATCGAACGCCTGATCATCCCTCGCGCCTCCTCAGCGCGGCCGCGACGTCCTGTTGTTCCACAAGATGGATCCTCGGCGACACCGGCGAGCGCCGCCGACGATAATCGAGACATGAGCAACGGAGCCGAGACGCGGAATCTGCCGCAGCCGACCTTTCCCCTCCAGACACCGGGAACCGCCGTCGTCCACGCCGGGCCGCCTCAGCACCCGCGCATCGTCTCCGTGCCCACCCGATTCACGGAGCACATCATCGACCTCACCGAAGGCACAGATGTCTTCGCCGCCCTCGAGCAGGCGCTGGCCGACTTCGCCGTCGAGGGTCTCACCGCCGAGTTCGTGTCCGGTCAGTTCGGGCCCATCGCCTTCGTCCACCCCGCCTACGGCCCCGACGCCGCGCACCCGATGTCCTTCACCGAAGCCTTCACAGTCGACCACCCCGCGCGGCTGGCCCATGCCGCCGCCACCGTCGGGTTCCGCGACGGCACACCTTTCTGCCACATCCATGCCTCGTGGACACAAGCCGACGGCACAATCAAGGGCGGCCACTTGCTGCCGGGCACCCTTGCCGGGCCGGAGGGTCTGCGGGTCCGCGTGTTCGCGCTGCCCGATGCCCGGCTGATCAGCGATGTCGATGCCGAAACCGGGTTCTCCGCCTTCGCTCCTCACCCGGACGAACCGGCCTCCCCCAGCCCGACGGCCGCACCGACTCCATCCGAGTCGGACCGCCTGACCCCGGGCCCACCCGATGCCGTGGTCTCGCGCATTCGTCCCGGTGAGATCCTCGACGAGGCGGTGCTCGCCGTCTGCCGGAGCGCCGGCTTCGACTCCGCCGAGGTGACCGCGAGCCTCGGAAGCACGACCGGAGCGGTCTTCGTCGACGGCTCTGCTCCGTGGCCAGCCGTCGAGTTCACGCACCTGAGCGGCACCGTGACCGGAGCGACCTCGACCGGGGCGATTTCAACCACGGCGACCTCACTCGGGTCGAGCCCGACCGGCGCGCAGGACGCAGCCCCGCAGGTCGTCCTCACCGGAGAAGTCGTCGACGTCGCGGGCCAGGTCAC
Source organism: Brevibacterium sp. LE-L (assembly GCF_050214925.1). Taxonomy (NCBI): domain Bacteria; kingdom Bacillati; phylum Actinomycetota; class Actinomycetes; order Micrococcales; family Brevibacteriaceae; genus Brevibacterium; species Brevibacterium sp. LE-L. The sequence goes on from NZ_CP189759.1 coordinate 4,174,365, forward strand.
CCGAGGCACCCTCGAACCCGGCGCCAATCCCGTGGCCGTGACCTTCGAACTCTTCGTTCGCCGCACGGCCTGAAACGCACCCGCTGACCAGCTCATAAAGGCGCCCCGGCACCTTCGTACACCGGGGCGTCCCCGCAGAGGCTCAGACTCAGCTCACGACATCACGGCCCCACCGTCCACACGCAGGATCTGTCCGGTCGTGAACGCGGCACCGTCGGTGGCGAGGTAGGCGACCGCCTCGGCGATCTCATTCGGCTGACCCATGCGGTCGAGCGCCTGCCCCGAGGTGTCGTACGTCTGCCCGACAGTGAGCGCGGACTCGACCGGGCCGGGCGCCACCGAATTGCAGCGGATGCCCTGCCGGCCGTATTCCTTGGCCACCCACTTCGTCAGGGCGATGATCCCGCCCTTGCTCGCCGCATAGGCAGGGCCGGACCGGGCACCGGCCTCCCCGTCGGAGACCGCTCCGCCGTTGATGCCCGAGATCGAGGAGATGTTGATGATCGACCCGCAACCGGCCTCGGCCATGTGCGGGTGGACGGCGGCCTTGATGAAATTGAACGTCCCGCCGAGGTTGGTCTCGATGTCGCGCTGCCACTGTTCGGCGGTGATCTCGTCGATGCCGATGCGCGCGGCCGTGCCCGCGTTGTTGACGAGGATGTCGAGGCAGCCGAAGGTCTCGACGAACGACCCCACCGCGGCGGTCACCTCGTCGACGTCACGGACATCGAGGGAGAACGCGGCGAACCGCTGCTCGGGGTACGTCTGCGCCAGGCCCGCCGCCGCATCCTCGGCACCCTTGAGGTCGACGATACCGACCGAGGCGCCCCTGTCGGCCAACGCCGTGGCAATGGCCAGACCGATGCCCTGGGCGGCACCCGTGACCAGCGCGGTCTTGTTCGTGAGCAGATACGGTTCCATGACTCTCCTTTGAGAAGAATTGAGTGAAGCGCCGTCCGGCGCCCGGTCGAACTCACCCGGCACCGGCACCCGAAGGCGCCGATGCCGCGGCGGCAGCCCCGTCTACCCGACCCCGAGCAGATCGGGCAGCCAGTTCGACAGCGCCGGGATGTAGGTGATGAGCAGCAGGGCGATGATCGCGCAGATGAGGAACGGCACGATCCCGCGCACCACTTCCTCGAGCTTGATCTTCCCGATGCCCGCGCCCACGTAGAGGTTGAGTCCCACCGGCGGGGTGAATAGACCGATGGCGAGGTTGACGGTCATGAACACACCGATCGTCGTCATATCCACACCGACGCCGATGAGGATCGGCACGAGGATCGGGATGAACAGGTAGAACGCGCTGATCGCGTCGACGAAGGCGCCGACGATGAGCAGGATGATCGTGATCGCCGCGAGGATGAGGTACTTGTTGTCCGTCACCGACAGCACCGCGGACGAGATCCGATCGGCCACCCCTTCGACGGTGATGACGTAGGAGAACAGGCTGGCCACGCCGACGATGAACATGATGACCGCGGTCGAGACCCCGGATTCGAGGAACACCTTCGGCATGTCCTTCCAGGTCAGTTCCCGGTAGACGAACACCCCGACGATGAGCGCGTACACGGATGCGACGGCTCCCGCCTCGGTGGGGGTGAAGATGCCGCCGTAGATCCCGCCGAGGATGATCACCGGGATGAGCAGACCGGGGATCGCCTTGACCAGAGCGGTGAGGATCTCCCCGAACCCGCCCTCGGGATCGACCGTGGCAGTCGGGTCCCCAGACCCGACCGGTCCTGAACCGGAGACCCCGGAACTCGCCGAGGCGGCCTTCCCGTTCGTCGTCAGCAGCTGCGTCTTCGACCCTGCCGCGCTGTCACCCGAACCGCCGGTTCCGGACGCACCGTTCGCCGACCCGGACGCAGCATTTGCCGACGTGGAGGCGCCGGTTGCCGGTCCGGTCGCACCGGACCCGGCGGCCGCCTCGGTGTCGGTCTTCGCCTTCACCGGCAGGCCGGCCAGTTCACGCACCCGGGGCACGAACAGGGCGGCGATGAAGAAGGCGAGAGCCATGATGATGCCGGGCACGATGCCGGCGATGAAGAGCCGGGAGATCGAGATCGATCCGAACTCGGCGGCGACGACGGCGAAGATGATGAACGCGATCGACGGCGGCACGACGATGCCCATCGATCCGGAGGCCGCGACGAGGGAGACCGCGTGCTTCTTCTGGTACCCGTTGCGCACGAGCGCCGGGATGAGGATCGCACCGATCGCCGCCACGGTGGCAGGCCCTGATCCGGAGATCGCGGAGAAGAAGAACGCGGAGATGATCGTCACCGCGGCCAGGCCGTGGCGCAGGCGGCCGAAGATGAGGAACGCAAGGTCGACGAGCCGCTGCGAGATGCCCGTGTACTGCATGACGATGCCGGCGAGGATGAAGAACGGGATCGCCAGCAGCGTGCCCGAACTCATCGACGGGAACATCACCGAGGGCACGACATCGAGGACCTGAATGCCGTCGGTGGTCACGAGGGTGACGACGGCGGCCAGGCCGAGGGAGAAGGCCACCGGGATCCCGAGGCCGAGGAAGAGGAAGAAGCTGCCGAAGAGCAGGAGCGTGATCATTTCCGGCCTCCCTGGAATTCGTCAGCGTCGATGACCGGGGCGGCTTCGACGGCGAGGCGCTCGATGACCGCCTCGGCGGAGGTGTCCTCATGCAGAGCCGTCCGCAGGGCTTGGATGCTGCGCAGCACTCCGAGCGCACCGGCCAGCGGGATGGACAGGGTGAACAGCCATTGCGGGATCCCCAGCGACGGGGTGGCCCGGCCGCGCAGACCCTGCGCGATCGTCATCTCGCCGCCCCAGATCAGCAGCACGGCGAGGAAGGCGACGATGAGCACGGTGCCGGCGATGAGCAGGAAGCGGCGGACCTGGCCCTTCGCGTGCTCGACGAGGTAGGTGAACCCGAGATGCGCGCCGAGGCGGATCCCGACGACGGCTCCCATCATCGTGAGCACGACGAGGAGGTTGATGGTGATCTCCTCGGAGAAGGCCAGTGAGGCCTTGAAGATGTAACGGGAGAGGACGTTGACGAAGGTGACGAGGACGATCACCATGAACGAGGCGATGACGACCCAGTCCTCGAAGAATCTGATGGCTCTCATCTCACAGTCCTTTCGGAATGAACGCCTGGGCCATGTCCGGTCCCCAGACCTTGCGGTATTCGCTGTAGATCGGACTCAGCTTCGTGCGGAAGGCGTCCTTCTCCTCATCGCTGAGTTCGTTGACCTCCATGCCGGAGTCCTTGAGTTCTGCGATGAGCTTCTCTTCGCCGTCGCGGTTCTTCTCGATCTGGAACTCGTTGGCGTCACCGGCGAGGCGGGTGACAAGCTTCTGATCCTCCGGCGTCAGGGAGTCGAAGAGGTCCTTGTTCACGCCGAGGATGAGCGGATCGTAGGAGTAGTTCCACAGTGTCAGGTACGGCTGGACCTCCTGCAGGTTCGCCGAGTAGATGACGTCGATCGGGTTCTCCTGCCCGTCGATCGCTCCCTGCTGCAGGGCGGTGAAGACCTCGCCGAAGGGCATCGTCGTCGGGTTCGCCCCGATCTGCCGGTAGAGGTCGGTGTACATGCCGAAGCCGGGAATGCGGAACTTCATGCCCCGCATGTCCTCGGGGGTGTGGATGGGCCGGTGCGTGTTCGTCAGCTGCCGCATCCCGGATTCGCCGAAGCCGAGCAGGTGCACTCCGCGTTCGGCGAGGTAATCGCCGTAGACGTCCCCGCCTTCGCCGGCGAGCGCCTTCTGCCCGTCCTCGACGGTGTCGAAGATGAACGGCGCGGTCACGGCACCGAAGCGCGGGTCGACGCCGGCGTAGATGATCGGCGAGTTGTAGGAGAAGTCCTTCGCCCCGTCCATGAGCTGTTCGACACCGGCGGTGGCTTCACCGGCGGAGAGCCGTTCATTGCCGAAGACCTTCATGGTGATCCGCCCGTCGGTCTCCGCCTCGAGATCCTTCGCGAACTTCTCCGCCGCGAGGTACCACGTCGAGGTCGACCCGGTCGTCACCGTCATCTTCCACCGGTAGCGCTGCTTGCCGTCGTCCGTGGTGCCGAAGTTCGTTCCGCACCCCGCCAGCAGCAGGGCGCACACCATCAGCACGGCGGACCACACGAGCATGGTTCTCGTCGTCCGTGTTCTCGGCACCATTGCCTCCTTCATCTCCCTATTTCCCTGTCACATTCGTGGTCTCTCGGCGCGCTGCTGCCCCGAGGCGGCCCCGCCGGTCACCGCTTCGGCATCCCCGCCCAGTGGGTCAGTCCCCCGTCGACGGGGATGAGCGTGGAATTGATGTAGGCCGATTCGTCCGAGGCGAGGAACACCGCGAGATCCGCGACGTCTTCGGGCCGGCCCATCGCCCCCGTCGGCGACTGCGCGTGCCGGGCGGCGAGCATGTCCTCGACCGAGTCGTAGTGGCCCGTGATCGAACGGTGGATGAGCGGGGTTTCGATGAGGCCCGGGGCGATCGAGTTCGCGCGGATGTCCTCGCCCGCGTACTGCGCGCCGACGACTTTCGTCAGTTCGATGAGCCCGGCCTTCGAGGCCGCATACGCCGGGTAGTCATACCCCATGTAGCGCATCCCGCCGATCGAGGACACCGTGATGATCGACCCGGTGCCCGCGGCACGCATGTGCGGCAGCGCGTGTTTGATCGCGGTGAACGCGCCGGTGAGGTTGATGTCGAGTGCCCGGCGGAAACCCTCGCTGGGAAGTTCGTCGACTCCCCCGTTGACGACGACGCCGACGTTGAAGTGGAGCACGGACGGTCCGCCGAGGCGCTCGGCGCAGTGGGCGAAGGCCGCGGCCAGGGAGTCCTCGTCGGCGACATCGGCGACGGCCGTGGTCAGGTGGGATTCCAGATCGACCCCGCCGAGGCGGCCCTGCCCGCCGTGGCCACCGCGGTCGGTCTCGGGCCGGGCGGCCGCCTCGGCGAGGGCGCGCTGTGCCTGGTCGAGGGCGTTCGGATCGCGGTCGACGATGCACACGCGCGCACCCTCGCGCAGGAACGCGATCGCTGCGGCGAAGCCGTTGTTGACCTCCCCGTCCGGGGTGCCGCACCCGATCGCCATGATCGTCGTGCCCGCCAGCCTGCCTGCCGTGTTCATCGTGCGCTGCCCCGTCCCTGCGAATATTCGGCCTTGATCTCCTTGCGGGCGAGCTTGCCGTACGCCGTGACCGGCATGGTCTCGACGAAGTGGATCTCCTTGGGCACTTTGTATGCGGCGAGCCTTGATCGGCACAGCCGATCCAGTCGTTCCTCCAGGTCATCGGCAGCGGCGGGGACCGTCCGTTCGATGACGGCCACGCCGATCTCTCCCCACTGCGGATCGGGCACGCCGACGACGACGGCTTGGGCCACCTCGGTGTCGGTGAGGAGGAGTTCTTCGATCTCACGCGGATAGACGTTCGATCCCCCGGAGATGTACATATCCGACTTCCGGCCGGTGAGGAACAGGTAGCCGGCCGCGTCGAGGTAGCCGATGTCGCCGGTGTGGAAGACGCCTCCTGCGAAGGATTCGGCGTTCGCATCGGGACGGCCGAGGTAGCCGGCGCACACGGTCGGCCCGGCCACGCAGACTTCGCCCTGAACGCCGACGGGCAGTTCCGCGCCTGTGTCGTTCAGGATGATGATCTCGACTCCGGTGCGGGCACGCCCGCAGGTGCCGATGCCAGCGGAGTCGACGGGGATCCGGCCGTGGTCGTCGGGACCGAGGACCGTGATCGCTCCGGTCACCTCGGCGAGCCCGAAGTACTGGACGAGATAGGGGCCGAGACGCTCGAGAGCACGTGCCTGGTCGGCGGCGAGCATCGGGGCACCGGCGTAGATGATGCGCTCCAAGGTGTGGTCCTCGGGTCCGCGTCCGGCCGGGCAGCCGGCAACGATGCGGTTGAGGATCGTCGGCACGGTGAAGGCGTTCGTGATGCCGTAGGCGTCGATGGCCGGCCACAGCGACTCCTGGCTGGGCTTGCCGCCAGGGTGGATGATCGACGGGGTGCCGCCGAAGACCTGCGCGAGCATGTGGATGCCCGCCCCGTGCGACAGCGGCGCGAGCACGAGGGAAGCTCCGGTCTCGTCCTCGTTGGGGAAGAGGTCGCAGCGATGGTTCGCCAGCACCGCGCCGAGGTGGCGGTGCGTGAACGTCGCGGCCTTGGGCCGGCCGGTCGATCCGGAGGTGAAGAAGTACCAGCAGGGGTCGTCTTCGTCGACGGTGGAGTCGACGGCCGCGGGGGCGTGCGCCGAGCGGACCGCTTCGCGTCGAGAGGACTCGTTGGAGCCGGTCCCCTCGGCGCGAAGTGGTCCGCTCGATGAGGGCAGCTCGCCGATCCACAGGACGGGGCCGGTGAAGCCTTCGGCCACCAGCGCGGTGACGAAGTCGGAGTGGGCACGGTCGGCGATGACGGCGGCGGGGGCCACCTCGGCGCTGATGCCCAGCAGCTCCTCGGTCGACAAGGCCGCGTTCGGTGGGGCGATGACGCCTCCGGCACGGAGGATCCCCCAGAAGGACTGGATCACCTCGGCGTGGTTGGCCGAGAGCAGGAGGACGGTGTCGCGACGGCCGACCCCGCCTGCTTGGAGGGCGGCGGCGAGCGCCTCGGCGCGGGCGTCGAGTTCGGCCCAGGTCCAGCGCTGCCCGTGATCGTCGTCGACGACGGCAAGCCGCTCGGGCAGGCGTCGGGCGGTCTGTGTGAGGAAGTGGGAGACGTTGACCCCGCGCCGAGGTGTGGGCGTGAAGTCCTTGGCCGGGGAGGTCTGGGAGATTGTGCGCATCAGCGAACGCGCTCGAGCACGGAGGCGAAGTTCGACACGGCGGCGCCGCCCATGTTGAAGACTCCCGCGAGTTCCGGGTCCTCGATCTGGATGCCGGGCGAGCGGCCGGTCAGCTGGGCGGCGGCCAGGGCGTGCATGGACACTCCGGTGGCGCCGATGGGGTGCCCCTTGGCTTTGAGCCCGCCGGAGGGGTTGACGGGCAGGCGGCCGTCGATGGCGGTCGCACCTTCGTCGAGGAGGGTGTGGCCCTGACCTGGGGCGGCGAGTCCGAAGGCTTCGTATTCGAGGAGTTCGGCGATTGTGAAGCAGTCGTGGGTCTCAAGGAGGTCGAGGGCATCGATGCTGATGCCGGCGGACTGCAGCGCTTGGTCCATGGCCGCGCGGGCGCCGGCCATCTCCAGCGGATCACGCTGTGACAGCGGCATCACGTCGTTGGCGTTGCCCATTCCGCGCCAGGTCACGGCCTGCGGGGCGGAGGCGGCGACCTCCTCGGCGCCCATGACCAGGGCGACGGCACCGTCGGAGACCATCGAGCAGTCGGTGCGGCGCAGGGGTTCGGCGACGTAGGGGTTGGTGGCACCGACGGTGTTGCAGAAGTCGAAGCCGAGGTCCTTCTGCATGTGGGCCAATGGGTTCTGTGCGCCGTTGGCGTGGTTCTTCGCGGCGATCTTCGCCAGGGCCTCGGAATGATCGCCATAGCGGTCGAAGTATTGTCGGGCGATCTCGCCGAATACTCCGGCGAAGGACTTCAGGTGCTCTTCCTCTTCGCGAAAACTCGCGCTGAGCAGCACTTCGTTGACGTCGTGGCCCGAGGCCTGGGTCATGCGTTCGGCGCCGATGACCAGCGCGGTGCGGTGGCGGCCGGCGGCGATCGTGTCGTGGGCGGCGAAGATCGCGGCGGATCCGGTGGCACAGGCGTTCTCGTGCCGGTGGGCCGGGATGCGGGCGAGTTCGGGGAACACGGTGCCCGGCAGTGCGGCTTCGAAGCCCTGGCGGGAGAGTCCGTTGTTGAATACGCCGACGTGGATGACGTCGATATCGGTCGGCTCGAGGCCAGCATCGGCGATGGCATCACGGGCGACGTCGGCCATCATCTGCGGCAGCGGTGACTCGGACCGGCCGAACCTGCCGTGGGACCAGCCGATGATTGCAGGCGTTGACATGGACACTCCTTCGGGTACCGGGCTCTGCGGGACGAGCACTGTCCCTCATACTTTCCCGGTCCCATCAGATGGTCAAAGAAAATCCACGATATGGAACATCGGTGTCGTGGCAGTCCCTCCGTCTCCCCTCGCCGCCGCAGCTCAGCACGTGCCCGCCGAGACACGCGCGGAGTGCCGAGACACGCGTGCGCACACCCGTTTCTCGACACTCAATGCGTTTTTCGATGAATTCCGGCCCCTGCAGCCGGAGTGCCTGCCCACCTAACCTTTGAGGCGCGTCATCTCCGGGTCGAAGATGGGTTCGGCCGTGACGGTGGCCGGCAGACGGCGCCCGAGGTACTCGATCTCGACGCCGTCCCCGACGCTCAGTGTGTTCGGCAGCCAGGCGTAGGCGATCGACTTCCCGATCGAGTACCCATAGGCCGCCGAGGTGACATAGCCGTCCGCACCGCCCGTCGAGGCAGGCGTCCGCCCCGTCGCCGAGGCGGTGCCCACCTCCGCATCGGCCGTCCCCGCGGAGCTCGCCATCAGGTACACGGGCTCACTGCCCAGCACGACGTCCTCGCGCCGATCGAGCGTCAGGCATGTCAGCTTCTGCGTGGCCGCCGCAGCCCGGTCCGCGAGGGCGGCCTTTCCGCGGAAGTCATCGGTCTTCGAAGCCTTGACCGCGAAGCCGAGTCCTGCCTGCATCGGTTCGTGTTCGCTGGTCATATCGGAGCCGAAGGACCGGAACCCCTTCTCCAGGCGCAGCGAGTTGAAGGCCTCGCGTCCTGCGGCGATGAGGCCGTAGTCCCGACCGGCTTCCCACAGTACGTCCCACAGGCGATGCCCCAGGTCAGCGGAGGTGTAGAGCTCCCATCCCAGCTCTCCCACATAGGACAGGCGCATCGCTGTGACGGGGATGCCGCCGAGGGTGATCTGCTTGGTGCGGAAGTACTTGAGTCCGTCGTTGCTGAGGTCGTCGTCGCTGACCTCAGAGATGACTTCGCGGGCGAGCGGTCCCCACAGTCCGATGCAGCAGGTGCCCGGGGTCGTCTCTCGCACGGTGGCCCACTTGCTCGGGTCGGCCGCGCTCTGGTGCTTGGCCGCCCGGGTGATGGAGGCGAAGTCGATGTTCGAGTTCGCTCCCACCTGGTAGGTCTCTTCGTCGAGGATCGCGACGGTGATGTCGCTCGTGATGCCGCCGGCCTCGTCGAGCAGCAGGGTGTAGCTGACGGCGCCGGGTTTGCGCAGCATCGACGAGGTCGTCAGTCCGTGGAGCAGCTCGCCGGCGCCCGGGCCTTTGACCTCGAAGCGCTTGAGCGCGGTCATGTCGTACATGGCGACATTCGTCCGCGTCTTCCAGGCTTCGACCGCTGCGATCGGCGAGTGGAACCTGTCGGCCCATTCGTCCCGCGGCGGTGCCTTCCACTCCTCCGGCAGCTCGTTCAGCAGAGCGGCATTGGCTTCGTACCAGTGCGGGCGCTCCCACCCGTTCGTCTCGAGGAAGAACGCGCCGAGGGCCTTCTGCTGTTCGTTGAACGGGCTGAGCCGCAGGTCACGCGGTGATACGCGCGGCTGCAGCGGGTGGATGACGTCGTAGATTTCGACGAAGTTCTGCTGCGAGGTCTCGCTGACGTACTCGGGTGTCGTCAGCGCGTCCTCGAAGCGGTTGAGGTCGATGCCGGACAGGTCGGTGTTCGAGCGTCCGAGGGCGATGAGTTCGGCCACGGCCTTCGCGATGCCGGCACCATGGGTGACCCAGACCGCCTCGGCGACGAAGAACCCGTCGACCTCCCGCGACTGGCCCACGAGCGATCCGCCGTCGGGGGTGAAGGAGAAGATGCCGTTGAAGCCGCGCTGGACCTGTGTCTGCGCGAGCTCCGGCAGCAGCTCCTGGCTGGCCTCCCATTCGCGGACGAAGTCCTCCGGGGTGAAGTCGAGGCTCGAGGGCATGACCTCCTCCGTGATCTCCTCGGGCGAGTAGGTGCGCAGAGTGTCGAGGTCGACGGGCATCGGCCGGTGGGCATAGGAGCCGATGCCGATCCGCTCGCCCCATTCGCGGAAGTAGAGGTCTTTGTCCTGGTAGCGCAGGATCGGAGCCTGAGCTCCGGCCGGCAGCTCGTTCTTCCCCACGAGGGACGGCACCTCGGTCGTCCACGCGAACTGGTGGCCCAAGGGCAGCAGGGGAATCGTCGTTCCGACCATCTCCCCGATCTTCGGGCCCCAGAAACCGGCGCAGGAGACGACGATGTCGGCAGGAATCCGATCCTCACCGGCGATGACTGCGCTGACCCTGCCGCCGGTCGTTTCGATGTCGGTGACCGTGGTCCGGTCGCGGAATTCGACTCCTGCGGCTCGGGCGCGGTCAATGACGAGCTGGGTGCCCTTCGCGGCCAGAGCGAGTCCGTCGCCGGGGGTGAGCAGCCCTCCGAGGACCATCTCCCGGTCGAGCATGGGGAAGAGCTTCGCGCACTCATCTGCGTCGATGACATGGGCTTCGACGCCGTAGGACCGATTCCAACCGGCCCGTCGGTGCAGATCCTGCAGCCGCTCTCCGGTCGTGGCGACCTCGAGTCCGCCGACGGGCAGGAACGAGCCGCGACCGTCGGGGCCGGTGAGAGACGTGAGTTTCTCGATCGTGTACTGCGCGAACTCAGTCATCGACTTCGAGGGGTTCGAGGAGAAGACGAGTCCCGGCGCGTGCGAGGTCGATCCGCCGGGAATCGCCAGCGGGCCCTGCTCGACGACGAGCGTATTGGTCCAGCCCAACTGCGCGAGTTCGTCGGCGAGATTGGCGCCGACGATGCCGGCTCCGATGATGACGACTCGTGGTGATGCGTTCGGCACAGAGTACTCCTTGTTGGTGAGGGTGGTGGAGGGTGATGTCGCAGTGGGCTCTCGAGCAGCGCTCAGGCGTCCAATGCGGAGTATTTGGTTTCCGGTGCCCAGAAGATCGAAGCGATGAACCCGATGAGTGGGAAGATCGCCGCGATGAGCAGGGTGCTCGATACCCCGAGGTGGTCGAGCGTGACCGGGAAGAGATAAGTGGCTCCAGCGGCCCCGACACGGCTGAATGCCGCGGCATAGCCGACGCCGGTGCTGCGGAAGCGAGTCACGAACATCTCCGGCGGGTAGACGTACTGGATGCTGTTCGAAGCGGTGATGATGAGCACGAAGGCTCCGAAGACCATGAGAGTCACCAGCGGCGGCAGTTCCGTCCACCCGCCGAGGAAGACGAGCAGAACCACCATGAGAGCGAAGGTCCAGTTCACGAAGGTGCGGCGTGGCAGCAGCCACAGAAGCCACAGTCCCACACCGGCGCCGAGGAGCTGGAGCCCGTTCATGAGCAGATCCGTCGAGAATCCGTTATTCAGGCCGAGGTCGCCGAGGACAGGAACGATGAACGTGAAGATCGCGAACAACGGTCCCACCTGACAGAACCAGAACAGTCCGGAATACACGATGGTGCGGGTGTCGTTCTCAGCGAAGAAGTCGCGCAGCCGAGTCTTGACGACCTCTGCGGGGGCAGGTGGCAGCGCGTACTGCGGCCCATAGTGCGCGGAGATGATCGCCTGTGCTTCCTCCGTGCGCCCCTGCGCCTGCAGCCACCGCGGAGACTCGGGCAGTGCCATCCGCACGATGAGCACCACGAACGCCGGCAGCGCGCTGCTTGCCAACAGCAGACGCCAGGAGTCGGGGCTCGAGAGGTGGGCGACGACGAAGGCTGAGATGAAGCCGATGAACCAGAAGGCGGCAATCGAGCCGAGCAGGACGCTGCGGTGACGACGCGGAGTGAACTCCGCGAGCAGTGCCGTGCCGACCGCATACTCGACGCCGATGAGCAGACCGAGCAGCAGCCGCATCGCCACGAGATCCCACGTGCCGACGACGAAGAGTTGAGCCAGTGAGACGAGGACGAAGCCGACGAGGTTCCAGAAGAACACCCGTTTGCGTCCGTAACGGTCGGCGATGCGCCCGAAGAACAGTCCGCTGATGAAGATGCCGATGAGTGCGCTGGCCGCAATGAGCCCCTGGCCGAGTGCCGAGAGCTCCAGTTCGGCCGCCGCCGGACCGACCGCTCCGCCGATGACGCCGAGGATGTAGCCGTCGATGAAGATACCACCGAAAGCCGCGATCGCCACGACGATGACGAGTCGGTTCAGTGGAGCTTCGTCGACCGAGATGCTCCCCTCACCGATTCGGCGAGCGGAGACATCGGGGCGGACGGGGTCGATGCCATCGATGTCCTTCTGCTGTGTCATGTGGTCTCCTTCGACTCACTCGGCGACTGTGCCCGAACCGACCGGTTCAGGCGTCGATGACGAGGTCGGACTTCGCCGTCGAGCAGCACGGCAGGAACTTGCCCGCGTCGATCTCTCTGGCGCGGATGCCGCCCTGATGATTCATCTCGACGTCACCGTCGAGCTTGATGGACTTGCAGGAGCCGCACATGCCCTCCTGACAGTTCGCGGGAATCTTCACTCCCGCCTTCCGCGCGGCCTGGAGCACGGTCTCCTCATCCCCGATGCGGACGTTGAGACCCGAGCGCACGAACGACATCGTGTGCTCCCCCTCCCCCACAGTAGGCAGGACGGCGGGGTCGACGACGGCGGTTTCGTCATCTTCGTTCGAATCCGTCGCCGAGGCGGGGCTCGGCTCCTCGTCGGGCACGACCGCCTCGGCATCGACGGCTTCGATCGGCGCACCCGTGGCTTCGATCGGACCGTCGGCGTCGTACTCGGGCTCGTACATGTCAAGCGCGGCCGGCTGGGACTCGTAGTATTCCTCGGTCGACGCCGCGATCTCCTCGGCGATCTCACCGGCGATGGCGACCTCTTCGGCGTATTCGGCCCGGATCTCGCGGTCGCCGGAGAAGAACTCCATGAACACCGAGGTGTCATCGACTCCGACGGCGCGCAGCAGGTCGGTCGCCGAGTTGAGATACCCCTCCGGGCCGCAGGCGAAGACCTGCCGGCCGTTCGCGTCGGGGACGAGGTCATCGAGCAGCGATGCCGACAGCCGACCGGTCCGACCCGGCCACTCCTCGTCGCACTCCCGATCGCCGAGGCAGTAGACGACCTTGATCCGGAAGTCCACCGTGGCGAGGAAGTCGAGCTCGTCGGAGAAGGCGAAGGAGTCCGGTGCCGCACCATGGTAGACGAGGACGACATCGGCCTGGCCGGGCAGCGAATGCACGGTGCGGATCATCGACATCAGCGGGGTGATGCCGGCTCCGGCCGCCAAGAGCAGGAGACGGGCCCGGCGATCGTAGTCGGCGAGGTGGAAGGCACCGACCGGCCCGAGCATGTCCAGCGTCGTGCCGGGCCTGATGTTCGCGTGCGCCCACTGCGAGACCTTCCCCTGGGGATCCCGTTTGATGGTGATCGAGAATGTCCACGGCTCGGTCGGCGCCGAGGAGATCGAGTAGCTGCGGGACACCGGTTCCGCATGCGGTCCGTCAGCGGGGAAGTCGATGTTGATGTACTGCCCCGATCGGAACGCCAGGGGCGCACCGTCCGTGCGACGGAAGACGAAGACCATCATTCCTCCCGCCTCGGGGATGGTCTCCACGCATTCGGCCGTGAACTCCTGCGGATGCCAGGGCCCCAAGGCGGTGGCGGCTCCGGCCGGGCCGGAGGTACCCGAGAGCACGCGGTTCCACGGCATCTCCAGGCCTCGGACCCGCTGGGCCAACGGCAGCGCGGGCACTGCGGAGGATCTCATCCCACGTGCTCCCGCATCCGCTGCACGTACCAGTTGATGAAGGCCTCGACCTGGTACTCGCTCTTCATATAGGGCCCCTGCTCGTAGAACGGACTCGCCGCCCCCTGCTGGCAGAGTTCGACGAAGGCCTTGTCCTGCAGGTTCGTCTGCTTCCAGGTGTGGGTGAGCGTCTCGAGGTCGTAGTCGACCCCTTCGACCGCATCGTCGGCGACGAGCCATGTCGTGCGCACGAGGGTCTTGTCCGTGCCGATCGGGAAGACGGCGAAGGTGACGACGTGATCGGCCAGCAGGTGGAACCAGGAGTTCGGCTGCAGGTGCATCGAGCAGCGACCCAGTCGGAAGTCCGGCAGATCGCCGAGGAGCTTCTTCGAGAGCCTGCGTCCGTCGGCCGAGAAGGACTCCCCCTGCCCGTCGAGGGATTCCCGGGAGATGCGGATCCCGCCGATGCGGGTGTCGAGCTCCTCGACGACGTCATAGGGCAGTCCGTAGCGGCGGCAGCGGTACTCCAAAGCGGCCTGGGCCTGCTGGTTGCGATCCCAGACGTCTTCGAGGTGGGGCGGGATGGTCTCATCGGTCAGTCCCCAGGTCGGGAACAGCGAACAGGCGAGTTCCGGGTGACCATCGCAGTGGTAGCACTCGCGATTGTTCTCCATCACGAGCTTCCAGTTGGCCTCCTCGACGATGTTCTGCTGGTAGGCGACCTTCGTCTTCGCCAGCTCATGCGGGCCGACATAGGGCTCGAAGATCTTCGCCGTCTCGTGGAAATCCGTGGGCGGCTCCTCCGCCAGACAGAGGAACACCAGACCGGCGACGATCGTGCCGTGAGCCCGCTTGAGCGAGTAGCAGGACTTGTCGAAGGTCATCTCGCCGGGAGCCGAAGCATGGATGAGGTCACCTTCGGGAGAGTACGTCCAGGAGTGGTAGCCGCAGACGAGGTTGCCGGTCGTTCCCTTGAGCTCAGTGAGCACGCGGGCGCCGCGATGCCGGCACACGTTGTGGATGACGTTGACGCCGCCGTCGTCGTTGCGGAGCACGATGATCGAATACGGACCGTAGTCGAGCGTGACGAAGTCACCCGGCTCGGGGATCTCAGCGACGCTGCATGCGAAGACCCAGTGCTGTCCGAACACGGCCTGCATGTCGAGGTTGAAGATGTTCGGGTCCGTGTAGAACGGCGCCTCGAGCGAGAAGCCGACCCGACGGGTGTCGAGCCGGACCCGGAACTCATCGAGCCGCTCCTCGGTGATTCCGGCGGGAAAGCCCTTCTTCGTCGGGGCCAGGTTGGTAGCAGTCAATTGTCATCTCCCTTGATGTCTGCTGGATGCGAGATACCTGCCTGCGCCGGCCCGACAACGGAATGGCGAACTCCTCATCGACGACCGCGGGGACCGTGCTTGCCGGGACCTGCTCGACTGTCACACTAGCGACCAAGATACTGCAGAAAAAGCGCGAGATTTTGTTCAGTATCGTGCGGAATGACTGCATAATGTTACTCATGATCGATCCTCGTCTGGCGACGCTGCGCACCTTCGCCGCCTGCGGCACCGTCGCCGCCACGGCCGAACTCACCGGGTACTCTCCGTCGGCCGTCTCCGGCCAGCTCAGAGAGCTGCAGCAGTCCCTGGGCATGACGCTGCTCGTCAAGGACGGGCGCGGCCTGCGCCTGACCTCGACGGGGCGCTATCTCGTGCGGCGATCCGACGCTCTGACCGCCGCTTGGGAAGACATCCGCGCCGGCGCCTTCGGGTCCGGCGACCAGGCGCCGACGCATTTCGGCATCGGAGGATTCTCGACCGCCTCGTCGAACCTCTTGGCACCGCTGGCCGCCAAGCTGCGCACGACCCGCCCCACGGTCAGCGTCCACGTCATCGAGGCTAGTCCGACGCGCTGCTTCGAACTCCTCATCGCCGAGCGCATCGACCTCGCTGTCATCGTCTCCATGCAGGGCAATGTGCAGGTCGAGGACGATGCTCGGTTCGAGAGCATCGACCTGCTCGATGATCCCCTCGATGTCATGGTCCCCGCCGACCATCCGGTCGCCGATCGCGAATCGGTGACCCTCGGCGAACTCGCCGGCGAGGAGTGGATCACCGCGAGTCCGGGATCTCCCTACCATTCGCTCTTCGTCGCCGCCTTCACCGCGGCCGGGGTGACCCCGACGGTGGCCCACGAGTCCGTCGAGTGGGAGACCTCGGCGGCACTCGTCGGTGCGGGCGTCGGAGTCAGCCTGCTGCCGCGGATGTCCAGCCTCGCCGGAGAGGCGAACGTTCGCCGTGTCCGGCTCGCGGGAACCGGCCGACTGAGCCGGAAGATCATCGCAGCGGTGCGGGCCGGCAGCCGCAGATCTCCGCTCATTCGGGAATCGATGCAGCACCTGCGCACCATGTCGCAGCACATCCTCTCGACTCGCCTGCGCGAGGACTCCTGAGCGATTCCCGGAGGACTCCGGACCGGCCAGGGGAGGACTCCGGGCCAGTTCGCGGAGGATTCCGGGCCGGTTCACGGGAGGGTTGCCGAGCGCTCGCACTGCGCCTGCATGAACTTCCGCCGAGGGTCTTGACACGGCTCTCCCACGACGGCGAGACTGCATCTACGTCTGATGTCAGACTGATATGTCAGTGGCGTCGTCCGACTCACTCACATGTCCGACAACTCCCACGCATTCGCACACATGGAGGCTCAACGATGAGCAACAAGGCAATCAGCTACGCCGGTCCCGGGAAGGTCGAAGTCGTCGACACCGAGTACCCGGACTTCGTCCTCAAGGACGGCCCGGGAGTCAATCCCGCCAACGTCGGCCGCACGGTCGATCACGGCGTCATCCTCAAGACCGTGGCCACGAACATCTGCGGCTCCGACCAGCACATGGTCCGGGGCCGCACGACTGCCCCGGAGGGTCTCGTGCTCGGCCACGAGATCACCGGAGAGGTCGTCGAAGTCGGCCGCGATGTCGAGTTCGTCCACGTCGGCGACCTCGTCTCCGTGCCGTTCAACATCGCCTGCGGCCGCTGCCGCAACTGCAAGGAGGGCAAGACCGGCATCTGCCTCAACGTCAACCCCGATCGCCCGGGCTCGGCCTACGGCTACGTCGACATGGGCGGCTGGGTCGGCGGTCAGGCCGAGTACGTGCTCGTGCCCTACGCGGACTGGAACGTCCTGAAGTTCCCGGACAAGGATCAGGCGATGGAGAAGATCCTCGATCTCACGATGCTCTCCGACATCTTCCCCACCGGCTTCCACGGTGCCGTCAGCGCCGGGGTGGGCGTGGGCTCGACGGTCTACGTCGCCGGTGCCGGCCCGGTCGGAATCGCCGCAGCCACCTCGGCGCATCTGCTGGGCGCGGCCTGCGTCATCGTCGGCGACCTCAATGAGGACCGGCTGGCTCAGGCACGCGGATTCGGCTGCGAAACGGTCGATGTCTCCCAGGGCGACCCGAAGGACCAGATCGCCCAGATCCTCGGCGAGCCCGAGGTCGACTGCGGCATCGACGCGGTCGGCTTCGAAGCCCGCGGACACGGCAAGGACGCCAGCCACGAGGCTCCCGCCACGGTGCTCAACTCGCTCATGGACATCACTCGGGCCGGCGGCAGCCTCGGCATTCCGGGACTCTATGTCACCGGCGACCCGGGAGCCCCCGACGAAGCGGCCAAGGAAGGATCGCTGTCGATGCGCTTCGGCCTCGGCTTCGCGAAGTCGCACGTCTTCGTGACCGGCCAATGCCCGGTGATGAAGTACAACCGGGGCCTCATGCAGGCGATCCTGCATGACAAGGTCTCGATCGCGAAGAACGTCAACGCGACCCCGATCCGCCTCGAGGACGCACCGCAGGGGTACGCGGACTTCGATTCGGGTGTGGCGAAGAAGTTCGTCCTCGACCCGCACGGGCTCATCACCACCTGAGGCCCCTTTCGGCCCCGACAGCTCGCCTACTGCGCTCATGGCTCCGAGCCGTGGGCACAGCGGCAAGAAGTGGTCGCAATCGGATACTTTCAAGACCTCCAAAGTATCCGATTGCGACCATTATTCTCTGCCCAGCGGCCGGATCGCCGGCCCGGCGCAGCCCTCGCCGGCCCGGTTCAGCCCTTGCCGGGCCGATTCAGCCGTCGTCGGGCCGATTCAGCCGTCGTCGGCCGCGCGGATTCCGGCGTCGAAGGCGTCGACGAAGCGAGTGAACTGGTCGAGGAAGTCCGTGACGTCGCCGTCTACGGCGTCGAGGCCTGAGCGCAGGGCCGCCAGAGATTTCTCGACATCGCCGTCGAAGGCGGCGGCCCCGCGTTCGGACGGGGAGATCAGCTGCGCCGGACTGCCCTCTTCGCGAGTGCGCTCGAGCAGGCCCTCGGCGATGGCGGCATTGATCTGCCGATTGACGGTCGACTGCTCGAGCTCGAGATCGTGGGCGATCTGCTTGAGCGTGCGTGCGCGGCCGTCGGAGAACATCCACAGGATCCGCAGGTCGGCCGTGCCGAGATCCATCTGGCTCATCTGCGCTCGACGCAGCCGCTCCAGGTCCGTGATGAGCGCGGCCATCCGCCGATCAGAGGGCAGGCTCGCCACGTCCCGACGGCGACCGTCCGCCGCAGCGCTGCTGTCTGCGCGAGGTCCCGGACTTGGCTCTCCACTCATAGATATGTATTCTACATACGACCAGGATATGTAGATTACATATTGCCTCTCCGGCGGCCCTCACCTTCAGGAAGCGAGTCCGATTTGGACGATCACGCCCCCGCTCAGCACCATCGCTCCCCCTCCGCCCCCGCACAGCACCACCGCCCCCGTTACCTTTTAAGTAGCCCCTTCATCCGTCAGGATAGAAAGGGGTCGCTGGCCTGAGGACCCCGGCATGATTGATGCCCCCAGTCATCATGATCCGGGGGGTGTAGTCACCGGGGTTCGAAGGCACCAGGGAAATCGCTGATAGGGGCCAGAACCACTGGCAGAACACATGCCTTGAGCCCGACCGTAACGTGGATGCCGAGCCCAGGAGCCATCCAGCAGTACCGGCCAGCCGAACCACAACCAAATATTCGGTCACATGAGTCGAAGAAGATGAGTGACATGATCACCAACCACGCTGACATCGACGTATTCATCGGCATCGATGTCGGCAAACACAACCACCACGCCGTCGCACTCGACCGCGACGGCAAACAGTTACTGTCAAAAGCTCTGCCGCAGAACGAAACGAAACTCCGGGCTTTGCTTGGCCGGCTGCGCAAGCACGGAACTCTGCTGGTGGTCGTCGACCAGCCCGCCACTATCGGCGCCTTGCCGGTCGCGGTCGCCCAAGCCGAGTCCATCACGGTCGCCTATCTGCCTGGGTTGGCGATGCGCCGCATCGCCGACCTACACCCGGGTGAGGCGAAAACGGATGCACGCGATGCCGCGATCATCGCTGAAGCCGCCAGGACGATGCCCCACACTCTGCGGGGTATCCGGGTGGCGGATGAGAACGTCGCCGAGTTGTCGATGCTGTGTGGCTACGACGATGACCTCGCCAAACAGGCAACGGCCACGTCGAACCGGATCCGCGGACTGCTCACCCAGATCCACCCCGGGTTGGAGACCGTCATCGGCCCGCACTTGGATCATCCCGCCATGCTGGCCGTGTTGGCGAAGTACCCGACACCGAAAGCGCTACGGCATGCCGGCAAACACCGCGTCGAGACTCTGCTGCGTAGACAGGCGCCCAGGGCGTGGAAGCGGTGGGCCGCGGCGATCTTCACCGCCTTGGACGGGCAGACCGTGGTGGTGTCGGGCACGGACGCGGCGGGACTCGTGCTGCCGCAGTTGGCGAACTCGTTGGCGCAGATACGTGCGTCGCGGGATGAGGTGTTGGTGCGCATCGAGGAACTGGTGAAAACGCATCCGCTTTTCGGGCTCCTGACGTCGATGCCGGCAGTCGGCGTCAGGACCGCGGCGAGGATCCTGACCGAGGTCGTGGGTAAGGACTTCGAATCCGCCGGACACCTCGCATCCTATGCCGGACTGGCACCAGTGACCTGGCGGTCAGGGACATCGATTCGGGGAGACCACTCGTCGCGGCGGGGGAACAAGATCCTCAAGCGGGCTCTGTTCTTGTCGGCCTTCGCGGCGTTGAAGGACCCATTGTCGAGGGCGTATTACGACAAGAAGCGCGCCGAGCATAAGAAGCACAATCAGGCGTTGATCGCGTTGGCTCGCCGTCGTTGCAACGTCCTGTACGCGATGCTTCGCGACGGTGCCTACTTCCACGCACCCGAGGCGGCGACCGCCGCCTGAACCGACCGGTCACGAAGTGCCTGACCAGTTCGGGAGACGGTTCCCGGACCGATCATCCCTGCCGTTTCGGGCCCACCAGATATTCTTGAAGAAACTCGTATCTGCCCCTTGACTTAAAACATAGGGGCACCCCCC